>NZ_CP026498.1:6774029-6833862 GCF_002953255.1 Streptomyces sp. CB01881
TGCTTGTTGGTGCAGGGTGTTGAAGGTGTGGAAGAACTCCTCCTGCGTGGACTCCTTGCTCGCCAGGAACTGCACGTCGTCCACGAGCAGGATGTCCATGTCCCGGTAGCGCTTGCGGAACGCGTCCGCCTTGCCGTCCCGGATCGAGTTGATGAACTCGTTGGTGAACTCCTCCGAGGACACGTAGCGCACCCGGGTCCCCGGGAAGAGGCTGCGCGAGTAGTGCCCGATGGCGTGCAGCAGGTGGGTCTTGCCCAGCCCGGACTCGCCGTAGATGAAGAGCGGGTTGTACGCCTTGGCCGGGGCCTCGGCGACCGCCACCGCAGCCGCGTGCGCGAAGCGGTTGCTCGCGCCGATGACGAAGGTGTCGAAGAGGTACTTGGGGTTCAGCCGGGCGGCCGGCTCGTCCTTGCGGGAGCCGCCGGCCGGAGGGGCGCCGGGCGGGGCCGGGACGCCGGGCACGGCCGGACGGTCGGTGGCGCGCTCGGCCGGGGCCTTGTCCGAGGGACGGCCGGGGGCCGGGCGGCCCGAGGGGGAGCGGCGGCCGGCGGCGGTCCGCGGGTGCTCGCCGGGGCCGGGGCCGTAGGCGCCGCCGAACAGGTCGCCCTGGGTGGTCGCGGGCGGACCGGGGACCGGACGGGGAGCCGGGCGCGAGGTCGGCGGCTCGGGCTCGGGATAGCCGGGGGACTGCTCCGGGTACCCCTGGTGGCTCTCCCACGGCTGCTGGGCCGGCCCGCCGTAGGGCGAGGGCTGGCCGCCGTACGCGGGGCCCTGGTGCTCCTCGTAGCCGCCCGCCCCGTAGTGGTCCTGCTCGTACTCGGACTCGTACGGCCGTTCGTACGGGTGGCCGGGGTGACCCGGGTGGGGCTGGCGGGCCTGGTGGGACTGGTGGGCCTGGTGGCCGTACTCGCCGCCGCCCTCGGAGCGCGTCCACGGCTCGGCGGCCTGCGGTTCGGCGGTCGGCGGTTCGGCCGGGGCCGGCGCGGTGGGCACGGCGTTGGCGTCGACCATCACGGCGATCCGGACGGGACGGCTGAGCTCGCGGCTGAGGGCCTCGGTCAGCTGCGGCAGCAGCCGGCCCTCCAGCACCTGCTTGGCCCGCTCGTTCGGGGTCGCCAGCAGGGCGGTGTCGTGCATCATCCACATCGGCTGGGTGCGCTGCACCCACTGCTTGTCCATCTCCCCGATGTCCGGGTCGCCGACCAGCCGCTCGACGACTCTCGCCCAGACCGGGACGAGGTCGCTGTTGACATCAGCCACTGGTGCACGCTTTCTCGGGTCCCCGCGGCTCCAGCAGGGGTAATGGATCAAGAGACTGTGGAGCTGTGGTTCGTTGGCGTCCGACGACGCAGAACAAACCAGACAAGTCCTGCAACGGTAGTCAGCGAACAGAGCCGGATCAAGTCGTTGTCCACAGGCTGTGGGCGACGGGGTCGGTGGGTGGGACGGCCGCGGGCCGCCGGGCGGGTCCGGGCCCGCCCGGCGCGAACGGCTGGTTTGACCCTCGTGCCCCGTCCCGCGTACCGTAACCAGGTCGAGTTGTCGATGGCCGCTGCCGCATGTCCGCGGGTCCACCCGCTCCATAAGGCGCGCAGCACGGGCGCCGTGGATTGCCTCAAACCCCAGCCGAACTGGGGCGATGGGCCGGATTTCCGTATCAGGGGAGATCACGCGGACGCACGGTGACGGCCAAGCGACATCCCGTCATCCTACGATTCACCTCAGGAGCCCCCGAGTGAGCAAGCGCACCTTCCAGCCGAACAACCGTCGCCGCGCGAAGACCCACGGCTTCCGGCTGCGTATGCGTACCCGCGCCGGCCGCGCCATCCTGGCCGCCCGCCGTGGCAAGGGCCGCAGCGCCATCTCCGCCTGATCCGCGCCAGAGTCTGTTGTGCTGCCCACCGAGAATCGGCTGCGGCGGCGCCAGGACTTCGCGACCGCGGTGAAACGCGGTCGCCGGGCCGGCCGGCCCCTACTGGTCGTCCATCTCAGCAGAGAGGGTGACCCGAAGGGGCAGGCCGACCGGACCAGCGACTCCCGCCCGCACGTCGCCGAGGGGACTCCTTCGGCGCGTGCGGGTTTCGTCGTGAGCAAGGCCGTCGGCCCGGCCGTCGTCCGGAACCTGGTCAAGCGCCGGCTTCGCCATCTCGTCCGTGATCGTCTGTCCAGGCTGCCCGCCGGTAGCCTGATAGTGGTGCGTGCGCTGCCCCAGGCCGCGTCCGCCTCGTACCAGGACCTGGAACGCGATCTGGACGCGGCGCTCAAGCGGTTGCTGAAGGCGGAGCCCGCCGTGACGGCGCCGACGGGAGCAGGGCGATGAAGTACCTGCTGATGGGTCTGATCCGGGTCTACCAGTGGACCATCAGCCCACTGCTCGGTCCGGTGTGCCGTTACTACCCCTCCTGTTCGCACTACGGCTTCGAGGCCGTGAAGGTGCACGGGGCGGTCAAGGGCGGCGGCCTGACCGTCTGGCGCATCCTGCGCTGCAATCCGTGGACGCCCGGCGGGGTCGATCATGTCCCGCCGCGCAAGCACCCGGTGTGGCACCGCCGACTGCGAGACCTGCTGAACAGCCGGTCCGCCGCCGGGCAGCCGGTGACCACGCCCCCCGCCGGTCCGGACCCCGAGGGCCCGGCGACCATTGGTCCCTTGGGGCCGATCCCAATGTCCAAGGAGCCTGACCGGTGACCTTCTCCTTCCTGAATCCCCTGTACACAGCGGTGTCCTGGATCATCGTCCAGTTCCACTCGCTGTACAGCCACATCTTCGACCCGGACGGTGGCTGGGCCTGGGGTCTGGCCATCGCCTCCATGGTGGTCGTGATCCGGATCTGCCTGATCCCGCTCTTCGTGAAGCAGATCAAGGCGACCCGGGCCATGCAGGCGATCCAGCCGAAGATGAAGGCCATCCAGGAGCGCTACAAGAACGACAAGCAGCGCCAGTCCGAAGAGATGATGAAGCTGTACAAGGAGGCGGGTACCAACCCGTTCTCCAGCTGCCTTCCCATCCTCGTGCAGGCGCCGTTCTTCACCGCCCTCTACGGCGTGCTGGCCTCGGTCGCCAAGGGCAAGCCGATCGGTGTCATCCACGGCGACCTGCTGGTGAGCGCCGGCAAGGCGCACATCTTCGGTGCCCCGCTCTCCGCGACCTTCGTCGGCAGCACCGAGACCAGCGTCAAGATCGTCACCGCGGTGATGATCATCCTGATGTCGCTGTCGCAGTTCATCACGCAGCGCCAGCTGATGACCAAGAACGTGGACCTCACGGTCAAGACGCCGTTCATGCAGCAGCAGAAGATGCTGATGTACGTCTTCCCGATCATGTTCGCCGTGATGGGCATCAACTTCCCCGTCGGTGTGCTGGTCTACTGGCTGACCACCAACGTCTGGTCCATGGGCCAGCAGCTGATCGTCATCCGCAACAACCCGACTCCGGGCAGCAAGGCCTGGGACGAGCGCCAGGCCCGCCTGAAGAAGCAGGGCCGGCTCAACCCGGACGGCTCGGTGATCAAGGGCTCGCTCTGGGGCATCCTGCCGCCGAAGAAGACGGCGGCGACCTCCGCCGAGGCCGTGGTCGAGGACGCCGTGCAGGTGCGCCGCCAGCAGCCGCGGAAGCAGACCAAGGCCCAGCGCCAGCACAGCGGCGGCGCCCAGACCGCCAGCCTGACCAAGGACGACGCGGCCCCGGCCGAGGAGCCCGTGGAGTCCGCGGGAACCGTTCAGGCCGACTCCGGCAGCGCCAAGCCGGCCGCGAGCCGGCCCGGTGGCGCCAAGTCGGGCCCGGCCCGGCAGGGCGGCCGGCAGCAGCCGAGGCGCGGTGGGCAGGGCGGCCAGAGGCCGAAGAAGAAGTCCTGACCGGATCGGCCGGCCCCGCCCGGCGGCCCCCGAACCTCGTTCCCGGCCCACCACCCGGGCCCATCCTTGAAGGAGTCCATCAGTGACGGAAGGCACCACCACCTCCGCCGTCGAGGTCGAGGACGCTGCCAGCGCCGACGAGAGCCTCGTCTCGCGTCTGGAGCAGGAGGGCGACATCGCGGCGGACTACCTGGAGGGTCTGCTCGACATCGCCGACCTCGACGGTGACATCGACATGGACGTGGAGGGCGACCGCGCCCTGGTGTCCATCGTCAGCGACGGCAACGACCGCGCGCTGCAGCGCCTGGTGGGCCAGGACGGCGAGGTGCTGGAGGCGCTGCAGGAGCTGACCCGGTTGGCTGTCCACCGGGAGACCGGCGAGCGCAGCCGCCTCATGCTGGACATTGCCGGCTTCCGGGCCCGCAAGCGGTCCGAGCTGGCCGCGCTCGGGGCCAAGGCCGCGGAGCAGGCCAAGAGCACGGGGGAGCAGGTCAAGCTGCAGCCGATGACGCCGTTCGAGCGCAAGGTCGTCCACGACGCGGTGGCCGCGGCCGGACTGCGCAGCGAGTCGGAGGGCGAGGAGCCCCAGCGGTGCGTGGTCGTGCTGCCGGCCTGAGCCAGGGGAAGTCGATGACCGGCCGCGCAGGCGACCGGTGACCGTCAGAGGACTCGACCCCGTCCGCCTCGTGCGGGCGGGGTCGTCGTCCCTTCGCGGGGTGTTGCTGCCCGCGAGAGATGTTTCACGTGAAACGGTGCGGAGAACGGGTCGGTGGATCCGGGGAGCAGAGAGGTCGAGATGGACACGGAGAGCGCGGCTGCCGGAGGACCGGTGGCGGGTGCCGGCGGTTCCGGAGCCGAGGGTCCGGCGGGTCCGGGCACCGATGGCGCGGCCGACACGGCCGCCGAGGGGCTGGCCCCGGCCCCGGCCGTGGCCCGGGAGGTCTTCGGTGACCGCTTCGACGCCGCGGTCCGCTACACCGAGCTGCTGGCCACCTCGGGCGTCCAGCGCGGGCTGATCGGCCCCCGCGAGGTGCCCCGGCTCTGGGACCGCCACGTGCTGAACTGCGCGGTGCTGGCCGAGCTGTTGCCGCCCGGCTCCACCCTGTGCGACGTCGGCTCCGGAGCCGGGCTGCCCGGCATCCCGGTGGCGCTGGCCCGCCCGGACGTCTCGGTGACGCTGCTGGAGCCACTGCTGCGCCGGACCACCTTCCTGGAGGAGGTCGTCCGGGAGCTGGGGCTGGAGAACGTCACGGTGCTGCGCGGCCGGGCCGAGGAGATGGTCGGCAAGCTCGCGGTGGACGTGGTGACGGCCCGCGCGGTCGCGCCGCTGGAGCGGCTGGCCGGCTGGGGCCTGCCGCTGCTCCGCCCGCACGGGCAGATGCTGGCGCTCAAGGGTGACAGTGCCGAGCAGGAGCTGGCGGAGTCGCGGGCCGGCCTGGCCAAGCTGGGCGCGGTCGAGTGGACGGTGATCTCGGTCGGCGAGGGCACCCTGGAGACCTCGACCCGGGTGGTCCAGGTCAAGGCGGGGGAGAGCCCCGGCGGCGTGAAGGCGGCCACCCGGCGGGCCAAGGCGGCCCGGGCCGGGCGCAACGCCGGTGCGGTGCGCGGGGCCGGGACCGGCCGCGGCGGGCGGCGCCGCAGCCGCTGAGGCCGCTGCGAGACGGTGTTCCACCCCGGGCGGGTGGTCCTCGGACCACCCGCCCGGCGGCTTTCGGGGGCTTCCCGGGTCGTCGGCGACGGGCGGGTGACGGGCGGGGGCCGTCCGGGTGACGGAATCCCATCGGAGTGTCGCACCGTCAGATTTCCGACATAGCGGGCATGGTTTTCACGTGAAACGTCGCTCTCTCCTCACGGACAGTTTGGATCTGCGGCTCCGCCGCGGGCTCGGTATCTTCCGGGCGGCGACTGTTGCCGCTCCGGTTTCACGTGAAACACTGACCTCCATGCAGGACTCGGAGACCATCGACCAGATCGATGACACGCCCATCGCGCGTGCTGCCCAGGCTGCGGTCCAGGCGATCGGCCGAGCGGGCGAAGGGCTGCCCCGGCCCGCCGCCACCCGCGTGATCGTGGTGGCCAACCAGAAGGGCGGGGTGGGGAAGACCACCTCGACCGTCAACATGGCCGCCGCGCTCGCCATGCACGGACTGCGCGTCCTGGTGGTGGACCTCGATCCGCAGGGCAACGCCTCCACCGCGCTCGGCATCGACCACCACGCCGAGGTGCCGTCCATCTACGACGTCCTGGTCGAGGGAAAGCCGCTGGCCGACGTGGTGCAGCCGGTGGTGGACGTCGAGGGCCTGTTCTGCGTCCCCGCCACCATCGACCTGGCCGGTGCGGAGATCGAGCTGGTCTCCCTGGTCGCCCGGGAGAGCAGGCTCCAGCGCGCCATCGCCGCGTACGAGCAGCCGCTGGACTACATCCTGATCGACTGCCCGCCCTCGCTCGGCCTGCTGACGGTCAACGCGCTGGTCGCCGGCCTGGAGGTGCTGATCCCGATCCAGTGCGAGTACTACGCGCTGGAGGGCCTCGGGCAGTTGCTGCGCAACGTCGAGCTGGTCAGGGCGCACCTCAACCCCACGCTGCACGTCTCCACCATCCTGCTCACGATGTACGACGCCCGCACCCGGCTGGCCGCCCAGGTCGCCGAGGAGGTCCGGACGCACTTCCAGCAGGAGGTGCTGCACACCGCGATCCCACGCTCGGTCCGGATCTCGGAGGCACCGAGCTACGGTCAGACGGTGCTCACCTACGACCCGGGCTCGACCGGTGCGCTCTCCTACCTGGAGGCGGCCCGGGAGCTGGCGATGCGGGCGGTGCCCGCAGGAGGCGGCGGCTCGTTGGTGGGGCAGCAGCGGGACGGCGAGCCGGGGCGGAGCGCCCCGATGGCACAGCACGGTACGACGGAGGGCAATCGGTGAGTGGTCGCAGCAGGGGTCTGGGTCGGGGGCTCAACGCACTGATCCCGGCCGGTACGCCGACGGCGGGCGCGACGGCGGTACAGCCCGCGGCGGCCGCGGTGATGGCGACCGGCACGGTGTCGCCGACAGCGGTGCCGGTACTGCCGAACGGCCGGGGCACGGTGGCGGCCCGGGCGGCCGCGGAGACCCTGCGCGAGCAGGCGGAGCAGGACGGTGCGGTGGCCGGGACGGAGCCGGCGCAGGAGGTCACCGCCTTCTTCGCCGAGCTGCCGCTGGACTCGATCACGCCCAACCCGCGCCAGCCGCGGGACGTCTTCGACGAGGACAAGCTGGCCGAGCTGGTCGCCTCGATCAAGGAGGTGGGCCTGCTCCAGCCGGTCGTGGTGCGCCAGGTCGCGCCGGAGCGCTTCGAGCTCGTCATGGGAGAGCGCCGCTGGCGGGCCTCCCGGGAGGCCGGGCTGGAGCAGATCCCGGCGATCGTCCGGGCCACCGAGGACGACAAGCTGCTGCTGGACGCCCTGCTGGAGAACCTGCACCGGGCGGAGCTGAACCCGCTGGAGGAGGCCGCCGCCTACGACCAGTTGCTGCGGGACTTCTCCTGCACCCATGACGAGCTGGCCGACCGGGTCGGCCGCTCGCGTCCGCACGTGACCAACACCCTGCGGCTGCTGAAGCTCTCGCCGTCCGTGCAGCGCCGGGTCGCCGCCGGGGTGCTGACCGCGGGCCACGCCAAGGCCCTCGTCGGCGTGCCGGACGCGGAGCGGCAGGAGGAGCTGGCGAAGCGGATCGTCGCGGAGGGCCTCTCGGTGCGGACCACCGAGGAGATCGTGAAGCTGATGGACCCCGAGCCGCAGCAGCAGCGCCCGGCCGGGCCGAAGGCCGGCAAGCTGCTCTCCCCGGCCTTCAACGACCTGGCGAGCCGCCTCTCCGACCACTTCGACACCCGGGTCAAGGTCGAGGTCTCGCAGCGCGGCGGCAAGCTGGGCAAGGGCAAGGTCGTGCTGGAGTTCGGCTCGGTGGAGGACCTCAACCGGATCCTGGACAGCCTGGCCCCGGGCGAGGACGGTCTGCGGCTGTCGCAGGGCTGATCAGGCCGAGGCGGCGACCCGATGGGTGCATGTTCCACGTGAGCGGTGTTTCACGTGAAACATGCACCCATCGCCGTTCGGAGGGAATGCTCGACTGTGGAGTGGACGAGGAGGTACGGGGAATGGGACGCCGGATCGCTCCGCTGACACTGGACAACCTCGCGGATCTGCCGACCACCTGCCGCTCCTGCGTGTTCTGGGAGCTGGACCCGGTGAGCGGCCGCGCGGCGGTGGAGGCCGGGAAGCCGGAGCTGGAGAAGGAGGGGTGGATCTCCGCGGTGCTGCTGGAGTGGGGCTCGTGCGGCCGGATCGTCTACGTGGACGACAACCCCGTCGGCTTCGTGCTCTACGCCCCGCCCGCGTACGTCCCGCGGTCGCAGTCGTTCCCGACCAGTCCGGTCTCACCCGACGCCGTCCAGCTGATGATCAGCCGGGTGCTGCCGGGCTACCAGCGGCAGGGGCTGGGCCGGGTGCTGGTGCAGACGGTGGCCAAGGACCTGCTGGGGCGGGGGGTGAAGGCGATCGAGGCGTTCGGCGCCGTCGGGCGGCAGCCGCCGAGCTGCGTCCTGCCCGCCGACCACCTGCTCGCGGTCGGCTTCAAGACCGTCCGCCCGCACCAGCGCTACCCGCGGCTCCGGCTGGAGGCCCGCACCACGCTCTCCTGGCGCGGGGACGTGGAGGTGGCGTTGGAGCGGCTGCTGGGCGGTGGGCGCAAGGAGCCGGCCCTGAGGCCGTTCTAGCCCCGGAGCGGAGACGAAGCGGCCGGCAGGACGCGGGCCGGGAGCGTCGGGGCCGGGAGGACGCGGGCCGGCAGGACGCGGGCCGTGCGACCGCAGGCCGGGCGCGGACGGCGGATACGACGAGGGCGGGGCTCCCGGTGGGGAGCCCCGCCCTCGTGGCGTCGCGGTGGGCCGGACCTAGATGAACTCGGCCAGCTCGCGCAGCAGCGCGGCCTTCGGACGGGCACCGGTGATCGACTTCACCGGCTCGCCGCCCTTGTAGACGATCAGGGTCGGGATGGAGATCACGTTGTACGCCGCAGCGGTCTGCTGGTTGGCGTCGACATCGAGCTTGGCGATGGTCAGCTTGTCGGCGTGCTCGGACGCGATCTCTTCGAGGATCGGGGCGACCTGGCGGCACGGGCCGCACCAGGTGGCCCAGAAGTCGACCAGGACGGGCTTCTCGCTGTCCAGGACATCGGCCTTGAACGTCGCGTCGGTGACGGTGGTGGTGGCGCCGGCCACGGGGACTCCTCGGGGTCAAACGGAGAGGGCTGCTGCCAGGAGAACAACGGGCGGGCCCGTTCTGTTTCCTTCCTGGCCGGGGCGGGGGTGTTCCACGTGGAACACCCCCGTGGGGTCGGTCGGGTCGTGCGGGGGCTCAGACCGCGACGGTGGCGGCCTGGGCCTCCAGGTCGGCCAGCGAGGCCAGGTAGCGCTCGGCGTCCAGCGCGGAGGAGCAGCCGGTGCCGGCGGCGGTGATCGCCTGGCGGTAGGTGTGGTCGACGACGTCGCCGGCGCCGAAGACGCCCGGGATGTTGGTCCGGGTCGAGGGGGCCTCGACCTTGAGGTAGCCCTCGGCGTCGAGGTCCAGCTGGCCCTTGAACAGCTCGGTGCGCGGGTCGTGGCCGATGGCGATGAACAGACCGGTGACGGCCAGCTCGCGGGTCTCGCCGGTGGTGGTGTCGCGCAGGGTGACGCCGGTCAGCTTCGGGTCGCCGTGGATCGCCTCGACCGCGCTGTCCCACTCGAAGCGGATCTTCTCGTCGGCGAACGCACGCTCCTGCATCGCCTTGGAGGCGCGCAGGGTGTCCCGGCGGTGGATGATCGTGACGCTGCGGGCGAAGCGGGAGAGGAAGGTCGCCTCCTCCAGCGCGGTGTCACCGCCGCCGACCACCGCGATGTCCTGGTCGCGGAAGAAGAAGCCGTCGCAGGTGGCGCACCAGGAGACGCCGCGCCCGGAGAGCTTGTCCTCGTTCGGCAGGCCCAGCTTGCGGTGCTGCGAGCCGGTGGTGACGATCACGGCGCGGGCCTGGTGGACGTTGCCCTCGGAGTCGGTGACGGTCTTGATGTCGCCGGTGAGGTCGACCGCGACGATGTCGTCCGGGATCAGCTCGGCGCCGAACCGCTCGGCCTGGGCCCGCATGTTGTCCATCAGCTCGGGGCCCATGATGCCGTCGCGGAAGCCGGGGAAGTTCTCCACCTCGGTGGTGTTCATCAGCGCGCCACCGGCGGTGACGGCGCCCTCGAAGACCAGCGGCTTGAGGGAGGCACGGGCGGTGTAGAGCGCAGCCGTGTAGCCGGCCGGGCCGGAACCGATGATGATCACGTTACGGACGTCGCTCACTGCATCTCCTGGTTCGCATCGCGACCCGCGTTAGGTGCGGGGAGGGCGGTCCTGATCCGCCGCCCGGGACAACGACTCACCAGTCTCTCGCATTCCCAGGCGGATCCGTACCAGGCGCCCGCACTGTGGGAGCGTCGGACGGCCCCGGGCGTGGATCGCACGGGAACGGCCGTTCAGCGGGCCGGGACGGTGCGGTGCAGCAGGACGGGCCCGCAGCCGGGGGAGCGGAGGTAGACGTCGAGCTTCTGCGGCTGGTCCGGTACGGCGTACACCAGGACCTCGGCCGGGGCGCCGGAGTAGCTGCCCGTGTCGGTGGCGAGCAGCGGTCCGTCGGCGGGCGCCGGGCAGGCCGCGGTGCCGGGGCCTCCGGCGATGCCCTGCTGCGCGTCGGCGGGCGGTACCTCGGACTTGCCGGTGGACGGCCTGGAAGCCTGGCCGGACGGCTGGGCGGAGCCGTTGGGCGTGACGCCGGTCCGGGCGAGCAGCTGTTGGACCTGGGCCGCCAGCTGGTCGTCCCGGTAGACGGTGCCGCCGTTGGCGTGTTCCGCCCGGGCGCTCTTGGGCGTGCCGCTCGGCATGGCCCCGGCGGTGGGGGCGGCGGCGGAGACCGCTGCGGTGTCCGAGGCCTTCCGGTCGGCCCCGGAGAACAGCAGGGAGCCGCCGAGGCCCGCCGCGAGCAGGGCGGCCGCGGCGCCGAGCAGCAGGGCGGTCCGGCGTCGCCGTGAACGGGAGCGGCCGGGCCCGGTGGCCGCCGCCGGGGTGGCGGGCCGTCCGGGCGGCCCGAGGGGGGCAGGGGCGGGCCCGGACGGGCGGGCCGGGGCACTGGCCGGTCCGGCCGTCGCGGAGGCCTGCCGGGGGGCGCCGGGGCCTTCCGCGGCGGTGTCGCGCTCGTCGGCCGCCGCGGTCAGGGCGGCGTCCAGCCGGGCGGCGACGTCGGCGGGCATGGCCGGTGGCTCGGCGGAGCCGAGCAGGGCCTGCACCTCGGCGAGCGCCTCGGCGGTCTCGCGGCACTCGGCGCAGCCGGCCAGGTGGTTCCTGAGCGCCTCCGCGTCGTCGGCGGACCCGATCAGCCCTTCGGCGAGGTCGGCCAGCTCGTCGACGCAGGGGTGCGGTCCGGCGGCGTGCGGCTCCACCGGGTCGCCGTCGTCGGGGGAGGAGAGGGGGGCGGTCATCGCTTGCTCGCATCTCCTTCCAGAATCGGCCGGCCGGTGTCCGGGCCCGTCCTTGTGACGGCCCGCGCCCCGGACGGGTTCCCGGGCGGTGGGGCTGAGCCCCGCGGGGCGCGGGCCGCTCCCTCCGTTCCACGTGGAACGGGCTCGCCCGGTGCGGCGGCCGGCGCCGTGCCGTCCTCGCGCAGGTGGCGGACCAGCGGCAGCAGCCGGGCCCGGCCGCGGGCGCAGCGGCTCTTCACCGTGCCGACCGGGACGCCCAGCACCTCGGCCGCCTCGGCGACCGGGTAGCCCTGCATGTCGACCAGGACCAGTGCGGCCCGCTGCTCGGCCGGCAGCTCGGCGAGCGCCGCCGCCAGTTCCCGGTGCACCTCGGCGCGGACCACCGGGGAGTCGGCCGGTTCGGCCTGTCCGACCAGGGCGTCGAGGCGCTGCGGGTCGTCGTCGAGCGGTTTGGTGCGGCGGGAGGCGGTGCGCCGGGCGCGGTCCAGGCAGGCGTTGACGACGATCCGGTGCAGCCAGGTGGTGACGGCCGACCGGCCCTGGAAGGTGTGGGCGGCGCGGAAGGCGGAGACCAGGGCGTCCTGGAGCGCGTCGGCGGCCTCCTCGCGGTCGCCGAGGGTGCGCAGGGCGACCGCCCAGAGCCGGTCGCGGTGGCGGTCGACCAACGTGCCGAAGGCGTCCCGGTCACCGGCGACGTGCCGGGCGAGCAGCGCCGCGTCGTCGTCCGCCGGGACCGTTCCGTCCGCCACTGCCACCCCTCGTCGTGCCTGCCGTGCCCGTGCCACCGCAGCGGCCCCGCGTCAGCCGAAGACCTTCACCTCGGCGATCTGGCCGCGGTACTCGCCCTTATCCTTCGGCAGGCTGGTCAGCCAGATCAAGAGGTAGCGCGTGGTGACCGGGCTGTCGACGCTGTAGTCGACCGTGGTGCCGGACTTCTTCCCGAGGACGGTGAAGTCGCTCGGCCGGGCCCCCAGCGGATCGGCGGCGGCCGAGGCGCTCGGCACCCTCAGCTCGGCGGTGGTGGTGCCGACGAACTGGACGTTCACCGAGCTGACCGCCTGCGGCGAGCCGAGGTCGATCAGCAGGCCGGTGCCCTCCTTGAGCGGCTTGGTGGGGCCGAACGGATCCTGGTACCCGAAGGTGGTCCAGACGGTGGAGGTGTCCCCGTCGAAGGCCTTGGAGAGGGAGAAGGTGCCCTCGGGGCCCTGGGTGCCCAGCGGGTTGTACGACTGGGCCTCCTTGATGGGGATCCCCACGGGGGCGTGCGTGGCGGTGTGCGCGCTGGGGGTGGCGGAGCTGACCGTGGGGTTGGGGGCGGCCGAGATGGTCTGCCCGTTGTTGCGCAGGCTGTCCACCAGTTGCCAGGAGGCGACGCCGATCGCGCCGAGGGCGACCGTCCAGGCCGTCATCTTGGCGACCCGGCGCAGCCGCCGCCGGGTCCGCCGGACCGGGGCCGTCCGGGCCGGGGCGGGGGCCGTGGCGGCGCCGGGGGCGGCGATCACCCGGGTCGGGTTGGGCGCGGTGGGCAGCGCGTGGGTGTTGTGCCGCGGCGGGGCGGTGAAGGCGGGCAGCTCCGGCTCGGGCTGGCGGATGCGCGGCATCAGCGCGATCGCCTTGGCGAGCTGCTCGGGGGTGGTGATCGGCTCGGCGTGGTGCGGCGGGTGGTCGAACAGGGCGCGCGCGGCCAGCTCGGAGAGGCCCTTGTGGACCCCGGCCCGGACCTGGTCCGGCGGCACGTCGCGGAGGTTCCTCGGCAGGCCCCTGAGGTCGTAGCGGTCCTCGGGGAACGGCCAGCGGTGGGTGAGCGCGGCGAACAGCAGGGCGCCGATGGCGCGGGTGTCGGTGCGCTCGGCGTCCTCGCCGCCCCCGTCGGGCAGGCCGCGCAGGGCGGCGTCGACCGCGATGCCGTTGATCCGGTACTGGCCGCTGTCGGTGCGCAGCACGCAGCGCGGCGTCAGGCGCAGATGGGCCTGGCCGCGCCGGTGGGCGGCGGCGACCGCGTCGGTGACCTGGCGGACCATCTGGTACGCGTCGTGCGGCTCCATCGGGCCGTCGGCGAGCAGCTTGGCGAGGTCGGAGGCGTGCGGCAGCCACTCCCGCACGACGTAGACCAGCTCGCCCTCCTGGACGGCGTCCAGCACCTGGACGAAGCGGGGGTCGCCGAGCAGCGCGGCGGACTTCGCGGCGGCCAGGACCTTGCGGGCCCGCTGGTGGCCGGAGGCCATCAGGTGCACGCCGACGGCCCGGCGGAGCTTCTCGTCGACGGCGCGCCAGCTGCTGAAGGTCTCGGTGTGGGAGATGCACTCCTCCAGCCGGTACCGGTGGCCGATCTTGTCGCCGCTGTGCCGCAGCGGGGCCGGCAGGGTCTTCGGCAGGGTGCCCGTCGCGCGCGGGTCGTGGGTGGGCTGCGGGTCCTGCGGCGGCCGGCCGGGGCGGTGGGCCGGTGTGGCCTTCGCGGCGGCGGCCTTGCGCGCGGCGCCCGCGGCCAGTTCGGCGCGGATCTCGTCGGCCGAGAGCGGCGCGGTGATCTCCGAGGTCTCCTCGCTGACGGAGGTCGCGGTGGACGGCTCGTCGTCGCCGCGGTCGTCACTCGCGTCGGTGCCGGCGTCACCCGCCTCGCCGCGGTCGTCACCCGCCTCGGCGACGGCGTCGGACGCGCCGGTCCGGCCGGTGTCGGTGCTCGTGCCGGCCGTGGTGGCCCGGGCCGTCCCGTCGGCGAGCTCGTCGATCGCCGCGGCCAGTGCGGCCTCGTCCGCCGCCCCGTCAGCTGCTGACGTGTCGACGACCGCCTTGGTGCCATCAGCCACCGTGGTCCTGCCTCCCCTTGTGTCGCCCCGGCCTGAGAGAGTCGTTGGAGCGGACCGGGCCGAGGCCCTGTGCTCCAGGACAATTGTGCCCACTCTTCTCCACCGGGTACGACCGCTGAAAGGTCCGCGTGGTTGCGCGATGGTGGAGAGATGTGGTGCAGATCCGGCACTGGGCCGCCGCTCCGGGCCCGGGAGGACCCGGGGTGCGGAGGGCGGCCCAGCACCAGCCCCGATGGGGCGGAGAACCCCGTCCGTCCGGTTGACGCCCGGTCAGGGCGGTGGCCGGGACGGCCGGTTGGTACGGCGGGTCAGCGGCCCAGTCGGCCGCGGACCATGCCCAGCATGGCGTTCAGCTCCTCGATCCGCAGCTTCTTCGCGATCAGCACGAAGACGGCGAGCTGGAGGCCGCCGGCCAGGACGATGGTGAGCACACTTCCCAGCCAGCCGCCGAGGACCTGCTGGACCGCCAGGCTGACGCCGACCCCGACCAGCGCGGCCGGCACGCAGGCGGCGATCAGCCGGGCGTAGGACTTGCCGATCCGCTTGGTGTCCAGCCCGCCGATCTTCTTCTTCAGCTTGGGCACCGCCACCGTCACTCCGACGGCGTACGCGAGACCGTAGCCGAAGGCCATTCCGACCACCGTCCACTCGGCGGGCAGCAGGAACCAGCAGGCGAGCGAGAAGACGGCCTGGCAGGCCGCCACCCAGACGGTGTTGGAGAACGGCGTCCGGGTGTCCTCGTAGGCGTAGAACCCGCGCAGCATCACGTACTGCGCCGAGTACGGGATCAGGCCCAGGGCGAAGGCCGAGAGCATCAGACCCACGTTGGTCGCGCTGTCGAGGGCCGTCTCGCTGCCGCCCACCGCGTAGATGGCACGGCCGATCGCCGGCCCGAGGGACAGGAAGAGGAAGGCGCCCGGGACGACCGCCACCGCCGTGGTCCGCAGCCCGTACGAGATGTCGTCGCGCACCGCGCCGGCGTCGTCGTCGGCGGCGGCCCGGGAGAGCCGGGGGAGCACCGCGCTCATCAGGGAGACGACGATGACGGCCTGCGGGAGCTGCCAGATCAGCAGGGCGTTGGAGAAGGCGGCCAGGCCGACGCCGTTGTGGCCGCCCTTCTCCGCGGCGCTGCCGGCCGCGGTCGCCAGCTGGGTGATGACCAGGTACCCGGCCTGGTTGGCGAGGACGAAGAAGAACGTCCACTTGGCGAGCCGGGCGGCCTTGCCCAGGCCGTGGCCGCGCCAGTCGAAGCGCGGCCGGAAGTGGAAGTCGGCGGCCCGCAGGTACGGGATCATCGCGAGCGACTGGACGACGAGGCCGACCAGGGTGCCGATGCCGAGCAGCCGGACGCCCTCGGGGCTGATGCCCTCCGGGGTGACGTGGGTTTCGCCGAAACCGCCGTAGACCCAGATGTAGGCGCCGAAGGTGAAGATCACCACGATGTTGTTGAGGACCGGGGTCCACATCATCGCGCCGAACCGGCCCCGGGCGTTGAGGATCTGGCCCATCACCACGTGGATGCCCATGAAGAAGATGGTCGGCAGGCAGTACCGGGCCAGCGCCACGGTGGTGTCCGCCCGGGCCGGGTTCGCCATCATCGGGTGCGAGATCAGCTGCACCAGCAGCGGGGCACCGGCGACGGCCAGCAGCACCACGGCGCCGAGGCCGACCATCACCAGGGTGAGCAGCCGGCTGGCGTAGGCGGTGCCGCCGTCCGCGTCGTTCTTCATGCTGCGGACCAGCTGCGGCACGAACACCGCGTTCAGGGCGCCGCCGCCGATCAGGATGTAGAGCAGGGTCGGCAGGGTGCCCGCCGCGTTGTAGGAGTCACCCATGATGCCGACGCCGATCGCGGCCGTGATCACCATGGTCCGGACGAAGCCGGTACCGCGGGAGACCAGGGTGCCGGCCGCCATGATGGCGCTGGAGTTGAGCAGGCTGGCGACCTTGCCGCCGCCGGCCGCCGGAGCGGGCGCCGCGGGGGCGTGCTCCTCGGCCGCCAGGTCCTCCAGCGGCTCCACCGCGGGCGGGATCTGGACCGCCGCCACCTGCATGGTGGCCTCCTCCTCGGAGAGCGGCGGGTCGAACTCGATCGGCGGGACGAAGACGGACGGGCGCTGCCCGTCCTGGCCGTTCGGGCCGCCCGGGTGGCCGTGCCCGCCCGGACCGCCCGGTCCTCCCGGACCGCCCCGGTACGCGTCGGCCGGGGGGAACGGCGCGGACGAGGGGTGCGGCGCGGGGGCGACGGGCGGCTGGGCGAGCAGGGGCTGGACCTGCGGCTGCTGGACCGGGGGCTGCTGGGCGGGCGGCCGGACCTCGGCGGCCGGGTCGGCGAGGCCGGTCCGGCCGCCGCCGAACAGCGCGTCGACGCCCACGTACTCGGTGGACTCGGAGTCCCAGGCCGAGTGCGCCGGGCCCGGCTGCCACTGCTGGTGCCCGTGCTGCTGCTGCTCGTGCTGCTGACCCTGCTGCGGTCCGGCCCACTGGCCGCCGACCGGTGCGGGCCGCTCCCACGCGGAAGGGGCGTCCGGCCAGTCCGCCGCCGGCTCCTGCGGCGGGGTGTCCCAGCCGGGCTGCACCGGCGGGACGGGCGGGGCGAACGACGCCGGCGGCACCGGCGTGGGGTAGCCGCCGCCCTGCGGCGGAAGCTGCGGCGGCACGTCGTACGCGGCGGCCTGCTGCTGCGGCGCGGCGGGCCGGGCGGCCCGCAGGCCGTACGGGTCCTGGCCGTCCTCGGGGCCCTGGTACGCATCGGCCGCGTACGGGTCCTGGGAGTAGGTGTCGGCCACGTACCAGTCGCCGGACGGCGACTCGGCGCCCGGCCGGCCCTCACCACGGCCCGGCGGCCGCTCCTCGCTGCGCCCGGTCATGTCACCTCTTCGCTGTCGTGGGGGAGGCCGACCCGGCATCGGGCGGGTGTCGGCGGTATCAAGGACCAACCTTCTCATTGCCGACGGCCCGATCCCGGCCATCTGCGGTGCTGGCGCGCGGTGTCTGCCCGTCGCCGTCGGGTTCCCCTCCCCCGGCGGGGCCGGTGCCCCGCCCCCCGGTCTCCGCGGCGCCGGCCCCGGCGCCGTCCCGGTCCCCGGCCCCGGCGTCGTCCGCCGGGTCGTCGGCGAGCGGGGCGTCGCCGACCGGCTCGCCGTCGTCGCCGTTCTCCGCGCGGCGCTTGCGCTGGCGGAAGAAGCGCAGCGCCGCCAGCAGGAGCAGCACCAGGCCGCCCCCGAAGACGTAGAGCACGCCGTTGGTCACCGAGGTGACCTCCACCGTGAACGTCTGCGCCGTGCCGTACAGCTGCGGGTTAGGCCCGGTGGTCCAGAGCTCGGCGGTCACGGTCACCGGACCGTTGTTCTGTGCCTCGGCGGGGAAGCGCAGGGTGACGCTCTGCGAGGCGGGCAGCACCAGCTCCTCGGCCGGGTGGATCTTGAGCCGGTTGGCCTGGGTCGGGCGCAGCACCAGCTTGAGGTTGGTGACCGGCTGGGTCAGGTCGTTGCGGACGCTGACCTGGAGCACGCCGGTGTCGCCGGCGAAGGTGATGGAGGTCTTCTGCGGGACGTTCACCGCCTTGATCAGCTCGTCGAGGTAGGCGTCGACCCCCTGCCGGTAGAGGGCGCCGGCCGGGGCCTCGGTCCGCCACTCGGTCGACATCGACCGGACCATGGCGGCGCTGAACGGGCCGCGCACCCGCTGCGGCAGGGTCAGGACGCGCATCAGCATGTCCAGCTTGGACTGGATGCCGGTGGTGTCGGTCAGCGCCGAGGACGGCAGCTCCGAGGCCCGGGCCTGCGCCGGGTAGTCGGTGGCGGCCGGGACGCTGCCGTTGGCCTTCGGGTCGGCGGGGCCCTGGGCGAGCACGTCCAGCTTGACCGGCTCCACCCACTTGCCGGCCTGCGCCGCCTGCACGGCGGTGGCCAGCACCCTGGCGGTCTCGGCGCTGAGCCCGCGCGGCGGCATGACCATCAGGCCGCGCGGGTTCTGCGGCTCCTGCCGGGAGATCACGAAGGTCTCGGCGAGGAAGCGCTGCACCGCCAGGGTCTGTGCCTGCGGGGTGTTGAGGTCACCGGCGAACAGGTCCGAGACCTCCTCGTCGGCCACCACCGCGGTCTGCCCGTTCCCGATCGGCCGGACCGCGTTCGGGGTGTACTTCAGCGAGTCGGGCTCCGGCAGGCTCGCGCCGTTCACCAGCAGCAGCCCGCTGCCGACGCGCTGGGCCATGCCCGCGATCTGCTGGTCCAGGTACCCCTGGTACGGCCAGGCGACGTCCGAGCGGGTGTCCACCGCGAGCCGGCCCTCGACGGTCAGCCGGCCGGCCGTGGCCGCCTTGCCGAGCGCGGTGTCCACCCCCTGGAGCTCGGCGGCGTTGTGCGCGATCGAGGCGAGGTCCGGGTCGGCGTACGGCAGCGCGACCACCTGGCTGCCGTTCTTGGCCACCGCGGCCCGCAGCTTCTCCAGCCAGGCCGTGGCGGCGGCCGTGCCGGTGCCGTCGACCGTGTTCTCCTCCTTCGCCGCCTTCTTCTTGCTGTCGCCGATGCCGGGCTTCTGCACCCGGTACCGCTTGGTCATCGCGAACGCGGTGTCCAGCAGGTCGGGGTCGATCACCCAGGTCAGGCCGTTCAGCGACGAGCCGGTCTCGACCAGCTCGTACAGCCGGCCGCCCGGCGCGAACTCGGCCGCCAGGCTGTCGTCGCGCAGCACCGGGATGGTCAGGTCGTTGTCGGACATGGTCTGCGCGACCAGCACCGGCGCGTGCACCAGCGGCCAGAGGGTGGTGACCTTGGACGGCTGGGCCTCGGTCGGCGTCGGGTCGTACGGCAGGAAGGTCCGGGCGATGCCCAGCGCCCGGTCGCGCTGGTTGTCCGCGGTCGAGCCCCAGACGTCCACCGCCAGCTCGTAGACGCCCTCACCGGAGAGCTGGAGGTCGCTCACGGCGACGCTCAGGGTGTACGGCTGGCTCTGGCCCGGGCCGAGCTCGTTGAGCGCGTACTGCGGGCTCTCCAGGGCGACGCCGTCCCAGCTGGACGGGTTGGTCCGGCCGACGACCGAGGCCAGCTCGCTGCGCGTGGTCAGCGGCTTGCCCCCCGCCGGCTTGCGGACCGCCGCGTGGGCGGACTTGAGGACGGACCTGCCGCCGTTGGTGATGTGCCCGGAGATCGTCACGGTGCCGTTCGGAACGGCCACCGGCTTGTTCACCGACTCGATGGTCATCGCCACCGGGTACTCCGCGGAGACCCCGGACTCGGCGGCCGGGCGGGTGCCCCCGGCGGGCAGCGCGGCGGCCGGCAGCGCCGGGAGCAGCACCAGCGCGGCGCCCAGCGCGGCGGCGAACCGCCGTACGGTCCGCGCCGTGCGGCGCCCGGGCAGGCGGTCGTCCCCGGCTCGCTCGCTACGCCCGCTCATGCGCTACGCCCTCGCTCATGGGCTTCGCCCTCGCCGTTCTCGATCGCTTGCTGCTCGATGCTGTGATGCCGCGGACTCCCCGCCCGCCGGGAGGGCCGGCCGGGTGGATCAGCGGTGGAGAAACGCGACCGGGCATGGCCCGGCCGACCGTACTGGCACGCGGCACCGCTGCCCCTCGTCGGTGCCCGCGACCCGCTCCACCGGCATGGTAACGATGCAGCCGGGGGTGCAGTGTTGCGGGCCTTGGGGTGAGCACCGGAAAACGCGCGGGCGGCGGGGCCGCCGGGGCACGTACCCTTGTGAGCCGTGTCCACTGCCAATGAGCCCCACGAGTCCGGCGTCCATCATTCCAGCACCGCCACCCAGGTCGTCCCAGGCCTGAGCGAGGCGCAGGCCCTGGGTCTGCAGGAGCTGCTGCGGGTGTCCCCGGTCGCCGACGAGATCGCCCGCCGCTTCCAGGCGGCCGGTCACCGGCTCGCGCTGGTCGGCGGCTCGGTCCGGGACGCACTGCTCGGCCGGCTCGGCAACGACCTGGACTTCACCACCGACGCCCGTCCGCAGCAGATCCTCAAGCTGGTCAAGGGCTGGGCGGACGCCGTCTGGGACGTCGGCATCGCCTTCGGCACGGTGGGCGCGCGCAAGGACACCCCGGAGGGGTCCTTCCTGATCGAGATCACCACGTACCGCTCCGAGGCGTACGACCGCAGCTCGCGCAAGCCCGAGGTGACCTACGGCGACACCATCGAGCAGGACCTCGTCCGGCGCGACTTCACCGTCAACGCGATGGCCGTCGACCTGCCCGGCCGGGGCTTCGTCGACCCGCACCGCGGTCTGGAGGACCTGGAGGCCCGGGTGCTGCGCACCCCCGCCACCCCCGAGGAGTCCTTCTCCGACGACCCGCTGCGGATGATGCGGGCCGCCCGCTTCGCCGCCCAGCTGGACTTCGAGCCGGCCCCCGAGGTCGTCGCCGCGATGACCGCGATGGCCGAGCGGATCACCATCGTCTCGGCGGAGCGGGTCCAGGCCGAGCTGAACAAGCTGCTGCTGGCCGCCCACCCGGTGAAGGGCCTGCGGCTGCTGGTCGAGACCGGGCTGGCCGGCCACGTGCTGCCCGAGCTGCCGGCGCTCCAGCTGGAGCGGGACGAGCACCACCGGCACAAGGACGTCTACGAGCACTCGCTGACCGTCCTGGAGCAGGCCATCGACCTGGAGCAGGACGGCCCCGACCTCACCCTGCGGCTGGCGGCGCTGCTGCACGACATCGGCAAGCCGCGCACCCGCCGCTTCGAGTCGGACGGCCGGGTGTCCTTCCACCACCACGAGGTGGTCGGCGCCAAGATGACCCGCAAGCGGATGCGCGAGCTGAAGTACTCGAAGGAGCTGACCGAGGACGTCTCGCGCCTGGTCGAGCTGCACCTGCGCTTCCACGGCTACGGCGGCGGCGAGTGGACGGACTCGGCGGTGCGCCGCTACGTCACCGACGCCGGGCCGCTGCTGGAACGCCTGCACAAGCTCACCCGCTCCGACTGCACCACCCGCAACCGCAAGAAGGCCGCCGCGCTCTCCCGCACCTACGACGGGCTGGAGGAGCGGATCACCGAGCTGAGGGCGCAGGAGGAGCTGGACGCCGTGCGTCCGGCGCTGGACGGCAACCAGATCATGGAGCTGCTGGAGCTCAAGCCGGGCCCGCAGGTCGGCAGGGCGTACAAGCACATGCTGGAGCTGCGCCTGGAGCACGGCCCGATGGAGCACGACGAGGCCGTCGCCGCGCTGCGTGCCTGGTGGGCCGCCCAGCAGGGCTGATCGCCGACGCATGCGGAAGGGGTGGCTCCGGAATTCCGGGGCCACCCCTTCCCTGTGTTCCACGTGCGTCGCGGCGGGCCGTCAGCCCTTGAGGCCGCTCAGGTGCCGTTGATCCCCTTCAGGCAGAGCACGTAGCTCAGTGCGGCGGAGGACGAGGTGCGCGTGTAGCTGCTGTCCGATTCGGGCACGTTGTCGCAGGCCTTGTCGTCGCTGGTGGCGAGCAGCTTGCGGAGCACCTTGTACTGGGCGCGCGAGTCGCTGCAGGGCAGCATGGTGATCCGCGGGTTGGGGTCGTGGGTCGCGGAGGTGCCGTTCTCGTTGCGCAGGCAGTCGCCGACCTTGGCACTGTCGATGTCGTCCGCCACCTTGCTCGGCGCGGCCGGGGTGGAGGGCTTCGCAGCGCCCGGGGTGGTGATCTCCGGGATCGGCGGCAGCGAGAACGACGGCATCGGGGGCATGGTCACCGCGCTCGGCGTGGGGATCACGATCGGGTGGTACGGCCTGGAGTTGTTGTCGTGGTTGTTGTTCAGCAGGGCGCCGGTGGCGAGCAGCACGATGAGCGAGATGATCCAGAGGACCGGCAGCAGCAGCATCAGCGCGTGCGGCCGCCTCATCAGCGGGGCGCCCGGGTCGAGCTGGGGGCCGTGCGTGCCGGGGGCCGGCGGCGGCAGGTCCTTGATCTTGTTGTGCGCGGCGAGGTTCCGCAGCAGGGTGACCAGCGTGAAGATCGAGCCCAGGTAGCTCCACCAGCCCTGGACCATCGTGCGGGCCGACATGTCGCGGACCATCGCGGTGCCGCAGGTGCGGCAGAACGGTCCCGGCTGCCTCAGGAACCGCATGATGATGATGATGCCCTGGTGCCCGCGGACGGTGGTGTCCACGGCCGGGAAGCCGCCGCAGAACCGGCAGACCGGTCCGCCGTGCGGGGCCTGCGGGGCGTAGCCGGCCTGCTGGGGTGCGGCCGGGTAGCCGTAGCCGGGCGGGGCGGCCTGCGGCGGCACGCCGTACCCGGGCGCGGCCGGCGGGGGTGCGGCCGGGTAGCCGTAGCCGGGCTGCTGGGCGCCGTACGGGTTGCCGGCGGCGTACGGGTTGCTGTTGTCGGCGGGCGGAGGCGCGCCGTACGGCATCTGGGGCGGTGGAACGGACAAAGGGTCCCCCGGGGAAGGTGGGTCGAAAGGGTCAGGACTTCTTGGCCGGCGGCACGCCGGGCGACAGCGGGCCGAGGCAGAGGACGTACCGCTTCTTGTTCCAGCGGCGGCCGCTCTTGCCGGAGACCGTGCTGGTGGTTCCGGCGGTCTGCTTGCAGCGGTTGGTGTCGGTGGTGCCGGAGAACGTCGCCAGCACCTTGTAGTTCGCCTTGGCGTCGGTGCACTTGACGATCTCGACGTCACGCGAGCCGCTGGCCTTGACGCAGTCGCCGGCCTTGGCGCTGCTGACGCTCGGACCGCTGACGAAGTAGCCGACGATCAGCGCGATGCCACCGAGCACACCACCGACGATCTTCAGCTTGGCCTTGCCGCTGGTCCTCTTCGCAGGCCCGGCCGGCATCGGTGCCGTCGGTTGCTGCCCGTACGGCGCCTGCTGCCCGTACGGGGGTTGCCCGTAGGGCGGCTGCCCCCCGGGTGGCGGTCCGTACGGGGACTGCTGCCCGTACGGGGGAGCGAGCGGGCCGGGCGGGGGCGCGGCCGGCTGGCCGTACGCCGGGGGCTGTCCGTAACCGGCCGGGACCTGCTGGGGCCCGCCGTACTGCGGAGGCGGAGCACCGTACGCCTGGGGGGCCGGCGGCGGCGCCTGCGGGTAGCCGTACTGGGGCGGCGGCCCGTAGGGGCCGGGCGGTGTGCTCATCAGGTTGTCCCCCGAGACAGAGTGCTGTCGCTCCGACAGATCTGACGTACCTTAGCGACTCGCGCGGACGCCGCCGGTTTCGAGGGGGCGCAGCCTCTCAGACCGCCTGGTCACCGGGGAGCGGGCCGGTGCGCCGCGCCGCCCGCAGGTAGAGGACGGCGGCGAGCGCGTACACCAGGGCCACGCCGCCGACCACCACCACCGATCGGCCGGAGAGCGGCAGCACCAGGGCCGTCACCAGGGCGGCCGCCACGAAGGCGACGTTGAACAGCACGTCGTAGATGGCGAAGACGCGTCCGCGGTAGTCGTCCTCCACCGACTCCTGGACCACGGTGTCGGCGCAGATCTTGGTGCCCTGGGTGACCACGCCGAGCAGCAGCGCCGCGATCAGGCACGGCACCAGCGAGAATCCCAGGCTGAGCGCGGGCACGAAGACGACCGGGGCCACCAGGCAGAGCGTCATCCAGCCGGCCAGCCCGAACCGCCGCGTGCACCAGGGGCTGATCACCGCCGCCACGAAGAAGCCGGTCGCGGAGAGGCCGACCGCCTGGCCCAGGGTGGCCAGCCCGGCCGAGCTGTCGGCGGGGTCGTTGAAGGTGTAGCGGGCGAGCATCACCACCACGACGATCAGCACGCCGTAGCAGAACCGGGCGGCGGTGACGGCGGCCAGCGCGTGGACGGCGGGCCGGCAGTCCCGCACCAGGTGGGTGACGGCCGCGCCCAGGTCGCGGGCGGCCCGGGCCAGTGCCTGGCGGAGCGCGGGGCGGTCCGGGTGGTGCTCGGGGCCGAGGAGGTCCCGGTGCATCCGGCGGGCCGCCAGCGCCGCCGAGAGGTAGAGGACGGCGGCGACCGTGACCAGCGCCGCGTCGGCCCTCGGCCCGGGGGGCATCACCTGGTGCAGGACGAAGCCCACGCCGCCGCCGACGGCCGCGGCGACCGTCCCCAGGGTGGGGGAGAGCGCGTTGGCGGTGACCAGCTGCCGCTGGCGTACCACCCGGGGCAGGGCTGCGGAGAGGCCGGCCAGGATGAACCGGTTGAGCGCGGTGACCAGCAGCGCGGAGGCGAAGAAGAGCCAGGTCGGCGCCTCGGCCAGGAGCAGCGCCCCGGTGACCAGGCCGAGCCCGAACCGGGCCAGGTTGCCGTAGAACAGCACCTGGCGGCGGCGCCAGCGGTCCAGCAGCACCCCGGCGAACGGGCCGATCACCGAGAACGGCAGCAGCATCACGGCCAGCACCGAGGCGATGTCGGCGGGGGAGGACTGCTTCTCCGGGGAGAAGACCACGTAGGCGGCGAGCGAGACCTGGAAGACGCCGTCGGAGAGCTGGGAGAGCACCCGCGCGGTCAGCAGCCGGCGGAAGTCACGCCCGCGGAGCAGGTCGAGGAGCGTGGCGCGCTGCGCGGTCTGGTGGGTGTTGCCGTTCTCCGTGATCGCCACCCGCCCAGACTGCCATGGAACCGGCCTGTGTTTCACGTGAAACATTCGCCGGGAAAGGTGAACGGGCCCACGGTCGAAGACCGTGGGCCCGTTCAGGCCGTACGAGCGATCAGCCCGTGGCTCAGCGCTCGACCTCGCCGCGGATGAACTTCTCGACGTTCTCCTTGGCCTCGTCGTCGAAGTACTGGACCGGCGGGGACTTCATGAAGTACGAGGACGCCGACAGGATCGGGCCACCGATGCCGCGGTCCTTGGCGATCTTCGCGGCGCGCACGGCGTCGATGATGACACCGGCGGAGTTCGGGGAGTCCCAGACCTCGAGCTTGTACTCCAGGTTCAGCGGGACGTCACCGAAGGCACGGCCCTCGAGGCGGACGTACGCCCACTTGCGGTCGTCCAGCCACGCCACGTAGTCCGACGGGCCGATGTGGACGTTGTTGGCGCCCAGCTCGCGGTCGCGGATCTGCGAGGTGACGGCCTGCGTCTTGGAGATCTTCTTGGACTCCAGGCGCTCGCGCTCGAGCATGTTCTTGAAGTCCATGTTGCCGCCGACGTTCAGCTGCATGGTGCGCTCGAGGATGACACCGCGGTCCTCGAACAGCTTGGCCATCACGCGGTGCGTGATGGTGGCGCCGACCTGGGACTTGATGTCGTCACCGACGATCGGCACGCCGGCCTCGGTGAACTTGTCCGCCCACTCCTTGGTGCCCGCGATGAACACCGGCAGGGCGTTCACGAAGCCGACCTTGGCGTCGATGGCGCACTGGGCGTAGAACTTGGCCGCGGCCTCGGAGCCCACGGGCAGGTAGCAGACCAGGACGTCGACCTTCTGGTCCTTGAGGACCTGGACGACGTCGACCGGGGCCTCGTCGGACTCCTCGATGGTCTCCCGGTAGTACTTGCCCAGGCCGTCGAGGGTGTGGCCGCGCTGGACGGTGACGCCGGTCGGCGGCACGTCGCAGATCTTGATGGTGTTGTTCTCGCTGCTGCCGATGGCGTCGGACAGGTCGAAGCCGACCTTCTTGGCGTCGACGTCGAAGGCGGCGACGAACTCCACGTCACGGACGTGGTAGTCACCGAACTGGACGTGCATCAGCCCGGGGACCTTGCCGGCCGGGTCGGCGTCCTTGTAGTACTCGACACCCTGCACCAGCGACGAGGCGCAGTTGCCCACGCCCACGATGGCTACGCGAACCGAACCCATTCCGGTTGCTCCCTGTGATCTCATGAGGGCCGCCGGGCCTCGGCGGCACTCGTCCTGCTTCTTCGATGACTGCTTTGACGGGCGCGAGGCGCCCACTCCTGCCGCGCGGCACAGGGCTTGCGCGGTGTCAGCGCTCCTGGGCGGAGCGCCCCGGGCGGTCGTACGGTGGCCCGGGCGGATCCGGGGATCCGGCCTCCTGGCCACGGCCGTCCGAAGTCTTGTCGGGTCCTGCGGTGTCCGGGCCGCCGGTGGACGGCCCGGTGCGGCCGGTGCGGTTGGCCCGCTCGGTCTCGATCAGCTCGTTGAGCCACCGGACCTCGCGCTCGACCGACTCCAGGCCGTGCCGCTGCAGTTCGACGGTGTAGTCGTCGAACCGCTCGCGCGCCCTCGCGAGCGAGTTGCGCATCCGCTCCAGTCGCTCCTCCAGCCGGCTGCGGCGCCCCTCCAGGACGCGCATCCGTACGGCCCGGTCGGTCTGGCCGAAGAACGCGAAGTGGACGCCGAAGTGCTCGTCCTCCCACGCGTCGGGGCCGGAGTCGGCGAGCAGTTCCTCGAACCGCTGCTTGCCCTCGGGGGAGAGCCGGTAGACGATCTTGGACCGCTTGCCGTTCAGCGCGGTGGCCGGGACGTACTCGACGTCCGGGTTGTCCTCGACCAGGAAACCCTGGGCCACCAGGCTCTTCAGACACGGGTAGAGCGTTCCGTAGGAGAACGCGCGGAACGAGCCGAGCAGGACGTTGAGCCGCTTCCGCAGCTCGTACCCGTGCATCGGTGCGTCATGGAGCAGGCCGAGAACGGCGAACTCCAGCACTCCTGAGCGCCTGCCCAATGCCGTCGTCCTCCTTCCCCTCGGCCGGTCCGTGACCCGCCGTCTCCGGCGGTATGCCGCTCCGATGTATCGGCTCGATATATCGAGAACAGTAAACCGGGGTCCCCGGCTGGGCAAGGGGGGCACGCGTGAATGTGATCACAAGGCGACGCGCGGGTGTGCTTGGCAACGGGCGTGTAATGATCTGCCGCCGTTTTGCGGCCATTGGCACTTGATGCCCGATTAGTTGCGATTCTCGGCTGCGTACGCTGTCGCGTGTGCACGAGGACCACCTCCGGGGTTAGGGCGGTTACGGGCATTCGGACGTGAACCCTGCCTTCAGGCTCGACGGCCTGGCGAGGAGTAGCTGGAACATGAGCGAACGACGGCGCAGGTCGCCCAACGACGGGCAGCCCCCGGGCGACAGCGGCCGACCGGGCGGATCCGGGGGCGACGAGCTCAGCTCGGGCGGCCTCGGTCGCAGGCGCCCCCCGGGCGTCCGCGAGACCGCCCAGCAGCCCCGGATGACGCGTGCCGAGATGCGCAAGGCGGCCCAGAAGGTCGGCAAGCGCGGCGGCGCCGAGAGTGCCGGTACGGGCGGCGGCGAGGGCGGCAGGCCCGGCAAGAAGCGGTTCATCGACTACCCGCGCTTCGGCAAGGAGGGCTTCCGCCGCTGGCTGCCGTCCTGGCGGCAGTGGCTGACCGCGTTCCTGGTCGTCTTCGCGGCGTGCGTCGGCACGGTCTTCTTCGTCTACCAGAGCACCACGATCCCGCCGCTGAAGGATCTGGTGAAGGACCAGAACAACATCTACTACTGGGCCGACGGCACGGAGATGACCCGCAAGGGCGAGACCAACCGGCAGATCGTCGAACTCGCGGACATCAGCCCCAACCTGCAGAACGCGGTCATCGCGGCGGAGAACGAGACCTTCCGCACCGACAGCGGCATCGACCCGAAGGGCATGGCGCGGGCGCTCTACAACATGGCCAAGGGCGGCGAGACGCAGGGCGCCTCGACCATCACCCAGCAGTACGTGAAGAACGCCTACCTCAGCCAGGAGCAGACGCTCGACCGCAAGGTGAAGGAGTTCTTCATCACCCTGAAGCTCAATCAGGAGTACGAGAAGCCCGAAATCCTGAAGGGCTATCTGAACACCAGCTGGTTCGGCCGCGGAACGGGCGCGCAGGCCGCCGCCCAGGCGTACTACGGCGTCAACGCCAAGGACCTGGACCTCTGCCAGAGTGCGATGCTGGCCGGCCTGCTCAAGGGCGCCAACCTGTACGACCCGAGCATCAAGGGCAACCACGAGCGCGCCGAAGACCGGTGGAACTGGATCCTCAAGCGGATGGTGGAGACGAAGAACGCCACCCCCGAGGAGCGTGCCAAGTGCACGACCTTCCCCGAGCCGATCAAGAAGGTCCCGCCGAGCAACATGAACGGCCAGATCAGCTACCTGGTCGACATCGCCAACCGGTACGTCACCTCGAAGGACTCGTCGATCAACCAGCAGGCGCTCGACAAGGGCGGCTACAAGATCTACACCACCTTTGAGAAGGACAAGGTCGACGCCCTCAAGAAGGCCGTGGACGACGTCAAGGGCGAGACGCTCAACGTGCAGAAGCGCCCGGACAACGACAACTTCGTCCAGTTCGCCGCGGCCAGCATCCGCCCCGGTGACGGCGCGCTCGTCGCGATCTACGGCGGCGACGGCGTCGAGAACCAGCACTTCGACAACAACGCCGACGCCCAGGGCGTCCAGGTCGGCTCGACCTTCAAGCCCTTCGTGCTCGCCGCGGCGATGCAGGTCGGCGTGCAGACCGAGACCGAGAACGGCAAGCCCAAGCGGATCAACGCCGACAGCCGCTACCTGGCCGACGACCTCTCCGAGATCCGCAAGCCCGACGGCTCGCTGGTGATGGGCGACGACGGCAAGCCGTACCGGCAGAAGAACGAGGACAAGCGCAAGCCCGGCTACGTCTCGCTGCGCCAGGCCATGCAGTGGTCGTACAACGTGCCGTTCGTCCAGCTCAACCAGGACGTCGGCGGCCAGCAGGTGGCCGACATCGCCGAGGCGATGGGCGTGCGCAAGGAGAGCTTCGTCGACACGAAGACCGCGACCTTCCCGCTCGGCACCTCCGGCATCAGCCCGATCCGGATGGCCGACGCCTACGCCACCCTCGCGGCCAGCGGCAAGCAGACCGACCCCTACTCGGTGACCAAGGTCGAGTGGCAGGGCACCGCCCGCGCCGGCTTCGCCAAGCCGGCGGCGAAGCAGGCGCTGGAGGCGGTCGTCGCGGACAACGTCACCGACGTGCTGGTGAACGTGGCGAAGAACGGTACCGGTAAGAACAGCAACCTGCTGGGCCGCCCGGTGGCCGGCAAGACCGGTACCACCGACCAGAACAAGTCGGCCTGGTGGGTCGGCTACACCCCGCAGCTGGCCACCAGCGTCGCGATGTGGCGCGAGGACCCGACCAAGCACGAGCGGCTCTCGCTGAACGGCACCGGCGGCAAGGACTCGGTCCACGGTGGTGACACCCCGACCGACATCTTCACCCGGTACATGAAGGCGGCGCTGGCCAACGAGAAGAAGATGGACTTCCCGACCCCGCAGCCGGTCGGCAGCCAGGTCGACTCCTCCGGCGCCCCGAGCACGGCGAGCCCCACCACCTCGCCCTCGGCCACCGAGACCATGGCGACCACCCCGCCGGACGCCGGCGCGCCCCAGCCCCCGGTGCCGACCACGACCCAGGGCCCGTCCTGCGTCCCCGGCGTGGACTGCCCGGGCACGGTGCCCACCCCGTCCGCGACCAAGACCAACCCGGGCGGTGGCGGCGGCAACGGCGGTGGCAACGGCGGCGGTGGCGGTGGCGGCTCCTCGCCGACCTGCCTCATCCCGGGGCTGTGCGGCTCGACCCAGCCGTCGCCGTCCTCGTCCTCCGCCAGCCCCTCCAGCAGCAAGCCGGGCAAGCCGACCACGTCGTCGTCGGCGACCCCGGGCGGCGGCGGGCAGGCGGCACCCTGACGCACCGGGAGGCGCTCGGACGCGCCGACTCGTGGTGAACGGCGGTGGCGGTCCTCTTCGGAGGGCCGCCACCGCCGTTTCGTCACGATTGGCCGGTTCGGCCGGAAGCCGCTCAGGGGGCCTCCTCGTCCAGCAGGGGGAGGTGCGGCAGGATGTCCGGCATGACGTCGAGCGCTCCTGACGAATCCGTCGGCCAGATCGGGCCCATCGAGGCCGCCGGGGTGGCTCCCGCAGCGCCCGGCACGGCCCCCGCCGCCCCCGAGGTGGCCGCGCCACCGGCCAACACCGTGGTCGTCCCGGCGGACGAGGACCCGGTCGCCGCGGCCGGCAGCGAGGTGATCGGCGGCCCGCCCGGCCGGCGCGCGCTGCTCGGCGTCTCCTGGTGGATCCCGGCGCGCTTCCTGGCGCTGGTGGTGATCGTGGTCTCGGTGCTGGGCATGGCGCAGAAGCTGCCCTGCTACGACGGCGCCTGGTTCCAGCCGGGGTCGCCGCAGTACATCCACGCCTGCTACAGCGACATCCCGCACCTGTTCAGCGGGCGCGGCTTCGCGGCCGGGCTGCACCCGTACGTGGACCGGATCCCGGGCACCTCCGGCGATCTGCAGTACCTCGAGTACCCGGTGCTGACCGGTCTGTTCATGCAGGTCGCGGCCTGGCTGACGCCCGGCGGCGGCACCCAGCAGAGCCAGGAGCAGTGGTTCTGGGCGATCAACGCCGGCCTGCTGATGGCCTGCGCGGTGGTCGCGGTGGTCGCGGTCTCCCGGACCCACCGGCGCCGTCCGTGGGACGCCCTGCTGTTCGCGCTCGCTCCCGGCCTGCTGCTGAACTCCACCGTCAACTGGGACCTCCTGGCGGTCGCGCTGGCCGCCGTCGCGCTGGCCTGGTGGGCCGGATCGCGGCCGGTCTGGGCCGGTGTCTTCATCGGCCTGGCCGCCGCCGCCAAGCTCTACCCGCTGCTGCTGCTCGGCCCGCTGGTGATGCTCTGCTGGAGGGCCGGCAAGTGGCGCGAGTGCCGGGCGCTGCTGGGCGGCGCGGTCGGGGCCTGGCTGCTGGTGAACCTGCCGATCATGCTGGCCAACTGGCAGGGCTGGTCGACCTTCTACGTCTTCAGCAAGCACCGCAAGGAGGACTACGGCTCCTTCTGGCTGATCCTGATGCAGACCCGGGGCGTGGGGCTGGAGAACCTCGACCTCGTCATCGGGGTGCTGATGGTGCTCGGCTGCCTGGGGATAGGGTGGCTCGCCCTCTCGGCGCCCCGCCGCCCGCGCGTCACGCAGCTGGCCTTCCTGGTGGTGGCCGCGTTCGTCCTGGTCAACAAGGTGTACTCGCCGCAGTACGTGCTCTGGCTGATCCCGCTCGCGGTGCTGGCCCGGCCGCGCTGGCGGGACTTCCTGATCTGGCAGGCCTGCGAGGTGCTCTACACCCTGGGCATCTGGTCCCACCTGGGCTTCGTCACCGGGCCCAAGCAGCACGGGATCGGCGACTCCTGGTACCACTTCGCCATCGTGCTGCACCTGCTCGGCACGCTCTACCTGGTCGTCATGGTGATCCGCGACGTGCTGCTGCCGGACCGCGACCCGGTGCGCTGGGACGGCAGCGACGACCCGTCCGGCGGGGTGCTCGACCAGGCCCCGGACGTCTTCGTGCTCGGCAACGCCCGGCAGCTGCGCGAGGAGGCCAGCTACGCCGGGTACGCGCCGGCCGGTCCGGAGCAGTGGCTCGACGAGCCGCACGCCCCGGAACCGGCCGACAGCACCAGGCCGTAGCGGCGGCTAGCGGTCCACCACGCGGTCGAAGTGCGTGGTGGTGTGCCGGACCTGGAGGATCAGCTCGTCGCCGACCGCCGGCGGCTTGGTCTCGCCGTCCAGGAGGAGCAGCGAGACCTGCATGTGCGGCGGCTCGGCGAACCAGAGCTGCTTGCCGGCCCAGTTGAACGGCGACTTGGTCTTGTTGACCGTCGCCAGGCCGGCCCGGGCGATCCCCTTGGCCCGCGAGGACATGCCCTGCACGTACTTGGGCGCCTCCAGGCCGATGCCGTGCGCGGTGCCGCCGGCGACCACCAGCAGGTGGCCGTCGGACGGCGCCGGGTGCTGGCGGTAGCCGTAGCGGTCGCCCTTGGCGACCGGGGTGACGTCCAGGACCGTCGCCCGGACCTCCAGGGCGCCGTGGTCGCCGAGCCAGAGCCGGGTACCGATCCGGGCCCGGAAGACGGTGTCCGGGTAGCGCCGGCCCAGCTCCTCCATGCCCGCCGCGCCGAGGTGGCTGACGAACACGGTGTGCACCGGCACCCCGGCCGCCCGGGCGGTGTCCACCCAGTGGGCGACCTCGTCCACCGAGGAGGAACCGTCCGGCCGGTCCATCGGCAGGTGCAGCGCCAGACCCTCGAAGGAGACGCCCTCCAGCTCGGCCGCGACCACCGGGAGGTCGGCCGCGCTCACGCCGTGCCGGCGCATGGTGGTCATGCACTCCAGCACCACCCGGGAGCCGCGCAGCGCGCGCAGCCCGTCCAGGTTCGCCACCGTCCGGATCACCCGGGCGTGCGGCAGCGGCAGGACCTCCTCGCCGACCCGGTAGGGGGTGAGGACCAGCAGCTCGCCGCCGTACCAGTCGGCCGCGTCGGCCGCCTCGTACGCGGTGCCGACGGCCAGCACACCGGTGCCGAGGAGGGTCGCCTCCTCGGCCAGCCGGTGGTTGCCCAGGCCGTAGCCGTTGCCCTTCGCCACCGGCACCAGGCCGGGGAACTCGGCCAGGACGGAGCGCTGGTGGGTGCGCCAGCGTTCGGTGTCGAGATAGAGCGACAGCGTCATCGGGTCATCTCCCAGAGGGTGTTGGGCACGGCGGGGCGCGGGCTGCTCAGCGGCGCGACATGTAGAGGTCGAGTGCCTTGTGCAGCAGCTTGTTGAGCGGGAAGTCCCACTCGCCGAGGTACTCGGCGGCCTGGCCGCCGGTGCCGACCTTGAACTGGATCAGGCCGAACAGGTGGTCGTCCTCGTCCAGGGTGTCGCTGATGCCGCGCAGGTCGTACACGCCGCCGCCGAGCGCGTACGAGTCGCGCATCATCCGCCACTGGATGGCGTTGGACGGCTTGACCTCGCGCTTGTGGTTGGCCGAGGCGCCGTAGGAGTACCAGACGTGCTCGCCGACCACCAGCATCGTGGTCGCGGCCAGCGGCTCGCCCTCGTGGTAGGCGATGTAGAGCCGCATGCGGTTCGGGTCCTCGGCGGTGAGCGCCTTCCACATCCGCTGGAAGTACGACAGCGGGCGCGGGGTGAACTTGTCCCGCTCGGCGGTCACCAGGTAGAGCTGGTGGAAGATCGGCAGCTCGTCGTAGCCGCCCTGGACCACCTCGACGCCGCTCTTCTCGGCCTTCTTGATGTTGCGCCGCCAGAGCTGGTTGAAGCCCTTCTGGATGTCGTCCAGCGAGCGGTTGGCCAGCGGCACCTGGAAGACGTAGCGCGGCTGGACGTCGCCGAAGCCGGCGCCGCCGTCGTCGCCCTGCAGCCAGCCGGCCTTGCGGAGCCGGTCGGCCACCTCGAAGGCGCGCGGCTCGTACCAGTCGGCCTCGACGTCGCGCAGGCGCTTGGCCTGCTTGGCGGCGATGGCCTCCTTGATGGTCGGCGCGTTCCAGCGGCGGATCACCACCGGCGGGCCCATCTTCACCGAGAACGCGCCCTGCGACTTCAGGTGCGCCAGCATCGGCGTGAGCCAGCGGTCCAGGTCGCGGTCGAACCAGTCGATGACCGGGCCCTCGGGCAGGTACGCCAGGTAGCGCTTGAGCTTCGGCAGCTGCCGGTAGAGCACCAGGCCGGCGCCGACGATCTGGTGGGAGTCGTCGATCCAGCCGATCGACTCCGAGCGCCATTCGGCCTTCACATCGCCCCAGGACGGCACCTGCATGTGGCTGGCCGAGGCGCGGCTCCTGATGAAGGCGAGGTGCTCCTCGCGGGTGATCGTCCTCAGGCGCAGGCTCATGCTCGGTGCTCCTCGTCGGTCGGGCTCGGTGGGGCCCCAGGTTCTCGGGGGTGACTTTATCCTCCGGGGCCCGTTCGGCTGCGGGCGCGGCAGCGCCCCCGCCGGGTACCTGTCTCCATCAGGTAGGTACGCGACGGGGGCGCCGAGGGTTCCTCGTGGGGCGGACGGGGCCGTTTCTGTCGGGCGCAGCGGGCCGGCGGACCGGCCGGTGGGAGGGTCAGCCCAGGAAGCCGCCGCGGGCGATACCCAGGTAGAGGCCCCACGCGGAGGCGACGACCGTGATCATGAGGACGAAGCGCTCGGCCGTGGTGACGGAGACGAACTGTCCCCAGAGGCCGGTGACGATGCCGAAGAGCCCGGTCCACGCGCTCACTGCGTGGAGGCCGTGGAAGAACGAGGTCGTGAAGGCCACCACGCCCAGGACGGCGGTGATGCCGACCAGGGTGTTCTCCCGGGGGTGCCGGTGGCCGTCGGTGTTCAGGGTGAGCGGGAGCCCGTGGATGGTCAGAGCCATGAGTCCTACCTCCTGGCGAGGAGACGAACGAGCAGGAAACCCGTTCCGTCCAGATTGCGGCGGTTGGGTGGGGATCACAACCCCTATGCGTTTTGTTCGTCCGTCCGAGTGCAGGTAGGCTGTGCCGTCTGCACTGGTGTAGTTGTGCCCCCTTACGCCCTCTTCCGGGTCGGCGGGGCCCGATTGTCGGACCCGGCCGTTACGGTGGCCGGTGTCGTCACTACTCCGGTGCCGACGCTGCACAACCCTCCTGCCACGGAGAGACCGTGGCCGCTGAGTCCAAAGGAGGTGGGTTACTCATGCGTCACTACGAGCTGATGGTCATCCTCGACCCCTCGGTTGAGGAGCGCGCTGTCGCCCCCCTGATCGAGAACTTCCTCACCGTCGTCCGCAACGGCGGCGGCAAGGTGGAGAAGGTCGACACCTGGGGCCGTCGCCGTCTGGCTTACGAGATCAACAAGCAGTCCGAGGGCATCTACTCGGTCATCGACCTGAAGGCCACGCCTGAGGTCGTCAAGGAGCTCGACCGCCAGCTTGGCCTGAGCGAGTCGGTTCTGCGGACCAAGGTCCTGCGCCCGGACACCCACTGAGCCACCTCTGAGGCCCTCGGGCCTCGGGTAGCTCGCGTCCGCTGTTTCACGTGAAACAGCGGTGAACGGAACTCTTCCGGAGAGGTCATCACCACCATGGCAGGCGAGACCGTCATCACCCTCGTCGGCAATCTCGTCGACGACCCCGAGCTGCGCTTCACCCCGTCGGGTGCGGCGGTCGCGAAGTTCCGCATCGCGTCCACCCCCCGCACCTTCGACCGCCAGACGAACGAGTGGAAGGACGGCGAGAGCCTCTTCCTCACGTGCAACGTCTGGCGGCAGCCGGCGGAGAACGTGGCCGAGTCGCTGCAGCGCGGCATGCGCGTCATCGTGCAGGGCCGACTGCGCCAGCGGTCTTACGAGACCAAGGAAGGCGAGAAGCGGACGGTCTTCGAGGTCGAGGTCGACGAGGTGGGCCCGAGCCTGCGCTCGGCGACCGCGAAGGTCACCCGGGCCAACCGGTCCGGCGCTCCCGGTGGCGGCGGCTTCGGCGGCGGCCAGCAGGGCGGCGGCCAGGGCGGTAACTGGGGCGGCGGTGGCGGCCAGCAGGGCGGCGGCTGGGGTGGCAACTCCGGCGGCCAGTCCGGCCCGTCCGACGACCCGTGGGCGTCCAGCGCTCCCTCTGGTGGCAACCAGGGTGGCGGCAGCTGGGGTGCCCCGTCCGGTGGCGGCTTCTCGGAAGAGCCCCCGTTCTAAGAGCTGACAGATTTCGTGCGGCCCGGCGGCCGGCGTCGTGAGACGCCTGCCGGGCCGTGAACCCCAAATGGAGCACACAATGGCGAAGCCGCCTGCTCGCAAGCCGAAGAAGAAGGTTTGCGTCTTCTGCAAGGACAAGGTCAACTACGTTGACTACAAGGACACGAACCTGCTGCGGAAGTTCATCTCCGACCGCGGCAAGATCCGTGCCCGCCGGGTCACCGGCAACTGCACCCAGCACCAGCGTGACGTCGCCACGGCCGTGAAGAACAGCCGTGAGATGGCGCTGCTGCCCTACACCAGCACCGCGCGCTAAGAGAGGGTGACCAAGTAATGAAGATCATCCTCACGCACGAGGTGCCGGGTCTCGGCTCCGCCGGCGAGGTCGTCGAGGTCAAGGACGGCTACGGCCGCAACTTCCTGGTCCCGCGTGGCTTCGCCATCCGCTGGACCAAGGGTGGCCAGAAGGACGTCGACGCCATCCGTCGCGCCCGCAAGATCCACGAGATCCAGACCCTTGAGGCCGCCACCGAGGTCAAGGGCAAGCTGGAGGGCGTCCAGGTCAAGCTGGCCGTTCGTTCCGGCGAGGCCGGCCGTCTGTTCGGCTCGGTCACCCAGGCCGACGTCGTCGAGGCCATCAAGGCCGCCGGCGGCCCGGCTGTGGACAAGCGCGCCGTCGCGATCGCCTCGCCGATCAAGACCGTGGGCACCCACAAGGTCTCGGTCAAGCTGCACGCCGACGTCCAGGCCAACCTCGACGTCGCCGTCGTCGCTGCCTGAGTTCCGTAGCAGTGGCCCGAGGGCCGGTCTCCCCTTCCGGGGAGACCGGCCCTCGGTCGTTCCCGCCGTCCGCGGCCCGTGGCGGTTCAGGCCCGCACGGCGCCGGTCACCAGCCACTCGCCGCCGCGGGCCCGCCAGGCCAGGAAGCCGCCGCGGACCAGCATGAAGAGGTTCATCGCCCACCAGAGCCCGGCCAGCCCGGTGCCGCTGGCCGGCACCGCGAAGGCCACCGGGGCGAAGACGGCCAGCGTGGCGAGCATCGCCCAGGCCAGGTAGGTGCCGTCCCCGGCGCCCATCAGCACGCCGTCCAGCACGAAGACCAGGCCGGCGACCGGCTGGCAGAGCGCGAGCAGCAGCAGGACGGTGTTCAGCTGCGCCTGGACCGCCGGGTCGGGGGTGAACAGCGGGACGTAGAGCGGCCGGGCGGCCACGACCAGCAGGCCGAGCACCAGACCGGAGCCGACGCCCCACTCGATCATCCGCCGGGTGGCCGCCTTCGCCCCCGGGACGTCCTCGGCGCCCAGGTAGCGGCCGATGATGGCCTGGCCGGCGATCGCGATGGCGTCCAGCGCGAAGGCGATGAAGAGGAACACCGTCATGGCGATCTGATGGGCCGCGATCTCGTCGTCGCCGAGGCCCGCCGCCACGGCGGTGGCGATCATCAGGATGGCGCGCAGGCTCAGCGTGCGGACCATCAGCGGGCCGCCGGCCCGGGCACAGGCCCGGATGCCGGCCGCGTCCGGCCGCAGCGAGGCGCGCTCCCGGCGGGCCCCGCGCACCACCACGAACAGGTAGGCGCCGGCCATCCCGGTCTGCGCCAGCACCGTGCCCCAGGCCGAGCCGGCCACGCCGAGCCCGGCGCCGTAGACCAGGCCGGCGTTCAGGCCGAGGTTGGCGGTGAAGCCCGCCACGGCGACCAGCAGCGGGGTCCGGGTGTCCTGGAGCCCGCGCAGCACGCCGGTGGCGGCCATCACCATCAGGATCGCCGGGATGCCGAGAGCGCTGATCCGCAGGTACGTCACGGCGTACGGCGCGGCGGTGGCCGAGGCGCCCAGGACGTCGGCCACCCACGGCGCCAGCAGCAGGGTCAGGGCGACGACGCCGGCCGAGAGCGCCAGGGCGAGCCAGATGCCGTCGATCCCCTGCTGGACGGCGGCGCGGCGGTCCCCGGCGCCGATCCGGCGGGCGACCGCCGCCGTGGTGGCGTAGGCGAGGAAGACGAAGACCCCGGTGGCGGTGGTGAGCGCGGCCGAGGCGACGCCGACACCGGCCAGCTGCGCGGTGCCGAGGTGGCCCACGATGGCCGAGTCGGCCATCAGGAACAGCGGCTCGGCGACCAGGGCGCCGAAGGCCGGGACGGCGAGGGCGAGGATCTCCCGGTCGTGCCGGCGGCGGTCGGTGGTGGGGACGGTCATGCGGTCAAGGCTACTCATCCACAGGTAATGAGCGCCAGCCGGTTTGAGGTGTTACTCGAAATCCTGAGCGACGGCTGCGGTGCGGTGTGTGTCCACGGCCACCCGGGTGTGTGTGAAGAATTTCTCATGCACAGCCCCGGGAAGGGGTAATCGCAGGTCAGCTGGTTGACGGTGGACTGATGGTCTGGTTATCCACAGGTCTTTCCACAGGGGTGTCCACAGGTTTGCGGCACTTCTCCACAGTCTCGGGGTACTCGTCCACACCCCCTGTGGATAACCGTCTTGGCCGAAGGGCTCCCGGCGCCTTAGCGTGGGCTTTCCGGCCGACACTCCCGCCCCGCCCCGGCGTCCGATTCGTCGGTGCGGTGGCTGTAGAAATGCGGTGGCGCACCATGGGAAGCGCGGCCTCGCTCCACCCAGCCACCGGCAAGGCCCGCTCCAACTCGCACCACTGCTGATCGGGGAACACGCGTGACCGGCCCCCAGTACGACGACCACGACGCCCCGCCGCCGGAGGAGGACTGGCCCACGGCCGAGGACCCCTTCCCCGCCGGAGCCTTCGCCGACGCGCCGTTCCCGGACGGCCCCGGCGACCGGCTTCCGGTCTCGCGCGGGCGCGGCAACGGCGGCGGCCAGGGCGGCGGCCAGGGCGGTTTCCAGAAGGGCGGCAAGGGCTCCGGAGGCTTCCAGCGCGACGGCAAGCGGCGCCAGGGCGACGACGAGCGTCCCGAGGGCGTCGACGGCTTCGAGCGGGTCCCCCCGCAGGACCTCGCCGCCGAGCAGTCCGTCCTCGGCGGCATGCTGCTCTCCAAGGACGCCATCGCCGACGTCGTCGAGGTGCTCAAGCCGGCCGACTACTACCGGCCCGCCCACGAGCTGATCCACGGCGCGATCCTCGACCTCTACGCCCGCGGCGAGCCGGCCGACCCGATCACCGTGGCCGACGAGCTGACCAAGCGGGGCGAGCTCGCCAGGGTCGGCGGCCCGGGGTACCTACACACCCTGGTCAACTCCGTCCCGACCGCGGCCAACGCCGAGTACTACGCCGAGATCGTCCACGAGCGCGCGGTGCTGCGCCGGCTGGTCGAGGCCGGCACCCGGATCGCCGGCATGGGCTACGCCGCCGAGGGCGACGTCGACGAGATCGTCAACGCGGCCCAGGCCGAGATCTACGCCGTCACCGAGCAGCGCACCAACGAGGACTACGCGCCGCTCGCCGACATCATGGAGGGCGCCCTCGACGAGATCGAGGCGATCGGCTCCCGCAACGGCCAGATGTCCGGCGTCCCGACCGGCTTCGCCGACTTCGACCAGCTGACCAACGGCCTGCACCCCGGCCAGATGATCGTCATCGCCGCCCGTCCGGCCATGGGCAAGTCCACCCTGGCGCTGGACTTCGCCCGGGCCTGCTCGATCCACAACAAGCTGCCGAGCGTGATCTTCTCGCTCGAAATGGGGCGCAACGAGATCGCCATGCGTCTGCTCTCCGCCGAGGCCCGGGTCGCCCTGCACCACATGCGGTCCGGGAACATGACGGACGACGACTGGACGCGGGTCGCCCGCCGGATGCCGGACGTCAGCGAGGCGCCGCTCTTCATCGACGACTCGCCGAACCTGTCGATGATGGAGATCCGCGCCAAGTGCCGCCGGCTCAAGCAGCGCAACGACATCAAGCTGGTCGTCATCGACTACCTCCAGCTGATGCAGTCCGGCGGCTCCCGCCGGGCCGAGAACCGTCAGCAGGAGGTCTCCGACATGTCGCGAAACCTGAAGCTGCTGGCCAAGGAGCTGGAGGTCCCGGTGATCGCGCTCTCCCAGCTGAACCGTGGTCCCGAGCAGCGCACCGACAAGCGGCCGATGGTCTCCGACCTGCGTGAGTCCGGCTCGATCGAGCAGGACGCCGACATGGTCATCCTGCTCCACCGCGAGGACGCGTACGAGAAGGAGTCCCCGCGCGCGGGCGAGGCCGACCTGATCGTCGCCAAGCACCGAAACGGTCCGACGGCCACCATCACCGTGGCTTTCCAGGGTCACTATTCCCGCTTTGTCGACATGACGAGGGACTGACCGTTTCCTGCCCCAGTCCCGTTGCAGGGCAAGGAAATTGGCTTTGTTTCGTACCCGGGCCTTCTGTACGCTGTGCGAGCGTTATTTGATGATCATTCAATAACCCTTGGGGGGTACGGTGCCTCGCCACCGTCTTATCGTCATCGCGGCCGCCGTTGCGGCCGGTGTCGCTGTCGTTCCGGGGCCGGCCCAGGCCGCCGATTCGCCCGCTCCCTCCGCCGGTGCCCACGGTGCGAGCACCACGCCGGCGAACAAGATCTCCAGCTCGGCGTTCAAGACCGTCAGCAGCCCCGTCGAGGCCTCGGTCGCGAAGCCCCGCGCGGCCGCGCCGGCCGCCCAGAACGGGCCCGCCGCGCAGGAGACCACGGGCGCCCCGGCCGCCACCCCCAACCTGGGGACCAGCGTGCTGGTGCAGGGCACCACCGCCTACGGCGTCAGCCTGAAGGCCGACATCGTCAGCGACCCCGTCGCCGTCAACGTCGTGATCTCATGGGGCGACGGCACCACGACCCAGGTGTTCACCAACGGCACCAGCACGGTCGAGCGCACGCACACCTACGCGAAGCTCGGCGTGTACGACGTCAAGGTGGAGCTCTCCACCGCCACCGCCACCGCGTCCAACGGCGTGACCATCGCGACCCCGGGTTCGGCCTACACCCCGGCCGGTCCGGCGCGTCTGCTGGACACCCGTGACGGCACCGGCGTGGATTCCGCCGCCAAGGTGCTGCCCGACCACTCGGTCCGGGTGAAGATCGCCGGCAACGCCGGGGTCCCGGCCGGGGCCACCGCCGTGGCGCTCAACATCACGGTCACCGACCCGGTCGGCGGCGCGGGCCACATCATCGCGTTCCCGGACGGCACCGAGCGGCCGACCACGTCGAACGTCAACTACACCGAGGGCCAGACCGTCCCGAACCTGGCCATCGTGCCGGTCGGCGCCGACGGCTACGTCACCCTGTACAACCGCGGTGCGGCCTCGGTGAACCTGATCGCCGACATCGCCGGCTACTTCAGCCACGCCCCGGCCGCCGGCTACACCGGCGTCTCCCCCACCCGCGTGGTCGACACCCGGGAGGGCCTCGGCACCGCCCGCGGCCAGGTCGCCGGCTGGGCGTCGTTCCCGGTCCAGGTGCGCGGCGCCGCCGGCGTTCCGTACGGGGCCAAGGCCGTGGCGCTCAACGTCACCGTGACCGACCCGAAGACCGACGGTCACCTGACCGTCTACCCGGGCGGCCAGGGGGCCCCGACCGCCTCCAACGTGAACTTCCGCGCCGGCCAGACCGTCGCCAACTCGGTGATCGTGCCGATCGGCGCGGACGGCCGGATCCAGGTGCTCAACGGCGCCGCGGGCGCGTCCGACGTGATCGTGGACGTCGTCGGCTACTACAGCGACGACAGCAAGAGCGCCTTCCTGCCGGTCCTCCCGCTGCGCCTGCTGGACACCCGCGAGGCCTCCTGGGGCTTCGGCCCGCTGCCCGGCCAGAACTACATCTACATGCCGCTGTCGGACGGGCACCCGCAGTTCACCGGCTTCGTGCTCAACAGCACGGTGACCAACACCAAGGACGCCGGCCACCTGACGGTCTTCCCGGACCCGAACAGCATCGACCGGTACAACAACGGCACGGCCACCGTGCCCGCCAAGCCGAACACCTCCACACTGAACTGGAAGGCCGGGGACACCGTCCCGAACCTGGTCCAGGCGAACCCCGGGGCCAACGGCATCGTCGACTTCTGGAACGCCAGCGGCGGCGACATCGACCTGGTCGTCGACATGTTCGGCGTGTACCAGGACAACTGATCCGCGAGGGATGACCTCGAAGCCCCGGGGGTGGCCGTTGGGACGGCCACCCCCGGGCGCTTCCCGTGCCCGGGGCCCGGCTGCGGAGCCGGTGCTCCGGGGACGACGGGTTCCGGTGGATGGACTACTGTCCTCGCCGTGACTCAAACACGACTGCGGCTTCCCGGTAGAGCCGGGGGGACTACGCGAGGGGCGGCGGCCGTAGGAGCCGGATCCCGGCTCGGATGGCTCGACGCCCTGCGGGGTCTGGCCGCCCTGGTGGTGGCGCTGCACCACTTCGGCATCCTCGAAATGCTGCCGTTCGGCGGCGCGATCTGGTGGCACTTCGACCTGGGCCTGTACGGCGTGATGCTGTTCTTCCTGGTCAGCGGCTACATCATCCCGGCCTCGCTGGAACGCCGGGGTGACGTGCGGGCCTTCTGGGTGGGGCGCCTGTTCCGCATCTACCCGGCGCTGATCGCCACCTTCGCAGTGTCGATCATGATGCTTCCCAAGGGCGACGGCTCGGTGGCGCTGTTCCGCACCGGCCACAACCTCATCTCGCTCGTCGCCAACGCGACGATGCTCCAGGACATGCTGAACGTGGTCAACGGCATGGGCGTGACCTGGACGCTCACCTACGAGATGATCTTCTACTTCCTCGTCACCGGCCTGTTCACCCTCGGCTGGCACAAGCGCAGCAGCAGCTTCGCCGTCGGCTTCGCCGCCGTGGGGCTGGTGTTCGGCGGTTCGCTCGCCACCACCACGATCGCCCACGACCTGGGCACGACCCGCAACCTCGTCCTGGCGGCGGCCCTGATCGTGGTGATGGGCTTCGCCTGCATGCTCAGCGGCAACCCGGTGCTGACCCGCACCGGCGGTGTCCTGGTGGCCGGGCTCGCAGTGGTGCTGCTGCTCAACAACAGCCGGGCCCCCGTCTTCGAGACCCTGCTGATCTTCGCCACGATGTTCGCCGGCACGGTGCTGTACCGGGCCGAGCACGGCCAGATCGACCGCCTGCAGGCGTGGCTGTGCTGCGGGTTCGTGGTGGTCGCGGGGGTGGCGATCGGCTGGATGTACAACCGTAACGGCGTCGAGCAGAACACCTGGAACTCGGGCTGGATCGCCTGGTCGGCGTCCTACACCGGGGCCTGGGCGACCTTCCTCGGCGGGATGGCGCTGCGCAAGCGGCGGTTCCCGAAGGTGCTCACCTGGCTCGGCGCGGTCAGCTTCTCGCTGTACCTGCTCCACGTCCCGCTGCTGCACACCATCGCCCCGCTGCTGGCGCACCCGGCCCCGACCACGCCCGGTGCGAAGACGCTGTGGGTGCTGGAGTACCTGGCCATCGCGCTGGCCGCCGCCTACCTGATGTACCGGCTGGTGGAGCTGCCCTTCCAGAAGCTGGGCCGCAAGCTGCTGAAGGCGGTCGAGCGGCGGTTCCCCGGCGAGCCGCCGGCCGCACCGCAGGGCTCCGCCCGCCCGGAGGCGGCCCCGGCGCCCGCCGAACCCGTCCGGATACCGGCCGAGGTCGGTTCCGGCACGAGCTGATCCCGGCTCCTGACCCGAGGTGGGCGGCCGGCCGCGTGACAGACGCGGCCGGCCGCCCACCGGCGTTCCGGGGTGCGGCCCCGCCCCCGGGGCGCGGCCGTCAGAGGGTGACGGTGGCGCGGAAGAGCGTCGCGCCGGTGCCGGTCAGCCTGGTGCCGGTGCCGGTCGCGGGGAGGAAGGCGGACTCACCGCTCGCGAGGTCCAGGGTGGTGCCGTCGGCGGCGGTGAGGCGGGCGGCGCCGGCGGTGCAGAGCAGGATCTGCGGGGCCCGGCCGTCGATCTCGCGCTCGCGGCCGTCCAGGGTGAAGCGGGAGAGCCGGAACTCGTCGATCGGGACGGGGTAGAGCTCCTCGCCGGGGGTGGCGTCGACGGCGGTCGGGAGCAGCAGGTCCGGGGCGCCGGAGGAGAACTCGACGACCTTGAGCAGTTCCGGCACGTCGATGTGCTTGGGGGTGAGGCCGGCCCGCAGCACGTTGTCGGAGTTGGCCTGCAGTTCGACGCAGGAGCCGTGCAGATAGGCGTGCGGCACACCGGCGCCGAGGTAGAGCGCCTGGCCGGCCCGGAGCCGGACGGCGTTGAGCAGCAGCGCGGCGATCAGGCCGCGGTCGCCGGGGAAGTCGCGGGTGATCCGGGTGTACAGCGCGTACGGGCCGTCCGGGTCCTCGGCGGCGGCCTTGTCGACCGCCTCGGCGGTGTCCCGGACGGTCGCGGCGGCGGTGGCCCCGTCCATGGTGAGGATCGCGGCCAGGGTGCTGCGCAGCGCCTCGGACTCGTCCTCGGCGCCCAGCAGGGCGATCAGCGGGTCGAGCGCCGGCACCTGGAGCCCGGCCATCACGGCGGCCGCGCCGGCCGGGGTGCGGAAGCCGCAGAGGCCGTCGAAGTCACCGAGTGCGCAGATGAGTTCGGGCTTGTGGTTGGCGTCGCGGTAGCTGCGGTGCGGGGCGTCCAGGGGGATGCCCAGGGCGTTCTCCGCGGCGTACCCGGCCCGGGCCTGGTCGAGGCTCGGGTGGGCCTGGATCGAGAGCGGGAGGCCGGCGGTCAGGACCTTGAACAGGAACGGGAGCACGGGGCCGAACCGGGCCACGGTGGCGGCGCCCAGCTCGCCCTCGGGGTCGGCGGCGATCAGCTCGTCCAGGGGACGGGGGCCGTCACCGCGGTCGGCCCGTGAGGGTGCGCCAGGGTGGGCGCCCATCCAGAGCTCGGCCTGCGGTTCACCGGTGGGTTCCTGCCCGAGCAGCTCCGGGAGTGCGGTGACCGACCCCCAGGCGTACGGGCGGACAGTGTTGACGAGCCTGTCCATGCGCGCGGTCCTGCTCCTCTGCTGCAGTGGCTGGTGTGCCGGATCGCCGGTTCGCCGGAGGCGGACCCGCGTGCGGGCGGTCCGGGCAAAGGCCGGGCATCGACCCTAGCCGACCGGTGCCGCCACCGGGGAAACGGCCGGGGCGGGCGGGGAGTGCCGTAGCCGTACCGGCGGCCCGAGGGTGCGGTAGTAGGATGCCAGGACGCAGTGGTTTCCACAGTGGTGACCAGCTCGGCGGGATGCCGAAGGGGACTGCGTTCCAGAGCCCGCCACCGGCCGAGAGGTTTGTACGTGACCGTGAACCAGCAGAGTTTTGCTGATCTCGGCAGGGTGCTGGTGATCATTCCGACGTTCAACGAGGCGGAGAACGTCGAGCGGATCGTCGGCCGGGTCCGTGCCGCGGTGCCCGAGGCCCACGTCCTGGTCGCCGACGACAACAGCCCCGACGGCACCGGTGAGCTGGCCGACAAGCTGGCCGCCGAGGACCTGAACGTGCACGTCATGCACCGGCTGGGCAAGGAAGGCCTGGGCGCCGCCTACCTGGCCGGGTTCGCCTGGGGCATCGAGCACGGCTACGACGTCCTGGTCGAGATGGACGCGGACGGTTCGCACCAGCCCGAGGAGCTCGACCGGCTGCTGGGCGCGCTGCGCGGTGCCGACCTGGTGCTGGGCTCGCGCTGGGTGCCGGGCGGCCGGGTGGTGAACTGGCCGAAGTCGCGGCTGCTGCTCTCGCGCGGCGGGTCGACGTACTCGCGGCTGATGCTGAACGTGCCGATCCGCGACGTCACCGGCGGTTACCGGGCGTTCCGCAAGGAGACCCTGCTCGGCCTGGGCATGGACGAGGTCGCCTCGGCCGGCTACTGCTTCCAGGTCGACCTGGCCTGGCGGACGGTGAAGGCCGGCTTCAAGGTGGCCGAGGTGCCGATCACCTTCGTCGAGCGCGAGCTGGGCGCGTCCAAGATGAGCCGGCACATCGTGATCGAGGCGCTCTGGCGGGTCACCGCCTGGGGCGTCACCGACCGGATCGCCAAGCTGACCGGCCGCGGTGCCGGCCACAAGGGCTGACGGTCGCAGAAGAGCAGAGCCGACCCGGTGGCAGAGCCGGGGCGGTGGAGGAGTCGAAGAGCGCTCGGGCCCGCCTGTGGGAAACAGGCGGGCCCGAGCGCTCTTCGCCGTTCCGGGGCGGGGCCGTCCGGGCCGCGGTTCAGCAGCCGCCGGGCGGCCTGAGCGCGCTCGCCGGCAGGTGGCGGTCGGCCCAGAGGGCGAGCTCGGTGAGGGCGGGGCGCGCAAGGCCAAGGCGCTCGCCGCCTGAGACCCGGCCCGTCCGGTGACGCCCGCGGCCGCTCACGCGGCGGCGGGCGTCACCGTGGAAGGCGCGCCCCGCCGGGCGCGCCTTCCGGGCATTCGGCGGGTCGTACTCCCATGCTGTAGGGCGCAGGAAGTCCGACCGCCGAACCAGAGGGAGCAGCCAGTGACGTCGTCCCCGCCCGAGAACAGCGCGGGAGCGGAGCGTGCGGGCGCCGCGGACGCCACCGGCACCGGCCCGGGGAGGAACGGGTCCGCCGAGGCGCCGGCGGCCGGGCCGCTGGAGACCGCCGTCTTCACCGGCCCCGAATCGGCCTTCTTCGCCACCTCCACCCTGATCCTCGGTGAGCGCACCGCGATCCTGGTCGACGCCCAGCTCACCCGCAGCGCCGGCCGCGAACTGGCCGAGTGGGTGGCCGGCAAGGGCCGCCGGCTGCTGGCCATCGTCATCACCCACCACCACCCCGACCACTACTTCGGCGCGGAGGAGGTGCTCAGGCTCTTCCCGGACGCGCAGCTGCTCGCCGCCCCGCCGGTGGTGGACGGCATCCTGCAGACCGCCGCCGCCAAGGTCGCCCAGTGGAAGCCGGTCTACGGGGACGACATCCCCGACCACCCGCTGGTGCCCGCCCCGCTGCTGCCCCAGCCGCTGATGATCGACCGTCAGGCGATCCCGGTGCTGCTGCTCGGCCAGGGCGACTGCGGGGGCTCCACCGTGGTGCACGTGCCCGGCATCCGCACCGTGATCGCCGGGGACTTCGTCTACAACGGCACCCACGTCTGGACCGCCGACACCACCCCGGCGGAGCGCGTCGTCTGGAGCCGCAACCTCGGCCGGATCGCCGAACTCGGCGCCGAGCGGGTGATCGCCGGCCACCGGGCGCCCGGCCAGGGCGACGACGCGGGCCGGGTGCTCGCCTTCACCGGCGAGTACCTGCAGGACTTCGACCGGCTGCTCGCCGAGCACCCGGACGACCCGGAGGAGCTGGCCACCGCGATGAACGAGCGGTACGGGGAGCTGACCCTGCCGGCCATCCTGGAGCTGAGCGCCGCCGCCAACACCGCCCGCCACCGGCAGCCGGAGGAGGACGACGGGATCGTCGACGCCGAGATCGTCGAGGACGATCCCGAGAACTGACCGGGCCCGGCCGGACCGGGCGGATACTGGCCGCATGACGCCGTTCGACGTGATCGTGCCGGCCGGTGGCGCCGCCCGCCGGCTCGGGGGAGTGGACAAGCCCGGCCTCACCGTCGGCGAGACGACCCTGCTCGACCGGGTGCTCACCGCCTGCGCCGGAGCCCGGACGGCCGTGGTGGTCGGCCCGGCCCGGCCCACCACCCGCACCGGCGTGCGCTGGACCCGTGAGCGGCCCCCGGGCGGCGGGCCGGTGGCGGCCGTCGCGGCCGGCCTCGCCGAGGTCACGGCCGAGGCGGTGCTGCTGTTCGCCGCCGACCTGCCGTTCCTGGACGAGCGGACCGTCCGCCGGCTCGCCGCCGCGCTCGCCGGGGCGGACCGGGAGACCGAGGCCGTCGTCATGGTCGACGCCGGCGGCCGCGACCAGCCGCTCGCCGCCGCTTACCGCACCGCCGCCCTGCGCACGGCCCTGGCCGCCCTCGGCGAACCGGCCGGCCTCCCGCTGCGCCGCCTGACCGGCGGCCTGCGGACGCTGCGGCTGGCCGACACCGACGACGTCACCTACGACTGCGACACCTGGGAGGACCTGGAGCGCGCCCGCGAGCGGGAGAGGGCGTAGGCCGGGGCCGACGGTCCGCACCGGGCGCACACCCGGGCGGACCCGTTCCGGGGGCCCGGTACGAGGGGCCTCACGGTGCCCCCGTACCCGTGTGAGGGAAACGACGCGCGCCGCTCACCGGGCAAACACCCCCGCGAAACCGGTGATCAGGCAGCATGGGGCCCATGGAGCGCACGCTGGATGACTGGATCGCCGAGGTCGCGGAAGAGCTGGGGATCGACCTGGACGTCGACGTCCACGGACTGCTCGACCTCGCCCGGGTGGTCGCACACGGGGTGGCCCGGCCCGCCGCGCCGCTGACCGCCTTCCTGGTCGGCTACGCGGCGGCGCAGCAGGGCGGCGGCCCGGAGGCGGTCGCCGCGGCGTCCCGGCGCACGGCCGAGCTGGCCGGGCGCTGGGTGGCGGCGGCCGGGCCGGAACAGCCGTGAGCACGGCCGAGGAGGCCCCCGTGCTCGGCCTGAAGCCCGCCGGACCGCCGTCGCTCACCTGGGCGCAGGCCCGGGAGACCGCCCGCCGGGCCGGGTCGCGCCCGCTGCCGCCCGAGCTGCTCGACCTGGCCGGGGCACTCGGCCGCACCCTGGCCGAGCCGCTCACCGCGCTCACCGACCTGCCCGCCTTCGACACCTCGGCGATGGACGGCTGGGCCGTCTCCGGACCGGGCCCCTGGCGGGTCGCCGGGAGGCTGCTGGCCGGTGAGCCGGCCGGGGCGCCGCTGGCCGACGGCGCGGCCGTCGAGATCGCCACCGGTGCCCAGCTGCCGCCCGGCGCCACGGCCGTGCTCCGGCGCGAGCACGGCGGGCAGGACGGCGTGCTGCTGCACGACCGGACCCCGGGCTCGCTGACCACCGGTCAGGACGTCCGCCCGCGCGGCCAGGAGTGCCGCCGGGGCGAGGTGCTGCTCCCGGTCGGTACGCGGGTCGGCCCGGCCGTGCTGGGCCTGGCCGCGGCCAGCGGCCACGACCGGCTGGCCGTCCGCCGCCGGCCGGTGGTCGAACTCCTCGTGCTGGGCGACGAACTGCTCGGCTCCGGGCTGCCGCGCCCCGGCCTCGTCCGGGACGCGCTCGGCCCGCTGCTGCCGCCGTGGCTGCGCGCGGCCGGCGCCGAGGTGGGCGCGGTGCGCGCCGTCCGGGACGACTTCGGGCTGCTCCGGGACGCCGTCCGGCACTCCGCCGCGGACGTGGTGGTCACCACCGGGGGGACGGCCGCCGGGCCGGTCGACTTCCTGCACCGGGCGCTCGCCGAGGCCGGCGGCCGGCTGCTGGTGGACGGGGTGGCCGTCCGCCCCGGTCATCCGATGCTGCTCGCCGAGCTCCCGGGCGGCCGCCACCTGGTGGGCCTGCCCGGCAATCCGTTGGCCGCGGTGGCCGGCACCGTCACGCTGGCCCTGCCGCTGCTGCACGCCCGCGGCGGCCGGTCGGCCGGCGAGCCGGTGCTCGCGCCCGCCGCCGTCGAGCTGCCCGGCCACCCGGCGGACACCCGGCTGCTGCCGGTCCGCCGGACCCTGCGCGGCGCCGTCCCGCTGGCCTTCGACGGGCCGGCGATGCTGCGCGGCCTGGCCCGGGCCGAGGCGCTCGCGGTGGTGCCGCCCGGCGGGGTGGCGGCCGGCGAGGCGGTGGAGCTGCTGGACACCCCCTGACCGGCCGGATCCCGGGGCCGTCCGGATCCGGGGCCGTTCCGGGCCTCAGCCGGCGGGCGTGACGGCCGGCCTGATGGTGATGACCCGGTCGGTGAGCTGGAGGGTGGCGGCCTCCGGGTCGTTGAAGTTGAGCACCCGCCGGCCGCGCACCACCGCGACGACGAGGTCCGCGCACTCGCGCGGGCTGTGCCCGGCCTCGGCCCGGATGACCGGCCGCTCGTAGATGTCGAGGCCGGTGCCGTAGGTGAGCAGGTCCTCCATCACCGCGCCGGCGTGCGGGCTGAGCATCGACATGCCGAGCAGCCGGCCGGCCGAGCTGGAGCTGGTGACCACGACGTCGGCGCCGCTCTGCCGGAGCAGCGGGGCGTTCTCGTCCTCCCGCACGGCGGCGACCACGGTGGCGGCCTTGTTGAGCTGGCGGGCGGTCAGGGTGATCAGGACGGCGGTGTCGTCGCGTTCGGGGGCGACGACGACGCGGGAGGCGCGGGGGAGTTCGGCGCGCAGCAGGGTGTCGGTACGGGTCGCGTCGCCGACCACGCCGACCAGTCCGTCCAGGGTGGCCTGCTCGATGACCTTGCGCTGCGGGTCGACGACCACGATCTCGTCCCGGCGGACGCCCTGGCCGAGCAGGGTGTCGACGGCGCTGCGGCCCTTGGTGCCGTAGCCGATCACGACGGTGTGTTCCCTCACTGCGGACCTCCAGCGTCCGATCCGCCACTGCAGGCGGGTGCGTTCGGTGAGCACTTCGAGCGTGGTGCCGACCAGGATGATCAGGAAGAGCACGCGCAGCGGTGTGATCACGAAGATGTTGGTGAGCCGGGCGCTGTCGCTGAACGGGGTGATGTCGCCGTACCCGGTGGTGGAGAGCGTCACGGTGGCGTAGTAGGCCGCGTCGAGGAAGTCCACGCCCCCGCCCGCGTTGTCGTTGTAGCCGGCGCGGTCCAGCCAGACGATCACGGTGGTGGCCACCAGCACGCCGAGTGCCAGCAGCAGCCGCCCCGACACCTGGCGCAGCGGTGCCCGGGGCTTGCGCGCGGGCATGATGACCCGGTCGCCCGCCTCCACGTCGGACTCCGCACGGCCGGTGCGGCGTCCCGGCAGGCGGTGCCGGACGCCGGTTTCGTCCGGTTCGGAGGGCTGCTCACCATTCGTCACCCGTCCAGGATGGCGTGGCCGCCGGGTGGCGGAGGACCGGGGTGGCTGCCCGGGCGTGTCGGTACCGGGGCGGTGCCGCCGGGCGGAGCAGGTGTCACGGCCCGGAAACCACGGCCCCGTTCGGCGGCGGCGGCCGGTCGCGGCGGCCGGCGGCCCGGGCCGCGCGGGGCGCCTCCGCGCGCCGGCCGGTACGCAGTAGCTTCGGGGCATGTACGCGATGACGATTCCTGAACCCGGCGGGCCCGAGGCACTGGTCTGGGCCGAGGTGCCGGACCCGGTGCCCGGCGAGGGCGAGGTCCTGGTCGAGGTGGCGGCCACCGCGGTCAACCGCGCCGACCTGCTCCAGCGGCAGGGCTTCTACAACCCCCCGCCCGGCAGCCCGTCCTACCCCGGACTGGAGTGCGCGGGCCGGATCGTCGCGCTCGGGCCCGGGGTGGCCGGCTGGGCGGTCGGCGACGAGGTCTGCGCGCTGCTGGCCGGCGGCGGCTACGCGCAGCTGGTGGCGGTGCCGTCCGGGCAGCTGCTGCCGGTGCCGAAGGGCCTCACCGTCGAGGAGGCCGCGGCGCTGCCCGAGGTGGTCTCGACGGTCTGGTCCAACGTCTTCCTCACCGCCCACCTGCGGCCGGGCGAGACGGTGCTGGTGCACGGCGGTGCCAGCGGCATCGGGACGATGGCGATCCAGCTGGCCAAGGCGGTCGGCGCCCGGGTGGCGGTGACGGCGGGCAGCGCGGAGAAGCTGGCGCGGTGCGCCGAGCTGGGCGCGGACATCACGATCAACTACCGCGAGCAGGACTTCGTCGAGGTGCTCCGGGAGGCCACCGGCGGCGCCGGTGCGGACGTGATCCTGGACATCATGGGCGCCAAGTACCTCCAGCGGAACGTGGACGCACTGGCGGTCAACGGCCGGCTGGTGATCATCGGGCTGCAGGGCGGCGTGCAGGGCGAGATCGACCTCAACACGCTGCTGCGCAAGCGCGGCGCGGTGATCGCCACCAACCTGCGCGGGCGGCCGCTGGCGGAGAAGGCCGCGATCGTGGCGGCGGTGCGCGAGCACGTCTGGCCGCTGGTCGAGTCGGGGGTGGTCAGGCCGGTGATCGACCGGGTGCTGCCGCTGACCGGCGCCGCCGAGGCGCACCGGGTGCTGGCCGCCGGCGAGCAGGTCGGCAAGGTGGTGCTGCGGGCCTGACGGCGGTTGCCGCGGGAGCGGGGGCGGCGGGGCGGTCGGTGCACGGCCGTCCGGAATGCCTGGAATGCCGGATTGTGTGAATCTGGTCGGGAGCTGTCCCGCCGCCGACCCCGCCCCCGTGCGCGGTCGGCCGTCGGAAGGACCTCGACCGTGGCCGCACCTTCGAAGACGTTCCCCGGGCTGCTGCCCGCCGCGCCGTGCCGCCGCTGTACCCGGGGCCGCGGCCGACCCACCCGCAGGGACGCCGGCCGTCGCCGGGCCGGCCGCCGGCTCCGGCTGCTGCTGGCGGTGGCGGCGCTCGGGCTCGCCGTGCCGCTGGGCATCGCTCCGGTGGCGGTCGCGGCGACGGCGGCCCCCTCGGAACAACCGTCCGGGGCGGGGGCGGCCTTCGAGGCCGGCGTCCCGGCCGGTCCGTCCGTGGCGGCCGGTCCGTCCGTGGCGGCCGGTCCGTCCGTAGTGGCCGATCCGGCGGAGCCCTCGGCGTCCGCAGAGCCGTCGACACCGTCCGGGCCGTCGACACCGTCCGGGCCGTCGACACCGTCCGGGCCGTCGACGCCGTCCGGGCCGTCCGGAGCCGTCAGTGCGCCGGCCACCGGTCCGGGGCGGTCCGGCTCGCCGTCCGCGGGGGCCGTGACCGACCCCTCGCCCCCGGCCGGGCCGTTCTCCGGGGCCGCGCCGACGCCGAGCGACGTGCCGGCGGACGAGCCGAGTGCGCCGCCGACCGGCCCGCCCGTGCCCGTACCCGCGCCCGCCGCGGCCCCGGTCCCGGGACCGGCGGCGGAGCCCTCGTCGGACGTCCCCGGACCGGCCGCCGCACCACCGCGGCACCAGGGCGTCCGCCCCCGTCCGGGGACGGGGGCGGACGGGCCTTGGGCGGACGCGGCCGGACACCGGCACCGGCTGGCATCGGCGCCCGAGCGGGCCGACGCCGCCCCGGACCGGACCCGGGACCGGGCCCCCGCGCAGGCTCCCGACCGGCAGCCGGAGCAGGCCCCCGCCCAGCCCGCCGAGGCCGGTTCGGCCCAGGTGGTGGCCGGACCCGACGCCACCGCTCCGGACGGGGACGCCGCCCCCGACAGCGCGGCGCTGGCGGCCGGCCCGGCCGCCCAGCAGGCCGCTGCGACCGGCCCCGCCGTGATCCCCGCCCGGTGGGGCGACGCCTCCACGCTCCAGCTGCCGCTAGGTGCCGGGCTCGGGCTGATCGGCTGCGGGCTGGGACTGATCGGCCTGCGCCTGCGCAAGGGCTGACCCCGGGCGGGTCCCGACGCCCCCGCGCGAACTGAGTATCCGTACGGATGCCGGGACGCCGCGCGGGGGCGTACGGTCGTGCCCGGTGACGGGCGGAACGGCCGGAGACGGGGCGGCCGGGGGCTTCCGTCCGGGCAACCCCAGTGAGGGAGAATGTTGTTCATGACGAATCCGATGAACGAGCGCTCGCCGCAGGAGCTGTACCAGGCCATGGGCGGGCAGTCGCAGGACGGCCAGAAGGTGCTGATCGTCGGACCGGACGGGCTGCCGGTGGGCCACGGTTTCGCGGGCTCGGCGGGGGACGACGACGGCGACGGGCCGCGCGAACTCCCGGTGACCGAGATGGTGGAACAGCCCGCCAAGGTCATGCGGATCGGCAGCATGATCAAGCAGCTGCTGGAGGAGGTCCGGGCGGCCCCCCTCGACGAGGCCAGCCGGGCCCGGCTGAAGGACATCCACGCCAGCTCCATCAAGGAGCTCGAACTCGGCCTGGCGCCCGAACTGGTCGCCGAGCTGGAACGGTTGTCGCTGCCGTTCACCGAGGACTCCATCCCCACCGAGGCCGAGCTGCGGATCGCGCAGGCCCAGCTGGTGGGCTGGCTGGAGGGGCTGTTCCACGGCATCCAGACCGCGCTGTTCGCCCAGCAGATGGCGGCGCGGGCGCAGCTGGAGCAGATGCGCCGGGCGCTGCCGCCCGGTCTGCACGGCGGCGAGCAGGAGGGCGAGGAGCCCGGCGAGGGCCGCGGCATCCGTTCCGGCCCGTACCTGTAGGCCCTTCCCGCCGCTGCGGGTCCCGGCCGGGGGCGGCCCGGGCGGTGGGACGTACCGCCACCACCCGCTGCCGGACGGACCGGCGCACGCAGGACCACCGGGTGCCGGATCGCGGCTCGGACACAGTGTCGGCCCTGCGCCGATCACCGTCGCCGCGAGCCGATACCCTTGGCCCCTGTCGCAGGCCGGGTGAGCCGCCGCGACAGGGGCGGGCAGGCCGGCGGGCCGGGCCCGCAGTACGCACGGACGAGACCGAACGTCACGGTTGCGGCGCCACGGCCGCGCCGAGGGGGAGCAGAGGACCATGAGCGAGCACGGCAACGCGGCGGTCGAGGGCCACTCCCTGGGCAACGGCAGGTACGTGCTGCAGCGGGTGCTCGGCGAGGGCGGCATGGCCTCGGTGCACCTCGCCTACGACAACGTGCTGGACCGCCAGGTCGCACTGAAGAGCATGCACGCCGAGCTGGGCCGGGACGACACCTTCAAGGAGCGGTTCCGCCGCGAGGCGCAGTCGGTGGCCCGGCTGGAGCACACCAACATCGTCACCGTCTACGACAGCGGCGAGGACATCGCCCCGGACGGTTCCAGCACCCCGTTCATCGTGATGCAGCTGGTCGACGGCAAGGGCCTGCGCGACGCGATCAACGAGGCGGTCGCGCAGTACGGCGCGATGCCCGTCGAGGAGGCGCTGCGGATCACCGTCGGCGTGCTGAACGCGCTGGAGGCCTCGCACGACCAGGGCCTGGTGCACCGTGACATCAAGCCCGGCAACGTCATGTTCGACCGCAAGGGCACCGTCAAGGTGATGGACTTCGGCATCGCCCGCGCGCTGGACAGCGGCGTCACCTCGATGACCCAGACCGGCATGGTCGTCGGCACGCCGCAGTACCTCTCGCCCGAGCAGGCGCTCGGCAAGCCGGTGGACGCCCGCTCCGACCTCTACTCGGTCGGCGTGATGCTCTTCGAGATGCTCACCGGCCGGCTGGTCTTCGACGGCGACTCGGCGTTCTCGATCGCCTACAAGCACGTCCAGGAGGAGCCGTCCGCGCCGTCCGCCATCAACCGGGCGGTCGGCCCGGCGGTGGACGCCTTCGTCGCGCAGGCGCTGCGCAAGGACCCGGCGCACCGGTTCCCGAGCGCGGCGGCGATGCGCGACGAGGCGGAGCGGCTGATCGCGGCGGAGAAGGGCGGCGGCAACGGCAACTCCCTCGCCGCCAGCACCCCGCTGCTGATCACCGACGGCCCGCGCTCGGTGCACGCCGCACCGCAGGCGCCGCAGACCCCGCAGCCGTTCCAGCAGCAGTTCCAGACGCCGCCGCCGGCCTTCCAGACCCCGCCCCCGCACCTCCAGCAGACGCCGCAGCCCTTCCCGCAGCAGTTCCAGACGCCGCCGCCGGCCTTCCAGACCCCGCCCCCGCACCTCCAGCAGACCCCGCAGCCCTTCCCGCAGCAGGCGCACACCCCGCCGCCGCAGCCGATGCCGCCGTTCCAGCCGGCCCCCGCGTCGAACAGCGGCGGCTGCTCCACGGCGCTGGTGATCGTCGGCATCATCATCGGCGTGATCGTGCTGGCGATCATCATCATCGCCATCGTGGTGACCAAGTCGGAGAAGACCACCGGTACCACCAAGAGCCCGCGCGGGACGGCCGCCGTTCTCCACCTGGACATCCCGGCCGACCGGAATGGCCTGCTCTGACGCGGTACGCCCGTATCGGGCGTGCTACGGGTGACGGCCGGAGGCGGTAGCGTTCGGGGACACGAAGCGACAGGGCACCGCGATCCGAGCGAAGGCCCGGGGCGAGGAGCGATGGCACAGACGCAGCAGCCGGACGACGAGGGTGCCCGGGCGTCCGGTCCGGCCGGCGAGGCTCCGTACCCGCCCGGTGCCGGTAACGACAGCGCCGCCACCACTGCACTCCCGCCGTACGTCGGAGGCCCGCACACGCCCGGTCGCGGCACCGCGGCCCCGCTCGGCACGGTCGGCGACGGCCGCTACCGGCTGACCCACCGGCTCGGCCGCGGCGGCATGGCCGAGGTGTTCGCCGCCCAGGACATCCGGCTCGGCCGGACCGTCGCCGTCAAGCTGCTCCGCGGCGAACTCGCCCAGGACGACATCGCCCGGCTGCGCTTCACGCGCGAGGCGCACGCCGTCGCGGCGCTCAACCACCACTCGATCGTCGCGGTCTACGACACCGGCGAGGAGTACGTCGGGGACGAGTCGACGCCGTACATCGTGATGGAGCTGGTCGAGGGCCGCACCGTCCGCGAGCTGCTGGTGGACGAGGAGGCGCCGCCCGTCGACCAGGCGCTGATCATCATCGCCGGGGTGCTGGAGGCGCTCGCCTACAGCCACCGGCACGGCATCGTGCACCGCGACATCAAGCCGGCCAACGTCATCATCACCACCACCGGCGCGGTCAAGGTGATGGACTTCGGCATCGCCCGCGCGCTGACCGGCACCGCCAGCACCATGACCCAGACCGGCATGGTCATGGGCACCCCGCAGTACCTCTCGCCCGAGCAGGCGCTCGGCAAGCCGGTCGACCACCGCTCCGACCTGTACGCGGCCGGCTGCATGCTCTACGAGCTGCTGACGCTGCGCCCGCCGTTCACCGGCGACACCCCGCTCTCGGTGGTCTACCAGCACGTGCAGGACATGCCGGTGCCGCCGTCGCAGGCCAACCCGCGGGTGCCGGCGGGGCTCGACCCGCTGGTGCTGCGCTCGCTGGCGAAGAACCCGGACGACCGCTTCCAGGACGCCGACGAGTTCCGCGCCCACCTCCAGCACGCGCTGCGCGAGATGCACGGCGCCGGCGGGGCCTGGGCGGCCGGTGCCGCGGCGGCCGGGCTGGCGGCAGCCGGCCAGGGCCACAGCGGTGCCACCCCGGTCATCGGCACGGACGAGACGGCCGTCCTCGGGGCCGGGTCCGCCGTACCGGGCGACCAGACCACGATGCTGCCGTACCACCCGCCCGGCGGCCCGCACACGCCGGCCTCGCCCTACCCGGGTGTCGGCGGGCCGTACAACGGTGGCGGCGAGGGCCCGGGCGACGGCGGCGACGGTGACGGCGACGGCCACGGCCGGCGGCGCGGGCCGTGGGCCTGGCTGGCCGGTGCCGCGGCGGTGCTGGTGGCGTCGGGCGTCGGGATCGCGCTCGCGCTCAGCGGCAACGGAGGCGGAGGCGGCCACAACCCCACCCCGACGCCCAGCGCGCCGGTCTCGGTGGTCACCTCGCCGGAGGCCACCACGCCCACCACCGGTTCGACCTCGACCACGGCGCCGACCTCGCAGAGCAGCAGCCGGCGGCCGCAGCAGCCGACGGACAACGGGAACAACCAGAGCCCGGCGGCCAGCCAGCCCACCGGCAAGCACACGCAGACCCCGACCATGCCGGCCACCGGTACCAAGACGCCGACGTCCACCATGTCGGCGACCGGCACGCCCACCGGCGGTGCGACCAGCAGCCCGACGGGCGGCGGCGGGGCGACCGGCACGCCGACGACCGGCACCGGGGGCGGGGCGACCGGCACCGGGGCGCCGCCGACGAAGCCGGGGATCCCCACGAGTGGGGCGACCCCTCCGATCGGCGGCGGGAACTGACCACGCGGGCCGGCTGACGGCCCGCAGCGGGTACGGGTCCGGGCCGGTCGTCGGCCCGGACCCGTCGGCCGCCCGGCCGCCCGTCGCCCGGCCGCCCGTCGGCCGGGCGCCCGGGTCGGTTGGCCAAGGCGTGCAGGTCAGTTGGCGAAGGCGTCCAGGACCTGCTCGTACTCCTGGCACCACCACGCCAACTGGCCCGCCGAGGCGGGGTAGAGCGGGTCGGCCCGGTGGTCGGCCCGCTGGTAGCGCCACTGGAGCATCCAGAAGTCGTTGAGCCGTTCCCACCAGACCCGGTGCGCGGCGGCCGCCAGGTGCTCCGCCGTGGCGGCCCCGGTGGCCCGGTAGGCCTGCGAGTAGTGCCGGACCCGGACGAGGTCGAGCGCCCCCGTCGTCCGGTCGTTGAAGACCAGGGTGGCGGCGCGGACGGCCTCCTCGGCGCGCGGCTGCGGCCCCAGCTTGTCCCAGTCCAGGACGGCCGAGACCCGGCCGTCCAGGTGCAGCAGGTTGAGCCCGTGGAAGTCGCCGTGCGTCCAGCCGGTGGGCGGGGCGGCCTGCGGGGCCGGACGCCGGTGGGCGTACTCGGCGAGCAGGTCCAGCCGCTCGGTGAGGCGCCGCTCGACCAGCCCGTCCAGTTCGCCGTGCGGGCGGTGCCCGCGGGCGCGCCGCCGGAGGTCGCGGGCGAGTGCGGCGCTGTCCAGCGGGTCGGCGGTGCGGTAGCCGGCGGGTTGTGCGACCGGGGCGCAGACGTCGTCGAGCGCGCCGTGCAGGCGGCCGAGCAGCGCGCCGAGCGCGTCGCACTGCAGCAGGGAGAGGTCGGTACCGTGCCGGTGTCGGCCATCCACCCAGGGGAAGAGCGCGAACAGCCGGCCGCCGAACGCGGCCACCGTGCCCTCCCGTTCGGCACAGCCCAGCGGGGGTGCGACCGGCAGTCCGAGGGCGTGCAGCGCGGCCATCGCGCGGTGGTGGTCGGCGATCGAGCGGCGGTTGGCGGTGGCGGCGTCGACGTAGCACTTCAGGAAGTACGCCCCGGCCTCGGTGGTCACGCGGTAGCCCCGGTTCAGCAGGCCCTCGGCGACCGGCTCGGCGGTCAGCAGACGTCCGACCCGGTAACGGCGCAGGACTTCGGCCAGGGCCGCGTGCGGGACGGGCGGGCTGAGGGTCCCTATCGGGGGAGCGGAGAGGTCGGGGCGGGCCGGGGCGCAGGCGAGGGTCTGGCTGAAAGTCACAGCCCGAGGTTAGGGCCCCCTGGCGGGGGTCCTTGACAAACCGTCAGTTGTCTGTATGTGACAGGGGTGACCGGCCGCGGACGGCCGGTCAGTAGTGCTGGTCGGCCTGGTGCCGGGCGACGAAGGCGGCGGCCTGGGTGCGCCGCTCCATGCCCATCTTGGCGAGCAGGCTGGAGACGTAGTTCTTCACCGTCTTCTCGGCCAGGTGCAGTTCGTTGCCGATCTGGCGGTTGGTCATCCCCTCGCCGATCAGGTCGAGGATGCGCCGTTCCTGCTTGGTGAGCTGGGCCAGCCGCTCGTCCTCCTTCTCGCCGCCGTTGCGCAGCCGGGCCAGTACCCGGCTGGTGGCGACCGGGTCGAGCAGCGACTTGCCGGCCGCGACGTCCCGGACCGCGGTGATCAGGTCGGTGCCGCGGATCGCCTTCAGGACGTACCCGGAGGCGCCCGCCATGATCGAGTCGAACAGCGCCTCGTCGTCCGAGAACGAGGTCAGCATGAGGCACTTGATCCCCGGCAGCCGGGAGCGGACCTCCCGGCAGACCTCGACGCCGTTGCCGTCCGGGAGCCGGACGTCGAGCACCGCGACGTCGGGGTGGACGGCGGGGATCCTCGTGATCGCCTCGGCGGCGGTGCCGGCCTCGCCGACCACCTCGATGTCGTCCTCGACCGAGAGGAGATCGTGGACGCCCCGCCGGACCACCTCGTGATCGTCGAGCAGGAATACCCTGATTTGTCCGTTATCAGTCACCCACAAAGCCTCCCATATCACCCTACGAAAGACCTATCGCCCGCTCCTCCCCGGGGTCGTTATCCGGCCACCTCGGCGGAAACCGATGCCGGTAACCCCCTTACGTACGGGCCTCCACCCGGATAACGTGCGCAGGTGTCCTGAAGGCGACCGATTTTGAGAGCTGCGCCACACCCGCAGTTGTCAGAGCTCAACAACTAGGACGTCCTAGCGCAAGCGCGATTGAAGCCGCCGCTGGGTAACGTTCTCGTGAGGGACGCCGTCGGAAAAGGATCACCACCTGCCTCGCAGTCGGTGCGCACACCCACGCGCGCCCCGCGAGGCGGTGACCGGACCGGTCACCGGCGACCCCGGGCGGCCGGACAGACCGAGGAGTGAACGTGACCGTCAAAAGCACGGCGAGGGCTCGCAAGAAGGCGGCCCCCGGCGTCCCTGACACCCTCCGCGCCACGGGTACGGACGCCCAGGCGGAGCTCGTACAACTGCTCACCCCGGAAGGCGAGCGGATCGAGCACCCGGACTACCCGCTCACCACCACTCCGGACGAGCTGCGCGCCCTCTACCGCGACCTGGTGCTGGTGCGCCGGTTCGACGCCGAGGCGACCGCGCTGCAGCGCCAGGGCGAGCTGGGCCTGTGGGCCTCGCTGCTCGGCCAGGAGGCCGCCCAGGTCGGCTCCGGCCGGGCCATGCGCACCGGCGACTACGCCTTCCCCACCTACCGCGAGCACGGCGTGGCCTGGTGCCGCGACGTCGACCCGCTGAACCTGCTCGGCATGTTCCGCGGCGTGAACCACGGCGGCTGGGACCCGAACGAGAAGAACTTCCACCTCTACAC
>NZ_CP026498.1:6833872-6861156 GCF_002953255.1 Streptomyces sp. CB01881
CGACGGCGCCCCAGGGCGACGTCAACGAGGCCTTCACCTTCGCCTCGGTCTACAACGCCCCGGTGGTCTTCTTCTGCCAGAACAACCAGTGGGCGATCTCCGAGCCCACCACCAACCAGACCAAGATCCCGCTGTACCGCCGTGCCTCCGGCTTCGGCTTCCCGGGCGTCCGGGTCGACGGCAACGACGTGCTGGCCTGCCTGGCCGTCACCCGCTGGGCCCTCGACCACGCCCGCAGCGGCAACGGCCCGGTGCTGATCGAGGCGTTCACCTACCGGATGGGCGCGCACACCACCTCCGACGACCCCACCCGCTACCGGCCGTCCGAGGAGACCGAGGCCTGGAAGGCCAAGGACCCGATCAGCCGGCTCAAGGCCCACCTGGAGAAGGAGGGCCTGGCCGACGAGGAGTTCTTCGCCGCGGTCGACGCCGAGAGCGAGCAGCTGGGTCTGCGGGTGCGCGAGGGTGTGCGCAGCATGCCGGACCCGGACCCGACCCTGATCTTCGACCACGTCTACGCGGAGCCGCACGCGCTGGTCGATGAGGAACGGGCCGAGTACGTCGAGTACGCGGCCTCCTTCGAGGCGGGGGAGAACCTCTGATGGCCGGTCAGCTCAGCATCGCCAAGGCGCTCAACGACGCGCTGCGCAAGTCGCTGGAGAACGATCCGAAGACCCTGCTGATGGGTGAGGACATCGGCAAGCTCGGCGGCGTCTTCCGGATCACCGACGGCCTGCAGAAGGACTTCGGGGACAGCCGGGTGATCGACACCCCGCTCGCCGAGTCCGGCATCATGGGCACGGCGATCGGCCTCGCGCTGCGCGGCTACCGCCCGGTGGTCGAGATCCAGTTCGACGGCTTCGTCTACCCGGCCTTCGACCAGATCGTCACCCAGCTGGCCAAGATGCACGCCCGTGCGCTCGGGCACGTGAAGCTGCCGATCACCGTCCGCATCCCGTACGGCGGCGGCATCGGCGCGGTGGAGCACCACAGCGAGTCGCACGAGGCGTACTTCGCGCACACCGCCGGCCTGCGGGTGGTCACCCCCTCCAACGCGCACGACGCGCACTGGATGCTCCGCCAGTCCATCGAGTCGGACGACCCGGTGATCTTCCTGGAGCCCAAGCGCCGCTACTGGGACAAGGGCGAGGTCGGCGCCGCCGCGGACCTGGGCCTGCACGACGCCCGGATCGTCCGCTCCGGCGCGGACGCCACGCTGATCGCCTACGGGCCGATGGTCAAGGTCTGCCTGGAGGCCGCCAAGGCCGCCGAGGAGGACGGCCGCCGCCTGGAGGTCGTCGACCTGCGTTCGCTCTCCCCGGTGGACTTCGCCCTCCTGGAGGAGTCGGTCCGGCGGACCGGCCGCGGCATCGTGGTGCACGAGGCGTCGGTCTTCATGGGCATGGGCGCCGAGCTGGCCGCCCGGCTCACCGAGCGGTGCTTCTACCACCTGGAGGCGCCGGTCCTGCGGGTCGGCGGCTACCACGCGCCGTACCCGCCGTCCCGGGTCGAGGAAGCCTTCCTGCCCGACCTGGACCGCGTGCTCGACGCCGTCGACCGCGCGCTCGCGTACTGAACCGGGGAGCGAAGATGACCACCGAAGTTCGCTCGCTCCGCGAGTTCAAGATGCCCGATGTGGGCGAGGGCCTCACCGAGGCCGAGATCCTCAGCTGGTACGTCAAGCCCGGCGACACCGTGACGGACGGCCAGGTCGTCTGTGAGGTGGAGACCGCCAAGGCCGCCGTGGAGCTGCCGATCCCGTTCAACGGGGTGGTCGAGCAGCTGTTCTTCCCGGAGGGCGCGACGGTCGACGTCGGCACCGTGATCATCTCGGTCGCGGTGGCGGGGGAGGCGCCCGCCCCGGTCGCCGCAGCGCCGGCGGCCGCCCCGGCTCCCGCCCCCGCGAAGGCCGAGCCGGCCGAGCCGGAGCGCCGCGCCGTGCTGGTCGGCTACGGACCGCGGACCGGCGGCACCCAGCGCCGGGCCCGCCGGACGACCACCACCACCGTGGTCGCCGCCGCACCCGTTGCCCCCGCGGCTCCGGTCGCGCCCGCCCCGGCCCCGGTCGTTCCGGTCGTGCCCGAGCAGCCGTCCGGCGAGCGACCGCTGGCCAAGCCGCCGGTGCGCAAGCTGGCCAAGGACCTCGGCATCGACCTGCGCGCCGTCACCCCGACCGGCCCGGACGGCGTGATCACCCGCGAGGACGTGCACGCGCACGCCGCTGCCGTGGCCGCCGCCGCGGTGGTCCCCGCCGCCCCCGTGGCGGAGCCGGCCGAGGCACCCGTCGCCGTCCCGGCGGCCGTGCCGTCCGTGGTCGCGGGCGACGTCCGGGTGCCGATCAAGGGCGTCCGCAAGGCGACCGCGCAGGCGATGGTGGCCTCGGCCTTCACCGCCCCGCACGTCACCGAGTTCGTCCAGGTCGACGTCACCCGCACGATGAAGTTCGTCCGCCGGCTCAAGGAGACCGGCGAGCTGGGCCGGGACGTCCGGGTCAGCCCGCTGCTGCTGGTCGCCAAGGCGCTGCTCACCGCCATCAAGCGGCACCCCGAGATCAACGCCCAGTGGGACGAGGCGGCCCAGGAGATCGTCATCCGCGGCCAGGTGAACCTCGGCATCGCCGCGGCCACCCCGCGCGGCCTGATCGTCCCGAACATCAAGGACGCGGGCGGCAAGACCCTCTCGGGGCTGGCCTCCGCGCTCGGCGATCTGATCGACACCGCCCGCCAGGGCAAGACCTCGCCGGGCGACATGCAGGGCGGCACCGTCACCATCACCAACGTCGGCGTCTTCGGCGTCGACACCGGTACCCCGATCCTCAACCCGGGCGAGGCCGCGATCCTCGCCTTCGGTGCGGTCCGGGAGCTGCCGTGGGTGCACAAGGGCAAGGTGGTCCCGCGTCAGGTCACCACGCTGGCGCTCTCCTTCGACCACCGTCTGGTGGACGGGGAGCTGGGCTCCAAGGTGCTGGCCGACGTGGCCGCGCTGCTGGAGCGGCCCAAGCGTCTGATCACCTGGGGCTGACGACCCGGACACGTTGAAGGGGCCCTTCTCCGCACCGCCGTGCGGAGAAGGGCCCCTTCGGGTTTCCGTGCGTTCCGGTCAGCGCTGGGGGCGCAGCCGGCGCACGGCGATCAGGACGCCGGCGCCGAGGGCGACGAAGGCGGCGGCGGAGGCGGCGAGGAAGCCGTTGGCGGAGCTGGAGCCGGTCTGGGCGAGCTCGGGGGTGCCGGCCGGCGCGGTGGTGGCCGGCGTGGACTTCGTGGCGGGGGGAGTGGCCTTCGGCGCCGGGGCGGCCGGGGTCTCGTCGGCGGCCGGCTTGGCGGTGGGCTTGGTCGCGGTCGGCTTCGCGGTGGGCTTGGCCGTCGCGGTCGGCTTCGTGGTGGTGGTGGGCTTCGGGGCGGCGGGGTGGTTGATCTTGACCGTGCGGAGGTCGGTCGCGCCGTAGTGCTCGGAGCCTGCGGACCAGGCGTCGGTTACCAGCTGGATCTCGGTCACGTCGCTCGGGGTGCTGGGGGCCAGGGCGTAGCGGAACGTGTAGGTCATCGACTGTCCGTCCAGGATGCGCTGGCGCTGGGTGTTGTTGATGTCGAAGCCCTGGTAGCAGCCCTTCTGGAGTTCGAGACGCTTCCAGGTGCCGGTGTAGTCCTTCATCTCGACGCGGAGGTCCTGGGCGCGCGGCGTCCCGTTGCCGAGGAAGGCGAAGCCGAGCTGCGCCTCCGCGCCGTCGGCCCGCTGGCCGGTCTTGTTGGTGACCTTGACGGTGATCTCGTTCCAGCTGCCGTCCGTGGTGGCGGTGGCCTTGGCGGAGGTGAAGGCGGCGTCCGGTGCGACGTGCTCGCCGACCGAGGCGGGGAGCGGGCCGCCGAGGCGGGTGTCGCCCCCGCAAGCCCAGGAGGAGTCGGCGGTCATCAGCTGGACGCCGCCCGCGAGGACGACGCCGGCGGCGACGGTGGCGAGGCGGCGGCGACCGGAGGTCGAGCGGACGTTCTTCGCGATCGAGGGCATAACGGACTTGCGCATGACGTGACTCCCCAGGGCCATGATGCTGACGGTGTGGTGAAGACGACCGGCTGCCCGCTGCTGTCAGCGGTAGCGCCCCCCGGCCCTGCCGGTCTCGCTCTCCGTGCCTTCATCCGTAAAGACGTCCATCCCCGCCGGGGGTTGCAGGTGGCTTCGAATCTTTTTCGGGAGTCCTCGGGCCGCCTCGCGCGGGGGTGTCTCCGGGATACTGCCGGGATGGCAGAGGAGCTGATAACCCGTTCGGCGCAGCGTCGTACCGAGCGCCCCGGGGAGCCCCGCTCGCTGCGCCGGGACGCCTCCGTCCCGGCGTTGCTGGCCGGGCTGGTGTGCATCGTGGTGTCGTTCTCCGGACCGCTGGTGGTCGTGCTCGCGGCGGCCTCCGCCGGCCGGCTGGACCAGGCGCAGACCGCGTCCTGGATCTGGGCGGTGGCCGTCGGCAGCGGGCTGACCTGCCTGCTGCTCAGCTGGTGGACCAGGACGCCGGTGATCACCGCCTGGTCCACCCCGGGCGCCGCGCTGCTGGTGACCAGTCTCGGCGCGTACCCGTACCGGGAGGCGGTCGGCGCCTTCCTGGTGAGCGGGGTGGTGGTGGCGCTGTTCGGCGTGACCGGGCTGTTCGGGCGGCTGATCGCGGCCGTCCCGGCAGGGATCGTCAACGCGATGCTGGCCGGCATCCTGTTCTCCTTCGGCGCCGGGATCTTCGGCGCGGTGAAGGGCGCACCCGCCCTGGTGCTGGGCAGCTTCGCGGCCTTCCTGCTGGCCAAGCGGCTGGCGCCGCGGTACGCCGTCCCGGCCGCGTTGCTGGCCGGCGGGGTGCTGGCGGCGGTCACCGTCGGGCTGCCGCTGCACCTGGGCGGGGGCGGACCCACCCGGCCGGTGCTGACCGTGCCGGCCTTCTCCTGGCCGGCGATGGTGGGTCTGGCGCTGCCGCTCACGATCGTCGCCCTGGCCTCGCAGAACGCCCCCGGCCTCGGGGTGATGCGGGCCTTCGGCTACCGGCCGGACGACCGGCTGCTGATCGGGGCGACCGGCGGGCTCTCCGTCCTGCTGGCGCCGTTCGGCTCGCCGGGCGTCAACCTGGCGGCGATCACCGCCGCCATCTGCGCCGGTCCCGAGAGCCATCCGGACCCGCGCCGTCGTTATGTCGCGGGGATGTCGGCGGGCGTGCTCTACCTGCTGGTGGGGAGCTTCGGCGGGGTGCTGGTGAGCCTGTTCACCGGGCTGCCGAAGGAGCTGATCGCGGTGATCGCCGGGGTCGCGCTGCTGGCCTCGTTGCAGGGCAGCCTGGCCGCGGCGGTCGCCGAGGAGCGCGGCCGGGACGCGGCGGTGGTGACCTTCCTGGCCACCGCCTCCGGGATGAGCCTGTTCGGCATCGGCTCGGCGTTCTGGGGCCTGCTGTTCGGCCTGGCCACCCACCTGGTCCTCGACGTGCGGCGCGGCCGGGCCGGCTGAGGCCGGAGCGGCCCCCGGCCCCCGCCCCGGCCGCCGGGGGCCGGGGAGGCAGGGGTCGGGGACGCAGGGGTCGGGACCACCTGGCCGGGCGGCCGCCGGGCGGGGCCGCCGAGGTCCCGGTCGGCAAGGACCATCCACCTGGTCGGACTCATAGGTATGACCGGTGTGATCCGGATCGTTCGGCCAGGTCGGTGACTTTTTCGCCGGACCGGAGGAGGGACACGCCCGGCCGGGTACGTCTTCGCGTCCACCACCCGGGCGACGCCGGGTGACCGGATCCCCGAGGACGCACCCGTATGCCGCCTGGCAACCCTGGCCGTCTCGTCCGGAGTCTGGCCGCGCTCGTGCTGGTGTCCACCGCCGTACTGCCGGCCGCCCTTGAGCTGGCCGGCCCCTCACCGTTCGGCGTGATCGGGCCCGGCGCCCCGGCCGACCGGGCGGTGCCGCCGCACGCCGTGCAGCACGCCGACCTGCGCGCGGCCGCCGCCGCCCCGACCGTCGACATAAGGCGGACCGGTGACCCGGCCAACCGGATCACCCTGGTGCTGCTCGGCGACGGCTACACCGCCGACGAACAGGACGCGTTCCGCCAGCAGGCCGACCGGGCCTGGCGGGCGCTGATGGAGATCGAGCCGTTCCGCACCTACCAGGGCTTCTTCAACATAAGGAGGGTCGAGGTGGTCTCCCCGGTCTCCGGCATCGCCGAGACCGAGAACCGCGGCCGCAACCCCGGCACCCCGCTGGGCATGCACTTCTGGTGCGAGGGCACCGCCCGGCTGCTCTGCGCGGACGAGAGCGCCACCGCCCGCTACGCCGGGGACGGCGACGGCCCGCAGTACCTGATCGCGCTGGCCAACTCCGGCGAGTACGGCGGCGCCGGCGGCACCGGGGTGACCACCCTGGCCGGCGGCAGCCCGGACGCAGGGCGGATCATCCAGCACGAGATAGGGCACACCGTGGGCGACCTCGGCGACGAGTACGACAGCGCGCCGGACGACGCCGACTACCCCAACCTCTCCACCGACAACGCCGACGAGATGCGCCGCAAGCAGACCAAGTGGTGGCGCTGGCTGGGTGCGGAGTCCCCGGACGGCGCCGGGACGGTCGGGGCGTACCGGAGCGCCAACGGGATCTACCGGCCCACCCCGGACTCGGTGATGCGCACCCTCGGCGGCGCGTACAACCTGCCCTCGCGGGAGGCCATCATCGAGGAGGTCTACCGCCGGATCAGGCCGAGCGACACGCCCGCGCCCGGCCCCGGCGAGGTCACCGGCCGCCCCCGGCTGGAGGTCCGCCCGCTGCCGCTGGCCGGCGCCCGGCAGCTCCAGGTCGACTGGAAGGTGGACGGGGTCCCGGTGGAGCCGCAGGCGCCGGACCGCAGCTGGCTCGACACCGCCCGGCTGGACCTCGCCCCCGGGCGCAGCGCCACCGTGACGGCCACCGTCCGGGACACCACCGACTGGGTCCGGGACGAGGCCTTCCGCGACCGGTACATGACCAGGTCGGTCTCCTGGACGGTGACCGGCTGAGGTGGTTCGTGTCCGATCTCCCCGACCCCCGGTCTGGGCGTCCAATGATGGGATGACTAGTCTGGGTGCACTATGCCCGTGGAGCCCGCCAGTTCAGCCCGCCCCCTGTCCGTCCCCGCTCCCCGTCCCACCGCCGAGCCCGCACCCCCGGCCACCACCGTCCCGCCGCCGCCCGGCGGGCGCGCCGCCTGGCTGGCCTGGTCGATCGGCGTCAGCGTCTACGTCCTCGCCGTCATCCACCGCACCAGCCTTGGTGTGGCCGGGCTGGACGCCGCCGACCGCTTCGGCATCGGTGCCTCCGCGCTCTCCACCTTCTCCATCCTCCAGGTGCTGGTCTACGCGGCCATGCAGATACCGGTCGGCCTGCTGGTCGACCGCTTCGGCCCGCGCCGGGTGCTGCTGTTCGGCATCCTGCTGCTCAGCGCCGGCCAGCTGGCCTTCGCCTTCTCCTCCTCCTTCACCCCCGCGCTGGCCTCCCGGGCGGTCCTGGGCTGCGGCGACGCGATGACGTTCATCAGCGTGCTGCGGATCGCCGCGCGCTGGTTCCCGGCCGCGAAGAACCCGTTCGTCGCCCAGCTGACCGGCCTCGCCGGGATGGGCGGGAACCTGGTCACCACCGTCGTCCTCGCCCGGGCGCTGCACAGCGAGGGGTGGACGCGGACGTTCACCGGGACCGCGCTGCTCGGCACCGCCGTCTTCGCGCTGGTCGCGCTCTTCCTCCGGGAGGCCCCGGCGGGCCCGGCCGCCACCCCGCTCCCGGCCGCCCCCAGGATCCCGGTGGGCCGGCAGGTCCGGGAGGTCTGGCGCGAGCCCGGCACCCGGCTCGGGCTCTGGGTGCACTTCACCACCCAGTTCCCCGGCAACGCCTTCGGCCTGCTCTGGGGCCTGCCCTACCTGGTGGAGGCCCAGGGCATGTCACGCGGCGAGGCCGGCGGGCTGCTGACCCTGCTGGTGCTCGCCAACATGACCTTCGGCTTCGTCTTCGGCCGGGTGCTCTCCCGGACCGCCGGGGCCCGGATGCCGATCGTGCTCACCGTCATCGCCACCACGGCGGCCGGCTGGGCGCTCGTCCTGGCCTGGCCGGGCGGGCACCCCCCGCTCTGGCTGCTGGCCGGGATCATCCTGGTGATGGGCAGCAACGGCCCGGCCTCCCTGGTCGGCCTGGACTACGCCCGCGCCCGCAACCCCGTCGAGCGGCTCGGCACCGCCTCCGGCGTCGTCAACATGGGCGGCTTCATCGGCACGATGATCACGCTCTTCGGGATCGGCGTCCTCCTCGACGCCCTGAGCCCCGGCAACGGCAGCGGCTACTCGGCGGAGGCGTACCGCTGGGCGTTCTGCTGGCAGTACGTGCCGCTGGCGGTGGGGACGGTGATGATCCTGCGGCTGCGGAAGAAGGTCGCGGCGGCGGGGTCGTAGGCCAGTCGTCGGGCTTCCGACCTGCGGGAACGCCGTATGCCTCGCTTCAGGCGAGGTGTACGGCGCTCTGCGGTCGGATCAGCGCCCGTACTCGCGCATCAGCTCGGCGATCTGCGGGGGAGTCCCGTAGATCCGGGCGCCGTGCAGCTCCACGTACACGGGCCTGCGGTCGGCTCCGGGGCCGGGCCCGGGTTCCGGTACGGGTTCAGGTTCAGGTCCGGGGTGTGCCGCCTGCCGCAGCCGGACCAGGTCGACCAGCTTGAGCTTCGGACAGCCCGGGAGCACCCGGCTGCCGCGGATCCCGACCCGTTCCACGGCCGGGCAGGAGAAGTACGCGCCGAACGGCGGCCCGCTGTCCTCCTCGCGGGTCGGCATGTGGAAGAGCATCTCCCCGTGCCGGCAGTGCACCGTCCCGTCGGAGTGGACGGTCACCCCGGGCCGGTCCTCGTGACCGATCTCCGCCACGACCTCGACCCGCTGCCCGACCGCCTCGGCCAGGGTCTGCGCCATCCGCCGCTGCTGGGTGGGGACGTCGGTGTCCCCACGGCGGACGGAGGGGAGGAGCTCGCGGGTGACCCACTCCTGGAAGGGGCCGGCGTTGGGCTTGGTCGACCTCATGACCAGGGTGTAGAAGCCGGCCTCGCTGATCACCCCGAGCATCGGATTTCCACGTGTGTAGGGTTTCTCACCTGCGGAAATGCTGTAACCCTCAGAATTTCTGAGGGCTACCCGGCGAAGGTCGACCGTGCGGGAGTCGACCGGCTTGACGATCTTGACCGCCTCGCTCGGATTGCTGCGGCCCAGAACCCGGCACACGTCCGCCGTGACGAACCACGGCTCCCCGTGGATCATCACGACGCGGACCGGCTGTCCCGTGACCGGGAAGCTCGACCGCACCAGCACCATCTGTTCGTGCCGTTCCTGTTCGTCGTCCATCCGGACACCCCTCCTTCTTCCGGGTGATGGCTCAACTGCCCGGAACAACGAGGTCGAACGGGTGAGGTGCTGGTGCCAAGCTGACGTACGGGAGCACGAAGCGTGCCACCCGGCGTGCAGCGGTGTGTGTACGCCGGGTGGGTGAATCCGCGGGTTACAGCGTGACGGCGAAGTTGGCCAGGAGGCGGGAGGCCAGCTCCTCGTCGCCCTCGACGGTGACCGGGCCGGGGCGGCCGCGGCCGCAGGCGAGCCGGACGTACGTCTCCCAGTCCATGGTGAGCTGGACGTCGGGCGCCAGGCTGATCGACTCGTCGACCGTGCCGCGGCCGCCGGCGTCGACCCGGACGGTGCGCAGGAACTCCACCGGGCCGGTGACGTCGAGCACCAGCGCCGTCCCGGCCGGGGCACCGGCCCGGTGGGCGACGGCCTTGGGCAGCAGCTCCAGCAGGACGTCCCGGGAGACGAGGGCGGCGGGGGAGTCCAGGTTGCCGGGCGCGTCGAGGGCCCGCCGGAGGTCCTGCTCGTGCACCCAGACGTCGAACACCCGGCGGCGCAGCACCTCGTGGTACGGCAGGTCGCGGCTGTGCGGCCCGGCCGGCCAGCGGACCTGCTCGGTCGGGGTCTGCTTGGCGTTCCGCAGCGCGCGCGAGCGGCGGATGATCGTGTACTCCAGCTCGCTGGTCATCTCCAGCGCGGTGTGGCAGCGGCGCTTGTCGACCGGCAGCTCGATGTAGCGGGCGAACTCGTTCGTGACGTGCCGCAGGTCGCGGGGGAGCGAGTGGATCGGGCGCGGGTCGCCGAGCAGCTCGGACTCGATGGCGATGACGTGCGAGACGAGGTCCCGTACCGACCAGCCGGGGCACTCGGTGGCCCGGTTCCAGGAGCCCTCCGGGAGGGGGGTCACCAGCTCCGATATCGATTCGATGGACTGCGTCCACGCCTCGGTGTAAGCCTGCACGGTCTGGTTGTCCGTCACGGGAATCTCCGGCCCTCCGTCAGCTGCCTTGCCGCGCGCGCCCTGGTCTGGGGTCCGCCGGGTTCGTCCGGCTTCCGGGCGCACACACTAACCGCACGTTACGCTGCCGGGTGAGAGCAGGGCAGTGCTTTCGGGTGACGATCGTAGGACTCTTGCCGTGGACGGTGGTACTGTGCGCGCTTCATTGATCCAACTCGCGGTCTCCGACTCGGAGCCGCCCGCCGAGCGGCGGGCCCGGGCGGCCGCCCTGGTCCGGGCCCAGCAGGGCGCCGACCTGGTCGTCCTGCCGGAGCTCTGGCCGCTGGGCGGCTTCGCGTACGACCTCTGGTCGGACGGTGCCGAGGCCCTCGACGGGCCCACCTCCGACGCGATGGCCGCCGCCGCCAAGGCCGCCGGGGTCTGGCTGCACGCCGGGTCGATCGTCGAGCGCGACCCGGACGGGCCGATCTACAACACCTCGCTGCTCTTCGCCCCCGACGGCGAACTGGTGCACACCTACCGCAAGGTGCACCGCTTCGGCTTCGACAGCGGTGAGGCGGTGGTGATGGGCGCCGGGCAGGAGATCGTCACCGCCCCCACCGACTTCGGCACGCTGGGCCTGGCCACCTGCTACGACCTGCGGTTCCCGGAGCTGTTCCGGGCGCTGCTGGACGCGGGCGCGCAGCTGCTGGTGATCCCGGCGGCCTGGCCGGAGCGGCGGCGCGAGCACTGGACGCTGCTCAGCCGGGCCCGCGCGGTCGAGGAGCAGGCCTTCGTCCTGGCCTGCAACACGGCCGGGACGCACGGCGGGGTCGAGCAGGCCGGGCACAGCATCGTGGTGGACCCGTGGGGCCGGGTGCTGGCCGAGGCGGGCCACGGCGAGGAGGTGCTGACGGTGGAGTTCGACCCGGCCGAGGTGGCCAAGGCCCGCGCCGACTTCCCGGTCCACCGGGACCGGTTGCTGGGCATTCCGGCTCCCGTCCAGCGCTGAGCCCGGGAGGGCCCGCGGGGGTCCGCCCGGGACGCCCGGGACGCCCGCCGGGGGTTCGCGCCGGGGCCGACGGCACCGCAGTGGGGCGCCCGGCCGCACGGCGGCGGCATCTTTGAGAAGATGAGCCTTCGTCGTGTTCCAGCCGTTCGTCTACAGGCCTGTCCCGGGGCAGGCCTTCCAGCCCGCCCGAGGAGGTCGCGCGCATGTTCGGCACCGGCTCGGGCGACACCCGCCCGGTGATCCAGCGCAACAGCCTCCGCGAGCAGATCGCCGGCGCGCTGCGCGAGGAGATGATGGCCGGCCGGCTCGCGGCGGGGCGCAACTTCACCGTCAAGGAGATCGCCGACCTGTACGGGGTCTCGGCGACCCCGGCCCGCGAGGCGCTGGTCGACCTCGGCGCGCAGGGACTGCTCCGGGCCGAGCACCATCGCGGCTTCACGGTGCCCGAATTCGGCTGGGACGACTTCCTGGAGATCTTCGAGTCCCGGGTGCTGCTCACCGACAGTTACTTCCGCCGGCTCAGCGCCCTCCCCGGGGTGCCGGACACCGGCGGCCGGCTGCCCTCGCTGCGCCGCCGGGCGGACGCGGCGGTCCGGGCAGCCCGGGGAGGGAACCTGGACGTGATGGTGGGCTGCGACCGCCGGTTCTGGCAGGAGGCGGCCGGGCTGTTCGGCAACCGGCGGATCGGCGACTACCTGGACTGGCTGAGGGTGCAGTCCTGGATGTTCGCCGCGCCCTACCTGCGGGCGATGCCGAAGCTGGCCGGGGTCTGCTGGGACCGGCACGCCGAGCTGGTCGACGCGGTCGAGGCGGGGGACCGGGCGGGTGCGCACCGGATCGTCTGCGAGTACAACCTGTTCACCGTGCGGCTGCTGGCCGGGCTGGCCGGGCAGCCGGTGGAGTCGGTGGGCGTCCTGCCCCTGCTGACGGCCGCGCTCGGCCCGGCGGAGGAGGCGGGGCCTGCGGCGGGGGCGTGGACCGCCCCGGCGGGTCCTGAGGCGGGCCTGGAGGAGGACCCCGACGAGCACCCCGGGAGCGGCACCGGAAGCGGTCCCGGGAGCGCTTCCGGGGAGGCGGCCCAGGCGGGTACGGCCCAGGCGGGAGCGGCCGGCCGCGGCCACGGCCGGGAACGCGAGCTGGGCCGGGAGCTCGGCCGCGAGCTGGGGCTGGGCCTGGGACTGGTGCCGCAGCCGCGCTCGGTGCCGTACGGGCGCTTCGGCCGCCGGCTGCCCGACCCGTCGTCCGGCCAACTGCCCGAGGGCCGCCCCGGCCCGCACCGCGCGCCGGGCCGGTAGGGTGGGCGGTCGTCGTCCCGGGCGGTACCTGTACCGACGGCCCGGGCGCCGACCCGTCCGCCCGTCGTTCGCCCAGCGAACGGCCCCCGCCGCCCCGAGAGGAAGAGCCGGCCCATGGCCTGCGACCTCTGGCTCGTCCCGCTCGTGGACGTGCTGAGCCACAGCCCCGACAACCCGTTCCGGGACGATCTGGCGCTCTACAACGCCGTGTTGACCTCGCACGGGCTGCCCGAGGTGCCGGTCTACCAGTACGTGCCGGGTATCAGTGGGGCGGTCGAGCCGATAGCCGCCTTCGACTACGACTCGCTGCACTTCCTGCGCCGCGCCTACCTGCTGGGGCTGACCGGCCTGGACATCACGCCGGTGGACGCCCTCGGCGGCGACTACGAGCAACTGCTGGAGATGTTCGAGAACAGCGCGGAACAGTCGCACCTGGTCTGGCACTTCGACCACGCCGGGGCGTACGTGCCGATCGAGTTCGCGGTGCCGCTGGTGGACGACGCGCTGCTCGCCGCGGGCGGCCCGCTGGGTTCCAGCCACGGGCTGCTGCGCGAACTGCAGGCCGTCGCACCGGCGCTGGGCATCGACCCGCTCAACCCGCCGGACCCGACCCGGCCGCTCGGCCCCACCGGCCTGGAGCAGCCCTTCGGCCCCCCGCTGGACGACCTGCACCCCTTCGCCCGCGAGCGGCACGCCTGGGCGGGCCTGTACGCGGCGGCCACCCGGAGCCTCACCCAGGGTTCGATGATCGTCTTCGCCTGAGCACGGCCGCTGCGCGGGCCCGTGCGGCTCAGCGCAGCGGGCCCTCCGGCGGCCGCTGGCGCGGCATGGTGGGCCGGGTGCCCGGCGGCGGCAGGACCCGCACCTGGGCGCCCCCGCCCGTCTCGCTCCGGCCGCCCCAGCTGCCGGCGACCTGGGTGGGCAGCTGGGTCATGCCCGCACGGAACTCCAGCATCCATTCCGAGGTCTCGGTGCGGACCATGTCCGAGACGTCCTCGCAGAACCGCCGCAGCACCCCGAGACAGCGCTCGGCCGCCTCGCCGGCGGTGCCCTCGGTGGGGCCGAGCACCTCGCGCACGCACTCCGACGCCCAGTCGAACTGGAAGGCCTCCAGGCGGCGCTGGAGCGCCTGCGCGGTGGAGACGTCGCGCATCCAGCCGGAGGTCAGGCCGAACACCCGGTCCGCGCCGTAGCAGGCGGCGGAGAGCGCCAGGCCGACGTAGCCCCAGCTGGTGGCGTTCGCGACGGTGCCGGTCAGGTCCACCAGCGGGGCGGTCACGCCGCCGACCGCGAAGCCGGCCGACCCGAACCGCAGCAGGCGGGCCCAGCGGCGCTTCCAGATCCGGTCCCGGCGGTACCAGTCGATCGCCTCCACGGCCCGCTCCTCGGACCAGCGGTAGAGCTCCTCCAGCCGCTCGGCGGGCTCACCCCAGTCCCCCAGGGGGAACTGGCGGGTGCTCAGATCGGTCCGGCGGCGGGTGGAAGCCGGGCGCGCGACCATGGCGGCGGGCTGGTCCTCCTCGCCGATCTCCTTGCCCCAGGCACTCTCCTCGGGCTGCATTTCCGGCTGGCTCACCTGTGGGGCTCCCTGTGGCGGGCGGACTGCTGGGTCTGACGGCGCGACTCCCTGACGTGCCGTCGGCCTTACTGGCCGTGAAACGCCGGGTGACGCATCGGACGCGCGTCGCCCCCGGGTGCGTGTGGCCGCCGGGGACGGCGCACCGGCCGGCGGCCGGTGGTGGTCCAACAGCACTTCTTACCGCCAAATGGCTGACCATGGGGGCGCTTCGCCAATGATCGTTACCGGAATCGAGCCCCGGAACCCGAGGTGAGCGGGTTGCGGCGGGCGGCGAGATTTCACCCATCCGAGCGAGGCCCCGGTGACCCGCTGTCCTGACCCGGCCACCCGGGGCGCACCGGCAGGCCCGGGGCTTGGAGGTTCCTCCTGGGCGGGCAGCGTACGGACGGCTTCCGTTGGAGGTTCCGACGGGACCGGGGGACAGCCGGAACCGGCCACCGACTACCCTTGCCAACCGTGAAGGTCCTCGTCATCGGCGGCGGCGCCCGCGAACACGCCCTGTGCCGCTCTCTGTCCCAAGATCCCGCCGTCACCGAGCTGCACTGCGCCCCGGGCAACGCCGGGATCGCGCAGGTGGCGACGGTCCACCCGGTCGACCAGCTGGACGGCGCGCAGGTCACGGCGCTCGCCCGGCGGCTCGACGCCGACCTGGTCGTGGTCGGCCCGGAGGCCCCGCTGGTCGCGGGCGTCTCCGACGCCGTGCGCGCGGCCGGCATCCCGGTCTTCGGCCCCTCCGGCCGGGCCGCCCGGCTGGAGGGCTCCAAGGCCTTCGCCAAGGACGTGATGGCCGGGGCCGGCGTGCCCACCGCCCGCTCCTACGTCTGCACCACCCCCGCCGAGGCCGCCGAGGCGCTGGACGCCTTCGGCGCCCCCTACGTGGTCAAGGACGACGGCCTGGCCGCCGGCAAGGGCGTCGTGGTCACCTCCGACCGCGAGGAGGCGCTGGCCCACGCCGCCTCCTGCGAGCGCGTCGTCATCGAGGAGTACCTCGACGGCCCCGAGGTCTCGCTCTTCGCCGTCACCGACGGCACCACCGTCCTCCCGCTCCAGCCCGCGCAGGACTTCAAGCGCGCGCTGGACGGCGACGAGGGCCCGAACACCGGCGGCATGGGCGCCTACTCGCCGCTGCCGTGGGCGCCCGAGGGCCTGGTCGAGGAGGTCCTGGAGACCGTCCTGCAGCCGACCGTGGACGAGCTGCGCCGCCGGGGCACCGAGTTCTCCGGCCTGCTCTACGCGGGCCTGGCGCTGACCTCGCGCGGCACCCGGGTGATCGAGTTCAACGCCCGCTTCGGCGACCCGGAGACCCAGGTCGTGCTGGCCCGGCTGCGCACCCCGCTGGCCGGCGTCCTGCACGCCTGCGCCACCGGCACGCTGGACCAGCTGGAGCCGCTGCGCTGGGACGACGGCGCCGCCGTCACCGTGGTGATCGCCTCCGAGGGCTACCCGGCCGCGCCGCGCACCGGCGACCCGATCGAGGGCCTGGCCGAGGCCGAGGCCGCCGACGGCACCGCCTACGTGCTGCACGCGGGCACCCGGGCCGACGAGGACGGCCGGGTGCTCAGCGCCGGCGGCCGCGTCCTCTCGGTCACCGCCACCGGCGCCGACCTGGCCGAGGCGCGGGGCCGCGCGTACGACGCGCTGGGCCGGATCAGCCTCAAGGGCGGCCGGCACCGCACCGACATCGCGCTCAAGGCCGCGCAGTAGCAGGCGGTTTCGGCGTGCCGCAGGGCGCTGTGTTCGCGGGGAAACAACCCCCATGGACGCAGCGCCCTGCGGCGTTTGCGGGTCCGGGGGAGTTGGAGCGCTTCCGGTGGCCGCCGCACCGTTCGGCGGCCGGAATCCAGCCCATCGAGTGACAGCAACCGCATCCGGCTGACGTAACCGGCTGCCCGGCCTTATGGTGCGCTGGTCCGCAGCGCCCCGGGCCGTGCCGCTCGCGGCCGCCGCCGGGTAGCGGTGGTCGCGCGGGGGGATGCTGGACGGCGTCCGGCCGGGCGGGCACGCCCGGACCGCTTCGCACGACGCCCCGGCACGGTCGTCCGGAATCCGGGCACCGTCACCGGGACGAGTGGAAACCGGGGAGATCCGGAACACCCACCCGGGCACGGGCGTCAAAAATGTCAGAAGCGCCACGCAGCATGTACTACCGGGGACCGGAGCCTCCGTTTCCCCGGTCGGAACCGATCGTTTCGAGTCGGCTCAGGGCCCGTCGCCGGGCGCCCGAGGGCTCCGAAGGGGGTGCCGCACCGTATGGCCGCTTTCGACACCGCACGCGCTCACGCCCACGCGGTCCTGCGGGTCCGTGGCCTTGCCCTGGCCGCCGCCGCGCTGCCCGCCGCCGTCGCGGTGGTGCTGCTCGCGGGCCGGTTCACCGGCCGGCTCGGCGCGCCCGGCGCCTCCGACGCCGCCGCCTGGGACGCCGTGCGCTGGATGGTCTGCGCAGTGGCCGCCGCCACCCTGCTGGTGGCCGGACTGGCCGCCCGGGCCTACCGCCGGGCCGTCCCGCCGCGGACCCCGGCCGTCCCGCTGGAGCGGGCCCACGCCCCCGAGCTGTACCGGCTGATCGACGAGCTGGCCGACCGGCTGGAGGTCCCCGCGCCCTCCGCGATCGCGCTCACCCCGGACTGCGACAGCTGGCTGGAGGACGTCCCCGCGGACCGCCGGGCCGGCCTCCGGGCGACGCGCCGCACCGACGAGCCGCCCGCGCCGGTGCTGGTGATCGGCTCGCCGTTCCTCTGGTGGATGCGGGCCGGCGAGCTGCGCGCCCTGCTCGCCCCCGTGGTGGCCGGCACCGCGGCCTCCGCCGACCCGGACATCGCCGCCGCCCGCCGCTTCCTGCGCAGCCTGGACGCCAGCCTGGACGAGGCCGCCCCCGGGCCGGCCGGAGCCGCCGCCCCCGCCGCCCCGCCCGCGGGCCGCCGCGGCCCCGCCGCACTGACCGACCGGATCACCCGCCGGCTGCTCGGCGCCTGCCGCGCGCACTCCGCCGAGCTGGAGCGGGCCGTCGCCGGCTGGGCCTCCGAGCAGGCCCGGACGGTCGACTACGGCCTGCGGATCGCCGCGCAGGAGCAGGTCGGCCTGGCCTATGCCGGCTGGGACCGGCTGCTCACCCGGGTCGCGCTGCCCGCCTGGCGGCTCGGCCGTCACCCCGCGCACCTCAACGCCGGCGTGGTCGCCGCGCTCACCGAGCTGTCCCGGCGCGACCGCCTGGCCGACGGCTACGGCAGCCGCCTCGGCGACCGACCCGCCTGCGACCTGCTGGAGGAGCCCGGCACGGTGGACGAGGCCGTCTCGCTGCTCGCCGCGGAGCTGTTCTTCGGCCGGCCCGCCTCCGGCGGCTGGCGGGAGCTGGACTGGGCCGACTACCCGGCCGAGGTGGTGGACGCCGGCTGGCGGGCCCGCGCCGCGGCCCTGCAGTCCGCCCTGGACCGCCCGGCCCCGCAGGCCCGCCCCGGCTCCCCGACCCTCACCCGGTTGCTGGCCCGGCTCGCCGAGGGCGACGGCGAGCAGCTGGCCGCCGCGCTCACCGCCCAGCTGGCCCGCACCACGGCCCCCGCGCCCCTGCTGGAGCCCGTCCGCACCGGCCAGGACCTCCTGGTCGACCACGTCACCGCGATGGTCTGCTGCGCTGCGGTCGACACCGCCGGGGCAACCCCCGGCCTGGACTGGCTGGACGGCCCGGTGCTGCTGATCGGCGGGGTCCGCCGTACCGACCTGGCCGCCCCGGTGGCACAGGCCGTCGAGCAGGGCCAGAACGGCCCGCTGCGCGCCTGGCTGGACGCCGCCGACGTCCGGCTGGAGAAGCCGGTGCGGCTCTGAGCCGGTCCGGGTCCGGCCGGCTCCGGGCGGGGGGCGCTCGGGTCTCGCGCTCGCGCCCCCGGGGCGGCCGGGAACGGCGGGTCTTCGCAGGCCGGAGCCCTCCCCGGGGCAGCGCGGAAGATTCCCCGCCACTAGTTGCTACCGTGGGGTGACGCAGCGCCAGCACTCTGTGGTGTATTTAGACCGCACGCACATCCGGTGGGCACATGCCATCCGGCGAGGTGCATCCGTGGGAGGGGCGCGTGGGGACGGAACTCAACCGCCGCTGGGAGTCCGGAACGCACGCGTACAGCGTCTCCGACCCCTTCGGCCAGGGCCCGCTGCCCTGGCTGCGCAGTCCGGACCAGTACCTGGCGGGCGCCGAGGGCGCCGTCCCCTGGTACGTCTCGGTGGACGCGCCGGGCCAGCAGCCGCTGGCCGGGGGCGCCAGACCCAAGCCGCCGGTCGGCACCCCGCAGGGCGCCAACGACGTGGTGCAGCAGATCAAGGGCTTCGCCTCGGCCGGCGTCGTCCGCCCCGGCGGCTCGGTGGACTTCCGGGTCACCGTCAACCCGCCCCGCGAGTTCACCGTCGACGTCTACCGGATCGGCCACTACGGCGGCGACGGCGCCCACCACATGACGTCCAGCCCGCTGATCGCCGGGCTGGCCCAGCCCGCCCCGTTGGTGGCCGGCCGGACGGTCTCCTGCCACCACTGGTGGCACTCCTGGCGGTTGCAGATCCCCGCCCACTGGCGGCCCGGTGCCTACGTCGCGGTGCTGACCACCGGTGACATGCTGCACCGCAGCCACATCCCCTTCACCGTGCGGGACTTCGAGGACGAGGTGCACGCCGCCGAGCTGCTCCTGGTGCTCCCGGACGTGACCTGGCAGGCGTACAACCTCTTCCCCGAGGACGGCCGCAGCGGGGCCAGCCTCTACCACGCCTGGGACGACCAGGGCCGGCTGGTCGGCGAGCCGGAGGCGGCCGTCACCGTCTCCTTCGACCGCCCGCACGCCACCGCCGGGCTGCCGCTGCACGTCGGCCACGCCTACGACTTCATCCGCTGGGCCGAGCGGTACGGCTACGACCTCTCCTACGCCACCGCCACCGACCTGCACGCCGGCCTGGTCGACCCGTCCCGGCACCGGGCGCTGGTCTTCCCCGGCCACGACGAGTACTGGTCCGAGCCGATGCGCCGGGCCGCCGAACGGGCCCGCGACGGCGGCACCTCGCTGGTCTTCCTCTCCGCCAACACCATGTACTGGCGGGTCGAGCTGAGCCCGGCGCCCTCCGGCGAGCCCAACCGGCTGCTCAACTGCCGCAAACGGCAGAAGGTCCAGCCCGGCAGCCCGGCCGTCGGCGCCCCCGGCGCCGCCAGCGCGCTCTGGCGGGACGCCGGCGAGGCCGAGCAGCACCTGCTCGGCCTCCAGTACTCCGGCCGGGTCGCCGCCCCCGTCCCGCTGGTCGCCCGGCACACCGCGCACTGGCTCTGGGACGGCACCGGAGTCCAGGAGGGCGACGAGCTGCCCGGCCTGGTGGCGGGCGAGGCCGACCGCTACTACCCCAAGGTGGCGCTGCCCGAGCACACCGAGAGGGTCCTGCTCGCGCACTCCCCGTACCGGGACCTCGGCGGCCGCACCCGCTACCAGGAGACCTCGCTCTACCGGGCGCCGAGCGGCGCGTACGTCTTCGCCTCCGGCACCTTCGCCTGGTCGCCCGCGCTGGACCGGCCCGGCCTCACCGACGAGCGGATCCAGCGGGCCACCGCCAACCTGCTGGACCGCCTCTGCAAGAACGGCTGAGCCCGAGGCCGTAGGGGCCCGGGCGGGCGTCCATGACAGACTCAGGGGCAGTGACCTCCCCTTTCGCGCCCCACGCCCGCGAACGACCCCTGAGGACTGAGACGACCTTGAGCGGATTTGTCACCAAGCCCGAGCCGGTCCAGGTGCCCGGCCTGGTCCACCTGCACACCGGCAAGGTGCGCGACCTCTACCGCGCCGAGTCGGGCGACCTCGTGATGGTCGCCAGCGACCGCATGTCGGCCCACGACTGGGTGCTGCCCAACGAGATCCCCGACAAGGGCCGCATCCTCACCCAGCTCTCGCTGTGGTGGTTCGAGCGGATCGCCGACATCGTGCCCAACCACGTGATCTCCACCGAGGTCCCGGCCGGCGCCCCGGCCGACTGGAAGGGCCGCACGCTGGTCTGCCGCAGCCTGGAGATGATCCCGGTCGAGTGCGTGGCCCGCGGCTACCTGGCCGGCTCCGGCCTGACCGAGTACAACGCCGACCGCACGGTCTGCGGCATCGCGCTGCCCGAGGGCCTGGAGAACAGCTCCGAGCTGCCCGCCCCGATCTACACCCCCGCCCTCAAGGCCGAGGTCGGCGAGCACGACGAGAACGTCTCCTACGAGGAGACCGCCCGCCGGGTCGGCGCCGAGCTCGCCAACCAGCTGCGCCGCACCACCCTCGACGTCTACGCCCGGGCCCGGGACATCGCCCGCGAGCGCGGCATCATCCTGGCCGACACCAAGTTCGAGTTCGGCCTGCTCGACGGCGAGCTGGTGATCGGCGACGAGGTGCTCACCCCGGACTCCTCCCGCTTCTGGCCCGCCGACCAGTGGCAGCCCGGCCGCTCGCAGCCGTCCTTCGACAAGCAGCTCATCCGCGACTGGCTGGTCTCCCCGGCCTCCGGCTGGGACCGCCACAGCGAGCTGCCGCCGCCGGAGCTGCCGGCCGAGGTCGTCGAGCAGACCCGTGCCAAGTACGCCGAGGTCTACCAGCTGCTGACCGGCACCCCCTGGGTCTAGCGCGTCCTCCCGCGGGCGCGGCCGGGTCTCAGATCCAGCCGTGCTCGCGGGCGATCCGTACCGCCGCGTGGCGGTTCTCGGCGCCCAGCTTGCCGGCCGCCGACGAGAGGTAGTTGCGGACGGTCCCCTGCGAGAGGGCCGCGCGCTCGGCGATCTCGGCGATCGAGGTGCCGTCGGCGGCCAGCTCCAGCACGTCCGTCTCGCGCGGGGTCAGCGGCGTCTCGCCGGCACTGATCGCGTCCGCCGCCAGCTCCGGGTCGACGTACCGGGCGCCCGCCAGCACGGTGCGGATGATCCCGGCGAGGTCCGCCGCCGAGACGGTCTTCGGCAGGAAGCCGCGCACCCCGACCTCCAGCGCCCGCTTCAGGTAGCCCGGGCGTCCGTGGCCGGTGACGATCATCGTGCGGCAGTCCGGCAGCAGCCGGCGCAGCTCGGTGGCCACCTGGATGCCGTCCAGGCCGGGCATCTGGAGGTCCAGCACCGCGACGTCGGGGCGGTGCGCCTGCGCCATCGCCACCGCCTCCGGGCCGGAGGCGGCCTGGGCGACCACGGTGATGTCCTCCTCCAGGGAGAGCAGCGCGGCCATCGCCCCGCGGATCAGGTGCTCGTCGTCGGCGAGCAGGACGCGTACGGGGGCGGTGTCGGTCATCGGGCGGGCCTTCCGGCGGTGGCGGGCTTACGGGGTGACGCGGCGCGGCGGCGGCTCAGAGCGGGACGGTGGCGAGCACCCGGAACCGTCCCGGCCCGGTGGCCGGGACGCTCAGCTCGCCGTCGTGCGCGGCCAGCCGCTCGCGCAGCCCCCGCAGCCCGGTGCCGCCGCCCTGGGACGGGATCGGCACCGCCGGCACCCCGTCATTCTCCAGCTCCAGCACCGCCCGGCCGTCCTCCCGGCGCAGCCGGATCACGCAGTTGCCCGCCTCGCTGTGCCGCAGCACATTGGTGGTCGCCTCGCGGATCACCCAGCCGAGCACCGACTGGACCTGCTGCGGCAGCCCGTCGGCGTCGTCGCCGAGGTCGATCTCGCAGGCCACGTCGGCCGCGCGGAGGACCGCCCGGGCGCCGATCGCCTCCGCGTGCAGGTCCGCGGTGCGGTAGCCGCGGACCACGTCCCGCACCTCGCGCTGGGACTCCTGGGCGATCCGCTGCACCTCGGCCATCTGGTCGGCGGCCTCCGGGCGGCCGCGCCGGGCCAGCTGGACGGCCAGCTCGCTCTTCAGCGCGATGGTGGTGAGGTTGCGGCCCATCACGTCGTGCAGGTCGCGGGAGAACCTCAGCCGCTCCTCGGCGACGGCCAGCTGGGCCTGTGCCTCGCGGGCCGCGTCGAGCTCCCAGACGACGCCCTGGAGCCAGGCGCAGCCGCGGCAGCTGAGGCCGATGACGGCCATCATGATCAGGTCGCCGACCACCATCCCTGCCGACGTCGCGACGTCGATCCCGGCCACCAGCGTGGCGGGGACGACGAGGAGACGGCCGCCGAGCCCGGCGAGGACCGCCCGGCGCAGCGGCAGGCCCACGCACGCCGGGCCGAAGGCCGAGGCCACCAGGGAGGAGACGACCACGACGGTGAACGGCGGGCCGGCCGGGTTCTCCGGGCCCGCGGCACGGCCGAGCAGCAGCACGGCCCAGCAGCCGGCCAACGCCGTCGCGCCGGTGAGAACGAGCCAGCGCAGGTGGGTGGTGGGCCGCTTCAGGTAGTGGTCGAGCGAGGTGCGGTAGGCCCGCAGGCTGAGCAGGGTGGTGGCCAGGCCGATGACCAGGCTGACCCGGGCGGTGCTCCGGTAGGCCTCCTGGCCGACGGCGGATCCGGCGGCCAGGAGGACCGTCGCCATCAGGATCAGCGGCATCAGGTAGAGCGACCAGCGGAGGTAGAGCTCGGAGCGTTGCGGCTTGCCGTAGCCCTTCCAGGTGCGTATCGGCCCGCGTACGTCCATCTGCTTCGTCCCCCGTCCGGCCATGATCGTGTCCTGCCCTTCCTACCAGGTGCGGAGGGGTCCTAGCGGCGCGGCTCCCAGCGGAAGTAGCGGACGGCGCCCCAGGCCGCGAGGCCCAGCCAGACGGTGCCGGTGACCAGGTGCGGGGCGGCGGTGGCCCAGGTGCCGGCGAAGCCGGTGGCGGCCTCGGAGCCGTCGGTGCCGAACCAGCCGACGCGGATCAGCTGGAAGGCCGGGGTGGTGGGCAGCAGTCGGCAGGCGTCGGCGAGGCCGTCCGGCATGACCTCCAGCGGGAAGAACAGGCCGGAGCCGAACTGGGTGAGCAGCAGGACCGGCATGGTGGTGATGCCCGAGCTCTCGACGGTCCTGGTGAAGGCGCTGGAGATCGCGGCCAGGGCCATCAGGGTGCCGACGACCAGCACCAGCCCGGCGGCCAGCAGCAGCGGGTTGACCGGCATCGCGAGGTGCAGGGCGCCGGCGCCGACCACCCCGATGACGGTGCACATCAGCAGGGCGAGGCCGACCGAGGGCACCGCGGTGCCGGCCAGGATCTCGGCGTCCCGGGCCTCGCCGGTGCGCAGCCGCTTGAGCACCAGCTCGCCGCGGCGGGCCACGTACGCGGCGGTCAGGTTGTAGTAGACGACGAAGGCCAGCACCATCCCGACCGCTCCGTTGACCAGCAGCGAGTCGACGTCGAGGCCGGGGTTGCTCTTGGCCTGCTCGTCGAGCATGTTCTTCAGCCCGCCGATCAGCAGCACCGGCAGCAGCAGGGCGGTGAACAGCGCGGTCCGGTTGCGCACGAGCAGGGTGGCCTCGGCCCGGCCGAGGGCGAGCAGCCGGCGGACGGTGGTGCTCTGCGGTCCGGCGGCGGCGGTGGAGACGGCGGTGGTCATCGGGCGAGTCCGATCAGGCGGCGGCGGGCGGTGGGGGCGGCGGGGGCGTCGGCCGGGGGCTGGTGGGCGGCCTCGGAGGCGATGGCGAGGAAGGCCTCCTCCAGCGAGGCGCTGCGGGCGTCGAGGGCGCCGAGCGCGACGCCGTGCAGGTCGGCCCAGCCGAGCAGCGCGGTGAGGGTGGCCTGGAGCCGCGGGGTCTGCACGGTGACCCGGCGGCCGGTGACGAGGACCTCGGCCCCGGTCAGCGGCGGGAGGGAGACCCCGGAGTACTCGGGGAGTTCGAAGGTGATCCGGGCGGGGCGGCCGGCGATCACCTCGGCCACGGTGCCGGTGGTGACGACCCGGCCGCCGTGCATGATGGCCAGCCGGTCGGCCAGCTCCTCGGCCTCCTCCAGGTAGTGCGTGGTGAGCAGCACGGTGGTGCCCTCGGCCTGGAGGTCGCGGACCAGGTGCCAGACGGCGGCGCGGGCCTCCGGGTCGAGGCCGGTGCTGGGCTCGTCCAGGAAGAGCACCTCGGGGCGGCCGAGCAGGGCCATCGCCAGGTCGAGCCGGCGGCGCTCGCCGCCGGAGAGCTGCTTGACCCGGACGTTCCGGCGGCCGGCCAGGCCGACCAGTTCCAGTGCCTCGTCCACCGGACGGCTGTGGCTGGTCATCCCGGCCCAGCTGCGGCCGGTCTCGGCGACGGTGAGGTCGCCGGGGAAGCCGCCCTCCTGGAGCATGATGCCGATCCGCGGGCGGACGGCGGCCCGCTCGCGGTGCGGGTCGTGGCCGAGTACCCGGACCTGGCCGCCGGTCGGGGCGGCGAGGCCCTCGATCAGCTCCATGGTGGAGGTCTTGCCGGCCCCGTTGGTGCCGAGCAGTGCGAACAGCTCGCCCCGGCCGACGGTGAGGTCGACGCCGCGCACCGCGTGGTAGCCGGTGGCGCCGGAGCCGTAGTGGCGGTGGAGGCCGGTGACCTCGATCACGGGCTCGCTCGGGGCGGGGGGCTGGCTCGTTTCCATGCCTCAAGCCTTCCGCCGCCCGGGCCCCGCGGGCAGTGCGCGCCGTCATGAGAACGGGGTGCGGTTACCCGGGCCGGCGATGACAAATGTCATCGCCCCGGCGCCGGCGGCCCGGCCGGGAACGGCCCGGCGCGGAATACCGCGCCGGGAACCCCTTGCCGGGAAGCCTGGGTGGTGAAGTCCCGTGCGGGGAACACCCTGCCGGGAAGCCCCGTACCGGGAACGCCGAAGGGCCCCCTCGATCGAGGGGGCCCTTCGTACTGGAGCGGACGACGAGATTCGAACTCGCGACCCTCACCTTGGCAAGGTGATGCTCTACCAACTGAGCCACGTCCGCAGGTCTTGCTATTGAGTTGTGCTGTGCTCGCGCACTGCGAGCGGACGACGAGATTCGAACTCGCGACCCTCACCTTGGCAAGGTGATGCTCTACCAACTGAGCCACGTCCGCATGGTGCCTGGTGGGGCACCCGCCGCCTCTTCGGATCTCTCCGTTGCGGCGACGAGGAATACTCTACAGCATCGTTCGGGGTGGTCGCCCCACCCTTTCGGGCAGGTGGGACGACCGGGTCCCGGTGAGGTCAGTTCGCCTCGGCGAACGCCTCGTACACCGCCTTGGGGATGCGGCCGCGGGCGGGCAGCTCCATGCCGTGCGACTGCGCCCAGGCGCGTACGGCGGACGGGTCCGGGGTGAGCGCGGTGCGGCGGAAGGACTTTCCGGTGCGGCTCTGGCGGCGGCCGGCCGCGACGAACGGAGCGAGGGCCTCCCGCAGCTTTTCCGCGTTGTCCAGGGACAGGTCGATCTCGTAGGACTTCCCGTCGACGCCGAAGTGGACGGTTTCCGCGGCGGCGCCGCCGTCCAGGTCGTCGGAGAGCGTGACGACTACACGCTGAGCCATGGGTGTCAATCCTCTCGGGCAATTCGGCCGAAGGGCGCGGGGTGCGCTCCCGTGGCCTGATGTGCACCACACGCGCAAGTGCATACGGGCAGGCCTGACGGCGTGCCGGATACGCAGCGCTTGCCGCGGCAGGTGGCCCTATTCTGCACCCGAAGCGGGTCGAAATCGAAGAGTCCGGCTTTCTTTTCCGGATATTCACGTCTCTTCGCCGGAGTGCGGGATAGTGGCGCACTCGGCTGGCCGATCTGTCCCGGAGTGCCGGTATTCGGGTGCTCTTCGGCCGTTCTCGTTCGCCGAGCCGAATCCGCAGAAATGGGGTGGCCGCCGGGGTGGGGCACAGGCCCGGAACCCTTGCGGCGTAAGGGTCTCGGGTCTACGCGCGTCGCCCTCCCCGGCCAGCAATCCCACCCGAAACCCCCGGTAGTCTGGAGTTCCCCCGCCTCACGAAGACACCACCGGGAGTGCCAGTGGCACGCGTCGTAGTCGACGTCATGCTCAAGCCGGAGATCCTCGACCCCCAGGGACAGGCGGTGCAGCGCGCACTGCCCCGTCTCGGATTCACCGGGATCGCCGACGTCCGCCAGGGCAAGCGCTTCGAGCTGGAGCTGGAGGGCCCGGTCGACGACGCCGCGCTCGCCCGTATCCGCGAAGCCGCCGAGACCTTTCTCGCCAACACCGTGATCGAGGACTTCACCGTCCACATCGAGGAGGAGGGCAAGTGACCACCCGCGTCGGCGTCGTCACTTTCCCCGGCTCACTCGATGACCGCGACGCCCAGCGCGCGGTCCGCCTGGCCGGCGCCGAGCCGGTCGCCCTCTGGCACCGTGACAAGGATCTCCACCAGGTCGACGCCGTCGTCCTGCCGGGCGGATTCAGTTACGGCGACTATCTGCGCTGCGGTGCCATCTCCCGCTTCTCCCCGGTGATGGAGACCATCATCGAGCAGGCGAAGCTGGGAATGCCGGTTCTCGGTATCTGCAACGGCTTCCAGGTGCTCTGCGAATCGCACCTGCTGCCCGGCGCGCTCACCCGCAACGACTCGCTGCACTTCATCTGCCGCGACCAGAAGCTGCGCATCGAGAACAACGGCACCGCCTGGACCCGGGATTACTCGGCCGGCCAGGAAATCGTCGTCCCGCTGAAGAACGGCGAGGGCCGCTTCGTCGCCGACGAGCACGTCCTCGACGCGCTGGAGGCGGAGGGCCGCATCGTGGCCCGTTACCTGGATGTGAACCCCAACGGTTCGTACCGCGACATCGCCGGCATCACCAACGCCGCGGGCAATGTCGTCGGCCTGATGCCGCACCCGGAGCACGCCGTGGAGCCGCTCACCGGTCCGACCACCGAGGGCCTGGGCTTCTTCACTTCCGTCCTGAAGCAGCTGGTGAACGCCTGATGAGCCTCGACACCGTCAAGAACGCAGAGCAGACCCCGGACGCCGCCCAGCCGTGGGCCGAGCTCGGCCTCAAGCAGGACGAGTACGCGCGGATCCGGGAGATCCTCGGGCGCCGCCCGACCGGTGCCGAGCTCGCGATGTACTCCGTCATGTGGTCGGAGCACTGTTCGTACAAGAGCTCCAAGGTCCACCTGAAGCAGTTCGGCGAGAAGGCCCCGAAGAACGACGCGATGCTCGTCGGCATCGGCGAGAACGCCGGTGTGGTCGACGTCGGCCAGGGCTACGCGGTCACCTTCAAGGTCGAGTCGCACAACCACCCGTCGTACATCGAGCCCTACCAGGGCGCGGCCACCGGCATCGGCGGCATCGTCCGCGACATC
>NZ_CP026498.1:6861283-6861763 GCF_002953255.1 Streptomyces sp. CB01881
GGACATCCACGCAGGCCTCCGGCGCCGGCAACAAGGTCATCCTGTACGGGGCCCGCACCGGCGGCGACGGCATCGGCGGTGTCTCGGTGCTCGCCTCCGAGACCTTCGACGCCACCGGCCCGGCCAAGCGCCCGGCCGTCCAGGTCGGCGACCCGTTCCAGGAGAAGCTCCTCATCGAGTGCACCCTGGAGATCTTCGGCGAGAAGCTCGTCAAGGGCATCCAGGACCTCGGCGGCGCCGGCCTCTCCTGCGCCACCTCCGAGCTGGCCTCGGCCGGCTCCGGCGGCATGCGGATCGAGCTGGACACCGTGCCGCTGCGCGACAACACGCTCTCGCCGGAGGAGATCCTCATGAGCGAGTCGCAGGAGCGCATGTGCGCCATCGTCGAGCCCGGCAAGGTCGACCGCTTCCTGGAGATCTGCGAGAAGTGGGACGTCATCGCCACCGTCATCGGTGAGGTGACGTCCCACTTCTCGCAGA
>NZ_CP026498.1:6861773-6891859 GCF_002953255.1 Streptomyces sp. CB01881
GAGATCTTCTGGCACGGCGAGCTCGTCGTGGACGTGCCGCCGCGCACCGTCGCCCACGAGGGCCCGACCTACCAGCGCCCGTTCGCCCGCCCGAGCTGGCAGGACGCGCTGCAGGCCGACGCCCCGGACGCCGCGCGGCTGGCCCGCCCGACCACCGGCGAGGGCCTCAAGGCCGACCTGCTGAAGGTCGCCGGCCACCCGAACCAGGCCTCCAAGTCCTGGATCACCGACCAGTACGACCGCTACGTGCTCGGCAACACCGTGCTCTCGGTCGGCGAGGACTCGGGCATGATCCGGATCGACGAGGAGACCAACCTCGGCGTCTCGGTCGCCACCGACGGCAACGGCCGCTACACCAAGCTGGACCCGTACACCGGCGCCCAGCTGGCCCTCGCCGAGGCGTACCGCAACGTCGCGGCCGGCGGTGCCAAGCCGCTCGCCATCTCCGACTGCCTCAACTTCGGCTCCCCCGAGGACCCGGACGTCATGTGGCAGTTCGCGGAGGCGACCCGCGGCCTGGCCGACGCCTGCCTGGAGCTCGGCACCCCGGTCACCGGCGGCAACGTCTCGCTGTACAACCAGACCGGCGAGGTCGCCATCCACCCGACCCCCGTGGTCGCGGTGCTCGGCGTCATCGACGACGTCACCCGGCGCACCCCCCTCGGCTTCGCCGAGGAGGGCCAGCTGCTCTACCTGCTCGGTGACACCGCGGACGAGTTCGGCGGCTCGGCCTGGTCGCAGGTGGTCCACGACCACCTCGGCGGTCTGCCGCCCAAGGTCGACCTGGGCCGCGAGAAGCTGCTCGGCGAGATCCTGATCGCCGCCTCGCGCGACGGCATGATCGACGCCGCGCACGACCTCTCCGACGGTGGCCTGGGCCAGGCCCTGGTGGAGAGCTGCCTCAAGGGCGGCAACGGCGCGCGGATCATCGTGCCCGAGGGCCAGGACCCGTTCGTGTTCCTGTTCTCCGAGTCGGCCGGCCGCGCGGTCGTCGCGGTGCCGCGCAGCGAGGAGCTCCGGTTCAACGACATGTGCACCGCACGCGGCCTGCCGGCCACCCGGATCGGCGTGGTCGACGGCGATGCGCTGGACGTCCAGGGGCAGTTCACCGTCTCGCTGGCCGAGCTGAAGGACGCCCACACCGGCGTCATCGAGGCCCTGCTCGCCTGATGCGGCTGTGCCGAGGGGCGGACGGTTCGAAGGAACCGTCCGCCCCTCGGCGTATGTTGGGCCCATGCCTGCCAAGTCCCGTACGTACCAGCCGGCGAAGGTCCGCGCCGCGCTGGCGGCCCAGACCGGCGCGCTGCGCGACGCCGTCCACGCGCTCTGCGCCGCCCCCGACGCCGAGCGGCTGCTCGCGGGGCCGACCAGGCTGGGGGAGTGGCGGGTGCGCGAGCTGGTCGCGCACCTCGCGGTGCAGCTCGACTGGGTGCCCGCGCACCTGGACGACCCCCTGGAGGGGCGTCCGGCGCTGGACCTGGCGCGCTGGGTGGTCGGCGTCGGCACCGTCGCGCCGCTGCTGGACGCCGGGGCCCGGGAGCACGCCGCCAGGGAGTTCGGTGGTGACCCGGCCTCGGTCGCGGCCGCCTTCGACCGGGCTGCCGACGCGCTGCTCGCCGTCCTGGACGGGCCCGAAGTCGCCGACCCGCAGCGGCGGTTCGAGATCCGGCTGGGTTCGATGACGCTCGCCGACATGCTGGTCACCCGGCTGGTGGAGGCGGTCGTGCACGCCGACGACCTGGCCGACGCGCTCGGTCTGGCGGCCTTCCCGCACGACCGGCAGGCGCTGGCAGCCGTCACCCGGCTGCTGGCCGACGCCCTCGCCGACCGGGTGCCCGGCGGCGCGGTCGAGCTGCGGGTGCCGCCGTACGCCGTGGTGCAGGCCGTCGAGGGACCCCGGCACACCCGGGGCACCCCGCCGAACGTGGTCGAGACCGACCCGCTGACCTGGATCCGGCTCGCCACCGGGCGGGCCGACTGGGCGACCGCGGTGGACGCGGCGGCCGTCGCGGCCAGCGGTGAGCGGAGCGACCTGCGGGAGTACCTGCCGCTGCTCGGCTGAGCGGCCCCCGGACTCAGCCGTGCAGTTGGGCGGCGAGCGCCGCCCCGGCCCGCTGGAGCGGCGCGCCGGTGAGCGCCTGGTCCCGGCCGGTGGTGTCGGTGTCCTGCGACACGATCAGCACGATGTCGCCCGCGCCCACCGCGGGGATCCGGGCCACCGCGGCGGTGCCCGCCCCGGGGGTGGCCTGGCCTCGCCCTTCGCCGACCGCGGTGAGGAGCCGGGGGTGCCGGGCTGCGGTGCGGTCGGCTGTCATGCGGTCAGCGTAGGACGGCCCCTGCCGCGGGCGGTCGGTGAATCCGTCTCAGGTCTGTCCCGGCCCGCCGGCCTCAGGGCACGGCCGGGCCGCTGAGGTACGTCCCGTCCGCCGAGTACGGCCAGGCGTTGGGCTCGCAGCCCTTGAGGCCGTAGATCTGCTGCATCATCGCGGGCGCCGGCTTGCCCTTGCCCGGGCAGGTCTCGTGCCCGTGGCCGATCCGATGCCCCACCTCGTGGTTGACGATCAGTGCCCGGTACTCCTCGATCGGGCCGCTGAACTGCGGTGAACCGGTGTTCCAGCGCTTGACGTTGACCAGCACCTGGTTGCCGACGTTGCAGTTGACCTCGCCGTGGGTGTCCAGCCCGGCCGCGCCGCAGATCCTGTCCACGGTGGCCGGTGACGCGATCTTCACGGTGAAGTCGTACGTGCCGTTCGCCACCAGCTGGAAGCCGTTCTTGCGGTCGTTGGTCCAGCCCCGCTTGTCGGCCAGGATGGCCTGGACCTGGGCCGCGGCGCCCGCCGGGTCGATCCCGATGCCGTCCTCGACCTCCACCCGGTAGCGGCGGACGGTGCCCTTGCCGACCGCTGCGGCGGCGCCGGGGGCGACGGTGAAGGTGCCCGCGCCCTTGCTCGGGCCCGGGTCCGGGGCGCTCGGCTCGGGGGCGCTCGGCTCCGGGGCGGGCGGCGGGGTGGGGGTCGGCGTCGTGGCCGGTGTCGTGGCCGGGGCGGGTGCGGCCGGGGTGCCGTGGTCGGACGGCGCGACCCGGCCCTGGGCGGTCTGCCCGCTGTCGGGCAGGGTGTCGGGGCGGTTCAGCACGTAGAGCGTGCCGCCGAGTATCAGCACGGCCGCCACCAGGGCGCAGACCATCCCCGGGCCGAGCCTGCGGCGCTGGCGGCGCCTGCGGCCCCCGCCCGCCTGGCCCTGGCCGGCCCGCCCGCCGCGGGCCCGAGGGGCGGCGCCACGGGAGCCTCCGGTACGGGACCCGGCACCACGGGAGCTGCGCGCGCGGGAGCCGCGCTGGTCGGGTCGGGCTGTGGGCACGGTGAGGCTTCCTGTCTGACCGGTGGGGTCGCGGAGCCTTCGAACTGACGTGTGCGTTCCCCCCGCCCGGACACCCTGGCATGGAGACCAGGTGAATGTCCACGTACCGGGTATGCACGGCAAATCCGCCGGTCCCCGCCGCCCGGAGGGGCGGCGGGGACCGGCGGATCACGGCGGACCGGGCGGATCAGCCCAGGGTGGCGGCGGCGGTCGGCGAGCTGTCCCGGAGGAACTGCGCGCAGCGCTCCGCCTCCTCCTTCTCCTCGATCGCGGCGGCGGCCCGGCCGAGCGCGTGCAGCGCCCGCAGGAAGCCGCGGTTCGGTTCGTGCTCCCACGGCACCGGGCCGTGGCCCTTCCAGCCGGCCCGGCGCAGCGAGTCCAGCCCGCGGTGGTAGCCGGTGCGGGCGTACGCGTAGGACTCGACGGTGCGGCCGGCGGCGAAGGCGTCGTCGGCGAGCTGGGCCCAGGCCAGCGAGGAGGTCGGGTACTTCGCCGCGACCTCGGCCGGGGAGGCGCCGCCGGCCAGCAGCTCCAGCGGAGCGGGCTCGGCGGGCAGGTGGGTCGGGGGCGGGCCCCCGAGGAGGTTCTGGCCCGCGAAGGGGCTGTCTGTGGTCATGCCCCCCAGTGAACCACTGGGGGGCATGCGCCAGGTCCCGCCTGCGGCGGAGCCTTACTTCAGGCGGTTGCCGGCCGAGCGCAGCTGCTGGGCGGCCTCCAGGACGCGGGCGGCCATGCCGGCCTCGGCGAGCTTGCCCCAGGTGCGCGGGTCGTAGGTGTTCTTCTTGCCGACCTCGCCGTCGACCTTCAGCACACCGTCGTAGTTCGCGAACATGTGGCCGGCGACCGGGCGGGTGAAGGCGTACTGGGTGTCGGTGTCCAGGTTCATCTTCACGACGCCGTTCTCCAGCGCGGTGGCGATCTCCTCCGCGGTCGAGCCCGAGCCGCCGTGGAAGACGAAGTCGAACGGGTCGGTCTTGCCGTACTGCTTGCCGATCGCGTCCTGGAGCTCGCGCAGCAGCTCCGGCTTCAGGACGACGTTGCCCGGCTTGTAGACGCCGTGCACGTTGCCGAAGGAGGCGGCCAGCAGGTAGCGGCCCTTCTCGCCCAGGCCCAGGGCCTCGGCGGTGCGGACGGCGTCGTTGACGGTGGTGTACAGCTCGTCGTTGATCTCGTGCGTGACACCGTCCTCCTCGCCGCCGGTCGGGGTGATCTCGACCTCAAGGATGATCTTGGCGGCGACGGCCTGGGCCAGCAGCTCCTCGGCGATGGCCAGGTTGTCGTTCAGGGTCTCGGCCGAGCCGTCCCACATGTGCGACTGGAACAGCGGGTTCTGGCCCTTGGCCACGCGCTCGGCGGAGACCGCCAGCAGCGGGCGGACGTAGCCGTCCAGCTTGTCCTTCGGGCAGTGGTCGGTGTGCAGCGCGACGGTGATGTCGTACTTGGCGGCGACGATGTGCGCGAACTCGGCGAGCGCGACGGCGCCGGTCACCATGTCCTTGTTGTGCTGGCCGCCCAGGAACTCCGCACCACCGGTCGAGATCTGGATGATGCCGTCGCTCTCGGCCTCGGCGAAGCCGCGCAGGGCGGCGTGCAGCGTCTGCGACGAGGTGACGTTGATGGCCGGGTAGGCGAACTTGCCCGCCTTGGCCCGGTCCAGCATCTCGTTGTAGACCTCGGGAGTTGCGATGGGCATGCGATCCGCTCCTGTCGGGTTGCGGCGTACGGACGGTGCTGTCCGACGCTGTGTACGCCTTCGTTACGACTTCCGGGGTAACGGCAGCCGAGCGCGGCTCTGCGGTGCGGCTCTCCGGTACCTGGGCTCGAGGCGGCCGCCACGGTCGACAATGAGGGTGTTCGCGACCGCGGCCCGGACGCCTGTGCCATCTTCCCAGACTTGCGCTCCGGGGTCAGCAGGCAGCCCGCCAGTCGGGACGGTCGCTCCGACGTGCTACGCGGCACGGGGCGGACGGATGACCGGGTGCTCCGAAAGGATGACCCTCCTCTCGGCCACCGGGGCGAAGCCCTGGTAAAGACGGGCCCGCTATCCTGCGGCCGTGGACTACAACCAGCTGGCCGTCAACCTGCTCGACGCCAAATCACTGATCTCGTCCCTCGGTGCCATCGGGCTGATCGCGATCATCTTCGCGGAGACCGGCCTCCTGGTCGGGTTCTTCTTCCCCGGGGACTCCCTGCTCATCATCGCGGGCGTGGCCGCCTCGAACGCCGCCTCGTCGGTGCTCGGCGAGGGCACGAAGCTGCCGATCGCGGCACTGCTGATCGGGGCCCCGATCGCCGCCATCGCCGGCGCGCAGCTCGGGCACCTGATCGGGGTGAAGGTCGGACCGAAGATGTTCGACAAGCCCGAGTCGAAGATCTTCCGCCGCGAGTACGTGGTGAAGGCCGAGGAGTACTTCAACAAGTTCGGTCCCGGCAAGGCCGTGGTCCTGGCCCGCTTCATGCCGATCGTCCGCACCTTCCTCAACCCGGTCGCGGGCACCCTGGAGATGCCGGCCCGGACGTTCTTCCTCTGGAACGTGGTCGGCGGTGTGCTCTGGACCGAGTCCATGCTGCTGATCGGCTACTTCTTCGGTGACGCGCTCGCCCCGGTGATCGACAAGTACCTGATTCCGGCGGTGCTGCTGATCGTGCTGCTCTCGATCTCGCCGATCCTGATCGAGGTGGTGCGCGAGCGCAGGAAGAAGAAGGCGGGCGGCGCCGGGACGGCCGCCGCGGAGGCCGAGGCCGTCCAGGCCGGCGGGCGCCACCGCCGCGGCTGAGCCACGGAACGACGACGAAACGGCCGGGGCCGGGAGCTGTTCCACGTGGAACAGCTCCCGGCCCCGGCCGTTTCGTCGTACTCGGGCCGTCAGAGGCCCAGGTCGTCCAGGTTGTACGCGGTGACGTACGGCAGGCCCGTTGCCTCGACCGCGGCGGCGCCGCCGCGCTCCACGATCACCGCGACACCGACCACCTCGGCGCCCGCCTCGCGCAGGGCCTCGACGGCGGTCAGCACCGAGCCACCGGTGGTGGAGGTGTCCTCGACCGCCAGCACCCGGCGGCCCTTGACCTCCGGGCCCTCGATCCGGCGCTGGAGGCCGTGCGCCTTGCCCGCCTTGCGGACCACGAAGGCGTCCAGCTCCCGGCCGCGCGCCGCGGCGGCGTGCAGCATGGCGGAGGCCACCGGGTCGGCACCGAGGGTCAGACCGCCGACGGCGTCGTACTCCAGGTGGGCGGTCGCGTCCAGCATCACCCGGCCGACCAGCGGGGCGGCCTGGCCGTCCAGCGTGATCCGGCGCAGGTCGACGTAGTAGTCGGCCTCCTTGCCGGAGGAAAGGGTGACCTTGCCGTGCACGACGGCCTTGTCCTTGATCTGTGCCAGCAGGGCGTCGCGGTCGTTGCTCATGAGCGTTCAGTCTAGGCCCTGAGAGCCCGGCTAGCGTCGGCGCAGGGCCCTGACCAGCACCACGGCGCCGCCGACCAGCGCGACACCGCCGCCGATCATCCACGGCACGGCACTGCGGCCGCCCGGGCCCGGCACCACGATTCCGCCAGCCTCGCCGCCCCAGCGGGACGCCGCCCGGGCCCGCGCGCTGCGGGCCGGCAGGGCGGGGGCGTAGCGGCCGCGCGGCGGTGCGTGGTCCACCTCCTCGGCGGAGCGGCCGACGATGCTGCGGCGGACGGGGCCGCTGAGCACCGGCTCCTGCTCGTACTCGAAGGGCAGCTCGGCGGGGAGTCCGGCGGGCGGCTCCTCCGCGGCGGCGGGGTCCTCGACGCCCTCGGAGTCCTCGTGCTCGTCCTCGCGGCCGGCCGCGTCGCCGGTTGGCAGGCCGAAGCGCTCGGCGTCGGCGTCGGAGAAGGCGATCAGGTCGGAGAGGTCGTCGTCGAGGTCCTCACCGGGCTCGCTCTGGTGGTCGTCCAGGAAGAACACGGTGGCGGTGGGCTCCTCGGCGTCCTGGGCGTCCTCCGTGCCCTCGGCGTCCTGGGCGTCCTCCGTGCCCTCCGCTTCCTGGGCCTCCTCCGTGCCCTCGGCGTCCTGGGCGTCCTCCGTGCCCTCCGCTTCCTGGGCCTCCTCCGTGCCCTCGGCGTCCTGGGCCGCGTCCTCGCTCGTCGCGGTCTCCTCGGCCTCGGTCTCGGCTTCCTGGTCGGTCTTCGCGTCCGCGTCGGTGTCCGCCGCCGCGTCCGCGTCCGCCTCCACGTCCGCGTCGGTGTCCGCCGCCGCGTCCGCGTCCGCCGCCGCGTCCGCGTCCGCCTCCACGTCCGCGTCGGTGTCCGCCGCCGCGTCCGCGTCCGCCGCCGCGTCCGCGTCCGCCTCCACGTCCGTGTCCGCGTCCACGTCCGTGTCCGCCGTCGCGTCCGGGGAGGCGAGGGCGGCGGCGAAGCGGTCCAGCAGACGGTGGCCGGTCGCGGTGAGGGTCTCCTCGTCGAACTCGGTCAGCCGCCCGGTGGCGCTCAGGTCGCCGGTGAACCGGACCAGTGCGCTGCCGTCCTCGGCGCCGTCGGCGACGCTGACCCGGAGGGTGGCGGTCGCCTCGCCGCTGCCGCGTGCCTCCTGGCCCTCGGCGAACACGGTGAGCACGCCCTCGCGGCCCTCGATCAGCGACAGCACGCCGCGGTAGGTGATGGTGGAGGCGCCGACCCGCAGCTTCAGCCGTCCGCCGATCTCCTCGGCGGGGCCGCTGCCGACGGCGGCGGGCTCGGTGCTGAGCCCCGGCACGCAACGGGCCAGCAGAGCCGGATCCAGCAGGGCCTGCCGGACCAGCTCGGCCGGCATCGGGACGACAACCTCATGCTCCATGCCACGGAGCCTACCGATCGGACCCCCGATGGTCCCTGCTGCGGCCCCCACCTGTCGCGCCGACTTTTCCGCCCGGCCCCCGTCGCCCCGCCGGACCGTGCCCGGGGCCCCGCCGCGCAGCCCCGTCGCCCGCCCGTCCGGCGTCTCACCGCGGCCCCAGCAGGGTGAGGGCGGCCGGGGGGCGGGCCGGGCGGAGGGCGGTGAGGCGGGAGGCGGCGGCGCGGAGGGCGTCGGGGGTGAGCGCGCGGGGCGGCGGGGCGTCCGGGGCGAGGCCGAGCGGGGGCTGGGCGGCGGCCGCGAGCAGGAAGGCCTGGCCGCCGCCGCTGCCGCCGCCACCGTCGCCGCTGCTCTCCGGCCCGGGCCGGCAGCTCGTGGTGGCGCCGCCCTGGACGGCGTACGGGACGGTCCGCAGGCCGGCCGCCCGCAGCCCGGACTCGACCTGCCAGAGGCCGTTCCGCTCGTCGCCGTTGCGCTCGTCGCCGGCCCGGACGGCGATCCGCCCGCCGGGGGAGAGCAGCCGGGTGGTGAGGCCGTAGAACTCCTGCGAGTGGAACGTGACCGTGCCGGCCTCGTCGGGGGCGGGCAGGTCGGCGAGGACGACGTCGAAGGTGCGGTCGCCCGTGCGGACGCTGCGCAGCCACTCCAGCGGGTCGGCGTCGGCGGTCCTGACCCGGGGGTCGTCCAGCGAGTGGCCGGAGAGCGCGGCCAGGCCCGGGTCGGTCCGGGCCAGCCGGGTGAGCGCCGGGTCGGCGTCGACGACCAGGACCGAGCGGACCCCTCCGTGCCGCAGCACCTCGCGCAGGGCGAGCCCGTCGCCGCCGCCGAGCAGCAGCACCCGGGCGTCCGGCCCGGCCGCCATCGCCGGGTGGACCAGCGCCTCGCTGCCCCGGTACTCGTCGGGGCCGCAGACCGCGAGCCGCCCGTCCAGGTAGAGCCGCAGCGGGCCCTCGGCCGGGCCGGTGAGCACGATCTCCTGGTGCCGGCCGTGGGCGGCGAAGCGGACCTGCGGGCCGTACAGGGCGCTCCGGGCGGCCCGTTCGATCGCGCCGGACCAGGCGGCGGCCGCGGCGAGGGCGGTCAGGACGAGCCCGCAGCAGCACCAGAGCAGCATCCGGATCCGCGGGGCCGGTTCCTCGCGGAACAGCCAGAGCACCACGGCGGCCCCGGCGACCGCGTTGACCGCGCCGGTGACCAGGGCGCCGGTGCCGGGCCCGAACGTGGGCAGGATCAGGAACGGGAAGGCCAGCCCGCCGATCAGCGCCCCCACGTAGTCGGCGGCGAAGAGGTCGGCCGCGGCCCGCCCGGCGTCCTCGCGCCGGATGCGCTGGATGAGCGTCATCAGCAGGGGGATCTCGGCGCCGATCAGGACGCCGATCAGGCAGGTCAGGCCGACCATCGCGGCCTGGTAGCGGCCGATCCAGGCCCAGCAGGAGTACAGCGCGAGGACGGAGAGCCCGCCGGTGAGCGCGAGCGCACACTCGACCAGGGCGAAGGCGGTGGCCGGGCGGCGGGTGAAGCGCTTGGCGAGCAGGGAGCCCAGGCCCATCGCGAACACCATGACGGAGAGCACGACGGACGTCTGGGTGACGGAGTCCCCGAGCAGGTAGCTGCCGAGCGCCACGAGTTCGAGCTCGTAGACGAGTCCGCAGGCCGCGCAGACGAACGAGGCCAGCAGAACGGTGAGCCGGGCGAGCCGGGGGCGGGCACGCAGCCGGCACCGACGGCGGGCGGGCAGGGGGGTCAGGCTCCGCCCGAGCCGGAGTGGGCTGCCGTCGTCGAGGTCGAGTCCCGGCTGTGCGGGGGGACCGGCCGGATGGTTGATCACGAACAAACGCTAGGCGACGTTCGGTACGGGTGGCTGCGTCCATTCGACGGACAGTGCGATACGTCGGGTTGACGGATCGTTCCTGCGTACGAATGGGGGCCGGTCTGCGGCCGTATGACCGCTTCTGGCGGTTGCCGTGCTCACCGGGACACCACGAGCGAGGAGCGGGTGCAGACCAGCTGCCCCTCCTGCGGGTAGGCGTGCCAGGTGCGCCAGAGCAGCCGGTCCGCGCCGCCCTGGGCAACCAGCGCGGTGAAGGCGCTCGGATCGCCCGGGAAGACCCCGGCCAGGCCGCGCGGGTGCCCCTCGACCAGGGCCAGCAACTCCTGGGCGCGGGCGGCGAAGTCGTGCGGCGGCAGCGCCTCGATCCGGGCCGCGAACTCGTACTCCCAGCCGTCGACCTGCTTGGCCACCCGGGCCGGCAGCGGGGTCCGGCGGCCGGGCAGGCAGGCGACGGTCTCCAGGCACTCGCCCGGTCCGGCGGCGATCACCACCTGGTGCGATGCGCCGAGCAGCCGCAGCTGCAGGGTGCCGGGCGGACCGGGACGCCCGGCACCGTCCAGTCTGAGGTCGCGGACGGCGAGAGCGGGCAGGGTTTCGCCGCCCAGGCACCAGGCCAGGTCACCGGCGCGGGTGTCCGTGTAGGAGGTCTGCAGTGTGGTGAGCATGCTCGGCTCCGCGTTTCAGCTCCGTGCGCGCCCGTCGAGCAGCAGCGAGTAGGGCCAGGCAAAGGCGAGGCTGTTCGTGGCTGTGCGGTCCAGGGCGCGGCCGACCGTGGAAGGAAGGATTCCGGCTGGAGATTCAGCAGCAGAGAAGCATGAATACGCCGGGTCCGCCGGTGATTTACCCAACTTTGTCAAGCATTCACCGTTTCGGGCACACCTGCTTCCCCGCTCTGATCGACCCGGTGTGCGACTCTGCACAGCGCGCGCCCCTCGCACCGGCTGATGCGCCGTGCGCTCTGCACGCACGCCGCCCACGAGCCCCGTGCGCCCCACCCTCCCACGCTCCCGGCGCAAGGCGGTCCACGCTCCCCCGCGGTCCTGCCCGACAGGCATGCCGAATGCCTAACAGGCAGCGAACACCCGTGCCCGTCGGGCAAGTTGACGAATGGTCAGAACATCCCGCCGATCCCGCCGGGTGGGGGGATCCGGCTGGGCCGGGTCACCGCCTCCTCCGGCGGGATCGGCGACCCGGCCGGATCGGTCAGAGCCGCCGGAGCCGCGTGACGGCCTCGGCGAGGACGTCGTCGCGCTTGCAGAAGGTGAACCGGACGAGGCTCCGCCCAGCCTCGGCGTCGTCGTAGAAGACGGCGTTGGGGATGGCGACGACGCCGCAGCGCCCGGGGAGGGAGCGGCAGAACTCGACGCCGTCCTTCTCGCCCAGCGGTGTGATGTCGGTGGTGATGAAGTAGGTGCCCTGCGGCTGGAACACGGCGAAGCCGGCGGCCGCCAGCCCGTCGCCGAGCAGGTCCCGCTTGCGGAGCATGTCGGCCCGGAAATCGTCGAAGTAGCCGTCGGGGAGGCGCAGGGCCTCGGCGACGGCGTACTGGAACGGCCCGGCGCTGACGTAGGTCAGGTACTGCTTGGCGGTGCGGACGGCGGCGACCAGGGGGGCGCTCGCGGTCACCCAGCCGACCTTCCACCCCGTGAAGGAGAAGGTCTTGCCGGCGGAGGAGATGGAGACGGTCCGCTCGCGCATGCCGGGCAGGGCGGCGATCGGGTGGTGGCCGCCGCTGAACACCAGGTGCTCGTAGACCTCGTCGGTGACGACCAGCAGGTCGTGTTCGACGGCGAGTCCGGCGATCGCGGCGAGCTCGGCGGGGGTGAGGACCAGGCCGGTGGGGTTGTGCGGGGTGTTGATCAGCAGCAGGCGGGTGCGCGGGGTGATCAGCGCCCGCAGCTCGTCCAGGTCGGGCCGGAAGCCGGGCGCGCGCAGGGTGAGCGGGACGCGGGTGGCGCCGGCCATGGCGATGCACGCGGAGTACGAGTCGTAGAAGGGCTCGAAGGCGATGACCTCGTCGCCCGGCTCCAGCAGGGCGAGCAGGGCGGCGGCGATGGCCTCGGTGGCGCCGGCGGTGACCAGCACCTCGGTGTCGGGGTCGTACGTGAGGCCGTAGAAGCGCTGCTGGTGCCCGGCGACGGCCTGCCGCAGCTCGGGGATACCGGGGCCGGGCGGGTACTGGTTGCCACGGCCGTCGCGCAGGGCCCGTACGGCGGCCTCGCGGATCTCCTCGGGTCCGTCGGTGTCCGGGAAGCCCTGGCCGAGGTTGATCGAGCCGGTGGCGGTGGCGAGGGCCGACATCTCGGCGAAGATCGTCGTACCCAGCCCGTCCAGCCTGCGGTTCAGCAGCGGCCTGGTTCCCATGCGAAAGGCTCCTCACAGCTCGTCGTGGGGGACATCTTCTGACGGCCGGTGGGCGGCGGACAAGCATGCGCGCCCGCCGCCCCGGCCCGACTCGTGCCTCAGCTCGACCAGTACGGGTCGTCGACCGTCGCGCACTGGTCGGCGTAGTTCAGCGGTCCATGGAGGAACCCGCCGTTGCCGTTGGCATCGGTGGTGTCGGTGACATCGGTCAGGGTGGCTCGGACCTCCGCGCAACCGTTCACACGCACGGCGAACCAGAGGGTGAACCCCGAGCCCCTCACTTCCACCGCGCCCTCGGAGCGCTCGACCGGGTAGCCCTTTCCCTTCCAGAGCGCCTGGACGAGGTCGAGCGGCTCCTGACCCCGCCTGGAGGCGATCCGGACCCGGGCCGCCTGTTTGGCGATCATCTCCGTGCGACCCGTCTTCCTGCACCCGGACGTTCCGCAGAACCCGGTCAGGTCGGGGTTGCTCTCGAACTTCGTCTCAGCCCACTGGAGCCCCGGGTGGAAGGCCCCAGCGACATCGGCGAGTTCGCCCTCGACCCGGTGCTGCGCCTGCTCGACCGGCACGGTGGGTTCCTTCTGCTCCGGCCAGGCGAGCCAGCCGACGAGGAGCGCCAGCACGACCCCCGGCACGGTCACGCGCCATGTCGGGGCCCTCACCGTGGGTCCTGCCGGGTGATCGTGTTCCCGTGGCCGCTCACGATCTTCCCGATGTTGGGGAGCGAGTCGCCGCCCGCGCCGTGCTTCCCGAAGTAGTTGTCGTGCGAGTCGGTGATGGTCCCGTCCGCCACCGAGAAGCGCTGCCCGCCGAAGCTCTCGCTCGCCGGGTCCGTGCCGTGCCACGACCCGTCGGGATTCGTGATCGCCTCGACCGCGGCCCAACCGGGAATGAGCATCCCGGGGGACGGCGCGTCCGCGACGGGATCGTACTTGGCCGTGCCGACGTACACGTGATCCGCACCGATCCCGAGCTGCGTCGCCTTGTCCACCCCGACGCCCGGGCTGCCGACCAGGACGATGTCGTCGACGGGCAGGCCGCCGGGGTGCTGGGTGGCTTTCCCGACCACCAGGGAGCCGTAGCTGTGCCCCTGCGCGGTCATGTGCGCCGGCGCCCCCTCATGGGTGGCCCGGAGTCCGGTGAGGAACTTGTTGTAGTCAGCCCCGCCCGCGACCGCCCGGTCCTCGGTGAGCACCGATGGACCGTCCAACTGCGGGGCGTCGTACCCCAACCAGAACACAGAGGCGACACTCGGCGTCTCGTTGGGCCCCGCGCTGCTCACCGCGGAATCGTAGATGCGCTTCGCCGTCATGGCGTCGCCGCCTCCGACGCCCGCCATGGTGCTGTTCAGCCCGGGCACCAGGGACGAGACGTTGCGCGCCTTGTCCGGGTCACCCCAGGACACGATCGCACGGCCCTGCCCCTGATCACCGATCCCCAGCAACAGCAGCGGCGGGTCGGAGTTCGGCCCGCCCGCACCACCGTCCTTCTTGCCGTCGAGCCGGTCCTGGATGGATTGGAAGCCGTCGAGCTTCTCCTGCAGGGCGTCGCGCTTGGCCTTCCACTCCGTGTAGGCGGGGTTCGGGCGGATGAACCTGCCGGTACCCACGGTGGCGGCCGGCGCGGGGCCGAGGTCGGCGATCTGGCGCTGGCGGTCCTGGATCAGGTTCTTCAGGTTGGTCCGGTTGGCCTGGTTGCGGGCGGCGGCGGGGATGCCGTCGAGGTTGCCGACCTGGTCCGGGTGGTTGAGGATCATCCGCTGCTGCTGAGCATCGGTCAGGCCGTTCCACCAGGCCTTGACGCTGTTCGGGTCGGTGCCGGCGGCGGGGATCTGCTGGAGCGCGTTGGCGGCGTCCGTGTCGGCCTTCACGGTGGCCGAGTCGAGGCCGGTGCCGCTGCTCGCGTTGGTGGCGAGGTGGGCGAGCCGGGTGTTGATGGTCTGGTCCGCGTGGTCGGCCTCGTTGAGCGCGGCGGTGATCCGGGCCTGGATCTGCTTGGCCTGGTTCTCGGCGTCGGTGCCGGCGAAGTTCGCGGAGTTCGGGTCGTTGTCCCAGGTGATCCCGCCGTCGGCGGCCACGGTCAGCTTGTGGGTCTTGGCGTCGTCGAGGGCGCTGATCAGGTGTGACTGGGCGGCGGCGAAGCCGTCGTAGGCGTCCTGCAGGGCCCTGCTGACGAGGCCGATCTCCTGCTGGGCGGCTTGGAGCTCGTTCTCCAGGAGCTGGATCCGGGCCTGGGCGTGGCCGGCGGCGGTGCCCGTCCACTGGGAGCGGTTCAGCCGGTCGATGACCTCGGTCTGCCAGTTGTCCTTGTGCTGGCCGAAGGCGGTGGCGAGGGTGTCGAAGGCGTTCTTCGCGGTGATGATGCCGATGACGTCGGCGTCGTGAAGGGTCTTGATGTCCATCGGTTACTCGGCCGCCTTCGCGCTGGAGGGCTTCACGGGGCCCGGGACGACGGTCGTGCCGAAGGGGTCCGGCTCGTCCGGGATCGGGGCGGCCGGGTTCCTCATGCTCGTGTGGATGTCCTTCTCGACCTGGCGGTAGTAGGCGGCCGATGCGGCGAGCTTGGTGCCGACGCCGCCCATGTCGCCGCCGAGCTTGTCCAGCAGCGTCTTCCAGTTCGTGCCGCAGTTCGTGATGGCGGCGGCGGTGAGAAAGCCCCGCAGACCGGTGGCGGTCTGGTTGCACGGCTCGGTGATCTTCGACGTCTCGCCCGGTATGAGACCGCCTATGTGCTGGGCGCTCTGTCCGCAGCCGTCCAGCTCGGCCGGATTGACCTTGAGCTCCAAGGACATATCAGGATCCGACATGTGTTTCCCCCCGCAATCGGGCGCCACCCGTAGGCGGCGTTCCCCCTGCCCAGAAATGATTACCGTCGGATAGTAATCAGTTGCTCCTTACTGCGATCGGTGGACCGGGCGCCGGCTCGGACTTGTGGGTAGGCGAGCAGGGCTTGACCCAGCCGACCTTCCACCCCATGAAGGAGAAGGTCTTGCCGGCGGAGGAGATGGAGACGGCCCGCTCGCGCATGCCGGGCAGGGCGGCGGTCGGGCCGGCCGCCGCTGAACACCAGGTGCTCGTAGACCTCGTCGGTGACGACCAGCAGGTCGTGCGGTGACCAGCACCTCGGTGTCGGGGTCGTACGTGAGGCCGTAGAAGTGCTGCTCGTGCCCAGCCCGTCCGGCCTGCGGTTCAGCAGCGGCCTCGTACCCATGGCGGCTCCTCACGCCTCGGTGTCGGCCCCATCCCGGGGCCGTGCGGCGGCCGGGGACAAGGACGGCCCGCCGCCGGGGTGTGCCGGTGGCGGGCCGTGCCGTGTGCTGACGCTCGGGGGTCAGGCCTCGTCGGTGCCCTCGGGGGCCTGGCCGTCGCCCTCCTCGCCCTCGATCTCCTTCTGGAGGCCGAGGCGCTCGACGATCCACTGCTCGAAGCCGACGGCGGCCTGGGTCCAGTTGGCGGTGGTGGTGACGAAGTAGTCCAGGTTCACGCCGGTGCCGACGATCATCTGGGCCTCGCCGATCAGGCGGACCACGCCGTCCTCGTGGGTGTGGGTGTAGACCTTGGGCCAGAGGGTCTCACGGTTCCACTCGTCGATGAGGTCGAGGAGCTCGGCCTTGTCCTCCAGCGGGTGCGCGCGGTCGTAGAACGCGCGGACCGCGAAGAGCTCCTTCTGCTCGCCGCGGAACATGTAGTAGACGCGGAAGCCCTCCCAGGGGGCGGTGAGGTCGCCCTCCTCGTCCACGACGTGCTTGAGCTGCATCTGGTCCAGCAGCTGGGTCACCAGGGCCTGGTCCGGGACGATGATCGGCGGCGGGCCGGCCGGTCGGCCGCCCTGGCCGCCACCCGGCTGCCCGCCCTGCGGCAGGCCGAACGACGGGATGGACGACGGATCGATGCTCATGGGGGTCCTCATTTCTCAGTGCACGTGGTGGCCGGCAATGAGAGGCCGCCCTTTCCACCTCCCATCCTGCCTCATCCGGGCCCGGCCTCACAGGGGTGGCGGGACGGGAAGGATCTTGCCGGAGGGGCGGCGGACACCGAGGGTGAACACGGCGGTGGGCCGCCCCTCCCGCAGGGGCGGCCCACCGCGGGCCGGGCCCGGGCGCGCTACTTCTCCAGCGGCCCGCGGGCACGGACGGTGAGGCGGTCGGCCTCCTCGTCCCGTTCGACCAGGACGGTGTCGCCGTCGTGCACCTGGCCGGAGAGGATCGCCCGGGCGAGCTGGTCGCCGATCGCGGACTGCACCAGGCGGCGCAGCGGACGGGCGCCGTACGCCGGGTCGTAGCCGGTGAGCGCGAGCCAGTCCCGGGCCGCCTCGCCGACCTGGAGGGTGAGCCGCCGCTCGCGCAGCCGCTCGCCGAGCTTCGCCACCTGGAGGTCGACGATCCGGCTGAGCTCGGCGGTGCCCAGCGGGTCGAAGACCACGATGTCGTCCAGCCGGTTGAGGAACTCCGGCTTGAACGCGGCCCGGACGGTGTCCAGCACCAGGGCCTTCTTCCGCTCCTCCGGGGTGCTCTGGTCCACCAGGAACTGACTGCCCAGGTTGGAGGTGAGGATCAGGATCGCGTTGCGGAAGTCCACCGTCCGGCCCTGGCCGTCGGTGAGCCGGCCGTCGTCCAGCACCTGGAGCAGCACGTCGAAGACCTCGGGGTGGGCCTTCTCCACCTCGTCCAGCAGCACCACGCTGTACGGGCGGCGGCGGACCGCCTCGGTGAGCTGGCCGCCCTCCTCGTAGCCGACGTACCCGGGCGGGGCGCCGACCAGGCGGGAGACGGAGTGCTTCTCGCCGTACTCGCTCATGTCGATGCGGACCATCGCCCGCTCGTCGTCGAAGAGGAAGTCGGCCAGGGCCTTGGCGAGTTCGGTCTTGCCGACGCCGGTGGGGCCGAGGAAGAGGAAGGAGCCGGTCGGCCGGTCCGGGTCGGCGATGCCGGAACGGGTGCGGCGCACCGCGTCCGACACGACCTGGACGGCCTCGGTCTGGCCGATCAGGCGGCGGCCCAGCTCGTCCTCCATGCGCAGGAGTTTGGCGCTCTCGCCCTCCAGCAGCCGGCCGGCCGGGATGCCCGTCCAGGAGGCGACCACGTCGGCGACGTCGTCCGGGCCGACCTCCTCCTTGACCATGGCGGGGGAGGCGGACCCGGCATCGGTGTCCGCCGTGGCCGCGCGCTCCTGCGCCTCGGCCAGCTCGTGCTCGGCGGCCGGGATCTCGGCGTACATCAGCTTGGAGGCGCGTTCGAAGTCGCCGTCCCGCTGGGCGCGTTCGAGGGCGCCGTGCAGGTCGTCGAGACGTTCCTTGAGCTCGCCGACCCGGTTGAGGCTCTTCTTCTCCTGCTCCCAGCGCGCCGTGAGCACGCTCAACTGCTCGTTCTTGTCGGCGAGATCGCGCCGCAGCCGGTCGAGCCGGTCGACCGAGGCGGGGTCCGACTCCTTCTCCAGGGCCAGCTCCTCCATCCGCAACCGGTCCACGGAGCGTTGGAGTTCGTCGATCTCGACCGGGGAGGAGTCGATCTCCATCCGGAGCCGGGAGGCCGCCTCGTCGACCAGGTCGATCGCCTTGTCGGGGAGGAAGCGGGAGGTGATGTAGCGGTTGGAGAGGGTGGCGGCGGCGACCAGGGCGGCGTCCGAGATCTGCACCTTGTGGTGCGCCTCGTACCGGCCCTTGAGGCCGCGCAGGATGGCGATCGAGTCCTCCACGCTGGGCTCGCCGACCAGCACCTGCTGGAAGCGGCGCTCCAGGGCGGGGTCCTTCTCGATCCGCTCGCGGTACTCGTCCAGCGTGGTGGCGCCGACCATCCGCAGCTCGCCGCGGGCCAGCATCGGCTTGAGCATGTTGCCGGCGTCCATCGCGGAGTCGCCGCCGGCGCCCGCGCCGACCATGGTGTGCAGCTCGTCGATGAAGGTGACGACCTGGCCGTCGCTCTGCTTGATGTCGTTCAGGACGGCCTTCAGCCGCTCCTCGAACTCGCCCCGGTACTTGGCGCCGGCGACCATCGCGCTGAGGTCCAGCGAGACCAGGCGCTTGCCGCGCAGCGACTCCGGGACGTCCCCGGCGACGATCCGCTGGGCCAGGCCCTCGACCACGGCCGTCTTGCCGACGCCCGGCTCGCCGATCAGCACCGGGTTGTTCTTGGTGCGGCGGGAGAGCACCTGGACGACCCGGCGGATCTCCTGGTCCCGCCCGATCACCGGGTCGAGCTTGCCGTCCCGGGCGGCCTGGGTGAGGTCGGTGCCGTACTTCTCCAGGGCCTTGTAGGTGCCCTCGGGGTCCGGCGAGGTGACCCGGCCGCTGCCGCGCACGTCCTTGAAGGCGGCGAGCAGCGCCTTCGGAGTGGCGCCCTGCTGCACCAGCAGATCGGCGACGGCCCCGCCCTCGGCGGCCAGGCCGACCATCAGGTGCTCGGTGGAGACGTACTGGTCGTCCAGGTCGTCGGCGCGCTTGCCGGCCTCGGTGAGCACGGCGAGGGTGTCGCGGGCCAGCTGCGGGGCGGCGACGGTGGAGCCCATCGCGCTGGGCAGCGCGGCCAGCAGCCGGCGCGCGCCGTCGTCGACCCGGCCGGCGTCCGCGCCGACCGCCTCCAGCAGCGGCCTGGCGATGCCCTCGGGCTGCTCCAGCAGGGCGATCAGGATGTGCACCGGCTTGACGTCCGGGTTGCCCGCGGCGCCCGCCTGCCGGATTGCGGCGGACAGGGCGTCCTGCGTCTTGGTGGTGAACTTGCTGGCGTCCACTGCTGGGGTGTCCTCCTTGCTCGTGCGTGGATCCCGCTTGCCGTGCGTGGATCCCTGCTGGTGCGTGGATCCCGGGCTGGTGCCCGGACCCTGCTGACTACAGCATGCACTAAGTTGAGTCTATTCCGCTCAACTTTCCACGGCTCGACTTCCGGATGAACGGTTGTGGGGTTCGCGGCCCGGCGAGCGCCGGGTCAGCGTCAGCAGTTCCCGGGCCGGGCCGCTCGGCCGCCGCCCGGCCGGCCAGACCGCGCGCAGCGGGCGCCGCAGGTCCAGCCCCTCCGCCAGCGGCACCGCCACCAGCCGCCGGGTCGCCAGCTCCTCCACCACCGCCAGCTCGCTCAGGCAGACCGGCCCGGCACCGGTCATCGCCGCCGCCTTCAGCGCCGTCGACGAGGCCAGCTCCAGTCGTGGTTGCGTTGCGCCCCCGTACGGCGCCAGCGCCATCTCCAGTACCTCCCGGGTGCCCGAACCGGGCTCGCGCAGCACCAGTGGCGTCGCCGCCAGCTCGGCCCCGGTCAGCGGGGCCCGGCGGCGCGCCCAGGGGTGGCCGGGGGCGACCACGACCACCAGCCGGTCGGCGGCCACCACCGCGCCGGCCAGCCCCCGCGGGGTGGACGGGCCCTCGACGAAGCCGAGGTCCGCGTCCCCGGCCAGCACGTGCCCGGCGACGTCCGCCGAGTTGGCCGTCCGCAGCGTCACCGCCGTCCCCGGACTGGCCTCGTGCAGCGCCAGCAGCCAGCCCGGCATCAGGTACTCGGCGACGGTCAGACTGGCCACCACCACCAGCCGGGCGTCCCGCCGCTCGCGCAGTGCGTCGATCCCGGCGTCCAGCGCCTGCGCCGCCTCCACCACCTGGCGGGCCCACTCGACCACCAGCCGGCCCGCCTCGGTCGGCCGGCTGCCCCGGGGCGAGCGGTCCAGCAGGGGGACGCCGATCTGCTGCTCCATGCCCTTGATCCGGGCGCTGGCGGTCGGCTGGCTCACCCCCAGCTCGGCCGCGGCCCGGCCGACACTGCCCAGCCGGGCCACCGCGAGCAGCAACTCCAGGGCACCGAGTTCGGGGACGCGGGGGGAGAGGGCCATAGGTTCAGGCTATGCCCTCATAGAGCTCCGGCCGCTACCGGAGCGCGGCCGCCGACGGCACGGTGGATTCCATGGCCACCGTGATCGACAGCCCCCGACCGTTCCTGCACGTCCGTCCCGACCTCGCCCAGCTGAGCCCGAACTGGTACGCGGCGGTCATGGGCACCGCGATCGTCGGCAACGGCGCCGCCGCACTGCCCGTCATGCTCCCCGGGCTGATCGGGTTCGGCGAGCTGATGTGGGGCCTCGGGCTGGCCGCGCTGGTGGTGCTCGGGACCGCCCGGGTGCTCCACCTCACCCGGCACCGGGCCGCCGCCCGCGGCCACCTGCTGGACACCCCGGCCACCGCCGTCTTCTACGGCTGTCCGCCGATGGCCCTGCTCTCGGTCGGCTTCGGCACCCTGGTGCTCGGCTCGCGGGTGATCGGCACCGGCCCCGCCGTCGCCCTGGACGCGGTGCTCTGGAGCGCCGGCACCCTGTACGCGCTGGCGGTCGCGGCCGGCATCCCCTACCTGATGATCACCCGGCACGCAGTCTCCCCGCTGGAGGCCAACCCGACCTGGCTGCTGCCGGTCGTCGCCCCGCTGGTCGCCGCCTCCACCGGCCCCGCACTCGTCCCGCACCTGCCGGCCGGCACCCCGCAGCAGGCCATGCTGTACGGCTGCTGGGCCCTGCTCGGAGTCGGCCTGCTGGCCACCCTCGCCATGCTGCCGGTGGTGCTCACCGGACTGGTGCACAGCAAGATCCCGGCCCTGGCGCTCACCCCGTCGCTCTTCCTGGTGCTCGGCCCGCTCGGCCAGTCCACCACCGCGGTCCACCAGCTCGCCGACGCCGCCCGCCCGGTCACCCCCCAACTCGCCCCCGCCGCCCTCGCCTTCGCCGAGCTGTACGGCGTGGCCGTGCTCGGCGTCGCGATGCTCTGGCTCGCCGTCGCCACCGCCGCCAACCTGCGCGCCCGCCGGGCCGGGATGGCCTTCGCGATGACCTGGTGGGCGTACACCTTCCCGATCGGCACCTGCGTCACCGGCGCGGCCGCGCTCGCCCGGCACACCGGCTTCGCGGGGTTCACCGGGCTGGCCGCAGGGCTCTTCGTCCTGCTGGTCGCCGCCTGGGCCGTGGCCGCCGCCGGCACCGCGGCCGGGCTGGCCGGCGGGCGGCTGCTGGCGCGCTGACCGGGCGTCGGCTGCCGCGAGGGCGGACGGCCGCCGGCGCGCCGGGCGGCGGCACGCGGTCGGGCCACGCGCGGGCCGGTCATCGGGCCCGCCCTTCCGTACCGAATGACCGGACGGTCGGACTCCACGGGCCTACCCTCGTGACCAGCGGTTATGCACACCGGCGGCGCGTCGCGCGGGAACCCGCGCCGACCGCCGGATGCAGGTTCCTGCAATTGCGAGAACATGCACTCGGGCGGCACTTGTTCACCGGCCGTCACGCTGTGAGGGTGGAGCCACGCCAGGTCGTCCGGGCAACCGCAGCCCGATGGTGGTGACTTGCTCTTCAGAACTGGATGCTCACGGCACGTCCGTACCTGCATATCGGGGGGAAGAGCGCCGGCCGGACGCCATGTGTGGTGATGGCACCCGGGACCGGAGTCGGCGAGGCGTTGCTGCTCCGCCTCGCCGGAAGCACCAGGACATTGGCGTGGCACCGGCGGCCCCCGGCCTCCCGGCGTGCGACGGCACCCGGGACCCGGGGGTCCGCCGGCTCGCAGTACCGTGATCGCGTGCTGCGCGCGGTGCTGGGATCATGACCGGCAAGCGGGCGGGACACCTGGCGGCCACGGCACCTGCGTACCCGAAGCACCGGCTGCGGGGCACGCGCCCCCGCGTACGGACCCAGAAGCACAGACCGCGAAGTACAGGCGTATCCGAGATCCATCCGGCAGGGAGTGTTCGAGGTGACGGCGGACCCGACGGCCGCTCCGGGCATTGCCGGGGCGTCCGGTGAGCCCGACGACGAGGCCCGCCGGCTCTACCTGGCCATCCTCGACGCGGGCGGCCGCATCCCGTCCGCCGACGTCGCCGAGGACGACCGTGCCGCGCTGGGCCGGCTCGTCGACATCGGCCTGCTGATGCCCAACCCCATGGACGCCTGCTACACCGCCGTCAGCCCGCGCTCGGTCAGCGACCGGCTCGGCGCCGAACTGCTCAGCGAGGCCACCCGGCTGCTCGTCCGCGCCGAGAACCTCCCCGGCGCCCTCGACTCCCTCACCCGCGCCTACGACGCCATGCCCCGGCCGCCCGAGCGCTCCGGCGGCGCCGTCTACATCGAGGGCCACGTCCACATCCGCCACCGCATCTCGCAGCTGGTCTCCGACTGCCGCACCGAGGTCCTCACCGCCCAGCCCGGCCACCGCCCCGCCGAGGCCCTGAAGATCGCCCTCCCGCAGGACCTCCAGCTCCTGCAACGCGGCTGCTCGCTGCGGACCGTCTACCAGCCGGTGGCCGTCTCGGCCCCCGCCGCCCTCGCCTACGCCGACGAGGTCACCCGGCACGGGTCGCTGATCCGCATCCTGGACGAGCCGTTCCAGCGGATGTTCGTCTTCGACCGCTCGGTGGCGGTGCTCTCCGCCAACGAGGACCACAGCACCGCCGCGTTCATCACCGACCCGGCCGCGATCGCCTTCCTGGTCAACGCCTTCGAACGCGACTGGGCCCGCGCCGACGCCCCCGACTGGACCGCCGCCCACGCCAACGGCCCCACCCGCGACACCCCCGACCGGGTCGGCCGTCTCCTCGCCCGCGGCCTCACCCAACGCGCGGTCGCCACCCGGCTGGGGCTCAGCGAACGCACCGTCGCCGCCCACATCTCCCGCCTCCGCGACCGGTACGGCGCGCAGACGCTGTTCCAGCTCGGCTGGCTGATGAGGGGCGGCCCCGATGAACGGTGAACCCGCCGCCGCCGCGTCCGCCGGGCCCACCGCCGCCGAACAGGCCCTCTACCTGGCCGCCGTCGCGGCCGGCGGCCACCTGTCCGCGGCCGCCCTCACCCCGGCCGACGGCCCCGCCCTGGCCGGTCTGTTGGACCAGGGCCTGCTCGTCCCGGCCGCCGCCGACTACCGGGCCGCCGCCGACTACCGGGCCTGCGCCAGGCACCCGGCCGCCGGGTACACGGCCGTCGACCCGCGCTCGGCCGGCGACCGCCTGGGCGCCGAACTCCGCACCGAGGCAACCCGGTTGCTCGTCCACGCCGAACGCCTCCCGGCCGCCCTGGACGACCTGATCCGCGCGTACGACGCCGTGCCCCGCCCGGCGGTCCCGCTGGAGGCCGTCCACATCGAGGGCACCGCCGGGATCCGGCAGCGCATCTCCGAGCTCCTCTCCGACTGCACGGAGGAACTGCTCGCCGCCCAGCCCGGGCCCCGTCCGGCCGCCGCCCTGCGGATGGCGATGCCCCAGGACGTCGCGCTGCTCAAGCGGGGCTGCGCGATGCGCACCCTCTACCAGCCGCTGGCCGTCGCCGACCGCGTGGTGGTGGAGCACGTGCGGTCCATGGCCGGACACGGCGCCGAGGTCCGGGTGCTGGACGAGCCGTACCAGCGGATGCTGGTCTTCGACCGCTCGGTGGCGGTCGTCCCCGCCGCCGACGACGAGACCAGGGCGGCCTTCGTCCACAATCCCGCGACGGTGGCCTTCCTGGTGGCCCTCTTCGAACGCGACTGGTCCCGGGCCACCCCCGTCGACCACCCCGCGACCGCCACCACCGCGCACCCGACCACCACCCGCGTCGGGCACCTGCTCCGTCAGGGCCTCACCCAGCGCACCATCGCCACCCGCCTCCACCTCAGCGAGCGCAGCGTCGCCGCCCACATCGCCCGCCTCCGCCGCCGTCACGGCGCGGAGACGCTCTTCCAGCTGGGCTGGCGGATGCGGGAAGCCCGGACGGGGGAGTCCGATGCGTGAACTGCCGTGGTGCGGGCCGCGATCAGCCGGTGGCGGCGCTGCTCGGCCAGTAGCCGCTCCGGCCGACGGCCGGGGGCTGCTGACGGGGGACGGTGAACTGCTCGCCGGGGGCGGTCCAGAAGCCCTCGCGCAGGGAGAGCGCCATGCCGGCCCAGTCGAGGGCGGTCTCCACGGTGTGGTGGAGGGCCTCCTGCGACCAGGTGTCGTCGAAGACGAGCGGCAGCACGGGGGCGACCTGCTCGATGGTGGCGATCAGCGGGTTGTGCGTGATCGCCTCGTCCACCAGCAGGACGATCGGCTTCCGCAGGGCCGAGGCCCAGCCGAGCTCCAGGCTGACCCCGGCGGAGAGCGGCGCGCCGACGTACGCGAAGACCAGGTCGGCGGACTGCAGCGCGCGGAAGTCGGAGGGGACGCGCGGCTCGGGGGCCCGGCCGGCGATGGTCCAGGCGTCGCTGTGGTGCGCGCTGTACACGGCGGCGCCGCTGCGCAGGAGCGTGGTGCGAAGCGTCGTCAGCCGCGTCCGGCTGGCCAGGGTCACCACACTGTCCGCCGGCCCGGTCAACCGCATCAGCGGCGCGGCCAGGAAGACTCGTGCACGCCGGCCCTCAGGGGCCTGGCTGTCGTGGTGACGCAGGTAGGGCTCGGTCATTGTCGACTCCGGGGGAAGGCCGACCGGGGAAGATGCGGTGCCGGTGGGCGCTGCGGTTGGTTGCTGCTTCAAAGATTCTGAAGTCATCAGACTGATATTTGACGGTACAGCGGCAACTCTGCTTCATCCGCCGGACCATCGGGAGCGAACTGATCGTCTATCAGTGCCGACGGCTCCGTCCAGCGTTCCGCCCTGTCATCTGGATGCCTGGCATAGAGATGACGCTGCCTGCGCCGTAGGGGAGATGACACCGTAGCGTGCCGTGCGGCATCATGTGGACGCCAGTGCTATAAGTCCAGCTCGCGGAGCTTGAGAAGGAGGGATGGGTCCGTGTCTCGTATGTACCGACTTGTCCGTAAGGCTGTACTGTCCGCCGTTGTCGGCGTTTCCATCTTCGCTGTCGGCGCTCTCGGCGCGGGTTATGCGGGTTCCGAGAGTGTGCCCGGTCAGGGAACCGGGTCGACGACTCAGGCCCTGGCCGACGATTTCCACTGGTGAGATGACGATGCATTGAGTGCTCGCGAATTGCCCGGCCCGGCCGAAGAGGTGCGGGGCTAGGCGGTTTCGCGGGGGGACTCGGGTCGAGGTCGCGCGGCGACCGGCCGCCGTTGGTGCTGCTTGAACGAGGCGCCGCCCGTGTGGGCGGCGGTCCGGCCGTGGGGTCGTCCGGGGAAGGCACCTCCCCGGGCTCGGGCCTGCGCGTGCGCGGACCGCGGGCGGCACGGCCGAGCCGTCGAGGAATCGTTTCCTCCCGAGTCCGGAAACTCCTGCACGCCAGTGGCGTCGGCGCTCAGGCGGTCGTCCCGGAGGACTGCCCGAGGACGTAGCCGAGCTGGAACAGCGAGTCCACGTTGTGTTCCTCGCGCATTTCCGCGATGTGCCGGGCCAGCGTGCGTTCGCTGATGCCGAGCCGACGGGCGATGACCCGGTGGTTCGTGCCGGCCAGCAGCAGGTCGATGATCGTGTGCCTGAGCTGCGAGACGACCTGCTGCGGGATGGTGCGGTCGCCGTCGAAGTCGAGCGCCCGACTCCAGTTCCGCTCGAACACCTCTTCCGCGAGGTAGTTGATGACCGCGGAATCGTGGACGAAAGCGGCCACGTGGTCGCCCACCACCGGAATCACGGCAAGGCGCCGGTCGACGATCAGGAGCCGCGTGTAAGGCTCGTCCAGGGTCCTGAACTGCCAGCCCTCTTTGGCCAGCGTGGATACGTAATCCCTGGTCGGTTGGTGGTGCCGGGTGCTGGCGTTGTAGATCGTCCGCATGGACGCGCCATGGCGGATTATGTCGAGATCGCGTTGGATGAACGAGGTCAGCAGTTCCGAGGGGCGCGGCCCGCCGGGCTGCATTGCGAGCCCTTCGGTCATTCCGCTCGCCATCGCCTGCTGAACCCGTTGATTTATGAGTGCCCGGCCCTGAACGTATTCAATGGGGCCACCGCTTTGGTCGGGATTGTGGAACGCTTCCGCCAGCTCGCCCAGGTCGCCGGGAATTGCCACGGCACGGGCCAGCAGATCGAGCGCCTGGCGCTGCCATGTCGAGCTCAGGCTGGCGGCGAGTTTCGCGGGATCGGCGGCGAACAGCGAACCCGGCTCGTCGCTGTCCGATATGAGGAGTCCGAGCTCCATCAACTCGTCGAGGGCGGCGGCCTCGTGCGGTGTGCAGCTGCTTCGGCTGAGCCGGCCGTCCTCGTTCAACGCCTTCAGGTAGAGCGCGCGGGCGTCTGAGGACAGGATCGGTGAGCGACTGTGGTTGTGCACCAGCTGTTCTCGATCACTCACTTTCGGCTCCTTGTCGTCGACCGGACAAGTCAACGCGACTGAAGTCCGCTGCCCAGGGATCTTAAACGCAGAGCACGATCCGGCGCCTGGCTCACAAGGACGGACGGATCGTCCGGCGGTCGCCCTGATGCAGCACTCTCTCATCAACACCCAGCCGCCGGCACCCCCCGTTCAGGAGGGAACCGGCGGCAGGGGCCGTCGTGGCCGGGTCAGCGCTTCGGGCGCCAGACGACCAGGGCGCTGGACTGGGTCGGCGGCTGGTAGGGCACCAGGTCGCGGCGGTAGGAGGCGTGGATGGTGGCCTCGCGCTGCTGGAGCGTGGTGGCGGCGCCCTCAAGGGAGTCGGCGAGTTCGGCGATGCGGGACTGGAGGGCGGTGACCTGGTTTTCCAGCTCGATGATCCGCTTGATGCCGGCCAGGTTGATGCCCTCGTCCTGGGAGAGGCGCTGGACCTCGCGCAGCTGCTGGATGTCGCGGGCGGAGTAGCGCCGGCCGCGGCCGGCGGTGCGGTCCGGGCAGACCAGGCCGAGGCGGTCGTACTGGCGCAGGGTCTGCGGGTGCAGGCCGGAGAGCTCGGCGGCGACCGAGATCACGTAGACCGGGGTGTCCTCGGTGAGGACGTACTGCGGCGGCGGGGCGGTGCGGCGGGCGCGCGGGGCGCCGCCGGGGAGACCCTCGCCGACCCCGGGGCCGATGGGGCCCATCGGGCCGAGGGGGCTGCTGTCGGGGATCATCTGGTCGTCACGCTCCCTTCGCCGCCTTGAAGAGGGCGGCTCGCGGGTCGTCGGAGACGGTGGCCTCGCGGTACTGCTCCAGGGCCGTCAGCGCGTCGCCGGTGACGTGCTGCGGCACCAGCACCTCCACGGTGACCAGGAGGTCGCCGCGGGTGCCGTCCTTGCGGGTGGCGCCCTTGCCGCGGGCCCGCAGGGTGAGACCGTTGGCGCTGCCCGGGGGCAGCTTGAGCTTCACCGACGGGCCGTTGAGCGTCGGCACCTCGATGGTGCCGCCGAGAGCGGCTTCGGGGAAGGTGACCGGCACGGTCACCGTGAGGTTGTCGGCCTTGCGCCCGAAGACGGGGTGCGCGTCGACGTGCACGGTGACGTAGAGGTCGCCGGCCTGGCCGCCGCGCTCGCCCTGGGCACCCTTGCCCTTGAGCCGGATGCGCTGGGCGTCCTGGACGCCGGCCGGGATCCGGACCTGCATGGTGCGGGCGGAACTGGCCCGGCCGCTGCCGTGGCAGTCGGTGCACGGGTCGTCGACGATCATGCCGCGGCCGCGGCAGTCCCGGCAGGGCTCGGAGAGCGCGAAGGCGCCCTGACCGCGGCTCACGGTGCCGGCGCCGACGCAGGTGGGGCAGACCCGGGGGGTGGTGCCGGCCTTCGCACCGGTGCCGCTGCAGGTGCGGCAGGGGGCCTGGCTGGTCATCCGGAGCGGGACGGTCGCGCCGTCGACGGCCTCCTCGAAGGAGAGCGTCACCTCGGTCTCGACGTCGGCCCCGCGCCGGGGCTGGGGCTGGCGGCCGCCGCGGTTGAAGAGGCCGCCGAAGACGTCGCCGATGCCGCCGCCACCGCCGGCGGGGCCGCCCTGGCTGCCGTTGAACAGGTCACCGAAGTCGAAGCTGTAGTTGCCGCCGCCGGGGCCGCCGGAGCGGAAGCCACCGTTGGCGAAGAGGGTGCGCGCCTCGTCGTACTCCTTGCGGCGCTTCTCGTCCGAGAGGACGTCATAGGCCTCGGAGATGTCCTTGAAGCGCTCTTCGGCCTTGCTGTCGCCCTTGTTCGCGTCGGGGTGGAACTCGCGGGCCAGCTTGCGGTACGTCTTCTTGATCTCGGTGGCGGAGGCGTCCTTGGGCACGCCGAGGACCTTGTAGTAGTCCTTCTCCACGTAGTCCTTGCCGCTCATGCGCCCACCTCGCTTCGCTCGGCAGCCGCTTCGCGGAACGCGCACCCGTCACTGATTCGCTCGCTGCGCTCGCTCATGCGCCCACCTCGCTTCGCTCGGCAGCCGCTTCGCGGAACGCGCACCCGTCACTGATTCGCTCGCTGCGCTCGCTCATGCGCCCACCTCGCGTCGCTCGGCAGCCGCTTCGCGCAAAGCGCACCTTTCGGCGATTCGCTCGCTCCGCCCGCTCATGGCTGCCGCCACCTCCCACGATCCATAGTCAATGTGCTGTCAACAGGCAGGGGCGTCCTGCCGTCGACGGAGACGGCGCTGCGGAGCCGGCCGTCGTACTGGACGACGTACGACTCCGCAGCGCACGGGTTGTCAGCTCTCCGGGCCACCGTCGGCCTTGTCGGCGTCCGCAGCCTTGTCGGCGTCGGGCGCGGCGGTGGTCTGGGTGCCCGGCTGGGGCTCCGCGACCGCCACCATCGCCGGGCGGATGATCCGCTCGCCGATCCGGTAGCCGGGCTGGAGGATCTGGACACAGGTGTCCTCGGTGACGTCCGAGGAGTAGCTGTGCATCAGCGCCTCGTGCATGGTCGGGTCGAAGGGCTCGCCCTCCTTGCCGAACTGCTGGAGGCCCAGCTTGGCCACGACCGTCTCCAGGGACTCGGCGACGGACTTGAAACCGCCCGTCACCTCGCCGTGCTCGCGGGCCCGGCCGATGTCGTCCAGGACCGGGATCAGCGACTCCAGGATGTTGGAGACGGCGATCTCCCGGACCGTCAGACGGTCGCGCTCGACCCGCTTGCGGTAGTTCTGGTACTCGGCCTGGAGGCGCTGGAGGTCGGCCGTCCGCTCGGCCGCCTCGCGCTTGGCGGCGGCGAGCTCGTCCCCGCCGGCCGAGCCGGCCGCGGCGGCCTCCTCGGCAGCCTTGATCACGGCCTCCTCGGCGGCGGAGTCGTCGCCGGGCTCAGCACCCTGCGGCTTCTCCGTCATGCCGCACCGCCCTTGGGCTTCTCGTCGTCCACGATCTCGGCGTCGACGACGTCGTCGTCCTTGGCGCCGGCGGCGTCACCGGCCGGGGCGGCACCCGCGGCGTCGGCGTTGGCGTAGAGCGCCTGGCCGAGCTTCTGGGCGGTGGTGGAGACCTTCTCGGAGGCGTCGCGGATGGCCGCGATGTCCTCGCCCTTCAGGGCCTCCTTGAGCTCGCCGATGGCGGTCTCGACCTCGGTCTTGACGTCGGCCGGGAGCTTGTCGGCGTTGTCGGCGATGAACTTCTCGGTCGAGTAGACGAGCTGCTCGGCCTGGTTGCGGGTCTCGACCGACTCGCGGCGCTTGTGGTCCTCCTCCGCGTACTGCTCGGCCTCGCGCATCATGCGCTCGATGTCGTCCTTCGGCAGCGCGGAGCCGCCGGTGACGGTCATCTTCTGCTCCTTGCCGGTGCCGAGGTCCTTCGCGCCGACGTGCATGATGCCGTTGGCGTCGATGTCGAAGGTGACCTCGATCTGGGGCAGGCCGCGGGGGGCCGGCGGGAGACCGGTCAGCTCGAACATGCCGAGCTTCTTGTTGTACGCGGCGATCTCGCGCTCGCCCTGGTAGACCTGGATCTGCACGGACGGCTGGTTGTCCTCGGCCGTGGTGAAGATCTCGGAGCGCTTGGTCGGGATCGTGGTGTTGCGCTCGATCAGCTTGGTCATGATGCCGCCCTTGGTCTCG
>NZ_CP026498.1:6891869-6894200 GCF_002953255.1 Streptomyces sp. CB01881
ACGTCGAGCAACGTCCTTGACCTCGCCCTTGAGGACACCGGCCTGGAGCGCGGCGCCGATGGCGACGACCTCGTCCGGGTTGACGCCCTTGTTGGCGTCCTTGCCGCCGGTCAGCTCGCGGACGAGCTCGGCGACGGCGGGCATGCGGGTCGAGCCGCCGACGAGGACGACGTGGTCGATCTCGGAGAGCGAGATGCCGGCGTCCTTGATCACGTTGTGGAACGGGACCTTGCAGCGCTCCAGCAGGTCCGAGGTCAGCTGCTGGAACTGGGCCCGGGTGAGCTTCTCGTCCAGGTGCAGCGGGCCCTCGGCGGAGGCCGTGATGTAGGGCAGGTTGATCGAGGTCTCGGAGGACGAGGACAGCTCGATCTTGGCCTTCTCGGCGGCCTCGCGCAGACGCTGGAGGGCCATCTTGTCCTTGGACAGGTCGACGCCGTGGCCGGCCTGGAAGACCTTGACCAGGTGGTCGACGACCTTCTGGTCCCAGTCGTCACCACCGAGGTGGTTGTCACCGTTGGTGGCCTTCACCTCGACGACCCCGTCGCCGATCTCCAGCAGCGAGACGTCGAAGGTGCCGCCGCCGAGGTCGAAGACCAGGATGGTCTGGTCGTCCTTGTCCAGGCCGTAGGCCAGGGCGGCCGCGGTCGGCTCGTTGACGATGCGCAGGACGTTGAGGCCCGCGATCTCACCGGCCTCCTTGGTGGCCTGGCGCTCCGAGTCGGAGAAGTACGCCGGGACGGTGATGACGGCGTCGGTGACCGTCTCGCCCAGGTAGGCCTCGGCGTCGCGCTTCAGCTTCTGCAGCACGAACGCGCTGATCTGCTGCGGGTTGAAGTCCTTGCCGTCCAGGTTGATCTTCCACCCGGTGCCCATGTGGCGCTTGACCGAGCGGATGGTCCGGTCGACGTTGGTGACGGCCTGGCGCTTGGCCACCTCACCGACGAGGACCTCGCCGTTCTTTGCGAAGGCCACGACGGACGGCGTGGTCCGCGCACCCTCGGCGTTCGTGATGACGGTGGGCTCGCCACCCTCAAGGACGCTGACGACCGAGTTCGTCGTACCGAGGTCGATGCCGACCGCGCGTGCCATCGTTGGTACCTCCACGGAAGAGTTGAGCTTTACGGGCTCAAGGATGCACGACTCGGCGGGGAGCGTCAACAGCCATGAGTCGGTGGCGCTCAACTTTGCTGAGCGGTTCCGCTGGGACGTGACGGGGCCGGGGCCGGGCGGGCCCGGCCGGCGGGCGTGGTGAGTGTGCGCTCACGTGACTGCCGCCATACCTTGAACATCTTCTGGAGAAGAGTTGACAAACGGTAATGTCCGGGCCGTCGGCCCAGGAAGTTACCGACGAGTACACTCGTTCTGGAGATACCGCCAACCCAGCAAAGCCGCAGGAGACGGAGAGCCGATGCAACTAGCAGCGATCGTCATCTCGCTGGTCACGTTCGTGATCGGCACCGCGCTCGCCGCCCGTGCGGCGCTGTACATCTTCAAGGTGGTGCGGACCGGCCAGTCCGACCCCACCAGGTTCGGGCAGCCCGCGCAGCGGGTGAAGACCGTCGCGGTCGAGTTCGTCGGCCACACCCGGATGAACCGCTGGGGTGTCGTCGGCGTCGCGCACTGGTTCGTCGCGGTCGGCTTCTTCAGCCTGGTGCTGACCATCGTCAACGCCTTCGGCCAGCTCTTCGACGCCGACTTCGCGCTGCCGGTCATCGGCCACTGGATGCTCTGGCAGCTCTTCGTCGAACTGCTCGGCACCCTCACCACGCTGGGCATCATCACCCTGATCGTGATCCGGCTGCTCAGCCTGCCGTCCCGGTCCGGCCGCAAGTCCCGGTTCGCCGGCTCGATCGCCTGGCAGGCCTTCTACGTCGAGTACACGATCCTCGGCATCGGTCTCTGCATCCTGATGCTGCGCGCCCTGGAGGGCGCCCTCAACGGCGTCGACTCGTACGGGCCCGAGCACCTGTTCTCGTACCCGCTGGTCTCCGCGCTCAGCGGCCTGTCGCACGGCACGCTGGAGAACCTGATCTACTTCTTCGCGATGCTGAAGATCTGCATCTCGTTCGCGTGGGCGACCACCATCGGCCTCAACCCCTCGATGGGTGTGGCCTGGCACCGGTTCCTGGCGTTCTTCAACATCTACTTCAAGCGCGAGGAGGACGGCGGCACCGCGCTCGGCGCCCTGCGCCCGATGACCAGCGGTGGTCAGCCGATCGACTTCGAGGACCCGGCCGACGACGCCGTCTTCGGCGTCTCCCAGGTCGAGCACTTCTCCTGGAAGGGCATCCTCGACTTCTCCACCTGCACCGAGTGCGGCCGCTGCCAGTC
>NZ_CP026498.1:6894210-7096280 GCF_002953255.1 Streptomyces sp. CB01881
GAGCCTGCGCCGCCTTCGGCAAGGCGCCGTACCTGCTGGCCGGCGGCGGCAAGGACATGGAGGGCACCGAGAAGGCCACCTCCGAGCAGCTCAAGGACGTCCCGGCGGCCGCCCTGGCCGAGGCCGAGCGCCCGCTGATCGGCACCGCCGAGGAGAACGGCGTCATCGACCCGGACGTCCTCTGGTCCTGCACCACCTGCGGCGCCTGCGTCGAGCAGTGCCCGGTGGACATCGAGCACATCGACCACATCGTCGACATGCGCCGCTACCAGGTGATGATCGAGTCCTCGTTCCCGACCGAGGCCGGGACGATGCTCAAGAACCTGGAGAACAAGGGCAACCCGTGGGGCATGGCCACCAAGGCCCGCCTCGACTGGGTCAAGGAGCTGAAGAAGGAGACCGGCATCGAGGTGCCGGTGATCGGCGAGGACATCGACCCCGCCGAGGTCGAGTACCTCTACTGGGTCGGCTGCGCCGGCGCCCTGGAGGACCGCGCCAAGAAGACCACCAAGGCCTTCGCGGAGCTGCTGCACACCGCCGGCGTGCAGTTCGCGATCCTCGGCAAGGAGGAGTCCTGCACCGGTGACTCCGCCCGCCGCCTGGGCAACGAGTTCCTCTTCCAGATGCTCGGCGCCCAGAACGTCGAGACCCTGAACGCGGCGCTGGAGGACGCTCCGAAGAAGCGGATCGTCGCCACCTGCCCGCACTGCTTCAACACCATCGCCAACGAGTACCCGCAGCTGGGCGGTCACTTCGAGGTCATCCACCACACCCAGCTGCTCCAGCACCTGATCGACGAGGGCAAGCTCGTCCCGGTCAACCCGGTCGAGGGCCTGATCACGTACCACGACCCCTGCTACCTGGGCCGCCACAACAAGGTCTACAGCCCGCCGCGCGAGATCATGGACAAGGTCCCCGGTCTGCGCCAGCAGGAGATGCACCGCCACAAGGAGCGCGGCTTCTGCTGCGGCGCCGGCGGCGCGCGGATGTGGATGGAGGAGCGCATCGGCAAGCGGATCAACACCGAGCGCGTGGACGAGGCGCTGTCCCTCAACCCGGACATCGTCTCCACCGCCTGCCCGTTCTGCCTGGTGATGCTCTCCGACTCGGTCAACGGGAAGAAGAACGAGGGCGCCGCGAAGGAGCACCTGAAGGTGGTCGACGTCGCCCAGCTGCTGCTCGACTCGGTCAAGGCGATCCCGCCGGCCGAGGCGCAGGCGGAGACGGTCGACGCCTGAGACCCGGCGGACCGGACCGGGCGGTAGGCGCCCGGGACCGGCGGACGGTCCCGAGAGGGCCGTGAGTACGTCCTGATGTTCGACAGTTCTGTCACAACTGCCCGGCCCGGTGGGTGCCACGAGCGCCCGCCGGGCCGGGCTTTTCGCCGGGCCCGCGAGCGGGCGTCCCGCCGGGCCCGGCAACGGGCCCGCCGCCCCGGTCCGACCGGGTCCCGCCCGGCTTCCCGGCTCGCGGCGAAGGCCGCAGCGGTCCGGCCCGGGCGCCAACCGCCGGACCGCCGGGAGGCGTCCCGGTTGGAAGGAAATACAGTAGGCGCCGGACCGGCCCTGTGCCGGTCGACCCGTTCCGGCCCACCGGGCGGGTGTCCTGACCACCGACGGAGGTATCGGCCCGCCGGGCCGGGCCGCAGAGACCACAAGGGGAACAGCGCAGACCATGACCGAGGCGATCATGCTGGTCGGTGGTAAGGGCACGCGACTGCGTCCGCTGACCACCCACACCCCCAAGCCCATGCTGCCCGTGGCAGGCGTCCCGTTCATCGCGCACCAGCTGGCCCGCGCGGCCGCCGCCGGGGTCACCCGCGTGGTGCTGGCCACGTCCTACCTGGCCGAGGTCTTCGAGGACCACTTCCAGGACGGCACCCCGTACGGCATCGAGCTGGTCTACCTGACCGAGCGCGAGCCGCTGGGCACCGGCGGCGCCATCCGCAACGCCGCCTCCGGGCTCACCTGCGGCCCCGACGAGCCGGTCCTGGTCTTCAACGGCGACATCCTGTCCGGCGTCGACATCGCGGCCCTGCGCGACGGCCACGTGGCCGCCGGGGCCGACGTCACCCTGCACCTCACCCGGGTCGAGGACCCACGCGCCTTCGGCCTCGTCCCGACCGACGGCAACGGGCGGGTCCTGGAGTTCCTGGAGAAGCCGGAGACGCCCGAGCAGATCGTCACCGACCAGATCAACGCCGGCTGCTACGTCTTCACCCGGTCCGTGATCGACCGCATCCCGGCCGGCCGCGAGGTCTCGGTCGAGCGCGAGACCTTCCCCGAGCTGCTGGCCACCGGCGCGCTGCTGCGCGGCGTCGTGGACACCTCGTACTGGCTGGACCTCGGCACCCCGGCCGCCTTCGTCCGCGGCTCGGCCGACCTGGTGCTCGGCAAGGTCGACTCCCCGGCCGTCCCCGGCCCGACCGGCGACGCCCTGCTGCTGCCCGGCGCGACCGTCCACCCGGATGCGGTGCTGAGCGGCGGCAGCGTCGTCTCCGAGGGCGCGGTGGTCGAGGCCGGCGCGATCGTCGAGGGCAGCGTGATCCTGCCCGGCGCCTCGATCGGCCCGGACAGCCTGGTCAAGGACTCGATCGTGGGCGCGTACGCCACCATCGGCGACCGGACGGCGCTGGACGGCGCGGTGATCGGCGACGGCGCGATCGTCCAGGCCGACAACGAGCTGCCGAGCGGCATCCGGGTCGCCTGCGGCACGCTGCTGCCGGTCGGCGCCGTCCGCACCTCGGCCGGCCCGGGCGGCTGCCCGGCCGGGACGACGGCCGCGGCCGCCGTGCACGCGCCGAAGGTGTCCGCGCAGCGCTGACGACGAGAGGGCCGGGGCGGCGCCGGGGCCCCGGCCCGGCCGTCACAGGCTCGCTGCAAACCTGCCCCGGCCCTGTGCCCGGCCGACGCGGAGTCAGCCGGACGGGTACCTTCGGAACGTGGCTGGTAATCGATACGACAGCGGTCAGGGTGCCGACCCCCGTGGCGGGTGGTCGGCTCCTCCGCCCCCGGCGGGAGCGCCCGGGGGGTACGGGCAGACGGACGGGCCGGAGTACTTCACGGCCCCGCACCGAGGGGCGCCGGGGGGCGGCCAGGGTCACGGGGGCCCGGACGGGCACGACCCGTACGCCGCCGACCAGCCCGGCCACACCCGGGCTTTCCCGACCGGCGGCGACCCGTACGGGGGCGAGCCGTACCCCTACCAGGGGCAGGGGTACCCGCAGGAGTACGGGCAGCCGTACCCGGACGAGCCGTACCCGGACGCCGGCCAGGGCGGCTACGGCGGCCAGGGTGGCTACGACGGGCAGGGCGGGCAGTACGGCTACGGCCAGGAGCCGGGATACGCCCAGGAGCAGGGTTACGCCCAGGACAACGTCGCGGTCTACCGGGCCGGCGGCCAGTCCGCCCCGCACGTCTCCGGCCCGCGCCCTGCCTGGCGCGAGCTGCTGGTCGGCATCTTCCGGAACCCGACCGCGACCTTCGACCGCACCCGCGACCACCAGGTCTGGCTCCCCGCGCTCACCGTCTCGCTGCTGTACGGCGCGCTGGCCGTGCTCGGCATCGGCCTGACCCGCGACGACGTCTTCAAGTCGACCTTCGGCGTCGCCCTGACCGCCATCCTCGCCGCCGCGGTCTGCTTCACCCTCGCGGGCGCCGTGCTCGGCGGGGTGACGTACGCACTGGCCCGCCAGTTCGGCGGGGACGGCCCGTGGAAGTCGACGGTCGGCCTCGCCGTGCTGATCGGCTGGATGACCGACGCGCCCCGGCTGCTGCTGGCCCTGGTCCTGCCGTCCGACAACATGGTGGTCCAGGCCGTCGGCTGGGCGACCTGGGTGTTCTGCGCCGTGCTGCTGACCACGATGGTCCGCCGGCTGCACGACCTCCCCTGGGGCAAGGCGGCCGGAGCGGCCGCACTGCAACTCCTCGCACTGCTGGTGCTGATCAAGCTGCCGACCCTGGGCTGACCCGGACGCGGTGCCCGGGCCGACCCGGCCGCGGTCCTCGGGCCGATCCGGACGCGGTGCCCGGGCCGACCCGGCGCCCCGGCCGCTTGTCGGGGGGCACGAGGGAGAATGGACGACGGGCCCCGCCTGCGGGGCCCGTTCCGCTTCCACCACCCTCACGCGCTCGGAGCCAGGCATGACCCTCCCCACCACCCACGTCAGCTTCCCGGCCGGGGCGGTGACCGGCGAGTCCCCGGTGCTCGCGGTGCACCCGCTGGACGGCGGCCGGTACGCGGTCGTCACCGAGGCGACCCCGTTCCACCCGCTCGACCACACCTGGCCCGACCAGCCGGCCGACCTCGGCACCCTCAGCGTCGACGGCACCGAGCTGGCCGTCGTCGACTGCCTGACCGGCGCGGTCGGCCCGGACGGCGGCGCACCGCTGGTCGGCGCCGACATCCCGGTCCGCCGCGGCGACGAGGAGTGGTCCTGGCTGGTCCTGCACGTGGTCGACGGCGACCCGGGCGACCTGGCCGGCAAGGTCGCGTCGCTCGCCGTCGACACCGAGCGCCGCGCCGCCCTCTGCGCCTCGCACAGCGGCTGCCACCTGCTCGCCCTCGCCCTGAACGCCGCCCTCGCCCCGCGCTGGCGCAAGGACCCGGGCCGCGCCGACGCCTTCGGCAACCCCGACTTCGACAGCCTCGCGATGGACACCTCGGTGATGGACACCGAGGCGAGCACCGACACCTACCGGCTCGGCAAGTCGCTCCGGAAGAAGGGCTTCACCACCGACGCCACCGAGGAGTTCCCGGCCCTCGCCGACGCGCTGCCCGCCCTCACCGAGGCCGTCAACCGGCAGCTGGCCGCCTGGGTCGCCGCCGACGCCGCCGTCCGCATCGACGTCCCCGGCCCCGAGCTGACCGCCCGCCGCCAGTGGCACTGCGAGCTGCCCGAGGGCCCCGCGCAGATCTTCTGCGGCGGCACCCACCTGCACCACCTCGGCGAGCTGGCCGAGCTCCGCACCGAACTGCGCCTCTCCGAGGACGGTAGCGAGCTGGTCGCCGTCACCCGCCCCAAGCGCGCCTGAGCAGCCCCGTGAACGCCGCGGGCGGCCACCCCTCGTTCTCCGGGGGTGGCCGCCCGCTGTGCGTGCCCTCTGGGTCCTTCCTCGTCCTTCTGCCGCGCTCCCGCTCAGACCTTCGTGCGGTGGAAGTTCAGGAACGAGCGGGACGGCGTCGGGCCGCGCTGGCCCTGGTAGCGCGAGCCGTACCGCTCCGAGCCGTACGGGTGCTCGGACGGCGAGGAGAGCCGGAACAGGCACAGCTGCCCGATCTTCATCCCCGGGTACAGCTTGATCGGCAGCGTCGCGACGTTCGACAGCTCCAGCGTCACGTGGCCGCTGAAGCCGGGGTCGATGAAGCCGGCCGTGGAGTGCGTCAGCAGGCCGAGCCGGCCCAGGCTGGACTTGCCCTCCAGTCGCGAGGCGACGTCGTCGGGCAGCGTGATGACCTCGTAGGTCGACGCCAGCACGAACTCGCCCGGGTGCAGGATGAACGCTTCGTCGCCCTCCGGCTCGACCAGCCGGGTCAGGTCCGGCTGCTCCTCGGAGGGGTCGATGTGCGGGTAACGGTGGTTCTCGAAGACCCGGAAGAAGCGGTCCAGTCGCACATCGATACTGGAGGGCTGGATCATCGCAGGGTCGAACGGGTCGATCGCGACCCGGCCCTTGTCGATTTCGGTCCGGATGTCCTTGTCAGAGAGCAGCACGCTTCGAGGTTACGTGCATGACACGGCCCCGGACGAATCGCCCGGGGCCGCAGCTGTCACTCCCGTCCCGCCGCTACGCGGGTTCCGCCCCGGTCAGGCCAGGAACTCCGCGGCCTCCAGCCGCATCGCCCGGGCCAGTTGCGGCTCGGACAGCTCCCGTACGTCGGCCAGCACCGAACTCCGCAGCCGTCCACACTGCGGACAGCGGATCAACCGGCCGGGCCCCAGCCGGCCGGGCCCGAGGTTCTGCATCGGGAACGTGGTGGTGCTGAACAGGTGCCCCTCGGCACAACGAACGACGGCGCGCTGCTCCATCGATCCCCTTCCCATCCTTACCGCAGTACTCACCCGTACTCATCGCGCCCCGAACGGCCGGGCCCCTCGGGACAGCGTCACATTAGGGGAACTTCCGGACATTCCATATCGCGGCTCGCCGCCCCGAAACCCGCCCGCCGGAGCTCTCTCACGCGGCCCAAACAGTACGCCCCCACCCCGCCCTCGCACTGCTCCGCCACGGCCTCCGGCCACCTGTGCAACAGGCCTCACGGATGGGGTACAGTGATGACGGATCGAGCGGTCTCTGACGGCTCATCAGGCGGGCGTAGTTTAATGGTAGAACATGAGCTTCCCAAGCTTAGAGCGCGAGTTCGATTCTCGTCGCCCGCTCCGTACCGAAAGCCGCAGGTCAGCGACCTGCGGCTTTCGTGTTGTCCGGGCCTGACGTACGGCATGCGTTCGCGTGATCAAGAGTCCAGGAGCAGGCAGTGTCCCTTTTCGTCCCCGACTTCGACGACACCGTCGTCGTACGCGCTGCCGACGCCGAACTGACGGGCGCCGGCGGCTCGGTGGTCAACCAGCTGCTCGTCGACAGCCCCGCCACGGGTGGGGCGCTCTCCAGCATGCGGGTCACGCTCGGCAAGGGCGCGAACGGCGCCCGCCCGCACCACCACGGCAAGTCCGCCGAGATGTTCTACGTCCTCGACGGGACCGTCCAACTCCTGTCCGGCGATCACGTGGTCACCGCGGAACGCGGGGACGTGGTCGTCGTACCGCCGGGCACTCAGCACGCCTTCGCCGCCGCGCCCGGCGAGATCGCGGACATGCTGGTCATCATCACGCCCGGGGTGGAGCGATTCGAGTACTTCCGCCATCTTGAGCGCATTCGCTACGGCAAGGTGCCGCCGGAGAGCCTCCTCGATGTCCAGGAGCTGTACGACTCCTACTTCGGGACCAGTGCGGTCTGGGAAGCTGCACGGGCTCCCCGCCCGTGACCACGAAGGCGGCCTGTGCGGTCTGGTCCCAGTCGGCCTTCGCCGTCCTCTGAACCCTGACGTGCCCCTGGCCGCGGTCGGCGAACCGCGGCGGTACGGCAGCGGGGAACACGATGGTCCCGGGTCCGGCCACGCCGACCGCGCCCCCCGGCAACGCGCGCAGGCTGCCGTGCGTGGGCGGCCCGTCACCGATGTCCGACGGAAGCCTCCTGCCGGGCTTCGCCGAAGGCTCGCCGGTAGGCGCCGGGGGTGGTGCCGAGGGCGGTCCGGAAGCGGTGGCGCAGGTTGACCGCGGAGGCGAGGCCGACCCGGGTGGCGATGGCCTCCACCGGCAGGTCGGTCTGCTCCAGCAGGACCCGTGCCGCCTCGATGCGTTGGCGCAGCAGCCACTGGCCGGGGCTGACGCCGAGCTGCTGGTTGAACCGTCGGGTGAGGGTTCGGCCGGACAGTCCGGCGTGCTCGGCGAGCCGGTCGACGCTCAGCCGGGTGCCGAGCCGGGAGGAGGCCCACTCCAGCAGGGGCGCCAGTGACTCGTCCGCCCTGGCGGGCTCGGGCCGCACGGCGTACTGGAGTTGGCTGCCCTCCCGGTGCGGTGGCAGCACCATGCTCCGGGCGACCTGGGCGGCATAGGCCGCGCCGTGGTCGGAGCGCACGAGGTGCAGGCACAGGTCGATGCCGGCGCCGGTCCCCGCGCTGGTCGCCACGTCGCCGTGGTCCACGTACAGCACGTCCGGGTCCACCTCGACCTCGGGGAAGGCCGCGGCGAGTTGGTCGGTGCGGCACCAGTGGGTGGTGGCGCGGCGGCCGTCGAGCAGTCCGGCCCCGGCGAGCAGGAACGCCCCGGTGCAGATCGCGACGATCCGCGCCCCGCGGCGGTGCGCATCCCGCAGGGCGGTCAGGACGGCCGGCGACACCGGGCCGCCCGGTGGCTGCCAGCCGGGGACGACCACGGTGTCGGCCGTCTCCAGGGCGGCCAGCCCGGCGTCGACGAGCATCGAGTACCCGAGGGTGGTCGCCACCGGCCCGGGGCGCTCGGTGCACACCTGGAAGTCGTAGTGCAACGGCACTCCCGTCCGGACGGTCCCGAAGACCTCGCCAGCGCACGCGAGCTCGAAGGGCGACTGGGGTTCGTTCAGCAGGGCGACCACTCGGTGATGGCTCATGGCAGGAATATATCCATGGATGTCTTTCCGGACTCTCGAAGTCGCGCACCGGTCTGACCCACAGTGGCCTCCATGAGCGAAACCAACGGAACGACGGCACTGAAGACCACCGTTCGGGTCGAGGAGGTCGAACCGGTCGAGGTCGTGCCCGGGATCGTGCGCCGCCGACTGCCGATGACCGAGTACGCCCGCGGCTGGCTGATCGACTTCGCCCCCGGCACCGAGTGGCCGGACGTCGACGTACACGCCACCGAGGAGCGCTACTACGTGCTGAGCGGCGAGGTGATCGAGGGGGAGGAACGCCACGGGCCCGGCACGTACGTGGTGTTCGCGCCGGGCAGCAGCCACCGTCCCCGAACGGAGACCGGCGCGCGGATGATCGGGATCACCGTGTCGGCCCGCTGACCCACCCGGCTTCGTCCGGCCGGGTGCGTCGGTACCCGGGGAGGACAGGGCTCCCCCGGCAGGGGGAGTGCGGGTTCGTGCGGCAGCCGGATCCGCAGCAGGTGCCCACCCGGCGAGACTCCGTTCCGGACCGGGAACGTCGGGACCACCTCGTCGAACCCACGACCTCTGGAGGACTTCATGGCGGCCGTGACCGCGATCCCCCTGCCCACCCGGCAGTCCCCGTGGGCCGGTTACACGGCTGCGGTGGCGGCTCTGGCCTATGCGGCACCGCACCTGTGGTGGGGCGCCGGTGTCGCGGCGACCTTCCCCGGCGACTTCGCCACGGCCCCGCACGGCACCCTGGAAGCGGCGATCGGCTACTGGGTGATGGGTGCGGTGGCCGTGTTCGGAGCGGTGCTCTCCCTCGCCCTGGTCCGCCCGTGGGGCCGGCGCATCCCGGTCCGCCTGATCGCCGTTCCGGCGGGCATCGCCTCGATCGGCATGACGCTGTGGGGTTTCACGTACTTCGCGATGCAGTACCTGCTCGCTGCCGGCCGCGTGGTCCCGGCTCCGGCCTTCGCCGCGCAGGACGCCCATCCGCAGAGCGTCTGGGGGCTCTTCTGGTACGCCCTCTTCCTCCTCTGGGGCATCACCCTCGGTACGGCCTCCTGGCAGCGCCTTCGCGCCCGTCCCCCGCGGTGCGAGGCCTGCGGCAAGGCCTGAGGGCAGGGCCTGAGGCACCTGGCGCCGGGCCGGATGCGGGGCTCCGGGCGACACGGGTGCTGAACCGGCCGTGCCGGATCCGTGCCGGATAGGGCGGTGAACGACGCTCAGCAGTGGCCGGATCCGATCGCCCGGGCGCCCGCCGGATCAGGTGTCGCCTCGGCCGGCGACGACCAGACTGCACTGGCCGTTCTCGCAGGAGCGCTGCAGCCGGCCCCTCGAAACGGTCTGCGCCAGCCCGATCGCCCAGCACATCGGACACCCGCGCAACGCGAGCAGGCCGACCGGCAGGAGCAGCAGGCTGACCGGGCCGACGACCGGTATGAGTGCGACGGAGCCGACCAGCGCGCCGAACCCCACCGCGCCGCGCGCCAGGTGCCGGGGCAGTGACGCGCTCGCGAAGTCCGGACCGTCAGCCTTCGTTCCCGTCATGGTTCCCTCCAGAAAGTGGGCCGGGTGCGGAGCGCAGTGCGAGTTGGAGCGCTGCGCGTGCTCGGTGCAGACGCGACTTCATCGCCGCCGTGGTGAGACCCAGCGCATCGGCCACCGTCCGTCCGCTGAGGCCCTGGACGTCTCTCATGATCAGCACGCGGCGCTGGTCGACGGGCAGGGCGGCGATCGCCGCCGCCACCCTGCCCGCATCGAGCCGTTGCAGGGCCTCCTCCTCGGCCGAGGCCACGGCGGTGTCCTGCAGCGGTGGGTGGTCCCGCATCGCCGTCCGCGCGCGCCGCAGGCACTCGTTGCGGACGATGCGGAACATCCACGACGCCAGTGCGCCGGAGGCCCGCAGCATCCCGATCTTGCGGTACAGGATGATCAGGGCTTCCTGCGCCGCGTCCTCGGCGTCCTCCGGGGTGGCGCAGAGGGAGCGGGCGAACCGCTGCACGTTCGGGTGTGCGCCCGACACCAGCGCGGCGATCGAATCGACGTCACCGCGCTGCGCGGCGACGACCAGCTGTTCGCCGGGCCAGGCCGAGTCAGCCACGCCCGCCCCGCTTGCGCTTCACGACGAGCATGCAGGTGCAGAGCAGCACCAGTGCGACGGCGATACCGACACCGAGGATCACGACAACCTCCAGGTTCTGTCCCGACGTTTGTCGGCACAGGTATAGGAGGCGCGGACCGTGCTGAAGGATTCGGGCCCCGCCCGGAAAGTTTCCGGGGCCACGGAGGCGGCCCGGGCGGGGCTCAGGAGAACTGCCCGGGCTGGTAGCCGCCGGCGGGCTGCTGGATCATGACGTTCGCGCGGTTGAAGGCGTTGATGAGGGCGATGCCGCACACCAGGGCCGCGAGCTGGTCCTCGTCGTAGTACTTGGCGGCGTTCGCCCAGACCTCGTCCGGGACTCCGCCGGCCGCGTCGGCGATGCGGGTGCCCTCTTCCGCGAGTTCGAGGGCGGCGCGCTCGGCGTCGGTGAACACCGTGGCCTCCCGCCAGGCGGCGACCAGGTTGAGGCGCGTCGCGGTCTCCCCGGCGTGCGCGGCGTCCTTGGTGTGCATGTCGACGCAGAAACCGCAGCCGTTGATCTGGCTGGCGCGCAGCTTGACCAGTTCCTGCGTCGCGAACGGCAGCGTCGAGTCCGCGAGGACCTTGCCCGCCGCGATGAGGTGCTTGCCGAACTTGGCCGTGACCGGGTTGGTGAAGACGTTCAGACGGGCTTCCATCGTGCACTCCTTGTCGTTGTCCGCTCTCGCCCTTGTAGACCGGACACCCCGGCGGGTTGTGACATGGAGCGGATGTGACGTGCGTCTCGTGATGTGCGGCGCCGGAGGGCGCGTGGTCGGCGTGGTGGGGTTCGGCAAGGACGGGACCCCGTCCGGCTTTCGCCGGGCGGGGTCCGTTGCCTTCCGGGGTGTAAGGGTGCAGGGATACCGGAGTGCAGGGGTGCCGGGGTGGGTCAGTGGGCGGCGAGGGCTTCGAGGGCGGGGACGAGGGCGGCCGGGGAGGGGAGGGCGGCGTTCTCGGCCTGGAGGGCGGTGGCGGCCGTGCGGAGGGCCGGGTCGGTGAGGAGGCGGGTGAGGAGGGCGGTGTCGACGTCGTCGGAGGAGGAGCGCAGGGCCGCGCCGGTGGCGGTGAGGGCGTCGGCGTTGGCGAAGTGGTCGGCGCCCTGGGGGAGCAGGAGCTGGGGGAGGCCGGCCTGGAGGGCGGTGAGCATGGTGCCGGAGCCGCCGTGGTGGATCAACGCATCGGAGGCGGTGAGCAGTTCGGCGAGCGGGACCCAGGGCAGCGCGCGGACGTTGTCGGGCAGGGTGCCGAGCGGGGTGAGGTCGGCGTCGCCGACGGCGAGCAGGAACTCGGCGTCCACCGCGGCGGCGGCCTCGATGAGGCGGACGATCGCGCGGACGCCGTCCAGCTCGGTGAGGACGGTGCCCAGGGTCACGGCGACGCGCGGGCGGTCGCCGCGGCGGAGCAGGCCGGCGGGGACGAGGCCGCCGCCGTTGTAGGGGATGTAGCGCATCCGCAGGCCGTCCGGGTCGCCGCCGAGCGAGGCGGGGACGATGTTCAGGGCGGTGGCCGCGGCGGGGCCGGCCAGGCCGTGGGCCTCGTAGACGTCGGTGAAGTTCGCGGCGATCCGCGCGGCCATGCCGTGGCCCGAGGTGACGCCGAAGTTCTGGATCGCCGAGGGGATCTTGAGCTTGGCCGCGACCAGCGGGGCGGAGGCCTGGAAGGAGTCGTAGACCAGCAGGTCGGCACCCCAGTCGCCGGCGGCGGCGAGCAGGCCGTCGACGGTGGAGCGGGAGGCGATGGCGAAGCCCCTGGCCGCCATGTTGAGGATCTCGTCCTGGGTCCTGTCGGCCGCGACGTACTGGACCTTCTCCCCGGTGGACTGCTCGAACGCCTCCCGGACGGTGCGGCCGTCGCCGATCTCGGTGATCGGGAAGCCGGCGGCCCGGAGCGGCTCCAGCGGCCTCGAACCGGCGAACAGCACTTCGTGTCCGGCGCTGCGCAGGGCCTGCGCGGTCGGGATCATCGGGAAGAGGTGGCCGGCCGCGGCCGGGCCGGTGAAGAGTATGCGCACGGATGTCTCCTGGTCATTCGTCAGTCGGTGGGGCGCGGGTCGTCCGTCGTCCACGGTCGGGGCCCGGCGCCCTCTTCACTCCGTGAACTGACGGACGGTCAGTTGGTGTTCCCGGGGGGATCGGTAATCGGACGTTCTGGCGCAGGCCTTGCCGGCCGGGGCGCGGTGTGCTCAGTCGTACGGGGGCGGTGGCGCGGTGCGGCCGGTCAGAGCGGCGGGACGGGGAGGGTGCGGAGCCGGTCGGGGTCGGCGAGGAGGTTGATCTCGGTGATCCGGCCGTCGACGACGGTGAGGGCGAGGATGGAGAACAGCCGGCCGTCGGGGGCGGTGACCAGGCCGAGGGCGCCGTTGACCAGGACCGGGCGTGCGAGCGGGGCCAGGCCGCGGAAGAGCAGCGCCTGCTGGGCGACGGCGGCGGCGCCGTGGACGAGGAGGGGCAGGGCGCCGAAGCGGGTGGCGCCGACGTCCGCGCGGAGGGTGATGTCGGGGTCGAGCAGGGTGACCAGGGCCTCGAAGTCGCCGGTGCGGGAGGCGGCGAGGAAGGCGTCCAGGACGACGCGCTGGCGCGTGAGGTCGGCCTCCGGGGTGGCCGCTCCGCGGACCCGGCGGCGGGCTCGGCTGGCCAGCTGCCGGGTGGCGGCGGGGGTGCGGTCGACGATCGGGGCGAGGTCGTCGAAGGGCACGGCGAACATGTCGTGCAGGACGAAGGCGAGCCGTTCGGCCGGCGGCAGGGTGTCGAGGACGACCATCATGGCCAAGCCCACCGAGTCGGCCAGCAGCGCCGCCTGTTCGGGGTCGGCGGCGTCGACCCGGCCGATCACCGGGTCGGGCACGTGGGTTTCCAGCGGCTCCTCGCGCCGGGCGGCGCGCGAGCGGAGCTGGTCGAGGCAGACCCGGCCGACGACGGTGGTCAGCCAGCCGGCCAGGTTGTCGACCCGGGAGGCGTCGGCGCGGCTGAGCCGGAACCAGGCCTCCTGGACGGCGTCCTCGGCCTCGCTCAACGAGCCGAGCATCCGGTAGGCGACCGACCGGAGCCGGGGGCGCTGCTGCTCGAACTGCCGGGCCAGGGAGTCGTCGTGGTTCATCGCGCGCCGTCGCAATCCGTCGTCGGGCTCCGCCGGGTCGCGGCGGGCCGGCCTCTGTCCGATGTCTGACGATAGGTCTGTCATGGTCGTCCGGGGGTCAGTTGGCGACGCCGACGGTCCGGTGGACCGACTCGGGCCGGTCCAGCAGGCCGAGCATGCAGTGGGCGACGTCGGCGCGGGCGACCGAGAGGCCGCGGCGCACGTTGCGCCCGTACGCCGTCCGGTAGTCGCGGGTGAGCGGCTTGTCGGTGAGGCGGGGCGGGCGGACGATCGTCCAGTCGAGCCCGCTCGCGCGGACCACGTCCTCCATCTGCGCCAGGTCGGCGTAGTGACGGCGGAGCGCGGCCCGGGTGAGCGGTGCGCCGAGGTGGCGCATGAAGAAGCCGTCCCCCGGGTCGTGCCGGGGCGGCTCCGGGCGGGCGGGCGAGGGGACGGTGCCGATCGGGGCCGCGCTGACCACGATCAGGCGCTGGGCGCCGACCTCGCGCATGGCGGCGGCCACGGACCGGGTGCCGCGCCAGGCGACCCCGGCCTCGGCGCCGGAGCGCGGGCCGAGGGCGGAGAGCACGGCGTCCGAGCCGGCGATCGCGGTGCGCAGGGTGGCCGGTTCGGCGGTGGCCAGATCGGCCTGGACGACCCGGACGGTCTGTGCGGCGGGTGTGCGGCCGGTGGTATCGGACAGTCCGGCCGGGTTGCGGACCACGGCGGTGACGTCGTGGCCCGCCGCGAGGGCCTGGGCGAGGAGCTGCCGTCCGATACCGCCGGTGGCGGCGAGGATGGTGAGTTTCATCTGCTGCCTCCTGTCTGCGAGGGGTGGCGTGCGGCGGCGACACCCTATGAGCGGATCGGAGGCCCGGAGTGTGACGACGGGGGCGGCGAATGTGACGCAGGTCACATCGCCGCCCGGGCGGCGGGGCCGGGCTGCCGGGGCCCGGGCGGCGGGGCCCCTGGCTGCGGGGCTCGGACGGTGGGGGCTCAAGCGGCGGGGACTCAGGTGGGGGCTCAGGCGGCGGCGAGGAAGTCGCGGACGGTCCGGGTGAACGCCTCGGGCTGCTCGGCGAGCACGACGTGGCCGGTGTCGAACTCGGCGTACTCGCTGCCGGCGATGGCCGCGTGCAGGCGGCGCGCGTTCTCCACCGGGATGGTGGCGTCCTGGGTGCAGCCGATGACCAGGGTCGGGGCCTGGACGCGGGGGAGCAGGGTGGTGATGTCGAGGTCGAGGTCGAGGGCGATGTGCCGCAGGGTGCCGGGGGTCGGCTGCATGAAGGCGGCGGCGGCCTCGACGCCCTCGCGGCCGATGCGGTTGAGGAAGCCGCGGCTGAAGGCGGTGAGGGTGGCGTAGCGGCCGAAGGCGGCCGGGTCGCCGGCGAGGGAGAGCCAGACGGTCATCATGTTGCGCAGGTACTCGTCGTCCGAGTTGATCCAGCCCGAGGCGGCGACCAGTCGGCGCACCTGGTCGGGGCGGCGGGCCGCGGCGGCGGTGGCGATGACGGCGCCGAGCGAGAAGCCGACCACGTGGACGGGGCCGCGTCCGGCGTGCTCGATGACGGCGTTGACCTGGGCGGCGAGGGTGTCGATGGTCAGTTCGGCGCCGTCGTCCTCGGCGGCCTCGCTGCCCGACAGGTCGGGGAGCAGCAGGGTGTAGCGGTCGGTGAAGGCGTCCAGCAGGTTGTCCCACATGCCGGAGCCGGGGCCGGTGCCGTGGACGAGGATCACGGTCTCGGGGCCGTCACCCACGACGCGGTAGGGGATGCGGGCGGCGTCGACGGTGATGGTGGGCATGGCGGGTGGTCCCTTCCGAGGGGGTGAGGTGCTGACAAGAAAGTAAACTACACGGTGCAGAGCAGTGATTCAACTACACCGTGCAGTGCAATGTTGGGCTGGGCGAGGGCCGGATGCGTGGCGAGGGTCAGGGGTGGGGCCGGGCCGGGGGTGGGGCCGGGATGTGTGCGTGGCCCGGGTGAGTGCGTGGCGAGAGCCGGTATGCGGAGAGGGCCGACCCCGTTCCGGGGTCGGCCCTCTCCGTGGCGGAGGCGGGGTCGCGTCAGCCGTAGAGGCGCAGGAACGCGCGGATGCCGGCGGTGACGCCCGCCTCCAGATCGGCGTCGGGGAGCGGGATCGCACCGAAGAAGCTGGCGTCGGCAGCCCCGCTGAACGTCAGCAGGGTGAACTGGGTCGCGGCCAGCGTCGCGTCCTCGATGTGCAGCAGCCCCTGGTCGGCGAGGCGGCCGAAGTGTGCGGTGAGGTCGCGCTGGGAGGCGAGCGGGCCCGCGTCCAGCCAGGCGCCGAGGACCTCGGGCGGGATGTTGCCGGCCTCGGCGCGGATCGTGCGGCCGAGTGCGGAGTGGTCGCCCGCGGTGAGGACGGCCCGGGCGCGGTCGAGGGCGAACGCGGTGAGGTCGGCCTCCAGGTTGACGATCTTGTGCAGGTGACGGTCGGCCAGGGCGGCGATGGCCTCGGTCAGCTCGCCGGCGGTCTCCAGGGCGACGGAGAGGAACAGTTTCTCCTTGTCGCCGAAGTGGTTGTAGATGGTGCGCTTGGACACCCCCGCCTCGGCGGCGATCGCGTCCACGCTGGCGCGGGTGTAGCCCTCACGGCCGAAGACCGTGCTTGCCGCGCGGGCGATGGCCTGCCGCTTCTCCGGCATCCGGCGCGAGCCCGTGGCCGGTGCGGGTGCCCCGGGGGTTGCCGGGGTTTCTGAGGTCCCTGGGGTCATCGGGTGGTCTCTCCTTCGGGCTGGTTACACTACTCGGTGCAGTGTATGCATGTCGGCGCGGCAGGGGTGGCAGGGGCGGCCTACGGGGTCGAGGTGGCGGAGCTCGGCCGAGGTGGTCGAGGTGATGGGGTCCGGCCGATGTGCACGGGAGCGGCAGAACGTGTGCCCGGTGCGTCGGCGGTGGAACTGGCGCGGTGCGGCGGGCCGTCCAGGGAGTGCAGAGGAACGGAATCCTTCCCGGGTTGAACGCCGGGAGAAGACGGAGGCCCCGGTGCAGCCAGGTGGTGCCGAAGTGAACGTCGAGACTCCCGCCGGAACGCTGCCGGCGTCCGCGCTGCCGGCCGTCCCGTCCGTGCGTACCGCGCCGGTGGACCAGGAGGCGGCGGCCGTGCGCTGCGAGAGCCTGTTACAGGACTCGTTGGACGGCGTCCGGCCGCGGCTCACCTGGCGGCACGGGGCCGCCCGGGCCGGTGCGCGACTGCCGCTGCCGGGGTCGGGCCCGGACGACGCGGCCGTGCACTGGTACGTCGGCCGGAGCCGGGACATCGTCACCATCGTCTCGGCGGCCCGTCGGGCGGCGCTGCCGGCCATGGTCGAGACGCAGTGGCGCCGGCGCGGCTGGACCGTCACCTCGGTGAACGCCGGACGCGAGTGGCCCGGCCTCGCGGCGACCACGCCGGACGGCTACCGGCTCGCGCTGGAGTTCGGCGAGCTGGGCGAGGCGCGGCTGACGGCGGTCTCGCCGGGAGTGGCCCGGTCGGAGCGGCCGGAACAGCCGGGGTGGTCGGAACGATCGGAGCGGTCGGCCGGCGGCTGGGGTGAAGTACCGGGATCCCAGGGCTACTTGGCGCGACTGCCGGAGGTGTGCTGCCCGTTCTGGAGTGCCATGGGGTAGCCGGGGCGAGGCGGTGCGCGATCCGGTGCGGGGGTGGTGTCGGACGGGGAGGCGAGGCGCGGAGCGGGTCCCCCCGGACACGCTCCGCGCCACCTCGTCGCACGGCTTCGGCGCGCGTCGCTCCCCCCGGACTCCCCGGCCCGCGCCGTCCCCCCTGGCAGTGCCCTCCGGCGAGGGCGGTCCGCACAGGCCTCGGCGAGCTCCCCTTGTGGCCGGAGGCGTCGTTGATCTCCACGCTAACAAACCGAGTGGTTGGTTTGTCAATGATCGGATCCACGAAACATCCACATCTTCGCTGCGGAACGGGGCCGCGCGGACACTCAGCGCAGCAGTCGGCGCTCCTTGGCCACGGCCACCGCACCGGAGCGGGTGTCGACGCCCAACTTGTCGTAGATCCGGCCCAGATGGGTCTTCACCGTCGCCTCGCTGATGAACAGCGCGCGGGCGATCTCCCGGTTGCCCAGGCCCTGCGCCAACTGGGCCAGGATCTCCTGCTCGCGCTCGGTGAGCTGCGGAACCGGCGCCCGCATCTGGGCCATCACCCGGGAGGCGACCGGCGGCGAGAGAACGGTACGGCCGCGCGCCGCCGCGTGGACCGCGGCGAACAGTTCCTCCGGCCGCTCGGCCTTCAGCAGGTAGCCGGTGGCGCCCGCGCCGATCGCCCGGGTGATGTCGGCGTCGGTGTCGTAGGTGGTGAGGACCAGGACGTGCGGAGCACCGGGAGCGGCGGTGATCCGGCGCGTGGCCTCCACGCCGTCGATGCCCTCGCCGAGTTGGAGGTCCATCAGTACTACCTGGGGCGCGAGCCGGGCGGCCAGGGCGACCGCCTCCTCCCCGTTGCTCGCCTCGCCGACCACTTCGATGTCCCCGGCACTGGCCAGCAGTGCCAGCAGGCCGGCCCGGACGACGGCGTGGTCGTCGCAGACCAGCAGACGGACCGGCTGTGCCGCGGGGACGGCGCTCATACGCACCTCTTGATCGTTTTGATCGTTCGTTCGGCGGGGGTTCGTTCGGCGGGGGTTCGTTCGGCGGGGGTTCGTTCGGCGGGGGTTCGGTTGGCGGAGGTCTGTTGGGCGGGGGTTCGCTCGCTCATCGCGGCTCCAGCGGGATCGCGGCGGAGACGACGGTGCCCTCGCCGGGGGTGCTCTCGACGGTCAGGGTGCCACCGAGCTGGCGCAACCGGGCCCGCATCGCGGGCAGTCCGTGGCCGCGGCCGGCATCGGGCCGGGCACCACCGGCGGGCTGTCCGCTGACACCCGTCCCGTCGGTCCGGAACCCCCGGCCGTTGTCGGCGATGTCCAGGACCGCCTGGTCGCCGAGGAAGGAGAGCGTCAGGGCGGCGGCCGAAGCGCCCGAGTGCTCCCGGACGTTGGCCAGCGCGCCCTGGGCGATCCGCAGCAGCGCGGACTGGGCGGCGGCGGGCAGCGGCACCGCGGTGCCGTCCAGGTGGAAGCGGACCGGCAGACCGCTCTCGGCGGACTCCCGCCCGGCGAGCGCACGCAGCGCCTGGTCCAGCGTGCGGCCGTCGGCGAGTTCGGCGGGTGCGAGGTCGTGGACGAAACGGCGGGCCTCGGCCAGGTTGCGGGCCGCCACCTCGGCGGCGGTCCGGACGTGGGTCCGGGCGGTCGCCGGGTCGGCGTCCCAGGTGCGGTCGGCGGCCTGGAGCAGCATCTGCTGGCTGGAGAGGCCCTGGGCCAGGGTGTCGTGGATCTCCATGGCCAGCCGTTCGCGCTCGGCCAGGGTGCCCTCCCGCCGTTCCGTGGCGGCGAGTTCGCGCCGGGTGCGGCGCAGGTCGCGGATCAGCGCGCGCTGCCGCTCGGCCTGCCGCTCCATGAAGAGGAAGACGCCGGTGGCCAGTGCCGCCACGGCGGGCGGCAGCAGGATCAGGTTGGCGTCCACACCGCCCAGCCGGACCTCGCCGACCACCACCAGCAGCGTGAGCGCCGCCACCATCGGGATCGCTGCCCGCGCGGGCAGCGTCCGCAGGGCCGTGTAGACCAGCGGGACGGCGCACCACGCGAAGCTCGGCGCCAGCAGCACCAGCACCACCCAGAGCGCGACCACCAGGGCCAGCGGCCAGAGCCTGCGGTGCTGCCCCGGGGCGGGCGGGCGGCGGTGCGCCAGCCAGGAGCCGGCCGGCTGGGAGACCGCCAGGGCGAGGCTGAGGCCGACCACCCAGGGGATGCGCGGGTTGCCGGGGTGGTGGCCGAGGTAGCGGCCGAGCGAGGTGGCGAGCAGCAGCAGGAAGGCGGAGTCGAGCAGGACGGCCAGCCGGCCCGCGTCCGGCTCCCCGGCGGTGCCGCGCGCGGTGGCGGTGCCGGGCTCGGTGGCGGTGCCGGGCTCGGGCTGGTCCACGTGCTCGCTCCTCACTCCGCGTCGGGTGCGGCGGTTGCCGCACTGCCCGGGGCCGACCGGGCCGACCGGCCGACCGGCCGACCGGGCCGGCTCACCGGCTCACCGGGCTTGCCGGGCCCACCGGGCTGACCGGTGCTGACCGGCGCTGACCTGCGTCGATCCCTCGATGGTGACCCGTCCGGCCGGGGCGCGCATCAGCCGATCGGTTGACGGGCCCGTCAACCATCATGCGCGTGAGCGGCCGCCGGACCGTCGATGTGGGGGAGGGGTCCGCGGCCGGAGGATCGGTACCGAAGCCGCCGAGCCCGATCCGGTCCCCCTGGTTCCGGCCGTGGCCCCGACCGAACCGACGAGGAGCCTGACCATGAAGAAGACCTCCGTGCGCACCCGCGTGCTGACCGGTACCGTCGTCGCCGCCGCGCTCGCGGCCGCCACCGTCGGCGCCGTCTCCGCCAGCGCCGAGACCACCGAGGCCCCGGCCGCCGCCGCAGCGGTGAAGTCCGACACCCAGAACAAGAACCTCACCCAGACCACCGGTCTGACCGTCGAGGCCGCCACCAAGGCCGCCCAGGCCAGCTTGGACGCGGCCAGCAAGGCCGGCCAGCACATCTCGGTCGCCGTGGTCGACCGGGACGGGATCACCCGGGTGCTGCTCAAGGGCGACGGGGCCGGCCCGCAGTCGCCGGAGTCCGCCGAGCGCAAGGCGTTCACGGCCGTCTCCTGGAACGCGCCGACCTCCGAGCTGGCCAAGCGCCTCGCCCAGGCGCCGAACCTCAAGGACATCCCGGGCACGCTGTTCCTGGCCGGCGGCGCCCCCGTCCAGGCCAAGGGCGCGCCGATCGCGGCGATCGGCGTCGCGGGTGCGCCCAGCGGCGACCTCGACGAGCAGTTCGCCCAGGCGGGCGTTGCCGAGCTCGCCAAGTAGCCGGACCCGCCGAGCAGCCGGACCCGCCGAGTAGCCGGACGCCGAGCAGCCGGCTGCTCACCGGCCGGCTGCTCACCGGTCGGGGGCCGGGGTGGGCCCCCGACCACCCCGGCCCCCGACCGTCCCGGCGTCCCGGTGCCCCACCCCCAGGGGGCCCGTGCCGGGAATCCGTCCGGTACTTGGTGCGGTGCCGTGCCGGAACGGCCAGGATGACCGGCATGGCACACATGACCGAGGCCGAGTGGCGCGCCTTCCTCTCCGCCGGCACCCGTACCGCCAAGATCGCCACCACCAGGGCCGACGGCCGCCCGCACGTCGCGCCGGTCTGGTTCCTGCTGGACGGCGACGAGATCGTCTTCAACACCGGGGCGAACACCGTCAAGGGCCGCACCCTCGCCCGCGACGGCCGGGTGATGCTCTGCGTGGACGACGAGCGCCCGCCGTTCTCCTACGTCCTGGTGCAGGGCACGGCGAACCTCAGTGACGACCTGGCCGAGGTGCGCACCTGGGCCACCCGGATCGCCGCCCGCTACATGGGCGAGCACCTCGCCGAGCAGTACGGCGCCCGCAACGGGGTTCCGGGCGAGCTGCTCGTACGAGTGAAGATCGAGAAAGTCGGCGCAGAACAGGGGGTGGCCGACTGAAAAGCCGGGTGCCGCTGTCGGTGGCGCGTGGCAGGCTTCCCGGTATGACGGCGTGGACCCTCAACGACATCGAACGTGCGATCCGCTCCTCCTGGGGTGTCGACACCTGTGCGCCCGAGGACCTGGCCCACTGGCGTCCCGACAATCCCGCCCGCGGCCAGTGCGGGGTGACGGCGATGGTGTTGCACGACCTGCTGGGCGGCGAGCTGATGATGGGCGAGGTGCACGTCGGCGGGGTCCGGACGGACCTGCACTGGTGGAACCGGTTCGCCACCGGCGTCGAGATCGACCTCACCCGCGAGCAGTTCGGACCGGACGAGCTGGTCGGCCCGGGGCGGCCGGTCGCCCGTCCGCAGCGCCCGGGCCGGCTCCAGGCCCAGTACGAGCTGCTGCGCCACCGGGTGGTCGCCGAGCTGGAGGCGGGCCTGCCCCGGGTCTCCGCCGTGCCCGAGCGGGCGGTCGCCTGAGCGGGCGGTCGCCTCAGTGGGGAGCGCCTCAGTGGGGAGCGCCCGAGTGGGCGGTCGCCCGGGCGTGGGGCGCGTGGACGCGGGCGCGCTTGAACCCTGCTGCGGGAGCGTCCTGACGTACAGTCGGGTGGGCCGGGCGTCCGGCAATACGTTGCCGGGCGAGGGTGGGAGTGTGCGGTGGGCGGGATGACGGTCGGGTTCGTGGGGCTCGGTGCGATGGGGCAGGGCATGGCCGCCAGCCTGCTGCGGGCCGGTCACCGGGTCCGGGTCTGGAACCGCTCGCCCGAACCGGTGGCCGCGCTGGTGGCCCAGGGGGCGGAGGCCGCCGACGGTCCGGCCGACGCGTTCGCCGCCGAGGCGGTGGTCTCGATGCTCGCCAACGACGAGGCGGTCGAGCGGCTGTTGCTCGACCCGGCCCTGCTGGCCGGGGCCGACGCCTCCGTCCACGTCAACATGGCCACGATCTCGGTGGCGCTCGCCGAGCGCGCCGAGGCCCTGCACGCCGCGCACGGCCTCGGTTACGTCGCCGCGCCCGTCCTCGGCCGGCCACCGGTGGCGGCGGCCGGAGAGCTCAACATCCTGGCAGCGGGGAGCCCGGCGGCGCTCGCCGCCGCGGAGCCGCTGCTCGCCGCGATGGGCCGGCGGACGTGGTACTTCGGTGAGCGCCCGCCGCAGGCCAACACCGCCAAGATCAGCACCAACTTCCTGCTGGCCTGCGCGATCGAGTCGATGGCCGAGGCGTGCAGTCTGGCCGAGGCCAACGGCGTCCGGCCGGTCGACCTGATCGAGATGCTCAGCGGCACGCTCTTCCCCGGGCCGGTCTACTCCGGCTACGGCGCGATGGTCGCCGAGCGCCGCTACGAACCGGCCGGGTTCCGGCTGCCGCTCGGCCTCAAGGACGTCAACCTCGCACTGACCGCGGGCGCCGACGCCCACGTGCCGCTGCCGTTCGGCGGCATCCTGCGGGACGCCTTCCTGGACGCGCTCGCGCACGGGGACGGGGAGAAGGACTGGGCGGCCGTCGCGGCCGTCGCCCGCCGCCGGGCCGGGCTCCCGGCGTAGCGCGACGCGAACCGGCGCACCGCCCCGCGGGCAGGCGTCGAACCCTGCGGCCCGGCGTCGAACCCTGCGGCCCGGCACCGAAGCCCCGCGTCCTGGCGGCGAAAACCCGGTGCCCGGCTCCGTAGCGGCTGCCTACGATCGCGCCGTGACGCTGACGAACGAACCCCGCTCCGGCGAGCCGTGGCTGGTCCGCACCGACCGGCTGGAGCTGCGCGCGGTCTGCGCCGACGACCTCGCCGAGCTGTTCCGGATCAACACCGACCCCCGGACGTGGAGCCACGTCCCCGAGGGGCGGCACCGGGACGAGGAGACCACCCGGGCCTGGATCGGACGGGCCGTCAAGTCCTGGGAGTCGTCCGGCCTGGGCTACTGGACGGCCCGGCTCCCGGCCGACGGCGCGGTGGTCGGCGTCGGTGGCGTCGCGTTCCAGCCCGCCTCCGGCTTCTGGAACCTCTACTACCGGCTGGACCCGGCGCACTGGGGCCGCGGCTACGCCACCGAGCTGTCCCGGGCCGCCGCCGACGCCGCCCGCCGGCACTCGCCCGAGGTGCCGGTGGCGGCCTGGATCCACACCCACAACGCCGGCTCCCGCGGGGTTGTGGCCCGGCTCGGTCTGGCCGACCGGGGTCTGCGCCGCGACCCGACGCTCGGCGAGCTGCTGCACCTGTACACGGACCGGCAGGTGCCGCCGGCCGTGTCGTAGCGCCGGCTCGTAGACTCGAACTCTTTTCGAGTCGTCACAGCCACGGGGGTCCCATGTCCGAGCAGCACGCCGGTACCGAAGCGCCGCGCAGCTTCCTCTTCCTGAACGCCAGCTCGCGGCCGGGCGGTAACTCCGAACAGCTCGCCAGGTTCGCCGCCGGGGCGAGCCTGCCGGCCGGTGCCGAGCAGCGCTGGCTGCGGCTGAGCGAGCACCCGCTGCCGTTGTTCGAGGACCGCCGTCACGCCGACGACGGCTTCCGCGAGCCGGCCGGGCACGAGCGGACCCTGCTGGACGCCACGCTGGCCGCGACCGACCTGGTCTTCGTCGCGCCGCTGTACTGGTACTCACTGCCGACCAGCGCCAAGCTCTACCTCGACCACTGGTCGGCCTGGTTGCGGGTGCCCGGCGCGGACTTCCGGGCCCGGATGGCCGGCGGCACCGTCTGGGCCGTCACCGCGCTGGCCACCGAGCCCGACAAGGCGGACCCGCTGATCGGCACCCTGCGGCTCTGCGCGGACTACATGGGCATGCGCTGGGGCGGTGCGCTGCTCGGCAACGGCACCCGCCCGGGGGACGTGCTGAAGGACGAACCGGCCCTGGCCGCGGCCGAGTCGTTCTTCGCCGGCTGACCCGTACCGGGGGAGGCCCCTCCGGGCGTGTACCGGTCACGCTGTGGTCACCCGGCAGTCGGGTGCAAAAGCCGCACAGGGCGACGGAGTTGGGCCAATCGGACAGGGCGTCGGCGGGGGCGTGTACGAAGCGTGGTACCCGCCTTCCGGGAGCGCGGGGTCCTTCGGTAGTCTCCGTCGGACTTTCAGCTTCGCGGGGGGACTGCTGTTCGGACAGCACCGCCCTGCCGCGCCCCCGGGCCGCGCCCGGAGACACTCTCGTGAGGTCTTCCTTGCCCATGTCCATTCGTCGCAGTCTTGCCCTCGCCGGCGCCGCCGCGCTCGCGTCCTCGATGGTGCTCGCCGGTGCCCAGGGCGCCGCCGCCGTCGGAACCACCGGCTCCCCGTCCGCCACGGCCGCGCCGCAGGCCGACAAGGCCGGTCACCAGAGCCTCGACCTGTCCGTGCACGGGGTGCCGGACACCTTCATCGCGGGTGGCGACGCCCGCGAGTTCACCTTCAAGATCGACAACTCCACCAAGCACGACTTCGTGCTCATCCCGCTGCTCAAGTTCAAGAACCGCGAGGGCAGCCTGAAGGCGGGCGACCTCAAGGTCGAGTACCAGCTGCCCGGCGGCCAGTGGCTGCCCGGCTCGGTCGCGCCCGGCGGCGGGGAGAGCGACGACAACGCGGTGCTCACCGTCCTCGGTGGCGTGGGCCAGGACGGCAACGTCGTCGACGACGCCCTCCAGGTCGTCAACCAGGGCAAGGCCCTCGTCATCAAGGTCCGGGCCTCCTTCACCAAGGACGCCCCGCTGGGCAAGGCCGGCGTGGTGCCGGTCGTGTTCTCCGCCCCGCTGGACGACAAGACCCACGAGCCGTCCGGCGAGGCCCGCTTCAGCTGCGACGGCATCCGCGGCGCGGGCTTCACCATCAAGGCCGGCGGCGGCAAGCCGAGCCCGACCGGCAAGCCCACCACGGAGAAGCCGACCGGCAAGCCGAGCCCGACGGCCACCCACTCGCCGTCCGCGTCCGCCTCGGCGTCGGCGACGACCAGCGCGTCCGCCTCGCCGTCCGCCTCGGCCACGAGCAGCGCGACCGCCTCGCCGTCCGCGACGACCAGCGCGTCCGCCTCGCCGTCCGCCTCGGCCACGAGCAGCGCGACCGCCTCGCCGTCCGCGACGACGACCGCGTCCGCCTCGCCGTCCGCCTCGGCCACCACCGCGCCGAGCGGGTCCGCCACCGGCTCCGCCCCGGCCCCGGCCGCGAGCAGCAGCGACGTGCAGCAGCCGATCGACTTCCCGGTGACGGTCCCGACCGTCACCGCGCCGAAGCTCACCCCGGCCGCCGTCACCAAGGCCAAGGCCGCCGCCGACAACGCGGACAAGGCGCTGGCCCAGACCGGTGGCGGTGACGACACCACCGCCATCGCGATCGCCGGCGGCGCCGTCCTCGCGGCCGGTGCCGGCACCCTCCTGGTGCTGCGCCGCCGCAAGACCGCCCAGCAGGGCTGAGCGCGGACGAACCGCTGAAGCGCCCCTCGGGTGTCCGCCCGCCGGACACCCGAGGGGCGCTTGCACTTCCACGGGGTCCCATAGGATGACCGGCCGGAGGGGGGCGGAACAGCGCGGAGAGGTACAGGGGTGCGGGGAGCACGTTCGGCACGGGTCAGGACCGACTACGAGGCCGCCACAGGGCGGATCGCAGGACTGCCGTTGCGCAGGCACCACGTCCTGCTGGTCGCCTGGACGGTGCTCTGGTTCCTGCTGGTCGAGCCCAGCGGCGGCTTCTCCTGGCACTACCTGCGCCAGGGTGAGGAGCTGCTCTTCAGCGGCCAGCCCGACGGCGGGCTCTCGCTCTACGCGCACCACCCCGAGCTGCAGATCGGCCCGGTCAGCCTGGCCGTGGCGAGGCTCTTCGACCCGTTCGCCCCGCACACCGGCGCGGTGCTGGCCGAGGCGGCGATGTCCGGGCTGGGCCTGGTGATGCTGGTCCTGGTCGGCCGTACCGCCGCCTGGTACTACCTCGGCACCGGCACCAACCACCGCCGGCTCCAGCAGCGGCTGCTGGTCGCCGGGCTGGCGTTCATCCCGATGTGGGTCGAGGTCTCGGTCCGCTTCGCGCACCTCGACGACGTGCTGGCGCTCTTCTTCACCACCCTCGCCGCGCACGCGCTGAGCCGTGGCAAGCAGATCCAGGTCGCCGTGTACCTGGCGCTGGCGGTGGACTCCAAGCCGTGGGCGCTGGCCTTCGCCCCGCTGATCCTCGCCCTGCCCCGGCCGGCCTGGCTGCGGACCGCGCTCTGGTTCGCCGGGCTGGTGGCCGTCGCGTGGCTGCCGTTCTACCTGGGCAACCTGGACACGGTGGCCGCCGCCAAGTTCACCATCCCCAACCAGCCGGCCTCCGCGTTGCGCTGGTTCGGGGTCACCGACCCGGCCACCCCGTGGTGGGACCGGCCCACCCAGTTCGCGCTGGGGCTGGCGCTGGGCAGCATCGCCGTCTGGCGCGGCCGCTGGCCGGCCGTCGTCCTGCTGGGGGCCGACGCCCGGATCCTGCTGGACCCCAGCGTCTACACCTACTACACCGCCTCGATCCTGCTCGGCACCCTGCTCTGGGACGCGGTCGGGCAGAAGCGGCTGGTCCCGTGGTGGAGCTGGATCGCGCTGGCCGCGCTGTACGGGGGCACGCTGCTGATCCCGTCGGACTCGGCACGCGGCCTCGTCCGGCTCGCCTTCGTGGTGGTCTCGGCCGGGTACGTGCTGCTCTGGCCCACCCGGCGGACCCGCCGTCCGCGCCGCGGGGGCCACGACCGGGCCGACGGCGGGGTGACCGGCCGGCGCGAGCGGGCGCTGGCGGGGACGGCCTCGTAGCGGGGGGCTTCAGCCCGCGACGGCGCCGGCCGCGCAGGGTCGGCACCCGAGCCGGCGTCAGCCCGCGACGAGGTCGCGCGCGTCGTCCGGCACCTGGGTGGTCCGCGCCGCCCGGGAGCGGCCGAACAGCGCCGCCGCCAGTGCCACGCCGACCGCCGCCCCGGCCAGCTGGGCCAGTACGAAGCCCGGCACGGAGCCGGGCGCTATCCCGGTGTAACTGTCGGTCAGGGCCCGCCCGAGGGTGACCGCCGGGTTGGCGAACCCGCCCGAGGAGGTGGCCCAGCAGGCCGCCCCGACCCAGAGGCCGACCGACGCCGGCACCAGCCGCCCGCGCCCGCTGCCGGCCAGCCCGGCCACCACCAGCATCAGCGTCCCGGTGGCGACCACCTCGCCGAGCCAGAGTGCGGTGCCGTCCCGGCCGTGCCCGGACGGCTCGGCGAACGGCCGCCCGAACATCACGTTGGCCAGGCCCGCCCCGGCCACCGCGCCGGCCGTCTGCGCGGCCGCGTACGCACCCAGCTCGCGCAGCGTCGGCACCGGACCGCTGCCGTCGCGTCGGCCGGCCCACCATGCGCCCGCCGTCACCAGCGGGTTGAAGTGCCCGCCGGAGAGCGGGCCGAGCAGTTCGATCAGTACCGTCAGGGCGAACGCCGAGGCGCCGACGTTGGCCAGGAACCGGACGGCGCCGTCGGAGCTGAGCGCGGCGGCCTGGATGCCCGAGCCGACCACCACGGCGGCCAGCGCCGTCGTGCCGACCGCCTCCGCGGCCAGCCGTCGTACCAGGGGCGGAGAGGTGGTGGTCATGGCGCCCATGCTGCTGGCTGCCGTCCGGCCCGGCAATAGGCGGCTTCGTCCAACCCGTGGCCCGGGCAGGGCCGTCCGCTAGGAGGGTCGCACGGTGCCGACGGCTCCCGGTGTGCGCGGGGCCGATGGGACCGGGTCTGCCGATACTGGGCTTGACCCTCACGTAACGGGAGGAGGGAGGCTCGTGGTCAGCAGGAAGGGAGCACCGCGGATGACCGGAGGACACTCGGTCGGTGAAGTGGCGAAGATCGCCGGAGTCACCGTCCGGACCCTGCACCACTACGACGAGATCGGACTGCTGTCCCCCCGGGGCCGCACCCCGGCCGGCTACCGCCGGTACCAGGACTCCGACCTCGACCGGTTGCAGCGCATCCTGTTCTACCGCGAACTCGGGTTCCCCCTGGAAGAGATCGCGGCCATCCTGGACGACCACTCGGTCAGCCCGAGCGAGCACCTGCGGCGTCAGCACCGGTTGCTGACCGACCGCATCGCCCACCTCCAGGAACTGGCCGCGGCCGTCGAACACGCCATGGAGGCACAGAAGATGGGTATCCAGCTGACCCCGGAGGAGAAGTTCGAGGTCTTCGGCCGGTCCTACCAGGAGGAGTGGGAGGCCGAGGCCGAGCAGCGCTGGGGCGACACCGAGGCCTGGGCACAGTCCCAGCAGCGCACCGGCGGCTACGGCAAGGCCGACTGGGAGCGGATCAAGGCCGAGGCGGACGCACTCAACGCCCGCCTGGTGGAGGCCTTCACCGCCGGCGAACCCGCCGACGGCGGCCCGGCCATGGACCTCGCCGAGGTTCACCGCCTGCACATCTGCGAGAACTTCTACGACTGCACCTTCGAGATCCACCGCGGCATCGCCGGGATGTACGTCGCCGACCCGCGGTTCACCGCCACCTACGAGCAGCTCGCCCCGGGCCTCGCCCAGTGGCTGCACGACGCGATGCTCGCCAACGCGGCCTTCCGCACCGGCGAGCCGGCCTAGGGATGACCTAGCGCCGGATGCCCTGACGCCCCCGGGCCGGGGTCAGGCGGCCCCGCGGCCGAAGCTGCGGCGGTAGGCGGTGGGGGAGGTGCGCATCACGCGGCCGAAGTGGTGGCGGAAGGTCGCGGCGCTCTCGAAGCCGACGGCGGTGGCGATCTCCTCCACCGAGCCCTCGGGGGATTCGAGCAGCGGCAGGCTGGCCGCGATGCGCTGGGTGACGACCCAGCGCATCGGGCTGGTGCCGTTGCGGGCGGTGAAGTGGCGCAGGTAGGAGCGGTCGGACATCTGGGCGGCGCGGGCCAGCAGGGAAACGGTCAACGGTGAGGAGAGGTGGTCCATCGCCCACTGCATGGAGCGGGCGATGCCGTCGTCCTCCTCGACCGGCCGGACGGCCGCCTCGATGAACTGGGCCTGGCCGCCGTCCCGGTGCGGGGGCACCACGAAGCGGCGGGCGACGCTGTTGGCCACCTTGGCGCCGTGGTCCCGGCGGACCAGGTGGAGGCAGAGGTCGATCCCGGCGGCGCTGCCGGCGCTGGTCAGCACGGAGCCGCCGTCCACGTAGAGCACGTCCGGGTTGACGCGCACCGACGGGTGGCGCTGCTGGAGCAGCTCGGCGTACCGCCAGTGGGTGGTGGCCTCGCGGCCGTCCAGCAGGCCGGCGGCGGCCAGTGCGAAGGCGCCCGAGCAGATCGAGACGATCCGGGCGCCGCGTTCGTGTGCCGTGCGCAGCGCGGCGACCAGTCCGGGGGAGACGTCGCCGCTGAACGCGTTGGGCACCCCGGGGATCACGACGGTGTCGGCGGCGGCCAGGTCGTCGAGGCCGTGACGGGCGGTCAGCGAGAAGCCGCCGACGGCGTTCAGCTCCGTGCCCGGCCGGTCGGCGCAGACCTTGAGCCCGTACCAGGGAGCCGCCAGCAGGCCGCTGAGCTCCGGCCGGGCGAGTCCGAACACCTCGACCACCACGCCGAGTTCGAACGGCGTCATGCCGTCGAAGGCGTACACCGCGACGTCGTGCACCGGCTCCGGGCGCCGCCCGATCGCGACGGCCACCGGCCCGGTCGGCGGCCGGACCGCCGTCTGCTGTTCGGCCGTCCGCCGGTCCGTCGTCCGCCGGTCCGTCGTCCGCTGCTCGGACGGCTGCTGATCGGCCACGGGAGACCCCCTGCTGACGGGTGGCGGGACGGCGGTGAGTGTAGCCGTTCCGGCCGGTCCGGAACTTTTCCGGGAACGACTGCAACCCCGGGCCTCGCCGCGCGTCCATCGGTATGGGGGGCGTTCCGGAGCCGGAAGAACGGTACTGGCAGGATTCCCGCAGATCACGATCATGATCACAGTTCCTGACGGGCCGGTCGCACCGGAAGCCGTCCTGGGGGAAAGCAGAACGTACATGTCCATGGCCATCGGGCCGATCGCGGGACCCGGGCGGAGCCGCGGCTTCTCCTTCGCCGGGCTGGTCGCTCTCCTCTTCGGCGCTCAGGAGGCCGCCTCCGCGCCGGCCGACGTGAGCGCGGACCAGGAGGCGGCACAGCGCCGTTCGGGCTTCCGACTGCTGCGCGGGGGGCGCAAGCGGGCGGCCGAGGAGGAGCGGCCGACCCTGACCGATCTTTACCACGCGCACCGGCTGGGCCTGGTCCGGATGGCCGTCCTCCTGGTCGACCACCAGGACCTGGCCGAGGACGTCGTCCAGGAGGCCTTCACCCAGCTCTACCAGCGGCACGGGGAGCAGCTGGAGGACCTGGACAACGCGCTCGGGTACCTGCGGACCTCGGTGGTCAACGGTGCTCGGTCGATGCTGCGGCGCCGGAAGACGGCCCGCGAGTACGTTCCCCCGCACGAGGCCGATGCGCCGTCGGCCGAAGACCACGCCGTGCTCAACGACGAGCACCGGCGGGTCCTGGTCGCCCTGCAGGAGCTGACCCCCCGCCAGCGCGAGGTACTCGTGCTGCGCTACTGGTCGGACATGTCGGAGGCGCAGATAGCCGAGACCCTGGGGCTGTCCCGGGGCGCCGTGAAGTCCACCGCCAGCCGGGCATTGGACGCCTTGGAAAAGCATCTGGAGAAGGTTCGATGACCGACAAGCTTCCCCGCCAAATCGGCGGCGACGGTGGCGGGCCGGACGAAACCCCGATGGAACGGCTGCTCCGCGAGGCGATGAACGCCCGTGCGACGCAGATCACCGCGCACAGCCTCCGCCCGTCCGTCCCGCCGAGCAGCCGGGTCCGCCGGCTGCGGCCTGCGTACGTCGCCGCCGTGCCGCTGTTCGGCCTGGCCGCCGCGGTGGCGTTCGGCGTGCTCGCCTTCAACGGCGGCCCCGTCGCCAAGCAGGAGGACCCTGGTCCGGCCGCCACCGTTCCGGTCACGGCGAGCCCGAGCCCGACGGCCGAGCCGACGACGACGCCGAGCGCGACCCCGAGCGCCACCGCCTCGGCCACCGCCACCATGACCGAGGAGCCGGGCGGGGCGGTCGAGCCGACGTCCAGCGGCAGCCCGAGCACCACCAACAGCGCCACCACGCAGGCCAACACGCCCGCGACGCCGTACACCTTCCGCGGTGTGAAGTTCACGGTGCCGGCGGGCTGGCGGGTCGCGCCGCTGAGGGAGCCCGGGACCTCCACGCTCTGCGTCCTGGCCCCGGGGGCCCCGCAGACCGCGACGGCGACCGACTGCTCCCCGTACGGCGCGGAGCTGAGCGTCTACAGCACGGCCGAGGAGGTGGACCACGCGACCTGGCCCACCGTGGACAGCGGCGACCTGGACGACGGCTGGACGACCCAGCCCTACTGCCCGGTCTGGGGCAACCCGCACCCGATCGGCGGGTCCGACCAGCTGAAGAACACCACCGCTCCGCTGCGCACCCGGGACATCGTGGCGGGCCGTCCCGTCTTCAAGACCCAGTGGCAGGTCTCCTGCAACGCCAAGGAGAGCTTCACCGCGCAGCTCTGGTCGCTCAAGTCCGACCAGGTCTTCCTCGCGGCGGTCGGGCTCAAGCCCGAGCACCAGTCCGGCCTGGTGTCGATCCTGAACACGATGGACCTGAGCGGGCGGACGGCCCCGCAGCTGAAGTCGAACCAGAACGCCGTCGCCGTCAGCGTCGACGGCCTGGCTTCGGGCCAGCAGGTGACCAACAACGGCACGACGGTGTCCTTCTCGGTGACGTACAAGAACACCGGCCAGACCGGCTACGCCTCGGTCCAGCCGCTGGTCTACACCGAGCCGTACGCGGGTACGCCCGCCGGTGCGGTGCAGATCAACGAGGGCAAGCTGGAGCGGCTGGACGGTGACGTCTGGAAGCCGCTGCCGCTCTCGCCCGGCGGTGGCATGGACTACGCGATGCTGGGCAAGGACGCCTCGTTCCCGCTGGCGCCCGGCCAGAGCAGGACGGTCAAGTACCGGATGTCCCTGGCCACCACCGACGGGGCCGGGGTCATGCCGGTGACGGCGCGGGCGACGCTGCCGTTCGACGGAACCAGCCAGCTGACGGTCATCGGCGAGCGCAGCGTTCCGGTGCGCGTCGTCAAGTAGCCCGTCCGTTCGGCCCGATGAGGCGCCGTGAGCAGGGTCTTCGCCCTGGTCGCGGCGCCCTTCGCATGTCGTGGGGACCGGTGAGAAGCTCACCTTCGAGGCCGGGGCGGTGGCGGACGGCCACGACGGCCCGGCCACGACGGCGACGGCCCGGCTCCCCCGTCACGGGGGGACCGGGCCGTCGCCGTCGTCACGTCACCGGGCTCAGGCGAGCGAGGCCATCCACGCCTCGACGTCCCCGGAGCGGCGCGGAAGACCGGCCGAGAGGTTCTCGTTGCCGTCGGCGGTGACCAGGATGTCGTCCTCGATCCGGACGCCGATGCCGCGGTACTCCTCGGGCACCGTCAGGTCGTCCTGCTGGAAGTACAGGCCGGGCTCGACGGTGAGCACCATGCCGGGCACCAGCAGCGCGTCGACGTGCTCCTCGGTGCGGGAGTGGGCGCAGTCGTGGACGTCCAGGCCGAGCATGTGGCCGGTGCCGTGCAGGGTCCAGCGGCGCTGGAGGCCCAGCTCCAGGACCTTCTCGACGTCGTACGCGGAGCCGTCCAGCAGGCCCCAGGCGAGCAGGCGCTCGGCGAGCACGCGCTGCGAGGCGTCGTGGAAGTCGCGGAACCGGGCGCCGGGCTTCACGGCCGCGATGCCGGCCTCCTGTGCGTCGTAGACCGCGTCGTAGATCTTGCGCTGGAGATCGTTGAACCGGCCGTCGATCGGCAGCGTGCGGGTGACGTCGGCGGTGTAGAGGGTGTGCGTCTCCACGCCGGCGTCCAGCAGCAGCAGCTCGCCCGGACGGACCTCGCCGTCGTTGCGGACCCAGTGCAGGGTGGTGGCGTGCGGGCCGGCGGCGCAGATGGAGCCGTAGCCCACGTCGTTGCCCTCGACCCGGGCGCGGCGCCAGAAGGTGCCCTCGATCCAGCGCTCGGAGGTGGCGACGGCCTGGCCCAGCTCGCGGACCACGTCGGTGAAGCCGTTGACGGTCGCGGCGCAGGCGGCGCGCAGCTCGCCGATCTCCCACTCGTCCTTGACCAGCCGCAGGCCGCTCAGGAACTCCTTGAACTCGGCGTCCTTGTCGGCGTCCAGCACCTCGGCCAGCGCGGCCTCCAGGCCGGCGTCGTAGCCGCGCACGATACGGGTCGGGACGGCGTCGCCCTTGGCCCGCTCGGCCAGCTCGTCGGCGGCCTTGCGGACGTCGCGGGCGGGCAGGCCGAGCAGCTGCTCCTGCTCGGTGAGGCTGTGGCGGCGGCCGACCCAGAGCTCGCCGTAGCCGTCCAGCCAGAACTCGCCGTTCTCCCGGTCGGAGCGGGGCAGCAGGTAGAGGCCGAAGGTGTGGCCGCTGTCGCCGGTGGGCTCGGCGACGAGCACCGCGTCCTCGGTCCGGTCGCCGGTGAGGTGCACGTACTCGCTGGCGGCGCGGAAGTCGTAGTCGGTGTCGTTGGCGCGCACCCGCAGGTTGCCGGCCGGGACGACGAGGCGCTCGCCGGGGTAGGCGGCGGACAGCCGGGCGCGGCGCTCGGCGGCGTACGGGGCCTGGGCGACCGGGGCGAGGCCGTGCAGCTCGGTGTCGGCCCAGCCGGACTTCATCGAGGCGGCCAGCTCGTCGGAGATCTCCGAGTACAGGCCGTTCTTGCGGCCCTTGAACTGCTTCGGCTGCTCCTCGCCGCCGGTGGCCTCGGGGTTCTCGGCCACTGCCGGGGTGCGGTCCTCGGTCACGTACGTCGCCTCCTTGCGCGTGGTGCCGCCCCGGCCGCGTCGGATCGCGACGCGCGTGGGCGGCCGTCCGTCCATGGTACGGACGTACGGCCGCCCACCTGTTCGGGGTGCGGCGGGAGGCGCCGGGCCTACGCGAAGCGGGCCGCGAGCAGCATCAGGTCGTCGGTGGCGGGGGCGGCGTCCGGATCGGGGCAGACGGCCAGCAGGTGGGCGCAGAGCCGGTCCGGGTCGATCCGCACGTCGCGCGGGGCGTCGGCCGCGGCCCGGCGCAGGTTGGCCTGCCCGGCGTGCAGGGTCGGGCCGCAGCGGCGGGCCAGGCCCTCGGTGTAGAGCAGCAGGGTGTCGCCGCGTCCGGCGGTCAGTTCGACCCCCGGCGCCTCCCAGCAGGAGAGCATGCCGAGCGGGGCGGAGAGCGAGGTCTCGATGAACTCGGCGCCGTACCGGGTGACCAGCACCGGCGGGCAGTGCCCGGCGCCGGCCAGGGTGATCCGGCGGTCCTCCGGCTCCACCCAGGCGTAGACGGCGGTGGCGCTGCGGGTGGGCTCGGTGGTCTTGAGCAGCAGCTCCAGGTCGCCGAGGACGGAGACCGGGTCCTCGCCCTCCAGCACCGCGTACGCCCGCAGGGCCGCCCGGACGCGGCCCATCGCGGCGGCCGCGCCGGGCGCCGAGCCCGGTCCGGCGCCGGGGCCGTCACCGGAGACGCTGCCGACGGTCAGGCCGACGGTGCCGTCCGGCAGCGGGATGGCGTCGTACCAGTCGCTGCCGCAGGAGTGGTCCAGGCCGGCCGGGACGAGCCGGGCGGCGAGGCGGAGCCCGGCGGGCTGCGGCAGGCGGTCGGGCAGCAGGCCGCGGCGGAGCGCCTCGATGGTGCGCCGCACCTTCTCGGCCTCCAGCTGCTTGGCCAGCAGCGGGGCGGCCACCTCGCAGTACCGGCGGGCCAGCTCGCGCTGGCGCTCGGCGGGTCCGGCGGGCTCGTCGTAGAACCAGAGGGCGGCGGCCAGCGGGCCCTCCTCCTCGGTGGCGAGCGGCAGGCCGTAGCAGCCGCCGAGGCCGAGGTGGGCGGCGAGCTCGCGCAGCCGGGGGCCGATCGCGGGGTCGTCGGCGAGGTCGCGGGAGGACAGCTGGGCCGGGCGGTCGTGCTCGCGCAGCAGCCGGGCGACCAGGCTCTGTTCCGGCGGCACCGTCTCCAGCGCGCCGAGGCTGGCGCGGTCCAGGCCGTGCCCGACGGGCTGGCTGGGCCCGCCGCCGGGCAGCGCGGTGACCAGCAGGGCGCGGCGGGCGCCGAGCAGGGCGGTGCCGGAGGCCAGCACGGTGTCCAGGGTGGCGGTGAGGCCGCGGGCGCGGGCGAGCAGCTCGGTGTGCTCGTGCAGGCTGGTGAAATCGGACAGCCGTCCGGCCAAACGGTCCTGCACCGCGGACGCGGGGGCGGTGCGGTCCCCGGTGGGTCCGGCCGGCTCGTCGGCGGCGGTCCCGCCGCCGGGCCCGGTGGGCTCCCCGGACGGTCCGGCGGCCTGTTCCACGGCCGGTCCGGCGGCGGGGCCTGGGAAGCCCGGGGGGTCGAGCACCGAGAGCCCGCTGGCGCCGCAGGGCTCGCCGGGCTCGGAGGAGGTCGACGGTGGGTGGGACTCGGTCATGCCGCCACTCCTGACGCGGTACGTGTCATGCGGAACCCCCGGGTACGGCCGATGGGAGCGAGGACGGCCAAAGGGCGCGTTTCGCCTCGATTCACTACTACTCGTCATTGATCGACAGCAATGCCACCACTTCTACACAGGCCATTCGGGGCATGTCCAGATCCGTGACGACGCGGGCGGCCGGTTCCCCGCCCGCCGCAGCCCGCTCGGGGGCGCGAGCCGTTGATGCGCGCGCCGGTGGGGCCGAGGGCATGGAGCGGCCGGAGAACGGGCAGAACCGTGGGGACGGCTCCGGTGGCCGTCCGGATCGTATGCTTTGGCGGCCCGCGGACCGGGCCGGCCGGAAGTCACTCACTCGTACGGTGGAACCAACCGCGCCCGGGCGGCGTCCATCCGGTCGCATACGGGATTCTCGTTCCAAGGGCTGTTCTAATCCGCGGCCCTTTCAGGTCGTGCTCCACACCGTGCTCCACCGCTGCCACGCCGCTCGTCGCGCCCCCGCCCCTTCTCCGGGCCCGGTGCGGCGCACCCCGACGCGGGCCGGCGGGCCCCGGAGCGAACCGAGCGGTCACGGAAAGGAACGAGCGCCATGCGTGAGAACCCGAGGAGCAGCCGTTCGGCGGCCCGTGCCGCCCGGCTGGCCGAGGCCCTGGCGGCCGCCGTCGACCACCGCTGGCCCGTGGTGCCCGGCACGCTCGTGGTCGGCGGCGCCTGTTCCTGCGGCGACCCGGACTGCGCCGTCCCCGGCGCCCATCCGTACGACCCGTCGCTGCTCGCCGCCACCACCGACGCCCGGATGGTGCGGTGGTGGTGGGAGCGGCAGAGCCCGGACGCGCCGGTGCTGGCCGCGACCGGCCGGACCGTCTCGGCGGTCAGCCTGCCCGCGGCGGCCGGTGTCCGCGCGATCGCCTACCTCGGCGCGCTGAGGCTGCCGCTCGGCCCGGTGCTCGCGCTGCCCGGCCGGTACGCGCTCCTGGTCGCCCCCTACTCGCTGGACGTGCTCGGCGAGATGCTCGTCCAACTCCCTTGGGTTCCAGGCTCGTTGCGCTACCACGGGGCGGGCGGATTCCTCCCGCTGCCGCCCGGCGGCGGGGCGGGCGGTCAGGTGCGCTGGGTACGGGCGCCCCGCGCGGCGGCCGACGGCGGGGTCTGGTTGCCCCAGGTCGGGCCGCTGCTGGGCGAGTTGGTCGAGGCGACGGTCCGTCTGGACAGCGGGCGTTCGGCGTACTGAGCGGCGTTGCACGTGGTGCGGCGCCGGTCGGGGCGCCGAACGCGCCGGGCCCTTCGCGGTGATCCGCGGGCTTGGTGCCGGTCTTCGCGCCGGGCTCGGCGCGGTCTTCGCGGGGCTGGTGCGGCCTCTTCGTGCGGCTGGTGCGGACGCTCCGCGGGGCTCGCCGTGGGCCCGTGTGGCGGACTGATCGGGCACGGCCGAACGGCTTGATCCGGAAAAACAAAAGATCCGGCCGCTGGCGACGGGGGATGCACCAGCGACCGGACTCTTTAGACAGTAACAAGGATCCGCGGCCACGCCAATTTCCAAGAGGCCTTCACAGCCCGGAAATTGCGGTCCTGACGGCCAATGTGACGCGTATCACCCGGATCCCGGCCGCCTTTAGTTCAGGGTGACCTGACGGTTCACCAGGTTCGCCCGTGCGCGCCGCTCCTCGGCGGTCAGCGGCGCGGTGTCGGACAGCGTCGCGGCGAGCCGCTCGGCGAACTCGGCGGCCGGCTTCTCGCAGTCGGCCGCCGTCATGGCGAGCGGCAGGTCCCAGACCGGGACGGTCAGGCCGTGCGCGCGGAACGAGCCGACCAGGCGGGTGTCCGGGCCGATCGAGGACCGGTCGGCGGCGGTCAGCCGGGCCAGCGCGTCCAGCAGCTGCTCCTCCGGGACGGTCATCACCCAGCGCAGGTGGTTCTTGTCCGGGGTGCCGCACCAGTACGCGGAGTCCACGCTGTCGAGCTTCTCGGTCGGGATCGCCGAGGCGTTGGCGCGCTCCAGCGAGGCGGCCACCTCGCCGGTGGCGGTCTCGGCGTCCTCCAGCCAGAACTCGAAGCCGGTGTGCACGGCGGGCACGAAGGCGGCCTCGGCGTCCAGCAGGTCCTGCAGACGGCGGCCACCCGGGACGGTGCGGCGGGCCGGCACCGGCGTGCCGGGCTCGGTGGCGAGCGCGAGCTCCAGCGCGTCGGCCAGGTCGCGGCTGAGGTCACCGGAGGCGGACTGGGTCTGCAGGCCGAGCAGGATCGAACCGTCCTGGCGGCGCAGGGCCGGCCAGGCCAGCGGCAGCACGGTGGCCAGCGTCACCGACGGGACGTCACCGTTGGCGGCCTCGGCCACCCCGGCGGCCAGCGTCAGGGGCACCGTCGCGGCCGGCACCAGCTCGCGCAGCGCCACCCAGTCGGCCTCGCCCGGCAGGCCCTCGAACGGGCGGTGCACCAGCTCCTGCACGGCGTGCGAGGCCTCGCGGCCGTGACACGCCTTGTACCGGCGGCCCGAACCGCAGGGGCAGTCTTCGCGGGCCCCGACGACGGGGATCTCGCCCGTGACGGCGGTGGTGGACTGGCTGCGCTGCGGCGCCTTCTTGGCGGCCTTCTTGCCCATGGTGCGGCTCTCCCGGGGACGGTTGTGTTGTGCTCCGGGCAGCCTACTGACGTTCTCCCGGCACGTGGGCACGCGCCGGGACGCCGGGCGGGGGAGGGGATGCCCCCGGGGGTCGCGCAGACCTCAGGCGCTGCGGGCATCACCGCCGGTGCGCCGGGCGTGCCGGGCCCGGGCGGGCAGCGCCGCCCACACCGTCACCTCGCCGGGCGCGTCGCGCACGCCCCAGTCGCTGGCCAACTGGCCGACGATGCTCAGCCCGCGGCCGCCGCGCGAGGTCAGCGACGGGCTGGCCGGGGACGGCCGGGTCTGCGCCCCGCCGTCGGTCACCTCCAGGGTGAGGACTCCGTCCGCGTGCATCTGCCAGCGGACCAGGACGCCGCCGCCGTCCTCTCCGTCGTCCGGCTGGGCGGCCTGGGCGTGGGCCTGTGACTGGGCGTGGGCGTGGGCCTTGGCCGGGGCGGCGGCCCTGGCCGTGGCGCCCGGTGCGCCGGCGGCACCCGAGGGGACGCCGACCAGTACCTGGTCCACCACCTCGGCGCGGGCGCTACGGCCGAGCACCGGCAGCGGGCCGAGCGGCCGTGCGTAGCGACAGGCATTGCTCAGTAGTTCGGAAAGGATCAGAACAGCATCATCAATGACCGGTTCCGGTATCTCCCGGTCACCCAGATCTCGACGCAGTCGGCGCCGTGCGACCCCGACACTCGCTGGGCCGTGCGGCACTGCCATGGTCGATGAAGTCGGCACTTCACGCGCCACCATCAACGCCACCCCCGGACCTCCTTCAGCGTATGCCGAGGGATGGATGCCCCTTGGTAATGCGTCGGAAACGACCGCGCGGCGATCCCTCGCGGACATTTCAAGCACCGCGACCCACGGTGCGCGACAGGTGATTCGACGCTCACCCTCCGTCGTGAAAACGGATAATCTCCGGCAAAAACGATCGTGGAAGGTTTGGGTTCCTACCAGGGCGATCAATAGATCGCTCAGGTGGAACCGCGCCCCGCCGGCCGGTCCCCGTCGGCGGCTCCCCGTCGGCCGTCATCGTCGGCCGGTCATCGTCGGCCGGTCACCGTCGGCCGGTCACCGCCCGAGCTGGGCCAGGACCTCCGCCGGGCGGTTGGTGATGATCGCCGACACCCCGAGCTCCAGGCAGAGCTCCACGTCGGCCGGCTCGTCCACGGTCCAGACGTGCACCTGGTGGCCCAGCTCGCGCAGCCGCGTCACCAGCCGGGGCCTGGCCCGCACCAGGTCGATGCCGGGCCCGGCGATCCGGGCCCGGCCCGGCAGCGTCGCGCCCGGGCGGAGCCGGCCCTGCAACGGCAGCATCCGCTCGAAGAGGAAGACCCGCGGGTACTCCGGTACGGCGGCGGCCACCCGGGTCAGGGCCAGCGAGGAGAAGCTCATGATCCGGGCCTGCGGGCGGTCGCCCTCGCGGGGACCGTCGTCCTGCTGCGCCCCGCCGATCTTGAACCGGTCGAGCATCCGCAGCAGCTCGCTCTCCACCCGCCCCCGGAAGCGGACCGGGTGCTTGGTCTCGATCGCCAGGTCCACCGGCCGTCCGCAGTCCGCGACCAGCTCCAGCAGGCTCTCCAGCCGCAGCACGCCGCGCAGCTCCGGGTCCTCGCTCGGCACGCCGGTCTTCCACGCGCCGAAGTCGTGCGCCTCCAGCTCCGCCAGCGTCATCGCGGAGACGGTGCCGCGGCCGTCCGAGACCCGGCCGATCCGGCGGTCGTGCACGCAGACCAGCTGCCCGTCGGCGGTCACCCGGACGTCGCACTCGACCGCGTCCGCGCCTTCTTCGAGCGCCCGGCGGTAGGCCGCGAGCGTGTGCTCGGGCAGCGCGTGCGAGGAACCGCGGTGGGCGATCACCTGGACGGGCGGCGCGGTGCGCGCCGCCGTCGGGGAGAGGTCAGGGCTGGTCACGCGTCCACGATAGGCGTCGCAGGTGACGGGCATGCGAAGACGGCCCCAACCTGCGGGGCCGTCTTCGTCCGGGTGTCTTCCGGGCCGGGTCGTCCTCGCCCGGGGGCGAGGACGGTCGGGGCGTCACCGGTCGGGCGGCGGGGGTCAGCCGGCGGGCGTCCCGGCCGGTGCGGGCCGCCGGGTCAGCGGGGAGAGCGCCCAGGTGGCCAGGGCCGGCACCAGGAAGCCGAACAGCGACGCCGAGGTCCACTCCTGCGGCGTGAAGTGCAGCGCCTGCTGGGCGGAGGTCCAGAAGTCCGTCCACCAGCCGGCGATCGCGGTCGGGGCGATCAGCTGGTACACCGCGAAGCCGAGCGCCCACGGCAGCAGCATCAGCCAGCGCGACGGCGCGTCGTCGGAGAGGTTCCAGCCGCGCCGCCCGGCGCCGAGGAAGTAGTCCACCGCCAGCACTGCGAACATCGGCACGAACACCGAGCCGATCAGGCCGAGGAAGGCGTAGTAGGAGTCGGTGAACTCGGTGATCTGCAGCGCCAGCACGGTGATCAGCAGGCCGGTCCCGCCGGTCAGCACCCGGCGGTCCACCTTCGGCAGCAGGTTGTGGACCGACATCGCGGTCGAGTACACGTTGGCGAAGGACTGGTCGGTCTCGCGCAGCACCAGGACCAGCAGGAAGAACCAGCCCGCCCAGACGCCCAGGAACGAGTCGAAGATCTTGGTGGCGTCCCCGTCGGACTGCAGCAGCGCGAACAGCCCGAGCACGTAGCACCAGACCTGGGCGATGGTGTAGCCGGAGAAGCTGCCCCAGAACGCGGCGCGCGGGGTGCGCGAGTGCCGGGTGTAGTCGGCGGCCAGCGGCACGAACGAGATCGAGACGGCGATCATCGCGTCGGTGGCCTTCAGGAAGCCGTGCCAGTTGCCGGCGCCCGGGTCCGGCACGCCCTGGCGGCCCAACTGGACGGTGAAGTACACCATCGCCACCGCCACCGCCCCGGCGACGAAGCGGCGCAGCACCGCGATCGCGCCCAGCGGCCAGATGGTCAGCGCGGTGGTCACCGCACCGGCCAGGACGACGAAGACCCAGCGGTAGCCCTCGGTGTGCGCGACGGTCTGCGCGCCCATCGCGATGACCAGCAGCTCGTACACGCCCCAGCCGATGCACTGGACGATGTTCAGCACGGTCGGGACGTACGAGAGCCTCGTACCGAACAGCCCGCGCAGGTTCGCCATCGCCGGGGCGCCGGTGCGCGCGCCGATCAGCGCGGCCACGCCGAGCATCGCCGTGCCGACCACGGTGCCGGCCACGATCGCGGTGACGGCGGCGGCCAGCGAAAGCTCGCTGCCCTGTGCGCCCAGCACGGTGGCGGCGGTGGTGAAGCCGATCAGGCTGACGCCGAGGTTCATCCAGAGCGCGAAGTGGTCCCGGAAGCGGAGCGTGCGCGGCGGCTCGGTGTCCAGGACGAGTGGCGCCTCGACCCGGCCCTCGTGCTCCGGCCGGTCCAGCACCGCGGCGGCGGCCCGGGAACCGGCGGCGGGGGCGGTCGCGTCCGAGTGAACGGTCGTGGACGACTCGGGGAAACCCTTGGACGCGGGCGCGCCCGAAGAAGAGGATGGCGAAGCAGGCGGCATGGCCGATACTCCCTACGCCGGCATTACCCGGACAGGTTCCGGCGGTCTGCGCCCCCTCGACGATCCGTCCACGGAGTCCGTGGCGTACGGTCGACCGGCGCACTCTCAGCCTGGTGGGTCCAAGCTCCCGCGTGTCAGTTTGGAGCGACAGGCTAACCGGCGCAGGGGTGTAGGCCAAGGCCAGACGTCTGGCGGTCCGCATCGCGGGACGTCGGGAGCGGTGTCGCGGAGGCGGTTGCGGGGGCGTCGCGGGGTCGCGGCCGGGGGTGCTGTTGGGCCGGGCTAAGGATTCTTATGAGTTCTTCAGAAGGGTCCTTACGGCAATCGAATCGAGTGTGCGAAAAACTATGGTTGTTGGTCCTGTCAGCTATGGAGGTCGTCCGTGAGCACCGAGCGCGAGGTTGGGTCCACCGGGCCGCAGGGGGAGCAGCCCTCCGGCGGCCAGGGGGTGGTGGGTCCCGCTCATGACGGTCCGGCGCAGTCCGCGTCCGCCGGCCCCGCCCCCGCAGAGGCGCCCGAGGCCGACTACACCCTGACCGACGCCGCGGCGGGTACGCCGGCCGCCCCGGCCGCCGGTGGGTCGACGCCGACGCTGGCGTTCAGCAAGGTGACCGCACCCGAGCCGGCCCCGGCCCCTGCGGCCCCTTCTGCCCCTGCGGCCCCGGCTCCCGCTCCGGCCGACAACGGCTACATCGACGCCCCGCCGCCGGTCCTGCCGCCCGCCCCGCCCGCGCCCGCCGCCCACGCGGCCCCCGCGCCCGCCGCTCCGGCCGGCAACCCGTACGCCGCCCCGGCCGCTCCCGCGGCGCCCGCCACCCCCGTCGCGGCGGCCGCCCCCGGCCACGACCCGTACGGCGCCCCGGCGGCACCCGGCGCGCCCGCGGCCCCCGGCCAGCACCACCCGTTCGGCGCCGGCCAGCCGCTCGGCGGCTGGGGCGTGCACGACGCCACCGGCGGCGGTGCCGGCACGCCCGGCGGTCCCGGCTACCCCGGCGGCCCGCTCGGCTACCCGGGCGAGTACCCCGCCACCCCCGAGCCCGGCGGCCCGCGCAAGAAGCGCGGCGGCCTGATCGCCCTGATCGCCGCCGTCGCCCTGGTCGCCGGTGTGGCCGGCGGCGCGCTCGGTGTCGCCGTCGCCGACCGCGACGGCAACGGCATCCTCGCCTCGGACGACCACCGGAGCACCACCGTCCAGGCCAGCAGCCCGCAGAAGAACGAGCCCGCCCCCGGCTCCGTCGCCGGCATCGCGCAGAAGGCGCTGCCCAGCGTCGTCACCATCAAGGCGCAGGGCAACGGCGAGTCCGGCACCGGCACCGGCTTCGTCTTCGACACCGAGGGCCACATCCTCACCAACAACCACGTCGTCGCCCCCGCCTCCAACGGCGGCAAACTGACCGTCAAGTTCGCCGACGGCACCTCCTACAGCGCCTCCGTGCTCGGCCGCGCCGAGGGCTACGACGTCGCCGTGGTCAAGCTCGACAACCCGCCGAAGGGCAAGCTGGCGCCCCTTCCGCTGGCCGACTCCGACAAGGTCAACGTCGGTGACTCCACCATCGCCATCGGCGCCCCGTACGGCCTGGAGTCCACCGTCACCACCGGCATCATCAGCGCAAAGGACCGCCCGGTCGCCTCCGGCGACGAGACCGGCGCCCAGTCCTCGTACATGAACGCCCTGCAGACCGACGCCTCCATCAACCCCGGCAACTCCGGCGGCCCGCTGCTGGACTCCAGCGGCGCGGTGATGGGCATCAACTCGGCGATCCAGTCCAACACCTCCAGCAACGGCCGGGCCGGCAGCATCGGTCTCGGCTTCGCCATCCCGATCAACCAGGCCCGGTGGGTCGCCGACACGCTGATCAAGAGCGGCAAGCCCGTGTACGCGAAGCTCGACGTCCTGCGCAACGACGACTACAAGGGCGACGGCGCGCAGATCCAGACACGCGACATCCAGGGCACCCCTGCCGTCACCCCCGGCGGCGCCGCCGACAAGGCCGGCCTCAAGCCGGGCGACGTCATCACCAAGCTCGGCGGCAGCCCGATCGAGAACGGTCCCGCCCTGGTCAGCAAGATCTGGACCCACAAGCCCGGCGAAACCGTCGACGTCGAGTACACCCGCAACGGCCAGACCTTCACCACCAAGGTCACCCTCGCCGAGCGCGTCGGCGACAGCTGACCCGCCACCTCCCCAAACCCGGTGCACCGAACCCCGCCGGACCCGTTAGGCTGACCTCCGCCTGGAGAGCTGCCCGAGCGGCCTAAGGGAACAGTCTTGAAAACTGTCGTGGCGTGACCCGTCACCGTGGGTTCGAATCCCACGCTCTCCGCTGGTAGGAGAACCACCTGCTCAAGGCGGGTGCCGACGTCGAGTCGGCACCCGCCTTCTGCGTTTCCGGGCCGAGGAGTGGTGTCCGGTTTCACCTGAACGGGGGGTTTGGGGCGGGGGTGTCCTCTCGTGGGGCGCGAGGTCTCGTTTGCCGGGAGTAAGGGGCGGACCGCCCTGGGCCCGGCGAGGAGAGACGGATGGCCTGGTACCCCGGCGCTGAGAAGATGGAGCTCCAGCCCGAGTCGGACGCGCAGCCGGCGATCGTGCCGACGCAGGTGATCTTCCACAGCATCGCGGCGCCGTGGACGCCGCGGCGCATGTACGAGTACTGGCGGGACTCGACCAACCTGGAGTCCCACTTCGGAGTCGGCTACGACGGGCACGTGGGCCAGTTCATCGGCACGCAGACCCGGGCCGACGCCAACATGTACGCCAACCGGCGGCCGGACGGCACGGGGGCGGTGAGCATCGAGTCGGCCAGCAACGACCAGCACACCGATCCGTGGACGGACGCGCAGGTCGCGGCGCTGATCGCGCTCGGGGTCTGGCTGCACCGGCAGCACGGGATCCCGGTGCGGATCTGCCGCAGCGCCGACGACCCGGGCTTCGGGTACCACCGGCTGTTCCCGGACTGGTCGGACGGCGGCACCGCGTGCCCGGGTGACGTGCGGGTGCAGCAGTTCCTGGCCGTGGTGCTGCCCGGTGTCGCCGCGGCCGTGGGCGGGACGGGTACGCCGCTGCCACCGCCGCGTTCGGACAGCGGGCCGGCCCGGTACCGGGTGACCATCAACGGTCTGGAGTACGGCTACGGCGCGCACGGCCCGCAGGTCCGGGAGGTGGGCGAGGCGCTGGTGGCCTCGGGCCACGGCTCGCACTACACGGCCGGCCCGGACGAGGACTGGCGGGACGCCGATACCCTCAACTACCAGGAATACCAGCAGAGTCTGGGCTATTCGGGGTCCGCCGCGGACGGCGTGCCGGGCGAGGACTCGCTGCGCCGGCTGCTCGGCCGGCTGCCCTCGCCGTACCGGGTCTCGCTGGCCCACATCGTCGCGGCGGCGCGGACGGACCCCGGCGCCGAGCAGGGGCACCAGACCTACGGCGGCGAGGTCCGGATCGTCGAGCAGGCGCTGGCGGACGAGGGCTTCCTGGAGCAGCGCTGGGTCGACGGCTCGCTCGGCACCATGACGGTGCAGGCGTACGCGGCGTTCCAGCGCAGCCTCGGCTACGCGGGCTCCGACGCGAACGGCATCCCCGGGCAGCGCAGCCTGCGGGAACTGGGCCAGCGACGGGGGTTCGACGTGACCGACTGAGGGGCCGGCGACCCCGCGGTCCGACGTGACCGGCCGAGGGGCGGCGGAGCGCCACGGCACGGGCGGCGGCCGGGCCGGTCGGCAGCCAGGAGGGGGAGGCGGAGCGCGGTGCTTGACCATGACACGGTGTGAGGGTCTGCACTGGAGGCATCATGTTCAACATCGGAGACTTCGCCAAGCACGGCCGGGTGTCGGTCCGCATGCTGCGCCACTACGACGCGATCGGGCTGCTGCGCCCGGCCCGTGTCGACCCGGCCAGCGGCTACCGCTCCTACGAGGCGGCCCAACTCGCCCGGCTCAACCGCGTCATCGCGCTCAAGGACCTCGGCTTCACGCTGCAGCAGGTGCTGGCCGTCCTGGACGAGCGGGTGGACGCGGCCGAGCTGCGCGGGATGCTGCGGCTGCGGCGGGCCGAACTCGCCGCGGCGATGGCGGCGGACGCCCAGCGGCTGGCCCGGGTCGAGGCGAGGCTCCGGACGATCGAGAGCGAGGGAACGATGTCAGCGCACGACGTTGTGGTGAAGCGGGTGCCGTCGGTCCGGGTGGCGGAGCTGACGGCCGTCGCGGCGAGCTACGAACCGGAGGACATCGGGCCGGTGATCGGCCCGCTGTTCGCCGAGCTCTGCCGCCGGCTGGCGGAGGCCGGGGTGGAGGAGGCCGGTCCGTCGTTGGCCCGGTACGAGGACGTGCCGGACGGGGACGGCGCGGTGCTGATCCGGGTGGCGGTCCCGGTCGCGAAGGCCGTGACCGGGGCGGGCGAGTCCGGCTTCGCGGTGGTCGACCTGCCGGAGATCGCGGAGGCGGCGACCATCGTGCACCGCGGTTCGATGGACGACGCGGTGGGGGCCTTCCAGACGCTGGCCCGCTTCATCGCCGAGAACGGCTACCGCTCCGCGGGGTACGCGCGTGAGCTGTACCTGGAGTGCCCGGACGCCCAGGCGGACTGGGTGACGGAGTTTCAGGAGCCGGTGGTCCGCGCGTAGTCCGCCGTGGGGCGGCCGGGGCCGGTGCGGGGTCGGCTGCGGCCGGGTTGCCCTCGACCAGGTCGAGGGTCCTACGGTCGGCGGGCATGGCGACCACCACCACCGAAACCACGCCCGCCGGTCCTCCCGGCCCTCCCAGCCCTCCCGGTACCGCTGCCGCACCGGCGCGGCGGGCGGCGCTCCCCGGGCCGTACCTGCTCTGGCTCGCCGGTGCCCAGGCCGGCCTGCTGGGCGACGCGGCGCTCTACTTCGCGCTGGGCTGGGCCGCGTCCGCCCACGGCGGAGGTGCGGCGGGCCTGGTGCTCACCGCGATCACGGTGCCGCGCACCGTCCTGGTGCTGCTGGGCGGCGCGGTGGCGGACCGGTTCGGGGCGCGCCGGGTGATGCTCGCCGGGGACGCGGTGATGCTGGGTGCCACGTTGGCCCTGGCGGCGGCCGCGTCCGGCTGGGGCACGCCGATGCGGCTGCTGGTCGTGGCGGCCGTCGTGATCGGCACCGTCGACGCGTTCTACCTTCCGGCGAGCGGTTCGATGCCGCGCCGACTGGTGGGCGCCGGGCAGCTGTCCCGGGCGCTCGCGCTGCGGCAGGCGGGCGGGCAGGTCGCCGCACTGCTCGGGGCGCCGCTCGGCGGCGTGCTGGTCGCGCTGGGCGGGCTGTCCGGGGCGGCGCTGGCGGATGCGGTGAGCTTCGGGGTCGTCCTGCTGGTGCTGCTGCGGGTGCGGCCGCAGGAGGGGCGGGACGAGCGGGACGAGCGGGAGCCGGGGCAGCCCGGGGACTCCCCGGGGCTGCTGCGCGAGGCGGCCGACGGCGTCCGGCTCGCGTTGGCCGACCCGCTGCTGCGGGCGGCACTGCTACTGACCGGGGCCGCCGCCGGGGCGCTGCTGCCGGTCGTCTCGTTGCTGACGCCGCTGCTCGCCCGGACGCACGGCTGGGGTGCCGGGGCCACCGGACTGGTGGCCGGCGGTCAGGGCGCCGGGGTCCTGGTGGTGGCCGGTCTGATCGCCTGGCGGGGTGCCCTGCGGCGGGCCGGGGTCGGGGCGGCGGCCGGTCTCTGCACGGCGTCGGCGGGGATCGCGCTGCTGGCCTGGGCGCCCGGCGTGCCGGCAGCGGTCGCGGGCGGCGTGGTGGCCGGGGCGGGCTCGGGCCTCTTCGCCTGCCACCTCGGCCCGCTGGTCCTCGGCGGGGTCCCGATCGGCCATCTCTCCCGCATGCAGGCGCTGTTGACACTGGTGCAGAGTGGCGCCCTGGTGCTGTCGACTGGCCTGCTCGGCGTCCTCGCCGACGCGGCCGGTGCCCGTTGGCCGACGGCGCTCTGCGCGCTGGCGACCGGTACGGCAGGGCTCGTCGCGCTGACGTCGGCCGCACTGCGCCGGGCCTGACGGGCGCCGCTGCCTGATTCCTCCGCGCAGCCGGGATGTGCGACCCGGATGCGTGGCCCGGATGCGTGGCCCGCTGTACTGCCTCTGCCGGTGCCTCTGCTGCTGCCTCTGCTGCTGCCTCTGCCGGTGCGGAGGGCGTGGGCCGTCCTCCGTCCGGGGCGGGCCGGGCCGGAGCGGCGTACTTGCCGGTCGTCCGGCCGCCGGGCAGAGTGCGGACGGAGGCGACGGGCGGCGTACGACCGCGCGGCCCGCGGCCGGGCACCAGCGGCCGACGGGCGGCGTACGACGGTCGGGCGGCGCGCGAACAGGGCGGCGTACCGCCGGACGGCGTGCGCCGGGTGGCGATCGGAGGCGGCGATGAGTGATCTGACGGACCGGCTGGCACAGGGGCTCCCGCCCGGCGCACTGGCGGTGGACCCGGATGTGATGGCCGCCTACAGCCATGACATGGCGGGATTCTGCGCTGCCGGCACCCCGGCGGTGGTGGTCTTCCCGGAGACGGTCGAGCAGGTGCAGCACATCCTGCGGATCGCCACCGAGCTGCGCGTCCCGGTGGTGCCGCAGGGCGCCCGGACCGGGCTCTCCGGCGCGGCCAACGCCGTCGACGGCTGCATCGTGCTGTCGATGGTCAGGATGAACCGGATCCTGGAGCTCGACCCGGTGAACCGGATCGCGGTGGTCGAGCCCGGCGTGGTGAACGCGGAACTGTCACGCGCAGCAGGAGAGTTGGGGCTCGCCTATCCGCCGGACCCGTCGAGTTGGGAGTCCTGCACCATCGGCGGCAACATCGGCACCGGCGCGGGCGGGCTCTGCTGCGTGAAGTACGGCGTCACCAGCGAGTACGTGCTCGGGTTGGACGTGGTCCTGGCGGACGGGAGGCTGCTCTCCACCGGGCGCCGGACGGCCAAGGGTGTCGCGGGCTACGACCTGACCCGGCTGCTGGTCGGTTCGGAGGGCACGCTGGGGGTGGTGGTCCGGGCGGTGGTGGCCCTGCGGCCCGCGCCCGCACCGCAGTTGGCGCTGGTTGCGGAGTTCCCGAGCGCGGATGCGGCGGGCGCCGCGGTCTGCGAGGTGATGGCGCGCGGGCTCACGCCGTCGCTGATGGAGCTGATGGATTCGGTGAGCGTCCGGGCGGTCAACGAGCTGGCGCAGATGGGGCTTCCGGAGTCGACGCAGGCACTGCTGCTGGTGGCTTTCGACGGAACGGATCCGGCGGCCGAGCTGGCGGTGGTGGGGGAGATCTGCCGGGCGGCCGGCGCGACCGAGGTGGTGCCGGCCGACGACCAGGCCGAGTCCGAAATGCTGCTGGAGGCAAGGCGGTTGGCGCTCCCGGCACTGGACCGGCTGGGCACCACGATGATCGACGACGTGGCGGTGCCGCGCTCCCGGCTCGCCGAGATGCTGAACGGCGTGGCCGCGATCGCCGAGCGGCACGAGCTGACCATCGGGGTGGTGAGCCACGCCGGCGACGGCAACACGCACCCGATCGTCATCTTCGACGCCGCCGACCCCGAGGAGTCGGCGCGGGCCCAGCGGTCCTTCGACGAGATCATGGCGTTGGGGCTGGAACTGGGCGGCACGATCACCGGGGAGCACGGGGTCGGGCTGCTGAAGCGGGACTGGCTGGCGCGCGAGTTGGGGCCGGTGGCGGTGGAGCTCCAGCGCCAGGTGAAGGCGGTCTTCGACCCACTGGGCATCCTCAATCCCGGGAAGGCGGTCTGAGTCGCGGGCTGAGTCGCGGCCAGGGCTGGGGCCGGGAGATCTGCGCTGTGGGCTGACCGGTGGCCTGAGCTGCGGAGTGGGCCATGGCCTGCGTGAAATAGGATTGTTGGAATAGTCGCAGGATGGCTGGATATATCGACACGGTACGGTCGCGCGACCTTTGGGGGCGTGATTGGTCGGGATTCGCGCCAGGGTGGTGTGACGGGTTCTCCGTGTGCCCCCCGTGCGCTGTTCGCGATGGTCTCGTTTCTTGCCGTCGCTCGGGCAAAATCCTAGGTGGATGGCGGTGTATCGGCGCGCTTTCCGTTTGGACTGCCGTTATTCCCCGCCGCCCTGAATATCACGCTAACGGGCGAAACTGCCGCCCCAAGGTGGCGCTTTGTCGATTTGTTGCGGAAGTCTGTCCCTCGGCGTCGCAGCCCGCTGGCGTTCGTCTGGCCGACGAACTCCCGCACCCAATGCACGAATACCCGACTGACAGCTTTTTTGGAGGCAGATCCATGGCGCGTATCCACATCCGCAATCGCCATCGCAATCGCCGGCTTGCCGGTCTTCTGGTCGCCGCTCCGCTCGCGGCCGGTCTGCTGCTCGCGGGTGCCGGCTCCGCCGCCGCCGACAACGGTGCGGCGGCCAACGACGGCTCCAGCAGCGGCGTGGTGTCGAACGTGGGGACGGGCAACGTCTTCGGCTCCGTCGACGGCAACTACGTCTCCACCCAGCAGACGGCCACCGGCGCCGGTGCCTCGAACCAGGCCAACACCCTCGCGGTGAAGGACAACACGGGCGTCATCCTGGCCGGCCAGTCCAACAAGAACGTCAACCTCGTCTTCGCCCCGGTCTTCCACTGACCGGAACGGGTACCACCGCCGGCGGGGGCGCCGGGGGTGGGTGGCCGCAGGTGCACTGAGCATCCGCGGTGCGGCTCGAAGCGAGACGACTCGATGCAGCGAACGACCGGGTAGCGGAAAGGGTCACCGCGAACCGGCCTCGTGGGCGGTGCCGATCGACGGCGCCGCCCACGAGTGTGTCCGGGGGCGGGCCCTCCCGGTACGCACCGGCGCCCGCCCGGGCGCGCGCCCGACCGGCTGTCCGACCGCCCGCCCGGGCGTGTTCCCGACCGTCCCGCCCGACCGCCGGCCCGACCGCCGCGAACCCCGTCGGGCCAGGGCGCGCGCGGAGCCGTCACCCCTCGGCGGTACGGTTGCGCTCCGACAGCGCACCCCGTGCCCGGGCCCTCGGAGGCCCGTCCGGCGAGGGGCTGCGGCCGCGGCAACCGGAAGGAAGGGTGCGATGGCAGCGGAGGAGGAGGGCCTGAAGGGCCCGGGCGAGGCCAGGCCTGCACCGGGACCGGAAACGAGGCCCGAACCGCGGCTGGAGCCGAGGCCCGAGCCCAGGTCCGTACCCGAGCTGCTGCTCGGCCGCCCGCCGATGGCCCGCCCGCTGCCGTCCTTCGACGCCGAGGCGGCCCCGGCCGAGCCCGGCCCGCTCTTCGTCGACTGGCTCGCCACCGCCCTCGCGGCCGGCGTCCTGGACCCGCAGGTCGCCACCCTCTCCACGGTCGACGCCGACGGCCTTCCGGACGCCCGGGTGCTGGTGCTGCGCGACGTGGACGCGGCCGGCACCGGTTGGGTCTTCTCGGCCGCCGCCGACAGTCCGAAGGGCCGTCAGCTCGCCGACCACCCGGCCGCCGCGCTCACCCTCTACTGGCCGCCGCTCGGCCGCCAGGTCAGGGTCCGGGGCACCGTCGAGCGTGCCGCCGACCAGGTCGCCGGCGCCGAGTTCGCGACCCGCTCCCCGGATGCCCGGATCGGCGCGCTGGTGGGCCGGCAGAGCGAGCCGCTGGCCTCCCTGGCCGAGTACGACGAGGCGGTCGCGGTCGCCCGCCGCCGTCTGGAAGCCACGCCGGACGCGGTCGCCGCGGGGCACGCCGTCTACACGCTCTGGGCCCACGAGGTGGAGTTCTGGCAGGGCGACGCGGACCGCCGCCACGTCCGGCTGCGCTACACGCGGACGGGGCCGGTCCGCACCCCGGAGTGGTCGCGGACGCTGCTCTGGCCGTAGGACGCCTGCCGGTGAGGCCCTGACCGGTTACGTGCTGACCGGTCAGCGCCTCCCGCTTGCACGCCGACCGGTGAGGCGCTGACCGGTTGCGCGCCGACCGGTGAGGCATCGGCCGGTTGCGCGGCGGCCGGGCGGCGCAGGCCCGCCCAACCCCGCCCGACCGGCGCCCCGCCGCGTTCGGCTCAGCGCCGCCCGGTCAGGGTGGCTCCGACGCTGGCGGCCACCACGCAGCCGATCCCGGCCAGCTGAGCCGCACCGAGCAGCTGTCCCAGCACCACCAGCCCGACCAGTGCACTGACCGCCGGTTCCAGGCTCACCAGCACGCTGAAGACCCGCTGCGGCATCCGCCGCAGCGCCGTCATCTCCAGCGCGTACGGGATCACCGGCAGCAGCAGCGACACCCCGGCGACCGAGAGCAGCAGCACCAGCGGTGAGGCGCCCGGCGCGGTCAGGCCGTCCCAGGCCTGGCCGAGCCCGAACGGCGCCAGCGTCAGCGCGCCCACCGTCATCGACACGGCGAGCCCCTGGAAACCCTGGAAGGCGGCGCCGACCTTGTCCGTGAACAGGATGTACGCGGCGTAGCAGGCGGCGGCGCCGAAGGCGTACATCAGGCCGACCGGGTCCAGCCCGGCCCCGCCGCCGCCCTCGCCGAGCAGGGTCAGCAGGGCCACGCCGCCCGCCGCCAGCAGCGCCCAGAGCAGGTGGCTGGCCCGGCGCGCGAAGACCAGCGCGACCGCGAGCGGACCGAGGAACTCGATGGTCGCGGCGGTGCCCATCGGCAGCCGGTCGATGGCCCCGGCGAACAGCAGCGTCATCCCGGCGGAGGCCATGCCGAGCAGGCCGGCGGCGGCGAGGTCGCGCGGACGGCGGCCACGCAGCCGGGGCCGGGTGGCGGCGAGCAGGATCACTGCTGCGAAGCCCAGCCGGAGGAAGGTCGTGCCGCTGACCCCGAGCGGGCCGAACAGCGGCTTGGAGAGGGCGATGCCGAGCTGGACCAGGAACATCGCGGTCAGACAGAAGAGCGGCGCCGGGATCCTCCCCCGGCCTTCGGCCGGGGGGTCCCCCATCGGGCGCCGCAGGAAGTTCGGGAACCGCCGGCCGGTGGGCCGGCCGGGGTGCGTGCCTGGTGGTGTCTCGGGGCCGGGCGCCCCGCCTCGTCGCCAGCTGCCGCGCTCGCCGGCGGGCTCGCCCTTGGGGGCGGGCGGCATGGCAAGGGCCTCGGCGACGGCGGCGGCCGGCAGCGGGGCGGTGGTTTCGCTGGGGTTGAGCGTGGGCATGGTGGCGAGTTTGCCGTAAGGAGTGATGTGGCTGCAAGCTCGTTACCAGAATCGGGACGGATGTGGACGGGTGCGCCCGAAAGGGTGGGCTTCTCCGGCGCCCGCGGCGCGGCTGCCGCATTCGTCCGATGGTCCGTCAGTATCAATGCCAGGTGCGCTATCTCCGCCCGGCGGCCATGGCCGCCGCCTCCCTCGTCCTCCTGCTGGCCGTCGACGGGACGGATGTGGGCGCCCCGGCGGCCGCCGCCATGCCCCGCATCCGGGCCACCGTCCTGCCCGACCGGGCCGGACCCCCGCCCGCCCGCACCCGCGAACCCTTCAGCGGCGCCGCCTTCGACGCCTGCACCGCACCGCCGCTCGACACCCTCCGCGCCTGGCGCGGCGTCTCCCCGTACGGCGCGCTCGGCATCTACACCAGCGGTGCCCAGCGCGGCTGCACCCAGCCGAGGCTCACCGCCGACTGGGTCCGCCAGGCCCGTGCGATGGGCTGGCGGTTCCTCCCCGTGCACGTCGGCCTCCAGGCGCCGTGCAGCGATCTCAAGAACAAGCCGAACCGCATCGACCCGGCCCGCGCCGCCCAGCAGGGCCGGGCCGAGGCGGGCGAGGCGGTCGGCGGCCTCATGGCCGTCGGGTTGGGCGCGGGCAGCCCGGTCTTCCTCGACATCGAGGCGTACCCGCTGCACGACCCGGTCTGCGGGCAGGCCGTCGTCGACTTCACCCTCGGCTGGACCCAGGCCCTGCACGCCGCCGGCTTCAGCTCCGGTTTCTACTCCAGCCTCGACTCCGGCATCGCCGACCTCGCCGCCGCAGCCCGGGCCGGCAGCTCCCCGATGCCCGACACCCTCTGGTACGCCCGCTGGAACGACCAGGCCGACACCGCCGGCGGCGGCGCCCTCACCCCCGAGCTCTGGACCGACCACCAGCGGGTCCACCAGCACCACGGCAACGTCGAGGAGACGTACGGCGGTGCCACGCTCACCATCGACCGCAACCAGGTCGACGCCCCGCTGGCGGGCTGACGGCCCAGCACCGGTGGGTGGATAGGGTGTCCCGTCGACTCGATCAGCTTGATCAGCTTGATCAGCTTGATCAGCTCCATCGGCTCGATCGGCAGAGCGCGATCAAGCAGAGCGCGATCAGACATAGGGGGACGGGCGTGTCGGACGGTCAGGGGTACTACGGCGGGGCGGGCGGGCACGGCGGCGTGCCGCAGCCGGACCCGTACCCGCAGGGTGTGCCGCACTCCAACCCGTACGGGCACGGCGGCGTGCCGCAGCCGAACCCGTACGCGCAGGGTATCCCGCAGCCGAACCCGTACGCCCAGCCCGTCCCCGCCCCCCGGGGCACCCCGTACCCGCAGCCGGTGCCCGCGCAGTTCGTGCCGCCGCAGCCCGTGGCCGCGTACCCCGCGCCTGCCGTGCCGCAGTCCGTGCGCGCTCCCGCGCCCCCGGGCACCGACTACCCGGGCCCGGCGCCGCGCCGCAGCCGGACCGGTGTGCTGGTCCAGTTCACCCTCCAGTGGATCTACGCACCCCTCTGGATCGCGGCCCTGGTGTCCCTCTTCGTGATCCTGCTCTGGACGGGTGCCAGCGGTCCGACCGGCTCCGACTCCTGGCTGAAGGTCAACCGCACGTTCATCCCGCCGCGCCGTCTCAAGGCCGAACTCACCGGTCGGCCGGACGTCTGGGAGCGGTACCTCACCCCGATCCTCGAGCGGCGGATCCGCGAGGCCGAGGCGAGGCACGCCGCCGGTGACGGTGAGGTCGGCGACGACCTCGCCCGCACGATGCGGGTCAAGTTCTCGGTCCGCCTCTACCGGGGCATCGGCGCGGCCGGCGTGGTGCGGCTCGCCGAGCGGTACGGCTGGGAGGGCGGGTCCGTCGGGGGCGACCCGGACCGGGTCTGGATCCGCCGCGTCTTCCCCGCCCCGCCCCGGGTGCCCGCTCCCGGCCCGCAGGACCCGCCGGCCGCCCCCGGCACGCCGTGGGGTCCGCGACCGGGCCGGTTCGCGCTCCTGCTGCCGCTGATGTTCGTGCTGCAGATCGTCTACGTCCCCGTCTACGGGGTGCTCAGCCTGCTGGCCTTCTGGGTGACCCACCACGAGCCGGACTACTGGGAGCGCTGGGGCGCCCGTTGGACGGTCGGGCCGCGCGCCTTCTGGGCGGAGCTGTCCGGCAGCGCAGCCGCCTGGGACCGTCACATCCGCCGCATCCTGGCCCGCGACACCCGCCGCAAGCCCGGCTCCGCGGGCGCGGCCCTTCCGGCCCGCATCCGCATCAACCTCGCCACCTACCGCGGCGCCGGGGCTCAGCAGGTTCTGCGCATCGCCGCCGAACAGGGGTACGCCCTCGACCCGGCCTACATTCCGGAGCCCGAGGCCTGCGTCCGCCTCTACCGGCCGGACCAGGGCTGACCTGCCGTCATCCGGTCTGCAGCCGTCGCGCCTGCGGTCGTCCTGCCCGTCGGTGTCCCGTCTGCCGTTCTCCCGCCTGCCGTCATCCAGTCTGCCGGTGAGCCGGGTCGGACCCTTCTCGTAAGACCACGGTCCGACCCGAAAGTGACGACCGTGCTCCGATGTGCCGGGGTGGGGCGCCGCCGCATTGTTGGCCCCATGAAACCCGCCACGTCGGTCTCCTCAGTCTCCTCGGTCTCATCGGTCTCATCGGTCTCATCGGTCTCCTCGGCCTCCTCGGTCTCCTCGGCCTCCTCGGCCTCCTCGGCCTCCTCGGCCTCCTCGGCCTCCTCGGCCGTCTCCGCCCCCGCTCTCGCCCCCTCGTCCACCTCAAGGGGCACCCGCCCCAAGGCCCATGAGCCTCCCGCCACCTTCCCGGGCCGCTGGGTCGGTGGTGTCTCCCTCGTCGTCGGGCCGCTCCTGCTCCTGGCCGGTGTGCTGCTCCGCGTCCGGTACGACTTCTTCTACCCCTCCCAACTCCGTGCCTATGAACGGCATCCCACCCTCATCACCACCTCCTACAGTGCCTTCGGGGCCGGTTGTGTCCTGCTCTCCCCGGGCATCGTGCTGCTCGCCTCCCGGATAGCGCGGCAGCGGCGTGAGCTGGCCTTGTGGGGTGGCACCCTGGCGGTGCTCGGCCTGTCCGCGCGGACCTTCCACGCGGGTGTCGACCACCTCGCTTTCCAACTCGCTGCACAGGAGGGCGCAGAGGCAGCGATCCGTACGGTCGGTCAGGCCTACGGCGCGTTCCACGTCTTCAGCACGCTCAACGCGGCCATCCTCGGCGGCTGGGTCCTGCTGGCCCTCGGCGCGCACCGGTCCGGGGTGCTCGGGCCGTGGCGGGCCCTTGCGCTGGCGCTGACCGCGGTGCTGCCGCTCGGGGTGCTGAAGGGGACGTCGCCGGGTTCGTTCGTCGCGGTGGCCGGGCTCTGCCTCGCGCTGGTCCCGCTCGGGGTCTCCGTCCTCCGGTCCGGTCCACTGCCGGCGCGTCGTGTGGCCGTCGGGCGGCTGCTGCTCGTCGGGGCCGCCGGCACTGCGATGTTCCTTCTCGGGCAGGCAGGATGAGGCCGCGCAACTACGGTGGGGGGATGCGCTTGCTGCTCCGGTCGCATGCCGGCCATCTGATGGTGCTCGACTTCGGGGCGGCCGTCGTCATCACCCTCGCCTACGGGAGCTTGGCCGGCGCCGAACCGGTCGACGGGCTCCCCGTCTTCGGCGGGCCTGCCTGGCTGGGCTGGCTGGTGGCCGCAGGCGTCGGGATGCCGCTCGCCGTGCGGCGCCGCCGGCCGCTGCCCGTCCTGGCGGTGGTGCTGCTGTCCTCGGTGGCCGCCACCCTGCTGGACATCACCCGGGACCCGTTCGTCGCCACCGCTCTGGCCTGCTACCCGGTGGCCCTGTTGGAGCCGGCCCGGCGTTCCGCGGTGGCGATGGTGGTGACCCTGGCCGCGTCCGCCGCGGCGGTCCTGCTCGGCGAGGCGGTGGTCACGCCGGCCGGGTCGTGGACGGAGGCGGGCGCCACCGCGGCGTCGGTGTGCCTGGCCGTGGGCCTCGGCTGGGTCGTCGGCCGCTGGGTGCGCGAGCGCCGCGCGCTGGCGGCCGAGCAGGGCCGGGTGCTTGCCGATCAAGCTCTCGCCGACGAACGCCTCCGTATTTCACGGGAGTTGCACGACATCGTGTCGCACAGCCTGAGCACGATCGTCGTGAAGGCCTCGATCGCCAACCACGTCGCCGCGGCCCGTCCGGAGGAGGCCCACGACACCCTGCGGGTGATCGAGCAGACCGGCCGCGAGGCACTGGCCGAGATGCGCCGGGCTCTCGGCGTGTTGCGCGACGACGCCGGTGCCGCGGCGGAGTCGGCCTCGCTGGCCCCGGCGCCGGGGCTGGCCGACCTGCCACAGCTCGTCCGCCGCGCCGAACAGGCGGGCGTCCGGGCCAGGCTGCGGGTCCGTGCCCCCGGGTACCTCCCGGCCGGGATGGAGCTCGCCGTCTACCGCATCGTCCAGGAGGCGTTGACCAACGTGGTGAAGCACTCGGGAGCAGGAACCCGCTGCCAGGTCTCGGTCGGGACCGGTACGGCCGGAGAAATCCTGATCGACGTTCTCGACCACGGCCCGCCGTCCTGGGCCCCCGCCCCCGACCGGACCGGGCTCACCGGCGGCCACGGCCTGCTCGGCATGCGCGAGCGCGTGCTGATGTACGGCGGCTCGCTCACCGCCGAGCCCCGCGCGGGCGGCGGCTTCGTGGTCTCGGCCCGGCTGCCGCACCCCCGACAGGGAGCGCCCGCATGACCGCTCCCACGTCGTCCGGCCCAACCTCCTCCGGCTCCACGCCGTCCGGTCCCACCTCCACCTCCGGCTCCACGTCCTCCGACCCGGTCCGTGTCCTGGTGGCGGACGATCAGGCGCTGCTGCGGGGCAGCTTCAAGGTGCTCATCGAGACCGCCCCCGGGCTCGTCGCCGTGGCCGAGGCCGGCACCGGCGAGGAGGCGGTCGCACTGGCCCGCCGCCACCGGCCGGACGTCATCCTGATGGACATCCGGATGCCCGGCATGGACGGCATCGCCGCCACCCGCGAGATCTGCGCCTCGCCCGACACGGCCGGCACCCGGGTCCTGATCCTGACCACCTTCGACCTCGACGAGTACGTGTTCGCCGCGCTGCGCGCCGGCGCGGCCGGGTTCCTGCTCAAGGACACCTCGCCGGACGCCCTGCTCGGGGCCATTCGCACCGTCGCAGAGGGCGAGGCCCTGCTCTCCCCGTCGGTCACCCGCCGCCTGATCGCCGAGTTCGCCCGCCTCCCGGACGCCCGGGGGCCCTTCGCCGGAGCTCTCGACGGCGTGACCGGGCGGGAGCGGGAGGTTCTGACCCTGATCGCCCGCGGTCTTTCCAATGCCGAACTCTGCGAGCACCTCCACCTCAGCCCCGGGACGGTCAAGACCCACATCGGCCGCCTCCTGGCGAAGCTCGACGCGCGCGACCGTGCCCAGTTGGTGATCGCGGCCTACGAGTCCGGGCTCGTCCCCGCCCCTACTCCTTCAGGCCGAGCGTCAGCCAGCCGAGCCCCCCGCAGTCCCGGCAGGTCTCCGTGATGTGCCCCGTCCCGGACCGGTCCGCCCGCACCCCCAGCCGCGCCCGCGTCCGCACCCCACCGGAACAACACGGACAGGGCACCCGGAACCCACCCGCCCCCCGATCAACCCGGCGATCCTCATGACTGTCGCTCATGCCCACCAGTATCGCCCGCCCCACTCGCCCCCTCCTGTTGTTCCGGATCTTCCCCGAGTGGTGGAACCGCGGCGAAGCCGTGATCCGTGCAACGGGGTCGGGATGCTGACATGGGGAGGGCGGAGAGGCACAATCGGGCTCGACTGCCCGCATTACCGGTGAGTAGACGAATGGTGGTGCAGTCGCAGCCGCAGTGCCGCCCGGTCAAGGAGGACCCGTGTTCAGCACGATGCAGGACGTACCGCTCACCGTCGCCCGAATCCTGAACCACGGGGCGACCATCCACGGGCGGTCGACGGTCACCACCTGGGACGGCACCGGGCCGGTGGTCCGGACGTACGCCGAGGTCGGGGCGCGGGCCGCGCAGTTGGCGTGCGCGCTGCGGGACGAGCTCGGGGTGACGGGCGACGACCGGGTCGCGACCTTGATGTGGAACAACGCCGAACACCTGGAGGCCTACCTCGCGGTGCCGTCGATGGGCGCGGTGCTGCACACGCTCAACCTGCGGCTCCCGGCACAGCAGCTGTCGTTCATCATCAACCACGCCGCCGACCGCGTCATCATCGTGAACGGCACCGTGCTCCCGCTGCTGGCCGCCGTCCTGCCGGAGCTCGGCCCGACGCTCAAGCACATCGTGGTCAGCGGCCCGGGTGACCGGTCGGTGCTGGCCGGCTTCGCCGGCGTCGTGCACGAGTACGAGGACCTGATCGCCGGCCGTCCGGCCGAGTACCCCTGGCTGACCGACATCGACGAGCGCCAGGCTGCCGTGCTCTGCTACACCTCCGGTACCACGGGCGACCCGAAGGGTGTGCTCTACAGCCACCGCTCGGTATACCTGCACTGCCTCCAGGTCAACACCGGCGACAACTTCGCCTTCACGCCGCGTGACACCGCGCTGCCGGTCGTCCCGATGTTCCACGTGAACGCCTGGGGCATCCCGCACGCCGCCTTCATGTCCGGCGCCAACCTGCTCATGCCGGACCGCTTCCTCCAGCCGAAGCCGATGGCCGAGATGATCGCCGCCGTCCGGCCGACCGTCAGCGCCGCCGTGCCGACCATCTGGAGCGGCCTGCTCGACGAGCTGGACGCGGGCGACTACGACACCTCCAGCCTGCGGATGGTCGTCATCGGTGGTTCGGCCTGCCCGCCCTCGCTGATGAAGGGCTTCGAGGAGCGCCACGGCATCAGGGTCGTGCACGCGTGGGGGATGACCGAGACCTCGCCGCTCGGCTCCTTCGCCCAGGCGCCGGGCGGCCTCACCCCGGAGGAGGAGTGGCCGTACCGGGTGACCCAGGGCATCTTCCCCGCCTCGGTCGAGGCCCGGCTGATCGGCCCGGGCGGCGAGCGGATGCCGCACGACGGCGTCTCGGCGGGTGAGCTGGAGGTGCGCGGACCGTGGATCGCTGGGGCGTACTACGGCGGCGCCGGCCACGACCCGCAGCGCCCGGAGGACAAGTTCTCCGAGGACGGCTGGCTGCGGACGGGTGACGTCGGCACCATCACCGCGGACGGCTACCTGACCCTGACCGACCGGGCCAAGGATGTGATCAAGTCCGGCGGCGAGTGGATCTCCTCGGTGGACCTGGAGAACCAGTTGATGGCCCACCCGGAGGTCGCCGAGGCGGCCGTGGTGGCGGTGCCGGACGAGAAGTGGGGCGAGCGGCCGCTGGCCACCGTCGTGCTGCGGCCCGGTGCCACGGCCGGGCTGAAGGAGCTGCGGGCCTTCCTTGCCGAGCGGATCGCCTCCTGGCAGCTGCCGGAGCGCTGGGCGATCGTCGAGTCGGTGCCGAAGACCTCGGTCGGCAAGTTCGACAAGAAGGTGATCCGCGCCAACTACGCGGCCGAGGAGCTGGACGTCACGGTGCTCGGCAAGGAGTAGCCGAGTACCCGACGCAACGGGCAGGCGAACACGGCTGAGGGCCGGTCCCCCCAAACGGGGTGACCGGCCCTCAGCAGTGTTCGGCAAACGATCAGCCGCGAGCCGCCACCGCCACCGCCACCGCCACCGCCACCGTCGGCCGTCAGGCGTCAGCGTCAGCCGCCACCGTCAGCCGGCGGCCGCGACACCCGCCTCGCCCATGGCGCCGATCCGCCCGAGCAGGTCGACGATCCGCGACTGCACGTCCGCGCTGGTCGAGCGCTCGGCGAGGAAGAGCACCGTCTCGCCGGTGCGCAGCCGGGGCAGTTCGCGCGGGTCGAGGTCCACCGAGGTGTAGACGACCAGCGGGGTGCGGTGCAGCCGGTCGTTGGTGCGCAGCCAGTCGAGCAGGCCGACCCGGCGGCGGCGGATCTGGAAGAGGTCCATCACCACCAGGTTCGGCTGCACGCTGCTGGCCCGCGAGACGGCGTCGTTCTCGTCCACCGCGTGCTCGACGTGCATGCCGCGCCGCTCCAGGCTGCTGATCATGGCGGCGGCGATGTCCGGGTCGCCCTCGACCAGCAGGACGCGCGGGGCATGGTGCTCGCCGTCGCGCGGGGCGAGCGCGCGCAGCAGGACGGCCGGGTCGGCGCCGTACGCGGCGTCCCGGTTCGACTGGCCGAGGCCGGCGGTGACCAGCACCGGGACCCGGCTGTTGAGCGCGGCGGTGCGCAGCGACTGAAGCGCTGTCCGGGTGATCGGGCCGGTCAGCGGGTCGACGAAGAGCGCGGCGGGGAAGCCCGCCACCTGGGCGTCCACCTCCTCGCGGGAGCGGACGATCACCGGGCGGTAGCCGCGTTCCTGGAGGGCCTGCTTGGTGGCCGGGTCGGGCTCGGGCCAGACCAGCAGGCGGCGCGGACCGCCGTCCCCGCCGGGGGCGGCCTGCGCGGGGTGCTCGGCGGGGTCGTCGTGGCCGGCTGCGGGCAGCTCGGCCATCGGCCGCGGCGCCGGACGGGCCTCCGGCACGGCGGGCAGCTGCGGGGCACCGGCCGGGAGGGCCGGGGCACCGGTCTCCGGGGCCGGTCCGGACGGGATGCCGGGCACACCCGGGGACGGGATGCCGGGCACACCCGGGGACTGGAGCGGGCGCGGCGGCGCCAGCTCGGCGAGGCCGGTGCCGACGGGCTGCGGACCGTTGCCCTGCCCGGCCGCGGCCGGACCGTCCGCCGCCGGGGCGGGCAGTGCGGGGCGGGCGGGGGCGAGTGCGGTGGAGGCGGCGTCGGGGGCGGCCGGTCCCTGGGCCTCGGTGCCGGGGCCGGGCGGGACGGCCAGCCTGCGGCGGCGTCCGGTCGGGGCGGCGGCCGGTTCGGGCAGCGCGGGTGCGGGACCGGCGGGCAGCGCGTGCTCCAGACCGGGGTAGACGGTGGAGGGATCGGGGACGCCGGGCAGGGCGAACCCGCCGGAGGAGTCCTCGTTGGCCGGCAGCGCGCGGCGCCGCCGGGACGGCCTCGGCTCCTGCCCGCCGTCCGCCCGGCCGGTCTCGGTGCCGACCGCGGTGCCGCCCGCAGGAGTCCCGTCGACGGGGGTGCCGCCGGCCGGAGTCCCGTGGAGCTGGGCGCCCCCTGCCGGGGTGCCTTCCACGGGAGTCCCGACCGCCGGCGTGCCGTGGGCCTCTCCGGCGGACGTGGACGCGGACGTCGGCGCGGACGCGGGCGCGGATACGGGCGCGGGCGCCGGGCCGAGCGCGAGCGGTCCACGCGGACCGGCCGCACCCGCCTCGGCGGCGCGGTGGCCCTCCGGCCGGGCGTCCTGGCGGCCCTGGCCGTCCGGCCGGCCCGGGCCGTCGACGCCGTCGACGGGCACGGCGTACGCGGTACCGGAGCGGCCGTCGTCCTTGCCCCATGGGTCGGTCGGCTGGGCGGTCGGACTGCCGAGGCCCGGCCGCCCGTACGCGGGGTCGTTGCCGGTGCCGTGCCACTGCTCGGGGACGGCCCGCTCGACCCGCGCCGGGGCGTGCGGCCACTGCTCGGGGGCGGGAGCGTCACCCGCCGGAGCGGAGGAGGGAGCCGGGGACGGAGCGCCGGACGGCTCGGAGGACGCGCCGGACGGCGTGCCGGAGGGCACGGCCGAAGGCGCGGCGGCGGGAACGGGCGGCTGCTCGACGGCGGGCCGGCCCCGGCGCCCGCGCCGCTCGGCCACCGGCTCCTCGGCGGGCTGGTCGCCCGCCCGCCGCTCCGCTGCGGGCGCGGGGTCCTTGCCGCCGCCCGGCGCCGCCTCGGCGTCGTCCTCCGGGTGCCGCGCGCTGGGCAGCTGCGGGATGCCCGGCAGGTCGGGCAGGACGGCGGAGTCGCTCTCCTTGGGCCGGTCCGAGCGCCCCTCGGCCGACGCGCGCTCGGCGGCGGCCTTCGCGGCGGCCGGGTCCAGCGGCAGCTCGACGACGTAGGTGGTGCCGGCCTTGCCGGGCAGTTCGTGCGGCTGGAGCACGCCGCCGTGCCGCTCGACCACCGCGCGGGCGATCGGCAGGTGGACGGGGCTGCCGCCGCGGCCGGGGCCGCGGATCTCCACCCGGGCGACGTCGCCGCGCTGGGCGGCGGCGAGCACCACCATCGGCGCGTCGGCGCCGCCGGGCGGCAGCGCCGCGGTGCCGGGGGCGGCCAGGCCGGGGGAGGTGACGGTGGGCGGGGCGTCCAGCGAGAGTGCGACCCCGCTGACGTCGGCGACCAGGTGGGCGAGCGCCTGGGCGAGCCGCTGTTCGTCGGCGATCACCTCGACGGCGGCGGCGTGCACGGAGAACCGCACCCGGCCGGCGCCGACCAGCTCGCCCGCGTGCTCGACGGCCTGCCGGACCACCTTGTCCAGGGCGACCGGGACGCGCTCGGGGGCCTTCTTCCCGCCCTTGCCGTCGCCCTTGTCGTCACCTCTGCCGTCGTCGTCGCCGTCGCCGGGGCCGCCGGACGCGGAACCGGACCCCGATCCGGACTCGCCGGCCTCGGAGCGCTGGTGGGCGAGTACGCCGTCGATCAGCTTGCCGAACCGTCGGCACTCGTCGGCCAGCCGGCGCAGCGTCCAGTTGGCCTCCGGCCAGAGCTGGCCGGCCGGGTCGGCGGCGAGCGCGTCGATCCGCCGGTGCAGCGCGGTCAGCGCGCCGCCCAGCTCGCTCTCCAGGACGGCGGTGAGGTGCTCGTTGCGGGCGACGAGCGCCAGCTCGCGGCTGCGGTCGGTGAAGGTCATCACCGCGCCGACCAGCTGGTCGCCGTCCCGGACGGGGGCGGTGGTGAGGTCGACGGTGACGGGCCGGCCGTCCTTGCGCCAGAGCACGGTGCCGCGCACCCGGTGCTTGCGTCCGGAGGTGAGGGTGTCCAGCAGTGCGGACTCCTCCAGCGCCAGCGGGGTGCCGTCGGCCCGGGAGTGCTGGATCAGCGGGTGCAGCTCGCGCCCGCCCAGCTCGCTCGCCCGGTACTCGAGGATGTGCGCGGCGGCCGGGTTGACCAGCACGCAGCGGCCTTCGAGGTCCACGCCGAGCACGCCCTCGGCGGCGGCGCGCAGGATCATCTCGGTCTGCTTGTGCTGGCGCCGCAGCTCGGCCTCGACGCCGAGCCGGCTGGAGAGGTCGCGGACCAGCAGCAGGAGCAGGTCGCTGGCGGAGGGCCGGGAGCCGTCGCGGTACGGGTCGTAGGGGACGAGCGGCGAGAGCGCGTAGCCGCGGCCGTCGCCGGAGCGGGCACCGGACCCGTCGTCGGCGAAGTCGTTGCCGGAGACCTCGACCGGGAAGGTCGTGCCGTCGGTGCGGCGGGCGGTCATCCGCACCGGGCGGTCGAGGGCGTCGTCCTCGCGCGGGGTCGGCCGCATCGAGCCGGGGATCCGGCTCGGGTCGAACTCCGGCAAGAGGTCGAGCACGCCCATGCCGACCAGCGAGGTGCCGGGCGCCTGGAGCGCCTGGACGGCTGCGTTGTTGGCATCGACGACGGTGCCGTTGCTGTTCACCAGCAGCAACGCGTCGGGCAGGGCGTCGAGTATGGCGGCGAGGCGAGCAGCGCCTCGGATCGGCCTGCTGCTCACGTCGACAGGTCTCCTCGGCTCAGGGCAGCTCCTCCGGAGACCGCAGTATCTCATTCTTCTTTGCGGTGGGGACGACCCGCCTAGTAACGTTGGCGGTGGTTGGTGCCGAGCCCTTGGGTTGTGGCATCATCTCAGGCACACGGAGCGGGTCCGCCACGCGGGCACGGTTCATGTGGGGAGGCTTCGCCTAGTCCGGTCTATGGCGCCGCACTGCTAATGCGGTTTGGGTCTTAAAGCCCATCGAGGGTTCAAATCCCTCAGCCTCCGCCAGCCGGGAGCCCCGCCGACGATCACGTCGGCGGGGCTTTCCGCATTTCCGGGCGGGATCCGGCCGACAGGTCCGGCAGGTCCGACGCCGCCGACACCTCCGATACCTCCGGCAGGTCCGGCAGGTCCGGTCGGTGGTCCGGGCGTGCGCGCGGGGGGTGGCCGTCGCGGCGGGAGCAGGTGTCCGGGGTGCCCGGATCAATCGATTTCGCCCCACGTCGCAGGTCATGTAATGTTGTCCCCGCACCGCCCCGGTGGCACGTTCACCAGGGCGAGCGCTCATAGCTCAACGGATAGAGCACTTGACTACGGATCAAGAGGTTGCAGGTTCGAATCCTGCTGAGCGCACCAAACCCCGCAAGACCGGGTCCGCCCGGTACTTGCGCTCATAGCTCAACGGATAGAGCACTTGACTACGGATCAAGAGGTTGCAGGTTCGAATCCTGCTGAGCGCACCAGCGAGAAGCCCCCGGCCACCGGCCGGGGGCTTCTCCGTTTCCCGGGGAACCAGTCGGAGGAGGTCAGCGGCCGGGTCCGGTTGAAGGTCGCCGGCACCGGGCCGTGCCGGATCGGATCGGACCGGGGCCGGGGCCGCCGGTAGCGCCCGGAGCCGGTCGTTCCGGGCGAGCAGCCGCCCGACGACGCCCAGGTCGTACTGCTCGGTGTCCGAGCGGGCGGCGAGCACCACGGTGACGCCGCGGGGAGAGCGTTCGGCGGTGAGCTGCTCCAGCAGTGCCAGGGCCCTGCCCCCAGCCGGTGCCGCCCGCGACGCCCGCCACCGCCGGCAGCGGCCGGGACGAGCCCGGGTCGAGCACGGCGTCACCGTGTAGGCCTCGGTCCACGCCTTCTCGGTCTCCGTGGTCCAGGCGTCCCCGGCGAAGTGGGCGGCGTGGCCGGCGGGCTCGCGCCGAGGGCGGGGAAGTGGCCCGTCAGCGCCCCGTGCCCGGCGTGCCGGGTGCCGAGGTCGCGCAGGATGCCGACCGGCGTGTCGGTGCCCTCCAGGGGGTGACCGGCGCGCCGAGGGCGGCCCGGAGCCGGTCCTGCTGCTCGTCCAGGTGCTCGGCTAAGAGGTCGCGGACGCCGGGATCGTGCTCGAACGGGTGCTGGTGGAAGTAGCCGGTGGTGGCGGGGCCGTGGGGTTCGACGGCCGCGAAACTGCTCTTGATGAGAACGGGGTCGATAGTCACGGGCCCCGACGCTGGTGAGCGGTCGGCCAATTCGAACAGATCCGCCGGATGAGTGGTCAGGTGCCGGACAGTGGCGTCCGGCCGGAATCGCCGGGGTTCACGGGGATTCGTCGGGATTTCCCTCGATGCACCGCCTAATGGATGAAATACATCCCTTTCAGGTACATGCTGTCCTGCCGGTCGGATAACCGCCAATCGGGTGGGAAGCGGCCATGAGTGCAGGTGTCGCAGTATGACCGGCCCGGGATCGTGATTCCGTTTTGTCGCATCTTGTGCCCAGACTGCGGAGCCCCTGGTGACTGGCCACCGGCCCCTGGCAGCCGACACCGGAGGAGAGCCGGATGAGCCGACGGATTCCCCGCGACGCCGCCCTGTCCGCACCGGCCCCGCACCGGTGCGGCGCCCGGACGGGAGGGGTGCGGCGACTCCGGCTGGCGGCGGCCGGAGCGTCGGCGGCACTGGCGGCCGGCCTGCTGATCGGCTGGAATCCGCCGCACTCCGCGGCCCAGCAGTCACCTGACGCCTGGTCGGGTGACCATTGGGCGGTCCTGCCCTCCGGTCTCGCCGTCCAGCTCGATTTCTCCGCCGCTCCCGGAGTGGCCGTCGCCGCCGAACCGGGTGAATTGGCCGACCGCGCCGGAGGCGGCCGGGCGGCCGCCCTCTATACCGACGGAGTTCGGCCCGGAGATCCCGCGCAGACCTTCCGGATCGCGGAGGACCGTCCGCAGGCGGACGGTTCCTGGCGAACCGTCGGAACGCTTCAGATCGGCTTCTCCCGGCCGGTCCGGAATCCCCGGCTGCATCTCAGCGGACTCGCCGGAATCGCCGCCGGGAAAGACGGCGCCACCGGCACCGCGGCCCGGCTGACCCTCACCGGCGGCTCGCCGGCCGCCCCGACCCTGGTCAACCGGACCGACTTCCCCGGCTGGACGGTCGACGGGAACACCCTCGCCCCCGCCGGGGCGGACGGCGGCGCCGACCCCTCGAACGGTTCGGCCGCCGAAGGCAGCCTGGAGCTGGCCGGCACCTTCCGCACCGCCGTCTTCCGCGTCGAGCAGCGCTCCACCGCCCGGGACGGCTCCACCACCGCGCCGCAGCCGCTCGTCGTGGCGGCCACCGTCACCCTGGACGAGGGCGTCGGCACCGCCCCCCCAGGGCTACGGGAACGCCTCCCACCTGCTCTCCGACCTCTTCCTCGGCGCGGACGCCACGGCCCCGGCCCGGCTCGCCCGTGGGCCCGCCACCACCTCGCGGGGCCAGACCGACGAGCCGCTCGTCCAACTCGACCACGGAGCCGCGCGGCGCAGCGTCTGGTCGAACCCGGCCCCGCCGCAGCTCCAGCCCGGGCGCGGCGAGTACCAGGGCGCCGACCCGGCCGTCAGCTACCCGGCGGAGGCGGCGATCGGCCACTACTACCGGCTCGTCGTACCGGTCGCGGTGGGCGGCGCGCCCGCCATCCTGGCCGGCTGGGTCGACTTCGACCGCAACGGGCGCTTCGACCCCGCCGAGCGGGTGCAGGCCGAGATCCCGGCGGGCGCCGACACCGCCACCCTGGGGTGGACCGTCCCCGCCGGCGCCGCATCCGGGGAGACCTGGGCCCGGTTGCGGATCGGCCGGGACGCGACCCAGCTGGTGCCGGCCGGCGGCTTCGCCGATTCCGGGGAGGTCTCCGACCAGCGGATCCGGCTGACTGTCGGCGCCGCCCGGCCCGAGATCGCGATCCCGGTCGACGGCAGCGTGGTCTCCGACGCCCGTCCGCAGGTGCGTGGCGAGGGCGCCGTGACCGGTGCGACAGTGGAGGTCCGGGACGGTGACGCGGTGCTCTGCAAGGCCCGGGTCGAACGGGGCGGCGACTGGTCCTGCCGGCCGGGCAGCCCGCTCGGTGCGGGGGCGCACAGCCTGACTCCGGTCGAGACGACCAGCGGCGGTGTGGTGCTGCGCGGCGAGCCGGTCCGGATCACCGTGAAGACCGCGCCGCCCACCGCCCCCGTGCTCAGCCTCCCCGAGTACACCAACGACCCGGGCCTCCAGCTGACCGGCACCGGGGAGCCGGGCAGCACCGTCTCGGTGGCCGACCAGCCGGCCGGGGTCCGTGACGACGCCGCCGCCGAGCTGTGCAGCACGGCGGTCCGGTCGGACGGCGGCTGGGCCTGCCTGCCGGTCGAGAACCTGGCGGACGGGCGGTACCAGCTCACCCCGACCGCCGTCGACGCCGCCGGGAACCGGAGCCCGGGCCGGTCCGCCGCCCTGGTCGTCGACACCGTCCCGCCGGACCGTCCGGTGCTGACCGCGCCGGCCGCCGGCGAGACCGTCCGGGCCGCCAGACCGAAGTTCGCCGGGCGGGCGGAGCCGGGCGCCAAGGTGACCGTCACCGCCCGGTCGGGCGGTGCGGCCTCGGCCGAGCGGATCGTCGCCTGCGGGGCCACCGCCGCCGCGGACGGCGGCTGGAGCTGCACGGCCGGCCGGGACCTGGCGGACGGCGATCAGTGGCTGGTCGTCACGGCGACCGACCTGGCGGGCAACGGGACGGCGGCCGACGCGGTCACCGTCAGGGTCGCGGGGGTCGGGGCGCCGGCAGCCCCGGCGGCCCCGACTTCGGTGGCCCCGAGCCCGGTGGCCCCGACTTCGGAGGCTTCGGCGGCGGTGCCTGTGGTGACCGGCGCTCCGGTGGTGCCTGGTGTTCCGTCACCTGCCGCGCCGTCACCGGTGGGGCCGGGCTCTCCGGCGCCTTCGCCGGGGACGCCTTCGCCGACCGCGCCTTCGCCGGGGACGCCTGCGCCGACGGCTCCCGCGTCGCCCGTTCCCTCGCCCTCTGCGTCCCTGACCCCGGCGGCCGCGCCGTCGGCGTCCCCGGTGCCCGTGCCGACGGTGTCGCCCACGACGCCGGTCCCGCCGACTCCGCCGGTCCCGCCGACTCCGCCGGTCCCCGGCCCCGAAGCTGCGCTGGAACCCGTCCTGCCCGGCCTGCTGCCGATCGTCGTCCCTGCGGTCGCCGACCCGGCCGGCCGGCCGGTGGTGCCCGTGGCCACGGCCACCACCTCGGTCGGCGTAAAGCCGGGCCAGATTTTGAGCCAGAGCCCGAGCGTGAACCCGAGCCCGAGCGTGAGCCCGAGCCCGAGCGTGAGCCCGAGCCCTGACGTGAGCCCGAGCCCGTCCCTCTCCGTTTCCCCGGGCTCCCCGTCCGTGTCGTCCGCGCCCTCGTCGTCCCCGTCCACCAGGGCGGCCGTTGCCCCGGCGGGAGTCCCTGGTGCGGCGCAGGCGGTGCCCGCCGGGCGGGTGTCCGCCGAGCCCGCCCGGGCGCTGGCCGCACCGCCGGCCGGGCAATCCGTCGAGGCCGGGACCGCGGCGTCGCAGGTGGCGGTCGCCCGGTCGCGGCCGGATGGCTGGCGCGCCGGCCTCGCCGGTGTCCTGCTGCTGCTCACCGGGGTCGGGCTGATCACCCGCAGGGTCTTCGCCCGTGGCCCCGGCGCGCGGCGACGCTGAACCATTCAGACCATTCGCTCATGCTGCCTGCGCGTCAGGTCGGCTTCGGATGATTCGTCAGTAAATGTCGACACGCTCTATCTCAAATGTCGCATTTGATGACGTATGAACTTAGCCTGACTCTGGCACTGCCCGTCAGATCCGGGCCGCCCGTTGCGCGACACACCGAACCCGAGGATCCGTGCATGGACGTCACCCGCGATTCTTCGCAGCGACCCGACAGCCTGCCCAAGGCGCCACCGCTGGCCCTGCCGGAACGTTCCGCCTCCGGCTCCAGTCCACTGGTCAGGACGGTGGCAAGGGTGTCGGCCACCCGAACTGCGGCCGCCCCGGCGCCCAAGACCGCCAAGCCGGCGGACTACGGCCCGGCCACCACCCCGTTGGCGGTGGTCCCCGGTCCGGTGATCACGCCCGCCGACTTGCGGGACCCGCTGGAGACGGGCCCGGAGACCGTGGAGATCCCGGAGGCCACCCCGGCCGGCGCGGTCGCCGCCGCCACCTCCCGCCGCCCCCCGCGCGCCGACCAGTCGCTGCGCGAGCACGGCGCCACCGCGCTGCCCGGCTGGATCGCCCTGCTGGCGGTGCTGGCCGGCCTGGCGGCCGTCGTACTGGTGCTGCTGCACGCGGGCGTCATCCCGCACTGGGACGCGCTGCCCGACCTGCGCGGCGCCGTCGCCCTGGACGGCGGCCGGGCCGAGGTGGACGCCAGGTCGATCGCCGCCGTCACCGCGGCCGGCCTGCTGGTCGTCTTCTCGCTGGCCGGGCTGCTGGCCAACGCGGGTGGTGAGACCCGGGTGCTCAGCCGCTGGGGCCGCTACCGCGGCACCGTCCGGCGGACCGGCCTGGTCTGGGTCAACCCGCTGCTCCGCCGTCGCCGGGTCGACGTCCGGCTGCGGCACTGGCGCAGCGAGCCGGTCAAGGTGGTGGACCGGACGGGAACGCCGATCGTCGTCCGGCTGCTGATCGTGTGGCGGGTCAAGGACACCGCCCGGGCGCTGCTGGCGATCGAGGACCACGAGGGCTACCTGCGCGAGCAGGTGCAGGCGGTGCTGACCCGGACCGCGTCCACGCTGCCGTGCGACAGCAACGCGGCGCCCGGCCCGGCGCTGCGGGACGGCCAGTGGTTCGCCGACGAGATGACCCGGGCGCTGGCCGCCGAGGCCGCCCCGGCCGGCCTGGAGGTGTACTCGGTGCAGTCGCTGGCGCTGGACTACGCGCCCGAGGTGGCCGAGTCGATGCGCCGCCGCCGGCTGGCCGATCTGGACGCCGACCTGCGCACGGTGCTGGTGGACGATGCGGTGGAGGCGGCGGCGCTCGCCGTCCGCCGGCTGGAGCGCGCCACCGCGCACGAACTGGACGAGGCCGCCCGCAGTGCGCTGATGGAGCAGTTGCTGGTCGCCTTCGTCGCCCCGGCCGGAGTGGCCGCCTCGGTACCGTCCCCGGCCGCCCGGGCCGGGCGGAAGGAAGGACGACCGGCATGAGGATAGCCACCGGCACGGAAGCCGACTTCGGGACGGACTTCGCCCCGGTGTCCGGCGCGAAGGCCGACGCCGGGCTCGAAGCCCGGCTCGATGCCGAGTTCGACGCGGACTTCGACGCGGACTTCGACGCCGCGCTCGATACCGACTTCGGTGCGGAGTTCGCCGGCTTCGACGCCGACGCCGCGCTGATCGACTTCGAGGAGAGCCTCGGCAGCGTTCCCGCGATAGCGGGCTGCGCCTGCCCGAACTGCGTGCTCCGGCCGCGGTTCGCCCGCCCGGCGGTGGCCGGGGTGTCCGGTGGCGGACGAATACACCGCGCCGTGCGAAGTACCTGCCTGGCCACCACCGTGCTGGCCGGTGCCGGCGTGGTCGGCCTGACGGCCGGGGCCGGGTCCGCACACGCCGCGGCCGGGAAGCAGGGCTGGGACGGTTCGAAGTACTGGTTCAAGAACGGCAGCGGCGAGTGGCGGTACACCAGCCACTACGACGTCTACCTGAACCGCACCGGCCAGTCCGGCGGCGGTTCGGCCCCCGCGCCCGACCGGCCCGCGAGCCGGCCGGACCCGGACGACGCGCCGGACTCCGGCAGCGTCGAGGCGGCGATCGACTACGCACTCGCCCAGCTCGGCAAGCCGTACGTCTGGGGCGGCAACGGCCCGTCCGGCTACGACTGCTCGGGGCTGGTCCAGCAGGCGTACCGGCGCAGCGGGATCAGCCTGCCGCGGGTGGCCGACGACCAGTACGCGGCCACCACCCCGATCGGCGCGGGGCAGCTGCGCCGCGGTGACCTGCTGTTCTGGTCGGACTCCGGCCGCGCCTCCGGCATCCACCACGTGGGGATCTACCTGGGCGGCGGCAAGTTCGTCGAGGCGCCCCGGCCGGGCAAGGCGGTACGGGTCTCCACCATCAGCAGCGGCTTCTACCCGACGCACTTCGGCCGACCCTAGCACCGGGCCCCTGGTGTAGGTTCCCGCTAGACCTGTCACTTTCCCAACGTTCTGTCGTCAACTTGTCGTTGGCGACAGAACGTTAGGAAACGGATGGAGCCGAGCCGGTCACGTCATCGTGACGAGTGGAGGGGGGCTCCGCTCAGGCGGAGGCGGTGCTCAGCAGGGTGAGCTGTTCCGGGGTGAGGCGCAGGGAGACGGCGGCCAGCAGCGGAGGGAGTTGCTCGACCGTGCGGGCGCTGGCGATCGGGGCGGCGACCGTCGGGCGGGCGTTGAGCCAGGCCAGGGCGACCGTGGCGGGCTCGGCACCGTGCTCGGCGGCGACGGTGTCCAGCGCCTCCAGGACCTTGGGGCCGCGCGGGTCGGCCAGGTAGCGGGAGGCGCCCTCGGAACGGGCGCTCGCGACCTCGCCGCCGCCGGGGCGGTACTTGCCGGTCAGGAAGCCGGAGGCGAGCGCGTAGTACGGGACGGTGGCCAGGCCGTGGTCGGCGACCACGTCGGCCAGCGGGCCCTCGAAGGTGGCGCGGGAGACCAGGTTGTAGTGCGGCTGGACGGCGACGTACTTGGCCAGGCCCTCGCTCGCGGCGAAGGCCAGCGCCTCGGCGAGCCGCTCGGCGCTGATGTTGGAGGCGGCGATCTCGCGGATCTTGCCCTCCTTCACCAGCTCGTTCAGCGCGGTGACGAACTCCTCGACCGGGGTGTCGTCGTCCTGGTGGGTGTAGTAGAGGTCGATGCGGTCGGTGCCGAGGCGGCGCAGCGAACCCTCGACCGAGGACTTGATGTTGGCCGCGCTCAGGCCGCGGGCCTCGGGGTGCAGGCCGACCTTGGTGGCGATCACCAGGTCGTCGCGGTTGCCCCGGCTGCGGATCCAGTTGCCGATGATGGTCTCGGACTCGCCGCCGACGTTGCCGGGTACCCAGGAGGAGTAGGTGTCGGCGGTGTCGACGAAGTTGCCGCCGGCGGCGGCGTAGGCGTCGAGGACGGCGAAGGACTGCTCCTCGTCGGCCGTCCAGCCGAAGACGTTGCCGCCGAGGGAGAGCGGGTACACGGCGAGGTCGGAGGTGCCCAGCCGGACCCGGCCGGGGGCGTCACTGTGGTTTCCGGTCATGACCGGAGTCAACCGGATCGGGCGGGTGGGCATTCCATGATCCGGACGGACTTCACACGCTTGTCGCACCCCCGTCGCAAGGGCGCGGGGGCGAACCCTGGGAGGACAGGAGGGGGGAGACGTGGGGGGAGCGTGCCGGAGGAGGGTCCGGGGTGTCGGCGGGGTCCACGGATTCGTTAGAGTCCGTGCCATGGCTGACAACGACTACGACCCCGCCGGCAGCACCCAGATGTTCCGGGCGTTCGTCGACGAGAGCCCGGCACCCCAGGCGCCGGGCTCCGTCTCCACCTACGGCAGCACCAGCAATGGCAGCCGGACCGGCCTGATCGCGGTGATCGCCGTCGTCGCACTGGCCGTTCTGGGTGCCGTCATCTGGTTGGCGGTCAAGTAACACGCTGGACGGAGTGCCTGGCGGACTGCCCGCCCTGCCGGGTCAGCAGGGCTTCCGCCAGGCGTCCAGTTCGAGCTTCTTCTGCATCGAGCTGAAGCCGAGGGACTTGGTCTTCTCGCAGAACTTCTCCGTGCCGAGCTTGTACTCGACGTGGAAGACCGCCTTGCCCGCCTGCACGAACGGCGAGAGCCGGGCGCACTCGTTGAACTGGGCGCACTCCTCGTTCACGGCGAAGTCGAAGTCGGGCAGCAGGGCGGGGATCTGCTCCAGGTCGTTCTTCAGGCCGATCGCCATGCCGCGTTCGTGCGCGAGTCCGGCCAGCATGCGGTTGTACCGGAGCTGGTCGTCGGCGGTCAGCGGGAAGCCGCTGTTCTGGTTGTAGGCCTCGATGGTGTCCGGTTCGACGGCGTCGAACCCCTTGCTCCTGCACATGTCGAAGCGGGAGGCCATCAGGGGCTTCAGCTGGTCGATCTTGCGGATGTCGAACCACTTCTCGCCCTTCCAGCCGTTGCCGTCCCCCTGGAGGGCCTTGGCGAAGGCGGTGGAGTCGGGGCGGAAGTCCTCCCAGGAACCGGCGTTGATGTAGCAGATCACCTTGCGGCCCTTGGCGTGCAGGGCGGCGACGGTCGCGGCGTCGGTCTCGAAGCCGTCGATGTCGTAGACCGGGACGTCCACCGACTGGTCGACGCCGCCGCCGAGTTGCCACTGCCAGGCGAGGCCGGGGGTTGGCTGCCAGCGGGAGCCGGCGGGCTGCGGCGGCGTGCCGGGCGTGCCGGGGGCGGACGGACTGCCGGGGGTTCCCGGGGTCGCCGGGGTGGTTCCGGGAGTGCCCGGGGTGCTGGGCGTGCCGGGGGTCGCGGGAGTTCCGGGAGTTTCGGGGGTGGCCGTCGTGGGTGCCGACGGGGTGCCCGGGGCGGTGGTGCCGGTGGCCGCGGGCGGCTGGGTGCCGGTGGCGTCGGCCGAGGGGTCGTCCCCGTCCTCCGAACCCGAGCTGCTGCACGAGGTCGCCAGCAGGGCGGTGGTCAGGGCGAGGGCGGCCAGCAGGGGCCGGGTGCGGCGTGTCACGGTGGTCGAACTCCGGATCAGGTCGGTTCGGCGACGGTGCGGCGAGCAGGTCGGGTGGTCGGTCAGACGGCCAGGCCGTGCGGAAGGGTGCTCCAGGGGTTCTCCCCGGCGCCCGGGACGACGCAGCCGACACCGGCCCGGCGTGCGGCGATCAGGGCGACGGCGTCCCGGGCCTGGTCGGCGGGGACGTCGTACACGAGGTGGCAGAACCGGGCGGCGGCGTGCCGTCCGGTCCAGAGCGGCAGGGTCATCTCCCGGTAGGCCGTCCAGTCGCCCTCGAAGGTGACCAGCAGGTCGGCGAGGCCGACCTCGGCGTAGCCGGGATCGGGGTGGTCGCCGTGGCCGAACACCACTGTGGCGCAGCCGGCGGCGCGGGCCGCGGTGGCGAGCCGTCGGTAGTGCGCCAGCGCGCCCGGATGGGTGGCGACCTGGTCGAGGTAGACGCCGGTGATGCCGTGGCGGTGACGGTAGGTCAGGATGTCGTTCACCACGGCGGCGTGCGGCCGTCGGCCGTAGTCGGTGTCGGCGTAGCCGAGCAGCGGGAGGCCGGCCTTGCGCAGCTCGTCGGCGGCCTCGGCGAAGACGCTGTCGGGGGTGTCGCCGGGGCCGTCGGCGAGGTTGAGCACGACGGCGGCGATCCGGCCCGGGTCGGCGGCGGCGACCGCCTGCCAGGCCGCCGGGTCCACCGCGGGGTGGACGTACAGCGGCACCAGCAGGCGGCCGTCGTTCGGGCTTGCGCCGGTCATGCGGCGACCAGTGGGCCGGTGCTGAGCCAGAGGTCGCGCAGGGTGTCGGCGAGGCCGGTCTCCGGGTGCCAGCCGAGCTCCCGGGCGGCGGCCGAGACGTCGGCCTGCTGCCAGGAGACGGCGGCCGAGCGCTCGGAGCCGGCACCGCTCTCGTCGATCCGGCCGGTGAACCCGGCCGCCGCGACCAGGCCGTCGGCGATCGCCCGGACCGGCTGCGCCCGGCCGGAGGCCAGGTTGAGCACCCGGGGCAACGGGCGCTCGGCGGCGACGGCCAGGCCGACCGCGCGGGCGACGTCCCGGGCGTCGACGAAGTCGCGGTGGGCCGAGAGGTCCCCGACCTTCACCACGCCGTCGGCACCCTCCGGGGCGGCCCGGCGCAGCTCGGCGGCGAGCCGGCCGGGCAGCGAGCCGGCCGGGGCACCCGGGCCGACCGGGTTGAACACCCGCAGCACCACGGCGTCCAGCGGCGAGCCGGCCACCGCGAGGGAGCCGGCCAGCTTGGTGGCGCCGTAGACGCCGACCGGGCGGGCGTCGGCGTCCTCGGCGAGCGAGCTGCCGGGGGCACAGACGCCGTACTCGCCGGCCGAGCCGATGTGCACCAGCCGGGCCTTCGCGGCACCCTCCCGGAGCGCCTCGCAGAGCACGGCCGGGCCGCGGGCGTTGACCTCGGCGAGCGTGACCGCGCTGCCGGCCACCGCGCCGGCGAAGTTGACCACCGCGTCGGGGGCGAGCGCGGCCAGCTCCTCGCCGAGCGGGCCGGCCTGGGCGGTGGCCAGGTCGAGACGCAGGTCGTGGTCGGGCCGGCGCCCGGCGGTCAGCACGGTGGCGCCGGGCAGTGACCGCAGGACGGTAAGGGCGTGCCGGCCGAGGAAGCCGTCCGCGCCGAGCAGCAGGATCCTCACGCGGCCCGTCCGTCCTTCTCGGGGCCGGCGGCGGCCGTGGCGGACTGGTCGGGTGCGGCGGCGAGACCGGCGTCCGGTGCGGTGCGGGCGGCCGGGACCGGCAGATCCTGCCCGCCCGGGACGGCGTACAGGCCCTCGGACTCGGCCGGCATCAGCTGCGAGCGGATGAGCGAGAACTCGGCGTTGGCCCGGTCGTAGTCGTCGGGGCGGCCGATGTCCAGCCAGTAGCCGCCGAACTCGTAGGCGGCCGGCGGGGTCTGGGCGGCGAGCAGGTCCAGCACCAGCTCGTCGAAGCCGAGCGGCAGGCCGGGCGTGTACTTGGCGAGCGCCGAGCGGGAGACGCCGTAGACGCCCATCGAGACCCGGTAGTCGATGCTCGGCTTCTCCTGGAAGCCGGTGATTGAGCCGGAGTCGGTGGTCAGCACGCCGAAGTCGATCTTGACCTGGCGGGCGTAGGTGGCGATGGTGAGCGGTGCCCCGGAGGCCTCGTGGTGCTTGAGCACCCCGGCGAAGTCCAGGTCGGTGAGGATGTCGCCGTTCATCACCAGGAAGTTCTCGGGCAGCCGGTCCTGCATGGTGAGCAACGGGCCCATGGTGCCGAGCGGGCTGTCCTCGACGGCGTAGCCGACCCGCAGGCCCCACTGGGAGCCGTTGCCGACGTACGCGCGGATGATGTGGCCGAGGTGGCCGATGGCCAGGGTGACGGTCTTGAAGCCCGCGGCGGCGAGCTGGCGCATCACGATCTCCAGGATCGCGTGCTGGTCGCCGATCGGGACGAGCGGCTTGGGGAGCGCGGTGGTGTAGGGGCGGAGACGGACGCCCTTACCGCCGGCCAGGATCACTGCATGCATGGTGTTTCCCCCACGGAATTTAGTGCGACAGGAGCCTTGGTTAGCGAGTTCTGGCAGGTGGTGCGGCGGCGTCAGACGTTGTAGATGTCGGTCTTGTAGCGGGCCAGGTTGGCCGGGTCGCGGAAGAACTCGATGGTCTGCTCCAGGCCCTCCTCCAGGGAGAAGGCGGGCGCCCAGCCGGTGGCGGTGCGCAGCCGGGTGGCGTCCGCCACGAGCCGCATGACCTCGGAGTTGGCCGGGCGGATGCGCTGCTCGTCCTCCTTCACCAGGAGGTCGACGCCCATCAGCTTGCCGACCAGGGTGACCAGGTCGCCGACCGAGATCTCGCCGCCGGTGCCGGCGTTGAAGGTCTTGCCGACCACGGTCTCGGCCGGGGCGGTGCCGACCGTGCGGAAGGCGTTGGCGGTGTCCTTGACGAAGGTGAAGTCGCGGGTGGGGCGCAGGTCGCCGAGGGTGATCTCGGTCTCGCCGGCCGCGACCTGGGCGATCACGGTCGGGATGACGGCGCGCATCGACTGGCGCGGGCCGAAGGTGTTGAACGGGCGCAGCGTGACGACCGGGGTCTCGAAGCTGGCGTGGTAGCTGTCGGCCAGCCGGTCCCCGCCGGCCTTGGAGGCGGCGTACGGGGACTGGGTGTTGATCGGGTGGTCCTCGGTGATCGGCACGGTCTGCGCGGTGCCGTAGGTCTCGCTGGTGGAGGTGTGCACCAGGCGGGGGATCTCCAGGTGGCGCACGGCCTCCAGCACGTTGAGGGTGCCGGTGACGTTGGTGTCGACGTACGAGTGCGGGGCCCGGTACGAGTACGGGATCGCGATCAGGGCGGCCAGGTGGTAGACCGCCTCGGTGCCCTTGACCAGGCCGTTGACGGAGCCCGGGTCGCGGACGTCTCCGAGGACGATCTCGACCGACTCCAGCACCTCCTTGGACAGGGTCTCCAGCCAGCCGAAGGAGGAGAAGGAGTTGTACTGGACCATGGCGCGGACCTGGTGGCCGTCGGCAACCAGGGCCTCGACGAGGTGGGAGCCGATGAAGCCCTCGGCTCCGGTGACGGCGACGCTGCTCATGCGTGATTCGCTTTCTGTTCTTCGGGGACGGCCGGGCGGGAGGTCAGTGGTGGCCCGGCGTGCACCGGCCGTGGCCGGTGGTCGGTGGTGTCGGACGGTTCAGCGGTGCTTGGTGGTGCGGCCGAGCACGGGCCCGGCGATTGCGGTGAGGACGGCCGCCGCGGCCCCGCAGCCGATCAGCTGCAGGACGGTCGGGTCCACTCCGGTCAGCAGCGCGGTGCACTCGGCGCCCGCGGCTGCCAGACAGATCAGGGCCGTGCTCCAGCTGAGCCCGAAGGCGTTCAGCAGCAGCGCCAGCCAGAGCGAGCCGCCCAGCAGCAGCAGCGCACCGAGCTCCGGGACGCCGAGCGCTGGGGCGCCGGGCCAGAGCACGGTGGCGGCGGCGTCCAGCGCGGCCACGGTGGTGAGGTAGATGAACAGGCAGCCGAGCAGCACGCCGCCGGTGCGGCGGGCGAACGCGGCCGGGGTGTGGCTGGTCCGCAGCGCGGCGACGGCCATCGCCCGGTAGCGGAAGAGCAGCCACTCGGCGAGCCCGAGGCTGAGCGTCAGCGCGATCATCGCCGGCCCCGTCGGGCTGGCTGACGCGCCTTCGGCGGCGCCGGTGCGGACCGCCTGGTGGACGGTGGCGCCGAGGCCGGCGATCAGGGTGAGCGCGCCGACCGCCAGCCCGAACAGCAGGTGCGGCAGCTCGTGCAGGAGCGGGAGCCTCAGTGCCGTGGAGTCCTGCTCGCTGCGCAGGCAGCGGACGATCTCCCGGGCGGCCAGCCCCACCGCCAGCCCGAGCGAGGCCAGCAGGACGACCGTCCGGGCCAGTTGCGGCACGTCGACGGCGAGCACCACGCCCGCGCCGACCGAGGACGGCGCCAGCGCGACCAGCAGGAACTTCTCCCGGCCGAGCACCAGCAGCACGGTGGCCGCCGCCAGGTAGCCGGACTGCCCGGCGGCGAAGCAGAGCGCCCCGAGCGGGCCGCCGATCACGTACCCGGCGGTGGCCGCGACCAGCGCGCCCAGCGGAGCTCCGACGGCCAGGCAGAGCCCGGCCGCCCGGCGCCGGCCGCGGCCGAGCCAGGCGTACGAGCGGTGCGCCAGCGCCTGGTTCCAGGACCAGCTGACCAGGGTGGCCACCGAGAGCGCGAGCATCCCCGAGGGGAGGCCGAAGCGCATCCGGGTGGCCGCGAACAGGTTGGCGCCGAGCAGGTAGCCGAGCCCGGGCAGGGCGAAGACCAGGCCGCGCACCACGCAGCGCCAGGGGTCGGCCCGCCAGGGGTTGGCGAACTCGGCGCTCGGGCCGGGGTAGCGGCGCTCGACCTTCTCGAACAGCTCCTCGGCGACGGTGAACGCGTCGGGGCGGCCGTACAACAGCCCGGCCTGCTCGTCGGAGAGGCCGTCGGACTCCAGGAAGGCCGCGATCTCGTAGGGGTGGACGGCGTCCGCGCAGACGTCGGCGAGCCGTTCGGCCAGCTCGTCCAGCGGGTCGGGAGAGAGGTCGAGCTGCTCCTGCGGCTCGACCGGCTGCGTGGGCACCGCCTGCCGCCGGCGCTTGCGCGGGAGGGTGCGCAGCTGCACAGTCTGCTCGGCCCAGTCCGGGCCGGCCTCGTCGGGGACGAGACGGAGGGGACCACTCATGCGTCCACCTCGTTGCACTCGGCGGCCGCTTCGCGGGACACGCTGCTCTTCACGGTTCGCTCGCTGTGCTCGTTCACGCCGCCACCTCGTTGCACTCGGCGGCCGCTTCGCGGGACACGCTGCTCTTCACGGTTCGCTCGCTGTGCTCGTTCACGCCGCCACCTCGTTGCACTCGGCGGCCGCTTCGCGGGACACGCTGCTCTTCACGGTTCGCTCGCTGTGCTCGTTCACGCCGCCACCTCGTTGCACTCGGCGGCCGCTTCGCGGGACACGCTGCTCTTCACGGTTCGCTCGCTGTGCTCGTTCACGCCGCCACCTCGTTGCACTCGGCGGCCGCTTCGCGGGACACGCTGCTCTTCACGGTTCGCTCGCTCACGCCGTCACCTCGTCGCGCTCGCCCAGGGCCACGGGCTCGTCCCAGCCGGCCGGGGCGCCGTCCTGGACCGCGACCACGCCGTTCGGCAGCCAGCGGGAGGTGCCCAGCAGCTCGGTGTAGATGCCGCGGAAGCCGTCGATGTTCTGGCGGAGCGTGAACTGCTCGATCACCCGCAGCCGGGCCTGCTCGCCCAGCCGGGCGCGGCGCTCGGGGTCGCGCAGCAGCTCGATGGCGGCGGCGGCCATGGGTTCGGGTTCGCGCGGGGGGACGACCAGGCCGGTGTCGCCGACGGCCTCGCGCACGCCGCCCACGTCGGTCGAGACGGTGGAGCGGCCGCAGGACATCGCCTCGATCAGGGTGAACGGGAAGCCCTCGCTGATGCTGGAGAGCATCACCACGTTCCCCGCCGCGTACGCGTCGGTGATGTCGGCGACGCGGCCCTCGAAGGCCACCGAGTCGGCGATGCCGAGCTCGGCGGCCAGGGCTATGCAGCCGTCGCGGTACGCCTCGCCGCCCTTGGGCGTGCCGCCGAACAGCCGCAGCCGGGCCTCGGGTATCTCGCGCTGGACGATCGCGAAGGCCCGGATCAGCGTCTCCAGGTCCTTGATCGGGTCGACCCGGCCGGCCCAGCTGAGCGTGGGCGTCTGCGGCTCGGGTCCGGCGGGCGGGAAGGCCGCCGGGTCCACGCCGTTGTAGACGGTGCGGATGTGTGCGGACGGCGTGCCGCCGCGCTCCTCCCAGCGCCGGTTGTACCGGTTGCCGGGGGTGACCAGCGCGGCCCGCCGGTAGCTTTCCTCGGCGAGCATCCGGTAGAAGCCCAGCAGCAGTGCCTTGACCGGCCAGCGGTACGGGCCGGTGCGGTAGCCGAGGTAGCGCTCGCGCAGGTAGATGCCGTGCTCGGTGAGGAGAAACGGTACGCCGTACTGCTGTGAGGCGATCAGCCCCGGCAGGGTGGCCAGGCCGCCGCTGGCGGCGTGCGCGACGCCCTCCTTGGGCGGCTCGGCCGAGAGCGGGCGCAGCGCGTGTTCCAGCAGGTCGGTGGCGTTGAGCGCGTCGTGCAGGGTGGGCCTGGAGACGGCGGTGGAGAGGTAGTCGCGGGTCCACACGTGCTGGAGGGTGCGCAGGGCGCGCTCGCTCCGCAGGGCCGGGCTGAGCAGCCCGCGGCGGGCGAGGTCGGCGAAGCCGTACAGCTCGGTGCCGAAGTGGGTGGTGTAGACCGGGTCGAGGATGGAGTGCAGGAAGCGCTCGTACGCGTTGAGGAAGCGGCGCATCTCCTTGCCCCGCGGGGCTCTGCCCTCGATGGCCGGGCCCCAGAGCGGCGCGGTCGTGACGGACCGCACGTTGGCGGGCAGCTCCCAGGCCAGCGGTTCGTGGCCGGTGCCCGTGACGGCGATGATGTCGAAGTCGACGTCCGGCATGCCCTGGACGAGCTGGTCGCACCAGACGCTCACACCGCCGTGCTGGTGCGGGTACGTCCCCTCGGTGAGCAGGGTGACGCGCATGGCTTCCCCCCTCCTGTCCTTGCGTCAAGCGTCCGGCCCGAAGGGCCGGTCGGGTGCCGGTGGCGGGGCCGGGGGACGGCCCGGCCCCACCACCGGTATCACCTGTTCAGCGGGTGCCGGTCGTCCCGGCGGTGTTCTTCGCCGGGGCGGCCTTCCCCCCGGAGGCCTTGCCGGTCTTGCTGCTGCCCTGGGCGGTGCCCTTGCCGGCGGAACCGGTGGTGGCGCCCTTGCCCGCGACCGGTGCCCCGCTGCCGGGGACCAGCACCGGCGCGTCGGTCCGGGCGGTGTCGCCGGGACCGGCCGGGACGGCGTCGGCGGTGCCCTGCGGCACGACCTTCTTGTCGGCCGGCGCCGGTGCGGTCACCGACTGGGCGGCGACGTTCGGCGTGACGGCCGGGGCCGCCGCCGGGGCTGCGGCCAGCTTCAGCGTCACGGTGCTCTGCAGCAGCGCGGGCTTCACCCAGCCGGACAGCGTACCGGCGTACGCGGTGCCGAACGGCGTGGTGCCGATGGACAGCTTCTGCGTGGTGCCGGTGGGCATGGTGGCCTGGACCTGGACGCCGGCCGGGGCGGACACCGTGACGGTGTCGCCGACCCGGTACGCGGTGACCTGGCCGGAGGCGAGGGCCGCGTTCCAGGCCGCGCGCCGCTGGAACTCGGCGCCGATGTCCTTCTGCGCCAGGTTCACGATCGGGGCGTTGTCGGCGTGCAGCGAGCGGTAGGTCGAGAGGACCTTCTCCAGCACCGGGTAGACGATCCGGTCCTCGGACAGGTTCGACTGGTGGATGAAGTGCGGCCGCGGGTCGTTGCTCAGCACGTGGCCGAGGTCGATCCGGGCCTCCAGCGGGACGATGTACGACTGGTAGCCGGTGTTGACGTCCAGCGGTGCCGGCAGGCAGGTGGAGTTGGCGTTGTTCTCGCAGACGCCGCTGCCGCCCTTGGCCGCGCTGGTGTAGATCCAGTTGTACTCGTCGGCCTCCTCCTTCGCCGTGCCGGCGTTGTAGAAGACGTTCATCGGGTACCGCGGCACGGTCAGCGTGGACGAGCCGACGGCCCGCTGGGCGGGCTCGCGGGAGGCGTCGCTGGCCGTCCACTTGACGCCGTTGGTGACCAGCGAGGGGGCCAGGTACGGGTTGTCGCTGGTCTCCTGCGGGGCGGTCAGCAGACCGGAGTGCTCACCGGTGACCAGCTCGGTCTTGTCCAGGTGCAGGTTGCGCGCCGTCGCCCAGTCGAGGTTGTTCTTGATCTGGGAGGTGATGGTGGCCTGGTCGACCCAGACGGTGTTGCCGGAGGCGTCCTTCGTGCACTTCCACGGCACCACCGAGACGTCCTGGAGACAGCCCAGGTACGGGTGCGTGTAGGTGTGGTTGATCCACCGGTAGCTGGCCTGGTCGGCGACCATCTGGTCCACCACCGGGTCGGTGGTGGCCGAGTGGTCGGCCTTCCAGTCCTCGCTGCCGCCGCCGTTGAACACCATGTCCATGGTGAAGTTGTTGGCGGTCTGCCACTGCTTGGCGTACTGCGCGTCGGCGACCGTCATCCGGATCGGGTTGGCCGTCTCGGGGGTGCCGGGCGGGCAGGTGACGTCGCCGGGGGTGCACTTCAGCGCGGTGTCCCAGCGGTCGTCGGCCAGGAAGACGTCGTCCACGTGGGCCGCGAAGTAGTTGCGGTCGTAGCCGAGGTGGACGCCCTGGGTTATCCAGTCGACTATGCCGCGCGCCAGCAGCCGGTACTGCTGCTGGTACTGGTTGTAGACGAAGGTGACGACCAGTTCCTTGCGGCCGTCGTGGCTGTACTCGCCGACCAGCGAGCCGCGCGCGGTGGAGCCCGGGATCGGGGCGTCCACCAGCGGCGTGAACGAGGCGTCGGCCGGCAGGGAGGCCAGCGGGGTGGCCAGGTAGCCGTAGCTCTCGTCCACCGACGGGTCGTTGTCCTCGAAGGGCACGGCGCCCTTGAGGTAGCCGAACGGGCCGGCCAGGCCGGCCGTGGTGACCTGGCCCTGGACGCCGTCCAGCTTGCCCATGTAGCCCGGGTTCGCCGCCCAGTTCAGGCCGACGTCCGGCTGGGCGTAGGTGTACGCGTCGACCTGGCGCACGCCGAAGGCGGCCTCGTAGGTGGCGAGGGCCGTCATCTCGGCGGAGCCCGCCGTGAACGGGTTGTTGTTGGGCATCACGATGCCCTGGTACTTGCCGCGAGGCTGCCCGTTGACCGTGTCGCTGAGGAAGGCGGCATCGATGACCGGGCGGTTGGCGTCGTTGAGGTCGACGACCTTGTACGGGGTGCCCTGGCTCTTCAGCTCGGCGGCGACGGCCGCCGTCGCGGGTCCGCCGTCGCTGATCACCAGGACCGTGAGGTCGATCCTGGGAGCCGTGGTGGCGCCGTGTGCGAGGGACGACTGCAGGCCGCCGGCCAGCAGGACTGCTGCCGCGCACGCGGCAACTCTTCGGGTCGCTCGACCCATGTGTGTACCTCCCCTGGGCAGGGCGCTCCGCTGCTCGGCGCTCGCCTGCCCTGTCGCTGTTCGCGGGCAGCAGGCTGCCCGGCGCCCATCCTGGTGGAGACTCCGCACCGATTGGGACCAAATGGGCGGGAGTGCAGCGAATCTGTTACCAACGTTCATGGCGATGCCATGAAGGCGCTGATTGTGGCCGGAACTGCACCCGCTGCGCAAATAATGAATTGAAAATTAATAACCGAAGCCTGAGCGTTACTGCTGGTCACCCACCGTGCGCTGGGGCTGGCTGTGGTGCGCCCTACACTGGCGGCGTTGCGCATGACACTCTGGCACACCCTCCCGTTCCGTCGGGCAGGTTCATGCAATATCGCGCAGGGTTGTGCCATGTCACAGTCCGAATATCCAATGGAGGCCGCCGCGTGACCGAGCAGCAGACCGAGACCGCCGTTATCGAGGCCACCCGGAAAGCGGCGCAGGGCGCCCCGGACGCGGGCCTGGAGGCCCGGAGCCTCGGCCTGCAGGGCGCCGTCAACGCCCGCGATCTCGGCGGCTACCGGGCGGCCGGCGGCACGGTGCTGCGGCACGGCGTCGCGCTGCGCAGCGACGGCCTCAACCGGCTCACCGACGAGGATCTCGGCCTGCTCGGCTCGCTCGGCCTGCGCCAGGTGGTCGACCTGCGCAGCCTCGACGAGGTCCGCGAGGCCGGCCCCGACCGCGTCCCCGGCCTGCCGGTCGCCGCGATCGCGGCCGCCGAGATGTCGGCCACCCCGATCACCGTGGAGCCCGCCACGCCGGACGGCGTGACCCTGCACCACGTGCCGGTCTTCGCCGCCGACTTCGACATCTACGTGACGCTGCGTGACGCCCTGGCGGACCGCAGCCCGGAGAAGCAGCGCGCCCTGCTCGGCAACGGCAGGGCCGCCGCGATGATGACCGGCCTCTACCGCTGGTTCGTCACCGACCGGGTGGCCCGCGAGCGCTTCGCCATGGTGCTGCGCCTGCTGGCCGCGCCGGACGGCCCGCCGCTGCTCTTCCACTGCTCGGCCGGCAAGGACCGCACCGGCTGGACGGCCGCGATCCTGCTGACCGCCCTCGGCGTGGACCGCGAGACGGTCTTCGCCGACTACCTGCTCACCAACGAGCGCTCCGCCGGGATCGTCGAGAACATCGTCGACAGCTTCTTCACCCGCGGCCTGATGCAGGAGCCGGAGCTGCTGCTCCCGGTCTTCCGGGCGGAGCGCTCCTACCTGGAGGCGGCCTTCGAGGAGGTCGCGACCGGCTGGGGCACCTTCGAGGGGTTCTGGCGGGACGGACTCGGGCTGGGCGACGAGGTGCTGGAGGGCCTGCGGGCCAACCTGCTCACGGCGCCCTGAGCGCCCCTCAGGGCGCGTCAGGACGCCGGGTGACGCCTCACCCCCGGGCGCGCCGTCAGCCCTCGCTGATCAGGCCCTCGCGCAGTTGGGTGAGGGTCCTGGTCAGCAGCCGGGAGACGTGCATCTGGGAGATGCCGATCTCCTCGCCGATCTGCGACTGGGTGAGGTTGGCGAAGAACCGCAGCATGATGATCCGGCGCTCGCGCGGCGGCAGCTTGGCCAGCAGCGGCTTCAGCGACTCGCGGTACTCCACGCCCTCCAGCGCGAGGTCCTCGTAGCCGAGCCGCTCGGCCAGCGGGCCGTCGCCGTCCTCCTCGCCGGGGCTGGAGTCCAGCGAGCTGGCGGTGTACGCGTTGCCCACCGCCAGGCCCTCGACCACGTCCTCCTCGCTGACGCCCAGGCAGGCGGCCAGCTCGGCGACGGTGGGGGAGCGGTCCAGCCGCTGGGCCAGCTCGTCGCCGGCCTTGGTGAGCGCCAGCCGCAGCTCCTGGAGCCGCCGGGGCACCCGGACCGACCAGCTGGTGTCCCGGAAGAAGCGCTTGATCTCGCCGACGACGGTCGGCATCGCGAAGGTGGGGAACTCCACCCCGCGCTCCGGGTCGAACCGGTCGATCGCCTTGATCAGGCCGATCGTGCCGACCTGGACGATGTCCTCCATCGGCTCGTTGCGGCTGCGGAACCGGGCCGAGGCGTACCGGACCAGCGGCAGGTTGAGCTCGATCAGGGTGTCGCGGACGTACGTGTGCTCGGCGCTGCCGGCCTCCAGGGCGGCCAGCCGCAGGAAGAGCGAGCGGGAGAGCGTCCGGGTGTCCAGCGCGGCGCCGGACGGGGCCTCCGCGGGCGTCTGGGCGGCCGCCCCGGGCACTGCCCGTTCGACGGCCCCCGGCGGGGCCCCGGGGGCGGGCGGGGCTGCGGCCGGGCCGCGCTGGACCGGGATCAGGTCGACGGCGACCGTTGTGCCACTGGCCCGACCACCGTGGATCTCCGCAGCGCCCAGATCTCCGGACATGCACCCACCCCCTTGTGACTGACAGTTGAACGGGGGCTGTCGCACTGAGGTTCCCGGCGACGCCCTCCCCCTCCATACCGGAACACGGTCCCCGGCAAACCCGAACGTCGCAAGACGTCACGCGTCGGTAACGCGCAGCAATCCTGTTCCGGGTGCCCTTTTGCCGTGCTCTGAGGGGATTGTGATGCTCAGTCTTCCCAGGAGTTGCCGGTCCGAAGCCTGGCCAGGATCCGGGACAGAAGGCGTGAGACGTGCATCTGGGACATCCCCAGCTCGGTGCTGATCTGCGACTGCGTCAGGTTGGCGAAGAACCGCAGCATGACGATCCGCCGCTCCCGCTCCGGCAGCTGCACCAGCAGGTGGCGGACCATGTCCCGGTGTTCGACCTCGGCCAGCGCCGAGTCCTCGTAGCCGAGCCGGTCCAGCAGGGCGAGCCCGCCCTCGTGCTCCTGCGCCGCCTCCAGCGAGGCCGCGTTGTAGGCCCGGCCGGCGTCCAGGCAGGCCCGGACGTCCTCCTCGGGGATGCGCAGGCTGGCGGCGATCTCCGGCACCTTGGGGGCCCGGCCGTGGGTCACCGTCAGCTCCTCCATCGCGCCACTGACCTGCACCCAGAGCTCCTGGAGCCGGCGCGGCACGTGCATGGTGCGGACGTTGTCCCGGAAGTACCGCTTGATCTCGCCGAGGATGGTCGGCAGGGCGTAGGTCGGGAACTGGACGCCGCGGGCGGGGTCGAACCGGTCGATCGCGTTGATCAGGCCGATCGTGCCGACCTGGACGACGTCCTCCATCGGCTCGCTGCGGCTGCGGAACCGGGTCGCCGCGTAGCGGACCAGTGGGATGTTGACCTCGATCAGGGCGGCCCGGACCCGCTCCCGCTCGGGGGCGTCCGGGGGCAGCTCGGCGAGCCGCTCGAAGAGCACCCGGGTCAGCGTCCGGACGTCCACCACGGGGCGCCCGCCGGGGCCGCGCAGGCCGTCCGGGCGCAGTTCGCCGGCCGGGCCGATGACGGCGGCCAGCACCTCCTCGGGCGGCATGGCCTGAACGGGGGGCTGGGCGGGGGGCTGAACGGGAGCCTGGGTCTGAACCGAGGCCTGGGTCTGGGGCGGGGGCTGGGCCGGGGGTTGCGCCTGGCCCTGTGCGGGCGGGGCCGGCGCCGGTGCGGCGGCCGTCGTACTGGTCTGTGCAGTGGCCGGCCCGGTATCGGTTCCCGGCGCGCTCCCTGGTGTCCGCACGGACACGTCACCCTTCCCAAAGTCGACAATGGTGGGACTTGCGGATCGGGCGTCGCGTCTCGGTTCATCACCTCGCCATGTCCGGCAAAACCGGTCATAGCATCACAAGAGGGGCGCAGGTCGGGCAAGCACCGCGTAGAGGTGTGTTGGTGGTGTGGGGGTGCTTCACCGGGTCTTCCGCCGCGGCCTCCGGAGGATCGTTCCGGGACAGAGCAAGGCGCCCCGCCCGGGTCTCGGGAGGGGCGCCGCGGTCCGTCCGGGGGATGTCCCGGGATCAGACCTCGATGTCGGCGATCACCCAGGTGGCGAACTCGCGCCACTGGCCGGCCGCGGCCTGGTGGGCCGGGTGGGTGAGGTAGGCCTGGAGCGCCTCACGGTCCTCGACCAGGCTGTTGATCGCGTAGTCGTGGGCGATGTCGCGCTCGGTGGTGTTCCAGCCGCACTCCCACTCGCGCAGCTCGGGGATGACCGGGCCGAGGGCCTCGAAGGCCTTGGCGCCGGCGAGCGCGCGCTCGTCGTCCTTGCTGACGCCTTCATTGAGCTTGAACAGGACCAGGTGCCGGATCACGATGCCGCTCCTCGCGGACGGGGGGTTGAGGGACGCGCCCACCGTAGCCGGTGCCGGAGCGGCTACTTCACCAGCCCGGTCATGAAGGTGCCGATCGCCTTGGCGGCGTTCGAGATGCCCTCGAAGCCCAGTTGGACGAGCTCGGCGGCGCGGGCCGGCGAGGTGATGATCGTGTAGAGCACGAAGACGAGCAGGAGAACCATGCCGATCTTCTTCGCCTGCGCCATCCGGTGGCCTTCCTCCCTGCTGTGGGCCGCCGCCATTCGGTCCCCGAGCGTCCCTCTGCATTGGGCAGCTTATCCACCGGACGGCCTATCAAGTGTGCGACGCGTTCGCCCGGCGGGACGAAGGTCCCCGTGAGTGGGGCCTTTCTCCGGGTGCCCCGGAGCGATGTGTCGAGCAGGATGGTTGATGTGCCGAGGATCTGGCAGGAATCCCCGGTGTGTGGATCCGGAGCTCCCCGCTGTGGGACCGGGCGCCGCGGCTTCCCCCGACGCGGCCCCGGTTGTGGGACTCCGCAGGGGGAGCGGTTGTTCCCCCCGAACCGCTCCCCCCTCCAGGCTCCGTGCTCGAAGAGCGTTGGTGGTCATCGGCTCAGGGCGCGGAGCCCTTTCCGTGTATGAGGGTGCGCGGAAACGACGAGGGCCCCGTCCGGTGCGGACGGGGCCCTCGTGTTGCTGGCGGTAGCGGTGGGATTCGAACCCACGGTGGAGTTGCCCCCACACACGCTTTCGAGGCGTGCTCCTTTGGCCGCTCGGACACGCTACCGAGGGGAACTCTACCGGACGGGTGGCTCCGTCACGAAATCCGTATCGGGAGGGGGTCCTGTGGGTGGCCTGCGGGGGTGTGCGGCGGGGTTCGACGGGGTGTTCAGCGGTGGGTGTCGAAGAAGGCGCGGAGCTGTTCGGCGCAGTCGTCGGCGAGGACGCCCGGGACGACCTCGGGGCGGTGGTTGAGCCGGCGGTCGCGCATCACGTCGAAGAGGGAGCCGGCGGCGCCGGCCTTCTCGTCGAGGGCGCCGTAGACCACCCGGTCGATCCGGGAGAGGACGATGGCGCCCGCGCACATGGTGCAGGGCTCCAGGGTGACCACGAGGGTGCAGCCGCTCAGGCGCCACTGGCCGGTCTTGGCGGCGGCCTCGCGGATGGCGACCACCTCGGCGTGGGCGGTCGGGTCGCCGACCGCCTCGCGCTCGTTGTGGCCGCGTCCGATCACCTCGCCGTCCGGGCCCAGGACGAGCGCCCCGACCGGGACGTCCCCGGTGGCCGGCGCCAGTGCGGCCTCGGCGATGGCGAGGCGCATCGGCGCCGCCCAGCGGTCGCGGACCGGGTCGGGGCGGACGGGGGCGGGGAGCGGGGCTATCTGCGGGACAGCCGGCGGGACTGTCTGGCGGGCGGACGCGGACTGCATGGCATCCAGTGTCCGGCATCCGGTGACGGGCACCGGTCGCTACCGGACCGCCTCCAGGACCTCGCCGCAGCCGAGGGCCTCGGCGATCTCCTCCAGGGCGTCGCCCGGAACGGCGCCCTCGCCGCTGAGGGCGAGCAGCTCCTCGGAGGGCAGCCCGAACTCGGAGAGCAGGTGGGAGTCGCCCAGCGGGCCGACCGGGACGCCGCCGCGGGTGCCCGCGTCGTCGTCCTCCTCCGGCTCCTGCGCCTGCTCCTCGTCCTCCAGCTCGGCGACCAGGTTGTCGAGGTCGCCGAACTCGCTCTCGCCGGCCTGGTCGACCAGCTCGTCGGTGAGGACGGAGCCGTACGAGCTGCGGGCGGCGGCGGCGCCGTCCGACACGAAGATGCGCGGGTCCTCCTCGCCGTCGACCCGGACGACGGCGAACCAGGCGTCCTCCTGTTCGATGAAGACCAGGACGCTGTCGTCGTCCTGGGCCGCCTCGCGGGCCAGATCGGCCAGATCGACCAGGGTTTCGACGTCGTCGAGTTCCGTCTCGCTCACATCCCACCCGTCCTCGGTGCGAGCAAGCACTGCAGCGAAGTACGCCACCAGGGACACTCCCAAGATCTCGGTCTCGGCTGTCGGCGCTCTCGGGCAACGCGGAACCTGGCCGCCCCCGCGCCAGAGGCGGTCCGCTGTTCGGACCGTCCCATCGGAATCGTGACAGAAAGCCCGCCGTTGCGGGGGGTGTTCGGCAGCGCGTCTTTGCAGGTCGTGTCGGAAGGACTGGCCGGGGGCCGGTGTACGCCCGCCGGGGCGCGCCGAGACCGCTCGAACGGCGGTTGCACGGTGGCCGGAGGGGAGCCCGGGGGAAACGGGGGAGTGATCCGGAGGGGACGGGAGGCCGTTCAGATCCGGAAGGTTCGCATCCGCAGGGCTTCGCGCATCCGCCGTTCCTTGGTCCGGCGGGGCTGCACCCGCTCACGCAGTTCGCGCGCCTCGGCGAGCTCGCGCAGGAAGACGGCCCGCCGCTTGCGGCGTTCCGCCTCGGTCTCCGGAAGGTCCGGGCGCCCGCCCGACGGGCCCGGGAGCCCGTCCGCCGAGCCGTCCCCGGTCCTCGGGTTGCTCGTCATACGACGTGACTTTCCCAGATCGGCCCGGTTGATACCACAGGAGGCCGTTCCGTCCTGAGAGCCGCGGTGCGTCACGGCGTGTCACGGCAGGGTGAACACGGCAGGCCGCGGCGTGTCGTACGGGCGTCCGGGCCGGGCTAACCTCGATGTATGCGGATCCACGTCGTCGACCATCCCCTGGTCGCCCACAAGCTCTCCACCCTGCGCGACGAGCGCACCGACTCGCCGACCTTCCGTCGCCTGACCGACGAGCTGGTGACCCTCCTCGCCTACGAGGCCACCCGGGACGTCCGCACCGAGGAGGTGGAGATCACCACCCCCGTGGCGGTCACCACCGGCACGCGGCTGAGCTACCCGCGCCCGCTGGTGGTGCCGATCCTCCGGGCCGGCCTCGGCATGCTGGACGGGATGACCCGGCTGCTGCCGACCGCCGAGGTCGGCTTCCTCGGCATGGTGCGCAACGAGGAGACCCTGGAGGCCTCCACCTACGCCACCCGGATGCCGGACGACCTCTCCGGCCGCCAGGTCTACGTGCTCGACCCGATGCTGGCGACCGGCGGCACGCTGGTCGCGGCGATCCGCATGCTGATCGAGCGGGGCGCCACCGACGTCACCGCCGTGGTGCTGCTGGCCGCGCCCGAGGGCGTCGCGGTGATGGAGAAGGAGCTGACCGGCCTTCCGGTCACCGTCGTCACCGCCGCGGTCGACGAGCGGCTGAACGAGAACGGCTACATCGTCCCCGGCCTGGGCGACGCGGGCGACCGCCTCTACGGCACCGCGGGCTGAGCACCTCCCCCGAACAGCTGAGAGCCCCCCGGCACCGTGCCGGGGGGCTCTCGTACGTCCGGGGCCGGGCCGCTCAGCAGCTGCCGGTGGCGCTCGGGGTCGGGGAGGGCTTGGTGGCCAGGGCCAGTGCCGCGGCGGCCTGGGTCTCGTCCAGCAGGGCGTTGTAGCTGTCGCCGACGACGACGTCCACGCTGCTGTCGGTGCGGGCGTCGGTGCTGATGGTGGCCCCGGCGATCTGCGAGCTGATCAGGGTGGCGGCTCCGGCGCCGGCCGGGCCGGCGATCACCACGGCGGTGCCGGGCACCTTCTTGTCGAGCTCGGCCGGGGCGTTGCCCTTCTTGTCCACGGTGAAGCCGCGCTTCGTGAACTCGTCGGCGGTCCGCCCGGCCAGGCCGGACTTGGTGGTGGCGTTGAAGACGTTCAGCTTGAAGCCGGTCGGCTGCGGGATGGCGTGCGGGTCGCCGCCGGGGGCGCCGGGGGACGCGTCCGGGGTGGGGGTGGGCGCGGCCAGCGCCTTGCCGGACGGCGAGGCGCAGGCCTGGGCGGAGGCGTTCTTGCCCTTGCCGGTGAAGATGTCGTAGAGCTGGACGCCGCCGAGCGCGATGAGCGCCAGTGCGAGCAGCGAGCCGATCAGGGCCATGACCTTGCGGCTCTTCTTGGGGGGCCGGCCCAGCCGTGGATAGCTGTTGCCGGTGATGCGGTACTGCTTCCCCTTCAGGCCTTGGGGAGTCAACATGCTCACGGTTTGTCTCCCCCTCGTGCCAGGGCGGGGATCGGGTGACGGGTCGGCCGGGGTTGGCGTTCGCCGTGGTCGCGGCCGTAGTCAGCAGACTAGTGCCGGACGGCTGTGAAGGTACTAAATGATCATCATCTGGAGCACGCCGGTACCCGAACGGAGGTATCCGGGTACGAACCGACCGCCTTCCGGCGGACGGCCGGAAGGCGGTGCGGGGGCACGCGGGAGCGGCCCGTCACTCCATTTCGAGGACACGGGCGTGCAGCACCTGGCGCTGTTGCAGCGCGGCGCGCACGGCCCGGTGCAGCCCGTCCTCCAGGTAGAGGTCGCCGTGCCATTTCACGACGTGGGCGAAGAGGTCGCCGTAGAAGGTGGAGTCCTCCGCGAGGAGGGTCTCCAGGTCGAGTTGGCCCTTGGTGGTCACCAGCTGGTCCAGCCGCACCGGGCGCGGGGCGACGTCCGCCCACTGGCGGGTGCTGGTCCGGCCGTGATCCGGGTACGGCCGCCCATTGCCGATGCGCTTGAAGATCACACGGAAAGCCTACCGTTTGGGCGGCGGATGGCCCAGCAGCCGCGGCGCCGCCACGCGCTCCAACGTGAGCTGCGGGCGGACGATTGCGGCTGTTTCATGGGAAATGTCGCGAACGTCGTTCCTCAGCTCTGCCTCTGGAGTGTGATCCGATGTCCACCGCCGAGCCGCCGGCCCCCGCCGAGCCGCCGGCCCCCGCCGGGCCGCCGTCCACCACCGTCCTGCCCGCCCGGGTGCGGGAGATCGCCGACGGGTACGCCTTCACCGGGCCGGCCCTCGACCTCGGTGCGGTGCTGCTGGACGGCACCGCCCACGCCGGCGCCCAGGTGCGGGTGCCGCTCGGGGTGCTCAACCGCCACGGACTGGTGGCGGGCGCCACGGGCACCGGCAAGACCAAGACCCTCCAGCTGATCGCCGAACAGCTCTCCGCGCAGGGCGTGCCGGTGTTCCTGGCCGACGTCAAGGGCGACGTCTCCGGCGTCTCCGTACCCGGTACGCCGAGTGAGCGGACCACCGCCCGTGCCGCCGAGGTCGGGCAGAGCTGGTCGCCGCAGGGCTGCCCGGCCGAGTTCTACGCACTCGGCGGCCTCGGCACCGGAATCCCGGTCCGGGCCACCGTCACCAGCTTCGGCCCGCTGCTGCTCGCCAAGGTGCTGGACCTGAACGAGACCCAGGAGTCCTCGCTCGGGCTGGTCTTCCACTACGCCGACCGCAGCGGCCTGGAGCTGTACGACCTCAAGGACCTCACCGCCGTCATCACCTTCCTCACCTCGCCGGAGGGCAAGGAGGAGCTGAAGGGCATCGGCGGCCTCTCCGCTGCCACCGCCGGGGTGATCCTGCGTTCGCTGACCCTGCTGGAGGACGAGGGCGCGGGGGCGTTCTTCGGCGAGCCGGAGTTCGACACGGCCGAGCTGTTGCGGACGGCGGATGGGGACACCTCCCGCCCGGAGGGTGGGGGAGGGCGGGGCGTCGTCTCGGTGCTGGAGCTGCCCGCGGTGCAGGACCGGCCGCGGCTCTTCTCCACCTTCCTGATGTGGCTGCTGGCCGACCTCTACCAGGAGCTGCCCGAGGTGGGGGACCTGGAGAAGCCCAAGCTGGTCTTCTTCTTCGACGAGGCGCACCTGCTGTTCAACGGCGCGTCCAAGGCCTTCCTGGAGGCGATCACCCAGACCGTCCGGCTGATCCGGTCCAAGGGCGTCGGGATCTTCTTCGTCACCCAGACGCCGAAGGACGTCCCGTCGGACGTGCTGGCCCAGCTGGGCAACCGGGTGCAGCACGCGCTGCGGGCCTTCACCCCGGACGACGCCAAGGCGCTCAAGGCGACGGTCTCGACCTTCCCCAAATCCTCCGCGTACGACCTGGGTGAGCTGCTGACCTCGCTCGGCACCGGCGAGGCGGTGGTGACGGTGCTCTCGGAGAGGGGCGCGCCGACGCCGGTGGCGGCGACCAGGCTGCGGGCGCCGCAGTCGCTGATGGGGCCGGTCGAGGCGGGGGCGTTGCGGGCGGTGGTGGACGCGTCCGCCCTGACGGCCCGGTACCGGGACGCGGTCGACCGCGAGTCGGCGTACGAGAAGCTGGCGGCGCGGGCGGCGCGACCGGAGGCCGCCCCGGTGGCGGAGCCCGCGCCCCCGGGCGGGCAGGAGCCCCCGGCGGGGCGCGCGTCCTCGGGGAGCGGACGGGAGCAGAAGGAGGAGCGGGAGGAGAAGGACGGCGGCGGGCTGCTCGGGGCGCTGATGAGCAACGCGGCGCTGAAGTCCTTCGCCCGCTCGGCCGGGACGCAGCTCGGCCGGGAGATCTCGCGCAGCCTGTTCGGGACGTCCCGGCGGCGGCGCTGAGGCAGCGCTCCGGGGCCTACCCGGCGAGGGCGGCGCCGATCCGGTCCATCGAGGAGAGCCGCATCAGGCCGTAGTTGTAGAACTCGACCTCCGGCACGCCCAGCTCGCGCAGGGTGGCGATCTTGGCGGCGAGGTTGGCCGGGCCGTCGCAGTCCGAGGCCGTCGGACGCAGGATCACCGCCATCTCCTGCGGGCGGACGCCGTGCAGGGCGAAGGCGGCGATCTTCTCGCGGACGGCCTCCGGGGTCCTCGCGTAGCCGAGGGTCTCGATCTGGTCGGCGGCCTTGGTGAGCGCGGGCAGGTCGATGCCGGAGAGCCAGCCCTTCCCCGGGCCGCCGCCGTCCATGAAGCTCAGCCGCATGCCGTGCCGCCGCGCCTCCGCGGCCACCTCGGCGGCCAGCGAGGTCACCGTCGCGGCGGAGGCGTCCACGTAGGCGGCGAACGCGCCGCCGGCCAGTTCGTCCAGGGCGCCCGGTGCGGCGGCGGCCGCGTCGTCGGCCAGCCGGCGGCGCAGTTCGGCGCGGACGGCCGTGGCCACCTCGTCGGCCGGCACGCCGGCGCGGGTGGCGGCGGTGCGGCAGTGGTCGCAGAAGCAGATGCCGAGCAGGGCCTCGGCGACCGGGCCCAGCTCCTCGAAGTAGCGCTCGTGGTGGTAGCCGTGGCGCAGGCCGTGGAAGTGCAGCGACTCGGCCCGGATCGCGTCCACCCCGTACCGGGCCAGCTCGCCGACCAGGGTCACCGCGTACTCGCGGACCTCCGGGGCGGCCGGGCAGAGCTCGGTCAGGTGACGGTCGCCGAAGGCGTTGGCGGGCGCGCAGTCCGGGTGCTCGAAGCCGAGCCGGTCGTTGTGGCAGAAGACCGTCCAGGCGTGCAGCCTCAGTCCGCGGCGCCCGGCCTCGGCGGCGGCCTCGGCGAAGGGGTCGCGGTCGCCGATCGCGGTGGAGGGGGCGGGCCGCAGCCGCCGGCCGGCCCAGCGGGCGGGGTCGGGCCGGAAGTAGGCGGCGCCGGGCTCCAGGTAGCGGATCACCCGGTGCGGGTTGTGCGGGAAGACGTCCCGGGCCTCGTGGTAGACCGAGGCGAGGGTGACGCCGCCGACGCCCGCCCGGTCGGTGAGGTTGCCGAAGAAGGTGTCGGGGCCTTCGTCGAGCAGGTCGGTGGCGAAGGCGAGGACGGACGACTCCACGGTGCGGCTCCGGAGCAGGGGGCGGGTGCCCTCCCACGCTAGCCGGAGGGGGTGGGCTGGTCTAGACCTGGCCGGCCGGGCGCGCCTGCGGCACGTCTGCCGCCTCGGGCCCCGCAGGCCCTCGGTGTGGCTCAGAGGCCCAGGTCCTCCAGCTCCTTGTGCAGGGCCGCCCGGGGGCCGGTCGTGGTGGCTGCGGTCGCGGCGGCCGGTCGCGGGGCGGCGGACGCGCGCGGGCTCCGGTTGCGGAAGAGCCAGGCGCCGACGAGGCCGCCGAGCAGCCCGCCGAGGTGGCCCAGCCAGCTGATCCCCGGGTCGCCGGGCAGGACGCCGAGCAGGACGTACGCGTACACCGCCGCGATCACGACGCCGACGACCGCGTCCAGCGGGTTGCGGTCGAGGAGGCCTCGCAGCACCACGTAGCCGAAGTAGCCGTAGACCATGCCGCTCGCGCCGACCGTCACCGCCTCGGGCCGCTCGAACAGCCAGATCGTCAGGCCGCCGGTGAGGAGGATGACCAGGGAGACCCAGAGGAACTTCTTCATGCCGCGGTAGGCGGCGAGGAAGCCGAAGGCGAAGAGGGGCCAGGAGTTGGCCTCGATGTGTTCCCAACTTCCGTGCAGCAGCGGCATGGTGAACATGTCCGGAAGTTCGTCCAGGCGCTGCGAGCGCAGGCCCCACTCGCGGGAGAGCCCGTAGTCGTCCGTCCAGTTCACCAGCTGCACCAGCCAGATGACGGCCAGGACGCCGAGCATGGTGAAGAGCGCGCGGCGGGAGTCGGTGAGCAGGCGGGCGAGTTTGGAGGCCATGTCCCGACTGTAGGACGGGGCGGCCCGTGGTGGCACCCCACTACAGTGAATCGCGTCATTCGGCCTGGTCCGAGCCGTTCCCGGCTCCCCCGGCCGTCCTTGGCCGTCCGCGGCCGTTCCGGCTTGTCGAGAGGTGACCATTCATGAGTGTCCGTCCGCCGCTGCCGTACGAGTTCCTGCCGCAGGTGCCCTCCTTCCCGCTGACCAGCGAGGACATCACCGAAGGCGGCACGCTGGCCAAGGAGTTCGTCTACTCCGGCGGCAACCTCTCGCCGCAGCTGGCCTGGTCCGGCCTCCCGGAGGGCACCCGGTCCATCGCCGTCACCTGCTACGACCCGGACGCCCCGACCGGTTCCGGCTGGTGGCACTGGCTCGCCCTCAACCTGCCCGCCGGCACGGCGGCCCTGGCGCGCGGCGCCGGTTCGTCCGACGCCGGCCTGCCCGGCGAGGCGTCCTTCCACGCCCGCAACGACTTCCCCGGCCACAAGTACGACGGCGCCGCCCCGCCGCCCGGCGCCCCGCACCGGTACGCGTTCGCCGTGCACGCGCTGGACGTGGACGCGCTGGACGTCACCGCCGACACGCCGGCGGCCCAGGTCGGCTTCCACATCACCTTCCACACGCTGGCGCGCGCGGTGATCACCGCCGAGTTCGGCGTCTGAGATTCTTCTCGGATGAACGATCCGGTTGAGGTCTGGCGGCTGCCCGAGCAGGAGTTCAAGGCGGGCCGCCGGGCCTTCGGATGGACGGTGGGGCCGGGCGGCGAGCTGGTCGTGCTGGTGGTGTCCGAGGAGCAGCTGTCGAACGCCTACGGCTGGGTGCGCCTCGACCTGCCCTGCGACGCCGAGTTGGTGACGGTGACGCCGGAGGGCGAGTGGCGGATGCTGCTGCGCGGCGTCACCGTCCACCCGGACCACCTGGCGCTGCTGCCCGGCGGCCGGACCCTGGTGGCGTGTGCCGGCGCCGACGAGCTGGCGGACGGGTGGGAGCGCAACGCCGTCGTGCACGGGCCCGACGGCCTGCCCGCCCGGGAGCTGACGCTCGGCCACGACATCCAGGCACTGGTGACCGACCGCGACGGCCGGATCTGGACGGCCTACGGGGACGAGGGCGTTTACGGCGACCACCCCGCCTCGCAGACCGGGCTGCACGGGATGGACGCGGCCGGCCGCACGGTGTGGAGCCCGGGGCGGGGCGAGCTGCCCGGGCACCCGCTGGAGGGGCTCGCCGCCGCCACCGAGGGCCGGGCTGTCTGGCTGGCCTGGTACCCGGACACCAAGGGGAGCTTCCTCACCCGGGTCGATCCCTCGGGCGGGCCGTCGTCGTCGCTGCCGCTCCCGGTGCGCGAGCCGGTCGGGTTCGCCGTCGGCGGTGACCGGGCGGTCTTCCTGGACCACCGGTCCGGGCTGCTCTGGGCCGAGCGCGTCGGAGACGGCTGGAAGGAGCTCCGGCGCGCGCCGCTCGGCCTGCCGGGCGAGCTGGACCGGCAGCGGGCGTACGGGCGCAACGGGGTGCTCTGGTTCCGGTCGGGGAACGGCTGGTACCGGGTGGCGGCCTGACGGGGCGCTACCGGCCGCCGTTGTCCGCCGCCCGGTTGGCGCGGGCGGCGAGGGCGCGCAGGTGGGTGTGCATCTCCGGGGGATCGTGCACCTCGAACTCGCAGCCCAGCATGAGCAGGCGCATCGCCAGGTAGTCCAGCGAGTCGGCCCGGGAGCGGAGGCGGCAGCTCCGGTCGTCGAGCGGTTCGACCGTGGTGTCGTTGGCGTGGCTGATCCAGCGCTCGACCTCGGTGGCGGGCATGTGCAGGGTCGCCACCAGGGTGTGGACGGCCGCGGGCCGGCGGAGCTTGCTCGCCACGTACGCGGCCGCGTCCTCGGCGGGGAGTTCGCGCGGGGTGAAGCGGACTCCGGTGGCGAACGGCTCGCTGATCCGGTCCACCCGGAAGAGCCGCCAGTCGTCGCGGTCGAGGTCGAACCCGACCAGGTACCAGCGCCGCCCGGCGGAGACCAGGCGGTCGGGCTCGACCTGGCGGCGGGTCTCGGCGCCGTCGGCGGCCCGGTAGCCGAAGCGGAGCCGCTCCCGGGCGGCGACGGCGCCCGCGAGCACGGTGAGGTCCTCGGGGTCGACGGTCGCCCCGTCGCCGGTGAGCAGCGGGACGGTGGCCGTGTTCAGCGTGCCGACCCGGTGGCGCAGGCGGCCCGGCAGCACCTGGAGCAGCTTGCCGAGCGCACGGACGGACGCCTCCTCGATGCCGACCACGGCGTGCCCGGCCGCCGCCCGGAGGCCGACCGCGATGGCCACCGCCTCCTCGTCGTCCAGCAGCAGCGGCGGCATGGCCGTCCCCGCCACCAGCCGGTAGCCGCCGACCGCGCCCATCGTCGCCTGCACCGGGTAGCCCAGCTCGCGCAGCCGGTCGATGTCGCGCCGGATCGTCCGCGGGCTGACCTGGAGGCGCTCGGCCAGCTCGCTGCCGGGCCACTCGCGCGGGGTCTGGAGGAGGGAGAGCAGGTTCAGCAGCCGTGCCGGGGTGTCCGTCATGGCCTCCAGGATGCCGGACAACGCGGACAGGATCTGACCTACATCCCCCCTATCGTCGTCGACGTGCCGAAGAGCGAGGTAGTGGAGGAGAGCGTGATGGGTGCAGTGGAACCGGGGGTGGTGTCCGACCGGCGGAGGTGGATAGCGCTGGCGATCGTGATGACGGCCTCGTTCATGGACCTGGTGGACGTCACCATCGTGAACATCGCCGTCCCGAGCATCCAGGCCGACACCGGTGCCTCGTTCAGCGCCGTCCAGTGGGTGACCGGCGGCTACGCGCTGGCCTTCGCGATCGGGCTGATCACCGGCGGGCGGCTGGGCGACATCTACGGCCGCAAGCGGCTCTTCCTGCTCGGCATCGGCGGGTTCACCGTCGCCTCCGCGCTGTGCGGCCTGGCGAGCGGCGCCGAGATGCTGGTCGCGATGCGGGTGGTGCAGGGCGGGACGGCCGCGCTGATGGTGCCGCAGGTGCTGTCGATCATCCACGCGACCTTCCCGGCGGAGGAGCGCGGCAAGGTGTTCGGCCTGTTCGGCGCGGTGGTCGGCCTCGGCGCCGTCTCCGGCCCGCTGATCGGCGCGCTGCTCACCGAGTGGGACCTCTTCGGCCTGGCCTGGCGGCCGATCTTCCTGATCAACCTGCCGGTCGGCATCGCCGGCCTGCTGCTCGGCCGCGCGTTCATCGGGGAGTCGCGGGCGGAGAAGGCGCTGAAGCTGGACCTGGTGGGCGTGCTGCTGGTCAGCGTCGGCCTGCTGATGCTGATCTACCCGCTCACCCACGGCCGGGAGGCCGGCTGGCCGCTCTGGGGCTACCTGTCGATGGCCGGTTCGCTGCCGGTGTTCGCGCTGTTCGTCGCCTACGAGCGGGTCAAGACGCGGCGGGACGGCTCGCCGCTGGTGGAGCTGTCGCTGTTCCGGGTGAAGAGCTTCGCGGCCGGCATCGGCGTGCAGCTGACCTTCGGCGTCGCCACCGGGATCTTCTTCCTGGTCTGGACGCTCTACATGCAGCTGGGCCTGGGCTGGAGCCCGCTGAAGGCCGGGACGACCGGCATCCCGTTCTCGATCGCCGTCTCGGTGGCCGCCGGGGTCTCGGTGCAGAAGCTGGTGCCGCGCTTCGGGCGCAAGGTGCTCCAGGCGGGCGCGCTGGTGATGGCGGCGGGCGTGGTCACGTACATCTGGGAGGCCGAGCGGTACGGGACGGCCATCGCGCCGTGGCAGATGGCGCTGCCGCTGGTGGTGATGGGCCTCGGGATGGGCCTGATCGTCGCGCCGATCACGGACGCCGTCCTGGCCGAGGTGCCGCGCGAGCACGCCGGCTCGGCGTCCGGGCTGATCAACACGGTGAACCAGATGGGGAACGCGCTGGGGCTGGGCCTGGTGTCGGTGGCGTTCTTCGGCCGGATCGACGACGTGATCGCGCCGGAGGCGGTGGGCGCCGCCTTCAACGGGGCGTTCGTCCACGCGATGTGGTGGGTCGTGGGGGTGATGGCGGCGGTGTTCCTGCTGATGTGCGCGCTGCCGCGGCGGAAGGCGGCGGTGGTTGCGGACGCCGTCGCGGCCGAGGACCAGGTGCCCGTCCTGGTCTGACGGCCCCCGGATGGTTGACGGCGGGTGACAGGCCCCGGTCGCGGTGCGCGGCCGGGGCCCTCGTGCGCACACTGGAAGGGCCATGGACCGTACGGCGGTGGACTCGTCGGTGCTGCGCTCGGTCGGTTACGACGCGGCGCTGCTCGTGCTGGAGCTGGAGTTCACCGGCGGGCGCGTCTACGTGTACGAGGCCGTGCCCGGGCGGGTGCACCGGGAGCTGATGGCGGCGGAGAGCCACGGGCGGTACTTCGTCCGGGAGATCAGGGGGCGCTACGCGTACCGGCGCCTGGCCTGAAGCCGGTGCTGGGCCTGAAGCCCGGCGCTGGACCACCCGTTGCTACGCCACCCGCCGGTAAGTGCTGCCGTCCTCGGGGCGGGCGAGGTGGCCGCCCTCGACCAGGAAGCGGCGCAGGGCCGGGTAGTCGTCGTGGACCGTCCGCAGCACGTCGTTGACCTCGCGCTCGGTGTAGGCGCGGTCCGGCTCGAACAGGGTGCCGGTGAGGTGCGTGAGCAGCTGCTGACGGCGGGCCGCCCTGCGGGGGATCGCGGGCAGGCGGCCGTCGGCGGAGAAGAGCGCGGACACGCCGGGGGCGGTGGCATCGGTCATCCGTCGAGCGTCGCCCGGCGGGTGATCGGCGGGCAACCCGTTTTCGCCCGTCCGCTACCGCGGCCAGTCCGGGGCGGGGTCGGTGGCGAGGAGCGGGCGGAGGGCCCCCAGGACGGCGCCGATGCAGACGTCGCGCAGCTCGGTGCGGGTGCAGGTCTCCTTGGTGAGCCAGTCCACGCAGAGCACCTGGACGAAGACCAGCCAGCTCTTCAGGACCCCGGACACCGCCTCGCGCGCGTCGGCGTCGGCGAGCGGGAGGACGCCCAGCAGCCGGGCGCGGAGGGCGTCCAGCTCGTTGGTCATGATCGTCTGGATCACCGGGTCGCCGGCGAGCACCCGGTTGGCGGCGAGGACGGCGTTGCGGTTGGCGACGAAGTAGTCGAGGTGGGTGTCCATGCCCTGGATCAGCTGCTCGACCAGCGTGTCGGCGGGGTCGAACCGTGTCCCGGCGAGCAGTTGGTCGGCCGCCTGCTGGTAGACCGCCGCGAAGAGCTCCTGCTTGCCGGGGAAGTGCCGGTAGAGCAGCGCGCGCGAGACGCCGGCCTCCGCGGCGACGTCCTCCATCAGCACGTCCTCGTAGGGGTGGGCGGCGAAGAGCCGCGCGCTGACGGCGAGGAGCTGGGCGCGGCGGTCGGCGGGGCTGAGCCGTTGGCGTCGCGGGCTCTGCTGGTGCGGGCGCTGCTGGTGGGGAGGCACGGGGGAATCCTACTTGACACGTGTCTACTAGCGGGCGCCTACTTAAGTAGACGTGTGTCAACCAGCTCCGAGGGGTGAGTCGGTCATGACCAGAGCCAAGGCGCTGTGGGTACTCGCGTGGGCGATGGGGGTCGTGGACGTGGCGATCGGGCTGTTCCACGTCCTGGGCGGCAACACCGCGATCCCGGGCGCGGCGGACGCGGGCCCGACGATCGACAGCATGGGCCGCTTCTTCGGCGCGATATTCGTCGGGTACGGGCTCGCGTGGATCTGGGCCGCCCGGCAGACGCCGATCCCGGCGGCGGCCGTCCGGATGCTGACCGGCGTCTTCCTGCTCGGCGCGCTCGGACGGGTGCTCTCGATCGCGGTGGAGGGGTGGCCGCACGGGTTCCAGGTGGGGCTGATGGTGCTCGAACTCGCCCTGTCGCCGCTGTACTTCTGGCTCGCCGACGCGGACGAGAAGGCGGCCCGGGCGGAGCCCGGGCGGGCGTAGGCGACCGTGCGCAAGTGGGCGGGCGATGCCGGCGGGTGCTCCATAAGTCCTGCTTCGGGATGTCGAATCGCCGCTTCTGAACCCTCATCGACAGTAACATTGCACTAACTGTGTGCAATTTTACGCATTCGTGAGATGTCCTGGAATTTTCTCGGATCGGTAATGATTGCGTAACTGTGGACTAGGCCATTATAGCCACTGATGGGCAACGAGGCGGCCAGTGGCGAAAAGTGACTGAACGTCATGGTGTGATGTTGAAAACGGGGTCATCTCCCCCGGAATTGCTCGTTCCGGTTGTTGTGCGTCTCTGCCAGAATCCCCAGAATTCGGTTTCACCGTAAACGGGGAGTGAGATCTGACGCATGAACAGACACCGTAGGAAGTCACGTCGGGCGGCGGTGGTGGCGGCCGCCGCCACCCTCCTGGCCGGCACGATCGCGTTCGGCGTGGGTGCGATAGCCCAGGCCGACCTGATCAAGGGCACTGTCGTCGGGGGACAGGGCAACTTCAGCACCGTCAACGAGCGTGTGCTCCCATCGCTTTCGGCCCGGAGCACCGGTCAGGCCCAGGTGGGCGACCGGATCCCGATGGTCTGCCGCACCACGGGCGACACGGTCGAGAGCAACAACCGCTGGATCTGGTCCGGCGCCTTCTACATCGCCGACGCCTTCATCAGGGAGAACACCGGCAACCTGCCGGTCTGCAGCTCCACCCGGCCGACCAGCTGGACGGCGCTCGACATCACCATGCAGAAACAGGTCCAGGACCAGTGGTGTTGGGACGCCTCCGGCCTGACCATCGCCAACTACTGGGGCTACACCCAGTACAACCAGTACGACTTCTGCCGCCTCGCCGCGCAGGGCCGCTGGCTCGACTGCAACGACAAGCCCGCGACGCTGGAGGACATGGCCGGTGGCCTGTCCCGGATCGGCTTCCGCAACAGCGGCTACAGCCTGAACCGCAACGCTTCGTTCAGCGAGGTTGCCAACGAGATAGCCGGCGGACGCCCGCTCGCCGTGCGGATCGGCTGGCGGTCCGGCGGTGGCCACATGAACGTCATCTACGGCTACGACAGCACCAGCAACATGATCGCGGTGGGCGATCCGTGGCCCAGCACGCAGACCTACACCTGGTGGAACTTCGACACCTACGTCAACAACAACTCGTTCCAGTGGACCCACTCACGAACGGGCATCCACGCATGAGGAGGCGAACAGGCATGCAGAAGCGGAGCGTTGTCGCTCTGACCGCCGCAGTGCTGGTGGGAGTGGGCGCCGTCGCGACGCCGGCGTGGGCCGACGGCGGGAGCGGCGGTACGGGCGGGAGCGCCGCGAGTGACGTGCCGGACTACGGCGCCGCGCAGCAGGTGCTCCGCTCTGGCCAGACCCAGACCACCGTCTCCCGCTTCCTCGGCGCGGCGAAGAACGCCGCCACGCCCGGGGGCGGGGGCACGGGTGCCGACGGCGGTGCCACGGGCGCGCGACCGAACGCCCCGAAGGCGGCGGGGGCACCGTCGTTCGAACTGAAGGACCCGGTCCCGCTGTACGAGCTGGCGCCGGACTTCGTCTCGGGCAAGGCCCAGCCGGCGGCGCAGAACGCGCTGAGCCTGTCCTACCTCGCCTCGCGGGTGAACGCCGCCGACGGCCACCAGGCGGCCGTGCTGCTCGCACCCCAGCCGAAGGGCGGCAGCGGCTGGCAGCTGGCCGGCATCCGGGACGGCGACAGCGAGGTCAAGCTGGCGGAGGGCGCCACCGCCGGCGCCCGTACCTTCAGCGAGTCGCAGATCCACGCCTGGTATCGACTCACGCCGAGCGGGGATGTCGTGCCGCTCAACTCCGAGGCCACCAAGGGGCTGGGGGGCAAGCAGAGCGTCACGCTGGCCGCGTACCAGAAGCTCGTGTCCGGGCGGTACGCGGACAAGCAGCCCGGCTCCGGGTACGACCAGAAGGGTCTGGCCGGCGGTTTCGGGCTGGCGGACGCCCAGGCGGCGGCCGGGGCTCAGACGGTGGCCGAGCCGGTGGCCGACGCGCAGCCGGTGGTCGAGGCACAGCCGGTGGCATCGGCGGAGTCGCACTCCGCGGGGGCCTGGCAGGCCGCTGTCGTCGGGGCCGCGGTGGTGGTTGCCGGCGGTGGGATCTACCTACGCCGTCGCCGCGCAGCGGATCGCTGAGGGCCCGGAAGGTTTTTTCGGCGCTCGTGTCACACGCGGGCGGTGCGGCGGGTCAGAGGGGCGAAAGAGCGCGATCGACCCGCCTGGCACCACCCGATGAGGAGAACCTCCGATGTCCACCACTTACGTCGTCGTCACCGTGCTGGCCGCCTTCATGGCGGGTTTCTCCGGCGGGGCGATCTTCTTCAAGGCCGCGTTCGTGGTGGACCCGCTGGTCGAGTACGGGGTGCCGCGTTCGTGGTGGAACTGGCTGGGTGCGGCGAAGGCCGCCGGTGCGGCCGGCCTGGTGGCCGGCCTGTTCCTGCCGGTGATCGGGGTGTTGGCGGCGATCGGCCTGGTGCTCTACTTCGCCGGGGCCGCCGTCACCGTGATCCGGGCCCGCTCGTACGCCCACGTCGTGTGGCCGCTGATGTACCTGGCTCCGGCCGCCGCCTCGCTGGTGCTGTTCGCCTGAGACGCCTGAGCCGGCCAGAACGGAGGCTCCCCGACGCGCCGGTCCCGGCACTCCTCGTGAGTGCCGGGACCGGGCGGGTGGGGTCAGGCCTTGGCCTTGGCCTCCTTGGCGGCGCGCTTGACCTCCTGCTTGTGGGCGCGGACCTTCTCCAGGGACTCCGGGCTGGTGATGTCCGCGACCGAGTGGTACGACCCCTCCTCGCCGTACGTGCCCGCCGCCTCGCGCCAGCCCTCGGGCTGCACGCCGTACTGCTTGCCGAGCAGGGCGAGGAAGATCTGCGACTTCTGCTTCCCGAACCCGGGGAGGGCGTTGAGGCGACTGAGCAGCTCCCGGCCGGACTTGGCGTCCCGCCAGATCCCGGTTGCGTCGCCGTCGTACTGGGCGACGAGGAACTGGCAGAGCTGCTGCACCCGTTTGGCCATCGCGACCGGGTAGCGGTGGACGGCCGGTTTCTCGGAGAGCAGCGCGACGAACTCCTCCGGGCTGTACACGGCGATCTCGTGTGCGTCGAGGTCGTCCCGCCCGAGCCGCTGCGCGATGGTGAGCGGACCGGTGAACGCCCATTCCATGGGTACCTGCTGATCGAGCAACATCCCGACGAGCGCGGCGAGCGCGCTGCGCCCGAGCAGCGCGTCGGCCTCGGGCTGCTGTGCGAGCCGAACGGTGACGTTCATGGGAAAGCCCTCCTCGGATGTGGAGACTCGGGTCGCGGCCCAGTCTGGTGGACGGGGCGGGAGGGGGAGGGGTCAACACGCCAGGGGGTGGTGATTCCCTGGAAACGCTGGGTGGTTCGTTGGCAGAGTTATTGCGTCGTCGCACATTGCGCGGAGTATTGGTCTGCTCTGCCCGGCGTGAGGGCTGATCAATCGTGTCCGGATCGATTTGATTGGCCGGGGCCGGTTCAATCAAGTGCGGGCTGGAATGGTCGATTGACGGCGAAAATGTCAACGGGCTTTGTGTGCACGGTTGTTGTGGTACGTTCCGTGGCCTCATGGAAAAATAGTCGACCCCGGCAGCGCGCCAACGCTCCGGGGCCAGGCACCAGGAGTAGAGCTCCAGATGCACATCCATCGTACCGAACTGGTACGCAACTTCACCGTGCTTCCCAACGGCCTGTTGCAGGACCGGCGGCTCAGCTACACCGCCCGCGGGCTGCTCGCCGACCTCCTCTCCCGCCCCGACGGCTGGCGGGAGGACGGGCGGCACATGGCCGACACCAGCCCGCAGGGGCGCGGCCCCGTCCGCCGGGCGCTGAAGGAACTGACCGAGGCCGGGTACTACCGGGTCGAGAAGATCCGGATGCCGGACGGGAGGATCCGCAGCGAGGCCCACGTCTACGACACCCCGCAGCGGGCGCTTCCGGGTGCCACCCGTCCGGCGGCCGGTGAGGCGGGGGCCGGCTCCGCAGGCGTCCCTGTAGTAAAGAACCGGAAGCAAGAACCCACCCTCCCCGCGGAGTTGGCCGACGAGGCCGACGAGGCCGGGGTGCTCGGGGTGGTCGGGGCGTCGGACGAGCAGGTCCGGGAGGCGGTGGCCGTGCTGTTCCGGGCGATCCGCCCGGAGCCCCGGTTACGGCTGGGCGAGCCGGAGGCCGTGGCGCTGGCGCCGCTCGTCGCGCAGTGGCTGGAGCGGGGCAGTACGGCGGCGGACCTGACCCGGGCCCTGTTGCCCGCCCTGCCCGTCCCGATGCACTCGGCGGCCGGGGTGCTGCGGTACCGGCTGGTGCAGAAGATGCCGCCCGTCCCTGAGGCCGGCCCGCCCCCGGTGGCGCGGCTCGCCGAGTGCGCCGAGTGCCGCGATCCGGTGCCGCAACCGGGCATCTGCGGCGCCTGCGCGGGAGTTGAGCGGCGCCCGGCACCCGCCGCCGGGGGCGCGGCGGTCACAGTCGGGGGCGTGGCGCGGGCCCGGGCGATCCTGCTGGCCGGCAAGGCCGCCCTGGCGGGCCCCCGCCCGGCGGTGGCACCGGCCGGTTGAGGCAGCGGGGGCCTATCACAGGGATGAGTACTGCCTGATCGAGGAGGTGGGCTCATGAGCCGGACAGTGATCGATCTGGATGACGAACTGCTCGCGGACGTGGCCAAGGCTCTCGGGACCAGAACCAAGAAGGACACGGTCAACACCGCTCTTCGTGAGGTGCTGGAGAACAGGAAGGCTGCGCCGGCCCTTGCCGGGCTGCGTGCCACAACGGACGAAGGGTGCGGATTGCCGGGAGTGACTTCGTAGGCCAAGCAGCGAGTTGGTAGCGGGCCTGGTGGTTGCGCCGGTGCTCTTGGCCCAGATGGCAGGTCCAGTAGCGGTCGAAGCCGCCGTTGGCGAGCAGTGCACGGAGTTTCAGGACGGCTTCGGCGCCGGCGCTCCGCCCGGCCGTCGACGCGTTCGTCCGACAAATTCGCTACCTGGCGGCCGGAGCACCGCGATACACAACCGACGTGCAAAACATCTTGGAGTTCCCCGAGGTCCTGCGGCTGATCGAAGACCGCTCGGCCGCGTTCCGCGCCGCGATCGCGTCCGCCCCCGACCTTGACGTCCAGGTCCCGACCTGCCCGGACTGGACGCTGCGCGAACTGGCGCAGCACCTCGGCGACGGCCGCCGCCGCCAGGCCGCCATCGTCGCGGCGGGCCCGGGCGCCGAGCCCCCGGCGAGGACGGACCCGAAGGGCGCCCCGACCGCGCCCCGCGACCGCGAAGCCCTGGACGCCTGGCTCGCCGAGTCGACCGAGCTCATGCTCGACGCGATGCGCGAGGCCGGCCCGGACCGCGGCTGCTGGACCTGGTGGGGCCGCTCGCAGGCCCCGGAGACCAGCGGAGCCGTGGCCCGGCACCAGATCCAGGAGATCGCCGTCCACACCTACGACGTCCAGCTCACCCAGGGGGCCGCACAGCCGCTGCCGACGGACGTCGCGGTCGAGGGCGTCGACGAGTTCCTGACGACCGTCTCGGCGACGACCGTCCCCTGGCCGTTCAAGCCGGCGACCATCGACCTGCACACGACCGAGGGCCGCTCCTGGCGCCTGACCCTCAACGCCGACGGCGTCCGCTGCGACGACCTCGCCGCCGACGCGGAGCCGGGCGACATGGTGATGCGAGGCGCAGCGAGCGAACTGGTCCTCTACTTCTACGATCGCATCCCGCTCGACAGCCTGGAGAACACCGGCGACACCGAGCCGATGGAGCAGCTCGCAGACTGGGACCCGAACGCGTAGAACGCGCACTTGTGACGCATCTGTCGATGGTGCGCGCGCTCCTGCAGGCGCCACTGGGCCCGGGGTTGCGGACATCGCGCGGCTGCGGGCAGGCTGCGGGCCTGCTGTTCAAGGGCGAAGGGCGCACCGGCGGGCGGCTCGCGCTCACTTGGGCAGCATGCCAGGCGTACACCTGGCAGGGGCGTTTCACAGTCCCGGTGATCATGTGAGTCCGCAGGCCGTGGCGGCGTGACGAGTCCGGGCCGCCGTCACCCCTTCCACATGCGAGGCGGGGCGGCGGCGGCCGGCGGGTGAGGCCTACTCGTGGAACTCGAAGATCCAGGCCTGGCCGAGGTTCTCCGGCTCCAGCGGACGCAGCGCCGTCATCGGGGGGAAGATCCGGAGCAGGCTGAGGTCCACCACCAGTTCGACACCGTCGACCGGGCCGCCGGGGACGACGACATGGAACATGAACGGCTCGGCGGACTGCCGGAGCTGCCACTCGGTGGCCTGCGAGGAGCCGCGGAGCATCTTGTTGATCTCCGGAACGCCGTCGAAGCTGAGGTACGTTCCGTGCCGCAGGTTCTTGATGGTGACGTTGCCGTTGGAGAGGCCCCCGACGTGCCACTCCTGCTCACCGGGCTGACCGGTCGGCGGCAGGACGACCGCAGGGGCCTTCTCGTCCTGGAGCGTCAGGTACTGCTCGCCGCGCTTGGCGATTCCATAGGGGCCGTTGGGGATCGGTGCCATGGCAGGTGTCTCCTCGGGAGGGGAACTCGTCGGTGCGGTGCTCCAGCCGGAGCGCACACACACGATCCTTGCCGTGAGACCGTGCTACGCGCGATGGGCTCGCCCAGCGGTCGTCCGATCGGGTGACGTGGACCGGGGACGGGCGGGCGCGCGGCGGCTGTCAGGCGTCGAACTCGCCGGTGTGGACGGCGGTGAGGAAGGCGCTCCAGGCGGTCGGGGTGAACGTGAGGGCGGGGCCGCTCGGGTCCTTACTGTCACGCACCGGGACGAGGCCGGGGAATCCGGGGGCCACCTCGACGCACTCGCCGCCGTTTCCCCCCGAGTAGCTGCTCTTGCGCCACGCCGCGTTCGTCAGATCGAGGGCTTGGGACACTGTTGCTCAGTCCTCTCATGATGCGGTGGATCAGCTGCATGGACTCCGAGTCGGACAGAGCTGCTGCCCTGGTCCGATCATAGTGAGCGGCCCAGCGTCGGACCTCCGCCGCATCATCGATGAAGTGACCTCGGTTCAGGCTCTCCGAGTAGACGCGGCGCCGGCCGTCCGGCATCTCCAGGAGAACCATTCCCGGCATCCAGGCGCGAGTCGCCGCCCTGTAGGGCAGCACCTGGATGATCACGTTGGGGCGGCTCATCATGTCGATCAGGTGTTGAAGTTGCTCCGCCATGGCGTCCGGTCCACCGATGACTCTTTCGAGGGTCGCCTGTTCGAGAACGGAGATGATCAGGGGAGCTTCATCCGGCAGGAGAAGGAGTCGCTGCCGTTCCATTCGGCCTGTGATCATGCCGTCGATCTCGTTGGGGGCAAGGCCTTCGTTCTCTTCGACGAACAGTGCGCGCATATAGCGCTCGGTTTGCAGCAGGCCTGAGATTCGGCCGGTCTGGAGTTGTCGGATCACAACGGCCTTCGCCTCCGACTTCGCGAACTCCTGGAACCAGTCCGGGTGGTAGTCGTGCAGGTACGGCGCGATCAGCTCGTAGCTCCGCACCAGCTGTCCGCCTGTCCCGAGCGCCCGGTCGAACATCTCCGCGTCCTTGAGTGTCGGCGGTGCCTTGCTCAACTCGAACTGTGACACGCGGGTCTGATGGATGTTCACCAGCCCGGCGACCTCGTCCTGCCGCAGGCCGGCCGCCTGCCGCCAGTGCGCCAGCTCGTCGCCCCAGGTCCGCGGCCGATCGCCCGGATCCACCTTCCTGCGAGCCATACCGGCTCACCCCCCGCTGTAAGAGCGCCTGAAGTGGCTTGTGGAAACCCTTGGTGATCCCACGGTCACAGACCGACACTTCCTCCGCAAGGGATTTGCGAAAACGCGACGACCCTTGCGGTCCTCCTGCATTCCCTCCGCATCGGATCGCCCTCGAACAGTGGATTGGACATGACGAACCTCATCATCGAGCGGAACTTCCCGCCCTGCCTCTGCGCGCACTGCAACGACGCCGTCCCCGAGGCCCGTCTCAACGGTGACGACCTCGCCCCCGCCGCGCCCGCGGCCGTCCCGGGCGCCGTTCCGCCCGTCCTGCCGTATCTCCCCGTCCGCCGGGGCGAGGCCGTCTTCGACGTCCGCAGCGGCCGCTGGGGCGCCTTCATGGCCGTCCACCAGGGCGTGGTGTTCCTCCGCCCCTTCGGCGGCGGCGTCGAGTGGGACGCCGACCCCCGGTGGCTCTCGCAGCACAAGCCGCCGAAGTCCTCCGTCGTCTCCTGAGCCGGCCAACTCCCCATCCGAGGAACCACTATGAGCATCCTGGGCAGGATGACGGCTGACGACCGCCGTCGCGCCGCCGACGCCTTCGACGACTTCCAGGCCACCCTCGCCGCCGCCGGCCTCACCCTCCCCTCGGCGGGCGTGGACTGGCGGTCGGCGCAGACCACCGGGGTCGTGCTGATCGACCTGGGCGCCGTCCGGGCGGACGTCGTCGAGCGGCTCACCGACCTCGTCCGCAGGGGACTTCGCCGGTGAGCCCCGCGTGACGGCTGCTATCCGCGGCCCTCTTCGGGCTTCAGGTGGAGGACCTCGCGGGCCTGGTCCGCGGCGCGGGCGATGCTCTCGCTGACGAAGTCGAGGAAGCGGGCGACGTTCTCCAGGCGGTTGGCGGCCGGGGTGTCGGGGCCGAGGACCTTGACGCCCTGCCGCGCGGTCTCGGCGACGAGGGTGGTGCCGCGGACGCTGGCCATCATCGACTGGTACCAGACGTCGTCGTCGACGACGTAGCGCTCGCGCCGGCGTTCGTCGCGTTCCCGGCGCACGAGGCCCTGTTCCTCAAGGAACGCGACCGCCTTGGAGATGGACGCCGGGCTGACCTGGAGGCGCTGGGCCAGTTCGGACGCGGTGAGGCTGCCCGCGTCGTTGGTGCAGAGGGCGGCCAGCACCCGGGCCATCATCTTGGGCGTGCCCGACGCCATGAAGACGGTGGTGAACGTCTCCTCGAACTCGCGCACCGCCTCGGGGTCGCGCCCGTGGGCCTGTTCGGGTGCCTGCGGCTGCCGGGGTGCGGTCTGCCTGCGCTGGTGGGCGCGGCGTTCGGTGGCGCGGTGGGCCAGGTCGGCGCGGTAGCCGGTGGGGCCGCCGTTGCGCATCACCTCGCGCGTGATGGTCGAGGTGGGGCGGTCGAGACGCCTGGCGATCTCCGCGTAGGCGAGCCCGTCGCCCACCCCCAGCGCGATCTGCTGGCGTTCCTGCTGGGTGAGCCTGCCTCCCGGCATCGCGATCTCCCTTCGAGCTTCCCTGATGGGCGCCAGCATAGCGTTCACAGTGGGTCCAATGCAACGAGTGGGACAACTGGCGTTGCGTTAGATTCAGGACTGTTGCAACGAAATTTCTACTCCGACCTGCGCTGATGCTGATTCCGTGCAACGAAGTGATTGCGTGATCCTTGAACGCAACGTAGCTTTTGCGATGTCGGAAACAACAAGTGCAGGAGAGCACGATGCAGAAGTTCCAGACCCCCGCCCCGATCACCGCCGTCCTCGACATCCCCGCGGGACGCATCCAGGTCATCGCCGCCGAGCGGCCCGACGCCATCGTCGAGATCCTGCCTGCCAACCCCTCCAAGAAGCGCGATGTCCAGGCCGCCGAGCAGACCACCGTCGCCTACGCCGACGGCGTCCTGCGGATCCTCACCCCGCCGGCCAAGAACCAGCTCCTCGGCCCCTCCGGATCGCTGGAGGTCACCGTCAAGCTGCCCGCCGGCTCCCGCATCGAGGCGAAGACGGCCTGCACCGAGTTCCGCGCCGTCGGACGGCTCGGTGACATCGGCTTCGAAGGCGCGTACCGCCAGATCAAGATCGACCAGGCCGCGGGACTGCGCCTCACCGCGGTCGACGGCGACGTCGAGGTCGGCCGGCTGGGCGGTCCCGCCGAGATCACCACCGCAAGGGGCAGCATCCGGATCGCGGAGGCCGCGAGCGGGACGGTCGTGCTCAGCACCCAGTCCGGCGACATCTCGGTCGGAGCCGCCGCCGGCGTCTCCGCCTCCCTGGACGCGGGCACCGGCTACGGCCGCATCACCAACGCCCTCAAGAACGACGGCACCCCCGGCCTGGACATCCGCGCCACCACGTCCTACGGCGACATCGACGCCCGCAGCCTCTGAACACCCTGAAGGAGCACCGATCATGACCAACCTGGCCATCGCGGCGAACGGGCTGCGCAAGTCCTACGGCGACAAGACCGTGCTCGACGGCGTCGACCTCGCCGTCCCCGAAGGGACGATCTTCTCCCTGCTCGGCCCGAACGGCGCCGGCAAGACCACCGCCGTGAAGATCCTCTCCACCCTCATCTCGGCCGGCCCCGGCTCCGGCGACATCCACATCGGCGGCCACAACGTGGCCACCAACCCCCAGGCGGTCCGCGCCGCGATCGGCGTCACCGGCCAGTTCTCCGCCGTCGACGGTCTGATCACCGGCGAGGAGAACATGCTCCTCATGGCGGACCTGCACCACCTCTCCCGCAGCGAGGGCCGCCGCACCGCCGCCGCCCTGCTGGAGCGCTTCGACCTCGTCGAGGCCGCGAAGAAGCCCGCCTCCACCTACTCCGGTGGCATGAAGCGCCGGCTGGACATCGCCATGACGCTGGTCGGCGGCCCGCGGATCATCTTCCTCGACGAGCCGACCACCGGCCTCGACCCGCGCAGCCGCCACAACATGTGGCAGATCATCCGCGAGCTCGTCTCCGACGGCGTCACCGTCTTCCTCACCACCCAGTACCTGGAGGAGGCCGACGAACTCGCCGACCGCATCGCGGTGCTGAACGACGGCAGGATCGCCGCCGAGGGCACCGCCGAGGAACTGAAGCGGCTCGTCCCCGGCGGACACGTCCGGCTCCGCTTCACCGACCCGGCCGCCTACCAGCGCGCCGCCCTCGCCCTGGACGGGGCCACCCGCAACGACGAGACGCTGTCGCTCCAGGCCGCCAGCGACGGCAGCCAGCGCGAGCTGCGCTCCATCCTCGACCGGCTGGACTCCGCCGGCGTCGAGGCGGACGAACTGACCGTGCACACCCCCGACCTCGACGACGTGTTCTTCGCCCTCACCGGCGGCGCCCGCATCCCCAGCCAGACCAAGGAGACCGTCCGATGAGCTCCCTCTCCCTCGCCCTGCGCGACTCGTCCACCATGCTGCGCCGCAACCTCCTGCACGCCCGGCGCTACCCGTCCCTCACCCTGAACCTGCTGCTCACCCCGGTGATGCTGCTGCTGCTCTTCGTCTACATCTTCGGCGACACGATGAGCGCGGGCATCGGCGGCGGCGCCCCGGACCGCGCCGCCTACATCGCCTACGTCGTCCCGGGCCTGCTGCTGATGACCGTCGGCAGCACCGTGATCGGGACGGCGGTGTCCGTCTCCAACGACATGAGCGAGGGCATCATCGCCCGCTTCCGCACGATGGCGATCCACCGCCCCTCGGTGCTGGTCGGGCACGTCGTCGGCAGCGTGCTGCAGTCGGTCATGAGCGTGGTCCTCGTGGGCGCCGTCGGCGTGGCCATCGGCTTCCGGTCCACGGACGCGACCGTCCTGGAGTGGCTGGCGGCGTTCGGGCTGCTCGTGCTCTTCGCCACGGCGCTCACCTGGATCGCGGTCGGCATGGGCCTGGTCAGCCCGAACGCCGAGGCCGCCAGCAACAACGCGATGCCGCTGATCCTGCTGCCGCTCCTGTCCAGCGCCTTCACCCCGGTCCACTCCATGCCCGGCTGGTTCCAGCCGATCGCCGAGTACCAGCCCTTCACGCCCGCCATCGAGACCCTCCGGGGCCTGCTGCTCGGCAGCGAGATCGGCAACAACGGCTGGCTCGCCGTCGCCTGGTGCGTGGGCCTCGCGGTCCTCGGCTACTTCTGGTCGACCTCGACCTTCAACCGCGACCCGAAGTAGCCGGCGTGACGGCACGGGCCGCATCCCGCAGATCGTCCAGCCTCCCGCAGCTCGTCCCGCCCGGGGCGGCGTACTCCGACACCACGTCGGTGCACGCCGCCCCGTCGGCGTTCCCGGCCGTCCGCCGCTCCGGCAGGACGGCCGGAAGTGCCGTGCGGGAGCCGGTGGGACGAGGGGGACCGGCCGTACAGGTGATCCAGTACGGCCGGTTTCCTGCGGCAGGTGTTCGAGTCAATGGGCCTATTTCATATGACTGTTCCTGTTCTCCGGTGTGGCCTTCCGGCAGGGGGTAATGCTGAGCCGACCGGGTGGCGGGTGGTGCAGGACCGAGGCCCGCCTCGTTGTGCCGGTCGGCCTCCTCGACACGTCCAGAAAGGCTCGCCCGGTGACTCAGCCGTTCGAACTGCCCTCCTTCTACGTGCCGCACCCGGCGCGCCTCAACCCCCATCTGGAAGAGGCCCGCACCCACTCCACCGCGTGGGCGCGGGAGATGGGGATGCTGGAGGGTTCGGGGATCTGGGACCAGGCCGACCTGGAGGCGCACGACTACGGCCTGCTCTGCGCCTACACGCACCCGGACGCCTCCGCCGAGGTGCTGTCGCTGGTCACCGACTGGTACGTGTGGGTGTTCTTCTTCGACGACCACTTCCTGGAGGTCTTCAAGCGCACCAACGACCGCGAGGGCGGCAAGGCCTACCTGGACCGGCTGCCGCTGTTCATGCCGGCCGACCCGTCCACGCCGATGCCCGAGCCCACCAACCCGGTCGAGGCGGGCCTGGCCGACCTCTGGCGGCGCACCGTGCCGGCGATGGGCGAGGACTGGCGGATCCGGTTCGCCGAGAGCACCCGGAACCTGCTCAACGAGTCGCTCTGGGAGCTCGCCAACATCAACGCGGGCCGGATCTCCAACCCGGTCGAGTACATCGAGATGCGCCGCAAGGTCGGCGGCGCGCCCTGGTCCGCCGGGCTGATCGAGTACGCGGCCAACGCCGAGGTGCCGCAGGAGGTTTCGGGATCACGGCCGCTGCGGGTGCTGATGGACGCCTTCTCGGACGGGGTCCACCTGCGCAACGACATCTTCTCCTACCAGCGCGAGGTCGAGGACGAGGGCGAGCTGAGCAACGGCATCCTCGTCCTGGAGACCTTCCTGGGCTGCTCGACGCAGGAGGCCGCGGAGGCCGTCAACGACCTGCTCACCTCGCGGCTCCAGCAGTTCGAGAACACCGTGTTCACCGAACTCCCGTCGCTGTTCGCCGAAACCGGGCTGGACCCGGTGGGCTGCGCCAAGGTGCTGGCGTACGTCAAGGGCCTCCAGGACTGGCAGTCCGGCGGCCACGAGTGGCACATGCGGTCCAGCCGGTACATGAACGACGGCGGCGCGGCGGCCGGGTCGGCCGGGGGCAACTGGTGGGACCAGTACGCGATCGGCGGGATCGGCACGTCCGCGCTGGACGTGCTGAGGACCGGCCCGGGTCGTGCGCTGCCCGGCGGGATGGGCGAGTTGGGCTCGCTGAGCGGCGCGCCGGGGATCAACGCGCCGGGGATCAACACGCTGGAGGGCACGCCCGGGTCGCCGGGCGGCGTCGACCCGGCGGTGCGGCGCGCCCGTTCGCACGCCCACGTGCCGTTCCAGCACGTGGGCCCGTCCCGACTGCCCGAGTTCAAGCTGCCGTTCAGTGTCGATCTGTGCAAGCACCTGGACACCTCGCGGCGCCACACCGTCGAGTGGGCCGGCCGGATGGGCATGCTGGAGGCACAGCCCGGCGTGCCCGGATCGGACGTCTGGAGTGCCGGGACGGCCTTCGACTACGACCTCCCGCTCTGCGCGGCCGGCATCCACCCGGACGCCACCGCCGAGCAACTCGACCTCACCTCCGACTGGTTGACCTGGGGCACGTACGGCGACGACTACTACCCGGCGGTGTTCGGGCGGACCCGCGACCTGGCGGGCGCCAGGCTGCTGACCGCGCGGTTCTCGGAGTTCATGCCCCTCGACGACGGCCCGGTGCCCGAGCCGGCCAACGCCCTGGAGCGCGGCCTCGCCGACCTCTGGGAGCGGACCGCCGGACCGATGGCCGCCGATGCCCGGCAGAAGTTCCGGGTGGCCGTCGAGTCCATGGTGCAGAGCTGGGTCTGGGAGCTCGACAACCAGGCGCAGAACCGGATCCCCGACCCCGTCGACTACATCGAGATGCGGCGCAGGACCTTCGGTTCCGACCTCACGATGAGCCTCTGCCGGCTGGCCCACGGGGAGTCCGTGCCGTCCGGGGTCTACGAGAGCGGGCCGATGCGCTCACTGGAGAACGCGGCCGCGGACTACGCGTGCATGATGAACGACCTGTTCTCGTACCAGAAGGAGGTGGAGTACGAGGGCGAGGTGCACAACGCGGTGCTGGTGGTGCAGAACTTCTTCAACTGCGACTACCCGGCCGCCGTCCGCATCGTCGACGACCTGATGCACTCGCGGGTGGAGCAGTTCCAGCACGTGGCGCGGAACGAGTTCCCGGTGCTCTACGACGACTTCGACCTGGGTCCGGAGGGCCGGGCGATGCTCGACGGGTACGTCAAGGAGTTGGAGAACTGGCTCGCGGGCATCCTGATCTGGCACCGGGGCTGCAAGCGGTACACGGAGGACGACCTGAAGCGGCACTTCGGGCGGGAGGAGCTCCCGGAGGCGCCGGCCGCGGTGGACGACGCGCTGCTCGGGCCGAAGGGGCTGGGGACGTCGGCGGCGCGGCTCGTGGTGGCGGCGGCGCCGGCGGGTGCGGCCGCCGGTGCGGCGGAGGGGGCGCCGCGCCCGGGGCTGGTGCCGTCCGGGCCGGCCGGCTTCGGGACGGCGGGGGCGCGGGCACCGTTCGCCGCGGCGCTGCCCGCTCCGGTGGGCGTGGCAGGCGTGGCCGGTTAGCGGCACGCCGCCGTTGCCGGGACGGCCCGCCGGGTGGGTGCACCGGCGGGCCGCCGCCGTTCGGGCGGTGGACGGGTACGGGTGGCCGGGGTGGCTCGGGGCGCGGCCGGGCGGGGGACTGGCTACTGTGGCGAATCGGGGCAAAACATCACAGATGTCCCACTTGTCACTTGTCACCTGTCACTGGAAGAGGGCAGACCCATGGCCGTGCTACCCGAGGGCACACCCTGTTGGGCCGACGCGATGTTCGCCGATTTGGACGGGGCGAAGGCGTTCTACGGCGACGTGCTCGGCTGGACCTTCGGCGAGAGCTCGTCGGAGTTCGGCAACTACACGACGGCGTACTCCGACGGCAAGGCGGTCGCCGCCATCGTGCCGCCGATGCCGGGAGCGGACGCGCCACCGTCCGCCTGGTGCCTGTACTTCGCCTCGCCGGACGCCGCCGCCACCGCCGAGGGCATCCGCGCCAACGGCGGCGAGGTACTGATGGGCCCGATGCAGGTCGGCGACTTCGGCACCATGGCGATCGCCAAGGACCCGGGCGGCGTCGCGTTCGGCGTCTGGCAGGCCGGCAGCCACGAGGGCTTCGAGAAGCAGGGCGCACCCGGCGCGTACACCTGGGCCGAGGTGCTCACCCGCGAGCCCGGAAAGGCGGACGGGTTCTTCCCCGCGGTCTTCCCGTTCACCACCAAGAAGATGGAGAGCGGGGAGATGGACTACAAGATCTTCCACGTCGAGGGCCAACCCGTTCTCGGCCGGATGAAGATGGGCCCGGAGGACCTCCCGCCCGAGGCGCCGTCCTACGTCAGCGTGTACTTCGCCGTGAACGACTGCGACGTGGCCATCGCCAGGATCACCGAGCGCGGCGGAAAGCTGTACGCCGGGCCGATGGACACCCCGTTCGGCCGGTTCGCGGCGGTCGGCGACCCGCAGGGCGCGGCCTTCGGCATCATCGACCTCGGCAGGACGTCGGGGGAGATGCCCGTGATGGCGGACGCGTGATGGGCGGACGCGTGACGGACGGGGTGCCCCGGTGAGCAGCGAGCGCGCCGACCTGCTGCAGACGCTGGACAAGCACCGCGGCTTCCTGCGCCACACCGTCCGCGACCTCACCGACGAACAGGCCGCCCGGCGCACCACCGTGAGTGAGCTGTGCCTGGGCGGCCTGATCAAGCACGTCATGGGCGTCGAAACGCGGTGGATGCGGTTCGCGGTCGGCGGCGCGGACGCGATGAACAGCGAGCCGGTCGACTGGGAGGGCCAGTTCCGGATGGCGGACGGCGAGACGCTGGAGTCGCTGCTGGCCGCGTACGAGCGGGTGGCGCACGAGACCGACGAGCTGGTCTCGACCCTGCCCGACCTGGACCGCACCCACCCGCTGCCGCAGGCGCCGTGGTTCGAACCGGGCGCCGGCTGGTCGGTGCGGCGGGTGCTGCTGCACGTCATCGCGGAGACCGCGCAGCACGCCGGGCACGCGGACATCATCCGGGAGTCGCTGGACGGGGCGAAGACGATGGGATGACGAAGACGGTGGGGATGAGGGGCGCGCTCAGGCGAGCCGGAGGCCGAGCAGCTCGCTCAGGGCCCGGTCGCCGTCGGCCGTCACCCGCAGGGCCCGGCCGGAGCCGATCCGCTCCACCCAGGCCCGGTCCAGCGCCGTCCGGCAGAGGGCGGCGCCCAGCACCCCGCCCAGATGGGTGCGGCGCTCCGTCCAGTCCAGGCAGCCGCGGACCAGCGGCCGGCCGCCGCCGCGCCCCGCCCGGGCCGGGAGTTCGATACCGGCGGCGGCCAGCCACTCCCGCCCGCTCCCGGTGACGGCGAGCCCGGCGTCGTCCGCCACCAGGCCGCGGGCCAGCACGGCATCGGTGACCGCCACGCCGAGGCGGCCGGCCAGGTGGTCGTAGCAGGTGCGGGCGCGGGCCTCGGCGCTCAGCCGGGTGGACTCGCGCAGATTGCGGGGGGCCTTGGCGGGCGCCTTCGCGGGTGCCGACTCCGCGAAGGAGGCGAGGTCCTCGATCAGCGCCGCCGCCTCCGGGCCGGCCAGCCGGACGTACCGGTGCCGCCCCTGCCGCTCCTCGGCCAGCAGGCCCCCGGCGATCAGCCGGGACAGGTGCTCGCTGGCCGTGGACGGCGCGACGCCGGCGTGGCGGGCCAGCTCGCCGCCGGTCCAGGCCCGGCCGTCCAGCAGGGCGGTGCAGAACGCGGCGCGGGTCGGGTCGGCGAGCAGTGCGGCGAGCTGGGCGAGTGGCATGGGTCCATGGTGCCCCGGGCACGGTTCGGCCGGGGCCGAAACGTTCCGCGCCTAGCGTGACGGGCATGAGCACCCCGAGCATCTTGAGCATCTCCGGGACGTCCGAACGGTCCCAGGAGCGTTCCCTGGAGCGGTCCTTCGAGCGGTACGACGATGTCGTGGACGCCCTCGCCCACCCCGACCTGGTGCCGCTGCCCGCCGCCTCCGGGCCGGCCGGGGGCGTGGCGTGGCTGCGGGCGGCCGTCGCCCGGTTCAGCGCGGGGGAGGAGCACGCGGCCCGGCGCGCCATGGTCGAGGCGGACCTCGCCCGGCTCGACCCGGCCGCCCTGCGGGTGGCCGCCGCGGCCGGGTTCGAGCCGGACGCGCGGCTGCGGGCCGTCCGCGCCCTCGCGCAGGGCCTCGGGCTGGCGGAGCCGGACGCCGTCGCGCAGGCGGTCTCCGTGGTGGCGCGGGCGTACTTCGCGGAGGCGCCGGACGACGCCGAGGCGGACGCGGCGGTGGCCTGGCTGCTGCCGCGGATGGCCGCGGGCGGCGGGGCGGAGGACGGGGCGAGCGTCGGGGTGGGCGTCGGGGGCCCGGTTCCGGAGGAGCTCGCCGCCAACCGGATCGGCCTGCTCGTCCAGGCCTGCGACGCCACCGCCACCCTGGTCGGGAACGCCCGGCGGGCCGGCTGCCGCAGCGCGGCGGGAGACGCGCCGGGCGGCGAGGGCCTGCTCGACCGGGGCCTGCTCGACCGGACGCTGCGCCACGACCCGTCGGTGCCGGTGATGCGGCGGCTGGCCGTGCGCGACGCGGTGGTGGGCGGGGTCCGACTGCCGGCCGGCACACGGGTCGTCCTGGACGTCGCCGCCGCCCAGCAGGGCGCCCCCGGCCGGCCGCCGCTCACCTTCGGGGGGCCGCCGCGGGTCTGCCCCGGCCGCACCCACGCGCTCGCCCTCGCCGCCGGCATCCTGCACGGCGCGTCCGACCCGGCGGGCCCGACGGCCGCCGACACCCCCGTGACCGACGGACGCGACCCGGGGGCGGTGGTGTCCGCGACGGTGGAGCACGTGCTGGCCCTCGCCGCGACGTGGACGGAGTGGGACGGGCGCCCGGTGGCCGCCGACGGCCGGACGTACACCCCGCACAAGGCGGTCCGCCGGGTTGCCGACCATCTCCTCGACCACCTCGCCGAGTTGGAGGCCCGGCTGGCCGGCGAGGCCACCGAACCCGACCACTGGCACGCCTCCGCCGCCACCACCCCGGCCGACCTCGCGCCGTTCACCCCGGCCGACCTGGACGAGGCCCGCAGCCGCCTCACCCGGCTCGCCCGGATCTGGGCCCGGCGCCTCGCCGCCCTCACCCCGGAGCAGCTCGACCACTCACCCGGTACGGGCTGGACGTTCCGGCAACTCGCCTTCCACGTCGCCGAGTCGGCGTACTACGCGGACGCGGTGGGCGACCTGCGCGCCGGTGCGGAAGGGGCCGCGTCGTGACTCCGTTCGCCGCACTCCACCACCGGCCCGGCGAGCCGCTGCTGCTCCCCAACGCCTGGGACCACGCCTCCGCCGCCGCCCTCGCCGGGCAGGGCTTCGCCGCGATCGGCACCACCAGTCTCGGCGTGGCCGCGGCCGCCGGTCTGCCCGACGGCGTGGCCGCCACCCGCCGGGAGACCCTCCGGCTCGCCCGCCGGCTCGGGCGGGGGCGGTTCCTGCTCTCGGTCGACGTCGAGTCCGGGTTCTCCGACGATCCGTCCGAAGTGGCCGATCTGGCGGTCGAGTTGGCTGGCCTCGGTGCGGTCGGCATCAATCTGGAGGACGGCCGGGGGGACGGCACGCTCGCGCCCGTCGCCGTGCACGCCGCGAAGATCGCGGCGGTGAAGGCGGCCGCCCCCGACCTCTTCGTCAACGCCCGGACGGACACCCACTGGCTGGGGACCGCCGACCCCGGGCCGGAGACCGACCGGCGCCTCGCCGCCTACCAACAGGCGGGCGCGGACGGCGTGTTCGTCCCCGGGCTGGCCGATCCGGCGGCCATCGAGGCCCTGGCCGGGCGGCTCGCCGTCCCGCTCAACATCCTGCACAGCCCGGCGGGCCCGCCGCTGGGGCGGCTCGCGGACCTCGGTGTCGCCCGGGTCAGCCTCGGCTCGCTGCTCTACCGGGCGGCGCTGGCGGCCGCCGTGCAGACGGCGGTCGCCGTCCGGGAGGGCGGGGCCGGGCCGATGGCGGGTGCGGTGCCCGCGTACGGGGAGGTCGCGGGGCTGCACCGGGACGGGGGTCAGGGGTAGTCCTCGGCGGGATGGCGTCGAAACGGGCGCAGGGGGCCGCGCCTGACGGGGCGGCAGCCGACGGAAGAGCCGATAGCTAAACCATCGACATATCCCAATGGCTGACCTATGCTCCCGATCATGGGAAACCGTCAACTACAGGAGCCGACCAGGCTCGTGCTCACCGCGCTGGCCGACGCCCCGCGGCACGGCTACGCGATCGTCCAGGAGGTCCTGGCCATCTCCGGCGGCCGGACCAAGCTCCTCACCGGCACCCTCTACACGGCGCTGGACCGCCTCCTCCAGCAGGGCCTGATCCGGATCGACCAGGAGGAGGTCGTGGGCGGACGGCTGCGCCGCACCTTCGCCCTCACCGAGGACGGCCGCGGCGTACTGGCCGAGGAGACGGAGCGCCTGCGCGCCGGGGTCGTCGAGGCGGAGCGCCGCCTCGCCCTCGGCCGCCGGCCCGGCCTCCAGGCGGGTTTCGTGCGGCTCGCGCCGGCCGGGGGTGCGGCATGAGCGCCTCGTCCCCGCAGTTCGGCCTGCCCACCCGCCTCCCGCTGCTCGGCCTCTACCCCGCCAAGTACCGGGCTGCGAACGGGGCGGAGATCGCCGCCGTCCTCTCCGAGAGCCTTGAGGGCGCCGACCGCCGCACCGTGCTGCGCGAGTGGGCCACCGTCGCCGCGCACGCCGTCCGGCTGCGCACCCGGCTCAGCTCCAGCGACCCGGCGGGCCGCTTCCTTGCCGGCGCCGCGCCGTACCTGCTGGCCGGCGGGGCGGGCCTGGCCGTGGTCCACCTGCTGCTCGGGCTCTTCCTGCCCGACCAGTTCGGCGACGAGGGCCACCCCGCCCTGCGGGTCGCCGTGGGCGCGGTGCAGACCGTCCCGTGGATCCTCGCCCTGCTCTGCGCGGCCGGCGGCCGCTGGGGGGCGGCCCGGCTCCTGGTCCTGGCGGGCACCCTGATGCGGACGGCGGCCGCCGCGGCCTTCTTCGCCCACGAGAGCCTGGCGCTGTTCCAGTACCTCCCCCTGGCCGGCTTCTGGCTCCTCCTCAGCGTCCTGCTCCTCGCCCCGCCGGACGGCGTCGACCACTCCCGGCGTGCCCGCACCGAGATGGTGGCCACCGCGCTCGCCCTCGCCCTGCCGATGGGTGCGCTCGCCATGATCTGGCCCTGGCCGGACGAGGGCCTGGCCGCCGACCACGTCTTCTCCGACGCCAACCGCACCCTGCTGGACGTCTCCACCGCCTGGCCGGCCGTCGTGATGAGCATCGCGCTGCTGCTCAACCTCGCCCGCCGGGGCGTCGACCGCGTCCGCGCCGCCGGGGTCGCGCTGGCCGTCCTGCCCTGGACGGCCATGCTGGCCCCGCCGTACTACTGGCGGCCGCCGTTCGACGGGCACGACCTGCTGCGCAACCTGCTCGTCGTGCTCGCGCTGCTGGCCTTCACCGCCACCGTGGCGGCCACCCGCCACCGGGTCCGCCCCTCGGTGGAGCCGGTCGAACCGGCCTGAGTCCGGCAGCGCGCCCCCCGGCCCGGAGCGCAGGCCCGGGCCGGCCGGTGCGCCCGGGTCGTCTTGCCCCGGGCCGCCCGCGCCGCCCGCGCCGCCGCGACCCCGGCGTCAGGCGGCCGAGCGCGGGTCGACCGGGGTGAACACGCCGAGCCGGTCCTCGACGGCCTGGGCCGCGTCGAGGCAGAGGTCCTCGCGGAACGGGCGCCCGACGAGTTGGACGCCGACCGGCAGCCCGTCGGTCACCCCGGTCGGGACGGCCACGCCGGGGACGCCGACGAAGCTGGTCACCGAGCAGAGGCGCATCGCCGAGGCGACCCGGTCCCGGCCGGCCCGGTCGCGCGACTCCAGGCCGGGCCCGACGGGCGGCTCGGTGAACACCGGTGCGAGCAGCAGCGGGTACTCGTCCAGGAATTCGGCCCAGGAGCGGCGGATGTTCAGCCAGGTCCCCATCAGCCTCACGAGCTCGTCGGAGGTGGCCGGCCGCACCCGCTCCATCATCATCCCGATGAAGCGGTCCCCGCCCTCGCCGAGCAGCCCGCGGACGGCCGGCCAGCTCGGGGCGAACTCGGTGACGGTGATCCGGTCGTACGCCTCCAGCGCCTCGTCCAGCCGCGGCACGTCCGGCACCTCGCGCACGTCGTAGCCCGCGTCGCGCAGCGCCTCGGCGGCGGTCCCGACGGCGGCGCGGACCGCCGGGTGGACGCCGTGGCCGCCGGGGTCGGCGACCACCGCGACCTTCACCGGCCCGGGGAGCCGTGCGCCGCGGACGGGCACCGGGACGGCCCACGGGTCACGCGGGTCGCTGCCCGCCAGCACCTCGTAGGCGAGCCGCAGATCGTCCACGCTCCGGGCCAACGGGCCGTCGGTGACCAGGAACTGGGTGGCCGGCCCGGGGTCGTCCGGGCCGAGGACACGGCGATCGGCCGGGAACCGCCCGGTGGAGGGCTTCAGCGCCGTCACGCCGCAGAACTGGGCCGGGATGCGGACCGATCCGCCGGAGTCGTTGCCCAGCCCGAGCGCGGCCATGCCGGTGGCGACGGCCACCGCGTCGCCCCCGCTCGTCCCGCCCGGGGTGCGGCCGGCGTCCCACGGGTTGGCGGTGTCGCCGAACAGCTCGCTGCGGGTGTGCATCCCGGACAGGATCAGGGTGGGCATGTTGCTGTGCCCGATCGGGACCGCCCCGGCCGCGCGGAGCCGGGCCACGGGGAGCGCGTCGGCCGGCGCCACCAGGTCGCGGAAGCGCTTGACGCCGAAGGTGGTCGGCACGCCCTCGACGGGGGTGCTCTCCTTCACCGTGAACGGTACGCCCGCGAGCGGCCCCAGCTGTCCGCCCGCCGCGCGGTGCCGGTCCGTCGCCGCCGCGGCCTCGCGGGCGCGGTCGGCGAGGAGCTGGGTGACCGCGTTCACCTGCGGGTTGACCACGGCGATGCGGGCCAGGTGGCTGTCGACCACTTCGACGGCGGAGACCTCGCCGCTGCGCACCGCCGCCGCCTGCTCGGCGGCCGTCATCGTCCAGATGGTGTCCTGCATCGCCCCTGCCGTCCTCTCGTCGTCCTCTTGCCGTACGTCGGGCACGTGTTGCCGCACTCGGGCACGTGTTGCCTACGCGGGCACGTACCGATGCGCTCGTATCGGAACGCGCTCACTGTAGCCTGTGAACCGATACGAGCGCATCGAATAAGGAGGCGGCCGATGCCCCGGCAGGTGGACCACGAGGAGCGGCGCCGCGTCATCGCCGAGGCGGTCTGCGCCCTCGCCGACGAGCGCGGGCTGGAGGGCGTCACCGTGCGCGACGTCGCCGACCGTGCGCAGATCTCGATGGGGGCCGTCCAGCGCTGCTTCCGCACCAAGGAGGAGATGCTCGTCTTCGCGCTCGCCCACGTCGGCGAGCGCATCGGTGAACGCGTCCGGGCCCGTCTGGTCCGCACCCCGGCCCAGTCCGCCGCGACCGCCCTCGGCCACGCGGCCGCCGAGGTCTCCCTGCTCGGCGAGGAGCACCGCGCCGAGGCCCGGGTCTGGCTCGCCTTCGTCGCCCAGGCCGTCGTCAGCGCGCCGCTCGCCGAGACCCTGCGGGCCGGCTACGCACCGCTGGAGGACGCGTTCGCCCGCCTGATCGAGGAAGGCGCGGTCCGGGGCGCCGGCGAACCCGCCGGGGAGGACGCGCCCCTGGACGCACGGCGAGAGGCCCGTACGGTCCTCGCCCTCGCCGACGGCCTCACCGTGCACGTCCTCGCCGGCCACCTCACGCCGCAGGAGGCCGGCGACGTCCTCCACGCCCATCTGGCCCGTCTCTGGGCGGGGCGGCAGCCCCCGCCGGCGTGACCGTCCGAGGCGCTCGACGGGGAAGACGATCGGACATCTTTCGAAGACTGAAGGATATTCAGCGGCTCGTCCGGCCTTCCTAGAGTTGAGGACATCAGAAGCCGCCCGGCAGCCGGGCGGACGAGCCGGAAGGAAGAACCCCCATGCGTGCAGTCATCCAGAAGTCCTTCGGCGGCCCCGAGGTCCTTGAGCTCGTCGAGGCCGAGCGTCCCGCCCCCCTCGGTGGCGAGGTCCTCGTCCGCGTGCACGCCAGCGGGGTCAACCCGGTTGACGTGGCAGTCCGTTCGGGCGCCTACCCGTTGCTCGGCGAGCCGCCCTACGGGGTCGGCTGGGACATCTCCGGCGTGGTCGAGGAGGCCGGCCCGGGGGCCAGGTTCAAGGTCGGCGACGAGGTGTTCGGCATGCCGTTCTTCCCGCGGGCCGCCACTGGCTACGCCGACTACGTCGCCGTGCCGTCCCGGCAGGTGGCCCGCAAGCCCGCGACGCTCGACCACGTGCAGGCCGCCGCCCTTCCGCTGTCCGCCCTCACCGCCTGGCAGGGCCTGGTCGATGCGGCGCAACTGTCCGAGGGGCAGCGGGTGCTGGTGCACCGCGCGGCCGGCGGCGTCGGCCACTACGCGGTCCAGATCGCGAAGGCCCGCGGTGCCCACGTGATCGCCCTCGCCAGCGAGTCCAAGCACGAGTTCGTGCGCGGCCTCGGCGCCGACGAGGTCATCGACTACCGGATCACCGACTACACCGAGGTGGTGCGCGACGTCGACGTCGTCTTCGACTCGTCCTCCGAGGGCACCCGTGCACTGTCGGTGCTGCGGCCCGGCGGCACCCTGGTCAGCATCATGGAGCACTGGAACCAGGAGCTGGCGGCCAAGATCGAGGCGGCCGGGCGGCGGTTCGCGGGCGTCTCGGTCGAGCCCGACTACGCGTCGCTGGAGGCGATCGCCGCCCTCGTCGACGCCGGCCGGATCCGCCCGCACGTCGCCGAGACCTTCCCGCTCGCCGACGCGGGCAAGGCCCACGAGCTGGTCGGCTCCGGCCGGGTCCAGGGCAAGGTCGTCCTCACCGTTGCCTGAGCGGGACGGTGACGGACGGGTGAGGGGGAGGGGGGAGGTGCCGGAGGGGCCCGACGGGGGTGGGCCCCTCCGGCACCGGACCAGGCGGGCGGAAGGGCGAAGTCCGGCCCTCAGGTCCGTCTTCAAACTCCCACCCTCCGGGCGGACGACGGGAGTTTGAAGACGGACCTTAGGGTGGGGACGGAACACGGCGAACGGGGGCGGACCATGGACATCCTGACCGAGGCACTGGGCTCGATGCGGACCGGGAACCCCACGTCCGTCCGCACCGAGGGCCGCGCCCCCTGGGGCCTGCGCCTGCCCCCGGTCGCCGGCGCCGGCTTCCACGTGGTGCTGCACGGCACCTGCTGGCTGATCCCGCTGGAGTGCGCCGGCAACGACGAGCCGATCGCCCTCAGCCCCGGCGACGTCGTCTTCCTGCGCGACGGCCGCGGCCACATCCTCGCCGACCACCCCAGCACCCCGGCCGCACCGGAACGGCCCGACCAGTACCGGCCGAGCACGCCGATCGGCACGGTCACCCTCGGCGGCGACGGCCCCCGGACCAGCCTCCTCTGCGGCAACTACCACCTGGACCAGGGCCGCCCGCACCCGATGCTCCGCCAACTGCCCGAGGTCGTCCACCTGTCCACCGGCCAGGGCCGTCACCCCGAGCTCACCGCGGCCGTCCAACTCCTCGGCGCCGAACTGGAGAACCCCCGGCTCGGCTCGACGGGCATCGTCCCCGCCCTGATCGACTCACTGCTCCTGTACATCCTGCGGGCCTGGTTCGAGGACCAGCCCGTCGTGGCCGCGGCCGGCTGGGCCGCCGCCCTCAGCGACTGCGCCGTCGCCCCGGCCCTCGCCGCCATCCACGAAACCCCCTCGACCCCGTGGACCGTCGAGTCACTGGCGAGCCGGGTCGGTCTCTCCCGGGCCGCCTTCGCCCGCCGCTTCACCGCCCTCGTCGGCGAACCGCCCATGGCCTACCTCACCCGCTGGCGCCTGACCACCGCCGCCCGGCTGCTCCGCGAGTCCGAGGCACCGCTCACCACCATCGCCACCCGGGCCGGCTACGGCTCCGAGTACGCCTTCGCCAAGGCCTTCAAGCGCGAGTTCGGCCAGGCCCCCGGCGGCTACCGACGCGACACCCGCGCCGCCCCGGCTGCCTGAGCCGCCTGAGCCGTCCGGGCAGCCTTCCCCCGCCGCGTCGGGCAGCCTTCCCCCGCCGCGTCGGGCAGCCTTCCCCCGCCGCGTCGGGGCGGCCGAGCCGGATCCTCCAATTGCTCTGTCCAGGAGGGGCGTTCGCCCCTACCTTGATCCCCGGCACAGGTCCGAACCTTCGAGCAACGGGGAGCGAACGAAGATGCGCAAGGCCTACAACGCGGCACACGTCTACATGATCCTGGGCGTGGTCTCCGGGCTGTACTACCGGGAACTCACCAAGGCGAACGACTTCCACGGGGAGACCCAACTCGGCGTCGTCCACACCCACCTGCTGGCCCTCGGCATGCTGGTCTTCCTCATCGTGCTGGCCCTCGACAAGCAGTTCGGACTCTCCGGGGAACGGCTGTTCACCCACTTCTTCCGCTTCTACAACGCGGGCCTCGCGATCACCGTCGCGGCGATGCTGTTCCGCGGCACCCAGACCGTCCTCGGTCACGACGTCCCCGAAGCCGTTTCCCTGATAGCCGGCCTCGGCCACATCGTGCTGACCGTCGGCCTCGTCCAGCTGTTCATCCTCCTCGGCAAGCGGCTGAAGGCCTCGGAGGCCGCGGACTCCGAGAAGGCCTGACGTCCGGCCGGTTGCCGGTTGCCGGTTGCCGGGTCAGCCGGCCAGGAAGCGGTGGAGGGAGTCCGTCATGGCGGCCACGAAGGCGTCGCGGGTGGGCTCGGGGACGAGGTCCAGCGACAGGTAGGGGTTGAGGTCCTCCAGCTCGACCAGGAGCAGCCCGCCCTCCCGCGTCCGGCAGGCGTCCACGCGCTGGATGCCGTGGTCGAGCGTGTTCCAGTCGATGAAGCGGCGGGCGAAGGCCAGGTCGTCCCCGCTCGGCTCGTAGGGTTCGAGGACCCAGCGCCGGGCGGGGTCGGGGGCGTGGAGGGCGTACTGGAAGGAGTCGTCGACGTAGTAGAACGACACCTCGTACCGGAAGTCGATCCGCGGCTGGACGAGGACGCCGTCGTGGACGAGGCCGCCGTCGTGCCCGAGGCCGCCGTCGTTGACGAGGCCGTCCAGCCCGCCCCGGGGCACGAAGGCGAGGCCGATGGAGTCCGCGCCCGCCCTGGGCTTGACCACGTACTCGGCGGCCTCGGGCAGCAGGTGCACGTCCTGCGGCCGGTCGACGGTGGGTATGACCGGGTACCCGGCGGCGGTCAGGTCCAGCAGGTACTGCTTGCCGGCCATGTCGCCGCGGCCCGAGAGCGGGTTGTAGACCCGGGTGCCGCGGGCCACGGCCCGGTCGCGGAAGGCGTCGTACTCCCGCTGGTAGTGCAGCACCGGGCCGCTGTTGCGGACCACGACCGCGTCGAAGCCGTCCATCAGCGCGGCGGCGTCCAGCGGGTGGCACAGCGCGAGGTCGAAGTCCTCGCGCAGCCGGGAGGTCAGGAAGACGTCCTCGTCGCAGTAGCGCCGCCCCCGGGCCTGGTAGCCGAGATCGGTCACGAACAGGAGGCTGGGGCGGACGGGCATGGCGCATCTCCTCGGGGCTCGCCGCCAGCCTACGCAACGGACGCCGCCCTGCCGCAGGTGGCCGCCGTACCGCGGTCACCCGCCGGCGCCGGCGGCCCGGGGTTCCTCGGGCGGGGCCAGGGGCATGCTCCTCAGCCGGCTCACCGGGGAGACGACCAGCCCGATCACGACGAGGGCGGAGCCGGCCGCCGCCACCCTCAGTGCGCCTTCGGCGCCGATCCGGCCGGCGAGCAGGCCGGCGGAGAGGCCGCCGAGGGCGCCGCCGCCGAACAGCAGCGTCCGGAAGGCCGCCGTCATCCGCCCCATCATCGACTGCGGGGTCAGCGCCTGGCGCAGGCTGACGATGACCACGCCCGCCACGCCCAGGCCCAGGTAGGTGGTGAAGAAGGACAGCACGAACATCGAGACCATCACCGGCCGGGGCCCGGCGGCCAGGGCGATGAGGGTGGGCCCGAGCAGCAGCGCCGACTGGGCCACCAGGTAGACGCGGCCGGTCGGGAAGCGCGCGATGACCCTGCGGGAGACCAGCGCGCCGATCAACCCGCCCACCGAGGCGGTCGCGAAGACCGCCCCGAGCGTGGTCGAGGTGAGGTGGAGGTCGTTGGTGCCGTGGAGGAGGAACATCGTCCACACGGTGACCATGGAGAAGTTGCAGCAGAAGCCGATGAGCGCCAGGGCCCGCAGCACCCCGCTGCCCATGACCCACCCCAGCCCGTCCCGGAGTTCGCGCAGCAGGTGCCGCTCGGCCGCGGGCTCGGGGCGCGGCTCGGGGGTGCGGATCAGCAGCAGCGAGACGACGGACACCGCGTACGAGCAGGCGTCCACGACCAGGGCCACCGGGGCGGAGAGCGCCGACACCAGGACGCCCGCGAGCCCGGGACCGGCCACGTCGGCGGCGGAGGAGCTGGTGCCCATCCTGGCGCTCGCCTCGACGTAGTGCCCGGGGTCGCGGACCAGCACCGGCACGTACGACATCCAGCTCACGTCGAACACCACGGACGCGACGCCGACGGCGCAGGCGATCACCAGCAGGACGGGCAGGTCGAGGGCGTCCCACCAGTAGAGCAGCGGGACCAGCGAGAGCAGCACCAGCCGGACGAGGTTGGCGCCCAGCATGACGGGCCGGCGCCGTACCCGGTCCGTCCAGACCCCGATCAGCAGGGCCAGCCCGAGGTACGGCACGAGCTGGAGGAAGCGGAGCAGGCCGACCTGCTCGTCGGTGGCGTGGAAGGCGCGGATCGCGGTCAGCGGCAGGGCGAGGTTGGTGATCTGGGTGCCGAGCAGCGACACCGTCTCGCCGAGCCAGAACGTCAGGAAGTCGCGGTTGCGCCAGAGGCTTTCAGGCTCCGCCGCCGCCGCGGCGGCGGGCGCCGACTGCGCGGTGCCGGCGGTTCCGGCGGCGCCGGACCCGGCCGGAGCGTCGGTCATCGGGCGCTCCCCGCCAGCTCGGCGACGGTCGCGGCGACGGCGTCGACCTCGTCCTCGGTGTTGTAGTAGTGCGGCGACAGCCGCAGGCACCACTCCACATCCTTGTCGGCGAAGTCGAAGTGCGCGAACTCCCGGAAGCTGAGTGCCGAGTTGATGCCGCGCGCGTCCATCGCGGCCTTGAACGGCTGCGGCCGCCACCCCTCGATCGCGAAGGTGACCAGGGCGGCCGGTGCCGGGCCGCCGTCGAGCAGCCGCACCCCGGGGACGCCGGCCAGCTGTTCGCGCAGCCGCGCCGCCAGCGCCGGGGTGCGCCGGGCGACGGGTCCGATGCCGACCCGCAGGGCGTAGCGGACGGCGGCGGCGCTGCCGAGGACGGTGGCGTACGGGAACTCCCACTCCTCGAAGCGGGCCGCCGTGTCCACCGGCCGGTAGCTGTCGGGCCCGGTCCAGCGGGCGCCGTACATGTCGATGAAGAGCGGCTCGTACCCGGCCGCGAGCGCCCGGTCCGAGACGTAGAGGAAGCCCGAACCGCGCGGCCCGCGAAGGAACTTGCGGCACGTGGCGGTGAGCAGGTCGCAGCCGATCCGCTCGACGTCGACGTCGAGCTGGCCGACCGACTGGCAGGCGTCGACGAGGTACAGCAGGTCGAGTTCACGGCAGTGGCGGCCGATCTCCGCCACCGGCTGGACCAGGCCGGAGTTGGTCGGCACGTGGGTGGCGGCGACCAGGCGCGGGCGGCGGGCGCGCATCAGCGCGGCCATCGCCCCGACGTCGACGCCGCTGCCGTCCGGGTGGTCGGGGGCGTGCACGATCTCGACGCCGTGACGCCGGCGGAGGGCGAGGAAGGCGATCTGGTTGGAGATGAAGTCGTTGCGGGTGGTGAGCACGACGTCGCCCGGCCGGAAGTCGATCGCGGACAGCGCCTTGGCGTAGGCGTGGGTGGCGCTGCCGGCGAAGGCGATGTTGCCGGGGCGGGTGTTGACGAGTTCGGCGGTCGCGGCGTGGAAGTCGGCCACCTCGGCGGTCCGGGCGGCGGAGGCCTCGTAGCCGCCGATGGCGGCCTCCAGGCGCAGGTGGTCGAGCATCGCGCCCAGCACCGGACGGGCCATCAGGCCACAGCCGGCATTGTTGAAGTGGATCACCGAGTCGCAGCCCGGGGTGTCGGCGCGGAGGGCGGCGGGGTCGAGAAGCGGTTCCGACGCTGGCTCAGAAGCGCTATCCTGTATCTTCATGTCTGACAGTAGCAGTATTGGCGCGCTGGTGACGATCCTCCGCACGGAGATCGCAGCGCTCGCTCCCGGCGACCGGCTGCCCAGCAGCCGCGACCTGATCACCCGTCACGGCGTCGGTCCGGTCACCGTGTCCCGTGCGATCGCCCTGCTGGCCGCCGAGGGCGCGGTGGTCACCCGGCCCGGCAGCGGCACCTACGTCGCCGCCCGCCGGGCCAGGCACGGCGGCGGCGCTCCGGACACCTCCTGGCAGGCGGTCGCGCTGGCCGGACGGGAGCACGACCCGGGCGCCGACCACGGCGCCGCGTCGGCCGAGACCGACGGACCGTCAGGACCCCTGCCCGCCGGAACCATCGCGCTCTCCGGCGGCTACCTGCACGAGAACCTCCAGCCCACCCGGGCGCTCGGTGCGGCCCTGGCCCGCGCCGCCCGCAGGCCCGACGCCTGGCACCGCGCGCCCGCCGCAGGCCTGGCGCCGCTGCGCGCGATCTTCGCCCGGCAGGCGGGCGGCGGCGTGGGCCCCGAGGACGTGCTCGTCACGGGCGGCGGCCAGGCGGCGCTGTCGATGCTGTTCCGCGCCATCGCCGCACCCGGCAGCCCGGTGCTCGTCGAGTCGCCCACCTACCCCGGGGCGCTCGCCGCCGCCCGCGCGGCAGGCCTGCGGCCGGTGCCCGTGCCGATCGACGACGACGGCATCCGCCCCGATCTGCTGGCCGACGCCTTCGCGATGACCGGGGCACGACTGCTCTACTGCCAGCCGACCTTCCACAACCCGACCGGCACCGTGCTCGCACCGGAGCGCCGCCGCCAGGTCGTCGACGTGACCCGCGCCGCCGGGGCGTTCCTGATCGAGGACGACTTCGCCCGCCACCTCGGCCACGGCCGCCCGGTGCCGCGCCCGCTGGTGGCCGACGACCGCGACGGCACGGTGGTCCACCTGACCTCGCTCACCAAACCGGCCTCGCCCAGCCTGCGGATCGGCGCGCTGATCGCCCGCGGCCCGGTCATGCGCCGGCTCCAGGCAATGCGGCGGGTGGACGACTTCTTCATCGCCCGCCCGCTCCAGGAGGCGGCCGTCGAACTGCTCAGCACGCCCGCCTGGGACCGTCACCTGCGGACACTGGCCACCGCCCTGCGCGACCGCCGCACCACCCTGGAGGACGCGCTGGCCCGCGAACTCGCCGACTGGCCGCTCGCCGACAGCCCGGCCGGCGGACTCCACCTGTGGCTGCGGCTGCCGCCGGCCCTCACCGACCGCGCCGTCACCGACACCGTGGTCGCCGATGCGGCCGGGGCGTACGGGGTGTCGGTCAACGCCGGCCACCGCTACTTCCCGGCCGAGCCGCCGAGCGCCCACCTGCGCCTCGGCTTCGCGGCGGCCGCCGACCCCGCGGAGCTCACCGAGGCCGCCCGCCGCCTGGCCGGCGCGGTCCGCTCGCTGGGGGGCTGACCGCCGGGGGCCGTGACCGCTGGGGGCTGTGACCGCTGGGGGCCGTGACCGTTGGGGGCCGTGACCGTTGGGGCCGGATCAGGCTGGGCGTGGGCGGGGCGGCGTGGGCGGGGTGGCCGGCCTGCGGGCCGGGTGGTCAGCTCGGGCCGGCCTTCGCCTGCACGGCGGCGACGTAGCGGACGGTGAACACCATCGGGAGGGCGAAGCCGGCGACCTGCGTGAGCGTCGCGGCCGTCGAGTGGCCCTGGCCGGCGTGGGCGAACACCGCGAGCACGGCGGCCGTGGCGGCGAAGGCCCCCGTCCAGACGGCGGTGATGACGACGTTGGTCCGGATGAACGGCTTGAGCCCCCAGACCTCCTGGGGCGTGGTGCGCTTGGCGATGCCCAGGGTGAACGGCTTGCCGATGAGCAGGGAGACCCCGGCGATCAGCGCCAGGGTGGCCGAGGACAGGGCCGCCGAGTAGTCGTGCACGCCCGACTGCGGGTCGGCGAAGGCGACCGCCGCCAGGGCCGCGAAGTAGGCCGCCGAGCCCAGCTCGATGATCAGGGCGTCGAAGCCGGCCCCGGCCCGGCGCTGCTGGGCGATCAGTGCCACCGCCACCACCAGCGCGGCCAGCGAGGCCCACTGCCACTGCCCGGACGGAAGCACCGCGAAGATGATCCACGGAAGGAAGGTGCGCACGTACGACATCCGGAAGTCCCCCTCAACATTCCATGTCTGACAGGTCTGAACTGTACATTGCACGAGTGACATGTCAATAGTGGAAGGTAAGATGGTCCGCATGAGCCTCCGATACGCCCTCCTCGGACTGCTGTCCGATCGCCCGGCCAGTGGGTACGACCTGCTCAAGAGCTTCGACACCTCGCTGGCCGACGTCTGGCCCGCCACCCAGAGCCAGATCTACACGGAGCTGTCCAGGCTCGCCGACGCCGGACTGATCAGCGTCACGGCGGAGGGCCCGCGCGGGCGGAAGGAGTACACCCTCACCGCCGAAGGGCTGGCCGACCTGCGGCACTGGCTGACCGAGACCACCCCGCAGCGCAACACCCGCAGCGACATCCTGCTGAGGGTCTTCTTCCTCGGCGTGCTCACCCCCGAGCAGGCGCGGGCCTACCTCACCGGACTGGTTGAGCTGTCCGACCGGGGGAACGAGGACCTGCGCGCACTGGCCGACTCCATCGACTGGGGCGGCGACCAGCTCTCCGTCTACGGCCGGATCGCCCTGGAGTACGGCCTCCGGTTCAACGCGATGCGCCGCGAGTGGGCCGAGTGGGCGGCCGGCCAGATCCGGTAGCCGCCGGGCGGTTGACGGCCGGAGTGGCCACGGACCGGCGCTCACCGCCCGGCCGGGACGAGGACGCCCCGGGGACCGGGCCGCCCCGCCGTCGCTGCGCGCGGGTCCGCGGGTCACGCGCCGCGGCGCGGGTGTCCGCCCTCTCCGCCGCCGGAGGACGAGAACTCCGCCCAGGCGCCGGCGAGCCGCCCGACCAGTTCGGCGGCGGTCCGCGGGGGGAACGAGCACGGGAGGCGGAGGTAGTGGTCGTGCGCGCCGGTCACGTCCAGCGCGGCGCCCGGGACGACCTCCGCGCCGTGGCGCAGCGCCACCTGGGTGAAGACCCGGGCGTCCGCACCGCCCGGCAGCTCGATCCACAGGACTGAGCCGCCGTCCGGCTGCCGCCAGCGCCATCCGGGCAGCTCCCGGGAGAGCAGGTCCCCCATGGTGGTGAGGTGTTGCCGCTGGAGTTCGGCGCGGGCGGGGGCGAGTCCGGGCAGCCGGGGGAGCAGCCTCGCGGCGAGGGCCTGGTCGAGCAGCGGGCTGCCGAGGTCGGCGAGGGCCTTCAGCCGGGCGGCGCGCTCGACGACGGGCCGCGGTGCACGGAGCCAGCCGATCCGCAGCCCACCCCAGACGGCCTTGGCCAGCGAACCGACGGTGAGCACCGCGGCCCCGGTGCCCCCGGCGCCCCCGGCGGCCGGGGCGGCGGCGATCGGCGCGGGCGTCCGTCCGGGGGCGAGGGCGGCTTCGTGGGCGCTGTCCTCCAGCACGGTGACACCGTGAGCGGCGGCCAGCTCGGCCACCCGGTGCCGACGCCCCTGCGACATGAGGACGCCGGTGGGGTTCTGGTACGTCGGCATCACGTACAGCAGGGCGGGCCGGTGCTCGGCCAGCGCGGCGGCCAGTCCGTCGATCCGGATGCCGTCGTCGTCGATCCCCACGCCGGCCAGGCGGGCGCCGGCGGCCCGGAACACGTCCAGGCAGCCCGCCCAGCCGGGGGACTCGACCAGGACGGTGGACCCCCTCCCGACGAACAGCTGGGCGGCCAGGCCGATCGCCTGCGTCGCCCCGCTCGTCACGAGCACCTGGTCGGGCGTGGTCGGCAGCCCGAACGCGGTGTGGTGAGCGGCGACGGCCGCGCGCAACACGGGCAGTCCGGCCGGGTGGTACCCCGCGTCGCCGAGCAGGCCGGGCAGGTCCTCGCGTACCAACTCGGCCAGCGCGGCGCCCAGATCGGGCCCGCCCGGCTCGGCGGCGCGACCCAGCGAGATGACGTCGTCCGGCCGGTCGAGGAGCCGCTGGACGATCGATCCGGCCCGGTTGCCGCGCAGTCGCCCGTCGGCGGGCGCCAGGGTGGGGCCGCCCGCCCGGACGACCCGCGTGCCGCTGCCGCGGCGGCTCTCCACCAGCCCCGAGACGCGCAGCGCGTCGTACGCGGCGACCACCGTGGCCCGGCTGACGGCGAGCGCGTCGGCGAGCCGTCGTTCGGCCGGGAGCCGCTCGCCGGGGCGGAGGTCCCCGGTGCCGATGGCGCGGGCGACCGCGGCGGCGAGGCTGCGGTACCGGGGTCCGGGGCCCGAGGTCCAGTCGCCGAGGAGTTCGATCAGCCCGGCCGGGTCCGACGGGTCCTCAATCCGGTCCACTTCCGCCCCCATTGGCTCGGGTGATCGATTTCGACAGCACCGAGGCTAGGCGAGGGCGCACCGCGAGACCGCAGCGCCCGTCCACCACGCCCGTCCACCACTGGAAGGCCTCCCTATGACGTTCCCCGACCCGTTCGACGCCCGGCTCCGGGCGATCTGCGACCTCCAGGTCCCGACCGCGCGCGAGGGCGCCGGGCGGCACGAGTACGACGGCGTCCTCCAGGACCTCTCGCCGGACGGCGTCCGCCGCGGCCTCGCCGCACTGGGTGGACCGGCGGACGCCCGGCCGTACCCGGACCCCCATGACGAGGCGCACGCGTCCGCCGTGGAGGACGCCCTCCGGGTGCGCTTCGGCGAGCTGGAACTGCACCGGGTCAACCCGCTCTGGCACATCGAGAACCTGGACCTCTCCGGCTACGACCGCGAGTACGCCCCGGACGCCGAGCGGGCCGCGGCGCGCCTGACCCACCTGCGTGGCTGGCCGTCCGCCGTGGACGCGGCCGTCGAGGCGCTGGACCGGGTGCCCGCGCCGCTGGCCGGGGCCACGCTGCCGCTCGCCCGCGGACTCGCGGCCTTCCTCGACCCGCGGGGCGGCCCGGTGCACGCCGCCGCCGGGCAGGCGCTGGACCGGCTGCTCGGCCACCTGGAGCAGGCCGCCGCATCGGGACCGGCGTCCGGCGCCCTCGGCGAGGGCGCACTCGCCCGCCTGCTCGGCTCGGCGGAGGCCTGCGAGGTGGACCTCGGCGGGCTGGCGGCCAGGGCCGCCGCGGAACGGGACCGGCTGGTGGTGCTGCGCGACGAGTCGCTGCGGCGCATCGACTCCCGCGCCGAGCCCTCCGAAACCCTGCGCAGGCTCCAGGCCGACCATCCGGCCGCCGACGAAGTCCTCGACTCCTTCGAGGAGTTGGTGAAGGAGGTGGTCGCCTGGGCCGCCGATCACCGGCTCACCCCGTACGACGACGTGGAGGTCCGGGTGCGGCCGATGCCGGCCTCCCAGCGCCGCGCGCTGGCCGGCCTCTCCGGTGCCGCGCCCTACGAGCCCGACGCACCGGGCCACTTCAACGTCTCGCTGCCCGACACCGGGTGGAGCGCGACGGAGGCGGAGCAGTGGCTGGCCACCGGGTTCAACCGGACCGCCATGCCGAACATGGCCATCCACGAGGTCGCGCCCGGACACGCGAGCCACTTCCGGGCCCTGCGGCGGGCCGGCAGCGACGTGCGCCGCACGCTCCACTCCGAGGCCTTCATCGAGGGCTGGGCCCACTACTGCGAGGAGTTGGCGCTGGAGGAGGGGTTCCGCGGCGGCGACGCGCGGGTGGCCGTGGCCGTGGCCGTCGACGCACTGCGGCGGGTGACCCGCTTCGCCTGCGCCATCGGGCTGCACAGCGGGGAGATGACCGTGGCGGACGCGGCCGCGCGCTTCACCGAGGACGTCTCGCTCGCCGGCCCCGCCGCGCAGCAGGAGGCCCGGCGCGGACTCTTCGACCCGACCTACGGGCGCTACACCTGGGGCAAGTTCGCCGTCGTAGACGCGCGCCGGCGGGCTCGCGAGCAGTGGGGCGGCGGCTTCTCGCTGCCCCGCTTCCACGCCGCCCTGCTCGGCCTCGGGGCCCCGCCGCTCGGGCTCCTGGACACCGCGCTGGAGCGCGGATGACCTCGCTGCCCGCCTTCGTGGCCGCGTCGCTCGTCCTGATCCTGCTTCCCGGCCCGAACCTCCTCTACATCGTCATGCGCAGCGTCCACGAGGGCCGGCGCGCGGGCGTCGTCTCCGCGCTGGGAGTGGAGACCGGCACGCTCGTCCACGTGCTGGCGGCCTCGCTCGGCCTGGCCTCGCTGGTGTCCCAGTCCCCGGCGGCCTTCGCCGTGCTGCGCTACGCGGGTGCCGGCTACCTCGCCTGGCTGGGCGTCCGGACCCTGACGAGCCGGACGGACGCCGCGGCCGCCGGCGCTGCGCCCGCCGCAGCGGGACCGGCCCGGATCTACCGCGACGGCGTACTGGTCAACCTCCTCAACCCCAAGGTGATCCTCTTCTTCGTGGCCTTCCTGCCCCAGTTCCTGCCGTCCGGCCTGGGCACGGGCGCGGCCCGGGCACGGATGCTCGGCCTCGGCACGGTCTTCCTGTTCATCGCCCTCGCCCTGGACCTCTGCTACGCCTTCGCCGGCGCGGCCCTGAGCGCTCGCCTCCGCAGCGCTGGCGTCCGCCTCAAGTACCCGGCGGCGGCCGTCTACCTTCTCCTCGCCACCGCGGCGGCCACCGGGGCCCTCTGACCCCCACGACCCGTCCCGAAGGCCCGGCCCGCGCGGGGGGCGGGCCGGCCCTTCGGGGCGGCGTCCTTCCCAGGGGTGCCCGCCACTCGTCCTGACCTGCGGTGTCCTGATGGTGTCCTGACGGCCCTCCGGGAGGATGGGCCGGCGTGGACAGCGACGAGCGAGACCGGGACCGAGATCGAGGCGGGTGGCCACAGGAGGTGCGGCACCTGCCCGGAGGGCCGACTGTGGCGCGCGTCACGGGAACCCGACCCGTGATGCCGGACAGCCGACAGGAGTGACCACAGAGATGCGATCCCGGGTGCGGGCCGGGAATCCCGACGCCTTCGCGGAGCTCTTCGACAGCTACGCCCGCACCGTCTACAACCACGCCTTCCGGCTGACCGGCGACTGGTCCGTCGCGGAGGACGTCATGTCGGCGACCTTCATGGAGGCGTGGCGGCTGCGCGGCACGGTGGAGCCCGAGGGTGGCTCGCTCCGGCCGTGGCTGCTGGGCGTCGCCACCAACCTCGCCCGCAACCACTGCCGCGGCAACCGGCGCTACCGGGCCGCGGCCGCAGCCGCCGCGGCGGCACCGGCAGCCGTTCCCGACCACGCCGACGAGGTGGCCGGCCGGCTCGACGACCGGCAGCGCATCGCGGTCACGCTGGCGCAGCTGAGCGCGCTGCGGCGCCCCGAGCGCGAAGTCCTCGTCCTGTGCCTGTGGGAGGGCCTGGAGTACGTCCAGGCCGCCCAGGTCCTCGGCGTTCCGGTCGGCACCGTCCGCTCCCGGTTGTCCCGCGCCCGCACGAAGCTGCGCAAGCTCGCCGACGCGGAACTGAAGAGGAACAGACGGGAACCCGCCGGTCGGCCCCGACAGACACATGGCGACCGTGCGAACGCGGTCCGGCCCGCACAGGGAGGAATCCGATGAACGCCAACCTTTCCCAGCCCCACCCGGCCGAGTGGGAGGAGACCGAGCACCTCCTGCCGTCCGTGGAGCGGGAACTGCCGGCGGGCCGCCACCAGTTCCACAAGGAGCGCCTCATGACCCGGATCCACGAAGACCTCCGGACCGCCGTCCCCGCGCGGCCGACCCGCACCACGAGGCCGCGCAGCCCGTTCCTGCGCCGCGCCGTCCTCCTGCCCGCGACCGCCTGTGTCCTGGCCGCCACGATCGGGACCGGCGTCCACTTCCTCGGCCCCGGGGACGCCACGGACCACGGCACCGGCCTCGCCACCGGCCCGCTGCTGACCACCCGGATCGGCGCCGCCGACCCCAAGGGCGCCCCGCAGCTCCTCGACCGCATCTCCCTGGCCAGCACGGCCGTCCCGGGCCCGTCGCCGGTGCGCGAGAACCAGTTCGTCTACATCGGCTCGAAGTCGGCCGGCACCCACGTGAGGACCGACCACGGCAAGAGCACCCTGGTCAGCGACGAACTGCACCAGCGCGAGACCTGGAGCTCCCCGGACGGCACCAAGGGCTGGCTGATCGAGCGCGGTGTCACCGGCCCCGAGGGCATCACCCTGGCGGGGCCCACCGAGACGGGCCAGGCCCCGACGGCGAACCTCAACGCGCCCACGTACGACTACCTCGCAACCCTGCCCACCGACCCGGACGCACTGCTGCGGAAGATCTACGAGGAGACCCGGGGCAAGGGCCGCACCCCCGACCAGGAGGCGTTCACCACCATCGGCGACCTCCTGGGCGGGAGCTACCCGCCGGCCGCTCTCACGGTCGCGCTCTACAAGGCCGCGGCGAAGATCCCCGGCGTGGTCACGGTCGACGACGCGGTCGACGCCGCCGGCCGGCACGGGGTCGCGGTCGCCCGCCTGGACGACACCTCCGGCCGGCGCACCGAATGGATCTTCGACAGCACGACCCTCGCGTTCCTCGGCGAGCGCACCGTCCAGGTCGAGGGGGAGTCCGGCGAGCACGGCCTGATCAAGCCCGGCACGGTGGTGTTCACCCAGGCCGTGATGACGCGTGCGGTCGTCGACCGGATCAAGGAAACGCCCACCCGGAGCTGAAGACGGCGAAGGCCCGGGCCGACGGAACGGTCCGGGCTCTGCACGGCGGTGGGCGGAGGCGGAGGCAACCGCAACCACCGCGGGGGCTGCGCCCGGTCCGGTCCGCACCCGGCGTGGTCGCGACGGCCGGGTCAGCTGCCCGGAGCTTCTGCCCGGGTCTTCTGCCCGGAGCTTCGGGCGGACACCGCGGAACCCGGACACCGCGGAACCCGGACACCGCGGAAGGGCGGGGGCTGCCCGTTCAGACGCGCCCGTAGCGGATCGCCTGGTCGGCGAACTCCTGGGCCATCTCCTCGGAAACGGTCGGACGGGTGCGGTGGATGGCGTCCAGATAGTCCCGGGTGCTGGGTTGGGTCCGCTCCCCCGTGTCCAGCGTGCGTTCGAACGTGCTCTGGGCGACCGCCATGGCGACCTGCCTGATGTCGGCCGGAGTGAAGCCCTCGCTGGCTTCGGCGAGGACCGCGGTGTCGGCGGCGGTACCCGATTTCGCCGTGTAGCCGGCCCACAGCGCGTCGCGGGCCACGGAGTCGGGTGGCCCGACCGGCAGGACGTAGTCGAACCGGCCGTGGCGCAGGAACGCCGGGTCCAGGGCGGCCACCGAGTTGGTGGCACAGACGAGGAGCCGGCCGTCGCGGTCGCGGAACCGCACGATCGACTTGAGGAGTTCGTTGACCACGCCGACCGACGCGGGGGCGGCGAGGCTGCGCGTACCGGCGACCTCCTCGACCTCGTCGATGAAGAGCAGAACGTGGTCGAGCCGCGCCACCTCCTCGAAGCGGCGGCCGAGTCCGGTGGCCAGCCCGTCCCCGGATGCGAGCCGGGAGGGGAAGATCTCGACGAACGGCCAGCCGAGCCGACCGGCCACGGCCTTGGCGAAACTGCTCTTGCCCGTGCCCGGCGGGCCGAACAGCACGACAGCGCGGGGCGGTTCCACTCCGTGGGCGTCCGCCAGCTCGGGGTTCGCCAGGGGCAGCACCAGGCGTCGTTCGATGAGCCGCTTCTCGTCGGCCATGCCCGTGAGCCGCTCCCAGAGACGGGCTTCGGGCATGACCGCGCCCAGCATCGCCAGGACCGTGGCGCCCTCGGCGCTGACGGTCTCGGACTTCTCGAAGTACGTGAGCCCCCGGTGGGGGCGGAATCCGGAGTTGACCAGTGCGGTGGCACCGGTCTCCCCATCGGGCAGCAGCGCTGCGACGATCCTGGCGCCGGCGTCCCGCAGACGATGCTCCAACGCGGACAGCAGGGCGGTGCCGATGCCGAGGTTCCGCCAGGCGGGGTGCAGGGCGATGCGCAGCACCCATGCCCGTTCCCCGTCCACCCGGCCCACCGCCGCGCCCACGAGATGCCCGTCGGCCACCACGACGACGCTCGGATCCCGCGCCTGCAACGCCGCGACCACGTCGGCGAGGCGGAAGACGGCGGCGCGATCCGTGGTGGCGCTCTCGGCATCGAGCCGGACCATCGCTTCGAGGTCGTCCGGCGTGAAGTCCCGCACATGCCAAACAGCCATACGCCGCTCTCGAACGTCGCGCACCCCTGGACTTCCATCATCGGTCGGTCCCGGTGCGGTCGCCCGCCCGGACGAGCGGCCATGGCCGGTTCGCGCCGGAGGTCCGGCAGGCGGTGCCGGGCCGCTCAGCCGAGCAGGAGTTCTGCCGCCGGGGTGTGGTTTCCGGTCGCGGAGGCGCCGGCCATCGCAGAGGCGGCCGTCGCCGGGGCGGTCCCGGGCGGTACCACCAGGAGCAGGAAGTGGTCCTGGAATCCCCGGGTGACGCTGATCGTCGCGTCGCTGCCGGTGAACCAGTTGATCCTGATCACCAGGCCGTTCGCCGCGACGGACCGGGGCACGACGTCCCAGGCCGAAGTGTCGAGGCCGACCCGGACGATGCGCCCGAAGTGGGCGCCGAGTGCGGTGATCAGGTCCGGCAGTTCGGCGAGGACGCGGTTCGAGCGGGGCCACCAGGCGCCGTCGAAGACGCCCTCCCGCGACATCGTCGGCTCCAGTTCCAGCCGCGGCAGCAACGGGCTGCCGGGCACCGACCACGGCCCGGAGGAGGAAGACACCGGGAAAGGAATCGGCATCATGCGAAGCCGCCCGTCCGGTCCGCGAGGGACCCGTCACGACCCAGGGCGACGTCGGCGCTGATGCCGGTGTGCGGAATGTCCTCGGTTGTCTCCCACGCTACTCCGCAGCGGTCTTCCGGCGGCGGCCCGCCACGGGAGTAGGCTCGAAGGGATCCAGGGCACCCCGCATCCCGGTACCTGTTCCGGCTTCGTTCTGGGTGGACAGTCCGGCAGTCCCCAGCGGGCGGCCGGAGACGGGAACGGTGACCACCGTGACCACTCACTCCCCGCAGTCGGCACGGCCCGGCCACGGCCTCACGGTCGCCGACGCCATGGACCCCTGCGGCTACGCGATAGCCGACGACAGCACCGTCGACCAGGCCAACGACATCTTCCGCGGCTCCGACGTCGAGTACCTGCTCGTCCGTGACCACGACGGCCGGTGCGAGGGGCTGGTCACCCGCATCGGGCTCCACCCGTCCCTGGACCGCCCCTTGTGCACCGAGCGCACCACGATCAGTGCCACCTCGCACCAGCGCGGTCCGTTCGCCTGGCCGACCATGGGTCTGGCCCTGGCCGCGATCGCGATGCGGATCAAGCACCTGGCGGTCTGGCCCGTCGTCGACGAGGACGGCTACCTTCTCGGCGTCATCACCGCGGACCGCGCCACCGGCCTGCTCGCCGTAGCGCCGACTCCGTGAAGCAGCCGGTGCACCCCGCTGCCCGGCCGGAGACCGGAGAGCGGTCGGAAAGCGGCCGGACCGACTGGGGCCAGAACCGGGGCCGCATACGACGAAGGCCCGGACCGCTGTGCGGTCCGGGCCTTCTGCCGGCGGAGGATACGAGATTCGAACTCGTGAGGGATTGCTCCCAACACGCTTTCCAAATGTTCGTCCGGCTGTCCGGGAGTATCCGTAGGTGTCCTGACCTGCGGCGGAGTGACCCGTCAGTGTGGCTGTGGACGGTGCCGGACGGGGGTGAATGCAACCAAGACTGCAACCAGGGTCAGAACGTCTTCCCTGGTAGGGGCACCGTGAAGGGACCGCACGAATAGAGTTGGTGGCGCCCGAGCCGGGGTGCAGGGCCAGTTCGGGTACGGGCGAGCCCGCTGTGCTGAGTCGTCGCCGGAGCCGGTCAGGCGTGCCGACCGCGAACCCGTCCCCGGCCTGCGCGAGGTCTGGCACGCCACGACGGCCTGATCCGGGCGGCGGCACGATCCGCCCGCGATGCGCCAAAAGATCTTTCCGTGAGGGCGACGGTTTTTTCGCCCGCCGCTGGTCTGGATAGGTACCGCATCCGACCAGCACTGTGGAGTCTCTGATGTCAGATCCCGTTCAGACCGCCGTCGTCACCGGTGCCAGCCGCGGATTCGGGCGTGCGATCGCCGCCGCGCTCGTCGCCCGGGGAACCCACGTCATCGGTATCGCCCGCGACGGGCAGGAGCTGCGCGGCGTCCACGACGACCTCGGCGAGTGCTTCACGCCCGTCGCCGCCGACGCCACCGACGAAGCGCTCGCCGCGGAGGTGATCCGCAGGCACCACCCGGGTCTGCTCGTCCTCAATGCCGGGGCCACGCCGCACATGGCGCCCGTGCAGGAGCAGACCTGGGAGACCTTCAGTCGCAACTGGGAGGTCGACACCCGACACGTGTTCACCTGGACCGGGGCGGCGCTGCGGGAGCCGTTGGCGCCGGGCAGCCTGGTCCTGTCGATGTCCAGCGGGGCCGCTCTGGCCGGCTCACCGCTCAGCGGCGGGTACGCCGGCGCCAAGGCTGCCATCCGGTACCTGCGCCAGTACGGTGCCGAGGAGTCGGGCCGGGCCGGGTTGGGGATCCGGTTCGTCACGGTGCTGCCGAACATGACCCCGGTCGGCGGGGTGGGCGACGTCGCGGTCACGGGCTACGCCGCGCGGGTGGGCGTCGACCGGGAGACCTTCGTAGCGGGGCGGCAGCCGATCCTCACCCTGGAGCAGGTCGGCCAGGCCGTGGTGGAGCTCGCCGGGAACCCGGACAGCGGTCCGGAGTACAAGCTCGGTGGCGAAGGTCTGAGCCCGATCGGCTGAGCCGCCGCCCCGCCCCGCCGCGCACCCCCGCCTACAGTTGGCCCGCCGCACTCCTAGGAGGATCCGCGATGCCGTCGAACAGCCAGTTCTCCGCTCTGACCGAGCCGTTCCGGCCGGAACTGCTCGCGTACTGCTACCGGATCCTCGGCTCGATCCATGACGCTGAGGACCTGGTACAGGAGACCTACCTTCGGGCGTGGCGTGGGTTCGACGGCTTCGAGGGCCGTTCCTCGGTGCGGCGGTGGCTGTATCGGATCGCCACCATGGCCTGCTTGACGGCACTGGAGACACGCAAGCGCAGGCCCCTGCCGTCAGGGCTGGGCGCGCCCTCGGACGACCACCGGGTAACGGTGGCTCCCCGCGAGCCGACGGTGGAGTGGCTTCAGCCGGCGCCGGACGCTCGCTTCGGCGCCGACGACCCGGCGACGGTCGTGGCCGCGCGGACGGGCGTTCGCCTCGCCTTCATCGCCGCACTGCAGTACCTGTCCGCCCGCCAGCGCGCCGTGCTGACCCTGCGCGACGTGCTCGGGTTCCGTACGGCCGAGGTGGCGGAGGTGTTGGACACGACCGTCGCGGCCGTGGACAGCGCGCTCCGCCGCGCCCGCGCCCGCCTGGCCGACGCCGGACCGGTCGCAGATGACCTGGTCGAGCCGGACGAGCAGATCTGGCGCGGGCTCCTTGACGGCTACGTCGACGCCTTCACTCGCGCCGACCCCGATGCCCTGGTGCACCTGCTCCGCGCCGATGTCGAGATGGAGATGCCGCCGACCCCGACCTGGTTCACCGGCCGCCAAGCCGTCCTCGGCTTCCTGTCCGTCCGCGTCCTGCGTCCGGACCGGTGGCGGATGACGCCCACCCGCGCCAACGGCCAGCCCGCCTTCATCGTCCACCATCACACGGGCGACGGCCGGTACGAGCCGTACGGCATCCAGGTCCTGACCCTGCGCGGGTGCCGCATCGCCCGGATCACCGCCTTCAACGACCCGGCCCTGGTGGCGACCTTCACTGCCCGCCCCCTCGAAGTCCGCTGACATGCGCTCTCCTGGGCCCGCCGGGGCCGGGGCCGGGTTCGCTTAATCGGCGCACCGGACGGGTACTCGCGGAGCAACGGGTCGCCGCACTCGGCTCAACTCAACCCGGGTCATCGTCGATACGACGAAGGCCCGGACCGCTGGTGCGGTCCGGGCCTTCTGCCGGCGGAGGATACGAGATTCGAACTCGTGAGGGATTGCTCCCAACACGCTTTCCAATTCTCCCGAACGCTGTCCGCCGGGGTTCACACCCGTCCTGACCTGCGCCGGAGCGATCCATGGGCGTAGCTCTGAACCCGGTTGGACGGGGCTGAATGAGACCAAAACTGAGACCAGGTGGTGCTCAGCTGCGACCCGCTGGAGTATCTTCCACCGTGCCGGTCCACGCGACTGAGGGGGCACGTACGCGAGTGCCGTGCCGGCTGAACGGGCTACGCCCAGCAATCCGGCGGTGCGTCGGATCCACCTCAACGGTGCCGAAGCCAGGCTGCCACAACGGTGCTGGTGCGGTGGACCAGTCGGGCGCCTCAGGGCGTGCGGTATGGATTGCAGCCCTACCGATGCCATGATTCTCGCCCCCGCAGACACAGTCGCAAGGGCTATCGGGTGAGGCGTCTGCGCAGGTAGCCGAGCCACAGATTGGCGGGCCATCGCCGTTTGGGTGGTGTGGGCAGAGCCTGGGGGAGCATGGTGTCTGGAGATACCAATCGAGGCACGCGATCGCGCCGGTCAGTTCGCGGTCTAGGACAGCGAGCATGACAGGTACGACGTCCTCCAGCGTGGTGATGACGCTCCAGTAGGACACCGGAGGCACGCTGCAAGAGACCATTTTCTGGTATCCGGAAGCGAAGGTTCGTCCCACCGCGTGATCGCTGACCGCGCATATGTCCGCACTCAGACCGAGTGGACGGTAGTCGCCGATGACCCATGAGTCGTCGGACAAGTGGGCCCACCTACCGCCAGTGATCTCACACCAGACCTTGCCGCCGCGGATCTCGCCCCATTCATGGACCATGCCGATGAGAACGGCCGCTGTATCTCGGCCATCGGCGAGCTTCCGCTGTTCGGCGGGTGCCTTCGAGAGCACAGCGCGGAGCATGTCCTCGCCACGTCGACTCGCGGGCTTCCTGGAACGTGACTCGCCGCGTAACGGCTTCAAACAGCACCTCTCAGGACGTAGCAGGGATCGCAGCGATCCTGCTCGCTACGTCACGGTTGCAAACTAGATGACTGAGTCCAAGGGTTCGCCTGCGGACATGGAGCGAGGGCGTCCATGGTCAGTTTGTGACGACCGACATAGACACCCTCGCAACTGCACTCTACGTCAAGGTAGATGACGCCCTGAAGGCTTCTCCGGAACTCGCTCCGTGGCGTCCGCGGTCGGGATCGCGCCTACGCTCAGTGGCGCCGAGCTGGTCACCCTGGCGGTCATGTCGGCGCTGCTCGGCTACACCTCCGAGCGGCGCTGGCTCCGCCGCGCGCACCGCGACTTCCGCCACCTGTTCCCCTACCTGCCTCAGCAGTCCGGCTACAACAAGCGCCTGAGGGCGGCATGCTCCCTGGCCAAGCACATGATCAGGATGCTGGCTCAGGACACCTCACTGTGGAGCGACGACGTGTGGGTGGTGGACTCCACCCCGGTCGGCTGCGGCTGCTCCCGCGAGACCGCCAAGCGCTCGGACCTGGCTGGCTGGGCCCAGTACGGCTACTGCGCGTCGCATTCGCGGTACTTCTGGGGCCTGCGGCTGCACTTGGTCTGCACCCTGGGCGGGCTGCCCGTCCTGTTCGCGCTCACCGGTGCAAAGGCCGACGAACGCGAAACGCTGCAGGACATGCTCGACGCCGCGCCTGACGTCGCCGCCACCCATCCGAGGCAGACGATCATCGGCGACAAGAACTATTACGGCCGCGACTTCGAGCACGACGTCACCGAGCGTCACCCGACGTTGTTGCGTCCGGCCCGCAAGGGCGAACCCGAACGGGCCGGAGCGCACCTGTTCAAGCCGCTGCGGCAGGTCATCGAGTCGATCAACCAGACCTTCAAAGGGCAGCTCAACCTGGAACAACACGGCGGGCACACTCCGGCCGGAGTGATGATCCGGGTCCTGTCCCGGATCCTGGCGCTGACCGCCGCGATCTGGCTGAACGACCAGACCGGCCAACCCGTCAAGCGATCCCTGGTCGCCTTCGATCACTGATCGCGACGACACCCCTTGGACTCATTCATCTAGTGCCGCGTCCTTACAGGTCGTCGCTGCACCAGGGAAGATGGCCGCTTGCGGCGCCTACCCGCCTGCCTCGCTGCGTCGTTGGCCGTACCTTATTCGCCTGGCTGGGGGTGAGCGCATGGCTGACAACGCTTGTCCACGGCAAGGTGGATCCTCGTGGTCGGTGGCCGCTGGCCGGATCTGGCGAGTACATCAAGGAGCAGCAATGTGACCCATGTCACCTTGAATGCCTGGAGATTCATTGCCGGTTCTGTCCTGTGCCGGGCCGAGAGGTAGCAAACGTCAGCGCACAATAGCTACAGGAGCATGCATGGCCCTCATGTTCTACTCTGACCTCGACATCGGTCGGACGGATGCCAGGACGCTTGACGCGCTCAACACCGTGCTGATGGAGGTTGTGCGCGAGTCTCTGGCTAGCGCTCAAGGCCGGTCGTCCCGCCCCGTCGAGTCTTTTAGGCCTTCTCTGGGTAGCCAGTGCGGTGCGGCCGAAGAGCTGGCCCTGCAGATGATCCAGCGCGTCCGGCATGCGCAAGTGCAGCTGCTGGACAGGAACGCCTACCTTCGCTACCTCTGCTCTAGTTGCCTCCTCCGCGGGCACTCGGCCTGTCGAGCTGGGAACCGTTCAGCTGTAAAGCGCGCGCGCCACCTGCTGCTGGAGCCCAAGGTGGCCCACAGCGGCCTGTGGGCCGCTCAGCCGCTGCCGACGGCCTCCAGGGTGGTCGAGCGGCTCCAGGCGATGGCGGCTGTCGTCGAGGACGCACCGGCCAGCGACGAGGAGGCGCGACGAAGGCGAGGTGCTTTCGTTGACGATCTCCGCTCTGCGGCTAACTCCTGGAGGAAGCGGGGTCTCGCAGATAGTGCTGTGGACGTCGATGCGGAAGAGCCCATGCAGTTCTATTGGGCAGTCACAATTGCTCTCTGCAAGGCGATTGGGGAAGAGGAAGAGCGGACTGACATTCGACATTCACCTGTGAACTTCATTGCCGAAGTACTGCTCACACTCGCCGAGCAGATTCAAAGCCCGCTTGCTCCTCCGGCTCGCGAGGCTCTCATGGCAGCACTTGTTGCCCGCAACGCCGCCATTGAGGGTGACTCGGTAGCAGTGGACGATTTCAGTCGGTCCTGGCTTGGCTTGAGTAAGCCGGAACAATGGCGTGAGTCTGTCGAGATGGCACTACTTGGTAACTGGGTCGACGCTCTGGGAGCGCACTTGGGTGATGACTCAGAGGTCATGGACCTACTTCTGCGCCACTCACACTCAGAGCATCGACATCTACAGCCGCTCTGGGAGCGTAAAGTTCGTGGCAGGAGGCTGCGCTTGCTGGATGACCCAGTGGCGGAGGGGGTTGCACTGCGGGACATCATCACTGATCACTGCCGTCCCGAGGATGAGTTGTTCTTCAGTGAGTTGGAGGACGCCCGGGTCCTTGCTGTCCTGCGGTCACTGAAGCCATCCGAAGCTGCTGTAGCTGCCGTCTACGGTTCGAGTCGCGTGACCTGGACTCAAGCGGCGGAGCAGGCTGGTGAGGGCGATCCGGCCGCGTTCGGCGAGCGTGTTCGGAAAAAGCTCAAGAGGTTGGGGAGTCGCCACCTGGTCCGTTCAGCACCCGCTGTGGGTACGGACACAGGGGTGGCGAGGTGAATATCCTAAGGAGTGCGCTGCCTGAATTCCTCGGAGGTCTAATGGTGGCAACCGTTTTGGGAGTCGGGCGCTTTTTCGTGCGGGTGGTGAGGCGGCGGAACGTGATCGTCGATGTGCGTGACTCTCCTTCCGATGCCCCTGTCGTGCCACAGGAATTCGAAGCCTCAACGACCGGGCTGACCTGCTCCTGTGGCGGGAATTGGCTGGATCGCGGATGCCCCGAAGAACAGGCGGAACGTCGCAGTCCATAGAATCCTTCGAATGAAGGTGAAAATATGCCCCATCTAGTGGCTGGCGTCAGACTGGCGCTAGTAACCTCGGTCTGGCGGCAGTGTGCAACTCAACTCTCGCCGAGAGAATATTAAGGGGTTCCAACCGGAATCCTCATGCCCAGTCGCCGACCAACATCGGCTCGGGTCGGAGGGAGACCCCGGTCGCGATCTCGACCTGGGCCGAGAGTTTGGTGAGGGCCTGGGCGAAGCCCGTTGAGGTGGCGCCGTCGTGGGCGGTGAGGGTGAGGGTGCGGCGTTCCGAGCAGCGGATGCCGGAGGCGATCTTGTAGCCGGGGCGGTAGCCGATGTGCTCCAGGAGCCAGCCGGCGCTGGCCCGGAGTTGCCCGTCGTTGTCGGTGTGGACGGGGCAGCCGGTGGCGGACAGGCGGGTGGCCTGGGTGGCGGTGACGGGCGGGTTGAGGAAGACCGATCCGGCCTGGCGGGCGGCGGGGCCGTGGGGGTCGAGGAGGAGTCCGCGGCGGTGGCGGTTGGCGAGGACGGCTGCCGTCACCTCGGCGACGGGAGGGCGGGCGCCGAGGGAGGCGCCGAGTTCGTCGGCGAGCGGCTGGTAGGTGATGGGGGAGGCCGGTGAGCGGGTGAGGCGGAACGTCGCCGTGAGGATGGTCCAGCGGCTGGGGTCGTTCTTGAAGCGGCTGTCGCGGTGGCGGAGGCGGCATGCCTGGGCGGGCAGGGTCCGCAGGCGGCCCATGTCCCAGTCCCAGGCGGTGAGGTGGTCGAGCGTGTCGGAGACCTGTTGGCCATAGGCGCCGGTGTTCTGGACGGGGGCGGCGCCGGTGGTGCCGGGTATCCCGGCCAGGCACTCGATCCCGGCCAGGTGTTCGGTGGCGGCCCAGGCGATGAGGTCGCTGAGCGGGTGTCCGGCCTGGACGGTGACGTCGACCGTGGTGTCGTCCGAGCGGGTGGCGGTGATGCCCCGGGTGTTCATCACCACGACGGTGCCGGGGTGGCCGGAGTCGGAGGCGATGACGTTGCTGCCGTGGCCCAGCACCACGGGGGCTTGTTCGTGGCGCTGCCCGATCGTTCTGACGGCGTCGGCCCAGTTGGCGGGGGTGGAGATCGTCAGGAAGTGTTCGGCAGGGCCGCCGAGCCGCAGGGTGGTGAGGGACGCGAACGTGGTGCTGGGCATGGTAGGCCCTCCTAGGGTTCGTCGGTGATCGCCTTGAGGGCGAGGGTCCGCAGCGGGGCGAGGCGGGTGCGGTTGTCCTGGTGGTGGTAGACGGCGTTGGTGCAGATGGCCAGGTAGCGGCCGGTGGCCGGGGCGAGGTAGAGGCTGGTCCCGGTGAAGCCGTGGTGGTAGGCAACCCTGCCCTCGTCGGCGAGGATCCAGGCCAGGCCCCGGTCGAGGCCCGGCTCGATCTCGGCCTGCGGCTGCATGCTGTAGGCGAGCCAGCGGCCCAGGGGCCCATCGGTGGCGTGCGAGGTCAGCAGGTGTGTGGCAAAGGTGGCGAGGTCGGCCGGGGTGGTGAACACCCCGGCGTGGCCGGCGACGCCGCCGAGCAGGGCGGCGTTGTCGTCGTGCGGCATCCCCCACAGTCGGGGCCCGCCGGTCAACCGCTGCTCGGTCGGGGCGACCTGGGCGGAGCGGGGCACCGGTCCGTAGGTCGTGCTTGTCATGCCAAGGTGCTGCCAGAGTTCGGCCGCCAGCTCGTCCAGGCGCTGGCAGCGGTAGTGGGCCAGGGCCAGGCCGAGGAGGATGAAGCCGCGGTTGATGTAGCGGTGACCGGCCCCGGGGTCGGCGATCAGCGGCTCTCCGCAGATCAGGTCGGCCAGCGGCTCGGGGCGGTTGCGGTACTGGTCGAGGCGGGTGTCGGCTCGCAGGCCGGAGGTGTGAGCCAATACCTGGCGGACCGTCACCTGGCCCCCGGGCGCCTCGGTCGGGATGCCGGTCAGCAGTTCGCGGATAGGGGTGTCCAGGGTGAAGCCATCCATGAGGGAGGTGCCGACCAGCGGCCAGGTGGCCAGGACCTTGGTCAGCGAGGCCACGTCGTACACCGTGTCCGGCCCCGGCCGGGCGTCGCCGCACTCGGGGGCGACGATGCCGGAGGCCAGGTAGCCGGGCTCGGTGTCGAAGGTGCCGTGGGCGATGACTCCGCCGGGCACGGTGCCGTCAGCGGTCATCAGGTCCAGGCACTCGCGCAGGTCGGCGATCGCGTTCGGCTTCCACGGCACGGTGTTGGTCACGGCTACTCCTGGTCGATCGTCAGGTCGGCACCGAGCGCGGCCAACTTCGGCAGCAGGCTGCCGTATCCGCGCCGCAGGTGATACATCCCTCGGATCGTAGAGGTGCCCTCGGCGGCGAGGGCGGCGATCACGAGAGCGGTCACCGCCCGGATGTCCTCCCCGGCCACGCCGGCGCCGGTGAGGGCGGACCGGCCTCGGACGGTGATGACCGAGCCGGTCGCGTTGACGGCCGCGCCGAACGCGGCCAAGGCCGGCAGGTGGGTGTCGCGCTGGGTGTAGATCCGCTCGTCGATGCGGGAGATGCCCTCGGCCTGGGTGAGGAAGGCGGTCAGCTGCGGCTGCACGTCGGTCGGGAACCCCGGGTGCGGACCGGTGGCCATCTGCACCGGCCGAGGCCCGGCCGGGGTGCTGGCGGCCGTGCCGCCGTCCAGCGGGTCGAGCTGGATTCCGGCGTCGGCGAACACCGACACCAGCCCGTCCGGGAACGCGGCCGGCGGGAAGCCGTCCAGGTGGACGGTGCCGCCGGTGACGGCGGCGGCCAGCGCGAGGGTGGCGGCCTCCAGCCGGTCCGGCGGCACGGTGAACACCCCGCCCCGGATGCGGTCGGTGCCGGTGACGTTCAGGGCTGTCCTGCCCCGCCACTCGATGCCGACGCCGGCCTGCGAGAGCAGGGCGGCGGTGTGGGTGACCTCGGGCTCCACGCTGGGGTTGAGGATCGCGGAGGTGCCCGGGGTGCGGGCGGCCAGCAGCATCGCGGTGACCGTCGCACCCAGGCTCGGCCCCCACGAGCGGGTCTCGGCGTCGGTGATGAACGGCAGCCGCTTGCCCGTGAAACGGGCCCGCACCCGGCCCCGGCTCACCTCCACCTCGGCCCCAGCGGCTTCCATCGCGGCCAGGTGCCGGTCGATGTAGCGGGCGCAGAAGGCGTCCCCGCCGGGGGTGGGGAAGGTGACCTTGCCGGCGCGGGCCAGCAGAGCTCCGCCCATCACCGCGGTGGTGCGGATGCGCCGTCCGAGGTCGTCCGGGATAACGGGGAAGTAGGAGTCGGCCGGTCGGGTGGCGAACTCGTCGCCGGTCACGGTGGCGCGGGTGCCGGTGCGGTGCAGGATGTCGGCGACTACCAGGGTGTCCAGGATCTCGGGTGCACCGGCCAGGGTGAGCGGGTCGTCGGCGAGGAGCGCGGCGGCGTACAGGTGCAGAGCGATGTTCTTGCTGCCCTGGACGGTGGCGGTCCCGGCGAGGCGGCGGCCTCCGGTGATCCGCACGGCCCGCTGGTCGGTCGTCGTGGTGGTGTCGGTGGTGGGCATGGTCACCTTCCCTGGCTTCCGGCCGGGAAGAAGCCCCCGACCTGGGTCTTCGGGTAGAGCAGGGTGTGCGCGCCGATCAGGGTGGCGGGCTGGAGCACGGTGCCGGCGGGAACGATCACGCCGTCGCCGACCACCGCGCCGAACTTCGTCTGGCCGGTGGGGATGCGGCGGCCGTCGAGGTGGGCGCAGACCTCTTCGGTGGCCGGTTCGGTGACCGGCCCGGAGGTGACCCGCAGGCCGGTGGTGGATACGAACGCGCCGATGTTGACGCCGAGGCCGAGCACGGAGTCCCCGACGAAACTGGTGTGCTTCATGAAGACGCCACCGGTCAGCAAGGAGCGGGTGACCTCGGCGCCGAAGCCGATGCGGCAGCCGGGGCCGACGACGGTGTTGTCGCGCACCCGGGCGCCGGCCTCGATCACCGCGCCGGGGCAGACCAGCACCGGGCCGGTGACGAACGCGCCTTCGGCGATGACGGCCCCGGCCGCCACGATCACGTGGCCCCGAACGGTGGCGCCGGGCTCGATGGCCCCGGTGGCCTCCGGCAGTGGGACGTCCAGGTTGCCGGCCAGCAGGTCGGTGATGGCCTTCTTGAGGCCGAACACGGTGGGGCAGCAGTTCAGCAGCTCCAGCACGACCGGGTCGGTGACGTGCTCGATGTCGAAGTAGTACGCGGGGGTGGTGCGGTAGTCGATGCGCTCCAACTCGGTGTGCAGCGCGGGCGCGTCGGTCAGCCGGTGCATGGCTGGGTCTCCTCTCGGGCGAGCGAGTGGAAGAAGGAGAGCGGGGTCGTCGCGACGGCCCCTGGGGGCCTCAGGAGGCAGGTGCATCGGGTGCGGTCGCCGCGCTCTGGGGGCTGGCCTCGTCCGGGTGGTTGTGAACAGCCAGGCCGAGGAGGGTGAGCACGGGCAGGTGCAGGGCGGCCCAGGAGGCGGTGAGGAAGGTGCCGAGCCGGTCGCGGTCCGCCGGGGCGGCGTGACGCCGGCTGGCGGGCGGCGGGGAGGTGCTGGGCGTTGGCATGGGAGGGCCTTCGGCAGCGGGGGAGGGGTGGACGCTCCCCAGTGAACTGCCGGGCGAAAGGCCGGATCCGTAGCCGGACTACGGCCCGTAGTCCGGCTACGGGTCAGATGATTTGCACGCCCGCGCGGGTGGCGAAGTCCCGGACTCCGGGCAGCTTGCGGTCGTGCCGCAGCAGGGTGCTGGCGAGGTCGCGGACGGCACCCCGGCGGACTTCCTGCGGGGCTGCTTCCTCGGCGGCCAACAGAGCCCGGTAGCACTGTTCGGGCTTGCCCCACTGGTCGAACGCGCGGGCCACGTCGGTGAAGAAGCGGGCCTGCCGCTCGGCGGTCGGCAGCGCGGTGGGGTCGATCGTGGAGGCCAGCTCGATTGCCCGGCCGGCGTCGCCGAGCTCGTAGTGCACCGACAACTCGTGCAGGGCGACGCCTTGGATGCCGTCCATCAGGCCGGAGGCTCGACCGGCAACTGCGGCGCTGTCCGCGGCCTCGCGGATCAGCGAGTGCGCGTATGCCCGGTCTCCGGTCTTCGCGGCGGTGTAGGCCGCGGTGGCGTAAAGGTCGCCGCGGGCGGCCAGCCGGGTGGACTCGGGCACCGTGGTGTCCGCGAGGAGGTCTTCGGCGGCGACCACCACGATGTCGGTTGCTCGGGCCAGGCTGCCCTGCCGACGCCAGGCGCTGGACACCATCCGCTGTGCCTCGGCGACCACCAGCGGGTCGCCGCCGTCTCGGGCGGCGGTGAGCGCGCGGTCGGCGGTGATGGCCACCAGGTTGTTGTCGCCGATCTTGATACACAGCCGGACCGCGAGATTGTAGAGCTGGGCGACGTTCCGAGCCCGCTCCTCGGTGCTACCGACCATCTGAGCGGCGGTGATCCGGCTCGGCAGGGCCTCAGCGAGTGCGTCGTACTTCGCTGCCTTGAACTCGCGACGAGAGGTCAGGAGAGAAGCAGCGACGGACTCGTGTGTCGGCTTGCTGCGGGGCGCCGGAATCCGCCCCGCCCCGTAGAGCAGCAGGTTCTCCAGGCCGGCCAGCGGTGAGGTCGTCTCGGCGTGCGCGGCCTGCTGGCCTGCGACCGGGGTGAACAGGGCGGCAGCCGCCAGGGTCAGGAACGGGCGGCGTCGCACATCGTCCTCCTCGGCAGCGGAACTGCTCGTCAGCGTAACGGAGGTGGACTTGCGAGGGCGGGACCTTGGCTGGTCGGAGGCCGGTTGCGGTAAGGCCATCAGCTCGTTGAGCTCGCAGCGCAGTACCTCCGCGAGGCGTCGGAGCAGGGTCAGGTCCTTTACCTGCTGCAAGTCCCGTTCGACCAGCGACATCCAGACCTCGCTGCGGTCGAGTTCAGCAGCGAGGCGGAGCTGGGTCCATTCCATCTCGGCGCGACGGAGCGCGATGAACTTGCCGAACGTGATGCCACTGCCCCTCACGCTGGCCCCCATGCTGTGTTGAAGCCGCTACGGATCGCTACCGTACCGGTGGTCGGGGGCCACGGTGTGGGGCTTTCAGTACCGTGCCAGCGTTCACCGCACTGTCCGGCGGGCTTGGGTCGGGCTGCGTTGCTGGTCCCTGAAGATCTTGCCCTGAAGGTTATTCGCGTTGTCCTCGCACCCCTGGGCGAGGGCAACTCCATCCGCTGCGAGGTGCAGGCGAGGTAAGGACTCCTTGCCTCACAACTTGCTCCGCCTTGGCGGTGCCGGGGGTAAGCATCGCCTATCCCACAACTTGCTCCGGCTTCCGCTGGTCTGACGTCAGTTCGGAATGTGGGTGAGCCTTGCAGGCCGGGCCAGTGGACGTTACGGCGTGCGGTGGAAGCTCGGCCATCTCCTCGGTGGCAGGGCGTTCACGGCGGGGCGTACACGCGAGCCCCCTATTAGAGGGGGGCTCGCGCGTGAACGCTGGGTCGCGTGGACGGCGTGTGCGCCTCCGTGATCGCTCTACCTGCGGTTTCTTTGCCGAGCGTGGACGGTGTGAACGGCTTTCGCAGGGCCCTCTGCGGAAGGCGCGCGTGGACGGTCCCGTGTGCGGTCCACGCCCGGAAGGTGCCCCGTGGTGGCGATGATCCGCCCGTTCACCGGCGGGGCGGTTGCGATGGTCGGCGCTGCCCGCTGGCCGAGGCGGTCACCCCGGTCAGTCCGGTCGGTCGCCAGCCACCGGGCTGACCGGAACTCTGGTCAGTACCACGGACTGACCGGAGACTCGGTCACTGTGCTGTCCCCGGTCACTCCTGTCACCGCGGTGGCAGTCAGGAGACGGCGGTGATGTGTCGGGCGGAGGGGCGGTAACGCGCCTGCTGGCCGCCCCCGGGGCCACCGGCGGTGCCTTCGGCCTTGACCGCCAACCCGCTCTTGACCAGGCGGTCAAGGTGGCGGCAGGCCTTCTCGATGTCGGCGCGGTCGGGGTTGGCGTCGCCGGTCAGGGCGGTCGCCAGGTCACGGGCGGTCAGGCCGTCTGTGGTGGCGCGCAGGAGGGTGACCGGGTCCAGGGTCGGCTCGACGTAGGTGGTTCCGCGCTGGTGGTCGTGGACAACCGGCAGCGGGCCGATCTCGCCGGTCACGGTCTTGAGGTGGTGAATGGTGACCGCCGGGTCGCCGGCCTCTCCGGCGATGAACAAGACACTGCCCGCTCCGGCGGTCAGCCAGGTCGAGCCGTACACCCGGTCCAGGGTGGAGCGCTGGCCGCGTGGCGCGTCGGCGGTGGCCTTGCGCTGGTGGTGGAGCTCCATGATCTGGACGCCTGCGCGTAGGGCCCGCATGCGGGCGTTGTTGAAGGCGACGGCCAGGGAGTCGTCCACGAGGGTGCTGACCGCGTCCTTGAGGCTGTCGATGACGATGGTGTCGGCGCGGTGGGCGGCGGCCAGTTCGGCGAGGAGGTCGGGTTCCTTGTCGAGGGTGGCGGGGAGTGGTCCCTGCCACACGGCGAGGCGGTCGCGCAGGTGAGCCTCGTCGGCAGGCAGGATGCGGCGGGCCATGGCGCGGGCGATCTGCTGGGGGCGGTCCATCGCGAGGTAGAGGACGCGTTCTCCCTCGGCCACGGGGAGATCGAGGACGGCGGCCTGGAGGCCGAGGCGGGCGAGGACGACCTGGTGGGCGAGGGTGGTCTTGCCGACGCCCGGCGCGCCGACGATCATCAGGCTTTCGCCGGAGGCCCAGGCAGTCTGTTCGCGGGTGCCCCACAACGGTTCCTTGTCCGCGCCGGTCTTGGTGACGAAGTCCCAGCCGTTGACGATGTAGCGGGACAGGCGGCTGCTGCCGGAGGCCAGGGCGCGTTCGCGCTCGACACGGATCTCGGTCTCGACAGCCGTACGGATCTCGTCCGGGTCGGCGCCCGGAGTCAGCGCATGCTGGACCGTGCGGATGCCGGTGGCATGCAGGGTCCGCAGCTGGGCGTCCCGGCGCACGATCTGAGCGTAGTAGTCGGCGTTGTCGGCAGAGGGCGGCGCGGCGGCGACCAGCGTGTGGAGGTAGGACGAGCCCCCGACGCGGGAGAGATCGCCCGCACCCTGCAGGTGGTCGGTGAGGGCGATGGGGTCGGTGGGCGCGTCCTCGGCGCGCAGGGCCAGGATCGCGCGCCAGATGGTCTCGTGGGCAGGCCGGTAGAAGTCGCCTGCGTCCAAAGTGCCGCGGACCTTCTCCACCGCCTGGTGGTTCAGCATGCAGGCGCCGAGGACCGCCTGTTCGGCGTCGACGTTGTGCGGCGGCTCTCCGGAGGTGGGGCCGACGTGAGCGTTCGACGCGTCGCCTCGTCGCCCGTCGGTGGATGACGGCTTTGACGGCGGGGCCGTAGGCTTGTCCACAGCGGTGTCCTCACTCGGAGGTGCTGGGCGGCTACCCGGTTCCTCCGTTGTCGACTGTTCCAGGGATGGGCGGTTTCGAGGTTCTGCTTCGGCCCTCGGCGTTCGTAGCGCCGGGGGCCTTTGTGTTGTCGCGATGCCGGGTGACTGGCCCGGCTCGCCGATGCGGTTCGGATTAGTTGCGTTTCGCTTTGCATCACGTTAACGTCGTGCTCCGCGCATTGCAAATGGGCTTAACGACGATGCATGGAGGGTTGACCGTGGCTGGTGCGGATCCGAGACGGCGACTGGAAGGGGAGGAGAACGTCGCCCAACGCATCAAGATGGAGCGCGAGGCGCGCGGGTGGAGTACTGCCACGCTCGCGGAGCGCCTGACCGAGGCCGGCTACCCGCTCAACCAGTCGGCGGTGTGGCGCATCGAGAGCGGCGAACCACGTCGCAGGGTGAACCTGGACGAGGCCATCGGCTTCGCCAAGGTCTTCGACATCTCCCTGGACAACCTGGTCGGGCCGCCCGAGATCGCTGCCAACGACCACGTGAAGCGGTTGCTGGCGGAGTTTGCCGAGAGCTGGCAGAAGTCCGTCGCCGCTCGCAAAGAGATGGATCGCGCCCGTGACGCGCTCGATGCCTACGGCGCAGCCCACCCGAACGTCGCCGAACTCATCAGCGCGATGATCACCCGGGTCGCGGCTGACGAGGCTGGTGACGACTACCGCTCGCCGAGCTTTCCGCCTGGCTTGTCCGACGCCTAGGGTCTCGCCGACCCGGGAGTCGCGACGTAGCCCGTCGCCCCCAACGGCGGGCCTGGCCACTTGAAGGCGCCTGCGGCGCTGCCGAGTCCGCACGTCACTCCTGCCGCTGATCCAATGAGGACCGGATCATGCTGGACGTTCGGTGGTTTGGTGCGGCCGTAATCAACCGCTAACGTCCCCTCCCGTCGGTCCGACCATGGGCTTTGCCCGCCCGTGGAGCCTCGACCCGTCATGCCTTCCGCGACCCCTCGGTGCTACGAACGCCGGGGTCATAACGCGGGCCCATACAACCGATTCGCCCATCCCTGGAACACCGACAACGGCGGCGCATAGCCGAAAGCCCCGCCGGGATAGGACACCCATGCCCGAAACACCGTTGGAGCTTGCCCGGGTGGCCCGCGCTCTCGGCACCACCGAGCGCATCCTCCTCCGCCTGATCGCAGATCAGGACGGTGGTGTAGCCGACCCGACGCTCGTCGCCCTCACCGTCGAGGAGGCCGCCCGCCGTCTCGGCGTCGGCCTGACGACCATGTACGCCCTGGTCGCCTCCGGCGAAGTCTCGTCCGTGACGATCGGCCGCCTCCACGACGCCCGCCACACAGCCTCGACCGTCCTCCTGCTGCTCGGTGTCCCCGAGCGGATCGTGATGGCGATCATGGGCTGGTCCTCGGCCTCGATGACCAAGCGTTACCAGCACGTCACCGACCCGATGCTGCATGACGTCGGCCAGAAGATCGGCGGCCTGCTCTGGGGTGACTGTCAGGCACGACCCAGGGGGTGAATCAGGATGAGAGCAGCGCGACGCGGCCTGGCAACCGCCACCGGTTGCCAGGCCGCCGCGTGCTCGTCAATTGAGGAGGTAACGGGGTCTACCTCTTCTCCTTGCATGCCAACAAGACCGGCCCCAGGCTCTACCGAGCCGGGGCCGGGACTGGAAGTTTCAGCAGACTGCTAGTGCGTCAATTCGTCGAACACATCGTCCGGCAGCGACTTGATGTACGCGATGCGTGCACGGATGGCTGCCTCGAGATTAGCCAACGACAAGCTTACCGACGGCTCGATGAAGTATTCGCTGCCCGCCTCGGCGGTGAGTAGAGCGACAGCGTCGTAGTTGCCCTCCTTGACCATGCGTTCGAAGAAGATCTTGTAGCGCCCTATGTACGATGCCCCCTCGAAGATCGGGTCGGCAGGGAACGGCATGTTCTTGGGCACCTTGACCGCGCTCAACGATCCCGGCGCGCGTTCCACGAGCATGATGAAACCGAACCAGGGCTTCAACTCGCCAAACAGGCCGCGCTCCGCGGCCATCTGGGAGTCGGCCGCGAGCCCGAGGGCTTCCTCTGTCCGGTTGTTGAAGTTGTTGCCGAACGAGGGGCCTCGCTGGGACTTGAACTCCATCGCCGCGATCAGGGAGCCGCGGTAGAGCACCAGAAGGTCCCAGTTCTTCGCCGGGCGAAAGTACGCCGGGAGATTGTTGTGACCCGTCGTGCGTACCTCAAGCGTGATATCCGGATCGCCGCGCCATAGTTTCGCCACGACTTCCTGTATCGCGTCCATCTGCTTGCCGCCGGTCACGGCTGCACGGTTGCCGGTGTCCTTGACCCCGGTCGCCTGCCCCTGCTTCGCAGCCTGTAGGTCCAGGCCCTCCCAGTAGCCGAGAACAGCGGCGCGCCAGGTCTCGACAGGTGTCAGGTTGCTCATGACCCCCCTCTTCTTCTAATCGGATACTCAGATGCTGCCGGCAGGTAGCCCGTACGCTTCTTCGGCGGCACGCGTCGCAGCCGCCCTGTCGCTGGCGCGAAACGCGTCACGGAGCCTGGAGGCGATGTCGTCGGGGATCGCTTCGGGGCGCGGAACGGCGATCTTCCGCAGGTACTGCGCCTGGAATCGCAGCGTGCCGCCACGCATCTTCACGCCGTAGGCACTCACGAAGGCTTCTGCGATCCGGGACAGCAGCAACCCGCCAAGCACTTCCATGTCCCACGACGACGAGACGATGTAGTACAGGTTGTGGTGCGGGTAGTAGCCACCCGGCTCCAGCACCGGCGTGATCTGGGCTTTCATGTCCTGAAGAAGTAGCTTCGGCCGTTCAGCGAGGCCCGGGTAGACCTTGTCGATCGTGCGGTGCCAGGTGTTCGGGTTCTTCCTTGCGACGAAGCGCTTCTTGACGTTCGGGTGCGACGCAAGCGCGTCCGCGAACTTCGGGTAGTCCGCCAGGTCCACGAGCCTGCCTTCGTCGTCCCATGGGTTCAGCAGCATCTTCGAGGGCGTCGTAAGACGACCTGCACGAATGTCGTCGGCCATGACGATGGGTGTCAGCCGATCTGGTTCGACGTCGATGCCGGCGTCTGGGCCGACGATGTAGGCCCTGTCAGCTCCGGTCGCGACCCCAATGCTGATCTTCGTCGTGCCGTCGGCTTCCAGCGTCGGGAAATTCTCCTGCAGGTGCTCCAGCAGCTTGATGGTGTGAGGGGATCCCGCAGGCCAGAAGTCGTCGGTCTCGAACCAGTTGGGCAGGCGGGCACCCTCCCATCCCAGGCCTGAAGCCTCCTCCGCCGTGCCCCGCACGAACGCCAGGGCCTCACTCGCGGAGGCCACACCGAATGCGGCAGTAGTGTCGATGAACGTGGAGCTGCCCTGCCCCGAGTTGGCCAGTACCGTGATCGCCGGATAGGCCGAGACCTCGGCTTCAAATGCGTCCACGTCATGCATCTGCCACACGGACTCGACCGCGTAGCGTGATGTCACGAGACCCCGCAGGTGCTTCCCGTAGGCGTTCCGCATCCACCGGTCCGCGCAGATGAATCCAACCTTCCCGCCGCTTGCGAGCATGGACAGCGAACGCTCATAGAAGCCGACGTAGATGTCCGCCCGTCCACGCATTGTCCGCCATGTCTTGCGGTAGGCAGCCTCGGTCTCATCATCGAGATCCTCGGTGCGGATGTACGGCGGGTTGCCGATCACGAAATCGACATCCGTCGGTACCTCGTCGAGAAGGAAGTCGCCGTGACGCAGCCAGCCTGCACACAGGGCTCGGGCCTCTGTGGGAGTTGCCCCAGCGGCTTGGAGCATGTCTGCCGCCTTTCTCCGGCAGGTCGCGACATGCTCGTGCTGGAGATCGAGACCGTACAGACAGTCAGCCAGTGCCGACAGCTCCGTGCCATGGACCCTTGCAGACTCGAGCAGTCGCTCCAGTACGGGGACGAAAAACGCTCCGGACCCGATTGACGGCTCAACGAGCTTCATCTGAGTGAGGTCCCTGTTCGCCGTATAGCCGACCAGATCAAGAATCGTCTCGACGATCCATCGACGGGTGAAGACCTCGCCGTACTCGACCTTGTCGGGGGCAGTTGCAGCCATGGGTGCCTCTCGTCATGGCTCACTGCACGAGCCTCACCTCAAGGCTATCGGTGGGCGCGACCACCAGAGGACTTCCCGCAACTACCCGGATTCGTGGCTCTACGGCGGCTCGTTGAAGCTCTGCTTCGTGATCGGCGGAGTCCAGCCTTCTGTGTGCCTCCGGCAGCAGGCACGTGACGCAGCAGGGCAGCCGCCGACTGATCAACTTCGGACTCACCTGCGCCACCGGCACGGTCGCGCAGGTTCATGACCGTCTGCTCGCGTCAACTGAGACCAGAACTGAGACCACGCGACGACGAAGGGCCCGACCGCTGCGCGGTCGGGCCCTTCGTTTGCCCTGGCGGGCAAAGGCGGAGGATACGAGATTCGAACTCGTGAGGGATTGCTCCCAACACGCTTTCCAAGCGTGCGCCCTAGGCCTCTAGGCGAATCCTCCGTGGGAGAGCTTAGTACATGTTCAGGGGTGCTCGCGACCACGTATCTCGTAGGTGGGGGAGGGGCGTGACCTGCGGATCGGGGTGGTGGAGGTGGAGGGCGGGGATCGGGTACTGTTGGGGGCAGCCCCTCGTGTGGCGTTATCTCTCTGAACCCCCCCAGGGCCGGAAGGCAGCAAGGGTAGGAGGGCTCTGGCGGGTGCGCGGGGGGTCTTTGCGTTCCCGGGGGCGGGACGGCCCGGTCGAAGGGGGACCGAGGGGCGACGCGTTTGTCCGTCCGTCCCGATATCGTCGGTGGTGTGTCCCTAGCCCTGTACCGCCGCTATCGCCCCGAGACTTTCGCCGAGGTCATCGGGCAGGAGCACGTGACCGCTCCGCTTCAGCAGGCCCTGCGCAACAACAGGGTCAACCACGCGTACCTGTTCAGCGGCCCGCGCGGCTGCGGTAAGACGACGAGCGCGCGCATCCTGGCCCGTTGCCTGAACTGTGAGCAGGGGCCGACGCCGACGCCGTGCGGGGAGTGCCAGTCCTGCCGGGACCTGGCGACGGGCGGGCCCGGGTCGATCGACGTGATCGAGATCGACGCGGCGTCGCACGGTGGTGTGGACGACGCGCGTGAGCTGCGCGAACGGGCGTTCTTCGCGCCGGTGCACAGCCGGTACAAGATCTTCATCCTGGACGAGGCGCACATGGTGACCTCGGCCGGCTTCAACGCGCTGCTCAAGGTGGTGGAGGAGCCGCCGGAGCACCTCAAGTTCATCTTCGCGACCACGGAGCCGGAGAAGGTGATCGGGACGATCCGCTCCCGCACGCACCACTACCCGTTCCGGCTGGTGCCGCCGGGCACGCTGCGCGACTACCTGACCGAGGTCTGCGGGCGCGAGCAGATCCAGGTGGAGGAGTCCGTATTCCCACTGGTGGTGCGGGCCGGTGCCGGGTCGGTGCGTGACTCGATGTCGGTGATGGACCAGTTGCTCGCCGGCGCCGGCGAGGGCGGCGTGACGTACCAGATGGCGACCGCGCTGCTCGGGTACACGGACTCGGCGCTGCTGGACGAGGTGGTGGACGCCTTCGCCGCGCACGACGGGGCGACGGTGTTCCAGGTGATCGACCGGGTGGTCGAGGGCGGGCACGATCCGCGCCGGTTCGTGACGGACCTGCTGGAGCGCCTGCGGGACTTGGTGATCCTGGCCACCGTGCCGGACGCCGGTGAGAAGGGGCTGATCGACGCCCCGGCGGACCGGGTCTCGATCATGCAGGCCCAGGCGGACGCCTTCGGGGCGGCCGAGCTGAGCCGCGCGGCGGACATCGTCAACACCGGGCTGACCGAGATGCGGGGGAACGCGGCGCCGCGTCTCCAGCTGGAGCTGATCTGCGCCCGGGTGATGCTGCCGGGCGCGTACAGCGACGAGCTGTCGTTGCAGGCGCGGCTGGACAAGCTGGAGCGGCGGGCGTCGGCCGGGGGCTTCGCGGCTCCGGTGGCCGGGCAGATGGCGCCGCCCTTGGCTGCGGTGGCCCCCGTGGCGGCCGTGCCCGCCGCGGCGCCCGGGCAGGGCGTCCCGGTGCCGGTGGAGGCCGTGCAGGCGCCGCCGGTGCAGGTCGCGCCGGTGCAGCCGGCCCCCGTCCAGGCGGCGCCCGCCCCGGCGCCGGCCGGGCCCGCGCCCGGGGCGTGGCCGATCCCGCGCAGCTTCCCGTCGGCCGGCGGCGCGCCCGCGCCCGTCCAGCCCTCGCCCGTGCAGCAGGCTCCGGCCCAGCCCGCCCCCGTCCAGGCCGCGCCGCAGCCGGCACAGGTCCCCGCGCCCGCGGCGGCCCAGGCCGGCGGGCAGCCGTCGGGTGCCGCGCAGCAGGGTGCCGCGCAGGTCCGCCAGATGTGGCCGCAGATCCTGGAGGCGGTGAAGAACCGCCGCCGCTTCACCTGGATCCTGCTCAGCCAGAACGGCCAGGTGGCCGGGTTCGACGGCAGCGTGCTCCAGGTGTCGTTCATCAACGCGGGCGCCCGGGACAGCTTCGTCGGCAGCAACAGCGACGACGTGCTGCGCCAGGCGCTGTCGGACGCGCTCGGCGTGGACTGGCGGATCGAGTGCATCGTCGACCCCTCGGGCGGCTCGTCCGGCGGGGTCGCTGCCGGAGCGGGCGGAGGTGCGGCACCCGCCGGCGGCGGCTTCGGCAACAGCGGCGGCAACAGCGGCGGCTGGGGTGCACCTCCGGCGCGTCCGGCGGCGTTCGCGCCCCCGGCGCAGCCTGCTGCGCCCGCGCCGGTCCCGCCGCCCGCGCCCGCGGCCGCACCCCCGTCGGTACAGGCCGCCCCGGCCGCCCCGGCCGCGTCGATGGCACCGGCCGCCCAGGTGGCGCCGGCCCAGCCCGTGCAGGCCCGGCCGGCCGCGCCCGCCGGTCCGGGGGTCGCCCTGGAGGACGACATTCCGGAGGAGGACGACCCGGACCTCAAGGAGGAGACGTTCTCCGGTCAGGAGCTGATCATCCGGGAGCTGGGCGCGACGGTCCTGGAGGAGATCCGCCACGGCGGCGGCTGACCGACGAGCACCACGTAGGCTCGGGGTGACGACGCGCGACGACGCCACGCCGCGACGACGCGTGACAACGCGCGAGCCGCGGCCGCCACGGCTGCCGCGGACGGCGCGAGCCGAGCAAGACGTATCCGTAAGACGCATCCGCAAGACGAACCCGAACGCAAGGGAGTGAGCCGTGTTCCCCGGTGGTGGCCAGCCCAACATGCAGCAGCTGCTCAAGCAGGCGCAGAAGATGCAGCAGGACCTCGCCAAGGCCCAGCAGGAGCTGGCCGAGGCGAAGGTGAACGGTTCGGCGGGCGGCGGCCTGGTCGAGGCCACGGTGACCGGTGCCGGTGAGCTGGTGGCGCTGACCATCGCCCCGGCCGCCGTCGACCCGGAGGACACCGAGACCCTGGCCGACCTGATCCTGGCGGCGGTCCGGGACGCGAACCAGACCGCGCAGAAGATGCAGGCCGAGCGGATGGGCCCGCTGACCCAGGGCCTGGGCGGCGGCATCCCGGGTCTGCCGTTCTGACCTGCGGACCTTCCCCGATCGGTGGGGAGGATCCGAGGCCGTGACGGTCTGAAGTTCAGGCGACGGACCTGTGTGATTTATGCGGGAGTAGGGCGTCGGGCGGTGCGCCCGGCGCCCTGTTCGTTGGATGATGGCACCGGAGTACCCCGAGCGGGTGCCCCACCGACCGGCCGGCACCGGCCACCTAGGGAAGGCGCGACGTGTACGAGGGCGTGGTTCAGGACCTCATCGACGAACTGGGCAGGCTGCCCGGCGTCGGGCCCAAGAGCGCGCAGCGGATCGCCTTCCACGTCCTGCAGGCCGACCCCACCGACGTCCGCCGGCTGGCGCACGCGTTGCTGGAGGTCAAGGACAAGGTCAGGTTCTGCGCGGTCTGCGGGAACGTTGCGGAGGCCGAGCAGTGCCGGGTCTGCCTCGACCCGCGTCGCGACCTCGCGGTGATCTGCGTGGTCGAGGAGTCCAAGGACGTCGTCGCGATCGAGCGCACCCGCGAGTTCCGAGGCCGCTACCACGTGCTGGGCGGCGCGATCAGCCCGATCGAGGGTGTCGGCCCGGACGACCTGCGGATCCGCGAGCTGCTCGCGCGCCTCGCGGACGGCACGGTCACCGAGCTGATCCTGGCCACCGACCCCAACCTGGAGGGGGAGGCGACCGCCACCTACCTGGCCCGGCTCTGCAAGCCGATGGGCCTGAAGGTGACCCGGCTGGCGAGCGGCCTGCCCGTCGGCGGGGATCTGGAGTACGCGGACGAGGTCACCCTCGGTCGCGCCTTCGAAGGGAGACGACTGCTCGATGTCTGACCGGACGATCAACCAGCAGCCCCACACGCCCCACCAGGCCGGCCCCCACCCGGCCGGCCCGGCTCCGGACCAGCACGCCCTGCACGCCCCGCACACCCACGCACACGGCTCGGAGCCCGACGACTTCGCGGTGCAGATCGCGGACTCGGTGGAGAGCTTCGTGCTCGCCGTCACCGAGGTCGCCAAGGGCGACGAGCCCGGCAGCGCGGTCTCGCTGCTCCTCCTGGAGGTGTCGCAGCTGCTGCTGGCCGGCGGCCGGCTGGGCGCGATCGAGGACGTCGTCCCCGAGGACCGCTTCGAGCCCGACGCCGGGCCGGAGCCGGACGGCGAGCAGCTGCGCGAGCGGCTGGCCGAGCTGCTCGCGCCGATCGACGTCTACCACGAGGTCTTCGACCCGTACGGGCCGCCGGAGAAGCCGAACGCCTTCCGGATCTCGGACGACCTGGCCGGCGTGGTCAGCGAGCTCCAGCACGGGCTCACCCACTACCGCGAGGGGCGGGTCAGCGAGGCGCTCTGGTGGTGGCAGTTCTCCTACCTCTCCAACTGGGGCACGACCTGCTCGGCGGTGCTGCGGGCGCTGCAGTCGCTGATCGCCCACGTCCGGCTGGACAGCCCGCTCGGGGCGGTCCCGGACGGTGCGGACACCGACGACGACGGCCTCACCGACGAGCAGCTGGAGCAGCAGGCCGGCGACCTGATGGCAGCCGAGCTGGGGCTCGGACGGTAGACCGCCGGGGCGGAGGGCGGACTGTGACGCAAGCCTCAGGCTCCGCCGCCGCGAAGGAAATCCCCGGGGCCGCCGTCCGTTCGTCCGCCGATTCTTCGGGACCTTCCCGGATGCCCCGCAGACCTGCCGGTGGCCACCCCGGCTACGGCGCTCACCTGCTGAAACAGGCGTCTCATCATATGGAAAGCGGCGGTCGCGGCACCCCTGCTCGGTAGACTGACGCCGACCGCACTACCTCCGCCACCCGGGGGTACGGGGGCCCCGGGCCCCCGAAACGACACAAGTCGAGGAGCGCACGTGGGCCTTGTCGTGCAGAAGTACGGCGGCTCATCCGTTGCGGATGCCGAGGGCATCAAGCGCGTGGCCCGTCGAATCGTCGACACCAAGAAGGCCGGCCATGAGGTCGTCGTCGTGGTGTCCGCGATGGGCGACACGACGGACGAGCTCATCGAACTCGCGGAGCAGGTGTCACCCATCCCTGCCGGCCGTGAGTTCGACATGCTGCTGACCGCTGGAGAGCGCATCTCCATGGCCCTGCTGGCCATGGCGATCAAATCCCTGGGTCACGAGGCCCAGTCCTTCACGGGCAGCCAGGCCGGTGTCATCACCGACTCCGTCCACAACAAGGCGCGCATCATCGACGTGACGCCGGGCCGCATCCGCACCGCCCTGGACGAGGGCAACATCGCGATCGTGGCCGGCTTCCAGGGCGTCTCGCAGACGAGCAAGGACATCACCACGCTCGGCCGCGGCGGCTCGGACACCACCGCCGTCGCCCTCGCCGCGGCCCTCAAGGCCGAGGTGTGCGAGATCTACACCGACGTGGACGGCGTGTTCACCGCCGACCCGCGCGTGGTGAAGAAGGCCCGCAAGATCGACTGGATCGCCTACGAGGACATGCTGGAGCTGGCCTCGTCCGGTTCCAAGGTCCTGCTCGACCGCTGTGTGGAGTACGCGCGGCGCTACAACATCCCGATTCACGTACGCTCGTCCTTCTCGGGCCTTCCCGGGACGATCGTCAGCAACGACAACCCGAACCAGCCCGAAGGGGGCGAGATGGAGCAGGCCATCATCTCCGGAGTCGCCCACGACACTTCCGAGGCCAAGGTCACGGTCGTCGGCGTGCCGGACAAGCCGGGCGAGGCGGCGCGCATCTTCCGCGCCATCGCCGACGCCGAGGTCAACATCGACATGGTGGTGCAGAACGTCTCCGCCGCGTCGACCGGACTGACCGACATCTCCTTCACCCTGCCGAAGACCGAGGGCCAGAAGGCCATCGACGCGCTCGGCCGGGTCAAGGAGGGCATCGGCTACGAGTCGCTGCGCTACGACGACGCGATCGGCAAGATCTCCCTGGTCGGCGCGGGCATGCGCTCCAACCCGGGCGTCACCGCGACCTTCTTCGAGGCGCTCTCCGAGGCCGGCGTCAACATCGAGCTGATCTCCACCTCGGAGATCCGGATCTCGGTCGTCACCCGCGCCGACGACGTCAACGAGGCCGTGCGCGCCGTCCACACCGCCTTCGGGCTGGACAGCGAGTCGGACGAGGCGGTCGTCTACGGAGGCACCGGGCGATGACCCGGAGGCCGAACCTCGCCGTCGTCGGCGCCACCGGCGCGGTCGGCGAGGTGCTCCTCGGCCTGCTCCCCCTCCGTCAGGACATCTGGGGCGAGGTGCGCCTCGTCGCCTCCCCGCGCTCGGCCGGCCGCAAGCCGGTCGTGCACGGGGAGCTCGTCGAGGTGCTCCCGCTCACCGAGGAGGTCTTCGACGGGATCGACGTCGCGCTGTTCGACGTGCCCGACGAGGTCTCCGCCCGCTGGGCGCCGGTCGCCGCGGCCAAGGGCGTCGTGGTGGTCGACAACTCCGCGGCGTTCCGGATGGACGACGCCGTCCCGCTGGTCGTCCCCGAGGTCAACGCGGCGGCGGCCCGGATGCGCCCGCGCGGCATCATCGCCGGGCCCAACTGCACCACGCTCACGATGATCGCGGCGCTCGGCGCGCTGCACGCCGAGTACGGGCTCAGCGAACTGGTCGTCGCCTCCTACCAGGCCGCCTCCGGCGAGGGCCGGGCCGGCGTGGACGCGCTGCGCGAGCAGGTCGCGCTGGTCGCCGGCACCGAGGTCGGCGAGCAGACCGGCGACCTGCGCGCGGTGATCGCCGACCACGGGCCGTTCGCCGCCCCGCTGGCGCTCAACGCGGTGCCGTGGAGCGGCGCGCTGATGGACGGCGGCTGGGCGTCCGACGAGCTGAAGCTCCGTGACGAGTCGCGCAAGATCCTCGGCCTGGCCGGCCTCAAGGTCTCCGCGACCTGCGTCCGCATCCCGGTGGTGCGCACCCACGCGCTGGCCGTGCACGCCGTCTTCGAACGCGAGGTCACCCAGGAGCACGCCCAGGAGATCCTGCGCGACGCCCCCGGCGTGGTGCTCTACGACGACCCGGCGTCGGGTGAGTTCCCCACCCCGAACGACGTCGTCGGGACGGACCCGGTCTGGGTCGGGCGGGTCCGCCGGGCGCTGGACGACCCGGCCGCGCTGGACCTCTTCCTCTGCGGTGACAACCTGCGCAAGGGGGCGGCGCTCAACGCTCTGCAGATCGCCGAACTGGTCGCGGGCGAGCTCTCCGGCTGACGCCCCGTCCGCGTCCCGGCTCCCGCGCCGCACGGGCCGGGGGTGACGTCCCGTCCGCTTCCCGGCTCCCGCGCCGCATCGGGCCGGGGGTGACGTCCCGTCCGTTGTCCGGGCCTCACGTCTCACGGGCCGGGCCTCACGTCTCACGGAACGGGCTTCACGTCTCACGGAACGGGCTTCACTCGCCGTCCACATTCCGGGCGCCGTGCTCCACGTTCCGGGCACACGGATCCGGATCCCTCCGTCGGGCCGATCGCGGAATCGGCCGTATCCCCTGGAGGCCGCTCCGGCCCATGCGCGAGAATGTCCCCCGGGCTGGGCAACCATGACAGGGGATCGAGTGTCCAACGGGCGTGGCGAACGTGATGGTGAGGGCAGGGGCGGGCATCTCGGCAACGGCCGCGGTGACGTTCCCGCTGCGCGCCCATTGGCCTGCGGATAGGCCGGAAGACAGTCAGATGAAGGCGGTCCCACCCGGCCCGGCGGACTCCGGTGCCGGTACCAGCGCGGGCACCAGCGAGGACCTGCTCACCGAGACCTACCAGGCCCACTACCGCTCCCTGCTGCGGCTGGCGGCGTTGCTCCTGGACGACCTCTCGACCTGCGAGGACGTGGTCCAGGAGGCGTTCATCCGGGTGCACGCGGCCCGGCGCCGGGTCCGCGAGCCCGAGAAGACGCTCGCCTACCTGCGGCAGACCGTGGTCAACCTGTCCCGCTCCACGCTGCGTCGCCGGATCCTCGGCCTGCGGCTGCTGCCGAAGCCCATGCCTGACATGGCCAGTGCAGAAGAAGGAGCCTACGATGCGCTGGAGCGCGATCAGTTGAAGGCCGCGTTGCGGGGTCTGCAACGCCGTCAGCGGGAGGTTCTGGTGCTGCGTTACTTCGTGGACATGACGGAGGCGCAGGTCGCGGAGACCCTGGGCATCTCGCTCGGTTCGGTGAAGGCGTACGGCTCGCGTGGGCTCGCCGCGCTGCGGGTCCAGATGGAGGCCGGGCATGGCTGACGACAGGGGCGGCCCCGGCAGTACGAACGGGCCGAGGCCGGGCGGGCCGCCCCGGGACGGGCTCAAGCCGGGCGGGCCGCACCCGGGAGGCCCGAACAGGGACGGACTGACCCGGGACGGACTGACCAGGGACGGGCTGACCCGGGACGGACTGAACGCGGAGGAACGGCGGATCCGCGAGCTGATGCAGCGCGCGGTCTCCGAGGTCCAGCCCGACCCCGCGGGCCTGCACCGCATCCGCCACGCGGTACCCCGACGGCGCGCCGCCGTGCGCGGGGCCTGGACCGGAGCCGCCGCGCTGGCGCTCGCCGTGGCCATCGCGCTGCCCGCCCTGCACGACGACGACCACCTGGGCCTGTCCGGCGGCCCCGGCTCGCCCGGCGCCCACGGCGGGACGGCCTCCGCCCCCGTCGGCGGAACCAAGTCCGGCGACGACCCCATCGGCCCCAACCAGTCTCCGCACTCCGGCACCAGCGGCACCGGCACGGGCGGCGGCCCGTCCGGCTCCGCCGGCGCCTCGCCCAGCCCCGGGGCGACCACAACCGGCACGGGGCCGGGCCTGCCCGCCCCCGCCACCGCGTCCAGCAGCGGCGGCGAGGTGCTGGTGCCGCTCTGCACCCGCAGCGACCTCGGTCAAGGAACCGCGCAGGTCGGCAGGGCCGACGCCGACGGGCGGATCTACGGGTACTTCACGGTGCTCAACGTCTCCGCGCACGCGTGCAGGCTCGGCGGGCCGGGAGCGGTCTCGGTCGTCGCCGTCACCGGGACGGACGCCGGCCGGATCCGGGTGACCGACCACACGGCCGGCGACCCGGCGACCGGCCTGCCCGCCCCGGGCCCGGGCCCGGGTGCCGCGGCGGGCGGGTCCGCGGGCGGACTCCTCGGTGGGGCGGTCGGCGGGGACGGGGCCGGGCAGGGCCTGCTGCTCGTGCCGCGGGCCGGGTACCGGGTGGACTACGGCTGGGTACCGGACGCCGTCGGGTGCTCCGCCCCGGGCGGCCCGACCCCCAGCGCCACGGCCGGGCCGGGCGGGCCGGCCATCGCCGCCGCCCCCGCCCCGGGCGGCACCTCGGGGGCCCAGGCCGCCGCCACCGGAGGCTCCGGCGGCGCGGCACCGGCGGCCGCGTCCTCGGAGGCACCCAGCGCGGCGCCCCCGGCGTCCGCCACGCCGACGACCGTCCCGACCACGGTCCCGAGCCCCACGGCGACCCCGAGCACCGGCCCCAGCTCGCCGCCACCCGCCGTCACCCTCGCCCACACCCCCGCCCCGGGCAGCCCCTTCACCGCGACGGCCGTCCTGCCCGGCGCCTGTGCGGGCACCGTCTACCGCACCGCACCCCAGCCCCTCACGCCTCCTCCCGCGCCGACCCCGACCACGGCGCCGTCGGCCGGCTGAGCCCGCCCGCGCAGGCGCGCGCCCGCGCGGGCCCGGAGGCCGGGACGGCCGATCTCCCGCGCGGTGGGCGGACCCCTGTGGTCAGGAGGGGCGTGAGGAGTGGTTACCGTGGGGGTGTGTACCGGTTTCTCCTCACTCCGCGCTGGCTGAGCGGCACCGCGCTGGCCGTTGCGGCCGTGGCGGTGTGCGTCTGGCTCGGCACCTGGCAGCTCGGCCGGTTCGAGGACAAGGTCTCCTCGCACCAGGAGATCAGCAAGACGGTGGACGACGCCGGCTCGGCCAGGCCGCTCGGGGAACTGCTCGGCGCCGACCGGCCGCAGGTCACCACCGACACCGTCGGCCGGGCCGTGACGGTGTCCGGCACCTTCGACCAGGAACACCAACTGCTCGTCCCCAACCGGGTCCTGGACGGCAAGCAGGGCTACTACGTGCTCACCCCGCTGCGCACCGGCGACGGCCGGACCGTCGCCGTCGTGCGCGGCTGGGCGCCGGGCGCACCCGCTGAGGGTGCAGCCGCCGCGGCACCCGCCGGCGAGGTCACGGTGACCGGGCGGCTCCAGGCCGGCGAGAGCAGCGGCAGCAACGGCGCGGTGGCCGGCGGCCTCCCGGCCGGGCAGCTCGGCACGATCAACCAGGCCGCGCTGGTCAACAAGCTGTCCTACGACGGCTGGTACGACGGCTGGGTGTCCGCGGACGCGGCTCCGGCCGGGCTGACCCCGGTACCGACCGTGCAGCCGCAGGGCGGCGACGGGCTCACCCTGCGCGCGTTCCAGAACCTGGGCTACACGCTGGAGTGGTTCGTCTTCGGCGGCTTCGTCGTCTTCATGTGGTTCCGCCTGGTGCGCCGCGAGGCGGAGGCCGAACAGGACCGGGCCCTCGGGCTGGACCCGGTCCTGGAGTAGCCCTCGCGGGGGCTCAGCGCGTCGGCTTCGCCGTCGGTACGACCGGCCGGGACGGTACGGCCGGGGTGCCCGGCACGTGCGCGGTCGGCGGCGGGGTCGAGGCCGGTGACGGAGCCGAGGCCGAGGGGGTCGGGGCAGGCGTGGTCGAGGCCGTCGGGCTCGGCGGCGGGTTGCTGCACCGGCTCCCGTTCCCGTTGCCGTTCCCGCTCCCGTAGTCGTCGTCGTCCGAGTCGTAGTCGGTGTGGTGGCGCGTCTTGCGTCCGCTCTTGGAACCCTTGGAGCCGGACGACTTCGACCCGGACGACTTCGACCCGGACTTGGCGAGCACGACCACCCCGTCGTCCCCCTCGCCGGTCTCCGCCGTGCGGAAGGCGGCCTGGACGGCGAGGCTCCCCGCCGAGGCACTCGCCTTCCCGGAAGCAGCGGCGGAGGCCGAGGCAGCGGCCGAAGCAGGGGCCGACGGCGAAGCAGGGGCCGAGGACGTCGGCCGGGTGGACGGCGAGGCGGTCGGCGGGCAGGCCGCTCCGCTGCTGCTGTCCTGATCCGAGCAGCCGGTGAGCACCAGGGCCCCGGCCACCCCGACCCCCACGATCGCCAGCAGACGTCTCACCCGGTCCCCCCGTCGGTCGCGCCGTCCGTGGTCGCGGCTCCCGCCGCCACCCCGGCCCGATTCTCCCCGGCGCCCTGTGAGCCCTCTCCGGCGGCCGCTCCGACGCTCTGTGCGGCGCCCGCTCCGACGGCCTGCGCGGCGCCGCTCGCGGCGGCCTTCGCACCGAGGTGGCGGCGGACGAAGTCGATCTCCAGTCGCAGCTGCTTGATCCGCTCCTCGACGACGAGCGAGCCGTGTCCGGCGTCGTACCGGTACACCTCGTGCGGCGTGCCGAGCTGCTCCAGCCGTTCGACGTAGTTCTCGATCTGCCGGATCGGGCAGCGCGGGTCGTTGACCCCGGCGCTGATGTAGACCGGCACCCGCACCCGGTCGACGTAGGTGAGCGGCGAGGAGGCCGTCCAGCGCTCGGGCACCTCCTGCGGCGTGCCGCCGAAGAGCGTGCGGTCGAGCGACTTCAGCGCCTCCATCTCGTCCTCGTACGCGGTCAGGTAGTCCGCGACCGGGACGGCGGCGACGCCGAGCGCCCAGTTCTCCGGCTGCACGCCGAGACCGAGCAGGGTGAGGTAACCGCCCCAGGAGCCGCCGCTGAGGACGAGCCGGTCGGGATCGGCGAGTCCCTCGGCCACCGCCCACGCGCGGACCGCGTCGATGTCCTCCAGCTCGATCAGGCCGACCCGCTCGCGCAGCGCGTCCGTCCAGGCCTGGCCGTAGCCGGTGGAACCGCGGTAGTTGACCCGGACCACCGCGAAGCCGTGGTCCAGCCAGGCGGCCGGGCCGGCGGCGAAGGAGTCGCTGTCGTGGTGGGTCGGCCCGCCGTGGATCTCGAAGACGGTCGGGAACGGACCGTCGCCGGCCCCGGCCGGCCGCTGGACCAGTGCGTGCACCCGCCCGCCGGGCCCGTCGACCCAGACGTCCTCGACCGGCACCGAGCGGGGCGGGACCGTGCCCGGGGCCCGCAGCACCACCGTGCCGGCGGTGGAGCGGACGGCCGACGGCTCGGCGGCCGAGGACCAGAGGTACTCCACCGTGCCGTCCGGGCGGGGGGTGGCACCGCTGACGGTGCCGCGCGGGGTCTCCAGGCGGGTCAGGCGGCCGCCGTCGCCCGGGGCCTCGTCCAGCGAGTACGAGAACAGCTCGCTGCGCGCCTCGTACTCGTGCTCGACCAGCAGCGCGCGGGCCCCCGGGCGCCACTGCGCGGAGACGTCGCCGGGCAGCTCGCGGCCCTGCTCGTCGCGGAGCGGCAGCGCGGTCTCGGCGCCGGTGGCGACGTCCCAGATCACCGGTTCCCAGCGGCCGCTGCGCTGGTGGGCCACCAGCAGCCGGGTGTCGCCCTCGACGGGGGCGAAGCCGAGGCAGGCGACCCCGCGCGGCTCGTCGTGGCCGGTGACCTCGTCCAGCTCGGCGACGGTCGCGCCGTCCGCGAGCCGGACGACCCGGATCGCCGAGTGCATCGCGTCGCCGTGCTCGGTGTGGTCGATGGCCAGCAGCGTGCTGTCGTGGCTGAGGTCGCCGACGCCGCCGTACTCCTCGTGCCGGTAGATCTCCACCGCCTCCGCCGCGCCGGGGCGGCGCAGGTGCAGGGTGGTGCCGTGCTCGTCGGTGGAGCGGCCGACCACCACCGTGCCGTCCCGGCCGAGGGCGAGGCCCGCCGAGTAGGAGGCGGCCAGGCCGGGGACGGCCTCCTCGTTGGGGCCGGCCGCTCCGTCGGCGCCGTCGGCACCCCCGGGGCCGTCCGCCCGGCCGGCGAAGGGCTGGCGGCGCCAGATGCCGAACTCGTCGCCGTCGTTGTCGTCGAACCACCAGACCCAGGCGCCGTCGGGGGACAGCTCGGCGTCGGTGGTGCCGTTCGGGCGGTCGGTCACCCGGCGGTGGGTGTCGCCGGCGCGGTCCCAGGCGTACACCTCGTAGGTGCCGGTCGCGTTGGACACGTACAACGCCCGGTCGGGGGCGTCCTCCGCCCAGTCCGGGAGGGAAACCCGGGCCGCCCTGAACCGCTGCTCCCACGCCGGTACGGCGCTCTTCTCCTCGCTCATCCACCCATCCAACCCGATCGGGGGGACGGAACGGAACGGGCGGGTGGGCCCTGGAGGCCCACCCGCCCACGTCTTCCCCGTCCTTCCCGGGCCCCGTGCTCCCGGCTGGCACCCTTCGGCGCTCAGGCCGCCCGGCGGGGCAGCAGCTGCACCAGGCCCACCAGTAGCAGCTCCAGCACCGCCAGTACCGCGACGCTCCGGCCGAAGGCGGCGGCCGGGTCGGCGGCGCCGTAGTAGACGATGCCGATCAGCGCGATCCCGAGCGAGCCGGCGACCTGCTGGACGGTGGCCACCACCCCCGCCGCCGAACCGGCCAGCTGCGGCTCCACCCCGGCCAGCACCACGGAGGTGACCGGTGCGATCACCAGGCCCATGCCGAGGCCGTCCACGAACAGGCCCGGCGCCAGCCACCAGACGCTGCCGGTCGCCCCGGCGGCGTGCACGGCGAGGCCGAGCAGCCCCAGCCCGGCGGCCATCAGCAGCCCGCCGAGCGCGACCGCCTGGCGGCCGAGGCGGGCGGCGACGCGGTGCGCGGTGGTCGAGGTGATCAGGTAGCCGACACCGATCGCGGTGAAGACCAGGCCCGCTCCGAGCGCGTCCAGGCCACGGCCCGGCTGCAGGTACAGGGCGAGCACCAGGAAGAACGACGACTGGCCGAGCCAGAAGGCGAGTTGGGCGAGCAGTCCGGCGGCGAACGAGCGGGTCCGGAACAGCCGGGTGTCGACCAGCGGCGAGCCGGTGGCGCTGGTCCGGTGCTGGTGCACGGCGAAGGCGGCGAGCAGCGCGACGGAGCCCGCCAGGCAGAGCCAGGTCCAGAGTGGCCAGCCCTGCTCGCGGCCCTGGATCAGCGGCAGCACCAGGCCGGTCAGCGCGACGGTGACCAGCAGCACGCCCACCGGGTCCAGGCCGGGACGCTGCGGCGCGCGGGACTCCGGCAGGCAGCGGCGGACCATCGCGAGGGCGGCCAGGCCGACCGGCAGGTTGATCAGGAAGCAGCTGCGCCAGTCCAGCCCGAAGAGGTCGGCCCGGATCAGCACCCCGCCGATCAGCTGGCCGAACACCGCGCCGACGCCCATCGTCAGCCCGTACATCGCGAACGCCCGGGCCTGCGCCGCACCGCTGAACGCCGTCCGCAGGATCGCCAGCACCTGCGGCCCCATCAGCGCCGCCGCCAGGCCCTGCGCGACCCGTGCGCCGACCAGCGCGGCTGCGGTGGGGGCCAGGCCGCAGCCGGCCGAGGCGAGCGTGAACAGGGCCAGACCGAGGGCGAACACCCGGCGCCGGCCGTACCGGTCGCCGAGCCGCCCGGCGGTGACCAGGCCGGCCGCGAGGGCCAGGCTGAAGCCGGCGATCACCCACTGGACGGCCGCGGGGCCGGCGCCCAGGTCGGCCTGGACGGAGGGGACGGCGACGTTGACGACGAAGACGTCGAGGGCGGTCATGAAGGTGGCGGTCAGGACGACCGGCAGCAGGCCCCGGGTGGAGGAACCGGCCCCGGTGGGGGCCTGCCGGGCCTCGGGGGCGGCCGTGCGGGTGGGCAGGGCGGTGCTCATCGCGGGTGCTCCTCGCGGGGTCGGCGGGGTCGGCGGGGCGGGCCCGGTCGCGGGCCCGCCCGTGCGGTTCGGTGGTGCGGGGTGGGGCGGTCGGTCGCTCCGGCGGCGCCGGGCGCGGCGGCTCAGGCGCCCGGGACGCGGTCCAGGAAGCCGTACACCGAGGCGATCCGGCCGTCCGGGCCGGCCACCAGCACGTCGAACCCGATCACCAGCGGCTCCTCGCCGGCCGGCCCGAGGTTCCAGGTGAACCGGGCGATGTCGTGGTGCGCGTCGACCGCACCCAGGGTGAACTCCAGGCCCGGGAACTGCGCCTGGGCCGCGCCGATCAGCGCGTCCACGCCGTCCCGGCCGGTGACCGCGGCCAGCGGGTCGGTGTAGCTGCCGTCCTCGGCCCACGCCTGGTCGATCAGCTTGCGGCGGGCGGCCGGGTCGGTCTCGTTCCAGACGGCGAGGTAGCGCTCGGCGAGCTGCTGGAGGTCGGCGGGCTGCCGGAGGTCGGCGGGCCGGGCGTCGGCCGCCTGGGTGCCGGCCTGTCGGGCGTCGGTCTGCTGGAGGTTCGTCATGCTCTTCTCCCGTGTGCCGCTTGGCTGTTTGGCGGGTCGTTCCCGCTGGTCATGAAGGTACGGGCGGCGCGCGGCGGGCGAATCTGTCACGGATAGGTAGGGGCGGGTACGTCACTCGGTGCGGGGTGGGCGGGCCGCGCCAGTAGGGTCGGGGGATGGGGATGCTCTACGGGCGGGAACAGGAGCAGGCCGTCGTCGACGCGCTGCTCGACGGGGCGAGGGCGGGCCGCAGCGGGGTGCTGGTGCTGCGCGGCGAGCCCGGGATCGGCAAGACGGCGCTGCTGGAGTACGCGGTGGCGGCGGCCGGCGAGGCGTTCCGGGTGGTCCGGGCGACGGGGGTCGAGTACGAGGCCGAACTCCCGTTCGCCGGGCTGAGTCTGCTGCTCGCACCCGGCCTGGACCGGCTCTCCGCGCTGCCCGGCCCGCAACGGCGCTCCCTGGAAGGCGCGTTCGGACTCGGTGAGGACGCGGCGCCGGCCGGCGCGCCCGGCGACCGGCTGCTGACCGGGCTGGCCACTCTCGGACTTCTCGCCGAACTCGCCGCTGAACAACCGTTGTTGTGCCTCGTCGACGATGTCCAGTGGCTGGACCGGGCCTCGCTGGACGCACTGCTGCTCGCCGCCCGCCGGCTCCAGGCGGAGGGTGTCGCCCTGGTGCTCGCCGTCCGGGATGCGGGCGCGGGGGGTGCCGGGGCGGCCGGTGGTGCTGCGGACGGCCTGCCGCTGGCGGGTCTTCCCGAGCTCCGGCTGGCCGGTCTGCCCGAGTCGGCCGCCGCCCGACTCCTGGATGCCCGAACGGCGGTGGAGCTCACCGGCGGAGTCCGCCGCCGGCTGCTCGCCGAGGCCGCCGGCAACCCGCTGGCGCTCACCGAACTGCCCGTCGCTGCGGGGGAGTCCGCCGTCGGGGACGCCGCCGCCGCGCCCGGTGTACTGCCGCTCACCAGTCGTCTGCAGATCGCCTTCCATGGCCAGGTCACCGGCCTTCCGCCGGCCACCCAGAACCTGCTGCTGGTCGCCGCGGCCGAGGAGAACGGGGACCTCGCCGTCGTCCTCGCGGCCGCCGCCGCCCTCGGCGTGACCGCCGAACACCTCGCCCCGGCCGAAGAGTCGGGCCTGGTCCACGTCGACGCGGACCGTCGGCTCGTCTTCCGGCACCCCCTGCTGCGGGCCGCCATCCTCCAACGTGCACCGCTACAGCAGAAACTGACGGTTCATCGGGTCATCGGCGAGGCGCTGGAGGACGGCGACCGCCGCACCTGGCACCTGGCCCTCGCCGCCACCGCCCCCGATGCCGAACTCGCCGACGCGCTGGAACGCACCGCCGTCCGCGCCGAGGCCCGCGGCGGCCACGGCGGCGCCGCCGCCGCGTACGAACGCGCCGCGCGCCTCACCCCCGACCGCGACGGCGCCACCCGCCGCCTCGTTCTGGCCGCCGAAGCCGCCACTGAGGAAGGCAAGTTGGAACAGGCCGAGGCGCTCGCCGAACGGGCCGGCGCGCGCACCGACGACGCCCTGGCCCATGCGCTGCTCGACCACGTCCGGGCCACCGCACACTTCTGGCGTGGCTCCTACCCCACCGCCTACCGGCTGCTGCTCGATGCGGCCGGCACCGGCATCGAGCCGTCGCACGCCGCCCGGATGCTCTTCCAGGCGTTCCACGCCGCCTGGTACGCGGGCGAGGAGCCGGTGGTCGCCGTCCTCGACCGGCTGGCCGCGGTCCTGGCCGAACTGCCGGAGGACGACCCGCTCACCCCGCTGGCCCGGCACCTTCCCGCCGCCGTGCTGCCCGCCCTCGGCCGCCCCGCCGGGCCGCTGCCGGCCGCCCGGGACACGGCGGCGGCGGCCCGCCGGGCGGGCGCCGAAACCCCGGGCGACCTGGTCCAGCTGTGCGGGGCGACGCTGATCCTCGGCCGGGACGCCGAGACCGCCGAACTCGCCGCCGAACTCGTCGCCGAGGCCCGCGCCAAGGGCGTCGTCGGCGTGCTGCCCACGCTCCAGTTCTTCGCCGCCGAGGCGGAGCTGTTCCACGGACGCCACCGCGACGCCGAGGTCACCGCCACCGAGGCGCTCGCCCTCGCCCGCGACACCGGGCAGCACCAGTGGGTCAGCCAGCTCAGCGCCCTGCTCGCCTGCCTGGCCGCGCTCGCCGGCGACGCGGACCAGGTCGCGGCGCTCACCGCGACGGCCCGGACGGCGACGGCGCTGACCACGAGCACGCCGGGCGGCGGTACGGCCGGCTCCGCGGCCGCGGCCCCCGGCGAACCGTGGGCCCAGTGGGCGCTCGCCCTGCTCGACCTCGGCCACGGCCGGGCCGGCGACGCCGCCGACCGGCTCCAGGGCCTCACCACCGGTCCCTACCGGCACCACGTCAGCGGCACCCGGGCCGTCCCCGACCTGGTCGAGGCCGCCGTCCGCCTCGGCGCCCCCGAGTGCGCCGCCGAACCGTACGAGCGGTTCGCCCGCTGGGCCGGCGCCGCCGCCGTGCCGTGGGCCGAGGCGCTGAGGCTGCGCTGCCAGGCCCTGCTCGGCTCGGACGAACTCGCCGAGTCCGCCTACCGCGCCGCCCTCGGCCTCCACGACGGCACCCACCGCCCCTTCGAGCAGGCCCGCACCGGGCTGCTCTACGGCGAGTGGCTGCGCCGCGAACGCCGCCGCACCGACGCCCGCCCCCACCTGCGCGCCGCCCTGGAGACCTTCGAACGCCTCGGCGCCCGCCCCTGGGCCGACCGCGCCCGTACCGAACTCACTGCCACCGGCGCCAGCGCCCCCGCCCCGGCCGACGCCCCCGCGGGCGCGCTCACGGCGCTCACCCCGCAGGAGCTCCAGATCGCCCGGCTCGCCGCCCAGGGCCTCACCAACCGCGACATCGCCGCCCAGCTCTTCCTCAGCCCCCGCACCGTCGGCCACCACCTCTACAAGGCCTACCCGAAGCTCGGAATCGCCTCCCGGACGGACCTCCCGGCGCTGTTCTGACCTCCGCCGGGCCGGTCCGGCCAGGGCGTCGGGTCGCTCGCCGGCCGCCGCCGCGATGCCGTCGGCGCGGGCGTACTGCCCGTCCGTCAGGCTGATCCCCGAAGTGCCCACGTTCTCCGCCAGGCGCCTGCCGAGCCGGTCCCCGGGAGGGGCAGGACGTCGGGCGAGCGGTGCAGCAGCCACACCTGCGCCGTCCGGGCCGGGGTGGCGCCGATCACACGGGCGACCTCGGCGACCGGGCCGTCCGCGCCGGCGTGACCACCGACGGCGATCGGGAGGAACGGCAGGAAGGCGATGCCCCGCTCGGCGGTGAAACCGGCCACCTCGTCGCCGGCCGTTTCGACGGGGGAACCCGCGGGCACATCCGCAGGGTGGCCCCGCTCACACGCCATCGGCGGCCCCGCCCTGCCCGCCCTGGCGGGCCGTCAGCCCGGCCCCGGGGGCCGAGGCCACGGCAACGGGCTTTCGCGTTTGCGCATACGTCAGAGGCCCTACCGGATCTCTCCGATAGGGCCTCTGTACTACTGGGTCGGGGTGGCGGGATTTGAACCCACGGCCTCTTCGTCCCGAATGAGGGCCGGGGCGGCGGCCAACCTGCGCAGATGTGCGAACGTGCAGGTCAAAGCGTCGGGTTCCGTTGGTCGCCCTGGGCTTTGCGCGGGATGAATCTCAAGATCTTCTCCCAGGCTTCTCCCAGCGGCTCCCAGTGCGCGGCCGAGAGCGGAGTCAGTTGTTGACTCGCCACCCTTCGAGCGCGGACAGTGCCCGTGCCCGTGCCTCGACGACGGCCATGCGCGCCGACCGCTCACCCTCGTGCACGTGCGCGGCCTGGCTGGTGCTCTGTCCGGGCCACTTGCGGTACAGAAGGCCTGTCTCGGCGCTGAACCACCCCCGGCTCACCGCGTTCAGGGCGAGCAGAAGGCCCGTGTCCTCGGATGCGGGGAGTGCCATCCAACCGCCGAGTGCCAGAAGCAGGTCCCGCCGGACGCACAGCGTTGCGGGGTGCACCTGGGCGCGGAAGTCATGGGCCTTCCAGTGCTCCAGCACGGCGCCGCGCTCAATCGAGCCTTCCGGCGGGTCCTGGTCGAACCCGACGGTGGAGCCGTCCGGCAGAAGGTCGAGCACGCGGGACGTGCTCCAGCAGATGCCTGGCTTGTTCAGTGCGGCCAGATCGCGGGCCAGGGTGCCCGGGGTCAGCATGTCGTCGGCGTCCAGGACTTTGACGAAGTCGCCTTCGGCCCGCGACAGCGCGAGAGTTCGGGCCACGCCGGCGCGCCCGTGGCGGCCCTGGCCGAAGCTGATCCGAGAGTCGTCGGGGACGTGCGGTGCCACCGCGTCCGTCTCCCCGTCCTCCTGGATCACCCACTGCCAGCCCCATCCGTCGGGAAGCTGCTGGTCGACAAGCGACTTGTAGGCATCGGTCAGGAACGGCGCCGACGGTCCATGCACCGCCGTAATGACGGTCACGATGTTGGTCATGCTCACCACCTTGTCAGCTTGCTCGTGAAGGTCAGCTCGGTTCGATCGCCCGGAAGGACGACGTCGGACACCTCGACTACCCGGTCGTTGATGTCGACGCTGACCTTTCGGCAGATGATCACCGACACGCCAACCGGCAGGCCCAGATCCTCGGCCTCCTCCGGCGTGGGCGGCCGGGCCCGGAACGTCTCCACGATCCGATCCAGCTCGATTCCCACCGTCCAAAGCTGGTTTTGGGTCCCTCCGGGCCACGGCTCCTGATCGTCACGCAGCAGGTCAGGGTTGCCGGCGACCATGTCGAGTACCAGGTAGGACTCCGCGCGGTTGAGTGGCGTTCGTTCCTCCCGGTTCCGGGTTCGGTACGTCCTGCGAAGCAGCATCGTGCCCTCGGGCACGCCGAACTCGTTCGCAAGCTCCTCTGTTGCCGGCACTTGCGCGTACTTGGCCTCGAAGACCAAGTCGTCAATGGTCAGACCGGTGTCGCGCTCGGTCGCTCCCGTCTTGACCCGCACGGATTCGGGCTGGCGCGCCCGGTCCTTCTCCCACTGGTGACGCGCCCCGTCCCGGACGACCTTGGTCGGCTCCTTCCGGACGAACGTCCCCCGACCGTGCTGCTTCTCGACCAGGCCTTCAGCCTCCAGGACGCCGACCGCCTGCCGCACTGTTGGCACGCTCGTTCCGTACTGATCGGCTAGCGCCGTCTCGGCCGGAAGCCTCTCGCCAGGCTTGCGCTGACCTGCGCGGATCTCTTCCCGCAGCGCGTCTGCGATGCGCTCGTACACCTTCGCCATGGTGGCCTCCGCCGTCCCTCGGTGTGTGACTCGCCCAGGATAAGTCCTCAAGAGGAGTTGACGACTTCCTGAGAACCCGTCATAGTCATTCGCAGCTCCTAAAGAGGAGTTGAGGACAAGACCTCAACATGACTTTAGGGCTTGCTTGACCTGCACAGATGCACCTGAAGGGCGCCGTAGCAGCGCCCCAAGGGTCATCTGTGAGCTGAGGCGGAGGACGCTGCAATCTCCGCAAAGGCCAGGGGACAGGGGCTTCGGCCCTGACTGGCGAGGTGGCCCGGTGACCGCGAGCAACGGCCGGAGAGTGGGGGCGTGGCCCCCCTTGCAGTGCGAATCCCTTGCCCGCCCGACCGAAGGAGGTGTCCCGATGAAGCCGATCGACCGCAAGAGACATAGGTCGCCTTGCCGGGCCATTGCCGGCCGGTGAGGCTGCTCCACCAGCGTTCACGACTTCCGACGTGCCGTTCCGCCCGCTTGTGGTGGTGCGGCACGTCGGGTTTCGCGGCCGCTCGTCGAGCGTCCGATCCGCCATTACGGCTGCGGCTCCGGTGCTGCAACACCGGAGCCGCTCAGGGCCGTCCGAGTGAAGGACACCGACCCATGAAACTGATTGTCGCAGGCCAGGACGCCGCGACGCCGGACGAGTTCGCGGAACTCGCCTTCGGCTTCGGCATCGACGCCGAGCTGTTCACCGGCACCGAGACGGAGACCACCGAGGAGCGGCGGGCCCGGCTCGACGCCGCGCGGGACATCCTGCGGGACCTGGACCCGCCGGCCGCCCGCTTCGCCTCCGCGCTGATGCGCACGGCCGAGCGCCGCCGGGTGCAGACCTGGAGGGCCGCCGCATGACCGGCCGCCGCACGCTCCACCTGACCGGCACTCGTGCCCCGCACCGGGCCGCCCGCCCGGCCGCCGCGGTGCTCGCCGAGTTCGTCCCGGCGCCGGACGGTGGCCTGCCCGGCGCCGCGTGCGTCGGTGCCGACACCGAGCTGTTCTTCCCGGACCCCGACGAGATCGGGACCGATGCCGCGGAGTGGGCCGAGCGGCGGGCGCGGATGATCTGCGCCGGGTGCCCGGTCCGGCTGATGTGCCTGGCCCAGGCGCTGGAGCGGAACGAGCCGCACGGCATCTTCGGCGGCCTGAACGCCGACGACCGGCGCCGGCTCGGCCGCCGCATGAGCCGCCTGCGGGCCCGGGTGAACGCCGGGGGTGCCGGGTGAGCGCTCACCGCTCCGGCGAGGGTGAACACCGGGTGTTCACCGAGGTGCCCACCCCGGCCCAGATCCGCCGCACGTCGGCCGTCATCTCCCTCGGGACGTGGGTGCTGACGGGGGCGGTGGTCGCGGTGAGCATGTCCACCGCCGCACCGTTCATCGACGCCCATTCACCGGGGTTCGGCACCGGCCCGGTGATGGCCATGGCCACCGACGGCTGCTTCATCCTCAGCCTTCAGTCGGACAGCACCCTCGCCCGCTACGGCGTGAGCGGCGGACGCTGGCCGGCCGCCTTCCGCTGGGTCACCGGCCTGGCCACGGTCTGGCTCAACATCGGAGCCGCCGCCCTGGCAAAAGACCTGGTCGGGGTAGTGGTCCACCTGATCCCGCCGCTGCTGTTGCTGCTGGTCGCGGAGGCCGGACCGGCCTACCGCCGGGCCCTGGCCCGCCTCGCCCGCCGGACCCGGCCGCCGCTGCGCAACCGGCCCGCACCCATCCCGCGGGCCGCCCGGGAAGCGGTGAACACCCCGCTGTTCACCCTCCCGCCGACCCCGTTCACCCCCGCCCCGCAGTCCGCCCCGGGCATCCCGTCGGTACCGGTCCCGGCTGCTGCGGCAGCGGTCCTGGCGCCGCCGGAGGGTCCGGTGAACACGCCACCCGCCGGGGCGGTGCTCACCCCCGCTCGCCCGGTGAACACCTCATCTCCTGAGGAGCCGGCCGCAGCCCCCCTCGACGTCACCCCGGACGCCTTCGGCGGTGCCGACGCCGGGCCGGTGTACACCGACGCGCTCACCGGGTTGCCCGCGGTGAACACGTCCGACACCCCGGTGAACACCGCCGACCACGACGCATCTGCCGGCCCGTTCACCGGCCCGCCCGGCGCCGAGAACGAGGAGGAGCCGGAGGCGGTGCGGCTGGACGAGACGGCCGCCGCCGCTGTGATCGAGCAGTGCTGGCGCGACGGGATCTCCCAGCGCGAAGCGGCCCGGCGTTCCACCCGCGCACCGTCCTACGTCAGCCGCGTCTACAAGCGGCTGGCCGAGGACCACGCCGCCGACGGTGAGTGGGTGGCCGCGTGAGCGGGCCCCGGCACTGGGACCCGGAGGGCCGCCACCACGGCGGCACCCCCACCTATCCGTGGCGCATGGCGCCGTGTGGTCTCTTCACCCGCCGCCAGCTCCGTGCCCGCGGTCTGCGTCCCGGCGGGCAGCCTGTCGCCGGGCAGGTCATGTGGCGCTCCCGCTTCGGCGGCACCCGCCCCGCCTACCTGTACCGGCTCGACCACGCCAAGCCCGTCCGGCCCATGACCGAGGCGAGGGCCGCCGCCCTCGCCAAGGCCAACGCCGCCCGCCGCACCTGCCGCGCCTGCGGCCGGGTCGCCGGCTACGTGCTGCCCGCGCACCTCGGCACCTGCCTTCCCTGCGCGGACGGCGCCGCCCTCGCGGCCTGAACCCCTCCCGACCTGCACCGCTACCCCTTCCGCAAGGGAGACCATGTCATGGCCCTGACCGAGATCAACGTCGTCTCGTTCGGCTACCTGCACGGCGCCCCGCCCGCGGGCGCGCACCTCGTGCTCGACCTGCGCCGGCACTTCCTGGACCCGCACGTCCGCCCGGCCCTGCGCTACATGAACGCCCACGACCTGCCCGTGCGCCAGGCGGTGATGGCCACCCCGGGCATCCGGGAGCTGATCACCTCCACCGCGCTGCTGGTCGACGCGTTCGACGCCGGCCCCACCGAGGCACCGCTGACCGTCGCCGTCGGGTGCGCGGGCGGCCGCCACCGCGCCGCCACGGTCGCCCAGGTGCTGGCCCGGCGCCTGGGCAAGACCGGCACCCGGGTCACCCTCACCCACCGCGACCTGGCCAAGCCCGTGGTCGAGCGCACCGCCACCGGCGATGCCGTCGCCCCGGCCCGGCAGTGAAGACGGGAGGCACCGTCGTGTCCGAATCCCCTGCCCCGGCCCTGGTCGAGGTCGTTCCCGCTCCCCAGACCCAACCGCCCGCCACGGCCACCGCCCCGGCGGCGCCCGCGGCCCCGCCGGCCGGGGCGGTGCCCGGTGTGCCGCTGGCGGTGGCCGTGGCGAACGCGCTCGGCGGCCTCGGCGCCGGGGCCCTGTCCCTCGGTGGCCCGGCCACCCTGGCCGTGGCCGGTACGGCGGCGGGTGTTGTCGCGGTCGGCGGTCTGGCCCGCCGGGTCCGCACCGCCCGCCAGCGCACCCCGAACGCCGCGGTACGACGGGCCGTCACCGCCCAGCGTGCGGGGGCGGGTGGTGTCTTCACCCCGGCTGCCGGCCGCCGCACCACGCCGCAGGCCGGTGGCTCCACCTCCGGCTCCGCGCAGGGCCGCTACGGGGCTGCGGGCGCCCGCGGCGGCGGCACGCTCCATCGGTCCGCGTCCGTCCCCGCCCAGTCCGCCGCGCCTCGGAAAGGACCGTCCTCCATGGGCCGACCGGCCACCACACCGTCCCCGACCACTCACCGCAGTGCCGCCGGAGCGTCCGGCGGCACTTCCGCCCCCGGAACGCCGAACAGCCGCCCCGGGAATGCCGGCCGGTCCGGGAACGGGCTGCGACACCGGGTGGCGTCCGGCGCCGCCCACACCCTGGCCAAGGCCGCTGGCGCGCACCGCTCCGGCGCGGCCGGGGCCGCCGCCGATCCGGTGGGCGCCGGCCGGGCCGCGCGCAGGGACGAGCGGTTGGCGAAGGTCGCCGAGCGTACGGCCCGGCGGGTCGCGAAGGGCCAGGCCAAGGCCGAACGAGCGGCCGGGATCGACCCCGCCACCGGCGCCGGGGCCGTCTCCAAGAGCCCCGCCGCGGCGTCCCTGGGCCGTGGGGGCGTGTCGCCGGTGCAGGCGAAGGCCCTGCGCCGCTCCGCGATGCGCCACCGGGCCCGGATGGCCGGCGCCGTGGCCGCGACCGGCCTGGTCGGTCTCGCGTCGGCGGCGGTAGGCAACTGGCGCCACAAGGGCAAAGTCGCCGGCCACATGCGCCGCACCTGGACCCGGATGGCCGCCCGCGCCCGCGCCGTGCGGGCCGCGAGGGACGCCGCGATCCGCGGCACCACCACCCCCGCCACGACCGCACCGACCGCCGGCCAGGCCGGGGGCCCGCTGCCCGCGGTGCCGGTCCCCGCGCAGAGCGTCAACGTCCCCGGCCGCCCCAGCCCGACCCCGGCAGCCGTCGGCGGTGTCGGTGCGTGGACCGTCGACACGGCCAGCCTCTTCGCCCGCATCGGCACCGCCCCGGGCCGCACCCGCACCGCCGACCCGATCACCCTCGGCAAGCCCACCGTGAAGGAGCCCACCACCGTGACCGACCTCGACGGCACCGCCGCCACCTTCAGCCTCTCCTCCGCCGCCGACGTCCTCTTGCAGGCCGCGACCACCTTCGACCCCGAGAACATGATCGAGTTCCAGGCCCTCGCCGACGACCTCCCCGTCGCCTTCGCCACCATCCAGGACGTGCTGCGCGTGCTCGCGGAGAAGGGCGCCGAGCAGCTGCCGCTGGACCCGGTCGTCCCGGAGGAGATCGCCGAGGGCTACCGCGCCATGGGCAAGGTCGTCCAGGCCCTGGAAGAGGTCGGCGCCACCTTCCGCAAGGCCCACGCCGAGGACCTGGAGCGCCACGAAAACCCGCGCAACGGCCTGGAGGCCGAGCGGAAGTGGAACGTCTGACCCACCGCCAACCCACCCCAGCACCAACGACGTCCCGCCGGGCCGCCCACACCACGTGGGCGGCCCGGCCCGCACTCCGGCTGGAGCCGCCCGTCATGACCGACACCCCGAAGTCCCCGAAGAAGAAGAACCCCGCGCCGTCCCGGTCCCGGGTGGACTGGAAGGCCGGACACGGCCCGCTGTCCGGCACCCTCAACGCCACCGCCGGCGCCCTGACCACCACCGCCCTCGGCCACGCCGGCGGCATGCCCGCCGGCTGGGCGCTCGCGGCCGGGGCCGCCGGGGCGCTCGGCACCCTCGGCGCCGGCCTGCGCAAGCGTCTGACCAGCGCGACGCTGGCGTTCAGGGGCGCGTGCTGGATGACCGCCGGCGGCTGGTCGTCGTGGGCCCTCGCCCACGGCGGCCCCTGGCAGTGGCCCGAGATCGGATCGCTGGCCGTCGCCGGGATCGCCGCCGGCACCCTGAGCGTCGCGTTCGCCGCCCACGAGGAGGTCGAGCAGGCCAAGCGCCACCACCTGCTGCTGATCGGCGCCCGCCGCCAGCTCGCCGCCGAATGGACCGACCGCATCAAGCGCGTCTGCCACGTCGACGTCACCGTGCTCGGCATCAAGCACTGGCCCTCCGGCGCCGGCTACACCCTGGAGATCGAGCTTCCCGAGGGCGGCACCACCCGGCGGGCCATCACCGACCGCACCGAGGCCCTCGGCTCCGACCTCGACCTCCCCGACGGCTGCGGCCTCCAGACCATGCCCGGCATCTCCCGGCGCCGCGTGCTCATCCAGGTCACCACCCGCAACCTCACCGGCGAGGAACTCCCCTTCCCCATGGGCGAGATGGCCGAGACCACCACCGTTAACAACCCGATCCCCCTCGCCCTGCTGTCCGACGGGGCGCGGGCGGAGATGGACCTGCGGCAGGCGTCCACCATCGTCACCGGCCCCACCGGGACCGGCAAGACGAACTGGCTCCACACCCTGATCGCCCGCCTCGACCAGACGAACGACGTGCTCGTGTGGGTGATCGACCTCAACGGCGGGAGCATCGGCCTGCCCTGGCTCAACGCCTGGCGCGACGCCCAACTCCGCCGTCCCGGCTCCCGCTGGGCCGACGCCACCATCCCGGTGCCGGGCGTGGACTGGGTCGCCTCCACCCCCGAAGAGGCCAAGCGCATGCTCGCCGCCGCCGTCCGCATCGCCAAGCGTCGCAAGGCCGCCTACCAGGACGCCATGCGCGACGCCAACGACGACAAGCTGCCCGTCTCCCCGGCAGTGCCGGAGATCGTCATCGTCATGGACGAGGGCGCCGAGGCCGCCGCCACCCGCGAGGCCCGCGCCGTCCTCGCCGGCGTCTCCGAGGTCGTCCGCATCGCCCGCGCCATGGCAATCCGCGCCGTCATCTCCGTCCTGCGCGTCACCCAGGACGTCATGCCCGACCCACTGGTCCGCAAAATGGCCTCCAACCGCCTCGCCACCGGCGCCCTGGAGGACTCCGAGCTGGGCCACCTCTTCGGCTGGCGCGCCCTGCGCGCCGAGGACAGCTTCTCGGGGCCGGGGTCAGTGTTGGTCGGAACCGAGGGCAAGCAGCCCGCCAAGGGCCGGCAGTGGCGCATCACGCCCGACATGATCGAGGAGATCAGCGCGCTCACCTCCCACCGGCGCCCGGGCCTGGACGCCCCGTCGCTGGAGGCTGCCGGCGCCGACTACACCGACCGCTGGCTGATCGAGCGCTGCGGCCACCTGTGGGCCAGCGCCGACACCGCCCCCGTCGCGGCCGCGGCTACACCCTCGCCCGCCGCCGGTCCGGCGGGCGGGCCGGGGCGGGGTGAGGCCGCCGTCGGCGGGTGGAAGGCCACCGCCCACTGGGACCAGCCCGCCACCACCCCGGCCGCCGGCCCCGACGACCTCGAATCCATCTGGCTCCTGCCCGACGCCGTCAAGCCCGACCCCACCCCGCCCGGCGTCGACTGGTCGAACCCCTCCACCTGGACCACCGGCCGCGAGACCACCACGCCCGAGACACCCGCCGCGAAGGACGCCGCGCTCCAACTGCTGCTCGACGCCGGCCCCGACGGCACTGGCGCCTCCGCCATGGAACGGGTCCTGAAGCCCGACTTCGGGACCACCCGGCAGACCATCAACGGCTGGCTCAAGGAGTGGGCCGAGACCGGTGAGGCCGTCCGCGTCGGTGAGGGAAACAAGACCCGCTACGTCCACCGCCGGTTCGCGCAGAACCCCCCGGCCGAGGACTGACCACTTCGCTGTCGCCCGAGCTGTCGCCCCGCCCGGGCAGGAAGGGGAAACCAGGCCCAGAGGCCCCGAAACCCCCCTCTGACCTGCGGGGCGACAGTCGTCACGACAGTCGCGCGACAGCTCACACGACAGCACGGGCGACAGCCCTAGGCGACAGCTCCACGGCCTGCCCGGGCGGGCCGCTCCACACCCGAACCGCTCACCGAAAAGAGCCCCGCCGTGATCGTTGCGCTCAGCACCACCATCCTGTTCGCGATCATCTCCGCCGTCCTCATCCGGGGCCGGCGCGTGGCCCTGCCCACCGCGCTCGTGCTCTGGCTGTCCGGTTTCACCGCCGCCTCCACCGGCGTCGCCGGACCCGTCAACGACTTCCTCGCCTCGCTCGTCCGACTCGTCTCCGGCCACTGACCCCACCGCGACCCGACCACCACCCCGCCGACAGGAGAGCACCGTGCACCACACCCCGCACGCCTCGCAGCCGTTCGCCGCCCCGGTGCTCTACACCCAGGACGGCACCCCCTACTACACCCACCCCACTCCGCTCGCCGCCCCGCCCGCGCTCTACCCGAGCGCCGCAGCGCTGCCGGTGCCCCTGGCCTACACGCAGATGCCGATACCGCAGCAGCCGGCCGTCATCACCGCCCCCGCCCCGACGCGCGACCCGTGGCCCGCCCGCCTGCTCGCCGGCGGCTTCGCCCTCGGCGCCGGCGGACTCGGCATCGGCTACGCCGTCCAGGCCGTCGCGGCCGCCGCCGGGAGCGTCGGCGGCCTCGCCGCGATCGGAGTCGGCGCCTACGCCCTCGCCAAGACCACCGGCGGCGGGGGCGGCCGGGGCGGCGGGCAGGGCGCCGTGAACGTCAACGTCACCGTCTCCAACCGCAACCGCTGACCAGGAGAAACGCCATGTCCCGCATGCGTCTGCGCTTCAACGTCTGGCCCAAGCCCGCGATCGAGCTGACCGACACCCCCGACCCACACTGCCCCGACTGCCAGGGCGAGGGCGGCTGGACCGAGGACTACGGCGACTACGACACCGGCGAGTACGCCGGCACCGAGGACGTCTGGTGCACCTGCTGGAACCCCGACCAGGTCCGCCGCCTGCTCCCCATCCCGCGCTGGATCGTCCGCCACTGGCTCAGCCGGACCATGCCCGTCTACTCCGACGAGCCCCTGTTCTAGCCGACCGGCCTGCCCGACCGGCCGTTCCACCCGGACCACGCCGCAGCCGGCGGCGGGGCCCGGGCGGTGCGGGGGACCGGGCAGACCCCGCTCCCGGACCACCCCAACGCCTTCTGGAGGCACCCGTGTCCGTGGGAGAGACCCCGATCACCGTCGTCGGCAACCTGACCGACGACCCCGAACTCCGGTTCACCCCGGCCGGGGTGGCGATGGCCCGCTTCACCATCGCCTCCACCCCCCGCGCCTACGACAAGACCAGCGGCCAGTGGAAGGACGGCACCGCGCTGTTCCTGCGCGCCACCGCCTGGCGCGAGATCGCCGAGCACACCGCCGAGTCCCTCACCAAGGGCATGCGCGTGATCGTCACCGGCCGTCTCGTCCAGCACAACTGGCAGACCGACCAGGGCGAGAACCGCTCCATGCTCGGCCTCGACGTCGAGGACATCGGCCCCTCGCTGCGGTTCGCCACCGCCACGGTCACCAAGGCCCAGCGCACCGGCAACGCGCCCGCGCGGCCCGCCGACCAGTGGTCCACCGCCACCCCGCCCGCACCCGGCGGCGGCTGGAACGGCACCCCGGCCGACGGCCCCACCGAGCCGCCGTTCTAGCCCCACCACGCCCCGGACAGCACGAAACCCCGCAGCAGCCGGCCATCCCGGCAAGGTCGTCCGGCTGCTGCGGGGCCGATCCGATCCCCTCGCAGAGACCAGAGGACTCCAGCATGCCCCAGTACAACCCCTCCGCGCTCGTCGTCACCGACGACACCGCCGACCGGGAGCGCGCCGGCGACGGCCACTCCCGCTACGGCGCCTACCTCGCCCAGCACGCCGGCGACTTCCACGACGACGGCGAGCCGCTCCGCCCGGTGGACTTCGCCGCCGCCGCGTGGCGCACGGCCACCACCCCGGTCATGTCGCCGGGCTACGCGGCCGTGCGCCCCGACATCCACCCGCTCGACGTCTACCGCGACCACCACGGCGGCGCGCAGTTCTGCGCGAAGGTCGGCCTGCGCCACGCCGCGCTCACGAGCCGCCCCGCCGGACGCCCGCTGGACTGGCAGCTCGACTCGTGGACGCACGCCGGCGAGTCCTGGACCTGCCTGGCCGGCCCCGAGCGCACCGACCGCCCGGCCGTGCTGGTCGCCGCCACCGTGCTCCTCCCCATCCCCGACGGCATCCTGATCCGGCCCACCGCCGTCCGGCCCGGGCGCACGCTCACCCACGAGGCCAAGACCGTGGTCGCCGCCCTCGCCCAGTACGCCAACCAGCACCTCACCCCGCTGGTCAACGGCCTCACCGGGGGTGCCCTGTGAGCGCCGTCGCCCTGTCCCTGGCCGCCCGTCCGCGGGCCGGCTGGCTCCCGGGCCGCCCGTGGAACGGCATGACCGTCCTGGACACCTACGGGTGCCAGGGCGGTGCCGGCATGGGCTACTGGCTCGCCGGATACGACGTCTTCAGCGTCGACAACGCCCCGCAGCCGAGGAACCCCTTCGCGTTCATCCAGGCCGACGCCGTGGCCTTCATCGCCGAGCACGGGCACCTCTTCGACTTCATCCACGCCTCCCCGCCGTGCCAGCGCTACACCCGCTGCCAGAAGATCCGGGGCCGCGAGCACCCCGACCTCATCGGCCCCACCCGCGCTGCCCTGGAGGGCACCGGGCGGCCGTGGGTGATCGAGAACGTCGAAGAGGCCCGGCCCGAACTGCGGGACCCGGTGATGCTCTGCGGCGCGGCGTTCGGCCTGCGCACCTACCGGCACCGCCTGTTCGAGCCTGGCGGCGGCCTCACCGTCGTCCCGCCGCCGCACCCGGACCACGTGGCGCCGCTGGCGAAGATGGGCCGCCCCGTCGCCGGCCACGAGTTCATGCACGTCGTCGGCAACTTCTCCGACGTCCCCCTCGCCCGCAGCGAGGCTGTGATGGGCATGCCGTGGGCCAGCCGCGACGGCCTGCGCGAAGCCATCCCGCCCGCCTACACCGAACTGATCGGCCGGCAGGCCGCCGCCCAGATCCGGACCGGCTCCGGGGAGGCGGCCGCATGACCGGCCGCGTCCCGCCGCTGGGCGGCAACGGCCTGTGGCAGGCCGTCATCGCGGCCGCCGCCGGCCGCTGCCAGTGCCGCGGCACCTGCGGCACCAGCCACGACAAGGACGGCGGCCGCTGCAAGACCGTCCACGGCGGATACGGCCCCCGCCACGGCACCGGCGCCGCCCGGCTCCTGGCCGCACCCGCCGACCCGGACAGCCTGCTCCTGCCCCCGCATCACATCGCCACCCTGCCCAAGCAGGCCCTCGCCGCATGGTGCCCGGCCTGCCACGACGCCACCCGCCGCAACGCCCACAAGGCCCGGCAGGCCGCCGCCGCGGCCGACGGCCCCGACGGCCTGTTCTGACCACCCCTCACCTCGCCCGGGGCCGACCCTGCCCGTCGGCCCCGGGCCCGTCCACCGAAGGGACTCGCCGCATGACCGGCAACCCCCTGCTCGCCGCCGCGCTCACCGCCGCCGAACGCGGCTGGCGCGTCTTCCCGCTGCTGCCCGGCAGCAAGAAGCCCGCACTCCACTCCTCCGCCCGCTGCCCCCGCACCGCCGCCTGCACCACCGGCCACCAGGGCTGGGAGCAGCGGGCCACCTGCGACCCCGCTGTCATCTGGCGGACGTGGTCGCACGGCCCGTACGGGATCGGCCTGGCCACCGGCCCGTCCCACCTGGTCGTGGTCGACCTCGACACCCCCAAGCCCGGCACCCCGCTGCCCGTCGGCCCGGCCGGGCCGCGGGACGGGGCCGGCGTGCTGGCCGCGCTGTGCGAGCGTTACGGCCGGGCGTACCCGTCCGGGACCTACACCGTCCGCACCCCGAGCGGCGGCACCCACCTGTACTTCGCCGCCCCGGCCGGGTCGGGCCTGCGCAACACGGCGGGCGAGCGTGGCACCGGGCTGGGCCGGTGGATCGACACCCGGGCCGGCGGCGGCTACGTCGTCGCCGCGGGCAGCACCGTCGCCGGACACCGCTACGAGGCCGTCCTCGACACCGGCCCCGTGCCGCTGCCCGCCTGGCTCCACACCCTGCTCGCCCCGCCGCCCCGGCCGGCCACCCCGGTCGTCCCGCTGAGCAGCCGGGCGGGCCGCCGGCCCGGGTACGCCGACGCCGCCCTGCGCAACGAGAGCGCCAACGTCGCCAACGCCGCCGAGGGCAACCGGAACTGGACGCTCACCCGGGCCGCCCGCGCCCTGGGCCGCTTCGTCGCCGACGGCCGGCTCAGCCGTGGTGAGGTCGAAGACGCTCTTAAGGGGGCGGCGGAGCAGGCCGGCCTGCCCGCGCGCGACGCCGCCGCGACCATCACCAGCGCCCTCGACTGGTCCATCGCCCACAACCCCGCCGGAGACGCCGCATGAGCACGCCCGCCCGCTCCCCCCTTAAGAGCCCTCAGAACCCCGGCGGGAGCGGGCCCGAGGACGGCGCGGCCCTGCTCGACGCCGTCGAATCCCATCACCGGCGCTTCAACGTCTTCCCCAGCGAGGCCGCCTACGTCGCCGTAGTCCTGTGGGACGCCCACACCCACCTGCTCGACTGCTTCGAGTCCACCCCGCGGATCGCGTTCCTCTCCCCGGAGCCCGGCTCCGGCAAGACCCGGGCGCTGGAGATCATCGAAACCGTCGCCCCCAGGCCGATCCTGACCACCGACGTGAGCCCGGCCGCGCTGTTCCGCTCCGTGTCCGACACCGAGGCCCGCCCGACCGTCCTGTTCGACGAGGTCGACGCCACCTTCGGCCCCAAGGCCGCCGGGAACGAGGACCTGCGCGGCCTCATCAACTCCGGCCACCGCCGCAGCGGCGTCGTGCTGCGCTGCGTCGGCGACGGTTCCACCCAGACCGTCCAGCCCTTCCCCGTCTACTCGGCCCTCGCGATGGGCGGGCTCGGCGACCTGCCCGACACCATCATGAGCCGCTCGATCATCATCCGGATGCGTCGCCGCGCCCCCAACGAGAAGGTCGAGCCCTTCCGCGAGCGCATCCACAAGGCCGAGGGGCACGCGCTGCGCGACCGCCTCGCCGCCTGGGCCGACGGCGTCCGCGACCAGCTCCACGAGGCGTGGCCGGAGCTTCCCGACGGCATCAGCGACCGCCCCGCCGACGTGTGGGAACCCCTGATCGCCGTCGCCGATGCCGCCGGCGGCCACTGGCCCGCCCGGGCCCGAGCCGCCTGCGTCCAGCTCGTCACCGCTGCCAAGGCCAACGACAAGGGCTCCGTCGGCATCCGCCTGCTCGCCGACCTGCGCGACATCTTCAACGGCGCCGAACGGATGCTCAGCGCCGACCTGGTCGACCAGCTCACCGCCATGGACGACGCCCCGTGGGCCGACCTCGACGGCAAACCGCTCACCACCCGCGCCCTCGCCCGGATGCTCGGCGACTACGTCACCGCCGACAACGACCCCATCAAGCCCCGCAACATCAAGACCGGCCCCCGCACGGTCGCCAAGGGCTACTACGCCGCCGACCTCGCCGACGCCTGGCTGCGGTACTGCCCGCTCCGCTCCCAGGAATCCGCTACCAGCGCTACCGCCGCTACCGCGCAGGTCAGGCCCCTGTTCCCGGTAGCGGAACCGGTAGCGGTAGCGGATACGAACCCGCTGCCCGCCCCGGAGCACGCCACCGCCGAAGCCGCGCTCCCGTAGCCCGCACCGCCGCTCCCGCCACCCGGCGGGAGTGGCACCAATCCGCTACCGCTACCAAATCCGCTACCAGAAACATGCCCCTGACCAGGGAGGTAGCGGCAGTAGCGCTGGTAGCGGATCCCAGAGAAGGAAAGGGGCGAAGCCCCGCCGCCGATGATCTGGAGGGTCTTCATGCGCAAGGGCAGGGGGCAACTGCCGCCGCTCTACTACCCGGCCGACATCGCCACAGCCATCGGCATGTCTGAGTGGTGGGTGAAGGAACAGGCCCGTCGCGGGCGGATCCCCTTCACCAAGCCTGGACGTGCCTACCGATTCACGGCTGACCAGTTCGCCGAGATCGTCCGCATGTACGAGGTGCGGCCGGCCACTGTGGCTGCGCCGCAGATAAAGATCGCTGCCGCCGCCGTCCCGAAGGAGCCGGCTCGTGACGCGCAGCAGACCCGGCCCGTTGTCCGACTTCGTGCGCGGATGCCGCGCAGGGCTCTGCTTCAGCAGCAGGACGCTGCCTGACCACACTCAAAAGCCCGCCCGGTGGCTCCGCCGGGCGGGCTCCTGCTTTGGAGAGATCACATTGGGATACGGCGAGAACCGCGGCGACTACTGGCGCGCCCGGTACAAGATCGCACCCGGCAAATACGGGACCGTCCTCGACGCCAACGGGAAGGCGGTCCGCTACAAGACCAAGCGCGCGGCCGAAAAGGCCGCCGCGATTGCCGAGGAGGAGGTTGCCAAGGAAGCCGCTCAGCAGCCCGCCGCTTCGGAGCCTGAGCGAATGACGTTCGGCGAGTACGCCAGCGCCTGGTACGAGGACCAGGACCTCGCTGCGTCGACCATGCAAAACTACCGCCGCCACATCGAAGAACACCTGCTCCCGGAGTTCGAGGGTGCCTACCTCGACGAGATCACCAAGGGCGCGGTCGACGGGTGGGAGCGCACTGAGCGCGAGCGCGGCTACGCGCCGAGCAGCATCAAGACGTGGCGCGGCACGCTGCACCTGGTCCTCGCCGACGCTGTCGACGCTGGACTGCGCGACTCCAACCCGGCGACCCGGCGGCGCGGCCGGGGCAAGCGTGCTGGGCGCTCGCGCAACCGCAGCCGCGAGAAGGTGATCACCACGGCGCTCGGCATCCTGCTGATCGCCGAACGGACCGCGCTGCTGTCGGGCCGGGACGACGAGTTCGTCGGGGTCGTGACCAAGGGCTACACCGGCATGCGCTGGGGAGAGATCGTCGGGTTGGAGACCGGGTTCATCCGCCCGGCGGCCGTGCGCGTCGAATGGCAGTTGTACGAGCTGGACTCCGGTGAGCTGCACCGCTGCCCGCCCAAGGACGACTCCTACCGGACGATCGATGCCCCGCCCTTCCTGTCCGGCCTGCTCACCGGGCAGGTTGGCCGCGTCGGCACGAAGCCGTGCGAGTGCCATGGCCTGCGGTACCTCTTCAGCGGGCACGGCGCCGCCAACGGAGCCGCCCGTCGGCCTGGCGCGAAGCTGGTGGACGTGGCCCGCGCCGCCGGCGTCTCCACCGGGACCGTCTCCAATGTGCTCAACCGCCCGCACGCGGTGGCCCTCGACACCCGGTCCCGGGTCGAGAAGGCGATCGCCGATCTCGGCTTCATCCGGTTCTGGTCGTCGGGCGAGAACGCCGCGCACTGGCGCCGGAACGGCTTCGCCACGTGGCTGTTCCACCCGGCGGCCACCGGCTGGTACCCGAAGAAGGCTCCGGAAGAGGCCCGTCCGGTGCCGCTGATCGCCGAGCCGTGGCCGGGCATCCCGGCGCGCGGCCGAGGCGCCGCTGGCCGGGCGGAGGCGTGCTGGCTGCCGATCCAGCGCGGTCTCACGCCGCACGGTCTGCGGCACACGCACAAGACGATGATGGACGAGTTCGGCACACCTCCGAAGCTCAAGGACGAGCGGATGGGGCACGAGGACGGGTCGGTCCAGGCTCGCTACTCGCACATCACGCCCGAGATGCGGAGCAAGCTCATGGACGACCTCACCGCAGTGTGGGACGCGTCACTCGAAGCCCGCCGGCGGATGTCGCCGGGATCGCCCGTGAAGGTGCTCGACACGTTGCTGAGGATCGGTCAGTAGGAGAGCCGCCGGGAGGTCATCCGAGCGGTTTTCTCCCAGGATTCTCCCGAGAGTCCCCGGAAAGCCAGTCAGGGCCGGTCTCCCTTGCGGGAGACCGGCCCTGAGCTGGTCTTACTGGGTCGGGGTGGCGGGATTTGAACCCACGGCCTCTTCGTCCCGAACGAAGCGCGCTACCAAGCTGCGCCACACCCCGGTCTTTCTGTTTGTCGCTCCGTCTCCTTCGCGACGAGTAGAACTCTACCGGACGCTCGCCGAGAGACGAAATCCGATTCCCGGCGGGCGTCCGGCGCAGGTCAGGGGGCCGGGGTGAGGGTGAGGAGGGTGGCCTCGGGGGGGCAGGCGAAACGGACCGGGGTGTAGCGGTTGGTGCCGCAGCCCGCGGAGACGTGGAGGTAGGAGCGGCGGCCGCCGGCCTGGTGGGTGGAGAGGCCCTTGACCCGCTTGGCGTCGAGGTCGCAGTTGGTGACCAGGGCGCCGTAGAAGGGGATGCAGAGCTGGCCGCCGTGGGTGTGTCCGGCGAGGATCAGCGGGTAGCGGTCGGCGGTGAAGGCGTCCAGGACGCGGAGGTAGGGCGCGTGGACGACGGCGAGCGAGAGGTCGGCGTCGGCGGAGGGGCCGCCGGCGACCTCGCTGTAGCGGTCGCGGCGGATGTGCGGGTCGTCGAGGCCGGTGAACTCCAGGTCGAGGCCGCCGATGTTCAGCCGGCCGCGGGCGTTGGTGAGGTCGAGCCACCCGGCCGAGTCGAAGCCGTCGCGCAGCTTCTCCCACGGGTTGTGGACGGCGCCGCTGATGCCGCGGCTCGCGGTGCCGTCGGGGTTGTTCATGCCGTGGATGCCGCTGCGCATCGCCTGGAGGTAGCGGGCCGGGTTCTTGCGGGCCGGACCGTAGTAGTCGTTGGACCCGAAGACGTAGACGCCGGGGAACTCCATCAGCGGTCCGAGCGCGTCGAGCGTGGCCGGGACGCCGAGCGGGTCGGAGAGGTTGTCGCCGGTGTTGACCACCAGGTCGGGGCGCAGACCCGCGAGGCTCTGCAGCCAGCGCTGCTTCTTGCCCTGCCCGCTCACCATGTGGATGTCGGAGACCTGTAGGACCCGGATGGGGCGGGCGCCCCGGGGCAGGACGGGGATCTCGACCCGGCGGAGCCGGAAGGAACGGACCTCGTACCCGACGGAGTAGGCGAGGCAGGCGGCGCCGGTGGCGGCGATTCCGAGGGGGACGGAGTACAGCGGTCGCATCGCTCCATGCTCTCAGACGGCGGATCAGCTGGTGAACGTCCGGGCGGCAGGTGGGGACACGCCGTCCTGCTCCGTACGCCCCCGGTGCGGTGCCGGCTCGGCGGCGAAGGCGTCGATCACGGGATCGCCAGTGCTCGCGCTGCCGGGCGCGTTCGGCGGGGTCGTCGAGCCGCTCCTGGTGGAAGCGGAGCACAGTGCCGCCGCCGACGGGTGTGACGGTCAGCTGCACGGTGGTGCTCCCGGCCCGGCCGGCGGGCTGCCGGGTGAGCCGGATCCGGGAGCCGGGGTGCAGGCTGCGGAGCTCGCAGCCGTCGGCGGCGGTGACCGGTGCGCCGACCCGGTCGCCGAGGCGGGCGCCGGGGCCGAGCCAGAGCGCGGCGCCCGCGTCCCGCGGCGACCGGACCGCGTCCCGCGGGGCCCGTGCGGTGGCAGGCTCCCCGGCGGCGGTCGGGCAACCGGTATGAGGAGTCGCGGGAGGCGGGAGTCTGCGCGTTGCGGAGGGGCCTTGCGTTAATGGCGGGCAGCCGAACGCCGCAGGTGGGAGACTCGGGGCCATGACCACGCTCAAGGAGCAGCTGCAGGAGGACCTCACGGCTGCCATCAAGGACCGGGACGAGCTGCGCTCGTCCACCATTCGGCTCACGCTCTCCGCCGTCACCAGCGAGGAGGTGGCGGGCAAGGAGAAGCGCGAGCTGTCGGACGCCGAGGTGCTGAAGGTGCTCGCGCGTGAGGCGAAGAAGCGCCGGGAGGCCGCCGAGGCGTTCGACGGTGCGGGCCGGGTCGACCAGGCCGCCCGGGAGCGGGCGGAGGGCGAGGTGCTGGCCGGCTACCTGCCCAAGCAGCTCTCCGACGAGGAGCTGACGGCGATCGTGGCCGCCGCCGTCGCCGAGAGCGGGGCGACCGGTCCGCAGGGCATGGGCGCCGTGATGAAGCTGGTGAAGCCGAAGGTGGACGGTCTGGCCGAGGGCGGCCGGGTGGCCGCCGCCGTGAAGGCCGCGCTCACCGGCTGACGCGCAGCACGAGCGCCGCCCGCAGCGCCGGCACAAGCACCGGCAACAGCAGCGGCACAAGCACCGGTACCGGTACCAGCACCCCCCGACGCGCCCGAACCGGCGCGCAGACACGAGGGCGCCCCCCGAGCGATCGCTCGGAGGGCGCCCTTTCGCGTGCCGGTCCCGGCTAGTGCCGGCCGCCGTTGCCGTTGCCGTTCCCGTTGCCGTTCCCGCCGATGACGCCCGGCGGGAAGGTGAACCCGCCGCCGATCATCCCGCCGGGGTTGCCACCACCCGGGTTGCCGCCGCCGGGGTTGCCGCCGCCGGGGTTGCCGCCACCCGGGTTCCCGCCGGGGTTGCCGCCGCCCGTGGCCGTGGCCGCGGCCGCGTCGCCGTTCGGCGGGGTGGCGGGCGGGGTGGGATCGGCCTTGACCGGGTCCGGGATGTTGACGGTGGGCAGCGTCTCCAGGGGGGCGCCGCGCAGGGCCTGGTTCATCGCCATCTGCCAGATCGGGCCCGGGCCGGTGGCGCCGAAGACGCCGTCGCTGCCGTAGTAGGTGTCGCCGATCTTGATGTTCTTCATCTTCACACCGCCGGCCGGGCCGCCGAGCCAGACGGAGGTGGCGAGCTGCGGGGTGTAGCCGCTGAACCAGGCGGCCTTCTTCTCGTCGGTGGTACCGGTCTTACCGGCGATCTGCCGGCCGCCCTCCAGCCCGAGGGAGGCACCGGTGCCCTTCTCGGTCACGTTGAGCAGGACGGCGTTGAGGTTGTCCGCGGTGCTCTCGGAGTAGGCCTGGTTGCAGGTCGACTGCGGGACCTTGACGTCCTTGCCGTCCACCGTGGTGATCTTGTTGATGGCGATCGGGGTGCAGTACTTGCCGCGGGCGGCGAAGGTCGCGTAGACGTTCGCCATGGTCAGCGGGGAGAGCTCCAGGGTGCCGAGGACCATCGAGGGCACCTCGACGAACGGGTCGCCCTTGGCGGTCTGGCTGATGCCGAGCTTGTTGGCCATCTGCTTCATGGCGCAGAGGCCGACCTGCGCCTCCATCTGTACGAAGTAGGTGTTGACCGAGCGGGCCATGGCCTCCTTCAGCTCGTACGGGCCGACCTCGCTCTCCGACTCGTTGCCGACGCTGCGGTCCTTGCCCTTGGCGGTGTTCTTCCAGGTGCCCGAGCAGGTGGACATCGTGGGGTAGTCGATCCGGTTCTGGGACGGGAACGGCTGGGTGGCGGACATCCCCGACTCCAGCGCGGCCGCGGCCAGCACCGGCTTGAACGTCGAACCGGTCTGGAAGCCGTTGCCGCCGCCCATCGCCGCGTCGACGTTGAGGTTGACGACGGTCTGGTTCTTGTTCTGGTCCAGGCCGTACGGGCGGGTCTGGGCCATCGCGAGGATCTTGCCGCTGCCGGGCTCCATCATGGTGGCGGCGGCCGACACCGGGTCGGTCACCTTCACCTTGGTGGTCACGGCGTTCTGCGCGGCGGCCTGCTTGTCCGGGTCGAGGGTGGTGTAGATGTTCAGGCCGCCCTGGTCCCAGAACTTCTTCCGCTCGGCGGCGGACTTGCCGAAGACCGGGTCCTACCACGTGGCGCACGTAGTCGCAGAAGAAGCCCATGCCCGCGTTGGCGGTGATGCAGCCGTTCTGCGGGTCCTTGAACTTCAGGCCCAGCGGGGCGGCCTTGGCCTCCTTGGCCTGGTCCGCGGTGATGTGCTTGTTCTCGACCATCTTGTCGATGACGACGTTGCGGCGCTTGACCGTGTTCTCCGGGTAGCGCACCGGGTCGAACGACGAGGGGTTCTGCACCATGCCGGCCAGGGTGGCGGCCTCGGCGACGGTGAGGTCCTTGTTGCTCTTGCTGAAGTACCGCTGGGAGGCGGCCTCGACCCCGTAGGCCTGGTGGCCGTAG
>NZ_CP026498.1:7096290-7096633 GCF_002953255.1 Streptomyces sp. CB01881
CTGGATCTTGCAGGGTCTTGCGCTGGGCCTCCAGGACGGCGGCCTGGTCGTCGCCGGCCTTCTCCACGTTGACGTTCTTCACGTACTGCTGGGTCAGCGTCGACGCGCCCTGGGAGGCGGTGCCGCTCTCCGCGTTCTTGCCGACCGCGCGGAGCACGCCCTTGAGGTCGACGGCGCCGTGCTCGTAGAAGCGGGCGTCCTCGATGTCCACCTGCGCCTGCCGCATGAACGGCGACATCTGGTCGGCGGCCAGGACGGTGCGGTCGCGCTCGTAGACCTTGGCGATCAGGCCGCCCTTGGCGTCGAAGATCTGGGTGGCCTGGGTCAGCGGCGGGGTCTTGAA
>NZ_CP026498.1:7096643-7151927 GCF_002953255.1 Streptomyces sp. CB01881
GGGCAGGGCCATGCCGCAGGACTCCGGAGAGCACGCTGACACCCAGGAACTTCACTCCGTGTCCCGCGAAGTCGAGCGGTGACCCGCGGCGCTGGCCGCGCGGAGCTCCGGTGTTGCCTGGGGGCTGGGGTGCCTGGGGGCGCTTCGGTGCCATGGGGAGAACCCTACGTCGCGGATTCCCCTCCATCGGGGCAGGTGTTCGCCTAGGCTTGTCACAAGCTTGCGACAGCTTCGGTGCGTCAGCATCACTCACTCTTGTGAGTGATGAGGTTTGCCCGAATTGCCCCTCTCTGGAGTGTTTTTGAGGCACCTGTCGCCAGCTGTGCCCCTGCTTTTGGTGGCACTCCGTGATCGCTCGCGTGGCGAGAGTGGTCCTCGTTTTCTTGGCAAGGCTTGCGACCTGCAGTCACTCCAACGAGTGAGCTGACCGATACCCATAGTCCAATCGGGTCATTCGAGATTGAGCCCGAAGGGGCTGTTGCAAGCTGTCGTTCTTCCGTAACGTCCTCAACTGGCAACGGTGAATATGCCGTTGCCGCCGTGGGGGAGCCTCGATTCGGGAGAGGACGGCGCCGGCATGGGCTGGGTAGACGACTGGAGTGCGCAGGCCGCCTGCCGCACTAGTGATCCGGACGAACTTTTCGTCCAGGGGGCGGCGCAGAATCGCGCCAAGGCGGTGTGCAGCGGGTGCCCCGTCCGCACGGAGTGCCTGGCGGATGCGCTGGACAACCGGGTGGAGTTCGGGGTCTGGGGTGGAATGACGGAGCGCGAGCGCCGGGCGCTGCTGCGCCGCCGGCCGACGGTGATGTCGTGGCGGCGGCTGCTGGAGACCGCCCGCACCGAGTACGAGGAGTCCCTCGCCACCGGAGTGATACTGACGGACTACGCCCAGGCGGGCTGAACACCCCGCCACCGCACACCGCGGTCCGTCACCGCGGACGTGCGCCGCGAGTCCGTCACCACACCGCGGCCTACACGGCACCGCTCAGGCGGTCGCCGATGGCCCGCAGCCCGTCCAGGTCGTGGACGTCTCCGGGCAGCGCGGCGACCTCGACGATCGGCACGTCCGGGTAGACCGAGACGAAGCGGTCGCGGGTGCGGCGCTCCCGCACCATGATCTGCATCCGCTCCGCGTGCAGCCGCAGCAGTCCGGCCGCGAGCAGCTCGGCCTCCGGGGAGGCGTTCTCCGAGCCGTTCTCCTCCAGTGCCTCGGCCGCCGCCAGCGCGCGCTCCGAGGTGAGCTGGGGGGCGCCCGTCCCGTGCACCCGGTTGAGCACCAGTCCGGCCAGCGGCATCCGGTCGGCGGCCAGGCGGTCGACGAAGTAGGCCGCCTCGCGCAGCGCGTCCCGTTCGGGTGCGGCCACCACGAGGAACGCCGTGCCCGGTGCCTTGAGCAGCTGGTACGTCCGGTCGGCGCGCTCACGGAAACCGCCGAACATCGAGTCCATCGCGCTGACGAAGGTCTGCACGTCCGTCAGCAGCTGGGCGCCGAAGATCTTGCCCAGGGTGCCGGTGAGCAGGCCCATCCCCGCGTTCAGGAACCTCATCGCGCTGCGTCCGCCGACCTTGGCCGGCGCGGTCAGGATGCGGATCACCTTGCCGTCCAGGAAGGACCCGAGCCGGTTCGGCGCGTCCAGGAAGTCCAGCGCGGACCGGGACGGCGGGGTGTCGACGACGATGAGGTCCCACTCCTCGGCCGCGCGGAGCTGGCCGAGCTTCTCCATCGCCATGTACTCCTGGGTGCCCGCGAAGCCGGCCGAGAGCGACTGGTAGAACGGGTTCTCCATGATCGCCCGGGCCCGTTCGGGCTCGGCGTGGGCCAGCACGACCTCGTCGAAGGTCCGCTTCATGTCGAGCATCATGGCCTGGAGCTCGCCGTCCCCGTTGACGCCCTTGACCACCCGCGGGGTGTTGTCCAGCTCGGTCAGGCCCATCGACTGGGCGAGCCGGCGGGCCGGGTCGATGGTGAGCACGACGACCTTGCGGCCGCGCTCGGCGGCCCGCAGCCCGAGGGCCGCGGCGGTGGTGGTCTTGCCGACGCCGCCCGAGCCGCAGCAGACGATGATCCTGGTCTTCGGGTCGTCGATCAGCTCGTCCACGCCGAGCCTGCGCCCGCTGCCGCGCACCCCGTTGTCGCCGTTGCCCACGCCGCCCCCGCTCACGCCGCCCCCTGACGCTTCAGCTCGCCCGCCAGCCGGTAGAGCCCGCCGAGGTCCACGCCCTCGCCCAGCAGCGGAAGTTCGTAGGTGGGGAGCTTCAGCTGCTGGAGGTCGGCGCGCTGTTCGCGCTCCAGCTCCACCCGCTCGGCGTGCTCCCGGGCCTGTTCGAGAAGTGGGTCGAGCAGCGGCTCCACCGCCGCCCGGACCGTGTCCGGCCTGCGCGAACGCCCGCCGAGGCCCGCCTCGCCGAGGGCCAGCGCGACCTCCTCGCGGTGGTCCCCGTCGACGGCGGCCACCGCGGCCGCGTCCAGGACCGGGGGCCGGACCATGTTCACCAGTACCCCGCCCACCGGGAGGGCGGCCTCGCGCAGCTCGGCGAAGCCGTCGACGGTCTCCTGCACCGGCATCTCCTCCAGCAGGGTGACCAGGTGCACCGCGGTCTCCGGCGACCTCAGCACCCGCATCACGGCCTGCGCCTGGGTGTGGATCGGCCCGATCCGGGCCAGCCCGGCCACCTCGGAGTTCACGTTCAGGAAGCGGGTGAGCCGGCCGGTCGGCGGCGCGTCCATCACCACCGCGTCGTACGTGCGCCGCCCGTCCGGGCCCTTGCGCCGGGCCGCCTCGCAGGCCTTGCCGGTGAGCAGCACGTCCCGGACGCCGGGCGCGACGGTGGTGGCGAAGTCGACGAAGCCGACCTTCTGCAGCGCCTTGCCGGCCCGGCCGAGCTTGTAGAACATGTCGAGGTATTCGAGCAGTGCCTGCTCGGTGTCGATGGCCAGGGCGAAGACCTCGCCGCCGGCGGCCCCGCCTCCCGCGGGCAGCCCCAGCTGGGCGCGCGAGACCGACGCGATCCGCCGCTCCTCGTACGGCAGCGCGGCGATCCCGAACAGCTCGGCGATGCCCTGGCGGCCCTCCACCTCGATCAGCAGGGTCCGCTTGCCCTCGGCGGCGAGGGCCAGTGCCAGCGCCGCCGCCAGGGTGGTCTTCCCGGTGCCGCCCTTTCCGCTGACCACGTGCAGCCGGACGCCCTCCCAGTCGGGATCGCGCCGGGCCGCCTGGCCGGGGGTGCGTGCCACGCTCCGTCTCCGTCCGTCTCCGAGGGCCGAGGGCCGAGGGGCACCGCGGGCCGGCGCCACTCGGGCGCCATCCCACAGGTGCCCTCCCGCGAGAGTAACCAGGGACCGCGCCGGATGCCGGGAGCATCAGGGGAGCCGGGCCTGAATCATGCCCGGTTTGTGGGCCACCTCACACGCGCGTCCGCGGGCCGCACGGCTCGCGGGGGCCGCTCGTCTAGAGTCTGGCCATGACCAAGTGGGAATACATGACGGCGCCGCTGCTCGTGCACGCGACCAAGCAGATTCTGGACAACTTCGGCGAGGACGGCTGGGAGCTCGTCCAGGTCGTGCCCGGCCCGAACCCGGAGCAGCTGGTGGCCTACTTCAAGCGGGAGAAGAACGCATGAGCAAGGTCGAGGAGAAGCTCGCCGAGCTGGGTCTGACCCTGCCGCCGGTGGCCGCACCGGTCGCCGCCTACGTGCCGGCCCTGCGCTCGGGCGAGTTCGTCTTCACCTCCGGCCAGCTGCCGATGGTGGGCGGCAAGCTGCCGAGCACCGGCAAGGTCGGCGCCGAGGTCACCCCGGAGGAGGCCAAGCAGCTCGCGCAGACCTGCGCGCTGAACGCGCTGGCCGCCATCAAGTCGGTGATCGGCGACCTGGACCACATCGAGCGCGTCGTGAAGGTGGTCGGGTTCGTCGCCTCCGCCGCCGACTTCACCGGGCAGCCGGGCGTCATCAACGGCGCCAGCGAGCTGCTCGGCCAGGTGCTGGGCGAGGCCGGCGTGCACGCCCGCAGCGCGGTCGGCGTCGCGGTGCTGCCGCTGGACGCGCCGGTCGAGATCGAGCTCCAGGTCCGGGTCAAGGCCGGGGCCTGACCACCGGGCACCGTTCGGACAGATCACGAGGCGGGGTTGGGCCTGTCCAACCCCGCCTCCGTGCGCTTAGCATCCGGGCATGGACCATCGAGCAACGACGCTCCCGATGCCGCCGGGCTGGCCCGCCCGGATCCGGGCGGTCGAGTCCGGCGAGCTGACCCCGCCGGTTCCCCGGCCCGCCGCCACCGTGGTGCTGCTGCGGGACGCGGCCGCCGGGCCGGAGGCCTACCTGCTGCGACGGCGCACCTCGATGGCCTTCGCCGCCGGCATGTACGCCTACCCGGGCGGCGGGGTGGACCCGCGCGACGCCGAGGCCGAGATCGGCTGGGCCGGCCCGGGCCCGCAGGAGTGGGCCGAGCGGCTCGGCGTGGACGCCCGGACCGCGCAGGCGGTGGTCTGCGCGGCCGTCCGCGAGACCTTCGAGGAGGCCGGCGTCCTGCTGGCCGGCCCGGACGCCGCCAGCACGGCCGAGCCCCGGGACTGGAGCGCCGAGCGGGCCGCCCTGGAGGCCCACGAGTTCTCCTTCGCCGACTTCCTCCGCAAGCACGACCTGCTGCTCCGCAGTGACCTGCTGGCCGGCTGGGCCCGCTGGGTCACCCCCGAGTTCGAGGAGCGCCGGTACGACACCTGGTTCTTCGTCGCGGCCCTGCCGCCGGGCCAGCGTGCCGCGCTGGAGGTCGGCGAGGCCGACCGGGTCGCCTGGCTGACCCCGGCCGAGGCGGTCCGCGGCCACGAGGAGGGCCGGTTCGGCATGCTGCCGCCCACCGTCACGGTGCTGCGCGAGCTGCTGCCGGTGAGCGGCGCCGCCGAGGCCCTCGACGCGGCCGCGGGCCGGTCGCTGGACCCGGTCCTCGGCCGGGCCGAGGTCCGGGGCGATCGGGTGACCGTCCGCTGGCCGGGGTACGAGGAGCTCACCATCGACGGGGACTTTCCCGCAGACCGCTGATGGCCGTAGCACCGCTGGTACCCGCAGACCACCGGTGTCCCCGGACCGCCGACGTCCCGGGAGCGCCGAAACCCACAGACCACCGGAGTTCCGGAAACCCACCGAGGAAGGACCGACGCCCGATGACCCACAACGACGTGGCTCGCCGGACGGCGCGCTCGATGCCCGCCCGCAGCCTGACCACCCGCACTCTCCCCGGTGACGGCGACTCCGTCCCCTTCCCGGAGGTGGTGCAGCGCGCCCTCGTCCGGGCCGTTCCGTCGCGTCTGTTGCGCCGGGTCAGCGAGGGCGGCCGGTGAGCGGACTCCTCCCGGGTGACCCCGCCGCCGCCATCGGCGGCGAGGCCACCCCCCGGGCACTCTGCGTGCTGGCGCCGAACCCGTCCCCGATGACGCTGGACGGCACCAACACCTGGCTGCTCTCCGAGCCCGGCTCCGACCTCGCGGTGGTCGTCGACCCGGGCCCGCTCCACGAGGGCCACCTGCGCCGGGTGATCGAGACCGCCGAGCGGCAGGGCAAGCGCATCGCGCTCACCCTGCTCACCCACGGCCACGCCGACCACTCCGAGGGCGCCGCCCGGTTCGCCGAGCTCACCGGGACGGAGGTCCGCGCCCTGGACCCGGCGTACCGGCTCGGCTCCGAGGGGCTGACCAACGGGCAGCGGCTGGACGTCGGCGGCCTCGACCTGCGGGTGGTCGCCACCCCCGGGCACACCTCGGACTCGCTGACCTTCCACCTGCCGGCCGACGGCGCGATCCTGACCGGTGACACCGTCCTGGGACGCGGCACCACGATGGTCGCCCACCCCGACGGCCGCCTCGGCGATTACCTGGACTCGCTGCGCCACCTGCACACGATGGCCTCCGAGCACGGCGTACGCACCGTGCTGCCCGGCCACGGGCCGGTGCTCGCGGACGCGCTCGGCGCCGTCGACTACTACCTCGCGCACCGGGCCGGCCGGCTCGCCCAGGTGGAGACGGCGGTCGAGGCCGGACTGCGGACGGCGCCCGAGGTGGTGGCCCGGGTCTACGCCGACGTGGACCGCTCGCTCTGGCCGGCCGCCGAGCTGTCGGTCCTGGCCCAGCTGCAGTACCTGGAGGAGCACGGGCTGATCTGACCCGGCTGACCCGGTGCGATCCGGCTGACCCGGTCCGGTCCGGTCGGCCCGACCCGGCCCCTCCGGACCGCACAGCGGCAAGCGCGAGGGCCTGTACACCCATCGGTGTACAGGCCCTCGGCGTGAGCGCGCCCGGGTGAGCGCGCCCGGACGGTCAGCGCGAGCGGCGGGAGAGGCGCTCGACGTCCATCAGGACCACCGCGCGGGCCTCCAGCTTCAGCCAGCCGCGGCCGGCGAAGTCGGCGAGCGCCTTGTTGACCGTCTCGCGGGAGGCGCCGACCAGCTGGGCCAGCTCCTCCTGGGTGAGGTCGTGGGCGACGTGGATGCCTTCCTCGGACTGCACGCCGAAGCGGCGGGAGAGGTCCAGCAGGGCCTTGGCGACGCGCCCGGGCACGTCGGAGAAGACCAGGTCGGACATCACGTCGTTGGTCCGGCGGAGTCGGCGGGCGATGGCGCGCAGCAGCGCGATCGAGACCTCGGGGCGGGCGTGCAGCCAGGGCTGGAGGTCACCGTGGCCGAGGCCGAGCAGCTTGACCTCGGTCAGCGCGCTCGCGGTGGCGGTGCGCGGGCCGGGGTCGAACAGCGACAGCTCGCCGATCATCTCGCTGGGGCCGAGGACGGCGAGCATGTTCTCGCGGCCGTCCGGCGAGGCGCGGTGCAGCTTCACCTTGCCCTCGGCGACGACGTACAGCCGGTCGCCCGGGTCGCCCTCGTGGAACAGCGACTCACCGCGGGCGAGGGTGACCTCGGTCATGGAAGCGCGCAGCTCGCCGGCCTGTTCGTCGTCGAGTGCCGCGAAGAGTGCGGCGCGCCGCAGAACGTCGTCCACGTGCTTCCTCCTTCTCGGCCGTCCGGCTGTCAAGCCCGTCGGCGCAAGTTCGTACAGTGCTCTGCATCACCAAGCATGGCGCATGTCGCTCCGATCATATGAGGAGGGGGTGCGCCGAGGTGCGCTGCGCGGGGCCATTCGTACCGCCGGTCCGGCCTGCGGGACACCCGGCGCGCCTGTCAGCACAGGGCGATGAGGTGCTGGTCCGCCCGCTGCGGTGCCGGCCGCCGTGCCCTCCGTCGTCGCGGGGACCCGGCCGAGGATTCGGTCTCAGCTGAATCGATGGAGGCGGTGCCGGTCCCGGGCGCAGGATTCAGGTCGTCGGCAGCCGACGCAAGACGGCACGACCGCCCGAGAGCCCGACCGCACGAAAGACGGTGACCCCGCATGTCCACTGACACCCGCACCACGACGTCGCCCGCGTCCACGACGACGCTCACGTCGCTCGCGTCGGCCACGTCGGCCACGTCGGCCACGTCGATCACGTCGCTCGCGCCGCTTCGGGAGCGGGCGCTGCGGCTGCGGGCGCTGGTGGCGGACGGGGCGCCCGGCGGGGTGCTCGTCCTGCCGAACGCCTGGGACGCCGGCAGCGCCGCCGTGATCGCCTCGGCCGGTGCGGCTGCGATCGCCTCCACCAGCGGCGGCGTCTCCTGGTCGCTCGGCCGCGGCGACGGCCAGCAGCTCGGCCGGCCGGAGGCGGTCGAGGCGGCCCGCCGGATCGCCGCCGCCGTCGACCTGCCGGTGACCGTCGACGCCGAGGGCGGCTACGGCCCGCAGCCCGCCGACGTCGCGGACACCGTCCGGGCGCTGATCGGCGCGGGCGCGGTCGGCGTCAACCTGGAGGACTCGACCGCCCCCGGCGGCCCGCTCTTCCCGGTGGCCGAGCAGGCCGCCCGGCTGGGCGCCGCCCGGGAGGCCGCCGCCGGGGCGGGGCTGCCGGAGCTGGTGGTGAACGCCCGGACGGACGTCTTCCTGTTCGGGATCGGCCCGGCCGAGGGCCGGCTCGACGACGTGCTGGCCCGCGCGGCGGCGTACGCGGAGGCCGGTGCGGACGGCCTCTTCGTTCCCGGGCTGCTCGACCTCGACGCGCTCGCCCGGCTCTGCGCCGCGTCCCCGCTGCCGGTGAACGCGATGGCGGTCCCCGGCGGTCCGGCCGTGGCCGAACTCGCCGCCGCCGGGGTGCGGCGGATCAGCGTCGGCACCGGCCTGGCCCAGGTCGCGTACACCGCGGCCCGCCGGGCCGCCGCCGAGCTGCTCGGCGCGGGCACCCTGACGGAGCTGGACGGCGCGCTGGGCTTCGGCGAACTGGATGCGCTGTACCGGCGCTGAGCCGGACGCCCTCGACAGGGGTGTGCCCCGGCGCCCACGGGGGAGGCGCCGGGGCACACCCGGCTGCCTCGGTCAGAACTCGCCCGGCTCCGGCAGGGCGGCCGGCCCGGACGAACCGTCGGCCGCGGCGGGCGGTCCGAGCAGGCGTCGCACCGCCCGCCGGGCGCGCTCGCCGGCGGACCCGTTCCGGTGGAGCCGTCCCGGTGGAGTCGGCGGGCGTGGTCGAGAGTCGGCACCTGCCCGGTCAGCTCGCAGACCACCTGCTCTACTCCTGCTCCGGCGCCTCGGCCAGGCGTCGGAGCAGGGCGCTCAGCGCGCGGCCGTCCAGTCCCGCGGCCGGCGCGTCGCCCGGCCCGGCGCCCGGGCGGTCCGCCGGGCCGCCCGGCTGTTCCGCGGGCCGGAAGAAGGCCGCGTCCACCCGCTCCACCTCGACGATGGCGGCCTGCGCGAGTTCCGCCCCGCGCGGGGTGATCCGCAGCCGGCGCGCGCGGGTGTCCTGCGGGTCCGTCTCACGGTCCAGCAGGCCCTTGGCCTCCAGCTTCCGCACCAGTTGCGAGGTCATCTTCACGTCGGTCCCGGCCTGCCGGGCCAGCGTCTGCTGGTTGGGCACCGTGCCCTGCTCGTTGAGCCACCAGGCACAGGAGAGCAGGACGAACTGTGCATGCGTCAGGTCGAACGGCGCCAGGGCCGCCGCGATCCGCCGCTGCCAGCGCAGCGTCGCGTGCCAGAGCCAGAACCCGGGGCTGTAGTCCGGTCCGTCGATGCCCCCGGCACCCCGGGTATCCCCGGCGCTCCCGGCATCCCCGGCGTTCCTCCGCCCGTCCGTCGCGCCGCTCATGCGCCGGTCCCGGTGTCCCGGGCGGCGTACGCGAACAGGGCGGCCATCGCCTCGGGGAAGTCCTCCGTGATGGCTGGGCCGAGCTCCGGTCCGATCTCGTCGGCGGCCGGGCCCGAGATCTCCAGCCGGTGCACCACCCGCGTGCCGCCGCCCGTGAGCGGGCTCAGCGCGTGGCTGAAGCGCAGCTCGACCCCGCCGAACTCGGTCCGGTCGGCATACAGCGCGTTCTCCTCGATCGCCGTGATCACCGAGACGATCGGCTCCTGCCCCTTCGGCGTCATCGAAACCCTGCTGCCCACCTCGAAGGGCCCGAGCAGCGACACGACCTCCATCGAGCCGTCCCAGCGCGCCCAGCCGTCGAGGTCCCGCAGGACCGCCCAGACCGCCTCCGGCGCCGCTGCCGTCTCACCCGTGTACTCGTGGCTCCACATGGTCTGCATCCCCTCGTTCCGAGCCCGCCCCCTCGGCAGTTGCTCTACGCGCAGACTATCGTCGCGACGACTAATTTCACAAGGGGTCGAGGCCCGAGGAGCATCCATCGGCGGCCGCTTGCGACGACGCACGTGCCGCCTTGCCGGGGGGGTACGTCGCTGAGCAGCGGCGGAACGGCTCGACGGCGAACCTCGCCACCACCGCGAAGACCGGGGGACAACCCCACCGCTCCCGGGCCTGCTGCCCGGAGCGTGTGTCCACCGGCTACCACCGTGGTCCGATGGATCTTCGATGAGCAGGCTGGACGCGTACGCATTTCCGAGCAAAGGGAACGTTCCGTGTTCAGCTTGAAGTCGTCGTCTCGTCGCCGTACTGCCCGCACCGCCGCCGTCGGTGCTCTCGCTCTCGCCGCCTGCGCCACCCTCATGGCGGGCAGTGCCGGTGCGATCGTCAACGGTGGCGACTCCACCGAGAGCTACCCGTTCATGGCGACGATCCCGGAGTCGGCCCCCACCCTCGGTCTGCTGGACGGCAACTGCGGGGCGTCGCTGATCGACCGGCAGTGGGTGCTGACGGCGGCACACTGCGTCACGGGCGAGGGCCTTGAGCTGGAGGGGATCGTCCGGGTCGGCAGCGACCAGCGGAAGACCGGGGGCACCGTCCGGAAGATCGACCGGACCTTCGTCCACCCCGGCTACCTGAACGGCGAGTCGAAGGCCGCCAACAAGGACGACCTTGCGCTGGTCCGTCTCGACCGACCGGTCACCGAGCAGCCCGTCAGGATCGCCGGGCAGGCGGGGCGGCCGGGCACCCCGACCCGGCTCCTCGGCTTCGGCACCACCGCCGACGGTCAGTTCAAGTTCCCGGACCGGCTCCAGGAGCTGAACACCCGCCTGGGCGCCGAGTCGGAGTGCGCACCCGGCTACGCGGGCCCGACCCGGCTGTGCACGATCAGCTCCACGCCCAAGGCCATGGCGTGCTTCGGGGACTCCGGCGGCCCGCAGCTCCAGAAGGGCCGGGACGAACGGTGGGAGCTCGTCGGGGTCACCTCGGGCCCCGGGGCCCCGAAGGTGCCGTGCTCCGCAGGACCGGGGCTCTACACCAGCGCGCCCGCCTACGCGGACTGGATCCGGAGGACCATGAAGGCCAACAGCGCCCAAGCGCCCGCGGAAAGCGGCTCCGACCTCGCCGAGACCGGCACGGACGGCAGCGTCGCAGTGCTCGCCGGCGTGGCCGCGGTGCTGGTCCTCGCCGGTGGCGGCACCACTGTCGCGCTGCGCCGCAGGGAGGCTCACCGTGCCGCCTGACGCGCCGTCCGGACAGGCGCCGGCGAGTACTGGTACCGATGTCGTCGCGGCCTGCGTGCAGCCAGGAGGACCCCCGCCGGACAACCGGCGGGGGTCGGACGGGGGTGTGGCGGAGGTCGGACGGGGGTGTGGCGGAGGTCGGACGGGGGTGCGTCGGGGGCTCGTCCATCGGTCGTGAAGTGCCCCCGGCCGTCGACCGGGCGGCGTAGCCTTCGGGCATGGCAGAGAGCAAGGTCCGGAAGGCGGCCGCGCCGAAGGCGAAGTCCGCGGTGAAGGCAAAGCCCGCGGTGAAGCCGAGGAAGCCGGAGTCGCACCTGGCGATGGTGCGGCGGGCACGGAAGATCAACCGGGAGCTGGCGGAGCTGTATCCGTACGCGCACCCGGAGCTGGACTTCGACAACCCGTTCGAGCTGCTGGTGGCCACCGTGCTGTCGGCGCAGACCACCGACCTGCGGGTGAACCAGACGACGCCCGCGCTGTTCGCGAAGTACCCGATGCCGGAGGACATGGCGGCGGCGGTGCCGGAGGAGCTGGAGGAGATCATCCGGCCGACCGGGTTCTTCCGGGCCAAGGCGAAGTCGCTGATCGGCCTCTCGATCGCCCTGCGGGACGACTTCGGCGGCGAGGTCCCCGGTCGGCTGGCGGACCTGGTCACGCTCCCGGGCGTCGGCCGGAAGACCGCCAACGTGGTGCTGGGCAACGCGTTCGGTGTCCCGGGGATCACCGTGGACACCCACTTCGGCCGGCTGGCGCGGCGGTTCGGGTGGACGGCGGAGGAGGACCCGGAGAAGGTCGAGGCGGCCGTCGCGGAGATCTTCCCGAAGTCGGAGTGGACGATGCTCTCCCACCGGGTGGTCTTCCACGGCCGGCGGATCTGCCACTCCCGCAAGCCGGCCTGTGGTGCCTGCCCGATCGCGCCGCTCTGTCCGTCGTACGGCGAGGGAGAGACGGATCCGGAGAAGGCGAAGAAGCTGCTCAAGTACGAGATGGGCGGACAGCCGGGCCAGCGGCTGCGGCCGCCCGCCGACTTCCCGGGCGAGGCGGCGGCGCGTGCCGACGCCGACGCGCACCAAGGGCAGGTCGCGGACCTGGCGGTGGCCCGGTGACCGCGGGGATCGAGCGGGAGGGCCTGCCGGGGTGGCTGGAGCCGGTCCGGGACGCCGCCGAGCGGGTGCTGCCCGAGCAGCTGAGCCGCTTCCTGCCGCCCGCCGAGGGCGGACGCGCCGCCGCCGTCCTGGTGCTCTTCGGCGAGGGTGAGGGCGGGCCGGACCTGCTGCTCATCGAGCGGGCCCGTTCGCTGCGCTCGCACGCCGGCCAGCCGTCCTTCCCCGGTGGCGCACTGGACCCGGAGGACGGGGACCCGGCGGGGCCCGGCCCGGTCGCGGCCGCGCTGCGCGAGGCGTGGGAGGAGACCGGCCTGGACCCGTCCGGGGTGCAGGTCTTCGCCGCCCTGCCCGCCCTCTACATCCCGGTCAGCCGCTTCGTGGTGACCCCGGTGCTGGGCTGGTGGCGCACGGAGTCGCCGGTCAGGCCGGTGGACGCGGGCGAGACCGGCGCGGTGTTCCGGGTGCCGATCGCCGAGCTGACCGACCCGGCCAACCGGGTCCGGCTGCGCCACCCCTCCGGCCACCTCGGCCCGGCCTTCGCGGTCGCCGGCCGGCTGGTCTGGGGGTTCACCGCCGGGGTGATCGACCGGGTGCTGCACCACAGCGGCCTGGAGCTGCCCTGGGACACCTCCCGGACGGTCGACCTGTCCGACGACGCGATCGAACTGGTGCAGGGCGACCTCGACCGTTCCCGCGCGCTGCTGGGCGGCGACGCCAGGAAGACGTGACCGGCCGACGGCCCGGCGGTCCGCACACCGGGCTGTGCGACGGTCCGTGCACCGGGTTGTCCGGCGGTCCGCAGGCCGCGCTGTCCGGCGGTCCGCGTGGCCGTCCGCACGGGTCCCGGGGCCGTCCCTACAGGTTCCGTCCCCGCGGTCCGTACAGTTGTTCACACGGCTACTGGAACGGCCGACCGCACGGCTCCCGGCACGGCCACCCGGCCGGTCGTGGGAGGGTGTCGGGGTGAACGTCCTGGATCTGCTGCTGATCGCCGCCGCCGTGGGATTCGCCGTGTCGGGCTACCGGCAGGGCTTCGTGGTCGGCGTCATGTCGGTCCTCGGCTTCCTCGGCGGCGGCCTGATCGCAGTCCAACTGCTCCCGCTGCTGCTCGACCACCTCAGCCCCGGTACCACCGCTTCGGTGATCGCCGTCGTGGTGGTCATCGTGCTCGCGGCGATCGGCCAGGCGGTCACCACCCACTTCGGCTGGAAGCTGCGCGGCCACATCGACCGGCGCCCGGCCAAGGCGCTGGACGCGGCCGGCGGCGCGGTGGTCAACGTGATCTCAATGCTGCTGGTGGCCTGGCTGATCGGGTCGGCGCTCGCCGGGACCTCCCTGCCGACCGTCTCCAAGCAGGTCCGCTCCTCGGCCGTGCTCGGCGGCGTCCAGGACGCCCTGCCGTCGGACGCGCCCAACTGGTTCTCCGACTTCTCCAAGGTGCTCGCCCGCAACGGCTTCCCGCAGGTCTTCAACCCCTTCGAGCACGAGCCGATCACCCAGGTCGACACCCCCGACCCGGCGCTGGCCGCCAGCCCGGCGGTGGCCAGGGCCAAGCAGAGCCTGGTCAAGGTGGTCGGCACCGCCCCCTCCTGCGGCAAGACCCTGGAGGGCAGCGGTTTCGTCTACGCCCCGCACCGGGTGATGACCAACGCGCACGTGGTCGGCGGCGTCGACGAGCCCACCGTGCAGATCGGCGGCACCGGCCAGCTGTACGACGCGACCGTCGTCCGCTACGACTGGCAGCGCGACATCGCGATCCTGGACGTGCCCAAGCTCAACGCGCCCCCGCTCACCTTCGCGGGCGAGGCGAAGACCAACGACAGCGCGATCGTGGCGGGCTTCCCCGAGAACGGCTCGTTCAACGTCCAGCCGGCCCGTATCCGCGGCCGGATCCAGGCCAACGGCCCGGACATCTACCACCGCGGCCAGGTGGTCCGCGACGTCTACTCGGTGCGCTCGCTGGTCCGCCAGGGCAACAGCGGCGGCCCGCTGCTCACCCCGGACGGCCAGGTGTTCGGCGTGGTCTTCGCCAAGTCGCTCGACAGCGTGGACACCGGGTACGTGCTGACCGCCGCCGAGGTGCGCGAGGACGCGGCCCAGGGCAGTACGGCGACCGGCAGGGTGGACACCCAGGGCTGCGCGCTCTGAGATGCGTGGGCGCACTCCGGCGCCCACCCAGGGGCGTGCGGCTCCGGCGGCGTCCGCGTCCACGTCCGCGTTTCCCGACCCGCCCACGGCGCTGTGTGCGGGTGCGCGCCGCTGCCGGACCTCGACCACCACGACGGGACGATCGCCGACTTCCCTCGGCCCCGTCTCCGAGCTCCTCTGCCGCGTCGCGACGTGGATCTCCGGGGCCACGCCGGGCCGACTGCCGTACGCGGTGGCGCCGGGTACGCCGGCGCACCTGCTGGGCGACGGCCTGGCCGAGCAGGGCGCTGACCGTGACGGGCGGCGCTGGCCGAGCAGGGCGCTGACCGTGACGGGCGCTGACCGTGAAGGGTGCGCCGCTGCTCTGGCCGCACAAGGAGCGCTACGAGGTGGTGCTGATCAAGCGCAGTGGCGACGACGTCGGGACCAGGGTGTTGGTGCCGATCATGTCGATGGCCGCCTTCGTGCTGCTCTGGTTCACAGCGGTGCCGCCGGCGGTGGTGAACCGACCCGCTTCAGGGGCCGGCCTGCCGCCAAGGGCGCGCGGCGCGGGGCCTCAGGTCTCGCGCCGCAGCCGTGCGCCCACCCAGCGGGCGCGGCGGCCGAGGATGTGCGGGATGCCGAGCTGGCGCTGCGCCGAGCGCTGACGGCGGTCCATACCGTCGTATCCGAGGTCGTCCGCCCAGTCGGGGCGGTGTCCGGACCTCTGCGAGCTGTTGTGGCGTCGGCCGCGTGGAGCGCTGTCGCGATCGGGCATCCAGGTCATACCGCAATGGATGCCCCTGGGCCGGTCGGCGTAACCGCCTGCACAGGTGCCAACTTGTCCTATGCGTTTGTCATATGAGCGCAACATCAAAGGAGTTGGGACCTACGGCCCTGGGCAGGACGCGACCCGCACTCATCCCGTCGGCGGCGGAGCCCGGTCCCGACGGGTTTCTGGCGGCGGGCCGCCGATGGCCGGTTTCCCCGGGGCCGGTCTTCCGGTGACCGGTCACCTGGACACAAGCCACCCGGCCACCTGGACATAAGCCACCCGGCCACCCGGAGACCGGCCGACCAGAGCCTCAGTCCTTGTGCCGGCCGATCCAGTCCAGCAGCTCGGAGGTGAACTCCTCCGGTGCCTCCTCGTGCGGGAAGTGCCCGATCCCGGGAAGCAGCCGCCAGCGGTACGGCGCGGCCACGTACTCGCCACCGCCGAGCGCGGTGTGCGACAGCAGCACCGGGTCCGCGGCGCCCTGGACGTGCAGGGTGGGCGCGGTGACCGGCTTCTTCATCCGTCGGGCGAACTGGATGCCGTCCGGGCGCGCCATCGACCGCAGCAGCCAGCGGTAGGGCTCGATCGAGCAGTGCGCGGTGCTGGGGATCTGGATCGCCTGCCGGTACGCGGCCACCGCCGCCCGGTCCAGCTGGTTGCGGCCGGTCCAGGCGTCCAGGTAGCGGCCGACCAGTTCGCCGTCGTCGGCCACCAGTCGGCGCTCCGGTATCCACGGCCGCTGGAAGCCCAGCACGTGGTCGAAGGCGGCCATCTGGCGGCGGTCGGTCAGCAGGGCCCGGCGCAGGTCGCGCGGGTGCGCGGCGGACACCACGGTGAGGCTCTGGATCACCGACGGCCGCATCACCGCCGCCACCCAGGACAGCGTGCCGCCGGAGGCGTGGCCGACCAGGTGGGCCCGGCGTTCGCCGAGCGAGCGGATCACGCCGGTGATGTCCAGGGCGAGGTTGCCCGGGTCGTACCCGCGCGGGGTCCGGTCGCTGCCGCCGACGCCCCGGAGGTCGACCGCGACGGCCCGGTAGCCGGCCTCGGCGAGCGCGGTCAGCTGGTGGCGCCAGGCCCACCAGTACTCCGGCCAGCCGTGCACCAGCAGGACCAGCGGGCCCTTGCCCAGCTCGGCGATGTGGAACCGGGCGCCGTTGGCCGCGAGGTCGCGGTGCGTCCAGGGGCCCGCCTGCCGGACGTCCCAGGCATGACCTGGCGCGGAGGCCGCGGTGCCGCCGACGACGACCGCGGTCGCGCCGTCGGCGGCACCGTCAACGGCGCCCTGACCGCCCGTGCGGTCGGGGCCGGAGTCGGCGGACGGCTGCGCGGACGCGGGCTTCTGGTCAAGCGGCATACCGAGAGCGTGTCACATCCCTACGCCGGACACGCGCCCGGCACTCGTTCTCGGTGCGTCAGACCACGGGCAGGGCTGCCGTCCGTCCTGCTGCCGCCCGCTGCCGTCCTGCCGCCGCGCCGCTTCCGCCCTGCTCCCGGCGTGCGGGCGTGCGGGCGTGCGGGCGTACGGGAGGGCTGCGGGCTGCCGGTGCGACGGGGGAGACGGGCCGCCGGGCAGCGGGCGCCGGGCGGCCCGGCGCCGGGCTTACGGGATGCGGCCCAGGGCCCGGTCGATCTCCTCCTGGGTGGCGGGGCGCGGGCGGGCGTTCTTCAGCACGTCGGCGGTCCTCTGGGCACCCTCGATGGTGCGGTGCGGCTTCTCGATCCGCTTGAACGAGCGCCAGGCCAGCAGCCCGAGCAGCACCGCGAGCAGCAGGTAGGCACCGGCCACGATGAGGAAGGACCAGCCGAGCGAGACGCCCAGCGCGTGGATGCCGAAGGCCGCCGCGGCGCTCAGCATCGGGACGGAGGCCAGCGCCACCACACCGGCGACCGTCAGCGAGGCACCGCCGGAGACGCCGCGCTTGACGTCCGCTCGCAGCTCGGCCTTGGCCAGCGCGATCTCGTCGTGGACGAGTGCGGACAGGTCGGCGGTGGCCGCCGCGAACAGCTGCCCGACCGAACGCTCGCCCTCGTAGGGCGCCCGGCCGTTGCTGGACGGGTCTGCGGCTCCTGCGGGCATCAGCTGTTCTCCTCTGCGGCTGTGCGGCGTGACGCCGCCGTGCGGTGCGGTTCCGGGGGCCGGAGGGGGTCCGGAGGCGTCAGTGGACTGTCGACAGCTCAGAATCATGCCCCCAGCGGTCTGTCACACACCACTCCGGGGCCCTGCCGAAGGGGCGTGTCCCTCGTGCTACCCCTGCTGTGGCCCCTGTGGCTTCCCCTGAGCGGTGCTGCCCCGGGCGGTGCTGGTCCTGGGTGGAACTCTCCTCGGGAAGGGGGCTTCCCCCGGGCCGGGGGGGTGGGGCGTCTCAGCGGTGAGGGGTCGGTCCGGACGCGGAGCCGCCCTCGGGGCCCTCCTCCGCCGGATGGTTGGCCAGCTTCGCCATCCGCGCCTGCCAGGCCGGATCGTCCTGCTGGTAGACGTCGGGGATGCCGTCGCCGTCGAGGTCGCGGTCCTCCTCCTCGCACAGCTCGCGGTAGTGCCGGTTGCGCAGCTTCAGCAGCACGGTGGCGACGACGGCGCAGAGCAGCGAGCCCACCAGGACCGCCGCTTTGGAGCGGTCGGCCAGCGCCGGGTCGTCCGCGAAGGCCAGCTCGCTGATCAGCAGCGAGACGGTGAAGCCGATGCCGGCCAGCACCGAGAGGGCGAACATGTCGGCCCATTTGAGCTGCGGGTTCAGCTCGGCGCGGGTGAAGCGGGCGGTCAGCCAGGTACCGCCGAAGATGCCGACGGTCTTGCCGACCAGCAGCCCGAGGATGATTCCGAGCGGGGTGGCCTGGGTGAACACCTCGCCCAGGGCCGGCCCGCTGATCGTCACCCCGGCGGCGAACAGGGCGAAGACGGGGACGGCCAGCCCGGCGGAGATCGGACGGACCAGGTGCTCGATGTGCTCGCCGGGGGACTGCTCCTCGTCGCCCTCCCGGTGGCAGCGAAGCATCAGGCCCATCGCGACGCCGGCCACCGTGGCGTGCACGCCGCTCTCGTGCATCAGCGCCCAGTTCACGAAGGCCAGCGGGACGAAGAGGTACCAGCCGTGCACGCCGCGCCGGTGCAGGAACCAGAACAGCACCAGGCCGGCCACGGCCAGCCCGAGCGCCCAGAACTTGATGCCGGAGCTGTAGAAGATTGCGATGATCAGGATCGCGATGAGGTCGTCCACCACGGCGAGGGTGAGCAGGAAGGCCCGCAGTGGGGAGGGCAGGTGGCTGCCGACCACGGCCAGCACGCCGAGTGCGAAGGCGATGTCGGTGGCGGTCGGGATCGCCCAGCCGCTCGGGTGTCCGCCGGGGCCGGAGTTGGCCAGGGCGAACAGGATCGCCGGCAGCGCGACGCCGCAGGCCGCGGCTATGACGGGTAGCAGCGCGGCGCTCGGGCTGCGCAGCTCGCCCGCCACGAACTCGCGCTTGAGCTCGATGCCGGCCACGAAGAAGAAGATCGTCAGCAGTCCGTCGTTGGCCCAGGTCTCCAGGCTGAGGTTCAGGTGCAGCGGGCCGGACGGCCCGACGGTGTAGTCGAGGACGGTCTCGTACGCGTGCGGCCAGACGTTTGCCCAGATCAGCGCCACCACCGCAGCGACGAGCAGCAGGATGCCGCCGACCGTCTCGGTGCGCAGGGCGTCGGTGATGTACGTGCGCTCGGGGAAGGACAGCCTGCCGAGGAGCTGGCGGCGTCGGGTCGTCGGCTCGTTGACGGGCGGCTGGCTGGCCACGCGTGACCTCCTGGGGCGGGGAACGGTGTACGGATGCACCTGTGGTGCAGTGCCGACCAGACTTCCCGGCGCGCCCTGTGACGCAGCGGATTCCGTGGGGATCCGGGAGGTGTTCCCTGGATGCTTCCGACGGGGATCTTGATGCGTCTTTGACAGTCTAGCCGGAAGTGCAGGGAGGAATCCTTATTGTCATATTTCAGGACTCAAGGCCTGGTGGCCTCTTCTGTCGCCGCACGCGGTGTCCGACGGTGGCCGATGACACCCGGATGGAGCCGACCGAATGCAGACGGGCGAACGCCTCCCCATTGCCGATCGCCGGCGCCGCCCCGTCCGGGTGGCGCGATTCCCCCTTCCCGCCGCCGTGCAGTCGAGGCGCAGCCGTGCCCCGGAGGCACGACGATGCCCCGACCGCCCCTCCTACCGCTCCCCTTACCGTTCCTCCTGCCCGCCTGGCAGCGCAGCCCCCGTCCGCGGGACGGCCCGGGTCCGAGCGTCCGCCCTTGGGCGCGGGGCAGCCCGGTCGAGCGCGGACCGATGAACGGTTCAGCCACTCGTCTGTCTGCCACGGACGTCGCGGACATCGCGGACATCGCGGATGCCGCGGACGTCGCTGGGGCCGCGGAGGCCGGGCGCGGTTCGGCGTCGGACGTGTAGGCCGCCGGCGCCCGTCGTTTCCGGGGCATACGCCAACGGCGGTGCCCCGGGTGGTCGTGGCCGCCCGGGGCACCGCCGTTCGCGGTGTTGTGTCAGCCCTGGCTGCCCGCGGGCGGGAGCTGGGACTGGATCAGGTTCATCACCGTGCTGTCGGCCAGCGTGGTGGTGTCACCGACCTCGCGGCCCTCGGCGATGTCGCGCAGCAGGCGGCGCATGATCTTGCCGGAGCGGGTCTTCGGCAGCTCGCCGACCACCTTGACCTGCTTCGGCTTGGCGATCGGGCCCAGGGTGCGGCCGACGTGCGCCCGCAGCTCCTCGACCAGCCCGGGGCTTTCGGTGGCGGTGCCGCGCAGGATGACGAAGGCGACGATCGCCTGGCCGGTGGTGGCGTCGGTGGCGCCGACCACGGCGGACTCGGCGACGGACGGGTGGCCGACCAGGGCCGACTCGACCTCGGTGGTCGAGATGTTGTGGCCGGAGACCAGCATGACGTCGTCGACCCGGCCGAGCAGCCAGATGTCGCCGTCCTCGTCCTTCTTGGCGCCGTCACCGGCGAAGTAGCGGCCCTGGAAGCGCGACCAGTAGGTGTCGATGTAGCGCTGGTCGTCGCCCCAGATGGTGCGCAGCATGGAGGGCCAGGGCTCGGTGAGGACGAGGTAGCCGCCGGAGCCGTCGGGGACCTCGCGGGCCTCGTCGTCGACGACGGTGGCGGCGATGCCCGGCAGGGCGCGCTGGGCGGAGCCCGGCTTGGTCTCGGTGACGCCGGGAAGCGGGCTGATCATGATCGCGCCGGTCTCGGTCTGCCACCAGGTGTCCACGATCGGGGTCTTGCCGGCGCCGATGTGCTCGCGGTACCAGATCCACGCCTCGGGGTTGATCGGCTCGCCGACGCTGCCCAGCACCCGCAGCGAGGAGAGGTCGAACCTGGCGGGGATGTCGTCTCCCCACTTCATGAAGGTGCGGATCGCGGTGGGCGCGGTGTAGAGGATGGTGACGCCGTACTTCTGGACGACCTCCCAGAAGCGGCCCTGGTGCGGGGTGTCCGGGGTGCCCTCGTAGATGACCTGGGTGGCGCCGTTGGAGAGCGGGCCGTAGACGATGTACGAGTGGCCGGTGACCCAGCCGATGTCGGCGGTGCACCAGTAGACGTCGGTCTCCGGTTTGAGGTCGAAGACGGCGTGGTGGGTGTAGCTGGCCTGGGTGAGGTAGCCGCCCGAGGTGTGCAGGATGCCCTTGGGCTTGCCGGTGGTGCCGGAGGTGTAGAGGATGAAGAGCGGGTGCTCGGCGTCGTGCGCCTCGGGGGTGTGCTCGGTGGACTGGCGCCCGGTGATCTCGTGCCACCAGACGTCGCGGCCCTCGGTCCAGGAGATCTCCTGGCCGGTGCGGCGCACGACCAGGACGTGCTCGACGCCGTCGGCCTTGGTCAGTGCCTCGTCGATGGCGGGCTTGAGCGCGGACGGCTTGCCGCGGCGGTAGCCGCCGTCGGCGGTGATGACCAGCTTGGCCCGGGCGTCCTGGATGCGGGAGGCCACGGCGTCGGCGGAGAAGCCGCCGAAGACCACGGAGTGGGTGGCGCCGATCCGGGCACAGGCGAGGATCGCGACGACCGCCTCGGCGATCATCGGCAGGTAGACCGCGACCCGGTCGCCCTTGGTGACACCGAGCTCCAGCAGCGCGTTGGCGGCGCGGGAGACCTCGTCCTTGAGCTGGGCGTAGGTGATCGAGCGGCTGTCGCCGGGCTCGCCCTCGAAGTGGATGGCGACGCGGTCGCCGTTGCCTGCCTCGACGTGGCGGTCGACGCAGTTGTAGGCCACGTTGAGCTTGCCGTCGGCGAACCACTTGGCGAACGGCGGGTTGGACCAGTCCAGCGTCTCGGTGGGCTCGACGGCCCAGCTGAGGCGGCGGGCCTGCTCGGCCCAGAAGCCCAGGCGGTCCTCGGAGGCCTGCGCGTACGCGGCCGCGGTGACGTTGGCGGCTGCGGCGAGCTCTGCCGGCGGGGCGAAGCGCCGCTCCTCCTTGAGCAGGTTGGCCAGGCTCTCGTTGCTCAACGCGCACTCCTCATCGAGTCATGATCGGGGTCATTCCCGTGCGTGGGGATTGTCCCGTGTGTCCCAGCGCACAGCTCACCAGGCGAACAGGTCAGTTGACAAGAGGCTCCGGGGAATTGGTGTAGACCTTTGATCGAGATTCGAACGAGATGGCCGAAAGACCGGTTGAGCGGATGGGTGGGCCCGCACCCCTGCCTGCCAGGCGGGGCACGGGCCCGGCCCTCAGGCGGCCAGTCGGGGATCGTCCCCGGCGCCGGTCGTGGTGGTGGCCTCCAGGCCCGCCGCGCCGACCTGTTCGATTTCGTTCACCCGCTCGGGCGTGTCGCGCGGCGCAAAGCCCGCTGCCGCGGCGTCGAGAGCCTCGACCGGGCTGAACCTGCCGCTCTCCCGATCCAGGACGTAGGCCTGGGCGGTCGCGAAGTCGAAGTACATCCCGACCAGCCGTAGCGTGCCCTCGGCGACCCGGCGCTCCACCGCGGGGTTCGCCAGCAGCTGGTCCAACTGCTGGACGACGTTGGTGATGCAGAGCTGCTCGGCCAGGTCGACCACCGGCCGGGCCGTGAACTCGGCGGGGGCGCGGCGCAGGCGGTCGAGCGAGCCGCGGCCGTTGCGCAGCCAGCGGGTCAACGCGGTCGGCGGCCCCGGTCGCTCGTGGATTCCGTCCAGTAGGGCCTTCATCGCGCCGCAGCCGGAGTGCCCGCAGATCGTGATGGACCGCACCTCCAGCGCCTCGACGGCGTACTGCACCGCGGCGGCCACCGAGTCGTCGGCGGCGCCGGGCTCGAAGGGGGCGGGCACCAGGTTTCCGACGTTGCGCACGGTGAAGAGGTCGCCCGGACCGCTGTTGGTGATCATGCTGGTGACCATCCGCGAGTCCGCGCAGGTCAGGAAGAGCTGGGAGGGCGTCTGCCCTTCGCGGGCCAGCCGGGCCAGCTCGGGGCGGATCAGCGGGGCCGTGTGCAGCTGGAACCCGCGCAGGCCGTCCAGCAGCCGGCTGTGCGGATCCTCCTGCTGCTCGATGCAGTGGTGTCCGACCCAGGGCGTCCACGCCCGGCAGCGGTGCGGGCCGGGGGAGCTGCCCGTCCGGATCGTCCCGTCCGGGTCGAGGACCTCGTCGTCCTGGCGTCGCGTCATCATCGACACGCGGCCGCCGGCCGCCTGGTGGCCGGACCGCCAGCTGTGCAGCGTCTCGTACGCCGCGTGGTCCAGGAAGGAGCCGTCGTGGAGGACCGCGACATCGGCGGTGGCGGGGATGCCGGCCAGCGCACGGCTCAGCCGGGGCACCGCGGCGAAGGTGAGCGGGCCGTGCGTCTGCACCGTGACCGAGCCGTCGGGGCCGGCCAGGACGTCCACATGGGCACGGGTCAGGCGGTAGAGCGCGAGCAGTGCGGCCGTCGCGGCGCCAAGCGCCACGCCCAGCAGCACGCCGAGCAGCACCACACCCAGCACCGTGGCGAGGTAGACCGGGAACTCGCGGTGCCGGTGCACCTTGCGGATGTGCGCGAAGCTCACCATCTGCAGGCCGACGACGAGGACCAGGGCGGCGAGCGCGGAGAGCGGGATCTTGCGGAGGCCACCGGTGAGCGCCAGGGCCGCGGCGAGCACCCAGGCGCCGTGCAGGATCGAGGACCACCGGCTCTGCGCACCGGCCCGGACGTTGGCCGTGCTGCGCACCGCGCCCCCGGCGATCGGCAGCCCGCCGAGCAGCCCGCTGATCATGTTGGCGATGCCCTGGCCGCGCAGCTCGCGGTCGAGGTCCCCGGTGCGGTGCGACATCCGGTCGATCGCGACGGCGGAGAGCAGGGACTCCACGCTCGCCACCGCGGTGACGGTCAGCACGGCGGCCAGGACCGCGGCGAGCGGCCCGTGCGGCAGATCGGGGACGAGGTCGTGCGGCTGCCAGGCGGGCAGTTCGACCCGGGTGAGGTGCAGGCCGAGGGTCATGGAGAGCGCGGTCGCGGTGGCGACGGCCGCCAGCGGGCCCGGAACCTTGGTCAGCCGGGCGCCGAACTCCCCGGCCCTGCCGGGGAGTCGGCCGAGCCGCGGCCAGCCGAGCAGTACGACGGCGGTGAGCGTTCCGACGGCCAGTGCGGACGGGTGCGGGCCCGCCAGCTGCTTCGGCAGTGCGAGCAGATTGGCCAGCGCCGAGCTCTGCGGGGAGCCGCCGAGGACGACGTGCAGCTGCGCGATGGCGATGGTGAGGCCGACGCCCGCCAGCATGCCGTGCACGATGGCGGGCGAGACGGCGAGCGCCGTGCGGGCCACCCGTCGGATGCCGAGCAGGAGTTGGAGCAGTCCGGCGGCGAGGGTGATGGCGCAGGTGGCCTGCCAGCCGTATTGGGTGATCAGGCCGGCGGTGATGACGGTCAGCGCGGCGGAGGGGCCGCTGACCTGGAGGGGGGTGCCGCCGAAGAGGCCGACCACGATCCCGCCGACGGCCGCCGCTGCAAGGCCGGCGGTCAGCGGTGCACCGGTGGCCAGGGCGATGCCCAGGGAGAACGGCACGGCGATCAGGAAGACCACCAGGGAGGCGGAGAGGTCCTGCGCCCACCGGGCGCGGGAGTGCGGGCCCGGTGGGGCGTGGTCGGTGGTGTCGGAGGCGATGGGTGCGCTGGAGATGTCGAGGGTCATTGTCTTCCCGTCTTTCCGGGGGAGCGAACGCAGTCAGGTCCGGTTGTGGGGCTCGGGGGAGCCGGATCGGCTGTCGTGGGTCGCGACGGTGTGGCGGGATGGTGTGGGCGCGGCGGGGAGTGCGGGTGTCACCGGCCGGGCCGTGGACCATCAGCGGGCCTCAGGGAGGCAAGGGACGGCCATGCCTCTGAGAGGACCATCAAGACTCGGTAAACCGAGAGTAATGAAAGCTTTGCACAGCGTCATCTCGAACGGTAGGGCTGAAGCCCTTCATTCACCCCATTGGGTGGTAGTCGAACTGACGGGAATCTGCTGACGTCGGCCGGAACGGACGGGGGACGGTCCGGGCGCGGTCCGGGACCGGTTCGCGCGCGCAGAAACGGGCTGCGGCCTCCCTCCGGATGGAGGAAGGCCGCAGCCCGTCCGGTGACCCGCGCGGTGGGCGGCGTCTGCGGTCAGTGGTGCGCGCCGGCCGTGGCGGGCTGCTCGCCGCCGAGCACGAACCCGTGGTCCACCTGGGTGGCGAGGTCGATGCCGACCTTGGCGTTGGCCCAGCTCTCGGCGTTACGGAGGTGGAAGAGGACGGCCTGCTCGGTGTAGCGGCGGGCGTCCCTCCGGTCGTGGGCGGCGTCGGCTTCGGCGCGCAGCTGCTCCAGTACCGCGCGGTTGCCCGGCTCCAGCGTCCGCAGGGGCGGTTCGGCGCCCTGTTCCAGCCGGCGCACCCAGTCGGAGTGGCCGAAGGTGGTCAGCAGGTCGTCGCCGACCTCGCGGCGGAGGAAGTCCAGGTCGTCCGGGCCCTGTACCTTGTTGCCGATCACCCGCAGCCTGACGCCGAAGTCGCGTGCGTAGTCCTTGTACTGGCGGTACACCGAGACGCCCTTGCGGGTCGGCTCGGCGACCAGGAAGGTCAGGTCGAACCGGGTGAACAGCCCGGAGGCGAAGGAGTCGGAGCCCGCCGTCATGTCGGTGACCACGTACTCGTCCCGGCCGTCGACCAGGTGGTTGAGCAGCAGCTCGACCGCGCCGACCTTGGAGTGGTAGCACGCGACCCCGAGGTCCTCCTCGGTGAAGGCGCCGGTCGCCAGCAGCCGGACCGATCCTTCGTCCAGCGCGATCGGCCGGGCGCAGGCCGCGTACACCGGGTTCTCCTCGACGATCCGGAGCAGGCGCGAGCCGGTGCCGGGCGGCGTGGTCTTGATCATCTCCTCGGCGGACCGGATCAGCGGGTTGCTGCCGCGGAGGTACTCCTTGATGTCCGGCAGGTGGGCGCCGAGCGAGGGCAGCTCCGCCGCCTGGCCGTCCGTCAGGCCCAGTGCGGGACCCAGGTGCTGGTTGATGTCGGCGTCGACGGCGATGACCGGGCGGCCCGCGGCGGCCAGGTGGCGGATGAACAGGGCGGACAGCGTGGTCTTGCCGCTGCCGCCCTTGCCGACGAAGGCGATCTTCATCTGGGACTCCGGCTCTTGATCTGGGGCCCGTGCGCGGGGCCGCTTGACCGATGCCTCGTCGGACGCGTCCGCGCCGCTCTCCGGTGCCGCTTCCGCCCTGTGCCGAGGCCGACGATCTCCATAGTTGGAAATCGTTATCGTCTCCGATAGTGCTCATGCTATCCAGGGTTTCGGGCTCCCCGCCGGAGGGGGGTGAGGATTGCCTCTAACGGGTGATCCGGGGTTGCTGTTCCGGGAGGGCCCCTCTTTCATTACTCTCGGGTAGGTGAGCACTGGAACAGATCCCCTCGCCCCGCTGGCCCAGCTCCCCGGGGTGCCCGACGCGGTGGCCGAGGTGCGCAAGGCCGTCGACCGCCTCTACGGGCACCGGGTGATGCGCCGCCGCGCGGCCGAGGTCACCTCCGAGTCCGCACTGCGCGGCGCCCGCGCGTCGGCGGCCCTGGCCGGGGCGGACTGGCCGCTGGAGGAGGTCCGGCGCCGTAGTGACTTCAGCGCCGACCAGGAGTCGCGCACGGTCGGCGCCGCGCTGCGGATCGCCGCCGAGTCCGGCCAGCTGCTGAGCGTCTGGCGGCACTCGCCGCTCCAGGTGCTGGCGCGGCTGCACCTGCTGGCGGTCGGTGACGCCGATGTGGCCGCGGGGCGGCCCCGGCGCGCCGGTGAGGCTGCCGAGGAGCTGTTCCCGCTGGAGCTCAAGCCGGTGGAGAGCGTCGAGGCCGACCCGGCCGCGGGCACGCTGGTGCCCGCCCTGCCGCCGGCCCCCGGCGCCGAGGAGGTTGCCGCGCGGCTCGACCAGCTCTCCCGGCTGCTGGTCGCCCGCGCCGAAGGGCAGGGCGTGGGGACGCCGGCCCTGGTGGTGGCCTCGGTGGTGCACGGGGAGCTGCTCGCGCTGCGGCCGTTCGGCTCGCACAACGGCGTGATCGCACGGGCCGCGCAGCGGATCGTGCTGCTCGCGGAGGGGCTCGACCCGAAGTCGATCTGCCCGGCCGAGGTCGGTCTCGCCGAGCTCGGAACGGACGCCTACCGGCGTGCGCTGGCCGGCTACCTGGCGGGGACCGAGGAGGGCATGGCGACCTGGATCGGCCACTGCGGGCGGGCGCTGCGGCTCGGCGTGCGGGAGAGTACGGCGGTCTGCGAGGCGATGCAGCGCGGCATGGTCTGACCGGCGCCTCGGGGGCCGGGGCCCGGCCCGCTGTCGGGCGGCGGCCGGTCCCGCCGGGTCCTACCGCCGGGCCGGTCTCCCGACGCCGGGTGGGGTCGCTGCCGAACCGGGCCCGGACAGCGAGATGCGGCGGCACCTGATCCTGCCGGGTGCCGCCGCTGGTACAGGTACCGGGTGACCAAGCATGCACCGGAAGTGCCCATCAGACGGGGATCCTGCCCGTTCGTCTGGTGCGGCGGCCCGACAGCGGGTCGGCTGCATGTGGGTGCTCGGTTATCTGTACGCGGTCCGTGGGGCCTGAACTGCGTTGTCGGTTTGACCTCTTCAGGTCCTGACCGGGTCTCGCGGGCCGTGCTTCATTTGTATCGCGTTTCGGGCGAAAGGGGAACCCGAAACGAGAAGTCTTCGGCTTTTGCCCGTTTTGGCCCAAACGGTGACGGTTGCGTCCGATATGTGCGGGACGCCCTCCCGTCGGGACGGGAGGGCGTCAGAGCGGGCGGCTGCTCAGGCGGCCGGGCGGCGGCGCCGTGCCGCGTACCAGATCACCCCGGCGGTCAGCACCGCGGTGCCGATCGCCACCGCGGTCAGCACCGAGCGGCTCGGCGCGGAGAACTCCGGGAGCCGCCGCCGCAGTTCCACCGGGCGGTCGAAGACCAGCACCGGCCACTCGCGCGCCACCGCCTCCTTGCGCAGGGCGCGGTCCGGGTTGACGGCGGACGGGTGGCCCACCGCCTCCAGCAGCGGCAGGTCGGTGGACGAGTCGCTGTAGGCGTAACACTCGGCGAGGTCGTAGCCCTCGGACTCGGCCAACTCCCGGATGGCGGCGGCCTTGTTCTCGGCGTAGGCGTAGTACTCGATCTCGCCGGTGTAGCAGCCGTCCTCGATCTTCAGCCGGGTGGCGATCACGTGGTCCGCGCCGAGCAGCGCACCGATCGGCTCGACCACCTCGGAGCCGGAGCTGCTGACGATGACCACGTCGCGCCCGGCCGCATGGTGCTGCTCGATCAGCGAGGCGGCCTCGTCGTAGATGATCGGGTCGATCAGGTTGTGCAGGGTCTCGGCGACGATCTCGCGGACCTGCTGGACGTTCCAGCCCCGGGTGAGCGCGGAGAGGTACTCGCGCATCTTCTCCATCTGGTCGTGGTCCGCCCCGCCGACCAGGAAGACGAACTGGGCGTAGGCGCTGCGCAGTACGGCCCGACGGTTGATCAGGCCGCCCTGGTAGAAGGGCCGGCTGAAAGCCAGGGCGCTCGACTTGGCGATGATGGTCTTGTCGAGATCGAAGAAGGCCGCCGTCCGGGGGCCGGCCGGGCGCGGACGGGCGACCGGGGGCGTCGGCGCGACGTTCCCGGCCTGCGGGGCGGGCCCGGCGGTGGAGTCCGGGGACCTGTCGGCGTACTCGTCGGCGTTCTCGGTGGTGTCCACGGGAACCGAGGATAGAGGGCGCCGCAAAACACCCCGCCATTCGGCGTACTCGTGGGCGTGCGGGTTTGTGTTTCTGGCCGCTCGGGTACACCATGGAAGTCACGGATCGTTCGCGACCGTGCTAACCCGGTCCGGCTCCTCCCCCCCGAGTCGGGCTGTGGATAGACGACCCCCGCTCTCCCCCCCGGCGGGGGTCGTCGCACGTCCGGGGCCATTTTCAGGGCTTGAACGGCTTCTGCGGAGCCTGCTGCGCCCGGCTCGTCCCGTGTCTACAGGGGGTGTCGGGGCCCGACCCCCACCAATCCACTTTCGTCACTCTGTGTTGCCGGATGCTCAAGGCCGCACGTGGTCCGGACGAGGTCCGCAAGAGGCGTGGAAGAGCCCCCGGAGAGGTCGCGGAGAGATTCCGGAGAATCTCCGGAGAGGGGGCGGGGAGGTCCGGAGAGCGTCCTTCCGGGGCCGGGCCGAGGCCGGCCGTCTTCCCATGGCGGGCTGTGCCGGTTCTTCCCGGTGAGGCCGTTCCGTCAATTCTTTGCTCAATAGCCCCCCGCCCGGGTGAACGAAGTTATCCACAGCCCCGAGTTGTCCACAGGCATTCGGAACCAGGCTGACGGAATCCGGATCACCCCTCACCGTGATGGACGGCAGCGGTTGCCGGGCACCTCGAAATGGGCGCTCCCGGCCGGCCGCCTGCCGGACCCATCCGGACGTGTGCCCGTACCGCTTCGCGCGGACGGGCACCGCACAGGGGAGACCGCCATGTCGACACCGATCACCGGCCACGCCGCCACCCACGGACCGGAGGCCACCGGCCCGCTCGTCGTCACCGAGGACGAGGGCCTGGCCGAGCATCTGTTGCGGCTCTGCGCGGCCGCTGGCACCGAACCCCGGCTGATCCGGGGTGCCCCGCCGCCACGCGGGCTTTGGGAGGGCTCGTCGCTCGTGCTGGTCGGGGACGACCAGGCCGAGCGGTGCGCAGGGCTCCCCCGCCGCACCGGGGTCCTCCTGCTCGGGTTGGACCTGGACGACCCCGGGGTCTGGGTCAGGGCCGTCCAACTCGGCGCCGAGCACGTGCTGTTCCTGCCCGACGCCGAGGCCTGGCTGCTCGACCGGATGGCCGACGCAGCCGAGGGCGTCGGCACACCGGCGCTGACCGTCGCGGTGCTCGGCGGCCGGGGCGGGGCCGGCGCCTCCACCCTGGCCTGCGCGCTCGCGGTCACGGCCGCGCGCACCGGGCGGCGGACCATGCTCGTCGACGGTGATCCGCTGGGCGGCGGGCTCGACGTCCTGCTCGGGGGCGAGACGGCCGACGGCCTGCGCTGGCCGGACCTGGCCGGCTCGCGCGGACGGGTCAGCGGCGCCGAGCTGGCCAAGGCGCTGCCGGTGCTGAAACGGCTGACCGCGCTGTCCTGCCTGTCCTGGGACCGCGGCGACACGCTCGCCGTGCCGCCCGAGGCCATGCGTAGTGTGCTGGCCGCCGCCCGGCGGCGCGGCGGGCTGGTCGTGGTCGACGTGCCGCGCCACCTCGATCCGGCGGCCGGACAGGCGTTGGAGCAGTCCGACACGGCACTGCTGGTGGTGCCGGCCGAGTTGCGCGCGGTGGCCGCCGCCGACCGGGTCGCGGCGTCCGTCCGGATGCGGCTCGACGACGTTCGGATGGTGGTGCGCCCGTTGCGGCCGTTCGGGCTCCCGGCCCACCGGATCGCGCGGGGACTGCGGCTGAGACTCGCGGGAGAGCTGGAGGCGGAGCCGGGGCTGGCCGCCGACGTCGAGCAGGGTGTGCCGCCCGGGATCCGGGAGAACGGCCCGCTGGCCCGTTTCTGCGAAACCTTCCTGGAAGAGGTGCTGCCGCCGGTCCCGGCGGTCGGAGGAGGTATCTACTGATGGTCCGTCTGCGGAGAACAGGCAGTGCGGCCGGTGCTGGTTCCGGCGGCCGTGGCGGTGGTGTGCGGGAGCTCCGCCTGCTCAGGAGCGTTTCGGCGGCGGGCGGGCCGCCGGGGCCGGGCGCGCGTCCGGAGCCGCCACCGTACGGGCGGACGGCCCGGGAGGAGCACACGACGGCGCTGGTCGACGCCGTTCGGCTGAGGCTGGCGGAGTCCGGGGCGCCGCCGACCGCCGGGTCCGTCGCGGCGGCGCTGCGGGCCACCCGGCCGCCGCTCGGCGGCGACGAAGTCCTCGCCACCGTACGGTCGTTGCGGGCCGAGCTGGTGGGTGCGGGCCCGCTGGACCGGCTGCTGGCCGCGCCGGATGTCACGGACGTACTGGTCAACGGCCCGGACGAGGTCTGGGTCGACCGGGGCGGCGGGCTGCGGCGGGCCACCGGTGTCCGCTTCGCCGACGCCGAGGCGGTCCGGAAGCTGGCCCACCGGCTCGCCACCGCCGCCGGGCGCCGGCTGGACGACGCCAGGCCCTGGGTGGACGCCCGGCTGCCGGACGGCACCCGGCTGCATGCGGTGCTGCCGCCGATCGCCGGCGGCTGCACCCACATCTCCCTGCGGGTCTGCCGGCCCCGCCCGTTCACGCTCGACGAGTTGGTGGCCGGCGGGGCGCTGCCCGCAGCCGGTGCCGAGCTGCTGGCGGGCATCCTGCGGGCGAGGCTCTCCCTGCTGGTCAGCGGTGGGACGGGGACGGGCAAGACGACCCTCCTGGCGGCGCTGCTCGGGCTGGTCGGGCCGGACGAGCGGATCGTCGTCGTCGAGGACTCGGCCGAGCTGCACCCGGCCCACCCGCACGTGGTCCGGTTGCAGAGCCGCCCGCCCAACCAGGAGGGGCTGGGCGAGCTGACCCTGCGCGACCTCCTCCGGCAGGCCCTGCGGATGCGCCCGGACCGGCTGGTCGTCGGGGAGGTCAGGGGAGCCGAAGTCTCGGATCTGCTGGCCGCGTTGAACACGGGCCACGAAGGCGGATGCGGCACCGTGCACGCGAACACGGCGGCGGACGTGCCGGTCCGGCTGGAGGCGCTCGGGTCGCTCGCCGGGCTGGACCGGCCGGCCCTGCACAGCCAGCTCCGGGCCGCGCTCGATCTGGTGGTGCACCTGGTACGGGAGCCGGCCTCCGGACGGCGTCGCGTCGCCGAGATCCACACGCTGGCCGGCGACCGCGACGGCCTGGCCGTCACCACACCGGCGGTGACGTTCACGACGGACGGCACCGCGCTCCCAGGCGAGGGCTGGCAGCGGCTGCTCCGGCTGCTGGCGGCGCGCGGGGTGACGCTCGCGGACGGGCCGCCGTGACGGTGGCGAGGGCGGAGGTCCTGTTCGTCCTGCTGCTCTGCGGCTGTGTGGTGGGCGCCCTGGCACTGCTCGGGCCATGGCGGAGGAAGGCTGATGGGAAGGGTGGTGGGTGAGATGGCGAAGGATCAGCTGGCGCTGTGCTGGGTGGCGGTGCTCTTCGCGGTGGCGCTGGGCGGGTGGTGCGCGCTGGAGCGGGCGGCGTCGGGCGCTCGCAGGCGCACGCTCCTGCCGGCCGGTGACGGCGGCGGGGGAAACGGCGGCAGCGGGGAGGCGGGCGGGCGTTGGGGGCCGGCGGTAGCCGGCGCCGGATGGTGGCCGCTACGCCGGCCGGGCCGGCCTGCGCCGGAACTGCTGCTGGTTCCGGTGGGGTTGGCGGCGGGAGCGGCGACTGGCTCGCCTGTTCCGGTGTTGGCGGCGGCCCTGGCCTACCTTCCCCTGCGGCGCTGGCGGCGGCGCCGAAGGGCGGCGGCAGAGGCCCGGCGGCGGGCGGTGGCCATCGTCGACCTCTGTGCGGGGCTCGCAGGGGAGTTGAGGAGTGGGTCGACGCCCGAGCAGGCGCTGCATGTGGTGACGACGCGCATCGCCGCGGACCGCGAGGTCCTGCGCCGGATCGGCGAGGAGCCGGTGGCCCGGCTGGCGGCCGGCCGCTACGGCGGGGACGTCCCGCTGGCGTTCCAGTTGCTCGCGGAGCTGCCGGGCGGCAGCGGGGCGACCGCGATCGCCGCCTGCTGGCGGGTCACCGCCGACGGCGGCTCGGGCCTGGCGGCCGGGCTGGACGGGGTTGCCGAGGCGTTGCGCGGGGAGCAGGCGCTGGCCGAGGAGATCACCGCGGAGCTGGCGGCCCCGCGGACCACGATCGCCGTCCTGGCGGCGCTCCCCGTCGCGGGGCTGCTGCTCGGGGTGGCGCTCGGAGCCCGGCCGGTGGCCGTCCTGCTCCACACCCCCGCCGGGCTGGCCTGCCTGGCGGGCGGGGCGGCGCTGGAGGGGCTGGGCCTGGCGTGGACGGCGCGGATCGTCCGGGCGGCGGCGCGAGGGGCCCTGGAGGAGCCCGCGGCTGGTGAAGAGGCTGCGGCTGCCGAGATCGGGTGGCGGTGCGGCATCTCGCGGACGAAGGCGCGGCGAGCGCGGCCGAGCGGGTCGTTCCGGGCGGAGGTGATGTCGGCGTGAGGTGGGGAGCCGACGGAGCCGTCCTGGTGCCGGCACTGGCAGCGGGAGTGCTGTTTCTGCGTCGTGGGGCGGCGCGCCGGGCGAGGCACCGGCGGGCGGCTGCCTGGCTCCCGGCGGGGGAGCGGGAGCGCGATCCTCGTAGGCGGGACGGACACGGGTGGAGGGCCCACCGTCCCCCGGCGCCGTCGGCGACGCCGGCGGCGAGAGTGGCGGCGACGGCGCGGGCGGCAGTGTCCGGCGGCTTGGGGCGTGCCCAGCGCGTGGCGCTCGCGACCGCCGGAGGCCTCGGCGCGGCGGTGGCGCTGGGCGGTGGTGCCGGAGCGGCGGCTGGTGCCCTGCTGGCCGTCGTGTTGTACCGGTGGCTGCCCCGGGCGAGGTCTCCGGACGAACGACGGGCCGCCCTGGAGGAGGAGCAGCTCACCCGGCAGCTCCCGCTCACCGCGGAGCTGCTGGCGGCCTGCCTCGGTTCGGCGGCCTCGCCGGCCGTGGCGGTGGCGGCGGTCGGTCGGAGCGTCGGTGTCCCGATGGGACCACGGCTGGTGGCGATTGCGGCCGAACTGGCCCTGGGGGCACCGCCGGAGGTCTGCTGGACCAGGTTGGGCGAGGAGCATCCGACGCTGGCGCCTCTGGCCCGCTGTCTGGTCCGGACGAGCCTCAGCGGGGCCCCGGCGTCCGGGCCGCTGATCGGGTTGGCGCACGGTCGGCGGACGGCGGCCGCCCGTACGGCGCACGCCCGGGTCCGTCGGGCCGGCGTCCTCGCGACGGCGCCGTTGGGGCTCTGCTTCCTTCCGGCGTTCGTCCTGATCAGCGTCGTCCCGGTGGTCATCGGGCTCACCACCCGCTTCACGCAGGACATGTGAGCGGGCGGCGGGAACGCGCGGGGCTCCGTCTGCGGGGGCTGCCCCCGGCGGGGCGGCAGCCCCCGCGGAACGGCACATCAACCATCAATCACCCGAGGAGGGATCCATGACCGCAGTGATCACAGCCAGGCTCGGCGACCGGCGTCACGGTCGGCGCCTGTACGAGTTGTGCCGAGGCCGGGGCCGGTGGGTGGCCGGCCGGGTCCGACGGTCGGTCCGGATCAAGGACAGGTCGGATGCAGGGATGACCACGGCCGAGTACGCGGTCGGAACGCTCGGGGCCTGTGCGCTGGCGGCCGGGCTGTACAAGGTGGTGACCAGCCCGGCCATGCTCGGTGCACTGGCCGAGCTCCTGGATCGGGCGCTCCATGCGACGTGACGGTCCCTCAGCGGTCCGGCTGCAGTGGATCCGTCGGTGCTCCGGATACTTCCGCGCTCGGGGTAGGGGCCGGAGCAGGGGCGGGGTCCGTGGCCGTCGTCGAGGTGATGCGGGCTTCGTCACGGCCGAGACGGCGGTCGCCCTGCCGGCGCTGGTGCTGCTCGCCGTGATGCTGATCTGGGGCGTGCTCGCGGCGGGCGCGCAGATCCGCTGTGTGGACGCGGCACGCGTGGGCGCCAGGGCGGCCGCGCGCGGGGAGGCGGACGCCGCCGCGGCGGCCCGCGCGGCGGCCCCGCCCGGGGCGGAGGTGCGGATCGCGGTCGCGGCCGACACCGTCCGGGTCACGGTGGACGCGCCGTCGGCGGCGCCGGGCCGGTTCGGCTCGCTGCTCTCGGTGCGGCTCGGCGCGGCCGCGGTGGCGGCGCGGGAGGACAACCTGGAGGGCGGAGGAGGAGGTGGCCTGTGGCCGTCCTGACGCCGGTTGCGCGTGCAGCGGCGGCGGTACGGCGGGTGGCGCGGGCCCGCACCGCCCGGGCGGTGGCGGCAGGGCGCGGGGCCGACGCCGGGTCCGCGACGGTGTGGCTGGTCGCGTTCGCGGTCCTCGGGTGTGCGGCCTTCACGGCGGTGCTCTCGGTGGGAGCGGTGATCGGCGCGCGGCACCGGGCGGAGTCGGCCGCCGACCTGGCGGCCCTCGCGGCCGCCGACCGGCTGCTGCTGGACGTGGACGGCGGGTGCGGGCGGGCGGCCGGGATCGCCACCGCACAGGCGGCCACCGTGGTGTCCTGCACGGTGGACCGGGAGGCGGACGCCGTCGAGGTGGTGGCGGAGGTCCGGGTCGGCGGGCTGCCTGTGCGGCTGCCGGTGGGACCGGCCCGCGCACGGTCCCGTGCCGGTCCGGTCCGCGCGACGGCCGCCACGACCCCCGCCCCGGCGGGTGCCGACGCGGAGGCCGGCCTCACCGGGACGGCGGGCGGCTCATGAGTCCTCAGCGCTCCCGGCCCCGTCGGTGGCTCCCGCCGCTCCGGCCTCCCCGTGCGGGGTGTCCCCGGGCTCCGGGCCTGACCCCGGGGACACCAGCCCGGACCCCGGCCCGGACACCAGCCCCGTCCCGGGCCCGGCCTCGTCCACCACCGTCGGTGCGCCGGCGAGCAGGATGTCCAGGAGCCGGACGGCGGCCGCCTTGTCCAACGGGTCGTTGCCGTTGCCGCACTTGGGCGACTGCACGCACGAGGGGCAGCCGCGCTCGCACTCGCAGGCGGCGATCGCCTCCCGGGTGGCCGTCAGCCACTGGACGGCCCGCCGGAAACCGCGTTCGGCGAAGCCGGCTCCGCCGGGGTGGCCGTCGTAGACGAACACGGTGGGCAGCTGGGTGTCGGGGTGCAGCGGCACCGAGACGCCTCCGATGTCCCAGCGGTCGCAGGTGGCGAACAGCGGCAGCAGGCCGATGGAGGCGTGTTCGGCGGCGTGGGCGGCTCCGGGGAGCTGGTCGGGCGGGATGTCCGCGTCGAGCAGCTGATCCTCGGTGACGGACCACCAGACCGCCCGGGTGCGCAGGGTGCGGGGCGGCAGGTCGAGCTTGCTCTCGCCCATGATCTCCCCGGTGGAGATCCGCTTGCGGAGGTAGCCGACCACCTGGTTGACCACCTCCACCGAACCGAAACTGAGCCGGCCCTCGCCCCACTCGACGGAGGTGTCGGTGGAGAGCACGGAGATGGAGGTGATGTCCCGGGCGGCCGTCGTGTAGGGCGGGTCGGCCGGTTCGACCAGAGCCACGGAGGTCTCCAGGTCGAGGTCGTGGACGAGGTAGCTGCGCCCCTGGTGCAGGTGGACGGCGCCGGTGTGGACGGTGGTGTGGGCGGCGGAGGCGTCCACCGTGCCGAGCAGCCGTCCGGTCGGGGCCTCGACGATCTGGACTGGGCTGCCCCCGCTTCCGCGCAGGTCGACGGCGTCGGCGGCCCGTTCGCGGCGGGTCCAGTACCAGGCCTCGCCGCGGCGGCGGAGCAGTCCGCGGCGTTCCAGGACGGGCAGCAGCGGTCCGGCGGAGGGGCCGAACAGCTCCAGGTCGGCATCGGTGAGCGGCAGTTCTGCGGCGGCCGCGCACAGGTGGGGGGCGAGGACGTGAGGGTTGTCGGGGTCGAGCACGGTGGCCTCGACGGGGGTGGCGAACAGGGCCTCCGGGTGGTGCACCAGGTAGGTGTCCAGCGGGTCGTCGCGAGCGATCAGGACGGCGAGCGAGCCCTGGGCCTCGCGTCCGGCCCGTCCGGCCTGCTGCCACAGCGAGGCCCGGGTACCGGGGTAGCCGGCCATCAGGACGGCGTCGAGGCCGGAGACGTCGACGCCGAGTTCGAGGGCGGAGGTGGAGGCGAGGCCGAGGAGCCGGCCGGTGTGCAGGTCGCGTTCGAGGGCCCGGCGTTCGTCGGCGAGGTATCCGCCGCGGTAGGCGGCCACCCGGTCGGCGAGCGGTCGGCCGAGCTGGTCCTGGGTCTGCAGCGCGACGAGCTCGGCGGCGCGGCGTGAGCGGACGAACACGACGGTGCGGGTCTGCCGTTCGACCAGGTCGGTCAGCAGGTGGGCGGCCTCGGCCGTGGCCGTCCGGCGGACGGGTGCGCCGTGCTCGCCGACGTTCTCGGTGAGCGGCGGCTCCCAGAGGCCGAAGACCATCGGGCCGCGCGGTGAGGCGTCCTCGGTGACCGCCTCGGCCGGCACCCCGGTGAGCCGGTGGGCGGTGGCGGCCGGTTCGGCGGTGGTGGCCGAGGCGAGCAGGAAGGTGGGTGAGGAGCCGTACCGGGCGCAGATCCGGCGCAGCCGCCGCAGCACCTGGGCGACGTGCGAGCCGAACACGCCCCGGTAGCTGTGGCACTCGTCCACCACCACGTAGCGCAGGGTCTTGAGGAAGGAGGACCACCGGGCATGGGCGGGCAGGATGCCGCGGTGCAGCATGTCCGGGTTGGTGAGCACGTACGAGGCGTACTGGCGGACCCACTCGCGCTCCTCGGGCGGAGTGTCGCCGTCGTAGAGGGCGGCCCGGACCCTGGGCGGGGCGAGTTCGGCGGCACGCCGGCGCTGGTCGGCGGCGAGCGCCTTGGTCGGGGCCAGGTACAGCGCGGTGGCGCCGCGGCCGTTGCGGGCCTCGGTGCCGTCCAGCAGGTCGCTGAGCACCGGGGCCAGGTAGCCGAGCGACTTGCCCGAGGCGGTGCCTGTGGCGATCACCACAGAATGGCCGCTTTTGGCCAGGTTCATCGCTTCTGCCTGGTGGGCCCAGGGCTGTTCCACACCGAGGTCCCGGGCGGCGGACGCGATCTCGGGCCGGATCGAGTCGGGCCACGGTGAATAACGGGCGGGTCGGGCGGGAAGGTGCTCCGTATGGGTGAGCCGGTCCGACCGCCCCCGGGTGGCGGACAGGGTCGTGAGCAGTGCCTCGGGCAGGCTGTGACGGGGCGGCATGAGGACCCAGTGTGTCACCGGCGTGACGGAGAATCGTTGTAAGCCATCGTGCGGGCATGGCCGCAGGTGGTTGAATGTGGCCGTGACGGCCGTACGGCCGGGGGTCGCAGCGCTGAGGCTTGCCACGCGTTCGCTGGGCGTGCCCGGGGCTCGCGACCATGCGGTGGCGGCCGTCCGGCCGAAGATCGCAATGACGTAGCAAGGCAAGGTGCTGGAGGTTCCGTGGACCTGTCCCTGTCGACCCGTACAGTCGGCGATCGCACGGTCGTCGAGGTTGGCGGCGAGATCGATGTGTACACCGCCCCGAAGCTGCGTGAGCAGTTGGTCGAGCTCGTCAACGACGGCAACTACCACCTCGTCGTCGACATGGAGGGCGTGGACTTCCTCGACTCGACCGGTCTGGGCGTGCTGGTGGGCGGTCTGAAGCGAGTGCGGGCCCACGAGGGCTCGCTGCGCCTGGTGTGCAACCAGGAGCGCATCCTGAAGATCTTCCGCATCACCGGCCTGACCAAGGTCTTCCCGATCCACACCTCGGTGGACGACGCGGTCAACTCGACCGACTGACGCGGCCGGGCCGGTCCCTGTGCCGGCCCGCCCGATCCATGCGTCCGGTGCGCCGGGGCCCTGAGCGGCCCCGGCGGCCCGGGACGCCTCAGGGCCGGTGAAGACCGGCCCGCAGGGGCCGCATGCCCGGCCCCGGTCGGACACCCCGAGGGGGAGAAGATGGCAACCGTCGAACTTCGATTCAGTGCGCTTCCCGAGCACGTGCGTACGGCCCGGCTGGTCGCCGCGGCGGTCGCGAGACGAGCCGGGGTCGACGAGTCGGTGCTCGACGAGGTGCGCCTCGCCGTGGGCGAGGCGTGTTCCCGTGCCGTGGGCCTGCACCAGCGCGGTGGCATCACCGGCGCGGTCCGGGTCGCGCTCACGGACCAGGAGAAGCGTTTCCTCATCGAGGTCGAGGACGAGGCGGGCCCCGCCACCGTCCCGGCCCCGGGCGCGGCCGAAGGAGAGGACCCGGGCGAGGACACCCTGGGCCTCGCGGTCATCACCGGTCTGGTCGAGGATCTGGAGGTCACCAGCGGAGCCGAAGGCGGCCTGATCCGGATGAGCTGGCCGGTCTCGGTCGACGCGGTGGCGGTCTGAGGCGGTTCCGCCCCGCGGCACTGCCTTCCTCAGTCCCTCGGCCCTCCGGCCCCTCAGCCTCTCCGGTCTCTCAGCCCCTCCGGCGCCGGGCCACGGCCGCGCGCTACGTTCCTCCGCCGCGTCGGGCCGCGATGCTCCGTGTCGGCGCCGGGTGTACCGGGGCTCCCGGACGTCCGCTTCGCGGGCATGCTTTGACAAATTGTTGAATCTGGCGGTTCGCTGCTCTCGGCACGACCGGGTCCGATCGGTGATCGGACCTGTCGTAGAAGAGGGAACCCATGCGGATACGCGTTCTGTGGCCGGCCGGTCAGGCGACCGCCACGTTGGCGACCACGCCCACCTCCGAGGCGCTCTGGGCCGTACTGCCGGTCAGTTCGTCGGCGAACACCTGGGGTGAGGAGGTCTACTTCGACACCCCGGTCAGCGTGCCGAGGGAGCACGACGCCCGGCAGGTCGTCGAGCCCGGCACGGTGGCGTTCTGGACGGACGGCGACAGCCTCGCGCTCCCGTACGGCCCGACGCCGATCTCGCGGGACGGGGAGTGCCGGCTGGCCGGCCCGTGCAACGTCCTCGGCGTGCTGGACGGGGACGCCCAGGTGCTGCGCACTGTACGGCCGGGCGACCCGATCAGGGTCGAGCGGGCCTGAAGCGCACCTGAAGGGCATCTGAAGAGGGCCCGGGCCGGGGCGGGGGCGGGGACGGGCGGGAACCGGGGGCGGGTCGGCGGCCGTGTAGGTTCGCAGTTCGACGACCGAAGACGACCGAAACCGAAAGGCCCCTCCCGGTGAACAAGCGACTGCTGGCCGTACCCGCGCTCGGCGCGCTGCTTGCGTTCGGCGCCGTCGGCTGCGGCGACGACAACAGCAAGCAGCTGGAGTCCTGGGCGACGAGCGTCTGCGGCGCGGCCAAGGACCCGATCGCCCAGGCGCAGACCGCTCTCGCGGACACCGGGCAGGTGAAGACCGGCGAGGCGCCGGCCGACCTGCAGAAGCGGCTCTCCGCGGACATCGGGCGGCTGGCCAAGACCAACCAGGACATCGCCGCGGCCATCGACTCCGCCGGGGCTCCCAAGGTGGACGACGGCGCGAACCTGCAGAAGGACACCGTCACCGAGCTGAACAAGGCCGCGGACGGCTACCTGGACGTTCAGAAGAAGCTGGACGGCTTGTCCAACACGGACCAGGGGAAGTTCGCGGACGGGCTGCGCAGCGTCGCCGACCAGGTGCAGCAGTTGGCCTCGCTCTCCACCCAGGCCCAGGCCAAGCTCCAGCGCGGCGAGCTCGGCGCCGCGATGACCAAGCAGGAGGGCTGCAAGCCCGGCACGGCCGGTGCCGCCCCGACCGCCGGGGCGAGCAGCTCGGCCGGTGCGAGCGGTTCCCCGGCGGCGGGCGGCGCGACCGGCACGCCGGCCCCGGGAACGCCCGCCCCGGGCTCCACGGACACGGCGAGCCCGGCCGCCGGTGCCACGCCCACGGCCGCCGGTGCCACACCGACCGGGTCGGCCCCGGCCACCCCGTCCGCCCCGGCCCCCTCGGCGAGCTGAGGCCGGCGCCGCACGCCGCGGTCAGGACCGCCACGCTCCGGGCGCCGGGGTTCGGAACGGCACGCTCTGGACCTCCGCGGTCCGGGCCCCAGCGGTCCGGACCGCCGCGCTCCGGGTCGTTACGCCCCTGTCGGCCCCTCGGGTCGGCGGGGGCGTTTCCGTCACTGTCGTGGCACCGCTGTCCCTCCGCCTGGACGAGAAGCCGTCCGGGCGGGGGAGCGGTTCGCGATGAGCGGCGGGCCGGGTGGCGGGGCGGCTGCGGGCGGGCGGAAGGCCGCGTCGGACGGCCGGGCGGGCGGGCGGGGCCTGCGGCCCGGGGGACAATGGCGGGGTGATCAGTAGCCCCGTTCTCGACCCGACCCGCCTCGCCAAGCTGCGCGAGGCGCTGCTCGCCGCCTCGTTCACCGCTGACGGCTGCCTCGACCTGCTCGGGCCCACCGGGTACGCGGCGCTGGCCCGCAGCGAGGCCGTGCCGGCCCTGCGCGCGACCCGCGGCGGCACGCCGCTGGAGACGCTGGTGCGGCTGTTCCTGCTCCAGCAGCCCGTGCCGTACCGGGCGGCCGCCGCCGCGCTGCCGGTCGAGGACTGCCTGGCCGACGGCTGGCTGCGCCCGGACGGCGACCTGGTCCGGGCCACCGTGGACGTCCGCCCGTATGCCAACGAGGTGGCCGGGCTGCCGAGTTCGGACGCCTGGGTGGTCTCCGACCTCGGCTGTGCGGTCGGCGGCGCGGGCGGGATCGGCTCCGGCGAGACCGCGCACGGCGTGGCCCGCAAGGACCTGGTGCTCGGGGTGGGCGGTGCGTCCACCACGCTGGCCAACATCACCGTGCGCCGGCCGGTCCGGGCCGCCCTGGACCTCGGTTCGGGCTCGGGCGTGCAGGCGTTGCACGCCGCCCGGCACGCCCAGCGGGTCACCGCGACCGACCTCAACCCGCGCGCGCTGCGGTTCACCGAACTGACGCTCGCGCTCTCCGGGTTCGAGAACACCGAGGCCGCGACCGGCAGCCTCTTCGAGCCGGTCGGCGACCGGCGGTTCGACCTGATCGTCTCCAACCCGCCGTTCGTGATCTCGCCCTCGGGCCGGTTCACCTACCGGGACGGCGGGATGGCCGGCGACGACCTCTGCCGCAGCCTGGTCCGCTCCGCCGCCAGCCACCTGGAGCCCGGTGGCTACTGCCAGCTGCTCGCCAACTGGCAGCACGTCAAGGGCGAGGACTGGCACGAGCGGCTGGCCGGCTGGGTGGCCGGCACCGGCCTGGACGCCTGGATCGTCCAGCGGGAGGTCCAGGACGTCTCCCAGTACGCCGAGTTGTGGCTGCGCGACGGCGGCGACCACCGCGGTCCCGGCGGCGACTACCAGGCCCGGTACGGCGAGTGGCTGGACGCGTTCGAGGCGGGCCGGGTCGAGGGCATCGGGTTCGGCTGGATCACGCTGCGGGCGGGCGGCGTCGAGCAGCCGACCGTTCGGGTGGAGGAGTGGCCGCACCCGGTCGAGCAGCCGCTCGGCCCGCACATCGAGGAGTGGTTCGCCCGGCAGGACTTCCTGCGCACGCACGACGACGCGGGGCTGCTCGCGACCCGGTACGTGCTGGCCGACGAGGTGGTGCAGGAGCAGGTCGGCGCGCCCGGCGCGGAGGACCCGGAGCACGTGATCCTGCGGCACAACCGGGGCATGCGGCGGGCCACCAAGGTGGACACGGTGGGCGCCGGGTTCGCCGGGGTCTGCGACGGGACGCTGTCGGCGGGCGAGATCGTGGACGCCATCGCGCAGCTGCTCGGCGAGGACCGGGTGGTGCTGCGGGACCGGGTGCCGGAGTCGCTGCGGCTGCTCACCGAGCAGGGGTTCATCCAGCCCGCCGGCTGAGCACCCGGCCCCGCGCCGGCCGGCCCCGCCGGGCCGAAGGTCCGGAGCACCGAAGCACTAAAGGGCCGAGGAGCCGGGGCCGGACGAGCGGGGTCGAAGAGCCAGGGTCCAAGGGCAAGGGCCGAAGCGCCGGAGCCCGACGCCGGAACCACCGGCTCCGGCCGCCCGGCCAGCCCGACCGGCTCCGGCCGTCCCGACCCGGCCCGTTCGGGACGCGGGCCCGGTTCATCTCTCTGTAGTCCCTGGTTCGCCCGTCGGTCGCCGAACAGCTGCCCCTCGTTGGCCCCCGACTGTGAGGCTCTGTCCACAGGCCGTGGACAGAGCTGGGGGCCCAGGAGTGGAGACGACGACCGCGACGGTGGGCGGCGCGGTGCTCGCGCTGTTCGGCGGCGTGCTGCTGCTCTGGTGCGCCGCCGAAGTACGCCTTCGCCACGGTGTGCGCCGCCGGGGCATACCGGCGGTGGCCACCGTGGTCGCGGAGTCGGACACCCACAGCGAACTCGACAGCTCGCCGCTGCTGACCTTCTCCGCGCCGGCCGCGATCGACGGTCCCGGTGCGGCGCGCCGGGCCGAGGTGGTGCTCGCCCGGCCGCGCGGCCATACCCCGCTGCGCCGCCCGCCGCGCTTCTCGCCCGGCACGTCCGTCCGCATCTCCTACGACCCGCGTCGGCCGAGCCGGGTGGTGCTGGCGGCGGCGGAGACCGGCGGTGTCGTCGTGACGGACCTGCTGTGGACGGCGCTGGGCGTCGGCTGCCTGGCCGCGGGCGCCGCCCTGCTGGCCGCCGCCGCCACCAACTGAGGCGTCGGCCGACCCCGGGGCCCGGCGTCCCGAACCGGCCATGACGTCGGATTCCGGCCACCCGGTCCGGCGGTGGTCCGGTCGCGGTCCTGCGGCCGTTCGGCCGGGGTCGAGCCCCGGTCCGGTGGCGGTCTGCCGAGGTCCGGCCCGGTCGGGTCCGGTCCGACCCGGGCGCTCCCCCGGGCTGCTCCCGAAGCGCTCCCGGCACCCCCTACCACCAGCCCGGTCGCCGGGCGCCGATTTTCCGTTGACAGATTTTGAAATCCGTCATTCCATCCTTCGGAACCCGCCGAAGCCCCCCTCCACGGGGCGCGATCCTCCATCATCGGGTTACCGTTCGAGTGGCGTCGGTCGGCCTTGCCGGTGAAAAAGCAGGATCCGTCCGTTTGACAAGGGTGGCCGGGGTACGGTCACACTCCGCTGGTGGGGTCGTCGTACAGCGGCTGCCCCGGGACGGTGGAGGGGTCGGGCGGAGCGCAGCCCGTGCTGCCGGCGCCGACCAGCCCACATAACGACCGGGAGAGAAGAGCGAAGGTGTCCCCGAGCAGCGAGACCGCGCACGGACAGCGACTCGTCATTGTCGAGTCGCCGGCCAAGGCGAAGACGATCAAGGGCTACCTGGGCCCCGGCTACATCGTCGAGGCGAGCGTCGGGCACATCCGCGACCTGCCCAGCACGGCGGCCGAGGTGCCGGACAAGTACACCGGCGAGGTGCGCCGCCTCGGCGTGGACGTCGACCACGACTTCGCCCCCATCTACGTGGTCAACGCGGACAAGAAGTCCCAGGTCAGCAAGTTGAAGTCGCTGCTCGCGGAGTCCGACGAGCTCTTCCTCGCCACCGATGAGGACCGCGAGGGCGAGGCCATCGCGTGGCACCTCCAGCAGGTGCTCAAGCCCAAGGTGCCGGTGCACCGGATGGTGTTCCACGAGATCACCAAGTCGGCGATCCAGGAGGCCGTGGCCAACCCGCGCGAGCTGAACCAGCGCCTGGTCGACGCCCAGGAGACCCGCCGCATCCTCGACCGCCTCTACGGCTTCGAGGTCTCGCCGGTGCTGTGGAAGAAGGTCATGCCGAAGCTCTCGGCGGGCCGCGTGCAGTCCGTCGCGACCCGGCTGGTGGTCGAGCGCGAGCGCGAGCGGATGGCGTTCCGCAGCGCCTCGTACTGGGACCTGGTCGGTACCTTCGGCACCGGCCGCAGCCCGGCCGACGCCGCCAACCCGGAGACCTTCGGCGCACGGCTGTCCGCCGTCGACGGCAAGCGGATCGCCAGCGGCCGCGACTTCGGCTCGGACGGCCGGCTCAAGGCCGGCAGCACCAATACCCTGCACCTGGACGAGCAGGCCGCCCGCGCGCTGGCCGCCGCCCTGGAGCAGACCGCGTTCAGCGTCCGCAGCGTCGAGTCCAAGCCCTACCGCCGCTCGCCGTACGCGCCGTTCCGCACCACCACGCTCCAGCAGGAGGCCAGCCGCAAGCTGGGCTTCGGCGCCAAGCGGACCATGCAGGTGGCCCAGAAGCTGTACGAGAACGGCTTCATCACCTACATGCGCACCGACTCGACGACGCTCTCGGACACCGCGATCGCGGCCGCCCGCGCGCAGGTCACCCAGCTCTACGGCGCCGACTACCTGCCGGACGCGCCGCGCACCTACGCCAGCAAGGTCAAGAACGCCCAGGAGGCGCACGAGGCCGTCCGCCCGTCCGGCGACCGCTTCCGCACCCCCGCCGAGACCGGTCTGAGCGGCGACGACTTCCGGCTGTACGAGCTGATCTGGATGCGCACCGTCGCCTCCCAGATGAAGGACGCGGTCGGCCAGTCGGTCACCGTCAAGGTCGGCGGGCGTGCCGCGGACGGCCGGGACGCCGAGTTCTCCGCCTCCGGCAAGATCATCACCTTCCACGGCTTCCTGAAGGCCTACGTCGAGGGTGCCGACGACCCGAACGCCGAGCTGGACGACCGCGAGCGCCGGCTGCCGCAGGTGGCCGAGGGCGACCCGCTGGCCGCCGATCAGCTCACCCCCGAGGGCCACGCCACCAAGCCGCCGGCCCGCTACACCGAGGCCTCGCTGGTCAAGGAGCTGGAGGACCGGGAGATCGGGCGCCCCTCCACCTACGCCTCGATCATCGACACCATCATCGGCCGCCGCTACGTCTTCAAGAAGGGGACGGCGCTGGTGCCGTCGTTCCTCTCCTTCGCCGTGGTCAACCTGCTGGAGAAGCACTTCGGCCGGCTGGTCGACTACGACTTCACGGCGAAGATGGAGGACGACCTCGACCGGATCGCGGCCGGCGAGGCCAAGTCCGTGCCGTGGCTGAAGCGCTTCTACTTCGGTGAGGGCGAGGGCCACGCGACCGGCGGGGCAGCCGAGGCCGGCAACGGCGACGGCGACCACCTGGGCGGTCTCAAGGAGCTGGTCACCGACCTCGGCGCGATCGACGCCCGGGAGATCAGCTCGTTCCGGATCAGCGACGACATCACCCTGCGGGTCGGCCGCTACGGCCCGTACGTCGAGCGTGCGTCCGCCGTCGAGGGCGAGCCCGGCCAGCGCGCCGACATCCCCGACGACCTGCCGCCGGACGAGCTCACCGTCGAGCTGGCCGAGGAGTTGCTGGCCAGGCCGAGCGGCGACTTCGAGCTAGGCCAGGACCCGGTCAGCGGCAACCAGCTGGTCGCCAAGGACGGCCGGTACGGCCCGTACGTCACCGAGATCCTGCCCGAGGGCACGCCGAAGACCGGCAAGAACGCCGTCAAGCCGCGGACCGCCTCGCTGCTCAAGACGATGTCGCTGGACACCGTCACGCTCGAGGACGCGCTGAAGCTGCTGTCGCTGCCGCGCGTGGTCGGGACGGACCCGGAGGGCGTGGAGATCACCGCGCAGAACGGCCGCTACGGCCCGTACCTCAAGAAGGGCACCGACTCGCGCTCGCTCACCAGCGAGGAGCAGATGTTCACGGTCACCCTGGAGGAGGCCCTGGCCATCTACGCCCAGCCGAAGCAGCGTGGCCGGGCCGCCGCCGCGCCGCCGCTCAAGGAGCTGGGCACCGACCCGGTCAGCGAGCGTCCGGTGGTGGTGAAGGACGGTCGCTTCGGGCCGTACGTCACCGACGGCGAGACCAACGCGACCCTGCGCAAGGACGACGAGGTCGAGACCATCACTCCGGAACGCGGCTACGAGCTGCTGGCGGAGAAGCGGGCGCGCGGGCCGGTGAAGAAGGCGGCGAAGAAGGCCCCGGCGAAGAAGGCCGCCGCCAAGAAGACGGCGACCAAGACCGCGGCGAAGAAGACCGCCACGGCCAAGACCGCGACCGCCAAGAAGACGACCACGGCCACGACCGCGACCGCCAAGAAGACGGCGGCCAAGAAGACGGCCGCGAGCAAGACCACCGCCACCGACGAGGGCTGACCCCCGTCCGGCGGCACCGGGCCCGCACCTCCCCTTCCGGAGGTGCGGGCCCGTGGTGTCGGGAGGCGCGGCCCGCCGTCGTCGCAGGTGCGGGCCCGGCGTCCTCGGGGGAGTGGACCCGCCGTCGTCGCAGGTGCGGGCCCGGCGCCCTCGAAGGAGTGAGCGCGGCGTCCTCGGAGGAGTGGTCAGGGAGCTGTGCGGGGTGCGTCACAACCCTGCAATGACGGCGAACCGGAGGGCCGCTCACCCGTTTGTGGCAACCGTCGACCGCTACGCTGACCGTATGACGAGCGAGGAGCAGCCCACCCCCAGCGCCGCCGCGGCCGCCAGAGCCGGCACGCCCGACCTGCCCGAGGTCGCGCCCGCGGGAACCCCCGGCGAGCGGGCCCGCGCACTGCTGCGGCTGCGCCCGTACCGCCGGCTCTGGACCACCCAGCTGATCGGCGGCACCGCCGACCGGCTCGGCCTGCTGGTGCTGCTCGCGCTCACCGTGATCGCGGCCGCGCTCGGCGGGCAGTTCGGCGACCTGCCGCGCAGCCTCGCCTTCGCGGTCGCCGCCGTCTTCGCCGTCCGGCTGGCCGCCACGGTGCTGGTCGGCGCGGCCCTGCTCGGCCCGGTGCACGGGCTGCTCAGCGGGAAGCTCGACCGCCGCTGGACGCTGTTCGGCGCCGACGTGCTGCGGGTCGTGCTGATCGGCGTCGCGCCGTGGTGGATCGTCTGGCTGGGCTCCGGCTCCGGTGCGGACGCCAGGCCCTCCGGGGCCGCCACCTACCTGCTGCTCGGCACCGTCTTCGTGACCGGCGCCGCCGAGCGGGTCTGGGCGATCGCCAAGGCCGCCGCCGTCCCCGCCCTGCTGCCGCCGGCCAACCCCTACGCCCCGCCCGCCGAGCGGCGCCCGTCCGCCGCCAACCTGGACACCGTCGGGACGCTGGACCGGCGCACCGGCTGGGCCACCGTGCCGCTCGCGGCGGTCGCGCTGGTCGCGCTCACGCTGGTCGGCAACGTCTTCGCGGCGGTGGCCTCGGACTGGCTGCGCGCCCACCAGACCACCTTCGCCGCCCTCGGGGCGGCCGCCCTGTTCGCCGTCTCGGCCGTCCGGGTCTACCAGCACGAGCTGCCCGGCGGCCCGGCCTCCGTGGTCCCGCACTCCCCGCTGCGGGGCCTGCGCGCCCCGACCGACGCGACCCCCGGGCCCGCGCTGGGCAAGGGCCGCACCGGCTCCGCCCCGTACTTCACCTTCGCGGTCGCCGCCGCCTACGCATCGATGGCGGGCGTCGCCGCGCTCGCGCTGCTGACCGCCGCCGAGCACCGGGCCGGGCCGATCGGCTACGGCCTGCTGGTCCTCGTCGCGGCCGGCACGCCCGCGCTCGGCGCCCGGCTCGCCCGGGTCACCCTGCCCGCGCTCTCCCGCCGTCGGCTGCTCGCGCTCGCCCTGCTGGCCGAGGGCGTCGCGCTGATCCTGGCAGGCCTGGTGCTGGACTTCGTCCTGGTCCTGCTGCTCACGGTGCTGGCCGGGCTGGCCGCCGGCATCGTGATCTCGGCCGGTCGCAACCTGCTCGCCCAGGAGGTCGAGGAGGCCCGGCTCCCGAAGGTCACCGAGCACCTGAACGCGGTGCTGCGGGCCGTCGTGGGCGCCGCACTGATCGTCGTGCCGCTGATCGCCGCCGCCTACGGGAACATCGAGTACGGCACCGTCGAGCCCGGCTCGTTCACCTTCATCCACGGCGGCGCGGCCCTCGCGGTCGCCACCGCCGGCCTGCTGACCCTGGTGCTCGCCGCCGTGGTGCTGCTCAGGACCGACGACCGGCGCGGCACCGTCCCGTTCGGCCGCGACCTGGTGGACGCCGTCCGCGGTGCGGCCGGTCCGGTCCCGCACCGCACCACCGACACCGGCTTCTTCATCGCCCTGGAGGGCGGCGACGGCGCCGGCAAGTCCACCCAGGCCCAGGCGCTCGCCGAGTGGATCCGGGGCAAGGGCCACGAGGTGGTGCTCACCCGCGAGCCCGGCGGCAGCCCGGTCGGCCAGCGGCTGCGCGGTCTCGTCCTGGACGTCGGCAACACCGGACTGTCGCACCGCGCCGAGGCGCTGATCTACGCCGCCGACCGCGCCGAGCACGTCGAGAACGTCATCCGCCCGGCGCTGGCCCGCGGCGCCGTGGTGATCACCGACCGGTACATGGACTCCTCGATCGCCTACCAGGGCGCCGGCCGGGACCTCGCCGCCACCGAGGTGGCCCGGATCTCGCGCTGGGCGACCGGTGGTCTGCTGCCCGACCTGACCGTCGTCCTGGACGTCGACCCGACCAGGGCCCGGGAGCGGTTCACCGAGGCGCTGGACCGCCTGGAGTCCGAGCCCACCGAGTTCCACCAGCGGGTCCGCTCCGGCTTCCTCGCCCTGGCGGCCGCCGACCCGGCGCGCTACCTGGTCGTCGATGGCAGCCAGCAGCCCGCTTCCGTCACCACCGCGATCCGCCACCGGCTCGACCGCGAGCTGCCGCTCTCCGAGCAGGAGAAGGCCGCCCGCGCCGAGCAGGAGCGGCTCGCCCGCGAGGAGGCCGAGCGCCGCGCGGCCGAGGAAGCGCGGAAGAAGGCCGAGGCGGAGGCCGCCGAGCGCAAGCGGCAGGAACTGCTGGAGCAGCTCCGGGCCGAGCAGGCGGAGAAGGAGCGCCTCGCCAAGGAGGAGGCCGACCGCCTCGCCGCGGAGGCGGCGCGCAAAGCGGAGGAGGAGGCCCGCCGCAGGGCGGAGGAGGAAGCCCGCCGGCGTGCCGAGGAGGAGGCCAAGCTGCGCGCGGCCGAGGAGGCCCGGCTCGCCGCCGAGGCCGCCGAGCGCAAGCGGCTCGCCGACGAGGCGGCCGCCCAGGCGGAGCTGCAGCGGCAGCGTGAGCTGGCGCGCGAGGAGCAGCGCCGGCGTGCGGAGGAGGCGCTCCAGCGGGCCGAGGAGGCCCGGCTGGCGCAGGCCGCGGCGCTCGCTGCGGCGGCTGCCGCGGCGGAGAGCGCGGCCGACCGGGTCGGGCGGCCGGTGCCGGGGGACGCGGTGACCACCGAGCTGCGGATGGTCAAGGACGTCGACGACGCCACCCAGGAGATCTCCGAGCGGGACCGCCGGGCGGCGGTCCGGGCGGCGGAGGAGGCCGGCGCGGGCGTCTCCGGCGTCGACGCGACGGCGAAGTTCCCGGTCGTTCCCGCCGCCGCGGCGGACGAGACGGCGAAGCTTCCGGTCGTCCCCGCTGCCGCGGCGGACGAGACGGCCGTGCTGCCCCGGGTGCCCGGGACGGATCGGACCGAGGTGCTGCCGCGGGTCGGGCCGGCCGGGCCGGCCCCGCGCGCCGGGCAGGACCAGCCGGTCGACGGCACCCGGGAACTGCCGGTGGTCGAGGAGCCGGAGCAGGCCCCCGAGCCGCGTCCCCGGCCGTCCTGGGCCGAGGAGACCCCGATGGACGACCTGCCGAGCCTGACCGACACCCTGCTCGGCTCGCGCGACGAGTGGGCCCGCTGGGAGCAGCCCGGCCCGGCCGGGCAGGGCCCGCAGGACCCGCGCCTCGCGTACGGCGGCGAGGCGGCCGGACCGGCCGGACCGGCCGAGCCGGAGGCCGACGCCCCGGACGACCAGGGCGGCAAGGGCAAGGGCCGGCGCTGGCGCCGGGGCTGACCCCGGGATAGGTAGGACAGCAGGGCAGCAGGACGGCAGGACGGCGGGCGGTGTGGCCGGGGCGGTGCTCCGGCGGCGCCGCCCGCCGTCGTACCGGGCACGTATGCTCGACCGCGGGGAGCGGAGACCGGGCCGGGCGTAGGACACCGGGGCGGTCCGCACGAGGCAGTCCGTACCGAGCTTGGGAGCAGCAGTGGCCGTCTGGGACGACCTGGTGGGCCAGGAGCGGGTGGTCGAGCAGTTGACCGCCGCCGCCCGGGCGGCCGGGGCGACGGTCGCCGCCGGCCGCGGGGCCGCACCCGAGCCGGGCGGCAACGCCTCGCTGATGACGCACGCCTGGCTGTTCACCGGTCCGCCCGGCGCGGGCCAGACCACGGCCGCCCGCGCCTTCGCCGCCGCCCTCCAGTGCACCAGCCCGGACCTCGCGCTCGGCGGGACGCCCGGCTGCGGGTTCTGCGACGGCTGCCACACTGTGCTGGCGGGCAGCCACGCGGACGTGAAGTACGTGCGCACCGACGGCCTGTCGATCGGCGTCGGCGACATGCGCGACCTGGTGCTGCGCGCGTCCAGCTACCCGACCGGCGGCCGCTGGTCGGTGATCCTGGTGGACGCCGCCCACCGGCTCACCGAGGCCGCCGCCAACGCCCTGCTCAAGGGGGTCGAGGAGCCCTCGCCGCGCACCGTCTGGATGCTCTGCGCGCCCTCCGTCCAGGACGTCCTGCCCACCATCCGCTCGCGCTGCCGCCTGCTCGTCCTGCGCCAGCCCGCCGCCGAGGCCGTCGCCGACATGCTGGTGACCCGCGACGGCGTCGACCCGGAGACGGCCCGGCTGGCCGCGCTCGCGGGCCAGGGGGACATCGAGCGCTCCCGCCGGCTGGCCGTCGACGAGGAGGTCAGGACCCGCCGGGCCGAGGTGCTGCGGATCCCGCTGGAGGTCGCCGACCTCGGCGGCTGCCTGGCCGCCGCCCAGCGACTGGTCGACACCGCCAAGGCCGACGCCGAGGCGCTCGCCGAGACCCAGGACGCCAAGGAGACCGACGACCTCAAGGCCGTGTACGGGGCGGCCGAGGGCGGCAAGGCCCCGCGCGGCATGGCCGGGGCGGTCAAGGAGCTGGAGAAGCGGCAGAAGAGCCGCGCCACCCGCACCCGCCGGGAGACGCTCGGTGTCGCCCTGCTCGACCTCCTGGGCTTCTACCGGGACGTGCTCGCCCTCCAGCTCGGCTCGACCGGTGCGCTGGCCAACGAGGACCAGCGGCCGGCCCTGGAGCGGGTCGCGCAGGCCGGTCCGCCGGAGGGCACGCTGCGCCGGATCGAGGCGGTGCTCGCCTGCCGGCAGGCGCTGGACCGCAACGTCGACCCGCTGCTCGCCGTCGAGGCGATGACGGTCGCGCTGCGGGCGGGGTAGGGCGCGTCCTCGAACGCTTCCGTCCGCGGGGGCGGGGCACGTCCTCGAACGCTCCCACCCGAGGGGGTAGGGCTTCCCGCGCTAGGCGCGTGTCCCACCTTCGAGTGAACGGGCCGTACGCGCCGGGCACACCCACGTGTGACCGCCGGGTCGTCTTGCACGCTGGGGCCGACTGCGCCCCGACGCCGGGGCCGTCGCGTCCCGTCCGGCACCGGCCCCCCACCGGTGGTCCGGCCCTCCTCCCGAGGCGGTGCGTCCCATGGTCCGTTCGCTCCTCGTCGTTCCCCTGCTGGCCGCCGCCGGGGGAGGTGTCTGGCTCGCGCGCGGTGCCCTGCTGCGCTGGCGCGACCTGCGGGCCGCCGAGACCTACGAGCTCACCGGTGACCAGCGGCCGATGCTGCTGCGCGCGGCCGGGGCGATGGTCTGCGGCGTCTGCGTCACGGCGCTGACGCTGCTCACGGCCCTGGGGACGTTCGGCGTCCTGGGGTCCTCGGCGCCGCGGTCCGGCTCCGCCGAGTTCGGCGCCGACTCCGACGCCGCGGCGGCGGACGGCACGGACGGTGAGGCCGCCGCACGGCAGGCTGCCCCGCCGGTGGCCGAGGCCGAGGCCGCGTCCGCCACCGCCGTGTCCGCGACCACGCCGGCCGCCGCGCCGGTGGCCAGCCGGTTCGACAGCGTCGGCCACCCCGCCGGCGGCGAGCTGCTGCAGTCCGCCGTGCTCGGCCCGGACGGGCACCCGCGCAACGTCCGGGTCTGGCTGCCCGCCCAGTACGCCAAGGACCCGAACGCCCGGTTCCCGGTGGTCGTGATGCACGCCGCCACCCCGCGCAAGACCGCCGACGCCGAAGTCCCCGACGTCTTCGAGGGCCTCGGCTCCGCCGTCCAGACCGGCAAGGCCCGCCCGTTCATCCTGGTCGCCCCGGAGGCGCCGAACGGCACCGCGCACCCCTGCGAGCTGGTCGCCGCCGCCCCGCAGGCCATCGCCGACGACGCGGCGCTGCGCACCACCATCGCCGCGACCTTCCGCACCCTGCCGCCCGGCCCGGCGTCCTGGGGCACGCTCGGCGTCGAGGGCGGCGCGCCCTGCGCCGCGGCCGCCGCCCTGGCCCGGCCCGACCTGTACGGCGCGGCCGCGGCGGTCTCCGGCCGGTACGACACCGCCGCGCTGGCCCTGACGGGGGCGGAGGCACCCGTCGGCGCCGCGCCCAAGCTGCTGCTGGCCGCGGCCAAGGCCGACGCCGCCGGGCTGGACGCGGCCCGCAAGCTCCAGGCCGCGCTGCGCGCCGGCACCGGCGCGGCGGCCCGCGCCGACGTGCGGATCTCCGAGAACGTGCAGGACTACACGGCGGACCGGGAGCGGCTGCGGCTGGTCCGGCAGGCGGCGCAGTACCTGGCCGAGACGCTGGCCAAGGTGTCCTGAGCAGGCCTCGGCAGCGGCTGAGAAGCAAGTGCTGAGCAGCCCTGAGCAGCCCTGAGCAGGCCGGATGCGGGCACCCGGCGGGCGTTACGCTCGCCGTACCCGGGCACCGGCGGCGGCCGCGCCGTGGAACCCGAGGTCAGAGGGGGAGCAGATGCAGGCGGAACGGGAACGGGAACGGGAGCGGGAGCGGGAGCGGGAGCGGATGAGGGCGGAGCGGGGCCGACGCCGGCCGGCGGTGGCGGCGGTGCTGGCCGCCGGGCTGCTGGTCGGCGGGTGCAGCTTCAGCACCTCCACGCCGCGCGCTTCCTCCTCCGACACCGTCGCGCCGGGCTCCCCGTCCGCGCTGGGCTCCCCGTCCGCGACGGCCTCCGCGGCCGACGCCCGGCCGGGGGTCACGCCGCTGGAGCCGCTCCCGGCGGCCGTCCCCGCCGCCCTGGCGCCGTACTACGGGCAGCGGCTCGCCTGGCAGCCCTGCGACGAGGGCTTCGAGTGCACCACCTTCACGGTGCCGCTGGACTACGACCACCCGGCGGGCGGGGACCTCACCCTGTCGGCGGTCCGCGCCCCCGCCGTCCCGGCCGGCTCCGGTACGGGCGCCGGATCCGGCCGGCTCGGCTCGCTGCTGCTCAACCCCGGCGGCCCCGGCGGCTCGGCGGTCGACTACGTGGAGGCCGTCGCCCGGACGTACGACGGTGGTGTGCGGGCCCGGTACGACCTGGTCGGCGTCGACCCGCGCGGCGTCGGCCGCAGCGCCCCGGTGACCTGCCTCGGCGGCGAGCGGATGGACGCCTACAGCGCCGCCGACATCACCCCTGACGACCAGGCCGAGATCGACGCCCTGGTCGCCGCCGACAAGGAGTTCGCGGAGGGCTGCCGCCAGCGGGTCGGCGACCGGCTCGGCCACCTGAGCACCGTCGAGACCGCCCGCGACCTCGACGTGCTGCGCGCGCTGCTCGGCGACGAGAAGCTCAACTACGTCGGCAAGTCGTACGGCACCTTCCTCGGCGCCACCTACGCCGGGCTCTTCCCGACCCGCACCGGCCGGATCGTGCTGGACGGTGCCATGGACCCGTCCCTGGACGCGATCACCGGCAACCGCACCCAGGCCGGCGGCTTCGAGACCGCCTGGGCGGCCTTCGCCCAGGACTGCGCCAAGCGCGAGGACTGCCCGCTCGGCCGGACCGAGCAGCAGGCCGGCGAGCAGCTCACCGCCCTGTTCAAGGCGATCGACGCCCAGCCGCTGACCACCGCCGACGGCGGCCGCCGGCTCACCGAGGCCCAGGCCACCACCGGCGTCATCCAGGCCATGTACGCCGACTTCCTCTGGCCCAGGCTGCGCACCGCGCTCGCCGACGCCAAGACCGGCGACGGCAGCGGCCTGCTCAAGCTCTCGGACTCGTACTACGAACGCGGCTCGGACGGCTCGTACCCCAACCTGATGTTCGCCAACATGGCGGTGAACTGCCTGGACCTGCCCGCGCCGTTCACCGGCCCCGGCGACGTCCAGCAGGCGGTGGCGGACTTCGAGCGGACCTCGCCGCGGTTCGGCCGCGACATGGCGTGGATGGCACTGACCTGCACCTACTGGCCGGTGAAGGCCACCGGAGCGGCACACACCATCCGGGCGGCCGGCGCCGCGCCGATCGTGGTCGTCGGCACCACCCGCGACCCGGCCACCCCGTACGCGTGGGCGCAGTCGCTGGCCGGGCAGCTGGAGTCCGGCCGGCTGCTGACCTACGAGGGCGACGGGCACACCGCGTACGGCCGGCACGACGCCTGCGTCGACGGCGCGGTCAACCGCTACCTGCTCGGCGGCGAGCCGCCGGAGCAGGGGAAGCGCTGCGGCGCGTAGGCTCCCGGCCCCCCGCCAGCCCCTGTCCGGCCCCCGCTCCGCGCCCGCCCGGCCCCCGCTCCGCGCCCGCCCGGGAACCCGTTACGGATCACCCGCGAACCTGTGTAGACTGGCCCGCGTTGCAACCGCGTGTTGCAGCGGTGCCGCCTTAGCTCAGTTGGCCAGAGCAACGCACTCGTAATGCGTAGGTCGCGGGTTCGAATCCCGCAGGCGGCTCAGTGAAGGCCCAGGTCAGGTAGCCCATGACCTGGGCCTTTTGCCGTTCCTTGATGTGTAAGCAGGTATCAGTGACGCGCTACAAGATCGCTTGCGTGAGCGATGCGTGAGCGCGGGTGTTGATGGGTGCGTTTCTCTTGAGGTGACAGGCGTGTCCGTGGTTGTTGTTGGTTCGTTGCCGTAGCGGAGTTGATCGTTCTGCTCGGTGAGGGGGCTGGTGGGCTGCGAAGCGGTGGAGCGTGACCAGGATGAGCAGGTGGTCGAGCAGGTCCACTTCGACGAGGCCGCTCTCGAGGAGCTCTTGTGGGGAGCGGCCTCGAGGGACGGGGGCCAGTTGGGAGTGAACCTGCTGAAGCACACATGCAGTCGACGAGCCGGTTCTAGGCTGGAGCCCTCACCTTTCAACGCGGGGTCTCAGAGAAGGCCCGACCACCCCGGTGGTCGGGGCGTCTCCAACTCTTCGGCCAACCTGGAGGCGCTGATCATGGATGCAAACCGAGTCCTCGAAGCGCTCGAGGCGGGCGAGTTCGACGGCGTCAGCCACACCTATCAGCCCTATGACGGCTACGGGAACCAGACCCATCAGGTTGCGATGAGCGTCTCCGGTGGCACCATCGAGGTCGCCAAGACCACCAGCGGGAAGTTCTTCGACGGGAAGGAGAACACCCGCTACTCCAAGACCAGCACTGACTATCTGACCGGCATGGATGCGGTGGGCTTCATCGCCCAGCGGCCGTACTACTTCTCGCAGGTTCGCCCCGACCTCTTCTAGTACTGCAATCACAGTTATGGGGTGTGACCTCGGCGTTTGTAGTGGCTGAGGCGGGCTCGGGTCTGGCTGAGGCGTCGCCACCATGACCAGTGCAGATGATGCGTCGGGTC
>NZ_CP026498.1:7153561-7307628 GCF_002953255.1 Streptomyces sp. CB01881
GACGGGCAGGACGTCTCTGACGACCAGGAACGGGAAGAGCGGCGACGAATCCGGCGCCGGCGCAAGCTCCGGCTGAAAGCCGCCCTGCTCGGACGCTCCAGAGGCGGACAGACCAGCAAGATCCATTGTGCCGGCGACCGGAAGTGCCGCCCGCTGGCGTTCATCCTGACCGAGGGACAAGCCGCCGACAGCCCGCAGTTCATCCCCGTGCTGAAGAAGGTCCGGGTTCGGGTGCCGGTCGGGCGTCCCCGCACCCGGCCCGACGCTGTCGCCGGCGACAAGGCCTACTCGTCCCGCGGCAACCGCGCACACCTGCGGAATCGGCGAATCAAGGCGGTCATCCCGGAGAAGAAGGACCAGGCTGCCAACCGGAAGAAGAAGGGCAGCAAGGGCGGTCGGCCCGTCGGCCACGACGCCGAGCTCTACAAGCAACGGAACACCGTCGAGCGCCTGATAAACAAGCTGAAGGCCTGGCGCGGCATCGCCACCCGGTTCGACAAGACCCCCGAGAGCTACCTCGCCGGCCTCAACCTTCGAGCCTCGATGATCTGGATCGACGATCTCCTGCCGACCATTGACTGATCACGACATCACACAGGCCCTAAGAGTGGCTAACACATTACTTGGACGCGCCTGTAGGTGATCACGCAGCAGGCGAGCGCCTCCAGGCCGCATACGATCAGGCCGCCGCCGACCAGCTCGCGTTCCTCGCCCAACGCCAGCCCAAGCAGCAAGCCCGTAACACCTGCACGCTGCGGGCGGCCACCAGTTGGTGGTCGCCCGCAGCGTGTTCTCTCAGTCCTTGAGCGCGGTGTCCAGGTATGCCTGCACTGGCTCGAAGACCCCGTACGGGACGTATTCAGGGATCTCTGCAAGCGCCACCCACGCCAGTGCGTCCAGCTCTCGTGGGTCACCGACAGCAGCGGTGCCGCTGACGATCTTGCAGACCGTGTACGACATCCACCGGCCAGTCTCCGGGTGGACGCGCTCGCCGAGGATCTTGATGGCGGCCACGTTCAGCCCCGCCTCCTCCGCGGTCTCGCGGACAGCCGCTTCCTCGGGAGACTCGCCGGGCTCGATCTTGCCTGCCGGGAACTGCCACGAGAGCTGGCCCTCGCTGACCCGGCGCCGGACCATCAGCACCCGACCCTCTCGGGTCACGATCGCGGCAGCGACACCTGGCCGTCCGTCTGAAGCCGGGAGCATCGGCTACTTTCTCTCCGCCGCTGAGGCCGCCACGGGGCGGAGCAGGTCGAGGACGTGAGTCCAGTTGTACTTGTCGCGGCCCCCGCCGGCCTTGGGCTTGTGGGGGACGTAGTCACCGATCAAGACGCCCATCGACCGGAGCCGGGCCAGGCTCTCCGCGTACGCGGGGTGGGCGGCCTGGGCGGAGTTGACGTAGGGCTGGACGGCCACGGGGATGCCGAGACCGTAGGCGTCGCAAAGGATGCCGAGTGCGAGGGTGTCGGAGATGCCGGCGGCCCACTTGTTGATGGTGTTGAACGTAGCCGGGGCGACCGCGATGGCGTCGGCCGGCGGCAGCGGTTGGGGGATGCTGGGGGTGCGCCAGGCGGAGCGGATCGGGTAGCCGGTCTGGGCTTCGATGGCTTCCTGATCTATGAATCCGAGCCCGCTCGGGGTCGCGATCACGCCGACTCCCCAGCCCTCGACATGGGCAGCGGTGATCAGCTCGCCCACTCCGTCGGCGATGCCCGACGCGCAGACGACGACGTAGAGGAACGGCTCGCGGTGCTCGGTCAAACCTGGACTCCCAACTCCTGGCAGAAACGGCGAAGTTCCGGGACGGCGCCGCGCCGGTCGCGAGCAGCCATGTCACCGGCCAGCTCAAGCACGCTGGGCCGTCGGCGGATGTCCTCCGAGGCACAGCTCTCCGCGATCCTGAGCGCTTTGTATCCCTCGGCCAGTCTGCCCTGCTGGCTGTAGGCCCGTGCAGCCTCCACCCACAGTGCCGCCCGGCGCTCGGGGACCGGGATACGCCTGCGCATCAGCGGCTGGGCGGCTTCTAACGCCGCTCCGGCGTCGCCCAGAACGACCGAGGCGCTCACCGAGTGGAGCGCGACGTTGGTCGGACTGAAGTTTGCCCAGGCTTCGGGGCTGTCGAGGTCGACGTAGCGCGCGACCTCCTGGGCCTCGGTGAGGAACTCGGCGGTCGTGGCGCGGTCGCCGCCGGCGCTTGCGGCCGTCACCCCGCGAAGGAGCATGAGCCCCAGCGCGGCGAGGTACTCGGGCGGGCGCCGGTCGTAGCTGCGGAGAGCTGGTCGGCGGTGTGCCGGATGAGGGTTACGGCGGGCGCGGTGTGCCGGTCGCGCGCGAGGACGTGCGCCTGGACGCGGACGCTGGAGGCCGTCACGACGGGGTCGGCGCTCCGTTCGGCCTCGGCCATGGCACGGCCGACCGCCAGCCAGGCGTTGCCGTGGTCGCCGAGCTTGAGCAGCAGGCTCACCGCGGTCTGGTAGGCCGTCGCGAGGAGGCCGGACAGGACCTGGTCGCCGCCACGGACGGCGTCCTGAGCCTGGCGAAGGTCGGCGATCAACGACGGCAGCGCGCCTTCGAGTTCGGCGTACCGGCAGGTGTAGAAGAGCCTCCGGGCCTGGGAGAGCCGGGCCGCGAGTGCGGCCTGGGGTTGTGGCGCGTGCTCGGCTGGAACAGGTCCAGGCAGCAGCGCCTGGACCAGCTCTATCCCCACGCGGGGACGGGGCGTCGGGGTCGCGAGCGCGGCGACGCTCGCGGCCAGGAAGTTGCGACGGTGCATGTCGTCCGTCCTGCTGTCCGCACTGGCCAGGCGGTCGGCGCCGACGAGGTGGTCCATGCCCTCCGATCAGAAGGCCGCCATCGTCCTGTCCATTCCGGCGGGCGAGATCACCGCTGCCGAGGCCGCCAGGTCCGCGGGAGTCACCGGGCAGGCCATCAGCAACTGGAAGCGCCGCTTCATCGAGGCCGGTTGCGGCGGACTTGAGGCGACCTCGGACCCGCAGGCCAGTCGAGAGGCCGAACTCCGTGAGGAGATCGCCCGGTTGAAGGGTGCTCTGGGCGACTCCTACCTGCAGCTGCAGGCCATCCGCCAGTCGATGCGCCTGCGGCCGGGCCCGCCCGCGCCCCCCTCGGCGGGCGCGGCAGGGGCGAGGCGCACGCGCTCGGCCAGGCGCGTCTCAACGGCGTGGTGCCGGCGCAGCGTTCCGCCTCCGGGGCCTGACGGCCCGGTCCCGGCGCTCCGGTGCCCCCGATGCGGCGCCGGAGCGGTGGCGTTTCCGGCCCGCGCGTCCGGGGTTGCGCCCGAGGTGGGTCCTGGCGGGTCCTGGCGAGTCCTGGCCGACCGGGTTGCTCATCCGATCATCAAAGGTATCTGCTCGGATTCCGCGCCATTCTGGCCGATATTTTTCCTCTTTATTATCCGACAAACCTTGACGCTTGTGAATCTTTTCCAAAATTCCTCGCTTCGCCTTCCAGGCGCCGTTAGTATCGGAACGATTGCTTTCGGTGACCGTTCGGTACCGGACCGCGAAGGGGGTAGCCGTGAGTGGGAAGCTGCGTGCCGTGCTGCGTCGTGTCGCCTACCCGACCCTGCTGGTCACCGTCGTGTCGATATCGGTCGCCGCCCTGCGCTGGCGCTGGGACCTCGGGCGGACCAGCCTGCTCTTCCTGCTCGGCACCATCGGCTGTCTGACGGCCCTGGAACAGTTGATTCCGTACGAACCTGAGTGGCAGCCGACCATCGGCGAATGGGGCTGGTACGGCGTCTACTTCGTCCTGACGATGATCGGCGGGGCGCTGGCGCAGCTGCCGGTGACGGCCGCTGTCGGGTGGTTGGCGCCGCCGCATCCGACGCTGCCGCTCTGGGCGGAGATCCCGGCGGCGCTGCTGCTGGGCTCGCTGGCCAACTACCTGGTGCACCGCTGGAGCCACTCCAACCCGTGGCTCTGGCGGCTGCACGGGGTGCACCACGTGCCCGGGAAGGTCAACGTCGCCAACAACGGCGTCAACCACGTCGTCGACGTGCTGGTCACCCAGGGAACGGTCCAACTCTCCCTCGCGCTGGCGGGTTTCTCGGCGGAGTCGGTGTTCGTGGTCGGTCTCTTCGTGGTCGCCCAGGGCTATTTCGTGCACGCCAACGTCGACGTCCGGCTCGGCGTGCTCAACCATGTCTTCGCCGGCCCGGAGCAGCACCGGCTCCACCACAGCGCCGACCTGGCGGAGGCCGGCCACTTCGGCTCCGACCTCTCCGTCTGGGACCACGCCTTCGGCAGCTTCACCTGGCGGCCCGGCCGCCGGCCGGCCGTGGTGGGGCTGCAGCACCCGTCCGAGTTCCCGCGGACGGCCGAGGTGATCACCAGTCATCTCCAGCCCTGGCGGCGACCGGTGCGCCCGGTCCGGGTCGACGACTCCCCGGTCTGACGGCCCGCCGGTCCTCCCCGCCGGTCCTCCCCGTTGTGCCGGCCCGGGCGGGCTGCCCCGCCGAAGTCCATCCGTCCGTGCTCTCCCCGTTCCCTCGGCCTGCCCGCCCCGGCCCGCCCTCCCCGGCCTGCCCGGAGCCGGGCCACGGCCGCCGTCCCCATGCCCGCGCGGCCCTCCCTCGCCCGTGCCGCGCGCGCGAACGCAGCGACACAAGGACTCGACCATGACGGATTCATGCCTCGCCGCAGCCTCCGGCCCTTCTGATTCCCCGGCCCCCTCCGACACCGCCCGTCCCGCCCGCCCCGGCCGACCCGCTTCCACCGCCCGGAGTGCCCCGGCCGCCCCCGCCGCCCCGGCCGCCGACGGCCCCGAGCGGATCGCGATCATCGGCATCGGCTGCCGGCTGCCGGGCGGGGCCAACGACCACCGGTCCTTCTGGCAGAACCTGGTCGACGGCAAGGACTGCATCACCCCGACCCCACGCAGCCGGTACGACGTGGCCACCCTGGGCAGCCGGGACAAGGCCAGGCCGGGCCGGCTGGTCGGCGGCCGGGGCGGCTACATCGACGGCTTCGACGAGTTCGACCCGGCGTTCTTCGGGATCAGCGGCCGCGAGGCCGACCACATGGACCCGCAGCAGCGCAAGCTGCTGGAGGTGGCCTGGGAGGCGCTGGAGGACGGCGGGCAGAAGCCGGCCGAGCTGGCGGGCCGCGAGGTCGGCGTCTACGTCGGCGCGTTCACGCTGGACTACAAGATCGTGCAGTTCTCGGACCTCTCCTTCGAGACCCTGGCCGCGCACACCGCCACCGGCACGATGATGACGATGGTGTCGAACCGGATCTCGCACTGCTTCGACTTCCGCGGCCCCAGCGTCTCCCTCGACACCGCGTGCAGCTCCTCCCTGGTCGCCGTCCACCTGGCCGCCCAGAGCCTGCTGCGCGGCGAGACCGACCTCGCGCTGGCCGGCGGCACCCTGTTGCACATCGCGCCGCAGTACACGATCGCCGAGACCAAGGGCGGCTTCCTCTCCCCGGAGGGCCGCTCACGCACCTTCGACGCCTCGGCCGACGGCTACGTCCGCGCCGAGGGCGTCGCCGTGGTGGCGCTCAAGCGGCTCTCCGACGCCCTGCGCGACGGTGACCCGGTCCATGCCGTCGTCATCGGGAGCGGGGTCAACCAGGACGGCCGGACCAACGGCATCACCGTGCCCAACCCGGACGCCCAGGTCACTCTGATCGAGCGGGTCTGCGCCGAGGCCGGGATCGCACCCGGCAGCCTCCAGTACGTCGAGGCGCACGGCACCTCCACCCCGGTCGGCGACCCGATCGAGGCGAACGCCCTGGCCCGGGCGCTGGCGATCGGCCGCCGCCCCGGCGACGCCTGCTACGTCGGATCGGTCAAGACCAACATCGGGCACACCGAGTCCGCCTCCGGCCTGGCCGGGCTGATCAAGTCCGCGCTGGCGCTCAAGCACCGGCTGATCCCGCCGCACATCAACCTGGAGACGCTCAACCCGGCGATCGACGCGGCCGCGCTGCCGTACCGGATCCCGACCGAGCCGACCCCGTGGCCCGCGCACCAGGGCCCGGCCAGGGCGGGCGTGAACTCCTTCGGCTTCGGCGGCACCAACGCCCACGTGCTGCTGGAGGCCGCCCCCGAGCCCGAGCCCGAGCCCGCGCCCGAGCCGGAGCCCGTCCCGGCGGGGCGTCGGCCGCCCGGGTACACCGTGCTGCCGCTCACCGCCCGGGACGCCGCCGCCCTGCCCGAGCTGGCCGCCGGCATCCGGGGCGAGCTGGCCGGTGTCCGCGGCGGCGTCCCGGCCCGGCTGGCCGACCTCGGCCACACCCTGGCCCACCGCCGCCAGCACCTCGACGCCCGGCTCTCCGTGGTGCACGACTCCCGCGAGTCGCTGGACGAGGCGCTCTCCGCCTACCTGCGCGGCGAGCCGCACCCCCGGGTGCTGACCGGCCGGCGCCGCGAGGCCCGGCACCGCCGGCTGGCCTGGGTCTTCACCGGCACGGGCCCGCAGTGGTGGGCGATGGGCCGGCAGCTGTTCGAGGCCGAGCCGGTCTACCGGGAGGCCGTCGAGGCCTGCGCCGGGCACCTCGCCGAGCTGACCGGCTGGTCCCTCGTCGAGGAGCTGGCCGCCGACGAGACACACTCCCGGATGGCCGAGACCTGGCTCGCCCAGCCCGCCAACTTCGCCGTCCAGGTCGGCCTGGCGGCGCTCTGGCGCAGCCGCGGCGTCCACCCGGACGCGGTCGTCGGCCACTCCACCGGCGAGGTCGCCGCCTTCTACGAGGCGGGCGTCTACGACCTGGCCGACGCGGTCAGGGTGGTGGTGCACCGGAGCCGCCTCCAGCAGAAGCTGGCGGGCACCGGCGGCATGCTGGCCGTCGCGCTCCCCGAGGCCGAGGCGGTCCGCCGGCTCCGCCCGTACGGCGGCGCGGTCTCGGTGGCCGCGGTCAACAGCCCCGCCTCGCTCACCCTCGCCGGGGATACGACGGTGCTCGCGGAGCTGGCCGCGGCGCTCACCGCCGAGCAGGTCTTCGCCCGCCCGCTGGCCGTCGAAGTGCCGTACCACAGCGCCCGGATGGATCTGATCAAGGACGAGCTGCTGGAGTCGCTGGCCGACCTCAGGGCCCGCCCCGCCCGGGTGCCGCTCTACCTGACCGGCCGGGAGGGCATCGCACACGGCACCGAGCTGGACGCCGCCTACTGGTGGCGCAACGTGCGCGACGGCGTCCGCTTCCAGCAGGCGGTGGAGCGGCTCGACGACGACGGGTTCAGCCTCTTCCTGGAGATCGGGCCGCACCCGGTGCTGGGGCGCGCGATCCAGGAGACGGTGGCGGCCCGGCCCGCCGACGCCGACCGCCCCGAGGTCTGCACGCTGGCCTCGATCCGCCGCCAGGAGGACGAGCAGGCGGCCTTCGCCACCTCGCTGGCCGCCCTGCACAACCTCGGGGTCGAGCTCGACTGGTCGGTGCTCCAGCCCGCCGGGCGGCCCGTCCCGCTGCCGCGCTACCCGTTCAGGCGGGACCGGCACTGGGTCGAACCCCGGTCGGTCGAGCAGGTCCGGCAGGGCCGGCTGGACCACCCGCTGCTCGGCCGCCGCCTCGCCGGTGCCGAGCCGGCCTGGGAGGCCCGCCCGGACGCCGAGGCACTGCCCTACCTGGAGGACCACCGCATCCAGGGCCAGGTGCTCTTCCCTGCCGCCGGCTACCTGGAGATGGCCGTCCAGGCGGTCCGCGCGCTGACCGGCGGCGCCGATGCCGCGCTGGCCGGCATCGAGCTGCGCAAGGCGCTGTTCCTGCCGGACGACGAGAGCCGTGCCGTCCGGTTCACGCTCTCCGCCGAGAACGGCGCCTTCACCGTCACCACCACCGGCCCCGGCGAGGGGCAGGAGCGCACCGTCCACGCCGCCGGCACCGTCCGCCCCGGCCAGCGCCGGCGCCGCCCCGGCCACCGGCTGGACGCCGGCGCCGTCCGCGACCGTGCCGTCCGGCACCTGGCCGGCCCCGACTGCTACACCGCGCTGGCCGGGCTCGGCTACCACTACGGCCCGGCCTTCCAGGGCATCCACGAGGTCTGGATCGGCCCGGGCGAGGCGCTGGCGGCCGTCCGGCCGACGGCGGCGATCGCCGGGCAGGGCGCCGGCCACCAGGTGCACCCGGTGCTGATGGACGCCTTCTTCCAGACCCTGCTGACACCCCAGCTGCTGGTGGAGGCCCAGGCCGGCACCGGGATCAGGCTGCCGTTGGCCATCGACGAGGTCCGGCTGGACGCCGTGGGCGAGCGCCCGCTCTGGGTGCACGCCACCGTCACCCGCGACGGCGGGGACGAGCTGGTCGGCGACATCGCGGTCTACGACGAGGACGGCGTGCCGCTCGGCGGGATCACCGGTTTCCGGGCCGCCGACGTGGAGAAGGCCTCCACCGCCGTCGGCCTCGCCACCATCGACGGCTGGCTCGCCGAGCCCGTCTGGACGGCGCTGCCGGACGGGCCGGACACCTCCGAGCCGCTGTCCGGACACCCCGACCACTGGCTGCTCCTCGCCGACGCCCAGGGCGTCGCCGAGGAGCTCGCCGCCCGGATCGCGGCCCGCGGCGGCGACTGCACCCTCGTCCGCCCGGGCAGCGACTACCGGCCCGCCGGCGACGGACGGCCGGCCACCGTCGACCCCGGCTCCGGTGAGGACCTCCGCCGGCTGCTGTCCGACCGGCGGGCCGCGGGCGCCGCCGACCCGGCCGTCGTCGTCCACCTCTGGAACCTCGACCGGCCCGCGCTGGCCGGGGCGGACCACGCCACCGTGGCCGGGCACACCGGCGCCGGCGCGTACAGCCTGATCGCGCTGGCCGCCCTGCTGCCCGCCGAACTGCCCGACGCCCGGCTGCACATCGTCACCCGCACCGCCCAGGCCACCACGCCCGGCGAGCCGGTCGAGCCGCTCGGCGCCCCCGCCTGGGGCATCGGCCGGGTACTGCGCCACCAGGAGCTGCCCGGCCACCCCGGCAAGCTGGTCGACCTCGGCCCGGCCGGCGACCCCGCCGAGGAGGCGGCCGCGCTGCTGTGCGAGTTCGGGCTCGCCGACGAGGACGAGATCGCCCTGCGGGCCGGTCGACGGCTGACCAGCCGGCTGCGCCCCGCCGAGGGCCTGACCGGGCCGCTGCCGCCCAGCCTGCGCCCGGACGGCGCCTACCTGGTGACGGGCGCCTTCGGGGCGCTCGGCCGGCTGCTCTGCCGCACCCTCGTCCGCCGGGGCGCCCGCCGGCTGATCCTGGTCGGCCGCAGCCCGCTGCCGCCGCGCGAGCAGTGGCGCGGCCTCGACCCGGCGAGCCCGGCCGGCCGCAACACCGCCTTCCTGCGCGAACTGGAGGCGCTCGGCGCCCAGCCCGTCCCGGTGCCGCTGGACGTCACCGACGAGGCGGCGCTGGGCGCCTGGCTCGCCGGGTACCGGGCGCTGGAGTCGCCGCCGATCCGGGGCGTCTTCCACCTGGCCGGGCAGGTCCGCGACACCCTGGTGCCGGACCTGGGCCGCGAGGTGTTCGACGCCGTCCACGGACCCAAGGTGCTGGGCGCCTTCGCCCTGCACCGGCAGCTCGCCGACGAGCCGCTCGACCACTTCGTGCTGTTCGCCTCGATCGCCTCGCTGCTGACCACCGCCGGCCAGACCAACTACGCGGCGGGGAACGCCTTCCTGGACGCGCTGGCGCACCACCGCCGGGCCCTGGGCCTGCCCGCGCTCAGCCTTGACTGGGGCCCGTGGGCCACCGGGATGATCGAGGAGCTCGGCCTGATCGACCACTACCGCAACAGCCGCGGCATGAGCTCGCTCGCGCCCGAGGCCGGGATGGCCGTGCTGGAGCGGGTGCTCGGCCAGGACCGCGCGCAGCTGCTGGTCGCCACCGTGGTCGACTGGCCGGTCTTCCTCTCCTGGTACCCGGCCCCGCCGCCGCTGGTCGCCGAGCTGGCGGCCGCGGCCCGGGCGAGCGCCCCGGCGCCGCAGCACGGCAGCCTGCTGGAGGCGCTGCGGGCGGCCGGGGAGGAGGAGCGCCGGGCGCTGCTCACCGAGCGGTTCACCGCACTGGCCGCCGCCGTGCTGCGGGTGCCCGCCGAGCAGGTCGGACCGGCCACCGGCCTGAGCGGCCTCGGCCTGGACTCGCTGCTCGCGATGGAGCTGCGGGCCCGGCTCAACACCGAGCTCGGCACCGCCCCGCCGGTGGTGGCGCTGCTCTCCAACGCGCCGGTCGCCGAGCTGGTCGACCGGCTGCACGCGGGCCTCGCCGAGCTGATCGAGGAGGACGGCACGGGCGCCGCCGGCGCCGGGGTCGTCCGGTACGAGGACGAGTCGAGCCATCCGCTGACGCAGAACCAGAAGGCGCTCTGGTTCCTCAAGCAGCTCAACCCGGACGGCTTCGCCTACAACATCGGCGGGGCGGTCGAGGTCCGGGTGGAGCTGGAGCCGGAGCTGATGGCCGCCGCCTTCCGGGCGATGGTCGAGCGCCACCCCAGCCTGCGGGCCAACTTCGTGCTCGACGGCGGCCGGGCCGTCCAGCGGGTCGCCGCCGCGGCCGAGCCGGACTTCGGGGTTTTCGACGTCGAGGGACTGGACTGGCCGGAGGTCCACGACCTGATCGTCCGCGAGTACCGCGAGCCGTACGACCTGGAGCGGGACCCGCTGGTGCGGTTCCGGCTGTTCCGGCGCGGCCCGGCCCGCTGGGTGATCATGAAGGCCGTCCACCACATCATCTCGGACGCGATCTCCACCTTCACCTTCATCGAGGAGCTGCTCGCCGTCTACGAGGGGCTGCGGCGGGGCCGGGCGCCCGAGCTGCCCCCGGTCGGCGCCCGCTACCTCGACTTCCTCAACCGGCAGAACGCGTTCCTGGCCGGCCGCGAGGCGCCGCGGATGCTCGACTACTGGCGCTCGCACCTGCCCGCCGAGGTGCCGGTCCTCAGCCTGCCCACCGACAAGCCGCGCCCGGCGGTGCAGACGCACAACGGCGCCTCCGAGTTCTTCGTCCTGGACGAGGAGCTGAGCGCCCGGGTGCACGCGCTGGCCCGCGAGCACAACGTCACCGTCTTCATGGTGCTGCTCAGCGCCTACTACCTCCTGCTGCACGCCTACTCGGGCCAGGACGACATCGTCGTCGGCAGCCCGGTGACCGGCCGCACCGACGAGGAGTTCGCCGGCGTCTACGGCTACTTCGTCAACCCGCTGCCGCTGCACGTCTCGCTGGCCGGCGCGCCGACGGTGGCCGAGCTGCTCGCGCAGGTCCGCACCACCGTGCTGGGCGGCCTGGACAACCAGGAGTACCCGTTCGTGCTGCTGGTGGAGAAGCTCGGGCTCCAGCACGACCCGAGCCGTTCCGCGGTCTTCCAGGCGATGTTCATCCTGCTCCACCACAAGGTGGCCACCGAGAAGTACGGATACCGCCTGGAGTACATCGAACTCCCGGAGGAGGAAGGGCAGTTCGACCTCACGCTGTCCGCCTACGAGGACGAGGCCGAGCGCCGCTTCCACTGCGTCCTCAAGTACAACACCGACCTCTTCCTGCCGGAGACCACGGCCCGCCTCGCCCGGCACTACGTCAACCTGCTGGACGGCCTGACGGCGGCCGCCGCCGACCACCCGGCCACCGGGCTGGAGCTGCTCGGCCGGGAGGAGCGCGCCCTGGTGCTCCGGCGGTGGAGCGGGGCCGAACGGCGGGTCGCGCACGAGGAGCCGGTGCACGAGCTGATCCTGCGGGCCGCCGCCGAGGACCCGTCCGCACCCGCGGTCGCCGCCCCGGCCGAGTCCGGGCCGACCGCGCGGATGGACTACGGCGAGCTGGCCGGGCGCTCCCGGCGGGCGGCCGCCCGGCTGCGGGCGCTCGGGGCGGGGCCGGGCTCGGTGGTGGGGCTCTGCCTGGAGAAGTCGCCGGAGCTGATCACCGCCCTGCTGGCCGTGCTCCGCACCGGTGCGGCCTACCTGCCGCTCGACCCGGGCCACCCCGCCGACCGGCTGGCCTACATGGTGGAGCACGCCGGGGCCGGGCTGCTGATCGGCGACCCGGAGCGGCTCGCCGGGCTGCCCGCGCGGGTCGTCGCACCCTCCGAACTCGACCGGCCGTCCGCGGGGTCCGAGGCGTTCGAGGCGTTCGAGGACGCGCCGGCCGACCTCGACGCCCCCGCGTACGTCATCTACACCTCCGGCTCCACCGGCCGCCCCAAGGCGGTGCGGGTCTCCCACCGCAACCTCGCCTCGGCCTACCAGGCCTGGCGCGGCGAGTACCGGCTGGAGACCGACGCCCGGGTCCACCTCCAGATGGCCGGCACCTCCTTCGACGTCTTCACCGGGGACGTGGTCCGTGCGCTCTGCTCGGGCGCCACCCTGGTGCTGGTCGGCCGGGAGCTGCTGTTCGACACCGCCCGCCTGTACGAGGTGATGCGCACCGAGCGGGTGGACGCCGCGGAGTTCGTCCCGGCGGTGGTCCGCACGGTCGTCGGCCACTGCGAGCGGTCCGGCCTGCGGCTGGACTTCATGCGGCTGCTGGTCGTCGGCTCGGACGTCTGGAAGGTCGAGGAGTACCAGCGGCTGCAGGCGCTCTGCGGCCCGCGGACCAGGCTGGTCAACTCCTACGGCCTGACCGAGGCCACCATCGACAGCGCCTACTTCGAGGGCCCGGCCGACGGGCTGGAGCCCGGCCGGATGGTCCCGATCGGGCGGCCGTTCCCCAACAGCGCCTTCTACCTGCTGGACGAGCAGGGCCGGCCCGTCCCGCCCGGCGTGCCGGGGGAGCTGTGGATCGGCGGCTCCGGGGTGGCGCTCGGCTACGTCGGCGACGAGGAGCAGACCGCCCGGCGCTTCGTCACCCTGCCGGTCGGCGGGGAGGACGGCACCGAGCCGGTCCGGCTCTACCGCACCGGGGACCTCGCCCGCTGGGACACCGGGGGCGGGGTGCACCTGCTCGGCCGGGCGGACTCCCAGATCAAGGTGCGCGGCCACCGGATCGAGCTCGGCGAGATCGAGACCCGGCTCGCCGAATGGCCCGGGGTGGAGCGGGCGGTGGTCACCGTCCGGCCGGACGGGAGCGGCGACAGCGTGCTCTGCGCCTACTGCGTGCCGGCCCCCGGCGAGGCGCTGGACCGCCGGGAGCTCCGCCACCACCTGGCCGGCCACCTGCCGACCTTCATGATCCCCGCCCACTTCACCGAGCTGCCCGCGCTGCCGCTCACCCCCAACGGCAAGGTGGACGTCGCCGCGCTCCCCGCCCCCCGGGCGGACGCCGCCGGGCAGGCCGCCGAACCGCCGGTCACCCTCTACGAGGTCCGGATGGCCGAGCACTGGCGGGCGCTGCTGGGGATCGGGGAGCCCGGCCTCCAGCACGACTTCTTCGAGTGCGGCGGCAGCTCGATCAAGCTGATCGAGCTGATCCACGGGCTGCAGGGAGAGTTCAACATCAGCATCCCGGTGAGCCAACTGTTCAGGGTGACCACCCTGCACGGGATGGCGAAGACGCTGGAGCACATCATCACCGGCCGGATCGAGGGCGCCCAGCCGTACCTCTGGTTCAACCGTGAGCAGCAGCAGACCCTCTTCTGCTTCCCGCCGGCCGGCGGCCACGGCCTGGTCTACCGGCAGTTCGCGGCCCACCTGCCGGAGTACCGGCTGGTCGCCTTCAACTACGTCGCGGGCGACGACAAGGTCGGCCGCTACGCCGACCTGATCGGGACCATCCAGCCGGACGGGCCCTGTGCCCTGCTCGGCTACTCGCTCGGCGGCAACCTCGCCTTCGAGGTGGCCAAGGAGCTGGAGCGGCGCGGCCGGGCGGTGCCCAACGTCGTGATCATGGACTCGCACCGGATCCCGGAGTCCTTCACCCTCGGCGACGAGCACGTCCGGGCCTTCGAGCACGAGCTCGCCGAGCACCTCCAGCGGCACACCGGCTCGGACATCCTCGCCCAGGAGACCCGCGAACAGGCCCGGGACTACCTGCGGTTCTGCAGCCGGACGCCCAACCTCGGGGTGATCACCGCGCTGGTCAGCGTGATCTCCGACGACGCCAAGGTGGCCCTCCACGCGGCCGGGCAGCACGGCGCCTGGCACGGCAGCTCGGCCACCGGGACGGCGGTGTTCCGGGGCTTCGGCACCCATGCCGAGATGCTCGACCACGGGTACATCGAGCGCAACGCCGGGCTGGCCAGGGACATCCTCGCCGGGGGTGCCGTCCATGCGTCCTGAAACCACGGACCCCCGGGCCGCGCAGGCCCCGGCCGGCCGTCCCGAGGCCGCCGGCACCCGGCTGCCGCCCCCCGGCAGCCCCCCACGAGAGGCGGACCTCCCCATGCTCCGGCAGCACCGGCCGCTGGCCTACCCCTTCGAGCCACTCGGCCTCGAACTCCACCCCCGGTACGCCGAGTTGCGTGATCAGCCGCTGGCCAGGATCCGGCTGCCCTACGGCGACGGCGCCTGGCTGGTCACCCGGTACGAGGACGTCCGCACGGTGCTCGCCGACCCGCGCTTCAGCCTCGCCGAGGCGATGGGCCAGGACCAGCCCCGGATGCGGCCGGTCGCCCGCACCGGCGCCGGCCTCTTCTCCACCGAGCCGCCCGAGCACACCCGGCTGCGCTCGCTGGTGGCGCGGGAGTTCAGCGCCCGCCGGGTCGAGCGGCTGCGCGCCCGGGCCGGGGAGCTGGCCGGGGAGCTGGTCGACGCCATGGTCGCGGCCGGTCCGCCGGCCGACCTGGTCGAGGACTTCGCCATCCCGATGCCGACCACCATCATCTGCGAGGTGCTCGGCATCCCCGCCGAGGACCACCGGATGCTCTGGCACTGGGCCGAGACGGTGCTCTCCGCCGTCACCCCCGGCGAGGTGCTCGCCGAGGAGGGCCGGGCGTTCATCGCGTACATGGCCGGGGTGCTGGACCTGCGCGGCCGCGAGCCCGGCGAGGACCTGCTGACGGTGCTCGTCCGGGCCTGCCGCGAGCAGGGCCTGATCACGGAGGAGGAACTGCTCTCGATCGCCTGCGACCTGCTGATCGCCGGCTTCGTCTCCACCACCAACCAGATCGGCAACTTCTTCCACCAACTCCTGGTCAACCCCGAGGAGTTGCACCGCCTCCGGGAGAAGCCCGAGCTGATCCCGAAGGCCGTCGAGGAGCTGATGCGGTACGTCCCGCTGCTCACCGGCTTCAGCCTGCCCCGGTACGCCACGGCCGACGTCGAGCTGGGCGGGGTCGTCGTCCGGGCCGGTGACGCGGTGATGATCGCCACCGCCGCGGCCAACCGCGACCCGGACGTCTTCGAGGAGCCGGAGCGCCTCGTGCTGGACCGGCCGGGCAACCCGCACGTCGGCTTCGGCCACGGCGTGCACTACTGCATCGGCGCCCACCTGGCCCGGCTGGAGCTCCAGGTGGCCATCGGGACGGTGCTGGACCGGCTGCCCGGCCTGCGGCCGGCCGTCCCCGAGGACGAACTGAACTGGAAGGCGGACGCCATGGTCAACGGCCTGCAGGCGCTCCCGGTGGCGTGGTGACGGACCGTCAGGAAATGCCAAGGACGACGAGGAAGGCCAGGGAATTGGCACGGGAAACACCGAAGGGGCGCCGGGAGTCGATGATCATCGTCGGCGGCGGCCTCGGCGGCCTCTCCACCGGCTGCTACGCCCGGATGAACGGGTACCGCACCCAGATCTTCGAGATGCACGAGATCCCCGGGGGCTCCTGCACCGGCTGGGACCGCAGCGACTTCACCTTCGACTGGTGCATCAGCTGGCTGCTCGGCAACGGCCCGGGCAACGAGATGTACCAGATCTGGCTGGAGCTCGGAGCCCTCCAGGGCAAGGAGATGCGGCACTTCGACGCGTTCAACATCGTCCGCGGCCGGGACGGCAGGGCGGTCTACTTCTACTCCGACCCCGACCGGCTGGAGGCCCACCTGCTGGGCATCTCCCCGGCCGACGCGGCCCCGATCCGGGAGTTCTGCAACGGCATCCGCACCTTCCGCAAGGCGCTGGCCGTCTACCCGTTCCTCAAGCCGGTCGGGCTGATGGGCCGGGTCGAGCGCTGGCGGATGCTGGCCTCGTTCCTCCCGTACTTCAGCACCATCCGCAAGTCGATCACCGTGCTGATGACCGACTACGCGCAGCGGTTCCGGGAGCCGCTGCTGCGCGAGGCGTTCAACTTCATCCTCTACGAGAAGCACCCGGCCTTCCCGGTGCTGCCGTTCTACTTCCAGCTCGCCTCGCACGCCAACCGGGCGGCCGGGGTGCCCGAAGGGGGCTCGCTCGCCCTGGCCCGGTCGATCGAGGAGCGCTACCGCAGGCTCGGCGGTGAGATCACCTACAACGCCAAGGCCGAGGAGATCCTGGTCGAGAACGACCGGGCGGTGGGCGTGCGGCTCAGCGACGGCCGGGAGTACCGCGCCGACATCGTGGTCTCCGCCGCCGACGGCCACACCACGGTGATGAAGCTGCTCAAGGGCCGCTACCTGAACGACACCTACCGCAGGCTGTACACCTCGCTGATCGACGAGCCGGGCCAGCTGTCGCCCGGGTACGTCTCCCTCTTCCTGGGCCTGCGCCGGCCCTTCCCGGAGGGGGACCCGTGCACCACCTACCTGCTGGGCGAGCGGGAGACGGACGGGCTGACCGGCATCCGCTGCCCCAGCATGAACGTGCAGTTCCGCACCCGGCACTACCCGGAGCTCGCGCCCCGGGAGTCCACCGTGGTGTTCGCCACCTACTTCTCCGACATCGGCCCCTGGCGGGAGCTGCGCGAGGGCCCCGAGCAGTCCTCCCGGGTGCGGCGCGGCGAGGAACTGCACACCCTGCCGGTCAAGCACGGCCGGGAGTACACCGCGGCCAAGCGGAAGGTCCGGGGCACCATCGTCTCCTTCCTGGACGAGCGTTTCCCCGGCTTCAAGGACGCGGTGGCCGTGGCGGACGTCTCCACCCCGCTCACCCAGGTCCGCTACACCGGCGTCTACGACGGCACCTTCCCGGGCTGGAACCCGTTCGTGGAGGGCAGCGAGACCGTCGAGCAGGAGATCAAGAAGAACGGCCCGGTGCTGCCCGGGCTGGAGAACTTCTACCTCTCAGGGGTCTGGGCCACCATCGGCGGCCTGATCCGGGCGGCCGCCGCAGGCCGGCACGTCATGCAGTTCATCTGCCGGGACGACGGCGTGGAGTTCCACGCGGAGATCGACCCGAGCGCGCCGCCGCCCACCCACCTGATCCTCCCGGTCGGCCGGCCGCCGCAGCAGGCCGGCCCGGTCGGGGAGATCCCGTCCACCAGCACCGCACCGACAGGGGCCCTGGCATGAAGATCGAGAAATGGGTGGTCCGCGAGCACCTCGACGGGGTGCCGGACGTCAACCGGGTCTACCGGAAGGTGGTCGAGGACGTCACGGTCGGCCTGCGACCGGACGAGATGCTCTTCCGGACCAGGTACGTCTCGGTCGACCCGTACCAGAACGGCCTCGCGCTGGAGACGCCGATCGGCCACCACATGGGCGGCGACTCGGTCATGGAGGTCCTGGAGGCCGGGCCCGAGGCCGCCTTCCGGGTCGGCGACCTCGTCCAGGGCTTCGGCGGCTGGCGCAGCCACGTCGTCCACAACGGCGCCGAGGAGGTGTGGAAGACCGGTACCTTCCCGATGGTCTTCCCGGCCTACCGGCGGCTCGACCCGGCCTGGTACGACGAGAAGCTGCCGCTCTCCACGGCGCTCGGCATCATGGGCGCCCCGGGGATGACGGCCTGGGGCACGCTGACCAGGTTCATGACCGTCCGCCCCGGCGACACCGTGGTGATCAGCGGTGCCTCCGGCTCGGTCGGCACCCTGGTGGGCCAGCTGGCCAGGCGTGCGGGCGCCGGCCGGGTGGTCGGCACCACCGCCTCACCCGGCAAGGCCGAGTACCTCAAGGAGCTCGGCTTCGACGAGGTGGTGCTGTACGACCAGGCGGACGACGCCGGGAAGGCCCGCGAGGCGCTGCTGCACGCCGCCCCCGACGGCGTCGACCGCTACTTCGACAACCTGGGCGGGACGGTCACCGACGCGGTGTTCACCATGCTCAACGTGAACAGCCAGGTCGCCGTCTGCTGGCAGTGGGCGACGACGGTGAACGGCGAGCTGACCGGGCCCAGGCTGCTGCCGTACATCATGTTCCCGCGCACCACGATCCGCGGGATCTTCGCCCAGGAGTGGTTCAACGAGCCGGAGCTGGCCGAGATGCACCAGGACCTCGGCGCACTGGTCCGCAGCGGCGAGATCCGCTACCACCAGACCGTGCACAAGGGCTTCGACGCGATCCCGCAGGCCTACCGCAGCCTCTACGTGGACCGGGAGGCGAACCGGGGCAAGGTGCTGGTCGAGGTCTGAACCCGGAAACGAAACGTGGGAGGGGCCCGCAGGCCCCTCCCACCTTCACGTACCCGGCCGGACCGCCCCGCAGGGCTACTCGTCGTCGAGGTCCAGGCCGCCGGCGTCGCTGCCGTCCGGGGTACCGCTGATCGCGTACCCCTGGCGGCGCGCCTCGTAGCAGGCCACCGTCGCGGCGGCCGAGACGTTCAGCGAGCCGACCCGGCCGAGCTGCGGCACGAAGACCACCTGGTCGCAGAGGGCCAGCGCGTCGGGGGTGATCCCGCGGTCCTCGTGGCCCAGCACGAAGGCGACCGCCGGGGTCAGCTCGGCGGCGAACATCGGCACCGCCTCGTCGGCCAGCTCCAGGCCGACCACCTTGTAGCCGTCCGCCTTCGCGGAGGCCACCGCCTCGGCGACGGTGGGGAAGTGCTCCACCTTGAGGTACTTGTCGGTGCCCATCGCGGCCTTCTGCGCACCGGACGAGCGCACCGACGGGGTGTCGCCGGTCAGGTACAGCTTCTCGGCGCCCATCGCGGCGGCGGTCCGGACCACCGAGCCGACGTTGAACGGCGACTGGAGGTTCTCCAGGATCAGCGCGAGCCGGAACTCGTTGCTGCGCCGCCACTGGCGGTGCAGCCGCTTCAGTTCGGTCCCGCGGAGCTGCTTCACGACGTCGTACCTCGTCCACTCTCGGGGCCCGCACCCTCGGGGCGGGGCCGCGCTTCCAGAATCCGGAACCCGTTGACCGAGGTGACCCGGCTGGTCGGGTAGCCCTGGTCGTTCAGCCACTTCTGCAGCGAGTCCGAGCCCAGGTTCTTCTGCACCACCAGGAAGGCCGAGCCGTCCGGGGTGAGCCGGCCGAGCCACTGGTGCAGCAGCCGGCGCAGGGCGGCCTTGCCGACCCGGATCGGCGGGTTGGAGTAGATCGCCGCGAACCGCAGGTCCTCGGGGACGTCCTCCGGAAGGGCCGCCTGCACGTTGCCCAGCCCGAGCGACTCCGCGTTCAGCCGGACCAGCTCCAGCGCGCGGGTGTTCACGTCGACGCCCCAGACCGGGAGCCGCTTGCGCCGGCTCGCCCAGGTCAGGGTGATCGGGCCGTAGCCGCAGCCGACGTCCAGGATCGGGCCGCGGACCCGCGGCGGCGGGGCGTGCTCCAGCAGGACCCGGGTGCCCGGGTCCAGCCGGCTGCGGGAGAAGACCCCGGCGTCGGTGGTCAGTTCCAGGGTGAGGTCCGGCAGGGTCACCGTGATCGGACGGCGCTCGCTGGCGACCTCGGGTGCACCGGTGAAGTAGTGCGAGCCGGACATCATTTCCCCGTCGTTCGTAAGGGCTTCGGGGCCACCGGGTGGGTGTGGGTAAGCCCTGCTGGTACGGCACTGATGGTACCCCTGGCGGCCCGGGCCCCGGATCCCGTGCCGCCGGGGACCGGCCGGGCCGCCGGACCCCGGCAACACGCCGGGAGGCGGGCGGCGCATCGCGTCCGGGCGGCAGCCGACGGATACTTCCAGTACCCGGGGCGGGACCGTGGGAGCCTCCGAGCAGCGAGGACGGATGCCATGCCGCAGAATCACGAGGACTACCTGGACGAGGTCTCCGAGACGGTGGAGCCGGACGACGCGGCCGAGGAGGGCGACGAGTACGACGAGCTGGCCGAGCGCCGCGCCCTCGGCGCCGACCCGGCCACCGAGGTCGCCGACGTCGCGGAGCAGAGCCGGATCGTCCAGCTCGACGAGGACGAGTACCGGGAGTAGCGGCCCGCTGCGCTCGTCCGGGCCGTGCCCGGTTTCGCCCGGACCCGCCGCGCCCGGACCCGCCGCGCCCGGACCCGCCGCGCCCGGACCAGGCTCAGAGGGCGCCGCGCCGCTGGAGCCAGGTGAACGCCGCCCAGCCCGGCAGCACCGGGAGGACCAGGGTCAGCAGGCGGAAGAGCGCGACGGAGGCCAGCGCACCGCCCTCCTCCATCGACGCGGTGTGCTCCATCAGTGTCACCAGCGCGCTGTCCACGGCGCCGGCCCCGCCCGGGGTCGGCGCCGCGTTGCCGACCGCGTTGCCGATCAGGAAGACCACCGCCACCGAGGCGAAGGCCGGCTCCCGCCCGACCGCCCGGGCGCAGCAGTACAGGCACGCCACCAGGCAGAGCGAGACCAGCAGCTGGCCGGCGATGCCCACGGCCAGCCGCTGCGGGCTGCGCAGCAGCTCCAGCAGCCGGGGCAGCACCTCGGAGGTCAGCGGCCGCAGCCGGGCGGTCAGCCAGCGCCGGGCCGGCGGCACGGCCGAGACCCCGGCTAGCAGTACCGCGGCCCCGGCCAGGCCGCCCACGACGGCCGGCAGGGCGTCCAGCTCGGAGCCGCCGGGTTCCAGTCCCAGCAGGTAGACGAAGGCGCCCAGCTGCAACAGGTGCAGCACCAGGCTGAACAGCTGGCCGACGCCGACGCTGGACAGCGCCTGGGCGGTCGGGAGGCCGGCCCGCTGGAGGAAGCGGGTGTTCAGGGCCACCCCGCCGACGCCGCCGGGCGAGACCAGCTTCACGAAGGCGCCGGCGACCTGGGCGAGGACGGCGTGGCGGAAGTCGAGCCGCTCGGGGACGAAGCCGACGAAGCCCATCGCGGCCGTGAAGTGGCTGGCGGTCGCGGCGAGCAGGGCGAGCACCAGCCAGAGCGGGTCGGCGTCGGCGATGGTGGCGACCGGGTTCTGCTCGCTCGCGAACAGCTGGGGCAGCAGCAGCCACCCGGCCGCCACGCCGCCGCAGACGGCCATCAGGGTGCGGGGGCGCAGCCGCTCCAGCTTGACCGCCCGCACCGGCGCCTGCGGCCGGGTCCGGAGGACCTCGGCGCGGATGGCGTCGAGCAGTTCGACGGGCGGCGGCGGGGGAGCGGCGGCCCGGGCCGCCTTGGCTTTGGACGAGGCCTTGGCCAGCGCCCCGGCAGGCGTCCCGGCCGGGGGCGCGGCCGGGGTCGCGGCGGCCCGCTGGGCGGCCGCGGCGCGCCTGAGGGCGGTGCGGGTGGTACGGGCGAGGGCGATGGGCTGGAGCAGCGGGAGGGCCGCGCCGACGGCGTCCGGCCCGAGGACGGTCACCGCGCTGCGTACCGCCCGTTCGGCGCCGGTGCGCAGCGCGAGGGTGGTGAGCAGCTGGGCGATGTCGCACTGCAGGACCAGTTCGCTCGCCGCGATGTCGCCGTCCGCGAGGTCGACCAGGTGCACCGCGCCGGCCTCGTCCACCAGCAGGGCGGAGGGGACCAGCGCGCGGTGCGAGATCTCCCGGCGCTGGAGCAGCGAGAGTTGGGTCCAGGCGTCGGTGAGGAGCGCGTCGGTCAGTTCGTCGTCGGCCAGCTGGTCCAGGGTGCGGCCGGGCAGGCGCTCGTAGGCGACCAGGGCGGTGTCGCGGCCGAGCTCGACGGTGGCGGCGATCCGGCGGGTGCGGACGCCGGCGGCGACGGCCGCGTACGAGACCAGGGCCTCGTGTTCCAGCCCGGTGCGCAGGGAGCGCAGGGCCCGGGGGTGCGGCGCGGTGCGCAGTCGCAGCCGGCGCCAGGCGCGCTGGACCAGCGCGGCGGTGACCGCCTGCCGGTCGAGCAGCTGCACGTCGAGGTCGGGGCGGTCGGCCTCCTGGCGGACCAGGTAGCGGTCGGGGCCGTCCGGGGCGGCGGCGACCGGGCGCAGGCCCGCCTCGCGCAGGCTGTGCAGGAGCAGGGCCGGCCGGGGCCGCGGGTCGGGGGTGCCGACGGCGTAGCGGGTGCCGTGGGCGGCGGTCCAGCCGATCAGCAGGCCGAGCAGCAGCGCGGTCGGGGTGGCGTACCCGGCGGCGAGTCCGGCGAGGCCGGAGACGGTGAGGACGATCCGGGGCATCCGGCGTTCGCGGGCGCCGGAGGCGGTGAGGAAGGCGAGGACGGGGGCGAGGTAGCCGTAGACGGGTTCGGTGTGGGCGGGGCCGCCGCCGGGCAGCCGCTGGGTGAGTGCGTGGAGCAGCGAGGCGGGGGCGGCGCCGTCGACCCAGAGGTCGAGGGCGAGCGAGAGCCCGTAGGCGACGACGGCGGCGAGCAGCCCGTCGGAGAGGTGCTGGAGGGTGCGCCGGCGGTCGGGTGCGGACCCGAGCAGCCGGCGGGCCGCCGAGTACGCCGGGACGAGCAGCAGGGCCGCGGTGGAGAGTCCGCCGGCGATGCCGGCCAGCGGGCGCGGGACCAGCCGGGCGGCCGCGGCGACGTCGGCGGCGATTCCGCCGATGGTGGCGCGGGCGTAGTCGGCGAGCAGCAGGCAGAGGGCGATCGCGGCCAGGCCGGCGAGGCACCGGATCAGCGCGACCGGCTGGCGGATCCGGCCGGTGCCGGCCGCGCCGCGGGCGTCCGCGGTGCCTTCGGTGCCTTCAGTGCCGCGGGGGTCCCTGGCGTCCGCGGTGCCCTCGGCGTGTTCGGGGGCCGCGGTGTCCTCGGTGCCGGAGGCTTCGGCCGGAGCCGGGATGTCCGGTATGTCCGGCGATATGCCAGGGTCGGTCTGCCCGGATATACCGCCCGCCCGGGCACCGCCGGTGTCGCTGTCTGTTCTCCCCGTTACAACCGCCACGGTTGGCATGCTCCCATGGCGCCCGCCCGGCCCGCCGGGGAACCGGGCGGGCGCGCCCGCCCGGCGTCAGGCCTGCCGGGTCGGCAGGGCGACCAGGTGGCGCAGGTTGACGTGCCGCGGGCGGGTGACGGTGTAGCCGATCAGGTCGGCGATGTCGTCGGCGGTCAGCGCGGGGATCGCGGCGAACATCCCGCCGAGCTGCTCGCGCAGCACCGGGTTGTCGATGTGCCCGCCCAGCTCGGTGTCGGTCAGCCCGGGCTCGATCGCGCTGACCCGGACGTCGCGCGGGCCCAGCTCGGTGCGGAGCGCGGCGGAGAGCTGGGTGAGCGCGGCCTTGGTGGCGCCGTAGACGGCGTAGTCGGGGAAGACCACGTGCGAGGCGATCGAGGAGACGTTGACCAGGTCGGCGGTGCGGCCCTCGGCGGCGGCCGCGGTGAGGTCGGGGCTGAAGGCGCGGACGATCCGCAGCGCGCCGGTGAGGTTGGTGTCGATCATCCGGGTCCACTCGTCGACCCGGCCGTCGGCGAGGGGGTTGGGCAGCATCACGCCCGCGTTGTTGACCACGAGGTCGACCGGACCGTACGCGTCGTGGACGGCCTTGGCCGCGGCGTCCACCGAGGCCTGGTCGGTGATGTCGGCGGTGACGGCGAGCGCCCGGCCGCCGGCGGCGGTGATCTCGGCGGCCAGCGCGTCCAGCCGCCCGGTGCGGCGGGCCAGCAGGGCGACGCGGGCGCCGCCGGCAGCGAGCAGGCGGGCGGTGGCCTCGCCCATGCCGCTGGCGGCTCCGGTGACGACGGCGGTGCGGGTGGCGAGGGCGGGGTAGCTCATCGGGTGCTCCTGAGGGGTCCGGGCGGGGCTGACGGGGCTGACAGGGACAACCCTGCGCGCCCGGCGGCCGGCTACCCAGGGCTGCGCCCTTCCTGGGAAAGCGGAGCCTGGGAAAGCGGAGCCTGGGAAAACCGGTACCACCTTGGCGCCGCCGCTCCCGGTCTACGCTGCCGGGCATGGAGAACACCGTGGGGGACTTCCTGCGATCGCGCCGCGCCCGCATCCGGCCCGAGGAGGTGGGCCTGCCCTCGCACGGCCGCCGCCGGGTGCAGGGGCTGCGCCGCGAGGAGGTGGCCCAGCTCGCCGGGGTCAGCGTGGACTACTACATCCGCCTTGAGCAGGGCCGCGGCGGCAGTGCCTCGGACGCGGTGCTGGACGCGGTGGCGCGGGTGCTGGGGCTGGACGACGTGGAGGCCGCGCACCTGCGCTCGCTGACCCGCCCGTCCAGGACGGCCGCCGTGCCGCGCGGCCGGCAGCAGGTGCGGGAGGGCACCCGGCTGCTGCTGGACCTGATGCCCGGCGTGCCGGCCTTCGTGCTCGGCCGCCGGATGGACGTGCTCGCCTGGAACGCCCTCGGCGACGCGGTGCACGGTTTCTCCGCGCGCCCCTCCGGCGAGGCCAACGCGGCCCGGCACGCCTTCCTCGACCCGGCCGCCCGGGAGTTCTACCCGCAGTGGGAGGCGGTGGCCGCCGAGACCGTCGCCTATCTGCGGCTGGACGCCGGCCGGCACCCGGACGACGCCCGGCTCGCCGCGCTGGTCGGCGAACTGTCGGTGCGCAGCGAGGAGTTCCGGCGCCTGTGGGCGGACCACCAGGTGAGGCAGAAGACCCACGGGGTCAAGCTGATCCGCCACCCGCTGGTCGGCGAACTCGACTTCGGTTACGAGACGCTGGCCGTCAACGGCTCCGCCGACCAGCTGCTCGTCGTCTTCACCGCCCGGCCGGGCTCGCCCACCGCGCAGAAGCTGGCCCTGCTGGCGAGCTGGACGGCCGAGGGTGCTCCGGCCGAGAGTGCTCCGGCCGAGGGCGCTCCGGAGCGGGAAGCCCCGGCCGCCGCGGACTGACCCGGGGGCATGTCCGACCTGCGGGGCGTGTCTTGGCAGGTGGGCCCGGGCGGCCGTCACTACCCTGCGTGCATGAGCGCCTGCGAAGACCTCACCGCGGCACCCCTGGACATCGAGCCCCTCCCGCCGACGGACGGCTGCGCCGACTGCGTGGCCCAGGGGCGCCGGGACTGGGTGCACCTGCGGGTCTGCCTGGACTGCGGCCACATCGGCTGCTGCGACTTCTCGCCGCAGCGGCACGCCACCGCGCACTTCCACAACAGTTCCCACCCGGTGATCCGCTCGTACGAGCCGGGGGAGGACTGGCGCTGGTGCTACGTCCACGAGGTCATGGGCTGAGCGGCGTTGCGGGCCGCGTTCTGCGGTGCAGGAACGGGCGAGGTGGCAGGGCGGGCGAGGTGTAGGGCGGCTAAAATCCGGACATAACGCCCGTGCGGCCCTCCCGGCCGACGCCTGTGCGGCCGGTGACCGCCGAAGGGAGGCCGACGATGACCAAGTTGATGCCGAGCAGCACGGCCAAGCTCCGCCGGGGCACCCAGGAGCTGCTGGAGCGCCGGGGCATGGCGATGAACCCCGGGCCGATGCCACCACGCCTGCGCACCAACGCCCCACCCGCGGGCGGCGCCGCGGCCGGCGGCGTCACCTTCCGGCACGGCGGCCGCGACGCCGACGTGGCGGCCATGCACTCCGCCCCGGCGATGCACGCCGAACTGAAGGGCCACCGGCACCGCGGCGCGGAGAAGCACTCCGCGCACTGAACCACTCCGCGCACCGAACCACTGCGCGCCGGAGCACTCCGCGCACCGGGCGGGACGCGGCCGTCGGGGGCGGGGAGCCGAGCACGGGCTCCCCGCCCCCGACGGCTGCCCGGGTGGCGGCCCCGGGATCTCTCGGGGTCGGCTCCGGGCCGCCTGGGGGGCCGTCCCGGATGGCCGCCGCGTCGTACTCCAACAGACTCGTTCCCGGAAAGAGCACGAGCCGCCGGACGAGCCACAGTTGGAGACCAGCCCGATGAACACCACTCAGCGCCACCGTCGTTGGACCACCCTCGCCGTCTCCGGCGCCTTGCTGGCCGGCGTCGCCGCCGGTGCCGCGACACCGGCCCTGGCCGCCGACCGGACGGCGGGCAGCGCGAGTTCGGCCGACGCCGCCGCCCGCCCGGCCGGTCCGCTCGACCGCGAGGCGATGGCGAAGACGCTGGCCGGTCTGCCGGACGACGGCATCACCGGCGCGCTGGTCCGGGTCGACGGCAGGGGCGGCCGGTGGGCCGGTACGGCGGGTGACGTCCCGGCGGACGCCCGGTTCCGGATCGGCAGCATCTCCAAGGTCTTCACCGCCACCGTGGTGCTCCAGCTCGCCGCCGAGCGGAAGCTCGACCTGGACGGCAGCGTCCAGCAGTACCTGCCCGGGCTCCTCCCGGCGTCCTACCCGCCGGTCACCGTCGGCCAGTTGCTCGACCACACCAGTGGTCTGCCGGGCGGCGGCGGTCTCACCTCCGGGGACGGCACCGAGAGTTGGTTCGCCGCGCACAAGGCCGACTCCTGGACGCCCGCCCAGGTGGTCGCGGACGCCGTCAAGCAGCCGATGGGCTTCGCGCCGGGCACCGCGCAGCAGTACAACGGCATCAACACGTTCGTCGCCGGGATGGTGGTCGAGAAGGTCACCGGCCATACCTTCGCCCGGGAGGTACAGACCCGGATCGCCCGCCCGCTCGGCCTGCGTGACACCGTCGTCCCGGACCGCGACGACCTCACCCTGACCGGTCCGCACGCGAAGGTCTCCGTGGACGTCGGCGGCCAGGCGGGCCCCCGGCAGCTGGTGGACGTCACCGAGCAGAGTCCCTGGCCGTGGGCGGAGGGCGGCATGATCTCCTCCGCCGCCGACCTGGACCGGTTCATGACCGCGCTGTTCCGCGGCCGGCTGCTGCCGCCCGCCCAGCAGGCCGAACTGTTCGACGTCCCGGACGTGCCCAACCACCGCAACAAGAACTGCGAGATCGGCCCGACCGCCGGTCACGCCTGCTTCTCCAAGGGCCTGATGAGCGCCACCCTGCCCAACGGCGTCGTGGTCTGGGGCAAGACCGGCTCCCGCCCCGGCTACACCAGCGGTGTCTTCGCCACCAAGGACCTCAGCCGCAAGGTGGTCTACTCGATCAACCCGACCGGCATCTCCGGCGCCGAGTTCCCCCGGATGTGGCAGATCGTGACCACCTCCTTCGGCTCCGGCCAGAAGTACGGCGACCAGCCGGAGTAGGGCCGCTGATGTCGGTGGGCTGCGGTACGTTCGTGCCGATCACTGGTGGGTGCGGCGGACATGGGGGCGTGCGATGGCCGACCTGATGACGGAGGAGCCGGTCGAGCTCCAGCTGGAGCGGTACCGGACGGAGCTGACGGGCTACTGCTACCGCATGCTCGGCTCGGTCTTCGAGGCCGAGGACGCGGTGCAGGAGACGATGATCCGCGCCTGGCGCGGCCACCGGGGCTTCGAGGGCCGGGCCGCGCTGCGGTCCTGGCTGTACCGGATCGCCACCAACGTCTGCCTGGACGCGCTGAACGGCCGCAACGGCCGGGCCCGGCCGATGGACCTGGCCGGGCCGTCCACCGTGGCCACCGCGACCGACGCCCGACTGCCCGAGGTGACGTGGATCGGCCCGGCGCCGGACGGCCGGGTGGTGTCCGAGACGGGGGACCCGGCCGAGGTGGCCGCCCAGCGCGAGTCGGTGCGGCTGGCGTTCGTCGCCGCGCTCCAGCGGCTGGCGCCCCGGCAGCGGGCGGTGCTGATCCTGCGTGAGGTGCTGGGCTGGAAGGCGGCCGAGGTCGCCGAACTGCTGGGCGTCACCGTGGCGTCCGTGAACAGCGCGCTCCAGCGGGCGCGGTCGGTGCTCTCCACGGACGCCGCGGCGGTCCGCCCGGCGTCCGCGCTGGACGAGGACCACCAGGCACTGCTCTCCCGCTACGTCTCGGCCTTCGAGGCGTACGACATGGACGGGCTGGCGGCGCTGCTGCACGAGGACGTCACGCTCAACATGCCGCCGTTCGAGCTGTGGCTGACCGGGCACGCCGACATCCGCGAGTGGATGCTCGGCCCGGGCCACGGCTGCCGGGGCTCGCGGCTGGTCCCGGTGGAGGCCAACGGCAGCCCGGCCTTCGGGCAGTACCGGCCGAGCCCGGCGGGCGGCCACGAGCCGTGGGCGCTGATCGTGCTGGAGGTGTCAGAGGGCCGGATCACCGGGCTCACCAACTTCCTCGACACCGACGTGCTCTTCCCGCTCTTCGGCCTTCCGCCGAGGCTGGACGCCGAGTAGGTCCGGCAGGCCGTCCTGCGCCACCGGCGGCAGGACACCGGCCAGCCCGCTGAACGCGAGCAGCTCCCGCAGGGGGCCGCTCACGTTCTTCAGTTCCACCCGGACGCCGTGCCGGGCGGCGGCGAGCCGCAGCCGGGCGAGGGCGTCCACGACGGCCAGGTCGGCGCCGGGAAGTGCGGCGAGGTCGCAGGTCAGCCGTTGGTCCTGCGACAGGGTCAGGGGTGTCTCCAGGTTGGTGTTCACGGAGGTTGGACCGGAGCGTCGGGTGTGGCTCATCGGTCCGTCGGAAGAATTCGGCGGAGAGCCGTCCGAGCAGCTCGCCGTGTCGAAGAGGACCCCCGGGCGGGTGTGCCGCGTACGGTGCCGGCCCGTGCCGGCCGGCACCGGCACCTACTGCACCGGACCGCGCCGCGCCGTGCTCCGGCATGGGTGGCAGAGTGGGCGGCAGTTGCCCCTGCGCCGGAGGAGGACCGCCCGTGTCGGCAGAGCCGTCGAAGCCCGAGCCGTCGAAGCCCGAGTCGTTGAAGTCCGAGCCGTTGAAGTCCGAGCCGTCGGGGCCCGAGCCGTTGAAGTCCAGGGAGGAGTGGCTGGCGTCCCTGCCGCGGGTCTACGCGGCCGCCGGGTGCGTGCTGCGGGACGCGTCGGGCCGGATCCTGATCGTGAAGGCCGGCTACCGGGAGCACTGGCAGTTCCCGGGCGGCACGATCGACCTCGGGGAGGGGCCCGCCGAGTGCGCCGCGCGGGAGCTGACCGAGGAGACCGGGCTGGTCCGGCCGGCCGGCGACCTGCTGGCGGTCTCCTGGACCCACCCCTCCGCCGAACTCGACCACCCGGCCGGGCACTTCCTCTTCGACTTCGGCACCGTCCCGGACGGCACCCCCGTGACCGTCCCGGCCGGTGAGCTGGACGACTACCGCTGGGCCGGCGACGAGGAGGCGCTCGAACTCCTCGGTCCGGCAAGGTCCCTGCGGCTGCGGGCGGCGATGGAGGCGGCCGCCGACGGGCGGGTTCGGATCGTCACCACCCACGTGTCCGGCTTCTGACGCCGCCCGGGCCCCCGGGGTGCCGGGGGCCCGGGTGATGCGCTCATTCCTGCGTGTCGGCGCGTGCCGCGATGTACGCCGCGACGGCCTCCGCGGTGAAGGTCTCCGCCTCGGCCTTGTCCACGCCGAGGTCGGTGAGCGGGCCCGCACCGTTCGCCTGCTCCAGCAGTGCGAGCAGGATGTGTTCGGTGCCGACGTAGTTGTGCCCGAGCTTGAGCGCCTCGCGGAAGGTCAGCTCCAGCACCTTCTTGCCCTCGGCGTCGTACGGGATCAGCCCGGGCGTCTCGTCGGCCGCGGCGGGCAGCGTGGCGGTGACCGCCTCCCGGACGGCCTCCGGGGTGATGCCCTGGGCGGCCAGGGCCTTGACGGCCAGGCCCTCCGGTTCGGCGAGCAGGCCGAGCAGGATGTGCCCGGTGCCGATCTCGGCGTTGCCGGCCCGTCGGGCCTCCTCCTGCGACTCCATCACCACGTGCCGTGCCCGGGGGGTGAAGCGGCTGAAGCCCTGGCTGGGGTCGAGGTCGGCGGGCGTGCCCGGGTCCTTGGGGACGAACCGCTTCTGGGCGGCCTGCTTGCTGACGCCCATGCTGCGGCCGATGTCGGTCCAGGACGCGCCGGAACGGCGGGCCTGGTCGACGAAGTGGCCGATCAGGTGGTCGGCGAGCTCGCCGAGGTGGTCGGCGGCGATGACCGCGTCGGAGAGCTGGTCGAGCGCGTCGCTGTGGACCTTCTTGATCGCGTCGATCAGGTCGTCGAGGCGCAGCGGAGTGGTCTTGGGAACAACGGGATTCTCCATGCGTCAACCGTAGGTTGTCGACCCGAGGATCGTCAACCATCGGTTGACGATGTTCCGAGTTGTGGCGATCGGTTGTCCGGGCGCCCGGCGGGCCTGTCGTTCAGATGGTCAGCTTGAACCCGTCGTGACTGCGCGCGAAGCCGAGCGAGGCGTAGAAGCGGTGAGCCTCGGTGCGGCGCTTGTTGCTGGTCAGCTGGACCAGCGTGCAGCCGCGGTCACGGGCCCGCCCGACGGCCCGGGTCAGCAGCTCGCGCCCGAGGCCGGCGCCCCGGCGGTCGGCGCGCACCCGGACGGCCTCGATCAGCGCGCGCTCCTCGCCGTGCCGGCCGAGCCCGGGGATGTAGGTGAGCTGGAGGCAGCCGAGCACCGTGCCGTCGCCCTCGTCCAGGACCATCAGCTCGTTGCGGGAGTCCGCGTCCACGTCGGCGAAGGCGCGGGCGTAGGCTTCGTCGACCCGTACGGTGGCGGGGTCGGTCACCCGGTCCTCGTCGGCGAGCAGGGCGATGACGGCGGGCAGGTCCTGGCGGGTGGCGGTACGGAAGATCACGCCCGGAGTCTGCCAGAGGCGGTCCGGCAGGGGTGGTCCGGCAGGGGTGCCGGCGGGGTTGCGAGGAGGGACGTGCGGATACTCACCGCGCCGGAGGCCGAGGTGCCCGGCGAACTCAAGCTCCAGGTGGCCGCGTTGCAGGACCAGGCCTGGCCCGGCCCGCCGGTGCCGTCCACCGCGCTGGTGCACGACCCGGCGCTGCGGCCGGTGTCGATGCTGCTGCTGGACGGCGACCGTGTGGTGGCCGCGCTCGACGTGCTCTCCAAGGAACTGGACCACGCCGGGCGGACGTTCGCGGCGAGCGGGCTGAGCGCCGTGGTCACCGACCGGGCGCGGCGTGGCCGCGGGTACGGGCGGAGGCTGGTGGCGGCCGCCCGCGCCGCCGTCGTGCAGGGCGGCGCGGACCTCGGCCTGTTCACCTGCGACCGCGGCCTCCGCGGCTTCTACGAGGGTGCGGGCTGGGAGCTGCTGCCGGGCGCGGTGCTGGTCGGGGGGACGGCCGAGGAGCCGTTCCCCAGTGATCAGGACGGCTTCGACAAGGTCACCATGGCCGGCTTCTTCACCGACCGTGCCGCCCGGCACCGGCCGGACTTCGAGGGCCGACGGATAGCGCTGCACCCGGGTGACATCGACCGGCTCTGGTGATCGGCGCGCGGCCCGTGATCGGCGTGCGGCCCGTGATCGGCGTGCGGCCCGTGATCGGCGCGCGGCCCGTGGCCCGTGGCCGGCGGTTCGTCCGGCGATCGGCGGTGCGTCCGGCGACCGGCCGCGTACCGGGCGGTCCGCTACGCGCCGGGTGGCCCGCTACGCGTCCAGCAGCCGGGCGCGGACGGCGGCGAGGTCGGCCGGGTCGACACCGGCGGCGAGCAGGTAGCCGGCCGGGTCGAAGCCGTCGAGCGTGGCGTACAGGGCGGCCTCGGCGGTGGTGCCGGCCTCGGAGAGCACCGCGTCGATCCGCAGGTGCTGGTCGGGCAGGCCGAGCATCCCGTACAGCGGGCGGACGTTGGGGGCACTGAGCAGGTAGTCGGCGACGATCTCGGACGGCTCGGCACCCGCGAGGGCGAGCAGCAGCAGGGCGGCGAGGCCGGTGCGGTCACGGCCGGCGCCGCAGTGCACGACCAGTCCGCCGGGCCGGGCGCCGGCGATCGTGGTGACCAGTTCGGCGGCGGCGTGCGCGCAGTGGTCCAGGTAGGGGCGGAGGGCGAGCGGGGTGCCGTCCAGCCTTCCGTACGTCTCCCACCAGGCGGGGCCGGCCAGTTCGTCCAGCGGGACGCGGATCAGCTCGACGCCCTCGGGGAGGGGGAGGAGGGGCTTGTACTCCTCGATGTTGCGCAGGTCGACGACGGTGCGTATGCCGTGGTCGAGGAGGGTGTCCCAGCCCTCGGCGGTGAGGCGGTCCAGGTTGTCGGCCCGGACGATCGCGCGGTGGGCGGTCCGGCCGCCGTCGGTGGTGCGGATTCCGCCGAGGTCGCGGACGTTGAGGCAGCCGTCCCAGACCAGCGTGCGGTCGTCGGTGGTGGTCAGCGCGTGCGTCCGGCTCATCAGGTCCCCGTCTCTCACCGGGGGTCCGTTACCCCCTCGTTATCAGAGGACTATCGGGGCGGTCGGATGGTTCCTCGGTTGTGTGACCTGGCGTCAGCAGCGCTCCGGCCGGCGATCAGCAGACGGTCGGCTCGGCGGCCTCGGCGCGCACCAGCTTCTCCATCGGCTCGGCGGCGGTCTGACCGAGCACCGAGCCGACGACGATCGCGCCCACCAGGAGGACGGTGGAGAGCCAGGCCATCGTCGACACCGGGAGGGTGAAGGCGCCGACCACGCGGGCCGTGCACTCGGCCAGCAGGGCGACGCCCCAGATCCCCGAGAGGAGGCGCTCGTAGCGGCGGAACGAGGCGGAGCGGGCCGCCCGGCCCTCGGCCAGCCGCTGCCAGGCGGCGGAACGGGCCCGGTCGCCCCTGGTCAGGAAGGGCATCACCATCGGCGACATCAGCGGCCGGCCGATCAGCGCGGAGACGAGGATCGCCAGCGCGAGGCTGCCGCTGAGCGCGCCGTCCTTGGCGAGCATCAGCCGGGCGTCGCCGGTGACGGTGGTGAGTGCCAGGCCGACGACGTTGACGCCGAGCATCATCGACGCCCACAGGTTGAGCCTGCGCTCGCGGAGCAGGCCGGCGACGGTCCGGACGGCCGGGATCGCGCCGCTCCAGGCGAGGGCGGCGAACTCGCTCATGCCGAACGCGGAGTGCAGCAGGTAGTAGCCGGCCAGTGGGGCGGCGACGTCCAGGGCGAGCGGGCGGAGGCCGGCGGCGAGCGGGTTCCGGGCCTTGGCGGTGGCCGTGTCGTCCGTGGCCGTGCCGTCGGTGCTCTTGGCGACGGCGACGGCGACGGCGACGGTGGCGGTGACGGTGGCGGGGGCGCTGAGGGTCTGGCTCACGGTGGGTTCCTCCCCGGACTGGCTGCTCGGCCTGCGGGCCGTTGCCCGCGTCGTGCCTCCATTTTTCCGGGCCGACCCTCCGTCAGAGCAGTGTCGTCCGTGGCGGGATCCGCATGACAGTTGTCACAGTGCGCGCCATGACGGGCCCGCCGACCTGCACCTTCACCCGTCGGCCCGCGCCTTCATTCGTCGGGTCCGCGTCTACACCCGCCGTCCCGCGTCTTCACCCGCCGGCCGGGGTGTGACCAGCCGGTGCGGGCTGGGCGGCACCTCCCCCCCCGGACGTCCTCGCCGACGGGCAGCGCCTCCCGCCGGCTTCCGGGGACGACTCCCGCCCGCTCCCCGGAACCGGCCCGCCTCGCTCCCCGGGACGGTGCCGCCCGGGCCGCCGGGCCCCGCGCCGGGCCTCCCGCGACCCGGGCGACGCGTAACCGCTCGCCCGGATGGCGCATGATGTGGCGGGTGCAGAGTGCAGAGCGCCCCGGAGCGGGCACCGACAGCCCCGTCGGCCGGCCCGGACCGCCACCGACGTCGGGCCCCCCGGCCGGTCCCCCGTCCGTCCCACCCCCGGGGGCCGCCCCCGCCGACCTGTCGGCCGCGGTCCGGGCCGCGCAGGACGGGGACGAGGAGGCGTTCCGGCTGCTGTTCCGGAGTGTGCAGCCGGGCCTGCTCCGCTACCTCCGGGTGCTGGTCGGCGGCCGCCCCGAGGACGCCCAGGACGCCGAGGACATCGCCTCCGAGGCCTGGCTGCAGATCGCCCGCGACCTGCGCACCTTCTCCGGGGACGGGGACGGCTTCCGCGGCTGGGCGGCCACCATCGCCCGTAACCGCGCGCTCGACCACCTGCGGGCCCGCCGCCGCCGCCCGGTCGCCGACCTGCCGTTCGAGTACCTGTCCGAGCTGGCCGCCGGGGACGACACGGCCGGCGCGGCGCTGGCCTCCGTCGGTACGGCGGACGCGCTGGCCCTGATCTCCCGGCTGCCCCGCGACCAGGCCGAGGCGGTGCTGCTGCGGGTGGTGATGGAGCTGGACGCGGAGAGCGCCGCGCGGGTGCTCGGCAAGAAGTCGGGCAGCGTGCGGATGGCCGCGCACCGGGGACTGCGCCGACTGGCCAAGGTGCTGGAGCAGTCCTTCACGGCGGGTGCGGGGATCCCGGCCCAGTCGCTTGCCGGGCCGTCCGGGCAGCCGGTCCGGCAGGCGGCTGGGCGCGGGGCGGGGCCGGTGGCCGGGCCCGCCGCCGGGCCGGTCGAGAGGGGCGGGAAAAAAAATTCTGCGCAGGGTGTGACAGAACGCCGGGCCGCGACGCTGAAGGACATGAGATGAGCACCAACCGATCCCGTCGGATCGACCGCGACACGGCCGAGCAGCTGCTCGGCGGTGCTGTGGGCGGACCGTCGGCCGGGCAGGACGCCTCGCTCACCGGACCGGAGGCCGGCACCGGGGCACTCGCCCACGTGCTGGCCGCCGCAGCCGCCCCGGCGGTGGCGGGCGAACTGGCCGGGGAGGAGGCCGCCCTGGCCGCGTTCCGGGAGGCCCGTCTCGCGCCTGCTCCCGCTGTACCCGCCGCACCCGCACCCGTCCGGAGACGATCGATGGCAACCGCCGCCCTGGCCAGGGCCTTCAGCACGAAGGCCGTTGCCGTCGTGCTCGGGGCCACGGCGCTCGGTGGTGTGGCGGTCGCGGCCGGCACGGGCAACCTGCCGTCCGCGCTCGGCGGCTCCGGCGGGCCGGACCGCCCGCCGGTGGGCCCGGCCGTCGTCGACACGTCCTCCGTTCCGGGGACGGGGTCCGGCACGGGCGGCGCCTCGAAGGGCCGGCACCCCGCCGACGGCTCGTCGGCCTCCGGCCCGTCCACCGGTGGTCCCGCCTCCGGTGCCCCTTCCGCCGGCGGCGCGTCCGCCGGGGCGGGGAAGCCGTCGGTGCCCGGCGCCTCGCCCTCCGGGGACACCCGGGGCGGGCAGGCCGAGGCGGCGATGGTCGCCCTCTGCCGGGGGTTCGCCGACCGGGCGGGCAAGGGCGAGCGCCCGCGCCTGCTGGTCGCGGACCCGCAGTTCGGCGCGCTGGTCGCGGCGGCCGGCGGTCCGGACAAGGTGGAGGACTACTGCGGGGAGGCACTCCGGCGGGCGGGCGACGACGACCGCAAGGGCGCCACCCCGCAGCCCCGCAGCAGCAACGACGGCGACAACACCGGTGGTAACACCGGCGGCGGTGCCGACAACACCGGCGGCAACGACGGCGGCAACGGGAAGGGCGCCGGTACCGGCGGAAAGGGCGGTGCAAGCACCCCGGCACTGCCCGCCGTACCGACGCTCCCCGGCGTCAGCCCGAAGCCGGACCGCACCGACAAGCCGGCCGACGCCTCACCCAAGAGGTAACCCCAGAACTCCGGATGGGCGGCGAGCGAATCCCCCCGGGCCCGTCGCCCATCCGGACCGAACCACCCGCTCCGCCCGGCAGTACCCGCTCCACCCGGCAGTACCGCAGTACCAGCACCACCCGCAGACTCCGGGTGGCCGGTCGGCTCCCCCGTGCCCACCGTCCGCCCGGCCGGCCCCGGCCGGACCGGCAGGCGCACCCCGGACGCGCCACCGGCCCGGCCAGGACCGGGATCCGTGCGGCCCGCCCGCCCGCAGTCGGGCGGGCCGCACCCCGCACGACCAGACCAGACCTGGACCCGACCGTGACCGTCACCTGGTACGACCACGAGCCGGCGGCCGGGGATCCGCTGCCCGGTTCCCCGGCCGCCTTTCCTTCCGAAGAGGCCGCCGACGCCACCGTCCCTCCGGTGTTCGTGGACTCCTCCGGCCGCCGCCAGCGGCGGGTACGCAGGCTCGGCCTGCTGCTCGCCGTGCCGGCCGCCGGCTACCTGGCGCTGCTGGCCAGCACCCTGCTCGGCGGCCCGACCGTCAGCGCGCCGTTCCTGCCGCTGCCGCCCGGGCCGAGCGCCGCCGCGCCCGCACCGGCCGACCCGGAGCCCACCGTGGGACCGACGATCACCGGCTCGCCCGGGCCGGACAGTGTGCAGCCCGGGACGGCGCGGCCGGCGGCGGCCGACCACCGCGCCGGTGCCCCGGCCTCGGCCACCCCGCGGCCGTCCGCGCCCGCGTCGGCCCCGTCGGCCGGACCGTCCGCGCCGCCGGCCGCCCCGTCGGCCAACGCCGGGGGCAACGGGAACGGGAACGGCAACGGCAACGGCGGGTCCAATGCGACCGCCACCCCCGGCCACGGCCGCCCGACCGACGCACCCGGCAACTCCGGCAACGGGGGCGGCAAGCCCGGCAAGGCCACCCCGACGCCCTGACACCGACGCCCTGACGCCGACGCCCTGACGCCGACGCGCCGGACCCTACGCGCCGGACCCTACGCGCCGGAACCCGCCGTCCCCCGGCCCCGATGCCCGTGCCACCCGCCGTCCCCCGCCCCCGGCCCTCCCGAAAGCGCCCCCGTGAGCACCTCCCGCCGCCGAAGAACCGCCCGCCCGGCCCCGCGCGCCCGCCGCGGCCGCCGCGGCGTCGTCCGCCAGGGACCGCTGCGCACCCACTGGCTGCTGCTGACCGCCCTGCTGCTCACCCTCGCCGCCGCCCTGCTGATCCAGGGCTACACCCAGCACCTCTTCGACCACCGCCCCGACCAGGACGCCCGCCCGGCCGGCGCGGCGACCGTCCCCGAGGCGGTCCGCACCGGCGGCCCGGTGATCGACGCGGCCGGCCCGCAGCCCCGCAGCGCGGGTCCGAAGCCCGGCACGGTCGCGCTGACCTTCGACGACGGCCCGGACCCGCGTTGGACCCCGGAGGTCCTGGACACCCTGCGCCGCAACGGCGTGCACGCCACCTTCTTCGTGGTCGGCACCCAGGCCGCCGCCCACCCCGACCTGGTCCGCCGGATCGTCGCCGAGGGCCACCAGCTCGGCGTGCACACCTTCACCCACACCGACCTCGGCACCCAGCCCGCGTGGCGCCGCTCGCTGGAGCTGCGCGAGACCCAGCTGACGCTGGCCGGAGCGGCCGGGGTGACCACCTCGCTGCTGCGCCCGCCCTACTCGTCCACCGCCGACGCCCTGGACGACCCGGCCTGGTCCGCCGTCCAGCAGGCCGGCCGCGAGGGCTACCTCACCGTGCTCACCACCCGGGACAGCGAGGACTGGCGCCGCCCGGGCATCGAGTCCATCGTGAACACGGTCATCGGCGAGCCCGGCAACCGGCAGGGCCAGATCGTGCTGATGCACGACGCGGGCGGCGACCGCATGCAGACCGTCGCCGCCCTGGACGGCCTGCTGCCCCAGATGAAGGGGATCGGCTTCCGCTTCACCACCGTCAGCGAGGCGGTCGGCCTGCCCGACCCGGTCCGCCCGGCCACCGGGACCGAGCACTGGCAGGGCCTCGCCCTGATCCAGGTGCTGCGGACCGGCGACGGGACGCTGACCGTGCTGGGCTGGCTGCTCTACGCGGCGGGCGCGGTCAGCGTGGTGCGCGCGGTCGTCGTCCTGGTCGCCGCCCGCCGGCACCGGAAGCTGCGCCGGCGCCGGTCGTGGGGCCCGCCGGTCACCGAGCCGGTCAGCGTGATCGTGCCCGCGTACAACGAGTCGGCCGGCATCGAGGCCGCCGTCCGCTCGCTGCTCGCCTCCGACCACCCGGTCGAGGTCATCGTGGTGGACGACGGCTCCACCGACGGCACCGCCGACCTGGTCGAGTTCCTGCACCTGCCCTACGTCCGGGTGATCCGGCAGGCCAACGCGGGCAAGCCGGCCGCCCTCAACACCGGCATCGCCGCCGCCCGCGCCGAGCTGCTGGTGATGGTCGACGGCGACACCGTCTTCGAGCCGGACGCCGTCCGGATGCTCGTGCAGCCCTTCGCCGACCCGGCGGTGGGCGCCGTCTCCGGCAACGCCAAGGTGGTGAACCGCGGCGGGCTGCTCGGCCGCTGGCAGCACATCGAGTACGTGGTCGGCTTCAACCTGGACCGCCGGCTCTTCGACCTGGGCGAGTGCATGCCCACCGTCCCGGGCGCGGTCGGTGCCTTCCGCCGTTCGGCCGTGCTCGCGGCCGGCGGCGTCGGCGACGAGACCCTCGCCGAGGACACCGACCTCACGATGGCCCTCTGCCGGGACGGCTGGCGGGTCGTGTACGAGGAACGCGCGAAGGCCTGGACGGAGGCGCCGGCCTCGCTCTCGGCCCTGTGGCGGCAGCGCTACCGCTGGTGCTACGGCACCCTCCAGGCGATGTGGAAGCACCGCGGCGCGCTGCGCCAGGGCGGGCAGGCGGGCAAGCTGGGCCGGCGCGGCCTCGGGTACCTGCTGCTGTTCCAGGTGCTGCTGCCGCTGCTCGCCCCGGTGGTGGACGTCTTCGCGCTCTACGGGCTGGCCTTCCTCGACCCGGTGCGGGTCCTCGGTCTCTGGCTGGCGTTCCTGCTGGTCCAGCTGCTGATGGGCGTCTACGCGTTCCGGCTGGACGGCGAGCGGCTCGGTCCGCTGTGGAGCCTGCCCCTGCAGCAGTTCGTGTACCGGCAGTTGATGTACCTGGTGGTGATCCAGGCGGTGTTCACCGCGCTGGCCGGGTCCCGGCTGCGCTGGCAGCGGATGCAGCGGTACGGCAGCCTGCGGGTGCCGGTCCAGGACGACCCGGCGGCCGTACGTCCGGAACCGGTGGGGGTCGGCGGCTATCGTGCACAGGTGCACGAGGCGGTCCGGGACCCCGGGCAGGGCACGTGAGGGGAGCTCCAGATGATCGGACGGGCGCTTAACGGGCGTTACGAACTCGTCGAGATGCTCGGCGTCGGCGGCATGGCCACCGTCTGGCGGGGCGTGGACCACGTGCTGGGCCGCCAGGTGGCCGTCAAGGTCCTCAACGGGGGCCTCGCCGACGACCCGCGCTTCGCCGAGCGGTTCAGCCGTGAGGCGCAGCACGCCGCGATGCTGGTGCACCCGAGGATCGTCATGGTCTTCGACTCCGGTGTGGACCAGGGGTCGCCGTACATCGTCATGGAGCTGGTGAACGGGCGCTCGCTGGCCGCCCTGCTCGCCCAGCAGCCGGGCCTGCCGGTGGAGCGGGCGGTCGGCATCGCGGCGGCCGTGTGCGAGGCGCTGGCCGTCGCGCACGGCGCCGGCCTGGTGCACCGCGACATCAAGCCCGGCAACATCATGATCACGGACGACGGCGGGGTGAAGGTCGTCGACTTCGGCATCGCCCGGGCCGGCTCCTCCAGCAACCTCACCCAGACCGCCTCGGTGCTCGGCACGGCGGCGTACCTCTCGCCGGAGCAGGCCACGGCGTCCGCGCTGGACGGGCGCACCGACCTGTACGCGGTCGGCTGCGTGCTGACCGAGATGCTCACCGGCGCCACCCCGTTCACCGCCGAGTCGCCGGTGGCGATCGCGTACAAGCACGTCGGCGAGCAGCCGCTGCCGCCGTCGGCGAGACGGGCCGGGGTGCCGGCCGCGCTGGACGCGGTGGTGCTGCGGCTGCTCGCCAAGAACCCGGCCGACCGGCCGGCGGACGCGGCGGCGGCGCGGGCCGAGCTGCTCTCCTGCATCCCGGGACTGGTCGTCGGCGACCCGACGGGCGAGCTCCTCGGCGTCGCCTCGGCCGGTCAGGCCACCCAGGTGCTGCCGCCCGTGCCCGTCCAGGCGGCGCACGTCCATGCCTCGCCCGCCACCTCGGTGATGGCGCCCGTCCCGCCCGCGCCGCCCGGCTACGACGCGCCCGGCTACGCCCCGCAGGCTTTCGACGAGCCCGTCCGGGAGAGCCGCCGCAAGCCGCTGGTCTTCGGCGCGCTCGGCCTGGTGGGGGTCGCGGGCGCCGCGATGTTGGCGCTCACCGCCTTCGACGACCCGGCCACCCCGGCCGCCGCCCCCTCCGTCACCAAGCCCGCCCAGACCACCCCGGCGGCCCCGGCGCCCACCCCCACCGCGACCACCGCCGCGCCCACCGGCCCGGCCGCGATCCCCACGCCGTCGGCCACCGTGGCCCCGCCGCGCGGCCAGGTCGGGGCCGTGGCCATCCAGCTTCTCGCCCTCCGCCAGTCCGTCGCCCAGGCCCAGGTCACCAAGGAGCGCGACCGTCAGCTCGACCTGCTGCGCACCCTCGACGACGCGTCCGCCCGCCTCAACGAGGGTCGGCCGGACGACGCCGCACAGGAGTTGAAGAACGCTCAGAAGACCGTCCGGGACATGGCCAAGAAGCACGCCGTCGACGCCGCGACGTCCGCGAACTGGAACACCCGCCTCAGCATCATGATCGTGTCCCTCAACGCCTCGGACCACGACCAGAACGACTGAGCGGCCCCGCCCGCCCTCGCCGGGGAGCAGGAGGCCGGCCGGTCCGGCTTCCTGCTCCCCGGCCAGGTGCGGCCCGCCCCCGGCCGTGCGCACCGCCCGCTCAGCCGGCGGCCCGGCTGGTGGCCTCCCAGGCGGCCCAGTCGGCCTTGCGCCGGTCGGCGGACTGCTGGGCGACGTCGTACATGGCGCTGCCGAGGACGAGCCGCAGGGGCGGCTGCTCGCTCTCGACGAGGGCGAGGACGGCCTTGGCGGCGTCGGCCGGGTCGGCGTCCTCGGCGTCGCCCCACATCTCGGCGAGGGCGGTGTGCAGCGGCTCGTACGCCTCGTGGCGGGGCTGGACGCGCATGGTGGTGTAGAGGTCGGTGGTGTAGCCGCCGGGCTCGACGATGGTGACCTTGATGCCGAACGGCGCGACCTCCTGCGCGAGCGCCTCGGTCATGCCCTCCAGCGCCCACTTGCTCGCGCTGTACAGCCCGGTGGTGGCGAAGCCGATGACGCCGCCGACGCTGGAGATCTGGATGATGTGGCCGCTCCGCCGGGCGCGCAGGTGGGGGAGGACCGCCTGGGTGACCCAGAGCGCCCCGAAGAAGTTGGTTTCGAGTTGGGCCCGGGCGTCCTCCTCGGTGAACTCCTCGACGGTGCCGCTGGTCATGAGGCCGGCGTTGTTGACGACGACGTCGATGCGGCCGAAGGCGGCGGCGGCCTTGTCGACGGTGGCCGCGACGGCTTCGCGGTCGGTGACGTCGAGGGGGAGGACGACGATCCGGCCGGGGTGTTCGGCGGCGGTCGGGTCGAGGAGTGCGGTGCGGCGGGCGGTGGCCACGACCCGGTCGCCCGCGGCGAGCGCGGCGCGGGTGAAGGCGAGGCCGAGGCCGCTGGACGCGCCGGTGACGAACCAGACGCGGTCGTTGGTGTTTCGGGTCATCGCGATGGCCTCTCGGTCTCTGCCCACTAACTGAACGAGACGGTTCGTCTCGCGAGCTCCACTATGAACCTTGCGGGAGCGATCGTCAAGACGAGACGGTTCGTCTCGTTCGATCCTCTCGTTCGGCCCCCTGTTAGCGTCGTGACCGGCTCTGACGATCACGGGAGGGGAGCGGACGTGCAGGAAGTGACGCGTCACCAGGTGGGCGAGGAGCGCATCGCCGCGGCTCTGGAGGACATCAGGCGCCGGGCCTTCGGCCGCTGGCACGGGCTGCGCTACGACAGCCTGTCCCTGAAGCGGATGCGGGAGATGGGCGCGGAACTCCTCGACCACGCCGCCGCGTGCACCCTGGAGGACCCCGCGCTCGACGCCGCCCCCGCGCGGCTGGCCCTGCGGACCGCGGCGGAGTGCAGCCTCGGGGTGCTGAGTCTCGGGGCCTTCCCCGAGGGCGACTTCGAGGTCGTCCTCCCGCTCGTCGACCAGCGGCTCTCCAGCGAGAACTTCGCCTTCGGGGACGCCGTGGACGAGGCGCCCACCGCACGGACCTGGGTGGACGCGTTCGCGATGGCCGTGATCACCGGCCTGCTCCGGGAGCCGGCGCGGCTGGTCGGCCCGCTGCTCAAGGAGGACTACGCGCCCGCGATCCGCGACGGGGTGCCGTACTCGCGCCTGGAGTCGGTCTCCGAAGCGGCCGACCTCGCCGAGATGGACGCCCTCTGTGCGTACCTGCCCGACCTGGCGGACACCTGGCCCCGGTCGCGGATCGCGTCCGACCCCCTGGTCAGGCCGGACGCCGACGCGCGTGCGGAGGCGGCCCGGCGGCTGGACGCGGCCGGTGCGCTCACCCCCGACCAGCGGCTGCTGCGCGTCCTCCTCGACGACGACCGGCCTGCCTTCGAGCAGGCCCTGGCCGACCGCCTCCGCCGGCACCGCGAGGAGGCGGGCCCCGACCCGGAGCCGCGGAGCCTGCTGCCGGTCGGCGCGATCGCGCTGGCCGCCGTCGCCGTCCAGGCGTGCGGCTGGCAGCCGGGCCTGCGCTCCGGCTACCTCCCGGAGGGGCTCCTGCGGCCCTGACGGCCGCCGCGGGCGACGACCCGGTCGAGATCATCCTGTGGCCCGGCGGCTCGGGCCGGGGTTCGTCGTTCAGCAGGCCGGTCCGCCGCCCGCCGCGGGCCCGGTGAGGATGCGCCGGAGCCAGCGGGAACGGGCGTCACGGGCGTCCCGGCTGAGCGCCGCCTGCGGTGCGAAGGAGTCGAAGCCGTGGAACGCACCGGGCCACACGTGCAGTTCGGCCTGGCCGCCGGCCCGCCAGATCGCGTCGGCGTACGCCACGTCCTCGTCCCGGAAGGTCTCCGCCGACCCGACCTCGATGTAGGCCGGGGGTAGCCCGGACAGGTCCGTGGCGCGGGCGGGGGCCGCGTAGGGCGGCAGGTCGGCGGCGCCGTACCGGTCGCCCAGCAGTGCCTGCCACGCGGTGGCGTTGGAGGTGCGGTCCCAGGTGTCGACGCCGGCCATCTGGTGGCTGGAGAAGGTGGTGTTGCGGTCGTCGAGCATCGGGAAGAGGAGCAGCTGCCCGACCGGCGTGGGCCCGCCCCGGTCACGGGTGAGCAGCGCCAGGGCCGCGGCGAGCCCGCCGCCGGCACTCTTGCCGCCGATGACGATGCGGTCCGCGTCGATGCCGAGTTCGGCCGCGTGCTCGGACACCCAGACGAGGCCGGCGTAGCAGTCCTCCAGCGGCCCGGGGTACCGCGTCTGCGGCGCCAGCCGGTACTCCACCGAGACGACCGCCACCTCCAGGGTGAGGGCCACGTCCTGGAGCAGCGGAAGCACGGACCACGCGTTGCCCACGACCATGCCGCCGCCGTGCAGGTAGTACAGCAGCGGCAGCGGCCCGCCGATCCCGGCGGGGCGCGCACTCACGAGCGTCACGTCCGGATCGCCCGCCGCCCCCGGCACCCGCAGCTCCTCCACTTCGAAGCGGCCACCGTCCCGGAGTTCGGAAACCGTCGGCCTGGGCCGGTCGGCGGCGTCCTGCGCCTGCCGGGCTTCGAGGTTCTCGGGTGTGAGCGGCTCCCCGGCCGCGCCGCCCGATGCCGCGAGGATCGCGGCCAGTTCGGGGTCGAAGGGCGGCGTCGCACAGGCCGCCGGGACAGACCCGGACTCCGCCGGTATGTCACTGATACTCATGACAGTCCATCATGCCGCGCACGACGACCGGCCGACCATGGCTGTGCCCGGCTGGTCCGGTCCGCCCTCGCGCCGGTCTATGCGGGAACGTGAATGATCCTTGCCCGGCGGTCGGCTGCTCTCTAGGGTCCTGACCACGAGTCCGCAGCGTGTGTGGAGGAAGAGCAATGGAGCTCACGAGGATCGCGGGCGGTGACCCGGACTGCCGGAACGACGACTGCCCGACCGTCTACACGACCGACCGGGGGACCATCGCGGTGCAGGGCTACACCGTGGACCGGCCGACCCCGGACGGCGAGGCCGTGGTCGAGATCCCCGAGGCTGTTCTGCGGGAGGCGTTCCGTGCTCTTGGCTGGTGAGGCCTGGCGCGCGTTCTTCGATTCGTTCGAGCATGAGGCGTTCCGGCTGGAGGTCCGGAGTTCCTATGCCATGCCGGGCGAGGACGAGGAGTACCGGGACTTCCTGGCCACAGGTGAACTGCGCATCCCCGCTGACGATCCGTGGCTCACACGTGTGCGGCAGTACCGCTCCACGGGGCGTCGGATCGGCCGAGTGCATGTTCTCACCCGACCGTTGTCGGACTACCTGCGGTACGAGTTCGCGGCTTACGCCCACAACGTCGAGGCCGGGGAGGACGTCAGGATTCTCGATCTGACCGGGAAGGAGAACCCAGGCCTTCCGGATCAGGATTTCTGGATGTTCGACGGATCGAAGGTCGTCGGGATGATGTACGGGCCGGATGGTGCGCAGACCGGCCGGGAGCTTCTGGCGAACCCGAACCTCGGCCAGTACCGGTACTGGCGTGATCTGGCCGTCTCGTTGTCGGTTCCGTTCGCGGAGTACAGCGCAGATTGACTCATGATCCCGGTAGAGCCGGAGAGCAGCGTCGAGACCTTGCGTCAGCGCTCAAGGATCTCCGGCGCGCCTCCGGCCTTTCCGGGGAACGTCTGGCCGTCCGGTGCGGGATGAGTCAGAGCAAGATCTCCCGGATCGAGAACGGGAGGGTGCTGCCCTCGGTTGTCGACGTGCAGCAGATTCTCAGTGGTCTCGGCGTCGATGACGACTTGGCGCGCGAGCTCCTGGCGCTGGCCAGTGTGGCGAACGCCGAGTACGAGGACGTCAGGTCATCGGTGCGGCGCGGTCTGCACCTGCGACAGCGTGAGCTCGCCGCTCTTGAGGCCGGCGCCACGCACATCCGCTACTTCCTGCCCGCGATGCCGTCCGGGCTCCTTCAGACGCCCGAGTACATGCGTACGGCGATGAGTCCGCCTGTCGACCCCGCCGACGGGGACGTGTCTCAAGCCATCTCGCTCAAACTCGGACGGCAGGCTGTTCTGTACGACCAGGACAAGAATTTCGACTTCCTGCTGACGGAGTCGGCCGTTCGCTGGCGGTTGTGCGAACCGCTGGTCATGGCGACGCAGCTTGACCGCCTCGTGTCCCTCTCCCACCTGCCGAATGTCACGATCGGGATTGTGCCGCTGTCGGCCCAGGTGGCGGATGCCCCGTTCCACACATTTACGGTTTACGGTGCCAAATTGGTGACCATCGAGCTGTTCACCGGAAGACTGGTGCTCCGCGATCCCAAGGATATTGACCACTACCGGGCCCTCTTCGATTTCTTTCGCGTCGAGTCGGTCGATGGTGATCCCGCCAGGTCCATGCTCGGCCGATGGGCCGACGAATTCCGACGGGCCGCGTAGCGAGATATGCAGTGACGTGAATTCCTCGTGCCATTGCCCGTGTGGTGCCCCTACCTTGGTGCCCGGCCACCAGAGGCGCAGCGACGAGGAGGCACACAGATGAGGCAGGCGTCCGTACCGCCGTGGGGCACGAGCAGGATGCAGCCGTTCGCGGCGGCCGTCGCCGTTCCGGTGTTCACGCCGGTGATCGATCCGCGGACGCAGGTCGTCGTGATCGTGGACGGGGAGGGCCGTACGGTCGAGTTGGGGGGTCACGGCACCAGTACCAGCGGGTTGACGCCCACCATGACCAGTCCCGGTGACGGGTCCGGGCCGGGTGGGGCGACCGATGCCGACTCCACGGAGTCCTACGACCAGGACCAGAGCTCCGGCTGATGGCCGACGGTGGCGGGTCGGTGCTGGTGCTGACCAACTCCCTTGATGTGACTGCGGATGTGGTGCTGCGCGTGCTGGCCGGGCGTGGTGTTCCGGTGGTGCGGTTCGATCCCGGCGCGGACCTCCACTCGGGTGCCTCGCTGACCGCCGCGTACGGTGCGGGCGGTCAGCGAGGCGTCCTGAGCACTCCGAGCCGGGCGCTGGACCTCAACCGGGTGCGGTCGGTCTGGGTTCGCCGGGCCTCTCCGTACGAAGGTCCTCCCCAACTGGGAGCGCAGGAACGACGGTTCGCGGCCGCCCAGTGCCTGTGGGGTGCGGGAGGAGTCCTCGCCTCGCTCCCGGGTGCGCACTACGTCAACCATCCGTGGGCCAACCGGGCGGCCGAGTACAAGCCGGCGCAGCTCGCGGTGGCCCGACGGCACGGGTTGTCGGTGCCGGACACGCTGGTCACCAACGAGCTGCGTGCCGCGCGGGAGTTCGCGGCGGGTCAGGCCGGCGGCGTGGTCTACAAGCCGTTGTGGAACACCGCGTACGAGGTGGACGGCCTGCCGCACCAGGTGTGGGTGCGGCAGGTGCGGGCCGGTGAGCTGACCGCGGGGGTGGAGGTCTGTCCGCACATGTTCCAGGCCAAGGTGGACAAGGCTTTCGACGTGCGGCTGACGGTTGTCGGCGGCCGGTTGTTCGCGATCCGGATCGACAGTCCGGATCTCGACTGGCGCCGTCGGCAGGATCTCATGGAGTGCACGCCGGTTGCGGTTCCCGGGCAGGTCGCGGGTGCTGTTGTGGGCTTCCTCGGTGAACTCGGGCTGGTGTACGGCGCGTTCGACTTCGCGGTGTCCCGGGCCGGTGAGTGGTACTTCCTGGAGTGCAATCCCAACGGGCAGTGGGCCTGGCAGCCGCCCGAGACCACCGGTGCGATCGCCCAGGCGATCGCCGACCAGTTGCAGAGAGGTCCCGACCTGTGAGCCCGTCCGCAGAACTCCGTGCCGCCCTGGTCGACCGGCTGGTTCAGGACGGCACGCTGGCCGATCCCGTGTGGCGCAGGGCGGCGCAGGCCGTCCCGCGTGAGGTGTTCGTCGGCTCCTACTTCGAGCCGGTGCCGGGGAGCGCACCGACCGCCTACCGGCCGGTGCGCCGGGGTGAACCCGGCTGGCTGGAGGGGGTTTACGAGGACCGGACGCTGATCACCCAGCTCGACGGCGTGGTCGGCCCGGGTGATGTGGGCGGGGAGCCGGTCGCGGGCTCCCCGTCCTCCTCGTCCACCCTCCCGTCGCTGGTGCTGCGGATGTGGCAGCAACTCGGCAGCGCGCCGGGTCACCGCGTGCTGGAGATCGGCACCGGGACGGGGTACTCGACGGCTCTGGGCGCTCACCGGTTCGGGGACGCCAACCTGACGAGCATCGAGTACGACCCGGTGGTGGCCGGGGCAGCCGCGGTCGCGCTCAAGGAGGCGGGCTATGCGCCTCGGCTGGTCATCGGGGACGGCCTGCGCGGGGATCCGGGCGGGGGAGTGTACGACCGGCTGATCGCCACGTGTTCGGTCCGGTACGTCCCGGTGTCCTGGCTGCACCAGGTGAGGCCGGGCGGCCGGATCCTGGTCACGCTCTGTGGCTGGAGCTACGCGTCCGGGCTCGCGCTGCTGACCGTCACCGGGCCGGGCAGCGCGACCGGCCGGTTCCTGCCGGGGTTCACCAGCTTCATGATCGCCCGCCCGCACGACCGCCCGCCCCGGCCGGCCCTCGCCCTGCTACCGGGGGAGGAGCGGGTGAGCAGGATCGATCCGGCGGTCATCGGTACGTGGACGGGTGGGTGGGTCGCCCAGCTCGCGGCGCCGTCGGCGGAGCGGATGGGGGCGGGCGGTGAGCAGGTCCTCGTGGACGTGGCCACGGGTTCGCAGGCCCGGACGACGCCCGGCCCGGACGGTGGTTGGCCCGTGAGCCAGCGCGGGCCGCTCCGGCTCTGGGACCAGGTCGAGCGGGCCGTCGAGGCGTGGCAGAAGGCCGGCGCGCCGCATCAGGAGGGGTTCGGGATCACGGTCTCGGGCGCGGGGCAGCGGGTGTGGATCGGATCCGAGGACGGCCAGGGCTGGGACCTGCCGATCTGAGGGGGAGGGCCGCGGACACGGCCCGGCGCCGGCGCGGTTGACGGCGCACGGCGTACCACGCCGGGCAGAGGCCGGGGATCAGGTCGACGCCGACGACGGCGACCGGCATGACGGTGGAGAGGGTGCGCGCGTGGTCGTAGGCCTTGTGGGAGCCCTCCGGAGCCCGGACGGCCATCCGGTGAATGCGTCAGTACGTGGCCGTGGCGGTCACGGGTCTGTCCGGGCGAAGCCGACAGGCGCGCCGCAGCGGTCATGAAGCGTCCAGCTCGAAGCTCTCCACCACCAACACCAGCTCCTCCACGGCGACCTCCGTGGCCGTGTCGCTGAGTGACGGCGCCGAGTACTGCTTGGGCCAGGCGTTGGTGAACTTCCACCGCAACGACGGGTTGCCCGCCTCGTCGTTGAGCACGATGTGGCCGGTGCGGCGGATCACGGTGCCCTCCAGTACGGATCGCCGCCAGTCCCACAGCTCACGGTTGGTGGTGAAGCCGCGCTTGAGCGTGATGTCACCGAACTTCTTCAGCCCCGGGAGCTTGATGACGGCAAAGTCCATGTTGCCCTCGCGGTACTCGATCACGTCCTGCTCGGTGTTGGCCCCGCTGCACTCGGAGAAGCCGTGCGAGCCCGACAGCCCGTCGACGATCAGAGTGAAATTGAACGCGGCGAATGGATTGACTTGCTGTCCCGTGGTCATGGCCGTTCCTCCTCCGTACCTCGCCAGTGGCCTTCCGACCATGCCACGAGCTTGAGGACTGATCGGCTCTCCCCCTGGATCTCCACCCGTACAGGTGACAGCTGCGACCGATCGCCGCATCCCTGGCACTCTCACTGGTGCTCCGCATGCGGTGTTGCCTCATCGCCGACCTCGTCCGGAGGTCCGAGGCGGACGCTCCGCCGTTTCCCGGTTGCCGGGTACCTCGCGGCCGGGGGAGTCCGTTCACAGCGGACGAGAAGTCAGAAGGCGGAGCACCCACGCCTTTCCATGCTCAACATATAGCGCACGGGGGGCCTTGCGGCAAGGCCCCCGCGGTGCCGCAGAATCTCCGACCGAGGCCGAAATCCAAGGAAAGTCGGAGTTGCTGAATGCGTGTTTTGCTGGTGGCGTACGGGTCGCGCGGGGACATCGAGCCGATGGTCGGCCTCGCGGTGCAGTTGCAGGCGCTCGGCGCCGAGGTGCAGGTGTGCGCGCCGCCGGACTTCGCGGAGCTGCTGGACGGGTTCGGCCTCCCGCTGGCCCCGATCGGCCCGTCGGTGCGCGAGATGACGAAGGGCGCGGTGACCGGGGCGAAGCCGGCGCCGCCGGCGAGCATGCCGGAGCGTGCGGCCCGGATGGTCGCCATGACGTACGACGCGGCCTCCTCGGTGGCCGAGGGGGTCGACGTGGTGGTGGCGACGGGCCTGATCCCGGCCGCGGCGGCCGCGCGGTCGGTGGCCGAGAAGCTGGGCGTCCCCTACAAGTTCGTCTCCTACTTCCCGAGTTACCTGCCGTCGCCGCACCACCCGCCGCTCGCGTGGACGAAGCCGCTCCCGGCGGACGTGACCGACAACCGGGTGCTGTGGGAGCTGAACGCGCAGGACATGGACGAGCTGTTCGGCGGAGCGGTCAACACCCACCGCGCGTCGATCGGCCTGCCCCCGGTGGAGAACGTCCGCGACCACGTCTTCACGGGGCAGCCGTGGCTGGCGGCGGACGCGCTCCTGGGCCCGTGGCTTGAGCCGGCGGAGCTCGACGTGGTGCAGACCGGCGCGTGGATCCGGGAGGACGAACGCCCGCTCCCGGCCGGGCTGGAGGCGTTCCTGGAGGCCGGCGAGGCACCGGTCTACGTGGGCTTCGGCAGCATGCCGGTGCGCGATGCGGAGGACGTCGCCGAGGCGGTCGTCGGGGCGGTCCGCGCGCAGGGCCGCCGCGTGCTCCTCGGGAGCGGCTGGGCCGGACTGGCCCTGACCGACGACCGGGACGACTGCTTCGTCGTCGGCGAGGTCAACCAGCAGGCCCTGTTCGGCCGGGTCGCCGCCGTCGTGCACCACGGCGGTGCGGGAACGACGACGACGGCCGCCCGGGCCGGCGTGCCCCAGGTGGTGGTGCCCCAGATGGCCGACCAGCCGTACTGGGCGGGCCGGGTGGCCGACCTGGGCATCGGTGCGGCCCACGACGGCCCGACGCCGACCACCGAGTCCCTCGCGGCCGCGCTGAAGACGGCGCTGGCCCCCGAGGTCCGTGACCGGGCGGTCGCCGTGGCCGGCACGATCCGCACCGACGGCGCGGTGGTGGCGGCAAAGCTGCTGCTCGACGCGGTCGGCTGAGCGGGGCGGCAGGGGGCCGCCCCAGAATCGATTTCCGCTGGTCCCCTCGGCTTCGTCGTGAGAGCCTCGCCCCGGTGGGCACTTACGACGAGGCCGAGGTGGGCGAGCTGCTCCACCGGCGCGGCTGGCGGGCGGCGTTCACCGTCGCGGAGCAGGTGGACGCCTGGGCGTGGCTGGTCGAGACGGTCGAACGCGGCTACGACGACGATGTCGACGAGTACACCAACGACCTCTACTGCCGGAACTGGCTCCACCAGGCGTGGCTGCTGCTGCCCGATCACGTCGTCCAGCTCTGGACGCCGCAGATCAGGGCGTGGGACGACCGCTTCCGAGCAGCGACGATCGCCGACGACGGCCTGGCCCTCGAACCGTTCCACGCAATGCCCCACCCGGACATGTGGTGGTGGCGGCGTCATCCGCGGGTCCTCGCCGGGAGTCTGGGCAGGTCGCTGCGTTCGGCCGGTGCTCGCGGAACCTGCGGACCGGAGGGCCCCGAGTGAGGTCCGGGGTGGCCTCAAGGTGCTCTCTCCCGAGGCGTACTGTGCGTCGAGTGAACGAACTGAGCTTCCGGGGGAAAGACCGGTATCGTCCGTCCTGGTCGCGCCTTGCGGCTGTGGCCTTGCTGTTTGTCATCGAAGGGACCGCTGCCGCCGACAAGCTCGGCCCGGCGCCGACCTGGTGGCTGATCGCCGCAACCGCGGTGCTCGGCGGCGCCGGGTTCCTTGTGACGTTCCGGAGTTGGACCACGGTCGGGGCCGAGGGAATAACCATCTGCTGGGGCATCGGGCGCGGCCGCACCTACCCGTGGAAGGAGATTCGGTGGATCGACGTGCGCGACGGCAGCAACGCGATGGAGACGTCGCGCGCGGTCCGGATGTTCCTGGCAAGCGGGCGGCGCCGCTCACTTCCGGGGCTCATGCACAGCGACACCTACCCGGCCCCCGACTTCGATGAGCAGTTCCATCGGGTCGTCAACTGGTGGGAGCTGAGCACCGACCCGGCCGACCGGGTGCAGCCGCGGAAGCAGTTCCGGGACCGGCTGACGCCGACGGTGGTCGGAATCGTCCTCACGCTCCTCATCACGGTCGTCGTCGGCCTTGTCGTGTTGGCGCAGAGCTAAAGCTTGCCCCGCATCTGCTCGGAGGGAGGTGCGGCGGCCAGATGCAGACGTTGGACACTGCCTCGTGTCAGCAGCATCCCGCTGCTGGTCACGAGGTCATGGGCGGCAGGGCCGATCCTCATGCCGGAGATTCGTCGGCCTTGCGCGTTCTCGACGATGGCCGGCCGGGTCGCCGCTCGCAGGGCCTTCCAGGCAAGGCTGGTCTCCTCGGTCAGGAGCTGGTGTCTCTCAGGCCCGACCTCCTGCTCGAACCAGCGCACCGCGAGACGGCCAGCTTCGAAGACTTCGCCTTCGCCGTCCTGCAGGCGGCGGGAGCACAGGAACTGCACGACGGCCAAGTGGCCGATGTCGGCCCGGGGGGCGACTGCGTCGTCCACCAGGACATCTTCAGGTGCCTGAGCCCCATTCGGCAGAAGCAGAAACGCTTGCCGACCGCCACAGCTCAGGGCCTCACCGAGTTGGCGATGCAGATGCACCTGGTGAAGACCCTTCGGGCCGGGGTGGCTGCACAGCCAGCCGGATCGAGGCAGGGCTTCGCTGATGCGCTGCCCGATGAGTTGCTCGTCTTCGGGCAGCGACCACACATCGGTCGTCTTCGTTCGGGAGCCAGGAGAAGCCACGTGCGCAGCATGGCAGAGGACGAGGACATTTCCTGCGGGGGCGTCCGGACCCCGGCCGCCTGCTTCTGGCCGGGAGGCCCCTGCCAGCCGATGCGAAGATCACGGGATGCCTCGTGTGAGCCGGCCGTAGCCCCGCGGTCCCCTCGCTCCGGTTGAGCGAGGAGCCGTTCGTCAGGTGGTGGGGGTGGCGTGGTGGTCGAACTCGTCGCGCTTGATGCCTTGGAGGAGTGCGGCGAACTTGGTGGGGGTGGTGCGGACGATGACGTCGGCGTCGTCGGACTCGCGGAGGTCGACCATCCCGGGGACACCGCGGACCTCGACGCAGTTGTCACTCGCGGCGGAGTAGCTGGACTTCTGCCATACGGAACCAGTCACGGTTGTTCTCCACTTCTTTCCGGCCACTGGCGCTTTCGGCTCCTCGCTCGGTTGAGCGAGGAGCCGTTCGGTCATGTGGTGGGGGTGGCGTGGCGGTCGAACTCGCCGCTCTTGATGCCTTGGAGGAGTGCGGCGAACTTGGTGGGGGTGGTGCGGACGATGACGTCGGCGTCGTCGGACTCGCGGAGGTCGACCATCCCGGCGACAGCGCGGACCTCGACGCAGTCGTCGTGTGCCGCGGAGTAGCTGGACTTCTGCCACCCGGAGCTAGGCATGTTTGCTTTCCATTTCTTTCTTTACGGATCGGAGGAAGTCGCGGGACTCCTCTTCAGAGAGAGCCGTTGACTCCATCTGAGCGAGGATGGCTCGGAACCTCGCAACATGGGCTGGAGCGTCGAGGAGCTGGCAGCCGAAGCCTGTGTCCGTCTGCACGGTGTCCAAGTCGGGAATCGGACCTTCGGCGTAGGTGAAGTTCTCGATGGGACTCGGCAGGCCGGCGATGTCGAACGGCAGGACGCGAATCGAGATGCCAGAAGACTCGGAGTCCTCGATGAGAGCATCGAGTTGCTCGGCACGGACCTGGGGGCCGCTGAACTGCATCCGCAGTGCTGCTTCATGGATGAAGGCGCAGTACGGCGTTGCTCCGGATCGGACGATACGTTGCCGCTGGATGCGAAAGGCCGTTCTGAGGTCGACCTCGTGCCGGGGCAGGGGCGGATAGGCTTGCGAGAAGACCGCGGAGGCGTAAGCGCCGGTCTGAAGCAGGCCGGGGACGAACGTGATCGTGTAGGTCGAGAGCCTTCGCGCGTGGCCCTCAAGCTCTGCGACTTCGAGGAAGTCCGCCGACAGGGTGTCGCGGTACGCCTCCCACCAGCCGGTCCTGCCTCGTTCCGTGATGATGTCGGCGAGAGCATCGATCAGCAGCTGGTTGACGCACATGCACGCTGCTGCGATCGTCCGCAGGCGCTCCACGCTGATGCCAATCCTCGCTGACTCCATCTGAGTCACCTGGGCCGGGTTCATCCCGACAATGCGGCCGAGCTGAGTGCCACCGAAGCCGGCCTGCTCTCGCATCCGCCGGAGCTCAGCACCAAGCCTGCGCTGGCGGAGTGTTGGGGTGCTGCGTGGAGGCATGGCTTCCTTCCAGAACAAGGACCGGGCCCAAGTCTGCCGCGCTGGCCGCGGGCTGGTCCATCTGGGGCGGGGTTACCACGGTAGAGGGAAAATCCCAGAAGGATGGAAATTTGGATACTGCCGTGCGTTATGGTCGTCCCAGATCGATCCGATGGGTCGTCAGTAACGCCTGTTTCCAGGGCAGTAGGCGCCTGCTGCCCGCGCACCGCAGAGCAGCCACGCGTGGCATTCCCAGCCCCGCCCTGGCCTGGCTCACGGCGACGATTCCGCCGGTGAACGCCTCACTCCACTCCACCCAGCCTCGTCCGGAGGTTCCTCATGTGTGCCTTCAACCCGCCCGACTGGTCCGCCGCCCGCGCCGAGCTGCGGGACGCGCTCGCCGCCGCGTCCTGGCCGCCGGACCTGATCCACGACGCCGAACTCGCCCTGTGCGAGCTGTACGTCAACGCCTGGCGCCACGGCGGCAGCCCGGCGCCCCTGGTCGTCGTCCTGCTGCTGAACCGCACCCTGCGGGTCTCGGTCGCCGACGACAGCCCCGACCTGCCCGAACCGAGCCGGTCCGCCGACCCCTACGCGCTGTCCGGGCGCGGTCTGCACCTCGTCCGCTCGCTCACCCACCGCTTCGGCGCCCAGGCGCGCAAGCACGGTGGCAAGGTGGTTTGGTTCGAGCTGGAGGTGGCCGCGTGACCGGCCCCCGCATCCCGATCTCCCCCGACGACCCCCGCGTGCACGACTACACCGACGCCCACGTCACCGCCCTGCTGCGCGAACTCCACGAACACGGCGCCGGGTTCGGCATCCAGTGGGGCTCCGCCACCACCCACCACAGCACCGTCGACGGCCGGATCCTCGTCAACTTCGGCCACGCCCCCGTCGCCACCCTCCTCAACCTCCTGCAGCTGCTGTCCGACACGGGGAGGGAGCAGCCGTGGAAGTCCTGATCCCGCGGACCGGCCAGGCCGTCCGCACCGGGCGCACCACCGTCCACTACCTCGCCGTCGAACGCGTCCCCGACGCCGCCCTGCAGCTGCGCGCCGCCGTCGACCTCGCCATCCACGCCGCCCCCGGCGAACAGCTCGCCCTGCCCCTCACCCGCGAGCAGGCCGAGGAGCTCCTCCACACCCTCGCCGCCCACCTCGGCCACCGCGTCATCGGCATCCGCCGATGAGAACCGGCACCGCCAGCTTCCTCGTCGGCGCGGCGTTCGCCGCCCTCCTCGCCCTCGCCCTCGCCACCGTCGCCCTCGGCGTCGTCACCGCCCTCAAGGTCAACGGCCAGGCCCACGCCGCCGGGCCGCCGGCCCCGATCACCCGCCACGGCCGCTGGGAACTGCGCCGGCTCCCCGACGGCACCCACGAATACGCCTGGATCGCCCGCCAGGCCGGCCACTACGGCCCCGAGCTCCCCCCACCGCCCACCACCCCCGGCCGCCACCGCAGCACCCCCGGCACCACCCCCGGCCCCACTCGCGGCCGGCACCGCATACCCGGCTGAGCAGCCCACGCGAAGGCCCCCGCCCCCGGGCGGGGGCCTCGCCGGTCCCCGGGCCCTGTTGCAACCCGCCGATCACCGGCCCGGCCGCCAGCACCCCCGGCACCACCCCCGGCCCCACTCGCGGCCGGCACCGCATACCCGGCTGAGCAGCCCACGCGAAGGCCCCCGCCCCCGGGCGGGGGCCTCGCCGGTCCCCGGGCCGGGTTGCAACCCGCCGATCACCGGCCCCCGCACCCCCTCGCCGGGCCGTTCGGAGGGTTCCGAAAAAAGTTCTGGAACCACCTGCAACCCCCGGCGGGGATGCACGTCTATACGGATGAAGGCACGGAGAGCGAGACCGGCAAGGCCGGGGGGCGCTTCCGCTGGACGACAGCGGGCAGCCGGCCGTCTTCACCACACCATCCGCACCATGACCCTGGGGATTCACGTCATGCGCAAGTCCGTTATGCCCTCGATCGCGAAGAACGTCCGCTCGATCTCCGGCCGCCGCCGCCTCGCCACCGTCGCCGCCACCGTCGTCCTCGCCGGCTCCGTCCAGCTGATGACCGCCGAGTCCTCCTGGGCTTGCGGCGACGGTCCGCAGTCGAAGGCCGCCGCCGAGGCCAAGCCCGTCACCCCCGCCGCCGCGCACAAGGGCAACCTTGAGGCCGGATTCCACATGACGCCGGACGGGCAGACCATCACGGCCGGCGGCGGGAAGGTCGAGATCGGCGTCGGGGTCACCAACTTCACCGGCGCGCCCTACGAGAACGTCGCCCCCATGATCGCGCTGTACAACGAGCAGGGCAGCAACCGGCTTGAGGACTTCACGGTCGAGGAGGCCATCCCGGGCGGCGGCTGGAAGAAGCTGACCCTCCGCCACGGCTGCGACCCGGTGATCCACGCGGACACCACCGGCTACAAGCAGAAGAGCCTCGCCGACGGGCGGGCCGCCAACTTCGGCTTCCGCATCTCCGTTTCCGCGAACGCCGCCGCCGACCTCAACGAGCTCCAGATCTTCATCGGCGGCAAGGCCGACGGCTTCCCCATGTCGAAGGGCGAGTCCCACACCTTCAAGGTGGTGCACCCCACCGCCCCGGCCAAGCCCACCACCACCGCCAAGCCGACCGCCACCGCGAAGCCCACGGCCAAGCCCAGCACCAAGCCCGCCCCGGCCAAGCCCGTCGAGGACAAGACCCCCGCCCCGACCGCCACCGCCACCAAGGCCCCCACCGCCACGCCGACCGCCACCCCCTCGGCCCCGTCCAGCGCCCCGGCCACCACCGCGCCGGCCGGCACCCCCGAGCTCGCCCACACCGGTTCCAGCTCCGCCAACGGCTTCCTCGCCGCCTCCGCCGCCGCCCTCGTGGCCCTCGGCGCCGGCGCCCTGATCGCCGTGCGCCGGCTGCGTCCCCAGCGCTAACCGGCACGCACGGAACCCGAAGGGGCCCTTCTTCGCACGGCGGTGCGAAGAAGGGCCCCTTCACCGTTCCCGGACGGACCCTGGGTCAGCCCCCCACCGGACTCCCGGCCGGCTCCCAGCCGTCCACCCGACCGAGCAGTCCACGCGAAGGCCCCCGCCCCGGGCGGGGGCCTCGCCGGTTTCCGAACCCCCTGCACAACCCGCCGGTCACCGGCCTCCCGCGCACCCCTCACCGGGCCTGTCGGCGTACACGGGGTTGTGCTCTCAATCGGGTACACGTGAACGTGCCCGGGTGCCCGTAGGCAGCCGGCGGCAGGGCCAACTAATTGGGGTGACAGGTCCCCGCCCGGTGGGCATGATCGGGCGGTTGTTCCGTCACGTCCGACTCCGGAGGCACGCCACGTCCATTCCACTCGCTCGGGACCTGCCGTGGCCCGCCGTAGACCCTCACCGGAACGCCTTCGACTGGGACGACGGCGAGGCGGCACGGCTGACGGCCCTGATCGTCCCGATGGTGCCGTCCGAGGCCGATCGGGCAGCCGATCCGGACGGGATGGCGGGTTGGCGCTTCGCCGACCGGGTCACCGCGCTGTTGGTGTCCCGGTACGGCCGGTGGGCCTGCGGCTGGGACTATTCGAACCACTTCGGGGGTCCCGTCGAGACCTGGTGCTGCGTCTCGCACTCGGTCGGAGGGGCGAAGGAGACCGCCGAGCGCGTCGTGACCTGCCTGCTTGAGTGGCGTGACTGGCTGGAGGACATCGCCGAGCGGTTCGGACAACTCGAACCGCATCCCCACGCGGACGCCGAGGACCGCAGCTGGCACCTGGAGCGCGCGGTGACCCGCCTGGTCACCGCGGTCGTCAACAGCACCCACGCCGAAGGGGGGTGGTACCGGCTTTGCGAGACGACGCTGACCTGGTTCCTCACCTCCACGGGCCAGGGGCTGGACGAGGCCCGGAAGGCGGTGGAGGCCGCCATCGGCGGGCGGTTCCACAGCCACGTCGCCCCCGCAACGACCCTGGTCGACGCGGTGGGAGAGGACCTGGCGACCAGCCTGACCGGCCGCGGGTTCTACCGTGAGCGATGACGCGCTGGCCACGTGGTGCAAGGTCAGGGAGCATGTCGACTGGTCCTCTGCCGCGAGCGTGAGCCCGACCTTCGTACGCCCGGCCGTGGACGGACTCACTGCATGGTTCGACGGTCCGGTTCGCCGCCGCGACCCGGCCCGCGCCGATCGGTTGCTCGCCGCGATGCGCCTGTCCCGCGCCGCGGCCTCCCAGGGAAAGCCGCTCACCCCGGCCCTGCTCGCCGGTTGGCAGAAGCTGGTCCTCGGCGTGAACGAGGTGCACCTGCGCCAGAGCGATGCCTTCGCCAAGGGCGGCCGGGAACGATACGGGCTCACGTCTCACACCTGGCAGGACTTCGCCGCCTGCCTTCACCAGAGCACCGACTCGTCGCTCCCCCTGCCCGCCCGCGCGGCCAGGGCGTACCTCGACATCGCCTTTTTCCACCCCTACCCGGACGGCAACGCTCGCCTGGCACTGCTGGTCCTCGCCCACGTCCTGGAGAGCGAAGGAGTACGACTGGACGAAGTGGGACCGCTGCAGACCACCCGCTACGCGGACGACCCGGACGGCGCCCTCGACCTGGCAGCTCTGGTCACCGTACTGATCCGCGCCACTCACCGCCGGGCCACCACACGGTGAGAGAGGGATCCTGCCGAAGCTGACAGGTGAGCACGTTCAGCACTATGCGGTTGAGCAGTTATCCGTGTACGCCGCCGGGCCGGTCGGAGGGTTCCGAAAAAAGTTTTGAATCCACCTGCAACCCCCGGCGGGGATGCACGTCTATACGGATGAAGGCACGGAGAGCGAGACCGGCAAACGCAAGGCCGGGGGGCGCTTCCGCTGGACGACAGCGGGCAGCCGGCCGTCTTCACCACACCATCCGCACCATGACCCTGGGGATTCACGTCATGCGCAAGTCCGTTATGCCCTCGATCGCGAAGAACGTCCGCTCGATCTCCGGCCGCCGCCGCCTCGCCACCCTCGCTGCCACCGTCGTCCTCGCCGGCTCCGTCCAGCTGATCACCGCCGAGAGCTCCTGGGCCTGCGGCGACTACCGCCTTGCCGGCGCGCAGGCCGCCGCCAGCGGCCCCGGCGTCACCGAGGTCAACCCCGACGCCGCCTTCGTCTCCGGCAAGTCCAGCGTCGCCGCGGACGGCAAGTGGAACGAGGTCGCCGTCAAGGTCACCAACAAGACCGGCGTCGACGCCCACGGCGTGCAGCCCACCTTCGCCATCCACACCCCCGGCAGCGGCGCCGCCCTGCGCACCTCGGACGTCCACATCCAGTGGCTCGACTACACCAACACCTGGAAGGACCTGGCCTCGGTCCCCGGCTGCTCCAACACCGTCGACGCCGACTTCACCCAGCGCCAGCGCCTGGACAACGGCTCCTCCATCACCTTCAAGTTCCGCTACTCCCTCGCCCCCAGCACCCCCAAGGGCGTCACCAAGATCCAGCTCGTCACCGACGCCTTCCGCCCCGGCGGCGAGGCCAACGGCGCCACCGACATGAAGACCGTCAACGTCACCCGCGCCCAGACCACCCCCGACACCAAGCCCACCGCGAAGCCCACCACCACCGCGAAGCCGACCACCAAGCCCGCCCCGGCCAAGCCCGTCGAGGACAAGACCCCCGCCCCGACCAGCACCGCCACCAAGGCCCCGGCCACCACGCCGACCGCCACCCCCTCGGCCCCCGCCACCACCGCGCCCGCCGGCACCCCCGAGCTCGCCCACACCGGCTCCAGCTCCACCAACGGCTTCCTCGCCGCCACCGCCGCCGCCCTCGTTGCCCTCGGCGCCGGCGCCCTCATCGCCGTGCGCCGGCTGCGTCCCCAGCGCTAACGGAACGCACGGAAACCCGAAGGGGCCCTCCTCCGCACGGCGGTGCGAAGAAGGGCCCCTTCACCGTTCCCGGACGGACTCCGGGTCGTCCACCCGACCGAGCGACTCCCCGGAGCCGCGCAAACTCCTGGCTACGCTGGGGTGATGAGCCACACGCCCACCACCCCGGGAGCCGCCGGTCCGTCCTGGCCCCCCGGCCGCCGTGGCAGCCGGGGGCCGACGCGCGGTCCGGCCCGGCCGACAGCCGCGCCGGAGGACCGGCTCATCGCGCGGTTCCGCGCCCTCCCGGCCGGGAGCGACGACAAGGTCCGGATCGTCGCCGCGCTGGCCGAGGCCGTCACCGCAACCCCCGCCGTCGCCGCCTTCCTCGCCTCCGTCCTCGCCGACCCCGCCGAGGACGGGCCCGCCCGCGTGGAGTGCGCGACCGCCCTCCGCCGCCACTCGCCGGGCGGCCCGGCAGCCCGGCGTGCGGTCGCCGCCGCGCTCCTCGCCGCGCTGGCCGACCCCGACGGCGACCTCCTCCGGCGGCACGCCGCAGCGGCGCTCGGCCCTTACGCCGACGACCCGGCCGTCGAACGGGCCCTGATCGCGGCGGTCACCTGCGACGACGACCCCCTCGTCCGGGGCAACGCGCTCGCCGCCCTCCAGGACGCCGGGCCGTCTCCGGAACGGATCGATGTGCTCACGGCGTTGACGCAGGACGCCACCCTGGGCGGCGAGGCCGCCCGCATCCTCGGAAAGTGGGGAACATGCTGACCATCGGCTCCGTCGTCCTCGGCGTCGACGACGTCCGCCGCGCCGTCGCCTTCTGGACGGCCGCGCTCGACTACGTGCCGCGCGACGCGGTCGACGACGACTGGGTGGTCCTCCTCCCCGCGAACGGGCCCGGCGTGCAGGTGGCGCTCGGCCGCAGCACGTCGCCGGTGCAGGACCACCCGCGCGTCCACCTCGACCTCTACGCGCGCGACGCCGCCGACCAGGCCGCCGAGGTCGAGCGACTGGTCGCCCTCGGCGCCCGGCGCGTCGACTGGGACAGCTACCCGGAGGACCCGGACTTCGTCGTCCTCGCCGACCCCTCCGGCAACCGCTTCTGCGTCATCGACGCCGGCCGGACCTGACGCCGGGGAGGAAGGCCGTCCGCCGGGCCCGCTAAGAGGACATCGCCCGCATCACCCGCCGCGGGATCGAGACCTCCAACCGCCTCGGCCGGCCCCGCTGGGTGATCGAGCGCACTGTCGCCTGGCTCGGCGGCTTCCGCCGGCTCCACCGCCGCTACGAACGCAAGGCCGACCGCTTCGCCGCCTTCGCCGCCTTCGCAGCAGCCATCGTCTGCACCCGCAGACTCTCCGAATGAGATGTTCTCTCAGCCCCCGTTCTGCAGCCGCTGGAGCAGGTCGGCATCGCCCTCCATCCGCAGCGAGCCGGCCGGGATGCGCATGTACATGAGCAGGGCCATCTCACTCGCCGTGCCGTAGATGGCGGCGGTGGGCTTGCTCTCGGCGGCCTCCGCCGCGGTGAGGCGGGTGAAGCGGGAACCGGCGGCGTCCACCGTCTGGCGCCAGGAGCCGGCTTCGGCTGCGTGGTAGTCCATGGTCGCGGGCTCGCCCGGCCACGGGTCCGTGACGGTGCAGACGGTGGCGAGGAACTCCTCGATGGCGTCGGCCGCCTCGGTCGTCGGCAGCTCCTGCGGGTTGCCGGAGGCCAGCTGGGCGTCGTAGGTGTGGATCAGCGACTCCGGGACGCGGCGGCGGGCCACGGCGGCCACCGTGTGCGGCGAGGCCAGCGGCTCCCACCAGGCCCAGCAGCCCCGGTCCGGGCCGGCCTCGCGCAGAGCAGTAAGCAGCTGCTCCGTCGAGTCGGCCAGCCAGGTTATGAGGGCCTCGCGCTCCCTGGGCGCCGCCAGCCCGTCCTTGCTCGGCCGCTCGTCGCCCGGCGCGGTGTTCCGCACGATGTAGGCCCAGAAGCGGTCCCCCTCACTGAGGTGGTTCGCCAGGTCGTACAGCGTCCAGCCCGGGCAGGACGGGACGTCGGCGTCGAGGCTGGGGGCCGCGGCGACGGCGTCGCGGAACGCGGCGGACCGCTCGTCAATCATCCGCAGCAGGGTGGGGAAGTAGAGGTGCTCAGTCACGCAGATCTTGTATCACCCGAACCGGAACTCCCGCACTCGATTTAGGCCCCCCAAATGAGACGTCCTCTAACTGCGCCGGCGGACCCGGCTTTCGAGGCCGCTGCGGACCTGGCGGCTCAGCGCCCCGGCCGCCGCCGCGAGGAAGACGAAGTTGTACGCGATCTGCAGCATCACCACCAGCCGGGGCGCCTGGCCGGACGGGGTGATGTCGCCGTAGCCGACCGTCGCCATCGTGACGACGGTGAAGTAGAGCGAGTCCAACCGGGTGTTGAGCCCGACGAACTCGTCGGGCTGGGCGCCGAGGACGTAGTAGGTGCTGGCGAAGACGGTCAGGACGAGGCAGATCAGGAAGATGATCCACACTCCTGGATGGTGGCCGGTGCCGACCAGGATGTCGATCATCCGGGCCATCAGGAACCAGGTCATGCCGATCAGGACGGCCGCGAAGACCAGCCAGCTGACCACCGGCCGGTCCTCGCCGAAGTACCGCAGCGGCAGGGTGAAGTACGCGATCATCAGCGCGGTGAACGACCCCAGCAGCAGGCACCAGGCCCGCAGGTCGATGCGGTCCCGGGGCGGCGGGGGCTGGTCGTCGGACATCCCGTTCAGCCTCCGGCCCCGCACCGGGCCGCGCCCGCCGGGTTGCTCCGTCCGGGGCGGGCGGCCTCAGCCAGCCAGGTCGTGCTGGATCGCCAGCACGGCCAGCCGGACCCGGTTGGGGCTGCCGGTCTTGGCCATCAGGTTGGAGACATGGGTCTTCACCGTGGTCACGCCCAGGTGCATCCGCTCGGCGATCTCGATGTTCGAGAGCCCGCCGGCGATGTGCCGCAGCACCTCGTGCTCGCGCCCGGTGATGCCGCCCACCGGCTGCCGACGGCCGTCCTCGCCGGTCCAGTCGGACGCGGCGCGGGCGACCACCCGCCGCAGCACGGCCGGGCTGTACGGGCTCTCGCCGGCCGCCGCCCGCCGGACGGCGTCGAGGACGGCGGCGGGCTCGACGTCCTTGGCGAGGAAGCCGCAGGCGCCGGCGGCGAGGGCCGGGTAGAGACGGTCGTCGTCGTCGAAAGTGGTGAGGACGACGATCCGGGCGGAGGGCAGCAGACGGTTCAGCTCCCGGGTGGCGACGATGCCGTCGGTGCCGGGCATGTGGAGGTCCATCAGGACGACGTCGGGGCGCAGCCGCAGGGCCAGCTCGACGGCCTGCGCGCCGTCCGCGGCCTCGCCGGCGACGGCCAGGTCCCCGGTGGACTCGCAGAGCATCCGCACGCCGGCCCGGACGAGCTGCTGGTCGTCGACGATCAGGACGCCGATCACGCGGCACCCCCGTACGCCTTCACGGCCGCCCCCTCGGCGCCGGCCGTCCGAGCGCCCACCGCCACCGGCCCGGCGACCTGGCTGGGAGCGCCCACTGTCCCCGGTCCTGCGGGCGAACCCGGCCCGGGGACCGCCCCCCGCACGGCGAACGCTCCCGGGACGGCCGGTGCGCCCCCGCCGGCCGTCAGCGGCCAGGACGCCGCGAGGCGCCAGCCGCCGGGCACCGGTCCGGCCTCGACCGTCCCGCCGACCAGGGCCACCCGCTCGCGCATGCCGAGCAGCCCGTGGCCGCCGCCGACACCGCCGACACCGCCGGGGGCGGCGTGGTGCTCCCGGGGCAGCTCGTTCTCCAGCTCCAGTCGCACGCGCTCCCCTTCCGTGGTGACCTCCGTCGTGGCCCGCAGCCGGACCCTCGCCCCCGCGCCCGCGTGCCGGGCGACGTTGGCCAGGCCCTCCTGCACCAGCCGCAGCACCGTCAGCCCGCCGATCGCGTCCAGCTCGCCGAGCCGCCCGCCGATGTCGGCGTCGACCCGGAGTCCGGCCCGCCGGGAGCGTTCGACCACCCCGTGGACGGCGGCGGGCAGGTCGGTGGTCTCGGCCAGCAGCGGGGCCAGGTGTTCCGCGTCGGGCTCGCGCAGGGCCGCGAGCAGCCGCCGCAGGTCGGCGAGGGCGGTGGTGGCGCCCGCGTGCACGTCGTCCAGGACGGCGGCCAGCCGCGGGTCGGTGCTGGGCAGGACGTGCCGGGCGACGCCGACCCTCAGCACCGTCGAGGCCAGGTGGTGGGCGACCATGTCGTGCAACTCTCGCGCGATCGCCGCACGTTCGCCCATCCGGGCGCCCCACTCGGCGAGGTCGCGGCTGTGCTCGGCCTCGCGGGCCCGCTCCTGGGCCGTCCTCGCGGCCTGCTCGGCCGACCGGAGGTAGCCGGCGAGCAGCACCGGGACGCCGCCGACCACCGCCGTCCGGTAGAGCGCGCCCGGGACGCGGCAGAGCAGCTCGGACCAGAGCGGCCCGGAGCCCGGCAGCCCCGACCACGGCAGTCCCGACCACGCGAGCCCCGACCAGGCGGCGGCCAGCTGGGCGGCGGCCAGGGCGGCGCCGGCGACGGCGGTCGGCGCGCCCCAGCGGCGCAGGGCCAGTTCGAAGAAGGCGGCGGCCACACCGGCCTTGACCTCGACGTGCACGTGGGCGGCGGCCGGGGCGGCGGTGAGCGCCAGCAGCGTGCACTGCCCGAGCGCGACCGCCAGCGGCCACCGGCCGCCGAACGCGGCCAGGGCCGGTGCGCCGAGGCCGATCGCCCAGCCGCCCGCGCCCAGCTCCGCCGGGTGGCCCATCAGCAGCAGGTACCCGAGCCCGGACGCCACCAGGGCGGGCCGCAGCAGCCGCAGGCCCCACCACCGTGTTCCCGTCATGCTGTCGAGACTAGGGTCGGGCCGGCCCGGGCTGATCGTCCCTCAGGGTGAGAACGGGCCTCCTCCTTCAGGCCGGTCGGCATGGGCCGGTCGGCGAGGGCCGGGCGACGACCCGGCCGGACCCGGCGTCAATGGGCCGGCTGCTGCGCCCCGTCGGGTTCGTCCAGGAACTCCACCACCGCCAGTACGACCAGGAGAACCAGCCCGATGATGAGCAGGACCAGTGGTGTGGGGTAGCTCCAGAGCACGAACGCCACCACCGCGGCCACGACCGAACCCCACATGAGCCAGGACTTCCAGCGGTGGACGAAGCGGCCGACCGCGCCGAGCCGCAGCCCTGCGCCCTCCGCGGCGTGCCGCGTCCCGCCGAGGCCCGCCCGCCACATGCCGCGGACCGCTCCGGCCCGCCGCCCGGCGCCGCTGATCCAGGCGCCGAGCGCCACCAGCAGGCCGAGCACGACCACCACCCGGACGGCCGAGCGCAGGTACCGGACCAGCGTGTCGTACAGCGCTCCGGCGGCCGCCTGGTCCACCCCGTCCGGGAGCTTGTCCAGGTAGATGGCCCGGAAGATCGTCAGTCCGATGCCCAGCACCAGGGCGCCGGCCGCCATGAGCAGCGCCGCGGTGACGGCCGCCCGGCGCCGGCGCACCGCCAGCAGCACGGCGGCGATGGCCAGGAGCACGGTGAGGACGGGCAGCCAGAAGCCGATCAGGTCGAGCAGCCGGAAGGCGGTGCGGACCTTGGGGATGGCGTCCGACTTCACCAGCGTGAAGTCGGTGTGGATCTCGGGGATCTTCGCCGCGACCGTCAGCCCGTTGTCCACCAGCCGGGTCTTCACCTGGTCGATCACCGGGGCGAGGTCGAGCACCACGGTGTTGTTCTTGATCTGGACCGCGCCGCCGCCCTCGCCGGTGAGCATCTTGTCGATCGCCGCGTGGGCCTGCCGGTTGACGGTGATCCAGATGGTGGCGAACGCGTCGCTCTGCACCAGCCGTTCGACCTGCCCGTGCACGAAGCCGGTGATCCCGCTGGTGAGCGGTCCGCTGAGCTTGGAGATCAGGGCGTCCAGCTTGGGCCGGTCCTCCGGGGCGATGTCCGACAGCAGGGACTCGACCGGGATCTGCTTCATGATCTCGTCCGTCACCCGGTTGGTGATGGCCGACTGGATGGCAGGGTCCTTGGCGAGCGGCGCCATCATGGCGACGTAGCGGTCGGTGTCGGTGATCGTGGACTTGGTCCAGGAGGCGACCAGGCTCAGCGGCGTCAGGATGAAGACGACCAGCACCAGCAGGATCGCGAAGGCGGAGCGGACCCGGTGGTGGGCGGGTGGTCGCGTCTTCAGTTCCGCTGCCAGCCGGGCGTCGTGGGCCTCCACGGCGGCGAGGCGGGCGCGCAGCTCGGCCAACTGGTCGGCGTGCGGCTGCTCGGCAGGCGGCTGTGCTGCGGGCGGCTGGCCGGCGCCGGGGGACGGCTGTGCTGCGGGCGGCTGCTCGGTGGGGGGCTGGCCGGATCCCGGGGGCGGCTGCGCGGCCGGCGGCTGCTCGGCGCCCGGGGAAGGCTGGCCGGCGCCGGAGGGAGGCTGAGTGGCCGGCGGCTGGTCGGAGGGGCCTGCTGACGGTTGGTCGTGGGGCCCGGGCCGGCCGGGCGGCCCGGCCGGTTGGTCGGGGGGCTCGGTCGGTTGGTCCGGGTCGTTGATCGGCATCCCGCACTCCGTTTCTCCGGTCGATGCAAACCAGGAGATAACGGATCAAAACCGACAGCCAGTCGAGACTGCTGCGGTCGGCCCAGGACACGACGAAGCCCCCGCCGTTCGGGGCGGGGGCTTCGTCAGGAGTGCGGGAGGCTCAGGCCGTGGTGGACCGGGGGGTCTCGGTGGCCTTGGCGATGTTGGTCGGCGTGACGGCCGGGCGGGCCTGCTCGGCGGCCGGCTGCTGCGGGGCCGCGGTGCTCTGCGCCGTGCCCTGGGCGGCCGCGTCGGCGGGGACGTCGTCCTCGCGCAGGGCCTTGGTCTCCGCCTTCAGGATGCGCATGGACTTGCCGAGGCCGCGCGCCATCTCCGGCAGCTTCTTCGAACCGAACAGCAGGACAACAACAGCCAGCACCACCAGGAGGTGCCAGGGCTCAAGACCGTTCCGCAGCATCCCTGGCCACCGGTCCCTTCTCTTCTAGAGTCACAGGAGGGCAAAGCGCCCGACCTGGCCAGTATGCCTGGCCGCGGCGGCGAACGTATACACCGGCCGGGAAACGCTGGTCAAAAACCAGATGTTGCGCGGACGACCCTCCGAAAGTGGTCTAGACCACTAAGGGTATGGATCGCCGGCCCCGGGTCGCCCGGGGTCTCAGCCGGAGTACCCGATGATCAGACCACAGAACACGGCGGCGACCACCGCCACCCCCACCGACAGCACCAGCAGGACATGCGTCCGCGGCAGCGGCGCCCCCGCCCGCATCGCCTCCTCCACCCTCGCCCATCTCCGGTACGCCGTCACCCCGAGCAGCGCGCCGCCGAGCGCGCAGACCACGGCCAGCGCGATCCGCAGCGGCCCGGGGGCGACGTCGGGGGTGAGCTGGTCCACGGCGATCCCGCCCGCGAGCAGGCCGAGCGCGGTGCGGATCCAGGCGAGGAAGGTCCGCTCGTTGGCCAGCGTGAAGCGGTAGTCCGGCTCGTCGCCGCCACCACCCTGCCCGCCCTGCCCGCCCTGCCCGTCCTGCCACCCGTCCGGGTCGGGCTCCGGGTCGGGCTCCGGTTCCAACGGCGGCATCGGCCCTCCAGCTCCGCCCGGCGTTGCCGTCGACCCTAGGCGCGGACGCCCCGCCGCGCAGCCCGGGAGCCCGCCCGGCGCCGTCGCCCGGCCCCGTCACCCGGCCCCGGCCGGAATCCGGATGCGGCGCAGGGCCTTCGTCCGCGACACTGCCGCGATGACCACCGACACGCGCCGCACCGCCCAGGAACTCGCCCTCCGGCACGTCGCCGCCCTCGCCTCCGGGCCGGCGCTCGACCCCGGCCTGCGCGTCACCCTCAACTTCCACCCCGACCGGGTCTCCGACGGCCGGCCGATCCTGGAGGCGCTCGCCGACGACGGGGTCTACCGCTCCCAGTTCGTCACCGGCACCAGCAACGGCGGCCTCACCGCCCACCCCGGCGGCGACCGCTGGCACTGGGAGAGCCGCATCTTCGGCGGCGCCTACGACACCGCACCCGCCGAGGAACGCCCGGTGTACGGGGCGCTCAACTTCCGCCGCAAGCCGCTCGGCGGGGCACCGCGCTTCGGCTCGGCCCACTTCCGGCTGGCCGGGCCGGCCCTCGCCCGCGTCACCTTCTGCTACCCCGACAGCTTCCTCGAACCGTCCGACTTCGGCGTCGCCGACCGGAACGGCCTCGTCCCGCTCGCCGAGGCCGACGACGCCGACGCCCTCGACGACTACATCGAGGCCCAGGTGCACGGCGAGGTCCGGCTCGACCGCGACGTCGAGGCGCTCGTCCTCGACCCGAGCCACCGCGGCACCGCCGTCGAGGAACAGGCCCGGCGGCTGCCCTGCCCGGTCGAGTGGCACCCCGGGGTCCGACTGAGCACGGACGAGCTGCGCCGCCACCCTGACTACCGCGGCCCCGAGTACGTCGCCCTCGGCCTCGCCGTCGCCGAGGACGGCCACCTCGACCCGCGCATCCTCGGCGACGCCGTCCGCACCGGCCGGTACGACCCGCAGGACCTCAAGAAGGTCTGGCACTGCCTCGCCCGTTTCGGCTCGGCCGCTCCGACCGGCTGACGGCCGCCGGCGGCTCCCGGCCGGCTCCGACCGGCTTCGGCCGGAGCCGGTGAGCGTCAGTCCCGGCGGGCCAGCAGGTAGCCGCGGCGGGTCTGCGCCTCCTCCGGGTACGCCTCCCGCTCCAGGCGCGCCCCGACGATGAAGCCGGCCTCCGCCAACAGGCCGGCGACGGTTTCGAGCTCCAGGAAGTGGAAGTCCACGTCCACCTGGTGCCCCCACCACTCGTCCAGCCGGCGGACCTCGGTGCCGAGGTGGAACGCGACCAGCAGGGTGCCGGACGGCTGGAGCACCCGCCGCATCTCGGCGAACGCGGGCAGCAGCTCGGCCGGTTCGAGGTGGATCACCGAGTAGAGGGCGACCGCGGCGGCGAACTCCCCGTCCGCCGCGGGCAGCCGCAGCAGGTCCCCCTCGCGGAACTCCGCCCCCGGGTGCTCGCGCCGCGCCAGCTCCACCATCACCGGTGACAGGTCGACCCCCACCACCTTCGCCCCGCGCCCCGCCAGCCACCCCGCCACGTGCCCCGGCCCGCACCCCAGATCCGCCACCACCCCGCCGGCGGCCGCCTCCTCCACCACCCCGAGCAGCGCCCGGTCCACCACCTTGAACGCCAGCTCGCCCCCCACCCGCTCCTGGTACTCCTCCGCGACGACGTCATAACTCGCCCGCACCCGGCCGTGGTCAGCACTGTTCGACATACGGGCAGCCTGCCGGACGCCGGGCCCGCCCGCAGCCTTTCTGCTCCACGGCCACCCCGGGCGTAGTCCCCGCGGACGTGCGAGAGCCCCCATCCCGGGACGGCAGGCGGCCGGGGTGGGGGCTCTTGATGACGCGCGGGGCGGGGCGGGGTCAGGCGGCGGGCTCGGCGGTGCGGGCCGGGAGGTGGGACATCAGGCGGTAGGCGAGGAGGGCGGCGCCGACCGCGAAGACCAGGCCGACCACGGCGGCGACGTGCAGGCCCTCGGTGAAGGCGGCGCGGGCGGTGTCGAGCAGTTCGGTGCCGACCCGGCCGGGCAGGCCCGCGGCGACGGTGACCGCACCGCCGAGGGTGTCCTGTGCGGTGTGGGCGGCCTCGCCGTCGAGGCCGGCCGGCAGGGCGCCGTCGAGCCGGAAGCGGTATACGGCGGCGCCGGTCGCGCCGAGCAGGGCGATGCCGAGGGAGCTGCCGAGTTCGACGGCGGTCTCGGAGGTGGCGGAGGCGGCGCCGGCCCGCTCGGCCGGGGCGGCGGAGACCACCATCTCGGCGGTGAGGGTCATGGTGCCGACGGTGCCGGCGGCCAGCACGCCCGCCGCGGTGAGGATGAGGGCGAGCGGGGAGTCCGCGCCGACCTGGGTCATCATCGCGAAGCCGGCCGCGCCGATCAGGAAGCCGCCGGCCATCATCACCGCGGGCCGGACCTTCCCGGCGAGCGCGGAGCTGAGGCCGACCGCGGCGCCGACGCCCACGCTGGGGACGAGCGACCAGAGCGAGGCGGTCAGCGGGCTCATGCCCTTGACCAGCTGGAGGTACTGCGAGGTGAAGAGGGTGAAGCCCATCATCGCGAACATGGCGATGGAGTTGACGCTGATCGCCCCGCTGAAGGCGCGGATCTTGAACAGGCTCAGGTCGAGCAGCGGGTTGGCGGCGGTGCGCTGGCGCCGGACGAAGGCGGCGGCGAACAGCAGGCCGGCCGGGACGGCCAGCGCGGGGAGCAGGCTCCAGCCGTCGACGGCGAGGGTCTTGATGCCGTAGACCAGCGGCAGGATCGAGGCCAGCGAGAGGCCGGCACCGGGCAGGTCGAAGCGGCCGCGCTGCGGGGAGCGGTACTCGGGCAGCAGCAGCGGGGCGGTGACCAGGAGCAGCGCCATGACCGGGATGGCGATCAGGAAGACCGAGCCCCACCAGAAGTGGTCCAGCAGGAGCCCGCCGACGACGGGCCCGAGGGTGGCACCGGTGGTGAGGACGCCGCCCCAGGCGCTGAGGGCGATCTGCCGCTGCCGGGCGTCGTGGAACATGTTGCGGATCAGCGCGAGCGTCGAGGGCATCACCGTCGCCCCGGCGGCGCCCAGCACGGCGCGGGCGGCTATCAGCTGGCCCGCGCCGTCGGCGTAGGCGGCCAGCAGGGAGGCGCCGATGAAGCCGGCGGCGCCGGTCATCAGCAGTCGGCGGCGGCCGATCCGGTCGCCCAGCGAGCCCATCGTGATCAGCAGGCCGGCCAGCAGGAACGAGTACATGTCCATGATCCACAGCTGCTCGGTGCCGCTCGGCGCCAGCGTGGTGGAGATGTACGGGACGGCGAAGAAGAGCACGCCCATGTCCATGGTCAGGACGAGGGTCGGGAGCAGGAGGACGGCCAGGCCGATCCATGTGCGACGGCCTGCGCGGCCGGTGGTTGCGGTCATGGGGAAGACAGTAGAGGCGCCTCGCACGTTTGTCTAGAACGAGCGTCTGACTCATGTGTCTGGCTCATGTGTCCAAATCAACGTGCAAGACGAACGTGCAAGACATGTGTCTGGATTGACCGTAACATTGGGACCATGGGAAATCGTGAAGACCTGCTCGCCGGCGCCAAGCGCTGCCTGCTGGACAAGGGTTACGGGCGGACCACCGCCCGGGACATCGCCAACGCCTCCGGCGTCAGCCTGGCCGCCATCGGCTATCACTTCGGCTCCAAGGAGTCGCTGCTCGACGCGGCGCTGATCGAGGCCATGGGGGAGTGGGGCAGCACCCTGGGTGCCGTCGTGGAGCGGGCCTACGCCCTCTCCGAGGACCCCGAGGAGCGGTTCGTCGCGGTCTGGGACGGCGTGAAGGAGACCTTCGCCGAGCACCGCGGCCTCTGGACCGCGCAGTTCGAGGCGATGCTCCAGACCGAGCGGGCACCCCAGCTCCAGGAGGCGCTCGCCAGTGCGCAGAAGGAGGGCCGGCTCGGTCTCTCGGCCCTCTTCCAAGGGCTCGAAGAGGTGCCGGACAGCGAGGAGGAGCTCGCCCGCGGCATGTTCTACCAGGCGCTGCTCGTCGGCCTGGTCGGCCAGTGGCTGGCCGCGCCCGAGCTGTCGCCGACCGGGCGGGACTTCCTGCGCGGCCTGCGGCTGGTCGACGACACCCTGGTGAAGCCGGCGGTGTCGTAACCGCCGGTGCCGTGACCGGTGCCGTGACCGCCGGTACGTAGCCACCGGTGCCGGTGCTGGTGCCGGTGCCGCCGGTGCCGGTGCCGTTCGGGCCGTGCGGTGATTCCGCACGCCCGGACCGGCGGGCGGTGGCCCGTGCGCCGGGCCCGTGCGCGGGGCCTACACGGTCACCGCGGTCAGCAGCACCACCGAGTCGACGTGGGCCAGCAGTCCGTGCCGTTCCTGCGGCACCGGGTGCAGCTGGCCCGCCGACAGCTCCTGGAGACGGCCGGCGATGGTCAGCGAGACCCGGCCGTGCAGCACCTGGAGGGAGGCGGCGACCGGCGCGTTGTGCTCGTCCAGCGAGGTGCCCGCGGTCAGCGCGATCACGGTCTGCCGCAGCACGCCGTCGTGCAGCACCAGGTGCGAGCTGCGCCCGTGCGGGCTCTCGGCCGCCCGGGCCGCGTGCTCCACGGCGACTTGTTCGAGATCGACCATCGCGCGTCCTCCAGGGCGGCCGGCCGGGGCCCTCGCGGCAGCCCCTCCGGCCCAGCGTCGCGGACGCGGTCGGCTCCCGCACCCGGAGGGGTCCCGCGTGCGGAGGAGTTCGGCGTGCGAGGGCCGCCGAGTGCACCGATGGTGGATGCATGGCGACCAACGAGAGTTTCTTCAACGGATTCCAGCTCAACCGCCCGCTGCTGGCCGGCGGCGCCGTGCTCACGGGCATCGGCGCGGTGCTCAGCGTGGCCGGGACGGTGATGGTGTGCGCGGCACTGGCCACGGCCGGCCGCAACTGGATGCGGAGCATGGACACCCCGCCGTCGGCCCTGGCCCAGAAGGCCATCCACGACGCGAAGGTGGCCTCGGCGGCGGGGTGGGAGGCATGGCGCTCCGAGCACGCCGCGTCCCCCAACTGACCGGCCGGCGGCGGGCCGCCGTGGGGGCGGCCCGCCGCCGCCGACACCCATAGACGACGCCCGGACCATCGAACGACGCCCGTACCCTCGAACGACGCCCGTACCCTCGAACGACGTCCGGGGTTGAGGGCCTGTTCGAGGACGGGCCCTCTACAGGCCGAGCGACTTGGCGATGATGCTGCGCATCACCTCGCTGGTGCCGCCGTAGATCCGGAACACCCGGTTGTCGGTGTAGAGGCGGGCGATCGGGTACTCCAGGATGTAGCCGTAGCCGCCGTGCAGCTGAAGGCACTTGTCGATCACGCCGGACGCCGACTCGGTACAGAAGAGCTTCGCCGCGGCCGCGTCCGCGACGGTCAGCCCGCCGTGCTGGTAGAGCTCCAGCGCGCGGTCGACCATCGACTGCTGGGCCACCACCTGGGCCTCGCAGTCGGCCAGCGTGAACTTGGTGTTCTGGAACTCGGCCACCGTCTTGCCGAAGACCTTGCGGTCCTTGACGTACTGGACGGCGAACCGGACCGCCGCCGCCGAGGCCGCGTACGCGCCGACCGCGATCGCCAGCCGCTCCTGCACCAGGTTGTGGGTCAGGTAGGAGAAGGCCCTGCCCTCCTCGCCCAGCAGGTTCTCCACCGGCACCCTGACGTCGCTGAACGCCAGCTCGGCCGTGTCCGAGGTGCGCAGGCCGATCTTCTGCAGCTTGCGGCCGACCGTGTAGCCCTCGGAGGCCGTGTCCACGCAGAGGATCGAGAGGCCGGCCCGGCGGTTCTCCGGGTCGTGGGGGGATGTCCGGCAGATCACCAGGACGAGGTCCGCGAGCACCCCGCCGGTGATGAAGGTCTTGGCGCCGTTGAGGACGTAGTGCGTGCCGTCCTCGGAGAGCCTGGCGGTGGTGGTGATGCCCGCGAGGTCGGAACCCGCGCCGGGCTCGGTCATCGCGATGGCCGTCATGATGTCGCCGGAGACGAAACCGGGCAGCCACCGCTGCTTCTGCTCCTCGGTGGCGTACTCCAGCAGGTACGGCAGCACCAGGCCGGTGTGCACGCCGGAGGAGCCGAAGCTGACGCCCGCGCGGGCGGTCTCCTCGGCGACGACCGCCTGGTACTTGAACCCGCTCTCGCCGGCGCCGCCGTACTCCTCCGGCACCTCGATGCCGTAGATGCCGAGCGCGCCGAGTTGGCGGTAGAAGTCGCGCGGCGGGTGGCCGTCGGCCTCCCAGCTCTCGTAGACGGGCACGACCTCGTTGGCGATGAAGTCCCGGATGGTCTCCCGGAAGGCCTCGTGGTCCTCGGTGAACACGGTGCGGCGCACGACGGCGCTCCCTTCGGTGGTACCAGGTGATCGCTCCACAAGTTATTCCCGGGTAGCTTCGGCTGTCCAGGGTGGGAAGACCGTGATTCTCCCATGATCAATGCTGGTATTGCGGGCATCGGGGCCGGTGAAGTGAATCCTTGCTAGCCTGTGTACGACGTGAACGACAGCTGGGGCGAGGGGGTGGCGGCATGGTGGTGCGACGGCCGCCCGCGCCGGCCCGGCAGGCGCAGATCCTGGCCGTGGCCGCCGAGCGCTTCCACCGCAGCGGGTACCACCAGGTGTCGATGACGGAGGTCGCCGCCGGGGTGGGCATCACCGCGCCCGCCCTCTACCGGCACTTCCGGGGCAAGCCCGAGCTGCTCGACCGGGTCGTGCGGCTGGGCCTGGGCGAGCTGACCGCGGCGCTCCACGCGGCCGGCTCCACGGAGGCCGTCGGCGCCGCGCTGGCCGCGGTCGCGGTCGGGCACCGGCCGCTCGGCACGCTGATGCAGCGCGACGCCCGGCTGCTGCCGCCGGACCGCCGGGCCGCGCTCCGTGGCGAGCTGCGCGCGGACGCCGCCCTGATGGCCGGGGTGCTCCGCGCCGAGCGGCCCGAACTGCCGCTGGTGGATGCTGAGTTCCTCTGCTGGTCGGCGCTCTCGGTCTGCTCGGGCCTGTCCTACCAGTCGGCCGTGCCGCAGCCGCGCCGGGCCGAGCGGCTGTTGCGCGAGCTGGTGGCGGCGGTGCTCGCGGTGTCGCTGGACGGCGCCGCCCCGGACCCCCGGACGGCCTCCGCCGTCGCCGGGCCGCGGCCGCAACCGCGCCGGGAGGAGCTGCTCGCGGCGGCGGTCCGGCTCTTCCACCGGCACGGGTTCGACAACGTCAGCACCGACCAACTCGGCGCCGAGGTCGGCATTTCGGGGCCCAGCGTGTACCGCCACTTCGACAGCAAGCAGCAGCTGCTGGCCGCCTCGCTGGTGCGCAGCCGGGAGCGGCTCTGGCACGAGGTGGCGGGGGCGATCGACGCGGCGGCCGGGCCGGCGGCGGCGCTGGAGGCCGGGCTGGCCGCGTACGTGGGGTTCGCCCGGCACAACGGCGACTACCTGGGCGCGATGCTGAGCGAGACCGAGCGGCTGGCCGCACCGGACCGGCGGGCCGCGGTGGACTTCCGGCGGGACTTCCTGCGGACCTGGGTCGACCTGCTCCGCCGGGTGTGCCCGGAGTGCGACGCGGCGGAGGCCCGGATCCGGGTTCACGCGCTGTTCGCCCTGGTCAACGACGGTGTGCGGAACCGCCCGTACAGCGAGCGGCCGGACCTCGGCGACTGCCTGCGGCGGCTGGGCCGGGCTGTCCTGGGCGTGCCCGCGCAGACGTGAGCGGGGGTGCCCGCCCCCGCGTACGGGGGGCGGGCACCCGGGCCCGGCCGCGCCGGGCGATGCGCGGGGGGCGTTCCGGGGGCTTCCGGGTACTCGCGCTCCCGGGTGCTCGTGCTCCCGTGAGCTCCCCGGGTGCTCCTAGGAGAAGACGTGCGGGTACACCTTGGCGGCGAGGTTGCCGTTGCCCTGCAGGGCGCCGATGTCGCCGCCGTTGCCGGTGACGGCGAGGCCGTTGTTCTGGTTGGCGGCACCCGAACCGGTGGCCGTCTGCTGGGTGTTGACCACGTTGCCGACCACGTTGCCGATCACGTTGTTGGAGCCGGTGTTGCTCACGACGCTGCTGTTGGAGTGGTGGTCGGCGCCGGCGCCGTTGTCGGCGTGCGCGGTGGCGGCACCGACGCCGACGAGGAGGAAGGCCCCGAGGGCGGTGACGGCGGCGGCTGCGCGGATACGGGACACGTTGGTCTCCCTGAAGGGTGGTGTGCGAAAAATGGCGCTTCCCGGAGTGGCCGCTCCGTGGCGCCGTTGCCTGACGTCGCACGACCAGCATTCATCAGCGCCGTGGACGAACTCCACCGAACGGGTGGCAATTCGCCCGATGGTGTCATGGAGGCGGCAGGTCCGAAGCGTCCGGAGGAGGCGCACCGGGTTACGCAAACCGGGCCAGATCCGCCCGTATGCAGCGGAGTTGGCACACCCGGAGGGAGTAGGCCGGGCCCGCCGGGCGGCCCTCGCGGTCAATGCCGGGTTGACCGGCCCCTGGTCACCAGAAAGAAATGGTCGCCGGATAGTCGCACTGGCACACTGGGGACCCATGTCTGAAGGTCTCCCGCCCGACCCCGTGCCCGCCGAGGATCTGCGTACGACCGAGGTCGATCTCGGCGGACTGGTGAACGTCCTCGCCACCCACCTCTACTCCACCCCGCTGGTCGCCCTGCGCGAACTCGTCCAGAACGCCCACGACTCGCACACCCGGCGCCTGCTGGAGGACCCGGACGGCGACCACCGGCCGCTGATCCGGGTGCGGGCCGACGCGGACCGGCGCACCGTCAGCATCGAGGACACCGGCGCCGGCCTCACCGAGCCGGAGATCCACGCCTACCTCGCCACCGTCGGCACCGGCTACACCCGGATGCTGCGCGAACTGACCGGCAACGAGGAGCTGATCGGCGCCTTCGGCCTCGGCTTCCTCTCCGCCTTCTCGGTCGCCGGCCAGGTCACCGTCACCACCACCTCGCACCGCGAGCCGCTGCTCGGCCACCGCTACCGCAGCTTCGGCGGCGAGCAGTACAGCGTCGAGCCGGCGGCCCCGCGGCCCGGTGGCGGCACCGTCGTCGAACTGTCGCTGAAGAACGAACACGCCCACCTCGCCGACGAGCACGCGCTGCGCGAGGTGCTCGGCCGGTACTGCGTGCTGCTGCCGATCCCGGTCTACGTCGGCGACGACGAGCAGCCCGTCAACGCCGTCCCGGTGCCCTGGCGCCAGCCCTCCGACGGCGACCAGCACGCCGCCCGGATGCGGTTCGCCACCGCCTTCGGCCGCCGCTTCGAACCGCTCACCGCCTTCCCCGTCCACCCCGCCGGGGGCGACAGCGACGCCGCAGGACTGCTCTGGGTCCAGGACGGCGGCACGTACGGCAGCAGCGACAACCGCGACCTCGCCGTCTACCTCCGCGGCATGCTGCTCGCCGACGACGCCCGCGACCTGCTGCCCGGCTGGGCCGGGTTCATCGGCGGCGTGGTCGAGTCCAGCCGGCTCACCCCCACCGCCAGCCGCGAGGACCTCCAGCGCGACGAGCACTACCGCGCACTCCAGCGGACCCTCACCGACGCCGTCGTCGACGGCCTCTACGAGACCGCCCGGCTGCGGCCCGCCGTCTGGCGGCGCATCCTCGCCCGCCACGGCCAGGACCTGCTCGGCGCCGCGCTCTGCGACGACCGGCTCTTCACCCTGCTCGCCGACGACGTGCCGGTGCCCACCTCGCAGGGCGACCTGACGGCCGGCGCGCTGCGGGCCGCCGGCGGCGGCGCCGTGCACGTCGCGCTCGGCAGCAGTGGCGGCTTCGAGGAGATGCTCTACCGGGCGATGCAGGTGCCGATCGCGCGCGGCGACCGCTACGCCGTGCTGCCGTTCCTGCGCCGCTACGCCCAGCTGCGGGACTGCCGGATCGTCGAACTGGGCAGCGAGCGCGGCAACCGCGAGCTGTTCCGCGACCCGGAGCGCCCGCTGCCCGCCGAGGAGGCCGCCTGGCTGGCCGGCGCCCTGGCCGACCCGGGCGAGCAGCTCGTCCCGGCCCGGTTCGAGCCGGCCGGCCTGCCGCTCGTCCTCGTCCCCGACCGGGAGGCCGAGCTGAAGGCCCGGATCGAGGACGACCAGGCGGACGCCCGGATCCCGTCCGCCGCACTGCGGCTGGCCCGGGCGTTCACCGCCCGCACCGACGGCGAGGTCAAGGCCCGGCTCTACCTCAACCTGGCCAGCCCGGCCGTCCAGGACCTGCTCACCGCCTACCGCGACGGGCACACCGGCAGCGCCACCGCCGCCGGGCTGCTCCGCTCGCTCAAGGTGATCATGGCGGCGGCCTCGGCCGGCGGGGGCGGCGGCGACCTCACCGGGGCACTGGCCGGTATCGGCACCGCGGTCTCCGCCCTGACCGCCGCCGTCCCGGCCGGCCTGCCGGGCGTCCCGGACAGCCCGGGCGGCCTCACGGACGAGGGCTGAGCGGGGCGCGGTCCGGGCCGGCCGGGACGGCCGCCGGCGGACCCGCGAACGGAATGTCAGAGGCCCCGGCCACACTGCCGACCAGCACGGCGCACGACCCGCAAGGGGGAGACGGAAGCGGCATGAGCGAGCGAATCAACGGAAGGCGCACGCCGGGCGGGGCAACCGCCGGACGAAGCGAGGTGGGCGCATGAGCACCGACATCTGGGCCTGGGTACGCGAAACCCACGAGCAACTGGCCGAGGCCGGCCACCGGCGGCTGGCCGACGCCGTCTACGAGCTCCCCGGCCACGCCAACGAGGGGCGCAACGAGCAGCTCGACGCCGTCTACCCGGAGGCCCTGGCCGCCGCCCGGTCGCTCGGCCTGCCCTGGGTCGAGGTCTACCTGCGGCACTGGCGGATGCAGAACCTGCTGAACAAGCGCCACCAGGGCGAGCAGGCCCTGCCCGAGGCGGTCGACCTGCTGGAGTTCGCCCACCGCGAGGAGACCGCCGACTGCCCGCAGTCGGTCTGCGTGGTGCAGGACTTCGCGATCTGCCACGCCCGGGTCGACGGCCCCGGCTACGTGCCCGAGCGGCTCGCCGTGCTGAGCGAGACCCTGGAACGGATCGAACCGTCCCGGGCCTGCTTCGACTGCCTCTCCCGGGAGTACTCCGACGCCCTGGAGGACGACGGCCGCCCGGGCGAGGCGCTCGGCCACCTGGACACCGCCGCCGCCCGGATGCAGGCGGCCGGCCAGCGGCTCTCGCTCCACTTCCACCACGCCCGGGCCGGCACCCTGCACCTGCTCGGCCGCCACGAGGAGGTGCTGACCCTGCTCGACACCTCCGAGCAGGCCGAACGTGCCCGCGGCCGGGAGATCGACGACAGCGACCGGCGCTGGGGCGCCCTCGCGCGGGCCCGCGCGCTCGCCTCCCTCGGCCGCACCGAGGAGGCGCTCGCGCTGCTGCCGGGCCTGGAGGAGGCCGAGCGCCACGCCGACCTGCGGTCCGCCTGGACGGAGACCGTCGAGCTGCTGGTCGCGGCCGGCGCGTGGGAGAACGACGCCGAGCTGGGCGCCGCCGTGGCCGGCTGGGCCGGCTACCTCGACGGCGCCGGATCGCACCGCCCCTGTGTCAACCTGCTGCTCGCCGCCGGGCGGCTCGCCCTGGCCCGCCACGCCCGCACCGTCGCCCTCACCCTGGCCGCCACCGGCGAACGCAAGCTCACCCAGCTGCGCCGCACGGACGGCGTCGCCGAGGAGGTCGCCGCGCTGCGGGCCGCCGCCGAGGCGCTGCCCGTCCCGGCGCTGGCCGTTCCGCCGGCCGGGCTGCTCGCGTACCTCGGCGCGGCGGGCGTGCCCGTCGAGACCGGCGCCGACCTGCTCGCCGCCGCCCTGGACCAGTGCCGGCAGGGGCGGACCGGCCGGGGGCAGGCCGACGCCACCGAGCTGGCGGTGCAGCTGGCCGGGGTGCTGGGCGGCCTCGGCCACGCCCGGGCCGCCGCCGACCTGCTCTGGGAGCAGCTGGACGCCGACCCGGCGCACGAGCAGCTGGGCGGCATGCTCGGCAGCGCCCTGATCGAGGCCCGGGACGAGGACGGCGTGCGCCGCCTGGCCGACCGGCTGGCGTCGACCGGCCCGGCCGGCGGCCACTGGGTCCGGGCCCGCTGGGCCGCCGCCGAGGGCCGCTGGGCCGAGGCGGTCGAGCTCTGCGAGGCGATCCTGGACGCCCACCCGGACCGGATCAACACCCGACGGCTGGCCGCCGCCGCGGCCACCGAGCTGGGCGACCACACGCGTGCGCAGCGGTTCCACCAGGAGATCCTGGTGCACGCGCTGCCCGCCGAGGGCACACCGGAGGAGGAGCGGCACCGCACCGTCCAGGAGCCGGACCTCTGGCACCTGATCACCGCCGCCACCGCCAACCGGGACTGGGTGGTGGTCCGTTCCACCGGCGCCCTGCTCGGCCTGGACTTCGACGAGCCCGAGGGCCCGGTGGACGAGGAGTGGCAGCTGGTGACCGTCCGGGCCACCCGGACCAACGGCGCCACCGTCGACCTCCCGGCCGTCCGGACCGGACCGGCCACCGCCCGCATCCTGCCGGTGCTCGGCGACGACGTGACGCTCAACCACGGCGACGTGGTGGTCTTCGCCCCGGCGCTGCTGGAGGAGCCGCCCGCCGAGGACGCGCCGGAGGAGGAGCGGCGGCGCTGGCGCCCGGTGTTCGCGCTGCTCACCCTGCTCGACCCGGCCGGCTACACCACCTACTGGGTGGACGGCGGCTGGCCCGGCGACGAGGCCTGGGCCGTGCTGCGCGGGGAGCTGCAGGAGGCCGGCTACGCGGTCTGGGCGTACAGCGGGGAGCAGTACAGCATCACCGACCCCGCCGACGACGGCGCCCTCCTGCCCGGTGTCTACGCCGCCGTCGGGGTGCCGCCCACGGCGCACGCCGCCGAGGCCGACGCCCTGCTGCACCGGCTCACCCGCGGCTGGCCGCACCCCCTCGCCTGGCTGGACCTGGCCAAGGCGGCGGGCGCGGACACCGGCCGGCACGAGGAGGTCATCGAGCGGTACGGGCTGTAGCGCGGAAGCGGGCCGGGCCCGGGGCAGGCCCCCTGCGCCGGGCCCGGGCAGACCTCCTGGTTTAGACGTACTTGGCGAATGCTTTACTGTTTCTTTGCCAAGAGTCGACCTCCAGGAGTGTCTGCCCCGTGACCAGCCTCGCCCTCGGCCCGTCCTGGCTCGATCCGACCCAGCTGATCTCCACGTTCGGGCCGATCGGCATCATGGCCATCGTCTTCGCCGAGTCCGGCCTGCTGATCGGCTTCTTCCTCCCCGGGGACTCGCTCCTCTTCACCACCGGCCTGCTGCTGGCCGGCGGCACCTACCTGCACCAGCCGCTCTGGCTGGTCTGCGCGCTGATCGTGGCCGCCGCGGTGGCCGGGGACCAGGTCGGCTACCTCTTCGGCCGCAAGGTCGGGCCGAGCCTGTTCCGGCGCCCCGACTCCCGGCTGTTCAAGCAGGAGAACGTGGAGAAGGCCGCCGCCTTCTTCGACCGGCACGGACCCAAGGCGATCGTGCTGGCCCGCTTCGTGCCGATCGTGCGGACCTTCACCCCGATCGTCGCCGGGGTGAGCAGGATGAACTACCGCACCTTCGTCGTCTTCAACGTCGTCGGCGGCGTCCTCTGGGGCGCCGGCGTCACCGTGCTCGGCTACTACCTCGGCCGGATCCCGTTCGTCCGGGACAACATCGAGGCGATCCTGGTCGGCATCGTGCTGGTCTCGGTGGTACCGGTGGCGGTCGAACTCCTGCGCGCCCGCCGGGCCGGCACGTCCGCCCAGGCCCACCACCGCGCCGGGTAGGCGCCCGGAGGCCCCGGCGCCCGCCGCGACGTACATGTGCGTCCGGCAGTTCGATCAGGCAAGGTGTAACCCGAGATCGAACGGCGGCCCGGTGACCCCGGCGCCACCAGGGGCGGCAAGGAGCGGAAGTGCCTAAGCGGGGCCGACCGGGCGGAGGCAGGCGGGCCAGGGGCGGCAAGGGGGCCCGGCAGGCGCGTCAGACGCGTCCGGCACCGGGATCGCAGCCGCTCCACCCCTCCGACGCGCCACCCACCGAGGGCCTGCTCGGCCACCCCGCCCCGGCCGTCGAGCCGACCACGGTGATCCCGCTCGTCCCGCCCGTCACGGAGACCAAGGGACTGCTGAGCCCGGAGTCCGCCGCCGAACCCGGGCGTGCGCCCGTCGACGCGAAGCCGGGGCCCGCCGACGCGGGGTCCGGCCCGGTGACGGTGCGCCCCGGCCCGGCGACGGTGGAGTCCGGCCCGGCGACGGTGGAGGAGCCCGAGCGACCCGCCCCCGTCCACCGCCGGCGGTCGGTCGCCGAGGACACCCTCACCCCCGAGGAATGGCAGGCGGCCGGCTACACCCCGCCCACCGGCACCGCCGTGCCGGCCCTCCAGCCCGGTGCCCCCGGCGAGGCGCCCTGGCCGGACCGGATGCGCACCCTGCTGCGCACCCCGATGACCGAGCGCCCGGCCTTCGAACGCACCGCGCGCGAGCTGCACCCCTCCGCCGCCCGGAACGTCCCGCGCATCCTCGACCTGACGCTGCGGATCGGCGAACTGCTGCTGGCCAGCGGCGAGGCCGCCGAGGACGTCGAGGCGGCCATGCTCGGCATCGTCCACGCGTACCGGCTGGACCGCTGCGAGCCGCAGGTCACCTTCACCCTGATCGGCATCTCGCACCAGCCCTCGCTGGTCGAGCCGCCGGTCACCGCGGACCGGGTGGTGCGCCGCCGCACCTCCGACTACACCCGGCTGAACGCGGTGTACGAGCTGGTCGCCGACATCACCGCGGAGAAGGTCACCGTCAACGACGCGTACCGCCGCCTCGCCCTGATCCGCCGCAACCGGCACCCGTACCCGGCCTGGCTGCTCGCGCTGAACACCGGGCTGCTGGCCGGCGCGGCGACCTTCCTGGTCGGCGGGCGGATCGACGACAAGGGGTGGCTGGTCTTCGCCAGCGCCTTCATCGCGGCCGTCCTCGGCGACCGGCTGGCCTCGATGATCGCCCGCCGCGGCCTGCCGGAGTTCTACCAGTTCGTGCTGGCCGCGATGCCCGCGGCGGCCTCCGGCATCATCCTCTCCTTCAACGACTGGGACCTGCACGGTTCGGTGGTGATCACCGGTGGGCTGTTCGCGCTGCTGCCCGGGCGGGCCCTGGTGGCCGCCGTCCAGGACGGCCTGACCGGCTTCTACATCACGGCCGCGGCCCGCCTGCTCGAAGTGATCTACCTGGTGGCGGGCATCGTCATCGGCGTCATGCTGATCCTCTACCTCGGGGTCGGCTTCGAGGCCAAGCTCCGGCCGGACGAGAGCCTGGTCGGGGTGAACTACCCGCCGGTGCAGATGATCGCCGCGCTGGTGCTGACGCTGGCCTTCGCGATGCTGCTGCAGACCGACCGCCGCCTGCTCGGCATGGTCACCCTGAACAGCGGCATCGGCTGGTCCAGCTACGGCGTGCTGGTCTACAACGCGCAGGTCTCGCCGATCGTCGCCACCGGCGTGGCGGCCGGCCTGGTCGGCCTCTTCGGCCAGCTGATGGCCCGCTACCGGTACGGCTCCGCGCTGCCGTACGTCACCGCGGCGATCGGTCCGCTGATGCCGGGTTCGGCGCTCTACCTCGGCATGCTCTCCTTCGCCCAGGGCCACTCCGCCGCCGGCATCGTCCAGATCACCCGGGCCGCCGCGATCGCCCTGGCGCTGGCGATCGGGGTGAACCTCGGGGGCGAGATCGCCCGGCTCTTCATGAAGCTGCCGGCCGGCGCCGAACTGCTGCCGGCGCAGCCCGTCGTGCCGCGCCGGGCGGCCAAGCGCACCCGCGGCTTCTGACCGGCGGCGGGCCGGCCCCGGACCCGGCCCGGGCGTACGGACCCGGCGCCCAGCCCCCGGCGTACGGACCCGGCGTGCAGTCCCCGGCGTACGGACCCGGAGTCGGCCGCGGTCACCGGACCGCACGCCGTACTCGTTGGGCACGCCGTACTCGTTGGAGGGGTGTCGGCCGGGGACGGTACGCCGCACCCGCCGGACCGGTGGCGGCCCGGGCCATGTCGCGGCCCGCATGACGCAGGACCAGGAACGAAGGTAAGACGCATGACCACACTGCTGGACGGCTACCGCGAGCACATCGTCGCCGCGCACAAGCAACCGCTGTTCCTGCTGCTGGTCGGGTTCATCACCTCCTTCGTCTTCATCCGGTTCAGCGTGCGGATGATCAGGGCCCAGGTGCGCTGGTGGCCCGGCAACGTCACCCCCGGCGGACTGCACATCCACCACATGGTGTTCGGCCTGGGCTTCCTGCTGGTCGGCGGCATCGGGGTGTTCGCGACCTACGGCGGGCACCCCTGGATCGACGTGTTCGGGCTGCTCTTCGGCATCGGCTGCGGCCTGGTGCTGGACGAGTTCGCGCTGATCCTGCACCTGGACGACGTCTACTGGGGCGAGCAGGGCCGCAAGTCGGTGGACGCGGTGATCTTCGGCATCCTCTTCACCGCACTGCTGCTGGTCGGTTACGTGCCGCTCGGTGTGGTGCCCAGCCAGGAGACCAGGTGGGGGCTGGTCACGGTGATCTCGGTGAACATGCTGGTCTCCATGGTGGCCCTGCTCAAGGGCAAGGTGTGGACCGGCCTGCTCGGCATCATGGTGCCCGGCATCTCCTGGATCGGCGCGATCCGGCTGGCCCGGCCCAGCAGCCCCTGGGCGCGCTGGCGCTACGCGACGCGCCCGCGCCGCCGGGCGCGCGCGATCCGGCGCGAGCGCCGCCTGCACCGGCGTGCGGACATCGCCCGGACCTGGCTCTTCGACCTGATCGCCGGCGCCCCGGACAAGGTCCCGGCCAGCCACCCCGCCGCCCACCGGGTCGCCGAGCGGATGGCCGCCCGGGCCACCGCCCACCTCGACGCGCACGAGGCCCGCGCGCTGGCCCGGCGCTCCGCCCGGCTGGCCGACCGCCGCTCGGCCGCCGCCGCGGGGCCCGGCCCCGACACGGGCGCCGCCGACCACGGGACCCGCGAGCCCGGCACCCGGCGCGGAGCCCAGCAGCGCCGGCGGACCGTCCGGGCGGGGCGCAGCCGCACCTACGCGGTGGGCCCGACCGGCCTGGAGCCGCGGCCCGGCCGCCACCCCCACCTGCGGCCGCACACCCGCCGGATCCACCGGTAGTTCGCATGCCCTTTGCGCCCGGCCGGAGTTGAGGCCCGGTCGGATCATCCGACGGGTCACCCGGCCGGCCGTGCGGGCTTGGAACGGGAAAGCCGCCCGGCTTGAGAACATGGCGATGCGTAAACGATTTGTCATGTGATGGGACGCTTTGCCGGGCCTGTGCAACCAACCGACCACCCGGCGGCGGCCCCTCCCGGACCCTGAGAAGGGATGTCTCGTGGTGCGCAGGCTGCTGCCGACCCTCCTGTTGTCCCTCACCGCCCTGCTCGGGCTGATCCCCGCCGCCGCGGCCCTCCCCGCCGCCGCGGCCCTCCCCGCCGACCCGGACCGGGCCCCGGGCGCCACGGCGGCCGACGAGGCGCACCCCTCCGCCGAGTCCGTCGACCGCGCCCGCGCCGAGGCCGACCGCCGGGCCGCCACGGTCACCGCCGTCGAGGCCGGGCTCACCGCCGCCAAGGCCGAACTCGACCGGACCGGCCGGGTCGCCGAACAGGCCGTGGAGGCCTACAACGGCGCCCAGCTCGCGCTCACCCGCGCCCGCGCCGAGGAGTCCGCCGCGATCGGCCGGGCCGCCTCCGCCGAGGCCGACCGGGCCGGGGCGGCCGAAGACGCCGCCGCGCTGGCCGCCGAAACGTACCGCCAGGGCGCCACCGCCGAACTCTCCGCCATCAACGCCCTGATCGGCGCCCGCGGACCGCGCGAGGCCGGCGACCAGGCCGCCGTGGTCGGCGTGGCCAGCGACCGCACCCGGCAGATCCTCGACGCGGCCACCTCCACCGCCGCCGCCGCGACCCGGGCCTCGGCCGCCGCGCGCGCCGCGACCGAGGCGGCGGAGAAGGCCGCGGCCGAGGTCGGAGCGGCCCGGGACCGGGCGGAGTCACGGCTCGCCGCCCAACAGGACCAGGTGGTCACCACCGGCCGGCGCCGCGAACAGCTCCTCACCGAGCTAGCCGCCGCCCGCCACACCACGGTCGAGCTGGAGCGGCAGCGGCGCGAGGCGCTGGAGGCGATCGCCGCCCGCGAGGCCGAGGCCGCCGCCCGGGCCGCCGCCGAGAAGGCCGCGGCCGAACAGGAGGCGGCGGAGAAGGCCGCCGCGAAGACCGCCGGGGGAGCCACGACCGTACCGCCGCCGGCCGGGCGCCCGTGGTCGGAGGAGGGCGCGGCCGCTGCCGTCGCCTTCGCCCGCTCCAAGATCGGACTGCCGTACATCTGGGGCGGTGAGGGTCCCGACGGCTACGACTGCTCGGGGCTGACCATGATGGCCTGGCGTCAGGGCGGCCGGCAGCTCAACCACTTCGCCGCCGACCAGTACGCCCAGAGCACCCCGATCGGCTACCGCCGGCTCCGCCCCGGCGACCTCGTCTTCTGGACCGACACCGGCCGCGCCGCCGACATCCACCACGTAGGCCTCTACATCGGCGACGACCAGATGATCGAGGCCCCGCGCGCGGGCATGCCGGTCAAGCAGGCCAGCCTCTGGATCATGGGCGCACCGGACTTCTACGCCCGCCCGTGACGGCGCCGGGCCGGCGCGTAGGTTCTCAGACTTTCTTGCGCTTTCTCGCGAACTCTTCGCCTTGATTGCGCGCACGAAAGATGAGCGGGACAGCGCTGTGGTACGGGCCGGTACAGAGCCAACTATCCCCCGACCAGGTCCCGGGCGGTGCCTGCGACGGCTGGGCCGATGCTCGTCGGCAGGTGGCTGATGACGAGTGCGATGGCCTGCTCTGCGGTGTCGGCTTCGCCGATCACCGTTCCCCGGTCGGGACCGCACACTCGGTATCGCCCGTCACGCAGCGGATCGACGAACGGCACTACCCAGGTGAATGGGTATCCGGTGCAGGTGGTGAAGTGAAGGGACCAGTGGCTGGTGAAGGGATAGAGCTGCCTGAGCTTCGGCTCGGCATGAGCGGCTTCCACCAGATCGCGGACCGTGGGGAACGGAATGTCCTCCCGCATCTCCTCCCGCAGGAGGCGCCACTTCACAGTGACAGCGTCAGCAGGGCCGCGTTCGTGGGCCTCGGCGAGTTCACTGAAGGTGACGAACGCGCAGAGACCGCGAAGTTCGTGCAGGGTTGCCCCCGCTCGCCAGGCCGTGGCGGCCTTCGCCACCTCCTGGAGGTCTTGTGTTGCGCCGTGGATGAGCCTGACGCCCTGGCTCCAGCCTTCGATGATGAACCATCGTTCCTGAGAGCCGAGGCGGATCGAGAGTGGCTCACGACCGCCGGCTGGGCCGGGGACTGTCCAGTTGTCATCCGAGTCGTTCCGCTGAACCGGGCCGAGGTCGAGGCCGAGGTCGGCGGCGACCTGTTCCAACGCGGCGGTGAGACCGCCTGCGGCGGCCAGGTCTGGATACAGATCGGGGTTGGGCCCCTTGGGCGGAACGGCGGCATTGTCGGAGGACTCAAGGCTCATCGGGGCAGTCTGACGGCTTCCCGCAGGTTCGGTCATCCGCGAGTTCGTGCGACAGCGGACTGCTGGACGGCGGTGCCCCAGTCGGAGTCAGCGGCAGAGATCCATGATCGTGTCGTCGAAGCCGGGGAACTCCAGGGTCGCTTGCCCGATGACGGCAGTGGGCAGCTGCTGCCGTCAGCTCCGCAAGATCAATGCGACAACCCGCAACAGCCCAGCTCACGCCGAAGCCGAATGAAGATCACGAGTGGAACCTACACCGGCGTGCAGGTTCGCGGATTTCGTGGCCACATCTCACGAGCGATGGCCAAGCGATGGCATATCTGACACGAATCTGAGACTGGCAGGTCAAGCCGCCCACTCGTATGGGTGATTGGGCTCTGATGCTGGTGCCCTGGCAGAAGCCCGCTGACACCGTGGGCTCACGGGGCATCGCTCGCGGGTTCGGGGGTGTGCGGTGGGGGAGATCGCCGCGACGGTGAGAGGAAGCGACCGTCCAAGCCGTGAGACAGCGGGAAGCTGCTCAGCGCCTCGTCTCGTACCTGGTCATGACCACGCCGCCGGGAAACGTCCGCGTCTCCACCAGGTTCAGGTTCACCCAGCTGTCCAGCGCGGTGAAGAACGGCGTGCCGCCGCCCACCAGGACCGGATGGGCGGCGATCACGTACTCGTCGATCAGCCCGGCGCGCATGGCCGCCCCGGCGAGCGTTGCGCCGCCGATGTTCATGGGGCCGCCGTCCTCGGCCTTGAGCCGGGTGATCTCGGCGATCGCGTCGCCGGTGACCAGGCGGGTGTTCCAGTCGACCTCGTCGATCGTCGAGGAGAACACCACCTTCGGCGTGTCCCGCCAGTTCCGCGCGAACTCGATCTCCGCCGGGGTGGCGTCGGGCTGCTGGTCGCCGGTCGGCCAATAGGAGCTCATCGTCTCCCACAGCTTGCGCCCGTACAGCGACAGGCCACTCGCCTGCTCCTGGTCGAGCCACCACTGGAACAGCTCGTCGCTCGGCGGACCGCTCCAGCCGATGTCGTCCCCGGCCGCGGCGATGTAGCCGTCCAGGGTCAGGTTCATGCCGTAGATCAGTTTCCGCATGGCCCAGCCTTCCGTTCGTGGGTGTCCGGTGTATGGACCAGCGTGGCGCGGGAAACTCATCGGTGCGCGATCTGGGCTCGCCGGTAGTCCTCGTGCTCGGGGCTCGGCGTGGTGTACTCGGCCCGCCCGGCGCGTTCCCCGGTCCGGGTTGCCGGAGGGGTGGAGGGGCAGGACTGTCGGAGGGGGTCGGCCGTCGGAGGGCCGGAGTGTCGGAGGCCCGTCGTACGATGGCCGCCCCTGAAAGGAGCCCGGGATGAGGCTGCGCAACGTCGAGCCGGAGGATGTCGGCGCCTACGTCAGGATGCGGTGCGACCCGGTGATGATGGCCGATCTGGGCGGTCCCCTCCCGGTGGAGGGCATCGCGGACAAGGTCCGGCGGGACGCCGAGGCCGCCGCGGCGGACCGGTCGTGGATCAAGATGATCGTCCCGGACGGGGTCGCGCCGGGCGAGGTGGCCGGGTGCGTCATGCTCTGGTCGCAGGAGGAGGACGGCACGGCCTACTCCGAGATCGGCTGGATGGTGCTGCCGGAGTTCCAGGGGCGCGGCCTCGGCAAGGCGGCCGTCCGGACCGTGCTCGACGAGGCGGTCCGGGACGGCCGCTGGGGTGCGGTGCACGCGCATCCGGCCGTCACCAACGGGCCGTCCAACGGGATCTGCCACACCCTCGGGTTCCGGCTGGCCGGCGAGCGGGAGGTCGACTTCGCGGGCCGGCTGCTGCGGGTCAACCACTGGGTGCTCGATCCCGGGCACGGCGCTCCGGGCGGGGCGCCCCGCCCGTGATCACCGGCCCGCGGCAGAGCGGAGCCCCCGGCGCGCGCACCGGCCCGTGAACCGGCCTGTGAGCCCGGTCCGAGCAGCGGCGAATAATCGGATGCCGTCGTCGGAGGCCCGCCGTACCGTGGGCTGATGGGCAACGAAGCGAACGGCGGGACCAGCGATCCTGGTAGTGGCCGAGTCGAGGAGTGGACCGACACGGTCGGTGGGATCGAGATCCGGCCGATCGCCGAAAACGAGGTCGAGGACTGGGACCGGGCGCTCGCCCGGGGGTTCCTCCGCTCGCACGTGGAGAGCGCGGCGGACTACCGCCGGCAGCAGTGGGAGCCCGGGCGGATGCTCGCGGCGGTGGCCGAGGGCCGCTTCGTCGCCACCTACCGGAGCTTCGACGTCGAGCTGACCGTGCCCGGCGGGGCCGTCGTCCAGGCGGACGCGATCACCGCCGTCACCGTGTCGGCCACCCACCGCCGGCGCGGCCTGCTCAGCCGGATGATGACGCGGGACCTCGCGGCCGCCCGCGAGCGCGGCGCGGCCGTCGCCGTCCTGATCGCCGCCGAGTACAACATCTACGGCCGGTTCGGCTTCGGCCCGGCCACCCGCGGCCACGGCTGGAACGTCGACCTCCAGCGCACCCGCGGCCTGCGCGAGGGCCTGCCCACCGTGCCCGGCGGGCGGGTCGAGTTCCTCAGCATGGACGAGCTGCGCAAGGTGGGCGCCGAGCTGCACGACCGCTGGCGGCTCACCCAGCCCGGCGCGCTCGCCCGCGACGAGCTGTGGTGGAAGCGCCACACCGGGGCGGTCTCCGTGCCGGGCTTCGACTGGAAGGAGCCCTTCGCCGCCGTCCACCGGGACGCCGAGGGCAACGTCACCGGCCTGGCCGTCTACCGGGTGGACGACACCTGGGACGGCAGCTACCCGAACTGCACGCTCACCGTCGTCGACTTCCTCGCCCTGGACCGGGGCACCGCCGCCGAGCTGTGGCGGTTCCTGTTCTCGGTCGACTGGGTGCGCAAGGTCGTGATCGAGAACATCGGCCCGGACGACCCGCTGCCGCTGCTGCTCCAGGACCCGCGCGCCGCCACTCCGTACGTGGACAACGCCGACTTCACGTGGCTGCGGGTGCTCGACGTCGAGGCCGCCTTCAACGCCCGGACGTACGGTGCGCCCGGCCGGGTCGTGCTGGAGGTCGAGGGCACCGACGGCCACGTCGCCGGCCGGTGGGCCGTCGAGGTCGCCGCCGACGGTACCGGCCGCTGCACCCGCACCACCGACGAGGCCGACCTCGCGCTGAGCGAGTCGGTGCTCGGCTCGCTCTACCTGGGCGGCGAGACGGTCCCGCGGCTGGCCGCGGCCGGCCTGGTCACCGAGGTGCGGCCGGGCGCCGCGGCCGCGGCCGACCTGCTGCTGCGCACGCCGCTGTCCTCCTGGACCCCGGACAACTTCTGAGCCGGCCCGCCCGAGGTACCGGCACCGGGCCGGCCGTCTCCCCGACGGCCGGCCCGGCTTCGACCGGTTCGGCCTCACGGTCGGGCCTGAAGGTCACATCGGGTGGCTCGATTCCCCGGAGGACCCGGTGTCGCCGCCAGGGCCGATTCCTGCTGGCGGGATCGAGCACCCGGGCGTCTTACGGCCGGGTGCTCCCAATTTCGGGAGTGCCCGGCCGTCGAATTTCCTCCACGGTTCAAGCGCCCTATTTGACGGCGGTTTTCCCGATGGTGGGCAGGATGAAGTCCTGGATGAGGCCCTTGGCGTCGCGGACGATCGGCCGGAACACCCGATAGCGCGAGAGGTTGATCACCCGGGCCGCCATGGGGGTGGACCGGCGGACGAATTCCCGGGTCCGCTCGGTGTCCTCGGTGCGGTCGAAGACCCAGTAGAGGACCACGACCATCAGGTGCAGCCAGAGCACGTCGGGCAGCAGCTCGACCAGCTCGGCGTCCAGCTTGGGGGCCAGCTCGGAGCCCTGCAACACGTCGCGGAACAGCTCCACGGCGGTGGCCCGAGCCGGGTGGGACTCGTTGGAGAACGGGCTCAGGGAGCTGGTCGGGTCGGCGGCCGTGCGGAAGAACTGCGCGGCGAACTCGTGGTACGGCGCGGCCGTGTCGAGCCAGGAGGTCAGCGCGATTTCCAGCCGCTCGGCGAAATCCCGGGTATTGGCCATGCGATTCCTGGCGTCCGTTGCATGGTCGTACGTCATTCGGTCGTAGAATCCTTGAATCAAGAATTCCTTCGCCGAAAAATAATAGTAAGCATTGCCCACCGAGACGCCCGCCTCGGTGGCAATGGCGCGCATGGTGGTCTTCTCGTAGCCGCGTTCCTGGAACAGCCGCATCGCGGTTTCCAGGATCAGGGCCCGGGTCGCCTCGCTCTTGTCCGTCTTCGGTTGGGCCCTCCCGCCGGGGAGCTCCGCCGGAGCCGGGGTGCCGGTCGCGAGGCTGTCGCTGTTGCTCGACTTCTCCACGTCGGCCGACCCTACCGGGCCACGGCCAGGGCGCCCCCGGCCGTGCCCTTGCGTACGTGAATGCTGTCGGGTCCGTTCGTCGCTGCCAGGTCGTCCACGCCCCGAGCCTAGGCCCTGTCGGGACGGTCAGTTCCAGGCGGTGTCGGTGCGGGCGGCACCGGATGCCCCCTCCGCATCCGGTGCCGCCGCCCCGCCCCCGTTCATTTCGAACGCGTTCAAAAGCACGGGCACGACTCTAGGGGCTGGGGTTGAACATGTTCAAGTCGAGGCGTGTGGGAGGCTCGTCACATGAACGCCACCATCCGCCGCGGCACCGCGCACGACGCCGAAGCCGTTGCCGACCTGCACGCCCTCAGCTGGCGCACGGCCTACGTCGGCATCGTCCCGGACCAGGCGCTCGGCGACGGGATGGCGGACGAGCGGCGCGAGCTCTGGGCGCTGCGGCTGACCGCCGACTACGGCGAACCCGCCAACACCCCCGAGCTGCTGATCGCCGATCAGGCCGGTGACGCCGTCGGCTTCGCGTACCTGGTGCCGCAGCTGGACGGGCGGATCCTGCTGGACAACCTGCACGTCCGGCCCGGCCGTACCGGAGGCGGCATCGGCCGCGCACTGCTGGACGCGGCACGGGCGCACGTCGCGCGTTGGCACCCCGGCGCCGACCTCTACCTGGAGGTGCTGCGCGACAACACCGGGGCCGTCGCGTTCTACGAGCGTGAGGGCGGCCGCCGGACGGCGGAGCAGGAGGGCGTCTTCCCGGGCGGGTACGTGCTGCCCGAGTACGAGTACACCTGGTCGTTCACGCCGGCTCCGGGGCCGGCAGGGGCCTGACCCGCCGGGCCCCCGGACTGTCGGCTGCCGACCGCCCGGCCCCGGCCGACCGGCGGGCCTCGGGCCCCTGGCCGACCGGCGGGCTGGGCCTCCGCGGGCGGGTGCTAGGGCGCGTATTCGGTCGTGATCAAGGGGTGACCATGGTGAGGTCTTTGATCCAGATCATCGCGCCCCGAAGGCGGAGGCCGGCGAGGTAGCTGGCGGGGGTCTTGTCGTACCGGGTCGCGATGCCTCGCCAGGCCTTCAGCTTGTTGATCAGGCGCTCGACGGTGTTCCGCTCCTTGTACAGGTCGGCGTCGTGGCTGACGGGTCGGCCGCCCCGGCTGCCCTTCTTCTTCCGGTTGGCGGCCTGGTCCTTCTTCTCCGGGATGACCGCCTTGATGCGGCGACCGCGCAGGTGGGCGCGGTTGCCGCGGGACGAGTAGGCCTTGTCCCCGGCGACCGCGTCGGGTCGGGTGCGGGGACGGCCGACCGGCCCGCGGACCCGTAACTTCTTGAGCACGGGGATGAACTGCGGGCTGTCGGCAGCCTGCCCCTCGGTCAGCACGAACACCAGCGGACGGCACTTCCGGTCGCCGGCGACATGGATCTTGCTCGTCTGCCCGCCCCTGGAGCGTCCGAGCAGGGCGGCCTTCAGTCGCAGCTTGCGCCGCCGCCGGGCGCGTCGTCGTTCTTCGCGTTCCGGATCGACTGCAGTGTCCTGTCCGTCTTGTTCCTCCGGGCCGCCCCTTTTTGTCGGGCCTTCTCCGCCTCGTCGGCGGCCTTTTCCAGGGCCGTCACGGCCTCGGGGGCCAGGTGCATCCCGGCGGCGTCGTGGTGGGCCCGAACGGTGGTGGAATCCACGCTGACCAGCGACAAGTCCACCTCGCCCCGCTTCGCGGCCTCCGCGATCGCGCCCTCCAGCAGGGCTTCGAAGACACCGGCATCCCTCCACTGCCGGAAACGGTTGGAGACGGTCGACCAGGCACCGAACTCCGCCGGCATCTCCCGCCACTGCCCGCCCGTCTTGAAGCGCCAGATCACGCCCTCGAACTGCTGCCGCAGCCGCTCGGGGTACGGGCCGTACTCGCCGATCGGCAGGTACGGCCCGATGAACTCCCACTCTGCATCCGTCAGTTGCACTCGCGTCACGCGACATGATCTACCGGATTAGGCCTCGCTGTGAGGGCGAATCCCGCAGATTGATCACGACCCGATACTCGCCCTAGCCGAAGTCGTAGACCGTCACCGGCACCCCCCGGTCCACCAGCCGGGCCGTCACCAGCGGCTCGACCAGCTCCCAGCGCCCGCCCGCCAGCCCGCAGCCGATCCGGGGCATGTGGACGGAGGCGCCGAGTGCGAGCGCCTGTTCGGCCAGCGCCGTCAGCGCGGTGTCGATCGCCTCGTACCGCACCGGCGCGCCCGTCGAACGACCCGTGCGGATGCCGCGCTGCCCGACCAGGTTGGCCACCCAGACGTACGGCTCGACCTGCACGAACTGCGCGGCGCCCAGGCCGAAGTCGTTCTTCGCGCGCTCCCGGTGCCAGCGCCGGAACGCCGCCTCGGGCTCCGGCCAGCGCCGCGACACCGCCAGGACGAACCCCTTGCCCCAGCCGCCGAGGTCGTTGCAGACGTGCGCGATCACCTTGACGCCCTTCGCCTGCGGTGCGGTGGCGTCGCCGCGGAGGTAGTCGATCGTTGCCATGACCGGACGCTAGCGCGCGGCACCGACAGGCTGTTCGGAATTCCCGCGCACCACGGCGGTGGCGCCCGGCACCCGCAGGTGGCGGCGGCCCGCCAGGGCGATCAGCAGGGCGAGTGCGGCGGCACCGGCGGGCAGCCAGTAGCCGGCGCCGGGCCCGGCGTGCTCGGCGACCGCCCCCGCAAGGGCCGCGCCGGCCGAGATGCCGACCACGATGCCGGACACCGCGACCGCCATGCCCTCGTTCAACTGTCGCTGCGGCAGCAGCTCCTGGATCAGCGTCATGCCGGTGACCATGGTCGGCGCGGTGCCCGTCCCGGCCGCGAACAGCGCGGCGCCGAGCAGCGGCAGCCCCGCCCCGCCCACCCCGGCGGCCAGCGGCAGGAGCAGCAGGACGGCCATCGCCGAGACGCCGAGCAGGAAGCGGGCCCCCGGCGCCCGGCGGGGCCGGAGCAGGCCGAAGACCAGCCCCGCCACGCAGGATCCGCCCGCGACCAGACCCAGCAGCCCGCCCGCCACCGGCTTCTGGCCGAGCGAGTCGGCGTAGGCCACGGTGGTCAGCTCCATCGAGCCGAAGACCACGCCGGTGGCGAGGAAGGTCAGCAGCAGCACCCGCAGCCCTGGCACCCGCAGCGGGGAGCCCTGGCGGGTGCCGGCCGGATGCGCCGCGAGCGGGGGTTCGGTCCGGCGCTGGGCGGCGAAGAGCAGGGCACCGGCCGAGCCGATCACCCCCGCGGTGATCATCCCGGCCTCCGGCGCGACCGTGGTGCAGAGCACCATCGCGAGCACCGGCGCGGTCATGAAGCAGAGTTCGTCCAGCGCCTGTTCGAAGGAGTTGGCGAGGTGCCGGGCGGCCGGGTCGGCCCGGTACAGGTGCGCCCAGCGGGCCCGCGCCATGCCGCCGAGGTTCGGTGCCGCCGCACACGCCGCCCAGCAGGCGTAGAGGGTCCAGTCGGGTGCGCCGGCGCGGACGCAGAGCAGCAGGCCGGCGAACGGCACGGCGTTGTACAGCGTGGCCGGGACGGTGACGCGCGCCTGCCCGTACCGGTCGACCAGGCGGCCGATCAGCGGCATGCCGATCGCCCCGGTGACCAGACCGGCCGCCGAGACGGTGCCCGCCAGCGCGTACGAGCCGCGCCGTTCGGAGAGCAGCACCACCAGCGAGACGCCGGTCATCGACATCGAGAGCCGGGCGAGCAGCCCGGCGAGGGTGAACGCGGCGGTGCCGGGCAGGGCGAAGAGCCGTCGGTAGGAGGCGAGCACGGTACTCCGAAACAGAGGGGGGAGGGTTGCTCCCAGCCTCACGCGACCGCCCCGCGGCGGTCCAACACCTGTTTCGCCGTACTGACAACACGATGTTGTTAATCTGCCGCCATGCCCGCCGACCTGCACCCCCGCCTGCTCCGAGGCTTCGTCGCGACCGCCGAGACCCTGCACTTCGGGCGGGCCGCCGAACGCCTGCACGTCGCGCAGCAGGCGCTCAGCCGGGACGTCCGCGCACTGGAGAGACTGCTCGGCGACGCGCTCTTCACCCGGACCACCCGCAGCGTCGAACTCACGGGGGCCGGGCTGCGGTTGCTGCCGAAGGCGCGGCAACTCCTGGCACTGCACGACGAGATCGTGACGGCCGCCGAGCACCGCCCGCTGCTGCTGGACGTCAACAGCAACGTCACCGGCCCCGATCTGACCTCGGACCGGCTGCTCGGACCGGCCCGCGCCGCCTGGCCGGAGGGCGACATCCTGGCCCGCTACCTCGGCGGTCTCGCGGCCGCGGCCGAGGAACTGCTCGCCCACCGGCTCGACGCGTCGCTCGGCCGCTTCGCCGGCCTGGACGCCCGGGTGCGGGGCCAACTCGCCCAGACGCCGGTACGACTGGAGCGGGTCTCGGTGATGATGGCGGCCGCCCATCCGCTGGCCGGCCGACCGGTGCTGCGCCTCGCGGAGCTGGCCGGGCACCCCGTGGACATCTGCGCCGGCAACCCGGCCACCACCGAATGGGCCGACCTCGGCATCCGGCTGCTGCGCGAGCACGGGCTGAAGGCGGCCGCGCCGTACGTCCCGCCGGTCGGGGTGGACGAGACCGCCCGCTACCTCACCCGGCACGGCGACCCGATGCTGACCACCACCAGCGGGCCGCTGCTCCCGGGCGTGGTGAACGTGCCGCTGGTGGACCCGGTGCCGCTCAGCCTGGTCAGCCTCGTGCACCGCCCGGGCCTGCGGCACCCCGGGCTGACGGCGCTGCGCACGGTGGCCGGCGAACTCGGCGTGCGGGAGGGGTGGTTGCGGCGCCCGGCGGGCAGCTGGCTGCCGGCGGCCGACGCGGTGCTGCTGGAGGCGGGCACGGCGCGGTCGCGGACGTAGTCCGGTCGGGTGTGGCCGGTCCTGGTCGGGGGCGGCGGGTCCGACGGCATGGCCGGTCCCCGGCCCGTCCGGCCTTGGGCGGACGAATACCGTCGGCCCCGGAATTCGGCGGCCGACGGCGGTTGTTCTGCCCGGAGACGTCCCCACCCCTGCCGCTCGGGGGTCGGCAGGGGTGGGGCGTTTGCGGGGCGGTCACCGCGGCGACCGCCGGGATGCAGGGCGGTACAGCGGCCGTGGTCGGCCGGTTCAGGCCGCCTTGACGGCGGAGATGTCGAAGCTGAGCTTGACCTTCTCGCCGATCAGTACGCCACCGGTCTCCAGCGCGGCGTTGTAGGTGAGGCCCCAGTCGGTGCGGTCCAGCACGGCCGAACCCTCGAACCCGACCCGCTCCGCGCCGTACGCGTCGGTGGCGCTGCCGGTGTAGTCGAGGTCCAGCGCGATCGGGCGGGTGGTGCCCTTGATCGTGAGCTCGCCGTTCATCCGGTACGAGTCGCCGCGCAGGCGCTCGGCGGAGATGCTGCGGAAGCGGATCTCCGGGTAGGTGTCGGCGGCGAAGAAGTCGCCGGTGCGGAGGTGCTCGTCGCGCTGGGCCTGGTTGGTGTCGATGCTCGCGACCTTGATCACCAGCTCGGCGCTGGAGTTGCCCGGAGTGTCGCCGTCCAGGTGCAGCTTGCCGTCGTACTCGGTGAAGCGGCCCTTGACGTTGGTCACCATGGCGTGGCGGACCGAGAAGCCGACCTCGCTGTGGGTGGTGTCGATGGCCCAGTCGCCGGTGAGGTGACCCAGGTCCGGGCCGGCGGGGGTTTCGACGGCGGTGGCGACGGTGGTCTTGGTGCGGTTGAAAAGGCCCATGGCTCCTCCTCGGGTTCGAAGCCAGTTGTTTAGGCTTCAACTTGTTGACTCCACTGTAGGCCGGTTTCGTTCAAAGTTCAACCAAGGCGTGCGGCGGGTTTTCGCGGGCCGGTTTTCGCGGGCCGGCCCTCGCCGGCCGGCCCTCGTCCGGTGGTCTTCGTCGGCTGGTCCCGCCGGGCGGACTCCGGGGCCCGGTACGGTCGACACCGGTCCGGCCGCGCGGCTTGACCCTCGACCTGGTCGAGGCCCCAGAGTCCGAGGCATGGAGAGCGACCTGCGCAGCATCGGCGAACTGGCCCGCGACAGCGGCCTCGGCGTCAGCGCGCTGCGCTTCTACGACGGCGCCGACGTCCTCACCCCCGCCTGGGTCGACCCGCAGACCGGCTACCGCTGGTATGCGCCCGGCCAGCTGGCCGACGCGCGGCTGCTCTGCCGGTTGCGGCGGGTGGGCCTTCCGCTGGCCGGCATCCGGGAGGTGCTCGGCGCCGCCCCCGGCGACGGCACCGCCCACCGGGTGCTCGACGCGCACCTGCGGCGGCTGGAGGACGGCCTCGCCGACGCCCGCCGGGAGCTCTCCCTGATCCGCGCGTTGATCGACCAGAGGGAGAATCCCGTGACCACCACCCCCGCCGCGTACGGCTTCACCGTCCCCGCCCGCGAGCTGGCCGCCGCCCTGGACGCGGTCCGCTTCGCGGTCGGCAGCGACCCCGAAGTGCCCGTGCTGTCGGGCGTGTTGTTCGACCTGGACGGCGGGCTGCTGCGACTGGTCGCCACCGACCGGTACCGGATGGCGCTGGCCGAACTGCCGGTGCCGTCGGCGGCCCCGCCGGCGTCGCCGGCTTCTGCGCCGGTGCCGGGCTCCTCGGCCGCGATCGTGCCGACCGCCCTGGTGGACGCCGTCCGTGCACTGCTCGGCTCGGGCGCCGAGGAGGCGGAGCTGACCCTGGGCGGCGGGCGGTTCCGGGTCTCGACCGGCGGTCACCGGATCGAGGGCGCCACCCTCGACCACGACTACCCCGACTACCGTTCGCTGGTCCGGCTCGACCCCGTCCACCGGGTCGGCCTGTCCGCCGCCGAGCTGCGCGGAGCCGTCGAGTCCGGCGACACCCGCAGCCTGCCCTCCGGTCCGCACGGCGCCGCCTGTGAGGTCACCGTGCTCGCCCTCGACGGGGACGGGCGGCTCACCGTCGCCGCCGACGGCACGGAGCCGGCCGCGGGCGACGTCCGGGTGGCGGTCAACCGCGACTTCCTCCTCGACGCCCTCCGGGCCGGCGGCCCCGAGCAGCTCGTCCTCGAAATCGCCGGTCCGATCGCCCCGTTGGCCATCCGCACGGCCGGGCGCGACGGAACGTTCTCGATCCTGATGCCGATCCGGGTCCCCGACCTCGCCTGAGCGTCCGACCGCCTGACCCCCGCGCACCCCGCGCACCACCGCGTCGAACGGCGGCCACCCGTCCGTCTCCGTCTCCGTCTCCGTCTCCGCCGCCCCGCTCCGGCCCGTCCCGCCCCAGCCCGACCCGCCCTGACCCGGCCCGGAAAGCGACCCGCAGCGTCAGCACCCCCCCGGCACCCGACCGCGCGCCGGTGCCGGCACCGACCACGGCCGGTACTCCCCGCCCACCACCTGCCGCCGCACCCACCGGTCGCCTCCCGTCCCCGGACAGTGCGCGGCGCGGGTCCGCCCGACCGGGCCGTTTGCTGCTGCTAGCACCGTGCTTGCATTTGCAAGCACGGTGGTGCAGTCTGTTCGCATGGCCTCATTGAACGTCGGCTCGCTGGGCGAGTACATCCGCGAGCAGCGGCGGAACGCGCAGTACTCGTTGCGGCAGCTGGCCGAGGCCGCCGGCGTGTCCAACCCGTACCTCAGCCAGATCGAGCGAGGGTTGCGGAAGCCGAGCGCGGAGATCCTCCAGCAGATCGCCAAGGCGCTGCGGATCTCGGCGGAGACGCTGTACGTCCAGGCCGGGATCCTGGAGGAACGGCGGGGCGAGGGCCTGGAGCTGCGGGCCTCGATCCTGGCCGATCCGCTGATCAACGAGCAGCAGAAGCAGGCGCTGCTCGCGGTCTACGACGCCTTCCTCAAGGAGAACGCCGCGCGCAAGGACACGGACGCGGTGCCCGACGACCCCGAGGCCGACGGTCCGAAGACCGCCGGCCCGGCAACCTAGACCACGGGAGGACCGGCCATGCCGATCACGGACGAGATCAAGAAGACCCTGAGCGACCCGACCCCGCTCTACGCCCTCGCCGGCGCCGGCGACCTCGCCTACGAGAAGCTGCGGGAGGTCCCGGGCAGGGTCGAGGCGCTGGCCTCGGACCGCAAGGGCACGCAGGAGAAGGCCACCGCCAGGCTCCAGGAGGCGCAGAGCCGGCTGGTGGAGGCGCAGGCGAAGGTCGCGGACACGGTGACCACGCTGCCCGCCGACCTCAAGGTGCTCCAGGACAAGGCGCAGAGCTTCGCGCTCCAGCAGGTCGGCCGCGCCGTCGAGCTGGCGGTGAAGGCCAAGGAGGCGTACGACGAGCTGGCCGAGCGCGGCAAGGGCGTCGTCGACCGGGGCCGTCCCGAAGAGGCCGCGCCGGTGACGGCCGAGCCCGCCGCCGTGAAGCCGCTGGAGGCCGAGCCCGAGTCGGTCGACGCCGAGCTGGTCGAGGACGACGAGCCGACGGCGGAGGCCGCTGCGGAGCCGGCCGGGGAGCCCGCCGCCAAGAAGTCCCCCCGGGCCCGCAAGAGCCCCGAGTAGCCCGGCCGGGTGGTCCCGGACGGGCGGCCGGCGGGCGGCCCGCGGGACGCCGGGGACGGCCGTGGTCCGGTTGAGCCCGGGCCGTCCGGGGCACATCTGGTGACCCCGGGACGTTGACACCGTGGCGGGCCGGTCGCCGTGCCACGATGAGTGGCGGCCGGGACGCCGGAGCCGAGACGCAAGAGGAGAGCGCGATGGGCGGAGTGGCTCAGATCCTGGTCCTGGACTATCTGAACCCGTTCTGGTGGCTGGCCGTCGCCATCCTGGGCTTCAAGCTGTTCGCCCTGGTCGACGCGGCCGTCCGCCCGGAGGACGCGTACCGGGCCGCCGACAAGAAGACCAAGGGGTTCTGGGTGGCGGTCCTGGGGGTCGCGTTCGGGCTGGACCTGCTGTTCGGGGCGAAGTTCCTGACCAGCTTCCTCACCCTGGGGGGCCTCGTCGCGGCGATCGTCTACATGGTCGACGTGCGCCCGGCGATCCGGGAGCTGACCGGCCGGGGCGGCGACCGGGACGACCGGCGCAACATGGGCCCGTACGGCCCCTGGTAGACGACGGGCAGGACGCGGGTGGAACGGAGAGAGCCCCGGCGCGCGGATGGATTTCCGCGCCGGGGCTCTCCGCGTTCGTCGTACCGGGGCCGCTCCGTTCGTCGTACCGGGACCTGCTCCGTTCGTCGCGACCGTGCTCAGCCCAGGATGAGCTGCACCGGATTGCGCTCCAGCAGCAGCACGGCGACGTCGTCCGTCAGCGCACCGCCGTTCAGCTCCTCGACCTCGGCGATCGCGCTGTCCACCAGGCGGCCCCTGGTCAGCCCGGCGGACTGGTGGTCGCCGATGAGGTCCGCCAGCCCGTCCTGGCCGAGGCGGCGCGACCCGGCCCCGACCCGGCCCTCGATCAGGCCGTCGGTGTAGAGCAGCAGCCGCCAGCCGGCCGGGAGCTCGACGCGGTGCGACGGCCAGACGGCCTGGCCGTCGTCGCAGGGCAGCAGGCCGAGCGCGGGGCCGGCGAGGTCGGCGGGCAGCATCACCGGTCTGTGGTCGGTACCGAGCAGCAGCGGCGAGGGGTGTCCGGCGAGGTAGAGCCGGGCGTGTTCGACGGCGCCGAGCGAGTCGAGCCGGCCGGCGGCGTCGCCGGGCTCGATGACGAGCATGCAGAGCGTCGCGAAGATCTCGTCGCTGCGCCGCTCGTGCTCCAGGACGTGCTGAAGGGTGGTCAGCAGGGCCTCGCCGGTGAGGCCGGCGAAGACGAGGGTCCGCCACGCTATACGGAGCGCCACGCCGAGGGCGGCCTCATCCGGGCCGTGGCCGCAGACGTCGCCGATCACGACGTGGACGGTGCCGTCATCGGTGCGCACCGCGTCGTAGAAGTCGCCGCCGAGCAGGGCGCGGCGGCGGCCGGGGCGGTAGCGCCGGGTGAACGAGAGCCCGGCGCCGTCCAGCAGCGGGGTGGGCAGCAGGTGGCGCTGGAGCCGTGCGTTCTCCTGGCCGCGCAGCTCGGCCTCGACCAGCCGGCGCTGGGACTCGTCGGCGCGCTTGCGCTCGACGGCGTACCGCAGGGCGCGGGCGAGCAGCGGACCGTCCGTCTCGTTCTTGATCAGGAAGTCCTGCGCGCCGGCGGCCACCGCGGCGGCGCCCAGCTCGGCGCCGGCGGCGTCGGTGAGCACCACGACGGCGGTGTGCGGGGCCCGGCGGAGCAGCTCGTGCAGGCCCTCCAAGCCGTCCGAGGCGTCCGAGGGGTGCGGCAGGTCGGCGGGGGCCGCGAGGTCGAGCAGGACGCAGCTGAAGTCGGTGCCGCGGGTACGGCCGCGCCGGGGCGAGGCCGGGGCCAGCAGCTCGGCGGCCTGGTCCAGCCCGCGGGCCCAGTGGATCTCGATCGGGGCGCCGCTGTCCGCCACCGCGGCCTTGAGCAGCTGGGCGTCGGAGGCGTCGTCCTCGATCACCAGCAGCCGGAGCAGGCCGGCCTGGAGCGTGGCGGGCGACGGCCGGGAGGCGCCGACGGCGGCGTCCGACCGGGGGTGAGGTATCGGGGGAGGCGCCGTGGCCGGGCCTGCCGACTGGTCGGCGGACAGGTTGCGGGCACGGCCGGAGCGGGCACCGTCGAGGGTGCCCGGCAGGTCGGCGGCACCAGGTGCCCGCCCGTCTCCCGTTGCGGGCATCGGCTGATCCTCCCTTTCCCCGAGTGCGTAACGGTCGGCGTCCGTCCGCAGTGCCCGCCTGGCACCCTGCGTCGGGGAACGTCTCGCGACCATAACGCGATCTCCGGGGAACTCTCTGGCCGACGGGCGGCGTTGTGGCTGGCGCCACGCCGGCGGCGGTGTGGTGAACGGAACACGGCGACGAGCAGGGCCCGTCCGGCAGGCGTCGGAGCGGTCCCGGAAGGACGGACACGGTGGTGACACGGATCACCCTGATCGAGGGTGACATCACGGAACAGCAGGTGGACGCGGTGGTGAACGCCGCCAACTCCTCCCTGCTCGGCGGCGGCGGTGTGGACGGTGCGATCCACCGCAGGGGCGGGCCGCAGATTCTGGAGGAGTGCCGCAGGCTCAGGGCCTCGCACTGGGGCCGGGGTCTGCCCACCGGGCAGGCGGTGGCGACCACGGCAGGGCGGCTGCCGGCCCGCTGGGTGGTGCACACCGTGGGGCCGGTCTACCTGGAGGAGGAGTACGACGTGCGGGCGGAGCAACTGGCCTCCTGCTATCGCGAGTCGCTCCGGGTGGCGGCGGAGCTGGGTGCGCGCACGGTGGCCTTCCCGGCGGTGTCGGCCGGGGTGTTCGGGTGGCCGCTGGAGGACGCGGCCAGGATCGCGCTCGGCACCGTCGCGGCCGAGGTGCCGGGAGTGGCGCGTGAGCTGGAGGAGGTGCGGTTCGTGCTGTTCGGGGTCGAGGCGTACGGGATGTTCGAACAGGTGTGGCGGGCGATGGCGTCGGAGGGGCCGGGGGAGTAGGGGCTGGAGGAGTTGGAGGGACTTCGAGGGACTTCGAGGGACTTCGAGGGGCTGCGAGGGACTGAGAGGGGCGTAGGCCGGGTGCCCCCATGGTGGCGTGACCGGGCGTCAACACGCCAGAGATATTCGATAACTCGTTCGAGTGAATCCCCGGGCTCGCTCAGCAGCGCGGCAGCACTGTTCCGGCAGGGCATGGCAGGGCAGGGGGAGGGCAACCGGCAGGGGACGGCGCGCGAGGCGGCAGGCAGGGCGGCGGCCGCCAGGTGACTACGGGGCGAGCGCCGTCCAGGGAACGGTGACCTCGCCCTGCCGCCACCGCCCGCGTGCGTCCACCAGCGGCCAGTTGCCCGCCAGCGCCGTGCAGGCGGCCACCCAGCGCTGCCGGGCCCCGAACGCCCCGTAGGGCGCCGCCGCCGCCCAGGCGCGGTCGAAGTCGGCGAGGAAGGCGTGCACCGGCCGGCCCGGCACGTTGTGGTGGATCAGCGCCTTGGGCAGCCGCTCGGCCAGGTCGGACGGCTGCCCGAGGCCGCCGAGCCGGGCCGCGAAGGTCACCGTCCGCGGGCCCTCCGGCCCGAGCGCGACCCAGACGTGCCGGCGCCCGATCTCGTCACAGGTCCCCTCCACCAGCAGCCCGTCCGGCGCCAGCCGGGAGCAGAGCCGCTCCCAGACGCCGGCCACCGCCGACTCCTCGTACTGCCGCAGCACGTTGGCGGCCCGGATCAGCTGGGCGGGCGCACCGCCGTCCAGCGGCACCTCGAAGCCGCCGCGCCGGAAGGTGAGCAGCGGCGCCACGGCGTACGGCAGCGCCGCGGTGACCCGCTCCGGCTCGATCTCGATCCCCACCACCCGGACGTCCGGGCGGACCTCCCGCAGCCGCCCGGACAGCTCGACCGCCGTCCAGGGGGCGGCGCCGTACCCGAGGTCGACGGCGACCGGCGGCCGGCCGACGGAGCGCAGCGCGGGGCCGAGCGTGTGGGCGATCCAGCGGTCCATCCGCCGCAGCCGGTTGGTGTTGGTGGTCCCGCGGGTGACGGTCCCCACCGGCCGCCCCGCCCGCCCGCGGGCAGGCGCGGTCACGGAGTCGAAGGAGGCGGCCATGCCCAGAAGCGTACGCGGCCGCCCCCGGGCCCCCTTCCGCCCGCCCCGGGCGAACCCGCGCGCCGCCCCCGCGCCCCGCCCCGCCGAACTGCGCCCCGCCCCGCCAGGCCGCGCTCCGTCACGTCGCACCGTGCTCCGCCCCGCCCCGCCCCGCCAGGCCGCGGCCCGCCCCGCTCCGGCGTGCCCGCGGCCGGGCGCCGCCGCCCGTCCGCCTCGTGCGCCATCTCATGTGCCGGGACGGGAATGCCCGTCGGTGACCTCGTGGTTGGCACACTGGTGGTGATGTGTGCCCGGACGGGGCAGCTCACCGGCGCGCCGCCACCGCGACGCGGCGGTGCGGCGTGGGCGGAAGCGCACACACCGCACAGCAGGCAGCGCAGCAGGCAGGGCTGCGGGAGACAGAGCAGGGCTGCAGAGGCGGGCAGCACAGAGGAGGCTTCAGCCAGGTGATGCAGAACCCCGTCCGTTCGGTACGCCGTGCCCAGCCGACCCCGCCCGTGCGGGGCCGGCTCCAGTCGCTGGTCACGGGTGGCCGGCGCCGCCCGCGCCGGATAGCCATGCTCTCCGTCCACACCTCCCCGCTGCACCAGCCCGGCACCGGGGACGCCGGCGGCATGAACGTCTACATCGTGGAGCTGGCCAAGCGGCTCGCCGCGCTGGACATCGAGGTCGAGGTCTTCACCCGGGCGATCTGCTCGGACGACGCGCCCACCGTCGAGCTGGCCCCGGGCGTCCTGGTCCGGCACGTCACCGCCGGTCCGTACGAGGGGCTGGTCAAGGAGGACCTGCCGGCCCAGCTCTGCGCCTTCACCCACGGCGTGCTCCGGACGGAGGCCGGCCACCGGCCCGGCCACTACGACCTGGTCCACTCGCACTACTGGCTCTCCGGCCAGGTCGGCTGGCTGGCCGCCCAGCGCTGGGGCGTGCCGCTGGTGCACACCATGCACACCATGGCGAAGGTGAAGAACGCCGCGCTGGCCGAGGGGGACACCCCCGAACCGGCCGCCCGCGTGATCGGCGAGACGCAGGTGGTCGAGGCCGCCGACCGGCTGATCGCCAACACCACCGAGGAGGCCGCCGAGCTGGCCCTGCACTACGCGGCCCGCCCCGACCAGCTGGCCGTCGTCCATCCGGGCGTCAACCTGGACGTCTTCCGCCCCGGGGGCCCGGAGGCGCGTGCCGCCGCGCGCGCCCGGCTCGGCCTGCCGCAGGACGCCGCGGTGCTGCTCTTCGCGGGCCGGATACAGCCGCTGAAGGCACCGGACGTGCTGCTCCGCGCGGTCGCGGCGCTGCTGGAGCGGCGGCCGCAGCTGCGCGAGCGGCTGGTGGTGCCGGTGGTCGGCGGCCCGTCCGGCACCGGGCTGGCCAAGCCGGAGAGCCTGCACAAGCTCGCCGCCCAGCTGGGCATCTGCGACGTGGTCCGGTTCCACCCGCCGGTCGGCCAGGCGCTGCTCGCCGAGTGGTACCGAGCGGCGACGGCGCTGGTGATGCCCTCGTACAGCGAGTCCTTCGGGCTGGTCGCGCTGGAGGCGCAGGCCTGCGGCACGCCGGTCGTGGCGGCCGCGGTCGGCGGCCTGCCGGTCGCGGTCCGGGACGGCGTGACCGGCACGCTGGTCCGCGGCCACGACCCGCAGGCCTGGGCCCACGCGCTGGAGCCGTACGTCACGGAGCCGGGCCTGCTCGCCCGGCAGGGGGCGGCGGCGGCCCGGCACGCGGCCGCCTTCGGCTGGGACACGGCCGCGGCGACCACCGCCGAGGTGTACGCCGGCAGCCTGTCCCGCCCGGCCGGCCGCCTCGGGGGCTCCCGCCTCCGCCTGGCCTGAGCATGCCGACGGGCCCGGGCACGCGGCTTCGCCTGGGCACGCCGGTGGGCGCGGCGTCGGTGGCGCCCCGGCCCCAGGGGTGCTGCTGCTGCGCGCCATGGGTACCGCCGAGTAACGTCACTCCCATGGCAATCCGCACCAAGGACGAGGCCCTGACCCTCCTGCGCGCCGCCCTGGACGACGCCGGGGTGGCCTGGGAGCCCGCCGCCGCCGACCCGTACACGCTGGTGGCGACCCTCCCGGGCACCCGGAAGCTGAGCACCACCTGCGCGCTCCGGGCCGGCGACCACACCCTCTCGGTGAACGCCTTCGTGATCCGCCGCCCGGACGAGAACCACGAGGCCGTCTACCGGTGGCTGCTGGAGCGCAACACCCGGCTGTACGGCGTCGCCTACGCGATCGACGCGCTCGGCGACGTCTACCTGTCGGGCCGGCTGCCGCTGGAGGCGCTCACCCCGGACGCCGTCGACCGGCTGCTCGGGACGGTGCTGGACAACGCCGACGAGCCGTTCAACACCCTGCTGGAGTTGGGCTTCGCCTCCGCGATCCGGCGTGAGTGGGAGTGGCGGACCAAGCGCGGGGAGTCCACCCGCAACCTGGCCGTCTTCGCCCACCTCGCGGGCCCGGCCGACGGGCCCGAGGCCCCCGCCGGATAGCCCGCGCCGGACGGCCCGCGCCGGACGGGCCCGACCAGCGGCCCCGTCGAGCGGTCCCGGTTCAGGACCCCGCCGGGGCCGGCTCGGCCTCGGCGTCCGCCTTCCCGAGGGCCACCGGCGCGTTCCCGTTCCCGTTCCCGGTGCGGGTCGCGGCTCCGGCCACACCTGCCGTGGCCGCGCCCGGCCGCCGTCCGAGCACCACGTACCCGGCCGCCGCGACCGTGCCGCAGACCGCGCAGGCGCCCCACATGACGCCGCTGCCGGCCCGCTCCAGCAGCACCCCGCCGACCGCCGGCCCGAGGAACGAGGCGAGTGACCAGGAGAGCGAGTACACGCCCTGGTAGCGGCCGCGGGCATGGGTCGGCGACAGCTCCGAGACCAGGCCCATCATGGTCGGCGCGTTCAGGATCTCGCCGATCGTCCAGACCGCCACGGTGAAGGCGTAGAACCACGCGGACGACCCGGCGAGCGCGGTCAGCCCGAAGCCCCAGCCGATGAACAGCGCGCTGGCGACCAGCAGGCCGGTCCGGTTGCGCCCCTCCATCCACCGGGTGAGCGGGATCTGCAGCAGGACGATCAGCAGGCCGTTGAGGCCGATCACCAGCCCGTACTCGGTGGAGGTGATGCCGGCCCGGCCCATGTCCACGGCGAGCGTGGTGCTGCCCTGCTGGGCGACCAGCGCGAGCAGCAGGTTGAGCGTCACCACCGCCATGAAGCGCGCGTCCCGGAAGACCGTGCCGAGGCCGATCGCGGGCTCGCCCGCCTGCGCGGCCGGGGCGTCCGGCTTGGTCTCGGGGATCCGGACGAAGATCACCAGTGCGCAGACCAGCGTGGAGAGCGCGTCCAGCAGGAAGAGCGTGAGGTAGCCCTGGGTGGCGATCAGGCCGGCCGCGGCTGCCGAGAGGCCGAAGCCGATGTTGATCGCCCAGTAGTTCAGCGAGTAGGCGCGGACCCGGTCCTCGGCGGGCACGATGTCCGCGATGATCGCCGAGGTGGCGGGCCGCGTCGCGTTGTTGCAGAGGCCGACCAGAAAGGCGACGACGGCGATCGCGACCTGCCCGTCGGTGAAGCCGAGGACCGCCGTGAAGAGCGCGGTGCCGAGCTGCGCGGCGACCAGCGTCGGCCGCCGCCCGATCCGGTCGGTCAGCACCCCGGCGCCGACGGCCGCGATCGCCGATCCGAGGCCGAACAGCGAGGCGACCAGGCCCGCGTACGACGCGGAGTAGCCGCGGTCGGTCGTCAGGTAGAGCGCCAGGAAGGTGACGACGAACCCGCCGAGCTTGTTGATCAGGGTGCTCGTCCAGAGCCACCAGAACTGCCGGGGCAACCCGCCCATCGTCTCGCTCGCGGCTTTTCGGACTCGGGCTGAGACGGGCAAATCGGGCATGTGGGGGCTCCCGGGCGGCAGGTGTCCCGCTGGGCGGCGCCGGCCGGCCCGGACAGCGGTCAGGTAAGTGTCACAAGTACAGAGCGCACATTACTCTGAAGGAGAGGTCCGGACCAAGGGGTTTTCGGGGCTCCATTAAGCTGGGGGCCATGGCTGACACGACGTACCGACTCATCCTCCTCCGCCACGGCGAGAGCCAGTGGAACCAGAAGAACCTGTTCACCGGTTGGGTCGACGTCGACCTCAACGAGAAGGGTGAGAAGGAGGCCGCACGTGGTGGCGAGCTCCTCGCCGCCGAGGGCTTTTTCCCCGACGTGGTCCACACCTCGCTGCTGCGCCGCGCGATCCGCACCTCGCAGATCGCCCTGGACAAGGCCGACCGCCACTGGATCCCGGTCAGCCGCAGCTGGCGCCTGAACGAGCGCCACTACGGCGCCCTCCAGGGCAAGGACAAGGCCCAGACCCTGGCCGAGTTCGGCGAGGAGCAGTTCCAGCTCTGGCGCCGCTCGTACGACACCCCGCCGCCGGTGCTGGCCGACGACGCCGAGTACTCGCAGGCCGGTGACGCCCGCTACGCGGACATCCCGAGCGAGCTGCGTCCGCGCACCGAGTGCCTGAAGGACGTCGTCGACCGGATGCTCCCGTACTGGTACGACGCGATCGTCCCGGACCTCGCCGCCGGCAAGACCGTTCTGGTCACCGCCCACGGCAACAGCCTGCGCGCGCTGGTCAAGCACCTCGACGGCATCTCCGACGAGGAGATCGCCGGCCTCAACATCCCGACCGGCATCCCCCTGGTCTACGAGCTGGACGCCGACTTCAAGCCGGTCGCCAAGGGCGGCCGCTACCTCGACGCGGAGGCCGCCGCCGCCGCCATCGAGGCGGTCAAGAACCAGGGCAAGAAGTAGGCCCGAAGGCACTACGGCCCCACTTCCCGCGATGGGCGGGAGTGGGGCCGTTGTCGTTCGGTCGCTCAACTCGGGTGCACGGAAAGGCCGTTCGCCGTCGCATGTGCGATCCGGTAAGTGGTTCAGACCATTGACGGCCGCCGTGGCGGGCTCCTACGGTGTGAGCACCGACCTGGCGCAGACATGCCAGTGATCTCCCCGGATCGCCCGGCCGCCGCACCCCCACGTGCGCACGTCCGTGCCCGGCGCACTCTCCATCCACCCCCACGGAGGAGCACCATGCGCACACGTCATCTCGTCGGAGCGGCGGTGGCCGCGCTCGCGGTACCGCTCACGCTCGTCCTGCCGGCGCAGTCGCACGGCTACATCACGACCCCGCCCAGCCGGGCCGCGCTCTGCGGGGCGGGGACGGTCACCGGTTGCGGTGAGATCGAATGGGAGCCGCAGAGCGTCGAGGGGCCGAAGGGCTTCCCGTCCCGAGGGCCGGCCGACGGCACCATCTGCGCGGGCGGCAACAGCCGGTTCGCCGAGCTGGACGACCCGCGCGGCGGCGGCTGGCCGACCACCAAGGTGACGGCGGGGCAGCAGCTCACCTTCACCTGGAAGTTCACCGCCCGGCACGCCACCACGAACTTCAAGTACTACCTGACCAAGCCCGGCTACGACGCGACCCAGAGGGTCACCCGGGCGAGCCTGGAGCTGACGCCGTTCCTGACCGTCCCGTACAACGGCGCGCAGGTGCCGAGCACGGTCAGCCACAGCACGACCCTGCCCGGAGGCCGCACCGGCCACCAGGTGGTCGTCGCGGTCTGGGAGATCGCCGACACCGGCAACGCCTTCTACTCGTGCACCGACGTCCGCTTCTGACCGGAGGCCGGCTGGCCGGACACTGACTGACCGGACACCGACTGACCCGGCGGCCCGACAGCCCGGGCCGGAGCCCGACCGGAGTGCCCGACCGGGTGCACGGTCGAGGTGCACGACCGTCTTCCACGGCGGCCGTGCACCCCGGAGCTCCGCCGTGCGGGCCTCAGTGGCCGCAGCAGCCGCCGCTGACCCCGCCGCACTGGCAGGGGGCGCCGGACTGGCAGCCGCAGCCGCAGCCCGGACCACAGCCGCAGCCGGCCGCGAGGACGGGCAGCAGCTTCGGGGCGGGCGGCTCGACGGTGTCGCGTGCCGGTGCCGGTCGAGTCGGGTTTGCCTTCATCGCGCTGGACCCTCCTTCTGACGGGCACACTTCGGTGCCCACGGCATCGAGTGAAACCGCCGATCGGAGGGAGCGTCAACGGGCGCGCAGTGGTGGGGCGACGGGGAAGCCGTGCGCCCTCACCACTCCTGCCCGAGGTTTACTCGCCCTAGGGGGTGAGCACCGGCCGGGCCGGGCCGACGGGTGGCCACCCGCCGCCGGTCACCCGCCCCACCCGCCGCCGGCCACCCCGCCGGTCACGCCCCGGCGGCCTCCGCGGCCTCGGTGGCCGCGACGAACTCGTCCACGTGCTCGCCGGTCACCAGGTACACGACGCGCTTGGCCACCGAGACCGCGTGGTCGGCGAAGCGCTCGTAGTAGCGGCCGACCAGGGTGACGTCCACGGCCGTCTCGATGCCGTGGTGCCAGCGGTCGTCGATCAGGTGCGCGAACAGGTCGCGGTGCAGCGCGTCGATCGCGTCGTCGTCCTGCTCCAGCTCCAGCGCCTTGTCGACGTCCTTGGTGGCGATCACCAGGCCCGCCTTGGCCACCAGTCGCTGGGCGAGCTGGCCCATCTCCAGGACGGTCGCGTGCAGGTCGCGCGGGACGGCCGAGTCGGGGTAGCGCAGCCGCGCGACCTTGGCCACGTGCCGGGCGAGGTCGCCGCAGCGCTCCAGGTCGGCGCTCATCCGCAGCGAGGTGACGACGATGCGCAGGTCGGTGGCGACCGGCTGCTGGCGGGCGAGCAGGTCGATCGCCCGGTTCTCCAGCTCGTGGTGCAGGTCGTTGATCTTCCCGTCGGCGGCGATCACGCTCTCCGCCAGCGCCAGGTCCGCGTCGAGGAGCGCGGTGGTGGCCCGGCCCAGGGCCGAGCCGGCCAGGCGGGCCATCTCGACCAGGCTGTCGCTGATCGAGTCGAGTTCCTCGTGGTACGCGTCGCGCATGCTCTCTCCTCAGTAGCTGTGTCGGTGGCGGTGCCGACCGGTCGTCCCGTACGACCGCCGGTACGGCGTTCGGGCGACCGCTGCTGGTGGCGCGAATGGTACGCGCGCACCGGGGCCGGCGGACGGCTGTTCGGTCCGCCACCCCTCCCACACGGGCTGCGTGGCCAACTCTCGGCCGTCCGGGCGACCACGCACGACCCGTGCGGTGAATCGGCAGCTACGTGAAGGTGAATTCTCGGCAACGCGCGGCCGATCCCTTGATCCGACCCTTGGGGAGCGCCCTGGCTGTGCGCTTAGGCTGGCCGCATGGACGTGAACGTGGCCGCCGCCGCTGCCTGCGCCATAGCCGGGCTCGGCGTCGGCCTCACGGCCTCCATCGCCTTCCGTTGGAGCGAGCGCGAACAGGCCAGGAGCAGGCACGGCGGCACCAACGGCAGGAACCGGCAGCAGGCGCTCGGCGCCACCACCCACGAACCCCCGCTTCCCCCGGGGGTCGACACCGTACTCTCCGTGCTCCGCTCCTGCGCGATCGTGCTCGGCGAGGGCGACGAGGTGGTCAAGGCCAGCTCGGCGGCGTACGCCATGGGACTGGTGCGCGGCGGCGCGGTCGCCGTCGACCCGATGCTCGCGCTGGCCCGCTCCACCCGCCGGGACGGCGAGATCCGCCAGGTCGAGCTGGAGGTCCCCCGGCCGGGCACGGCGCGCCCGGGGGAGCCCCTCGCGGTGTCCGTCCGGGTGGCCCCGCTGGGCTCCCGGCTGGTCCTGGTGCTGGTCGAGGACCAGACCGACCGCCGCCGGGTGGAGGCGGTCCGCCGCGACTTCGTCGCCAACGTCAGCCACGAGCTCAAGACCCCGGTCGGCGCGCTCTCGCTGCTCTCCGAGGCGGTCGCCGACGCGTCCGACGACCCGGAGGCGGTCCAGCGCTTCGCGGGCCGGATGCAGATCGAGGCGACCAGGCTGGCCAGCCTGGTCCAGGAGATCATCGACCTCTCCCGGGTCCAGGACGACCGGCTGATGGTCGACCCGGAGCCGGTCGCGGTGGACGAGCTGATCGCCGAGGCGATCGACCGCTGCCGCCAGCAGGCCGCCGCCAAGCAGATCCTGATCGCGGCCGGCGGCATCGCCGGCCTCTACCTGCACGGCAACCGCGGCCAGCTGGCCGCGGCGCTCGGCAACCTGGTGGAGAACGCGGTCAACTACAGCCCGCCGCGCACCCGGGTGGCGATCGCCACCCGGCGCATCTCCAGCGCAGCCGCCCTCGGCGAGGCGGACGGCGAGCTGATCGAGATCTCGGTCACCGACCAGGGCATCGGCATCTCCGAGAAGGACCGCGAGCGGGTGTTCGAACGCTTCTACCGCGTCGACCCGGCCCGCTCCCGCCAGACCGGCGGCACCGGCCTCGGCCTCTCCATCGTCAAGCACGTGGCCGCCTCGCACGGCGGCACCGTCTCGGTGTGGAGCGTCGAAGGCCAGGGCTCCACCTTCACTCTGCGCCTGCCCGCCGGGCAGGCCCCCGCGGCCCACACGCTCCCCGACGGGGAGTCCGCGCAACCCCTGTCAGAAACAACCCCCCAGCTTTCCCCGGAGGCCTGATCGTGACCCGAGTACTGGTGGTCGAGGACGAGGAGTCGTTCAGCGACGCCCTCTCGTACATGCTCCGCAAGGAGGGCTTCGAGGTGGCCATCGCCGCCACCGGCCCCGACGCGCTCGAGCAGTTCGAGCGGAACGGCGCCGACCTCGTCCTGCTCGACCTGATGCTGCCGGGCCTGCCCGGTACCGAGGTCTGCCGCCAGCTCCGGGTGCGTTCCAACGTCCCGGTGATCATGGTCACCGCCAAGGACAGCGAGATCGACAAGGTCGTCGGCCTGGAGATAGGTGCGGACGACTACGTCACCAAGCCGTACTCCACCCGCGAGCTGGTCGCCCGGATCCGCGCGGTGCTGCGCCGCCGCGGCGAGACCGAGGGCCCGGGCGAGGGCGGCGGTCCGGGTGCGCTGGAGGCGGGCCCGGTCCGGATGGACGTCGACCGTCACGTGGTCACGGTGGACGGCGCCAAGGTGGACCTGCCGCTCAAGGAGTTCGACCTGCTGGAGATGCTGCTCCGCAACGCGGGCCGGGTGCTCACCCGGATGCAGCTGATCGACCGGGTCTGGGGTGCGGACTACGTCGGCGACACCAAGACGCTGGACGTCCACGTGAAGCGCCTGCGGGCGAAGATCGAGCCGGACCCGGGCGCGCCGCGCTACCTGGTCACGGTCCGAGGCCTCGGCTACAAGTTCGAGCCGTAAACCCGGGAGCGCCCGGACGTGAGCACGCGAAACGCCCCCTCCGGCCGGAGGGGGCGTTTCCCGTTGCCGGCCCCGGACCGACGCCGGCACCGGATGCCGGTCGGTCCTGGAGGCCGCGGGGTCAGTGGGTCGCGGCGGTCGGCGTCGCGGCGGCGGTGGTGGCGGCGCCGGTCGGCGCGGTACCCGGGGCGGCCGCACCGGTGGCGGGTGCGGGGGCGGTGGCCGCGGCGGGGGCGGTCGGCGAGCCGGCAGCCTTGGACGGGACGGCCGCCGGGCTGGCGGTCGGGCCCCACCCCTTGTACAGGCCCTTGTCCGGGCTCACGGCAGCCTCGGTCTCGACCTTCTCGCCGCTCTTGAAGCCGAACGTGGTGGGCGCGTAGCCGCCGACGACCACGGAGACGGAGGCGACCTTGGCGACCGGGTTGCCCACGCCGCCGAGCAGCACGGCGCCGCCGGCCGGGATGACGATGGAGCCCACCGGGGCGCCCTTGTCGTCGGCGAAGGTGGCGGCGCTGGTGCCCACGGTGACGGACTGCAGCTCGACCGGGGTGGTCCCGGAGTTGCTGACGTTCACCGACACGTTGGCGGGGCCGGTGTAGTCGCCCGAGGCGTCGCCCGCGGTGACGACGACGATGTTGTTCAGCCGGATGTTGGTGCCCAGCGTCGCCTGGGCGTTGTCGGGCTTGATCTCCAGGGTGTCCGGTGTGTTGCCGGCCGCGCAGGACGACAGCGAGGCGATGGCGAGGGCGGCGATGGCGGCGATGCTGCCGACTCGAAGGCTGCGGCTCACGGCGGCGGCTTCTCCTAGGTCACGTGGCGGTTGGTCGGTCTCAGATTATCGACCTTGCTTATGCGCTCCTCACGGGGTGGTCCCCGTGTCGCCCCCGAAGCTGTCCCGGGCGCCCGGACGGCGGCACGTCGCCGTGTGCAGGTCAAAGCTTGACCAAGATCGGATCACGATCCGGAAACGGCCCGATAAACGGTGAAAACTCAAGATCCAATCACGGTTTCGGGAGTGTTGCCGCAGGTTTCGGCGGGCACCGGAACCGCCTCCGACCTGCGGGAAGCCCCCGTCGAACACCGGTCGCAGCACGTCATGGGGGTGGTTGTCAAGCCCCGAGACCGGCCCTGACCTGCGAAAACGCCCTTCGGGTGCGCCGAAAAGCGTGTTATTCTGGAAAGCCACGGAAGGGGTCCTGTCACATGACGTTCAAGGTTGGCGACACGGTGGTCTACCCCCATCACGGGGCCGCGCTGATCGAGGCCATCGAAATTCGCCAAAGGTGTGGACAAGACCTACCTGGTGCTCAAGGTGCAGCAGGGAGACCTGACGCTCCGCGTGCCCGCCGAGAACGCGGAGTTCGTCGGCGTGCGCGATGTAGTCGGCCAGGAGGGTCTGGACCGGGTCTTCGAGGTGCTCCGCGCACCGTACACCGAAGAGCCGACCAACTGGTCCCGTCGCTACAAGGCGAACCTGGAGAAGCTCGCCTCGGGTGACGTTATCAAGGTCGCCGAGGTTGTGCGCGATCTCTGGCGTCGCGAGCGCGAGCGCGGTCTGTCGGCCGGCGAGAAGCGGATGCTCGCCAAGGCTCGCCAGATTCTCGTCAGCGAACTCGCGCTGGCCGAAAACACCAACGAGGACAAGGCGGAGACGCTGCTCGACGAGGTGCTCGCCTCGTAGTGCAGTCGGGCTGCCGCCCACCGCTCACAGCGCCCGGTGCCGGCGCGCCGCTCCCAGGACGACCCGTCCTGGAGTGGTGCAGTGGCACTTCGGGCGCTGAGGCGTGTCCGGACGACGCCCCTTCGCCCGAGCCGGCTGGTCCCGGGATGCCTGACCGTTTCTGCGTGTACTGCCTCTGCGCGTGCCGCGGTACGTGTCGGCGGGCGGAGACCATGGTGCTTTCGGAAGGGGTCCCGGACGCCCGTCGTGCACGGGGTCGTCGTGCACGCCATGGCCATACCCACTTCGCCGAAGGAGTGAAACCTGAACGCCACAGCAGCAGTCGCAGCAGCAGTGGTGCCCGCCGCGGGACGCGGTGAGCGGCTGGGGCCCGGAGCCCCCAAGGCCCTGCGGGAACTGGGCGGGGTGCCGCTCCTGGTGCACGCCGTCCGGGCGCTCGCCCGCAGCCGGGCGGTCGGCCTGGTCGTGGTCGCCGCGCCGGCCGACGGCGTGGCCGAGGTGGTCGGCCTGCTCGACAGCCACGGCCTGGACGGCAAGGACGTCCGGGTGGTGGCGGGCGGGGCGACCCGCCAGGAGTCCGTCCGGCTCGGCCTCGCCGCCATTCCCTCCGAGGTGGAGATCGTCCTGGTGCACGACGCGGCCCGGCCGCTCGTCCCGGTCGAGGTGGTGGACGCGGTCGCGGCCGCCGTCCGGGCCGGGGCCGAGGCCGTGGTGCCCGCCGTACCGCTGGCCGACACCGTCAAGCGGGTCGAGCCGAACCCCGGTCTGCCCGAGCCCGTGCTCGACACGCCCGACCGGGCCACCCTGCGGGCGGTCCAGACGCCGCAGGGCTTCCGCCGGGAGACGCTGGCCGAGGTGCACGCCAGGGCGCTGGCCGAGGAGGCCCGGGGCGGTCTGCCGCCGGTCACCGACGACGCCGGCCTGGTGGAGCGCTTCGGCGGCCGGGTGGTGGTGGTGCCCGGCCACGAGGAGGCGTTCAAGGTGACCCGTCCGCTGGACCTCGTGCTCGCCGAGGCCGTACTCGCCCGCCGGAGGGCCTCCGATGGCTACTGATCCGTCCGCACCGCTGCTGCCCCGGGTGGGCATCGGCACCGACGTGCACGCCTTCGAGGCCGGCCGCCCGCTCTGGGTGGCCGGGCTGGAGTGGCCGGGCGCCGAGTACGGCCTGGCCGGGCACTCGGACGCCGACGTGGCCGCGCACGCCTCCTGCGACGCGCTGTTCTCGGCCGCCGGGATCGGCGACCTGGGTGCGCACTTCGGCACCGACCGGCCCGAGTGGTCGGGCGCGTCCGGGGTGACGCTGCTCAAGGAGGCGGCCCGCCTGGTGCGCGGGGCCGGCTTCGAGATCGGCAACGTCTCGGTCCAGGTGATCGGGGTCCGGCCGAAGATCGGCAAACGCCGGGACGAGGCCCAGGCCGCGCTCTCGGCGGCGGTCGGCGCGCCGGTCTCGGTCTCCGGGACCACCACCGACGGACTCGGCCTCACCGGCCGGGCCGAGGGCCTGGCGGCGATCGCCACGGCGCTGGTGTACGAGCGGCGCTGAGGAGCCGGGGCGCACGCGGTGGGCGGCCCCGGCCGGCGCGTCCGGCCGGGGCCGCCGTCGGGCGGCGTTGCTGCACCGGGGTGGAGCCGTCCGGGAATACCCGGGGACTGACGAGTGTTCAGGACTGTTCGCCGGGGCCGGAGTCGCTACCGTTCGGTGCGGGCCTCCTCGGCAGGCCCCCCGTACGCCGCTTGACGAGAAGAGGTCCCCGATGGCCGCACACCTCTCCGACCGGGCCAAGGCCCTGATCGACGGCAAGAGCTTCGCCGTGGTCTCCACCCTCCAGCCCGACGGCAGCCCCCAGTCCTCCGTGGTCTGGGTCAAGCGCGACGGCGAGGACATCCTGTTCTCCACTGTCGAGGGCCGCCGCAAGCACCTCAACCTGGTGAAGGACCCGCGGATCTCCCTGGTGGTCAACCCGCCGGAGAGCCCGTACACCTACCTGGAGGTGCGCGGCGAGGTCACGCTCACCCGCGAGGGCGGCCGGGAGCTGATCGACGAGCTGGCGGACAAGTACCGCGGCGAGAAGGTCTACAACTACGACGGCCCGGACGACGTGCGGGTGGTCGTCCGGATCACCCCGCGCAAGGTGGTCGGCAACCTCTGACCGACCGCCCGGCGGCCTGGTGAGGAGAGGGGTGTCTCCGCCGAGCCGCGGAGAAGAAACGGTGCATCCGCGGTATTGACATTCGAGAATGTCGCGGGGCACCCCCTCATGCCCACTACGCTTGACGCTGTGAGCATTCGACTGTACGACACCAGCACCCGCCAGGTACGCGACTTCGTCCCGCTTGTACCGGGTTGTGTCTCGATCTACCTGTGCGGCGCTACCGTCCAGTCGGCGCCTCACATCGGGCACATCCGGTCCGGCCTCAACTTCGACATCATGCAGCGGTGGTTCGCCTACCGCGGCTACCAGGTGACCTTCGCCCGGAACGTCACCGACATCGACGACAAGGTCATCGCCAAGGAGCGCGAGTTCGGCACGCCCTGGTGGCAGATCGCCTACGCCAACGAGCGCGCCTTCAACGACGGCTACGCGGCGCTCGGCTGCCTGCCGCCGACCGTCGAGCCGCGGGCGACGGGGCACATCCCCGAGATGATCGAGATGATGCAGGCGCTCATCGCCCGGGGCCACGCCTACGCGGTGGACGGGAACGTCTACTTCGACGTGAAGTCCTACCCCGGCTACCTGGAGCTCTCCAACCAGAAGCTGGAGAACCTCCGCCAGCCCGAGGGCGAGGGCGAGACCGGCAAGCGCGACCAGCGCGACTTCGCCATGTGGAAGGCGGTCAAGCCGGGCGAGCCGAGCTGGGACACCCCGTGGGGCCCCGGCCGTCCGGGCTGGCACCTGGAGTGCTCCGCGATGGCCCACAAGTACCTCGGCCGGGCCTTCGACGTCCACGGCGGCGGGATCGACCTGATCTTCCCGCACCACGAGAACGAGATCGCCCAGTCCAAGGCGTACGGCGACGACTTCGCCAGCTTCTGGGTGCACAACGCCTGGGTCACCATGAGCGGCGAGAAGATGAGCAAGTCGCTCGGCAACTCGGTGCTGGTCTCCGAGATGGTCGAGCGGTGGCGTCCGATCGTGCTCCGCTACTACCTGGGCGCCCCGCACTACCGCTCGACCATCGAGTACAGCGAGGAGTCGCTGCGCGAGGCCGAGGCCGGCTTCGGCCGGATCGAGGGCTTCGTCCAGCGCGTGGTCGAGCGCTTCGGCAAGGTCGACGCGGCACCCGAGGTCCCCCCGGCCTTCGCCGAGGCGATGGACGACGACCTGGGCGTCCCGCAGGCGCTGGCCATCGTGCACACCGCCGTCCGCCAGGGCAACAGCGCCCTGACCGCGGACGACAAGGAGAGCGCGGTGGCGCGTCTGGCCGAGGTCCGTGCGATGCTCGGAGTGTTGGGTCTCGACCCGCTCGACCCGCACTGGGCCGGGGCGGAGCGCGGCGAGGACCTCCACGGCGTGGTCGACTCGCTGGTCCGGATGGTGCTGGAGCAGCGCCAGGCGGCCCGGGACCGCAAGGACTTCGCCACCGCGGACGCCATCCGCGACCAGCTCGGCGTGGCCGGGCTGGCCATCGAGGACACCCCGTCCGGCCCGCGCTGGACGATCAACAGCCAGTAACCCCATCTGACGATCGGGGTGAGGGTGGGCCGCACCGGACCGGTGCGGCCCTCCCGCATGACGTAGCGCATGCCGTCGGCCGGCTCCGGTTCCCACCGGGCGGCCGGGCATGCCGGACAGACAGGAAGTACAGCCATGGCCGGCAACAGTGCACGCAGGAACCGCCGCAACCCCGGATCGAAGAAGGGTGCGAGTGTCGGTACCGGCGGTCACAGCCGGAAGGCGCTCCAGGGCAAGGGCCCGACCCCGCCCGGCGAGGAGCGCAAGGGCCACCCGAAGCAGCGCCAGGCCAACGCCGCGCTCAAGCGCGAGCGGGACGCCAAGGCCCGGGCCGGCATGCGCCGGGCCGGTGCCGGCGGCCGCGGTGGCCGGGGCGGTGCCGGTTCCGCCGAGCTGGTCTTCGGCCGCAACTCGGTGGTCGAGGCCCTCCAGGGCGGTGTTCCGGCCAACGCGCTGTACGTCATGCAGTTCATCGACACCGACGACCGGGTCCGCGACGCCTTCCAGGCCGCCAACGACCGCGGCATCCCGCTGATGGAGGCCCCGCGGCCGCAGCTGGACCAGATGACCGGCAACATGAACCACCAGGGCCTGGTGCTCCAGGTCCCGCCGTACGAGTACGCGCACCCCGAGGACCTGCTGGGCTTCGCCGCGGACGCCGGCGAGGACGCGCTCATCATGGCGCTGGACGGCGTCACCGACTCGCGCAACCTGGGCGCCGTGGTCCGCTCCGCCGCCGCCTTCGGCGCGCACGGCGTGGTCATCCCCGAGCGCCGGGCGGCCGGCATGACCGCCGGTGCCTGGAAGACCTCCTCGGGTGCCGCGGCGCGGCTGCCCGTGGCCCGTGCCACCAACATGACCCGGGCGCTGGAGGCCTACCAGAAGGCCGGCCTGATGGTGGTCGGCCTGGCCGCCGACGGCGAGGCCGAGATCGGCGACCTGGAGGCGCTGACCGGCCCCGTGGTGATCGTCGCGGGCAGCGAGGGCAAGGGCCTGTCCCGGCTCGTCTCGGAGACCTGCGACATCCGGGTGCGGATCCCGATGCCGGGTGCCACCGAGTCGCTGAACGCCGGCGTCGCCGCGGGCATCGTCATGTACGAGGCCGCGCGCCTGCGCAGCAAGGTCGGCTGAGCGGGGTTCTCCGCACAGCACGGACGAGGCGTGCGGCGCAGGCGGTCTTCCGAATTGGCCGTAGCGCGTCCGCAATCCTGGTGAAAGCGATCGGGCCCGACCGGGCCCGATCGCTTTTCTCATGATCACTTCAAGTGGGCGCCGGACATCCACCCGGGAGAGTGTCCTAACCGGGTGTCACCCGGTTAGACGGGTGTGGACACCAGAACACCTCGGCGCCCCCTCCTGGGCGGCGGCAGCACCGGGATAGACGCGGGCCCCGGCCTCAACACCGTCAAGGTGCCTTCCGACCCCGCGCGCCTCAGCAGCACCCAGGCGAGCTTCCGGCTCCAGCTCGGCGCCCCGGTGGCGCCGCTGATCGACCCCCCGGCCGGACTGCTGTCCACCGGCGCGGCGTTCGGCGACCCCTACGCCGCCCAGGGCCTGATCCGCCGTCCGCTGGTCACCCCGCAGGTCGTGGTGCCCGCCTCCGCCGTACCGGCGTTCGCCGGGGCCGGCGGCGCCGGTGCGCCGCGCCGCAAGGGCAGGGTCACCGCCGTCACCTGGACCGGGCAGGCACCCCCCGGGGACCTCGCGGCCACCCGGCTGCTGGAGGCCGTCCGGCTCACCGGCGTGCCCGCGCCGGCCGGGGTCGGCGGGCGCGGCACGGCCGACAACGACACCCAGGTGATCCCGCCGTACGCGGGCGCCCGGACCGTGCCGCGCCAGCCGCGCGGGGGCGGCGGGAGCGCCACCGGGGTCGGCGTCGGCCCGGTCGGCGCGCCGCAGGGCTGGACGCCCAGCGGCGAGCTGCCCGAGGTCTCCGCGGCGTCCGCCGAGGGCCGGCAGCCCTGGTACCCCGGCCGCCGGGTCGACCTCGGCCTGGTGCTCCTGCCGCTGCGCGCCGTGCTGGGCTCGCTCTCGGTCTACGCCGGGTTCAGCAAGCTCTGCGACCCGGTGTACTTCGACGGCGGCGAGCGCGGCTCCATGATGCGCTGGCTCTCCTCGCTGCACCCGTGGAAGGTCGCCGAGCCGCTGCTCTCCTTCGCCATGGCCCACCCGGTGGGCTCGGGCCTGGTGGTCTCGTTCACCGAGATCGTGGTGGGCGTGCTGACCCTCCTCGGCCTCTGGCAGCGGCTCGCGGCCGGAGCGGCGATGCTGCTCTCCGCGGCCCTGCTCTTCACCGTCAGCTGGCGGGCCGTGCCGGTCTACGACACACCCGACCTGATCTTCCTGGCGGCCTGGAGCCCGCTGCTGATCGCCGGAGCGCCGTACGCCTCGCTGGACGGGCGGCTCAACCTGGAGGCCTGGCGCCGGTACGGTTCCGGTGCGCCGGCGGCCCTGCGCCGCCGGGTGCTGCGACGGGGCTCCGTGCTCACCGCGGTGGTGGTCGGCCTGACCCTGCTGCTCGGGTCGATGCTGGGCGCGGCGGTCCGCACCGGCGGCCGTCCGCACCCCGCGCCGTCCCGGCCGGCCACCGACTACGGCACGCCGGTCTGGCCGAGCGGAGGGCCGTCCGTGGCCCCCGGCGGGCAGGGCTCGTCCACCTCGCCCTCGCCCGCCCCCTCCCGGCCCGCCTCGCCGACGCCGAGTGCGTCCGCGCCGTCCTCCTCGGCCCCGGCACCGTCCTCGTCGAAGGCCGGGACGGCCACCCCGAGCGGCAAGGCGCGGTCGACCAAGCCGGAGACCGGCGGCACGGGCTCGGCCTCGTCGGCGGCCCCGTCGGCCTCGTCGCCGGCCGGCTCGTCCCCCGCACAGCGCAGCACCCCCGCGCCGGGCGGCTCGGGGGCGGCGCCCAAGCCGAGCCAGAGCACCGGCTCCGGCCCGGGGCTGCTGGGCGGGGTGCTGGGCAGCGGGCCGCTGGCCGAGCTGTCCGGTGACGGCGGCCGGAGCACGCGGCCGGGGTCGCCGACGTCCACCTGACGGGCGGTCGGGTCCGGCGGGCCGTCGGACCGCGTCGGGCCGTCGGGCGCGCAGGGCTCGCCGGGCGCGTGCGGCGCGTGCGGCTCGCCGGGAAACGGATCGGCCGGGTGCTCCGTGGGGGAGCACCCGGCCGATTGCCGTGCCGTGGCCGACCGTTGCGGGCCGTTCCGTTCCCGGGGCTCTGTGCGGGGCCCGGCGAGCACCGTGGGGCGTCGTGGGGCCCCGCTCAGGGCGCGGGGTGCCGTCGGGCGGTGCTCAGGGCGCGGGGTGCCGCGGGCCGCCGTGGGGACCGGCTACCGGGGCGTGCGGCCGGCTCCGGAGGCGAGCTCCTTGGCGGCCTCGGTGAGGTCCTTCGCGGTGTCGATGGCGCGCCAGTAGACGCCCTGCGGCAGCTGGTAGCCGGCCAGCCGCTTGCCGCGGGCCAGCTGCGGGAACGTCGTCCGCTCGTGGTCGCCGACGTCCGGCAGCAGTTCGGTGAACTCCGGGGCGAACACGTACAGGCCCGCGTTGATGAGGAAGGGGGAGGGCGGGGCCTCGATGAAGTCCAGCACGTTGCCGAACTGGTCGGTCTCCACGGCGCCCCACGGAATTCGCGGCCGGGCCAGCGCCAGCGTCGCGACGGCGCCCCGCTCGTGGTGGAAGGCGGCCATGTCGCGCAGGCTGAACCTGGTCCAGATGTCGCCGTTGGTGGCGTACCAGGGCTCGTCCGGCCGGGGGAGCGCCTTCGCCGCGTACTTGAGCCCGCCGCCGCGCCCGAGCGGCTCGGCCTCGACGACGGTGCGGACCCGCAGCGGCAGGTCGGCCTTGTCGAGCCACTCCTCCAGCACGTCGGCCAGGTGCCCGCAGGAGATCACCACGTCGGTGACGCCCTCGGAGGCGAGCCAGGCCAGCTGGTGGCCCAGGATCGGCGTACCCGTCCCCGGGATCTCGACCAGCGGCTTCGGGCGGTCGTCCGTGTAGGGCCGCAGGCGCGAGCCCTGGCCGCCGGCCAGGATGACGGCCTGGGTGACGACGGCCTGCTGGGGAGTGGGGGGCTGCGGAGCCTGCGGGGGCGTGGTGTCAGCGGTCATGCCTGCACAATAGGCGTGTGCTGCCGGTCGCCCGCAGCGGCGGTGGCGTCAGCCGGTGATTCCCGACGCGAACGAGCCGTCACAGACCGGGCGGGCGAAGGAACGGGCGCGCTGGACGTCCCCCTGGTACTTGCGCACCGCCGCCTTGCCCAGCTCGGTGGCGAGCGTGCTGCAGTACGGCGTCAGCGCCGGCTGCTCGCGCATCGAGCGCTCCAGCAGGTCCAGCGCGGTGCCCGGGTTGTGCGCGCGCAGGTCGTCCAGCAGGGCGACGCGCAGTGTGTCCTGCGGCGCGAGCCCCTCCGGCGCCTTGCCGGTGGACGCCCGCCCGATGCCGGCGCCGTCCCCGCTGGACGCCGCCACGACCTGCTGGTCCAGGCCCGTCGGCGGAGCCCACGGCACCCTGGTCACGGCGAGGGTGCCGGTGGTCACCAGGACCACGGGCAGGGTGAGGGCGATGGTCTGGCCGATGCGGCGAACTAGCTGCTTCACGCTCAGGAGAGTAGCGCCGAGTACGCGCCGGATCGCCCTCCGTTACACCATCGAGTGACACCGTGTCCCGGTTCGTCCCGTCGCCGTGTTGACGAAGGAGCGTCGGGCCCGTGGACCGGCGGCGGAATCGCGACGGAGCCCCGCCGGACCGCACGGTCCGACGGGGCTCCGTCCTGCGCTCTCCCCCGCCCGGCGGCTCGTCCGCCCGGCGGGTGGTGGCTCAGTTGCTCAGGCGGGCACCGGTGCTGGTGGAGAACACGTGGGTCTCGTTGGCGATCGGCACGACGTGGATGGTCTCGCCGCGCGCCGGGATCTGACGGCCGTGCACGCGGACGACCAGGTCCTTGTCCTCGCCGCCGATCTTGGTGGTGCCGTACACGAAGCCGTCCGAGCCGAGCTCCTCGACCACGTTCACGGTGACCGCGACGCCCTCGATGCCGCCGCCCGGGACGATCTCGAAGTGCTCCGGGCGGATGCCGACGGTCACGGTCTTGTCGGTGCCGGCGCCGGACAGGTCCTCGCGGGAGATGTTGACGACCGAGCCACCGAACTTCACGCCGCCGTCGACCAGCGGCACCTCGATCAGGTTCATCGCGGGCGAGCCGATGAAGCCGGCCACGAAGAGGTTGGCGGGCTTGTCGTACATGTTGCGCGGGGTGTCGACCTGCTGGAGCAGGCCGTCCTTCAGCACCGCGACCCGGTCGCCCATGGTGAGCGCCTCGGTCTGGTCGTGGGTGACGTACACGGTGGTGATGCCCAGGCGGCGCTGGAGGCCGGCGATCTGCGTACGGGTCGAGACGCGGAGCTTGGCGTCCAGGTTCGACAGCGGCTCGTCCATCAGGAAGACCTGCGGCTCGCGGACGATCGCGCGGCCCATCGCGACACGCTGGCGCTGACCGCCGGAGAGCGCCTTCGGCTTGCGGTCCAGCAGCGCGGTGAGGTCGAGGATCTTCCCGGCCTCCTCGACCTTGGCGCGGATCTCCGCCTTGTTGACGCCGGCGATCTTGAGCGCGAAGCCCATGTTCTCCGCGACGGTCATGTGCGGGTACAGCGCGTAGTTCTGGAACACCATCGCGATGTCCCGGTCCTTCGGCGGAAGGTGCGTCACGTCGCGGTCGCCGATGCGGATCGCGCCGCTGTTGACGTCTTCCAGACCGGCCAGCATGCGCAGGCTGGTCGACTTGCCGCAGCCCGAGGGGCCGACCAGGACGAGGAACTCCCCGTCCGCGATGTCCAGGTCCAGCGCGTCCACGGAGGGCTTGTCGGCCCCGGGGTAGACACGGGTCGCCTTGTCGTACGTCACAGAAGCCATGGCTGTGCTCTCCTTCACCGGCAGGAACGTGCCGGACGATCCGAGTAAAGGGTGGATGTCGTGCCGCCGCCCCGCCAACTGGTCTGAACCACTGAGCGCACCGGCTCCCGGTGACGCTACCTGGGCCCTCGCTGCTTGTCAGCCCCCGGCCATCCCGATTTCGGCATCGGTTCCATCACACCCGCCCGCCCTCACCCGGCCCCGGCCGTCCCCCGGATATGCCAGCACCGCCCCACCCCCGCCCGGTAGACTTCCCCCGGTGCCGCCGTGACCATGTCGCGGACGGTCACCATGCCTCCTTAGCTCAGCTGGCCAGAGCACCGCTCTTGTAAAGCGGGGGTCGTCGGTTCGAACCCGACAGGGGGCTCCAGCAGCGAACGCCCCGGACCAGTGCGGTCCGGGGCGTTCGTCGTTCCCGGGCCGGCGCGGGCCGTTTCGCCGAGGGGTCTGTGCACCCCGGTCAGTGGGATCGGAGGTCCGGGGCACCTGCGTCGGACCGGAGTTGGCGCAGGGTCCAGGTGGTGGCGGGGGGTTCGGCGAGGTGGGCGGTGTGGGTGGTGAAGAGTTCGGCGGCGCGGCGGTAGGAGAGGCGGGCGCGGCCGGTGTGGGGGCAGCGGTCGGCGGCGGGGGTGGTCGCGGGGGCGCGGCGGTCGGTGAGGAAGAGCGGGCCGGTGGTCCGGCCGGCGAGGAGCAGGGGGAGCAGGCGGGCGGTCCCGGCCCGCCAGCGGAGGGGCGGGGCGGACGGAAGGGTGCGGCGGCGGGGGAGGTCGAGGTCGTCGGCGTCGAGGGCGAGGACGGTCTCGATGGCGGCGCCGCTCTCGTGCAGCAGGTGCCAGAGGACCTGTTCGCGGAGCGGGGCCCGGCGGGCGAAGAGGGCGCGCAGCTGGTCGGCGGTGAGCGGGGCGGGGCCGTCGGCGGTGGCGGGGAGGGGGTGCGGGCGCAGGCCGGCGGTGGGGTCGGTGCGGATCCAGCCGTGGGCGCGCCACCAGGTCACGGCGGCGCGCAGGGTGGAGAGTTCGCGGTTGAGCGTGCGCGGGTCGGTGCCGGCGGCGCGGTGGCCGGCGGCGGCCCGGAGGCGGGCGGGGGCGTCCGGGTGGTCGAGCAGGGCGAGGGGGAGGACGGGCGGCCGGGCGCGGCGCCGCCCGGGGCCGGTGGGGGCGGGGCGGTCGGCGAGCGCCCAGGCCCAGGTGTCGAGGGCGATCCGGTAGATGCGCCGGGAGGCGGCGCCGAGGCCGGCGGCGGCCAGGTAGCGCTCGACGGCGACGGCGTACTCGACGGGCTGGGGGCTCTCCACGGGAATGGCTCTTCTTTCCGCAGTAAATGACATCTGGGGGAGGGGTTCAAGAATAGCCATTAGCCGCAGTAAACGGCAGTCTGAGCTGGTGGATTGGCGATATTTACTGCGGCAGACCCAGCCCGTCGAAGAATTGATGCAGAAAGACTCAACTTTTCCTCCGGACACCCTTGTTCACGGCTCCTCGGCGGGGGCAGACTTGCCGCCCATGGCAGTGGATACGGAGCGGGTTCCGTCGCGCGGGCAGCGGTCGGGCGGGCGTCTCGCCGTGCTGGGCGAACGCGATTTCAGGTGGTTCTTCGTCGGGTACGCGACGTCGTTGTTCGGCTCCTCGATGGCACCGGTGGCGGTCGCCTTCGCGGTGCTCGACGGCGGAGGGGGCGGGACCGACCTGGGGTGGGTGATGGCGGCCCGGATCCTGCCGATCGTGCTGGTGATGCTGGTCGGCGGGGTGGTCGCCGACCGGCTCGGCAGCCGGCGGGTGATGCTGGTGGCGGACGTGCTCCGCTGTGGGGTGCAGGGGGTGTTCGCGGCGGCGCTGGCGGCGGGGCACGCGCCGGTCTGGGTGATGGTCGGACTGGTCGCGCTCTGGGGGCTCGGCGAGGGCGTGTTCCTGCCGGCACTCGGGGCGCTGGTGCCCGCACTGGTCGCCCGCAAGGAGCGTCTTCCGGACGCCAACACCCTGCTGGGGCTGGCCCGTTCGGTGTCCACGGTGGCCGGGCCGGCCACGGCGGGCGTGGTGGTGGCGGCGTACGGCCCGGCGGCGGTGCTGCTGGTCGACGCGGTCACGTACGGCGTCGGCGCGCTGGCGCTGGCCCGGCTCGGGGTGGCCGCACCGGAGGAGCCGGGGGAGCCGGAGTCGATGCTGGCGGACCTGCGCGAGGGGTGGTCGGAGTTCCGCTCCCGGCCGTGGCTCTGGATCACCACGGTCCAGATGGCGTTCTTCAACCTGCTGGTCTGGGCGCCCTTCCTGGTGCTCGGCCCGCTGACCGCCCAGCGGGCGCTCGGCGGCGCGCGCGGCTGGGGCCTGGTGATGGGCGTGTACGGGGCCGGCGCGGTGCTGGGCGGCCTGCTGATGCTGGGCCGCAGGCCGGTGCGGCCGCTCGCGGTGGCCACGGCGGCGACCCTCGGCTGGGCGCTGCCCTCGGCGGCGCTCGCGGCGGGCCTGTCACTGCTCTGGACGGCGGCGGTGGCGCTGGTGGCCGGGGCCGGTTCGGCGGTCTGCGGGGCGCTGTACAACTCCACGATGCAGCGTTGGGTGCCGGCCGACGTCCTCGCCAGGGTCACCGCGTTCGGCGGGCTCGGCGCGTTCGTGCTCGGGCCGCTCGGCCTGGCGGCGGCCGGCCCGCTGGCGGACCGGGTGGGTGCGGCGTCCGTGCTCGGCTTCGGCGCGCTGTGGCAACTGGTCGCGGGCGTCGTGGTGTTGGCGGTTCCGGCGGTGAGCCGGCGGCAGTGGGACGAACCCGCGGAGCCCGGCGCCGAGGGCGGGCGCCCCGGCCGGGCGGGCAGGGGGTGACGCATGCTGCCGCAGCGCCGGGCGCTGCGCGAGGCGCCCGCCCGGTCACCCGGGGTGAGCGGGCGCGCAGGGCGGCCCGGGCGGTCGTACGGTGGAGGGAGTGCGGGGGCGAACGGAGGAGGTAGGCCATGCCCGGTTCTGTCACCATCAGCCATCACGAGTCGGCGGTCGCCCTGGATCACGCGGACGCCAAGCGGCTCGCCACGGTGCTGGAGGAGCTCGCGTACCTGCTGGAGATCCCCGGTCCGAACCGGATCAACGACGCGCAGCTCGGCGCCCTCTGCGAGGGCCGGTCGCCGGACCGGGCCGAGTTGTCGCACTGGTCGCGCGGGATCGCCGCGGAGCTGAAGGGACGGCTCTAGCCGCGGCCGTGGCGGACCGGCCGGAGTCGTACGATGGCGCGCGGGGCGTGTGGTTCTCGCGCGCCTTCCGGGTGCCGGTCCGACCGGCGGCCGGACCGGCGGAGGAGGGTGGGGGCCCGCACGTGCCGCAGTCCGAGGCGCATTCCGAGCCGCAGTCCCGGCGGACGTCAGACCCGCAGCCCGGCCGGAGGACAGGCCCGCAGCCGGGCCCGATGTCCTGGCTGACCGTGGAGACGCCGTTGCCCAGCGGGCCCATGCACATCGCGGTGACGCCGCTGGGCGTGGCGGCCGCGGGCTACCTGGGGCACGCGGGCGGCGAACTGCCCCACTGCACGGACGAGTCGAAGATCGCCGCCGTCACCGACCGGATCGGAGCCTACCTGGCGGGCCGCAGCCGGGAGTTGGGCCTGCCGATCGACTGGAGCCTGAGCACCGGGCCGCACCGCGCGGTGTTGCAGACGCTCTGGCGCGACGTGCCGTTCGGGCGGACCATCACGTACGGCGAACTGGCCGCCCGTAGCGGGGTGTTCGAGTCCGTGACGGAGCCGGGGCTGGCGGCCCGGACGGTCGGGCAGATGATGGCCGCCAACCCCGTCGCGCTGCTGGTGCCGTGCCACCGGGTGGTGGCGGCGGACGGGATCGGCGGATTCGGCGGCGGCCGGGTCGGGATCGACGTGAAGCGCTGGCTGCTCACCCTGGAGGGTGTGTTGGAGCCGACGCTGGACTGGAACGGGCCGCTGTGACCGGCGGACCGGGCCGCCGGAGCGGGCCCGGCCGGCCGCGCCGCTCAGTGCACCAGCTCCACCGGGGTGAGGCCGCGGCCGAACGGGGACTGCCGCGGCAGGACCGGCCGGACGCCCGAGACCAGCGTGTAGTCGATGCCCGTGTGGTCGATGCCGGCGAGTTCCCCGGCGCGATCGGTGTCGGGCCGCTCGCCGAGCGCCAACTGCACCGCGTTCCACGGCAGGTTGAGGCCGCACAGACGCAGCTGGTGCAGGCCGCCCGAGGGCCGGGTGTTGACGTCGATGATCACCGGTTCCCCGGCCAGGTGGCGGAACTGCACGTTGGAGAGGAAGGCCATCCGGGTGGACTCGACCACCCGGCGGGCGGGTTCCAGGTACTGCGGGGCGGTGGTGAAGCTTCGGCGGCGCCGGTGCTTGCTGCGGCCGACGGCGGCGAGCAGGGTGCCGTCGCGGTCGGCGAGGCAGTCCACCGAGACCTCGGGGCCCTCCAGGTAGGGCATCACCAGCAGGTCGGCGGCTCCGGCAGGGCCCTCGGGCGCGGCGGCCTCCAGTGCGGCGGCCACCTGGTCGACCTGGACCCGGCTGTCCCAGCCGGCCAGCCGGTGGAGGCCGAAGGGCTCGCGGGTGAGCACCCGGAACCCCTCGCCGCCGGCGCCCGAGGAGGGTTTGAGGCAGGGGGTGAGCCCGGCGGCCTCGATCAGCTCGACGGCGGCGATCAGGTCGGCGGCGGTGCGGACCTGCCACCACGGCGGGGTGGGCAGTCCGGCGGCGGCGATCGCCGCGTAGCCGTCCGCCTTGCTGTCGAAGGCCGCGATGGCGGTGGCGGGCGGGCAGACCAGGGCGGTGCCTATCGCCTCGAACTCCTGCTGGTGCAGGGATATCGCGAGCTGGTGGAGGCGGGGCAGGAAGACGTCGACGGAGTGCCGGGCGCAGTAGTCGAGGGCGTAGCCGACGTAGGCGTCGGGGGTGAGGTCGCCCGGCTCCAGGGTCGCGTGGTCGGCGGCGGCGAGGACGGGGGAGTCGGGGTCGACGTGGGTCGCGTGGACCTCGACCGGCCGCGGGGCCTCGCGCAGCTGTTCGATGAAGAACACGTTCTCGGCGTAGGTGCGGTTGAGCCAGACACGTACGGGGGCGCTCATGACGGCCTCCCAGGGCAGGGGTGAACGAGGGGGAGGGCATCCGGTCCGGCCATACTCGTCAACTGGCCCCGTGGCCCTTTGAGGTGGCACCTTAGCGGCCGCCCGGACCGGCGTGAACGGAGGGTCGGCCGGGGCGGTCGGGGCGTGGGCCGGGCCCGGGGCGGAGGCGCGGGGCGGCTGCCGGTGCGCGGTCGGGCGGATGGCCGGGCGGGTGGCCGGGTGTGCGGCCCGGCGGCGGCCCGGTCGGGGCATTGTCGAATGTTCGAATAATGGTCGAACTTGTATCGATCAGGTGATCTAGTCGTCCTATTTGTTCGGTTATTCCGACCACTCGAAAGAGTGATTGCGGAGCCCGCCGAATAGGCTCACCATGATTGTTGCAAGGCGACACTTCACCGGGTATTCGAAGGGCTCTCCATGTCGACCGAAACCAACGTCGGTATTCCTGCGCCGGGCGGCGAGTCGCCTGCCCAGCAGAGTCTCGGCACGGCGGGCGCGAGGAACCTCGCGACGACCACCAAGTCCGCGCCGCAGATGCAGGGCATCAGCCCGCGCTGGCTGCTCAGGATGCTTCCGTGGGTCGAGGTGTCCGGCGGCACCTACCGGGTCAACCGTCGCCTGCGGTACGCGGTCGGCCGCGGCCGGGTGGGCTTCGTGAAGACGGGCTCCGAGGTGCGGATCGTCCCGCCGACGCTGCGCGAGGTGCCGGTGCTGCGCGGTTTCGAGGACGACGCCGTCCTGGAGGAGCTGGCCGGGCGCTTCGTCCAACGCGAGTTCTCCGCCGGTGAGGTGCTGGTCGCCGCCGGGGCGCCGATCGACGAGGTCTTCATCATTGCCCACGGCAAGCTCGACCGGCTGGGATCCGGCAAGTACGGCGACGAGACGGTCGTCGGCAGTCTCGCCGACGGCGACCACCTGGGCGACGAGGCGCTCCGGCAGGAGGACGGCGCCTGGCCGTACACGGTGAGGGCCGCCACCGCAGGCACCGTCCTGGCGATCTCATGGCCCTCGTTCCAGGAGCTCGCGGACCGCTCCGAGGCGCTCCAGCTCCAGATCATGGACTACCTGGCCGGCTTCGAGCAGGCGCAGAACAAGCACGGCGAGGCGGCGATCGGCCTCTCCGCCGGCCACCGGGGCGAGTACGAGCTGCCCGGCGCCTTCGTGGACTACGAGCTGAAGCCCCGCGAGTACGAGCTCAGCGTCGCGCAGACTGTGCTCAAGGTGCACAGCCGGGTTGCCGACCTCTACAACCAGCCGATGAACCAGACCGAGCACCAGCTCCGGCTGACCATCGAGGCGCTGCGCGAGCGCCAGGAGGACGAGCTCGTCAACAACCCCGAGTTCGGACTGCTGCAGAACGCCGAGTACGACCAGCGGATCCAGACCCACTCCGGCCCGCCCACCCCGGACGACATGGACGAGCTGCTGAGCCGCCGCCGCTCCACCAAGATGTTCCTCGCCCACCCCCGGGCGATCGCGGCCTTCGGCCGGGAGTGCAGCCGCCGCGGCCTCTACCCGGACACCGTCGAGGTCCAGGGGAGGCAGGTCTTCGGCTGGCGGGGGGTGCCGGTCTTCCCGTGCAACAAGATCCCGATCGTCGGCGGTAACACCAGCTCGATCATCGCGCTGCGCACCGGGGAGGACAACCAGGGCGTCATCGGGCTGCACCAGACCGGAATTCCCGATGAATACCAGCCGGGCCTCTCGGTCCGGTTCATGGGAATCAGCGAGAAGGCCATCATTTCCTATCTCGTCAGCGCCTACTACTCCGCCGCCATTCTGGTGCCCGACGCGGTCGGAGTCCTGGAGAACGTCGACGTCGCGCACCACCGCGACTGACCGGGCCGGTCGCGACCGCGCCGCCCGGCCGGGGCTTACTTGCGCCCCGGTCGGGCGGCGCCCACCGTCACAACAGGGGGAGGAACCCATGGGAATCTTCACGCTGGAACGCGACCACCGCGAGGGGCACGAGGCGGAGGACGTGCTGGCCCGCGCCCGCGGCCTGGTCGACCCGGTGATGCGCGCCGCCGTCGACTCGCTGCCCGGCTCGATGCGCAAGGTGGCCGGCTACCACCTCGGCTGGTGGGAGGCGGACGGCACGCCGGTGGCCGCGCCCTCCGGCAAGGCCATCAGACCGGCGATGGTGCTGGCCGCCGCCCAGGCCCTCGGGGGCACCCCGGCCGCGGCCACCGCCGCCGCGGCCGCCGTCGAGCTGGTCCACAACTTCACCCTGCTCCATGACGACGTCATCGACCGTGACGAGACCAGGCGCCACCGCCCCACGGCCTGGCGGGTGTTCGGCACCACCGAGGCCATCCTCGTGGGGGACGCACTGCACTCCCTGGCCCTGCGGCTGCTCGCCGGGGACACCCACCCGGCCGCCCAGGGCGCCATCCGCCGGCTGACCGACTGCGTGGTCGAGCTCTGCGAGGGCCAGCAGATCGACTGTGCCTTCGAGCAGCGCAGTGACGTTTCGCTCGCCGAGTGCCTGGCGATGGCGGAGGCCAAGACGGGCGCGCTGCTCGGCGCCGCCTGTGCGATGGGTGCGCAGTACGCGGGCGCCTCGGAGGAGGCCGCGCAGGCGATGGACGGCTTCGGCCGCGAGATCGGCCTGGCGTTCCAGCTGATCGACGACCTGATCGGGATCTGGGGCGACCCGGCCGTCACCGGCAAGCCGGTCGGGGCGGACTTGGTCGCGCGCAAGAAGTCGCTGCCGGTGGTGGCGGCGCTCGGCTCCGGCACGGCCGACGGGCACGTCCTGGCCGGGCTCTATGCGCTCGAACGCCCTCTCAGCCCGGAGGAGTTGAACCGCTGTGCGGCCGCCGTCGACGGGGCCGGCGGGCGGGGCTGGGCCCAGGGGGAGTCCTGCGAGCGGATGGCCACCGCGATGGCCCAGCTGGCCGTGGCGGTGCCCGAGCCGTCCGCCGCCGACGAGCTGCTCGCCCTCGCGGAGCTGGTCACCCGCCGCACGCACTGACACCGCGGGGCGGGCGGGGGCTGGTCGGTCCGGCTCCTGCCCCCGCCCACGCATGCCCCGGAGGGGCTCTGCCGGCGTCGGCGAGGGTTACTCGGCGTCGGTCGTTCCCAGGGCCGCGAGCAGGCGCTGCTCCTTCGCCGGGACGATCCCCTGGAGGTGGTGAGCGCCCTTGCGGCCCTTGAGGCCGTCGGCATTGGTGTCCTCGGCGGGCTCGCGCTGCTGGAGCCAGGCCCAGGTGTCGCGCGCGGTCTCGGCGAACGGCCGGCAGCGGAGCCCGGCCTCCTGCGCCCGGGCGGTGTCGGCGAGCCAGACGGCCGCCATCTCCGGTATGTCCGGTGCCCAGAGCGGGAGTTCCAGCCACGGCTGGACGCTGTCCGGGCCCTCGGCCAGCAACGGGCCGTCCTCCACCCAGACCAGCTCGGCGCGCGGACGGCCGTCGGAGGGCTCGCCGGCCACTTCCCGGCAGGTGGCCAGGAACCCCCCGAAGGTGACGTTTCCGGCCGGGGCGGTGGTGAGGTAGCGCCCGGTGTGCCCGGCGGTCACCACCCCGATGCCGAAGGCGGCGAAGTCTCGGACGTCGATCACCTGCATCGCGCGCTCCGGGTCGCCCGGCGCCAGCACCGGGCCGCCGCGGGCCATCCGCTCCAGCCACCAGGGCAGGCGGCCGCCGGTCTCGTACGGGCCGATCAGCAGCCCGCTGTTGAGGATCAGCGTGCGTCCGGCGCCGAAGTGTTCCAGCACCGCGCGCTCGCAGCCGGCCTTCAGCGCATTGCTGAACGGCTGGTCGGCCGGGGTGTCGGCGGGGCAGGGGTGCAGCGGCGACTCCTCGTTCACCACCTGGCCCGGCCAGTCGGCGAAGGCGTGCACGGAGGAGACGAAGGTGTAGCGGTCGGCGTGCTCGCGCAGCAGCCGGGCGGAGATCACGGTCTGGGCGGGCTGCTGCGCCGAGGTGTCGACGACGGCGTCCCAGTGCCGCCCCTCGACCAGCTGCGTCAGGTCGTCGGCGGAGTCCCGCTCGCCCCGGATGGCCTCGACCCCGGGGAGGTCGGCATAGGAGCGACCGCGAGTGAAGGTGGTCACCTCGTGGCCCCGGGCGAGGGCCTCGGAGGCGAAGGCCCGTCCGAGGAAGGACGAACCGCCAAGCAGGAGGATTCTCATACCGGCAAGGCTGCCTCCACCCGGCCGTCCGCATGCGCCCGTTCGCTTCCAGCGGAGGCAGGCCTGCGACGGGTACCGGAGCCCGTCGAGGTGCTGATCCAAGTGCCGAGGTTGATCTGCCCGTCGAGGCGCTGATCTGCCCGCCGAGGTGCTGGTCCGCCCGTCGAGGTGCTGATCCAATCGGGCCCGCATAGCATCCCCGTGTACCGATATGTCTGATTTAAGAACGATGCTTCGGCACTGGGGAGAGCGACAGCATGGTCAACCCGGCACTCGTGGACCCGGCCACCATCCGCGCGACCGCCGCCGAGGCATGGGTCCGCGGCTATCCGATCCTGCAGAACTACCGCACCCTGTACGCGCAGGCCGTGGACGACGCGGACCCGAGGTACGTCGGGGGCTTCGGTGTCTTCCGGCACTATCCGCAGCCCTTCACCCCGGCCAACACCGACATCGTCACCCCCAACAACGACACCCCCTACTCGTGGGCCTGGCTCGACCTGCGGGCCGAGCCGTGGGTGGTCTCCGTCCCCGCCTCGGACCGCTACTACGTCGTCCCCCTGCACGAACTCGACACCGTGTACGCCGGGTTCATCGGCACCCGGGTCACCGGCCAGGAGGCCGGCGACTACCTCGTGGCGGGCCCCGACTGGCAGGGCGAGGCACCCGAGGGGATCAAGGGCGTCATCCGCACCGCCACCCGGCTGATCGGCATCGTCGGCCGCACCTACCTCGCCGGGACCTCACCCGAGGACGTGGAGGAGCTGGAGCGGATCCAGCGGCAGTACCAGCTGCGCCCGCTGCACGAGTACGCCGGCACCCCGGCGCCGCCGCCGGCCCCGCACCCGGTCTGGCCGGTCTGGCGCGAGGAGGTGATGGACTCCATCGAGTTCCTCGGCTTCCTCGACTTCCTGCTCGGGTTCTTCCCGGCCCCGCCGGCCGAGGCCGACCTGCGCGGGCGCCTCACCGACCTCGGCGTCGACGGCCGCGGCGAGTTCGAGCCCGCCGCCCTGCCGCTGGAGGTCCGCGCCGAGATCGAGCGCGGCATCGCCGACGGCCGCGCCGAGCTCGACCGCGCCGCCCGCGAGACCTCCGGCTCCACCGGCCTCTTCGGCACCCGCGAGCAGGTCGGCACCGCGTACCTGAAGCAGGCGCTCGGCGCGATGGAGGGCCTGTACGGGCTGCCCGTCGAGGAGGCCTGGTACAGCGGCTGGCTCGCCGACAGCGAGGGCGGCCGGCCACCGAACGCCAGCAACCACGACTACATGCTCCGGTTCGCCCCGGACCGGCTGCCGCCCGCACGGTTCTTCTGGTCGGTCACCATGTACGCCCTGCCGGAGCGTCTGCTGGTCGACAACACGCTGGACCGGTACTCGATCGGCGACCGGACCCCCGGACTGGTCCGCGACGCGGACGGCGGCCTCACGCTCTACGTCCAGCACAAGCGGCCAGCCGACGCCCAGCACTCGGCCAACTGGCTGCCCGCGCCGGACGGCCCGTTCACCGTGGTCATCCGGCTCTACGGCCCGGACGAGTCGGTCCTCGACGGCCGCTGGACGCTCCCGCCGCTGACGCCGCGCTGACGCCACGCCGATCGGGCGCCCCACCCCCACTCCGCGCCGCCCGCCCGCGCCGCCCGTCCGCCCGGACCTGCGTTCCACGTGCCCGCCCGTGGGGACCCGTGCCACCCGTCCGCCCACCCGTAGCCATGCCGGACCCGAGAAGGACTCCCGATGACCCAGCCCGAGCTGGAGGCCCTGGCCGCCGACGCCTACGTCTACGGCTACCCCCTGGTCTCCGACCTCACCATGGTCGAGCGCTTCACCGAGGGCGGCATGGGCATCCTGCCGGCGGCTCCGTTCAACCGGGTCAGCCATGCCGGGCGGCTGGTCGGACCGGACGACCCGTTCGTCTCCGTCAACAACGACACCGTCTACTCGGTCGCCCAGCTCGACCTCTCCGAGGGCCCGCAGGTGCTGCACGTGCCGGACACCGACGGGGCGTACTACGTCCTGCAGTTCGTCGACGCGTGGACCGACAACTTCGCCTACGTCGGCCGCCGGGCCACCGGTACCGGCGCGCAGACCTGGTTGATCGTCCCGCCCGGCTGGCACGGCACCCCCACGGACCACGAGCACGTGATCGTCTCGCCGACCACGGTGGCCAGCATCGTCGGCCGCTTCGCCTGCACCGGCCCCGAGGACCTCCCGCGCGTCCGCGCCCTCCAGGAAGGGCTGACGCTCGAACCGCTGGAGCCGGGCGGGCTCGCCGCCGGGCTGCCCGGACCGGACCCGGAGGTGCCCGAGCGGCTGGCGTTCTTCGAACGGCTCCGGGTCTGGATGGCGGCCTTCCCGCCGGCCGCCCCGGACGTCGACTACCAGCAGCGGTTCGCCCCGCTCGGCTTGCTCGACACCGGGCCCTCGCCGTACCGGGCCGCCGCGCCCGAGTGGACGCTCGCCCTGCTCAAGGGCCTGGCTGCCGGCCGCGAACGGGTCGAGGACGCCATCCGGCCGCCGGAGGACCACCCGGCCGGCGAGTGGCGGACCGCCCTGCACCTGTTCGACTACAACATCGACTTCCTCGGCCCCGGCACGATCGACGAGCCCGACTGGCGCATCCCCGACCGCCGCGCCGCCTACCTCAGCCGGGCCGCCGCCGCCCGCGCCGGCCTCTGGGGCAACCACGCGTACGAGGCGGTGTACGCGATGACCTCCGACGACGCGGACGGGCACCCGCTCAACGGCGCCCACACGTACACGCTGCGCTTCGACCAGCCCCCGCCGGCCGACGCCTTCTGGTCCGTCACCATGTACGGCCTGCCCGAGCACTACCTCGTGGCGAACCCGGTCGGGCGGTACTCGATCGGCGACCGCACCCCCGGCCTGGTCCACGGCGAGGACGGGTCGCTGACGCTCCGGCTCCAGCACGAGCAGCCCGAGGACCCGGCCGGGGCGGCGAACTGGCTGCCCGTCCCGGAGGGCGGGTTCCGCCCGATCATCCGGCTCTACCAGCCGGGGCCGACCGTCCTGGACGGCACCTACCGGGTGCCGCCGATCCGGCGGAGCTGAGCCGCACCGGCACGGGAGCCGACGACCGGGCACGACCTGACGGCCGCGCCCGACCTGACCGCCACGTACGACCGACGACCCGCGCAACCGAGGAGCACGTACGACCGACGCCCACGTACGACCCGACGACCACGCGTAGGCGAGGGCCGGGCACGGAGCCGGCGAGCTGCCGTCGTACCGACGAAGGGATGCAGGGATGGGCGACGCCGTCGGCCAGATGCTGGTCTCGGCCATGGGCATCGCGATCAGCCCGATGCCGTTGATCGCGATGATCCTGATGCTGGCCACCCCGAAGGGGAAGGCGAACGGCCTGGCCTTCACGGCCGGTTGGGTGGTGGCGCTGGCGGCCGTGGTCGGCGTGGTCGTGGCGGCCGGTTCGGGGCTGAGCGCCGGATCCCCCAAGCCGGCCTGGGCCTGGTGGCTCAAGCTGGCGCTGGGTGTGCTGTTCCTGCTGCTGGGCCTCAGGCAGTGGCGGGACCGCCCGCGTGAGGGGCACGTGCACGGCCCGCCGAAGTGGATGCAGGCGATCGACCGGTTCACCCCGCGCAAGGCGGCCGGTCTGGCGGCCGTCCTGGTCGCGGCCAACCCGAAGAACCTGGTGCTGGCGGTCGGCGGCGCCGTCTCCATCGCGACCAGTACGGCCTCCGGCGGCGGCAAGGCGGTCGCGGCCGCGCTGATGGTGCTGATCGGCTCGCTCTGCACGCTGCTGCCGCTGGGGGTCTACCTGTTCGGCGGGGACCGGTCGGCCCGGGTGCTGGGGGAGTGGAAGGCGTGGATGGCGGCGCACAACGCGGCGATCATGGTCGTGGTCCTGATCGTCCTCGGCGCGAAGTACACCGGCGACGCGATCTCGGGCCTGACGACGTAGGGCCGTCCGTGCGCCGCCGCGCCCGACCGGCGCAGCCCGCCGTGTCCACCCCGCCCATCCTGCCAGCCGTGCCCCGACCGGCTCACCGCGGCGACGCGGACCCGGTCGCCGCAGGGGCGGACGCACCCCCGGACGACGACGGCGGCGGCGACGACGGCGAGGCCGACGCCGTGCCGGTCGGCGCGGGTGTGCGGGTCGGCGCGGGCGACGAGGGAGCTCCCGTCGGCGAGGCCGTGGTGCCGGGGGAGGGCGGCGGTGAGCCGGGCGCGGTGCTCGGCCCGCCGGACGGAGTCCCGCCCGGCGACGCCGGTCCCGACGTCGGTCCCGCCGTCGGTCCCGACGTCGGTCCCGACGTCGGTCCCGACGTCGGTCCCGCCGTCGGCTCGGCCGGGGCCGAGGCGGAGCCGCCCCGGTGGTGCGGGCCGCCCTCCAGGGTCACCACGGCCTGTGAGGGCGGCAGCGCGATCCTCGCGGTCCAGTGCGTGCCCGGGGCGAGGTCCTCGTCGACGGTGACGATCACGGTGATCCGCTGGCCCGGGGCGAGCGTTCCGGCTTCCCGGCTGAGCCGGAGCCAGGCGGCGTCCACCTCGGCGTGCCAGCGGATCTCGGTGACCCCGGAGTTGGTGAGGGTGAGAACGGTCCGGTTCCCGTACTCGCCGGCCTCGACGGTCAGCAGCCCGGCCGGAGCGGGCCCGGGGGCTCCCGGCCCGCCGCCTCCGGGGCCGGCCGCCGCACCGGCCACGGGTGCCGGTGCGGCGACCAGCGTCGGACTGCCGAGCGGAGTCGCGCCGTGCGCCGGAACCGGGATGGCCGGCCCCTGAATCCCCGGAAGCAACGTTTCTGCACGGAGCGGTCCGGCCCCGGCAAGCTCCAGCCCGGCCACCGCGGGAGCCGCCCCGACGGCACCCACCACCCCGCCGACCTGCCCGACCTGCCCGGCCTGACCGGGCTCCCCGCCGGCGCCCCCGGACCCGCCCGGCCGGCGGCCGGCGGCCCGCTGGTCGTCCTCGACCCGGACGGAGGAGACCGCCGCGGCAGCCCCGGCCCCGCCGCCACCCCGGTGGCCGGCCCAGAGCGCGACCACCGGGGCCGCCAGCACCGCAGCCAGCACGCCCGTGGTCACCACCCGCCGGCGCACCGCCGGTCCGCGGCGCGCGTCCGGCGCGCGGTGACGGGGGAACCCGCCCTGGTCGAACCGCAGGCCGGGCTCGACCACCGGGGCCGGGACCGCCGTCCGCCGCGCCGCCGGGGCCCCGGTCGCGCGCGGCAGGAACAGCACCCCGCCGTGCCGGACGGCCCCGCCCGCCGGCGCTGCCGTCCGTACGGCGGGAGCGGACGGCGCGGTGAGCACGGGCAGGCCCGAGAGGCCCGTCGTCCCCTCCGTTACCTCACCCGCCACCCGCTCGGTGGTGCCCCGGCAGGTCGGGCAGTCCACCACGTGCTGCACCAGCTCGCGGCGCAGTGCCGGGCCGAGTACCCAGTCCCGCCAGCTCTCCGCGCCGGCCCCGCCGAGCCGGTCCAGCTCGGGGCAGCTGCCGACGCCGAGCACCAGCAGCGCCGTCCTGGTCCGGCCGACCTCCGCCTCGGCCGAGGCGAGCAGCGCACGGGACGTCTCGAACGGGACGCCCAGCACGGCCGCCACCTCGATCGGGGTGAGCCGGTGGCGGACCGACAGCTCCAGGGCCTCGCGCTGCTCGGGGTCGGTGCCGGCCGCCTCGGGCCAGGCGAGCGAGGCCAGCTCGCGCCGCCGCCTGGCAGCCTCGGCCGTCGGCACGCCCGCCCCCGCGCCCGAGGGGCCGGAGACGACGCCCGGCGAAGCGGAGACGCCCGGCGAACCGGGGACGCCCGGCGAACCGGAGACCACGCCTGTCGGGCCGGAGAGCACGCCCGTAGGACTGGAGACCAAGCCCGTAGGACCGGCGCCGGCCCCGGGAAGCCCGCCACCGGACCCCGCGCCGTCCCCCATCCGCCGCAGGCAGGAGTACCGCGCCAGCGAGTACAGCCAGGCCCGCACCATCCCGGGCTCCGCCAGCCGCGTCCCGTGCCGCAGCGCCAGCTCGCGCACCTCGCGCAGGGCGGCCGCGGCCGCGTCGTGCTCGCACAGCACCGAGAGGCAGTAGGTGAACAGACCGTCCACCTGCCGCTCGTACGCCGCGAGCACGGGGTCGCGCGGCCCTTCAGTACTCGTTGTCACCCGCCCGACGGTAGAGAGACGGGGCGCCGAGTCCGCGCCATTCCCTGCTGTTGTACTTCTTTCGGGTAACAACATCGCCCATTCGTGGACCTTCCACGAGCCCCCGCGTCCGGTCCCGCGCCCCCTGCCCGCCCCGGTCCGCGCCCCCTGCCCACCCGGCCCGCGGCCCGTTGTCGTACCCAGGCGCTACGGTGACCGCATGGCTGCCCGCACCAAGACCACCGCCAAGCCGCGCCCGGCGTACCGCTGCACCGAGTGCGGCAACCAGCTGCCCAAATGGGTCGGCCGGTGCCCGGAGTGCAACGCCTGGGGCACGGTCGAGGAGTACGGCGCCGTCCCGATCCGGACGACGGCCGCCGGCCCGGTCAGCGCGCCCGCCCGCCCGATCGCCCAGGTGGACGGTCAGGTGGCGACGGCCCGCTCCACCGGCGTGCCCGAGCTGGACCGGGTGCTCGGCGGCGGCCTGGTCCCGGGCGCCGTGGTGCTGCTGGCCGGTGAGCCGGGTGTCGGCAAGTCCACCCTGCTGCTGGACGTCGCGGCCAAGGCGGCCTCCGCCCAGCACCGCACGCTCTACGTCACCGGTGAGGAGTCGGCCGGCCAGGTCCGGTTGCGCGCGGACCGGATCAACGCCCTCTCCGACCACCTCTACCTCGCCGCCGAGTCCGACCTCGGCGCCGTCCTCGGGCACATCGAGGCGGTCGGTCCCGGCCTGCTGATCCTGGACTCGGTGCAGACCATCGCCTCCGCGGAGCTGGACGGCGCCCCCGGCGGCCCGGCGCAGGTCCGCGAGGTGGCGGGCGCGCTGATCCGGGCGTCCAAGGAGCGCGGCATGGCCACCCTGCTGGTCGGCCACGTCACCAAGGACGGCCAGATCGCCGGCCCCCGCCTGCTGGAGCACCTGGTGGACGTGGTGCTCAGCTTCGAGGGGGACCGGCACGCCCGGCTGCGCCTCATCCGCGGGGTCAAGAACCGCTACGGCGCCACCGACGAAGTGGGCTGCTTCGAGCTCCACGACGAGGGCATCGTCGGCCTGGCCGACCCGTCCGGCCTCTTCCTGACCAGGCGTGACAAGCCCGTCCCGGGCACCTGCCTCACCGTCACCCTGGAGGGCAAGCGCCCGTTGGTGGCCGAGGTGCAGGCGCTGATGGTGGATTCGCAGATCCCGTCCCCGCGCCGGACGACCTCGGGCCTGGAGTCGCCCCGGATCGCGATGATCCTGGCCGTGGTCGAGCGGCACGGCGGGGTCAAGCTCGGCAAGCAGGACATCTACACCGCGACGGTGGGCGGGGTGAAGCTGAGCGAGCCGTCCGCCGACCTCGCGGTCGCGCTCGCGGTGGCCAGCTCCTCCACCGACACCCCGCTCCCGAGCAACCTGGTGGCCATCGGCGAGGTCGGCCTGGCGGGCGAGGTGCGGCGGGTGACGGGTGTGCAGCGGCGCCTGGCCGAGGCGCACCGGCTGGGCTTCACCCACGCCCTGGTCCCGCCGGACCCGGGCAAGGTGCCGCCGGGGATGAAGGTGGTCGAGGTCGCGGACATCGGCGAGGCGCTGCGGGCCATCCCGGGCCGCCGCCGGGCCGCCGCCAAGCCGCGCGGTGAGGCACCGTCGGCGCCGCCCACTCCGCGCCGGGCCGCCTCCGCACCCCCCGTCGCGGCCCACCCGGAGGAGCTGATGGAGGGCTGGGAGCCGCTCGACTCGGACGAACTGCGCTGACCCAAGCCCTGTCGTTGCCGCACGCAGTTAGACTTTCCCCTGTCTCATTGGTGATAAGGCAGTACTAAGCGACAGAGCAACAGACCGTAGGCCGGCGCACGGCGCGAGGCGCGCGGTACGGGGTCGACCGGAGGAGTCACGTGGCAGCCAGCGACCGGGCGGACAAGTCCTCCCGCGAGGAGGCCCTGCTGCGGGCCTCCCTCACCGCCATCGCGCCCGGCACGGGGCTGCGTGACGGCCTGGAACGCGTGCTGCGGGCCAACACCGGTGGTCTCATCGTGCTCGGATTCGACAAGACGGTCGAGTCGATCTGCACCGGTGGGTTCGTCCTGGACGTCGAGTTCACCGCCACCAGGCTGCGCGAGCTGTGCAAACTCGACGGCGCCGTGGTGCTGGACAAGGACATCACCAAGATCGTCCGGGCCGGGGTGCACCTGATGCCGGACTCGACCATCCCCACCGATGAGACCGGCACCCGGCACCGCACCGCGGAGCGGGTCAACCGGCAGACCGGGTTCCCGGTGGTCGCGGTCTCGCACTCGATGCGGCTGATCGCGATGTACGTCAACGGCACCCGCCGGGTCCTGGAGGACTCCACCACCGTCCTCTCCCGGGCCAACCAGGCGCTGGCCACCCTGGAGCGGTACAAGCTCCGCCTGGACGAGGTCGCCGGCACGCTCTCCGCCCTGGAGATCGAGGACCTGGTGACGGTCCGCGACGTCACCGCCGTCGCCCAGCGCCTGGAGATGGTCCGGCTGATTGCCACCGAGATCGCCGGCTACGTGCTGGAGCTCGGCATCGACGGCCGGCTGCTCTCGCTCCAGCTGGACGAGCTGATCGCGGGCGTGGAGCCGGAGCGCGAGCTGGTCGCGCGGGACTACTTCCCGGAGCGGGCCGCCAAGAAGGGCCGGACGGTCACCGAGGTGCTGGCCGACCTGGAGGCGCTGACCCACGCCGAGCTGCTCGACCTCCAGACGGTGGCGAAGGCACTCGGCTACTCGGGCTCGCCGGAGTCGCTGGACTCGGCGGTCTCGCCGCGCGGCTACCGGCTGCTGGCCAAGATCCCGCGCCTGCCCAACACGGTGATAGAGCGGCTGGTCGAGCACTTCGGCGGTCTGCAGAAGCTGCTGGCGGCCAGCATCGACGATCTGCAGACGGTCGAGGGCGTCGGCGAGACGCGGGCCCGCTCGGTCCGCGAGGGTCTGTCCCGCCTGGCCGAGTCGTCCATCCTGGAGCGCTACGTCTGACCGGCGCGCCGCTGGGCAGGTGAACACCGGACGCGTGGAACACCGGATGGGTGAACACCGGACGCGTGGAACGGCCCCGGGGAGTTGATCCCCCGGGGGCCGTTCCGTCGTCGTGGGCCCGTTACTGCGTCACACGGAGCAGCAGGTTGGGGCTGCCGCTGCCGATCGAGGTGAGCCTGCCGCTGGTCGCGGCCGAGGTGAGGGCGGTGGTGACGCCCGCCGGGGTGGCCCCCGGGTGGTACGAGAGGTGGACCGCCGCCGCGCCGGCCACGTGCGGGCTGGCCATCGAGGTGCCGGAGATGGTGTTGGTGGCGGTGTCGCTGGTGTTCCAGGCCGAGGTGATGGAGCTGCCGGGGGCGAAGAGGTCGACCCGGCTGCCGTAGTTGGAGTAGCTCGCCCTGGCGTCCGTGCTGGTGCTCGCGCCGACGGTGATCGCGGTCGGGACCCGGGCGGGGGAGTAGTTCTGCGCGAGGCTCCCGGAGTTGCCGGCGGCTATCGCGTAGGTGACGCCGGAGGCGATCGAGTCGGCCACCGCGTTGTCCAGCGAGGTGCTGGCCGAGCCGCCGAGGCTGAGGTTGGCGACGGCGGGCTTCCTCGCGTTCTGGGTGACCCAGTTGACGCCCGCGATCACGCCCGCGGTGGTTCCGGAGCCGTTGTTGTCGAGCACCCGGACGCCGACCGCCTTGGCGCTCTTGGCCACCCCGTACGCGGACCCGGCGATGGTCGCGGCGACGTGGGTGCCGTGGCCGTTGCCGTCCTGGGCGACCGCGTCGTTGTGCTTTCGGCTCGTCATACCGGAGACACGCCAAGGACATCGGGCGTCACCGGGGTTTCGGGGTGAACCGGGAGGAAGGCACGGAGGAACCCGGATTCCGGCAAGCCGGGAGCCGGCCGGGCGTCACCCGCCGACACGTGCGGACACCGGCCGACACCGTTCCTCAACGCCGCCGCAGCGGGCCGCTCCGCCGGTCCGACCGGAAACGGCCGGAAACGGCCGGAAGCAGTCGGACACGGTCGCGGGCACTCGTGAAGGCCGCCGCGCGGACGGGGGCCGCCCGGGAAGGACCGGCCCCCGGGGCACCGGGACCGGGGCAGGGGGCGCCGCCCGCGAGCACCCGGAGACACGCCGAAGCCCCGGCGGGAAGGGCCGGGGCTTCGGGGAGGTGGGTGAGGCGGGCTCAGCTCTCCAGGCGGATCGAGGAGCGCGCCGACACCTGGCCGCCGGAGAGGCCGGTGAGGTCGGCGACCACCAGGTAGTTGCCGGCCGGTGCGGGCGCCGGGTCGGCCGTGGCGCACTGCTGCTTGCTGCGGCTGCGGTCCCAGGTGAAGGTCTCGGTCAGGCTGCCGTTCGCCGGGATCTGCACCCAGTTGCCGCTACGGTCGGACGGGCAGTCGCCGGAGGACCAGATGCGCTCGCCGTTGCTGGCCGTGACGGTGATGGCGGAGGCGGTCCGGCCGAGGTCCACCCGGCAGTTGGCGGCCGAGGAGTTGTGGACGGTCAGCGCCAGCTTCGGCTTGTCCTTGGGCTGGTAGGAGTTCTGGGCTCCGGCCAGCTCCAGCGTCACCTGCGAGGAGGCGCAGACGGGCAGCGCCATGACCTCGGGGGTGTTCACCGCGGGAGCACCGCCGCCGCTGCCGCCGCTGCCACTGGTGCCGCCGCCGGTGCCGCCGGCCGTACCGCCGCCCGCGGCCGCACCACCCGCGGCGCCGCCGCCCGCCGCACCGCCGGTCGCGGGGGCGGGGTTGGGCGCGCCGCCCGTGCCGCCGGTGCTGAGGCTGACGTCGCCGCCGCCGGAGCCGGAGACCGCGCCGCCGCCCGGGTTGGTACCGCCGCTGCCGCTGCCGGGGCGCGGGTTGTTCGCGGAGCCGCTGGGGGAGGCGCCGGGCGTGATCGCCTGGGCGGGGGTCTGGGACTGGGAGGGTGCGGCCTGCGCGGCCTTGCCGGATGATCCGCCGTCGCCACCGCCCTGATCGGACATCAGCCAGGCGATCAGGGCGACGACCGCGGCGACGGCGACGAGCACGACGACGCGTCGTCGCCAGTAGATCGAAGCCGGCAGCGGTCCCACGGGTTGACGGAGAGAGGGCACGCCCAAACTCTACGAGACAGTGTGTGCCCTGTGACTCACCAACACCGCACAGTCGCCCCTTCCTTCACATGATCCGCCATTTGCGCCGTTCGAGGGAGGCCGAGCGGGGGGTTTCGCGAGGCGATACGGAATCATCCACTCCGCTTCGGAAGCCCGGACGGGCGTGGGAGGATCGAAGGGCCATGGCTGCCATCACCGTCACCCCCGCCCCCAGTGCCGCCACCGACCGGCTGCCGGTGCCGCTGCCGGTGCTGCACTCGACCGTCCTCGGCTGGTACGAGGCCAACGCCCGCGAGCTGCCCTGGCGGACTCCCGAGGCCTCGCCCTGGGCGGTGATGGTGAGCGAGTTCATGCTCCAGCAGACCCCGGTGAAGCGGGTGCTGCCCGCCTACGCGGCGTGGCTGGAGCGGTGGCCGACGCCGGCCGACCTGGCCGCCGAGGCGCCCGGTGAGGCGGTCCGGATGTGGGGCCGGCTCGGCTACCCGCGGCGGGCGCTGCGCCTGCACGCGGCGGCGGTGGCGATCACCGAGGAGCACGGCGGCCTCGTCCCGGACGACCACGCGACGCTGCTCTCGCTGCCCGGGGTGGGGGAGTACACGGCGGCCGCGGTCGCCTCGTTCGCCTTCCGGCAGCGCCACGTGGTGCTGGACACCAACGTCCGCCGGGTGTTCGCCCGGGCGGTGACGGGTGTCGAGTACCCGGCGCAGGCCACCACGGCCGCCGAGCGGCGGACGGCGACCGCGCTGCTTCCCGACGACACCGCGACGGCGGCGACCTGGGCCGTCGCCGTGATGGAGCTGGGCGCACTGGTCTGCACGGCCCGGAGCCCGGAGTGCGGCGGCTGCCCGCTGTTCGCCGGCTGCGCCTGGCAGCGGGCGGGCCGCCCGCCGTACGAGGGCCCGGCCCGGCGAGGCCAGTCGTACGAGGGGACCGACCGGCAGGTCCGCGGGAAGCTGCTGGCGGTGCTGCGTGCCGAGCACGGCACGGTCGAGCAGGCCCGGCTGGACGCCGTCTGGCCGGACGCGGTGCAGCGGGCCCGGGCGCTGGACGGCCTGGTCGCCGACGGCCTGGTCGAGCCGGTCGAGCAGGGTGTCTACCGGCTGCCGCAGTAGTCGCCCGGGGAGGCGGCCGTGCGCGCCGCCGCCGCGGTTCCCGCCGGTCCGGCGAGCGGAAACAGGAAATCCCCCTCTCCTGGAAGGAAGAGGGGGATCTCCGGGTGGCGGGACGTCAGATCGCGACGGCTTCGGCATTGGGCTCGGTGGCCTTGCCGTCGCCCTCCGGTGCCGGAGCACCGGCGCCGCGCAGCGGGATCTCGCGGATGAAGAGCGCGGCGGCGACCGCGATCACCGCGACCCCGGCGCCCCACAGGAAGACGGTGTGCATGCCGTTGGCCACGGCGTGGTGGTAGGCGTCCTGGACGGGGGCGGGCAGCGCCTTGAGTGCGGCCGGGCTCAGCTGGCTCGGGTCACCCTTGCCGCCGCCGTTCGCGGCCGCCTCGCCGAGCCGGTCCTTCATGGTCGCGGCGACGCGGTTGTTGAACAGCGCACCGAACAGCGCGACGCCGAAGGAGCCGCCGATGGTGCGGAACAGCGTGGCGGTGGAGCTGGCCACGCCCATGTCCTTCAGCTCGACGCTGTTCTGCGCGACCAGCATGGTGATCTGCATCAGGAAGCCCATGCCGGCGCCGAGCACGACCATCCAGCAGGACGCGACGAAGCTGCTGGTGTCGGTGGAGAGCGTGGAGAGCAGGACCATGCCGGCGGTCATCACGATCGTGCCGATGATCGGGAAGATCCGGTACTTGCCGGTCTTGGTCACCGCCTGGCCGACCACCAGTGAGACGACCAGCATGCCGAACATCATCGGCATCAGCAGCAGGCCGGAGTTGGTGGCCGAGGCGCCCTGGACGATCTGCTGGTACAGCGGCAGGAAGACGGTCGAGCCGAACATCACGAAGCCGACCACGAAGCCGATGATCGAGACCAGGGTGAAGTTCAGGTTCTTGAACAGGCCGAGCGGGAGCATCGGCTCCTGGACCCGCTGCTCGACGTAGCAGAAGGCGATCAGGGTGGCGGCGGCCAGCGCGGCCAGGCCCAGGATCTGCTTGGAGCCCCAGGCGTACTCCTGGCCGCCCCAGGTGGTGATCAGGGTCAGCGCGGTGATGCCGGTGGTGAGCAGGACGGCGCCGAGGTAGTCGATCCGGGCCTTGCTGCGGACCTTCGGCAGCTTCAGGGTGACCATGACGACGGCGAGCGCGACCGCGCCGAGCGGCAGGTTGATGTAGAACGTCCAGTGCCAGCTCAGGTGGTCGGTGATGAAGCCGCCGACCAGCGGGCCGCCGATGGTGGCGAGCGCCATCACCGCGGCGAACATGCCCTGGTACTTGCCGCGGTCGCGCGGCGGGACCAGCGCGCCCATGATCGACATCACGCCGACCATCAGACCGCCGGCGCCCAGGCCCTGGAGGGCGCGGAAGCCGATCAGCTCGTTCATGTTCTGGGAGAGGCCGGAGAGGGCCGAGCCCACCAGGAAGATCACGATCGAGGTGAGGAAGGTGCCCTTGCGGCCGTAGAGGTCGCCGAGCTTGCCCCAGATCGGGGTGGAGGCGGCGGTGGCCAGGGTGTACGAGGTGACCACCCAGGACAGGTGCTCGGCGCCGCCGAGGTCGCCGACGATGGTCGGCATCGCGGTGCCGACGATCAGGCCGTCGAGCATGGCGAGCAGCATGGTGACCACCAGGCCGACCATCACCAGGCGGATCTCACGGGGGGAGCGCGCCTGCTCCTCCTCCTCGGACGTCTTCTTCTCCGGTGCCGGGTTGTCGGCCTTGGGTTGTGACATGGGTGGGGTCTCCCGGACAGGATCGGACGACCGGTCGGGCCTTCGCGGCTCACTTACTTGTCGCCCGGCTAGTTTGTTGACCGTGGGCACGGTAGGTTGTTCGCTAGCCGGTCGTCAAGCCAGTTTCCCGGCCGGTGTCCTGGGCAGGGAGAATGAGCCCGGGGAAGGTGTCGAACGGCACCCGACGAACGAGTAGTAGTCAACCGACGCAGTCATGAGGCAGGCCATGGGTACTCCGCACAGCCCCCGCAGCGACACCCGGGCCCGCATCATCGTGGTGGCACTGGAGCTCTTCTCCGAGCAGGGCTACGAGCAGACCTCGCTGCGGGAGATCGCCGACCGGCTGGGCGTCACCAAGGCCGCGCTCTACTACCACTTCAAGACCAAGGACGACATCGTCCACGGCATCGTCGAGAGCATGGCCGCTCCGATCGACGAGACCATCGCGTGGGGGCGCGAGCGGCCCTGGACACCGGAGCTGCGGGACGAGCTGATCCGGCGGTTCGCGGCGGGCATGTCCGAGCGGGCGCCGCTGCTGCGCTTCTTCCACGAGAACCAGCCCGCGCTGCGCGACTCGCCGGCCGGGCTGGAGTTCAAGGAGCGGATGGTCGCGATGGTCCGGCTGGTGCACGGCCCGGAGGCCACCTTCGAGGACAGGCTGCGCGCCGCGATGTCGCTGTTCGCCATCAACTCGGCGCTGTTCCTGCTCAAGCAGGACACCTCCGACGAAGAGGCGGCCGGGCACGTGCCGGACGACGCGGTGAAGGTGGCCACGCTGGAGGAGGCGATGGCGGCCGCGCAGCGGGTCGCGCTGGAGATCGGCGCCCTGATCGACCACCCCGCAACGCGCGTCTGACCGGGCCGGGGCCGCACTCGAACACCCGGTGGCGGCCCGGACGCCCGACCGCGCCCTGGGGGCCCGTCGGAGCTGTGGGCCGCTCAGAACCCGGTGACCCCGTGCCCGGAGAGGTACGCGATCGGGTTGATCACCGAGCCGTAGTGGTTGCTGGAGCGGATCTCGAAGTGCAGGTGCGGCCCGGTCGAGTTGCCGGTGCTCCCGGACTTGCCGATCTGCTCGGCCGCCGACACCCGCTCGCCCGCCGACACCGAGATCGACGACATGTGCGCGTACTGCGCGAAGCGCCCGTCGGGGAGCCGGAGCACGACCTCCTTGCCGTAGGCGCCGTCCCAGCCGGCCGACACGACGGTGGCGTTGCCGACCGCGAGCAGCGGGGTGCCCGGGGCGACCGCGAAGTCCACCCCGGTGTGGTAGCCGGCCGCGTACTCGGGGTTGGCCACCCCGTACGGGTTGCTGGTCGGCGCGCCCGGGACGGGGGCGGACCAGTCGGGAGCCGGAGCCGGAGCCGGAGCCGGAGCCGGAGCGGGGGCCGGGGCGGGGGCCGGGGCCGGCGCGGGCTCGGGGGCCGGCTCGGCGGCGGGCGTCTGGTCGGCGGACGGCGCCGGGGCGGCCGCGGGCGGCTCGGTGGCCAGCAGGTTGGCGGCGACCGCCACGTACTTCTGGGCGGAGTCGTGCTGGTGCGGCAGCTTGTACGAACTCGGGCCCGCCACCTGGACGAGAGCCGCGGTGGGAGTCGCGCCCTGAGCGGCCGTGAACGCCGAGTTGCCGGGGGTGGTCGGTATGACCGTCTGCGCCGAGGCGCTGCCGGGGGCGGCGAGCAGCAGGGCGCCGGACAGTATCACCGCGCTGGCCCCGACCGCCGTGACGGTGCGGTGCCGGTCGGCGCCGAGCGGGCCGAGGGGCAGGGCGCGGCCGGGCGCGGTGAGCGCGCGCAGCGGGGCGGCGTGGGTGCGGACGGCCTGGCCGAGCCGGGGCTGCCAGGCCGCCGCCTGGGTCGCCGCGCGGGCGGCGAGGCGGCGGAGGGCCGGCCCCATGGGCGGGACGGAAGACATCGGGGAGCTCAACCTCACGGACGTACGGGGGCGGCACAACGAGCCCGTTCGGGCGTGCTGAGCGGGGGACCACTCAGGTGTAACCGTCACCGGGCGGAGTCCCAAACGGTGTGACGTACTACGGCGTGTAGTCGGCGTGGCGCCGGAGATTCAAGCTGACGGAGTAACGATCAGACGATCCGATCGTCGGTTCACGGCCTGGACCGTTCCGTGCGTCCGTCCGGGTCGTCTACTACGGCTGGTCGTATCGCCTCGCGCCGCTGTGACCAGTGCCACCCGCCCCCGGGGTTTGGACGCCTCCGGGGTGCGGATCCGGGGCACACGCCCGCACCGCTGACCGGAGGCCTCCACTGCGGGACCATCGACACATGTATCCCAACAGGAGCGAATCCACCGAAGGCGGCCACGGTCCGGGCCTCCAGGAGCGCCGCTTCGCCGCGCGGCGCGGCTGCGAGCGGCTGCTCTCCGGCACCCGGCCGCGGACCCTGCGCGAGCACCTGGCCGCCCTGGCCGAGGACGCCGAGGGCGTGTACGACCTGGACCGCCGGCCGGACATGTACGGGGACGGCGTGGTCGGCGCCCTGGAGGAGAAGGTCGCCGGACTGCTCGGCACCGAGGATGCGGCGTTCTTCCCGACCGGCACCATGGCCCAGCAGGTGGCGCTGCGGATCCACGCCGAGGCCGCCCGCCTGCCGACGGTCGCGACGCACCCGCTCGGCCACACCGAGCAGCACGAACGGCACGCCCTCACCGTGCTGGGGGGCCTGCGCAGCGTCTGGCCCACCGTCGCGCCGCGGCTGCCGACGGTGGCCGAGCTGGAGGCGTTCGACGAGCCGTACGCCGCGATGATCGTGGAGCTGCCGCTGCGCGAGGCCGGGTTCGTCCTGCCGACCTGGGCGGAGCTGGAGGCGGTCGCCGCGGTGGTCCGGGAGGGGCACGGGGCGGCGCTGCACCTGGACGGCGCGCGGATCTGGGAGTCGGCCGTCCACTTCGGGCGTTCGCTGCCGGAGATCACCGCGACGGCCGACTCGGTCTACGTCTCCTTCTACAAGACGCTCGGCGGGATCAGCGGTGCCGCGCTGGCCGGCGGCTCGGCCTTCGTCCGGACCGCCAGGGCCTGGCGGCACCGCTACGGGGGCCAGCTCTTCCAGCAGTGGCCGGCCGCGCTGGCCGCCCTGGCCGGGCTGGACCGCGAACTGCCGCGGCTGGCCGGGTACGTGACGCACGCCAAGACGGTCGCGGCGGCGCTCGCGGAGGCGTTCGCGGTGGTCCCGGGCGCGCGGGTCCACCCGGCGCCGCCGCACACCCACCAGTTCCAGCTCTGGCTGCCCTACACCCCGGAGGAGCTGGACACCGCGGGCCTTCGGCTGGCGGAGGAGGCGGGGACGGCCCTGTTCGGCGCCTGGCGGGAGCGGGAACTGCCCGGCCTGTCGATGACCGAGGTCACCGTGGCGGCCGACGCGCTGGACTGGACCGAGAAGGAGATCGCGGAGGCGGTGGACGCCTTTCTCGCCCTGCTGCCGAAGCGGCCGCTCTAACGGCTCTGAACCGCTCTGAACCGCTCCGAGCCGAGCCACGTCGAGTCGCTCCGAGCCGTCCTGCGCCGGAGCGAGTCGGGCTGAGCCGTTCTGCGTCGGGCTGAGCCGTCCTGAGCCGGAGTGAGCCGGGGGAGCCGGGCCGAAAGAACGTCCGGCCCGCCCCCGCGGGTGCGGGGACGGGCCGGACGGGTGAATCAGTGATGCCTGGTCAGAGGCTGATCGTCACTGCTCGTTTCGATCAGTTGTCGACCGGGCGGACCCGGATCCAGGTCTCCAGGTAGTTCGAGGACTCGTTCTCGACCTCGATGCTGGTACCGGTCTTCGGGACCTTGACGCTGCTGTACTTGTTGTCCTCGGACCAGTACGACTTCAGGTCGCTGAACTCGTCGACGCCCTTGGCGCGCGGGACGACGGTCTCGACGCCGGCCTTGTGCAGGGTCAGCGCGTCGGTCTTGCGCGAGCCGAAGGGCGAGTCGTAGCCCTGGATGCGCGGGCGCATCAGGGTGCCGTCGGCCCACTTGATCGGGGTCGGGTGCGAGTCGATCGGGAGGATCAGACCCTCGCCCGGGTGGTTGGTGACGTTGTTGTCGCTCTGCGACTCGTCCCAGTACCAGATCAGCAGGCCGGCCTGGTACGGGTAGTGCTCCACCCAGTTCGGCTTGGCGGCACCGAAGCCGAAGTTGTACGGGCCGGTCTTGAGGGTCCGGTCGTACGAGATGTACTGGCGGTTCTCGGCGATGTAGTAGTTCGCGTACTCGTTCGAGAACTTGCCGGCGATGCGGGAGAAGCCCTTGGCGGCCCAGCCGTTGTCACCGTTCTCGGCACCGTCGGTGAAGACGGTGGCGCCGTCGGCGGTGACGCTGATCTCGTCCAGGGCCAGGCCCTTGAGGTGCAGACCGCCGTCGGTGGTGTTGTGGAAGCGGACCTTGACGGCCTTGCCGGCGTAGGCGTCCAGCGGGAAGACCAGGTCGCCCCACTTGTTGCCCGAGTTGCCGCTCAGCGACGCCTTGTCGGCGGCGTTGTGCGGGAGGGCGGTGCCGTTGAAGGTGCCCTCCAGGGCCTTCCAGGTGGCGCCACCGTCGGTGGAGACCTCGCCGTAGGCGTAGTCGAAGTCCTGCTCCAGGTCGTACCAGGCCTTCGCCGAGAGCGAGGCCTTGGTCTTGCCGGTCAGGTCGACGTCGCGGGTCAGCGTGACGTCGAGGTTGTCGGCGCTGCCGCTCCACCACTCGTTGGCACCCGCGAACGGGGTGTTGATCTCGGTGGTGACGACCTTCTTGGGCAGGTCGACGACGAGCGCCTGCGGCAGCTTGGAGTTGTACTCCACCGGGCCGATGTGGTGCGTCGACTCGGTGCCGGCCTTGGCCTTGTCGAACTTCAGCCAGCCGAGCTTGAGCTTGCTCCAGACGTCGAGGTCGTTCGGCATGTCGCCGATCGAGTTCTTGCCCTCGCCCAGCCAGGAGCCGGAGGACATCAGCGACCAGAAGCCGACCGAGTTGTCGATCCCGCTGCCCGAGGTGTCGTACAGGTCCGGCAGGCCGAGGTCGTGACCGTACTCGTGGGCGAAGACACCGAGGCCGCCGTTCTCGGGCTGCATGGTGTAGTCGCCGATCCAGATGCCGGTGTCGCCGACCGGGGTGCCGCCGAGCAGGTTGTTCGCCGGGCCGGTCGAGCCGCGCTGGGTGCCGTAGACGTACGAGCGGTGGGCCCAGAGCGCGTCGGTGCCCTGCTTGCCGCCGCCCGCCGACTGGTCCTCACCGGCGTGCACGATCTGGAAGTGGTCGATGTAACCGTCCGGCTCGTTGAAGTTGCCGTTGTGGTTGTAGTCGTACCGGTCCCACTGGTCGTACTGCGAGATGGTGGCCTTGATCTGAGCGTCCGTCTGGCCCTTGGCCTTCTGGTCGGCGACCCAGGCGTTGATGCCGTCGCGGATCAGGTCCTGCGCGTTGTTGCAGACGTGCTGGCCGCAGTAGTCCGAGCCGTAACGGGCCTCGTTCCACGGCACCTTGACCCAGTCGGTGACCTGGCCGTCGACGGTGTAGCGGCCCGAGGACTGCTTCTCGTAGAACGTCTTCAGCGAGTCCTGGGTCTTGCTGAAGTACATGTCCTGGTAGTGCTGCTGGTTGTAGTCAGCCTGCCAGAGCGTCGAGTTGTTGGTCGCCGCGTCGGGCTTCTCGATCTGGTTGTGCACCGGACCAGGGGTGCCACCGAACTTGGTCTTGCCGTCCGGCGTCTTCGTGGTGTTGTCCACCTGGTCACTGAAGTCGACCAGGATGGTGAAGATCTTGTCCGTGCGCTCACGGGCCAGCTCGACGTACTTGTCCTTGCCGAGCTTGATGCTGCTGCCGCCGCCGTGCTGCTCGATCTTGGCGGTGCCGGCGAGGAGCTGCTCGGTGGCGGCCTTCTGCTCGGCCTCGACCTTCTCGGTGAGCGGGCCCGGCAGGTTGTGTTCAGTGCTGACCTGAACGGCGTCGGCCGGGTCCTGCGGCACCGGGGCGGAACCGGCGGCGTAGGCCGTGCCCGGGAGCAGCCCCGCGCCGAGCGCGGCTATGACCGCGGCGGCCGAAACGCCCGCAGCGGCTTTCCTGGTCATCTTCAACGTTGTGACGTCCTCCCCAAACCGGTCCGGCTCATGGCCTTCCGGTAAACCAAATGAAAGACAGGTGGACGACATTTGATCCAAGGGTCGACGGAAAAGATAGACCTTGACCGTGACATGGCCACACCGCTATGCTCCGCGACTCCCTATCAGCTGACGATCCGTCAACGTCATTGCCATTAAAGATGACAGTTGATTTGGTCGCACTCGCACCACCCCCTGAGCGCGCCCGCCACCTGCGGCTTCGTGGGGTGGATCACAGGTTTTGCCAACGCGCGTAAAACGGTCTGAGCCCCCGGCGCGAACGCCGGGGGCTCAGACCGTTGTCTGTTATCTGTTAAATGTTGCTACTTCGTCAGGTCCGGACCCGGCGAGGCAACGGCGGCCGGAGTGTCCGCGACCGCGGACTTCTCCACACCGGTGAAGGTGAACTTCGCGTCCTTGCCCTCGCCCTCGACACCGACGACCACGATGTGGCCGGCCCGCAGCTCGCCGAAGAGGATCTTCTCGGAGAGGTGGTCCTCGATCTCGCGCTGGATGGTGCGGCGCAGCGGACGGGCACCCAGGATCGGGTCGTAGCCGCGCTTGGCCAGCAGCTTCTTGGCCTCGACGCTGAGCTCCAGGCCCATGTCGCGGTCCTTGAGGCGGCCGTCCACCTTGTCGATCATCAGGTCGACAATCTGGATGATGTCTTCCTCGGACAGCTGGTGGAAGACCACGATGTCGTCGACGCGGTTCAGGAACTCGGGGCGGAAGTGCTGCTTGAGCTCCTCGCCGACCTTCGCCTTCATCCGCTCGTACCCGGTCTGGGTGTCACCCGTGGCCGCGAAGCCCAGGTTGAAGCCCTTGGAGATGTCCCGGGTGCCGAGGTTGGTCGTCATGATGATGACGGTGTTCTTGAAGTCGACCACGCGGCCCTGGGAGTCGGTCAGGCGACCGTCCTCCAGGATCTGCAGCAGCGAGTTGAAGATATCCGGGTGGGCCTTCTCGACCTCGTCGAAGAGGACGACGGAGAACGGCTTGCGGCGCACCTTCTCGGTGAGCTGGCCGCCCTCCTCGTAGCCCACGTAGCCGGGGGGCGAGCCGAAGAGCCGGGAGACGGTGTGCTTCTCCGAGAACTCCGACATGTCGAGCGAGATCAGCGCGTCCTCGTCGCCGAAGAGGAACTCGGCGAGCGTCTTGGACAGCTCGGTCTTACCGACACCGGACGGGCCGGCGAAGATGAACGAGCCGCCGGGGCGCTTCGGGTCCTTGAGGCCCGCACGGGTGCGCCGGATGGCCTGGGAGAGCGCCTTGATGGCGTCCTTCTGGCCGATGACGCGCTTGTGCAGCTCGTCCTCCATGCGCAGCAGCCGGGAGGACTCCTCCTCGGTGAGCTTGAAGACCGGGATGCCGGTGGCGGTGGCCAGGACCTCGGCGATGAGCTCCTCGTCCACCTCCGCGACGACGTCCATGTCGCCGGCCTTCCACTCCTTCTCGCGCTTGGCCTTGGCCTGAAGGAGCTGCTTCTCGTCGTCGCGCAGGGACGCGGCCTTCTCGAAGTCCTGCGCGTCGATCGCGCTCTCCTTCTCGCGGCGAACGTCGGCGATCTTCTCGTCGAACTCGCGCAGGTCCGGCGGCGCGGTCATCCGGCGGATGCGCATCCGCCGGATGACC
>NZ_CP026498.1:7307638-7364677 GCF_002953255.1 Streptomyces sp. CB01881
GAGCCGGCCTATGAGGTCGATGGCCTTGTCCGGCAGGAAGCGGTCCGAGATGTAGCGGTCGGCCAGGGTGGCGGCGGCGACCAGGGCGGCGTCCGTGATGGAGACCCGGTGGTGGGCCTCGTAGCGGTCGCGCAGGCCCTTGAGGATCTCGATGGTGTGCGGCAGCGACGGCTCGGCGACCTGGATCGGCTGGAAGCGGCGCTCCAGCGCGGCGTCCTTCTCCAGGTGCTTGCGGTACTCGTCGAGCGTGGTGGCACCGATGGTCTGCAGCTCGCCACGGGCCAGCATCGGCTTGAGGATGCTGGCGGCGTCGATGGCGCCCTCGGCGGCGCCCGCGCCGACCAGGGTGTGCAGCTCGTCGATGAACAGGATGATGTCGCCGCGGGTGCGGATCTCCTTGAGCACCTTCTTCAGGCGCTCCTCGAAGTCACCGCGGTAGCGCGAGCCGGCCACCAGGGCACCGAGGTCCAGCGTGTAGAGCTGCTTGTCCTTGAGCGTCTCCGGGACCTCGCCCTTGACGATCGCCTGGGCCAGGCCCTCGACCACGGCGGTCTTGCCGACGCCGGGCTCACCGATCAGCACGGGGTTGTTCTTGGTGCGGCGGGACAGCACCTGCATGACCCGCTCGATCTCCTTCTCGCGCCCGATGACCGGGTCGAGCTTGGCCTCGCGGGCGGCCTGGGTGAGGTTGCGGCCGAACTGGTCCAGGACCAGCGAGGTCGACGGGGTGCCCTCGGCGGGCCCGCCGGCCGTGGCCGACTCCTTGCCGCCACCGGTCTGGTACCCGGAGAGCAGCTGGATGACCTGCTGGCGCACCCGGTTGAGGTCGGCGCCCAGCTTCACCAGGACCTGGGCGGCGACGCCCTCGCCCTCGCGGATCAGGCCGAGCAGGATGTGCTCGGTACCGATGTAGTTGTGGCCGAGCTGCAGGGCCTCGCGGAGCGAAAGCTCCAGGACCTTCTTCGCCCGGGGCGTGAAGGGAATGTGACCGGACGGGGCCTGCTGGCCCTGGCCGATGATCTCCTCGACCTGCTGGCGAACGGCCTCAAGAGAAATCCCGAGGCTCTCCAGGGCCTTAGCGGCGACACCCTCACCCTCGTGGATCAGACCCAGGAGGATGTGCTCGGTGCCGATGTAGTTGTGGTTGAGCATCCGGGCTTCTTCCTGAGCCAGGACGACAACCCGCCGCGCGCGGTCGGTGAACCTCTCGAACATCGTTTATCGCTCCTCAGAGCGGTCGGGCAGTTCGGGGTCGGTCCCCGCCCTGTCCTTCCGCATGCTAGTCCCGCTCAGCGGCGCGGCCCACGGATTCACTCCCCGGTACGGGAGCGACTTGCTGCGCGACCAGCCGACACCAATCCCAACCTGATGCTGGAAGACGGTGTTCCCACAGGTGGGCCGGATGCACCAGATACCGCTACGCCATCGGCGAACAACGCCGGGCCCGGCGGATCCGGACAGCCCCCGTCCGGTCGCGCTAACTGCCCCGGGCGGGGTCCAGGACCCCGTCCACCTGCATTCATACCCGGTATCGGGGCGGTTCTCGCGCAGTTTCCGCGGTGGCGGTGTTCGCCTGGCGAGAAGTCGGCCGGCGGTGACGGTGGTTCAGCTGCGGCAGCTGCGGCCGGTAGGCCGTCCCGGTGGTGCCGGCGTTACCGCTTCGCTCCTACAGCGTTGCACAGCCTGTGATTGTTCCGCCGCCCGGAACACCGCCCGGAACGCGCTCCGGGCGGCGGTTCGCGGCGGATCCCGGAACACCGTCCGGCGCGGACCCCGGACACCGGTGCCGGGAACACCGGCCGGACCGGTGCCCCCACCGCTGCCCCTGCGGGTGCCCGAACGGGCGCCCGCCCCCGCGCCCCGCTGCCCCGGCATGTGCCGCGGGGCGCGGAGGAGGACCCTCCGCGCCCCGCGCGTGTGCCGGGAAAGCCTCCGGTCCGCGCCGGCACCCCGCACCCGTTCCGGCCCTCCGGTAGCGCCGGTGTCAGGATGCGTTGGCCTCCTCGTAGGCCTGCCGGACGTTGCTCGGGACCCGGCCGCGGTCGTTGACCTCCAGGCCCTGCTCCTTGGCCCACGCCCGGATCTTCGCGGTGTCCGGAGCGCTGCCGGACGGGCGCGGGGCAGCGCCGCGGCCCGGACGGCGGGCGCCGGCGAGCCGGCCGCTCTGCTTGCGGCCCTTCTCCACGTACGGCGCCAGCAGACCGCGGAGCTTGTCCGCGTTGGCGCTCTTCAGATCGATCTCGTAGGCAACGCCGTCGAGCGCGAACGTCACCGTCTCGTCCGCCGAACCGCCGTCGAGATCGTCTTCAAGAATGACCTGCACCCTCTGTGCCACGGGCTTCCCTTTCCGCTAAACGACCCATTGCCTAAGGAAAGGAAAGCGCCTTTCAGCGGAAAACACAAACCCCTGAGGGGGTCGGGAGCCGCTCACAGGTGCAGCAGCATGCGCGAGTTGCCCAGAGTGTTGGGCTTCACGCGCTCCAGGTCGAGGAACTCCGCGACACCTTCATCGTACGAGCGGAGAAGTTCTTCATAGACATCCGTAGCGATCGCCGCCGGATCTGTCGTACCATCATCGGTTTCCTGGAGCTCACCGATCTCGACGAAACCGTGTTTCGCGAAGAAGGGCACCTCGAACGTCAGGCAGAAAATCCGACGGACGCCCAGCCAGCGCGCGGTCTGCAGCAGCTTCTCCAGCAGCAGATGCCCGACGCCGTGTCCGCGGCAGGACGGATCGACGGCGAGCGTACGAACCTCCGCGAGGTCCTCCCACATGACGTGCAGTGCGCCGCAGGCCACCACCGCCCCGTTGTCGTCGCGTTCCGCGACCCAGAACTCCTGGACGGACTCGAACAGTGTGACGGTGGGCTTGTCGAGCAGAATGCCGTCGCGCGAGTAGGCGTCGATGAGCCTGCGCACTGTCCGCACGTCCGTGGTCCGCGCCCGGCGGATGGTGACCTCCATGGCGGGACGTTATCGCGCCGGCCCCGCTCCGGTCTCCCCGGTATCCGCCCCGGGCTCCGCGGAATCCGGCGGGGCGGGATCGGCCGGGAACAGGGCGGCCACCCGCAACGCGTCCCGCAGCGCCTCCCGTTGCTCGGGCGACATCAGGCCGAAGAAGTGCACCAGGGCGGCCGCGGGATTGTCACTGGTGGCCCAGGCGTCGTTCATCAGCGCCGCCGTGTACGCCTCGCGGGACGAGACCGGCTCATATCGATAGGCCCGGCCGGCGCGCTCGCGGCGCAGCCAGCCCTTTCGGTGGAGCTTGTCCAGGACGGTCATCACCGTGGTGTACGCGATTTCGCGTTCCGCCTGCAGATCCAGGAGAACCTCGCGAACCGTGACCGGTCGGTTCCACTGCCACACCCGGGTCATGATGGCGTTCTCAAGTTCGCCGAGTTGCCGGACCATAGTGCGGCCAGGATAGGGAGTGAATGGGGCAAATCTTGTGAAGTGCCACCAAACCGGCGCGCCGCCACCCCCGGGAATCGGGAATGGCGGCGCGCCGGTGTTCGTGGGCGGCTGGCGGGTCAGTCGACCAGGTCCTCCTTGGACTTCTGGGCCCCGCCCTGGCTGCGGATGATGGCCCGCACCAGGAAGCCGAAGCCGATCGCCATGACCAGCGGCGGGACGATCGCGCTGACGTAGTCCATCAGGTCACTCCTCCTCGGTCTTCTCCGCCGCGGTGGCGGCGGACGCCTTGGGCTCCGGCTTGACCAGGGGGAAGAGCACGGTCTCCCGGATGTTCTTGCCGGTGAGCAGCATGATCAGGCGGTCCACCCCGAGGCCGAGGCCGCCGGTGGGCGGCATCGCGTACTCCAGGGCCCGCAGGAAGTCCTCGTCGACCTGCATCGCCTCGACGTCGCCGCCGGCCGCCAGCAGGGACTGCGCGGTCAGGCGGGCGCGCTGCTCGACCGGGTCGACCAGCTCGGAGTAGGCGGTGCCGATCTCGGTGCCGAAGATCACCAGGTCCCACTTCTCGGCCACGCCCGCGACCGAGCGGTGCTGGCGGGTCAGCGGGGAGACCTCGGTCGGGTAGTCCTTGATGAAGGTCGGCGCGACGGCGTTCTCCTCCAGCAGGCGCTCGACCATCTCCAGCACGATCTGGCCGTGGCCCCACTCCTTCTCGAAGGGGATGCCGTGCTCGGCGGCCAGCTTGCGCAGCTCCTCGACCGAGGTCTCCGGGGTGACCTCGGTGCCCAGGTGGGCGGAGATGCCGGGGTAGACGCTGACCTCGGCCCACGGCTCGGCCAGGTCGATCTCGTGCTCGACGCCGTGCGGGTCGAGGCCGCGGATCACCGTGGTGCCCAGCGCGTCGCGGGCGGCGTTGATGATCGTCGCCCGGATCAGCTCGGCCTGGGTGTCGTAGTCGCCGTAGGCCTCGTACGACTCCAGCGAGGTGAACTCCGGGTTGTGGGTGGAGTCGGCGCCCTCGTTGCGGAAGTTGCGGTTGATCTCGAAGACCTTCTCCGCGCCGCCGACCACCAGCCGCTTGAGGTACAGCTCGGGGGCGATCCGCATGAAGAGGTCGATGTCGTACGCGTTGATGTGCGTCTTGAACGGGCGCGCGTTGGCGCCGCCGTGCACCGGCTGGAGCATCGGGGTCTCGACCTCGATGTAGCCGCGCTCCTCGTAGGTGCGGCGGATCGAGCGGACCACCTTGGAGCGCAGGTGCAGGATCTCGCGGGCCTCGGGGTTGACGATCAGGTCGACGTACCGCTGGCGGACCCGGGCCTCCGGGTCGGTCAGGCCCTTGTGCTTGTCCGGCAGCGGGCGCAGGCACTTGGCGGTGAGCGCCCAGCTGTCCACCATCACCGACAGCTCGCCGCGGCGGGAGGTGATCACCTCGCCCTCGACGCCGACCTGGTCGCCGAGGTCGATGTCGGACTTCCAGGCGGCCAGCCGCTCCTCGCCCAGCTTGTCCAGGGAGAGCATCACCTGGAGGTCGCCGGAGCCGTCGCGCAGGGTGGCGAAGCAGAGCTTGCCGCCCGTCCGGGAGAGGATCACGCGGCCGGTGATGCCGGCCCGCTCGCCGGTCGCGGTGTCCGGCGCCAGGTCCGGGTGCTTGGCACGGAGGTCCGCGATGGTGCTGGTCCGGGGGAAGCCGACCGGGTACGGGTCGACGCCGGCCGCCCGGAGCCGGTCCAGCTTCTCGCGCCGGACGCGCATCTGCTCGGGAAGGTCGTCGGTCGCGGGGAGGGGGCTCTGATCGCTCACCCCACAAGGGTAGCCAGCCGCACACCGTGCTCCGCCACGGGATATCCGCGCCGGCCCCCGCGGCACGCCGAAGGGGGGAGACCGCAGGTGTGCGGTCTCCCCCCTTGGGCGAGAAATCCCGGTCAGCGCCAGATCACGTAGAAGCTCCTGCCGGCGTACGACTTCCGGGTGCCGTCCACGCTGACCGCCGTGACGGTGAGGTTCTGAATGCCCCAGTTGTTCGGTACGACGTCGACTGCCGCCGCGCCGTTGACCGCAGGGACGGTCGGCGCCTCGGTGTCGTAGATACCGGCAAAGCTGTACCTGAAGTACGCCGGCTGGAACCCGGGCTCGATCTCGTCCGTCGTGGCGGTGAAGGTGAAGTGCAACGTCTGACCCATGTAGATGGGGCTGGTGCCCGGATCCGACATCGTCATGATGAAGCCGGGATCCTGGCTGGCCCTGAAGTAGCACGGTGTGCTGGCCGGGGAGGTGTGCACCCCGTCGGTGGCGTACGCGTACCAGCTGTACGTGTTGCCCTTGACCACGTCACCCTCGAAGATCAGCGCGGAGAGCGGTCGGCCGTCGGGCTGGGCCGCGTCGGTCGCGAACGTCTTGGTGCCCTCCGGGCCGGTCAGGACCATCTGGGTCCAGACCGGCCCGGTGGCGCCGGGAAGCTTGCCCGCGGTCGCGCCGAGCTTGGAGGCCCCGAAGTTCGGGATGAACCAGCGACCGGGGCTGGGGGAGTCACAGCCTGCGCCGTCCATCGACAGCCCGGTCGGGCCGCCCTGTGGCGCGGTGAAGTAGCCGAACAGGTCGACCACCACGTCCACCGAACCGGCGTTGTTGTAGAAGTTGATGTCCCCGGAGCGGTCGACGGGGACGATCACCGTGTTGGCCACGGTCTCGCCCGCCCTGTAGTTCAGGTTCGAGCTGCTTGGCCGGGGGCTCCCACCCGGGTACACGTCGAGGTGGCTGGCAGCTGTCGGACCGGTCGCTGTCACGTTCAGCACGACGGCACTCACCTTGCCGGCGGGTAGGGCCGGCTCGTCGCTGACGGACCAGCTCAGGATGCCGCCCTGGCCGACGGGGTGGCGGCCCGGGTCCCGGGTGTCCAGGACCCGGGACGGGCCGGTGGAGGTGAAGCCGGAGCCGCTGGGGGCGCCGGTGTAGAAGCCGAACACGTCCACGACCAGGTCGGCCGTGCCGACGTGGTTGTAGAGGTCGACGCTGCCGTCGGCCCCGAGCGGGACGGTGACGAGGTTGGGCACCGTCTGGCCCGCGGTGAAGTTGAGGTTCGAGGTGACCGGCCGGGAGGTGCCGTGCGGGTACGCCGTGAGGAAGCTGGAGCCCGTGGTGTCGGTCGCGGTGACGTTGAGCACCACGGCCGTCGCCCCGGCGGCCGGGACACGGTTGCGCCCGGCGAGCTTGAGGTTGACCGTGGCGTCCGCGCCGACCGGTTGCGCGGTGCCGCCCGGACCCGTTGTGCGGGTGTCCAGCGCCCGCGACGGGGTGACCGGCTGGAAGGTCGAGGCCGCCACCGCGGGGTCGTCGGTGTAGTACCCGAACAGGTCGGCGATCAGGTTGGCCGAGCCGACGTGGTTGTACACGTCGACGTATCCGTTGGACACCGGGACGGTCACCAGGTTGGCCACCGTCTGGCCGGGAGTGAAGTTGAGGTTGGACGTCCGGGGCCGTGGCTGTCCGTCGGGGTGGACGGTGACGAAGCTGTCCCCGGTGGTGTCCGTCGCTGTCACGTTCAGGACCACCGCCGTGGCACCGGGCGCAAGCTGTCCGACGGGGAAGCGGAGGGTGCTGTCCCGGCCGAGCGCCCCATCGGCCGGGACACCGATGGCGGCCCGGGTGTCCAGCAGCCTGGTGAGGTCCGTCTGGACGAACCGGCCGGGCTGAACGGCGGCCGGCGGAACGGGGGCGCCGGGGGAGACGGCCGGTGCGGCCGATGCCGGCACGGTGACCGCGGCGAGGGCGAGGGCGGTTCCAGCGACCGCGAGGCGCAGTAGCGTGCGCGGCGGCGCCCATGCGCGGGGTCGCGGCGGGTAGAGGGTGGACCGGTCCATCCATGCTCCAGAGATCGCGGGTGGGCAGATCGGGGAGCGAACGATGGCGGACCAGGCATGGTCCAGCCCCGCCACCGGCCTTGTGACCGGTGAACTGTACGAAAGAGTGTTCCTGCAGAGCCCGCCCCCGCCGGAGGGCACTCCGGCAGCACAAAGTCATACCAGCGGGGTGATCCTCGGGGCTGCTCTTCGCTGATTACCGTTCGGCAACGAAGCGAAGAGGGGCGGCGGGCCATCGGCCCGCCGCCCCTCTTCGGTCTCTCGGGTCAACCGGTGCCGGTGGCCAGCTCCAGTTCCTCCGTCTCGGCGGGGGGCGCGGGGCGGGCCGGGGGCTTGGGGCGGCGGCCGAAGAGCTCGGCCGGGGTGGGCATCCGGTGCGGGCGGGGCGCGGACGCGGGGGTGGCGGGCTGGTCGGCGCCGGCGTCGGTGCTGCTCATCGGGATCCGTCCTCCAAGAGGGGTGGGGAGACTGCTCGGGGGTGCGGCGGGGCTCGGTACGGCGACGAGGTGGCGGTGGCCGGTGGTGAGGGCGAGCCGCTCGCGGACGGCGGCCTCGGCCAGCGCGTGGCAGCGGCCGGCCAGTCGTGAGCGGCGGGCCCGTTCGTGCTGGCCGCAGGGCTGGCGGGTAAGTCCGCGCAGTGCGGTGAGGTCCTCGGGGCCGGGGAGGTAGCCGTCGGTGACCGCCTCCTCCAGACGTTCCAGGTAGCCGCCGGTGCTGCCGGGCAGCGCGGCCCGGTAGCGGCCGAGGTCGGCGAGCAGGAAGGCGCGCAACCGGCCGCCCTCCTGGACGGCCTCGTCGATCGCCTCGGTCAGGCGCAGGGCGTCCTGGACGTCCTCGGCCCACAACTCGGCGCCCGTGGCGGTGAACGGCAGCCCGCCGGGGGCCTGGAAGTGGGCGGGGACGACAGGGTGCAGGGCTTGGGCGAGGGCGCGGCGCAGCACGCGGACTTCGTCGGCGCTGAAAGCCATGCCGCCGCGCGATCCGTGTGGCGTAGGCATGGGTTGACACTACGTGAGGAATATCCGATTTGTCGGTAACGTCGCGCCGATGCCCCACGTTCGGCCCGCCGAATGTCCCTCCGGATGTCCCGCCAGGCGTACAGCGGGACATCCGGAGGGCCGTCCGTCCGGCGCCTGCGGCCGGTGCGGTCCGGGCGTCGCCCCGGTGCGGTGTCAGCGCCGCAGCGCCTCCGCGGGCTGGATCCGGGCCGCGCGCCAGGCCGGGTAGACGCCGGCCAGCAGGCCGGTGGCCAGGCCGATGAGCGGCGCGGCGGCCACCGTCACCGGTGCGACCACCGGGGTCCAGTCGCGGGCCAGGGCCACGCCGAGCACCGTGAGCACCCCGAGCGAGGTGCCGACCAGGCCGCCGACCAGCCCCAGCGAGGCCGACTCGGTGAGGAACTGGCCGGTGATGTGGCGGCCCTTGGCGCCCAGCGCCCGGCGCAGACCGATCTCGCCGGTCCGCTCCAGGACGGCGACCAGGGTGGTGTTGGCGATCCCGACCGCGCCGATCACCAGGCAGATCCCGGCGAGCAGCAGGAAGAGCTGGTCGAGGTCGGAGGTGACGTTGGATCGCAGGGTGCGCGGGTCCGGGGGCGGTACCGGTTTGAAGTTCTCCGGGCGGGCCGGGTCCAGCGCGAGCGCGGCCTCGCCGGCGATCTGCTGGGCCGCGCCGATCCTGGTGGAGATGATCATCTTCGCCCGCTCCCGGTCGGGCGGGCCCCAGAGCCGCTCGGCGGCCCCGCGCGGCACGGTGACCGAGAGCAGCAGGTCGGCCTTGCGCCGGACGTCGCCGATGATCCCGATGACGGTGAACGGCTTGCCGTCCAGGAAGATCGCGGGCTGGGTTTCGAGCGTGGTGATCCCCAGCCGGGCCGCCGTCGCGGCGCCGAGCACGGCGACCTGCCGGCCGGTGTCGTCGTGCCAGGAGTCGAAGGTCCGGCCCTGGACCAGCTGCGGCTCGGCCGCCGCCAGGACGCCCGCCGAGGCGGCGACCACCGGCACCTGGTCCCCGCCGTTCTGCCGGCCGACCGGCGCGGCCCGGACGGTGCCGGTGGCCTGGCGCACCGGCCAGTAGACGCCGGCCGCCTCGACCCCGTTCAGCCGCTGGATGCGGGCGTCGGCGTCGGCGGGGAAGGAGAGCCGGGTCAGCTCCGGCCGCGGGCCGCCGGTGTCCTCCACGCTCACCTCGGTCGCGCTCAGCACGCTGAACCGGGAGTCGATCTGGGACGAGGTGGTGGCGGTCAGCCCGAGGACGGCCACGAAGGCGCCGACCCCGAGGACGGTGCCGAGGCCGGTCAGTGCCGAGCGGGCGGGCCGCTGGAGCACCCCGGCCAGGGCCTCGGAGAGCAGGTCGCGCAGCGGCAGCCGGGACGGCTCGACCACATGGGTGCGGCGGCGTGGCCTCATGCCGTGGCCACCTCCCGCAGCACGCCGTCGCGGATCGCCACCGTCCGCCGGCCGCGGGCGGCCACCTGGGGGTCGTGGGTGATCAGCAGGACGGTCAGGCCCTCCGCGTGCAGCTCGTCCAGCAGGGCGAGGACGGACTCCGCGGTGGCGGTGTCCAGGTTGCCGGTCGGCTCGTCGCAGAGCAGCAGCGAGGGTTGTCCGACCAGTGCCCGGGCGATCGCGACCCGCTGCCGTTCGCCGCCCGAGAGCCGGGTCGGCAGGGCGTCCAGCCGGTGGCCGAGGCCCACCTGGACGAGGGCCGCGCGGGCCCGCTCCCGCCGTTCGGCGGCGCCCCGGCGGCCGGGGGCGGACGTGTAGAGCGTGGCGAGGGCGACGTTCTCGGCCGCCGAGCGGTGCGGCAGCAGGTGGAAGGACTGGAAGACGAATCCGATCCGGCGCCCGCGCAGCGCGGTGCGGTCGCCGTCGGGGAGCGCACCGGTGTCGATGCCGTCCAGCAGGTACCGGCCGGTGGTGGGGGTGTCCAGCAGGCCGGCGATGTTGAGGAAGGTGGACTTGCCGGAGCCGGACGGGCCGGTCACCGTGACGTACTCGCCCGGTTCGACGGCCAGGTCGCAGGGCTTGAGGGCGGTGACCGGGGGCGGCCCGGGGTAGGTCAGGCCGACCTGGCGGAACTCGATGACGGGGGCGCTCACGGGGCGCCCGCCCCGCCTGCGTCCTTCACGCCGACGATCACCTGGTCGCCGGGCCCGAGCGCGCCGTCGATCAGCGGCCGGACCTCCGCGCTGCCGCCGCCGACCGTGCCCGGGGTGACCTCGACCCGGCGGCGCTGTCCGTTCCCGTACACCGTCACCACGGTCCTGCCGTCCGCCGTCGCGGACACCGCCGACAGCGGGACGACCAGCACCGGGCCGGCCGAGGAGGCGGCCCGCACGGTGAGGCGGACGTCCTGGCCGGCCAGCTTCGGGTCGAGCGGGGCGTCCGGCTCGACCACCAACTGGTAGCCGGCCGGGCCGCCGCCCTGGCCGGTGCCGCCGCCCTGGTTGGTGCCACCGCCCTGCTGGCCGGTGCCGCCGGTGCTGCTCTGCTGGGGGTCGCCGGGGGTGTCGGCGACCGCCGTGACCTTGGCGGCGGCCTTGGTCCCGGCCAACTCGGAGAGGATCTCGACCTGCTGGCCCGGGTGGACCAGGCCCTTGTCGGAGACGGACAGGGAGCCCCTGACGACCAGCGCCCCGGCCGAGACCGTCAGCACCTTGCCGTTGACCTCGCCGCCGATCCGGCCGGTGACGGCGTCGACCCGGGCGGGGAAGCCGGAGAGGAAGAGCAGCTCCGCGGCCGGGACCATCGGGCCGGTGGCGGCCCTGACGTCGGCGGCCTTCCTCCGGAGCTTGGCGAGGTCCTCACCGGCGCGGGTCACCTGCTTCTGGGCGCTGTCGACGGCGGTGCGGGCGGCGTCCGCCGGGCTCTCGCCGGCGGAGCCCGCGCTTCCGGCGCCGGCCCCGGCGCCCGTGGAGCCCGCGCCCATGGAGCCCGTACCCGTGGAGGCCGCGCCCGTGGAGCCCGACGCGCCCCCGGCGCCGTCTCCCGCGGAGCCCCCCGGGGTGGCCGTCGCGGAGGTCTGGGCCGGGGCGGACTGCCGGGCCCGCTGGGCGGCCACCGCGTCGTCGTACCGCCGCTGGGCGGCCTTCAGCGCGTCCTTGGCGTCGGACAGTGCCCGTTCGCCGCCGGTCACCGCGTCCTGTGCGGCCGACACCTGGGCGTCGCCGTCCGCGGAGGCCGGCAGCGGGTCGTAGCCGCGTGCCGCGTAGAAGGCCTGCACGGCGGCCTTGGTCGCCGCGCCGTAGGTGCCCTCGGGGTCGTCGTCCGAGCCGAATCCCAGCTCCTTCAGGGCCTGCCGGAGCTGCTTGACGTCCTGTCCGGTGGCCCCGGGCCTGAGGTCCCGGTAGACGGGGAGGTCGCCCCTGAGTGCGAACACCGGCCGCCCGGCCACCTCCAGCACCGACTGCCCGGCCTGGGCCTGGTCGCCGGCCTTCAGCGGCAGCTTGGTCACCACCGGCTTGGCGCCACCGGCCCCGCCCGCCGCGCCGCCGGCCGGAGCCACGTCCACCGACTGGCCGGCGCTCACCAGCCCGCGGACCACCACCGAGTCGGTCAGCACCCGCTTCTCCACCGGTGCGGTCAGCACGTCCGCCGGCGGTGGTTTGCTCTCCGCCGCCGCCTGCGCGGGCGACTTGATCACCAGTGAGGCGGCCAGCCCGCCGCCGGAGAGGGCCACCGCGGCCGCCACCACGACCAGGAGCAGCCGCCTGCGCCGCCGCAGCCCGTGGCGCCCGGACCCGTCCTCCAGCGGCTGCGGCCCGTCAGCCGGTCCGTCGGCCGTCCCGGCAGTCTCGGCCGTCCCGGCCTTCCCCTCGAACTCCGTCACGCCCCACCCTCGATCCGGCCCCCCGGGCCACGTTTCACGACTGGGTCAACCAGGCTTGTATACAACACCATTGATGGAAGATCAGATGGCCTGCCGTCCGGGAAGAGGAGTCGGGCCGCGGCCCCCGCCGCACCCCCGCCGCCCCCCCGGCCGAACCCCCGTTTGTCCCCGCGGACCCGTGCCCGGCGGACCTCTGTAACATCCCCGGGCCGCCGCCGGTCATTCAGGTGTAGGGGAAAACGACGCAGGGGAGCCCGGCAGATGGCACGAGAAGGTCAGCTTCGGACGGCAGGGGGCCGGGCCCGGGACGAGGACTTCCGGGCCTTCGCGGCGGCGCGCACCCCGAACCTGTACCGCACCGCCTGCCTCCTGACCGGCGGGGACACCCACCTGGCGGAGGACCTGGTCCAGGAGGCGCTCGGGCGGATCTACCTCCAGTGGCACCGCACCTCCTGGTTCACCCCGCGCGCCCGGATCGACAACCCGGCCGGGTACGCGCACACCGTGCTGGTGCGGGCCTTCCTCTCGCACCGCAGCCGCCGCAGCAGCGGCGAACAGCCCGTCGAGGCCGTCCCGGACGGCGCCGCCCGCGAGGGAGACCCGGCACTGCGGCTGACCCTGGTCGACGCGCTCGCCAGGCTCGCGCCGCGCGACCGGGCGGTGCTCGTCCTGCGCTACTGGGAGGACCGCAGCGTCGAGGAGACCTCCGAGATCCTGCGCAGCAGTTCGGGTGCGGTCCGCACCCGGACGGTCCGGGCGCTCGGCCGGATCCGCGCGGTCCTCGGCGACAGCCTCGACGAACTCGCCGAGCGCTGAGCGCCCGAGCCGGACCGATTCACACCCAAACACTCGACACACTCGACACACTCGACCGACCTGGAACGGTGGTTCAGCATGCCCGCAGACCGGGACCTTCCCGACACCCAGTACGAGCAGGACTTCACCGAGGCGATCAGCCGCGCGGGGGAGGCGTTCCACGCCGAGACCACCCCGCTGGTCGACTCCGGCTGGGCGTACGGCCGCCGGCTGCGCCGCCGCCGGCGGGCGTCGGTGCTGGCCGGAGCCGCCGCGCTGGCATTGATCGGGGTCGGCGGCGTGGCCGCCGGCTCCCTGAGCGGCGGCGGTGTCGCCGCCGGCCCGGCCTCCGGGGCCTCGGCCGCACCGGTCTCCGGCCAGGAGTTCCTCGGCATGCTGACCGAGCTGCTGCCGGCCGGCACCATCGACATCGGCACGACCGGCGAGGCCCGGGGGACGGAGAGCGGCACGCCGCAGGCACGGTTCACCTACGACGACGGCCACGGCCAGGCCCAGATCCTGTTCTGGGTCACGCGCACCCCCGACGCCATGGTCCCGGCGCCGGGCTGCCCCGAGCCCCAGGTCCTTGCCGCGGGCGGCGACACCTGCACCGACACCACCCTCGCGGACGGCTCCCAGCTGATCGTCTACCAGGCGGGCACCCGGGCCGACGAGCCGGCGGGCAGCAAGACCTGGTCGGCGAAGCTGTACTCCAAGGCCGGCTACAGCCTGATGATCCAGGAGTGGAACCGCAAGCCGCTCGACCGGGGCACCCCGGTCACCCGTACCGCTCCGCCGCTGACCACGCAGCAGCTCTCCGCGGTGGCCACCGACTCGCGCTGGGCGGGGGTCGGCGCGGCGCTCCCGTCGCGGGTGCAGCCGCCGCGCGGGCCATCGAAGCCCACCGGCCCGGCCAAGCCGACCGGCCCGGCCATCCCGAGCGGCACCCCGGCCACGCCGACCGCCCCGGCCACGCCCCGGGGCGGCAACCCGGCCGTCCCGCCGGCCGTCCCGCCGGCCCTGCCGCCGGGCGTGCAGGCGCCGGCCCCCGTGCCCGGTGCCGGTTCGCCGGAGAGCATGGCCGTCGCCGCGGCCGAGGCCGCCAAGCGGTGACGTCGGCGGCTCAGGCCGTCGGGCGGTTGCGCTCGTACACCAGGCGCAGGCCGATCAGCGTCAGCCAGGGCTCGTGCACGTCGATCGTGGCGGCCTCGCCGAGGACCAGCGGGGCCAGCCCGCCGGTGGCGATGACCTGGACGTCGTCCGGGTCCTTGGCGAGCTCCCGGGCCATCCGGTCGACCAGGCCGTCGACCTGGCCGGCGAAGCCGTAGAGGATGCCGGACTGCATGCCCTCGACGGTGTTCTTGCCGATCACGTTGCGCGGCCGGGCCAGCTCGATCTTGCGCAGCTGGGCACCGCGCGCGCCGAGCGCCTCCACCGAGATCTCGATGCCGGGGGCGATCGCCCCGCCGACGTAGTCGCCGCGGGCGTTGATCGCGTCGAAGGTGGTGGCGGTGCCGAAGTCGACCACGATGCACGGGCCGCCGTACAGGTGGTTGGCGGCCAGCGCGTTGACGATCCGGTCGGCGCCGACCTCCTTGGGGTGGTCCATCAGGACGTGCACGCCCGTCTTCACCCCGGGCTCCACGATGACCGCGGGGACGTCGCCGTAGTAACGGCGCGTCACCTCGCGGAACTCGTGGAGCACCGAGGGGACGGACGAACAGATCGCCAGGCCGTCCACCGCGGCCTCGTTGACCGCGGTGTGCGAGCCCATCAGCCCCTGGAGGAGCACCGCCAGCTCGTCGGCCGTGCGGCGCGGATCGGTGGAGATCCGCCAGTGCTCGGCCACCTCCTCGCCGTCGAACAGGCCGAGTGTGGTCTGGGTGTTGCCGACGTCGATGGTGAGCAGCATGGGTGCCTTCTGCGTGAGGGGCGATCAGGTGATCAGGCGCGCAGGTCGAGGCCGATGTCCAGGATCGGCGAGGAGTGCGTGAGCGCGCCCACGGCGAGGTAGTCGACACCAGTCTGGGCGACCTCGTGCGCGGTGGCCAGGGTCAGGCCGCCGGAAGCCTCCAGCCGGGCCCGGCCGGCCACCAGCGCGACGGCCTCCTTGAGCTGCGGGACGGTGAAGTTGTCCAGCAGGATCAGGTCGGCCCCGGCCTCCAGCACCGGCGGGATCTGCTCCAGGGTGTCCACCTCGACCTCGACCGGCAGGTCGGGGTAGGCGGCCTTGACGGCCCGGAACGCCTCGGCGACGCCGCCGGCCGCGACCACGTGGTTGTCCTTGACCAGGGCCGCGTCGGAGAGCGCCATCCGGTGGTTGGCGCCGCCGCCGCAGCGGACCGCGTACTTCTGCAGCGCCCGCAGGCCCGGGGTGGTCTTGCGGGTGTCGCGGACCACCGCGCCGGTGCCCTCCAGGGCGTCCGTCCAGGCGCGGGTCGCGGTGGCGATGCCGGAGAGGTGGCAGAGCAGGTTGAGCGCGCTGCGCTCGGCCGTCAGCAGGTCGCGGGTGCGGCTGCGGACGGAGAGCAGCACCTGGCCGGCCTCGACCCGGTCGCCGTCCTGGACGTGCCGCTCGACCTCGAACTCCTCCTCGCAGACCAGCGAGACGACGGCCTCGGCGATCCGCAGGCCGGCGACCACGCCGGCCTCGCGGGCGGTGAAGTCGGCGGTGGCGACGGCGTCGGCCGGCACGGTGGCGACCGAGGTGACGTCCTCGCCGCCGGCCAGGTCCTCGGCCAGCGCCAGGGAGGCGATGTCCTCGACCTCGACCGGGTCCAGGCCGGCCTCCTCCAGCAGCTCGGCGAGCTGCGGGTCGAGGCCGGTCTCGTAGCCCTCGCCGTCCCCGCAGGCGCAGCCGTCGCCGCAGCCGCCCTGGGAGGCCAGGGGGAGTTCCTCGTGGGAGTGGGTCATGGTTCTACTGCTCCTCAGGGGTGCTGACAAGGTCGCCGGAGGCGGTGAGCGTGGTGATCAGGTGGCGCCGCCAGGCGGCGTCGTCGCGCTCGGGGAAGTCCTCGCGCCAGTGGCAGCCGCGGGTCTCGGCGCGCTGTGCGGCGGCCTCGACCAGGGCGGTGGCGACCAGCAGCAGGTTGGCGGCCTCCCAGGTCTCCACCCGGGGGTCGGCAGGCTTCTCCTCGGCGGCGTGCGCGCAGGCCTGCTCGGCGAGCACGGCGAGGCCGGCCGCGGCGTCCGCCATCGACGCGGCCGAGCGCAGCACGCCGGCGCCGCGCGACATCAGCCGCTGGATCTCGGCCCGCGCCTCGGGCGCCGGCAGCGGCACCGTGTGCGCGGCGCGGGCGGCCGCGACGTCCACCGACCGCTCGGGCAGCCGGCCCGCACGGTGCAGGCCGGTCAGGTCGGCGGCGATCCGCTCGGCGAAGACCAGGCCTTCGAGCAGCGAGTTGGACGCCAGCCGGTTGGCGCCGTGCACCCCGGTGCAGGCCACCTCGCCGCAGGCGTAGAGGCCCGGGACGTTGGTGCGGCCGCTCAGGTCGGTACGGATGCCGCCGGAGGCGTAGTGCGCGGCCGGGGCGACCGGGATCGGCTCGGTGACCGGGTCGATGCCGTGCGAGCGGCAGGAGGCGAGGATGGTCGGGAACCGCTGCTCCCACATCGCGGCACCGAAGTGCCGACCGTCGAGGTACATGTGCTCGGCGCCCTGGAGCTGCATCTGCCGGGTGATCGCCTTGGCGACGATGTCGCGCGGGGCGAGCTCGGCCAGCTCGTGCTGCCCGAGCATGAAGCGGGTGCCGGCGGCGTCGACCAGGTGGGCGCCCTCGCCGCGGACCGCCTCGGAGACCAGCGGCTGCTGGCCCTGGGCCTCCGGGCCGAGCCAGAGCACGGTCGGGTGGAACTGCACGAACTCCAGGTCGGTGACCTCGGCGCCGGCCCGCAGCGCCAGTGCCACGCCGTCGCCGGTGGAGACCGCCGGGTTGGTGGTGGCCGAGAAGACCTGGCCCATGCCGCCGGTGGCGAGCACCACCGCGCGGGCCCGGATGGCGCCGACGCCGTCGCGCTGGCCCTCGCCCATCACGTGCAGGGTCAGGCCGGCCGCGTGGCCGTCGGCGTCGGTCAGCAGGTCGAGGACGAGGGCGTGCTCGATCAGTTCGAGGCCGGGGTCGCTGCGGACGGCCGTGACCAGTGCGCGCGATATCTCGGCGCCGGTGGCGTCCCCGCCCGCGTGCGCGATCCGGCGCCGGTGGTGGCCACCCTCGCGGGTGAGCAGGATCTCGCCGGCCTCGTCGCGGTCGAACGCGGCGCCGGTGGCGATCAGCCGGCGGACGGCGTCGGGGCCCTCGGTGACGAGGGTGCGCACGGCGTCCTCGTCGCAGAGCCCGGCGCCCGCCACCAGGGTGTCGTCGAGGTGCTGCTCGGGGGTGTCGCCCTCGCCCAGGGCGGCGGCGATGCCGCCCTGGGCCCAGCGGGTGGAGCCGTCGTCGAGCATCGCCTTGGTGACCACCACGGCCCGCAGGCCGGCCTTGCGGACGTTGAGGGCGACGGTGAGGCCGGCCACGCCGGAGCCGACCACGACGACGTCGGTGGTGGTCGTCCAGCCGGGGGCGGGGGCGGCGAGGCGGTGCGTGACGGACATGGCGTTCAGTGGCTCCTTCAGCGCGCGGCGGTAGGGGCCGCGTCGTTGCCGTCACCGTACGCCTTGTCACCGCGGAGCAGCCCGGTGCCCTCCCCGGCCTCGGCGGGGTCGCCGCCCGTGCCGGTGATCCGGTTGGCGGCGTCCACGAAGACGACCTTCGGCTCGTAGCCCTTGGCCTCGGCGGTGTCCATCTGCCCGTAGGCGATGAGTATGACGAGGTCGCCCGGGTGGACGAGGCGGGCGGCGGCGCCGTTGATGCCGATCACGCCGGAGCCGCGCGGGCCGGCGATGGTGTACGTCTCCAGCCGGGCGCCGTTGTTGATGTCGACGATGTGGACCAGCTCGCCGGGGAGCAGGTCGGCGGCGTCGAGCAGGTCCTCGTCCACCGTGACGGAGCCGACGTAGTGCAGGTCGGCCTGGGTCACGGTGGCCCGGTGGATCTTGGACTTGAGCATGGTGCGGAGCATGGGGTCACGCCTCCTGTGAGTGCATGCCTAGTGGTGCTTCGGATACCGGATGCAGCGGACGGTTCTGTGCCTGCCGCCCGTCCCGCCTGGCGGACGGTTCTGTGCCTGCCGCCCGTCCCGCCTGGCGGACGATTCTGTGCTTGTTGCTCATCCGCCTAGCGGCAGATGACGTGGACGTTGTCGATCAGGCGGGTCGAGCCCACCTTCGCGGCGACGGCCAGCACCGCCTCGCCCTGGAAGTCGTCCGCGGCCTCGGTGAAGTCGTGCGGGTCGATCAGGGCGAGGTAGTCGAGGGTGACGCCTTCGGCGCCGCCTTCCTCGGTCGAGGAGGCGATGACGGCCGCGGCGGCCTCGCGCACGGCCTTCGGGCCCTGCGCGGCCGCGTCGCGGCCGGCGAAGAGCGCCTTGGAGAGGGCGAGCGCGCGCACGCGGTCCTCGTCGGAGAGGTAGCGGTTGCGGGAGGAGAGCGCCAGGCCGTCCTCCTCGCGGATCGTCGGCACGCCCACGATCTCGACGTCGAAGTCGAGGTCGGCCACCATCCGCTGGATGATCGCCAGCTGCTGGGCGTCCTTCTCGCCGAAGAAGGCGAAGTCCGGGTCGGTGATGTGCAGCAGCTTGGCGACCACGGTCAGCACGCCGTCGAAGTGGCCGGGGCGGGTGGCGCCCTCGTAGCGCTCGCCCATCGGGCCGGCCGCCAGGCGCACCTGGGGCTCGCCGTTCGGGTAGACCTCGTCGACCGACGGCGCGAAGACCACGTCGGCGCCGTTCTCCTCGGCGAGGCGCACGTCCTCGTCCAGGGTGCGCGGGTAGCGCTCCAGGTCCTCGCCGGCGCCGAACTGCAGCGGGTTGACGAAGACGGTGACGGCGACCCGGCCGTCCCGGCCGACCTGCTTGCGGGCGGCGCGGATCAGCGCGGCGTGGCCCTCGTGCAGCGCGCCCATGGTCATCACGACCGCGTTGTCCACCGGCTGCTCGTCCGGCCAGAAGGCCGCCTCGAAGTCGGCGACGGTGTGCGTGACGACGGCCCGGTGGACCTTGGGTGCCCGCTGGGCCTTGCCCGGCTGCTTGCCGCGTGCCATTGGTCAGCTCTCCTCGTTCAGTACGTCCAGCAGCGCCGCCGCCGACGCTTCGTCGATCGTCCCGTGTGCGAGTGCCCGCTGGGCGGTGGCGCGGGCCATCGCCCGGTAGGCGGCCGGGATGTCCGGGGACACCGTACTGAGCTGCGCCAGGTGGCGCCGAACGGTGCCGGTGTCGCCCCGGGCGACCGGGCCGGTCAGGGCCGCGTCGCCGGAGCGCAGGCTGTTGTCCAGGGCGGCGCCGAGCAGCGGGCCGAGCAGCCGGCCGGGCTCGGCGACCCCGGCGGTGCGCAGCAGCTCCAGCGCCTGCGCGACCAGGGTGACCAGGTGGTTGGCGCCGTGCGCGAGGGCCGTGTGGTAGAGCGGGCGGACGCCCTCCGGCACCCACTCGGGCTCGCCGCCCATCTCCACCACCAGTGCCTCGGCGACCGGGCGCAGCTCCTCGGGGGCGGTCACCCCGAACGGGCAGCCGGCGAGGCGGGCGAGGTCGACGGAGGTGCCGGTGAAGGTCATCGCGGGGTGCAGCGCCAGCGGCAGCGCCCCGGCCCGGGTGGCGGGCTCCAGGACGGCGACGCCGTGCGCGCCCGAGGTGTGCACGACCAGTTGGCCGGGCCGGATCGAACCGGTCGAGGCGAGGCCGGCCACCAGGTCGGCCAGCGCGTCGTCGGGGACGGTGAGCAGCACCAGGTCGGCGGCGGCGAGCACCTGCGGCGGGGTGACGATCCGCACGCCCGGCAGCAGCGCGTCGGCGCGGCGGCGGGAGGCGGCGGAGACCCCGGAGGCGGCGACCACCCGGTGGCCGGCGAGCTGGAGGGCGGCGCCGAGCGCGGGGCCGACCCGGCCGGTGCCGACCACGCCGACGGCGAGCCGCGCGGGGCGGTTGCCGGGGTCGGCGGGGTCGCCGAAACCGTCGGCGAGCGGGGCGAAGTCGGCCGGGGTGAAGTCGGCACTGTCGGACGTACTCACGGCTCGGCCCTGGTCCTCACTCTCCGTTCCGGTCCTCTTCGGGTACCGGACGCACCGGCCCATTCTACGGGGGCGGCCCCGGGCGGATTCAATCAGTGGCGCCGGCCCGGACCAGGCCCGCCTCGTAGGCCAGGACGACGGCCTGGACCCGGTCGCGCAGGCCGAGCTTGGCCAGGATCCGGCCGACGTGGGTCTTCACGGTGGCCTCGGAGAGGACCAGCCGGGCGGCGATCTCGCCGTTCGACAGGCCCTGGGCGACCAGCAGGAAGACCTCGCGCTCGCGCTCGGTGAGCGGGCCGAGGGTGTCCGGGCCGGGCGCGCTGGCCGGGGTGGGCAGCACCTCGGCGAAGCGGTCGATCATGCGGCGGGTGGTGGTCGGTGCGACCACCGCGTCACCGCCGTGCACCGCGCGGATCGCGGCCACCAGCTCGGTCGGCGGCACGTCCTTGAGCAGGAAGCCGCTGGCCCCGGCCTTGAGCGCGGCGAAGGCGTACTCGTCGAGGTCGAAGGTGGTGAGGATGAGGACGTGCGGGGCGTCCGGCAGCGGGCTGCCGTCCTCGGCGAGGCAGATCCGCCGGGTGGCCTGCACGCCGTCCAGGCGGGGCATCCGGACGTCCATCAGGATCACGTCCACCTGTGTCTGCTTCAGCTTCTCCAGGGCCTGCGCGCCGTCGCCGGCCTCGGCGGCGATCTCGATGTCGCCCTGCGACTGCAGGATCATCCGGAAGCCGGTGCGCAGCAGCTCCTGGTCGTCGACGAGCATCACGCGGATGGTCAAGGTGGCTCCTAGGTTGGTGGCGGCGACGAGGCGGGGTGGCCGGGTCAGTGTGCCGTCTTGAGCGGCAGGACGGCGCGGATCCGGAAGCCGCCGCCGGGGCGCGGCCCGACGTCGAGGCTTCCGCTGACCATGCCGACGCGCTCGCGCATGCCGATCAGGCCGTGGCCCTGGCCGTCGATGCCGCCGGTGGCCAGCTGCTCGTCGGTGGAGCCGCGGCCGTCGTCCTCGACCAGGACGGCCAGCTCGCGCTCGCCGAAGTCGACCGCGACCCGGGCGTGGACGTCCGGGCCGCCGTGCTTGCGGACGTTGGTCAGCGCCTCCTGGACGATCCGGTAGACGGTCAGCTCGACGCCGCGCGGCAGCTCGCGCGGGTTGCCCGAGGTGGCGAAGTCCACCTGGAGGCCGGCCGTGCGGACCTGGTCCAGCAGCTCGGGCAGCTCCTCGACGCCGGGCTGCGGCACGTACTCCTCGGCGGTGTCGGCGGTGCGCAGCACGCCCAGCAGGCGGCGCATCTCGACCAGCGCCTGGCGCCCGGTGGAGGCGATCGTGCCGAGCGCCTCCTTGGCCTGCTGCGGCGAGTTGTCCAGGACGTAGGCGGCGCCGTCGGCCTGGACGATCATGACGGAGACGTTGTGCGCGACCACGTCGTGCAGCTCGCGCGCGATCCGCGCCCGCTCGGCGGCGACCGCCACCTTGGCCTGGGCGTCCCGTTCGCGCTCCAGCCGGGCGGCGCGGTCCTCCAGCTCGACCAGGTAGGCGCGGCGCACCCGGGTGAGCCGGCCCCACGCCCAGCAGAGGATGAACGGGGTCGACATCAGGGCGGAGACCAGCAGGAACTCGGCCGTGCTGCGGTGCTGTCCGTGCCAGACGCCGTCGTCGTCGGTGTAGCCGGACGGGAAGCGCCCGAGGACCAGCGGCCCCGCCAGCAGCCCGCCGGCCAGGCTGAGCCGTGACGTCCAGACCGCGCCGAAGGCGGCGCCGGTGTAGGCGAAGACCAGGTAGCCGATGCTGGAGGCGCCCACCGGGACGCCGAGCGCGACCTGGAGCAGCCCGACCGCGCCGGCGACGCCGACGGTGAGGTTCGGGAACCGGCGGCGGAACACCATCAGCAGCGGGATGACGACCGCGATGGCGTAGTAGACGCCGAGCTTCCAGCCCGTGGCGTTGGTGCTGTCGGGCAGGAGGCCGAGGAAGAGCACCAGCGACGCCCAGGCGGAGTCGACCACCATGGGGTGACGGCGGAGCCAGGCGTTGAGTCGATGCACGTCTCAAGCGTAGGCAGTCGCGCAGTGTGCCCAGGTCCGCCGGGAGGGCGATCCGTCCTACTCCCTAGGTCGGAGAAGCCCCGCCTCCGGTTGGGAGGGTGCGTCCGGATCCCGGTAGCGTCCCGGCGCATGACGTGGATGCGGTGGCGGGCCGCCATGGAACAGGCCCTGTACGACCCGGACGGCGGCTTCTACCGCAGGCCGGAGGGCCCGGCGGGGCACTTCCGCACCTCCGTGCACGCCTCCCCGCTGTTCGCCCGTGCGGTGGCCCGGCTCCTGCTGGAGGTCGACACGGCCCTCGGCCGTCCGGAGGAGCTGGCCTTCGTGGACGTCGGGGCGGGCCGCGGCGAGCTGCTGGCCGGCGTGCTGGCCGAGCTGCCGGACACGGTGCTCGCGCGGCTGCGGCCGTACGGCGTGGAGATCGCCGACCGGCCGGACGGCCTGCCGTCCACAGTCCTGTGGACGGACGAGGTGCCGCGCGGGGTCAGCGGGCTGCTGTTCGCCAACGAGTGGCTGGACAACGTGCCGCTGGACGTCGGCGAGGTGGACGGGGACGGGGTGCTGCGCTACGTCGAGGTGGACACCGGGACCGGCGCCGAGCGGGCGGGCGGGCCGGTGGACGCGGCGGACGCCGACTGGGCCGCCCGCTGGTGGCCGGCCCGTGAACCGGTGGCCTTCGTGGAGTTCGGCGGGCCCCGGGACGCGGCCTGGGCGCACGCCGTCGCCGGGCTGGAGCGCGGCCTGGCCGTCGCCGTCGACTACGGCCACACCGCCGGACACCGCCCGCCGCTGGCGACCCTGACCGGCTTCCGGGCCGGCCGCGAGGTGCCGCCGGTGCCCGACGGCTCCTGCGACGTCACCGCGCACGTGGCGCTGGACGCGGTGGCCGTTCCCGGTCTCCACAGCCTGTGGACGACGCAGCGCGACGCCCTGCGGGCGCTCGGCGTCAGCGGCGCCCGCCCGTCGCTCGCCCTGGCCTCCACCGACCCGGTGGCCTACCTGCGGGCGCTCGGCGGCGCCGGCGAGGGCGCCGAGCTGACCGACCGTGCGGGCCTGGGCGCGTTCGGCTGGCTCGCGCAGGCCGTCCGCATGCCACTGCCCGAGATCCTGAAGGGGCCGGAGAGCCTGGAGATGCTGCCGGGATGGCAGACTCTGGGGTCATGAGGGAGACCACGGTCGGCATCGGGGCGGGAGCCGAGAACTTCACGGGCGAGGCGGGCACCACCGACATGGTGCTCAACATCGGCCCGCAGCACCCCGCGACCCACGGCGTACTGCGCCTGAAGCTGGTGCTGGACGGCGAGCGGATCGTGTCCGCCGAGCCGGTGATCGGCTACATGCACCGCGGCGCGGAGAAGCTCTTCGAGGCGCGCGACTACCGGCAGATCATCATGCTGGCCAACCGGCACGACTGGCTCTCCGCCTTCTCCAACGAGCTGGGCGTGGTGCTGGGCGTCGAGCGGATGCTCGGCATGGAGGTGCCCGAGCGCGCGGTCTGGATCCGCACCCTGCTCGCCGAGCTGAACCGGGTGCTCAACCACCTGATGTTCCTCGGCTCCTACCCGCTGGAGCTGGGCGGGATCACCCCGATCTTCCACGCGTTCTCCGGCCGCGAGGACCTCCAGCACGTGCTGGAGGAGGCCTCCGGCGGCCGGATGCACTACATGTTCAACCGGGTCGGGGGCCTCAAGGAGGACCTCCCGGCCGGCTGGCTCGGCCGGGTCCGCGCCGCGGTCGCCGTCGTCCGCTCCCAGCTGCCGGTCTTCGAGGACCTCGTCCTCGGCAACGAGATCTTCCGCGCCCGCACCGCCGGCGTCGGCGTGCTCAGCAGGGCGCACGCCGAGGCGTACGGCGTCAGCGGGCCGATCGCGCGCGCCAGCGGGCTCGACTTCGACCTGCGCCGCGACGAGCCCTACCTCGCGTACGGCTCGGACGAGCTGCGCTCGGTGCTGACCGTGGTCACCCGCGAGGAGGGCGACTGCCTGGCCCGCTTCGAGTGCCTGCTGGAGCAGACCGTCAACGCGCTGGACCTCGCCGACGCCTGCCTCGACAAGCTGGCCACGCTGGCGCCCGGCCCGGTCAACCTGCGGCTGCCCAAGGTGCTCAAGGCCCCCGAGGGCAGCACCTACGCCTGGACGGAGAACCCGCTCGGCGTCAACGGCTACTACCTGGTGTCCCGCGGCGACAAGACGCCGTGGCGGCTCAAGCTCCGCTCGGCGTCCTTCAACAACATCCAGGCGCTGACCGAGCTGCTGCCCGGCACCCTGGTCGCCGACATGGTGGCGATCCTGGGCTCGATGTTCTTCGTCGTCGGGGACATCGACAAGTAGAGCCCGGCCGCCCGGGCCCCGCCCGCGCCGCCTACTGCTTCTTCTTCGGCCTGGCCGGATCGGCCGGGTGCGGGGCCACCTTGCGGTCGCCCCTGGTGGCGATCCGCTGCTCGCAGAGGCCGGTCAGCACCTCGTACGCGGCCCGGCCCATCAGCTCGGTGAGCTCGGGGCGGTAGCTGACGTACACCGGGTCGGCGCCGGTGTGCGCCTCCGGGCTGCCGGTGCACCACCAGTGCAGGTCGTGGCCGCCCGGGCCCCAGCCCCGGCGGTCGTACTCGCCGATGGTGACCTGGAGGTAGCGGGTGTCGTCCGGGCGGTCGACCCAGTCGTAGGTGCGGCGCACCGGGAGCTGCCAGCAGACGTCCGGCTTGGTCTCCAGCGGCTCCCGGCCCTCCTTGAGGGCGAGCGCGTGCAGGGCGCAGCCGGCGCCGCCCGCGAAGCCCGGGCTGTTGACGAAGATGCAGGCGCCGTTGACCCGGCGGGTCTGCCGGTCGCCGTCCTCGTCGAGCATGGTGATGCCGTCGTCGGCCTTGATCCGCCCCTTGGCGTCGGTGCCGTGCGCGAAGTTCTCCCAGATCTCGGGCGTCAGCCGGGCGGCGTGGCCGGCCACGCGCTGCTCGTCGTCCTCGTCCGAGTAGTGCGCGCCGAGCGTGCAGCAGCCGTCCGACTCGCCGCGGCCCTCGCGGATGCCGTGGCACCCCTGGCCGAAGATGCACGACCAGCGGGAGGTGAGCCAGGTGAGGTCGCAGCGGAAGACCTGCTCCTCGTCGTCGGGGTCGGTGAACTCGACCCAGGCGCGCGGGAAGTCGAGCGGGACCTCGGTACGCAGGGTGGGCATCGCGAGGTCGACCGCGGTCGACCCGGTCTTGGACTTCTTCTTGGACGTGTCTGCTGCTGCCACCCGGCAAGGGTAGAGCCTCGGCGGCGGTGCGAACCGTTCGTGACGTGGGCGTTCACGGCGATTTCACTGCGTGACGGCCCGGGCGCCGGGCGCCGGCGGGCGTGAAGGCGGGGTGAAGAGGTCCCCGGCGGCCTGCGGGCCCGCCCGGCGGCAGCCCTAGGATGGCGGCCGGTCCGCTACGGGGAGGTACGGGGATGGCCAGCGGCAGCAGCACCGGTGGGGGCGGAGGCGGCAGGTTCGTCATCAAGCCGTGGGAACTGCACGGCGAGGGGCGGGAGTTCGAGAAGATCTCGCAGGACTTCGGGAAGGCCGCCACCGCCCTGGAGCAGTCGCTCGCCGCGCTCGGCAGCCCGTGGGGGCTGGACAAGCCGGGCAGCGGGTTCGCCGCCGTCTACAAGGACGCGCACGGGGGCCTGCTCGGCGGGCTGCGCGGGCTGGCCGGCCGGCTCGGCCAGGTCGGCTCGGGGCTGCACTCCATGGCCGAGCGGACCGCGGACGCGGACACCTCGGCCGCGACGGGCTTCGGCGGTGCGGCGGTGCCGGGCGGTGCGGTGGCGCCGGGCGGGAGGCCGGGCGCAACCCCGGCGGGCGGAAAGACCGTCCCCAAGGACATGCCGGCCTGACACCGGGCCCGCCGTGCCGTGCCGCCGCCCTCGGCGGACGGCACGCGACGGCCCGCACACCACGGCCGCACGGCGCGGGCTCCGCGGTTCCCGAGGCCCGCAGTACCGAAGTCCGCACGTCGACGTCCGCACCGTGCGGCCGGCGCGTCGAATTCCGCACGTCGAAGGGGGAGGCACGTGTCCCGGAAGCTGCCCGAGGAGCTGGCACCGGTCCTGGCCAGGACCGGTCACCAGTGGCCGCAGGCCGACGAGGACGGGCTGCGCAAGGCGGCCGGGCTCTGGCGCGAGTTCGGCGTCGAGGCCGAGCGCCTCGGCAAGCGCGGCGGCGACTCCGCCCGGAGGGTCGCCGGGGACAACTCCGGCCGTGCGGTGGAGGCCTTCGAGGCGTACTGGCAGGCGTTCAGCGGGAGCGGCAAGGGGCACCTGGACGACGCCCACTCCGCCACCGGCCTGGTCGCCGGCGCCTTCGACCAGGCCGCCCGGGCCGTCGACAGCTGCAAGGGCGACATCGTCGCCACCCTCACCGAGCTGGCCGCCGAGCTGAAGAAGGCCGAGGAGCAGGCGGCCAGGGCCAAGCAGGCCGCCGCCGAGGTCGCCGCCGCCACCACGACCACCAAGGACGCGACCGCCAAGGACGGCGGCGCCGCTCCGGGCGGCGTCTTCGGCGGGCTCCAGCAGGGCGTCAACGCCCTTGCGGGCAAGGTGCAGAACGCCGCCACCGAGAAGCTCGCCGAGGTGGCGGCGGCGGTCGCCGTCGAGGCCGCGAAGCTGAAGATCGGCGGGCTGCTGGACGAGCTCGGCCGGGCCATGAAGGAGGGGCTGAGCGGCACGCTCAAGGAGCCCGCCGTGGTCGCCCTGCTGCGCCTCGGCCCGGCCGGGGGCCCCGGTGGCGTCCGCCCGGCCTCGTACACCACCGGCCCCGGCGGTGCCTTCGACCCGGTGGCGGCCGGCCTGCCGGCGGCGCTCGGCGAGCCCGGTGTCCTCGGCGCGGGCGGTGCCGGGCTGGCGGTGCTGACCGGCAGCGACGGCAAGCCCGTGATCGGCGAGGACGGCAAGCCGGTGGTCGGCGTGCCGGGCCTGTCGGTGAAGGTGGACGGCGCGGGCAAGCCGGTGCTGGACGAGCACGGCAACCCGGTCATCGTCCGGGCCGACGGCACTCCGGTCGCCGACCCCGGCGGGCTGCTCGTCGTCCAGGGCGCGGACGGCAGGCCGGTGGTCGGGGTGGAGGACCTCACCGTGAAGCTCGACGAGCACGGGCGGCCGGTGCTCGGCAAGGACGGCCGGCCGGTGCTGACCGACAAGGACGGCAAGGAGGTCGTCGTACCGCTCTCCGACCTCGCGGCGGCCGGCCACGGGAACGGTCACGGGCCGGACGGCAGGCCGGGCGGCCCGCTCGCGGACGGGCCGGGCGCCGTGCTGCCGGGCACCCCGGGCGCCCCCGCGGCACCCGGGGCGGTGGTGCCGGGGGCCGGGCCGGACGACGTGGTGGTCATGGCCGGCGTGGACGGCGGCGGGCACGGCCGGGTCGCCGCCGCGGCGGGCTCCGACGGCCCGGGCGGCTCCGGCGGTCCCGGCGCGGACGCGTCCGGCACCGACGGCGGCCGGGCCCAGGTGCGGACCGGCCCGGTGACCGGTGGCGGCGACCGGACACCGCCGCCCGCCCAGGCGCACCACGGCGGCGGGAGCGGCGGCGGCCCGTCCGACGGGGACTACACCCTGGCGCCGGCCGTCCCGGCCCCGGCCTCGTACGCCGGCGGCGGCGGTGCGCCGGTCACCGTGCGGACCGACTCGGTGCTCGCCCCGCCCGCGCCCCCGGCACCCGCCTCGTACCCGCAGTACACGCCGGGGCCGGACGCGCCGTCGGGCGGGGGCTCCGCACACGGCGGCCCGTACGGCGGCAGCTCCTACACCGGCCCGTTCAACGTGCCGGTCGGGGCCGGGCCGGCCGGCGGGGGACCGGTCGGCCCGGCCCCGTTCACCGGCGGGGGCCCGTTCGCCGGCGGTCCGGCCGCCCCGGGCGGCTACGGAGTCGGCTCCCCGGCGGCCGGGCACGGCCCGGCGCCGTTCGGCGGCGGCGTCGGCGCGGGTGCGCCCGCGGGCGGCGTCCACCCGGGCACGTCGGGCACGTCGGTCACGCCGGGAGTGGCCGGCCCGGCCGGCCTGGTCGGCGTCCCGGTCGGCGCGGGCACCCCGGTGCCCGGCGCGTCCGGCGCGTCCGGCACCGCGGCGCCCGGACAGCACGCCGGCGCCGAGGGCCGCCCCGGCGCAGGCCCGCGCGCCGCCACCGGCGCCCCGCACCCCGTCACCGCCCCCGGCCCGCTGATCGTCCCGCCGCCCCCGGCCGCCCCGCCGGTCGTCGGCCCCGGCACCGCACGCCCCGAGTTCCACACCGACGACCACCGGCGCCGCCCCGACGGCTCCCCGGCCGAGGGCGGGACCGGGCTCGCCTGGGCCGCCGTCCCGGTCGCCACCGCCCACGCGATGGCCCTCCAGCTGGCCCTGCGCGCGCGGCGCGGCGCCGGCCCGGAGGAGCACGTGGTCCGGCTGCGGACCATCGCCGACAGCCGCCCGTACGGCCTGCCCGGCGGCCTCGCCCCGGTCGACCCCGAGCACCAGCGCGAGACCGAGCGCCGAGCGCCCCGCGACGCCGAGGGCCTGCCACTGCGCCACCCCGACCCGGCGGCCGGCGGCTGGGCCGAGGTCGTCAACGACGGCGGCCACCGCGGGCCCGGCCGGGCCAACAACAGCCTGGAGATCGCCCTCTCCGCCGTCGACACCTTCACCGGCCGCCCGACCTGCGCCGCCCCGCGCATCCCCACCGAGGGCGACGCGGGCGAGCGCGGCGGCCGCGACCGTGCCGAACGCGAACTCGGCGCGCCCTTCCGCGACCTCGGCGACGGCGGAACGGCCGTCGGCCGGCTGGCCGACGAACTGCGCCGGGCCGGCCACGGCTCCCAGGCCGTCCTGCTCACGCTGGACGGCTTCGGCCGCCCGCACGCCTGGAACGCCGTCAACCACAAGGACACCGTGACCTACCTCGACCACCAGGTCGGTCGCCAGGGCCCCGACCCCCTGCACGACTGTGCCCACGGCCTGTGGGCGATCGCCCTTGACCCCGACGGCCGCCCCCTCGACCTCGCCGCCCGCCGCCCCGACCTCACCACGGCCGCGGCCTCGTGACGTTCCGTCCGCCCGCCCCCCGGTGCCGCCCGCAGCCGGAACCGGGGCGGCTGCGCCGGGAGCGGCGCGTGCGATCCTGGCGGGCCGCCGGCGGCGTGCAGGGGGCCGGACCGGTGCCCCGGCGCCCGTCGGCCGGTTCGTTCGCGCGTCCGCGCGCCGATGTAAGGAGCTCCACCACGTGACCACCCGTGCGCAGGCGATCGAGGCCGCCCATCGCTGGATCAACGGCGAACTGCCGAGGGCTTCCGCCGACGGTTCCACCGGGAGCCGGCGGGTGCACTCGCACGAGTTCGAGCTGGGCTGGGTGGTCTGGGCGGAACCCTCGCCGGCGCGGATCGACCCGCTGACGGGGGAGCGGCGGGCACCCGAGGAGGTGGGGGCGGCGTGCGCGGTGGTGGACCGGGAGACCGGGCGGTTCACCGTCTGGCCGTCGGTGCCGGTGGACGAGGTGGTCGCGCTCTACCGGGACTTCCTCGGCGCGGGCTCCCACGACCCGGCCCGGCCGCCGGCCACCGGCCGCGGCACCCGGGCCGAGCTGACCTACCGGGACGGCCTCGGCGAGGTGCGCTCGCTGGCGCTGCGCTCGGCGCCCGGCCTGCCGCACCCGGCGCTGCGCGGCTGGTGGTGGCTGCGCGAACAGGGCGTGCGGGCGGAGGACGTGCTGTCCGTCCACACCGACCTGCGGCTGAGCGCGCTGCCGGGCGGCTACTGGGCGTACGCGCTGGCGGCCGAACTGCCGGACGTCCGGGTCGGGTTCGACCTGCCGTACGGGCCGTACTTCGAGCACCGGGCGGCGGCCGTCCGCGCCCTGCCGGCCGAGGCGTCCGGGGAGGGCGGGCCGGGGCGCAACCGGGTGCCGTTCCCGCGCGCCGTGCGGCCGCTGCCGGCCGAGCCGGACCAGGTGCTGGCGGCCGGGCTGGTGGAGCGGTTCGGCGCCGGCGGTGTCCGGCGCTTCGACCCGGCGGACGTCGCCCGGGCGGACCTGCCGGAGGACTCCGCCCGGGTCCTGCTGGCGGCCGGGGTGCCGGTGGCGGTCGAGGGCTTCTTCGCGCTGCACCACCCCGGGCCGGACGCGATCGCGGACGGCACCCGGCAGGGCACGGTGCTGCCGTCGCTGCCCGGTTACCTGGCGGAGGAGGGCCGCGGCACCAGGGTGGCCGAGCGGGAGCGGCTCGCGCTGGCCCCGCAACTGCTGCTCGGCACCGACGGCTGGGCGCTGGTCACGGTGGACACCGCCTGCGGTGCCGTCCGGGCGGTCGACCCCGACTACGCCACCGCCCGGCACTGCAACGACGGTCCGGCGTCGTTCGTCCGCTGCCTGGCGCTGTTCGCGGAGCGGCTGCCCGGGCTGCGCGGGCTCGACCCGTCGGCCGCCGGGGCCGCCGTCGACGCCCTTCAGCGCGGGCTCGCGGCGATCGACCCGACGGTCTTCGACGATCCGGAGAACTGGTGGGCCGTCATCGTCGAACAGCTCTGGGACGGCCTCCTGTGACGGCGCGGGCGCACACCTGCGTCCGGGTGACCTGTGGTGCGTCGCGGCCGGGGCGTGACGGGGGACGGGCGCACGCTGAGGGGAACCGACAGCACTGTCGGATTGTCAGATCATTTTGACGATTCTTTCGCCGACCCCCGACGATCCCCGAGTGTCCGCACCCACCGGGCGCCCGAGACAGAGCTGGAGCCCCGCCGCCGTGACCACCCCGCCCCGCGCCGCCCGCACGGCCGTGCTCGCCGCCCTCGCGGTGCTGGCCGCCGGCTGCGCCGCCTCCCCGGGGCTGCGCGCCCGGCCGGCCGCCGCCCAGCCGGTCTGCGCCGGGCCGGTGGTGATCGGCCACCGGGGCGCGCCGCTCGACGCCCCCGAGAACACCATGGCCTCCTTCGAGAAGGCCCTCCAGCAGGGCGCCGACTGGCTGGAGACCGACGTCCAGACCACCCGGGACGGCGTCCCGGTGCTGATGCACGACGCCAGCGTGGACCGCACCACCAACGGCAAGGGCGCGATCGCCGACCTGACCGCCGCCCAGATCGCCGGGCTGCGGGTGACCGTCGGCCCCGGCCCGGCCGAGCCGGTGCCGACCCTGGAGGAGCTGCTGAAGCGGCTCAGCGGCACCACCGTCACGCTGCTGATGGAGATCAAGTGGCAGCGGGCCGAGGACGTCGCCCGGATTGCGAGGATCGCGGCCGGCAGCAGCGCCCGGGTCTTCCTGTACTCGTTCTCCGCCGAGCACCTGCGCCAGGCCCACGCCGCCGCCCCCGCACTGCCGGTGGTGCTCATCCAGGGCACCAACATCTCCGAGGACCCGGGCGACCTGCCGCTGCGCGGCATCGCCCTGGACGCCACGCTGGCCACCGCCTCCCGGATCGCCGCCGAGCGCAAGGCCGGCCGCGAGGTCTACGTCTGGACGCTGGACGACGACGAGTCCTGGCAGCTGATGACCGAGCGGGACGCCGACGGCCTGATCACCGACACCCCCGGCCGGGCCCGCCGCTGGGCCGACGCCAACTGCCGCACCGAGCGGCCGGTGGCCCCGCGCGGCGCCCGCGTGCACTGAGCGCAGCCCGCGTGCACTGATGAGCGGCGCCCGCGTGAACTGAGCGCAGCCCCGCGCGGTCCGGGACGCGACCCGGCCGACCGGGACCGGACGGTCCGGACCAGCACGGATACCGTCGTGCCAGGTCTGCCCGGAGGCCGGATCGCGTAGCGTGGAGGGTTATGCGACTCGGTGTGCTCGACGTAGGTTCCAACACGGTCCACTTCCTGGTGGTGGACGCCCATCCCGGGGCCGCCCCGCTGCCCGCGTACTCCCACAAGGCCGAGCTGCGGCTGGCCGAACTCCTCGACGAGCAGGGTGCGATAAGCGCACCCGGGGTGGACAGGCTGATCGGCATGGTCGCCTCCTCGCTGCGGGTCGCCGAGGACAAGGGCGTCGTCGACATCCTGCCGTTCGCCACCTCCGCCGTCCGGGAGGCAGCCAACGGCGAGGACGTGATCCGCCGGGTCGCCGAGGAGACCGGCGTCGAGCTCCGGGTGCTCTCCGGGCAGGACGAGGCCCGGCTCACCTTCCTGGCCGTCCGCCGCTGGTTCGGCTGGTCCTCCGGCCGGCTGCTCAACCTCGACATCGGCGGCGGCTCGCTGGAGATCGCCTGCGGGCTGGACGAGCAGCCCGACGTCGCCTGTTCGCTGCCGCTCGGCGCCGGCCGGCTCACCGGCCGCTGGCTGCCCGGCGACGTCGCCGACCCGGAGGAGCTGCGCGGGCTCAGACGCCACATCCGCGCCGAGATGGCCGCCGCGGTCGGCGAGATCGCCCGGCTGGGCGCCCCGGACCACGCCGTCGCCACCTCCAAGACCTTCAAGCAGCTCGCCCGGATGACCGGCGCGGCCCCCGCCGACGCCGGCCCGTACACGGACCGGCGGCTCACCCGCAGCGGCCTCTCCGCCTGGCTGCCCCGGCTCTCCACGATGACCGTCGCCGAACGGGCGCAGATCCCCGGTGTCTCCGAGGGCCGTGCCAAGCAGCTGCTGGCCGGGGCGCTGGTCGCCGACGCCGCGATGGACCTCTTCGGCCTGGAGGAGCTGGACGTCTGCCCGTGGGCGCTGCGCGAGGGCATCATCCTGCGCCGTCTGGACACCATGGACAGCCCCGCCGACCGCCGCCGCCCCGCCCTCACCACCTGAGGGCCGCTCCCCGTTCCGGGCGCGGTCCGCTTACGCTGTCTCCCGTGGCGCAACCAGCGGGCGAGGACGGGACGCAGGAGAGCCGCGCACCCGGGGACGGGCAGCCGCGGCCGGACGCACCGCGCCGCACGCGCCCGGACGGCGGGCCGGAGGCCGGGGAGGGCCCGGACGGTGGCGCCACGGGCCGCTCCCGGAAGCTCGGCAAGGCGGTGAAGGGCGTCCGGGCGGCCAAGGCGGCCAAGGCGGCGACCGCCGCCAAGACCGCGGCGGCGAAGAAGGCCACCGGCGGGGCCGCCCGGAAGGCCGTGAAGAAGGCGGTGCGCAAGGCCGTGCCGCAGGGCGCGGCGGACGGCCCGGCCCGGCAGGCGAAGCCGGGGGCCCCGGAGCAGCCCGCCCCTAAGCAGCCCGCTCCCAACCAGCCCGCCCCCGACCAGCCCGCCCCCCGGAAGCCGGTGGCCAAGGCCCCCACCGCCCAGGCGCGGCGCGAGACGCGGACCGCACGGGCCGCCGGGGCGGCCAAGGCCGCCGTGCAGTCGGTGAAGTCCGTCAAGTCCGCCCGGCAGGCCGCCGGCCGGACGGCCCCGCTGCTGCGCACCACCGACCGGCTGGTGCTGCCCCCGCACCCGGCCCTGCACATCCCCGACACCAAGGTCGTCCTCTCCACCGCCTCCGTCTACCCGGCCAACACCGCCGTCGGCTTCGAGCTGGCCGCCAAGCTCGGCTACGACGGAGTCGAGGTGATGGTCTGGAACGACCCGGTCAGCCAGGACATCGAGGCGCTGCGCCGGCTCTCCGACATCCACCGGATGCCGATCCTGGCCGTCCACGCGCCCTGCCTGCTGATCACCCAGCGGGTCTGGACCACCGACCCGTGGACCAAGCTGGTCCGGGCCCGGGCGGCGGCCGAGAAGCTCGGCGCGAGCGCCGTCGTCGTCCACCCGCCGTTCCGCTGGCAGCGGCAGTACGCGCGCGAGTTCGTCGAGGGCGTCAACCGGATGGCGGGCGAGACCGACGTCCGCTTCGCCGTCGAGAACATGTACCCGTGGCGCTACCGCGACCGCGAGATGCTCGCGTACGCCCCCGGCTGGGACGTCACCGAGGAGGAGTACCGGCACTTCACCATCGACCTCTCGCACGCCGCCACCTCCCGGATCGACGCCCTCGACATGGTCGAGCGGATGGGTGACCGGCTGGCCCACATCCACCTCGCCGACGGCAGCGGCTCCGGCAAGGACGAGCATCTGATCCCCGGCCGCGGCAAGCAGCCCTGCGCCGAGCTGCTGGAGCACCTGGCCAGGACCGGCTTCGACGGCCACGTGGTGCTGGAGGTCAACACCCGGCGCTCCGCGTCCCCCGCCGAACGCGAGGCCGACCTCGCCGAGGCGCTCGCCTTCACCCGCCTGCACCTGGCCACCCCCGCCCGCGTACGCTGAGGACGAACTGCCGCACCAAGGGGGAGACATGACGGAAGCGAAGGACTACCGGGAGCTCGCCAAGTCCTTCGGCGGCGTGGCCGCCGAGTACGACCGGGCCCGGCCCTCGTACCCGGACGAGCTGTTCGACGAGCTGGAGCGCCTGGCCGGCCGCAGCCTCAAGGGCGCCCGGGTGCTGGACGTCGGCGCGGGCACCGGCATCTCCACCCGGCTGCTGGCCGGCCGCGGCGCCGACGTCGTCGCCGTGGAGCCCAACGACGGCATGGGCGCCCAGTTCCTGGCCTCCTCGCCCGGCCTGCCGCTGGTCCGGGGGACCGGCGACGAGCTGCCCTTCCACGACCACTCGGCCGACCTCGTCACCTACGCCCAGGCCTTCCACTGGACCCGTGCCGAGCGGTCGGTCCCCGAGGCGATCCGCGTGCTGCGCCCCGGCGGCGCCCTCGCCACCTGGTGGAACGTGAAGGACTCCGAGGTCAGGTGGGTCCGGGCGATGGGCGAGCGGCTGGGCGCGGCGCTGCCCGGCGTCTACCACGGCTACGGCAAGGTCAACGAGATCGTGGGCCACCTCGCCCCGTACGGCCTGGAGGTCGGCACCGCCGTGCTGCGCTGGGACCGCCGGGTCACCGTCGACCACGTGATCACCGACCTCACCTCGCGCTCCTACCTGGCCTCCCTCACCCCCGAGCGGCGGGAGCCGCTGCTGGCCGTCGAGCGCGAGGCCCTGCTGGCCGAGTTCCCGGACGGCTGGGTGGTCGAGCCGTACGTCCTCGACCTGACGGTGGCCCGCACCCCGCGCTGACCGCATCGCGGACGCGGCGTCCACCGCCCGGACGGCGGGCGTAGGCTCGGAAGACACAGCGGTCGCCGCACCCTCCCTACCGGCGGCGCCGCCAGCAGCCTCCGAAGGAGTCGAGCACAGTGCCCGAGCTGAAGTCCCGTACGGTCACCCACGGTCGCAACATGGCAGGCGCCCGGGCGCTTCTCCGGGCCGCAGGCGTAGCCCGCGAGGACTTCGGCAAGCCGATCATCGCGGTCGCCAACTCCTTCACCGAGTTCGTTCCGGGCCACACCCACCTCCAGCCGGTCGGCCGGATCGTCTCCGAGGCGATCAAGCAGGCGGGCGGCATCCCCCGCGAGTTCAACACCATCGCGGTGGACGACGGCATCGCGATGGGCCACAGCGGCATGCTCTACTCGCTGCCCTCGCGCGACCTGATCGCCGACTCCGTGGAGTACATGGTCAACGCGCACTGCGCCGACGCCCTGATCTGCATCTCCAACTGCGACAAGATCACCCCGGGCATGCTGATGGCCGCGCTGCGGCTCAACATCCCGACCGTCTTCGTCTCCGGCGGCCCGATGGAGGCCGGCAAGGCGACCCTGGTCGACGGCACCGTGCGCAAGCTCGACCTGGTCGACGCGATCTCCCAGGCGGTGAACGAGAACGTCTCCGACGAGGACATCGCGATCATCGAGGAGAACGCCTGTCCGACCTGCGGGTCCTGCTCGGGCATGTTCACCGCCAACTCGATGAACTGCCTCACCGAGGCGATCGGCCTCTCCCTGCCCGGCAACGGCTCGGTGCTCGCCACCCACACCGCCCGCAAGGAGCTCTACGAGCGGGCCGGCCGGACCGTCGTCGAGATCACCGAGCGCCACTACCACCAGGACGACTACTCCGTCCTGCCGCGCTCGATCGCCACCCGCGCCGCCTTCGAGAACGCCGTGGCCCTCGACATCGCCATGGGCGGCTCGACCAACACCATCCTGCACCTGCTCGCCGCCGCCCAGGAGGCCGAGCTGGACTTCGACATGCGGGCCATCGACGCGATCTCCCGCAAGGTCCCCTGCCTCTCCAAGGTCGCGCCCAACGGCTCGTACTACATGGAGGACGTGCACCGGGCCGGCGGCATCCCCGCCATCCTCGGCGAGCTGTACCGCGGCGGCCAGCTCAACGAGGACGTGCACACCGTCCACTCCGACTCGCTCGCCGAGTGGCTGAAGACCTGGGACGTCCGCGGCGGCTCGCCGTCCGCCGAGGCCGTCGAGCTCTGGCACGCCGCCCCCGGCTGCGTCCGCTCCGCCGAGGCGTTCTCGCAGTCCGAGCGCTGGGAGTCGCTGGACACCGACGCGGCCAAGGGCTGCATCCGCAGCGTCGAGCACGCCTACTCGGTCGAGGGCGGCCTCGCCGTGCTGTACGGCAACCTCGCCGAGGACGGCTGCATCGTGAAGACCGCCGGCGTGGACGAGTCGATCTGGACCTTCAGCGGCCCGGCCGTCGTGGTCGAGTCCCAGGAGGACGCCGTCGACGCGATCCTCACCAAGCGGATCAAGGAGGGCGACGTCGTCGTCATCCGCTACGAGGGCCCCAAGGGCGGCCCGGGCATGCAGGAGATGCTCTACCCGACGTCGTTCCTGAAGGGCCGCGGCCTCGGCAAGGCCTGCGCCCTGGTCACCGACGGCCGCTTCTCCGGCGGCACGTCCGGCCTCTCGATCGGCCACGCCTCCCCGGAGGCCGCGTCCGGCGGCACCATCGCCCTGGTCGAGGACGGCGACATCATCGCCATCGACATCCCCGGCCGGAAGATCTCCCTGGAGGTCTCCTTCGAGGAGCTGCACGAGCGTCGGCTGAAGCTGGAGGCCGAGGGCGGCTACAAGCCGAAGAACCGCGACCGCCAGGTCAGCCAGGCCCTGCGCGCCTACGCCGCGATGGCCACCTCCGCCGACAAGGGCGCCGTCCGCGACGTCTCCAAGCTGGGCTGACACGCACCACGCACCACGCACCACGAGGAGCCGTTCCGCCTGGCGGGACGGCTCCTCCGCGTCGGCATCGCGCCGGGTGATAATCGGCCGTGTGACCGAGCACCCCACCCCCGCCCCCAAGCCCGCCGGCGCCCCCGAGCCGGAGCCGATCCGCTGGTTCGGCACCAGCTGGGCCGGGCGCGGCAGCGACTACTGGCTGCGCCGGGCCGTCGTGCCGATCGGCGCCCTGCTGGCCACCGCGGCCGCGGCCCTCGTCCTGCGGCTGGCCGTCGACGGCGTCCGGCTCTCCGACAACGCGGGCTTCGTCAACGGGCTGCTGCTGGCCGCCGTCGCGATCTGCTCCTGCCTCTCCGGCCTGCGCAGCTGGAAGCTGTTCACCGAGGGCAAGGACCAGCTGACCGGCTGGATGGCCGAGGAGAAGTCGCTCGGTGCGGTCTGGATCATCGGCGGGGTCGGTGCGCTGTTCGCCTACTTCCTCCGCAGCCTGGTCGAGGCGCCCGGCGAGGCCGACAAGCGCGCCCGCCACGAGCGGGCCACCGTCGCCCACCAGCGCCGCCAGGCCGGCCGCAGCGGCCGGCCCGACGGCAGGGCGCCGGGCCGGGGCAGGCGCAGGCGCTGAGCGTCAGTTGCGGCTGATCCTGCCGCAGTCCTGGTTGTCCGCGAGGTCCTTGGTGCGGTCGTACGGGTCGGTGGCGGGGCCGGTCGGCTCCGCCGTCGACCCGGGCGGGCGCGTCGCGAACTGGTCGAACTGCGGGTGGTAGTAGCCGTCGTTGATGTCGCAGGCCGAGTTGCCGGCGTCCGACTGGGTCTTGGAGAAGACCAGCTTCTTCGGATTGACCCGGTAGCGCGCCGGGTCGTAGAAGCGGAAGGTGTCCACGCGCCGCACGATCGTGCGGGTGGTCCAGGTGTCACCGGCGACGTCGGCGGCCGGCACCGTCCAGCCCGCGGGCTTGGGGCCGCCGCCGTCACCGGCCGGCGGCTGCGGGGCCGAGGGCCGGGGCGTGGCCGGCTTCGGGGAGGCCGCCCGCTTGCCCGCCTCCGGGCCCGGCCGCAGCGCGTACACGTACGTGAAGTCGGTGTGCACCAGCACGCCCTTGTCGCCGTCGCCCTCGACGGTGATCAGGCCCTGCATCTTGACGGTGTCGGAGACCGGGATCGCGTCGCGCGGATCGAAGCGGCTGAACCAGGCCGTCGGGTCGCTCTCCGAGGACGGCTTGGTCAGGGCGGCCCTGGCGTTGTCCTGCTCCTCGCGGTCCAGCATCGCCAGCGCGGCGTCGGGCGTCCCGCCGGCGACCACCTTCGGGTCCAGGTTGGCGGCCGCCAGGTAGTCCTTCACCAGCTTGACCTGGGCGGCCACCTGCTCGGCGTCGAACACCCCGATCGGGCCGGGGGCCTGGGCCGGAGCGAAGGCGTCCACGGAGGACGGCCAGCCCTCGGCGGGGGAGCCGGCCCACGGGTGGTCGACGGTCGGCTGCTGCGGGTCGAGCGTCGGCGGGGCGGCGGTCGGCCGGGCGGTCTCCGGGGCCACCGTCGGCACCGCCGACGCGGCGGCCGGGTGGTCGGAGGCGTAGCCGAAGTGCGTCGAGTACCAGAACTTCAGGCTGTCCAGGTTCAACGCCGCCAGCAGCACCGTGATGGTGAGCAGCACGTACAACGGCGTGCGCCACTCCAGCCGGCGGCGCGGAACCGGGTTGCCCCAGGGGTCGGCGGCGGCCGGCTTCGGCTTGCGGCCGAAACGCTTCGCCCGTCCCGGGCCGTCGTTCACCGAGCGGCGGCCGCCCGGGTCGACCGGCGGGGTGTGCTTCCACTGTGCGGCGAGCATCCGGGTGCGGGCCGCCTGCTCCTTCACGGTGGCGCCCTTGACGAACTCGTCGTCCAGGACGAGTTCGTCGAACGGGTCCTTCCCGCCCGCTCCGGACGGGTCCGCCCCGTCCGGGTTCCGGCCCTCGGACGGGCGCGGTTCTGGATCTTCGGCTATCGGCATCGAGCCAGTATGCCGACGGGGTGTGACGAGTCCCTGATCGGGGGCACATCATGTGGTGAACTCGTGTTCGGTGTGCGGTGATCACCCCTTTTTGTCCTGGTCCGGACGGTCCGTCACTCCTTGCCGCGGGCCTGCTTCACCGAGCCGACCACGCCCGCCACCGCCAGCAGCACGCCGGCCGGCAGCAGCGAGAGGAAGAACGCGCCGAACAGGCCCGCGTCGCCGAGGACCATCTGCGCCAGTGTGTTCAGCACCAGCAGGCCCCCGGCCGCCGGCAGCGCCGACTGCCACGGGTGCTCGGCCACCCACTTGCGCAGCCGCCGGTCGCCGGTGTCGCGCCGCAGCCGGCCACCGACCGTGCCGACCAGGAAGAAGAAGAACAGGGCCCAGCCGGCCGGACCGGCCAGCATGCTCAGCGACCAGTGCCCGGTGATCGCATCGATCCCCAGGGCCGTCGCCCCCACCAGTGCACCGACACCCGCGGCCGTCCGCCACGGCCCCACCGTCGCGGCGGCGACGGCGGCTTGCCGGTTCTCACGTCGGGACATCTCTCCGTGTGCCATACGTCCACGGTGCGCCCGGGAACAGCGGCGGGCCATAGGGGAGAACCCCGAGTTTCTCCCTAGGGTCCGCCTTCCCCCGGTGTTCCGGGCTTCCGCTCCGTGGACGGTCCGGCCCCGGGCGGGCGCGCGGTGCGAGGATGGCGGCAGGAACGGATGCAAGGAGCGGGCATGGGCAGCGCAGCGGCGCACGGGCAGAAGATCGCCTTCCTCGGCACGGGCAAGATCGGGGAGGCCCTGCTCTCCGGACTGCTGCGGGCCGGGAAGGACCCGGCCGACGTCGTGGTGACCGCCCGCCGTCCGGAGCGGGCCGCCGAGCTGGCCGCGAAGTACGGCGTCGGCGTGGTCGGCAACAGCGAGGCCGCCAAGCTCGCGGACACCCTGATCCTCGCGGTGAAGCCGCAGGACATGGGCACCCTGCTGGACGAGCTGGCGCCGCACGTCAGCCCGGACCGGCTGGTGATCTCGGCGGCGGCCGGCATCCCCACCGCGTGGTTCGAGGACCGGCTCGCGGCCGGCACCCCGGTGGTCCGGGTGATGCCCAACACGCCCGTCCTGGTGGACGAGGGGATGAGCGTGATCTCCGGCGGCTCGCACGCCACCGAGGCACACCTGGAGCGGGCCGAGGAGATCTTCCGCTCGGTCGGCAAGGCGCTGCGGCTGCCGGAGTCGCAGCAGGACGCGGCCACCGCGCTCTCCGGCTCCGGCCCGGCGTACTTCTATTTCCTGGTCGAGGCGATGACGGACGCGGGCATCCTGCTCGGCCTGCCCCGGCACGTGGCGCACGACCTGATCGTGCAGTCCGCGATCGGCGCCTCGGTGATGCTGCGGGACTCCGGCGAGCACCCGGTGAAGCTGCGCGAGGCGGTCACCTCGCCCGCCGGCACCACCATCGCGGCCATCCGCGAGCTGGAGAACCACGGGGTCCGGGCCGCGCTGCTCGGCGCCCTGGAGGCGGCCCGGGACCGCTCCCGGGAGCTGGCCTCCGGCGGGAAGTGAGCACCCCGTAGGCTCGAACGCATGGCCTACGACCTGGTGATCTTCGACAACGACGGTGTCCTGGTGGACAGCGAGCCGCTCTCCAACCGGCTGCTCGCCGGGTACCTGACCGAGCTCGGGTACCCGACCACGACCGAGGACTCGTACCGGGACTTCATGGGCACCGCCGCGCACCGGGTCCACGACGTGATCGCCGAGCGGTACGACGGCGCGAAGCTGCCCGACGGCTTCGACGAGCTGTACCACGGCCGGGTGTTCGCCGCGTTCGGCGCCGAGCTGACGGCCGTCCGGGGCGCGGAGGCGCTGCTGAAGGAGCTTCAGCAGCGCGCCGTCCCCTACTGCCTGGCCTCCTCGGCGCACCACGACTGGATCCGCACCGCCCTGGACGTCACCGGCCTGCGCGAGTACCACGCGGAGGAGCGGATCTTCAGCGCCCAGGACGTCGGCGTCGGCAAGCCCGCGCCCGACCTCTTCCTGCACGCCGCCCGCACCCTGGGCGTCGACCCGGCCCGCTGCCTGGTGCTGGAGGACAGCCCCAACGGCGTGCTGGCCGCCCGCGCGGCCGGGATGGACGTGTACGGCTACACCGCCCTCACCGACCCGGCGAAGCTGACCGCCGCCGGCGCCACCGGGCTGATCGCCGACCTGGCGGAGGTGCCCGCCCTGCTGGGCTGAGGCCGGCCCGGTCGCGCGCACCCCCTCCCCAAAAGCCGTGCCACCCCCTACGCTCTCGCCAACATCGTCGTACCGGCCAGTAGCGAGGTCCGTGTGAGCACCGCGATACCCCCTCGGCTGCGGCAGGCCAGAGCCGCGCTGGCCGCGAGCTTCCTGCTCCAGGGCATCACGTTCGCCCTGCTGGTCACCTGCATCCCCGAGCTGCAGGACCGGTACGGGCTCAGCGACGCGCTGCTGCCGGTCTTCCTGGCCGCCGTGCCGGTCCTGGCCGGGGTGGGCTCGATCGTCTCCGAGCAGCTGGTGAAGCGCACCGGCGCGCGGGCCGTGCTGCGGGTGGTCCAGCCCGCCGTCTGCCTCAGCCTGGCCGGCGCCGGGCTGGGCGGAACGCTCTGGCAACTCGCCCTCGCGCTGGGCGTGTTCGGACTGCTGGTCGGCGCGCTGGACGCCAGTATGAACATGCTCGGGGTGGGCCTCCAGCACCGCTACGGCCGCTCGGTCATGCTCGGCTTCCATGCCGCGTTCAGCCTCGGCGGCATCGTCGGCGCGGCCGTCGCCGGCCTGGGCTCGCACTACGACCTCGGCCTGCCCGTCCTGTTCGGGACGGCCGCGGCCGTGATCGCCCCGCTCGCGGTGCTGGCGGGCGCCCGCTTCGCCGGGCCCGCCGAACTCGGCGACGCCGTTCGGGAGGCCGCCGAGGCCGCCGCCCGGTCCGTCCCGTGGCGGCCGCTGCTGCCGCTCTGCCTGGCGATGGTCTTCGCCTACATCGCCGACTCCTCGGTCTCCAACTACAGCGTCAAGTACCTCGCCGACGGCCTGGGCAGCCCCGAGGACGTCGCCAAGCTCTCCTACCTCGGCTACATGGTGGCGATGCTGCTCGGCCGCGCGGTCGGCGACCGCGCGGTGCAGCGCTGGGGCGCCGTCCCGGTGGTCCGCGGCGGTGCCGCGCTGGCCGCACTGGGCTTCGCCGTGGCTGCCGCCGCGCCCGGCGCCGGGGCCGGGATCGCCGGGTTCACCGTGCTCGGCTTCGGGATCTGCGCGATCATCCCGCAGGTCTTCGCGGCCGGCGGGCGGCTCTTCCCGGCCGACTCGGACGCCGCCGTGGCCCGGCTCAACCTCTTCAACTACGTCGGCTTCCTGATCGGTTCGCCGCTGGTCGGGGCGATCGCCGACGCCGGTTCGTACCGCTGGGCGCTGCTCGCCCCGATGCTGCTGGTGCTGGCCGTGCTGCCGCTCGCCGGCCGGTTCTCCCCGGTGCCCGCACCCGCCCCGGCGGAGGGGAGGGGCTCGGCGGAGCTCGTCCAGTGACTCCTGCATCAGCGCCCTGGCCCGGGTGAACCAGTCCGCCAGGACGGCGACCTCGTCCGGCGTGCAGTCGGCGAAGAGCGCGCCGATCCGCTCGTAGAACGGGCCGTAGACCTGGAGGATGCGCTCCTGCGCGCCCTCCTCCATCACCACCCGGACCCGGCGGCGGTCGGCCGGGTCGGCCTCCCGGCGGGCGTAGCCGGCCTTCTCCAGCCGGTTGAGTACTCCCGTCGCGGCCTCCGCGCCGGGCGGGGCGCGCGGCCCGGCCGGCGCCTGAGACTCGCCCGGCCCGAGGGGAGCCCGCGCGCCGCCACCCACTACGGTGGAGGCCATGCCCGAAGCCGAGCGTGACACCCCCTGCGGCCTGCACCTCTTCTGGGACGAGGCGGTCACCGCCTACGACTTCGGTCCCGGCCACCCGATGGACCCGGCCCGGCTGGAGCTCACCATGCGCCTGGTGGAGTCCCTCGGGCTGAACAGCGGGCCGGGGGTGACCGTCCGCTCGGCCCCGCCGGCCGGCGACTCCACGCTCCGCCTGGTGCACACCCGCGAGTACGTCGAGGCGGTCAGACACGCCGCCGCCCACCCCGACGAGCAGGACCAGCGGCACGGCCTCGGCACCGACGACAACTGGGCCTTCCCCGCCGTGCACTCCGCCTCCGCGCTGATCGCCGGCCAGTCGGTGGCCGCCGCCGAGGCGGTCTGGCACGGCGAGACCCCGCACGCCGTCAACTTCGCCGGCGGGCTGCACCACGCCATGCCGGGTAGGGCGTCCGGCTTCTGCATCTACAACGACCCCGCGCTCGCCATCGCCCGGCTGCTCGAACTCGGCGCCGAGCGGGTCGCGTACGTCGACGTGGACGTCCACCACGGCGATGGCGTCCAGCAGGCGTTCTGGGACGACCCCCGGGTGCTCACCGTCTCGCTGCACGAGCACCCCGCCACGCTCTTCCCGCAGACCGGCTGGGCCACCGAGACCGGCGGCCCGGGCGCCCCCGGCTCCGCCGCCAACCTGCCGCTGCCCGCCGGCACCGGCGACTCCGGCTGGCTGCGCGCCTTCCACGCCCTGGTGCCCGAGCTGCTGGCCGCCTTCCGCCCGCAGGTCCTGGTCACCCAGCACGGCGCGGACACCCACCTGGAGGACCCGCTCGCCCACCTCGCGGTGACCGTCGACGCCCAGCGGCTGATCGCCGAAGAACTGCACGACCTCGCCCACCGGTACGCCGACGGCCGCTGGGTCGCCCTCGGCGGGGGCGGCTACGCCGTGGTGGACGTCGTCCCGCGGGCCTGGACCCACCTCGTCGCCACCGCCGCGGGCCGGCCCGTCGACCCCGCCACCGAGACCCCGGAGGCCTGGCGCGCGGAGGTCTACCGGCGTACCCGCCGCCCGGCCCCGCTGCGGATGACCGACGGAGCCCGGCCGGCCTGGCGGGACTTCGACGCGGGATACGATCCGGCGGACCGGCTCGACCAGGCGATCCTGGCCGCCCGCCGCGCCGTCCTGCCGCACCACGGCCTGCTGCCCTGACCGCAGGCCCCGGCCGCCGCGTGCGCACGGCCGGTACGGCAGACCGCCGATCGACTACGTACTGCAACAGGACTATCTCTCACCGTACGAGGACTGCCCTTCCCCCTCTTCCCACTGGTACCACCCATAACTACTCTGGGGATACACGTGTGCCGGTGGAGTCACCGGAGGGGAAGCCGGTGCCTTGCACACGGGTAAGGGTCGGGTGATGGTCATGAGTTCCGGCGAACGCCCCCTGCAGGAAGTCGTCTTCCTGACCGTGGCCGAGGTGGCCGCGGTCATGCGGGTGTCCAAGATGACGGTGTACCGGTTGGTGCACAGCGGAGAGCTGCCGGCCATCCGGGTCGGGCGGTCCTTCCGGGTGCCCCAGCAGGCGGTGCACGAGTACCTCAAGGAGTCCTACGTGCGGCTCGAAAGCGCGTAGGACAGGCGGCGGGTCGGGGCTCACAGCCGGTGGGCCCCGCACTCGTTTGCCGCAGATTTCCCCCGAGTTTCCCGGTCACGGGGAGCACGATTACTGCCCTGGCCGTACGGACGGTAGGCTAGGCCCTCCGTCAGTCGTATGGACTCCGTCTCTCACGGACGGGAGTCTCAGTGAGCGAGGGTTGTTCCGTGGGCTCTGTCATCAAGAAGCGTCGCAAGCGTATGGCCAAGAAGAAGCACCGCAAGCTTCTCAAGCGCACCCGCGTGCAGCGTCGCAACAAGAAGTAAGCGCCCTCGGCCGCGCCCAGCGCGCCAGGCGCCTCCACCGCCCGTCCAGGCCTCGCAGCCCGGGCGGGCGGTGTCGTTTCACGGCACGCCATGGCGGCGCGGTACGGTGCACGCAGGCCGCGGAGGCCGAGGAACGAGGTGCAGCACCGTGGGCAAGGTCGTGCTCGTCACCGGCGTGGCCCGCCAGCTCGGGGCCCGCTTCGCCGCCGAGCTCCGCAGCCGGCCGGACGTCGACCTGGTGGTCGGCGTGGACGTGCAGCCGCCCCGGGAGGCCGTCGAGGAGCAGGACGGGACGGCCGCGCCGTACCGGTTCCACCAGCTCGACCTGCGCCGCCCGGCAGTGGCCCGGGTGATCGCCGAGCACGGCGTCGACACCGTCGTCCACCTCGCCGTGAGCGCGACCGGCCTGGGCTCGACCAACCGCTCGTCGGTCAAGGAGTCCAACGTCATCGGCACCATGCAGCTGCTCGGCGCCTGCCAGAAGGCGCCCGGGGTGCGGCGGCTCGTGGTGAAGTCGACCACCGGCGTCTACGGCTCGGCGCCGCGCGACCCGGCGGTGTTCACCGAGCGGACCCAGCCCAAGAACCTCCCCGGCGGCGGCTTCGCCAAGGACGCGGTGGAGGTCGAGGGCTACGTCCGCGGCTTCGCCCGGCGCCGTCCGGACGTCGCGGTGACGGTGCTGCGGTTCGCCAACATCGTCGGCCCCGGCGCCGACACCCCCCTCAGCGAGTACTTCGCGCTGCCGGTACTGCCCACCGTCCTCGGGTACGACCCGCGGTTGCAGTTCGCCCACGAGGCCGACGTGCTCGCGGTGCTCTCCCGGGCGGCCGACGAGCCGGAACCGGGCACCGTCAACACCGGCACCTTCAACGTGGCGGGGGAGGGCGTCCTGCTGCTCTCCCAGTGCGCCCGCCGGCTCGGCCGGCCGATGCTGCCGCTGCTGCTGCCCGCGATCAGCTGGATGGCCGGGCTGGCCCGGCAGACCAGGATGGTCGACTTCTCGCCCGAGCAGCTGCGGCTGCTGACCCACGGCCGGGTGGTGGACACCACCCGCCTGCGCGAGACCTTCGGGTACCGCCCCCGGTACACCACCCCGGAGGCGTTCGCCGACTTCGCCGCCGCGCAGTCCGCCGGCCTGCTGCCGCCCGAGCGCCTCGCCGCCGTCACCGACGGACTGGCCGCGCTGCTCGGGCGCGAGCACGGCCCGGCCGCCCGCCCGAACCGACCCAGGAGCTGAACCCGCGATGAGTGCCGCAGCCGAGAACGCACCGGGCGAGGCCAAGGTCATCCCGATCGAGTCCGCGCCCAGCTGGAGCGAGCCCGACCGGCCCGCCGGCCTGGCCGACCAGATCGCCGACGCCGTCGGCGGGGCGCTGGCCGGGCGGCTCGGCCCGGCCGCCACCCGGCTGTTCGGCAAGGGCTGGGAGGGCCGGGCCGCCGAAGGCCTCGCCTTCCTGCGCCGCCGGATCACCGGGGACTACGAGGTGGACGAGTTCGGCTTCGACCGCGAGCTCACCGAGGAGGTGCTGCTCTCGCTGCTGCGCCCGCTTGCCGAGAAGTACTTCCGGATCGAGGTGCGCGGGATCGAGAACATCCCGGCCGAGGGCGGCGCGCTGATCGTCGCCAACCACTCCGGGACGATCCCGCTGGACGCCCTGATGACCCAGGTGGCCATCCACGACCACCACCCGGGCGGGCGGTTCCTGCGGATGCTCGCGGCCGACCTGGTCTTCGTCCTGCCCGGGGTCAACGAGCTGGCCCGCAAGGCCGGCCACACGCTGGCCTGCAACGAGGACGCCCAGGCGCTGCTGGAGCGCGGCGAGCTGGTCGGGGTCTGGCCGGAGGGCTTCAAGGGCATCGGGAAGCCCTTCTCCGACCGGTACAAGCTGCAGCGGTTCGGGCGCGGCGGGTTCGTCGCCTCGGCGCTGCGGGCGCAGGTGCCGATCATCCCCTGCTCGATCGTCGGGGCGGAGGAGACCTACCCGATGATCGGCAACTTCCGGACGCTGGCGCGGCTGCTGGGCCTGCCGTACGTGCCGATCACGCCGACCTTCCCGTGGCTCGGGCCGCTGGGCGCGGTGCCGCTGCCGACCAAGTGGACCATCCAGTTCGGCGAGCCGATCGCCACCGACCGGCACCCGGCGGAGGCGGCGGACGATCCGATGCTGGTCTTCGACCTGGCCGACGAGGTGCGGGAGACCATCCAGCACACCCTCTACGAGCTGTTGGTGCAGCGGCGTTCGGTGTTCTTCTGAGCCGGTCCCGCTGAGCCGGTCCCGCTGAGCGGCGGGCCCGGGCCGGTGCGCCCGGGCCGGCCCTACGCCGGTCGTTCGCCGGTCCTTCCGGGCCGTGCTCCGGTCGTTCCGGGCCGTGCTCCGCTTCTTCCGGCCGTGCTCCGGGGCGGGCGCGGGTGTGGGGCCCGGCGGCGCTGCCACCGGGCCCCACACCCCTGCTCGACCGCGTCAGCCGCCGAGGATCCGCAGGCCGGGCAGCAGCCCGGGGATCAGCGGCGGCACGTCGACCCCCTGCTGCGGTGCGCCGCCGACGGGGGCACTGGGCGAGCCGGACGGCAGCGGGGCCGCCTGGTCGGGCGCCGGGTCGGGGCTCGGCGAGGGCTTGGTGCCGGTGAGCCCGCTGGTGAGGTCGTCGACCAGCCCGCCGACCGCGCCCGGTGCGTTGCTCGGTGCGTTGCTCGGGGCACCTGCGCCGCTGCCGCCACCGCCGTTGCCGGGCGAGCTCGCCCCGGCCGAGGGGGCCCGCCCGGTGGTGCCGGCCTTGCCGCTGCCGTTGGCACCCCCCGCGCCGCCGCTCTGGGCCGGCCCGGAGCCCGGCGCGGTGTTGCCGCCGCCGGCCGTGGCGTCGGCCGGGGAGCCGCGGTCCGGCGCGGAGCCCGTGGCGCCGCCCGTCCCGCTGCCGGCCTTGCCGCCGCCCTTGGCGGGCGGCTGGGCCAGACGCAGGGGCGCGACGTCCTCGCTTATGTCGTCGAAGAGCTGGTCGACCAGGTGCGCCTGCGGGATCAGCTGGACCGGCAGCCTGCTCTGCAGCTCGCTCCAGCGGTCGTCCTCGTCCTGGGCGAAGCCGGCCAGGGTGCGCATCGGGTCGAGCGAGCCGTTGCTGCGGTAGACGGAGCGCAGCAGGTCGCGGCCCTTGATGGCGTCGGCGTGCATGTCGTCGAGCGCCTTACGGACCTGCTCCACGGTGCCCGGGCTGAGCGCGCCGCCGTCCGTCCGTCCGACCAGGCTCTTGGCCTCGTCGAGCCGGGTGGCGGCGTTGTCGAGCAGCAGTCCGCCGCGCTCGCTGTCGGAGTTCGCGAAGTCCAGCCGGAGCCCTTCGAGGCTGCGTTTCATGCCGTACAGCGTGTCCCCGGGCAGGGCGTTGGAGCTGGCGGCGGCCGCACCGGCGAAGCTGCCGACGGCGAGCCCGGCGACCAGTCCGCCGATCGCGAACCGGCGGCTCCAGCGGCCGCGCGGTGCCAGCCGGGCCGCCCGGTGCCTGCGCTGGCGGGGCACCGTCGCGCCCTGACCGCCGGCGAAGGCCTGCTCGAACGCGGCCATCAGCTGGGCGCGTTGCACGGCCCGGACCTGCGGGTCCAGCTCCGGTCCCGGCAGTGCGCCGAGTGCGCCGGCCACCCCGACCAGCTCGGCCATGGCGGCCGAACCTGCTCCGGTGGAAGCGGTGTTGGCCGATCCGGCAGCGGCGGCGCCGTGTTGCTCTGCCTGGTGGGCCTCCAGCGCCTCGGCGAAGGCCTTCGCCCGCCGGTGCTCCAGCACGTTTGCCGTCACGGGCCACACCTCCCTTCGTCGTTGTCGACACCCCGGCCTGCCGGACGGTTGCCTCGGCGGGCCAAAGCCACTCCATCGGGTGAGAGGTCGCAATTCGACTTGACCGTACGCCTGGTGGAGGCTTGCACGCTGGCCAACGAGCGGTGCGGGCGGTCGGTTACGCACGGCTGATCATCGGACCGACCGTTCACCCGGACGTGTCGGGCCGGCACCGATGGTGACGGCCCTCCGGTTATCTCCCCGGGGCGGTCCCCGGCACCGTCCCCGGTGCCGTCCTTCCCGCTGTCCCCGGTGCTGCTGCTGGTACGGCCCCCCGTTCCGGCTCCGCTCACCGCGCGTCGGGCGGCAGCAGGCGGGCCAGCGTCCGCACCGCGCGGTACTGGAGGGTCTTGATGGCGCCCTCGTTCTTGCCCATGATCCGGGCCGTCTCGGCCACTGAGAGCCCCTGCAGGAAGCGGAGCGTGACGCACTCCTGCTGCTGCGGGTTGAGCCGGTGGACGGCGTCCAGCAGAGCGGCGTTGGAGAGCGACTCCAGCACCGACTCCTCCGGGCTGCGCTCGCACTCGTTGGAGTCGAGCATCTCGCCGGTGGTGACCTCCAGCCGGAACCGGCTGGACTTGAAGTGGTCGGCCACCAGGTTGCGGGCGATGGTCACCAGCCAGGCGCCGAAGTCCCGGCCCTGCCAGGTGAAGGTGCCGATCCGGCGTAGCGCCCGCAGGAAGGTCTCGCTGGTGAGGTCCTCGGCGGTGGCCCGGCTGCCGACCCGGTAGTAGATGTAGCGGTAGACGGTGTCCGCGTAGTGGTCGTAGAGGCGGCCGAAGGCCTCGCTCTCACCGGCCTGGGCCTTCTCGACCAGCTCCATGATCGGGTTGTGCTCGGTCTCGTAGCCGGGGCTCGGGGCCGTCCTGGCCCGGCTACGGCCGCTGGTGCCGGCGGCCCCGGCGCGGCCGCGCGAGCCGGTTCCGGTGGAGGAGCCGGCGGCGGTGGTGCGCAGTGCCAGGCCGGCGGGTTGGGGCGGGCCGTAGCCGAGCGCGCTGCCGGCGGGAACCAGTTGGGGCGGGACGGCGAGCTGGCTGCGGAGCAGGCTGCGCAACAGCTCCAGGCCGGTGGAGATCTGCCGGGCGGAGCCCGGGCGGCTGCGGAGGCTGGTGCGGGAGCGCAGGGGCGCGGGCGACGGGCGGGAGGGTGCAGGCGCGTCGTTCCGGACGGGTGGGTACACGGGACTCCCAGAGGCAGAACTGTGGACGGATCACCTCCGCCTGCGCGGAGAGCACGCCCGCGCCGCCCGGTCGGGAGGGGCGCGTGGGTGACGTGCATCCAGGAGAGAATAACGCTTTGTGCAATGACAGCTACACCGTGTGGTCGAAGTGGTCGTTTGGGATCCTCCGGGCATGCGTATTCGGCTGACACTGACCGAAGATGTCATCGATCATCCGGCTCAACGTGATCGAACAGGCGCGCAGGGTGACCAATTCGGCGGCGTGGCGGGCGGTTTCCCAGTCCTCGGCCTCGGTAACCCCTGACTTTCCCGGTCTGACGAACGATCAGAACCGGTCATGAGCTGACAGGACCGCTCAACGGGTCCGTACGGCCCCCTGCCACGCCGGAGTTCGCCCGTACGAGGGGCCTGGTCAGCGTGCGGATTGACTGGTGGTCACCCGCGCAGGGGTGACCCGTCCCGGTGACGTCCGGCCGTCGTCCCGGCGCTCTCCAACGCTCTCCGGTGGTGTCCGGCGGGGCGCAGTGGGGTGTGGCGGGGGCCGCCGGGTCCAGGGGGAGCTCAGGCGTGCCGGCGCCGGTGCAGGGCGACCCCGGCCGCCGCGGCGCCCGCGACGACGCCGAGCGCGGCCGCCGCCGGGAGACCCAGCCGGGCCGCCTTGCGCCCGGTCCGGAAGTCCCGCACCCGCCAGCCCTGAGCCCGCGCGTGCCGGCGCAGCGCGCCGTCCGGGTTCACCACGTACGGGTGGCCGACCAGGGAGAGCATCGGGATGTCGTTGGCCGAGTCGCTGTACGCGGCGCAGCGGTCCAGGTCGAGCCGCTCGCGACGGGCCAGCGCCCGGACGGCAGCCGCCTTCGCGGGCCCGTGCAGCAGCTCGCCGACCAGCCGGCCGGTGTAGAGGCCGCCCCTGGCCTCGGCGACGGTGCCGAGCGCGCCGGTCATGCCGAGCCGGCGCGCGATGACCCTGGCCACCTCCAGCGGGGCGGCGGTGACCAGCCAGACCCGCTGCCCGGCGTCCAGGTGCATCTGGACCAGGGCGCGCGTGCCGGGCCAGATCTTGTCGGCGACGACCTCCTCGAAGACCTCCTCGCAGATGGCTTCGAGGTCGGCGGTCCGCTTTCCGGCGACCAGGCCGAGCGCGGTGTGCTGGGCGTCGGCCATGTGGTCCGGGTCCTCGGTGCCGTGCAGCCGGAACCAGGCCTGCTGCCAGGCGAACCGGGCGATGTCGCGGCGGGTCAGGAAGCCGCGGCGGTAGAGCCCGACGCCGAGGTAGAAGATCGCGGCGCCGCGCAGGATGGTGTTGTCGCAGTCGAAGAAGGCGGCGGCGCGCGGGTCGTCCCGCTCGGGGGTGTGGTTCCCGGCGGGCGCCTTGGGGGCCTTCGCCGGCCGGTCGGCGGCCGGGGTCTGCTCCTGGGGTGCGGCCACGGTGGTGGCGGTGGCCGGCTCGGCCCGCAGGGCGGCCTCCGCGGCCTCGGCCGCGGCCTCGCCGGCGAGGGCGGTCCGCACGGTGGTGGAACGCCTTGCCTGGGTGAGCCTTCGGAGCACGGCCATGGACCGAGCATATCCAGCCAGGTCGGCAGGGGCCGTGACGGCGACGTGCCCGGGTGGTGAACACCGGAGGTGTCCCCTTCTTCCCGGAGGCGGGCGGGCGGGTCGCGGCCGGGCGCACAATGGCCGGGTGAGCCCACTGCTGCGACGCGACAAGAGCCCGAGCCCGAAGCCGTCCGACCGGACCGTCACCCTGGTCGGCAAGCCGGGCTGCCACCTGTGCGACGACGCCCGGGAGGTGATCGTCCGGGTGACCGGCGAGCTGGGCACGGCCTTCGAGGAGAGGGACATCACACAGGACGAGGAGCTGTACCGGAAGTACTGGGAGCAGATCCCGGTCACCCTGATCGACGGCCGTCAGCACGACTTCTGGCGCGTCGACGAGCGCCGGCTGCGCGCGGCCCTGGGCGGCTGACGGCTGACGGCGCCCCGCCGGGCCGTGGCCCCCGCCGGTCGGCGGGGGCGGTTCGCCGAATCGTTGTGAAGAAAACCGGGATCGGCCCGGGGAGCCCCCCGCGGGTCGGCTTACGATCGAACTCGTTTGCGCCCATGGGGGGCTGAGCACGCGAGGAGTGCTGCCATGCTTCCCGGTCCGACCCATGGGACCCCTGTCGCCCCCGCCGGGGCCGGGGGGTTCGCGGTGGTGGACGTGGAGGCGACCGGCCGCAGCCCGTGGCGGCACCGGGTGGTCGAGGTCGCCGTCGTGCTGCTGGACGCGGCACTGCACCCCGAGGCCGAGTTCTGCACCCTGCTGGACCCGCTGGGCCCGGTGGGCCCGACCCATGTGCACCGGATAGCCCAGGCCGACGTCGAGGGCGCCCCCCGGTTCCGCGAGATCGCGCCGCGGCTGCTGGAGCTGCTGGCCGGCCGGGTGCTGGTCGGCCATCACGTGACCTGCGACCACGCGTTCCTGGATCGTGAGTTCGCCCGGATCGGCGTGCCGCTGCCGCCGGTCCCGCTGCTCTGCACGATGCGGCTGGCCCGCGCGCACCTGCCGCAGGCCCGCGGCTTCGGCCTGGTGGCCTGCGCGGAGGCGGCGGGCCTGGGCGGGTTCCCGGCGCACACCGCGCTGGGGGACGCCCGGGCCACCGCCGAGCTGCTGCGGCACTGCCTGGGGGCGCCTTCCTGCCCGCCGGACGACTGGGCCCTGCCGCTGCGCGAGGCGGCCCGGGTGCCGTGGCCGCGGCTGGGCGGCGCGCGTTCGCGCCCGTCCGGGGAGCCCTTCCGGCTGTTCCGCCGGGACCTTCCGGCCGGGTCGCCGGGGGAGGCCCCGCACCCCGCCGGGACACCCGGCGCACAGCCCCCGGCGGCGGCCCGGAAAGGGACCGGTGCTATGGGGTCTCCGGCGTGATGCGCATCACTGTGCGGGGACAAATCGGACACCATCTTTGTGCACACGTTCACAAACGCATAGCCTGGCTGCCAAAGCCCAGCTTCACCCACAGGAGCACCGTGGCAATCGGCCGATCACCACAGAGCAGTTCGCAGACGCCCGACCAGGGCGCCGCGCGCCGACCCTCGCGTGCCCGGGGCATCCCGGAGGCGACCGTCGCCCGCCTTCCCCTCTACCTGCGGGCCCTCACCGCGCTCTCCGAGCGCTCGGTGCCGACCGTCTCCTCCGAGGAGCTGGCGGCCGCCGCGGGCGTGAACTCCGCGAAGCTGCGCAAGGACTTCTCCTACCTCGGCTCGTACGGCACCCGCGGTGTCGGCTACGACGTCGAGTACCTCGTCTACCAGATCTCCCGTGAGCTGGGCCTGACCCAGGACTGGCCGGTCGTCATCGTCGGCATCGGAAACCTCGGCCACGCGCTCGCCAACTACGGCGGCTTCGCCTCCCGCGGTTTCCGGGTGGCCGCCCTGCTGGACGCCGACCCGGCCGTGGTCGGCAGCAGCGCGGCCGGCCTTCCGGTGCGCCACATGGACGAACTGGAGTCCATCGTGGAGAGCCAGCACGTCTCGATCGGCGTCATCACCACCCCGCCCGGCGCCGCCCAGCAGGTCTGCGACCGCCTGGTCGAGGCCGGCGTCACCAGCATCCTCAACTTCGCCCCGACCGTGCTGACCGTCCCGGACGGCGTGGACGTGCGCAAGGTGGACCTCTCCATCGAGCTGCAGATCCTGGCCTTCCACGAGCAGCGCAAGGCGGGCGAGGAGCCGGACCGCACCGAGTCGGTGCTGGACCGCGCCCCCGGCCCGGTCCGCGCGGCCGCCGCCAAGCTGCGCCGCGCCGCCGGCGGCTCCGGCAAGGCCCGCACGGCCGCCGAGCCGTCGGCCAAGGACGCCGAGGCGGCACCGAAGGGCAAGCCCGGCAAGGGCGGCGAGGGCGAACTCTCCGCGGTGATGCCGGCATGAGCACCGAGATCCGTGGCACCAGGGGGCGGGCATGAGTCTTCTCGTCGTAGGACTGAGCCACCGCACCGCCCCGGTCGGCGTGCTGGAGCGCGCCGCCCTGACCGGTGACGTCCCGACCCGGCTGCTGCACGACGCCGCGGCCACCGCGACCGTCGCCGAGGCCGCGCTGCTGAACACCTGCAACCGGATCGAGCTGTACGCGGACGTGGACAAGTTCCACGCCGGCGTCGCCGAGCTGTCGCTGCTGCTGGCCCACCACAGCGGGGTGGACCTGGAGGAGCTGACCTCCCACCTCTACGTCCACTACGAGGACCGCGCCGTCCACCACCTCTTCTCGGTGGCCTGCGGCCTGGACTCGATGGTGGTCGGCGAGGGCCAGATCCTCGGCCAGCTGCGCGACGCGCTGGCCAAGGCACAGGACGAGCACACCGCCGGGCGCGGCCTGAACGAGCTGTTCCAGCAGGCCCTGCGGGTCGGCAAGCGGGCGCACAGCGAGACCGGCATCGACAAGGCCGGCCAGTCGCTGGTGACCTTCGGCCTGGAGCAGGTCGCGGCCGGCGCGGGCGAGATCGCGGGCAAGCGGGCCCTGGTGGTCGGCGCGGGCTCGATGAGCTCGCTGGCCGCCGCCACCCTGGTCCGTTCCGGGGTCACCGACCTGCTGATCGCCAACCGGACGCCCGAGCGGGCCGAGCGGCTGGTCGAGATCCTCGGCGCCGGCGTGGCGCGGACGGTCGAGCTGGCCAAGGTGCCCGAGGCGCTGGCCGACGTCGACCTGGTGATCTCCTGCACCGGCGCGGCCGGCGTGGTGATCAGGGCCGAGGACGTCGCCGCCGCGGTGGCCTCCCGGGCCGGCGGCACCCCGCTCGCCTTCCTGGACCTCGCCATGCCGCGCGACGTCGACCACGCCGTGCACGAGCTGCCCGGCGCGCTCCTGGTCGACCTGGAGAGCCTCTCGCACGCCCACGCCGCCAGCCCCGGCGCCGGTGACGTGGACGCCGTCTCCGGCATCGTCGCCGACGAGGTGGCCGCCTTCGGCGCCGCCCAGCGGGCCGCCCGGATCGCCCCGACCGTGGTGGCGCTGCGGGCGATGGCCTCCGAGGTGGTCGCCGCCGAGCTGGGCCGCCTGGACTCCCGGCTGCCCGGTCTGGACGAGCGCTCCCGCGCCGAGATCACCCAGACCGTCCGCCGGGTGGTCGACAAGCTGCTGCACGCGCCGACCGTGCGGGTGAAGCAGCTTGCCGCCGAGCCCGGCGGCGCGTCCTACGCGGACGCGCTGCGCGAGCTGTTCGACCTCGACCCGGCGGCCGTGCACGCGGTCTCGGGCACTCCGATCGGCGCCCAGCAGCCTTCGGGCGGGGGCGCCAGATGAACCGTCAGCCATCCCACGAGTACCACCGGGACGATCACCTCATGAATGGTCAACCGCTCACCGACCAGGCCCCGGCCGCCACCGCACCCCTGCGGCTCGGCACCCGGCGCAGCGCGCTCGCCATGGCCCAGTCGGGCATGGTCGCCCGCGAGGTGACCCGGCTCACCGGGCGCCCCGTCGAGCTGGTGGAGATCACCACCTACGGCGACACCTCCCGGGAGGCGCTGGCACAGATCGGCGGCACCGGCGTGTTCGTCTCCGCCCTGCGGGACGCCCTGCTGGAGGGCCGGATCGACTTCGCCGTGCACTCGCTGAAGGACCTGCCCACCGCCGAGCCCGCGGGCCTGGTGCTGGCCGCGGTGCCCGAGCGCGAGGACGTCCGCGACGCCCTGGTGGCGCGCGAGGGCCTGGCCCTCGACGAGCTGGTCGAGAAGCTGGCCGGCTCCGGGCACACCGCCCGGATCGGCACCGGCTCGCCGCGCCGCATGGCGCAGCTGAACGCCTGGGCCCGCGCCTTCGGCGCCCAGCTGGAGACGGTCGCGATCCGCGGCAACGTGGACACCCGGATCGGCTTCGTCACCTCCGGCGAGCTGGACGCGGTGGTGCTGGCCACCGCCGGCCTGAACCGGCTCGGCCGCGCCGCCGAGATCACCGGGCACCTCGACCCGGAGCTGATGATCCCGGCCCCCGGCCAGGGCGCGCTCGCGATCGAGTGCACCACGGCGAACGCCGCACTGGCCGCCGAGCTCTCGGCGCTCGACCACCTCCCGACCCGGGTCGCGGTGGCCGCCGAGCGTGCCCTGCTGGCCACCCTGGAGGCCGGCTGCTCCGCACCGGTCGCCGCGCTGGCCACCTGGGGCCACCCGTACGAACTGCGGCTGGAGGGCGTGGTCGGCACCGTCGACGGCGCCACCCTGCTGAAGATGTCCGCCAACGGTCCGATCGTCCTCGACGAGACCGCCGAGCAGCAGGCGGCGGCCCTCGGCCACGCCCTCGCCGCCCGGCTGCTCGACGCGGGCGCGGCCGCCCTGATGGGGGAGCGAGCCCGATGAGCCCCACCGCCGCCACCGAGACGCCGTTCCCGGCCGACAGCCCGTTCGCGGGCGGGCCGGCCGCAGCCGGACGGTGCACCTTCCTGGGCGCGGGCCCCGGGGACCCGGGCCTGCTGACCCTGCGCGCGGTCGAGGTGCTGGCCTCGGCCGACATCCTGGTCGCCGACCCGCTGACCGCCGCCGCCGTGCGCAGCCACTGTCCCGACGGCGTGCAGGTGCACACCCCCGCCGCCGAGGGCACCGACTTCGACCTGGCCCAGCTGGTCACCGAGGCGGTCCGCTCCGGCAAGCACGTGGTCCGCACCGTCGACGGCGACCCGGGCCTGGACGGCTGCGCCGCCGAGGAGATGCTCAGCTGCGCGGGCGGCGGGATCCCGTTCGAGGTGATCCCGGGCGTCGCGCAGTCGGTCGGCGTGCCGGCCTACGCGGGCGTGCCGCTGCGCGGTACGGCCGGCACCGACGTCCGGTTCGTGGACGGCGCCGCGCTGCTCGCCGGCAGCCCGGTGGACCTGGGCGCGCCGGAGACCACCCTGGTGGTCCGCACCACCCTGGGCCAGCTGCCGGCCACCGCCAACGCGCTGGTCTCCAACGGCCGCAAGCCGGAGTCGGCGCTCAGCGCGACGCTCTCCGGCACCACCACCCGCCAGCGCACCTTCACCGCCACCCTGGCCACCATCGCGGCCGACCTGAAGGCGGCCCGGGTGCTGCCCTCCCCGGTCTCCGCACCGGTGGACCCGGCGACCTCGGTGATAGCCGTGGTGGGCGAGCAGGTCGCCCACCGCGCCTCGCACTCCTGGTTCGAGACCAAGCCGCTGTTCGGCTGGAACGTGCTGGTGCCGCGCACCAAGGAGCAGGCCACCGGCCTCTCCGAGCAGCTCCGCTCGTACGGCGCGGTGCCGCAGGAGGTGCCGACCATCGCCGTCGAGCCGCCGCGCACCCCGCAGCAGATGGAGCGGGCGATCAAGGGCCTGGTCACCGGCCCTTGATCGCCCGCTCCATCTGCTGCGGGG
>NZ_CP026498.1:7364689-7417761 GCF_002953255.1 Streptomyces sp. CB01881
CACCGGCCGCGTGGATCGCCTTCACCTCGGTGAACGCGGTGCGCGCCGTCCGCGAGAAGTTCGAGGAGTACGGCCTGGACGCCCGGGCGTTCGCCGGGATCAAGGTCGCGGCGGTCGGCGAGACCACCGCGCAGGCCCTGGTGGACTTCGGCGTGAAGCCGGACCTGGTGCCGTCCGGCGAGCAGTCCGCGGCCGGGCTGCTGGAGGACTGGCCGCCGTACGACCCGGTGTTCGACCCGATCGACCGGGTGCTGCTGCCGCGCGCCGACATCGCCACCGAGACCCTGGTGGCCGGCCTGGTCGAGCTGGGCTGGGAGGTTGACGACGTGACGGCCTACCGGACGGTGCGCGCCTCGCCGCCGCCGGCCGAGACCCGTGAGGCGATCAAGGGCGGCGGCTTCGACGCGGTGCTCTTCACCTCGTCGTCGACCGTGCGGAACCTGGTCGGCATCGCCGGCAAGCCGCACAACGTGACGGTCATCGCCTGCATCGGCCCGGCCACGGCGAAGACCGCCGAGGAGCACGGCCTGCGGGTCGACGTGATGGCCCCGGCCCCGTCGGCGGCCGCCCTGGCCCAGGCGCTGGCAGACTTCGGGGCCAAGCGCCGCGACGCCGCGACCGCGGCGGGCGAGCCGGTCTACCGCCCCAGCGAGCGCCGTCCCGGATCGCGCCGCAAGGCCCGCTGAGAACCCCCGCCGGGGGCGGCAAGCCCGCCGCCCCCGGCGCTGCACAACCGTTCGGAGAGAGAAGCCGTGTCCGCTGAATTCCCGTACGTTCGCCCCCGCCGGCTCCGTTCGACCCCGGCGATGCGCCGGCTGGTCGCGGAGACCCGGCTGCACCCGGCGGAGCTGATCCTGCCGCTGTTCGTCCGCGAGGGCGTCAGCGCGCCGGTCCCGGTGACGTCGATGCCGGGCGTGGTCCAGCACACCCGCGACACCCTGCGCAAGGCGGCGGTCGAGGCCGCCGAGGCGGGCCTGGGCGGGGTCATGCTGTTCGGCGTCCCGGAGGTGCAGGACGCGCTCGGCAGCGAGGGCACCAACCCGGACGGCATCCTCCAGCAGGCGATCCGGGACGTGGTCTCCGAGGTCGGCGACGCGCTGGTCGTCATGTCCGACCTCTGCCTGGACGAGTACACCGACCACGGCCACTGCGGCGTCCTGGCCGCCGACGGCAGCGTGGACAACGACGCGACGCTGGAGCGCTACGCCGAGATGGCCCGGGTGCAGGCGGACGCCGGCGTCCACCTGGTCGGCCCGTCCGGGATGATGGACGGCCAGATCGCGGTGGTCCGCCGGGCCCTGGACGAGGCCGGGCACCAGGACGTGGGCATCCTCGCCTACACCGCCAAGTACGCCTCGGCGTTCTACGGCCCGTTCCGGGAGGCGGTCGGCTCCTCGCTGAAGGGCGACCGCAAGAGCTACCAGCAGGACCCGGCCAACGCCCGCGAGGCGCTGCGCGAGCTGGAGCAGGACCTCGCCGAGGGCGCGGACCTGGTGATGGTGAAGCCGGCCATGGCCTACCTGGACATCCTGCGGCAGGTGGCCGACGCTTCCCCGGTGCCGGTCGCGGCCTACCAGGTGTCCGGCGAGTACGCGATGGTCGAGGCCGCCGCGGCGAACGGCTGGATCGACCGGGAGCGGATGATCATGGAGACGCTGACCTCGATCCGCCGGGCCGGCGCCGAGCAGATCCTCACCTACTGGGCGCTCGAAGCGGCCCGCCTTCTGGCGCGCGACTGAGCGGGACGCCCTCGGCCCGCCTCCTTCTCCCGATCCGGTCCCGGAACACGTCGCAGCCACGGTCGAGTGTCCGGCGGGTTCCGGGCCGGGGCCGGGCGGCGCCCGCCAGGTGGTGATCACACTTTGACCGGTCCGTCGTCAGAACGGGCCGGTCGCCGTCGGGCACGGCGACTCAGGCCCGCCCGCTCCCCGATACCCGGGGAGGAGGACGCTTACGGCCTCGATGCCCGCGCGTCCCATGCCCGGGCGTGAGTGCAGGGCCAGGGTCGAGGCCGCTCTGCCGAACGGGTGAAGTTGGGTGCGGTGTCGACGCCTCCTCAGGTTGCCGTCGTTAGCCCGGTGTCCGCGGAATCTGCGGAGAACCCCCTACGGAGGCTTCAAATGAACGTTGGCAAGAAGGCGGCCTTTCTGACGGCGGCTGCGGGTGCGCTGGTTCTCGTCGGTGCGGGTGGCGCCAGTGCCCACGGGTTTGGCCACCTGTTCGGCCAGGAGGGTGTCGAGCAGAGCAACACCTGCTCCACCGCCCCGGGCGTCCTCGCCCTGACCGGCCTCGCCCCCGACATCGAGTACGACACCAACTGCCTCAACGTCGACGCGAGCGGTGGCGGCGCCTCGGAGCAGAGCAACAACTGCTCCACGGCGCCGCAGGCCGCCACCCTCACCGGGCTGCTCGCCCCGGCGCCCGAGATCGAGTACAACACCAACTGCGTCAACCTCGCCGGCGACTTCCACCACGGCCACTGACGACGAGTCGCTGACCCACCCCCTCCTGTCCTGTTCGGCGGGCTGGAGACGGGCGAAGCAAGAACTCTCCTCCTGCTCGAGGACGCGGCCCCTGGAAACACTCCCAGGGGCCGCTTCCGCGTGCGGGCTCGACGACGGGCAGCGGGATCCCGATCACTCGTGTGGAATGCCTGATCCGGACGGGTGAAGCTGGGTGCCCTCCCGAAGATATGACTACCTCCGTTGGTAAGCCTGAATTCTCCGTCGACATTCGCGGAGAACCCCACACGGAGGCTTTAAATGAACGTTGGCAAGAGGGCGGCCCTTCTGATGGCGGCTGCGGGTGCGCTGGTTCTCGTCGGTGCGGGCGGCGCCAGTGCCCACGGGATCGGTGACCTGTTCGGCGGAGGGGTCGAGCAGAGCAACGCCTGCTCCACGGCCCCGGGCATCCTCACCTCGGCCAGCCCGCTCGACGCCGAGTACGACACCAACTGCATCAACATCGATGTGAGCGGTCACGGCGCCTCGGAGCAGACCAATAGTTGCTCCACGGCCCCGGCGGCCGCCACCCTCACCGGGCTGGTCGGGACCAGCTCGCTCAAGTACCACACCAATTGCATCAACTTCGCAGGCGGACCGCACCACTCGCACTGAGTCGCTGGGGCACTGAGCCGACTTCCGTCCCGTCCGGGGATCGGAACGGGGCGAAGCGTGACGTTCGGTCAAGGATGCGATCTCTGGAAGTATTCCTCCCAGAGGCCGCGTCTGCGTTGCGTGGACTGGCGGCGGAGTTATGCCCTCGGTTCGAGGGCCCGATAACCGGGTTCCGGATTGCTCGAGCGGCACGCATGGTCCGGACGAGTGAATGTTGGTGCGTTCCCGAAGCCTTCGTGGGCTGCCGTCGTTAGTCGGATGTCTGCGGATGTCCGCGGTAGAGATTCCCTACGGAGGCTTCAAATGAACGTTGGCAAGAAGGCGGCCTTTCTGACGGCGGCTGCGGGTGCGCTGGTTCTCGTCGGTGCGGGCGGCGCCAGTGCCCACGGGTTCGGCCACCTGTTCGGCCACGAGGGTGTCGAGCAGAGCAACACCTGCTCCACGGCCCCGGGCGTCCTCGCCCTGACCGGCCTCGCCCCCGACATCGAGTACGACACCAACTGCCTCAACGTCGACGCGAGCGGTGGCGGCGCCTCGGAGCAGAGCAACAACTGCTCCACGGCGCCGCAGGCCGCCACCCTCACCGGGCTGCTCGCCCCGGCGCCCGAGCTCGAGTACAAGACCAACTGCGTCAACGTCGCGTTCTAGGCGCCACACGCGGCTGTGACCTCCGCGGTCGGGAGTCGTCGGCCGCTTCGTTCCGGTCCGGCTTATCCGGCGGGTGCGGGCCGGGCGCCGCTCCTGCTCGGCATGCGGTCCCTGGAGGATTCTTCCGGGGACCGCATGCCGTGGCGGAGACGACCGCGGCTCGGCCAGCCTGTTCCGCGGTCCGTTCACGTGGCCGGTACCCCGGCCGCTGACGGACGTGCGCCGGCCCTGACGGGCCGAGAACAGGCGACGCCTCCCCCCTGGTCAGGAATGCGGCCCTTGGAAGCTTCTCGTCCCGGGGCTTCGTCCGTATGCGCGGGGCGGATCGCCGGGTTCAGGAGGTGGCGGCCTTCGGCGACCTGCGACTTCCGGAAACCGGCTCCGAGCCGGCGGGGGAATCCCGGCACCGTCGATATCCGAGGAGAGGACTCATCGGAACCCGGTGTCGGCCGGATTCGGTAGCGTGGTCCGGACGAGTGAATGTGGGTGTGTTCCCGAAGCCTTCGTGGGCTGCCGTCGTTAGTCGGATGTCTGCGGATGTCCGCGGTAGAGATTCCCTACGGAGGCTTCAAATGAACGTTGGCAAGAAGGCGGCGTTTCTGGCGGCGGCTGCGGGTGCGCTGGTTCTCGTCGGCGCGGGTGGCGCCAGTGCGGACGGCATCGGTCATCTGACGGGCCACAAGGGTGTCGAGCAGAGCAACGAGTGCAGCACGCGGCCGCTCGTCGGTGATGTGGTGGTCGCGACGCCGTTGACGCCGGCGCAGGACATCACTCACGAGACCACCTGTGTCAACGTCAGCGAGAACGGGGCCGAGTCCCAGAGCAACCACTGCGACACGAGTCCCGTCCTCGGCTCGGTCGTGGTTCCCGTGCTCGCCCCCGCGCCCCACATCACCTACACCACGACCTGTGTGAACGTCGCCGGAGCCGGTAACCCCGGCCGCTGAGCCACTATCGATCCGCCTCAGCGGCGCCGCGCAGCGTGTGGGCAAGGTGCCGCGCGATGACCGCGATGTGGGGCGGATCGATCAGTGACAGGTGATCGCCCGGCACCGGGACAACCTCGAGGGAGGGGCACAGCGGCGCCCACCCCAGATCGGCCTCGTCCCGGAGGTAGCGGGGATCGAGTGCAGTGATCATGATCTGGGGCTCCTGGGCGCGGTAGAGGGTGACGTGCCCCGGATACGGACGCGGCCGGTAGCGCTCGCCGATCCGGGCGTCGACGTACGAGGTTCGCTGGTGCTCCAGGATGCCCGGGCTCATGGACAGTCCGGTCCCGGCAACCAGGCGCATGACCGTCATGATCTGGTCGTCGTCCGTCATGCTCGCCAACTCCTCGTACGGCAACGGCAAGTGATGGCCGAACGTGGTCTCCACGTAGTCGGCGAACCGTCTGAATCGCTCCAGCACGATCTCTTGCGAGTCCGAGCCGGGCAGGGCTGCCGGCAGGATGGTGTCGATGAGGCCGAGATAGCCGGCGTCCTCGCCTCGGTCGCGCAGCTGCACGGCGATCTCGTACGCCTGGCAGCCACCGAAGGACCAGCCGAGCAGCTGGTACGGGCCCCGGGGCTGGACGCGTCGCATCAGGTCGAGGTAGTACTCGGCCTTCTCCTCCATGGACGCCAACTCGTCGACGCGCTCGCAGCCGTAGACGGGCTGGTCGGCGGGAAGCAGCCGCACCAGCGGCCGGTACACGGACGTCGGTCCGCCGGCGGGGTGGAAGACGAACAGCGGGGCGCGGGTGGTGGTGCCGCCGGGATCCCGCAGCACGCGCAGGGGAGTCGCTCCGTCACCGTTCACAGCGGGGCGGATCAGGTCGGCTATGGACTCCACGGTTGGCCGGGCGAGGATCTGCTCCGGGGTTAGGGCATGCGGTGGCTCGTCGAGCCGGGCGTGGATACCGAGGGCCAGGGCATGGGCGGTCGCGTAGTCGCCGCCTGCGGCCCGGAGGTCCTCGAGAACGCCTTCGGGGCGCCGGCCGATCACCTGCTCCCACACTCCTGCGACCAGCCGCTCGGCGGCGTCCCGGGGTGCGATGGTCGTCGGCAGGGGTGCCCGCCCGCTTGGACCCGGGGCGTTCGCGAGCAGTGTCGTCCGGCTCGTCTCGGGGCCGCTTTGCGACGGGGAGCAGGTGCGGTCGCCCACGTCGACCGACTCCGGTGCGCCGGGCAGATCGAGTGTGCTCAGAAGTTCGTCCGTGAGGTCATCGAGGCTGGCGCCGCGCATCAGCAGCTTGTTCGGCAGTACAACGCCGAAGTCGTGCTTGACCGCGTTCCGGATGCGAACGGCCATCAGGGAGTCGAGCCCGAGCCTGGTGAGCGGGACGGAACTGTCGAGGTCCTCGGTGCGATAGCCCATGACGGCCGCCGCACGGAAGGCGAGACGCCGGCGCACCGCTGCAGGGGCCTGGGCGCCGAGGGCGCACAGCTGATCGGGGCCGCCCCAGTGATCCGTCTCGCGGGCGATGTCGCGCAGCAGGCTCGTGAAGAAGGGGACGGACTCCATGCCCGGATACGCCTCGACGACCCGTCGGGCGTCCAGCCGAACGACGCCCGTGTGGGGTCGTCCGTCGGCGAGGAGCAGTTGGAGGGCATCCAGCCCCTGGGCCGGCATGAGGGGTTCCAACGCCATGGCCGCGGCATTCGGGGCGCCTCCGATCTGAGCCCATGGGCCCCAGGCGATGGATGTCGCGGGCAGACCGTCGGCATGACGGCGCTGCACCAGCGCGTCGAGCCAGGCGTTGGCCGCGGCGTAGGCGGCCTGGCCGGGGGAACCGAGGAGGGCCGCGGCGGAGCTGAACACCAGCCACCAGTCGAGGCTGTGCCCCGCGACGGCCTCCTCCAGGCGCAGGGCGCCGTCGACCTTGGGCCGGAACACGGTCTCGAGGTCGTCCGGTTCCAGGTCGGTGATGATGCGGTCGTGCAGCACCCCTGCCGCGTGGGCGACGCCGCGCAGGGCGTGGCCCCCGGCCAGGGCGGCCTCAAGAAGGCGTGCCGCGAGGTCGGGGTCGGCGATATCGCCCTGCACGACCTCCACCGACGTCCCGAGGGCGCGCAGGTCGTCCAGGACGGCCCGAGTGTCCTCGGCCGGTGGGCGGCGCCCGTTCAGCACGAGCCGGCCGGCACCGTGCTCGGAGAGCCGGCGGGCGGTGGCCAGTCCCAGCCCGCCGAGACCGCCGGTGACGATGTAGGCGCCGTCCGGGCGTGCGAAGCGGATCCCGGCGGCGTCCCGGTCCGGGGCGGCGGCGGCCAGGCGGGCGATGAAGCGGGTGCCGTCGCGCCAGGCGACCTCGTCTGCCTCGGAGTCGGCGAGGAGCTCCTGGACGAGGTCGTCGGCGAGACCGGGCGCGCGGTCGACGTCGACCGCGCAGGCCCTGAGCTGGGGTTGCTCCAGGGCCAGCACGCGGACCAGGCCCCGGAGGCAGGCGCGGTCGGGATCGCAGGCCTCTCCGGCGGCCACCGGCACGGCCCGCTCGGTCACCAGCCACAGGCGCGGGCCGGCGCCGGATCCGGGGGCGGTGGCGAGCCGGCGGGCCACCTCGGTGGCCGCGAGGACGGCCCCACGGACTCCGGAGCCGTCAGCGGGCCCGGTGCAGAGCAGAACGACCGAGCCGGGAGCACTCGCGGTCTCCTTGCACCAGGCGTCCAGGATCCGTCCGGTGGATCCGTTGCGGCAGTGTCCGACCGCCACCTTCGCTCCCCGGCGCTCGAGGGCCGAACTGAGCGGCGGGACGAACCGGTTCCTCCTGCCGGACGTGCCGTCGGATCCGGTGGTGAGCAGCAGCCAGTTGGCCGGAATGCGGTCGGCGGCGGGGGGCGTGGTGACCTCGTCCCAGAGGATTTCGTAGCTGGTTTCCGCCAGGGGCAGTGGTATCTCGGCCCGCTCGGGGGTGCGCAGAGCCACGCCCCGCGCCTCGATGACCGTGCCGCCGTCGCGGTCGTCCAGGCGGACGGTCCAGCGCTCGGGCGGAGGTGGCTGACCGTTGTCGCCGGCCCGGGTTCCGGCGGCCTGCTCGAGGCGGCGGTGCAGGCGGCACGGGCCCGGCGTCGTGCGGAGCCACACCCGCAGGCCGGCGAGCGAGACGGGGAGTGCCGCCGGGGACGGGTTGGCCGACGGGTCGCCGTCCGGCTCCGGTGCTGCGGCCTCGGCTGTGCTCCGGGGCGGGGAGGCCGCGTGCAGGCCGGCATCGAGCAGCGCGCCCAGCGCCTTCGGCTGTGGCGTGCCCGGCCCAGTGGCGTGGGGCAGGGTGACGTCGACGGCCGGGAGGTCGTCGTCGCCGGTGCTGGGAATGCGGGGCTCGTCGGGCAGCCCGGTCACCACCGTTGCCGAGGCATGGTGCAGCCAGGTGCCGGCGGGGGACCGCGTCTGGATGCTCACGGCGGCGACCTTGTCCGGGCCGGCCGGGTCCCAGACGGTGGTGACCGGCGTGCTGTCCGACAGCGGAAGGAGATGGTCCAGTGTCAGATCGCGGACCAGGACGGCGTCCGGAGGGACGCCGGTGGCCTCGGTTGCCGCGGCGAGAACGATCTGCGCACACGCCGCGAGCGTCAGGACCGCCGTGCCGTGTACGTGCCGTTCGATGTGGTTCCACCCGCCGGTGCCGGCGTCGCCCTGCCACAGCACGCGGTTGGTGCCGGGGAGGTCCACTCGCCGGCCGAGGATGGGGTGACCGTCAGCGCGGGGCGGACGCCTGCGCGTCGCGCCGTTGACCCAGTGTCGTACATGCCGCCAGGGCGCGGCGGGCAGGGCGGTTCGCCGGCCGGTCGGCCACAGCAGCTCGCGCCGGTGTTGGGCTCCGGCCAGGTGCAGCTCGGCCAGGGAGGTGCGCAGGACCACGGACTCGTCGTCGTCCCGGCGCAGCGTGGGCAGCACGAGGGTTGTCCCGCCGGGTGCCTCGTCGAGCGTCTCGCGGATGGGCAGGGCGGCGATCGGGTGGGGTGAGACCTCCAGGAAGACGGTGTGGCCGTCGGCCGCCGCCGCGGCCACCGCGTGTCGCAGCCGGACCGGGCGGCGGGCGTTGGCGCACCAGTACGCGGCATCGGGCTCGGGCGTGTCGCGTGGGTCCTCGTACACCGTTCCGTACCAGGCGATGGCGGGCGCCTTGCCCTGGAGGCCGGTGAGGGCCTCGCGCAAGGCGGGCAGGACGACGTCCACGGCGGCCGAATGGCCGGCGCCGTGGACGTCGAGGAGGCGGGCGTCGAGGCCCGCCTCCTCCAGCTCGGCGACCAGGTGGGCCACCGGTTGCGCCGGGCCGGTGACGGTGCATCGCCGTGGCGAGGAGTGTACGGCGACCTCCACGCCGGGGAACCGTGCCAGGGTTGCGGCGCGGGTGTCCTCGGGCAGCCCAACGGAGGCCATGGCGCCGGCGCGGGCGCCCTCGACGGTGGCGAGCAGGGCCGACCGGCGCAGGATCACGCGCAGTCCGTCGCGTGCATCGAGGGTTCCGGCGACCACGGCTGCGGCCACCTCCCCCATGGAGTGGCCGATGACGGCACGGGGTTCGACGCCGTAGGCCTGCCAGGTACGGGCGAGTGCCAGTTGAACGCCGTACAGCAGGGACTGGGTGCCGTGGACGGCGGTGGTCGGCACGCCCTGGGCGATCATGCGGCTCAGGGCCGTGCCGGCCACGTCGGCGAACGCCGCGTCGAGGTCGTTCACCGCTGCGGCGAACGCGGTGTCATCCGCGAGAAGGCCGCGGCCCATGCCGTACCACTGGGAGCCGTATCCGGAGAAGACGAACACCGGTCCTCGGCCCGGGACCGCCGCGGTGTCCCCGGCGTCGGCAGCGCGCACGACGCCGGGCGAGGGCCGGTCGTCCGCCAGCGCGAGGAGCCCGGCCGCGAGGGCCTGGTGCCCGCGCCCCACGACGGCGGCGCTGACGGCGTCCCGTCGACCGTGTCCGAGGGTGTGCCCGACGTCGCACAGGGGCGTGCGTCGGCCGGACGTCGTCGTCAGCCAGTCGGCGAGACCACGGGCGGCGTCACCGAGCCGGTCCGCTGAGCGGGCGGTGACCACCAGGACGTGCGGGCCGGCGTCCGGCGCAGGGGCTTCCCCGGCGCCCGGAGCAGCGCTCTCCTGCGGCGCGTGTGACCCTGCCGGAGACCACTGCTCGAGCACGGCGTGCGCGTTGGTGCCCCCGAATCCGAAGGCGGACACTCCCGCCAACGCCGGCCGATGGCCCGCCCGGGGCCACTCGGTGGCCGCGCTGACGACGCGTAGGCGCTTTGCGGTGAAGTCGATGTGCGGGTTGGGCGTGCGGAAGTGGAGACTGGCGGGAAGTGTGCCGTGGTGCAGGGAAAGCACTGTCTTGACGAGACCCACGATTCCCGCCGCACCTTCGAGGTGCCCGAGGTTGGTCTTCACGGAACCGATGAGCAGCGGCCGGCCGGCCGGCCGGCCGAGTCCCAGGACGGCACCCAGGGCGCCCGCCTCGATCGGATCGCCGAGCAGCGTGCCGGTACCGTGCGCCTCGACGTAGTCGATGTCGGCCGCGTCCACGTCGGCGTCACGGAGGGCATCGCGCAGCAGCGCCTCCTGAGCGGCGGGATTGGGCGCCATGATCCCGGACGAGCGGCCGTCGGAGTTGACCGCCGTGCCCCGGATGACGGCGAGGATCGTGTCGCCGGCCCGCCGTGCGTCGTCCAGTGGCTTCAGGACGACGACGCCGCACCCCTCACCACGGACGATCCCGTCGGCCGCGGCGTCGAAGGCCTTGCACCTGCCATCCGGTGCCAGGGCACCGGCCTGGTCGAAGTTCGCCGTGATCACCGGCGAGAGCAGGACATTGACCCCTGCGGCCAGGGCGGTGTCGCACTCGCCGGCGGCCAGGCTCCGGCACGCCTGGTGCACCGCGACGAGCGACGAGGAGCAGGCGGTGTCGATCGTCATGCTCGGGCCGTGCAGATCGAGCATGTAGGACAGGCGGTTGGCGGCGATGCTCCCCGCCGCACCGGTGCTGGTCCAGGCGGCCACGCCTTCGGGGTCCGCCATGGTCAGGTGGCTGTAGTCGAGGGAGCTGAGACCGACGAACACCCCTGTGGCAGTGCCGTGCAGCTCTGACGGCGGGACACCGGCGTGGCAGAGTGCCTCCCACGTCACCTCCAGCAGCAGGCGCTGCTGGGGGTCCATCAGCTCTGCCTCGCGGGGCGTGATCCCGAAGAAGTCGGCGTCGAACCCCGCGATGTCGCCCAGGAATCCTCCCCACCGGCTGGTGCGGGCGAGGGCAGCCGCCGTGCCGTTCGAACCGTCCTCGAAGTCCTTCCAGCGGTCCTCGGGTACCTCGCGTGCGGCGTTGCCGCCGGCGAGCAGGTAGTCCCAGAACGCCTCCGGCCCCTCGACACCGCCGGGCAGACGGCAGCCGATGCCCACGACCGCGACGGACCGGCTGCGGGGATGCGCGTCCGGCCCGGACGTGCGCGCCGCGTCCCGGCCGGGCACGACCCCCTCGGGCGCTCCGGGCTCCGCCGCTCCCGTGGCGAGGCGGCGGACCAGCCGGTCGACGGTGGAGTCCTCCCACAGCAGGGTGGCAGGCAGGACCGCGTCGAGCGCGTTCTCCAGCTCCCCCGAGACGGCGACGGCGTCACGGGACGTCAGACCGTACTCGGCCAGCGGTCTGTCGTCGTCGATCTCGTCCGGGGGCACGTCGGACCTCTCCGAGATCAGCTGCCGCAGCAGTCGGCGGATCTCCGCCTCACCCCATGCCGCTCCCGGCGCACCACCCGGGCGGGCGTCGGATTGCGCACCGTCAGGCGTGGCTCCGCCGGGGCCCTCGACTCTCCTCATGACGCCGTCCCTTCGGATCCTGCCCCGGGCCTGCGGGCACTGCTCCAGCCTCCGTTCAGATAGCGGTCATGGCTGGCGCGGCGGGCGACCTTGCCGCTCGTGGTGCGGGGCACGGTGTTGCGCGGTGCAAGGACGAAGTCCCGTACGGCCAGGGCGTGGACGGTTGAAACGGCTCGGCGCACCGAGCGGGTGACGCTGTGGCGGTCTGCCGCCGGACCGGTGGCCGGCGGGGAGTACTCGGCAACGATGACGAGCTCCTCACCCGCCTCGGCGGACACGGCGAAGGCAGCCACGTGGTCCTTGCGAATGGCCGGATGCGCGTTCTGCACGGTCAGTTCGATGTCCTGGGGGTAGTGGTTGACGCCGTCGATGATGATCAAGTCCTTGATGCGGCCGGTGATGTACAACTGGCCGTCGTGCCACACGCCCAGGTCGGCCGTACGCAGCCACTGCCTGGCACCCTCAGCGGACCGGTCCTCGGCCAGGACCGCCCGGAAGGTCTCCGCGCTGCTCTGTGGATTGCCCCAGTAGCCGCGCCCGACGTTGGGGCCGCTGACCCAGATCTCCCCGACCGTGCCGTCCGGTTGCCGGCGGCATGTCGCCGCGTCCACGATGGCCACCTCCTGCCCCTGGGGCCGTCCGCAGGAGACGAGTTCCGTGACGGGGACGGAAGCGGTGTCCGTGGCGACTCTGGCGATGCCACCGCCCAGCAGTTCCCGGTCGAAAGCGGTGACCTGCGGCTCTTCCTCGGTGGGGGAGGCGGAGACGATCAGCGTCGCCTCCGCCAGACCGTACGAGGGCCGCATCGCCACTCGGCGGGCTCCGTAGTCGCCGAAGGCGGCCATGAAGCGGTTCAACGTGGTGGGCCGGACCGGCTCACTGCCGTTGATCATCACAGCGACCCCGTCGAGGGTGAGGCCCTCCCGGTCCTCCTCGCGTACCCGCTGCGCGCAGTAGTCGTACGCGAAGTTCGGCGCGGCGGTGACGGCGCCCGGGTACCGGGACAGCAACCTCAGCCATCGCGCCGGCTGTTGCACGAAGGCCAGCGGATCAGTGATCACCGAGTGGACTCCGCCGATGACGGGCAGGAGGGCCATCAGCAGCAGGCCCATGTCGTGGTAGAGCGGCAGCCATCCGACCATGTGATTGCGGTCCCTGTGAATGTCGTACGCCTGCACGAGGTGCCCCGCGTTGGCGACCACGTTGGCGTGGGTGATCTCCACGCCGGACGGTGCCCGTGTCGACCCCGAGGTGTACTGCAGATAGGCGCAGTCCTCGGGCCGCGGCCGGATGCCGGCCAGTTCGTCGGAGCCGTCCTCGGCGGTCCGCGCGGACATGAGATCTTCGACGGCCAGCACACGGGGTCGGTTCGGAATGCCGCTCGCGGCGCAGAACGCCGCCACGGCCGACTGCTCGGCACGGGTCGTGAGGATGTGGGTCGGCCGCGCGTCGGTCAGCGAGGCGGCGAGCTTGTCGGTATGGCGGGCGAGATCCGGAGGGAAGAGCGGCACGGCGATGGCGCCCGCGCGGATCGCCGCAAGGAAGCCGACGACGTACTCGAGGCACTGAGGGGCGACGACGGCCACGGGTTCGCCGCCGGCGCCCGCGCGGCGCAGCGCGGCCGCCGTTGCCCGCACCTGACGGTCGAGCTGTCTCCAGGTGGACACGGCGGCCTGCCCGGCCCCGCCGGCCGCGAAGTCGACGAAGGTAAAGGCAGGAGCGTCCGGGGTGCGCACGGCAGCCTCGACCAGGCGGTTGCCGACGGTGTCTGCCTGCATCACCGTCGACTTCGGGTCGGCACGGCGAGCGTCGTTGAGGATGGACAAGGCGTACCTCCCGTGGGGTGGGCGTGGTGGCTGGTTCACCGCCCGGTCCGCATGGACGGGGAAGGAGCGACAGCTGGGGTTGAGTCCTCCGGCCAGCGTCGATGCCGGGACAATGGAAGGGGCGGGCATTACGGACAGGCTGTCGGCGCAGATCTCACATCGCCGTCTCCGTCTTGGAAGAGACGGAACCGGTCCTCGCCGACTCGTGCTCGGCCGACGGGGTCGGTCACGCCTAGCCCCGGCTGCGGGGCGAGGCACAGCACCCCGACCTTCCCGATGTGCTCGTTGACCTGCACGCTCCGGACAGCCGAGGCAACGTCGTCCAGGGCATAGGTCTTCGAGAGTGTGGGAACTATCCGGCCCATGTTGATGAGCCGATTCACCTCCCACTGCTCGTGCAGGTTGGCGCCGTGGCTGCCGATGAGCCGCTTGAGCTTCATCCACAGGTAGCGGTTGTCGAACATGTGCTCATATCCGGTACTGGATCCGCAGGTCACGACCGTGCCCCCACGGCGGGCGACGAAGACCGAGGCCGCGAAGGTCGCTCGGCCCACGTGCTCGAAAACGATGTGCGGATCCTCGCCCACCGCCGCGCGTACCGCTGAGCCGAGTTTCTTCCAGCCGTCAGGACGCTGGAGGACCGTGCGGTCACCCTGCTCGATCTCCGAGCGGTCGATCACCGCCTCGCAGCCGAGCCTTCGCAAGGTGTCGGCCTTCTCCGCCGAGCTCACGACACCCACCGGGATGCCACCACCGTTTCGCACGAACTGCACGGCGTATGAGCCCAGGCCGCCGGTCGCCCCCCAGATCAGCACGACGTCGCCCTGCTTCATCCGGGCGCCGCGGTCACTGACGAGCATCCGGTACGCGGTGGCGGCGCACAGCGGGTTGACGGCGGCCTCCTCCCACGTGAGCAGCGGGGACTTGCTCAGCAACTGGCTGGCCCGCACGACGGCGAAGTGGGCCAGACCACCGAAGTTGGTCTCGAAGCCCCAGGCGCGCTGCTCGCTGCCCAGCATGCCGTCACTGTGGGTTGCCGGCTCCTGGCCGTCGACGTAGGCCGGAGTGACGACCACGTGATCGCCGATGCTCCAACGGCGCACGGACGACCCGGTCCGCACCACGACTCCGGATGCGTCGGATCCGAGGATGTGGTGAGGCAGGTCGTGGCGGGCGTCCCAGCCGCCACTGCGTCCCAGCTGCTGGAGAAAACGGAAGGTCGGAATGGGTTCGAAGATCGCCGACCAGACCGTGTTGTAGTTGACGGAACTGGCCATGACCGCGACCAGTGCCTCGTCCGGCGCCAGCTCGGGCATGGGGACTTCGTCTATCCGCAGCGACCTGCGGACATCCTTGTCCGTTTCGCCCTGGAACATGCCGACGTCGCTGAGCCGCACCGTCGCCGCGGTGAACCGTTCGGGAAGTGGGAGACTGCCCAGTTCGCCACCCTCGCGGCCTGCGACTACGGCTTCCAGTAAAGTCATGCCCATGACATCTCCTGCTCTCACGTCATCCGCCCGGGATGGACGCATCGCGGGCCGGGACTGCGTACCGGCGCTCGCGGGTGGGGGGCCTGAATGCATCCCTTCTGCCCTCTCCCCAGAGGTGGGGATGCAGCTGCCGTCGCTTGCAACTGGCGAGTAGGCGGGGCTATTTACAGCAGAACCCCTGCCGCACCGGCCCGCAAATCCGCGAAGCCCGACGCCTTGCCGAAGCCGCCGCAGCCGCCCGGATAAGGCCAGGCCACAGGCCTGCCGGGCACCTCGGCTGAGCTGCGGCGACCAGGCGCGGGCTCCTCGACCTGCGCACGGCTGCCGTGGTCGCGGTTCCGGGTCGTGGTCCCGATCCGGGACCGCACCCTGGGCGCGCTGGTCGCCTGCCTGGACACCACGTTGCGCCGGTCGGTGGGGCACCGACGTATGTGCTGACCGGCAACGCGAAGACGGTCACCGTCGAGCCCATCGCCGGGATCCCGCTGCGGCACCCGTAGATGGTCGCCGCCGATCGGCACTACGGCTGCCGAGTGGTCAGTTGCGTCCCCCACGACCCCGAATCCAAGGGCGGCGCGGAGGCAACCGTCCGCATCGCGAAGGCCGATCTGGTCCCCACGGACGCGAACCTGCTGCCTGCCTACGACTCCTTCGCCGAGCGCGCCGACGCCTGCCGCACCTGGTGCGACACGGTGAACTCCCGCCGCCACCGGGCGACCGGACAGATGGCCGCCGACCGCCTGGACATCGAACACGCCACGCTGCACGTCCTGCCGATCGAGCCGCCGGCGCTGGGCGAGGAGACGGTGGTCGGCTCGGACCACACCATCAGCTTCAACTCGGTGCGTTGCTCGACCCTGCCGTGCTGCACCGGCGCCTGACCGTTCACAGAGCGGTTCATCCGGGGAGCGGGGATGGCCGGGCGCAGCAGTGAGCCAGTCGGGTGAAGTTGGGTGCGGTGTCGACGCCTCCTGAGGTTGCCGTCGTTAGCCCGGTGTCCGCGGAATCTGCGGAGAAGACCCACACGGAGGCTTTAATGAACGTTGGCAAGAAGGCGGCCTTTCTGACGGCGGCTGCGGGTGCGCTGGTTCTCGTCGGTGCGGGTGGCGCCAGTGCCCACGGGTTCGGCCACCTGTTCGGCCAGGAGGGTGTCGAGCAGAGCAACACCTGCTCCACCGCCCCGGGCGTCCTCACCGTGACCGGCACGCTGACGCCCGGGCTCGAGTACGACACCAACTGCCTCAACGTCGACGCGAGCGGTGGCGGCGCCTCGGAGCAGAGCAACAACTGCTCCACGGCGCCGCAGGCCGCCACCCTCACCGGGCGCGCCGGCGCCCGAGCTCGAGTACCCCACCGAGTGCACGAACGTCGCGTTCTAGGCGATCGACCCGGCCACGACCTCTGTGGACAGTGGTCGCCGACGGCCCCGTGCCCGTCCCCGCGTGGGACGGGCACGGGGCCGAGTGCCGTCCTGGTGAAGGCTCTCCTCCCAGGCGCCGCGTCGGTACGGCTGGGCCGTCGAAAGGCTGAATCCCGTGCGGCGCAGGACTCTGCCGTCGCCCTGAGCCCAGTCCTCGTGACGAGGGCGCGCGCAGCCGGGCGGTGAGCGGCCGGACCGGACGGTGAAGTCGTCCAACCGGGGCGGGAAAGTCGGGATGCGGCCGGTGCGGGCCCGGCCCGAGACGGCGGTCGCGAGGATTTCCGGGAGTCCCGGCTGGCCGACTCCCGCTCCACGCGGGCCTTCTGCTCCGCAGTCTGCGCACTCGTCTCCTCGGTCGGGACCGACGAACGCGGTGGTGACCTTCCCGCGACTCGACTCCTTCGGCCAGGTTCCCGTCACACGGGCGACGACCGGCAGCCCCATGCGTAATCCGGCCACTTCGACCCGCCCGGCCACTGCGGGATCCGGGCATCCGGCCCGCCGGGCCGCGAGGTCGCGCCCGGTCCACCAGATGCGTGCGAGGCCCGGCCGCTGACGGGTGGGTTTCCAGGCTGAGGGATCGGCTACGTCCTGTCCCGTGCCGGAATCAGCAGATCCTGCTCCTGCTCCTGCCGTGCGGCTGCTGCCCGCGGCCGGACGCCGACGCCCGTGCGGGCAGTGGTCCGGCCGAGACCGCGGCTCGGGTTGACGGTCCGTCGCGACCCTGGCCAGGGCTGACTGACGGCCCGTCGTCACCGCCAAGCCCCGCGCCGGGTCGCGGCCGTCGAGGCCCCGGCGGGTTCCTCGCGCAAGATCGCGGATAACCAACATTTGCATGTTATTTGCCCGCCACGCCGGCCGAATACGTGTTGGGGGCGCATGCCCGGAGGATTGCGGCGACCGGTCGTTCTTTGAAATGGAGCGGCGCGAAATGGAGATTCGCCCGCATGCCGCACTCCTGGACGACGCTGCTCGTCGTTGATGCGGATGTGACTACGACAACTTCGTTCCCCGCGTCCGCAGACTTTCGGCTCGCCGACGCCGACGCCGACGCCGACGACCGGTTCCGAGTGGAGGAGGGGGTTCCGCTGGGCAGCTCAAGTGATTTTCTGGGTGGCGGAGAGATCTACCTCGAGTACGGCGCGGAGCGGGTTCGTCTCCGGTACTGCTCCGAGCTGTGGGTGGACTTTCTGCGGATGGTGCAGGAGATCGAATCCGATGCCATGGGGCGCTTCGGGGTTCTGCTGGGAGTGCCAGCCCTGAGCTAACTGGGTGAATCGTTCCGCCAGTCGAATACCAACGGCATGTTTGCCGCGTTATCTGCCGCGTGAGAGTGGAAGTGCCAACCGGACCGGTATTCGCCGATGGCCAGCCATGGCAGGGGCATAATGCCTATACGACGTTTTACGAACTCGGGACCTACCAGGAATTCCAGGGTGCCACGGGGATAATCTCCGTCCCCCGTGACCCCGGCTGGTTCTACGGAAACTCCGCAGGCCAAGAGGCGTACTGCCCGGAAGGCCTTGACGCGGGCGAAACCGGGTGGGATCCGCAACCGGATTTCACCCGGATCCAGTTCTCCGCGGAGGACGTCGGCCACGTGCCGGACGTCGGGCAGATGCCGGACGCCGGCCGGCCCGCCGAGCGCCGAGCCATCCGGCGCCGGCGCCCCCGCGTATCCAGGGTGCGGCACTGGCCCCAGGTGCTCAGCACCGTGTTCGCAGCTCTCGCCGCTCTGACCGTCGCCACGGTGAGCGTCCTCGGGTGGGTGCTCTCCTACAACCCGCTGCAGGACCTGGCATCCCTTCGCGTTTCACGGAACCTGGCGGAGCTGTGGCCCCTGGTTGTCTACGGTCCTTGGCTCGTCGCCTCGCTGTCGATCCTGCGCGCCACCCTCACGCGGCACCGCGCCACGTATTCGTGGGTCGTGGTGGTCCTCTTTTCGGCTGTCGCCACCGTCCTGTGCGTCATTCACGCCTCCAGGACATTTCCCGGCGTGGTCGTCGCCGCACTCCCCCCACTCACCGCCGTCGTCTCGTTCCACCAACTCGTACGCCAGATCATCCTGCCCCCGCGGGCGCGGCCTGCTGCGTCCGGCCGAGGGCCGACGCACAAGGCCCGTGGATGACCGACTCCACCGCGTACGGATCGGAGCCGGGTCTGCCAGGCGGTCCCTCGGGCCAGGGCGCGACGCTCGACCGTGGAGCCGGACCCGCAAGGCCCGCAGGCGACTTGAGTGCAGGCAGAACGGCCGGCACGGCGGGGTGGCTGCGGATATCGGCTGCCGGGGCCGACGTTGACTCCGCCGGGCAACGGGGCAACGGGGCCTGAATCTGTAGTGCGGACGGGTGAAGCTGGGCACGCTTCCGAACCTTTGCCAGGTGCCGTCGTTAGCCAGGTGTCCGCGGAATGTGCGGGTAGATCCCATGTGGAGGCTCTTATGATCATTGGCAAGAAGGCAGCGTTCCTCACGGCGGCTGCGGGCGCGCTGATTCTCGCCGGTGCGAGCGGCGCCAGCGCCTGTGGCCCGGACGGCGGCCACCCCAGCCACCCCGGCCACCACGTCGGCGGCTCCGTCGAGCAGAGCAACGCCTGCTCCACGACCCCGGGTGTCCTCGCCCTGACCGGCCTCGCCCCCGACATCGAGTACAACACCAACTGCCTCAACGTCGACGCGAGCGGTGGCGGCGCCTCGGAGCAGAGCAACAACTGCTCCACGGCGCCGCAGGCCGCCACTCTCACCGGGCTGCTCGCCCCGGCGCCCGAGATCGAGTACAACACCAACTGCACCAACGTCGCCTTCTAGGCGCCGGGCGCGGCCACGGCTCCGGCCACTTGGACCGCAGAGCGCCCCCTCTGTCCGCTCGGCGGGATAGGGACGGGGGCGAAGCGCCAACCCTGGCCAAGGGCGAAGTCGGTCCCCGGAAGCACGCCCTCCGGGGACCGAGTCCGTTTACGGGGCCACGAGCCGGCCGGCCCTCTGGCGGCTCACCAAGCTCGGCATCGTCTGCCTGCACGGCTGACGATCCCCCTACTGCCCCCACCGCCGCCCCCACCCGGACGGCGGTGGGGCCCGTCAGCGGGTACGGTCGCTCCGTCGGCAGCAGTGCGTGGTCCCTGGTGCGCCGGACTTCGCCGGCCAGCTCCGTGACGTCGGTGACCGAGCGGATCCACTCGTCCGCGTACCGCCTCGCGGCGCGGCCCGACCTGGACCGCTAGCCAGGCCAGCGGCTGGAGGTGGATCCCGCGTTCAGGGTCCCACTGGACCCGTACCGGGTTGCGGCGCAGCTCGCGCTGCCAGTCGGCCTTGGCCGTGTGCACCCGGTCGGAGTACGCGCTCAGCACCGCCTGCTCCAGAGCCCAGTCGAAGCCCTCGCGGCTGATCTCGACGGCGAGCACCCGCTCCTGGCCCGAACTGCGGCCCCAGTCGCTGCGGTGCATCATCCAGAGGAACGACGGCTTGATCCACGTCATCCGCTCCCCGCTTGAAGCCCGCCGGGAACCGGCCGGTCGCGGCGGCCGGGCCGGCGATCTCCGGGCCGTAGGCCTGGTAGACGGTGAGTGTGTCGTCGGTGAAGGCCGCCCGGATCTGGCGCAGGGGCGGGGCAGCGTCGGCGGCATCGGTGGGCGTCGCGTCGGGCACGGGGGGACGGTCCGCCGGCGCACGGGCCGGGAGCCACCGGTTTTTCGGCGGGCATGGGCGGCCGGCTGGTCGGCGTACGGCCGGGAGATTCTAAGGCATCGTCAGATCACTTGTGGTGCAGACATGTTGGTGAATCCAACGGGCCTCGGCGAGGTGCATAATCCATCGCGTGATCGCCACTCTGGAGGACGCCGCGCGGCTGCTCCGCCCCGCCGCGCACCTCGGGATCGTCTCCCGTCCGCTGTACCTGCTGCCCCTGCTCCGCGCCGGCGCGCTGACCGCGCTGCTCTCCAGCGAGGCGGCCGACGCCGGTTGGGCCGAGCGCTTCGGGGTGGAGCTGCACTCGTTGGAGGAGCACACCCTCAGCCGGGACGGCGGCCCGGGCGGGCCGGGGCTGGACGGGGTGACCGCCCGCCTGGCCGGGCTGGTCGGGGCTCGCTGGCGGGGCCGCGAACTGCGGCTGGCCGGGTACGGCGGCCAGCGCGGGCACTGGACCGCCGCCGTGGAGGCCACCGGCGCCCGGCTGCTGGTGCCGCCGCCCGCCCCCGACCGCGAGGTGCTGGTCGACAAGACCGCGATGCGCGAGTGGTTCGACCACCTCGGCGTGCCGGCCCCGGCCAGCACCGTGGTCTCCGGCCGGCCCGACCACCGCGCGCTCCGTGACCGTTTCGGCGCGGTCTTCGTCGCCCAGTCCCCGCGCGGCTCCGCGGGCAACGGCACCCACCTGGTCCGCTCCGCCGAGGAGGCGGCCGCACTGCCCGAGCGGGAGCGCTGGCTGGTCAGCGAGTACGTCGGCGACACCGCGATCAACGTGCACGGCTTCGTCGGGCTGGACGGGCTGCCGCAGGTGCTGCGCCCGTCGCTCCAGCTGATCGGGGTCGAGGCGGCGGGCGCCGGGTTCGGCCAGTACGCCGGCTGCGACTTCGGGGCGCCCGAGCGGCTGTCCCCGGTCGCGGTGCGCCGCTGCCTGGACGCGACCGAGCGGATCGGCTGGGCCCTGGCCGGCCTCGGCTACCGGGGCGTCTTCGGGGCGGACTTCGTGCTCCGGGGCGACCACGCGCTCGCCCTGGAGATCAACTGCCGGATGCAGGGCTCCAGCTGGCTGCTGGGCGAGACCGAGCTGGAGCGCGGTGACGGGCGGCTGCCCACGTCGGTCCGGCACGTGCTGGAGCGGCACGGCGTCCCCACCCTCGGCAAGCCGGACCCGGACCGGGCGGACGGCGTGCAGCTGACCGTCCGCCACGCCGGTGCGCCGGCTCGCGCCGTCCGGGTTCCGGAGGGCGGGGCGTACGCGCTGCGCGAGGGCGCGCTGGTCCGCCGGGGCGACGCCGCGGGGCTGCTGGAGTGCGGCCCCGAGGAGACCGTGCTGGTCAACCTGCCCCCGGCCGGCACGCTGTTGCGCCCCGGCGCCGTGCTGGCCCGGCTGGTCACCCGCAGCCCGCTCACCGCCCCGGACGGCCGTACCCTCACCGCCGGGGGCCGTGGGGTGGTCGACGCCCTGCACCGGCTCTACTCCATCGGGGTGTCCGGCACGGAAGGTTGACGCGGGCCCCCGAACCACCGTGCCGTAGGCTCGCCCGGCGGCGGCCCGTTCCGGACGCCGTGCCGAGCACGAGCAGGGGCTGAGGAGGGTCCGGGACTGATGAGCACGGCATCGAGCACGTCGAGTGCGGAGCCGGCGAGCGCGGAGCCGTCCGGCGCGGGCGAGCGGCCCGACGGCGCCGGGGTCCCGGGCCGGTTCGCCGCCGCGGTGGACCGCTACGCGCCCGCCCTCGGCGCGTACGCCGTGGTGAAGGCGACCGGCCTGACCGTCTTCATGCTGCTCCTCTCGTACACCGAGGACTTCCTCAAGAAGAGCGTGGGCCGCGGCGGCGGCGCCCAGCCCTGGGACGTGCTCGGCACCTGGGACGGCATCTGGTACCAGCGGATCGCGGAGAACGGCTACGACCCCAGGCTGGTCCCGCTGCACGGGCTGGGCCCGCTGTCCACGATCCAGGAGAACTCGGCCGCGTTCTTCCCGCTCTACCCGTGGCTGATGCGGCTGGTCGGCGCGATCACCGGTCTCGGCCCGTACGGCTCGGGGATCGTCGTCTCGGTGGTCGCCTCGTTCGTGGCGGCGGCCGGGATCTTCGCCATCACCGAGCGGATGGGCGGGGTCAGGGCAGGCGTGATCGCGGCGGTGATCTGGGGCCTGTTCCCTGGTTCCGGGGTGGAGTGGGCGGTCTACTCGGACTCGCTGTTCGTCGCGATCTCCGCCTGGGCCTGCTACTGCGTGATGACGCGCCGCTGGGTGGCCGCCGGTCTGCTCGGCTTCGCGGCCGGACTCAACCGGCCCACGGCGGCCGCGCTGATCGCGGCCGTCTCGGTCGCGGCGCTGGTGGCACTCGTCCGGCGCGCGGACGGCATTGCGCGCCCCCTGACCGCGATGCTGATCACCCCCTGGGGCCTGCTCTGGTACGTCGCCTGGGTCGGCTACCGGATGGGTGACTGGGGCGGCTACTTCAAGCTCCAGCGCGGAGCCTGGAACCGTTACTTCGACTGGGGCGCCTCCACCTCCCGCACCTTCCTGGACGTGATCACCGGGCACTGGACGTTCTGGCAGTCCAATCCGGTGCCGGACCTCATCGCGGTGGCCCTGCTGATCGCCCTGCCCGGGCTGCTGGTGCTGCTGCTGCGCACCCGGCCGCCGCTGGTGCTCGTGGTGTACACGCTGCTGACCCTCTTCACCGCGCTCAGCAGCAACCAGATCTTCAGCAACATCTCGCGCTACCTGCTGCCCGCCTTCCCGCTCTTCATCGGGTTGGCGATCGCGCTGCGCCGGGTGCGGCTGCCCTCCCTGGTCGGCCTCCTCGCGGTGCCGTCGGTGGCGGCCGGCTGGTACGCGGGGTACGCGCTGTTCGAGCTGGGCATTCCGTAGGCCGGGCGTTCCGGCGGCCGTCAGCCGGGGCGGCTCGGTGCGGTCCGGTGCGGCTCGGTCCGGGATGGCTCGGTGCGGCCCGGTATGGCTCGGTGCGGTCCGGATTTGGTTGGTCACGGGATCATCTGCCGGGAGACGGCCTTGCTACGCTCGGACGTATGACGACGATCCCGCCCGTGCGCCAGATCCGTGACATCTCCGGCCTGCTGGACCACGCCAGCCACGTGCTGGCGACCCGGATGGCGGCCGCCTTCACCGAGCTCGGGATCACTCCGCGCGCGTACTGCGTGCTCTTCCATGCGATGGAGGCCGAGCGCACCCAGATCCAGCTGGCGGAGCTGGCCGACCTGGACAAGACCACCATGGTCGTCACCGTCGACGAGCTGGAGAAGGCGGGCCTCGCGGAGCGCCGGGCGTCCGCCACCGACCGCCGGGCGCGGATCATCTCGGTGACCGGGGCAGGTGAGCAGGCGGTCGAGCGGGGCACCGCGATCGCGGACCGGGTCCACCGCGAGGTGCTGGAGTCGCTGCCGGACGCCGAGCGGACGGCCTTCGTCTCGGCGCTGTCGCGGCTGGTGGACGGGCACCTGGCGGAGCCGGTGGAGAGCGATCGGACGGTGCGGCGGGCCCGCCGCTCCCGGAGCTGAGAACTGAACGGGACCTTTCCGAGAAAGATAGTCCCGAACAAAACCATCTGTTAGCGTCTTACCCGGTACTCGACGAACCGGGAGACCCGCCATGACCACGCACGCCCCGACCGCCCCGCGCACGCCGCGCAATGCCGCACCGCGCCAGGCCGCGCCGCTCGGTGCCGGCCGGGAGGCCGCGCCCGCCCGCTCCCGCATGCTCGCCCTCGCGGTGCTCTGCGCGGGAATGCTGATGATCGTCCTGGACGGCTCCATCGTCACCGTGGCCCTGCCGGCCATCCAGGCCGACCTCGGCTTCACGCCCGCCGGCCTGACCTGGACGGTCAACGCCTACCTGATCGCCTTCGCCGGGCTGCTCCTGCTGGCGGGCCGGCTCGGCGACCTGATCGGCCGCAAGAAGGTCTTCGTCGCCGGGCTCGCGCTCTTCACCGCCGCCTCGCTGCTCTGCGCGGTCGCCACCGGCCAGGGCATGCTGATCGCCGCCCGGTTCCTCCAGGGCGTCGGCGGCGCGATGGCCTCCGCGGTCAGCCTCGGCATGATCGTCACGCTCTTCCCCGAGCCGGGCGAGCGCGGTCGCGCGATCGGCGCCTTCAGCTTCGTCGGCGCCACCGGCGCCTCGATCGGCCAGGTCCTCGGCGGCGTCCTCACCGAGGTCCTCAACTGGCACTGGATCTTCCTGATCAACCTGCCGCTCGGTCTCACCGCCGCCCTGCTCGCCGTCCGGGTGCTCGGCGCCGACCGCGGCCCCGGTCTGCGGGCCGGCGCCGACTCCCTGGGCGCCGTCCTGATCACCTCGGCCCTGATGCTCGGCATCTACACCATCGTCGGCACCGGCGAGTCCGGCTGGACCTCCGACCGGACCCTCGGCCTCGGCGCGCTCTCCGCCGTTCTGCTGGCCGCCTTCCTGTGGCGCCAGGCCCGTGCCGCCCACCCGCTGCTGCCACTGCGGATGTTCCGCTCGCGCAACGTCTCGGGCGCCAACGCCGTGCAGGTCCTGACCATCTCCGGGATGTTCGGCTTCCAGATCCTCGTCGCCCTCTACCTGCAGAACGTCCTGGGCTACGGCGCCGCCGCGACCGGTCTGGCGATGCTGCCGGCGGCCGTCGCCATCGGCGCCGTCTCGCTGCTGCTCTCCGCCCGGCTGAACGCCCGCTTCGGCGAGCGCAGCGTCCTGCTGGCCGGGCTGGCGCTGCTGGTCGCCGCGCTCGGGCTGCTCACCCGGCTGCCGGCCGACGCCGACTACGTCGTCCACCTGCTGCCGACCATGCTGCTGATCGGCGGCGGCGGGCTGGTGCTCTCCGGCCTCACCGCCCTGGGCATGTCCGGCGCGAGCGCGGACGACGCCGGCACCGCCTCCGGGCTGTTCAACACCACCCAGCAGATCGGCGCCGCCCTCGGCGTGGCCGTCCTCACCACCCTGGCCACGTCCCGCGCCACCACCCTGACAGCGGCCGGCCACTCCGCCGCGGACGCCCTCACCGGCGGCTTCCGGCTCGCCTTCGCCGTCTCGGCCGGCCTGCTCGCGGTGGCCCTGCTGCTCACCGCGGTCGTCCTGAAGCCGGCCCGTCCGGCCGCCGACCGGCCTGCGGCGCCGGCCCTCTGACGCGCCGGTCCTCTGACGTGCCGGTCCTCTGGTGCGTCGGTCCTGCTGACGAAACGAGCCCCACGGCGTGCAGCCGTACGGCGGCAAGCCCCGGCCGGCGACGGGCCCCGGCCGGACCGGGCGCCGGCCTGTGGCCCATCTCCCTTGGGGTCGAGCGGTGTTGACGCGGCGACGAGAGCGCTCGCCGCCGGCCGGCGCGGGCCGTCCGCACGCCGGCCGCCTTCAGGTGCCGGCCACGGCCGCCGCCGGCGGATCGTCAGTCCGTTCCCCCGGTCACGGCCAGACCAGGCAGTACAGCTGGTGTCCGGCCTCGTGCAGCCGGTTCGCGAAGTCCTGCCACTCGTGCAGCATGCTGTAGATCACGAAGGCGTCGCGCGGGCCCCGCCGGTCGGGCACGGTGGACCAGATGAAGGCGGCGGCGCCGAGCTCGGTCTCGTCGGCCTTGCGCAGCGGTTCGACGACGTTGTGCGGGAGCTGCACGACGGCGTAGTCGGGGTGCAGGACGACCAGCTCCAGCGGCGGGACCTGGTGCAGCGGCACGCCCTGGATCCCGGTGAGCACCATGGCGCTCATCGTCTCCGGCTTGATCTTGGTGGAGAGGTGCCCGTTGGGGGAGCCGCTGGTCTCCATCAGGTCGCCGAGCCGCCCGAGCGAGCCGAGCTCGCCCGCGTCCAGGCCGAGACCGCCGGGTCCGAGCGCGGTCGGGACTCTGGCGGCGGTGGCCCGGTCGGGCGCGCCGAAGTACTTGTAGGTCACCCCCACGCGTCCCTCGCCCCGCCTCTCACCGCCGCGACCGCCACGACCCGTACCCGCTCCTGTACCCCCGCGTGCGGCCTCGGCGGGCCGGCGGGAGCCACCCGCGGCCTCGTCGTAGCCGTCCTGCGCCTCGGACACTCGGACCATCCTCACCGGAATTCGCCGGAATCGACAGACCCCCGCACGTCCGGCGTCCCACCGGACGTGCTCCTTACCCGTCATGCGCCGCCGTACCCAGTCCGGGCACACGGCAGTCCTCTTCGCACCCCTGCGCATGCGGGGCGTCTGCACACCCCGCATGGAAAGCCTGAGTACATAGTCTGACTGGTCCGTCCAGCGGGAGCAGCCAGGGGCCCCGTTGTACGGATAACCGTACAGACTTCGTCACCCGGATCATCGTTCCAGATGATGAGGTCCGACATGCAGAGGTGAAGGACACGATTTGAGACCATGTCTCCCGTGAGCTACCCCTACGAAGCACCCCAGTCCCAGTCGCTCTTCGACCGCGCCTCGGTCGTCACGCCCGGCGGCGTCAACTCCCCGGTGCGCGCCTTCCGCGCGGTGGGCGGCACCCCGCGCTTCATGGTGTCCGGCACCGGCCCCTACCTCACCGACGCCGACGGCCGCGAGTACGTCGACCTGGTGTGCTCGTGGGGCCCGATGATCCTCGGCCACGCGCACCCCGCGGTGATCGACGCCGTCCAGCAGGCCGTCTCCCGCGGCACCTCCTTCGGCACGCCCGGTCAGGGCGAGGTCGAGCTCGCCGAGGAGATCGTCGCCCGGGTCGCCCCGGTCGAGCAGGTCCGCCTGGTCTCCTCGGGTACCGAGGCCACCATGTCCGCGATCCGGCTGGCCCGCGGCTTCACCGGCCGGGCGAAGATCGTGAAGTTCGCCGGCTGCTACCACGGTCATGTGGACGCGCTGCTGGCCGCCGCCGGTTCCGGCGTCGCGACCTTCGGCCTGCCGGACACCCCGGGCGTCACCGGCGCCCAGGCCGGCGACACCATCGTGCTGCCGTACAACGACCTGGCCGCCGTCGAGCAGGCCTTCAAGGCCCACCCGGGCGAGATCGCCTGTGTGATCACCGAGGCCTCGCCCGGCAACATGGGCGTCGTCCCGCCGCTGCCCGGCTTCAACGGCGGCCTGGCCCGGCTCTGCCGGGAGAACGGCGCACTGTTCATCTCCGACGAGGTGATGACCGGCTTCCGCGTCTCCAGGGCCGGCTGGTACGGCCTGGAGGCGGCCGGCGAGGGCTGGGCGCCGGACCTGCTCACCTTCGGCAAGGTCATGGGCGGCGGGTTCCCGGCGGCGGCCTTCGGCGGCCGTGCCGACGTGATGGGCCACCTGGCCCCGGCCGGCCCGGTCTACCAGGCGGGCACCCTCTCCGGTAACCCGATCGCCACCGCGGCCGGCCTGGCCCAGCTGCGCGGCTGCACCGACGAGGTGTACGCGACGGTGGACCGGGTGTCCGCCGAGGTCTCCGCCCTGGTGTCGGACGCACTGGCCAAGGAGGGCGTGGCGCACCGGCTGCAGACCGCCGGGAACATGTTCTCGGTGTTCTTCACCGAGGCCGCCGTCACCAACTACGACGAGGCGAAGACCCAGGAGGCGTTCCGCTTCAACGCCTTCTTCCATGCCATGCTCGCCCAGGGCGTCTACCTGCCGCCGTCCGCCTTCGAGTCCTGGTTCGTCTCGGCGTCCCACGACGAGCGGGCGGTCGAGCGGATCGCCGCCGCCCTGCCGGCCGCCGCCCGCGCGGCCGCCGAGGCCACGGCCTAGTCTTCCCCGAGCCCCAGGAGTATTGAGAAGTGAGCGCCAAGGACATCACCGTCGTCCACCTGATGCGGCACGGTGAGGTGCACAACCCGGAGGGCATCCTGTACGGCCGGCTGCCCGGCTACCGGCTCTCCGAGCTGGGCCGGCAGATGGCCGACCGGGTGGCCGAGGACCTGGCCGGGCGGGACATCACCCACGTGGTGGCGTCCCCGCTGGAACGGGCGCAGGAGACCGCCGAGCCGATCGCCAAGTCGCACGGCCTGGACCTCGCGGTGGACGAGCGGCTGATCGAGGCGGACAACATCTTCCAGGGCAAGACCTTCGGGGTCGGCGACGGCTCGCTGAAGAACCCGGGCTACTGGAAGTACCTGACCAACCCCTTCAAGCCCTCCTGGGGCGAGCCGTACATCGAGCAGGCGGTGCGGATGATGGGCGCGCTGGCCGCCGCCCGGGACGCCGCGCGCGGGCACGAGGCCGTCTGCGTCAGCCACCAGCTGCCGATCTGGATCGTCCGTTCCTTCGTGGAGCGCCGCCGGCTCTGGCACGACCCGCGCAACCGGCAGTGCTCGCTGGCCTCGCTGACCAGCTTCACGTACGAGGGCGACAAGATCGTCTCGGTCGGCTACCGCGAGCCGGCCCGCGACCTGCTGCCGGCGCACCTGGTCGGCAAGGGCGGCAAGAGCAAGCCGGTGGGCAAGAGCTTCGGCGCCTGACGCGGTGCCCCGTCGGCACCGGCACCCCCTCCCGGGCAGGGCTGACGCCCTCTCCGGGCAGGGCCGCCGACCGGTGCAAGACCTGGCCAAACCTGATGTAAGGCCCGTCTAAATATGGGCTTCGTCACCCCCGGAGGACCCGGGTGGTCTGGTCCAGCCGCAGGTCAGAGGGGGTCCGACACGGAATGTCGGACCCCCCCGAATCCGGTCGGAGGAGCATGCGAAACTTTTCACATGTCTGGCACGACGCGCCCCCGTCCTCGTCTCGCCGCAGCGGCCGCAGCCACGGCCGTCGCTGCCGCGCTCGCCCTCAGCGGCTGCTCCTCCTCCGGCTCGTCGGGCAGTGGTGACGGCCAGATCGGTTTCGTCACGGCCAAGGGCACCAACCTCTCCACGGCCGCCGCCGGACACCGCCAGGACGCGCCCGACATCTCCGGCGGCACCCTGGAGGGGACGCCGGTCAAGCTCTCCGACTACCGGGGCAAGGTCGTCGTCCTCAACGTCTGGGGCTCCTGGTGCGGGCCGTGCCGGGCCGAGGCGGACGACCTCCAGCGGACCTGGGAGAAGTACAAGGACCAGGGCGTCCAGTTCCTCGGCATCAACACCAGGGACCCGGAGATCAAGAACGCCGTCCGCTTCGAGCAGGAGAAGGGCGTCACCTACCCGAGCCTGTACGACCCGGCCGGCACCCAGCTGCTGAAGTTCCCCAAGGGCAGCCTCAACCTGCAGACCCTCCCGACCACCCTGGTGGTCGACCGTGACGGCAAGCTCGCGGCCCGCGCCGTCGGCGGCCAGACCGACGACGCCCTGGAGTCCATCCTCCAGCCGGTGCTGGCGGAGCAGAAGCAGTGAGCGCGGCACTGCAGCTGGCGGACAACATCGGGACCATCCAGAGCGGCGCGCTGCTGGTGGCGGCGCCGATCGCGCTGCTGGCGGGCCTGGTGTCGTTCTTCTCGCCCTGCGTGCTGCCGCTCGTTCCCGGCTACCTCTCCTACGTGACCGGCTTCTCCGCCGCCGACCTCGCCGACGCCCGCGGGGCCCGGCGCGGCCGGATGCTGGCGGGGGCGGCGCTGTTCATCCTGGGCTTCACCGCGGTCTTCGTCTCCGGCGGGGCGCTCTTCGGCCAGTTCGGCGACACGCTGAAGGAGCACCAGGCGGTCATCAGCAGGGTGCTCGGGGTGGTGACGATCGTCATGGGGCTGGCCTTCATGGGATTCGTGCCCGGCCTGAGCATGCGCGAGGTGCGCTCCCACCGCCGCCCGGTGATCGGGCTGCTCGGCGCGCCGATGCTCGGTGTGGTCTTCGGCGTGGGCTGGACGCCGTGCATGGGGCCGACCCTGGGCGCCGTCACCAACCTGGCGCTCAACCAGGCCGACGCCCAGCGCGGCGCCCTGCTGATGTTCTTCTACTGCATGGGCCTCGGCGTACCGTTCATCGTGGCCGCGGTGGCCTTCCGCCGGGCGCTGGGTGCTTTCGGCTGGGTCAAGCGGCACTACCCGCTCGTCATGCGGATCGGCGGCGGCATGCTCGTCGTGGTCGGTCTGCTGCTGGTCACCGGGGTCTGGGACTCGATGGTGAATGACCTGCAGTACCAGTTCGCCGACTTCCAGATCGGAATCTGACCCGTGAGCAAGACCACGACCGACAGCGAGCTGCCCCCGGCGACGGAGGCCGCCGCCGAGGAGGCCGCCGAGCGGCTGACCACCGCGCCGGTCGAGTCGGACGGTCCCACCGGCATCGGGGTGCTCGGCTGGCTGCGCTGGATGTGGCGCCAGCTGACCTCGATGCGGGTCGCGCTGATCCTGCTCTTCCTGCTGTCGCTGGCCGCGATCCCGGGCTCGCTGATCCCGCAGAACGGCCAGAACCAGTTCAAGGTCGAGACCTGGAAGACCCAGCACACCACGGTCGCGCCGGTCTACGAGAAGCTCCAGCTGTTCGACGTCTACAGCTCGGTCTGGTTCTCGGCGATCTACATCCTGCTGTTCGTCTCGCTGGCCGGCTGCATCGTCCCGCGCACCTGGCAGTTCGTCGGCGTGCTGCGGGCCCGGCCGCCGGCCGCGCCGCGCAACCTGACCCGGATGCCGGTCTACGCCGCCTGGCGCACCGACGCGGACGCCGAGACGGTGAACGCCGCCGCGCACGCGCTGCTGCGCAGGCGCCGGTTCCGCGCCAACCTGGCGGGCGGCTCGGTGGCCGCCGAGAAGGGCTACCTGCGCGAGGTCGGCAACCTGGTCTTCCACCTGTCGCTGTTCGCGCTGCTCGGCGGGTTCGCCTGGGCGAGCCTGGCCAGCGGCACCGGCGGCAAGCTGATGGTCGGCGGTGAGGGCTACTCCAACACCATCACGCAGCTGGACGACTTCACCGGCTCGCGGTTCTACGGCACCGAGGACCTCGACCCCTTCTACCTGAAGCTGGAAAGCTTCAAGTCGAGCTTCCAGACCAAGGGCGACCAGATCGGCGCCGCCCGCGAGTTCACCGCAAACGTCGAGTACTACGCGGGCAGCGACGCCTCCAAGCTGGCCAAGGGCACGATCGAGGTCAACCACCCGCTGGAGATCGGCGGCAGCAAGGTCTACCTGATCGGCCACGGCTACGCCCCGGTGATCACGGTGAAGAACGCGGCCGGTGAGGTCGTCTACACCGGCGCGACGCCGTTCCTGCCGCAGGACGGCAACCTGACCTCCACCGGCGTCGTCAAGGTCTCCGACTACGGCGACAAGGACGGCAAGAAGACCCAGATGGGCTTCTCCGGCTTCTTCCTGCCGACGGCTCCGCTCAGCTTCGAGGGCACCGGCCCGATCTCGCTGTTCCCGGGCGACGCCGCCCCCGAGCTGGTGCTCAACGCCTTCGCCGGCGACCTCGGCACCGACTCCGGCCTGCCGCAGAACGTGTACCAGCTGAACCAGAAGAACCTGACCCAGCTCCAGCAGGACGGCCAGCCGGCCAAGGCCCGGCTGAAGCCGGGCCAGACCTGGGAGCTGCCGGACGGCTACGGCACGGTCACCTTCGAGCGCTACACGCAGTGGGCCAGTTTCAACATCTCGCACCGCCCGGGCAACGAGATCGCCCTGGCCGGTGGCGTGCTGGCGATCCTCGGTCTGGTCGGCTCGCTGTTCGTGCAGCGGCGCCGGATCTGGGTCCGCGCGGTGGCGCTGCCCGGCGGCGGCACCCTGGTCGAGCTGGCCGGGCTGGCCCGCAGCGAGTCGGCGAAGATCGCCGAGGAGCTGGCCGAGCTGGCGGTGGACCTCCAGGACGACGCCCCGGCGACGGACGAGGACCCCGCGACGGACGAGGACCCCGCCGATCCCGGTTCCCCCGCCGATCCCGGTGACGCCGCCGGCAACCCCGTTGATGTACCCGAGTCCGACGAGTCCGACGAGGCCTCAGCACCCTCGGACCCCGCAGTCCCTGCCGACCAGAACTCCAAGGAGTAGACGGTGCACCTCGCCTCGGCGGTCGACCCCCAACTGGCCGACCTCTCCAACAAGCTGATCTATTCGGCCATGGCCGTCTACCTGATCGCCATGTTCTGCTACATGTTCGAGTGGACCTTCGGCAGCAAGGGCGCCGTCGCCGTCCGGTCCATCGAACAGGCGGGCCTGGCGGAAACCGTCGCCGCCGCCGAGACCAGGGCGGCGAAGAAGGTCACCGTCACGGTCGCCTCGGCCGGCGGCGGCACCACCACGCTCACCCGCACCGCCCTGGCGGGCGAGGGCGCGACGGTGGTCACCAGCGGGCGCGGCGCGGACGAGGAGGACGGCCCGGGGGCCGCGGGCAGCAGCGAGAAGGCCGATCTCTCCGGCCGGATCGCGGTCTCGCTCACCGTCCTGGGCGCCATGCTGCACGCGGGCGGGGTGCTCACCCGCGGCCTCTCGGTCTCCCGCTGGCCGTGGGGCAACATGTACGAGTTCTCCTGCGCCTTCGCGCTCTCGATGACGGTCGCCTACATCGGGCTGCTGGCCGCGAAGAAGAAGGCCCGCTGGCTCGGCCTGCCGGTCACCCTGGCCGTGCTGCTCACCCTCGGCGTCGCCGTCTCCGTGCTGTACACCGAGTCGGAGCAGCTCGTCCCCGCGCTGCACTCCTACTGGCTGGCGATCCACGTCTCCACTGCGATCGTCTGCGGCGGCGCCATGTACGCGGCCTTCATCGGGACCCTGCTCTACCTGGGCAAGGACACCTTCGACCGGCGCATCGCCGCCGGCCTGACCACGGGCCCGCTCGGTACCTCCGCGTCCATCTGGCGCCGGCTGCCCGCCGCGTCCACGCTCGACAAGTTCTCGTACCGGATCAACGCGATGGTCTTCCCGCTGTGGACCTTCACCATCATCGCGGGCGCGATCTGGGCCGAGGCCGCCTGGGGCAAGTACTGGGAGTGGGACCCGAAGGAGACCTGGTCCTTCATCACCTGGGTCGCCTACGCGTGCTACCTGCACGCCCGCGCCACCGCGGGGTGGAAGGGCCGCAAGGCGGCCTACCTGGCCGTACTGGCCTTCGCCTGCTACCTGTTCAACTACTACGGCGTGAACATCTTCGTCACCGGAAAGCACTCCTACGCGGGGATCTGACCGGAGGGGGAAGCACCCACCGGCCCGGCGCTCCGCAGAACGGAAGCCGGGCCGAGGTGTGACAGGGGTAGTTCGTGCCGGCCACCCGCGCCGGTACGGGGAGGAATTCGAGGAGGAGATCGCGCAATGGAGTGCGACGAGGTCATGCTGACCGTCCGAATCACCGCCGCGGAGCAGTTGCTGCTCCGCAGGCTCGCCCAGGGGCACCGCAGCGACGTGTCCGAGGTCGTGGCCGACGGCCTGCTGGACATCATCCCCACGCTCAGCTCGCGGGCGGACGCCTACCGGCTGCTGGGCGCCCTCACGGCCCCCGCGCCGTGCGCCCTGACGGTCTGGCTGCCGACGCCGCTGGCCGACCTGCTGGTCCCCGGGGCGGCCCGGATCGCCCAGGTGACCGAGGTGCGGATCGGGTCGGCCAGCGCCATGCTGGGCGCCGCGCTGCGGCTCTGGCTGGCCCAGGACCCGAGCCGGCTGGCCGCCAACCTCAGCGTGATGCACGCCGGTCGTCCGGCCGCGCTGGTCGCGGCCTGAGTCCGACGGGCCGCACGCCGGCCGGCCGTGGACCGGCCGGCGGCGGGTCAGCTGGCGAGCGGCAGGCCCGGATCGCGGTCCGGGCCCGCCGGCCGGCCGTCGAGGGCGTCCCGGCGGGCCGCCCCGCCGTCGGCCGGCTCGGTGAGCAGGCGGCACTCGGCGGCGGTCCGGCCGTCCTGGACCAGCAGCACCCGCACCGGCACCCGCCGGCTCTCGGCCCCGCCGCCGAGGCCGGTCCCGGGCTCGCGGACGGCCCGCACCAGGCAGGGCCGGTCCAGCTCGATGAAGCGGTTGAACGAGGACACCAGCTCGACCGGCACCACCCGCTCGGGGTGCCGCAGCCGGTGCGCGGCCTGCCGGGCGGCCTCCAGCACCAGCATCCCGGGCACGTGGTCCGGGTCGCGGTCGAAGAGCACGGGGTGGCGGGCGTCGGCGCGCAGCAGCCAGCTGCCCGGTACCGGCGACGGCCCGAGGACGACGTCGGCGGCCCGGTCGCGGCCGACCAGTTCGGGCGCGGTGGGGGCGTCGGGGATCCACGGCCCGGCGGGCCGGTTCCCGGCCCCGCGCAGCCGGGCGTACGCGACGGGGGAGAACACCCGCAGCTGCCCGGAGGCGTGGCCGACGAGCCGGCCGTCCCGCCGGATCTCGGCGTGCACCCGCAGCGAGGCCAGCCGGCCGTGCCGCATCCGGACGTCGTGGCAGCCCACCTCCAGCATCAGCGAGGCGGGCGCGGCGGTCACGGCGAGGGCGTCCAGGCCGGCCGGGCCGAGCGTGTAGCAGAGCTCGTCCAGCGCGAACTCGTGGCCGTGCGGCACGCCGAAGCCGACGTGGCCGATCAGCAGCCCGGCCTGCCGGACGGTCTCGGCCAGCAGGACGGGGTCGTGGTGCCGGTCGCCGGGCAGCCGGTAGAAGCCGTGCACCCGGGGCCACTGGGCTCCGAGCAGGAAGTCGTACGGGCCGGTGGCGTGCCAGCCGGTGATGAGGACCTCGGAGACGGCGGAGCGGTGGACCAGGTGCCGGGAGACGGTCCGCGCGTGGAAGTCGTAGCCGGGACCGGGGTGGGGATACGGACCGTGGTCATCCGGTTCTACGATCAATGGCATGACGGGCCCCACTCCCGGGTGTCGGTCGACCGGCCGCGCGGGCGGCCTCCACAAAACATACAGACCACCCGGTTTGCGCATCATGAGTGGGGTCACCGCTGCCGGTTGCTTGGCGTGATCACGTTACCCGGCCTCTGGTCTGCGGGAACGTCCCGCAGGGAGACGGCAGACCTTGGACGGGGGTCGGTCCCCCCTGGACGGCGGGGGCCATCGAGGGGCTAGATTAGATACCAACCATGCGGTTTCGGGCGGGCCCGTCCGCAGGCGAGGCGTCGCACCACCCACGGCGGCGCCCTGACAGCAGCCGGGCGAGCCGGGATCTCGCCGAGGCCGAGGCCGGAGGGGCCAGTGGTCAAGCAGGAACGCGCGGGGAGGACCAGGCGGGCCGTCCTGCTCGCGGCCGCGGACACGTTCGCCGAGGCGGGGTTCGAGTCGGCCGGCCTGGTCGACATCAGCCGCCGCGCAGGAGTCAGCAAGGGCGCGCTCTACTTCCACTTCGTCTCCAAGCAGGCGTTGGCCGACGGCGTCCGCGCCGCTGCCGCACGCGAGATCGGCTCGGCCGCGCTGCGTGCCCGGCGCGCCGCCGGCCCGGCGGTCCAGGGACTGATCGACTTCTCGCACGAGCTGGCCCGGCTGCTCCGGGAGGACGTCGTGGTCCGGGCCGGGGTCCAGCTCGGCCAGGGCGCCCGGGGCGGCGCCGCGACCGCCTGGCAGAGCCTCACCGCGGTGTTCCGCCGGCTGCTGGACCGGGCCGCCGACGCCGGCGAACTGCGCCCCGGGGTGGACCGCCGGCACGCCGCAGACCTGCTCACCACCCTGGCGGCCGGGCTGGTGCAGCTCGCCCCCGAGGACGCCGGCCGGCTCCGGCCGGAGGCGGTGCGCACCCTCTGGGCGGCCACGCTGCCCGCGCTGGTCCCGGCGGACCGCTGCTCGGCCTACCGGACGTGAGGCGCCGTCGGGCTTGAGGTGCGGACGTCGCCGGGGCTGCGTCGGCGAGGCGCCGACCGCCGTGCGGCGCCGGGTGCTCAGGCGGCGCCGGGTGCCCGGTCGGCGACGCTGAGCCGGGCGAGCGCGTGCGGCTGGACGAGGCCGGGCAGCAGCAGCGTCCACAGGTCGGCCATCCGCTGGAGCAGGTCGCGCCGGCCGGTGAGCACCTGCGAGCTGAGCTGGATCCCGGTCACCGCGCCGGTGATCACCCCGGCCGCGGCCGCCACGTCCAGGCCCGGGTGCAGGTCGCCGGCCTCGCGGGCCTGCTCCAGCAGCCCGCGCGCGGTGTCCGACCAGCCCTGGTACGCCCCGACCTGCGGCTGGGTGAAGCTGCCGTGCTCGATGGTCAGCCGGATGCTGCCGCGCACCATCGGGTCGTCCAGCAGCGCGTGCGCGAAGGCGTAGCCGAGGTCGATCAGGGTCTGCACCGGACTGTCGGAGGCGGGCTCCCAGGTCGCGAGCCAGGCGCCCTGGCCCTCGATCACGGCCAGCGCCAGCTCCTCCTTGGAGCGGAAGTGGAAGTACAGCGCGCCCTTGGTGACGCCGGCCCGCTCCAGGATGTCCGACATGGTGGCGGCGGCGTAGCCGCGCTCGTCGAACACCTCGGCCGCAGCGAGGAGTACCGCCTGGCGGGTCGCCAGCGCCCGGGCCTGCCTGGCCATCGCAGCCTCCCTGGAAAGTTCTCGTGCTCGGCAGCGGCCGATCCTATGGGGAGGCGCCGGGTGGCGGGCCGCATACCGTCCAGTAGGTATTCTACCGAGCCGCCGGCGGCCGGACCGGCCCCGCCGGGGGCGGGAGCGCCGACGGCCGGCCACCCGGGGAGGGTGGCCGGCCGTCGACCGGATGCTGCGGGACCGTCAGGCGGCCTGCTGCCAGCTGACCGGCGAGAAGTAGGCCGGGCGGCGCTCCAGGCGCTGCCAGTTGGCGATCGGCTCGACCGGCGCGGCGGCGGCAGCGGCCTGCCGGTCGGCCGCGCGGGCCATCAGCACGGCGGTCAGGGCGGCGAGCTCCTCGTCGGAGAGCGAGCCCCGGACGATGCGGACGAGAGGTTCGGCGGAAGCGGTCATGGTGTGTTTTTCTCCCCCGGCACGTTACTGGTGAATGGTCAGCTGAACGGCGCTGCTACATCGGCGGGTTGCCGTGCTTGCGGCTGGGCAGGTCGGCGTGCTTGGTGCGGAGCATGGCGAGCGAGGAGGCGAGGACCTGGCGGGTCTCGGCGGGGTCGATGACGTCGTCGACGAGGCCGCGTTCGGCCGCGTAGTACGGGTGCATCAGCTCGCTCTTGTATTCCTTGATCTTCTGGGCGCGCATGGCCTCGGGGTCCTCGGCGCCGTTGATGTCGCGGCGGAAGATCACGTTGGCGGCGCCCTCGGCGCCCATCACGGCGATCTCGTTGGTCGGCCAGGCGAAGGAGAGGTCGGCGCCGATGGAGCGGGAGTCCATGACGATGTAGGCGCCGCCGTAGGCCTTGCGCAGGATGAGCTGGATGCGCGGCACGGTGGCGTTGCAGTAGGCGTAGAGGAGCTTGGCGCCGTGGCGGATGATGCCGTCGTGTTCCTGGTCGACGCCGGGCAGGAAGCCGGGGACGTCGAGCATGGTGACCAGCGGGATGTTGAAGGCGTCGCACATCTGGACGAAGCGGGCGGCCTTCTCGCTGGCGTTGATGTCCAGGACGCCGGCCAGCGACTGGGGCTGGTTGGCGATGATGCCGGTGACGTGGCCGTCGATGCGGGCCAGGACGCAGAGCACGTTGGTGGCCCAGCGCTCGTGGACCTCCAGGTACTCGCCGTGGTCGACGATCTCCTCGATGACCTTGCGCATGTCGTAGGGCCGGTTGCCGTCGGCGGGCACCAGGTCGAGGAGGGAGTCGTTGCGGCGCTCGACGGGGTCGTCGTTGACGGCGGTGGGCGGCATCTCGCGGTTGTTCTGGGGCAGCAGCGACAGGAGGTAGCGGACCTCCTCGATGCAGGACTGCTCGTCGTCGTAGGCGAAGTGGGAGACGCCGGAGACGCCGGAGTGGACGTCGGCGCCGCCGAGGCCGTTCTGGCTGATCTTCTCGCCGGTGACGGCCTGGACGACGTCGGGGCCGGTGATGAACATCTGCGAGGTCTCGCGGACCATGAAGATGAAGTCGGTGAGCGCCGGGGAGTAGGCGGCGCCGCCGGCGCAGGGGCCGAGCATCACGGAGATCTGCGGGATGACGCCGGAGGCGCGGGTGTTGCGCTGGAAGATGCCGCCGTAGCCGGCCAGGGCGGTGACGCCCTCCTGGATGCGGGCGCCGGCGCCGTCGTTGAGGGAGACCAGCGGGGCGCCGGCCGCGATGGCCATGTCCATGATCTTGTGGATCTTCTGGGCGTGGGCCTCGCCCAGCGCGCCGCCGAAGATCCGGAAGTCGTGGGCGTAGGTGAACACGGTGCGGCCGTGGACGGTGCCCCAGCCGGTGATGACGCCGTCGGTGTGCGGCTTCTTCGCCTCCAGGCCGAAGCCGGTGGCGCGGTGCCGGCGCAGCGGCTCCACCTCGCGGAACGAGCCCTCGTCGAGCAGCAGGTCGATCCGCTCGCGGGCGGTCAGCTTGCCCTTGGCGTGCTGGGCCTCGGTGGCCTTCTCGCTGGGGCCGCGGCGGACCTGCTCGCGCAGTTCGTGCAGCTCGGCGACCCGCCCGTGGGCGTCGGCCGGGATCTCGGGGATCTCGTCGCCGACCGGCGCCTCATGCACAACCGTCATCTCGAACCACTCCAAGGGTGAGGGAACTGTCCGACAGCCAACGTCTGCGTTGCCCCCGGCTGCGAATCACTTCTTCACTTATGACTGTACGAGGGGCCCCGCGCTGGTTTCGGCGTCGATTCTGTACAAGGTCGCGTCCGTTTAGATGTCAGGCCTGTACAGAAACCAGCCCCGACTGGCATATGCGTACGGTGTTCGTTCGATTACCCGGGGCTGTCCGCCGGGCGGCCTCCGGATGATCTGAGCACGAGGAAACATGCAGGTCAGGGCGGGCGCACGGGGGCGCGGAAGGGGCGCCTCCGGGGCCACTTCGGGCAGGCTCCGGCGGGGCGCGAAGCACCGCCCGGAGCGGGTCGGGCGGCCGATCAGTCGTAGGGATACGCCAAAAACGCCGAAGCCCACCCGGATGCTCCCGGGTGGGCTGTCCGAGGGACTCCGTCAGTGCTTGTGGCCGTCCCCGGGCTCGTCCTTGCCCCGCAGCTCCTCCTCGCGGCGGCGCAGGTCCGCCTCCCACTGCTTGAGCATGTCCTCGTGCTGCTTGTTGTCCTTCTTCAACGAGGCCAGGAACTCCGGGTCGTCGTCCGGTGCGAGCGGCCGGCCGTCGCGCGGGCGCTCGTACTCCGGGTGGCCGGAGGTGCGGCCCGCCCCGTCGGTCCGGAGGGCGCCGCGCTGCTTGCCGGCCACCAGCCAGGCGATCGAGCCGACCAACGGGAAGAGCAGCACGATGATCACCCAGATCACCTTGGGCAGGTGCTTCACCTCCTCCTCGGGGGTGGTCAGGCAGTCGATGAACGCCCAGACCCAGAGGGCGAGTGGAAGGACGAAGGTCAGGATCCTCAGCACGGCGGCGATCTCCCCCGGCGACGGCGGTGGTGGCGGGCGTCCCCGAAACGGCGGCGGCTTCACAGGGGGCCCTTGACCGAGCCAGGCTATCGGGTGGCGGATACTGACTGGCATGGCATACGACGATCTCCGCTCCTTCCTGCGGGCCCTCGACCGGGAGGGCGACCTCAAGCGCATCAAGGCCGAGGTGGACCCCCATCTGGAGATCGGCGAGATCGTCGACCGGGTCCAGAAGGCCAAGGGCCCGGCCCTGCTGTTCGAGAACGTCAAGGGCTCGTCGATGCCGCTGGCGATGAACGTCTTCGGCACCGAGCGCCGGCTCGCCAAGGCCCTCGGCCTCAAGGGTCCGGACGACATCTCCGAGAAGATCGCCGGCCTGCTGAAGCCCGAGCTGCCGCACGGCTTCACCGGCTTCCGGGACGCCTTCGGCAAGCTCGCCTCGATGGCCCACGTGCCGCCGAAGAAGGTGAAGCCGGGTGAGGCCGCCGTCCAGGAGGTCGTGCTCACCGGCGACGACGTCAACCTGGACGACCTGCCCGCCCTCTTCACCTGGCCGCTCGACGGCGGCTCCTTCTTCAACCTGGGCCTGACCCACACCAAGGACCCGGACACCGGCATCCGCAACCTGGGCCTCTACCGCCTCCAGCGGCACGACCGGCGCACCATCGGCATGCACTGGCAGATCCACAAGGACAGCCGCAACCACTACGCGGTCGCCGCCAGGAGGGGGGAGCGGCTGCCCGTCGCGATCGCCTTCGGCTGCCCGCCCGCCGTCACCTACGCCGCCACCGCGCCGCTGCCCGGCGACATCGACGAGTACCTGTTCGCCGGCTTCGTCGCGGGGGAGCGGGTCAAGATGGTCGACTGCAAGACCGTCCCGCTCCAGGTCCCGGCCGACGCCGAGGTCGTGCTGGAGGGCTGGCTGGAGCCCGGCGAGATGCTGCCCGAGGGCCCCTTTGGTGACCACACCGGCTTCTACACGCCGCAGGAGCCGTTCCCGGCACTGAAGATCGACTGTGTGACGATGCGCCGGCGCCCGATCCTGCAGTCCATCGTGGTGGGACGCCCGCCGACGGAGGACGGCCCGCTGGGCAAGTTCACCGAGCGGTTCTTCCTGCCGCTGCTGAAGATCATCATCCCGGACATCGTCGACTACGACCTGCCCGAGGCCGGCGGCTTCCACAACTGCGTGATCGTCTCGATCGACAAGAAGTACCCCAAGCACGCCCAGAAGACGATGCACGCCATCTGGGGCGCCCACATGATGTCGCTGACCAAGCTGATCATCGTGGTGGACTCCGACTGCGACGTGCACGACTACCAGGAAGTCGCCTGGCGCGCCTTCGGCAACGTCGACTACAGCCGGGACCTCACCGTGGTCGAAGGCCCCGTCGACCACCTCGACCACGCCTCCTACCAGCAGTTCTGGGGCGGCAAGGCGGGCATCGACGCGACCCGCAAGCTGCCCGAGGAGGGCTACACCCGGGACGGCGGCTGGCCCGAGATGGTCTCCTCCGACCCGGCCACGGCCGCGCTGGTGGACCGCCGCTGGAAGGAGTACGGGCTGTGAGCGGGCTCGGCGAGCGAACCATCGAAGGGCGCGCAGGGGCGAATGACCCTGCCGGGCGAAGCGAGGCGGGCGCATGAGCACGGCCGCCGCACTCCCCGAGGTCCCGCCCGGCAAGGTCAAGGCCTTCCTGCGGCTGGTGATGATCGAGCACTCGGTCTTCGCCCTGCCCTTCGCCTACATCGCCGCGCTGACGGCCATGTTCCTCGCCGACGAGCGGGTGCACTGGGGCGAGCTGTTCATCGTCACCGTCTGCATGGTCGGCCTGCGTACCTTCGCGATGGCCGCCAACCGGATCATCGACCGCGAGATCGACGCCCGGAACCCGCGCACCGCCGGCCGCGAACTGGTCACCGGCGCCGTGTCGGTGAAGACCGCTTACGCCGGCTCCGCGATCGCGCTGGTGGTCTTCCTGGGGGCGGCCGCGCTGCTGAACCCGCTCTGCCTGGCGCTCGCGCCCGTCGCCGTCGTGCCGATGGTGGTCTACCCGTACGGCAAGCGGTTCACCGACTTCCCGCAGGCGATCCTGGGCCTCGCCCAGGCGATGGGCCCGGTGGGCGCGTGGCTGGCGGTCACGGGCTCGTGGTCCTGGGAGGCGGTCGTGCTGGGCGCGGCCGTGGGCATCTGGATCGGCGGGTTCGACCTCATCTACGCCTGCCAGGACGTCGCCTCGGACCGGGCGGACGGCGTGCGCTCCGTGCCGGCCCGGTTCGGCGTCCCGGCCGCGGTGTGGGGCGCGCGCGTCTGCCACGTGCTGACCACGCTGCTGCTCGGCTGGTACGCCGTGCTGACCGGGGCCGGGGCCGCGTTCTGGATCGGGCTGGCGGTGGTGGCCGGCGCCTTCGTGTACGAGCACACCATCGTGAAGCCGGGCGACCTGTCGCGGCTGAACCGGGCGTTCTTCCAGACGAACGGGTTCGTCGGCATCTCGCTGTTCTTCTTCGCCCTGGTGGACCTGATCGTGCGCGGCCTGGGGATCTGATCCCTCCTACTTGGCGCCCTCGTCGAGCGTGTGCTTGACGAGGGCGTTCGCGTGCCCGTGCCCGAGACCATGCTCGGCCTTCAGCCACGCGACCAGTTCCATGTGCTTGGCCAGCGGGGAGGAACGGATCAGCTCCGTCCAGTACGAGATCGGCTGCCCGTGCTTCTTCTCGATGGAGGGGAAGTAGCTGGCGGGGCCCTTGGGGGTGTCGGTGCTCATGGTGGTGGGCTCCTGTCGGTCCGTCATTTCGATCTTGCCGTGGGTGATTGTTACGCAGTCAGCCGGGCTGCGGTAGCGCTCAGCCAGCCGAGCCCGAGCGCGGCGCCGGCGGTGAAGGCCGGCACGGCGACGCCGGAACCGGCGAAGCCGGCGAGCACGCCGACGGGCACCAGGCGGGAGGCGAGCGCCCAGCCGCGCCGGCCGGCGGCCGCGAAGTGGCGGGCCAGGACGAGGAGGGCGGCGCAGAGCGCGAGGTAGCCGACCGAGCCGCCGATCATGTGGACGGTGCCGTGGGCGCTCAGCCCGGTCGCCCGGCCCTCGGGCGCCCCGACCGGGAACCCGGCCCCGGGGTCGGCCTCGAACACCGCGCTGAGGAGGAAGCTCGCGGCGAACACCGCGACCAGGCGCGGCGCCCAGGTGCCGCCGGGGGTGTTCCGCAGGGCCTGGCGGAGGCCGACGGCGCCGGCGGTCAGCAGGACACCGGCGAGCAGGAAGTTCGCGGTCTGGATCCAGCCGGCGTCCCCGAGGGCGAGCTGGCTGATGGCGTTCCGGGAGAAGTCGAAGCCCTCGCGGGTGAGGCCCTGGGCGATGCCGACGGCGAGGAACAGCGGTCCGGCCGCGGCCCCGGCGAGGAGCAGGGTCCGGGTGGCGGGGGCGGCGAGCGGGGCTGCGGCGAGCGTGTTCGTCATGCAGGTAGGACCGGGGGCGGGGGCGGAACTCATCGGTGCGGCGCGTGTGAGCCGGGCCACACCGTGGTGCGGCGGGCGAGGAGGCAACCGGCCGCCGCACCGCACGGGCCCCGCCGGGCCGGACGACAGAACGCGTGAGCCCCGCCCCGGCGGACCGGACGGGGTCGTCGGGAGCGTCCGCGCTAGCGGAGGTGCCCGTCGAGCCGGGCGCCTGTGACCGGGGTGTTCTCGTCGTCCCACCTGGTCCGGGCGCCGGTCCCGTCACCGGCGACCCGCGCGGCGATGGTCCGCGCGCAGTCCAGGGACTCGGTGTGCGTGGTGTCCACCTCCAGGTCGTAGACCACGCCCCGGTGGACGATCGGTGCCTGCTGTGCGGCCATGCCCGGGGCCCGGTCCCCGCGGGCGATCTCGCGGCCCGCGGCCACCGCGCTCTCGCACCTGACGCCGACCCACAGCACGTCCAGTCCGTCGAGGACGTCCCGCCAGCGCTCCTGGGACTGCGCTCCGCCGAGGAAGACGTCGTCGACGACGATCCGGGCGCCTGCCCGGGCCATCGCGGCGACCCCCGCCATCCAGGCGGCCTCCAACTCCCGGAACGTCGATCCGATGGCCACGGCGCCGTCGGCGGCGATCTCGATCCCGAGGTCCGAGGCCTGCATGGAGGCCGGCATCATCTCGATCAGCGAGTCGATCGCCGCTGCGAGCCACGGATCCGGCAGTACCGCCTGGAGGCACCGGACGATGCCGGACTTGCCGGAGCTGGACCCGCCGTTCAGCACGATCACCTGAGTCGTCACCGGATCACCGTAGAGCCGGAGGCCACGGCGTTCCACGCGGTTTTCGCGGGCCCGCCCGGCCGCCCCGCCTCCGGCCGTAGCATCGGCGCATGACCGCCGACACCGCCGACACCGCCAACACCGCCGACTTCCGCTCGGACCGGATCGGCAGCGCCCTGCGCGGCGAGAACCCCACCGTCCTGCGCCGCCTCGGCACCGGGTTCGCCGTGATCGGGGACGTGCAGTTCCTCCCCGGGTACTCGATCCTGCTCACGGACGAACCGGACGTCGAGCGGCTCTCCGACCTTCCCCGCGCGCGCCGGCTCGGGTACCTCGCGGACATGGACCGGCTCGGTGAGGCGGTTGAACGTGCCTGCCGTGCCGCCGATCCGGCGTTCCGACGGGTGAACCTGGAGATCCTCGGCAACAGGGACACCTACCTGCACGCCCACGTCTGGCCCCGCTTCGACTGGGAGCCGGAGCACCTGGTGCAGAAGCCGGTCTGGCTCTACCCGGCGGACCGCTGGAGCGACGAGCAGTACGCCCTCGGGCCGCAGCACGACGCGATCCGCGCCGCGGTCGCCGCCGAACTCGACGCCCTGCGCCGACCGTCCGCGGCGCAGGCCCGGCCGGCGTAGTCCGCGGCCGGTCCGCCGGGCCCGAGCCGTCCCGGGCCGTCCCGACGCTCAGCGGTCCGGGGTGAGGCCCTCCAGGGCCGGGGCGTACTGGTCGTCGAAGACGAGCCAGGCGTCGGGAGCCCCTTCGTCGGGCTGCCGGGGTGCGGCCGCCCGATCGGTCGGCGTCGATTCGACGTGCCCGACCGGGCGCAGGGTGTAGGCGGTCACGAGTCCTTGGTCCTTCCCGGGCGGGTGGGGGTGGTCCTCGCCCCTGCTGTGTCCGTCAGCGCGGTTCCCAGGGCCAGACGGTGCGGACCAGGGCGAGCTGCCGTCGCTGGGCGTCGATCCAGCCGTCGGGCAGGCGTACCAGCACGGTGGCCGAGGTGAGCGACGCCGCCGCGTCCCGCACCGTCACCTCGATCGCGTCGAGCGGCCCGTGCGGGGTGCCGTAGGGGCCCTGGAGGGCGATCCGGATCTCCGGGTTGCGGCCGTCGTCCATCCACTCGACCTCCTGGCCCGCGGAAAGGCGGTCGAGGGCCGCCTCCCAATCGTCCAGGTCCTCCGGCAGCAGGAAGACCTCGGTGAGCCGGCCGTTCGCGAACCCGCTGGTCACCGTGATGTCGGCCTCGAAACAGCCGTCCCAGAAGGGGCCGTTGACGGTTGTCGGCCCGGTCACGCGGACGACGACGCCGTTCTCGTCGTCGGTGAGGCGGACGAGGTCCACAGGACCGTTCGTGGTCACAATCTGCCGCCTTGGGCGAGGAGTTGACTGTTCCGCAGACCGACTGCCGTGCTGCGTCATGGCCGTGTTGCGGCCGCGACGCCGGCAGGGGAGAGGAGGGCCCCAGTGGTGCGCAACACTCCGGAGTCCGGCGCCAGGAAAAACAGCTTCAGATGCGGATTCATCGTAGCCCCCACGTGCGCTGTTCCACCGTGCCGCCGCCGAACGGCCTGTTCCGGGGCCCTTCCCCCTCCGGCCGCCGGGGCCGCGCCGAGGAGCCCGTATTCCCGGGGGCGGGGGCGGCCACCCGATCTCGTGAACTTCCCGGTTCAGGCCTGGGCGAGTCGCGCAACTCGTGCCTACGCTCGCGGACATGGACATCGTGATCCCGCTCTTCGACCGCTTCGAGCCGCTCGACGCGATCGGTCCGTACGAGATCCTGGGGCATGTGCCGGGCGCCCGGGTCCGCTTCGTCGCGCCCGAACCGGGGCGGGTCACCGATGTGCTCGGCGCGCTGCGGGTCGACGTGGCCACCCGGTACTCGGAGGTCGAGGCCTGTGACGTGCTGCTCGTCCCGGGCGGCGTGGGGGTGCGGCCGCTGGTCGGTGAAGCGGATTTCCTCGACTGGGTGCGGCGGGTGCACGAGACCACCCGCTTCACCACCTCGGTCTGCACCGGCGCGCTGGTGCTCGGAGCGGCCGGGCTGCTGAAGGGGCACACCGCCACCACCCACTGGGAGGCGGTCGCCGACCTGGAGGGCTACGGCGCCACCTACACCGCCGAGCGCGTCGTCCGGCACGACCGGATCGTCACGTCGGCCGGCGTCTCCGCCGGGATCGACCTGGCCCTGGGGCTCGCCGCCCTGCTCACCGACGACCTCACGGCCGAGGCCATCCAGCTCTACACCGAGTACGACCCCCAACCGCCCTTCGACAGCGGCTCGGTGGCCAAGGCCTCGCCCGAGGTGGTGGCGCGCGCCCGGGCGCTGGGCTGAACCCGCTCAGCCGGTCGTGCGGCGCCGGTACCTGACGCCCGGGCGTCCGTTGATGACGAGCTCCCCGACGGGGGTGAAGCCGGTACGGCGGAGAACGGCTGTCGACGCCGGGTTGTCGAGGGTGGCGACGGCGGTGAGCGCGGAGAGCCCGTACCCGGCCGCCGCCAGCCGGCAGACCTCCAGCACCGCGGCCGTCGCCACGCCCCGGCCGGCGGCCTGTTCGCCGATCCGGTAGCCCAGTTCGGCCTCTCCGCGTTCGGCGTCCACCAGGTTCACCCGGCCGAGCAGGGTGCCGTCGTCGCTCATGACGAGGTGGAAGTGGCAGGCCCCGGCGTCCTGTTCGGCGAGCAGGGCACGGTGTCGGTCGCAGAAGTGCTCGAAGTAGGCGTCCCCGCGGTCCGGAACCGACCTGGCGAAGTACGCCCGGTTCTGCCGCTCGAACGACAGCAGGGCCTCCGCGTGGTCCGGGCGCAGCCGCTCCAGTCGTATCGCGATCACGTCGGCCAGCATAGGCGCCCGGTGGCCGGCCGGGGCGGCCGGAAGCCGCCTGCGACCGGCCGGCCCGCTCCGGCCCGCTCCGGGCCGGCCGCTACCCGTCGGTCCCTTCCTTGATGAAGTCGGCGTACTCGTCGGCGGAGAGCAGCGCGTCCAGGGCCGCGGGATCGGACGGAGTGAACTCGACCATCCAGCCGTCGCCGTACGGGTCGTCGTTGACCTGTTCGGGCGAGTCGTCGAGGGTCTCGTTCACGGCGCTGACCGTGCCGGCCAGCGGTGCGTAGACCTCACTCACCGACTTCACCGACTCGACGCTGCCGAACGGCTTGTTGGCGTCGATCTTGTCGCCCTTCTTGGGCAGTTCCACGAAGACGATGTCCCCGAGCTGTTTCTGGGCGTGGTCCGAGATGCCCACCAGCACCTTTCCGCCCCGGGGCAGTACCCACTCGTGGTCCTTGGTGTACCTGCGGTCGGTCGGGGTGTTCGCCATGGAGGTCTCCGTCGGTTCGTCCGGTCGGCCTGACGCTGCGTCAGCCACGAGGGGAGCCTGCCGCAGAAGTCTGCCGTCGGCCGGGATGGTCACCCGGACGTGTGGGCCCCGTGGCCGCCGCGGCCGTCCCTACACTGGGCACCGTCGGGTAGGGAGACAGGAGAGTCGAGTGGGTACTGCCAGGATCGCCGTCGTCACCTGCCTCGCCTACGCGGACCTCGACCCGGACCTCCCGCTGCTCGTCGACGCACTGCGGGCGGCCGGCCTGGCGGCCGAGTCGGTGGCCTGGGACGCCGAAGCGCCGGGGTGGGAGCGGTTCGACCTGGCGGTCGTCCGGTCGGCCTGGGACTACTCGGAGCGGCTGGGCGAGTTCCTGGCCTGGGCCGACGCGACGGCCCGCGTCACCCGGCTGTGGAACCCGGCCCCGGTGGTGCGCTGGAACAGCGACAAGCGCTACCTGCTGGAACTCGCCGGACGCGGGCTCCCCGTCACGCCGACGCGGATCCTCGAACCCGGCGGCCCGTTCGAGCAGGGGGACCTCGACCACCCGGACGGCGTGGTGGTCAAGCCCGCGGTCTCCGCGGGTGCCCGGGACACCGCGCGCTACCTGCCCGGCCGGGCCGCGGACGCCGCCCGCCACGCCCGGATGCTGCTGGACCAGGGGCGCGCCGTCGTCGTCCAGCCGTACCTGCCGCTGGTCGCGGAGGGCGAACGGGCGCTGGTCTTCGTCGACGGCGACTTCAGCCACGCGATCCGCAAGGGGCCGGTGCTGACCGAGCCCGGCGTGATCGACAACCTCCGGACGCCGCACCCGGACCTCGTCGCCCATCAGCCGACCGGGGCCGAGCTCCGCACCGCCCGGGCGGCCCTGGCGGCGGCGCCGTCCGCCGAAGGACTGCTCTACGCCCGGGTGGACCTGGCGCTGGACGGCGCCAGGGAGCCCGTGGTGATGGAGCTGGAGCTCATCGAGCCGAACCTGTTCCTCGGGTACGGCCCGCAGGGCCCGGAGCGCCTCGTCGCGGCCGTGGCGGCCCGGGCGGCGACCGGCCGCTGACCTGGGCCCGGCGGCGGGTCGCCGCCCGTCGCCCCGGCCGCCTGCCGTCGCCGGACAGCCCGGCGGTCCCGAGGTGTCCCGCGGGCGGCGCCGCCGCCCTCAGGCGAGGTGCGGCGCCTCCGGGTGGTAGATCCGCTGCCGCTCGACCGGCGCGTCGCGGAAGTCGCCGCTGCCGTTGACCACTTCGCCCACCCCGAGCCGGATGCCCAGGGCCCGGCCGAAGCCCTTGAGGACGGCGCCGCGGCCGTCCGGGTCAGGGTAGGTGTACGGGTGTCCGGCGGCCAGGGTGACCGAGCGGGCGGAGACCTGCCCGAGCACCTGGGCGCCGGAGCCGATCCGGCTGGTGCCGGTCACCTCGGCGCCGCCGGCGAGCCGGGTTCCGTCGCCGATGTCGATGGCGTCGGTGCCGGCCGCCCTGATCCGGGCGCCGCCCTCGCCGATCTCCGACCGGGCGCCGATCACGACGGTCCCGCCGCCGGTGGCGGTGATCAGGGTGCCGCCGTGCAGGACGTTCCCCCGCCTGACCAGGCAGCCGCTGTGCTCGTCGCACTCGATGACCACGCCGGGGTAGAGCACGTTCTCCGGGTGCAGCCGCACCCGCCGCGAGACGATGACCGAGAACGGGTCGAGGACGACGACGCCCTCGTCGGCGAGGTCCATCAGCTCGGCGGGGGTGAGCAGCCCGCGCTCCCGGCGCAGCCGCGCCACCCGCTCCTCCAGCGATCCTGCTCCCGTGATCATCCGATCATGCTCCCGGTGTTGCGCGCGTGCTGTAAAGCGGGAGCCCGACGGGCGAGAATGGCCGCCAATCCAGAGTCCCGGGAGGACCACCGTGATCGGCAGGCTTCAGTGCATCGTCCTCGACTGCCCGGAGCCGGCCGTGCTGGCCCGCTTCTACGCGGCCCTGCTCGGCGGCGAGGTGGACCGGCCCGACCCGCGGTGGGGGCTCGATGAGGCGTGGTCCACCCTGCACAGCGACGGCGGCCCGGTCCTCTGCTTCCAGGGCGTCGCCGACCACCGGCCGCCGCAGTGGCCCGACCCCGCGCACCCGCAGCAGGTGCACCTGGACATCGACGTGGAGGACCTCGACGGCGCCGAGCGTGAGGTCCTCGCGCTCGGCGCCACCCGGCTGCCCTCCGCCGCCGCCGGCTGGCGGGTCTACGCCGACCCGGCCGGCCACCCGTTCTGCCTGCTCGGGGCCGGCTGACCGGCGGTCGTGGTCAAGTCTCCTGAGAAGAAGGCGATCTGACGAAGGGGAAATCGGCGGGGAGCCGTCCGTCGGCCCAGGTCGGAGCGTCCGTCGGCGGGCCTGGCGGCCTTCCGGAGGGGGCGGCCCGCGCGCGCTCAGTCCAGTGACAGGACGTCACCGATACTCAGGCGTCCGGGAGTCGCGACCTCGGCGAGGGCGTCGAGGCGGTTGTCGTGCGCCTGGGCGAGGGCCTTGAGGATCTCGGGCGCGTGCGGGAGGCCGGGCTGGGCGGCGGTGGTCATCGCGCACCGCTCGCTGGACCGGGCGAAGGCCAGCCGGGCGCCGCCGCGGGCACCGCCGCGGGCCTCCCGCCCGAACCAGGTGTCCTCGACGAACGGCGGGGTGCCGGGCGGGGTGCGCAGCAGGATGTTGGGGCGGAACCGGCGCACGTCCACGACGGCGGAGGGCGCGGCCTCGCGCACCCAGTCCAGGCTGGCGGTGGTGAGGATGCTGACCGGGAGCTGGTCGAAGTGGGAGACGGCGTCCTCGCGGGCGAGTGCGACGTCCGGGCGCTGGAGGTAGGCGCGCAGGAAGGCGGTGGGGTCGGCCACCGGCCGGCCGAGCGGGTCGAACAGCTCGGGGGCGTCGAGCCGGTGGCCGAGCCGGGAGGAGAGGCGGAGCAGGCCGTCCATCCGGCGGAAGCGCCGGGTGTTCTTGCCGGAGCCGAGCTTGCCCGCGCCGTCGCGTACGGCGTAGAGGCGGTCGCCGGCCAGGCCGCGCTCGTCCACGTCGACGGAGTCGAGCTGCTCGCCGCCGGTGGACTTCACGGGGTAGCGCCAGAGCTGCTCGATCACTCCGATGATCTCTGCCATGGCGGGAAAGCGTAGCGGCGCCCGGCGGGGATGGTCTAGACCAAGTGTCAATGAGGGGCGGGCCGTCCGGCCCCGCTCACCCCAGCCGGGCGACCGCCCGCACCGGCGCGCCGTCGGCTGCGGCCAGCCGCAGCGGGAACAGCGACACCTCCACCGGCCGCCCGGCCTCCTGGGCCGCGATCAGCGCCCGCAGGTCGGTCAGGTTCTCGGCGATGACGCCGCCGCCGGGCGCACCGAGCAGCACCCGGTGCGCGGCCAGGGTGGGCTCCGCGGCGGCCGGCTGGTCGTGCTCGTCGGTCAGGTCGGCCAGCAGTGCGGCCACCGCCGGGTCGCCCGGGCCCGGATCGGGGGTGGGGTCGACGCTGAGCGCGTCCACGCCGACCGTCCGCACCCCGGCCGCGACGATCGCCTCGGCCGCCCCGGCGGTCAGGCCGGGGTGGGCGAAGTACGCGTCGGTGCCCCAGTGCCGGGCCCAGCCGGTCGCCAGCAGCAGGACGGTGCCCTCCGAGACCCGCTCCAGCGCCGGGGCGAGCAGCTCCGGCGTCACCTCCGCACGCGGCTCCAGCCCGCGCAGGTCGGCGACGACCGCCGGCCCGGTGAACCGCTCCAGCGGCAGGCCGTCCAGGGTGGGCCAGGTGACGTCCACGTGGTACGGCGCGTCCACATGGGTGCCGGACTGCGAGCCGAGGTGCAGGGCCAGCACGTTCACCCCGGCGGTGGCGGTGGTGAGGGCGGGCTCCAGGACGACGGCCGGGTCGCCGGGGTAGACCGGCATCGCGGTGGTCACCTGATGGGTGAGGTCGACGAGGGTCGCTGCCATGGCGCCCATCCTCCCAGGGGTGACGGCGGATGGGGCCGTCGCGGGGGCCTCCGTATAGAAAGGGGGCCATGGGAACAGACAAGCGTCAGCCGTGGGTGGTCGGGGTCTCGGGCGCGTCCGGTACGCCGTACGCCGCCTCCGTGATCCGGGCGCTGCTCGCCGCCGGGGAGCCGGTGGACCTGATCGTCAGCCGGGCCGCCCGGCTCACCATCCTCGACGAGACCGGCATCTCCTTCCGCGACGGGCACTGGCGCACCGACCTCGCCGCCTGGCTCGGCATGCCGGAGGGGGGCCTCGACGACGTCCGCCACTGGCCGGCCGGCGACTTCGCGGCCGGCCCGTCCAGCGGCTCCTACCCGGCCAAGGGCATGCTCGTGGTGCCGGCGACCACCGGGGCGGTGGCCGGGATCGCGCTGGGCCTGAGCAAGGACCTGCTCCAGCGGGTCGCCAGCGTCACCCTCAAGGAGCGCCGCCCGCTCGTGGTCTGCGTCCGCGAGGCGCCGCTCAACGGGGTGACGCTGAAGCACCTGGTGGAGCTGGACGCGCAGGGCGCCGTCGTGCTCCCCGCCTCGCCCGGTTTCTACGCCGGCGGTTCCACCGTCCGTGAGCTGGTCGACTTCGTGGCCGGACGGGTCCTGGACGCGGTCGGCGTACCGCACGCGCTGTACCGCCGCTGGGAGGGCGAGTTGGGCGCGGCCGCGCGCCACACCGCGCAGCCGGAGTGAGGGGGAGTGGGGAGCCCCCGGGCGGGAGAGTATCTTCTCTGCGATACCCGGGTTGTTCCGCGCATGGCGCCTTTGAATCCGGATAATGATCTGTGGGTCTGGTGAGGTTCGGAAGGACGCGGACGGTATATGGACACGGTGGACAGACAGCTCATCCAGGCGCTGCGGGAGAACGGCCGTGCGTCCTACGCCGAGTTGGGCCGGCTGGTGGGTCTCTCCGGGCCCAGCGTCACGGACCGGATCAACCGCCTGGAGCAGGCCGGCGTCATCACCGGTTACCGGGCGACGGTCAACCCGGCCTCGCTCGGCTTCGGGGTCACGGCCCTGATCGGCCTTCAGCTGACCGACGCGGCCGACCACGAGGACGTGGCGCACCGGCTGAAGGACCTCGGCGAGGTCGAGGACTGCTGGTTCATCGCCGGTGACGACTCGTACATGCTCAAGGTCCGGGTCTCCGACGTGGAGGGCCTGGAATCGGTGGTCAAGCGGATCTCCGGGACGAAAGGCGTGGCCCGGACCCGCACGACCGTCGTACTCTCCACGAAGTGGGAGAACCGGGTGAGCGAACTCCCTCTGACCGAAGGGGAGTAACACGATGGCACTGGTCGGTCTGGAGGAGCTGCGCGCGGCCCGGCAGCGGATCGCCGGCGTGGCGGTAAGGACCCCGCTGGTCCCCGCCCCCTGGGCGGCCGACGGCGAGCGCCGGCTCTGGCTCAAGCCGGAGAACCTCCAGCCGACCGGGGCCTTCAAGACGCGCGGCGCCTACAACCGGCTCGCCGCGCTCACGGCGCAGGAGCGCGCCCGGGGCGTGGTCGCCCAGTCCAGCGGCAACCACGCGCAGGCCGTGGCGTACGCGGCGGGGCTGCTCGGCATCAAGGCCGTGATCGTGATGCCGGACACCTCCCCGGCGGTCAAGGTCGACGCCACCCGCGCGTTCGGCGCCGAGGTGGTCCTGGTCGAGCCGCAGGAGCGCGACACGCTGCCGGCCGAGCTGGCCGAGCGGCACGGCTACGTCTGGGTGCCGCCGTACGACGACCCGTTCATCATCGCGGGCCAGGGCACGGTGGGCCTGGAGATCGCCGAGGACGCCCCCGCCGGGCTGGACACCGTCCTGGTGCCGGTCAGCGGCGGCGGGCTGATCGCCGGGACGGCGGCCGCGCTCAAGCTCACCCGCCCGGGCGTACGGGTGGTCGGCGTCGAGCCCGAACTGGCCGCCGACGCCCAGGCCAGCCTGCGGGCCGGCGAGCGGCTCTCCTGGCCGGTCGCCGACACCTACCGGACCATCGCGGACGGGCTGCGCACCCCCTCGGTCGGCGAGCTGCCCTTCGAGCACCTCACCGCCTACGTGGACGACATCGTCACCGTCACCGAGGACGAGATCCGCGCCACCGTGGCCCTGCTGGCCCGCCGCGGCCGGCTGGTCGCCGAGCCCTCGGGAGCGGTCGCCCCGGCCGCGTACTTCCACCGCGCCGCGCAGACCGGCGGCCAGGTGGTGGCCGCCGTGGTGAGCGGCGGCAACATCGAACCGGCGCTGCTCGCGGAGCTGCTCGCCGGCTGACGCGCCCCGGGGGGCGGGCCGAGGCCAGCCCGGCGGGGGGCATAGGCGTACGCTCGTTCCGGCAACGATTCGAAGTCGGAGGAGGCGGGGCACCGCATGGACGCAGGGCTCAAGCGCGAGCTGGAGGCGAAGGTCTACGCGGGTGAGCGGCTGACCCGCGAGGACGGGATCGCGCTCTACGAGAGCGACGACCTGGCCTGGCTGGGCGGCCTGG
>NZ_CP026498.1:7417771-7418648 GCF_002953255.1 Streptomyces sp. CB01881
ACGCGACGCGGAAGAGACGTCGTCCACTTCAACGTGAACCGCCACCTCAACATGACCAACGTGTGCAACGCGTCCTGCGCCTACTGCTCGTTCCAGCGCAAGCCGGGCGAGAAGGACGCGTACACGATGCGCATCGAGGAGGCCGTCCGCCTCGCCAAGGCGATGGAGGTGGACTCCCTCACCGAGCTGCACATCGTCAACGGGCTGCACCCCACCCTGCCGTGGCGCTACTACCCGCGCTCGCTGCGGGAGCTGAAGGCGGCCCTGCCGAACGTCTCGCTGAAGGCCTTCACGGCCACCGAGATCCACTGGTTCGAGAAGATCAGCGGCCTGCCGGCCGACGAGATCCTGGACGAGCTGATCGACGCCGGCCTGGAGTCGCTGACCGGCGGCGGCGCCGAGATCTTCGACTGGGAGGTCCGCCAGCACATCGTCGACCACGACACCCACTGGGAGGACTGGTCGCGGATCCACCGCCTGGCGCACTCCAAGGGCCTCAAGACGCCGTCGACGATGCTCTACGGCCACATCGAGGAGCCGCGCCACCGCGTCGACCACGTGCTCCGGCTGCGCGAGCTCCAGGACGAGACCGGCGGCTTCCAGGTCTTCATCCCGCTGCGCTACCAGCACGACTTCCACGACTCCAAGGACGGCGTCGTGCGCAACAAGCTGATGGCCCGCACGGAGATGGCCACCGGCGCGGAGGCGCTGAAGACCTTCGCGGTCTCCCGGCTGCTCTTCGACAACGTCCCGCACGTCAAGGTCTTCTGGGTGATGCACGGCGTCACCACCGCGCAGCTGGCGCTCAGCCACGGCGCGGACGACATGGACGGCTCGGTGGTCGAGTACAAGATCACCGAGCCGTCCATGTCGTCCG
>NZ_CP026498.1:7418658-7506449 GCF_002953255.1 Streptomyces sp. CB01881
CCGAACAAGCTCGGCCGGGACGACCTGCTGGGCCTGATCCGGGACGCCGGCTTCCGCCCGGTGGAGCGCAACACCCGCTACGAGGTCATCCGCGAGTACGACGGCCCGGACCTGACGCGCCGGGACACCCCGCAGGCGATGCGCCTCTGACCCGGCGCCGACCAGCGACTTTCCCCGCCTCCCGGGCCGCCCGCCACGGCCCGGGAGGCGGGCCCCTCCGCCCGGTGCGGAGGAGTCTTCACCGGCCCCGCACAGGCCTCGGGTTTCCCAACGGGCCGTTGGTTTGGCAGGATCGGCCGCATGTCCGGTTCCCATCGCGCCACCACGTACCCGCCGTACGAGCCGGCGCCCGACCCGGCGTACCAGCAGGGGTACGAGGTGCCGCAGCAGTCCTACGGGGTCTACGAGCAGCCGTCGTACCCGGATCACGGCACGCCGCAGCCCTACGGGACGGACGGGAACCAGCCGTCCTACGCGTACGGGGACCAGGAGTCCTACGCGTACGGGAACCAGGCGTACGAGCAGCAGGGCCAGCAGGTCCAGCACGGCCAGGTGTACGGCGAGCGCCAGGCCTACGGGGACGGACAGGCCTACGACGAGGGCCGGGTCTACGAGGGCTACGACGCCCACGGCGGCTACGACGCCCATGACGCCTACGACCAGCCCTTCCGGTCGTACCCCGCCGAGCCTGTGCAGGAGTACTACCAGGAGCCCGCACCGGTCCCGGCCCCCGCGCCGGTCCCGGACCCCGGGTTCGCCCCCGGGCCGGTGGTCGCGGCCTCGACGGCGGCGCCCGCGGAGCCGGCCCCGGTCGGCGGCCGGGCGGCCGCCCGCCGCGACCGCCGCAAGCCCAAGAAGAAGCGCACCACCGGCAAGGCCGTGACCGCCGGCACCGCGCTGCTGCTCGCGGCCGCCGCCGGCTGGTACACCGTCGGCCAGGACTCGGCCAAGCCCGGCCTGACCACCGCCGACGGCCCCGGCCCCGAGGGCGTCTCCAGCCCGGACCAGCCGTCCCCGCCCGCCGGTGCGGCCGCTCCCGCCGCAGCCCAGGCCGTCGGCGACCGGCACACCGAGGCGCCCGCCGCGGCCCGCGGCGAGGCCCGCCCGGACGGTTCGGTGGCCGCGATACCGGGCCTCGGCGCCGCCTTCACGGCCCGGATACCCGCCGAGACCACCCAGGTGGTGCTCGCCTCCGGCCAGGACAAGAACGCCAACAAGAACAACGTCACGCTCTGGACCCGCACCCCCGAGGGCCGCTGGCTGGCCGGCGAGACCTGGCAGGGCCACAACGGCAACAGCGGCTGGACCACCGACCACAACGAGGGCGACCTGCGCAGCCCGATAGGCGTCTTCTCGCTCACCGACGCCGGCGGCCGCAAGGCCGACCCGGGCGGCAAGCTCCCGTACGACAAGGACCCGAGCTTCGTGGTCTCCGGGACGGGCTTCTTCGGTGACCAGCTGGCGGGCTCCTTCGACTACGTGATCGCGATCAACTACAACCGCGTGCCCGGCAACTCGCCGCTCGACCCGCGCCGTCCCATGGGGCCGAAGAAGGGCGGCGGCATCTGGATCCACGTCGACCACGACGGCCCCACCCATGGCTGCGTCTCGATCCCCGAGGACAAGATGGCCCAGCTGATCCGCACCCTCGATCCGGCCGCCCACCCGGTCATCGTGATGGGCGACGCGGCCTCGCTCGCCGCCTGATCGTCGCGTCCGCCGTGGTGGTGGGCCCAGGCGCCGCAACGGCCCTTGTCGGTCTCCTACAGCTTCCGGACGCGGATCCTGTAGCCGGTCACGCCCCGCAGACCAGGGGGTAACCGGGTTGAGTGGCTGTATGAGCGGTTCGCGCATTGTGGCACTCGGCCACTACCAGCCCCCGAAGGTCCTCACCAACGACGACCTGGCGGTGCTGGTCGACACCGACGACGAGTGGATCCGCAGTCGGGTGGGGATCCGGACCCGCCACATCGCCGAGGGCGAGACCCTGGTGGACCTCGCCACCGAGGCGGCCCAGAAGGCGCTGGCACGGAGCGGCCGGACGGCGGCCGACGTCGACCTGGTCGTGGTCGCCACCTGCACCGCGATCGAGCGCAGCCCCAACACGGCCGCCGCCGTCGCCGCCCGCCTCGGTGTGAAGGCGCCCGCCGCCTACGACATCAACACGGTCTGCTCCGGCTTCTCGTACGCGCTGGCCACCGCGGACCACGCGATCCGGGCCGGCGCGGCCCGGACCGCCCTGGTGATCGGCGCCGAGCGGATGTCGGACACCCTCGACTGGACCGACCGGACCACCTGCGTGATCTTCGGCGACGGCGCCGGCGCCGCGGTGGTGGAGGCCCAGGAGGACGGCGCCGAGCCGGGCATCGGCCCGGTGGTCTGGGGTTCGGAGCCGGAGAAGAGCGACGCCGTGGTGATCACCGGCTGGGATCCGGTGATCAGCCAGCAGGGCCAGTCGGTGTTCCGCTGGGCCACCACTCAGATCGCCCCGCTCGCCCGCCAGGCCTGCGAGAAGGCCGGGATCGACCCGTCGGAGCTCAAGGGCTTCGTGCCGCACCAGGCCAACCTGCGGATCATCGACGCGATCGCGCGCAAGCTGGGTGCCCCCGACGCGGTGGTCGCCCGGGACGTCGTGGACTCCGGCAACACCTCGGCCGCGTCCATCCCGCTGGCCTTCTCCAAGCTGGTCGAGCGCGGCGAGCTGTCGCCCGGCGACCCGGTGCTGCTGTTCGGCTTCGGCGGCGGCCTGGCGTACGCCGGTCAGGTCGTCCGCTGCCCCTGAGCGGCCTCCGGGGCCCCAGGCGGGCCCTCGGGGCTCCTGGGCCGGTCCTGGCGGCCGCCTGAGCGCCGCCCGGCGCCCGGGCGGCCCGGAAAACACGATGCCGGTGGGCGGGCACCCCTGCGGGGGTGCCCGCCCACCGGCATGTCTGGCGCGCTACGGACCGCCGGCGGACCTCCCCCGAGGACACGGCCGCCGTCCGTCGTTCCCCGGACAGGAGGCCGGGGTGCGCGCGGAGCGGATGGATGGGTTGGCGGATCGGTCTACTTGGGCGGCTTCTTGCCGGTGACACCCAGGTACACCAGGGGAGCGAGGTTGGGCTTCAGGTCCTTGACCTTGACGCCCCAGGAGGTGAAGGCCTTCTGGTGCTCGGCCGCCGAGGCGAGCAGCGAGACCAGAGAGCCGGCGACGGCGGCCGGGTCGAGCGACTTGTCGGCCTGGCCCTTCGCCTGGAGTTCCTTGACGGCTTCCGTGAGCGGTTTGGCGACCGCGTTGAGGACCGTCATGCGGATCTTGAAGAACCGCTTGTCCCCTTCGGCGGCACCGAGCGTGACCACTCGGAGAATGGCGTCGTTCTTGCGCCAGAAGGCGAGGAATCCGTCGACCAGTTCTTCCGAAGTGGTCGTGCCGGACTTCCCTGCCCAGGACTTTCCGGCCACCAGCTCTTTGAGGGCGTCGGAGTCCTTGGCCATTTCCTCGGCGATTTCGAGGACGGCGCCCTCGACATCCGGGAAGTACTGGTAGAAGGTCGCGGGGGAGGTACCCGCCATACGGGCGACGTCGATGACCTTGACGTCCCGATAGGGCGACGTGCTGAGCATCTCGCGGAGGCAGTCGAGCAGCTTCTGCCGCGTCTCCTGTCCGCGTCGCCCGGCGACGCGACCGTCGACGGTGCGAACTTGTCCTGTCATGCCGTCAGCTTACCGTGGCTCGATCTTGGCGCGATTCGGTGATGTGACAATTACTCCGCCCGGGGGTTTGGTATAGAGGTGTGAACCAGTGCGGACGGATATTCACCGTGTTCCGGTCAAGCCCCCCCGTGTGCTTTTGACCTCACAGCGTGACGCCCCCTCCGCTGAGGGGTTATCGGGTGACAGAGCGTGACGTGGCAGGCGGGGTTCGGGCCGGGGTGTGCAGGAGTCCGGGACGGGTCGCGGAGGAGTCCGGGACGGGTCGCGCGCAAGCGGCCGCCGGAGCTGACGTCAGAATCCGGCCGTTCCTGCGGCACTGGCCGGACGGCGACCGCGGCCCGCCCCCGGCGGGGATCTGGGCGGGGGAGGTTGGAGATGGGCACGGCGGCATTGGAGAATCGGGTCCGGCACCCCGCGGCGGGTGCGGAAAACGGGGAGGTGGCAGCGGAGTGGACCAGCTGACGGCGCACGATCCGAGGCGGATCGGGCCCTTCGAGGTGCTGGGGCGGCTCGGGGCGGGCGGGATGGGCCTGGTCTACCTGGCGCGCTCCGCGTCCGGCCGGCGAGTGGCCATCAAGACCGTCCGGGGGGAGCTGGCCGAGGACGAGCTGTTCCGGGTCCGCTTCGCCCGGGAGATCGCGGCCGCCAAGACGGTCGGCGGCTTCTACACCGCGGCCGTGGTGGACGCGGACGCCGATGCCAGGGTCCCCTGGCTGGCCACCGCGTACGTCCCGGCGCCGTCCCTGGAGGACCTGGTCACCGAGTGCGGGCCGCTGCCGGCGGGGGCGGTGCGCTGGCTGGTGGCGGGCATCGCCGAGGCGCTGCAGTCGATCCACGCCGCCGGGCTGGTCCATCGTGACCTCAAGCCCTCCAACGTGCTGGTGGTCGAGGACGGCCCGCGGGTGATCGACTTCGGCATCGCCGCCGGGGTCTCCAGTACCCGGCTCACGATGACCAACGTCGCGGTCGGCACCCCGGCGTACATGTCGCCCGAGCAGGCCCGCGACAGCCGCAGCGTCTCCGGCGCCAGCGACGTCTTCTCGCTCGGCTCGCTGCTGGTCTTCTGCGCCACCGGCCACCCGCCGTACCGGGGTGCCAACCCGGTCGAGACGGTGTTCCAGCTGCTGCGCGATCAGCCCGACCTCTCCGGCCTCCCGGCCGAACTGGTGGACCTGGTCCGCGCCTGCATGCGGCCGTCCCCCGAGCACCGGCCGTCCCCGGCGCAGATCCAGGCCGAGCTGGCCCCGCACCTCTTCTCCCGGGACGACGCCTCCGGCGAGGCGGGGGACTGGCTGCCGCCCAACGCGCTGGAGTTGATCGAGCGCAAGCGCGGCCGCCGTCAGCTCCCGCCGGCGCCGGTCCCGGTCGCCCCCGCGCCGGTCGCCCCCGCGCCGCCGCAGCCGGTGGCGCAGCCGCAGCCGGTGCCGCTGCAGCGTCCCGGCCGGGACGACCCGCGCACCCGGCACCCGGTCGGCCACCACGCCCCGCACACCGGTCCGGTGCACGCCAACCCGGCGCTCCCGGGCCCGGACACCGAGGCCGCCACCGAGAAGCTCGCCGCCCCGCGCCGCCACCGCGCCCCCGTCGCCGGGGAGAGCGGCTCCGAGGTGCGTCTGCCGGGCGCCTCGGTGCGGATAGGCCCGGGCCCGCGGGCCGAGCAGGCCGGGCCGGGCACCGCGCCCGCCGAGACCGACTGGGTACGCCGGGCCACCCCGCCGCCGGTACGGGCCGCCCGCTGGCGCCCCTGGCGGTTCCGGATGTCCAACGACGTCTGGGGCACCCCGGTGGTCGCCGACGGCACCCTGTTCGTCTCCAGCTTCGAGGTGCACGCCCTCGACATCGCCTCGGGCCAGCGCCGCTACAAGACCCGGGACGTCGCCTGGGCGCTCGCCGTGGACGCCGGCCGGGTGCACGCCGCCGACGGCCCGCATCTCTACACGGTGGACGTCGCGGACGGCACCGAGCGCTGGCGCAGCTCGCTGGACGGCTGGGTCTACTCGCTGGACGCCGCCGACGGCGTGCTCTGCTGCGGCGTCCGGGGCGGCGGGGTGCAGCTGCGCTCGGCGGCCGGCGGCGCGGAGCTGTGGCGCGCCGACGACGCCCAGCAGGACTACGAGAACCCGCAGTCCGGCCCGGCCCTGGTCGGCGGCGCCGCCTACTACTACGGCGGTGGGCGGCTGCGCTGCGTCGACCCGCGCGGTGCGGGCCTGCGCTGGTCGTTCCCGGTCGGCGAGGACGTGCCGTCCCGCCCGGTCGAGCGCGCCGGGGTGCTGTACGTGACGGCCGGCACCCGGGTGTACGCGCTGGACGCCGCGAGCGGCGCGGAGCGCTGGCGCTTCGACGCGCCCGTGGTGCTCTTCACCCCGCCCGCGCTGGACGCCGACGCGGTCTACGTCGCCGACTACCTCGGCACGGTGTACGCGCTGGACACGGCCACCGGCCGGGACCGCTGGCGCGGCGTCACCGGCAACCGGCAGGGGGCCGAGCCGGTGGTGGTCAGCGACGGCATGGTGCTGGTCGGCAGCGGCGAGGTGCTGTACGCCTTCGAGTCGGCCGGCGGCCGGGAGCGCTGGCGGTACACCGCGCGCGGCGAGATCGTCGGTTCCCCGGCCGTCGCGGACGGCCTGGTCCACCTGGGCAGCCGGGACCAGTCGCTGCACACCCTGGACCTGGCGAGCGGTCAGCTGCGCTGGGAGCTCGGTACCAAGGGCGAGCTCACCGGCTCGCCGGTGGCGGTCGGCGGGAAGGTCTTCGTCGGCAGCAAGGACCGCTGTGTCTACGCGCTGGACGCCTACTACGGCACGGCGGTGCCCTCGCACTGACGGGGGTGCGGCCGCCCGCGGGGCAGCAGGACGGGAGTGCGGCAGGGGCGGGGCCGACCGACGGCCCCGCCCCTGCCGCGTCCGCCGCTACTTCTTGCGGGCCTCCGGGTGGCGGCTGCACCAGCCCTCCCACGCCGAGGCCACCATCTCCTCGACGCCGTGACGGGCGGTCCAGCCCAGCTCCTGGCGGATCAGCTCGGCGGAGGCCACCACCCGGGCGGGGTCGCCGACGCGGCGCGGGGTGACCTCGCCGGTGGCGTCGTAGCCGGTCACCTTGCCGATCACGTCCAGCATCTCCTTGACGCTGACGCCCTCGCCGCGGCCGATGTTGAGGATCAGCGCCGTCTCGCCGGCCGGGTCGGCCGCCAGCCGCTTGGCAGCCGCCACGTGGGCCGAGGCGATGTCGGAGACGTGGATGAAGTCGCGCACGCAGGTGCCGTCGGGGGTCGGGTAGTCGGCGCCGAAGATCCGCGGGGCCTGACCGGCGGTGAGCCGCTCGAAGACCATCGGGATCAGGTTGAAGACGCCCGCGTCCGACTGCTCCGGCGAGGCCGCACCGGCCACGTTGAAGTAGCGCAGCGAGACGGTGGAGATGCCGTGGGCCTTGCCGACGGCGGAGACCAGCCACTCGCCGGCCAGCTTGGTCTCGCCGTACGGGCTCATCGGTGCGCACGGGGTGGACTCGGTGACCAGGTCGACGTCCGGCATGCCGTAGACGGCGGCGGAGGAGGAGAACAGGAAGCGCTTCACGCCGCCCTCGGCGGCCGCCTCCAGCACGGTCTGCAGACCGATCATGTTCTCGCGGTAGTAGAAGAAGGGCTGCTCGACCGACTCGCCGACCTGCTTCTTCGCCGCGAAGTGCAGGATGCCCTCGACGGCGTGCTCGCGGATCGCCTCGTCCAGGACGGCCCGGTCCAGCGTGGACCCCTCGATCAGGGCCACCCCCTGCGGCAGCCGGGTGCGGTCGCCGGTGCTGAAGTCGTCCAGGACGGCCACCCGCTCGCCCGCGTCGAGGAGCTGCTGCACCACGTGCCCGCCGATGTATCCGGCACCGCCGGTGATCAACCAAGTCATGGCCGCATCCTAGGCGGTCCGGCTTTCCGGCCGGTGCCGGGCGAGTCGGCGGGAGTTCGACACCGGGCCCCGGCCGGTCCGGCTTCCGGCCGGGGGCGGGCGAGTCGGCGTGATGATTCGGACATAGCGGTGAAATGCTGACAAAGATCTCTGTCCGATAAGGGAATCGGAGGCAGCCACGGTGAACCGCAAGAAGGAGCCCACCCGCCCGCTCCCGGCCGGGCCGCGCCCCACCGGTCCCAAGGCGTTCGGCGGCCGGCTGGTCGCGCCCGGGGCGCTCGCCGCCGCGGCCGCGCTGGTGGTGGCCGGGTGCAGCAGCGGCTCGTCCTCCTCGGCGTCCTCGACCTCGGCGTCCGCGGGTGCGTCCGCGTCCGCCCAGCCGGCCGGCGGCATCCAGCTCCAGGACTCGTACCAGAAGGTGATCGCCGACGTGCTGCCCTCCGTGGTGCAGATCACCACCGCCAGCGGGCTCGGCTCGGGGATCGTCTACGACAACAAGGGCGACATCGTCACCAACGCCCACGTGGTCGGCACCGCCACCACCTTCACCGTCACCCTGGCCAACAGCACCAAACCGCTGGACGCGACCCTGGTCGCCAGCTACCCGGACTCCGACCTCGCGGTGATCAGACTGGCCGGCCCGCCGGGCGGCCTGAAACCGGCCGTCTTCGGGGACTCCGGCAAGGTCCAGCTGGGCCAGATCACGCTGGCGATGGGCAGTCCGCTCGGGCTCACCGGCAGCGTCACCGACGGCATCGTCTCGGCCACCGGCCGGACCGTCTCCGAACCCGACAGCCCCGGCTCGCCGGGCGCCACCATCGGCAACATGGTGCAGACCTCGGCCGCGATCAACCCCGGCAACAGCGGCGGCGCGCTGGTCAACCTGAACAGTCAGGTGATCGGCATCAACACGCTCGCCGCCACCGAGCCCGAGACCAACGGCGCGGCCGCGCCCGGCATCGGCTTCGCCATCCCGGCGTCCACCGTCACCGGCATCGCGGACCAGCTGATCAAGGACGGCAAGGTCACCAACTCCGGCCGGGCCGCGCTCGGCATCACCGCGCGGACGTACTTCGACCAGGACTTCCGCCCGGCGGGCGCGGTGGTGGTGGCGGTCTCCGCGGGCGGCCCGGCGGACTCGGCGGGGATCCAGGCCGGCGACGTGATCACCAAGGTCGGCGACACCCCGGTCGACTCCCTGAACTCGCTCACCACCGCGCTGGCCTCGCTCACCCCGGGCACCAGGACGACCGTCACCTACACCCGGGACGGCCAGAGCAAGACCGCCGAGGTCACCCTCGGCACCCTGGGAACCCCCTAGACCACCGGCGCCGGCCGCCCGCACACCGCGCAAGGGTTCGCGGGCGGCCGGCGTACGGGTGCGGCCGGGACCTCGTCAGCTGCCTCGACGAAGTCCCGGCCGGTTGCCGTTGCGGGGGTGCTGCCAGGTGCTGCCGGGTCTCGCGGGGCGCCGCGGGCCGCGGCTGGGTGTCTCCGGCGGGCGGGAGCCGGGTGGTCAGCGGCGGGCGACGCGGGTGCGCCAGGGGAGCTCGATGGTGACGGTCGTCGGGCCGCCGTGCGGGCTCTCCACCAGGAACACCCCGTCCACCGCCCGGATCCGCTCGGCCAGTCCGCCCAGGCCGCTGCCCGGGTAGGGGGCCGCGCCGCCCTTGCCGTCGTCCTTGACCAGCACCATGAGCTGGTCGCCGGCGCGCCAGACGTCCACCGTCGCGCAGGTGGCGCCGGAGTGCTTGGAGACGTTGGTCAGCAGCTCGCTCACGGTGAAGTAGGCGATGCCCTCGACCGCCGAGTCGGGGCGCTCCACCGTGCCGTCCGCGGCCTTCAGCCCGACGTTCACCTTGACCCCGCCCGGCACGGTGCAGCGGGCGGCCACCGCGGAGAGCGCCGCGTCCAGACCGCGGTCGGTGAGCACCGCCGGGTGGATGCCGCGGGCCAGGTCGCGCAGCTCCTGGAGGGCGAGCTTCACCTCGCCGTGCGCGTTGTCGACCATCCTGGCGGCGGCGGCCACGTCGTCCGGCGTCTCGGTCTCCCGCAGCCGCTCCTTGGCCAGGCCGAGGTCCATCGCCAGCGCCACCAGCCGGGCCTGGGCACCGTCGTGCAGGTCGCGCTCGATCCGGCGCAGGTCGGCGGCGGCGGTGTCGACCACCGTGCCGCGGTCGTCCTCCAGCTCGCGCACCCGCTCGGAGAGCGCGCCGGGGGAGAGCAGGGTCTCCACCAGCATCCGGTCGACCGCGGACTCGGCGCGCACCACCCACGGCAGCGCCGGCCAGCCGATGATCACGCAGATCAGGGTCACGGCGAAGCTCAGCAGGCCCCAGGGCATCAGCAGCACGTAGTAGAGGACCGAACGCCAGCTCAGCGCGTCCGTGAGGTGGGCGATCGCGTAGCCGGTGATCCCCGGGCGGGGCCGGTGCACCGGCTCCGGGTCGCGCAGTTCGGAGCCGTGCACCGACCGGGCCCGGCGGCGGGCGAAGCCGCCCATGGACCGGGTGCCGGCCAGCCCGGCGGCCAGCAGCGGCAGGCCGATCACGGTCACGGAGAGCACGAGGCCGATGGAGAGCGTCACGAAGGTGAAGACGAACCCCGCGATGCCCAGCGGCAGGTTGAGCATCAGCTGCCCCGCCTGCCGCCACATCCGCGCGCCGTACAGCGGGGCGCGCTCCATCCGGGCGTCCTGCTCCTTGAGGGCGTCCGCGGCGCGGCGGTGCAGTGGTTTCATCCGGATCTACCGTCCCTGTCGGTCGAGCTGATGATCCAAGCTTCCCCGGAGAGGGGCCGCCGCGGCCATGGGGGTGATACGTCTCCCCGGGCGGGGGTTATCCCCACCCCCGCCGTCACGCCCCGGCCCCCGCGCCGGGGCGTGACGGCGGGGGACGGCGGGCGACGGGCGGGGCGCCCCGGTGTCCGCGGGTTGTCCACCGGTCGTCTTGCGGATCGGGCGGGGTGCGGCGCTCCACGGCCGTGCACTTAGACTCACGCATTGGCGATGGTTATGACCGTGTAAAGAAACGTCGTAGAACTGCCTTGTGGGGTGGTTCTCACGGCCGATGTGGAGGCGAGTGGCATGGAGGGGCAGCAGGCGGCTGCCGTCGCTGCCGACCCGGCGGTCGGCAGCGGCTACTTCGACGCGTACGCCGCGATGGGCCTGCTCGCCGTCGTCGGCGTGCTCTTCGTCGCCGTGGCGTTCACCGCCAACCGGCTGCTGCGGCCGGTGGTGTACTCGCCGGAGAAACTCCTCGCCTACGAGTGCGGCGTGGACCCGGTGGGCGAGGACTGGGCGCACACCCAGGTCCGCTACTACGTCTACGCCTTCCTGTACGTGATCTTCGCGGTCGACGCGATCTACCTGTTCCCGTGGGCGACCGTGTTCGCCTCCGCCGGGTACGGCGCCGGAACGCTGGTCGAGATGTTCGTCTTCATCGGCTTCCTCGCGGTCGGACTGCTCTACGCCTGGAAGAAGGGCGTTCTGGAATGGACGTGACGCACAACCACGCGCACGCGCACGGTGCCTCCGGCGGTCCGGTCCCGCTCGGCCTGCCGGACCCGGCGCGGCCCGGCGCCGGCGCCGGCGCCGTCGAGCGGCGCGGCATCGGCCCGCTGGCCCGGCTCGCGCCGGACCCGGTCAAGGTGGTCCTCAACTGGGGCCGCCGCTACAGCCTCTGGTGCTTCAACTTCGGCCTGGCCTGCTGTGCGATCGAGTTCATCGCCGCGTCCATGGCCAAACACGACTTCATCCGGATGGGTGTCATTCCGTTCGCGCCGGGCCCCCGCCAGGCCGATCTGATGATCGTTTCGGGGACGGTGACCGACAAGATGGCGCCCGCCGTGAAGCGCCTCTACGAGCAGATGCCCGAGCCGAAGTACGTCATCTCCTTCGGCGCCTGCTCCAACTCCGGCGGCCCGTACTGGGACTCCTACTCGGTCACCAAGGGCGTCGACCAGATCATCCCGGTCGACGTCTACGTGCCCGGCTGCCCGCCGCGGCCCGAGGCGCTGCTCCAGGGCATCCTCAAGCTCCAGGAGAAGATCGCCGCCGAGTCGCTCCCGGGCCGGTACGCCGCGCCCGCGTCCGCGCTGCGCCGCCCGCTGGTGGCCGGTCCCGCTGTCGAGGGAGGGGCCTCGTGACCACGGCCGAGCAGTATGCGGCGTCGGTCGGCGAGTGGGCCACCGGCGCCGAGGCGTACGGGCTGGTCACCGTCGACGTGCCCGCCGAGCACTGGATCGAGGCGCTCACCGCGGCCCGGGACGTGCTGGGCCTCTCCTTCTTCGACTGGCTGAGCGCCGTCGACGAGCTGGCCGAGGGCTTCTCGGTGGCCGCCCACCTGGCCTCCGCCGACGCCCCGGGCGTGCGCCACCTGGTGGTGCGCACCCGCGTGCCGCGGGACAAGGCCGCGCTGCCGACCGCCGTCGCCGTCTACGCCGGCGCCGCGTGGCACGAGCGTGAGACGCACGAGATGTTCGGCATCGACTTCCCCGGGCACCCGTACCTGGCCACCCTGCTGCTGCCGGACGGCTTCGAGGGCTACCCGCTGCGCAAGGAGTTCGTGCTCGCCGCCCGGGTCGCCAAGGCCTGGCCGGGCGCCAAGGAGCCGGGCGAGTCCGAGCACGGCGACGGGCCGGCACGGCGCAAGATGCAGCCGGCCGGTGTGCCGGACCCGAACGAGTGGGGACCGCTCAAGGGCACCCTGCCGCCGGTCGCCGAGCGGCCCGCGCGCGGTGCGCGGGCGGCGGGCGCGGCGCGGACACCCCGGGCGGCCGCGGGCGCCGGTGCTGCGGCAGGTGCTGCGGCCGGGGCTGCGGCCGGGGCTGCGGCCGAGGGCGGGCCCGCGGTGCGGGCCGACCGGCCGCGGCGGACCAGGACGGTCGGCGACGGCTCGGTCAGCCAGGCGGCGGAGACCGCCGCGGGTGCCGACGGTACGGCGGAGAGCACGACGCCGCCGGTGCGGGCCGACCGGCCGCGGCGGACCAGGTCGGTGTCGGAGGGCTCGGCAAGCCAGCCGCCGGCCACCGCCGCGAGTGCTGCCGCGAGTGCCGCCGAGGGCGCCGCTGCGGGTGTTGCCGACGGCGCCGCCGAGGGCGCCGCCCCGGTGAAGCCCGAGCAGCCGGCCCGGACGCGGTCCGCGGACGCGCCCTGGCACAACCCCGTACCCGCGCACGACGAGCCCGAGCAGAACAACGTGACGGACGCGAGCGACGCGCCGAGCGTGAAGGGCGCGACCGACGCGAAGGACGCGAACGACGCGCCGAGCGTGAAGGACGCGAACGACGCGCAGAGCGAGACGTCGGCCGAGTCGGCCGGCCAGGACGGAGACAGCGCGTGAACCTGCTCGACACGTTGCTGCGCTGCGTCGCCACGCTCGTCGTCTTCCTCCTCTTCCCCCTGGTCATCGGCCAGACCGAGCACAAGGTGATGGCGCACATGCAGGGCCGGCTCGGCCCGATGTACGCCGGTGGCTTCCACGGCTGGGCGCAGCTGGTCGCCGACGGTGTGAAGTTCGCGCAGAAGGAGGACATCGTCCCGGCCGGCGCGGACCGGCGGATCTTCCAGCTGGCGCCCGCCGTCTCACTGCTGCCGTACCTGTTCGTGCTGCTCGCGATCCCGGTCGGCCCGGACGGCTTCGTCGGCCAGGCGATCGACGCCGGCCTGTTCTTCGTGCTCGCCGTGATGGGCGTCGGCGTGATCGGCAAGCTGATGGCCGGCTGGGCCTCGGCGAACAAGTTCTCGCTGCTCGGCGGTCTGCGGACGGCCGCGCAGCTGATGTCGTACGAGCTGCCGATGGTGCTCGCCGCCGCCTCGGTGGCGATGGCCGCCGGGACGCTCTCGCTGCCCGGGATCGTGGACGCCTGGCAGTGGTACTGGATCCCGTGGCAGATCATCGGCGCGTTCGTCTTCTTCACGGCCGGGCTGGCCGAGCTGCAGCGCCCGCCGTTCGACATGCCGGTGGCCGACTCCGAGATCATCTTCGGCGCGTACACCGAGTACACCGGCCTGCGCTTCGCGTTCTTCCTGCTCTCCGAGTACGCGGGCATCCTGGTGGTGTCCGGGCTGACCGCGGTGCTCTTCCTGGGCGGCTGGCACGGACCGCTGCCGGACCAGCTCGGCTGGCTCTGGACCGTCCTGAAGACCTTCGCGCTGGCCTTCGTGGTGATCTGGCTGCGGGTCACCTACCCGCGGCTGCGCGAGGACCAGCTGATGCGCTTCGCGTGGACCGTGCTGATCCCGCTCGCCCTCGTCCAGCTCGCCCTCACCGGCATCATCAAGGTGGCGATCTCATGAGTTTTCCAGGTGCCGGCCTGGCCAAGGGCCTGGCCGTGACGCTGCGGACGATGACGAGGAAGAGCATCACCGCGCAGTACCCCGACGTGCAGCCGGTGCTGCCGCCGCGTTCGCGCGGGGTCATCGCGCTGTTGGAGGAGAACTGCACGGTCTGCATGCTCTGCGCCCGTGAGTGCCCGGACTGGTGCATCTACATCGACTCCCACAAGGAGACGCTGCCGGCCGCCGACCCGAACGCCCGCGCCCGCACCCGCAACGTGCTGGACCGGTTCGCCATCGACTTCTCGCTCTGCATGTACTGCGGGATCTGCATCGAGGTGTGCCCGTTCGACGCGCTGTTCTGGTCGCCGGAGTTCGAGTACGCGGAGACGGACATCCTGGAGCTGACCCACGAGCGGGAGAAGCTCCGCGAGTGGATGTGGACCGTCCCGGCGCCGCCGGCGCTGGACCCGGCGGCCGAGGAGCCCAAGGAGATCGCCACGGCGCGCAAGGCGGCGGACAAGCTGGCGGCCGCCGCGGCCGCCGCCCTGGAGACGCCCGAGGGGGGTGAGCCGGAGTGAGTTCCGCGACCCTGCTGGCCGCGACCGGTTCCCTGGAGCCGGCCGCGCGTTCCTTCCTCTCCCCGACCGGGGTCGAGATCGTCTTCCTGCTGGTCGGCATCGTCGTGCTCGGCTCGGCCGTCGTCGCCGTGACGACGAAGCAGCTGGTGCACGCCGCGCTCTGGCTGGTGGCCGCACTCGGCGGGCTGGCGGTGGAGTTCCTGCTGCTCACCGCCGAGTTCATCGCCTGGGTGCAGGTGCTGATCTACCTGGGCTCGGTGGTCGTGCTGGTGCTGTTCGGGCTGATGCTCACCAAGGCGCCGATCGGGCGCTCGCCGGACGCCGACTCGAAGAACCGCTGGGTCGCCCTGGCGGTGGCGCTGGCCTCGGCCGGCACGCTGGTGACGCTGGTCGTGGACGCCTTCCGGACCTCCTGGATCGACCTCGGCGCGGGTGGCGGCTCGGCGGCCGTGACCGGCGCCAGCCTGTTCCGCACCTGGGTGCTGCCCTTCGAGGCGCTCTCGGTGCTGCTGCTGGCCGCGCTGGTCGGCGCGATCGTGCTGTCGCGCGGGTCCGGGCGGCGGGTGCCGACGCCCCGGGCCGGGCGGATCCGGGCCGGCAAGCCGGTCGGCTCCAACGGCACGGTCGCCGCGACGGTGCCGAAGCCGTCGGCCGCCGCCTCGCCGGACCCGGCGGCCTCGACGACCTCGCCGGAGGAGAGCTGATGCACCTCGCCTACCCCGTCGTGCTCGCCTCGCTGCTGTTCAGCGTGGGCGTCTACGGCGTGCTCGCCCGGCGCAACGTCATCCTGGTGCTGATGTCCGTCGAGCTGATGCTCAACGCCGTCAACCTCAACCTCGTCGCCTTCGACGCCTGGCTGCGGGACTCCCTGCACGCCGGCCAGGCGCTCACCCTGTTCACCATCACCATTGCCGCCGCCGAGATCGGTCTCGGGCTCGCGATCGTCCTGCTGCTGTTCCGGGCCCGGGGCACCGCGGACGTGGACAGGGTCACCGCGCTCGGTGACCCGTCCGAGTCCGTCGCCGAGGAGGCGCCGGCCGGAGCCGAGGCGCTGAAGGGCCAGGCCGCCGCATGAACCTCGCCCTGCCCGTCCTCGTCCCCGTCCTGCCCGCGCTCGGTGCGGCCGCCACCCTGGCCACCGGCAGGAAGGTGCCTGGCCTGGCCCGGCCGCTGGCGATCGTGCCGGTCGCCGTCTCGGCCGTGCTCGCCCTGGTCGTCGCGCTCCAGCTGGGCACCGGCCAGACGCTGGAGGCCGCCACCCGGCTCGCCCCGACCGGCGGCCCGGGCATCTCGCTCTCGATCTACCTGGACGGCTACAGCTCGCTGATCTCCGTGCTGGTCGGCCTGGTCGCCACCTGCGTGCAGGTCTACTCGACCGCCTACCTCAAGGACGACCCGCGCTACCCGTCCTACGCGGCGCTGGTCTCGCTGTTCACGGCGGCGATGTTCCTGGTCGTCTACTCGGGCGACCTGATCGTGCTGCTGGTCGGCTGGGAGGTCATGGGCATCTGCTCGTACTTCCTGATCGGCCACCACTGGGAGACCGCCGACGCCCGCTCGGCCTCGCTGAAGGCCTTCCTGGTCACCAAGCTCGGCGACGTGCCGTTCCTGTTCGGCATCTTCCTGCTCGGCGCCGACGCCGGCAGCTTCCGGATCACGGACGTGCTGGCGGCCGCGGCCGACGGGCGCCTCACGCACCCGACGCTGACCGCACTGCTGCTGCTCGCCGGCGTGGCCGGCAAGAGCGCGCAGTTCCCGCTGCACACCTGGCTCCCGGACGCGATGGCGGGCCCGACGCCGGTCTCCGCGTTGATCCACGCCGCCACCATGGTCGCGGCCGGCATCTACCTGGTCGCCCGGCTGCTGCCGGTCTTCCTGCTCTCCGGCGCGGCTCTGGTGGTGCTGGCGGTGATGGCCGCCGTGACGATGATCGGCTCGGCGCTCTGCGCGCTCGCCCAGGACGACCTGAAACGGGTCCTCGCCTACTCGACCGTCGGCCAGCTCGGCTACATGGCCGGCGCGCTGGCCAGCGGCGACCGCGAGGCCTCGGTCTTCCACCTGGTCAGCCATGGTGCGTTCAAGGCGCTGCTGTTCCTCGCGGCCGGTGTGGTGATCCACGCCGCCCACACCAACTCGATCTCCGCGATGTCCCGGATGCCCGGGCTGCGGGGGCGCGTCCCGGACGCCTACTGGACGATGGGCATCGCGCTCGTCGCCCTGGTCGGGCTGCCGCCGTTCTCGGGCTTCTTCAGCAAGGAGGCGGTGCTGACCGCCGCCGAGCACGCGGCCCACGGCGAGGCGCTGACCAACGGCGTCGGCCCGGCCTCGGCCGTCCCGCAGGCGGCCGGCTGGATCGTGCTGATCTCGGCCGGGCTGACCGCACTGCTCACGGCGGCATACGCGGCCCGGCTGTTCCTGGTCGCGTTCCACAGCCCTGCCGTGGCCCCGGCCGCGGTTGCCGCCCCGGCCGCCGGCGCCGCCGCCGTCGCGGAGCCGCTGGACCACGAGGCCGACGCGCCGTACTCGCCCGAGGTGGACGAGGCCGACCCGGCCACCGCCGAGCCGCCCGCGATGCGCTGGCCGCTCTGGGTGCTGGCGATCCCGACCATGGGCTTCGGCGTCGCGAGCCTGCGCACGGACTGGCTGCCCGCACTGCTGGACGGCGGCTCGCTGCGGCCCTCGGCCGTGACCGCCGTGACCGGCACCGGCCTCGCCCTGATCGGCGCACTGCTGGCCTACGGCGCCTGGCGCTCCGCCACCGCGCGGCTCGCCGCCGGCCGGCCCGCCCCCGCGTCGGAGGGCCGGGTCCCCGAGCAGGCCGGAGCCCCGGCCGCCGAGGTGATCGTCGCCGACCCCGGGCGCACCCTGCTCGGCCCGCTGTTCGGCCCGGCTCGGCACGGCTTCGGCGTCGACCGGCTCTACAGCGCGCTGTTCGTCCGCCCGGTGGCCGCCGCCGCGCAACTGGTGCGCTTCCTCGACCGCGAGGTCGTGGAGACGTACGTGCGCGGCAGCGGGGTCGGCGCCAACCTGCTCGGCCGGGCCGTCCGGCTCGCGCAGACCGGCAACGCGCAGACCTACCTCAGCGCGCTGCTGGCCGGCGTCGTCCTGCTGGCCGTCCTGGTGGCGGTGTAGCCGGATGCCGCACCCCGTTCCCCCGACCCAGCCGGTGACCCGGGCCGTGTCCCGGGCAGTGGCCCCACCGGTGACCCGGCCGGTGACCCTGACCGCGACCGAGCCGACCGCAGTCCGTAGGAGCCCCCGATGAACGCAGTCCTCATCGCCCTCCTGGTGCTGCCGCTGGCCGGCGCCGCCCTGACCCTGGCGCCGGTGTTCGGCACCGACCCGGCCGCCGCCGACCGGCGCGCGCTGAGGCTGAACAGCGTCGTCACCGGCGTCGTGCTCCTGCTGACCGTCGCCCTGGCGGCCGGCTTCGACCATGACGAGCCCGGCCGGATGCAGGCCACCACGAACGTGTCCTGGATCCCGGCCATCGGCGTGCGCTTCCACCTCGGCGTGGACGGGATCTCGCTCCCGCTGATCGTGCTGACCGCGCTGCTCACCTTCCTCTGCGCGCTGTACTCGGAGAAGCGGCTGCCGGCCGGGGAGGCCCGGGGCGGAGCCGGGGACGGGAACCGCCCGTCGGCCCGGGCGTTCACCGGGCTGTTCCTCCTCCTCGAAGTCGGCATGCTCGCCACCTTCGCGGTGCTGGACCTCCTGCTCTTCTTCCTGGCCTTCGAGATCGTGCTGATCCCGATGTACTTCCTGATCGCCCGATGGGGCAGCGGGGCGAAGGTGCCGGCCGCCAACCGGTTCATCCTGTACACGCTGCTCGGCTCGGCCGTGATGCTGCTCGGCTTCCTGCTGGTGGGCGGCAAGACCGGCACCTTCGACATGCAGGCCCTGGCCGCCGCGCACGGCAACGGCCTGAGCCACGGCACCCAGGTGATCGCCGCCCTGGCGATCATGGTCGGGCTCGCGGTCAAGGCCCCCGCCTGGCCGCTGCACAGCTGGCTCCCGGACGCGCACACCGCGGCCCCGACGGTCGGCTCCGTGCTGCTCGCCGGCGTGCTGCTGAAGATGGGCACGTACGGTCTGGTCCGCGTCCTCCTCCCGGTCGTCCCCGACGGCACCGCGACGCTCGCCCCCTACCTGGGGGCGTTCGCCGCCGTCGGCATCGTCTACGGCTCGCTGGCCTGTCTCGCTCTGGCCCGGCCGGGGGCGAAGGGCGACCTCAAGCGCCTGATCGCCTACTCGTCCGTCGGCCACATGGGCTTCGTCCTGCTGGGCATCGCCTCCCTCACCCAGGTGGGCGTGAACGGCGCGCTGTTCGCCAACATCGCGCACGGTCTGATCACCGGCCTGCTGTTCTTCGTCGTGGGCGCGCTCAAGGACCGTTACGGCACGGCGGACCTCGACACCCTCGCGGGCACCACCGGCGCCGCCCTCTACGGACGGGCACCGCGGATCGGCGCGCTGCTCGCCTTCGCCGCCGTCGCCAGCCTCGGGCTGCCGGGGCTGGCCGGATTCTGGGGCGAGCTGCTCGCGATGTTCGGCGCGTTCGATCCGGCCGCCGGCCTCTCGCGCCCCGCGTTCGTCACCTACATGGTCCTGGCCGGCCTCGGCACCCTCCTCACCGCCGCGTACCTGCTGATCGTGGTCAAGCGCGTCTGCATGGGCGACCCGAAGCAGCCCGCCCTGGTGGAAGGGCCGGCCGACCTGCGCCCGTACGAGGCCGTCAGCTGGACGCCGCTGGCCGCCCTCACCCTGCTCGCCGGCCTCTGGCCCGCGCTCCTGCTCGGTCTCTCCGACCCCGCCGTCAAGCACCTCCTCGGGGGTGGCTGATCATGACCGGCACCACGCTCGGCGCCCAGCTCCTCAGCACGCGGCCCGGCACCGGCACCCTGCTCGGCGCCGCGACCGGCACCGCACTCGGACCTCACTCCACGGGGCAGCCCACTGTGACCTCCCTCGCCGTAGCCAACCCGGGCAGCCTGATCCAGTCCGTGGACTGGGTGGCGATCGCGCCCCCGCTGATCGCCGCCCTGACCGCCCTCGCCGTGCTGGTCGCCGACCTCTTCCTGCCCGCGCGCCACAAGAAGCTGCTCGGCGGCCTCACCGCGGCCGGACTCGCCCTCGCGCTCATCGCACTCCTCCCGCTCACCGGGGGATCACCCCGGGCGACCTTCTGTGCGCAGAACGTAACAGGGGCCACCGACAACGCGGGCTGCTCGTACGTCGCCGACCACTTCGCCCTGGTCTTCCAACTGCTCGCGCTCGGCGGCGCGCTGATCGCCGCGCTGCTCTCGGCGCACACCGTGGACGAGGAGCGGCTCCCGGGCGGCGAGTACTGGTTCCTGCTGCTCTCCAGCGCCACCGGCGCCGCCCTGCTGCCCGCCTCCCGCGACCTCGCCACCCTGGTGATCGCCCTGGAGGTGGCCTCGCTGCCGGCCTTCGCGCTCGTCGCGCTGCGCCGGGACGGCCGCGGGGCCGAGGCCGCGCTGAAGTTCTTCCTCACCTCCGTCACCGCGACCGCCGTCATGCTGCTCGGCGTCGGCTTCGTCTACGCCGCGAGCGGCAGCCTGCACCTGGGCGCCGTCGCCGGCGGACTGGAGCACGCCCCCGCGCAGCTGAAGCCGCTGGCCGAGGCCGGCGCGGTGCTGACCATGGTCGGCTTCGCCTTCAAGGTCGCCGCCGTCCCGTTCCACTTCTGGGTGCCCGACACCTACACCGGCGCCCCGCTGCCGGTGGCCGGCTACCTGTCGGTGGTCGGGAAGGCGGCGGGCCTGTCCGGCCTGGCGCTGGTCACCACGATCGCCTTCCGCCCGTACGCGCACACCTGGGGCCTGGTACTCGCGGTGCTGGCCGCGGTCACCATGACGGCCGGCAACGTCGGCGCGCTGCGGCAGCGGTTCGACACCCGGTACAGCGCGGTGCGGCTGCTCGCCTGGTCCTCCGTCGGCCAGGCCGGCTACCTGCTGGTGCCGCTCGCCGCCGCCGGGTACGCGCCGACCGGCACCGACCCGCTCGGCGCCACCGCCGCGTACGCGCTGATCTACGGCGTGGTGAACCTCGGCGCGTTCGGCGTGGTCGCGGCGGTCGGCCGCCGGGCCGGGACCAGCGTGGACGACTTCCGCGGCCTGTTCGCCCGGCGTCGCTGGACCGCCCTGGCGCTGGCCTTCTTCCTGCTCTGCCTGGCCGGGCTGCCGCCCGGCGTGATCGGCCTGTTCGGCAAGGTGGTGGTGTTCCGCGCCGCCGTCGACTCCGGACTGGGCTGGCTGGCCGTCGTCATGGCCGTCAACGTGGTCGTCGCGCTGTACTACTACCTGCTCTGGACGGCGCGGCTCTTCGCCCCGGCGGGGGCGGAGGGGACGGCCAGCGCGGTGACCGAGCGCAGGCTGCCCGCCTCGCTCGCCGCCACCCTGGGCCTCACCGCCTCGGCCGCCGTGGTGCTCTCGGTGGCCCCGCAGCTGGTCCTCCAGGTGGTGGGCGGCACTCTCTTCTGAGACCGGCCGGGCCCCGGCGGGCCGGGTGCGGGCGGGCACGCGGCCGCACCCGACCCGGGCCGGGCGGGGGCGCCGCGCGGGTGTCACGGTGCTCACAAGGGAACAAGGCCGACGGCCCCGCCCGTTGTCGGGGCAGAGGGACGAGGCAGCGAGGGCTTCCCCACCGCACCATTGGAGGGCCTGCCGTGCACCGTCGGCACAACGGACTGAGGACCGCCGCACTGCTCGGCGGCCTCTCGGCGCTGATCCTGGTGATCGGCAGTTTCTTCGGCCGCACCGGGTTCGTGGTGGCCCTGGTGGTCGCCCTCGGGACCAACGCCTACGCGTACTGGAACAGCGACAAGCTGGCCCTGCGCGCCATGCGGGCCAGGCCGGTCAGCGAGATCGAGGCGCCGCGGCTGTACCGGATCGTCCGGGAGCTCTCCACGTCCGCCCGCCAGCCGATGCCCCGCCTCTACATCTCGCCCACCCCGGCCCCGAACGCCTTCGCCACCGGCCGCAACCCGCGCAACGCGGCGGTCTGCTGCACCGACGGCATCCTGCAACTGCTGGACGAGCGGGAGCTGCGGGGTGTGCTCGGGCACGAGCTGAGCCACGTCTACAACCGCGACATCCTGATCTCCTCGGTCGCCGGGGCGCTCGCCTCGGTGGTGATGTTCCTGGTGAACTTCGCCTGGCTGATCCCGTTCGGCCGCAGCGAGGACGACGACGGGCCGGGGCTGTTCGGGATGCTCGCGATCATGATCCTCGGGCCGCTGGCCGCCTCGCTGATCCAGCTGGCCGTCAGCCGCTCCCGCGAGTACGAGGCCGACGCCGACGGCGCCCGGATCACCGGCGACCCGCTCGCCCTGGCGAGCGCCCTGCGCAAGCTGGACGCCGGGACGCGGCAGCTGCCGCTGCCGCCGGAGCCGCAGCTCCAGACGGCCAGCCACATGATGATCGCCAGCCCGTTCCGGCCGGGCGAGGCGGGGGCGAAGCTGTTCTCGACCCACCCGCCGATGGCGGAGCGGATCGCCCGCCTGGAGCGGATGGCCGGCTACCGCGTCTGAGGCCCGGCCGGCCAGCCCGCCCCGGGGTCAGCCGGTCAGCTCCTCGTACGCCCGCCGCAGCCGGTGGACGCCCTCGGCGGCGTGCGCGGCGCTGTCCACGGCGGCGTAGCTCAGCCGGAGGTTCGCGGCCGGCGGCTCGGCGGCGTAGTAGGGCTGGCCGGCGGTGACCAGCACGCCGGCGCGCAGGGCGGCGGCGGTGAGCACCCGGTCGTCGGTGCCGTCGGGCAGCCGCAGCCAGAGGTGGTAGCCGCCGGGCCGGTGCGGTCCGAGCAGGCCGGGGAGCTCGCGGCGCAGCGCGGCCACGGTGGCGATGCGGCGGTCCCGGAGTTCGGCGCCGAGGGTGCGCAGGTGACGGGCCCAGCCCGGGTCGGCGACCAGCTCCAGGGCGGCCTCCTGGAGCGGCCGGGGGACGAAGAAGCTGTCGACCACCTGGGTGGCCCGCAGCCGTTGCAGCGCCGGGCCGCGCGCGGTGAGCGCGCCGACCCGCAGGTTGGGCGAGGTGGCCTTGGTCAGCGAGCGCAGGTGCACCACCACCCCGTCCGGGTCGTCGGCGGCGAGCGGGCGGGGCAGCGCGGGGGAGTCGGCGTGCACCAGGCGGCGGGCGAAGTCGTCCTCGACGACGAAGGCGCCGGCGGTCCGGGCGATCCGCAGCACCTCGGTGCGGCGCTCGGGGGAGAGCACCGCGCCGGTCGGGTTCTGGAACACCGGCTGGCAGACGAAGAGCCGGGCCCGGGTGGCGTCGAAGGCCGCGGCCAGCAGGTCGGTGCGGACGCCGTCCTGGTCCACCGGGACCGGGACGACCCGCAGCCCGGCCGCGCGGGCGACCGCGAGGATGCCGGGGTAGGTCGGCGACTCCACCAGGACGGGGGCGCCCGGCGCGGCCAGGGAGCGCAGGGCGATGGTGAGCGCGCTCTGGCCGCCCGCGGTGACCAGGACGTCGCCCGCGCCGAGCGGCCCGCCGTTGCCACCGATGTCGCGGGCGAACCAGCCGCGCAGTTCGGTCAGGCCGTCCACCGGAGGCCGGTCCCAGGCGCCGGGGCGCCGTCCGGCCCGGGCGAGGGCGGCGGCCAGCAGCCGCTCGGGCAGCAGTGAGGCGTGCGGGTAGCCGCCGTTGAGGTCGACCACGTCGGGCGGCGGCACGTTCAGGGTGGCGAGCAGTGGTCCGGCGCCGACGTCGCGCTGGCCGGCGTCGGCGCTCAGCGCGACCTCCTGCCAGGAGAGGTCGCCGGGCCGGGCCGGGGGCGGTGCGGCGGCCGGCGCGGCGGAGGTGTCCGCGAAGGCGGCGGCGCGGAAGACCCCGGCGCCCGGCCGGGAGACCACCAGGCCTTCGGCCGCCAGGACGGCGATCGCGCGGGAGACCGTCACCGGACTCACCTGGTGACGCTCCACCAACGCCCGGCTCGGCGGCAGCTTCCGTCCCTCTGGATAGCGCTCTACCTCACGGCGCAGTCTTTCGGCGAGATCGGCCACACTGCTACGCTCGTTCATGACGGATCAAGATAGCGCTATCCAGTCCACGGCGGTAGCACCGCAGCCGACCACGGCCCCCGGGGCCGCCGGTTCCGCCGGTGTCCCCGGCACCGCCCTGGCCCCCGGTGCCTCCGGCACCGCCCTGGCCCCCGGTGCCTCCGGCACCGCCCTGGCCGCGCTCGGTGTCCTCTCCTTCTCGGTCAGCTTCCCCGCCACCGCCTGGGCCCTGACCGGCTTCGGCCCGTGGACGGCGACCGGGCTGCGCGGTGCGGTGGCCGGGGTGATCGCCGCGGTCTGCCTGGCGGCCGCCCGTGTCCCGCTGCCCGCGCGGCGGCACTGGCCCGGCCTGCTGGTGGTCGCGGCGGGCTGCGTGCTCGGGTTCCCGCTGCTCACCACGCTGGCGTTGCGGACCTCCTCGACGGCGCACTCCGCGGTCGTGATCGGCGTGCTGCCGCTGGCCACCGCCGCGTTCTCGGCGCTGCGCACCGGCCGCCGCCCGTCCCGCACCTTCTGGGGTGCGGCGCTCGCCGGGGCGGTGGCGGTACTGGCCTTCACCCTGCTGCAGAGCCACGGGCGGCCGACCGTCGCCGACCTCTACCTGTTCGCGGCGCTGCTGGTCTGCGCGGCCGGGTACGCGGAGGGCGGGCGGATCTCGCGGGAGCTGCCGGGGTGGCAGGTGATCGCCTGGGCGGTGGTCGCGGCGCTTCCGGTCACCGTGTTCACCGTCGCGCTGGCGCTGCCGGCCGAGCCGGTCCACCTGGGCGCGAAGGCGCTGGCCGGTCTGGCGTACACGGCGGTGGTCTCGCAGTTCGGCGGGTTCGTGCTCTGGTACCGGGGGATGGCGGCGATCGGGGTGCCGCGGGCGAGCCAGCTCCAGTTGGCGCAGCCGTTGCTGACGCTGGTCTGGTCGGTGCTGCTGCTGGGGGAGGACCTGCCGGCGGCCGCGCCGGTCACGGCGGTGGCGGTGCTGGTCTGCATCGTGGTGACCCAGCGCGCGCGTGACTGAGCCGGCCGGCGGACCGGCGGTCGGCTGCCGCTCGTGGTGCGCAACGGCTCGTGCCCGCCCCCGGGTCGGGGTGCGGGCACGAGCGCGGCGGCCGGCCGGTGCGGACGGCGATCCGGCGCGGGAGGTCATCCGGTGGTGCCGGGGCCGTGGGCGGCTACCCGGTGGTGTCGGGGCGGTAGACGCAGAGCGCCCAGATGATGAGCACGTCCGCCGCGATCACCATGATCGACCAGAACGGGTAGTACGGCAGGTCGAGGAGGTTCTCCAGGGCGCTCAGCGCGGTGACGGCGATACCGGCCCAGCGGGCCCAGGAGGCCCCCTTGAGGAGGAAGGCGCCGACCAGCGCGACGATCGCGCCGATGACCACGTGGGTCCAGCCCCACCCGGTGAGGTCGAAGCGGAAGACGTAGCGCGGCGTGCTGAGGAAGACGTCGTCGTCGGCGATCGCCATGATGCCGCGGAGGACCTCGAAGCATCCGTTGATCAGCATCAGGACACCGGCGAAGATCACCAGACCCGGGGCCCAGTCGCTGAACTGGTTGACCGAGGACGGCGGAGGTGGCGCGCCGGTGCCGGAACGCCAGGGCGGGGGCTGATCGGGAGAGGGCGACGCGGTGCTCATGGACTCCTCCTAGGCCGCACGCCGGGCGAGCGGGGCGACCGCACCCGGGGATGCGACCGCACCGGAAGCCGAACGGGCGTACGGAAAGGCGTACGGAACTCGACCGTCCGCCCAAACCGCGGGGCGGGCAATCCGGCCGCACCTGTTCGGGTGACAGGCCCCGCGCGGCCGCCGGGGAGCGCGGCCGGTGCCTGGTAGTGGTGGGGCGACCACTGTCCGGGCCGGGGGCCGTCCGCCTCGGCGGGGCGCGCCGCCGCCCGGCCCGAACACGGAAGGCGCGCTGCGTGACTCTTCTGCCGAAGGACGTCGTGGAGCAGTCCCCGCACCCGTCGCGCACGCCCCGGCTGGCCCGCTGGCGTGCGGCCGGCCGTCGTCGGCGGGGCCGGGCCCTGGTCGGCTGGCTCACCACCACCGACCACAAGCGGATCGGCACCCTCTACATCACCACCGCGTTCCTGTTCTTCCTGGTCGGCGGCCTGATGGCGATGGTCATGCGGGCCGAGCTGGCCCGGCCGGGGCTGCAACTGGTCAGCAACGAGGTGTTCAACCAGCTCTTCACCATGCACGGCACGATCATGCTGCTGATGTTCGCGACCCCGCTGTTCGCCGGCTTCGCCAACTGGATCATGCCGCTGCAGATCGGCGCGCCCGACGTGGCCTTCCCCCGGCTCAACGCGCTCGCCTACTGGCTTTACCTGTTCGGCTCGCTGATCGCCGTGTACGGCTTCCTCACCCCCGACGGCGCGGCCGACTTCGGCTGGTTCGCCTACGCGCCGCTGAACAGCGCCGAGCGGAGTCCCGGCCTCGGCGCCGACCTGTGGATCATGGGCCTGGCCTTCTCCGGCTTCGGTACCATCCTCGGCTCGGTCAACTTCATCACCACGATCATCTGCTTCCGCGCGCCCGGGATGACGCTGTTCCGGATGCCGATCTTCGTCTGGAACATCCTGCTCACCGCGGTGCTGGTGCTGTTCGCGTTCCCGGTGCTGGCGGCGGCGTTGCTCTGCCTGGAGTCGGACCGCAAGTTCGGCTCGCACGTCTTCGACGCGGCCAACGGCGGTGCGATGCTCTGGCAGCACCTGTTCTGGTTCTTCGGGCACCCCGAGGTGTACATCATCGCGCTGCCGTTCTTCGGCATCGTCACCGAGATCATCCCGGTGTTCAGCCGGAAACCGGTCTTCGGCTACTCCGGCCTGATCGCCGCGACGGTCGCCATCACCGGTCTGTCGATCACGGTCTGGGCGCACCACATGTTCGTCACCGGGCAGGTGCTGCTGCCGTTCTTCTCGATCATGACGATGCTGATCGCGGTGCCGACCGGGGTGAAGTTCTTCAACTGGATCGGCACCATGTGGCAGGGCTCGCTGAGCTTCGAGACGCCGATGCTCTGGACGGTCGGCTTCCTGGTCACCTTCCTGTTCGGCGGGCTGACGGGCGTGCTGCTGGCCGCGCCGCCGATCGACTTCCACGTCTCCGACTCGTACTTCGTCGTCGCACACTTCCACTACGTGGTGTTCGGGACGGTGGTGTTCGCGATGTTCGCCGGATTCCACTTCTGGTGGCCCAAGTTCACCGGGCGGATGCTCGACGAGCGCCTCGGGCGGATCCACTTCTGGACGCTGTTCACCGGCTTCCACGCCACCTTCCTGGTGCAGCACTGGCTCGGCGCCGAGGGGATGCCGCGCCGGTACGCCGACTACCTGGCCTCGGACGGGTTCACCACGCTCAACACCGTCTCCACCATCGGCTCCTTCCTGCTGGGGATCTCCACGCTGCCGTTCCTCTACAACGTCTGGCGCACCGCCCGGTACGGAGAGAAGGTGACGGAGGACGACCCGTGGGGGTACGGCCGTTCGCTGGAGTGGGCCACCTCCTGCCCGCCGCCGCGGCACAACTTCGTCACCCTGCCGCGGATCCGGTCCGAATCCCCCGCCTTCGACCTGCACCACCCCGGGATCGCCGAGCTGGACCGGCGGCAGAACGCGCGTGAGCCGCTGGGCTGAGCGGGGGCTTCTGCCGCGGGCCGCACCGGGGCCCAGCCGGGGGCCCGCACCGGGGCCGTGCCAGGCCCGCGCGTCGGGCCGCTCGTTAGGATGAGGGCGCGCCCCGCCGGCTGCGGGACGCGGCATCCGGAGGGAGTGGCCGTCATGGCAGAGGAGAGGCACGCCCCGGCGGCCGGGGATCCGCGGGCCCGGCGGCGCGGCCAGGGCGAGCTGGAGGCGCAGGTGCTGGCCGTGCTCCAGCGGGCGCCCGGCCCGGCCACCGCGGGGTGGGTGCAGGAACGCCTGGACGGCGGCCTGGCGTACACCACGGTGATGACCATCCTGTCCCGGCTGCACGCCAAGAAGGCCGTCTCGCGGTCCCGTTCGGGCCGCTCCTACCTGTGGCGGGCGTCCTCCGACGCGGCCGGGCTGGCCGCGCTGCGGATGCGCCGGATGCTCGACGGCGAGCCGGACCGGGACGCGGTGCTGGCCAGCTTCGTCACCGCGCTGCTGCCGCACGACGAGGAGCTGCTGCGGACGCTGCTGGACAGTGCGGCGCTGGACGGCCCCCTGGGCGGTGCCCTGGACGGCACTTCGGGCGGCGGTTCCCTGGACGGCGCGCCCGCGGTGGCCGCCACGCCCGCCGATCCGGCAGCGGCCGACCGTGAGAGCTGAGCCGTGGGCGTCTTCGTCTTCCTCCCGCTCGTCCTGCCGCTGACCGCGGTACCGATCGCCCGCCTCGCCGAGCAGCACCTGCACCCGCGCGGCGCGGCCAGGCTGCTGACCGTGATCGGCGCGGTGATGGCGGTGTGCAGCGCGGTCTGCCTGGGCCTGATCGGCGTGGTGGGCACCGCCCAGATCCCGGGCAACCCGCTGCCGGACAGCTGGTCCGACCCCGAGGTGCGGGCGGCGCTGCCGTACGACGAGACGGTCGGGACGGCGGCGATCTGCCTGCTGGCGGTGGTCGCCCTGGCCCTCCTGCGGACCGTCGTCCGCCACCTGCGGATCCGGGCCCGGGCCCGGCGGGCACTCGGCCGGGAGCTGCCCGCCACCGACCTCCCCGTCGCGGGTCTCCCCGGCTCGGGCCTGTCCGGCTCCGCCCCGTCCGACGTCGCCCTGCTCCCCGACCCCGCCCCGTACGCCTACGCGCTGCCCGGGTCGGCCCGGCTGCCCGGGCGCGTCGTCGTCTCCACCGGCATGCTGGCCGGCCTGCCCGAGGACGAACGTGCCGCCCTGCTCGCCCACGAGCGGGCCCATCTCGCGCACCGGCACCACCGCTATCTGCTGACCACCCAACTCGCGGGCTGCGTCAACCCGTTCCTGCGCCCGTTGCAGCACGCGGTGGCCTACAGTGCCGAGCGCTGGGCCGACGAGGAGTCCGCCCAGGCCGTCGGCGACCGGCGGGTCACCGCCCGCGCCGTCGCCCGCGCCGCCCTCGCCTCCCACCGGGCGCCGGGCCCCGGGTTCGCCGCCTTCGCGGCGCCCGGCCCCGTCCCCCGCCGTGTCGCCGCCCTGCTCGGCCCGGTCCCGGCCGCCCGGAGCTGGCCCCCGGCGCACACCCCGGCGGGCCTGGCCGCCATGGTCGCCGCCGTCGGCACCGCGGCGTCGGCGCTCTGCGCGCTCAATGCGGCGGTGGCGCTGCTGCTGGTGCTGAAGGCGGTCACCCCGCTGTAGCGCGGGTCCCCGGCGATCCTCTTCGTGGACACCGAGTGGACACCGAGGAGAGGCTCCGCCTCAATGCGGTGCGGCACCCGGCCGCCCGCATCCTCGCGGTCCGACGCCGTCCCGTCGTACCCCCCGCAGCCCGCGATCCCACCGGCGGGCCGCGGTCCCGTGCCGCCGCGTAGACACGCCCGCCGACGGGGATGATCGGTCATAGGTGCCGACCGCGCACCATGAGAGGGTGCCCATCATGAAGGTGATCGGCTTCGTCCTGAACGTTCTCTGGCTGATTTTCTGCGGCATCTGGATGGCGATCGGCTATGCGATCGCGGGCATCATCTGCTGCATTCTGATCATCACCATTCCTTTTGGCATCGCCTCGTTCCGCATCGCCGGCTTCGTCATCTGGCCGTTCGGGCGGACGACGGTGGAGAACCCGGATGCCGGGGCGCCCTCGTGCGTGGGGAATGTGATCTGGCTGGTGTTCGCCGGCTGGTGGCTGGCGCTGATGCACCTGCTGACCAGCATCCCGCTGTTCATCTCGATCATCGGGATCCCGTTCGGGTGGGCCAACCTGAAGATGATTCCGATCTCGCTGATGCCGCTCGGGCGTGAGGTCGTCTCGACGGACGAGAAGTTCGGCGGGCGCTGAGGGCCGCGAGGGCGGCGGGCGCCGACGGGGCGCCGGGGGCGCTGGGCCGTCAGGGGGCGTCGGTGAGCTGGACGATCATCTTGCCGGTGTTGGCGCCACCGAGCACGCCGAGGAAGGCGTCCACCACGTTCTCGAAGCCGCGGACGACGGTCTCGTCGGGGACGACGGCGCCCGAGCGCAGGTGCGGGACGAGGAAGTCGTAGAGCTCGGGGCGGGCGTCCAGGTGGTTGCGGACCAGGAAACCCTCCATGCGCAGGCTCTTGCCGACCACGTCGTACAGGTTGCGCGGCGCGGCGGGCGGGTCCTGGAGGTGGTCGTACTGGGCGACGGCGCCGCACCAGGCGATCCGGCCGTGGTCGCGCAGGGCGGTGATCGCGCCTTCGAGGTGGTCGCCGCCGACGTTGTCGAAGTAGACGTCGAGGCCGCCGGGCGCGGCCTCGCGGAGCCGGTCGGCGATCGGGCCGTCGTGGTAGTCGAAGGCGGCGTCGAAGCCGAGGTCCTCGGTGAGGTGCTTCACCTTGGCGGCGGAGCCGGCGCTGCCGACGATCCGGCCGGCGCCGAGCAGCCGGGCTATCCGGCCCGCGGCGGTGCCGACGCCGCCGGCGGCCGCCGAGATGAAGACCGTCTCGCCGGGCTGGAGACGGGCGACCCTGGTCAGGCCGACCCAGGCGGAGAGGCCGGTGCCGCCGAGGATGCCCAGGTGGGCGCTGAGCGGGACGCCGGCGAAGTCGGGCACGATCCAGGCCTCGGCGGCGTCGACCACCGAGTGGGTGCGCCAGGCCCGGCGGTGGTGGACGAGCGAGCCGACCGGTAGCGCCGGGGAGCGGGACTCGACGACGCGGCCGAGCGTCCGGCCCTCCAGCGGGGCGTTGAGCTCCCAGCCGCCCTCGTCCATCTCCTCGCGCATGTACGGGTCGACGGACTGGTAGATGTTCTCGACCAGCGCCTGACCCTCGGCGGGCGCCGGGACGGTCTCCTCGACGAAGGCGAAGTCGGCGGCGGTGGCGCGGCCGGACGGGCGGGAGACCTGGTGGACGGCGAGGGCGGTGGGGCGGGACATGGGCGGGCTCCAGTGTGCGGTGTGACCGTGCGGCGTGCGGTGTGACCTGCGGAGTGCGGGCCGGGACGTGATCACCGTAGGGAGGGCGGGGGAGGGTCGGGCAGGGGTCCGCGTCGATGGAACGGCCGGTTCCATGAGCAGGATCGATGGACGCCGGTAGATTCGGCCCATGAACCACGTGCCGGGCCACGCCCCCGACCTCGCCCCGCAGGAGCTGCGCATCCTGGTCGCCGTCGAGGAGGAGGGCAGCTTCACGGCGGCCGCGGCACGCCTCGGCACGACCCAGTCCGCCGTCTCGCACGCCGTGCGCGCCTGCGAACGGAAGCTCGGCGCGGTGCTCTTCGACCGCGGCCGCAACGGCGCGCGCCCCACGGACGCCGGCGCGCGGGCCGTCGCCTACGCCCGGCGGATCCTGCGGCTGCTGGAGGCGATGGGCCCGGAGGTGCGGGGCGCCGGCGCCGGGGACGCGGCGGGAGAGGTGGCCGGGCCGCTGCGGATCGCCGCCTTCCGCAGCGTGGCCGCCCACCTGCTGCCGCCCGTCCTCGCCCGGCTCGCCGCCCGCCACCCCGGGCTGACCCCGCAGGTCCGGATCGTCCGCGAGATCGGCCGGGGAACGGCCGGCGAGGTCGCCGACGGCCGCGCGGACCTCGGGCTCGCCACCCTGAACACCGACGGTCCGCCGCCCGTCCCCGGGCTGGTCGCGGTGCGCCTCTTCGAGGAGGAGTACGCGCTCGCGCACCCGGTCGGCCACCCGGCACCGCGCGGGCTCCCCCTGGTCGACTGGGACGAGAACTGCGGCTCCTACACCCGCAGTTGGTGGGACAGGCAGGACTGGATCCCGCCCGCGACCATCAACGTCGAGGACGACACGGTCGCGGTGTCGCTCGTCTCGCAGGGGCTGGGGATGGCGATCATGCCCCGGAGTGCCCTGCTGGGAGCCCCGCCCGGCCTGGCCGTCACCGGCCTCGGCCCGCAGCCACCCCGCCGCTCCGTCGGCTACGTGACCACGCCGGAGCTGGCGGGGACGGCGCCGGTGCGGGCGTTGATCCGTGAACTTCGGGCGCTGGCCCTGCCGGAGGGGCTGGCGGCGGCCTGAGCGGAGCGGAGGGGCGGGGCCCCGGGCGCGCGGCGGCCCGCCGTCACCGTGCGGCCGCCGTGACCGGCCGGTGCCGCAGGGCCCAGGCCGCGGCGGGGCGGCACAGACGGCTGCGACCAGCAGACAGCCGCCCGTCACCAGGCCCACCGGCCGCCACGGCGGCGTCCACGGCGCCGGCACCCCGAGCAGGGCCAACCCGGCGCGCATGGCGCCCAGTTGGACGGCGGCCACCGCACAGCCCAGGAGTACGCCCCTGCGCGCCTGAGCCCCGGCACCCCGGCACCCCGGCGCCCCGGCGTCACCGGCCGGCGCGGAGCTACTCCACCGCCTCCCGCAACCGCCCGAACTCCTCCGCCAGCCCGTCCAGCGTGTAGTGCGCGTTGAGACCGCTCGGGTTGGGCAGCACCCAGACCTCGGTCTCCCCGATGCCCTCCTCCTGCCGCCCCACGGCCGCCGTCCGCCGCCCGAAGGCCGTCCGGTACGCGCCGATGCCCAGCACGGCCAGGACGCGCGGGCGCAGCCGCAGGACCCGCCCGGTGAGCGCGGCGCCGCCCTCGCGCAGTTCGCCGGCGGTGAGTTCGTCCGCCTTGGCCGTGGCGCGCGGGGCGACGTTGGTGATGCCGAGGCCCAGGCCGAGCAGCTCGTCCTGCTCGTCCGGGCGGAGCAGGCGCGGGGTGAAGCCGGAGCGGTGCAGGGCGGGCCAGAAGCGGTTTCCGGGCCGGGCGAAGTGGTGGCCGGTGGCGCCGGACCAGAGCCCGGGGTTGATCCCGCAGAAGAGCACCCGCAGCCCGGGGGCGGCGACGTCGGGGATGGTGGTGTCGCGGGCGGCGAGCAGCTGTTCGGCGGTGGGCTTCAGCGGAGTGGGCACCGTCCCAGTCTGGCCCACGGCCCGCCGGCGCTACGGACGCCCCTGCAGTCCGGCCCGCCGGCGCTACGGACGCCCCTGCAGGCCGGCCCGCGGCTGCGCCCGCAGCCACCGCGCGCCGAAGACCACGGCGGCCGCGTACGCCCAGCCCGCGAAGATGTCGACGATGAAGTGCTCCGCGCCGTACACCAGGGTGAACGCCATCGCGAGCGGGTACGCGACGAGCAGGGCCCGCACCCACCGGGTGGACATCGGCCAGAAGAAGAAGAGCAGCATCGCCGGGTAGGCGGAGTGCAGCGAGGGCATCGCGGCGACGTCGTTGGCGAACCGGCTGCCGTTCTCGAAGATCGACCCGGCCCGCTGGAGCCCGCTCTCGGTGAGGACGTCCGACACCACCCGGGTGAGCGCCGGCATGTGGCCCTCCTGGGAGGTGAGCCACGGCGGGTCGGCGGGGAAGAGCAGGTACGTCGCGAAGCCGGCGAAGGTCAGCACGAGGTAGCAGGTGAGCAGCTGCCGGAACCGGTCGTGGCGGCGCCGCCAGAGCACGGTCAGCACCACGAAGACCAGGAAGAAGTGCGACATGTAGACGGTGACCGCCGCGTAGTCGTACCAGTGCGGCGAACCGGGGGTGTAGAGCCCGTGCTGGAGGCGGACCGTCCAGGTCTCACCGAGGCCGAGCAGCTCGTCGGCGCGCAGCTGCGGCCGCCAGTGCGGGGCCCACGGGGTGTGCGCGCCGTAGCCCCGCAGCAGCGAGTAGGCCCAGACGGCGGCCATCACCGGGACCCAGTCGCGCAGCACCAGCAGGAAGCCGCGCCGCCCGTGGCCGCTGTGCACGGCGGCGGCCAGCAGGGCGCCGATCAGCCAGCAGAACACCACGTCGTTGGAGTACGGCAGTCCGTAGGCCCGCAGGTACCAGACCAGCGCGAGGAGGTAGAGCGGCCACGCCAGCAGCCTGAGCCGGGCCGGCACGCCGGCGCGCGCACCGGTCAGCGGCCGGGACACCGGACGCAGCCGCCCGGCGCTCGGGGGCGGGGTCGGCGCCGGGCGGAGCAGTTTGGTCATGCCGGTCGAAGCTAGCAAGGCATTCTTGGAGGACTCTTTGTGCGCGCCGTCCGGCCGTTCAGAAAAGACTCAGGGACGGCGGGCGTCAGGAGACGATGCCCAGCTCGTGCGGCGTGTTGTTGAAGCGCCGCCCGCCCTGCCCGGTCACCGTCACGATGTCCTCGATCCGCACCCCGAACCGGCCGGGCAGGTAGACGCCGGGCTCGATCGAGAAGCACATGCCGGGGACGAGCGGCTGCTCCTCGCCCTCGACCAGGTACGGCGGTTCGTGCGTGGTGATGCCGATGCCGTGGCCGGTGCGGTGGATGAAGTACTCGCCGTAGCCGGCGTCGGTGATCACGCGGCGGGCGATGCGGTCGATCTCCTGGCAGGTCACCCCGGGCCGGACGGCCTCGAACGCGGTCTGCTGCGCCCGCCGGACGATGTCGTGCACCTTCTGCACCTCGTCCGGGACGTCCGCGCCGACGTGCACGGTGCGGGTGGTGTCGGAGCCGTAGCCGTCCTTGAGGCCGCCGAAGTCGAGCACCACGGTGTCGCCGGGCCGGATGACCCGGTCGCCGGCCTCGTGGTGCGGGTTGGCGCCGTTGGGGCCGGAGCCGACCACGGTGAAGTCGACCTGGCTGTGCCCGTACTGGATGAGCAGTGCGCTGAGGTCGGCCGCCACGTCGGTCTCCCGTCGGCCGGCGAACCCGACCTCCAGGATGCCCCGGTAGGCGGCGTCGGCCGCGCCGCCGGCCGCGGCCAGGCGCTCCAGCTCGTCGGTGCCCTTGACCGCCCGCAGCATCGGCAGCGCCTCGGTGAGCGAGGTCCAGTCGGTGCCGGGCAGGGCGGCCTGGAGGCCCAGCAGGTGCATCGCCCAGGCGTTGTCGGAGATGCCGTACCGGCCGGCGGGGTCGAGCAGCGGGGCGGTGGTGGCGTACGGGTCCTCGCCGTCGGTCCAGTCGAGCAGGTCCAGGGCGGGGGCGCCGGCCGCCTTCTCGGCGTCCGGGCGCTCCAGCTTGGGGACGACCAGGGCGGGTGCGCGGCCGGCGGAGAGGACGAGGGCGGTCAGCCGCTCGGTGATCGCGGTGGGCTGGTAGCCGCAGAGGTAGACCAGGTCGGGGCCGGGGGCGACGACCAGGCCGGTGAGCCCGGCGGCGGAGGCGTCGGCGGTGGCCCGGGCGAGCCGGGCGGTGTAGTCGTCGGTGGTGAACGGTCGTGGCACGGGGATCTCCCGCCTTCCTGTGTCGACGGCGCTCGGTCGGAGGGGTGCGGGTGCACCCGGTTATGACGCCCTGTCACGTCCTCGTGGGGTTGGCGTAGTGCCGGAGGAAGAGCGCCTCGACGTTGGCCATGTGCTCGATCTCGCCCGGGTCGACGCTCTCGTTGGGCGCGTGGATGAGGCAGCGCGGCTCCTCGACGCCCATCAGGATGATCTCCGCCTCGGGGAAGGTCCGGGCGAAGACGTTGCAGAGCGGGATCGAGCCGCCCTGTCCGAGGAAGGACATCGGCCTGCCGTAGACCTCCTGCATGGCCCTGTCGAGCGCGGCGTACGCCGGCCCGCCGGTGGCGGCCCGGAACGGGGAGCCGGTGCTCTCCGGTTCGACGCCGACCCGCGCGCCCCACGGCACGGCCGCCTCCAGGTGCGCGGTGAGCGCGTTCTGCGCGGCCTGCGGGTCGGTGCCCGGCGGCACCCGCAGGCTCACCCGGGCGCGGGCGGTGGCGGGGATGGCGGCGGCCGAGCCGACCACCGGCGGGCAGTCGATGCCGAGCACGGTGACGGCGGGGCGGGCCCAGAGCCGGTCGGCGACGGTGCCGGAGCCGGTGAGCCGGACGCCGTCGAGCACGCCCGCGTCGGTGCGGAACTGCTCCTCGTCGTAGCCGACGCCGCTCCAGCCGCCCTCGCAGTCGAGTCCGTCGATCCGGGTGCCGCCGTCGGCGTCGCGCAGCGAGTCGAGGGCGCGGATCAGGGCCGCCAGCGCGTCCGGGGCCGGGCCGCCGAACATGCCGGAGTGCATGTCGCCGTGCAGCGTGGACACGGTGACGACGAGGTTGGCGAGGCCGCGCAGCGAGGTGGTGGCGGTGGGCACGCCGACGGCCGCGTTGCCGGTGTCGCAGATCAGCAGGGCGTCGGCGTGGAGTTCGCCGGCGTGCGGGGGCACGTACGCCTCCAGGCCGCCGGTGCCCTGCTCCTCCGAGCCCTCGGCGACGAACTTGATGCCGACCGGGACGTCGTCACCGAGCGCCCGCAGCGCGGTGAGGTGCATGACGATGTTGCCCTTGCAGTCGGCGGTGCCGCGCCCGTACCAGCGGCCGTCGCGTTCGGTGAGCTCGAACGGCGGGGACGTCCAGGCGGAGTCGTCGAGGGGTGGCTGGACGTCGTAGTGGCAGTAGAGCAGGACGGTCGGCGCGCCGGGCGGGGGCGGGCGGTGGCCGATCACGGCGTGGCTGCCGTCCGGGGTCTCCTCCAGGTGGACGTCGCGCAGGCCGGCCTCGCCGAAGGCGGCGGCGACCCACTCGGCGGCCTCGCGGCACTTCTCCGGCGGGTACTGGCGGGGGTCGGCGACGGACGGGATGGCGACCAGCTCGGCCAGGTCGGCCTTGGCCCGGGGCATCAGGCCGGCGATCCGGCGGGCGATTTCGTCGGTCATGGGGCGGCTCCTGGTCGGAGGGGCGGCGCTGGGTCGGTTGCGGACGGTGTTGCCGAGCTTGAGGTCGTCGATCTTCTCCTTGATGTCGGCGAGCTTCTCCGGGCAGTAGACGGAGAGCACGATCGCCTCGGCGAACACCACCTCGCGGTCGGAGAGCACCGGCCGCTGGCCGGGGCCGCCGGCGCCGTTGGACATGCCGTACTTCCACTGCGCCTGGGTCAGCGCGTTGGAGGGGTTCTCGCAGACGGCGCCGCCGTCCTCGCCCAGGGTGTGCACGATCTGGCTCTGGCTGGGCACCGGGTAGCCGGCCGCCCGCAGCGCGTCGGAGAGCTGGGCGGCCTTCCGGTTGGCCTCGTTGGTCGAGTGCAGCCGGCTGTACGTCAGCAGGCCGGTGACCAGCATCGCGACCAGCAGCACGATGGCTCCGATGTAGATCCAGCGGTGGCGCGAGGCCATCAGGCTGGTCACGCCGCACCGCCTTCGGTGCCCCGCTCCTCGGCCTCCTGCGCCGCCAGTTCGGCCTGCGCCTCCGGGGAGCGCCACTCGGGCTTGCGCAGCCGCAGGAACAGGTAGGGGATCAGCAGGCCGAGGACCACCAGGCCGCCGCCGACGATCGCGACGTACGCCCAGACGCTGCCGCCGCCGAACTGCGAGGACGGCACGAAGCCGATCGCCATCGCGGCCGCCGAGGCCAGGAAGCCGGTCACGCAGACCGTTACCAGCGCCGGGGCCCGGTAGCCGCGCGGGTGGTCGGGCTGGGTGCGGCGCAGCCGGATCGCCGCGACGAACATCAGCAGGTAGACGATCAGGTAGACCTGCGTGGTGATCACCGAGAAGATCCAGTACGCGCTGGAGGCGTTCGGGATCAGCGCGTACGCCAGGGCGATGACCGTGGTGACCACGCCCTGGGTGACCAGCAGGTTCTGCTGGACGCCCTCCTTGTTGAGCCGCTGCAGGAACGGCGGGAGGTGGCCCTCCTGGCGGGAGATCATCAGCAGGCCCTTGGACGGCCCGGCCAGCCAGGTCAGCATCCCGCCCAGGGAGGCGGAGACCAGCGCCACCGCGATCACCGGGGTGAGCCAGCCGATGTGGAAGTACTGGAAGAAGGCGTCGAAGGCCTGCATCACGCCGGCCGTCAGGCTCAGCTCGGAGGACGGCACCACCCAGCTGATGGCGAGCGCCGGCAGGATGAAGATCAGCAGCACCATCGTGGAGGCCGTGAACATCGAGCGCGGGAACTCCTTGGCGGGGTTGCGCAGCGAGGAGACCCAGACGCCGCTCCAGTACAGCACCATGATCACCACGGCGGTGTACGGGACGTTGCTGGCGAGACTCGGGTTGACCACGTAGGCGATGGTGGGGGCCACGTACGCGAGCAGGGACGGGTAGTAGAAGATCGTCATCGCGAACTGGCACCAGACGGCGAGGAAGCCGAGCGGCTTCGACAGGCCCTCCGACACCCAGCGGTAGACCCCGCCCTCCCAGCCGGACGCCAGCTCGGCGGAGACCAGCGCGGTCGGCAGCAGGAAGACGATCGCCGGGACGAGGTAGAGGAAGACGCAGGCCAGGCCGTAGACGGCCATGGTCGGGGCGGCCCGGAGGCTGGCCACCGAACTGGTCGTCATCAGCGCCAGGGTCAGCCAGGACATCCGGGGCGCGCCGGCCATCCGGGTGGCCACCGCCCCGCCCGTCGGGTCGGCCGATCCGGAGCCGCCCGGGCTGCCCCGGCCGGACGCGGGCAGATCCATGGGAACTCATGAGTCCTCCTCGGCTGCGGCCCCGCGTGCCCGCCCCGGGAGGCCCCGGGGCGGGCCGTACTCGGCCAGTTCACCCGGTTGCCCGTGGCGTCGCATGCGGCGTGCACCCGCACGGGTGAGCGGGTGTCAGGGGCGCGTGTCGGAGGTTTGGCTCCCGCGTGAGCGGGGGCCGGGTTGCGCGGTGCCGGGTTTGCGCGGGGGTCCGGTTGTGCGGGGCCGGGTTGCGCGGGGTCCGGTTGTGCGGGGTCCGGTTGTGCGGGGCCGGTTCCGGGGTTCGCGGCCCCCGGGCGGTTACACCCGGGCGGGTCAGCTCTCGGCGGGCCAGGTCGCGCGGCGCAGCGTACGGCCGGCCGTCGCGGGCAACAGGCAGGCGGCGAGCGCCCCGGCGACCGTGGCCAGCGCGGCGGTGGGGGAGAGGTGGTCGAGGAGCAGTCCGCTGCCGAGCATTCCGGCCGGCATGCCGATGGTGAGCAGCGTCATGGTCGCGGCGACCACCCGCCCGCGGAGCTCGTCCGAGACCCGGCGGAACACCAGGAGGTCGATCATCACCCGCAGCGTCGGCGTCCCCAGTCCCACCAGGAACAGCGCGGCGAAGACGGTGGCGGCCCCGCCCGGCAGCAGTGGTGCCAGCGTCACCGGGACGCAGGTCCAGGCCACCGCCAGCAGCAGCGCGCCCGGTCCGGCCAGCCGGTGCAGCCGGCCGACCAGGAACGCCCCCGCGAGCGCCCCCGCCGCCTCGCCCGCCAGGGCCAGGCCGATCCCGCCGCTGGAGGCGCCGTGGCCGCGCAGCTGGACGATCACCGGCAGCAGCATCGCGGCGCCGGCCAGGTTGGTCACGAAGATGACGGCGAGGGCGGGGCGCAGCACCGGGTCGGCGGCCAGGCGGCGGAAGCCGGCCAGGGCGCCGCCACTGCTCCGCGGCTGCTGCTCCGCGGCCTTCGGCGGGCTCGGGAAGCGCACCGCCAGGGCGGCGGAGAGCGAGAGCAGCGTCGTCACCACGGCGCCGAGGAAGGGCACCGCCCGGCCGGCCCCGAACAGGTACCCCGCCAGTGGCGGCCCGATGAGCCCGGCGCCGCTCATCCGTGCCTCGTCCTGGGCGAGCGCCTGCCGCAGCTGCTCGGGCGGGACCACCGACCGCACCGCCAGCAGCCGGACCGGCCCGCTGTACGCGATGGTGGCGCCGATGGCGACGGCGACCAGCAGGGTGTGCACGACGGTGAGCCGGTCCAGGGCCATCGCCAGCGGGACGCTCCCTGCGGCGAGCAGCCGGACGGAGTCCGCGGTGATCAGCACCCGGCGGCGGTCGTACCGGTCGGCGACCGAGCCGCCGTGCAGGCCGAACAGTACGGTGGCGCAGATCTGCAGCGCCCCGAACGCCCCGGCGAGCGTGGACGAGCCGGTGAGCGCGAGCAGCAGCAGCGGGTAGGCGGTGTCGGCGACCTGCAGGCCGAGGGTGGCGGAGGCCTGGCCGGCCCAGAGCGCCTGGAACCGCCAGTTGCGGTACAGCGGGGCGAGGGCGGGCGCCCGGCCCGTCTCCCCGCCCGCTGTCTCCGAAGTCGTCTCCGTTGTCGTCGCCGGTGCGGTCCCTGCTGTCGTCGCTTCCATGCCCACCCCTCGCGTTCACGAAACCATTCACGTTCTCGTAAATGATTACCGAAGGGAGATTGCTCGCGCAAGGGTGATTGCGAGGACGGGCGGCGGTCTGCCAGGGTGGGGCCGTGGCCGAGAACGTTGAACAGCAGGCCGGCGGGGCCGGCGAACACACCGGCGAGCACGCGGGTGGGTACGCGGGCGGGTATGCGGGTGGCCAGGCAGGCGACCAAGCGGGGGATCAGGGGGGCGATCGGGGCGCGGGCCGCGCGGCCGACCGCGCCAGGGAGCGCCGGGTGGGCGACGCCGCCACCCTCAAGGCGTTGGCCGACCCGCTGCGCCTGGGCATCCTGGGCGCCCTGATGGGGGCCGACGGCGGTTCGCTCACCGCCAAGGAGATCGCGGCCGCCCTCGGCGAGCCGCAGACCAAGCTCTACCGCCACATCAAGCAGCTGGAGGCCGTCGGACTGATCCGGGTCGCCGGCACCCGGCTCGTCTCCGGCATCGTCGAGAGCCGCTACGCCGCCGCGCAGGAGTCGCTCCGGCTCTCCTCGGAGATCTTCTCCGCGGACTCCCCGGACCGCTCCGAGGCGTACGGTGCGGTGCTCGCCGGGGTGGACCGGGTCCGCGGCGACTTCCACGCCCAGGCGCAGGCCGGCCGGGTCGACTTCAGCGCCCCCAAGGACGGATCGGCCGGCCCGCCCAGCCTGTTCGCCGACTTCTCGCTCCGGCTCAGCCCGGCCCGACTGGTCCGCCTCCGTGGCCAACTCGCAGAAATCTTCGACGAGTTGATGGCGGAGGGGCGGAGCGAGGCGAAGGATGCGGTGGACGTGACCGTCCTCACCCTGCTCTACGGCCTCCAGCCGGAGCATTCCTCCCGGGCCGATTCCCGTACAGGCACGGAATCGTAAATGCCGGGCGGAGTGTCAGTGCCGTGGTTCAGGATGACTGAATGCCATACGAACTTCAGGCGCTGATCGGTCCGGCGGAGCTGCTCGCGGTGGCCGTGGCCGAGGTCCCGGCCGCCCACCTCAGCCCGCTGGCCCAGGGTCTGGCCCTGATCCCGGCTACCCCCGCCTTCCTGTCCGCGCTCCAACTCCGCGGCGGAGTAGGGGCGTCGGGTGGTAACGCCGGCTTCACGTGGTTCCCGGACGGGCTCGGGCTCCGGATCGCCGCCTGGTCCAAGGCCGGCCCGATCGCCTGCGTTGAGGCCGACTACTTCGGCGGCACCGGCACCCAGCGCGCCGCCGTCTGGTCCGACGGCCGGCTCGACCTCGGCCCGCTCACCAGTGGCGAGTTCGAGCCCTTCCCACCCGAGGGCAGCCCGATATCCCGCGCCCTGCGCCGGATCGGCGCGCGCGTGCAGGGCGGCTGCACCGACGAGTTCGAGGCCGTCGGCCTGCCCGCCCACTCCAGCACCGCCCGCTGGGTGACGCCTGCTGGGTGACGCCCGGTTGAGCCCGTTCCGGGTCGCACCCGGCGTGTCGCCCGCCTGTCGCCCGCCGCCCGGCCGTTCGGCGTAGCCGCGGCGGCTGGGCCGACTGCCCTGCTCCACGAGGAAGCGACACCCGTGCGTGCCACCTGGCGTCCGCAGCGCGCCGGTCCGCGCGCTGCGGAGCGAACCGGCCAGATCGGCCAAAGGGCGTGCGGGCAACAATTTCTGATGGATCCTCAGGTGGGGCCGGTGAGGGACGCGCAGGCGGAGCAGCGGCGGACGGCGGCGCGGCCGGTGTTCCCCTCGGTGGCCTGCGCGGGCCGGGCGCCGTCGATCAGTGTCCACAGGTCCGACGGAGGGCGGGGGATCCAGCCCCACCGCGGAGCGGCGACGTCGTGCTCGGCGACGTGGCCGCAGGCGCCGGGGCGATGGGCGTACCCGGTCGGGGAGATCAGGATCGCGTCCGGCCGGAAGCCGGTCCACGCCGTGCCGCCGGCCGTGGACGGCCCGAGGGCGCAGGCCGCGATCCGGTCTGCGAGGCCCTCGTAGTCGACGGGCTCGCCGCAGAGCCCCTGAACGGCGGTCATGCCCAGGCTGGCCCGCCCGGTGGCCTCCACGAGGCTGCGGGAGGTGACGTAGAAGCGCCACTGGCCGACGTCGAGCGGGTCGTAGTCGGCGTGGGTCCGCGCGGTGTGCAGGGCGAAGACGTAGACATCGGCGTTGTAGGACTGCTCCTCGGCGTCACCGCCCTCGGGGGACCAGGTGCGCCCGCGCAGCCGGGAGAAACGGATGTCCGACAGCCGGGCCTGCCCCCAGGCCTGGAGGTGGGCGCTGGTCTTGACCTCGATCCTGAGCCCGTCCGGCGTCAGGACGTCGAAGCTCTCCCACTCCGCGTTGCGCTCCACGGCGCCCACCGCCCGGTGGACCAGGAACTCCGCGAGCAGACCGCGGGTGGTGTTGGTCCGCAGGTCGGGCATCGCGTAGCGCCAGAAATCCAGCACCGTCCCGGTGTCCGCGCCGCGGAAGACCTCGCCGCCCTCAAGCGGCGTCAGTTCGGCCGGGGTGTGCGGGCCGTCGGGGGCGGAGGGTGAGGACACCGCCCCAGCCTGCCACGGGGCGCCCGGCGGCGGGGCGCACCGGGGGCGGCGGCCGAGATCTCCGGCGCCGCACCCCCGGTATGCCCCGTCATGCCCTCGCGGGCCCGGCCTGCGCCCGCGCAGACCGGGCCGCGTGACTAGCGGTAGTTCACGAACTGGAGCGCGAAGTCGAGGTCCTTGCCCTTGAGCAGGGCCTGGACGGTCTGCAGGTCGTCACGGCTCTTCGAGGTGACCCGCAGCTCGTCGCCCTGCACCTGGGCCTTCACGCCCTTGGGGCCCTCGTCACGGATGATCTTCGCGACCTTCTTGGCATCGTCCTGGGAGATGCCCTCCTTCACGTCCGCGAAGATCTTGTACTCCTTGCCGGACAGCTGCGGGTCCTTGGCGTCCAGGGCCTTCAGTGACAGACCGCGCTTGATGAACTTGCTCTGCAGCACGTCCAGCACGGCCTTCACGCGCTCCTCGCCGTTGGCCTTCATCTCGATCGTCTCGCCGGAGCGGCTGATCTCGGCGCCGACGTTCTTGAAGTCGAAGCGGGTGGCGATCTCACGGGAGGTCTGGTTGATCGCGTTGTCGACCTCCTGCCACTCGACCTTCGAGACGATGTCGAAACTGGAGTCGGCCATGGGTGTTGGTCTCCTTGATGCTCTGGCTTCACTGGCTCGGTCCGCCCCACGGGGCGTCCGCCGTCCCAGCCTATCCAGCCCCACCCCGCCCCCGCCCCCGACAGCCACGCCACGGCCCTTGATCATCACGTGACCAATCGAGTGGCGAACCACCCCCGGGGATCAGGTATCGTTTACGGAGTCGAACGGGGCAAGCACCCGCGAGACACCAATCCTGGCTGGTTGCCCGAGCGGCCAAAGGGAGCAGACTGTAAATCTGTCGCGCAAGCTACGCAGGTTCGAACCCTGCACCAGCCACAGGATAGAAAACAGGCCCTGATCTGCGGAAACGCAGGTCAGGGCCTGTTTTGTCGTGCTCGAACACCGGTCATGCCGGATGGTCGTTTTGCGTGCTTTGTCTCGCCTCGTTTCGCCCGGATCCCAGTCCTGACCAGCAGTTCCGGACCAGGCGCGGACCAGAATCAGGAGCCGTCGGGCGCCGGCCGGGGAGCAGGCCGCCGCTGGAGCCGCTCGGTGATGAGCCGGTTGGCGTGGTCCTCGTCACCGTGGATGCACTTGGCGTAGACGCGGAGCAGGACGGCGATGCTGTGCCCCGCACGCCGGGCGCACTCGGCCACCGGCACCCCGGAGGCCAGCCAGAGCGAGATCCCGGCGTGCCGGGCGTCGTACGGGCGCTTGGCGAGCGGGGTGGCCCGTTCGTCCTCGCTGAACACCTCGGCCCGCGCGGCGGCCCAGACGACGCCGTACCCGCTCTCCTGCACCATGCCGTTCCGGAAGGTCCGGAACAGCCGGCCGTCGGGCGCGGTGCCGTGCAGCTCGATGTGCTCCCGCAGCAGCCTCACCAACTCGGGCGGGATAGGGACAGGGCGGGTCGCCTTCTCCGGCCGGTGCTTCAGGCTGCGGGGATCGTGGGACGCGCCGCTGTCGGTCCAGGAGGACCCGACGCGGGGGCTGTTCCCGTTGAGGTTGAGCTTCCCCCAGCCCTCCGCCGGCAGGACGCACCGGTCCTTGCGGAGGTGCACCACCTCGCCCGGGCGCATGCCCGCGTAGTACATGCACCCGAAGAACGCCACCAGCCGCGGCCCGCGCCGCCCCTGCCGGCCGACGGCCTCCAGCATCGCGGCGGCCTGCTCGGGGCTCATGACGTACTCGGGATCGACCTCCTCCTCGGTTCGGGGCGGCTGCCACTGCACGGACGGCAGGGGATTGGCGGTCAGCAGGCCGTCCTCGACGGCGCGGCCCAGGACGTGGTTCAGGATCCGGCGCTTCCGGAGCGTGGTGGAGGCGGCAGCCTTGGTGCCGTCCAGCCTCACCGAGAGGGCGGCGAGCAGACGGCGGACCATCTTCGGGTCCGCCAGCTCGGACACGTCCACGGAGTTCCGCGCCACCCACACCAGGGCCTTCGCGACCTCGGCCGGCGGTTCATCGGTCCAGCGGTTCACGTTGAAGGCCCAGCTGTACAGCGCGCGCCGCACGAGCAGCTTGTCCGGCATCCCGGTCTTGCTCTTGACCAGCTCGAACGTGACGCTGGCCAGGGCGTCGGCCCACGTCGTTCGCGTCTTGGCCGGGGCACCGTCCCATCGGGCCTCGACATAGTTCCGTCCGTGCTGGTACCAGGTGACGGAGTTCTGCTCCTCCTGGCGCTGGCGAAGCTCCGCGAGCGGGAGACCCGTTTCGGTGTCGAAGGGTTGGTGAGAGGCCGCTGCGATGAGCAGTTCGGCCTTCCGGCCGTCCGCCTGGGTCTTCGTGAGGTAGGACTCGGAGAACTCCTGGCTGTTCACCGTCCACCGCACCATCCACGGCTTGCGGCGGTCGGGCCGGTGGCGGTGCTCCCAGAACGTGACCTTGTAGGAGGTGGGCATCAGGCGGCCACCTCACAGGAGTCGAGCCACGCGTCCAGGTCCGCCCGGTCGATCCGGACCTGACCGTTGGGGAGCTTGATGAGGCGCGGGCCCTTGCCCCGGGCGCGCATCCGGTAGAAGGCGGCACGGGACATACCGAGTTCGGCGAGCACGACGGGGAGCTTGAGCAGTTCGCGCTTGGGCATGGCGAAGTCTCCTGCTGTGGGTGCGGATGGTGGTTGTGGTGTGTAACGGGTCTTGTGTCATCTGGCGGGTGGTCTTGATCGGCGATGCTTCGGGCTGGTCGCGCCGGCGGCGCGACCAGCCCGCAGGCACCCCGCCGACGGGATTCCGCGCCCTGGCAGGCCGGTACGCAGTTGCGCTCTCATCGGCCAAAGAAGGTGCCTGACAGACGTCTGATCAAGGACTAGGTTCGACCCGCCAGGTCGGTGCATGCGCGAGAAAGGGGTGGGCGCAGTGGAAACGGCGGCGGGATGGTGGAAGTGGGAGATGAGCCTGGGGGATCTGGTGTCCGCCGGACTGTCAACGGTGGCACTTCTTCTTGCGACGTATCAGCTCGTCACTTCCAGGCCGAGAGTTGATCACGCAGCGACGGGCTGAGTTCTGCCTGGAGACACTGATGAGCTTGGCCTCACTCCTGGGCACCAGCGTGATCGGAGCTGCCCAATCCCAGGAGGTGAAATTGCACTTGGCAGTACTGCCAGCGCAGTACATGCCGACGCTGCGTCGGATAGCCGCCGATCCGGTGGGGGAGTTCACCGCGATACAGAATGATCTGATTGCCACTGGATCATCCGATTCGGCGGACACCTGGGTCCGGGAGAAGTGGGCGCAGGAGCTGAGTACAGCGGTTGCGGATGTGCAGGCGATGTAGCTCGCGGGGTGACGCTACTGTCACTGCTGGGGATGTGCTGGCGACAGGCTGGCCAAGAGCGGCTATCGGAGGACTCTCCATCGGGACGGGAGTCGGGGCCGGATGCGTCAGGGATGTCAGGGGAACTCGCTGACCTGCCGACATGGCCCCTGTTGGGGCGTCAGGGATTGTCAGGGCTGTCAGGAGATCTCGGTTATCCCTGGCAGCCCTGACGTTCCCTGACAGGCCGTCTGGTGGCGCTTTGGGCTGGTCGGGGCTTAGTCCTGACATCCCTGACGGTTACCTGGTCGCGTCCGTGCCGGTGGGGGTGCTCGCGACCGGGTGAACGCGGTAGGTGACGGCCTGGGGGCGCCCACGCTGGCCACTGGCGGGGGGCTGGTCGGAGCGGAGCCAGCCGTGCTGTTCGAGCAACTGCAGGGCAGGCTCGACGTCGGCGACCTTCTTGAAGCGGCGGCTACTGGCGACGGCGTCGTGGGCCTTGATGTGGGTGCGGTGGGTGCCGTCCTTCCGGGGTCGTTGGAGCCACTGGAGGAGGGCGTGGGCGTCGTCGGTGGCGGGGTCGGCGGCGATGAGGTCGAAGACGGCGAGGGTGTGGGCGGTGTAGTACTCGGCGATCTCGGCGGCGCGGTCGACGGTGGCCGGCTGGACGGGGGCTCGCCAGTCGACGGCGGTGTGGTCGGCGAGGTGGAGCAGGGTGGCGATGCGGGCGATGTGGCCGACGAGTTTGCCGGCCCAGTCCTTGATGTGGGCGAGCGGCTCGTCCGGGCGGAGCTGGACCTCGTACCTCTCCTGGAGCTTCTCGATGGCGAGGTCGGCTGCGTCGGTCATCGTCACGGTGACGGGCTCGTCCAGGGCGGTCAGGGTGTGCAGGAGCGCGGTGAGGCGGACGTCGTAGGTGGTGGCCGTGGCGTCAGGGATGGGGGTGGTGCGGATCTTGCGGTAGCCGAGGTTGGAGGGCGGCAGGGAGTAGAGGAAGCGGGCGAGCAGGCCGCGGTCGCGGGCGCCGGGGGCGGCGCCGAGTTCCTGGAGGACGGCGGGCTGCGGGGTGACGCCGATGGTGAGGGCGGGCTTGTCGACAGTGGGCTGCTCGCGGGTGATGCGGTCGGTCTGGAGCCGCTCGCCCTTGTGGGCCTGGAGGAAGACGCCCAGGTTGGGCTTGCTGCTGTAGCGGCCGGCGATGCTGTCGAACAGGTCGCCCTCCGGGCTCAGCGCGGCGAGGCAGCGGTGGACGCCCAGGTGGTGGGTGACGGTCTCGGGGGTGAGGTCCCCGGACATCGTTAGGCGGGGGGTCGGCGGGACCGCGATCTCCTCGGCGACCATTCGGGCGGCGGAGATCTCGGCGACCAGGTGTGCGCGGTCGAGGTCGGGGTTCTTGCGAGCCTTGTGCATGAGGGCCTCGACCTCGGCGAGGGCGGTCTCCTTGGCGGTCTGGGCCTCGATGATCGCCATCTTGGCGCCGGCCTGGAGCTCGTCCTCGACCCGGTAGACGGGGCCGGTCATGAACGCGAACACGTCGCTCTTGCGGCTGGCCGGGGGCATCGCGCAGACCAGGTAGAGGTTGGACTGCTCGCGCCAGCCGGGCCGGATCTCGACGTTCACGCGACCGCCGGCGGCGGTAGAGAGGGCGGCGAGGGCCATGGTGGCAGCCATGTCGGGCGGGGTCTGGGTGAACTCGGCGACCGCTTCGACGTAGGCGCCGACCCAGTCGGGCAGGGCGTGGACGGGGAACGTGGGCAGGGCGCCGTGGGAGTCGAGGGGGACGGGGGCGAGCCAGGTCTCTCCGGAGGCGAGGTCGGCGAGCGCCGCGAGGGCTGCGGTGCGGACGTCGGCGAGGTCGGCGTGCTGGTCGCCGGCAAGGTGGGCGAGACGGCTGGTGGTGGTGTTGATGCGGCGGCGCTCGGCGCCGGCCCGGACGAGGTCGGCGTAGTACTCGCCGTTGGCGGCGGTGGGCGTGGCGGCGATGCAGGTGTGCAGGTAGCCAGGCCCGCCGACCTTGTTCAGGTCGCCCTGGGCGTGCAGGACGTCGGTCAGCAGCAGCGGGTCGACGGGCCGCCCGGCCATGCTCATGCGGGTGATGGTGCGCCAGATCGTCTCGTGGGCGGGGCGGTAGAACACGCCCGGGTCGCCGAGGACCTCGGCGAGGGCGGGGATGCGGGTGGGGTCGAGCAGAGCGGCGCCAATAACGGCCTGCTCGGCGGTGAGGACCTCGGCGGGCTCCGGCCGGAACGGGATCACGTTCAAGGAGTTCTCGGTCACCGCTCGTCCTCGTTGGGAAGTTGGTGGTGGTCGAGCCAGGCGAACGCGGAGGTGGCCTGGGCGCCGTTGCAGACGTCGGTGGCGGCGCCGGGGACGCTGACGGGGCGGACCCGGGGGTCGATGAGGCTGGCGTACAGGCGCGTGCCGTGGTGCACGCAGGCCTTGGCGGCGTCGCCGTGGCGGTTGAGGACGGTCACGGCGTCACGCGGGCCCTCGCACGGGCTGGCGTCGCCGAGGTGGGCGGCCTCGCAGCGGGGCTGCGGCGCGGTGGTGTTTCCGGGCATGCTTGAAGACCTCTGGTCTCTGAGAGGGATCGGATTGGCCCCGCAGCAACCGCCAGTCACCCGGCAAGGTCGACGGTTGTTGCGGGGCTTCGTGCGTTTAGGGCCGCGTTCCCAGGCCTGTAGGTGGGCGCCAGGGCCCGGGGCGTGAGCGGACTCCCGTGGTGATCCACATCCCCTTCCGGGGAGAGGCTAGATCTGCGGCTAGACGTAGACGCTAGATGGCTGACCTGCGCGTCTAGTGCGTCTAGGCGGTCTGCCGGGAAGCGGGGGAGGGGCTCTGGAAGGGGCTCCCCTCCCCCGCGAGCGCGGTTTCATCCGCGGTCAGGTCGGGGACCAGGTGGGCGGGCAGCCGCGGGGAGCGGCCGAGCTCCTTGGCGAGTTGGTCGTACCTGACGCCGAGCTGGTTGTCGCCCTTGATGCTGATCCCGGTGACGGGCAGACCCGCGTCGCGGAGCTTGGCGGGGAAGCTCGACTTGGTGAAGCCGAGGTAGCGGCCGGACTCCTGGAGGCCATTGAGGAGGTCCACGACGTGAACGCCCGCGCGGCCCTGGAGGTCGGCGTGGGCAACGGCGTGCTCGACGTAGAGGCGGAGGTCGTCGCGCCACTCTCCCGAGTCGACCAGCACCAGCTCCGACTCCTGCTCGTCCCCCGGTTCCACCACGCTGGCGGACGCGATCGGAAGCACGAGCGGCGTCGCGGCGACCAGCTCGGCCGGCACCGCGCGGACGGCCAGCGCGAACGGCTTGTCCCCGCGTGCCAGGCACGCGCCGACGCCGCCGAGCACGCTGAACAGGAACACGTTGCCCGAGAACATCCACGAGGCTGCCAGCACCCCGGCGACCGGCGACGCGAGTATCGCGCACCGCCAGGCGGCGATCCGGTGGCGTCGATGCCGCACGTGGCCGGGGTCGAGCACCGGCATGGTGAACTCGCCCAGGGCCGACATCGCGGCGTCGTGGCGCCGTGCCTCGAAGTCGGCCGTGGCCAGCGCGGTCATCTGGGCCGGGACCAGGCCACCGTTCTCCTCGGCGGACCGGCGAAGGCGGGTGGCCTTCTTGTGGGCGGCCCTCGCCTGGCGGCCGGCCTCGGCCACGGCGGTGGCGTGGGCCTCCTGGCGGGCCTTGACGATGCGCCGGATGATCTCCTCCTCGCTGACGGTGTGGCCGCCGGCCCAGTGAGCGAGGAACAGCGCGATGTGCTGGGCGCCGCGCTGGGTGCGCTCGATGGTGGGCGCGGTCATCAACCGATCACCAGCTCGCCGATCCAGGAGACCAGCGGGACGCCGACCATCGCGGCCCAGCCGCCGATGGAGGAGGCGATGCCCCAGGTCGCGCCGGTAAGGGCGCCGGAGACGGCCAGTGCCCGCTCCTTCCACGACTTGGCGAACCAGATGAACAGGGCGACGCCGACGACCAGGACCAGGACCAGCCAGGAGCCGGAGTAGGAGAGCACCTCGCCGGTGGAGACGTCGACGGCGCCGGCGCCGTCCTGGCCGATGCCGACGTGGCCGACCGCCTGCCCGGCCTTGTTGCCGGTACCGGTGAACCCGCCGGAGATCTTGCCGATCACGCCGCCGGTGACGGCGGAGGCCAGGACCATCGTCAGGGCGGGCCCGACCCAGGGCAGCCAGACGGCCCGTCGCTTCAGCGAGGCCACGGTCCGGCCGTTGGAGTAGTAGAGCGCCATGGCGGTGATCGCCATCACGGCGAAGCCGAACGCGGCGCCGGCGCGGGTGACGACGTGGGTGAAGTCGATCAGGTTCACGGCTCAGCTCTCCATGATCCAGGCGGCGATGAGGGTACGGACGGGGGAGGCGAAGAGGGTCCCGGCGACGGCGGCGACCAGGACAACGGCGGCCGCGCGGCGGACGAGGGGCCGGATGCGGCCGTTGGCCATGACCACCGAGGCGTACACGCTGGTCATGGCGGCCAGCCCGAACGCGGCGGCCGGGCCGTAGGTGGCGATCAGCGGCAGGGCGGCGTGGTCGGTCCACCACGGGGCGAGGACGATGCCGACGCCCAGGGTCGCGGCGGTCCGGACCGGGTGCTGCAGGCGGGCGGCGCGCTTGACGCGCTGCCAGTCGACGGCGTTGTGGTGGTCGGTGGGCAGCTGGGGGATCTGGTCGTAGCTCACTTCCACCCCCGGCGGATCAGCTCGCGGACGCACAGGCACGCGATTACGGCGTCGACCAGTAGGAACAGCAGGCACAGCGTGTAGGCCATGGATCTCTTCCTTAGGAGGGGGCCCGGCCGGAACCGGGCCCAAGGGGTGGTCAGGAGGAGCTCCGCGAGGCACCCGGGAGGTACCGCCAGGCCGTGATGCTGCGGCTGGTGGGGAGCGCGTCGATCGCGGCGTGCCCGGCCCTGTCCGCCTTGCGGACGGCCTTCGCCCTGCGCTGCTGGCGGGACTGGGGCTGGGCGGACTGCTTCTTGCCGATGCCGAACATCAGGCGCCCTCCCCAATCTGGCCGACGAGGACGAACGGCTCGCCGTCCAGCTCACAGATCGCCCTGATCTCGGCGGGGCGCCGGCCGTCGGCGGAGGCGTCGGTGACCACTAGGCGGTGGCACCACGACTGGCGAGCGAGGCCGCCGACCTCGTCGATCGTCAGAGGGTCAGCCAGGCGGTAGGCGAGGCCGCCGCCGTCGAGGCGGGCGATGCCCAGGCCGGGCACCTGCTTGTGCGTGCTCATCGAGCACCGCCCTTCGCGCCGACGAGACGGGTGAGCAAGCGAGCGGCGGCGCCGGCGGCGTGGGCGCGGTCCGCTTCGGTGATGGGCGGGATGGGGGGTGCGATTCTGGTCAGGGTCATGACACTGCCCTCAATGTGTGCGTGGTGGGGCGAATCTGGGAGAGGGGGGAAGATGTCCTCGCGGCGGACGCTCAGGCGGCGGTCGGCGGGTTGTTGCGCTCGGTGTCGACGTGGCGGCGCAGGCGCACGGCGTAGTCGTTGCGGCAGCCGAGGGCGTCGCGCACCTTCTTGGTGGTGAGCTCTTGGCCGTGCGAGGCGAGGTCGTCGGCCAGGGCGCGAATCCTGGTGAGGTCGACCGGGTCGAGGAGGCGTTTCCCGGCGACGCCGGAAGCGTTCCCGACAGCCTCGTCCGTGCGGCCTGCCCTGGGCGCCTCGGAATCGGGTGCGGGTACGTATGACCCCGTTCCGTAAAGGGCTTCCAGGCTTTCGACCGTGATCGGGGAAGCTTTCCGCAAGTCGTCGGGAACGGTGTCGAGGTAGACGCCGTCGGACGGCCCGGAGGGCAGCGGGAGGGTGAGGGCGGGGAACGGGTCGTCGGGCATTCCCGGCCACAGATCGGCGGGCGCCGGGAGCGCGCTCAGCTCCGCCACCCGGGCGCGGGCATTGAGCCGCTGGGCCAGCAGGTCGGCCGTCAGGCCGGGGACGGTGACGCCGTGGACGTACTCCCACGCGATCCGCCACGCTTCGTCGGCCAGCAGCTCGCCGAACGGGGCGGCGGACAGCAGGCGGTCGGCGACTTCCCGGACTTCGGGGTGGTGCTCGGAGCGGCGGCGGGCGTGCTCGGCCCGTTCCTTCGCCTGCTTCTTCTCGGCGGTGGTCGGGCCGCGGCCGCCGTGGGTCTGGAGGTCGGTCAGCCAGACGGCGCCGATGCTGGACAGGGCCAGCACGAACGCGACCCAGTGGTGCGCGGGGTACTGCTGCCAGCCGTGGGCGAAGTTGATGCCCCCGGCGACCGCGCCGGCCGCCCACGCGCCGAGTCGGTAGGTGCGGGTGGAGCGCTCGCCTTCGGCCTGGGCGCCCATGGCGACCAGCGCCCACGCGCCGCCCTCCAGCATCGCGGCCAGCAGTACCGCGAGCAGCAGGTACACCTCGGCGTGGTCGAGCGCGGCGACCTGAGACGCCACGGCCGGCACGATCGAGCAGGCCTGCACGAACCGGACGAACGCTCGCGAAGGGTTGGCCGTCACCCACCCGGTCGCCCGGCCGAGGCGCGCGGCTCGCGCCGCCCGTCGCCGGTTCCGGGCCTCCTCGGCGGCTCGCCGGTCGGCCTCCCGCTGCTGGCGGGCCGCCTCGGCGTCCAGCCGGTTCTGCTCGCGCTCCTCCCGCCGGTCCGCTCGGGCGTCGGCGCGGTCGGCCTGACGGTCGGCCCGCCGCTCGGCGCGGTAGTCGCCCAGGCCGCTCACGCCGCCACCCGCTCGACGCTGGCGGTGCGACGGGTGACTACCGGGCGCCGCAACGGCAGCACCGGCGCCGTCCTCATCTGCTGCTCGGCGTAGGCAGCCAGCTCCGGGTCCTCCCGGCGCAGGTCCGCCAGCACCGCGTACGCCACGTCCAACCGGGCCTGGCGCTCGATCGCCGACTCGCCGACCACGCCGGCGAACAGCTCCTCGTCCACGCCCAACGCCAGCTCCGCGAACTCCTCGGTGCCCAAGGCGTGTTGACCTGCAACAATCGACTTCACGGGTCTACCTCTTCCAGTGGGAGGTGGGCCCCAGGGGCTGCCGCGCGCCCGGCCAAGGAAAGCGCGGCGGCCCCGAATCCAGGGCCAGCTACTCGTCACGTCACGAGCAGCCATGACCCCCGACCCGCCGCGGGCGGCACGGATCAGGGACCAAAGACACTCGTTCACTGAGACCGCGCCGGTCCGGAGCCGAGGAGCTCGGCGGTGAACTGGCGGGGGGTGCGTCTTTCAAGGCGGACGCGGACCTCTCGGTCCATGCCATCCGCATGCCAAGGCGCGGTCGACCTCGGCCCGATCTGTCCCGGGCCCCTTCGCCTATCCCCATAGGCGCATTTGTGCAGCTCAGAGCAGCCCAAAGAAGGCCCCTCCGTGTCGCCCCTGTCTCACTTGGTGCGGCACTCACAACATAGACAACCTGCTTAGGCAGGTCAAGAGAGTTGGGTTTCTCGCGCCTGTTGGGCACCTCCCCTAGCATTGGCCCATGGCCCTAGACCCGGATGACTCTCGCCCCCCGTATCAGCAGGTCGGCAGCTCTCTGCGGGCCTCGATCCTCACGAAGAAGCCGGGCTTCGAGACCGGCGACAAGCTTCCTTCCGGCCCCGAATTGGCGAAGCACTTCGGCGTGGCGCGCGGCACGGTGGACAAGGCGCTCGACCTGCTCCGCACGGAGGGGTTGATCGTGACGCGGCAGGGGAGCGGCTCCTTCGTCCGCGAGAGGACCTCTCGACCGGTCGGGCTGCGGCCCCACCTCGAAGCGGCCTTCGAGCAGCAGCAGGTGACCCTCGACTTCGCCGGGTTCTCCAGCGAGACGCTGCACAACGCGCTGCAGGAGCCGCTCGACAAGGTCCGCTCCGGCCGGCTGGCGCCGGAGTCCATCACGATCCGGTTGCTGCTGCCGGACACCACGGCGCCGATGGCTGTGCCGGTCCTGGTCGACGGGCTCCAGGACGAGGAAGCCCTCCGGGAGCGTGCGCGCAACATCGCCCTGACGAACGCCGGCGGCATCGCGCACTCGGTGGAGATGTTGGCGGAGCTGGGGCTCGTCCAGAAGGCAAGCGTCGAGGTCAAGGTCCACCGGGCGTCCAGCCTCTTCAAGCTGTACATCCTGAACCGCGCGGAGGCGTTCTTCGGCTTCTACCCGCTCCGCGAGCGCACGGTGACGATCGCGGACGCGGCCCACACCTTCTACGACGTGACCGGCAAGGACACCACCCTGTTCCACCACGCCGCCGGCCCGGATGACGCCTCGCTCGGGTCGCAGTACGTCCAGCAGGCCCAGATGTGGTTCGACAGTGTGTGGAGCACGATCGCGTACGAGCGGCAGCCATGACCGCCACCCCTCAGCAACTTGCCGACGTGCTGCGGCCGGTGAAGCACGTACTCCTCGACTTCGACGGCCCGGTGTGCTCAGTCTTCGCCGGCCTCCCCGCCCCGGGGGTGGCGCGGCGTCTCCGTGAGGGCCTGCTCGCCACCGGCGAGAAGGCCCCGGCCGGGGCGGAGGAGGAGAGCGACCCGCTAGCCCTGCTCCGGCTGGTCTCAGAGGCCCGCCCCGATCTCACGGACAGCACGGACGCCGCGCTGGCCGCGCTGGAGACCGAAGCTGTTCGGGTAGCCCACCCGACCCCCGGCGGAGAATCGGTTCTGCGTGCGTCTGCCCGCTCAGGCCGGCTGGTCTCCGTGGTCAGCAACAACGCAGGCGCGGCCATCGAGACCTACCTCGCCGAGCACGGCCTCGGCGACTACGTGGTCGGCGTCTTCGGACGTTCCCCGGGCGACCCCTCCTCCATGAAGCCGAACCCGCGTCTCCTGCTCGAAGCTATGAAGGCCGCGGGCACCGGGCCGGAGCACTGCATCTTCATCGGCGACGCGGCCCGCGACGTTGAGGCTGGGGAGGCCGCTGGCGTCCCGACGATCGGATACGCCAACAAGCCGGGGAAGGACGTCAAGCTGGCTGGCGCCGGTGCCGTGGTGATCGTGGACTCGATGGAGCTCATCGCGGACGCCCTGGCCCGATGAACAAAGGTCTGATCAGGCACCGTGCTGGCCTGCGGCTGGAGACCAGCACGACCCGCTGACCAGTGTGTATGCCGTCGTCGGTTGTCAACGTTTGGTGGCGCTGGTTGACCTCATACGGCCGAGAGGAGGCCCCGGAACTCACCGTCCGGGGCCGTCTGCATTGCAAGCTGAAGAGAATGGCTCTTGGTGCCGCAAAGCTGCACCATTCAAGCCGCAGGCTGCCCGACTCGTACGGGGAGACCAGAGGGCCGGGGATTTTCAATGAGCGTCGATCCCGGGCCTTCTTCGTCTGACTACTTTCGGCTGATGTATCGAAAGCCAAGAATCAGACTTCGGCGCTCAACGCCTTGACCTTTTGCAGTAGAGCCTCCTGGTTGCGACGGTTGCGCACATCGTCCTTGCGCAAACTCCTGCCTTGGCTCAAGACGGACTGAAACTGCTCGGTGGCAAGCTTGACCGCAGTAGTGATCGCTGCTTCAATTTTCTCCGAGTCTGAAATCTTGAACTTAAGCTTCTTGGCTTCCCTGAGTCGCCGTCTTGCTGTCTCCGGCTCAGGGGTTTCGAAGAGAGGTACAAGCCCCGGCGTGATCAAAGCGGACACCATCATCGCGATGTGATACTTCGCGGCTTTGAGAGTATTTGAGTCGGGCGTCCGGGCGAAGAATCTGTCTACGCGGTACAAAATCCAGGCTGCGTAGTAGTAAGCCTCGACGGAGTATTCATCCCAAACAAGCGAGCCCTCAGCTTCTAGCTCCTTTGGAGTGCCGATCGCTCGGAAAGAATCGCCAAACAGTGTTGCAGCGACTGCTCGGTTGAGCTCGGGAGTCGTGACAACGCGAGTCCGCGGGAAATCAAGAGACGCGTGCTGGTTCTGCCGCAGATAACGTAGGCCGGTTACGCCCGACTGGTTGAAAAACTCTTCCACATCCTTTGCCATCTGGGAACTCGCCTGGATGTCAGTTGAGCTGATGGGAGTTTGCAGGTTAGTGGCGATCGCCACGCTCGTTCGCACCCCGGCGTCGCCTGAGCTGACAATCTTGACCGGGATCCAAAGGTCAGAGAGAAGGGCGGGATTGGCCTTAACCGCTTCGCTGGCCGCCCACCTTGCGAGCTGGTGACTCGTCTGTCCGCCGTTTACGATCTGATACCCGGATATGAAGAATCTGTCACCCGACCCTTGGAGAGATGTTGCAATGATCGTGAGCCCGTTGTTGAGGAAGGGAAAGTGCTCCCGGTCGTCGCTCTGGAGGGTTCTCGCGATCCGGATATTCACTGGGTTTTGGCTGCCGAGATCGAGGCGCACATTGTCGTCGAAGATCCCTGGCCGTACGGAGCCAGTTTCATCCGTCAGCAACTTCATCACCTCCGCGCCGGACAAAAGCCCGATGTAAGCTTCGCTCACGCGCTCAGTCGCAGGGATGGTCTGCCGCTTCTCGAAGTTAAATCGAATGTTCTGTGGCCCGTGACGCTCTTTCAGCTTTGCGGCTAGCGCATCGTGGCCATGAGTTTCGAGGTGGAAGGTTTCTGAATAAATGCCGAGATCTCGAATGCGGCCGATTGCTTCTGTGACCTGAAGTTCTTGCTGTGCGCTTTTGCCGTCATTGCTGCTGGTGGTGACATAGAAGAGTTCGCACGGGATTCGCGTCTCTTGAAACTTGTCGCCGTTCTCTGCGATCCGATCGATCAAAGCAGCCAGGTCGACCAGGGCTGGAGGAAGCTTGACGCTGTTCGAATTAATCGCGTACTTTGTCACAGCCTCGACGCCGTGGAGAAACTTCGCGATGAGCTTAGAGTCGTAGGACTCGCTTGTCTTGGCCTGGATGAAGACTACCCTAGCCGAATTAGATGTCTGATCGGAGATAAGGTCGTCGATTTCAGAGGGTTCGAAGACGATCTGTCCGTTGACTACGACGGCAGCGATATCGATTCCCTCATCGGTGCCACCGCCGAGAACAGTGCGCTCGATCTGCTCAACATCGTCCCGTACGTAAGGGAAGAGGTAGTTGGCTGCGACGTACAGCTCGAACTGCTTCGCCTCGTTCCCCTCGAAGCCAAAGTCTCGTGCAAACTTGGCCACTCGCTTTCCCGTGAGCGTGTGCACTTCATCCCCTAGCCAGCGCGAGCGCTGATCGTCATCACGGTGTGCTGGCCAGTGAGCGTAGCGTTTCGGTCGCGCCGTGTTAACCCGTCACCCACCCCAGCTCCCGTTTCATCCCAGCGTCGGCCGATCCCCCGGCGGACACAGGCTCTGGCCGCGCGTCGATCGTGCGGTGCTCGCGACCCATGGCCCGGTCTCTTCCCGTTCCGCACGGCGCGCGCGGAGCGGGCCGACGGTGGGAGCGGCGCCCGCAGCGTGCCCCGCGCCGGGGCTTGATGAAGTGGCGACACTCGTAACGGTCCGTCCTCCTGTCCTGCCCGTATCTACTTGTTGGCAAGGGTCACCGCGACCATGATCCGGACCAGGGGCGGACCAGATCAGGCCCGGGAGCAGGAGTTGCATGGTCAGAACGCCCCTGGCCAGCGGCCTGTAAATCTGTCGCGCAAGCTACGCAGGTTCGAACCCTGCACCAGCCACTGGATTACCAGACCGGCCCGAACAGCGGAAACGCTGTTCGGGCCGGTTCTGTTTTCCGGGCTGACGGGGGTCAGGGGGTGGCGAGGAGGAGCGCGGCGGCGGCGGGTGTGTCGGGGGCGGTGTGCGTGGGGGCGGGGTGGGACGGGGGGAGCGGCGGGGGCGGGGCCGGGGTGATCCAGATGGACCGGAGGCCGGTGGCGTGGGCGCCGCAGATGTCGGTGGCGGGGTTGTTGCCGACCATCCAGTCGGCGGGGGTGAGGGTGCGGCCGAGGCGGGCGGCGGCGAGGTGGAAGATCTCGGGGGCGGGTTTGCGGGCGCCGGCCTCCTCGGAGACGCAGACGGCGTCGACGGCGGGGAGCAGGCCGGTGCGGGCGAGTTTCGCGCGCTGGATGTCGGTGTGGCCGTTGGTGACGACGGCGATGGTCCAGCCGGCCTCGCGGAGGGTGGCGAGGGCGTCGGGGACGCCGGGCAGCAGGTGGGTGCGGGCGGCCTCGTGGGCGACGTGGGCGTCCCAGAGGGCCCGGCCGGTGTGGGTGAGGCCGTAGTGTGCGGCGATCCGGGTGAAGCCGGTGGGGGAGGGGTCGGCGCGGAACAGGGTGAAGACGGTGGGGGCGGCGTCGGCGGGTAGTCCGTGGGTGGTGCAGAAGGCGGGGGTCCAGGCGTCTGCGCCGCCGTCGCGCTCGACGAGGGTGTGGTCGAGGTCGATGAGCAGGAGGGGCTCAGGGTGACGGTTCATGTGCGGAGAGTAGTCCAGCGATGTGCCGCGCCTTATTGCACATGGCTTGCAATTACCTTTACGAGGCAGCAAAGTGTTCCCCAGGGGGCGGGCGCGGCCTTTCAGCCTCCCCGCTGAGCAGTCCCGGACGTGTCAGGATGCGCCGGGAGTCCTCCGTACGAGCTGATCGTCTTCCCAACCGGCGCCCGCCGGGACAACGGTCCGCCCGCCCCCGTCCACCTCCCCCTCTCCCTCAAAACGGCGTCAAGGGCCGCCGCCGCGGCGTCAAGAACGCGTAGGGGGGCGGAATGCGGGGGTGCACGGCCCGCAGGATCGGGAGCAGTAGCCCGATCGCGGAGGTTCCGTTCGATGTCCAGCCCCGTCGCCGCCCAGGCCGTCACCGCCGAGCCCGAGCCGCCAGGTACCGCCCGGTCCTCCGATCCGGACGAGCGTCACCGCCTCACCGCGCTGGGCGGGTTGGCCGCGTTGTCGCTGGACGCGATGGCGTCGGTGGCCTACGGGCCGGAGTCGATCGTGCTGGTGCTGGCGGCGGCCGGGGCGTACGGGCTCGGGTTCACGGTGCCGGTGACGGTGGCGATCGCGGTGCTGCTGGCGGTGCTGGTGGCCTCGTACCGGCAGGTGATCGCGGCGTTCCCGGACGGCGGCGGCTCGTACGCCGTGGCGAAGGCGCACCTGGGGCGGCGGACGGCGCTGACCGCGGCGGCCTCGCTGGTGATCGACTACGTGCTGAACGTGGCGGTGTCGGTGACGGCCGGCGTGGCGGCGCTGACCTCCGCGGTGCCGGGCCTGTACGACGACCGGGTCTGGCTCTGCCTGGGCGTGCTGGCGCTGGTCACGGCGGTGAACCTGCGGGGGATCGCCGAGTCGGCGCGCTGGTTCACGGCGCCCACCGCCGTCTTCGTGCTCTCGATCCTGGCGATCATCGTGGTGGGCCTGTTCCGGGACGCGCCGGCGAGTACCGAGGCCGCCGCCGGACACGCCTCCGCGCTGGCCGGCAACGCCACCACCGTGGGCGCGCTGCTGCTGCTCAAGGCCTTCGCGGCCGGCTGCTCGGCGCTGACCGGCGTGGAGGCGGTGGCCAACGCCGTCCCCTCCTTCCGCACGCCGGGCGTGAAGCGCGCCCAGCACACCGAGGTGGCGCTCGGCGCACTGCTGGGCGTGATGCTGATCGGACTGGCGGTGCTGATCGGCCGCTTCCACCTCCAGCCGGTGGAGGGCGTCACCGTCCTCGCCCAGCTCGCCGACGCCTCGCTCGGCCACGGCGCCGGCTTCTACCTGGTGCAGTTCGCCACCGTCGTCCTGCTCGGCCTGGCCGCCAACACCTCCTTCGGCGGGCTTCCCGTCCTGCTCCACCTCCTGGCCCGCGACAACCACCTGCCGCACGTCTTCGCCCTGCGCGCCGACCGGCAGGTCCACCGCCACGGCGTCCTCTTCCTCGCGGTGGTCTCCGCCGTGCTGCTGGCCGGCTCGGGCGGGGACGTCAACCGCCTGGTCCCGCTGTTCGCCATCGGGGTGTTCGTCGGCTTCACCGTCTGCCAGGTCGGCATGGTCCGGCACTGGTGGCTGGAGCGGCCCGCCCACTGGCACGCCAAGGCCGCCCTCAACGGCTTCGGCGCCCTCCTCACCGGCGTCGCCGCCGTCGTCGTCACCGGCACCAAGTTCACCGAGGGCGCCTGGGGCATCTGCCTCGCCCTGCCCCTGCTCGTGCTCCTCTTCGAAGCGATCCACCGCAGCTACGCCCGGATCGGCGAACGCCTCGAACTGGGCCACGTCCCCGGCCCCCTCACCCCGCAGCGCAGCCTGGTCCTCGTCCCCGTCACCGCCATCACCCGCCTCACCCGCGACGCCCTCTCCGCCGCCCTCTCCCTCGGCGACGAGGTCCTCGCCGTCACCGTCGTCCACGACGGCGCCGAGGCCGAGGCGCTGCGCCGGGACTGGGAGCTCTGGCAGCCGGGCGTGCCGCTGGTGGAGATCCCCGACGGCCACCGCCGGCTCGGCCCGCCGATCGCCGCCTTCGTCAACGACCTCGCCGCCGACGGCGAGCACACCTACGACCGCCTCACCGTGCTGATCCCCGAGGTCGAGCCGGTCCGCTTCTGGCAGCGGGCGCTGCAGAACCGGCGCGGCGCCGTCATCGACCGGGCCCTGCGCCGCCACACCGACGCGGTGGTCTGCCGGCTCCGGATGCGGATGTGACGGCGCGGGACGGGGCGGGGGTCGGTGCGGGATGGCGCGGGACGGGGCAGCGCGGGACGGGGCGGGGTCGGGGGAGATATGGGAGGGAATGTCCAAGTTGTCCCATCCGATCGTCATATCTTGACGATGTCTTAACGGGGGGGCTTAACGCCCTCGAAACGCCCCCGCCCGCCCCGAAAAGACCCGCACATAGCGGCTGCGACCTGCGGGAACACTCCGCCCAATGGGCGTGCAGGGCCCGCCCGGTACTCCGCCGAGGCTTATTGCCACCCCGATAAAGGCCCTTACGCTCGCCCATGTGTTCAACGTGCCCCAGGCGCTCAAGCGCCTAGTGATCGGCAAGGCCATGCGCAGCGAAGAGCTGGGCGAGACGCTGCTCCCCAAGCGGCTGGCGCTGCCGATCTTCGCTTCCGACCCGCTCTCCTCGGTCGCCTACGCGACCCAGGAGATCCTGCTGGTGCTCACCGTCGGTGGCACCGCCTTCCTGTACCTGACCCCGTGGGTCGCGGCCGGTGTGGTCGCGCTGATGGCGGTCGTGGTGATGTCGTACCGCCAGGTCGTGCACGCCTACCCGAGCGGGGGCGGCTCGTACGAGGTGGTGTCCCGCAACCTGGGCGCCAACTCCGGCCTGGTGGTGGCGGCGTCGCTGCTGGTCGACTACGTGATGACGGTCGCGGTGTCGGTGGCCTCCGGCGTCGACAACATCATCTCGGCGCTGCCCTCGCTGGCCGACTACCGGGTCGAGCTGGCGGTCGGCTTCGTCGTCCTGCTGGCGGCGATGAACCTGCGTGGGGTCCGGGAGTCCGGCAAGGCCTTCGCGGCGCCGACGTACCTGTTCATCGGCGGCATCGTGCTGATGGTGGTCACCGGCCTGGTCAAGGCGGCCTTCGGGCACACCCCGGTGGCGGCCAGCGCCTCGTACGGGGTCCTGCCGGTGGACGGGAAGGACACCCTGGCCGGCCTCGGCCTGCTGATGCTGGGCCTGCGGGCGTTCGCCTCCGGCTGTACGGCGCTGACCGGTGTCGAGGCGATCTCCAACGGCGTGCCGGCCTTCCGCGCGCCCAAGTCGAAGAACGCCGCCGCCACGATGGCCGTGATGGGCATCACGGCCGTGGTCATGTTCGTCGGCATCACCGCGCTGGCGCTGATGTCCAAGGTGCACATCACCGACGACGCCTGCCAGCTGACCGGCTTCCCCGGGGACTGCCACACCGCGCCGCAGCAGACCGTGATCGCCCAGCTGGCGGCCGCGATCTTCGGCGGGGACCAGAGCTTCCTCTTCTACTTCATCCAGGCCGTCACCGCGCTGGTGCTCATCCTGGCGGCCAACACCGCGTTCAACGGCTTCCCGCTGCTGGCCTCGATCCTGGCCGAGCACCGCTACCTGCCCCGGCAGATGCACACCCGCGGCGACCGCCTCGCCTTCTCCAACGGCATCATCGCGCTCGCGGTGGTGGCCGGCGGGCTGCTCTGGCTGTACGGCGCGGACGTCACCAGCCTGATCCACCTCTACATCCTGGGCGTCTTCACCTCGTTCACGCTCTCCCAGATCGGGATGGTGAAGCACTGGAACCGGGTGCTGGGCACCGAGACCGACCCGGCCGTCCGCGGCTCGGCGCAGCGCTCCCGGGTGATCAACGCCTTCGGTGCGGTCACCACGGCGCTGGTGCTGGTCATCGTGCTGCTGACCAAGTTCACGCAGGGCGCCTGGCTGGCCGTGGTCGCGGCGGTGGTGCTCTGGGTGATGATGCGCGGCATCCGCCGGCACTACGACAGCGTGGCCGAGGAACTGGCGGTGGACGACCCGAACGCCGAGTCGGTGCGGCCGTCCAACGTCCACGGGATCGTGCTGGTCTCCAAGCTGCACAAGCCCACCCTGCGGGCGCTCGGCTACGCGCAGGCGTTCCGGCCGGACTCGCTGGAGGCGCTGACCGTCGCGGTCGAGAACGACGCCACCCAGGAACTGGCGCGGCAGTGGGAGGAGCTGGACGTCCAGGTGCCGCTCAAGGTCCTGGACTCGCCGTACCGGGAGATCACCAAGCCGGTCGTCCAGTACGTCCGCGAGTACCGCCGCAGCAGCCCGCGCGACGCGGTGGCGGTGTTCATCCCCGAGTACGTGGTCGGGCACTGGTGGGAGCACCTGCTGCACAACCAGTCGGCGCTCTGGCTGAAGAGCCGGCTGCTGTTCACCTCCGGCGTGATGGTGATCAGCGTGCCGTGGCAGCTCACCTCCTCCACCAAGGCGTACCACCCGTCCCGTCGGGCCCCCGGCGCGGTCCGGCGCGGTGAGCCGGCGGCGCGGTCGGAGTACGAGAAGCTGCCGGCGCCCGAGAACGCCTGACGCCTCGCGCCGGGGCCCCGGACAGCACCGCGCTGTCCGGGGCCCTTCGGCGTGTTCCTCCGGTGCGGCCGGCCCGGGAACGGTCCCGTATGGACCTCGTCAACAACCGAACGGGATCCGTATGGAGGGCGTCAAGAACCGCGGTGACGCCCCGTACAGGCGCTTGGCTGGCTCTGCCGGCCCGCCGCCGGCGCCGCACGGGGCCCGTCAGAGGGCGCTCGCGGCCACCCCCGAACCACTGTGGTGGAGCCCATGTCCGATCTCATCTACGTCGGTGTCACGGTCGCCGTGTTCGCCGTCATCGCCCTGATCGCGCGGGGGGTGGAGAAGCTGTGAGTGCCGAGAACATTGTGGGTCTGCTCGTGGCCGTCGCCCTCGTCGGCTACCTCGTCGTGGCGCTGATCTACCCGGAGAAGTTCTGACATGGGTTCGACTCTCACGGGCTGGTTGCAGGTCCTCGCGCTCGTCGGCGCCCTGGCCCTGTGCTACCGGCCGCTGGGCGACTACATCGCCCGCATCCTGACCACCTCCAAGCACCTCAGAGTCGAGCGCGGCCTGTACCGGGTGATCGGCGTGGACGGTGACGCCGACCAGCGCTGGCCGGTGTACCTGCGTTCGGTGCTGGCGTTCTCGGCCGTCTCGGTGCTCTTCCTCTACGGCCTGATCCGCCTGCAGGGCCACCTGCTGCTGAGCCTGGGCGTTCCGCAGATGGAGGGCCACCAGGCCTGGAACACCGCGATCTCGTTCGTCGCCAACACCAACTGGCAGTCCTACGGCGGCGAGTCCGCGATGGGGCACCTGGTGCAGATGGCCGGTCTGGCGGTGCAGAACTTCGTGTCCGCCGCCGTGGGCATCGCGGTGGTGGCGGCGTTCATCCGCGGGTTCACCCGCAACCGGACGGACCGGCTGGGCAACTTCTGGGTGGACCTGACCCGGATCTGCCTGCGGCTGCTGCTGCCGCTGTCGGTCGTGTTCGCGCTGGCGCTGGTCGCGACCGGGGTGGTGCAGAACCTCCACGGCTTCCACGAGGTCGCGACCCTGGTGGGTGACCCGCAGGCGGTTCCGGGCGGGCCGGTGGCCTCGCAGGAGGTCATCAAGGAGCTGGGCACCAACGGCGGCGGCTTCTACAACGCCAACTCGGCGCACCCGTTCGAGAACCCGACCGGGCTGAGCAACTTCCTGGAGATCTTCCTCATCCTGCTGATCCCGTTCGCGCTGCCGCGCGCCTTCGGCAGGATGGTCGGGGACCACCGGCAGGGCTACGCGATCGTCGCGGTGATGGGCCTGTTCTGGGCGGCCTCGGTCGCGCTGATCACCTTCTTCGAGGCGCAGCACTCCGGCACGGCGATGCAGGCGGCCGGCGGGGCGATGGAGGGCAAGGAGCAGCGGTTCGGCATCGCGGCCTCGGGTCTGTTCGCGGCGTCGACGACGCTGACGTCGACGGGCGCGGTGAACTCCTTCCACGACTCGTACTCGCCGTTCGGCGGCGGGATCACGATGTTCAACATGATGCTGGGCGAGATCGCGCCCGGCGGGGTGGGCTCGGGTCTGTACGGGATGCTGGTCCTGGCGATCGTCGCGGTGTTCGTGGCCGGTCTGATGGTCGGGCGCACCCCGGAGTACCTGGGCAAGAAGCTCGGCGGGCGGGAGATGAAGTTCGCCTCCCTCTACATCCTGACCACGCCGACGATCGTGCTGATCGGCACGGGTGTGGCGATGGCGCTGCCGGGCGAGCGGGCCCAGATGCTGAACTCCGGTGCGCACGGCTTCTCCGAGGTGCTGTACGCGTTCACCTCGGGTGCGAACAACAACGGTTCGGCGTTCGGCGGGATCACCGTCAACACCGACTGGTACGACACCGCGATCGGCCTGGCGATGGTGTTCGGCCGGTTCCTGCCGATGGTCTTCGTCCTGGCGCTGGCCGGCTCGCTCGCCCAGCAGCAGCCCGTCCCCGCCACCCCGGGCACCCTGCCCACCCACAAGCCGCTGTTCGTGGGCCTGCTGTCGGGCGTCGTCCTGATCGTCGTCGGCCTCACCTACTTCCCGGCCCTGGCCCTCGGGCCGATCGCGGAAGGTCTCTCCTGATGTCGTCCACCCTTACCGACAAGCCGGCCACGCAGCCGGAGGCGCCCGCCGCGGCGGCGCCGCACAGAGTCTCCGGCGGCCTGCTGGACCCGAAGCTGATCGTGTCCTCCCTGCCGGACGCGGTGAAGAAGCTCGACCCCCGGGTGATGGTGAAGAACCCGGTGATGTTCGTGGTCGAGGTCGGCTCGGTGGTCACCACGATCGCCGCGATGGCCGACCCGAGCGTGTTCGCCTGGTCGATCACCGTCTGGCTCTGGCTGACCACGGTCTTCGCCAACCTGGCCGAGGCCGTCGCCGAGGGCCGCGGCAAGGCGCAGGCCGACACGCTGCGCAAGACCAAGACCGACACCATGGCGCGCCGGCTGCTCGACTGGCCGAAGAGCCAGGGCGAGGAGGAGGTCCCCGGCACCGCGCTGCGGCTGGGCGACCACGTGGTGGTCGAGGCCGGGCAGATCATCCCCGGCGACGGTGACGTCGTCGAGGGCGTCGCCTCCGTCGACGAGTCGGCGATCACCGGCGAGTCCGCGCCCGTCATCCGCGAGTCCGGCGGCGACCGTTCGGCCGTCACCGGCGGCACCAAGGTGCTGTCGGACCGGATCGTGGTGAGGATCGCCTCGGAGCCGGGCAAGTCGTTCATCGACCGGATGATCGCGCTGGTCGAGGGCGCGGCCCGGCAGAAGACGCCGAACGAGATCGCGCTGAACATCCTGCTGGCCTCGCTGACCATCGTCTTCCTGGTCGCGGTCGTCACCCTCCAGCCGATGGCCACCTACGCGGGCGCCCCGCAGTCGATGATCGTGCTGGTCGCCCTGATCGTGGCGCTCATCCCGACCACGATCGGCGCGCTGCTCTCCGCGATCGGCATCGCCGGCATGGACCGGCTGGTGCAGCGCAACGTGCTGGCGATGTCCGGCCGCGCGGTCGAGGCCGCCGGTGACGTCAACACGCTGCTGCTCGACAAGACCGGCACCATCACCCTCGGCAACCGCCAGGCCGCCGAGTTCCTCTCCGCCGCCGGCGTCCCCACGGAGGAGCTGGCGGACGCCGCCCAGCTCTCCTCGCTGGCCGACGAGACCCCGGAGGGCCGCTCGATCGTCGTCCTCGCCAAGACCGGGTACGGCCTGCGGGCCCGCGCCCAGGGCGAGTTGGCGCACGCCACCTGGGTGCCGTTCACCGCGCAGACCCGGATGTCCGGCGTCGACCTCGACGAGGCCGACGGCCTGCACCAGGTCCGCAAGGGCGCGGCCGCCGCCGTCACCACCTGGGTGACCGGCAACGGCGGGACCGTCACCGACGAGGTCTCCACCCTGGTGGACGGCATCTCCGCGGCCGGCGGCACCCCGCTGGTGGTCGCCGCCAAGGCGGGCACGGCCCCGGCCAGGGTCCTGGGGGTCATCCACCTCAAGGACGTGGTCAAGGAGGGCATGCGGGAGCGGTTCGACGAGCTGCGCCGGATGGGCATCAAGACGATCATGATCACGGGTGACAACCCGCTGACCGCCAAGGCGATCGCGGAGGAGGCCGGCGTGGACGACTTCCTCGCCGAGGCCACCCCCGAGGACAAGATGGCCCTGATCAAGAAGGAGCAGGCCGGCGGCAAGCTGGTCGCGATGACGGGCGACGGCACCAACGACGCCCCCGCCCTCGCCCAGGCCGACGTCGGCGTCGCGATGAACACCGGGACCATGGCGGCCAAGGAGGCCGGCAACATGGTCGACCTGGACTCCAACCCCACCAAGCTGATCGAGATCGTCGAGATCGGCAAGCAGCTCCTGATCACCCGCGGCGCGCTGACCACCTTCTCGATCGCCAACGACGTCGCCAAGTACTTCGCGATCATCCCGGCGATGTTCGCCGCGGTCTACCCGGGCCTGGACAAGCTCAACGTCATGGGCCTGCACAGCCCCCAGTCCGCGATCACCTCGGCCATCGTGTTCAACGCCCTGGTCATCGTCGGCCTCATCCCGCTCGCCCTGCGCGGCGTCAAGTACCGCCCCTCGGACGCCAGTTCCCTGCTGCGCCGCAACCTCGGGCTGTACGGGTTCGGCGGGCTGGTCGTCCCCTTCGTCGGGATCAAGCTGATCGACCTCGTCGTCCAGTTCATCCCCGGCCTGAGCTGAGAGAGGAGAACCCCAGATGTCCAAGCCCCTGCCCACCACCGTGCGCACGCACTTCACCGCGCTGCGGATGCTGCTGGTGATGACGGTGATCCTCGGCCTCGCCTACCCGCTGCTGGTCACCGGGATCAGCCAGGTCGCCTTCAGCGGGAAGGCCAACGGCTCGATCGTGAAGACCACCGACGGCAAGGAGGCCGGCTCCGGCCTGCTGGGCCAGAGCTACGACCTGCCGAAGAAGAACCCCTCCGACACCGACGAGGCCGCCGCCCCGGACCCGAAGTGGTTCCAGCCGAGGCCGTCGGCCAACGGCTACGACCCGAAGTCCTCCGGCGCCTCCAACCTGGGCCCGAACAGCGAGGACCTCACCAAGGCGATCGAGGACCGCCGCAAGGCCGTCGCCGAGTTCGACGGCGTCGACCCGGCGAGCGTGCCCGCCGACGCCGTCACCGCCTCCGGCTCCGCCCTCGACCCGCACATCTCGGTCGCCTACGCCAAGGAACAGGTCGACCGGGTCGCCAAGGCCCGCGGGAACGTCTCGCCCGAGCAGCTGAACAAGCTCGTCGAGAAGTACACCGAGGGCCCCTCGCTCGGCTTCCTCGGACAGGAAGGCGTCAACGTCGTCCTGCTCAACACCGCACTGGCACAGCAGAAGTGAGGCCGGCGAAAGTGACGGCCGGCCGGCTGGACCTGTGAGACGGGCCGACCCGGGCCGGGGCACCACCCCGCGCCCGGGTCGGCCGACGTACGCCCTGACCCTCGTACGAAGAAGACGAAAGAGCAGCGCCCATGGCCCGCGACCTCACCCCCGGCACCGGCCCCCGCCGCGGCCGGCTGAGGGTGTACCTCGGTTCCGCCCCCGGTGTCGGCAAGACCTACCGGATGCTGGACGAGGCCCGGCGCAGACAGGAACGCGGCGCCGACGTCGTGGTCGGCTTCATCGAGTGCCACGGGCGGCGCCACACCGAGTCCATGCTCACCGGCCTGGAGACCGTCCCCCGGCTCACCCGCTCCTACCGCGACGCCGAGTTCGAGGAGATGGACCTCGACGCGGTGCTGAAGCGGCGCCCGGCGGTGGTGCTGGTGGACGAGCTGGCGCACACCAACATCCCCGGTGGCCGGCACGCCAAGCGCTGGCAGGACGTCGGGGAACTGCTGGACGCCGGGATCGACGTCATCACCACCGTCAACGTCCAGCACCTGGAATCGCTGAACGACGTCGTCCAGAAGATCACCGGCATCCCCCAGCGCGAGACCGTCCCGGACGAGGTGGTCCGCCGGGCCGACCAGATCGAACTCGTCGACATGGCCCCCCAGGCGCTGCGCCGCCGGATGGCCCACGGCAACGTCTACAGGGCGGAGAAGGTGGACGCCGCGCTCTCCAACTACTTCCGGGTCGGCAACCTGACGGCCCTGCGCGAGCTCGCCCTGCTCTGGGTGGCCGGGCGGGTCGACGAGGGGCTGCGCGACTACCGGGCCAGCCACAACATCGACCGCGTCTGGGAGACCCGCGAACGCGTCGTGGTCGCCCTCACCGGCGGCCCCGAGGGCGAGACGCTGATCCGCCGCGCCGCCCGGATCTCCGACCGCACCGCCGGCGGCGACCTCCTCGCCGTCCACGTCACCCGCAGCGACGGCCTGGCCGGCGCCTCCTCCGGCGCGCTCGCCCAGCAGCGGCAACTGGTCGAGACCCTCGGCGGCACCTACCACGTGGTGGTCGGCGACGACATCCCCACCGCGCTGCTCGCCTTCGCCCGCGCCCACGACGCCACCCAGCTGGTCCTCGGCACCAGCCGCCGCGGCCGGATCACCCGCTTCCTCACCGGCCCCGGCATCGGCGAGACCACCGTGGACGCCTCCGAGGACATCGACGTCCACATGGTCACCCACGAGTTCACCGGCCGCGGCCGGCTGCCCTCGCTCGGACGCCGCCACTCCAGGCGCCGCACCATCGCCGGGTACGTCGCCGGGCTGGTCCTGCCCTGGCTCCTCACTGCGGTGCTCTCGCAGGCGCACGACACCGTCAACCTCACCACCGACGCCCTGATCTTCCAGCTCGGCGTGGTGATCGTCGCCCTGCTCGGCGGCGCCACCTCGGCGCTGCTGGCCTCCGTCGTCGCCTCGGTGCTGCTGAACTACTTCTTCATCCCGCCCGTCCACACCCTGACCATCGGCGAGACCAACAACATCGTCGCGCTGGTCGTCTTCGCCGCCGTCGCGCTGGCCGTCTCCACCGTGGTCGACCACGCGAGCCGGCTCACCACCCGGGCCGCCCGGGCCACCGCCGAGGCGGAAACCCTCTCCACCCTCGCCGGCAGCGTGCTGCGCGGTGCCGACGCGCTGCCCGCACTGCTGGAGAAGTCCCGGACGGCCTTCGGCATGGACTCCGTCGCCCTGCTGGAACGCACCGGCGGCGAGGTGTTGGCCCGCTGCGACGGGGAGGGCGGGGGCGGCCCGGAGCCCGCGCAGCCGGGGGAGACCACCGAGATCCCGGTCGGCCCCGACGCCGTGCTCGTCCTCACCGGCCGCCGACTGCCCGCCGCCGACCAGCGCGTGCTCACCGCCTTCGCCGCGCACGTCGCCGCCGCGCTGGAACGCGACCGGCTCGCCGTGGTCGCGGCCGAGGTCGAGCCGATCAAGGCCGCCGACCGGATGCGCACCGCCCTGCTCGCCGCCGTCAGCCACGACCTGCGCACCCCACTGGCCGCCGCCCTCGCCTCGGTCGGCTCGCTGCGCAGCCCCGACGTCGAGTTCTCGCCCGAGGACCAGGCCGAGCTGCTCGCCACCGCCGACGAGTCCTTGGTCAAGCTCACCCGGCTGGTGGACAACCTGCTCGACATGAGCCGCCTCCAGGCCGGCGCCCTCACCCTCCACCTCGCCGAGACGCACCTCGACGAGATCCTGCCCAGGGCGCTGGACTCGTTGGCGGACCCGTACGCGCCCGTCCAGCCGCTCGACCTCGACACCGTGCCGGCGGTGCTGGCCGACCCGCCGCTGCTGGAGCGCGTCCTCGCCAACGTCGTCACCAACGCACTGCGGCACAACGCCCCCGGCGCGCCCGTGCTGGTCGCCGCCAGCCACCACGCCGAGCGGGTCGAGGTCCGGGTGATCGACCGCGGCCCCGGCATCGCCCCCGAGGACCGCGACCGCGTTTTCCTGCCCTTCCAGCGCCTCGGCGACACCGACAACACCACCGGCGTCGGCCTGGGACTCGCGCTCTCCCGCGGCCTCGCCGAGGCCATGGGCGGCAGCCTGGAGGTCGAGGACACCCCCGGCGGCGGCACCACGATGCTGCTCACCCTGCCCGCCGCGCAGACCGTTCACGACGACCGTCCGGGAGGGGTGGGCGCATGAGCGAGATCCTGATCGTCGACGACGAACCGGCGCTGCTGCGCACCCTGCGGATCAACCTCAGCGCCCGCCGGTACGCCGTCCGGACGGCCGCCAGCGGCGGCGAGGCCCTGGACCGCGCCGCGCAGACCGCGCCCGACGCCGTCCTGCTCGACCTCGGCCTGCCCGACCTGGACGGCATGGAGGTGATCCGGGGCCTGCGCCGCCGCAGCGCCGTGCCGATCATCGTGCTCTCCGGCCGCTCCGGCGCCGCCGACAAGGTCGACGCGCTCGACGCCGGTGCGGACGACTACCTCACCAAGCCGTTCCTGATGGAGGAGCTGCTGGCCCGGCTGCGCGCCGTGCTGCGCCGGCTGCCGGGCGGCCCCGCCCCGGCCGCGGCGGTGATCGGCGACCACACCGTGGACCTCGCCGCCACCACCGTGACCGGCCCGGACGGCCCGGTCCGGCTGACCCCCACCGAATGGCGGATCCTCGCCCTGCTGCTCGCCGCCCCGGGCCGGCTGGTGCCCGGGCGGCAGATCCTGCGCGAGGTCTGGGGTCCGGCGCAGGAGGGGCACGGCAACTACCTGCGGGTCTACCTGGCCGGGCTGCGCCGCAAGCTGGAACGCGACCCGGGCCGGCCGCGCCACCTGATCACCGAGCCCGGGATCGGCTACCGCTACGAGCCCTGAGGCCGCTCCGGCCGGCCCGGAGAAGTGTCAAAGGGGCGTCAGGAGGCGCCCGGCGGACGGCAGGAGGGCGTCAAGGCCGGCCGGGACGGACCGTCGGCGGCGTAGCGTCAGCGGTGAGGGAGCGGCCCCGCTCCATGTGGGGGATGCCTGGGGCCGCTCCGCCGCCCCGGCGGCGGTCAGCAGGTGGGGAGGGGCGCGCGGACAACACCGCGCGCCCCGTCACCTGCTCAGCCCCACCCCGCCGGCCCCACCCCGTCAGCCCCCGCCCGTGCTCCCCGACTGCCGGGGCAGCACCAGCACCACCGTGTCGGCGAACTCGCGCACCGCGCTGGTCCGGCTGACCACCCGTCCGCTGTGCACCACGAGGCGGCTGTGCCCGCCCGCGAGCGCCCCCGCCAGGCTGTCCCCGCGCACCGCCAGCAGCTCCGCGGGGAACCCGGCGTCCACCCGGACCGGTGGCAGCCCGAGCGCCGCCCGCGCCTGGTTGGCCACCGCGTCGTACGCCGCCTCCGGCGCCATCAGCCCGCCCGCCGCCAGCAGGTACGCGGCCTCCAGCGGATCCGCCCGCCCCACCGGGTTGGCCGGGTCGCGCAGCGAGCCGCTGCCCGCGGCGAACGGCACCCGGGCCTCCAGCAGCTCGCGCAGCAGCCCCGGTCGCTGCTCGGCGGCCCGGCCCTCCAGCCCGGTGCAGCAGCCGTTCTGCGGCAGGCAGACCACCCGGACGCCGCTGGTGGCCAGCACCGTCGCGGCGCCCGGCGCCGGCGATCCGCACGGGCCGAGCACCACCCGCGGCCGCAGCGGCGCCAGAGCGCTCGCCAGCCGGGCCAGCTGGACCGGGTCGGCGCCCGTGGTGTGCAGGTCGACCGGGCAGTCCGCCTCCCGGGCGGCCTCCAGCAGCACCTGGACGTACCCCGCCGGGTCCGGGTCCAGCTCCGGGCAGCCGCCGGCCGCCGTCGCGCCCAGCTTGAGGGCGTCGCGCAACTGGGCCCGGCCGTCCGCCCCGGCCCGGCCGGTGAGCAGCCGGGGCATGGCGACGGCCTGCAGTTCGGCGAGCCCGCGCAGCGCCTGCCGGGCGGTGAGCACGGCCTCCAGCCGGCGCAGCCCGTGCACGTCGCCGATCCGGACGTGGGTGCGCTGGGCGGTGGCGCCGTAGCCGAGCGAGGTGAGCGCGGCTTCGGTGACCCGCCGGGTGAGGTCGGCGGGGGTCTCCGGCGGAGGGGTGGGCAGGGCGGCGGAGAAGGCGACGTCGTAGTGGGCGTGCGCCTCGGCCGGGGCCGGCAGCAGCAGGTAGCCCTTGAGGTCGATCCGGGCGCCGGTGGTGGCGGTGGGGGTGCCGGGCAGGGCGGGCAGCGGGCCGAGGCTGCCGGCGGTGCCGACGGCCTGGATCCGGTCGCCGCTGATCCGCACGTCCACCACCCGGCCGTCGGCGAGCCGGGCGTCGGTGAGCAGCAGGACGGGGCCGTGCCCGAGCGGGTTGGCCGCCGGGCCGGATCCGGAGTGCCCGTCGGCGGCTGCGCTGTCCATCGCCCGGCTCCTTCTCGCGCTGGCCCGTCCGACTGCCCGGTCCGTCCCGATCAATGAGCGTCGAGCCTATGGGGCGCGGGCACGGGGCGCCGGGAGGCGGGCAATAGTCGTATCGGGTCGGGCCGCGCCGCCGGAGGCCGGTCGAACACCCGGCCTTCGATCGCCCGTCCGTGCACGCCGCCGACCTGCGGTCTTCGTCGCGGGATACGGATTTCACCTCTGGGCGCGGAACGTGTAATCTCTTCCTCGTTCGCCCCTATAGCTCAGTCGGTAGAGCGTCTCCATGGTAAGGAGAAGGTCTGCGGTTCGATTCCGCATGGGGGCTCGGTGAAAAGGAGTCAGCTTCGGCTGTTCTTCGGATCACTGTGGCGGTGTAGCTCAGTTGGTAGAGCAAGCGGCTCATAATCGCTGTGTCACCGGTTCAAGTCCGGTCACCGCTACCCCGCGTAGTCGGTCGGGAGATCGCACTCCCGGTCGGCTACTCTTGTTGTGTTCTTATTCATTGTCCAAGGAAGGCACTCCCGTGGCTGCCACCGACGTCCGCCCGAAGATCACGCTGGCCTGCGTGGAGTGCAAGGAGCGGAACTACATCACCAAGAAGAACCGGCGACCCGGACCGTCTTGAGATGAAGAAGCACTGCCCCCGCTGCAACTCGCACACCGCGCACCGCGAGACCCGCTGACCCTGTTGCAGGGCGCCGGGCCTGTGTGATTCAGGTCTTCGACTCCGGGCCGCACCCTCACTGGGTGCGGTCCGGAGTCTTTTTTGCCATCCACCGGACTTACGAGGAGTTTGCCCGTGGCACTCGACCCCTCCTTCATCGGGCGGACCTACCCGCCCACCGAGCCGTACGAGGTCGGCCGGGAGAAGATTCGCGAGTTCGCGGTGGCCGTGGGTGACGCCAACCCGGCGTACACCGATCCGGAGGCCGCCAAGGCGCTCGGGCACCAGGACGTCATCGCCCCGCCGACCTTCCCGTTCGTGCTGACCTTCCGGGCCGCCGCCCAGGTGGTCCAGGACCCGGAGCTGGGCCTGGACTACAGCCGGGTGGTGCACGGCGACCAGAAGTTCGCGTACACCCGCCCGGTGCGGGCCGGCGACCGCCTCTCGGTCGCGGTGACCATCGACAACATCAAGTCGCTCGCGGGCAACGACGTGCTCACCGTGCGCGGCGAGGTGTCGGACGCGAGCGGCGAGCACGTGGTGACGTCGGTCATGACCCTGGTGGCCCGTGCCGCCGACGAGGCGGGGGAGTAACACCATGGCGATCAGCTTCGACGAGGTCGCGGCCGGCACCGAGCTGCCCGCGCAGTCCTTCCCGGTGACGCGCGCCACACTGGTGCAGTACGCGGGCGCCTCCGGTGACTTCAACCCGATCCACTGGAACGAGAAGTTCGCCAGGGAGGTGGGCCTGCCGGACGTCATCGCGCACGGCATGTTCACCATGGCCGAGGCGATCCGGGTGGTCACCGACTGGGTCGGCGACCCGGGCGCGGTGGTCGAGTACGGCGTGCGGTTCACCCGCCCGGTGCCGGTGCCCAACGACGGGGTCGGCTCCGTGATCGAGGTCACCGGCAAGGTGGCCAAGCTGCTCGACGACCGCAAGGTCCAGGTCGACCTGGTGGCGACCTACGGCGGCCAGAAGGTGCTGGGCATGTCCCGCGCCGTCGTCCGGCTGGCCTGAGACGCCCGGCGGGGGAGGGGCGGCCCGGCCCCTCCCCGTACGCTGGTGGGCGTGCTGGTAGAACTCGACGCCCCCCTCGCCCCGCTGACCACGCTCCGGCTCGGCGGTCCGGCCCGCCGCCTGGTGACCGCGACCACCGACGACGAGGTGGTCGCCGCCGTCCGCGAGGCCGACGCCGCCGGTGAGCCGCTGCTGGTCCTCGGCGGCGGCTCCAACCTGGTGATCGGCGACGCCGGCTTCCCCGGGACGGTCCTGCGGATCGCCACCACCGGCTTCGCGCTGGACGGCACCACCCTGGAGCTGGCCGCCGGCGAGGTGTGGGCCGAGGCGGTGGCCCGTACGGTGGAGCACGGCCTGGCCGGCATCGAGTTCCTGGCCGGCATCCCCGGCTCGGCCGGCGCCACGCCCGTCCAGAACGTCGGCGCGTACGGCCAGGACGTGGCGCAGTCCGTCACCGAGGTGGTCGCCTACGACCGCCGGGCCGGCGAGACCGTGACGCTCTCCAACGCCGAGTGCGCCTTCTCCTACCGGCACAGTCGCTTCAAGGCCGACCCGGACCGCTACGTGGTGCTGCGGGTCCGGTTCGGGCTGGCCGACCAAGGCGGGCTCTCCACCCCGGTCGCCTACGCCGAGACGGCCCGGCACCTGGGCGTCGAGCAGGGCGAGCCGGTCGTGCTGCGCGAGGCCCACGACGCGGTGCTGCGGCTGCGCTCGGGCAAGGGCATGGTGCTCGACCCGGCCGACCACGACACCTGGTCGGCGGGTTCCTTCTTCACCAACCCGGTGCTGACCGCCGAGCAGTACGACGCCTTCCTGGCCCTGGCCGCCGAGCGCGAGCTCACCGCCCCCGCCTACCCGGCGCCGGACGGCTGCACCAAGACCTCGGCCGCCTGGCTCATCGACAAGGCGGGCTTCGGCAAGGGCTACGGCAGCGGTCCGGCCACCCTCTCCACCAAGCACACGCTGGCCCTGACCAACCGGGGCGCGGCCACCGCCGAGGACCTGCTGGCGCTGGCCCGGGAGATCCGCGACGGCGTCCGGGCGGCGTTCGGCGTCGAGCTGGTCAACGAGCCGGTCATGGTCGGCGTCAAGCTCTAGGACCCGTCCAGCAGCCAGGCGTCGATGTCCGCCAGCAGCTCCTTGCGGGTGCTCTCCGGCGCGCACGAGCCGCGCACCGACTGGCGGGCCAGCTCGGCGAGTTCCGCGTCGTTGAAGCCGAGCACGTCGCGGGCCAGGTCGTACTGGGCGGCCAGCCGGGTGCCGAACAGCAGCGGGTCGTCGGCGCCCAGCGCCAGCTGCACGCCCGCGTCGAACAGCCGGCGCAGTGGGACGTCCTCGGCCCGCTCGTAGACGCCCAGCGAGACGTTGGACGAGGGGCAGACCTCGCAGGTGACCTGACGGTCGGCCAGCCGCTGCATCAGCCGCGGGTCCTCGGCGGCCCGGACGCCGTGGCCGATCCGCCCCGCGCCGAGGTCGTCCAGGCAGTCCCGGACGGACTCCGGGCCGGCCAGCTCGCCGCCGTGCGGGGCGGCCAGCAGCCCGCCCCTGCGGGCGATGTCGAAGGCCCGGTCGAAGTCCCGGGCGAGGCCGCGTCGCTCGTCGTTGGAGAGGCTGAAGCCGACCACGCCCTGGTCGGCGTACCGGACGGCGAGCCGGGCCAGCGTCCGGGCGTCCATCGGGGACTTCATCCGGTTGGCCGCGACCAGGACCCGGATGCCGACGCCGGTGGCCTCGGAGGCGTGCCGGACGGCGTCCAGGATCAGCTCCAGCGCGGGGAGCAGACCGCCGAGCCGGGGCGCGTACGAAGTCGGGTCGACCTGGATCTCCAGCCAGCGGGAGCCGTCCCGGCGCTCGTCCTCGGCGGTCTCCAGGACCAGCCGGCGGATGTCGGACTCGTCCCGCAGGACGGACCGGGCGGTGTCGTAGAGGCGCTGGAACCGGAACCAGCCGCGTTCGTCGGTGGCCCGCAGGCTGGGGGGCTCGCCGGAGCTGAGCGCCTCCGGCAGGCGGACGCCGTGCTTGTCGGCCAGTTCCAGCAGGGTGGCGGGGCGCATCGAGCCGGTGAAGTGCAGGTGCAGGTGGGCCTTGGGGAGGTCCCTGACGTCTCGCGGATTCAGCAGGCGTTCCATCCGCCGATACTGCCGCATCGGGCCCGGATACGGGAACCGCCCCCTTCACGTCCCCCGAAGGGGTGAAGGGGGCGGTCCGGTCCGGGCGGGTGCCGTCAGGCGGTCGCCTCGGCGAGCAGCTTCTGGATCCGGCCGACGCCCTCGACCAGGTCGGCGTCGCCGAGCGCGTACGACAGGCGCAGGTAGCCCGGAGTGCCGAAGGCCTCACCGGGGACGACCGCGACCTCGGCCTCGTCCAGGATCAGCGTGGCCAGCTCGGCGGAGGTCTGCGGGCGCTTGCCGCGGATCTCCTTGCCCAGCAGGCCCTTGACGGACGGGTAGACGTAGAACGCGCCCTCGGGCTCGGGGCAGAGGACGCCCTCGATCTCGTTGAGCATCTTCACGATGGTCCTGCGGCGCCGGTCGAAGGCGGTGCGCATCTCGTGCACGGCGGAGAGGTCGCCGCTGACGGCGGCGATCGCGGCGCGCTGCGCGACGTTGGAGACGTTCGAGGTGGCGTGCGACTGCAGGTTGGTCGCGGCCTTGACGACGTCCTTCGGGCCGATCACCCAGCCCACCCGCCAGCCGGTCATCGCGTACGTCTTGGCGACACCGTTGACCACGATGGTCTTGTCGGCCAGCGCGGGCAGCAGGGCCGGCAGCGAGGTGAACGTCGCGTCGCCGTAGACCAGGTGCTCGTAGATCTCGTCGGTCAGCACCCAGAGGCCGTGCTCCAGCGCCCACTCGCCGATGGCCCGGGCCTCGGCCTCGGTGTACACCGCGCCGGTCGGGTTGGACGGCGAGACGAAGAGCACCACCTTGGTGTTCTCGGTGCGGGCGGCCTCCAGCTGCTCGACCGAGACCTTGTAGCCGGTGGTCTCGTCGGACACGACCTCGACCGGGACGCCGCCGGCCAGCTGGATCGACTCCGGGTAGGTGGTCCAGTACGGGGCCGGGACGATGACCTCGTCACCCGGGTCGAGGATCGCGGCGAACGCCTCGTAGATCGCCTGCTTGCCGCCGTTGGTCACCAGGACCTGGGAGGCGTCCACCGAGTAGCCGGAGTCGCGCAGCGTCTTGGCGGCGATCGCGGCCTTCAGCTCGGGCAGGCCGCCCGCCGGGGTGTACCGGTGGTTCTTCGGGTCGCGGCAGGCCTCGACGGCCGCCTCGACGATGTAGTCCGGGGTGGGGAAGTCCGGCTCGCCGGCGCCGAAGCCGATCACCGGCCGGCCGGCCGCCTTGAGGGCCTTGGCCTTGGCGTCCACGGCGAGGGTCGCGGACTCGGCGATGGCGCCGATCCGGGCGGAGACCCGTCGGTCGGCGGGGCGGACGGAACTGTCGGGCTGCGGGGTGGAAGCGCTCATGCCTGCATGGTCGCAGAATCGGGACGGACCGGGCATGGGGGTTTCACGATATGTACGGCCCTGTCCGCATGGCGACCGCGCCGACGTGGGGTGTTGAAGAAGAGGTTCGACCAAACCCCCCTCGACCACGTACACTCACTGCTCGACGGCCACCGAGAAAGCCAAAGCTTTCACCGCCTGTGCATACAGCGGGGGGAGATGCGGTAGGTTGGTGGTCGCTACAGGAGCCGCGAGGCACCGTAGGGCAATAGCTCAATTGGTAGAGCACCGGTCTCCAAAACCGGCGGTTGGGGGTTCAAGTCCCTCTTGCCCTGCTGCTTGATCCGTATTCAGCCCGTTCGCTCCACAGAGCGAGCGGGCTTGATGCGGAGAGGGCACCGAACAGCACCGCTTTAGCCGACCGCTCGTGCCCGATCGGGTGCGCAGGTGATGCTCGGCAGGACCCGGATTCAGGTGAGGACGAGTGACGGAGACCACGGGCTCCACCGCAACGCCTGAGAGCGGCAACCCCGAGGGTGCCGACGGCGCTGACGAGACCACGCCCGCCGAGGGCGAGTCGCGTCGCGACCGCAAGCGGGCCGGCCGCTCCGGCGACAAGAAGTCCGGCAAGCGGGCCAAGAAGGGCGTCTTCGCCCGGCTCGCCCTGTTCTACCGGCAGATCATCGCCGAGCTGCGCAAGGTCGTCTGGCCCACCCGCAGCGAGCTGGTCAACTACACCACCGTGGTGGTCGTGTTCGTCGTGGTCGTGATGGCCTTCGTGGCCGGTCTCGACTACGGGTTCTCGAAGCTCAGCCTCTGGATCTTCGGCTGACCGAGCCGCCCCACCTTCGAAACAGCTTCCCGACCCGGGCCGATTCATCGGCCCGGGTCGAGCTGTCGGCGCCGGACGTACGCGGCCGCTACCGTTGACTCGGTACTGTTGAAGTCTCCGAGACAGTTGCCGGCGCCCGCGTGAGCGGAGCGGCGCCGGAGCGGCCTTGGAGCGCGCCACCTTCACCATCTCCAGGAAAGAAGCAGCCACCGTGTCTGAGTCCCCCCTGTACGACGCCGACGAGACCGTCCGCGAGGCGGATGTCGCCGCCGAGCTGGACGCGGCCGAGCTGGCTGACGACGTCGAGGCCGCCGAGCAGATCGTGGACGCCGCGGACAGCGACGAGGACGAGGCCGAGGCGTTCGACGAGGCCGAGGCCGGCGAGCCGGCCGAGGAGGCCGCGCTGCACGTGGAGTCCGACGAGGAGCCCGCCGTCGAGGAGGCCGAGGAGGCCGCCGACGAGGTCGAGGTCGAGGACGAGGCTGAGGTCGAGGCCGAGGCCGCCGTCGAGGTCGACCCGGTCGCCAAGTTCCGCGAGGACCTGCGCTTCATGCCGGGCGAGTGGTACGTGATCCACACCTACGCGGGCTACGAGAACCGGGTCAAGCAGAACCTGGAGCAGCGCGCGGTCTCGCTGAACGTCGAGGAGTACATCTTCCAGGCCGAGGTGCCGCAGGAGGAGGTCGTCCAGATCAAGAACGGCGACCGCAAGACCATCCGCCAGAACAAGCTCCCCGGCTACGTCCTGGTGCGCATGGACCTCACCCCGGAGTCCTGGGGCGTCGTGCGCAACACCCCCGGTGTCACCGGCTTCGTCGGCAACGCCTACGACCCGTACCCGCTGACCCTGGACGAGGTCGTCAAGATGCTGGCGCCCGACGTCGAGCGCCAGGCGGCCAAGGAGGCCGGCAAGCCCTCCCCGGTCAAGCCGAGCGAGATCCAGGTCCTCGACTTCGAGGTCGGCGACTCGGTCACCGTCACCGACGGCCCGTTCGCCACCCTGCAGGCGACCATCAACGAGATCAACCCGGACTCGAAGAAGGTCAAGGGCCTGGTCGAGATCTTCGGCCGGGAGACCCCGGTCGAGCTCTCCTTCGACCAGATCCAGAAGAACTAGTACTGAGCTTCGGCTTCGGGGCGGGGCTGCGGCTCCGCCCCGAAGTCGTTTTGGTCCAGCGGCGCATCCGCGTTAGCCTGGTCCGATGTGTGTGCTGGCGGCCGGGTGTCGCCCCGGTCCGGCATGCACCAGCAATCACCTCTCGGAAGGACCCGGAGAGAAATGCCTCCCAAGAAGAAGAAGGTCACGGGGCTTATCAAGCTCCAGATCAACGCCGGCGCGGCCAACCCGGCGCCGCCGGTCGGCCCCGCGCTGGGTCAGCACGGCGTCAACATCATGGAGTTCTGCAAGGCCTACAACGCTGCGACCGAGTCGCAGCGCGGCATGATCGTGCCGGTGGAGATCACGGTCTACGACGACCGTTCCTTCACCTTCATCACGAAGACGCCGCCGGCCGCGCGCCTCATCCTGAAGGCCGCGGGCGTGGACAAGGGTTCGGCCGAGCCGCACAAGACCAAGGTCGCCAAGCTCACGGCCGCCCAGGTCCGCGAGATCGCCACGGTCAAGCTCCCCGACCTGAACGCCAACGACCTGGACGCCGCGTCCAAGATCATCGCCGGCACCGCCCGGTCGATGGGCATCACGGTCGAGGGCTGATCACCCTTCTCGTCCATGTGGTAGGGCCTGCGCGGCCCGTCGATACCACGACTCCATTCCCCACTCAGGAGCAGCAGTGAAGCGCAGCAAGGCTCTGAAGGCCGCGGACGCTCAGGTCGACCGCGACCGCCTCTACGCCCCCCTCGAGGCCATCCGCCTCGCCAAGGCGACCAGCACCTCCAAGTTCGACGGCACCGTCGAGGTCGCCATGCGTCTGGGCGTCGACCCGCGCAAGGCCGACCAGATGGTCCGCAGCACCGTGATCCTCCCGCACGGCACCGGTAAGACCGCTCGGGTCCTGGTCTTCGCGACCGGCGAGCGTGCCGAGGCCGCGCGTGCTGCGGGCGCCGACATCGTCGGTGCCGACGAGCTCATCGACGAGGTCGCCAAGGGCAAGCTGGACTTCGACGCCGTCGTCGCCACCCCGGACCTCATGGGCAAGGTCGGCCGCCTCGGCCGCGTGCTCGGTCCCCGTGGTCTGATGCCGAACCCGAAGACCGGCACCGTCACCCCCGATGTCGCCAAGGCTGTCAACGACATCAAGGGCGGCAAGATCGAGTTCCGCGTCGACAAGCACTCGAACCTGCACTTCATCATCGGTAAGGTCTCCTTCACCGACGAGCAGCTGGTCGAGAACTACGCCGCCGCGCTGGACGAGGTGCTCCGCGCCAAGCCGTCCGCCGCCAAGGGCCGCTACATCAAGAAGACCGCGGTCTCCACCACCATCGGCCCCGGCATCCTGGTGGACCCGAACCGCACCCGCAACCTCCTGGTCGAGGAGGACCCGGCCTCCGTCTGAGCCCCGAGCTCACACCGGTAGCCGCGTCCTGGGCGCAGCAGTAGTCCGTACGACGGGCCCGTCCCCTTCACCGGGGTGCGGGCCCGTCGTCGTGTCCGGATCGAGACCGGGGCAGGGGGAAAGAGGGGTGCGGCGCGTCGTACGCTCAGCCGGTCGGATCATGTGACTTTCTTGTGTGACTGCCGGAGTGTGCCGTGCTGCCCGCCCTTCGCCCCGCCGTCTGGGGGGCAGCCCTGCTGCTGCTCGCCGGTTGTCTCACCGCGTGCAGCCTGATGGCCGTCTCGGGGGACCGCACCCCGGGTGACGGGGCTGCGACCGTCCGGCCGCCCAAGCAGGTGCTGCTCTCGGCCGCGCAGGCCCTGGACGACGTCGGCGGCGCGCAGGTCCAGACCGTCGAGGAGGGTCCCGCCGGGCGGCGCACCGCCTCCGGAACCGTCATCTGGGGCGCCAAGGACGCCGTCGATCTGACCGTCACCGACGAGTCGGGCACCGGCCGGCTCCAGGCCCGGGGCGGCGCGCTCGACCTCGCGTACGGCGGGGCGCCGGCGAAGCGGGCCGAGCGGGCCGACGCCGAGTCGCTGGACCCGCGGGCGCCCGGTGCGGCGTACGCGGGCGGCTGGCTGAGCGGGCTGGTCGCCAATCCGGGCGGCCCGGCGCACGCGATGGCGCTGGCCGGGAAGCTCACCTCGCTCGGCGGCGAGCAGCTGGCCGGCGGCACGGTGGCGCACTACCGGGCCACCGCGCCGGTGGCCGAGTACTTCGGCGCCGACGAGGGGCTCGGCCCCGACCGGCTCGCCGTGGTGCTCGCCTACCAGCGGCAGCAGGGGGTCACGACGATCGGCTACGACTTCTGGGTGGCGCCCGGGAACCGGCTGGTCCGGCTCCGTGCCACGGTCCAGGGCAGCGCCGGAACGGTGGTCACCACGACCGACGTCTCCGAGGCCGCGGCGGCCACGGAGACCCCGGCGGCGACCGGCTGAGTCGTTTCCGAGGGGTGGCCGTTGTCAGGCGGACTTTGACGATCCGTTAGAGTCCGCTGAGTATTACCTGACAATCGGGCCTCACTGGGGGTTTCTTCATGCGTGCTCTGCGCCTCGCTTCCGTCGCCGTCACAGCCGCCGTGCTGGTCGGAGGACTGGCGGCCTGCGGTGACGGCAAGGCGGACACCAAGTCCTCCGAGGACCCGGCCGCCGGCAAGGCCTCCGGCCTCGAACCGAAGGCCGCGCTGGCCGCCTCGGCCGTGGTGATGGAGAAGGCCGCCAACGGCAACGTCGAGCTGGCCCTGCCGGACAACTCCATGACCGGCACCGCCCAGTGGAAGCAGAGAACCGACATCGACGTGGCCGGCAAGGGCAAGGCGTCCACCAAGACCCGGGTGGTCGGCGACGACATCTTCCTCGGCGGCGGCCCCGACGTGACGGCCGCCCTGGCCGGGAAGCACTGGGCGAAGGTCACCCCGCAGGACCCGGGCGTGGGCCCGATGGCGGGCATGTTCCTCACCGTGACCCAGCTGAGCAACCCGGTGCTCCAGCTCACCGTGGCGGCCCAGGCCGGCAAGCCGACCAAGGTCGGGGCGGAGGCCGTCGGCGGGGTCCAGACCACGCACTACCGCGCGGTGGAGGACGTCGCCAAGCTGACCGAGGCGATGACCGCGCTCGGCAGCGAGCAGCGCGCCGCCGTCCAGCAGACCCTCGCGGCGGGCGGCAACACGATGACCGTCGACTTCTGGATCAACGGCACCCAGGAGCTGGTCCAACTCAAGGGCTACAGCAACAAGAACGGCGAGCAGCAGGCCGTCACCGTCAAGTACTCGGGCCTCGGCACCGCGGCCAAGATCGAGGCGCCGGCCTTCGGCGACGTCGGCAAGAGCTCCGACTTCTCCAGGCTCTTCGGCGGCTGAGCCCTCCCCGCCCCCCGGTCCGGTCCGGGCCCGTCGGCCGCTCACCCGGTCGGACGAGGGGGCGCCGCCCGCCGGCCGGGGTCCTGGTGGCAAGGTGGCTCGGAACAGGCGCGTCAGGGACGGAAGGGGAGCGGGCATGGCGGTGCGGCGGCTGGCGGCGGTGGTGGCCGCGACGCTGCTGGCGGGCGGCCTGACGGCGTGCGGCGGGGGCGACGGCTCGCCGTCGGCGCCCACCGGCACGCCGACGCCCACCAGCGCCTCCCCGACCGGCCCGGCCAAGCCGACCGACCGGTCGCCGCACGGCGTCCTGCTCTCCGCCCAGCTGGCCATGCAGACCGCCCGCCGGGCCAAGGTCAGCTACCGGCTCGGGCCGGACGCCGGCTCCGGCCCGATGTTCTGGCTGCCCAAGACCGCCCTCCAGGTCAAACGTTCCACCCCGGCCGAGGCCGAGCAGCTGATCGTCGTGGACACCGTGGCGTACCAGGGCGGCGACGCCGCGACCGCGGCCCGGCTCGGCGGCCGGCACTGGGAGCGGTTCACCGGCACGCCGGGCCCGGACGGCCACCGGGAGATCCCGTACGCCGGGCTGATCGACCTGCTCAACCCGGTCGAGGCGCTGGCCGCCGCGACCGCGGACGGGGTGGAGGCGCAGTTCCTCGGCGAGGAGAAGTTCGAGGACTCGGCGGTCGTGCACTACCGGGTCACCACCGACGCCGAGCGGTACGCCGCCGCGCAGACCCAGCTGAGCCCGGCCCGCCGGGCCGGCCTGCGCGCCGCGCTCGCCCCCGGCGGGTCGGCCTCGCTGACCCTGGACCTCTGGCTCAACGACAAGGACCAGATGGTCAAGCTCCAGCGGACCGGCACCGGGGAGGGCGGCCGGGCCGACGACTCGGTGCTCTACTCCGAGTTCGCCGGCAGCCTCTCGGCCCAGGCCCCGGCCGAGGCGGACACCGTGGACGCGGGCGTCCGCAACGTCTCCCCGCTGGCCCGCTGACCGTCCCGGCCTCCCGCCCCGGCCTCCCGTCGCGCCCCGGCCGTCCCGCCGGTGGGCGGTGATCCTGGGCGATTTGCCCCGGACGGCGGGCTCCGGCTACTGTTGCCGAAGCCAAAGACCGCTGGTTGTCACCATGCGCCCGCAAGGGAGTGTGCGACCGAAGGATCTGCGCTCTCAGCGCAGGCAGCCCGCGCAGGATTGTTTGGAGCTTGGACTTCCGGGTCCCCCGTGTTCGCACGTGGGCCTGTCGAGGTCGTACTGAGCCCCGTGCGCCTGCGCACCGGGGCTCATCTGCTTTTCTGCAGGAGCTTTCCTTCCGTCCGGCGGTCCGAGGTGAGAATGGTCGACTTTTGCGGTCGGCCGGACTTCGACATCACGGAAGGAGGCGTAAGCCTATGGCTAGGCCCGACAAGGCTGCTGCCGTCGCCGAGATCGCGGACAAGTTCCGCGCCTCGAACGCGGCCGTACTGACCGAGTACCGCGGTCTGACGGTGAAGCAGGTCAAGACCCTGCGTCGCTCGCTGGGTGACAACGCCCAGTACGCCGTGGTGAAGAACACGCTGACCAAGATCGCTGCCAACGAGGCCGGGATCACGGAGCTCGACGACCAGTTCAACGGTCCGACGGCTGTCGCCTTCGTCACCGGTGACCCGGTGGAGTCGGCGAAGGCTCTGCGTGACTTCGCCAAGGAGAACCCCGCTCTCGTCATCAAGGGCGGTGTCCTTGACGGCAAGGCGCTGTCCGCCGATGACATCAAGAAGCTCGCGGACCTCGAGTCCCGCGAGGTGCTGCTCGCCAAGCTGGCCGGCGCCCTGAAGGCCAAGCAGTCCCAGGCTGCTGCGCTCTTCCAGGCCCTGCCGTCGAAGCTCGTCCGCACTGTGGACGCGCTGCGCGACAAGGTCGAGCAGGGCGGTGCCGGTACGCCGGCTCCCGCCGCCGAGGACGAGGCCGCCGAGTAATTCGGCAGGCTCACGCCTCGCTGCGGGCCCGTACGCCCGCCAACCCGTACATACGGCACCACCTGCCGAATTAGTGGAAGGACGCCAATCATGGCGAAGCTGACCCAGGACGAGCTGCTCGCGCAGTTCGAGGAGCTCACCCTCATCGAGCTCGCTGCCTTCGTGAAGGCCTTCGAGGAGAAGTTCGACGTCACCGCTGCCGCTCCGGTCGCCGTTGCCGCCGCCGGCGTTGCCGGCCCGACCGCCGAGGCCGCTGAGGAGCAGGACGAGTTCGACGTCATCCTCGACGGTGCCGGCGACAAGAAGATCCAGGTCATCAAGGAGGTGCGCACCCTGACCTCCCTCGGCCTGAAGGAGGCCAAGGACCTCGTTGACACCGCTGGTGCCAAGGTCCTGGAGAAGGTTGCCAAGGACGTTGCCGAGAAGGCCAAGGCTGCCCTCGAGGCCGCTGGCGCCAAGGTCACCGTCAAGTGACTTTTCCCCGGCCCTAGCGGCCGGGAGGTGCCCCCCAGCCCCTCTGCGGGCTGAGGACGCCTGGGCCGGGCCGATCACCCTCACGGGTGGTCGGCCCGGCCTTTTCGCGTTCCCGGCCCCGGCGGGCCCGGCGGCGGGGAACCACCGGTGTGGCCGAGAGCGCACTCGGCAGTGTCGGTGCGGGCGGGTATGGTGATCGCTGTCATCGAGAGTGGCCCTCACCACGGCTTCTGTAACGCCGGGCGGGTTCGCAGCGATGGAAGGGTCGAGGTCCGTGCCGGAGGCGGGCCCTTGACGAACCAGGCGCGGCGCGCGATTCTCAAGGCGCGAGTCCGCCCGGTTGGTTTGCTGCTGGATGCATAACCAGCACCTCCGGCGGGAAGTGACTCCAGGTGAGTCGTGAAGGCCCGGGAGTGCCCGGGCCGGTGCAGTACCCGGAGGGCGTCCGCGCCCGCCGGCTACCGGGAGGAGTCTCCGATTCGGTTTCCGAATCAGAGCTGGACAGCAGTGTGCCGTTTGGCTACACTGTCCCTTTGCGCTGCCTGTTAGCTGCTCCGTGACTCGTCGCCCGGAGTTTGCGTTGCCCTGAAGGGGTCTGGCACCGCCTCCGCAAAACGGCTCTGACCTCGGGTTTTCACCCCCGGCAGAGGCAAGTGGCGAGGGAGGTGGGACCAAGCCTTTCCAGGCCCGGCCGGTACGCGCGCAGTGAGCTCCGAGCCCTCGGAAGGACCCCCCTCTTGGCCGCGCCGCGCAACGCCTCGAACAATTCCGCCGCATCCACCGCCCCGCTCCGCGTCTCCTTCGCGAAGATCAAGGAGCCCCTCGAGGTCCCGAACCTCCTGGCCCTGCAGACCGAGAGCTTTGACTGGCTGCTCGGCAACGCGGCCTGGAAGTCCCGGGTCGAGGCGGCCCTGGAGAGTGGTCAGGACGTCCCCACGAAGTCCGGTCTGGAGGAGATCTTCGAAGAGATCTCCCCGATCGAGGACTTCAGCGGGTCGATGTCGCTGACCTTCCGCGACCACCGTTTCGAGCCGCCGAAGAACTCCATTGACGAGTGCAAGGACCGCGACTTCACGTTCGCGGCTCCGCTCTTCGTCACGGCCGAGTTCACCAACAACGAGACCGGTGAGATCAAGTCTCAGACGGTCTTCATGGGCGACTTCCCGCTCATGACCCACAAGGGCACGTTCGTGATCAACGGCACCGAGCGTGTCGTCGTCTCGCAGCTGGTCCGCTCCCCGGGTGTGTACTTCGACTCCACCCTGGACAAGGTGTCCGACAAGGACATCTACTCCTGCAAGGTCATCCCCTCGCGTGGTGCCTGGCTGGAGATGGAGATCGACAAGCGCGACATGGTCGGCGTCCGCATCGACCGCAAGCGCAAGCAGTCCGTCACCGTGCTGCTCAAGGCGCTCGGCTGGACCAACGAGATGATTCTCGAGGAGTTCGGCGAGTACGAGTCGATGCGCGCCACCCTGGAGAAGGACCACACCCAGGGCCAGGACGACGCGCTGCTGGACATCTACCGCAAGCTGCGCCCGGGCGAGCCGCCCACGCGCGAGGCCGCGCAGACGCTTCTGGAGAACCTCTACTTCAACCCGAAGCGCTACGACCTCGCGAAGGTCGGCCGTTACAAGGTCAACCGCAAGCTGGGCAACGCCGAGTCGCTGGACTCCGGCGTGCTCACCGAGCCCGACATCATCGGTGCGATCAAGTACCTGGTGAAGCTGCACGCGGGCGAGACCGAGTGGCGTGACGACGAGGGCCGCGACATCGTGGTCGAGGTCGACGACATCGACCACTTCGGCAACCGCCGCCTGCGCAACGTCGGCGAGCTCATCCAGAACCAGGTCCGTACGGGTCTCGCCCGTATGGAGCGCGTCGTGCGCGAGCGCATGACCACCCAGGACGTCGAGGCGATCACGCCGCAGACCCTGATCAACATCCGGCCGGTCGTCGCCTCCATCAAGGAGTTCTTCGGCACCAGCCAGCCAGTTCATGGACCAGACGAACCCGCTGTCGGGCCTGACCCACAAGCGTCGTCTGTCCGCGCTCGGCCCCGGCGGTCTCTCCCGTGAGCGCGCCGGCTTCGAGGTCCGTGACGTGCACCCCTCGCACTACGGCCGCATGTGTCCGATCGAGACCCCCGAAGGCCCGAACATCGGTCTGATCGGGTCGCTGGCCTCGTACGGCCGGGTCAACGCCTTCGGCTTCATCGAGACCCCGTACCGCAAGGTCGTCGACGGTGTGGTCACCGAGAAGGTGGACTACCTGACCGCCGACGAGGAGGACCGCTACGTCATCGCCCAGGCGAACGCGCCGCTGACCGCGGACCTGCACTTCGCCGAGCCGCGCGTCCTGGTCCGCCGCCGTGGTGGCGAGATCGACTACATCCCCGGCACCGAGATCGACTACATGGACGTCTCGCCGCGCCAGATGGTGTCGGTCGCGACCGCCATGATCCCGTTCCTCGAGCACGACGACGCCAACCGCGCGCTCATGGGCTCGAACATGATGCGCCAGGCGGTGCCGCTGCTGAAGAGCGAGGCTCCGCTGGTCGGCACCGGCATGGAGTACCGCTGCGCCGTCGACGCCGCGGACGTCATCACCGCCGAGAAGGCCGGTGTCGTCCAGGAGGTCTCGGCCGACTACGTCACCGTGGCCAACGACGACGGCACGTACACCACGTACCGCGCCGCCAAGTTCACCCGCTCGAACCAGGGCACCGCCTTCAACCAGAAGGTGCTCGTGGACGAGGGCGCCCGGGTCGAGGCCGGCCAGGTGCTGGCCGACGGCCCGTGCACCGACGAGGGCGAGATGGCCCTCGGCAAGAACCTGCTCGTGGCGTTCATGTCGTGGGAGGGTCACAACTACGAGGACGCGATCATCCTGTCGAAGCGCCTCGTCCAGGACGACGTCCTCTCCTCGATCCACATCGAGGAGCACGAGGTCGACGCCCGTGACACCAAGCTCGGCCCCGAGCTTGGTGTCACGGGCGTCGACCTCGTGCTCCTCGATGTGGATCGAGGAGAGGACGTCGTCCTGGACGAGGCGCT
>NZ_CP026498.1:7507258-7511307 GCF_002953255.1 Streptomyces sp. CB01881
GATGCCGGTCTCGGTCGGCTACATGTACATCCTCAAGCTGCACCACCTGGTCGACGACAAGCTGCACGCCCGTTCGACCGGCCCGTACTCGATGATCACCCAGCAGCCGCTCGGTGGTAAGGCGCAGTTCGGTGGTCAGCGCTTCGGTGAGATGGAGGTGTGGGCCCTTGAGGCGTACGGCGCGGCCTACGCGCTGCAGGAGCTGCTCACCATCAAGTCCGACGACGTTCTCGGCCGCGTGAAGGTCTACGAGGCCATCGTCAAGGGCGAGAACATCCCCGAGCCCGGCATTCCCGAGTCCTTCAAGGTCCTCATCAAGGAAATGCAGTCGCTCTGCCTCAACGTGGAGGTGCTGTCCTCGGACGGCCAGTCCATCGAGATGCGGGACTCCGACGAGGACGTGTTCCGCGCCGCCGAGGAGCTCGGCATCGACCTGTCCCGGCGCGAGCCGAGCAGCGTCGAAGAGGTCTGACGGAGGCTGGGCCGGCTCTTAACCACTGAGAGCCGGCCCGCCCCCAGGCCCCCCTCAGACCACACGAACGACTCTCGACTTACGAAAGAGGGCTTGACGACCAGTGCTTGACGTCAACTTCTTCGACGAGCTCCGCATCGGCCTGGCCACCGCCGACGACATCCGCCAGTGGTCGCACGGCGAGGTCAAGAAGCCGGAGACCATCAACTACCGCACCCTGAAGCCCGAAAAGGACGGACTCTTCTGCGAGAAGATCTTCGGTCCGACCCGGGACTGGGAGTGCTACTGCGGCAAGTACAAGCGCGTCCGCTTCAAGGGCATCATCTGTGAGCGCTGCGGCGTCGAGGTGACCCGCGCCAAGGTGCGCCGTGAGCGGATGGGCCACATCGAGCTGGCCGCCCCGGTCACCCACATCTGGTACTTCAAGGGTGTCCCGTCCCGTCTGGGCTACCTGCTCGACCTGGCGCCGAAGGACCTCGAGAAGGTCATCTACTTCGCCGCCTACATGATCACCTGGGTCGATGACGAGCGCCGCCAGCGCGACCTCCCGTCCCTGGAGGCGCACGTCTCGGTTGAGCGTCAGCAGATCGAGAACCGCCGCGACTCCGACCTTGAGGCCCGTGCCAAGAAGGCCGAGACCGACCTGGCCGAGCTGGAGGCCGAGGGCGCCAAGGCCGACGTGCGCCGCAAGGTGCGCGAGGGTGCCGAGCGCGAGATGAAGCAGCTGCGCGACCGTGCGCAGCGCGAGCTCGACCGCCTCGACGAGGTGTGGGCCCGCTTCAAGAACCTCAAGGTCCAGGACCTCGAGGGCGACGAGCTGCTCTACCGCGAGCTGCGCGACCGCTTCGGCACCTACTTCTCCGGCTCGATGGGCGCGGCGGCCCTCAAGGACCGCCTCGAGACCTTCGACCTGGCGGAGGAGTCCGAGCGCCTGCGCGAGATCATCCGCACCGGCAAGGGCCAGAAGAAGACCCGTGCGCTCAAGCGCCTCAAGGTCGTCTCCGCGTTCCTGCAGACCACCAACAAGCCCAACGGCATGGTGCTGGACTGCGTCCCGGTCATCCCGCCGGACCTGCGTCCGATGGTGCAGCTGGACGGTGGCCGCTTCGCGACCTCCGACCTGAACGACCTGTACCGCCGCGTCATCAACCGCAACAACCGCCTGAAGCGGCTTCTCGACCTCGGTGCCCCCGAGATCATCGTGAACAACGAGAAGCGCATGCTCCAGGAGGCCGTCGACGCCCTGTTCGACAACGGCCGTCGTGGTCGCCCGGTCACGGGCCCCGGCAACCGTCCGCTGAAGTCCCTCAGCGACATGCTGAAGGGCAAGCAGGGTCGTTTCCGCCAGAACCTGCTCGGCAAGCGAGTCGACTACTCGGCCCGTTCGGTCATCGTCGTCGGCCCGCAGCTCAAGCTGCACCAGTGCGGTCTGCCCAAGGCCATGGCGCTGGAGCTCTTCAAGCCGTTCGTGATGAAGCGCCTGGTCGACCTGAACCACGCGCAGAACATCAAGTCGGCCAAGCGCATGGTCGAGCGCGCCCGCCCGGTCGTCTGGGACGTCCTCGAAGAGGTCATCGCCGAGCACCCGGTGCTGCTGAACCGTGCACCCACCCTGCACCGCCTCGGCATCCAGGCCTTCGAGCCGCAGCTGGTCGAGGGCAAGGCCATCCAGATCCACCCGCTCGTCTGCACCGCGTTCAACGCGGACTTCGACGGTGACCAGATGGCCGTCCACCTGCCGCTCTCCGCGGAGGCGCAGGCCGAGGCCCGCATCCTGATGCTGTCCTCGAACAACATCCTGAAGCCGGCCGACGGTCGCCCCGTCACCATGCCGACCCAGGACATGGTGCTCGGTCTGTTCTTCCTGACCTCGGACCGCGACAACGTGAAGGGCGCCGGCCGCTCCTTCTCGTCGACCGCCGAGGCGATCATGGCCTTCGACGCCCGCGAGCTGGACGTCCAGGCCCCGATCGAGCTGCGTCTGCCGATCGGCACCGTCCCGCCCCGCGGCTGGACCCCGCCGGTGGACGAGGAGGGCCAGTCGAGCTGGTTCGAGGGCGAGTCCTTCCGCCTGAACACCACCCTGGGCCGCGCGCTCTTCAACGAGCTGCTGCCCGAGGACTACCCGTTCGTCGACTACGAGGTGGGCAAGAAGCAGCTCTCCGCGATCGTCAACGACCTGGCGGAGCGCTACCCCAAGGTCACCGTCGCGGCGACCCTGGACAACCTGAAGGCGTCCGGCTTCCACTGGTCGACCCGTTCGGGTGTCACCGTCTCCATCTCGGACGTCATCGTCCCGCCGAGCAAGCCCCAGATCCTTGAGGGCTACGAGGCGAAGGCGGAGAAGGTCCAGAAGCAGTACGAGCGCGGTCTGATCACCAACGACGAGCGCAAGCAGGAGCTCGTCGGCATCTGGACCCAGGCGACCAACGAGGTCGCGGACGCCATGGCCGCGAACTTCCCGAAGACGAACCCCATCTTCATGATGGTCGACTCGGGTGCCCGTGGAAACATGATGCAGATGCGCCAGATCGCCGGTATGCGTGGTCTGGTGTCGAACGCCAAGAACGAGACCATCCCGCGACCCATCAAGGCGTCGTTCCGTGAGGGCCTCACCGTTCTGGAGTACTTCATCTCCACCCACGGTGCCCGTAAGGGTCTGGCCGACACCGCTCTGCGTACCGCCGACTCCGGTTACCTCACCCGTCGTCTGGTCGACGTCTCCCAGGACGTCATCATCCGCGAGGAGGACTGCGGCACCGAGCGCGGCCTGAAGCTGGCGATCGGCACCGTCGGTGCGGACGGCGTCCTGCGCAAGACGGACGACGTCGAGACCAGCGTCTACGCCCGCATGCTCGCCGAGGACATCACGGTGGACGGCAAGCTCCTTGCCACCGCCAACACCGACCTCGGTGACGTGCTGATCGACGAGCTGATCCGCCACGGCATCAGCGAGGTCAAGACCCGCTCGATCCTGACCTGTGAGTCGGCCGTCGGCACCTGCGCCATGTGCTACGGGCGCTCGCTGGCCACCGGCAAGCTGGTCGACATCGGTGAGGCGGTCGGCATCATCGCCGCCCAGTCCATCGGTGAGCCCGGTACCCAGCTGACCATGCGTACCTTCCACACCGGTGGTGTGGCCGGTGACGACATCACGCAGGGTCTGCCCCGTGTCGTCGAGCTTTTCGAGGCCCGTACCCCCAAGGGTGTGGCCCCGATCTCGGAGGCGCAGGGCCGGGTCCGCATCGAGGACACCGAGAAGACCCGCAAGCTGGTCATCACGCCGGACGACGGCAGCGACGAGATCGCCTACCCGGTCTCGAAGCGCGTGAAGCTGCTCGTCAGCGAGGGCGAGGCGGTCGAGGTCGGCCAGAAGCTGACCATGGGTGCCACCAACCCGCACGACGTGCTGCGGATCATGGGCCAGCGTGCCGTCCAGGTCCACCTGGTCGCCGAGGTCCAGAAGGTCTACAACTCGCAGGGTGTGTCGATCCACGACAAGCACATCGAGATCATCATCCGGCAGATGCTCCGCCGCGTGACGATCATCGAGTCGGGCGACGCCGAGCTGCTCCCG
>NZ_CP026498.1:7511377-7535456 GCF_002953255.1 Streptomyces sp. CB01881
CGGCGATCCACGCCAAGTCGGACCCGCTGCTGGGCCTCAAGGAGAACGTCATCCTCGGTAAGCTCATCCCGGCCGGTACGGGTCTGCCCCGCTACCGCAACATCCGGGTCGAGCCGACCGAGGAGGCCAAGGCCGCCATGTACTCGGCCGTCGGCTACGACGACTACGACCTGTCGCCCTTCGGCGCCGGCTCCGGCCAGGCGGTCCCGCTGGACGACTACGACTACGGCCCGTACACCGGCTGAGTCAGCTCCGGTGCTCGCCGCCGGGCACCAACCGCTCGGGCGGTCACCCCTCACGGGGTGGCCGCCCGGCGGCGTTTCCGGGCCGGCGCCGCCGTGGATCCGGGCCGAGGTGAAACCGATTAGGTTTCCCGGGCAAGGTCGCGTAGAGTCGTGTTTACCGACGCGGGGTGGAGCAGCTCGGTAGCTCGCTGGGCTCATAACCCAGAGGTCGCAGGTTCAAATCCTGTCCCCGCTACAAATCGAAGGGCCCGGAGGCATCTAGCCTCCGGGCCCTTCGGCGTTTCCCGGGTCTTCGGGCTCCCCGGCTCCCCCGTGCGAGGGAGCCGGGGAAACCGCCCGGGCGGGCGAGGTGGAGCCCGGGGTGGCGGGGGAGGCTTCTCGGCGTCGGAGGAACCAACGTTGGAGGGGAGCCGGAAATGAAGCGGGTACTGGGGGCGGCGGCAATCACCGGGGCGGTACTGCTCGGAATGTCGGGGTGCTGGGCCGGGGACGACGAGCAGCGGCGGGACGTCGCCTACGGGGTGTCCGGGTCGGTGCGGGAGCTGGTGATCGCCGGGCACACCGGCGGGGTCACGGTGCGCGGGGGCGGGGGCGCGGTGAAGGTGTCCGAGCACCAGAGCTTCCACGGCGAGGCCCCGCGGAGCAGCCACGAGCTGAAGGACGGCACGCTGACGCTGACGTACGACTGCGAGAACTGCGGGATCGGGTACGAGGTGGACGTGCCGGCCGGGACCAAGGTGCGGGTGACCGCCGAGACCGGCGGGGTGAAGCTGGCCGGGCTGGCGGGCGAGGTGGAGGCGACGGTCTCCACCGGCGGGGTGGAGGCGAGCGGGCTGACCTCGCCGACGGCGCTGCTGCGGACCGGGACGGGCGGTATCGAGGCGTCGTTCGCCACCGCCCCGGGGAAGGTCGAGGCGCGGGCGCAGACCGGCGGGGTGCGGCTCAAGGTCCCCGCCGGGGACGCCTACGCGGTGGACGCGAGTGCGGGCACGGGCGGGGTCGACGTGACGGTACCCCGGCAGCCGGGGGCGCAGCACAGCATCCTGGCGCGGACGGAGACCGGGGGCGTGACGGTCGCCCATGGCTGAGCGCCGCGCGCCGGTGGTCGTCCCGGTGGGGCATGATCTTCTCCGCGGGGACGCCCTCCCCGCACCCGGGGGAGGAGCGGTGATGGGGCTGGTGGCGCGCTGGCGGAGCCGGCTGGCCGGGGTGAACCCGTACGTGCTGGACGTGCCGTTGGCACTGTTCTCGGCCGGGGTCTCGGGCTGGGCGGTCCTCAACGACGACAGGGCGTGGCCCTGGTGGGTCTTTCTGATGGCGCTCTGCACGGCCCTGCCGCTGCCGTGGCGCCGCCGGGCGCCGCTGACGGTGGCCGCGCTCAGCGGTCTGGCGTCCGTCCCGGTGTCGGTGGTCGCCCACTCGGTGATGCCGCAGATCCCGGTGTACGCGGTGCTCACCATCTACACGGTGGCGGACCGGGCGCGGGACTGGCAGCGCGGGCTGCTGCTGGTGATCCTGGTCGTCTCCAACATCCTGGGCACCCACTCGGTGAACGGGGCGTTCTTCAGCCTGCTGCTGACCGTCGGCACCTTCGTGTTCGGCTCGCTGGTGCGCGAGTTGCGCCGGCTCGCGCTGGTGGAGTCGGAGCGGGCGCGGGAGGCCGGCCGGCGGGCGGCCAGCGACGCGGCGCGGGCGGTGGCGGAGGAGCGGGCCCGGATCGCCCGGGAGATGCACGACATCCTGGCGCACGCCGTCTCGCTGATGGTGATCCAGGCGGAGGCGGGGCCGCTGGTGGTGCACAGCAGTCCGGAGCGGGCGATCAAGGCGTTCGACACCATCGCCGACTCGGGCCGTGACGCGATGGTGCAGCTGCGGCGGGTGCTCGGCGTGCTGAAGGAGGAGGGCGCGGCGCCGGAGCTGGCGCCGCAGCCGCGGCTGGCCGAGCTGGCGGCGCTCGCCGAGCGGGTGCGCGGGGCCGGCCTGCGGGTGGAGCTGGACCTGGGGAGCTTCGACGGGCCGCTGCCGGCCGACGTGGAGGCGGCGGCGTACCGGATCGTCCAGGAGGCGCTGACCAACACGGTGAAGCACTCCGGCGCCTCCGGTGCCTCGGTGCGGGTGGTCCGGGCGGGGGAGGAGCTGGAGGTCGTGGTCTCCGACGACGGGCACGGCGTACGGCCGCGCGCGGACCGCACGGTCAGCGACTGGTCCGGCGGGCGCGGGCTGGTCGGCATCCGGGAGCGGGCGGCGGCCTGCGGCGGGCGGGCCGAGGCCGGTCCCGGTCCGGAGGGCAGGGGTTTCCTGGTGAGCGCCCGGCTGCCGGTGGGTGCAGCGGGCCTGGCGGAGAGGGTGGGCGGATGACGCCGATACGGGTGGTCGTCGCGGACGACCAGGAGCTGGTGCGGGCCGGGTTCGGGATGATCCTGGACGCGCAGCCGGACATCGAGGTGGTCGCGGAGGCCTGCGACGGCGTCGAGGCGATCGCGGCGGTGCGCGAGCACGGCCCGGACGTGCTGCTGCTGGACGTCCGGATGCCGGTGATGGACGGTCTGGAGGCGGCCCGCCGGGTCTGCGCGGAGTACCCGGCCACCAAGGTGATCATGCTGACCACCTTCGACATCGACGACTACGTCTTCGACGCGCTGTACGCGGGGGCCAGCGGGTTCCTGCTCAAGGATGTCCGGCGGGACGACCTGGCGCACGGCGTGCGGATGGTGGCCTCCGGGGAGGCGCTGCTGGCGCCGTCGGTGACGAGGCGGCTGATCGGGGAGTTCGCCGCGCGACGGCCGGGCGGGGCGGCGCAGCCGGCGCAGGGCGTGCGGGCGCCGTCCCGGCTGCTGGAGCAGCTGACGGCGCGCGAGCAGGAGACGCTGCGGCTGCTGGCGCGCGGGCTCTCCAACGCGGAGATCGCGGCCGAGCTGGTGGTGAGCGAGCACACGGTGAAGACGCACGTCAGCAATGTGCTGAGCAAGCTGGGGCTGCGGGACCGGGTGCACGCGGTGGTGTTCGCGTACGAGGCGGGGGCGGTCGTCGCGGGGGAGGGCTGAGGCCGGGCGCGCCGGCGTCTCCCCCGCACGGGGGAGGCGGCGGGTTCGCCGGTGCGGGCGATCCGCGACGAAGGGGCCGGCCGACAGCATCTGGGGTGTCGGAATCGGAACCCGCAGACCGGAGAACACCCGTGGACAGCACGAAGCGCGAGCGCCTCACCCCGTACGCCATCGCCGGCGGCCCCGCTCTGATGGCGCTGTACGGCGGCATCCGGCTGCTGGACGGCTCCCGCGACCCGGGCGCCGGCTGGTTGGTCGGCCACAGCCTGATGCTGGCCGGGCTGCTGCTGTTCGGCCCGGTGCTCGCGGCCCTGCACGGGCGGCTCTCGCCGCGCGGCACGGCGGGCCGGGTCGGCGCCGGCACGCTCGCGGGGGTGGCCTTCGCGGGCCTCGCGGCCTCGGTGGTGCAGATCGGCATCGACCTGTACGTCGGGGCGGTGGCCGTCGACAAGGCGGACCAGCACCGGCTGTTCGACAGCATCCAGAGCCGGCCGGGGGTACTGCCGGCCTTCTACTCGGTGGGACCGCTGCTGTTCTACGTCGGACTGCTGGCGCTGCTGGTCGCCGCCTCGGTGGGCCCGGCGCGCACGCTGCGCTGGTGGAGCCCGGTGCTGGTGCTGTGCGGCGTCGCGATGACGGCGGCCGACCTGGCGCTGATCCCGCCGGCCGCGGTGCTGTTCCTGGTGGCGCTGGCGCCGCTGGCCGGCTTCGGCGGGGCCCGGCGCCCGGCGGTCGCCTGAACACCGCGGCAGGACGGGCCGGCCGCCCCCGCCGGGGCGGGGCGGCGCCCCGGCCCGCGTCAGCGCATCCGGAAGACCGGCCCGCGCGGGGTGAACGGCAGGACGGCGCCCTGCGGGACGAGGTAGGCGTGCTCGCGCCGCACGCGCAGCACGTCGCACCCGCCGTCGGTGATGACCAGGACGGGCGCGCCGGGCGGGAAGTCCTCGGCCCGCTCCAGCAGGTCCACGCCGGGCTGGAGGACCGTCCCGCCGCGCCCCCGGACCCGGACCCGCCCGGCGATCTCGGCGACCGGCACGTACCCGGCGTCGAACGGCGCGGCGTCGCAGTACACCACCCGGGCCGCCGTGACGTCCCGGGCGGCGGCGTAGGAGGCGATCGCGCCCAACGCCTTGCCGAGCAGGACGCGGCTCATCGAGCCGGAGGTGTCCAGCACCACGCCGAAGGTGCAGCGCGGCACCTCCTCGGGCGGGTGGTGGCGGCCGGCCCGCGGGATGTCCGGGGTGGCGGCCTGCCGCCGGGCCGGGCGGGAGTAGCTGCGCACCGGCACCGGCGAGGGGACGAACTCGTCGAACCAGCGGGCGAGTCGGGCGTCCCAGGGGAGCGGCGGGTGGGCGAGTGCGCGGATCTCCTCGACCAGTCCGGCCGGGAGCAGTCCGCGTTCGCGCTGGTGCATGACGAACCCCTGCTGGAGTCCGCGCCGGTAGAAGTCGTCCAGGTCGACGTAGTCGCGCGGGCCGCGGTCGAGCGGCTCGCCCAGGATGTCCGGACGGTTCTTGCCGGCGAGGGTGGCCAGCCTGCGGATCCGGCGCTGGTCGCGGGCGATCCGGTCGTAGACCTCCTCGGCCGACAGCCCCTTCAGCAGGGGGTCGTGCAGCAGCCCTTCGGGCATCTCACCGACGCCCATCTCCAGCAGCCAGCCGTTGATGACGTAGTCGGCGGCCACGTTGAACAGGAACGGGTCGCGCCCGCCCCGGCGTTCGCCGTGCTTCAGCGCGGCGTGCAGCATCTCGTGGCCGAGGATGAAGCGCCACTCCTCGCCGGTGAAGCGCCGCAGCGGGTTGAGGTAGATCTCGCCGGCCTCGGTGTTGACGGCGGCGACGGTGATGTCGTGGGCGCGGGCGAGTTCGGCGTCGGCGACCAGGGTGAGGCCGGCCGCGATGCCGCCGAGCAGCGGGTAGGAGGAGATGAACCAGTTGAGCGCGGTGGTCCACGGGCGTTCGGGCAGCCGCTCGCCGGTCTCCGCGTCGACCCGGCCGCCGGCCAGGTCCATGGCGGCGGACATGGCCCGGGTGAGGGCGGCGGCGAAGGCGGTGCTCCAGTCCTCCGGCTGCTTCCGGGTGCTCTGCCACTCGGTCAGCAGCTGGTCGACACCGTGGCCGGCGGTGCCGGTGGCCGCGGCGCCGGGCGGCAGGCCGTCGCGGCGCCAGCGGGCGGCCAGCTCCTCCTCGTCGCCGCCGGGGTGGACGGCGGGCAGGGGGACGGGGGCCCGGCCCGTCGGGAAGCCGGCGAGGAAGCGGTTGACGACCGCGCAGCGGGCGGCCGCCTCGTACGCGTCGGGCTGGACCCGTCGGCCCCGGGCGGCGGGCAGGTGGCCGAAGCCGAGGTGGAGCAGGCAGTGCGCCAGCACCCAGGCCCACTCGGCGGGTTCGGCACGGCGGCGCGGGTTGACGTGGACGACGCCGTGCGAGTCGGTCACCGCCCAGCCGTCGGCCGGGAAGACGGTGCAGGTCTCCGAGCGGCAGACGGTGGCGTCCAGCGCGGCGAAGGCGCGGTTGCGGCGGAGCAGTGCGCGGCCGGCGTCGAAGGCCTCGGTGGCCGGGTCGGGGCGGGCCTGCTGCTTCCCGGCCGAGGCCTTCACCGGCGGGCCTCGACGAGGCGGGGCATGTCCCGGGCGGCCTCGATCAGGAACCAGGACGGCAGCACCGGATTGCCGTCCGGCCCGTCGGCGATCACCGTCTGGGCGACCTCGACCGAGATCTCGGCCAGCTGCACCAGCAGCGACTTGGACCGGTACGCCGTCTCCCGCAGCGCCCCGGAGGCGTGCTCCTTGCGGGCGGGCAGCTCCTTGACCAGCCGGCCGCGGAAGGCGTCGGCGAGGTAGTAGAGCAGGTCGCGGTCCTCCGGCCGGTGCGGCCAGCGGGCGTCGCCCCTGATGATCGCCTCCAGCCCGTACGCGTTGCGGACGATTTTGGCGTACCCGCAGAAGGCCACCGCGTGCTGCGGGGTGAGCAGCCCGTGCGCGACCACCTTGAGGGTCTCCTCGTCCAGGGTGGGCCCGAAGGAGTGCAGCGCGTCGGAGAGCATGTGCCAGGCGCGCGGGGTGGAGAACGGCTCCTCGCTCTTCGGCGGCGCGGACCAGAGGTGGTCGGGCCGGTCAGTGAGGTGGTCCGTCACCCACGGGTGGATGCCGGATCCCGCCGCCCAGCCCAGCCAGTCCTCCGCGCTGGCCCGCAGATGGACGTGGACCAGGCGGTTGACCAGTGCGGACGCCATCGGCCGGGCGAGCGCGCCGTCGGTCGCACGGTTCCCGGCGCCGATCACGATGGAGCCGGGCGGCAGCTCGTAGGAGCCGATCCGGCGGTCCAGGATCAGCGAGTAGAAGGCCTTCTGGACGTCCGGGGTGGCCGCGTTGAGTTCGTCCAGGAAGAGGCAGTACGGCTCGTCGCGGGCGATGTGCTCGGGCGGGCAGAACCGGGAGCGGCCCTCCGGGGTGAGCTGCGGGACGCCGATCAGGTCCTCCGGGGCGAGCTGGGTGCCGACCAGGCTCACGCACTCCAGTCCGAGCGAGTCGGCGAACGCCCGGACCAGGGAGGACTTGCCGATCCCGGGAGCGCCCCAGAGGAAGACCGGCCGGACGGTGGCCAGCCCGAGCAGCAGCTCGGGGATCTGGGCGGGCGAGACGGTGACGGCTCCCTGCACGGGGCTCCTTCGGTGTTCGTACGGGCGACCGGGCCAGTGTGCGGCTGGAGTTGACGCTGCGCACGGGATTTTCGGTGGCGGCCCGGGAGCACGGGCCCGTACCGTCCGGGGCATGAACGCGAAGCGCCCGCTGATCGCCGTCCTCACCGGCGCCGGGATCTCCACCGACTCCGGCATCCCCGACTACCGCGGCCCGAACGGCCTCTGGCAGCGCGACCCGAAGGCCCAGGAGCTGGTCACCATCGGCCCGTACCTGGCCGACCCGGACGTCCGCCGGCGGGCCTGGCTGATGCGCCGGGACGCGGGGGCGCTGGCCGCCGTGCCCAACGCCGGGCACCGGGCCCTGGTCGGGCTGGAGCGCAGCGGGCTGCCGGTGCGGGTCCTCACCCAGAACGTCGACGGCCTGCACCAGCGGGCCGGGCAGACCGCCCGCAAGGTGCTCGAACTGCACGGCACCGCGCGGGAGGTGCAGTGCGTGGACTGCCGGGCGGTCGGCCCGACGGAGGAGGTGCTGGAGCGGGTGGCGGCCGGTGAGCCGGACCCGCCCTGCCGGGAGTGCGGGGGCGTCCTCAAGCCCCGCACGGTGATGTTCGGCGAGAACCTCGACCCGGTGGTGCTGGAGCAGGCCGACGCGATCTCCAAGGCCTGCGACGTCTTCATCGCCGTCGGGACCAGCCTCCAGGTCTTCCCGGTGGCCGCGCTGCCGTTGAACGCGTTGAAGACCGGGGCCCGCCTGATCATCGTGAACGGCGAGTCCACAGCGTTCGACGAGGCGGCGTCCGAGGTGATCCGCGAGCCGATCTCCACCGCGCTCCCGGCGCTGGTCCGCCGGCTGGTGGCCCGTTACGTGTAGCGGGCGCGGGCGGTCCTGTCCGGTTCGGGCCCTGCCGCGGCCGCGGCCCGAAGGGGCTTAAACCGGACAGGCCGCGTGCGTACGATGATCACTCCGGCTACCCCCTCACGGCCTGGAGTGATCGACCGATGACGACGACGGCGAAGTTCGACCCCTGGTCGGCGGAGTTCGTGGCCCACCCGTACGACGCGTACGCCGAACTGCGCGAGCACGCCCCGGTGACGTACTACGAGCCGACCGGCCAGTGGCTGGTCTCGCGGTACGAGGACGTCAGCGCGCTGCTGCGGGACCGGCGGCTCGGGCGCACGTACACCCACCGGTTCACGCACGAGGAGTTCGGGCGGCCCGCGCCCGACCCGGCGCACGAGCCGTTCCACACGCTCAACGACAACGGGCTGCTCGACCTGGAGGCGCCCGACCACACCCGGATCCGGCGGCTGGTCTCCAAGGCCTTCACCCCGCGCATGGTCGAGGGGCTGCGCCCGACCGTGCAGCGCCTCGCCGGCGAGCTGGTCGACGGGCTGCTCGCGGCCGGCGGCGGCGACCTGGTCTCCGCCGTCGCCGAGCCGCTGCCGGTCGCGGTCATCGCCGAGATGCTCGGCGTCCCGGAGTCCGACCGCCACCTGCTGCGGCCGTGGTCCGCCGACATCACCGGCATGTTCGAGCTCAACCCGACCGAGGAGACCGCCCGCCGGGCCGTCACCGCGAGCGTCGAGTTCTCCGACTACCTGCGGGCACTGATCCGCGAGCGCCGGGCCGCGCCGGGCACCGACCTGATCAGCGCCCTGATCCAGGCCCAGGAGGGCTCGGACGCGCTGAGCGAACAGGAGATGGTCTCCACCTGCGTCCTGCTGCTCAACGCCGGCCACGAGGCCACCGTCAACACCACCGGCAACGGCTGGTGGGCCCTCTTCCGCAACCCGGACGAACTGGCCCGGCTGCGCGGCTCGGTGGACGAGCTGCTGCCCACCGCCGTCGAGGAACTGATGCGCTGGGACACCCCGCTGCAGATGTTCGAGCGCTGGGTGCTGGAGGACGTCGAGGTACGCGGCGTCACCATCCCCCGAGGCTCCGAGATCGCGCTGCTCTTCGGCTCCGCCAACCGCGACCCGGCCCGCTTCGCCGACCCGGACCGGCTCGACCTGGGCCGCACCGACAACCCGCACATCACCTTCGGTGCCGGAATCCACTTCTGCCTCGGCGCTCCGCTTGCCAGACTGGAGCTCACCGAGTCGTACGGCGCACTGCTGCGCCGGGCGCCGGGCCTGCGGCTGGTCCGCGAGCCCGGGTGGCGCCCGGGCTACGTGATCCGGGGGCTGGAGGAACTGCTGGTCGAGGCCTGAGAGGGCCGGGGGGAGCCGAACAATGGGCAAGGCGACGGGTGCACTGCTGGGGCTGGCGATCGGGGACGCGCTGGGTCACCGCACCGAGTTCGACGAGATCGAGCACATCGCCCAGTACTGCGAGCACTGGCGTGAACTCCCGCTCCCCGAGAAGGCGCTGGTCACCGACGACACCCAGATGACGCTCGCCCTCGGCCGCGGCCTGCGCACCGCCCTGGAGCGCGGGCCGCTCGGCCCGCTGCGCCTGGAGCGGCCACTGCGCGAGGAGTTCGTCGACTGGTGGCGCTCGCCCGAGAACAACCGCGCCCCCGGCGGCACCTGCATGCGCTCCTGCCAGCGGCTCTCCGACGGCCGCCGCTGGCAGGAGGCCAGCGACATCGGCTCCAAGGGCTGCGGCGCCAACATGCGGGTCGCCCCGATCGGCCTGGTCCGCGAGCTTGACACCCGGCAGCTGGCGGGCGCCGCCCAGCTGCAGTCCGCACTCACCCACGGCCACCCCACCGCGCTCGCGGCCAGCGACCTCACCGCGTACGCCGTCCGCAAGCTCGCCGAGGGCCTGCCGCCCGCCGGGCTGGTGCCCGTCCTGCGGGCGTACGCGCTGGCCAACCGCACCCGGTACGACGAGTCCTGGCTCGGAGACCTCGCGGCGCACGCCCACGACCACTCGGCGGAGCAGTTCATCGCACGGGGCTGGGACGAGTGCCTCGGCATCCTCGCCCGGCTGGACGCGGCGCTCGCCGCGCCCGACGTCGAGGCGGACCCGTGCCTGGCCACCGGCGAGGGCTGGATCGCCGAGGAGGCGCTCGCCACCGGCCTGCTCTGCTTCCTCCTGCTCCCGGACGACCCGGTGGCCGCCGTCCGCCGGGCCGCGTACTCCTCCGGCGACTCCGATTCGATCGCCTGCCTGACCGGCGCCTTCGCCGGTGCCCACCACGGGGAGGCGGCCTGGCCGGCGGACTGGGTGGAGCGGATCGAGTACCGGGACGAGCTGCTGGCGCTCGGCGCGCTCTGGGACTGAGCGCGCTGCACCCCGCCGCGCAGCACTGATTCCCGCCGGAGATCCCTGCGGAAGACGATCACGGCACCGCGGCCCTGCCGGCGCCCCCTGCCCGGACGGAACCGTCCGGGCAGGGGGCGCGTCGAACCGCCATGAACAGTCGAACCGACCGGACCGGCCCCCGCCCGGCGGTCCTGCTCCTCACCGCGACCCTCACCGCCGCGCTCGCCGCGCCGCTGCTCACCGGCTGCGGCTCCACCGGCGCCGCCGCACCCGTCGTCGTCCGCGCCTCCGCGCCCGCCTCGCCGCCGCCGGCCGACCCGGCCCAGGTCGCCGCGACCGCGGCCGCCACCAACGCCTTCGGCCTGGACCTCCTGCACACCCTCACCGCCGACCCCGGCCAGGCCGGCCGCAACGTCGTGCTCTCGCCCTCCGGCCTGGCCACCGTGCTCGCCATGGTGCTGCCCGGCGCCCGCGGCACCACCGCCGACGAGCTCGCCAAGGCCCTGCACACCGAGCTCGCCCCGCAGCAGTACGCCCTCGCCACCGGCGCCCTCGACCGCCCCCTCCCGCCCACCGACGGGCTGGCCCTGCGGCAGTCCGACGACCTCTGGGCCCAGCAGGGCTTCCCGCTGAACCAGGACTACCTGGCCACCCTCGCCGCCGCCTTCGACACCGGCGTGCACACCGCCGACTTCAGGAAGGACCCGGAGGGCGCCCGCAAGGCCGTCAACGCGGCCGTGGAGAAGGCCACCGAAGGCCGGATCAAGAACCTCTTCGGCGAGAAGGCCGTCAACGAGGACACCCGGCTGGCGCTCACCGACGCGCTCTACCTCAAGGCGAAGTGGGCCTCCCCGTTCAAGGCCGGGTACACCGCCGACAAGCCGTTCCACCGCCTGGACGGCTCGGCCCCCGCCGTCAGCACGATGCGCCAGAGCGGCACCTTCCGCTACGCCGAGGGCTCCGGCGGGATCCTCGGCGAGCCCTGGCAGGCCGTCGAGCTCCCGTACGCGGACGGCGGGCTGGCGATGGACCTGCTGGTGCCCGCGCAGGGCGGCTTCGCGGGCTTCGTCAAGGGCCTGGACCAGGCCCAGCTGACCCGCATCCTGGGCGAACTCGCCGAGCGGTCGGTCGACCTGACGCTGCCGCGGTTCCACTTCGACACGGCCAACGAGCTGACCCCGACGCTGCGCGCGCTCGGCGTGAACGCCGCGTTCGACGCCGCCGACCTCGGGGGCATCCCCGGGCCCGGCGCGAACGAGCGGCTGAAGATCGGCACGGTCGTCCAGAAGGCCACCATCGAGGTGGACGAGGAGGGCACGGTGGCCGCCGCCGGCAGCGGCGTCGGCCTGGAGGCGGCGGGTGCGGCGGCCCCGAAGCAGCCCGCCGAGCTGCACATCGACCGGCCGTTCCTGTTCCTGATCCGGGACACCGCCACCGGCCGGCCGCTCTTCCTCGGCCAGGTCACCGACCCGCAGGCGCGCTGAACACCGGCCGGACGCAGGACCGTGGGGTCACCGGGCGGGGCGACGGCCCGTCACCGGGGACCGGTCCACCGGCCGGCCCGGCCTACCAGGCCGGGTAGCGGCCGCCGAGCGCCGGGTGGGCCGGCTCCCGGCTGCCGAACAGCACCAGCAGGTCGTCCGCCACCCGCAGCAGCGTCTCGTTGCCCTCCACCGCCTCGGTCCAGGCGGCCGGGAGGGCGGCGGCGCCGTAGGCCGCGCCGACCAGGTTGCCGCAGACCGCGCCGGTGGAGTCGCTGTCCCCGGAGTGGTTCACCGAGAGCAGCAGCGCCGTCCGGGCCGGGTCCGGCCCGGAGGCGGCGGCCAGCAGGCAGTACACCGCGATGGCCAGGCACTCCTCGGCGATCCAGCCGAGCCCGACCCGCTCCACCGCCTCCGCCGACGGCTCGGACTCCTCGGCCACCCGCACGGCCCGGGCCAGCGCCTGGACGGTCTCGTTGGACGCCGGCCACTCCCGGGTCTGGTCGACGGTCTGCCCGACCGCCGCCCACGGCTCCACGCCGTCCGCCAGCCGCTCCACCAGTGCCGCGAAGGCGCCTGCCGCCAGGTAGCCGGTCGGGTGCCCGTGGGTGAGCTGCGCGCACTGCGCGGCCAGCCCGAAGGACTGCTCGGAGCCCAGCCGGGCCAGCCCGAACGGTGCCGAGCGCATCACCGTGCCGCACCCCTTGGAGTGCGCGTTGATCGGCCCCGGCTGCCCGAACGGCGCCGGCGCCTCGAACTCCGGGTGGTACGACACCCCGCTCAGGCAGGCGTTGCCCGGCGCCCGCCGCGCGTACAGGAACGGCTGGCGCAGCAGCCAGCCGTCGTACGGGCGGGGGAGCGGCTGCTGGTCCGGCGCGCCCTGGCTCTGGGTCAGCAGCCAGCGCCGGTAGGCGCCGTGGACGGCCTCCGGCACCGAGCCGCCGCCACCGGACCAGCCCCGGACGAAACCGCGGATCAGGCCCTCGGCGGTGAACAGCGTCATCTGGGTGTCGTCCGTGACCTCGGCGATCCGGCCGCCGGACGGCAGCCCGGTCACGCCGGCCGGGCCGCGCTGGTCCCGGATCTGGTGCAGCTGCTGGAACTCCACGGGCCAGCCCAGGGCGTCCCCGACAGCCCCGCCGAGCAGCGCCCCGCGCACCCGGTCCTGGTACCCCGACTCCGTCACCGCCACCGTTCCCCCTCCGCTCGTGCCGGAGTCCGTTCTATCAGGCCGGGGCGGCCGCGCCGCCCCTCGCCGGCCCGGGCCGGGCGCCCTCCCGGCCCGGGCCCGCGCCGCTCAGGGCCGGATCTCACCGGCCCGGCCGTGCAGCGCGGCCCGGTCGGCGGCGGCGCGGCCGGCCGCCCAGCCCTCGCCGTCGCTCACCCGGACCCGCTGCGAGACCAGCTTCGGGAACATCCGCCCCACCTCGTGGTCCACTGCCTCGGTCCGGGCCGCCAGCGCGGGCAGCAGCCGCTCGTCCGGCACCAGCTGCTCCGCGGTGCCGTCCTCGCGCAGGTGCCGGCCGGCCGCCGCGTCGCTGGTCGCCCGCTCGGTGGCGGCGACCAGCCGCTCGCGGATCCGGGCCGCGTACGCCACCAGGAAGGAGTGCCGGAACGCCTTGGTGCGCGAGGCGCCATCCAGGTGCTGGCGCGAGCCGGCCTTGTTCATCGCGTGCGTGGCCTGCACCAGCAGCGAGGTGTAGAGCAGCTCGACGCCGTCCAGGTCCGCGTCGAAGCCGATGATGGTGCAGAAGCCGAACTCCTTGGCCCAGACCACCCGGCACCGGTTGGCCGCCGCCACCGCGTCCAGCAGCATCGTCTTCGGGCCCTCGTACGGGTTGTCCACGCCGATCCGCAGCGACGCCGGGGCGTTGCGGTCCGCGCCGGCGACGGCCAGCAGCGCCTCGTCGATGCTGTGCTGGGCCATCAGCTGCTGGGCCTTGGCGGTCAGCGCCTCGGCCTCGTCCGGGTACTCGGTGGACTCGGCCTTCGCCAGTAGCGCCCGGATCCGGGAGAGCATCCGGGGCTCGCCGGGCACCGGCCCGGACGACGGCCGGCTGTCGCGGGGCGCGCCCCCAGCCTGGCGGCCGGGAGGTACCCCCACCCCGGGCGCCGGGCCGACCGGGGCGATCGGGGGCAGCCGCCCCCAGGACCGCAGCAGCTCCAGCACCGCGGTGGCCAGCGCGAAGCGGTCCAGCCGGTGCCGGTGCGCGAAGGCGGCCAGGTACGCCTCGTCGCCCTGCCACCAGACCCCGGCCTCCAGCTCGCGCAGCTGCTCCTGCCAGCGCCGGTCCAGGGCCGCCGCCGGGTGGCGCCGCCCCTCGGCGGCGATCAGGTCCACCGAGAGCGCCAGGTGGACCGGCTTCAGCTCCCGCCGTACCACCCGGACCAGATCGGCCGGCCGCCACCCCGCCGACCAGCACCGCCCGACCGCGGTGTCCGCGTGCGCCAGCAGCGCCCGGCTCACCGCCGGCCACTGGGCGGGCGACGCCGCCAGCAGCGAGGCCCCGGTGTCCAGTGCGAGGTCCAGCCGCTCGTCCGGCGCCGTCAGCACCGCGCCCACCGCCTGCGCCAGCAGCGGTCCGGCGCCGCCGTCCGCCCCGGCCTGGCCCTGCTGCCTGCGCTTGCCCACGGTGTCGTCCGCTCTCCTCGTACCCGCCCTGCGGTCAGGACAGCCTCCTGCCCATGATGCCGGAGGTCGCCCCGGAACCCGCCGGGCTGCCTGGCCGGCGAGGAGCGATGCCGCGCTATCCGGAATTCAATATTCCGTCAGTTTCGTTACCTGGGCCAGGTTTAGGCGATGCCCATCTACTACTCCCAGTAGTAGGATCACCGGAGAGCGAGCCCTCCGGTGATTGCATGCGGCCGGTGCCTGGGAATCGTCCCGGGCGCCTCTGTGCACTGGCTCCGCACTGATCTTGCGAACGTCGTCCGACACGGCGGGCCGCTCGATCGAGAGCGGGTCCGGCCACGTCGTCGTCGGAGTGACGTAGCGCGTTGATGAGCCGACGTGTCCCCGCGAACGCGAGAGCGTGGGGAGGGCCCCGACAGGTGTCGGACGAGGCCAATGGCTCGCGGTGGGGGCCTCCCTTCATGCACCAGCAGCCGGTGGACCGGCACTTCTACCTCGACGACTCGGGCGCGCACGACCAGGGGATCTGGCTCTATGCCTGGATGGGCGTACCGGCCTCGGACGAGGCGCGGTTCGTCGACGAGATCGACGCGTTCCGGGCCGGGCTGCTGGCCGAGTACGGCATCCCGGTCGAGTTCGAGCTGCACGCGACCAAGTTCCTCACGGGTCACGGCCGCCCCGGGGGCAAGGAGCTGGCGCCGATGCATCGCAAGCACATCGCCCAGCACATGCTCGACCTGCTCGACGCCCAGCCCGACCTGTCCGTGGGCGCGGTCTTCGCCCACCGGCCCCTCAGGTACCGCCGGCTCATGAACGAAGCCTTCACCGGGACGCTTCGGCGGATCGATGCGCAGTTGGAGGCGGCCAGGGAGTACGGGCGGCTGGTGATCGACGGCGACGGCACCAATCCGCTGTACCAGGCCGTGTTCGACGAGGTGCGGCCTGCCCGGATCACCGGACTCGGGTTCGCTCCGGCGCACGAGAGCCAGCTCATCCAGTTCGCCGACCTCGTCGCCTACACCGCGTTCCAGCGGTTGCTCCGGGCTCCCAGGCGGGCCTTCATGCACCACTGGTACCCGACTCATCTGGCCAAGGCGCACGGCCCCGAGCGGGTCTGAATCCGGCCCGAGACGACGAAACCCCGGCACTTGGCCGGGGTTCGTAAAAGCAGACCTGGCGACAGCGTTCACAGTCGCCCGGACCACGTCATCACTGTACCGCCGCCCGACGGCAAAGGCCATGTCATAGATCCCAGGACTTCAACCCAATCAGCCCGACAGATGAAGGGATTGCTGTGACTGCATCCATTGGATTCAAGGAGCCAGGCCGTTCCGGGCAGGAGACCGGCCATCCGACGCTGCCGGGGCCGCGCGGGCCGGAGAGCCTGAACTTCGTCCTCAAGGGCGAGGAGTTCACCATCAGCGGCTTCGAGCGTCAGCTCCCGGAGCCCTCCTCCGCGACCGCCCGCGGCAGGCTGGTCCGGGCCGGCCTCGCCGACCCCGGGACGGCCCTCGACGAGAACGGCTGGCACGCGGTGGCCCGTGCCGTCGTCCACCCCGAAGCCATCGCCGCGCAGCTGCGCACGCAGACCGGTCTGGCCTCCGCGCTGATCGAGGAGCATGTCGAGGGCGCGACCCTGCGCTCCATCCACGCGCGGGCCTGGCTCACCGAGCTCATCCCAGGCCTTCAGCCCAGGACCGGGCAGGAGGCGCTGCCGGTTCCGGACCCGGTCGTCCGAGGGGTCCTGGACCCTGCTGAGGGGCAGACGGCCGGCCGGCCACTCGCCACGGTGGCATACGAATACGAGAACCTGCAGCACCTGCGGGACCACCTGCAGCAGACCATTGTCTACACCCGGGACGCCAATCCGAACCCGTACGACCAGTCCATCCTCGCGCGACGGATCACCCGCGCGGTGATCGCGCACCCCTGCCGACTGGAGTTCAAGGACGAAACCGAGAGCATCAACGTGCTGGTGGTGCGGGACGGCATCACCCGGATCACCAGCGCATGGGCCCTGCTCGCCGGTGACGACGCCAAGCCGGACGAGATCGCCCGGGTCGCGTCGGACCTGCTGCTGGCCGAGAAGCCCACCCGCCGGAACGCGGCCGAGCGAAGCCTGAGCCAGCGGCACGCACTGGGGCGCCAGGAAGAGCTGGAGCAGCTCCGCGGCGAGTTCCTGCGCGGGCTCGGCGATCCGCCCTCCGACCGAGCGGTGAGGATCGGGCAAACGCTCGTCGTGCCGGCACAGATCGCGGTGGGACTACAAGCCTATCCAGGTGGTGTCCTGCCGGACACCGAACTCTTCGACGACGCGGTGCGGAGCATCCTCGCCGCGGTGCACGTGGAGTTCAAGGGCTGGGACGCGGCCGCGCAGAACGTCGAGGTCGGGTCCCGGGCGCTGCGTCGGGTGCTGCTCTCCAACGCGGTGAAGCGGGCCGCCGGCTCGGCGGACCTGGCCGAGGTCGTGGATCTGGCGGTCGGCCGGATCAAGCCTGGCCAGGTGCCCCGGGTGTTCGGCGACCGGGCGATCCCGCCGTCACCGCTCTGGCGAGCCGTCTACCTGGTGCACGCCCTGACCCGGCCCGAGCTCTACCGCGAGGTGAAGCGCCACGCGATGGATATCAAGGGCACCCGGGCGATGACCTTCCGCGGGTTCGCGGAGCTACTGGGCCCGATCGTCGACCTCCCGTGGCGTGCGGCGAAGAAGGCGGTCCTCCAACAGGCACGCAACGCCTGGGGCAACGGTGGTGTGCTCACCGACGAGGTCCTCAAGAAGTCCTGGGAGCCGGTACCGACCTCCCGCTTCACCGACTTGGTCCGGCCTGCCATCGGCGGCGATCTCGACGCGCGGATGACCCTCGCGGTGGCGGGCGGTATCGCGCTCATCACGGACAAGCTGCTGACCCGGAATGTGGGCTCGACGGTTGGCCGTACCGTCCCGTTCCGTGCCGACGTGCACGCCGTGGTGGCCGGCCTGTCCGGGCAGGACAACGAGGCCGGCCTCTGGCTGCTGGCGTACGCGGCCGATCGGTTCGAGCCGGACCGCCAGGCCAAGAACTCCCTGACCGACGCCCAGCTGAGCCGGGTGACCGATCTGACGTCGTACTACTCGTACGTTGACGTCGACCTCGCGCAGCCCGACCGGGTGGCGCGGGACGTGACCGGGGTCGAAGTCGGGCTCAGCCAGTACAGGGTGGTGGCCGCGTCCGACCCGGCGCAGACCGAGCAGGCGGAAGCCGAGAAGCGGAAGGCCTTGGGGGGTGAGCAGCTCTCGATAAACGAGCAGATCGCTCAGGAACGCTCCGGCCTGCTGAAGGCCCTGGAGTCCGCCGAAGACCGCTTGAACACCCTCACGGCCCTCACCACGAGCAGCACCCTGAACGCCTTCGGTTCCAAGTCCGAATGGGAGCCGCTCTACAAGCTCTCCTTGAAGCTCCAGAACGCCATCTACAACGGCGGGACCACTATCCCCGGCACCGAGGTCTACGCGGGCGACGAGGAGTACGAGGGCGACGACGAGGAGTAGCACCCCGCACGGGTGGGCCGGCCCCGAGGCCCGGGCCCACCCGGCGGCCGTCAGCGTTCGACGGTCTTGGCGAGGATCTCCGGGATCCGCTCCAGCAGGCGGCCGGCCGCGAGGCGCAGGCCGAGGAAGGCGACCAGCACGCCGTAGAGCGGGCCGAGCAGGAGGACCGGCCAGGCCGGGCCGTCGGTGACCAGGGCCCACCCGAGGTAGCCGGCCACCGGGGCGCCGAGCAGGGCGGCGCCGAACATCGAGCCGAAGCTGTTCAGCATCACCAGGCCGCTCTGGCCGGGAGCGGCGTTGCGCATCGGGCTGCTGTCGGCCGGCATGGTGTACGGCGTCAGCACGCTGAACACCGCGCCGATCGCGATGCCGCAGCCCAGCAGGGCGAACGCCAGGCCGACGGCCGGTGCCAGGCCGGCCCAGTCGCCGGTGACGCCGGCCAGCGGAACGGCCAGCACGAGGGTCACCGGCACCGCGTACGAGAGCACCGCGTAGGCCCGCCCGCGCAGCTCGTCCCGGGCGTCGGTGGGGGTGAGCAGGGTCGCGGCGACCATCCAGAAGGCCGAGCCGTCCATACCGAACAGGTTGACCATCTGCAGGCCGAGGAACAGCCCGGTCGCCGCGATCAGGTAGACGGTGGACCAGCCCTGGACGACCGAGAGCACGCAGAGCACCACGGTCATCCCGATGCTGGTGAAGACGGCGGCCTTGGCCCGCGGCTCCCGCCAGGCGTACCTGAGGTGACGCTGCATCACCGCGCCGGTCCGGCCTTCGGGCAGGAAGCGCCAGCCGCGGGAGGACTGCACCCCGCGCGCCACCTCCAGGGTGGAGGCGTCCGCGGTGACCATCAGCTGCTGGAGGCTGGCCCGCCACCAGCGAAACAGCAGCGCCAGCAGGGCGGCGGTGGTGGCGAGCTGGAGCAGCGCCAGGCCGTAGCGCCCCTCGCCGGCGGTGCGGGCGGCGTCCACCGCGCTGACCGGCGGCACCCAGCGCAGCACCGAGGCGATCGGCGCGAGCGGGCTGAGGTCGACGCCGTGCTCGCCGGGCTTGCCGAAGACGCTCTGCGAGCCGAGGTTGGCGATCTGGACGAGCAGCGCGAAGAGCAGGCCGCCGAAGATCGCGAAGTCCTTGCCGCGCCGGCTGGAGAGCAGCCGGGCGTTGCCGGCCGCGACCGAGCGCGAGAGCGTCACCAGGCAGACCACGGCCAGCGGGACGCCGGCCAGCGCGGCCACCGCGGAGGCGGCGCCGTCCGCGCCGGACAGCGCGGCGCCGGTGAGCAGCACCAGCGCGACCAGCGGCCCGGGCCCGATCAGCGCGGCCAGCAACGAGCCGCGCAGCAGCGGTCCGGGGCGCAGCGGCAGCATGGTGAGCCGGGTCGGGTCGGAGCTCTCGTCGCTGGCGAAGAGGAACAGCGGCAGCGCGGCCCAGCCGATCGCGAGCACGCCGGTCAGCATCACGCCCGCGTCCCCGGCACCGTCGTGCCCGTTGAGCAGTGCCATGCCGAGGGCGACCAGGGCCGCGAACAGCAGGCCGATCACGGCGCCGATGACGTAGACGGCGGTCCGGCCGGGGCTGCGCCGCAGCCCGTTGCGGAGCAGCCGGAGTTTGAGCGCGACGAGCGCGCGGACCACCGTCCGGCCGTCGGGCACCGGGGTGGGGACGGCGCGGACGCCGGTGGTCTGGGGGGAGCTCACCGCTGCTCGCCCCCGAGCCGGTCGCCCTCGGGGTGCCCGTCGCCGGCCGGTGCGCCGTCGATCCGGCCGTTCCCGAGCCAGCCGAGTGCCTGGACGTCGTCCTCGCGCACGCCGATCAGGGACAGGAAGGCCTCGTGCAGGCTGCGCTCGCCGCGTACGGCGTCCAGCGGCCCCTGGGCGATCACCTGGCCGGCGTTGACCACGGCGACCCAGTCGCAGAGCTGTTCGACCAGCTCCATGACGTGGCTGGAGAAGACGACGGTGCAGCCGGCCGCGGCGTACCGCTTGAGCACCCCGCGGATGGTCTGGGCGGAGACCGGGTCGACGCCCTCGAAGGGCTCGTCGAGGAAGAGCACGTCGGGGTTGTGCAGCAGCGCGGCGGCCAGGCCGATCTTCTTGCGCATGCCGGTGGAGTAGTCGGCGACCAGCTTGTCGGCGTCGCCGGCCAGGTCGAGGACGGCCAGCAGCTCCTCGGCCCGGCGGTCCACCTCGGCGCGGGGAAGGCCGCGCAGCCGGCCGTTGTACTGGAGCAGTTCGCGGCCGCTGAGCCGCTCGAACATCCGCAGGCCCTCGGGCAGGATGCCGATCCGGGCCTTGACCGCGACCGGGTCGGCCCAGACGTCGGAGCCGTGGACCAGGACGGTGCCCTGGTCCGGCCGGAGCAGGCCGGTGACCATCGACAGGGTGGTGGTCTTGCCGGCGCCGTTCGGGCCGACCAGCCCGATGAACGCCCCGGCCGGCAGCTCCAGGCTCAGTCCGGCCACCGCGGCCTGGGCGCCGAAGCGCTTCCACAGGCCTTGGATGCTCACGGCCGAGGGGGCGCTGGGGGCGGGTGTGGGGGAGGGCGGCGGCGCTGACGCCTGCATGGTGGCCTTCTCTGTGCTGGTAGGGGTGGTTCGGCCGACAGCCTGCCACCGCCGGGACGGGGCTGTCGCCACCTTAATGATCTTCGGCGCGTCTGGGCCGAACGGGTGACCCTGCCGAGGTGTGCGGGCCCCGTTCCGGACGTTGCGGAGTCCGCCGTGAAAAGTGGCAACTACTCAGCGCCCCGGTTCGTCCTGCACTATGAGAGGCAGTGAGCGCGCTGGGCGCCGGGTGTCGGAGGTGGCGGATGGCGGTTCAGCCGTGGGGCGAGCAGAGCCCCGGGTACGGGGCCGGGTCACCGCAGGTGCCGTCCGATCCGTACACCAGGTCGCGCCCGCCCGCGCAGGTGCACCAGTCGCAGATGCGGGCGGCGCACACGGACCGGGACCGCACGGTCGACGTGCTGAAGGCCGCGTACGCCGAGGGCCGCCTCACCGCCGACGAGTACGGCCAGCGCTTCGACGCGGTGAGCGCCGCGCAGACGTACGGCGAGCTCGCCCGGCTGGTGGCCGACCTGCCGTCCGGCCCGATGATGACGCCGATGACGCCGGTGGGCCAGGTGCCGCCCACCTTCCTGCCGCCGCCCCTGCTGCCCCCGGCGCGGCCCACCAACAGCATGGCCGTGACCTCCCTGGTGCTCGGCCTGATCGGGCTCGGGCTGCCCGCCGTGATCACCGGCCACATCGCCAAGAACCAGATCCGCGAACGCAACGAGGACGGCGACGGGATGGCCACGGTCGGCCTGATCTTCGGCTACATCGGCTCGGCGGCCTGGACCCTGCTGATGCTGGCCGTGGTCGCCGCGGGGTGACCCGGGCGCCGGCCGGCCGGGCCACCCGGAGGCCCGCTCCGGTGGCGGCGCCCGCCGGGGTGTGGTAGAGCAGCAGGTGAGCGGTCCGACACCGGGCGGCCGCGCGCGGGACACCCGGGCGACACCCGGCCGAAGGCCACGACCTGCGGCGTTGCATTTGTTTTGACCGAGCCCGATGCGCTAGGTACGCTCTGACCTTGTGCCTGGGGTGTCCCCGGGTCCTTGTGCGTGCATGCACACCGGTCGCCGCGCCAAGCCGGAGCGCCTTTTCGGCGCGCCGCGCGTGAGCGCCGTCGCTGTACAGCAGCCCATGGGATTCCGTGCCGGAATAAACCCAACACACCCGACCGCGTGGGTCGACCACGGGGCCGTGTGCGACGGGAACACCGCAGGTTAGTTCCACCAAGCCTTGGCACACAGAAAACGGAGAAACGGTGCCTACGATCCAGCAGCTGGTCCGAAAGGGCCGGCAGGACAAGGTCGAGAAGAACAAGACTCCCGCGCTGAAGGGTTCCCCGCAGCGCCGTGGGGTCTGCACGCGTGTGTACACGACCACCCCGAAGAAGCCGAACTCGGCGCTTCGCAAGGTCGCCCGTGTGCGCCTCACCAGCGGGATCGAGGTCACCGCTTACATTCCGGGCGAGGGCCACAACCTGCAGGAGCACTCCATCGTGCTGGTGCGCGGTGGTCGTGTGAAGGACCTTCCTGGTGTCCGCTACAAGATCATCCGCGGTTCGCTTGACACCCAGGGTGTCAAGAACCGCAAGCAGGCCCGCAGCCGCTACGGCGCCAAGAAGGAGAAGTAAGAATGCCTCGTAAGGGCCCCGCCCCGAAGCGCCCGGTCATCATCGACCCGGTTTACGGCTCCCCGGTCGTCACCCAGCTGGTCAACAAGATCCTGCTGCACGGCAAGCGCTCCACCGCCGAGCGGATCGTCTACGGCGCCCTTGAGGGCGTCCGTGAGAAGACCGGCTCGGACCCGGTCGTGGCGCTGAAGCGCGCGCTGGAGAACGTCAAGCCGGCCCTCGAGGTCAAGTCCCGCCGTGTCGGTGGCGCGACCTACCAGGTTCCGGTCGAGGTCCGTCCGGGCCGCGCCAGCACCCTGGCGCTGCGCTGGATGGTCGGTTACTCCCGCGCCCGTCGCGAGAAGACCATGACCGAGCGCCTGATGAACGAGATCCTCGACGCCAGCAATGGCCTGGGCGCTTCCGTGAAGCGTCGCGAGGACACTCACAAGATGGCCGAGTCCAACAAGGCCTTCGCGCACTACCGCTGGTAGTCCCTACCCCGTCACTAGACAGAGAGAGAACGAGCCACCATGGCTGCAACCTCCCTTGACCTCGCCAGGGTCCGCAACATCGGGATCATGGCGCACATCGACGCGGGCAAGACCACCACCACCGAGCGGATCCTGTTCTACACCGGTGTCTCGTACAAGATCGGTGAGGTCCACGATGGCGCTGCCACCATGGACTGGATGGAGCAGGAGCAGGAGCGCGGCATCACGATCACGTCGGCCGCGACGACCTGTCACTGGACGCTCGACGGCGTCGACAACACCATCAACATCATCGACACCCCGGGTCACGTCGACTTCACCGTCGAGGTGGAGCGTTCGCTGCGCGTCCTCGACGGTGCCGTCACGGTGTTCGACGGTGTCGCCGGTGTCGAGCCCCAGTCCGAGACCGTGTGGCGGCAGGCTGACCGCTACGGCGTCCCGCGCATCTGCTTCATCAACAAGCTGGACCGCACGGGCGCGAACTTCTTCTTCTGCGTCGACACCATCGTGGAGCGCCTCGGCGCGACCCCGCTGGTGATGCAGCTCCCGATCGGTGCCGAGTCGGACTTCCAGGGCGTTGTCGACCTGGTCCGCATGAAGGCGCTGGTCTGGACGGCCGAGGCCGCCAAGGGCGAGATGTACGACATCGTCGACATCCCGGCCGAGCTGGCCGACCAGGCCGCGGAGTACCGCGAGAAGCTGCTGGACACCGTGTCGACCGTCAGCGACGAGGTGATGGAGCTCGCCATGGAGGGCGAGGACGTCCCCCAGGAGCTGCTGATCGCCGCGATCCGCAAGGGCACGCTGAACTCGGACTTCACGCCGATCTTCTGCGGCACCGCCTTCAAGAACAAGGGCGTTCAGCCCCTGCTCGACGCGGTCGTCAACTACCTCCCGTCGCCGCTGGACATCGAGTCCATCGAGGGCACCAAGCCCGGCGACGACACGGTCAAGATCTCCCGCAAGGCGTCGGACGACGAGCCGCTCGCGGCTCTGGCGTTCAAGATCATGTCCGACCCGCACCTGGGCAAGCTCACCTTCGTCCGGATCTACTCCGGGCGCCTTGAGGCCGGCACCGCCGTCCTCAACGCGGTGAAGGGCCGCAAGGAGCGCATCGGCAAGATCTACCGCATGCACGCGAACAAGCGTGAGGAGATCGACTCGGTGGGCGCCGGCGACATCGTCGCCGTCATGGGTCTCAAGCAGACCACCACCGGCGAGACCCTGAGCGACGAGAAGCACCCGGTCATCCTGGAGTCCATGGACTTCCCGGCCCCGGTCATCCGCGTCGCGATCGAGCCGAAGTCCAAGGGCGACCAGGAGCGGCTCGGTACCGCCATCCAGCGCCTGGCCGAGGAGGACCCGTCCTTCCAGGTCAACACGGACGAGGAGACCGGCCAGACCATCATCGCGGGTATGGGCGAGCTGCACCTTGAGGTGCTGGTCGACCGTATGAAGCGTGAGTTCAAGGTCGAGGCCAACGTCGGCAAGCCGCAGGTCGCGTACCGCGAGACGATCCGCAAGGCCGTCGAGCGTATCGACTTCACGCACAAGAAGCAGACCGGTGGCTCCGGCCAGTTCGCGAAGATCCAGATCGCGATCGAGCCGATCGAGTCCGGCGAGGGCTACGAGTTCGTGAACAAG
>NZ_CP026498.1:7535466-7536452 GCF_002953255.1 Streptomyces sp. CB01881
AGCAGACCGGCCGGCCAGTTCGCGAAGATCCAGATCGCGATCGAGCCGATCGAGTCCGGCGAGGGCTACGAGTTCGTGAACAAGGTCACCGGTGGCCGCGTGCCGAAGGAGTACATCCCTTCGGTCGACGCCGGCTGCCAGGAGGCCATGGAGTTCGGCGTGCTCGCCGGCTACCCGCTCCAGGGTGTCCGCGTCACGCTGCTCGACGGTGCCTCGCACGACGTCGACTCCTCCGAGCTCGCGTTCAAGATCGCCGGCTCGATGGCCTTCAAGGAGGGCGCTCGCAAGGCGTCCCCGACCCTGCTCGAGCCGATGATGGCCGTCGAGGTCACCACGCCCGAGGACTACATGGGCGATGTGATCGGCGACATCAACTCTCGTCGTGGCCAGATCCGGTCCATGGACGAGCGCTACGGTGCCCGCGTCGTTTCGGCGCTGGTGCCGCTCTCCGAGATGTTCGGCTACGTCGGTGACCTGCGCAGCAAGACCTCTGGTCGCGCGAGCTACTCGATGCAGTTCGACTCGTACGCCGAGGTTCCGCGGAACGTGGCGGACGACATCATCGCCAAGGCCAAGGGCGAGTAAGGACCGGCACCTGCCGGCTCTTGCTTGAGACCGCAGTACGTCCCGACATTCGGGACGATTGCGAACCCTTAGGCTATTAGGAGGCAACCCGGGGGAATCCGGCCGGATTCCCCCGGGCATCTCCGCCCCCACCCGCGGGACGGCATGGGCTGCTTCGGCATCCCGTACCCAAACCCGATCAAAGACCAACTGACGTCAGCACGGCGTACAGAACTGTCCTCAGGAGGACTGCAGTGGCGAAGGCGAAGTTCGAGCGGACGAAGCCCCACGTCAACATCGGCACCATCGGTCACATCGACCACGGTAAGACGACCCTTACCGCGGCGATCACCAAGGTGCTGCACGACGCGTACCCGGACATCAACCCCTTCACGCCGTTCGACCAGATCGACAAGGCGCCG
>NZ_CP026498.1:7536462-7552938 GCF_002953255.1 Streptomyces sp. CB01881
GAGAAGCTCCTCGGCCTGATGCACGCGGTCGACGAGGCCATCCCGACCCCGGCCCGCGCCGTGGACCAGCCGTTCCTGATGCCGATCGAGGACGTCTTCACGATCACCGGTCGTGGCACCGTCGTCACCGGTCGCATCGAGCGCGGCATCCTGAAGGTCAACGAGACCGTCGACATCATCGGCATCAAGGACACCAAGACCACCACCACGGTCACCGGTATCGAGATGTTCCGCAAGCTGCTCGACGAGGGCCAGGCCGGTGAGAACGTCGGTCTGCTCCTCCGTGGCATCAAGCGCGAGGACGTCGAGCGCGGCCAGGTCATCATCAAGCCCGGTTCGGTCACCCCGCACACCGAGTTCGAGGCCCAGTCGTACATCCTGTCGAAGGACGAGGGTGGCCGTCACACCCCGTTCTTCAACAACTACCGCCCGCAGTTCTACTTCCGTACCACGGACGTGACCGGCGTCGTGACCCTCCCCGAGGGCACCGAGATGGTCATGCCGGGCGACAACACCGCCATGACGGTCGTGCTGATCCAGCCGATCGCCATGGAGGAGGGCCTCAAGTTCGCCATCCGTGAGGGTGGCCGCACCGTGGGCGCCGGCCAGGTCACCAAGATCCTCAAGTAATTGACGATCTGACACTTGACCCCTGGTCAAGGAGGGCTTGGTGGAGATCGCATGATCTCCACCAAGCCCTCTGTCTTTGGGCAAAAACCGCTTGCTCTATGATCGCTGGGTATTGCCGGAGTAAAGGTGGGCACCGTGCGTGCCCGAATAAGGGATGGGGTTTCAGGGTCTCGATGGAAAGACTCCGCACCATGGCGGCCACGCTCTCCTCTCCCGAGGAGCCGGAACCGGGCGGTGCGTCCGGGCCCGTGGAACCGGGCGGTGGGTCCGGGCCCGTGGAACCCCCTGCCGGCAAGCCTCCCCGTAGTCTCCCCGTCCTCGCCGGCGCCCTCGCGGCCTCGTGGCTGCTGCCCGCCGCGCTGATCGCCACCGGCCTGGGCATCCTGGTGCTGCCGCTGCTGGTGGTGGCGGTCGCCTCCCTGATGCGGGTGGGCGGCGTGCTGCTCGACCGGCTGTTCGCGGCGGCCCTGACCGTCGCCGGCGGGGTGCTGGTCCTCGGCCTGGCGTTCTCGCTCTGGCCGTGGGGGCTGGCCCCGATCCCCACCTCGGGCGTGCTCCTCACCGTCGTGACGCTGACCGGCTGGCTGAGCCGCCGGGCGCCGCGGCTGCCGTTGCGGTTCCGGCCCTCCGACCTGCTGGTGCTCGGCACCAGCTACGTCCTCTGGCACTACCTGCACAAGCCCCTGGTGGGCAAGGGGAAGGGCTGGCGGCTGGAGTTCCTGACCACCGCCGAGGACCGGCTCAACCACTTCTCGTACTTCGTCGGCATCGAGCACGTCGGCGGCTACAACTTCCTGCACCAGGAGGCCGCCAAGGCCTACATGATGTCGCCGGCCGAGGCGGTGTACCCACAGGGTTCACACTTCCTGCTGGCCTGGGTCGACTCGCTGGTCCGGTCGTCCTCGGACCTCGGGTCGACGCTCGACACCATGAACCGCTACCTGCTCTACATCCTGGTCGCCTACGCCCTGCTGGGCACGGCCCTGGTGTGGGCGGCCCGCTGGATCGGCGGACCGCGACTGCGCGGCTGGCGCACCGCGGCGGTCTGCGGGACGGTCGCCGCGCTGGTGTTCTCCAGCAACTACACCGACCTCGTCACGCACGGCTTCGACTCGACGATCATCGGCCTGCTGATGGTGGCCGTCCTCGTCGCCTTCCTGGTGCGGCCCGCCATGCGGACGCCCGAGTTCCTGCTGATCGCCGGGCTCGGTCTGATCACCGTCACCTACGTCTACAACCTCTTCGGCGCCGTCGCGGGCATCGCCGTCGTGGTGACGCTCGTCGCCCACCGCAGGAGGTTCCGCCGCAGGACCTGGCTCCTCTACGGCCTGGCCGGCGCGGTCACCCTGGGCCTGGCCGGACTGCCCAGCGTGGTCTCCGTGCTCTCCAAGCTCGATGTGGCCAGCACCTCCAACCTGGGCGGCCCGAGCGTGGGGGCGGACCGGACGATCCTCGTCGGCGGCCTCCTGCTGGCGCTGCTCGCCGCGGCCGCGCCGACCAACCGCCGGACCGGGACCGGCCAGGCCCACCTGGCCCTCGTCCTCGGCTCCGGCCTGGTCATCGCCGGCTTCGCCTGGTGGCAGATGCGCACGATCGGCCACGTGTCGTACTACTTCGAGAAGCTCGCGGGCACCGGTGTGGTGATCGCCCTGGTCTCGCTCGGTGCGGTCGGACCGCTGCTGCGGACGACGTCGCCAGCCCGGGTGGGCGTGCTGCAGCGCAGGGCGGGCGACGCCGTACTCTCGGTGCTCTCGGTGGCGACCGCGCTCAGCCTCTTCGCCGGGGTCCAGTGGGGCATGGAGTCCTTCAAGGCCGCGCCCACGGCCTGGTACAACAACTCGCTGATGGCCTGGAGCCGCGGTGAGTCCTGGAGCGACATCGGCCCCCGCCACGGCGCCACCGTGATGGAGGACCTCGACGGCATCTCCGGCCCGATGATGGTCCTCTACTCCAACGACGACTACAAGAACCTCAAGTCGACGTGGATCGCCACCCTGCTGCGCAACCGCGGCGGCGACATGCTCCCGCTGTACGAGACCCACTGGGTGAACATCGGCGCCGCCGAGCGTCCGGCGGCGGAGTACCAGGCGGCCCTGGCCCACGTGAAGAAGGCCGCCGAGAAGCTGGGCGAGCCGATGACCGTCGTGGTCGCCGACCCGGCCACCGGCGATCGGATGCGCAAGGACCTCGCCGGTTCGACGCCGCGGATCACCGTGGTGGCCAAGCCCGGCAACAACTGGGTCCACTCGTGGAACCGCAGCTTCCCCGGGGACTGATCCACGGTCCGGGGGTACCGGGCCGATGACTGCGAGCGCGGGGCGCCGCCCGTCCGACGGGGGGCGCCCCGCCGCCGTCTCCGGCCGGTGCCGGCGGGCCCCGCAACGGGCGCCGCGATGCGCTAATCCCCAGCTCATCGATCTCATAGGGGGCTCACGACCAACTGCTATTGTCGGCCGTAATCCAGCCCCCCCAGCGGAAAGCGGGACCAACTCATGTCGAGGGCACCGCAGTTGTCGGTCGTCATGCCGATCTACAACGAGCAGGAGGCGCTTCCGCTGACCGTCGGGCGGCTGCGGCCGATCCTGGACGGGCTCGGGGTCGACTACGAGGTCGTCGGCGTGGACGACGGCAGCACCGACGCCACCCCGGTGCTGATGCAGAAGATCCGGCAGGACTGGCCGGAGTTCCGGATCATCCGGTTCTCCCGCAACTCCGGGCACCAGGCCGCGCTCAAGGCCGGCCTCCACCGGGCGTTCGGCGACTACGTGGTGAGCATCGACGCGGACCTGCAGGACCCTCCGGAGAAGATCCCGGAGATGCTCGCGCTCGCCCGCGAGGAGAACCTCGACATCGTCTACGGGGTGCGCGGGGACCGCGGGACGGACAGCTCCTTCAAGCGGCGCACCGCCGGCGCCTACTACTGGCTGATGCGCAAGCTGGTCGGCAAGCGGATGCCCAACCAGGCCGGCGACTACCGGCTGCTCAGCCGGGCGGCGGTGGACGCGCTCAAGGCGCTGCCCGAACACCAGCCCGTCTACCGGCTGCTGGTGCCGTGGCTCGGCTTCCCCAGCGGCGAGGTGGTCTACGTCCGGGAGGAGCGGGTCGCCGGCGCCACCCACTACCCGCTGACCAAGATGGTGCGGCTGGCCCTCGACAGCATCACCAACTTCTCGGCCGCCCCGCTGCGGCTGGCCACCTGGCTCGGGATGCTGAGCTTCCTGGTCTGCATCGGCCTGGCGATCTACACCACCGTCGCGTACGCGATGGGCTCGACGGTGCCCGGCTGGTCCTCGCTGTTCATCGGGATGCTCTTCATCGGCGCCGTCCAGCTCTGCTGCGTCGGCATGCTCGGCGAGTACGTCGGGCGGATCTACTCGGCCGTCCAGGCCCGTCCGGCGTACTTCGTCGGCTACGACTCGGCGGAGGACGAACGGGAGGGAAAGTCCCGATGACGTTCACCGGCGAACCGGTCCGTCCGCCGGAGGAGGGCCGGACCACCCGGCGCCAGCTGCCGTCCTTCCTGGTCATCGGCGTTCTGAGCACGGTCTTCTACCTGCTGCTGTTCGCGGCCGTCCGCTTCTTCACCGGTGCGCAGGCCGCCAACCTGATCGCGCTCGCGGTGAGCGCGGTCGCCAACACCGCGGCCAACCGCCGCTTCACCTTCGGGATCACCGGTAACGAGGGCGCCCTGCGCGACCAACTCCAGGGCGCGGTGGCCTTCCTGATCGGCCTCGGGCTCAGCAGCGGCGCGCTCGCCCTGCTGGCCGTGCTGGTGCCGGACGCCTCCCGGCCCGTCGAGGTGGCCGGGCTGGTGGCGGCCAACGGGCTCGCCACCGTCGCCAGGTTCCTGCTGCTGAAGGTCTGGGTCTTCCGCGGCCGCTGAGTCCGCCCCGGCCCCGCCGTCAATGATCAAAACCCAAGGGCCCGGCCGCAGTTGATGCGGCCGGGCCCTTGTCTGCGGGAGTCCGGATCAGGCCTGGTAGGCCTTGCTCAGGCTCGCCGTGAACTCCTTGACGGCCTTGTACTCCGGCAGCAGCCCGCTCGCCAGTGCCTCGGCCAGCGACGGCGCCTGGGCGTCCTTGGCGGAGAGCTGCGGCGCCTCGGCCGGCCACTCGATGCCGAGGTCCGGGTCGAGCGGGTGCACCCCGTGCTCACCGGTCGGGTTGAACGTCTCGGAGCACAGGTAGCTGAGGGTCGCGTCGTCGCTGAGCGCGCAGAACCCGTGGCCCAGGCCCTCGGAGATGTAGACCGCCTTGCGCTCGTCCTCGTCGAGGCGCACGCCCTCCCAGCGGCCGAAGGTCGGCGAGCCGACCCGCAGGTCCACGATGACGTCCAGCACCGCGCCGCGCACGCAGGTCACGTACTTGGCCTGGCCGGGCGGGACGTCGGCGAAGTGGATGCCGCGCACGACACCGCGGCTGGAGACCGAGAGGTTGGCCTGGGCCAGCCGCAGCGGGTGGCCGACCACCTCGGCCAGCTTGTCGAAGCGGAACCACTCGGTGAACAGGCCGCGCGGGTCGCCGTGCAGCTGGGGGGTGATCTCCCAGGCGCCCTCGATGGACAGCTCCTTGAACTTCACCGGGAACCCTCCTCGTCCAGCAGCGCCACCAGGTACTGGCCGTAGCCGCTCTTCAGCAGCGGCTCGGCGAGCTCGCGCAGCTGCGCGGCGTCGATCAGGCCGGCCCGCCAGACCGCCTCCTCGATGCAGCCGATCTTGAAGCCCTGGCGCTCCTCGATGACCCGGACGAACTCCGAGGCCTGCACCATCGACACGAACGTGCCGGTGTCCAGCCAGGCGGTGCCCCGGTCGAGGATCGTCACGTGGAGGTCGCCGGCCTGGAGGTAGGCCTCGTTGACGGCGGTGATCTCCAGCTCGCCACGGGCGCTGGGCTTCAGGCCGCGGGCGATCTCGACCACGCGGTTGTCGTAGAAGTACAGGCCGGGAACGGCGTACCGGGACTTGGGCTCGGTCGGCTTCTCCTCGATGGAGATGACCTGGCCGTCCTCGTCGAACTCCACCACGCCGTACGCGGTCGGGTCGGCGACCGGGTAGGCGAAGACCCGCCCGCCCTTGGCGTCGGTGTGCTCGGAGAGCCGGGTGCCCAGGCCGCTGCCGTGGAAGATGTTGTCGCCGAGGATCAGCGCGACGGGTTCGTCGCCGATGAAGTCCGCACCCAGCACGAAGGCCTGGGCGATGCCCTCGGGGCGTTCCTGGACGGCGTACTCCAGGCGGAGGCCGAACTGGGAGCCGTCGCCCAGCAGGCGCTCGAACTGCTCCCTGTCGTTCGGGGTGGTGATGATCAGGATCTCGCTGATCCCCGCCATCACAAGGGTCGAGAGGGGGTAGTAGATCATCGGCTTGTCGAAGACCGGGAGGAGCTGCTTCGACACCGCCCGGGTCAGCGGCCAGAGCCGCGAGCCGGTGCCGCCGGCCAGAAGGATTCCACGCATGCGTGCACCTTATTCGAGTCCCGGGCGGCGGGTGAGGCCCGGGTCGGTGGGGGCGTCGGCGCGACGGTAGACTACGGCGCACTATGCGCATCCTCGTGACCGGCGGCGCCGGCTTCATCGGTTCTGAATTCGTCCGCCAGCTTCTGGGCGCCGACACCACTGACCAGATCACGGTCTTCGACAAGCTCACGTACTCGGGCGTCGAGGCCAACCTGGCGCCGGTGGCGGGCCACAGCGGCTACTCCTTCGTCCGGGGCGACATCTGCGACGTCGACGCCGTCGACCAGGTCATGCCCGGCCACGACGTCGTGGTCCACTTCGCGGCCGAGTCCCACGTGGACCGCTCGATCGCGGGCGCCGGCCCCTTCGTGCTGACCAACGTCGTCGGCACCCAGGTCCTGCTGGACGCGGCCCGCAAGCACGGCGTCGGCCGCTTCGTGCACATCTCCACCGACGAGGTGTACGGCTCGATCAACGAGGGCTCCTGGACGGAGGAGTGGCCGCTGGTGCCGAACTCCCCGTACTCGGCCTCCAAGGCCTCCTCGGACCTGCTGGCGCTGGCCTACCACCGCACGCACGGCATGGACGTCGTGGTGACCCGCTGCTCCAACAACTACGGGCACTACCAGTTCCCGGAGAAGGTCATCCCGCTGTTCACCACCAACCTGATCGACGGCAAGAAGGTGCCGCTGTACGGCGACGGCGGCAACGTCCGCGACTGGCTGCACGTCTCGGACCACTGCCGGGGCATCGAGCTGGTCATGCGCAACGGCCGCGCCGGTGAGGTCTACAACATCGGCGGCGGCACCGAGGCCACCAACAAGGAGCTCACCGGGCTGCTGCTGGAGGCCGCCGGAGCCGGCTGGGACATGGTCGACTACGTCGCCGACCGCAAGGGCCACGACCTGCGCTACTCGATCGACATCAGCAAGATCCGCGAGGAGCTCGGCTACGAGCCGCAGGTCCGCTTCGAGGACGGCCTCGCCGCGACGATCGCCTGGTACCGCGAGAACCGCGCCTGGTGGGAGCCGCTGAAGACGAAGGCGGCTCTGGAGAAGTGACCGCCAACGCCTCCGGGCAGGTCCGCTGGCTCGTCACCGGCGCGGCCGGGATGCTCGGCCAGGACCTGCTCGCGGTCCTGGCCGCCGACGGGTCCGCCGAGGTCACCGCCCTCGGCCGGGCCGACCTCGACATCACCGACGCGGCGGCCGTGCTGGCCGCCGTCGAGGGCCACGACGTCGTCGTCAACTGCGCGGCGTGGACCAACGTCGACGGCGCCGAGAGCGCCGAGGAGGCCGCCACCGCCGTCAACGGGACCGGCGTGCGCCACCTGGCCGCCGCCTGTGCCAAGACCGGTGCCCGGCTTCTGCAGGTGTCCACGGACTACGTGCTGCCCGGCGACGCCACCGAGCCGTACGCCGAGACCGCGCCGACCGGCCCGGTCAACGCCTACGGCCGCGGCAAGCTGGTGGGGGAGCAGGCCGTCGCCGAGCTCCTCCCGGAGCACGGCTACGTCGTGCGCACCGCCTGGCTGTACGGCGAGCACGGCAAGAACTTCGTCGCCACCATGCTCAGGCTCGCCACCCAGCGCGCCACCCTCGACGTGGTGGAGGACCAGCAGGGCCAGCCGACCTGGTCGCTCGCCCTCGCCCGCCAGCTCGTCGCGCTCGGCCTGGCCGCGCTCGCCGGGCAGGCCCCGGCCGGGGTCTACCACGGCACCGGCGCCGGCCGGACCACCTGGTTCGGGCTGGCCCGCGAGACGTACCGGCTGAGCGGGCTGGACCCCGAGCGGATCCGCCCGACCACCTCCGCGGCCTTCGTCACCCCGGCCGTCCGGCCCGCGTTCAGCGTGCTGGGCCACGAGCGCTGGGCGGCCGCCGGCCTGAGCCCGCTGCCCGACTGGCACGACCAGCTCGCGGAGGCGCTCGGCACTCCCGTCTTCACCGAACTGGCCATAGCGGCCCGGACGACCGAGAGCGACAGATCTCAGTGAAGAATCCGCTGACGAAGGTGGCCGCCGCGCTACCGCCGGGAACCCTGGCGGTGGCCGGCGGCACCGTCGTGCTCGGCGCCGCCTCGTACATCCACCTCGGTGTGGCGGGCCACAGCCTGTCGGTCGACGACATGGCGAACGTCTCGCTGCTCTGGACGATCGTGATGTCCGTCGGTATCGGCGTGTTCTTCCCGATCGAGCAGGAGCTCACCCGGATCGTCGCGGCCCGCGCCGCGCTCGGGCACGGCGCCACGCCGGTCCTGCGCCGGGCCACCCTGCTGACGGGGGCGATCCTCGGCACCGTCCTGCTGGCGCTGGGCGTCGGCTCCGGGAAGATCGCCGACGTGATGTTCCACGGCGACCGCTCGCTGGTGCTCGCGCTGGGCGGCGCGTTCGCCGGCATGGCCGTCTGCTACCTGACCCGCGGCGTGCTGGCCGGCCTCGGCCGGTTCGGCGCCTACGGCACCCAGCTGGGCGTCGACGGCGGCCTGCGGATCGGGCTCGCCTTCGCGTGCGGCGTCGCCGGTGTGCACTCCGCCCTGGCGTTCAGCCTGATCCTCGCCGTGGCGCCGATCGCCGCCACCCTGGTGACGCTGCCCGCGCTGCTGCGGGTGGTCCGGCCCGGGCCGCGGATCCCCTGGTCCGAGCTCTGCTCCGGACTCGGCCTGCTGATCTGCTCGACCCTGCTCTCCCAGGTCGTGGTGAACGCGGCGGTGGTCAGCACCAAGCTGCTCGCCCCGTCGGACTCGGCCCTGATCGCGGCGCTGCTCAACGCGCTGGTGCTGGCCCGGGTCCCGCTCTTCGTCTTCGGCTCGCTCCAGGCCTCGCTGCTCAACGGGCTGTCCGCGGCGATCGCGGTCGGCGACCGCGCGGCCTTCAGCGGCATGCTCCGCCGGATCGGCGCCGTGGTCGGCCTGCTCGGCCTGCTCGGCGGGATCCCCGCGGTGGCCCTCGGCCCCTGGCTGATCCAGGTGCTGTTCGGCGCCAAGCCGGTGCTCGGGTGCCTCGACTTCTTCTGGATGTCGGCGGGGACCGTGGCGTACATGTTCGCGATGGTGCTCGGCCAGGCGCTGATGGTATTCAAGCGGCACAACCTCCAGCTGCTCTGCTGGGCGGCCGGAACCGTCGTCCTCGTCGGCGTCACGTTCATGCCGGGCGAGGTGTCCACCCGTGTGGTCCTGGCCTACGCGGCCGGGTCGGTGGCCACCGTGCTCGGTATGCTGGCGGCGCTCAGGCGCAGCTTCCCCGGTTCGACGGCGAACCAGGCCGGTCCCGCGCAGAGCGCGTCGGAGCAGGCACTGCCTACGCTGAGTGCCGGGGCGGTCGGCGAATGACCGCACCGGCCTCCGACATACAGATTGCCGCGCACGAGCGCGGGCGAGACCCCGAACATGGAGCCCCCGTGTCCCAGTACGACGATGTGTGGCTGGTGATCCCGGCCTACAACGAAGGCCAGGTGATCGCTGACGTTGTGGAGGGAGCGCGCAAGACGTTCCCCAACATCGTCGTGGTCGATGACGGCAGCGCGGACGACTCCGCCAAGCACATCATGAGCACCGGTGCGCACCTGGTGCGCCACCCGGTCAACCTCGGCCAGGGCGCGGCTCTGCAGACCGGCCTCGCCTACGCGCTCGCCCAGCCGGACGCCAAGTACTTCGCGACCTTCGACGCGGACGGCCAGCACCAGACCGCCGACGTCGAGAAGATGGTCGCCGTGCTCCGTGCGGGCGAGGCCGACGTGGTCCTCGGCTCGCGCTTCATCGAGCAGAACGGCCAGGTGCCGTGGATCAAGCGGGTGGTCCTGCGGACCGCCGCGACGGTCAGCCCCACCGCGCGCAAGCTCAAGCTCACCGACTCGCACAACGGCCTGCGGGTCCTCAACCGTGAGGCGGCCAGCCGGCTGCGGATCACCATGAACGGCATGGCCCACGCCTCGGAGATCGTCAGCTTCCTGGCCGGAGCCGACCTCCGGGTGGCGGAGCTCCCGGTCGACATCCTCTACACCGACTACTCACGCGCCAAGGGTCAGTCCCTGATCAACGGCGTCAACATCATCTTCGACATTTCGCTTCGGGAGCGTGGCCGCCGATGAACTACTTCTGGATCCAGCTGGTTCTGATCTTGGGCGCGGTCTCCCTTGCGTTCATGTTCATCCGGCGCTGGGACGCAGCGAACACCCGGGCCTGGAAGCGCATCGCCTTCTCCGTCTTCGTGATCGCGAACATCTACGCGATCCTGCGCCCCGGCGACGTGACCTGGGTGGCCCACAAGATGGGCGTCGGCCGCGGCACCGACCTGGTGCTGTACGTGATGGTCCTGGCCATGGGCTTCCTGACGCTGAACACCTTCCTGCGTTTCCGCTCGCTGGAGAAGAAGCTCACCGACCTCGCCCGGACCGTGGCGATCAACGAGGGCGCCCGGCTGAACGAGGAGCGGTTCGACCTGGACCTCCCGGTCTCGGCCCCGGTCAACAGCAGCGGAGTCTGACCGTCATGGCCACCTTCGAGTTCATGCTGCCGTACTACGGCGACGTGGCCCTGATGCAGGCCGCGGTGCGCAGCATCCTGGGCCAGACCGACCCGGACCTGAGGCTGACCGTCGTCGACGACGGCAAGGAACCGGACGTCCCGGGCTGGTTCGCCGGGCTCGGCGACGACCGGGTGCGTTACCTGCGCAACGAGCAGAACCTCGGCATCACCAAGAACTTCCAGAAGTGCGTGGAGCTCTCCACGGCCGACCACGTGGTCATCATGGGCTGCGACGACCTGCTGCACCCGCACTACCTGGAGACCGTCCGGGCGATCCTCAAGGCCAACCCGGACCTGGGCATGGTGCAGCCGGGCGTCGAGGTGATCGACGGCGACGGCGTGGTCAGCTCCGGCCTCGCCGACAACGTGAAGGGCAAGCTGTACGCCCCGACCGTCAAGGGCCGGCGCCTGATGGGCGGCGAGGAGCTGGCGGCCAGCGTGCTGCGCGGCAACTGGCTGTACTTCCCGTCGATCTGCTGGCGGGGCGAGGCGCTGCGCGCGGTCAACTTCCGTGACGAGTACTCGGTGATCCAGGACCTGGCCCTGGTCGTCGACCTGCTGGAGCGCGGCGAGTCGATGATGGTGGACAACACCACCACCGTCTTCCAGTACCGCCGGCACGCGGTCAGCGAGTCCTCCGTGCAGGCCTTCTCCGGTACCCGCTTCACCGAGGCGGAGCGCTACTTCAACGCGGTGGCCGAGCGGATGGACGCCCGTGGCTGGCCCAAGGCGGCGCGTGCGGCCCGGGTCCGCAGCGCCTCGCGCTTCCACGCCATCACGATGCTCCCGGGCGCCCTGCGCCGGGGTCAGGGCGCGGGCGTGAAGGTCCTGGCCCGGCACGCCTTCACCGGCGGCCAGCGCCACGAGGGCTGACCGCAGGCCCCTGCGAACGGTACGAAGAAGCCCGGCCCCGCTGCTCAGGCAGCGGGGCCGGGCTTCTTCGTGTCCCGCGTCAGTCGGCCAGCAGCGTCATGACGGTGCCCACCATTCCGGTGGCCTTGGGGCGGGCCGGGTAGGGGTTGGCCGTGGGGCAGCCGAGGACGGGCTGGTCGGGCCCCGGGACCAGCCGGGAGGAGAGGTCGCCCGGCTTGCTGCACTTGTTGTCCGGGGCGTACTTCGAGCAGTGTCCGTCGAAGCCGGCGGTGCTCTGCGCGTACCAGGCGAGGTCGCCGCCGTCGCCCTGCATGTTCGGCATGAAGCGGTCGGCGGTCGCCGAGCCGGCCATCGCGTACAGCAGGCCGAGGGCGCAGAGCGCGCCCATCGCGACCGCGCGCGGGGTGAACCGGGGGAGGACGCGGGTCTGGCCGTTCTCCAGGGCCTGGGTGCGGCGGGTGCCCCACCGGCGGGCGGCCAGGTAGCAGGCGAGGCCGGTGAGCACGAGCGTGCAGTAGAGCAGCTGGGCGCTGGTCCGCGGGTAGAGCATGACCGCCTGGTCGCGCTCCATGTGGGCGGCGTACCAGTAGCGCATCACCAGCGCGCTGGCCGCGCACGCGGCGGTGACGAGGACGGAGGGGCGGTTTATGCCCAGCGCCAGGGCGAAGCCCAGGCCGACGAGCAGGACGATGGAGAAGATCCCGACCCCGCCGAGCTCGCCCGGCAGCGGCCAGGTGCTCCAGGCGTCGGTGCCCGGGAGGTCGTCCCGCCACATCGCGAAGTAGGTCGGCTCGACGTAGGTGTCGAAGTAGCAGTACCGGTCGACGGTGGAGCCGGCCGAGGAGAGCAGCCGCACCAGGTAGGAGCCGGCGACCGCGAAGAAGACCACCGAGGTGGCGAGGACGGTCGTCCCGGCCGTCACCAGGGCCCTGGTGCCGCCGTCCCGCCAGGTGCGGACCACCACGGCGACGGACAGCACGATGACGCCGAGGGCGGACCAGACGAACCAGCCCGAGTAGAGCATGAACAGCAGGCCGATGAGCAGACCCAGCGCGCCGCCCTGGAGCGCGGCGCGCTTCCTCGGGAGCTCGGCGGAGCGCTGGATCACCTGTATGAGCTTGCCGAGCACCGGGACGAGGGCGACCAGCACGAGGTTCGTGTAGGGCTTGTACGGCTGCATCATCGGCAGCGACGCGGTGACGCCGATGCCCAGCGCCCACAGCGGCGGGAGCAGCAGCCGCCAGGCCAGGTAGGCGACCGGGCCGAGCAGCGCCATGAACAGCAGGCCGACCAGCTTCATGGCGTAGCCGACGTCGCCGTTGGTGAGGTACTCGGCGGTCCAGGCGATCAGGTGCGGGAACATCGGCGGGTAGGCGCCGTCGAGCGGCTTGCCCTGCATCAGGGCGCCGGCCCAGGCCTGGAGCGCTCCGGAGTCCCCGCCCTGGCCGTTGAGCGGCCAGTTGGTGTCGCGCAGCGCGAGCGAGATGCCGGCCGCGGTGATGCCGGAGGAGAGCCCGGCGACGCCGCCGGCCGCGAACCGCAGCGGCGTGTCGGCCCACCGGCGCATCGCCGGCACGCAGATCAGCAGGATGACGCCGAGCAGCAGCAGCAGCTGGAGCTGCAGCGCGGCCAGACCGCTGACCTGGCCGATCCGGGACATCGGGTTCAGGTCGACGAACCGCGCGAGGTAGGTGATCAGCAGTGCGGCCCCCACGGCGACCAGGCCCTCGGAGACCAGGAGTCGCACGCCGGCGCGGGCGGTGTGCGTCTTGCCCCTGTGCCGCATGGGACTCCGTCTGTGGTCGGCCGCGGTGGACGCGGTCTGGAGGCTCGTCAACTGCATGGTCCTTCGTGGCCGGGCGGATCGGTCGGGAACGGACTGGCACGAGCGTCCTAACGGTCGCTCACATGCTCGGGCTGATTCTGCCAGGGGGCGGTGGGCCTTCTCCCACCGGTTGGGCTGCTGTGGGCGCCCGAACGGCCCGTTCCCCACTGGGCCGTTCGGGGGAGCGCGTGGCGGGCGGACGCAAAGTGCGCGCAAAGCGGAGGAAAGCCCCGGAGCCCTTCCCGTGACGGGCGTTCAGCGCCCTGGTCACCGCCCGGAGGCCGCTTTGACCGCACTGGCCCGGGTCGGGGGTGCATGGCAGACTTCGCCAGTGATCCGAAGGGATGGTGGCGGAGCGTCCACGAATCCGCCCCGACTTCTCCCACGGGTTGCACCGGACGGGGGCCGTGCCCGCCGTCCGCCCCCCACGCGGCGCGATATGACGGTCAACTGCATATGCTTTTTCTCGGCCGGTACGGTATACGTACTCGGTACGCCCGTGCCGGCCGGAACCGCGGGCCCGCCGCCCCGGGGCCGGAGCACCCGCTGCGCCGGCACCGGCCCCTGATGGCCCGGCAGTCCTCCACCGGGCGGTAGTGTCCACGAGGGCCGACCTGCCCGGCACCGCTCAGCAGACGTCCGCAGTCCTACGGAAGTGAAGCGACATGACCGATCTGGCAACCGACCGGCCCAGCGGATCGGAGCTCTCCCCCGACGGGAGCGGCACGACCCGCTCCGACGGCTCGGCGGGCGGCTCGGCCGTTGCCCGGTGGACCGAGCGACGCTGGGTGCTGGTGACCGCCGAGGTCCTGGTCAGCGTGGTGGCGGCGCTCGGGTTCACCCTGCTCTGCCGGCACATCAGCGTGAACCCGCTGAACCGGATCGGACAGGTCAGCGGCCTCGCCAAGATCCAGCAGTACGCGGCGCTCATCGGACTGCCGATCCTGGCGGTGCTGCTCTACACCGCCTACCGGGGCGGACTGCGCCGCCACGGGCTGGTCCAGCGGCTGGTCTGCGCGGCCCTGGCCGGCCTGGCGACGGGCGTGGTCGCCGGCGGTGTGGTCGTCGCCCTGCGCGGCACCCCCTGGCCGCTCGGCGGGCAGGAGGGCGACCCGAGCGTGCTGGTCGACATGGCCACGTCGATGATGCACGACAAGGGCCTGTCCGGCGTCTACCCGCCGCTCTTCCCGGCGGCCGTGGCGCTCTGGTCGGAGATCCGCTACGGCGGGGTCGGCGGCGCGGGCTTCGCCCTGCACGACCTGCAGATCGTCTGCAGCGCCCTGGTCGGACCGATGAGCTACCTGGCCTGGCGGCTCATGCTGCGGCCGTTCTGGGCGCTGGCCATCGCCGTCCCGTCCGCGCTGGTGTTCCTGGACCCGATCCGCCCGTACAGCCACGTGACGATGATCGTCCTGCTGCCGCTGCTGGCGGCCTGCCTGCGCGAGCTGCGCCGGGCGGGGGAGCTGTCGACCCGGTCGCTGCTGCTGCGCGGCACGGGCTTCGGCATCGTCTTCGGCGTGCTGTTCCTCTGGTACTCGGGCTGGTACCTGTGGTCGGCGCCGGGCGTGTTCCTGCTGACCCTCTTCGTCTTCCCGTGGCGGCGCGGCCGGCAGACCGTCCGCCGGGGCCTGCTGTTCCTGGCCGCGACCGTGGTGACCGCCGGGGCCATCGGCTCCCCGCTGCTCTACCAGATCGTGAAGCTCGGCGCCGACACCCCGGACCGGTACGCCTACATCGTCAACTACGTGGACCCGGCGTACGTGCTCGGCTGGATGTCGGACCGCAACGGCAAGCTGACCTACCACAACTGGCCGCAGGCCGGTGAGCTGGCCGGCCAGACCGGCTTCGGGATCATGCTGATCGCGGCGGTCGGCATCGGAGTGGGCCTGGGCCTGCGCAACATGGTGGTCCGGGTGGCGGCGGCGGTGCTGGCCGGAGCCTGGCTGCTGCGCTTCTGGTTCGCCTCGCACATGGCGCACTCCCAGACGATCCAGCTGTACCCGCGGACCACCTGGATCATCATGTACTGCCTGCTGATCCTCGCCGTGGTGGGGCTGATGGTCGGCCTGGAGCGCGGCGCCGGCTGGCTGGAACGGACTCTGCGCTCCAGCGGTCGCACGGCCGACGGGCCGGCCATCCCGCGCCGGGTCACCCGGCAGCTGGCCGCCGGCCTGATCTGCGCGATGGCCCTGTTCGCGACCATGGGTGCCTCCTGGTCGGTGGACCGCTACATGCCGCAGGCGGAGTCCACCAACAGCATGGGCCTGGACGCCTGGCGGGCGCACACGATCAAGAAGAAGGACGGCACCTGCCCGAAGTTCTCCCCGGTGGCGAAGTGCGCGGACATCATCACCAAGGACTGGAAGCCGGACACGGACAAGGGCTTCATCTGGTGCGCCAACGTGAGCACCGAGGACTGGCCCGCGGTCTGCGGCCGCGAGGCCCCCTGGCTGAAGGAACAGAAGTAACGGCGGGTGCTCGTGCGACCGGGGCCGGTGGGGGAGACCCCACCGGCCCCGATTGGCTTTCCGGCTGCTCCATGTGGCAGTATGTCCAAGTTGCTCGGTTGAGTGCCGATGCTGCGCGCCTCCCGCCGGGAGGACCGGAAGCGAGTCCCAAGTACTCGTCGTTCCCGTGATGGCCGTTCATGTGTTCACGTGAAGTATGTGAACGCAGTGGTGTGAAGTCGACACCGCGGCAGCTGCGGGGCGGACGTACGGGAATCTTCCGGGAAGCGTGGGCGGGGCCTCGATCCGGCGCCTGGTGGGTGCAAGACCTCACCGATCCCGTGGGAAATCCGCAGAGGGAAACCTCGTGCCGGATTTTTTGCAAGCGGTAGGGCGACACGCCCGAGCGCGGGGGTCGGAGGTAACCATCCAGGGGTGCCACCGGACACAGTCCACCTGGATGAATCCGGCCGCAGAAGCAGCAGACGACACAAAGGACTACTGAGTAGCCATGGCGGGACAGAAGATCCGCATCCGGCTCAAGGCCTACGACCACGAGGTGATTGACTCCTCGGCGAAGAAGATCGTCGAGACCGTCATTCGCACTGGTGCGCAGGTCGCGGGCCCGGTGCCGCTGCCCACTGAGAAGAACGTGTACTGCGTCATCCGCTCGCCGCACAAGTACAAGGACTCGCGCGAGCACTTCGAGATGCGCACTCACAAGCGTCT
>NZ_CP026498.1:7552980-7553359 GCF_002953255.1 Streptomyces sp. CB01881
TCAAGCTCTGAACACCGAAGATGGCTAAGCAGATTAAGGGCATCCTGGGTGAGAAGCTCGGCATGACCCAGGTCTGGGACGAGAACAACCGGATCGTTCCGGTGACCGTCGTCAAGGCCGGGCCGAATGTCGTGACCCAGGTCCACACCGCCGACAGCCCGGCCGGCTACGACGCCGTCCAGATCGGCTTCGGCGAGATCGACCCCCGCAAGGTGAACAAGCCCCTCGCGGGCCACTTCGCCAAGGCCGGTGTCACCCCGCGCCGCCACCTGGTCGAGCTCCGTACCTCGGACGCGTCCGAGTACACCCTGGGCCAGGAGATCACCGCGGAGCTGTTCGAGGCGGGTGTCAAGGTCGACGTGACCGGCACCTCCAAGGG
>NZ_CP026498.1:7553369-7556210 GCF_002953255.1 Streptomyces sp. CB01881
CCGGCACCTGGCAAGGGCTTCGCCGGTGTCATGAAGCGCCACAACTTCCGGGGCCTCGGCGCCGGTCACGGTGTGCAGCGCAAGCACCGCTCGCCCGGCTCGATCGGTGGCTGCGCCACCCCGGGTCGCGTGTTCAAGGGCGTACGGATGGCCGGCCGGATGGGCCACGAGCGTGTGACCACCCAGAACCTGACCATCCATGCCGTTGACGCGGAGAAGGGGCTGCTCCTGATCAAGGGCGCAATCCCGGGCCCGAACGGCGGCCTCGTCCTCGTCCGCACCGCGGCGAAGGGGCTGTGAGGATATGAGCACCATTGACATCCTGTCGCCCTCGGGCGACAAGACCGGCAGCCTTGAGCTGCCGGCCGAGATCTTCGACGCGAAGGTCAGCGTTCCGCTGATGCACCAGGTCGTCGTGGCGCAGCTCGCTGCGGCCCGTCAGGGCACCCACAAGACCAAGACTCGTGGCGAGGTCCGCGGCGGCGGCAAGAAGCCGTACCGCCAGAAGGGCACCGGCCGCGCCCGTCAGGGCTCGACCCGTGCGCCGCAGTTCGCCGGCGGTGGCGTCGTGCACGGTCCCGTGCCGCGCGACTACTCGCAGCGGACCCCGAAGAAGATGATCGCCGCCGCCCTGCGCGGTGCGCTCACCGACCGGGCCCGCCACAGCCGCATCCACGTCATCACCGACGTGACCGCGACCGAGGCGCCGTCGACCAAGGCCGCCAAGAGCCTGTTCGGCAAGATCACCGACCGCAAGAACGTCCTCCTGGTCGTCGAGCGTGCGGACGAGCTGGGCCTCAAGTCCGCTCGTAACCTGCCGAACGTGCACATCCTGGACGCCGGTCAGCTGAACACCTACGACGTGCTCGTCTCCGACGATGTGGTCTTCACCCAGGCCGCCTTCGAGCGCTTCGTGGCCGGTCCGGCCGCGTCCGCCAAGGCCGTTGCCGCTGAGGGCGAGCTCGAAGGGAGCGCCGCCTGATGAGCGACGTTACGAGCAAGACGTTCACGGACCCCCGTGACGTCCTGGTGAAGCCGGTCATCTCCGAGAAGAGCTACAGCCTTCTCGACGAGAACAAGTACACGTTCATCGTGTCGCCGGGCGCCAACAAGACCCAGATCAAGCAGGCCGTCGAGGCGGTCTTCTCGGTCAAGGTCGAGGCTGTCAACACGATCAACCGTCAGGGCAAGCGCAAGCGCTCCAAGACGGGCTTCGGCAAGCGCAAGGACACCAAGCGCGCCATCGTGACGCTGGCTGAGGGCAACCGCATCGACATCTTCGGTGGTCCGGTCTCCTAACGGAGATCGTGATCGTCGATAAGGACGAGGACGAGAGAGCCAAATGGGCATCCGCAAGTACAAGCCGACTACGCCGGGCCGTCGTGGCTCCAGCGTGGCCGACTTCGTAGAGATCACGCGGTCCACGCCGGAGAAGTCGCTGGTTCGCCCCCTGCACAGCAAGGGCGGCCGTAACAACGCCGGTCGGATCACCGTTCGCCACCAGGGTGGCGGACACAAGCGCGCCTACCGCGTGATCGACTTCCGTCGTCACGACAAGGACGGCGTGCCGGCCAAGGTCGCGCACATCGAGTACGACCCGAACCGCACCGCGCGCATCGCGCTCCTGCACTACGCGGACGGCGAGAAGCGCTACATCGTCGCGCCGCGCGGCATCGCGCAGGGTGACCGGATTGAGAACGGCCCCGGCGCCGACATCAAGCCCGGCAACAACCTGCCGCTTCGCAACATCCCGGTCGGTACGACCATCCACGCGGTGGAGCTGCGTCCCGGTGGCGGTGCCAAGATGGCCCGCTCCGCCGGTGCCGGCATCCAGCTGCTGGCGCGTGAGGGCAAGATGGCGCACCTGCGCATGCCCTCCGGTGAGATCCGCCTGGTCGACGCGCGCTGCCGCGCGACCGTCGGCGAGGTCGGCAACGCCGAGCAGTCGAACATCAACTGGGGCAAGGCCGGCCGTATGCGCTGGAAGGGCGTTCGCCCGACCGTGCGTGGTGTCGCCATGAACCCGATCGACCACCCGCACGGTGGTGGTGAGGGTAAGACCTCTGGTGGTCGCCACCCGGTCTCGCCGTGGGGCCAGAAGGAGGGTCGCACCCGTCGCCCGAAGAAGGCGTCGGACGCTCTCATCGTGCGCCGCCGCAAGACCAACAAGAAGCGCTAGGAGCAGGTCAGATGCCGCGCAGTCTCAAGAAGGGCCCCTTCATCGACGGCCACCTTCTCAAGAAGGTGGACGCGCAGAACGAGGCGGGTACCCAGAACGTCATCAAGACCTGGTCCCGTCGCTCCGTGATCTTCCCGGCCATGCTCGGCCACACGATCGCGGTTCACGATGGTCGCAAGCACGTCCCGGTGTTCGTCACCGAGTCGATGGTCGGCCACAAGCTGGGCGAGTTCGCTCCGACCCGCACCTTCCGCGGCCACGTCAAGGACGACCGCAAGTCGAAGCGTCGCTAGTCGCCTGAGCTTCACCGCCAGAACGACTCAATGACTTACTCCATTAAGGGGACAACCATGGAAGCCAGGGCCCAGGCGCGGTACATCCGCGTCACGCCCATGAAGGCCCGCCGCGTGGTGGACCTCATCCGTGGCCTGCCGGCCACGGAGGCCCAGGCCGTCCTGCGTTTCGCTCCGCAGGCCGCCACCGTGCCGGTCGGCAAGGTGCTCGACAGCGCCATTGCCAACGCCGCGCACAACTACAACCACTCCAACGTGGACGACCTCGTCATCAGCGAGGCGTACGTTGACGAGGGTCCGACCCTGAAGCGGTTCCGTCCGCGTGCCCAGGGCCGCGCCTACCGGATCCGCAAGCGGACCAGCCACATC
>NZ_CP026498.1:7556220-7556568 GCF_002953255.1 Streptomyces sp. CB01881
AGGAAGACGTTGCCATTCGTCGCATGATGACGAAGGGCATGGAGCGCGCCGGCATCTCCAAGGTCGAGATCGAGCGCACCCGCGACCGCGTCCGCGTCGACATCCACACCGCTCGCCCCGGCATCGTCATCGGCCGCCGTGGCACCGAGGCCGACCGCATCCGCGGCGACCTCGAGAAGCTGACCGGCAAGCAGGTCCAGCTGAACATCCTCGAGGTCAAGAACCCCGAGCTGGACGCCCAGCTCGTGGCTCAGGGCGTCGCGGAGCAGCTGTCCTCCCGCGTCTCCTTCCGTCGTGCCATGCGCAAGTCGATGCAGGGCACCATGAAGTCCGGCGCCAAGGGCATCA
>NZ_CP026498.1:7556578-7559725 GCF_002953255.1 Streptomyces sp. CB01881
CGGCTTCTTCCAAGACGACCTTCGGCCGCATCGGCGTGAAGGTCTGGATCTACAAGGGCGACGTCAAGAACATCGCCGAGGTCCGCGCTGAGAACGCCGCTGCCCGCTCGGGCAACCGCCCGGCCCGTCCCGAGGGTGGTCGTCCCGCCCGCGGTGGCGAGCGCCGTGGTGGCGAGCGCGGTGGCCGTGGCCGTCGTCCCGCCGCCGAGGCCCCCGCGGCCCCGGTGACCGAGGCTCCGGCTGCCGAGAACACCGGAACGGAGGCCTGACCCAATGCTGATCCCCCGTCGGGTCAAGCACCGCAAGCAGCACCACCCGAAGCGCCGTGGCGCTTCCAAGGGTGGCACCGAGCTCGCCTTCGGCGAGTACGGCATCCAGGCCGTCACCCCGGCCTACGTGACGAACCGGCAGATCGAGTCCGCTCGTATCGCCGTCACCCGTCACATCAAGCGTGGCGGCAAGGTCTGGATCAACATCTACCCGGACCGTCCGCTCACCAAGAAGCCGGCCGAGACCCGCATGGGTTCCGGTAAGGGTTCGCCCGAGTGGTGGATCGCGAACGTGCACCCGGGTCGGGTCATGTTCGAGCTGTCGTACCCCAACGAGAAGGTGGCTCGTGAGGCGCTGACCCGCGCAGCTCACAAGCTCCCGATGAAGTGCCGGATCATCCGGCGCGAGGCAGGTGAGAGCTGATGTCGGCCGGCACCAAGGCTGCTGACCTCCGCGAGCTGGACAACGAGGGTCTCGTTGCCAAGCTCCGTGAGGCCAAGGAGGAGCTGTTCAACCTCCGCTTCCAGGCGGCGACCGGGCAGCTCGACAACCACGGACGGCTCAAGCTCGTCCGTAAGGACATCGCGCGGATCTACACCCTGATGCGCGAGCGCGAGCTGGGCATCGAGACGGTGGAGAACGCCTGATGACTGAGAACACCAACGAGACGCGCGGTTTCCGCAAGACCCGTGAGGGCCTCGTCGTCAGCGACAAGATGGACAAGACCGTCGTCGTCGCCGTCGAGGACCGCGTCAAGCACGCGCTGTACGGCAAGGTCATCCGCCGTACGAACAAGCTGAAGGCGCACGACGAGGCGAACGCCTGCGGCATCGGCGACCGGGTCCTCCTCGCGGAGACCCGCCCGCTGTCCGCGACGAAGCGCTGGCGCGTCGTCGAGATCCTCGAGAAGGCCAAGTAACGAAGTTGATGCGGTACGGCCGTATGTGCACCAGGCCCCCTGTGGGCGCTGGTGTGAGCAGCGGCCGGCCCGTCAGCTCTCGTTGACGATCAGGAGAAAGCTGTGATCCAGCAGGAGTCGCGACTGCGTGTCGCCGACAACACGGGCGCGAAGGAAATCCTTTGCATCCGCGTTCTCGGTGGCTCCGGTCGCCGCTACGCCGGTATCGGGGACGTCATCGTCGCCACCGTCAAGGACGCGATCCCCGGCGGTTCGGTGAAGAAGGGTGACGTCGTCAAGTGCGTCGTCGTCCGTACCGTGAAGTCGCGCCGTCGTCCCGACGGTTCGTACATCCGGTTCGACGAGAACGCCGCCGTCGTGCTCAAGAACACCGAGGGTGACCCCCGCGGTACCCGCATCTTCGGCCCGGTGGGCCGTGAGCTGCGCGACAAGAAGTTCATGAAGATCATCTCGCTTGCGCCGGAGGTGCTCTAACTCATGGCGAACAGCATGAAGATCAAGAAGGGTGACCTGGTCCAGGTCATCACCGGCAAGGACCGCGGCAAGCAGGGCAAGGTCATCCAGGCCCTCCCCGCCGAGAACAAGGTCCTGGTCGAGGGTGTCAACCGGGTCAAGAAGCACACCAAGCCGGGTCCGGGCACTCAGGGTGGCATTGTCACCGTCGAGGCCCCGGTGCACGTCTCCAACGTCCAGCTGGTCGTGGAGAAGGACGGCAAGAAGGTCGTCACCCGCGTGGGCTACCGCTTCGACGACGAGGGCAACAAGATCCGCGTTGCCAAGCGAACCGGTGAGGACATCTGATGTCTGAGACGTCTGTTGAGAAGGTGACCCCCCGTCTCAAGGAGCGTTACAACTCCGAGATCAAGGGTCAGCTGCAGGAGCAGTTCTCGTACGAGAACGTCATGCTGACGCCCGGCCTGGTCAAGGTCGTCGTCAACATGGGTGTCGGCGAGGCCGCCCGTGACAGCAAGCTGATCGAGGGCGCGATCCGCGACCTGACCGCGATCACCGGTCAGAAGCCGGCCGTGACCAAGGCTCGCAAGTCCATCGCGCAGTTCAAGCTGCGCGAGGGCCAGCCGATCGGCACCCACGTCACCCTCCGTGGTGACCGCATGTGGGAGTTCCTGGACCGTCTGGTGTCGCTGGCCCTGCCGCGTATCCGTGACTTCCGTGGTCTCTCCCCCAAGCAGTTCGACGGCCGTGGCAACTACACCTTCGGTCTGACCGAGCAGGTCATGTTCCACGAGATCGACCAGGACAAGGTCGACCGTCAGCGCGGTATGGACATCACCGTCGTGACCACCGCTCAGACCGACGACGAGGGCCGGGCGCTCCTGCGCGCTCTGGGCTTCCCGTTCAAGGAGGCGTGAGCCAATGGCGAAGAAGTCCCTCATCGCGAAGGCCGAGCGGAAGCCGAAGTTCGGCGTCCGGGCCTACACCCGGTGCCAGCGCTGCGGCCGTCCGCACTCGGTGTACCGCAAGTTCGGCCTCTGCCGTGTCTGCCTCCGTGAGATGGCGCACCGCGGCGAGCTGCCGGGCGTGACCAAGAGCTCCTGGTAATCCAGGACGTTCTCGTCAGCTAGCGAAGCAGAGGTGCCCGGCCCCACACCGCCCACACTGTTCTTTTGAGCAGGTTTGGGCTCCCGTACGGAATCCCGTAAGGTAGTGGGGTCGGGCCCCCTGTCACGGCCGCCCCATGGCGGCAGGTGATCCTCTTTGGAGGGCTCGCACCCAGTCTTACGACGCCGCAGGTCCCCTGCGTCTGTGCCCCTGCCGCACTCCCCGGAGTGCGGCAGGGGGACCTGGCGCGGAGAAACCACGGCGAGAGAGGCCTGAGGCCATCATGACCATGACCGACCCCATCGCAGACATGCTCACGCGTCTGCGTAACGCGAACTCGGCGTACCACGACACCGTGGCGATGCCGGCCAGCAAGATCAAGGCGCACGTCGCCCAGA
>NZ_CP026498.1:7559735-7560593 GCF_002953255.1 Streptomyces sp. CB01881
GATCCTGCAGCAGGTACATCTCCTCCTACAAGGTTGAGGAGCCCGTCGAGGGCGAGGTCGGCAAGAAGCTGACCATCGAGCTCAAGTTCGGCCCCAACCGTGAGCGCTCGATCGCTGGCATCAAGCGGATCAGCAAGCCGGGCCTGCGGGTCTACGCAAAGTCCACCAACCTGCCGAAGGTTCTCGGCGGCCTGGGCGTGGCGATCATCTCCACGTCCTCCGGTCTCCTCACCGACAAGCAGGCAGCCAAGAAGGGCGTAGGCGGAGAAGTTCTCGCCTACGTCTGGTAATTCGGGAAACGGAGGTACAGCAATGTCGCGCATTGGACGGCTGCCCATCCCGGTTCCCGCCGGCGTGGACGTCACCATCGATGGCCAGGCGGTCTCGGTGAAGGGCCCCAAGGGTTCCCTCACCCACGTTGTCGCCGCGCCGATCGAGATCGGCAAGGGCGAGGACGGCACTCTGGCTGTCACCCGCCCCAACGACGAGCGTCAGTCGAAGGCCCTGCACGGCCTGACCCGCACGCTGGTGGCGAACATGATCACCGGCGTGACCGCGGGCTACCGCAAGTCGCTGGAGATCAGCGGTGTTGGTTACCGAGTCGTTGCGAAGGGCTCCGACATGGAGTTCCAGCTCGGCTACAGCCACCCGATCCTGGTCGAGGCCTCGGAGGGCATCTCCTTCGTGGTCGAGTCGCCCACCAAGTTCCACGTGGACGGCATCGACAAGCAGAAGGTCGGCGAGGTCGCCGCGAAGATCCGCAAGCTGCGCAAGCCCGACCCGTACAAGGCCAAGGGCGTCAAGTACGCGGGCGAGGTCATCCGCCGCAAGGTCGGAAAGAGTGGTAAGTAAGCGATG
>NZ_CP026498.1:7560603-7561266 GCF_002953255.1 Streptomyces sp. CB01881
AAGGGCAACGAAGAGCGCCGCTCGCAAGCGCCGCGCGATCCGCGTTCGCAAGCGCGTCGTCGGCACCGAGGTGCGTCCGCGCCTCGTCGTGACGCGTTCGAACCGTCACATGGTCGCCCAGGTCATTGACGACGCCAAGGGTCACACCCTGGCGTCGGCGTCCACTCTCGACGTGTCCATCAAGGGCGTCGAGGGCGACAAGACCGAGCTGGCCAAGAAGGTCGGGAGCCTGGTCGCCGAGCGCGCCAAGGCCGCCGGCATCGAGTCGGTCGTCTTCGACCGCGCGGGCAACCGGTACGCAGGCCGCATCGCCGCTCTGGCCGATGCTGCCCGTGAGGCCGGGCTCGACTTCTAAGCCGCTCGTCGGCTCAGTCGACGGACGTAATCGAGAGAGGTAATTCCAATGGCTGGACCCCAGCGCCGCGGTAGCGGCGCCGGCGGCGGCACCGGCGGTGGCGAGCGGCGCGACCGTAAGCGTGACGACCGGGGTAACGCCCCCGCCGTCGAGAAGACCGCTTACGTCGAGCGTGTCGTTGCGATCAACCGTGTCGCCAAGGTTGTCAAGGGTGGTCGTCGTTTCAGCTTCACCGCGCTGGTCGTGGTGGGCGACGGTGACGGCACCGTGGGTGTCGGTTACGGGAAGGCGAAGGAGGTTCCGGCCGC
>NZ_CP026498.1:7561276-7567231 GCF_002953255.1 Streptomyces sp. CB01881
TTCAAGGTCCATCCAGGGCACCATCCCGCACCCGATCCAGGGTGAGAAGGCTGCCGGCGTCGTGCTCCTGAAGCCGGCTGCCCCCGGTACCGGTGTTATCGCCGGTGGCCCGGTGCGTGCCGTGCTGGAGTGCGCGGGCATCCACGACATCCTGTCGAAGTCGCTCGGCTCCGACAACGCGATCAACATCGTGCACGCCACCGTGGCTGCTCTGAAGGGCCTCGTCCGCCCCGAGGAGATCGCCGCCCGTCGTGGCCTGCCGCTGGAGGACGTGGCTCCCGCCGCTCTGCTGCGGGCTCGTGCTGCTGGGGTGAGCGCCTGATGGCTCGCCTCAAGATCACGCAGACCAAGTCCTACATCGGTAGCAAGCAGAACCACCGTGACACCCTGCGTTCGCTTGGTCTCAAGCGCATGCACGACGTCGTGGTGAAGGAGGACCGTCCCGAGATCCGCGGGATGGCTCACACGGTCCGTCACCTGGTGACGGTTGAGGAGGTGGACTGATCATGGGCGACAACCCGATCAAGATCCACAACCTGCGGCCCGCCCCGGGTGCCAAGACCGACAAGATCCGCGTGGGTCGTGGTGAGGGCTCCAAGGGTAAGACCGCCGGTCGTGGTACCAAGGGCACCAAGGCCCGCTACCAGGTTCCGCAGCGCTTCGAGGGTGGCCAGATGCCGCTCCACATGCGCCTGCCGAAGCTGAAGGGTTTCAAGAACCCGTTCAAGATCACGTTCCAGGTCGTCAACCTCGACAAGCTGGCCGAGCTCTACCCGCAGGGTGGAGAGGTCACGGTCGAGGACCTGGTCGCCAAGGGCGCGGTTCGCAAGAACTCCCTCGTCAAGGTGCTCGGCACCGGCGAGATCTCGGTTGCCCTGCAGGTGACGGTGGACGCCGTCTCCGGCTCCGCCGCCGAGAAGATCACCGCCGCCGGCGGTACCGTCACCGAGCTCGTCTGAGCCCGCTGACTTCCCACGAGCCCCGCACCTCCTTCGGGAGGTGCGGGGCTCGTGTCTTTCCGGTGGCCGTCCTGTCGGTGTCCCCGGTAGGTGCGGCCCTCGTTCTTTTGTGTGGCAAACCCGGGCATCCCGTACCCCGTGAGTGGGGGAGGGGCCGTACGCGCTTCTTTCGAGTGGCCGCGCACTGTTAGAGTCCGTGGAGTTCCCTTGTAGGCTGCGCGTAGGCTCGCCTGTGCCGTCTGTACGGGGGCCCGAACCGAAAACTCCCCATTCAGGACCGACCCTCCCGCCGACGACGCGCGGGAGGCGCAGGAGGCACCGTGCTCAGTGCGTTCGCGCGGGCGTTCCAGACGCCCGACCTGCGCAAGAAGCTGCTGTTCACGCTGGGCATCATGGTGCTGTTCCGGCTGGGCTCACACATCCCGGTACCCGGGGTGGACTTCCAGGCCGTCAACGCCTGTGTGAAGGAGACCAAGAACAGCGGTCTGTTCGGGCTCGTCAACCTGTTCAGCGGTGGCGCGCTCCTCCAGCTGACGATCTTCGCGCTCGGCATCATGCCGTACATCACGGCCAGCATCATCCTCCAGCTCCTCACCGTCGTGATCCCGCGACTCGAGGCGCTGAAGAAGGAGGGGCAGGCCGGCACCGCGAAGATCACCCAGTACACCCGGTACCTGACCATCGCGCTCGCCGTGCTCCAGGGCACCGGCATCGTGGCGACGGCCTCCAGCGGCGCGCTCTTCTCCGGTTGTGTCTACGCCAACCAGATCGTGCCCGACACCGGGGTGTTCCGGATCGCCGTCATGGTCCTCACCATGACCGCCGGCACCACCTTCATCATGTGGCTCGGTGAGCTGATCACCGACCGCGGCATCGGCAACGGCATGTCCCTGCTGATCTTCACCTCGATCGCGGCGCAGTTCCCGTCCTCGATGTGGGCGATCAAGCAGTCCGGCACCATCGGTGGCGGCTGGGTCGAGTTCCTCTCCGTGGTCGCGGTCGGCGTCATCGTTGTGATGCTGGTCATCTTCGTGGAGCAGGCGCAGCGCCGGATCCCGGTCCAGTACGCGAAGCGGATGATCGGCCGCCGGGCCTTCGGCGGCACCTCGACCTACATCCCGCTCAAGGTGAACCAGGCCGGTGTCATCCCGGTCATCTTCGCCTCGTCCCTGCTGTACATCCCCGCCCTGGTGGTCCAGCTGACCAACAGCCAGGCGAGCTGGGCGACTTGGATCAGGACGAACTTCGTCAAGGGTGACCACCCGATCTACATGGCCACCTACTTCCTGCTGATCGTCTTCTTCGCCTTCTTCTACGTCGCCATCTCCTTCAACCCCGAAGAAGTTGCCGACAATATGAAGAAGTATGGTGGGTTCATCCCGGGCATCCGGGCCGGCCGACCGACGGCCGAGTACCTGAACTACGTGCTCACCCGCATCACGTGGCCGGGTTCGCTCTACCTGGGCCTGATCGCGTTGATCCCGATGATCGCCCTGGTCGCCTTCGGACAGCAGACCAACTTCCCGTTCGGCGGCACCAGTGTTCTCATCGTCGTCGGCGTCGGACTCGAAACTGTGAAGCAGATCGAGAGCCAGCTCCAGCAGCGCAATTACGAAGGGTTCCTCCGCTGATGCGTATCGTCCTCGTCGGGCCTCCCGGGGCCGGGAAGGGTACTCAGGCGCACCTGCTCGCCAAGACCCTGTCCATCCCCCACATCTCCACCGGTGACCTGTTCCGCGCCAACATCGGTCAGGGCACCCCGCTGGGGCTCGAGGCCAAGAGCTACATGGACGCGGGTCGCCTGGTGCCGGACGAGGTCACCATCGGGATGGCCAAGGACCGCATGCTCCAGCCCGACGCGGCCAAGGGCTTCCTGCTCGACGGCTTCCCCCGCAACCTGGGCCAGGCCAAGGCGCTGGACGAGTTCCTCGCCGAGCAGGGCATCGCGCTGGACGGCGTGCTGGACCTGGAGGTCCCCGAGGACGAGGTCGTCCGCCGCATCGCCGGCCGCCGGCTCTGCCGCAACGACGGCGGCCACGTCTTCCACGTGGACTACAACGCGCCGAAGACCGAGGGCGTCTGCGACGAGTGCGGCGGCGAGCTGTACCAGCGCTCGGACGACACCGAGGAGAAGGTGCGCACGCGCCTGGAGGTCTACCACACGGAGACCGAGCCGATCATCGACTACTACGCCCAGCAGGGCCTGGTGGCGACGATCCCGGCCCTCGGCAAGGTGGACGAGGTGACCCAGCGCGCGATCGAGGCGCTGAAGCAGGACAGCTGAAGTCTCAGTGACGCACGTACGGCCGCGCTCCCGTCCCGGGCAGCGCGGCCGTACGGCGTCGTACGGTGGAACGAGTGCACGGCCGCCCGGCAAGGACCGGGCGGGAACCCAAGGAAGGCGTGACCAGATGGTGGAGATCAAGACCCCCGAGCAGATCGCGAAGATGCGAGCGGCCGGGCTGGTCGTCGCCGAGGCGCTGAAGGCCTGCCGCGAGGCGGTCGCTCCGGGGGTGACCACCCAGGAGCTCAACGACATCGCGGACAAGGTCATCACCGACCACGGCGCCACCTCGAACTTCCGCGCCCACCACGGCGGGCTCTGGTTCCCCGGGGTGATCTGCGCCTCGGTCAACAACGAGGTCGTCCACGGCATCCCGGGCGAGCGGGTGCTCCAGGAGGGCGATGTCATCTCGATCGACTGCGGCGCCATCCTGGACGGCTGGCACGGCGACGCGGCGATCACCGTGGCGGTCGGCGAGGTCCGGCCCGAGGTCGAGATGCTGAGCCGGGTCACCGAGGGCTCGATGTGGGCCGGCATCGCCCAGATGAAGAAGGGCAACCGCCTGGTCGACGTCTCCAAGGCGATCGAGGGCTTCATCCGCCGCCAGCCGCTGCCGCCCAAGGGCAAGTGGGGCATCACCGAGGGCTACGGCGGCCACGGCATCGGCACCGCGATGCACATGGAGCCGCACGTGCTGAACTACGTCGAGCGCGGCCGCGGCAAGGGCCCCAAGCTGATCCCCGGCACCGTGCTGGCGATCGAGCCCATGGTCTCGCTCGGCACCCCGCACACGACCGTGCTGGAGGACGAGTGGACCGTCGTGACCAACGACGGCACCTGGGCCTCGCACTGGGAGCACTCGGTGGCCGTGACCGAGCAGGGCCCGCTGGTGCTGACCGCCTTTGACGGCGGCAAGGCCGAGCTGGCGAAGCTGGGCATCACCGCAGCTCCGGACCCCCTGGCGTAGCCGGCACGGGGCCGACTGCCCCGTCTGACAAGGGATCAGAGCCCTGGAGGTTTGGACCTCCAGGGCTTTTGTCCTATTTTTATCGGCTGGCAGTGGCTTCAGCGGCTTCGAACGGCAGGAGAGTGCAGTGCTCAAGGGATTCCGCGACTTCATGATGCGCGGCAACGTGGTCGACATGGCCGTCGGTGTGGTCATCGGTGCCGCCTTCACCGGCGTGGTGACCGGCTTCGTGTCGGCGTTCCTCACCCCGCTGGTGGGTGTGGTGGTCGGTGCGGCCGGCGACTTCAGCTCGTACAAGGCCAACCTGGCCGGGGTCGTCTTCCCGTACGGGCAGTTCCTCAACGTGCTGATCGCGTTCTTCATGACCGCCGCGGTGCTGTACTTCTGCGTCGTGCTGCCGGTGACCAAGGCCACCGCGCGGTACATGCCGAAGAAGCCGAAGACCCCGAAGCGCCCCTGCCCCGAGTGCCTGACCGAGATCCCCGAGGCCGCCCGCCGCTGCTCGGCCTGCACCGCGCACGTCGAGCCGCTGGTGATCGCCGCCCAGCGGTGACGCCGGGCCCCGGTTTTGGCGCATCCCACGGGCTGGCGTAGGATGGACCGTCGGCTCACTCGTAGCGTGCTTCAGCACGCCCTCTTCCCTCACGGGTCGGGGTGAACCCAGGTTCGCACGAGCGTGCCGCATACGGTAGCCGGTCCCGGAAGGTGGATCTCGCAGTTCATGGCTAAGAAGCAAGGCGCCATTGAGATCGAGGGCACCGTGATCGAGTCTCTTCCGAACGCGATGTTCAAGGTCGAGCTGCAGAACGGTCACAAGGTCCTCGCGCACATCAGCGGCAAGATGCGCATGCACTACATCCGCATCCTGCCGGACGACAGGGTCGTCGTGGAGCTCAGCCCCTACGACCTCACGCGCGGCCGGATCGTCTACCGCTACAAGTAAGAGAAATCATCGCCTCGCGGCGGTGGCGTCAGATCTAGACCCGGAGAACCTGAGACATGAAGGTCAAGCCGAGCGTCAAGAAGATCTGCGACAAGTGCAAGGTGATCCGCCGTCACGGCCGGGTCATGGTGATCTGCGACAACCTGCGCCACAAGCAGCGCCAGGGCTGATTGCTCTCCCCCAGCATTTCTCGTAGTACTTCGCGCGACGCGAAAACGTCATAAGCGGGCTACCCGATCCGCCCTTCGCTGGGCGGACTGCCGCCCCCGGTCAGAGGCCGGGGCTCCCTCACCGTGAGGTGTCGGAGTAGGTAGCACGCAAGACCTCTGAAGAAACACAGGAGCCTTGAATGGCACGCCTCGCCGGCGTTGATCTCCCCCGTGAGAAGCGGATCGAGATCGCCCTTACCTACGTGTACGGCATCGGCCGTACCCGCGCCCAGCAGACCCTGGCCGAGACCGGTGTCAACCCGGATGTCCGCGTTCGCGACATCACCGAGGAAGACCTGGTCAAGCTGGGCCAGTACATCGACGCCAACTACACGGTCGAGGGTGACCTCCGCCGTGAGGTGGCCGCCGACATCCGCCGCAAGGTCGAGATCGGCTGCTACGAGGGTCTGCGTCACCGCCGTGGCCTGCCGGTCCGCGGTCAGCGCACCCACACCAACGCGCGTACCCGCAAGGGCCCGCGTCGCGCGATCGCCGGCAAGAAGAAGCCGGGCAAGAAGTAGTCCGTCCCGTAACCGGACATCCCTCCGGCCCGCCCCGTACAACTACGGTTGAGGCGCTTCATACCGGCGGAT
>NZ_CP026498.1:7567241-7568080 GCF_002953255.1 Streptomyces sp. CB01881
GATCCGCCGCAAAGAAGAACGTCGCTCACGGCCACGCGCACATCAAGAGCACGTTCAACAACACCATCGTTTCGATCACCGACCCCGCGGGCAACGTGATCTCCTGGGCCTCCGCCGGTCACGTCGGCTTCAAGGGCTCGCGCAAGTCCACCCCGTTCGCCGCGCAGATGGCCGCCGAGGCCGCTGCCCGTCGCGCGCAGGAGCACGGCATGCGCAAGGTTGACGTCTTCGTGAAGGGTCCGGGCTCCGGCCGCGAGACCGCGATCCGTTCGCTCCAGGCCACCGGCCTGGAGGTCGGCTCGATCCAGGACGTCACCCCCACCCCGCACAACGGCTGCCGTCCGCCGAAGCGCCGCCGCGTCTGACGCAGCGCCTTCGGGCACGCAGTACCTGCTTCACACCTCGTACGGGGTCCCGCGCAGCGATTCGTCGCTGCCGGCGGGACCCCGTACGCTTGGTCCTGTCGGCATCAAATAGTGGGTGCCGAAGACAACTGGAGGAACACCCCTCATGCTTATCGCTCAGCGCCCCTCGCTGACCGAAGAGGTCGTCGACGAGTTCCGCTCGCGGTTCGTGATCGAGCCGCTGGAGCCGGGCTTCGGTTACACCCTCGGCAACTCCCTGCGCCGCACCCTCCTCTCGTCGATCCCCGGCGCTGCTGTCACCAGCATCCGCATCGACGGTGTCCTGCACGAGTTCACCACCGTGCCGGGCGTCAAGGAGGACGTCACCGACCTCATCCTGAACATCAAGCAGCTGGTCGTCTCCTCGGAGCACGACGAGCCGGTCGTGATGTACCTGCGCAAGCAGGGCCCGGGTGTGGTCACCGCCGCCGACAT
>NZ_CP026498.1:7568090-7592473 GCF_002953255.1 Streptomyces sp. CB01881
CGGTCGCGGCTACCGCCGTGCAGAACAAGGCCTCCGGCCAGGAGATCGGCCGCATCCCGGTCGACTCGATCTACAGCCCCGTGCTGAAGGTCACCTACAAGGTCGAGGCCACCCGTGTCGAGCAGCGGACCGACTTCGACAAGCTGATCGTCGACGTCGAGACCAAGCCCGCCATGCGCCCGCGTGACGCCATGGCCTCGGCCGGCAAGACCCTGGTGGAGCTGTTCGGTCTCGCCCGCGAGCTGAACATCGACGCCGAGGGCATCGACATGGGCCCGTCCCCGACGGACGCCGCCCTGGCCGCCGACCTGGCGCTGCCGATCGAGGAGCTGGAGCTCACCGTTCGGTCGTACAACTGCCTCAAGCGCGAGGGCATCCACACCGTGGGTGAGCTCGTCGCCCGCTCCGAGGCCGACCTGCTCGACATCCGCAACTTCGGTGCGAAGTCGATCGACGAGGTCAAGGCGAAGCTGGCCGGCATGGGCCTGGCCCTCAAGGACAGCCCGCCCGGGTTCGACCCGACCGCCGCCGCCGACGCCTTCGGCGCCGACGACCTGGACGACGCGGGTTACGCGGAGACCGAGCAGTACTGAGTTTGAACCGTGGGAACGGCCGCTTCGGCGGCCGTTCCCGTGGGTCGATGAAAGTCCTGCGGACACAGTGTCCACAGGCCCGTTGCGGTACCTGGTACGGCCGCAGTCGGAGATTCAAGGAGTAATTCCATGCCGCGTCCCACCAAGGGTGCCCGCCTCGGCGGCGGCCCGCACCACGAGCCGCTGCTGCTCGCCGGTCTGTGCCGGGAGCTGTTCCAGTACGGCCGCATCACCACCACCGAGGCCAAGGCCCGGCGGATGCGCCCGCTGGCGGAGAAGCTGATCACCAAGGCGAAGAAGGGCGACATCCACAACCGTCGCCTGGTCCGCAAGACGATCACCGACATCGCCGTGCTGCACACCCTCTTCACCGAGATCGCGCCGCGCTACGAGAACCGCCCGGGTGGCTACACCCGCATCACCAAGATCGGTCCCCGTCGTGGCGACAACGCCCCGATGGCCGTGATCGAGCTGGTCGAGGCGCTGACCGTCGCGCAGACCGCCGTCGGCGAGGCCGAGGGCGCCACCAAGCGCGCCGTCAAGGAGGCCGACGAGGCCGCTGCCGCCGCCGTCGAGACCAAGGCCGACGAGGCCGAGGCCGCCGAGCAGGCCTGACACCTCCAGGTGTTGCGGGCCCGCCCTCCCATTCGTGGGGGAGCGGGCCCGTTCCCCGTTTTGGGCAGAAGAAGCAGTCCCGGGAGGGAAGCAGTGGTCAACGATTGTGCCGAGCGGCCGCCGGTGAAGGACGGTCCGGCGGACGGGTACGTCCGGGTCCGGCTCGACCTCGCCTACCAGGGCGCCGAGTTCTCCGGCTGGGCCCGCCAGCGCGGCGGGCGGCGGACGGTGCAGGAGGAGATCGAGACCGCGCTGCAGATCGTCACCCGCAGCACCGAGCTGTACCCGTTGACCGTTGCCGGCCGCACCGACGCCGGGGTGCACGCCCGCGGCCAGGTCGCGCACGTCGACCTGCCGGACGCCCTGTGGGCCGAGCACCGGGAGAAGCTGCTGCGCCGGCTGGCCGGGCGGCTGCCCGGGGACGTCCGGATCTACCGGCTCGGCGAGGCTCCGGCCGGCTTCGACGCCCGCTTCTCCGCGATCTGGCGCCGGTACGCCTACCGGGTCGCCGACCACCCCGGCGGGGTGGACCCGCTGCTGCGCGGGCACGTGCTCTGGCACGACCGGCCGCTGGACGTCGGGAAGATGAACGCGGCCGCCGAGCTGCTGCTGGGCGAGCACGACTTCGCCGCCTACTGCAAGAAGCGCGAGGGCGCGACCACCATCCGCACCCTGCTGGAGCTGCACTGGGACCGCGTCCCGGTGGACTCCTACGCCTCGCAGGAGGGCTCGCTGGCGGTCGCGACCGTGCGGGCGGACGCCTTCTGCCACAACATGGTGCGGGCGCTGGTCGGCGCGATGCTGCTGGTCGGCGACGGGCACCGGCCGGTGGAGTTCCCCGGCGAGGTGCTGGCCGGCGGGGTGCGCAACTCCGCGGTCAACGTCATCCGGCCGTACGGGCTGACGCTGGAGGAGGTCGGCTACCCGGCCGACGACCAGCTCGCCGAGCGCAGCCGGCTGGCCCGCCGGATCAGGACCCTGCCGGGCCGCCCGTAATCCGTTTTGGCCCACGGCCGCGGCTTGGGACAATCTCCCTCATGGGACACGTCGAGATTTCGCACCTTGAGTACTACCTGCCGGACGGGCGGGTGCTGTTCGACGACGCGTCCTTCCGGGTCGGCGAGGGCGCCGCGGTCGCCCTGGTGGGCGCCAACGGCGCCGGCAAGACCACGCTGCTGCGCATGATCGCGGGCGACATCCAGCCGCACGGCGGCTCGGTGACGATCAGCGGCGGCCTCGGCGTGATGCGCCAGTTCGTCGGCACCACCGGCCGCGAGGACCAGGCGCAGACGCCGGGCGCGCTGCCCGCCGACGCCTCCGTCCGCGACCTGCTGGTCTCCGTCGCCCCGGAGCGGATCGCCGTCGCGGCCCGCGCGGTGGACGCGGCCGAGCTGGCGATGATCGCCCAGGACGACGAGAAGACGCAGATGGCGTACGCCCAGGCGCTCTCCGACTGGGCCGACGTCGGCGGCTACGACTACGAGACCGACTGGGACGTCTGCACCATGGCGGCCCTCGGCATGCCCTTCGACAAGGCCCAGTGGCGCGGCCTGAACACCCTCTCCGGCGGCGAGCAGAAGCGCCTCGTCCTGGAGGCGCTGCTGCGCGGCCCCGAAGAGGTGCTGCTGCTGGACGAGCCGGACAACTACCTGGACGTCCCGGGCAAGCGCTGGCTGGAGGAGGCCATCCGGGCCACCTCGAAGACCGTGCTGTACATCTCCCACGACCGCGAGCTGCTCTCCCGGACGGCGGAGAAGATCATCAGCGTCGAGTCCGGCGCGGCCGGCAGCAGCGTCTGGGTGCACGGCGGCGGCTTCGACACCTTCCATGACGCCCGCAAGGCCCGGTTCGAGCGCTTCGAGGAGCTGCGCCGCCGCTGGGACGAGGAGCACGCCAAGCTGAAGAAGCTGGTCGTCACCCTGCGCCAGGCCGCCTCGGTCAGCCACGAGATGGCCTCCCGCTACTCCGCGGCCCAGACCAGGCTGAAGAAGTTCGAGGACGCCGGCCCGCCGGAGACGCCCCCGCGCGAGCAGAGCATCACCATGCGCCTCAAGGGCGGCCGGACGGGCGTGCGCGCGTTCACCATGGAGCAGCTGGAGCTCACCGGCCTGATGAAGCCGTTCGACCTGGAGGTCTTCTACGGCGAGCGGGTGGGCGTGCTGGGCTCCAACGGCTCCGGCAAGTCGCACTTCCTGCGGCTGCTCGCCGGGGACGAGACGGTCGCGCACACCGGCGCGTGGAAGCTCGGCGCCCGGGTCGTGCCGGGCCACTTCCGGCAGACCCACGCCCACCCGGAGCTGTTCGGCCGGACGGTGCGCTCGATCGTCGAGGAGGAGCACGCGCTCAGCCGCGGCGCCGCCATGGGCGCACTGCGCCGGTACGAGCTGGACCGGCAGGAGGAGCAGAAGTTCGAGTCGCTGTCCGGCGGACAGCAGGCCCGGCTGATGATCCTGAAGCTCGAACTCTCCGGTGTGACGGCCCTGTTGCTCGACGAGCCGACCGACAACCTGGACCTGGAGAGCGCCGAGGCGCTCCAGGCGGGTCTGGAGGCGTTCGACGGCACGGTGCTCTGTGTCACGCACGACCGCTGGTTCGCCAAGACCTTCGACCGTTTCCTGGTGTTCGGCGCGGACGGCCGGGTCTACGAGTCGTCCGAGCCGGTCTGGGACGTCACCCGGGTCGAGCGCGACCGCTGAGCGTTTTTGACCCGTCCGGGGTGGCCCGGTAGGCTGGGTGCTTGTTGTGCGTATTGGCTCGCTCTATCTCACGTGAGAGGTCGGTACGCCGGAGATACCAGGTCGGCGACCCAGCGGCCCCCCTTGAATTGCGTCCAAGGCGGCCAGGCTGATGACCTCGACCGGGTGCTCCTGTCAGGACTCACTCACTGAAAAGCAGAGGCTACGACCGTGCGTACGTACAGCCCCAAGCCCGGCGACGTCCAGCGTCAGTGGCACGTCATCGACGCGACCGACGTCGTGCTCGGCCGCCTGGCCTCCCAGGCCGCCAACCTCCTCCGGGGCAAGCACAAGGCGATCTACGCGCCGCACGTTGACACCGGTGACTTCGTCATCATCATCAACGCGGACAAGGTGCACCTGTCGGGTAACAAGAAGACCCAGAAGCTGGCCTACCGCCACAGCGGGTTCCCGGGTGGTCTCCGCTCGGTCCGCTACGACGACCTCCTGGCGAACAACCCGGAGAAGGCCGTCGAGAAGGCCATCAAGGGCATGGTCCCCAAGAACTCCCTGGGTCGCCAGATGCTCTCGAAGCTGAAGGTCTACTCGGGCGACCAGCACCCGCACGCTGCCCAGCAGCCGGTGCCGTTCGAGATCACCCAGGTCGCGCAGTAACTCCGGCCACCTAGCCCCCCAACACTGAAAAGAGCTGAGGAACACCGTGGCCGAGACCACTGAAACCCTTGAGGTCGACTTCGACGAGACCGTCGTCGAGGGCGAGTACACCTCCGAGGAGAGCTACACCTCCGAGTCGCTGGCCGGCCGCTTCGGCGAGGCCGTCCCCGGCGCCGGCCTTGGCCGTCGCAAGGAGGCGATCGCCCGCGTGCGCATCGTCCCCGGCACCGGCGTCTGGAAGATCAACGGTCGCACCCTGGAGAACTACTTCCCCAACAAGGTGCACCAGCAGACCGTGAACGAGCCCTTCAAGCTGCTGGAGCTCGACGGTCGTTACGACGTCGTCGCCCGCATCTCGGGTGGCGGCACCTCCGGTCAGGCCTACGCGCTGCGCCTCGGCGTCGCCCGTGCCCTGAACGAGGCCGACGTGGACAACAACCGCGCCGCCCTCAAGAAGGCCGGCTTCCTGATGCGTGACGCCCGTGCCGTCGAGCGCAAGAAGGCCGGTCTGAAGAAGGCCCGCAAGGCGCCGCAGTACAGCAAGCGCTAATTGCGCCCCAGGGGTGTGTACCGCCCTGGTGGTCACACCCCTGGTTGCGCTCTCACGCCCCGGAGTACCCCGTGTACTCCGGGGCGTCGTGCTCCCCGGCCACGGTGCGGAGGCCGGGGAACGATCGGATTCACTGCCGGGCACTGCCGGCAGCAGCGATGGAGGACGGGACTGTGGGACGACTCTTCGGTACGGACGGCGTACGCGGTGTGGCCAACGAGGGGCTGACGGCCGAGCTGGCGCTCGGGCTGTCGGTCGCGGCGGCGCACGTACTCGGTGAGGCGGGGGCCTTCGACGGCCACCGGCCGGTCGCGGTCGTCGGCCGCGATCCCCGGGCCTCGGGCGAGTTCCTGGAGGCCGCGGTCATCGCCGGCCTCGCCAGCGCGGGCGTCGACGTGCTGCGGGTCGGTGTGCTCCCCACCCCGGCGGTGGCGTACCTCACCGGCGCGCTCGGCGCCGACTTCGGCGTCATGCTCTCGGCCAGCCACAACGCCATGCCGGACAACGGCATCAAGTTCCTCGCCCGCGGCGGCCACAAGCTGGACGACCGCATCGAGGACGCGATCGAGACGCACTACCGGACGTACTCCGTCGGCAGCGACGAGTGGAAGCGCCCGACCGGCGCCGCCGTCGGCCGGGTCCGCGAGTACACCGAGGGCTTCGACAAGTACGTCGCCCACCTGATCGGCGTGCTGCCCAACCGCCTGGACGGCATCCGGGTCGTCATCGACGGCGCCCACGGCGCGGCCGCGTACGTCGCCCCCGAGGCCTTCGCCCGGGCCGGCGCCGAGGTCGTCCACACCCTGGGGGCCGAGCCCACCGGCCTCAACATCAACGACGGTGTCGGCTCCACCCACCTGGACCGGCTGCGCTCCGCCATGAAGGAGTACCGGGCCGACCTCGGCATCGCGCTCGACGGCGACGCCGACCGTTGCCTGGCCGCCGACGCGGACGGCAACGAGGTCGACGGCGACCAGATCATCGCGATCCTGGCCATCGCCATGAAGGAGGCCGGCACGCTGCGCGGCAACACCGCCGTCGCCACCGTGATGTCCAACCTGGGCTTCAAGCTGGCGATGGAGCGCGAGGGCGTCGAGCTGGTGCAGACGGCGGTCGGTGACCGCTACGTGCTGGAGGCGATGAAGGAGCACGGCTTCGCGCTGGGCGGCGAGCAGTCCGGCCACGTCATCCTGCTGGACCATGCCACCACCGGCGACGGCACCCTGACCGGCCTGATGCTGGGTGCCCGGCTGGCCGCGACCAAGCAGCCGCTGGCCGACCTGGCCGCCGTGATGACCCGGCTCCCGCAGCTGCTGATCAACGTCAAGGGCGTCGACAAGAGCCGGGTGAAGACCAGTCAGGAGCTGGCCGCCGCAGTCGCCGAGGCGGAGGCCGAGCTGGGCTCCACCGGCCGGGTGCTGCTGCGCCCGTCCGGCACCGAGCCGCTGGTCCGGGTGATGGTCGAGGCCGCCGACCAGGTGCAGGCCAAGGCCGTCGCCGAGCGGCTGGCCGAGGCCGTCCGGACCCACCTGGGCTGACCGCCGGTCAAACGCGAAGGCCCCCGCCGTTCGGCGGGGGCCTTGTGGCGTCCCGTCAGAGCTTGCGGAGCAGGGCGCGGCGGACCTTGTGGTCCGGGCCCTTCTGCAGGATCAGGGTGGCGCGGCCGCGGGTGGGCAGCACGTTCTCCAGCAGGTTGGGCTTGTTGATGGTTCGCCAGACCTGGCGGCCGTACTCCATCGCCTCCTCCTCCGGCACCTCGGTGAAGCGGCGGAAGTAGGAGTTCGGGTCCTGGAAGGCGGTGTCGCGCAGCTTCTTGAAGCGGGAGAGGTACCAGCTCTCGATGTCGTCGGTGCGGGCGTCGACGTAGATCGAGAAGTCGAAGTAGTCGGCGACGGCGAGGCGGGTCCGGCCGTCGGTGCCGGGCAGGGCCGGCTGGAGCACGTTCAGGCCCTCGACGATCAGGATGTCCGGGCGCTCCACGGTGAGCCGCTCGCCCTGCACGATGTCGTACACGAGGTGCGAGTAGACCGGGGCGGTCACCCGCTCCTTGCCGGCCTTCACGTCCGCCACGAACCGCATCAGCGCGCGGCGGTCGTACGACTCGGGGAACCCCTTGCGCGCCATCAGGCCGCGCCGGCGCAGCTCGGCGTTGGGCAGCAGGAAGCCGTCGGTGGTGACCAGCTCGACCCGGGGGTGCTCGGGCCAGCGGGCCAGCAGCGCCTGGAGCAGGCGGGCGGTGGTGGACTTGCCGACCGCGACCGAGCCGGCCACGCCGATGATGAACGGCGTGCGGGTGCGCTCGGTGTCCGGCGTGTCCAGGAAGGTGCCCAGCGCGCCGCGCAGGTCGTGCGTCGCGTGGATGTAGAGGTTCAGCAGCCGGGACAGCGGCAGGTAGACGTCGCGGACCTCGTCCAGGTCGAGGGCGGTGCCCAGGCCGCGCAGCCGTTCCACCTCCTCGGCGGTCAGCGGCAGCGGCGTACGCTCGCGCAGCGCGCTCCACTCGGCCCGGCTGAGGTCCACGTAGGGGGACGGTGACGGGCCGGGCGTGGCGGCGCCCCGCGTACAGAGTTCGGTCAGCACATGCTCCATTGTGGGCCGTAGCGGCGTTCACGGTGGCTGTGGTGTCGGTCACGCGCTGTGGGTGGAGCGTGGGATGAGGGCGTCCTGGGCGCCCTTATGCTGGCACGCATGTGCGGAATTGTTGGATATGTGGGCGCTCAGCCCGCCCTTGATGTAGTAATCGCAGGCCTGCAGCGCCTGGAGTACCGGGGCTACGACTCGGCCGGTGTCGCGGTGCAGGTGCAGGGCTCCGACGGGCAGTGGAGCCTGGCCACCGACAAGCGGGCGGGCAAGCTCGCCAACCTGCAGAAGTCGCTCGCCGAGACCCCTCTCCCCGGCGGCACCACCGGCATCGGCCACACCCGCTGGGCCACCCACGGCGGCCCGACGGACGCCAACGCCCACCCCCACCTGGACGACGCCGCCCGCGTCGCGGTGGTGCACAACGGCATCATCGAGAACTTCGCCCAGCTGCGGGCCGAGCTGGCCGAGCGCGGCCACACGCTGCGCTCGGAGACCGACACCGAGGTCGTGGCGCACCTGCTCGGCGAGGTGTACGAGGGCGACCTGGCCGAGGCCATGCGGGTGGTCTGCCGCCGGCTGGACGGCGCCTTCACCCTCGTCGCCGTGCACGCCGACGCGCCGGACGTCGTGGTCGGCGCCCGCCGCAACTCGCCGCTGGTGGTCGGGCGCGGCGAGGGCGAGAACTTCCTCGCCTCGGACGTCGCCGCGTTCATCGCGCACACCCGCGAGGCCATCGAGCTGGGCCAGGACCAGGTCGTCGAGCTGCGCCGGGAAGGCGTCACGGTGACCAACTTCGACGGCACCCCCGCCGACGTGCGCGAGTACCACGTGGACTGGGACGCCTCGGCCGCCGAGAAGGGCGGCTACGACTACTTCATGCTCAAGGAGATCGCCGAGCAGCCGAAGGCCGTCGCCGACACCCTGCTCGGCCGGATCGGCACCGACGGCCGGCTCACCCTGGACGAGCTGCGGATCTCCGACGCCGACCTGCGCTCGGTCGACAAGGTCGTCATCGTCGCCTGTGGCACCGCGTTCCACGCGGGCATGATCGCCAAGTACGCGATCGAGCACTGGACCCGCATCCCCTGCGAGGTCGAGGTCGCCTCCGAGTTCCGCTACCGCGACCCGATCATGGGCCCGGGCACGCTGGTCATCGCGATCTCGCAGTCCGGCGAGACCATGGACACCCTGATGGCGCTGCGGCACGCGCGCGAGCAGGGCGCCAAGGTGCTGGCGATCTGCAACACCAACGGCTCCACCATCCCGCGCGAGTCGGACGCGGTGCTGTACACGCACGCGGGTCCCGAGGTTGCCGTCGCCTCCACCAAGGCGTTCCTGACCCAGCTGGTGGCCTGCTACCTGGTCGCCCTCTACCTGGGCCAGGTGCGCGGCACCAAGTGGGGCGACGAGATCTTCACGATCATCCGCGAGCTGGGCGACGCGCCGAAGCAGGTCGAGCAGGTGCTGGAGACCATGGAGCCGGTGCGCGAGCTGGCCCGCTCCCTGGCGGACGCCCGTTCGGTGCTGTTCCTGGGCCGGCACGTCGGCTTCCCGGTCGCCCTGGAGGGTGCGCTCAAGCTCAAGGAGCTGGCGTACATGCACGCCGAGGGCTTCGCGGCGGGCGAGCTGAAGCACGGGCCGATCGCGCTGATCGAGGAGGGGCTGCCGGTCGTGGTGGTCGTTCCCTCGCCGCGCGGGCGGTCGATCCTGCACGACAAGATCGTCTCCAACATCCAGGAGATCCGGGCCCGTGGCGCCCGCACGATCGTGATCGCGGAGGAGGGCGACGAGGCGGTCGTGCCGTACGCGGACCACCTGATCCGCATTCCGGCGACGCCGACCCTGCTCCAGCCGCTGGTCTCCACCGTGCCGCTGCAGGTCTTCGCCTGCGAGCTGGCCACGGCCAAGGGCCACGAGGTGGACCAGCCGCGCAACCTGGCGAAGTCGGTCACCGTCGAGTAGTAGCCGGTGCCGGGCCCCTGCGGTGGTTGCGCCCTACCGCAGGGGCCCGGTGTCGAGGGTGAAGGAGAAGGGAGCGGGCAGGTCGAGCGGCTTGCCGAAGTCGACCTGGCTGTGGGCGGTGTAGTCCTCGCCCTCCGGGTCGGTGAACAGGGTGGCCTTGGCCTCGCTGCGGTCGACCAGCAGGTAGCAGCACACGCCGGCGGCGGCGTAGCCGTGCCTCTTGGCCGTGCGGTCCTTGACCGGGTTGGTCGACGTCACCTCGAAGACCAGCAGGACACCGGAGGCGTCCGCCCAGGAGCCGGCGTTCTCGAAGTGGCCGACCGGGGCGATGGTGCCGTCGGGAATGAACCGGCCCTTGGGGGTGATCAGCCCCTTGTTCCCCGAGAGATCGAACTCGACCTCGGCCTTCCGCATGAACTGCCTGTTGAGCAGCGAGAACGCGGTCTCGTGCGACCCGTCCGGCGGTGGCGTCACGACGATCTCCCCTTCGATCAGCTCGGCCTTGAACCCGGGCGGCGTGTCCAGCTCCAGGAATGCCTGGAGGAGGTTGTCCTGGTCCAGCGGACGCTCGACTGCCGGCATGGCGACCATGGCCCTTCTCCCTCCTGCTGGTCCGTGCTCCTGTCTGCCTTGCGAGCGACACGGTAGGCCTACGGACCGATACCGGTGGGGGATCGAAGTGGTTGTCACTCGAAAGTGTCCCGCAAAGCCGGAGGAGCAGCAGGTGATCATCGGGGTCGGGATCGACGTGGCCGCCATCGACCGGTTCGGGGCCGCGCTGGAGCGCACGCCGGGGATGGCGGAGCGGCTGTTCACACCGGGGGAGCTGCGGCTGCCGTCGGGGGAGCGGCGGGGCACGGCCTCGCTGGCGGCGCGGTTCGCGGCCAAGGAGGCACTGGCCAAGGCGCTCGGCGCGCCGGGCGGGCTGCACTGGACGGACGCCGAGGTGGTGACCGCCGACTCCGGCCGGCCGGAGCTGCGGGTGCGGGGGACGGTGGCCGCCCGGGCGGCCGAACTCGGCGTCGGTTCGTGGCACGTGTCGCTCAGCCACGATGCGGGCGTAGCGTCGGCGGTAGTCATCGCCGAGGGTTAAGGGCTTTTGCATGCGCCGCGCTCACCGTGTCGAAGAGGTCCGGGCCGCCGAGGCCGAACTGATGGCCCGCCTGCCGGAGGGGACCCTCATGCAGCGGGCCGCCGCCGGTCTCGCCGCCACCTGCGCCCGGCTGCTGACACGCCGTCGTGGCCGGGTCTACGGCAGCCGGGTGGTGGTGCTCGCGGGCAGCGGCGACAACGGGGGTGACGCCCTGTACGCCGGTGCGGCGCTGGCTCGGCGCGGTGCGCGCGTGACGGCGGTGCTGCTCTCCCCGGCGCGCGCCCACGCGGGAGGTCTGGCCGCGCTTCGGGCGGCACACGGGCGGGTGGTGTCGGAACAGGAAGTCGGCCTGGCCGACTTCTCGTGCGCGGACCTGGTGCTGGACGGCATCGTCGGCATCGGCGGGCAGGGCGGCCTGCGCCCGGAGGCGCAGCCCTACGCGCGGGCCGCGCGGCGCGGCGTGGTGGTGGCCGTGGACGTGCCCAGCGGGGTGGACGCCGACACCGGCGAGATGGCGGGCGTGGCACTGCGGGCGGACGTCACGGTCTGCTTCGGAACGTACAAGCCGGGGCTGCTGATCGACCCGGGCGCCGCGTACGCGGGGGCCGTGCAGCTGGTGGGGATCGGGCTGGACCTGCCGCCGGCCGGGGTGGAGGCGTTGCAGCACGCCGAGGTGGGGGCGCTGCTGCCGGAGCCCGGGGCGGAGAGCGACAAGTACCGGCGCGGCGTCGTCGGGGTCGCGGCAGGCTCGGCGACGTACCCGGGGGCGGCGCTGCTCGCGGTCGCCGGGGCGCTGCACGGCGGCGCGGGGGCGGTGCGGTACGTCGGGACGGCGGCCGAGGAGGTGGTGCGGCGATTCCCGGAGGCGCTGGTCACCGAGGGCGGACCGGCCGGCGCCGGGCGGGTGCAGGCCTGGGTGGTCGGCCCCGGCGGCGGCGAGGGGGCGCGGCAGGCGCTCGCCGAGGCGTTGGCGAGCGACGTGCCGGTGCTGGTGGACGCGGACGGCCTCACCGAGCTGGGCCGGCTCGGCCCGGACGCGCTCGCCGGGCGGACGGCGCCCACGCTGCTCACCCCGCACACGGGCGAGGCGGCGCGGCTGCTGGCCGGGGTGTACGGCACCACCCCGCCGGCTGCCGACGACCTGGCCGCCGCCCGGTTGACCACCGCGCGCCGGCTCGCCTCGGCGTACCGGGCGACGGTGCTGCTGAAGGGCTCCACCACGGTGGTCGCCGACCCGGGCGGGGCGGTGCGGGTCAACCCGACCGGTACCTCGTGGCTGGCCACGGCGGGCAGCGGCGACGTGCTCGCCGGCCTGGCCGGCTCCCTGCTCGCGGCCGGCCTCCCCGCTCTGGACGCCGCCTCGGTGGCCGCCTACCTGCACGGCCTCGCCGGCCGGCACGCGGCCGGCGCCCCGGGGGCACCGGTCACGGCGTTGCAGGTGGCCGCCGCACTCCCGGTGGTGTGGCGCGACGTACGGGCCTCGGCGGGGAGCACGGGTGAATAGACCGACCGGTCTACATAGTTCCTTGTGAGTGCGTGCGGAGTCTGTAGACCGGTCTGCATAATCCTGGCTTCGCGGTGTCTTGGGCGGGGCTGGCCGGCGTGGGAAGTCGGCGGGGCCGACTCCTGGTGCGGGGGTGCGGGGGTGCGGGGGTGCGGGGGTGCGGTGGACGGGCGTCTGTAGACCGGTCTACATAGTTTCGCGCCGCGCGGGCGGCGGCTGGCTGGCGGCCAGCCGGAGCGGGGGCCGGAGTGGGAAGTCGGCCGGTCCGACTTTCCACTCCGCGGGGGTGCAACCAGCGGTGATACGTGGGCGTCCAGAACAGCGGGGTGGGGCGTGGGGCCGCCGCGCCGACGGGCCGTTCGGCGAGGACTCCGGGACGTCTGGGAGACTGACCCTGATGACAACTGCGAAGACGACCGGCACGGCCACCCTCACCGACGGCGTACGGGCCGAGGCGACCATTGATCTGGCCGCCCTGCGCGGCAACCTGGCCGCGCTGCGCGAGCGTGTGGGCGGGGCAGCGGTGATGGCCACGGTCAAGGCGGACGCCTATGGCCACGGCGCGGTCCGGTGTGCCCGCGAGGCGGTCGCCGCAGGGATCGGCTGGATCGGAACGGCGCTCCCGCAGGAGGCGCTGGCGCTGCGCGCCGCCGGCATCCGCTCCGACCAGGCCCGCATCCTCTGCTGGCTCTGGACGCCCGGTGGCCCCTGGCGCGAGGCGCTGCTCGCCGATGTCGACGTCTCCGTCAGCGGACAGTGGGCGCTGGACGAGCTGCTGGCCGCCGTCCGGGCGACCGGGGTCGCGGCCCGGGTGCACCTGAAGGCCGACACCGGTCTCGGCCGCAACGGCTGCCAGCCGCACGACTGGCCCGAGCTGGTCGCGGCCGCCCGGCGCGCCGAGGCGGAGGGCCTGCTCACGGTGGTCGGCATCTGGTCGCACTTCGCGGCCGCCGACGAGCCCGGACACCCGTCCATCCAGGCCCAGCTGGACTCCTACCGCGAGGCCCTGAACGTCGCTGAGGCGGCCGGGCTGCGCCCCGAGGTCCGGCACCTCGCGAACTCGCCGGCCTCCCTGCTGCTCCCGCAGTCGCACTACGACATGGTGCGCACCGGCCTGGCGATGTACGGGCTGTCGCCCGTCCCGGAGGTCGGCACGCCCGCGGACTTCGGCCTGCGCCCGGTGATGGCGCTGACCGCCCGGCTGGCACTGGTCAAGCACGTCCCGGGCGGGCACGGGGTCAGCTACGGCCACCACTACACGACGCCGGGCCCGACCACGCTGGGCCTCGTCCCGGTCGGCTACGGCGACGGCATCCCCCGGCACGCCAGCGGGACCGGCCCGGTGCAGATCGCGGGCAAGTGGCGGACCGTGGCGGGCCGGGTGGCGATGGACCAGTTCGTCGTCGACCTCGGCGGGGACACCCCGGCGATCGGCGACGAGGTGCTGCTGTTCGGCAGCGGCGAGCAGGGCGAGCCGACCGCCGAGGACTGGGGCCGCGCCTGCGGCACCATCTCGTACGAGATCGTGACCCGGATCGGCGCCCGGGTGCCGCGCCGCTACGTCGGCGGCATCGCCGAGGACCCGCTCGCCGTGGACCCGCTGGCCGGGGGTCGGCTCGCCGTGGACCCGCTGACGGTGGACCGGCTCGCCATGGACCTGTTGCGCGTCAACGGTGACGGCCGGTTTGCCGAGGGCCCGCGCGCATGAGCGAGGAGCCCGGCTCCGGTCCGGTGGCGGCGGTGGCCAAGGCCGCCGGCGCGGCGTCCGGGGTGAGCAGGGCGGGCCTGATCGGCATCTCGGTCGGCGTGGTCGCGGCCAGTGCGGCCGCCGGTGTGGCGATCGAACGGCTGACGGTCGGCCGGGCGACCCGCCGTCGGGCCCGCGCCGAACTGGACGCCAATGCCCCGTACGGCTCGATGCGCGGACGCCCCTGCACGGTGACCGCCGCCGACGGCACCGAGCTGTACGTCGAGCTGGACGGCACCGGCTGGCCCGAGCCCGTCCGGCTGCGCCCCGCGCCGACCGGGCCGGAAGCAGGCACGGAGACGCGCACGGCAGTAGGTACGGCAGTCGGTGTGGAAACCAGGCCGGAGCCCACCACGGCGGTCCGGCGGGGCCGGCTCACCCGCCAACGCACGGACGCCCCCGATACCCCGGATACCCCCGATACCCCGGACACTGCGGACATCCCCGATACCCCGGACGCCGGTGGCACGGTGGACCGCACCGGCCTGCCCGGCCTGCTCGGCGGCTCCGGCGCCCTCGCCCGGGCCGGCCGCCGCCCCGGCCTCGCGGCCGCGGCAGCCACAGCAGCCACAGTGGCCACAGCAGCCGCCGATGCCCCGGACTCGCCCGGCGCCGCCGGCACCGAGCCCCTGACCGTGGTCTTCTGCCACGGATACTGCCTCAACCAGGACAGCTGGCACTTCCAGCGCGCCGCCCTGCGCGAGGGCATGCGCCTGGTCTTCTGGGACCAGCGCAGCCACGGCCGTTCCGAGCGCTCCCGCTCGTACCTGGCCGGCGAACCCGCGAGCATCGACCAGCTGGGCGGGGACCTCAAGGCTGTGATCGACGCCGTCGCACCGACCGGGCCGCTGGTCCTGGTCGGCCACTCGATGGGTGGCATGACGCTGATGGCGTTGGCCGACCAGCATCCGGAGCTGTTCCGGGAGCGGGTCGCCGCAGTCGCGCTGATCGGAACCCTCGCGGGGGACTGGGACGCCGTCACCCTCGGCCTGCCGGCGGCCGGCGCCCGGCTGTTCAAGAAGGTCGCGCCGGGCGTGATGAAGCTGCTCGGTCGGCAGGTCGAGCTGGTGGAGGCGACCCGTCGGATGGGCGCGGACGTCAGCGCCGTCTTCTACCGGAAGTTCTCCTTCGGCGGCAAGGACGTCGACCCGGGCGTGGTCCGGTTCGCCGAGCAGCTGTTGGACGCCACCCCGATCGACGTGGTCGCCGAGTTCTACCCGGTCTTCGGGGCGCACGAGAAGTCCGCCGCACTGGCCGCCCTACGCGGCATCCCCACGTTGGTGCTGGCCGGGACCAAGGACCTGCTGACCCCGCCCGGCCACAGCGAGGCGATGGCCGAGCGGCTGCCCGGAGCCGAACTGGTCCTGGTCGAGGACGCGGGCCACCTGGTGATGCTGGAGCGCCCCGGCCTGGTCGACCAGCGTCTGGCCGCCCTGCTCAAGCAGGCGGCCGACTTCCGGCGGGCGGCCCCGTTGCCGCCCTCGGTGAGTGACCTGATCTGAACGCCCGGCGGCCCGGGCCCTCGCGGAGAGGGCCCGGGCCGCCGGCGTACGGGACGACCGCGGGGCGTCAGGCGCTTGCGCCGCCCTTGCGGCGGCGCAGCACGACGACGGTGCCGATACCGGCGGCCAGGACGACGCCGCCGGCCACGCCGATGGCGGTGGTGTCGTCACCGCCACCGGTGGTGGCCAGGTTGGAGCCTCCGGACGGACGCTTGGCGGCCTTCGCCTTGGCCCGGGCGATCGTGTCGGCGGACGGCTTGGGCGCCTTGACCGTGGCCGGGGCGACGTGGGAGGCCGGAACGACATGGCCGCCGGACGCCGGTGCGGCGGTGGTCGCCGAGGAGGCGGCCGGAGCGGGCTTGGCGGAGCCGGTGGTGCCGGCCGAGGCGCTCGGCGTCGCCGGAACCGCGCTGGTCACCGGGGCGCTCGGGCTGACACTCGCCGAAGCCGAAGCCGAAGCCGAAGCCGAAGCCGAAGCCGAAGCGGACGCCGAAGCGGACGCGGACGCGGACGCCGACGCCGAGGCTGACGGAGAGGCCGACGGAGAGCCCGTAGCCGTGGCGGTGGGCTTGGCCGTCGTGGACGGCGAGGCCGTGGCGCTCGGGCTGGCGGAGGTGCTCGGGCCGGCCGTGCCGCCGCCGGCCGCGACGATCGTGAACCACGCGGGCTCGCTCAGGGCGGCGGCCGCCTGCGGCTCGGGCGAGTCCAGGTCGAAGGAGGTGGTCGCGAACTGGACGGCTGCGGTGTCCGGGACGGCCTCGCCGGTCAGGGAGAGCCGGACCTGGATGCTCAGGCTCTCGCCGGCGGCCAGGAACAGGTAGGCGTCGTCGGCCTCGACCCCGTTGTCCATCGCACCGAGCAGGGCGTAGGGATACGGCTCGTCCGCGGGGGTCACGTAGCTGGCGTCACGCCAGTCGTTGGTGGTCACGTCCTGGTACTGGAGCTTCTGGCGCTTGGCGTAGAGCGGGGAGTGGTCCGCGCCCGTGGCGATGAACGGCAGGAAGGCGATGTCGTGGCCCACGGTGTTGCTGATCTCGACGGTGAAGGTCACCGGGGCGCCCCCGGCGACGATCTGCGCGGGGACGTTCTTGATCGTCAGGTGCGGGCGGACGTCCTGGGCAGCGGCCGGGGCCTGGCTGCTGGTGGCCGCCGTGCCGCTCTGCGGAGCGGCGAGGGCGGCGGGGGCGGTGGCGATGACGGAGGCCGAGGCCAGGGCGGCGACGGCGGAAATCGCGAGACCGCGACGGAGCTTCATGGAGTGTGACCTCGCGTGGGGGGACCGGGCCGTCGGGGGGCCCGGCGCAGGGGGTGCGGACCGGTGCGGGGGAGCCGCGAGACGGTCCGGACGGGGAACAGAAGCAGGACCGTAGCGGCATCCTGGGAGGTCCCTGAGCGCGGGGGTGCCTTGAACCGCCGGCCCCGGCGGCAAAGGCGGTGATATCGGTGCAGACCGGGCCCGGAGCGCGGGCGGGCGGGGATGTGGCACCGTAGCGGGGGCGCCCGGCGGTCGGCGCGCCGCCGTACGGAACGCACCGAAGGGCTTGATTCACGCATGGGCTCGCACGCCACCCTCACCGTCGCCACCCCCGAGCGGATGGGCCGGCTCGGCCGCGAGCTGGCCGCGCTGCTGCGGCCGGGGGACCTCGTCCTGCTCTCCGGCGAGCTGGGGGCGGGGAAGACCACGCTGACCAGGGGCCTGGGGGAGGGGCTCCAGGTGCGCGGGGCGGTCACGTCGCCGACCTTCGTGATCGCGCGGGTACACCCGTCGCTGGTCGGCGGCCCGGCGCTGGTGCACGTGGACGCGTACCGGCTGGGCGGGGACCTCGACGAGATGGAGGACCTCGACCTGGACGTCTCGCTGCCGGAGTCGGTGGTGGTGGTCGAGTGGGGCGAGGGCAAGGTCGAGCGGCTGTCCGAGGACCGGCTGGAAGTCCGGATCGAGCGTGCCCTCGGTGGCGCGGCGGACGAGGACGACGCGGACGACCTGGACCCGCGCCGGGTGGTGCTGACCGGGATCGGACCGCGTTGGGCCGGGGTGGAGCTGGCGAAGCTCGCCTGAGCCTGCGCCCGGTCCCGTCTGACCCGTCCGGCCCCGCCCGCCCCGGCGGGCCCTCGCCTCCGTCCCCCGTCCGCCGTTCCCGTCGCCGCTCCCGGACGCCGTCGCCGACGGTTGCCGACAGGCTGTCGGCAAAGTGTTGCGGGCGGGGGACCGGGCGTGATGGGATAGGTGCTGCGGTTAGGTCTGCCTAACTAGGGAGGCGCCATGTCGAGCACCACCCCCGCCCCGGAGCGCGCGCCGCGCGGCACCGGGGCCGGAGAGCCCGCCCGCAGTGTCCAGGGCGCGCCGATGCGAGCTCTGCTGGCCGCGTGTGCGGCCGCGGAGGCGGTCTCCACCCCGCCGGAGCGCCGCGAGAGCGCCAGGGCGGCAGGGGTGCCGGAGGAGGCGGCCGGGCCGACGGCCGGAACCCCGCGCGCCGCCTGAAGCCGCCGCCTGCACCCCTCCCGCCTGCGCCCCTCCCGTGAGCGCCCCGCGGAGCACCCCGAAGGGCGCCGGGCGGGTCAGGCGATCACGACCACCTTGGTGCCGTTCGGCGCGAAGTCCCAGAGCAGTTGGCTGTCGGGACGGCTGCTGCGGATGCCACCGGTCTTGGTCTTCGGGTCGGTGGTCGGCGTGGCGCCGTCCACGGCCGCGCTGAAGCCGAACACCACACCGTTCTGCTGGGCGAAGCGCACCACGTGCTCGATCTGGCGGCCGTCGGTGCCGGTGCTGGTGGGGGTCCGGCTGTAGACCGGGTAGCTGCCGGGGACCGGCTCCACCGAGCCCGGCGTGACCGCGAACTCGGCCACCACCTGCGGGTTCTTCTTGGGGTCGACCAGCCAGACGTGGTGGCTGCCGACCGAGTAGACGACCCGCAGGCCGGTGCCCGAGACGGTGGGCAGTGCGGGGGAGGTCGGGGTGGCCGAGGCGGTGGGGGTGGCCGAGGCGGCCGGCCCGCTCGACGACGCGGACGCGGCGGTGCTGGGGCGGGTGCCGCCCGCGCGGTCCTGCGCGCCGTTGGCCTGGAAGGCCAGCAGGCTCACCACCGCGAGGGCCCCCAAGGTCAACCCCGTGACCACCACTCCAGGACCCATCTTCGCCACGTGTGCTCCCACCGCCGTCCCAAAACCCGTCGGCCTTATCGTGCCAGGTCCGTCCGCCGGGACCCGCACCCCGTAGGACGTGTGTTCCGGATCCGGACACCTTCTCGATCGGGCGGAGCGGAACCGGGAACGGAGGCGGGCCAGGGCCGGGCCCGGAAACCGGGCCCGGGGCCCGGCCGGGGACGGGCCGGAGCGGGCGGGGCGAGACCGGCGGCCGTCCCCCGCCCCGGCCGGTCTAACCTTGACCTGTGCTGCTGCTCGCGTTCGACACCGCTACCCCCGCCGTCACCGCCGCCGTCCACGACGGCACGGCGGTCCTCGCCGAGACCGACCAGGTCGACGCCAGGCGCCACGGTGAACTGCTCCTGCCCGCCATCGACCGGGTGCTCCGGACGGCAGGCGTCGACAAGCACCGGCTGACCGGCATCGCGGTGGGCGTCGGCCCAGGCCCGTACACCGGGCTGCGGGTCGGCCTGGTCACCGCTGCCGCGCTCGGCCACGCGCTCGGCATCCCGGTGCACGGCGTCTGCACCCTGGACGCGATCGCCCACCAGGCCCGCGCCGGGGGCCTGGCCGGCGAGCCGTTCACGGTGGCCACCGACGCGCGCCGCAAGGAGGTCTACTGGGCCTCGTACGACGCCGACGGCCGCCGCGCCGAGGGCCCCGCGGTGGACCGCCCGGCCGAGCTGACGCCGCACCCGCGCGCGGTCGGCGCCGGCGCGCTGCTCTACCCGGACGCCTTCCCGGGCGCGCACGGGCCCGAGCACGTCTCGGCCGGCGCGCTGGCCGGCTTCGCCGCCGCCGAGCTGGCCGCAGGCCGCGAGCTGCTGCCCAACGTGCCGCTCTACCTGCGCCGCCCGGACGCCCAGGTCCCGGCCGGCTACAAGGCGGTGCTCCCGGCGTGACCGGCCCGAGCAGCGCCACCCGCCTCGCCGACGCGGCCGCCACCGCCACCCTGCGCCCGATGCGCTGGTGGGACATCGCCCCGGTGATGGAGCTGGAGCTGGAGCTCTTCCCGGAGGACGCCTGGTCCACCGGGATGTACTGGTCCGAGCTGGCCGAGACCCACCCCGGTGGCACCCGCCACTACACCGTCGCGACCACCGCCGACGGCGCGATCGTCGGCTACGCCGGGCTGATGGTGGTGGCCGGCGAGGGCGACGTGCAGACCATCGCCGTCGACCACCGCCACCAGGGCTCCGGCCTCGGCGCGGCACTGCTGGCCGACCTCGTCCGGGAGGCCGCCCGGCGCGGCTGCACGGAACTGCTGCTGGAGGTGCGGGTCGACAACCCGCGCGCCCAGCGGCTGTACGAGCGGTTCGGCTTCGAGCCGGTCGGCATCCGCCGCGGCTACTACCAGCCGGCCAACGTCGACGCCCTGGTCATGTGCCTCCACCACCCAAGCACCGAACCGAAGGACCTGAAGGAAACCCGCCATGGCTGACGAACCGCTCGTCCTCGGCATCGAGACCTCCTGCGACGAGACCGGTGTCGGCATCGTGCGCGGCACCACGCTGCTCGCCGACGCGGTCGCCTCCAGCGTCAACGACCACGCCCGGTTCGGCGGTGTGGTGCCCGAGATCGCCAGCCGCGCGCACCTGGAGGCGATGATCCCCACCATCCAGCGCGCCCTGGACACCGCCGGCGTCAAGGCGAGCGACCTGGACGGCATCGCCGTCACCGCCGGCCCCGGCCTGGCCGGCGCGCTGCTGGTCGGCGTCAGCGCCGCCAAGGCCTACGCCTGGGCGCTGGACAAGCCGCTGTACGGGGTCAACCACCTCGCCTCGCACATCTGCGTGGACCAGCTGGAGCACGGCCGGCTGCCCTCGCCCACGATGGCCCTGCTGGTCTCCGGCGGCCACTCCTCGCTGCTGCTCAGCGAGGACATCACCAGCGACGTCCGCCCGCTCGGCGCGACCATCGACGACGCGGCCGGCGAGGCCTTCGACAAGGTGGCCCGGGTGCTCGGCCTGGGCTTCCCCGGCGGCCCGGTGGTCGACCGCACCGCCCGCGAGGGCGACCCGAAGGCGATCGCCTTCCCGCGCGGCCTGAGCGGCCCGAAGGACCCGGAGTACGACTTCTCGTTCTCCGGCCTGAAGACCGCCGTCGCCCGCTGGGTGGAGGCCAGGCGCCGGGCCGGTGAGGAGGTGCCCGTCGCGGACGTGGCGGCGTCCTTCCAGGAGGCGGTCACCGACGTGCTGACCCGCAAGGCGGTCAAGGCCTGCCGGGAGAACGGCGTCGACCACCTGATGATCGGTGGCGGGGTGGCGGCCAACTCGCGGCTGCGCGAGATGGCCCAGCAGCGCTGCGACAAGGCCGGTATCCGGCTGCGGGTGCCGCGTCCGGGCCTGTGCACCGACAATGGTGCGATGGTCGCCGCGCTCGGTGCCGAGATGGTCTGGCGCGACCGCGCGCCGTCCTCCTTCGACCTCTCGGCCGACTCCTCGCTGCCCGTCACCGAGGTCCACGTCCCCCACACCGACTTCCACGGCCAGGCCTACCAGGCGCTGGGCGGGGAGAAGTGACCACCACCGCCGCCATGTGGGAGGCCCGGGCCGCCGACGGGCGCGGCGCGGAGCTGGCCGCCTGGGTGCGGGAGACCGCGCTGCCCGCGCTGCGCGGCTCGGCCGGCCTGGTCCGCACCGAGCTGTTCGGCGCGCCGGGCGACCGCGTGCTGCTCGTCACCTGGTGGACGGGGGAGCCGGTGCCGGTCGCCGAGCCGCCCGCCGGGCTGGTCGGCCGCCCGGTGCACCGCTGGTCCTTCACCAGCCAGCATGTGGAGTAGCCGCTCGTAGGCCTGCCCGGGAACCGAACACCCGGCCGCTACCGTGCACATAGCTGAGAGACGGCTGGACGGGACCGGGGAGCGCGGCGCGGTGAAGAGGTACGGGCGGAGCAGGACGAGGACGTACGCGGTGGGGGCGCTGGCCCTGCTGGCCGCTGCCACGGGATGCGGCAGCGGCGGCAGCGGCGGGTCCGGCAAGGCGGCCATGGTCGCCACCCCGCCCGCCGCGGCGCAGTCCTCCGGCGCCGCCTCCGGGACGCCCGCCGGCCAGGCCCCGGGCGCCACCCCGCCCGCCGCGGCGCCGGCCGCCGGGGACGCCGCGGCCTGGACGAAGTGGAACCTCAAGCCGCTGCCGCCCGCCCCCGCGCCGCCCGCCGACAAGCCGGTGAAGCTCCAACGGACCGGCCCGGTGCCGGTGTTCAGCGACGTGAAGACCACCGACAAGGTCGTCTTCGTCACCATCGACGACGGCGCCGAGAAGGACCCGAAGTTCGTCGAGATGCTGACCGACCTCAAGGTCCCGGTCTCGATGTTCCTGACCCGCGACATCGTCAAGGACAACTACGGCTACTTCAAGCCGCTCCAGGCGCTCGGCAACCACGTCCAGAACCACACCGTGGACCACCCGGTGATGAGCAAGATCCCGGCGGAGAAGCAGAAGTCCGAGATCTGCGACGCCCAGTCCGCGCTCACCCAGCAGTACGGCACCGCGCCGCTGCTGTTCCGCCCGCCGTTCGGGGACGGCGCCAACACGCCGACCCTGAACACCTCCGTGCAGCAGTGCGGCCCGCGGGCCATCGTGCTCTGGCGCGAGTCGATGCAGATCCACGACATGCAGTACCAGGCGGCGGACCAGAAGCTGAAGTCCGGCGACATCATCCTGGCGCACTTCCGCGGCCCGAAGGAGCTCAAGGGCGCGACGATGACGCAGATGTTCGGCGAGCTCCTGGCCCGGATCCAGGAGCAGGGCTTCGCGGTGGCCCGGCTGGAGGACTACATCCAGGCCCCGGCCTCCTAGGCCCCGACCGCCCAGCCCCCGACCCGACCGCCTAGGGCGCCTGGACCGGCCGGCCGAGCATCATCAGCGGGCCGTGGTCGGTGCGGCTGAGGATCACCGTGACGGAGTTCGGGCCGCTCGGCTTCAGCTGGCGGCGCAGCTCCTCCGGGGTGATCGCCATCCCGCGCTTCTTGATCACCACCGTGCCGACCCCCCGCTCGCGCAGCAGCGCCTTCAGCTTCTTGATGTGGAACGGCAGCACGTCGGTGAGCTCGAAGGCGTGCGCGTACGGGGTGGCGACCAGCTCGTCCGAGGTGACGTAGGCGATCTTCGGGTCGATCAGCCGGCCGTTCACCTGCCCGGCCACCTCGGCGACCAGGTGGGCGCGGATCACCGCACCGTCCGGCTCGTACAGGTAGCGGCCGACCGGGCCGGCCGGCGGGTCGGGCAGGTCACCGCCGGCCAGTGAGGCGCCCTGCGGCAGCAGGGTGGCGCGGTGTGGGCGCTGGGCCCCGGTGCCGAACCAGAGCACCGCCTCCTTGACGTCGCCGTGGTCGGAGACCCACTCGGCCTCGGCGTCCGCCGGGACGGCCTCGTGCGGGATGCCGGGGGCCACCTTCAGCGCGCCGACCCGGGTGCGCCGGCCCGCCTCGACCGCCCAGGAGAGCGGCGGGGCGTACGCCTCGGGGTCGAACACCCGGCCGCGCGAGGTGCGGCGGGCGGGGTCGGTGAAGACCGCGTCGAAGCCGGTGACGTCGACGTCGGCGACGTCCGCGCAGCGCACCTCGACCAGGTCCGCCAGGCCCAGCGCGGCGGCGTTGGCGGCGGTGGCGGCACAGGCCGCCGGGTCCCTGTCGACCGCGAGCACCTCGATCCCGGCCCGGGCCAGCGCGATCACGTCCCCGCCGATCCCGCAGCAGAGGTCGGCGAGCCGGCGCACGCCCAGCCCGGCGAAGCGCTGCGCCCTCCACTCGGCGACGCTGCGCCGGGTGGACTGCTCGACCCCGTTGGGCGTGAAGTACATCAGGTCGGCGTCCTCGCCGAACTTGGCCCGCGCCCGCTGCCGCAGCCGGGCCTGGCCGAACGCCGCCGACACCAGCTCCGCGGGGTGCTCCCGCCGCAGCCGGGTGGCCAGCGCCAGCTCCTCCTCGGGGGTGAACTCGCGCAGTTCGGCGAGCAGGGCCTGGCCCTGGGGGGTCAGCAGGGGCTGCAGGTTCTCGGTCTCCACGGGGCCATTCTCGCCGGTCACAGACCGGGCAGGCCCAGGCAGAGCCAGAGCGTGGGCAGGAAGGGTGCCAGGACGGCGGCGACCGGCAGGAGCTCGTACCCGGCCCGCCGGCTGCGGAGCATCACCGGCAGCGGGGCGGCGACGCAGGCGGCCGCCGCGGTGAACAGGCCCACGGTGAGGACGACGTCGTGTCCGCCGTGCACGGCCGCGGCGACGGCGAGCGTCAGGAGGAAGAGCCCGACCGGGACGGCCGCGAGGAGCAGGAGGGCCGCGAGCGCGAGCAGGGCGTCCTGCAGCCGGGACGGTCCGATGCGGACCGGGGTGTTGGCCATGGCGCAAGTCTGGCCAGGGGAGGTCTGTCGTACATGAGTACGGCTACTCATTCCGCCGCCCGAAACTCAGGGGCGCGCCGTTGGCACTCTGGTTGACTGAGTGCTAACCGCGGCCTATGGTCGTCCTTGGCACTCTCCACCAGGGGAGTGCTAACGCGAAGAAGCGTGTCTGACCCCCGCGACGGCAGATCCGCAGGTTCGCCACTACCCGTTAGACAACCCCGTAATCTCCGAAGGGGAGCTCGGACGTGACCACCAGCAGCAAGGTTGCCATCAAGCCGCTCGAGGACCGCATCGTGGTCCAGCCGCTCGACGCCGAGACCACCACGGCCTCCGGCCTGGTTATCCCGGACACCGCCAAGGAGAAGCCCCAGGAGGGCGTCGTCCTGGCCGTCGGCCCG
>NZ_CP026498.1:7592483-7634641 GCF_002953255.1 Streptomyces sp. CB01881
TACCAGGGCGTACCTCGTCCTCTCGGCGCGCGACGTTCTCGCCATCATCGAGAAGTAAGCAGCACCGAGAAGTATCAGTCGTTCCAGCCCGCCCCGGATCCGTGTCCCAGTGACAGGGGCCCGGGGCGTGGTTGTTGGTTCACGTAGTCCGGCGGCCGGCGTGCCGTCCGCAGCCCCGAGGGAATAGGGAACATGGCGAAGATCCTGCAGTTCGACGAGGACGCCCGCCGCTCGCTGGAGCGCGGTGTCAACAAGCTGGCCGACACCGTCAAGGTGACCATCGGCCCCAAGGGCCGCAACGTCGTCATCGACAAGAAGTTCGGCGCGCCGACCATCACCAACGACGGTGTCACCATCGCGCGTGAGGTCGAGCTGGACGACCCGTACGAGAACCTTGGCGCGCAGCTCGTCAAGGAGGTCGCCACCAAGACCAACGACGTCGCGGGTGACGGCACCACCACCGCCACCGTGCTGGCCCAGGCCCTGGTCAACGAGGGTCTGCGCAACGTCGCCGCCGGCGCCGGCCCGGCCGCCCTGAAGAAGGGCATCGACAAGGCCGTCGCCGCGGTCTCCGAGCACCTGCTGTCCATCGCCCGCGAGATCGAGGGCAAGGACGACGTCGCCGCCGTCGCGTCCCTCTCCGCGCAGGACACCCAGGTCGGCGAGCTGATCGCCGAGGCGATCGACAAGGTCGGCAAGGACGGTGTCATCACCGTCGAGGAGTCCAACACCTTCGGCGTGGAGCTGGACTTCACCGAGGGCATGCAGTTCGACAAGGGCTACCTCTCGCCGTACTTCGTCACCGACGCGGAGCGTCAGGAGGCGGTCCTGGAGGACCCGTACATCCTGATCAACCAGGGCAAGATCTCCTCCATCCAGGAGCTGCTGCCGCTGCTGGAGAAGATCCTGCAGGGCGGCGCCTCGAAGCCGCTGCTGATCATCGCCGAGGACGTCGACGGCGAGGCGCTGTCCACCCTCGTGGTGAACAAGATCCGCGGCACCTTCAACGCGGTCGCCGTCAAGGCCCCGGGCTTCGGTGACCGCCGCAAGGCGATCCTCGGCGACCTGGCCACCCTGACCGGTGCCACCGTCATCTCCGAGGAGGTCGGCCTCAAGCTCGACCAGGCCGGTCTGGACGTGCTGGGCACTGCCCGCCGCGTGACCATCACCAAGGACGAGACCACCGTCGTCGACGGCGCCGGCGACGCCGAGGCCGTGGCCGGCCGCGTTGCCCAGATCAAGGGCGAGATCGCCAACACGGACTCCGACTGGGACCGCGAGAAGCTGCAGGAGCGCCTGGCCAAGCTGGCCGGCGGCGTCTGCGTCATCAAGGTCGGCGCCGCTACCGAGGTGGAGCTGAAGGAGCGCAAGCACCGCCTGGAGGACGCCATCTCGGCGACCCGCGCCGCGGTCGAGGAGGGCATCGTCGCCGGTGGTGGCGCCTCCCTCGTCCACGCCGCCAAGGTGCTGGAGGACGGCCTGGGCCTGTCGGGTGACGAGGCGACCGGTGTCGCGGTCGTCCGCAAGGCGCTCGCCGAGCCGCTGCGCTGGATCGCCCAGAACGCCGGCCTTGAGGGCTACGTCATCACCCACAAGGTCGCCGAGCTGGAGGCCGGTCACGGCTTCAACGCGGCCACCGGCGAGTACGGCGACCTGCTGAAGGCCGGCGTCATCGACCCGGTCAAGGTCACCCGTTCCGCGCTGGAGAACGCCGCCTCGATCGCCTCCCTGCTGCTCACCACCGAAACCCTCGTGGTGGAGAAGAAGGAAGAGGAGGCCGACAACGGCCACTCGCACGGCGGTCACGGCCACTCCCACTGACGCCTGATCAGTGACCGGAGGCCCGGTCCCTGCTCCTTCGGGAGCCGGGCCGGGCCTCCGGCGTTGGGCGTGTTTCAGCGTTCAACTATCAGGAGAATTTTGCATATGGCAAAGCTTGGCTTATAACTGAGGCATGATCGAGGCCCGCCATCTGCGCGTCCTGCGTGCCGTCGCCCGCACCGGCTCCTTCTCCGCCGCCGCCCGCGAGCTGGGCTGTACGCAGCCCGCCATCAGCCAGCAGATGAAGGCCCTGGAGAAGTCCGTGGACACGCCGCTGGTGGTCCGCTCCGGGCGCGGCATGCAGCTGAGCGAGGCCGGGCGGGTGCTGCTCAAGCATGCCACCGGAATCCTGGCCGGGCTCTGTGCCGCGGAGGAGGAGGTCGCGGCGATCGCCGGACTGCGGGCCGGGCGGGTGCGGCTGGTCTCCTTCCCGACCGCCAGCTCCACCCTGGTGCCGCCGGCCGTCGCCCGGCTGCGGGACGGCCATCCGGGGGTCCGCGTGTCGCTGGTCGAGGCGGAGCCGCCGGAGTCGCTGGCGATGCTGCGCGGCGGCGAGTGCGAGGTCGCGCTGGCCTTCCGCTACCCGCAGGCCCCCGGCGGCGCCCCGGCGCCGGCCGCCGCCCCCGCGCACGGCACGCCGCGCGAGGCGCGGGCCGAGGCCAATCTGGAGGCCCAGCAGCTCAGTGCGGGGACCGACTGGTCCGACCTGGTGGTCACTCCGCTGCTGGACGACCCGCTGGTCGGACTGCTGCCCGCCGCGCACCCGCTGGCCGGGCGGGGCGACGGGCCGGTGGAGCTGGCCGAGCTGGCCGGGGAGCAGTGGATCGCCGGCTGCCCGCAGTGCCGGGGGCACCTGGTGGAGCTCTGTGCGGGGGCGGGCTTCGAGCCCCGGATCGACTTCGCGACCGACGACTACCCGGCGGTGGTCGGCCTGGTGGCGGCCGGGCTCGGGGTTGCGGTGCTGCCGGGGCTGGCGCTGGAGTCGGTGCGCCCTGACGGCGTGTCGGCGGTGCCGGTGCGGACCGCCTCGGGGGCGCCCGCGGTGCGGCAGGTGGTCGCCCTGACCCTGCCGGACCTCGCCGAGGTGCCGGCCGTGGCGCTGATGCTGGAGCGGCTGGCGGGCGCGGCCGCCGGGCGCTGACCCCGGCTCACGCGGCCGTGTGCGTCCCGCCGCGGAGCGGCCGCCCGGGCGGCGTGAAGCGCCGCGAAGAAACGTTTCTCCACGGCGCGTCGCGGGCGAGCGTCTAGCGCTGCAGCCCCGTCGGCGCGGCCAGCGGCACCTCCACCAGACGGTTGCGCGAGCGTCCCATCATCTCCTCGCGCTCGTCCTCGGTCAGGCCTCCCCAGACGCCGTACGGCTCCCGGACCGCCAGTGCGTGCGCCGCGCACTCGGTGCGTACCGGGCAGCGCATGCAGACCTCCTTGGCGCTGGCCTCGCGCGAACTGCGCGCGGCGCCGCGCTCGCCCTCGGGGTGGAAGAAGAGCGAGCTGTCCACGCCGCGGCAGGCTGCGGAGAGCTGCCAGTCCCAGAGATCGGCGTTGGGGCCGGGGAGGCGGGAGAAATCTGCCATGGCTCATTCCCTTCAGAGGCTCGTCGGCCACGGGCCGGCCACCGGCGGGCTGGGCGGTGCGGCACGGCGAGGCTTCGATGCGCTGGTGTGGACACCTGGAAATATGACTTAAGGCAACTCCATGGACAAGTCACCCACAGAGTGGCACAACAGTCAATGACCATACGAAAGCTATAAAAACGGGCAAAGTGGGCATGGACTTCGGCGGGCGCAGGCGTGGCAATCGGGTGGCCGACGGGCGCACGGCACCGGGCGTCGGCGTGCGGGTCGTGCGCCGACCGCGCGCGAGCTGCACAAAAGTGCGGCGTGTGCACCGCGATGCAGCCGATCGGTAACGGGTTGGCCACGTACAGTGGTGGAGATGGCCCTGAAAGCCGTAACTCATTCGAGTGACGGTCGTTGGAAGTGCGGAGGCGGTTAGCGGGCGCCGGACGTCGGGAACGATCGCGGGGAAGTTCAGGCGATCGGCACGGAGTCCGTCGCCAATCGGCCGTGTCGGAGAGATTCGTACCAGCCAGGAGGCTCAACGTGACGCGGATCAGCTGCGGAGGACGACGGTCATGACTTCCGTTCTCGTTTGCGACGATTCCCCGCTCGCCCGCGAGGCGCTTCGCCGCGCGGTCGCGACCGTACCCGGTGTCGACCGGGTCACCACCGCGACGAACGGGGAGGAGGTCCTCCGCCGCTGGGTGGCCGACCGCTCCGATCTCGTTCTGATGGACGTCCGGATGCCCGGCCTCGGCGGGGTCGAGACGGTCCGGCGGCTGCTGTCCGCCGACCCGGGCGCGCGGATCATCATGCTCACCGTCGCCGAGGACCTCGACGGCGTCGCCCTCGCGGTGGCCGCCGGAGCCCGCGGGTACCTGCACAAGGACGCCTCGCGCGCCGAGCTGCGGGCCACCGTCACCCAGGCCCTCGCCGACCCGACCTGGCGGCTCGCCCCGCGCCGGCTGCGCAGCCCCGACATGGGTGCCGCGCCGACGCTGACGGCACGTGAGATCCAGGTGCTGGAGGGCATGAGCCACGGCCGCAGCAACGCCGAGATCGGCCGTGAGCTGTTCCTCTCCGAGGACACCGTGAAGACCCACGCCCGACGGCTGTTCAAGAAGCTCGGCGCCTCGGACCGCGCGCACGCGGTGGCCCTGGGCTTCCGCTGGGGCCTGGTCCGCTGACCACGGGCGGCGCCGCCGGGCGCGGCGCGCTGCTGGAGGTTCCTCCCGCCGGGACGTGTGACGTTACGGTCCCGAGGTTGCACCATGGAGTAGTGGAGCACCTCGGGGACCAGCGGACAGGCGCTGCGGCGGACCACGCGGCCGCAGGACACTCGGCGGACGGCGCGACGGACGGGACCGCCGACGGCGGCGGGGCGGGAGGCACGGTGCAGGAGGGGCCGGTGGTGCGCGGCGGCGCGGTGCCCGGCGCCGCACCGCATAACGTTCCGGTGCACAACTCCGGACGCGGTGCCGCGTTTTCCCGTTCGACCAGGCACCATGGACCGATGCGTGACGACGTTGCCGGTGCTGCCGGCGAGGCGGACCCGGTGGAGGCCGAGCCCTCCGGCCCGGGCGGCGCTCCGTCGTACGCGGATTCCGGCGACGGCGAGCCTGGCCACGGGTCCGACCACGGCGTCGGCGAGGACGTGACCGCCGGCGGAGCGGGCGTCGGGGGCGGGATCGGCCGGGCGCCGGTACTCGGCACCGGCGGCTCCCCCCTGGTCGGTGAGCTGGTCGCGGCGGCCGTCCGTGGCGAGGGCCCGGCGATCGACGCGCTGCTCGCCTACGTCCACCCGCTGGCACTGCGCTACTGCCGCGGACGGCTGGTGCGGCTGCCCGGCGGGGCCCGCCACCACGTGGACGACGTCGCCCAGGAGGTCTGCGTGGCGGTGCTCTGCGCGCTGCCCCGCTACCGGGACCAGGGCCGGCCGTTCGAGGCCTTCGTCTACGGCATCGCCGCCCACAAGATCGCCGACCTCCAGCGGGCCGCGATGCGCGGGCCCGGTTCGACCGTCGTCCCGCAGGACGACCTGCCGGAGGTGCCGGACGAGGCGCTCGGCCCGGAGGAGCGGGCGCTGCTCAGCAGCGACGCGGCCTGGGCCAAGGAGCTGCTCTCCAACCTGCCGGCCCGTCAGCGCGAGCTGGTGCTGCTGCGGGTGGCCGCCGGGCTGTCGGCGGAGGAGACCGGCGAGGTGCTCGGGATGTCGCCCGGCGCGGTCCGGGTCGCCCAGCACCGGGCGCTCAGCCGGCTGCGGGCGCTCGCGGAGGAGTCCTCCTGAGTCCGGCGCCCGGCCGGCCCCGCCGGAATGGTCCACGGGCGCCGGGTGTTGTCAAGGGCACACGAGTCCACATTCGCGGTGCCAGTACCATGGGGTATCGGCGCCTGGGCGGGTTGCCAAAGTTTCGCGGGTGCGAGCGGGGTTCCCCTGGAGGTTCCTCCGAAGACACCGAGCTTTCGGCGGCCTGAGCGAGTGAGCGATGACAGCGCCCCCACCCTCAGGGCGCGAGCGGAATAGGCCGGCCACGGAAGGTACCCCCAAATGTCCTACAACGCCGCAGGCGTACCCGAGAAGTTCGCGATGCTCGGGCTCACGTACGACGACGTGCTGCTGCTGCCCGGGGCTTCCGAGGTGCTGCCGAACCAGGTCGACACCTCCTCGCGGGTCTCCCGGAACGTGCGCGTCAACATCCCGCTGCTCTCCGCGGCGATGGACAAGGTCACCGAGGCGCGGATGGCGATCGCGATGGCCCGCCAGGGCGGCGTCGGCGTGCTGCACCGCAACCTGTCCGTCGAGGACCAGGCCAACCAGGTCGACCTGGTGAAGCGCTCCGAGTCCGGCATGGTCACCGACCCGATCACCGTCGGCCCGGAGACCACCCTGGCCGAGGCCGACGCGCTCTGCGCCAAGTTCCGGATCAGCGGCGTGCCGATCGCGGACGAGGCGGGCAAGCTGCTCGGCATCGTCACCAACCGCGACATGGCCTTCGAGTCGGACCGCAGCCGCCAGGTCCGCGAGATCATGACCCCGATGCCGCTGATCACCGGCAAGGTCGGCATCTCCGGCGAGGACGCGATCGGCCTGCTCCGCCGGCACAAGATCGAGAAGCTCCCGCTGGTCGACGACGAGGGCCGGATCAAGGGCCTGATCACCGTCAAGGACTTCGTCAAGGCCGAGAAGTACCCGAACGCCGCCAAGGACGCCGAGGGCCGCCTGCTGGTCGGTGCCGCCGTGGGCGCCAGCGCCGAGGCGTTCGACCGGGCCCAGGCCCTGGTCGAGGCGGGCGTCGACTTCCTGGTCGTGGACACCTCGCACGGCCACAGCCACAACGCCCTGGCCTGGATCGCCAAGATCAAGGCGGCCGTCGGCGTCGACGTGGTCGGCGGCAACGTCGCCACCCGCGACGGTGCCCAGGCGCTGATCGACGCCGGCGTGGACGGCGTCAAGGTCGGCGTCGGCCCCGGCTCGATCTGCACCACCCGCGTGGTCGCCGGCATCGGCGTCCCGCAGGTCACCGCCATCTACGAGGCCGCGCTCGCCTGCCAGGCGGCCGGCGTGCCGGTCATCGGCGACGGCGGCCTGCAGTACTCGGGCGACATCGGCAAGGCGCTCGCCGCCGGTGCCGACACCGTGATGCTGGGCTCGCTGCTGGCCGGCTGCGAGGAGTCGCCCGGTGAGCTGCTGTTCATCAACGGCAAGCAGTTCAAGTCCTACCGCGGCATGGGCTCGCTGGGTGCGATGCAGTCGCGCGGGCAGGCGAAGTCCTTCTCCAAGGACCGGTACTTCCAGGGCGAGGTCACGTCGGACGAGAAGCTGATCGCCGAGGGCATCGAGGGCCAGGTTCCCTACCGCGGCCCGCTCTCCGCCGTGCTGTACCAGCTGGTCGGCGGTCTGCGGCAGACCATGGGCTACGTCGGCGCGGCCACCGTGGCCGAGATGGAGAGCAAGGGCCGGTTCGTCCGGATCACCTCGGCGGGCCTCAAGGAGAGCCACCCGCACGACATCCAGATGACCGTCGAGGCGCCGAACTACACGAGCCGCTGACGCGCTGAACGCCGAGGGGTCCGTCGCTTCCGCAGCGGCGGGCCCCTTCCGCGTGTCCGGGAGGCGGGCCGTCGCGGCGCGCCGACGGGCCGGTGCGGGATACTGGGGGCGGCCGGGGTGACCCGGCGGGCATGAGCAACAAACCAGAAGGGCTCGAACGAAGTGACTGAGATCGAGATCGGGCGAGGCAAGCGCGGCCGCCGGGCGTACGCATTCGACGACATCGCCGTCGTCCCCAGCCGGCGTACGCGTGACCCGAAGGAGGTCTCGATCGCCTGGCAGATCGACGCCTACCGTTTCGAGCTGCCGTTCCTGGCCGCCCCCATGGACAGCGTGGTCTCCCCGCAGCAGGCGATCACGATCGGCCGCCTCGGCGGCCTGGGCGTGCTCAACCTGGAGGGTCTCTGGACCCGCTACGAGGACCCGCAGCCGCTGCTGGACGAGATCGCCGCGCTCGAGGACGAGGCCGCCGCGACCCGCCGCCTGCAGGAGATCTACGCCGCCCCGATCCGGGCCGAGCTGATCAAGCAGCGGATCCAGGAGGTCCGCGACTCCGGTGTGGTCACCGCCGCCGCGCTCTCCCCGCAGCGCACCGCCGAGTTCTCCAAGGCCGTCGTGGACGCCGGCGTCGACGTGTTCGTCATCCGCGGCACCACCGTCTCCGCCGAGCACGTCTCCGGCGCCGCCGAGCCGCTCAACCTCAAGCAGTTCATCTACGAGCTGGACGTCCCGGTCATCGTCGGCGGCTGCGCCACCTACACCGCCGCGCTGCACCTGATGCGCACCGGCGCGGCCGGTGTCCTGGTCGGCTTCGGCGGCGGCGCCGCCCACACCACCCGGAACGTCCTCGGCATCCAGGTGCCGATGGCCACCGCCGTCGCCGACGTGGCCGCCGCCCGCCGCGACTACATGGACGAGTCCGGCGGCCGCTACGTGCACGTGATCGCGGACGGCGGCGTCGGCTACAGCGGCGACATCCCGAAGGCCGTCGCCTGCGGCGCCGACGCGGTGATGATCGGTGCCGCGCTGGCCCGTGCCACCGACGCGCCGGGCCGGGGCTTCCACTGGGGCATGGAGGCCGTGCACGAGGAGCTGCCGCGCGGCAAGCGGGTGGACCTCGGCACCGTCGGCACCACCGAGGAGATCCTCACCGGGCCGTCGCACACCCCCGACGGCACCATGAACCTGTTCGGCGCGCTGCGCCGCGCGATGGCCACCACCGGCTACACGGAGCTCAAGGAGTTCCAGCGGGTCGAGGTCACGGTCAACCCGGCGCTCAACCACCGCTGAGCAGCCGTGCAGTGACGGAACGGGGCCCCGCCGGACGCGATCCGGCGGGGCCCCGTCGCGTCCGGGCCCGCCCTAGCTCGGGGTGGCCGTCCGCCGGGTGAGCAGGAAGCCGCCGATCAGGGCGATGCCGTAGAAGACGAGGTCCAGCGGGTGCCGGTCGGCGCGCCAGAGCCGCAGGGCGGCGCCGAGCAGTTCGCCGTACGGGGCGCCGGCCAGGTGGTGCAGGCGCAGCGTCTGGCCGAGCAGCTGGCCGAGGAAGAGCGCGCCGGCCGCCAGCAGTGCGCCGAGCGGGGGCAGCACGTGGCTGCGGCCGCCGAGCCGGCCGAGCGGCCAGGCGACGGCGGCGGCCAGGGCGATGGCCAGCCAGCCGATGCCGCCCTCGACCCGGGCCACGGCGGCGCCGTAGGCGAGCGCGCCGGCCAGCATCGCGACGACGGCGGCCGCGACGGCCGGACCGGTCCGCCGTCGGCGCGCGGGCCCGTCGGCGGGCGCGGGCCGGTAGCCGGTCACCGGGGCGCCGGGCATGCCGGGGGCGACGTAGCCCTCGGGGATCTCCGGCTCGGGCGCGACGGAGAAGTGCTGGGCGGTTCGCGGACGTCCCGACTGGCCGTCAGCGCCGGGTGCGGGTGCGGTCATGGGCGTCGAATCCCCCCGGAAAAGACTGTGAGCGGCCGAACGTTAGCAGCGCCCCGGGCCGGTCGGACAGAGTTTTCGATCACAGATCGGGCACGGAGCGCCGTGTTCGGCCGGGCCCGGACACGCGTGGCCGGGGGCCGGGTGGTCGCGGGCCCCCGGGACAGGGGATGATGGAGGCTTGGCGTTCGGGCCCGGCGTCGGGCCGACGCGCTGTCACCTCGACCGGCCAGCACCACATGGGGGAACGTTCCGAATGACCGAGGCGCAGGGTTCCACCGGCCGCCTTCTGGCCGGACGCTACCGGCTGGACGCGGTGCTCGGGCGCGGCGGCATGGGCACCGTCTGGCGCGCCCATGACGAGATGCTGGGCCGGATCGTCGCGGTCAAGGAACTGCGGATGCACGGCAGCGTCGACGAGGACGAGAAGCACCGGCTGATCGTCCGCACGCTGCGCGAGGCCAAGGCGACGGCCCGGATCCGGCACAACTCGGCGGTCACCGTCTTCGACGTGGTCGAGGAGGACGACCGGCCGTGGATCGTCATGGAGCTGGTCGAGTCCCGCTCGCTGGCGGACGTGATCAAGGAGGACGGGCCGCTCGCGCCCGCCCGGGCCGCCGAGATCGCGCTCGACGTGCTGGGCGTGCTGGTCGCCGCGCACGCGCTCGGCATCCTGCACCGCGACGTGAAGCCGTCCAACGTGCTGATCGGCGAGGACGGCCGGGTCGTGCTCACCGACTTCGGCATCGCCAGCGTGGAGGGGGACGCCTCGGTGACCTCCACCGGGATGTTGGTCGGCGCGCCCTCGTACATATCCCCGGAGCGGGCCCGCGGGCAGAAGCCCGGCCCGCCGGCCGACCTCTGGTCGCTGGGCGGCACGCTGTACGCGATGGTCGAGTGCCGGCCGCCGTACGACCGGGGTTCGGCGCTGGCCACCCTGACGGCGGTGATGACCGAGGAGCTCGGCGCGCCGCTGAACGCCGGGCCGCTGCGGCCGGTGATCGAGGGGCTGCTGGAGAAGGACCCGGCCGAGCGGCTGGACGCCTCGCAGACCCGGTCGATGCTGAAGCGGGTGGTGGCCGAGGCCACCGCGCGGGCGGAGTCGACCACCGAGCACGCGATGCCGGTGAAGCCGGCGGCACAGGACAAGGGCGCGGCGGAGACCGGGGACGGGGCCGCCGTGGCGGCGGAGAAGCCGGCCGCCGTGAAGCCCGCCGTGAAGCGGCCCATCGGCGGGCTGCTCGGTACCGTCCGGGTCGGCAGCCGGGCCAAGGACGCCGAGGCCGCCGAGACCGCCGGCGTCACCGGTACCACCGGTGACGCCGAGGGCGGCGCCGGGACTGCGGATAAGCCCGCGGCCGACACGGCCGGCGCGCCGGCGACCGAGCCGATCCGGCCGGTCACCAGCGAGTGGACCCTGGGCGCGACCCAGGCGGCCGGGGCCGACCCGCGCACGGGCCGGCGGCGGCTGGCCGTGGTCACCGTGGTGCTGGTCCTGGTGCTGATCGCCGGGGTGGTCGCGGTGCTCCAGGCCGTCGGCGGCTCGGACGACCGGTCGACCAAGGGCGCGGGCGGTACCGCCCCGGCGGTGGCGGTCACCACGTCCCCGACGGACAAGCCCACGTCGGCCGGCTCGGCCTCGTCGGCCACCTCGCCCACGTCCGCCTCGTCGGCCGCGACGGCCCCGGCGGGCGGCCCGGCGAGCCAGGCGGCGTCCGGCACCCCGGCGGCGTCCACCGGGACGGCGGCCCCGGTGCAGACCTCCGCCGCGCCGGTCACCCCGTCGGCCGCCCCGTCGGCCCCCACCACACCGGCCGGTCCGGCCGTGCCCGCCGGCCACCACGAGTACAAGGACCCGTCCGGCTTCTCGGTCGTGCTGCCGGACTGGCTCCAGCCGGCCGGCTCGGAGGCGACCCGCCGGACGTTCAAGGGCAACGGCAGCACCCTGAAGATCGAATGGACCACCACCCCCGGCGCGAGCGCCGTCGCGGACTGGCAGGAGTCCGAGCCCGGGCTGCGCGGCCAGGTCTCCAACTACCAGCGGGTTCAGCTCCAGACCGTCGCCTACCGCGAGTGGACCAACGCCGCCGACTGGGAGTGGATCAACGGCAACCCCCGGATGCACTCGCTCAACCGGGGTTTCGTCACCGGCACGCCTGCCAAGTACGGCTACGCGATCTACTGGACCACCCCGGACGCGGACTGGAACGCGCCGGCGAACACCCAGGCCCGCCAGGTCGCCTTCGACTCCTTCCAGCCCGCGCCGTAGCCGATCGCGGCCGGCTCAGCCGATCAGGCGCTGCTTGGCGCGGCTGAACTCCTCGGTGGTGAGCGCCCCGGCGGTGTGGAGGGCGGCGAGGCGCTCCAGCTGGTCCAGCAGCTCGGCGCCGGAGGCGGCGGGTGCCTCGGCGGGCGCGGCGGGCGCGGCGGGCAACTCCTGTGCGGCGGTCCGGGCCAGCCGGGCGGCGGCCTTGAGCTGCTCAGCGAACACCTCGGCCTTGACCACGTCCTCGAACCGGTGCGAGCCGGTCAGGGCGACCACCAGCAGCACCTCGCCGTTGAGCCGGGACCTGCTGACGGTCGCGTCGGTCACCGCGGAGAGCGGAACCGGGACGGGCGGCTTCCCGTCCTTCAGGAAGAGCAGCCGGTGTGTGGTGAGGACCAGTACGCCCTTGCGGAAATGGTCGGGGTGGCGCCCCGCGGTGGAGGCGACCGGCCTCTCGTCGCGCGCCACGTTCGCCTCCACGGTGCGCAAAGCCGCGGCCCGGGTGTCACTGTTGCTGTTGCCGGCCACGTCGAAGGCCGCGTCGATCAGATCGGTCCAGTCCATGTGATCGAGCGTAGACCGGCGGCCAACTAGGCTGGGGCGCGAGCGAGAGGAACACGCATGCGAGCGGGTCCGGTTCAGGTGCTGGCGGGGCGTTACCGGCTGACGGACCGTCCGGAGGAGCTGCGCGCCTTCGCGGTGGACGAGGCGACCGGGGGCGCGGTCCTGCTGCGCGGCCTGGAGCTGCCGGCGGTACTGACGGGCGGTCACGATCCGGACGAGATGGCGCCGGAGCAGGGCGAGCGGCTGGTCCGCCGGGTGGCGGCGGCCGGTTCGACGGCGCCCGCGCACCCCAGGCTGCTGCAGGGGGCCGGGGCGTTCGTCGAGGGCGAGCTGCTCTGGACGGTCGAGGAGCGGCCGGCCGGGGTGTCGCTGGCCGACCTGCTGGCGGCCGGGCCGGTGCCGCCGTACCGGGCGGCCGAGTTGGCGGCCGACCTGGCCGGCGCGCTGCGGGCGCTGCACGAGGCGGGGCTCGCGCACGGCAATCTGACCGCCGAGTCGGTGCTGGTCTGCGAGGACGGTGCGGCGCTGCTGGGCGGGCTGCTGCCCGGGGTGGCCGAGGAGGCGCTGGCCGAGGAGCTGGGCGGGCCCGGCGGGCGCCGCCGCTACGACGTGCGGGCCACGCTGGTCGGCCCGGTGGCGGAGCGCTGGCCGCTGGACGGCGGCCCGGCGGGCGACTGCTGGGCGCTGGGCGTGCTGGTGCAGCGGCTGGTGACCGGCCGTTCGCCGTTCCCGGACCGCGGCGTACCGGAGCTGGTCACGGCGGTGCGGGACGGCCGGCGGGAGCCGTCGGCGGTGTGCGGGCCGCTGGCGCCGGTGGTGGAGCGGCTGCTCCAGCCCGATCCGACGCTGCGGCCGACCGCGGTGGGCGTCCGGCAGGAGCTGGCGGACCTGCTGGCGGGTGCGCCGGAGCCGGCCGACGAGGAGCGGGCGGCGCGGGCCCTCGCGCTGCGGCCGGACGCCCCGCTGGTGCCGTTGACGCCGCGGCGGCGCGGCCGGGGCGGGCCGCCCGTGGAGCCGGTGGCGGCGGAGGCCGGGCCGGAGCCGGGCCGGCGGCCGCTGATACCGCCGGCGCTGCTCGGGCCGGTACTGGTGGGCGGGGTCTTCCTGTTGCTGCTGCTCGGGGTGGTGGCCGTCGTCGTGTTCGCGGGCTGATGTTCGCAGGCTGACGGTGTCCGCCGGGCCCGTGTGGACGACCGGGTGGGCGGGGGAGATTACCGGGGTGCGGTCGGTGCGCCTAATGTGTGCGTCAGATCTGTTCGAAAAGTGGTCTGCACGGGCCCTCCCGTCGAGGTGACGGCAGGTGGAAGAGGGGGAGCAGTCGCCGATGGGCGTGCAGGACCGGCCGGAGGCGGCCGAGGCGGAGCGGCTGCTGGCCGGACGCTACGAGCTGGGCGACCGGCTGGGCCGCGGCGGCATGGGCACGGTCTGGCGGGCCTGGGACCGGATGCTGGACCGCGAGGTCGCGGTCAAGGAGCTGACCGTCAGCCACCTCCCCGAGGAGGAGCTGCAGATCCTGCACGCCCGGATGAAGCGGGAGGCCAGCGCGGCCGCCCGGATCAAGCACCCCGGCGTGATCACCGTGCACGACGTCCTGGAACAGGACGGCCGGCCGTGGATCGTGATGGAGCTGGTCGACGGCCGGTCGCTGGCCGACGTGATCAGCCAGGACGGCACGCTCCAGCCGCGCGCCGCCGCCGAGGTGGGCGGCCAGGTGCTGGCCGCGCTGCACCGGGGCCACCAGCTGGGCGTGCTGCACCGGGACGTGAAGCCGGCCAACGTGCTGCTGGAGCGCGGCACCGGGCGGGTGGTGCTGCTGGACTTCGGCATCGCGACGTACGAGGGCTCGACCGAGCTGACCCGGCCGGGCGACCTGGTCGGCTCGCCGGACTACCTGGCGCCGGAGCGCGCCCAGGGCGACCGCCCGGGCCCGGCCTCCGACCTGTGGGGCCTCGGGGCGACGCTGTACGCGGCGGTCGAGGGCGAGTCGCCGTTCCGCCGGACGTCGCCGTTGACCACGCTGGCCGCAGTGGTCGGTGATCCCCTGCCGGAGCCGCGCCGGGCCGGGGCACTCGGGCCGGTGCTGGCCGCGCTGATGGCCAAGGATCCGGCCGACCGGCCCTCCGCGGACGAGGCGGCCCGGATGCTGGCCGAGGTGCAGGCCGGGCACACCATGGGCTTCAAGCCCGTCGCACCGGTGAAGACGCCGACCCAGTCGGTGCCGGTGGTGGACCGGACCGAGGTGCCGTCCGTACCGGCGCCCGCCGCCGAACCCGAGACCACGGCCGGGCCGCCCACGCCGCCGGCCACCGTGACGGACGCCGAGCCCGCCGTCGCGGGACCCGGCGCGTCCCCCTCCGTTGGGGCGCCCACCGGGCCGACCGCGCCGGTGGTGCACCCCGTCGCGCCCGCGCGCGGGCCGACCGGACGCCGCAACGCGCTGCGGCTCGCCGCGATCGGGCTGACCGTCGCCGTGGCGGCCGCAGGGGTGACCCTCCTGGCCACCCGGCACACCGGCACCCCGGTCGCCGACCCCGGTCCGACCGCCACCGGCGTGCCGCAGCCCACCGGGTCCGGCGACGCCGATCCCGCGCCCACGGGCTTCCGCTGGGTGGACGACCCGGCGGGCTTCCGCTTCCCGCTGCCGGTGGCCACCCCGCCCTGGCAGCGCAGCACCGACACCGCCAACCAGATCTTCTACAGCCCGGACAACAAGTCGCACTACCTCCAGTTCGCCGTCACCGTCGGCCAGTCGGTCAAGCCGCTGGAGCACATGCGGCAGATGGAGAGCACCGTCTCCAAGCTGAAGGAGTACCGCCAGCACAAGCTGACCAGCGTCGCGGTGAACGGCCACGACGCGGCGGTCTGGGAGTTCAGCTACGCGGCCAAGGAGGGCGGCCGCCGGCGGGCGATCGAGGCGGAGTTCATCGACGACGACGGGACCGGCTACGCCGTCTACCTGTCCTGCCCCGACACGGACAAGGACTGGCCGGAGGGCGAGCGGCGGTTCACCACGGTGCTCAACCACTTCACCCCGACCCGCTGACCCGCCGGCCTCCGACCCGCTGACCCGCCGGCCCCCGACCCGCTGGGCCCGGCCGACCCGCTGGGCCGAGCCGGCCGTCCGGCCCCCGGCCGTCCGACCCGCGGCACGGGCGGTTTCTTGTTACCCACGGGTACCGAACCGGCCGCCGAGCGCCTAGGCTGCGCCGTATGACGGACCTCACAGCAGATGACTCGGCCCTCCGGCACCCCGGTGCAGGGGCCGCGGACCGCAACCCCGCCGCCCCCGGGGGCGGTCGTACGGTCGCCGCGGCCGTCCCGTCGTCGCTGGTCGCCCGTCTCGCCGGCGGGATCACCGCGACCGGCGAGCCCAGCCTGGTGGAGACCGTCGCCCCGCTGACCGGCGAGCGGCTGGCCGCCCTGCCGCGGTCCACCCCGGCCGACGTCGAGGTCGCCTACGAGCTGGCCCGCCGCGCCCAGCCGGCCTGGGCCGCGTTGCCGGTACGCCGGCGCGCCGCCGTCCTGCTGCGCTTCCACGACCTGCTGCTCAGGCGCCAGGACGAGGTGCTCGACCTGATCCAGGCCGAGACCGGCAAGGCCCGGCTGCACGCCTTCGAGGAGGTGATGGCCGTGGCCGGGGCCGCCCGGCACTACGGCCGCGCCGCGCACGGCTACCTGCGCGACAAGCACCGCGCCGGCGCCCTGCCGCTGCTCACCCGGACGATCGAGGCCCGCCGGCCCAAGGGCGTGGTCGGGCACATCTCGCCCTGGAACTACCCGCTGGAGCTGTGCATCGGCGACGCGCTGCCCGCCTTCGTGGCCGGCAACGCCGTGGTCAACAAGCCGGACACGCAGACCGCGCTGACCGCGCTCTGGGCCCGCGAACTGCTCGTCGAGGCGGGCCTGCCGGCCGACCTCTGGCAGATCGTGATCGGCGACGGCCCGGTGATCGGCCCGGCCGTGGTCGAGGGCGCCGACTACGTCTCGTTCACGGGCTCCACCCGCACCGGCCGCGAGGTCGCCCAGCGCGCCGCCGCCCGGCTGGTCGGCGCCTCGCTCGAACTCGGCGGCAAGAACGCCATGCTGGTGCTGGCCGACGCCGACCTCGACCGGGCGGCCGAGGGCGCCGTCCGCGCCTGCTTCTCCTCGGCCGGCCAGCTCTGCATCTCGATCGAACGACTGCTGGTCCACCGCTCGGTGGCGGACGAGTTCCTGGCGAGGTTCGCCGAGCGCACCCGCGCGCTGCGCCTCGGCGGCGGCCTCGCGTACGGCGCCGACATGGGCTCGCTGGTCTCCGTCCGGCAGCTGGACGCCACCACCCGGCACGTGGAGGAGGCGGTCAAGGCGGGCGCCACCGTGGTGGCCGGCGGCCGGCCCCGGCCGGACCTCGGCCCGTTCTTCCACGAGCCGACCATCCTGGACGGCGTCACCCCCGAGATGGCGGTCTGCGCCGAGGAGACCTTCGGCCCGGTGGTCTCGGTCTACCGCTTCGACACCGAGGACGCGGCGGTGGACGCCGCCAACTCCACCCCGTACGGGCTCAACTCCAGCGTCTGGACGAAGGACCTGCGGCGCGGCCGGGCGGTCGCGGCCCGGCTGCGCACCGGCACGGTGAACATCAACGAGGCCTACGCGGCGGCGTACGGCTCGGTCGCCGCGCCGATGGGCGGCATGGGCGACTCCGGGCTCGGCCGGCGGCACGGCTCCGAGGGCATCCTGCGGTTCACCGAGGCGCAGACCATCGCCGGCCAGCGGCTGATGCCGCTCGCGCCCTCGTTCGGGCTGGACGACAAGCAGTTCGCCGCGGTGTTCACCGGCGGGCTGCGGGTGCTGAAGGCGCTGCGGTTCAAGTAGGCCGGTCCGGCTGTCGGTTCACATCTCTCCCGAAGGAGCAGTGGCACATGGTGGGGTCCCGCAATGAGGCCGGGTTCGACTACGACGTGGTCGTGATCGGCTCGGGCTTCGGTGGTTCGGTCTCCGCGCTGCGGCTGACCGAGAAGGGCTACCGGGTCGCCGTCCTGGAGGCCGGGCGGCGCTTCGAGCGCGACGAACTGCCCAAGAACTCCTGGGACCTCGCCAACTACCTGTGGGCGCCCAAGCTCGGCATGTACGGCATCCAGCGGATCCACCTGCTGGCCAACGTGCTGATCCTGGCCGGCGCCGGGGTCGGCGGCGGCTCGCTGAACTACGCCAACACCCTCTACGTGCCGCCGAAGCCGTTCTTCGAGGACCGCCAGTGGGCCCACATCACCGACTGGCAGGAGGAGCTGGCGCCGTTCTACGACCAGGCGCAGCGGATGCTGGGCGTCCGGATCAACCCGACCGTCACCCCCTCCGACGTCCACCTGCGGGCGGCCGCCGAGAAGATGGGCGTCGGGGACACCTTCCACATGGCGCCGGTCGGGGTCTTCTTCGGCGACGGCAAGGACTCCGACGGCGCGGCCAAGGCGGCGCCCGGCGACGAGATCGCGGACCCGTACTTCGGCGGCGCCGGCCCCACGCGGCGGGCCTGCGTGGAGTGCGGCGAGTGCATGACCGGCTGCCGGCACGGCGCCAAGAACATGCTCACCGAGAACTACCTCTACCTGGCCGAGCGCGCCGGCGCCGAGATCCACCCGCTCACCACGGTGGCCCGGATCCGCGAGTACGCCGACGCCGACGGGAACCAGGGCTTCAAGGTGGACGTCCGCCGGACCGACTCCCGCTCCACCACCGACCCGGTGAAGGCGGGGGCGCGGACCATCACGGCCGCCCGGGTGGTGGTCGCGGCCGGCACCTACGGCACCCAGTCGCTCCTGCACCGGATGCGCGACGGCGGCCACCTGCCCGGCATCTCCGCCCGGCTCGGCGAGCTGACCCGGACCAACTCCGAGGCGCTGGTCGGCGCGCAGACCACCGACCGGCGGTACGGCGCGAAGGCGGACTTCACCAAGGGCGTCGCGATCACCTCCTCGATCCACCCGGACGAGAACACCCACATCGAGCCGGTGCGCTACGGCAAGGGCTCCAACGCCATGGGCGCGCTGTCGATCGCCCAGGTCAGGGGCGGCGGCCAGGTGCCGCGCTGGCTGCGCTACGCGGGGACGACGGTGCGCCACCCGGTGACCTTCGCCCGCTCGATGAACAAGCACCGCTGGTCCGAGAAGACGATCATCGGCCTGGTGATGCAGTCGCTGGACAACTCGATCACCGTCTCGCTGAAGAAGAAGGGCCTCGGCAAGGGCCAGCTGACCTCCACCCAGGGCCACGGCGCGCCCAACCCGACCTGGATCCCCGCCGCCGAGAAGGGCGCCCAGGCGCTGGCCGAGGAGATCAACGGCTTCGCGGGCAGCGCGGTCGGCGAGATCTTCGACATCCCGATGACCGCCCACTTCCTCGGCGGCTGCCCGATCGGCGACTCCGCCGAGACCGGCGTGGTCGACCCTTACCACCGGCTCTACGGCCACCCCGGGATCAGCGTGGTGGACGGCTCGGCGGTCTCCGCCAACCTCGGGGTGAACCCCTCGCTGACGATCACCGCGCAGGCCGAGCGGGCCATGTCGATGTGGCCGAACAAGGGCGAGGACGACCGGCGCCCGGCCCCGGGCGAGGCGTACCGGCGGGTGGAGCCGGTGGCGCCGGTGCGCCCGGTGGTGCCGAAGGAGGCCTTCGGGGCGCTGCGGCTGCCGTTGCTGGCCGTCCCCGAGGTGCCGAAGAAGCGTGGTGCGCAAGCCTCCTGACCCCTCGCCGGGGCCGGCCGACGACGCGCCGCAGCCGGTTGACAGCGGTCCGCGCACGGTGGGATAAACGGGCTCCCTGGGGGACCAGGGGCTTGTTCTCACGGGGGGATCACAGTCCATGGCCATCTGCGCATCGTGCGGCGCGGCTTCGGCGGAGGGGGCGCTCGGCTGCGCCTCCTGCGGACGGCCGATGACGCCGCCCCCGCCCGCCACGGCACCGCCCGCGCCCCCCGCGGCACCGCCCGCCCCGCCCGTCGTGCCCCCGGCGCCGCCGTCCGCGCCGGGGTACCCGCCTCCGGCGGCGCCCGTCCCGCAGGCCCCGTCCGGCCGTCCGGCTCCCGTCCCGCCCGGTCACCCGGCGCCCGGGTACGCGCCGCCGGCCGTCCCGCCGGCGGTGGGCAGCTGGGGCACCGGCCGGCCGTACGACCCGGCCGTCGCGCAGCCCGCCGCACTGCGCTGGCTCACCGGCGAGGACTGGCGCCCGGCGCTCAAGGCGGTGGTCGCGCCGGTCGCGGTGCTGCTGCTGGCCGCGCTGATCGCGGCGATCCCGGGCGACTACGAACTCGGCTACGGCAACTCGCCCGAGTACGGCGATCGGTTCGGCACCGCTCTGGCGATGGCGCCGGCCGCCCTCGGCGCGCCGTTCAAGCTGGGCCTCACCGGCCGCGTGTTCCGGGGGGAGGGCGGCCCGTCGATCCTGGTGCGGACGGTGCCGATGACGGTCACCGCGCTGTGGCTGCTCGCGCTCTGGCTCGGCCTGCGGGCCGGCGTCCGCCTCCGCCAGGCCCGCACCGGTGAGCAGCAGACCCGGGCGCAGGCGGCCGGCGAGGCCGTCCGCACCGCCCTGGTCACGGCCGGCGCGACGCTGCTGGTCGGCCTGGTGGGCGGTGCCGACTGGAGCCCGTCGGGCGCCCGCGGACCGGACTTCGGGAGTTACTACGGGGACGTGCAGTACGGCTCGGACTCGGGCTGGCTGGAGGCGGTCGGCTGGAGCGCCCTGCTGGCCGGGCTGCTCGCCTTCACGGTGTACGGGACGGACGCGCTGCGCTGGGCGGCCTGGCGCAACCGCGCCGTGCGCGGCTGGGCGGTGGCCGGGCTGGCCGCGGGCCGGGCGGCGGCGGTGTCGACGGGGCTCGCCGCGCTGGTCGGGTTCGTGCTGATCGCGGTGCAGGACGAGGGCTGGGCGACCGGCACCTCGGTGGCCTTCCTGCCGAACGTCGGCCTGACCCTGCTCGGTCTGGGGTCGGGGGCGACCCTCCGGGCGGCCGACGGCACCGGCCGCTACGACGGCTACTACGAGGACGGGCCGGGCTTCGGCTCCGGCGGCCCGGGCGACGAGTTCTCGGTCTTCGACCTCCACGGCGAGACCGCCGACTGGCGGTGGACCCTGCTGCTCGCCCTGGCCGCGGCGGCCTACCTCGGCTGGACGGCCCACCGGCGCGGGCTCGACGCGGCCGACCGGATCCGGCTCGCCGTCGTGTACGCGGCCGGGCTCACCCTGCTGATGGCGGTCGCCGGTTTCGCGGCGACGTCGGGCAGCGGCTCGTTGAGCGGGCGCAAGGGCGGCGTCGGCGACTTCTCGGTCGGCCTGCTGTTCGGGAGCCAGCTGGCGGCCAACGTGGTCTGGGCGGCGCTGGGCGCGCTGGCCGTGCCGCCGCTGCTGGCGGCCATCCGCGGCGGCCGGACCGCCGGCCGGCCCGGTGCGGTGCCGCCGCAGGGCGGCCCGTACGACGGCGCGGTGCACCCGGACGTGGTCCAGGACGGCGGCGTGTTCGTGCCGGGCCAGGGCCAGGGCGGGGGCCAGGTGGCGGGAGTCGGCGAGGTGACCGGCTCGTACGAGGCGACGCCGCCGCCCGGCCCCGCCGCACCGGGGGCCGGCGGGGAGACCGTCGACCCGGGTGTCCGGCGCAAGCAGCCGTAGCGCGAGCCGGGGGCACGGGCCCTGACGGCCCGCGCCCCTCGCGCGGGCCCGGCGCCCGCCCGCCGCGACGGCGCGAGGCCGCGCCCTGGCCGCGGACAGCCGTGCGCAGGCCGCACGAAGCGGTGCGCAGGCCATCGGGCGGCCCGGGCGCGCCCGCACGGGGCCGGACAGGGCCGGACAGGGCAAAGGGCCCCGCGGGGGAACGGGGCCCTTTGTCGCTCAGCACGCGGCGCCAGGGCTGCGCCGGTGCTGGGTGACGGCGCCGGGGGAGGAGCGCCGTCCTGTCGGTTGGCTTCTGGGACCGAGCCGTCGCAGCGCCGGCGTGGGTGTGCCGGTCGCGCGGGGCGCGCACGCTCACGGTGCGGCGGGCCGGTGCGCATGGCTGCGCAGGGCCTTCGCTCACGGAGCGTGAGGTGACAATCGTTGCCACCAAGGGTCTCGGCGGCACCGGGGCGGGCCTCCGTAGTGGACCTTCGGCCACGGGAGAACCTCTTCCAAGCAGCATCGTGCTGGACGAAGGGCTTGCTCTGCAACCGATTCGGCATGATTCGGCACAGTCCATTTTCGGCCCGGCCGGTCCGGGGCGGTCTGCCGGGAGTCGTCGGGCGGCCCGCCGGGAGGTCCGGGAAGGCGGGTTCGATGATCACGGTGTGTAGTGGTGCGGGCCGGAGCGCACGGGGACGCGCGTAGCGGCGCGGGACGGTGAACGGTGTGCGCCTGGGTCGCGCCGGGGTGCGGCGGCCGGCCTCCGGGCGTCCCCGGGGGCCGACCACCCCACCTCCTTGGTCCAGTCGCGGCCGGGGTCGCTGTCCCCTGCTGCCCGGCCGCCGCACCCGCGCACGGTCCCACGGCGCACCGCTCCCGGCGGGGCCGGGACCGCGGCGGCGCCACGCGCGCCGGTGGACTGGGTTGAGCTCCACGCGTGGTCCTGCACGTCCGTACGGCGGCGCCCCTGGCCGGGGCGGAGGCGGCGCACCTGGCAGGTGCGGCGCGGTCGTACGGTCGTCAGAAGCAACGAACCGACGGCCCGTGCGGTCACGGTCTCTTGGACGGGCAGACGAGTGAAAGCGGCCCGCCCGGTAGACTCGACCTCAGACCCCCGCTCGTCGCCCGCCGCCGCCCTTCGGAGGAAGTGCTGCGCGCGACACCTTTCGTACCGCTGCCGGAAGGCCGTCCGTGTCCTCTGCTATTCCCGACCAGTCCGTACCTGAGACCGACACCGTCCTGGTGGTCGACTTCGGTGCCCAGTACGCCCAGCTCATCGCCCGCCGGGTGCGTGAGGCCCGGGTCTACAGCGAGATCGTGCCGAGCAGCATGCCGGTCGCCGAGATGCTCGCCAAGAACCCGAAGGCGATCATCCTCTCCGGCGGTCCCTCGTCGGTCTACGAGGAGGGCGCGCCGCAGCTCGACCGCGCGATCTTCGAGGCCGGGGTTCCGGTCTTCGGCATGTGCTACGGCTTCCAGCTGATGGCCAAGACGCTCGGCGGCACCGTCGACAACAGCGGCGCCCGCGAGTACGGCCGCACCCCGCTGACCGTCTCCCGCACCGGCTCGACCCTGTTCGAGGGCGTCCCGGCGCAGCACTCGGTCTGGATGTCGCACGGCGACGCCTGCTCGGCCGCCCCCGAGGGCTTCACCGTCACCGCCTCCACCGACGTGGTGCCGGTCGCGGCCTTCGAGAACGACGAGGCCCGGCTCTACGGCGTCCAGTACCACCCCGAGGTGCTGCACTCCGACCACGGCCAGCAGGTCCTGGAGCACTTCCTCTACCGCGGCGCCGGCATCGCGCCGACCTGGACCACCGGCAACGTGGTGGACGAGCAGGTCGCGCTGATCCGCGCCCAGGTCGGGACGAAGCGTGCCATCTGCGGCCTCTCCGGCGGCGTGGACTCCGCGGTCGCGGCCGCCCTGGTCAACAAGGCCATCGGCTCGCAGCTGACCTGCGTCTACGTCGACCACGGCCTGATGCGCAAGGGCGAGACCGAGCAGGTCGAGAAGGACTTCGTCGCGGCCACCGGCGTGCAGCTGAAGGTCGTCGACGCCCAGGAGCGCTTCCTGAACGCGCTCGCCGGGGTCTCCGACCCCGAGGAGAAGCGCAAGATCATCGGCCGTGAGTTCATCCGGGTCTTCGAGCAGGCCCAGGCCGAGATCGTGGCCGAGGCCGGCGAGCACGGCGAGTCGGTGGAGTTCCTGGTCCAGGGCACCCTGTACCCGGACGTGGTGGAGTCCGGCGGCGGTACCGGCACCGCCAACATCAAGTCCCACCACAACGTCGGCGGCCTGCCCGAGGACCTCCAGTTCGAGCTGGTCGAGCCGCTGCGCAAGCTGTTCAAGGACGAGGTCCGGATGGTCGGCCAGGAGCTCGGCCTGCCGGAGGAGATCGTCCAGCGCCAGCCGTTCCCCGGCCCCGGCCTGGGCATCCGGATCGTCGGCGAGGTCACCAAGGAGCGCCTGGACCTGCTGCGCGAGGCCGACGCGATCGCCCGCGAGGAGCTGACCGCGGCCGGCCTGGACCGCGAGATCTGGCAGTGCCCGGTCGTGCTGCTGGCGGACGTCCGCAGCGTCGGCGTCCAGGGCGACGGCCGCACCTACGGTCACCCGATCGTGCTGCGCCCGGTCTCCTCCGAGGACGCCATGACGGCCGACTGGTCGCGCCTGCCGTACGAGGTGCTGGCGAAGATCTCGACCCGGATCACCAACGAGGTCAAGGACGTCAACCGCGTGGTCCTGGACTGCACCAGCAAGCCGCCGGGCACCATCGAGTGGGAGTGACCACTCCCGCCGGACGGCCGTGAAACGGCCCTGATCCGGTATTGAACGGCCGCGCCGTCGTTCCCGTACACCAGGGAGCGGCGGCGCGGCCGTTCGCGGTGGGCCGGGGGCCCATCGGGTGGGACCTCCCACCGAAAACGTTCACAAGCGTGCAGAATGCGACCGGACCTGTCAGGCGGTTGGCAGGCCGCGAAGGAAGGTGTGAGGGATGACGGAGGCCAGCAGCCCCACGGTGGCCGGCGGCCCCGCGGAGGCCGGCAGCCCCACGGTGGTCGGCGGCTCCGTGGCGACCGGCGCGGGGGCGACCGGCCCGGGGGCGGACGGCTGGGCCGGACGGGCGGCGCGGCTCAAGGCGACCGCCTCGCGGTACGCGCTGCTGCCGCTGCGGATCTTCCTCGGCGCCACCTTCGTCTACGCGGCGCTCGACAAGCTCTCCGACGCGCACTACCTGGCGGGCGCGGGGGACCCGGCCTCCTTCGTCTCGCAGACCCGGGCGGTCAAGGGTTCCAGCCCGATCTCCTTCCTGCTCGGCACCGCGCTCGACCACCCGACCCCGTTCGCGCTCGCCGTCGCCTTCGGTGAGCTGGCGGTCGGCCTCGGCACCCTGCTCGGCCTCTGGGGCCGGATGGCGGCCCTCGGCGGAGCACTGATCAGCCTGAGCCTCTGGCTCACCGTCAGCTGGAACGTTTCGCCGTACTACCTCGGCAACGACCTCGCCTACCTGATGGCCTGGACCCCGCTGCTGCTGGCCGGCACCCCGTACCTCTCGCTGGACGGCTACCTGGCCGAGCGGGCCGCCCGGGACCGCGCGCGCGGGCTGGCGGAGGGCCACGCCCGGCGGCGGGCGCTGGTGGACGGCGGGATCGCGGCCGTCGCGATCGGTGGCGCGGGGCTGCTCACCGGATCGCTGACCGCCACGTTCGGGCGGGACAAGAAGGCGGTCGGCCCGTCCGCCACCCCGGCCACGACCGGGAAGACGCCCGCCGGACCGCCCGTCTCGGTGGCCGCCGCGAGCGTCCCGGTCGGTGGCTCGGCCCAGGTCAAGGACCCGGCCACCGGCGACGCGGTCTACATCGTCCAGCCGAAGGCCGGTCAGTACTGCGCCTTCTCGGCGGTCTGCACCCACTCCGGCTGCGCCGTCGACGCGCCGAAGAACGGTCAGCTGTACTGCCCGTGCCACGGCTCCCGGTTCGACGCGGCCACCGGCGCCGTGGTCAACGGCCCGGCCACCAAACCGCTGCCCAAGTACGGCGTCACCAAGGACGGCGACAAGCTGAACCTCGGGCCGCTGCAGAGCTGAGCGGCGGGTCCTAGTCGAGGGTGCCGTGGTCCGGCGCGTCGGTACGTCCGCGCCGGGCCACCGCCGCGACCGCCCCCGCCAGGCCGCCTATGCCCAGCACGATGAAGGTCACCGGGATGACGATCCGGCCGTTCACCGACATGTCGTTCAGCGCCGCCACCAGGTAGAGCACCGCGATGACGGTGAACAGCCCGCCCGCGATCAGCGAGAAGGGATCGAGTTGGTGCTTCCTCACGACTGGACCACCTTGATGCTGCCGAGCCCGACCGTCAGCTTCAGGTCGAGCGTGCCCTTGGATGTCTGACCGTTCAACGGGTGGTACTGGTACGTGCGGCTGACGTTCTCGGTGGAGACCGGTTCCCCCGGGGCCTTGACGTCGCCGAGCAGGACCCGGGTGGTCAGGTTGACCGTGACGTCCGACGGAAGGGTGACGGTCAGGTCGCCGGCGCCGAGCTGCACCGTGGTCGCCACGGTGGCGCCCGCCGGGTCCAGCCGGCCGAGGTCCAGCCGGATCTCGCCGGCGCCGAGGGTGTAGCGCTCGTTCAGGTCGTCCGCCGAGACGACGGTCCAGCTGCGTTCGCCGGCCGCGTTCTGCATGGAGTCCGGCGCGTGGCCGACGAAGGCGAGCGCCAGGGTGAGCAGCAGCCCGGGCACGACCAGCCGGCGGGCCCGGCCGAACTTCGCCCCGACGAGCAGCGTCAGGCCGACGACCAGCAGGGCGGTCGCCAGCACGGCCGAGCTCACCACGGTGACGCTGTGGTGCCCCTCGGCGGCGGCCCAGACCGCGCTGGCCGCGCCGACCGCCAGCAGCACGCCGATCAGACCGAGCGGCGAGTGCTCGCGGTGGTGGTGGCGCACCATCACCGGCGGCCGGGGCGGGACGGCCGGGCCGCCCTTGCGCAGCGGGTCGCCCTGCGGCAGGTCGGCGCGCTGCCACCACGGCTGGGCCGGGCCGCCGGGCGGCGGGGCGGCGGGGCCGTGCGGGGCGGCGCCGGTGTCGCCGTACGGGTTGCGCTCGGGGTGGCGCGGGTCCCAGAGGTAGCCGCTCGGGCTGTCGGCCGGCATCGCGCCGGCCGCCCGCTCCCGGGCGTGCCGCTCGTGGGCCCGCTCGTCCCCGCCGGCCCGCGCCTGCTCGTCGGTCAGCGGCCAGGAGTAGGCGGAGGCCGGTCCGGACTCGGGGAAGTAGCGGTCGTACGGGCCGTGGCCGCGGTTGCGGCCGCGCCGGCGCCCGCGCTGGCGGCCGTGGCGGCGCTCCGGGTCGTACCGGACGGCCAGGAAGACCAGGCCGGCGAGCAGCATCAGCGGGAACATCTGGTCGCCGTCGCCCATCGAGGCGAAGAAGACGCCGGTGCCGATCACGGTCAGCAGCACCGCGCCGACCGACTGGCCGTCCACCCGGCCGGTGAGCACCCGCTGGAGTTCGGTCCGGCCGGGCCGGCTGCCGCCCTTGCCGTCCGCGACCGGCTCGGTCGGGACGATCAGCCAGGCCAGTCCGTACAGGAAGAGACCGAGGCCGCCGGAGAGGCAGAGCACCACCGTCACGACGCGGAAGACCACCGGGTCGATGTCCAGGTGCCGGCCCAGGCCGCCGCAGACACCGGCGACCACGCGGTGGTGCTCGGTCCGGTTCAGCGGAGGGCGGTCCGGTGCGGGCGGGGCGCTCGGCCCGGCCTCCTGGATGCGGTGGTCTTCGGTCATGGCCACCATCCTGGTGGCTCCCGGGCGCCCGCCCAACCGGTGCGGCCCCTGTCCGTACCCTGACTTGTCCCTGAGAACAGCCAGGGATCCACCCTGATGCGTCCGGGCCCGCCCGCGTGGAACCATCGGTGGCGTGGCAGCCCCTGGTACCGATCCCCGTCCGCTCGTCCCCGACGCCCCGCCGTCGCAGGGCGCCGATCCTTCCGTGCCCGGCGACGGGCGGGCGCCGTACCGCAGGCTCTACCGGAGCCCGCAGGGCCGGATGCTCGGCGGTGTCGCGCACGGGCTCGCGGTGCACCTCGGGCTCCCGGTCGCCTGGGTCCGGGGCGCCTTCGTGCTGCTCTTCTTCGCCCAGGGCATCGGCGCGCTGCTGTACGCGGCGTTCTGGTTCGTGGTGCCGATAGGCATCGGCGAGCCCGCTCAGCGCGGCGGCGCGCACTGGGTGTACGTCAACGGGGCCTTCGTACCGGCCGGGTCCTGGCAGGCCTCCGGCGCGTCCGGCGCGGAGCTGAGCAAGGGGCGGCGCGGCTGGATCGGCCGGCTGCGGGAGCTGCTCCAGCACGCGCTGCAGGGCGAGCCCGCCGCCGAGCCCGGCGCCGAGCCGACGCAGGTCCGGGCCGCCTCGAAGGGCCAGGGCGGCCTGGGGCAGCTCGCCGCGCTGGTCATGGTGGTGATCGGCCTGATCGCCCTGCTGAACGCGCTCGGCGTGCAGACCGCGCGGCCGTACACCTGGCCGCTGCTGGCGATCGGCGTCGGCGTCGCGCTGGTCTGGCGGCAGGCCGACGACTCGCGCTGGCAGCGCTGGTTCGGCCTGGAGGAGGGCGAGAAGCGGCGCGGCGCCTACACCCGGGTCGGCGGCGGTGTGCTGCTGGTGGTGGCCGGCACCATCGCCTTCCTCGCCATGCAGGGCAGCGGCTCCACGCTCGGCTCGGTGATCGAGGCCTCGCTCGCCGTGCTGGCCGGCGTGCTGGTGCTGGTCGGCCCGTACGCGCTCCGGATGTGGCAGGACCTCGGCGCCGAGCGGACCGCCCGCATCCGCGCCCAGGAGCGCGCCGAGATCGCCGCGCACGTCCACGACTCGGTGCTGCACACGCTGACCCTGATCCAGCGCCGGGCCGAGGACCCGAAGGAGGTGCTGCGGCTCGCCCGGGCCCAGGAGCGCGAGCTGCGGCTCTGGCTCTACCGTCCGGAGGCGGCCGCCGAGGAGGCGCCGGACACCATGGCGGAGAGCCTGCGCGCGGTGGTCGCCGAGGTCGAGGACCGCCACGGGGTCCCGGTCGAGCTGGTGATCGTCGGCGACTGCCCGATGGACGAGCGGATCGCGGCACAGATGCAGGCCGCGAGGGAGGCGACGGTCAATGCGGCCAAGTACGGTGGCGGGGGACCGGTCCAGGTCTACGCCGAGGTCGAGGGGAGGACGGTGATGGTGTTCGTCCGCGACCACGGTCCCGGCTTCGACCCCGACACGGTGCCCGAGGACCGGATGGGTGTCCGCGAGTCGATCCTCGGCCGGATGAAGCGCAACGGCGGCACCGCACGGGTGCGGCCGGCGCCGGACGGCGGGACCGAGGTCGAGCTGGAGATGGAGAGAACGAATGACTGAGGCAGCGCCGATGGGGGTGCCCCCCGAGGGGCGGGTCGCGCGGGTCGTGCTGGTCGACGACCACCGGATGTTCCGCACCGGGGTCCGGGCCGAGATCGGGCGCACCGAGGCGACCGGGATCGACGTGGTCGGCGAGGCCGACGACGTCGAGTCGGCCGTCCGGGTGGTCGCCGAGACCAGGCCGGACGTCGTGCTGCTCGACGTCCACCTGCCCGGCGGGGGCGGGGTCGAGGTGCTGCGCCGCTCGGCCGGGCTGATGGGCGAGCAGGGCGGGGTGAAGTTCCTCGCGCTCTCCGTCTCCGACGCCGCCGAGGACGTGATCGGCGTGATCCGCGGCGGTGCCCGCGGCTACGTCACCAAGACCATCACCGGCACCGACCTGGTCAACGCGATCTTCCGGATCTCCGACGGCGACGCGGTGTTCTCGCCCCGGCTGGCCGGCTTCGTGCTGGACGCCTTCGCCGCCACCGACACCCCGCCGGTGGACGAGGACCTCGACCGGCTGACCCAGCGCGAGCGCGAGGTGCTGCGGCTGATCGCGCGCGGCTACGCGTACAAGGAGATCGCCAAGCAGCTCTTCATCTCGGTGAAGACGGTGGAGAGCCACGTCTCGGCGGTGCTGCGCAAGCTCCAGCTGAGCAACCGGCACGAGCTGACCCGCTGGGCCACCGCCCGCCGCCTGGTCTGACGCCCGCTCCGCGGTACGACGTGGGCCCGCCCCTCCCCTTCCGGAGGCGCGGGCCCGCGTCGTACCGGCTCCCGGGAACCGCCTGCTCCGGAGGGGGGCGGAGGCGGCCCCGGTGAACCGGCCCGGGCTTGTCGGTGCGTGGCCATAGACTCGGAGTGCCATGAGTAGCCTCTTTGACGACCTCCCGCTCCCCGGTTTCGAGGCCCCCGCCGCCGGGCCCGCCGCCGGGTCGAAGCAGCAGCCCGCCGCCGCGCCCATCGACGAGGAGCCGCCGCCGTACGAGGACGACGTCCCGTACGACGCGTACGAGGAGGCGATCCCGGAGGGGCTCTTCCGGACCGACCACGCCGCGGAGACCGAGCGGGACTCCTGGTACCGCAACGGCGCCCCCCGCACCGTGGTCGACCCGGCCCAGCTGCTGGAGGGGATGAACGACCCGCAGCGCGAGGCCGTGCTGCACGCGGGCTCGCCGCTGCTCATCGTGGCCGGCGCGGGCTCCGGCAAGACGCGGGTGCTGACCCACCGGATCGCCCACCTGCTGGGCGCCCGCGGGGTGCAGCCGGGCGAGATCCTGGCGATCACCTTCACCAACAAGGCGGCCGGCGAGATGCGCGAGCGCGTCGAGCAGCTGGTCGGGCCGCGGGCCCGGGCGATGTGGGTCTCCACCTTCCACAGCGCCTGCGTGCGGATCCTGCGCCGCGAGTCCAAGCTGCTCGGCTTCACCTCGTCGTTCTCGATCTACGACTCGGCGGACTCGCAGCGGCTGATGTCCCTGGTCTGCCGGGACCTCGACCTCGACCCGAAGCAGTTCCCGCCGAAGTCCTTCACCGCGAAGATCAGCAACCTGAAGAACGAGCTGATCGACGAGGAGACCTACGCCGACCAGGCCGCCAACCCGATGGAGAAGAAGCTCGCCGAGGCGTACTTCCTCTACCAGCGGCGGTTGCGCGAGGCCAACGCGCTCGACTTCGACGACATCATCATGACGACGGTGAACCTGCTCCAGGCCTTCCCCGACGTCGCGGAGCACTACCGGCGGCGGTTCCGGCACATCCTGGTCGACGAGTACCAGGACACCAACCACGCCCAGTACATGCTGGTGCGCGAGCTCAGCGGGGGCGCCGTCGCCAGTGCCCCGAAGCGCACCGCGGACGGGGACTTCGTGAACCCGGCGGCCGGGCGGCTGGCCGAGGTGCCGCCGGCCGAGCTCTGCGTCGTCGGTGACGCGGACCAGTCGATCTACGCCTTCCGCGGCGCGACGATCCGCAACATCCTCCAGTTCGAGGAGGACTACCCGAACGCGACCACGATCCTGCTGGAGCAGAACTACCGCTCCACCCAGACCATCCTGAGCGCCGCCAACGCCGTCATCGAGCGGAACACCAGCCGCCGGGAGAAGAAGCTCTGGACGGCCGGCGACCACGGCGAGAAGGTCGTCGGGTACGTCGCGGACGACGAGCACGGCGAGGCCCAGTTCATCGCCGACGAGATCGACCGGCTGACCGACGCGGGCGACGCCAAGCCCGGCGACGTCGCGATCTTCTACCGGACCAACGCGCAGTCCCGCGTGTTCGAGGAGGTGTTCATCCGGGTCGGCCTGCCCTACAAGGTGGTCGGCGGGGTGCGCTTCTACGAGCGCAAGGAGGTCCGGGACGTCCTGGCGTACCTGCGGGTGCTCTCCAACCCGGAGGACACCGTGCCGCTGCGCCGGATCCTCAACGTGCCCAAGCGCGGCATCGGCGAGCGGGCCGAGGCGATGATCGACGCGCTGGCCTCGCGCGAGCGGATCTCCTTCGCGCAGGCGCTCCAGCGGGTGGACGAGGCGTACGGGATGGCCGCGCGCTCGGCGAACGCGGTGCGGAAGTTCAACGAGCTGATGGCCGGGCTGCGGCAGGTCGTCGCCTCGGGCGCCGGGCCGGCCGCGGTGCTGGAGGCGGTGCTGGAGGAGACGGGGTACCTCGCCGAGCTCCAGTCCTCGACCGACCCGCAGGACGAGACCCGGGTGGAGAACCTCCAGGAGCTCGCGTCGGTGGCCCTGGAGTACGAGCAGGACCCGGGCGAGCGGCCCGACGCGGGCGAGGACGGTGCGCCGCCGGTCGGCTCGCTGGCCGACTTCCTGGAGCGGGTCGCGCTGGTCGCCGACTCCGACCAGATCCCGGACGAGGACGAGGAGGGGCAGGGCGTCATCACGATGATGACCCTGCACACCGCCAAGGGCCTGGAGTTCCCGGTGGTCTTCCTGACCGGCATGGAGGACGGGATCTTCCCGCACATGCGGGCGCTCAACCAGGTCAAGGAGCTGGAGGAGGAGCGGCGGCTCGCGTACGTCGGGCTCACCCGCGCGCGGGAGCGGCTCTACCTGACCCGCTCGGTGCTGCGCAGCGCCTGGGGCCAGCCCTCGTACAACCCGGCCTCGCGGTTCCTGGAGGAGATCCCGGAGAACCTGGTGGAGTGGAAGCGGACGGGGGCGGCCCCGGTGCCGGCCTCGCGCGGGTACTCCTCGGGGTCGTCCTGGGGCGGCAGGTCCACCGGCTCGGGCTTCGGCGGCTCGGGTGGTTCCGGCGGTTCCTCGCGCGGTGCCGCGCGCGGCGGGGCGGCGGCCTCGCCGAAGGCGGGCTGGGGGCAGTCGGCGCGGCGGGCCGGCGCGGCGGTCGAGCGGGAGGTCGTGGCCCTGGCGGTCGGGGACCGGGTCACCCACGACACCTTCGGGCTGGGCACGGTGGTGGCCACCACGGGCGTCGGGGACAAGGCGCAGGCCACCGTCGACTTCGGGACGGAGGGGCGCAAGCAGCTGCTGCTGCGGTACGCGCCGGTGGAGAAGCTCTGACGGCCGGCGGCCCGGGGGCCGCGGGCCGGGCAGCCGGGGGCTGGACGGCCGGCGGCCGGCTCAGCGCGGGTCCAGGCCGTTGGCGAGGAACCACGGCAGCGGGTCGACCGGCCCGCTGCCGCCGGACGGCCGGATCTCGAAGTGCAGGTGCGGCCCGGTGCTGTTGCCGCTGCTGCCGACGAAGGCGATGACGTCGCCCTGCTTCACCGGCCCCTTGCGGATCTTGTACGCCCGCAGGTGGCAGTACCAGGCCTCGGTGCCGTCGGACATCTTCAATATCGTCATGTAGCCGTACGACGGGTTCCACTGCGTGCGGATCGTGCCGTCGGTGACGGCCATGACCGGGGTGCCGCCGTCGACGGGGAAGTCGATCCCGGTGTGGCGGTTGGCCCAGTGGGTGCCGGCCTCCCCGAACAGCTCGCCGAGGCCGTGCTGGGCGACCGGCATGACCACCTTGGGCTGGGCCGGTTCGGCGGTGGGTTCGGCGGCCGGCTGGGCGGCCGGGGCGGGGGCGGGCTGGTCGCCGGAGAGCGGCTGGCGGGCGTTGCCGCGGGAGGCCTGGCCGGCGCCGTCCACGGCGAGCGCCTGCTGGGCGGCGGCCCGGGCGGGCGCGTTGTCCGGCGCGTCGGCGGCCGTGGCCTGCTCGGGAACCAGGCCGGCGGCCTGTGTGCGCTGCTGGCCGGCCTCGCCCTGGACGGTGACGGCGGCGGCCGCCGCCACTCCGAGCGCGGCCACCGAGGGCAGGGCGACGCGCAGCAGCGCCGTCCGGGTGGCGGCCTTGGCGGCGCCGCGGCGCTGGGCACGCGACTGCTCGCGGGCGGCCAGGCGCAGCTCCGCCCTGGTCGGGCGGGCGTCGGCGTCGGGAGCCATCGGGGGCTGCCTCCTCGGTGGGCCTCGGGCACGTCGTCGGGCGAGGGGAAAACTGCCGAGACTGTAGCCGTAACGCCGACATCCGGACAAAAGTCCGTAAGTCAAGAGGGGAGTTGGCGGGCTGTGGACGGATTTCGCGGGCCCGCCGGTGGAAGACTTGAGGTGACCGGCCGGTAGCAAGCGGCTGGGCTGTGATTTTCCCCTCCTCTTGAGGGGCGGCACGGTCGGGGGGGCCGGGTGGCGCTAACCTCCCCTCAGGTTTGTTATCGGTGGTTAACCGCGCCCGTGCCCGACGAGGTCTGGGGTGGTGGACGACGAAGTCCAGGAGGCAGTGATGGGTGTGTCAGGGCCGATCCGTGTGGTGGTCGCCAAGCCCGGGCTCGACGGTCACGACCGCGGCGCCAAGGTCATCGCGCGTGCCCTGCGCGACGCCGGTATGGAGGTCATCTACACCGGCCTGCACCAGACGCCCGAGCAGATCGTCGACACCGCGATCCAGGAGGACGCGGACGGCATCGGGCTGTCGGTCCTCTCCGGCGCGCACATGACGCTCTGCGCCCGGGTGCTGGAGCTGCTGAAGGAGCGCGAGGCGGAGGACATCAAGGTCTTCTGCGGCGGGATCATCCCGGACGAGGACATCGTCGAGCTCAAGGCCATGGGCGTCGCCGACATCTTCACCCCCGGCACGCCGACCCGGGACGTGGTGGCGTGGGTCGAGGCGAACCTCCGGGCCGCCGGCTAGGAACGCCGCCCGACGGGCCGGTGCGGGGATCACCCCCGTACCGGCCCGCGTGCGTTCCCGGGTCGGACGCCGAGCTCGGCGAGCATGGCCTCGCGGAACCGCAGCGTGCCGGCCAGCCGGGTGAAGGTCTCGGCCCAGGCGGTGGCGGGGGCGGTGCCGGCGGCCAGCGCCTCGACGGCGGCGGCGGTCCCGGGGGCGAGTGCGCGCTCGGTCATCCCGAGCACCCCGCTGTGGCTCCACGGGTACGCGCCGGAGGCGGCGGCCCGGGCGAGGGCGGCGACCACGGCGGTGGAGAGCGGCGGCGTCCACGGGGTGGCGCAGGCGCCGAGCAGTTGGAAGGCCTCGCCGAGGCCGTGCACCTCGATGAACGCGGCCGTCCAGGCGGCGCGTTCGGCGGGGGGCAGGACGGAGAGCAGCTTGGCGGGGGCGCCCGTCGTCCGGGGCGGGCGGGCCCGCCGGTGGTCCGGTGCGGGGGCGGGGGCCGGGCCGAGGAGCGCCCGGGCCCAGCCGGCGTCCTGCTGGCGGACGGCGGCCCGGGCCCAGGCCTCGCGCAGGTCGTCGGCCCAGCTGCTGTTGGTCTCATCGATGCTGTCGCCGACCCGCAGGGTGAGGAGCTCGCCCGGTGTCAGGCCGGTGGTCTCGTGCCAGACGGCCAGCGGTGCCGCGGCGATCACCTCGCCGAACCACCAGGCCCGTTCGCCGCGCCCGGTCGGCGACTTGAGCGGTATGCCGTCGCGCTGCATCGCCGGGTCGCATTCGGCGGGCGGGGTGACCAGCAGGTGCGTGCCGCGCTCGGAGAGGCGGACGGCGGCCCGGGCGCGTTCGGCCATGCGGCCGGCGAGGGTGGAGCCGGGGAGCGTCGAGAGCAGTTCGGCGGCGGTGGCGCGGACGTTCTTGCTGCGGTCGCCGAGGGCGGCTTCCAGGAAGGGCTCGTCCGCGAGGGAGAGGCCGTCCTGGAGGGCGTCCAGGAAGAGCAGGCGGTCCTCGGCGCGCTCGCCGGGCCAGGTGCTCCGGAGCAGGGCGAGGCCGGCGGCGGGCTCGCTGCGGCGGAGCAGCGTGAGGTGGGTGACGCGCTCGGCGAAGAGGCCCTCGTGCCAGAGGCGGTCGTCGCCGGGCCGGGCCGTGCCGGCGGGCGTTCCGGCGGTGGTGCGCAGGACGAAGCGCCAGTCGGGGTTGCGGGGGGCGAGCCAGCGGCCGAGCGGGCCGGCCAGGGCGACCGCGTCGGGGCGCAGCTCGCTGCGGGCGCGGGCGGCGTCGAGCAGCGCCGGGACGAGCACGGCGGGCGGGCGGAAACCGCGGGCCCGGGCGGTGGCGAGCCACTGGGGGAGCAGTTCGGCGAGGCCGGCGAGGGCGGCGGTGCTGGTGCCGCGGGTGCCGAGGAGGAGGGAGAGGCGGTGGGCGGCGGGGGAGGGGAGCTCGGGGCGGTCGTCCTCGGGAGCGGGGTCGGCGGGGGGCCCGGCGACGGGGGTGGGGAGGGCGCCGGCCCGGCGGCGGACGGTCTCCAGGGCGGCGAGTTCGAGGAGGGCGGTGGCGGGGTCGGTGCGGTCGACGGCCTGGTGGGCGGGGGACTCGCCGTGGAGCTGCGGGAGCGCGCGGCGGTCGGTGCCGAGGAGGGCGGTGGTGCGGAGGGACTCCCAGGGGTCGGGCACGTGGGCTCCTGAGGTTGTGGTGTGGGTGGTGCGGGCGCTCGGCGGGCGCCGGTTACGGGGTGGTGAGGTTGATCGGGCGGTGGTCGGGGCCCCAGGCGGTGACGGGGGTGAAGCCCCGGTGACCGTGCTCGCCGAAGACGGTGAGGGGGCGGCCGGTGGAGACGGCGGCGAGCCGCCAGAGGGCGGGCTCGGGCGTGGCGGCGCGGTGGACGGGGAGGGTGTGCCGGCCGTCGGTGAGGTGCCAGCCGTCGGGGGTGAGGACGGGGACGGCGGCGGTGAGGACGGTGGGCCAGGCGTCGAGCCAGGGGTCGTCGGCGACGGCGGTGCCGTACGCGGCGACGGCCTCGGCGGCGGTGAGGCCGGGCGGCGGGGTGGCGGGGCCGGGTTCGGGGGCGCCGTAGCGGGTGCCGAGGACGGCGCGCAGCGGGCGGGCACCGGGGTGGAAGGCGAGGTCGGCTTCGAGGACGTGGCCGGTGGGGAGGGCGAGGTCGGGGGCCTGGCCGGGGCGGCCGAAGGCGAGCAGGAGGGCGGTGCGGCCGGTCTTGGCGCCGCGCAGCCAGAGGCGGCGGGTGGTGAGGCGGTCGTCCGCGCCGCCGTCCATCGGCGAGGTGCGGCTGCCGAGGACGTGCCAGCGGTCGCGGACGGTCGGGCCGGCCAGGAGGTCGGCGGTGTCCGTGGTGTAGCCGACCCGGGCGCGGACGGTGGCGGCGAGCGGGGCCGGCAGGTCGTCGACCCGGGTGGCGGCGGTGGCGAGCAGGTGGAGCATGGCGTATTCCTCCAGGAGGTGCTGCTGGGGGGTGCTGTCGAGTTCGCGGACGCGGGCGGCGAGGCCGGTCGCCTGGGCGTCGACCATGCGGGCCGCGACCTCCTCCCAGGGGCCGCCGGCGGACCGGTCGGCCAGGCCGTGGCGGATCCGGTCGGTCAGCCGCAGCCGCAGTTCGGCGGCGCCGGCGGCGACCCGGGCGGCGCGCTTCTCGGCGCGCCGACGGGCGGCGGCCGGGTCGGCGGGGGCCTCGGGCCGGACGGGGCGCCGCCCGGCCCGTTCCCGCCGTGCCGTCAGCCAGTCGGCCGCCCAGTCGGTGGGCTGGGCGGCCGGGACGGCCCCGGGGGTGCCGCTCCAGAGCAGCAGCAGCCCGAGGGCGTGCTTGCAGGGGGACTTCCGGCTCGGGCAGGTGCACGTGTAGGCGGGCGTGGCCAGCTCGACCACCGTGCGGTAGGGCGTCCGCCCGCTGCCGCCGCACTCGCCCCAGAGCGCGCTGCCGTCGGTGCCCGTGGCCGACCAGGGCGCGGGCGAGGAGAGCTTGCCCGCGGCCTTGCGCGAGGCGGCGTCGGGCGCCAGGGACAGGACGTGTTCGGTGCTCCAGCGTTCCTCCATGCCGACGACGGTAGGTCCGGGGACTGACAGTCCCAGTGGTCGAACTGAGGTCCGGTCGGGATTGTCAGTGGGCCGGTGCAGGCTTGTTCCCGCAGGCCGGGACGCCGGCCTGGCTCCCCCCGATCACCTCGCCGCCCGCCACGGGTGTGTCTGGCGGCCGACCCGAAGGAGCCCCTATGACCGACGTTCTGCGGCAGCACGCGGAGCACGCCTTCGCGGCGGAGCTGGCCGCGCTGGCCGCGCAGGACGACCGTCCGCGCCCCGAACGCTGGAAGCTGTCCCCGTGGGCGGTGGCCACCTACCTGCTGGGCGGCGAACTGCCGGACGGAACGGTGGTCACGCCCAAGTACGTCGGGCCGCGCCGGGTGGTCGAGGTCGCCGTGACGACGCTGGCGACGGACCGCGCGCTGCTGCTGCTCGGCGTGCCGGGGACGGCGAAGACGTGGGTGTCGGAGCATCTCGCGGCCGCGGTCAGCGGCGATTCGACGTTGCTGGTGCAGGGCACGGCCGGCACGCCGGAGGAGGCCGTCCGGTACGGGTGGAACTACGCGCAGCTGCTGACCAACGGGCCGAGCCGGGAGGCGCTGGTGCCGTCGCCGCTGATGCGGGCGATGGCGGACGGGAAGATCGCCCGGGTCGAGGAGCTGACCCGCATTCCGGCCGACGTGCAGGACGCCCTGATCACCATCCTGTCGGAGAAGACGCTGCCGGTGCCGGAGCTGGGCGGCGAGACGCAGGCGGTGCGGGGCTTCAACCTGATCGCCACCGCCAACGACCGGGACCGCGGCGTGAACGAGCTGTCGAGCGCCCTGCGCCGGCGGTTCAACACCGTGGTGCTGCCACTGCCCGGCTCGCTGGAGGAGGAGGTGGAGATCGTCACCCGGCGGGTCGGCCAGCTCGGCCGCTCGCTGGAGCTGCCCGAACTGCCCGGCGGCGCCGAGGAGATCCGGCGGGTGGTCACCGTCTTCCGCGAGCTCCGGGCGGGGGTCACGGTGGACGGCCGGACGAAGGTGAAGTCGCCGAGCGGCACCCTGTCGACGGCCGAGGCGATCTCGGTGGTGACCAACGGCATGGCGCTGGCCGCGCACTTCGGGGACGGCGTGCTGCGGGCCGGTGACGTCGCCGCCGGTGTGATCGGGGCCGTCGTGCGCGATCCGGCGGCCGACCAGGTGGTGTGGCGCGAGTACGTCGAGGGCGTGCTGCGGGAGCGTGACGGCTGGAAGGACTTCTACCGCGCCGCCCGAGAGAACGCCCGCTGATCGCATCGCAGTTCGAGGCTGGAGGAGGGAGGGCGCGATGAGTGAGCGGAACAGCGCAGAGGTGACGCTGCTGGGGGTGCGGCACCACGGGCCCGGTTCGGCCCGTGCGGTGGCGGCCGCGCTGGAGCGACTGGAGCCGGACGTGGTGCTGGTCGAGGGCCCGCCGGAGGCCGATCCGATCATCGGGCTGGCGGCCGAGAAGACGATGGTGCCGCCGGTCGCCCTGCTCGCCCACGCCGTGGACGACCCGGCCCGCGCCGCGTTCTGGCCGTACGCGGAGTTCTCCCCGGAGTGGGTGGCGATCCGGTACGGCGTCGACGCCGGACTGCCGGTGCACTTCATCGACCTCCCGGCGGCGTACGGCCTCGCGGAGGACACCGGCGCCGGGGAGGGGACCGGCGGCGCGGGCGCGCAGGAGCGGCCGGGGGACCCGATCGGGCTGCTCGCCGAGGCCGCCGGCCACGACGACCCGGAGCGCTGGTGGGAGGACGTGGTCGAGCACCGCTCGCCCGGCGCCGACCCGCTGGCCCCGTTCGCCGCGGTGGCCGAGGCGATGACGGCGCTGCGCGAGGCCGGGCCGGCCGGCAGCGCCGCCCGGCGGGACGACCTGCGCGAGGCGTACATGCGCCGGCAGATCAGGGCCGCCAAGCGGGCCGGGCACCGGCGGATCGCCGTGGTCTGCGGCGCCTTCCACGTGCCCGCGCTGGCCGCCATGCCGACCGTCGCCCACGACCGGGCACTGCTGGCCGGCCTGCCGAGGAAGGTGAGGACCGACATCACCTGGGTGCCCTGGACGCACCGCCGGCTCGCGCAGTCCAGCGGCTACGGCGCCGGGATCGTCTCGCCGGGCTGGTACCGCCACCTGTTCGCGGAACCGGGCGACCCGCTGCCCTCCTGGCTGACCAGGGCCGCCGAGCTGCTCCGGGCCGAGGACCACCCGGTCTCCTCCGCCCACGTCATCGAGGCCGTCCGGCTGGCCCGGACGCTCGCCGTGGTCCGCGGCCGCCCGCTGGCCGGCCTGGCCGAGACGCTGGACGCCGTCCGCGCGGTGATGTGCGACGGCTCGGACGTCGCCCTCGCCCTGGTGCAGGACCGGCTGGTGATCGGCGACGCGCTCGGCGAGGTCCCGGACGGCGCCCCGGCGGTGCCCCTCCAGCGGGACCTCGCCAGGCTCCAGCGCTCGCTGCGGCTCAAGCCCGGGCCGGAGCCGCGCGAGCTCGACCTGGACCTGCGCGAGGAGACCGGCGCGGCCCGCTCCCGGCTGCTGCACCGGCTGCGGCTGCTCGGCATCGACTGGGGTGTGCCCGGCCGGTCCGCGGTGAGCTCGACGGGCACGTTCCGCGAGAGCTGGCGGCTCTGCTGGCAGCCCGAGTTCGCCGTCCGGGTCGCCGAGGCCGCCCAGTGGGGCACCACGGTCGAGGACGCGGCGGCCGGCAAGGCCGTCGCCACGGCCCGGGCGGCGACGGAACTCGCCGAGCTGACCGGCCTGGTGGAGACGTGCCTGCTCGCCGGGCTCGGCGGCGCCCTGCCGGCGGTGATGCGGGTGCTCGCCGACCGCGCCGCGCTGGACACCGACGTCGCCCACCTCGCCGGCGCGCTGCCCGCGCTGGTCCGCGCACTGCGCTACGGCGACGTCCGCGGCACCGACGACGGTGCGCTCGCCGGGGTCGCGGCCGGCCTCGCCGACCGGATCTGCGCCGGCCTGCCGCCCGCCTGTACCGGCTTGGACGCCACCCGCGCGGCGGCGATGCGCGGCCACCTCGACGAGGTGCACCGCTCGATCGGCCTGCTGGCACCGGACGGCGACCTCGCCGAGCGGTGGGCCGCCACCCTGCGGGCGGTCGCCCGCCGCGAACCGGCCGGCGGCCCCGCCACCGGCGCCCCCGGCCTGCTGCGCGGCCGCGCCGTCCGGCTGCTGCTGGACGACGGACGGCTCGACCCCGAGGAGGCCGGCCGCCGGATGGGCCTGGTCCTCTCGGCCGCCAACGCCCCGGCCGACGCGGCCGGCTGGATCGAGGGCTTCCTCGCGGGCGGCGGCGCCCTGCTGCTGCACGACCCGCGCCTGCTGGGCCTGCTCGACGCCTGGTTGACGGCGGTGCCGGCCGAGGCCTTCACCGACGTGCTGCCGCTGCTGCGCCGCACCTTCTCCGCCCTGGAGGCGGGCGTCCGGACCACCGTCGGCAGCCGGGTCGCGGCCGGCCCGTTCGGCGCCGAGCCGACGGCGGACGACGACACCGGTCCCGGGCTCGACCGGGCCCGGGCCGACGCCGCCCTGCCGGTGGTCGCCACACTGCTCGGCCTGCCCGGCTGCCCGGCCCACCCCGGCGGCGGCCCGGCGCGCATCCCGCGCCAGGCCGCCGGCCGCGACACCTGACCGCAGACCACAGAAGGAGCACCGATGGCAGTGACCACCCCCCTCGCCGCCGAGGAGCGGCTGCGCCGCTGGCGGCTGGTGCTCGGCGGCGAGGCGGACGGTACGGGCTGCACCCTGCGCGGCCGGGACGCCGCGATGGACGGGGCGCTCGGCGCGCTGTACCGCGGGGCGCCCGAGGAGGGCCGGGCGGGCCGGGCGGGCCGCCGCGGTGCGGGCCTGGGCGCCTCGGCGCCGCAGGTGGCGCGCTGGCTGGGCGACATCCGCGCGTACTTCCCGTCCACCGTCGTCCAGCTGATGCAGCAGGACGCCATCACCCGGCTCGGCCTGGACCGGCTGCTGCTGGAGCCGGAGATGCTGGAGGCCGTCGAGCCCGACGTCCACCTGGTCGCCACCCTGCTCTCGCTCAAGCACGCGCTGCCCGAGACGACCCGGGAGACGGCCCGCGCGGTGGTCGCCAGGGTGGTCGCCGAGCTGGAGCGCCGGCTCGCCGGCCGCACCCGCGCCACCCTGGGCGGCGCGCTGGACCGCAGCGCCAGGGTGAACCGCCCGCGCCACCGCGACATCGACTGGGACCGCACCATCCGGGCCAACCTGAAGAACCACCTGCCCGAGCACGGCACGGTCGTCCCCGAGCGGCTGGTCGGCCACGCCCGGGCCCGGCGCGCGGTGAGGAAGGACGTCATCCTCTGCGTCGACCAGTCCGGCTCGATGGCCCCGTCCGTCGTGCACGCGGCCGTCTTCGGCGCGGTGCTCGCCTCGATGAGGTCGCTGGAAACCCGGCTGGTCGTCTTCGACACCGCGGTGGCCGACCTCACCGAGCAGCTCACCGACCCGGTGGACGTCCTGTTCGCCACGCAGCTCGGCGGCGGCACCGACATCAACCGGGCGCTCGCCTACTGCCAGTCGAGGATCACCCGCCCGTCGGAGACGGTCGTGGTGCTGATCAGCGACCTCTACGAGGGCGGCGTCCGGGACGGGATGCTCAAGCGGGTGGCGGCGATGAAGGCGGCCGGCGTCCAGTTCATCGCGCTGCTCGCGCTCTCCGACGAAGGCGCCCCCGCGTACGACCACGCGCACGCGGCGGCGCTGGCCGCGCTCGGAGTCCCCGCGTTCGCCTGCACACCCGACGCCTTCCCGGAGATCATGGCGGCGGCGATCGAGCGGCGGCCGATCCCGGTGCCGGAGCGGGAAGCCTGATCACCCGGGGTGCGGATTCACCCGGACGAGCGAACCCGCACCCGCCCGGACCTCCCGATCCGCCCGCCCGCTGAGCAGGGCGCGCGACACGCGGAGGCAGGCTCGCTGTGACGGTTCTCACCCAAGACGGGCCGGTCCCGGGCGAAACACTCCCGTCGTCCGGGGATAACCTGCCAGACGGACGTGACGCGCGTGTTGATTGACGTGTGCGCCCGTGGCTGTGTGGGCCGCAAGGCCGTACTTCTGCGTACCCGCACCGCCCCGACGACCCGCAGCGAAGATCCTGCCGTGGCACGCTCGTAGAGACACAATCCGCGACCACGAACAAGGACAAACACGTGGACCTGTTCGAGTACCAGGCGAGGGACCTCTTCGCCAAGCACGGGGTTCCCGTGCTTGACGGTGATGTCATCGAGACCGCCGCAGACGCTGCCGCCATCGCGGAGCGCTTCGGCGGCCGCGCCGTCGTCAAGGCTCAGGTGAAGGTGGGTGGCCGAGGCAAGGCCGGTGGCGTGAAGCTCGCCGCCGACCCGGCGGACGCCGTCGCCAAGGCCGAGGCGATCCTCGGCATGGACATCAAGGGCCACACCGTTCACAAGGTGATGCTGGCCCAGACCGCGGACATCAAGGACGAGTACTACGTCTCGTTCCTGCTGGACCGCACCAACCGCACCTTCCTGGCCATGGCCAGCGTCGAGGGCGGTGTGGAGATCGAGGTCGTCGCCGAGCAGAACCCCGACGCGCTCGCCAAGATCCCGGTCGACGCCAACGAGGGCGTCACCCCGGAGAAGGCCGCCGAGATCGTCGCCGCCGCGAAGTTCCCGGCCGAGATCGCGGACCAGGTCGCCGACGTCCTGCAGAAGCTCTGGGTCGTCTTCATCAAGGAGGACGCCCTCCTGGTCGAGGTCAACCCGCTGATCAAGTCCGGCGACGGCAAGATCATCGGGTTGACCTCGACCAGGAGGGCGTCCTCCTTGATGAAG
>NZ_CP026498.1:7634651-7648263 GCF_002953255.1 Streptomyces sp. CB01881
CGAAGGCCAAGAACTACGTCAAGCTCGACGGCGAGGTCGGCATCATCGGCAACGGCGCGGGTCTCGTCATGAGCACCCTCGACGTGGTCGCCTACGCGGGCGAGAAGCACGGCGGCGTCAAGCCCGCCAACTTCCTCGACATCGGTGGCGGCGCCTCCGCCGAGGTGATGGCCAACGGCCTGGAGATCATCCTGGGCGACCCCGACGTCAAGTCGGTCTTCGTCAACGTCTTCGGTGGCATCACCGCGTGCGACGCCGTCGCCAACGGCATCGTGCAGGCCCTGGAGCTGCTCTCGTCGAAGGGCGAGGCCGTCACCAAGCCGCTCGTCGTCCGCCTCGACGGCAACAACGCGGAGCTGGGTCGCAAGATCCTCGACGACGCGAACCACCCGCTGGTCCAGCGCGTGGACACCATGGACGGTGCGGCCGACCGCGCCGCCGAGCTGGCCAACAAGTAAGGAAGGGGACTTTCACACCATGGCTATCTTCCTTACCAAGGACAGCAAGGTCATCGTCCAGGGCATGACCGGTGCCGAGGGCATGAAGCACACCCGCCGCATGCTCGCTTCCGGCACCCAGATCGTCGGCGGTGTCAACCCGCGCAAGGCCGGCACCACGGTCGACGTCGACGGCACCGAGATCCCGGTCTTCGGCTCCGTCGCCGAGGCCATGAAGGAGACCGGCGCCGACGTCTCCGTCCTCTTCGTGCCGCCGGCCTTCACCAAGGCCGCCGTCGTCGAGGCCATCGACGCCGAGATCGGCCTGGCCGTCGTCATCACCGAGGGCGTCCCGGTGCACGACACCGCCGCCTTCTGGGCGTACGCCGGTTCGAAGGGCAACAAGACCCGGATCATCGGCCCGAACTGCCCCGGCCTGATCAGCCCCGGACAGTCGAACGCCGGCATCATCCCGGCCGACATCACCACCTCCGGCAAGATCGGCCTGGTCTCGAAGTCGGGCACCCTGACCTACCAGCTCATGTACGAGCTGCGCGACATCGGCTTCTCCTCGGCCGTGGGCATCGGCGGTGACCCGGTCATCGGCACCACCCACATCGACGCCCTCAAGGCGTTCCAGGAGGACCCGGAGACCGAGCTCATCGTCATGATCGGTGAGATCGGCGGCGACGCCGAGGAGCGTGCCGCGGCCTACATCGCCGAGCACGTCACCAAGCCGGTCGTCGGCTACGTCGCGGGCTTCACCGCCCCCGAGGGCAAGACCATGGGCCACGCCGGCGCCATCGTCTCCGGCTCCTCGGGCACCGCCCAGGCGAAGAAGGAGGCCCTTGAGGCCGCCGGTGTCAAGGTCGGCAAGACGCCGTCCGAGACCGCCCGCCTGGCGCGCGAGCTCATCGGCTGACGCCACCCGCTCGTCGAGCGCCCCCGTCCGGAGTCCCGGGCGGGGGCGCTCGCCGTTGCGGCGGCCGGCCGACGGGTCTCAGCGGTCGGTCGCGCAGGGGTGCAGGGACCAGCGGGTGCACGAGACCGGGCCGGTCGCGGCCGGGCCGGGCGGGGGCAGGGCGTCGGCGGAGCGCCCCGCGGCCGGCAGCTCCCACAGGCGGCCCCCGGGCGGCGGCGGGTCGACCACCACCGGTGCGACGCCGGGCGTGGTGCTGCACCAGAGGCTGCGCACGCCCGTGACCGGGGCGTCCGGGGGAGCGGGGACGGCGCCGTCGGCCGCCGGAGCGCAGAGCGTCGGGGCGGGCGCCCCGCCCGGCCGGAACAGCTTGCCCGGCCCGCTGCCGGCCAGCGTCGCGACCGCGGCACCGGCGACGGCCATCGAGATCAGCGCCGCCGCGCCCGTCCGGGTGGCGGAGGCCAGCCCGTACCGGGCCCGCAGCAGGGGCACCGCAGGGCGGTGCGGCTGCGGGCAGCCGCGGACCGCCGCCCGGTGCAGCAGCGCGCCCAGCCGGTCCGCGAAGCCGTCCGCCGCCGGGTCCGGCCCGGCCAGCTCCGGCACCCACTGCGCCAGCGCCGTCCGGGCCGCCCAGACCCGGCCCTCGGCGGCCGCCAGCGTCGACTCCACCTCGACGGCCACCGCGGCGGCCGGCAGGCCCACGCCGTCGTGCAGCACCAGCGCCCGGCGCCGCGGGCGGGAGAGCCGCTTGAGCGCCTTGAGCAGCGCGCGGTCCCGGTCGGTCAGCCGGTCGTGGTCCGGGAGCACCGCCTGCGACTCGTCGGCCGGGCGGACCTTGATCCGGCGGTGCGGCAGCCGCCAGGCGTGCGCCCGGCGCGGACCGCCCCGGTGCCACGGCGACAGCGCCGCCTCACAGGCCCGCGCCCGTACCCACCCCTCCGGGTCGGGGCCGGCGGCGATGTCGTCCCACTGCCGCCGCGCCTCGCCGAAGGCCCGCTGGACGCAGTGCGCGGCGCGGTGCCTGCACGCGGTGAGGAGGAAGACCTGCTGGACGAGGCGGGTGTGGGCGGACTCGTACAGCTCCTCGAAGGCCGGGGCCGCCGCGGTCGTGGCGTCCTTGCGGGTCACGGGCCCGGGCTCCGGCCGGTGGTGCTCCCCGTGCCGGGGCGCGTCGTCCGGCCTGCCGCCCGGATCGCCGGTCCGCCGGGCCGGGGCCGTGGTGCTCCGCTGCCCGTTCACGGGGGTCGGCCGCCCGCCCGCCGGCGCACGGCGGTCGGCGGGCGCGGCGGTGGGGGCCGGGTCGGTGCGGGGCGGAGCGGTGGGCGCGGCGGCCGGGGGCGCCTCGGCCTCTCCCGGGCGGCCGCCGGCCGGGCCCGGCCTCCCGCCGTGTGCGGCGCTGCGGTCGGCGGTTGCGGCGCTGCGGGCGGCGGGGGCCGGCGGGGGCGGGGGAGCCGGTGCCGGGGCCTTGGCGGCGTCCGGCCGGGGGCCTGGCTTCCCGCTCCGGGCGGGCCCGGCGGCGGGCCCCGCAGCCGCGGCCCGCTCGCCGGCCGGGGTGCCGGGCGCCGTGCGGCCTGCCGCGGATGCGGTCTGAACGGGGCTCAGCAGGGCGGCGAAGGCGTCGATCTCGCCGCGGGTCCGGGTGCCGAGCTTGCGCATGGCCCGGTGCTGGTAGCTGCGCGCGGTGGCCGGGGCGACCCCGAGTGCGGCCGCCGTCTCGGTGAGGTCCCGGCCGGCGGCGAGGTGGGCGAGGGCCTGGGCTTCACGGGGTGTCAGCTGCCGGAGCAGCCGGGCCGCCTCCTCCGGGCCGGCGGCGGGCCCGGCGGCGGGCCCGGTGGTGGGGCCGCCGGCCGCCTTGGCGCGCGTCGCCTTGGTGTTCTTGGCGGCCCGGCCGCGTCCGGCCCGGCCCTTCCCCGAAGAACGGTCCTGGGGCGCGGGCCCGTCGGTCGTGGGGGCGCCGGTGGAGCGCTCGGCGGTCGGCGGCGTGGACATCAGACGCTCCGGGCCGGAGTGGGGGCGGCGAGAGGGCACGGTCTGAAAATGCGCATAAGCCAATAATCTGGGACACGACGGCGGTTTGCCTCTTCACGGAGCATGGCGAGTCGCCTTGGCACCATGAGGCGCATGACGCAGCTGATGGGCCGTCCGATCGTTCAGGCGCCGGGGGAGCTGGGCACCAGGCCCGTCCTGGCGGACGTGCTCACCGGGGTGCGGACGGCGCTGCTCGGTCTCGCGGCGGTCGCGGTGCCGGTGCTCGGGCTCTGGGTGGTGACCCCGTACGCGGACGGCGGCGCGGCCGGCGTCGTCCGGCTGGCGGGCGCGCTCTGGCTGCTCGGGCACGGCGCGCCGGTGCTGCGGGGCGGCGCGGACGCCCCGCTGACCGTCACTCCGCTGCTGCTCGGCCTGCTGGTGGTGGGGCAGTTGTACCGGGCGGGGGCCCGGGCGGCGGCGCGGCGCGGTCCGCGGCCGCGGTGGAGCGGCCCGTCGGCGGTGTGGTGCGGCTACTGCGCGGTGGCCGCGGCGGTGGTGGCGCACTGTTCGGGTGCCGGGCCGTTCCGCGCGCGGGTGCTGCCGGACGTTCTCGTGGTGACGCTGCTGGCCGCGGCCGCGACGGCGGCCGGTGCCAGGAGGGCGCGCCGCGCGGAGGGAGCCGGCCGGCCGCCCGGCGCGGGCGGGCCGGTGCTCCGGTGGCGGGCGCTGGACCGGGTGCCGGACTGGGCCCGGCCGGCCGGGGGAGCGGCGGTGATCCGGACGGCGGCGCTGGCGGCCGGGGCGGGGCTGGTGGCGGCGGGTGCGGTGGTGCTGGCCGTGGCGGCGGTGCTGGCCGCGGTGGCCGGCACCGGACGGTCGGCGGGGGTGCTCGCCCACGGCCCGGCCGCGGTGGCCGGGCTGCTGCTGCTGAGCGTGCTGCTGCTGCCGAACGCGGTGCTCTGGGGCACGGCCTACGCGTTGGGCCCGGGGTTCGCGGTGGGGGCGGGCACGGTGGTGGCGCCGGGCGGGGCGGTCCTGGGGCCGGTGCCGGAGTTCCCGCTGTTCGCGCTGGTGGCGGAGCCGGGCGCGGGCGGCTGGCGGTTGGCGGCCTGTCTGCTGCCGGCCCTGGCCGGGGTGGTGCCGGCCCTGCTGCTGGGCCGGGCGGCGGCTGACGGCGCGAAGCGTACGGACGCCCGGGCCGAGGCGGACCGGCCGGCCGGGGCGGCGACCACGTGGCACCCGGCGGCGACGGCCGTCGCCGTGCTGGCGGCGGCGCTGCTGACCGGGGTGGCGGGCGAGGTGCTCGGCCGGCTCTCCGGCGGTGCGCTGGCGGGCGGCCGGATGGCGCAGCTGGGCCCGGTGCCGTGGCGGACGGGCCTGGCGGCGGCGGGGTGGTTCGCCGCGGTGGCGGTGCCGGGAGCGCTGCTGGTGCGGGCCTGGGCGCTGGGCAAGGCGGCAGGCCGTACGCCGGGCCGGGGCACCTGTCGGGGCGTCACCGCGGAGGGCGGAACGGCCTTGGCCGCCGGTGTCGGCACCGGCACCGGCACCGCGCTCGCCGGCCACGCGCGCCGGAGCGCAGTGCTGCTGCGCGCCCGCGCGTACGCGCTGGTGCTGTGGCTGGGCCCGCCCGTGGACGGGGCGGGCGGAACGGACGGCGCGGACGGTACCGCCTCCGCCTCCCCCGACGAGGGCTGACCACCCGGCCACCCCGCCGGCTCCCCCGGCTGCCCGCCCTCCCGGGGACCGGTTCCCGGGCTACTCGCCCTTCGTCGTGACGTCCACGTACCACTTGGGCGCCAGCCGCTCGCAGTTGTCCGCACCGGTGGCGGTGAGCGAGTCCCGGACGCAGGTGACGTAGTCGTTGTAGTACAGGCTGAGCCCGATCACCGAGGACACGAAGACCACGGTCATCGCGCCGGTGAGCACCCCGGCGAGCGCGGCCGGGGTGAGCGGGTTGGGCGCGGCGGACCCGGCCGCGCCGGCGGGCGCCGCGCCGGCCGTGGTCCCGGCGGGCCGGGCGGTGGCCGGCTTGGGGGTGCGCATCGCGCCGATGCCCCAGGCGACGGCGAGCGCGCCGACGAACAGGGCGACGTAGTGCAGCGCGGCGAACGCGCAGACCAGCGAGGCCATGCCGGCCAGCGCCGCGTTGCGGGCCTTGCGCTGGGCCGGGTCGTTCGGGTCGAGCTTGGGAGGCTGCGGGGCGGGCGGCCGGGGGTGCCAGCCGCCGCCCTGGTAGCCGGGGCTCCACGGGTGCGGCGGCGGGACCAGCGGGCGTTCGTCCTGGCCGTCGTCGCCGTCGGGTGCGTGCCGGCCCTCGGCGGGCCCGGGGTTGCGCGGCCGCCACGGCTGGTCCGGGGCATCCGCCGGCGGCGGCGCGAAGGGGTTGCGCTCGCCGGTGTCGTCACCGCTGCTCATGGTTCAGCCATTCCTTCTCGGTCGGTTGGGCGGACGCCCGCGCCACCCTATGATCCCGCAGCCGCCCGCGGGCAGTCCTGCGGCCTTCCGCCCGGCGCGGGCGTCCGGCCCGGTGCCCCCGTCCGCGGGCCGGGGAGATCCCCGTCTCAACTACGCGCGTAGCGACACCCGGCCGTTTCGGAGGCCGTCCGACCAGCCGTTATCGTGGTGACGGTCAGCAGCTCACAGAGGTTCCCGGGGCCCGCGTCGCGGCGGGTTCTCCTGATGTTCCCCCTTGCTCGACCTGCCGTTCGTAGTGGCCCCACCGCCGGTGGACGTACCAGCGGGCGGCGCCCGACCTACGGAGAATCGCGCAGTGGCCGCCGCCCCCGCTCAGCTCTTCCCGCCCCGCACGCCCGGCCCGGCCCGTCTGGTGGTGCTGGTCTCCGGCTCCGGCACCAACCTGCAGGCGCTCATCGACGCCGCCGCCGACCCGGCCTTCGGCGCCGAGATCGTGGCCGTCGGCGCGGATCGTGACGGGATCGCCGGCCTGGAGCGCGCCGAGCGCGCGGGCCTGCCGGTCTTCGTGCACCGGGTGAAGGACTTCCCCGACCGGGCCGCCTGGGACACCGCGCTGACCGCCTCCACCGCCGCGTACGAGCCGGACCTCGTGGTCACGGCCGGTTTCATGAAGATCCTCGGCGCCGGCTTCATCGAGGCCTTCGCCGGGCGGATCGTCAACACCCACCCCGCACTGCTGCCCGCCTTCCCCGGCGCCCACGGCGTCACCGACGCCCTCGCGTACGGGGTGAAGGTCACCGGCTGCACCGTCCACCTGGTCGACGCCGGCGTGGACACCGGGCCGATCATCGCGCAGGGCGTCGTCGAGGTCGCCGACGCCGATCACGCCGATGGCGGCGAAGCGCTGCACGAGCGCATCAAGACTGTCGAGCGCAAGCTGCTCGTCGACGTCGTGGGCCGGCTGGCCCGCGAAGGTCACCGCATCGAGGACCGAAAGGTATGGATCCCGGCATGAGTGCCAGCTCCGCCACCCCCCCTGTCTCCGAGAACGTCCGTCCGCTCCGTCGCGCGCTGATCAGCGTGTACGACAAGACCGGTCTGGAGGAGCTGGCCCAGGGCCTGCACGCCGCCGGGGTCGCCATCGTCTCCACCGGCTCCACCGCCGGCCGGATCGCCGCCGCCGGCGTGCCGGTGACCGAGGTCTCCGAGCTGACCGGGTTCCCGGAGTGCCTGGACGGGCGCGTGAAGACGCTGCACCCCCGCGTGCACGCCGGTGTGCTCGCCGACCTGCGCCTGGAGTCGCACCGCGCGCAGCTGGCCGAGCTGGGCGTCGAGCCCTTCGACCTGGTCGTCGTGAACCTGTACCCGTTCAAGGCCACCGTCGCCTCCGGCGCCACCCCGGACGAGTGCGTCGAGCAGATCGACATCGGCGGCCCGAGCATGGTCCGCGCCGCCGCCAAGAACCACCCCTCGGTCGCCGTCGTGGTCGACCCGGCCCGCTACGGCGACGTGCTGAAGGCCGCTCAGGAGGGCGGCTTCGACCTGGCCACCCGCAAGCGCCTGGCCGGTGCCGCGTTCGCGCACACCGCCGCGTACGACGTCGCCGTCGCCTCCTGGTTCGAGGCCGGCTACGCGCCGAGCGACGAGCGCTTCCCGGAGTTCCTGGGCGCCACCTACGAGCGGCAGAACGTGCTGCGCTACGGCGAGAACCCGCACCAGGGCGCCGCGCTCTACGTGGACGGCACCGGCGGCCTGGCGGGCGCCGAGCAGCTGCACGGCAAGGAGATGTCGTACAACAACTACGTCGACACCGACGCCGCCCGCCGCGCCGCGTACGACCACGCCGGCCCGGCCGTCGCGATCATCAAGCACGCCAACCCGTGCGGCATCGCGACCGGCGTGGACGTCGCCGAGGCGCACCGCAAGGCGCACGAGTGCGACCCGGTCTCCGCGTACGGCGGCGTGATCGCGGTCAACCGCCCGGTCACCGTCGAGCTGGCCGAGCAGATCGCCCCGATCTTCACCGAGGTCGTGGTGGCCCCGGGTTACGAGGAGGGCGCCGTCGAGGTGCTCGCCCGCAAGAAGAACCTGCGCGTGCTGCTCGCCCCGCAGGCCCCGGTCAACCGCCAGGAGGTGCGCCCGATCTCCGGCGGCGTGCTGCTCCAGGAGGCCGACCGGGTGCACGCCGAGGGCGACGACCCGTCGACCTGGACGCTGGCCACCGGCGAGGCGCTCACCGAGGCCGAGCTGGCCGAGCTGGCCTTCGCCTGGCGGGCCTGCCGGGCCGTCAAGTCCAACGCGATCCTGCTGGCCAAGGACGGCGCCTCGGTCGGCGTCGGCATGGGCCAGGTCAACCGGGTCGACTCCTGCAAGCTCGCGGTCGAGCGGGCCGGCGAGCGGGCCAAGGGCGCGTACGCGGCCTCCGACGCGTTCTTCCCCTTCGCGGACGGGCCGGCGATCCTGATCGCGGCCGGCGTCAGGGCCATCGTCCAGCCCGGTGGTTCGATCCGCGACGAAGAGGTGATCGCCGCCGCCGCCGAGGCCGGTGTGACGATGTACCTCACCGGCACCCGCCACTTCTTCCACTGATCCCACCGGTCCCGGCGGCTCCGTCGGTGACGGTGTGACAGACGCGACGGCCCGGCCCCCGCGAGGGGAGCCGGGCCGTCGCGTCGTACCGGGTACGCGCTACTTCTTGATCACCACGGTGCCGGCGGCACGGTCGTGCCAGCCCTGCAGCTTCCCGGTGTTGTCGAAGAACGGGGACAGGTAGACGAGGGTCTGGCCGAGGCCGCACAGCAGGGCGCCGACGCTCGGGATGATGAAGCGGATGAAGCCGCCGCCCACGCCGGGGTTCTGGCCGGTGTTCTCCTTCACGACCCGCAGGCCCATGGCGAACTTGCCCAGCGTCGCGCCGGTGAAGGCCACCAGCAGCCACTCGTAGAGCAGGCCGACGGCCATGAACAGGCCGAACATCACCATCACGGTGGCGAACAAGCCGGTCGCGGCCTGCGTGTTCTGGTGCACGCAGTCGTAGTAGGCGGAGTTGGTGCCGCCGTAGGAGGAGCCGCTGTAGTCGAGCTTCGAGCTGCAGTCCTGCTGGTCCTTGGCGACGCCCATCGCGCCGAGGACGCCGAACACCGCGAAGAGCGCGTAGAGCGCGCCGAAGAACAGGCCGTCGATCAGCCGGGCGGCGAACCGCTGCCCCATGGTGGCGATCTTCACCGTGCCCAGCTGGGCGATGTTGATGTAGCCGTTGTTCGCCTGGATGGTGCCCGGCATCGGCGCGTACCCGTACGCCGGCTGCTGCGGCACGCCGTAGCCCGCGGCCGGCGGCTGCTGGGGGTAGCCGTAGCCCGCGGCCGGCGGGGCCTGCTGCGGGTAGCCGTAGCCGGGCTGCTGCGGCTGGCCGTACGGGTTGTTCGGGTCGGGCGGGTAACTCATCGATGCCTCCGGGCAGGATGGGGGACAGGGGACGGGACAGCGGAGGACCCGGACCGGACCGGCGGTCGGAGCAGCCGGGCGGACGGGACGATAACGGAGCGCGGTGACATGGGGGCGCGTGGGAACCGGCACCCGCCGTCGCGGCTCAGGACCGTGGGGACCGTGGGAGTCGGGACGACGGTACGAACAGGAGCATCGACGGCTGCGGTCCTGGCAACGTGCGGCCATGGCGCTCTGGCGGCACGGCGTGCTGTGGTCGGCTCACTCTGTTCTTCCCCCGGGTACGCCCCGCCGGTGTGTCCGTCGGCCCGTCACCGGGCCGGAGGCGGCAGGGAATGCCCGCTCATCGTCAACCGGACGGCCCGTCGCTGTCCAGCCGCGCCCGCGCACCGGACCGGACTGTGGCGCAACCGCAACGTGGCCCGCACGTTCCGCTGCGGACCGTGGCCGCCCCGGCGGGGGAGGACGGGGTGGCGCCGGGGCTGGCGCGGCCGGTTGCCGGGATCCGGGAGAATGGGGTCATGACTGCCCAGATTCTCGATGGCAAGGCCACCGCGGCCGCGATCAAGTCCGAACTCGCCGCCCGCGTGGCGGCCCTCAAGGCGAAGGGCGTCACGCCCGGCCTCGGCACCGTCCTGGTCGGCGACGACCCGGGCAGCCGCTGGTACGTCAACGGCAAGCACAAGGACTGCGCCGAGGTCGGCATCGCCTCGATCCAGCGCGAGCTGCCCGCCACCGCCACCCAGGAGGACGTCGAGAACGTCGTCCGCGAGCTCAACGCCGACCCCGCCTGCACCGGCTACATCGTCCAGCTCCCGCTGCCCAAGGGCCTCGACCAGAACCCGGTCCTGGAGCTGATGGACCCGGACAAGGACGCCGACGGCCTGCACCCCACCTCGCTCGGCCGCCTCGCGCTGGGCATCCAGGGCCCGCTGCCGTGCACCCCGCTCGGCATCGTCGAGCTGCTGCGCCGCCACGACGTCGCGATCGACGGCGCCGAGGTGGTCGTGATCGGCCGCGGCGTCACCGTCGGCCGCTCGATCGGCCTGCTGCTCACCCGGCGCAGCGAGAACGCCACCGTCACCCTCTGCCACACCGGCACCCGTGACCTCGCCTACCACCTGCGCAAGGCCGACATCGTCGTGGCCGCCGCGGGCGTGCCGCACCTGGTCAAGCCGGAGGACGTCAAGGCCGGCGCGGCCGTGCTGGACGTCGGCGTCAGCCGCAGCGAGGGCAAGATCGTCGGCGACGTGCACCCGGGCGTGGCCGAGGTGGCCGGCTGGATCTCCCCGAACCCCGGCGGTGTCGGCCCGATGACCCGCGCCATGCTGCTGAACAACATCGTCGAGGCGGCCGAGCGCCGCGCCGGCATCTGACACCGGAGGGACGGCGCGGATGAGTGAGCGACCGGTGAGGTCCCGGCGCAGGCCGGTCAAGACCACCGGGACCCTGCCCCCCGAGGGCTCGGCCGCGGCGCTGGGGCGCGAGCACGCGCTGCCGGTGCGCCAGTGGCCGATAACGCTGGTCCTGCTGGTGGTCGGTGCCGGGCTCGCCGTGACCTGGTTCGCCGACTTCAAGGAGGGCTTCAAGTACGGGCTGCTGATCCTCGGCGGCGGCGTGCTGCTCGGAGCCGTCCTGCGGCTGGTCCTGCCCGAGGTCGGCATGCTGGCGGTGCGCAGCCGGTTCACCGACGTGATCGTGCTGTCCTTCCTGGGCCTGTCGATCGTGCTGCTGACCCTGGTGGCCCAGCCCAACCCGTGGCTGGAGATCCGGCTGCTGGACAACATCGGCAATCTGATCGGCCGTCCACGCCACTGACGCGCCCGGTCCTCGACGGCCCCCGCCCGGAGCTCCGGGCGGGGGCCGTTCCCGTGCCCGGGAAATCCAGGCGCTGCGGGAGATCATCCGTTGGTATGCTCCGGCCGTTCTCGGGGGGGATCGAGTCAGGACGGGACGGCGCCGACCCGCTGCGGTGGCGGCCGCGTCCGGCTACGCGTGTTTCCCCCCTCCTGCGCTCACACAACGAGGGGGCATCCCTTGGACCCGTCCGGAAGCCGGTCCACGCGCCTGTGCCGGGGCCTCAGTGCCGTCGCACTGGCCCTGGCCACCGGCGCCGCGTCACTGACGCTGGCTCTTCCGCAGGCCGCCGTCGCGGCACCCGCCGGCGAGCCGTCCGCGGAACTGGTGCTGCCGGCCGCGCCGCGCGGCATCCCGGCCCGCGACCAGCTCTTCGTGGCCGGGGACACCGGCCTGCTGCACGCCCGCGAGGGCAGCGACCAGTTGCTGTGGACCAGGTACGACACCGGCGCCACCACCGACACAGGCCTCCGGATGCCCGCCCCGGTCCCGGCGGGCCTCGACGAGGGCCGGCCGTCGGGCTCCTACCGCGGCAAGCCGGACAACCGCCACGGCACCGGCTCGGACACCGTGGCCGTCCCGGTGGCCGCCACCGGGCAGACGCCGGCCAAGGTCGACCTGTACGACCTGGCAACCGGCCGGCCGGCCGCGCTGGGCTCCGTGGAGCTCCCCGCCGGGCAGACCTACTACGGCACCTACGGCCGGACGGTCCTGGCGTACGAGGGCACACCGTCCGCGGTCACCGGCTGGTTCCTGCACCGGCTGGACGGCGGCTCCGTCTCCCACACCAAGGTGGCCCTGCCGGCGGGCGCCACGCTCGCGACCTCGGTGCACGACGGCGACCAGAACTCGGTGATCCTGCGCTACCGCCAGGACGACCTCTCCCACTCCGCCCTGGTGGACGTCGCGACAGGGGCGCTCCTCGCACTGCCGGACGAGCAGCAGTTCGACTTCTCGTACGACTTCCGGCTGGGCAAGGGGGTCGTGCTGCGGGCACACGGCTCCGCCGGGGACGTCGACCACCTCGACCGGGCGCAGCCGCAGACCGTGCTGAGGACGACGTACGTCAGCGGCATCGGCGGCGAGCTGCGGCTGGTCGGCGACCGGCTGGTACGCACCGAGTCCGTCACGCACACTTCCGGGGACAACCGGGGCCGGCCGGTGTTCGCCTCGGTCGCCGGCTCGACCGACGGCTCCGCGGAGATGGTGCTGGAGAGCGCCGACGCCCAGCTGCTGCCCGCCCCGGACGGATCCCTGATCGTGGTGGGCACCGAACACCTGCCCGCCTACGGCCGGCAACGCGACACGAAGGTCTACCGGCTCACCGCGCAGGCCGGTGCCAAGCCGGCCGTCGGCACGCTGACCGACGTCCCGGCGGCGCCCGCCACCGTGTTCGGGCTCTCGATCGGCGGCGGCGTGCTGACCACGGCCTCGGACACCGTCGGCTTCCAGCCGGCCATGACCACCGGCTCCTTCCGCAGCTACCGGGTGTCCGGAGACGCCACCCCGGTGAAGCTCTCGGAGACCCTGGACGGCCCGCACAACATCGCCGACTGCGACAGCCACAACGCCGCGTGCGCCGAGCTGTGGTCGACCGGTGACGAGCGCTACCTCCAAGGGGACCCGGTGTTCGGCGACAAGGTGGCCGTCCGGAAGGCCGGCAGCCAGGACCAGGCCAACACCGTCGCCACCGGCGGTCTGTACAGCCTGAGGACCGAGGACACCGCGGGCCGGTACGTCGTCCTCGCGCAGGCGACGTCCAACTGGCAGGTCAACCGGACGGTGATCGTCGGCGACCTGGACACGGGTGACCGGCTGCAGCAGACGCAGCTGACCGCCGCCGCCGTGCAGGGCGACACGCTGTGGAGCGCGAAGCAGGGCGCCAACACCGTGACGGCCACCGACGTCCGGGGCGCCTCCGTGCGCGACTCCTTCGCCGCACCCTGCCCGGTCACCCTGCTGGAGGCCGTCGGGCGCTTCGTCTCCTGGGGCTGCCAGGACAGCCAGGGGACGCTGCGCACCACCGGCGTGTTCGACACGGCGACCCGTCAGACCCTCTCCGTCCCCGTGCAGGCCACGAACTGGGGCTACGACTGGTCGGGCCGGGAGACGCTGCTGGGTGACGGTTACCTGGTCCGCCAGGACCTCGCCAACGGCAGGCTGCTGCTGGTCGACTTCCACGACGGCATCCGCTCCTCGGGCGGCGAGAGCGCCGTCGCGGTCCGCACCCTCGCCGCGGGCGAGTACTGGAAGACGGTACGCAAGCCGCACAAGGCCTGGGCGGTGGACCGGACCGGTCCGAACGTCGTCTGGACCGACCCCGACAACCAGCGCGTCCACGTGGCGAACAACGGGATCCCGACCCCGCCCGCGGGCGACCGCTTCACCGCGGTCGCGCCGTCCCGGCTGCTGGACACGCGGGCGGCGGTGGGGCGTCCGGGCACGGATCCGGTGCCGGCCTTCGGCGAGGTGACGCTGCAGGTCGCCGGTCGTGCGGGTGTGCCGCAGACCGGGGTGAGGGCCGTGGTGCTGAACGTGACGGTGACCGAGCCGAAGGCCGACGGCCACCTGC
>NZ_CP026498.1:7648273-7739236 GCF_002953255.1 Streptomyces sp. CB01881
CGGCCCGGGTCTGGCCCTCGGGCGGTGAGCGTCCCGGCTCGTCCAACCTCAACTGGACCGTCGGGCGGACCGTGCCCAACCAGGTGGTGGTGCCGGTGGGCGACGACGGTCGCGTCAAGCTCTACAACTCGTCCGGGGACACGGCACACCTGATCGCCGACGTCTTCGGCTACTACTCCGCGGAGCCCTCCGGCGCAGCCTTCACCGCGGTCGCGCCGTCCCGGCTGCTGGACACGCGGGCGGCGGTGGGGCGTCCGGGCACGGATCCGGTGCCGGCCTTCGGCGAGGTGACGTTGCAGGTCGCCGGTCGTGCGGGTGTGCCGCAGACCGGGGTGAGGGCCGTGGTGCTGAACGTGACGGTGACCGAGCCGAAGGCCGACGGCCACCTGACGGTGTGGCCCTCGGGCGGTGAGCGGCCCGACTCGTCCAACCTCAACTGGACCGCCGGGCTCACCGTCCCGAACCACGTGGTGGTGCCGGTGGGCGCGGACGGCAGGGTGAAGCTGTTCAACGCGGCGGGGGACACGACCCACCTGATCGCCGACGTCTTCGGCTACTACTCCGACGACCCGGCCGCCGCCACCTTCCACAGCGCCGGACCCAAGCGGATGTTCGACACCCGGACCACCGGCGCGGTCGCGCCGGGCGCGAGCACCACGCTCGACCTGTCCGGCAGCCGCGACCTCGCCCACGCCAAGGCCGTGGTGCTGAACGTGACGGTGACCGAGCCGACGGACGCCGGGCACCTGACGGTCTGGCCGTCGGGCACCGCGCGCCCGGACGCGTCCAACCTCAACTGGACGCAGGGCAGGACCGTGGCCAACCTGGTGACCGTCCCGGTCGGCGCCGACGGCAAGGTGGAGTTCGCCAACCGCAGCGGGGGCTCCACCCAGGTGATCGTCGACCTCCTCGGCTACTTCGGCTGACGGGGCGTCGCCCGGTACCGGCGGGCCCCGGGGCATTGCCCCCGGGGCCCGTCCCGTCCCGGCCGGATCCCCGTGGTCCGCTGTGACGTATCAGCCACGCCCGCACACGCGGCGTACGCTTCGCTTTGCGATAACCTGACGCGGGTCTCTCGATGTCGAGAGACCATCCTCGGCTCCAGTGCGCCGGTGTGCCTGGGGCACCTGGCGATTTGCTGGAGAAGGTAGAAATGACCCGCACCCCCGTCAACGTCACCATCACCGGAGCGGCCGGCCAGATCGGCTACGCGCTGCTCTTCCGCATCGCCTCGGGCCACCTGCTCGGCGCCGACGTGCCGGTGAACCTGCGCCTCCTGGAGATCCCGCAGGGCCTCAAGGCCGCCGAGGGCACCGCGATGGAGCTCGTCGACTGCGCGTTCCCGCTGCTGCGCGACATCAAGATCACCGCTGACCCCAACGAGGCCTTCGACGGCGCCAACGTCGCGCTGCTGGTCGGCGCCCGTCCGCGCACCGCGGGCATGGAGCGCGGCGACCTGCTCCAGGCCAACGGCGGCATCTTCGGCCCGCAGGGCAAGGCCATCAACGACAACGCCGCGGACGACATCAAGGTCCTGGTCGTCGGCAACCCGGCCAACACCAACGCCCTGATCGCCCAGCGCAACGCCCCGGACGTCCCGGCCGAGCGCTTCACCGCGATGACCCGCCTGGACCACAACCGGGCCCTCGGCCAGCTGGCCCAGAAGACCGGTGCCGGCGTCGCCGACATCAAGAAGGTCACCATCTGGGGCAACCACTCCGCCACCCAGTACCCGGACATCTTCCAGGCCGAGATCGCCGGCAAGCCGGCCTTCGAGGCCGTCGGCGGCGACCAGGCCTGGCTGGAGGGCGACTTCATCCCGACCGTGGCCAAGCGCGGCGCGGCCATCATCGACGCCCGTGGCGCCTCCTCGGCCGCCTCGGCCGCCAACGCCGCCATCGACCACGTGTACACCTGGGTCAACGGCACCGCCGAGGGCGACTGGACCTCCATGGGCGTCGTCTCCGACGGCTCCTACGGTGTCCCGGCCGGCCTGATCTCCTCCTTCCCGGTCACCACCAAGGACGGCAAGTTCGAGATCGTCCAGGGCCTGGAGATCTCCGACTTCTCCCGCGGCCGCATCGACGCCTCGGTCAACGAGCTGGTCGAGGAGCGCGACGCGGTCCAGGCCCTCGGCCTGATCTGATCCGACCTGCTCCGAGCGCAACAGCGCCGAGCCACGCACGGCCCGCCGTCTCCCTCCCGGGAGGCGGCGGGCCGTCGCTCTACACTGACCCCCCGTGAGTGAAACCATTGAGGACGCGGCGCTCGTTCTCGTCTTCATCATGCTGGGCGGCCTCTTCAACGTCGCCGAGATCTCGCTGATCTCCCTGCGGGAGGGCCAGATCCGGTCGCTGGAGGCGCGCGGCACCCGTCGCGCCGCCCGGGCGGCGCACCTGGCGGCCGACCCGAACCGCTTCCTGGCCGCCGTCCAGGTCGGAGTGACCTGCATGGGCTTCCTGTCCGCGGCCTTCGGCGCGGACACCCTGGCGGGCAAGCTGGCCCCGGTGTTCGTCCGGGCCGGCCTCTCCGAGGGCGTCGCCGACGCGGTCTCGCTGGTCGGCCTGACCCTGGTGATCAGCTACGTCTCGCTGGTGCTCGGCGAGCTCACCCCGAAGCGGATCGGCCTCCAGCGCGCCGACTCCATCGCGCTGCTGGCCGCCCCGGTGGTGGACGTGATGTCGGTGGTGCTGCGCCCGGTGATCTGGCTGCTCGGCCACTCCACCAACCTGATGGTCCGCCTGTTCGGCGGCGACCCGGCCGCCGGGCGCGGGTCGATGAGCTCCGAGGAACTGCGCGGCCTGGTCGCCGCCAACACCGAACTCGGCAGCGACGAAAGGGCGTTGATCGCCGACGTGTTCTCCGCGGGGGAGCGCCAGCTGCGCGAGGTGATGGTCCCGCGCACCGAGGTGACCTTCCTGGACGCCGAGCGCCCGCTCGCCGAGGTCCGCGAACAGGCGAGCTCCTCGCCGCACTCCCGCTACCCGGTGGTCGAGGGCAGCTACGACGCCGTGACCGGCTTCGTCCACGTCCGCGACCTGTACGGGGCCCGTGGCGAGCAGGCCGCGAAGGTCCGCGACCTGGCCCGCCCGGTCAAGCTGCTGCCCGGCACCAAGCGGGTGCTGGAGGCGATGGGCGAGATGCGCCGGGAGGGCCACCACCTGGCCATCGTGGTCGACGAGTACGGCGGCACCGCGGGCATCGTCACCCTGGAGGACCTGGTCGAGGAGGTGATCGGCGAGATCCGGGACGAGTACGACCGGCCGGAGACCGCCACCACCCGCCGGCTGGCCGGCGGCGGCATGGAGCTCGACGGCCTGCTGAACCTCGGCGACTTCACCGAGGAGACCGGCGTCACCCTGCCCGAGGGGCCGTACGAGACGGTGGCCGGCTGCCTGGTCGCCGCGCTGGGCCGGCTGCCGGCCGACGGCGACCAGGTCAGGATCCCGGTCGGCGCCGAGGAGGTGCGCCTGACGGTGGCCAAGCTGGAGGGCCGGCGGATCGCCCGGGTCAGGGTGAGTGCGGTCACACTGGCAGAACCTCCAGGGGCGGACGTTTCCTGAGCGACCGGTGTAACTGGAACAATGGCCCGCATGGTCAACGCAGCGGTCACCGGTCCGGTCAAGGACCGTCCCCGGGTGCTCTCCGGCATCCAGCCCACCTCCGGCTCGTTCCACCTCGGCAACTACCTGGGCGCGGTGCGCCAGTGGGTCGACCTGCAGAAGGAGAACGACGCCTTCTACATGGTGGTCGACCTGCACGCGATCACCGTCTCGCAGGACCCGAAGGAGCTGCGTGAGAACACCCGGATCTCCGCCGCCCAGCTGCTCGGCGCCGGCCTGGACCCGGACCACTGCACCCTCTTCATCCAGTCGCACGTGCCCGAGCACGCGCAGCTCGGCTGGGTGATGAACTGCCTCACCGGCTTCGGCGAGGCCTCCCGGATGACCCAGTTCAAGGACAAGTCCGGCCGGCACGGTGCCGACAGCACCACGGTCGGCCTCTTCACCTACCCGGTCCTCATGGTCGCGGACGTCCTGCTCTACCAGGCCGACGCCGTCCCGGTCGGCGAGGACCAGCGCCAGCACCTGGAGCTCACCCGGGACCTCGCCGAGCGCTTCAACACCCGCTACAGCCCGACCTTCACGGTGCCGAAGCCGTACATCCTCAAGGAGACGGCGAAGATCCAGGACCTCCAGGACCCGGGCGCCAAGATGAGCAAGTCCGCCGCCTCGGACAAGGGTCTGGTCAACCTGCTGGACGACCCGAAGAAGAGCGCCAAGAAGTTCAAGAGCGCCGTCACCGACACCGGCACCGTCGTCTCCTACGACGAGGCCCAGAAGCCCGGCGTCTCCAACCTGCTGCGCATCCACTCCGCGCTCAGCGGCCAGTCGATCGACCAGCTGGTCGAGCACTTCGAGGGCAAGATGTACGGCGCCCTGAAGACCGAGCTGGCCGAGCTGTTCACCGAGTGGGTCACCCCCTTCCAGGAGCGCACCCGCACCTTCCTGGACGACCCGGCCGAGCTGGACCGGGTGCTGGCGATCGGCGCCGAGAAGGCCCGCGAGGTGGCGTCGCAGACGCTGGAGGCGGTCTACGACCGGATCGGCTTCCTTCCGGCCGCCAAGCGGTGACTCCGCTGACGCGACTGCCCGATGGTGAGCGGCTCCCCGAGCTGCTCACCATCGGCGTGTCCGTGAGCGTCCCGGAGCCGTTCGGCTCGGCGATCCAGGACACGCGGGCCGGGCACGGCGACCCGCAGGCCCGGTCGATACCCACGCACGTCACCCTGCTGCCGCCGACCGAGGTGGCGGCCGCGGACCTGCCGAAGATCGAGGAGCACCTGGCGCAGGTCGCCGGCGGGCACCGGCCGTTCCGGATGCTGCTGCAGGGCGGCGGCACCTTCCGCCCGGTCTCCCCGGTGGTCTTCGTCCGGGTCGAGGAGGGCGCGCAGGAGTGCCGGCTGCTGGAGGCGGACATCCGTTCCGGCCCGCTGGCCCGGGAGCTGGCGTTCCCGTACCACCCGCACGTCACGGTGGCGCACGGTCTGCCGGAGGACGTCCTGGACCAGGCGTACGAGCAGGCCAGGGGCTTCCGGGCGGCCTTCACGGTGCCGGGCTTCAGCCTCTCGCGGTTCGACGCCGACGAGGTCTGGCGGCCCTGGCGGTCCTACGCGTTCTCCTGACGGGCGCTCAGTCCCCGCGCCCGAGTTCGAGCATCCGGTCGACCACGCGGCGGGCGGCGGCGCCGTCGTCCAGCCCGCAGTGCGTGTCCCGGAAACGGCGGTAGCGCTCCTCGTACCCGGCGGGCAGGGCGCCGCCGCCGTCGGCGAGTTCGCGCAGCCCGGCGAGCAGCCCGGCCGAGGTGGGGACGAGCGGTCCGGGGGCCTGCGGCTCGAAGTCGAAGTAGAAGCCGCGCAGGGTGTCCCGGTAGTGCTCCAGGTCGTAGGTGAAGAAGAGCACCGGGCGGCCGGTGATCACGAAGTCGAACATGATCGACGAGTAGTCGGTGACCAGCACGTCCGCGATCAGCAGCAGCTCCTGCACGTCGGGGTAGTCGCCGCAGTCGTACAGGAAGCCGTCGCCGGCGCCGGGCAGCGGCTCGCGTACGTGCACGTGCGGGCGGACCAGCAGCACGTGGTCGCCGCCGAGGGCGCGCCGGGCGTGGTCGAGGTCGATCCGCAGGTCCAGCCGGAAGCCGTCGCCGTCGCCGCGCTGCTGGTCCTCGCGCCAGGTCGGGGCGTACAGCACGACCCGCTTGCCGTCGGGGATGCCGAGCCGGCGCCGGACGGCCGCGGCGTGCCCGGCGTCCGGCCGGGCCAGCACGTCGCCGCGCGGGTAGCCGGCCTCCAGGATCTCGCCGTCGTAGCGGAAGGCCCGGCGCAGGATCGGGGTGGCGAACGCGCTGGGGGAGAGCAGCAGGCTCCACTGCGGGGTCTCGCGGTCGAGCGCCTCCAGGTAACCGTGGTCGGCCAGCCAGGGGTTGTCGACGTCGTGGGCGATCCGCTTGAGCAGGGAGCCGTGCCAGGTCTGCACGACCACCTGGCCGGGGCGGCGCTCCAGGAAGTCCGGGAAGTGGGTGTTGCCGACCAGGTAACGGCTGGTGGCCAGCGCCCGGTACCACTCCGGGCTCCAGATCCGTACCGCGCGGACCCCGGCGGGTAGCTCGGCCTGGGCGTCGTCGACCACCCAGAGGTGCTCCAGCGGGGCGCCGCGCCGGGCGAGTTCGGCGTGCACGGCGCGCGGTGAGTCGGAGTAGCCGCGGCCGCCGAACACGTCGTACAGCACGGCCTCGCGCAGCGGCTCGCGGCGGGCGGCGGGGTAGCCGTCGGTGCGCTGGCGGGCCTGGGTCCAGGCGCTGCGCTCGGTGGCGCTGAGCACCGGCGTGGAGTCCACCAGCAGGGTGTCGTGCCAGCGGCGCTGGAGCAGGATCCGCTTGCCGCCGGCCCGGGTGGTGGCGGGCAGGGCCGGCAGGACGGTGGGGGCGGCGATGAGCGGCCGCTGCGGGCCGTGGTGGCCGGCCGGCCGCAGCGAGGCCTCCCAGACGCCCTTGCGCAGCGGCAGAGTGGTGCCGTCGGAGCCGGTGCGGGTGGCGGGGAGCCGGATCCGGAACCGGCCGTCGTCGCCGTGCTCCACCGGGTGGCGGACCTCGCGGGCGGTGCCGCTGTGGCGCAGGACCAGTTCGAGCGGGCCGTCGCAGGGGCAGTGGCCGGTGAGTTCGAAGCCCTCCGCCCGGACCGCTATCCGCTCGACGTAGCCGGCGGCGGGCTGGACGCAGAACTGGAGCCGGCCGTCGGCCAGGTGCTTGAGGTAGAGCGCCCGGTCCTGCCGGCCGGGCAGCGGGTGCTGACCGGCCACCGGACCGCCGCGCTCGTCCAGGGTGAGCTGCTCGGCGGAGCCGTCCGGGCGCAGCAGCTCGGCGTCCCAGTGCTCCAGGTCGGCGGCGCCGCGCCCGTCGGCGGTGAACGGCCGGTACGGCAGGTGGACGGCGAAGGTGTTGCCGGTGCGGGCGACCGGTCGTTCGAGGACGGCGTCGCTCTCCCGGTGGCGCAGCCGCAGGAGGGTCCCGGCCGGACAGTGGTCGGCGGTGCCGCGCAGGTCGAGGCCGTCGGGGTCGGGGACGGCGTGGGTGAGCCGGACGCCGGGGCGTTCGAGCCGCAGCCGCAGCCGGCCGTCGGCGAAGTACGGCTGGAGCCGGACGTCGTGGTCGACCCAGCGGGCGGGCGGGTACTCGCCGGAGCCGCACCAGTACGGGCCGAGGGCGCCGTACTGGCGGCGCAGCCGGGTGGGCCGGGGGCGGGTGAAGAGGGTGGTCTCGATCTGCCAGTCGCCGAGCAGCCACTCCTCGCCGCGGCGCAGCCGGCGCGGCTCGATCAGGGCGGTGAAGCCGGACCAGTCGTGGTTGCGGTCGGGTTGCGCGCTGTCGTCGGTCACCTCGGGCAGCCGCCGGGGTCTGGACCGGAGGTGGACGGGCGGCTCGTCCTCGCCGCGGTGCAGGGTGAGCCAGGTCCAGGCGGAGCCGGGGCGGGCGGTGTCCAGGTCGTCGGGGCGGGCGAAGCCGGTGAGTTCGAGCCCGCGGGCGGTCCAGCGGGCGCGCAGCAGGCCGAACGCGGCGTCCTCGTCGCCCGGGGGCAGGCCGTCGCTCGCCCGGGGGTCGGCGTGCGGCAGGACGAGCCGGGTGAGGACTGGCATGCAGTGGCCCTTCGGGACGGGGTCCCGGTCCATGGCGGTGGTCCGGGAGGCCTTCGTGCCGAGGGGGAGGTCGGACGGGGGCCGAATCGATATCCCATACCGAAAGGACATGCGGGGTCAACTGTACGGTCCGGCGGATTTGCTGGGAGATTCGCTTGCGAAACGTGAGTTCGAGGGCAATGCGGCCGCAAAGGACGGGTACTGCCCAGGTAACTCCCAGAAAGCCCGGAGGCGCCCGTCGCGAACCACGCGTCGGGCGCCTCGGGGCGGTGCCGGCGGACTACTGCTGGCGGAGCATCCCGTCCACCACGCGGGCCGCGGCGTGGCCGTCGTCGAGGTCGCAGTACGCCTCGCGGAAGGCCGTGTACTTGTCGGCGTACTCCGCGGTCAGCTCGTCGACCCGGCCGAGCGCGGAGACCAGCTCCTCCGAGGTGGCCAGCAGCGGGCCGGGCGCCTCCGACTCGTAGTCGAGGCTGAAGCCGCGCAGGTTGTCGCGGTAGTGCTCCAGGTCGTGCGTGAAGAACAGCACCGGCTTACCGGTCGCGGCGAAGTCGAACAGCGTGGCCGAGTAGTCGGTGACCAGCACGTCGGCGATCAGCAGCAGCTCGGCCATGTCGGGGTAGCTGCCGACGTCCCAGATGTAGCCGTTGCCGGCGGCGGGGATCTGGCCGCACATCACGCTGTGCCGGCGGACCAGCAGTACCTGGTCGTCGCCCAGCGCGGCCTTCGCCGCCTCCAGGTCGATCCGCAGGTCGATCTGGTAGCCGCCGTTCGGGCGCCGCCGGTCCTCGCGGAAGGTCGGCGCGTAGAGCACGACCTTCTTGCCCTCGGGCAGGCCGAGCCGCTCGCGGACCTGCTCGGCCGTCTTCTCCCGGTCGGGGGCGAACAGCAGGTCGTTCCGGGGCGAACCGCTCTCCAGGATCTCGCCCTTGAAATCGAACGCACGGCGCAGCACCGGCGCCGCCCAGCTGTTCCCGGCCACCAGCACCGACCAGTTCGGAACCTCGGTGGCGACACCCTTCAGGTAGTTGGCGTCGGTGAACCAGACCTTCTCGAAGTCGTACCCGATCTGCTTCAGCGGGGTGCCGTGCCAGGTCTGCACGACCACCTGGCCGGGGCGGCGGACGAAGAAGTCCGGCAGGTGCGCGCTGGTGACGATGTACTTGGCGGTGGCCAGCGCCTCGAACCACTCGGGGCTCCAGAGCCGGATGGCGTTCGCCGTCTGCGGCAGCTCGGCCTGGAGGTCGTCGCTGCCCCACAGGTGCTCCAGCGGCAGGCCCCGGCGGACCAGCTCCTCGTGGATCGCCCGCGGAGAGTCCGCGTAGAGACCGCCGAGCGCGACGTTGTAGAGCACGGTGTCGCGCACCGGGAGCCGGCGGGCCGTCGGGTAGTCGACGGTGCGCAGCTGGCGCTGGCGGTAGCCGCTGCGCTCCTCGGGCAGCAGCGCCGAGTGCGACTCCAGCGAGAGGCCGTCGTAGTAGCGGCGCTCCAGCACGATCCGCTTGCCGCGCGACTCGACCTCCAGCGGCAGGGAGGTGAAGCAGTCGGGCGAGATCAGCGCGTGCCGGACCAGGACCGTGCCGGCCGGCTCGCCGACCGGGCGGAAGAAGACGTCCCAGGTGCCCTGGGCGAGCGGCACCCGGCCGGCGAAGGAGGCCGTCGGCACCGGCGGCAGCGCGGCCCGGAACCGGCCGTCCGCGATCTCCACCGGGTAGACGTGCTCCTCCTCGCGCCAGTTGTGGCGCACGACGAGCTCCCAGCGGTGGTTGCCGGGCAGCGGGAAGGACCCGCTGAACAGGAAGCCGTCGGCGCCGCGGGAGGCGACCTCGTCCACCACCGGTTGGAGCAGCTGGTCGGAGAACTGGAGGTAGCCGCCGGGGGAGGGCTTGGAGTAGAGCGCGCGGCGCTCGTCGGCCGGGGCGTCCGGGTTCAGCGCGACGTGCAGCTGTCCGGGTGCGTTGCGGTCGTCCAGCGCCACCGGCACGGTGCGGCCGTCGGCGAGCAGCAGGGCGGTGTCCCAGCGGTCGCGGCTGCGCTCGTTGGCGACCGGGTCGAGCTCGGCCCAGGCCTGGCGGACGGCGGTCAGCTCGTCCAGCGGGACGGACGCGGAGAACGGCTGGAGCGTGCCGACCGGGGCGGCGAGCTCCAGCGGGTAGAGCAGCTCGCGGTCGGACTCGACGTGGGTGAGCTTGAGGCGGGCCCCGGCGAGGTCCGGGCCGGAGCGGGCCGCGCCGGACACCTCCACCCGGCCGCCGTGGGCGGCCAGGCCGGTCACGCGGGCCCGGACGGTCTCCACCCGCAGGTAGACGTGGCCGTCCCGGACCCACGGCACGATCCGCACGTCCGCGTCGACCCACTGCGCGGGGAGGTACGCGGCGGTGTCGCTCCAGCCGGCCGAGATCCGGCCCTTGTAGACGCCGCCCTTGCCGGCGCCGGCCACCAGGACGCGCCAGTTGCCGTCCTTCCACTGGCCCCGCTGCTTGAGCTTCTTGGGGTCGAGGGCGACGCTGAAGCCGGCCCAGTCGCAGTTGTACAGGTCGTGCTTGGAGCTGGCGGTGGCCTCGGGGCTGTACAGGGTCTTCATCGGCACGGCGAGCACCCGGCGGCCCTTGGTCTCGCGGAGCACCAGCGTGCGGACCATGTCGAGCTTGTTGGCGGCGCCCAGCTGCTCCGGGTAGGCGTGTCCGGTCAGCTCCAGCTTGCCGCCGACCCAGGCGGACTCGTACAGCCGGCTGCGCATCACCAGCGAGTTGTCCAGCTTGAGCACGGAGGCCGGTACGCTCTTGCGCCCGCCGCGCAGGAACGGGTAGTCCGCGTACGGGCGCAGCAGGCCGCGGGCGGCGACACCGCCGTTGCTCTCGCCCTCGTACTTGATCTGCTCGACGAACTCGTCGATCCGGCCCGACAGGGTCAGGTGGTACTTCAGCCGCAGCGGCGCGCGCAGCTTGCGGACCTGCTCGGGGCCGATCGCCCGGAGCAGCCGGCCGACGTTCTTGAGGTAGGCGTCCCGGTACTCCTTGTCGCCGTCCACGACGGACCAGAAGAACATCGGGATCTCCTCGACGAGGGTGTTCTCGTCGTAGGAGCGCAGGTACTCGGCGAAGCGCGGGTCGGTCTGCTTCTTCAGCCAGCCGCGGACCAGCTCCACCGAGGCGACCCGGTCGACCAGGCCCTTGGGGTTGGTCCGCATCTGCGTGATCGACATCTCGCCGACCTCGCGCTCGCGCCAGTGGTAGATCGGCTCGGAGAGCACGTCCACGCTCTTGGCGAGGTAGTGGTGCGGCACGCTGACCGGGGCGTCCTCGTACAGGATGCCCTCGGGGTAGAGCAGGCCGGCCGCGTCGAAGAAGGACCGGCGGTACACCTTGTTCCACGCCGTGCGGTCGGTGACCAGCGCGGGGATCTCGGTGATGTGGGTCTTGAGCCTGGTCTCCTTGAAGGGCTTCACGTGCCCGCCGGACTGGTAGTAGCCCACCGCGCGGAAGCGCAGCACGTTGCCGGTGACGAAGTCGGAGCCGGTCTCGTCCAGCGTGTTGATCATGAGCTCGTACGCGCTCGGCGGCATCGAGTCGTCGCTGTCGACGAAGCAGAGGAACTCGCCGTCCGGGTCGATGTGCCGGATGCCGGTGTTCCGGGCCGCGCCGAGGCCCTTGTTCACCTGGCGGACCAGCCGGAACCGGGAGTCCTGGGCGGCGTACGCCTCGGCGAGCGCCGCGCTGCCGTCCTTCGAACCGTCGTCGACCATGACGCACTCGAAGTCCGTGAACGTCTGGGCGGCGATCGAGTCGAGGCATTCCACGAGGTAGCGCTCGACGTTGTAGATCGGAACGACGATGGAGAGGCGGGGAGCCATCGGCTACGCAGGCCTTTCTTGGGGAAGGAGCGTGGCAGCCCGTTCGGGGCCTGGCCGCACTTGGAACCGGTGCGTACGTGCCCAGCGATCCTACCTTCCGGCCCCGGAGGCCCTCCGGGGCCGCCGAGGGCGGCCGGGCAGGCCCGGAGCCGCGGCCCCGCACCCTACCCGGCCCCGCGGCGGACCGGCCAGGGTGGGACCGGCCGGGGTGGGACCGGCCGGGGTGGGACCGGCCGGGGCGGACCGGCCGGGCGGGCGGCCACTACTCTGTGCCCATGCCCCGCTTCAGCGTCATCGTCCCCGTCCACCGGGTCCAGGAGTACCTCCCCGAGTGCCTCGACTCGGTGCTCGGCCAGGGCGGCCCGGACTTCGAGCTGATCGCGGTGGACGACCGCTCGCCGGACGGCTGCGGCGCGATCCTCGACGAGGCCGCCGCCGCCGACCCCCGGGTGCGGGTGCTGCACCTGCCGGAGAACGTCGGCCTCGGCCGGGCCCGCAATGCCGGCCTGGAGGTCGCCACCGGCGAGTACGTGATCTTCCTGGACAGCGACGACACGCTGACCCCCGGTCTGCTCAAGGCCGTCGACGACCGGCTCGCGGCCGGCGGCGACCCGGACGTCCTGGTCTACGACTACGCCCGCACCTACGCCGACGGCCGGATCACCCGCGCCGCCTCGGCACACGTCTTCGGCGCCGACTCCCCGGACGTCTTCGACCTCGACCGCCGGCCCGACCTGCTCGACCTGCTCCAGGTGGTCTGGAACAAGGCCTACCGCCGCGACTTCATCACCGGGCAGGGCCTCGTCTTCCCCGCGGGCTACTACGAGGACACCCCCTGGACGTACCCGGCGCTGCTCGCCGCCGAGAGCATCACCCTGCTCGACCAGGTCGGCGTGCACTACCGCCAGCGCCAGGAGGGCGGCAACATCCTGGCCACCGCCAGCCGCAAGCACTTCGACGTCTTCGCCCAGTACGACCTGGTCTTCGCCTTCCTGGACGGCCGCCCCGACCTCGACCGCTGGCGCCCGGTGGTCTACGGCCGGATGCTGCACCACCTCAACACCGTCGTCTCCAAGGCCGGCCGCGTCCCGCCCGGCGACCGCCGCGAGTACTTCCGCCGTGCCGCCGCGCACTGCGCCCGGCTGCGCCCGGCCGGCTACCGGCCGCCGGCCGGAGTCGACGGTGTGCGCACCGAACTGCTCAGCCACGGCCGCTACGGCGCGTACCAGGCCGTCCGCGCACTGGCCCGTGCCCGCCGACTGGTCAGGCGCTGACCTGCCGAACCCCGCGGGGCCGCGGAGCCTGACGGCCGTTCGGGCGAACGGCCGGTATAACCGGTCGCGTGGACTTCCTGACCCGCCTCCCGGTGATCGGCCCGCTCGTGGCGCGGGTGCTGCGCAGCCGCCCTTACCGCGTCTACCAGCACTTCGCCACCGCTCGCGGCAACCGGTTGGCCGGCGCGATCACCTTCTTCGGTTTCCTCGCGCTCTTCCCGCTGCTCACCGTGGCGCTGGCGATCGCGGTCGCGACCCTCAGCGACACCCGGGTCGCCGAGCTGCAGAAGCGTATCTCCGACCAGCTGCCGGGCATCTCCGACGCGCTCAACCTGCCCTCGCTGGTGGCCAACGCGGGCGCGGTCGGGCTGGTCAGCGGCGTGCTGCTGCTGGTCTCCGGCCTCGGCTGGGTGGACACCATGCGCACCTCGATCCGGGACGTCTGGCAGCTGCCGGAGAGCGACACCAACGCCGTGCTGCGCAAGGCCTGGGACTGCCTGGTGCTCTTCGGGCTCGGCCTGGTCTCGCTCTTCTCGCTGGCCGCGTCCACCGCCGGGACGACCCTCGCCGGACGGATCGCCGAGTGGATCGGGCTGGGCACCGGCGGGCCCGGCGGCTACCTGCTGACCGGCGTCGGCCTGCTGATCGCGGTCGCCTCCGACATGGTGCTCTTCGCCTACCTGCTGGCGCCCTTCCCCGGGATCGGCGGCCAGCGGCGGCGGGACGTGCTCCAGGGGGCCCTGATCGGCGGGGCCGGCTTCGAGCTGCTGAAGATCCTGCTCGCCTCCTACCTCGGCTCGGTGGCCGGGAAGAGCATCTACGGCGCCTTCGGCGTGCCGGTGGCGCTGCTGCTCTGGATCAACTTCGTCTGCCGACTGCTGATGTACTGCGTCGCCTGGACGGCCACCGCCGACCCGGCCGCCGCCCGCGACCGGGCCCGCGAACGCGCCCGGGCGATGGTGGCCGCCGCCGACGAGGAGGAGGCGGCGCAGACGCAGGCGCCGACGGAGGCGGGCAAGCCTCAGGCCCGGCCCCAGGAGTGAGACCGGGCCTGACGCGGCGTCCGTCAGCCGGACGACGGGCGGCGGCGTCGCAGCAGGAACAGCCCGCCGGCGCCGCCCGCGGCCAGGGCGACCGTCACGGCTGTCCAGCCCGCCGGGCCGAGCCCGTCGTCGCCGGCGTCGGCGGCGGTCATGGCGGCCGCTGCGGCCGGCGGTGCGGTCGTGGCAGTGGGTGACGGGTGCGGCGGCGGCGCGGGCACCCCGGCGGTGCCGCCCGCCTGCCCGGTCGGCGCCGGCTCGGCGCCCCCGGCGGGGGCCTCGTCCACCAGCCGCCCGACCGGGGTGACCTTGTCGGCGGCCGCGAACCCCCAGTCGAGCAGCGCCGCCGTCTCGTCGTACACCTTCTGATACGTCGACGGGTGCATCACCGTCACCAGCAGGGTGCGGCCGTCTCGTTCGGCGGCGCCGACGAAGGTCGAGCCGGCCTCGGTGGTGAAGCCGTTCTTCACGCCGATCAGGCCCGGGTACTTGCCCAGCAGCCGGTCGGTGTTGGCGATCCCGAAGCTGCCGCGCTGGCCCGTGTTCTTGTCCACCGCGCCGGGGAACAGGGCGTCCCGGGTGGCGCAGTACATCCGGAAGTCGGGGTTGCGCAGCCCGGCCCGGGCGAACAGCGTCAGGTCGTACGCCGAGGAGAGCTGGCCGTCCATGTCGTAGCCGTCCGGCGACACCACCTTGGTGTCCTTGGCCTGGAGCGCGTCCGCACGGGCCTGCATCTCGGCGACGGTCTGCGGGACCCCGCCGTTCATGTGCGACAGGACGTGCACCGCGTCGTTGCCCGAGCTGAGGAACACCCCGCGCCAGAGGTCCTCGACCTTGTACTCCAGGTCCTCCTTGATGCCGACCAGGCTGCTGCCGGCGCCGATCCCCTGGATCTCGGCGTCCGCGACCTTGTGCACCAGGTTGCGGTCGAACTTGGGCAGCACGGTGTCCGCGAAGAGGATCTTCAGGGTGCTGGCCGGTGCGAGCCGCCGATGCGGGTTGCTGGCCGCCAGCACCTCCCCTGACGTGGCGTCGGCGACTATCCAGGACTGTCCGGTGAGACCCGCCGGCAGTGCCGGGGCGCCTGCCTGGGGTGCGACCTGGACACCGGAGAGTCCCAGCCGCTCGCCGCCGATCGCCGCCGCCGGGGGCGGCGGCTCGTGCGGGGCCGCGACGGCCGCCCGGGCGGCGAGGAGCGGGAGGGCCGCGACGCAGGCGGCGATCAGGTGTGCGAGCTTAGGGCGTTTGGGCACCAGCAGACCGTACCCAGTCGAGGTCCCCGTCGTCCGCCCCTCCGGGCCGGTAATCCGCAGGAGGGGGTCACCGTACGCCGAACGGACGCCTGCGCATACTGGGAGGGCACACCTTCTTCACGCCACCGCCCGTTGAGGACCCCCATGAAGCTCAGCCGCCGCACCTCCTGGTTCCTGACCGCCTTCGGCGTCTGGTCCATGATCATCTGGACCACCTTTGATGAGAAGGTAACCTGCAAAGCTTAAGCAAAGCGGAAAGCGCAGGTCAGACGGTGCGGCAAGCTCAGAACATGGCAACCTTTCTCGCCCCGAACATCCCCTCGGACCAACTGGACGTCGTCCGGGTCGGGCTGTACGCCCGTCAGTCCAGCAAGCGGCCGGACGCCTCCGAGGCGTCGCCCGAGGCGCAGCTGAGCGCCGGTCACGCGCTGGTCGCCGCACGCGCCACCAGCAAGTGGCAGGTGGTCCGTGAGTACAAGGACGTGGGGAAGTCGGGGTGGGACCCGAAGGTCGTCCGGCCGGACTTCGAGGAGATGATGCGCTCCGTCGAACGCGGGGAACTGGACGTCATCGTCATCAACGAGCTCTCGCGCCTCACCCGGCAGGGCGCCTACGAGGCCATGACGATCGACAAGAAGCTGCGCGAGTACGGCGTGCGGCTCGTCAGCGTCCAGGAGCCGTTCCTCGACACCAGCAACCCCGTCGGCGAGGCGATCTTTGCGCTCATCGCTGCGCTCGCCAAGCAGGACTCCGATATCAAGGCGGCCCGCACCGCCGGAGCGAAGGAAGAGATCCAGGCCGTTGGCGGGCGGCACTCCTCTACTCCGCCCTTCGGTATGAAGGCCCGCCGAGAGGTGATCGGGAAGCTGACCGTCACCACGCTTGAGCCCAATGAGGATCACTGGGACGAAGCGGAGATGGCCTACGCCGACGTGGTCCGGAAGCTGGTTGACCTCGCGTTCAAGGGTTACGCCTACAACCGCATCGCGGCGACCATGAACAAGGAGGGCACACCCGCCCCCGGCACCACCGTTCAGCGGAACACCGATGCGCGTAAGAAAGCGGTCCAGGAGCGCGGGTTCCCCGGCCGGCAGCGGACCGGGATCATCTGGCGGGCGCAGACCGTGCGTCACATCCTCACGCACCCGTGCATCGGCGGGTTCGCCTCGGTGCGCGTTCCCAAGGGGCCGAAAGGCACGCTGGCCAACGTCATTGCCCGGGATGACTCAGGGGCCCCACTGACGCCGCATACGGGAGTCATCCCCGGCCAGACGTGGCTGGAGCTTCAGGAGAAGATCGGTCAGCGCGGGCTCGCCGAGCGGCAGTACGAGAACAGCGTGCCGTCGCTGTTGTCCGGTTGGAAGTTCTCCCGCTGCGCCAAGTGTGAGGGCTCGATGGGCAAGAGCGGGCGCTACTACATGTGCGCAAACCCCATTGGGCATGGCGGCCTGTCCGTGCAGATCACTCACCTTGACGACTTCGTTGCCCGTCGAGTGTGGGCAAAGATCAGCAATGCCGATCTCTCCGACCCGGAAGACCAGGCATGGCTTGTGGCAGCTGCCGTACGGTTTGCAGAGCAGCAGGACCTTGCCGGAGTCGAGGACGAACGGGCCGAAACGCAGGCACACCTTGACCATGTCCAGCAATCCATCACGGAGCTCTATGCGGACCGGAAGGCAGGCGTCTACAAGGGGGAGCGTGGAGCGGCGGCATTCCAGGGCACCATGCTGCAATACCTGGAATACGAGGAGAAGTGCCTTGAGCGCCTTCGGGAACTGAACGAGAAGTCGGCGAATGCAGTGCAAATCCCGTCGGAGTGGTTTTCCGCTGAAGCTGACCCGCTGGGGCCGGAGTCCCCGTGGGCGGGCTGGGACATCATCAAGCGTCGACAGTTCCTCAACTTGTTCCTCTCCGGCGTAGCCGTAGGCCCTGGGCGGCGCGCCGACCGGTCCGTAATCCCTGTTGCCGACCGAGTGGCGCTGGACTGGCGGCCGACGCCTGCACCCGCAGAACTGGCACACGTCATGGGGCACAACCGCCCCCTGGTGATCATCTGACGAGCCGTCGGAATCGGCCCGGATGGCAGATCTGGTCTGCGATTCGGGCCACAATCATGTTCGGGGCCAGTGGCCCTATGGGCGAACAGCGCAAGAGGCGTTCAAAGCACACAGTCACCAAGCGATACAGAGAGTGACTAGAAGACCCTCAAGCCATGTAGGAATGTAGATATGTAGAGGGTCCTCATTCCACCCTAAGAGCTTTTCAGCCTGCCTCATAGGGAGGGAATGAGAGGCCCCCTACATACCTACATTCCTACATGGCACCCAACGGCGGGACGCGCACACAGGGCCCGGCAGGCTTAGGGGCAGCCCCTCCTTAATCGGCCGCCGTAGATCCACATGAAAGCCGCCTAGGCGCTGTGGCCCTGCCAGGCCCGCAGTGAACCAGCGGCATACCGGAGTACGCCGATGCGCCCGGACAACAATAACTTCACAATTCCGGCGCGCGGATCTTTCTCCCGCGCTGGCTTGACCCGACAGGTCGCCTCTCCTTCCCTGTCGGCGAATCGGTGGTTTCTCGCTTCCGCCGATAGGCCCGGTCTCCGGTCGCCGCTTCCAAAGGTTCGTCGGTCCTTTGGTAGAGCGCGCCCGCAGACCGGGCCTTCTTTTGTTTTCCCACGACATAGCTAGGAGCTACCACCGTGGACCGTCATTCGTTCGTTCAGGACGCCGTGAAGCAGGCCCAGGAGTCCATTACGGCTGAGGCTGCTCAGAAGCTCGCTGAGGCCCCGCAGGAGACCGCCCCGGACCTCTCTGCGGTTAAGGCTCAGATCGGGGCGCGTTACGCCCTTCCCGAGATTCTGCGAGACCGCCTCAACGGCAACAGCGCTGAGGAGCTTGAGGCGGACGCCCAAAAGCTTGCTGGCCACTTCCGTTCGCATCTCCACACCATGCCGACCCAGCTCGTAAAGGGTGCAGGTGCCAGTGAGCCGGAGCCCCCGAAGACCTTCGATCCCATCGCGCTGGCCAAGCGAATCCTTGCCCGCCGATTTATGGGCTGAGGGATCTGAATTGACCGAGCAGTCGGCCAGCGCCCCCGAGGCATTTCCCGACACTTCGAATCTGACGATTCGCGTACTCAACCCGCAGGGCGGCACACAGGCCGATCCGGGATTCGGATGGCATTGGGGACCCAAAGGGCAAGACCCCATTCATGAGAACGACACCGACCTGCGCTGAGGCGTATTCACAGGCGGAGAAACTGACGATATGAACGACAACATCATGACTTCTGCCCAGCTTCGTGAGCGGCAGCTTGGCAATCTCTATGAGCGCGCTCAGCGGGCTCTCCCGGCGTACGTGGACGTCCGGACCCCTATGCCTGTTCTGGACGCTCTCAACGCCCTTGACGGCCTCCGTGAGCGGCAGTACGACGCCGATGATGTCGTGGCCACTGCGCGCGCCGAGCTGGCTGCACTGGACGACAAGGACAATCGCGCGCTGCGGGCGGCCCTCCGGGACGGGAAGGCCGCTCCGAAGCCTTCCAACCGTGCTCCGGCTGAGGCCAAGGTCGCTGAGGCCGAGCGAATTCAGACGGCCACCTATCAGGTGATGGCAGAGGCTGCTTCGGGCGTTCGCACCGCCAGTATTGCCGTCCGTGAGGAATGGCGTGCCGATGTGGTTGCCCAGGTCGAGAAGACCCGCGCGGAAGCGCTGGCGCTGGCGACCAAGCTTGCGGCTTCCCTCGATGAACTCACCATGCTGGCAGGGGCAGTTGAAGACATGGATAGTGACCTGAGCCAGCCATGGGACGCGAATTCGGCCCGCTGGACGATCATGTCTGCGCGAGGGGGCCTGTCCTGGGATTACGACCGCCGGGCGCTTCAGCGCATTGTGGACGAGCGACTGAGCTACACCCCGACGGGCCTCGGTGGCATCCCCGAAATTCTCTCGCCCGACTATGCTGCCGACGCTGAGGAGGATTTCTGAGATGGCCAACCACATGAACGATTCGCTTGCAAAACGGGTCGCGCTGGCCATCCTGAACAATGTGCTCCGCACGGAATCCGGCTGCCTCCTTTCCCTGGGGCGGACCGACGGTCGAGGGAAGGCTAGGATTCAGTACAAAGATGACGGCGGATACCGGCGTACAGCGCTCGCCCACAAGGTGATGTTTCGGGCAGCCGTTGGACCTGTTCCGGATGGAATGCCGGTGCTCCGTAATTGCTGGAATGTGCTGTGCGTTGAGCCCTCGCATCTTTTTGCAGCGGACGGCAGCCGGCCTTACGGAGCGTGACTGAGGGGGTGGCGGGGGACCCCCTCCCCGGTCTCCGGCTACCGCAGCGCCTTAGCACGAATCATCCCCTGTACGAGTCTCCCATTTTTAGGTGATCTTGGAGTCCCTTGGGATTACTGGCCAGAGACCCATTTCGCTGCCCGGAAAGGGCGGGCGCAACGCGCGGGTGCACATGCGGGTGCACATGGGCGCGCACGCGAGGGGGACCAGCCGCTAGAACACCCTTAAATCGCTGCCACAGCGGACCGTGGGCGGGTTTTTAGGCGCGGGTAGGGGAGATGGGCCGCCCCGTTCATTTGAAGCTCTCAAATTCCAGTTTCGCGATTCGACGAAAGGCAACCTTGAAGATCGTTCACCCGCCATGTGGTCGAGAGTGGTCCGGCCAACGCGCGGAGCACTGTCCCCAGTGCTGCCAGACGTTCGCAAGCACCCGTGCTGGCGACACCCACCGGACCGGCTCACATGACGCCCGCATGTGTCTGCCGCCTGCCGCCGCCGGGCTGTGGTTGGACGGCCGGGGCGTCTGGCATCGCACGCCGTACCGGGACCGCTGAGCCACCCCACGCCCCCGTTCTGCCCCTCGCTGGGCAGGGCGGGGGTCTCTTTGTGTTGGGTGACGTGAATCCGGCCGATCGGCTGACATTGCGTCGGCGGAGCGGCATGCTAGGGGCCACGGAAAGCCGTGCAAGATCGCGCAAGTGATGTGACAGGGGAGGTCGCAATGAGCGTACGATTCGTCGGAATCGACCCCAACACGGGCACAGCGAACAGCCCAACCGTGTGGGTGGACGACGCAGACGGCACGATCATGATTCAGGGATTCACGGCGAGTGAATCGCAGATTGCGCAGGTCCTTGAGGCTGGGCACGGGCCGGGGCATGAGAACACCATCCCCGCTCATGAAGCGGTGATTCACATTCCGGCACGGATGGTGCCGATTCTGAGGAAGGCGTGCGATGACGCAGAGCGGTCCCAGCTTCATTGATCTCCTGAAGGAGGTCAAGATCAGTGCTGTCCATCTAGAAATGCGTGATTCGTACGGTGTGTCGGATGAGCGCGCCGATTTCGAGCGGTGGCAGCGGACCGGAGAGCGTGATGTCGACCCCGGCTCTGAGTATTGGGGCCTGTGGGTTGAAATCGTTTCGGGTCTCGTTCGGCAAGGTGTGAGTATTCGGCGTGCGCGGATCGTCTCTGAACCGGTGACGGATTACATTCGTTACGAGTACGCGGGCACTGCCGTCAATATCGGCGCTGGCGAGTCCGTTCGGTGGCTCCCTCGCCGGCGGGCCTCTGATATTGCCCTTCCTGGCAATGACTTCTGGTTGCTCGACGGCAAGGTGGTTCGGTTTGGCCACTTCTCCGGCGACGGCGAATATCTCGGCGATGAAATCACCGACGATCCTCGCACCGCCGAGCTGTGTGAATCGGCCTTCGAAGCTGTCTGGGAGCGCGCCACGCCTCACGACCAGTTCTCCATCTAACTCACTCATCGGATAGCTAGCTCATGGTTCTCTCCCCGTCCTCCAGCGCGCAGGCTGCCCGAGAGGCGGTCGCAAAGCGGCTCAAGGAGCTTCGCCTAGACGCCGGAATCTCCGGACATGAGCTAGCTATTCGGTGTGAGTGGAGCGATTCGAAATCCAGTCGGATTGAGAATTCCAAGACACCTCCCTCGGACGCTGACATTCGAGCATGGTGCGCGGCATGCAATGCGAACGATCAGACTGCCGACTTGATAGCTGCGAATCGCGCGGCAGACTCGATGTACCTGGAATGGCGGCGGGTTCACCGTAGTGGTATGCGCCGGTCGCAAGAAGAGATTATTCCCCTGTTTGAGCGCACCCGCTTGTGTCGCATATATTGTTCCAACGTTGCACCGGGACTGATTCAGACCCGAGAGTATGCGCATGCGCTGATGTCTTCTATTACGGCATTTCAGGGTACGCCGAATGATGTCGACGAAGCCGTGGAGTCCCGGCTTGCAAGGTCGCGATTCCTCTATGAGGGCGATCACCGCTACGCCATTCTGATTGAGGAAACAGTCCTTCGCTACAGGGTGGGCGACAAGGGTGCCATGGTTGGGCAATTGCGGGCGATGCTGGATGTCATGGGTCTGCCGCGAGTTAGCTTCGGGGTGATTCCCTTTACTGCTGAGCGCCACATTTGGCCCTTGGAGGCGTTCCTTGTATTTGACGACAAGCAGGTCACTACGGAACTCCTGTCGGCAATTGTGAACATCACCGCACCCAGCGAGATCTCCGTTTACGACAGGGCTTTTCGGCAGCTGGCGGGCATGGCGGTCTACGGTGCTGCCGCACGTGAGTTGATCAATCAGGCCATTGCTGCACTTGAGTGAGGCCGTGCAAGACGGTGCAAGAAGGTGGAACGAGAACATCGCTCCCTCCTACCGTCGTGGTGACGGCGCATCACATTGTGAGGGGAGCGGCAGCGCATGACCGAGCTGGAGACGGAGGCCGAGCGCCTGCGGCACCATCGCGTAGAGGCGGAGGAAGCGACCGAGGCGCTGGAGACGGCTATCAAGGTCGCGGGCTTGCCGCCGCTCGTCAGCCTCTCGCCGGTCTACGCGGCCAGTGGGTTGCCCGACGGCGCGCACGTCCACATCGGCGGGTGTAGCGCCACGACGGCCCTCGCGCTGGCCGACGTGCTCACGGAGTACGCCAGGCTCACCGGCCGACTGATCGACGGCGGGTCTCAGCGCCTTATGGTTCGCGTGCTCGCCGACCACGGCGTAATGCCTGCGCTGCCAAGCGACGGACTGTACGTCGTAGCAAGAGAGTTGGGCGCATGAGCGCCCCCGTGCAGGCCGAGCCGGCCGGGGCTCCGGAAGAGCGCCCCTTGCTGACGCCGAACGAGCACACCGACCAGCCCCTGACGCCGTCCGAATGGCAGCGCCGGGCGGTACTGCTGGCTCGGGTACGCGCAGCCAACCACCCGCACCGGCGCTGATGGGCCCGTACGCCGTGCCCGTGTTCGGCATTGGCGGCCTCTGGGCGGGCCAGCGCCGGGCGCGCGACGGCTTACCGGCCCCGGTGCCCTGGTGGCAGCAGAACCAGCCCGCGTGGGCCCCACAGACCCCGTCCGCAGCGAGCGACCTGAACAGGGTCGCCGACTGCGAGGAACGGGTAACGAAATCCCAACCCGCATAGGCGGGTTGGGCCCGAACCAGAGCTAGGAGAGTCCGCAGTGACTTCGATCAGCACGGAACGGATCATCGGCCGGTCCCTGGTGGACCCGGCGCTGTTCGGGCGCTTGGCGGCCCGAATCGTCAAGGACGAGGACATGGACCAGGCGCTTGCCGAGCGCGTTACGGACCAGGCCCTTGCTTTCCTGGGGGCGTGCGCCGTCAATCCCAACGCCGGACTGTCCCCGTCGGGCCTGGTGGACATCGGGTGGCACACGTTCATCCTGCACACCGTGGACTACGCCGAGTTCTGTCGCTCGGTGGCCGGGCGATTCCTGCACCACGTCCCGACCAACGGCCGGGACGAGTCCACCAAGGGTGTGAGCATCGCCGCCACGGTGGCCATCATCGAGGCCAGCGGGTACGCCGTGGACTCCGAACTGTGGAGCATGTCCGCCGACTGCTCCGAGGGCAGCGGGGGCGACGGTAGCGACACCAGCGGAAGCGGCAACTGCGCGCAGTGCCACCGTGGTTGCCACAGCAGCTAGGAACTGATCTTCGGCCCGCCCCCTCTGCCATCCGGAGCGGGGCGGGCCCCAATCCAAAGGACCGCACGATGGGCTACGCCTGGAACGATCTGCCGTTCGAGCTGCGGACAGGCATTGAAGGGCAGACCGGTGCGGTGACCGGCGCTGAACCGCCGACGGCGGGGACTGTCTCGGACTTCGCCGCCACCTTGGAAACGACCGGTGGACAGGTGTTCTGCAAGGCTGTCCGCGAGGACAACACCAAGGCATGGATGCACCGCCTTGAGTCGGTCGTGAACACCGTGCTCCCGCCGAACATCGCCCCCCGCATGCTGTGGAAGGTCGAGGCCGCCGGATGGCTGGCCCTCGGCTTCGAGCGCGCTCCGGGCAGGCACGCGGACCTATCTCCGGGTTCGGCCGATCTGCCGCTGGTCGCGCAAACGCTGGAAACGCTCGCCGAGACGCTGACTCCGGCCCCGCCCCTGCGGGCATTCAGCCTGGCCGACCGGTGGTCCGGTCAGGACTTCTGGCACAAGCTGGGCGACCAACACCGTGACCGGCTCGACTCGTGGACGATGGAACGGCTGGACACACTGATCCTGGCCGAACGCGAAGCACCCGACCTGATCGACGGCAAGACCCTGGTACACACCGACCTGACCGGCCCCAACATGCTCGTGGACGGCCACACGGTGCGGGTCATCGACTGGGCATTCCCCGCCCCCGGTTCACCATGGGCCGACACGGCATACGTGGTCATCCGACTGATCGAGGCAGGGCACGCCCCCGCCGACGCAGAGAAGTGGGCCGACAGCGTGTCCATGTGGCGCGAAGCCTCCCCGAGGCCCGTCACGGCCTTCGGAGCGATCCTCACCGGCTTGTGGACCAGCCGCGCCGTCGAAACCCCGGGCGCGCCGTGGGACGGGCTCAGCGCCAACGGGCTGGCCTGGCTGCGCCACCGACTGAGGTAGCTAACCCCTGACCGGCCCGGCTGCCTACGTCCCCCGTGAGGTGGCTGGGCCCCTTGCTCCCGCTGCCGGGGAAGGCACGCCGAGCGCAGCGGGAGCGCCCTGTCCGTGCGCTTCCCCCGTGGCGCATGGGCGGGGCTGCTGCATGCGGTCCCCTACTTGTCGGCGCGACGGGCCGCGAGAATGCCCCGGAGGCCGATGACGCCGACGGCCGTACCGAGGAAGAATGAGGTCACGGCGAGCAGCAGATGGACCCAGAAGAAGGCAGTGGGCTGCGAGTGGTCGCCGTTCACGAACGCTTGCCCGCCGGAGTCCTTCCAGAGGTTCTTAGCGAAGGTCGACCAGATCACCCAAGACCACACGCCGAACGCTGCCAGGAACCAGGAGACGGGACGGCTGAGCTTCATGGGGATGTCCTTCATGCGGGGGAGGCGGTCCCTCCAGTATGTGGCGTGTACCCGTCCGGCCTGCCTTGGGGGTGCCTCGATTCTCCTGGGTAGCTTCCCTTCAACGACCTTCGTCAAGAACCTCTGGAAGGACTCCGGCGGCCAGGCCTTCACCAACGGCGACCACTCCCAGCCCACCGCCTTCTTCTGGATCCACCTCCTGCTCGCCGTGACCTCCTTCGTCCTCGGCGTCGCCGTCGGCGCCGTCGGCGTCCGCGGCCTGCGCGCCACCCGCCGCGAGCCGGCCGCCGGCTGACGGCGGCCGCCCGGAACGACCGAGGGCCCGTCCGATCACAGGATCGGACGGGCCCTCGGTGTTCGGCGGTGGATCAGAAGCGGCGGGTGACCAGCGCCCGCTTCACTTCCTGGATCGCCTTGGTGACCTCGATGCCGCGCGGGCAGGCCTCGGAGCAGTTGAAGGTGGTCCGGCAACGCCAGACGCCCTCACGGTCGTTGAGGATCTCCAGCCGCTGCTCGGCACCCTCGTCACGCGAGTCGAAGATGAAGCGGTGCGCGTTGACGATCGCGGCCGGGCCGAAGTACTGGCCGTCGTTCCAGAAGACCGGGCAGGACGACGTGCACGCGGCGCACAGGATGCACTTGGTGGTGTCGTCGAAGCGCTCGCGGTCCTCGGCGGACTGCAGGCGCTCACGCGTCGGGTCGTTCCCCTTGGTGATGAGGAACGGCATGACGTCCTTGTACGCCTGGAAGAACGGGTCCATGTCCACGACCAGGTCCTTGAGGACCGTGAGGCCCTTGATGGCCTCGACCGTGATCGGCTTCTCCGGGTTGACGTCCTTGATCAGGGTCTTGCACGCCAGCCGGTTGCGGCCGTTGATCCGCATCGCGTCGGAGCCGCAGATGCCGTGCGCGCAGGAACGGCGGTAGGTGAGGGTGCCGTCCTGCTCCCACTTGATCTTGTTGAGCGCGTCCAGGACGCGCTCCTTCGGGTCCAGGGTCAGCTGGTAGTCGACCCACACCGGGTCCGGGTGCTCCTCCGGGTTGAACCGGCGGATCCGGAAGGTGACGGTGATCAGCTGGACACCGCCCGCCTCGGCCGCGTCCAGAGCGGCCGAGTGCTTCTCCACAGTCGGAGTGCTCATCAGTACTTACGCTCCATCGGCTGGTAGCGGGTCGTGACGACCGGCTTGTAGTCGAGGCGGATGGAGGTGGTGCCGTCCTCGGCAACCTCCTGGTACGCCATGGTGTGCTGCATGAACTTCACGTCGTCACGGGTCGGGAAGTCCTCGCGGTAGTGGCCGCCGCGCGACTCCTCGCGGGCCAGCGCGGAGACCGCCAGCACCTCGGCCAGGTCGAGCAGGTTGCCCAGCTCGACGGCCTCCAGCAGGTCCGTGTTGTAACGGAAGCCCTTGTCCTGGATGGCGACGTTCTTGTACCGCTCACGCAGCGCGGCGATGTCCTCGACCGCCTGCTTCAGCGTGGCGCCGGTGCGGTAGACCATGGCGTTGGTGTCCATGGTCTCCTGCAGCTCCTTGCGGATCTGCGCCACGGACTCGGTGCCGGTGGACTCGCGCAGGCCGTCGACCAGCGCCTGCACCTTCTCGGCCGGGTTCTCGGGCAGCTCGGTGAAGTCCACCGTCTGCGCGTAGTCGGCGGCGGCGATGCCGGCCCGCTTGCCGAAGACGTTGATGTCCAGCAGCGAGTTGGTGCCCAGGCGGTTGGCGCCGTGCACGGACACGCAGGCGACCTCGCCGGCCGCGTACAGGCCCGGGACGATGTCGGTGTTGTTGCGCAGGACCTCACCCTCGACGTTGGTCGGGATGCCGCCCATGGCGTAGTGCGCGGTGGGCTGGATCGGGATCGGGTCCGTGTAGGGCTCGATGCCGAGGTAGGTGCGCGCGAACTCGGTGATGTCCGGGAGCTTGGCGTCCAGCTGCTCCGGCGGCAGGTGGGTGAGGTCCAGGTAGACGTGGTCGCCGTCCGGACCGCAGCCGCGGCCTTCGCGGATCTCGGTGTAGATCGCGCGGGAGCAGACGTCACGGGACGCGAGGTCCTTCATGACGGGGGCGTAGCGCTCCATGAAGCGCTCGCCGTCCTTGTTGCGCAGGATGCCGCCCTCGCCGCGGGCGCCCTCGGTGAGCAGGATGCCCATGCGCCAGATGCCCGTCGGGTGGAACTGGAAGAACTCCATGTCCTCCAGCGGCAGGCCGCGGCGGTAGACCAGGGCCTGGCCGTCACCGGTGAGGGTGTGGGCGTTGGAGGAGACCTTGAAGAACTTGCCGGTGCCGCCGGAGGCGAACACGACCGACTTGGCCTGGAAGACGTGGATCTCGCCGGTGGCCAGCTCGTAGGCGACGACGCCGGCCGTCTGGCCCTCGTTGATCAGCAGGTCGAGGACGTAGAACTCGTTGAAGAACTCGACACCGTGCTTGACGCAGTTCTGGAACAGCGTCTGGAGGATCATGTGGCCGGTGCGGTCGGCCGCGTAGCAGGAGCGGCGGACCGGGGCCTCGCCGTGGTTGCGGGAGTGGCCGCCGAAGCGGCGCTGGTCGATCCGGCCCTGCTCGGTGCGGGAGAAGGGCAGGCCCATCTTCTCCAGGTCGAGGACGGCGTCGATGGCCTCCTTGCACATGATCTCGGCGGCGTCCTGGTCGACCAGGTAGTCACCACCCTTGACCGTGTCGAAGGTGTGCCACTCCCAGTTGTCCTCCTCGACGTTGGCGAGGGCGGCGCACATGCCGCCCTGGGCCGCGCCGGTGTGGGACCGGGTGGGGTAGAGCTTGGTCAGCACCGCGGTGCGGCTGCGCTGGGTCGACTCGATGGCCGCGCGCATGCCGGCGCCGCCGGCGCCGACGATGACGGTGTCGTACTGGTGAATCTGCATGGGGGGTTAACTCGCCTCTGGCCTCTGCCGATTGCCGATTAAATGCTGAGTCGTCAGATGTTGGGGTCGAAGGTGAAGATCACCAGGGTGCCGAGCAGCACGGTGAAGACCGTGGCGGCGCCCATGAGGCCCTTCAGCCAGAGCCGGGTGGAGTCCTTCTCGGCGTAGTCGTTGATGACCGTCCGCATGCCGTTGGCGCCGTGCAGCATGGCGAGCCAGAGCATCAGGAGGTCCCAGCCCTGCCAGAACGGCGAGGCCCAGCGGCCGGCCACGAAGGCGAAGCCGATCTTCGAGACGCCGCCGTCGAGCACCAGCATGATCAGCAGGTGGCCGAGGATCAGCACCACGAGGACGATGCCGGACAGGCGCATGAAGAGCCAGGCCAGCATCTCGAAGTTGGTGCGGGTGCGGCGCGGGGTCTTCTTGGTCCGCTGGCGGGCCGGCTCGATGACGAACTCGTCCGCCGGGTTGCCGGTGCCGAGACCCTTGCCGGTGTGCGCCTGGACGGAGGGGACCACCAGGGCGTCGGAGATTTCCGTGGACATGTCTCAGATCACTTCCCGAACCAGGTGAGCAGGGTGTGTTCGAGGATGTTGTAGAAGGAGCCGGCCAGCAGGACGACCCACACCCCGACCACGGTCCAGAGCATCTGCTTCTGGTACTTCGGGCCCTTCGACCAGAAGTCGACGGCGACGACCCGCAGGCCGTTGAGAGCGTGGAACAGGATGGCGGCCACCAGGCCGTACTCCATCAGGTTCACCAGCGGCGTCTTGTACGTCTGAATGACGGAGTCGTACGCCTCGGGCGACACTCGCACCAGCGCGGTGTCCAGGACATGAGCGAACAGGAAGAAGAAGATGAGGACGCCGGTGACTCGATGAGCCACCCAGCTCCACATGCCTTCCCGGCCGCGGTACAACGTTCCAGCCGGCACGGAAAAACCCTCCGGAAGCGATTGGGGGCTCGGCCGGCTTCGGTGTCGGTCAGCCCGGCCGGGTACGGTCCACCGGCCGCGAGCATCCTATCGACGCCGTCTCGGTAACCGCCTCCGGGGGCCCGAGGTGTGATCAATCAGGCACGACTGGCCTAGTCGGGCGGGAACTGCGCTCCGTTCGGGGACCCAGGGTGACCGTCCGGTTGCGCTACGGTGGCGGCCCCTCCCGCGCCGACACCCTGCCGAGGCCGCCGTGCCGCTCCGCCAGCCCCGCCCGTCCGCCCCCGCCGTCGTCTGCGCCCTGCTGCTCGTGGCGGGCTGCACCACGGTCGGCGGCTCCGCCGACCGGGCCGGGCCGGGGCGCGAGCTGTCCGCCGCCGAGCTGCGGGCGGCCGCGGTGGCCGACGCCGACCTGGGGCCCGGCTACACGGTGACGGTGATGACGTCGGGGCACGGTGAGACCGGGTCGGGCGGTGCGCGGGAGGTCTCCGGCCTGCCGGCCTGCCAGCCGCTGCTGGACGCGGTGACCCCGGCCGTTCCGCCGGGCGCCGCCTCGGCCTCTCCCGGGCCGGGGGCCCCGTACGCCGAGACCGATCTGGGGGTGGCGCGCGCGGCGGACCCGCAGGGCGGCGTGTACGGGGGGCTGCTCGGTTACCGGGCCGGGCGGGCGGCGCAGCTCCAGGCGGAGCTGGAGAAGCTGTTCGGCCCGTGCGCCTCGTTCACCTCCACCGCGCCGCCGCCGGTGGACAAGGCGCGCAAGGGCGTGCGGACCAGGTACCGGCTGAGCCGGGAGGACGCGCCCACGCCCGGGGGAGCCGACGCGGTGACCGGGTTCACCCTGACGAATGAATCGGGTTCGGTGATGCTCTCCCGGCGTGCGGTGCTGGTCCGGGTCGGCCCGGCGCTGGCGGTCTTCACCACGGTGGGCGTCGGCGCGGAGCCGGCCACGGCACCGGACGAGCGGATCGTCCGGCAGCAGGTGGCGAAGCTCCGCGCCGCGCAGGCGAAGAGGTGAGCCGGGTTCAGCGCGCGCCGGCCTCCGAGTGGGTGGCGACCAGGTGCTCCAGCCGGGTCAGGGCGATCCGGCGCAGCTCGTCCGAGGCGATCAGCCGCTCCTCGTCCGGGTCGTTGGCCAGCCGGGTGCGGATGGAGGTGAGCACGGTGTCGAGCATCTCCTCGGGGGCGACGCCCTCCAGGCAGACCACGAAGACGTGCCCGAACCGCGCCTCGTACGCGGCGTGGGCCGCCCGCAGCGCGGTGTGCGCAGCCTGGCTGCCGGGGGCGCGCATGCCGAGGAGCGGCTGCGGCATCCAGCTCTCGTCCGCCAGCGCCTCGGCGAGGTCCGCCGGGCGCAGGTCGTAGGAGGCCTCGCTGGCGGCGGCCAGCAGGGACTCTATGTCGGGGTAGGGCCGGTGCGCGGTGAGCCGCAGGGCCCAGCGGTGGCTGCCGCAGCAGGCCAGGAGGGCCTCCTCGGCGGCGCCGGCGTCGGCCTCGTTGAAGCGGTGCAGTCCGAGGAGAGTCGGCTCGGAGCTGGGATCGAGCCGCTGCGGCGGGATGTCGCTGGCCAGCGGGTCCTCCTCGTGAGGGCGGGAAGGTGCCGGTGAAAGGGGAGGTGGAGCAGGTGAAGTATCGGACTGCGGGGCGGCGTCCAGCGCCCGCCGGGCAGTGACTCAACGGTAGTTGAGCAGTCATCAGTTGGGGAGGGCGCACGCGGAATTCATCCGATCGAGCTATCAAGTTGTGACGTTGACACCTCGGTGTCAGCGCCCTCCCCGTCCTCATCTGCTAATAACGCCGGCATCTCAGGAACAACGCGTCCCGGCCGCCGGCAGCTTGCCGTCGACCAGGTAGGCCTCCAGTGCGGCGTCGATGCAGGTGTTCCCCTTGCCGAACGCGCCGTGGCCCTCGCCCACCCGGGTCAGCAGGGTGGCGGCGGCGAAGCCCTTGGCCAGCGCCTCGGCGGAGGCGTACGGGGTGGCCGGGTCGCCGGTGGAGCCGACGACCAGGATCGGGTCGGCGCCCTCGGCGCGGATCGTGTGCGCCTTCTCCGGGGTCTTGAACGGCCAGTACGCGCAGCCCGGCTCGCTGTAGTCGTCCACCGTGACGCCCCTGGAGAACAGCGGGGCCTCGGCCTGGAGCTTGGCCACGGCCTGCTGGGCCTTCTCGGGGGTCGGGGCCGGGGCGGCGTTGTCGGCGCACCTGATCGCGCCGTTCGCCTCCTCCATCGCGTTGTAGTGGCCCTTCGCGTCACGGCCGTTGTACTCGTCCGCGAACGCCAGCAGGGCGTCGGCCTTGTTGGCGACCATCGCCCAGCCGAGCGCGTTGCGCAGGTACTGCCAGGTCGTCTTCTCGTCGCCGTACAGCAGCTGGGTGGTGCCGGTCCAGGCGAGGTCCCGGCCGAGCTTGCGGCCGTCCTTGGCGGTCATCGGGTGGTCGTGCAGGCCGTCGAGGAAGTCGGCCGCCTTCTTGGCGGCCTTGGCCGGGTCCTTGCCGAGCGGGCACTCGGCGGCGTGGTTCTGCACGCAGTCGGCGGCGAAGCGCTCGAAGGACTTCTCGAAGCCGACCTGCTGGTCGATGCCGTGGTCCAGCTGGTCCTGGGCGGGGTCGACGGCGCCGTCCAGGATGAGCCGGCCGGCGTTCTTCGGGAACTCCTCGGCGTAGACCGCGCCGAGGTAGGTGCCGTAGGAGACGCCGAGGTAGTTCAGCTTCTTGTCGCCGACGGCCGCGCGCAGCACGTCCAGGTCCCGGGCGGTGTTGCGGGTGCCGACGAAGGGCAGCAGCTTGCCGGACTTGGCCTGGCAGGCCGCGGCGTGCTCGGTGGCGTTCTTGACGTGCTCGGCCTTGCGGACCGCAGGGTCGAGCGGGTCGTCGGCCTCGTTGCGGGCGTCCTTCTGCTTGTCGTCGAAGCAGACGACCGGCGAGCTGTCGCCGGTGCCGCGGGGGTCGAAGCCGATCACGTCGAAGCGGTTGTGCAGGGCGCCGTCGAAGTCCTTGGCGCCGTACTTGACCATCTCGATGCCCGAGGCGCCGGGGCCGCCCGGGTTGACCATCAGCGAGCCGACCTTCTGGTCCGGCTTGGCGGCCGGCAGCTTGATCATCGCGATGTCGAGGGCGTCGGCGGCGGGGTGGGTGTAGTCGAGCGGGACGTGCAGCTTGCCGCAGAGCAACCCGGATATGTCGATCTTGGCCTGCTCGGCCTGGGGGTCGGCCGGGCAGGCGGCCCAGGCGATCTGCTGGCCGTAGAAGGACTTGAGCGCCGGGTCGTCCGCCCCGGTGGGCGTCGGCGTCGGCGTCGGGGTCGCCGTCGGGGTGGCGGCCGGGGAGGTGGCCCCGGCGGCCTGGTCCTGGGCGGGCTTGGTGCTGTCGTTGCAGGCGGAGCTGAGGAGCAGGGTGCCGGCCGCGAGTGCGGTCAGCAGAACCCGCGGGCGGGAGGCCCGGAGAGATTTCATCGCACGTATGTACCACTCTGGGGTGACACGTCCGATCACTGCCCCCCCGGGCTGCCCGCCCGTCCTGCGTCAGGCCCGGTGCACCTTGTGGTTGGCGGCCTGGGCGCGCGGGCGGACCACCAGCAGGTCGATGTTGACGTGCGGGGGCCGGGTGACCGCCCAGGCGACGGTGTCCGCGACGTCCTCCGAGGTCAGCGGCTCGGCGACGCCCGCGTACACGGCCGCCGCCTTCTCCTCGTCACCCCGGAACCGGGTCACCGCGAAGCCCTCGGACCGCACCATGCCGGGCGCGATCTCGATCACCCGGATCGGCTCGCCGCACAGCTCCAGCCGCAGCGTCGCCGCGATGGTGTGCGCCGCGTGCTTGGCCGCCACGTAGCCGCCGCCGCCCTCGTAGGCGGTCAGCGCGGCGGTGGAGGAGAGGACGAGGACGGTGCCGTCGCCGCTCGCCCGCAGCGCCGGCAGCAGGGCCTGCGTCATGTGCAGCACGCCGAGCACGTTGACCTCGTACATCGCCAGCCAGTCGGCCGGGTCGCCGGTCTCCACCGACTCGGCGCCGATCGCCCCGCCGGCGTTGTTGACCAGCACGTCCACCCGGCCGATCGCGGCCGCGAAGGCGTCCACGGCCGCCCGGTCGGTGACGTCCAGGGTGTACGCCCGGCCGCCGGTCTCCTTGGCCAGGGCCTCGATCCGGTCGGTCCGGCGGGCGGTCAGCACCACGTCGAAGCCCTCGGCGGCGAGCCGGCGGGCGGTCGCGGCGCCGATCCCGCTGCTCGCACCAGTGACCACGGCCACCTTCTGTTCGGTCATTGCCACTCCTCGGAAGCGTGGGGTCGGAAGCGATTCGGTCGCTCACCCGATCATCTCAACGGTGTCGGCGCCGCCCGTCACCGCCTAGATTCGAAAGGGACGAGTGTGCACCGCCCCGCCGATCCCGCGGAGGACACCATGGCAGCCGAGCCGCGCCGCACCGAGTCGGGCTTCCCGTTCGCACCGCTCTACGGCCCCGGGGACCTGGCCGGCTGGGACCCGCGGGAACGCCTCGGCAGCCCGGGGGAGTACCCGTACACCCGGGGCGTCTACCCGACGATGTACACCGGCCGGCCGTGGACGATGCGCCAGTACGCCGGCTTCGGCACCGCCGCCGAGTCCAACGCCCGCTACCGCCAGCTGATCGCCGGCGGCGGCACCGGTCTCTCGGTCGCCTTCGACCTGCCCACCCAGATGGGCTACGACTCGGACGCCCGGATCGCGGCCGGCGAGGTCGGCAAGGTCGGGGTGGCGATCGACAGCGTCGAGGACATGGGCGTCCTGTTCGACGGCATCCCGCTGGGCGAGGTCTCCACCTCGATGACCATCAACGCGCCCGCCGGCCTGCTGCTGCTCCTGTACCAGCTGGTCGGCGAGGCCCAGGGCGTCGCGCCGGCCCGGCTGACCGGCACCGTGCAGAACGACGTGCTGAAGGAGTACATCGCCCGCGGCACCTACATCTTCCCGCCGAAGCCCTCGCTGCGGCTGGTCGCGGACGTGTTCCGGTACTGCCGGGCCGAGATCCCCCGCTGGAACACCATCTCGATCTCGGGCTACCACATGGCCGAGGCCGGGGCGGGCCCCGCGCAGGAGATCGCCTTCACCCTCGCCAACGGCATCGCGTACGTGCGCACCGCCGTCGCGGCCGGCATGGCGGTCGACGACTTCGCGCCCCGGCTCTCCTTCTTCTTCGTGGCCCGCACCACCCTGCTGGAGGAGGTGGCCAAGTTCCGCGCCGCCCGCCGGATCTGGGCCCGCGTCATGCGCGAGGAGTTCGGCGCGCAGGACCCGCGCTCGCAGATGCTCCGCTTCCACACCCAGACCGCCGGGGTGCAGCTGACGGCGCAGCAGCCCGAGGTCAACCTCGTCCGGGTCTCGGTGCAGGCGCTGGCGGCGGTGCTCGGCGGCACCCAGTCGCTGCACACCAACGGCTTCGACGAGGCGATCGCGCTGCCCACCGAGAAGTCCGCCCGGCTGGCGCTGCGCACCCAGCAGGTACTCGCCCACGAGACCGACGTCACCGCCACCGTCGACCCCTTCGCGGGCTCGTACGTGGTCGAGTCGCTGACCGACGAGGTGGAGGCCGCCGCCCTCGCCCTGATGGCCAGGGTCGAGGAGCTGGGCGGCGCGGTGGCCGCGATCGAGGCCGGCTACCAGAAGGCCGAGATCGAGCGCACGGCCTACCGCGTCCAGCAGGAGACCGACTCGGGCGAGCGGACGGTCGTCGGCGTCAACCGCTTCCGGCTGGACGCCGAGGAGCCGTACCAGCCGCTGCGGGTGGACCCCGCGATCGAGGAGCAGCAGGCCGGGCGGCTGGCCCGGTTGCGGGCCGGGCGGGACTCCTCGGCGGTCGCCCGCTCGCTCGGCGCGCTGCGCCGGGCGGCCGGGGGGCGCGACAACGTGCTGTACCCGATGAAGGAGGCGCTGGCCGCCCGGGCCACGCTCGGCGAGGTCTGCGACGCGCTGCGCGAGGTGTGGGGGACGTACACGCCGGACGAGCGGTTCTGAAGGATCGTCACACCGCCGCGGCGCGGGCCGTGACCGCCGGCGCGGGCGGTCGTTGCACAGGACACGCAACCCGGGGAAGGCGGCTAAAACGAGATGTCATACCCACCTGCTCGGCCGGTATGCGCCCATCCGGGGACTACTTTCGGGGAAGTCGGGCCAAATCCCCCCAACAGGCCTACTCTTGTTGAGATGAACCGTCCTGAGTCCGCCCAGTCGGCCGTCACGCTCACCGCTGCCCGCCCCTCCGCAGACCTGCGCGGCCGGGTCAGGGCGCTGGAGCCGGAGCTGATCGCCTTCCGCCGCGATTTGCACCGGCACCCGGAGCTGGGACGCCAGGAGTTCCGCACCACCGGCCTGCTGCGCGACCGGCTGACGGCGGCGGGCCTGGCCCCCCGGGTGCTGCCCGGCGGCACCGGGATGACCGTGGACATCGTCCCGGACGGGACCCCGCGCGGCGCCGAGTTCCTGGCGTTCCGCGCCGACATCGACGCGCTGCCGATCGACGACGCCAAGACGGACGTCCCGTACCGCTCGACCGTCCCCGGCCGGGCGCACGCCTGCGGCCACGACGTGCACACCTCCGTGGTGCTGGGCACCGCCCTGGTGCTGGCGGAGGCCGCTCGCACCGGCGAGCTGCGCCGGCCCGTCCGGCTGGTCTTCCAGCCGGCCGAGGAGGTCATGCCGGGCGGGGCGCTGGACGTGATCAACGCCGGCGGGATGGACGGCGTCGGCCGGATCTTCGCGGTGCACTGCGACCCCAAGGTGGAGGCCGGGCGGATCGGGCTGCGCACCGGGGCGATCACCTCGGCCTGCGACCGGCTGGTGCTGCACCTGGACGGCCCGGGCGGTCACACCGCCCGCCCGCACCTGACCACCGACCTGGTGACGGCGATCGCCCGGATGGCCGCCGACCTGCCGGCCGCGCTGGGCCGCCGGATGGACCCGCGCTGGGGCGTCAGCCTGGTCTGGGGCCGGATCGCCTCCGGCTCCGCGCCCAACGTGATCCCGCAGCACGCCGAGCTGGAGGGCACCGTCCGCTGCCTGGACCTGGCCGGCTGGCGCGAGGCGCCGGACCAGCTGCACGAGCTGATCGCCAAGCTGGCCGAGACCTACCGGGCGAAGTGGACGCTCGACTACCACCGCGGGGTGCCGCCGGTGGTCAACGAGGCGGTCTCGGTGGGTCTGCTGGAGGCCGCCATGACGGCCCGGTTCGGCCAGGACGGCCGCCAGGTGGTGGAGGAGACCGAGCAGAGCCTGGGCGGCGAGGACTTCTCCTGGTACCTGGAGCACGCCCCGGGTGCGCTGGCCCGGCTGGGCGTCCGCGCCCCCGGCGACGCCACCGTGCGCGACCTGCACCAGGGCCGTTTCGACGTGGACGAGCGGGCGATCGGGATCGGCGTGGAGCTGTTCGTGGCGTTGGCGCTGGACGGGGGGCCCGGCGGGCGGCAGGTGGACGGGGAGTAAGGCTCACAGCGGCCCGGTTTGCCTGAAGTCTGGCTTTATGTCCGGTTACGTAAACTGGGCTGGGCCAGTTTCAGTCACCGTCCGCCAGGGGAGAGGGGAGCCGGGATGGTTGTCAGACCACGGTTTGATAACAACCCGAATGCTCCGGCGGCCCGTAACACAACCGTGTTCTACGCGCGTTACGGTGGCGTCCGACCACGCTAATCGGGTGCGTGTGAGAAGGAGATATTCCCTTGCGCCGTTCAACTAAGCTCGCCGCGGTTGTGCTCTCGGGTTCCCTGGGCATTGCCTCGCTCGCCGCTTGCGGCGCAAAGAGCAACGACACCAACACCTCCTCGGGCTCCTCCGAGGGCGGCCTGAAGGTCGGCATGGCCTACGACATCGGCGGCCGTGGCGACCAGTCGTTCAACGACTCCGCCGCCCGTGGCCTCGACAAGGCCAAGGCCGACCTCGGCGTCTCCGTCACCGAGGCCGACGCCAAGACCGGTGAGGCCGAGGCCGACAAGGAGACCCGCCTCAAGAACCTGGTCACCTCCGGGTACAACCCGATCATCGCGGTCGGCTTCGTGTACCAGGCCGCGGTCGAGAAGGTCGCCAAGGAGAACCCGAACACCAAGTTCGCGATCATCGACTCGGCCTCCGACACCCAGCCGAGCAACGTCACCTCGCTGACGTTCTCGGAGCAGGAGGGCTCGTACCTGGCCGGCGTGGCCGCCGCCCTCAAGAGCAAGACCAAGCACATCGGCTTCATCGGCGGCGTGCAGTCCGAGCTGATCAAGAAGTTCGAGGCGGGTTACAAGGCCGGCGCGAAGTCCGTCACCCCGGACATCGCGATCGAGACCACCTACCTCACCACGCCCCCGGACTTCTCCGGCTTCAACTCGCCCGACAAGGGCAAGGAGGCCGCGAACGGCCAGCTGGACAAGGGCGCGGACGTCATCTACTCCGCGGCCGGCTCCTCCGGCAACGGCTCCATCGAGGCCGTCGCCAACGCCGGCAAGCTGGCCATCGGCGTCGACTCCGACCAGGCCGCCCAGCCGGCCCTGGCGAAGTACAAGAACAGCATCCTCACCTCGATGGTGAAGAACGTCGACAAGGCCGTCTACGCCTACATCGAGTCCGCCAAGAAGGGCTCCCCCTTCACCGGCGTGAAGAACTTCGACCTGAAGGCCGACGGCGTCTCGCTCGCCACCACCGGCGGCAAGATCGACGACATCCAGGGCAAGCTCAACGACGCCGCCACCGCCATCAAGAGCGGCGCCACCACCGTCCCGACCGACCCGTCCAAGTAAGGACGCGGCGGGACGTCGCTGCCGCTGCCACCTGCCCGGCAGCGCAATGATTGACACGGCATCAGGGAGGGGCCCGGCAGGGTGCGCTCAGTGCGCACCCCCGGGCCCCGTCCTGTACCTCATCGTTTTTTCTTGGCCCTCCAGCGCAACGACGCGCCTCCAGACCACCAGGAGATCGCCATCACCGCATCCGACCCTGCCCTCAACAAGGGCGGTACCCCCAGCGCGGGGACGGCGACACCGGCCGTCGAACTGCGCGGCATCACCAAGCGCTTCCCCGGTGTCGTGGCCAACCACGACATCAACCTCACCGTCCGCACCGGCACCGTGCACGCCCTCATGGGTGAGAACGGCGCCGGCAAGTCGACGCTGATGAAGATCCTCTACGGCATGCAGAAGCCGGACGAGGGCACCATCGCGATCAACGGCGAGCTGTGCGAGTTCAACACCCCGGGCGAGGCCATCGCGCGCGGCATCGGCATGGTGCACCAGCACTTCATGCTCGCCGACAACCTGACCGTCTGGGAGAACGTCGTCCTCGGCGGCGAGAAGCTCTACGGCATCGGCGCCAAGGCCAAGGCGAAGATCAAGGAGCTCTCCGACCAGTACGGGCTGGGCGTGCGCCCGGACGCCCTGGTCGAGGACCTCGGCGTGGCCGACCGCCAGCGGGTCGAGATCCTCAAGGTGCTCTACCGCGGCGCCAAGATCCTCATCCTCGACGAGCCCACCGCGGTGCTCGTCCCGCAGGAGGTCGACGCGCTCTTCGACAACCTGCGCGAGCTCAAGGCCGAGGGCGTCACCGTCATCTTCATCTCGCACAAGCTGCACGAGGTGCTGGCGGTGGCGGACGCGATCAGCGTCATCCGGCGCGGCACCACGGTCGGCGACGCCGACCCGGGCACCGTCTCGGCGCGCCAGCTCGCCGAGATGATGGTCGGCGCCGAGCTGCCCTCCCCGGAGAGCCGCGAGTCGACCGTCACCACCAACGAGATGCTCGACGTCCAGGGCCTGCGGATCGCCAAGACCGACGCCGAGGGCATCGAGCGCGTGGTGCTGGACGACATCTCGCTGCGCATCCACAAGGGCGAGATCCTCGGCATCGCCGGCGTCGAGGGCAACGGCCAGGCCGAACTGGTCGAGGCCATCATGGGCATGCTCCCGCTGGACGGCGGGACGGTCACCCTGGACGGCAAGGACCTCTCCGGCTCGCTCACCCGCTCCCGCCGCGAGGCCGGCATCGGGTACATCCCCGAGGACCGCCACCGGCACGGCCTGCTGCTGGAGGCCCCGCTCTGGGAGAACCGGATCCTCGGCCACGTCACCGAGAGCCCGAACTCCAGGGGCGTGCTGCTCGACCCGGCCGCCGCCCGCAGGGACACCCAGCGGATCGTCGACGAGTACGACGTCCGCACCCCCGGCATCGAGGTCACCGCGGCCTCCCTCTCCGGCGGCAACCAGCAGAAGCTGATCATCGGCCGCGAGATGAGCCACCAGCCCAAGCTGCTGATCGCCGCCCACCCCACCCGCGGTGTGGACGTCGGCGCGCAGGCGCAGATCTGGGAGCACATCCGGACCGCCCAGCGGGCCGGCCTCGCGGTGCTGCTGATCTCCGCCGACCTGGACGAGCTGATCGGCCTCTCCGACACCATCCGGGTGATCTACCGCGGCCGTCTGGTCGCCGATGCCGACCCGGCCACCGTCACCGCCGAGGACCTGGGTACCGCCATGACCGGTGCGGCCCGCGGCCACATCGAGTCCGAGGCGGACGCCGTGGAGGAGTTCCACGCCACCCTGGCCGAGGGCACCGAGGCCGCCGCAGGGGACGACGCCCCGTCCGAGACCCCCACCGACACCGCCGACCCGCAGGCGGGGGAGTAGCCACATGACCAGTCCCAACCCCGCCGCCCCCGCGGCCAAGAGCTCGCTGGCGCAGCGGTTCAGCGTCGAGAAGATCGTGCTCGCCCTCGCGGCGCCGGTGCTCGCCGTCGTGCTGTCGGTGGCGATCTGCTCGGTCCTGCTGGCGACCTCGGGCAAGAACCCGTTCGACGCCTGGAACGTGATGGTCACGTTCGGCACCAAGGCCGACGGCCAGGTGCTGATCCTGAACCGGGCCACCACGTACTACCTGGCCGCCGCGGCCGCCGCGTTCGGCTTCCGGATGAACCTCTTCAACATCGGTGTCGAGGGCCAGTACAAGGTCGCGGCGCTGTTCGCGGCGTACGTCGGCAGCCGGCTCGACCTGCCGTCGTTCATCCAGATCCCGCTGCTGCTGATCACCGCCATGCTGGTCGGCGGCCTGTACGCGAGCATCGCCGGTCTGCTGAAGGTCTTCCGCGGCGTCAGCGAGGTCATCTCGACCATCATGCTGAACGCGATCGCGATCGCCATCGTCGGTCTGCTGCTCGTCCCCGGCATCTTCGCGCCGGAGAAGGGCGGCACCACCAACGCGATCCAGACCGCCCCGGTCTCGCAGTCCAGCCACTTCTTCGCGCTGGACACCAACGGCGGCCCGCTCTACGGCTTCCTCTTCATCGCGATCCTGGTCGGCGTGGCGTTCCAGTTCACCCTGACCCGCACCCGCTTCGGCTTCGACCTGCGGGCCACCGGCCGCTCGGAGTCCGCGGCCACCGCGTCCGGCGTGAACGTCAAGCGCATGATCGTCATCTCGATGCTGGTCTCCGGCGCGCTGGCCGGCCTGATCGGCCTGCCCGAGCTGCTGCAGAACTCGTACTACTTCGGCCAGAGCTTCCAGCCCGGCCTCGGCTTCCTGGGCATCTCGGTCGCACTGCTGGGCCGCAACAGCCCGATCGGCATGGCCTTCTCGGCGCTGCTCTTCTCCTTCCTGGACACCACCGGCGCGCTGCTGCCGAACCAGGGCGGGTTCCCGCAGGAGATCGTCCCGGTCATGCAGGGCACCATCGTCATCTGCGTCGTCGTCGCGTACGAGCTGGTGCGCCGTTACGGCCTCAAGCGCCAGCAGCAGAAGGTCGGCGCCGAACTCGCCGCCCAGGCCGCCGCCAACGAGAAGAAGGAGGTGTCGGCATGAGTACCGCCACCGCTGCCCGTGCGAAGGCGCCGGGCGCCCCCGCCAAGAAGCGCAAGATGTCCTGGCCCGTGGTGCTGCTGCTGATCGCCGGCGCCCTGGTCCTCTTCTCCGCCGTGGGCGTGGCCACCGGCAACCACTCGCTGACCTCCTCCGGGCAGGTCACCGCCGCGCTGAGCGCCGCCGTGCCGATCGGCATGGCCGGTCTCGGCGGTCTCTGGTCCGAGCGGGCCGGCGTGGTCAACATCGGTCTCGAAGGCATGATGGTCGCCGGCACCTTCTGCGGCGCCTGGGCCGGCTACCTGTACAACCCGTGGGTCGGCCTGCTGGCCGGCATGCTCGGCGGCGCGCTCGGCGGCCTGCTGCACGCCGTCATCACCGTCACCTTCGGCGTCGACCACATCGTCTCCGGTGTCGGTATCAACCTGCTGATCCCCGGCATCTGCGCGTACGTCAACCGGATCTACTACAAGGACTACATCTCCGTCGGCGCCGGTGCGAACCAGTCCCCGCCGGCCGATCCGCTGCCGTACATCACCATCCCCGGTCTCTCCTCGTGGCTGAAGGACATCGAGACCAACCACTGGTTCCTGGTCTCCGACGTCGCGGGTGTGCTCGGCGGCCTGGTCACCAACATCTCCGTGGTGGTGCCGCTGGCCGGTGCGCTGATCGTGGCCACCTACTTCATCCTCTGGCGCACGGTGTTCGGCCTGCGCCTGCGCTCCTGCGGCGAGAACCCGACCGCGGCCGAGTCGCTGGGCGTCAACGTCTACAAGTACAAGTACTACGCGGTCGTCGCCTCCGGTGCCTTCGCGGGCCTCGGCGGTGCGTACCTCTCGCTGGTCGCCGCGCACTTCTACAAGGACGGCCAGACCCTCGGCCGGGGCTTCATCGGCCTCGCGGCGATGATCTTCGGCAACTGGCTGCCGGGCGGCCTCGCCATGGGCGCCGGCCTGTTCGGCTTCACCGACAGCCTCCAGCTCCGTGACCCGGAGTCGGTGCACGTGCTGATCCTGACGGTCGCGATCGCGATGTTCCTGCTCGCGTTCTGGCACGTGTACCGCCGGAAGCTCACCTCCGCGGCGATCACCTTCGTGGTCTCCGGCGGCCTGTTCGCCTGGTACGCGACCACCGACGAGGTGCAGCGCCCGCTGATCGTCGCCACGCCGTACGTGATCACCCTGGTGGTGCTCTCGCTGGCCTCGCAGCGGCTGCGGATGCCGAAGGCGGACGGCCAGATCTACCGCAAGGGCGAGGGCAAGTGACGTCCGCGGCGACCCCGGCGGTCGACTGGGAGGCGCTGCGCGCGGCCGCGCGGGAGGCGATGGGCCACGCCTACGCCCCGTACAGCAAGTTCCCGGTCGGCGCGGCGGCGCTGGTCGACGACGGGCGGCTGGTCACCGGCTGCAACGTGGAGAACGCCTCGTACGGGCTCGGCCTCTGCGCCGAGTGCGGCCTGGTCTCCGCGCTGTACGCGAGCGGCGGCGGCCGGCTGACCGCGTTCACCTGTGTGGACGGGGACGGCCAGCTGCTGATGCCGTGCGGCCGTTGCCGCCAGCTGCTGTACGAGCACGGCGGTCCGGACCTGCTGATCGAGCTGCCGTCCGGCGTGAAGCCGATGGGTGACGTCCTGCCCGACGCGTTCGGGCCGGAGCGGCTCTAGTCTTTGCCTTTGTTACGCGCGTAGAGTGTCGCGAGTGGGTCGTAATCCGGCCACCTCGCGACACTCTTCGCTTTTCACAGCCTTTCGAACTCACAGCTTTCGAACCCCTCCGGTAGCAATGGAGCAGCCATGGACGCCATCTCCGTCATCAGGACCAAGCGCGACCGCGGAGAGCTGAGCGACGCTCAGATCGACTGGGTCATCGACGCCTACACCCGCGGCCACGTCGCCGACGAGCAGATGTCCGCCCTCGCCATGGCCATCCTGCTCAACGGCATGAACCTGCGGGAGATCAGCCGCTGGACCGACGCGATGATCCGCTCCGGCGTCCGGATGGACTTCTCCTCGCTGGCGCAGCCGACCAGCGACAAGCACTCCACCGGCGGCGTCGGCGACAAGATCACCCTGCCGCTCGCCCCGCTGGTCGCCGCCTGCGGCGCCGCCGTCCCGCAGCTCTCCGGCCGCGGCCTCGGCCACACCGGCGCTCGACAAGCTGGAGTCCATCCCCGGCTGGCGCGCCCTGCTCTCCAACGAGGAGATGCTCCAGGTGCTGCGCGACGCCGGCGCGGTGATCTGTGCGGCCGGCGACGGCCTCGCCCCCGCCGACAAGAAGCTGTACGCCCTGCGCGACGTCACCGGCACCGTCGAGGCGATCCCGCTGATCGCCTCCTCGATCATGTCCAAGAAGATCGCCGAGGGCACCGGCGCGCTGGTGCTGGACGTCAAGGTCGGATCCGGCGCCTTCATGAAGAACCTCGACGACGCCCGTGAGCTGGCCCGCACCATGGTCGGCCTCGGCACCTCGGCCGGCGTCAACACCGTCGCCCTGCTCACCGACATGTCCACCCCGCTCGGCCTCACCGCGGGCAACGCGCTGGAGGTCCGCGAGTCGGTCGAGGTGCTGGCCGGCGGCGGCCCCGCCGACGTCGTCGAGCTGACCGTCGCCCTGGCCCGCGAGATGCTCGCCGCGGCCGGCGTGCACGGCAAGGACCCGGCCGACGCGCTGCGCGACGGCTCCGCGATGGACCACTGGCGCCGCATGATCGCCGCCCAGGGCGGCGACGTCGACGCCCCGCTGCCCGTCGCCCGCGAGCAGCACGTCATCACCGCCCCGGCCTCGGGCGTCCTCACCACGCTGGACGCGTACGCCGTCGGCGTCTGCGCCTGGCGCCTCGGCGCGGGCCGCGCCCGCAAGGAGGACCCGGTGCAGGCCGGCGCCGGCGTCGAGATGCACGCCAAGCCCGGCGACACCGTGGTGGCCGGCCAGCCCCTGCTGACCCTGCACACCGACACCCCCGAGCGCTACGACTACGCCGTCGAGGCGCTCGCCGGCGGCATCGAGGTCTCCCCGGCCGGCACGGCGTTCACCCCGAACCCGATCGTGCTGGACCGGATCGCGTGAGCCGCACGTCTGCTCACGTACGCCTGATCAGGCGTACGTGAGCAGACTGCTGGTGTCGAGGGTCCACGGGCCGACGGTGATGGTGTCGCCGAAGGCGAACTCCTTGCGCGAGGTGTAGCCGGGCTCCGAGTGCACGATGCCGGTGCCGGTTCGGGGGTCGACGATCAGGTAGAACGGAATGCCCATGGCCGCGTAGTCGTGGACCTTGGCCTGGTAGTCGTTCTTGGGATTGGACTTCGAGACGATCTCGACGACCAGCAGGACCTCGTGCGGTAGGAGCGCAGGCTGGTCGCTTTCGAGGACCTTCTCGGAGAACACCATCAGGTCGGGATTCCGCAGTCGGCCGAGCCCGGCGTCCTCCAGATCGGCGCCAGGGTGCGCGATGTGACCCGGATGCGTCTGCGGGAGCTGGGCGTTGAGTTGCCGGGCGATTCGGATCACGGCGAGCTCGTGCTTCTTGACTGGCGACATCATCATCATGATTTCGCCGTCGGCGATCTCGACCTTCCCTATCCCGGGGATCTGCGGCAGCTGATCGGCGATCTCTCGCAACCGGGCGTACACAGCAGGATCGATGCTCATATTGCGGAGTGTATCGATGCACGCCGACGGCCGGGGCGGGCATCACCCGGCGGCGGCGAGGGTGATCTTGAGGAACTCGTCCGGCGCCTCGCGGACCAGGTCGTGGCCGACGGGGAGGGTGTGGACGGTCCAGGCGGGGTCGTTGCGGACGCGGGCGACCGTCTCCAGGAACGGGGTGTCCGGGAAGCGCTCGGCGTGGATGTAGGTGCGGCGGGTGACGGCGTCGGCCGCACCGGTGAGGGTGACCGGCTGGAACAGGCTGGCCAGCGGGTGGACGGTGGCGCGCGGGTCGAGGAACGGGCTGAGGCCGACCACGGTGGAGCCGTCGCCCGCGGCGGCGCCGGCCAGGTAGCGCTGCTTCCAGACCTCGTTGACGATCTGGTAGGCCGACTCGCCGTCACGCGGGACGAAGGCGTCCGCGTAGACCAGCGCCCCGATCCGCTCCGGCGCCCGGTCGGCCACCCCGGAGGCGACCATCCCGCCGTAGCTGTGCCCGACCAGCACGACGTCGGTCAGCTGCTCGGCCTCCAGCGTCCCCAGTACGTCCCGGATGTGCGTCTCCAGGTTGACCGCCGCGTTGTTCAGGTGCCCGCGCTCGCTCACCCCGGTCAGCGTCAGCGGGTACACCTCGTGCCCGGCGGCCCGCAGGCCGTCGGTGAGCGGCCGGTACCACCAGGCGCCGTGCAGCATGCCGGGGATGAGAACGAAGGTCGCCATGGTGCTTTCCTCTGGTCGGGCCGGCGGGACGAGGGGAAGGCTATGGCGGATACCTGACACCCTGCGTCAGGTATCCGCCGTGAGGTGCGGTCAGTGGGCGGCCCGGACACCGCGGCGGGCGGTGTGGGCCTGGCGGGTGGCGTAGAGGGTGACGGCGGCGGCGAGGGTCATGGCGGTGAGGCCGACGGCGGCGGCGCCGGACCAGCCGGTGGAGTGGTAGGCGTCGGCGCCGACGGTGCCGCCGAGGCTGTTGCCCAGGTAGTAGGCGATCAGGTAGAGCGCGGAGGCCTGGGCGCGGCCCTCGGTGGCGGTGCGGCCGACGGCCGAGGAGGCGGTGGCGTGGCCGGCGAAGAAGCCGGCGGTGATCAGGACCAGGCCGAGCAGGGCGCAGAGCAGCGAGCCGGCGAGGGAGAGCAGCAGGCCGGCGGCGGTCACGCCGATGGCGACGTAGAGGGCGCCGCGGCGGCCGAGGCGGCCGGAGAGGCGGCCGGCGGCGGCCGAGGTGCCGGTGCCGACCAGGTAGACCACGAAGATCGAGGCGGCGACCGACTCCGGCAGGTGGAACGGCGCGGAGACCAGGCGGTAGCCGACGGTGTTGTAGACCGCGCCGAACACGGCCATGAAGAGCAGCCCGAGCGCGTACAGCCGGACCAGCAGCGGGTTGCGCAGGTGCCGGCCGACGGTGCGGGCGAGGGCGCGGGCGTCCACCGGGGCCGGGGTGAAGTGGCGGGCGGCGGGGATCAGCAGCCGGAAGGCGAGCGCCGCGAGCAGCGCGAGGGCGGCGGAGGCGGCCAGGCCCCAGCGCCAGCCGAAGCCGGCCGCGACCCAGCCGGAGAGCAGCCGGCCGCCCATGCCACCGATGCTGTTGCCGGCCACGTACAGGCCCATCGCGGAGGCGAGGGCGCTGGGGTGCACCTCCTCGGCGAGGTAGGCCATCGCGGTGGCGGGCAGTCCGGCGAGGGCGGCGCCCTGGAGGACGCGCAGGACGACCAGGGTGGTGAGGTCCGGGGCGAACGGCAGGGCGAGGGCGAGGGCGGAGGCGGCCAGGGTGGAGGCCGTCATCACCGCGGTGCGCCCGTACCGGTCGGAGAGCGCGCTGGCCGGGAGCAGGGCGAGGGCGAGGCCGAGGGTGGCGGCGGACGCCGTCCAGCTGGCCTGGCCGGGGGTGAGGTCGAGGTCGGCCGAGAGGACCGGCAGCAGGCCCTGGGTGGAGTAGAGCAGGACGAAGGTCGCGACACCGGCGGCGAAGAGGGCGAGGTTGGCGCGTCGGAAGGCGCGCTGCCCGGGGCGGTGGCGGTCGTCCGCGGTTGCGGTGCGGAGGGACGGCTGGGCGAGGGCATCCGGAGTGGCCACGGATGCCCCGGTACTGGAGGGCTGCATGACGTCGACGTTAGGCCTGCCCCAGCTGATGCGTCCAATACATGATCGGCCGATAATCCATACGTCAGCGCATGAGTCGAGGTCGTCGTGGTGAAGGTGGCGCAGAGGTGACGGACGGCATGGCGGAACCCGGGCTGCCCCACCGGCTCGCCGAGTTGGGGCCGGAGGAGCCGGCCGCCCTGCTGGCGCCCCGGCTGGCCCAGTTCGCGGCGGTGGCCCGGCTGGAGCACGTGACGCAGGCGGCCGCGCTGCTGGGCGTGCCGCAGCCGACGCTGTCCCGGGCGGTGGCCCGGCTGGAGGCGGAGCTGGGCGTGGACCTGCTGGCCCGTCAGGGCCGGACGGTCCGGCTGACCAGGGCCGGGCGGCTGCTGCTGGCCTCGGTGGAGCGCGCCCTGGCCGAGGTCGAGCGCGGCGCCGAGGCAGCCCGGGCGGAGGCGGACCCGGCGGCCGGGCGGGTCGCGTTCGGCTTCCTGCACACCATGGGGACGGACGCCGTCCCGGCGCTCCTGCGGGGGTTCCGGGCGGCGCACCCGCAGGTGCGCTTCCAACTGGTGCAGGACTACGTCGGCGCGATGCTGGAGCGGCTGCGCGCCGGCGAGCTGGACCTCTGTCTGGTCGCGCCGGTGCCCGACGACGACCCGGCGCTGGTGGCGCGGCGGCTGGACGAGCAGCGGCTGAACCTGGTCGTCCCGGCCGACCACCGGCTGGCCGGGCGGCGCCGGATCCGGCTGGCCGAGGTGGCCGAGGACCCGTTCGTCGGGCTGGAGCGCGGCTACGGGCTGCGCGCGATCACCGACGGGTTCTGCGCGGAGGCCGGCTTCGTGCCCCGGATCGCGTTCGAGGGCGAGGAGGCGGAGACGCTGCGCGGCCTGGTCGCGGCCGGGCTGGGGGTGGCGCTGCTGCCGCCCGCGCTGGTGCCGCGGCCGGGGGTGGTGGAGCTGGAGGTGACGGCGCCGCGGACCAGGCGGGCGATCGGGCTGGCGTGGGCGGCGGGCCGGCCGCTGACCCCGCCGGTGGCGGCGTTCCGGGACTTCGTGCTGTCGCGGCGGGGGCGGTTGTTGCAGCACGACTGAGGCCTCCGGCGGCGGCGGATCGTCCAGTCGGTGGAATTCCAGGTGCACATCGGCCGAACCGGCGTGTGGGGTGTGGCCTGTCTACGCGCGTAGGAGCTACACTCCCGCAATGGAGAACCAGATCCCTGTCACCACCGCGGGCACCGGCCCCCGGATTCCCGCCCCCGACCAGATCACCCGCGCCCCGAAGGTGCTCCTGCACGACCACCTCGACGGTGGGCTGCGCCCGGAGACCATCGTCGAGCTGGCCGCCGCGGTCGGCTACGAGGGCCTCCCCACCAACGACCCGAAGGAACTCGGCGAGTGGTTCCGCGAGGCCGCCGACTCCGGCTCGCTGGTCCGCTACCTGGAGACCTTCGCGCACACCTGCGCCGTGATGCAGACCCGCGAGGCGCTGATCAAGGTCGCCGCCGACTGCGCCGAGGACCTGGCCGCCGACGGCGTCGTCTACGCCGAGGTCCGCTACGCCCCCGAGCAGCACCTGGAGGCCGGCCTGACCCTCGACGAGGTCGTCGAGGCCGTCCAGGAGGGCTTCCGCCTCGGCGAGGCCAACGCCCGCGCCGCCGGCCACCGCATCCGCATCGGCACCCTGATCACCGCGATGCGGCACGCCGCCCGCTCCTCCGAGATCGCCGAGCTGGCCAACCGCCACCGCGACTCGGGCGTCGTCGGCTTCGACATCGCCGGCGCCGAGGCCGGGTACCCCCCCACCCGCCACCAGGCCGCCTTCGACTACCTCAAGGGCGAGAACAACCACTTCACCATCCACGCGGGCGAGGCCTTCGGCCTGCCGTCGATCTGGGAGGCCCTGCAGTGCTGCGGCGCCGACCGGCTCGGCCACGGCGTCCGCATCGTCGACGACATCACGGTGAACGAGGACGGCAGCGTCGAGCTCGGCCGGCTGGCCGCGTACGTGCGCGACAAGCGCATCCCGCTGGAGATGTGCCCGACCTCCAACCTCCAGACGGCGGCGGCCACTTCGTACGCCGAGCACCCGATCGGGCTGCTCAGCCGGCTGAAGTTCCGGGTGACGGTCAACACCGACAACCGCCTGATGAGCGGCACCAGCATGAGCCGCGAGTTCGAGCACCTGGTGGAGGCGTTCGGCTACACGCTGGGCGACATGGAGTGGTTCACGGTGAACGCGATGAAGTCGGCGTTCCTGCCGTTCGACGAGCGGCTGGCGATGATCAACGACGTGATCAAGCCGGGCTACGCCGAGCTCAAGGCGGAGTGGCTGTTCAGCGCCGGCTCCTGAGGGTGACCGGCATGGTCGGATGAACGCCTTTGTCCCGTAAGGGCGTTGGCGTTCATCTGACTACCCACTCGTGTGGGTTAACCGCCTTTGATCCTCGTGCGATCCAATCACTACGGTGTGCCAGTCACCGCCGACCGGCCGTGGCGGCGGAACCCGCTGCCTGCCGTGAATGTCGGCCACCGACGAGGATCCAAGGGGACGAACATGAAGCAGGCCACTCTCAAGGCCGCCGGCGCCGCCGTGCTCGGCATCGCCATTGCGGCGGTCGGCGCAGGCAGCGCGTCCGCCGACCCCGCTGCGGCGGGTGGCCTCGGGCTTCCCACCGGCGCGGTGACCAACCCGGCCGTCACCGGCGCCGTCGTCGACACCGCCGGCAAGCTGCCCGGCGGTGACAAGGTGGCCGGCACCCTCGGCACCCTCGGCACCCTCACCCCGAGCGCCGGCCAGGCCGTCGCCCCGGCGGCCGACGCCCCCCGCGCCGCCGTCCCGAGCGTTCCCGGCCTGGGCAGCACCCCGCTCGGTGGTCTGACCCAGACCCTGCCGCTGCCCGGCCTCGGCGGCTGACCCGCCCGTCGCGCGGAGGGCCGCCCGTACCCCGGTGATCCCGGGGTACGGGCGGCCCTCCGGCGTTCCGAGGGCTTGCGGGTGCTCCAGGGGCTCCCGGTTCCGCAGGGGCGCAGGCCGTCCCGCGGTCACGGCTCCTGGGGGAGCAGCAGCCAGAGCGCCAGGTAGATCAGGAACTGCGGGCCGGGCAGCAGGCAGGACGCCAGGAAGATGATCCGGACGGTCCACGGCGCCAGGCCGAAGCGCTCGGCGATCCCGGCGCAGACGCCGGCGATGACGCGGTTGTGACGGGGGCGGGCGAGGCGGCTCATGGCGGTCTCCCTGGTCTTCGCGCCTGGTCCGGTCCCTCCGGTCGGCGTACTTCCATGCTCCGCCGCGGCGGCCGCCGGATCCTCAGCCTGGATGGCGATCCCGGCCCGGACCTCCGTCACCTGGAAGACGGACGGACTCTCGGGGTTCACGTCAGGGGCGCCCCGGAGGCCCGCCGCTTCCGGACCGCGCCGGAGGGCCGCTGCTTCCGGACCGCTCCACGCGCAGGCGCTTGCCTCTGCCCCTGGGGCAGGGGCAAGAGTGGGGGCATGCACGAGGACTTGGTCGGTATCGGGGAGCTCGCGGCCAGGACCGGGCTGAGCCACAAGGCGCTGCGGCTGTACGGGGACCGGGGGCTGCTGCCGCCCGCGCACGTCGACCCGCGGACCGGGCCGTCCGCCGGATCCAGTCCGTGGTCAACACGCGCTTCCCCGGGACCGAGCTCCAGGTGGACGGCGTCGTCGGACCCCGGACCGGGCACAGGATGATCCAGATCCTCCGCGACGACTGGACGATCGACCGCGGCTACGCCGACCGCTGCGCCCAGTTCCTCCCGGGCTGACCCGCGCACGGGGCGGGCGGCCGCACCGGCCGCCCGCCCCGCATTTTGCCTTGCGCGGACGGTGGCGCGATGCCTACTCTCCCTGCAACGCGTCGAGGGAGACGAGTACCTCCAGGACCCGCGAGCCGAGAGAGCCGCCACCAGCTGTGAAGGCGGCCTCGCGTCCGGGAGGGAAGACACTCCTGAGTGCGGGGAGGAAATGCCCCGCCGGCCGGCCCCCGTCACCGGGCCAGCAACGAGGCCGCCGTCCTCCTCGGGCGGCGGCGAAGGTGCGGTGGTACCGCGAGTCCCCTTCTCGCCCGCACTTCCAAGGGATCACCACGACGCCCCCGGAGGGCCGCGATGATCCACCCGACGACCGCCCGTGTCCTGGCCGCCGGACTACCCGGCCACATCGGCGAGTCCATCGAACTCTGCGGCTGGCTGCACCGCCGCCGCGCACTGAAGTCCGTCACCTTCCTCGTCCTGCGGGACCGCTCCGGGCTCGCCCAGGTGGTCGCCCCCGAGGGGGAGGCCGACTTCCCCGTGGAGACGGTGCTGCGGGTCCGGGGCACCGTGACCGCCAACCCCCAGGCGCCGAACGGCGTCGAGCTGACCGCCCCCACCGTCGAGGTGCTGTCCAGCCTCGCCGAGGCGCCGCCGTTCAGCCTCTACCGCCCGGACGTCCAGGCCACCCTTCCCGTCATCCTCGACGGCGCGCCCGTCACGCTGCGGCATCCGCGGCTCGCCGCCCCGCACCGGATCTCCGCCGCCTCGGTGGCCGGGTTCCGCGCGGCGCTCGACAGCCTCGGCTTCACCGAGATCCAGACGCCGAAGGTGGTCTCCTCGGCGACCGAGTCCGGCGCCAACGTGTTCGGCCTCGACTGGTTCGGCCGGCCCGCGTACCTCGCCCAGTCGCCGCAGTTCTTCAAGCAGGCCATGGTCGGCGTCTTCGAGCGCGTCTACGAGACCGGGCCGGTCTTCCGCGCCGAACCGCACGACACCGCGCGCCACCTGGCCCAGTACACCAGCCTCGACGCCGAACTCGGCTTCGTCACCGACCACCGTGAGGTGATGGCCGTCGTCCGCGAGGCCGTCGCCGGGATGCTGGAGTCGGTGAAGACCCGGGCCGCCGGCGCCGTGGAGCTGCTCGGGGCGGAGCTGCCCGTCGTCCCGGCGGAGATCCCGCAGATCCACTTCGCCGACGCGATGCGGCTGCTGGGCGCCGACGAGCCGGACCTCGCGCCCGCGCACGAGCGGTGGCTCGGTGAGTGGGCGCTGCGCGAGCACGGCAGCGAGTTCCTCTTCGTGGTCGGCTACCCGATGCGCAAGCGGCCGTTCTACACGCACCCCGAGCCGGGCCGGCCGGAGTACTCCAACAGCTTCGACCTGCTCTTCCGCGGACTGGAGCTGGCCACCGGCGGTCAGCGGCTGCACCGGTACGAGGACTACCTCGCCGCGCTCGCCGCCCGGGGCGAGTCGCCGGAGCCGTACGCCGCCTACCTGCGCTGCTTCGCCCACGGCATGCCCCCGCACGGCGGCTTCGCCCTCGGGCTGGAACGGTGGACGGCGCGGCTGACGGGGGTGGACAACGTCCGCCGCACCACGCTCTTCCCCCGGGACCTGCACCGGCTCACGCCGTGACCGGCCCCTCCGCCCGTCGCACAACCGCGACGGGCGGCCGGACCGGGGCCGCCGGGCGGTACGGCCGCTCCTGATGCTCTCCGCGCTCGTCCGTCAGGGGGAGCGGCGCCCGGTCCGAGTTCTCCGTGCCGGCCCGGGGATCAGACGGCCGGCGGCTGCGGGGCCTGCGGCTGGACGGGCGGCGCGGCCGGTGCCGGAGCAGCCGGGGCGCCCTGCGGCGGGACGGGCGCCGACTGGGCATACGGGTTGTACTGCGCGCCGGGGCCGAACTGCGCGTTCGGGTCGTATGGTGCCGCGCCCGGGGCCGGCTGCGGGACGGGCGTGTTGCCGCGCGCCAGCAGCGACTTCACCGCGTTGGCTATCAGCAGCAGCGGCAGGACGAACGCCTGGAAGAACATCCGGTACTCGCCGCCCTCGAAGACGAACGCGAGGTAGTACGCGTAGCCCGCGAACGCCATGCCGGCGAGCACGTTGACGGCGCGCCAGCCACCGCTGAGCCCACCGCCGATGTTGATGGCGCCGAGGACGACCATGGCGATGCCGCTGATCGCCAGCAGGACGACATACCAGGAGAAAAGGGGCTCGGCGCTGAAGTCGAGATTCACGGAGGCATTCCTGTGGGGAGAGGGGGTGAGGAGCGACTGCTGATGGGGACGAGTGCGCACAGTACTGGAGCCCGCCGACATTCGTCCCCGCCTTTTCATCACGGATCATTGGCCGGTCCGCGCCACGGCCGTGGTTGGCTGGGCGGATGACTGACTATGAGGTCCTTCGCGTCTTCTGCGGCCCCGACGGTGCGCACGGCAACGAACTCGGTGTGGTCCGCGACGGTGCCGCCCTTCCCGGCGAGACGGACCGGTTGGCACTCGCCCGCGAACTCGGCTTCAGCGAGACCGTGTTCGTGGACGACGCGGTGCGCGGCGCCGTCGACATCTACACGCCCAGCGTCCGCCTCCCCTTCGCCGGCCACCCGTGCGTCGGCGCGGCCTGGCTGCTCGGGGTGGACCGGCTGGTCACCGCCGCCGGCGCCGTCGGTGTGCGCCACGACGGCGAGTTCACCCGGATCTCGGCGCGCCCGGAGTGGGCGCCCGGGCGGACGACGAAGCAGTACGGCTCGGCCACGGAGGTGGACGCCCTGGACGTCCCGCCGCCGGGCGAGTGGATCTACGCCTGGGCCTGGCAGGACGAGGCCGCCGGCACCGTCCGGGCGCGGGCCTTCCCCGGCCGCGGCGACGGGATCGACGAGGACGAGGCCACCGGCGCCGCCGCCCTGCTGCTGACCGCCGAGCTGCGGCGCGACCTGACGATCACCCAGGGGCGCGGCTCGCAGATCGTCACGGGGCTGCGGGCCGGGGGCCTGATCGAGGTGGGCGGCAGGGTCCGCGTGGCCGGATAGCCGGGGTGGGGGCGCAGGCCGCCCCCACCCGACCTCTCCCGTTCTTCTCCCGGGACGGAAACCCCTTCACGGATGGATCACACCGTCCGATAACATGCCGTCGTTGCTCAGGGTTTGGGGGCGAAGCAGCAGCAGGGGAAATGGCGATCGGCGGCCCCTCACACCCCGGGACCCACCTTCTGCCGGGTACTGCCCGTCTTCTTCCGTGAGGTCCCATTGCGTACTCAGCACCGCAGATTCCTTGCCCTGGCCGCGGCGACCGCCGTGGCCTCCGGCACGGGCCTGGCCGCCGCCCAGGGCGCGCCCGCGGCCCCGGTGTCCGCCGGGGCGACCCAGGCCCCCGGGACCCCCCAGGCCGGCGGAGTCACCCAGGCCCCCGGGGCCACCCGGGCCGTCGGGACCGCCCAGAACCAGAACGACCCGGTGTTGATCACGCTGGACGGGTTCCCCGGCACGCTCACCGCCGGAGCCCCGGCGGTCGAGTTCACCGCCACCCTCAGGAACTCCGCCGACCACGAGGTCGCCACGCAGAGCGGGTTCACGGTGGCGGACGTCGACGCGGGGATCAGGGAGACCCAGCTCAGGCTGGAGTTCCAGGCACCCGGCAGCACGGAGTGGAAGACCCCCCGGCTCCACGCCGGCGCCAACGTCGGTGCCATGTGGGACCTGGAGGCGTTCGGCGGCGAGCCGCACCTGCCGGCCGGAGCCTCGGTCACCTACCGGCTGCGCCTCGCCGTGACCGCCGACGCCCGTGGCGGCAGGGCGAGCGCGCTCTTCCGCAGCACGGTCACGGACCCCGGGCTGCCCGCGTGGCAGCAACCGTCCTACGCCATCAGCCCGCTCGGCTCCTTCACCATCGCCCCCGTCGGAACCCCGACCACGCCGCCCCCGGCTCCGGTCCCGGTGCCCGGTGCCCCGACGCTCGGCATGGACGGGGTGCCGGCCATGTTCACCGGGGGAGCACCCGCCCAGCCGTTCGGGCTGACGATCGCCAACCACAGCGGCAGGGACATCCGCTTCCTCCCGCAGGTCGCGTTCCAGGGCAACGACGCGCTGACCGCGGCGACGACCCGGCTCGACTTCCAGACGCCCGAGGGCGAGTGGCTGGCCGCCACCGACGAGGGGCAGAGCGAGCCCGGCCAACTGCGGCTGACGCTCCGGGCGGGCGGCCAGGAGCTCACCGTCATCGCCCTGCACGACGGCGAGTCGCGGACGGTGAACGTCCGGCTCGCCTTCACCGGGGACGTCCCGAACAGCACCGCCCAGGTGCTGTTCACCGGCTCCAGCATCCCGCTCGCCCCGGGCGGTACGGAGGTCCGCCACTCGGGCCCGGCGGTCGACTTCGGCATCGCCGCCGCGGGCGCCCCCGGCAGGTCGTCCACCCCGGCGCCGCCCGCCGCCGGCCCGGCCGCCCCGGCCGGGGTCCGGTCGGAGACCCCGGCCTCGTCGGGCGCCGCGGTCGTCCCGGTGTCCCGGTCCACCGGCTCGGTGGCGGGCCCGGCGGCCGTCGCGGCCGCTCCCCAGACCACCAAGCTCGCGTCGACCGGCGGCGGCACGAAGGCCGAGCCGATGGCGATCACCGGCGCCACCGCGGTGGCGATGGGCGTGGGCCTCCTGGTGGTGGCGGGGCGCCGGGCCACGCGGTCGTCCCGGAACTGACGGTCCCGGGGCCGGGGCACCGCGGCCCGCCGATCGAGCGCCACAGCGGGGGGAGCGTGGAGGAACCCGAGTTCATCGCCGTGCTGACCGACGCGGGGGAGCGGCGGATCGAGGTGATCCGGGCCGTCCGCTCCCTCACCGGTCTCGGCCCCTGGCAGAGCAGCTTGCTGCTGGAGGACCTTCCGGCCACCGTCGGGGCGGGGTGCCTGCGTGACCTGGACGGCTCCCTGGCCCGGCTGCGGGAGGCGGGTGCGCAGGCCACGGCGCGGTGCCGTTCGTGCGGGCGGGACGCGCCGCAGGACGGGACGCTGATCGATCCCGGGCCGTGCGACGCGTCGGCCCCGTGGGCCTACTACTGCCCGGCGAGCCGCACACCCCCTCGGTGGGGAGTGGTGGACGGGTACTTCGTGGAGCTGCCCGACGAGCCGTGACCGACGAACCGTGACCGACGAGCGGTCACCCCCTCGAAGGTGCCGCCCCCTCAGCGGACGGGGGAGGAGACCGGCTCCGCGTAGACGGCGGCGGGCGCGGCCGGGGCCGGGGCCGGGCGCGGGGTCGCCGGCGGTGCGGCCGGGTGGCGGCGGGCGGCGTGGAGGACCAGCGAACGGGAGGCGGGGACCAGGGCCAGGTGGGCGGCGGCCACGCCGACGACGGCGAACAGGATGTGGTCGACGTCGAGGACGTGCCCCGGGGTCCAGGAGGAGAGGAACTCCAGCGCGGTGGCCAGCAGGGCCGAGGCGCCGGTGGTGCGGAGGAAGGACGGCAGCCAGGGGGCCCGGAGGCGGCCGCCGGCCAGCGGGAGCAGCACGCCGAGCGGGGCCAGCAGCAGCAGTTCGCCGAGGAGCTGCCCGGCGGTGGAGAAGCGGAGCGACGCCAGCGGCGTCAGGTTGGCGTCGTAGACCCAGGCCACCGGCAGTGGCCGCAGCACCAGCCATCCGGCCAGCACCAGATGGAGGGTGAGTCCGACGAGGCCCGCCATGCGGAGGGAACGGTGGACGGCCGCCGCCGGCCCGGTCTCGGTCCGCACGCCGGAACGCTCGTCGCGTGTCCTGGTGCCATCTCGCTGCACGCGGGGAAGGACGTGAGCCGGTGGCACGGCGGTTCCACGCGAGGCGTGAACATTCCGGCGCACGCCCGCGAGGCCGGCCGCACCGGTCACCGGCAGGTCGCGGACGCCGCTGCGGACGGTGTCGGCAGCGCGCTGAACGGGTTGTCCGTCGGGGCGCTGGGCGAGACGACGACCGGCGACGGCGAGGGCTTCGCGCCCGGCTTCGGCGAGGTGTGGGCGGCGGGGGCCGTCGGCCCGGCGGGCGAGGGGGTGGCCAGCGCGGTGGGTATCTGCGGCGCCGTCGGGCAGGCGGTCCGGCTGGCCGGCGCGCCCGCGTCCACCGGGACGGGGGTCGGTCGGATCCCGCAGCCGGTGGCGAGTGCGAGCAGCAGCACCGCGCCGGTGGCGCAGGAGGCGGACAGACGGAACGAACGGGCGCTCACTGCGCACTCTCCTCGGAAGCGGCGGCCGGCGGAGGCGGCGGGGTCAACGGCAGCGTCAGCGTGAACACCGCCCCCACCTCCCCGTTGGCGGCCGTGATCGTCCCCCCGTGGATCTGCGCGTTGGCCATCGCGATCGACAGCCCCAGCCCGCTGCCCTCCGAGCGGGCCCGCCCCTTGTCCGCCTTGTAGAACCGGTCGAAGACGTGCGGCAGCACGTCCTCGGGGATGCCGGGACCGCTGTCCGAGACCTCCACCGTGATGGCGTCCTCGCTCTCACGGACCTTCACCCGCACCGGCGAGCCGCCGTGCTTGAGCGCGTTGCCGATGAGGTTGGCGAAGACGACGTCCAGCCGGCGCGGGTCGACGACGGCCCGGACGCCGCGCGGGGCGTCCAGCTCGACGGCGTCGTACCAGGCCCGGCCGTCGATGCAGGACATGATCAGGTCGGCGATGTCCACCTCGTCGGCGACCAGCTTGGCGGTGCCTGCGTCGAAGCGGGTCACCTCCATCAGGTTCTCCACCAGGTCGGAGAGGCGCCGGGTCTCACTGACCACGAGCCGCACCGCCGGTTCGATCATCGGGTCCAGCGACTCGGCCTCGTCCTCCAGGATGTCCGTGACGGCGGTCATCGCGGTGAGCGGCGTGCGCAGCTCGTGCGACATGTCGGCGACGAACCGCCGGCTCTGTGCCTCGCGTGCGCTGAGCTCCTCGACCTGCTCGTGCAGCGACTCCGCAGTGCGATTGAACGTCCTTGCCAGGTCGGCGAGTTCGTCCGATCCGTCGACCTCCAGGCGGGTGTCCAGGTGGCCCTCGCCGAGCCGCCGGGCGGCGTCGCCGAGGCGCTTGACCGGGCGCAGCACCGTCGCCGAGGCGGCCTGGGCGAGCAGTGCCGAGCCGATCAGCGCCAGCAGGGTGGCGATGGCCAGCGACCAGCCGAGCGTGTTGAGGTCGGCCCGCTCGTTCTCCAGCGACTTGAACATGTACGCGGTCGGGCCGGTCGGCACCACCTTGGTGCCGCCAATGACGTACGGGCGGCCCTCCAGGTTCTGCCGCTGCCAGTACAGGTGGTACGCGTACGGGTTGCTCTCGGTGACGTCGCGCTGCTTGGCGACGATGTCCTGGAGCTTGGCCGGGACGTTGGCGAGCGTGTAGCGCGACGGGTCCGAGGAGGCGGTGCAGTCCGGGTGGGCGGCGTCGGTGATCACCACCTCGTAGCTGAGCCCGGAGCTGGCGACGGTGGAGGCGAGCTGGGCCAGTTCGGCGCAGGTGGCGTTCAGCGGCAGCTCGGAGACGTTGCGGCTGAGCGAGACCCGGAAGTCGTTGAGCGCGGTGTCCTGGGCGCGCTTGAGCACCGCGTCCCGGTTCAGCCAGTAGGCGATGCCGGAGGCCGAGACGGCGGTGAGCAGCGCGACCGCGGCGAACACCGCGATCAGCCGCACCCGGAGGGAGCGCAGCCGTCGCCACGGGCCCGAGGAGAACCGGCGGGTCGTCGTCTGATGGTCAGTCACGGGAGCCTGTCGTCGCGTACCGGAGAACCGGTGGATCAGAGGGATATCGAGGGGAGCGGGAGCACCCGGCGGGCCGGGGCGGTCACGCCGGGGGGTCCAGCCGGTAGCCGACCCCGCGCACGGTGCGGATCAGCGTCGGCGCCGAGGGGACGTCCTCGACCTTGGCCCGCAGCCGCTGCACGCACGCGTCCACCAGCCGGGAGTCGCCGAGGTAGTCGTGCTCCCAGACCAGCCGCAGCAGCTGCTGCCGGGAGAGCGCCTGACCGGGCCGGCGGCTGAGCTCCAGCAGCAGCCGCAGCTCGGTCGGGGTGAGCTGGAGGTCCTCTCCGTCCTTGGTGACGGTCATCGCCGCGCGGTCGATCACCACGCTGCCGTACGCCGAGGAGTCCGAGCTCTCCCGCTCGCCGCGGCGCAGCACGGCCCGGATCCGGGCGTCCAGGACGCGCGGCTGCACCGGCTTGACCACGTAGTCGTCCGCACCCGACTCCAGGCCGACCACCACGTCGATGTCGTCGGACCGGGCGGTGAGCAGGATGATCGGCAGCTGGTCGGTGCGGCGGATGCGGCGGCAGACCTCGAAGCCGTCGATTCCGGGCAGCATGACGTCCAGCACGATCAGGTCCGGCCGCTGCTCCTTGAAGAGCCTCAGACCGTCCTCGCCGGAGGCGGCGGTGGCCACTTTGTGGCCCTGGCGGGTGAGGGCGAGTTCGAGGCCGGTCCGGATGGCGTCGTCGTCCTCGATCAGAAGGAGGAAAGGCACGGCCTCATTCTGGCCCACCCGGGGCGCCGAATCACCCCCCGGCCCGGACCGTCCCGTCGGTCCCCGGCCGTGCGGGAACCGGAATGTGCGCTACCGGCGTCCGAGACGGCAGGTGGGGGTGCGGGACGAAAGGCCCGCCCCTGTGACACCCCTGTGACAGTCGGCGGACAGCGCCATCACAACCGGCGGGCAGGATTTTCCATGTCGCCGCAGGACAGCGGGCCAACAGGCCGGCTGGAAGGCGGCAACAGGAACCGCTCGTACCGATCAAGGGGGCGCACGATGAACGCCATGCTTCAGGCCCGGACCAACCCGGCTGACCGCACCGTGCGTTCCTCAGCGACCACCCACCGGACCCGGTACGAGGTCAGGACCGATGAGACCTCCGGTGCCGTCACCGTACGGGGGTGCGCACACGGCACCGGTGGAAACACTGCCGCGCGCCGGGTGAGCGGCGGCGGCAGGCAGGGGGAGCTGCACGGGATCGGCCGGATGGGGAGTGCGGCCGACTCCGCCAACACCCTCACGCTGCGGGGGATCCTCCCCGTCCGCGTCGAGGGCAAGGACGCCCTGGGGGGTAACGGGGGAACCAGGGGGATCGGGGGGACCGGCCTGCGGAAGGCCGACTCGGGGGAGTCGGCCGGCCGCGAGGCCGCCGGTGCGACGCTGCTGCGGCTGAACCCCGCAGCAGCCCGCACCACCGAAGCGGGACAGGGAGGCGCGCAGGGGGAGCACCCGGCCGTCGCGGAGGACCACACCAAGGAGTTCACCGCGTACGTGCGCGAGCGCCGCGCCTCCCTGTACGCCACGGCGTACCACCTCACCGGTGACCGCTACGAGGCCGAGGACCTGCTGCAGAGCGCGCTCTTCAGCACCTACCGGGCCTGGGGCCGGATCACCGACAAGGCCGCGGTGGGGGGCTACCTCCGCCGCACCATGACCAACCTGCACATCTCCGCCTGGCGGCGCCGCAAGGTCAGCGAGTACCCGACCGAGGAGCTGCCGGAGACGGCCGGCGACACCGACGCGATGGGCGGCACCGAGCTGCGCGCCGTGCTCTGGCAGGCGCTGGCCAAGCTGCCCGAGAACCAGCGGACCATGCTGGTCCTGCGGTACTACGAGGGCAAGACCGACCCGGAGATCGCCGACGTGCTCGGCATCAGCGTCGGCACGGTCAAGAGCAGCATCTGGCGCGCGCTGCGCCGGCTGCGCGACGACGAGCACCTGAACAAGTCGGGCGACACCGTCCGCGCGTTCGGCGAGCTGGTCGCGTAACGGCCTGAGGCCGTAGCTGCGGACGACACATGAGGACTCCCGTCGGGGGACGGGTGAGGACGGTCACGGGACTGGTGGCGCCGGCTCGGGGGAGCGGCGCCGCCGGGGGAGTCCGACGGCCGTCCGGGAAGGCGACGGGCCCGGTGCGGGGGAGACGCACCGGGCCCGTCGTTCGTTCGTCCGTGCGTCCCGGCGGTTCAGACCGCCGACAGCTCGCGCGAGGCCGCCGCGCGGATCCGGCGGTCCGCCTCGGCACCGGTGCACGGGTGGGCGCCCAGGCCCATCTGGCGGCCGACGATCGAGCGCTCGGCCCGCATCAGCCGCCAGCCGCGGCGCAGCAGCACCGGCAGCGACTTGCGGCCCTCGCGGACGTCCCGGCGCAGCCGGCGCCAGGCGGTGGTCAGCGCGCCGTTGCGCAGGCAGAGCGCGTCGCCCAGGACGCCCTCGGCGGCGCAGTCGGAGGTGATCTCGGCGGCGAAGATGCCCTCGGCGATGAACGCGGGGGCGCCGGCCAGGTCCAGCACCCGGGTGGAGACGCGGCCGTTGTCCGGGATCGAGTACACCGGGACGTCGGCACGGCCGGTCTCGTACAGGCTGCGGATCGCGGCGACGGCCTGGTCGCGGTGCCAGGCGAGCGGGGAGTCCCAGTCGACCGCGCCGTCGGGCAGCAGCGGCAGGGTGGGGTCGTCCCCGTCCTTGTAGAAGTCGTCGAGCTGGAGCACCGGCAGGCCGCTGCGCTCGGCCAGCGAGGACTTCCCCGATCCGGAGGGCCCGGACAGCAGGACCACCCGGGCGCGGGCTATCGGCACAGGGTTCAGCGGGGAGTCACTCACGAGACACCAGTCTGACGCATCCGGGCCGGATGCCGAAACCGGTCGGATCAGCCTTTCCGAACGGCCCGGGGTCGGTGAGCGCGGCCTGGACGAGCGGTAGGTACCGGCTGTCGACCTGGAGGTGGACCGGCAGGCCGCCGCCGGGCGGCCGGTACGTGGTGGCGGCCCAGTCCTGGCTGTACCAGGTGTCCGGCTCGGGCTCGTGGAAGCTGCCGCCGGCGGCCAGCTCGTTGTGGCCGACGACACGGGAGCCGAAGCCGACGACGGCGGCCCCGGGGGTGATGTGCAGTCGGCCGTTGACGTACGCGCGCTGCCAGCCGGGCCGGTCGGACCGGGCCGAGCAGGGCACCCGGACGGGCCGGCCCGCGGCCAGCCGGCGGCGGGTGCGGGCCACGTGCAGCCTGCGCAGGAACCCGTCCGCGAACAGTGTCATCAGCTCGCCGGCGATCTCTCCCACGGCGTCCCCCCTCGGTCGTTTCCGGTACGGACGATTCTGTCCGGCCCGCACCGGCGCCGGGAGCGCCGAAAGGCGGAACCGTCCGGAGACGAAAGTCGACGGACCCGCGCCAGGGGGGGGAGAGGCGCGGGTCCGTCCAATGACCGTCCGGGCCCTGGGGGGGAGAGGGCACTGGGGACGGCCAGCTTGTGGAGTTGTTACCGGTGGCCGACGGGGAGGTCAGATCCCCATCGGGTGCCAGACCGTCTTCGTCTCCAGGAACGAGAGTAGCCGGTCGGTACCGGGAGCATTGGTCCAGTCCTGGGCGAACGGGTCCAGCTCCGGACGGACCACCCTCTTCAGGGTATCCGCGGCGGCGGCCTCAAGCGCGCCCGCCGCGCCGGGACCGTCGGCCGCGATCGCCCCGGTGAGGTCCACCGCGTTGACGTCCTGGTGCGAGGCCAGGGTGGGCGCGATGTCGGCGGTCCGGCCCGAGATGATGTTGACGACGCCGCCCGGGACGTCCGAGGTGGCCAGCACCTCGCCCAGCGACAGGGCCGGCAGCGGGGCGTCGGCCGCGGCCGCGACCACCACGGTGTTGCCGGTGGCGATGGCCGGGGCGATCACCGAGACCAGGCCGAGCAGCGAGTGCCCGTAGCCGGCCTGCGGGGCGACGATCCCGACCACACCGGTCGGCTCCGGGGTGGAGAGGTTGAAGTACGGCCCGGCGACCGGGTTGGCGCCGCCCGCGATCTGGGCGACCTTGTCGGTCCAGCCCGCGTACCAGACCCAGCGGTCGATCGCCGCGTCCACCAGGGCGGCGGCCTTCTTCGGGCCGACGCCCTCGGAGAGCGCCACCTCGGCGGCGAACTGCTCGCGCCGGCCCTGGAGCATCTCGGCGACCCGGTACAGCACCTGGCCGCGGTTGTACGCGGTGGTGCCGGCCCAGCCCTTGACCGCCGCACGGGCGGCCACGACCGCGTCGCGGGTGTCCTTGCGGGTGCCGAGCGGGGCGTTGGCGAGCCACTCGCCCTTGGAGTCGGTCACCTCGTACACCCGCCCACTCTCGGAGCGCGGGAACTTCCCGCCGACGTACAGCTTGTAGGTCTTGAGGACATCAAGACGGCTCACGACATCAGACATCGAGGTAGGCCTCCAGACCGTGGCGGCCACCCTCGCGGCCGTAGCCCGACTCCTTGTAACCGCCGAACGGCGAGGTCGGGTCGAACTTGTTGAAGGTGTTGGCCCAGACCACGCCGGCCTTGAGCTTGCTGGCCATCCAGAGGATGCGCGAGCCCTTCTCCGTCCAGACGCCGGCGGAGAGGCCGTACGGGGTGTTGTTGGCCTTCGCGACCGCCTCTTCGGGGGTGCGGAAGGACAGCACCGACAGGACCGGGCCGAAGATCTCCTCCTGGGCGATCCGGTGGGCCTGGCTGACGCCGGTGAAGACGGTCGGCTTGAACCAGAAGCCGGTGCCCGGAAGCTCGCAGGCGGGCGACCAGCGCTCGGCGCCCTCGGCCTCGCCGGCGTCGGTCAGCGCGGTGATCCGGGCCAGCTGCTCGGCCGAGTTGATGGCACCGATGTCGGTGTTCTTGTCCAGCGGGTCGCCGACCCGCAGGGTGGCCATCCGGCGCTTCAGCGCGTCCAGCAGCTCGTCCTGGACCGACTCCTGGACCAGCAGGCGCGAGCCCGCGCAGCAGACGTGGCCCTGGTTGAAGAAGATGCCGTTGACGATACCCTCGACCGCCTGGTCGATCGCCGCGTCGTCGAAGACGATGTTGGCGGCCTTGCCGCCCAGCTCCAGCGACAGCTTCTTGCGGGTGCCCGCCAGCTGCTTGGCGATCGCCCGGCCGACCGGCGTGGAGCCGGTGAAGGCGACCTTGTTGACGTCCGGGTGCGCGGTGAGCGCGGCGCCGGTGCGGCCGTCACCGGTGACGATGTTGACGACGCCCTTCGGCAGACCGGCCTGGCGGCAGATGTCGGCGAAGCGCAGCGCGGTCAGCGGGGTGGTCTCGGCCGGCTTGAGCACGACCGTGTTGCCGGTGGCCAGCGCCGGGGCGATCTTCCACGCCAGCATCAGCAGCGGGAAGTTCCACGGGATGACCTGGCCGGCCACGCCCAGCGGCTTCGGGGCGGCGCCGAAGCCGGCGTAGTCCAGCTTGTCCGCCCAGCCCGCGTAGTAGAAGAAGTGCGCGGCGACCAGCGGCAGGTCGACGTCGCGGGTCTCGCGGATCGGCTTGCCGTTGTCGATCGACTCCAGGACGGCCAGCTCGCGGCTGCGCTCCTGGATGATCCGGGCGATCCGGAACAGGTACTTGGCGCGCTCGCTGCCGGGCAGCGCCGACCAGCCGGCGAAGGCCTTGCGGGCGGCGGCGACGGCGCGGTCCACGTCCTCGTCGGTGCCCTGGGCGAACTCGGCGAGCACCTGCTCGGTGGCCGGGTTGACCGTCTTCAGGGCCTCGCTGCCGGAGGAGTCGACGAACTCGCCGCCGATGAAGTGGCCGTAGGAGGTGGCGATGTCACCCGCGGCGGCGGGCGACTCGGGGGCCGGGGCGTACTCGAAGAGGCCGCCGCGCTTGGGGGCCACGGGCTCCTCGATGGTGTTCTTCTTGGCCATGGTGATCAGTCCACCGTCACGTAGTCGGGGCCGGAGTACCGTCCGGTGGTCAGTTTCTGACGCTGCATCAGCAGGTCGTTGAGCAGGCTGGAGGCGCCGAAGCGGAACCAGTGCGGGGTCAGCCAGTCGTCGCCGAGCGTCTCGTTGACCATCACCAGGTACTTCATGGCGTCCTTGGTGGTCTTGATGCCGCCGGCGGGCTTGACGCCGACCTGGACGCCGGTCTGCGCCTTGAAGTCGCGGACCGCCTCCAGCATCAGCAGGGTGACCGGCGGGGTCGCGTTGACGGCGACCTTGCCGGTCGAGGTCTTGATGAAGTCGGCACCGGCCAGCATCGCCAGCCACGAGACGCGGCGCACGTTGTCGTACGTCTGCAGCTCGCCGGTCTCGAAGATCACCTTGAGGTGGGCGGAGGTGCCGTCCGGGCGCCTGCACGCCTCCTTGACGGCGACGATCTCGTTGAAGACGTCCATGTACCGGCCGGAGAGGAAGGCACCCCGGTCGATCACCATGTCGATCTCGTCGGCGCCGGCCGCGACCGCGTCGGCGGTGTCGGCCAGCTTCACCGGGAGCGCGGCGCGCCCGGCGGGGAAGGCGGTGGCGACGGAGGCGACCTGGACGTCGGTGCCCTGCAGCGCGGCCTTCGCGGTGGCGACCATGTCCGGGTAGACACAGATCGCGGCGACCCGGGGGGTGGCCGGGTCGGCGGGGTCGGGGGTCCGGCCCTTCGCGCAGAGCGCGCGCACCTTGCCGACCGTGTCCGCGCCTTCGAGCGTGGTCAGGTCGATCATCGAGATGGCCAGGTCGATGGCGTAGGCCTTCGCCGTGGTCTTGATCGAGCGGGTACCGAGAGTGGCGGCACGCGCCTCCAGGCCGACCTGGTCGACGCCGGGCAGGCCGTGCAGGAAGCGGCGGAGCGAGGCCTCGGACGCCGCAACGTCCTGGAGACCGCTGCCCGCAACGCCGGGGGCATTGGCTGCAAGAGTGGACATAGTCACCAGACCAGCATATCTACGCGCGTAACATTGCGCTAGGCCCGGACCTTTTCGATGCCGGACCGAGATCTCCGAACCCCGTGTGCCCCGCTGGTCACCCCTGTAGATCGCGGGAGCCATACGGCAGAATCGTCGGCATGACCGAATCCGACGGCAAGCCCCACCAGGGCTCGGCCGGCTCCGACGGGGAGCCCGTGTACGCCGACCGCGTGTACCGCTCCATTCCCGGTGTGATCTCCGGTGTGCTGTTGTTGGCCGTGGCCGGGTGGCTGATCGGGGACGCGGCGCTCAACGGGACGGGGAAGACGCCGTACGTGGCACTGGCGGCGGTACCGGTGTTCGCCTTCCCGGTGATCGCCTACACGCTGCGGCCGGCCGTGCTGGCCAACGACCGGCGGCTGGTGGTGCGCAACCCGCTGCGGACGATCACGGCACCGTGGGCGTCGGTGGACGCGCTGCGGGCCGGGTACTCGGTGGAGCTGCTGGCGGACGGCCGGAAGTTCCAGGTGTGGGCGGTGCCGGTCTCGCTGCGCCAGCGCAAGCGGGCCAACCGGGCCCAGCAGCGCGGCGGCGTCGAGCACACCTCCCGGCTGGGGATGGTCGTGGGGCGCCAGCCCACCCCGGAGGTCCTCGGCTCGCCGGACTCGACCAGGGCCTGGTCCGACCAGGTGGTCGCGGTGCTCCAGGAGATGGCCGAGCGGAACGCGTCGAGCCCCGACGCGGCCGGGCCGCTGACCGTCCGCTGGTGCTGGTGGATCATCGCGCCGACGCTGGCCGGCCTGGTCGCGCTGATCACCGCGATCGCGGCCTAGGATCCACGACGACGAAAGGGCCCGCCGGTCGGCGGGCCCTTTCGTCGTGCGCGGGGTGCGTCAGACGTCGATCCCGGCGGCCGCGGCCAGGTCGCGCTTGATCCCGTCGAGCAGCGCGGCGGCGCGCTCGCGGGCGCCGGCCAGGTCGGCGGCGGAGGCCACCGGGAGGACGACCTCCAGGTAGCACTTCAGCTTGGGCTCGGTGCCGGACGGCCGGACGACGATCCGGGCCGAGCGGACGGCCTCGCCGGCCAGGTAGTAGCGCAGGCCGTCGGTCGGCGGCAGGTCGGCGGAGCCGGCGGTCAGGTCGTCCGCCTGGGTGACCTTCAGGCCGGCCAGCCCGGCCGGCGGCTGCTCGCGCAGGCGCCGCATCGCGTCGGCGATCAGCGAGAGGTCCTGCACGCGGACGGAGAGCTGGTCGGTGGCGTGCAGGCCGTGCTCCAGCGCCAGGTCGTCCAGCAGGTCGGCCAGGGTGCGGCCGGACTGCTTCAGCGTGGCGGCCAGTTCGGCGACCAGCAGGGCGGCGGTGATGCCGTCCTTGTCGCGCACGCCCTGCGGGTCGACGCAGTAGCCGAGCGCCTCCTCGTAGCCGTAGCGCAGGCCGTCGGCGCGGGCGATCCACTTGAAGCCGGTGAGCGTCTCGGCGTACCCGAGGCCGGCCGCCTCGGCGATCCGGCCGAGCAGCGTGGAGGAGACGATGGTGGTGGCGAAGGTGCCGGCGGCCTTCTTGGCGACCAGCGCCGCGCCGAGCAGCGCGCCGACGTCGTCGCCGCGGAGCATCCGCCAGCCGCTGCCCTGGCCGGGGCCGCCGGCGGCGTTGCCGTTGGCGGGGACGGCCACCGCGCAGCGGTCGGCGTCCGGGTCGTTGGCGATGACGATGTCCGGGCCGACCGAGGCGGCGGTGCGGAAGGCGAGGTCCATCGCCCCCGGCTCCTCCGGGTTGGGGAAGGCCACGGTCGGGAAGTCCGGGTCGGGCTCGGCCTGCTCGGCGACCACGGTGGGCGCGGGGAAGCCGGCCCGGCGGAAGGCGGCGACCAGGGTGTCGCGGCCGACGCCGTGCATCGGGGTGTAGACGACGTCGAGGTCGCGCGGGCTGTGCGGGTCCACGATCGAGACGGCACGGGCCAGGTACGCCTCGACGACGTCGTCGCCGACCACGTCCCAGCCGTCCTCGGCGAGCGGGACCTCGGCGAGCGAGCCGATCGCGTCGATCTCGGCGGCGATCCCGGCGTCGGCCGGCGGGACGATCTGCGAGCCGTCGCCCAGGTAGACCTTGTAGCCGTTGTCCTGCGGCGGGTTGTGGCTGGCGGTGACGGTGACGCCGGCGGCCGCGCCGAGGTGGCGGACGGCGAAGGCGAGCACCGGGGTGGGCAGGGCGTGCGGCAGCAGCGCGGCGCGCAGGCCCGCGCCGACCACCACGGCGGCGGTGTCGCGGGCGAAGTCGTACGACTTGTGGCGGGCGTCGTAGCCGATCACGACGAGGTCGCCGAGCTGTTCCTTCTTCACGTAGGCGACCAGGCCGGCGGCGGCCCGGATCACCACGGCGCGGTTCATCCGCATCGGGCCCGCGCCCAGCTCGCCGCGCAGGCCGGCGGTGCCGAACTGGAGCCGGCCGGAGAACCGCTCGGCCAGCTGGGACCAGGCGAGCGTGCTGTCCTCCTCGGCCTCCGGGCCCTCGGCCACGGCCAGCAGCGAGGTCAGCTCCTCGCGGGTCTGCGGGTCGGGGTCCTCGGCCAGCCAGGCCCGGGCCCGGGTGAGGAGATCGGTGGTGGGTGCCTGCGTCAAGGCCAGCTCCGTTGGGAAGTTCCGCAAGTGGGTGGGTGTGCGCATGCGGACGGGGCCCGCAGGCGGCTGTGATCCGCTGATCACAGCCGTCCGCGGACCCCGTCGCTCACGATTGTGAACCAGATCCGGGTCAGATCCGCTCAAGGACCTTCGCCAGCAGCGAGCCCATGCGCTCGGCGGAGGCCTTGCCGGCCTCCAGGACCTCGGCGTGGTTGAGCGGCTCGCCGGTCATGCCGGCCGCGAGGTTGGTGACCAGGGAGATGCCGAGCACCTCGGCGCCGGCCTCGCGGGCGGCGATGGCCTCCAGCGTGGTGGACATGCCGACCAGCTCGCCGCCGATCACCCGGGCCATGTTGACCTCGGCCGGGGTCTCGTAGTGCGGGCCGCGGAACTGCACGTAGACGGCCTCGTCGAGGGTGGAGTCCACCTCGCGGCAGAGGTCGCGCAGGCGCTTGGAGTAGAGGTCCGTCAGGTCGACGAAGTTGGCGCCGACGATCGGGGAGTCCGCGGTCAGGTTGATGTGGTCGCTGATCAGGACCGGCTGGCCGGGGACCCAGCCCTCGCGCAGACCGCCGCAGCCGTTGGTCAGCACGATGATGCCGCAGCCCGCGGCGGCGGCGGTGCGCACGCCGTGGACCACGGTGGCCACGCCGTGGCCCTCGTAGTAGTGGTTGCGGCCGAGGAAGATCAGGGCGCGCTTGTCGCCGATCTTCACCGAGCGGATCGTGCCGGCGTGGCCGGCCACGGCGGGGGCGGGGAAGCCCGGGAGGTCGGTGACCGGGAACTCTGCCACGGTCTCGCCCAGGGCGTCGGCGGCCGGCACCCAGCCGGAGCCCATCACCAGGGCGACGTCGTGGCGCTCGGCACCGGTCAGCTCGCGCAGGCGCGCGGCGGCGGCCTGGGCGGCGGCGTAGGGGTCGGCGGAGACGACCGACTGAGGAGATGCGTTCACACGTCGAGGATAGACGGGAAATGGCTACGCGCGTAGAAAATCCTGGTGCGACGTGCCGGATCGTTACCCGGATGGCGTGAAAGTACAGCTCGCGGGCCCCTTTCCACCCGTCCGCACGGGAGCAACCTACAGCCGCTTGGCGCTCCGCAGCCCCTTGGCGTACATGCCGTTGTCGTCCAGCCGCGCGGTGCCGCCCTTGTCGCCGAAGGTCGGGCCGTTGGCCTCCTCGCGGCTGGAGACGTAGCGGGGGTGGCCGTCGGTGTCCAGGCCGAGGTAGATGCCGGTGTGGTCGAGCCGGGCCCCGGTGCGCGCGTCGATCTCGAAGAAGACCAGGTCGCCGGGTTGCAGCGGGTCGATCGAGGCGGGCCGCAGGGTGGTGTCCGAGCCGGGCGCGGTGGTCAGCGGCAGCACCGGCACACCGGGCGCGAGCCGGGCCAGGCCGTTGGCGGTGCGCTGGAGGCCGTTGCCGGCGACGTCCTTGCTGAGCAGCGGGTAACCGGCGCGGTAGCCGTAGACCATCCGGACGAAGCCGGAGCAGTCGAAGGCGCCGTAGCGGGTCTTGTCGGGCTGCTTGGTGACCTTGTCGGCGAAGGTGTACGCGGTGCCGAGGTAGTCGAGGAAGTCGGTCTGCTCCAGCCGCAGGTCGTTGCCGGCCGAGCCGTTCGGGTTGAGCGGGCCGAACGAGGCGTCGCCCTTGATCCGCACGCCCTTGGCGTCCTTGCCCTCCGGCGCGCCCGTCAGGTACTGGGTGGCGATCGCCAGCACGTCGTCCGCGGTGGAGCCCAGGGACTGCTGGAACCAGGTGCGGAACCAGCCGTCGTTCTCCGCGCCGGCCTTCCAGGCCTGCGGCATCAGCCGGACCCAGCTGTCGCTGACCAGGGTGGCCGAGGTGGTGCCCGGCTCGGCGAAGGTGCGGCTCGGTCCGGCCAGGACGACGGTGCGGGCGCCGTCGGTCAGGGTGGCGACCACGCCGCCGCGGGCGTCCCGGACCACCGTGCGGTCCGGCCCGGCCAGCCGCTCGTACCGGTAGCCGGCGCCGGCCGCGGCGGTGCCCTGGGCGGCGGCCGGGCTCGGCGTGACGGTGGCGGCGATCAGCGGCGCGGTGCCGCCGGCCGCGGCGGGCTGCCCGTCGCGGTCCCGCAACTGGACGGTGAGGTACCCGCTGGCGGCCAGCAGGGTGACGGCGAGACCGCCGCTGATCAGGGACTTCCGGGTGACTGGCATGGGCGCTTCCTGGAGGGGGCGGGTCGGGGCCGGTCCGGTGGGAACCAGGGGCGGCCCACCGGTCGGTCCTACGTGCCGGGGAGGGCGCCGAGCAGCACGCCGGCGGTGAGGACGACGTAGTTGGCGAGCGTCACCGTGCTGGTGGCCATCAGGGTGGCGGCCCGCGGCTGGCGGACCAGCTGGTAGGCGATCAGGCCGGGGACGATGAAGCCGAGCGTCTGGTTGGCGTACAGGGTGGGCAGCTCGCGCTGGAGGACCAGCATCACGGTGGCCTGGAGCAGCACGCCGGTCAGCACCACGGCGGCGAACAGCCGCTTTCCGTAGAGGATCACCAGCTTCTGGACGACCCGGGTGGCGAGGTAGGTCAGCACCGTCACGCCGATCACGATGGCCACCCGCTGGAGGTCCTCGACCAGCGTGAGGGCCAGCCAGCCGGGGGTGATCATGCCACCGGGGGAGAGGTTGGTGGTCAGGTAGCAGACGAGGGAGAAGACCAGGCCGAGCGCGATGCCGATGGCGGCGATCTCGGGGGTGAGCTCGGTGGGGATCACTGCTGGTCTCCGTACGGGAAGGGGCGCTGCGGGCGGGCGGGGGCCGCGTCGAACCAGGAGTCGGGCAGCGGCTCGGGGACGTACACGGGCTGGGCGGCGGCGGGCCCGTCGTACGCGGGCCCGGGGTGGGCGGGCCGGGCGTACGCGGGTTCCGGGTAGTACGCGGGCCCGGGCTCGTCGTACGGCCGGTGGCCCGTGTCCGGCCGGTACGCGGTCACCGCGTCCGGCTCCTCGTACGGCTCCCCGAACGGCTCTGCGTGCGCCCCGTACGGATCGCCGTGCGGAGCCTCGTACGGCTCTTCGTACGGATCCCCGTACGGCTCCGCGTCCGGCTCGTCGTCGGGGGCCAGCCGGGCGAGCTCGTCCAGGAACAGCTCGCCCTGGCCGTGGATGTTGCCGATCGCGACCAGCGAGGAGTCCGGCCCGAGGCCGGCCAGCAGTTCCGCGGTGAGCGCCGCCGGGTCGCGCTTGTCGCCGCCGAGGTCGACCACCTGCCCGGACCAGCCCGCCGGGATGCCGTCCCGGGCGCTCTTGGTGGGGTGGCCGATCAGGAAGACGGTGTCCGGGTCGAGGTCCGGCACGATCTGGCCCATCTGGCCGTTGCGCTCGACGCGGTCCGGGCGGCAGTTGATCACCACGTTCAGCGGGCGGTTGATCGCGCCGAGGTCCTCCAGCTGGCGGACGTTCATCAGGGTGGACTCGGGGTCGTTGGCCGCGAACACGTTGGCGAACCGCAGCCGCTTGCCGTCCTCGGTGCGGTAGCGCTCGACCGAGAGGACGCCCGGGTCCGGCGGCGCCTGCCACATGCCCTGGAGCGCCGTCTGCCGCTCCACGCCGAGGAGCTCGGCGACGGCGAGGGCGATGGCCACGTTCTCCTTGAAGGTGAACCAGCTGAAGCCGCGCAGCTCCTCGTCGGTCACCGACTCCGGGTCGACCACGATCAGCTCGCAGTTCCGCCGGGCCGCCTCCTCGCGCAGGATGTGCGCGCGCTCCTGCTCGGCGGTGACGCAGACGCCGCCGAGCGGCATCGAGCGGGAGAGGGAGCGGGCGACGTCGTCCAGGGTCGGGCCCATCTCGGCGAGGTGGTCCTCACGGACGTTGCAGAGCACGCCGATGGTGGAGCGGATCAGCTTGGTCTGGTTGACCTCCTGGAGCGCCGGCATCACCGCCATGCACTCGATCACCAGGGCGTCCGGGCGGTAGGTGGCGGCGCGGCGGACGATGCCGATCTGCTCCACCACGTTGGCGATGCCGAACTTGCGGTAGACCGGCTCCTCCGTCGCGTCGGGGTGGATGAACCGGGCCGCGGTACCGGTGGTCTTGGCGACGGTGACCAGGTCGCCGCCGCGCAGCGCGCCCGCGCAGAGCCGGGTGATCGAGCTCTTGCCGCGGATGCCGTTGACCAGCACCCGGGTGGGGATCTGCTCCAGCGCCGCGAAGTGCCGGCGCTGCTCGACGATGCCCGCCACCAGCAGGACGGCGCAGCACACCAGCAGCACGAGGTAGAGGAAGAGCACGTGGAGGTCCTCTCAGCGGGCGGTGGTGGACGCGGCGGTGGTGGACGCGGCGGTGGTGGGCGTGGGGGCGGTGGGCGTGGGGGCGGTGGGCGTGCGGCGGCCGGGCGGGGCCTTGGCGGCGGACCCGAGGTCCTGCCGGATCAGCTCCAGGCTGCGGGCGACGGCGCCGACCTCGTCGTGGTGGACGGGGTAGAGCACGGTGCGGCGGTCCCCGGCGGCCAGCGCCTCGGCGCTCGCGGCGAGGCGGCGCAGCGGCAGGCCGACGGCGATGAAGAGCCAGCCGAGGCAGAGCGTGGCGGCGGCCAGGCCGAGCATGCCGGCCAGCACGGCGCGCCGGTCGGCCCGGTTCTGGTCGAGGTGGAGCCAGGCCACCGGGTGGGCGGTGACCACGGACCAGCCGAGCTTGGCGACGGTGCCGTTGCCGCCGAGCTGGGCGGCGGAGACCAGGGAGGGGTCGCCGCCGGTCCGCACGACATCGGCGGTGGGGCCCTTCTTGGCGTCGTCCAGGACGGCCCTGGCCCGGCCCTCGGGGAGGTCGCCGAACGAGCTGTAGCCCTCGTTGGCGGCGAGGACGCGTTGCCGGTCGTCGATCAGCCAGACCCGGCCGAGGCCCGGGCGGGTGAGCAGGGTGCTCAGGAAGTCGGTCTTGAACTCGCCGACCACCACCGGGCCCTTGGCCGCCTGGGCGTCGTCCCCCTCCGGCTCGGCGGGGGCGGCGGTGAGCGCCGCGCGGGCGGCGATCCGCGGCTCCTTGCCGGAGGTGTTGAGCAGCAGGACGCCGCCCGGGCCGACCGCCTCCGGCCCGGTGCGGTGCGGGGCCTCGCCGGCCTGGGCGAGCAGCTCGCCGCCGGCGCCGAGGACGTAGAGCGAGCGGTAGCGGTCGTGCTCGGCGAGGGTGGCCCGGAGCAGGGTCGTGGCCTGGCCGACGGAGGCGCCGGCGAGCGCGGGGGCGAGCGAGCGCAGGTCGGCGTAGCCCTCGTTGAGCGCCTGGCGGACCCGGTCGGCGGCGGTGTCGGTGCGGTCCCGCTGGCCGGCCACCACCTGGGTGGGGACGCGGACCTCGGTGTCGGAACCGCCGAGCAGGAGCAGCGGGCCGGACCAGCCGAGGATGACGACGGCGCACAGGGCGAGCGGCAGCGCGATCCCGGGGCGGCGCTTCGCCGCCGGGGCCTCGGCCGGCGGGCGGGCCGGGTCGAGCAGCTGGAGCCGCAGCTCCTCCAGGGCGCGGTTGATCCGGCCGGCCTCGCCGCGCCTGGGCCCGCGGACCGGCTGGTCCAGCTCGCCGCGGGTGAGCCGGCGGGCGTCCAGGAAGAGCCGGAGCAGGGGGCGTTGGAGGGTGCGGATCAGGAAGAGGGCCAGCAGCAGGGCGACCACCAGCAGCGCGCCGGCGGCGGCCAGGCCGAGGGCGGGGTGGCGCAGGCTGCCGGGCTTGCCGTCGACCGTGCTGGTGGAGACGACGGTGAGGCCGAGCGGGGTGGCCGGGTCGTGCCCGCCGGGGGTGGCGACGACCGCGTAGCCGGCCACCCGGCGCACGCCCTTGTCGTCGGGGCTGCCGGCCAGGCTGCCGGAGGCGGTCTCGCCGGGCGCGGGGCGCTGCCGGGCGGCGCGCTCCCGGGCGGTGGTGACCAGCCGCTTGTCGGGCTCGGCGAGCGCGGCGCCGGTGGAGTCCAGGACGGCGCCGGTGGCGTCGAGGACCTGGATGGTCTGTTCCTTGCGGGTGGCGATGCCGGGCAGCCGCAGGTTGTCGGAGGCGACCAGCAGGGCCCGGCCGTCCGCCTTGGTGGTCACCAGGGCGAAGGTGAGCAGCCGGGTGCCGGCGGTGGAGGGCACCAGCAGCGGCGCGGGTGCGGTGTCGGTGACCTTGCCGAGGTCGAGGCCGGCCAGCGGGACGGTCTCGCCGCGGGCGGCGAGCAGCCGGCCGGTGTCGGGCCGGACGATCACCGTGCCGCGCCACTTCTGGTACGCCTGGCCGAGCGCGGTCAGCACGGCCGAGGGCTCGGCGGGGGCGCCGTCGTAGCGGGCGGCGGCGCGGCGCAGGTCGGTGGCGCTCTCGTGGAGCCCGGCGCGGAGCGAGCCGGCGGTGTCCTCGGCGGCGAACTGGTGGGACTCGCGGACGGCCTGCGGGGTGTCGTCCACCCGCAGGCCCCCGACGGCGAGCGCGGTGATCGCGGCGACGGCCAGCAGCAGGATCAGCAGCAGGGCGATCGGCGGGCGGATGCCCCCGAGCAGTGGCATGTCGGCCCGTCGGCGGTAGCGGTGCTGCCGCGGCGGGTTGCTTGCCGTGCTCACGGGGGGCCTCGTCATCGGTTCGGGGGCTGCGGCGTGCCCGCCGCCCCCCGGAGCCCCGCCGCGACCTGTGGTCAAGCCTTGGTCAAAACCTGAAAAGCGTACGAAGTGGTTCACGAAATGCTGTCACGTTTGGGTATCGAAACGGAGAACCTTTGGGCACTCTCTGTGTGGATCATGGAAAAAGAGGCACGCAGGGTAAGTTCTCGGCCCATGGAGACTCTGCCCGGGAAGAGAGCGGGTTCCCGCCGCGCGGTCGTGCTGCCGATGGCGGTGCTGCTGGTGCTGGCGGCGCTGGCCGTCGGGCTGACGGTCGCGGCCCGCGGCTCCGCCGGGCGGCCGGGAGCGGCGGCCACGGCCGGCCCGGCGGGCCCGACCGGCCCGCTGGCGGTGGACCTGGCGGCCCGGGTGGACGCGTACACCGCCGGCTTCGCCGCGGGCACCCCGTACACGGTCCCGGACGCGGTGCAGCGCCGGGCCGTCGCGGACGGCGTGGTGGCGGCGCTCGACGGGCGGCCCGAGCAGGCCGGGCAGGCGCTCGCGCCGGTGGGCTACCGGCTGAGCGAGTTCACCGAGGCGGGCAGCGGGCGCCGGGTGGCCGAGATCGCCGAGGACGGCCCGGCGGACCGGCGCGGCTGGGGCCGGGTCTACCTCGACCTCTCGGCGAAGGACTACTGGTCGGTGCAGGTGCCGCACCCCGTCTCCGACAGCCGCACCGAAATGCTCGGGGTGGACCTCTTCCGGGCCGCGCCCGGCGGGGTGCTGGTGCTCGCCGGGGCGCACCGCAGGGCGGGCGCGGACGGCTCGTCCGATCCGGCCCACCGCAGCGACACGGTGTTCGCCGCCGTGATCGAGGCGCTCACCGCGCGCGGGCTGCCCGGCATCCAGGTGCACGGCTTCGACGAGGGCAGCCTGCCCGGGCAGGACACGGTGGTCTCCAGTGGCGCGGGCCAGGCCGGCCCGGCCGCCGAGCTGACCGCGGCCGGGCTCGGGCGGGCCGGGTTCGCGGTCTGCCGGGCGTGGCAGGAGAAGTGCGGGCAGCTGGAGGGCACCACCAACGTCGAGGGCCGGTTCGCGGCGGGCCTCGCGGTGCCGTGGCTGCACGTCGAGCTGGCCAACGCGCTGCGCACCGAGCCGGCCCGGCGGGCCGCGGTGGCGGCGGCCCTGGCCGCCACCGCCGTCTCCTGGCGTGGCCCGGCTACGCCCTGACGCGCCTCAGCAGGGGCGGCGGCGCAGGTCCAGGACGTAGTCGTGCGGTGCGCCGGCGCTCTCCGCGGCGTCCGCGACCAGCCCGAGGTAACGGGCGGCGGGCAGGCCGCCCTCGTAGTCGTTGAGCACGTACGTCCAGACCGGGATGTCGCCGTCCAGGGTGTGCGCGCGCAGCTTGATCTTGCGGTAGATGCCGAGCTGGACGCCCTCCCAGCGGTCGAGGCCCTCCTCGTCCATCGGCGCGACGTCGTACAGCGAGACGAAGACCTGGTCCTTCTCGTCCTCGACCACCGTCGCCAGCGAGCCCTCCCAGCCGAGCTGTTCGCCGCCGAAGGTGAGTCGCCAGCCGTCCAGCCACCCGCTGCCACGCAGGGGGGAGTGCGGCGCGCGGCGAGTCATCTGCCGGGCATCGAGGTTGGTGGCATACGCGGCGTAAAGGGGCATGGGGGGAAGCCTACGTTCACGGGGCGATTGCACAGAAGCCCCGACCCCGGCGTGGCAGTGCTCCCGGCGTACGGGACAATGGTGAGCGTGACTCGGATCGTGATCATCGGTGGCGGACCCGGCGGCTACGAGGCGGCGCTCGTCGCCGCTCAGCTCGGCGCGGAGGTGACCGTCGTCGACCGCGACGGTCTGGGCGGATCGGCGGTGCTCACGGACTGCGTGCCGTCGAAGACCCTGATCGCGACCGCGGAGGTGATGACGACCTTCGACAGCTCGTACGAGGAGCTGGGCATCATCGTCGCCGACGACACCCCGCCGCTGGAGCAGCAGGCCAGGGTGGTCGGCGTGGACCTGGGCAAGGTCAACCGACGGGTGAAGCGCCTCGCCATCGCGCAGTCGCACGACATCACCCAGTCGGTGACCCGCGCCGGCGTGACGGTGCTGCGCGGCCGGGGCCGGCTCGGCGCCGGCGGGCAGGCCGTGGACGGCTCCCGCGAGGTGCTGGTGGACGCGCCCGACGGCACCGTCCAGTCGCTGCGCGCCGACGCGGTGCTCATCGCCACCGGCGCCCACCCGCGCGAGCTGCCGGACGCCCAGCCGGACGGCGAGCGGATCCTGACCTGGACCCAGGTGTACGACCTGGACGAGCTGCCGCGCGAGCTGATCGTGGTCGGCTCCGGCGTCACCGGCGCCGAGTTCGCCGGCGCCTACCAGGCGATCGGCTCCAAGGTCACCCTGGTCTCCAGCCGTGACCGGGTGCTGCCGGGCGAGGACCCGGACGCCGCCGAGGTGCTGGAGGAGGTCTTCCGCCGCCGCGGCATGAACGTGATGAGCCGCTCCCGCGCCGAGGGCGCCAAGCGCGTGGGCGACCACGTCGAGGTGACCCTCTCCGACGGCACGGTGATCAAGGGCACGCACTGCCTGATGGCGGTCGGCTCGATCCCCAACACCGCGGACATGGGCCTGGAGGAGGCCGGGGTCAAGCTCAACGACTGGGGCCAGATCCAGGTCGACCGGGTCTCCCGCACCAGCGCCCCCGGCGTGTACGCGGCCGGCGACTGCACCGGTGTCTTCATGCTCGCCTCGGTGGCGGCCATGCAGGGCCGGATCGCGATGTACCACGCGCTCGGCGACGCGGTGCAGCCGCTGAACCTGAAGACCGTGGCCTCCAACGTCTTCACCGACCCGGAGATCGCGACCGTCGGCTACACCGCCGCCGACGTGAAGTGCGGCAAGATGGACGCGGTCGAGGTCAAGCTTCCGCTGCGCGGCAACCCGCGGGCCAAGATGCAGGGCATCCGGGACGGCTTCGTGAAGCTGTTCTGCCGCCCGGGCACCGGCATCGTGGTCGGCGGTGTGGTGGTCGCCCCGCGCGCCAGCGAACTGATCCACCCGATCTCGCTCGCGGTGGACGCCAATCTGACGGTCGAACAGGTGGCCAGCGCCTTCACCGTCTACCCGTCGGTCTCCGGCTCGACCGCCGAGGCCGCCCGCCAGCTCCACATCAGGAAGCGGGCCGAGGGCGAAAACTGAGCACCCGACGCGAAGTTGAGGGCGGCTGCCGGCAGGCGGCCGCCCTTCGCGCATGCAGGGGTTTCACCCGGACGGCGGGCGCAGTTCCGGTTTGCTGACGGCGCGTATTGTACGGTCACGCGCCGCTCGTGCGTGAGCAATTCCGGCTACCAGCTGCAAACGCCTGAAAGCAGACGGTCACGCAGGTTACCGTCGGTTCTGTGTTTGCAGCAGAACGTCGCCAGTTGATCCTCGAAATGGTGCGCGCCAACGGAGCCGTGTCGCTCCGCGAACTGGCCCGCGTCGTCCAGACCTCCGAAGTGACCGTGCGCCGAGACGTACGGGCGCTGGAGGCAGAAGGGCTCCTCGACCGCCGGCACGGCGGCGCGGTGCTCCCCGGCGGCTTCAGCCGCGAACCCGGCTACCCGCAGAAGACCCACCTCTCCGCGGCCGAGAAGAGCGCCATCGCCGATCTCGCCGCGGGCCTGGTGGAGGAGGGTGACGCCGTGGTGGTCGGCGCCGGTACCACCACCCAGGAGCTGGCCCGCAGACTGGCCCGGGTGCCCGGGCTGACGGTGGTCACCAACTCGTTGCTGGTCGCCCAGGCGCTGGCGCACGCCAACCGGGTGGAGGTGGTGATGACCGGCGGGACCCTGCGGGGCTCCAACTACGCCCTGGTGGGCAGCGGGGCCGAGCAGTCGCTGCACGGGCTGCGGGTCTCCAAGGCGTTCATCTCCGGCAGCGGGCTGACGGCCGAACGCGGCCTGTCGACCACGAACATGCTCTCCGCGAGCGTGGACCGGGCTCTGGTGCAGTCGGCCGCCGAGGTCATCGTCCTCGCCGACCACACCAAGCTCGGCGCGGACACCATGTTCCAGACCGTGCCGACCGAGACCATCACCCGGCTGGTCACGGACGAGCACGCCACCTCCGACGACGCCACCGCGCGCGAGCTGGACGCGCTCGCCGACTGCGGCGTGCAGATCGACCTCGCGCCGCTCGGCGCCGCCCCCGCCGGGGACGCCCCGGTGCACGGCACCGGCAGCGGGCCGGTCCACCAGACCCAGCCCGGCCCGATGGTCCGCCGGGCCGCCCCGCCGCCCGGGGGCGCGCCGCTGCCCGGCCAGCGCCGCCCGGGCGCGCACGGCGGTCCCGCGGGCGGCGGGGCGGCCCGGCTCGCCGAGCTGGGCGCCATCCCGCGCGTGCGGTAGCCGGCCCGCCGCAGCGGCCCCGGGCCGGAAACGGAACCGGTCCGCACACCACGTGGGTGTACGGACCGGTCCGGTGGACGGACTGCGTCAGTCCTTGATCTCGCAGAGCGCGGCGCCGCTGGAGACGCTCGCGCCGACCTCGGCCTTGAGGCCGACGATGGTGCCGGCCTTGTGGGCGTTGAGGGGCTGCTCCATCTTCATCGCCTCCAGGACGACGATCAGCTCGCCCTCGGCGACGACCTGGCCCTCCTCGACGGCGACCTTGACGATGGTGCCCTGCATCGGCGAGGCGAGGGTGTCACCGCTGACCGCGGAGCCGGCCTTCTTGGCACCGACCCGGCGCTTGGCCTTGGCCGCGCCGGTCGCACCCGCCGCCGGAGCGGCGGAGACGCCGAGCGAGGACGGGAGCGAGACCTCGATCCGCTTGCCGCCGACCTCGACCACGACGGTCTCGCGGCCCTCGGCCTCCTCGCCCTCGACCGCGCCGCCCGCGAACGCGGGGATGGTGTTGTCGAACTCGGTCTCGATCCAGCGGGTGAAGACCTTGAACGGCCCGTCGCCGCCGTGCACCTCCGGCGCGAACGCCGGGTCGGTGACGACCGCCTGGTGGAACGGGATGGCGGTGGCCATGCCCTCCACCTTGAACTCCGACAGCGCGCGGGCGGCGCGCTGCAGGGCCTGCCGGCGGGTGGCGCCGGTGACGATCAGCTTGGCGAGCAGCGAGTCCCAGGCCGGGCCGATGACCGAGCCGGTCTCGACGCCGGCGTCCAGGCGCACACCGGGGCCGGACGGCGGGGCGAACAGCGTGACGGTGCCCGGGGCGGGCAGGAAGCCGCGGCCCGGGTCCTCGCCGTTGATGCGGAACTCGATCGAGTGGCCGCGCACCGGCGGGTCGTCGTAGCCGAGCTCCTCGCCGTCGGCGATCCGGAACATCTCGCGGACCAGGTCGATGCCGGTGACCTCCTCGGAGACCGGGTGCTCGACCTGCAGGCGGGTGTTGACCTCCAGGAAGGAGATCAGGCCGTCCTGGGAGACCAGGAACTCGCAGGTCCCGGCGCCGACGTAGCCGGCCTCGCGCAGGATGGCCTTGGACGCCCGGTACAGCTCGGCGTTCTGCTCGGCGGTGAGGAACGGCGCGGGGGCCTCCTCGACCAGCTTCTGGTGGCGGCGCTGGAGCGAGCAGTCGCGGGTGGAGACGACGACCACGTTGCCGTGCCGGTCGGCCAGGCACTGGGTCTCCACGTGCCGCGGCTTGTCGAGGTACTGCTCGACGAAGCACTCGCCGCGGCCGAAGGCGGCGACCGCCTCGCGGACCGCCGACTCGTACAGCTCGGGGATCTCCTCCAGGGTGCGGGCGACCTTGAGGCCGCGGCCGCCGCCGCCGAAGGCCGCCTTGATGGCGACCGGCAGGCCGTGCTCGGTGGCGAAGGCGACGACCTCGTCCGCGCCGGAGACCGGGTCGGCGGTGCCGGCGACCAGCGGGGCGCCGGCGCGCTGGGCGACGTGGCGGGCGGTGACCTTGTCACCGAGGTCGCGGATGGCCTGCGGGGGCGGGCCGATCCAGGTCAGGCCGGCGTCGATGACGGCCTGGGCGAAGTCGGCGTTCTCCGACAGGAAGCCGTAGCCGGGGTGGACGGCGTCGGCGCCGGAGTCGGCGGCGGCCTTGAGGACCTTCGCGATGTCGAGGTAGCTGGTGCCGGGGGTGTCGCCGCCCAGCGCGTAAGCCTCGTCGGCCGCGCGGACGTGCAGCGCATCCCGGTCCGGCTCGGCGTAGACGGCGACGCTGGCGATGCCGGCATCCGAGCAGGCCCGGGCGACGCGGACGGCGATTTCTCCGCGGTTGGCGATGAGCACCTTGCGCACTGTGGCTCCCTTCTTGAACCTGATCGAGTCTATGGATTTCTCGGTAGTACCGGCGAGTAGCCCAAGGTTGTGAACTATCCCACACGGAGGGTGATGCGTCCGGCGGACCGCGCTGCGGGCCGTCCGGGGTAATCCCAGGTGGCGGCGGGTGCCGCCACCGCGGGCCGGCCCGTACGGGCGGTGACCCGGAGGTACGGCGACGCGGTGGCCTTGGCCACACTCACGGGGCGGGGGCCGCTTCGGGCCTCCGTTCGAGTGCCTGCGAGGTCACGTCGGCGACCAGCTCGACCACGTCGGGGCCGTACGCCCCCGGGTTGACGACCTTGAGGACGAGGGCGAACGTGCCGTCCGCGCCGTACCGCCGGGCGAGCTTACGGTGGTGGGCGACGAGGTGACGCACGGCGGCGTGGTTGGAGACGGCGGTCTGCCCGGCGATCAGGAAGGCCGGCCGGCTGCCCGGCGTCGGGTGCAGCCGGGCCAGCAGCACGAACGCCTGCCCGCCCGAGGGTGCCGACTCGTGCTCGTACCGGTACGCCTCGCCGCCCACCGTCAGGGTCAGTACCGGGACGCTGCCGGACATGTCGCCGGTGAAGGCGACCCCGGGCAGCCAGGACGTCAGGTGCGCCGCCGTCCGGTCGTTGCTGGTCGGCCCGCCGAGGCAGAACTCGGCCTTGTGGCCGAGCCCCTGGCGGACGTCGTCGTGGGCGACCAGGTCGGCCAGGGCGCCGCACTCCTTGACCAGGGCGGCCAGTTCCATCAGCGCGAAGACGTCGTTGCGCGAGACGCTCCTGCCGCTGGACGAGGAGGCGTGCCGGTTCACCACCAGCAGGCACTCGGTCCCGGCCGGCAGGCCGAGGAACGAGCGGACGCGCTCCAGCCGCCGTCTTCGGCGCACCGTCTGCCCGAGCCAGCCGAGTCCGGCGCTGATCGCACTGGCCACCAGGCCCAGCAGCACGTTGAGCAGACTGTCGGTCATTGCGGCGTTTCCTCCCCCCGTGAACGAACGGCGGCCAGCCTAGCCGGGGGATCCCGTCGGGAACATTGACGGTCTCCACAGGTGCTCCTAGCGTGCATCAAGTGATGTTCACAACGGGGAAGTTGTCCAGGGCGGCAACGGCGGTCTGCCTGGTCGCCCTGGCGGGTTGTGCCAGTTCGGGCAACGGAACGGCCAAACCGGCACCGGGGGCGGCCAGTTCGGCGGCGGCCCCGGCGCGTACCCACGGGTGCCTGAGCGAGGAGCAGGCCCGGGCCGGCAGCATCGACCTGCCGGCCACGTCGGGCATCCGCCCGGCGTACTTCCAGCAGGCGGACGGCGGGCCGGCCAAGGTCGCGGTGGTGTTCTCGCACCAGCGGGACGGCTCGCTCTGCGACTGGGTGCCCTACCTGCCGGCGTTCACCCGGGCGGGGTACGCCGTGCTGGCGTCCGACGTCCCGGGCAGCCCGGCGGACGACCTGCCCGCCGCGGTGAAATGGCTGGGGGACAAGGGCGTGACCGAGGTCGTCCTGGTCGGCGCCTCCAAGGGCGGCACCGGCTCGCTGGTGGCCGCCGCGGTGCCCGGCCCGCTGCCGGTCGCGGCCGTGGTCTCGCTCAGCGGCCCCGCGCAGTACAGCGGGGACAACGCCGCGAAGGCGGTGCGGACCTCCCGGGTGCCGGAGCTCTTCGCGGCCGAGGAGGACGACACGCCGTTCAGCCAGGACGCCAAGGACCTGCACGCCGCCGCGGTGGCCCCGGGCAAGGCGCTGAAGCTCTACCCGGGCGGCAACCACGGTGCGGACCTGCTCAGGGACGGCGCGCTGCCGGACGTGCTGGCCTTCCTGGCGCAGCACGCCCCGGCGGCCGGGTGAGTCAGGCCCAGAGGTCGGTGATGCGGACGCCGAGGGCGGCGAGGAGGCTGCGCAGCAGCGGCAGCGAGAGGCCGATGACGTTGCCCGGGTCGCCGTCGATGCCCTCGACGAACGGCGCCGAGCGGCCGTCCAGGGTGAACGCGCCCGCCACGTGCAGCGGTTCGCCGGAGGCGATGTAGGCGGCGACCTCGGCGTCGTCCGGGGTGCCGAAGCGGACGGTGGTGGAGGCGGTGGCCGAGGACTGCTCGCCGGTGACGGTGTCGATCACGCAGTGCCCGGTGCGCAGGACGCCGGAACGGCCGCGCATCGACTGCCAGCGGGCCAGCGCCTCGGCGGCGTCGGCGGGCTTGCCGAGCGCCAGGCCGTCCAGCTCCAGCACCGAGTCGCAGCCGATCACCAGTTCGCCGCCGGTCAGTTCGGCGGCGACCGCCTTGGCCTTGGCCTCGGCCAGGACGAGCGCGAGCTCGCCGGGGGTGGCGGCGGTGATCGCGTCCTCGTCGACGCCGCTGACCACCACGCGCGGGTCGAGGCCCGCCTGGCGCAGCAGCCCGAGGCGGGCGGGGGAGGCGGAGGCGAGGACGAGGGCGCGGCGGTCGGTCATGCCCACCAGGGTAGGGGGTGGCCCGCGCGCCCGTTCAGAGCATCAGCAGAACGGCCATCACGAGGGCGAGGGCGGCGAGCACGGGGCCGGCGCGGCGCAGTTTCTCCTGCATCCGGCGGGCCTCCGGGGAGGGCTCGTCGCGTGGGTCTGACCAGAGCACGCCTCCAGGGTGCTCCGGGGGGCGGCGGTGACGCCTGAGTATCCGTACTCAGCTTTCGGGGCAATCCGGGCGCGTGCCGCGGCGCGCGTGCGCGGAGTGGGAAGTCGGACGGGCCGACTTCCCACTCCGCGCACGGCGGCGGGCCGGTGCTAGCCGGCCCAGCCCGAGGTGCGCCAGACGTTGACGCCGGGGCGCGGGGTGCCGCGCAGCCGGCGGGCACGGTCGTTCCAGGGGGAGTCCGGGCCGCCACCGGCGCGGGCCGCCTCGGCGGCGGCCTGTGCGGCGGCGGCCCGGGACTGGACCACCGCCAGGACGGTGGCGAGCTCCTCGGGGGTCGGCTGCCCGTGCAGCACGTGGATCGGGGCCATGGCTCAATCCTCTCGTGACGGCCGCTGGTGGGGGAGGGCCGGTTACAGGGGGATGTTGCCGTGCTTCTTCGGCGGCAGCACCTCACGCTTGCCCCGCAGCGCCCTCAGGCCGCGGACGATGTGCCGGCGGGTCTCGCTCGGGGCGATGACCGCGTCCACGTACCCGCGCTCGGCGGCCAGGTACGGGTTGAGCAGGGTGTCCTCGTACTCGGCGACCAGCTCGGCCCGGCGGGCGTCGACGTCCTCGCCGGCCGCGGCGGCCTCGGCCAGCTCGCGGCGGTAGACGATGTTGGCCGCGCCCTGCGCGCCCATCACCGCGATCTGCGCGGTCGGCCAGGCCAGGTTGAGGTCGGCGCCCAGGTGCTTGGAGCCCATGACGTCGTACGCGCCGCCGAAGGCCTTGCGGGTGATCACGGTGATCAGCGGGACGGTCGCCTCGGCGTACGCGTAGATCAGCTTGGCGCCGCGGCGGATGATGCCGTCCCACTCCTGCTCGGTGCCGGGCAGGAAGCCCGGCACGTCCACGAAGGTCAGCACCGGGATGTTGAACGAGTCGCAGGTCCGGATGAACCGGGCGGCCTTCTCGCTGGCGGCGATGTCCAGGCAGCCGGCCAGGTCCATCGGCTGGTTGCCGACGATGCCGACCGGGTGGCCCTCCACCCGGCCGAAGCCGGTGATGACGTTGCCGGCGTACAGCGGCTGGGTCTCCAGGAACTCGCCGTCGTCGAGGACGTGCTCGATCACCTTGTGCATGTCGTACGGCTGGTTCGCCGAGTCCGGCACGATGGTGTCGAGTTCGAGGTCCTCGTCGGTGACCGTGAGGTCCGCCTCCTCCGGGAAGGACGGCGGGTCGGAGAGGTTGTTGGAGGGCAGGTACGAGAGCAGGCTCTTGACGTACTCGACCGCCTCCTTCTCGTCCGTGGCCAGGTAGTGCGCGTTGCCGGACTTGGTGTTGTGGGTGCGCGCGCCGCCCAGCTCCTCCATGCCGACGTCCTCGCCGGTGACGGTCTTGATCACGTCCGGTCCGGTGATGAACATGTGCGAGGTCTGGTCGGCCATCACCACGAAGTCGGTGATCGCGGGGGAGTAGACCGCGCCGCCCGCGCAGGGGCCCATGATCAGCGAGATCTGCGGGATCACCCCGGAGGCGTGCACGTTGCGGCGGAAGATCTCGCCGTACAGGCCGAGCGAGACCACGCCCTCCTGGATCCGGGCGCCGCCGGAGTCGTTGATGCCGATGACCGGGCAGCCGGTCTTCAGCGCGAAGTCCATCACCTTGACGATCTTCTCGCCGAAGACCTCGCCGAGGGAGCCGCCGAAGACGGTGAAGTCCTGCGCGAAGACGGCCACCTGACGGCCGTCCACGGTGCCGTAGCCGGTGACCACGCCGTCGCCGTAGGGGCGGTTCCGCTCCTGGCCGAAGTTGGTCGAGCGGTGCCGGGCGAACTCGTCGAACTCCACGAAGGAGCCCTCGTCCAGCAGCTCGACCACGCGCTCGCGGGCCGTCAGCTTGCCCTTGGCGTGCTGCTTCTCCACGGCCTTGGCGGAGCCGGAGTGCACCGCCTCGTCGATCCTGCGCCGCAGGTCGGCGAGCTTGCCGGCGGTGGTGTGGGGGTCGTACGGCGCCTCGGTCACTTGGTGGCTCTCCCTGATCCATGGGCCGCCTGCCAGGTACCGCGCGGGCCAGGATGGGGGCCCGCGCACGAGGGCAGGGCGGCGCAACGAACTACCGTTGAGTAGCGTAGCCAGCGCACGGGGCCGGACGTAATGTCCAGCCGTTATGGCCAGCGACACAGTGTGTTAACGCGCGTTCTGCGGGACGATATGGCGGCCTACGGCTCCCGCCGGGCGCGAACCGCCGGACGACGCCATAGTCTCGTGGCCATGACCTCAGAGACCCCCCGTCGCAGTGGACTGCGCGGCTTCGGCCACGCCGGGCCCTCGCCCTGGACCGACCTGGACCGGCCGCCGCTGGACGCCGAGGCCCTGCGCCGCGACCTGGTGATCCCGGGCGGGCTCTGGACCTCGCTGGACGTCGTCACCGAGACCGGCTCCACCAACAGCGACCTGGCCGCGCGCGCCAGGGAGGGCGCGCCGCAGGGCGCCGTGCTGGTCGCCGAGGCGCAGAGCGCCGGGCGCGGGCGGCTGGAGCGGCAGTGGACGGCGCCGGCCCGCTCCGGGCTCTTCCTCTCCGTCCTGCTTCGCCCGGACGAGGTACCCGTCGAGAGGTACGGCTGGTTGCCGATCCTGGTCGGCGTCGCCGCGGCCAGCACGCTGAGCCGGGTCGCCGAGGTCGAGGTGGGCCTGAAGTGGCCCAACGACCTCCAGGTCGTGATCGGCGGTGCGGAGCGCAAGCTCGGCGGCATCCTCACGGAGCTCGGCGGCGGCGCGGTGGTCGCGGGCCTGGGCGTCAACGTGTCGCTGCGGGAGGCCGAGCTGCCCGTCCCCGCCGCCGCCTCGCTGGCCCTGGCCGGCGCGGCCGTCACCGACCGGGCCATCCTGCTGCGCGCCCTGCTGCGCGAGTTCGCCGGCCTCTACGCGGAGTGGACGGCCGCCGCCGGCGACCCGCACGCCAGCGGCCTGCTGCGTGCGTACGCGGACCGCTGCACCACCCTCGGCCGGGAGGTCAGGGTCCACCTGCCCGGGGACCGCGAGCTGCTCGGCGAGGCGGTGGCGGTCGACGGCGACGGCCGGCTGGTGGTCCGCACCCCCGACGGCGCCCGGCAGGCGGTCGGCGCGGGAGACGTCGTGCACGTGCGCCCCGAGCCACGCTGAGCGGCACTCTTCACCTCCCCTTGACCCGGGCGGATGCCCCGGATCGCGGGATTCCGTGCGAACATTCCACCTGGCAGCAGTGTGAGGCGCGCCACTGCCCCGGGTGGCGGGCGCGCCCGGGCAGGCAGGACACGAGGCAAGTGCGGCAACCGCACGGGGACGGACCGGTGGCAGAGGACGGCAGCAGCGGCGGAACGGCGGGCAACCACGACCAGACGGTCGCGCTCGACCTGGAACGCCTGATCCTGGACGCGCCGCGCCGCTACACCCCGTACCAGGCCGCGCGCGCCGCCGACGTCCCGATGGAGCTCGCCACCCGCTTCTGGCGGGCGATGGGCTTCCCGGACATCGGGCAGTCCAGGGCGCTGACCGACGGCGACGTGATCGCACTGCGCCGGCTGGCCGGGCTGGTGGAGTCGGGCCTGCTCAGCGAGTCGATGGCGATCCAGGTGGCGCGGTCCACCGGGCAGACCACCGCCCGGCTGGCCGGCTGGCAGATGGACACCTTCCTGGAGAACCTCACCCAGTCCGTCGAACCCGGTCTGACCCGCGCCGAGGTCGCGTACCCGCTGGTCGAGCTGCTGCTCCCGGAGCTGGAGCAGTTCCTGGTCTACGTCTGGCGCCGGCAGCTGGCCGCCGTCACAGGCCGGGTGGTGCAGGCCGCCGAGGACACCGAGATCACCAGCGGCCGCCTCGCCGTCGGCTTCGCCGACCTGGTCGGCTTCACCCGGCTCTCCCGCCGGCTGGAGGAGGAGGAGCTCGGCGAGCTGGTCGAGACCTTCGAGAACACCTGCTCCGACCTGATCGCCGGCCAGGGCGGCCGGGTGATCAAGACCCTGGGCGACGAGATCCTCTACGTCTCCGAGGACCCGGTCACCGCGGCCGAGATCGCGCTCTCCCTGATCGAGGCGCTGGCCGAGGACGACTCCATCCCCGCGCTGCGGGTCGGCATGGCCTTCGGGACCGTGACCTCGCGGATGGGCGACGTCTTCGGCACCACCGTCAACCTGGCCAGCCGGCTCACCTCGATCGCCCCCAAGGACGCGGTACTGATCGACGGCGACTTCGCCGTCGCGCTGGAGCAGAACGGCAGCGTCGCCCCGGCCGACGCGGACGGGCCGGGCCTCGCCGACGCGCTGTCGGCCGCCGCCGGAATGCCCGCCTCCGGGCTGCCGGTCCCGGGGCCGGACGCCGGGCACCGGTTCAACCTCCAGCCGATGTGGCGCCGCCCGGTGCGCGGGCTCGGGCTGGTCGAGCCGTGGCTGCTGTCGCGGCGGCGTCGTCCGGAGTAGTCGGCGGCCGGGGTGTGACCGCGGCGCGTCGGACCGGGGCACGGCTCCGGCGGCCGGCCCGGAGTGTGACTCCGGTGCGTCGGCCCGGGGTGTGACCGCGGCGCGTCGGAACGGAGCGCACTGCGGCGTGTCGGCCGGGGTGGCCGAACGGTTGAACCCTGTACGGCTGCGCGGACCCTTCCCGGCAAACGGGGCATAACCGAACGAAACCGCCATAGTCTTGGTGCAAGCGGCCGGACGGGTAGGGCTTCCCGGCGGGCGCGGGCCCCGGCGGCGTGCCGCGGGGCGGGGCAGCACCGAGCACAGGGAGCGAGGCGAGCCGGTGAGCAGTGAGGCGATCGTGACGGACCGCGGCTGCGACAGCGACCGGCCGCAGCAGCCGGCCGCCCCTGACCTGCGGCTGAAGTCCGTGGTCGAGCTCGCGCAGGACATGGCGGGCGCCCTCACCCCGCTGGAGGCCGTCCGGGCGGCCGCCGCCCGAGCCACCGAGGCGCTCGGCGCCACCATGGCCGCCGTCTCGGTCTGGGACCGCGAGTCGGGCCGGCTGAGGGTCCTGGTCAACCACGGGGAGCTGGCGCCCGGGGAGGAGGAGCTGCCGGAGGACGAGTCCTACCCGGTGGCCGACTTCCCCGAGATCGTCACCTACCTGGAGGAGCGCTGGACCACCGGCCGCCTCCCGCGCGCGTGGCTGCAGAGCGCCGAGGACTCCGAACCGCACGCCGGGCACTCGCATCCCACGGCCGGCGCGTACTGCCAGGAGCGCGCCGCGGCGCTGCGCCGGCGCGGACGGGCCTGCTGCGTCGTCGCCCCGATCGTGCTGCACGGGCAGGCGTGGGGCGAGCTGTACCTGGCCCGGACCGTGGGCACCCCGGAGTTCACCGAGGCCGACGCCGACTACGCCACCCTGCTCGCCGCCCAGATCTCGGCCGGCCTCGCCCAGACCGAGCGCCTCGCCGACCTGCGCAAGCTCGCCTTCTCCGACCCGCTCACCGGCCTGGCCAACCGGCGTGCGGTGGACGCCCGGCTGGAGAGCGCGCTGGAGGCGCACAACCGGGACAACACGGTCGTCTCGTTGGTGGTCTGCGACGTCAACGGCCTCAAACGGGTCAACGACCAGCTCGGCCACGAGATGGGCGACCGGCTGCTGGAACGCTTCGCCCACCAGCTGTCGCTGGCCGCCGCCAAGCTGCCCGGCAGCCTCGCCGCCCGGCTCGGCGGTGACGAGTTCTGCCTGCTGGTCGAAGGGCAGAAGGCCGACGAGGTGGTCGCCGTCGCCGAGGAGCTGTGCGCGCGGGCCCTCGCGCTCGCCGAGGGCGAGGGGGTCGCCTGCGGGGTCGCCTCCACCGGGGACTCGATCGGCCCGGTCACCACCGCCGACCGGCTCTTCCGGCTCGCCGACGCCGCCCAGTACCGGGCCAAGGCCGCCCGCTCCGCCCACCCGGTGGTCGCCGGACGCAGCCACGGGCCCGGCTTCTCGCCCGACCCGACCGTGCTGCTCGCCGACGCCGCCGACCCGCACCACCGGGCCGACGCCCGCGGCCGTGGCGCCGGCCGGGCCGGGGCCGGCGACCGGCGGCGGTTCCGCGGGGCCGCGCACAGTGCCGACCCGGGCCAGCTGCTCACCGCCGTGCTCGCCGCCCTCGACCAGCACGGCTCGGCCCGCTCCGTGCACCCCGCCGACACCATCGGCAAGCTGGCCGTCGTCGCGGAGACCTCGGCCCGGCTGCTGGACGCGGTCGGCTGGTGGGTCTCCTACGTGCCGCCCGGCTCGCAGCTGATGCGGACGGCGCAGCACGCCGTCTACCGGATGACCAGCGGCCCGAGCAGCACCCGGGCGGAGACCCAGCGGGCGCAGATCGAGGCCCCCGACGCCGTCTTCGACCTGCGGCACTACCCGATGACCCGGCGGGCCGTCCGCGGCGGCGCCTTCGCCCTGCGCGCCGGCGCCGCGGGCAACGACCCGGCCGAGGAGGCCATGCTGGTCGTCTCCGGCTACCGGGGCATGATCGGCGCCGGCGGCCAGAACGCGGCGGGCGGCTGGCTGGTCGAGCTCTTCGCCGACGACGCCACCCTCCCGCTGGGCCAGGCGGCCTGCGCCATGCGCGCCCTGGTCGCCGTCGCCCTGTCCGGCCCGGCCTCCCCGCCGCCGGGGTAGGCCCGTTCCCGATCCGTCGACCGGGGTGTACCGGGGCGGTCACGGTCCTGGGCGGAGGGTACCGGGGGGCCGGGCAGGCATGGGATGGTGTCCGCGGTCGGCGGGCCACGGGGGCCCGCCGGATTCGGGGGTCACACCATGCGTGCTCGTCTGACGAGCCTTGTCCTGTCCGCGATGCTCGCTTTCGGCGGCGCCGCACTCGCCACCGCACCGGCGGCCTCGGCCGCCCAGGCCGCGCCGCGCGCCGCCGCGGTGGGCACCGTCCTCCAGGGCACCGCCGTCCAGGGCGCCCCGGCCGCCGCGCCCGCCGCGGCTCCGGCCCCGGCCGCCGGGGTGGCGGCGGACCGGCACGACACCCAGCTGGCCGGGTCCAAGGACAAGTCGAAGAAAAAGAAGAAGAAGGGCTTCTTCGACAAGCTCATAGGAAAGCTCATCGGCGGGCTGGTGGCGGTGGTGCTGCTCGTCCTGCTCGTCGTGGTGGTCGTGGTGCTGGTCCGCCGCAGCCGCCGCTAGCCCGCGGGGCCGCCGCAGGCCCCCGGCCGGGTATCCGCGGCGGTCCGGTGTCAGGCCTTGAGCGCGCGCAGGACCGCCTCCACGACGCGGTCCGCGTACGCGTGGTCGAGCGGGCCCAGGCCGTGCAGCCAGCGGTAGTACATCGGGCCGTAGAGCAGTTCGACGGCGAGGTCGAGGTCGGCGTCGTCGGCGATCCGGCCGGCCGCACGGGCGGTGCGCAGGCGGTCGCGGGTGGCCTCCAACAGCGGGTCCATCAGGCGTTCGCGGTACTCGCGGAGCAGGGCGGGGTCGAGCAGGCACTCCGAGACCAGGCCGCGGCCGGTGTTGTCGAAGGCGGGGTCGGCGAGCTGGTCGGCGGTCGGCCGCAGGACGGCGCGCAGGTCGGCGGCGAGGTCGCCGGTGTCGGGGAGGGCGAGGCTGCCGGAGGCGTCCTCGTTGGCGGCCTGGAAGGCGTCGAAGACGACCGCGCCCTTGGAGGGCCACCAGCGGTAGATGGTCTGCTTGCCGACGCCGGCACGGGCGGCGATCGCCTCGATGGTGAGTCTGCCGAAGCCGACCTCGGCAACCAGTTCGGCGGCGGCGGTGAGGACGGCCTTGCGGGAGCGCTCGCTGCGGCGGGCCGGGTCGGGTGTGCTGCTGCGGGTCATGGCTCCATGATAGGGGCCTGGCGAAACGATACGTCTCGTCTTTCCTTGTCCGGGCACGGAGCGCCCCGACGCGCTCCGTGCCCGGCGGGGGCTCAGCCCTCCCGGAGCGCCGCGGTCAGCAGCTCGTGGAGCCCTGCGGCGAACGCCCGGGGGTGGGTCAGGTTGCCGTTGTGGCCGCCGGGGAGGCGGGCGAGGTCCGTGCCGAGCCGTCCGGCGAGCACCTCGGCGCAGCGGTAGCTGTAGACCGTCGGGTCGGTGGCCGCGCCGATCGCCGGCACCACCCGGGCCGGCCCGGCGGCGAGCGCGTCGGCCTGGCCGGGCCCGAAGGTGCTGCGGCGCACGGTGGTCAGGTCGTGGGCGAGGAAGGTGGTGAAGTCGGCCTCGCGCTCCGGTCCGAACGACTGCGGGCCTGCCCCGGGTTCGCGGTCCTGGTGGGCGGCGATCCCGGTGGCGGCCATGACCCCGTGCAGCGCCGCCCGCCAGCCGTCCCGGTGGAAGGTGTCCTGCATCCCGGCCAGTGCGGCGACGGCCCGGGCGCGCTCCTCCTCCGGCAGGAGGGCCGGGGCGGCGGGCTCGTGGGCGATCAGGGTGTGCAGCCGGCCGGGGTGGTCGTGGGCGAGCTGGAGCCCGACCAGGGCGCCGAAGCTGCAGCCGAGCATCAGGACAGTGCGGTCGGTGCGATCGCGGCGCGGACCGGCCTGCCGCAGAGTCAGGTGTCCACCGCGGTGGCCAGGCTGCGCGAAGCCGGGTCGATCGTCACCGAGGCCGACCCCCGGGATCGGCGGCGGCTGCTGGCCCGGCGCGCGCCGGAGGTCTCGGCCCGGCGGGTCGAGGTCGCGAACGCGACCGTGGACGACGCGCTCGTCCGCGCGCCCGGCACCGACGACCCGCAGGTGCTGGCGGAGGTGCTGGCGGCGCTGGGGCGGCGGCTGACCCCGGCCACGGTCCGCAGACTGCGTGCGGAGGCGGCCGGGGAGGCGGCTAGCCCCATCCTTCGCATGTAGCTGTTTCGGATGAACTGATGATGTGGCCGGTACCTCGGCGGGGGTGGGTCGTTGGGTAGGGCGTGTCGATATCTCGTTCGCG
>NZ_CP026498.1:7739365-7815294 GCF_002953255.1 Streptomyces sp. CB01881
GGCGTCGAGCCGGACCTGCTCAACGACGACAGGCTCGCCCGCGCTCTCGACGCGATCGCCCCGCATCTGGAGGAGATCACCGGCTCCGTCGGCGCGCAGGCCATCGCGGAATTCGGCATCGACACCGCCCAAATTCACTGGGACATGACGTCGATGTCCCTGTTCGGCGCCTACGAGGACCAGGAAGAGGGCTTTCCGCAGGTCAGGTACGGTCACCCCAAGGACCGGCGGGTGGATCTGAAGCAGATCCAGGCCGGCCTGGCCGTCACCCGCGACGGCGGGATCCCCCTCTTCCACCGGGTCTACGACGGCGGCGCGGGCGAGGTCGCGCAGGTCGTCGGCGCGATGAACGCCCTGCGGAAGACCGCCGAGCGCAAGGACTTCCTGCTCGTCGCGGACTCCAAACTCGTCTCCCACCCGAACATCACCGCACTGCTGGACGCGAAGGTCGACTTCATCGCCCCGCTCCCGGCCGCCCAGGTCAAGGCGGATGTCTACGCCGCCCTCGACCTTCACTCCGCCCGGCCGGTCGACTACGTCAACGACCGCGACCGCGAGCGGAACACCCCCGCCGACCAACGGGAGTCCTACCGGGTCCTGGAGGACGTCCACGTCATGACCGGGCCACGCAAGAGCGACCCGCAGCACCGGCTGCGCAGGATCCTGGTCCACTCCACCGGCAACGCCAAAGGCCAGCAGGCCGCCCGCGCCAAGCGCCTGGCCCGGGCCGCGGAAGACCTGGAGAAACTGCAGCGCTCGGCCGGCGGCCGCTTCTACAACACCGCGGCCAAGGTCGAGGCCCGCATCGGCGTGATCGCCAAAACCCGCCGGGTCGCGAGCTGCCTGCGCACCGGGGTCACCGTCGATTCCGACGGGCGCCCGTCCCTGGCCTGGCACTTCGATCAGGACATCCTGGACACCGAGGCCGCCGCCGACGGCTGGTACGCCCTGGTCACCCGGCTCACTCCCGAGCAGGCCGACGCCGCCGAGGTCCTCAAGCGCTACAAGGGCCAAGGCGTCGTCGAGCGTCGCTACAACGACTTCAAGGGCCCGCTCGCCGTCGCCCCGATCTTCCTGGAACACAACCGGCGCATCGCCGCCCTGATCACCGTCATCTGCCTGGCCCTACTCGTGTTCTGCCTGATCGAACGCCAGGTCCGCCAGGCCCTGGGCCCCGACCGGACCATGGGCGGCCTCTACCCCGACAACCGCAAGGTCCGCCCCACCGGCCGCATGATCCTCTACCACCTCGACAGCCTCATGCTCCGACCCGGCACCGCGACCAGCCCACCCGTCATCCTCATCAACCGAGGAGTCCAAGCACACCTGCTCGAACTCCTCGGCATCGACGAAACCCGACCCCGCTGGCTGGAAACCTAAGACCCCACCTGCGAAGTCACCGGCTAGCCGGTGATGCGGTCCGGGCGGGTGTAGACGTTGGCGCCCTCGCCGCGCAGGAAGCCGACCAGGGTCAGGCCCAGCTCCTCGGCGAGGTCAACCGCGAGCGAGGACGGTGCCGAGACGGCGGCCAGCAGCGGTATGCCCGCCAGCGCCGCCTTCTGGGTCAGCTCGAACGACGCCCGCCCGCTGACCAGCAGCACGTGCCCGGTCAGCGGCAGCCGCCCGGCGCGCAGCGCCCAGCCGACCACCTTGTCCACCGCGTTGTGCCGGCCGACGTCCTCACGGGCGCAGAGCAGCTCGCCGGTCGTGCCGTCGAACAGTCCGGCCGCGTGCAGGCCGCCGGTCGACTCGAAGGTGCGCTGCGCGGCCCGCAGGGCGTCCGGCAGCCCGTACAGCAGGGCGGGCGGGACGGTCAGCGGATCGTCCGCGACGGGGTGGCGGACGTGGGTGCGGACGGCGTCCACGGTGTCCCGGCCGCAGAGGCCGCAGGCGCTGGTGGTGAGCAGGTTGCGGTGGGCGGAGAGCGGGACGGTGCCGACGCCGCGCAGCGTCGCGTCCACCACGTTGTAGGTGTTGGCGCCGGCCTCGTCCGTCCCGGCGCAGTAGCGCAGCGCGGCCAGCCCGTCCGTCGTGTGGACCAGCCCCTCGCCGACCAGGAAGCCGGCCACCAGGTCGAAGTCCTGCCCCGGGGTGCGCATGGTCACCGTGAGCGGCTCGCCGCCGAGCCGGATCTCCAGCGGCTCCTCCGCCGCGAGCGCGTCCGGCCGCGCGCTGCGCACGTCCCCGCGCAGTCGCACGACCCGCCGTCGCGCCGTCGCCCGTGTCATCGCCCCGCCACCTCCGCGCCGTTCGTCACCCCCACAGCGTGCGCCACGGGCCGGGGTAACCGAAAATCCTGCTGACCGGCGCAGCGTCCGCGGAGACCGAATGGGCGCAGGCGGTTGTCATATCTTCATTCACCTGATGTGATGGTGTATATGGATATGCACAGTGCTGCGGCCCCCCACGCGCCGCTCGTCCAGGTCGGCAAGGCCGACGTCAGCGCCGAGGACGTGCTGGCCGTCGCCCGTGGCAACGCCAAGGTCGAGATCGGCCCCGACGCGATCGCCGAGATGGCGACCGCGCGTGCCCGGATCGACGCCCTCGCCGCCGAACCGCGCCCCGTCTACGGCGTCTCCACCGGCTTCGGCGCACTCGCCGTCCGGCACATCAGCCCCGAGCTGCGCGCCCAGCTCCAGCGCTCGCTGGTGCGCTCGCACGCCGCCGGCATGGGCCCGGCGGTGGAGCGCGAGGTGGTCCGCGCGCTGATCTTCCTGCGGATGAAGACGCTCGCCTCGGGCCGGACCGGCGTGCGCCCGCTCGTCGCCCAGACCATGGCCGCCATCCTCAACGCCGGCATCACCCCGGTGGTCCGCGAGTTCGGCTCGCTCGGCTGCTCCGGCGACCTCGCGCCGCTGTCGCACTGCGCGCTGGCCCTGATGGGCGAAGGCGTGGCCACCGGCCCCGACGGCGTCGAGAAGCCCGCCGGCGAGCTGCTCGCCGCGGCCGGCATCGAGCCGGTCGAGCTGCTGGAGAAGGAGGGCCTGGCCCTCATCAACGGCACCGACGGCATGCTCGGCATGCTGGTGATGGCCATCGCCGACCTCCAGCGCCTGTTCACCACCGCCGACATCACCGCCGCGATGACCCTGGAGGCGCTGCTCGGCTCCGACAAGGTGCTCGCCCCCGAGCTGCACGCCCCGATCCGCCCGCACCCCGGCCAGGCGCTCTCCGCCGCCAACATGCTGGCCGTCCTCAAGGACTCCGGCCTCACCGGCCACCACCAGGACGACGCGCCGCGCGTCCAGGACGCCTACTCGATCCGCTGCGCCCCGCAGGTCGCCGGCGCCGGGCGCGACACCCTGGCCCACGCCGCGCTGGTCGCCTCCCGCGAGCTGGCCGCCTCCGTCGACAACCCGGTGGTGCTGCCGGACGGCCGCGTCGAGTCCAACGGCAACTTCCACGGCGCCCCGGTCGCGTACGTGCTGGACTTCCTCGCCATCGCCGCCGCCGACCTCGGCTCGATCTCCGAGCGCCGCACCGACCGGCTGCTCGACAAGGCCCGCTCGCACGGCCTGCCGGCCTTCCTGGCCGACGACCCGGGCGTGGACTCCGGCCTGATGATCGCCCAGTACACCCAGGCGGCGCTGGTCAGCGAGAACAAGCGGCTCGCGGTTCCGGCCTCGGTCGACTCGATCCCGTCCTCGGCGATGCAGGAGGACCACGTCTCGATGGGCTGGTCCGCAGCCCGCAAGCTGCGCCAGGCGGTCGAGAACCTCGGCCGGATCCTCGCCGTCGAACTCACCGCCGCCGCCCGCGCACTGGAGATCCGCCAGCAGGCCGACGCCAGCGGCACGGTGGCCCCCGCCACCGCCGCGGCGATGGCCGCCGCCCGGGAGGCCGGGGTCGGCGGCGCCGGCCGCGACCGCTTCCTCTCGCCGGACCTGGAGGCCGCCGCCGCGCTGGTCGCCTCCGGCGCGCTGGTGCAGGCGGTCGAGCAGGTTACCGGTCCGCTGGCCTGACGGCCGGAGCCCGACGGCCCGGGCCCGACGGCCGAGGCACGATGTCGCGGGGCGGGTGGGATCAGTCCCACTCGCTCCGCGGCTGCTTCGGCCGGCGGTCCTCCCGCCGGTTGCCCAGGGCGGCCGCGACGTTGACCCCGACGATCCCGGTCCAGCAGACCACCAGGCCCAGGAGGCCGGTGAAGCCGTTGCTCCCGCCGTTGGTCGCGATGGCGGTCAGCGGGATGCCCAGGACCAGCGAGGCCATCGGCAGCCTCGTGCCGGAGCGGCCGCTCCGGCGGCGCAGGTGCTCGGCCGGCCCGTAGTCGTCGAGCCGCTCGGCGACCCGGCGCTCCACCCGGGCGTCGAGGCGGGCGTCCAGCCGGGACTCCAGGCGGGTCAGGAACGAGTCGACCAGCTCGGGCTCGTACTCCTTGCCGAGTTCCTTGCGGGCCTGCAGGGTGGCGTCGAGGTCGCGGCGCAGTTCGTCCTGGCGAGTGTTCATGGCTATCAGCCTGGGACCGCGAGGCCTGCGCGGTCCATCCGTCCGCGCGGTAATCCGGGCGGACTCAGGGGGAAATCAGGGTCACCCCGAGGGTCCGGGGAAGCCCGTCCCGCCCCTCGGGACGTCTCATCCGGCGTCCCGGCGTACGAGACGTCTTTGCCAGCGGCCGCGCACTGCTGCACAGTCGTCGTCCGAACAGCTCGCACCCGGAGGTACCGCTGATGACCGCCACCGACGACACCGGCACGGTCGGCCCCTCCGCCCGGCTGCTCCAGCTCTTCGAGGGCCACCGGCTCACCCCCACCCAGCGCCGGATCGCGCACTCGCTGGTCCGGCACGCCACCGAGGCGCCCTTCCTCTCCAGTGTCGAGGTCGCCGAACTGGCCGGGGTCAGCCAGCCCTCCGTCACCCGCTTCGCGGTTGCCCTCGGCTACGACGGCTACCCGGCGCTGCGCAGGCAGCTGCGCGAACTCGGCGCGGGCGAGCCGGCCGCCCCCGAGACCCCGGCCGACGCCGTCCGCAACGAGCACCAGCAGGCCGTCCTCGCCGAGATCGAGCACCTGCGGCTCCTCGCCGACCTCCTCGCCGATCCCGAGCCGATCACCCGCGCCGCCCGCCTCCTCGCCGCCTCCCGCCCGCTGCCCGTCCTCGGCCTGCGGGCCGCCTCCGCCCAGGCCCGCGGCTTCGCCTACTTCGCGGCCAAGGTGCACCCCGACATCCGGCTCCTCGACGAGGGCGGCAGCATGCTCGCCGACCGGCTCGAACAGGCCGCCGCGGCCGGCGCCAGCGCCCTGCTCTGCTTCGCGCTGCCGCGCTACCCGCGCGAGCTGATGGACGCCCTGGCGGTGGCCCGGGAGTGCGGGCTGACCGTCCTCACCGTCGCCGACAGCGCGTTCGCGCCGGTCGCCAAGCTCTCCGACCTGATGCTGCCGGCCGCCGTCGGCACCGGGCTCGTCTTCGACACCGCCTGCGCGCCGATGATGCTCGGCCGGGTGCTGCTGCAGACCATGTGCGACGAACTCCCCGGTGCGGAGGCCCGGTTGGAGGCGATCGAGCAGTCGGCGGCGGCGCGCGGTCTCTTCCTGGAGTAGAAGGGGCCTGGAGTAGAAGGGACCCGGAGCGGCCGGCGGCGGCCGGACGGTCAGCCGGCGAGGGCGTTCCGGAGCCGGTCCAGGGTGGCGCGCATGCCGGCCCGGTTGGCCGCGGGCCGCCGCTCCGGGGAGACCCCGGTGAAGACCTTGCCGAGCAGCTCGGCGAACGGCGCGCTGCGCCCGGTGCGCAGGTCCCGCCAGTACTCGGTGACCGTCGTCCCGCCGTTCCCGTCCGCCGCGAAGCGGTAGCCCCACTCGGCGATCGGGATCCCGAACGAGTCGACCCGGAAGGCGAATTCACGGTCCGGATCGGCGACCGTCACCCGGCAGGTGGTGAACCAGACGAAGAGCCCGCGGCGGTTGAACCCGACGAACCGCTCGCCCGCCCGGAGCGACCCCCGGCGGGCCCAGACCGCGCGGCACTCCGGGCTCCACTCGCCCGTCCGGCGCACCTCGCTGACGGCCCGGTAGGCGGCGGCCGGCCCGGCCGCCACCGTGACGCTCTCCTCGATGCTCCACTCGCGGCCCATTGCGGCCCCTCCCCGATCGTTCCCGCCCGGTGTCGGCGCTTGTGCGCGCGTCAGTGACCGTACCGTCACGTTGCCGATCCGCCCAGAGCGGGTATCACCCTGTCAGGGGGTGCCGCCATGCGCGTGATCCACGAGATGAAGTTCGTCGGCCGGCTCGCCTCCGGTGCCGACGAATGGTCCTGCCCCGCCTGCGGACGCCGCGTCACCCTGCGCCGTCTGCCCGGACCCGAACTCACCGTCCTCGACCCGGGTGACGAGAGCGCCGTCCATGTCGGCGTCATCGAACCCGACGCCGGCGCGGCCGCCGCGGCCGAGAGGTACGGCCTCGGCCCCGTCCAGGAGATCCCCCGCCCGCCCCGCCCGGCCGCCCCCGACGACGAGGACCGCCGCTGGCTCGCCGAGATCGGCATCGACTGGGACGGCGGCGCGGCGGCGTGAGGGTGTGTCAGCGGCGCGGGGCGTAGAGCGGCAGCGAGGCGGTCTGCAGCTCCGGTGGCAGGGGTGCGGCGAGCGGAACGGGCTCGCCGTACTTCCCGTGCAGCACGCCCTGGTAGGCGCCGTCGCGCGGGTGGGTGTAGAGCGTCCAGGTGCCGTTGCGCGGGTCGACCGCAAGGAGGACGGCCACGCTCGCGCCGGCGTACCAGTCGGTCTTGGTGGCGATACTCCTCACACCTTCCGAGTTGGAGATCACCTCGACGGCCAGTGCGACCTCGTGGGGGTCGGCCAGCCACGCGTCGTCCTCGTCCCAGTCCACCGGGAGGACGACCAGATCAGGAGTGACGTAGTCCTCGTCGTTGCCGGGCATGTAGATGGACGACACCTCGTAGGCGCCCAGATCTGCGGGCAGCTGCGGGTCAAGCTGGATGCGTAGGCGTCGTACGGTCCCCGCGTGCTTGCCGCGGCGGGCCGGGGACATCACCAGGGTTCCTCCGATGATCTGCACGCGGAGGCCGGTGCTCCGTTCGATCTCCTCGGCGGCGTCACGGAGTCTCCCGGGGCGCACGGTGATGGCCGTCATCGCGTCCTCCGTCCGTCGGCGCTGGGCCGAGTGGCTGGTGTTCGCCGGGTTCAGGGTAACGCTCGGGGCCAGAACGCGCGGGCGCTGATCGGATGGCTCCGAGGTCTGGCCGGAAGCTGAATGATTGGATATATTCAGCCGAGTAGAGTCTGAATGAATTCATCCGCAGGGAGGCCGTGACATGGTGCAGCAGCAGGCGAGCGGGCCGCGTGAGGTGCGTGCGGCGCGAGGTACGGCGCTGACGACGCAGGGGTGGCAGCAGGAGGCGGCCCTGCGGATGCTGATGAACAACCTCGACCCCGAGGTGGCCGAGCACCCGTCGAAGCTGGTCGTCTACGGCGGCACCGGCAAGGCGGCGCGCGACTGGCGTTCCTTCGACGCCATGGTGAAGACGCTGCAGGGGCTGAAGCAGGACGAGACCATGCTGGTCCAGTCCGGGCGGCCGGTCGGCGTCATGCAGACGCACGAGTGGGCGCCGCGGGTCCTGATCGCCAACTCCAACCTGGTCGGCGACTGGGCCAACTGGGAGGAGTTCCGCCGGCTGGAGAGCCTCGGGCTCACCATGTACGGGCAGATGACCGCCGGGTCGTGGATCTACATCGGCACCCAGGGCATCCTCCAGGGCACCTACGAGACCTTCGCGGCCGTCGCCAACAAGCGGTTCAACGGCACGCTGGAGGGGACGATCACCCTCACCGCCGGCCTCGGCGGGATGGGCGGCGCCCAGCCGCTGGCCGTCACCATGAACGGCGGCGTGGCGATCTGCATCGACTGCGACCCGTCCCGGATCTCCCGCCGCATCGAGCACCGCTACCTGGACGTCGAGGCCAAGAACCTCTCGCACGCGCTGGAGCTGGCCACCGCCGCCCGCGACAAGAAGCAGCCGCTCTCCATCGGCCTGCTGGGCAACGCCGCCGAGCTGTTCCCGCAGCTGCTCGCGATGGACGCGCCGATCGACATCGTCACCGACCAGACCAGCGCCCACGACCCGCTGAGCTACCTGCCGCTCGGCGTCGCCTTCGACGACATGGCGACGTACGCGGCCGAGAAGCCCGCCGAGTTCACCCAGCGCTCCCGTGAGTCGATGGCCAAGCACGTCGAGGCGATGGTCGGCTTCCAGGACCGCGGCGCCGAGGTGTTCGACTACGGCAACTCGATCCGCGGCGAGGCCCAGCTGGCCGGTTACGACCGCGCCTTCGCCTTCCCCGGCTTCGTCCCCGCGTACATCCGCCCGCTGTTCTGCGAGGGCAAGGGCCCGTTCCGCTGGGCCGCCCTGTCCGGCGACCCCCAGGACATCCACAAGACCGACAAGGCCGTGCTCGACCTCTTCCCGGAGAACGAGTCGCTGCACCGCTGGATCAAGATGGCCCAGGAGAAGGTGCACTTCCAGGGCCTTCCGGCGCGCATCTGCTGGCTCGGCTACGGCGAGCGCGACAAGGCCGGCGAGCGCTTCAACGACATGGTCGCCTCCGGCGAGCTGTCCGCGCCGATCGTGATCGGCCGCGACCACCTGGACTGCGGCTCGGTCGCCTCCCCGTACCGGGAGACCGAGGCGATGCTGGACGGCTCCGACGCGATCGCCGACTGGCCGCTGCTCAACGCCATGGTCAACGTCGCCTCCGGCGCGTCCTGGGTCTCCATCCACCACGGCGGCGGCGTCGGCATCGGCCGCTCGATCCACGCGGGCCAGGTCACGGTGGCCGACGGCACCCCGCTGGCCGGCGAGAAGATCCGCCGGGTGCTCACCAACGACCCGGGCATGGGCGTCATCCGGCACGTCGACGCCGGCTACGACCGGGCCGACGAGGTCGCCGCCGAGCGCGGCGTGCGCATCCCGATGGGTGAGCTGTGAGCTTCGAAGAGATGTGGGCGGAGCTGCTCCCCGTGGGCCGCTCCGCCGCCTCCGGCGGCTACCGCCGCTTCGCCTGGAACTCCGCGGACGCCGAGTGCCGGGCCTGGTTCGAGGAGCAGGCCCGCAAGCGCGGCCTGACCTACGAGCTGGACCGCAACGGCAACCAGTGGGCCTGGCTCGGCGACCCGGCCGCCGGCGGCGCGGTCGTCACCGGCTCCCACCTGGACTCCGTCCCGGACGGCGGTGCCTACGACGGCCCGCTCGGCGTGGTCTCCTCCTTCGCCGCGCTCGACGAACTGCGCAGCAGGAACGCCGAGCTCACCCGGCCGCTGGCGATCGTCAACTTCGGCGACGAGGAGGGTGCCCGGTTCGGCGTGGCCTGCATCGGCTCCCGCCTCACCGCCGGCGTGCTCGGCAGGGAGGCCGCGTACGAGCTGCGCGACGCCGACGGCGTCCGGCTGCCCGACGCGATGGAGAAGGCCGGCTACGACCCGGCCGCGATCGGCGCGGACGGCGACCGGCTGGCCCGGATCGGCGCCTTCGTCGAACTCCACGTCGAGCAGGGCCGCTACCTGGCCGAGGACCAGCCGGTCGGCGTGGCCAGCGCGATCTGGCCGCACGGCCGCTGGCGGTTCGACTTCCACGGCGAGGCCAACCACGCCGGCACCACCCGGATCGAGGACCGCCGCGACCCGATGCTCACCTACGCCAACACCGTGCTCTCCGCGCGGAAGAAGGCGAAGCTGGCGGGCGCCCTGGCCACCTTCGGCAAGGTCGCCGTCGAGCCCAACGGCACCAACGCGATCGCCTCGCTGGTCCGCGGCTGGCTGGACTCCCGGGCCGCCGACGAGGAGACGCTCACCGGGCTGGTCGAGGAGATCGAGCGGGCCGCGTACGAGCGCGGCGAGCGCGACGGCGTCCGGGTGCAGCTGACCCGCGAGTCCTACACCCCGGTGGTGGACTTCGACGGGCCGCTGCGCGACCGGCTCGCCCGGCGGCTCAACAGGACCGGGACCCCCGGCGGCGTGCCGGTGCTGCCCACCGGCGCAGGACACGACGCCGGAATCCTGGCATCGGCGGTCCCGACCGCCATGCTGTTCGTACGTAACCCGAGCGGTGTCTCGCACTCCCCGGCCGAACACGCCGAGACGGCCGACTGCCTGGCCGGCGTCGCCGCTCTCGCCGACGTACTGGAGGACCTGGCGTGTCAGTGACCTACTGGGCGCAGTACGCCTGGCTGCCGCACGTCAACGGGCCGGTGGTCGAGCAGGACGTGCTGATCGCCACCGGCGCCGGCGGCCGGATCACCGGGGTGACGCCGGACAGCGGGCCCTGCCCGCCCGGCGCCGTCCGGCTGGAGGGGCTGCTGCTGCCCGGCCAGGCCAACGCCCACTCGCACGCCTTCCACCGGGCGCTGCGCGGCAACGTCCAGGTCGGCTCCGGCACCTTCTGGACGTGGCGCGACACCATGTACCGGTTCGCCACCGCGCTCGACCCGGACAGCTACCTGGAGCTCGCCACCGCCGTCTACGCCGAGATGGCGCTGGCCGGGATCACCGCGGTCGGGGAGTTCCACTACCTGCACCACGCCCCCGGCGGCGTCCGCTACGACGACCCGAACGCGATGGGCGAGGCGCTGATCGAGGCCGCGTCCCGGGCCGGCATCCGGATCACCCTGCTGGATACCTGCTACCTGTCCTCCGGCTTCGGCGCCGAGCCGACCAAGCCGCAGCTGCGGTTCAGCGACGGCGATGCCGACGCCTGGGCCGAGCGCGCCGACGCGCTGAAGCCGCGCGAGCACGCCCGGATCGGCGCCGCGATCCACTCGGTGCGGGCGGTACCGGCCGAGCAGCTCGGCACCGTCGCGCACTGGTCGGCGATGCGCAAGGCCCCGTTGCACGTCCACCTCTCCGAGCAGACCGCCGAGAACGACGCCTGCCTCAACGCGCACGGCGTCACCCCGACCCGGCTGCTCGCCGACCACGGCGCCCTCGGGCCGCGTACTTCCGCCGTGCACGCCACCCACCTCACCGAGGAGGACGTCAAGCTCCTCACCGACTCCTCGACCGTCATCTGCATGTGCCCCACCACCGAGCGGGACCTCGCGGACGGCATCGGCCCGGCCCGCCAGCTGGCCTCGGCCGGCTGCCCGGTCACCCTCGGCAGCGACAGCCACGCCGTCATCGACCCGTTCGAGGAGGCCCGGGCACTGGAGCTGGACGAGCGGCTGCGCACCCGCACCCGGGGGCACTGGACGGCGAACGCGCTGCTGCGGGCCGGCACGGAGGACGGGCACGCCTCGCTCGGCTGGCCGGAGGCCGGGCGGGTCGAGGCCGGCTCGCTGGCCGACTTCACCGTGATCGCGCTGGACTCGGTGCGCACCGCGGGGCCGCCGCCCCGGCTCGGCGCCGAGATCGCGGTGTTCGCCGCCTCGGCCGCCGACGTGCGGCACGTGGTGGTCGGTGGCCGGCACGTGGTCAGGGACGGGGTGCACCAGCTGGTGCCGGACGTCCCGGGGGCCCTGCACTCGGCGATCGCCGCGCTGAGCTGCTGAGCCGTCGAACCTCCCTCAACTCCGGGGGCGGGCGGGGACCGATCCCGCCCGCCCCCGGGTCCATTTCGTTCGTGAAAGGTCCCACGTGAGCACCCCGAGCAGCCCGAAGACCGCCGGTATGCCGAGCACCCTGATCACCGGCATCGGAAGCCTGGTCACCAACGACCCCGCGCACGGTACCGGGCCGCTCGGCCTGCTCACCGACGCGGCCGTGGTGGTCGACGACGGCACGATCGCCTGGGTCGGCCCGGCCGCCGGGGCACCGGCCGCCGACGAGCGCTTCGACGCGGCGGGCCGGGCGCTGCTGCCGGGCTTCGTCGACTCGCATGCCCACCTGGTCTTCGCGGGGGACCGCACCGCCGAGTTCAACGCCCGGATGTCCGGCCAGTCGTACAGCGCCGGGGGCATCCGCACCACGGTGGCCGCCACCCGGGCCGCGAGCGACGCCGAACTCGACGCCAACCTGGCCCGGTTCGTCCGCGAGGCACTGCGGCAGGGCACCACCGCGATCGAGTGCAAGTCGGGCTACGGGCTGACCGTCCAGGACGAGGCCCGGGCGCTGCGGATCGCCGCCTCCTACACCCCCGAGACCACCTACCTCGGCGCCCACGTCGTCGCCCCGGAGTACGCCGACGACCCGGCCGGCTACGTCGACCTGGTCACCGGGGACATGCTGGACGCCTGTGCGCCGTACGCCCGTTGGGTCGACGTGTTCTGCGAGAACGGCGCCTTCGACGGCGACCAGGCGCGGGCCGTCCTGACCGCCGGGATCGAGCGCGGGCTCACCCCCCGGGTGCACGCCAACCAGCTCTCCTACGGACCGGGCGTGCAGCTCGCCGTCGAGCTGGGGGCGGCCTCCGCCGACCACTGCACCCACCTGACGGACGAGGACGTGGCCGCGCTGGCCGGTTCGGCGACGGTGGCCACCCTGCTGCCCGGCGCGGAGTTCTCCACCCGCGCCGCCTACCCGGACGCACGCCGGCTGCTCGACGCGGGCGCCGTGGTCGCGCTCTCGACTGACTGCAACCCCGGCTCCAGCTTCACCAGTTCGATGGCGTTCTGCATCGCGGTCGCGGTGCGGGAGATGGGGATGACGCCGGACGAGGCGGTCTGGGCCGCCACCGCGGGCGGTGCGCACGCGCTGCGGCGCTCGGACGTCGGGACGGTGTCGGTGGGCGCCCGGGCCGACCTCCAGCTGCTGGACGCGCCCTCGCACGTCCACCTCGCCTACCGGCCGGGCGTGCCGCTGACGGCGGCGGTCTGGCGGGCGGGCGTGCGGGAGGTCTGAGCCGCAGCCCCCGCGCCCCGGGCGGGGCGCGGGGGAGCGCCGGTCAGGAGAGGCCCAGGGAACGCCTCAGGAACTCCAGCTGGTGGTGGTGGAGGTTCTCCGCCACCACCTCGTCGGCGGGAGTGTGGGTGGTGCCGCTGAGCGGCAGGAGCTCGTGCGGACGGCCGGCGGCGAGCAGGGCGCCGGAGAGCCGCAGGGCGTGCACGGGGAACACGTTGTCGTCGGCGAGGCCGTGGACCAGCAGCAGCGGTCGGCGCAGGGCGGGTGCGTCACCGATCAGCGAGCAGGCGTCGTAGCGCCCGGGGTGCTCGTCCGGGTGGCCGAGGAAACGCTCCTGCCAGTGGGTGTCGTAGAGCCGCTGGTCGGTGGGGGCCGCCCCGGCGACGGCGGCGTGGAAGACGTCCGGGCGCCGCAGGACGGCGAGCGCGGCGAGGTAGCCGCCGTAGGACCAGCCGCGGATGGCGACCCGGTCGAGGTCGAGCAGCCCGGGCCGCAGGCGGGCGGCCGCGTGCAGGGCCTCGACCTGGTCCTCCAGGGCGGGCGTGGCCTTGTCCCCGAAGATCTCCTTCTCCCAGCGGGGGCCGCGCCCCGGGGTGCCGCGGCCGTCGACGGCCAGGACGGCGAAGCCCTGGTCGGCGAACCACTGCGAGACGAGGTCCCACCAGGCGCCGCCGGTGGTGACCTTCTGCAGCGCGGACCCGCCGTACGGGTCGAGGAGGACGGGCAGCGGGCCGTCCCCGGGGCGGTGGCCGGCCGGCAGAAAGAGCGCGGCGCGCAGGTCGCGCGGGCCGAGGCGGAGCGGTTCGGGGTGTGCGGCGAGGACGGGCGGCTGCGCGTACGAGGTCACCGGGAGCGTCGGCCGCCCGTCGCGCCGGACGGTGGTCCGGCCGGCAGGGGCTCCGGGCAGCCGGGTGGTGAGGACGAGCGTGCCGCCGCGCAGCACGCCGGTGTGGAGGCCGGGTCCGTCGCTCAGTCGCCGGAGGCCGTCGGCGGGGTCGTAGCACCACAGGTGGGTCTCGGTGGGCTCGTCGGTGGCGGTGAACAGCACCCGCTCGCCGTCGGTCCCGAGCACCGCGCGCAGCTGGAGCCCGTCCGGGGTGACGGGCCTGCCGTCGACGGTGAGGTGCCGGGTGTCGCCGTGGTCGGCTGAGCCGACCGGTGCGCCGTCCGCGGTGCGGGCCGGCAGGCCGGGGACGAGCTCGACCCAGTGCTCGTCGCGCTGCTCGGCGAGCAGCCGGGTGGTGCCGTCCGGGCCGATCGCGAGCGTGCGGACGGTGCGCTGGTCGCGGCTCTGCACGGCGGCGTACGGGCCGTGGCCGTCCCAGCCGGCGGCGGGCAGGTACTCGTACGCCGCCCGGTCCCAGCGGACCTCGGTACGGCTGCCGTCGAGGCCGAGCAGCCAGAGCGAGACGTCCGCGTTGGCGGTGCCGGCCAGCGGGTAGCGGATGACGCGCGGCCGCTGCTGCGGGTCGGCCGGGTCGGCGAGGTGGAGACGGCTCAGCGGACGGTTGTCGACCCGGGCGGCGAGCAGCCCGGCACCGTCCGGGGACCACCAGTGGCCGCGGGTGCGGAACATCGACTCGGCGGCGACGTGGTCGGCGACCCCGTACGCCACCTCCTCCGCCTCGGGTTCGGCGAGCGCGCGGTCGTCGGTGCCGTCCGTCCCGACCACGCGCAGGGCGCCGCCGCCGGCGTAGGCGATCCGGCGGCCGGCCGGGTCGAGGCGAGGGTCGTACACCTCGGTGCCGGTGGGGACGCGCCGGACGGTGCCGTCGGCGGTGTCGGCGAGCCAGAGTGCGCCGCCGAGGGCGAAGGCGGCGAGCCGGCCGGCGGCGTCGGTGCTGAAGGAGGTGATGCCGGTGCCCAGCACCCGGGCCCGTTCGCGGCGGATGCGCTCGGCCTCGGGGACTTCGCCGCCGGGCTCGCCGAGCGCCGCGGGATCGGCGACCAGCCGCTCCCCGCCGGTGGCGGTGTCCAGCGCCCAGAGGCAGCCGACCGGGTCGTCGCCGGCCCGGCTGCGCAGGAACAGCACGGTGCGGCCGTCGGCGGAGACGGCCGGGTGGGCGGGGGCGCCCAGGGTGAAGCGGCGGGTGCGGGCGAGCTGGCGGGGGAGGGTGTCGGTCGGCATCCGGACACCGTAGGCAGAAAGGGGCCGGGCGCGCCCGGGAAACGGGCCTTCCCGGCCGGGCGGGCCCGGTGCGGGTGCCGCGGTGCGGGCGCGCCCGGAAACACGGCCGGGGCCGGTGCGGATCTCAGGAATCCGCACCGGCCCCGGAGCCAGTGCCAGGTCGGCTGGGCGTCAGTGCACGTCGCCCATCAGCTTCACGACCTTCTTGCGGTACAGCGCGAGCCCGATGCCGGCCACGATGGCCATGGCGCCCTGGACCGCGAAGTACCCGGTGGAGCCGACGACCTTGTCGCCCAGGACCAGCTGGAAGATCGCCGCGACGCAGTCACCGGCGGTGACGGCGAGGAACCAGACACCCATCATCTGGCTGGCGTACTTCGCCGGGGCCAGCTTGGTGGTGACGGAGAGGCCGACCGGGGAGAGGGTCAGCTCGCCGACGGTCTGGACCAGGTAGACCAGGGCCAGCCAGAGCGGGGTGACCTTGGTGCCGCCCGCGGCGGCGGCCATCGCCATCATCATGACCAGGAAGGACGCGCCGATCATCAGCAGACCGAAGGCGAACTTCATGGTGGTGCTGGGGTTCTTGGCCTTGCGGGACAGGGACACCCAGAGCCAGGCGAAGACCGGGGCCAGCGCCATGATGTACAGCGGGTTCAGCGACTGGAACCAGGTCGACGGGAAGTCGAACCCGAACAGCGTGGACGAGGTGTTCTCGTCCGCGAAGATGCTCAGCGTCGAGCCGGACTGGTCGTAGATCATCCAGAACACGGCGGCGGCGACGAAGAACCAGATGTAGCCGCTCATCCGGGACTGCTCGGTCTCGTCGAGGTCCTTGTCGCGCTTCACCTTGGCGAAGACGAACACCGGGATCGCGATGCCCGCGATCGACAGCGGCCAGATCGCCCAGTTGATGGTGAAGTGACCGGTCAGCGCGACGACGGCGTAGAACACCGTGGCCACGGCGAGCCAGATGCCGGCCTTCTTGAAGATCGCGCTCTTCTCGGACGCCGAGATCGGCGAGGTCACCACGTCGCTCTTGGCGCTCAGGTGACGGGTGCCGAGCAGGAACTGGCCGAGGCCGAGTGCCATGCCGACGCCGGCGAGGGCGAACCCGAGGTGCCAGTTGACGCTCTGGCCGACGGTGCCGATGACCAGCGGGGCGGCGAAGGCACCGAGGTTGATGCCCATGTAGAAGATCGTGAAGCCACCGTCGCGACGCGGGTCGTTCGGCCCGTCGTAGAGGTGGCCGACCATCGTCGAGATGTTCGCCTTGAGCAGGCCGGAGCCGATCGCGATGAACGCGAGGCCGACGAAGAACGAGACGCCGGCCGGGATCGCCAGCAGGAAGTGGCCGATCATGATGATCGAGCCGCCGACCGCCACGGTCTTGCGGGCGCCGAGGAAGCGGTCCGCGATCCAGCCGCCCGGCAGGGCGAGCAGGTAGACCATGGCCGTGTACACGCTGTAGACGGCGGCGGCGACGGCCGCCTTCATGCCGAGGCCGCCCTCAGCGACGGAGGCCGTCATGTAGAGGACCAGCAGGGCGCGCATGCCGTAGTAGCTGAAGCGCTCCCACATCTCGCTCATGAAGAGAGTGGCGAGTCCACGGGGGTGCCCGAGGAAGGTCTTGCCGCTGGGAGAGGCCGGCCGGAGGCCGGCGTCCAGGGTCGTAGACGCCATGTGTAGGGGTTCCTTGCCTGACGGCGTCCGCCAAGGGGGGTGGCGGCGGACGTGGACGGAACCACTCTACGTGGCGATATTTGGCGTCATCAGCTGACAAAAGACACCAATTAGGTATGGCGATGGTAAAGCCCGCGACAGATCCGCCTGGCTAATCCATGGTAGGGGCGACTTAAATCCTTCGGTTTCAAGATCGAAGCGTAGAATCTTCGCCGAACAGGCGGTCGGGGCATGGTCGTTGAGCGGTGATCGCCGTCCGTATAACGATCACGCTCTGTGAACTAGCTCACAGCGCCAAAGGGGTTACCCCGGCCGACTACCATCACCACATGACCTGTGTGCTGCTCGCCGAGGACGATCCGGCGATCTCCGAACCGCTCGCCAGGGCCCTGCGACGCGAGGGCTATGAGGTGCTCGTCCGCGAGGACGGTCCGACCGCACTGGCCGCCGGACTCACCGAGGAGGTCGACCTCGTCGTCCTCGACCTCGGCCTGCCGGAGATGGACGGCCTGGAGGTCTGCCGCCGCCTGCGTGCCGACGGCAAGAGCTGCCCCGTCCTGGTGCTCACCGCCCGCGCCGACGAGGTGGACACCGTGGTCGGCCTGGACGCCGGAGCCGACGACTACGTCACCAAGCCCTTCCGCCTCGCCGAGCTGCTGGCCCGGGTCCGCGCCCTGCTCCGGCGCGGCAACGTCGACCAGCTCACCACCGGCGCGCACGGGGTGAAGATCGACATCGAGTCGCACCGCGCCTGGCTCGGCGAGGAGGAGCTCACCCTCTCCGCCAAGGAGTTCGAGCTGCTGCGGGTGCTGGTCCGGGACGCCGGCCGGGTGGTCACCCGCGAGGAGATCATGCGCCAGGTCTGGGACACCACCTGGTGGACCTCGACCAAGACGCTGGACATGCACATCTCGTGGCTGCGCAAGAAGCTCGGCGACGACGCGGCCAACCCCCGCTACATCGCCACCGTGCGCGGGGTCGGCTTCCGCTTCGAGAAGAATTAGCCGCGACACGGATCCATCCCCCGCAGGGGGTTCGCAACACCACGGGGAGCGGCAGCGTGAAACGCCGGATGATCAACTCGCTGCTGGGCGTCGTCCTGGTGGTGGTCGTGGTGTTCTGCGTACCGCTCGCCCTGGTCGAGAAGCGCACCATCGTCAACTCGGCCCAGGACCGGGTGGACGCCGCCGCCGTCCGGGTCCTGGCCCTGGTGGAGAACCGGCTCGCCGCGGGCGAGCCGGTCACCGGCGACAAGTTCGCCAACCAGGTCACCGACGGCCAGTACGTCGAGGTGGACATCCCCGGCCAGACCCCCGTCTCCAGCGGCGAGCGGCCGGCCGGGAACCACCTGCTGAAGGCCGTCGAGCAGGGCGCCAGCGGTGAGACCGTCACCGTCGAGCAGTCCCGGGAGGCGGTCGACCACGAGATCGCCAACATGCTGCTGCTGCTCGGCGTGGTCGCCCTGCTCGCCGTCCAGGCCGCCGTCGCCCTCGCCGTCTGGCAGGCCAAGCGGCTCGCCCGCCCGCTCACCGACCTCGCCGAGACCGCCGAACGGCTCGGCTCCGGCGACCCCCGCCCGCGCGACCGCCGCTACGGGGTGCCCGAGCTCGACCGGGTCGCCGAGGTGCTGGACGTCAGCGCCGAGCGGATCGCCCGGATGCTCACCGCCGAACGCCGGCTCGCCGCCGACGCCTCGCACCAGCTGCGCACCCCGCTCACCGCACTCTCCATGCGGCTGGAGGAGATCACCGCGGTCGCCGAGGAGCCGGAGACCGTCAAGGAGGAGGCGACCATCGCCCTCCAGCAGGTCGAGCGGCTCACCGACGTCGTCCAGCGGCTGCTCACCACCCAGCGCGACCCGCGCAGCCCCACCGCCGTCGCCTTCGACCTGGACGACGTGGTCAAGCAGCAGGTGGAGGAGTGGGGCCCGTCGCTGCGCGGCACCGGCCGGGTGCTCCAGCTGGAGGGCCTGCGCGGGGTCACCGCGGTCGGCACCCCGGGGACGGTGGCACAGGTGCTCGCCACCCTGATCGAGAACTCGCTGATGCACGGCGCCGGGACGATCACGCTGCGGGTGCGGCCGTCCGGGACGTCCGTGGTGGTCGAGGTGCAGGACGAGGGCGCCGGGGTGCCGCCGGAGCTGGGCAACCGGGTCTTCGAGCGCGCGGTCAGCGGGCGCAACTCGACCGGCATCGGCCTGGCCGTCGCCCGCGACCTCGCGGAGGCGGACGGCGGCCGGCTCGAACTGCTGTCGCTGAAGCCGGCGGTGTTCGCGCTCTTCCTGGGGCGAAGCCGCAGGGACGACTAGCGCAGCCTGGGGCGGAGCCGCAGGGACGACTAGCGCAGCCTGGGGCGGAGCCGCAGGGACGACTAGCGCAGCCTGGGGCGGAGCCGCAGGGACGACTGGCGCAGCCTGGGGCGAAGCCGCAGGGACGGCCGGTGCGGCGCTGGGTTCAGCCGGGCTTCACCCCGAGCTGGCGCATAAGACTCATCACGTCCCACTGCCACCAGCCTTCGCAGATCATGCCGTCCCGGAAGCGGAAGGTCGTCGTCCCGCGCCCGACCACCGACTTGCCGGTGGACGGCACTCCCATGAAGTCGGCCTTCTGCGTGGCGTGCCAGGTCCACCGGGTGGCGACCTCGTCGCCCTCGGCGATCTGGCTCTCGATCGCGAAGGTGAAGTCGAAGGCTCCGACGTAGCCGCCGCAGCGCTCCTTGAACGCGGCCGGGCCGACCGCCTCACCCTCGCTGCCGTAGTCGCGGTCGCAGTAGTCGGAGGTCATGAGCTCGTCGATCACGCCGAGGTTGCCCCTGGAGATCTCCTCCAGCAGGCGGGTCGCGGCGGCCTTGTTGAACTGCGTGTCGCGGACCACGTCCAGGTCGGTGAAGGTCGGCGGCTCTTCGCAGAGCGCGACCATCTCCCGGAAGATCCGGTCGGTCTCGGGCAGGTGGGAGTTCTTCATAGCCTCCTCGTACGAGGCGAACTCCACGATCTCCACGACGTGCTTGGTGTCGGAGCGGTCCGTGGCGACCACCGCGTGGCCGGCGGTCCGCCTGCCCCTGGTCTGCTCGGCCCAGCTGTCCATGAGCCGGTTGAGGTCGTCCAACCTGTCGGTCTTGCAGTCGATGATCTGGACGAACGCCATGGCGAGCCTCCTGGGTCCCCCCGTGGCCTCGATCGTCCGCCGGCCGTGCTCGCCCTCGGTAACCACTGTCCTCTTGGGAGCAGGGGTGCGGCAAGCGGGCGGCTACTCGGCCTTGGCGTACCGGATCTCCTCGGCGGCCAGCATGAGTTCGGCCTGCGCCGCCAGCCCGCTGCCGGGCTCCTGGGCGGCCTCCGGCTCGGGGATGGCCGTGAACACCCAGGTCCGGTACGAGATGAAGCGGAACACCGTGGCCACCGCGAGGCCGGCCACCTTGGCGGCCAGCTGCTCGAAGTGCGAGTCGAGGCCCAGCACGTACACGGAGAAGCCCAGCACGCCGGTCTCGATGAGCATCCCGGCGCCGCTGAACAGCAGGAAGAGCGTGATCTCGCGCTTGCGGGAGGCGGCGTCGCGGTCCCGGTACAGCCAGTAGCGGTAGCCGAGGTAGTTGGTGGCGATCGCGACCAGCGTCGCGGCGATGTTGGAGCGCAGGGACGCCAGGTGCAGGCCGTTGATGCAGATCCAGAAGACGGCGAAGTTGACCACCACGCCGCTGAGGCCGACGAAGCCGAACTTCACCACCTCGCCCGACAGGCCGCGCAGTTTCTGCACCAGCGAGGGGTTCGACGCTTCGGTCGTCGCCATACCGGGCTGCCTCCATGTACCTGCGGACGAGGGACCCGGAGCGGGGGTGCTCGGCCGGCCCTTGAGCCCTGCGCGCACGCACATGATCGGACCACGCGTACCAGGACCTAGCGGTCCAGGCTACCCGCTTCCGCCGTTCGGCTCAGCCCCGCGGGCCCCGTGCTCTCCGGGACGCCCTCCGGCGGCGGAGCGGTTCCACGGGCTCCCACCGGCCCGGATATCCTGGCGGGGTGACTTCCCCGGGCAATGCGAATTTTCCAGTGGTGGGCATGATCGGCGGCGGGCAGTTGGCCCGCATGGCACACCAGGCGGGCATCCCGCTCGGGGTCAGGTTCAAACTCCTCGCCGACACGCCCCAGGACTCCGCCGCGCAGGTGGTTTCCGACGTCGTCCTCGGTGACTACCGCGATCTCGACACGCTGCGCCGCTTCGCGGCCGGCTGCGACGTGATCACCTTCGACCACGAGCACGTGCCGACCGAGCACCTGCGGGCCCTGCAGGCCGACGGCGTTGCCGTCCGGCCCGGCCCGGAGGCGCTGGTCAACGCCCAGGACAAGGGCGTGATGCGGGCGAAGCTCGACTCCATCGGCGTGCCCTGCCCCCGGCACCGGATCGTCGCCGACCCGGCCGACGTCACCGCCTTCGCGGCGGAGGGCGACGGCTACCCGGTCGTGCTGAAGACCGTCCGCGGCGGCTACGACGGCAAGGGCGTCTGGGTCGTCGACGACGAGCAGGAGGCGCAGGCGCCGTTCCTGGCCGGCGTCGCGGTGCTGGCCGAGGAGAAGGTCGACTTCGTCCGCGAGCTGGCCGCCAACGTGGTCCGCTCGCCCAGCGGCCAGGCCGTCGCCTACCCGGTGGTGGAGAGCCTCCAGGAGAACGGCGTCTGCGCCGAGGTCACCGCCCCGGCCCCGGACCTCGACCCCGCGCTGTCCGACGAGGCCCAGCAGCTGGCCCTGCGGATCGCCGGCGAGCTGGACATCACCGGCCACCTCGCGGTCGAGCTGTTCCAGACCCGGGACGGCCGCATCCTGGTCAACGAGCTGGCCATGCGCCCGCACAACTCCGGGCACTGGACCCAGGACGGCGCCGTCACCTCGCAGTTCGAGAACCACCTGCGGGCCGTCCTCGACCTGCCGCTCGGCGACCCCCGGCCGCGCGCCGGGTGGACCGTCATGGTCAACGTCCTCGGCGGCGACTACCCGGACATGTACCACGCCTTCCTGCACTGCATGGCCCGTGACCCGGGCCTGCGGATCCACATGTACGGGAAGGACGTGAAGCCCGGCCGCAAGGTCGGCCACGTCAACGTCTTCGGGGACGACCTCGACGACGTCCGCGAGCGCGCCCGTCACGCGGCCGCCTACCTGCGAGGAACGATCACCGAATGACCTCCCCCCTTGTCGGCATCGTGATGGGCTCGGACTCCGACTGGCCCGTGATGGAGGCCGCCGCCCAGGCCCTCGACGAGTTCGAGATCCCCTACGAGGTGGACGTCGTCTCCGCGCACCGGATGCCGCGCGAGATGGTCGCGTACGGCGAGAAGGCGCACACCCGCGGGCTGAAGGCGATCATCGCCGGTGCCGGCGGCGCGGCCCACCTGCCGGGCATGCTGGCCTCGGTCACCCCGCTGCCGGTCATCGGCGTGCCGGTGCCGCTGCGCTACCTGGACGGCATGGACAGCCTGCTGTCGATCGTCCAGATGCCGGCCGGCGTGCCGGTGGCCACCGTCTCGGTGGCGGGCGCGCGCAACGCGGGCCTGCTGGCGGTGCGGATGCTGGCGGCGTTCGACCCGGAGCTGACCGAGCGGATGACCGACTTCCAGGCCGAGCTGAACAGCCAGGCCACCGAGAAGGGGAAGAAGCTGCGGGCCAAGGTGGCGGGTTCCCCCTCCTTCGGCTTTGGGAAGTAGTCACATCGGATACAACAGCTCGTATGACCTCTGAGCTGCTGGACTCCTCCACCCCGTCGGACTCCGCCGCCCTGCTGGAGCGTGCCCGGGCCGTCCTCCGCGACACCCCCGTGGTGGACGGCCACAACGACCTCCCCTGGGCGATGCGCGAGCAGGCCGGCTACGACCTCGACGCGGTCGACCTGGCCGCCGACCAGCGCGACCGCCTGCACACCGACCTCGCCCGCCTCGCCGCGGGCGGGGTCGGCGCGCAGTTCTGGTCCGTCTACGTCCCCTCCCGGCTGGCCGGGGACCACGCGGTCAGCGCCACCCTGGAGCAGATCGACTTCGTCCGGGCCCTGGCCGGGCGCTTCCCCGACCGGCTGCGGCTCGCGGTCACCGCCGCCGACATGGAGGCCGCCCGCGCCGAGGGCCGGATCGCCTCCCTGATGGGCGCCGAGGGCGGCCACTCCATCGACTGCTCGCTCGCCACCCTGCGGGCCCTCCACGCGCTCGGCGTCCGGTACCTGACGCTCACCCACAACGACAACACCCCGTGGGCCGACTCCGCCACCGACAAGCCGGCCGCCGGCGGCCTGACCCCGTTCGGCGAGGAGGTCGTCCGGGAGATGAACCGGCTCGGCATGCTGGTCGACCTCTCGCACGTCTCCGCCGACACCATGCGTGACGCGCTGCGGGTCAGCGAGGCGCCGGTGCTCTTCTCGCACTCCTCCTCGCGCGCCGTCTGCGACCACCCGCGCAACATCCCGGACGACGTGCTCGCGCAGCTGCCCGCCAACGGCGGCGTCGCGATGGCCACCTTCGTGCCCAAGTTCATCCTGCCCGCCGCCATCGAGTGGACCGCCGCCGCCGACGAGAACATGCGCGCCCACGGCTTCGACCACCTCGACACCACCCCGGCCGGCATGGCCTGCCAGCGCGCCTTCGAGGAGGCCAACCCGCGCCCGGTCGCCACCCCGGCCACCGTGGCCGACCACCTCGACCACATGCGCGAGGTGGCCGGCGTCGACCACATCGGCATCGGCGGCGACTTCGACGGCACCGCCTTCCTCCCGGCCGGGCTCGACGACGTGGCCGGCTACCCCAACCTGATCGCCGAACTGCTGCGGCGCGGCTGGTCGGAGACCGACCTCGGGAAGCTCACCTGGCACAACGCGGTGCGCGTCCTGCGCGACGCCGAGGCCGTCGCCCGCGACCTCCAGGCCACCCGCGGCCCGTCCATCGCCACCATCGGCCGGCTGGACGGCTGAGCTGTTGACTCTGCCCCTGGGGCAGACGGGAGCGTGACCGGTGTGGAGGACACCCCGGAAACCCAGCTGGCCATCGGCGAATTCGCCCGCCGGTCACGGCTCTCGCTCAAGGCCCTGCGGCTCTACGACCGGCTCGGCCTGCTCGCCCCCGCCCGGGTCGACCCGGACACCGGCTACCGCTTCTACGGTGCCGGCCAGGTGGAGCAGGCCAGGCAGATCGCGCTGCTGCGACGGCTCGACATGCCGCTCGCGGCGGTCGCCGACGTCCTGGCGGCCGGGGGCCCGGCCGGAGCCGACCTGGTCGCCGGGTACTGGGCTTCGGTCGAGCGCCGGATCGCCGTGCAGAGGGAGCTGGCGGTGTACCTCCGCGTCCAGTTGTCAGGTGGCGGAGAGAGGACCCCCAGCATGTATCCCATCGAGCGGCGCGAGGTACCCGAGCAGACCGTCCTGAGCGAGCGACGGCACGTCAGGATCGGGGAGTTGAGTGCGTGGATCCCGGCCGCCTGCCGGCGCATGGAGGCCGTCGCGGACGGCTGCGGCGGGGTCGCCGGCCCGCCGTTCGTGATCTACCACGGCGAGGTGAGCGAGGACGGCGACGGCCCGGTGGAGGTCTGCGTCCCGGTCGACCCCGCGCTGGCCGGGCACGCCGGCCCGGCCGCCACCGTGCGGGTCGAGCCGGCGCACGATGAGCTCTACACGCGGCTGACCCGGTCGCAGATGGACTACCCGTACCTCCTCGGCGGTTACGAGGCCGTCCACCGGTCCGCCGACGAGCGGGGGCTGGAGGTCGCCGGCTCCGCCCGCGAGATCTACTTCGGCCCCTACGTCGGGCCGGACCCGCAGGAGCCGATCTGCGACGTGGCGGTGCCCGTCCGGTAGCGCGAGGTCAGCCGAGCAGCGGGATCTCGATGGCCGGGCACCTGTCCATCACCATCGCGACCCCGGCGGCCGTGGTCCGCTCGTAGGCGGCCTCGTCGACCACACCGAGCTGGAACCAGACCGCCTTCGCCCCGGCGGTGACCGCCTGGTCGGCCACCTCGCCGGCGAGGTGGCTGTTCACGAAGACGTCCACGACGTCGACTTCGAACGGGATCTCGGCGAGCGAGGAGTACCCCCGCTCGCCGAGGACCGTCTCGGCCTTGGGGTGGACGGGCACGATGCGCTTGCCGTAGCGCTGGAGGACGCGGGCGACACCGTGGGCCGCGCGGGCGGTGTTGGTGGAGAGGCCGACCACCGCCCAGGTGTCGCCCCGGGCGGTGAGGATGTCGCGGACCGTCGCGTCGTCGCCGTAGCTCGTCATGCCGGTGACAACTGAGCTCCGGCGCCCGGGATTCCCCGGGCCCGGGCCGCTAGCTCGGGCGGCCGAGCGCCCGGTACGTCCAGCCGGCCGCGCGCCAGGCGTCGGCGTCCAGGGCGTTGCGGCCGTCCAGCAGGCGGCGCTCGGCGACCACCGTGCCCAGCTCCTCCGGGTCGAGGGCGCGGAACTCCTGCCACTCGGTGAGGTGCAGCACCACGTGCGCGCCCTCGGCGGCCTCCAGCGGCGAGTCCGCGTAGGCCAGGCCGGGGAACATCTTGCGGGCGTTGTCCATGGCCTTCGGGTCGTACACCGTGACCTGGGCGCCCTGGAGCTGGATCTGGGCGGCCACGTTGAGCGCGGGAGAGTCCCGGATGTCGTCCGAGTTCGGCTTGAAGGCGGCGCCGAGGACGGCGACCCGGCGGCCGAGGAAGCCGCCGGCGCACTGCTCGCGGGCCAGCTCGACCATCCGGGAGCGGCGGCGCATGTTGATCGAGTCGACCTCGCGCAGGAAGGTCAGCGCCTGGTCGGCGCCCAGCTCGCCGGCCCGGGCCATGAACGCGCGGATGTCCTTGGGCAGGCAGCCGCCGCCGAAGCCGAGGCCGGCGTTGAGGAACTTGCGGCCGATCCGCTCGTCGTGGCCGAGCGCGGTGGAGAGCAGCGTCACGTCGGCACCGGCGGCCTCGCAGACCTCCGCCATCGCGTTGATGAACGAGATCTTGGTGGCCAGGAAGGAGTTGGCGGCGGCCTTGACCAGCTCGGCGGTGGCGTAGTCGGTGACCACGAACGGCACCCCGGCCGCGATCGGGTCCGCATACACCTCGCGCAGCAGCTGCTCGGCGCGCCCGCCGCGCGTGCCGACCACGATCCGGTCCGGTCGCAGGGTGTCCTGGACGGCGAAGCCCTCGCGCAGGAACTCCGGGTTCCAGGCGAGCTCGGCACCCTCCCCGACCGGGGCCAGCGCCGCCAGCCGCTCGGCCAGCCGGCTCGCCGAGCCGACCGGGACGGTGGACTTGCCGACCACCAGCACCGGACGGGTCAGGTGCGGGGCGAGGGCGTCGATCGCGGCGTCCACGTACGACATGTCGGCGGCGAACTCGCCCTTGCGCTGCGGGGTGTTGACGCAGACGAAGTGCACGTCGCCGAACTCGGCGGCCTCCTGGGCGGAGGTGGTGAAGCGCAGCCGGCCGGTCGAACCCTCGTGGCCCACCACGTGCTTGAGCAGCAGCTCGGACAGGCCCGGCTCGTACATCGGGACCCGGCCGGCGCTCAGCGTGGCGATCTTCTCCGGGTCGACGTCCAGCCCCAGCACCTCGAAGCCGAACTCCGCCATGGCGGCGGCGTGGGTGGCGCCGAGATAACCGGTGCCGATCACGGAGATGCGGAGGGCCACGGGTTCCCCTTTGCGGAATCTCGACCTGGGCGGGTGCGGGCGGACATGACGTGCGAGCACCGATGCTATCCGCCCGTACGGGTGCCGCCCAGGCCGTCCCGGCAGCACCGGGTTCCGGCCGTGGGAGCGTGGTTTCCGGGCAGGACACGGAGCGTGGCACCGGGCGGGGGTGCGATCCCGGCCGAACCCCGGTGCGGGAGGTGTGACCGGCGGCACAATGCGCGCATGGATTCGAACCCGGCGAGCACGGACGAACCCGAGGGCGCCCGGGAGGCGGCCGGGCTCGGTCTCTTCGAGCCGCGTGAGCCGCACGGACCGCGCGATCCGCAGGGTGAGAACGGTGAGAGCGGGGAGGGCGGGGAGGCGATGCGCAACGACCGGATGCCGCAGTACTTCCAGGAGCACCGGACCGGCGACACCCTCGGCACGGACGTCGACCGAACCTAGGCAGCCGCAGGTCGGAGCCCTAGGATCTACTTAACGGTAGCTAACTGACTTCACTCCTTCATCACACGAACGAGGCGGGAATCATGGCGGGCAGCGCAGGAGCGGCGGACTTCGATCTCTTCCGGATCTCCGAGGAGCACGAGATGCTCCGTGAGGCGGTGCGTTCGCTGGCCGAGGCGAAGATCGCTCCGTTCGCGGCGGAGGTGGACGAGCAGGGCCGGTTCCCGCAGGAGGCGCTGGACGCGTTGCAGGGCAACGACCTGCATGCGGTGCACGTGCCGGAGGAGTTCGGTGGTGCGGGGGCGGACGCGCTGGCGACGGTGATCGTGATCGAGGAGGTCGCGCGGGTGTGCGGCTCGTCGTCGCTGATCCCGGCGGTGAACAAGCTGGGTTCGCTGCCGGTGCAGTTGTCGGGTTCGGAGGAGCTGAAGGCGAAGTACCTGGGGGCGCTGGCGCGGGGCGAGGGGATGTTCTCGTACTGCCTGTCGGAGCCGGAGGCGGGTTCGGACGCGGCGGGGATGAGGACGCGGGCGGTGCGGGACGGTGACTTCTGGGTGCTGAACGGGGTGAAGCGCTGGATCACCAATGCGGGTGTGTCGGAGTTCTACACGGTGATGGCGGTGACGGATCCGGAGCTGCGGTCGAAGGGCATCTCGGCGTTCGTGGTGGAGAAGGGTGACGAGGGGGTCTCCTTCGGTGCGCCGGAGCGGAAGCTGGGGATCAAGGGTTCGCCGACGCGTGAGGTGTACTTCGACAACGTGCGGATTCCGGCGGACCGGATGATCGGTGCGGAGGGGACGGGGTTCGCGACGGCGATGCGGACGCTGGACCACACGCGGGTGACGATCGCGGCGCAGGCGCTGGGGATCGCGCAGGGGGCGTTGGACTACGCGAAGGGGTACGTGCGCGAGCGCAAGCAGTTCGGGAAGCCGGTCGGTGACTTCCAGGGTGTGCAGTTCATGCTGGCGGACATGGCGATGAAGCTGGAGGCGGCGCGGCAGCTGACGTATGCGGCGGCGGCGAAGTCGCAGCGGGGGGACGGGGACCTGACGTTCTTCGGGGCGGCGGCGAAGTGCTTCGCGTCGGACGCGGCGATGGAGATCACGACGGACGCGGTGCAGTTGCTGGGCGGGTACGGGTACACGCGGGACTACCCGGTGGAGCGGATGATGCGGGACGCGAAGATCACGCAGATCTACGAGGGCACCAACCAGATCCAGCGCATCGTGATGGCCCGCAACCTGCCGTAACGCGCCACTACGCGCCACTACGCGCCGCGGCCCCCGGTCACCCGAGGTGACCGGGGGCCGTTCTGCGCCGTCGGCCCGCCAGCCCGCCAGCCCGCCAGCTCGCGGACCACGGCGGCGAATCCGTGCACCAGCGGGTTGTCCGCGCCCTCCGGCCAGGCGAGCGCGACCCGCAGCGGCTCGACGTCGGTGAGCGGGACCCAGACGAGGTCCGGGCGGGCGTAGTAGCGGGCCAGGCCGGCCGGGGCGAAGCAGATGGCGGCGCCCTCGGCGACCTGTTCCAGCATCTCCTCGACGTTGTCGTTGGTCGGCCCCCAGCGCGGGGTCGAGCCGTCCGGGCGCGGGTTGACCGCCCACCAGTCGACCCAGGCGCGGGGCGCGCGCTCGGTCCACATCAGCAGCTCGTCGTTGACCTCCAGGACGGAGATGCCCGCGCGCCCGGCCAGCCGGTGGCCGCCGGGCAGACCGGCGACCCTCGGCTCGGTGTGGACGATCTCCGCGTGCAGCCCGGTGAGGTCGGCGGGCAGCCAGACGAAGGCGACGTCCACCCGGCCGTCGCGCAGCCCGTCGGCTTCCTGGCCCCAGTCGAAGCGCTTCGGCTCGACCCGTACGCCCGCGTGCCGGCGGGCGAACTCGGCCCGTGCGCGGGTGGTCAGCTCGCCTGCTCCACTGGCCTCGAAGCCGACCCGCAGCACTCCGTCCGCGGCCCGCCGGTGCCGCTCGGCGGCGGCCGTGATCCGCTCCGCCTGGGCGACCGTGCGGCGGGCCTCGGCGACCACGTCGAGCCCGGCCGCGGTGGCGCTGACCCCGCCGGAGTGGCGGTCGAAGAGGCGGATGCCCAGCTCGGTCTCCAGGTTCCGCAGGGCGTAGGAGAGGGCGGGCTGGCTGACGTACAGACGGGCGGCGGCGCGGCCGAGGTTGCCCTCGTCGGCGATCGCGATCAGGTAGTGCAGCTGACGCAGCTCCATGCGGTGATCATAGGAGCCGATGATCACGGGAGTTGGAGATCACGGGAGTTGGCGATTGCAGGAGTTGGCGATCATCCGGTGGCCATAAAGCCTCCTTATCGAGCGACCAGGGTTCTGTCTTGGACGGCCACCGGGCCCGGCTGGCATAAAAGAGTGCGTCAACTACCAAGTTTTACAACGGTTTACGGAGGCACCCGGGATGACCAGCAGCACCCCCGAGAAGAACGCGGCCGGCCGGGTCTGGCTGATCACCGGCGCCAACTCCGGCTTCGGCCAGGCGATCGCGGAGGCCGCGCTGGCCGCCGGCGACACCGTGGTGGCGGCCGCCCGCCGTCCCGAGACGCTCGACGCGCTGGTCGCGGCCCACCCCGACCGGGTCGTCCCGGTCCGGCTGGACGTCACCGACCAGGCCGGGATCGCCTCCGTGGTGGCGGACACCCTGCTCTGGTACGGGCGGATCGACATCCTGGTGAACAACGCCGGGCGCGGGCTGATCGGGGCCGTCGAGGAGTACACCGACCGCGACCTGCGGGACCTGATGGACCTGCACTTCTTCGGGCCGGCCGCACTCACCCGCGCCGTCCTGCCGCACATGCGGTCCCGGGGCTCCGGCGCCGTCGTCCAGATGAGCAGCATGGGCGGCCGGTTCTCGTTCCCCGGGGTGGGCGCCTACTCGGCCACCAAGTTCGCGCTGGAGGGGCTCTCCGAGGCGCTGGCGCTGGAGGTCGTCCAGTTCGGCGTCAAGGTGCTGATCGTCGAGCCCGGTTCCTTCCGTACCTCCTTCGCCGGGCCGGGCGCACTCGCCCAGACGCCGGCCATCCCCGCGTACGAGTCGGTGGTCGGCCCGGTCCGGTCCGCGCTGCCGGAGAGCGACGGCAGGCAGCCCGGCGATCCGGCCAAGGCCGCCGCCGCGATCCTGGCCGCCCTGGACGCCGAGCGGACCCCGCTGCGACTGGCCCTCGGCAGTGACGCCGTCGACGCGGTCCTCGGTAACCTCCAGGCCGCCGAGAAGGAGCTCAGGGAGTGGGAGCCGGTCGGCCGGGGAACCGACTTCGAGGCCTGACGGCTGGAGGAATCCCACAATATCTTCGTGTTCGAATCGGTCGGCTTGCACACCTGATCAAGCATCACCACCCTGGCATGGTGGCGGAAGAGGCGACAACTCCCCGTACCCACGCGGTGCGGGGAGTTGTGCCGCTGTCACAAGCGCTTCAACAGCCTGGGGGTTCGTTCGATGAGTGTCGACAACAACGGCGTGCTGGTCACCGGGCTCGGTGCGACGACGCCGCTCGGCGGGGACGTCGCCTCGACCTGGGCCGGTCTGTTGGCCGGCGAGTCGGGCATCCGCGCGATCGAGGAGGAGTGGGCCGCCGCACTGCCGGTCCGGATCGCCGGGCGGCTCAGGGTCGAGCCCTCCGAGGTGCTGGACCGGGTGCAGGCCCGGCGGATGGACCGCTGTGAGCAGGTGGCGCTGGTCGCCGCCCGCGAGGCCTGGGCGGACGCGGGGGCTCCCGAGGTGGACCCGGAGCGCCTCGCCGTGGTGATCGGCACCGGCACCGGCGGGTCGCTCACCATGCTCGCCCAGGACGACGTGCTGGAGGCCTCCGGGGTGCGGAAGGTCTCCCCGCACACGGTGCCGATGCTGATGGCGAACGGCCCTGCCGCCTGGGTCTCCATCGAGCTGGGCGCGAAGGCCGGCGCGCACACCCCGGTGAGCGCCTGCGCGTCCGGCGCCGAGGCGATCGCGATGGGCCTGGACCTGATCCGGCTCGGCCGGGCCGACGTGGTGGTGGCGGGCGGCGCCGAGGCGTGCATCTGCCCGCTGCCGCTGGCCGGCTTCTCCCAGGCCAAGGCCCACTCGACCCGCAACGACGAGCCCGGGCGGGCGTCCCGGCCGTTCGACGCGGACCGGGACGGCTTCGTGATCGGCGAGGGCTCGGTGGTCGTCGTCCTGGAGCGCGCCGGGTTCGCCGCGGCCCGGTCCGCCCGCGCGCACGCCACCCTGGCGGGTGCGGCGGTCACCTCGGACGCGTACCACATCACGGCGGCCGCGGCGGAGGGGCAGGTCCGCGCGATGCGCCGGGCGGTCGCGGAGGCCGGGCTCGCCGCGGGGGACATCGACCTCGTCCATGCCCACGCCACCTCGACGCCGCTGGGCGACCTGGTCGAGGCCGAGTCGGTCACCGAGGCGATCGGCCTGCACCCGGCCGTCACCGCGACCAAGTCGATGACCGGCCACCTCTTCGGGGCCGCCGGTGCGGTCGGCGCGCTGACCGCCGTCCTCGCGCTGCGCGACGGCGTGGTGCCGGCCACGCGGAACCTGGAGAGACTCGACCCGGCGGTCAAGCTGGACGTGGTGGCGGGCGCCCCGCGGCGCGGCGCGCTGACCGCCGCCCTCACCAACTCCTTCGGCTTCGGCGGCCACAACGCTTCCCTGGTCTTCACCCCGGCGCCGTGAAAAGCCGCGCGACCGGAGCATCGGGTGGTGTCTAGAGTCGCCACCATGTCTACGTCGTCGCCGGCCCTGCGCCTGGAGCTGATCACCCCCGCCACCATCGACGCCGCGCTCGCCCTGAAGGTGCGGCCGGACCAGGAGGGGCTGGTGGCGCCGGTGGCGAAATCGCTGGCAGAGGCGTACGCGTACGGTGACACCGCCTGGCCCCGGCTGATCTTCGACGGCGACCGGCTGGTCGGGTTCCTGATGGCGTTCTTCGACGTCCGCTTCGCCCCCGGGTACCCCGACGACCGTCCCCGCTCGGGTCTCTGGCGTCTCAACATCGGTGCGCAGGAGCAGGGCCGCGGCTACGGGCGTTTCGCCGTCGAGCAGGTCTGCGCGGAGATCCGCCGCCGCGGCGGGCACCGCGTGTCGGTCACCTACGTCCCGGGCGACCACGGGCCGGCCGGGTTCTACGAGAGCCTCGGCTTCCGCCCCACCGGGGAGTTGAGCGGCGACCAGGTGGTGGCCGAACTCGCCCTGTCGGAGGGCTGACCGCCGGGCGCCGCGCGGGGCGGAGGGCCGGACCGGCCTCCCGCCCCTTCGGCGTGTCCGGGACTCAGCCCAGCAGCAGGTACTTGGTGGACTGGACGCCCCGGATGGAGCTGCAGTCGGTGTTCTGGACGCTCTGGCTGTAGGTGAAGCCCTTCGGGATCTCGCAGGCCCAGATGCCGTTGGCCGGCTTGCGGAGGTGGAAGGTCGTGGCCTGGACGCCCTGGTTGATGCTGCAGGCGCTGGTGTAGGTGATCATGTCGTAGGTGAAGGCGGGGGTGCCCATGCAGGCGGTGAGGCCGTCGACCGGGACCCGCAGGTGGTACATGTTGGAGGTCACGCCGGAGATCTGGCTACAGGCGCTGCCCCAGGTGATGGCGTCGTAGACGAAGCCGGGCGAGCTCTTGCAGGCGGTCAGCCCGTCCACGGGGGTCCGCAGGTGGAACTGCGGCGCGTTCCAACTGCCGCTGCTGCACGTCCGGTTCATGGACACCTGGTCGTAGACGTAGCCGGCGGGGACGTCGCAGGCCCAGACCCCGTCGAGGCCGGTGGTGGCGCTGGTGGCGGCGGAGGCGGTGGTCGCGGTGGCGGCGCCGGAGAACAGCAGGGCCAGAGAGGCGAGGGCGGCGAGCACCAGGCGGATCGGGCCGGTGCGGGCGGTGCGTGCGGCGGACATGGGTCTCCCAAGGGGTGGCCGGTGGTGTGAAGGTCGCACGGTGATTCGGGCAGGATTCTGTGCCCGCCGCTGGTTTTAGCATGATCATGCGGATCTCCGCACCCCCGCCGGACGGCAGGGATGGATACCCGCCACCGGACGCCCGTTCGTCGGCCAGATCCGCCTGTCCGGCCCGTCGGACGGCCTCAGTCGAGTAGTGCCGCCGCCTCCTGGCGTGCCCGGCGCAGCCACTGTGCGCGGGTGGCGTCCGTCGAGTCGGTCACCGTCCGGAAGACGACCCGCCGCACGTCCGTCACGCCCACGTACGGCAGGACGCAGGCCGCCCAGATCCGCTCCAGCGGATCGCCGAACTCGCCGTGCTCGCGCTCCTCCGGGGTGTCGGAGGTGTTCAGCACCAGCGCCCGCCCGGCCCGGAGCAGCCCGGCCGGCTCGCCGTCCGCCGTGCCGAGCTTGTACGCCACGCCGGGCACCAGGACCCGCTGCACCCATCCGGTCAGGACGGCGGGCGGCATGCCCCACCAGTTCGGGTGGACCAGGACGAGCGCGTCGAGGGTGGCCACCTCGGAGCGGTGCAGGGCGAGTTGAGGGTCGGTGGATTCGCCGGCCGCGGCGACGGTCTCCGTCTCCCCGGCGGTCAGCACCGGGGCGAACCCCTCCGCGCACAGGTCGTGCGCCACCACCTCGCAGCCGCGCCCGCGCAGTTCGTCCATCACGGCGTCGGCCAGCGCGTGGTTGAAGCTTCCCGGCCGCGGATGCGCCAGATAGACCCCGATCCGCCGTACTCCCATGTCCCCTGCCCCCTGAGTCAGTTGCTCCGGGGCGATCCTAGGGCCCGGCTTCGGGCTCCCGCCCGCCCGGGGGCGCCGGGGCAGGGCGGCGGACCATGCAGGCCGGCCCGGCGCCCCGCTACAGCGCCTGCGGGCGCCCGTCGACGCTGCTCAGCTGTGCCCGGCCCGAGGCGGTCACGATCACCTCGTCGAGGAGCTCGCGGGAGTGGACCAGATCGGTGATCATCCGGTCGATGCGGTCGCGCTCGACGGTGAGCTCCTCGATCAGGCGCGGGGTGGCGATCTCGGACGGCCCACCGTCGGAGTCCCGCATGCAGGGCAGGAGTTGGGCGATCTTCTTGCTGTGCAGGCCGGCCGCGAAGAGCTCCTGGATGAGGACGACGCGGTCGACGGCGGCGTCCGGGTAGTCGCGGTGGCCGCCGAGGGTGCGATCGGCCGCGAGCAGTCCCTGCTTCTCGTAGTAGCGGAGCGAGCGCTCGCTGACGCTGGTGCGCTGGGCCAGTTGACCGATTCGCATGGGCTTCCACCTCGGCGTTCGTCATCGGGTTCGAGAGCGGACTTGAAGTTGACACCGATGTTAGCTTCTACGGTCTCCCTCATGACGAACACGGCGAACACGGCGAAGGCCAACGCGACGAAGGCCAACGCAGGGTCGAGCGCCGCAGGGGCGGACACGCCCACCACGCACGCGACCTCCCTCTTCCAGCCCGCCCGCCTCGGCGCGCTGGAGCTGCCGAACCGCCTGGTGATGGCGCCGATGACCCGCACCCGCGCCGCGGCCGACGGCGTCCCTCGGCCGATCATGGCCACCTACTACGCGCAGCGCGCCTCGGCAGGCCTGGCCATCGCCGAGGCCGCCACCCCGAACGCCGTCGGCCGGACCTACGCCAACATCCCGGCGATCCACACCGCCGAACACGTCGCCGGGTGGCGGCGCGTGACCGACGCCGTGCACGCGGCGGGCGGCCGGATGTACCTGCAACTGCAGCACGGCGGCCGGGTCGGTCACCCGGAGAACAGCGGACTGCACCCGGTCGCGCCCTCGCCCGTCGCACTGCCGGAGGCCGTCCACACGCCGAGCGGCCCCCAGGAAGCGGTGGTGCCGCGGGAGATGACCGTCGCCGAGATCCGCGAGACGGTCGCCGACTTCGCGGCCGCCGCCCGCAACGCGGTCGCGGCGGGATTTGCGGGCGTCGAGGTGCACGCGGCCAACGGCTACCTGCTGCACCAGTTCCTGGCCCGGAACACCAACCGGCGCACCGACGCGTACGGCGGCTCCGTGGCGGGCCGGGTCCGGTTCGTCGTCGAGGTGGTGCGGGCGGTGGCGGAGGCGATCGGCGCCGAGCGGGTGGGGGTGCGGATCTCCCCGGGCGTGACCGTCAACGGCATCGAGGAGGGCGACACCGAGGAGATCTACCGCGCTCTGCTCGGCGAACTGGCGGGGGAGGGGCTGGCCTACCTGCACGTGGTCTTCGCCGACCCTCAGTCGCCCCTCTTCCAGGAGATCCGCAAGACCTGGGACGGAGTGCTGATCGGCAACCCGGTGCTCGGCTGGGGCGGGCCGCTCCCCGACGACGGCGGCCGCTCGGCCGGTGAGCGGCTGCTCGCGGCGGGCGCCGACCTCGTCTCCTACGGCCGCGGTTTCCTCGCCAACCCCGACCTGGTCGAGCGCCTCCGTACCGGGGCACCGCTCAATCCGGTGCGCGGCGGCCTGATGTACGCGAGCGGCGCCGAGGGGTACACGGACTATCCGGTGCTCGCCGCCGGGTGAGCCGTCGCAGCTCACCGGCGCCATGCGGTCCGGGGCGGTGGCACGCCGTGACGGCTTTGCCGGGGCCGTCGCGCGTCGAGGGGTGCGGCATGCCATGATCCCTGCATGGGTTCCAACGTTTACTTCGACATCACCATCAACGACGAGCCGGCGGGCCGGATCGTCTTCAAGCTCTTCGACGACGTCGTCCCGAAGACCGCCCAGAACTTCCGCGAGCTGGCCACCGGCCAGCACGGCTTCGGCTACAAGGGCTCGTCCTTCCACCGGGTGATCCCGGGCTTCATGCTGCAGGGCGGTGACTTCACCCGCGGTGACGGCACCGGCGGCAAGAGCATCTACGGCGAGAAGTTCGCGGACGAGAACTTCCAGCTCAAGCACACCAAGCCGGGCCAGCTGTCGATGGCCAACGCCGGCCGCAACACCAACGGCTCGCAGTTCTTCATCACCACCATCGTGACCGACTGGCTGGACGGCAAGCACGTCGTCTTCGGCGAGGTCGTCGAGAACCTGGACCTGGTGACGAAGATCGAGTCGCTCGGCTCGCAGAGCGGCCGCACCAAGGCGAAGATCACCATCGCCGACTCGGGCATCGTGGAGTAGTCCAGCCCCTCCCGAGGCGCTGTGGAGCAGGACGTCGGCCCGGCCGACTTCCTGCTCCTCGCCGTTTCCGGGCCCGGCCGCTCCGGCCCCCTGCGGCTCCTGCCACTCCGGCTCCGGCCACCACCCCGATGGCCCTAGGACCAAGGACCGATGGCCGCCCGGCGCCCCGGCGCGCTGGAATGGGCGGCGTGGACCGTCCCCCGGCACTCGACGACCTCACCGGCGCGCAGGTGGACGCCTACCTGGCCCGGCTCGGCCTGCCCGCACCCGAGCGGCCCTCGGCGGCCGCGCTCGCGGAGCTTCAGCGCGCGCACCTGGACGCCGTGCCGTTCGAGAACCTGAGCGTGCACCTCGGTGAGCCCGTGGTGCTCGGGACCGGCGCGCTGTTCGAGAAGCTCGTCACCCGGCGCCGCGGCGGCTTCTGCTACGAACTCAACGGCGCCTTCGCCGCCCTGCTGCGCGCACTCGGCTACCGGGTGAGCCTGCTCGGCGCACGCGTCCTCGACGGGGGCCGGCCGGGCCCGCCGTTCGACCACCTCGCCCTGCGGGTGGACCTGGACCGGCCGTGGCTGGTCGACGTCGGCTTCGGCAGGTTCAGCCGGTTCCCGCTGCAGCTGGACGAGCGCGGTCAACAGCCGGACCCGGCAGGCGAGTTCACCCTCGTCCCGTACGGCGCCGACGAGCTCGACGTGCGGATGGGCGGCGAGCCGCAGTACCGGCTCGGCCTGCGCCCCTACGAGCTGGCCGACTTCGTGCCGACCTGCTGGTGGCAGGCCACCTCGCCGGACTCGCACTTCACCCGCTCGGCCACCTGCTCGCTGCCGGCCCCGGACGGCGGCCGGGTGACCCTCAGTGGCACCCGCCTGATCCGCACCGCCGTCGACGGCGGGCGCACCGAGGAACTCCTCGACGGGGCAGGGACGCTGGCCGCCTACCGCTCGCTCTTCGGCATCACGCTGGACCGCCTGCCCACGGTCCTGCACCCGCAGTAGCCGGAGCGGGCAGCCGCACAGGAAGTCGGCCGGCCCCGGCCCGATCCCGGCGGGGGCCGGAACCTCCGCCCCGTGGAACGCGAGCGCCTCCTGGACCGGGCGGCCCAGGAGGCGGTGGCGACGGCGGTGGGCCGGCGCGGTGACGAGTGACGTCTCCCCCGCTGCGTCGACGGCGTCATGCCACGTCGCGGACGGTCACGGGGTCACTTCGTGTCCGGCACGGCGGTGTCGTTCTTGAACGCGTCGAAGACCTGCTTGGCCTTGGCGGCGTCCCACTTGACCGCCGACTCGCCGGTGCTGGTCTTGAAGTCGGGGTTGGCGATCGGGACGGTGATGCTCTTGCCGCCGCCGCCGTTGACGTCCTTCATCGCGAGGAAGAGCGAGCCGAGGTCGGTCAGGCCGGCGTCCTCGTCGACGATCAGGGTGCCGAGGCCGGAGTCCACCAGCGGGTAGAAGGTGAACGGGTTCAGCAGGGTGGCGGGCGAGGCGGCCTGCTTGGCCAGCGCGCCGAGGAACTTCTGCTGGTTGCGCATCCGGCCGAGGTCCTGGTCGGCCATCTGGTGGCGCTGGCGGACGAAGGCGAGGGCCTGGGTGCCGGTGAGGCTCTGGCAGCCCGCCTTGAGGTCGAGGCCGGAGTCCTTGTCCTTGACGTCCTGCTCGATGCACATGTCCACGCCGCCGACCGAGTCGACGATGCCGACGAACCCGGCGAAGCCGATCTCGGCGTAGTGGTCGATGCGGATGCCGGTGTTCAGCTCGACGGTCTGGGCGAGCAGCTTGCCGCCACCCGCCGCGAAGGCCGAGTTGATCTTCGAGCTGGTGGCCTTGACGGTCTTCCCGTTGTCGCCCGGGTGCTCGGGGATCGGCACCCAGGAGTCGCGCGGGATGCTCATCAGGGTGTTCCCGTTGTCCCCGATGTGCAGGATCATCATGGAGTCGCTGCGCTTGCCGCCCGCGTGGCCGGTGTGCAGGTCCTCCTCCTGGGAGTCGGAGAGGCCGTTGCGGCTGTCGGAGCCGACGATCAGCCAGTTGGTGCCCTTTCCGGCGGCCGGGCGGCCCGGGTAGTCGGTGAGCACGTTCTCGTGGTTGAGCTTGGAGCCGGCCCAGAACCAGGTCGAGACGGCGGTCAGCATCATCGCGATCAGGACGCCGAACACCGACCACTTGACGATCCGGCGTCGCGGCCAGCGCGAGGAGCGGGCGGCGGAGGGCGGCTGGGTGCCGCCCGGGGCTATCGGCCCGCCAGGACCGCCGGGCCCACCCGACCCACCCGACCCACCCGGCCCGCCGGGAGCCCCGGGGCCATTGGGCGCCCCCGGTCCCTGCGCCGGCACCCCGGGCCGCGCCCCCGGCTGCCCGTACGGCTGCGGCTGTCCGTAGCCCTGGGCCGGCCCGGAGCCGGGGGCCTGCCCGGGAGCCGGCGCCTGCCCGCCGGACGGCTGCCCGTACTCCTGCGGCTGCCGCGGCGCCGGGGCCCCCGGCCCGCGCGGGTTCAGCGAAGCCGGCAGCGGCGGCTCGGCCGCCGCACCGCCGCCGCTGCGCCCGTACGCACCGCCGCCGCCGTTGCCGCCGCCGTACGGGTTCCCGCCGCCGCCCGGGCGGCCCTCCTGCCACGTGTTCATGTGGGAGAGGATGCCCGACGCCGGGTGCGGTGACTCCCCCCGGGGCCCTCACCAGGCCCCTTGTAGCAGTTTTGATGCACGTGCCGGATCGTTCCGCCGCAACTTCGCGCGGGGGCGTACCCGGGGGCCGCACCCGGTGTGCGGCCGCCCCCGCCGCGTCTCACCATCCGTCTCACCCGGTGTTCACCAGCCGGAACGATCCTTGACCGGCCGGAACGCTGCGTGTTTGCATGACTGCCATGGATCAGCGATGGACTCTCACGCGTCGGCGGCACGTCGACCTTCAGCGTGTGTCCTGTTCGCTCTGTCGTGGCTGACGCGCGCCCGTCGAACCCTCTCCATTCCCCCTCCGCGCCGCACCTTCCCGCGCCGCTCCCCGTTCCTGCGCACCGTGGTCCGCCGCCGCCCGCGCGGCGCGCGCCCTGCTGCGGCAGCGCCGTCCCCGCTTCCCGCCCAGAGGTGAACCCCATGGCCACCGTCCTGTCCGTCTCCGGCTCCCCGTCCGCGACCTCCCGCACCACCCGCCTGCTGCGCCACGTCGACGCGCGGCTCGAAGCCCACGGCCACCACGTCGTCCCCTTCGAGGCGCGCAGCCTGCCCGCGCACGCCCTGCTCTCGGCGGACTTCTCCCACCCCGAGATCGTCGCCGCCGCGGAGCTGTTCGCCCGGGCGGACGGGATCGTCATCGGCACCCCCGTCTACAAGGCCGCCTACTCGGGCCTGCTGAAGACCCTGCTGGACGTGCTCCCGCAGTACGCGCTGACCGGCAAGGCCGTCCTGCCGCTGGCCACGGGCGGCTCCACCGCGCACGTGCTGGCGGTGGACTACGCGCTGCGCCCGGTGCTCAGCTCGATGGGCGCCGGCCACATCACCCAGGGCTGGTTCGTGCTCGACCGCCACATCACCGTCCGGGAGGACGGCGGCACGGTGATCGAGCGCGAGACGGACGTCCTGCTGACGCCGGTGGTCGACGCCTTCGCGGCCGCGCTGGAGCGGCTCGCCGCGCCGGCGCTCACCTGCTGACGGGCCGTCGGGAACGGTCCCGCGCGGGCCGACCCCGAGACGGGTGGCGGCGACCCCTAGGGGGAGGGGTGCCGCGCCCCGTACAACTACGGTTGAGGCGCTTCATACCGGCGGATGACGAGCGATCGCGCCGCCGCTCCTAACGTGGATCACATCCCCGCTCGTGCGGACCGGGGCCCAGGTTCCCCGGAACCGGGGCCTGGGTGCATCTGGAGGGTGGGGCTAACTCCCGGTCGAGGACTACGTCCTGCACCCTGTCGCAGCACAGGTCGCAGCGACAAGGCTGGGGGCAACGGGTGGGCCCACTTCTTAGGAGACTCCAGTGACGACGGCAGCAGCCGTGTACGACCCCCAGCTTCCCGGCGGCTCGGCCGCCGTCGCGGCCTCGGCACGTCAGGTGACCAAGGCCTACGGCACCGGCGAGACCAGGGTCACCGCGCTGGACGCGGTGGACGTGGACATCCAGCGCGGCCGCTTCACCGCGATCATGGGCCCCTCGGGCTCCGGCAAGTCGACCCTGATGCACTGCCTGGCGGGCCTGGACACCGTCACCGAGGGCCGGATCTGGATCGGCGACACCGAGATCACCGGCCTGAAGGACAAGCAGCTCACCAGGCTGCGCCGGGACAAGATCGGCTTCATCTTCCAGGCGTTCAACCTGCTCCCGACGCTGAACGCGCTGGAGAACATCACGCTCCCGATGGACATCGCCGGCCGCAGGCCGGACGCCGCCTGGCTGGACCAGGTGGTCGAGACCGTCGGCCTCGCCGACCGCCTCAAGCACCGCCCCACCCAGCTCTCCGGCGGCCAGCAGCAGCGCGTCGCGGTGGCCCGGGCGCTGGCCGCCCGCCCCGAGATCATCTTCGGGGACGAGCCCACCGGGAACCTCGACTCCCGTTCCGGCGCCGAGGTGCTGACCTTCCTGCGCCGCTCGGTGGACGAGCTGGGCCAGACCATCGTGATGGTCACCCACGACCCGGTCGCCGCCGGCTACGCGGACCGCGTGCTCTTCCTCGCCGACGGCGTGATCGTCGACGAGATGCACGCCCCCACCGCCGACTCCGTCCTCGAACGCATGCGCCGTTTCGACGGCAAGCGCACCAGCTGAGCGGGCGGGCACAGGACCATGCTGCTCAAGACGTCACTGAGGACCTTCTTCGCCCACAAGGGGCGGATGGTGCTCTCCCTGATCGCGGTCGTGCTGTCGGTCGCGTTCGTGTCCGGCACCCTGGTGTTCTCCAACACCGCCACCAGCACCTTCGACAAGCTCTTCGCCGCCACGGCCTCCGACCTCTCCGTCCAGCCGCCCAAGCCGGACAACGGCGACGACGACCAGCGCGACAAGACCCCGACGCTGCCGGCGGACACCGCGCAGAAGGTGGCCGCGACCGCCGGTGTGAAGACGGCCGTCGGCCAGGTGATGGTCGCCAACGCGACCCTGGTCAACCCGGCCACCAACAAGGTGGTCGGCCCGACCAGCGGCGCCCCCACCCTGACCGGCAACTGGACGGACACCCCGCGCAACGCGGTGGAGATCACCTCCGGCCACGTGCCGCAGGGCCCGGGCGACGTGGTGCTCGACGCCGACACCGTGAAGAAGTCCAAGCTCGGCCTCGGCGCCGGGCTGCGGGTGATCACCGCGGACGGCAAGCACGACTTCACCATCGTGGGCATCGCCTCCTTCAAGACCACCAACCCGGGCGCGGCGCTGGCCTTCCTGGACACCGCCACCGCCCAGCAGGTGCTGCTGGGCGAGACCGCCTTCACCTCGGTCGAGGCGTTCGGCGACGGCAGCCGCGGCAACGACCAGCTCAAGGCCGACCTGCTCGGCAAGCTGGGCGGCGGCTACCAGGCCAAGACGGCCGCCGAGCAGAAGGAGGAGAACGACAAGAGCGTCGGTGCCGGGCTCGACTTCATGAAGTACGCGATGCTCGGCTTCGGCGGCATATCGCTGCTGGTCGGCGGCTTCCTGATCATCAACACCTTCTCGATGCTGGTCGCCCAGCGCACCCGCGAGATCGGGCTGCTGCGCGCCATCGGCGGCAGCCGCAGCCAGGTGAACCGCTCGGTGCTGGTCGAGGCACTGATCCTCGGCGTCCTCGGTTCGACGCTCGGCATCGGGGCGGGCGTCGGCCTGGCGGTCGGCCTGATCAAGCTGATGAACGCCGTCGGGATGAACCTCAACGCCGGAGACCTCCAGATCGGGCTGAACGTGCCGGTCGCCGCCTACTCGGTCGGCATCCTGGTCACCGTGGCGGCCGCCTGGATCCCGGCCCGCCGGGCCAGCCGGATCGCCCCGATCGCGGCCCTGCGCGACCACGGCACCCCGGCCGAGGGGCGCTCCAACATCGTCCGCACGATCGTCGGCCTGGTGCTGACCGCGGGCGGTGCCGGCCTCCTGGTGCTGGCCGCCGGCGCCGACAAGGCCGGTACCGGCGGCAAGCTCCTCGGTCTCGGCGTGCTGCTCAGCCTGGTCGGCTTCGTGGTGCTCGGCCCGCTGCTGGCCACCACCGTGGTCCGCGTGCTCGGTGCGCTGCTCCCGGCCCTGTTCGGCCCGTCCGGCAAGCTCGCCCAGCGCAACGCGGCCCGCAACCCGCGCCGCACGGGTGCCACCGCCGCCGCGCTGATGATCGGTCTCGCGCTGGTGATCGGCGCCTCGGTGTTCACCAACTCGGCGACCAAGTCGACCAACGCGCAGATCGACAAGAACGTCGGCGCCGACTACACGGTCGACGGCGGCCGCACGGGCCTCAGCCCGGAGATCATCGCCGCCGTCAAGGCGGCCCCCGGCCTGGCGCACGTCACCGAGGAGAAGTACCTGAGCGGTGCGGCCATCGTGACGGCGGACGGTGCCGGCACCAAGGGGATCGCGGCGGTCTCCGGCACCTTCACCGACGACTTCTCGCTGCCGGCCGCATCCGGCGGCCCCGACTTCCTCAAGCAGGGCGGGCTGGCGGTCGGTCAGGACTTCGCCAAGGACCACAACGTCAAGGTCGGCGACACCGTCAAGATCGACTACGGCAAGGGCCACACCCAGTCGGTGCCGGTCGGCATGATCATCGGGAAGGGCAACTCGCTCTTCAACGGCGCCTCCTTCATCGGGATCGACACCGTCGCCAAGGCCGTCCCGGCGGCCGAGCAGCCGACGACCGGGCAGCTGTACGCCAAGGCGGCCCCGGGGGCGGACGTCGCGAAGACGCTCACCGCCGTGCAGGACGCGGTCAAGGAGTACCCGCAGGTCCAGGTCGTGGACAAGGCCGGCTACAAGGAGATCGTCCAGAGCCAGATCAACACCCTGCTCTACCTGATCTACGGCCTGCTCGGCGTGGCGATCGTGGTCGCGGTGCTCGGCGTGGTCAACACCCTGGCGCTCTCGGTGGTCGAGCGGACCCGCGAGATCGGCCTGCTGCGGGCGATCGGGATCTCCCGGCGCCAGCTGCGCCGGATGATCCGGCTGGAGTCCGTGGTGATCGCCCTGTTCGGCGCGGTCCTCGGCACCGGCCTCGGCCTGGCCTGGGGCATCACCGCCCAGCAGGTCCTGAAGGAGAACGGGCTGGAGTCGCTGGCCGTCCCGACCGGCACGATCATCGGCACGCTGATCGCCGCGGTGGTCATCGGCCTGCTGGCCGCCCTCGTCCCGGCCTTCCGGGCCGGCCGGATGAACGTCCTCGCGGCGATCGCGACGGACTGAGCCCCCGGATCGGGGGACCGGGGGACGGCAGGGGCCGGGTGCGCGACAGCACCCGGCCCCTGCCGCGTACCCGGCCCGGGCGTGCGGCTACGGGCAGACGACGTCCGCCGTCTTCCCGGCCGCCGAGGAGGCCGCCGCCGACGGCGCGGTCGGTGCCGGCGGGGGCGGGGGCGGGGGCGCAGGCGTGGCGGACGGGCCGGTGCCCGCCGGGGCGCCCGGAGCGCCCGTCGACGGGCCCGCCGCAGCCGGGTAGTCCGTGCCCGCGAACACCTGCAACGTGGACCCGAGCCCCGGAACGGTCACCGGCTCCGCGCCCGGCAGGGCGGCCGCCAGCGTCCGCGCCGACTCGGCCCAGCGCGGGTCGTACCGGACCACCGTCCGGCCGGACGCCGTACCCGCCGGGGCGTTGGACGGTGCGCCGGTGGTGGCGAACCCGGCCCGCCGCAGGTCCCCGTCGACGCGGGCGCCGAGCCCGGTGGTCCCGGCCGCGTTGAACACCTGGACGTGCACCTGTTCCGGGGCCACCGTGGGCGCCGCGGCCCCACCCGCGGCCCCACCCGCAGCCGCAGCCGCGCCCGCCGCCGGGGCCGCCGGGGACGCGCCCGCCGTCACGCCCTCCAGTGGCTGGCCGGCCCGTACCGCGTCGAACAGGGCCCGGGCGCCGGCCTGGTCCCAGAGCACCGTCGAGCCCCATCCGCTCACCTGGTGGTCCAGCTGCGCCAGCGGGACGGTCGCGAAGTCGGCCCGGCCCCCCGACAGGTCCTTCAGCCGGGTGGCTAGGGTGATCAGCTCGTCCGCGGTGAGGTCCTTGTCGGCCTTGACCGAGCCGAGCAGGCTGTCCGTGACCCGGGCCAGCCGGACCGGGTTGAGCAGGGTGCCGTCGTCGGCGAGCTGGTGCAGCAGCTGGGCGACCAGCTTCTGCTGCCGGTGCATCCGCCCCAGGTCGGAGCTGGCGTCCACGTGCCGGGCGCGGACGTACTTGAGCGCCCCGGCGCCGTCCAGGGTGTTGGTGCCGGCCGGCAGGTCGAGGCCGGAGTACTCGTCCTTGAGCGGCTTGGCGGTGCACACCCGCACCCCGCCGACGGCGTCCACGGCGGAGACGAACCCGGCGAAGTCGACCTGGACGTAGTGGTCGATCCGCAGGCCGGTGTTCTGCTCCACGGTGGCGACGGTCAGCTGCGGCCCGCCCATCCCGTACGCGGCGTTGATCTTGCCCTTGCCGGCCGGGACCTCCTTGCGGGTGGCCTGGTCGCGGTGGGCGGGGATGTCCACGTAGGAGTCGCGCGGGATGCTGACCACGTCGGCCCGGGCGCCGTCCCCGGTGAGCTGGACGATCATCATGGTGTCGGTGCAGTGGCAGGACTCGCCCCCGGCGTGCAGCACCTCCTTGAGCGTCTTCTCCGGGATGCCGTCCCTCTCGTCGGTGCCGACCACCAGGAAGGTGGTGGAGCCGTCGTCGGTGGGCCGGGCCTGGTCGCCGCTGAAGGCGTCCACCCGGTCGATCGAGCCGAGGCCGTGCAGCACCGCCCAGCCGCCGCAGGAGGTGGCGAGGACGCCGAAGGCGATGCCCGCGGCCAGTCGGCGGGGCCAGGCGCGGCGTCGGCCGGGCTGGGCGTGGAGGGGGGAGACGGGCATCTCTCGGATGGTAGGGGCGGCCCGCTCCGGGCCGGGTGAGGGCGCGCCGTGGGCTGGGGGTACGGTGAGCCTGGGCGATGAAACGTTCCTCCGGTGAAGGGTGTGCGGAGGTACCCGAACCGGGACAAGACGGCGACCCTTCGGCACCGGTACGGTTGGCCCCGATGAACACCAAGGCTGCTGAGGAGCTGCCGGCGGTCTCCGTGATCATGCCGGTGCTCAACGAGGAACGACACCTGCGTACGGCCGTCCGGCACATCCTGGAACAGGACTACGCCGGGCCGATGGAGGTGGTGATCGCCCTCGGCCCGTCCTCCGACCGCACTGCGCAGATCGCCGCCGAGCTGACCGCGGAGGACCCGCGGGTCCGCACGGTGGAGAACCCCACCGGTCGCACCCCCGCAGGGCTGAACGCGGCGATCCGGGGCTCCAGCCACCCGATAGTGGTCCGCGTCGACGGACACGGCCTGCTGACCCCCGGCTACATCACCACGGCGGTCCGGCTGCTGGGCGACATGGAGGCCGCCAACGTCGGCGGCATCATGCACGCCGAGGGCGAGACCGAGTGGGAGAACGCGGTCGCCGCCGCGATGACCTCCAAGATCGGCGTCGGCAACGCGGCCTTCCACACCGGCGGCCTGGCCGGCCCGGCGGACACCGTCTACCTCGGGGTGTTCCGGCGCGAGGTGCTGGAGAAGCTCGGCGGCTACAACGAGGAGTTCGTCCGCGCCCAGGACTGGGAGCTGAACTACCGCATCCGCCAGGACGGCGGGCTGGTCTGGTTCACCCCGCAGCTGCGGGTCACCTACCGGCCGCGCCCCACCGTGCGGGCGCTGGCCAAGCAGTACAAGGACTACGGGCGCTGGCGCCGGGTGGTCACCCGGTACCACAGGGGCTCGGTCAACCTCCGCTACCTCGCCCCGCCGGCCGCGTTCCTCGGCGTCACGCTCGGGCTGCTGCTCGGCGTGGCCGTCCACCCGGCCTTCCTCGCGGTGCCCGGCGCCTACCTGCTGGGCATCCTCGGCGGCGCGCTGTCCGAGGGCCGCGGCCTCTCGCCGAAGGCCAAGGCGCTGCTGCCGGTGGCCTTCGCGACCATGCACCTCAGCTGGGGCTTCGGCTTCCTCACCTCGCCGCGCTCGCTGGCCCGCCGGGTGATCGGCAGCCGGGCCCCGTCCAGTACCGACGTGGTGGCCAAGGCGGGCTGACCGGAGCCCGCGGGGCCCGGTCCGGCCAATCCCGCGGACCCGCCCTCCCGCCCCCTGCGCCGGCGCTATCGTCGGGCGCCATGGGGACAGTCGAGGGCGGGGCCGCCGCCGGTGCCCGGATCGAGCCGAGCGCGGACGTGGACGACCGGGCGGTGCTCGGTGCCGGGACGACGGTCTGGCACCTCGCCCAGGTGCGCGAGGACGCCGTGATCGGCGCGGACTGCATCATCGGGCGCGGCGCCTACGTCGGCCCGGGCGTGCGGATCGGCGACCGGGTCAAGCTGCAGAACCACGCCCTGGTGTACGAGCCGGCGGTGGTCGAGGACGGCGTGTTCGTCGGCCCGGCGGCGGTGCTCACCAACGACCTCTACCCGCGCTCGGTCGACGTCGACGGGAAGCTCAAGCGCGGCGACGACTGGCACGCCCGCGGGGTGACCCTCCGCGAGGGCTGCTCGGTCGGCGGCCGCGCCGTCCTGGTCGCCGGGGTGACGGTCGGCCGCTGGGCGCTGGTCGCCGCAGGCGCCGTGGTGCACCGGGACGTCCCGGACTTCGCCCTGGTGGCCGGCGTCCCGGCCCGCCGGATCAAGTGGGTCGGCCGGGCCGGTGAGCCGTTGGAGCCGGACGGCCCGGACCGCTGGCGCTGCCCGCGCACCGGCGAGGAGTACCGCGAGGCCGACGGCACCCTCACCCTTCTCCAGCGGCTGATCTAGCGGCCGATCGGGCGGGCCGTCTCTTCAGCGGCTACTTCGCGCAGACGTCGGTGTCGTCCGCCTGGACCCGCTGGAGGTCCTTGGGGGCCTCGGTCGGCGCGGCGCCAGGGGTGGCCGGCGCCGCCGGCGCGTCCTTGCCCAGCAGCAGGACGAGCCCGTCCCTGGCACCCGCCTTCGGGTCCTCCTTGGCCGCGTCGGCCGGCAGGCCGAGGGCTGCGGCCAGCGCGGCCGCCTCGGCGGACTTCCCGGCCGGGTAGGTGATCGAAGTGGCGGGCGCGGCCGGCGCGTTGGCGGCGGTCGCGGCCTTCGCGAAGCCCTTTGCCCGGAGCTTGTCGACGGCCTGCTGCGCCTGCCCGGGTGTCCCGCTGCCGTTGTGCACCGTCACCCGGACGTCCTTGGTGTCCACCGCGGGGGTGGTGGCCGTGGGCGAGGGCGCGGCGGCGGCCGGGGCGGTGGTCCCGGGGGTGGCGGGGGCCGAGGGGGCGGCCGGGTCGGCCGGGGCGGCCGTCTCGGTCAGCGAGCGGTCGTTGGCGACCAGTGAGAACACCTGCCCGGCGTCCGGCTGCTTCAGCACCAGCCGGTCGTTGTCCTTCGGGTCGTCCAGTACCGGCACGGTGGTGAAGGTGATGTTCTTGGTGTCGACCTTGCTGACGTCCAGCGCGAGGTCCTTCAGCTTGTCGACGCTGCCGATGCCGGAGTCCACGGTGAGCGCCTTGGTGGCGGCGTCGGCGAGCTTCCACAGCTTGGTCGGGCTGGTCAGGGTGTCGCTGCTCTTGACCGAGCGGATCATCGAGCTGATGAACTGCTGCTGGAGCGGGATGCGGGTGAGGTCGCCGCCCAGGCCGACGGCGTGCCGGGTGCGGACGAAGGCCAGCGCCTCGTCGCCCTGCACCACGTGCCGGCCCTTGGTCATCTTCAGGTGCGAGTCCGGGTCGTTGATGTCCTTGGCCGCACACACCTCGACCCCGCCGACGGCGGTGGAGAGCGTCTTCACGGCGTCGAAGTTGACCATGACGAAATGGTCGACCCGGATGCCCGTCAGTTTCTCGACGGTCTTCCAGGTGCAGCCCGGGTCACGGCCCTCCTGGCCGAGGCTCTCGTTGAACATCGCCCGCGACGAGCCGGGGATCTTCTTCCCGGTATTGGTCTCGCAGTCCGGGATCGGCACCATCAGATCGCGCGGAAGGCTGACCACGGTCGCATTGCTGCGGTCCTTGGCGACGTGGAAGAGCAGCGTGGTGTCGGCGTGCCCGGTGCTGCCCTCGTCGCCGTACTCGCGGCCCAGGCCCTCCCGGCTGTCGGTGCCGATCACCAGGATGTTCAGCGCGTCCCCGGCCGGCTTGGGCCGCTCCTCCTCGCTGCCCAGCTGCACCTTGACGGCGGTGATGTTGTTGTTGAAGTGCTCGTACGCGTAGTACGCGCCGCCGCAGCCGGCCACCAGGACCAGCGCGCCGACCCCGGCCGTCCACTTCAGTACCCGGCGCCGCCGGTTGCGCCGGGCCTGGCCCTTGCGGCGGTGGCCCCGGCCGCCGGAGTGGCCGGGCCCGGGAGCGGCGTCCGCCGTGGCGTCCGCCGCGGGGCCGGGCTCGCGGGAGGCCGTCCGGCGGCGCTGCCCGGGGACGCCCGTGTCCGGGTCGAGCCGGTACTGCCCCGTGTCCGGGTCGAGCACCCACTGGTCGGCGGGGTCGACCTCCTGGCTGTCCTGCTGCACGGGGGCTCCCTCCCTCCGACCGGTCTGCACGGGCCGGTGCGCATGCCGCGCGCCGACCCGGACACACTAGACGAGCCGCGTGGGGGAATTGTTCCTGATGTGATCTCCGCCATGTCCGGGAACCGCAATTCCCCAGGTAATCGGGGGTCTGGGAATTCCCCGGGAATGCCTGGCAAGATCATGATCCGTACACAAAAGGGTGACCCGGCGAACGGTCAATGCATAGCGCAGGCATCCGCGTCGGCGGTGCGCCCCTCGAAGGAGGGCGGCGCGGTGGCGGAGGGCGACGCCCCGGCGCTCCGGCTCGCCGAGGGGGTCTGGCCCGCCGCCGAGGGCGTCTGGGCCGGGGTGGAGGTCCGGCCCGTCGTGGGGGTCTGCCCGGCGGCGGTGGCCAGGTCCGAACCGGCGGTGGGGGACGCGGTCACCCCCGCCCCCGCCGCCGTGGTCGGGGCGGCCGACCCCGGCGGGCGGACGGTGACCGGACGGTCGTCGCGCAGGGCCGTGAACAGCTGCGTGGTCTGCGGCTGCACGAACTCGTCCCGGTCCGAGTCGAAGCGGTACGGGCGGCGCGGCGCGGTCAGGAACACCACGTCGGCGGAGGGGATGCCGCGCAGGTCCTGGGTGAGGTCGTAGAGCGCGCCCAGCGAGGAGAGCCCGGCGTCGGCCTTGACCGAGGAGGTCGCGGCGTCCAGCACCGGCCAGAGCCGGGCCGGGTTGAGCAGGACGCCCTGCGACTGCACCTTGCGGATCAGTGCGGCCAGGAACTGCTGCTGACGGCCCATCCGCTGGGTGTCGCTGCCGTCGCCGAGGGTCTCCCGGGCCCGGACGTAGCCGAGCGCCTGCTCGCCGTGGAGGGTCTGCCGCCCGGCCGGGAGGTCCAGCTTGGCGTCCTTGTCGTGGATCGCCTGCGGCGCGCACACCTCGACCCCGCCGACGGCGTCGACCATGGCCTTGAACCCGGTGAAGTCGAGGATCACGTAGTGGTCGATCCGGATGCCGCTGAGCTGTTCGACGGTCCGGATCGAGCAGGCCGGGCCGCCGCTCTCGAACGCGGCGTTGAACTGGAGCAGTGCGGGGCGGCTCCGGGTGCCGTCCGGCTTCTCGCAGGCCGGGACGGTGACCATGACGTCGCGGGGGATGGAGACCGCCGTCGCGTGCCGCCGGTCCGCCGCCACGTGCAGCAGGATCGTGGTGTCCGAGCGCTGGCCGCCGGCCTCGCCGTACGAGGCGTTGGCACCGGTGCGGTCGTCACTGCCGATCAGCAGGATGTTCTCGGCGCCCTTGGCCCCGGCGGTGCGGCTGGGCCGGTCGGCCTCCAGCCGGGCCAGCAGCCGGTCGGTGGCGGAGTCGGTCTGGATGTTCCCGTCGAGCTTGCGGTAGGCGATCCAGAGCAGGGCGCCGCAGGCGACCAGCAGGAAGGCGAGGACGCCGGCGGTGATCATCAGCCACCGCCGGCGCCGTCGTCCGGGTGCGGTCGGGGTGTCCGGGGCCGCGGAGGCGTTCCGGGGAGGGGGGGTGTCGGTCGGGGGGTGCTCGGTGTCGTCCTCGGCCATGGCAGGCATCCCTACCCGCCGGACCGGAGGCGGGAGTTACCCGAGGCGCAGTGTCACCCGTTCGGATTCGGTCCGCTTCTCCCACTGCGCGTCGCCGAGGCCCTCCGAGTTGCGGCAGAGCACCACCGAGGCGCCGGCGGCGAGCGGTGCCAGCAGGCCGGCCTCCAGGCCCGTCCAGTCGTCGTACGAGAGGGTGGAGAGCACCCGGTCGCCGGCCTTGAGGCCGAGCCGGGCCGCGCCCTCCCGGGCCAGCTGCACGGTCTGGTCGCCGGTCAGCTTCAGCGGCAGGCCGTCCACGAGGGTCTCCAGCGCGGGTGCGTCCGGCGTGACGGGGGAGTACGGGGCGAACCGGTCACCCTGGCCGGGCACCTCGGCGGCGTAGTCCAGGAAGCCGTCCGGGCGCTGCGGGAAGCGGCCGCCGAGCGGGCGCAGCGCGAGGGCCACCCGCTCGCCCTCGCACGCCTGGGCGGCCTCCAGGCCGTCCGGGCCGCTGACCACCAGGTCGGCGTCGCCGGGCTCGCCGGCGGGGACCGCCGTCACCCCGACCGACCAGCAGGCCAGCAGCCAGACGGCGCTCTGCCAGTGGGCGGGCAGCAGCAGCGCGGCGCGGTCGCCCGGGCCGGCGTTCAGCTCGTCCTGGAGGAGGTTGGCGGTCTTGGCCACCCAGTTGTCGAAGGTCCGGGCGGAGAGCTCCACCCGTTCGCCGGTGGCGTCGTCGTAGAACGTGACCAGCGGGGCCGCGGGGTCGACTGAGGGAGTGCCACCTCGCAGGTATGCGTGCAGCAGCTCGACGGGGGTTCGGGCATCGGCAGCGAAAGGCGCAGTCATGGTGCGCCCCAGCCTACGGCCTTCGGGTGGACGACCGGGAGGGGTGTCGGACGGGGGGTGAGCTGGCGTGGCGTCAGAAGCGGTTTGTCTGCAATATCCCTTTTATGCGTATCTCACTCCTTGCCGGTGCCGCCGCGGGCTGCGCCGCCGTCCTGTTCTTCCAGCCACTGGCCGTCGGCGCCGTCGCCGACCCGGCACCGACCCGGCGCACCTCGGCCGGTGACGGATCGGTGACGACCCTGCCGCTGGGCCACACCGAGCACGGCTTCACGCCGCGCGCCACCAGACCCTTCTCACTCCTCGGGGTCAGCTGGGACGACCCACGGGGCTCGCTGGACGGCGGTTCGGTCCGGGTCCGCACCCGCAACATCGCCACCGGTGCCTGGAGCGACTGGCGCAGCCTGGACGTCGACGGCGAGGACGCGCCCGACGAGCGGGACGGCCGGGGCGGTGCGCGGGGCGCCTCGGCGCCGCTCTGGACCGGTCCCAGCGACGGCGTGGCGATCGAGGTCACCCCCGGTCCGCGCGGACTGCCCTCCGGGCTCCGGGCCGAGCTGGTCGACCCCGGTCGCGGCGCCACCGCCGCACCCAACGTCCCGCGCACCCTTGCGGCCGGCGCGTCACCCGGCCGGCGGGCCGACCACGAGGCACCGCGGCCGGGCATCGTCACCCGGGCGGGCTGGGGCGCCGACGAGTCCCTGCGCGACCCGGGCTTCGTCTACACCGGGCCGGTCCGGGCGGTCTTCGTCCACCACACCGCCACCGCCACCGACTACTCCTGCAGCGACGCGCCGCAGATGATCCGGGCGATCTACCAGTACCACGTCCAGAGCAACGGCTGGCGGGACATCGGCTACAACTTCCTCGTCGACCGCTGCGGCACCATCTACGAGGGCCGGGCCGGCGGGGTCGACCAGCCCGTGTTCGGCGCGCACACCCTCGGCTTCAACACCGACAGCTCGGGCGTCGCCGCGCTCGGCACCTTCACCTCGGACAGCCCCGAGCAGGCCCTGGTCGACGGCGTCAGCAAGATCGCCGCCTGGAAGCTCGGCCTCACCGGCCAGGACGCCGACGGCACGACCAACCTGACGTCCGGCTCCTCGCAGAGCCGCTACCCGAAGGGCACGGTCGTCTCGTTCGACACCGTCTCCGGTCACCGGGACGCCTTCAGCACCGACTGCCCCGGCGCCGGCCTCTACGGCCGACTCGGCGACATCCGCTCCTGGGCCGCCCACCTCCAGGGGCGCTGACCTCGTCCTCGTACCACCGCTACGCAGGCCCCGGTCCGCGTCCGATCAGCGCCCGAAGCTCCGCGGTGAGCTCCTGCGCGAGGTCCGGCCGCAGGTCGTACCGGGCCGGGGTGTTCTGCAGCAGCGCGATCCGCCAGCCCGCCCCCGAGTTGACCGCGATCACCGTCTGCAGGGCGTTCAGCGCCGGGTCGAGGTCCTCCCCGTCGTCCGGCACCAGCCCCGCGACGGCGTCCAGTTGCGCCACCCCCGGCCCCAGCGCCCGGACCCGCCGGACCTTGGCGACGTACTCGGGCGTGACGTGGTCCGCGAAGATCTGGCCCAGCTCGGCGGCGATCACCGACCGCCCGCACTGCCGCGTGCCGTCGAACCCGATCACCTCCCCGCCCTCGGCGAACGGCCCGGCGAAGGCCGCGCCGTCCCGCAGGTTCCATCCGTCCAGCGCCCGGTGGTAGAGCGCCCGGACGGCACCCTCGTCCGCGGGGGACAGCTCCGGCAGCCGCGTATCGTTCATACCCCCATGGTCGGCGAAGCCGGGGCGGGCGGCAGGCGGAGGAGGTGCACGGCGGTGACGGGCGAGGCGGTACGCCGCTGGCGGCCGGGCTTTCCGCTGGACGCGGCCCGCACCCTGCTGCCGCTGCGCCGCGGACCGGCCGACCCTGCGTACCGGACGACCGGTGACGGTGCGGTCTGGCGGGCCTCCCGCACCCCGGCCGGCGTCGGCACCCTGCGCGTGCTGGCCCGCCCGGCCGAGGGGACGGTCGAGGCGAGCGCCTGGGGTCCGGGCGCGCAGTGGCTGCTGGACCGGCTGCCGGTCCTGCTCGGCGCGGAGGACGACCCGGCGGGCCTGCTGCTTCCGCCCGGCCCGCTGCGCGACGCCCAGCGCCGGACGGCCGGGGTGCGGCTCACCCGGACGGGGCTGGTGCTGGAGTCCCTGGTGCCCGCGATCCTGGAGCAGAAGGTCACCACCGACGAGGCGTACCGCTCCTGGCGGACGCTGCTGCGCGATTTCGGCACCCCGGCGCCCGGCCCGGCCGAGGGCATGCGGGTGTCGCCGTCGGCCCGCGAGTGGGCGCTGCTCCCCAGCTGGGAGTGGCACCGGGCGGGCGTGGACCCGAAGCGCTCGGCGACGGTCGTGCGCGCCGTCCGGCTGGCCCCGCGGCTGGAGGAGGCCGCCGCGATGGGCCACACCGAGGCCTTCGCCCGGCTCACGGCGGTGCCGGGCATCGGGGTCTGGACGGCCGCCGAGACCCTCCAGCGCAGCAACGGCGACCCGGACGCGGTCTCGGTGGGCGACTACCACCTGCCCAACCTGGTCGGCTGGGCCCTGGCCGGCCGGCCCCGCAGCGACGACGCCCAGATGCTCGCCCTCCTGGAGCCGTACCGCCCCCACCGCCACCGCCTCTGCCGCCTCCTGCCGGCCACCGGCACCCACGCCCCCCGCTACGGCCCCCGCCTGACCCCCAACGACCACCGCGGGCGCTGAAGGAGGGCGACGCCGTTGTGCACACCGTCCGGTGCACGGCCGCTTCGCTGCTCACGGAGCTCGGCGACCACCGTGCCGTCCACGCGGTGCGGGGCGACGTGACGGTCGTCCCCGCGGCCACCGTCGGCAACCGCCGGGGCGCGTACCGCCGGCGGTGAGCCCTACCGCACCTCGATGAAGGCGTCCGCGCCGCGCTCGGGGCGCTCGCGCGGGGGTTCGGCCGGGCGGCCGACCGCGACGGCGCCCATCGGGTCCCAGCCGGCGGGCAGGCCGAGGGTCTCGCGGACGGTGTCGCGGCAGAACATGGTCGAGGAGACCCAGGCGGAGCCGTAGCCCTCGCCGGTGAGGGCTACCAGCAGGTTCTGCACGGCGGCGCCGATGGCGACGGTGAACATCTCGCGCTCGGCGGTGGCGCGGCGCTCGTCGGGGTAGTCGTGCGAGCCGTCCATCACCAGGCAGGGGACGACCAGGTACGGCGCGTCGCGCAGGACGTCGCCGCGGGCGGTCCGGCGGGCGATCCTGGCGTCGTCCCAGCCGTCGAGTTCGCGCAGGTCGCGCTGCCAGGCGGCGAGCATCGCGTCCAGCAGCCGGGTGCGGGTCGCGGCCGACTCCAGCAGCACGAACCGCCAGGGTGTGGTGTGGTGCGGGGCGGGCGCGGTGACGGCGGCGGCGACGGCCCGGCGGACGGCGCCCGGGTCGACGGGCTCGGTGGTGAAGGAGCGGATGGTGCGCCGCAGGGTGACGGCCTGCCGCAGCGCCTCGGAGGTGCCGAGCCGGAACATGTCGTCGGCGGCGGCGCGGATCAGCGGCCGGGAGCCTTCGCCGTCCTCGGCGGTGACCAGGTGGCCGAGGCCGCGGACCACGGCGACGGGGGTACCGGTGGCCTTGCCCTTGACCAGGTCGCCGGCGGCGGCGAGCTCGTCGGCGGTGGCGGTGACGGACAGTGTCAGCTCGTTGCCGTGGCTGTCGGTGCGGCCCCGGTGGTCCTCCAGGACGGGCAGCCCGGCGGCGCCGATGGCGACGTCGGTGAGCCCGTTGCGCCAGGGCCGGCCGAAGGTGTCGGTGACGACGACGGCGAGCCGGCGGCCGGTGAGCTCCTGGAGGCGGGCGCGCAGGGCGCGGGCGGAGGCGTCCGGGTCCTCGGGCAGCAGCAGCACGGTGCCGGGGGTGGTGTTGGAGGCGTCGACGCCGGCGGCGGCCATCACCAGCCCGTTGCGGTTCTCGACGATCCGGGCCGGGCCGCGCCGGGCGACCACCCGGACGGTCTCGGCGTCGATCGCGGCCTCGCGGTCGGCGGCGTGCAGCAGCCGCCCCTCCGCCTTGCTGACGATCTTCGAGGTGACGAGCAGGATGTCGCCGTCCTCGTAGGTGCCGGCCTTGGCGATCAGGCCGGCCAGGTCGGCGTCGGCGTCGATCTCGGGCAGGCCCCCGACCGGGAGGACGTGCAGGGTCATCCGCGGACCTGCTCGGCGAGCGCCAGTGCGGCCCGGGCCATCTCGGCGGTGGTGGCGACGTCGGTCATCAGCAGCGGTACGGCGCGGCAGGCGATCCCGCCGGCCTCGACGGCGGCGACCGCGGCCTCGTCGGCGGTGTCCACCAGCCAGCCGTCCAGGAGCTCGGAGCCGTAGTCCAGTGCGACGGCCTCCGCGGTGGCCTCGACGCCGACGGCGACGAGCACCTTGTCGGCCATGCCGCGCACCGGCGCCCCGCCGATGATCGGGGAGAGCCCGACCACGGGCGCGGAGGCGGCGGCGACGGCGGCCCGGATGCCGGGCACGGCGAGGATGGTGCCGATCGAGACGACCGGGTTGGACGGCGGGAAGAGGATCACGTCGGCGGCGGCGAGCGCCTCCAGCACGCCGGGTGCGGGCTTGGCGGTGTCCGCCCCGACCGGGATGATCGCCTCGGCGTCCACGGCGGCGTGCAGCCGGACCCAGTACTCCTGGAAGTGGACGGCCCGGGTGCCGTCCCCGTCCGTGATCCTGACGTGCGTCTCGACCCGGTCGTCGCTCATCGGCAGCAGCCGGACGCCCGGCTTCCAGCGCACGCAGAGCGCCTCGGTGACCTGGCTGAGGGTGTACCCGGCGGTGAGCATCTGGCTGCGGACGAGGTGGGTGGCGAAGTCGCGGTCGCCGAGCCCGAACCACTCCGGGCCGACGCCGTACTCCTTCATCTCGGCCTTGATCGACCAGGTCTCGTCGGCCCGGCCCCAGCCCTGTTCCTCGTGGATGCCGCCGCCGAGGGTGTACATGACGGTGTCGAGGTCGGGGCAGACCTTCAGGCCGTAGAGGTGGATGTCGTCACCGGTGTTGCCGATGACGGTGATCTCGTCCTCCGGACCGATGGCCTCCCGGAGTCCGCGCAGGAAACGCGCTCCGCCGATCCCGCCTGCCAGTGCCACGATGCGCATGCGCCCATCCTGCCACGGCCCGACAGGTCGTCAGCCCGACCGTCGACCGACTGTCGCCGCCGCCCGCCGTCAGCGGGCCCCGGCCTGCTCCTGCGGGTGCTGCTCGGGGATGACGGCGCCGCCGTACTGGTTCATCTCGGTCAGGCCCGGCGTGTAGAGGTGGATGGAGACGGCGGGCTCCAGCGCGCCGTTGACGACCTCGTGCAGGTAGCCGGAGGAGAACACCCGCTGCCCCCCGGGCCGGAGGGTGCGGGCGCCCTCGCCGGCGTGCGTGAGGGAGCGCTCGATCAGCTCGCCCTGGACGACGGTCATCACCCCGGAGGACGTGCCGTGGTCGTGGAAGCCGCTGCTCTGGCCGGGGAGCCAGCTGAGCAGCCAGACCTCGTAGCCGGGGCCGGTCTCCAGCCGGGCGTACCAGCGGGTGAGCGCGTCGTAGCGGACCAGCGGCTCCCAGCGGGTCCGGTCGGCGGCGATCTCGCGGACCAGCCGGGCGTGGCCGGCGACGGTGGTGGGGTGGCTGGGCAGGTCGGTGCGGGCCAGGTGCGGGAAGGCGAGCGGGTCGCCGGCGATGGAGACGTCGCTCAGGCCGTCGGCCCAGGGGTGAACGGGGTGCGCGGAGTGGTCGGTGCGGGCCTGCGCGGGGGGAGGGGTGGCCGGCGCGAGGCCGTGGCGGGCGGGCTTGTTGCGGTCGCGGTTCCGCTTGCGGATGCGGGTCATTCGCACGAGTCGTCCTCGGATAACGGCTGGTTCGTCGGGGATCAGCCGGATCCGGGATGTCCTGGGGCGGGAATCGCGGGCGGCCTCTGTGCTTCCTGGGCGGCGCGCGGTGGGACTGCGGGCGCCTAGATACAGCAGGAACAGAGGCGACAACAAGAGTTCACGGCATGGCGGAGCGTGGAACCGCTCCGGGTGCTGGCGAACTCTGACATGGATGAAAGGAGACCGCATGCGGGGGGCCGGTGTCAACTCCGGAGGTGGGGCATTCGGGCGGGTTAGGTCATGAAGTACCCGATGGGGTGATAAATCACCCTCTATGTTTCGATGAGAAGATCGCCGGGAAAGCAGGCCGATGACCGGCCTGTGATGGTGACCGCGTGTCACTCGGCGGATGGTTGCGAAGGGTTCGACGGCATCCGGGCAGATAGTCCGATGTGTCCGGATATGTAGACTATTCGTAACGGCTTGGTGCCGGGGAGTGAATCCTGGCCCCAATACCAGAGCTCGGCTTGACTGGGCCAGAGTGACGCATCTGTAATTTCACTCGTGTCGTCCGCCGCACGAGGCAACGGCAACCACGGGGACGCCAAATAGGGGCAGAGGAGGCGCGCCACATGAGCGAGCTCTTTGAGCTGTTGATCGGTGACGGCATCGAGGAGGAGGAAGAGGAACTCGGCTGGCAGGAGCGCGCGCTGTGCGCCCAGACCGACCCCGAGTCCTTCTTCCCGGAGAAGGGCGGCTCCACCCGCGAGGCCAAGAAGGTCTGCCTCGCCTGTGAGGTCCGCTCCGAGTGCCTGGAGTACGCCCTCGCCAACGACGAGCGGTTCGGCATCTGGGGCGGCCTCTCCGAGCGCGAGCGCCGTCGGCTCAAGAAGAGTGCGGTCTGACGGGTCGGCCCCTGACCCTGCTGACCCTCCGACAGCCACAGAGCTGTACGGGCGCCTCACCGCGGTGGTGGGGCGCTTTCGTGTTCCGGGACCCGTGCGGGGCCTCCCCGGTACTCCCCGTGCACGGCCTCTCCACGGACACCGCGGACAAAGGCGCCATCCGGAGCCGTTAGTGTGGTGCGCCATCCGGTTGCCGTTCACCGGCTGTGTCCACCGAGAACTGGGGCCCGCGCACTCGATGACCGTCTACAGCCACCAGAGCGGCTTCACCGCTGCCAGGCCGCCCGCCTACCCGCGCCACCTGGTCACCGCGGTGATCGTCTCGCACGACGGCGCCCGCTGGCTTCCGCAGGCCCTGGCCGGCCTGCTCGGCCAGGACCGCCAGGTCCAGCGGGTGCTCGCCGTCGACACCGGCTCCACCGACAACTCCCCGCAGCTGCTCGCCGACACCCTCGCCGAGTGGCTCCCGGAGAGCGGCCCGATCGTCCTCGGCCGCCGGGCCGGCTTCGGCACCGCCGTCGGCGAGGCCGTCTTCAACAGCCCGCCGCTGCGCCCGGAGGACCTCCCCTACCGGCTCGACCCCTCCGGGTACGACCCGGTCACCGGCGGCTGGGACGACTTCGGCGACCCGCTCGGCCACGAGGACGACCTCGGCCGCGGCGGCCCCCGCGAGACCCAGCCCGTCGAGTGGCTCTGGCTCCTGCACGACGACTGCGAGCCGCAGACCGACGCGCTGCGCCGGCTGCTCCAGGTCGCCGACTCCACGCCCAGCGCCGCCGTCGTCGGCCCCAAGCTGCGCAGCTGGTACGACCGCCGCCAGCTGCTCGAAGTGGGCGTCACGATCGCCCGCTCCGGCCGCCGCTGGACCGGCCTGGACCGCCGCGAGCAGGACCAGGGCCAGCACGACCAGGTCCGCCCGGTGCTCGCCGTCTCCACCGCCGGCATGCTGGTGCGCCGCGACGTCTTCGAGGAGCTCGGCGGCTTCGACAAGGCGCTGCCGCTGATGCGCGACGACACCGACTTCTGCTGGCGGGTCAACGCCGCGGGCCACCGGGTCGTGGTCGCCCCCGACGCCGTGCTGCGCCACGCCGAGGCGGCCAGCCGCGAGCGCCGCGTCATCGACTGCGGCCCCACCCACCCGCACCGGGTGGACAAGGCCGGCGCCGTCTACACCCTGCTCGCCAACTCCAAGGGCGCGCTCTTCCCCTACGTCCTGCTCCGGCTGGTGCTCGGCACCCTGCTGCGGGTCGTCACCAACCTGCTGGGCAAGGACCCGAAACAGGCCTTCGACGAACTGGCCGGCCTCGGCCACGAACTGGTCCGGCTGCCGCGGCTGATGGGTGCCCGCAAACGCCGGGCCCGGTCGCGGGCCGCCGACGCGCTCGACGACCGGACGCTCTTCCCCGCGCCCGGCGCCACCGCGCGCCTCGCCGTCGAGGGCGTCATCGGCTCCCTCGGCATAGGGGGCGGCGACGACTCCGGGGCCGGCCGGCACGGCTCGGTCGAGGCCGGGCCGGGCGACGAGGACAACGAGGACCTGGTCGTCGAGCAGTTCGCGCTGATCAAGAAGCTGGCCCGGCGCCCGGCACCGGTGCTCTTCGCCGCCCTGCTGGTCTTCGCCCTGGCCGCCTGCCGCGGCCTGCTCGGCTCCGGCGACCTCTTCGGCGGCGCGCTGCTGCCCGCCACCGGCGGGGCCGACGGCCTCTGGTCGATGTACGCGGACGCCTGGCACCCCGTCGGCACCGGCTCCACCGCCGCGGCGCCGCCGTACCTCGGCGTGCTCGCGGTGCTCTCCTGGATGCTGTTCGACCACGCCGACCTCGCGGTCACCCTGCTGGTCGTCCTCTCGGTGCCGCTCGCCGCCGTCAGCTCGTACCTGGTCTCCCGGCCGCTGCTCGACTCCAAGCTGGTCCGCGCCTGGGCCAGCGCCACCTACGCGCTGCTGCCCGCCGCCACCGGCGCGCTCGCCCAGGGCCGGATCGGCACCGCCGTGCTGGCCGTCCTGCTGCCGCCGCTGGCCCGTGCCGCCGCGATCGCCGCAGGCCTCGGCATCCGCGCCGAGAGCGCCGCCAAGGGCGCCCGGCCCGGCTGGCGGCCCGTCTGGATGGCCGTCCTGCTCCTCACCCTGGCCACCGCCTTCGTCCCGCTGGTCTGGGCGCTGGCCGTGCCGCTCTGCCTGGCCATGCTGGCCGCCGCCGTGGTGCGCGGCGGGGCGTTCGGCTCCGGCGTGCAGGCGCTGCGCCTGCTCGGGCTGCGCGTCCTGGTGATCCTCGCGGTGCCGGTGCTGGTGCTCGCGCCCTGGTCGCTCCAGGTGCTCTCGCACCCGCAGCGGCTGCTGCTGGAGGCCGGCCTGCCCGGTCTGCACGGCGGCGAAGCCAGCGCGCTCGGCCTGGTGCTGGTCAACCCCGGCGGCGCCGGGGTGCCGCCGGTCTGGTTCTCGGCGGGCGTGGTGCTCGCCGCGCTGGCCGCCCTGCTGCGCGCCGACCGCCGCCGTGCGGTGCTCGCCGCCTGGGGCGCCGCCGGGGCCTCCATGGTCTTCGCGGTCGCGGTCGCCGGCACGTCGGTGACCCCCGCCTCCGGCGGCCCGGCCGTGCCCGCCTGGGCCGGCCCGGCCTCCCTTCTCGCCGGCATCGCCCTGCTGGCCGCCGCCGCGATCGGCGCCGACGGCGCCAACACCCGCGTGGCCGGCATCGCCTTCGGCTGGCGCCAGCCGGTCGCCGCCCTGGTGGTGGCCGCCGCGGTGCTCGCCCCGCTGGGCACCGGCGTCTGGTGGGCCGTCACCGGCGCCGACGGCCCGCTGCACCGGGCGCAGGCCGCCCAGGTGCCGGCGTTCATCGCCGAGGAGGCCGGCACCACCGACCGCTCCCGCACCCTCGTCGTCACCGGCGACCCGAAGGGCGGCTCCGTCCGCTACACCCTGGTGCGCGGCGCCGGCCTGACGCTCGGCCAGGCCGAGTCCACGGTCGACCCGGAGACGGGCACCACCGCGGGCCTGGACAAGGTGGTCGGCAGCCTGCTGGCCGGCTCCGGCGCCGACCAGGCCGGGGCGCTGTCCGGCTACGGCATCGCCTATGTGCTGGTGGACCAGCCGGCGGTCGTCGCCTTCAAGGAGGTCCTGGACACCACCCCCGGCCTGGTCAAGGCCAACCAGGACGGCACCGCCGCGCTCTGGCAGGTCAACGGCACCCCGGCGACCCGCGCCCTGATCACCGCCCCCGGCGCCACCCCCGTGGTGGTCCCGTCCGGCGAGCGCGACCTCGACACCACCGTCCCGGCCGGCCCCGACGGCCGGGTGCTCCGCCTCGCCGAGGCCGCCGCCCCGGAGTGGAAGGCCACCCTGGACGGCACCGCGCTGGAGTCCACCACCGTCGACGGCTGGGCGCAGGGCTTCAAGCTCCCCGCCGGCGGCGGCAAGCTGGTCGTCACCCGTGAGGGCGGCCTGCTGCACACCGGCTGGATCTGGGCCCAGCTGCTGCTCGGCCTGACCATCCTGGTGCTGGCCCTGCCCGGCCGCCGCAGCCACAAGGACGACGACCTGCCCGAGGAGGTGGTCGCCGCCGCCGCGCTGGCCGCCGCCGCCCAGGCGCAGGCGCCCGCCCCCGGCAGCCGCCGCGCCCGCCGGATGGCCGAACGCGAGGGCGGCGAAGGGGACCCGGACGGGGACGGCGGCGTGTACGAGGGCCGGCCGGGCGCGATCCCGGCCCAGCCCGCCGGCGACCCGCCGGCCGGGGCGGTCCGGGCGGCCGCCGCGGCCCAGGAGAGCGAGCCGTACGCCGACCCGTACCAGGGCTACCAGCAGGCCGACCCGTACAGCTACGACCCGTACGCCGCCCAGCAGCCGGTGGCCGCGCCCTACGGCGGCCAGGGGTACGGCCCCGACGGCTACCAGCAGCAGGCCTACCCGCAGCAGGGCGGCCAGGCGGGCTACGAGCAGGCGGGCTACGAGCAGTACGGGCAGGACCAGCAGTACGGCTACGACCAGTACCAGCAGGACGGCGGGCAGCCCTGGGTGCCGGGGCAGCCGCAGGGCGAGACGTACTACGACCCGGGCAGCCCCGGGGACCCGCACGATCCCGACCACCCCAACGGCCCGGGCCGGTACCCGCACCACCACGGATCGGGGAGCTGACCCGCGATGAAGAAGCCCGCGTTCAAGAAGAGGTCCAAGGACCAGGACGGCGCACCGCCGGCGGACGGCGCCGCGTTCTCCGCCGGCCCCGCCGGTGCCCCCCGGTCGTCCGGGGGGACGAAGACCACCCAGTCGCTGCTGGCCGCCGCGGCCGTGCTCGCCGTGGTGTTCGGCATCGCCGAGCTGCGCCCGCCGGCCGCACCGGCCGCGGCCGACCAGGGCGGCGCCGCCACCTCGGCGCAGGTCGAGCGGACGGGCGCGGTCTGCCCGCAGCCGCTCCAGGGCCTGACCGGCTCGACCAGCCTCACCGCCTACACCCCGCCCGGCGGTGCGGCCGCGGTGGACGGCGCCGCCGCAGGGGCCGGCTGGATCAGCGACGCGGCCGCCCCCGCCGCACCCTCGGCCGCGCCGTCCGCGGCCCCGGCCACCCCGGCGCCGTCCGCCTCCGGCGCGCCCGCCCCCGCCAAGGGCGGCGTGCCCAGCGACGCGAGGCTGACCCTGGCCAAGCCCGGCACCCCGGTGACCGGCCCCGCGGCCAACGGCGACACCGCGCCCGGCACCGGGGCGGTCGCCACCGGCGCGCTCGCGCCCGGCTTCACCGTCACCCAGACCACCACCGTTACCGAGCAGCGCGGGCTCGGCCTGTCCGGCATCACCTGCACCCCGGCCGGCACCGGCTTCTGGTTCGCCGGCGCCAGCACGGCCGGCGACCGCACCGACTACGTCAGCCTGGTCAACACCGAGAACACCGCCGCCGTCGTCGACATCAAGCTGTACGGCGACAAGGGCCTGATCGAGAACGACGCGGCCAACGGCATCACCGTCGCCCCCGGCAGCTCGCAGTCCGTCCTGCTGCCGACGATCAGCAAGGGCCAGGTCGCCGACCTCGCCGTGCACGTGGTGGCCCGCACGGGCCGGGTCGGCGCCGCCCTGCACGCGGCCGACGGCAGCAAGGGCGCCGACTGGATCCCCGCCTCGGCCGACCCGGCGCCCACCCAGGTGCTCCCCGGCCTGCCGGCCGACACCGCCGGTGCCCACCTGGTGGTCTGGGCACCGCCGGAGGACGACGCCGACCTGAAGATCCAGCTCTCCGGCAAGAACGGCTGGTTCACCCCGGCCGGCAACGAGTCCATCCACGTCAAGGCCGGCCTGGTGGCCGCCGTCGACCTCGGCAAGGTCACCCGCGACGAGGTGGCCGGCCTGCGGCTGTCGCCCAGCGACGACAAGCACGCCACCCCGGTCGTGGCCGGCCTGCGGGTCGACCGCGCCGGCCAGAACGGCAAGTCCGACGCGGCCTGGCTGACCGGCACCGTCCCGGTCGGCGCCCGCGCCACAGTGGCCGACAACCGGGGCGGCGGCGCGAGCACGCTCTTCCTCACCTCCACCGGCGACGCCGCCACAGTCAAGGTCACCGCCTCGGCCGGCACCGGCGGCGGCACCCCGGTCAGCAAGGACGTCCAGCTGCCGGCCGGCGGTACGGTCGCCATCCCGGCGCCCGAGCCCGGCGGGCTGAACGGCAGCTTCGCGCTCACCGTGGAGACCGTCTCCGGCGGGCCGGTCGCGGCCGCCCGGATGCTGGCGATCACCACCAAGGACGTGCCGATGTTCACCGTCCAGGCACTGCGCGACGACCGCAGCAGCGTCAAGGTCCCGCAGGCCGCCCAGGACCCGGGCGTCGTGCTGCGCTGACCCGACGCGACGACGACGACGAGGGGGCGGTACCCGGCCTGCGGGTACCGCCCCCTCGTCGTCGGTGGCTCAGTCCTCGTCGTAGCGCGGGTCGATGGCGTCCGGCGACAGCCCCAGCAACTCCGCCACCTGCTCGATCAGGATCTCGTGCACCAGCGCCGCGCGGTCCTCCCGGGACTTCGCCCGGATCTCCACCGGCCGCCGGTACACCACGATCTGACTCTTCCGCCCCTGCTGCCCCGGCGACACCCGGCCCAGCGGCACCCCGCCGTCCGCGTCCGGCCCGTCCGCCTCGTGCAGCGGCACCTCCTGGACGGCGAACTCCACCTCGATCAACTGCGGCCAACGCCGTTCGAGGCGCTCCACGGACTCCCGCACGTAGTCGTCGAACAACTCGGAGCGGGTGAGCGAGATCGGCACCTGCGGAGGCGCCAGCGGGCCGCGCAGACCCCGGCCGTGCCGGTCGCGGTGCCGGGGGCGGCGCGAAGGTCCCGTCGATGACTGCGGTGCAGAGCTGTCCATATCACTGCCGAGGGTAGTCCTTGGACGGTCGGAAGTGGACCACCCCGACGCCGAAACGCCCGGGGCGGCAGGCGCACACCAGAGCGGGCGGAGCTGGCGAGGCACGGGAGGGGCGCGCCGTGCGAAGCGTCCGCCGACCGTGGCGGACGCGTCTTTGAGGCGCGCGGACCGCGACACGGCACACCCTCCGGGCAGGCGGTCTTCGCTCCCCGGCGGGGAGTGCTGTACCGTCCACCCTCGTGAGCTCTGTACGTCGTTGTTCGCGGACCGCGTGCGGCCGACCGGCCGTCGCGACGCTGACGTACGTCTACGCGGACTCCACCGCCGTCCTCGGCCCGCTCGCGACCTACGCCGAGCCGCACTGCTACGACCTGTGCGCCGAGCACGCCGAGCGCCTCACCGCCCCGCGCGGCTGGGAGGTGGTCCGGCTCGCCGCCGAGGCCGGCCCGCTGCGCCGCAGCAGCGACGACCTCGAAGCGCTCGCCAACGCCGTCCGCGAGGCCGCCCGCCCGCAGACCCCCCGTCAGGGGCGCGGCTCCGGGGGCCAGTCCACCGAGGCCGGCCGCCGTGGGCACCTGCGCGTGCTGCGCTCGCCCGACAACTGAGCCCCGGCCCGGCCGTCCCCCACCCACGCCGCGGACCGGCCGTCCGCCGCCTCCCGGTACGCTGCCCCCCTGTCCGGGCACTCACCGGTGCCGCACTCGGACGTATCGTGACCATGGGCGACCAGCCCGCCGATCAGACAGAGAACCAGGGTGGAGCCGCAGTGCGCGACCTCAAGCAGCTCGTGAAGGCGTACGACGTACGAGGCGTGGTCCCGGACCAGTGGGACGAGAGCCTCGCGCGCGCCTTCGGCGCCGCGTTCGTGCAGGTCACCGGAGCGTCCGCGATCGTGGTCGGCCACGACATGCGGCCCTCCTCCCCGTCGCTCAGCCGGGCCTTCGCCGAGGGCGCCGCCGCGTACGGCGCCGACGTGGTCGAGATCGGCCTCTGCTCGACCGACCAGCTGTACTACGCCAGCGGCCGGCTCGACCTGCCCGGTGCGATGTTCACCGCCAGCCACAACCCGGCCCAGTACAACGGCATCAAGCTCTGCCGGGCCGGCGCCGCCCCGGTCGGCCAGGACACCGGCCTCGCCGAGATCCGCGAGCTGGTCGAGTCCTGGACCGGCGAGGACGACACCGTCACCGTCCCGGCGCTCGACGTGAAGCCCGGCGGGCTGTCCACCCAGGACACCCTGCGCGGCTACGCCGACCACCTCCTCGGCCTGGTCGACCTCACCGCGATCCGCCCGCTCAAGGTGGCCGTCGACGCCGGCAACGGCATGGGCGGCCACACCGTGCCGACCGTCTTCGACGGCCTGCCGATCGAGCTCGTCCCGATGTACTTCGAGCTGGACGGCACCTTCCCCAACCACGAGGCCAACCCGCTCGACCCCAAGAACCTGGTCGACCTCCAGGCCAAGGTGCGCGAGGTCGGCGCCGACCTCGGCCTGGCGTTCGACGGCGACGCCGACCGCTGCTTCGTCGTCGACGAGCGCGGCGAGCCGGTCTCCCCGTCCGCGATCACCGCCCTGGTCGCCGCGCGCGAGATCGCCCGCGCCCGGGCCGCCGGCGAGGACGAGCCGACCATCATCCACAACCTGATCACCTCCTGGACCGTCCCCGAGGTGGTCCGCGAGCTCGGCGGCAAGCCGGTCCGCACCCGCGTCGGGCACTCCTTCATCAAGCAGGAGATGGCCGAGACCGACGCCGTCTTCGGCGGCGAGCACTCCGCGCACTACTACTTCCGCGACTTCTGGCGCGCCGACACCGGCATGCTCGCCGCGCTGCACGTGCTGGCCGCCCTCGGCGGGCAGCAGGACACCCTCTCGGCGCTCACCGCCGAGTACGACCGCTACGCCGCCTCCGGCGAGATCAACAGCACCGTCGCCGACCAGGCCGACCGCTCGGCCGCCGTCCGCGCCGCCTACGCCGGCCTGGAAGGCACCACGGTGGACGAGCTGGACGGCCTCACCGTGGCCGGCCCGGACTGGTGGTTCAACCTGCGCGCCTCCAACACCGAGCCGCTGCTGCGCCTCAACGTCGAGGCCAAGGACCCGGCGAGGATGGCCGAGCTGCGCGACGGCGTGCTCGCCATCGTCCGCGCCTGACGGACGCGGCCCGGACGCGCGCGGCCCGGACCCGGTCCGGACGCACGCGTCCTCGCGCACGCGCCTGACGCACGCCCGTGGTGCCCCGGCCGGTAGGGTTTCCTCTCGGCCGGGGCACTGCCGTGCCACCCCTCCGACCCCTGCCATCCTGAGACTGGGAGCCCGAACGCCATGAAGCTCGAATCCTTCCTGCTGGAGATCCTGGTCTGCCCGCAGTGCCGGGCCGCGCTCACCGAGGGCGGCACCGAGGACCACCCCGAGCTGCTCTGCACCGGCGAGAACTGCGGCCTCGCCTACCCCGTCCGCGACGGCATTCCGGTGCTGCTGGTGGACGAGGCCCGCCGCCCGGCCTGATCCTTGGGGCGGACACCCGTATCCCGACCCCGCAGCCCTCAGCGCCCAGCCAGCAGCCGGAGGCCCGCCGCATGCTCGACGACACCCTGCTCGACGACCCGGCCGCCCTCCAGCGCGCCGACCACGACCGAGCCCTGCTCGCCCTGGCCGGTGCCGGCGCCCGGGTGCGCACCGCACTGCGGCTCGCCGACGCGGCCGGCGTCGACCGGCTGCGCCCCGACGGCCGCCCGCGCACGGTGCTGGTCGCCGGTCACGGCAGCGCCCTGACCGCGGCCGGGATCCTGGCCGCCCTGGCCGGCACCGCCACCCTGGTCACCCCGCTGGAGCCGACCGACGCCGCGTACGTCCCGCGCACCGACCGGGCCGCCGCCCCGCCCGTCTTCACCGCCGGGCTGGCCTGGCAGCTCCCCGGCTGGGCCGGCCCGCTCGACCTGCTGGTGGTCAGCTCCGCCGCCGGCGGCGAGCAGGGCCTGATCGCCCTCGCCGAGCAGGCCTACGCCCGCGGCTGCGCCATCGTGGTCACCGCCCCGGCCGGCAGCCCGCTCGCCGAGGCCGCCCTCCAGGTGCGCGCCCTGCCGCTGCCGTACGTCCCGCCGAACCTGCCGGACGACGGCGCGCCGCCGTCCGGGGCGGCCGCCGAGCCCGACCTGCCGGCCGAGGACCCGGCCGCGCTCTGGGCCCACCTCACCCCGCTGCTCGCGCTCACCCAGAAGCTCGGCGTCACGCAGCTGCCGTACGACGCGCTCGCCGCCACCGCCGACCTGCTGGACGCATCCGCCGTCCGCTGCCGGCCGGACGCCGCCGCGTACACCAACCCGGCCAAGGGCCTGGCCGCCCGGTTGGCCGGCACCGTCCCGCTGCTCTGGGCCGAGGGCCCGGTGGCGGGGGCGGCCGTCACCCGGTTCGCCGCGCAGCTGGCCGAGCGGGCCGGCCGTCCGGCGCTGGCCGGGCAGCTGCCGCAGGTGCTCACCGCGCACCGCGGCATGTTCACCGGGCAGCTCGGCGCGGGAGCCGACCCCGACGACTTCTTCCGAGACCGGGTCGAGGAGCCGGACCCGCTGCACCTCCAGGTGCTGCTGCTGCGACACGTCCCGGCCCCGGCCGGTGGTGGCGGGGGTGGTGCCGGGGGAGCGGAGGAGGACGCCGGCCCGGCCGAGGTGCCGGCCGACGACGAGGGCCCGCGCAGTTTCGGCGCCGCCCGCGCGCACCGGCTGGCCGAGGCCCACGACGTCCGGATCACCGAGTACGCCAGCGCCCGGCCCGATCCGCTGCACGCGCTGGCCGACCTGGTCGCGCTGACCGACTTCGCGGCCGTCTACCTGGGGCTCGCAGCCGCACAGTCCTGAAGGCGGACAGGGCGGCCCGGTACCGTATGCGCTCGACGACGACTGAGCGCGGGCTGTACGGCCCCCGGCGGAGGGACCATCCCGAGCATGAGCACCGAAGGCGGTACCAAGGCCCTGGTCGCGGCCCTGTCCGCGAACCTGGGGATCGCAGTCAGCAAGTTCGTGGCCTTTGCGTTCTCCGGCTCCTCCTCGATGCTGGCCGAGGGCGTCCACTCGCTGGCCGACTCCGGCAACCAGGTGCTGCTGCTGGTCGGCGGCAAGCGCTCGCAGCGCCGTGCCACCCCCGAGCACCCCTTCGGGTACGGGCGCGAGCGTTACATCTACGCCTTCCTGGTCTCGATCGTGCTGTTCAGCGTCGGTGGCATGTTCGCCGTCTACGAGGGCTACGAGAAGATCGCCCACCCGCACGAGCTGGAGAACTGGTACTGGCCGGTCGGCGTGCTGGTCCTCGCCATCGCGCTGGAGGCCTGGTCCTTCTTCACGGCGTTCCGCGAGGCGGTCAAGGACAAGGGCACGCACGGCTGGCCCGCCTACATCCGCCGGGCCAAGGCGCCGGAGCTGCCGGTCGTCCTGCTGGAGGACACCGGTGCGCTGATCGGCCTGGTGCTGGCGCTGTTCGGCGTCGGCCTGACCGCGATCACCGGGGACGGCGTCTGGGACGGCATCGGCACCCTGTCGATCGGTCTGCTGCTGATCGCCATCGCGCTCGTGCTGGCGCTGGAGACCAGGTCGCTGCTGATCGGCGAGTCCGCCCACGACGAGGTGGTGGCGCAGATCCGCGACGCCCTGGTGGACCATGACACCGTCACCCGCGTCATCCACATGCGCACCCTGCACCTCGGCCCCGAGGAGCTGCTGGTCGCCGCCAAGATCGCGGTCAACGCCGAGGACACCGCGGCGCAGGTGGCCGACGCGATCGACGCCGCCGAGGTGCGCGTCCGCCGGGCCGTCCCGATCGCCCGCGTGATCTACCTGGAGCCGGACATCTACAGCGCCGAGAAGGAGGCCGCGGGCGACGACCCGTACGCCACCCCCGGCGGCCCGGTGCCGGGCGCGCACTGAGCCCCTCCCGACCGGGACCGGCGGCCGAATCCGGTCGTACCGGGCCTGGTCCCGGGGCCGCCGGTGTAGATTCGTCACCAGAGCCAGAACGTCGCTGCTGATGGCGGTCGATCGGCGGCTCGTGCCCCAGGGCGCGCGCCGGTCGAGGGAGAGAGGTCCTCCGACGGAATGTGCTGAGCAGCAGGAGGCCGGTCCCACCGCGGATCCGCCCGTCCGGCGTTGCCGCGCACCCGTGCGGCCCGCCGCGCTGTGACGCACCCTGAGGACCTTGGCCATGCCCCACCCCATCAGCGAGGAGCAGACGCATGTCGACCGACATCACCGGTGACTTCAAGGTCGCCGACCTTTCCCTGGCGCCGTTCGGGCGCAAGGAGATCCAGCTGGCCGAGCACGAGATGCCCGGTCTGATGTCCATCCGTGCGGAGTACGCCGCTTCGCAGCCGCTGGCCGGCGCCCGGATCACCGGCTCGCTGCACATGACCGTGCAGACCGCCGTGCTGATCGAGACCCTCACCGCCCTCGGCGCCGAGGTCCGCTGGTGCTCGTGCAACATCTTCTCCACCCAGGACCACGCGGCCGCCGCGATCGCGGTCGGCCCGGAGGGCACCCCGGAGAACCCGCAGGGCGTGCCGGTCTTCGCCTGGAAGGGCGAGACGCTGGACGAGTACTGGTGGTGCACCGAGCAGGCGCTGACCTGGCCGAACGGCCAGACCCCGAACATGATCCTGGACGACGGCGGCGACGCCACCCTCCTGATCCACAAGGGCGTCGAGTTCGAGAAGGCCGGTGCCGCTCCGGATCCGTCCACCGCGGACAACGACGAGTTCCGGATCATCCTGGAGCTGCTGAACCGCACCCTCAAGGACACCCCGAACAAGTGGACCGAGGTCGCCGCCACCATCAAGGGCGTGACCGAGGAGACCACCACCGGTGTCCACCGCCTGTACGAGATGCACCGTGACGGCCAGCTGCTGTTCCCGGCGATCAACGTCAACGACGCCGTCACCAAGTCGAAGTTCGACAACAAGTACGGCTGCCGCCACTCGCTGATCGACGGCATCAACCGTGCCACCGACGTGCTGATCGGCGGCAAGGTCGCCGTCGTCGCCGGCTACGGCGACGTGGGCAAGGGCTGCGCGGAGTCGCTGCGCGGCCAGGGCGCCCGCGTGATCATCACCGAGATCGACCCGATCTGCGCGCTCCAGGCGGCGATGGACGGCTACCAGGTCACCACCCTGGAGGACGTCGTCTCGATCGCGGACATCTTCATCACCACGACGGGCAACAAGGACATCATCCTTGCCTCGCACATGGAGAAGATGAAGCACCAGGCGATCGTGGGCAACATCGGCCACTTCGACAACGAGATCGACATCGCGGGCCTGGCCAAGCTGCCCGGCATCGTGAAGACCGAGGTCAAGCCGCAGGTCCACGAGTGGCGCTTCGCCGACGGCCACACCATCATCATGCTGTCCGAGGGCCGTCTGCTGAACCTGGGCAACGCGACCGGCCACCCGTCCTTCGTGATGTCGAACTCGTTCGCGAACCAGACGATCGCGCAGATCGAGCTGTTCACGAAGACCGAGCAGTACCCGATCGGCGTCTACGTGCTGCCGAAGCACCTCGACGAGAAGGTCGCGCGGCTGCACCTGGACGCCCTGGGCGTGAAGCTGACCACGCTGACCAAGGACCAGGCCGACTACATCGGCGTCCCGGTCGAGGGCCCGTACAAGCCGGAGCAGTACCGCTACTGAGCACCCGTCCGGTGGCCGGCGTCCCCTTCGCGGGGGCGCCGGCCACCGGCGTGTCCAGGAGCGGTCAGCCGAGCACCTCGGTGGTCCAGGCGGCCGGGTCGGTGCCGAGCGAGGTGAAGTGGCCCAGCCAGCCGGCGAAGCCGCCGACCGAGGCGAACGGGGCCTCGCCCTGGAACGAGGTCGCGCACAGCTTCAGACCGGACGCGACGACGCAGGTGGGCTGTTGCTGCTGGGTGGCCCCGGCCTGGAGCGGGCTGTCCCACCACCCGGTGACCGGGGTGACGTCGGGCTGGACGGAGACCGCGATCTGGTCGCCGCCCGAGTTGTAGTTGACGGAGGCCGACCAGGGGTAGCCGACGGAGGCCTCGGGACCGTAGTAGAAGGACGCACCGGACGGCGTGAAGCCGGCGGGGACGTCGTGGATCCTGAACGGCAGCGGAACGGCCTGCGGAGCCACCTTGACCCCCTCGGCGACCCGGTGCAGCTTGTTGAGCACGTCGTCGGCGTCGCTCATGTAGGAGCCGTGCAGCTGCGCCCACCGGCCGTCGGCGGTCTGCCAGCGGAGAGTGCGGTCGTTCCCGGGCCCGGCCGGGTTGTCCGGCCCCGTGCCGACCCAGTACGCCGGCCTCCCGTTCACCGGCGCGGCGTCCACCCGGTACAGCTGCTGGCCGGTCGGCGTCGTCCCGACGGTGGGCACCTCGCCGGGCGCGAAGAGGGTCAGGAAGATCAGCTGGCGGTTGGACGCGAGCGCGTTCGGCCCGGTCTGCTGGGGGCCGAAGACCTTGACCTGGGACGCGTCGGGCTGCCCGCTGAAGCCGAGGTTGTAGGCCGCCTCGTTGAAACCCTCGGGCAGCCAGCCGAAGGACGCCCCGGTCGGCAGCGGGGAGCGGCCGGTGTCGGGGCCGAGCGGGGGAAGGGCGCTGGGGGCCGCGGTCGGGCTCGCAGCGGGTGCCGCCGCGACCTGGCCCGGGTGTCCGCCGGGGAGCGTCGCGCTCAGCAGGGTGGCGCCGAGCGCGACCGCCGCCGCGGCGCCCAGCACCCCGAGCCGCCGACGCCGCAGCCGGGAACGGCCCGCGCGCAGTGCCCAGGCGGTGTCCATCCGGGCGGCCGGAGCCGGCGCGTCGGCCAGTGCCGCGAGTTCCGCGGTCAGCCGGACCTCGGTCGGGTCGGTGTGCTCCGGGTCGGTGTGGTCGTTCACGAGACGGTCCTTTCCGCCGGCACGGCCGGCCGCAGTTCGAGGAGGCGGCGCAGTGCGGCGAGCCCCCGGGAGGTCTGGCTCTTGACGTTGCCGGTCGAGCAGCCCATGGCCTCCGCCGTCTGCTCGACCGTGAGGTCGCAGTAGTAGCGGAGCACCACCGTGGCCCGTTGCCGGGGCGGAAGTGCGGCGAGGGCCGTCCGGAGGTCGACCGAGGCGTCCAGGTCGTGCGCCGAGACGGCGGCCTCCGGCAGTGCCCCGTCGCCACGGCGGCGGGCGGTCCACCGCCCCCAGGGGGAGCGCTGCTCGGCGAGGAAGGTGTTCACCAGGACGGTCCTGGCGTAGCCGTCCGTGTTCTCCGCCCCGGACACCCGGTTCCAGTGCACGTACAGCTTGGTGACGGTCTCCTGCACCAGGTCGTCGGCGCGGTGCCAGTCGGTGCAGAGCAGGTAGGCCACCTTACGGAGCCATGCCGCCCTGGAGGCGACGAACTCCGTGAACTCGGCGTCGCGTTGCTGCTTCGCCATCGATGGGCGCTCCTTTCCCGCGGCACGTTCGCCGTGCCGCCTGCCTCCCTGATGCGGGCGCCGCCCGCGAGGTTGCATGCGGGTCGGCCGGACGGTGCGGCATAGGCTTCGGGGCATGCCCAACGGCCGGTACTCGCTCCACGACACCCATGACCACGTGCTGCTCGGCGAGGAGCGCTTCAGCTGCGCGCCCGGCCCGGCCGGCTGGCGGTACGTCTCCAAGACGTACGGCCCCGGGGGCCAGGTGCTCGGCACGGTCGACCTGACGCTCGACTCGCGGGCGAGGCCGCTGCGGATGGAGCTGCGCGCGGGCGGCTGGCAGGTCCGCGGCGGGGCCGTCGACGGGGTGGCCTGGGTGCGCACCGACGCGGCCGACCCGGGCGGGGAGCACACGGTCGAGGGACACGACCGGGCCCACGGTTTCGCCGGTCGCTCGCCGGCCTTCCTGGTCGCCACCGCGCGGCTGCTGCGGTTGCGGGAGGGCGCGAGCGCGAAGGTCCGGCTGGTCGCGTTCACCGAGCCGGTGCTGGCGCCGCGCACCTTCGACCAGGGCTGGCTGCTGGAGGGCGTGGACACCCACGAGACGGACTCCGGCCCACTGCTGGTCGAGCGGTACCAGGTGGCGGACCTGGAGACGGGCGAGCAGCAGGTGGTGCACCTGGCCGGGGACGTGGTGCTGGCCGCGGCCGGGGTGGAGCTGGAGGAGCTGGAGTCGCCGCCGAACGCCTGGCCGGTGGAGTTCGGGGGGTAGCGCGCGGGGCGTGGCGCCGCGGCGGCGCGGGGCGCGCCGGGCGCGGCGAGCGGGGCGGCGTCAGGCGGGCGGGGCGAAGCCGGTGGCGGGGGCCTGCTGCGGGGCGGCGGGGGGCTGCACGGGCTGCACGGGCTGCACGGCCGGGGCCGCCTGCACGGCCTGGGCGGTCGGCGGCGCTGCGGCCGGGGCGGGGGTGCCCGGGGCCGGGGCGGTCGGCGGGGTTGGCAGGTGGGGCTGCGGCTGAGGCTGGAGCGGGGCGTGGGGATGGAACCTGGGCTTGAGCGTGGGCCTGAGCCTGAGCGTGGGCCTGAGCCTGCTGCTGGAACGCGTAGCCCTGCGCCCTGGTCCACTCGCGCCGCTGACGCTCGGTCAGAACCGCTCCGAGGTAGGCGGCCGGGTGCAGCCCGTACGGGACCGGGTGGCCGGTGCGGGCCGCGAGGTCGTCGGCCAGACGGGCGGACATCTGGTGCGCCACCGCCGGGTCCAGCTGGCCGACCCGGCCGAGCAGCTGCCGGATCGCCAGCCAGAGCGGCTCCGGCACGGCGGAGAGGTCCAGCGCGACCAGCTCGCCGCCGATCGCCTGCAGCAGCTGCGGGGGCACCGGCGGGAGCGGGTTCACCACGGCGCCGCCGCTGCCGCCCGGCACCCGCTCGCGGACCACCAGGGTCCCCGCGAAGACATCGCCGAGCCGCTTGCCGTCCGCCGAGACCACCGAGCAGATCGTCGCCGGAACGCCGCTCAGCACGATCAGCTCGAAGAAGCCGACCAGCCCGCGCACCAGGGCGTGCCGGAACCGCACCGGACCGCCGTCCGTGCGCACCACCCGCAGACCGAGGGCGGCCTTGCCGAGGGAGCGGCCGCGGGTGAAGGTCTCGACCATGACGGGCACGGCCACCAGGAAGAAGACCATGAGCCCGAGCATCAGGGCGGCAAGGGCGGCGGGGTCGAGGTCGACCAGGGCGAAGCTCAGCACCAGGGAGGACACCAGGAGCGCGGCGCCCTGCACGGCCAGGTCCAGCGTGACCGCCAGCGCCCGGCTCGGAAGCTTCGCCGTGCGCAGGCCGAGGACGACCGCCTCACCCGTCACCAGGTCGCTCAAGACACCCGTCCGTTCCCGTCGGTGGTTCATGGTCCGTGGTTCATGGTCCGAGATCCGGGGAGGGAGCGTCCGTCGGATCGGCCCCCACGATCCCGTGATCTGCAGTCGTCAACATACGGGGCGGCGCGGCCACTCGGGAAGGGAGGCCCCTGGCCGTCGGAGCGGCCGTCGGACCGGCCCTCGGAGCAGTCCCCGGAGCAGTCCTCGGACATGCCCTCAGGGATGCCGCCGGGGGAACCCCTCGGGAAGGCCTTCGGGAAAACCCTCGGCGAAGGGCGGTCCCGGCCGCCCGGCTGCTTTCCCCTCCCTGGCATGCTGGGCGCACCTGTCCGCACCCGCCTGCCCGCGCGCCCCGCGCCGACCATGGAGCTGCCGAATGGACCTGGACGTCTTCGTCGCCACCCACCAGGGGGAGTGGGCACGGCTGGACGCCCTCGCCCGGACCCGTCGGCTCAGTGGTGAGGAGGCGGACGAACTGGTCACCCTCTACCAGCGCGTGACCGGCCACCTGGCCAAGGTCCAGGCCGCCGCGCCCGACCCCACGCTGGAAGGCCGGCTCACCAGCCTGGTCTCCCGTGCGCGGGACGCCGTCACCGGCAGCCGCAGCAGCGGGTGGCGGGACGTCGCGCGCTACTACACCGTGAGCTTCCCGGCCGCGCTCTACCGTTCGCGTCGCTGGTGGCTGCCGATCGCGGTCCTCTCCCTGCTCGGCACCGCCCTCGTCGCCTGGTGGGTGGCAACCCACCCGGAGGTCCGGAACAGCCTGGCCACGCCGGAGACGATCCGCGAGATGACCAGGCCCGGCGGCGAGTACGAGGCGTACTACTCGGACCGCCCCGCCGGCTCGTTCGCGGCCCAGGTCTGGACGAACAACGCCTGGATCGCGGTGCAGTGCCTGCTCTACGGCGTCGCGCTGGGCATCCCCGTGCTCTACGTGCTGTGGACCAACGTCCTCAATCTGGGACTCGGCGTGGGGCTGATGGCCTCCGCAGGCCGGTTGGACATCTTCCTCGGCTTGCTCATCCCGCACGGTCTGCTGGAACTGACCGCGGTCTTCGTGGCCGGCGGCCTCGGCCTGCGGCTCGGCTGGACGATCATCGACCCCGGGCCGCGCACGCGCGGCACCGCTCTGGCGGAACAGGGCCGCGCCATCATCGGCATGGCGATCGGCCTCGCGACCGTGCTGGCCGTCTCGGGTGTCCTGGAAGCCTTCGTCACTCCGTCCGGCCTGCCGACCTGGGCCCGCATCTCGATCGGCATGCTGGCCGAGGTGGCGTTCCTGCTCTACGCCCTCGTTCTGGGCCGCAAGGCCGCCGAGGCCGGCGAGACCGGTGACCTGGATGCGGCCGACCGGGCAGACCTTCAGCCGGTCGCGGCCTGAGCCGATGTGATCCACAGGTCTCTGACCTGCTACTCTTCTCGCATCCCAGCAAAACCATTGACGTGGTTGGGGTGGGCTAGTAGATTTGAACGGTTGGGACAGGTTGGACAACGACCTGACTCAGGCGCTAGTGTCTACGACACCGCCAAATCGAGGCGAGCGTGTTTCACAAATACGCGCCCTCCGACGAGGTAAATCCCGGAACTGAGCACACCGAAAGCTTTGATAAGCTTCGGAGCGAAGTTGCAGGAAATCCCCCCAGTGGGAATTCAGAGAAACAAACGCCGGTAAGAACGGCCGCGAGGATCTGATAAGCTGGGAACACGAAAGAACGAAGCGCCCGGAGGGCCCGCTGGAAGGCGGTCCGAAGGAAGTGTCCGTTCCTTGAGAACTCAACAGCGTGCCAAAAGTCAACGCCAGATATGTTGACATCCCCGGCCTCAGATTCTTCTGGGGTTGGAGATTCCTTTTGAAATAACACAGCGAGGACGCAGTGCGCGGGGCCGCCCTATTCCGGTGGTTGCCGTGCCGCTCAACGCGGGTGTGA
>NZ_CP026498.1:7819938-7962566 GCF_002953255.1 Streptomyces sp. CB01881
AGACGACTGGGTTGATAGGCCGGATATGGAAGCCCCGTGAGGGGTGGAGTTGACCGGTACTAATAGGCCGAGGGCTTGTCCTCAGTTGCTCGCGTCCACTGTGTTGTTCTGAAACAACGACCCCGTGACATGGCCTGTCATGGTGCGGCCGACAGTTTCATAGTGTTTCGGTGGTCATAGCGTGAGGGAAACGCCCGGTTACATTCCGAACCCGGAAGCTAAGCCTCACAGCGCCGATGGTACTGCAGGGGGGACCCTGTGGGAGAGTAGGACGCCGCCGAACAATCATTCACAGAGAACCCCCACCCGGATCCCGGGTGGGGGTTCTTTGCGTTGTGCCGCCGGTGCCAACGGTGCTGCCGATGCCATCTGTTGTCATCTGTGCCGACCGTGTTGTGCCGGCGGGCGCTGTGGTGGCGGATCGGTGGAGCCGCCACCGGCGGCAGGCAGGCAGGCAGCGGGCGCCACAGGTAGCGGGCGCCACAGGTAGCGGGCAGGGGCCTGCACGTCCTCCCCGTGCCACCTGAGCTTCCCGCCGGTGCAGAGCAAGATGCCCGCCGGTCTGTGAGGTGGTGGAGGGTGCTGGAGGAGGCCTATCCGGTGAAGGGCCGGCTGGGATGGCTCCTGGGGGGTGGTCCTGGACGGAGCCCGCAGCCGCTCGCCGAAGGAATCTGCCCCTGAGAAGGCCCGTTCTCCCGGAGGGAGTGCCTTCCGCAGCCACGACGACGCCCCGCTACCGGAGTCGGTAGCGGGGCGTCAAAGGCTTCGGAGGTTCCGGAGGGCCCTTCGGGATCGGGGACGGAGAGGACCTGCTCTCAGAGGCGGCCGGCGGCCTTGAGCGCGAGGTAGGTGTCGGCGAGGGCCGGGGCCACGGCGGCCGGCGGCGCGTCGAGGACGGTGACGCCGGCCCGGGTGAGCCGGTCGGCGGTGAGGCGGCGGTCGGCGCGGGTCTGCTCGGCGGCGGCCGCGCCGTACACGGCCTCGACGGTGCCGCGGCCGACGGCCAGCTCGTCCAGGTTCGGGTCGGAGACCGACGCGAGGACGACCTCGTGGCGCTTGGTGAGGGGCGGCAGCAGCGGCAGCAGTCCGTCCTCGACAGGGGCCGCGTCGAGCCCGGTCAGCAGGACGATCAGTGAGCGGTGCGGGGCCATCTTCAGGGCGGAGGCGACCAGCGCGCGCATGTCGGTCTCGTAGAGCGCGGGTTCGAGGGTGGCCATCGCGTTGGTGAAGGCGGGCAGGATCTCGTTGGGGGCTCGGCCGGCCACCGAGACGCGCTTGCGCAGGTCGTGCGCGAGCAGGTCGACCCGGTCGCCGGCCTTGGTGGCGAGCGCCGTGAGCAGCAGCGCGGCGTCGAGCGACGCGTCCAGGCGCGGGGCGTCGCCGACCCGGCCGGCGGAGGTGCGGCCGGTGTCGAGCACGACCAGGATGTGCCGGTCGCGCTCGGGGCGCCAGGTGCGTACGGCGACGGTGTTGCGGCGGGCGCTGGCGCGCCAGTCGATGGAGCGGATGTCGTCGCCGGGCAGGTACTCGCGCAGCGAGTCGAACTCGGTGCCCTGGCCGCGGGTCAGGACGGAGGTGCGGCCGTCGAGTTCGCGCAGCCGGGCGAGCCGGGACGGCAGGTGCTTGCAGCTGTTGAAGGGGGGCAGGGCGCGGACCGTCCAGGGGGCGAGGTGCGAGCCCTGACGGGCGGCCAGGCCGAGCGGGCCGAGCGAACGGACGGTCACCTTGTGGGCGTGGTGGTCGCCGCGCCGCGTCGGGGTGAGCACGGTGGTGACGCGGCGTCGTTCGCCGCCGGGGACGCGCAGGGTGTGCCGGGAGCCGGCGATCGCCGTGCCGGGCCGCCAGGCGGAGGGGGCCCAGGCGTCGCGGACGAGGGCTCTGAGCGGGCGGCCGGCGGGGTTGGTGACGGTCAGTTCGACGGAGGCGGGCTCGCCCAGCCGGACGGTGGTGTCGCCGCCCCGGGTGATCCGCAGGTTGCGGACCGGGGCGGCGAGCACGAGGTCGGCCGCGACGGCGAGCAGGACCGCGCCGGTGACGGCGGCGATCCCGCCCCAGGAGGGCAGGAGCAGGCCCACGACGAGCGCGCCGAGTGCGGCGAGCAGGGCGGTTCGCCCGGTGAGGGCCATGCGGTGCGCTCCTTCGTGAGCGAGGCGGTGGAGGCGGTCAGCGCGGGGCGGGTGTCTGGGCCAGGACGGCCTGGATGACGGAGTCGGCGGTGACGCCCTCCATCTCGGCCTCGGCACGGAGCGCCACCCGGTGGCGCAGGGTGGGCAGGGCGAGCGCCTTGACGTCGTCCGGGGTGACGTAGTCGCGGCCGGCCAGCCAGGCCCAGGCGCGGGAGGCCGCGAGCAGGGCGGTGGCGCCACGCGGCGAGACGCCGATGGAGAGCGACGGGGACTGCCGGGTCGCCCGGCAGAGGTCGACCATGTAGGCGAGGACCTCGGGGGAGACGGTGAGCTTGGCGATCTGCTCGCGGGCGGCGGCGATGTGCTGGGGGCCGGCGACCGGGCGGACCCCGGCCGCGGCGAGGTCGCGCGGGTCGAAGCCGGAGGCGTGCTTGGCGAGGACCTGGTACTCCTGGTCGCGGTCGGGCAGCGGCAGGATCAGCTTGAGCAGGAAGCGGTCGAGCTGGGCCTCGGGCAGCGGGTAGGTGCCCTCGTACTCGACCGGGTTCTGCGTCGCGGCGACCAGGAACGGGACGGGCAGCTTGCGGGGCTCGCCGTCGACGGTGACCTGGTGCTCCTCCATGGCCTCCAGCAGGGCGGCCTGGGTCTTCGGCGGGGTGCGGTTGATCTCGTCGGCGAGCAGCAGGTTGGTGAAGACCGGGCCGGGCTGGAAGGAGAACTCGGCGGTGCGGGCGTCGTAGACCAGTGAGCCGGTGACGTCGCCGGGCATCAGGTCGGGGGTGAACTGGATGCGCTTGGTGTCGAGGCTGAGCGCGGTGGAGAGGGTGCGGACCAGCAGGGTCTTTGCGACACCGGGGACGCCCTCCAGCAGCACGTGGCCGCCGCAGAGCAGTGCGACGACGAGGCCCGTGACGGCGGCGTCCTGGCCGACCACGGCCTTGCCGATCTCGGCGCGCAGGGCGGTCAGGGCCTGGCGCGGGTCGGTCGTGGTGCCGGGGGTGCCGGGGGTGCCGGCGGTGTCGGGGGTGGCGGGTGCCGTGCCGGGGGTGATGCGGAGCTGGGTGGTGGCCTGTTCGGTCACGGCTTTCGTACCTGCCTTTCGAGGGCGTCGAGGTCGTCGGCGAGCCGCAGCAGCGCGGCGTCGTCGGTCGGGGGCGGGCCGTACAGGAGGGCCCGTACGTCTCCGGCGGGTCGGTCGGGGAGGCGGTCGACGACGGCCGCGCAGAGTGCGGTCGGGTCGGGGGCGCCGGCGCTGAGCGGAAGGCCGAGGGCCGGGGCGAGCCGGTGGACGGCGGCGCGGCGCAGGGCGTCGGCGGCGCGGCCGCGGGCCTTGGCCCGGCGGTAGAGGCGGGCCCGGCCCTCGGTGGTCTCGGCGGCGCGGACGACCACGGGCAGGTTCTCGCTGACGACGGGGCCGAGCCGGCGGGCACGCCAGGCGGCGGTCAGCAGGGCGGCGACGGCGAGCTGGTACGCGGCCCAGCGCCACCCGTCGGGGATGTAGTCGGTGAACCGCTTGGCGCCGCCCGCGGCGACCGGCGTCGAGTAGTCGGGCAGGTGCCAGGTCAGGTTGGGCTGGGAGCCGAGCAGGCCGAGGGCGAGCGAGGCGTTGCCGTCCTTCTTGACCAGCTCGTTGCTGAGGAAGTCGCCGCTGCCGAGGACGACCACCTCGGTGCCCTTGCCGGTCGGCGCGGCCACCAGGGGGAAGCCGTGGCCGCGCGGGTAGCAGCCCTCGCCGCGGCTGCCGGTGGTGTAGAGCAGGCCGCCGAGGTGGGCGGTGCCGGCCCGGACGGCCTCGGTGAGCGCGCACTGGGCGGCGGTGCTGCGTACGGCGGCGTACGGCGCGCCGCCGCCCTCGTCGGAGGGGCGGACGCCGGGGGCCAGTGCGCTGAGCGCGGCGGGACCGGGGGAGAGCAGGACCAGCCGGGAGTGCCCGGCGGCGGCGAGGGCGCGCAGCTGGGCGGGGTCGAGCAGGTCGGGTTCGGGGACGACGAGGGTGTCGTTGCCGGAGGTGCGGGCGGTGAGGTCGGCGGTGATGTCGACCTTGAGGCCTTCGCCCTGGAGCAGGGCCACCACGGCGTGGGCGCCGTCGGGGTCGTAGGAGCGCGGGTCGAGCGGCGGGTAGCGGCGGTCCTGGTTGAGGCCGGCCAGGAGGGCGGCGGCGAGCAGGACCAGCGCGGCGGCGAGCAGGAACCAGCGCGAGCGGTACCAGAGGCTGCGGCCGGTGGGCGCGAGGCTGCTGGGGCTGACGCGGGGCCCGGGCGGCACGGCCGGGCCGGCGGGTGCGGGCTTTCCGGCGTCGGCGGGGGCGGTGCCCGCGGGGGCGGTGGGGGGTGCCGGCGGCACGGCCGGGCCGGGGGCGGCGGCGCCCGGGGTGGTGGTGGTCATGCCGCTCCTCCCGGGGCCGCGGCGAGGGCCGGGCGGGCGCGTTCGAGGGCCTGGTCGAGGTCGCGGAGCAACTGGTACGCGGCCCGGTCGGCGGTGCGCTCGCCGTAGGCGATGTCGTCGAAGGTGCGGGCGCCCGCGGTGAGCTCCGCGGCGTGGGCGGGCAGCATGCGCCCCGCCTCGGTGGCGGCCTCGTCGGCGGTGCGGCCGGGCCGGGTGTCGAGCAGGGTGCGTTCCTCCAGGCCCCGGACGACGGCGCGCATCTGCTCGCGGACGGCCTCGGCCCACTGGCCGGCGGCGGCGTGGCGCTCGGCGTCGGCACGGTACTGGGCGGCGCTGCGCGGTCCGGCGGTGCCGAAGACGTCGGGCGTGGTGCGGGCGGCCCGCCGGGGCGCGCCGAGGCGCCACCAGAGGGCGGCGGCGATCACGACGGCGACCACCAGGAACAGGATCAGGCCCGTCGTGCCCGTGGTGCCGTCACCGGCGATGGCGTTGAGCGCGTCGTCGATCCGGTCCATGAACCAGTCGTAGACCCGTTGCTGGAGGCTCGGGTCGTGCCGGTGGTAGTCGGCCTTGAGCAGTTCGTCGCGTACGGCGTCGCGAGCCGGGTCACGCGGCGTGGTGACCGGGGCGCCGCCCGCGGCCGGCGCCATCTCCCCCCAGTTCGGCATGCGGGTCAGAGCCTCGCCGGGTTCGGGCCGACCGGGTCGCTCCAGCCGGTGCCGCCGTACTCGGGCAGGCCGGCGGCGCGGGCCAGCTCGATGTCGAGGGCCTCGCGGCGGATCCGCTGGTCGACGTAGAGGAGGACGGTGATGGCGGCGCTGAACGGGATGGTGAGGGTCGAGGCGATGATCCCGCCGATCGCGCTCGCGACGAGCATGGCGGTCGGGACGGAGGCGTCGGTGGAGCTCGACTCGTTGACGAGGTGGTCGAAGCCCAGGGCCATGCCGATGACGGCGAACGGGGTGGCGATGATCATCGAGACGATGAACGACAGCACCCAGGCGAGCAGGTTGATGCCGGCCTGCCGCCACCAGGCGCCGCGGACCAGGCGGCGGGAGCGGGAGAGCGCGGCCATGACGCCCTGCTTCTCCAGCATCAGGGCCGGGGCGGCGAGGCTCAGCTGGACCCAGACCCAGACGGCGGCCGGGACACTGAGCAGGCCGACGACGACCAGGAGGGCGACGAGGGCGGGTTCGTCCGCGCCGGCCACGACGTAGCCGATGAGCGGGGTGAAGCCGAGCAGCACGATGCCGCCGAAGATCAGGCCGCTGAGCAGGCTGAGCCCGAACATCCGCAGCAGCTGGGGCCGGGCCTCGCGCCAGGCCTCTCCGGCGGTGGCGGACTTCCCGAGGACGGCACGGCTGACCACCATCGTCAGCAGCGCGGAGGCGATGACGCCGATCAGCAGGGCCAGCGGCAGGACGACGACGCCGGCCAGGGCCTGGGTCAGGTTCCCGGTGCTGCCGTTGATGGCCAGCTGGGCCGCGAGACTGCCGCCCTGCTCGATGACGGCGAGGCCCAGCGACAGGCCGAGCGTGGTGCGCCAGTGCGTGCGGATGGTCGAGACCGCGCCGTCGAGGATCTCGCCGACGCCGAGCGGGCGCAGCGGGATCACGCCGGGCTTGGGGCTCGGCGGGGCGCCCCAGCCGTACTGGCCGTACTGGCCGTGGGGCCCCGGTGCGCCGTACTGCGCGCCGATGTGGCCGGCGCCCGGTACGGGGGGCGCGGCGTGGGGTGGTACCGACTGCCCGGGCACGGCGGCGGGTGCGTCGGCCGGGGGCCGGGCCTCGTCGCGGGGCTGCTCGGACGAGCTGGGCGAGGCCCAGCCCGGAGTGTCGGTCATCACTGCTCCTCGGAGGGGCTTCAGGGTTCGCGGGGCCGGGTGGATCTTCACCCGCGCGCAGCGCCCATCGTGCCATGGTGGTCGGACGGGCCCCAGGGGTATCCGGTCGCTGAACGGCCAACGGGGGCCCGGCCGACAGCCGGTCGGCGGGCTCCGGGGCGGCGGTGCCGGTTCGGGCCAGGATATTCGTCCGGAATGGCCGGAATTGGCCCGGGCCGGGAGTTGGCCGTTCTGGAGCAATGGGACTGCTGTGCGGCAGGTCACAATCCGGTAATGAGAGGATGGACGCATGAAGGGACGCGTCCTCGTCGTTGATGACGACTCCGCACTGGCCGAGATGCTCGGCATTGTGCTGCGGGGTGAGGGTTTTGAGCCGTTTTTCGTCGCGGATGGAGACAAGGCACTAGCCGCGTTCCGTGAGACCAAGCCCGACCTGGTCCTGCTGGACCTGATGCTGCCCGGCCGGGACGGCATCGACGTCTGCCGGCAGATCCGGGCGGAGTCGGGCATCCCGATCGTCATGCTGACCGCGAAGACGGACACCGTCGACGTCGTGGTCGGCCTGGAGTCGGGCGCCGACGACTACGTCACCAAGCCGTTCAAGCCCAAGGAGCTGGTGGCCCGGGTTCGCGCACGGCTGCGCCGTGCCGAGGAGCCGACGCCCGAGCAGCTGACCATCGGCGATCTGGTGATCGACGTGGCCGGGCACTCCGTGAAGCGGGACGGCCGGGGCATCCCGCTGACCCCGCTGGAGTTCGACCTGCTGGTCGCGCTGGCCCGCAAGCCCTGGCAGGTGTTCACCCGCGAGGTGCTGCTGGAGCAGGTCTGGGGGTACCGCCACGCGGCGGACACCCGGCTGGTCAACGTGCACGTCCAGCGGCTCCGCTCCAAGATCGAGAAGGACCCGGAGCGCCCCGAGATCGTGGTGACCGTGCGCGGCGTCGGCTACAAGGCCGGACCCAGCTGACGTGGCGTACCAGGCTGACGAGACCCCGTCGGGTACCGCGACCGACGGGGCCGCCGCCGTGCGCGGGGACGTGCTGAGCTCGACCACGCGCAGCCGCCGCCGACGCGGCCTCGCGGGCGTGCTCGCACCGGTGGTCCGTCAGCTGCGCCGGCCCGTGCAACGGGTGCTGGCGCTGTACCGGCGCTCGATCCAGCTGAGGGTGGTCGCGGCCACCCTGATGCTGTCCGTCGTCGTGGTGCTCGTGCTGGGCGTCGTGGTGGTCGCCCAGGTCCGCAACGGGCTGCTGAACACCAAGAAGGACTCGGCGCGCAGTCAGGCCCGGGCCGGCTTCCAGACCGAGCAGAAGAAGATCGACGAGGCGAAGGAGCTGCGCCTCAAGGTCGCCCCCAGCGCCGACCCGACCACCGAGGAGATCGGCACCTGGCTGCTGAAGCAGGTCGGTGACCTCGCGGCCAGCGGGCAGAACGTCTACTCGGTGATCGCCATCATGCCCAACAGCGGGCAGTCGGTCTCGTTGGAGAACACCGGCCTGGGGCCGCGCTACTCCGGCGACATCCAGCCGAGCAGCATCCCCGACTCCCTGCGCGCCCGGGTGACGTCGGAGGCCGGCATCTTCGACCAGCCGACCGTCATCCAGCGCGCCCCGGAGAGCGGTGGCCGGACCGAGCCCGGCCTCGCCATCGGCATGCAGTTCTCCGGGCCCACCGGCACCCCGTACCAGCTGTACTACGTCTTCTCCTTCGGCCAGGAGACCAACACCCTCGGCCTGGTCACCGGCACGCTCGCCACCGCGGGCGTCTTCGTGGTGATCATGATGGGCGGCATCGCCTGGCTGGTGGTGCGCCAGGTGGTGACCCCGGTCCGGATGGCCGCCGGGATCTCCGAGCGGCTGGCCGCCGGCCACCTGGAGGAGCGGATGAAGGTCACCGGGACGGACGACATCGCCCGCCTCGGCGAATCGTTCAACCGGATGGCCAACGCCCTCCAGGCGCAGATCCGCCAGCTGGAGGAGCTCTCCCGGGTGCAGCGGCGCTTCGTCTCGGACGTCTCGCACGAGCTGCGCACCCCGCTCACCACCGTGCGGATGGCCGCCGACCTCATCTACGACAGCCGCGAGGACCTCGACCCGATGGCGGCCCGCTCGGCCGAGCTGCTCCAGGGCCAGCTGGACCGCTTCGAGTCGCTGCTCGCCGACCTGCTGGAGATCAGCCGCTTCGACGCCGGCGCCGCGATCCTCGACGCCGAGCCGGTCGACCTGCGCGAGATCGTCGGCCGGGTGATGGAGGCCGCCGACCCGCTGGCCCAGGCCAAGGGCAGCGCCGTGGTGGTCCGCGGCGATGGCGAGCCGGTGCTGGCCGAGGTCGACTCCCGCCGGATCGAGCGCATCCTGCGCAACCTGGTCGTCAACGCGTTGGAGCACGGCGAGGGCCGCGACGTCGTGGTCCGGCTGGGCTCGGCCGACGGCGCGGTCGCGGTCGGCGTGCGCGACTACGGCATCGGGCTCAAGCCCGGCGAGGCGTCCCGGGTGTTCCACCGCTTCTGGCGGGCCGACCCGTCCCGGGTCCGGACCACCGGCGGCACCGGGCTGGGCCTGTCCATCGCGGTCGAGGACGCGCACCTGCACGGCGGCTGGCTCCAGGCCTGGGGCGAGCCCGGCGGCGGCTCGCACTTCCGGCTCACCCTGCCGCGCACCCGCGGCGGCGAGATCAGCCGGGCGCCGTTCCGGCTGGAACCGGAGGACTCCCGCAACAACCGGGGACTCGGCTCGTACGGGACCCCGTACCGGCGGGCGATCCGCCCGTCCGGCGCGACCGCGCTGACCGTCACCGAGGACCCGGGCGTCCCGGAGACCCCCGAGGGCACCGGCAGCGGGTTCGGCAGCGGGCTGGGCGGCGTCCTGAGCATCGGCCCCGGACTGAGCGCCCCCCGGCTGCCCGAGGGGCCGCGCTCCGACCCCTCGGACGTGCGGACCGTGGGGGCCGGGTACGGTGCCACCGGAGCCCAGGTCATGGTGGACCCGACGCCGGGACGGCCGTCGGTGGCACAGCGGACGGCGGAGCCGGACCTTGCGGGTGCGGCCGGGGGCGCGAACGGCACGGGCGGGACGGACACGGAGGGGTCGCAGCGTGCGAAGGACCAGCAGCACTACTGAGCCGCGGACGGCCGCGGTGGCCGGCACGGTGCTGGTCGCCGTGCTGGCCGGCGGCTGTGCGGCGATGCCGGACTCCGGCGGCATCGGCAAGGTCGAGCTGTCGCAGGGCACGGTGGACAAGAACCTCCAGGTCCGGGTCTTCCCGGTGGGGCCCGTCAAGGGCGCCAAGCCGGAGGGGCTGCTGAACGGCTTCCTGGACGCGCTGACCGCGGACGAGAGCTACGACACGGCGCGCAAGTACCTCACCGACGAGGCGGCCGTCCACTGGAACCCGGATGCCGGCATCCAGGTGCTGGAGGCCAACCCCACCCCGCGGTCCAACCAGACCGTGACGGACACCGACACGTCGTTCTCCATCCAGGTGCCCGGCAAGGTCGTCGCCAAGGTGGACGACAAGCACTCCTACACCTTCTCGGGCGGGCAGCTGGACGTGGACCTCCCGTTCACGTTCGTCCGGGAGAAGGGCGGCGAGTGGCGCATCGCGAAGCTGCCCGACGGCCTGATCATCAACCAGACCAACTTCCGCAACAGCTTCCGCCAGGTGGACCGCTTCTTCTACGCGGCCCAGGACCCGTCGGCGGCCGGCACCACGGCGGTCAGCGCCCAGGACGTTCTGATCGCCGACCCGGTCTACCTGCGGCGCCGAATAGACACGCTGACCTCGGCCGCCAAGGCCGTCGTCGCCGGCCCGTCCGACTGGCTGTCACCGGTGGTCCGGACCGCCTTCCCGACCGGCGCCACCGTCGACCGGGTCACCGTCGACGAGGGACGCGTCGCCCATGTGGTCCTCAACGGCGTCGAGCTCGGCAACCTGACGGCCTGCCGGCAGATGGCCACCCAGCTCTTCTACACCCTCGCCGACCAGGGCAAGGGGCAGGTGGAGCGGCTGGAGCTGAAGAACCCGCGCGGCACCGGCTGCCAGGCCACCAGCCTCGACGGGCCGGTCAACGGCCCGGGCGCGCTGGCCGGCGACGCCGCGGCCAGGCAGTACTTCCAGCGTGCCGAGGACGGCGTGCTGATGGAGGCCCGCGACACCGACGGCACCGCCGTCCGCGGCCCGCTCGGCAAGCCCCAGCCGAACAAGCAGCCGGCGCTCGGCGCCATCGCGGTGGCCCGGGACGGCGAACGCGCCGCGGCGATCAGCGGCAACGGCCACCAGCTCTACTCGGTGGCCCTCTCGGACAGTGCGTCGACGATGCCCGAACCGCTGCTCAGCACCCCGCCCCGGCCCGGTGACCGGAGCGAGGACGCGCTCGCCTCGCCCAGCTGGGACGGCCGCGGCAACCTCTGGGTGGTGGACCGCGACCCGCAGAACCGGCGGGTGCTGATGGTCCGCGGCAGCAAGGTGTACACCGTGCCCGTCGACGGCCTCGACGGCCAGGTCGTGCAGGACCTCAAGGTCTCCTCGGACGGTGTCCGGATCGCGCTGGTGCTCAGGAACCCGGCCGGCGCCCGGTCGCTCTGGCTCGGCCTGGTGGTGCACGGCGGCACCAGGGAGGCGCCCACCGTGCGGATCACCGGGCTGCGCGGGGCCGCTCCGCTGCTCACGGAGGTCGCCTCGGTGTCCTGGGCGGAGACCGACCAGCTGCTCGTGCTGGGCAAGGAGAACGGGCGCATCCAGCAGCTGCACTACATCAGCACCGACGGCTCGCCGAGCAGCGAGGCCTCGCTCCAGGGCGGGGAGAGCATGGCCTCGGCGGAGGCGTCGGAGTTCCGCGCGGACTCCCCGGCCCAGGTGCCGCCGGTGCTCGCGCGGCGGGCCTCCGACGGCCAGATCTTCCGGCTGATCAACAGCCAGTGGCGGGAGGTCAACCCGAACCTGCGGGCGGCCTCCTTCATCTACCCGGGCTAGGGCCTCCACCCGGGCCGGGGCCGGCTCCGTCCACCCGGGCCGGGGCCGGCCGGACGCCCGCCTCGGGCGGTTACCCGGGCCGCGGCCGGCGAGGTCCGTCCGGGCCGGGCGGCGCGGTGGCGGCCCGGCGGTGCGGGACGGCGGCCGCGACCGTGGCGGCCGCCTTCGGCGGGAGGCCGGCGGCGGCCAGGGCCCGGGCGGCCTCGGCGAGGCTGGCCCCGGTGGTCACCAGATCGTCCACCAGGACCGGCTGACGGCCGGTCAGCCGGCAGTCCGCGCGCGGCAGCACGGTCAGCGCGCCGTGCAGGTTCCGCCGGCGCTCGGCGGCGGTCAGGCCCGCCTGGTCGGCGACCGGCCGGGTGTGCCGCAGCAGCGACGCCGCGCGGGCGTCCACCCCGGCCCGGCGCAGCGACCGGGCGGCGGCGCCCGCCAGCCGGAGCGTCGGGTCGTGGCCGCGGGCGCGGACGGCGGCCCGGGCGGAGGGCATCGGGACCAGCAGCAGCGGTGCGAGCCCGGCGCGCGGCCCGAGCGAGGAGCGCACGGCCCGGGCGAGCGCTTCGCCGAGCGGACCGGCCAGCCGCAGCGCGCCGCGCTCCTTGTGGGCCAGCAGCAGCTGGCGGACCGGATCGGCGTAGGGGGCGGCGGCGTGCACCCAGGGCAGGGCGGAGGGGCCCGGGCGGGCCGTGGCCAGGGCGCTCCGGCAGGCCGCGCAGAGCTGTGTGCGGTCGGCGCCGCAGCCGGCGCAGCGGGCCGGGAGCAACACGTCCAGCAGACCGGCCAGTGCGTGGGCGAAGGGCCCTTGGGCGGTCTGTGGGCGGGCGGGGGACGGGGTGGGCGGCACGGCTGCTCCTGGCGGCGGCAGGCACGGAGAGTGAGCAAAGGATGCGCCGTACGGGGGGTGTTGTCCAGCCGTTTACTCATGTTTCACTCGCGGGAGGGTAGACAGGGTGCAGCAGCTTGACCGCCAGCCAGCAGCATCGGGTCATACCCGCTTTCCTGCCTGGGGAGGCGAAAACCCCGTGTGAGGTGTTCCATGAGGCTCCAGGGGGTTTCAACCGTCCCTGGTGGGGAGGAAGTGAGGTGAGGGCCAGTCGTTTCCGTCGCTCGCGGCGGGGACGGAGGGCCGGCAGTGGATTGGCTGGTCCGGCTGGTCTCAGCCCGATCCGGTAGCACCCGGATCGGCGTCAGCACGAGGGATCGGAGTTCTGCGTGGACATCGTCGTCAAGGGCCGCAAGACCGAGGTGCCCAAGAGGTTCCGCGAGCACGTGGCCGAGAAGCTGGAGAAGGTCCAGAAGTTCGACGGCAAGGTGATCAGCCTCGACGTCGAGGTGTCCAAGGAGCACAACCCGCGGCAGGCCGACCGGTCCGAGCGGGTGGAGATCACTCTCCGTACCCGTGGGCCCGTGATCCGGGCCGAGGCCGCCGCCGGAGACCCGTACGCGGCGCTCGACCTGGCTTCGGCGAAGCTCGACGCCCAACTGCGCAAGTCCGCAGACCGGCGCCGGGTGCACAAGGGCGGCAACGGCCGCACCCCCATCAGCGTCGCCGAGGCGACCGCGGCCCTGGCCGCGCTGCCCGAGACGACGCGGCAGGAGGGCGAGACCAACGGGGCCGTCCGCAAGACCATGATGGGATCCCTGGAAGTGGAGGGCGAAGGCCCGCTGGTGGTCCGGGAGAAGACCCACCCGGCCGCCCCCATGGCGCTGGACCAGGCGCTCTACGAGATGGAACTGGTCGGCCACGACTTCTACCTCTTCGTCGAGAAGGACAGCGGCCTGCCGAGCGTCGTCTACCGCCGGCACGGTTACAACTACGGCGTCATCCACCTGAAGACCGACGGTTCGGCCGCGGCCGGTGGGGGCGCGGGCGGTGCGATCGGCGGGACCGGCGACGAGGACTGACCGTCCTGGCAGTGTTGGGAGGGGTGACCCCGGTGGCAGCGGCCGCCGGGGTCACCGGCGTTCCGGGGCGGTGCGGACGGCCGCGAGGTCACCCGATGCGGAGGATCGGCGCCGGAGGGTGACCGCAGCGTGTCCGGGTCGTGGAATGATTGGCGCACGACGACCGGCGACGGGGGAGGAGCGGATGGGGGATCACTTCGGGCTGGGGCCCGCTACGGGGCCGGTCACGGGGGTGGCGCCCGGGCGGGGGGACGAGCCCGAGTACGCCCCGCACCGGGGGGAGCCGATCCGCGTCCTGGTGGTGGACGACCATGCGCTGTTCCGCCGCGGGCTGGAGATCGTGCTCGCGGAGGAGGAGGACATCAAGGTCATCGGTGAGGCCGGGGACGGCGCCGAGGCCGTGCTGAAGGCGGCGGACCTGCTGCCCGACATCATCCTGATGGACGTCCGGATGCCCCGCCGCAGCGGGATCGAGGCCTGCACCGCGATCAAGGACGTGGTGCCCAGCGCCAAGATCATCATGCTGACGATCAGCGACGAGGAAGCCGACCTCTACGAGGCGATCAAGGCCGGTGCGACCGGTTACCTGCTCAAGGAGATCTCCACCGACGAGGTCGCCACCGCGATCCGCGCGGTCGCCGACGGGCAGTCCCAGATCAGCCCGTCGATGGCCTCCAAGCTGCTCACCGAGTTCAAGTCGATGATCCAGCGCCGCTCCGACGACCGGGACCTGGTGCCCGCACCCCGGCTGACCGACCGGGAGTTGGAGGTGCTGAAGCTGGTGGCCACCGGGATGAACAACCGGGAGATCGCCAAGGAGCTGTTCATCAGCGAGAACACCGTGAAGAACCACGTGCGCAACATCCTGGAGAAGCTCCAACTGCACTCCCGGATGGAGGCCGTGGTCTACGCGATGCGGGAGAAGATCCTGGAGATAGGGTGACGCCGGCCGCCTAGCCCTTGAGCAGCTTCTCCAGGGCCGGGCGCAGCGACTCCTCCTGCAGGGCCTCGACCCGGACCGCGTCGCAGCCCACCCATGCGGCCGCCTCGCGCAGGGCGGTCGCCAGGGCCTCGACGTGCCGGGCGGAGTCCAGCGAGACCTGACGGGCCACCAGGGTCCTTCCCTCCCGGGCCGGGTCGACCCGGCCGACCAGCCGCCCGCCGGCCAGCAGCGGCATCGCGAAGTAGCCGTGCACCCGCTTGGGCTTGGGCGTGTAGGCCTCCAGCCGGTGGGCCATGCCGAAGATCCGCTCGGTGCGGGCGCGGTCCCAGATCAGCGAGTCGAACGGGGAGAGCAGCGTGGTGCGGTGGCGGCCGCGCGGCGCGGCGGCGAGTGCGGCCGGATCGGCCCAGGCCGCGGCGGGGGCGCCGGCCGGGCCCCAGCCCGCCACCTCCACCGGGACGAGGCCGGAGTCGGCCAGTGCCGCGTCCAACTGCTCGGCGCGCAGCCGGTGGTAGTCCAGCAGGTCGGCCCGGGTGGCGACGCCGAGCGCGGCGCCGGACTGCGCGACCAGGGTGCGCAGGCACTCGTCGTCGGCCGGCTCGGCGTCGAACAACTCGGCGGGGACGGCCTGTTCGGCCAGCGCGTAGACCCGCTTCCAGCTGCGACGCTCGGTGCAGACGACGTCACCGAAGGCCAGCGCCCGCTCCACCGCGATCTTGGTGTCGGACCAGTCCCACCAGTCGGCCGTCTTCTTGGCGCCGCCCAGCTCGGTGGAGGTCAGCGGCCCCTCGGTGCGCAGTTGGTCCAGCACCGACCGGTAGGTGGCCTCGCTGACCTGCTTGCCCCAGACGTGCGTGCGCTCGCGGTAGCGGCGGCGGCGGAACGCGAACAGCGGCCACTCCTCGATCGGCAGGATGCAGGCCGCGTGCGACCAGTACTCGAAGCTCGCGCCCGCACCCCAGTACGCCGCCTCGACGGCCGGGCGGCCGACCGCGCCGAGCCGCGCGTACGGGATCAGCTCGTGCGAGCGGGCCAGGACCGAGATGGTGTCGAGCTGGACGGCGCCCAGGTGCCGCAGCACCCCGCGGACCCCGCCGCGGCGGTCCGGTGCGCCGAGCAGGCCCTGCGCGCGCAGGGCGATGCGGCGGGCGTCGTCGGCGCCGAGGGTGGCGACGGGGGCCGGGGCGGGAGTCGAGGCGGTCATGCCGGCGAGCGTAGACCGGGGGACCGACAGTGCGGGCTGCCCGCCCCTGCCCGGGCGGCGGGCACGGGCGGACCCGACGGGGCGGGGTCAGCCGGCGCGTCGGTCGGCGAGGTCGGTGGCGAGCAGCCCGGCGACCCAGGAGTCCCGGAACTCGCCGCGCTGCTCCGCGAACGAACGCAGGGTGCCCTCGAAGCGGAAACCGACCTTCTCGGCGACCGCGCGCGACCCCTCGTTGCCCACGTACGCCACCCACTCCAGCCGGCGCAGGCCCAGCTCGGTGAGCCCGTAGCGGGCCACCTCGCGGGCGGCCTCGGCGGTGTACCCGCGGCCGCGGAACTCCCTCACCGCCCACCAGCCGACCTCGGCGGCGCCGGGGCGGCCGGGGCAGCGGACGAGCCCCTGGGAGCCGACCAGGGCGCCGGTCCCGCGCTCGAACACGCACCAGACGAGGTTGTCGCCGGTGCGCCAGCCGTTGGCGGCCAGGTCGTTGACGAAGAACTCGGCGTCCTCGCGCCGGTACGGGCTCGGGACCACCGTCCAGCGCTGGATCTCCGCCTCCTGGCAGGCCTCGAAGATCGCGTCGAGGTCGGACTCCTGCGGCGCCCGCAGGATCAGGCGCTCGGTGCCGAGGGTGACGGGACAGGGGGTGTCGGGTCGCTCTGTCATGCACGGATTATTCCGTGCAGGGACGAATAGGAGCATCCGATTAACCCGCTCAACCGTCCAACTGCCCGGAGGGGTGACCGTTTTGCCCCGGTCGGCGGCGCTATCAGGTCATGTGCCCGCAGGGGTGACACGGGAATAGCGTGCTGACGCACCTCCCGGGGCATTGGACTCCTCGCATACGATGGCCCGTGCGGTGGGGTGGACCCCCCGTGCAGTCGTCCAGTGCCAATACAGGCAAGGAGCCCGCTCAAGTGTCCGTCTTCGACAAGATCCTGCGCGCCGGCGAAGGCAAGATCCTTCGCAAGCTGCAGCGGATTGCTGCCCAGGTCAACTCCATCGAAGAGGACTTCGTCAACCTCACCGACGCCGAGCTGCGCGCGCTGACCGACGAGTACAAGCAGCGGCTCGCCGACGGCGAGACCCTGGACGACATCCTCCCGGAGGCGTTCGCCACCGTCCGCGAGGCTGCCAAGCGCGTGCTCGGCCAGCGGCACTACGACGTCCAGCTCATGGGCGGCGCCGCGCTGCACCTCGGCTACGTCGCCGAGATGCGCACCGGTGAGGGCAAGACCCTGGTCGGCACCCTGCCCGCGTACCTCAACGCGCTGACCGGCAAGGGCGTGCACCTGATCACCGTCAACGACTACCTCGCCGAGCGCGACTCGGAGTGGATGGGCCGGGTGCACCGCTTCCTGGGCCTCGAAGTCGGCGTGATCCTGGGCAACATGACGCCCGCCGAGCGCAAGCGCCAGTACGGGATGGACATCACGTACGGCACCAACAACGAGTTCGGCTTCGACTACCTGCGCGACAACATGGCCTGGTCGAAGGACGAGCTCGTCCAGCGCGGCCACAACTTCGCGGTGGTCGACGAGGTCGACTCGATCCTCATCGACGAGGCCCGTACCCCGCTGATCATCTCCGGCCCGGCCGACCAGGCGACCAAGTGGTACGCCGACTTCGCCAAGCTGGTGCAGCGACTGAAGATCGACCGCGACTACGAGGTCGACGAGAAGAAGCGCACCGTCGGCGTGCTGGAGGAGGGTGTCTCCCGGGTCGAGGACTACCTCGGCATCGACAACCTCTACGAGTCCGTGAACACGCCGCTCGTCGGGTTCCTGAACAACGCCATCAAGGCGAAGGAGCTCTACAAGAACGACAAGGACTACGTCGTGATGAACGGCGAGGTCATGATCGTGGACGAGCACACCGGGCGTATCCTCGCCGGCCGCCGCTACAACGAGGGCATGCACCAGGCGATCGAGGCCAAGGAGGGGGTGGAGGTCCAGAACGAGAACCAGACGCTGGCCACCATCACCCTGCAGAACTTCTTCCGCCTCTACGACAAGCTGGCCGGCATGACCGGTACCGGTACCACCGAGGCGGCCGAGTTCCACCAGATCTACAAGCTCGGCGTGGTGCCGATCCCGACCAACAAGAACCCGCTGCGCATCGACCAGCCCGACCTGATCTACAAGTCGGAGCCGGCCAAGTTCGCCGCCGTGGTCGAGGACATCGCCGAGAAGCACGAGAAGGGCCAGCCGGTGCTGGTCGGCACCGTGTCGGTCGAGAAGTCCGAGTACCTGTCGCAGGAGCTGCGCAAGCGCGGCATCCCGCACGAGGTGCTGAACGCCAAGCACGCGCGAGGCGCAGATCGTCGCCCAGGCGGGCCGCAAGGGCGCCGTCACCGTCGCCACCAACATGGCCGGCCGCGGTACCGACATCATGCTCGGCGGCAACGCCGACCACCTCGCGGCGGCCGAGCTGGCCCAGCGCGGGATCACCCCGGTGGACACCCCGGACGAGTACGAGGCCGCGTTCCCGGCCGCGCTGGAGAAGGCCAAGGGCTCCGTCAAGGCCGAGCAGGACGAGGTCAAGGAGGCCGGTGGCCTCTACGTCCTCGGCACCGAGCGCCACGAGTCCCGCCGCATCGACAACCAGCTGCGCGGCCGCTCCGGCCGTCAGGGCGACCCGGGCGAGTCCCGCTTCTACCTGTCGCTCGGCGACGACCTGATGCGCCTGTTCAAGGCCGGTATGGTCGAGCGCGTGCTCTCGATGGCCAACGTGCCGGAGGACGTGCCGATCGAGTCGAAGATGGTCACCCGTGCCATCGCCTCGGCGCAGACCCAGGTCGAGCAGCAGAACTTCGAGATCCGCAAGAACGTCCTCAAGTACGACGAGGTGCTGAACCGCCAGCGCGAGGTCATCTACGGCGAGCGCCGCCGGGTGCTGGAGGGCGAGGACCTCCAGGAGCAGGTCGGCCACTTCATGGACGACACCGTCGAGGCGTACGTCAAGGCGGCCACCGGCGAGGGCTTCGAGGACGACTGGGACCTCGACAAGCTCTGGTCGGCGCTGAAGCAGCTCTACCCCGTCACCCTGGAGCTGGAGGAGCTGGAGGAGGAGGCCGGCGGCGGCGCCGGGCTCACCCCGGAGTTCCTCGTCAAGGCCGTCCAGGAGGACGTCCAGGCGCAGTACGGCGCCCGCGAGGACCAGTTGGGCGCGGAGATCATGCGCGAGCTGGAGCGCCGGGTCGTCCTCTCGGTGCTGGACCGCCGCTGGCGTGAGCACCTCTACGAGATGGACTACCTCCAGGAGGGCATCGGCCTGCGGGCGATGGCGCAGCGCGACCCGCTGGTCGAGTACCAGCGCGAGGGCTTCGACATGTTCACCGCCATGATGGAGGGCATCAAGGAGGAGTCCGTCGGCTACCTGTTCAACCTGGAGGTCCAGGTCGAGCAGCAGGTCGAGGAGGTGCCGGTCGACGACACCGAGGTGGTGCTCGACAAGCTGGAGAAGGACGCCGCCCGCCCGGAGATCAAGGCCAAGGGCCTGGAGGCCCCCAAGCCGCAGCGGCTGCACTACACGGCCCCCTCGGACGAGGTCGGCGGCGGTGTCGTCGAGGGCGACTTCGACGACACCGCTCCGGAGGACGAGGGCGACGGGCTGACCCGCGCCGAGCGCCGCAAGGCCGCCAAGTCGGCCAAGGGCCGCCGCCGCAAGGGCTGAGGCGCCGCCGGTCCGCCCGGCCCGCCGCCACGCAGGGCGTCGCTCCCGTACGGGGGTGGCGCCCTGTGCCGTTGCGGGGGCGGGGGCGGGGGCGGGCGCCGGGGTCGTGCGGGCCGGGGCCGCGGGGGCCGGTCGTGGCCGCAGGGCCGTGCTCATCGGGCCTCCACGGCGGTGCACTGCCACTGCCCGGCGGCCCCGCGCAGCTCCAGCCGGAACGCCACCATGTGGTGCCGGCTGCCGAGGTCGACCCGCACGCACGCCTCGATGGCGTCGGGGGAGGGCGATCTGTCGTGCACCGGGCCGAGCCGGGGCCGGTCCGCGGTTCCGCCGCGTCGCAGCGTGCCCGCGCGGACGAGCGAGGCGAGCTGGCCGTAGCCGTCGAGTGTGGTGTGGCGCATCAGCTGGCCGGACGGCCGCGCGCCGGTGAGCACCTCGACCAGCTGGTGGGCGAAGCGGGTGCTCAGCCCGCTGCGGACGCCGGGGGCGGCGGCGGAGGTGCCGGGCGTGGCGCACGCGGCCCGGGGGTGGCGCGGCCGCCGGCCGGCGGGCGGGTGGTGGCACGTCCGCGCGGTGGTGCGCGGCCGGGCCGGCGGCTGGGTGGTCCGGCCGGCGCGGGCGCCGTGGTGCGGTCCCGCGGGGTGCGGCCCGGCAGGGACGGGGCCGGCCGGAACGGGGCCGGTGGGGGTTGGGCGGACGGTCATGCAGCACTCCCCGGAGCAGGTGGTACGAGTACGGACGAGCCCTTGGTAGTCGTGCCTCGCACGGGGCGGCAAGCGGGTTCCCGGCCCTCCCCGGCCCGTCCGAAAGTTCACCTATCCGGGTGATGCGACCAGTGTGGCGAAGGGCGGCGGGACCGCGCGACGGGCACGCGGTTGACGTGCGGGGCCGGGTGGGAAGGCCCGAAAGGGGACGGTCGGGTCCGCCGGGACGGGTGGCAGGGTCAGGGCGTGGCGTTGCGCCGCCGGCCGGTCGGCACGCACGATCGGAGTCTGGACCCGGGCCGGGACCGGATCCCGGACCGCAGTCACGGAGGCACCGGAACGGACGAGGCTGCGGCCGGCCCCGGGCACGGACGACAACCGCGACACGAACGACAACCGCGACACGAACGACCTCCCGGGCACGGACGACAACCGCCCCGACGACGACAGGCGGCCTGCATGACGACACGGGTATCGGAGACACGGGCAGCGGCGCCGTGCCCCGCGGAGGGAGCCCCCCGGCGCGGGCTGGTCCTGGGCGGTGGCGGGATGCTCGGCGCGGCGTGGACGGTCGGCGCGCTCTGCGCCGTCGAGGAGGCGGTCGGCTGGCAGCCCGGAGACGCCGACGTGGTCCTCGGCACGTCGGCGGGCGCGATCCTCGGCGCGATGCTGGCCGGCGGGGTCCGCGCCGACCAGCTCCGCGACCACCAGTGCGGCCTGCCCGTCACCACGGGCCCGCTGGCCGGGGTGGACTTCGACTACGACACGGCGGTCGGCGGCGCCCTGCCCCCGCGGCCGCGCGCGGGCATCGGCTCGCCGGGCCTGCTCCGGGCCGCCGTGCGGCACCCGCGCGAGTACCCGCTGCTGACCATGGTCTCGGCGGTGGCGCCGCACGGCCGCGGCTCGCTGACGGCCGTCGGGGACCTGGTGCGCGGCCTGCTCGGCGCGGACGGCTTCCCGGGCGGCTCGCCGTTGCGGGTGGCCGCGGTGGACTACCACGGCGGCCACCGGGTGGTCTTCGGCGACCCGGACGCGCCGCCCGCGGCGGTCGCCGAGGCCGTGATGGCCTCCTGCTCGATCCCGGGCTGGTTCGCCCCGGTCCGGGTGGACGGCTCCGCGTACGTGGACGGCGGCTGCTGGTCCGCCACCAACGCCGACCTGATGCTCGGACGCGGCCTGGACGAGGTCTTCGTGCTCGCCCCGATGGGCCTGCGGCTGAACCCCGGCGGCCGCACCAGGTCGTCCGGGGGCGCCGGCCGGGGCACTCTGGCGGGGCTGCGCGAGTGGCGTGCCCGGGACCGCCCGCGCGGGGTGCTCGCCCAGCTGGTCGGCCGTTACCGCCGGGCGGTCACCCGGCAGCTGCTGCGCGAGGCCCGGATGCTGCGGGAGAGCGGGGTCCGGGTGTACCTGCTCGCGCCGACCCTGGCCGACCTGGCGGTGATGGGGCCGAACATGATGGACCCGGCCCGCCGCGGCGCGGTGCTGGAGAGCGCGCTGCAGAGCAGCCGGGCGGCCCTGGACGGGGTCCGGTGAGCCGTCCGCGGCCGGGCGGGCGGTCCCGGGCCGAGGGCGTGACCCCGCTGTTCACCGGGCGGCCCCCGGCCGCCGGCCGGGCCGGGCGCCGGTCCCGACCGGCACCGCCGGGCCGCGCCGCCCGGCGCGCACCCGGCGCGGGGGGCGCGGGCGGAGGCGAGCGCGTGATCACGGGCGCCGTCCCGGCGCTTATTCTTGGGGGCGCTGGAAGCTGTGCCGCTGGACGAACCGGAGAGTGCCACCCATGCGCGTGTACGTGCCCACCACCCTGACCGGCCTGGCGGCGGCGCACCCGGGCGGCGCCCTGGAGCAGTCCGCGGCGTACGCGGTGACCCCCGCCCTGCGCGAGTGGTACGTCAGCGACGACCTTGAGGAGCTGGAGTACGCGGCGCTCAACCGGGCCGCCCAGTCCTCGCTGCGCCTGCTGGCCGCCGACCCGGACGCGCCGCGCCGCCGGGTGGTGGTGGCGCTGGACGTCGCCGACTCCGCGGTCGAGCCGTTCCCCGGCGACGAGTACCAGGACCAGGCCTCGCTGGGCCGCGTGGTGCTGGCCGGCCCGGTGCGGCTGGCGAAGGCGGCCGCGGTGCACGCGGACGTGGCCGACCAGGAGGTGGTCACGGACGTCGAGGCGGCGGTGGCCGCGGTCCGGGCGGCCGACGCGGGCGACCAGGACGCCCAGTTCACCGTGGACGGCGCGGAGGACCACGACCTGCTCTGGTTCGCCACCCAGGAGATCCCCGCCCTGCTGGCCTGAGCCGCCGGGCGCCGCGCGCCGGCGCCCGTCCTGCGTGAGCCCCGTCCTACCGGCCTGTCGGTGGCCGGGGTTACCGTTCCCTGCGTGCGCACTCATATCGTCTGGGACTGGAACGGCACGCTCTTCCACGACATGGAGGCGGTGCTCGGAGCGAGCAACGCCGCGTTCGCGACCGTCGGCATCGCGCCGATGACCTTGGAGGAGTACCGGGCGCAGTACGAGATCCCGATCCCCCGCTTCTACCAGCGCCTGCTCGGCCGGATGCCCTCCGAGGCCGAGTGGCTGCTGCTGGACGACGCCTTCCACGACCACTACCGGGAGCTGAGCGCGGCCTGCGGCCTGACCGACGGGGCCGTGGAGCTGCTGACCGGCTGGGAGGCGGCCGGGCACAGCCAGTCCCTGCTGTCGATGTACGACCACGAGAAGCTGCTGCCGGTGGTCGACGCCTTCGGTCTGACCCGCCACTTCCTCCGGGTGGACGGCCGCAGCGGCCCGTCCGGCGGCCAGAAGGCGGAGCACCTGACCCGGCACCTGGTCGCGCTCGGCGAGCACGTGGACCCGGCCCGTACGGTGCTGATCGGCGACGCCGCGGACGACGCGCTGGCGGCGCTGAACGCGGGGGCGCACGCGGTGCTGTACACCGGCGGCTCGCACAGCCGGGAGAAGCTGGAGCCGGTCGGCGTCCCGGTGGTGGACAGCCTGGCGGAGGCGGTCGAGCTGGCCGGGCGCCTGGCGGGCTGAGGCACCCGACCGCCGCGGGCGGCCGACGGCCGGCAGGCGGGCCCCCCGGACCGCCCCGGGCGTGGCGTGAACCACGTCCGCCGGTGGCGTGTCTGAACGGGCGAACCGGCCTCCCGCTGGTCAGTCTGGATTGACACCGGGCCGCCGTGGGCCGGGTCACCAGGACGAGCGGAGCCGCCATGCCCATCGACGCAGTCACCCAGGTCCCGGTCCCGGGCAACGAGCCGGTGCACGGCTACGCGCCCGGCAGTCCGGAGCGGGCCCGGCTGGTGCGCCGGCTGGACGAGCTGGCCGCGGAGCAGGTCCCGCTGCCGATGACCATCGGCGGTGAGCAGCGCTTCGGCGGCGGCGAGCGGATCGACGTCGTCCAGCCGCACCACCACGCCGCCAAGCTCGGTGTCCTCGGCAACGCCACCCGGGAGGACGCCCGGGCGGCGGTGGACGCGGCACTGGCGGCCGGGCGGGAGTGGCGTTCGCTCTCCTTCGACGACCGCGCGGCGGTCTTCCTGCGCGCCGCCGACCTGCTCGCCGGGCCGTGGCGGGAGACGCTCAACGCGGCCACCATGCTGGGCCAGTCCAAGACGGCGCAGCAGGCCGAGATCGACTCCGCCTGCGAGCTGATCGACTTCTGGCGGTTCAACGTGCATTTCGCCCGCCGGATCCTGGCCGAGCAGCCGGTCTCCTCGCCCGGGGTGTGGAACCGGACCGACCACCGCCCGCTGGAGGGCTTCGTCTACGCGGTCACCCCGTTCAACTTCACCGCGATCGCCGGCAACCTGCCGACCGCGCCCGCGCTGATGGGCAACACCGTGGTCTGGAAGCCGGCGCCGACCCAGACGCTGGCCGCCCACCACCTGATGCGGCTGCTGGAGGCGGCCGGCCTGCCGCCCGGGGTGATCAACCTGGTGACCGGCGACGGCCGGCAGCTCTCCGCGGTGGCGCTGGCCGACCCCGCCCTGGCCGGGCTGCACTTCACCGGCTCGACCGCCACCTTCCAGTCCCTCTGGCAGACCATCGGCGCCAACATCGGCGGCTACCGGACGTACCCGCGGATCGTCGGCGAGACCGGCGGCAAGGACTTCCTGCTGGCCCACCGCTCGGCCGACCCGGAGATCCTGAAGACCGCGCTGATCCGCGGCGCCTTCGAGTACCAGGGCCAGAAGTGCTCGGCGCTCTCCCGTGCCTACCTGCCGCGCAGCCTCTGGCAGAGGATCAAGGACGACTTCCTGGCCGAGGTGGACGCGCTGGCCGTCGGCGACGTCACCGACCTCTCCAACTTCATGGGCGCGCTGATCGACCGGCGCGCCTTCGAGAAGAACCGGGACGCGATCGAGCGGGCCAAGGCCGACCCGACGGTGGAGCTGGTGGCCGGCGGCCAGTACGACGACGCGATCGGCTGGTTCGTCCGCCCGACCGTGCTGGTCTCCTCGGACCACCGCAACGAGATGTTCCGGACCGAGTACTTCGGACCGATCCTGGCCGTGCACGTCTACGAGGACGCCCGCTGGGAGGACGTGCTGGGCCGGGTCGACTCCGGCGCGCCGTACGGGCTGACCGGCGCGGTGATCGCGCAGGACCGTTACGCCATCGCCCGCGCGGTGGAGGAGCTGCGCTTCGCGGCGGGCAACTTCTACATCAACGACAAGCCGACCGGCGCGGTGGTCGGCCAGCAGCCGTTCGGCGGCGGCCGGGCGTCGGGCACCAACGACAAGGCGGGCGCCGCGCAGAACCTGCTGCGCTGGACCTCGGCCCGGTCGATCAAGGAGACCTTCGTCCCGCCGACCGCCTACGGCCATCCGCACATGGGCTGAGCGTGAACGCCACCCGGCCCTGGGTGAACACGTTCCGGCTGATGGCGAACATGACCGGCCGGTTTGGACATGGTGTCCAGGACGGAGGGATCTTCCTACAGGATTGTGCCTCCCTGTCCCCTGACACCTTCAAATCCGCCCGTTAGGCTGGCTGGCGTCGTCGGGTGCTGCAGGCCGAACGTCTCGTCCTACCCGCTGCAGAGGTGTTTCATGCGTGCCATGAAGGCCTTTCAGTCGGTCGGTGCGGCAGGATTGCGGTGGACCCGGCGGTGCACATCCACACACCACCGAGTCACGCAACGGCGCGCGACAGGAGCCAAGAAGTCATGCAGACCAAGCTGGACGCAGCCAAGGCCGAACTGCTCACGAAGGCAGCAGCAGCCGCTGAGAACAGCCAGGTGGGGGGAGCGGCGCCGGGTGAGGGGCTGAGCAACGGCGCTCTGACCGCGTACCTGCACCACTACTACCTCCACACCGCGGCCGAGGACCTGGTCGACCGCGACCCGGTCGACGTGTACGGCGCGGCCGCCTCGCACTACCGGCTCGGGCTCAAGCGCCCGCAGGGCACCGCCGAGGTGCGGGTGCACACCCCCTCGGTCGAGGAGAACGGCTGGTCCTGCGGCCACACCGTGGTCGAGGTCGTCACCGACGACATGTCCTTCCTGGTCGACTCGGTCACCAACGAGCTGTCCCGCCAGGACCGCGGCATCCACATCGTGATCCACCCCCAGCTGGTCGTCCGCCGTGACATCACCGGCAAGCTGCTGGAGATCCTGGACATCGACGCCTGCGCCCGCAGCCAGGCCGCCGGCGCCGAGTGGCCCGCCGACGCCGTGGTCGAGTCGTGGATGCACATCGAGATCGACCGCGAGACCGACCGCGAGGACCTCCGCTCGATCGAGACCAACCTGCGCCGCGTGCTCGGCGACGTCCGCGAGGTCGTCGAGGACTGGTCGAAGATGCGCGACTCCGCGCTCCGGCTCGCCGACGAGCTCGCCGAGGAGCCCCCGGCCCACCTGCCCGAGCAGGAGGTCGGCGAGGCCTGGGAGCTGATGCGCTGGCTCGCCGACGACCACTTCACGTTCCTCGGCTACCGCGAGTACGACCTGGTCGAGCACGAGGGCGAGGAGGTCCTGAAGGCCGTCGCCGGCACCGGCCTGGGCATCCTGCGCTCCGACCCGCTCAGCCACGACGACGACCACCACCCGGTCAGCGAGGCCTTCGGCCGGCTCTCCGCGCCGGTGCGCGCCAAGGCGCACGAGAAGAAGCTGCTCGTCCTCACCAAGGCCAACAGCCGCGCCACCGTGCACCGCCCGGCCTACCTCGACTACGTCGGCGTGAAGAAGTTCGACGCCAACGGCGAGGTCGTCGGCGAGCGCCGCTTCCTCGGCCTCTTCTCGGCCGCCGCCTACACCGAGTCGGTCAGCCGCATCCCCGTCGTCCGCCGCAAGGTCCAGGACGTCATCGCCAGCTCCGGCTTCTCCACCGAGAGCCACGACGGCCGCGACCTGCTGCAGATCCTGGAGACCTTCCCCCGGGACGAGATCTTCCAGACCCCGGCCGCCGAGCTGCTCCAGATCGCCACCAGCGTGCTCTACCTGCAGGAGCGCCGCCGGCTGCGGCTGTTCCTGCGCCAGGACGAGTACGGGCGCTACTTCTCCGCGCTGGTCTACCTGCCGCGCGACCGCTACACCACCCGCATCCGGCTGCGCCTGATGGACATCCTGATGCAGGAGCTCAACGGCGCCTCGATCGACTACACGGTCTGGTCGACGGAGTCCGTGCTGACCCGTCTGCACTTCGTCGTCCGGGTCACCCCCGGCAGCGAGCTGCCGCACCTGACCGACGCCGAGATCGAGCGGATCGAGGGCAAGCTCGCCGAGGCCGCCCGGTTCTGGATGGACGGCTTCAACGACCAGCTGCACCTGGAGCTGGGCGAGGAGCGGGCCGCCGAGCTGTCCCGCAAGTACGCCAACGCCTTCCCGGACGGCTACCGCGCCGACTTCACCGCGCGCACCGCCGTCGCCGACCTCAAGCAGATCGAGTCGCTGCACGGCGAGGGCGACTTCCGCCTCAACCTGTACCAGCCGGTCGGCGCGGGCGACGACGAGCGCCGCTTCAAGATCTACCGGGTCGGCGGCCCGATCTCGCTCACCGAGGTCCTGCCGGTCCTCCAGCGCCTGGGCGTCGAGGTGCTCGACGAGCACCCGTACGCGCTGACCCGCTCGGACCAGAGCACGGCCTGGGTGTACGACTTCGGCCTGCGGCTGCGCGAGGCCGTCGAGCTGACCGACGAGGCGCGCGACCGCTTCCAGGAGACCTTCGCCGCCACCTGGACCGGCCTGGCCGAGAACGACGGCTTCAACGAGCTGGTGCTGACCGCCGGGCTGACCTGGCGCCAGGCGATGATGCTGCGCGCGTACGCCAAGTACCTGCGCCAGGCGGGCTCCACGTTCTCCCAGGACTACATGGAGGACGCGCTCCGCAACAACACCCACACCACCCGTCTGCTGGTCAACCTCTTCGAGGCCCGGCTGAGCCCCAGCCACCAGCAGGGCTCCGCCGAGCTGACCGAAGGCATCGTGGAGGAGCTGTCCGGCGCGCTGGACGAGGTCGTCTCGCTGGACGAGGACCGCATCCTGCGTTCCTTCCTGCACCTCATCAAGGCCACCCTGCGGACCAACTTCTTCCAGCACGACGGCTCGGGCGCGTGGCACTCCTACGTGTCGATGAAGTTCGACCCGAAGGCCATCCCGGACCTGCCGGCCCCGCGCCCGGCGTTCGAGATCTGGGTCTACTCGCCGCAGGTCGAGGGCGTGCACCTGCGCTTCGGCAAGGTCGCCCGCGGTGGCCTGCGCTGGTCCGACCGGCGTGAGGACTTCCGCACCGAGATCCTCGGCCTGGTCAAGGCGCAGATGGTGAAGAACACCGTCATCGTGCCGGTCGGCGCCAAGGGCGGCTTCGTCGCCAAGCAGCTGCCGGACCCGTCGGTGGACCGGGACGCCTGGCTGGCCGAGGGCATCTCGTCCTACAAGACGTTCATCTCGGCGCTGCTGGACATCACCGACAACCTGGTCGGCGGCGCGGTCGTCCACCCGGCCGACGTGGTCCGCCACGACGAGGACGACACCTACCTGGTCGTCGCCGCCGACAAGGGCACCGCGACCTTCTCCGACATCGCCAACGGCGTCGCCGAGTCGTACGGCTTCTGGCTGGGCGACGCGTTCGCCTCCGGCGGCTCGGCCGGCTACGACCACAAGGGCATGGGCATCACCGCCCGCGGTGCCTGGGAGTCGGTCAAGCGCAACTTCCGCGAGCTGGGCCACGACACCCAGACCGAGGACTTCACCGTCGTCGGCATCGGCGACATGTCCGGTGACGTCTTCGGCAACGGCATGCTGCTCAGCGAGCACATCCGCCTGGTCGCCGCCTTCGACCACCGGCACATCTTCCTCGACCCCAACCCGGACGCGGCCGCCTCGTACGCCGAGCGCCGCCGCCTCTTCGACCTGCCGCGCAGCTCGTGGGACGACTACGACAAGTCGCTGATCTCGGCGGGCGGCGGCGTCTTCCCGCGCAGCGCCAAGTCGATCCAGCTCAGCCCGCAGGTCCGGGCCGCGCTCGGCATCGAGGACGCCCGGCTCACCCCGGCCGAGCTGATGAAGGCCGTCCTCCAGGCGCCCGTCGACCTGTTCTGGAACGGCGGCATCGGCACCTACATCAAGGCCTCGGCCGAGACCAACGCCGAGGTCGGCGACAAGGCCAACGACGCCATCCGCGTCAACGGCGAGCAGGTCCGGGCCCGGGTCATCGGCGAGGGCGGGAACCTCGGCTGCACCCAGCTCGGCCGCATCGAGTACGCGGCCACCGGCGGCCTGCAGGGCGCCGGCGGCTGGATCAACACCGACGCCATCGACAACTCGGCCGGCGTGGACACCTCGGACCACGAGGTGAACATCAAGATCCTGCTCAACCAGGTCGTCGGCGACGGCGACATGACGGTCAAGCAGCGCAACGCCCTGCTGGCGGAGATGACCGACGAGGTCGGCCACCTGGTGCTGCGCAACAACTACGCGCAGAACGTGGTGCTGGCCAACGCGGTCGCCCAGGCGACCAGCATGGTCAACGTCCACTCCCGGATGATCAACCGGCTGGAGCGGGACGGCCAGCTCGACCGGGCGCTGGAGTTCCTGCCCGCCGAGCGGCAGATCCGCGAGCGCCAGCAGAACGGCCGGGGCCTCTCCCAGCCCGAGCTGTCGGTGCTGCTCGCCTACACCAAGATCACCCTGGCCGACGAGCTGCTCGCCACCGAGCTGCCGGACGACCCGTTCTTCCGCACCGCGCTGCACGAGTACTTCCCGAGCGCGCTGCGGGCGAAGTTCGCCGAGGCGATCGACAGCCACGCGCTGCGCCGCGAGATCGTCACCACGCTGATCGTCAACGACACGATCAACCGTGGTGGCTGCACCTTCGCCTTCCGGCTGAAGGAGGAGACCGGCGCCACGTACGAGGAGATCGCCCGGACGCACACCGCCGCGCGGGCCGTCTTCGGCCTGGAGGAGATCTGGTCCGAGATCGAGGCCCTGGACAACCAGGTCCCCGCCCGTGCCCAGACCAAGATGCGGCTGCACTCGCGCCGGCTCGTCGAGCGCGCCACCCGGTGGATGCTCAACAACCGCCGCCAGCCGCTCGACATCGCCGGCACCATCGAGTTCTTCCACGACCGGGTCAACCAGGTCTGGGGCTCGCTGCCCAAGCCGCTGCGCGGTGAGGACCTGGCCTGGTTCGAGTCGGTCTACAACGAGCTGGCCGGCGCCGGCGTCCCGGAGGCCCTGGCCAACCGGATCGCGGGTCTCTCCTCGACCTTCCCGACCCTGGACATCACCGAGGTCGCGGACCGGTCCGGCAAGGACGTCGCCGAGGTCGCCGAGCTGTACTACGACCTCGCCGACCGCCTCCAGATCACCCACCTGCTCGACCGCATCATCGAGCTGCCCCGTACCGACCGCTGGTCGTCGATGGCCCGCGCCGCCATCCGCGAGGACCTCTTCGCGGCCCACGCGGCCCTGACCGCCGACATCCTGGCCTGCGGCCCCGAGGGCGCCACCCCCGAGGAGCGGTACACCGCCTGGGCGGAGCTCAACGGGACGCTGCTGAACCGTGCCAAGAGCACGCTCGACGACATAAGGGGTTCGGACAACTACGAGCTGTCCAGCCTCTCGGTCGCGATGCGCGTCATCCGCACCCTGCTCCGCACGGGTTCGATGCGCTGACGGCCGGGAACCCGGGCAGCCCGAGCGGCGGGGTCGCGTCTTCGGACGCGGCCCCGCCGTCGTCGTGTCCGGGCCCGGAAGGGCCGGGGCGGGGTCCGGAAGGGCCGGACCGGGGGCCGGAAGGGCAGATCGGGGCCCCCGGAAGGGCCGGACCGGGGTCCGGAAAGGCAAGCCGGGCCCCCGGGGGGCCGGTTCGCGGGCGGAGAGTGACGGCGCGATCACTCCGTGTACGGGTCGTTTCATGGCCTGCGTGTGAGGGATGGGTTAACGCTGCGTCAAAACGTCCGGTATTTCCGCGTCGAGGTGTCGGCGGGTGGCGGAGTTTCGCCCCAACTGCCCTGTTTGACAACTGTTCTGACATGCCAAGAGTTGCAGTAGGCTAACCCCGCGATAGGCGCCGCCGCAGGTCCCGTGCCGGAAGAGCTCCACCGATGTGCTGGAACGACAGGTGTCTTTCGGAGGGGCGCAGGCCGCCAGTCCTCATCGCGCGGGACGGCCCGGACCTGCTCCTGACGCGATGCCACCTGAAGAGAGTTTCATGACGTCATTTGTGCAGGAACCCTTTTTCTGGGTCTTTATCGCAGTGATGCTCGCAGCCGTCGCAGCGGCCCTCCAGGCCCGCAGGACGAACCTCGCCCTGCGCAGGCGGAACGTTTCCCTTGAGGAAGCGGGCGCTGTGGCTCAGCGGCAGCGCGAGGATCTCGGCGCGCTGAACGCACGTCTGCAGAGCCAGCACGCGGCCGAGCTCGCGGTGGTCCGCCAGGACGCGGAGGAGGACACCAAAGCAGTCCTCAAGGCCGCGATGCGGACCCTGCAGGGCCTGGCCGACGAGCAGCAGATCGTCATCGACAAGGTGCAGCGCAAGTACGGCGACAGCCCGCAGATCCTGGCCGACCTGATGCTGGTCGACCACGCGAACAGCCAGTTCGGCCGCCGTGCCCAGGGCATCGCGGTGCTCTGCGGCGGCTGGCTGGGCCGCCGGGAGAGCGTCGCCTCGGTCTACGACGTGGCCCGCAGCGCCCAGGGCCGGATCCGGCACTTCGACCGGGTGCGGATCCACTCCCAGGTCAGCGTCTCGCTCGCCAGCCAGGTCGTCGAGCCGGTCGCCGTCGTGCTGGCCGAGCTGCTGGCCAACGCGACCAACTACTCCGCCCCGGACACCCCGGTGGAGATCAGCGTCCAGGCCGTCCCGACCGGCGTCTGCCTGATCATCGACGACGCCGGCCTCGGCATGGGCCAGGAGGAGAAGGACCGCGCGGCCGCGCTCCTGAACCCCGGCGCCCCGATCAGCCTCACCAGCCTGGGCAACCCCCCGAAGTTCGGCTTCGCGGTCTCCGGCATGCTGGCCGCCCGCTACGGCTTCCGGGTCTCCGTCGACTCGGTCTCCCCGTACGGCGGCGTCCGGGCCGTGGTGCTCCTGCCGACCGAGTTGCTCAGCAGCGAGGTCGCGCCCCAGGCCCCGGTGGCCACCGAGTACGCCGAGTACCGGGGCGAGCCCGAGGAGCAGCCCGGACAGGTCCGGGCGCAGGCCCCCGCGCAGCGGCTCGTGTCGCTGCCCGAGCAGGCCCCGGCCACCCCGGCCACCCCGGCCATCCCGGCCGCCCTGGCCCCGGTACCGGCCGACCCGGAGGCGGCGGAACCGGAGACGACCGCGGACGGCCGGTTGCCCAGGCGCCGCCGCCAGCGCGCCGTCTCGGTGGTCCCGCACCCGCAGGACCCCGGTCGCGCCGACGAGCCGGTGCGGACCACCGGCCGGAACACGGCGTCCCGCCTCGGCGCGTTCCAGCGCGGAACGCTGTCCGGGCGCGACACCATGACCACGGAAGGAACCGAGATCCAGTGAGCCCTGATCTGTCCTGGGTGCTCAACGACGTACTTCAGGTGCCCGGCGCCCGGCACGCCATCCTCGTCTCCGCCGACGGCCTCCTGCTCGAACGGTCCAGCGACATCGGCCGGGACGAGGCGGAGACCAACGCCGCCGCGATGAGCTCGATGCAGTCGCTGAGCCGGGCGGTCGCCCCGTTCGTCGGCGGCGGCGCCGGGGCCTGGCGCCAGACCCTCCTGGAGTACGACCACGGCTGGATCTTCCTGATCGCGGCCGGCAGCGGTGCCTACCTCGCGGCCTCCACCGCCCCCGACGTCGACATGGAGGCGATGTCCTTCCGGATGCAGCAGCAGGTGGGCGCGCTCGGCCGGGCGATGACGGCGGCGCCGCGCCAGAGCACACTCAGCGGCTCATGACGGCTTCTGGCGAGGAGCAGCGGGTCGCCGGTGGTTTCATCCGGTCCTACGTCATCACCGGTGGCCGGGAATTACCGAGTGCGGACGACCTCTCCCTGATCACCCTGGTCACCGTCGCGCCCGAGCAGGAGCTCCCGGCCCGTCCGAGCCCGGAGATCGTGGCGATCTGGGAGCTGTGTTCCGGCGGCTATCTCTCGGTGGCCGAGGTCGCGGCCCGTCTGGAGCTGCCGGTGGGGGTGGTGCGGCTGCTGCTGACGGACCTGATCCGCGAGGGCCGGCTGCTGCGGAGGGCGACCCCGCCACCGGCCCAGGCCCCGGATCCGAGACTTCTAGAGAAGGTACTGCATGGACTCCAACGCCGGTTCGCCTGAGGACATCTACGTCCCGGGCGCGGTGACGACCGCGGTCAAGATCCTCGTCGTGGGGCACTTCGCGGTCGGCAAGACCACGCTCATCGGCGCCCTGTCGGAGATCGCTCCGCTGAGCACCGAGGAGAAGATGACGCAGGCGTCCACCGGTGTCGACGACCTCCGGGGGGTGCCGGACAAGAAGACCACCACGGTCGCCCTGGACTTCGGCCGGCTGACGCTCGGCGACGACCTGGTGCTGTACCTGTTCGGCACGCCGGGCCAGCAGCGCTTCATGCAGCTCTGGGAGGACATGGCGCGGGGGGCACTGGGCGCGCTGCTGCTGGCCGACCCGACCCGTCTCGCGGACACCTTCCCCGTCATCGACCTGATCGAGCAGTACGGCCTGGAGTACGCCGTGGCGGTCAACAGCTTCGACCGGCAGAGCGACTACACCGAGGACGAACTGCGCGAGGCGCTGGACCTGCTGCCGCACACACCGGTGGTGTTCTGCGACGCGCGGGACCAGCGGTCGTCCGCCGACGCCCTGCTGACCCTGGTCCGGCACCTGCTCGAACGCGCCTCCTGACCCCCCCTTCCCCGTCACGCCCCCCGGGGCCGCACCCGCCCGGGGCCACCTCCAAGGAACGACCCATGGAATCTCCGCAGCGACCCGCCCCGCACTTGCCTCCGCCGGGCTGCCCGATGCACGGCTCGGGCACGCCGCTGTACGGGGAGGCGTTCTCGTCCGACCCCGGCGCGGTCTACGACAAGCTGCGCGCCCACGGCCACGCCGCCTCGGTGGAGCTGGCCCCGGGCGTGGACGCCACCCTGGTCACCTCGCACGAGGCCGCCCTGCGCGTGCTGCAGAACCCGGGGCTGTTCGCCCGGGACTCCCGGCGCTGGGCGGCGCTCAACGAGGGGCGGGTGCCAATGGACAGCCCGGTCCTGCCGATGATGTTCTACCGGCCGAACTGCCTCTTCACGGACGGCACCGAGCACCTGCGGCTGCGCAAGGCCGTCACCGAGAGCCTGGAGCGGCTCAACGACAACCGGCTCAACCGGCACGTCGAGCGGATCGCCGGCTACCTGATCGACCAGTTCAGCGGGCTGGGCCGGGCCGACCTGATCAACGACTACGCCAAGCTGCTGCCGCTGCTGCTGTTCAACCAGCTCTTCGGCTGCCCGGCCGACATCGGCGACCGGCTGACCCGCAGCATGTCCGCGCTCTTCGACGGACTGGACGTGATCCAGGCCAACGACGAGCTGAACGCCTGCCTGATGGACCTGGTCGCGCTGAAGCGCCGTCAGCCGGGCGACGACATCACCTCGTGGCTCGTCCAGCACCCGGCCGGCCTGCGGGACGAGGAGCTCAAGGACCAGCTGGTCATGCTGATGGGGGCCGGTGTCGAGCCCGAGCGCAACCTGATAGGCAACGCACTGCTCGTGCTGCTGTCCGGCCAGGGCGCCCTGCGGATCGAGGACGCCATCGACGACGTGCTCTGGAACAACCCGCCGATCGCCAACTACGCGACGCACTTCCCGATGCACGACGTCGAGGTGGGCGGGGTGCTGATGGACGCGGGCAGCCCGGTGGTGATCAGCTTCGCCGCCGCCAACAGCGACCCGGCGCTGACCGACGCCCGACTGACCCTCAGCAAGGGCGCCCACCTGGCCTGGGGCGCCGGCCCGCACGCGTGCCCGGCGAAGAACCCGGCCCAGCTGATCGCCCTGACGGCGATCGAGTGCCTGCTCAACGCGCTTCCGGACGTGGCGCTCACCGTACCCGCGCAGGGCGTGGAGTGGCGGCCGGGCCCGTTCCAGCGCGGACTGGTCTCGCTGCCGGTGCGGTTCAGCCCGACGTTCACCCGGACCCCGGGCGCGGGCGGCGGTGCGGGTGCGGGTGCCGTACCGGGCGGTCCGGCCGGCGGGGCGGCCACCGCCCCCGGGACGCCGTCGCCGTCGGCTGCGGAGCCCGCCCCCGGTCGGGCCCCGGCCAAGCAGAAGGGGTGGTGGAGCTCCTTCCTGGACGTCTTCCGGCTCTGACCGGGGCGCCCGGGCGCCGGGGCGCTGCCGGACTCCGGTCAACCACCCTTTGGTGAACGGAGTCCGGCAACCGTGCGGCATGTGACGCAGGCAACAGCGATCGGTGCTTGAGAGCCCCGGGGCCGGGTAGGTCGCCGCCGTACTGCCCGCCCAGCCCCGAGGAGCCTCGTGTGACCGCCATGTTGGGAGCCCGCCCCGAGAGCCCGGGGTCCTGTGCCGTCGCCACCGCCACCGCCACCGCCGTCGTCGGCACTGGCACCGCGACCGTCGCAACCGTCGACCGCCGTGCCGCGGTGCCGCTGCTGCGGCGGCTCCGGTCGGCCGAGGGGCTGGCCTGCCCCTTCCCGATCTACGACGAACTGCGGGCGATGGGCGATCTCGTCCCGGCACCCTGGGGCGGGTACCTCGTCACCGGCTACGACGCGTGCAACCAGGTCCTGCGCGGCCGGCACTGGCTCGTCCCCGACTTCGCCTGGCAGGATCGGCAGACCGAGACCGAGCGCTGGCACGCCGTCGCCACCCAGGAGATGAGCCGGACGCTCTCCCGGCTCAACGCCCCCGAGCACACCCGGCAGCGGCACAGCCTCGGAAACCTCTTCGACCGGCACACCCTCCAGGACATGGCGCCGCACATCGAGGCCGACGTCACCGCACTGCTGGACCGCCTGGCCGAGCGAATACGCGTCGACGGCGAGGCCGACCTCTCCTCCCTGGTCAGCGAACGGCTGCCGATCAACACCGTCGGCCGCTGGCTGGACATCGCGCCGGAGGACTATGCGCACATTCTGGATATGACCCACAACCAGGTGCACGCCCAGGAACTCCTCCCCAGCAAGAGCCAGTTGGCGATCTCCGAGGAGGCGACCCTCCACCTGCGCCGGTACTTCACCGACCTCGTCCAAGGCCGCCGGGAGAACCCGGGCGACGATGTGGTGTCCGGCTGGATCCGCACCTGGGACGCGCTGGAGTCCGACCGCGAGGCCACCGACCGGATCGTCTACCAGCTCACCATGTTCGTCACCATCGCCTCGCTGGAGACCACGGCGACGATGCTCTCCACGCTGGTGTGGTCGCTGCTCCGGTCCCCCGGTTCGTGGGAGGGGCTGCGGGCCAGGCCGGAGCACATCGACGGCGCGATCGAGGAGGCCCTGCGCTACGACCCGCCGATCCGTCTCAACAGCCGCGTCGCGGGCGAGGACACGGAGGTGGCCGGGGTGTTCGTGCCCAAGGACACCATGGTCCACGTCATGTACGGCGCGGCCAACCACGATCCGCGCCGCAACCCGGACCCGCAGGTCTTCGACATCCTCCGCAAGGGCTCGCACATCGCCTTCGGCGGCGGCGCCCACTACTGCCTCGGCGCGGGCCTGGCCAAGCTGGAGGCGCGCATCCTGCTCGGCCAGTTGCTGCGGCGCTTCCCGACCCTGCGGGCGGCGGGCCCTCCCGAGTACGCACCCCGGATGGTCTTCCACCGCGTGACGTCCCTGAGAGTTGCCGCATGAACGTTTCCCCCCGGACGGCCCAGTACCCGAAGTATGCGAAGCACCCCTCCTACCTCCTGACGCGCCCTCCGGAGCCCGCCGTTCCCGCTCCCGTACCGGCGCCCGCGCCCGCACCGCGTACGGTCCGCGCCGAGCGCCGGGGCCCGGTGCTCCACGTCGAGCTGGACAGCCCCGGGACGGGCAACGCCGTCACCACGGCCATGCTGGACGAACTCCTCGACGTCCTCGCCGACCCGGACCCGGACGTCCGCGTCGTCGTGCTGTCCGGCGCCGGCCCGGACTTCTGCCTCGGCGGCGACCGCGACGAGTTCGCCGCCGCGCTCGGCGAGGACCCGACCGGCGGCGGCGTCCGGAGCTACGGGGGCAAGGCCCGCCGGGTCTGTGAGGCCCTCACCAACAGCCCCGCCGTCACCATCGCGCGGGTCCAGGGCCGGGCGACCGGTGCCGGGTTCGCCCTGGCCCTCGCCTGCGACCTGCGGGTCGGCGCCGACTCCGCCGTCTTCCGGCTGCCCGAACTCGCCCTCGGCCTGCCCGTCGCCTGGGGCGGCCTGCTGCCCCGGCTGCTCAACGAGGTCGGTGCGGCCCGGGTCCGCGAGATCATCCTCACCGGCCGCCGGGTCGGCGCCGAGGAGGCGCGCGACCTGTCCATCCTGCAACGGGTCGTCCCCGCGCAGGACCTGGACCGGGCCGTGGAGGAGTGGGCCCGGCCCATCACCCGTCGCCCCGAGGCATCCCTGCGCGTCACCAAGACGCTGCTGAACTCCCATGCGGCGGCGACCCGGCTGGCCGACGCCTCGGCCCTCGACGCCGAGTTGATGGCCTCCGTCCTGGCCGCCGCCCACTACACCCGCGGCCTCGAAGCCCCGCCGGGCGCCTGACCTCCGGCCGGCCCGGAGGGCCCGCACCGGCCTCGGCGACCCAGCAGTCGGCGGCCTCGGTGAGGGGCTCCGGCGGCCGAGCGGACCCCTTCAGCGGGCCCGCGTCCTTCGACGCGGGCCCGCCGTGCTGTGCTCGGCGGGAACTCGGCGGGGCGGTGCGGACAGGTGGGGGTGTGGAGCTGTCACAGCGGGGCCGGTTGAGGAATGGGGACCAGTGGGCGTTCGGGGAGCTGTTCGACGAGGCGGCGGGTGACCTGTACCGGTACGCGGTGCGGGTGTCGGGGGACTGGGCGGTCGCGGAGGACGTCGTCCAGCTGACCTTCCTGGAGGCGTGGCGGCTGCGCCGCAAACTCCACGAGGGCGACGAGTCGGTACGCCCGTGGCTGTTCGGGGTCGCGGCCAACGTGCTGCGCAACACGGCCCGCGCGGCCCGGCGGCACCGGGCCGCGATGGAGCGGCTGCCGCCCCGCGAGGTGGTGCCGGACTTCGCGGACGAGCTGGTCGGGCGGCTGGACGACAGCGCCCAGCTGGCCGCCGCCCGGCGGGCGCTGGCCCGCCTGCGGAAGGCCGAGCGGGAGGTGTTCGGCCTGTGCGTCTGGGCCGGCCTCGACTACGCGAGCGCCGCCGAGGCCCTCGGTGTGCCGATCGGCACCGTGCGTTCGCGGCTCTCGCGCGCCCGTACCAAGCTTCGCGCGCTGGCCGAGGAGGAGCTGAAAAACGGGCGGGAACTCCGCGCGGAGGTCGGACAGGTACGGGGTGGCCGCACCGATGCGGCCCGGTCGACACGGGAGACGAACCGATGAACGAGCACGAGCGTGCGGAGCTGGACCGGCTGCTGCCGGCGCCGGCGCGGCCCGAACTCTCCGCCGACCGCCACCGGCTGTTGAGGGGACATCTGATGAGTGAGATCCGGGAGACGAAGCCCGCGCGGGTCCGACGCGGGAAGCTCGGCTGGGTGGCGGTTCCGGCCCTGGCGGGCGGCTTGGCGCTGGCGATGGTGCTGACCGGCGGGGGCGGCGACGGCAGCCCGAAGCAGGAGCAGCAGCAGGCCCAGAGCCGGACCACCGACGGCAACACGCTGAACGCGGCCCCGGTCGCCGCCGTCCAGCTGCTGACCCAGGCCGCCGACACCGCGGCGGGCAAGCCCGACCCGAAGCCCGGCAAGAAGCAGTTCGTCTACGTGGAGAGCCTGGTCGCCTTCGCCGGCGTCAACCTGGCCACCGGCGAGTCGGGCATCGACAAGCCGCACCGCCGTCAGATCTGGCTCTCGGTGGACGGCAGCCAGTGGGGCGTGCTGAAGGAGGAGGGGAAGGGGAAGCTCTCCGACCCGGGCAGCCGCCAGCCCGGGGACACGCGCCCCGCGCCGCGCACCGACGGCGGCGAGTGGGTCGACCCGACCACCAAGCCGGCCCTGAACGGGCCGACGTACGAGTACCTGACCGGGCTGCCGACCGACCCGGACGCGCTGCTGAAGAAGATCTACGCGGAGACCAAGGGCCAGGGCAGGACCCCTGACCAGGAGGCCTTCACGACCATCGGTGACCTGCTGCGCGAGCAGCTGGCGCCGCCGACGGTCAGCGCCGCGCTCTACCGGGCGGCGGCGAAGATCCCCGGGGTCACCGTGGTCGACGACTCGGTGGACGCGTCGGGCCGGCACGGCGTGGCGGTGGCGCACGTGGACAGCGGCGTCCGGAGCGAGTGGATCTTCGACCCGAAGACCCACGAGTTCCTCGGTGAGCGCCTGGTCATCGTCGGCGAGGGCAGCGACCTGGGCAAGCCGGGCACGGTGGCCGGGCACTCGGCGGTGCTGGGCCGTGCGGTCACCGACCAGCCCGGCGAGGAGCCGAAGCAGAAGAACGCCTGATCCTGGTCGAACCGTAGAGAGAGAACCGTAGAGAAAGAACCGTGGAGAAAGCTGTGGGGCCCGGTGGAAGCGGGCCCCACAGCCGTTTCGGTGCCCGGCGCCCGCCCCCGGTACCCGGTGTGCCCGGCGTGTCAGCGCCCGGCGGCCCGCTGGAGCGCGCTGGCGAGCAACGCCAGGTCGGTCGGCCCGTTGCCCAGCTCGCGGACGGGCCGGCGGGCCGGCGGGGCACCGAGCTGGAGCGGGTCTATGGCGACGACGGTCGGCCGCAGGGTCGCGGTGCGCGGGATGCGCCCGCTGATCCGGGCGGCCTGGAACGCGGTGACGCCCCCGTCGGGCAGCCGCAGGTAGCCGCGGCCGGGGGTGTCCTCGCCGAGCGCGGCGGCGTCACCGAGGTGGATCAGCAGGTCCGAGTCGGCGGGGTCGTCGGTGCGCAGGGCGATCCGGAGCAGCGCGGCCTCGTCGACCTCGGTGCCGGCGCTCTCCTCCGGGCGGCCGGTGGTGACGGCCAGGTGCACGCCGAGCGGGCCGCCGCGGCGGGCGACGGCGGCCAGGGCCCGGGCGAGCGGGCGGCCGGCCGGGGAGGTGGGGGCGAGCAGGGCGTCGTAGTCGTCCACCACGACGACCAGCCGGGCGGGCACCGGCGCGGCGGCGGGAGCCGGCCGGGGGGAGTCGCCGCTGCGCGGCTGGACGACCCGGGCGGCGGTCGTGGTGCCGGCCGCGCCGACGGTGGCGGGCACCGGGACGGCCGGGCGGTCCGCGTCCTGCTCGCCGTCCAGGCCCCGGTCCCCGTCGAGGATGCGTGCCGCGTGCCAGGAGGCGAAGTCCAGCCCGTCGAAGAGCCGCTCGCGCAGGGCGAGCTCGTCCTCCAGGGCCTCCGCGGCGAGCAGTGCGGCCCGCGGGTCGGTGGCGGCGTTCAGGTGGCCGGTGACGTGCGGCAGCTCGGTGCAGCCGTCCAGGCCGTCCTCCACCGCCCGGCCCTCGATGATCGTGACGGCCAGCCGTTCGGGCCGCTCGGAGACGGCGAGCGAGGCGATCAGGGTGCGCAGCAGCTCCGTCTTGCCGGAGCCGCGCCCGCCGCCGATGAGCAGGTGCGGGCCGCCCGGGTCGGGGGAGGGGAGGGTGAGCTCGGGGTCGGCCAGGTCGAGGGTGCAGAGCTCGTCCCGGGTGGTGCCGAGCAGGGCGGTGGCGGCGCCGATGCCGCCGGCGTGCGCGGCCCAGCGGGCGGAGAGCTTGGCGGGGGTGACGGTGTCGAGCTGGAGCAGGTCGAGCAGGCGCAGCGCGTCGGGCAGCGGGCCGCGGGCGGCCGGGACGGCCTCGCGCAGCGGGGCGAGGACGCGGGCCAGCCGCTCGGCCCAGGCGTCGGAGACGGCGTCCAGCGAGACCTCGTGCAGGGTCTCGCGGCCGCGTGCGACGGGCCGGTCGAGGGAGAGCTGGGTGCCGACCTCGCCGGTGATCAGGGCGGTGGCGCCGAGGCCGCGCGGCAGCAGTTCGGGCTGCTCGGCGAGGCAGACCGGGAAGATGCCGACGGCCGGGCCCTGGCGCAGCAGCAGGTCGAGCGCGTGCCGGGCGGCCTCGGTGGCCGGGCGGCCGTCGACCACGACGACGGTGGCGGGGTGGCCGCCGAGGCCGCTCGGGCCGCTGAGCCGGGCGGTGAGCTCGGTGAGGCGGGCGGTGGCCTGGTCGTCGTCGAGGCCGAGCAGCAGCCGGCAGTCCTGGCCGTCGGTGGGGCGCAGGTGCGGGAGCCAGAGGGCCCAGGCCCAGGTGTCGGCGCGGTCCTGCGCGGGCCGGGCCGGGTCGGCGTCGACCACGACGAGGCTGAGGCCGGTGGGCGGGTGCAGGGCGGCGAGCTGGGCGACGACGGCGCGGGTGAGCGCGTCGAGGCGCTCGCGCGGGCCGCTGAGGCCGAGGCTCCCGGCGGTCTGGAGGTCGAGGGTGACCGGGACGGCGGGCAGCAGGGTGCCGGGGGAGGTGCCGGGGCCGCCGGGGCGGTCGGCGGTGCCGAGGCGCAGGGTGAGCGCGTCGGGGTGGCCGGGGCCGCGCTCCCAGAGCCGGGGGCCGGGGCCGAGGGCGTTGAGCAGGAGGGTGGCGAGGTCGGGAAAGCGCTCGCGCTGGGCGGCGGCCTGCCGGGTGCGGACGGCGGCGTGGTGGCGCTCGGCGCTCTCCTGGCCGGGCGGTTCGGCGGCGGCGCGGCCGAGCCGGAGCGAGAGCAGGCCGCGGGTGCGGCCGGCCGCGGGCTCGGGGGCGGCGGGCGGTTCGGCCACGGGTGGCGCGGGCCGGGCCGGGGCGGGCGGGGCGAGCTGGAGGTGGCCGTGGCCGTCGGGGAGCGCCGCGCGGGCGGGCGCCCCGGAGCCGTCCCGGAGATCCGGGGCGGCGACCTGGAGGGTGGACTCGCCGATCCGCAGCAGGCCGGCGCCGTCGAGCGGTACGGCCTCCTCGGCCGGTCCGGGCGGGACGATCCGGCCGTCCAGGGTGGTGCCGTTGGTGGAGCCGAGGTCGCGGACGGTGACCTGGCCGTCCTCGCCGAGGTGGAGGGCGAGGTGGAGCCGGGAGACGTCCGGATCGTCGAGCGGGACGTCGGCCTCGCCGGAGCGGCCGACCCGGATCTCCCGGCCGTGCAGGCGGTGGACGCCGCCGGCGTCGGGGCCGCCGACCACCCGCAGCTCGGCGGCGGCCGGGCCGTCGTCGGGGTCGTCGGCGGTCGGGTCGGGCTCGTTGAGGCTGAGCACGGCGCCGTCGAGCAGCGGGGGGTGGCCGAGCAGGGTGTGCTCGTCCACCCGGTGCGCCCCGGCGTACAGGTGTACGTGGGTGGCGGCCCGTGGGCCGCGCACGCCTACGGCGCCCGCGAGGGCGCCCGCGAGGGAGCCGAGCGCGGTGCCGACGGGAGCGGTGACCAGCACGTCCACGTAGGGGATGGCGGATCCGGCGGCTGCCGGGCCGCTGCGCGGTCGGAGGACGGTCAGCCGGATCTGCATCTCGCCCGCGGTCCCTTCTGCTGGTGGTGACGCCTGGTACCGACGCTTGTTGCCCGGGCCGTGCTGCCTGCCCGCCGGCGCCTGACGCCCTGCGGGCCGCCGCGACGGCATTGGGCCACAAGAGTGGCGAGTGTCATCCTGCCATCCGTCACCGACAGTCCGCGCGCGGTACAGGATTTGACGATCTTGCGATCATCGCCATGGTGGGGGCGACGGGGAGTCAGGTCAACCGAGGCGTCCCGGTCCCGGCCGCCGGCCTCCGGGAACCCCGTAGGGGATGTCCCCCAGACCCGCGCCGAACCCCTCGCCGGTCGCCTCAAAAACGCGAACGGACACCGTTAGAGTGGCCGGAACACGGGCCCGGCAGGCTCACCGCACCGGCGGAGGAGCGCCCCGCGCGGGCGGCACGGCGAGGAGTGCGACAGGTGCGGCCAGTCGGCAGCAAGTATCTGCTTGAGGAGACCCTCGGACGGGGGGCCACCGGCACCGTCTGGCGCGGACGGGTGCGCGCGGATGTCGCGGTGCCCGGCAGCGAGCCCGGGCAGCCGGTCGCGATCAAGGTGCTGCGCGAGGAGCTGGCGGCCGACCCGGACGTGGTCATGCGCTTCCTGCGCGAGCGCTCGCTGCTGCTGCGGCTGACCCACCCCAACATCGTCAAGGTCCGCGACCTGGTCGTCGAGGGCGAACTGCTGGCCCTGGTGATGGACCTCGTCGAGGGCCCCGACCTGGCCCGCTACCTGCGCGGCAACGGCCCGTTCAGCCCGATCGCCGGGGCGCTGCTGATGGCGCAGGTCGCCGACGCGCTGGCGGCCAGCCACGCCGACGGCGTCGTCCACCGCGACCTCAAGCCGGCCAACGTGCTGCTCGCCACCATCGTGGTGGACGGCACCGAGCAGATGCACCCGATGCTGACCGACTTCGGCATCGCCCGGCTCGCCGACTCCCCGGGCATCACCCGCACCCACGAGTTCGTCGGCACCCCGGCCTACGTCGCGCCGGAGTCCGCCGAGGGGCGCCCGCAGACCTCCGCGGTCGACGTGTACGGCGCCGGGATCATGCTGTACGAGCTGGTCACCGGCCGGCAGCCGTTCCAGGGCGACGGTCCGCTGGCGATCCTCCAGGCGCACCTGGCGCAGGAGCCGCAGCGCCCGTCCACCATGCCCGACCCGCTCTGGACGGTGATCGAGCGCTGCCTGCGCAAGGACCCGGCGCAGCGCCCGAGCGCCGTCTCGCTGGCCCGCGCGCTGCGCGTGGTCGCGGCCGGGGTCGGCGTGCACGCCTCGCCGGCCGCGGTGGACGCGGCGCTCGCGGTGGGCGCGCTGCTGCTGCCGGACCCGCAGCCGGCCGCGGTGCCGTCCGCCGTTCCCGGCGGTGCGCCCGCCGAGGACCGCACCCAGGTGCTCCCGTCCGGCCCGGCGGTCCGGCCCGGCCAGCAGTACGACCCGGCGGCCGCGACCGCGGTGATGGGCACCCAGCCGCCGCCCGCCCCGTACGGCGCCGCGGACCGCACCCAGGTGATGCCGCCCACCGCCGTGCCGCCGGCCCCGTCCGGGCCGCCGCAGCCGGAGGCGCCGCACCCGTGGCAGACCCAGCTGCGGGCCGCCCGCGACCGCAACCAGCAGACCGAGATCGGCTACTTCGACCCGGAGGACTTCGAGGCCCCGCCGGTCGCCCCGCCGCCCTTCCAGGCCGGCCAGGGAGGCCCGGCGGGCGGCCGTCCGCCGGGCCCGCAGGGCCACCAGCCGCAGCAGGCGCCCCCGGGCGGGTACCGGCAGGCCCCGCCGCCCGGGTACGCCCAGCGCCCGCCGGTGGCCCCGCCGCCCTTCCAGGCCGGGCAGGGCGGCCGCCCGCAGCCGCCCGGCGGCTACAACCAGCCCCCGCAGAGCGGCCGGCCGCCGCAGGGCCACCAGGCCCCGCAGCCGTACGGCCGCCCGGGCCCGCAGCAGCCCCCGGCCGGACCGCCGCAGGGCTACCGGGCCGCGCCGCCGCAGCCCGCGCCGCGCCGCGCCGAGCCGCCCGCGCCGCAGCACCGCGAGCCCCCGCAGCGCCGGGAGGCACCGCCGCAGCCGGCCCGCCGGGAGGCGGCGCCCCGCGAGCGGCGCCCGCGCAGCCGCAACCGGATGTACATTCCGGGCCTCGGCTGCCTGAAGGGCTGCCTGATGGTCCTGCTGGTGCTGGCCGTCGCCGCGGTGGCGCTGTGGAACTTCACGCCGCTGCCGCAGTACTGGGACAACGTCCAGGGCTGGTTCAACAGCGCGAGCGACTGGGTGAGCAGCGTCCTCGGCTCGAAGTAGCGGCGTGCGGGGCCCGGCGCGCACTCCGGATGCCGGGCCCCGGCAGCAACATTGACGCTTTGTCGACAATTTCCGATATTTATCGCCCGCCAGTGCCCGCCGGACCCCCTCAGGCGGCCCGCGAAGGGGGTCCGGGCGCGTAGGTTGGTCGCTGTTGTCCCGCCCCACCGAGCGCTCCGGACCCTCCCGGTGTGCTCCCGCCGCCCACGGAGCAGCATTGGCACGCAAGATCGGCAGCCGCTACACCGTCCACCAGGTGATCGGCCGGGGCTCGGCCGGGACGGTCTGGCTCGGCGAGGGGCCGGACGGCCCGGTGGCGGTCAAGCTGCTGCGCGAGGACCTCGCCGCCGACCAGGTGCTGGTCGGCCGCTTCGTCCAGGAACGCGCCGCGCTGACCAGCCTCGACCACCCCCGGGTGGTCGGCGTGCGCGACATGGTCGTCGACGGCAGCGACCTCGCCCTGGTGATGGAACTGGTCCAGGGCACCGACCTGCGCTCCCGCCTGGAGCGCGACGGCGCCCTCGCCCCGCAGACCGCCGTCTCGGTCATCGCGGACGTCGCCGACGGCCTGGCCGCCGCACACGCCGCCGGGATCGTGCACCGCGACGTCAAGCCCGAGAACGTCCTGCTCGACCTCGCCGCCGCCCCCGGCCCCGGCGGCGCCCCGCGCGCCAAGCTGACCGACTTCGGCGTGGCCCGCCTGGTCGACGCCCCCCGCCGCACCCGCGCGACCCGGATCATCGGCACCCCCGACTACCTCGCCCCGGAGATCATCGAGGGCCTGGAGCCGCGCGCCGCGGTCGACATCTACGCCCTCGCCACCGTCCTCTACGAGCTGCTGGCCGGCTCCACCCCCTTCGGCGGCGGGCACACCGGCGCGGTGCTGCGCCGCCACGTCACCGAGCAGGTGCCGCCGGTCCCCGGCCTGCCGGACGGCCTCTGGCGGATCATCTCCGAGTGCCTGGCCAAGGCCCCGGCCTCCCGGCTGCGCGCCGCCGAGCTGGCCGCGCGGCTGCGTGAGCAGCTGCCCGCGCTGGCCGGGCTCCCGGTGCTGGCCGTCCCGCAGCAGGGCCGGGCCCCGGCCGAGGAGCTGCTGACCCCCGGCGAGGCCGTGTACGCCGAGGTGGACGCCGGCCCCGGCACCCACAAGCGGCGCCGCGGCCCGGCCGTCCCGCTCGTGCCCGGCGCCGCCCCGGACTCCACCCGCGACACGCACACCAGCCTGCGCCGCCCCTCGGCCCAGGAGCTGGCCTCCTACGCGGCCGAGTCCCGGGCCCAGCGCACCGTCCCCGCGGCCCACCGGCGGGACCGCCAGGCACTGCTGCGCCGCCGCCGGATGCTGGCCGTCCTGCTGGCCACGGTCCTGCTGCTGGCCGGTGCGGCCGCGGCCTGGACCGCCTTCGCCGCCACCGCGCCGGACGCCGGGAAGCCGCCCCGTCCGGTGGTGCACTCCGCACCGCAGCGGGCCCCGTAGGGGATCGCGGGCGCCCGGTCGAAGGACCGGAGGCACCCGGTGTCGCCAGGAGCCCCCCCGGGGGCATTACCCTGGGTGCGTGGCAGCCGTCGATCCTTCCGAAGAGCTCAAGAACCTCGAAACGACCATGGGGTCGATCGAGGCCGTCCTCGACCTGGACAAGATCCGGGCCGACATCGCGCGTCTGGAGGAGGAGGCAGCCGCCCCCGACCTGTGGGACGACCTCGCGAACGCGCAGAAGGTGACCAGCCGGCTCTCCTTCCTCCAGGGTGAACTGCGCCGGGTCGAGAACCTGCGCAGCCGCATCGACGACCTCGGCGTCCTGTTCGAACTGGCCGAGGCCGAGGACGACGCGGACACCCGGGTGGAGGCCGAGAACGAGCTGGCCGCCGTCATGAAGGCGGTCGAGGAGCTGGAGGTCCGCACGCTCCTCTCCGGCGAGTACGACGCCCGCGAGGCGCTGATCAACATCCGGGCCGAGGCCGGTGGCGTGGACGCCGCCGACTTCGCCGAGCAGCTGATGCGCATGTACCTGCGCTGGGCCGAGCGGCACGGGTACCCGACCGAGGTGTACGACACCTCGTACGCGGAGGAGGCCGGCATCAAGTCCGCGACCTTCACCGTCAAGGCCCCGTACGCCTACGGCACCCTCTCGGTCGAGCAGGGCACCCACCGCCTGGTCCGCATCTCGCCCTTCGACAACCAGGGCCGTCGGCAGACCTCGTTCGCCGGTGTCGAGGTGCTCCCGGTCGTCGAGCAGTCCGACCACGTCGACATCGACGAGTCGGAGCTGCGCATCGACGTCTACCGCGCCTCCGGCCCCGGCGGCCAGGGCGTCAACACCACCGACTCGGCGGTGCGCATCACGCACATCCCGACCGGCGTGGTGGTCTCCTGCCAGAACGAGCGCTCGCAGATCCAGAACAAGGCCTCGGCGATGAACGTCCTCCAGGCCAAGCTGCTGGAGCGGCGCCGCCAGGAGGAGCGCGCGGCGATGGACGCGCTCAAGGACAGCGGCAGCTCCTGGGGCAACCAGATGCGCTCCTACGTGCTGCACCCGTACCAGATGGTCAAGGACGTCCGCACCGAGTACGAGGTCGGCAACCCGCAGGGCGTGCTGGACGGCGACATCGACGGCTTCATCGAGGCCGGCATCCGGTGGCGCAAGCAGCGCGAGACCGCCGCGCAGTAGTAGTGGTCGGGCGGCAGGCGGGTCGTGACCCGTGGCCGTGACACGAGAAAGGCCCCGACGGTGATCCGTCGGGGCCTTCGCGTACGTCTGCCGGGGTCAGGCCAGTGCCTGCCGGGCGATCAGCGCCACCGCGAGCAGGCCGGCCAACAGGGCAAGCAGCATGGCGGGGGAGAGCACACCGAACGGCCCCTGCTGCTCCTGCAGCCGGGCACGGTTGGCGCGGCACACCGGGCACCGGCCATCGCTCACGCGGCCGTTGCAGTTGGCGCACACCAGATGGTCGCAGGTCATGCGATCTCCTCCTCGCTGCTACAGCCAACGCACCGGACGGGGCTTTGGTTCCTTTTCTTGCCCTGTGCGGGGGAGCGGCCAACCTCGGCCGCCACCTCCACTCTGCCAGGTTCTGGCCGTTCCGGCCCCCGGGCTGTGAGATGCCTCCCAATTTTCTGGGCATAACCGGACATTCTCCCCCAAGGTTCGGCTTCTGTCACGGGCCGCCCCTGCGAGCCGGACGCGGCTTCGCGTATGGTCCCAAGCCGGGAGGGGCCCTTCCCCCTCCCTCCGCCCGTCCCCGGGCCGGGCGCCCGGGGTGGACCGACCGAGGACAGGCGCCGCCTAGGATGGCCTCCGTGATGCAGCCGTGATCAGATTCGACAACGTCTCCAAGACCTATCCCAAGCAGAACCGTCCCGCCCTGGACAACGTCTCGCTGGAGATCGAGAAGGGTGAGTTCGTCTTCCTGGTCGGCTCGTCCGGCTCGGGCAAGTCCACCTTCCTGCGCCTGTGCCTGCGCGAGGAGCGCCCCAGCACCGGCGAGGTGCACGTGCTGGGCAAGGACCTGGGCAAGCTGTCCAACTGGAAGGTGCCGCACATGCGCCGCCAGCTGGGCACCGTCTTCCAGGACTTCCGCCTGCTCCCCAACAAGACGGTCGCGCAGAACGTCGCCTTTGCCCTCGAGGTGATCGGCAAGCCCAAGAGCGCCATCAACAAGGTGGTGCCCGAGGTGCTGGACCTGGTCGGCCTCGGCGGCAAGGAGGACCGCATGCCGGGCGAGCTGTCCGGTGGTGAGCAGCAGCGCGTCGCGATCGCCCGGGCGTTCGTGAACCGCCCGATGCTGCTGATCGCGGACGAGCCCACCGGCAACCTCGACCCGCAGAACTCGGTCGGCATCATGAAGCTGCTCGACCGGATCAACCGCACCGGCACGACGGTGCTGATGGCCACTCACGACCAGGCCATCGTCGACCAGATGCGCAAGCGCGTCATCGAGCTCGACAAGGGGCTGCTGGTCCGCGACCAGGCCCGCGGCGTCTACGGGTACCAGCACTGATCCTCCGGCGCTGACCCGTGGGCCGCCGGCCCGTTCCGCCCGACCAGTACCGACCCTGGAGTTGTTACACGCATGCGCGCCCAGTTCGTCCTGTCGGAGATCGGTGTGGGTCTCCGCCGCAACCTGACGATGACCATCGCGGTCGTCGTCAGCGTCGCGCTCTCCCTCGCCCTCGCCGGTGCCTCGCTCCTGGTCCGTGACCAGGTCAACTCCATGAAGGGGTACTGGTACGACAAGGTCGAGGTGAGCATCTACTTCTGCACGAAGTCGGACGCCCGCAACTCGCCGCAGTGCCAGAACGGCGCGGCCACCGACCCGCAGATCGCCGACATCAAGTCCCAGTTGGACAAGATGGACTCGGTGGTCCAGTCCTCGACCTTCGAGAACTCCACCGAGGCGTACAAGCACTGGAAGGAGATGAACCCGGACAACCCGCTCATCTCCGTCCTCGGCCCGGACGCCATCCCGCAGTCCTGGCGGGTGAAGCTCAAGGACCCGACCAAGTACGACGTCATCCAGAGCGCCTTCGCCGGCAAGCCCGGCGTCAAGTCGGTCGAGGACCAGCGGAAGATCCTGGAGAACCTCTTCGGCCTGCTGAACGGCCTCCAGACCGCGGCGTTCGTGATCATGGTGCTGATGCTGTTCGTCGCCCTGCTGCTGATCGTCAACACCGTCCGGGTGTCGGCGTACAGCAGGCGGCGTGAGACCGGCATCATGCGCCTGGTCGGTGCCTCGAACTTCTACGTCCAGATGCCGTTCATCGCCGAGGCCGCGTTCGCCGCGCTGCTCGGCGCGGTGATGGCGTCCGGGCTGCTCCTCGGCGGGCACTTCTTCGTCCAGGGCTGGCTGGCCGACCGGGTCCAGTTCATCCACTTCATCGGGCTCAGCTCGGTGCTGGCGGTGATACCGCTGCTGGTGGTGGTCGGTATGGGCATGGCCGGCATCGCGGCGTTCTTCACCCTCAGGAAGTACCTGAAGGTCTAGCGCCACCCCGGAGGTCCGGCCCGAGGCCGGCTCCGGCGCCCCGCGGCCCCGGACGGCACTGCGCCGTCCGGGGCCGTCGGCGTTTCGCCGTCAGCCGTTCCGGCCCGCCGCGTCACGTGCTGCGCCTACACTCCGATGCCATGCTGCAAACTCCGCGCAGGGCACGCCAGGCGGCCACCCTCAGCCTGGTGTTCGGCGCCGTGCTGCTGGCCGGCGCCGCGACCGGAGCCTGGGGCGACCCGAGCGCGCCACCGCACCGCCCGTCCGTGGACGCGGCCCCGGCCGCCGCGGCCGGCGTCGCGGCCGGCCAGGACCCGGCCGGGGCGGCGCTCTCCGAGCAGCAGGCCGAGCACCTGATCGGCGCCAACGGCGACCGCTGGGGCGCCTACTACAGCGCCCAGGAGTACGCCGAGTTCAGCCAGGGCCTGGACGGCCGCTACCTGGGTGTGGGCCTCTCGGTCGGCCGCGGGCAGGACGGCGTCACCGAGGTCTCGCAGGTGCAGCCCGCCGGGCCGGCCGCGGAGGCCGGGATCGCCGCCGGCGACCGGCTGCTGCGGGTCGGTCCGGACCAGGCCGACCACCTGCCCGTGACCGAGGTCGTCGCCCGGCTGCGCGGGCGCGAGGGGGAGCGGCGGATCGGCTCCGAGGTCACCCTCGCCGTCCAGCGCGGGGACGGCGGTATCCGCGAGGTCCAGTTGCGCCGGGCCCTGCTGGACAGCCAGCAGGTCGCGGTCGAGCACCTGGACAAGGGGGTCCTGCGGATCACCGTGCGGGCCTTCACCAGCGGCGTGGCCGAGCAGGTGCGCGCCGCCGTGCGCGGCCCGCACGCCGGGGTGGTGCTGGACCTGCGCGGCAACTCCGGCGGGCTGGTCGAGGAGGCCGCCGGTACCGCCGGGATCTTCCTGGACGGCGGCCCGGTCGGCTCGTACCAGGAGCGCGGCGGGACCAGGGAGCTGACCGCCCCGCCCGGCGGCGACCAGCGCTCCCCCTTGGTGGTGCTGGTGGACGGCGGCACCATGAGCGCCGCCGAGCTGCTCACCGGCGCGCTCCAGGACCGCAGCCGGGCCGTCGTGGTGGGCGGCCGGACCTTCGGCAAGGGCACCGTCCAGCAGCCCAGCCGGCTCGCCGACGGCGCGGTGCTGGAGCTGACCGTCGGCCGCTACTACACCCCGGCGGGCCGCTCCCCGGAGGGCGCCGGCCTGACCCCCGACGTGCCCGCGTCCGGCTCCGAGGACGCCGGCGAGCTGGCCCTGCGGGTCCTGGCGGGCCTGGGGACGCGGGCCTGACGCGCCCGGGCCCGACGCGTGCGCGCGCGAGGGCCTGACGCGCGGGTAAAGGGGCTGCTCCGCACCGGGCCGAGGTGCGAGAATGGCCGCGCTATGGCAAAGGAAACCGGACAGAAGCTGATCGCGCAGAACAAGAAGGCGCGACACGAGTACACCATCCTCGACACCTACGAGTGCGGTCTCGTGCTCACCGGCACCGAGGTCAAGTCACTGCGCGAAGGGCGGGCCAACCTGGTCGACGGGTACGCCTACATCCAGAACCACGAGGCGTGGATCGACAACGTCTTCATCCCCGAGTACACCCAGGGGACGTGGACCAACCACGCCGCGCGGCGCAAGCGCAAGCTGCTGCTGCACCGGATGGAGATCCACAAGATCGAGGCCAAGGTCCGGGACGCCGGCCACACCCTGATCCCGCTCTCGCTGTACTTCAAGGACGGCCGGGTGAAGCTCGAACTCGCGCTCGCCGTCGGCAAGAAGCTGTACGACAAGCGCCAGACGCTGCGGGAGAAGCAGGACACCCGTGAGACGGCCCGTGCGGTGGCGGCGGCGCGCCGGCGCCAGAGCTGACACCCGGCGACGCCGGCGTTAATCCGCTGGACCCTCGCCGGTCGCCTCGCGTACTATGGCGCCAGCAACACGGACGGCAACGTCCGAGCTGTTTCTCAAAAAAACATGGGGATGATCGGTTTCGACAGGGGAAGTCGAAACAGGAGAAGCGAGCCGAGGAACGCGGCAATGATCTCGTTAACCATCTGTCGCAAAAAAATAATCGCCAACACTAAGCGCGATTCCCAGCAGTTCGCTCTCGCTGCCTAATAACAGCTAAGAGTGCTTGGGTGTCAGACCGGGGAGTTCCCGACCCGGACCCTGGCATAATCTAGGGAACTCAACCGTCCGCCCGGGCTGCGGGGGTGGATGGGAAATCAAACAGCAGCTGGGCCTGTTGGCGGCTTGTCCGCGTGACTGCCAGGGCCGAGAAAATCACAGCGGACTGCGCTCGGAGAAGTCCTGAATCCACTCCACTGGACCCGGGTTCGATTCCCGGCATCTCCACCACCCCATGTTGCACAGCGAAGGCCGCCCACCGCTCAGCGGAGGGCGGCCTTCGCGATTTCCCCTCCCGGTGCGGCGCAACGGAGCGGCGGGGCGTAGGATCTTCCGTCCGCTCGTTTCCCAGAGCCGGACTCCCGCCGCTACCACCGAGGCCATGCAGAGCAATACGGACACCACCGCCGCCACCGACTCCGAGACCGTCCGCGAGCGCGAGATCGCCGGGGAGCAGCACCACCTGGACACGGTCTACCACCGCCTGGAGGAGAAGCTCGCCGAGGCCGAGTACATCCTGGAGGACGCCGCCAAGCGCGTCCAGGTCGGCACCCCCGGCGCGCTCGCCGAGCGCGACGCCCAGGTCTACCGGGCGGGCGCCCACCTCCAGCGGCTCAACAACGAGTTCGAGGACTTCCTCTTCGGCCGGATCGACCTCCAGCAGGCCGACGCGCCGGAGGAGCACGGCATCCCCTCGAACACCCCGCTCGACCCGGCCGACCCCGCCGTCGCCGAGACCCTCCACATCGGCCGGCTCGGTGTGCTGGACGCCGAGTACGGCCCGCTGGTGATCGACTGGCGGGCGCCGGCCGCCGCGCCGTTCTACCGGTCCACCCCGCTGGAGCCCGGCCGGGTGATCCGCCGCCGGGTGATCCGCTCCAAGGGCCGCAAGGTGGTCGGCGTCGAGGACGACCTGCTCCGCCCCGACCTCACCCCCACCCTGGACGGCCGCGAGCTGGCGGTGGTCGGCGACGGTGCGCTGATGGCCTCCCTCGGCCGCGCCCGCAGCCACTCGATGCGCGACATCGTCTCGTCCATCCAGAAGGAACAGGACGAGGTGATCCGCGCCGCCGCGGCCGGGGCCACCCTGGTCACCGGCGGCCCCGGCACGGGCAAGACCGCCGTCGCCCTGCACCGCGCCGCCTTCCTGCTCTACCAGGACCGCCGCCGCTACGCCGGGGGCATCCTGGTGGTCTCCCCGACCCCGCTGCTGGTCTCCTACACCGAGGGCGTGCTGCCCTCGCTCGGCGAGGAGGGCCAGGTCGCCATCCGCGCGGTCGGCTCCCTGGTCGACGGCATCGAGGCGGGCGTCTACGACACCCCGGAGGCGGCCCGGGTCAAGGGCTCGGCCCGGATGGTGCAGCTGCTGCGCCGGGCCGCCAGGGCGGCGCTGGAGCTCGGCGCGCCGCAGGAGCTGAAGGTGGTCGCCCGGGGTGAGGTGCTGCGGCTGGACGCCGGCCGGCTCAAGGCCGTGCGCGGCAACGTGGTGGGCTCCGGCGGCACCCCGCTGAACCTGCTCCGCCCGCGCGCCCGCCGGCTGCTGCTGGACGCGCTCTGGCAGGAGGCGACCCGGCACCTGCCGAAGCCGGCCGACCACTACGCCCGTGAGCAGCGCCAGGAGGAGAAGGAGTCCTTCGACGACTACGTCTCGGACGAGGCGGCGTTCCTGGACTTCCTGGACGCCTGGTGGCCCGCGGTGACCCCGCGCCGGGTGCTCGGCACGCTGAAGCAGACCCGGCACACCAACCGGATCGCCCGCCGCGCCGTGACCCCGGAGGAGGCCCGGCTGCTGGCCGGCTCGTGGCGGCACCTGTCCGAGCGCGGCGAGGGCGAGCTGTCGGCGCACGACGTGGCGCTGGTGGACGAGCTCCAGGTGCTGCTCGGCGAGCCGGTCCGCCCGAAGGTCCGCGAGGTGGACGCGGTGGACCTGCTGAGCGGCCTGGACGAGGTCACCACGTTCGCGGACCGCAACTCCAGGCAGCGCGAGAGGGTGCCGGTGGAGCGCACCGAGTACGCGCACATCATCGTGGACGAGGCGCAGGACCTGACCCCGATGCAGTGGCGGATGATTGGCCGGCGTGGCCGGATGGCCACCTGGACGATCGTCGGCGACCCGGCGCAGTCCTCCTGGCCGTTCCCCGGGGAGGCGCAGGCGGCGTTGGACGAGGTGCTGTCCGGCAAGCCGCGCCGTCGCTACACGCTGACCGTGAACTACCGGAACCCGGCCGAGATCGCCGAGGTGGCGGCCAAGGTGCTGGCACTGGCCGCGCCGGGCACGCCGTCGCCGAGCGCGGTGCGCAGGGTCGGCGTGGAGCCGCGGTTCGCGGCCGTCACGGACCCGTCGCCGGAGGCCTTCGGCGCGGCGGCCCGGGCGGAGCTGGAGCGGCTGCTGGGGGAGGTGGACGGCACCGTGGCGGTCGTCGTGCCGATGGACCGCCGGGCCGAGGCGGCCGGGTGGATCGAGGGCCTGGGCGAGCGGGCGGTGGCGCTGGGCAGCCTGGAGGCCAAGGGCCTGGAGTACGACGCGACCGTGGTGGCCGACCCGACCGGGATCGCCGGTGAGTCGGAGGCGGGCCTGCGGGTGCTCTACGTGGCGCTGACCCGGGCGACCCAGCGGCTGACCGTGCTCTCCGGCCCTGACGACCTGCCGGACGCTGACGGCGTGCCGGCCCTGCTGGACGGCTGACCTGCTGACCGCCCGTCACGGCGGGCGGTACAGCAAGAAGGCCCCTCACCGACGGTGAGGGGCCTTCAGACGTTAATGACACCGACCCGCCATGCTCGCCTCGCGGCAAGTGGTCCCTCGAAGGGACGAAGGTTGGGCCCGGGGGCTTGGATCGAGCCGGTGTCCCGTCCAATGTAACGCATCGGCCCGCTGAGGCAAGAAGTTGTCGACTTCGCACACTCAATGAACGTTATTTCTGGCTTCAGCCTGGTAGGTGCGACGATCGAGGTCTAGCATGCGCAGGCGAAGCCTTCAACAATCTGTTGAAGCAACTGAGGACGGAAGAAGGAACGTCGATGGCGACGGTGCCCAGTGTCTCCAACTCGATCACGGTGCGGCTGGAGGTCCCGGCCAGGGGCAATGCCGTCAGTGCGATCACCACGGCCGTCGAGTCCTCCGGCGGTTCGGTCACCGGCCTCGACGTCACCGCCTCCGGCCTGGAGGCGCTGCGGATCGACGTGACCGTGGCCGCGTCCTCGGTCGCCCACGGCGAGGAGATCGTCGAGAAGCTCCGCACGATCGACGGCGTGTCGATCGGCAAGGTCTCCGACCGTACCTTCCTGATGCACCTCGGCGGCAAGATCGAGATGTCCTCGAAGCTGCCGATCCGCAACCGTGACGACCTCAGCATGATCTACACCCCGGGTGTCGCCCGGGTCTGCATGGCGATCGCCGAGAACCCCGAGGACGCCCGCCGCCTCACCATCAAGCGCAACAGCGTCGCCGTGGTCACCGACGGTTCGGCGGTGCTGGGCCTGGGCAACATCGGCCCGGCCGCCGCGCTGCCGGTGATGGAGGGCAAGGCGGCCCTGTTCAAGCGCTTCGCCGGTATCGACGCCTGGCCGATCTGCCTGGACACCCAGGACACCGACGAGATCGTGGCCATCGTCAAGGCGATCGCCCCCGGCTTCGCCGGCATCAACCTGGAGGACATCTCCGCGCCGCGCTGCTTCGAGATCGAGGCCCGGCTGCGCGAGGCCCTGGACATCCCGGTCTTCCACGACGACCAGCACGGCACCGCGATCGTGGTGCTGGCCGCGCTCACCAACGCGCTCAAGGTGGTCGGCAAGGACATCTCCGAGATCCGCGTGGTGATGTCGGGTGCCGGCGCCGCCGGTACCGCGATCCTCAAGCTGCTGCTGGCGGCCGGCGTCGAGCACGCCACCGTCGCGGACGTGCGGGGCGTGGTCCACCAGGGCCGTGACGACCTCAACGACTCGCTGCGCTGGATCGCCGAGCACACCAACCGCTCGGCCCGCACCGGCGGCCTCAAGGAGGCCGTGGCGGGCGCCGACGTCTTCATCGGCGTCTCCGCCCCGAACGTGCTGGACGGCGACGACCTGGCCACCATGGCGCCGGACGCGATCGTCTTCGCGCTGGCCAACCCGGACCCGGAGGTCGACCCGGCGATCGCCCGGCAGACCGCCGCCGTGGTCGCCACCGGCCGCAGTGACTTCCCGAACCAGATCAACAACGTGCTGGTCTTCCCGGGCGTCTTCCGCGGTCTGCTGGACGCCCAGAGCCGGACGGTCAACACCGAGATGATGATCGCCGCCGCCCGGGCGCTGGCCACCACCGTCGCCGACGACGAGCTGAACGCCAACTACATCATCCCGAGCGTCTTCCACAAGGACGTCGCGAAGACGGTGGCCGCCGCCGTCCGTGACGCCGCGCTGGCCGGCGTGCAGGAGGAGCGCGAGCCGTCCCGTCCGACCCCGGGCATCGTCGGCACCCTCGACACCGCCTCCTTCCCCTCCGTCAAGCTCTGACGGCGGCCCCGCGGCGCGTGTCGCGGATCGGTCAAATGACCGAATAGCGCGCTTACCCACCCAAGCCCGCCCCGAACCCTTGCGACACAAGGGCGAGGGGCGTGTTTGGGCTTGTCGTGCCTAGGGCGTACGGTAGCCCTGCACGGGGCAGGCGTGTCCGACAAGTACGGAACGTCCCCCTGGTCTTCCGGCGTGTCGTCCCGACCGCCGCCCGCGCCCGGTCCGCCGGAGCCGACGGAGCATCACACCTCCGGCGGGCGGGCGTTGTTCGGGTGGCTCGGCCGGGGCCCGATTGGCTTTCTCGGGGCCGGACGGGGCAGGATTCGTATCCGGGCAGGCAGGCGGGCCTTCGACGGCACCGGCGCCGCGGCACGGGGTGCGAACCCGGCCTGCGACCACGCATTGCCTGAATGAGCACAGTGTGCGGACCTGCGGCCTATCCGGGTGCCCCCCGGAGGGAGCACCGATGGGCCCCCGCACACCGCAAGCGAACAGACCACAGGAGTACACATGAACCGCAGTGAGCTGGTGGCCGCGCTGTCCGAGCGCGCCGAGGTGACCCGCAAGGACGCCGACGCCGTTCTGGCCGCCTTCGCCGAGATCGTCGGCGAGGTCGTCGCCAAGGGCGACGAGAAGGTCACCATCCCCGGTTTCCTGACCTTCGAGCGCACCCACCGCGCCGCCCGCACCGCCCGCAACCCGCAGACCGGCGAGCCGATCCAGATCGCGGCCGGCTACAGCGCCAAGGTGAGCGCGGGCTCCAAGCTCAAGGAAGCCGCCAAGGGCGCCTGAGCAACCCCTTGAACGCCGAGAGGCCGGGTTCCCTTCGGGGAGCCCGGCCTCTCGCCGTCGGTACGGCCGCCGGTCAGGCGGTGACCAGCCGCTCGCTGGGCAGCTCGACGTGGGCGCCGAGGTCGCGCAGCTTCTCCATGAAGTTCTCGTAGCCGCGGTTGATCAGGTCGATGCCGTGCACGGTCGAGGTGCCCTCGGCCGCCAGCGCCGCGATCAGGTACGAGAAGCCGCCGCGCAGGTCCGGGATGACCAGCTCGGAGCCGATCAGCTTGGACGGGCCGGAGACGACCGCGGAGTGCAGGAAGTTGCGGGCGCCGAAGCGGCACGGGGTGGCGCCCAGGCACTCGCGGTAGAGCTGGATGTGGGCGCCCATCTGGTTCAGCGCGCCGGTGAAGCCGAGCCGCGACTCGTACACCGTCTCGTGCACGATGGACAGGCCGGTGGCCTGGGTGAGCGCGACCACCAGCGGCTGCTGCCAGTCGGTCTGGAAGCCCGGGTGCACGTCGGTCTCCAGGGCGATCGCCTTGAGCTCGCCGCCCGGGTGCCAGAACCGGATGCCCTCGTCGTCGACCTCGAAGGCGCCGCCGACCTTCCGGAAGGTGTTGAGGAAGGTCATCATCTCCAGCTGGCGGGCGCCGCGGACGTAGATGTCGCCCTTGGTGGCCAGTGCCGCGCAGGCCCAGGAGGCGGACTCCAGGCGGTCCGGCAGTGCGCGGTGGTTGTAGCCGGAGAGCTCGTCGACACCGGTGATCAGGATGGTCCGGTCGGTGCCCATGGTGATGATCGCGCCCATCTTCTGCAGGATGCAGATCAGGTCGACGATCTCCGGCTCGACGGCCGCGTTGCGCAGCTCGGTGACGCCCTCGCAGAGGACGGCGGTGAGCAGGACCTGCTCGGTTGCGCCGACCGACGGGTAGGGCAGCTCGATCTTGGTGCCGCGCAGCCGCTGCGGGGCGACCAGGTAGGTGCCCTGCGGGTGCTTCTCGATGGTGGCGCCGAACTGGCGGAGCACCTCGAAGTGGAAGTCGACCGGGCGGCCGCCGATGTCGCAGCCGCCGAGGCCCGGGATGAAGGCGTGGCCGAGGCGGTGCAGCAGCGGGCCGCAGAACAGGATCGGGATCCGCGAGGACCCGGCGTGCGCGTCGATGTCGGCGACGTTGGCGCTCTCCACGTGGGAGGGGTCGAGGATCAGCTCACCCTCCTCGTCACCGGTGCGCACCGTCACGCCGTGCAGCTGGAGCAGGCCGCGGACCACCTTGACGTCGCGGATGTCCGGGACGTTGCGCAGTCTGCTGGGTCCCTGCCCGAGCAGGGCGGCGACCATGGCCTTGGGGACCAGGTTCTTCGCACCACGGACGCGGATCTCGCCTTCGAGCGGGTTTCCGCCGTGAACCAGCAGGACGTCGTCGGTCATCGTTCTCGCAATCCGGGGTGCCAGAGGAGTGGGTGGGGCTCCGGTCGGGAGCCGGCGGTGGACCGGTCGTACGGGCGCGTTCGGGCCCCCGGCGTGACCGAGTCGGCACCGTATAAGGGCGTCCACCATCAGTAGATGGTAGTGGGCGTATCGGTGGTTCCCGTGAGCCTCTCCCGTGATGGTGCTCTCTCGGGGTGGTGTCGCGCCCGCCGGTGCGTCCGTACGGGTGTTCGCGCGGCGCGGCGGCGGCCGTGCGGACGGTCTCCGTGTTGCGGTGTCCGCCCCCGGGGGTTCTGCGGGATCATGTGAGGCATGACGGCGGCCCATTCGCACGGAGGCCGGTCCCACACCGGCCGTTTGCTCGTCGCGACCCCCGTGCTCACCGACCCGAACTTCGCGCGGGCGGTGGTGCTCCTCCTCGACCACGACGCCGAGGGGGCGCTCGGCGTCGTCCTGAACAGACCGACGCCGGTCAAGGTCGGCAGTGTGCTGGACGGCTGGGGCGGCCTGGTCGGTCCGCCGGCCGTGGTGTTCCAGGGCGGTCCGGTCGCCCTGGACTCGGCGCTCGGCCTGGCGGTGGCGCCGGGGGAGCCGGGCACCGTCGAACCGCTCGGCTGGCGGCGGGTGCACGGCGCGATCGGCCTGGTGGACCTGGAGGCGCCGCCCGAGGTGCTGGCCGGGGAGCTGGGCGGGCTGCGGATCTTCGCCGGGTACGCGGGCTGGTCGCCGGGGCAGCTGGAGGCGGAGGTCGACTCCGGCGCCTGGTACCTGGTGGACTGCGAGCCGGGCGACATCTCCAGCCCCGAGCCGGAGCGGCTCTGGCGTGCGGTGCTGCGCCGCCAGCGCGGCCCGCTGGCACTGCTCGCGACGTACCCGGACGACCCCACGCTGAACTGACGTGCGACCGCCCCGGGCGCGACACTGGCCCGCTTTCCCGGGGCCCCCATAGACTTGGCACCCATGAGCACTCTTGAGCCCGAGCGCGGCCTCGGCACCGGCACCCTGGTCGAGCCCGTCCCGCAGGTGTCCAACGGGGACGGCGACCACGAGCGCTTCGCGCACTACGTCCAGAAGGACAAGATCATGGAGAGTGCGCTCTCCGGATCCCCCGTGGTGGCGCTCTGCGGCAAGGTCTGGGTGCCCGGGCGCGACCCGAAGAAGTACCCGGTCTGTCCGATGTGCAAGGAGATCTACGACGGCATCGGCAAGCCCCAGGACGGCAAGGGCGGCGACGACAAGTAGGCCGCCGGCCCGGCCCGTTTTGCACAGTGGACCATTTCGCGAAGTGGTCTATGCCAATTGAGCCGGGCGGGGGCAGGATGGCGGGATGGACCTCATCCCCGCCCCCTTGAGCTCCGTCCGCCTCCAGGACCAGGACTTCCCCCTCGACCGCGGCACCACCCTCACCGCCCCGGCCTCGCTGGCCGGTGCCGAGCGGTGGTTGCGGGCCTCGCTGACCGCGGCGACCGGACTGCCGCTCGCCCCCGGGCGGCCCGGTGAGGGCGTCGAACTGGTGCACGACGAGACGCTGGCCGGCGAGGCGTACCGGCTCTCGGTACGCCCCGGCCGTGCCGTGATCACCGCCGGAGGCCCGGCCGGCGCGCTCTGGGGCGCGCAGACGCTGCGCCGGCTGCTCGGCCCGGACGCCTACCGCCGGGCCCCGCTGCGCGACGGCGGCTGGGTGCTGCCGGGCACCGACATCGAGGACGCCCCCCGCTTCGCCTGGCGCGGCGCGCTGCTGGACGTCGCCCGGCACTTCCTCCCCAAGGCCGACGTCCTGCGCTTCGTCGACCAGCTCTCCGCGCACAAGCTCAACGTGCTGCACCTGCACCTGACCGACGACCAGGGCTGGCGGCTGGAGATCAAGCGTTACCCGAAACTGGCGGAGCAGGCCTCCTGGCGCGAGCGCTCGATGGTCGGCTACCGGGCCGGCGGGCGGCGTGACGACCGCCCGCACGGCGGCTTCTACACCCAGGACGACGTGCGCGAGATCGTCGCGTACGCAGCCGAGCGGGCGGTCACCGTCGTCCCGGAGATCGACCTGCCGGGCCACTCGCAGGCCGCCATCGCCGCCTACCCGGAGCTGGGCAACACCGACGTGGTGGACACCGCGGCGCTGGGCGTCTGGACCGACTGGGGCGTCAGTCACAACGTGCTCAACCCCTCCGAGGCCACCCTCCGCTTCTTCGAGGGCGTGCTGGAAGAGGTGCTGGAGCTCTTCCCGTCCGAGTTCATCCACCTCGGCGGCGACGAGTGCCCCAAGGAGCAGTGGAAGGACAGCGCGGCCGCCCAGGCGCGGATCCGGGAACTGGGCCTGGCCAACGAGGACGAGCTGCAGAGCCACGTGATCCGGCACTTCGACCGCTGGCTGGCCGGGCGCGGGCGCCGGCTGATCGGGTGGGACGAGATCCTGGAGGGCGGCCTGGCCCCCGGTGCGGCCGTCTCCTCCTGGCGCGGATACGGCGGCGGGATCGCCGCCGCGCAGGCCGGTCACGACGTGGTGATGTGCCCCGAGCAGCACGTCTACCTGGACCACCGGCAGGCGCCGGGCCGGGACGAGCCGGTCCCGGTCGGCTTCGTCCGCACCCTGGAGGACGTCTACCGGTTCGAGCCGGTGCCGGCGCAGCTGGACGAGGCCGCGGCCCGCCGGGTGATCGGCACCCAGGCCAACCTGTGGACCGAGTTCATGGACAGCGCCCGGGACGTCGACTACCGGGCCTTCCCCCGGCTCGCGGCCTTCGCCGAGGTCGCCTGGTCCGCGCTGCCCGCCGACCCGGCCGCGCGCGACTACGCCGGCTTCGAGCGCCGGATGGAGGCCCACCGGGCCGTGCTGGACGCGCTCGGCGTCGAGTACCGGCCGGCCGCCGGGCCGCACCCCTGGCAGCGCCGGCCCGGCGTGCTCGGCCGCCCGCTCGACGGAGCGCCGCCGGCCGTCTGACGGGGGAGGGTCCCCGAGACGTTCGGGAACTTCTGAGTGGTCATCTGACGTCAAGAACAGATGAACATCTGCTTCGGTCCGGTCCGGGCCGGAGCAGATACCGCCCGGTATCCGTCCCAATCGGGCAGTTCCGTTCGCCCGTCCCGAAATGATCATCGAGCATTGTGTGCCAGAGTTGCCCAACCCGGCCCGATCGCCCGTACCCTACGGGCCAGGCCGGGCTGCCGACGCGGACACCCCGGCCGAGGCCTGCGGGCGGCAGGCGATCGATGAGCAAGTGGAGCACGGTGGGACCCAGGTGAACCGGACGATCATGCTGCCGGCCTCCCTCGACGAGGCCGTCGACGCGCTGGCCTCCCACCCGGCCGCGGTGCCGGTGGCCGGCGCCACCGACCTGATGGAGGCCGTCAACGCCGGACGACTGCGCCCTGCCGCCCTGATCGGCCTCGGCCGCATCACCGAACTGCGCGGCTGGCGCTACGAGGACGGCGGCACCGCCGTCCTCGGCGCCGGGCTCACCCACGCCCGGATGGACCGGCCCGACTTCGCCGCGCTCATCCCCGCCCTCGCCGACGCCGCCCGCACCGCCGGACCCCCGCAGGTGCGCAACGTCGGCACCCTCGGCGGCAACATCGCCACGGCCGCCCCGGCGGGCGACACCCTCCCGGTGCTCACCGCCCTGGAGGCCAGCGTCACCCTCGCGCGGGCCGGCGCCACCCGCGAGGTCCCGGTCAGCCACCTGCTCACCGGCCTCGACCCGCTGCGCCCCGGCGAACTGCTCACCTGGGTGCGCGTCCCGCTGCTGCACGCCCCGCAGGTCTTCCTCAAGGCCACCGGCCGCAGCGGCCCGGCCCGCGCCACCGCCTCCGTCGCGCTCGTCCTCGACCCCGCCCGGCGCGCCGTGCGCTGCGCCGTCGGCGCCGTCGCCCCCGTCCCGCTGCGGCCGCTGGAGGCCGAGGCGTGGGTGGCCGGCTGCATCGACTGGGACGGCAGCCGCGAGATCGACCCGGCCGCGACCGCCGCCTTCGGCGAGTACGTGGCCGCCGCCTGCGTGCCCGACAACTACGGCGCCGAGGGCGCCTGGGAGGCCGTGACCGAGGGGCCGAGCGCGGCCGCCGTCCGGCTACGGCGTACCGTGTCGGTGCTGGCCCGACGGGCACTGGGAAGGGCGCTGAAGTGACCACTGACCCCATCGAGACCCTCGACGCCGGTCTGTTCGACCATGCGCCCGTCAGCCGCGAGCTGCGCCCCTGCGCCTCCTACACGCTGCGGGTCAACGGTTTCGAACGGCCCGTCACCGACGCCTGGATCGGCGAGAGCCTGCTCTACGTGCTGCGCGAGCGGCTCGGCCTGGCCGGTGCCAAGGACGGCTGCGAGCAGGGCGAGTGTGGCGCCTGCTCGGTGCAGGTCGACGGGCAGCTGGTGGCCGGCTGCCTGGTGCCCGCCGCACTGGCCGCGGACAGCGAGATCAACACCGTCGAGGGCCTCTCGGCCGCCGGCGGCGCCAGCGACGTCCAGCAGGCGCTGGCCGAGTCCGGCGCGGTGCAGTGCGGCTACTGCACGCCCGGCATGGCTATGGCCGTGCACGACCTGCTCCAGCGCAACCACCGGCCCACCGATGTCGAGGCCCGTCAGGCGCTCTGCGGCAACCTCTGCCGCTGCACCGGCTACCGGGGCGTGCTGGCCGCGGTCCAGAGCATCGCCGACGCGCGTGCGGTCGAGGCCGAGGACGCCGGGGACGCGCCCGCCGGGGAGCCGGCCGGTGAGGCCGCCGCCCAGAACGCGGGGACCCCGCTCCCGGCCGCGCCGGAGGAGCCCGGGCAGACGGCCGGGCCGACGGTGTACACCGACGAGGACGCCTGGATCGAGCACGTCCCGCAGCCGCCCGCCGAGGAGGCCCAGGCCGTCGTCGGGACCACCGCCGGCACGGGCGTCGGCGTCGGCATGCAGTACGGCACGCCGGACGACCAGGGCGGCTACGACACGGGCGTCTACGACACCGCGGTGCTGCCGCCCGTGCCGGTCATCCCCGCGCAGGCCGACGGCCAGGGCTACTACCCGCAGCAGGGCTACCCCGAGCAGACCGTCTACCAGGAGACGGCCGGCCTGGGGAGCGCCGGGCAGGGCATGGGCGCGCCGGGCACGGGCGTGCACGACGTCGGCATGCAGGGGATGGGCGGGCAGCCCGCCCCGGCCCACGGCGGCTACACACCTGGCGCCTTCCCCGACGGTGGCTATCCGCAGCCCGGCTACGACGCCGCCCCGCCGTACGACGCCGCCCCGCCGTACGAGGCCGCCTCGCCGTACGACGGCCCGGTCTACGAGCCGACCCCCGCGCACGGCGTCCCCGTACCCGGCGCCGCCTTCGACGGCACCGGGTACGACGGCACCGGGTACGACGGCCCCGGCTTCGAGGCCCCCGCCTTCGACGGCACGCCCGCGCACGGCACGCCGTACGTCGCCACGCCCCCGCACGGCGTCCCGGCCGAGGGCACCGCCCCCGCCGGGGTCCCGTACGGTGCCACCCCCGCCCACGGCATCCGGCTCCCCGAGGACGACCACGCATCATGACGTCGCCTACCGACATCGGCGCAGCGCCCCAGCAGGACGGTGACGAGGGCGGCGCAGCGGAGCCGTTCGGGCTCGGCAGCTCCCCGCTGCGCAGCGACGCCCTGCCGAAGGCGCTCGGCATCTACCCGTACGCCGCCGACCTCTGGGCCGAGGGCCTGCTCTGGGGCGCGGTGCTGCGCTCGCCCCATCCGCACGCCCGGATCAACGGCATCGACACCTCCGCCGCGCTCGCCCTGCCCGGCGTGCACGCCGTGGTCACCGCCGCCGACCTGCCGGCCGGCCCGGACGGCGGCTTCGACGGCGCCCCGGCCGGCCCGATCGTCGCCGACCGGCCGGTGCTCGCCGCCGGGGTGGTCCGCCACCACGGCGAGCCGGTCGCCGCCGTCGCCGCCGACCACCCGGACACCGCCCGTCTCGCCGTCGGCCTGATCGTCGTCGACTACGAGCCGCTGGAGGCGGTCACCGACCCCGAGCAGTCCTTCACCGCCCCGGCGCTGCACCCGGACGGCAACCTCTTCCGCCACCTGCCGCTGCGCACCGGGGACCCGGAGGCGGCCGGCGAGATCATCGTCGAGGGGCTCTACCAGGTCGGACGGCAGGACCCGGCGCCGCTGGGCGCCGAGGCGGGCCTGGCCGTGCCGCGCCCGGACGGCGGCGTCGAGCTGCACCTGTCCTCCACGGACCCGCACGGGGACCGCGACCGCACCGCCACCTGCCTCGGCCTGGAGCCGGACCGGGTGCGGCTGGTCGTCACCGGCGTGCCCGGCGCCACCTCCGACCGCGAGGACCTCTCCTTCCAGGTCACCCTGGCGCTGCTGGCACTGCGCACCGGCCGGCCGGTGAAGATGACGCTCACCCGCGAGGAGTCCTTCCACACCCACACCTCCCGGCACCCCGCACTGCTGCGCTACCGCCACCACGCCGACGCCGAGGGCCGGCTGGTCAAGGTCGAGGCGCAGATCCTGCTGGACGGCGGCGCGTACGCGGACGTCTCCGCCGAGGCGCTGGCGGCCGCCACCGCCTTCTCGGTCGGCCCTTACGTCTGCCCGAACGTCTTCGTGGACGCCTGGGCGGTGCGCACCAACAACCCGCCGGCCGGCCGGATGCGCGGCGAGGGCGCGCTCCAGGCCTGCTTCGCCTACGAGTCCCAGCTCGACCAGCTGGCCGCCCGGGTCGGCGTCGACCCGGTCGAGATCCGCCGCCGCAACGCCATGGCCACCGGTGACGCGATGCCCACCGGACAGGCCGTCACCTGCCCCGCGCCGGTGGCCGCACTGCTGGACGCCGTCTCCTCGGAGCCGTTGCCCGCGCTGCCGGTGGACGACCCGGACGCCGATTGGCTGCTGCCGGGCGGGCCCGGCGGTGCCGGTGACCCGGCGGCGGTGCGGCGCGGCATCGGCTACGCGGTCGGCATGGTGCACATGCTGGGCGCCGAGGGCGAGGACGAGGTCTCCACCGCGACGGTGCGGGTCAGCGGCGACCACGCCACGGTGATCTGCGCGGCCGTCGACTCCGGGCAGGGCTTCGCCACCCTGGCCCGGCAGATCGTGCAGACGGTGCTGGGCGTCAGCGAGGTGTACATCGCGCCGGCCGACAGCGACCAGTCGATCGCCGGGCCGTCCGCCCGGGGCCGGCACACCTGGGTCTCCGGCGGCGCGGTCGAGCGGGCCGCACTGATGGTCCGTCACCAGCTGCTCCAGCCGATCGCCGCCAACTTCGGGATGTCGGTCGAGCTGCTCCAGATCTCCGACGGGAAGATCACCTCGTACGACGGGGTGCTCGGCATGCCGGTCGCCGAGGCGCTGGAGGGCAAGGAGCTCTGGGCCACCGCGCAGTGCCGTCCGCACCCGACCGAGCCGCTGGACGAGGCCGGCCAGGGCGACGCCTTCGTCTCCATCGCGTTCTGCGCGATGCGGGCCGTGGTGGACGTGGACATCGAGCTCGGCGCCGTCCGGGTGGTCGACATGACGGTGGCCCAGGACGTCGGCCGGGCGCTCAACCCGCGCCAGATCGAGGACCGGATCGAGGCGGGCGTCGCCCAGGGCGTCGGCCTGGCCCTGCTGGAGGACCTGCGCACCGAGGGCGGGCTGCTGATGAACCCCTCCCTCACCGGCTACCGCCTGCCGACCGCCCTGGACACCCCCGAGGTCCGGATCGCCGCCCTGCTGGAGGAGCGCGACGTGGTCGCCGCCTTCGGCGCCAAGGCGGTCAGCGCCGCCCCGGCCGTGGTCGCCCCCGCCGCCGTCGCCGCGGCGGTCCGCGCCGCGACCGGTCTGCCGGTGGGCCGCCTGCCCATCCGGCCCGAGGACGCCGTCACCGGCTGACCCGTCGGGGGCGGCCGGCCGGCCGCCCCGGGAATTCCCGGGAATTCCCCGGGGTGAAATAGAACGACGAATTGCCGGTCGGCGCAACAGGCGCCGACCGGCAATTCGTTTCACGGAGGCCATGACGGGAATCGAACCCGTGTAAACCGCTTTGCAGGCGGTTCCCTCAACCACTCGGGCACACGGCCGTGGGGGGTGGAGCTGTACTGCGGGTGCGGCTCAGGCGCAGTGGCAGCAGCGACAGGCGCGACAACACCGGGGAGCGGTGGTACAGGTGCGGGGGGCCGCGGGGGCCGCCGTCTTCCTGTCCATTGCCGACTCCTGTCGTCGTTCGCCGTGTTGGTGAATTCATCTTGGCGGAATGGGCGGGGGAGCGTCAATATCCGTTTGTAAATTCTGTATGGCGGCTTGTGCTACCGTCGAAGACAGGTGGCCGATTGAAGGCCGCCCCGGACGAGCGCGTCGTACCCGGTGACGACAAGACGGCGCAGCACAGCGGCAACCCGGCCGCTGCTGACTGCGGAGGTGCTGTCGTCATGGCGTGGCTCGTTCTGATCGTTTCCGGTGTCCTGGAAACCGTCTGGGCGGTGGCCCTGGAGTCGTCCAAGGGGTTCTCCCGGCTCGTCCCCACCGTCGTCTTCGGCATCGCGCTGGCACTGAGCATGGGCGGCCTGGCGTACGCGATGCGCTCCATCCCGATCGGCACCGGCTACGCGGTCTGGGTCGGCATCGGTGCGGTCGGCACCGCGCTGTACGGCATGGCGGTGCTGGGGGACGCGGCGACGGCGGCCCGGATCGGGTGCCTGCTGCTGATCGTCTCCGGCGTGGTGGGCCTCAAGGCGCTGCACTGAGGCGGGACCTAGGCCCTGCGCAGTAGGCGGCCACCGCCGCTGGTCAGGGGCCATCCGGCCGGACGCGCCTTACGATGGCACGCATGACCACTGCCTCCCCCACCTCGGTCGACGCCGGCCCGACACCCCCCGACACGAGCGACTCCGGCGGGGTGCTCGGCGCCCGTTACCGGGCGCTGACCCTGGGCATCGTCTCGGTGGTCCTGCTGCTCGCCTTCGAGGCGACGGCCGTCAACACCGCGATGCCGGTGGCGGCCCGTCAGCTGGACGGGCTGGGGCTGTACGCGTTCGCGTTCTCCGGCTACTTCACCACCACCCTGTTCGCCCTGGTCGTCTCCGGCCAGTGGTGCGACAAGCGGGGCCCGCTGCAACCGCTGTTCACCGGTATCGCGGTGTTCGGCGCGGGCCTGGTGGTGGCCGGGGCGGCGCCCGGGATGTGGGTGTTCGTCGCGGGCCGGGCGATCCAGGGCCTGGGAGGCGGGCTGGTGATCGTCGCCCTGTACGTGGTGGTCGGAAGGGCCTACCCGGAGCGGCTGCGGCCGGCCGTCTTCGCGGCCTTCTCCTCGGCCTGGGTGCTGCCCTCGATCGTCGGCCCGGTGGTCTCCGGAGCCGTCACCCAGCACCTGGGCTGGCGCTGGGTGTTCCTCTCCGTCCCGGTGCTGATACTGCTGCCCCTGGCGGTGATGGGCCCGGCGCTGCGCCGCTCGGAGCGGGAGCAGCCGGTGCTGAAGGGCGTCGACTTCGACCGCCGCCGCACCCGGCTGGCCGCGATGGCCGCGCTCGGCGCGGGCCTGCTGCAGTACGCCGGGCAGCGGCTGGACCTGGTCGCGCTGGTTCCGGCCGCCGCCGGGGCGGCGCTGCTGCTGCCCGCCGTGCTGGGGCTGCTGCCCGCGGGGACGCTGCGGGCGGGGCGCGGGCTGCCGACGGTGATCCTGCTGCGCGGGGTGGCGGCGGGGGCGTTCTTCTCGGCGGAGGCGTTCATCCCGCTGATGATGGTCACCGAGCGGGGCCTGTCGCCGACGCTGGCCGGCCTGACGCTGACCAGCGGCGGCCTCTCCTGGGCGCTGGGCTCCTGGCTGCAGGGCCGGCCGGGGGCGGAGCGGTTCCGGGAGGCGATGATCCGGGGCGGCTTCGTACTGACCGCGGTGGCGATCGCGGGGGCGGCCCTGGTGCTGGTCCCGGCGGTGCCGGCCTGGGTGGCGGCGGTGGCCTGGGGGGTCGGCGGGATCGGCATGGGGCTGGCGGTGGCGAGTGTCAGCGTGCTGATGATGAGCCTGTCCGCGCCGGAGGACGCCGGGGCCAACTCGGCCTCGCTGCAGGTGAGCGACGCGCTCGGCAACGTGCTGCTGGTCGGCCTCGCGGGGGTGCTGTTCTCGGCGCTGGGCGGCGGCTCGGCCGCCGCCGCCCGCGAGGGCGCCGGGGGCACCGGCTCGTCCGGCGCGTTCGCGGTGATCTTCCTGACCATGACCGGGGTGGCGCTGCTGGGCGCCCTCGTCGCGGGCCGGGTGCGGAAGGCGTAGGGCCGCGGGTCAGCCGGCGGCGGCCGCGGGGGCGGGGGAGCCCAGGAAGGTCTCCCAGCCGCCGGCGGGGGCCTGGCCGGGGGCGAGGCTCTGGAGCTTGCGCAGCACCGCCGGGTCCTGCGCGTCCAGCCAGTTCACCAGCTGGCGGAAGGAGACCAGCCGGACGCCGGGCCGGCCGGCGATGGCCTTCAGCGCGTCCTCGACGGCGTTCATGTAGATGCCGCCGTTCCACTGCTCGAAGTGGTTGCCGATGACGTACGGCGCCCGGTTGGTGGTGTACGCCCGCTCGAAGCCCATCAGGTAGGAGTCCCGGGCCTGGGTCTGGTACGCCGCGTGGAGCGAGGGGTCGGCCTTGGTGTTGCTGCCGGACTGGTTGAACATGATGTTGTAGTCCATCGACAGCACCTGGAAGGTGTGCCCGGGGAAGGGGATGGACTGCAACGGGAGGTCCCAGAGCGCGCCGCCCTGGATCTTCTGGGGCCACACCTGGGTGCCGTTGCCGCTGCTGTCGTACCGCCAGCCGCGCCTGGCGGCGGTCGGCAGCAGGTTGCGCTGGCCCTCCAGGCAGGGGGTGCGGCTGCCGATCAGCTCCTTGCGGTAGTCGAAGGGCAGCGCGGGCAGGTCGGTGAAGCCGGTGTTGGTCTTCCAGTTCATGACGAAGTCCATCGCCTGCTCGATCTCGCTGTCCCACTCCTCCGGCGACCACCTGCCGACGCCGGTGGCGCCGCAGAAGTGCCCGTTGAAGTGGGTGCCGATCTCGTGCCCCTCCATCCACGCCGCGTGCAGGTTCGTCAGCGTGTCGTGGATGTGCTGGTCGCTCAGGTAGCCGATGTCGGAGGCGCCGGCCTTGTGCTGCGGCGGGCGGTAGAGGTCCTTCTTGGACTCGGGCAGCAGGTAGAGGCCGCTCAGGAAGAAGGTCATCGAGGCGTTGTGCTCCCGCGCGAGCTTGCGGAACCGGCCGAAGAGGCCGTTGTCGAGCTCGCCGGCGCCGTCCCAGGAGAAGACCACGAACTGCGGCGGGCGCTCGCCGAGCTTCAGCGGTTCGGCGGTGGGCTGGCCCGGCTGCGGGCCGGTGTCCGAGGTGGAGCCGTCGCCGATGAGGGTGGCCGGGGGTTTGGGGGCCTCGGACGAGTGCCCGGCCTGGTCCGCCGCCGGGCTGGCCGGCGCCGGCGCCGGCGTGGCCCCCTGCCCACCGACCTGCCCGCTGTTTCCGCCGCAGCCGGCCGCGAGGGTGGCGGCGGTCGCGGCACCGGCGGCCAGTAGGGTGCGGCGGGAAAGAGGGTCCATGGTCACTCCGTTCGTGAGGCGTGCGGACGGCGTGCGACGGCCCCGGCGGGAGGAAGCGCCACACGTCCGGTCGGACAAGTGCGGTGATAGACCTTGAGCGGGGTCAGCATGGCATGTGGTCTCGACCGGTCAGTGATGCACCACGGTCGGTCCGAACTGATCGCCCGATTGATGCAACCGGATGGGCCGCCCAGATGGTCGATGCCCATGCGGGCGGAACCGGGGGCAGTCATTCCGGGGACCGCTGCTCTCTCCGGGTGGTCGGGGGTCTACTCGGAGTACGCCCCGGGCCCTCGGCCCTGCCGATCGGGGGGTGCCGGTACGACCATCGTGTTGATGTGCCTTAGGGTCCCGTCCGGTTGGATTGTTCCCAGGGATCTCCCAGGGAGCAGCAAGTCGTCAGCAGAGGAGAGCACCGGGTGGGTGCCCAGCAGAGCAGGAGCCCGTGGCCGGGCACCCTGGCGGTCGGTGCCGCGCTCGTCCTCGGCGCCTGGATGCTGAACCAGGGCGGCCACCTCGAACTGCCCCCGGCCCCGGCCGCCGGCCAGGCCCTCTCGGGCTTCGCCCCGGTCTCCGTCGTCCCGCCGCTCGGCCCCTCCGCCCCCACCCGGATCCGGATCCCCGCCGTGAAGCTCGACGCCCCGGTCACCGGCCTCGGCCTGGACGCCGACGGCCACCTCCAGGCACCCCCGGAGACCGACCGGAACCTGGCCGGTTGGTACCGCGGCGGCGCCACCCCCGGGCAGCGCGGCACCGCGATCATCGCGGGCCACGTCGACAACCGGACCGGACCCGCCGTCTTCTACGATCTGGGGGCGCTGCACCGCGGCGACCGGATCGAGATCGCCCGCGAGGACGGCGCCACCGCCGTCTACCAGCTCTACGCCATCGAAGTGCACGACCGAAAGGACTTCCCGGACGACCGGGTGTACCGCCAGGCCGCAGACGCCCAGCTCAGGGTGATCACCTGCGGCGGCGGGTACAGCGAGGAACACGGCTACCAGGGAAACGTGGTCGCCTACGGCTTCCTGGCCGACACCACCCGGCCGGGGAAGAAGATATGACGCCCGTCTCGCTTGCCGTCCGCTGGAACCCGATCGACTGGCCGCTGACGCACGGCCCGATCCCGTACGCCGTGCTCGCGGCCGGCTGGGGGTCCCTGCTCCTGCTGGGGCTGGCCCGCGGCCGCGCCTGGTGGGGCCGCCGGCTGCCCGCCGCGCTGCTCGCGGCCGCCGCGCTCAGCGTGCTGGTGGACGTCGTCGTCGACGGCTGGTGGCACCCCTTCCCGGAGGGGCTGCCGCGGTACGTCCGCTGGTGGATCGCCGTCGCCCTGCTGGCCGGCTGCCTGGCCGGGTTCCGGGTGCCGAGGCTGCGCCTGCGGGGCAGGCTGCTGGCGGTCGGCGGCGCGCTCCTGGTGCTGCTGATGTCCTCCTCGCAGGTCAACCGCGGCTTCGACCAGTACCCCAGCGGGCGCGTCATGCTCGCGCCCTGGCTGAACAAGACGCAGGAGCTGACCACCAGCAGGAGGGCCGAGACCGTGGCGGCGCCGCCCGGCAAGGCGCTCTCCGAGGTCTGGCACGCCCCTCCCGGCCTGCCGGCCAAGGGCACCGTCTCCAAGACGCCGATCCCCGGGGCCAAGTCCGGCTTCAAGGCCCGCGACGCCTACGTCTACCTGCCGCCCGCCTACCACGCCACCCCCAGGCCGCTGCTGCCCGTGGTGGTCCTGCTGGGCGGCCAGCCGGGCGTGCCCGAGGACTGGGTGAACACCGCTCAGGTGAACGAGGCCCTGGACGCCTTCGCCGCCGCGCACGAGGGCCTGGCACCGATCGTGGTGATGCCCGACCAGCTGGGCTCCACCTGGGCCAACACCCTCTGCTTCGACTCGAAGATCGCCAAGGTCCAGACCTACCTGGCGGTGGACGTCCCGGAGTGGGTGGGCGAGCACCTCCAGGCCGCCAAGGGCCGGGGCTCCTGGTCGATCGGCGGCGCCTCCATGGGCGGTACCTGCGCCCTCCAGCTCGCCGTCAACGCCCCCGAGGTCTACGGCTCCTTCCTCGACATGTCCGGCCAGGACGAGCCCACCCTGGGCACCCGGACGGAGACCGTCAACGTCGCCTTCGGCGGGGACAACGCCGCGTTCGAGGCCGTCAACCCCATGCACCTGCTGACCCGCAAGAAGTTCCCGGACACCGCCGCCGCGATCGTCGTCGGCCGCACCGACGACTACTTCCGCCGGCAGCAGGAGAAGATCTACCAGGCGGCCCTGGCGGCCGGCATGAAGGCCAAGTTCGACCTGATGCCGGGCGGACACGGCTGGGTGATCTTCCGGCCCGGCATCGCCGACCAGCTGCCCTGGCTGGCCCAGCAGACCGGGCTGACCCCGTGATACGGCTCGGTGCGGCCCCCGTGGTGCCTGCCCAGCGGACCGCCGCCGACCCGGCACCGGCAGCGGCACCGGCAGCGGCCCCGGAACCGGGCCCGGAACCGGGCCGGCGGGTGCTGACCGGGCCGGCCGCCCGGCTGCGCGCCGCACCGCTGACCCTCACGCTGCTCGCCGTCCTCTGGGCGGTCGGCGGTGCCACCGGCAGCCTGGCCCACGGCCCCTCCCGGGGGCTGCTGGCGCAGGCCGGCGTCGGCCTGCCCACCCTCGCCGAGGGACGCTGGTGGACACCGTTCACCTCGCTGCTCTGGTGCTCCGGCCTGGCCTCGTACGTCTCCACCAGCCTGCTGCTGCTCCTGGTCGGCCCGGCCGCCGAGAACCGGCTGGGCCGGCGCCGGACCCTCCTGGTGCTGGTCGGCGGCCAGCTGGCGGGCACCCTGCTGGGGACCGCACTGGTCGCGGCCGGCTCCCGGGCCGGCGAGCACTGGACCCACTCGGTCGCGGACCAGACCGCGATCGGCCCCATCGTCGGCCTGTTCGCCCTGGCCGGGGTGCTCGGCTACCGGCTCACCGTGCTCTGGCGGCGCCGGCTGCACCTGCTGGTAGTGCTCGTCCCGCTGGTGATGACGCTGTACGTCGGCCATCTGCAGAGCGTCCAGCGCTTCGCCGGCGCGCTGGTCGGCCTCGGCGCCGGCGCGCTGCTGGCCCGGGGCCGGTGGCAGCTGGGCCCGCACCGGGCCTCGCACAACGAGACCCGGGTGCTGGTCGCGCTCTGCCTGGTGGCCGCGGCCCTCGGGCCGCTGATCGCCTCGCTGTACGACAACGCCGCCGGGCCGTTCAACACCTTCTCGGAGCTGTACTTCTCCCAGCGGCTCACCCCGGACGAGGTCGCCGACTTCTGCGCGCTCTCCGCCCACGAGTGCGCCCGGGCGCACGCCGTCGAGCGGATCTTCGACACGCCGGCCCGGCTGATGGCCGCGCTGTTCCCGGCGCTGCTGCTGGTCCTCGCCGAGGGGCTGCGGCGCGGGCTGCGGCTCGCCTGGCGGATCACCGTCGCCACCGAGCTGCTCTGGGCCGCGCTGCTGGTCTGGCTGTTCACCGAGACCGGTACCGGCTCCGGGGACGTGGTGCAGTACTTCGTCGAGGCGCTGCTGCTGCCGCTGCTCACCACCGGCCTGCTGCTGACCACCCGGCAGCGGTTCGGCCTGCGGCTGCCGGGCGCGCTGCACGGCCGGCTTGCCGCCCTGCTCGGCGGGGCGGTACTGGCCGCCTCCGCCGCGTACGCGGGCCTCGGTCTGCTGGCGTCCGGTCAGTTCGAGCCGGGCGCGACCTTCCGCGGGCTGGTCTCCGGGCTGCCGGCGCAGTTCCTTCCCCCGGCCTACAACGACCTGCTGCCCGACTACCCGATCGCCGTCGGCCCGCTCGCCCGGCTGCTGGAGACGTACTGCGGGCTGGTCTTCTGGGTGGTCGCGCTGACCGCGCTGCTGGTGGCCTTCCGGCGGCCGGCGGTGCACGCGGACGCCGCGGACGCGGCCCGCGCCCGGGCGCTGCTCACCGCGCACGGCGGCGGCACGCTCTCCTTCATCACCACCTGGGACGGCAACCACTACTGGTTCGACGAGGAGGGCCGGGCCGCGGTCGCCTACCGGGTGCTCTCGACGGTCGCGCTGACCACCGGAGACCCGTTCGGCGAACCGGAGGCCCGCCGCCGGGCGGTGGCCGGCTTCGCCCGCTACTGCGACGCCCGCGGCTGGACGCCGTGCTTCTACAGCGTCACCCCGGAGACCATGGCCGAAGCCGGGCAGCTCGGCTGGCGTTCGCTGCAGGTCGCCGAGGACACCGTGGTCGCGCTGCCCGGGCTGGCCTTCACCGGCCGCAAGTGGCAGGACATCCGCACCGCGCTCAACAAGGCCGGCAAGCAGGGCATCACCGCCGAGTGGTGGGCCTACCGCGACGCGCCGCTCGCGCTGCGGGACCAGATCCGCTCGATCTCGGAGGAGTGGGTCTCGGAGAAGGGCCTGCCCGAGATGGGCTTCACCCTCGGCGGCCTGGAGGAGCTGGACGACCCGGCCGTCCGGCTGCTGATCGCCGTCGACGGGGACCGGACCGTCCACGGGCTGACCAGCTGGATGCCGGTGTACGAGAACGGGGCGCCGGTCGGCTGGACGCTGGACTTCATGCGCCGGCGCTCGGACGGCTTCCGCGGGGTGACGGAGTTCCTGATCGCCTCGGCCGCGCTCGGCTTCAAGGAGGAGGGCGCGCGCTTCCTCTCGCTCTCGGGCGCGCCGCTGGCCCGCTCCGGGCAGGACGCGGCGCCCACCGGGATGCAGCGGATGCTGGACTGGATGGGCCGGGTGCTGGAGCCGGTGTACGGGTTCCGCTCGCTGCTCGCGTTCAAGGCGAAGTTCCAGCCGGAGTACCGGCCGATGTTCATGGCGTACCCGGACCCGGCGGCGCTGCCCAGCATCACCCGGGCGATCGGCAAGGCGTACCTGCCGCACCTGACGGCGGCGCAGGGCGTCCGGCTGATGCGCCGGCTCTCGTCCTGAGTCCCGGCCCTCCCGTCCTCCGGCTCCGCTCTGCCCGGGCCCGGCCCGGCCCGGGCGGACGCGGACGGCCGGGCCTGCCCGGGGGCTCCCGGGCGTGGGCACGCTCCGGCGCCGGGCACTCAGCCCAGCAGCTCGGCCAGCGCCCGGTCGGCGTCCAGGTGCAGGTGCTCCTCGCCCTCGGGGACGGCCAGCCGGCTGCGCCAGAGGAAGCGCCGCAGGTCGGCGCTGTCGAACTGGACGAGTGCGGTGCCCTCGGGCGCGCGCAGCTCGACCATGGTGCGCCGGCCGATCGCGGGCCGGACGTGGACGTCACCGACCCCGGCGGGCAGCTCCAGCCCGGCCGTGAGCAGCCGGCGGGCGAACACCCAGACGATGTCCGGGCCGCCGTCCGGGCCGGGCGCGTCGGAGGGCTCGTCCAGGGAGAACTCGGCCGGGAAGGCCATCCGGACCGCGAGCGGGTCGTCCGGGCGGTAGGACAGGGCGACCCGCAGCCGGGCGGAGCGGTGGGTGGAGAGGATCAGGCGGGCCTGGACGGTCTCTTCGACGGCGGTGTGCACGGCGCGTCCCTTCTCGGGGTGTGGGGCCTTCTCGGTGGCGTGAGGCCGCAGTGACGGCTGTGGAGGGTGGGGCGGCCTCACCCTGGTGAGAGTCGGTACAGGTGGCTCCGCTTACCCGCTTTTCCCGGGCAATCCCTGTGACCTGCGTCATATCGCTTTCCGGCCGCGCAGGCCGCGCGGGGGCCCGGCCTGGCCGCCCGGACGGTGCCGGGCCGGGTAGGCTGGGCTGGTTGTCCGATTGCCTCCCGACCGCGGGTCAGGGCTGCCAAACCGCCTCTGACCTGCGATGATCCCCCCTCGGAGACCGTGAGTACTGCCGCCGCCTCCTCGATGCCGCTCTTCTCCGACGTGCAGGAGCCGCACGCGCCCGGCCGGACCGCCGGCCATGCGTCGGCCTCCCCCTCGCACCACCTGTCGCCGGCCTTCCCCGGCCGGGCCCCCTGGGGCACCGCCGGGAAGCTGCGGGCCTGGCAGCAGGGTGCGCTGGACAAGTACATCGAGAACCAGCCGCGCGACTTCCTCGCGGTCGCGACCCCGGGTGCAGGCAAGACCACCTTCGCGCTGACCCTGGCCTCCTACCTGCTCCACAACCACCTGGTGCAGCAGGTCACCGTGGTCGCGCCGACCGAGCACCTCAAGAAGCAGTGGGCCGAGGCCGCCGCGCGGATAGGCATCAGGCTGGACCCGGCGTACTCCTCCGGGCCGCTCTCCCGGGACTACCACGGCATCGTGGTCACCTACGCGGGCGTCGGCGTGAACCCGATGCTGCACCGCAACCGCACCGAGGCCCGCAAGACGCTGGTCATCATGGACGAGATCCACCACGCCGGTGACTCCAAGTCCTGGGGCGAGGCCTGCTTCGAGGCCTTCGAGCCGGCCTCCCGCCGGCTGGCGCTGACCGGTACGCCGTTCCGCTCGGACACCAACCCGATCCCGTTCGTCCAGTACGAGGCGGGCGGCGACGGCATCCGCAAGTCGGTCGCCGACTACACCTACGGCTACGGGCACGCCCTCGCCGACCACGTCGTGCGCCCGGTGATCTTCCTCTCCTACAGCGGCAACATGCGCTGGCGGACCAAGTCCGGCGACGAGCTGGAGGCGCGGCTCGGCGAGCCGATGACCAAGGACCTGATCGCCCAGGCCTGGCGCACCGCGCTGGCCCCGCAGGGCGAGTGGATCCCCAGCGTGCTCCAGGCGGCCGACCGGCGCCTGACCGAGGTCCGCAAGGCGATCCCGGACGCCGGCGGCCTGGTGATCGCCACCGACCAGAACGTGGCGCGCGCGTACGCCAAGATGCTGCGCGAGATCAGCGGCGAGAAGGCCACCGTGGTGCTCTCCGACGAGGCGGAGGCGTCCAAGCGGATCTCCGACTTCTCGGCGGGCGACTCGCGCTGGATGGTCGCCGTCCGCATGGTGTCCGAGGGCGTCGACGTGCCCCGCCTGGCCGTCGGCGTGTACGCCACCTCGATCTCCACCCCGCTGTTCTTCGCGCAGGCCGTCGGCCGTTTCGTGCGCGCCCGCAAGCGCGGGGAGACGGCCTCCGTCTTCCTGCCGACCATCCCGACGCTGCTGGGCTTCGCCAACGAGATGGAGCTCCAGCGCGACCACGTGCTGGACCGGCCGAAGAAGGAGGGCGAGGGCCTCTTCGATGAGGAGGACCGGCTGCTCGCCGAGGCCGAGCGGGCCAACGACGGGCCGGACGGCGCCGGCGGCGACGAGTTCTCCTACGAGGCGATCGGCTCCGACGCGGTCTTCGACCGGGTGCTGTACAACGCCATGGAGTTCGGCATGCAGGCGCACCCGGGCAGCGAGGAGGAGGAGGACTACCTCGGCATCCCGGGCCTGCTGGAGCCGGACCAGGTGCAGATGCTGCTGCAGAAGCGCCAGCACCGGCAGATCCAGCGCAGCAAGGCCAAGCCGGCCGATGAGGCCGACCTGCTGGAGCTGCCGGCCGAGCAGCGGCCGGTCGTCACCCACCAGGAACTGCGCGAGCTCCGCAAGGAGTTGAACGCGCTGGTGGCGGCCTGGCACCACCGGACCAGCCAGCCGCACGGCACCATTCACAACGAGCTGCGCCGTCAGTGCGGGGGGCCGCTCACCGCGCAGGCGACCGCCAATCAGCTGAAGGCGCGGATCGAGCGAATCCGGGAATGGGCGAAGTAACGATCCGTCAGCGGTTCGTTTTAACCGGTAATCCGGGCTGTTCCCAAGAGCATGTGACATTCCGGTATACGCGAAGGAATTGTAGAGACAGCCGGTGTGATGATCGGCTAGTGTTCCGCGTGCTGCGCCGCCTTCGGGCCGTCGGAGTTGTGCGCCGGCCCGTCAGGGGCGGCCGCCACGGCCTCCGATGCGCCAGGCCGGCGAACCTCACCGACCCGAGGCCGCGACAACCGTCGGGCCCGGGCCTGTCGTCACAAGGAGCACACCGAACGTGTCGTACCCCCCCTACGCCCAGCAGCCCGAGCTGTCCGACAAGTCGAAGGTCGTCGCGGGCGTCCTGACGATCCTGCTCGGCAGCCTGGGTGTCGGCCGGTTCTACACCGGTCACATCGGCATCGGCATCGCCCAGCTGCTGACCTGCGGTGGCTTCGGCATCTGGTCCCTGATCGACGGCATCCTCTTCCTCACCAGCAACGACCGCACGGACGCCCAGGGCCGTCTGCTGCGCAGCTGATCTTGCGCATGCCATCCACGGCGCGCCGCCCCGGCTCCGGCCTGGGCGGCTTCGCCGTGCCCGCGTCCTGGGCCGCCCGGCTGCCCCTGCTCGCCCGGCTGTCCCGCTCCGCCCGGCTGCGCTTCGCCGGGCCGCCGCTGGCGGTGGCCGCCGGCGGCCTCGCCGGTGCCGCGTACCTGTGGTCCCGCAACCCGCACCTGCCCGGACAGGCGCTGCCGTTCTGCCCCTGGCGCAGGATCACCGGGCTGGACTGCCCGGGCTGCGGCGGCACCCGGATGACGTACGACCTGCTGCACGGCGACCTCGCGGCGGCCTGGCACGACAACGCGGCGCTACTGCTCTCGCTGCCGCTGGTCGCGCTGCTCTACCTCACCTGGCTGCGGCACGGCCTGGCCGGCCGGAGCTGGCGGCCCCCGCTCGAACGCCGCGGCACGGCCGTGCTGCTCGGCGTCGCGGTGGCCTGGACGGTGCTGCGCAACCTGCTCTGACCCGGAGCGTGGCGCCCCCGTGGCCCGGAGTGTCCGGACATCGGACTGTGCTCGAACTTGCACCCGGTCGTCACCGGCGAAATACGGGCCTTTGCCCGTATTTGTCATGCGTGGCGAAATTGATCATGCCCGAATTTTGGACAAGCACTTCCGCTGGGGGAATTCCTTCACTACCTTTCCCCCACGCTCTCCCGCTGGGAAACCCCCGCGAGACGGGCACCGCAGGACCGCCAGGACGTCAAGGACGACACACCGCGGCCCGAGCGCGGCCACCCACCCTGCGCGCGACACCTGAGTCCCGGACCGGCGCCTCCGTTCCGGCGACCCGCCGCGGAAAGGAATTGCGCGTCGTGACTGCAGAGACCTCCCAGACCCTGGACCGTGGCGTCCGGGTCCTCAAGCTCCTCGCCGACTCCGAGCGCGGGCTGACCGTCACCGAGCTGGCGGCCCGGCTCGCCGTCAACCGGACCGTCGTCTACCGGCTGCTGGCCACCCTGGAACAGCACGGGCTGGTCCGCCGGGACATCGGCGGCCGTGCCCGGGTCGGCCTCGGCGTGCTGAGGCTGGCCCACCGGGTGCACCCGCTGCTGCGCGAAGCGGCGCTGCCCGCCCTGCGCAGCCTGGCCGAGGACCTCGGAGCCACCGCCCACCTCACCCTGGTGGACGGGAGCGAGGCGCTGGCGGTCGCCGTGGTCGAGCCCAGCTGGACCGACTTCCACGTCGCATACCGGACCGGGCTGCGCCACCCGCTGGGGGAGAGCGCCGCGGGGCGGGCGATCCTGGAGGCGCGCGGCTTCCCCAGCCAGCGCCGTCCGGAGCAGGGGTTCGTCATCACCCGCGCGGAGGAGCAGTCCGGGGCGAGCGGCGCGGCCGCCGCGCTGGTCGGGCTGAGCGGGATCGAGGGCAGCGTGGGCGTGGTGATGCTGAACGGCCTGGTCCCCGAACGGGTCGGCCCCCGGGTCGTGGAGGCCGCGACGGAGGTCGCCGACGCCCTCCGGTAGTGCCTGACCAGGGGCCCGGGTGTGTTTGGATGCCTCTGTGTCCGACTCCAAGCTGCCCCCGGCCCTGACCTCCCCCCGGACCCGCGCGCTGACGCTGTGCGGGGCGCTGGTCGCCGCGCTGTTCGCCGTCGCCGCCTACGTCCCGCTGCCGTACACGCTGACCTGGCCGGGCGTGACCGCGGACACCCTCGGCAGCTACCAGGACAAGCCGGTGCTCACCATCACCGGCGCGCCGCTGCGGACCACCGGGGGCCAGCTGCGGATGGTCACCATCTCGGCGACCAACCCGGACGAGAAGACCACCTTCTGGCGCTCGCTGCGGGCCTGGTTCGACCAGGACGAGGCGATCCGGCCGACCGAGACGGTCTACCCGGCGGGCAACCCGGCCAAGGCCGAGGAGGAGAACGCCCGGCAGATGACCGAGTCGCAGGACAGTGCCACCGCGGCCGCGCTCTCCTACCTCCACCTCTCGCCGGACCAGGTCAAGGTGAAGGTCGACCTCGGTGACATCGGCGGCCCGAGCGCCGGCCAGATGCTGGCACTGGGCATCGTCGACAAGCTCGCCGGGGACGGCAAGGGCGGCGACCTCACCGGCGGGCTGAAGATCGCGGGCACCGGGACCATCGACGACCAGGGCGTGGTCGGTGCCGTCGGCGGCGTGCCACTGAAGACCCAGGCGGCCGCCCGGGACGGTGCGACGGTGTTCCTGCTGCCCAAGGACGAGTGCGCGGACGCCAAGGTCAACACGCCCGAGGGGCTGCGGCTCGTGCCCGTGGGCACGCTGGGCGAGGCCGTCTCCGCGCTGGAGGCGCTGCACAGCGGCGGCGCCGTCCCCGGCTGCTGAGGACGCCGGCCCGGACGGCGGGGCGCGCTGCCGCGGCTCCTGGCGTGCTGCGTGACGGGGCCGGTCGCCGTCGTGGCGGGGTCCCGTCCCGGGGGCCGGGCGAGCCCTGTCCGACGGCCCCGGGGGCCCGGTCGTGTCCCCGCTCCCGGCCGGCCCGGGCTACTCGGCGGCGGCCTGGTCCACCAGCGGCAGGATCCGGTACGGCACCGGGTTCTCCAGGGCGATCGCCGTCGAGGACCGGACGATCCCGTCGAAGCCGACCACCCGGTCGATCACCCGCTGAAGATCGGCGTTGGAGCGGGCCACGATGCGCACCATCATGTCCCCGCGTCCGGTGATCGTGTGCAGCTCCAGCACCTCCGGCACCGCCGCCAGGTGCGTCCGGACGTCGGAACCCTGCCCCTGGGAGATCTCCAGCGTGGCGAAGGCCGTCACCGGGTAGCCCAGCGCCGCCGGGTCCACCTCCGGCCCGAAACCGCCGATCACCCCCTTGGACTGGAGCCGGTCCAGCCGGGCCTGCACGGTGCCCCGGGCCACCTGGAGGCGGCGCGAACACTCCAGCACCCCGATCCGCGGCTCCTCGGCCAGCAGCCGGATCAGCCGGCCGTCCAGCGCGTCGATCGCGTCGTTGCCGCCGCCCGCCGGCGTGGAATTGCCCTGCCCGGCAGGGGAGTCGGGGTCGCTCGGGGCGTGGGCGGGGGGCATCGCGGGCTCCGTCCTCCGGTGGGCAATCTGTACAGCGGTACCGCCGATTCTCCCGCCCCGGCGCACACCTTGACCAGGAGGAAACGGAACAGTTGCGCGGCGGTCGGCGCGGCGCCACCCTCCAGCCACAACCCCGTGAGCCGCTCCCCACACCGGCCCGCGGGGGCAGATCGTGGTCCCGTACGCCTTCCGGGAGGGCCGACATGACCGACACCGCCGCCGAACCCGTGCTGCTCACCGCGGGCCGGGAGGAACCCGACCTCGTCCCGATGGGGCACGCCGACGCGGTGGTCTTCGCGGTCGGCGACGCCGGGCGGGCGGCCCGCCGCTACGCCACCGCGCTCGGACTGCGCTGTACCGCCTACGCCGGCCCGGAGACCGGCGAGCCCGAGACCGTCTCCTACGTCCTGGACGCGCCCGGGACCAGGTTCGTGATCACCTCGCTGGTCCAGGTGATCGGGCCGCGCGGCCGGGAACTGGCCGCACGCCTGGCCCGGCACGGCGACGGGGTCGTCGACCTCGCGGTGGCCGTGCCGGACGTCTACTACGCGTACGACTACGCCGTGGACCGCGGCGCCGGCTCGCTCGCCGAGCCCTACGAGGTGCAGGACCGGTACGGGACGGTGGTGCTCGCCGCGATCGGGGTGCCCGGCGGCACCCGGCACACCCTGGTCGACCGGTCCCGCTACCGCGGTCCCTACCTGCCCGGGTACGTGCCGTTCGCGGGGTGGTAGCCGGCCCGGGGTCACCACCGCCCGGGGGTGACGGCCGGGCGGGGGCCGGTCAGCGGACGACGGTGTCGACGGTCGGCGGGTGGCCGTTCCACGCGACGAAGACCGAGTTGGCCTGGTCGCCCCTGGTGAAGTCCACCCGCAGCCACTGCGGGCCGTTCCAGACCTGCATCTGCCAGCCCGGGTCCGGTGTGGCGGAGACCAGCGAGGCGCTGTCGGTGCGCAGGTCGAGCGCCACCCGGCCGCCCGACACCGGGTAACTGCGCACCGAGGACGTGGTCGTGGCGACCGGCGCCGGGCGGCGCGAGGACGGCTGGGCACCGGACGGCTGGGCACTGGACGGCGCGACGCCGTGCGGGGCGGCCGTCGAGGCCTGGGCGGACGTCGGCGTGGGCTGCTCCGGCCGGGGGGCGGACTGCGCCGGGGCCGTCGCGGTGGGCGTCGGCGCCGCCGCTCCGGCGGACGCCGGGGACGGCAGCGGCAGCGCCGTCGGCTGCTCGAACGCGGCGCCGGTCAGCACCGCGTGCACGCCGAACCAGGACAGCGCCACCGCCGCCCCGGTGGCCGCCGCCCAGGCGCCGAGCTGTACGAGTCCGTTCCGCATCGTCCGCACATCCTGCCGTACTCCGGGGCGCGGCAGGCGGGCACCCCTGCTGTTCAACAGGGAAGTTGCAGAAAGCCCGAGGGTCGCACCGGAACGGCCCGGGCCCGGCCCCGGCGGCCCGTCAGGAGCCCGCCGCGCCGTGCGTCCCTCCACCGGTTCCGACCCACCCGAGGTACAGACCACCGGAGGCCGATGGCGTACCGTGCAGGGCCATGGCAACAGTGCTCGTGGTCGAGGACGACCCCTTCGTACGCTCCGCCCTCATCCGGCACCTGGCCGACACCGGTCACGCGGTCCGCAGTGTGGGCACGGCACTTGAGGCTCTGCGCGAGGTCGCCCAGGTCGGCTGCGACCTGGTGATCCTCGACCTCGGCCTGCCCGATCTGGACGGCAGCGAGGCGCTGAAGATGATCCGCGGCCTGACCAACGTGCCGGTGATCATCTCCACCGCGCGGGACGACGAGGCCGAGATCGTCCGGCTGCTCAACGACGGCGCCGACGACTACCTGGTGAAACCGTTCTCCGGCGAACACCTCAGCGCCCGGATGGCCGCCGTGCTGCGGCGGCTCGGCGGCGGCGCCGCACCGGTCGCCCAGGTGCTCAGGGTCGGCGGTCTCGCCATCGACCTCCAGCGCCGCGAGGCCTCCCTGGACGCCCGGCCCCTCGACCTGACCCGGCGTGAGTTCGACCTGCTGGCCTTCCTCGCCGCCCGCCCCGGCGTGGTCGTCCCGCGCAAGGAGATCCTGGCCGAGGTCTGGCGCCAGACCTACGGCGGCGACCAGACCATCGACGTCCACCTGTCCTGGCTGCGCCGCAAGCTCGGCGAGACCGCCTCCAACCCCCGCTACCTGCACACCGTGCGCGGCGTCGGCGTCCGGCTGGAGGCGCCCGGGCAGCCGGCCGGGCCGGGACCCGCCCCCGCGGAGCGCCGGACATGAGGAGGTTCGGGCACTCGCTGCGCTGGGCCCTGATCAAGGCCGCCGTGGCCGGGACCACCATGGTCGCGCTGGCCTTCCTCATCCCGCTCGGGCTGATGGTCCAGCAGACCGCCCGGGACCGGGCGTTCACGGCGGCCGAGCGTCAGGCGGCGGCGCTCGGGCCGGCGCTCGCCATCACCACCGACCAGGACGCCATCGCCCGCGCGGTGGCCAGTACGGACGCCGGCGCGCAGGGGCGGATGGCGGTCCATCTGCCGCTGCCCCTGCCGCTGCCGGCGGGGGCGGTCGCCCCGGCGGCCGCTTCGCCCGGCACGGCTTCGCCCGGCGGCGTACCGTCCGCTGCCGCCGCAGCCGGTTCCGCTTCGCCCGGCGGGGCGGCCGGGACGCCGCCCGCCGCGACGGCGATGGCCGGGCCGGACGGCGGCGCGACCATCGGCGAGGCCCGCGCGCTGGCCGCCGACGTGGCCACCGCGGGCGGCCAGGGACGCTCGTTCACCGTCGGGGTGCCCGGCGGCTTCGCGCTGCTCCAGCCGGTCGCCGTCGACACCGGCCGGACCGCCGTGGTCGAGGTGTTCGTCGCGGACGGCGACCTCACCCGGGGCATCTCCACCGCCTGGCTGGTGCTCTCGGCGGTCGCACTCGCGCTGGTGGCCATCTCGGTGCTGGTCGCCGACCGGATGGGCGCGCGGATCGTCGCCTCCGCCCGGCGGCTGGCCGCCGCGGCCCGTTCGCTCGGGGCCGGCAACCTCGCCGTCCGGGTGCCGGTCGACGGCCGGGAGAGCGCCGGCAGCCCCGAGGAGCTCCGCGAGGCCGGCCACGCGTTCAACTCGATGGCCGACCGCGTCGTCCAGCTGCTCGCGGCGGAGCGGGAGTTGGCCGCCGACCTGTCGCACCGGCTGCGCACCCCGCTCACCGTGCTGCGGCTCAACGCCGCCTCGCTCGGCGAGGGCGACGCCGCCGACGCCACCCGGCACGCCGTCTCCCAACTGGAGCGCGAGGTCGACCAGATCATCCGCTCGGCCCGCCGCGCCCCCGAGGACGCGCCCGCCGTCACCGTCGGCTGCGACGCCGCCGAGGTGATCCGGGAGCGCGTCGGCTTCTGGTCCGCGCTCGCCGAGGACGAGGGCCGCCGCTGGCAGCTGGCCGGCGCCGACCGGCCCGCCCCGGTGCCGGTCCAGCGCGGCGACCTCGCCGCCGCCGTGGACGCGCTGCTCGGCAACGTGTTCCGGCACACCACCGTCGGCACGGCCTTCTCGGTGGACGTGCTGGCCACCGACAGCTCGTTCATCGTCCTGGTCGGCGACGCCGGTCCGGGCTTCACCGACCCCGAGTCGGCCCTCCAGCGCGGCCAGGGCCACGGCGGCGAGGGCTCCACCGGCCTCGGCCTGGACATCGTCCGCAAGCTCGCCGAGGCCACCGGCGGAGACCTCGCACTCGGCCACTCCGCGGTGCTCGGCGGCGCCGAGATCCGGCTGCGGCTCCAGGCCCGGCCCGACGGCGCGCCGGCCCGCGCCAGCCGCCGGCGCAGCCGCAGCGCGCTCTTCCAGCGGTGACCGGCGGACAGTGACCGGCGGACGGCGGACGGCGGACGGCGGACGGCGGGCGACGCAGGACGGGCGGCCGGCGTGCCGTGCGGCGATGGTGGCGGCGGCGGGACCGCCCGGGTCTCACCCCTTCTTTCTTAAGCGGGCCCTAAGAGAGCTGTACCCCTCGCTCAGGGGGCCGTTTCCGGCCACCCGCCCCCGCTAGCGTCGTCCGCGCCGGTCACCCGACCGAGCCGGGGCACGCCGCCCGCAACGGGTCCACGGGACCCCTGCCCGGCCGCGGCGCCCCCATCCGGCCCAGCTGCCACCTGCGGAGGTACGCCCACATGACGACCCAGCCCAACCGCCGCCCAGGCCGCCGCCGTCGCAGCCGCAAGGGTGTTGTCCTCGGAGCCTCGGCGGTCGCCGCCGCGCTGGTCGCCGGTGGTGTCGTCGTCCTCGCCTCCTCGGCCAGCGCCGCCTCGCTCGGCGCCGTCTACAGCCGCACCAGCACCTGGGACGCCGGCTACACCGGCCAGTACCTGGTCAGCAACCCGGACGGCAGCGCGATCGAGAACTGGACGCTGACCTTCGACCTGCCGGCCGGGGCGAAGATCGACTCGCTCTGGAACGCCACCTTCAGCGCCGAGGGCCAGCACATCACCGTCAAGCCCGAGTCCTGGAACAAGCGGCTGGAGCCCGGCAAGAGCGTGGTGGTCGGCTTCGTCGCCCAGGGCTCCGGCGCCGCCCAGGCCGAGCCGGGTAACTGCCTGATCAACAACGTCTCCTGCAAGGCCGGGGACGGCACCGCGCCGACCCCCTCGGGCCGCCCGACCGGCACGCCCACCACCTCGCCGACCGCGACCACGGCGCCGACCGCCACGCCGACCGCGACCGCGACCGCGACCGCCAAGCCCACCACGGCACCGCCGAGCCCGACCGCCACGGCCAGGCCCACCACCCCGGCGCCGACCGCGACCACCACCCCGGCGCCCACCCCCACCGCGACCGGGGCCCCCGTCCCGGCCGCCGGCGCCGGCTTCGCCCCGTACGTCGACACCTCGCTCTACCCGCCGTACGACCTCGTCGCCACCGCCAAGGCCACCGGCGTCAAGAACTTCAACCTGGCCTTCGTCGTCTCCGGCGGCGGCTGCACCCCCAAGTGGGGCGGCGTCAGCGACCTCGCCGCCGACGCGGTGGCCGCCCAGATCGGCGCGCTGCGGGCGGCCGGCGGCGACGTCCGGGTCTCCTTCGGCGGCGCCAACGGCAGCGAGCTGGCCCTCGCCTGCTCCTCGGTGGCCGACCTCACGGCCGTCTACCAGAAGACCGTCGACGCCTTCGGCCTCACCAAGGTCGACTTCGACGTCGAGGGCGGCGCGATCGGCAACACCGCGGCCAACACCCGCCGCGCCCAGGCCATCGCCCAGTTGCAGAAGAACGCCGCCGCCAAGGGCAAGGCCCTGGACGTCTCCTTCACCCTGCCCGCGCTGCCCTCCGGCCTGACCCAGGAGGGCGTCAACCTGGTCGCCGACGCCAAGAGCAACGGTGTCGCGATCGGCGCGGTCAACATCATGGCGATGGACTTCGGCGACGGCGTCGCCCCCAACCCGCAGGGCCAGATGGGCAAGTACGCCATCGCCGCCGCCACCGCCACCCAGGCCCAGGTGAAGAGCGTCCTCGGCGTGGACGACGCCGCCGCCTGGCGCAAGGTCGCCGTCACCCCGATGATCGGCGTCAACGACGTGGCCAGCGAGATCTTCACCGTGGCCGACGCCAAGCAACTCGCCGACTTCGCCACGAGCAAGCACCTGGCCTGGCTGGCGATGTGGTCCGGCACCCGCGACAAGGCCTGCGAGGGCGGCGCCAAGGCCTACGCCGACGCCAGCTGCAGCAGCATCGTCCAGCAGCCGCTGGACTTCACCCGGGCTCTCGGCGCCTACGCCGGCTGAGCCCACACCCGGGAGGCGCCCCACCCCTCCCGGGGACCCCGGCCGGCCCTGCTCCGCCCGCAACGGAGCACGGCCGGCCGGGCCTGTTGCTCACTTTCCGTCACCGGCTCTGGCCGGGCCCGCCGGGCGGGCATCCGGTATCGTCGCTGGTTGGTCGAACGGTGGACGGAGCGAACAGTGACAGCGGTGCAAGACGAGCGCAGCACGGTGCGGAACGCACCCGACCCGGCGCCCGCCCCCCTGTCGGACCGCCTCGCGGCCGCCCTCGGCGCACCCGTACGGGCGTTGCGCGAGGCACCGCGCCGCCCGCTGCTGGCCGTCTCGGCCGTGGCGCTGCTGTCCCTGGTGGTCTACGCCGTGGTCCGGCACTTCGTCCACACCTCGATGGTCGACATGATCGTCTACCGGGCCGAGGGCGCCGCCGTGGCCGACGGCCGCGACCTCTACGCCCTGCGGGTCACCGAGTGGAACCTGCCCGCCACCTACCCGCCGTTCGCCGCGATGCTGTTCGTGCCGACGACCTGGTTCCCCGTCCCGGTCCTCCGGATCGTGATCACGCTCGGCAACCTCGGGCTGCTCGCGCTCCTCACCCATCTCTCCTTCAAGCTCGTCGGCTGGCCGCGCCGCGAACTGCGCGCCCTCGGCGTGATCCTGGTCACCGGCGCCGGGGTCTGGCTCGAACCCGTCTTCACCACACTGCGCTACGGCCAGATCAACCTCGCCCTGGCGTGCCTCATCCTCTGGGACCTCACCCGCCCGGACGGCCGCCGCAGCAAGGGCGTCGCGATCGGCATCGCCGCCGGCATCAAGCTCACCCCCGGCCTGTTCGCCGTCTACCTGCTGCTCACCGGCCGGATCCGGGCCGCCTTCGTGGCCGGTTTCACCTTCCTCGGCACGTTCCTGGTCGGAGCGCTGGTGCTGCCCGACGCCACCTGGGGCTTCTGGACCAAGTACCTCTACGACTCCTCGCGGGTCGGCAAGACCCACATCGTCGACAACCAGTCTCTCCGCGGCGCCTTCGCCCGGCTGCTGCACACCAGCGACCCCGGGACCGTCGCCACCCTGGGCGCCGGCCTGGCCGCACTGGCCGGCCTCGCCATCGCCGCCTGGGCGGCCAGGAGCTCGCGCTGGCTGCCGCGCGCCGAGGCGTGGGGCGTCTGCTGCGCCGCCGTCACCGCGGTGCTGATCTCGCCGATCAGCTGGACCCACCACTGGGTCTGGTGCGTGCCCCTGCTCGTCCTGCTCGCCTGCGAGGCGTCGGTCGAGCGGGCCCGTCCGGTCGCCGTCCGCAAGGTGCGCTGGCGCGCCGCCTTCGGGGCGACGCTGGTGGCGTTCCTCTCCTTCGCGATGTGGGCCGCGAAGCCGCTGGGCGACCTCGTCCTGCACCTCTCGCCGCTCCGCCAGATCCCGACCTCCATCTACCCCCTGGTCGGGATCTGCTTCCTGCTCGCCGCCACGCTACGGATATGGGCGCGCCGACGGGCCGCCGGCGCGCCGCTGGTCCGGCTGCCCGGGCAGCGGGCGGGCGGCGGCCGTCCGGGCCCCGCGCGCGACCATCAACAGGCCCCCGCGGCCCGCTGAGTCGTCGGGGCCGGGTCGGGTCCCGGGGTGGGCCGGGCCGTCGTGGCCGGGTCGGGTCCTGGAGTGCGCCGGGCCGTCGTGGCCCGGTGGGCCGGTGGGATGCGCCGGGCCGGTGGGGCCGTGCCGCGCGACCAGGTCGCGCGCACTCACGCGAGCAACTCGGCGAGCGAGCCGTCCATGTCCAGCGCAGCCGTCTCGCTGCCCGGCGGCACCAGCCGGTGAGCACGCTCCAGCCAGGCGGCCACCACCGGCAGCGGCGCCTCCAGCAGCGCATCCCCGGCCGGCGAGCTCAGCGCCATGCAGAGCACGCTGCGCCGCCCCGACCGGGTCGGCCAGATCCGCACGTCCCCCTGCCCGCACGGGCGGAAGGTGCCCTCCACCAGCAGCTCGCGGGCGAACACCCAGGTGACCGGCGAGCCGGTGTCCAGGTGGAAGGTGATGTGCACCGCGTACGGGTCGTGGCTGCCGTACGACAGCCGGGCCGGGACGGGGACGCTGTGCTCGGGGGAGAGCACCAGGTTGAGCTCCAGTTCGTGCTCCACCACGCTCGTCGGGCGTTCCATGATCGCTTCCTCTCTGCCTGCGGTTCGTGCCCGGTGCCGGGCCCTGTGACTTTGGAGAGCGCGGGCCGGGCGCGCTCTTACACACGTTTCCGGGATTTCTTCGCGGGAGTCCGCGAGCCGCGGCGCAGGGCGGTGGGGTGCCGGGGGAGCGGGCGCGGGACCGCCGCGGTGCGCCCTCGTCCCTACCCCGGCCGGGCCGGGGCTGTCCGGTGATTGGCCAAGTTCCAACCTCCGGGCTTCCGAGGTACTACCCTTTGTGACTGTCCGGCGACTGTCCGCCTATCCGGCGGTACCCTCGCGCGCGCCGACGGCGAAGCCACCCGTGCCGCCCGAGCCGCCGCCGTGAACCACTCGCCGGGCGCGCCGCACGGCCCTGCGAGGAAAGAAGACCCCCATGACGGACCAGCCCTTCGCCGGCGGCGCGGACACGGCCGTCGATCCCGCACCGGGCTACTACCCCGACCCCTCCATCCCCGGCTTCGTCCGCTACTGGGGCGGCACGGCCTGGGTGCCCGGGACCAGCCGCCGCGCACCGGCGGAGGGCGAGGTGCTTCAGCCGCCCCGGTTCGTGGCCCGCGGCAGCGGGGCGGCGAGCGGTGCCGGCGGCGCGGGGGCCGGGGCACGGTACGTGCCGCCGCCGGCGGTGCCGGCCGGACCGGAGGAGGCGGAGGGCGGGGCGGCGCCGCACGCCCCCGGGGGTGCCGCGGCTGCCGTGGAGCGGGTGCCGGAGCGGGCGCCCGACAAGGTGCCGGAGGCAGCGGCGGCCTCGTCCGGGGAGACCGGACCGGTGTACCTGGACGAGACGGCGGGCGGCGCGTCGTTCACCTTCGGGCCGCAGCTGGCCGCCGGCGGGATGGTGTTCCGGCCGGAGGGCGCGGACGACGCGGCGGGCGCGGCGGGATGGGACTCGGTGCGCGAGGCGGTGCGCGAGGTCGGGCCGGCAGACGAGGCGCCGGCCGGCTGGCAGGTCGATCCGCGGGCGCAGCGGGGGCTGATGGAGACCGGCGGCGCGCCGCGGTGGGTCTCCTGGGGTGTGCTGCCCGGGGCGGAGCCGTGGGTGGAAGAGTCCAGGGGTGAGGCGTCCCGGGTTGAGGCGGTTCGGACGGAGGCGTTCGGGGCGGAGGTGCCCAGGACGGAGGTGTCCAGGACGGAGGCGTTTGGGGCGGAGGTGGGCGCTCCGGTCGCTGGGCCGGTCGTGGCGGCCGAGGCCGCGGCGGATCCCGCGCCGGTGCCGGCGGCCGTGCGGGTCACCGCGCCGGTGCCCGTTCCGGTGACGGGGCCGGAGCCGGTGGCGGGCCCTGAGTCGGCGGCGGACGTGGCGCCGGAGCCGGGCCCTGGGCCGGCGGTGAACGTGGCGCCGGAGCCGGCGCCCGTTCCTGCCGTGGCCCCCGCCGCCCGTGCGGTGCGGCCGGTGCCCGGGCCGCGCCCGGCTCCCCGTCGCCGCCCGGCCCCGCCGGTGCCGGCCGGGCTCGGACGCCGGCTGGCCGCCCGGCTGGTGGACACCGCCGTCCTGGCCGTGGTCGCCACCGCCGCCGCCGTTCCGCTCGGCAGCTCGGTCATGACCCACCTCCAGCACAAGCTCGACCAGGCCCGGATGGCCAGCTCACTCACCCGCCGCCAGGTCGACGTCTGGCTGGTGGACGGCGTGGTGGTCGGCAAGTTCGCCGTCCTGGTCGGCATCCTCGCCTTCGTCGGCCTGCTCTACGAGGTCCTGCCGACCGCCCGCACCGGCCAGACCTTCGGCAAGCGGCTGGCCCGGATCCGGGTCGTCGACGCGGCCCCCTCGGCCGCCCGTGTCCGGCTGACCGTCGGTCGCTCGCTCTGTCGATGGCTGGTCAGGAACGCCTCGGCGGTCCTGCTGCTCGGCCTCGTCTGGCCGGTGTTCGACCGTCCGGCCCGGCGCGGCTGGCACGACCGCGCGGCCCGCACTCGGGTCGTCCGGTCCTGACCCCGGCCCGGCGGAGGTTACCGGGCGAAACGGACTAAATATCCGAAGCTCGGAGAATGTGTGATGTTCTACTCGGGGCATGAGCACCTACAATCCCTCAGGCCCCGAGCCGGAGGGGGGCGGCCAGCCCTCCTCCGACAAGCAGCCCTCGCAGTCGGCCGGCGGCACGCCGGAAGGTGCGCCGTCAGACCCGTACGGAAACCCCCAGCCCGGCAGCCCCGACGACCGCCCCGGCGCGTACGGCGGCAACTACGGCGGCACCCCCGGCGGGTCTCCGTACGGGCAGAACCCCTACGGCCAGTCGCCGTACGACCAGCCGCCGTCCGGCTACGGCCCCACGGGCTACGGCTCGCCGGGCGCCGGGCCCGTCCCCGGGATGCCGCCGCTCGGCAGTTGGCCCAGCCGGATCCTCGCCCAGCTGATCGACTACGTGCTGGTCCAGGCGGTCGCACTTCTCGTGGTGCTGCCCTTCGCCAGTCTCGGCGACCGCTCCGGCTCGGCCGGCGCGTTCTGGCTTGCCTGCGGGCTGTACCTGATCTACGACGGTGTGATGCTCAGCCGGGACGGCCAGACCCTCGGCAAGAAGGCGATGAAGATCCGGGTCGCCATGCTGATCGACGGCAGCACGCCGACCCCGGCCGCCGCCTGGACCAGGTCCGCCGTCTTCATCCTCCCGGCGGTGGTCTGCTGCGCCGCCTTCTGGTGGGTGATCGACGGCCTGTTCGGCGTCTTCGACAAGCCGTACGGCCAGTGCATCCACGACAAGGCCGCGAAGACCGTGGTGGTCTCCACGGCCTGAACGTCCGTGACTCCGGTACCGCCCGGTGGCGCCTCAGCGCTGCCGGGCGTACTCGTGCCCGGCGGGAGTGGGCTCCGGCGTGGGTGCGGGTGCGGGTGCGGGTGCGGACTCCGGCGCGGGGGTGGGTGCGGGGGCCAGCGCGGGAGCCGGCTTCGGTGCAGGGGTCCCGCGCTGCGCGGCGGTGGACAGCGACAGCACCGTCACCAGCGTGCCGAGCGCGAGCGCGAACCCGACCAGCACCGCGACCGCCAGGACGCCCGAGGCGCCCGAGACGGCCAGCAGCGCCACGGTGGCGGCGACGACGGTGAAGGTGCCGAGGCAGATCTGAGCGGTGGTCGGGCGCGGCATGGCGTCGGTCCTTCGCACGTCGGGGGAAACGGGCGGGTGGTGCCGGTACCGAATATTCCTACCCGGAACGGGAGTTCGGTAAGTGCAGCCTAATCCGCCGGACCTGGGGCACGGGGGGCGCACGGGCTCACCGCGGGGTCGTGCGCCCCGCTCGGTACGGTGATCGCGACCGGACCGTCCACGCACCCAGGGGGAACCGCCGTGCCCGTCGCCGACTGGCCCACCACCGAGACCGAGGCGATCGCCGAACAGGAACGGCTGCGCCCGCTCGTCCAGCCGTACGGCCCCGGCCCCTCCGGCGCGGCGGACGACCGGCTGATCGCCGGCGTCGACGTCGCCTACGACGACGAACGGGACCTCGTGGTCGCCGCCGCGGTGGTCCTCGACCTCGACGGCCTCGCCGTCGTCGAGGAGGCCACCGCCGTCGACCGCGTCGCCTTCCCCTACGTCCCCGGCCTGCTCGCCTTCCGCGAACTCCCCGCAGTCCTGGACGTCCTCGAACGGCTCATCCACGCCCCCGGCACCGTCGTCTGCGACGGCTACGGTCTCGCCCACCCGCGCCGCCTCGGCCTCGCCAGCCACCTCGGCGTGCTCACCGGTCTGCGCACCATCGGCGTCGCCAAGACCCCGTTCACCTTCGACCACCGCGAACCGGGCGCCCCCCGCGGCTCCTGGACCCCGCTCACCGACCCGGCCACCGGCGAGGAGGTCGGGCGCGCCGTCCGCACCCGGGCCGGCGTCAAACCCGTCTTCGTCTCCGTCGGCCACCGCATCGGCCTGACCGAAGCCGTCGACACCACCCTCGCCCTCGCCGGCCGGTACCGGCTGCCCGAGACCACCCGCCACGCCGACTCGCTCTGCCGCCGGGCCCTCGCCGCCCTACAGAAGGGGACGTCCGCGAACTGACGGTGCGCCAGGCCGTCGGCGGTTCGGCCGAAGCGCCATACTCCCGGCCCGGAGCATGTGTTAGACATGTGTCTCCGGAAGCTGCGCAGGACAGTCGAACGGGACGGCTCCACAAGGTGGCTTCACGGGGCCGCTTCACGGGGCAGCTTCCATAGGGCAGCTTCACAGGGCAGCGGAACGACGGACGCAGGGGGAGGCGCCGGAAGTGGCGACGGGGACCGGAACGACCGGCGGGGGCGGCCAGGGATACCGCGTCGAGGTCGAACAGCTGAGGGCGTTCGCCGCCCAGGTGCGCGGACTGCTGGCCGAGTTCCAGCACCACGCCGACGGCACCACGGCCCACGGCCAGAGCGCCGTGGGCAAGAGCGCCCTCGGCACCTTCGCCGAGGCCACCGAGCTGCACGACCGCTACCAGACCATGCGGGACGGCCTGCGCGACGTCCTCAACCAGCTCCAGGACGCCGTCGACGACGCCCAGAAGAAGGCCGAACTCACCGCCACCAACTACGAGGAGCAGGAACACCGCACCTCGGGCAAGCTGAAGCTCGGCGACGACGGCTGGTCGGTCGCCAGCCCCTCCGCCACCAGCGCCGTCGCCTACGCCCAGACCGTCGCCCCGGCCCAGCACAGCGGCGGGAAGTCCGAGCGATGAGCGCCGCACGCCAACAGCCCCCGGAGAACGGAGACGGCCACCGATGAGCGGATCGGGCTACACCAAGTTCAACGACTACAGCCACGCCGAACTCCGGAAGATGGCGCAGGCCCTCAACCCCGGCGAGGTGATGGCCGCCAGCGACCCCTGGCGCCGCGCCGCCGACACCCTCAAGGCCATCCGCGCCACCCTCACCCGCGCCAGCACCGAGGCCGCCGTCAGCTGGGAAGGCAGCACCAGCGACGCCTTCCACAAGCGCATGCTCAACCTCGCCGCCACCATCAACAACGCGGCCTCCTACGCCAACGACGCCGCCAACACCCTCAAGCACCTGTCCGAGGCCATCGCCCAGGCCAAGCACGACATGCCCGAAGAGCCCAGCGGGTGGGAGCAGTTCACCGACGGAGTCGGTGACACGGTCTCCGCCGTCTTCGGCGGCGACGACGAGGACACGAAGACGGCGGTCGCGGAGCAGAAGAAGGCCGAAGCGGCGGCGATCATGCAGACGCTGGCGATGCACTACCGGGTCGCGGCGCCGATGCTGAAGCCGCCGCCGGCGCTTCCGCCGCCAAAGGGCGAGAAGAGTCGTGGTGATCTCGACGACGCCACTTCGTCGGGCGATTCCACAGGGGAGGGTGCATTCAGCGCCATGATGGCCGGGGCTGGATACACCAGCACTGCTGCCACTCCGAAGTCGAGTGGCAGCAGCACGCCGTCGCTGTCTCAGCGTCCCGCTGCCCAGTCCGCACCGAAGCGCTCGACGCCGGCCGGACCAGCCGCGCCGACCGATTCGGGAATCAAGGGCGGCACGGTGCATGCAGTGCCCAAGCCGCCCTCCGTCACGAACTACGGCCCCGGCACGGGGATCGACGGTACGACGGTCAATCCTCCCAGCACATCCGGGACCAGCCCGCTGTCCACCAACCCCGCCAATCCGACGTCCAACCCCGGAACACCCATCAGTCCCACGACGAGTGGCAATGGTGGCGGACCGGGTCCGACCGGAGGTGGGCCGATCATGGGTGGGCAGGCAGGGCAGGGAAACAACCCGGGCAAGGGCGGCGGGACTCAGAACAAGGACGTACTTGGCCGTACAGCAAGCGTCCCCGGCAAGGCTGCCGGAGGCGGGGGTAAGGCGTTCGGCGCGGGAGAGGTGCTCGAAGGCGGTTTCGGGACTGGAGGCCGCGCCGCAGGGGCCCGTCCCGGAGGCGGCCTTTCGGGGCGGGCCGGAGGCATCGTCGGCGGGGGAGCGCGTCCGGGCGGCGGATCCGGGGCGAAGCAGGCCTTCACCGAAGGCGGTTCCGGGCTCGGGGCCCGAGGCCGGGTCAGGGGAGAGTTGGGCGCGAACGCTACGGGCGGTGTGGCTCCCGGCATGCCGCTCACCGATGCCCAGCGGCGCAACAGGGACAAGGACAAGGACGGCAAGCGGCCGGACTACCTCGTCGAGGATGAGGAGACCTGGGCGTCGGACAAGCCCACCAACCCGAACGTGGTGGAATGAGTCCTGTCCGCTGGTGGACAGGCTGATGATCGGTCGTCCCGCAGGTCGGAGACCTGCGGGACGCTTCGCTGAGTGGGGTGACCAGGCTTGACGAGCAGCCGGCTTGTGCGAGGTGCAGCTTCGTTGGCTGCTGGGACCCTGCTTTGGGGAATCGCTGTCTCACCGGCAGCGGCGGACCAGGCTCGGGACTCTCAGTGGGCACTAAAGAGCTTCGAGGCGGAGACCAAAGTCTGGCCCATCAGTCAGGGTGAGGGCATCGTGGTCGCAGTGGTGGATGGTGGCGTCAGTCCTGACCACCAGGACATGATCGACCAGGTGCTTCCCGGTGCCGACTTCTCAGGCGGGAAGACGGATGGCAGGGACGACAAGACCGGCCATGGAACAGGCATGGCGAGCCTGATTGCTGCTCGTGGACACGGACCCCAGGCAGGGGTGATGGGTCTGGCGCCGAAGGCGAAGATCCTTCCGGTGAAGATCAGAACCAACGATGAGTCTCCGGACCTCCAGCAGTCGGACATTGCGCTGGCTGTCAGATTCGCCGTTGATCACGGGGCGAAGGTCATCAATATGTCGATCGGCGGTTTCTCGCGGTTCGACTCCCAAGCGCGTGCCGCGATCAGTTACGCGGTTTCGAAGGATGTCGTCCTTGTAGCAGCCACGGGAAACAGCGGGGACAAGTCAGGGTCCGTTGAATACCCGGCTGCCTTCCCTGGGGTCGTGGCGGCGGCGGCGATCGACGAGTACGGCAAAGCATGGGAGAGATCCACATTCGGTCCTGAAACCACGCTTGCGGCGCCAGGCGTGGAGGTGTACCAGGCCACGGCCAAATCGGCGTCGAGCTATGGCATCGGAAGGGGAACCTCTGACGCCACTGCTTATGTGTCCGCCACGGCGGCCCTCATTCGTTCGAAGTACCCCAATCTCTCCGCCGGGCAGGTCATCAACAGGATGATCAAGAGCGCTGCCCCTCCGTCGGACGGTTCGGCAGTGCCCGATGCCCACTACGGGTACGGGATCGTCGACCCTGCCAAGGCCCTGGCGGCGAATCCTGCCGTCGATAGCGGGCCGAGGGAGAACCCGTTGCTGAAGCGGGTGGAGTCTCAAGGCGCTCCGCCCGATGCGGCGCCGGAGTCCACCGACGAGGCTTCCGAGGCCCCGCCCGGCGTGCCCTCCGCGGGGGTGAAGGGCAATCCCGGGATCACCTACACGCTCATCGGCGCAGGGGTGCTGTTTGGGCTGGTGCTCGTCGCCGTCTGCGTGTCGTTGGTGGTGCGCGGGAGGCGGAAGCAGCGGGAGGCGGCGGCGGTGCCGGGTGGCACCGGCTACCCGTATCCGGTGCCACCGCCTCCCGGGCAGCCCGGGCAGCAGGGGTACGGCTACGCGCCGCCGCCGCAGCAGCCTCCGGCGCCGCCGACGGGGAACCCGTATCAGTAGGCCTGCGCCCGGGCCGCCAGCCACTCGTCGCGCAGGGCGGCCATGTGCAGGACGTCGTGGAACTCGCCGGCCCAGTGATGGGCCTGGCGGGCGCGGCCTTCGAGGATGAAGCCGGCCTTCTCGTAGGCGCGGGCGGCGCGTTCGTTGAAGGCCCAGACCTCCAGGTGGACGCGGTGGAGGCGGACCTCCTCGAAGGCGTGGCGGAGGAGGAGGCGGGTGGCCTCGGTGCCGATGCCGCGGCCGGTGCTGCCGGGGGTGAGGGCGATCCGGAAGCTCGCGGAGGCGTTGTCGCGGTCGAGGTCGTTGAGGGCGAGTTCGCCGAGGAACCGGCCGGTGGCGGGGTCCTCGACGGCGAGGTCGAGGCGGTCGGGCTGTTCGGCGCGGGTGGCGCACCAGGTGCGGATCTGGTCCTGGGTGAAGGCCTGGCGGGTGCCGGTGAGGCGGTTGGTCTCCTCGTCGGCGGTGAACCGCCACATGGGTTCGGTGTGGTGGGCGGCCAGGGGCACGAGGGTGATGGTGGGCCCGTGCAGGGTGGGCTTCTCGGCGAGTGCGGCGTCGTTGATCATGTCCGGGCGGCCTCAGAGCTTCCGGTGCATGACGTGCAGGCCGACGTAGCCCTTGTCGGGGTGGTGGAAGGCCTCGGGGACGGTGGTGAGGATCTCGAAGCCGAAGGTCTGCCAGAGGGCGACGGCGCGGTGGTTGGTCTCGACGACGGCGTTGAACTGCATGGCGCGGTAGCCGTCGGCGCGGGCCCGGTCGAGGACGTGGGCGCAGAGGGCGCGGGCGACGCCCCGGCCGGAGTGCCGGGGGTTGACCATGAAGCCGGCGTTGGCGACGTGGGAGCCGCCGCCGGCCTGGTTGGGGTGGCTCTCGGCGGTGCCGAGGACGGTGCCGTCCTCGTCGACGGCGACGAAGGTGCGGCCGGGTGCGGGCTTGAACCAGAGGGCGCGGGCGCGTTCCTCGTCGGTGTCGCGGTCCCAGCTGTAGGTTTCGCCGGCGGCGATGATCTCGCGCAGGAAGGGCCAGATCGCCGGCCAGTCGTCGGGGGTGGCTTCGCGGATGAGCATGGTGTCCAGCATGGACCGCTGCGCCCCGGTCCGACCAGCGGATTTGGCCGGGCGGATCTCCCTGCGGCCGGGCGGATCTGCCTGCGGAGGGCCCGCGCCGGCCCGCGCCGGCCCGCGCCGGCCCGCGCCGGGCACGCCGGGCTACGCGGCGACGGCGATCTGCTCGCGGTGGTGGGCGGGTGCGGTGAGCTCGTCGACCACGGCCACCGCGAGGTCGGCCTGGGCGATGCGCTCGCCGAGGACCTGCGGGCCGCCGGTCCGGTAGCGGCCGGTGCCGGGGGCGGTGCGGTCGAGGTCGAGGGGAGGGGTGACCACGACCCAGTCGAGGGCGGCGCCGGACTCCCGCAGCCGGTCCAGGGCGAGGGCGTGGCCGAGCGAGAAGGCGCGATAGGCCTCGGGGAAGGCCGGGTCGTCGTGGACGGCGGTGCCGGGCGCGGTCTCCAGGGTGGTGGCGACGCCGACGTGCACCAGCCGGCGGACCCGGGCCGTGCCGAGGCCGGCCACCAGGGCGTCGGCGGTGGCCCCGTAGAAGTCCGTGGAGGGGACGTCGGGCGTGTAGACGGTGGAGACGGCGGCGGTGTGCCCGTGTGCGGTGGCGGCGACGGCGGCCGGGTCGGTGACGTCGCAGCGCACGAGGCTGACGCCCTCGCCGACGAGGTCCCGGTGGCGTTCGGGGTCGCGGACGGCGGCGGTGACCGTCAGTCCGCGCCGGAGGGCCTCGGTGACGACCGCGCGCCCGACCTGGCCGCCCGCGCCGAAGACGACGATGCCGCGGTCAACCTGCTGGGGGGTGCTGCTCATTGTGGTCTCCGTCCGCTCGCCGGGGGCGCTGTCGCCCGCCGTTGCGGTGACGGTAGACCGGGGGGTGCCGGTTACTTCAACGGTACCGGCGGGGGCCCGCGGGGACGGCGGGTCGGCTACGGTCGGGGCCATGCCGCAGACCGCGATCGAACCCCTGCCGCTGGAACCGTCGCCTCTCGCACCCCAGCCTCTCGAACACCCGCCCCTCGCACCCCTGCCGGCGGACTTCTTCGACCCGGACTGCCCGGTGCAGACGATGCCGGTGCTGGGCGGCAAGAAGTGGACCTGGAAGCTGATGCGCTGTCTGGAGGGCGGTCCGCGCCGGTTCTCCGAGCTGCGGGTGCCACTGGTGGGCATCACGGCGAAGGTGCTGGCCGAGACGCTCCGCGCGATGGAGCACGACGGGGTGGTGAGCCGGACCGAGTACGCCGAGAACCCGCCGCGGGTGGAGTACGCGCTGACGCCGCTGGGCCGTTCGCTGCTGGGGCCGATGGACGCGGTCTGCGGGTGGAGCCGCGAGCACCTGGCCGCCCTGCTGGAGGCCCGCGAGGCGTACGAGCGGGACGAGTAGGACGAGCACACCCAGCAGGACGAGCACACCCAGCAGGCCGAGCAGGCCGAGCGGGCCCAGCGGGCCGAGCCGCGGCGCGGGGGCTGAGCGGCGTCGGGCTGGCAGCATTTCGGTGCCCGCTGGCGCTGTGGCCGCTGGTGGGGGCCGCGCCCGGGCGGCCATTCTGGACGCATGACCACTCCTGAGAACACCCCCGCCGCCATCACCGCCGTCCCCGGCGACGCCATCGTCCCGGACACCAAGGACTGGACGTGGGTCCTGGAGCGCGCCTGCCCGGACTGCGGCCTGGACTCCGCGGCCGTGGCCCGTGAGGCCGTCCCCGGGCTGATCCGGGACAACGCCGGCGCCTGGGTGGCCGTGCTGGCCGGGGACGAGGAGGAGCTGCGCCGCCGCCCCCGTCCGGAGATCTGGTCGGACCTGGAGTACGCGTGCCATGTGCGGGACGTCTTCCGGTTGTTCCACTTCCGGCTGAACCTCATGCTCGACCGGGAGAACCCGGACTTCCCGAACTGGGACCAGGACGAGACGGCCGTGGCGGAGCGCTACGCGGAGCAGCTGCCGCAGAAGGTCTCGGTGGAGCTGGACGAGGCCGCGCAGGTCCTGGCGGACGCGTTCGAGCGGCTGGCCGCCGAGCAGTGGCAGCGCACCGGAAACCGCAGCGACGGCGCGCGCTTCACCGTGGAGTCGTTCTCCCGCTACCTGGTCCACGACCCGGTCCACCACCTGTTCGACGTGACGGGCGAGCGGGTCTGATCCCGCCGGCCGAACGGCGGTGCGGGGGAGTGGGGCGCGACGGCCCGGCCGGGGTCACCAGCCGGAGGCCTCGCGGAGCATGGTGCGGCGGAGCCGGCCGGCCACGCTGGCGGTGTCGGTGCCGATGACGTCGGCGATCTCGGGGGCGGCGAGGCCGACGATGTAGTGCAGGATCGCCAGGTCGTCGTCGGCGGGGCGGCTGGGCCCGGCCGGCGGGTCGGCGCGGCGGGTGTGCTCGTTGACCGTCCCGCGCAGGATCTGCCAGGCGTTCGCGGTCGGGTTGGAGCTTCCCAGCAACTCGCGCCACTGGACGGCGATTTCGGCGAACGCCTGCTGGACGGCGCCGGCCGCCTCGGTACTGTCCGGCAGCCAGACCCGGGCGTAGCTGAGGTAACGCGGCCGGTGGAGCTCGCAGAACGCCGCGAACTCCAGTGATACCGCAGGCGGTTCGCCGGGCCCCGGGGGAGGCTCGGCGGTGCTGTCATGACGGTTGGTCATCTCGGCTTCTCGGCAAGTGAGATGGGCTTCTGGCGGTCGATCATCCGTGCTCACTCTACGGTAGGCGCTCGGTGCGCTGGGTTACCAATCGGATTGAATGCCCGGAACGTGCCGCCGCTCGGCCGGTTCCAGCGGTGGCCGGGTGTGGGCCGACGGGCGGCGGGGTGGCGCGGGGCCGGTGATGGAGGTGGTGCGCAGCGCTGCCAGGGTCGCGAGAGTGAAGATGTCATGGCCGGTCAGCGAGGGTGGCCGGCAAGGGCGGTGGAGCGGTTGATGGGCCACCGTAGGCGGTCCGGTGGCTCACGTCCACACCCGAGGCGTGAAGCCCCGCCCGCGCCACCGGACGCGCGCGCGGCGGATGGGCAGCGGGCGCGGAGGCGGGCGTGCGGGTGGGTGGTGCGCTCCCGTGGGCCGCGGCGCGCCGGGGGCGGGCGAAGCCGGGCGTCCGGGGTGGCGAAGGTGCGGGGCCGGGTGGTGGGGTGGGGCAGGGATTGGTGGGGCGGGTCGGCCTGCGCCCGCCCCGTTCGCACCCCTCGCGCCTGCCGTATGTGCGGACGGCCGGACGGGAAGGGCGGTATGACGATGCGTCAGCTGGGTGTGCGGACCTCCGAGGGGGAGGGCAGGTCGTCCGCCGCGGTGCTCCGTCCGAGCTGGGCGGGGAACGACTCGACGGCCCGCCGCCGGGCCAGTTCGGCCGCAGTGGCCGCCGCCGCACGGGCCGCGGCCGCCACGCTCTCGGCGTCGCCCTCCCCGGGGCCCTCCCCGGTACCCCTCGCGGCGCCTTCCCGGTGCCGCCGGACGGCCGCGCCGGCCCCGTCGGCTGCCCCGGCCGCGCCGGCCGCGCCGGCCGCGTCGGCCGCGTCGGCCGCGTCGGCCGCGTCCGCCGGGCCGGTCCCGCCGCCCGCGTCGGTTCCGTCACCTCCCCGCCCCCGGCCGGCGGCCGTGCGGGCGGCGTGTTCCTCGGCCGCCTGTCTCGCGGCCAGGTAGGCCTGGACGGCGGCCATCCCGTAGACGGGCTGGATCAGTTGGTGCCCCTTGAAGAAAGGCCTGGCCGGGGCGAATCCGGCGGCGACCACGAGGTCGCGGATCTCGGCTATCTCGGCTTCGCTGCGGGCGGTGAAGCGGACCTCCCAGCCCTTCTTGTACGTATGGCCCTGTTCGCCGCTGCGGCGGGCCGGGTCCGGCCGGCGGACGTATCCGGGCAGGCGGCCGAGGCGGAGCTGGGCCGCGCGGAGGCCGGCGGTCTCGTCACGTGACATGAACTAAGGGTAGGCAATCCAGGGAGCGGGAGTGACGTCCGGCGGCGCTTCGGCGTATGCCCTTGGTCACTCTCGGTCAGAAACCCTGGTCGTTGACCGGCCACGGCCAGCGGCGGCAACCGCCTGACCTCCCATTACTCCAAATGGGTGAGGGTATGGGGACTTTAGTGCGGGCTGATCCCGTTTTCGCGACGGTTGGGTAACAGTGCGTCAGGCGACCGATGAGCGGTCCGGGCTGTTGGGGATGGTGTCGGCATGAGCTACCGGATTCCCTCGCCGCCGCCGTCCCTGGAGGAACTGGCGAAGCGTCAGCAGAACGTCATCACCGCCAGCCAGCTGCGCGCCCGGGGCGTGCCGGGCCGGGTCGTCAGTGAGCACTGCCGCCGCGGCGGGCCCTGGCAGCGCCTGCTGCCCAGGGTCTACCTGCTGCAGTCCGGCGAACCCACCCCCGAGCAGCGGATGTGGGCCGCGCTGCTGTACGCGGCGCAGAACGGCCGGGAGGAGGGCCGCCGGGAGGGCGCGGTGATCACCGGCACCGCCGCGCTCGCGCTGTACGGCTTCGCCGCGGTGCCCCGGCTTCCGGCCGTCACCGGGGTGGACGTGCTGGTGCCCCGTCAGCGCCGCCTGAAGGACGCCGGCGAGGTCCGGATCCGGCGTACCGAACGGGAGTTGGTGGCCCGCTCGGTGCACGGGCTGGCCTGTGCGCCGGTCGCCCGGGCGGTCGCGGACGCGCTGCGCGAGTGGACGGCCGAGGGCGCGGCGGAGTCCGGCGACGGCGCCGCGCTGCCCGTCCGCGAGGTGCTCCGGGAGGCCCTGGGCCGGGCCGGCGCCCGGGTGCGCCGGTCCGAGGCCCGCTGCACCCTCCGGGAGCTGGTCGCCGAGCTGACCGAGTCCGGGCTGGCCGCCGACCTGCGGGTGCGGCCCGCGCTGGACGAGCTGCTGGCCGAGGAGCGGGACGCCGCGCTGGCGCGGATCGGCGAGCTGGTGGACGAGTGGCTGCTGCCCGTCCCGCTGGCCGGCCCGGAGCTGCGGATGCGCGGCGGCACCTACATCGCCGTGCCGGACCTGTACTGGCCGCAGGCCGGCGTGGCGGTGGAGGTCGACTCGGAGCTGCGCTGCGTCAGCGAGGGCGAGGCCGCCTGGGTGCGCGGCGGCCAGCACCGGATGGAGTACCTGGGGATCCGGGTGGTCTACCTCTCCGGCGCCCGGCTGGCCACCGAGCCGGACGCGGTCGGCGCCGAACTGCGCGAGGCCTTCCGGCAGGGCGGCACCGACGTGGTGGAACTGCTGCTCGGTGAGGGCTGACCCGGCTCAGCCGTGAACGGTCGGCGTGCCGACCAGCTCGACCCCGGCCGCCCGCAGCTCCTCCAGCGCGGCGGCGGTGGTCCCGGGTGCCACGCCCGCCGTCAGGTCCAGCAGGACGCGGGTGGTGAAGCCCGCCCGGGCCGCGTCCAGCGCGGTGGCCTTGACGCAGTGGTCGGTGGCCAGGCCGACCACGTCCACCTCGGTGACCTGACGCTCGCGCAGCCAGTCGACCGGCCCGCGGTTGTTCTCGTCCAGCCCCTCGAACCCGCTGTACGCCGCCGCGTAGGCACCCTTGTCGAAGACCGCCTCGATGGCGCCGGAGGTGACGGAGGGCGCGAAGTTGGGGTGGAAGCCCACCCCCTCGGTGCCCGCCACGCAGTGCACCGGCCAGCTGTTGACGTAGTCCGGGTGGTCGGAGAAGTGGTCGCCCGGGTCGATGTGGTTGTCGCGGGTGGCGAGGACGTGCTGGTACCCGGGGCGGCCCTCGGCGATCAGGTCGGTGATCGCGGCGGCCACCTCGGCCCCGCCGGCGACGGCCAGACTGCCGCCCTCGCAGAAGTCGTTCTGCACGTCGACGACGATCAGTGCCCGGTGCATGGCTCGCATCCTCGGTTGTGGGGGGACGGCGCGCCGGTTCTGTGCGCCTCCGGTGGGAACTCTACGGTCGACTGTAGGCAGTGGCACCCGGGGGCGGAAGGTCCGGGGAGCACCCGGCCCCGCCCCGCGGTCCGCCGCCCGCTGTCACAGCATCAGTTCGGTCGGCAGGACCGGGTCGCCCTTGGAGAGCTGGGTGGCCGAGAGCGGCAGCCCCGCGCGGGCCCGGACGTGCCGCTCGCGGGCCGCGCCGAGCGGCTCCCGGCCGACGACCTCGCCGGCCAGCACCAGCGGCACCTGGAGCAGGTGTGGCTCCAGGCCGGCCGGGACGGGGCCGGTGCCGACCACCTCGGCCTCGGCCACGCCGTCCGCGTCGGGCCGCCGGGCCGCCCACTTGCGGCCGCCGATGCTGGTCTTGCCGCCGGCCGCGCGCTTGGCGACCGGCACCAGCGGGCCGTCCTGCGAAGCGGCCCGGGCGACCAGCTTGTAGACCATCGCGCAGGTCGGGTGGCCGCTGCCGGTGACCAGGCTGGTGCCGACGCCGTAGCCGTCCACCGGGGCGGCCGCCAGGGCGGCGATCGCGTACTCGTCGAGGTCCGAGGTGACGATGATCTTCGTGTCGCGGGCGCCGAGCTCGTCCAGCTGGCGGCGGACCCGGTGGGCCAGCAGGGTGAGGTCGCCGGAGTCGATCCGCACCGCGCCCAGCCCGGTCCCGGCCACCTCGACGGCGGTGCGGACGGCCTCGCGCAGGTCGTAGGTGTCGACCAGCAACGTCGTGCCCTTGCCCATTGAGGCGATCTGCGCCCGGAACGCGTCCCGCTCGCTGTCGTGCACCAGCGTGAAGGCGTGCGCGGCGGTGCCGGTGGTGGGGATGCCGTGGGTGAAGCCGGCCTCCAGGTCGGAGGTGGCCGCGAAGCCGGCCACATACGCGGCCCGGGCGGCCGAGACGGCGGCCTGCTCGTGGGCGCGCCGGGCGCCCATCTCGATCACCGGGCGCCCGCCGGCGGCGGAGGTCATCCGGGAGGCGGCGGCGGCGATCGCCGAGTCGTGGTTGAGGATCGACAGGATCACCGTCTCCAGGATCACCGCCTCGGCGAAGGTGCCCTCGACGGTCAGCAGCGGCGAGGAAGTACGCCTCGCCCTCCGGGTAGCCGTGGATGTCGCCGGTGAAGCGGTAGTCGGCCAGGAAGCGCAGGGTGTCGGCGTCGACCACGTCCTGGGCGGCCAGCCAGTCGAGCTGCGCCGCGGTGAAGCGGAAGTTCTCGACGGCGTCCAGGACCCGGCCGGTGCCGGCCATCACGCCGTAACGGCGCCCGCTCGGCAGGCGGCGGGTGAACACCTCGAACACGGAGCGGCGGTGCGCGGCCCCGCTCTGCAGGGCGGCCTGCAGCATGGTGAGCTCGTAGCGGTCGGTGAGGAGCGCGGTCGAACCGGCCGCGCGCACTGAAGTGGCGTCCATGGGGATGATGCTACTACCACTTAGCGTCAGATTGACGATTTCTCGTGGGGGGCGTTCGCGAAGGCGTGGGGCGGAATCGCCCGGAGGTCCCCCGGATGGCAGCATGGGGGCTGAAAGGTGCAGGTACCGGAGGAACGGCAAGGAGGACCCGGCGGTGAGTGTCGCGCCCGCAGAGATCGAGCGACCGGAGGTCGAAGGCCTGCCGGTGGCGGAGCCGGACACGCCCTGGGTGACCATCGTGCACAACGACCCGGTCAACCTGATGAGCTACGTCCAGTACGTCTTCCAGGCCTACTTCGGGTACCCGAAGGACAAGGCCCGGAAGCTGATGATGGAGGTGCACACCAAGGGTCGGGCGGTGGTCTCCAGCGGCTCCCGCGAGGAGATGGAGCGCGACGTGCAGGCGATGCACGGCTACGGCCTCTGGGCGACGCTCCAGCACGACTGAGCCGCGGCGCCGCCGGGTGCCGCACCACCGGGGGCGGCGCCGCACCACCGAAGACGACGAAGACGGGCTGACCGATAACGATGGCTGGGTTGTTCGAGAGTGCCGGCGGCGGGAGCGCGGCGATCGCGCTGGACGAGGTGGAGGCCTCCATCCTGCGCTCCCTGGAAGTGCAGATGCTGGAGCTGATCGGCCCCGGCCCGGGCGGCGAGGGCGGCGACCCGCTGGCCGCGCTGTTCGCCGAGGGCCCGACCGAGGCGCCCTCGGACCCGGCGCTGGCCCGGCTGTTCCCGGACGCCTACCGGGACCCGGAGAAGCCCGAGGACGACGAGAGCAGGGCGGCCTCCGGTGAGTTCCGCCGCTACACCGAGCTCGACCTGCGCGCCCGCAAGCGCGACGACGCGCTGCAGGTGGTCCGGGCGCTGGACGGGCTCGGCGGTGAGGGCGGGGTGCTCAAGCTGCCCGCCGCCGACTGCCCGCGCTGGTTGTGCGCGCTCAACGACCTCCGGCTGACCCTGGGCGTGCGGCTGGACGTCACCGAGGAGGACGAGCAGGGGCTGTACGACCTGCCGGACGCCGACGAGCGGAAGCCGCTGGTGATGGCGTACCTGTGGCTGGGCGCCCTCCAGGAGTCGCTGCTGGAGGCGCTCTCGGACTGAATTCTGCCCGGAACCGGGCAGGCCCCGACCCCCGTCCGCATGCTGGACAGGAGGTCGGGGCCTTTAGGTTCAAAACGGGCGAAACCGTAGTACTCCATGCTCAAATGTCGCTCAGATGAACACCGCTGTCCGGACGTCGCGTGGTACGACTTCTCACCCCACGAGACCCACCCAGGACGGTGCACCATGGCCGAGCAGCTCCACGACGAAACGGTCGACACCAAACCGGACGGCGAGGGCTACGAGCGGGGGCTGGGCAGCCGCCAGATCCAGATGATCGCGATCGGCGGCGCCATCGGCACCGGCCTCTTCCTCGGCGCCGGCACCGCGATCTCCAAGTCCGGCCCGAGCCTGATCCTGTCGTACGCGGTGGCGGGCGTGGCGATCTTCGCGATCATGCGGGCGCTCGGTGAACTCCTCACGTACCGCCCGGTGTCCGGCAGCTTCGCGGAGTACGCCCGGGAGTTCCTCGGCCCCTTCGCGGGCTACGTGACGGGCTGGACGTACTGGCTCTTCTGGGTGGTCACGGGCATGGCGGAAACCACCGCCGCCGCCGTCTACGTGAAGTTCTGGGCGCCCGGCATCCCACAGTGGCTCAGCGCGCTGACCTTCCTGGTCGTCCTCTACGCGGCCAACCTGATCTCGGTGAAGCTCTTCGGCGAGATCGAGTTCTGGTTCTCCATGGTCAAGGTCACCGCCATCATCGGCATGATCCTGATCGGCATCGGCGTCCTCACCCTCGGCTTCAGCGACGCCGGTGACACCGCGTCGGTCAGCCACCTCTGGGAGAACGGCGGCTTCTTCCCCAAGGGGATCGGCGCCACCGTGATGACGCTGCAGATCGTCATGTTCGCCTACCTCGGCGTGGAACTCGTCGGCGTCACCGCCGGCGAGAGCGAGGACCCGCAGAAGACCCTGCCGCGCGCCATCAACACCCTCCCCTGGCGCATCGCGCTGTTCTACATCGGCGCCCTGGTGGTCATCCTCTCGCTCGTCCCGTGGACCGAGTTCCAGCCCGGCGTCAGCCCGTTCGTCGCCGCCTTCGGCAAGATCGGCATCCCCGCCGCGGCCGGCATCATCAACTTCGTGGTGCTCACCGCCGCGCTTTCCTCCTGCAACTCCGGCATGTACTCCACCGGCCGGATGCTGCGCGACCTCGCCCTGCGCGGCCAGGCCCCCGCCGGCCTCACCAAGCTCAACTCCCGCCGCACCCCGGCCGCCGCGATCACCCTCTCCTCGCTGCTGATGGGCGCCGGCGTCGTCCTCAACTACCTCGTCCCGGCCAAGGCGTTCGAGTACATCACCTCGGTCGCCACCGTCTGCGGCCTCTGGACCTGGGCGATGATCCTGATCTGCCAGATCCGCTACCGCAAGGCCTGGAAGGCCGGCCACCTCCCGCCGCCCACCTTCAAGGCACCCGGTGGCGTCTGGAGCAGCTGGGCCGCGCTCGCCTTCCTCGCCCTGGTCGTCGTGCTGATCGCCCTGGACGAGGACAGCCGCATCTCGCTGTACGTCCTCCCCGTCTGGGCCGTGCTGCTGGTGGTCGGCTACCAGGCCCTCAAGCGCCGCAGCCCGGCCGCCCTCGACGCCGTCGCCGACGACCAGCAGCACGCCCACGTCGGTGGCTGACCACCTGTCGGACCACGGCGTGGACGCCCCGGCCGGGGCCCGCGGGGCGTGGCTATCCTGACCGCATGCTGACCATCACCCGAGAACTGCGCGACGCGATCGTCGCCCACGCCCGCGCCGACCACCCGGACGAGGCCTGTGGCGTGGTGGCAGGAGCGGCCGGGACCGGGCGGCCCGAGCGGTTCGTCCCGATGCTCAACGCCGCCCGCTCGCCCACCTTCTACGAGTTCGACTCGGGCGACCTGCTCAAGCTGTACCGCGAGATGGACGACCGGGACGAGGAGCCCGTGGTCGTCTACCACTCGCACACCGCGACCGAGGCCTACCCCTCGCGCACCGACGTGAGCTACGCCTCCGAGCCGTTCGCCCACTACGTCCTGGTCTCCACCGCCGACGGCAACGGCCCCGACGACCCGTACCAGTTCCGCTCGTTCCGCATCGTGGACGGCGAGATCACAGAGGAAGACGTCCAGGTCGTCGAGGCCTACCAGCCCTGACCAGCACCCACCTGGGCGCGGCCCGCCGACTGCCCGCGAGCGGTCGGCGGGCCGACGTCATCTCAACAGAAGAAACAGAAACATCCGGATCACGAGACGGGCATGTCGGAGCGAGGCCGGGAATCTATACGATGAGCCCATGCGTTCCGTCGATGTGAGCACCCAGGCCCCGGGCACCCGCCTCGTGGCGCGCCTGCACATCGACCTGTGCCGGCTCGCCAGTGCGATCTGTCCCGGCACGCCGGCGCGCTCTCGCTGAGCCGCCCGCCCGCGCCCGCCGCACGCCCTGCGCCCCGGGCCCACCCCGCCCCGCCGCGCCCGCTGCGGCCCATCCACCTCACGACTCGCACAGGAGCGCACCCATGGCCATCGAGGTCCGCATCCCGACCATCCTCCGCACCTACACCGACGGCGCCAAGGCCGTCGAGGGCTCCGGCAGCAACCTCGGGGAACTCTTCCACGACCTCGACGCCCGCCACCCGGGCATCGCCGCCCGCCTGCTGGAGGGCGGCGAGCTGCGCCGCTTCGTCAACGTCTACCTGAACGACGAGGACGTCCGCTTCCTGGAGGGCATCTCCACCGCCCTCGCCGACGGCGACAGCGTCACCATCCTGCCCGCCGTGGCCGGCGGCGCCCGCTGATCTCCCGCTCCCCCGCCCGCCCGCCCGCGTGGGCGGGGGAGCCGCCGCTCCCGACCCTCACCGCCGTTGCCGGAGGCCCCCCTTGCGTTACGACAGCCCGCTCGAAGCCGTCGGCAACACCCCGCTGGTCCGCCTGCCCCGACTCTCCGCCGGCATCCCCGGCAACACCGACGGCCAGGTCACCCTCTGGGCCAAGCTGGAGGACCGCAACCCCACCGGCTCCATCAAGGACCGCCCGGCGCTGCACATGATCGAGCGCGCCGAGGCCACCGGAGTGCTCACCCCCGGCTGCACCATCCTGGAACCCACCAGCGGCAACACCGGCATCTCGCTCGCCATGGCCGCCAAGCTCAAGGGCTACCGGATGGTCTGCGTGATGCCCGAGAACACCAGCGAGGAGCGCCGCGAACTGCTGCGCATGTGGGGCGCCGAGATCATCGCCTCCCCGGCCGCCGGCGGCTCCAACACCGCGGTGCGGATCGCCAAGGAGATCGCCGCCGAGCATCCCGACTGGGTCATGCTCTACCAGTACGGCAACCCGGACAACGCCGGCGCCCACTACGCCACGACCGGCCCCGAGATCCTCGCCGACCTGCCCACCGTCACGCACTTCGTGGCCGGCCTCGGCACCACCGGCACCCTGATGGGCGTCGGCCGCTACCTGCGCGAGAAGGTCCCCGGCATCCGGATCGTCGCCGCCGAACCGCGCTACGACGACCTGGTCTACGGCCTGCGCAACCTCGACGAGGGCTTCGTCCCCGAGCTGTACGACGCCGAGGTGCTCACCACCCGGTTCTCCGTCGGCTCCGCCGACGCCGTCCGCCGCACCCGCGAACTCCTCCAGCAGGAGGGCATCTTCGCCGGCGTGTCCACCGGCGCGATCCTGCACGCCGCGCTCGGCGCCGGCCGCAAGGCCGCCGCGGCCGGGCAGCGCGCCGACATCGTCTTCGTCGTCGCCGACGGCGGCTGGAAGTACCTGTCCACCGGCATCTACACCGCCGAGACGACCGAGGCCGCGGTCGAGGCACTGCAGGGCCAGCTCTGGGCCTGACGGCTCACCGGCCGGCCGACATCGCCCGCTGCGCGCGGGCCCAGATCTGCCGGTCCACCACGCCGGCCCGGCGGCGGAAGTCGGCGAGCGGCACCTCGCGCAGCTCGTCCGTCTCCAGCCAACTGGTCCGGCCCTGGCGGTCGCCCACCGAGCCCGGCGGCAGCGGCAGCACGCCCGGCCGGTCGGCGTGGTGCTTGCTGGTGATCTTCGCGACGGTCGCGGTGCGGCCGGTCACCCGCAGCACCAGGCACGGGCGGTCCTTCACCCCCGGGCCGTCCTCGAACGGCACCTGCGCCCACCAGATCTCCTGCGGCGCGGGGCCGCCCGCCCGCCTCCGCTCCGGACGGGGCCGCGGCGGCGCCGTCGGCACGGGGGCCCGCCGCGCCTTCCGGCGGGCCAGGATCAGGCCCCCCACCCAGGCGCCCACCGCCGCGGCGACCGTCCAGAGCGCGAGCCACCAGTAGTTGGTCATGCGGCGAACCGTACCCGGCGCCCACCCGCCGCCACCACCGTTGTCCGGGTGGCAGCAGGTGATTTGTCCGCGTCCTGCTCCCGGTTCGTCACGGTATGACCACAGGGCGCGGTCCGCGGTGGGGCCGCCCCGGGCACCGGTCAGGCTGATCACGCCCGCCCCCACGCACAACCGGAGGTGACGCCGTGAGCCGCAGCCCCGACCTGTGGTCGTACGCCGAGATCGCCCGCCACATCACCGTCCAGCCGGAGACCGTCCGCAACTACCGGCGGCACGGCCTGCTGCCCGACCCGGACGTCGTCGGCGGCGGCCACCCCCGCTGGTACCCCGAGACGATCAGGGCCTGGGCCCGCCGGCGTCCCCGCCACCGCTGAATCGGCCCCTCCGGTCCCCGCCGGACCGGCGGCCCCGGCGTTCTGGTGATTCCAGCCACAGCGCGGCACGGAGACGGGGGCAAAGTGCCTCTCCGCCCTTACCCTCGACACACGCGAGGGCAGCGCCACCGGCCGGTTCACCGGCCCGCACTGCCATGACCAGCGGCAGCCAGGACGTGTCGGGGCGGAGGGGCTCGGATGAAACTGACCGTGGTGGGGTGCTCGGGGAGCTTCCCGTCCGCCGACTCCCCGTGCTCCAGCTACCTCGTGGAGACCGACGGCTACCGGGTCGTGCTCGACCTCGGCAACGGCGCACTCGGCGCCCTGCAGAAGTACGCCGACATCTACGACGTCGACGCCGTCCTGCTCAGCCACCTGCACGCCGACCACTGCGTCGACCTCTGCGCCTACTGGGTCGCCCGCAACTACCGCGCCGAGGGCTGTCCCGACCCGATGCCCGTCTACGGCCCGGCCGGCACCGCCGAGCGGCTCGCCCGCGCGTACGACATGCCGGAGAACCCCGGCATGAAGGAGGTCTTCGACTTCCGCACCCTCACCCCCGGCACCTTCGACCTCGGCCCGTTCCGGATCGGCGTCGCCCAGGTCAACCACCCCGTCGACGCCTTCGCCTTCCGGCTCGAACACGACGGCCGCAGCCTCGTCTACTCCGGCGACACCGGCGAAAGCGACGAACTCGTCGAGCTCGCCCGCGACGCCGACCTCTTCCTCTGCGAAGCCGCGTACATCGACGGCCGCGACACCTACCGGGCCGTCCACCTCAACGGCCGCGAGGCCGGCGAGCACGCCGCCGCCGCCCGAGCCCGCCGCCTCGTCCTCACCCACATCCCGCCGTGGACCGACGCCGAGCACAACCGCCGGGACGCCGCCGCCGCCTTCGCGGGCCCGGTCGACATCGCCCGGGCCGGCGCGGTCTACGAGATCTGAGCCGACGGGCGGGCCCTTCGCGGGCGCACACGAAGAATTTTCGGAATCACCTGCAACCGCCGGGCCTCCCGGGCGTCTTGGTAAGTGAGCGGCGGGAGAGCCGCCACCGCCAGGCCGGGCCCGTCGGGCCGGCCACCGTCAACGTCACCAGCACGCCTACTTCGTGCTGCCCGGAGGCCTCGCCGCCGTCCGGGAAGGTTCCGGGGGGAATCCATGCGCCAGAAGCAGCTCAACCGTGCCCTGCGCCGTGTCCGCGGCGTCGTGCCGGCCGTCGTCCTCACCGCCGGGCTGGTCGCCGGAGGGGCGGTGACCGCCGCGCCGGCCTTCGCCGCCGCGGGGCCGCTCAACCTCACCGTCCACGGCCCGGCCGGGATCGGCTTCGCCGGCCAGCCGGTGGAGTTCACCGAGACCATCGGCAACGCGGGGGACCAGGGCTTCGCCGTCGCGCTGGAACTCTCGGTCGAGACCAGCCTCGGGGCGCCGGCCAACGCCATGAGCCTGGACTGGCGCAACGACATGACCGGCGGCTGGGAGCACCTCTCGCTGGAGTCCCGCACCGCGGGGGACAAGGTCGTCTTCTCTACCGTCGCGGGCAAGATCATCGTCCCGCCGGGGGGAACCGACGTCCACCTGCGGCTCGGCGCACCCATGGGGACGCCGCACAACGGCGACAGCAACGGCGGCGTCGGTCCCGCCGCCACCCTCCGGTCGAGTGTCAAGGGCTGGTGGCAGGACAGCCCGGTCGAGCCCGAGGTCAAGGACGCCCGCCAGATCAAGGTGGACTCGATCTCCAACGGCATCGCCGGGGTGCCGCACACGGCCGTCGCCGGCGGCGCGCCGATCGAGTTCGACGCGGTGCTCCGGAACCCGAGCCCGTCGGCCTACGCCAACCTCGGCAACGTGCTCTTCACGGACGGACACGCCAAGCTCGAAGTGCGCGGCGCCGACGGCCGGTGGACGGCGCTGACCGCCGTGCCCCGGGGGGAGGCGGACGGCGGAGGCTCGGGCTTCTACCTCGACGGCCGTGACTCCTCGGCCGCGCCCGGCAGCACGACGACCAAGCGGGTCCGGGTGACCTACCCCTCCGCCATGCCGGCCGGCCCGACCCGGTTGCAGCCCTGCGTCTTCGTCAACGAGTCGGCCGGCCACCCCTTCCGCGGCACCACGGCCTGCTCGGACGGCGTGGACGTCCAGGTCGCCGTGGACACCGCCGCGAAGGGGCGCGGCGCCGGCCCGACCACCACCGCCACCATCCCGGCCACCGGCCAGGGCGCGGGTCAGGGCACGGGCACGGGCACGGGCACGGGCCAGGCCACCGGCCAGGACACCAACCAGGCCAAGCCGAAGCCGAAGGGCGGTGCCGCCCCCGCCCCCGCCCCCGCGCCGGCCGCCGCCGTCACCACCGCCCCGGCCGCGCCCGGCGCGACCGCCACGCCGACCGCCACCCCCGCCTCGTCCGGCACGGTGACCGTGGCCGCGCCCGCCCCCGCCGAGCGGCTGGCCACCACCGGCGCCGACGGCGACCGCACCAGCGTGATCGCGGGCGCCGCCGCGGTGCTGCTCGGCGTCGGCTCGGGCGCCTTCGCCCTGTTCCGCCGCCGCCGCTCCGCCTGACACCACGGCGACCACCGGCACCCCGACCTGGGGGCGCAGAGCCGCTTCCAGGCCGGCGTGCACGCGGCCCGCCTCGCCGGATCTGAGTCCGGTCCGTGGCGGGCCGCGCGCCGGCGGGGCTCAGGGCCGTCCGGGCACCGGCAGGCCGAGGTGCTCGCGCAGCGTCGTCCCGGTGTACTCGGTGCGGAACACCCCGCGCTCCTGGAGCAGCGGCACCACCTGGTCCACGAAGTCGTCCAGCCCACCCGGGGTGAGGTGCGGGACGAGGATGAAGCCGTCCGCCGCGTCGCTCTGCACGTGGGCGTCGAGCTGGGCGGCGATCGTCGCCGCGCTGCCGATGAACGACTGCCGGCCGGTCACCTCGATCACCAGCTCGCGGCTGCTCAGCCCCTTCTCGGCCGCCACCGCCCGCCACCGGGCGGCGATCTCCAGCGGGTCGCCGAGCCTGGTCCGGCCCTGGACGAGGGTGCTGTCCACCACCGGGTCGGCGGTGGGCAGCGGCCCGTCCGGGTCGTGGCCGGAGAGGTCGGTGCCCCAGATCTGCTCCAGGTAGGCGATGGCGGTCCGCGGCCCGACCTGGGCGCGGCGGATCTCGGCGGCGCGCTCGGCGGCGTCGGCGTCGGTGTCCCCCAGCACGTACGTGACACCGGGCATGATCTTCAGCTCGTCCGGCTTGCGCCCGTACGCGGCCAGCCGTCGCTTCACGTCGGCGTGGAAGGCCTGGCCGGCGGCCAGGGTGGAGTGCCGGCTGAAGACGACGTCGGCCGTGGCGGCGGCGAACTCCCGGCCCTCGTCGGAGTCCCCGGCCTGGATGACCACCGGGTGCCCCTGCGGCGGGCGGGGGAGGGAGAGCCGGCCCTCGACGTCGAACTGCGGGCCGACGTGCCGGACGTCCCCGCCCCCGGTGTCCCAGAACTCCCGGGTCAGCTGCACGAATTCGGCGGCCCGGGTGTAGCGGTCGGCGCGGTCGAGGTAGCCGCCGCGGCGGAAGTTCTCGCCGGTGAAGGCGTCCGAGGAGGTGACCACGTTCCAGGCCGCCCGGCCGCCGGAGAGGTGGTCCAGCGAGGCGAACCGCCGGGCCAGCTCGTACGGTTCGTTGAAGGTGGCGTTGACGGTGGCGGCCAGGCCGAGGTGGGTGGTGACGGCGGCCAGGGCGCCCAGGACGGTGATCGACTCGGGCCGGCCGACCACGTCCAGGTCGTGGATCAGGCCCTTCACCTCGCGCAGCCGCAGGCCCTCGGCGAGGAAGAAGAAGTCGAACCTCCCGCGTTCGGCGGTCTCGGCGAGATGGCGGAAGGAGGAGAACTCGATCTGGCTCCGGGAGGCCGGGTCCGTCCACACCGTGGTGTTGTTGACGCCCGGGAAGTGCGCCGCGAGGTGGATCTGCTTGAGCGGTCGGTCCGTCATCGGGTCACCTCGAAGGCGTTGGTCGCAGCGGTGGCGACGGCAGGCGCGCCGACGGTGGCCGGGGCGGGGGCGTAGCGGCCGGCCGGGCGGGCCAGGCCGAGGTGGTCGCGCAGGGTGCGGCCGGTGTACCCGGTGCGGAACAGTCCGCGCCCGCGCAGCGCCGGGACGACGCGGTCGGCGAGGGCGGCCAGGTCACGGGCGGGGTCGGCGGGCACCAGGTGGAAGCCGTCGACGCCTGCGCCGCCCCCGGAGAGTTCGGCGGTCAGGGCGGCGGCGGCCGTCTCGTCGGGCAGGGCGGCGTCGATCCGGGCCAGGATGCGCAGGCCCTCGCCCGCGCGCAGCCGCAGTTCGGTGGCGGCGGCCAGCCGGGCGGTCCGGCCGGGGGCGTCGAGCAGGACGACGTCCGCGTACCGGGCCGCCGTCTCGACCCGGGCCCGGCCGCCGGCCGGGGCGTCCGGCGCGAGGTCGGCCGCGGCGACGGCGACCGCGACGACCGGCCGGCCCTGCGGCGGGCGCGGGGTGATGGACGGGCCCCGGACGGAGAAGTGCGGGCCCTCGAAGTCGATGTGGTGCAGCTTGTCGCGGTCGATGAACCGGCCGGTCGCGACGTCGCGGATCTCCGCGTCGTCCTCCCAGCTGTCCCAGAGCCGCGCGGCGACCTCGGCGGCGTCGGCGGCCTCGGCCCAGAGCACGTCGGCCGGGGCGACGTCCTTGCGGCCGAAGGCCCGGGCCTGCGCCTCGGTGTCGGAGACCCCGACCAGCCAGCCGGCCCGGCCCTCGCTCACCCAGTCCAGGGTGTTGACGGAGATCGAGGTGTGGAACGGCTCGGTGTGCGTGGTGGTCACGGTCGGGACCAGGCCGATCCCCCGGGTGTCCGGGGCGAGCCGGGCGAAGGTGGCGAGGGCGTCGAGCCGCTGCGGCTCGGGGGCGTAGGAGTCGTCGAGGGTGACGAAGTCCAGGGTGGCCCGCTCGGCGAGGCGGGCGAGGTCGGTGAAGTGCCCGGCGTCGAAGTGGCCGGAGCTGTCGAGGGCGGCGGACAGGTGCAACTGGCGGGGCATGGCGAGGCCTTGACTTTCCTCGTACGGGAGTGGTGCCTGCACAGTGCAGGCGGGCACGTGGCGGCGGCCCGGGCGGCGGGCGGTCACGTGTGACGGGAAGCGGGGGCCGGGGCGCGGCGGGGCGTCAGCCGGGCGGCGGCGGGGGAACGGTCAGGTCAGGCGCAACACGCCGCCGACCACACGCGACCGAAGTCGATGTGGCTGCGGGTGACCAGGATGCGCGGGGCGTTCACCGACTCAGTTGACCAGCGGTCTTGTCGGTTCGTCAACCGTCGTCTCACCGGAGCGCTCCGGCGGTGGGACGGGCGGGGCGAGGGCGGGCAGCGCGAACGGCCCCGCCCCGCCGCTCGGGGGAGCGAGCGGCGGGGCGGGGCCGGGGGTGCTGCGGGTCGTACCTCGGCGTCAGGCCTTGGTGACGTCCTCGATCTCGTCGTCGTCCTCGCGACCGGGGGTCTTGAGGTCGAACTTGACGATCGCGAAGCGGAAGAGGAAGTAGTACAGCGCGGCGAACGCGATACCGATCGGGATGATCATCCACGGGTCGGTGGCCTTGTTCCAGGCGAGCGCGTAGTCGATCAGGCCGCCGGAGAAGGTGAAGCCGTCGTGCACGCCGAGCGCCCAGGTGAGGGCCATCGAGACGGCGGTCAGCACCGCGTGGATGACGTACAGGGCCGGGGCGATGAAGACGAAGGCGAACTCGATCGGCTCGGTGACACCGGTGACGAAGGAGGTCAGCGCCAGCGACAGCATCATGCCGGTGACGGCCTTGCGGCGGTGCGGCTTGGCGGTGTGGGCGATGGCGAACGCGGCGGCGGGCAGCGCGAACATCATGATCGGGAAGAAGCCCGACATGAACTGTCCGGCGGTCGGGTCGCCGGCGAAGAAGCGGGTGAGGTCACCGTGGACGACGGTGCCGTCGGGCTTGGTGAAGTCACCGGTCTGGAACCAGGCGTAGGAGTTCACGAACTGGTGCATGCCGACCGGCAGCAGACCGCGGTTGACCAGGCCGAACGCGCCAGCGCCGAACGCGCCGGCGCCGATCAGGGTGTCGTTCAGGCTCTTGATGGCGTCGCCGACCGGGCCCCAGGCCAGGGCGAAGACGACACCGACGGCGGTGCCGACGAAGGCCATGATGATCGGGACGAGGCGGCGGCCGTTGAAGAAGCCGAGCCAGTCGACCAGCCTGGTGCGGTGGTACTTCTGCCACAGCACGGCGGAGAGCAGACCGATCACGATGCCGCCGAGCACACCCGGGTTCTGGTACGTGGCCGCGGTGTACTTGCCGTCGACGACCGCGGCCTCGGTGACCGGGAAGGCGGTCAGCACGTTCTTGTACACCAGGAAGCCGACGAGGGCGGCGAGCGCGGTGGAGCCGTCCGCCTTCTTGGCGAAGCCGATCGCGATACCCACCGCGAACAGCAGCGGCAGGTTGGCGAAGACCGCGTCACCGGCGGTGGCGAACACCGCGGCGACCTTGTTCCAGCCGAGGCCGTCCTTGCCGAACACGTCGTCCTGGCCGAGGCGCAGCAGCAGACCGGCGGCCGGGAGAACGGCGATGGGCAGCTGGAGGCTGCGGCCGATCTTCTGCAGACCCTGCAGCAGGTTCTGGCCGAACTTCTTGGTGGGGCTGGGCGTGGCCGGAGCCGCGGCGGGCGCCGGTGCCTGCGCAGACTGACTCATGGGGGTGGGTTCCTAACGGCAGGGCGGGTCGGTCGGGGGTAGGTGCACAGGGGGCCGAACCGCGAACTGGTCTACACCACACGTGGTGTAGACCAGTTTTGTAGCACGGGTGGAGAAGGGGGGGAACCCCTGAAAGCGGTGCTGGTGAGAAGCGCTATGAAATCGAAACCTACTTGCGGATCGACGATCATGATTACCCGCCGTGATTGGTATTTTGGCTATTTGCGCAACAAAAAGAGGCGGTCGACCACTGGAGGCCGACCGGCGGGCCAGTCCTGGGGGCGGGGGTCCGCCGGGGACGTCCGTCCGGCGGGGCGGGCGGCGGCGCGCGCAGGTGTCCGGGAGCGGCAGGGGTGGGGCGGGGCACGGGGCGGCCGGCTGCGGACCGGCCGGCCGGGCGGCATCCGGGGCGGCCGGACGCGGGGGAGTGCGAGAGGGTTCCGGCCCCCCTGGCCGCCGTCCGGAAAACGCCGCCGCATTGCCGTCGCGCTCCGCCGGGCCTTCCCATGCGCCGGGCGAACCCGTGGCGGCGCCCCGGTGACGCGGTTGCGGCGGATTGCCGGCCGCCGGGCCGCGGTCGCGGTGGCGGTCTTCCCCCACCCGGCTCCCGTCCGGCCCCCACCCGGATTCCGCCCGGCCCCCGCCCGGTTTCCCGTCCGGTCCTCCCGCCGAAGCCGTGCGGGCGGGCCGGGTGCCCGGGCGGCGGCGGGCCCCCGTGCGGGCGGGCCGGGGCGGGGTCCGGGTGGGGCCGCAGGTCGCGTTCCGGGGTGCCGCCGAATTTCCCGGCTGCCGAATAGCCGGAGTTCCGTACCGGGACCATCGCCCTGTTCCGGATATGCCGAAGGCCCCCGGACCGGTGGTCCGCGGGCCTTTTCGGAAGGCGCGTGGTGACGCTCGGTTTATGCCTTGGTCACGTCCTCGACCTCGCTCTCGTCCTCGCGCCCGGGTGTTTTCATGTCGAATTTCACGATGATGAACCGGAACAGCGCGTAGTACACGGCGGCGAAGCCGAGCCCGATGAGGATGATCATCCAGGGCTTCGTGGCCAGGCTCCAGTTGATCACGTAGTCGATCAGGCCGGCCGAGAAGCTGAAGCCGTCGTGCACCCCCAGCCCCCAGGTCACCGCCATCGAAGCGCCGGTCAGCAGGGCGTGCACCGCGTACAGCGCCGGGGCGACGTAGGCGAAGGAGTACTCGATCGGCTCGGTCACGCCGGTGACGAAGGAGGTCAGGCCGACCGAGAGCATCAGACCGTAGATCTCCTTGCGGCGGTGCACCTTGGCGGAGTGCGCGATCGCCAGGGCGGCGGCCGGCAGCGCGAACATCATGATGGGGAAGAAGCCGGACTGGAACTGGCCGGCCGTCGGGTCGCCCGCCAGGAAGCGCGGGATGTCGCCGTGCACGACCATGCCGTCCGGCTTGGTGAACGAGCCGAACTGGAACCAGACGAAGGTGTTCAGCAGTTGGTGCATGCCGATCAGCAGCAGCACGCGGTTGCAGACGCCGAAGATGCCGGCGCCGCCCGACTGCAGGTCGACGAGGTGCTGGCTGAAGTCGTTCATGGCGCGGCCGATCGGCGGCCAGGCCCAGACCGCGAGGCAGGCGGCGAGCATGCCCACCAGGGCGGTGATCATCGGGACCAGGCGGCGGCCGTTGAAGAAGCCGAGCCAGTCCACCAGCCTGGTGCGGTGGAAGCGCACCCAGAGCCAGGCCGACATCAGGCCGATCAGGATGCCGCCCAGCACCCCCGGGTTCTGGTACGTCGCGGCCGCCGCCTTCGCCGAGGTGTAGTCCACACACTGGTTGCCGACCAGGATCGTGGGCGCCTTGCAGTCCTCGGGGAAGGCGTGCAGCACCTGGTAGTAGACGAGGAATCCCACCACGGCCGCGAGCGCCGTCGAGCCGTCCGCCTTCTTCGCCATGCCGATCGCGACCCCGATGCAGAAGAGCATCGGCAGGCCGAGCGAGGAGTCAAGCAGTGCGCCACCCGCCGCGGCGAAGACCTTGGCGACGTTGTCCCAGCCGAGGCCCTCCTTGCCGAAGACGTCCGGCTGTCCGAGCCGGTTGAGGATGCCGGCGGCCGGCAGCACCGCGACCGGCAGCTGGAGCGAGCGGCCCATCTTCTGGAGCCCGCCGTAGAAGGTGTGCCACCACGTGGTCTGCGGGGCCGTGGCGCCTGCCGAACTCATCCTTCGCCCTCCGGGAGCGGTAGCCGGCCGGTGGCCCCCTGCGGGACCGCTGGACGGGACTCAGGAACACCCGGGGCCCTTCCTGCGTTCATCGGGGTACACATATATTGGTGTAGACCACTTTTGGAGACGCAGGCAGCGTGCGCCGGGACGGAAGCCCCGCTGATCGTCATCCTCGGACGAAGATCCAGACGGTGCGCGCCAGAATGGGCCAAAAGTGGACTAACGTGGCATACCGGTCCTGGGCGGGTGATGCTTGTCGCGCTGCCGTGCAGCGCGACGGCCGCTGAATCCGCGTCAGCACCGGCACGGACCCACCCCCGGCCTCCGGCCGGGGACCCCCAGCACAGCGCAGGACGGCACCCGGCAGAGCAGCCGACGGGCCGAGACAGAGGGAGAACAACAGATGGCCAGCAAGGCTGAGAAGATCGTCGCCGGTCTGGGCGGCATCGACAACATCGAAGAGGTCGAAGGCTGCATCACCCGCCTGCGCACCGAGGTCAAGGACGCCTCCCTCGTCAACGAGGCCGCCCTCAAGGCGGCCGGCGCCCACGGCGTCGTGAAGATGGGCACCGCGATCCAGGTCGTCATCGGCACCGACGCCGACCCGATCGCCGCCGACATCGAGGACATGATGTGAGCTGAGCCCCCGGGCTCACCCCCCTCCGGCCCGGCGCCCCCTCCCCGGGGCGGCGGGCCGAGGGCCTTCCGGGCAGCCCGGAAGGCCCGGAATGGCAGCGCCCCCGGCACCGGGCACCCGGCCCCGCCCCCGCGAGCGCACCCCCGTACCCCCGGGGCGCACCCCCGGGCGCACCCCGGGCCCGGCCGCGGCAGGCGCGATTCCGGACCGGTCGGGGCGTACCGGGACCACCCGGCGGAAGCGGCTACGCTCGGTGCCTATGTCACGCATCGACGGCCGCACCCCCGAACAGCTCCGCCCCATCACCATCGAGCGGGGCTGGAGCAAGCACGCCGAAGGCTCCGTCCTCATCTCCTACGGCGACACCAAGGTGCTGTGCACCGCCAGCGTCACCGAGGGCGTCCCGCGCTGGCGCAAGGGCAGCGGCGAAGGCTGGGTCACCGCCGAATACTCCATGCTCCCCCGCGCCACCAACACCCGCGGCGACCGCGAAGCCGTCAAGGGCCGCATCGGCGGACGCACCCACGAGATCAGCCGCCTCATCGGCCGCTCCCTGCGCGCCGTCATCGACCACCGCGCCCTCGCCGAGAACACCATCGTCCTCGACTGCGACGTCCTCCAGGCCGACGGCGGCACCCGCACCGCCGCCATCACCGGCGCCTACGTCGCCCTCGTCGACGCCGTCGCCTGGGCCCGCGACAAGAAGATCCTCCGCGCCAAGGGCCAGCCCATCACCGGCGGCGTCAGCGCCGTCAGCGTCGGCATCATCGACGGCACCCCCATGCTCGACCTCCAGTACGAGGAGGACGTCCGCGCCGAGACCGACATGAACATCGTCTGCACCTCCGACGGCCGCTTCGTCGAGGTCCAGGGCACCGCCGAGGGCGCCCCCTTCGACCGCGCCCTCCTCGACCGCCTCCTCGACCTCGGCGCCCTCGGCTGCGCCGAGCTCGACGAGATCCAGCGCAAGGCCCTGGAGGGCTGACCCCCCGCCACCCGCGGCTCTCCGGGCCACCGGCGTTTACAGGCCGGGCCCGGAGACCGTACGGTTCCCGCAGCACACCGTTGCGGGAACCACGGGCACCCTCCGCGCGTCCCTCCTGAACGGAAACCGCGCCCACGAGGAGGACTTGATGCCCGACAGCATCACCCGCGCCGGCATCGCCCGCCCCGCCACTCTCGCCGTGGTCGCACTCATCGCCGTCCTCCCGCTCAGCGTGGTCAGCTGCTCCGCCGTGCAGAAGGCCATCGACTGCGGCAACACCGCGATCACGATCTCCGGCGACGTCAACGACGTCGTCAACGCCTACAACAACGTCAACAACGACGCCGCGGCCGCCGGGCAGGCCCTCCAGAAGCTCAAGACCGACCTCGACCAGCTCGGCAAGAACTCCTCCAACACCGACGTCGCCAAGGCCGTCACCGACCTCAACACCCAGGTCGACAAGATCCAGCAGGCGGCCAACAACAAGCAGGTCCCCGACCTCAAGCCGCTCGGCGACGCCGCGGGCAACCTCACCAAGGTCTGCACCGGCTGACGTCCGGTTAGGGTGGGTTCATGACCACCCGACTCATCCTCGCCACCCGCAACCAGCACAAGGTCGCCGAACTCCGCGCCATCCTCGGCGACGCCGGCCTGGACGTCGAACTGGTCGGTGCCGACGCCTATCCCGAGATTCCGGACGTCCCCGAGACCGGCGTCACCTTCGCCGAGAACGCCCTCCTCAAGGCACACGCCCTCGCCACGGCCACCGGCCTGCCCGCCGTCGCCGACGACTCCGGCCTCTGCGTGGACGTGCTGAACGGCGCCCCCGGCATCTTCTCCGCCCGCTGGGCCGGCAAGCACGGCGACGACCGCGCCAACCTGGACCTGCTCCTCGCCCAGCTCTCCGACATCGCCCCCGAGCACCGCGGCGCCCACTTCTTCTGCGCGGCGGCGCTCGCCCTGCCCGACGGCACCGAGCGCGTCGTCGAGGGCCGCCTCCCGGGCACCCTGCGGACCGCCCCGGCCGGCGAGGGCGGCTTCGGCTACGACCCGGTCCTCCAGCCCCTGGGGGAGACCCGCACGTGCGCGGAGATGACGGCCGACGAGAAGAACGCCATCAGCCACCGCGGCCAGGCCTTCCGCGCCCTCGCCCCGGTGGTGCGGGAGCTGCTGGGCTGAGCGGGGCGCAGGAACGGCGAAGGCCCGCCCGGAGATCATCTCCGGGCGGGCCTTCGATGTGAAGGATCGTGCGGCCTGAGGGATTCGAACCCTCACGGGATTTCTCCCACGGGCACCTAAAACCCGCGCGGCTGCCGGTTACGCCAAGGCCGCATGGTCCTCAGTCTAGGGGCTTGCCCGGGGCACGGACACCGCCATTTCGAGGTGCGCCGCCGTCCTGGCCGTCCGCCGGGTCCGGCGCGGTGCTCCTGTTCTTGTTGCGTCCGCAGTAAGTGTCGGTGACGGCGTGGCAGTTCGGGCAGAGCAGCCGGAGGTTGCCGGGGCGGTTGTCCGACCAGTCGCCGCTGATGTGGTCGACCTCCAGGGTCAGCGGGCGGCCCTGCCACTCGGGTCCGGTGCCGCAGCCCTCGCACAACTCGGGTCGGCCGAGCTCTCCGAGGGCCCGGCGGATCCGTACGCCGGGAAGCCGCTTGGCGTCCCACGGACGCCGGGTGAGGAGCCGTTCGGCCGGGATGCGGGTGGGGCCCTGCTTGCCGCGACTGTGGGCCTGTCCGGTGAAGTGCGAGGTGTCGATGCCGAGGGCCTTGATCCGGCGGCCGATGTGGGCCTGGGTGCCGCCGGCCTGGCGCTGGTTGAGGAACCGTACGACCCCCGCCACGCTCCGGCAGGCCGAGACGGCCTCCTGGAGGAGTTCGCGGGTGTAGATGCTTCCGGCCTGCCGGAAGTGCGATGTGTCGATCGCGTGCTCGGTCAGCTTGCGGCGCAGGTACTTGCGGCGGTCCTTGTTCGGCTCCTTGCCGAGGGCGGCGAGCATCTCGTCGAGCGAGGCGGTTGCCGCCGCGGTGGCCGCGAGCAGTTCGCGTGTGTACTTGACCGTCATGGTCGTCCCCCTTCGGGCTGGTGTGCGCCCGTCCCCCGTGCGGGTGAACGATCGTCGGGGCGTTCGGTTACGGCCCAGCCGGGGCTTCCCGGTGCTTCCCGGTGGTGGTGTGGGGTGGTCGTGGGTGTGCGGAGGAGCGGCCGGGACCGGCCGTCGCGGATCGGCCGTTCGGCCTGCGTTCTTGGGGATTTGATGACCAATTGGTACAGACCTATTGACCTATGTGGTTCAGACCACATAGCTTCGGCGCCAATCTGCATTCCCCCACGTGCGTGCTCCCCCACAGGCACGCGCCGACACTCTCTCCCGGAGGACCGAGTGTTGATCCGATCCACGGCGGAGCGGCGTCCCACCGCCGCCCGTCACTCCAAGAGCCCCGCCGCCCGGGCGGGTCTGGCCTCGCTGGCGGCCGCCGGCCTGGCGGGCCTGCTGGTGGCGACGCTGGGCGCGGCGCCCTCGCAGGCGTCCGCGACCGTCGACAACGCGTCCTGTCGTCCCGACGGCATGTACCAGACCCCCGGGGTGGACGTCCCGTACTGCAGCGTCTACGACACCGCGGGCCGCGAGAAGATGGGCGCGGACCACCAGCGCCGCATCATCGGCTACTTCACGGGCTGGCGCACCGGCAAGGACGGGACCCAGCCCTACCTGGTGAGCGACGTCCCCTGGGACAAGGTCACCCACCTGAACTACGCCTTCGGGCACGTCGGCGGCGACAACAAGATCTCCGTCGGCACCGACAACGACAAGAACGAGGCCACCGGGATCTCCTTCCCGGGCGTGCCCGGTGCGGAGCTGGACCCGTCGCTGCCCTACAAGGGGCACTTCAACCTGCTGACGAAGTTCAAGAAGCAGTACCCGAACGTCAAGACCATGATCTCGGTGGGCGGTTGGACCGAGACCGGCGGCTACTTCGGCGACGACGGCAAGCGCGTCAACTCCGGCGGCTTCTACTCGATGACCGTCAACCCGGACGGCAGCGTCAACCAGGCGGGCATCGACACCTTCGCCAACTCCTCGGTCGACTTCATCAAGAAGTACGGCTTCAACGGCGTCGACATCGACTACGAGTACCCGACCTCGATGAAGGACGCGGGCAACCCGCTGGACTGGCAGCTCGCCAACTCCAAGCGCGGTTCGCTCGCCAAGGGTTACGCGGCCCTGATGAAGACCCTGCGCGAGAAGCTGGACCGGGCCGGCGCCGCCGACGGCAAGCACTACCTGCTGTCGGTCGCGGCCCCGTCGTCCGGCTACCTGCTGCGTGGCATGGAGACCTTCCAGGTGGCGCAGTACCTGGACTACGTCAACATCATGTCGTACGACCTGCACGGCGCCTGGAACAAGTACGTCGGCCCGAACGCCTCGCTGTTCGACGACGGCAAGGACGGCGAGCTGGCCGCGGCCAACGTGTACGGCACCGGCCAGTACGGCGGGATCGGCTACTTGAACGCGGACTGGTCGTACCACTACTTCCGCGGTGCGGTGCCGGGCGGCCGGATCAACGTCGGGCTGCCGTACTACACGCGCGGGTTCAAGAACGTCACCGGCGGGACGAACGGCCTCTGGGGCACCTCCTCCACCAACAGCTGCCCGGTCGGCTCCGGCCTGACCACCTGCGGTGACGGCGCCGTCGGCATCGACAACATCTGGAACGACAAGGACGACGCGGGCAAGGAGTCCCCGGCCGGCTCGAACCCGATGTGGCACGCGAAGAACCTGGAGAAGGGCATCGTGCCCGACTACCTCTCCAAGTACGGCGTGACCGACACCGCCCTGCAGGGCACCTACGCCCGCAACTACAGCTCCTCGCTGGTGGCGCCGTGGCTGTGGAACGACTCGAAGAAGGTGTTCCTCTCCACCGAGGACGAGCAGTCGGTGGGCGCCAAGGCGGACTACATCGTCAACCAGGGTGCCGGCGGCGCGATGATCTGGGAGCTCGCGGGCGACTACAAGTGGGACGCGGCCGCCAACGGCGGCAAGGGCCAGTACGTGCCGGGCTCGACGCTGACCTCGCTGATGTACGACAAGTTCAAGGCGGCCTCGCCGTACGGTGCGGTCCGCTCGACGACCGCGCTGCCGCAGCAGACCCTGCCGATCGACGTGTCGTTCACCAACTTCGCGCTGGGCGACTCGAACTACCCGATCAACCCGAAGATCCACATCGTCAACAACTCGACGGTGACCCTGCCGGGCGGCACGGAGTTCCAATTCGACTACAGCAACTCGGCTCCGGGCAACGCGAAGGACCAGTCCGGCTTCGGGCTGACCGTCATCAAGCAGGACAACCCCGGTCCGGGCAACGTGGGCGGCCTCAAGGGCACCTACAACCGGGTCTCGGTGAAGCTGCCGGGCTGGCAGTCGCTGGCGCCGGGTGCGTCGATCGACATGGACTTCGTCTACTACCTGCCGGTGTCGACGCCGTCGAACTGGACGGTCAACGTCGGCGGCACGCTGTACGGCCTCAAGGGTGACCTGAGCCGGGGCGCCGTGGACGGCGGCACCGCGACGCCGACCCCGTCGCAGACGGCCACGCCGACCGCGACCCCGACGGTCACGCCCACGGTGACCCCGACGGTCACCCCGACCGTGACGCCCACGGTGACCCCGACGGTCACCCCGACCGTGACGCCGACCGCGACCCCGACCTCGGGCACCTGCACGGGTGCGCCGGCCTGGGACGCGGCTGCCACCTACGCGACCACCACCAAGGTGTCGTGGAAGGGCCACTACTACCAGAACAAGTGGTGGACCAAGGGCGACGACCCCAGCGCGAGCGGCTCGTGGGGCGTCTGGAGCGACCTCGGGACCTGCTGACGACAGCGGTCCGCCGAGGTGAGAGACGGCGGTGGCGGTGCACCCGGTCGGGGGGTGCGCCGCCACCGCTCCGTTTTCGCGACCGACCCGCTTTTCGCGACCGCTCCGATCCGGACGTCCGCACGTCCCGGTGAGGAGCGCGGCCGTCCGGGCCGTCCCGTCCGGGCCGTCTCGTCAGGCGCTCTCGTCAGGCGGTCTCGACCTTGAGGTCGCGCAGCAGTTTGGCGACGTGGCCGGTGGCCTTCACGTTGTAGAGCGCGCGCTCGACCTTGCCCTGCTCGTCCACGATCACCGTGGAGCGGATCACACCCTGGTAGGTGCGGCCGTAGTTCTGCTTCTCGCCGTACGCGGCGTAGGCCTCCAGGACGGCGTGGTCCGGGTCGGAGAGCAGGACGACCTTGAGGTCCTCGGCCTCGCGGAACTTGCCGAGCTTCTCCGGCTTGTCCGGCGAGATGCCGATGACGTCGTAGCCGGCGCCGGCGAAGACCTCCAGGTTGTCGGTGAAGTCGCAGGCCTGCTTGGTGCAGCCCGGGGTGAGCGCGGCGGGGTAGAAGTAGACGATCACCTTGCGGCCGAGGTGGTCGGCGAGCGACACCTGGTTGCCGTCGGCGTCCGACAGGCTGAAGGCGGGCGCGGTGTCGCCGGGCTGGAGGCGCTCAGTCACGGGGGACTCTCCTGGTGCGTGGGCGGGTGGTCGTACCACGGCAAACTTACCTCCGATGGTGGGTGGGGCCGCGCGGCCGTTCGCGGTAGCTGACAAACTGGGTCAGTCGCACAGGACAACATCAGTGAATTGGGGTGGCCCGAGTGGGCGAGGCGAGCACGAAGGACAACTCGGCGAGGACGACCGCCCAGATCGAGGCGGACATCTCCCGCACCCGCACCCAGCTTGCGGCGACCCTGGACGAGCTCGCCATGCGTGTCCACCCGACCACGATCTCCGCCCAGGTCAAGGCGAAGGCGGTGGCCTCCGTGGAGGAGAAGGCCGCCCGGGCCTACGTGGCGGCCAGCGGGCTGGTGGAGAAGGCCAAGGCGCAGTTCGTGGACGAGGACGGGCGGCCGCGCAAGGAGCGGGTCGTCCCGGCCGCGCTCGTCGGCGCCGGTCTGGTGCTGCTGGTCGCCTCGGCCCGGAAGCGCCGCAAGAGCTGAACGGCGGGTTTCACGGGGCCGGGCGCCGCGGGTGCCCGGCCTTCCGTATGCCCGGGCGCCTTTCCCCGTGCCCGGGGGACTGCGCGGCCCGGGACCGCCGGTGGCCCGGGACCGCCGGTGGCCCGGGACCGTGCGGCCCGGGACCGCCCGCGCGGGCTTCTCGTACTCCGGGCCAGCGTCACGCTGCGAGCCCGGGAGCGGTACCTTCGGGATCGTGAGTACGAACGACGAACCGACCCCGAAGACCGCCTCGCCGGAGCACGACTCGCCGCGCCACGACCGGCTGGGCGAGAAGTTGCCGATCAAGATGCTGCACGACCGCGTCCTGGTGAAGACCGAAGGCAGCGAGGGCGAGCGCCGCTCGACCGGCGGCATCCTCATCCCGGCGACCGCGGAGCTGAGTAAAAGGTGCACCTGGGCGGAGGCCGTCGCAGTCGGCCAGAGCGTCCGGTCTGTCGAGCCCGGTGACCGGGTGCTCTACGACCCGGAGGACAAGCTGGAGGTCGAGGTCCGCGGCGCCACGTACGTGCTGCTGCGCGAGCGCGACCTGCACGCCGTCGCGGCGATGCGCTTCGGCGACACCGAGGGGTCGACCGGGCTGTACCTCTGAGGACCCGACCGGCCCCGGGCGGGCCGTCGCGCCGTGGTGCGCGGCGGCCCGCCTCTTCGCGTCCGGAGGCCGTTGTCGGACGGTGGCAGTAGGGTCCGGCCATGAGCAGTGGTGTGCGTTCGAGCGGTCTGCCCCTGATCGGTGACGAGCAGCGCCGGGCCCGGGTGGGGCGGCGGCACCTGCTGGCGCCCGCCGGGCGGGCGGCGCGGGTCGAGCAGGTGGCGGACGCGGTGGTCGGGCTGCACGCCACCGATGCCGCGACGGTGTACCTGTCGGCGTGCGCGCGGTTGGCGGGGCCGTGGGCGGCCGAGGTCGAGCGGGCGTTGTACGAGGACGTCTCGCTGGTGAAGCTGCTGTCGATGCGGCGGACGATCTTCGCGGTCACGGAGGAGTTCGCGCCGTTCGTGAGCGCGTCCACGGCGCGGGCGATCGCGGTCAAGGAGCGGGCGACGTTGCTGAAGCACCTCGGCCAGTTCGCCGAGGGCTGGGACGAGATGCGGCTCGCCGAGACGGAGCGGGCGGTGCTGGCGGCGCTGGAGCGGCGCGGTGAGGCGACGACGAGCGAACTCGGCGAGGACGTGCCGGCGTTGCGCGAGACGATGCTGATGTCGGCGGGCAAGCCCTACGAGGCGAAGCAGAGCGTGGGCAGTCGGCTGCTGCGGCTGCTGGCCTCGGACGGGCATCTGCGCCGGTGCCGGCCGCGGGGGTCGTGGCTGAGCAGCAGCTATCCGTGGGCGCGGGTGCCGCAGTGGCCGGACGTGCCGGTGCGGGAGGCCAAGGCGGAGGTGGTGCGGCGGTGGCTGGCGGCGTACGGGCCGGCCACGGTCGAGGACGTGAAGTGGTGGACGGGCTGGACGCTGGGGGACACCCGCAAGGCGCTGGCCGACGTGGGTGCGGTGGACGCGGCGCTGTCCGGGGGCGTGACGGGCCTGCTGCTGCCGGGGGACGTGGAGCCGGTGGCGGAGCCGGAGCCGTGGGCGGCGCTGTTGCCGGCGCTGGATCCGACGGTGATGGGCTGGCGCGGGCGTGACTGGTACCTGCGGCCGGAGGACGTCCCGGCCCTGTTCGACCGGGCGGGCAACGCGGGGCCGACGGTCTGGTGGTGCGGCCGGGTGGTGGGCGGCTGGGCGCAGCGTGCGGACGGCGAGGTGGTGTGGCGGCTGTTCACGGATGCCGGGGCGGAGGCGGGGGCGGCGGTCGCGGTGGAGGCGGCGCGGTTGTCGGGCTGGCTGGGGGAGGTGCGGGTGACGCCGCGGTTCCGGACGCCGCTGGAGCGGGAGCTGGTGTCGTGAGGCGCGTGGTGGCCGGGGCCGCTACGGGGCGGGTGGGGTGGCGGCGGCGGGCCCGGGGCCGGGGCCGCTGGTGGGGGTCACGGCCGGTGGCTCCGGGGTGGGTGTGGGGTGGGGCGCTTCGGGGGTGGGGTCGGCCGGCCGGGTCTCGGTGGGGCGGGTCTCGGTGGGGCGGCTGCTCGGGGTGGGCCGTTCGGGTGCCGGCGTGGTCGGGGCCGGGGTGCCGGTCGGCGCGCCGGTGGTGCTCGTGCCGGGGGACGGCATGGCCGGGGCGGTGGTGGTGGCGGGTGTGCTCGGCTCGTTGTTGCCCCGGCTGGGCTGGAGGTCGAAGTTCTGGACGGCGGTGCTCTCCAGGACGTCGGCCATGTAGGCGGTCCAGATCTCGGTGGGGAAGGCGCCGCCGTTGATCCGGGTGTAGCCGGCGGTGCCGGAGAGCGGTTCCTTGGCGTGGGTCTTCGGGTTCTCCCGGAAGAGGCCGACGGTGGTGGTGAGTTCGGGGGTGAAGCCGGCGAACCAGGCGGAGAGGTTGGAGTCGGTGGTGCCGGTCTTGCCGGCGGCGGGGCGGCCGAGGTCGAGGGCGGCGGCGCCGGTGCCGCGGGGGCTGACGACGTCGCGCAGGACGTCGGTGACGGCGTCGGCGGTGCCCCGGTCGATGGCGGCGGTCGGGACGTGTTCGGGCATCTTGGGGACGTCGATGGCGCCGCCGGTGTGGACGCGTTCGAGTTTGGTGACGGACCACGGGGTGTACGCCTGGCCGTGGTTGGCGAAGGCGGCGTAGGCGCCGGCCAGGTTGAGGGCGCTGGGGGTGGCGGTGCCCAGGGTCATCGAGGTGTTGGCCGGGTCCATGCCGGGGACGTTGTCGGGGATGCCGAGCCGGACGGCGGTTTCGCGGACGTGGGCGAGTCCGGCGTCGACGCCTTCCTGGGCGTAGACCGAGTTGACCGACTTCGCCATGGCGCGGCGCAGGGTGATGTCGCCGTAGTCGATGTCGTCCTCGTTGGGCGGCGCGTACGGGGTGGGACCGCCGGTGACGGGGCGTTCGCTGGCGCCGTCGTAGCGGGTTTCGGTGGTGATCGGGCGGCCGTCGCCGCTGCTGCGGCCGGAGTTGAGGCCGGCGGCGAGGTCGAAGGGCTTGAAGGTGGAGCCGATCTGGTTGTCCTGGCGCAGCGCGTCGTTGTAGGGCTGTCTGGCGTAGTCGGGGCCGCCGTAGACGGCGACGACGCGTCCGGTGGCGGGTTCGACGGAGGCGCCGGCGACGCGGACGTCGGTGTCGGTGGTGGGGCGTTTGGCGGGGTCGAGTTCGTCGGTGAGTTCCCGCTGGACGGCGTGGGTGAAGGCGTCCTGCTTGTCCTTGTCGAAGGTGGTGGTGATCCGCCAGCCGCCGGCTTTGAGGGTGGCGGTGTCGATGATGCCGGAGGAGAGGAGGTAGTCGTCCGCGACGCCGACCAGGTAGCCGGCCTGGCCGCCGAGGCCGGTGGCGGGCTGGGGGTCGACGGGTTCGGGGAAGGTGATGGCGGCGCGGTCGGCGGCGGTGAGGAAGCCGAGTTGGACCATGCCGTCGAGGGTGTAGTTCCAGCGGGCGACGGCCTTCTCGCGGTTGGCGGGGGTGGCGGTCTTGACGTCGTAGATGCTGGGGGCCTGGAGCAGGGCGGCGAGGTAGGCGCCCTGGGGGAGGGTGAGCTGGGAGACGTCGACGCCGTAGTAGGCGTGGGCGGCGCTCTGGATGCCGTAGGCGTTGCGGCCGAAGTAGCTGCTGTTGAGGTAGCCGGTGAGGACCTCGTTCTTGCTGCGTTGCTGGTCGACCTTGAGGGCGATGAAGAGTTCGCGGCCCTTGCGCTCGATGGTCTGGTCCTGGGTCAGGTAGTAGTTCTTGACGTACTGCTGGGTGATGGTGGAGCCGCCCTGCATGCCTTTGCCGGTGAGGGTGTTCCAGCCGGCCCGGACCATGCCCTTCAGGTCGACGCCGCGGTTCTGGTAGAAGGTGCGGTCCTCGGCGGAGACGACGGCGTGCTGGGTGTCGGGCGGGATCTGGGTGATCGTGACGTCGGTGCGGTTGACGGCGCCGGTGCGGGCGATCTCGGTGGTGCCGTCGGCGTAGAGGTAGATGTTGTTCTGGGCGACGGCGTGGGCGTTGGCGTCGGGCACGGGGACGATGAGGTAGAGCACGGCGAAGGAGCCGACGGCGGCGAGCAGGACGGCGGTGAGCGCGCCGAGGGTGACCCGCCAGGTGGGCAGGAGCCGGCGCCAGAACGGCTTGGCGCGGCGCGCCTCGCGACGGGCGGCCCGTTTGGCCTGGCGCCGGGTGCGGTGGTCTGCCCTCAAGGTCATGCGGTGATTATGTGCTATTTGATCCGCGATCAGGTGTTGGGAAAACCTGGTGCGTCAGGTGATCGTCGGCGGTACGGTGAAAGGTGCAAACCACATAGCGCACCCGGTTCTCGCGTACGAGGCCCGGTAGCTCCGCCCGCCCGCCCGGTACCCCCGGGTGGGGACGGCCGGAGCTGGTCCGGCATGCGCCGGTGTCCTGTGTGCCGGTGTCCCGCGCGCCGGTGCGCGGTGGGCCGGCGTTGCGGGAGCCCGGTTCCGTGCGCCCCGTTCCGGGTGCCTCCGCCTGCTCGTATTTGTCGATAAGGAGACAGTATGCCTATCGCTGTGCCCATGGAGACGCAGCTCAGGCCCCCTCCCGATGTCGGCGGCACCGCCCGCCTCTACCTCGCCGTCGCCCGCGGCGGCTTCCGCCGCTACTCGACCTACCGGGCCGCCACCGTGGCCGGCGCCGTCACCAACACCGTCTTCGGCTTCATCCTCGCCTACACCTTCATCGCCCTCTGGCAGGCCAGGCCCGGCCTCGGCGGCTACGACACCGCCCAGGCGGTCACCTACATCTGGATCAGCCAGTCCCTGCTGGCCACCGTCGCGGTCCTCGGCGGCGGCTTCCAGGACGACATCCAGGAGCGGTTCCGCAAGGGCGACATCGCGGTCGACCTCTACCGGCCGGTCGACTTCCAGGGCTGGTGGCTGGCCAACGACATCGGCCGGGCCGGCTTCCAGCTGCTGGCCCGCGGTGTCCTGCCGGTCGTCGCCGGCTGCCTGGCCTTCGACACCCGGCTGCCGCACGACCCGTCCGTCTGGGCCGTGTTCCTGGTCTCCGTCCTGCTCGCCGTGGTGGTCAGCTTCGGGCTGCGCTTCCTGGTCTCGCTGACCGGGTTCTGGCTCCAGGACGCGGACGGGATCCGCTCGGTCACGGTGGTGCTGACGATGTTCTTCTCCGGGATGCTGCTGCCGCTCGGCCTCTTCCCGGGCTGGCTCGGCGAGATCGCCCGGGTGCTGCCCTGGGCCGCGATGATCCAGATCCCCACGGACGTCTTCCTGGAGCGGAGCGCCGGCACCGGCCTGTTCGGCAGCCTCGGCCTCCAGGCGCTCTGGGCGGTCCTGCTGCTCGCCGCCGGGCAGGGCGTCCAGCGGCTCGCGACCCGCAAGGTGGTGGTCCAGGGTGGCTGACTCCCGACCCGCCGGCACCGCCTGCGCCGGGGAGCCCCCGGCCGGCACCGCCTGTGCCGGGAAGTCCCCGGCCGTCGCCGGGGCGCCCCCGGCCGGCCTCGTCCGGCCGGAGGGGCCCGTGGCGCGGGTCCGCTGGGCGGTCCGCTCCTGGTGGCTGGTGGCGGCCATGTGGAACCGCTCCACCATGTCCTACCGGCTCTCCTTCGCCCTGATGGCCCTGGCGAGCACGGTCGTCACCTTCCTCGACTTCGCCGTCATCCTGCTGATGTTCCAGCACACCCACGCCCTCGGCGGCTGGACCCTGCCCGAACTCGGCTTCCTGTACGGGACGTCGTCGTTCGCGCTGGGCACCGCCAACCTGCTGGTCGGCACGGCCGACGCGCTCGGCGAACGGATCCGCACCGGAAGCCTGGACACCATGCTGATCCGCCCCGCCCCCGCGCTGGCCCAGCTCTGCGCCGAGCGCTTCACCCTCCGCCGGCTCGGGCGGCCGGTGCAGGGGGCGGCCGTGCTGGTCTGGTCGCTGGCGGCCGTGGACGTCCACTGGACGTGGGACCGGGTGCTGCTGGTGCCCGTCCTGCTCGTCTGCGGCACCGCCATCTTCGCGTCGGCCTTCATCGGCGGCGCCACCGTGCAGTTCTGGTGGGGCGAAGCCGGCGAACTGCAGAACTCCATCACCTACGGCGGCGCCACCGTGCTGCAGTACCCGCCGACGATCTTCGCCAAGGAGCTCGTGGCCGGCGTGGTCTTCGGCATCCCGCTGGCGTTCGTCAACTGGCTGCCCGCCCAGCGCATCCTCGGCCGGCCCGACCCGCTCGGCCTGCCCACCGCCTTCCAGTACGCCTCGCCGGTCGCCGCGGTGCTCTGCTGCGCCGCCGCCGGCCTCGCCTGGCGGGCCGGTCTGCGCGCGTACCGCGGCACCGGCAGCTGATCCCCACCCCCTCGTGAAAGCAGAACTCCCATGGCACTGATCGAACTCGACGACGTCCGTCGCACCTTCACCGTCCGCGCCAAGGCCGGCCGGTTCCGGCGCGAGAAGCGCGAGGTGCGCGCCGTGGACGGGCTGAGCTTCAAGGTGGAGGCCGGCGAGTGCGTCGGCTACATCGGCCCGAACGGCGCCGGCAAGTCCACCACCATCAAGATGCTCACCGGCATCCTGGTGCCCTCCGGCGGGCGGCTGCGCGTCGCCGGCGTCGACCCGGCCCGGGAACGCGTCGCGCTGGCCCGCCGGATCGGCGTCGTCTTCGGGCAACGCACCACGCTCTGGTGGGACCTGCCGCTGCGCGACTCCTACGAACTCGCCCGCCGCCTCTATCGCATCCCCGACCAGCGATATCGCGCCAACCTCGAACGCTGCGTCGAACTGCTCGACCTCGGCGACCTGTTGGACACGCCGGTGCGCCAGCTCTCGCTCGGCCAGCGGATGCGCGGGGACCTGGCGGCGGCGCTGCTGCACGACCCGCAGGTGCTCTACCTGGACGAGCCCACCATCGGGCTGGACGTGGTCAGCAAGGGCAAGGTGCGCGAGTTCCTGCGGGAGGTCAACCGCGAACAGGGCACCACCGTGCTGCTCACCACCCACGACCTCACCGACATCGAGCAGCTCTGCGACCGGGTGATGGTGATCGACCACGGCCGGGTCGTCTACGACGGCGGACTGGACGGCCTGCACGCGGCGGGCGAGAGTGAGCGGACCCTGGTGGTCGACCTCGCCGAGACCGGGCCCCCGATCGAGGTGGCCGGCGCCCGGGTGGTGAAGGTCGAGGGGCCGCGGCAGTGGCTGGCCTTCCCGGCCCAGCAGAGCGCCGCCCCCATCGTCGCGGCCGTCGCCGGGCGGTACCCGATGGTCGACCTCTCGGTGCGCGAGCCCGCGATCGAGGACGTGATCGCCCGGATGTACGCGGAGGTCGCGATCGGCTGATGCGGCGGCGCGCGGCCGGGGGCGCCACGCCCCGGCCGCGCGCCTGCCCGCCGGCCGGGGGTGTTGTGGCCCGGCCGCGCGTGCTCGACGAGTGCGCCGGCCGCGTGCCCGGGTGCCCTCGGGCGCGTGGCGGCGGGCTCCCGGCGCGCGGTGGCGGGGCGCGCCGTTCGCTCGCGCTGGGCAAGGGGCAGACTGGCGGGGTGAGTGACGAAGCCTTCAGCGGGACCGGGCCCGGCGTTCGGTTCACCGCGGCCGACGAGGAGAAGAGACGCGGCGTCCGCCGGATGAAGACCATCGCGACCGGCCTGCTGGCCTTCGCGACCCTGGTCTTCGCCCTGGCCACCTGGGCGAAGGCGGCCGGCGCCGGTGCCTGGGCCGGTTACGTCGCAGCGGCCGCCGAGGCGGGCATGGTGGGCGCGCTGGCCGACTGGTTCGCGGTGACCGCGCTGTTCCGCCGCCCGTTCGGCCTGCCGATCCCGCACACCGCGATCATCCCGACCAAGAAGGACGCCTTCGGCCGGTCGCTCGGCGACTTCGTGGGCGACAACTTCCTCTCCGGCCACGTGGTGCGCGGCCGGCTCGCCGCGCTCGGCATCGCCCGCAGGCTGGGCGAGTGGCTGGCCGCGCCCGGCAGCGCCGAGCGGGTCACCAAGGAGGCCTCGGCCGCGCTGCGCGGGGTGCTCGCGGTGCTGCGCGACGACGACGTGCAGGCGGTCGTCGGCGAGGCGGTGACCCGGCGGGCCTCCGCCACCTCGGTCGCCGAGCCGATGGGCCGGATGCTCGGCAAGGTGGTCGCCGACGGCGGTCACCACGGTGTGGTCGACCTGGTCACCGTGCGGGCGCACGACTGGCTGACCGAGAACCACGAGGAGGTGGTCCAGAAGGTCACCCAGAAGACCCCGGGCTGGACGCCGAAGTTCATCGACCACCAGGTCGGCGAGCGGGTCTACAAGGAGCTGATGCGGTTCGTCACCGACATCCGCGACGACCCCGAGCACCCGGCCCGCGGCGCCGTCGACAACTTCCTCGCCGACTTCGCCACCGAGTTGCAGACCGACCCGGAGACCATCGCCCGGGTCGAGCGGGCCAAGGAGGACCTGCTGGCCCGTTCCGAGGTGCAGGACCTGATCGCCTCCACCTGGGCCGCGGTCCGCTCCCTGGTGCTGAACGCCGCCGAGGACGAGGACAGCGAACTACGCCGGCGCATCCGCACGGGCGTGCGCGAGTTCGGCGCGCGCCTGGCGACCGACCCGAAGCTCCAGGCCAAGGTGGACGGCTGGCTCCAGGACGCGGCCCAGTACCTGGTCGACACCTACCGCGCGGAGATCACCTCGCTGATCTCCGAGACGGTGGCGGGCTGGGACGCGGACGACGCCTCCCGCAAGATCGAGGCCAACGTCGGCCGCGACCTCCAGTTCATCCGGATCAACGGCACCGTGGTCGGCGCCCTGGCCGGCCTGCTGATCCACACGGTGGCGGTCGCGCTCGGCGGGTGAGCCGGGCCGCGCCGTGCCGGGCCGGGTGTGCTTATTCTGGCTGACACTGCTTGATACGCGCGTAGAGGAAAGAAGGGCACCACCGTGGTCCAGCCGGACGGAAGTCGGATCGGAAACCCCAGCGGGAACCGGGGCATCGAGGCGTTCATCGCCGGCATGCCCAAGGCGGAGCTGCACGTCCACCACGTCGGCTCGGCCTCGCCGCGTGTGGTCGCCGAGCTGGCCGCCCGCCACCGCGGCCAGGCCAAGGTGCCGACCGACCCCGCGGCCCTCGCCGAGTACTTCACCTTCACCGACTTCGCGCACTTCATCGAGGTCTACCTCAGCGTCGTCGACCTGATCCGCGACGCCGAGGACGTCCGCGCGCTCACCTACGGCGTCGCCGAGGACATGGCCCGGCAGAACATCCGCTACGCCGAGCTGACCGTGACCCCGTACTCGTCGGTCAGCCGCGGCATCCCCGACGTCGCCTTCATGGAGGCCATCGAGGACGCCCGGCTGCGCGCCGAGAAGGAGCTCGGCGTGGTGCTCCGCTGGTGCTTCGACATCCCCGGGGAGGCCGGCCTGGCCGCCGCCGAGGAGACCGCCCGGCTCGCCGTCGACCTCGCCCCCGAGGGCCTGGTCAGCTTCGGCCTGGGCGGCCCGGAGATCGGCGTTCCGCGCCCGCAGTTCAAGCCGTACTTCGACCGGGCGCGCGCGACCGGCCTGCGCAGCGTCCCGCACGCCGGTGAGACCACCGGCCCGGAGACGGTCTGGGACGCGCTGCGGGTGCTCGGCGCCGAGCGCATCGGCCACGGCACGCAGGCGGTGAAGGACCCGGCGCTGATGGACTTCCTCGGCGAGCACCGGATCCCGCTGGAGGTCTGCCCGACCTCCAACATCGCCACCCGGGCGGTGGAGCGGATGGAGGAGCACCCGATCAGGCGGATGGTGGACGCGGGCCTGCTGGTCACCGTCAACAGCGACGACCCGCCGATGTTCGGCACCGACCTCAACACCGAGTACGCGGTGGCAGCCCGGTTGCTGGACCTGGACGAGGCCGGCGTCGCCGCGCTGGCCCGCAACGCGGTCGAGGCGTCCTTCCTGGACGCGGCCGGCAAGGCCCGGATCGCCGACGAGATCGACGCCTACCTGGCGGCATGGCGGGCCTGAGCCCCTTCCCGCACCGCACCCCACCGCCCCGTCGGCTTCGGCCGGCGGGGCGGTGCTGCTTCCGGCGCGGCCCCTTCCCGCACCGTGGTGCCAAAGTGGTGCCATTAATGCCTCGACATGGCACCACGGCTGTGCCATGCTGAAGCCATGGACCTCACGCCGTACGTCGAAAACCTCCGGAACGAGCTCGCGGTGGCCGCCGCCGCCGGCGGGGAGGAGGCCCGCGCGCTGGCCGAGCGGCTGGCCCTCCCATTGGACTCGGCCGTGCGGCTCACTCTGCTCAACGCGCTCTCGGCCGCCATGGGCGAAGTCACCCGTGACCTCGCCCCGGGCTCGGTGGACGTGCGCCTGCGCGGGCTCGACCCGGAGTTCGTGGTGACGGTACCGCCCGGCTCCGACAGCTTCCACAGCGATGCGTCGTTCGTGATGCCACCGGTGGCTCCGGTGGTGCCATCCGGTTCACCGGGGGCTCCGTCGGCGGTGCCGTCGGTGGCACCGGAGTCGGACGAGTCGGGCACCGCCCGGATCAACCTGCGCCTGCCCGCGAACCTCAAGGCCCGGGCGGAGGAGGCCGCGGGGCAGGAGGGCCTGTCCCTCAACGCCTGGCTGGTCCGGGCCGTCGCCGGCGCACTGGAGGGCGGTGAGTCCGCCGCCCGCCCGGTGGCCGGCCCCGGCATCCGTGCTCCGCGCGGCGTCGGCGGCCAGGGCTTCACCGGCTGGGTCCACTGACGCTTCCGCACCATCCGAACCCCCTGCACCTTCCACGTCACCCCCGCTCCGACCAGCGGGAACACCTACACGAGTCAAGAGGACGGGACAGTCATGCCTACGTACGAGACCGACGGACCGATCTCCGCCACCCTGGAGTTCGAGATCGGCACGGTGTGGATCCGCGCGGGCAAGCGCACCGACACCGTGGTCGAGGTCCGCCCCGCCAACGCAGCCAGGGAGGCGGACGTCAAGGCCGCCGAGCTGACCCAGGTCGACTTCGCCGGTGGTCGGCTCACCCTCAAGGGCCCCAAGCAGCGCACCGTGTTCTCCAACAAGAAGGGCTCGATCGAGGTCCTGGTCGAACTGCCGTCGGGCTCCGAGGTGCACGCCGACTCCCCGATGGCCGACTTCGTCACCGAGGGCCCGCTCGGCGACTGCCGGCTGAAGGCCTCCATGGGGCGGATCCAGATCGACCGGGCCGAGGGCGTGCGGCTCAAGACCGACCACGGGGACATCCGGGTCGGCGCGGTCTCCGGGGACGCCGAGGTGTCCGGCGCCGGCCGGATCGAGGTCGGCAGTGTCGGGGGCCGGCTGACGGTCAAGAACAGCAACGGCGACACCGAGATCGACGAGGTGTACGGCGAGCTGACGGCCAACGCCTCCAACGGCCGGATCCACGTCGGCCTCGCCGAGGCGGGCGTGGACGCCAAGACGGCCAACGGCCACATCCGGCTCGGCCGGGTGGTCCGGGGCAAGGTCGTCGTGCAGAGCGGCGTCGGGGACGTGGAGGTCGGCATCGCGGAGGGCACGGCGGCCTGGCTCGACGTGCACAGCAAGTTCGGCACGGTGCGCAACACCCTCGGTGCGGCGGAGGGTCCGGGCGACGCCCGGGAGACCGTCGAGGTCCGCGGCCGGACCCAGGTGGGCAGCATCATCGTCCGGAGGGCGTGATGGCGGCGATCTCGGCGATCGGGCTCACCAAGTCCTACGGGGACAAGGAGGTGCTGAAGGGCGTCGACCTGGAGATCCCGGCAGGCACCGTGTTCGCCCTCCTCGGGCCGAACGGGGCCGGCAAGACGACCACCGTGCAGATCCTCTCCACCCTGATCCCGGCCGACGGCGGGGTGGCCCGGGTGGCCGGGCACGACCTCGTCCGCGAGGCCGACGGGGTGCGGGCGGCGATCGGGGTGACCGGTCAGTTCTCGGCGGTGGACAACCTGCTCACCGCCGAGGAGAACCTGCTGCTGATGGCGGACCTCAACCACCTCCGCCGTCGGGAGGGGCGGAGGCGGGTGGAGGCGTTGCTGGCCCGCTTCGATCTCACGGAGGCCGCGCGCAAGCCCGTGGCCACCTTTTCGGGAGGCATGCGGCGAAAGCTCGACCTGGCGATGACGCTGGTCGGCGACCCGGAGGTGATCTTCCTCGACGAGCCGACCACCGGGCTGGACCCGCGCAGCCGGCGGACGATGTGGGAGATCATCCGGGGGCTGGTCAGCGACCATGGGGTGACGATCTTCCTGACCACCCAGTACCTGGACGAGGCCGACCAGCTCGCCGACCGGATCGCCGTCCTGGACGGCGGCCGGATCGTCGCCGAGGGCACGGCCGAGGAGCTCAAGCGGATCGTCCCCGGCGGGCGGATCCGGCTCCACTTCGCGGACGGCGCCCAGCTGGGCGCGGCCGCCGCGCTGTTCGACTACGCGACGGTGGACATCGAGGCCCTGCGGCTGGACATCCCCGGGGACAACTCCGTCCTCACCGTGAAGACCGTGCTCGACGTACTCGACAACGCCTCGGTGCGAGCGGAGCGGCTGGTCGTGGAGACGGCCGATCTGGACGACGTGTTCCTCACCCTGACCGAGGGGGCCGCCCGATGAGCAGCGCGACGACCTACGCCGTCAGCGACTCGCTGACGATGCTGCGGCGCAACCTCAAGCACGCGCAGCGGTACCCGTCGCTGACCTTCGCGGTCGTGATGATGCCCGTGATGATGCTGCTGCTGTTCAACTACGCGTTCGGCGGCGCGCTCGGCCTGGGCATCGGCGCCGGCGAGTACATCGACTACGTCACCCCCGGCATTCTGCTGATGGCGGCGACGTCCGGGGCCCTGGTGACGGCGATCGGCGTCTGCGTCGACATGACCGAGGGCATCGTCAACCGCTTCCGGACGATGGCGATATCGCGCTCGGCGTTCCTCACCGGCCACGTGGTCGGCAGCGTCATCCAGACGGCGATCGGCCTGGTCCTCGTGCTCGCCGCCGCCCTCGCGATGGGCTTCCGGCCCAACGCCACCCCGGTGGAGTGGCTCGCCGTCGCCGGCCTGCTCCTCTTCGTCATCCTGGCCCTGACCTGGCTCTCCGCCGGAATCGGCCTGGTCGCCAAGACGCCGGAGAGCGCCAGCAACATCCCGATGCCGCTCCAGTTCCTGCCCTTCATCGGCAGCGCCATCGTCCCGCCGGACTCGATGCCGACGGCACTGCGGTGGTTCGCCGAGTACCAGCCGTTCACCCCGATCATCGAGAGCCTGCGCGGCCTGCTGATGGGCACGGAGATAGGCGGCAGCGCGGTGGCCGCGCTGGGCTGGTGCGTCGCCCTGACCGGGATCGGTTACCTCTGGGCACGGCGCACCTTCTACCGCACGGCGCGCGGGTAGCGACTGCGCCCCTGGCACCGTCTGACCGCCACCGTGTCGGGTGGCGGTCAGCGGCGGTTGGCGTGCTTGGTGCCCGGTGCCCGGTGCCTGGCGGCTTGCGGTCAGGCCAGGACCAGGAGGTCCATCCAACTGACGGCCGGCTCGTCCGGTGCGGCAGCGGCGGCCGCCCGGAGACGGGCCAGCCCGTCGGCATACTGGGTGTCGGTGAGGGCACGGAGCTTGGAGTCGGCCTCGCGCCGCAGCCCGTCGGCGAAGGCGCCGAGGGTCGGCGCACTCTGCTGGGGGAGGGAGCGGAGGGCGACGCGGGCGAAGCCGGCGGTGGCGAAGGCGGCGCAGACCTGGTCGACGCTCGGGTAGCCGTCGATGCTCCGTGCGGTCTCGGGGAAGTAGCGCACCCGGAGGTCCCGGTCGCAGCGCCCGGGGAAGGTGTTGCGGATCAGCACGGGCGCGCCCGGCCGAAGGGCGCGCCGCAGTTCGCGGGCGGCGGCCTCCAGGTCGGTGAGGTGGTGGAGCACCGAGCCGAGCCAGGCCGCGTCCGCGCAGCCGTCCGGTACGGGCAGGGCCTCGGCCGTTCCGGCGAGCACCTCGATGCCCGGGGAGTCGGGGATCAACGCCCGCATCGCTTCGGCGGGTTCGACGGCCAGGACCCGCACGCCGTACCAGTCGTGGAATGCGGCGGCGAAGGCCCCGGTGCCGGCGCCCACGTCCAGCACGGTCGAACCGGGGGTGAGCGGGGCGGCCTCGGCAACGGCCTGCCGCCACGCGGTGAGCCCGTCGCGGGGCACCTCGCGGGCGGTGCGGTAGTCGGCGGCGGTCTGGCGGTCGTAGACGCTGTCGGCCATGTCGGTGCTCCCCCAGGGTGGTTGGGCAGGTGATCATGCCAGACGGCGGCGTGGGAGTGAGCGGGCGCAGGAAGTCGATGAGGTCGACTTCCTGCGCCGAATGGAGAGCGGAGTCAGACGTCGAACTCGCCGTTGCGGATGCCGGTGAGGAGGACGCGCCATTCGTCCTTGGTCAGTTGGGCGATGGAGGATGGGCTGAGGCTGCTGCGCAGGTAGACGGTGTCAGAGGTGATGGCCACTTCCGGGCAGTTGTTGGAATTGGCGCATGCGGTGGGTCGCATCCAGAGGGTGTCGTCCATCGATCTAGATCTCCTTCTTGACTCTTGCGATGAAGTCCCGCGAACCCTCGATCGAGAGAGACCGGTTAGTCATCTTGTCGACGATCGCGCGGTACTTCTCCAGGTGTTCCGCTGAGTGGAGGTAGATCGGGCCGTCGACCGAGTCGTACTGAACCGTGTCGAGCCGTGGTACGTCGCCCCTCGCATAGATGATCGCTTGACCGGATCCTACGAAGCCGCCCGACTCGAAGGTCACGACTCGCAGCGTCACGTGCGGGAGATGGGATAGCTCAAGCATCCGGTCCAACTGGTCCCGGGTGACCGCGCGCCCTCCGAAGCGCATGCGAAGGGCAGCTTCGTGAACGATGGCTGTATACGGTTGCGCGCCGTCTTTCATCAACGTCTCGCATCGCCGCATGCGATGTTCGATGCGAGTCTCGACGATGCGAGGCGTCAAGGGCGGCTCGGCCTCGCGGAAGACGGCCCGGCTGTACTGCTCAGTTTGCATCGGCCCTGGCGGATGGCAGATCTGATACGAGCACATGCCTTTCGCGTTGTACTCGAACTCGGCGATCTCAAGGAAGCCGGGCGGTACTGCTCCTCGGTACTCCTCCCACCACCCCTTGGTCCGATCGCCCGCCATCGCGGCGAGTGCACTGACGTACGCGGAGTCGGCTTCCTCGTATCTGTGAGCAAGGGCCATCACCCGCTTGGGGGTCACGGCGTAACTCCCCTGCTCGATGAGGGTGATCTTCGTGCGAGCCAGTCCGAGGACAGCGGCAGCCTCAGCAGCGGTTACGTCGGCGGCGTCGCGCATCTTGCGCAGTTCGATACCGATCCGCTGCTTTCGTGCACTCGGGGGAGAGGACATGGGGTCAAGCATCCATCGGGACTGTATCGAGAGTCCAGCCACATAGAGGTACATGTCCCAGAAGTGGTGGTACATGTACCCCACTATGCCCTACAGTCTGTGATGCACCGATCACCGGATGGGTAGTCAATAACGTCCATGAGCAGGGCAGTTGGTACCGGCTGCCCGGGCACCGAAGAGCACGTGCAGGCGGCGACGCCAACCCCGCTGCGCGCTCGCTCACGGCGACGGACCCTCCGGGTGCGTCCTTCATCGCCTACACCGCAGGGAGATTCCCCGTGTGTAACTGCACCCTCAACTCCCCTTCCCTCGCCCTCGCCCGCGAGGCCCTGCGCGCCGCCATGGCGCGCGCCGGTTGGGACTTCGAGTCCATCGCGGATGCCGAACTTGCCCTCGCCGAGCTCATCGTGAACGCGTGGCGGCACGGCGGGACGACCTCGCCCGTCGTCCTGGTCCTGATCCTCGGCCGTACGCTCCGCGTCTCCGTGAGCGACGACAGCACCGACTTCCCCGAGCAGCGCGAACCCTGCGAGTTCGCGGAGTCCGGGCGCGGCCTCCGGCTCGTCCAGGGCCTCACCCACCGCTGGGGGACCGAGCCCCAGAAGCACGGCAAGTCCGTCTGGTTCGAGTGCGCCCTGAAAGCGCCTGGTTGTATTCCCGGCAGAGCCGGGAGGAATTCGGAGGATATTCCTGGGTCCAATGGCTTACCTGGCGCCGAAA
>NZ_CP026498.1:7964165-8077934 GCF_002953255.1 Streptomyces sp. CB01881
CACTGGGTCATGCAGTCCTCGCTGCTGTGCTCCCTGGCGGACAAGCACCGCTCGACCGTGTCGAAGATGGCCCGCAAGTACAAGGCCACCATCGACTCCCCGGCTGGGCCACGCAAGTGCCTCCAGGTCAGTCTCGCCCGTGCCCCGAGCAGCAGGCCACTGGTCGCCCGGTTCGGCGGAATCCCACTCCGACGCAGAAAGGACGCGGTCCTCAAAGACCGCGACCCCGCCCAAGCAGTCTCCGCGCCACGCCAACGCGAGCTGGTCAAAAGGCTGTTGGCCGGGTTCTGCGAGCTCTGCGGAGCGACCGACAACATCGCGGTCCACCAGATCCGCAAGCTCGCTGACCTCGACCTCTTCGGGCAGGGACAACCCAACTGGGCCGCCCTCATGGCCAGGAGACGGCGGAAGACCCTCGTGGTCTGTCCAACCTGCCATGACGGCATCCACGTTGACTGCGCAAACACACCTCACGGAAGTCACTGGAGAGCCCGTTGCGATTAACGTCGCACGACGGGTTCGGGAGGAGGCCGCTGGGAAAAGGACCAGCTCACGCGCTGGCACCTCGCCCGGCGGCCCACCTCACGCTGGACGCCGCCGCGTGAACCGCACCTCCACCCCGGCCCGGATGCCGCCGTGCTCGGTCTCCTGATCCTCGTCATCCTCGCGGCGGTCGTCGGCGCCGTCTGCCAGGTGCGGACCGACGCGCTCAACGCCGTCGACCGTGAGCAGGGCGGCAGGCACGACCGCCCCGCCAAGGTCGAGCGGCTCGGCATATCCTCCTGAACGACGAAGCAGCGGGTCGCGCCCCGTCCGGACCGGGCGCGACCGCTTCGACGGGGTGCGACATCGCATCGCCGGCCGCCGGGCTCACGGCTACGGACTCGTGTGCGGGCCGACCTTCCCGGTGAAGGGGAAGAGCGGATAGCCCTCGAAGCAGCCTCCGTCGGGCTGGATGTGGGGCCAGTTCATCCCCGCTCGGTACAGCGCCGTCAGCACGACGGCTGCGACCACCGGTGCCAGCAGCTCGACGGTCCGGCCGCCGGGGAGCGGGTGCCTGCCCAGGAGGGCCTGGAGCAGTGCGAGGGCGACGGTCATCGTCAGCCATACCGTCGGCACCGTCCCGAACTGCAGGCCGATGGTGTTGCTGACGTTGTTCCCGAGCGGGCAGTCGTTCCAGGCCCGGACCGTCATCCGGGTGCCGACGACCGCGCCGACGGCGGCCAGTGCGGGAGCGAGGAGGTACCGGCCGCAGCTGCCCCGGTCGGCGGCTGCGCGCTCCGGACGCTCTGATGTCTCCATGTCTCGTCCCCCCGGTTCCGGTGGCAGGGTGCCACCCGAACCGGTCACGCCGAGTGGGACCGTGCCGGTTCCTTCTCGACGGCTCAGCGCAGGCGCGAGGAGGAGAGGATCGACGCGAGGTGGGCGACGACCATGCCCCAGGTGATCACCGCGATGGCGGCGAGGGCGATCCGGGTCGGGCCGATGTTCCCGACCGCGGCGTCCGCGACCGCCGTGGCCAGCAGCACGAGCGAGGCCTCGATGCCGTTGGTCACCCGGTGGATCTTGAAGATCGAGGCGAGCCGGCGGGCCGTCGCGATGCCCTGCGAACGCGGCTGGGTCGACTCCTCGTCGGCCGGCAGGAGACCGCTGCGGGCCCGGGCCACGTCCACCAGGTCCGTCGACGCTTTGAGCAGTACCACGCCGAGCGCCGTCGCCAGCCCGACCGACACCCACAGCTCCGAGCCGCCACGCGCCGCCCGCACACCGGCCCCGATCATCAGCGCCGCGTCGGCCAGGTAGGCGCCGAGCCGGTCGACGTACACGCCGGCCGTGCTGAACTGCCGCTTCCACCGAGCCACCTCGCCGTCGACGCAGTCGAACAGCAGGAAGCCCTGGAACAGCACCGCCGCCAGCACCGCGCCCGTCAGCCCGGGGATCAGCAGGGCGGCCCCGGCGCCGACGCCGCAGACCACCATCACCCAGGTCAGGGTGTTCGGCGAGACGGACGTCCGCACCAGCTGCCGCGTCGTCCGCAGCGAGATCGCCCGCATGTACAGGCGGCCCGCCCAGTGCTCGCCGTTGCGGCTCTGCAGCTTGGCCTGCGGCTGGCAGACCTCCCGCAGCTCGGCCAACGCCGGGGCAGCGACCTTCACGAATTCCTCCACCTGTCCGGCCGGACCAGAACGATCAGCACAGGCTACGACCTGCCTTGACCGCTGCTCGGGCCGGGGCTTCGATTCCGGGTATGGAGATCCGCCGTGTTACCCGGGCCGCCGAGGTTCTGGCCGCCGGACACCTCTTCGACAGCCCCCCGCTGCCGGAGGCGACGGCACGCTTCCTCGCCGACGACCGCCACCACCTGCTGATCGCCTACGTCGACGGCGTCCCGGCGGGCATAGTCACCGGGGTCGAGATGACCCACCCGGACAAGGGCACCGAACTGTTCCTCTACGAGCTGGGCGTGGACGAGCCGTTCCGGGGCCGCGGCATCGGCCGGGCCCTGACGGCCGCGCTCGTGGAGCTGTCCCGCGAGCGCGGCTGCCACGGCCTGTGGACGGTGACCGAGGAGGAGAACACGGCCGCCCGCGCCACCTACCGCGGTGCGGGCGGCGAACCGGCGCCGGGCCATGCGGTGTACGTCTGGGACTTCGAGGAGTCCTGACCGGCGCACCGCCCGCCATGCGGTACCGGCGCACCCCGCCCGCCGGGCGGCGCCGGGGCCTCAGACCAGCGCGGGCATCGCCGGCACCTCGGAACCCCGGTGCAGCCAGGCGCGCTCGGCGGCCGACCAGGCGGACGTGGTCAGCAGGTAGACGGCGGCGGCCAGCGGCACCAGCGCGGCGAACAGCACCGTGCCGAAGGACAGGTACGGCAGGAACGACAGCCCGGGCTGCGCGGCCGGCTGCGGGGCGGCGGCCTGCGCCCGGCGGGCCCGCCGGAAGTTGACGTACCCCACCGCGGCCAGCCCCGCGTAGAGCACGCCGAAGACCACCCACTGCGCCACGTCCTGCGCGCCGCCCACGTGCAGGCCGAGCGGGACGCCGAACAGGGTGTGGCCGAGCAGGTCGTTCGGGGTGGTGAAGAGCCGGTACATCACCGAGAAGAAGGGGATCTGCACCAGCATCGGCAGGCAGCCGGCGAACGGCGAGGCCTTCTCCTCCTTGTACATCTCGGCGAGCGCGGCCTGGAGCTTCTCCGGCTTCCCCTTGTGCTTGCGGTTCAGCTCGGCGACCTTCGGCGCGAGCCGCGCGCGCGCCTTCTCGCCGCGCGCCGCCGCCCGGGCCAGCGGGTGCAGGGCGAGGCGGACGCAGACGGTGAACAGGACGATCGCCAGCGCGGTGGGCAGCAGCTGGGCGAGGGCGGCGACGACGTCGTGGGCCAGGCCGACGGCCGGGTCGAGGAGTGCGAAAAGGGACATGGTGGAGCGAGCCCTCCGGGGTCTCAGCGTCTCAGGACATGAGTGGTCTACGGAGGACGGCCGCGTTCAACGGCCCTGTTTTTCGAGGCAGGAGCAGGCGGAACTAGGCGGCCGTCAGGGCCGCCCCCGGCGCCCTGGGGCGTCGCCTGCCCCTGGCGTCCGGATCGCGCTGCGGGAGGAACGCCGTCCGGAACGCGTGCCTGCGCAGCGTCCCGTCCCGTACGGAGGCCGGTGCCCGCGCGCCGAGCAGCCGGGCGACGACCATCGTCCCCGCCACTGCCCCGGCCAGCAGCACCACGGCGGCCGCAGCCGCCACCGACGTCAGCGACCCGCCCTCGGCGAGCGCCTCCCCGGTCAGCACCCGGAGCAGCCCGAGCAGCATCGCGACGAACCCCACGGTGCGCTCCTCTCCGCTCTCTCCGGTGACCGGCATCGGCCGTTGACGACGATGGTACGGCCTCCGGGGCCCGCCGCGTGAGGGTCGTGGAGGAGGTCGTGGAAGAGGGGGCGCGGACCGGCTGCGCACGCCGTAGCCAGAGGTGCTACGCGGGGCTACCTTGGAGGGATGAAGACGATTACCCAGCGGGAGTTCCGGAACAACTCCGCCGCGGTGATGGATGCGGTGGAGGCGGGGGAGACCTTCCACATCACCAGGAACGGGGTCGAGGTCGCGGAGCTGCGGCCGGTGGCGGGGCGCCGGCGGCTCACCGCGGAGGAGCTGGTGGCGCGGCACGTGAAGCTGCCGCGGGTCGACTACCAGCAGATGCGCAAGGAGGCCGAGGAGTACTTCGGTCCCGAGGAACTGGTCGGGGGCGCGGACGACGACCCCTTCGAGCGGCGGCGTGGCTGAGCGGCGCAGGGCGTCCCGGCGGCGGCCGGCCGGGGTACTGGACACCTGTGTCTACATCGACCTGGCGCTGCTCAACCCGGCCGATCTGCCGGCCGTGCCCGAGCTGACCGCGATCACCTTCGCCGAGTTGCAGCAGGGCGTCTCGATGGCGCGCGACCCGATCAGCCGGGCGGCGCGGCTGGAGGTGCTGGGGGCGGCGATGGCGGACTTCGACCCGCTGCCGTTCGACGCGGCGGCCGCCGCCCGGTACGGGACGCTGGTCACGCTGACCATCGCCGCCGGCCGTCAGCCACGCCCACGCCGGATCGACCTGATGATCGCCGCCGTCGCCTCCGCGCACGGGCTGCCGCTCTACACCCGCAACGTCGCGGACTTCCGCGGGCTGAGCTCGGCGGTGGAGATCATCGGCATCTGACCGGGGACGTCAGCCGGGGGCGACGGCCCCGCACCGTCCTGCTCGACCCGGTCGGCGGCCTGCCCGGCTCTCCGGGGCCCGGACCCCGGGGAGCCGGGGCTCTCAGCCCAGCCGGACGGTCGTGCCCGTGGCGGCCGAGGTGCGGGCGGCCTCCAGCACGGCGAGGGTGGCGACGGCGTCGCGCGGGTCGACCGGGGGCGGGGTACCGGGATCGGCCAGGGCGGCGGCGACGCCCGCGTAGAAGGCGGGGTAGTCGCCCGGGTCGGTGGGGATCGGCGTGGCGGACTCGTCGGTGCCCAGGGTGCCGTAGAGGGCGGGCTCGTCGGATCCCCAGGGGCGGGTGCCGTCCGGCCGGTGGCCGGCGCGCAGGTCCGCCTCCTGCGGGTCCATGCCGGACTTCACGTAGCCGGCGGTGTCGCCGAGCACCCGCAGCCGGGGGCCGGCCAGCGGGGTGATGGCGCTGGTCCACAGGTGCGAGCGGGTGCCGGAGGCGTGGGTGAGTGCGAGGAAGGCGTCGTCGTCGACCACTGCGCCGTCCCGGCGGACGTCGATCTCCGCGTACACGGTCTCCACCGGGCCGAACAGGGTGAGTGCCTGGTCAACCAGGTGACTGCCCAGGTCGTACAGGGTGCCGCCGACCTCGGCGGGGTCGGCCAGTTCGCGCCAGCCTGCCTTGGGCTTGGGCCGGAACCGCTCGAAACGGGACTCGAAGCGGTGCACCCGGCCGAGCGCGCCCTCGCGGACCAGGCGGGCGGCGGTGAGGAAGTCGCCGTCCCAGCGGCGGTTCTGGAAGACGGAGAGCAGGACGCCGCTGGACTCGGCCAGCGTGCAGAGCTCCAGCGCGTCGTCGGCGGTGGCGGCCAGCGGCTTGTCGACGACGGTGGCCAGCCCGGCGCGCAGCGCGGCCCGGGCGAGCGGGACGTGGGTGCGGTTGGGGGAGGCGATGACGACCAGGTCGAGCGCGTCCGGGTCGGAGAGCAGCTGCTCGGGGGTGTCCACGGCGCGGGCGCCGGGGTGTTCCCGGTGCAGCTGCTCGCGGCGGTCGGGGTTGGCGGTGACCACCGCGTCCAGCCGGAGCCCGGGGGTGGTGGCGATCAGCGGGGCGTGGAAGGCGGAGCCGGCCAGGCCGTAGCCGATCAGGCCGACGCGGCAGGGGCCGTCGTGGTGGCGGGGCGGGCGCGGGGACGAGGAGGGGCTCATGCGCCCTACTCAATCACGCGGTGTCTGGTTGGTCCCGGTATCGGACGGCGGCTCGGGGAACACCGCCTGCTCGTGGTCGGGGCAGTCGAGCCGTAGCCGGCCGTCGCCGAACGGGGCGTCGACGAAGGCGCAGTGGTGCGGTTCGCGCGGGTTCTCGGGGTGGGCGTCGGGCCGGTAGAAGCGGCAGGTGACGCAGGTGCGGGAGACCGGGATGGCCTGGTGCTGCTGGAGCACCCGGATCATCGTCGTGGCGCCGCGCAGCATGGCCGCGACGGTGTCGTCGCCGAGGGCGTCGAGTGCCTCGCGCAGTGGCGGCGGTACGACGGTGAGCCGTTCGGCCTCGGCGCGGCCGGCCTCGGTGAGGGTCAGGGTGACGGCCCGGGTGTCGGCGCGGTCGCGTTGACGGTCCACCAGTTCCTTGGCTGCCAGGGCGCGTACGGCGTCGCTGACGGTGGGGGCGGTGGAGGCGAGTGCGGTGACGATCTCGCCCTGGCGGCGCGGCCGGGGGTCGCCGGCGAGGTGGAGCAGGATGTCGGCCTGGAGCGGGGTGAGCCTGGTCGGGCCGCTGTTGTGCCAGGTGCTCAGCCGGACCGCCTGGCCGAGCCTGGTCAGCCCGATCAGCAACTGCTCGCTCGGGGACAGCCCCGGCAGTGGATCTGCCATCCGAACCCGGCCTCCTCGGCGCGTTGCTGTGCCGGCTCTCGCCGGCCTCCGTCGGTCCCCGCCGGTTCTCCGTCGGTCTCCTGCCGGTTCTCCGTCGGCGCTCCGTCGGCATCCGGCTCTTGCATTCTAGGCAGTGCCAACTATATTTGGCACTGCCAACGGACTGTTGGCAGTGCCAATCATCGGCGCGCGGCTGCGGCTGCGGCTGCAGCGTGGGGTTCGGCTCGCTGCGGCTGTGCTGCGGCTTCAACCACGGCGCCCGGTGGTCGGCCGTCCGTCAGCTCTGCCTGCACCTCTGCCGTCTGACCCTGCCGGCGCCTTCGCCGGCCACTTCCCATCGAAACGGAGCACAGCCATGCCTCGACTCGGCACCGTCAACCCCGACACCGCCGAACCCGCCGCCAAGGCCCTCCTCGACAAGGTCGAGCGGGCCCTCGGCGTGACGCCCAACATGATGCGGGCGATGGCCACCTCACCCGCCGTCCTCGACGGGTACCTGTCCTTCAGCGGCTCGCTCGCCAAGGGGACGCTCGGCGCGGCCCTCCGCGAGCAGATCGCGCTGGTCACCGCCGTCGAGAACTCCTGCGACTACTGCTACGCCGCCCACCACGTGCTCGGCGCCAAGGCGGGCGTCAGCCCGGCCGACCTCGCCTCCGGCGGGCACGCGCAGGCGGCGGACCCCAAGGCGGCGGCCGCCCTGCGGTTCGCCCGTGCGGTGATCCGCAGCAAGGGCTTCGTCTCCGACGAGGAGATCGACATCGTACGGGCGGCCGGCTACGGCGACGGCGAGATCGGCGAGATCGTCGGCGCGGTCGCACTGAACACCTTCACCAACTACTTCAACTCGGTCGGCCGCACCGAGATCGACTTCCCGGTCGTCGCCCTGCCCGAGTCCGAGGTCGCGACTGCGTGACCGCTGCACGTCGCCGCGCCGCCCCCGGGGTCCAGGGGACGGCGCGGCGGTGCGTCGGCGTAGTGGCGTGGTGGCGTGGCGGTCGGTCAGAGCGGAGGGGCCGTTTCGGTGGGCGGGACATACTGCCGTCGGCCTGGTGTGCGGATTAGGCTGTGCCCCGTTGGGGCAGCCAGCAGTACCCCCGGCGGTCCGGTGTCCCGAGGAGGGTCCGGCCGGTGGGAGGCGCAACGGTGACGGCGGTGCGCCGCAGATTCCGTACGACCATCGCTAGACGTTGCAAGAGCAAGACCCTTGCAAGACTTCGGGAGACACGCACGTGGCAGACCGCAAGCCCATCGAGTCCTGGCTGACCGACATGGACGGCGTCCTCATCCACGAGGGCACGCCGATCCCCGGCGCGGAGGAGTTCCTGCGCCGGCTGCGGGAGTCCGGCAAGCCGTTCCTGGTGCTGACCAACAACTCGATCTACACCCCGCGCGACCTCAGCGCCCGCCTGGCCGGCATGGGCCTGGAGGTGCCGGAGGAGTGCATCTGGACCTCCGCCCTGGCCACCGCCAAGTTCCTCAAGGGCCAGCGCCCGGGTGGCACCGCGTACGTGATCGGTGAGGCGGGCCTCACCACCGCGCTGTACCAGGCCGGTTACGTGCTGACGGACAACAACCCGGACTACGTCGTCCTCGGCGAGACCCGCACCTACAGCTTCGAGGCGCTCACCAAGGCGATCCGCCTGATCAACCAGGGCGCCCGCTTCATCTGCACCAACCCGGACGAGACCGGCCCGTCCACCGAGGGCGTGCTGCCGGCCACCGGTTCGGTCGCGGCCCTGATCACCAAGGCGACCGGCGTCGAGCCGTACTTCGTCGGCAAGCCCAACCCGCTGATGATGCGCGAGGCGCTGAACACGGCGGGCGCCCACTCGGAGACCGCCGTCATGATCGGCGACCGGATGGACACCGACATCGTGGCGGGCATGGAGGCCGGCATGGAGACCATCCTGGTGCTCACCGGTCTGACCGCCGCGGCCGACGTGGAGCGCTTCCCGTACCGGCCGACCCGGGTGGTCAACTCGGTCGCGGACCTGGTGGAGCTGGTCTAGCCTCTCCACAGCTCGTTCTCCGGGCCCTGCCCTGGCCGTCGGCCGGGGTGGGGCCCGCGTGTTCGGTCAGCTGTTGCGTGTGCGGAGGAGGGGAGGGGCGGATGAGCACGACGGCGGAGTCCGGCGAGCAGTCCACGGGGGCGTCCTCGGAGGAGTCCAACGGGGAGTCCAACGGGGAGGCCGCCGAGCAGGCTCCGGAGCGGTTCACCGAGCGGTTCACCGAGCAGTTCACCGACGAGAAACGGGTCACGTGGGCGGAGCTCTACTTCGACCTGGTCTTCGTCTTCGCGATCACCCAGGTGTCCGGCCTGCTGCACCACCACCACGACTGGACCGGCGTCGTGCGGGCCCTCGTGGTGTTCGTGCCGGTCTACTGGTGCTGGGTCGGCACCACCGTGCAGGCCAACATCCGCGACGTGGACACCCCGCGGGACCGGATGGGCATCCTCGCCGTCGGCCTGGCCGGCCTCTTCATGGCGCTGGCGGTGCCCGGCGCCTACGAGGGCCGGGGCGTGCTGCTGGGCGCCGGGTACTGGGCGGCCCGGGTGGTGCTGCTGGTGCTGCTGATCCGCGTTCCGGGCGTCTGGCGCGGGCCGTACGGCGTGGGGGTGCTGGTCAGCGGACCGCTGCTGCTGGTGGGCGGGCTGCTGCCGGACGGGCCGCGGCTGGTGCTCTGGGCGCTGGCGGCGCTCTGCGACCTGTCCGGACCGGTCCTGTTCCGCAACCGGCTGGCCAGGGTGTCGTACAACCCGTCGCACATGCCGGAGCGGTTCGCCCTGTTCCTGCTGGTGGCGCTCGGCGAGTCGATCGTCGGGATCGGCGCCACGGCCGCCGGGGCCCGGCTCGACGCCGCTGAACTGGTCGCGGTGGCCGCGGCGTTCACCATCTCCTGCGGGCTCTGGTGGCAGTACTTCGTCTACGCGGCGGACGCCATGCGGCACGCCGTCGCCGTCGCGGACTCCCGCCGGGACGTGATCCGCCGGGTCTTCCAGTACGGGCACCTGGCACTGGTGGCCGGGGTGATCGCGGTCGCGGTCGGCTTCGGCGAGACGGTGGCCGACCCGCGGCGGGCGCTCGGTGCGGGCTCGGTGGCGCTGCTGTACGGGGGGTGCGGGCTCTACCTGCTGACCTTCGGCTACACGCGGTGGATGATGTTCCGCGCGGTGTCGACGACGCGGATCGTGGCGGCGGTGGTGGTGCTCGGGCTGGCCCCGGTGATGGTGCGGCTGCCGGCGATCGCGGTGCTGGTGACGCTGGCGGTGCTGCTGGTGGCGCTGAACGTGGTCGAGCACGTGAGGGTGGAGCGGGCGGCCGTCCGCTCTGCCGAGGCGGCCCCGGCGACCCCGGTGACCGAGGCGGCTCCGGCGATCCCGGCGGCCCCGGTGACTGAGGCGATCCCGGCGGCCCCGGTGGCTCCGGCGGAGTGAAGTGTCAGTCGGGCTGTGTAGCGTTCGGTGTGGAAAGAGGGCGTGCGGCGCAAGGTCGTGGTGCGTCCGAGGTCGGGGCGGTGCGGCGGTGAGCGGCCGTCCGGTGGGAGGTTGATGTCGTGACGGACACGGTCGAGGCGGGCGTGGGCGAGGCTGGAGCGGTCGAGGTCGGCGCGGGTTCCGGGCTGGAGCTGCCCGAGTCCTGGCGCGGGGTGCTGGGCGGCGAGACGGAGAAGCCGTACTTCGCCGAGCTGGCGGCCTTCGTGGCGGCCGAGCGCGCGGAGCACCAGATCTTCCCGCCGAGCGGGCAGGAGTTCTCCGCGCTGGAGGCCACCCCGTACGAGAAGGTCCGCGTGCTCGTCCTCGGCCAGGACCCGTACCACGACGACGGCCAGGCCCACGGCATGAGCTTCTCCGTGCTGCCGGGCACCAAGACGCCGCCGTCGCTGCGCAACATCTTCAAGGAGCTGGACGCCGACCTCGGCATTCCGGCCCCGGACAACGGCTACCTGATGCACTGGGCCGAGCAGGGCGTGCTGCTGCTCAACGCGGTGCTCACGGTGCGCGCGCACGAGGCGAACTCGCACAAGGCCAAGGGCTGGGAGAAGTTCACCGACGCGGTGATCAAGGCGGTGAGCGCGCGCGAGGAGCCGGTGGTCTTCGTGCTCTGGGGCAACTACGCGAAGAAGAAGCTGCCGCTGATCGACACCTCCAAGCACGTGGTGGTCCAGGGCGCGCACCCGTCGCCGCTCTCGGCCAAGCTGTTCTTCGGCAGCCGGCCGTTCTCCCAGATCAACGAGGCGCTGGACGGCTTCGGCGTCGACCCGATCGACTGGCAGGTGCCGAACCTGAAGCAGGGCTGACCGTACGCCGACCGCAACCGCGTCGGGCTGACGCTTCGTCTGCCCGCCGTCGCTGCCCACTGTTCACCGGCCTCGGCTGCCGGCCGGTACCCGGTGTGCGAAGCTGGGTGCCGGCCGGGTCGCCGGACCGGGTCTGGGAGGGGCGGTACGTGCGCCGGGTAGGGCGAGGAGCAGGGTTCCGGCTGGCTGTGGGGGCAGCACTGCTGGGGCTGGTGACGGGCGTTGCCGGGTGCAACGGCGGTGGTGCGTCAGGGGGTTCGGGCGGCGGTTCCGGTACGGGCGCGGCGCCCGCGTCCACCGGGGCCGGTGCGGCGGGCGGCGCGGGTTCGACCGGCTCGGGGGGTACGGCCGGTTCGGCGGGCTCGGGGGGCGCCGCTTCCGGCGGGGCGTCCGCCGCCGGGCTCGCCCAGCCGCCCGGGCAGACCTTCTACGTCTCCGACCAGACCACGGCCGTCCAGCAGCTCGTCGCCCTGCGCGGCCAGAGCCGGACGGCCGAGGCCGACACGCTGCTGAAGATTGCCGCCCAGCCGTCCTCGCAGTGGCTCGGCGACCAGGCGGCCAAGGGCATCGTCGAGCAGGTGGGCCGCCGGGCCGCCGCCGTGGACCGCACGCCCGTGTTCGTCGTCTACAACATCCCGCACCGTGACTGCGGCCAGTACTCGGCCGGCGGTGCGTCGGACGCCGCCGCCTACCGCTCCTGGATCAGCGGCTTGGCGGAGGCGCTGGGCGACCGCAGGGCGTGGGTGGTGCTGGAGCCGGACGCCGTGGCGCACACCCTCGACTCCTGCGGGGTGAAGGGCGCGTCCGCCGCCGAGCGGTACGGCCTGCTGGCCTTCGCCGTACAGGAGTTGAAGAAGCGCCCGCAGGTGCGTGTCTACCTGGACGCGGGCAACCCGGGCTGGGCGCAGGACCCGTCGGCGATGGCCGACGCGCTGCGGAAGTCCGGCGTCGCGGTGGCGGACGGCTTCGCGGTCAACGTCTCCAACTTCTACGGGACCGACCGGAGCGCGGCGTACGGTACGGAGCTCTCCACCGCGTTGGGCGGGAAGCACTTCGTGATCGACACCAGCCGCAACGGCAACGGCCCGCTCAGCGGCGACGCCTGGTGCAACCCGCCCGGCCGCGCCCTCGGCGAACCGCCCACCACCGAGACCGGCAAGGCCGGCGTCGACGCCTACCTCTGGATCAAGAACCCCGGCGAGTCCGACGGCGAGTGCGGCCGCGGCGAGCCCCGGGCGGGCGAGTTCTGGCTGCCGTACGCCCTGGGGCTGGCGCGCGGGGGCGCCTGACCCGTCCGGGCCGGCGGTACGGCGCCGGCGGTACGGCGCCGGCGGGGCGGCGCCTTCGGGGCGGGCCGTGCGCTCACCCGGGGCCGGGTCGGCTACGGGGTCACCTTGATCCAGCGGGCCACCGACGGGGTGCCGGAGCCGTCCGTCACGAACAGCATGTACCAGCCCGGCGGTAGCAGGTTCGGGTTGCCGGGCAGGGTGAGCGCGACGCCGCCGTCCGAGCGCGCGCCGACGTCCAGGGCGACCGACCGCTGCTCGACGTCGGTCGCGTGGGTGACCGAACTCGGCCGGACCAGCTTGGCGGTGACCACCCCGTCCGGCCTGGGGGACTTCACCGTGACGGTCGTGCCGAGCCTCGCGGCGGCCGGCGCGTCGGTCAGCTGCGGGCGCTCGCCGTGGAACAGGTACGGCGGCGTGTAGATCTCGATCCGCTGCTCGAAGGTGCCCGGCTCGGTGTCGGCCTTGTCGGCGAAGAGCGGGTTGGAGCCGAGGACGACCACCCGGCCGTCCGGCAGCAGCAGCGCCTCGGAGTGATAGTCCCGTCCGACGGTCGGCTCGGCGGCGGTGGTGAAGGTGTTGGTGTCCGGGTGGTAGACCTGCGCCTTGAGCAGGTCGCTCTTGTGCTTGCCCCGGTAGTCGCTGGAACCGCCGGTGGTGAACACGGTGTCGTCGGGCAGGATCACGCTGTTGAGGTAGCGGGTGCCGCCGGCCGGCAGGTCCGGGCCCGGGGCGAAGACCGGCTTGGCGGCGGAGAGGTCGGCGATGTCGGTGCGGGCGGTGGAGAGCGGAGACTCGCCGACGCCCCCGCCGCCGAGCACCATCACCTTCTGCGCCTGGGCGGGCGGCAGCAGCACCGAGGACGAGGTCTCCGTGAGGGCGGGGTCGCGAAGCCCCGGCACCTGCTGGAAGCTGTTGTCCTTCAAGTCCCAGAGCCCTGGTTCGCGGCCCTTGTCCGCCGGGCCGTAGCCCGCGTTGGAACCGGAGTAGAAGAGCTTGCCGGAGGCGGTCAGGAAGATCGACGGGTAGGTGGGGAAGTAGCGGTCGGGCGCTTTGGACCAGTTCTTGTCCGCCGGGTCGTAGATCTCGTTGTCGTTGCCGCTGAGGATCTGCCCCGTGTCGTCCAGCCCCGAGACGGTGACCACCCGCCCGTCCCCCAGCCCGGTGAGGGTCGGGTACCAGCGCGCGTACGCCATGTCGGTGACCCGCTCGTAGAGCTCGGTGTCCGGGTTGAACTCGAAGGCGGCGCGGATGCCCTGGAAGTCCTGCTTCTCCAGTGTCATGCGGTCGGCCATGCCGTAGAGGTTCCGGGCCTCGGCGCCGCTCAGGCCCTTGATCGCGTACTGGGCGGGGGAGTTGTCGACGTACCCGGTGCCCTGCGCCACCGCCTCCACGAAGACGTGTTGCTCGCTGGCCTTCACGACGGTCCGGTCGCCGCCGCCGGTCTTCACCGCGGCCGGAACGGTCACCTCGGCGGTGGACACGTACTCGCGGCCGTTCGGCGCCGTGAACACGGTGCCCTTCGGGAAGGTCCGGGCCGCGTCCGGGTTCTCGTTGCGCACCCGCATGGTGCCCGCCGCCTTCTTCACCGCACCGTCCAGCGCCTCGTAGCGCTGGGTGCCGCCGGCCACCAGCAGTCGCCCGTCGGGCAGCGCGGTGTGGCCTCCGCAGAACATGTCCGCCGGGGTCGGGACCAGCTTGTACGTGTTCCTGGCCGGGTCCCAGAGCACGCTCTTGAAGCTGCCCGCGTCGAAGCTGCGCTGGTCGTTGCCGGAGCCGGCGATGATCAGCACCTTTCCGGTGCGCAGGAGGCTGGCATGGATGGCGTTGACCCGGAACTCGGCGGGGAGGACGAAGGTCTGCCAGTGGCCGTACTCGGCCTTGTACTCGGGACGGTTGATCACGTAGTCGTGGTACTGCGCGTTGGCGAAGCCGAGCACGGCCGGTGCGTTCATCCCGGCGACGGTCAGCGCGACCGTGCTGCCGAGGGCGAACCGCCTGGTACGGCCGGCGTTGCGGATCTTCACGGTGCTTGTCCCCTCCTGCTGCGGGTGCGGGTCAGCGTGTGCTGGTGGGCGCCGGGACGGTTCCGGCGCGGCCCTGGGGCGGGACGACCGCTGCGGCGGTGGGTGTCGGTGCCGTCGCTGTGGCCGGTGAAGTCGTTGCGATTGCGGTTGCGGCCGCCGTTGCCGTCGTCGCTGTCGTCGCGGCGCCGGTGACCGAGAGGGTGGACGTCGGCCGGGCCCGGTGGCGCCGGACGGCGTCGGCGGCCAGCACGAGGATCGGCAGCATGCTGAGGAGGAACGCCAGGCAGGCCCAGGTGCGCATGGCGACGTGATCGTGGCCGGTGAAGAAGGAGGCGGTGACCGCGCCGCCGAACACCAGCGCCCAGAACAGGTGGATCCGGAACGTCGCCAACCGGTCGGGGCTGGCCGAGTCGCCCTTCGGTGTCACCACGAAGCGACTGCGGAGGCGAAGCACCGCTTGCAGAAACGATGCTGCATAGATCGGCCCGCAGAGGGCCGACATCACCATGCCCGCCACCCCGGACGACCCGGCCGGCTCGTGCGGGCTCACGTTGTGCTTCCGGTTCCAGGTGTAGAGCAGCACCTGGAGGGCGGCCGCGTCGCTGTACAACATCATCCAGATCTCGGACGACACGTGGACGCCCGACGCCCCGAATCCCAGGTAGAGCACGCTCGACACCCCGCCGAGCAGCCAGGTCAGCGCCGCCATCGGGTAGAAGCAGACCATCAGCGTGTAGTTGAGCAGCCGGCCGGGCGACAGCCTCCAGGCCGCCCGCCAGTACTGGGTGAGGAGGGTTTCGTAGGTGCCCCGGCTCCACCGCAGCTGCTGGGAGAAGAAGTCGGTCCAGGACGACGGCCCCTCGCCGACCGCCAGCACGTCCGGCGTGTAGACCGACGTCCAGCGCGCGCCGGTGGCCGGGTTCCGGCGGCGGTGGAACTCCAGGCCGGTCGCCATGTCCTCGGTGATCGAGTCGTACAGCCCGCCGATCGACTGCAGTGCGCTGATCCGCACGGCGTTGTTGGTGCCGACGAACATCGGTGCGCCGTAACGGTTCCCGGCCCGCTGGATCAGCGCGTGGAAGAGGAACTGCTGGCTCTCCGAGAACTTGGTGACCGCCGAACCGGAGCTGCGGTAGTTCCCGTACACCTGCGGCCCGACCACGAACGCGACGTCCGGGTCACGGAAGTAGCCGAGCATCCGCTCGCAGAACTCGGGCAGCGGGACGTGGTCGGTGTCCACCGAGACCCAGAAGTCGTAGCCGCCGCCGTGGGCCTGGAGCCAGCTGTTGTAGTTGCCGTGCTTGGTCTTGGCGCGAAACCGGCCCTTGGACTGGTTCCACTGCTTGATCCCGCGCCGGCTGAAGTGCCGCGCGCCCAGCTCGGAGCAGAGCGCGCGCATGGCAGGATCGTTTCCCTCGTCGAGCAGCCAGACGTCGTACGGGCCGTCGTGCCGGACGGCCAGGGCGGCGGTGAGCGTGGTGCGCACCATCTCCGGCGGCTCCTTGCCCGGCACGCAGGTGGTGATGAACGCGACCCGGGTGCCCGCCTGCGGCGTGACCGGGACGGGATCGCGGGCGACCAGGGTGGCGTGGGCGTTCGAGACGACGTTGACCAGCCGGAACACCTCGACCACCGCGATGATCCCGATCATCACCTTGTCGCCGAGCAGCAGCCAGGCGTGCGTCTCGCCCGGCCGGACCGGCCAGTGGTCCGGGAGCAGCAGCCAGACCAGGAGCACCGCCTCGACCAGCGGCGCGGTCAGCAGGAGGAGCGCCGCCCGGATCCGGTGCGGCTCGCGGCGCAGCAGGCTGCGGTACCGGACGCGGTAGGGCGCCGGCGCGGCGGCTGCTTCGGGGGAGTGGTGGTACTGCGGGAAGGCGTGGTCCGGTGGGTCGGGCGTGGTGGCCGGGCCGGCCAGGCGGCTGAAGTGGGCGTAGTCGTACGGGGCTTCGGGGACCGGTATGGAGCGCAGGTCGGCCTCGACCGCGCTGTGCGGGGCGGTCCCCGCCGGGGCGGGTGTGCCTGGGGCAGGTGTTTCCGGGGCGGTTCGGAACTGGGCGTCCGTCTGTCGTGAGAACAGCTTGATCATGTGTGGCTCCCCCCGTGGCCGGCCGCGTGGCCCGGCCGGTTCGTGCGTGCTCCGACCGGGGGTGTACGGACATGGGAGTCCCGCGCTGCGACCTGCGCGCAGGGACCGACCGCTCCCCCCGGAGCCTTGCCTTCGAAGCAGAACACCGCCCGGCGAACCGCGCTGCATCCAGGCGGTTTCCGGGCCGTCAATCAGTAAAACGTGTACGATCGATTTTGTTGTGTGGCTGCGCTGCTACCTCGAATGCAGGGTCCCGCATTGCTCCCCGGACTCCCCTCCGGGGGTGCGGAACCCTTGGCTTCCCCAACTCTCCCGGAGCGAAGGCGTGATCGCAACCGATCCGGGAAATGATCATTGCGCAAGCATGAAGATATGACGGTTCCCGGCCATTCGGGTCGTCGATGGTGCTATTGGGCGGATTCACGTGTCCGGCATTCCGGGTCGGTCGAAAGAATGCGCGAAGGCCGGACCGCCGCGCAGGCAGTCCGGCCTTCGCGCCCTTGTCTCCTCGGCAGGTGGCGTTCGGGGTGGGCGCTTCTCGGGGCGGGCGCTTCTCTCGGGGCGGGTGTCGCGCCGGGCGGCTGCTGCTCGGGGCGTCGCCCTCAGCCGGCTCGCCGAAGGCGCGGCCCGGTCGCCGCCTGGACCTCCTCGACCCCCACCCCCGGGGCCGTCTCCACCAGACGCAGTCCGTCCGGCGTGACGTCGATGACCGCGAGGTCGGTGACGATGCGGTCGACAACCCGTCGGCCGGTCGCCGGAAGTGAGAGCTCGTCGACGATCTTCGGTGAACCGTCCCTCGCGGTGTGCTCCATGACGACGATCAGCCGCCGCGCGCCGTGCACCAGGTCCATGGCGCCGCCCATGCCCTTGACCATCTTGCCCGGGATCATCCAGTTGGCGAGGTCCCCGGCGGCCGAGACCTGCATCGCCCCCAGGACCGAGACGTCGATCCGGCCCGCCCGGATCATGCCGAAGGAGAAGGCGGAGTCGAAGTACGAGGCCCCGGCAGCGACCGTCACGGTCTCCTTGCCCGCGTTGATCAGATCGGGGTGCTCGGTTCCGTCCTCGGGGAACGGGCCGACGCCGAGGATGCCGTTCTCGGAGTGGAGCACCACATGGACGCCGGGCGGAAGGTGATTGGGGATCAGGGTCGGCAGTCCGATGCCCAGGTTGACGTACTGGCCGTTGCGCAGCTCCCGGGCGGCCCGCGCGGCGAGCGCGTTCCGGGGGTCGGGCGCGTTTCCGGGGCCGACCGCGTTCCTCGGGGCGAGTGGGGCGGGCGCATCGGCGGGTCGGGCAGGCGCCTCGGCGGACCTCTCCGTGGCCGGCCTGGTGGACATCCCGGTGGACATGCGAGTGGAGATCTCGGCGGGCATCGGGTCAGGCCTCCTGGAGTGCGGTGCGAACGGTCCGGCGCTCGATGCGGCGGTCTGCGGGGTCGGCGGCGACCACCCGGTCGACGTAGACGCCGGGGAGGTGGACGGCGTCCGGGCCCAGCGCGCCCGGCTCGACGATCCGGTCCGCCTCGACCAGGGTGATCCGGCCGGCCGCCGCGCAGAGCGGGTTGAAGTTGCGGGCGGCGGCGTGGAAGACGCAGTTGCCGTGCCGGTCCGCCACTTCGGCGCGTACCAGCGCGAAGTCGGCGGTGATGGCCTCCTCCAGCAGGTAGCGGCGGCCGCCGAACTCCCGGACCTCCTTCGGTGGTGAGGCCAGCGGCACCGAGCCGTCCGCCCCGTACCGCCAGGGCAGCCCGCCCTCCTCGACCTGGGTGCCGACCCCGGCCGGGGTGAAGAACGCCGGGATGCCGGCGCCGCCGGCCCGCAGCCGCTCGGCGAGGGTGCCCTGCGGCGTGAGCTCCACCTCCAGCTCGCCGGAGAGGTACTGACGGGCGAACTCCTTGTTCTCGCCGACGTACGAGGAGGTCATCCTGGCGATCCGCCCGGCGCGCAACAGCAGGCCGAGCCCCCAGTCGTCCACCCCGCAGTTGTTGGACACCACCCGCAGGCCGGTGGTGTCCGTGGCGGCCAGGGCGCCGATCAGGGTGCTGGGGATGCCGCAGAGACCGAAGCCTCCGACGGCCAGCACCGCTCCGTCGGGGATGTCCCCGACCGCGGCGGCGGCGGAGTCCAGGACCTTGTCCAAGGGGTCACCTCGTGAGGGGGTGTGGGTGAACGGAGGGGCGGGTGGAGGAAAGGGGAGGGCCTCGTTCCCCCACCACCGTCGCCGCGCACGGCCCGCCCGTGCCATGGCGGGCTCCGCCACGCACGTACACGCACACATGGCGACAGGCCACACCGGATGGACGTCGGGGGGCCACCGGCTCGGTGGTATGGCGGCCGCAGCCATATCCGGGCGGGCTGATGCGTCGTCCGGGCACATGTCGCAGCCTTCACGCCACACCTACGGTTCCGGCATCCACCCCCGCAGCACTCTCAGGAGTCGGTCACCATGCGCAGCTCGACAGCCCTCACCAGGACCGCCTCCGGTGCCCCCACGGATGCAGCCGCAACCGAGGCCGTGGCCCCGGCTGCGGGACCGGCCCGCACGGCGGCCGCCGGACCGGCCCGCAGACTCGCCGCGATCGCCGCCTGCGCCCTCCTGGCGGCCGGCTGCGCCAAGGCGGGCACGGCGGGGACCGCCGCTGCGGACGGTGGCGGCTCCAAGAGCCCGGTCAAGGTCGGCCTGGTGTACTCCAAGACCGGGCCGCTGGCCGCGTACGGCAAGCAGTACCTGGAGGGCTTCAAGGCCGGCCTGAACTACGCGACCAAGGGCACCGGCGCGGTCGACGGGCACAAGATCGAGTTCGAGGAGCAGGACGACGCGGGCGACCCGGCCAAGGCGGTGTCGGCCGCCAAGGACCTGATCGGCAAGGGCCACAAGATCCTGGCCGGCTCCACCGCCTCGGGTGTCGCCCTCCAGGTCGGCCCGATCGCAGCCCAGAACAAGGTGCTGTTCATCAGCGGCCCGGCCGCCGCCGACAAGGTCACCGGGTTGAACAAGTACACCTTCCGTTCCGGCCGCCAGTCCTACCAGGACATCAGGACCGCGGCCTCGTTCATCGGTGATGCCAAGGGCAGGAAGGTCACCGTGCTCGCTCAGGACAACGCCTTCGGGCAGGCCAACGTGGCCGCCGTGAAGGCGGTGCTCGGCGCCCAGGGCGCCACGGTCGAGGCGGTGCTCGCGCCCCCGAGCGCGACCGACCTGACCCCGTTCGCCACCCAGGCCAAGACCGCCAAGCCCGACCTGTTGTTCGTCGCCTGGGCCGGCGACACCTCGTCCGCCCTGTGGACGGCGCTGAACCAGCAGGACGTGTTCGCCGAGACCAAGGTCGTCACCGGCCTCGACCTCGCCGCCTCCTACCCGCTCTTCGGAGCGGCGGGCGAGAAGATCTCCTTCCTGAACCACTATTTCGGCGGGGCCGCCGGCACCCCGGTGGAGAAGGCCATGGACGAGGCCGTCACCGCCGGCGGCGGCAAGTCCGACATCTTCACTCCGGACGGCTTCACCGCCGCCCAGATGATCGTGCACGCGATCGAGGCCAACCACGGCTCGGCCGACGACACTTCGGCGCTGGTGAAGTCGCTGGAGGGTTGGAGCTTCGACGGGGTGAAGGGCCGGGCCACGGTGCGTGCCGAGGACCACGCCCTGCTCCAGCCGATGTTCCAGGTCCGGCTGACCGGCACCGGCGCCGCCGCCAAGCCGTCCGTGGAGAAGACGCTGACCGCGGACGAGGCGGCGCCCCCGGTCACCCCGATGGCGGGCTGATCCCGGTGACCGGTCCTGCTCCGTCCGCGATGGGCACGCCCCGGCCCGCCCGGGCCACGGTTTCGCCTCCCGGGGCCGCACCTTCGGCCGCCACGGCCCCGCCGGTGCTGCGGCTCACCGGCCTGGGCTGGTCCGTTCGCGGTGTGCCGATCGTTGAAGACGTCTCCTTCTCGGTGGGGGAAGGCGAGTTCATCGCCTTCATCGGACCCAACGGTGCCGGTAAGACCTCCCTCTTCAACCTGATCTCCGGGATCTACCCGGCGAGCCACGGCACCCTCGAACTCGACGGCGCCGACATCACCGCCGAGGCCGTTCACGCCAGGGCACGCCGAGGGCTCGGCCGCACCTTCCAGACCTCCTCCCTCTGGCCGGGCATGACGGTGGCCGACCACGTCCGCCTGGCCGCGCAGGCAGCGGCCGGGCCGCGGGCCTCGTACCGGATCTGGCGCCGCGCCGACCGCTACGCGGACCAGGTGGACCGGACCCTGGAGCGCACCGAACTCGCGCACCGGGCCGACACCTTGGCGAGCGCCCTTTCCCACGGTGAGAAGCGCAAACTCGAACTTGCCGTCCTGCTCGTCTCCGACCCGCGGCTGATCCTGCTGGACGAGCCGATGGCCGGGGTGAGTGCGGAGGAGGTGCCGGCCCTCACCGAGCTGATCCGCTCGGTGCACCGCGACCTCGGCCGCACCGTACTGATGGTGGAGCACCACATGGACGTCCTGCTCGGCCTGGCCGACCGCCTGGCCGTGATGCACCACGGCACGCTGCTCGCGCTGGACACCCCTGAGGCAGTGATGGCGGACGCCACCGTGCAACAGGCCTACCTGGGCGAGGCGCTGTGACCGACTCTCCTGTCCATGCCTCCTCCTCAGGCGTTGCTGCCGGCGTGCCGGACAGTGCCGCTGATGCCGCTGATGCCGCTGATGCCGCGGATGCCGCCGGTTCCGCGGATGTCGCCGGGGCCGGTGCGTCCGGCCTCATCGGTGCGTCGGGTGCGCGCGGTGCGTCCCGTGCGCCCGGTGCGTCCGATCCATCCGGTGCGTCGGCTCCTGGCGGGGCCCTCCTCTCCGTTCGCGATCTGCGGGTGGTCATCAACGGGCTGCACATCCTGCACGGGGTCGACTTCGACGTGGCGCCGACCGGGGTCACCGCGCTGCTGGGGCGCAACGGCGCCGGCAAGACCACCACGGTCAAGGCCGTGATGGGCCTGGTGCCGCGCACCGGCAGCGTCCTGTTCGCAGGTACCGAACTCTCCTCTCTGCCCACGCACCTCGTGGTCCGTCAGGGTATCGGGTACGCCCCCGAGGACCGTGGGATCTTCGCGGGCCTCACCGTCGCCGAGAACCTTCGGTTGGCCGAACGGGACCGTGATGCCGAGCCCGCCTATCACCTCGTTCATGAACTCTTTCCCGAACTCAAGCAGAGGGCGGCCCAGTTGGCGGGGACGCTCTCGGGTGGCCAGCAGCAGATGGTGGCCATCGGCCGAACCCTGCTCAACCGCAACCGGCTGATCATCGCCGACGAGCCCACCAAGGGCCTGGCGCCGAAGATCGTCGCCGAGGTGGCCGACGTGCTGGCGCGCGCGGCCGAGGCCGTGCCAGTCCTCCTGGTCGAGCAGAACCTCGCCCTCGTTCGCCGGCTGGCCGGCACCTGTGCCGTGCTGGCCGACGGTCGCACCGCCCACCGGGGCGACACCGCCGAACTGCTGGCCGACGAGGAGGCCGCCCGCCGACTGCTGGGCGTCGGCGGCCGCCGACCGGGAGCCGGAGCCGGTCCCGCGGTGACCGGTTCCGCAGTCGTCGGTCAGGCGCCTCCCGGCCCTGCTGTCACCACGGAGGTGAACCCCTGATGGACACGATCGTCCTCCTCACCTGTACCGGTCTCGGTCTGGGTGCGTTGTACTTCCTGGTGGCCTCCGGTCTCTCGCTGATCTTCGGTCTGATGGACGTGCTCAACTTCGCTCACGGCGCCCTGCTCTCCATCGGCGCCTATGCCACCTGGTGGGCCGGCACCGAGGCCGGCTTCCCCTTCTGGCTCTCCGTGCCGTTCGGCACGCTGGTCGGGACGGCCGCCGCCGTCCTGCTGGAGCTCTTCCTGATCCGGCCGCTCTACAGCCGGCCGCGCGACCAGATCCTCGCGACCGTCGGCGTCGGGCTGGCCGTGCCCGCTCTCCTGATGGGCATCTGGGGCGCGGACGCCCGCCCCTTCCCGCAGCCGGAGCTGCTCTCCGGCACCTGGCACCTGCTCGGCGCGACCGTCCCGGTCAACCGCTTCGTGCTGGTGGCCGCGGCGGCCCTGGTGCTGTTCGTTCTCCGGGTGTTCCTCGCCCGTACCCGCTACGGGCTGATCGTCCGCGCCGGCGTCGAGGACCGGGCGATGGTCACGGCGCTCGGCATCGACGTCCGCAGGGCGTTCACCCTCGTCTTCGCCATCGGTGGCGCCGCCGCCGCTCTCGGCGGTGCCCTCGGCGGCCTCTACTTCGGCTCGGTCAACCCCGGTCAGGGGACCAGCCTGCTCATCTTCGCCTTTGTTGTTGTCGTCATGGGCGGCATGGGCTCCGTCACCGGGGCCGCCGTGGCCTCGGTGTGCGTCGGCCTCGTCCAGCAGTTCGCCAACTACTACACCGCTGCAGGGCTCGGCGACCTGTCGGTCGTCGTCCTGCTGGCCGTCCTCCTCCTCGTACGACCCCGCGGACTCACCGGGAGGCTCGCGTGAGCACCAACACCCCCACCACGAGCACCGGTGGCACCGCGGCCGACCGCACTGCCGCCACTTCAGCAGGGACCACTGACACCGGCCCTGCCGGGAGACATTCTGGACGGACGGGCGAGGCCGGCGCCATCCCTCGAACAGGTGAATCAATCACTGAGAGCTCGACAGTGGTGCACAGAGCGCTACGCTGGTGGCCGATCGCCCTGCTGATCCTGCTCCTTGTCGCCCCATACAGTGCGCTTCCCCTCCCGGGACTGCTCGACGGCCCGCTCGGCAGCCCCGGAAGCCTCCAACTCATCGCCCTGTGCCTGCTCTACGGGGGCCTCGCCACCGGGTACGACCTCCTGCTCGGCCGTACCGGACTGCTCTCCTTCGGCCACGCGCTCTACTTCGCGACCGGCCTCTACGCCACCAACCTCGGCATGCTGGAGCTCCGACTCCCCTTCGCCGCCGCGGCGCTCTTCGGCGTCTCCTGTGCCGTCGTGCTGGCCCTGCTGCTCGGCTCGGTCAGCCTCCGCGTCACGGGCATCGGGTTCTCCATGGTCACCCTCGCCTTCGCACAGGCCGGCTCGATCCTCGTCCAACGCAACCCGGGCGGCATCACCGGTGGTGAGGAGGGCCGGTCGGCGCCCGCCGACCAACTGCCCTCCGCCTTCCTGGGCATCGAGAACACCGCCAACCTCTACTGGATCGCCGTCGCCTACCTGGTGCTCACCCTGGCCGCGGTCCACTGGGCCGTCGCCTCCCCGGCCGGGCGGGTCTGGGAGGGCATCAAGGAGAACGAGCGCCGGGTCGAGGTGCTCGGACTCCGCCCCTACGGCTACAAGTTGATCGCCTTCGTCCTCGCCGGAGCCCTGGCCGCGGTGGGCGGGGTGGTCTACCTCCTGCTGACCGGTGGGGCCACGCCGCAGGCCGCCACATCGGACGCCACGCTCTCACTGCTGGTCATGGTCGTTCTCGGCGGCTCCGGCACGCGCTGGGGCCCGCTGTTCGGCGGCGTCATCTACACCTGGGCCGGCCACCGGCTCGGCGACCTCGCCAACTCCGAGGCCGTCGCCGGCCTGCCCGCGGTCCTGCGCGTCCCGCTGTCCCAGCCGCTCTTCCTGCTGGGCGGCCTCTTCGTCGCCGTGGTCTACCTGCTGCCCGGCGGCCTGGCTAGACTGCCTGCCCGCATCCGCGCCGCCCGCTCGGCCCGGGCCGCCGGCCATGCCGGTGCCCCCGGCGTCCGCCCTTCAGGAGGTAGCCCCGCGTGAGCCAGTCACTTCCGCAGCCCGAGCAGCTGACGATTCCCGTTCCCGGTGGGGACCTGGCCGTGCTCCGCTGGCCGGCCACCGTGCCCGGGGCTCCGACCGTCGTGGCGGTACACGGCATCACCGCCAACGGACTCGCCTGGTTCGAGGTGGCCCGCAGGCTTGCCGGCCGGGCCACGCTGCTCGCGCCCGACCTGCGCGGCCGGGGGGCCAGCCGGGCCGTGAGCGGCCCGTACGGCCTGGCCCGGCACGCGGACGACGTGGCCGCCCTGATCACCGAGCTCGGCCTGGGGCCGACGGTGGTCGTCGGGCACTCCATGGGCGCCTGGATCACGGCGCTGACGGCAGTGCGGCATCCCGGGCTGGTCAGCCGGGTCGTCCTGGTCGACGGGGCGGTCAGCTTCCCGCTGCCGGAGGGCGTCCGGGAGGAGGACGCGCTGGCCGCGGTGCTCGGCCCCGCGCTGGCACGGCTGTCGATGACCTTCCCGGATCGCGCCGCCTACCGCGCGTTCTGGCAGCAGCACCCGGCGTTCAACGCCGACTGGTCGGCGGAGATCGACGCCTACACCCAGCGTGATCTGGTCGGTGTCGAGCCCGAGATGCGCTCCTCCTGCGTACTGGAGGCCGTGCAGACCGACGGCGCACAGGTCCTGCTGGACCAGGACGCGGCCGCCGCGGTGCACCGGCTGCCCTGCCCCGGTGAACTGCTGTGGGCGGAACGCGGCCTGCTCGACGAGCCGCAGGGCCTCTACGACGACAAGCGGATCGAGTTGGCAGGGCTGGACCCGGCCCGCGTGGCGGTGGCACCGGTGCCGGACACCAACCACTACTCGATCCTCTGGGGCCGGGCCGGCGTCGAGGCCGTCGTGCAGCGCCTGCTCGGCACCGGGCCCACCGCCGGGTAACGGCCGCTGCAACGGGCCGGTCGGCGGCGCGAGAGGTCACCGCCGCGCCGGCCGGCCCGCCCCGGCCACGCTCGACAGCGGGAGCTGCCCACGCGCTGCGTTGCTCTCGCGGCGCATTGCTCCTGCCGGGCCTTGCTCCCGCCGGGTCGTGTCCCGCCGGGTTCTGCGGCCGGTGCTCAGCCGGCGGTGCCGAGGAAGGACTCCCACCCGCCGGAGGGCGCCTGTCCCACGTTCAGCGTGCGCAGCTTGCGGATCGTGGACTGGTCCTGCACCTCCAGCCAGTCGACCAGCTGCCGGAAGGAGACCAGCCGGACGTCCGGCTTGCTCGCGATGGTCTTGAGGGTCTCCTCGACGGCGTCCATGTAGATGCCGCCGTTCCACTGCTCGAAGTGGTTGCCGATGAACAGCGGCGCGCGGTTGCCGTTGTACGCGCGGTCGAACCCGGCCAGATAGGAGTCCCGGGCCTGGGTGCGCCAGTCGTTGTACTTGGCCGGGTCGCCCTTGGTGCTGCCGGCCGACTGGTTGGCCAGGATGTTGTAGTCCATCGACAGGACCTGGAAGGCGTGCCCGGGGAACGGGATGCTCTGCAGCGGGAAGTCCCAGACCTTGCCGTCCTGCACCTTCTGCGGCCATATCTGCTGGCCGCCGGAGGAGCTGGCGTCGTACTTCCACCCCATCTTGGCCGCGGTCGGCAGCAGGGCCTTCTGCCCTTCGAGGCAGGGGGTGCGGCCGCCTATGAGCTCCTTCTTGTAGTCGAAGGGGAGCGGGTCGACGTCGGTGAAGCCGGTGTTGGTCCGCCACTGCGTCACGAACCCGATCGCCTGGTCGATCTCGCTCTGCCAGTCCTCCGGGGTCCACTTGTTGACGCCGTTGCCGTCCGAGCGGGTCGAGCAGAAGTGCCCGTTGAAGTGGGTGCCGATCTCGTGGCCGGCCAGCCAGGCCTGGCTGATCAGTTTGATGGTGTTCTTGACCGCGCCGTCCGACAGGTAGGGGATGTCGGACGCACCGACCGAGTGCTTCGGCGGGTGGTACAGGTCGGCCTTGCCCTTCGGGAGGGTGTAGATCCCGGAGAGGAAGAAGGTCATCGAGGCCTTGTGCTCCTCGGCCAGCTTGAGGAAGCGGGGGAACTGGCCGTCGTCGGTGGCGCCGGCGCCGTCCCAGGAGAACACCACGAACTGGGGCGGCCGCTCACCGGGCTTGAGCTTCTCCGCCTTGGGCTGGTTCGGCTGGGGGCCGGTGTCGGCGTTGGAGCCGTCGCCGATCGGCGTCCCCTTGGGCGCCCCCTTGCCCGGGGAGTCGCTGCCCGTCGGCCCGTTGCCGGTGCTGCTGCCGCCCGGGGCGGGAGCCGTGCCCGACCCCGACCCTGAACCCGACCCGGATCCGCCGCTGGAGCACGCCGTCACTGCGCCGAGGGCCACGGTTGCGGCGGTGGCACTGAGCACGGTCCTGCGCGAGATGTTGGTCATGGTCTCCCCTGGGTGCCGCTGGCCGGGTGGTGATGGCGACAGTGGGCCGTACCGGTCAAATCGGGCAATTGATGATTATTTCGCCGTCAGCATGTCATGTGGACGCAGGGTGCACCAAGGTGCCGAGGTCCATTGACAGTCAATACGCAGAATGCGAGTCCAGGGGCTGCGGTGATGGCCCTTCTGTTGCCGTCCTGTGACGCTCGGCTCTCGCCGGCGCTGCATCCCCGGCGCTGCATTCGCGGCGCTGCATCTCCGGGGCCACGTCCCACGGTCCGTGCCCGGGCCGTGGCCGGCTCTGCTGCCGACGGGTGGGCGGGCGGACGGGCAGGTGGGCAGCAAGGTGGGCGGACAGGGCGGCGGGCGGATGGACCGGCAGATAGACCGGCCGGCAGATGGGCCGGCAGGAGTCAGATCGCGGCGAGTCGGCGGTGGCGGCGAACGATCCGCGCGATGGTCGTGCTGACCACGGTGGCAGCGGTGCAGGAGACGGCGAGGCTCAGCCATGCGGTGTCGAACCAGTGACTGTTGAGCCAGCCCAGCGTGACGATGTAGGCGGCCCAGATCAGCGCGGCCAGCGCGGACCAGCGGAGGAACCGGTGCGGCTGGGCGGGGGAGTGGCCGATGGCCAGGTCGAGGACGGTGCGCCCGGCCGGTACGAACCGTGCGATCACCACCATCGCGGCGGCCGCCCCGGTGGTCCGGCCGTCCAGGGCCTGCTGGACCCGGGCGACGCTGGCCGCCAGCTGCGGGCGGTGTTCGAGCCGTCGCTGCACCGAGGGGGCGCCGCGCCGGGCGAGCTGGAGGAGCAGCAGGTCCCCGAGGAACGAGGCCACCGCGACGCCGAGCCCCAGCAGCAGCGGTGCGCCGTCTATCTGCGAAGTCTTGAGCACGGCGAGGATGACGAGCGTTCCGCTGGGGATGAAGGGGAGGAAGGCGTCGCCCAGTACGGCGAAGAGCGCCAGGGCGCAGATCCATGAGGATCCGATCACCGCTGCGATGTCCAAGGTCCGACTCCCTCCAGGCTGCCCGGGGGAGCAGATGGCTGCAGGGGACAACGCTAGCGCCTCGACTTTTCATGCCATGAAGCACCCCGGCTGTGCCGGACCTCACAGGAGGCGGGGCAAGGTGCGAGGTGGGGCGCGGGCAGAGGCGCGGACAAAGGCGCGAGCCCCCGGTGCGGGGTGCCGCTCCGGGGGCTCGCGGGGATCGATCGGCGCTGGTCCAGCCCGATGACCTTGCTGGTGAGGACGGATCCGGTTGGGTGATCCGCTCCGGGATCCAGCCTGCCGGACGCCGACCGCCGGCCGCGAGGCCTGTGGCTGGCGACTTCCCGCGCTGGCGTGAAGTCGCCACGCGTGTCCGTCTGCTGGCTCTGAGTCAGCCGAACGGTCGGTAGGCGGCCCGCCGTACGGCGCTGCGCACGACGGCCGGTGACGACGGCGACCGGGCCCCGGTGCGGGGAACACCCGGCCCTGCGGCGTGGTTGACGTCCGTCGGCAGGAACGGCCGTCGTCCAGGGCGCGGCCGTTCGAGACGGCCGGGACGACGGCCACGGAGACGGCGGCCACGACGGCCGCGACCACGGCCGCCCGGGCGGCCAGAAGGGCGGAGGGCATGACCACCGAGGACCACCAGGAGCGCGGTCCCGAGCCGCAGACCGGCGCGGCGATCCGGGGCACCGCCCGCGGTACGGCGCCCGCGCCGCTCTCCATCCTGGACCTGGCCACCGTCGGTGTCGGCTATACCCCGTCCGAGGCGCTGGCCGCGACCACGACCCTGGCCCGCAGCGCGGAGGAGTGGGGTTACCACCGCTTCTGGGTCGCCGAACACCACGGCATGCCCGGTGTCGCCAGCTCCACCCCGGCCGTCCTCCTGGCCCACCTCGGGGCCCGCACCACGACGCTGCGGCTCGGCTCGGGCGGGGTCATGCTGCCCAACCACGCCCCGCTGGCGATCGCCGAGCAGTTCGGCCTGCTGGAGGCACTCCACCCCGGACGCATCGACCTCGGACTGGGTCGAGCCCCCGGCACCGACCCCGCAACCGCCCGGGCCCTGCGCCGCGGCCTCGCCGAGGGGGCGGACGACTTCCCCCAGCAGCTCGCCGAACTCACCCACTTCCTCGACGGCGACTTCCCGGCCGGTCACCCGTACGCCCGGCTCACGGCCGTCCCCCAGGGCGACGGGCGGCCGCCGGTCTGGCTGCTCGGTTCGTCCGGCTTCAGCGCCCAGCTGGCCGGCCGGCTCGGCCTGCCGTTCGCGTTCGCCCACCACTTCAGCAGCACCAACACCCTCCCGGCCCTCGACCTCTACCGCTCGTCGTTCCGCCCCTCGGCCGTCCTCGACGAGCCGTACGCCCTGATCGGGGTGAGTGCGGTCGCGGCCGACGACGAGGCGTCCGCCCGCCGGCTGGCCCGCTCGGCGGCGCTCGGGATGCTCCGGTTGCGGCGCGGCAACCCCGGCCCCATCCCCACCCCGGAGGAGGCCGAGGCCTACCCGTACAGCCCGCTGGAGGCGGACTTCGTCGACGACTGGCTGGGCAACGTCGTCCTGGGCGCGCCGGGTGAGGTCGCCGACGGGCTGGAGGCCCTGCGTAAGCGGACCGGGGTGGACGAGTTGATGGTCACCTCGCACATCCACGGCCACGAGGCCCGCCACCGCTCGTACGGGCTGATCGCCAAGGCCTACGGGCTGACCGGGGCGTAGCGCCGGCCCGCGCGAGGGCGGGCGGAGGCCCGGGGAGGACGGGAGCGGGCCGTACGGCCCCGCGTGCTGCCAGAACCTTGCAGGCGGCGCGGCCCCTACCGCCCGGGCCTTGCAGGCGGCACGGCCCCTACCGCCCGTACCGCCCGGGCCTTGCAGGCGGCACGGCCCCTACCGCCCGTACCGCCCGGGCCTCGCAGGCGGCGCCGCCCGTACCGCCCGTACCGCTACTGCTGAGCCGCACCCGGGAGCTCGTCCGGCCCGGGGCGGCTCTCCCGGAGTATGGCCGCGACGAGTTCGGCCTCGCCGGGTCGGGCGAAGTACCAGCCCTGGGCGGTGTCACAGCCGGTCAGCCGCAGCCGCTCGGCCTGTGCCGCGCTCTCGATCCCCTCGGCGGTGACGGTCAGGCCGAGGGTGTGCGCCAACTGCACCATCGCGCCGACGATCTGCTCGTCGGCGTCGCTCCGGCGGGAGCCGAAGGCGGGGAGTTCCGTCCTGCCGGCGGGGGCCGGGTCGCGGAACCCCTCGATGAAGGTGCCGTCCAGCTTCAGGACGTGCACCGGCAGGCGGGAGAGGTACGCCAGGTTGGAGTAGCCGGTGCCGAAGTCGTCGATCGCGATCCGGACGCCCATGTCGGCGAGCGCCTGCAAGGCCTGCAACGGCCGGCCGCCCGGGCCCAGCAGCGCGCTCTCGGTGATCTCCAGTTGCAGCAGCCGGGCCGGCAGGCCGGTGCTGTCGAGCGCCTGGGCCACGTCGGCGACCACGTCGGAGTCCCAGATCTGGCGGGCGGCCAGATTGACGCTCACGAACGTCTCGGTGTCGGGGAACTCGCTGAGCCAGCGCTGCGCCTGACGGCAGGACTCCTCCAGGACCCACTTGCCGAGCGGCACGATCGCGCCGGACTCCTCGGCGAGTGGGATGAAGCGGTCGGGCGAGAGCGTCCCGTAGCGCGGGTGCCGCCAGCGGACCAGCGCCTCCGCGCCGTGCACCGCCCCGTCGGCGAGTCCGACGAGCGGCTGGTACTCGATGGTGAACTCGCCGCGTTCCAGGGCCGGGCGGAGTGCGGTGGCAAGGAGTTGGCGGGTCAGCTGGTGGGCACCCCGGTCGGGGTCGTAGAGGGTCCAGCGGGCCCGGCCGTCCGCCTTGGACCAGTAGAGGGTGGCGTCGGCGTCCTTGACCAGGTCGGTCGGCGTGGTCTCGTGCACGGAGCGTTCGACGACGCCGACGCTGGCGGTCACCACCAGCCGGTGCCCGGCCACGTCGAAGGGGCGTTCCAGCGCTTCGAGGATCCGGGTGGCCAGCGCGGTCAGCTGGTTGCTTCCCTGACTGTCGGTCACCAGGACGGCGAACTCGTCGCCGCCCATCCGGGCCACCAGGTGGGTGTTGTGCTCGGAGAACCCGCGCCGCAGTCGGGTGGCGACGGCGATCAGCAACTGGTCGCCGATGTGGTGGCCGAGGGTCTCGTTGATCGCGGCGAAGCCGTCGAGGTCCAGGTAGCAGACGCCCACCCGGCGCTCGTCCGTTTCCTCGGCGGCCGCCCCGGAGTCGGGGCCACTGTCGGCGTCGGCGCCCGAACCCGCAGGCGTCGGGTCCGAACCCGCAGCCACTGGGCCCGAACCCGCCGAACCCGAACCGGGGCCGCCGGCCGCCTCGCCGGTGCCAGCGCTGGTGCCCTCGCCCACGGACGCGTCCGTGCCCCCGGCCGCCGGGCCGGCCGTCACCGCGAGGCACGCGGCGTCGAGCCGTTCGAAGAAGAAGGTCCGGTTGGGCAGCCGGGTCAGCGGGTCGTGCAGGGCCTGGTACTCCAGGCGGTCGCCGAGCCGGCGCTGCTCGGTGATGTCCTCCACCATCGCGAGGGTGTAGAGCGGACTGCCCGCTCCGTCCCGGATCAGGGAGACGGTCACCTTGCACCAGACCGTGCGGCCCTCGCGGTGCCTGAGCTGCTTCTCCACCCGGAGCCGTTCGCGCTTGCCGCGGACCAGTTCGGGGAAGAGCCGGTCCGGCATCCCCTCCGGGTCGATGATCTCGCGGACCGGAGTGCGGACCAGCTCGCCGGCCTCGCAGCCGATCAGGGCGGCGAAGGCGGGGTTGACCTCGATGATCCGGTCTTCGGGATCGATCAGGGCCATGCCGATGCCGGCGTCGCAGAAGGCCGCCCGGAACCGGGATTCGCTCGCGCTCAGTGCGGCCAGCAGCCGGTCGGTCCCCCCGGCCGGCAGGTCCGCCCCGTCGGCGGGCCGGTGTGTGCCGCGGGCGAGCGGGGCGGAGCAGGTGGGGCAGCGGACGATGTGGGCGCCGTCCGCGCCCTCGGCGCCTGTCCCGGGCGGGGCACCCGGCAGAAGGAGGAGAGGGTCACCGTTCACGGCGTCGACCGCGTCGACCGCGTCCACCGCGTCCACCGCGTTGAGCGCGTCGATCGCCGGGGCCGCCGTGAGCGCGTCGATCGCCGTGACCGCGTCGGCGGTGGTACCGCGGGGGTCGCCCGTCGTGGTTCCGACGGCCGTGCCGTGGGCGTGGTGCAGGACCGGAGTCCGGAGGTGGCGGTGGTGTTGCGGTTCCTCGTGCCGCACGCCTGGGTGGTGTGCGTCGGCCCCCTCGTTCTGGCCCGGCACGGCATGCTCCCGTCCGCTGCTGACGCTTGATGCTTGACGCTGGTCCGGCCGGTCACCCGGAACTGCGGCGGCCGGCTCGCGCATTCTGTCGAGGTCCTCGCGGTCCGGGGCGGAGCGCTCGCGGAGGAGCACTCGGATGGGGATCCGCGTGAAGAGAAGAACAGGGCGCTGCGGCCGATCATAGGACGCGGCGGCAACGCGCGGTAACCGCCGCCAGGGTGATTCGCCTGCTTTCGGATCATGTGTGGCGGTACATGCAGACGCCCCTGGTGCACATCACATGATGTGCACCAGGGGCGTCTGCTACCACCGTGCGCCCCGGGCGCTGGTCGAGCGCCGGGAGCGCGCCGTTCAGCCGGGTCGCAACGCTCTGTGTGCGCGGCCGGAACGAAGCGTCGGAGGGTCAGGCCAGCTTGGCCGTGAGGGTGATGGTCGTGCCGGTGAGGGCCTGGCTGACCGGGCAGTTCGCCTTGGCGTCTTCGGCGGCCTTCACGAAGCCGGCCTCGTCGAGGCCGGGCACCTCGCCGGTGACGGTCAGGTGGATGCCGGTGATGCCGGCGCCCGGCTGGAAGGTGACATCGGCCTGGGTGTCGAGCTTGGTGGGCGGCGTGCCCGCGCCGGCCAGGCCGTTGGAGAGGGCCATGGAGAAGCACGCGGAGTGAGCGGCCGCGATGAGCTCCTCCGGGCTGGTCTTGCCGTTCGGCTCCTCGGCCCGGGCGGGCCAGGAGACCGGGTACTCGCCGATGCCGGACGAGGCGAAGGTCACCCGGCCCTTGCCGTCGAGTAGGTTGCCTTCCCAGGCGGTGCGTGCGGTGCGAGTGGTTGCCACGATCGGTACCTCCGTTACTGAGGAACTGCTGAGTCGTCACTTCCGGTCATGCCGCGTACCAGACTACGGGCAGGCCGCGGGCCGGTCGCGGGTGGCGCCGCGAGGGTGTGGCGAGGGTCTGGCGAGGTGCTGCGGCGGGAAAACCGCAGGTTCGGGCGCCGGTGACGGTCGGCCCGTCCATTCGCCGTCCGGATCGTGGACGGATGCGCCAAATGGTGAGGATCCGCACCGGGGGCCCTGTTAGATTTGCCCGGGCCTGGACCCCGGCCTTCGGACGGCCGGGTGCCGACCAACCAGAGAGCCGCGGAGCCGCCCCGATGACGGATCACCCCACGACCCCCGATGCCGGACTGCCCGAGGGGATCGCCGATGCCGTGCGGGCCGAGCTGACCAGCCTGCGCGAGAGCATCGACAACATCGACGCCGCGGTGGTCCACATGCTGGCCGAGCGGTTCAAGGCGACCCAGCGCGTCGGCCGGCTCAAGGCCGAGCACAAGCTGCCCCCGGCCGACCCGGCGCGGGAGCGCGACCAGATCCGGCGCCTGCGCGAGCTGGCCGCCGGGGCGCACCTCGACCCGGTGTTCGCGGAGAAGTTCCTCAACTTCATCATCGCCGAGGTGATCCGTCACCACGAGAAGATCGCCAGCGATGCGGTGACCGGCCAGACCGTCGCCGGCTGACGACGCGCCGAGGCGTTCCCGAGCCCTGGCGGGCCGGGCAGGCCGCGGCAGCCCGCGGCAGGTTCCCCAGCGCCTATCTCCCGCGCCCTGTCCGCGCCCCGCGTGCGTACTGTCCGCGTCCTGCGTGCGCCCCGTCCGTGCCCGGCGCGCGTACTGTCCGGGTCCTGCGCGTGCCCCGTCCGCGCCCTGTCCGCCTTCGTCGGTGTCCCGTCCACGTCCGGTCCGCCCTCCGTCCGCGAGGCGCGGATGTCTGGCGCGGGTAAATGCCCGATTTCGCGAGGCTTCGTCGGTGGCGTAGCGTGCAGGTTCCCCCAGCCGGAGAGGTGGAGCAGCGACGATGGCGGTGAACCTGCCCGATACGCACAGCGATGCCGGGAGCGGTCCGGCCCCGGCTGCCGGTGCCGGCCATGGCGCCCCCGGTGCTCCCGGTGTCCCCGGAGGCGGACGGGCCGCGGCGCGGCGGGCGCGGGGCCGGAAGGCCCGGCGGGCGGGGCGTCGTCACCGGCCGTGGTGGATAGAGATCCCCGCGATGGCGGCGGTCGGACTGGTGGTCGCGCTGCTGATCAAGACCTGCCTGTTCCAGGTGTTCACCATCCCGTCCGGCTCGATGGAGAACACGCTGCGGATCGGCGACCGGGTCGGCGTGAACAAGTTCGCGCCGCTCACCGGCTGGGAGCCGAAGCCCGGCGAGCCGATCGTGTTCAAGGACCCGGGGGAGTGGCTGCCGCCGCAGCCGACCGACGGCAACCCGATCTCGCGGGCTGTGAGCTCGACGCTCAGTTTCGTCGGCCTGATTCCGCCGAAGGACGACAACTACCTGGTCAAGCGGGTCATCGCGACGGGCGGCCAGACCGTGCAGTGCTCGGGCACCGCGCTGACCGTCAACGGGGCGAAGGTGGACGAGCCGTACCTCCACCCCGGGGACGACTCCTGCGCGGGGCTCGACTTCGGCCCGGTGACGGTGCCCCAGGGCTACGTCTGGGTCGAGGGCGACCACCGGAGCGACTCCGCCGACTCGCGGTACCACCAGCGCGGCCCGGGCGGCGGCGCCGTGCCGGTGGACAACGTGGTCGGGCCGGTCTCGGCCGTGGTGTGGCCGCTCAATCACCTCGACTGGTTCGGCTGGGTCGGCCACTGACCCCGGGCTCGGCACCGGGCCTGTTCCCGGCGCCCTGCCCTGCGGCACCCTGCACCCCGGCACCCTGCCTCGCAGCGCCCTGTCCTGCGGCACCCTGCTCCACGGCCGCACGCGCCAGCCGCTCGCCCAACGCGGTCGCACCTGCCACAGCACCCGCCCCGGCGCCCGCACCTGCCACAGCACCTCCGTCAGGCACCCCGGCCCGCACCTCGTCGGCCGGGGCGGCTGGCTTGCTCGCCTGGGCCGCGAAGGCGCCGGCCAGGACGAGCAGGCCGCCGGCCATCTGCGGTGCGCCCAGGTGCTCGCCGAGCAGGATCCAGGCCAGCACGGTGGCGACGACGGCCTCCAGGTTGGCCAGCACCCCGGCGACCGGGGGCGACAGGTGCTGGACGGAGATCACGCCGGTCAGGTAGGCGAGCACGGTCGCGATGAGGATCATCCAGGCGGCTGGGACCAGGGCGGGCAGCGAGTGCCCGTTCATGACGACGTTCCCGCCGAGCAGGCTCCAGTCGGCGTCCCACGGGCGGGCGAACACGGTGAGCACGATCGCGCCGATCAGCAGGCCGTACGCGCTGAGGGCGAGCGGGTCGACCGGGCGGTCGCCGCGGCTGCCGGCGTCGGCCAGGACGAAGTAGCCGACCTGGCAGCAGGCGGCCCCGAGGGCGAAGAGGACGCCCAGGGCGTCGAAGCTCAGGCCGTTCCAGACCTCCACCACGCAGGCGAGTCCGGCCACGGCGATGCCGGCGCCGATCGCGGAGCCCCGGCTGATCGGCTTGCGCTGGACGAACTTCACGTAGCCGATGAGCAGCGGCGGCCCGAGGTACTCGATGAGCAGCGCGACGCCGACCGGGATCCGGGAGATCGCCGCGAAGTAGCAGGCCTGTACGCCGGCGACGGCGAGCAGGCCGAAGCCGAGCAGCACGCCGGGCCGCCGGAGCACCGCGTCGCGGTGACGGTAGGCGAGCGGGAGCAGGACCACGGCGGCGCCGGTCACCCGGAGCCAGACCACGTGCAGGGGGGAGAGTCCGGCCTCGATCAGCGGCTTGGCGGCGGTGCCGGAGCCCCCGAAGGAGAAGGCGGAGACCAGCGCGAGGAGGAGACCGAGGGTTCTGCCCGGGGATCGGCCGAGCAGGGGCTTTGAGCTGTACACCCGCGCATTGTGACAGTCATTCCCGCGGTTCGGTAAGGTGCCATTCCGGCATTTGGTCCTGCCCCTAACTGTGCGCAACGGCAGATTTGCGGACAAGTCCGCTACTGCCCCGCCCCGGCCCCCGTCAACGAGCCCGCGCCCGCGCCCGCACCGGTGCCGCTACCCGTGCCCGAGCCGCCCGTGCCCCCCGAAGGCTGGGGAGCGGTGGTCGGGCCGGTGGTCGGCGCCGTGGTCGGCCCGGTGGTGGGTGCGGTGGTCGGCGCCGGCGTCCGGGTGGGCCGGCCCGTCGGCTGGGTGGTCGGCTGGGACGTGGGCCGGGAGGTCGGCTGCTGGGTGGGCGCGGTGGTCGCCCCGCCGTCACCGGGGCGCGAGCCGCCCGGGTTGTTCTGCCCGCCGGGGGACCCGGGGGAGCCGGACGTCTCCGACGGGCCACCCGGCGAGGCGGAGGCCGCACCGCCCGGCGAGGCCGGGGTGGAGGCCGCCCCGGCCGGGGGCGAGGAGCCGTCGGTACCGCCGGACGACGTGTCGTCGCCACCGGACGAGGAGCCGTCCTTGTCCGAGGGCGAGGGGAAGTCGCTGACCGGCAGGCCCTTCAGTGCGGCCTTCATGTAGCCGGTCCAGATCTGCGCCGGGTACTGACCGCCCGCCGCGCCGTCGATGCCGCCGGTGCCGCTGAGGCTGACCTGCGCACCGCTGGCCGGGTCCTGGCCGAACAGGGCGACCGAGGTCACCAGCTCGGGGGTGTACCCGACGAACCAGACGGACTTCTGGTCGTCCGTCGTGCCGGTCTTGCCGGCCACCGGGCGGCCCAGGGACTTGGCGCGCCAGCCGGTGCCGCCCGGGTCGCTCACCACGCCCTGGAGCATGGAGGTGACCTCGCGCGCGGTCTCCTCGCTGACCGCCTGGGTGGTCTTGTGGGCCGGCGGCTGGAGCGCCTCGCCCTCGCGGTCCACCGACTGCACCAGCCACGGGGTGATCTGCTTGCCGCCGTTGTCCAGCGTGGCGTACACGCCGGCCATGTCGAGCACGCTCGGGGTGGCGGCGCCGAGCGGGATGGACGGCACCGGTTCGAGCCCCGGGGTGTTGCTGGGCAGGCCGAGCGCGATGCCGGTGTCCCGCACCTTCTGCAGCCCGGTGTCCTGGGCGAGCTGGGCGAACGCCGAGTTCACCGACCAGTCGGTGGCCTGCTGGAGGGTGATCTGGCCGTAGCTCTTGTCGCCCTCGTTCGGCGGCGCGTAGGGCGTGCCCTTCCCGCCGCGGACCTTGCGCCCGCTGGTGCCGTCGTAGACGGTGCGCGGGGTGACGGTCTGGCCGGACTGGGTCTTGGCGTCGTTCTCCAGCGCCGCCGCCAGGGCGATCGCCTTGAACGTCGAGCCGGCCTGGTAGTCCCGCCGGGTCGCGTTGTCGATGTAGTGCTTGGTGTAGTCGACCCCGCCGTAGAGGGCGACCACGGCGCCGGTCTTCGGGTCGACGGAGACGGCGCCGGCCTGGGCGGCCGCGTCCTTCTTCCGCTTGTCCGGGTTGAGGGTGTCGTGCAGCTGCGCCTGGACGGAGTCCTGGAGGGCCTGCTGGCGCGCCGGGTCGACGGTCAGCTTGATGGTGTAGCCGCCCTTGGCCAGCTCGGACTCGGTGATGATCCGGTTGCCGGTGAGGTACTCGGTCGCCGCGTTGACGAGGTAGCCGGCCTGGCCGGAGAGGCCGAGCTGGGCCTGCGGGTCCTTGACGTCGGGGAAGGTGGTGGCGGCGCGCTCCTCGGCGGAGAGCCAGCCCTCCTTCACCATGCCGTCGAGGACGTAGTTCCAGCGGTTGACCGCGTTCTGCTTGCCCGCCGGGGTCGCGGTGGCGACGTCGTACGCGCTCGGCGCGTTCAGCAGGGCGGCCAGGTAGGCGCCCTGGGCGGGGTTGAGGGCGGACGCGTCGACGCCGAAGTACTGCTGGGCGGCGGCCTGGATGCCGTAGGCGCCGCGACCGTAGTACGAGGTGTTGAGGTAACCCGAGAGGACGTCGTCCTTGGCCTGGGTGGCGTCCACCTTGATCGCTATGAAGAGTTCCTTCACCTTGCGGCTGATGGACTGCTTCTGGCTCAGGTAAGTGTTCTTCACGTACTGCTGGGTGATCGTGGAGCCGCCCTGGGTGCCCTCGCCCTGGGCGGTGTTGAGGGCGGCGCGGACCAGGCCGGGCACGTTGACGGCGCCCTCGTGGTAGAAGTTGCGGTCCTCGGCGGCCAGTGCGGCGTGCTGGGCGGCGGGGGAGACCTTGTCCAGGGGGACGTTCTGCCGGTTGGTCTGGCCGGTCCGGGCGATCACCGAGCCGTCCTGGTAGAGCCAGGTGTTGCTCTGCGCGGTCGCGGCGGCGTGCGCGTCCGGCACCTTCACCAGGGTGATGCCCAGCGCGAAGAGGCCGATGCCGAGCAGCAGGGCGGTGACGAAGCCGAGCAGGGTGAGCCGCCAGGTCGGGACCAGCCGGCGCCACCCGGTGCGCTTGGGGCGGCGGGCCTTCTTGCCGCCGCCGCGGCCGGCACCGCCGGCCGGGTGCTCCGATGTGCGCTTCAGGCTCTTCACCGGGCGGAGCCGGACGGACGGCATGCGACGGCCGCTCTCGGTGTTTCGGGACAAAGCGCGGCCTTTCCTGCGGGCGGACCGTGCCGGCCTGCACGGCGGGGGACATCGGCGGTCAGGGACCTGTGTCCCGTTTCCGGTGTACTGCCCAAAACGCGTCGAAAGGGTCGATTGGCTCCACCGGATCGGCAAGCGAGACCGACATCACACACAAAACGGACGTCGATGGGCAAAAAAATCGGAGAGCCCCTCGCTGCTGCGAGAGGCTCCCCAATGTCTGTGCGCCGCCAGGGACTCGAACCCCGGACCCGCTGATTAAGAGTCAGCTGCTCTAACCAACTGAGCTAGCGGCGCCTGCTGACTCGGAAAACAATACACGGTCCGGAGGGGTACCTCGCACCACGGAGGTGGCCGGGGCGTGGCCGGGAGGGGTGGTCGGGGCGACATCGCCTGGCCGCGGAGGGTCTGCCGCCTGCTTCGGGTGTCCGGTTTCGACCGGTTGGGGCGGACTTTCCTGCCGGTTAGGGTGGAAACGTGCCCCGCCCCCACCTCGGCCGCCGGAACGCTCGGCTCGTCGCCGCCCTGCTGCTCAGTGCGGTGGCGTACACGGCCTGGGTGCTGGAGGTGGTGCTGAGCACCGGCCTCGACCCGGTCCGGGCGTACATCGGCGAACTCGCCGCCGAGGACCAGCCACTGGGCGGGCTCTTCCGCGCCACCGACCTGGTCGCGGGCCTCGCCGTTCTGACCCCGGCCGTCACGGTCCTGCTCACCGAGGCCGCCCGCCGCCACGGCTGGTGGCCGCCGGTCCGCCGGTACGGGTCGTGGCTGCTGGCCGGTGAACTGCTGGTCACCGGCTGGAGCCTCGCCGCGATCGCCGCGTTCGAGGCGGGCCACGGCACCTGGTCGCTCGGCGCGGGCCGGCGCCTGCAGGTGCTCCTGGTCGCGATCTGGCCGGCCGTGTCGGCCGCGAGCCTCACCCGGGACGGCCGGGAGCGGGCCGCGGAGGAGCAGCCGGCCGGGAGGGCGGCCCGCTGGACCCCCACGGAAGGGGCGGAACCGCGATGACCGGGGCAGGGGCAGGGGCAGGGGCAGGGGCAGGGGCAGGGTCAGGCGCGGGAGCGGTGGGGGCGGGAGCCGGGGCGGGAACGGGCCCGGCGGCGGTGTTCCTGCGCATCGACGGCACACCCCTGCACGTCCGCGCCGAGGGCAGCGGCCCGGTCTGCCTGCTCACCGGCGGGCTCGGCAGCAGCTGGTTCGACTGGGACCTGGTCGTCCCCTTCCTCACCCCGTACCGCACGGTGGTCCGCTTCGACCGCCCCGGTTACGGGCTGAGCGCGTCCGAGCCCGCCACCGGCCCCGGCCCGACGCTCGCGGGCGAGGCGGAGCGCATCCGCGGTGTGCTGGACGCGCTCGGGCTGCGCGGGCCGTGCACGGTGGCGGGTCACTCGCTGGCGGCGTTCCACGTCGAGGCCTTCGCCCGGCTCCACCCGGAGCGGACGGCCGGGCTGGTCCTGCTGGACGGCAGTGTCGAACCGGACCCCCGCCCGCTGCCGGCCCCGGAGCTGCGCGACCTGGCGGCGCGGACCGTCGCGGGCGCGGCCACGGCCGTCGCGGTGCCGTACCTGTTCGGGCCCGTGGCGCGGCGGCTGGCCGCCCGGGCGGCCACGGTCCGCAGGGAGGACCTCGCCCCGCCGCCGCTGGTCCGGCGCTGCTACCGGACCGGGCGGGCCCTGCGCGCCCTGCTCCGGGAGAACACGGCCTACCTGGACCTGGCGGCCGCGCTGGCCGACCTGCGCGGAACGGCGCCGCTGCCGGAGGGGCTGCCGGTCACCGTGCTCGCCGCCGACGACGGGTGCCGGACCCGCCGCAGCCGGGAGTGGCTGGGCAGCCAGCGGGACCTCGCCGCGCTGCTCGGGGCCGACTTCCGCACCACCGCACCGGCCGGGCACCTGGTGATGTTCGACCGCCCCGACGCGGTGGCCTCGGCGATCCTCGACACCCACTGAGGCCGGCCGACCACCGGGACGGCGCCGGGGCGCCCGCGCCTCCCGGTTCGGCCCGGACCTCCCGCCGCGAAGCGGGGCTCAGCTGGAGTTGGCCGCGGAGTCCGAGTTGATGGCCCGCCGGACCGCCCGGGCGATCGGCAGCTCCTTGGTGAGCTGCCGGATGGCCCGCCGGGTCGGGGCGCCCGTCGACCCCGGGTAGAGCCGGCGGTCCAGCCGCGCCGCACCGATCAGTCCGGCCAGCTGCCGGTCGCGTTCGGCCGGCTGCCCGTCCGGCCCGGCGGCCGCGGGCGCGCCGCCCTCGCGCGCGAGCGTGGCGGCGACCCTCGCGGCGATCTCCTGCCGGACGTCCGGCCGCGTCGCCACGTGTCGTCGGTAGGGCAGGCCGAGGAAGCGGTGCTTCTCCACCGTGAGCAGGCCGTCGGCGGTCAGCCGGTCGAGGTAGGGGGTCAGGCCGGGCTTGCGAGGGATCCCGCGCAGCGCGAGGTCCAGGCCGAGCTGTTGCTTGCGCTTGCCGGCCTTCTCCAGTCGGGCGAGCACGCCCGCCGCGACCTCGTCGTGCGCGCCCAGCGGCTGGAACCCGGTGATCCGCCGCTCCTCGACGGTGATGGCGCCGGTCACCAGCAGTTCGGCGACGGCGCCGCCCGCGATCACCCGGTAGAAGGTGGCGTAGGGGATGCGCAGCCTGCCGCGCACCGGGTCGGCACAGAGCAGCAACAGTTCCTCGGGGATCGAGCGGGCGTTCAGCGCAGCCACGGACGGGCACCTCCGACGGTGGGGCGGCCAGTGACGCCGCGTATCCCCGGAACCTACCCGCCCGGAAACGCCTCAGGCCGCCCACCGGAGTGGACGGCCTGAGATCTTGCCATGTGCGCCGCCAGGGACTCGAACCCCGGACCCGCTGATTAAGAGTCAGCTGCTCTAACCAACTGAGCTAGCGGCGCCTGCTGACCTGGAGAACATTACACGGGGTGGGCCCGATCCGCCGAATCGCCACGACCCGACCACGGTCCGTGACCGGCCCGCCGGAGTGGCGGGGCGGATGGTGGCCGTCCCGCTGACCCTTGAGGACGGCGCAGGCGCGTCGGAGCCTCCGGCCGGCGGGCACGTGCTGGTCACGCCCGGGCCCGTCGGCGCGTACGCCCTCACCGCGGGACGGTTCACCCGTTCCCTCTCCCGGCTCGGCGCCTGGGCGGTCACCGAGCCGCTGGCCGACCACCCGCTGACCGCCCGGCTGGTCCTGCGCAGCTACGCCGCGGCCCTGGCCGACCGCCAGAGCGACCTGGCTGATCAAAGCGACCGGGCCGACCGGGCCCACAGGACACGGCCGAAGCCGCAGTCCGCGGAGTAGGAAGTCGGCCGGTCCGACTTCCCGTTCCGCACGCCTGCGCCCCTGAGCCTGCGGGACGGCTACTCCGGGAAGTGGCAGGCCGCCTGGTGGTCCACGCCCGGTGCGGGCCCGGTCAGCGGTGGGGCCTCGGCCTCACAGCGGCCGCGCGCCCCGGCGTCCAGCCCGGCGTACACGGGGCAGCGGGTGCGGAACGGGCAGCCGGTGCGGCGCTCGGTGGGCGAGGGCGGGTCGCCGGGCAGCAGGATGCGGGCGCGGGCCCGTTCGGCGGGCGGGTCCGGGAGCGGGACGGCGGAGAGCAGCGCGCGGGTGTAGGGGTGGCGGGGGCGGTCGAAGACGGCGGTGACCTCGCCCTGCTCGACGGTCCGCCCCAGGTACATCACGCTGATCCGGTCGGCGAGGTGCCGGATCACCGAGAGGTCGTGCGAGACGAAGAGATAGGAGAGGCCCAGCTCCGCCTTGAGGGACTGGAGCAGGTTGAGCACGCCGGCCTGGATGGAGACGTCCAGTGCGGAGACCGGTTCGTCGAGGACGAGCAGCTTCGGCCGGACGGCGAGCGCGCGGGCGATCGAGATCCGCTGCCGCTGCCCGCCGGAGAACTGGTGCGGGTAGCGGACGGCGTGTGCCGGGTCGAGGCCGACCTGGCGGAGCAGCTCGGGCACCCGGCGGGCGATCTCCTCACGGGCGGCGTGCTGGGCGCGCAGCGGTTCGGCGATGATGTCGCCGACCGGCATCCGCGGGTCGAGGCTGGCCATCGGGTCCTGGAAGACGATCTGCAGCTCGGCCCGGAGCCGGTGGGCGTCGGCCCGGGAGAGCCCGGCGGTGTGCCGTCCGAGCAGTTCGATCCGGCCGGACTCGGGGGCGGCGAGCCGCAGCAGTTCGAACAGCGTGGTGGACTTGCCGGAGCCGGACTCGCCGACCAGGCCGAGCGTCTCGCCCTGGCGGATGTCCAGCTCGACGCCGTCCACGGCGTAGACCTCGCCGACCCTGCGCTTGAAGACGGTGCCCTTGAGCAGGGGGAACGTCTTGGTGAGGCCGGTGACGGAGAGCACCGGCGAGCGCCCCTCCCGGTCCGCGGAGGCGGCACCCGCCGCAGCCCCGGAGCCGTCGGCACCGCCGCCACCGCCGACAGCACCCGGCACCACCGGCACCGGGTACACCTCGGCCGGAGCCGGCCGGCGTTCGGCCAGCTCCCCGGCCCGGACGCAGGCCGCCAGGTGGTCGTCGGGGCCGTCGAGTCCGGGCTCCGCGGCCCGGCAGCGGTCCTCGGCCAGCGGGCAGCGGGCGGCGAACGGGCAGCCGGCCGGCAGTTCGGCCATCGGGGCGGGCGTGCCGGGGATCGGGACGAGCGGCCCGCCGCGGGCGTCCAGCCGCGGCACCGCGCCGATCAGCCCGAGCGTGTACGGGTGGCGGGGCGCGGCGAACAGCTCGTCCACGCCGGCCGTCTCCACCACCCGGCCCGCGTACATCACGGCGACCCGGTCGGCCATCCCGGCGATGACGCCGAGGTCGTGGCTGACCAGGACGAGTGCGGCGCCGGTCTCCCGCTGGGCGGTCCGGAGCACGTCGAGCACCTGGGCCTGGATGGTGACGTCCAGGGCGGTGGTCGGCTCGTCGGCGAGCAGGATGTCGGGGTCGTTGGCGATGGCCATGGCGATCATCGCGCGCTGGCGCATGCCGCCGGAGAACTCGTGCGGGAAGCTGTCCAGCGCGCGGTCGGGCGCGGGGATGCCGACCAGGTCGAGCAGTTCGGCGGCCCGTCCGCGGGCGGCGGGCCGGTCGAGGCGCTGGTGGATCCGCAGGGCCTCGACGATCTGGTCGCCGATCCGGTAGACGGGCGTGAAGGCGGAGAGCGGGTCCTGGAAGACCATGGCGACCCGGCGGCCGCGGACGGCGGCGAGTTCGCGGCCGGGCAGGCCGATCAGCTCCTTGCCGTCCAGCTCGACCGAGCCGTGGACGCGCGCGGTGCCGGGCAGCAGGCCGAGTACGGCCAGCGCGGTGACGGACTTGCCGGAGCCGGACTCGCCGACGATGCCCAGGGTCTCGCCGCGCCGCAGGGTGAGGTCGACGCCGCGCACGGCGGGCACCGCGGTGCCGCGCGGCCCGGCGAAGTCGACCCGCAGGTCGCGGACGTGCAGCAGCGGGGCCGCGGGCAGCGGGGTTTCGACGGTGGGGGTCACGTGCGGTTCCGCTTCTTCCGGGAACGGGGGTGGCGACGGGGGGCCCGGGCCGCCTCGGCGGTGGGGTCGAGGGCGTCGCGCAGCCCGTCCCCGATCAGGTTGACGGCCAGCACGAAGAGCACCAGCAGCCCGGCGGCGAAGTAGAACAGCCAGGGGAAGGTCGGGGCGTCGAAGGTGCCGGCGGCGAGCAGGGTGCCGAGGGAGACGTCGGGGGCCTTCACGCCGAAGCCGAAGTAGGAGAGCGCGGTCTCGCTCATCACGGCTCCGCCGACGGCGATGGTGGCGTCGATGATCAGGAAGGAGGCGACGTTCGGCAGGATGTGCCGGGTGATGATCCGCAGCGGCCGTACGCCCATGAACCGTGCGGCCCGGACGAACTCGCGATCCCGCAGCGAGATGGTCATCGAGCGGACCACCCGGGCGGTGATCATCCAGTTGAAGAGGGCGAGCAGCAGGACGAAGGCGAGCCAGCCGGCTCCCTTCAGCCGGGGCGAGACGATGGTGATGATCAGGAAGCTGGGGAAGACCAGCATGAGGTCCACCACGAACATCAGCGCCCGGTCGGTCCAGCCGCCGAAGTAGCCCGCGCAGGCGCCGAACAGCGAGGCCAGCACGGTCGAGAAGAGGGCCACCAGCAGGCCGATGACCAGCGACTTCTGCAGTCCGCGGACGGTCTGCGCGAAGACGTCCTGGCCGATCCCGTTGGTGCCGAACCAGTGGGCGCCGGAGGGGGGTTGGCGCAGCGCGCTGTAGTCCGGGGTGGCGTAGTCCCAGGGCGTGAGGTACTGCCCGCCGAAGGCGAGGACGAAGAGCAGCAGGACGATGACGGCACCGGCCACCGCCCAGCGGGCGGCGAGCAGCCGGGCGAGGACGAGCCGGCCCCGGCCGGTCACCTCGGCCGCGGGGGCCGGCCCGGTGGCGGGATCGGAGCCGGAACCGGAACCGGGCTCGGGGGTGGGCGCGGAGGACTCCGCGACGACGGCGGTCACAGCAGGTCTCCTCCGGTCAGGACCGCACACGCGGGTCGAGGGCGGCGTGCAGGGCGTCGGCGAGGAAGCCGGAGGCGAGCACCACGACGGCGGCGAACAGGTTGACGGCGACGACCGCGTTGACGTCCTGTTCGTTGATCGACTGGATGAACCACTCGCCCATGCCGTGCCAGCCGAAGATGGTCTCGGTGAAGGCGGCGCCGGTGAAGATGCCGAGGAAGCTGTAGGCGAACATCGTCGACATCGGGATCACCGCCGTCCGCAGCCCGTGCTTGAGGAGGGCGCGGTTGCGGGTGAGCCCCTTGGCCTCGGCGGTGCGCAGGTAGTCGGAGCCGAGCACGTCGAGCATGGTGCCGCGCTGGTAGCGGCTGTAGGTGGCGAGGCCGCCGAGCGCCAGCGAGAGGGTGGGCAGCAGCAGGTGCAGCGCCCAGTCGCCGAGGTGGGCGCCGAGGCCGCCGGTCAGGCCGGGGGTCTCGTACCCGGTGAAGGGGACGACCTCGTGGCCGGCGACGTCCTTGGCGGCGATGGCGCCGTTCTTGAGGAAGAGCGCCACCAGGAAGACCGGGGTGGAGAGCAGGACGAAGGAGAGGACGGTGATCAGCCGGTCCGTCATGCGGTACTGGCGCACCGCGCTCCAGGCCCCGGCCGCGACGCCGAGGACCATGCCGAGCAGGCTGCCGATCAGCAGCAGTCGCAGCGAGACCCAGATCCGGCGGCGGAAGTCGTCCATCACCGGGGTGTCGTGGATGGTGCGGCCGAGGTCGCCGTGGAGCAGCAGGCCGCCGGCCCAGTGGCCGAAGCGTTCGACGACCGGGGTGTGGTCGTTCAGGTTGAGTTCGGTGAGCTGCCGCTCGACCGAGGCGGCGGCCGGCCGGGGCACCTTGGCCTCGAAGTAGGTGCGCGGCTGGAGGGCCGCGGCGGAGAGCGCGTACGCCAGGAACACGGCGGCGATCAGCAGCACCGCGTAGTAGCTGAGCCGCTTCGCCAGGTAGCGGAGCATCAGCGGCCGCCCGGGACGGGGGCGGGGCCGACGCGTCTGGTGGGCATCGGTGGGTGGCCTTCGGTCGGTGGCCCTGTTCGAGCCGGTGAGGGAAAGGTGCAGGTCAAGAGTGTGGCACCGGTGCACGGCCGCGGTATTGCGGCAGTGTTGCGGCCCGTTTCGTTTGGATCAGGTGTGAACTCCGGCCTCTGGTACTCGTCCTGATCCGCTGTTACGTTCTGGACGCCGGCACCAACTTGGCTGCCCATCGTCAAGCCTCGCCACACCTCTGCGACGCGACTCTCACCACCTGCCATTTTCACGGGGGGACCCCTCATGGACGCTTCCAGCTCACCGGCCCGCGGCTTCGGCCGGGCCGCCGCCCTCGCCCTGGCCGTCGCGCTCGCGGCCACCGCGTGCACCTCGGGCGGCGGGGGGTCGGCCGACAACGCGGCCAAGAGCGAGCCTCCCCGGCAGGGTGCGATCGACATCAACGCCAAGTCGCCGGACCAGCTGCGCGACGGCGGCGAGGTGCGCTTCCCGCTGTACCAGTGGATCACCCAGTGGAACCCGTTCCAGGTGGACGGCCGCTACGGCGACGCGGTCGAGATCATGCGGGAGCTGGAGCCGAACCTCTTCACGACGGACGAGACCGGCACCTTCAAGCCGGTCACCGACTACCTGCTGGAGGCCAAGGTCACCTCGACCTCCCCGCAGGTCATCACCTACAAGCTCAACCCCAAGGCCAAGTGGTCGGACGGGAAGCCACTCGGCTACCTGGACTTCAAGGCCGACTGGGAGGCCAGCAACGGCAGGAAGGACGGCTACAACATCGCCGACTCCTCCGGCTACGAGCTGATCTCCGGCGTCGAGCAGGGTGCCGACGCGAACGAGGTCAAGGTGACCTTCTCGGAGCCGTACGCGGACTGGCAGAACCTGTTCCGCCCGCTGATCCCGGCGGCCGGGATCGGTACGGCGGACGACTTCAACAAGGGCTGGATCGACAAGATCCCGGTCACCGCCGGGGCGTTGAAGGTCGCCGCGATGGACAAGACCGCCCAGACCGTCACGCTGGTCCCGGATCCGGCCTGGTGGGGTGCGAAGCCCAAGGCGGAGAAGATCACCTTCCGGGTGATGTCCCAGTCGGCGACCACCCAGGCGTTCCTCAACAACGAGATCGACTTCGCCGCGGCGGGCACCGCCACGGCGTACGCGCAGCTCAAGGACGCCAAGGACACGGTGATCCGGTCCGCCAGCCCGTGGGACGAGGTGCACCTCTCGTTCGGCGGCGGCGGTGCACTGGCGGACCAGAAGGTGCGTCAGGCGCTCGGCAAGGCGCTCGACCGCTCTGCCCTGATCAAGATCGCCAACAACGGCGTGCCGGTGGAGTTCAAGCCGCTCGGCAACCACATCTTCATGCCCAACCAGACCGGCTACCAGGACAACTCCGGGGAGTGGGCCAAGTTCGACCTGGCCGCCGCCAGGAAGGCGCTGGACGAGGCGGGTTGGAAGGAGGCCGGCAGCGGTCAGCCGCGCACCAAGGACGGCCAGTCGCTGACCCTGCACTTCGTGATCAACGAGTCCACCCCGCAGGCCCAGGTCGACCTCGCCACCGCCGCCCAGGCGATGTGGCTGGCGGCCGGCGTGAAGGTCGAACTCGACAAGGTCCCGGCCAACGACTTCTTCACCAAGTACGTCAACCAGGGCAAGTTCGACATCGCCAGCTGGCGCAACACCGACTCGTTCCCGCTCTCCACCAGCCTGACCAACTTCCGGCTGCCGCAGGGCGACAACGTCTTCGGCAACTACTCCAAGCTCGGCACCCCCGAGATCGACGGGCTGCTCAAGAAGGCGGCCGGCACCATCGACCCGGTGGAGGCCGCGAAGCTCTACAACCAGGCGGACGCCAGGATCTGGGAGCTGGGCCACACCGTCGAGCTGTACCAGCGGCCGACCGTCGTCGCGGCCCGCAAGGGGCTGGCCAACTACGGTGCGTTCGGCCTGGCCGGCGTCGACTACGCCAAGGTGGGCTGGGAGAAGTAGCCGCGGCGGCGCGGCGGGCATCGACGGCCCGGCGGGCACTGGCGAGCAGCGCGGTGATCACGAGGCCGGTGGTGCGGACACGGGAAGGTCGGCTCCGCCGCCCCCGTGCTCCTGCCACCGGCCTTGACCTTCCGCGATGCCCGCAGGCCGCCCGTGTCATGGGGTCTCCTCCGGACCCGCCCGCTTCCAACCGGGGAAGAATCTAGCGGGGTCGTCCGGGCCGCCGTGCCGTACGCAGCGGGCGCGCCCGGAAACCCGCCGGGCTGTCACCCGGTTCGCGCACCGGGACGTCAACTCTCGCTGACGGAACGGCACATCGGGAGAAAGCGACACGCGCGGCACGTTCCGGCACGGCTCGCGCCGCAGCCCCGGGCGGCGGCGGGCACGGCCCCGGACGCGGCCCCGGGCACGGCTCCGGCCCCGCGGGTAGCCTGCTCCGCCCAGCCGTCGCAGGGCGGCCGCGCCGGTGCGTGCGCCCGGCCCGGGCCGCTGCCAGGATGCGGCGGGACGGCGCAGCCCGCCCGTCCCGGAGCCCGGAGACCCGACCATGACCAGCGAACCCGCCGCAGTCCACCGCCCGCACCACAGCGACCGGCACCCGGTGAGCCGGATGGTGCCGCGCAGCCGGGACGAGCCGCACCGGGTGGCCACCCCGTTGGAGCTCTTCTTCGACCTCTGCTTCGTGGTCGCGGTCGGCCAGGCGGGCCGCGAGCTCGCCCACGACCTGGCCGCCGGCCACTACGGCGACGGCCTCACCGGCTACGCCCTCGCGTTCTTCGCGATCTGGTGGGCCTGGATGAACTTCACCTGGTTCGCCTCCGCGTACGACTGCGACGACGTCCCGTACCGGGTCACCACGCTGGTGCAGATCGCGGGCGTGCTGATCCTGGCGGCCGGCGTGCCGCGGATGTTCGCCGAGCAGGACCTCGTGCTCTCGGTGATCGGGTACATGGTGATGCGGCTGGCCATGGTCACCCAGTGGCTGCGCGCGGCGGCCGGCGAGGAGGGGCAGGCGCGCACGGTCGCGCTGCGCTACGCGGTCGGGATCACGCTCTGCCAGATCGGCTGGGGCGTGATGCTGGTGCTGCCGCACGACGTCCGGCCGTACGTGATCCCGCTGGGCATCCTGGCCGAGCTGTCCGTGCCGGTGATCGCGGAGCTGCGCGTCCAGACCCCCTGGCACCCGCACCACATCGCCGAGCGGTATGGCCTGTTCACCCTGATCGTGCTCGGCGAGACGGTGGCGGCGGCGACCGTCGCGGTGCAGTCGGCGGTGGACGAGCACGAGGGACTGGGCCGGCTGGTGCCGGTCGCCGTCGGCGGCCTGCTGGTCTGCTTCTCCGCCTGGTGGATCTACTTCGCCCGGCCGGTCCACGACCACCTGCGTTCCAACCGGCAGGCGTTCCTCTGGGGGTACGGCCACTACCTGGTGTTCGGCTCGGCGGCGGCGATCGGGGCCGGGCTGGAGGTGGCGGTGGAGTCGGCCGTCCACAAGGCGCACGTCTCCGAGGCGGCGGCCACCGCGACGGTGACCGTGCCGACCGCGCTCTACCTGTTCACCGTCTGGCTGCTGCACGCCAGGCACGTCAAGACCGGGGCCGAGCAGGCGCTGCTGCCGGCCGCCGCGGTGGCGGTGCTGGCGTGCACGGCGGCCGGCGGCTCCGGCGTCCTGGCGGCGGGCCTGGTGAGCGCGGCCACCGTGGCGCTCGGCGTGACGATGCACGCCCGCGGCGGGGCGTGACCGTCCCGCCCCTGGAGGCCGTCCCGTCCGGCGTGGCCGTCCCGGCCGGACGAGGGGCGGGACCTTGGCGGCTGCCCGTCGCCGGGGTCCCCGTCGGGGGAGGGGCCGATCAGGTGGTGCAGCGTCTGGTCCTGCCGGGAGAGCCAGGCCCGGTAGGCCGGGTTGACCTGCGCCAGGTCCAGGTAGGCCGCGCGCAGCTCCCCGTACAGGGCGTCCAGGGCCGGCGGGCTGAGCGCGCGCGGCCGCCAGGCGAGCAGTAACCGGACGGTCAGCGGGTCGCCGTGCACCGGGCGCACGACCGTGCCGGGCCCGGGGGCGGAGGTCGGCTGGCAGGGGCGGACGGCCTCGCCGGAGGCGACCAGCTCGGCGGCGGTCGCGTTGTCGCGCACCTGCACCACCCGGGGGTTGAGCCCGGCCTCGGTGAAGACCCGGCGCATCGCCGCGTACTCGTGGTCGGCGGTCGGGTCGACCATCCAGGTGTCCTCGGCGAGGTCGGCCAGGTGCACCACCGGGCGGGCGGCGGCGGGGTGGCCGGCGGCGAGCGCGACGAACTGCGGCTCCCGGGTCATCAGCACCCGGTGCTCGGCGTCCGCCGGTACCCGCAGCGGGAAGCCCTCGCTCTCGTGCACGAAGGCGACGTCCAGTTGGTCGGCGGCGACCATCCGCAGCAGGGCGTTGGCGGAGATGTCGATGTGGATGGTGGTGTCCGTCTCCGGCAGCCGCTCGTGCACCCGGCGCAGCCAGGCCGCCACCACTCGGCTGCCGACGCTGCCGATCCGCAGTTGGCGGGCCCGTTCGCCGCTGGCCGCGTTCCTGGCCTCCTGCCGGGCGGCGGCGACCAGCGCGGCCATCTCGGCGATCACCGGCCGGGCCCGGGACAGCACCGAGTGGCCGAGCGCGGTGGGCCGGCTGCCGGTCTGCTCGCGGGTGAACAGGGTGCCGCCGACGGCCCGTTCGATGCGGTGCAGCTGGGTGGTGAGGGAGGGCTGGGTCATGCCGAGGTGCAGCGCGGCCTTGCGGAGGCTGCCGCTGTCGGCGATCGTGCACAGCACCCGGAGGTGTCTCACGTCGAGCTCCACATCGGGAGCATAACGGGCGAATGGGTGAGACGCCAGGGACATGACAGGGGACGCCCCGCTCCCGGGCCGCCCGGCTCCGGACCCCCGCCGCCCGGCTCCGGACCCCCGCCGCCCGGGGGAGATTGGCTCGCGCTATCGCCGGTTGACATCATCCGCCGGGCCGCCGCCCTGACCGAAGCTCTGGGGCAGCAGGATTCATCCGGTGCCCCGCGGCAGGCCCCCACCGGCCGCGGCGCTCGCACAATCGGAGCCCCCACATGAACCGCATGTCGCGGACGCTTTCCGCTGCCCTCGGCCTGGCGCTCGCCGCCGGCGTCGCCGCCCTTCCCACCGCCGCCTCGGCCGCGCCCGCGTCCGGCGCCGCAGCCGTGCAGCACTACACCCCTGCGGCGGCGGCGCAGAAGAGCGGCGGCAAGGCCGACAACCAGGCCTTCTTCGAGGCCGTGATGAAGTCGGCGCGCGCCAAGCAGGCCGCCACGCCGTTCCTCAAGGCCGTCGTGGTCACCTACGACCCCAGCAGCGCCCCGTCGTTCTCCTCCGAGATAGCCCGGGCCGCCCAGATCTGGAACGGCTCGGTCAGCAACGTCCGGCTCCAGGCCGGTTCCAACGCCGACTTCGCCTACTACGAGGGCGACGACCCGAGCAACGGCTCGTACGCCAGCACCGACGGCCACGGGTCCGGCTACATCTTCCTCGACTACACCCAGAACCAGCAGTACGACTCCACCCGGGTCACCGCCCACGAGACCGGGCACGTGCTCGGCCTGCCGGACCACTACTCCGGCCCGTGCAGCGAGTTGATGTCCGGCGGCGGCCCCGGCCCGTCCTGCACCAACCCGTACCCGAACAGCGCCGAGCGGCGCCGGGTCAACACCCTCTGGCAGAACGGGCTGGCCGCCACCGCGCGCTGACCGCCGTTCCGTTTTACGCCGACCAGGCACCCCTTCACCCCAACACCGCGGTACCCCTGCGCACCGCTTCACCGCGCACCGCTTCACCGCGCACCCCCGCACCGCGCACCGTTCACCCGTTCACCCGTTCACCGCGGCCCGCCCCCGGGCGGCCGCGGCACCCGCGAACAGGAGCCCCCACATGAACCGCATGTCCCGCACGCTCTCCGCCGCCGTCGGCCTGGTGCTCGCGGCCGGCCTCGCCGCCCTGCCCGCCACGGCCGTCGCCGCGCCCGTCGCCGCGCCCGTCGCCGCGCCCGTGGCGGCGCCCGCCGCACCGGTCCAGGGCTACACCGCCGCCGCGGGCTACGCGGGCTCGGCCGCCGAGGACGCCGACAACCAGGCGTTCTACGAGGCCGTGATGAAGTCGGCGCTCGCCAAGCAGGCGGCCACGCCGTACCTCAAGGTCGTCTACGTCACCTACGACGCCAGCAGCGCGCCGACCTTCCGCAACCAGATAGCCCAGAGCGCCCAGATCTGGAACAGCTCGGTCGGCAACGTCCAGCTGCGTTCCGGCTCGGCCGCCGACTTCCGCTACTACGAGGGCAACGACTCGCGCGGCTCGTACGCCAGCACCGACGGGCACGGCCGCGGGTACATCTTCCTGGACTACCAGCAGAACCGGCAGTACAACTCCACCCGGGTCACCGCCCACGAGACCGGGCACGTGCTCGGCCTGCCGGACCACTACTCCGGCCCGTGCAGCGAGCTGATGTCCGGTGGCGGCCCCGGCACCTCCTGCACCAACCCGTACCCGAACAGCGCCGAGCGCAGCCGGGTCAACTCCCTCTGGGCGCGCGGCTGATCCACCGCCCCGGCACGCAACGGCCCGGCCGCCCCCGTGGGTGGCCGGGCCTGTCGGTGCCGCGTGCGAGCATGCGGGCGAGACCCGTCCGCCGACCGCGAGGTGCCGTCCGCCATGCCGCTCCCCGTCCCCGACCGCCTCTGCGACCTGCCCTACGCCCACCTGCTGACCCCGCACACCGGGCCGCTGCGCAGCGACGAGCGCTACGACACCGTGCACTTCGACGGCGGCGAGTACACCGACCAGCGGGCCGGCGGCGCGACCTTCCTGGAGTGCGCCTTCACCGGCGTCGCGCTGAGCGGGGTCAAGCTCCGCCAGGCCCGCTTCAACGAGGTCTGGGCGCAGGCCGGCCGCTGGGTGGGCTGCGACCTCAGCGAGTCCGAGTGGCAGGACAGCGCGGTCACCGGCGGCGTGCTGGCCGGCGTCTCCGCCCACGGCTCGGCGCTGCGCCGCACGGTCTTCCGCGGCTGCAAGCTGGAGGCGGTCAACCTGCGCGCGGCCGTCCTGCGTGACGTCGTCTTCGAGGACTGCCTGCTGCGCGACGTGGACTTCGGCGACGCCCGGCTGACGGACGTCTCCTTCCCCGGCACCACCCTGGAGGAGGTCCGCCTGCGCGGGGCGAGGCTCAGCAGGGCCGACCTGCGCGGCGCCGTCAGCCTCGGCCTGCCCGACGGCCACCAGGGCCTGCAGGGCGCCGTCATCAGCTCCACCCAACTCCTCGAACTGGCACCCCAGTTCGCCCACGCCCTGGGCATCACCGTGAAGGACTGAGGCCGGGCGTTCAGCCGGACGTCGCCCGGTGACGACGGGGCGAACAGTCCGCCAACCCTGACGAGGCCCTCTGGTGGGGAGGCCCGGCGGGGTGGAGGATGCTGCGCGATCGGGGGCCCAACTTGTGTGCACAACATCGCCAGCGAAGGGACGGGCCGGGCAGATGGCCGAGCTGAGTCGTAGGAAGTTCGTCGCACTGTCGGGAGCGGCCGCGGCCGGTCTGGCCGTGGCCGGGACCACCGGCGCGGGCGCGGCACCGGGTACGCCCGCCGCCGCGCCGTCGGCGGCGCTGTCGCAGACCGGCACCATCGCGGACGCGCAGCACGTCGTCATCCTGATGCAGGAGAACCGCAGCTTCGACCACTACTTCGGGATGCTGCGCGGCGTGCGCGGCTTCGCCGACCGCAGCGCGATCCAGATCGCCGGCGGTTACAGCGTCTTCAACCAGCCCAACGGCCTGGGCCGCCAGTACCCGTGGCAGTTCAGCCTGACCAAGCCCGCCGGCGGGGCCGACCCGGAGCGGCTGGCCCAGTGCAACGGCGACCTCGCGCACGGCTGGAGCGACCAGCACACCGCATGGAACGGCGGCAAGCTGGACTCCTGGGTCCTCGCCAAGGGCAACGCCCGCACCCTGGGCTACCTCACCCGCCAGGACATCCCGTTCCACTATGCGCTCGCCGAGAACTGGACCGTCTGCGACGCCTACTTCTGCTCCGTCCTCAGTGCCACCGGCCCCAACCGCACCTACCACTGGTCCGGCCAGATCGACCCGGACGGCAAGGCCGGCGGCCCCGCGTACGACGGCGGCGACGAGAAGGGCCTGCGCTGGCAGACCTACGCCGAGGCGCTGGAGAACGCCGGCGTGAGCTGGAAGGTCTACCAGAACGCCGCCGACAACTACGGCGACAACGCCTTGGCCTACTTCACCCAGTTCTCGGGCGCCCCGGCCGGCAGTCCGCTCGCCGTCAAGGGCATGGGCTCCGTGCCGAAGGCCACCGGGCGCACCCCGGACGACATCGTCGCCGCGATCAGGGCCGACGTGCTGAACGGCACCCTCCCGCAGGTCTCCTGGATCGTGCCCAACCAGGAGGTCTCCGAGCACCCGTACGCCACGCCGGCCGACGGCGCGCACTTCGTCCACAACGTGATCGACGCCCTCAACGCGAACCCGGACGTCTTCAACTCCACCGTCCTCTTCCTCAACTACGACGAGAACGACGGCTTCTTCGACCACGTCCCACCGCCGGCCGCCCCGGCCGGCACCCCCGGCGAGTTCTACAGCGGCAAGAATATCGGGCTGGGCTTCCGCGTCCCGATGATCGCCATCTCGCCCTGGACCCGCGGCGGCTGGGTCGACTCCGAGGTCTTCGACCACACCTCGGTACTGCGCTTCATGGAGGCCTGGACGGCCGCCCTCGGCACTCCCGCCAAGTGCGTGAACATCAGCGACTGGCGCCGGCGCATCTGCGGCGACCTGACCAGCATGTTCGACTTCGCCAACCCGGTCTACGGCCTGCCCGCGCTGCCCGACACCTCGCAGACCATCGGCCTGTCCGCCTGCGGCCCGCTGCCCAACCCCGCCCCGGTGAACAACCAGCTCCCGGTGCAGGAGTCCGGCACCCGCCCCGCGCGTGCCCTGCCGTACCAGCCGAACGCCAACCTGGACCACCTGGAGTTCGGCTCGGCCGGGGCGATCAAGGTCTGGATCAGGATGGAGAACGCGGGCGCGGCGGCGGTGAAGTCGGCCCACTTCGCCGCCTACGCCAACGCCTACCGCGGCGGCGGCCCCTGGCAGTACACCGTCGACCCGGGCGGCAACACCAGCGACTTCTTCAACTGCGGCACCGGCTTCGGCGGCGGCCCGTACGACCTCTCGGTGGTCGGCCCCAACCGCTTCCTGCGCCGCTTCAAGGGCGACGCCACCAAGGCGGGCAAGAACGCGGCCGTCACCGCCTCGTACGCCGTCGAGCCGGGCACCGGCAGGCTCGCGGTCTACTTCAAGCTCGCCAACACCGGCACCACGCCGCTGACCTTCACCATCGCCTCCAACAACTACCGCACGGACGGCCCCTGGACGTACCAGGTCCCGGCCGGCGGCAGCGTCACCGACTTCTTCAACGCCGTCGCCTACACCGGCGGCTGGTACGACTTCACCGTCACGGTGGACGCCGACACCACCTGGTCGCAGCGGTTCACCGGCCACCTGGAGACCGGTACGGCGAGCGTCAGCGGCTGAGCCCCTCCGCCGCGGGCCCCGGCCGTCCCTTGGGGTCCGCGGCCCGGGGATGCGCTCCTCCCGTCCCGGTGTGAGAGTGGGGGCAGCCCGGTATTCGTCCGGAGGAGGAGTCATGGGCATTTTCGACAGGTTCCGCCACAAGGCGCACGACGCCTCCGAGGAGGCCAGGTCCTCCCTCGGCGGGAGCCACGAGCAGGACACCACCGCGATGACGGACCCCGCCCAGCGCGCCGCCCTCGCCCACGACGAGGCCGCCGACGCGTTCGGCCCCGAGATCGAGAAGGCCCGCGAGACGCAGGAGGCGGCAGGCGTCAGCGACCGGGAGGCCGAGGAGCGGGCCCGGGAGGACATGACCGCCGAGGGTGACCCCTGGGACTGACCCGGAGGCCGCAGCCACGCGGGGGCACACGCCGCGCGGTGACACACGAGGGGGCGCGCCCGCCCGGGGCGCGCCCCCTCGTCACGCCCGTGGCGGCAGCGGCGGCCGCCGCAGGTCCGGGCGTGGGGTGTCCTCCGGCGGCGGTGCGGCGGCCGGCGCGTCCTCCAGCAGGTCCAGCGCCAGCCGCACCGCCGTGACCAGCTCGACGTGCCGCCCGCGGGCCCAGTCCTGCGGGGTGCGCAGCACGTGCACGTCCGGCTCCACGCCGTGGTTCTCCACCGACCAGCCGAGTCCGCCGGTGAACCAGGAGGCGTTCTTCGGCACCGAGATCTGCGTCCCGTCGCCGAGCGTGTGCCGCCCGGTCATGCCGACCACCCCGCCCCAGGTCCGGTTGCCCACCACCGGGCCCAGCCCGAGCAGCTTGATCGCGGTGATGATGACGTCCCCGTCGGAGCTGGTCGCCTCGTCGGCGAGCGCCACCACCGGCCCGCGCGGCGCGTCCCGGGGCCAGCGCACCGGCTGCCGTCCGCGGCTGAAGTCCCAGGCCAGCACCCGCCGGGTGAGTTTCTCCAGCACCAGTTCGGAGACGTTGCCGCCGGCGTTGCCGCGCACGTCGAGGACCAGCGCGGGCTTGTCCATCTCCCGGCGGACGTCCCGGTTGAACTGCGCCCAGCCGGAGCCGCCGAGGTCGGGGATGTGCAGGTAGCCGCACCGGCCGTCGCTGAACTCCCGGACCAGGGTCCGGCGCCTGGCCACCCAGTCCTGGTAGCGGATGGGCCGCTCGTCGGTCAGCGGGGAGACGGAGATCCGGCGGACCGGGCCGTCCGGGCCGCTGCGCAGGGTGAGTTCGACGGTGGTGCCGCCGGTGCCGGCCAGCAGCGGGTCCGGGCCGCGGACCGGGTCCAGCGGGCGCCCGGCCACCGCGAGCAGCTCGTCGCCGTCGCGGACACCGTGGGTGGCGAGCGGGGCGCGGGCCCGGGGGTCGGAGGACTCGCCGGGCAGGACGCGGTCGACCAGCCAGCGCCCGTCGGCGGCGCGGTGGGCGTTGGCGCCGAGCAGTCCGAGCGGCTGCTGCGCGAGCGCGGGCCCCTCGCCGCGCCGGGACGGGGTGACGTACGCGTGCGAGGTGCCCAGTTCGCCGAGGAGTTCGCGCAGCAGGTCGGCGAAGTCGTCCGGGCCGGCCACCCGGTCCAGCAGCGGCTGGTACTGGGCGACCAGCGCGGGCCAGTCCAGCCCGCACATCCCGGCGTCCCAGAACTGGTCCCGGACGATCCGGGCCGCCTCGCCGTACGCCTGGCGCCACTCGGCGGCCGGGTGCACGGTGTGGGTGATCCGGCGCAGGTCCACGGTGGTCCCGGCGGTGGGGGCGTTGACCGGCACGATCCGCAGGGTGCCGGCCGAGTAGACGGCGACCGAGCCGCCGTCGCCGGAGACGGCGTAGCCGTCGAGTCTGTCGGCCAGCGTCGAGCGGCTGCCCCGGGCCAGGTCGAAGTACTCCAGGGAGGGGCGTCCGGAGGTGTCGTCGGGGTTGGTGAAGGTCTGCCCGAGGGTGCCGGAGATCGGCCAGCGCAGCCAGAGCAGGCCGCCGCGCACGGCGTCGGTGGCGGAGTACTTGGAGGCGATCACCGGGAACGGGAGCAGCCGCTCGCCGATGCCCTCCGGGTCGACGTGGACGGTGCCGTCGCCGCCGCCGTCGCCGCGCGGGCCGCCGTCCTCGGCGGGCGCGGCGAACGGGGACGGGGTGTCGGCGGCGAGCGGGACGAGGTAGGGGCGGCAGCCGAGCGGGAAGGAGAGGTCGCCGGTGTGCACGTCGTGGACCGGGTCGAAGCCGCGCCAGGAGAGGAAGGCCAGGTAGCGGCCGTCCCGGGTGAAGACCGGCTGCTCGTCCTCGAACCGGCCGTCGGTGACCTCGGTGATCGCCGTGTGCGCGTCGGCGTGGGTGAGCCGGATCCGGCGCAGTGAGCGGCCGGCCACCGGCTGGGACCAGGCGATCCAGCGCGAGTCGGGGGAGAAGCGGGCGCCGGAGACCGGGCCGTGGCCGGAGGCGGCCAGTTCGCGGACGGCCCCGTCGGCGGTGGCCACCAGCAGCAGCCGGCCGTCGGAGGCGGCGGCGGCCAGGAGGGTGCCGTCGGGGGCCGCGGTCAGTTCCAGGACGCGGCCGAGCAGGCCGCCGGCCAGCAGCCGGTGCCCCGGCCGGCCGGGGGCCTGCTCGTGCCCGGGCAGCGGCACGATCTCGACCGCGTCCTCGCCCTCGGCGTCGGTGATCCAGCAGGCCTCGCCGGTCTGTCCGAGCACCACCGGCAGCCGGGTGCGCACGCCCGGGGTGTCGGCGAGGGCCCGGGCGGGGCCGTCGCGGTGGGTCAGCCAGTACTGGCTGCCGCGCACGGTGACCACCCCGGCGCGGCCGGTCCGGTCGCAGGCGAGGTCCTTGACGTGCGAGGCGGCGCTCACCTGGTAGGGCCGGCGGCCGGCCCGGGAGCCGCCGAGCGGGACGTGCAGCCGCTGCGGGGCGGCGGCGTCCAGGCTCTCCAGCAGCCAGAGGTCGCCGGCGTGCTGGTAGACGATCCGGGTGCCGTCGGTGGCGGCCTCCCGGGCGTAGTACGAGGCGTGGTCGGTGTGCCGGCGCAGGTCGGTGCCGTCGGGGCGGCAGGAGTAGACGTTGCCGACGCCCTCGTGGTCGGAGAGGAAGGCGATCCGGTCGCCGTCGGCCGAGGCGACCGGCATCGGGGAGGCGAAGTGCCCCCGGTGTCCTTCCAGGACGCGTTCGCCGTCCACCCAGAGCCGCCCGGTGGCGCCGCCGCGGTAGCGCTTCCAGGCGGCCGGTTCGTGCGGGGCGGTGCCGGTGAGCAGCACGGTGTGCGCCCGGCTCATCTGGGCGTCGCCGACCGGTCCCCAGGGCATCCGGCGCCCGGGCGAGCCGTCCGGCGGCAGGGCGTGCGCCCAGGTGTAGTGGCCGAAGGGCTCGTGGAACGAGGTGACGGCGAGCAGTTCGCCGTCGGGCAGCCAGCCGCGCAGCCGGGTGTCCTGGCTGCCCCAGTGGGTGAGCCGGACGGCCTCGCCGCCCTCCACGGGGGCGGTCCAGACCTCGGGGGTCAGCGCCTGCCAGCCGGTCCAGCCGAGGGCGCGGCCGTCGGGGGAGAGCCGGGGGTGGCTGACCCGGGTGCGGTCGCAGCTGACCCGCCAGGCGCGGCCGACGGTGCCGTCCGGGGCGAGCGGCGCCACCCAGACGTCGTCCTCGGCGGTGAACGCCAGCAGGCCCCCGCGCAGGTGGGGGTAGCGGAGGTAGCCGGGCGATGTCACCTCTCCATGGTTCGACGGGGTGTCACGCCCGGCAACCGGACACCGTGCCCCGACCGGCCCCGTGAGCGTCCAGCCGGTCTGGACCATTGACACCGCACCGGCGGATCCACTTCAGTGGTCTAGTCCAACTAGGGTGCGCGGTCGGGCCGAACCCCCACTGGCACGACCCTTGCCGTGCCCTCGGACGTCCCCCACGATCCGCGCCCCCGCAGGAGTCCCCCGCATGCGCAGAACACCCGCACCCGCACCCGCCGGCCACTCGCCCGCCGGCCGCCGCCCCCGGACGCTGCTCGCCGCCGGCACCGCCTCGGCCGTCGCCGCCGCCACCATGGCCGGCCTGGCCCTGGGTCTGGCACCCGCCGCCTCGGCCGGGGAGTTCCTGGTCAACGGCGGCTTCGAGAGCGGCGCCCTGGGCCCGTGGAGCTGCACCGGCGGCACCGGCAGCGTTGTCACCGGCCAGGCCCACGGCGGCGGTTACGCCCTCGCGGCGGCCGCCTCGGCGGGCGACACCGCCCAGTGCACCCAGACCGTCGCGGTCGCCCCCAACACCACGTACACCTTCAGCGCCTGGGTCAAGGGCTCGTACGTCTACGTCGGCGTGAACGGCGGCACCAGCACCTGGACACCCGGCACCGGCGGCGCGTACCAGAAGCTCAGCGTCGGCTTCACCACCGGCGCCACCCAGACCAGCGCCACCGTGTACACGCACGGCTGGTACGGCCAGGGCACCTACTACGCGGACGACCTCTCGCTGGACGGCCCGGGCGCGCCCACGCCCACCGCCTCGCCCACCGCGACGGCCTCCCCGACCGTCACCGCCTCGCCCACCGCCACCCCGACCGCGACCGCCACCCCGACGGCCACCGCCACCCCCACCGACACCGCCTCGCCGACCGCGCCGCCCACCGGCGGCCACTCCCTGGTCGGCTACCTGCACGCCAGCTTCGCCAACGGCGCCGGCTACACCCGGATGGCCGACGTCCCCGACTCCTGGGACTTCGTCAACCTCTCCTTCGGTGAGCCGACCTCGGTCACCTCCGGCGACATCCGGTTCAACCGCTGCCCGGCCACCGAGTGCCCGACCGTCGAGTCCGACGCCGACTTCAAGGCCGCCATCGCCGCCAAGCGGGCCAAGGGCAAGAAGGTGCTGATCTCGATCGGCGGCCAGAACGGCCAGGTCCAGCTCACCACCGCCGCCGCCCGCGACACCTTCGTCAGCTCGGTCTCCGCGATCATCGACAAGTGGGGCCTGGACGGCCTGGACATCGACTTCGAGGGCCACTCGCTGTCCCTCCAGACCGGCGACACCGACTTCAAGAACCCGACCAGCCCGGTCGTCGTCAACCTGATCTCCGCGCTGAAGACGCTCAAGGCCAAGTACGGCCCGAACTTCGTCCTCACCATGGCGCCGGAGACCTTCTTCGTCCAACTCGGCTACCAGTACTACGGTTCCGGCCCCTGGGGCGGCCAGGACCCGCGCGCCGGCGCCTACCTGCCGGTGATCCACGCCCTGCGCGACGACCTCACCCTGCTGCACGTCCAGGACTACAACTCGGGCTCCATCATGGGCCTGGACAACCAGTACCACTCGATGGGCGGCGCCGACTTCCACGTCGCGATGACCGACATGCTGCTCAAGGGCTTCCCGGTCGCGGGCAACACCGCCAACGTGTTCCCGCCCCTGCCGGCCTCCCAGCTCGCCATCGGCATGCCGGCCACCACCAACGCGGGCAACGGCTACGTCGCCCCCGCCGAGGTCGACAAGGCCCTCGACTGCCTCACCAAGCTCGCCAACTGCGGCGGCTACGTCCCCAGGGCCGGCGCCCAGCCGAACCTGCGGGGCCTGATGACCTGGTCCATCAACTGGGACCAGTTCGGCGGCCGGGAGTTCTCGAAGAACTTCGACGGCTACTTCCGCCGCTGACCCGCCCCCGCCGGGCGCCGGACGGTCCCTCCCCACCGTCCGGCGCCCGCCGGAGTACCGCCTCAGGGCCCGGTCCGGACCGCCTCCAGGTACTCGGCGATGGCGTCCCGGTTGCGGGTCAGGAACTCGATGCGCCGGGTCATGCCGGTGAGCTCGCCCTCCAGGGTGGCGATCATCTCCGGGGTGGCGTCCGGGAAGTGGATGACCCTGGGCCTGTTCAGGCAGGGCAGGATCTGCTTGATGATCCTGGTCGGCAGCCCGGAGTCGAGCAGGCCCCTGATCTGCAGCACCCGGTCGACGGAGGACTCGTCGTAGGAGCGGTAGCCGTTGGCACAGCGCCCGGCGACGATGAGACCCTGTTCCTCGTAGTAGCGCAGCAGCCTCCGGGACGCGCCGGTCCGCTCCGACAGCTCTCCGATGCGCATCCGACTCCACCTCGTGACCGGGCTTGACCTTCACATCAGTGTGATGGTTTGAGCATAGCCGTCATGTCGACCATCGAACGTCCAACAGCCGTGGAACCACGGACACTTCCCGTGCCGGCCCTGCTGGCTCTGGCCACCGCCGTCTTCGTCACCGCCCTCACCGAGACCCTGCCGGCCGGCGTCCTGCCCGCGATGAGCGCCGACCTGGGCGTCAGCGAGTCCGCCATGGGCCAGTCGGTCACCGTCTACGCGATCGGGACGGCGGCCACCGCCATTCCGCTGACCTCGGCCACCGCCGGCTGGCGGCGCAAGCGGCTGCTGGTCACCGCGATGGCCGGGTTCGCCGTCGCCAACACCGTCACCGCGCTCTCCGGCCAGTACGCGCTGACCATGGCGGCCCGGTTCGCCGCCGGGGTCGCGGCCGGGCTGGCCTGGGCGCTGCTGGCCGGGTTCGCGCGGCGGCTGGCGCCCCGGCACCTCCAGGGCAAGGCGATCGCGATCGTGATGACGGGCATCCCGGTGGCCCTCTCGCTGGGCGTGCCCGCCGGGACCTTCCTGGGGCGGGTGCTCGGCTGGTGGGTGGTCTTCCTGCTGATGACGGCCCTCGCGGTGATCGTCGTCGGCTGGATCGCCGCCACCGTCGCCGACGGGCCCGGGCAGCGGGCGCAGGGCCGCGCGCCGGTGCTGCGGGCGCTGTCCGTCCCCGGGGTGGTGCCCGTCCTCTTCGTCACCCTGGTCCTCGTGCTGGCGCACACCGTCCTGTACGCGTACGTCGCGCCGTTCCTGGACGGGCTCGGCATGGGCGGCTCGACCGACGTCGTCCTGCTGGTCTTCGGCGCCGCCTCCCTGCTCAGCATCTGGATCACCGGCGCCTGGATCCACCGGCGGCTGCGCGCACTGACCATCGCAGCCGTCCTGCTCGTCGCCCTGGCCGCCGCGGCGCTGGCCCTCCTGTCGGGCAGCCCGGCCGTGGTCTATGCCGCTGCAGCCCTCTGGGGGCTCGGCTGGGGCGGCGCCCCGACCCTGCTGCAGACCGCCGCCGGCCAGGCGGGCGGCGAACAGGCCGACGCCGTCCAGGCGATGCTGGTCACGCTCTGGAACGCCGCGATGGCCGCCGGCGGCGTGGCCGGCGGGATCCTGCTGGACCGGTACGGGGCGGGCTCCTTCCCCTGGACCGTCCTCGCCCTGCTGCTGCCCGTCCTCGCCGTGGTCACCGCCGCCCGCACCCACGGGTTCCCGGCCCGCCGCGGGTGAGCCGCGGCAACCGGCGAAGATATGACGGCCTATCATCGGCGCATGCCCACCGCAGAGTTGATCCGCATCGTCTCCCGTTCCTCGCCGATGGCGCTCGCGCAGGTCGAGCGCGTGCGGGCCGAGCTCGCCGCCCTGCACCCGCAGGTGCGGACCGAGGTGGTCCCGGTGACCACCTCCGGGGACCGCTGGATGGGGGACCTCGCGCGGCTCGGCGGCAAGGGCGCCTTCACCAAGGAGGTGGACGCGGCCCTGCTCGCCGGTGAGGCGGACCTCGCCGTGCACTGCCTGAAGGACGTGCCGGCCGACCGCCCGCTCCCGGCCGGCACGGTCTTCGCCGCCTACCTGCGCCGCGACGACATCCGTGACGCCCTGGTCCACCCCGGTGGCGGCACGCTCGACGAGCTGCCGCCGGGGACGCGGATCGGCACCTCCTCCGTCCGCCGCCAAGCCCAGCTCGCCGCCTCCCACCCCCACCTGGCCTGTGTGCCGATGCGCGGCAACGCCAACAGCCGTCTCGCGAAGCTGGCGGCCGGCGAGGCCGACGCGCTGCTGCTCGCGGTCTCCGGCCTGGAGCGGATCGGCGAGCAGGCCCGGATCAGCGAGATCCTGTCGTCCGAGGCGATGTGCCCGCCGATCGGCGCCGGCATCCTCGCCCTGCAGTGCCGCGAGGAGGACGCCGCCACCATCGAGGCGGTGACCGGCCTCGGCGACCACCCGACCTGGCGCGAGGCGAGCGCCGAGCGGATGTTCCTGCACGTCCTCCAGGGGCACTGCAACTCGCCGATCGCCGGCTACGCCAAGGCCGAGCCGGACGGCCGCCTCTCGCTGCGCGGGCGGGTCTTCTCCACGGACGGCAAGCAGGTGCTGGACGCCCACGAGTGGGCCGGCTCACTCACTCCCGAGGACCTCGGCACCGCGACCGCCCTCGCGCTCAAGCGGCAGGGGGCGTCCGAGCTGATCGCCGCCATCCCGCACTGAGCGGGCGGGCGGCGGGCGCCGGCGCAAACGCGCGCCGGCGCGGCCGGCCCGGGCGGACGGGGTGCAGCCGCGCAGTTCCGTGGCGTGGAACGCCGGAAGGCCCCTTGCTCTCGCAAGGGGCCTTCCGGCTGTCTGTGCGCCGCCAGGGACTCGAACCCCGGACCCGCTGATTAAGAGTCAGCTGCTCTAACCAACTGAGCTAGCGGCGCCTGCTGACGTGGAGAACATTACCTGGTCAGCAGCCGAAACTTCCAATCGGGCCCGCCCGGCCTCCGTGTCCTCACGGGGTGAGGACGACCTTCCCCCGGACGTGCCCGGTGCCGACCAGCCGGTGCGCGTCCGCGGCCCGCTCCAGCGGGAAGGTGTCGGCGATCTCCAGCCGCAGCCCGCCCGCCTCCCAGAGCTCGACCAGCTCACTCAGCCGGGCCGCCGTCCGCTGCCCCCGCAGCGAGCGGAGCCCGAGCCGCTCGGCCGTGGCGTAGTCGACGACGGTGCCGATCCGGTCCCGGTCGGCGACCAGCTCGACGGAGGCCTCCAGTGCGCCGCGCCCGGCCGCGTCGAAGGCGGCGTCCACGCCCTGCGGCGCCACCGCCCGCACCCGCGCGGCCAGCCCCTCGCCGTACGTGACCGGGATCGCCCCCAGCTCGCGCAGGTAGTCGTGGTTGCGCTCGCTCGCGGTGCCGATCACCGTGGCTCCCCAGGCGCGGGCCAGCTGGACGGCGACCGTCCCGACCCCGCCGGAGGCGCCGTGCACCAGCACGGTCTCGCCCGGTCCGACCTTCAGCTCGCTGAGCCCGACGTGCGCGGTCTGCCCGGAGGCCGAGAGCGAGCCCGCCTGCTCCCAGGGCATCGCGGCCGGCTTGGCGACCAGGTGGGAGGAGTCCACCGTGACGTAGTCCGCGTAGCTCTGCAGCAGCCGGAAGCCCAGGACCTCGTCGCCGACCTCCCAGCCGAAGCTGCCCGCCCCGAGCTGGTCGACCACCCCGGCGAACTCGTTGCCCGGCACCACCGGCGGCTCGACCCGCACCCCCGGGGGCGACCAGCCCTCCCGGACGGCGAGGTCGGCGGGCTGCACCCCGGCCGCGTAGACCCGGACCCGGACCTCGCCCGGTCCGGCGGCGGGGGTGGGCACCTCGGTCACCCGGAGCACCTCGGGGCCGCCGAAGCGGGGGACGGTGACTGCCTTCATGCGGAGTTCATGCCTCTCTGTCAGACCCTCGGATGCGCTCCTCCGATGATCAGACTTGAAGTGCGCTTGAAGTCAACCCCGTTCGGCGTGTTGCGGCAGTTGGGTGCATTGTCAGATTTATCCTGGACGGCGGCCCGGGCCGCACGGCCCGGGCCGCCCTGCTCGTCCGCCGCCGAGAGGAACCCCCGTGGGTCAGCTGCCCCTGCTCTTCCTGGTGCTGCTCGCCTCCGTGGTGACCATGCCGCTCGCGCGCAGGACCGGCGTACCGCAACCGGTGCTGATGACGCTGCTCGGCATCGTCATGGCGATCGTGCCGCAGATCCCGGACATCGCCATCGACCCCGCGCTGATCCTCCCGCTGGTCCTGCCGCCGCTGATCTTCGCCGTCGCCCGGCGCTCCTCGGTCCGCTACTTCCGGGCCAACGTCCGCTCCATCCTGCTGCTCGCCGTCGCCCTCGTCGTGGTCACCACGGCCGCGGTGGCCGGCGCCGTGCACTGGCTGCTGCCCGCGCTCCCGGTCGCCGCCGCCATCGCGCTCGGCGCGCTGGTCTCCCCGCCCGACCCGGTCGCCGCCGTCGCGGTGGCCGGCAGCGTCGGCCTGCCGCGCCGGCTGGTGGCGATCCTGGAGAGCGAGGGCCTGTTCAACGACGTCACCGCGATCGTCGTCTACTCGCTGGCCATCGACGCGGTGGTCGGCGGCGACTTCTCGGCCGGCCACGCGGTCGTCCGCTTCGTGCTCTCGGCCGTCCTCGCCGTGGTCATCGGCGTCGCCCTCGGCTGGGCCAACGCCAAGCTCGCCTCCCTCCTGGAGGACCCCACCCAGCAGGTCGCGCTCAACCTGCTGGTGCCGTTCGCCGCCTACAGCCTGGCCGAGGAGATCCACGGCTCCGGGGTGCTCGCCGTCGTGGTCTGCGGGCTCTACCTCGCCGAGCGGGCCGCCGACGCCGACGCCGTCTCGTACCGGCTGGTCGGCAACGCCTTCTGGGAGATCGTCGAGATCCTGATCACCGGCGTCGCCTTCGGCCTGATCGGCCTGGAGCTGGCGACCGTCCTCAAGGAGGCCGGCAACGGCTGGACCAGCATGCTCGGCGACGCCGCCGTGGTGATCGCCGTCGTCGTCCTGGTCCGGCTCCTCTGGCTGCTGCCGGCCGGCTGGCTCACCAAGAAGCTGCGCAGCGGGACCGAGGAGGACATCCCGATCAGCTGGCAGGAGAGCGTGGTGCTCTGGTGGTCCGGGATGCGCGGCGTTGCGACCGTCGCCCTGGCCCTGGCCATCCCGCTCACCGTCGACTCCGGCGCGGCCTTCCCCGAACGCGGCCGGCTGGTCTTCATCGCCTTCAGCGTCGTCCTGTTCACCCTGTTGGTCCAGGGCCTCACCCTGCCCTGGCTGGCCAAGCGGCTGCACCTGGACATCGACCACGACCGGCACGAACAGGCGGTGCGCCAGCTCTGGTGGCGGGCCGCCAAGGCCGGCCTCACCCGGCTCGGCGAGCTGGAGGAGCAGGACGGCCTGCCCGCCGAGGTCGCCGACCGGCTGCGGGACCGTCAGCACGACCGGCTGGCCCGGCTCTGCCCGGAGAAGTACGCCGAGGAGGACGCCGCCGAGGCGAAGCTGAGGCTCACCCAGTGGCGTGCCGCGTACGCCGTCGAGCAGGAGATGATCGCCGCCTCCCGGCGCGAGGTGCTGGCCGCCCGCAGCGAGCTCGGAGCCGACCCCGAGCTGGTCGACCAGGTGCTGCGCGGGCTCGACCTCCGCTCCGAACGGAAGTGACGGGACGTCCGGAAACGACGGCACGGTGAGGCGGCGGTGTCGGGGAGGCGTCGGCCGGGCGTCCGGCGGCGACGTCGGCGCGCGGCGGTGGAGCGTCGGCGAACGGAATGTGCGCGGGCGGTCCCGGCGTTGCATAGGCTGGCCCCGGGCAAGGCCGTCAACGATGTCGGCGCACCGCCAGTACCCGCACGACCTCGCGAAACCCTCCCGCCTGGCCCTGCCGGTATCTGCACCCAGATGAATCGAGGAGCAACCGATGTCGGAGACCCGTGCCGGCGCCCGTACCCCGCTGGACCGCACCCCGCAGTGGGCCGCCCTCGGCAAGCACCGCGCGGAGCTGGGCGAGACGCACCTGCGCGAGCTGTTCGCCGCCGACCCGGAGCGCGGCCGCCGCTACACCCTCCAGGTCGGCGACCTGCACGTCGACTACGCCAAGCAACTGGTCACGGACGAGACGCTGACCCTGCTGCGCGAGCTCGCCGAGGCCACCGGCGTCGCCGCGCTGCGGGACGCCATGTTCCGCGGCGAGAAGATCAACACCACCGAGCAGCGCGCCGTCCTGCACACCGCGCTGCGCGCCCCGCGCGGCGCCGTCATCGAGGTCGACGGCGAGAACGTCGTGCCCGCCGTGCACGCCGTGCTCGACAAGATGGCGGCCTTCGCCGGGCAGGTCCGCAGCGGGGAGTGGCGCGGCCACACCGGCAAGCGGATCAGGGCGGTCGTCAACATCGGCATCGGCGGCTCCGACCTCGGCCCCGCCATGGCCTACGAGGTCCTCCGCTCCTACACCGACCGCGACCTCGACGTCCGCTTCGTCTCCAACGTGGACGGCGCCGACCTGCACGAGGCCGTCCGCGACCTGGACCCGGCCGAGACGCTGTTCATCGTCGCCTCCAAGACCTTCACCACGATCGAGACGATCACCAACGCCGTGTCCGCCCGCGACTGGCTGCTCACCGGCCTCGACGCCGGCGGCGAGGCGGTGGCCAGGCACTTCGTCGCGCTCTCCACCAACGCCGAGGGCGTCGCCGACTTCGGCATCGACACCGCCAACATGTTCGAGTTCTGGGACTGGGTGGGCGGCCGCTACTCCTACGACTCGGCGATCGGCCTCTCGCTGATGATCGCCATCGGCCCGGACGCGTTCCGCGAGATGCTGGACGGCTTCCACCTGGTCGACGAGCACTTCCGCACCGCGCCGCCCGAGGAGAACGTCCCGCTGCTGCTCGGCCTGCTCGGGGTCTGGTACGGCGCGTTCTTCGACGCCCAGGCGCACGCCGTGCTGCCCTACTCGCACTACCTGTCGAAGTTCACCGCCTACCTCCAGCAGCTGGACATGGAGTCCAACGGCAAGTCGGTGGACCGGGACGGCAACCCGGTGGGCTGGCAGACCGGCCCGGTGGTCTGGGGCACCCCCGGCACCAACGGCCAGCACGCCTACTACCAGCTGCTGCACCAGGGGACCAAGGTCATCCCGGCCGACTTCATCGGCTTCGCCGAGCCGGTCGCCGACCTGCTGCCCGGCCTGGTCGCCCAGCACGACCTGCTGCTGGCCAACTTCTTCGCCCAGACCCAGGCGCTGGCCTTCGGCAAGACCCCGGAGGAGGTCGAGGCGGAGGGCGTGCCGGCCGAGCTCGTCCCGCACAAGACCTTCAAGGGCAACCACCCGACCACCACCATCCTGGCCGGCCGGCTGACCCCGTCGGTGCTCGGCCAGCTGGTCGCGCTCTACGAGCACAAGGTGTTCGTCCAGGGCGCGATCTGGAACATCGACTCCTTCGACCAGTGGGGCGTCGAGCTCGGCAAGGTGCTCGCCAAGCGGATCGAGCCGGTGCTGCTGACCGGCGAGGGCGCCGACGCGCTGGACAGCTCCACCGCGGAGCTGGTCGCCCGCTACCGCTCGCTGCGCGGCCGCTGAGGGCTCCGGCAGGGTCCGGTTCCGGTGGGGCCGTCCGCTTCGGCGGGCGGCCCCACCGCTCCAGCCGCCGCCTCCGCGACCCTGTGCTTCTGCGAAACGCCGGAAGGCCCCTCGCTTTCGCAAGGGGCCTTCCGGCTGTCTGTGCGCCGCCAGGGACTCGAACCCCGGACCCGCTGATTAAGAGTCAGCTGCTCTAACCAACTGAGCTAGCGGCGCCTGCTGACAGAGAAGACTTTAGCAGTGGGGTGCGGCCCGGCCAAAATCGAATATCCGCACCCCGGGCGGACCGCCCCTCCCGGCGGCTCAGCCGGTGCTCAGCCGGTGGGCAGGGCCGCCGGCTCGGCCCGGGCGGCCGGCTCGCGGGTCGCCCGGACACAGGCCCAGAGCACCACCGAGGCGCCCGGCAGCCACGGCTCCCGGCTCTCCGGCGCGACGATCCACCGCCCGGCGCCCAGCCCGGGGGAGTCCGGGCTGTTCACCATCCGCTGCACGGGCGGAACGGTCACCGCGTCGCCGCGCCCGTGGCAGAGCAGCGGCGGCACGTCCCGGGCCCACTCCTCCCAGGCCAGCAGCCGGCGCAGCCGGGCGGCGGTGCCGGGCTGGACGAAGAGCAGCGTGCGCCCCCGGTAGACGGCGACCGGTCCGCAGCCCGGCCCGGAGGCCCACAGCTCGTCCAGCACCCGGCGGCCGAACAGCGACGGCATGCTGATCACGTCGAAGGCGCGCCCGCAGGGCAGCACCGAGGGCGCCCACGGGCGTGACTCCCACAGGGCGCGCATACTGCGCGGGTACTCACTGGCGGAGGCCAGCCAGGCCTCCCCGGCCACGGTGACGTACTCCACCGACTGATACGTCCAGATGTCCACAGAGAGCAGCGTGGAGCGTCGGGGACGTGGCCGGGAGGGAAAGAGCGGTTTGCCGGACAGCGCGGCGGGGAGCGGCGTACCCTTCCCCGGCGCATATGCCAATGGCGCAGTTGCCGCCGTGCAGCGGCGGCCGTCAGCCGTCGTGGCGGCGGGGCTGGAGCAGACCGCGGCCGTACTCGATCATCTTGGCCGCGTAGTCCGGGGTCCAGTCCGCCCGCTCCGCTATCTCGGAGTCCGAGAGCGCGTCGAACCGGCGGGTGTCCGCCAGTTGTGCGGCGGCGACCGCCTGGAAGTCGGTGGCCCGATCGGCCGCCGCGCGGAACGCCAGGGCCAGCTCGGTGGAGCGGCGCAGCAGCTCCGCCGGGTCGTCGATCGACTCCAGATCGAAGAAGCGCTCCGACTCCGGCTCGGCGGCCTGCGGCTCGAACAGGAGCTGCACGGGCCGCCGTCGCGGGGCGGACGCCTCACCGGCGCCTGCGCCGCCCGGACCGGCCGGCGCGGTCGCACCGCTCGGGTCGGAAGCCTGGGCGTGGGAGTCGGGCATGGACGGACACCTCCGGGTGCTCGATGGGGGCGGACGACGGCCGCCGGGGAACGGCGTCGACCGGTCGTGGCCGTCGTCCATTGTCTCGCGGCGATGGCCGGTAACGGAACGGTGCAAGTCCGGGCGCTATTCCCGGGGCGCGCGCCCGGGGTGTGCTCCCCGCGCCGGCCCGCCGCCGGCTACTCCCCGTTGCGGCTCGGGCGCAGGTGAGGCTGTTGCGGCTCCGCCGGGACCGGCCGTGCCTGCGGACGGCCTCCGCCCCGAGTCAGTGGCCCCGTCCGCCCGCCCGTCCGCCCGTTCCGCCCGACCGTCTGTCCGCCCGCCCGACCGGCTCACAGCCGGACGCGGTGCCCGGCGAGGTGGTGCAGCACCTGGTGGTTGGCCTCCCAGCCGTCGGGGAACTTGACCGAGACGCCCAACTGCACCGGCTCGGTGGACGGATGCTCGTCCAGCAGCTCGGCGATCCCGGCCCGCGCCACCACGATGCAGGCGTGCCGGTGGCGGGAGGCGAGCACGCAGAGCCGGCCGGTCTCCAGGTGGAACGCGGTCGCGTCCGGCCGCCCGGACAGCGGGTGCAGCACCACCGTGACGTCGTACTCGCGCCCCTGCAGCCGGTTGGCGGTGTCCACCGTCACGGCCGGCCCGGCGGTCGGGTCGACCGGGACCCCGGCCTTGACCAGCGCCGCCCGGACGGCCGCCGCCTGGTCCCGGTGGGCGGTGCCGACCGCGATCCGGCCGGGGGTGAGCGGTGCGGACCCCTGCTCGGAGTGGGCCGTGAGCCCCCGCTCCAGCAGTCGCCGGACGGTCGCGGCCACCGCTGCCACGGCCTGCGGATCGGTCCGGACGGTGTGCCTGGCCGGCAGCTCCAGCAGTGCCCAGCCGTGCTCGGCGGCCCGGTCGATCGCCGCGTCCAGGGCCGTGCCGTCCGGCCGCACCGCGGCGGTGAGCCGCCGCTCCCCCGGCCCGGTGCCGGAGCGGAACGGCGTGTACGGGTAGAACGCGCCGGAGATCAGCGGCGCCGCAGTGGCCGGCAGCCGCCAGGAGACCGGCAGCCGGTGCGGCTCGATCCGGGGGTTGTGCGCGAGCAGCGTCACCACCGCACTGCTCGACGGGTCGTACGACAGGCCCGCCCACTGCTCGGTGCCGACCACCGTGAACGGGTCCAGCTGGCCGGGGTCCCCGACGAACAGGGCCCGCTCGAACAGCCGGGCCACCGCGAGCAGCGCGTCCGAGCGCATCTGGTACGCCTCGTCGACGATCGCGTGCCGCCACGGCGCCTCGGCCTTCACCCACTGCCACTTCGCGGCGGTCGAGATCACCACGTCGAGCTCGGCGAGGTCCGCCACCTTGTCCGAGGGCGTTACGTTGGCGTGGCGCAGCACCTCGGGTCCCGGGCGGGAGTCGGCCGCGTGCAGCCGGCCGATCGTCAGGTCCGGTGCCTTCTCGGCCAGTCGGTCGACCAGGTCGTCGACCTGGCCGTTGGTCTGGGCGACGATCATCAGCCGCTCGCCCGCCCCGACCAGCTCCCGGGCGGCGCGCACCACCAGGGTCGACTTGCCGGCCCCGGGCGGGGAGTCCACCACCACACCGCGCGGGGCGCCGACGGCCGGGCGGACGGTGGCCTCCAGGATCCGGGCCACCGCTGCGTCGGCGGCCGCGCCGGGGTCCTGCTCGCTGCTCATCTGCCGGGTCACTCCCACTCCTCGAAGGCTGCGGACGCGGTGGCGGACGCCGCGGTGGCGGACGCTCCGGGAGCCGTGGGTGCGACGGCGGGCGCGGCGCTGCCGGGCGGGCCGCCGTGCGTCCACGGGGTGTCGTCCGGCTCGGGCAGCGGGGCGGACTGGCGGACCGTCAGCTCGAAGAGCGTGAAGGTGATCCGCTCGCCCGGCTCGGGCAGGCTCCCCGGCTCGGGCTCCTTCTTCCGGCCCATGCCGGAGAGCACCCGCAGCGTGATGGTGCCCCCGGCCGGGTCGACGGCGACGATCCGTGCCTTCTGCGCGCTCGGGCCGTGGACGCGGTGCGCCTCCCGGCCGAGGTCGGCGTGCGGCCGGTCGGTGGTGCTGACCGTCACCAGCGGGCGCGGCTTGGGGGAGCGGCCCGAGGTGTCGTAGTCCGCCACCACCTCGGTCACCACGCCCGAGAACGCCTCACCGGCCAGCCGGTGCTCGGCCATCGCCAGCGGGTCGTCCAGCGCCTCCTGCACGTCCAGCCGGGCCTGCTCGCGCTCGCGCTGCGCCAGCTTCCGGGCCGCCGTCACGGCGTCGTCCTGCCGGGGCTGCGGCGGCTCGCCGGCCGCCAGCCGGTCCCGGTGGCCGGTGTAGGACCAGCGGTCGCCGGTCCAGCGCTCCTCCAGGTGCCCGGCGGGCGGCAGCGTGCGCAGCAGGTCCAGGCCCGTCCAGACGTCGTGCCAGGTGGGCAGCAGCACCTGTTCCAGCACCGTGCACAGCTGCCCGACGGCGGTCCGGACGGCGGCCCGGGCCTGCTCGGCCGTCGCGTCGTCCTGCTCCTCGGTGCCGTGCCCCCCGGCGCCGTGCAGCAGGGTCGCGGCGGCGGCGTCGTACCGGGCGATCGCCGGGCCGAGCACCAGCTCGTCGAAGCGCGGGTCGGTGGCCGGACCGGCCGGCGGGTGGAGCAGCTGCCCGCGGTCGTCGCGGGCGGACTCGGCCAGCTCGGCGGCCTCGGCGCCGGACAGGCCCGGCGGCGGCGCGTGCCAGGCCAGCCGGGCGGCCAGGTGCTGGTCCTCCAGGTGGCTCTGGCCGGTCGCCCAGTGCCGGGCGAGCAGCCCGGTCATCGGTAGCAGCAGGCTGGTGCCGGGCACCTGGGCCCGGTCGGTGAGGTGGGTCAGCCAGCGGCCGAGCAACGGCACCCGGGCCGGCGCCGGGTACGGTCCCGGCTCGTCGTCCTCGACGGTGCGGCGGAACCGGGTGGACCGGCCGATCAGGGAGAGGTGGTGCACGCCCGCGCCGTTCGGCACGATCAGCTGCGGCGCGTCGGTGCACAGCTCGCGCAGGACCACGGTCTTCTCGCCGGTCTCGGCGTCCTTCTCGGAGCCCTCGATCTGCTCCACCCCGTCGGCGAAGGACTCCAGGTAGGGCAGCAGGTCGGCGGCGACCTCGGCCAGGTAGTCGAAGCGCAGCGTGCGGTTGAGCGGCTGCGGGACGAAGTGCAGCCGGGGCGCGGAGCGGTCGGTGCCGAGCATCACGGCCAGCGGCGCGCCGGCCTCGCCGGCGGCGGTCAGCGGGACCACCACCATCGGGCGCTCGGAGAGGTGCCGGTGGCGGACGGTGGCCAGTGGCTCGGCCCGGCCGCTGCGGACGGCCTCCAGCCGGGCGAGGGTGTCGAGCAGGCTCATCCGGCGGCTCCCGGGTCGGTCGGTGCAACGGTGCGGCCCAGTGCCTCGGCGCGGAGCGCGGCGGCGTAGGCCAGCCGGGCGGCGGCCTCGCCGGCCCCGGTGGCGTCCTCGGCGGCGTCCCCGGTCTCGTCGGTCTCGTTGGTCGCGTCGCTCGCGTCGGCTTCGCCGGCTCCGGTGCTGCCGGCCTCGGCACCGGCGGCCTTGGCGCCGGCCTCGGCGTTCCCGGTCCTCCCGGTGTCCTGGGCACCCTCGGCGGCGGCCAGCGCCGCGGTCACCGTCCGGATGGTGCCCAGCTCGCCGCGCACGCCCCGGCCGAGCTGCTCCACCCGGTCGCCGCAGCGGGCCTCGGAGCGGCAGTGGAAGCCCAGCTCGCAGGCGGACAGGCAGTCCGGGCTGTAGGCGGCGGGGACCGCCTCGACCGACGCGGCCAGCTCCTGGCCGGAGCGGGCGGGCACACCGTCCTCTCCGGGCGCGAGGTCGAAGCCGACCCCCGGCGGCAGTGCGTCCAGCAGGCGGCCGATGCCGGTCATCCGGCTCAGCTGGCGGCGGGTGGTGGCCAGCTCGCGCCGGACGTCCACGGGGACGGCGGTCGGACGGTTGCTGAAGTCCTTGGGGCAGACGAGCAGCACGCTCAGCCGCGGACTGCCCGGCAGCCGCTGTTCGGCGTAGGGGTCCGCGTCCACCGGGCGGCCGGCCAGGGCGGCGGCCGTCTCCTGGAGCGCCAGCACGTAGACGGCGGCCTGACGGGCGGCGGCACCGACCTTGGCCGGGTCCGCGCTGCCGTCCAGCACCGGGAAGGACTTGATCTCGACGACGGTGCACCGCCCGCCGTGCACCACCACGGCGTCCGGTTCCAGGTAGGCGGTGCTGCCGGCCACGTCGAGCCGCAGCAGCGGGTGGTCCAGCAGCGTCCAGGCCTCTGGGTCGGCGGCCGCCTCGGCCAGTGCGGCCGTCGTCCGCTCGGCCCGGACGGCCGGGCCGGAGCGGCGCAGCAGGTCGGGCACGGTGAGCGGAACGCCGCCCTCCACGGGGAGGCCGAGGTGGCGGCGGAGCGGCTCCAGCAGGGCTGCGTAGCCGTCCTCCTTCAACCGGGACTCGAAGATCACGCCGCGCGCGATGGCGAAGGGCGACTGCCCGAACGGCGCGGGCCGGCCGAGCCGGGCGGCCAGGGCCGACTTGTCGACCCCGGCGGCGTCGAGCACCGCGCGGCGCTGACAGCCCGGATTGGCGGCGAGCGCGGCGAGGGCGCGGGCGGTCAGGCTGCGCTGCGGCGCAGGACCGCGAAGCTCGGCGAGCCGCTGGGCGAGCGGCTCAGAGGGCCCGCGGGGCGGGACGTTCGTCGAGACGTTCATGGTGCGGCCCAGTGTCGCACCCGGGTCCGACAATCCGGTCCGGCCCGGGCGATCCGCGGCCATGCGGGTCGAACCACGGGCAACCGCGGCCATGCGGGTCGATTCGGGCGGTACCGGGAGACGGGCGAAGCGGGGGGCCGGGGGCGGGGCGCGCGTCCGCGCCGAAGCCGAAGCCGGGGTCGGTGCCGGGGCCGGGCGCCGGGTTGGGCCGGGCGCCGGGGGCGGTGTCCGCCGTGGTGGCACGGGGGTACCCGGCCCGGGATCGTGGGCGGTGGAGGAGTGAGGGATCATGGAGCCCCGGTGCTCAATGGTGAGACCGACCGTTGCCGCCGCCCCGCCGCGAGGAGCCTCCCATGCCCGCCCGAATCGTCCTGGTCCGCCACGGCGAGACCGAGTGGTCCGCCACCGGCCGTCACACCGGCCGGACCGACATCCCGCTGACCGAGGAGGGTCGTGCGATGGCCCGGGCCCTCGGCACCCGCCTCGCCAAGGCGCCCTGGAACGGCCTGCCGGACGCCCTCGTCTACACCAGCCCGCTCGACCGCGCCGAGGAGACCTGCGCCCTGGCCGGCTTCGGTGACCGCGCCGTCGACCGCCCCGAACTGCTGGAGTGGGACTACGGCCAGTACGAGGGCCGGACCGGCCCCGACATCCGCGCCACCGACCACCCCGGCTGGCTGATCTGGCGGGACGGCGTGCCCGGCGGCGAGAAGCTCTCCGACGTCGCCGCCCGGGTGGACGCCTTCCTCGCCGACCTCAACGACGAGCACGGTGTGCCCGCACAGGACACCACCGTCATGCACTGCGCCGACCGCGACGTGGTGCTCTTCGCCCACGGCCACCTGCTGCGCATCCTGACCGCCCGCTGGCTCGGCCTCCCGCCCGAGTACGCGCAGCGGTTCAAGCTCGGAACGGCCGCGCTCTGCGTCCTCTCCTGGGAGTACGGCGCCCCGGCGGTCGAGGTCTGGAACGACCTCGGCCACCTGGAGGGCCTGAAGCACTGAGGCCCGACCCGCCGCACGACCGATGCCCTCGGGCCCTTCCGACGACTCGCCGGGAGGGCCCGAGGGCTTTTCGGGTGGCGGGTGCCCCGGCCGGCGGGCCCACCCGACCCGACCCGGGTGTCCCGGCTCGGCCGTCCCGGCTGCGGTGACCCGGCTGCGGCGTCCGGAGCCGGGCGTCCCGGCTCAGGCGGCCGACGCCAGGTCGTAGTCGGCCAGGAACCGGCCGACCTCGGTGACGCCCCGGTGCGGGCGCAGCCGGTCGGCGGTGTCGGCCAGCATGCTCCTGATCCGCGCGGAGCGGACCTCGCCGAACAGCGCCACGGCGGCCGTGCCGTGGTGGGCCGCACCGGCCAAGTCCCCCCGGCCGAGCCGGTCGTGGGCGAGCTCGGCGGTGTACAGCACGCGGTTGCGGACGAAGTGCGGTTCCTGGAGCCTTATGGCCAGCCCGGCCTGCTCGCTGGCGCGGTCCCAGTCGCCGAGGGCGGACCAGCACTGGGACTGCAGCCCGGCGATCTCGGCCTCACCGAAGAAGGACATCCACTCCGGGTCGGCCTCGGAGGGGCCGTGGTCGAACAGCCGGTACGCGCGGGCGAGCGCCCGGTCACAGGCGGACCGGTCCTGCAACAGCGCCCAGCCGCCGGCCTCGCGCATGGCGAGCAGCGAGAGCAGCAGGTCGGAGTCCAGGCTCCGGGCGGCGGCCTGCCCGGCCTGGGCGGCGCGCAGCGCCTCGCGCGGTCGGCCGGTGTCCCGGGCGAGGAAGGCGCTGTTGCAGAAGACGTGTGCCTCCAGGGCGGCATCGCCCGCCATCCGGGCGGTGGCCAGGGCCTCGGCGTAGAGCGACCGGGCGTCCGCCAACCGGTTCGAGTCGTGCGCCAACCAGCCGACCGAGATGGCCAGTTCGCCGGCGCCGGCCTGGAGTCTCCGCTCGGTCTCCGCGCTGTAGTCGCCCTCGTTGAGCAACACGTACGCGGTGCGCAGCGACTGCCCGGCCCGTTCGTACAGGGCGTCGGCCCCGTGGGCGTCGTCGGCCAGCCGGATCTCCCGGACGGCCTGTTCGACGCCGAGCACCTCGGTCGCGCCGACCCTGCGCGGCGGCGGGACCGGCCCGGGCCTGCCGGGCACGAAGGCCGACCCGGGGTCGAACAGCGTGGGGGCGGGGGCGAACCGGGCCGCCCCGGACCGCGGTTGGGCCGGGATGAACGCACCCGCGGCGGTCCTCCCGGCGGCGGGTGCGGCCGGGCCGGACGCGGCGCGGGCGGGTCGGGCGGTGGCGGCTTCGGCCGGCTGGTCGATGCCGATCACGGTGGCCAGCGCGGCGGAGCCGCCGGCCAGGAACGTACGGCGACGCACGTCGTCGTTCTCCTCGTCGAAATGGTGCGGTCCAGCGGGCCCCCGGGGTGGCTCCGCGGGCCTCGGCGGCAAGGGCCCGTCCGGTGGGGGTGGTTCCGCGTACGGCGAGGCAGCGTACGGGAGTTGGGTGGAGTGCGGCGAGCGCGGGGCGGGCAGGGGCGGGAACGGCGGGTGGAGCCGGGGTGGCACGGGCCCCCCGCCGTCGTCCGCTGAGCGGCGGCGGACGGCGGTGCGGGGGGAGAACCCGAGTTCGGTCAGTGAGCGGTCCGGCCACATGTGCCGGAAGACCCTCTCGTACGCGTAGTTGGGACAGCGGATCTCACCGGACTCGACCCGCCCGACGTAGCGGGCGTCGCAGGAGACGTGCTCGCCGATCTCGCGGGCGGCCCGGCGTACGGCCATGGCGAACTCGCCCGGCGAACGGTCGCCCCGCAGGGCGCGCATCACGGTGTTGGGTGACGGGCGGTTCGGCTCGGCCGGTGGGGTGGCTGCCATGATGCGCTCCGTGGTCGTGCTGGGGGCGTGCCGGGGTGGTTGCGCCGGCCGACCCGGTCGGGGTCGGGGTCGGGTGCGGGGTCGGGTGCGGGGCTGGTTGGTCCGGCTCGGGGTGCGGGTGGGCCCGGTGGGGCCGGATGGACCACCGGGCACGCAACCGACAGTACCGGGAGTCACCGGTCGGGCACAGCGAGTTGGTGGCTGATCTCCTGTCAATTGCGGGCAAACCAGACGTTGTTGCCGGGATCTGCCATGAAATGCCATGCCTTGCTGTAAGGCGCCCCGTGGCCTGGAGCGGCTCCCCGGCGTTGTCCTGATACGTGGAAGCCCCGGTCGCCGCCCAGGCCCCGCCGTTCGCAGCGGCGGCCCCCCACCCGCCGGGCGGTGGCGCTTCCGATCGGACGAGGTGACAGGAGGGCCGTGATGGCCACCGGAGTACCGCAGTACCACCGCCTGGTCGCCGGAGGGGTGCTCGCCGGCGCCGTCCCCGCCCTGCTGCCCGAACCGGCCGACGACCGCGGTCCGGGCCGAGGGCCGGTCGAGGGCGGTCGCGCCCCGTGCGGCGGCAGCGGGCCGTTCCGCCGCCTGGCCCCGGACGCCGACGGCGCGGCCGGCACCGGCTGCGACACCGTGACGGTCGCCCTGCGGCACGGCCTGGAGGCGGTCGACATCCTGCGGCTGCGCCGGGCCTGCGGCGCGGTGCTGCAGAGCCGGAACGGCAGCACCGTCTCCTTCCTCGTCCCCGCCGGCACCTCGGAGACGTGGCACCTTCCCGGCAGCTCCTGTACGGCGGGTGCCCTGATCCCGCCCGCCACCGATCCGCGCTGGGTGATGCCCCCGGCCGGCGCCGACTGCTGCGTCCGCCCCACCGACGCCTGGGTCCTGCGCTCGGCCCTCTGCGAGGCCGCCTGCACGCTGACCGCGGGCGGCCTCGGCCCGTTCTGACGCCGCCGGCCCGGCTCCACCCCGCCCCCACCCCGCTGAGCTGCGGAGCCCTCCGCCGGCCCGGCGATAATGGCCGGTATGGGACGAAGCAGCAGGGCCGACCGAAGCGCCGACAGGGGCCGTACGGCGGCGGAGCCACAGCCGGCGGCCACCGGCCCTGGCGGCCGGACGCACGCCCAGGGCCCGCTCACCCGTCCCGTCGGCTCCGGGCTCGCCGAACTGCGCCCCGACCGCGACCGCCCTGCGGCCTGGTCGCTGCTGGTCGACGGCGCCCCGCAGTCCATGGTCGACCTCGCCGACCCGACCTACCTGGGCTTCGAGTACCAGCGCCGGCTCGGCCACCTGATCGACCTGGTCGCCCCGCCCGGCCGTCCGCTGACCGTTCTGCACCTCGGTGGCGGCGCCCTCACGCTGGCCCGTTACGTCGCGGCCACCCGCCCGCGGTCCCGCCAGCAGGTCGCCGAGATCGACACCGCGCTCACCGAACTCGTCCGCACCGAACTCCCGCTGGAGCGCGGCTGGCAGATCAAGGTGCGCGGCTCGGACGCCCGCAGCGTCCTGGAGCGGACCCCCGAGGGCACCGTCGACCTGGTGATCGCCGACGTCTTCTCCGGGGCCCGGGTGCCCGCCCACTGCACGACCGTCGAGTTCACCACGCTGGCCGCCAAGGCCCTGGCCCCCGGCGGCTGGTACGCGGTGAACATCGCCGACGGCTCGGCGCTGCCGTTCGCCCGCTCGCAGATCGCCACCCTCGGAGCGGTTTTCCCCGAACTCTGCCTGGTCGCCGACCCGGCGGTGCTGCGGGGCAAGCGCTTCGGCAACCTGATCCTGGCCGCCGCGCACGCCCCGCTCCCACTTGCCGAACTGGGCCGCAAGGTGGCCTCCGACGCCGCCCTCGGCCGGGTCGAACACGGCCGTGCCCTGGCCGACTTCGCCGCCGGCGCCGCCCCGGCCACGGACGCCACCGCGGCACCCTCCCCGGCCCCGCCGCCGGGGGCCTTCAGCTGAGCCCGGCCTTGGCCCCAACCTGGGCCCCGTCCGAGCACTGTCCGAGCGGGCCTCGTCCGGGCTGCCGCCCACCCGCCGGCCCGTGCCCGGCGGGACGTCCCCGGTCGCACGGACGCCCGCCGTCCGTCCCGGTAAACCGCTTGGCGAACGGTGGGTGGCCGCCGAGAATGGGCGCGCTGTCCGGAATGCGGACGGCGGGGCTGGGCGGGAGGAGCGAGGGCATGCGGATCAGACCGGCCCGGCCGGACGAGGCGGAGCGGCTCACTGAGCTCGCCCTGCGCTCCAAGGCGTACTGGGGCTACGACGAGGCGTTCCTGGAGGCCTGCCGGGAGGAACTGACTCTCGATCCCGCCGGGATCGAGCCGCGCCGGACGGCGGTGGCCGAGGCCGACGGCCGGGTACTGGGCTTCGTCACCCTCGTCGGGACGCCCCCGGAGGGCGAGTTGGGCATGCTCTTCGTGGAGCCCGACACCATCGGCCGGGGCGTCGGCCGCAGCCTGGTCGCGCACCTGCGGGCGCAGGCCGCGGCACTGGGCTTCCGCCGGCTCACCCTCGACGCGGACCCGAACGCCGAACCGTTCTACCTTGCGATGGGTGCCACCAGGATCGGCACCACCCCGTCCGAGTCGATACCCGGCCGCGAACTGCCGCTACTCGCCCTGGAGATCGCCGCGACCTCCTGACTCCCCGGCGGGTGCCCGCCGCCGGCGCTCGGGCGGGCGGCGGCGGTGGTGGCGGCGGCGGCGAGGTGGCGAGGTGGCGAGCCGGGCGGAGTGGCGGACGGCCGCCTCAGTGCCCGCGCGGCAGTCCCCGGTGCTTGCACATCGCGGCGCCGGTCAGCAGCAGCCCCGCGGCGATCGGTGCGAGGACGGCCGTGCCGGTGCCCGCGAGACCGTGGCCGGCCGGAGCCGTGAGGGCGCCGGTCAGTGCGAGGTCCTCGTGCGGCGCGGAACGGTCCGGCGCGGTGGCGCGGGAGTTCCCGGTGTCGCCGGGGCCGGGTCGTCCGGCGGTCTGCTCCTGCCGCCCGCTGTTCCCGGGCGCGGGCGCGGGCGGTGGCGCGGCCGGACCGTGCTGCCCGGCGTTGGGCGCGGCGGTCCGTGAGTCGGCGGAACCTGAGGGGCCGACTGCCGCCGAGGCTTCTTTGGAGCCGTCGTCGCCGTCCCGGGAGACGCGCGCCGCCGCGGTGCGGGCCTGTGCGGGGGCGGTCCCGAGCAGGCCGGAGGCGATCACGAACGCGTCGGGGACGGAGGCCCGCTGGCCCGGCAGGGGCAGGTCACCCGCTCTGATCCGGTCCTGGAGCACGCTGCCGACCGGCACCTTCGCGGCCTCCAGGCCGGGCGCGGGGGAGGGGGCGGAGTCGGCCACGTCGGCGGGCTCACCGAGCGGCCCCGGCGAGGAGGCCTGACCGGGCGCCGTCGGATCGGAGGCCGCCGGATCGGAGGCCGTCCGACCGGGCGCGGCCTGGCCGGGAGAGGGTGGTTGCCCTCCGGGGGCCGCCCAGCCCGGTGCGGCCTCGCCTTCGGCCTCCTGGCCCGCTGCGGCGGGATGCCCGGCTGACTCCCCGTCGCGGGGCCGTCCGTCGACGGCCCGCCCGTCGCTGCCCTGCGCCTCGCCGGCCCCGGGACCGGCCCGGCCGCCGCCCGGCGTCCGGGCCGCAGCCTGGCTCACCGGCTCCGGCAGCGGCGAGGCCGCCGCGTGGGCGGGCGCCCCCAGTGCGCCGAGCCCCCAGAGTTGTGCGAGGAGCACTCCGCCCGCTGCGACGGCACGCGACCCGGGCAGCCACCGGCCGCCCGGGCGCCGTGCACCGCCGACGGCGCGTCGGGCGGGAACCGGGGCCTTGCTCGCGTGATTGGCTCGCACGTGAATCGAGAACGAGCGGACGGGCCGTAAGGTCACGGCCGTCGTCACGGACAGTCATCATCGCGGGTCGTGGATCCACCGGCCGCGCGCCGCGGCGGCCGGCTTTCCCGCTGACGGTCAGGAACCGGAGCCGGTCAGGACCCGGAGCCGGTCAGGAGTTGGGGCGCAGGGTCCAGATGACGGTCATGACGCCGGTCACAGCGCCGTCGGCGCGGGTGATCTCGACGGTGACGGGGAACTCCGGCCGCTCGCCCTTGTCCAGCTCGGCGACGATGTCCGAGGCCGGGCGGCCCAGCACGGCGGTGGCGGTGACGGCGCCCATGGCCAGCTTCTTGTACGAGATCTCGGCACTGACTGCGAGCGGCACCGCCCGCGAGAGCTGGTCGCCGAAGGCGCCCAGCACGATGCAACCGCTCGCGGACTCGGCGAGCGTGAACATCGCGCCGGCGTGCGGCCCGCCGACGTGGTTGTGGTACTCCGGCTGGTCGGGCAGCCGGAGGACGGCGCGCTCCGGCGTCGTCTCCAGGTACTCCAGCTTGAGGGTGCGTGCCATCGGCACGGTCGAGTCGAGCAGCTGGCCGATCGAAGGTGTGGTCATGGCAGCTATGTTACTGGCAAGTAGCTTCTGAGGGCAGACCCGTCGGCAGATCTCTTGCGGAGGGATGTCGCGGGACCTCCGGGGACCGTCCGGAACGGGATGCGCGGAAGGAGATGTGCCGAAGGGGGCGGGGGAACGCGAAAACGCCTGAGGGGCCGATCTCTTGAAGAGATCGGCCCCTCAGGCTCTGGGGTGAGTGACGGGACTCGAACCCGCGGCCACCTGGACCACAACCAGGTGCTCTACCAACTGAGCTACACCCACCATCTGTCCGGTCCGTTCCCGCTCTTCGCGTTCCCGTTCCGACAGGAAGAACTCTACAGGATCCGAGAGGGTGCTCGCGCCAGGGTTTCCCTCGGGCGCTCGCCGGTCCGTTCCCCGGCCTTCCGACGGCCCCGGACCGAGGCCGTCGGAAGGCCGGGGGAGGGTCAGTCCGTCGGCGCCTGGTACTTCTCGGCGATCGCGCGCGCGGTGTCGGTGTCCGGGCCGGGCTGCGGGACGAACACCGCCTCGCGGTAGTACCGCAGTTCGTCGATGCTCTCGCGGATGTCCGCGAGCGCCCGGTGGTTTCCGCCCTTCTGCGGGCTGTTGTAGTACGCCCTCGGGTACCAGCGGCGGGCCAGCTCCTTGATGGAGGAGACGTCCACGATCCGGTAGTGGAGATGGCCCTCCAGGGCCGGCATGTCCCGGGCCAGGAAGCCGCGGTCGGTCGCCACCGAGTTCCCGCAGAGCGGCGTCCGCCCGGCCTCGGGCGCGTACTCGCGGACGTACGCGAGGACCAGCGCCTCCGCCTCGGCCAGCGTGACGCCGTGCTCCAGCTCGTCGAGCAGGCCGGAGGAGGTGTGCATCGTGCGCACCACCTCGGGCATGTTCGCCAGCGCCTCGGCGGGCGGGCGGATGATGACGTCCACGCCCTCGCCGAGGACGTTCAGCTCGGAGTCCGTCACCAGCGCCGCGACCTCGACCAGGGCGTCCCGGTCGAGGTCGAGGCCTGTCATTTCACAGTCGATCCATACCAAACGGTCATTCACGCCACTCACCCTACGGCGCGATCACGCGCCACGGGCACCGGAGGAGCCGGGTGCGGCGCCGGCGCGCAGCCCTCCGGGGCGTGCTCGTCCTGGCCGGGAGTGCCGGGCTCGTGGGCCTCGCGGGCCGGTGTGACCTGCCCGGCCCGGCCCACCGGATGGGCCGGGTGCGCCTGGAGGCCGTCCCGTGCGGTCCGCGGGTCACGCGGCTCCCGGACACCCTCGGGGTCGCCCGCGCGGCCACCCTGCGGGTGGACCTGCGGAACGCGTCCCTGCCGGGCCCTGCCCTCCGGCGTCCCGGACACCGCAGGCGCCGGCACCCGGCCGGGCGCACCGTGGCCGCGGCCGCCGGCCGCACCGCCGGTACCGGCACCGCCGGCCTCGTCCGAGGCTCGCTCGGCCGCACTGCGATGCCCCTGCCCCTGACCGCGGGCTCCCGGCTGCGGGTGACCGTCCTCGGCCGCGGCGTGTTCCGCGGTGCGCAGGGGGCGGCCCGCTCCCGGACCGGCCTGCGCCGGAACCAGCGGCGGGCGGGCCGGACCGCGCCCGGCCCCCGGCTGTCCGGGGTGCGAGGGCTGCCCCGCCTGCTGGTGCGGGTAGGGCTGCGCGGCGCGCGTGTGGAACCCCGGCCCGGACGGCTGCCCGTGCTGGCCCAGCGGACCGTGCTGCCCCGGGTGTCCGGCGTGCCCGGTGTTCCCGGCCGCGAGCGGGTGCGCGGACGGCTGCCCGTGCTGGCCCGCCGGACCGTGCTGGCCGTGCTGGCCGTGCGGTGCCCCGCCCGCCGCGGTGGCGGCAGCGGCAGCCGCGGCATGGGCCGCGGCCGACTGCGGTACGGCGCCCGCCAGCCGGAGGTCGCCCGGGTGCACCGGGGCCGGGGTCGGCGAGGCCGCCCCCGGGCGCCGGGCCCGGTAGCTCGTCCGGTACGCGGCCGGCGAGACCCCGAGCTGGCGCCGGAAGTGCCCGCGCAGGGCCACCGGCGACCGGAACCCGCAACGGCGGGCCACGTCGTCGACCGACAGCTCCGAGGTCTCCAGCAGCCGCTGGGCCTGGAGCACCCGCTGGGTGATCAGCCACTGCAGCGGGGCGCTGCCGGTCAGCGTGCGGAACCGCCGGTCGAAGGTCCGCCGGCTCATGTAGGCCCGGGCCGCCAGCACCTCGACGTCGAACTGCTGGTTGAGGTTCTCCAGCGCCCAGGTGACCACCTCGGCCAACGGGTCGTTGCCGATCTCCTCCGGTAAAGACTGATCGATGTACTGGGCCTGTCCGCCGCCGCTGCGACGGCTGGGCACCACCAGGCGGCGGGCCAGCGCGTTGGCCGCCTCGGCGCCGTGGTCGCTGCGCACCACGTGCAGGCAGAGGTCGATGCCGGCGGCGGTGCCGGCCGAGGTCAGCACGTCGCCGTCGTCGACGAAGAGTTCACGCGGGTCGACATGGACCCGGGGGTAGCGCTTGGCCAGGGTCGGCGCGTACATCCAGTGCGTGGTCGCCGGGCGGCCGTCCAGCAGACCGGCGGCCGCGAGCACGAATGCGCCGGTGCAGAGCCCGATGATCCGCGCGCCCTCGTGGTGTGCCTTGCGCAGTGCGGTGATCGCCTCGACCGGCGGCGGCTGCGAGATCGAGCGCCAGGCCGGCACCACGATCGTGCCCGCCCGGGCGAGCGCCTCCAGCCCGTACGGCGCGGAGAGCGTGAGACCGCCGGTGGTGGCGAGCGGCCCCTCCTCCCCGGCACAGACCAGCAGGCGGTAGCGCGGGACCCCGGCGTCCTGGCGGTCGACGCCGAAGACGGAGAGCGGGATGGAGCTCTCGAAGATCGGTGCGCCACCGAAGATCAGTACCGCGACGGTCTCGCGCCGGCGCCGGCCGGACAGCTTCCGGGGTGCGGCGGCCATCACCGCGGTCGAGGAGCCGTTCGCGCCGGGACCGCCGACCGGGCCGTGGCCGGCCGGACCGTAGCCGTTTCCGCCGAGTCCGAGCGGACCTGCCGCGATTGCGCCACCCGCCATGCCTCCTGACGCCGGTCCCGTCGGCGGAGAGGCCGGGGCGGGGCCGCCGGAGAAGGCGGGGAACGCCGCGTCCTGTCCGGGGTGGACGTGCTGGCCGTGTTGGCCCTGCTGTCCGGGGTGGCCCGGAGTGCCAGGATGGCCGGGAACCGACGGGCCCGCGTGCCCGCCGGACCCGCCGCCGTGCACGGGAACAGGATTGACCGAGGGTCGGCTGACGGATCGTCCACCCTGTTCCACGGCGGCCGAGAAGGCCCCTGTTCCGGCCGGTCCCGGTGCCGGGGAGGCAGCCGGGGCGGGCAGGGCCGATGCGGCCGCAGAGGTGTACGAGGGGTGCGGGGCGGCGCTGGAGGTGCCGGAGGAACGGGGGTTGGCAGCGATCGCCGAGGCGCCGGTGGCTCTCGGGGAGCGACCGGTGATACCGGCCACGGCCTGGCCGCTGTCAGGACCCGCGTCGCTCCTGCTCACCCTGCTCAAGGCGCTCAAGCCCCCTCGGTGGTGTGGTGTGGTGGTGCGGCACTGCTAGCCAAGATCGAATCTATCGGGTGGACCGTTGCCGTTGTGACAAGTTCACCATCCGACGCTATGTCGACATGGCAATTTGGCGTGATGCATTCGATCACGAAGCGTGGCACCCGTCGACCCTTCTGGGAAGGGGGCCGGTGCAACGGTGGCTGGTTGTCGCGGGACTGGTCCTGGGGCGCCCGGCTTCGGCGTGCCCGGCCGGAGGGTCTGGGCTGCGACTTTGCCCAAGGGTGGGGGAGGCGCGCGAGATTGACCGAAAATAGGCGGTGCACAGGAGGGCGCACGTAGGCCGAACCGTGCGCCTCCCGGGCTTCATCCGGCCAGTGCCGGGGCGGCAGGGCGACGATCGCCGGCTCGCGCTACCGTCCCTGGAGTGGAGATCCTCAGCCGGCTCGAACAGGCCAACGACAACGCCGCCGCATTCTGGCTCGCCCAAGCCCGTACGCACGGCTGGCAACAGCTCATAACACCCCGGTTCACCGCCGTCCGCTGTGCCCGCACGGCGGACGACGCACACCGCATCGTGATCACGCGCCCCTACGACGATTCCGCGGTCCTCGAAGACGAGCTGGCGGCCCTCGTGCGCGAGTGGGCCACCGTCCGGCTCACCCTGGAAGACCCCTACAGCGGGCTGGACATGACGCGCCACGGCTGCGGGCACGGCCGGGCCATGGCCGTGATGGTGCGCGAACCGGGCCCTCTCGACGCGCCCCTGCCCGGCTCGCTCCCGCGCTCCGGAGACCGGGACGGGGGGCCTCTGACGGTCGATGAGGTGCTGGACGCCGACGAGTTCGCCGAGGTCGAGCGGGCCGTGGTCGAGGGGTTCCCCATCACGGAACGACAGCCCTGGACCCGGGGCGGCATGCTGCCGGGGGACCTCCTCCGCGAACCGGGGTTCCGGGCCTGGCTGGGACGCATCGACGGCGTACCGGCCGGTGCCTCCCTCACCTACGACGACGGCCGCTCCACCGGGGTGTACTGGGTCGCGACGCTCCCCGACCACCGCTCCCGCGGCGTCGCCCGCGCCGTCCTGGAGACCGCGCTGGCCGCCGCCCGTTCCGACCTTCCGGCGACCCTCGTCGCCACCGAACTCGGCGAGCCGCTCTACCGCAAGCTCGGCTTCATCGAGCGGGGCCGCACGCACTGGTGGTCGCTGACCGGGCCGTCGGACGGGTAGGCGCCTCCGAGGGGTGCTTGGAGGCTCCCGGGGTTTCCGGGGCTCCCCAGGGTCTTCCGGGTGCCTCCGGGTGGAGGCGACGCCTTGGTGGTCAGGGAGGGGTGGGGTGCGGCGGGTGGGCCGGCCCGGTGCTGGGCCGGCCCCCCTCGCAGGTTCCCGTGCCGTTCCTGCACTGGCTCCCGTGCAGGTGCCTGTGCCGGGCCCCGCGCCGCTGCTGCCGGGTGCGGCTGCTCCCGGATGCGGCAGGCCGGCGTCGGCCGCGGGCACGGGGTCCCGGTCACGTCACGGTGAGACCGCCGCTGCCTCTGCCGGGGGTGCGGCCGGACGCTGGCCGAACCACGCCGGCGGCTTGGCGAACCTCGTCCGCGCAGGGTGTTCCGCAGGGGCCGTGTGTGCAGGGGCGGGGTGCCCGGGGGAGGGGTGTGCACTGCCGGTGTGAGCGGTGGCGGTCTCACCGGCCGTGGCGGGAGCGCCGACGGCAGCGGGGTGGGAGGGCCGGTCGGCGCGGTCGGAGCGGACTCCGGCCCGTTCCGCGGCGCCCGACCGGTCCGCCGTACCGGTCGACCTCCCGCCGACGGGGCGGCCCTCTCCGGTGGCCGCAAATTCGCCGGAACGGTTTCGGACACCTACCTCCGCCGTCGAGCTCCGGGCACTGACGTCCTCGCCGTGCACGGGAACAGGCGCACGCCGGCCGTCAGGGGCGGACGCCGGGAACTGCGCGCCGGACCGCGCGCCCGGAAGCGCCGTCACCGTGCTCTTCCGGGACCGCGGGCTCCCGGCCTCCGCGCCGGTCGTCCTCCGTCGGGCCGCGCCGCCCGCCCGGATCCCCGGCCGCGGCGCCGGTGCGCTGCGTGCGGACAGGACCTGGCCGACGGCCTCCGGCAGGCCCGCCGCCTTGAGCGTCGGCCGGTAGCCGGGCTCGGCCCAGGGCCGGCCGTGGTGCAGCCAGACGCTGCGCAAGCCCGTGAGTTCCGCCCCCGCGATGTCGGCGGGGGCGTGGTCCCCCACCATCCAGGTCTCCGCGGCCCAGTTGCCGGTGGGCGCGATGCCGCAGCGCTGCGCGGCGATCTCGAAGATCAGCGGGTCCGGCTTGACGCACTCCGCCTCCTCCGAGATGACCCAGCCGTCGACCAGCGGGCCGAGCCCGGTCCGGCGGATCTTCTCCAACTGGGGCCGGGTGTTGCCGTTGCTCACGATGCCGAGCGTCCACCCTGCCGCGCGCGCCGCCCGCAGCGCCTCGATGTTCCGGGAGGGACAGTGGATGTGGGAGTTGATGCCGCGTCGGTAGTGCGCGAGCAGGAATTCGAGGGAGTCGTCCAACCCGTAGCGGCGCTGAGCGGCGGACAGTACGGTGCTGCGCGGCACGTAGCCGCCGCCGTCGATGGTGACGAGCCAGTCGAGATCGCCGGGCGGCAGTCCGCGTTCGGTCAGAAAATCCTGAGCCCAGGCCCGGAAAGCGGCATCCCTGGGGAGCAGCGTGTTGTCGAGGTCGAGCAGGAGCAGCGGCATGCCGAGCATGGTGCCAGCGGCCGCGCGCATGCACCTGGCAAATGCCAGAGGCCGCCGCGAACCCGTGCCAATTGGCTGAAATGGATGCCGGCCCCGGCGGGGCGCCCATGCCTGCGGGAACAGCGGCCGGTGACGGGTGGCGACGGATCGTTGTCGATCCATGACAGTCCGGTCACGGTGTCCCGGTGGCCTGTTGCATCGCCCGGTTCGCTCAGTCAAGCTCCAGGGAACCTCCTTCGCCAGAGGGGGCGCGATCGTTCGCAGGCGGGGGGCGCACTGCGGTCGGCGGGCGCATCCTCCGTTCGCGGGAACCGAGGCGTTCGGAGGCTTCGCCGCTGGGCTGAGTCTCCCGCCCGTCGTACTCTGAAAGGAATAGGTCACAAACGGTGGTGCTCGGCGAAGACCGACGTCGTCCCGTGGGCGGCCCTGCTGCCTGGGCAGCGTTGTCCTCTCCTTTCGGCCCATCTCCCTCGAAGAGCCTTGAGCCATGGCTGGTTTTGAGTCATCCCGACCGGTTGAGCCGGACGCGGTCCGCGGCACCGGCACAGCGGCCGGTGGAGTCGGTGGTGACGGCTGTGACGGCGGAGATCCAGGGGGAGAGCCGGTTGCCGTGGACGCTCGGGCCCTCAGCCGCATTCTTCGCAACATCGCGCGCCGGAGCCGCCCCGGTTCCCGCCAACGACGCGACCAGCACCGGGCCGACCCTGCGGAGCCGGCGGTGACGGGCCGCCTCGGTCCCGGGGCCGAACACCCGGGGGGTGCCGGCCTGCCGAGCGCGCCGGAGATCCAGGAGACGCCGGTCCTGTCCTGTGATCCCGCGTTCCAGCACGGTGTGGTGGTGGGTTTCGACGGCTCCCTGTCGAGCGAGCGCGCCCTCGCCTACGCGGTGGGCATGGCCCGTCGCTCGCAGTGCGGCCTGGTGATCGTTCATGTGGCCAACCGGCTGCCCGCCACGGTCTGGGCCGGCTGTGAACCTCCCGTCTTCGTCGACCTCCCCGACCACCGGACCGAGATGCTCGGCCTGGAACTCGCCTGCGCGGACTTCCTTGCGGGTGTCCCCTGGGTCCTGGTCGAGCGGGGCGGCGACATCTGCCATGAGATCGAGGAGGTCGGGCGCGAGTACGCGGCCGACGCCATTGTGGTCGGCAGCACGCACGGCCTGCTCGGCAAGATCTTCGGTTCGGTCTCCGGGCGGCTGGCGCGGCGGGCCAACCGCCCGGTGATCGTGATCCCCTGACGGCCCGACAAGTAGCGCGCCCCGATTGTCCGACCGGCCCCTGGCCGGCAGGCCGGGAAGCCGCCGACTCGGAACCCGGCGGATCCGGAAGTCGGCAGACAGGCCGGTCGCCGGCCCGGGAAGTCGGCTGACAGGCGGCCGGACAATCGGAAAGCAAGCCTTTTTCAGGCTGTACGGGAGGGGTGGGTCCTCAGGACTGAACGCCCAACTCCCGGGCGATGAGCATGCGCTGGACCTCGGACGTGCCCTCCCCGATTTCGAGGATCTTGCAGTCGCGCCAGAAGCGCGCGACCGGGAATTCGTTCATGAAGCCGTACCCGCCGTGGATCTGGGTCGCCTCACGGGCGTTGTCGACGGCGGCCTCGGACGAGTACAGCTTGGCGATCGCGGCCTCCTTCTTGAACGGTTCGCCGTGCAGCAGCCGGGAGGCGGCGTCCCGCCAGGCCAGGCGGGAGGTGTGCGCGCGCATCTCCATGTCGGCGAGCTTGAACTGGATGGCCTGGTTGGCGCCGATCGGCCGCCCGAAGGCGCGGCGCGTACCGGCGTAGGCGACGGACTGGTCGACGCACCCCTGGGCCAGGCCGGTGGCCAGGGCTGCGATCGCGATGCGGCCCTCGTCGAGGATCCGCAGGAACTGGGCGTAGCCGCGGCCGCGCTCGCCCAGCAGGTTGGCCGCGGGGACGCGGCAGTCGGTAAAGGACAGTTCGCGGGTGTCGGATGCGTTCCACCCGACCTTCGAGTACTTCTTCGACACCTGGAACCCCGGGGTTCCAGCAGGCACGATGATGGAAGAGATCTCGCGCTTTGGCGAGGAGAATTCGCCCTCTTCACTCGAACGAGCGATCGGTTCCGTGAGGGCAGTGACCGTGACCAGGCCGGTGATCTCGGTGCCGGAGTTGGTGATGAAGCACTTGGTGCCGTTGATGACCCACTCGTCGGTGGCCTCGTCGTACCGCGCCGTGGTGCGGGTCGCACCGGCGTCGGAGCCGCCCTCGGGCTCGGTCAGGCCGAACGCCCCGAGCATCTCGCCGGAGGTCAGCCGGGGCAGCCACTCGCGCTTCTGCTCCTCCGTCCCGAAGCGGTAGATCGGCATCGCGCCGAGCGAGACCGCGGCCTCCAGGGTGATCGCGACCGAGGAGTCGACGCGGGCGAGCTCCTCCAGCACGAGGCCGAGCGCGAAGTAGTCGCCGCCCATGCCCCCGTACTCCTCGGAGAACGGCAGGCCGAAGAGGCCCATCCGCGCCATCTCCCGGACGATCTCGTAGGGGAACTCGTTCTGCTCGTAGAACTCGCCGATCTTCGGCGCGACCACGTCCTGGGCGAACTCGGCGACCGTCCGCCGCAGTTCCTCGTACTCGCTGTTCAGTCGGTGATCGAGCATGGTGATCCTCCTGGGGCCCGGCCGGGGTGGCCGCGGGCGTGATCGGGACAACCGTGTGCCGGTCGGATGGTGTGACCGGCACACGAAGTGCTGAGAGGGAAGGTGTCGTGCTGCGAGGGGAGGGGAGCCGGCCGGGCAACGCTGCGGCCGGCGCCGTAGCGGCGCGGGACGACGGAGGTTGCCGGGGCGCGTGGGGTCACGAAGGGGCGCTGGGATCTCCCGGCGCCCCCGCGCGTCAGCCCTGGTTCGCGCCGAGCAGCGCCTGGACGGTGCGGGACGGGCTGGGGCGGCCGAGCTGCCCGGCCATCCAGCCGCTGGCGGCGACCAGGGCACGGAGGTCGACCCCGGTCCGGATGCCGAGTCCGTGCAGCATCCACACCAGGTCCTCGGTGGCCAGGTTGCCGGTGGCGCTCTTGGCGTAGGGGCAGCCGCCCAGGCCGCCCGCCGAGGCGTCGACCGTGGTGACGCCGCTGCGCAGTGCCGCCAGCGTGTTGCTCAGCGCCTGGCCGTACGTGTCGTGGAAGTGCACCGCGAGCCGGCCGACCGGCACACCGGCCGCGGCGAACCCGTCCAGCAGCGCGGTGACCTGGCCGGGGGTGGCCACTCCGATGGTGTCGCCGAGGCTCAACTCGGTGCAGCCCATCTCCAGCAGCTGCCCGCCGAACCGGATCACCTGCTCGGCGGGCACCGGGCCCTCCCACGGGTCGCCGAAGCACATCGAGAGGTACCCGCGCACCCGGACCCCGGCCGCGGTGGCGCGTTCCACCACCGGCCGGAACATCGCCATCGCCTCGTCCGCCGAGCGGTTGAGGTTGCGGCGGGCGAAGGTCTCGGTGGCGCTGGCGAACACCGCGATGTCGGCGGTGTGGTGGGCGAGCGCGCGGTCCAGCCCGCGCTCGTTGGGCACCAGCACCGGCAGGCGCAGCCCGGGGTGGCGCTCCGGCAGGCCGACGAGCCGGGGGACCAGCTCCTCGGCGTCGGCGAGCTGGGGCACCCACTTCGGGTGGACGAAGCTGGTCGCCTCGACGGTGTTCAGCCCGGCGGCCGCGAGCCGGGCGATGAACTCGGCCTTGACCTCGACGGGGACGAGGGCGCTCTCGTTCTGCAGTCCGTCGCGCGGCCCGACCTCGTGGATCCGGACCTCCTCGGGCAGGCCCGGGGCGCGGACGGGGTCGGGCAGGCCCAGGTCGAGGGCGTCGGGCTCGGGGGCGGCGGCGGTGCTCATGACCGCACCTCGGCCGTCATCGCGCCGAGCGCCCGGCCGGCCGTTCCGCCGTCGGCCGCTCCGCCCCCGGCCGTTCCGCCGTCGGCCGCTCCGCCCCCGGCCGCGTCGCCTGCCGGGCCGTCCTCGGCCGGCGTGACGACGACCAGCAGTTCCTCCATCGCCACGGTCGCCCCGGCGGTGGCCCGCAGCTCGCTCACAGTGCCGTCGTGCGGGGCGGCGATCACGTGTTCCATCTTCATGGCCTCCAGGACGAGCAGGGCCTGACCCCGGCGGACCTGTTCGCCGACCGAGGTCTTCACGACGGTGACGGTGCCGGGCATCGGGGCGGTGAGGCCGCCGTGGTGGGCGGCTCCGGCGGCGGTGCTCTCGCCGACGGGGTCGTAGGCGTGCACCGGCCAGGCGTCGCCGTCGATCCCGAGCCAGGTGACCGGGCCGGCGAGCGGGGCGCCGGGCCGGCCGGGGGCCTCGTCGGTGGTCAGGGCGAAGGTCGTCTGCAGGCCGTCGACGGTGAGGTGCAGGCGGCCCCCGGTCCGGACGGCCCGTGCGCGGTGGGCCGGGCCCGAACCGAGCCGGACGTCCACCTCGGGAGTGACGCCGGGGGGAATGTCAGTGGCCTCGGCTACGTTGCCCGCAGTGATCGGACGGACGCTCACCGTCACCGGGTCCTGGCCGGGGGCACGGAGTCGGTGGGTGGTCCAGGCGGCGTCACCGCCCAGGCGCCAGCCGGAGGGAAGGGAGAACGGGTCGGTCCAGCCGCCGCCGTCGGCGGCGGGGGAGAGGTCCAGCTGCCGTGCCAGTGCGGCGGCGTAGTAGAGGAGGTGGGTGGAGGTCGGGGGCTCGGAGGAGCCGGAGCCGGTGCCGTCCGCGGTGGCCGCCGGGTCGGCGGCAGAGGCGGCGGACGCCGGGGAGTAGGGCGAGGCGAGCAGGGCGGGCTGCTGCTGCGCCGTCTGTTCCACCAGGCCGGTGTCGAGTCGGCCGGCGACGACGTCGGGGTGTGCGAGCAGCCGCCGCAGGAAGCCGGTGTTGGTGGTCACGCCGAGGATCCGGGTGTCGGCCAGTGCGGCCCGGAGGCGGCGCAGCGCGGTCGGGCGGTCGGGCCCGTACGCGATGACCTTGGCGAGCATGGGGTCGTAGGCGCTGGTGATGACGGTGCCCGGGGTGACGCCGGAGTCCACCCGGATGCCTTCGCCCTGCGGCTCGTCGAGGACCAGGATACGGCCGCCGGTGGGCAGGAAGTCGCGCTCCGGGTCCTCGGCGCAGATGCGGGCCTCGATCGCGTGGCCCAGGAAGGAGATGTCCGGCTGGGAGAAGGTGAGGCGCTCGCCCGAGGCGATCCGCACCTGCCACTCGACCAGGTCCAGCCGCTCGGTGTGGGCGGCGGCCGGTCCGGCGGCAGGGGTGGTGACGGCGATGGCGAGTTCGGTGACGGGGTGTTCCACCTGGAGACGGGTGTTCATCTCCATGAAGAAGAAGTCCCGTACCCCCTCGGCCGGGGTGGGGGAGTCCGGGTCGATGCCGGGGACGATGAACTCCACGGTGCCGGCCCCGGTGTAGCCGCAGGACTCCGCGGCACGCACGGCCGCGGCGCCCATGGCGGCGCGGGTCTCGGCATTGAGCAGAACGGAGGGTGCCTCTTCGATCAGCTTCTGGTGGCGGCGCTGCAGGCTGCACTCGCGCTCGCCGAGGTGGACGGTGGTGCCGTGGGCGTCGGCCAGCACCTGCACCTCGATGTGGCGGGGCCGGTCGATCCAGCGCTCCAGCAGCAGGGTGTCGTCGCCGAAGGCGGTACGGGCGACCCGCCGTGCGGCGGCGATCTCGGTCGGCAGTTCGGCGGGGTCGCGCACCAGGCGCATGCCCTTGCCGCCGCCGCCGGCGGACGGCTTGAGCAGGACCGGGTAGCCGATCTCGGCGGCGGCCGCGACGAGCTCCTCGTCGGTGGGCGCGGTCGCCTGGCTGCCCGGGACGACCGGCACACCGGCGGTGCGGACGGCCTCCTTGGCGTTGATCTTGTCGCCCATCAGTTCGACCGCGGAGGGAGGAGGTCCGATGAAGGCGAGGCCGGCGTCGGCGCAGGCGCGGGCGAAGGCGGCGTTCTCGGCGAGGAAGCCGTAGCCGGGGTGGACGGCCTGGGCGCCGGTGCGGCGGGCGGCGGCGAGGATCTGGTCGGTGCGCAGGTACGTCTCGGCGGCCGAGCTGTCGCTGCGGTCGGCCGGTCCGAGCCGGACCGCGACATCGGCCTCGCGGACGTGGGGGGCGTCGGCGTCCGCGTCGCTGAAGACGGCGACGGAGCACACGCCGAGCCGCCGCAGGGTGCGGATCACCCGGACGGCGATCTCGCCGCGGTTGGCGACCAGAACTGTGTCGAACATGGGAGGCGTTCCTCCGGGTCGAGGGGAGCCGTAAGAAGGAGGTGGTGGAGGGTGGCGGCGGCAGGGGCCGCGGCGAGGCGCGGCCGGGGCCGGGCCTGGTGACGTCCGGTGCGGGCCCGTGGCCGGCGTGCGGACACGCCGGCCACGGGGTCACATCCGGAAGACGCCGTACGGGCCGGGCTGCGGAAGCGGGGCGTTGGCGCAGGCGGTGAGCGCCAGCCCGAGGACGGTGCGGGTGTCCATCGGGTCGATCACCCCGTCGTCCCAGAGTCGCGCGGAGGCGTAGTAGGCGTTGCCCTGGCGCTCGTACTGCTCGCGGACGGGGCGCTTGAACTCGTCCTCCGCCTCGGCCGGCCACTCCTCGCCGTGCGCCTCCAGCTGGTCGCGGCGGACGGTGGCCAGGACGGACGCCGCCTGCTCGCCGCCCATCACGGAGATCTTGGCACCCGGCCACATCCAGAGGAAGCGGGGGGAGTAGGCCCGTCCGCACATCGAGTAGTTGCCGGCCCCGTACGAGCCGCCGATCACCACCGTCAGCTTCGGGACCCGGGTGCAGGCGACGGCGTTGACCATCTTGGCGCCGTGCTTGGCGATGCCGCCCGCCTCGTACTGCCGGCCGACCATGAACCCGGTGATGTTCTGGAGGAAGAGGAGGGGGATGCCCCGCTGGTCGCACAGCTCGATGAAGTGGGCGCCCTTGAGCGCGGCCTCCGAGAAGAGCACGCCGTTGTTGGCGACGATGCCGACGGGGTGGCCGTGGATCCGGGCGAAGCCGGTCACCAGGGTCGCCCCGTACTCGGCCTTGAACTCGGCGAACCGGCTGCCGTCGACCAGTCGGGCGATCACCTCGCGCACGTCGTACGGCGTGCGCGGGTCCACCGGGACGGCCCCGTACAGGCCGGCCGGGTCGACGGCCGGCGGCTCGGCCGGGGTCAGCGGCCACGGCCGGGCGGCCCGCGGGCCGAGCCCGGCGACGATGGTGCGGACGATGGAGAGGGCGTGGGCGTCGTCCTCGGCCAGGTGGTCCGTCACCCCGGAGGTGCGGGAGTGGAGGTCGCCGCCGCCCAGTTCCTCGGCGGTGACCACCTCGCCGGTGGCCGCCTTCACCAGCGGCGGCCCGCCGAGGAAGATCGTGCCCTGGTTGCGGACGATGACGGCCTGGTCGCTCATCGCCGGGACGTACGCGCCGCCCGCGGTGCAGGAGCCGAGCACGGCGGCGATCTGCGGGATGCCGGCGGCCGAGAGCCTGGCCTGGTTGTAGAAGATCCGGCCGAAGTGGTCGCGGTCCGGGAAGACCTCGTCCTGCATCGGGAGGAAGGCGCCGCCGGAGTCCACCAGGTAGATGCAGGGCAGGCGGTTCTCCAGCGCGACCTCCTGGGCGCGCAGGTGCTTCTTGACCGTCATCGGGTAGTACGTGCCGCCCTTGACGGTGGCGTCGTTGGCGACGACGACGACCTCGCGCCCCGCGACCCGGCCGATGCCCGCGATGACACCGGCTGCCGGTGCGGCCCCGTCGTACATCCCGTCGGCGGCCAGCGGGGCCAGTTCGAGGAAGGGGGAGGCCGGGTCGAGCAGGGTGTCGACACGGTCGCGCGGGAGCAGCTTGCCGCGCGCGGTGTGCCGGGCGCGGGCCTTGGCCCCGCCGCCGAGGGCGGCCGTGCCCAGCTTCTCGCGCAGTTCGGCGACCAGGGCGCGGTGCGCCTCGGTGTTGGCCCGGAAGGCGTCCGAGCCCGGGTCGACGGCGGTGCCGAGCCGGGGTGCGGGAGCGGCGGCTCCCGGGGCGACGGATCCGCCGGACGGCGAGCCGCCCGTGCCTGCCGCGCCTGCGCCTGCGGCGCTGCCGTTGACGCCGGCGGGTACGCCGGCGGTGGGGATGACCATCCCAAGAGCTCCCTTGCCCTCGGCACCAGGTGGGCGGCAGGGCCGGGTGAGCCCGCGACCCCCACGTTAATGAGCGTTAACTCGTGCGCCCAGGTTAACGGCCGATAACCCCACTGTCTACGATGGGCAGCATGTCGAAGGTCCCAGCCGCTTCCGCGCTCCCACGCCGTGACCAGATCCGCAAGGAGGCCGCCCGGCTGTTCGCCGCGCGCGGCTTCCTGGGTGTGGGCGTCGACGAGATCGGCAAGGCGGTCGGCATCAGCGGGCCCGGTCTCTACCGCCACTTCGCGGGCAAGGACGCGATGCTCGCCGACCTGCTGATCGGTATCAGCGAGCGCCTCCTGGAGGAGGGCCGTCGCCGGGCCGGCGGCGGCGGCGACGGTGCGGCCGCGGCGCTCGACGCGCTGATCAGCGGGCACGTCGACTTCGCCCTCGACGACCGGGACCTCATCACCCTGCACGACCGCGAGCTGCTGAACCTCAAGGAGGAGGACCGCCGGACCGTCCGCCGGCTCCAGCGCGGCTACGTCGAGCTGTGGGTGGACGTCGTCCGGCAGGCCTACCCGCCGCTGGCCGAACCGACCGCCGAGCCGGTCGCGCGGGCCGCGGTGCACGCCGTCTTCGGCCTGATCAACTCGACCCCGCACAGCGTCGCCCCCAACCCCGCCCAGGACGACCGGGCCGGCCTCCAGCGCGACGGCATGGCCGCCCTGCTGCACAGCCTGGCGCACGGCGCCTTCTCCGCGGCGGCCGACGCCGCGGCGCGCGGCTGAGCGACCCGCCTCTCCGCCCGGGCCGCGCCCGCCGCGCCTCGGGCCCCGCGCGGTCCGAGGGGGCGCCGCGTCGGGCGGGTGGCGTTGCGTCGGCCCGGTGACGCCCGAGGGTCGGTGCCGTCCAGGGGCCGGTGACGCCCGGGGGCCGTGCGGCTTCGGGCCCGCGCTCGGCCGGTAGGCCGCGGACGGGTGCGTGGTCCCTGCCCGGCCGCCAGGGTGGCTACCGGCCGGGCTGCTCCGGGCCGCCGGGTCGGACCGTCACCCGGCCCGACTCCAGGTCGATGCGGCGGTCCAGCGGGCCGGCCGACCCGGCGTCGTCCCGCAGGACCAGCCGGCGCTCCTTCTCCTCCCGCATCTGCTGCCGCCCGGGTGAGAGAAAGGCGTTGAGCTCGTCCATCATGCTGAGGCTCGACGCCGCGCCGACCCCGGCACGGCGCCGCCGCCAGTAGATCCAGCCGCGCCGCTCCATCCACAGGAGGAGCCGGTCGACCAGCAGTAGCGCTGGCACCGTCACGACGGCGCCCACGGCCGGCACGACCATGCTCATCGCTTCTCCCCCTTCCGGCGGCGGACGCTCCGCCCGCCTGGGTCCGCCCGCTCCGGTCCGCCCGCCTCGATCTGCCCGCCTGGGTCCGCCCGCGGGCCCAGGCGTCGGGGGCCCGCAGGCTCAACGTCCCGTCCTGGGCCCGAGTGCCCACGGGTCGCAGCCCCGGCTGCGGGCGGGGCCTAGGTCCAAAGGAGGGCGGCCCGCTGCGCCGGTGGAAGGTGGGCGTTCCGCGCGCGGTCGTCCACCCTTGGTGGCAGGGGCACGGGCCGAGGCCGGGCCGGGAATCACCGCTGGCCGCGGGCTGTTGGCTCCTCAGCCGGGCCGGACACCCGGCGTGCTCTGGCCGGATGGGCCGGCCGGACAAAACCATGGCGGCCACCCGACGGAATGGTTAGCATCCCTAAATATGCCTGAGACTCACGGATCTACGGTGGAGCTTTCCCCGAGCGGACCCCCGACCGGTACCCGGGGCGCGCCGGACGGTGCCGACGGCAAGCCGGGCACCCGCGGCAACCAGGGCACCGACGGCAGACCGGACCCCGGCAGGGAGCAGGGCGCCGACGGCGGCAACCCGGGCGGGGCCGCGGCCCCCGGTGGCAGCGCCCAGGGCTGGCTGCGGCGGCTGGTCGGCTACTGCTGGCTGTCGCGCCGCAGCCTGCTGCTGGCCTTCGGGGCGTCGCTCGTCGGCATGGCCGTCACCTCACTGGTCCCGCTGGTCACCAAGCTGATCATCGACGACGTCATCACCGAGCACACCCGTTCCCTGACCCCGTGGGCCGTGGTGCTGCTGGTGGCGGCGGCCCTGGTGTTCGCCTGCACCCAGGTGCGCCGCTACTACGGCGGGCAGCTCGCACTCGACGTCCAGCACCACATGCGCAGCGACCTCTTCCGCTCGCTCGGCCGGCTCGACGGGCACCGGCAGGACCGGTTGGACACCGGCCAGGTGGTCGGACGCGCGACCTCCGACCTCCAGTTGATCAACGGCCTGCTCTCGATGCTGCCGATGATGACCGGCTTCCTGCTGATGTTCGTCATGTCGCTGGCCGTGATGCTCTGGCTCTCGCCGCCGCTCACGCTGATCGCCCTGGTCATGGGCCCGGCGCTCTGGTGGGTCTCGGTGCTCAGCCGCAAGCGGCTGTTCCCGTCCACCTGGGCGGCGCAGCAGGAGGCGGCGGCCGTCGCGGGGGTCGTCGACGAGGCGATCGGCGGCGTCCGGGTGGTCAAGGGCTTCGGCCAGGAGGCCCAGGAGCTGGGCAAGCTGGAAGCGGCCTCGCGCAGCCTCTTCGCGGCCCGGCTGCGCTCGGTCCGGCTCAACAGCCGCTACAACCCGGCCATGCAGGCGATCCCGGCACTGGCGCAGGTCGCGGTGCTGGCGTTCGGCGGCTGGCTGGCGGTCAACGGCCAGGTCACGCTCGGCACCTTCGTCGCCTTCTCCACCTATGTCGCGCAGATGACCGGCCCGGTCCGGATGCTGACCATGGTGATCACGGTCGGCCAGCAGGCCCGCGCGGGCGTGGAGCGGGTGCTCCAGCTGATCGACGAGCGCCCGCTGGTGCAGGAGCGCCCGGGTGCGGTCGCCCTCGACCTCACGGCCGCGCACCTCTCCGCCCAGCACGCTCCCGCCGAGACCACCGGCACGGCCGGATCCACCCGGTCCACCGAGCCCGCCGCCTCCGCCACCCCCGCTGCCCTCGACGCACCCGCCGCCCTCGACGCCGTGCACGGCGAGACGCAGCGCACCGTCGGCCCGCTCACGTCCGGCCTGGCGTTGGAGTTCGACCAGGTCGAGTTCCGGTACGACCCCGAGCACCCCGCGCCCGTCCTGCACGGGCTCAGCCTGAAGCTGGCCCCCGGCGAGACGCTGGCCCTGGTCGGCGCGTCCGGCTCGGGCAAGTCGACGGTGGCGCAGCTGGTGCCCCGGTTCTACGACCCGGCGGCCGGCGCGGTCCGCCTCTACGGCCACGACCTGCGCGACCTCACCCTCGACTCGGTCCGGGCCGCGGTCGGTATCGTCCCCGAGGAGAGCTTCCTGTTCTCCGAGACGGTCCGGACCAACATCGCGTACGGGCGGCCCGACGCCACCGACGAGCAGGTCGTGGCGGCGGCCCGCGCGGCGCAGGCGGACGAGTTCGTCCGGGAGCTGCCGGACGGCTACGAGACCAAGGTCGGCGAGCAGGGGCTCACGCTCTCCGGCGGCCAGCGCCAGCGCATCGCGCTCGCCCGGGCGATCCTCACCGACCCGGGCATCCTGCTGCTGGACGACGCCACCTCGGCGGTCGACCCGCAGATCGAGGCGGAGATCCACGACGCGCTGCGCTCGGTCATGACCGGCCGCACCACGCTGCTGATCGCGCACCGCCGTTCCACCCTCCAGCTGGCCGACCGGATCGCGGTGCTGGACCACGGCCGCCTGCTGGACATCGGAACGCACGAGGAGCTCGACGGCCGATGTCCCCAGTACAGGGTGCTGATATCCGATCCGGAGGCTGGCCAGGCCCGGCCTCCGGCCACCACTGGAACACCGGCCGACGCACTCAACGAGGCCCCCCGGACCGAAACCCCCCGGACCGAAACCGCCCGGACCGAGGCCCCCCAGGCCGAAACCCTCCAGGCCGAGGCCCCCCGGACCGAGGGCCCCGTCACGGAGCCCGCAGACAGTCCCGCCCCCGAGGCCGCCCCCGGGGCCGCCCCCGCCCCCGGGGCCACCGCGGACACCCCGGCGTCGCAGCCCCTCCCCGAGCTGCCGACCCCGGCCCTGGCCAAGGCGGCCCGCACCGCCGACCCGGACCTGCTCGCCAAGGTCGCCGCGCTCCCCCCGGCCACCGACGAACCGGAGATCTCCCGGTCCCAGGCGGAGGCCGGCGACCCGGACTTCAGCCTCCGGCGGGTGCTGCGCCCCTTCCACGGCCCGCTCGCCCTCGCGCTCCTCCTGGTCGCGCTGGACGCGGGCGCCGGCCTGGTGCTGCCGATCCTGATCCGGCACGGCATCGACGACGGCGTGAGCAAGGGCCTGATGTCGGGCGTCGCCGTCGCCTCCCTGACCGCCCTGGTGATCGTTCTGCTGGACTGGCTGGTGCAGGGCGCCGAGAACCGGGTCAGCGGCCGTACCGGTGAGCGGGTGCTCTACACGCTCCGACTCAAGATCTTCGCCCACCTCAACCGGCTCGGCCTGGACTACTACGAGCGCGAGCTGTCCGGCCGGATCATGACCCGGATGACCACCGACCTGGACTCGCTGACGTCCTTCCTGCAGACCGGCGTCGTCACGGCGGTGGTCAGCCTGCTGACCTTCCTCGGCATCTTCGCGGCCCTGCTGGTCATCGACGCCGGCCTGGCGCTCGTGGTCTTCGCGGTGCTGCCGCTGCTGGTGGTGGCGACGCTGGTCTTCCGCAAGAAGTCCAAGCAGCAGTACGAGATCTCGCGCGACCTGATCAGCACGGTCAACGCCGACCTCCAGGAGAACGTCGCCGGCATGCGGATCGTCCAGGCCTTCCGCCGGCTGGACGCCAACACCGACCGCTTCGTCGCCAGAGGCATCGCCTACCGCGAGGCCCGGGTCCGCGCGCAGCTCTACATCTCGCTGTACTTCCCGTTCGTGCAGTTCCTCTCCAGCGTCGCTGCCGCGCTGGTGCTGATCGTGGGCGCGTCGCGGGTCGACTCCGGGACGCTCACCGTCGGTGCGCTGGTCGCCTACCTTCTCTACATCGACCTGTTCTTCGCGCCGGTCAACCAGCTCTCGCAGGTCTTCGACGGTTACCAGCAGGCCGCGGTGGGTCTGGGCCGGATGCGCGAACTGCTGCAGACCCGGACCACCACCGCGGAGGTGGCCGACCCGGTGCCGGTGCGGGGCGGGCTCCGGGGCGAGATCGACTTCGAGGACGTCGGCTTCGCCTACAACGGCGGCGCCGACGGCGCCCCGTCCGTGCTCACCGGCGTCAGCCTGCACATACCCGCGGGCCAGACGGTGGCGCTGGTCGGCGAGACGGGGGCCGGCAAGTCCACCCTGGTCAAGCTGGTCGCCCGGTTCTACGACGCGACCGCCGGCACCGTCCGCGTGGACGGCGTCGACCTGACCCGGTACGACCTGGCACAGTACCGCCACCGGCTCGGGGTGGTGCCCCAGGAGGCGTACCTGTTCGCGGGCACGGTGCGTGAGGCGATCGCGTACGGCCGGCCCTCGGCCTCGGCGGCCGAGGTGGAGGCGGCGGCCCGGGCGGTCGGTGCGCATGACATGATCGTCCGGCTGTCGGGCGGCTACGAGCACGAGGTCACCGGGCGGGGGCGGAACCTCTCGGCCGGCCAGCGCCAGCTGATCGCCCTGGCCCGGGCGGAGCTGGTCGACCCGGACATCCTGCTCCTGGACGAGGCCACCGCCGCGCTCGACCTGGCCACCGAGGCGGCCGTCAACCACGCCTCGGACCGGCTCAGCGGCGGCCGTACCACGCTGGTCATCGCCCACCGCCTCACCACGGCCGAACGCGCCGACCGCGTCGTGGTCCTGGACCACGGCAAGGTGGTCGAGGACGGCACGCACGCCGAGCTGCTCGCACAGGGCGGTGTGTACGCGCGGCTCTGGCAGGCGTTCGTCGCCGACGGCCACCCGGCGCCGGAGCCCGAGCCGGTGGTCGGATAGCGGTCGCAGCCGCGGAGGGACCGGGGCGAGGGGTCAGGCCGCGATCAGTGAGGTGAGCAGTCCGGAGGCGTCGATCCCGCGCGGCAGGTCGCTGACCTGCCCGTCGCCCACCTCCACCACCCGCCAGCCGGAGCCGTCGGCCCGGCTGGCGAGGTCGGTGGTGACGAAGCGGCAGCCGAGGGCCCGGACCAGTGGCCTCACCCCGGTGAGGTCCGGTTCGGCGGTCTGCCCGGGTGCGTCCGGGTGCGGCCCGACCAGCACGGGCTCGCCGTCCAGCCACCACACGCGGGCCTCCACCGGCCGCTCCCCGTTCCCGCCGCGACCCCGCGCGCCCGCCGGCCCGTCCTCCGGTCCGCCGGCCGGCCCGCCTCCGCCTCCGGCTCCGTTCACGAGCCCGTCCGTCGTGCCGGCGTCGCCGCCGGCCCGCGCGAACTCCTCGTACCGGCGCAGCACCACACCGCCCGCCAGGAACTCGCCCTGCAACTCGACGAAGCGCTCCACCACCCGCCCGACGGAGGCCAGGTCGGACAGCTCGGGGACGTAGCAGGCCTCGTCCCACTCGTGCTTGCGGGACTTCACGTAGTCCTTGACGATCGCCGGGCCGTGCCCGCCGAGCCGTTCGACGGCGGCGGCCAGCTGCTCGGCCCCGGGGCGGCCCGCCGCCGGCGACAGCGGGATCCAGGTGCTCGGCGGGGTCGCGCCCTCGAACACGTCGTACCAGCCGGGCAGTTCGTGCGCCGAGGCGTAACCGGCCGCACTGGTGAGCAGGTTGGCACCGCGGTCGGCCAGGGCCCGCTCGAAGGCGGCGTAGTCGGCGGCGGGGATCATCCAGCCCCGGTACCAGAGCGGGCCGCAGTCCTTCCGCACCTGCCGGACCGCCTCCGCGGCGTCTCCGGCGAGCAGCGCGTCGTGGTCGACGAGGTACTGCTCACCGCCCAACTCCCGCAGTGTCCGGGCCTCCCAGGCGAAGTGCGGGTCGGGCCGGCGCGGGTTGAGCGGGTCGGCCGGGAAGAGGATCGCTGGTGCGGGCATGGGTGTCAGAGTACGGCCACCGGACGCCCGCGGCGGCGTGAACACCCAGTCTCCCCGCGGTTGGTGCCACAGCCCCGGCGCCAATCCACTCGACACTGCGCGACCGGCACTGCGAGAGTGATCCGATGCGAAATCTGCTGCGGCGAGCGAGGCGTATCCCCAGGCAGGCGGCCCGGACGGTGGTGCTGGACGGGAGTGGTTCCGTCTTCCTGCTCCGCTCCGACAACAGTGAGGTCGGCGTCCACTGGACGATGCCCGGCGGTGGCATCGAGGCGGGCGAGACACCGTGGACCGGTGCCCGGCGCGAGCTCTGGGAGGAAACCGGCTGGACCGACCTGGAACCCGGGCCGCTGCTCTGCACCTGGGAGCACGACTTCACCTGGCACGGTACGCCCGTCCGCCAGCACGAGCACATCTACCTGACCAGCGGACCGAACCGGGGCCCGGACGGCGACGTCAGCGCGGTGCACTCCGCCGACGGGATCCTCGACTGGCGCTGGTGGGCCCCTGCCGAGCTGGCCGACGAGGACGCCGACGCCCTCTGGCCGCCCAGACTCCCGGAGTTGCTGGCCGATGTCCGGGAGGGCTGGCTGGCCGACCGACGCGAACCGCAGCCCGTCCACCTCGGCTACGTCCCGAACGCCCCGGCGTCGGCTCCCTGACGCGCCGGGCGGCGGCCACCTGGCCCACCCGACCACCTGGCCCCCGACCATCAGGCACCCGCGACCGGTCACCCCGCCGCCAGTCACCCCGCCACCGGCTGCCGGGACGCCGGCCGCTGACCGCGGAGCCATGGCACTCCGGACCCGTGACCGATGACCGATGCGTGGCCGGGGCGAGAGCGAGGCGAGACCGACAGGCCCAGGGCGTGGCCGGCACACTTCAGAGCGGAGGCCGCCCGCCGCGTCGGCCCGGCCGCCCGGTCGGGCCGGACTGCCAGCCGTGCAGGTCGAGCTCCCGGTCGTGCAGCGCGCCGGGGTTGATCAGCACCGACAGCTGCGCGTCGGCCAGCCGGCCGAGGTCGAGGCCGGTGGCCTGGAGCAGGTGGTCCGTCGGTACCGAGACGGCGATGGCGGGCCGCCACGCGGGCAGCACCACCAGGGCGGTGCCGCGGCCGGCCCGGACCAGCTCGGCCTTCACCCGCACCGGCTGCCGCTCCTCGGGGCGGCCGGCGGCGTCGGGAAGGTTCGGGCTGCCCCCGATCAGGATGCCGAGCGGCGTCTCGGCCGTGGCGGGCACGGCCTCGCCGAAGGGCGCGGCCGCGGCGGGCTCGGCCGGCGCGGCGTTCGGTGGAACGGCCGAGGCCGTCGCCCCGCGCTTCTTCGCGTTCCCGGCCTCGCCGGCTGTCTCGACCTCGGGATGCATGCGTCGCAGCCGTCGCGAGGGCGAGGGCCGCTTGGCCCGGAGGGTCCGCAGCTCCTCCTGCGCGGCCCGCAGGACGGGTACGGTCCGCTCCTCCGCGGTCTCCGGCGACTGGAGCCGTGTGAACCCTCCGACGTCGGCTCCCCCACCCGTGCCGGTGCCCGTGTCGGTGCCCGAACCGGCACCCGGGCCGGCGGCGGATCCGGCACCCTCGGCCAGCAGTTCGCGGATCTCCGCGACCGGCCGACGGCAGGCGGCGGCGAGCTCGGCGATCGAACGGCCCTGCCCGTGCGCGGTCCGCAGTCGCTCGGCCAAACCGGCCCGGACCAGTGCGGCCGCGGCAGCCTCGCCCTCTCCACCCCCTGCGTTCCCGGCCTCGGCAGCCTCGCCCCCTGCGCCCCCTGCGCCCCCTGCATCTCCCGCGTCGCCGCCCCGCGGGCGCGGAACCGAGCCGTCACGGGCACCGCCGGCCACCCCGGAATCCGTCGCCCCCGTGATCGCGCAGAGCCCGGCGGCCGGGGCGGCCGCACCGGAGGCGGGCCGGTCGCCGGCGGGAACCCCGTCCACGGGAAGGCCGGGGGTGGGCAGGCCGGCTGACGGCAGGTCGGAAGCGGTCGCGGTCTGGTCGAGCGTGGTCATCGGCACGGGCCCTTCGGGGTACGGTCCCGACGATCCTCCCGCACGCCGCGACCAGCTCCAAGCGGCTTTCCCCCCGGTGTGGGCGACGACACCGTCCGACCCGCTGCGCCGCCGCCCGGCCGTCCCGGACTCAGGCGCCCGGAGCGACGAAGCCCTTCAGGTCGGCCAGCACGACGTTGGCTGCGGAGACGCCGAGCCCAAGGAACCAGGTCTCGTCCGAAACCGGCCGGGCCTGACCGGACTTGACCGCGCCGAGGGTCTTCCAGAGCGGTCCGCCGAGCACCGCGTCCTGGTTGGTGGAGCTGGGCGTGCCGTACACGCCGTAGAAGACCCAGTCGGCGTCGGCCTTGTCGATCTGCTCGGGGCTGATCTCGACGGCCAGCTCCTTGACCTGCTCGATCTCGGGCTGCGGCAGCGGAACGTCGGCGAGGACGGTGCCGATGAAGGACAGCTCGGCGTACAGCCGGGTCTTGCCGGGCATGAACCGCAGCGGCGTGATGGTGGGCCGCTTGTCACCCAGCTTGGCGCCGATCGCGGTGGCCGCAGCCTGGTAGGCGTCGAGCTGCGCCTTGGCCTCCGCCTCCAGGCCGAAGGGGGCGGCGTTGAGCTGGAAGTTCTGCTTCCAGGGGTGGCCGGGGCGCAGCGAGAAGACGGTCGGCGCGATCTTGGAGAGCTGCGCGTACTGGTCCTGGGCGCGGAGCCGGCTGCCGAGGATCAGGTCGGGCTTGAGCGCGGCGATGGCCTCCAGGTTGAGGCTGTTGACGGTGCCGACGGCCGCCGGGTCCCCGGTCTTGTCCTTGAGGTAGGACGGCATGCTCTTCGAGCCGTCGGTGTGGACGACGCCGACCGGCTGGATGCCGAGCGAGACGACGTTGTCGAGCTCGCCGGTGTCCAGGACGACGACCCGCACCGGCTTGGCGGGGATGACGGTCTCGCCCATGGCGTGCTTGACGGTGCGCGGGTAGACGCCGGGCGCGGCGTCGGTCCCGAAGCCCTTCATCTTCTCGATCACGGTGGCGTAGTCGTCGCCGCCCTGCTTGACCGACTTCTGGTCGGGCGATGAGCCGGCCGACGACCCGGAGGAGGCCTTGGCCGAGCCGCCGGCCGATGCCCCGGCCCCGCCGGAGCTCCCGCAGGCGGTGAGCAGGCCGCCCAGGCCGAGGACGGCGCCGCCGACGAGACCGGCGGTGAGGAGCCCGCGGCGGGAGGGGGTGGGGCTGACGACGGTCCGGTCGGCGGGGTGGGGGGCCACGCGACGCTCCTTCGCGGTCGATCGAAGTTAGGTGAGGCAAACCTATCCGAACCCGCAGGGAGGTCGATCGCGAGGCTGCTGGGGTGAGGTCCAAACCGTCTCAAGACATGACATAAGGGGGAAATCAACTTGCCGCCATCCCTTCGAAATAAAGGTACATGACGCTTACATCCCGTTAATTCATGCACCCGCTGCGGCTCTCGATGAATGAATCGAAGCAAGTGGTTCAGATCACCAAGAGTTGGTCTACTCAACCTTCAGTACTCGCACCTAGGGTGCGCTGGTGTTTGATCAGCAGCTCTCAGAGCACGGAAGCAGCGGCCGGGCAACGGCGCCCGCCGCTCCGCAGGGTGCCCCGGTCAGTGGCGCCAGTGGTGGAGCCCCCGACCCGGGGGTGGCGGGGGCAGCGGGGGACAAGGGCCTACGGGGCAACTCGGTCGGCCTGCTGAGCAGCGTGGTCCTGGGCGTCTCCACGGTCGCCCCGGTCTACTGCCTGACCGCGACGCTGGGCCCGACCGTCACCGCCGTCGGCGTCCGGATGCCCGCGGTCTTCCTGGCCGGCTTCCTGCCGATGCTGCTCGTCGCGTTCGCCTACAAGGAGCTGAACAAGGACTTCCCCGACTGCGGGACGTCCTTCACCTGGACGGTCAAGGCCTTCGGCCCCCGGATCGGCTGGATGGCCGGCTGGGGACTGACGGTCGCCACGATCATCGTGCTCTCCAACCTGGCCGGGGTGGCGACCGACTTCCTCTACCTGATGCTCGGTGAGATGACCGGCAGCAGCGGGATCGCCGAGCTGAACGACAACAAGGCCGTCCACCTCCTCACCGTGGTCATGCTGATCGCCGCCGCCACCGCGATGAGCTACCGGGGCATGACGGCCACCAAGTGGTTCCAGTACAGCCTGGTCGGCCTCCAGCTGGCCGTGCTGCTGCTCTTCTCGGTCATCGCCATCGGCAAGGCCGCCGCCGGCGACCTGCCCGACTCGATCGGCTTCTCCGCCTCCTGGCTCAACCCGCTCCAGGTCACCTCGTTCAGCGCGTTCACCGCAGGCCTGTCGCTGTCGATCTTCATGTACTGGGGCTGGGACACCTGCCTCACCATGAACGAGGAGACCCTCGGAAGCGCCAAGACCCCGGGCCGGGCCGCGATGATCTCCATGGTCACCCTGGTCGGCTCCTACCTGCTGGTCGCGATCGCCTCCCAGATGTTCGCCGGCGTCGGCGACGGCGGCACCGGCCTCGGCAACCCGGCCACCGCCGACAACGTCTTCTCCGCGCTGGCCCGCCCGGTGCTCGGCTCGCCGTGGAGCATCCTGCTCTTCCTGGCCGTCGTCGCCAGCGCCGCCGCCAGCCTGCAGACCACCTTCATCCCCGTGGCCCGCACCCTGCTCGCGATGAGCTCCTACCGGGCCGTGCCGCCGCGCTTCGGCTCCGTCCACCCGCGCTTCCGCACCCCCGGCTACGCCACCGTGGCCGCCGGCGCCGCCACCGCCGTCTTCTACGTCGGCATGAGCGTGATCAGCGAGAACGTCGTCCAGGACACCATCCTGGCGCTCGGCCTGATGATCTGCTTCTACTACGCGCTGACCGCCTTCGCCTGCGTCTGGTACTTCCGCCGCTCGCTCCTGGGCGGCCTGCGCGACCTGGTCCTCCGGGGCGTCGCCCCGCTCATCGGCGGCGTACTCCTCAGCGCGGTCTTCCTGCAGACCCTCACCGACGCGTGGGACCCGGGCTACGGCAGCGGCGCCGTCCTCGGCATCGGCTCCGTGTTCGTCATCGGCGTCGGCATCCTGCTGCTCGGTGCCGTGCTGATGACCTGGTACGGCGCGTACCGGCCGGAGTTCTTCCGCGGCGAGACGCTGCGCAAGGACACCCCCGCACTGGTGGTGGAGGACTGACAGCGGGGCGACCGGTGCCGGGGAGGCCGAGCCCCGGGTCCTCCCGAAAACCCTGACGTCGTCGGGGGAGCGGCGCTATCCTCCACCACATGAAGCGCTTCGCAGGTCTCAGCTGGTGGCCGTCCTAGGACGGCCACCAGCCACGCCTGACCAGGGCCGTCCGGATGGACGGCCCTGTTGCGTTTCCCCACGGGACGGGCCCGAGCCCCGGACGGCCACCACCACCGCCGTACCGAGGAGAGACCCCATGACCGTCACCACCACACCGCACTCCGCCGACCCCACGGCCGTCGGCCCCACGGCCTTCGACACCTCGGCCGCCGACCTGGACGAGCGGATCCGCCGCAACCCCGAAGCCCACCGGATCCTCACCGGCGACCGCCCCACCGGCCCGCTCCACCTCGGCCACTACTTCGGCACCCTGCAGAACAGGGTCCGCCTCCAGCGCCTCGGCGTCGAGCTGTTCATCGTCATCCCCGACTACCAGGTCATCACCGACCGGGACGTCGCCGACCGCCTCGCCGAGCACACCGAGAACCTCGTCCTCGACTACCTCGCCATCGGCATCGATCCCGACCGGGCCACGATCTTCACCCACAGCGCCGTGCCCGCCCTCAACCAGCTGCTGCTGCCGTTCCTCAGCCTGGTCAGCGTCGCCGAGCTGAACCGCAACCCCACCGTCAAGGACGAGATCGCCCACTCCCGCCAGTCGGCGGTGAACGGGCTGATGCTCACCTACCCCGTCCACCAGGCCGCGGACATCCTCTTCTGCAAGGCGAGCGTCGTTCCCGTCGGCCGGGACCAGCTGCCCCACCTCGAAATCACCAGGACCGTCGCCCGCCGCTTCAACGAGCGCTACCCGCACCCGGACGGCACCGCCGTCTTCCCCCGCCCCGAGGCCCTGCTCTCCGCCGCCCCGCTGCTGCTCGGCACCGACGGCGGGAAGATGAGCAAGAGCCGCGGCAACGCCATCCCGCTCTCCGCCGACGAGGACACCACCGCCCGCCTGATCAAGGGGGCCAAGACCGACACCGAGCGCCGGATCGGCTACGACCCGGACGCCCGCCCCGAGGTCTCCAGCCTCGTCCTGCTCGCCGCGCTCTGCCAGGACCGCGCACCCGAGGCCGTCGCCGACGAGATCGGAGACGGCGGCAGCGTCGCGCTCAAGCGCACGGTGACCGAGGCCGTCAACGACCACCTCCGCCCGATCCGCGCCCGCCGCGCCGAACTCGCCGCCGACCGCGGCTACGCCCGGCAGGTGCTCCGCGCCGGCGCCGAGCACGCCAACGCCATCGCGGAAGCCACCCTCGACGAGGTCAGGGCGGTGATGGGGTCGGCCTGAACGCAGCAGGGCATATCTTGTCTGATCGGCGTCACGGACGGCCCCGCCGCCGAGCCGCCCCGCCGCCGTCCCGTCGTCGCCCCTGACGCGAACCACTCCACTCCGGAAGGAACCTGGCAATGGATCAGCGCACTCCCGCGCCCGCCCGAGGCCTGACCCGTCCGCCCCGGCTCCTCCCCGGGGACCGCATCGCCGTGGTGGCCCCCAGCAGCCCGATCGACCCCGAGCGGCTCACCGCCGGGTCCGAGATCCTGCGCTCCTGGGGGCTGGAGGTCACGGTCGGACCGCACGTCCTCGACACCCACCCCGTCCTCGGCCACCTCGCCGGCACCGACGCCGACCGGGCCGCCGACCTCCAGTCCGCCTGGCTCGACCCCGCCGTCGACGCCGTCATCTGCGCCCGCGGCGGCTACGGCGTGCACCGCATCGTCGACCTGCTCGACTGGGACGCCATGCGCGCCGTACCGCCCAAGGCGCTGATCGGCTTCAGCGACGTCAGCTCGCTGCACGAGGCCTTCGCCCAGCGGCTCGGCATCGCCACGCTGTACGGACCGATGAGCGCGGCCGCCTCCTTCATCCAGGACGGTCCGACCGCCGACCACCTGCGACGCACCCTCTTCGACCCCGAGTCCGTCACGGTCCTCACCTCGCCCACCGCCGAGGCCCTCGTCCCGGGCACCGCCCGCGGCATCACGGCGGGCGGCTGCCTGCACGTCATCACCGCCGAGCGCGGTACACCGTCCGCCCGCCCCTCCTTCGCCGGCACCATCCTGATCCTGGAGGACGTCCACGAGCACCCGTACCAGCTCGACCGCCTCGTCACCCAGCTGCTGCGCTCCGGTGCGCTCGACGGTGTCGCCGGCATCGCGCTCGGCTCCTGGGACGGCTGCGGCCGGCCCGAGCGGGTCCGGGAGGTCATGCTCGACCGGCTCGGCCCGCTCGGCATACCCGTCCTCTGGGAGCTGGGCTTCGGCCACTGCCCCTCCACCCTGACCGTGCCGCTCGGGGTCCCCGCCCTGCTCGACGCCGACACCGGGACCCTCACCCTGGAGACGCCCGCCCTCGCCCCGCGGAGCTGACGGCCGCCCGGGCGCGGTCAGTAGGGTGCGCCCATGTTGCGTCCTGAAAGCTGGTCCAGGCTCGCGGGTGGGAGTCCCGTCCGGGTAGACACCGGAGTGCCCGGTAGCAGGTCCCGGTTCGTCGTGGAGACGCGGCGGGCTGAGCGGGATGTCAAGAGCCTCTTCGGAGGGAGCAAGCACGCGGGCCGTAGCATCAAGCGAACCCTGCAGCCTCGTCACACCAACAACGGAGAAGCCGAGCCCCTCATGTCAGGGCGAAGGCCACGTCCCGAGGGTCCTGTTCCGGGGTCAGCCCGCGGGGTTCTCCCGGGGTATGGAGGGCGGCACGTGTGCACAGTCTGGGCCGGAACAGGAGAGACCCGTCTGACCACGCCTGACGTCGGGCAAGAGACCGGACGTATAAGCCGATGGTGAAGTCGTCCGGAGGGCGGCGAGAGTCCGATGGGGTCGTAGTACCGCTGATCGGCGTGCAACACAACGCGTCGGGAGGGAAGGGCCCCAACTTTGATCACGCTCGTGGCGGGGGTAAGCGCGAGGGCATGGCCGGAGAGAGTCCGGTCAACTACCCCGACGGGCGATTGCCCGTCGTAGTGGACGGGCGTGCGTCCGTCCTGAAAGTGCGAAAACTCCAACGCGCGCTATGGGCTGTGGCCAAGCAATCGCCGGAGCGACGTTTCCACGCCCTGTACGACCGTATCCACAGAGGTGACGTGCTGTGGGAGGCGTGGGAGCGGGTCCGGGCCAACAGAGGGAGCGCCGGGGTGGATCGGGTCACCCTGGAGTTCGTGGAGGGTCAGTACGGGGTTGGCCGGTTGCTCGGCGAACTCCAGCAAGCTCTCCGCTCAGGTACGTACCGTCCCGCGCCGGCCAGGCGTGTGGACATCCCGAAACCACAGGGTGGCAAGCGGCCGCTGGGCATTCCCACGGTGCGCGACAGGGTGGCCCAGCAGGCGGCGAAGATCGTCCTGGAGCCGGTGTTCGAGGCGGGCTTCCTGCCGTCCTCGTACGGATACCGGCCGAAGCGGTCGGCGTTGCAGGCGATGGAGCGTCTTCGGACGGGCTTCATCGAGGGCCGCTGTGTCGTCGTGGAGTTCGACATCCGCAACTTCTTCGGCGAGATCGACCACGGTCGCCTCCTCGCCGAGGTGGGGCGTCGGGTGTCGGATCGCCGGGTGCTCAAGCTGCTGCGGTTGTGGCTCCAGGCGGGTGTGATGGTGGACGGGGAGGTCCGGCGGACGGTCGCCGGGACTCCGCAGGGCGGGGTGATCTCACCCTTGCCGGCCAACATCTACCTGCACGTCCTGGACACCGGGCTCGCCGAGCGCGGTGTCGGTGAGCTGGTCCGGTACGCGGACGACGGTGTCGTCCTGTGCCGGTCGGTGACCAATGCGAGGAACGCCTTGGCGGTGGTCGGGGAGATCCTCGACGAGCTGGGGCTGGAGCTGCACCCGGACAAGACGAAGATGGTCGACCTCGGAGAGGGCCGGGAAGGACTCGACTTCCTCGGCTGCCACTTCAGAGCCCGCTTCTCGGGCAAGGTGTGGGAGAAGTACGGCAAGGTGCGCTTCTACCTGCATCGATGGCCCTCACAAGCGGCGATGAAGCGACTCCGGACCAAGGTCCATGAACGGACCGACTGCCGTCGGACTGGAACGGACATCCGCGAGGTGATCGCGGACCTGAATCCGATCCTGCGCGGCTGGGGCGCCTACTTCCGAACCGGGAATGCCGCCCGGAAGTTCAGACAGGTTGACCGATACGTGCTGGAGCGGCTCCGCGGACTCATGGTGAGGAAGCGCGGCCGCAACCTCCGAGCAGGTCAGACAGCTGTGTGGACGGACGAGTGGTTCAACGGGCACGGCCTGCACAGTCTGCGTGGCACGGTTCGCTATCCGAAGACCGTGTAACCCGGTCAAGAAGATCATCGGTAAGCCGTGTGCGGGAAAACCGCACGCACGGATTGAAAGGGGACGGAGGAACCAAGCCCGTAAAGGGCACTGCGCCTCCAACTACCAATGAACGAGGACACCCACACCGCCCCTGATCTCGCGGCGCTCGCCCTCGGTCTCCTCCGGGGCCCGGGAAGCAACGCCCGCACCATCCTCGGACTTGCCGGCCCACCCGGCGCCGGCAAGTCCACCCTCGCCCGGCACCTGGTCGCCGAGGTCGAACGCCACGAAGGCCCCGGCAGCGCCGCATACCTCCCGCTCGACGGCTTCCACCTCTCCGCCGCCCAGCTCGGCCGCCTCGGCCTGAGCCACCGCAAGGGCGCCCCCGCGACCTTCGACGCCCACGGGTACGTCGCGCTACTGCGCCGCGTCGCGTCGGACCGCTTCCAGGACATCTACGCCCCCGACTTCGACCGCGAGCTCGACGAACCCGTCGCCGCCCGCCACGTCGTCGCGCCGTACGCCCGGCTCGTCATCACCGAAGGCAACTACCTCGCCGCCACCGAGCACCCCTGGCCGGAGGCCCGCCGCCTGCTGCGCGAGCTCTGGTACGTGGACGCCGAGGACACCGTTCGTGAGGAACGCCTGCTCCGCCGCCACCGCGCCGGCGGCCGTGACGAGGCCACGGCCCAGCACTGGGTCACCACCAACGACCACCCCAACGGCGAGTACGTGAAGACGGGCCGCTCCCTCTGCACCCGCATCGTCCGGGTCAGCGGTTTGCCTGCGACTCAAGGAGGGCGTAGTGTTCTCTAGTCGCTCGGCAGGGAGCACCGGACACGCATCGGCGCGGACGGTCCCGGAGCGGCCAATCCCTGGAAACACCACTTCCCGGTTCGGGCTGGGTCGTGCTTTGCCTTTTTCGGCGGTGTGGCTCGGGTCTTATTCGGCGTGTCCGTTTATATGGATTGCGGCCGGATTCGCTTCTCGGAGCGGTGATGGGCTAGAGTTTGGAACGTCGGACGGGGCGTCAAGCCGCAGAAGACACCAGCGAGTTGGATGAACGAAGCGCCGGAAACGGAGCGGAAAACATCTGATAAGCTGGGAACACGAAAGAACGAAGCGCCCGGAGGGCCCGCTGGAAGGCGGTCCGAAGGAAGTGTCCGTTCCTTGAGAACTCAACAGCGTGCCAAAAGTCAACGCCAGATATGTTGACATCCCCGGCCTCAGATTCTTCTGGGGTTGGAGATTCCTTTTGAAATAACACAGCGAGGACGCAGTGCGCGGGGCCGCCCTATTCCGGTGGTTGCCGTGCCGCTCAACGCGGGTGTG
>NZ_CP026498.1:8080712-8081061 GCF_002953255.1 Streptomyces sp. CB01881
AGCCACCCTTGAAAGAGTGCGTAATAGCTCACTGGTCAAGTGATTCCGCGCCGACAATGTAGCGGGGCTCAAGCACATCACCGAAGTCGTGTCATTGCAGCATGAAGGGCCAACGCCTGCTGTGATGGGTAGGGGAGCGTCGTGTGCCGGGCGAAGCGGCGGTGGAAACCAGTCGTGGACGGTACACGAGTGAGAATGCAGGCATGAGTAGCGATACAAGAGTGAGAAACTCTTGCGCCGATTGACCAAGGGTTCCTGGGTCAAGCTGATCTGCCCAGGGTAAGTCGGGACCTAAGGCGAGGCCGACAGGCGTAGTCGATGGACAACGGGTTGATATTCCCGTACCCGC
>NZ_CP026498.1:8082439-8110334 GCF_002953255.1 Streptomyces sp. CB01881
AGACGACTGGGTTGATAGGCCGGATATGGAAGCCCCGTGAGGGGTGGAGTTGACCGGTACTAATAGGCCGAGGGCTTGTCCTCAGTTGCTCGCGTCCACTGTGTTGTTCTGAAACAACGACCCCGTGACATGGCCTGTCATGGTGCGGCCGACAGTTTCATAGTGTTTCGGTGGTCATAGCGTGAGGGAAACGCCCGGTTACATTCCGAACCCGGAAGCTAAGCCTCACAGCGCCGATGGTACTGCAGGGGGGACCCTGTGGGAGAGTAGGACGCCGCCGAACGATCATTCACAGAGAACCCCCACCCGGATCCCGGGTGGGGGTTCTCTGCGTTTCCCGGAGTTCCGCATTCCCGGGAGCTCGGCGTTTCCCGGAATCGCGGCCCGGTCCGCCCTCTTCCTCATTCAGCCAGGCATCCAGGCAGGCCCCCGGGGGGTGGTGCTAGGACCACCCCCGGAATGGGGGCGTACGGCCAGTGCCCCCGGTAGGCCGGCTCGGGAACACTGAAGCAGGACGATCGGGACCGGCATCAGGAGCATCCGTGACAACAGCGAGTGGAACGAGTGGCGCGAGCATGCGTGCCCAGACCGAAGCGGCCCTCGTGGAGGGCGGCCGCGCGCTGGTCCGGTTGTCGCTGCTGGCGCTGGGGGCCATCCCGGCCACGGCTCTGCCGTTGTTCACGGCGCTGTTCACCGGTGCCGCGCTCGCCACGTTCCTGGAGTCCGAGGTTCTGGGGATCCTGCTCGCTCTCGTGACGGCGGCCGTCGCAGGCCTCGCGATCGCCGGCCTCTTCGTCCGCCCGGGCGCCGACCGCACCCGCGCGCAGCTCGTCCGCTGGTACGGGATCCGGCTGCCGGCCGAGTACGAGCCCCGGCCGGTGCTGGAGCTGGACGAACGCGGCCACTGGTGGACGGGGTACTCGTACCACCGGTCCCACGCGGTGGCGAAGCTCGCGTTGCTGCTGAACTGGGCGGTGCGGGACAGGACGACGCGGTCGGAAATGACCTGGCTGGTGGTCAGGCCGCTGGCCACGGTGGCGCTGGCGGGACCGGTGGCCGGTCTGGTGCTGGGCGGGACGGGCTACGCGATGGTGGCGTTGGCGGGCGCCGGGCCAGTGGGGGTCGCCGCCGGTCCGTTGCTGTTCTCGGCGGTCCTCGGACTGGCGCTGGCCGTCCTCGGGGTGCTGGTCGCGCCGCTCGCGGTGCGCGCGTACGCCGAGCTGGCGCGCCGGGTGCTGGACCAGGACGGCCGGGCCTCGCGGGCACAGCTGACCAAGCGGGTGGCCGAGCTGACCGAGACCCGGGCGGACGCGGCCGGCAGTCAGGCAGCCGAACTGCGCCGGATCGAGCGGGACTTGCACGACGGCGCGCAGGCTCGCCTGGTGGCGATCGGGATGACCCTCGGCACGATCGAGCACCTGATGGACACCGACGCGGCGGCCGCCCGTGAGCTCCTCTCCGAGGCGCGGCAGTCCTCGGCCCGGGCGTTGCAGGAACTGCGCGACCTGGTCCGCGGCATACACCCGCCGGTGCTCGCCGAGCGTGGACTGGGTGACGCCGTCCGGGCGTTGGCGCTGGACAGCGCGTTGCCGACGGAGGTCTGCGTGAGCCTGCCGGACCGTCCGGCGGCGCCGGTGGAGGCGGCCGTCTACTTCAGCATCTGCGAGTTGCTGGCCAACGCGGCCAAGCACTCGGGCGCGGAGCAGGTCTGGGTGGACATCCTGTACCGGGCCGGGAGGCTGCGGGTCACGGTGACGGACGACGGCGTCGGCGTGGCCGACCCCGCCCGCGGCACCGGCCTTCGCGGGATCGAGCGGCGATTGGGTACCTTCGACGGTGTCCTCGCCATCGACAGCACGTCGGGCGGTCCGACCACCATCACTCTGGAGCTGCCGTGCGAGTTGTCCTCGCCGAGGACCTCTACCTCCTTCGCGAAGGCCTGATCCGGCTGCTGGAAGCGCACGGCTTCACGATCGCCGCTGCGGTCGAGACCGGCCCCGAACTGCTGGACGCCCTGCTGACGCACCGTCCGGACGTCGCCGTGGTGGACGTACGGCTGCCGCCGACGCTCACCGACGAGGGGCTCCAGGCCGCGCTCCAGGCGCGGCGGGAGATCCCGGGCCTGCCGGTGCTGGTGCTGTCGCAGCACGTGCAGCAGCTGTACGCGCGGGAGCTGCTGGCAGACGGCACCGGCGGCGTCGGCTACCTGTTGAAGGACCGGGTGTTCAACGCCGAGCAGTTCATCGACGCGGTCCGCCGGGTGGCCGCCGGCGGGACGGCGATGGACCCGGACGTGATCGCCAAGCTGATGCAGAGCACGGCGCGGCGGCCGGGCCCGCTCCAGCGGCTGTCGCCGCGTGAGCGGGAGGTGCTGGAGCTGATGGCGGAGGGGTGTTCCAACTCGGCGATCGCGGCGCGGCTGGTGGTGAGCGACGGCGCGGTGGCCAAGCACATCGCCAACATCTTCACCAAGCTCGCACTGGTCCCCGCCGACGACGCGAACCGTCGGGTGCTGGCCGTGCTCGCCTATCTCAACGGCACGGTGGAGCGGGCCGGCTGACGCCCCGACCGGCCGCGGGCGCGGGAACGAAGCGGCTGACGTCGCTACCGGGCACGATCGCGGGAACGGATCTGCGGCAGGCAGTGACACCCTGGGCTGCGGGAACGCTGAAACAGGTGTACGAGTAAACTCCGGTGGGCCGAGCCCGGAGGTCGCTGCAGCCGTCCGGCGTCCCGACAAGCGGGAACCGGCAGCCGCGGCAGCGTACGGCCGCAGCCGACATCCAGGGGTTGATAGACGTAATGGCACGCCCATCGCTCACCAAGGCCCATCGGGGCCTGCTCGGGCTGGTCGCGGCCGGAGCCTGCCTCATCTCGGGCATCGGCTTCGCCGGGTCGTACAACGCCGTGCGGGAGCTGGCGACGGAGAAGGGGTTCGGCGCCTTCTCGTACGCCTTCCCGATCGGCGTGGACGCGGGCATCGTGGTCCTGCTCGCCCTCGACCTCGTCCTGACCTGGCTGCGGATCCCGTTCCCGCTCCTGCGGCAGACCGCCTGGCTGCTGACCGTCGCCACCATCGCGTTCAACGCGGCCGCCTCCTGGGGCGATCCGCTCGGGATGGGCATGCACGCGGTCATCCCGGTGCTCTTCGTGGTGGTCGTCGAGGCCTCCCGGCACGCCGTCGGCCGGATCGCCGCGATCACGGTGGACCGGCACATGGAGTCGGTCCGGCTGATGCGCTGGCTGCTCTCCCCGGTGCCGACCTTCCGCCTCTGGCGGAGGATGAAGCTCTGGGAGCTGCGCTCCTACGACGAGGTGGTCCGGCTGGAGCAGAACCGGCTGGTCTACCGGGCGCAGCTGCGGTTCCGGTACGGGCGCGGCTGGCGCCGTTCGGCGCCGATCCAGGCGCTGCTGCCGCTCAAGCTGGCCAAGTACGGGGTGCCGCTCGACCCGGGGGTGCTGGAGCGGCTGGACGACGAGGCGCGCGAGGCCCGCGAACTGCGCGAGGCCAAGGAGCTGGCGGCGGAACGGGCGGCGACTGCGGCGATTCCGCCGGCCGCCGCCGCTGTGGTCGCCCAGCCCGCGGGCGGGCAGTCGTCCCAGGTCCAGGAGCAGTTCGAGTCCCAGCCCCAGGTCCAGCAGTCCCGGAACGGTCAGCCCCAGGCACCGCGGCAGCCCCAGCAGCAGACGCAGCCCGAGGCGGCCCCGCCCGCCGTCGCGCCGGTGCCGGCCGAGGTGGCCGCGCCGATGCTCGCCAAGCTGGCCGCGGTGCGCCTTCGCGCGGCGCAGGAGCCGGCGGGCGCGGAGGAGCAGGCTCCGCCGCAGCCCCGCGAGGAGCTGAACGTCTGGACGGAGCGGCCGGTCCGTACCAGCGGGCCCCAGGGCGACGGCTCGCCCGGCGGCCGCGTCCCCGGCCAGGCCTCGCCGTGGTTCAAGCCGCCGAGGCCGACCACCCCCCAGTCCGAGCCCCAGGCAGCCCCGCAGCCCGGACCGCAGTCCGCCCCGCAGCAGACGGCCCGGGCCGCCGAGCCGGCCGCCCGGTCGGTGGCGCGGCCCGCCGCGCAGGCGGTCCTGCCCGAGCCCGCCCCCGCCCAGGGCGGCGAGCACCCGGACGACGTCGCGTACCAGCAGGACGGCGAGTACCCGCAGCAGGCGGACCGCTCGCCGGAGCCGGTCGCCCCGCAGGCCGCAGGCCGGCCGGCCGAGTCCGGCTACCAGGAGGACGTGGACTCCCGTCCGTCCTCGTCCCGGCTGGACCCGGAGCTCTGCTACGACGCGCTGGTGAGCTACATCGACACCCACGGGAGCCAGCCCGACCCGCAGCGCCTCGCCGACTGGCTGACCAAGGAGTACGGGGTGGCCGGCACGCGACCGGACGGGTCGGTGCACCCGAAGGACGTCGCCGGGTTCTTCCCGGAGCTGAGCGACCGCTACGCCGCCGCCGGGAGGGACTGACCGGCCGGTCCCCACCTGCCTGGCCGCCCCCGCACCGGCCGCCCCCGCACCGGCCGCCCCCGCACCGGCCGCCGACCTGCCCGTCCATCGCTCGGTCGGCCATTGACGCCCGACCACGGCGGGGCTACCTTCGCCTCAACAAACTGTTGAAGCGTTGGTCCGTCATGGACCGGCGAGGTGCGGAGGAGTGCGGATGTCGCAGGTCGAGCTGGACGGTACCGGGCCGACGGGCGGAGCCTCGTTCTCCGGCGAGGCGCGTGCCGCCGTGGACGCGCTGCTCGCCCCGGTCGACGCCGACCTGGCCCGCCGCTACCCGGGCGACTCCGGTACCCGGCAGCCGGTCCACACCGTCTACGTACCGGCCGACGCCTTCGGCGCCGACACCGTCCGCGACTGGGGCCGCCAGGCGCTGGAGGCCTTCGACACCCACGCCGGCACCCCGGCCGAGCTGGCCCGCGCGCTCGGCGTGGCCGACGACGCGCTGCTCGCCGACGTGCACGCCCGGGTCCGGGCCAAGCTGGAGCGGGAGCCGGTCGAGGACCTGCGGATCGACTTCGAGGACGGCTACGGCCCCCGGTCCGACGCCGAGGAGGACGCGGCCGCCGTCCGGGCCGCCGAGCTGGTCGCCGCCGCGGTCGCGGACGGCAGCGCCCCGCCGTACATCGGCATCCGGATCAAGTGCATGGAGGCGGCCGTCCGCGACCGCGGCATCCGCACCCTGGAGCTGTTCCTCGCCACCCTGCTGGCCAACGGCGGTCTGCCCGAGGGTCTGGTGCTCACCCTGCCCAAGGTGACGTACGCCGAGCAGGTCACCGCGCTGGTCCGCCTGCTGGAGGACTTCGAGCGCTCGGCCGGGCTGCCAGCCGGGCGGATCGGCTTCGAGATCCAGATCGAGACCACCCAGGCGATCCTCGGCCCCGACGGCCGGGCCACCGTGTCCCGGATGATCGAGGCCGCCGGGGGCCGGGCGACCGGCCTGCACTACGGGACCTTCGACTACAGCGCCTCGTGCGGGGTCAGCGCCGCCTACCAGAGCATGGACCACCCGGTCGCCGACCACGCCAAGGCGGTGATGCAGGTGGCCGCCGCCGGTACCGGCGTCCGCCTCTCCGACGGCTCGACCAACGTCATCCCGACCGGCTCCACCGCGCAGGTGCACGCCGCGTGGAAGCTCCACCACGACCTGGTCCGCCGCTCGCTGGCCCGCGCCTACTACCAGGGCTGGGACATGCACCCGGCACACCTGCCGACCCGCTACGCCGCCGTCTACTCCTTCTACCGCGAGGGCCTGGAGGCCGCCGCCGCCCGCCTGGCCGCGTACGTCGCCAAGGCCGGCGGCGACGTGATGGACGAGCCGGCGACCGCCCGGGCGCTCAGCGGCTACGTGCTGCGCGGACTGGACTGCGGCGCGGTCGACCTCGCCGAGGTCACCTCGCTGACCGGGCTGGACCGCGCACAGCTGGACGCGCTGGCCGGCCGCTGATCGAGGGTTAGGCTGGCGGGGCCGCCGGGGTACTCCGGCCGGCCCCGCCAGCCTCTTGCCGTCCTCGTCGTCCGGGAGAACCACCGCGCCATGTCCGCCACGCCGGAGCCGACCCCCAGGCAGTACCTCACCATCCGGCGCGCGGGCAGCCACGAGACCGAGATCAAGAAGTCCCGCTTCATCTGCCACCTCGGCCGGGTCTCCGACGAGGAGGAGGCGCAGGCCTTCATCGCGGGCATCCGCAAGCAGTACTGGGACGCCCGGCACAACTGCACCGCCTTCGTGGTCGGCGACGAGCAGCGGCGCGAGCGCTCCAGCGACGACGGGGAGCCCGGGGGCACGGCCGGGGTGCCGATGCTGGAGGTGCTGCGCCGGCGCGGCCTCACCGACACGGTGGCCGTGGTGACCAGGTACTTCGGCGGGATCAAGCTCGGCGCGGGCGGCCTGGTGCGGGCGTACGGGAATGCGGTCTCGGAGGCGGTGGACGCGGTTGGACTGCTGGAGCGGCGGCCGGTGGCGCTACTCACGGTGACGGCGGACCACACCCGGGCCGGGCGGGTGGAGAACGACCTCCGGGCGGCCGGGTACGCGGTGAGCGACCTGGCGTACGAGGCGACGGGGGTGCGGATCGAGGTCGGGGTGCCCGAGCCGGACGTGGCCGAGTTCCACACCTGGCTGGCCGAGGCGACCGGCGGTACCGCGGTTGCGGTCGCGGCGGGGCGGACGTACGTCGAGGTGCCCGTCTGAGGCGGCACGGATTTCGGACAGAGTTTCGGACAGTCCGGTCCCTGCCCGTTTCGGCGCCTGCCGGGCCTGCCTAGCCTGGGCGGACCGCCGACCAGGAAGCCGAACCGAGATGCCCGTCGTCCAGACCATCACGCTGCCCCCCGGGGCCAGCACGGGCTGGCACTACCACCCGGGGCGGGTCGACGTCGTGGTGCTCTCCGGCACCCTGACCCGGACCCTGCACGACGGCCGGGTCGAGGTCAGCTGCGCCGGGGAGTCGCTGGTCGAGGAGGCGGGACCGGTCCACATCCACGTCGGCCGCAACCACGGGAGCGTCCCCGTCGTCCTGATCGCCAGCTACGACACCCCCGAGGGCTGCCCGCTGGCGGTTCCGGTGGCGGTGCCGGAGTGGAGCCGCACCGGTCCTGGGCGTGACGACGGCTGAGCCCGGCGCGGTTGCCCGGCACGACTGCCCGGCACCCTGGCCCGGATCCAGCGCCCGGATCCGGCGCCCTGACCCGGATCCTGCACGACGGCCGGGGTCCGCACGACGGCAGGGCGCCGTACGGTCACTGAGCGCGACGACGGCCGGGCGCGGCCCCAGCAGATGACGGCCCGCGGCGGCGGGAGGCTTGAGCAGATTCACTCGAACGTATAGACGTGACCCGGAGTTGGAACTTCCGCTCCGGGTTGTGGCGTTTCCTGGGCAAGGATCCGGCCGAACCGGACGAACCACCCCATCGATGGAGGACGAGAGACCCCACCACCGCACCACGGAGGTATGCGCATGACCTCAGACCGATCCCCGTCGTCCGCCCGTGCCGATCTGCCCGGCCCGAGAGGCCCCGCGACGCCCTACCGGATGACCGTCACCACCGCGCTCCCGCACGCCTACGCCGTCGCCCTGGCCGACCAGCGCCTCGGTTCCTGGCTGAAACAGGAAGGCTGCGAGGAACCACCGCCGGTGCTCCGCGAGCCCGTCGTCCACGATCCGGATCCCTCCGCACCCGCCCCCGAGCCCGGTCCCGCCGCCCCCGGCGAGCGCCTGCGGCTGGGCGGCCGCATCCTGCTCGACCGCGACGGCGGCCTGCTCCGTGGCGGCCGCGGCACCGGCCGCTACGACCGTCGCCGGCTGCGCACCCCCGCCCCGCACGGAACGCACCAGCTCACCCTCACCATAGCGACCGGGGCCGACGGCCCCACCTGGGTCCGACTGGAGGCCGAGACGCACACCACCGGCAACGGCGTGCGGACACCCTGCCGGGTACCGGTGCCCGAGCTGGCCCGCACCCTGCTGCCGCTGCTCGACGCCGCCGACGGCCCGGCCGCCGTCCAGCTCGCGCCGCGGGTGCTGAGCGCGGCCGACGTCGACGGGCTGATCGACGAGCTCTGCGACCCGGAGCGCCGACTGCCCACCGTGGTGGCCAGCGTCCCGCTCGACCGCGGGCTCGACGCGTGGGTCGCCGAGGTCGTCCGCCCACTCTGCGGGCAACTGCCCGGCCTCGCCACCGCCTACGTGCTGGACCCGGCCGCCCGGACGGAGTTCAACGTCGCACTGGAGTACCACGCCGTGTACGGCGGGGCGGTGCGCACCTATCTGCCCGAGGTCGACCCGGCCTCCCGGCACGACGGCGCCCGGCACCCGGTGCTGGCCCGCCGCCGGATCGAGGATGACGTCCGGCGGGCGGCCGGCCTGCTGGCCCGCGAGCCGCGCCGGCTCGCCGCCGAACAGCCGCTGCCGCCGCCGCTGGCCGCCGTACCGGTGCTGCGGCTGCCCCCGCCCGCACCCCGGGGCGGCACCGGCCCGGACGACGCCGCGGCCCGGGCCGAGCTGGCGGCCCTCGCCCACGAGGAGCAGCAGGACCGGGCCGAACAGCAGGCCAGGGCCGACGAGTTGGAGCGGGCCCGGCGCAGCCTGCGCCTGGAGCGCCGCCGCGGCACCGCCCAGGTCCGCGCCCTGGCCGGCCGTCTCTGCGCCGGCCCCGGAAGCGCGGCCGCACCCGGTCGGACCGGCCGCCGCGCCGGTGCCCCCGTCGCCCCCGGCGCCGCTGCGGCCCCGGGTACCCCGGGCAGCTTCACCGAACTGATGGCCAGGCTGGGGGAGTTCCCGCTGCTCACCTTCACGGGGGACCAGAAGGCGGCACTCGCCCTGGACGAGCTGCAGTGCTCCGGAGCCGGCTGGGCCAGGCTCACCTGGGACGGCCTGACCGCCCTCCAGGAGTACGCCGAGGCCGCCGTTCGCGGCGAGGCCGGCGGCGACTTCAAGCAGTGGTGCGAGCGGACGCCGGCCGGCTGCCACCGCTTCCCGCCCCGCAAGGCGGTACGCGGGGAGTCCCGGACGGTCTTCAGCCACACCAAGTGGAAACGCGAGCGGATGCTGCCGGTGCCGGAGTGTGTCGACGCCTCCCGGCGTGCGTTCATGGGTGCGCACCTGCGGATCGGCGGCGGCCGCACGGCACCGCGGCTGCACTACCTCGACGACTGCTCCGGCAGTGGCCGGATCTATGTCGGCTACATCGGCCTGCACCTGACCAACACCCGGACCAACTGAGAGGCTTGGCTGACCGGTGCGCCCGTTCGGTGGACAATGGCCGGCAGGGTGGGCCGCGGGGTCGCGGGCCGGCCCGGGCAGGTGCCGGACGAGCATGGGGGAACGACCACCGATGCAGTACTCAGCAGACGGACACTCCGACGGTACGGTCATGGCCCCCCAACCCGGCTTCCTGGCCTCGGTCTTCCGCGACCTCGGCGTGGACGTGCCCGAGGACCCTGACGCGCCCTTCACGCCCGACGGGCCCGACGCACCCTTCACGCCCGGGGACCGGAGCGGGTCGGGCGGCCAGGCCGGTCCGCCGGACCCGCTCCGGTCCCCGGGCCAGGCCGGGCCGCCGGACGCCGGCGGGGACGAGGCCGTCGCCGCGCACGCCCGGGCCGCCGCGCTGACCCATCACCGCACGCTCACCGTCCAGGCCGAGCAGAAGCGGCTGGCCGACCTGCTGCGGCGGGCCGCACTGCCCGTTTCGGCCATGGACTTCGAGAGCCAGCTGCGCCGGTACGAGCCGAGGCCCTACCCGGCCGACGGTCCGGCACCGGCGCCCGGCGAGGCCGAGCCCCGCTGGGAGGACTACGTGCCCGCCGAGCCGCCGACGGCCGACCCCGACGAGAGCCCGGCCCGGCGCCTGCTGGACTCCGGCTACCAGCGCGAGCTGGCCCAGGCCCGGCTCACCCACCAGCGTGCGCTGCGGGAGTGGCGCACCCGGCAGGCCGAGGCCGGCAGCCCGGCTGCCGACGAGTCCCGGCGCGTCCACGAACAGGCCGAGCAGGCCCGGGCGCGCGCGGTGCGGGAGTACAACGACAGCCTGGAGGAGTGCCGGCGGGCCTACCGGCTGGCCGAACCGGCGGCGGTGGAGTCACTGCTGGAGCGGGCCCTGGCCGCGGCCGAGACGGCGACCCAGGACCTCCCCGCCCCGTGCCGGGCGGTGTTCCGCCCGCTCACCCGCACCGCCGTCCTCGACCTCGACCTTCCCGCGCTCGACCTGGTGCCCTCGCTGACCGGCTACCGGCTCGGCGCGGACGGCGAGATCCTCCCGGTGCCGCGCCCGCCCGCCGACAGGGCCACCGACTACCTCAGGCTGGTCGCCCGGCTGGCGCTGCGCGCCCTGCAGGCCGCCGATGCCGTCGACACCGACGAGATACTGAGCGGCGTGGTGCTCAACGGCTGGCTGCGCGAGCCCGGGGCGGAGCCGCTCTGCCTGGTGAGCGTGGACGCCGATCGCGATGCCCTGGCCCGCACCAGGCTGCTGCCGCCCGCCGCCCCCTACGAGGAGCACGACGGCGAGGGCGTCTACGCCGACGCCGAGCAGGACGAGGCGCTGGTCCGGCTGCGCCAGCTCGGCGCCGCCGTCACCCCCGACCCGTACGCCCGGGCGGGCGTCGAACCGGCCGCGCTGGCGGGGCCCGCCGTGCCGTCCGCGCCGGACCTCTCGGCGAACGAGTTCGCCCAGCTGGTCCGGGAACTGCTCACCCGGGGCGGGCTGGCGCAGTGGAGCGTACGGCTGCGCGGCCCGGCCGGACTGGTCGCCACCGGCGAGGGGCCGGCCGGCAGTGCGCTGCCCGGGCGCTGGGTGGTCTGGGCCTCCCGCGGCGCCCAGCCGGTGGGGGAGGAGGAGATCCGCACACTGGCGGAGGCGGTCCGCGAGGAGTCCGCCGAGCGCGGCCTGAGACTGACCACCGGCCGGTTCACCGACGAGGCGCTCGACCTCACCGGCGAGGACGGTCACCAGCACATCCACCTGGTCGACGGCGACGGCGTCCGCGAACTTGCCCGCACCCACCTCGGCCTTCCGCTCGCCGCCGGGCACTGACGTGCTGGGCTCTGACGTGCCGGCTTCTGACGTGCCGGGCCGGTGACCGGTCGGCTTCTGACGTGCCGGGCCGGTGACCGGTCGGCCACCGTGCCGGGGCCACTACGGCGTCGGTCGTGCGTCCTCGGTCGTCCGTCCTCGGCCGTCGGCTCTGTCGGCCGCCGAGCCGCCGCCGGGGCCCGGAGGAGCCGCCCGGGGGGAGTGCCGCTCACCCCGACGGCCCGCCCGGCAGGCGTCCGTCCGGACGGCGCGTGAGGCTGGTGGGCGCGGGCGCCAGGCGACCGGGCCCGGCGGGCGGCGGCGCCTCACGGCGGCCGCCCGGCCCAGCCCTCCGGCAGCGGCCGGTGATCGGCCCGGGCGAGGGCGGGACGGGGGTGGCAGCGTGGGCACGGTGCCCGGTACGGGGGAGGCGCGGTGACCGCGATCCTGGTCGCCGCCGGGGCGTTCCTGATGACCCTGATCGGAGGCTACGTCGCCCAGCGCACCGGTGACCGCCGTCATCTGGTGCTGGGTTTCGCGGCCGGGCTGATGCTCGGCGTGGTCGCCTTCGACCTGCTGCCGGAGGCGGTGCGCCAGGCGCCCGAGGAGCTCCACGGAGTGCCGCAGGCCCTGCTGATGTTCGCGGCCGGGTTCCTGGCCATCCACATCGTCGAGCGGGCGGTGGCCATCCACCGCGGCCACGAGGGCGAGTACGCCGAGCACACCCACGGCCACCGGCACGCCCACGGGCACGGACACGGCATGGCGTCCGGCGCCGACAGCGGGGCGCCGGGCATCGGACTGACCGCGGCGCTGGCCCTGGTCGGCCACAGCGTGATGGACGGCTTCGCGATCGGCGCTGCTTTCCAGGCCGGCACCACCGTGGGGACGGTCGTCGCCATCGCCGTGGTCGCGCACGACTTCGCGGACGGCTTCAACACGTACACGATCACCCGACTGTACGGTAACGACCGGCGGCGGGCGCTGACCCTGCTGGCGGCGGACGCGCTCGCGCCGGTGACCGGCGCCGCGATCACCCTGCTGTTCACCATCCCGGAGCGGCTGCTCGGCCTCTACCTCGGCTTCTTCGCCGGGTTCCTGCTCTACCTGGCCACCTCCGACATCCTCCCCGAGGCACACAGCCCGCACCCCTCGCGCACCACACTGCTCTGCACCCTGGTGGGGGTGGCCTTCATGTGGCTGGTGATCGGCCTCGCGGGCTGACGGGCTGACGGGCTGACGGGCCGCGGCGTCCCCGTGCGGGCGACCGTTCACCGGCCCGGGGCCGACCGCCCAGGGGCCGACCCCGCGAGCCGACTGCCCGCGGACCCGGCCGTTCACCCGCCGAGCGCGGCCCACCGGGTGCGCATCGCGGCCAGCGCGGCGGTGATCGCCGGGCGCCGGGAGGTCTGGGTGCGCCAGAGTGCGAACACCCGGCGGGAGGGCTCCGGCACGACCGGCCGGGCGACCACCTCCGGTGGCAGCGCGCCCCGTCCCAACCGCGGCACCAGGCCGACGCCGAGCCCGGCCGCGATCAGCGCGATCTGCGTCTCGAACTCGCCGACCTGGTAACGCACCTCGGGCTCCTCGCCGGCCTCCCGCAGCGTCCGCACCAGCCAGTCGTGGCAGATGTTGCCCGGCGGCACGCTGATCCACCGCAGCCCGCACAGCCGTCCCACCGGCACCACGGCCAGCGCGGCCAGCGGGTGGGCGGCCGGCAGCAGCAGGTCCACCGGGTCCGTGCCGAGCTCCAGCCGGGAGAGACCCTCCTGCACCGGCAGCGGTACGGTCGGCCAGTCCTGGACGAGTGCCAGGTCCACCTCGCCCCGGGCCACCAGCTCGGCGGCCGGGTACGGGTCGCTCTCCAGCAGCCGGACGTCCAGCTCGGGGCAGCGCTCGCGCAGGTCGGCGAGCGTGCCCGGCATCAGCCCCCGGGCGCCGGTGGCGAAGGCCGCCACCAGGAGCCGCCCGACCGCCCGGCCGCGCTGCTCCTCCAACCGGACCTCGGCCTGTTCCACCAGGCCCAGCACCGCCTGCGCGGTCGCGGCCAGTTCGCGCGCGGCGTCCGTCAGCACCACGCCCCGGCCCTGTCGTTCCAGCAGCACCGTCCGGGTCTCGCGCTCCAGCTTGGCGATCTGCTGCGACACCGCCGACGGGGTGAACCCGAGCGAGGCGGCGGCCCCGCCCACCGAACCGTGCACGGCGACCGCGTGCAGCGCCCGCAGGCGCCCCAGATCCATCATGCAGTAATGCTAAAGCGTGGCCTTCAGTATTCATCGCTGGTGCTACATGGTTGGTGGCGGCATCCTCGACCCATGACCGCAGCACCGGCCGCCACCCGCGGCAGCATGAGACCGCGTCACATCGCCCTGGCCGTCCTGGTGGCCGCCGTGTGGGGCCTCAACTTCGTGCTCATCCACATCGGCCTGCAGAACTTCCCGCCGCTGCTCTTCTGCGCGCTGCGCTTCGCGGTGGTCGCCGTCCCGGCGGTCTTCTTCGTCGGGCCGCCCCGGGTGGCCTGGCGATGGGTGCTCGCGGTCGGATTCGTGCTCGGGGTGGTCAAGTTCGGGCTGCTCTTCCTCGGCATGCACGCCGGGATGCCCGCCGGGCTCTCCTCGCTGGTCCTCCAGGGCCAGGCGGTCTTCACCGCACTGTTCGCCGCCGTGCTGTTGGGCGAGCGACCCGGCGGGCAGCGGCTGGCCGGGCTGGCCGTGGCCTTCGCCGGCATCGGGCTGACCGCCCTCGACCACGGTCTCGGCGGCCCGGTCAGCGCGTTCGTCCTGGTCGTCCTGGCCGCCGTGGCCTGGGGGCTGTCGAACGTGCTGACCCGCAAGGCCGCCCCGCCGGACGCGCTGCGCTGGATGGTCTGGGTCAGCGCCGTCCCGCCGCTGCCGCTGCTCGGGCTCTCCCTGCTGGTCGAGGGGCCGGCCGCCGACCTGAAGGCGCTGCGTGAGATCACTCCGGCCGGGCTCGGCGCGATCGGGTACGTCGGGCTGGTCTCCACCCTGTTCGGCTTCGTCGCCTGGAGCTTCCTGCTGCGCGGCTACGACGCCGGCGCCGTGGCGCCCTACTCCCTGCTGGTGCCGGTGTTCGGGATGTCCTCGGCCTGGCTGCTGCTCGGCGAGAGGATCAGCCCGCCGGCCGGCTGCGCCGCACTGCTGGTGATCGCCGGGATCGGGATCACTGCGCTGCGCCCGGGGGCGCTGTCCGGCGCGGCGGCGTGGCGGCCGCGTACGCGGCCTCGGCGGAGCGCAGCACCCGCAGCAGCACGTCCTGCTCGGCGGGGCTGACCGGACCGAAGTACTCCTGCGCCACCTCGTGCCGGACCAGCCCGATCCGCTCCACCGCCGAACGGCCGGCCTCGGTCAGCACGATCCGCACCGCGCGCCGGTCGGCCGGGTCCGGGGTGCGCTCGACCAGGCCCGCCTCCTCCAGCGCGTCGACCACGGTGGTGGCCGAGCGCGGGGCGATGTGCAGCCGGTCCGCGAGGTCGCTCAGCCGCATGGCCCGGTCCGGCAGCTCGCAGCCGGGGGCGTGCGCGAGGGTACGCAGCGCGCGGCCCTGGCCGGGGGTGATGCCGTAGGGCTCCAGCCGCTCGCTGGTGCGGCGGCGGATCCGCTTGATCGCCCGGGTCATCGCGTCGGCGAGCTCGGCGGCGGTGTCCAGGGCGCCGGTGTCCGGGGCGCCGGAGTTCGGGGGAGCGGCGTCCTGGGGTGTGGAGTCCTGGGGCGTGGAGTCCGGAGGAGCGGAGTCCTGAGCAGTGGCACCGCCGGGCGCGTCCGGGGCCGGGGAGGGGCTCGCCGCGTCGTCGGTCGGCGTCGTGGTCATGGGCGGCTCTCCTCGGCAGGTGTTCGACCAAGGGTATCGGCCGGTCCGGGAGGCGGAAGGCGGCGAGGAGCGTCCGTCGGACCGTCCGTCGGACCGGACGTCGGGCGGGCCTGGGGCCGGGCATCGGGCCCGGTGCGGAGCCGGATCCCGGCGGGCGCCGGAAATATGTTGAGTAAAGCTCAGCATCTGGGTTAGCGTAGCCACAAGTGAGGGCACCCTAAGTTCCCTCCGTCGACCCCTGGAGGGCACGTGCCCCGCTCCGAAGCCCGCGTCGCCACCGACCGCCCCGCCCGCTACGCCAAGCAGCTCGCCGCCCACATGGGCCGCAAGATCGACGCCCACTGGTCCGACGAGACCGGCCGCGGCACCCTCACCTTCGGCGCCGGAACCGCCACCCTGGAGGCCGCGCCCGACGCCCTGCTGCTCGCCGTCGAGGGCGAGACCGAGAACCTGCCCGGCCTGGAGGACGTCGTCGGCCGTCACCTCGTCCGCTTCGGCGCCCGCGACGAGCTGGTCGTCCAGTGGCACCGCGACAACGGTGAGGCCGGCCACGTCCACCGCAACGACGAGCCCACCGAGGGCTAGGAGTTCCGCCCCCGGGGTCTGCGCGGCGGCAGCCACCGGGCGAACGCCCAGAGCACCAGGCCGCCCAGGCACCAGCTGGCCACCACGTCCAGCAGCCAGTGGTAGTCGCTCCACACCAGCCCGAGGCCGACACCGGCCACCAGCAGCGCGGCCGCCGCGTACAGCCGGCGGCGGGCCGCGGCGCCCACCGTACGGGCGAGCAGCAGCACGGCCACGCCGTACGAGAGGGTCGCGGTCGCCGTGTGCCCGGACGGGTACCAGCCCCACTGGTCCGGCGCCAGCGGCACCCCGAACGGGCCCGGGCGGGCGAACCAGGCCTTCGCCGGGACGACCAGCAGCGGGATCAGCCCGGCCGTCAGCACCGTGGTCACCACCGGCCGCCACCAGCGCGGCGCCCCGGCCCGGCGGGACCGCCACCCGGCCAGCGCCCCGCCGGCCAGCAGCGTCGGGATCGCCGGGACCGAACTGCCGAGGTCCGAGAGCGCCTTGCCGAGATGGTTGAGCAGCGTGCTGTGCAGCTCGTGCCGGCTCTCCCGGACGGTGTGCCGGGTCCACCGGTCCAGACCCAGCAGCGGCCCGTCGACGGCCACCTGCCAGGAGACCAGTACCAGCACCCCGCCCAGCAGGACCGGCAGCGCGGCGGAGGCGGCGAACCGCCCGAGAACGCGAAGCGGCCGCCCCGGAGCAGGGGGGAGAGCTCCGGGGCGGCTCTGATGATCGCCGTTCCGTGCGCCCCGGGGGGTGTGGGTCGGACGGTCGGTCGATCGGCCTTCGGTGTGCGCCGGCCCTTGCGGGACGGCCTGGTTGTCATCGCGGGCGGCACGCGGACCCGCCACCTGGGGCGGTGTTGCGGACGGATCCGTCAATGGCTGAGGCTCGCTGTCCATCTGTCATGACACTACGTCAACAGCCGTGCCGCTCCGAGGAGCTTCAGCGATTCCGCACAGCATCTTCACCCCGGCCGGGCCCCGGTCCGGACGGCCTCGCACACCCGGCCGAACCGGGCCCAACCGGGCCGGGACAGCCGAACGGCCCGCGGGGACGAGAGTCCCGACGGGCCGTTCAGCGCTGTCCGGACATCCCTCCGGCGGGTCTGTGGCGCCCGGTCGGGCGGCAGGCTCAGGCGGTGGTGACGCCCTGGAGCGAGAAGGCACCCTCAAGGATGTCCAGGCCCTCGTTCAGCAGGTGCTCCGGCATGACCAGCGGCGGCAGGAAGCGCAGCACGTTGCCGTAGGTGCCGGCGGTCAGGACCACCAGGCCCTCGGCGTGGCAGGCCTTGGCGATGGCCGCGGTGGCCTCCGCGTTCGCCTCCTTGCCACCCGGCTTCACCAGCTCGATCGCGATCATCGCGCCGCGGCCGCGGACCTCGCCGATGATCTCGAACTTCTCCTGCATCGCCCGCAGGCGGTCCAGCATGATCTCGCCGATCCGCTGCGCCTTGGCGTTGAGGTCCAGCTCCTTCATGGTCTCGATGGAGCCCAGCGCGGCGGCACACGCCACCGGGTTGCCGCCGTAGGTGCCGCCCAGGCCGCCCGCGTGCGCGGCGTCCATGATCTCGGCGCGACCGGTCACCGCGGCCAGCGGCAGACCGCCGGCGATGCCCTTGGCAGTCGTGATCAGGTCCGGGACGATGCCCTCGTCGTCACAGGCGAACCACTGGCCGGTCCGGCAGAAGCCGGTCTGGATCTCGTCCGCGACGAACACGATGCCGTTGGCCTTCGCGAACTCCACGATCGCCGGCAGGAAGCCCTTGGCCGGCTCGATGAAGCCGCCCTCGCCCTGGATCGGCTCGATGATGATCGCGGCGACGTTCTCGGCGCCGATCTGCTTGTTGATGATGTCGATCGCCTGGGCGGCGGCCTCGGCGGCGCAGTTCTCCGCACCGGTCAGCCAGCGGTACGGGTAGGCCACCGGCACGCGGTGGATCTCCGGGGCGAACGGACCGAAGCCCTGCTTGTACGGCATGTTCTTCGCCGTCAGGCCCATGGTGAGGTTGGTGCGGCCGTGGTAACCGTGGTCGAACACCACGACGGCGGTGCGCTTGGTGTAGGCGCGGGCGATCTTCACTGCGTTCTCGACCGCCTCGGCGCCCGAGTTGAACAGCGCGGTGCGCTTGTCGTGGTCACCCGGGGTCAGCTCGTTGAGCTGCTCGGCCACGGCCACGTAACCCTCGTACGGGGTCACCATGAAACAGGTGTGCGTGAAGGCGGCCAGCTGCTCGGTCGCCTTGGCCACCACGGCCTCGGCGCTGTTGCCGACGTTGGTCACGGCGATGCCGGAGCCGAAGTCGATCAGCGAGTTGCCGTCCACGTCCTCCAGTACGCCACCGTTGGCGCGGGACACGTACACCGGCAGCGTGGTGCCGACGCCGGCCGCCACCGCACCCAGCTTGCGGGCCTGCAGCTCCTGCGACTTCGGACCGGGGATCGCGGTGACCAGGCGGCGCTCCTGCGGGAGCGGCGTTGCGGCGCTCATGGGTTTCTCCAGACTTCTCGGCTCGGTGCTTCGCAGGCTACGGCCGCCTTCCCCGGCCAGGCATGCGCCACTCGGTAGCACTGGGCCGTCCGACTTGTCCTAGGCGGCCAGCGCGGGTGGTGCGACTACCCGGAGGCTCCGCTCCACTACATTGAGCGCGGGCGTGTCGCCGGTACGGCGGCATGGGTATGGCGGCACCGACGACGACGGTCGGGCCGGGCGGGCGAGGGAGCGGGGCCGTACATGGAACTGGACGGGGCACGGGGCCACGGCGAGCGGACCACCACCAGACCCTCCACACCCCTGCCCCACCCCCGGCCCCACCACCCCCCCTTCGACCTCCCCGCCTGGGTCGCCGCCCCCCGCCCCGAAGCCCCCCCGGGCATCTACCGCCAGGGCTACCAACAGGTCGACCCGGAACAGGCCGAAGAGGCGAAGGTGCCCACCGGGCCGCTGCTGCTCCGGGCTGCGTTGAACGTGGTCGCAACCGTCGCCACGTACTACATCGGCACTGTGGTGCTGATGTACGCGGCGGGGTTCCTCCTCCGCTGGTTCGACGGGACCTCGCCCGACCAGTTCAACGCGGTGCAGATCCTGATCAATCTGGTCACCGTCAGCTGTGCGGCGGCGGTCTTCTGGCGGACGGGCCGCTGGCGGGAAGTAGCCCGCCGATTCCTGACCCGCGCCGGCTGGCGGCAGAACATCGCTCCTGTGCTCGCACGGGCGATCACCCATGAGGGGTCGGGCCCTGTCAAACCGACGGCATCGCCGGAGGTGCCGCCGGTTGCGGACCCGTGGTTTGCCCAACGTGTTGGCGGTGCCAGCGCGGCAGCGGGGAGGCTCGACGGGGAAGCGGTCGGGGATGTCGACTACGTGCGAATCCAGCGGGCGTGGGAGTCGGCCCAGGCCGACCACGTGTTCGTACCGGCCTTTGTGGAACAGGTGATGGCTCGGGGCGCGGCGGCGTTCAGTCACCCGTCCGGGAGTCGGGAGCTGACCGGGCGGGTTGCGCATCACGACCTGCTGGTGCAGCAGGTGCGGCTCGGGACGACTCAGGATGTTCCGAAGAACCCTCAGACCTACCGGACGACCGGATTCGCGCTTGATCCGACGCTGCTGGGCACTTCGCTCCTTGCGGTCGGCCCAGCGGGGACCGGCAAGACAGCGCGGCTGGCCCGGCCCGCCGTCGAGGCGCTCTGCCTCCAGGCGCTGGCGGGGACGGCGTGCGTGGTGGCGATCGGGGCCGCGGACGCCGATCTCGGCCCGGACTCCTGGTACGACGTGGTGATCGCGCCGGGGGAGTCTGGTTCGGTTTACGGCCTGGACCTCTACGGTTCCACCCAGGACCCGGACGAAGCCGCCGCCCGGCTGGCGGACGCACTGTTGCCGGACGAGCTGACTGCACGCGCGGAGAGTGCCCGGATGGCTCTCCAGCAGGTCGTCGGCCCGTTCCACGCCGCGTACGGTCGCTATCCCGGCGTGCGAGAGCTGCGAGGGCTGCTCTCGGGTGAGGCGGACGTCAGGGAGACGCTGGTGAAGGCCTTGCGGGCGGCCGGCCGGCTGGCAACCTATGAGCGGGACCTAGAACATCGCGACCTGCAACGCGGCCGGGCCGACGACCCGGGGGCACTGCTGGCGGACCGGCTCGCGTTGCTGGACCGGCCGGCCTTCGAAGGGGCGTTCATGACCGACGGCACCGGTCGGCCGCCGTTCGCGATGCGTGCCCTCGACCACCCGCTCCGGGTCAGGGTGAAGCTGCCGGAGCGCAGCCACCCGGAGGCGGCGCGGATGCTGTCGCGGCTGGTGGTGGGTCAGTTCGTGCTGGCGGCGGCTGCCCGTGAGGATCGTTCGCTCTTCGCCGGCCTGGTGGTGGACGACGCATCGGCGGCACTCGACGCGAGCACGGTGCGAGGGCTGCAGCGGATGCGCGGCGCCAACGCCGGAGCGGTTCTGTTGCTGCGCACGCTCATGGACCTGCCCGAGGTGCTGCGGACGCCGTTGTTCGGTGCCGTCGGGTGCCGAATGGTCTTCCCCGGTATTGCGCCGTGGGACGGAAAGTTCTTCTCCGAAGCCTGGGGCACTCACGTGATCCACGAGAAGGTCGTCACCCACGCTCCACTGACGGAGGGCGGAGCCCTCCGGCGGGCCGGGCGGCTGGGCCGGAAGGCGTTGTCGGGGACGACCGCGCAGACCGAGTCGGTGACGACCCGGGACGTGGAGCGGTTGCGCTGGTCGCCGTCGGACCTGGCGCACGCGTTGCCGGCGGGGCACGCGGTGGTGTCGTTGACGGCGGTGTCGGGGGAGCAGGTGCCGCCGCTGCTGGTGGATCTGCGGGGCTGAAGCTCGCCTTCGAGGTGGATTCGGCAGTGCCGGTTGTCCGGGGCGTCCATAATGAGAGGAGAGACCCCTCCCTCAGCCCCGACGCCCCGAAACAGAGGCCCCGAAGCCAATAGGGGGCCCGAAGCCCCGACGTCCTCGTAGCCCACGTAGTCCCCAGCTCCCGCTGCCCTCTCCTCGCCCGGCCGCAACGGCGCGGTCAGGTCGTTCCCTCGAAGGTGCCATGCCTCCCACACTCGCCTCCGTCGTCCGCAACACCTCGCTCCATCTGACGGTTCTCGCCGGTGCGGACCACCTGGAGCGGCAGGTCCGCTGGGTGCACACCAGCGAGCTGGACGACCCGACGCCGTTCCTCGAGGGTGGCGAGCTGCTGCTCACCACCGGCATCAAGCTGGGCCGCACCGCCGCCCAGCTGCAGGCGTACGTGCACCGGCTGGCCGACGCGGGCGTGGTGGGGCTGGGGCTGGGCGTCGGGTTGTCGCACACGGAGGTGCCGCAGCCGCTGGTGGACGCGGCGGCGCAGCGGGGACTGCCGCTGCTGCGGGTGCCCGAGCCGACGCCGTTCATCGCGATCAGCAAGGTGGTGTCGGCGGCGCTGGCGGCCGAGCAGTACGAGGCGGTGACGACCAGTTTCGAGGCGCAGGAGGAGCTGACCCGGGCGGCGCTGGGCAAGGACGGCACCACCGCGGTGGTGCGCCGGCTGGCGGCGCGGCTCGGTGGCTGGGCGGCGTTGTACGACGGGTCGGGTGCGCTGTCGGTGGTGGCGCCGGACTGGGCGGCGCGCCGGGCGGGGCGGCTGGCGGCCGAGGTGGACCGGCTGCGTCGCCGGCCGGCGCCGTCGAGCGCCGCGCTGCAGGGGCGGGCGCCGGGGATAGACACGGCGGACGAGGACTACGTGGTGGTCCAGTCGCTGGGGGCGGACCGGCGGGCCCGGGGCTTCCTGGCGGTGGGGACCGAGGACCGGATCACGCCGACCGAGCGGTACGTGCTGAACGCGGCGGTGGCGCTGCTGACCCTCACCCTGGAGCGCTCGCGGGAGCTGCGGCAGGCGGAGGAGCGGATGGGTGCGGCGCTGCTGCGGATGGTGCTGGCGGGTGAGGTGGCGACGGCCCGGCAGGTGGCTGCGGGGCTGTTCGGCGGGCTGCCGGAGGGGACGGTCCGGGTCATGGTGGCGGGCGCCGGGCAGGGCGTGGACGCCGCGGAGGCGCTGGGCGAGCTGGGTGACCGGGCCGAGCAGGCCGGTGCCCGGGTGGGCGAGAAGCTGTTGGTGGCGCGGGAGGACGGTGCGCACGGGGAGCGGCTGATGGTGCTGGCGCTGGACAACGGTGCGGTGCACCGGGCCTGTCTCGGGGTGGTGGAGGAGCACGAGGGGCTGTCGCTGGGCGTCTCGGCGCCGGCCGCGCTGGAGGAGGCGGGGACGGCGCACGCGCAGGCCGAGCGGGCCTTGGCGGTGGCGCTGCGCGGCGGCCGCCGGTCGGTGGACCACGAGGAGGTGGGGGCGGGTTCGCTGCTGCCGCTGCTCGGGGAGGACGCGGTGACGGCGTTCGCGGAGGGGTTGCTGCGTCCGCTGCGGGAGCACGACCGTACGGCGCGCGGTGACCTGGTGGCCTCACTGCGCGCCTGGCTGTCCAGACACGGTCAGTGGGACGCGGCCGCCGCCGACCTGGGCGTGCACCGGCACACCCTGCGGTACCGGATGCGGCGGGTCGAGGAGCTGCTCGGGCGTTCGCTGGACGACACCGACGTGCGGATGGAGCTCTGGCTGGCGCTGCGCTCCGGCGAGGAGTAGTTCCCCGGCGCTCCCGCGAGGAACGGATCCCCGGCGCTCCGGCGAGGAATAAATCCCCGGGCTGGACGCCGTGGAGTGCCTGCCCGGGCGAACGCTACTTCGTGGCCAATCCGGGTCGGTGCGCCGCCGCCCTACCCTCGGTTCCAGGTCCCACGTCCGTGGGGCCGTGAGGACGACGAGGAGAGGGCCGGTACCACGGTGACCACCACGTACGAATTCTGGCTGGCCGGCCGCCGGGCTAGCGGCGACGCCGACTTCGAGGTGCACAACAGCTGGGACGGCCGCCTGGTCGGCAAGGTCAGCGTGCCGACCGAGGCCCAGGTCGAGGAGGCGCTGGACGCCGCCGTCGCCGCGCTTCCGGTGTTCGCCGCGACCCCCGCGCACGTGCGCGCCGCCGCGCTGGACCACGTGGCCAAGCGCCTGGCCGAGCGCACCGAGGAGATCGCCCGGCTGATCACCGCCGAGAACGGCAAGCCGATCAAGTGGGCCCGCGGTGAGGTCGGCCGTGCCGTCTCCGTCTTCCGCTGGGCGGCCGAGGAGGCCCGCCGGACCAACGGCGAGACCATGCGGCTGGACACCGACCCGGGCGGCGTCGGCCGTTTCGCGGTGGTGCGCCGGTTCCCGCGTGGCGTGGTGCTGGGCATCGCCCCGTTCAACTTCCCGCTGAACCTGGTCGCCCACAAGGTCGCCCCGGCGATCGCGGTCGGCGCCCCGATCATCCTCAAGCCGGCTCCGGCCACCCCGCTCTCGGCGATGGTGCTGGGCGAGATCCTGGCCGAGACGGACCTGCCGGCCGGTTCCTGGAGCGTCCTGCCGGTGCCGAACGACCGGATGCCCGCCCTGGTGCAGGACCCGCGTCTGCCGGTGATCTCCTTCACCGGTTCGGACAAGGTCGGCTACCAGATCATGGACTCGGTGCCGCGCAAGCACACCACCCTTGAGCTGGGCGGCAACGCCGCGGCCGTGGTGCTCGCCGACTGGTCCTCCGAGGCCGACCTGGACTGGGCCGCCACCCGGATCGCGATGTTCGCCAACTACCAGGGCGGCCAGTCCTGCATCTCGGTGCAGCGCGTGATCGCCGACGCGTCCGTCTACGACGCGCTGGTGGAGAAGGTCGTCGCCAAGGTCCGGGCCCAGGTCACCGGTGACCCGAACGAGGACGCCACCGACGTCGGCCCGCTGGTCGACGAGAACGCCGCCAAGCGGGTGGAGTCCTGGGTGGACGACGCCGTCGCCAAGGGCGCCAAGGTGCTGACCGGCGGTACCCGCGAGGGCGCGACCTACGCCCCGACCGTGCTGGCCGACCTGCCGGCCGACGCGATCCTGGCCAAGGCCGAGGTGTTCGGCCCGGTCCTGTCGCTGCACAAGGTGGACGGTACCGACGAGGCCTTCGCCGCCGTCAACGACTCCGACTTCGGCCTGCAGGCGGGCGTCTTCACCCGTGACCTGCAGACCGCCTTCCGCGCCCAGCGGGAGCTGGAGGTCGGCGGCGTGATCATCGGTGACGCCCCGTCCTACCGCGCCGACCAGATGCCGTACGGCGGTGTCAAGGACTCCGGCGTCGGCCGCGAGGGCGTCAAGTACGCGATGGACGACTACACCGTCGAGAAGGTCCTGGTCCTCACCGGCCTGGACCTCTAGGACGAGCGTAGGACGAGCGTCGAGGGGCCCGGTACCGCGCGGAGCGGTGGCCGGGCCCCTCGGCGTGTCCGGGACGGGACCGTGTCCGGGAGGGGACGGGGAGCGGTTCAGCCGTGCCCGGCGGCCGCCGCGACGGCCTCGGCCACGGTGGCGTTGCCGGAGACCAGTTCCAGGGTCTGCCCGGCGGTGCCCGGCTCGTGCAGCAGCGCGGCCAGCACGGCGGCCACGTCGGCCCGGTCCACCGCTCCGCGCCCGACGGACGGGGCGAGCCGGACCAGGCCGGTGCCGGGGCCGTCGGTGAGCCTGCCGGGGCGCAGCACCGTCCACTCCAGCGCGGTGCTCGCCCGGACGGCGTCGTCGGCGGCGCCCTTGGCCCGCAGGTAGGTCTCGAAGACCGGGTCGGCGGGGTACGTCGCGCCGGCGTCGGCGCCCATCGAGGAGATCATCAGGTAGCGCCGGACGCCGGCCAGCCGGGCGGCGTCGGCGAGCAGGACGGCCGCGTCGCGGTCGACGGTGTTCTTGCGGCCGGCGCCGCTGCCCGGCCCGGCGCCGGCGGCGAAGACCACGGCGTCGGCGCCGGCCAGCACCTGGGCGAGTTCGGGGGCGGTGGCGGCCTCCAGGTCGAGCAGCAGCGGCTCGGCGCCGGCGTCCACCAGGTCCGGGGCCTGTTCGGGGCGGCGGATGATCCCGGCGGGCCGGTCGCCGCGTTCGGCGAGCAGCCGTTCCAGCTTGAGCGCGATCTGTCCGTGGCCCCCGGCGATGACGGTACGCATGGCTCCGACGGTAGCGGGAGCACGGACCGGCGTCCTGGGGAGGCCCGCGGGCAGGACACAATGGGCGCATGACTTCGCTCGCGCACCCGCAGCTGCGCTTCACCCCCGTGGTGAAGGACCCTTCCGTCCCCCGGGAGCTGGTGATCCTCGGTTCCACCGGTTCGATTGGCACCCAGGCCATCGACGTGGTGCGCCGCAACCCGGACCGGTTCCGCGTGGTCGCCCTGTCGGCGGCGGGCGGCCGGGTGGAGCTGCTGGCCGAGCAGGCGCTTGAGCTGGGCGTGCACACCGTGGCGGTCGCCGACCCGGCGGCCGAGCCGGCGCTGCGCGAGGCGTTGGCGGCGAAGGCCGCGGGCCGGCCGCTGCCCGCCGTGCTGGCGGGCCCGGACGCGGCCACCGAACTGGCCGCGACGCAGTGCCACTCGGTGCTGAACGGCATCACCGGCTCGATCGGCCTGCGCCCGACGCTGGCCGCGCTGGAGGCGGGCCGGGTGCTGGTGCTGGCCAACAAGGAGTCGCTGATCGTCGGCGGCCCGCTGGTGAAGGCGGTCGCGAAGCCCGGGCAGATCGTGCCGGTGGACTCCGAGCACGCCGCGCTGTTCCAGGCGCTGGCCGGCGGGACCCGGGCGGAGGTCCGCAAGCTGGTGGTCACCGCCAGCGGCGGCCCGTTCCGCAACCGCAGCCGCGAGCAGCTGGCGGGCGTGACCCCGCAGGACGCGCTGGCGCACCCGACCTGGGCGATGGGCCCGGTGGTGACGATCAACTCGGCCACCCTGGTCAACAAGGGCCTGGAGGTGATCGAGGCGCACCTGCTGTACGACGTGCCGTTCGAGCGGATCGAGGTCGTGGTCCATCCGCAGTCGGTGGTGCACTCGATGGTGGAGTTCACGGACGGTTCCACGCTGGCCCAGGCCAGCCCGCCGGACATGCGGATGCCGATCGCGCTGGGCATCGGCTGGCCGGACCGGGTCCCGGACTCGGCGCCCGCGTGCGACTGGACCAAGGCGGCCACCTGGGAGTTCTTCCCGCTGGACAACGAGGCCTTCCCGGCGGTGGAGCTGGCCCGCGAGGCGGGCTCGCTGGGCGGCACCGTCCCGGCCGTCTTCAACGCGGCGAACGAGGAGTGCGTGGACGCCTTCCTGAACGGCCGCCTCGCCTTCACGGGGATCGTGGACACTGTTGCCAAGGTCGTGGCCGAGCACGGAACGCCCGCGGCGGGAACTTCCCTGACGGTCGAGGACGTCCTGCACGCGGAGGACTGGGCACGCGCCCGGGCCCGCGAGCTGGCGGCGGGCTGACGGACCCGGCGCCGCGGCCGGTGACAGACCGCGGTGGTATCCGGTAGGACAGGACGACGGCGGAGCGGCATGACGGAGGAGCATCGGTGGCAACGGTGATGACGGTGGTCGGCATCCTGGTCTTCGCGGTCGGGTTGCTGATCTCGATCGCCTGGCACGAGCTGGGCCACCTCTCCACGGCCAAGCTGTTCGGCATCAGGGTGCCGCAGTACATGGTCGGCTTCGGCCCGACCGTCTGGTCCCGGAAGAAGGGCGAGACGGAGTACGGCTTCAAGGCGATCCCGCTGGGCGGGTACATCCGCATGATCGGGATGTTCCCGCCCGGCGAGGACGGGCGGATCACCAAGCGCAGCAGCTCGCCGTTCCGGACGATGATCGAGGACACCCGGGAGGCCTCGTACGAGGAGCTCCAGGAGGGCGACGAGCACCGGCTGTTCTACACGCGCAAGCCGTGGAAGCGCGTCATCGTGATGTTCGCGGGCCCGTTCATGAACCTGGTCCTGGCGTTCGGGCTGTTCCTGACCTACCTGATGGGTTTCGGGGTCAACATGCCGGTGCCGACGATCGGCACGGTCGCGCAGTGCGTCGTCAAGGCCGGCCAGCCCACCGACACCTGCCCGGCGGGCGCCCCGCTGACGCCGGCCGCCCAGGCCGGGCTGAAGCCCGGTGACAAGGTCGTCTCCTTCGACGGTGACCGGATCCGCGACTACGAGCAGCTCCAGGCGGACATCCGCAGGTCGGCCGGGCGGACGGTGCCGGTCGTGGTCGACCGCGACGGCACGCGGGTGACGCTCACGCCCACCATCGCCGTCAACGACGTGCAGAAGTACGACGGCAACAACCTCCCGGTGAAGGGCCAGACCGTGCAGGCCGGGTTCCTCGGGTTCACCCCCACGAGCGGGGTCGTCCAGCTGGGCTTCGGCCAGTCCGTCGACCGGATGTACGACATGGCCGAGAACGGGGTGAAGTCGCTGGTCGCGCTGCCCGGCAAGATCCCGGGGCTGTGGAACGCCGTCGTGGACGACGCGCCGCGCGACCCGGACTCGCCGATCGGCATGGTCGGCGCCGCCCGGGTGAGCGGCGAGGTGTTCTCCCTCGACATCCCCGGCAGCCAGCGGATCGCGTTCTTCGTGAACCTGCTGGCCGGCATCAACCTGTCGCTCTTCCTGTTCAACATGCTGCCGCTGCTGCCGCTGGACGGCGGCCACATCGCGGGCGCGCTCTGGGAGTCGGTCCGCCGGCGTTTCGCGCAGCTGTTCAAGCGGCCCGACCCGGGGCCCTTCGACGTGGCCCGGCTGATGCCGCTCGCCTACGTGGTGGCCAGCATCTTCATCGGCTTCACCCTGCTCGTCCTGGTCGCCGACCTGGTGAACCCCGTCAAGATCAGCTGAGGGTGCGGGTACGGCTGGTGTGCCCAAGCCCACCACCGTGCCGTACCGTTGGGGGCCGGGTGCGCGTTCGTCCGCACGCCCGGCCCCGGCCTTCCCGAACGGCCGGACCGATCTCACCTCAACCCCGGGGAACCCTGCGCACATGACCGCGATCTCGCTCGGTATTCCGTCCCTGCCGCTCAAGCCGCTCGCCAAGCGCCGTTACTCCCGGCAGATCATGGTCGGCAACGTTCCGGTCGGTGGTGACGCGCCCGTCTCCGTGCAGTCGATGACCACCACGGTGACCGCGGACATCAACGCCACGCTGCAGCAGATCGCGGAGCTGACCGCGTCCGGCTGCCAGATCGTCCGGGTGGCCTGCCCGTCGCAGGACGACGCCGACGCGCTGCCGATCATCGCCAAGAAGTCGAAGATCCCGGTCATCGCGGACATCCACTTCCAGCCGAAGTACGTCTTCGCCGCGATCGACGCCGGCTGCGCCGCGGTCCGCGTCAACCCGGGCAACATCAAGGCCTTCGACGACAAGGTCGGCGAGATCGCCAAGGCCGCCAAGGACGCCGGCGTCCCGATCCGGATCGGCGTCAACGCCGGCTCGCTCGACAAGCGCCTGCTGGAGAAGTACGGCCGGGCCACCCCCGAGGCGCTGGTCGAGTCCGCGCTCTGGGAGTGCTCGCTGTTCGAGGAGCACGACTTCCGCGACATCAAGATCTCGGTCAAGCACAACGACCCGGTCGTGATGATCAACGCCTACCGCCAGCTCGCCGCCGCCTG
>NZ_CP026498.1:8110344-8157420 GCF_002953255.1 Streptomyces sp. CB01881
GCGTCGGCCGGCCCGGCGTTCCAGGGCACCATCAAGTCCGCGGTCGCCTTCGGCGCGCTGCTCGCCGAGGGCATCGGCGACACCATCCGGGTCTCGCTCTCCGCCCCGCCGGCCGAGGAGATCAAGGTCGGCAACCAGATCCTGGAGTCGCTCGGCCTGCGCGAGCGCGGCCTGGAGATCGTCTCCTGCCCGTCCTGCGGCCGCGCCCAGGTCGACGTCTACAAGCTCGCGGAGGAGGTCACCGCCGGCCTGGAGGGCATGGAGGTGCCGCTGCGCGTCGCCGTCATGGGCTGCGTCGTCAACGGTCCGGGCGAGGCCCGCGAGGCCGACCTCGGCGTCGCCTCCGGCAACGGCAAGGGCCAGATCTTCGTCAAGGGCGAGGTGATCAAGACCGTTCCCGAGTCGAAGATCGTCGAGACCCTGATCGAGGAGGCCCTCAAGCTCGCCGAGCAGATGCAGGCCGAGGGCGTCGAGTCCGGCGCCCCGACCGTGACCGCCGCGGAGTGACCGGCGGACAGTAGTTTCCGGAGGCGGGGCCGTCCGTGCGCGGACGGCCCCGCGGCCGTAGCCGGGTGGGGCCACGGAGTAGGGTGCGGCCAGAGTCGTCTCAGTGAGGTGCTGTCTCGATGCTCGATCGAGGTGTGATGCTCCCCAGCTCGTTCCAGGCCGCCCGCGCCCTGGTGACCACGCGCGTCCTGGAGGCCCCCGACCTCGCGGACACCCTTGAGGTGCTGCACCGCGACCCGGTGGCCAACGCCTTCGTCGCCACCCGGGTGGAGGCCGTCGGCCTCGACCCCTGGCGCCTCGGCGGCGAGATGTGGGGCTGGTACGACGAGCACGGCGAACTGGACGCGCTCTGCTACGCCGGCGCCAACCTCGTCCTGGTCAACGCCGGACCGCAGGCCGTCCAGGCCTTCGCCGAACGGGCCCGCCGCCAGGGCCGGCGCTGCTCCTCGATCGTCGGCCCCGCCGATTCCACCGCGGCCCTCTGGGCGCTGCTGGAGCGCAGTTGGGGCCCGGCCCGCGAGGTCCGCGGCCACCAGCCGCTGATGGCCGCCACCGAGCCGTCCGCCGAGATCGCCCCCGACCCGCTGGTGCGGCGGGTGCGGCGGGGCGAGGTCGAGACGCTGATGCCGGCCTGCGTGGCGATGTTCACCGAGGAGGTCGGGGTCTCCCCGCTGGCCGGCGACGGGGGCCTGCTCTACCAGGCCCGGGTCGCCGAACTGGTCGCCGCCGGGCGCTCGTTCGCCCGGTTCACCGAGGACGGCGAGGTGCTCTTCAAGGCCGAGATCGGCGCCGTCACCGAGGGGGCCTGCCAGATCCAGGGTGTCTGGGTCGACCCCGCCCACCGCGGCCGGGGGCTCTCCGAGACCGGCATGGCCGCCGTCCTCGACATCGCCCTGCGCGAGGTCGCCCCGGTGGTCTCGCTCTACGTCAACGACTACAACCTGCGCGCCCGCGCGGCCTACCGCCGGGTCGGTTTCCGCGAGGTCGGCGCGTTCATGAGCGTTCTCTTCTGAGGCCGGTGCCCTACGGGCGCCCGGTTCCCCTCCCAGGGCCGCGCCGGGCCGTCGCCGGTAGTAACGTCCGGGTCATGGATCAGCTGACCGGGGTGACGATCGAGGCCATCGACCTTGCGGCGTGGGCGTCGCAGGCGCTCGATGTCCAGGCGGTGGCGTTCGGGCTGACGCCCGAGGAGGTCATGGTCCGGCTGCACATCGTCGGACGGCACGCGCAGCAGCCCGGCGTGATCGCCCTGGGCGCGTTCAGCGGCGGACAGCTGGTCGGCTTCGGGTACGGCATGCCCAACCGCCGCGAGCACTGGTGGAGCACGGTGATCCAGCCCTACCTGGAGGCCTACGGGTACGGGGACTGGCTGGACGGGGTCTTCGCGATCACCGAACTGCACGTGCTGCCCGACTTCCAGGGCCAGGGCGTCGGCTCCGCCCTGATCCGGACCCTCTGCGAGCGGTCCGGCCTGCGCCGCAGCATCCTCTCCGCGATCGACGCCGAGACCCCCGCCCGCCGTCTCTACCGCTCGCTCGGCTACCGGGACCTCGCGCGCGCGGTGCACTTCCCCAACACCGAGCGCCTCTACGCCGTGATGGGCGCCCCGCTGCCGCTGCTGAAGCCGCCGACGGCTCAGAGCGCGCCGGCGAACTCCAGGTAGAGCTCCGCGTCCTCCCGGCGGCCCGCCGCCAGGGCGCGCAGGCCGAGGTCGGCCGCGCGGAACAGCGTCCAGCCGCGCAGCCGCTCGCGGTCCACCTCCAGGGCGTCGCCGAGCTGGTGCAGCCGGCGGCGCACGGCGGCCGGCACGCCCGGGGAGCCGACCAGGGTGTCGGCCCGGTCCAGCACCAGCCGGGCGAGGTCGTAGGCGCGCTCGCCGGTCAGCGGCCGGGGGTCGATCGCCAGCCAGGGCGCGCGGTCGGCGGCCATGACGTTGCCGTGGTGGAAGTCGCCGTGCAGCAGGAACGTCTCGGTGGCGGAGCCGAGCAGCCCCGCGGCGGTCTCCACCGCCTCGGTCACCAGGGCGGACGCCTCGGTGGCTCCCGGCAGCGCGTCGTGCCGGCGCAGCCGGTCGGTGGTGTCGGCGACCCGGTCGGCGAGCGTGGGGAACGGGTGGCCCTCGGACGGTTCCACCCAGAGCCGGTGCAGCAGGCTGGTGGCCTCCAGCATCGCCTTCGGCTCGGCCAGCGACCGCAGCGGGATGTCACCGTGCAATCGCTCCAGCAGCAGCAGCCCCCGGGCCGGGTCGGCGGCCAGCAGCAGCACGGCCCCGCGGCCGGCCCACCGGGTGAGCGCGGCGTGCTCCTGGGCGGTCTCGGCGGTGACCAGCCCGGCCTTGAGGACGGCGGGGCTGAGGTCGTCGCGGTGGACGTAGCCGATCAGGCTCAGGCTGCCGCCCGGGTCGAGCACCCGCTCCAGGGTGAGGTCCCAGCGGGCCAGCCCGTCGGCGACCAGCGCGGGCAGCTCCGCCAGCCAGCTCCTCCCCTCCTCGTCCGTGCCGGCGCTGCGCGCCAGCCACTCGGGGACGGTGATCTGCCCTGGTGCCTCCGACATGCTGGCCTTCCGGTTGGTGCTTCCCCCGTGGTGCTACCCGTCCATTGTCGGCCATGGCGGCGAAACCGCAGGTCAGCGACGAGGGGGAACGGGTGGGGCCAAGGGCGGTGTCCGCGGGTCCGGCGGGGGAGCGGGAGTGACGTGGTGTCGGGGGCGGGCGGGCCGTCCGCGCGGCCGCGGCGTCAGCCGGTGGCGGCAGGGGTGGGGGCCGCCGTCGGGGCGCCGGAGGCCGGGGCGGCGGCGGGGTCGGGGATGCCCGGGAACGCGGTGGGGGCGGCGCCCCAGTGGCGGGCGCGCAGGGCGCATTCGCGCAGCGCGTCGGCCGCGGTGGTGCGCTGGGTGCCGTCGACGGCGGCCACCAGGTCGGCGTAGACCGTGGTGAGCCGGGTCTCGATGTGGGCGGCGAGCCGGCCGGCGGCGGCCGCGTCGGCGACCGGGAACGGTAGCTGGTACCCGGCGGCGGCCGCGTTCGGGGTGGCGCCGGCCCCGCCGAGCAGGCGCTGCCAGGCGTCCCGCCGGGTCTGGTGGGCGGCGAGGGCGGTCCGGGCGTCGGCGCGCTGCTGGTCCTCGGGGAGCCGGGCGCCCACCACGCCGTAGCCGTAGATCGCGGCGTGCTCGGCGCTCAGGGCGGTCTGGAAGGCCGTGACGGCCTCGGGGCCGACGGCCGCGGCACTGCCCGCACCGGACGGGGCGGCGGACGGGGAGCCGGAGGCGGACGAGCCGGCGCCGGACGAGGACGGCGAGAGGGATCCGGAGGCGGACGGCGAGGCGGAGCCGGGACCGGGGGCCGGGACGGTCGGCGGGGCGGTGTCGCCGAGCGCGACCGCGTGCAGCACCCCGGCGGTGGAGACGGAGGCGAGCAGCCGGGCCAGCTGGGGCGAGGCGGCGCCGAGGTCGGCGAGCCGGGTCTGCGCGGTCTGCCGCTCCAGCGAGGCGAGCGCCGCGGTGCTGGTGACCGCCGCCGCGGCCCCGCCGGTGGCGGAGGCCGACGGGGAGGCGGAACCCGGGGTGGCGGACGCCGAGGCGGCCGAGGACGAGGCCTGGGCCCCCGGCAGCCCGGCCGCCAGTGCGGCCCGGTGCTGGGCCGCCTCGGCCCGCAGCGGCTGGAGCTGCGCCGCCTGCCCGGCCCCCGGCCCGGCCAGCAGGGCGTCGTACCCGGCGAGCAGGGTGTCGGTGGCGGCGACGGCGCGCAGCCGGACCGGCTCGTCGGGATCGGGGCGGCGGTGCTCGCCCTCGGTGGCGTCCTTGCCGTCGTGCGAGTCGGTGCAGGCGGTGAGCGCGCCGCCCGTGGTGAGGAGCAGGCCGAGGGCCAGGAAGGTCCGTCGGCTGGGCGGCTGCATCGTCGTCACTCCGGGGCGTGTACGGGAGGACGGCCTGCCCGCCTGCCCTCGTTGGCGTGAATGATTACAGAATCCCCACGTCCATGGGGATGGATTGGGTTGCCGGGTGCCGGGCCCGGCCGGTGTGAGCTTGCTCGCAGTGGGTGTCGCGGGGGCGGCCGCGCGCCGTGCGGAATCGGTGGTTGGCGGCTTCACCGGATAGGCTTTGGGCCGAGCTGCCGCGACCAGGCCTGCGCCGGTCCGGCGCCGGGGGGCGCGGTACCCCCTCCTGACAACAGCACACGCGGCCGAGGAGTCCACCCGGATGAGCACCACCCACATCGACCGGCTGCGCGCGTTGCTGGAGCCCCTGGCGGCCCGGGAGGGCCTGGACCTGGAGGACGTGAAGGTCACCCAGGCGGGCAGCCGCCGGCAGGTGCAGATCGACGTGGACGCCGACGGCGGCGTGGACCTCGACACCATTGCCGAGTTCAGCCGCATGGTCGGCGAGGCCCTGGACGAGTCCGACGTGATGGGCGCCGGCGCCTACGTGCTGGAGGTCGGCTCGCCGGGCGCCGAGCGTCCGCTGTCCGAGCCCCGCCACTGGCGCCGGGCCGAGGGCCGGCTGGCCAAGATCCACCTGGTCGACGGCGGGGAGATCGTCGCCCGGGTGCTGGAGGCGGACGAGGACGGCGCGCTGGTCGAGGTGCAGCCGGTGAAGGGCCGCGGTCGCGCCAAGGAGCGCCGTCTGGAGTACACCGAGGTGGACCGGGCGCGCGTCCAGGTGGAGTTCAACCGCAAGGACGAGAAGCTCCTCGACGAGGCCCCGGACTTCGCCGACGACGACGCCTCCGACGAGGGGGAGGACGGTGCGGAGTAACGCTCCCCGCACCGACCGGACCGATATGAACGTGACGAAAGACGAGGAGGCGTAGCCGTGGACATCGACATGAGTGCCCTGCGCACGCTGGTCAACGAGAAGAACATCCCCTTCGACCTGCTGGTCGAGTCCATCGAGTCGGCCCTCCTCACCGCGTACCACCGCACCGAGGGCTCGCGCCGCCGGGCCCGGGTCGAGCTGGACCGCAAGTCCGGCCACGTCACCGTGTGGGCGACGGAGGACCCGGCGGAGCTGGACGAGGGCGTCGAGCCGAAGGAGTTCGACGACACCCCGAGCGGCTTCGGCCGGATCGCGTCCAGCATCGGCATCCAGGTGATGATGCAGCGCCTGCGCGACGCCGCCGACGACCAGACCTTCGGCGAGTACGCGGGCAAGGAGGGCGACATCGTCACCGGTGTCGTCCAGCAGGGCAACGACCCGAAGAACGTGCTGGTCGACATCGGCAAGCTGGAGGCCATCCTGCCGCCGCAGGCGCAGGTCCCGGGCGAGGACTACCGGCACGGCACCCGTCTCAAGTGCTACGTGGTGGCGGTGCGCCGGGGTGTCCGCGGCGCGTCGGTGACGCTCTCGCGCACCCACCCGAGCCTGGTGAAGAAGCTCTTCGCGCTGGAGGTCCCGGAGATCGCGGACGGCAGCGTGGAGATCGCGGCGATCGCCCGCGAGGCCGGCCACCGCACCAAGATCGCGGTCTGGTCGCGCCGGACCGGGCTGAACGCCAAGGGCGCCTGCATCGGCCCGATGGGCAGCCGGGTGCGCGCGGTGATGGGCGAGCTGCACGGCGAGAAGATCGACATCGTCGACTGGTCGGAGGACCCGCGCGAGATGGTCGCCGCGGCGCTGTCCCCCGCACGGGTGACGAGCGTCGAGATCGTGGACTTCAACCAGCGCTCCGCACGGGTGATCGTGCCCGACTACCAGCTGTCGCTGGCGATCGGCAAGGAGGGGCAGAACGCCCGCCTCGCCGCCCGCCTCACCGGCTGGCGGATCGACATCCGGCCGGACACCGAGGGCCAGCCCGAGGAGCGGTCGCAGGGCCGTTTTGACGGCGCGGGCCGGGACGACGACAACTAGCAGCGGCTCCGCCGAGTGGCCGGAGCCGGACGGATGACAGCGATGCACGGGCCCCCCGCCGATCCGGTCCGGATCGGCGGGGCGGCGCCATGTCCCTTCGGAGGGGTAGACTTGCCTTCGTCTGGCCGGACGCATGTCCGAGCACGCCCGGAACGCACCTGCGTGGGCTGCCGCAAGCGAGCGGCCAAGCACCAGCTGTTGCGTGTCACGGCGGTCGAGGGCGTCTGCGTCCCCGATCCCCGTGGCGCACTGCCGGGCCGGGGCGCGCACCTGCACCCCGATCCGGCCTGCCTCGACCTCGCGGTCCGCCGCCGGGCGTTCCCCCGGGCCTTCCGGCTCCAGGGCACGCTCGACACCGAGCGGCTCCGCGGGTACATCGAGGAGCGGGCAGGCGACACCCCGGCGCCCTGAGCTTCCTCAGGCCGGCCCGGCGGGCACCTCCCCGTTACGGCCGCCGCTCCACGCGGCGGAGAACCACCGCAACAAGCACAGTGCGCGGGCAGCCGCGCGCCGTGCCACCAGTCAGGTACCTCGCGATGTGGAAGTAGGTCGAGATTGCGATGAGCACTCGATGAGTACGCGATGAGTACGCGATGGGTACGCCCATGAAGTAGCGACAGTCCGGCGGACGAGACCCCCCGGACTCATAGACAGGAGTGAAGTGGCTAAGGTCCGGGTTTATGAACTCGCCAAGGAGCTTGGCTTGGAGAGCAAGGCCGTCATGGCCAAGCTCACCGAGCTCGGTGAGTTCGTCCGTTCGGCGTCCTCGACGATCGAGGCGCCGGTCGTGCGCAAGTTGACTGACGCTCTGGGAGTGGCCCCCACCGGTGGTGGTTCCGCTGCCAAGCCTGGCCCGCGGAAGCCCGCGGCGCCCCAGCCCGCCGGTGGTCCCGCCGCCGGTGCGGCCGCACCCAAGCCGGGTGCTCCGACCCCGGGTCCGCGCCCTGCCGCGGCGCCGGCCCCCCGTCCGACCCCCGCAGCCGGAACGGCGCCCGCCGCCCCGGCTGCCGCCGCCCCGCGTCCCGCGGGCGCGCCGACCCCGGGCCCGCGCCCGGCGGCCCGCCCCGTCGCTCCGGCGGCCCCGGCTGCTCCGGCGGCCGAGTTCTCCTCGCCGGCTCCGGCCGAGGCCCCCGCCGAGCGTCCGGCCGCCCAGGCCCCGCGCCCGGCGTCCGGCCCCGCTGGTGGCGGTGCCCGTCCGGGCCCGCGCCCGGCCGGTCCGCGTCCGGGCAACAACCCGTTCACCTCGGGCAGCGCCACGGGCATGGCCCGTCCCGGCGACCGCCGTCCGGCCGCGCCGGGTGCGCGTCCGGGTGCCGGCGCCCCCGCCGGTGACCGTCCCCGTCCGGGTGGCGACCGTCCGCGTCCGGCCGGTGCTCCCGGTGCCGACCGCGGCGCCCCGCGCCCCGGTGGCGACCGTCCGCGTCCGGCCGGTGCTCCCGGTGCCGACCGCGGCGCCCCGCGCCCCGGTGGCGACCGTCCGCGTCCGGCCGGTGGCCCCGGTGCCCCGGGTGCCGGTGCCCCCCGTCCGGGTGGTGCCCCGCGTCCCGACGGCATGCCCCGTCCGGCCGGTCCGCGTCCCGGCGGCCCGACCCCGTCCGGCATGCCGCGTCCGAACCCCGGCATGATGCCGCAGCGTCCGGCTCCGGGCCCGCGTCCGGGCCCCGGCGGCCGTGGCCCCGGTGGCCCCGGCGGCCGTCCGGGTGGTCCGGGTGCCGGTGGCGCCCGTCCGGGCTTCGCCGGCCGTCCGGCCGGTCCGGGCTCGCGTCCGGCCGGTGGCGGCTTCGGCGGTCCCCGTCCCGGTGGCGGTGCCCCCGGTGGCGGCGGCGGCTTCGGCCCGCGTCCCGGCGGCTTCGGCGGCCGTCCCGGCGGCCCGGGTGCCCGTGGTGGCACGCAGGGTGCCTTCGGCCGTGGCCCCGGTGGCCGTCCGGCCCGTGGTCGCAAGTCGAAGCGGGCGAAGCGCCAGGAGTACGAGGCCATGCAGGCCCCGTCCGTCGGCGGTGTGATGCTGCCTCGCGGCAACGGCCAGACCGTTCGCCTGTCGAGCGGCGCCTCGCTGATGGACTTCGCGGAGAAGATCAACGCCAACCCGGCCGCGCTCGTCTCCGTCATGTTCAACCTGGGTGAGATGGTCACCGCGACCCAGTCGGTCTCCGACGCCACGCTGCAGCTGCTGGCGGACGAGATGGGCTTCGTCCTGGAGATCGTCAGCCGGGACGACGAGGACCGCGAGCTGCTGGAGTCGTTCGACATCGACTTCGGTGCCAACGAGGGCGACGAGGACCAGCTGGCCCCGCGCCCGCCGGTCGTCACCGTCATGGGTCACGTCGACCACGGTAAGACCCGCCTGCTGGACGCCATCCGCAAGTCCAACGTGGTGGCCGGCGAGGCCGGTGGCATCACCCAGCACATCGGTGCCTACCAGGTGGCGACGATGGTGAACGGCGAAGAGCGCCCGATCACCTTCCTCGACACCCCGGGTCACGAGGCGTTCTCCGCCATGCGTGCCCGTGGTGCCAAGTCCACCGACATCGCGATCCTGGTGGTCGCGGCCAACGACGGTGTCATGCCGCAGACGGTCGAGGCGCTGAACCACGCCAAGGCCGCGGGTGTGCCGATCGTGGTCGCCGTCAACAAGATCGACGTCGAGGGCGCCGACCCGACCAAGGTCCGCGGTCAGCTGACCGAGTTCGGTCTGGTGGCCGAGGAGTACGGCGGCGACACCATGTTCGTCGATATCTCCGCGCGCCAGGGTCTCAACATCGACCAGCTGCTGGAGGCCGTGGTCCTGACCGCGGACGCCTCGCTCGACCTGCGGGCCAACCCCGAGCAGGACGCGCAGGGTATTGCGATCGAGGCCCACCTCGACAAGGGCCGCGGCGCCATGGCGACCGTGCTCGTGCAGCGCGGTACCCTCCGCGTCGGCGACTCGATCGTGGTCGGCGACGCCTACGGCCGCGTCCGCGCGATGCTGGACGAGAACGGCAACAGCCTCGCCGAGGCCGGCCCGTCCCGCCCGGTGCTGCTGCTCGGTCTGACCTCGGTGCCCCGCGCCGGCGACAGCTTCATCGTCGTCGACGAGGACCGCACCGCCCGCCAGATCGCCGAGAAGCGCTCGGCCCGCGACCGCAACGCCGCCTTCGCGCAGCGTCGCGTCCGGGTGTCCCTGGAGGACCTGGACAAGGCCATCGCCGCCGGCTCCATCGAGCAGCTCAACCTCATCATCAAGGGTGACGTCTCCGGTTCGGTCGAGGCCCTGGAGGACGCCCTCGTCAAGCTGGACGTGGGCGAGGAGGTCGAGCTCCGGGTCCTGCACCGCGGTGTGGGTGCCATCACCGAGTCCGACGTGGACCTGGCGATGGGCTCGGACGCCATCATCATCGGCTTCAACGTGCGCGCCGAAGGCCGTGCGCGCGCTGCGGCCGACAAGGAAGGCGTGGACGTCCGGTACTACTCGGTCATCTACCAGGCGATCGAGGAGATCGAGAACGCCCTCAAGGGCATGCTCAAGCCCGAGTACGAGGAGGTGCGCCTCGGCTCCGCGGAGATCCGCGAGGTCTTCCGCTCCTCCAAGTTCGGCAACATCGCCGGTGTGCTGGTCCGCGAGGGCCTGCTGCGCCGCAACGCCAAGGCCCGCCTCATCCGCGACGGCAAGGTCGTGGCGGAGAGCCTCACCATCGAGGGTCTGCGCCGCTTCAAGGACGACGCGACCGAGGTCCGCGAGGGCTTCGAGGCCGGTGTGACCCTGGGGTCGTTCAACGACATCAAGGTCGACGACGTCATCGAGACGTACGAGATGCGCGAGAAGCCGCGCGCGTAAGCGAGTGGTGTCCGGGGCCGGTCGGCGGGTGGAATTCCCGTCGACCGGCCCCGGTCTCGCTGTGTAGGGTCCTCACACCAGCCCGGTTCAGGGCTGTCCCCGAGGCCTTCCAGGTCGGCGAGACCTGTCATACATGTTCGTGGGAACACTCACCTTCGACCTGCTCCTAGGCGACGTTCACTCGCTCAAGGAGAAGCGCTCGATCGTGCGGCCCATCGTGGCCGAACTGCAGCGCAAGTACAGCGTGTGCGCTGCCGAGACCGGGAACCAGGAGCTGCACCGCAGGGCCGAGATCGGCCTCGCGGTGGTGTCCGGCGAAGCCGGGTACGTCACCGAGGTCCTGGACAGCTGTGAGCGGTTGGTCGCCGGCCGCCCCGAGGTACAGCTGCTCTCCGCCAGGAGGCGCTACCACAACGACGACGATGAATGAGGTCTGCGGAACGGACCGGCGCGAGTCGCCGTTCTCACACAGATCAGGACCGAGAGCGCCCACAAGGCTGGGCGCGGGCCGGTACTTTGGGGCGTGGGCCCCGACGGGCAGGCAGTACGCCCGGGTACCCGGCCCACTGCACGAGGAGGCAACGTGACCGACACCGCAAGGGCGCGCAAGCTCGCCGACCGAATCCAGGTGGTCGTCGCCCAGACCCTGGAACGCCGGATCAAGGACCCCCGGCTGGGGTTCGTGACCATCACCGACACCCGGGTCACCGGCGACCTGCGCGAGGCCACCGTCTTCTACACCGTCTTCGGTGACGAGGCCGAGCGCGAGGCGTCGGCCGCGGCGCTGGAGAGCGCCAAGGGCGTGATCCGTTCCGAGGTCGGCAAGATCGGGGTGCGCTTCACCCCGACGCTGACCTTCGTCGCGGACGCCCTGCCGGAGAACGCCCGGAACATCGACGACCTGCTCGACCGGGCCCGGGCCATCGACGCCGCGGTGCGCACCACCGCGGCGGGCGCGACCTACGCCGGCGACGCCGACCCGTACAAGGTCCCGGCGTCCGAGCGTGACGACGAGGACGAGTAGTCATGGCGGGTGAGCCGGCGGCGGCCGGTTCGACAGCGGGACCAACCACGGGGGCGTCCTCCACCACCACGGTGGAGGGTGCCCTCGCGGTGCTTCCGGGGCCGCGCGCCGAGGAGAGCGGCTTCGAGCTGGTCTGGCAGCAGGTGGTGGCGGAGATCGGGCGGGCCCGTTCGATCGACCTGATCTGCCACATCTGCCCCGACGGCGACGCGCTCGGTTCGGCCCTGGCGGCCGCACTGGCGCTGCGCGGTCTCGGCCACGAGGTCCGGGTCTCCTTCGGCGACGACCCGCAGATCGTGCCCGAGTCGCTGGCCTTCCTGCCCGGCCAGGAGCTGATCGTGCCGGCCTCCGAGGTGCCGGACACCCCCGAGCTGGTGCTCTGCTTCGACGTCGCCGCCCAGAGCCGGCTCGGCCTGCTGCACGACAAGGCCTTCGCCGCGCCCGTGCTGGTGGTCATCGACCACCACGCCTCCAACCCGGGCTTCGGCACCCACCAGCTGATCGACCCGACCGCCCCGGCCACCGCCGTCCTGGTGGACGAGCTGCTGCGCCGGCTCGGCGTCGAACTCGACCAGCCGCTGGCCACCTGCCTCTACACCGGGGTCGCCACCGACACCGGCTCCTTCAAGTACCGGGCCACCACGCCCGCGACCCACGAACTCGCCGGGCGGCTGCTGGCCACCGGCATCCGGCACGACCTGATCTCCCGGCAGCTGTGGGACACCTCCTCCTTCGGCTACCTCAAGGTGCTCGCCCGCGCGCTCGACCGGGCCGTCTACGAGCCCGACGCGGCCGGCGGCCTGGGCCTGGTGTGGACCTGGGTGCCGTACCAGGACCTCGCGCTGTTCAGCGTCACCGTCGAGGAGATCGAGGGCCTGATCGACATCGTCCGCCGCCCGGCCGAGGCCGAGGTGGCGCTGGTGCTCAAGCAGGACCCGGACGGCACCCTGCGCGGCTCCTCGCGCTCCAAGGGCGCGGTGGACGTCGCCGCGGCCTGCGCGGGACTCGGCGGCGGCGGGCACACCTTCGCGGCCGGGTTCAGCGCCCGGGAGGACGTGGAGACCGTGGTCGGGCGGTTCCGGGCCGCGTTGCGGCCCGTCAGTTGACCATCCTTAGAGAAAGAACTTGATGAAGCGCAAAGGCACCGGTCCGGACGGCCTGGTCATCGTCGACAAGCCGGAGGGCATCACCTCGCACGGGGTGGTCGCCAAGCTGCGGTGGCTGGCCGGGACGCGGAAGGTCGGCCACGCCGGCACGCTCGACCCGATGGCCACCGGCGTGCTGGTCATCGGCGTGGAACGGGCCACCCGGCTGCTCGGGCACCTGATGCTCACCGCCAAGACGTACGAGGCGACCATCCGGCTCGGCCAGACCACCGTCACCGACGACCGGGAGGGCGAGGTCACCTCGTCCACGCCGGCGGACGGCGTGGACCGGGGGGCCGTCGAGGCCGGGATCGCCGCGCTCACCGGCGAGATCATGCAGGTGCCGTCCAAGGTCAGCGCGATCAAGATCGACGGCAAGCGCTCGTACGCGCGGGTCCGCGAGGGCGAGGACTTCGAGCTGGCGGCCCGGCCGACCACGATCCACTCCTTCACCGTGCACGAGTACCGCGAGGCCGTCGCCGAGGACGGCACGCCGGTGCTCGACCTGGACGTCACGGTGGAGTGCTCCTCCGGCACCTACATCCGGGCGCTGGCCCGCGACCTCGGCGCCGGGCTCGGCGTCGGCGGCCACCTCACCGCGCTGCGGCGCACCAAGGTGGGCCCGTACGGGGTGGAGTCGGCGCGGACGCTGGAGCAGTTGGAGGAGTCGGTGCACGGCGAGGCCGCCACCGGGCTGGAGGTGCTGCCGATCGGCGCCGCCGCCGCGGCGGCCTTCCCGCGCTGGGACCTCGACGCCGACCAGGCCAAGCAGCTCTCGCACGGCGCCCGGCTGAAGGCGCCCGGGATGGGCGTGGACGGGCCGATCGCGGTGTTCGGGCCGGACGACCGGTTCCTCGCGCTGGTGGAGGAGAAGGGCGGCCAGGCGAAGCCGGTCGCGGTCTTCGTCGGCTGAGCCCCCGCGGCACGAGCCCCCCGGCGCCCCTTGCGGGCGGCGGGGGGCTTTCCGCTGCCCGGGTGCGGGCACCGGAACCGCCCGCGGCGGTCACGGGCCGGAGGCACGCGCGGGGAGTGTGGGCGGGCTGGTGCACGAGTTCACCCGCACGGGGGAGCGCGCGAGGTGAACCGCGGTGGTGAGCGGCGTGGGTGGGGTCGGGGCGCGCCGACGGCGGGCAGAACCCCGTGCGGCGAGCAGGTCGCCGCGACGAGTCCGCTCCAGGGCCGGCCGGCCCTGCGGGGAGGGCTGCGCGAATGCCGGGAATCCTGGACGGCGACGAGGTGGCGGACGATCCGGGGCGGTACCTGCTGCGGATCTGCGACCTGGACGGACGGCTGCGCGGGCTGGGGTTCGTCGCCGACCCGCTGGGCACCGTCCTGACCGCCCACGAGAGCGTCGCGGGCCTCGACCGGGTCGTCCTGCGCACCCCCGGCGGTCAGACCCGCGTCCTCGGCCCCGACAACGTCCTGCCGCTGCCCGCGCACGGGCTCGCCCTGCTGCGGACCGACGGCGTCGGCGGGCTGCCGGTGCCGCCGCTGCCGGTCGCGCGCCCGGCCGGCGCGCCTGCCTGCCGGGATGTGCTGCTGCCCGTGCTGACCGGGGAGGACGAGCGGGCGGTGGCCCTGCGCGGCGGCCTGCTCGGCGTCACCGGGGCGGTCTACGCGCCCTCCCCGGGGAACGGCCGGCCGGGCCCCTTCCACCTGCTCGGCGGCGTGCTGCTGCTCGACCTGCCGTCCGCCGTCGGCGGTGCGGTGGCCGTACCCGCCGGGGCGCCGGTGCTGGACGCCCGCAGCGGCGCGGTGATCGGCGTCGCCGCGCCGGGCGTGCACGCGCCCGAACGGGCCGGCGCGCTCGCCGCCGTCCCCGCGTACGGCGGCGGTGCGGGCGCGGGCGCACCGGAGCTCGCCGGGGCGCTGGACCGCAACGCCGCGGGCGTCCCGGCGTACGGGACCGCGCTCAACCTGGCCGGCGTCCTGCGGCTCACCGCCGCCCAGGTGGCGTCCGCCGGTGCGGGCCCGGGCCGGGTGGGCGCCCTGGCCGCCGACCGGGTCGACCGCCCGGACGGCCTGGCCGGGGAGGAGCCGTCGGTCGCGGCGGTCACCGCGCTGGTCGGTGCGCCCGGCTCGGGCCGGACCACCGAACTCGCCGCCCTCGCCGCCCGGCGCGCCGACGGCGGGTGTCCGCGGCCCACGCTCTGGCTGCGCGGCGCCGACCTGCGGCCGGAGTCCACCGCGCTCGCCGACGCGGTGGAACGCACGCTGGCGGCGGCCTCCGCGGTCCTGGGGGTCCGGCCGACGCCGGGGCCGGACACCGTGGCCGGGCTCTGCACGGCGGCGGGTCGGCCGCTGCTGGTGGTCCTGGACGGGCCCGAGGAGGCGTCCGTACCGCTCGACGCGGCCTGGCTGCGGGCGGCCGGGGAGTGGCTGGCGGCCACCGGGGCGCGGCTGCTCCTGGCCTGCGGGGAGGAGGCCTGGGAACGGCTGGCCCCGGGCGGGCACGGGAGCGGCGCCCCGGCGGCGGGCGAGGGCTGTGAGCCGGGCGGTGCCGGCGGCGGGCGGTGCGCCCCGGCCGAGGGTTCCCGGGCGGGGGAGCGGTACGCGCCGGGCGGCGCCGCGGGCGGACCGGCCGCCCCGGCGGGCGTGTTACCCGGCGACGCGCCCTGCCACTGCCGTCCGGCCCTCGCCGTCCACCGGCTCGGGCCGCTGCCGGCCGAGGCGGCGGACCGGGTGCGGCGCCGGTACGGGCTGCCGCCGGGGTGGCCGGCCCCGGCGGACGCCCGGCATCCGCTGGCGGTGCGGCTGGCCGGGGAGCTGTGGGCGGAGGGGGTGCGCGGGGAGCCGCCGGGCCGCGGCGAGCTGTTCGCGGCCCAGCTGGACCTGCGCTGCCTGCGGGTCGCCCAGCGGCTCGCCACCGACGGGCGGCCGCGGCGCCCGGGTGCCCACCGGCGGGGTGCCGGCCGTGCGGCGGGGCCGTCGCACGGCCGGGTGCGGCGGCTGGCGGCCGCGGTGGCGGGCCGGGTGCACGAGGCGGGGCGGCGGATGCTGGGGGCGGAGCAGGGCGGCCTGGGCCGGGCGGTGTTCGAGGAGCTGTTCCCGGTTGCGGGTGGCTGGGCGGCCGCCGTCCTGGCGGAGGGCCTGTTCGTGCCCGCCGGGCCGGGCTACCGGTTCGCGCACGGGGAGTTCTCCGACTGGCTGCAGGGCCTGCACCTGGACCTCGACGCGGCGCTGCGGCTGCTGCTCGGCGAGACCGAGGACACCAGGCCGCCGGGGGAGGCCCGTTCGGTGCCCCGGCACCGGGTCGGGCCGGTGGCGGCCGCGCTGCGGCGGCTGGCGCAGACCTGGGGAGCGCCCGCCCTGGACCCGTGGCTGCACCGGATCTGGCGCGCCCTGGACCTCCGCCCGCCGGGCAGCGAACCCGGCTGGTGGGCGGGGCGGTTGCTGGTGGCCGGGCTGGCGGCCAGCCCGGATCTCGGCGAACACCGCGCCCTGCTCCACCAGTTGGCGGTCCGGATCGCCGAAGTCGCCCCGGCGGCAGGCGGATTCGAACGGCTTCCGGCCGAGGGACTGGGACGCTTCGGCCCGGCGTTCTGGACCGGCCTGGGCCTGCCCGCGGCGCAGGAGCTGGAGCTGCTGCGCCGGCTGGTGACCGCCGACGGGCCCGGGCGGCCGTTCCTGACCGCCGTGGCCGGCCGGCTGCGGGGCGACCCGGCCGGCCTGCTGCCGCTGCTCTGCCGGTGGTTCGACGACCCGCGCGGCCTGACCGGCCGCCCCGGTACCACCGTCGCCGACCTCGCCCACGACCTGCTGTACGCCCACCGCACGCTCGCCCTGGACGAGTTGACGGAGGCCCTGGCCGACGCCGCGCACCCGAGGGCGGACGCGCTGCTCACCGTGCTCGCCGCCGAGGAGCCCTCCGCGCTCTGCCGGGCGGTGGACCGCTGGAGCCACGACCGGCGGCCCGAGCGCCACGTCGCCGCCGCCGTGCACGCGCTGCGGGCCGCCCCGTACGCGCGCGGCGCCGGTGCGGAGCTGCTGCGGTTCACCGCGCTGACCCTGCTCGCCCGGGAGGAGGAGCCCGGTCTGCACGGGGCCGCCCTGGCCCTGCTGGTCCGGGACGTCCGGACCAGGGCCGCCCACCTGCCGGCGGCGCTCGCCCTCCACCGGCAGGGCGACGACCACTTCCTCACCGCGCGGGCGCTGGCCCCGGCGCTGGAGGACGATCCCGAGCCGGTGCTCGCCGTGTTCGCGGACCGGCTGGAGCGGCCCGGCGCGCCGGTCGCCGAGATCCTGCGGGTCCTGGCCGACGCGGGTTCGCCGACGGTGGGCCGACGGGGCGCGGAGCTGGCGGCCCGCCTGCTGCGGGAGCGGCCGGCCGCGGCCGGCGCGGTCGCCGTCGACTACCTGGGCCGTCGGCTGGGGCGCGGGGCCGCCGAGGAGCCTGCCGCCCGGCTGGAGCTGCGGCTGCTGCTCGGCAGCGCCCTGGCGGCCCGTGCGGCCGCCGTGCGCCGGCCGTTCGCCGAGGTGCTGGCGGCGCCGGTCGGGGAGGCCGCGGCGGACGCCCTGCGGTGCGAACTGCTGGACACCCTGCTGGCCGCGGAGGGGGACCCGGAGGTGCTCACCGCCGTCGTCGAGCGGCTGGCCGGGCACTGCGCGGCCGAGCGACCGGCCCGGGCTCGGACGGTGGTGGCCCGGGCGGTGGCCGGCCTGCCGGACGCGGACGGGCTGCTGGTGCGCTGCGCCGTCCGCTCCGCGGGGTTCGCGCTGCTGCTGGCGCGGTGGCCCGACGACGGCTGGCCGCCCCTGCCGCGCGGGCCCCGGCTGGACCGGTTGCGGGCCCTGTCGGCGGCCGGGCACGACCCGCAGTACGCCGCCGCGGACGCCGAACGCCGGTACGGGCGCGGTGAAGGCGGCGGCCGGAACGGCGGCGACGCTCGTGGCGAACGGCACGGCGGGGGTGGCGGAACCGGGCGCGGCACGGGGCGCGAAGACGCCCGGGACGACGAGCAGGTGACCGTTCGCACACCGGCCGCCGCGGCCCGGTGCCCGGCGGTGCGCCCAACCCGCCTTCCGGTGCCGAAGCAGGGGCAGGCGCATGGCACGCTATAGGGGTTCGGGTTTTGAGCGTTTGAGCGTACAGAAGGTACGCGCCGTACGGAACAAGGAGCGGTCAGGGTGCAGCGCTGGCGTGGCCTGGAGGAGATCCCCGGTGACTGGGGACGCAGCGTCGTCACCATCGGTTCGTTCGACGGTGTGCACCGCGGACACCAGCTGATCATCAACCGGGTGGTCGAGCGCGCCCGCGAACGCGGCGTCCGCTCGGTCGTCGTCACCTTCGACCCGCACCCGAGTGAGGTCGTCCGCCCGGGCAGCCACCCGCCGCTGCTCGCCCCGCAGCCGCGCCGCGCCGAGCTGATCGAGGCGCTCGGCGTGGACGCCGTGCTGGTGCTGCCGTTCACGGCCGCGTTCTCGCAGGAGTCCCCGGAGACCTTCTTCCAACAGGTGCTGGTGGACGCCCTGCACGCGTGCCTGGTCATCGAGGGGCCCAACTTCCGCTTCGGGCACCGCGCGGCCGGCGACGTCCGGCTCCTCACCGAGCTGGGCCGGGCGGCCGACTGCGGCGTCGAGGTGCTCGACCTCCAGGTGCGCGGGGCGGCCGGGGACGGCGAGCCGTTCTCGTCCACGCTGACCCGGCGGCTGGTCGCGGCCGGCGACGTGACCGGCGCCGGCGAGGTGCTGGGCCGCCCGCACCGGGTCGAGGGCACGGTGGTGCGCGGCGCGCAGCGCGGCCGCGAGCTGGGCTACCCGACCGCCAACGTGGAGACCGTGCCGCACAGCGCGATCCCGGCCGACGGCGTCTACGCGGGCTGGCTGACGGCCGACGGCGAGCGGATGCCGGCGGCGATCTCGGTCGGCACCAACCCGACCTTCGACGGCACCGCCCGCACGGTCGAGGCCTACGCGATCGACCGGGTCGGCCTGGACCTCTACGGGCTGCACGTCGCCGTCGACTTCCTGGCGTACCTGCGGGGGATGGAGAAGTTCGACTCCATCGAGGCGCTGCTGGACCGGATGGCCGACGACGTCAAGCGGGCCCGCGAACTCACCGACGCCCCCTGACGACCGCGCCCGCGGACGCCGAAGGGCCCGCCGGCCGCTCTCGATCCCGAGGCGGCCGGCGGGCCCTTGCGCGTTGCTACTGCTGCTGGGGCGGCTGCGGGTAGCCGTACCCGGCGGGCGGCTGGGCACCGGGCTGCGGCTGGCCCTGGGCCGGGGGCTGCTGACCCTGGGGGTAGCCGTACCCGGCGGGGGGCTGCTGCCACTCCTGCGGCTGCGGCTGGGCGCCCGGCTGCGGCTGGCCCTGCGCCTGCGGGTAGCCGTAGCCCGGCGGGGGCGGCGGGGCCTGCCCCGGCTGGGGGGACCACGGTGCGCCGGGCGCGGGCTGGCCGACCGGGTAGCCGCCCTGGCCCGGCTGCCCCGGCTGCGGATAGGCCTGCGGCTGCTGCGGGTAGCCCTGCTGCTGCGGGTCGGCGTACGGCTGGGGGTCGGCGTAGGGCTGCGGGCCCGGGTACGGCTGAGGCTGGCCCGGGTACGGCGCGGGGGCCGCGGGCTGCTGCGCCTGCTGCTGCCAGCCGGACTGCTGGGCCGCCTGCTGGGCGCGGATGATGTCCTCGCCGACCAGGGTGGCCAGATCGAAGTACGCCTCGCGGACCTTGGGCCGCATCATGTCGAGGTTGACCTCGGCGCCGGCCGCCAGGCTCTCGTCGAACGGCACCACGATGACGCCGCGGCAGCGGGTCTGGAAGTGCGCGACGATGTCCTCGACCTTGATCATCTTGCTGGTCTCGCGGACCCCGGAGACCACCGTGATGCTCCGCTGCACCAGGTCCGCGTACCCGTGCGCGGAGAGCCAGTCCAGGGTGGTGGAGGCCGAGGAGGCGCCGTCCACGCTCGGCGTGGAGACGATGATCAGCTGGTCGGCGAGGTCCAGCACCCCGCGCATCGCGCTGTACAGCAGGCCGGTGCCGGAGTCGGTCAGGATGATCGGGTACTGGCGGCCCAGGACGTCGATCACCTGGCGGTAGTCCGAGTCGTTGAACGTCGTCGAGACGGCCGGGTCGACGTCGTTCGCCAGGATCTCCAGGCCCGAGTGCAGGTCCTGCGAGGTGAACTGGCGGATGTCCATGTAGCTGCGCAGGTGCGGGATGGCCGTCACCAGGTCGCGGATGGTCGCGCCGGTCTGGCGCTTGACCCGGCGGCCGAGGGTGCCCGCGTCCGGGTTGGCGTCGATCGCGATCACCTTGTCCTGGCGCTCGCTGGCCAGGGTCGCGCCGAGCGCGGTGGTGGTCGTGGTCTTGCCCACGCCGCCCTTGAGGCTGATCACGGCGATCCGGTAGCAGCTCAGCACCGGGGTGCGGATGACCTCCAGCTTGCGGGCCTTCTCGGCGGCGGCGGCCTTGCCACCGAACTGGAAGCGCGGCTGCTGGCGCTGCTGCTTCGGCTGGCTGCGCAGCAGGCGGTCCGAGGACAGCTCGACCGCGGCCGTGTAGCCGAGCGGCGCGCCGTGCGCGGTCTGCTGCGGGGCGGACGCCTGCTGGAACGCGGCCGGGGCCTGCTGCTGGGCCGGCGGCTGGGGCTGCTGCTGCGCCTGCTGCCACGGCTGGGCCGGAGCAGGGGCCGGGGCGGACTGCTGCGCGTGCTGCGCCTGCTGCGCCTGCTGCGGGGGCTGCTGGTAGGCCTGCGGCTGCGGCCAGCCGGCCTGCCGGGGGTCGACCGGTGCGGCCTGCGGGCCGGGTGCCTGCGGGCCGGGCGCCTGCGGGCTTGCGGGCCAGGCGGTGGCCTGCGGGTCCTGCGGCTGCACGGGCTGGGCGTACGGGTGCGGTTGCGGCGGCTGGATCTGCTGCGGCTGGACCTGCGGCACCTGCTGCGGGTCGGCGTAGGACAGCACCTGCTGCGGGTCGGCGTACGGCTGGGGCTGCTGGTGCGCCACGGGCGTGGCCGGCGGCCAGGGCTGTGCGGCCGCCGCCTGCGGGTGCTCCGCCGCGGGGCCGGGGATCGGCGCGGCCGCCGCGGCGTCGGCCGGCGGCACGGAGAACGGGACGTGCTGCGCCTCGACGTGGGTGGCGGGCGCGGGGGCCGGGAACGGCTCGGGGACGGGGGCAGGACCGGGGGCCGGCGCAGCGACCGCCTGGGGCGGCACCGCCGGACCGTCCGCCGTCGGAACGCCGGCCGGAGGGCCCGCCGGAACGCCCGTCGGCCCGCCTGCCGGGCCGTCGGCCGCCACGGCGACGGGCGGCGTGGCCAGGGCGGTCGGCGCGGGCTCGGGCGCGGGAACCGGGGCAGCCGCATGCGCGCCCGCCGGTGCAGCCGCCGACGCGGGAACCGGAGCGGGGCCCTGCCCGGGAACGGGTGCGGGTGCGGGGACCGGCGCGGCGGCCGCCGCAGGAGCACTCACCGCGCCCGGTGGGCCGCCCGCCGTACCGGCCGCGGGCCCGGGTGCCACCGGTGCGGCCGGAGCCGCCGCGGCCTCCGTCTGCACGTACCAGGACGGGGGAGTGTAGTCGGGCGCGTCGGACCAGTCGTCGTCGTCCTCCGCCGCGTTGTCGCCGACGTAGACGCCGTCCCGATCGCTGCTCACCTAGGGCTCCCTCGTGTTCGCCGCCGCTTTTCGCGGTGCCGTTGCCGCATCAAAGACTAGGCCGTGCAGCGCCCCCCGTTGAAGGCGGAGTCTCATCTCGCCGGGCGATCGGCGGGCAATCAGCGGGCGATCTGCGGGCGGGAACCGGCGGGAGATCGGGGGAGACCGGGCGGGCGCGGCCGGGAGCACGGCGGGGGAGCACCGGGGCACCGGCGGGGGCGCGTACCGCGGTCAGTCCATCCGGCGCGGACCGCCCAGGACCTGCTGCTCGGCCTGCCCCGCGATGGCCCGGACGTACTGGCGGCGCATCCGGGTCGTCCAGAGCGTCATGTCGTCGCCGAGGGTGGGCAGCGAGGCGACGTCCTGCGGGCCGAGCGAGAGCACCCGGCCGATCAGCTCGGCCTCCTGCGGCGAGACCCGCTGCACCCCGACCAGGTCGGCGGCGTTCAGCACCCGGGCCGCGTTCGGGCCCAGGTACGGCAGCAGCGTCAGGGTGGTCTGCCAGGGGGCGGCGGAGAGCCGGCTGCGCGGCGGGCGGACGCCGAGGTCACGCACCACCAGCACCGGCGAGTTCACCGAGGCGCCCTGCGGGCCGAGCCGGCCGACCTGGTGGATCGTCACGCACGGCTGGCCGCCGCCGGCGGCTTGCGCCATCGGGCCCCAGAGCTGCGAGCGGGCGGTCTCCACGGCGATCCGGGCGCCGGTGGCGGCGGCCCGCAGCGCGATGATCTGGGCCGTCCAGACGCCGCCGACCAGGACCAGGTCGTAGGCGCTGGGGCGGAACAGGCCGAGTACGGCGGGCTGCTGCTGCACGTCCTCGCCGATCAGCACGCCGTCGTCGCCGACCGGGAACGAGAGCGCGCCGAGGTCCTCGACGGTCAGCACGTGCTTCTCCCGGCGCGGGCCGCGCAGCCCGAAGCCGGGCAGGATGCGCGGCCGGACCCGGGGCTGTTCGGCGCCGGGCTGAGGGCCGGGGGCCGGATAGGTCTGGTACGCCATCAGGAAACACCTCCCAGGGGCAGGGTGGCGAGCATGCCGGGGGCCTGCTCCAGGTCGAGCCGGGCCAGGCCGAGGCCGGCGCTCTGCGCCCGGGTCTCCACCTGGCGGCCCACCTGGGCCACCTCGCTCTCGCTGCGGCCGGTCACCCGGACGTGGCCGCTGATCGTCACCGAGCCGCCGGTGCCGTGACCGGCGGTCAGGCTGAAGGTGCTGGCCAGCGCGGGCGAGCCGGTGACCAGGTTGACGAGGTCCGGCGCGGCGACCCGGCCGGGGGAGCCGCCGGGGCGGCTGAGCTGGGGCCAGCGGGAGACCCAGTAGGTGCTGTGCCAGCGGTCGTCGATCCGCCAGAACCGGTTGCTCTCCTGGGTGCGGCGCCCGCTGCCGCCGCCGCTGCCGGTGCCCTGGCGCCCGGCCACGGCGATCGGGTTGGCGCAGGTGGAGATGGCGAGTGCGGCGATCAGCTCGCGCTCGTCCAGCACGGTGGCGTTGAAGCCGGCGCTGTTGAGCCGTCCGGCCAGCTGGTCGGTGACCCGCTGCAGCGCCTTGCGGGCGCCCTCCTCGCCGCCGCCGCGGGCGAGGACGGCGGTGGCGGCGCGCTCCGGGTCGAGCTTGAGCGCGACCCAGGTCAGCCGCAGGCCGGGGGTGGCGGTGCCGTCCGGCAGCTCCCGGTAGGCGCGGGAGGCCAGCGACTGCTCGGGCAGGTGCGGGGCCGGCGCCGGCTGGGTGTGCTGGACGACCTGGACCGACTCCAGGGTGATGTCGTCCACCCGGAGCGCCGAGCAGACCACGTCCAGCGGCAGCGGCAGCGCGGTGCGCACGGGCCGCAGCGGCTGGTCCTTGGCCTGGACGAGCAGGACCGAGGTGAGGAAGGTGCCGTCGCCGACCATGCCGGTCTCGCGGCGCATCGGACGGCCGCCGAAGTCGGTCTCGGTGGCGTGGGTGTACGTGCGCAGGGCGGGTTCGAGCTCCAGCACGGGGGCGACGGCCGGGTCGGTGCCGGCCGGCGGGACGTTGGTCCGGGCCTGCTTGCGACGGGCCTTCAGGGCCGAGCGCACCAGCAGCAGCTCGGGGATGGTCCGGCCGCGCAGCGGGATCAGGGCGAGGACGACCAGGACCAGTGCGACCGCGCCGAAGGCGCCGGCCACCGGCTTGCTGATGGTCCAGCCGACCGCCACCAGCGCCACCGCGACCTCGACCAGCACGAGTTGCTGGAGCCTCAGCCGGCCGCCGAGCAGCCCGGGCCGGGGGTGGACGCGGACCGGTACGGGGGATCCGGACCCGCCGGCGGGCGCGGGCAGGGGCGGGGCGGCGGAGCCCGGGTCGCGCTGCGCCCGCCGGCCGGACCGGCGCGACCCCCTGCCCTCTGCCGTGCTGCGGCGCCCTGGAGCGGTCTGGCTTGGCATCCCCCGAGTGACCCTCTCTGATCAGTTGTCGCGGCCCGGTTGGCCGGTTCGCGAACCGTACCCGTACCGTACTCACCGTCTGCTGCCGCATCGTAGAGGGTTCGAGCTCGCTCTCGCCCGGCGGGTGCGGACCAACGGGGCAGGTCGGTCGGACAGGGGAGACGACGAGGATGGCATCACGCCGGGACGAGCTGAACGCCTACACGTTCGCCCGCAAGCGCACGGTGGGGGCCTTTCTGCTGCCCAGCGGCGGGGGCAGCGACGAGGACGCGCCGCGTCCGGTCAAGGCGATCCTGCCGAGTGTCGTCGTGGGCGCCCTGGTGGTGGGCGGGTTCGGGGTCTGGGGCGTGTTCAAGCCGAGCGCGCCGGTGGGCTGGGACGACGGCAAGAACATCATCCAGGGCAAGCAGAGCACCACCCGGTACGTGGTGCTGCCGGACCCCGACAACAAGACCAAGCGGCTGCACCAGGTGCTCAACATGGCCTCGGCGCGGCTGGTGCTGGCGGCCGACGCCAAGGTGGTGGTGGTCGCCGACGACGTGCTCGACAAGTACCCCAACCACGGCCCGACGATCGGCATCCCGTACGCGCCGGACAAGCTGCCGACCAAGGACAACGTCAGCAAGGCGATGAAGTGGTCGGTCTGTGACCGCCCGGGCTCGGACGACAAGCAGGAGACCGTCAACCAGGCGCTGTTCGTGGCGGGCGGCGCCGAGGCCAAGGTGCTGGAGGCCAAGGACCAGGTGCTCGACGTCGACCAGTCGCTGCTGGTGCAGCAGATGGACGACCAGCAGGTGACGGTGCAGCCGGGCACGGGCCAGCCGGCGGCCGGCCAGAACAAGCTGAAGCTCTTCCTGGTCGACGCGAAGGGCCGCAGGCACGCCATCGCCCCGGACGACCCGGACGGCACCAAGACGCAGCTGATGGGGGCGGTCTTCGGTTCGGCCGCGGCCCCCCAACGGGTGAAGAAGGAGTGGCTGGACACGCTGATGCCCGGCAGCGACATCGTCTTCCCGAAGATCGACGGGCTGGCGCCGGACACCAAGGCCCCCAACTCCTCGGTGGCGCTGCAGAACCCGGAGGACCGCAAGGTCGGCCGGCTGGTCCGGTTCGGCGAGCGCTACTACGTGGTGGGCAAGGACCAGCTGTTCCTGATCACGCCCTTCCAGGCCGAGTTGATCCGTCAGAACCCGGCGCTGCAGCCGCTCTACAACCAGGACGCCAACAAGAGCCCGCGGGTCGACGAGATGACGCCGGCGGACCACGCCTCGTTCAAGCGGGACACCCCGCTGATGGGCGAGGGCGCCAAGGACTGGCCGGTCAAGACGGGTGCGCCCGCCAACAACTGGCAGGCGCAGAAGGACGCGAGGATGGTGGTCTGCAGCACCTTCGACGGCGTCGCGGAGGACGGCAAGACCCCCCGCCGCAGCGTCTGGGCCGGCCAGGACTACCCGGTGCGCAACATCAGCGCCGCCGCCGTCTCGGCCCATGTGACGCCGGGTCTGGGCCTGTTCTACCGGGCGCTGGACAACGGCGTGGACGGCTCGGGCAGCGACTACCTGATCACCGAGACCGGCCTGCGCTACGCGGTGCCGGCCAACAGCACCGGCGGCAAGGGAGGTTCGGCGACCGCGCCGCCCGGGCAGCCGAGCCCGACCGCCACGAAGACCCCGTCGGCCCAGCCGACCGATCCGGCCGCGCCGCCCCAGCAGCAGGAGGAGGCGGGCGGGAACCAGGCCCGGCTCGGTTACCAGGGCCTTCAGCCGGTGCCGGTGCCGCAGCAGTGGTCGAACCTGGTGCCGGCCGGGCCGGCGCTGAATTCCAAGAGCGCCGCGCAGCAGCAGAACGCCTGACCGGCCGCGCCCCGTAAAGGAATTGGTCGCAGTGTCATGGTCTCGTAACTAGCAGTTGCCCGGTGTTGGGCGAGCTGCGTGTGCCGACTACAGTGCTTCAGGACATCACACCGTGATGCGACGGAGCGGCCGGAAACGGCCGCCCGGACACAAATGTCTGTCTCATGGGGGACGGTAGAGCATGGGTCAGGGTCAGTTCACGACGACCGCTCAGGAGATGCTGGCTTTCGCCAAGCACATGGACGAGGTCATCGGCAAGATCGACGGTGAGATCAAGAGCCTCAACGCTCTGGTCGACTCGGTCAAGGGCGGCTGGAAGGGCCAGGCGGCCGCGGCCTACGGCCAGCTCCAGACCGACTTCAACACCGACGCGGCCAAGCTCAACGAGTCGCTGCGGGCGATCAAGGGCGCGATCGAGATCACGACCAAGCAGTACTCGCAGACCGACGCGGACCAGCAGGCCGCGTTCAAGGCCTGATCCGCTTCCTGCCAGGTCAGTCATCGACGTCCCCGGGTGAAGGTCGACGTCGCCATCTCGACAAGGAGACATTGTGTCCGACCAGATTCTCGTTAACTTCGAGACCGTCCGTGGTGCCGGTACCCAGGTTCGCAACACCGCCAACCAGATCAAGGCCCAGCTCGACGAGCTGAAGAACGGCGTCAACAAGATCGCCCAGAGCTGGGAGGGTGCCGCGCAGGAGGGCTACCGTGCCCACCAGGCGCAGTGGGACCAGCGCGCCGCCCACCTCCAGGAGACGCTGGCGAAGATCGCCACCGCGCTGGACGCCGCGGCCGAGAGCTACAACACCACCGAGAACAACAACAAGAAGCTCTGGACCTGACGGAGCCTGAGCCCCGCCAGGGGCACGAGTGACTCCGCCGAAGGGGCGGGTGCCCGGACCGGGCACCCGCCCCTGACGCGCAACCACGGGGTGGACGACATGAGGGGTGGCAGGGTGTCCGTAGGCAGGTACCGGAAGGCGGCCGCGACGGCGGCGGCGCTCGCGGTGCTCGGCGGCCCGCTGGCGGCCCCGGCCCACGCGGACGGCCCCGGCATCGCCGCCGCCGGCGACTGCTCCAAGGCCGCCCAGAACGTGCAGGCCGTCCCGTGGTCGCTCCAGCGCATGGTGCTCGACGAGCTCTGGCAGGGCGGCCGGACCACCGGCGCCGGTGTGACCGTCGCCGTCATCGACACCGGGGTGGACGACACCAACCCGCAGCTGGCGGGCAAGGTGTTCGACGGCGGCTCGCTGCTCAAGGAGAAGGACGGGCAGAAGCCCGAGGGCGGGGCCAAGGTCGACCCGGTCGGCCACGGCACCAAGGTGGCCGGCATCGTCGCCGCCGCCCGCAGCGACAAGACCGGCTTCGTCGGGCTCGCCCCGAGCGCCGGCATCCTGTCCGTCCGTCAGAACGACGCGGAGGGCAGCGGCGACGTCCACACCCTGGCCGCCGCGATCAACACGGCACTCCAGCTGGGCGCCAAGGTCATCAACATCTCCCAGGACGTGCGCGGCGCCGGGGACACCGGGTTCGCCGGCTACCCGGAGCTGAAGGCGGCGATCGACGCCGCCGAGGCCAAGGACGTCGTGGTGGTCGCCTCCACCGGCAACGACGGCCAGAAGGGCAACACCTATCCGGCGGCCTTCCCCTCCGTGCTCGCCGTCGGCGCCTCCGACCGCAACAACGAGCGCGCCCCCTTCTCCCAGTACGGCGACTTCGTGGACGTCGCCGCCCCCGGGGTCGACATGCTCTCCACCGTCCCGCGCGGCGGCCAGTGCGTGGACAACGGCACCAGCTTCGCCGCGCCCTACGTCTCCGGCCTGGCCGCGCTGCTGGTGGGCGCCCACCCGAAGTGGAAGGCCCGGCAGGTCCGCGCCTGGATCGAGCAGACCGCGCAGCGCACCGACCGCAAGGCCAACGAGTACGTCGGCTGGGGCGTGGTCGACCCGGTCAAGGCCGTCACCAAGGCGCCCGACTCGGCGCCGGAGACCGCGCAGGAGGACCCGCCGGTCGAGCTGGCCTCCGCCCCGATCGTGCCGCAGCCGGTCGGCCTCGGCGAGACCCAGGCCGACCGCGACGGCCGCACCGCGACCTACGTGCTGGGCATCGGCGCCCTGCTCGTCGCGCTCCTCGTCGGAGGCGGCACCGTCCTGCGCGACCACCGCCGCCGCCCCTCGAACTGACCCGGACGGCTTTCCCGCCCGCCTGTAACATCCGGCCCCGCCCGCCGCATCCAAGAGATGTCGACGACAACCGAGCAGGGGAATGCGGGCCATGGGGCGGATCGGTGCCACACGCGAGAGCAAGGACGCGGAGTTCCTGGAGCTCGTGTCGAGCAGAACCGGCCACCTGTACCGCTCGGCCTGCCTGCTCACCAGCGGGGACACCCACCACGCCGAGGACCTCGTCCAGGAGGCCCTCAGCCGGATGTACGTGTTGTGGCGACGCAGCGCGTGGACCGGCGGGTGGCACCGCATCGACAACCCCGGCGCGTACGCCCACACCGTGATGGTGCGCACCTTCCTCGCCCAGCAGCGCCGCCGCTCCAGCGGTGAGCGGCCCACCGGCGAACTGCCCGAGCCCGAGGGCCGCGAGGCGGACAGCACACTGCGGCTGACCCTGCTCGACGCGCTCGGCCGGCTGTCCGCCAAGGACCGGGCGGTGCTGGTGCTGCGCTATTGGGAGGACCGCAGCATCGAGGAGACGGCCGAGGTGCTGCGCGCGTCCTCGGGTGCGGTCCGCACCCGCAGCACCCGCGCCCTGGCCCGGCTGCGCGCCCTGCTCGGCGACTCGCTGGCCGAGCTCGCCACCCGTTGAGCCCGGCACCGTCGTACGACGGGCCCGCCAATCCACCCCGTGACCGAAGGAATCGGTGATCACGCATGTCCGGACAGGACGAGTTCGAGGACGATCTTCTCCACGCCATGACCCGCACGGGGGAGGGCTTCCGTCCCGACCAGGCCCCGCTGGCCGCCGGCGGCCTGGCCCGCGGCCGCCGCCGCTGGCGCCGCCGTTCGGCCGCCGCCGTGGTGAGCGGCGCGGCCGCGCTGGCCCTGGTCGGGACGGGCGCGGTGTACCTCTCCGGCGGTGCCGGCGACTCCCGGACCGGGACGGCGCTCACCGCGGCCGCTTCCGGCAGCGGCGCCGCCGCCGCGAGCGGCACGGCGGGCGCCGCCTCCCCGACCGCCTCCCCGACCGCGTCGCCTTCCGCCTCGCAGGCCGTGATCAGCGGTGACGAGGTGCTCGCCACCCTCCGGTCGCTGCTGCCGAAGGGGCAGGTCACCGAGGGCAAGGGCCGCGGCACCGACGACCCGGAGCTGCGCGGCGCCTTCGCCGGGGCGGACCTGGTCCTCGACGACGGCCAGGGGAAGTCGCGGGTGCAGATCGGGATCCAGAAGCACCGCAAGGGCCAGTCGCAGCCGCGCACCTGCCCGGCGGACCTCAAGGTCAACCGGATCGACTCCTGCGCCGTCACGAAGCTGCCGGACGGGTCCGAGCTGGTGCTGAACCAGGGCCACGAGTACTCGGACAACCGCGCCGACACCAAGGAGTGGTTCGCGGCGCTGACCGGTCCGGACGGCCGGGAGATCATGCTGAGCGAGTGGAACTCGCCGCAGGAGAAGGGCGCCCCCGACAGCCGTCCGAACCCGCCGCTCACCCTGGACCAGCTGAAGGCCGTCGTCACCGACAAGTCCTGGGACCGGACCGTCGCGGCCCTCCAGTACGACGGGGTCGACAACGCGGCGCAGGCCAGCGGCATGACCCTGGAGGACCGTCAGGCGGCCCTGGGGAAGCTGCTGCCGGCCGGGGTGACGGTCACCGGGATCACCGGGAACGAGATTTTCGCCGACGTCCGGCTGGCCCAGGGAGCGGTCACCGGTTCACTGGTCCTGCGGCTGCAGAAGGTGGAGCCGGGCGACAAGTCGACGGAGCAGCTGTTCGAGGGCTCGACCGCGCTGCCCGACGGGAGCAGGCTCAAGCTGTACGGCGCGGGGAGCACCGACGCCAAGCGCCCGCCGACGGCCGACGTCCTGCGCGGGGACGGCCTGCGCGTCATGGTCGCCCAGGGGTCGACCGGCAAGCCGGTGCTCACCCTCGACCAGCTCAAGGCGATCGCCTCCAGCCCGCTCTGGAAGGCCGGCAAGTAGCGGCGCGAACGGCCGACGGCAGTGCCCCGGGCGAGGGGGAGCCCGGGGCACTGCCGTGTGGGGGAGGGGTGGGGGTCTGTCCGGCCGTCAGGCCTGCTGGTCCTCGGGGAGGGTGATCACCCAGTGGGTGGCCTGCCGGGGGCGCAGGTAGAACAGCCAGTAGAGGGTGGCCGCGGCGGTGATGCCGCCGGTCCAGAGCAGCGGCTCGGTGTCCAGCTGGGTGATGACGTAGACCAGCACCGCGATCAGGACGACCGGGACGGCCGGCCAGAGCGGCATCCGCCAGGCGGCGGCGTGCTTGTGGTGGTTGCGGCGCGAGAGCAGTGCGGCGATCGCGACCAGCAGGTACATCCCGGTGACGGCGACGCCGGTGATCTCGCTCAGCAGCTCGCCCTTGACGAAGCAGAGCGCGGCGCCGGGCAGGCCCACGGCCAGGGTGGCGACCCACGGGGAGCCGAACCGGCCCAGGGTGGAGAAGGCCTTGTTGACCGGCTCGGGCCAGGCCTTGTCGCGGGCCGAGGCGAACAGCACCCGCGAGTTCTGGATGACCATGACGATGCCGGCGTTGATGATGGCCAGCGCGACGCAGAGGCTGATGAAGGTGCCGACCGCAGAGTTGCTCCACGCGGTGACCATGCCGGAGATGTCGCCGGAGGTCAGGGTCGCCAGGTCGGGGGCGCCCATGGTGATGGCGACGACCGGTACCAGGATGACGGCGGCCGAGATGGCCAGCGTCCACAGCACGGTGCGCGAGACGTTGCGGCGCGGGTCCTCCAGCTCCTCGGAGAGGTAGACCGCGGTGGAGAAGCCCTGGGTGATGAAGAGCGCGATGCCGAGGGCGCCGACGATGGCGCCGATGCTCACCGTGGTGGCGGCGCCGCTCTCGTCGGCGACCACGCCGTGCAGCATGCTGGGCGCGCCGGCGTTGGCGTGGGCGAAGCCCAGCACCGAGACGACACCGGCGGCGATGACCTCCAGGACCAGGAAGATGCCGGTGATCCAGGCGTTGGCCCGCAGGTCCAGCAGGCCGGCCAGGGTGGCGGCGAGCATGACGGCGGCGCCGGCGATCGGCTTGTCGACGTGCAGCACGGGGGCCAGGTAGTCGGCCGTGCCGAGGGCGATCACCGAGGGGACGATCATCACCACGATCAGCGAGAGCACGAACACCAGCCAGCCGGCCAGCCGTCCGGCGAGGGTGCCGACCATCGCGTACTCGCCGCCGGCGCTGGGGATCAGCGTGCCGAGCTCGGAGTAGCAGAAGGCGACGGCGATGCAGAGCACCGAGCCGATCGCGATGGCCAGCGCGGTGGCGCTGCCGATGCTGGAGAACAGCTCCGGGACGATCACGAAGAGCGTGGAGGCCGGGGTGACGCAGGACAGCGTGAGCAGCGTGCCGCCCACGACGCCGATCGAGCGCTTGAGCGTCTGGGGGGAGGTGCCGTCGCCGGCCGCAGCGGGGGCTACGGCGTGTGGCGGGCGAAGCGTGTCGGTCATGCGGCTTCCGATCGGCTCTGAGCGGTCCTGGAGAGGGAGCGGTATCGCCTCCGCTGGCTGGTTGCTCTGGGTCTTGTGGTTCTTCGCTCCCGGGCCGCAATGGAACCTTGGCCGTAATGAGTGCGTCAACGGCCGAATTGCTTCGGAATCCGTTGCGGTGAAGGGCATAACCATGCGATCCGGTGATCACCCGCGGTCATTGTCACGTATGTCCGACTTGTTACCTTGGCCACATCGCGCTTGAATCCAAGGTGAACGGAAGATTGCAGCCATCCATTCGAAGGTTCCGGTCGGGCGTGACGGCGACTCGCCCAGGTGCCTCCCGATACCCCGAACAGCCCGCCGAGGGCAACGGGAACCGCAGCGACACGCCGGAAAGATCTAGGTAACGTTTCGGCACGTGGGACGCGGAAGGGGCCGGGCTCCGGGAGCCCGACCCCTTCGATCACTTTCCGTGACGGCCACCGGCGGCGGCCGCGCATACTATGCCGACGGCAGCCAGCCCGTCTGCACCATCTGCCCGCTGGTCACCCGGCGCGAGACGAACACCCCGCGCCCCGGCGGCAGCGGCTGCGGTTTGACCGTGCCCAGCAGCGCGCCCTCGTCCTTGTTGCCGGACAGGATCACGCCCTGGCCGCCCAGCTCGCGCATCCGCTGCATCACCGGCTCGTACAGCGAACGCCCCGCGCCACCCGCACTGCGCGCGATGATCACCCGCAGGCCGATGTCCCGGGCGAACGGCAGGAACTCGGCCAGCGGCGCCAGCGGGTTGCCCGAGCTCGTCGCCACCAGCTCGTAGTCGTCCACGATCACGAACATGTCCTTGCCGCTGTACCAGCTGCGGTTGCGCAGCTGCTCGGCGGTCACGTCCGGGCCCGGCAGACGGCGCGAGCAGGCCCCGCGCAGCATCTCCACGATGCTGGTCATGGCCGGCTGCGCGGCCGCGTACTCCACCAGGTACTCCTGCGGAACGGTGCCGAGCAGCGCACGCCGGTAGTCGCCGACCACGATGCCGGCCTGCTCCGGCGTGTAGCGCTCGGTGATCTGCTTGACCAGCATCCGCAGCAGCGCCGACTTACCGGACTCGGTGTCGCCGAAGACGATGAACAGCGGGTCGGTCTCGAAGTTGACGAACGCCGGGGCCAGCTCCACCTCGTCCACGCCGAACGCGATCCCGCGCTCCGGGTACTCGAAGCCCTTCGGCAGCGCGAACCCGTCCAGCACCGTCGGCAGCATCCGGACCTGCGGTGCGCGCGGGCCCGTCCAGGCCGCGTTGACCGCCGCCACCAGCCCGGCCACGCCCTGCTGGAGGTCGTCCACCGAACGGGAGCCGTCCAGCCGCGGCAGACCCGTCAGGAAGTGCAGCCGGTCCGCGGTGATGCCGCGCCCCGGCACGGCCGGCACGTTCTGCGCCACCCGGCGGTCCACCTCGGACTCCATCGAGTCGCCGAGCTTCAGCTCGGTCCGGTTCTGCAGCAGGTCCTTCAGCGCCGGACGGACCTCCGCGTACCGGGCCGCCGTCACGATCAGGTGGACGCCGTAACCGAGGCCGCGCTGGGCGATGTCCCCGATCACGCCCTCCAGCATCTCGTAGTCCTGCTTGAAGGTGTTCCAGCCGTCGACGACCAGGAACACGTCGCCGAACTGCTCGTCCGGCAGCTGGCCGGCCGCCCGGCGGGCCCGGTACGTCGCGATCGTGTCGATCCCGGTCTGTCGGAACAGCTCCTCGCGCCGGTTCAGCACCCCGTGCACCTCGCTGATCATCCGGCGCACCTTCTCGGCGTCCAGCCGCCCGGCCACCCCGCCGACGTGCGGCAGGTCCTGGAGCGACTGGAAACCGCCACCGCCGAAGTCCAGCAGGTAGAACTGCGCCTCCAGCGGCGTGTGGGTGAGCGCGAACGCCACCACCGTGGTGCGGATCACCGTCGACTTGCCGGACCGCGGCCCGCCGACCACCAGACCGTGACCGGCCGCACCCGAGTAGTCGTGCTCCAGCACGTCGCGCTTCTGCTCGCGCGGCCGGTCCACGATGCCGACCGGCACCCGCAGCCGGCCCAGGCCGCCCGACCCGGGCGAGGTGAGCCCGCGCTCCGCCGTCGCCTGCAGCGGCAGCATCAGCTCGTCCATGCTCGGCGGCTCGTCCAGCGGCGGCAGCCACACCTGGTGCGCCGCCGGGCCCTGCCCCGCCATCCGCTGCACGAACACGTCCAGCACGGTGTCGACCAGCGCGTCGTCCTGCTCCTCGACCTCCGGCTCGACCTCCTGCACCAGCGGCTCCAGCACCGGCACCTCGGCCGCCGTGAAGAGCACCGGCTGCGCCGTCACCAGCCGTCCGCCGACGGAGCGCTGCTGCCCCGGCGCCCGGTACGGCCCGGAGACGTACGCGGCCTTGAACCGCTCCATCACGTCGGTGCCGAACTTCAGGTAGCCGACACCCGGCACCGGCGGCAGGTGGTACGCGTCGGGCACGCCGATCGCCGCCCGCGACTCGGCCGCCGAGAAGGTCCGCAGACCGATCCGGTACGAGAGGTAGGTGTCCAGGCCGCGCAGCTTGCCCTCCTCCAGGCGCTGCGAGGCCAGCAGCAGGTGCACACCCAGCGAACGGCCGATCCGGCCGATCTGGATGAACATGTCGATGAAGTCCGGCTTCGCGGTCAGCAGCTCGGAGAACTCGTCGATGATCAGCACCAGCGACGGCAGCGGGTCCAGCGCCGCACCGGCCGCCCGGGCCCGCTCGTACTCGTTCAGGTTGGCGTAGTTGCCCGACCGGTGCAGCAGCTCCTGACGGCGGTTCATCTCGCCCTCGATCGCGTCCCGCATGCGGTCGACCAGGGTGAGCTCGCCCTCCAGGTTGGTGATCACCGCCGAGGTGTGCGGCATGTCCGCCATGCCGGAGAAGGTCGCACCACCCTTGAAGTCCGCCAGGACGAAGTTCAGCGTCTCCGAGGAGTGCGTCATCGCCAGGCCGAGCACCAGGGTGCGCAGCAGCTCCGACTTGCCGGAGCCGGTCGCGCCGACGCACAGGCCGTGCGGGCCCATGCCCTCCAGCGCGGCCTCCTTGATGTCCAGGTAGACGTGCTCGCCGCCGGCGCCGATCCCGATCGGCACCCGCAGCTTCTCGCGCTGCGCCCGCGGCCGCCAGCTGCGCGACACCTCGAACGAGCCCGGGTCGCCCGAGTTCATCAGGTCGGTGAAGTCCAGGTTGGACAGCAGCGGCTCGTCGTCGCCGCCGGCCGAGATCCGGTACGGCGCCAACTGCCGGGCCAGCGCCTCCGACTGCCAGGCCGAGAGGGTGTCCGGCTTGCCGGAGTACGTCGCGCCCGAGGCCGAACGGAGCACCAGCTCCTCCGGCGTCACCGTCACGATCAGGTGGCCGGTCGGCTCGTCCAGGTCACCCGGGACCACCTCGACGATGGTCACCCCCTGCACGCCCTCCGCGCCGGCCAGCACCGAGTCGTGCGGCACCGACGCGCCGTCCATGACGACGATGATGTGCGGCTGGTCCGATGACGGCGCCGCGTCCCGCACGAACCGCTGGCGGCCCGCCAGTTCGTCCTGGAGCAGGTGCTCCAGCTCACCGAGGCCGGTCGCGATCAGCCGGCGCGAGCCCGCGCCGTCGCTCTCCTTGCGGTGCTGGTTGTGCGGGAGCCACTTGGTCCACTCCCACTCCTCCACCGCACCCGGCGCCGCCGCGACCGTCACCAGCAGGTCGTCCGGCGAGTGCAGCGTCGTCAACTGGGCGATCATCGCCCGCACGTTGCCGTACACGGTGTCCGGGTCCCCGCACACCGTGATGTGGTAGAAGGCGCGCAGCGAGACCGCCAACGGCAGGTCCTGCAAGGTGCCGTGGGCCTTGAGGAAGGTGTGCATCGCCGCCGCCGAGAGCGGCTCCAGCTCCTCCATCGGCGCCGTCTGCGGCGCCACCAGCGGCGTCGACAGCTGCACCGGCCCGCGGCCGACCCGGATCTGCGCGAAGTCGCCGTCCCCGGTGCGGCGTTCCCACAGCCGGCGGCCGTCCGCGACGATCGACCAGAGCTGGTCCGGCTCCGGGTTCAGGAACAGCTGCGCGCCGCGCTGGCGCTCGGCGGTCCGGCGCACCTGGCGGCGCATCTGCTGGAGGTACTTCAGGTAGTCACGGCGCTCGTCGGCGGTGGCGGTCGAACCGCCCTTGCGCGCCCGCACGATCTGGGCCAGTGCCATGCCGACCGTCGACACGATCATCAGGCCGCCCATGATCTTCATCGGGGCCTGCGCGCCGGGCGAGAAGAAGAACACCGCCGAGCCGCCCATGCCGAGCATCGGCAGGATGCTCATCAACCAGTCCTCGCCGCCCGACCTCGGCAGCTCGGGCGGGGTGACCAGCTCGACCGGCTCGTCCGGCACCGCCGGCGGATAGGCCCGCGCCGGGCGTTTGACCGTAATGACACTCATGCGCACCCCACCCCACGGCCTCGAACGGTCTTCTCGTTCATCCCGGCATCAGCCCTCACGCAACTGGATTACGTACGGGTGAGGGCGCCCCGTGTGACGCCGCCCCCGCTCCGCCGACCGCAGGCACCCGGGGAGGAGCGCGGCCCCTTCCCCCGTCGCCTTGCGCAGGGGCCGATCCTAGCCGGGCACCCCCGCGCCCCGTACCGGCCCCACCCCGTCGCCCCGGCAGCCCCACCGGCGCACCCCCGCCCCGCCCGCCCCCTCACCCCTGCGCGGTGGTGGGCACAAACGGAGCGGGTAGGGTAACGCCGCGCCAACTCATGGCCGGATCGAGCCAGTTCCGCCCGGCCGGCACCGCGCAGCAGCCAGACCGACCGCCGCCGGCAGAGCGGCACCGTCAACGAGGGGGAGCGCCCAAGTGCGTCGAGTGATGTGTGTCAGCGGGGTGCGGGCATGAGTACCTCCGCCACGACCGGCTTCTGCCGGGTCACCGTCGTCGCCCCGGACAGCCGGATCGACGTCGCCCTGCCCGAGGACGTCCCGCTCGCGGACGTCTACCCCGAGGTGCTGCGCCTGTCCGGGCAGAGCCAGCCGGACGGCGCCCCGACCGGCTTCCACCTCGTCCGCCGCGACGGCACCGTGCTCGACAGCGGGCTGCCGCTCGCCGCCCAGCAGGTCCGCGACGGCGACCTGCTCAGCCTGCGCCCCTTCGCCGAGTCGCTGCCGCCCGCCGTCTACGACGACGTGGCCGACGCGATCGCCAGCGCGGTCGAGGCCGACCGCCGCTTCTGGAGCCCCGAGCTGATGCGGGCCTTCGGCCTGATCGGCGCCGGCGTGCTGCTCGCCCTGCTCGGCTTCGCGCTCTGGTTCTCCGACCTGCGCCACGACATGCACGGCCTGCCCGGCGTCCTCTCCGGCGTCACCGCCGTCCTGCTCACCGCCCTGGCCGGCGTCCGCGCCCGGGTCTACCAGGACGCCTGGGCCGCCCTCGCGCTCGGCCTCGGCGCGCTGCCGCACGCCCTGATCGGCGGCAGCGGCATCATCGCCCCCGCCCACGCGTGGGACGGCCCGGGCCGGCTCCAGTTCCTCACCGGCTGCGTCGCCGTCCTGGTCGTCGCCGTGCTGCTGGTCGGCCTGCTGCCCGAGAGGGACTCGCTGTTCGTCGCCGCCGCCTTCCTGGCCGCCGCCGGCGCGTTCGCCACCTTCGCCGCCGTGCTGCTGCCCGGCACCCCGGCCAACCACATCGCCGCCGTCACCGGCGTCGCCGCCACCGCCGTGATCGGCTTCCTGCCCGGCCTCTCGGCCCGCTTCGCCCGGCTGCCCGTCGGCTTCAGCGCCCCCGGCCAGACCCGCACCCGCAGCCGCGACTACGACGAGGAGGCCGGCCGCGCCGAGGCCGTCCAGTACGAGCGGATCGCCCACCAGGCCCGCCGCGGCCACGAGGTGCTGGTCGGCCTGGTCGGCGGCTGCGCCGCGGTGATCGTCGGCGCCTGCGCCGTGCTCGGCTTCACCGACGAGCTCTTCCCCGAGCTGCTCGCGCTGACCCTCGGCATCGCCACCATGCTGCGGGCCCGGCTGTTCCGCTACACCGCGCAGGTCTTCAGCCTCACCATCGCCGGCCTGCTCGGCCTGTCGCTGCTCATCGTCGGCCTCTCGCTGCACACCCCGCTGTTCATCCTCAAGGCCGCCAGCTCGACCGAGGTCGACCTGCGCACCATCTGGCTGGGCACCTCGATCGCCTTCGGCGCCGCGATCCTGACCGCGATCGCCCTGGTGGTGCCGCGGCTCGGCGTCTCCCCGTTCTGGGGGCGCATCCTGGACCTGGTCGACAGCCTCACCCTGATCGCGCTCGTCCCGCTGGCGCTGGGCGTGCTGGACATCTACAGCCTGGTCCGCGGCGCCACCGGCTGACCGGCCCGGCGGCCCCGCGGCCGGTCCGGCGGGCGGCACTGGTACGCTTGCCCTTCGAGTGCACCAGTGTGTCCGTCCCACGAGGGTCGCAGACCGCCGGCCGCGCTCGCAGACGACACCGAGTTCTCACAGAGTCCTGTGCCGTAGACCAGGACCGCTCGGTATCACCTCGAAGGAGTTGCAGTGGCTCTCGCCTCTGACGTCAAGAAGCAGATCATCGCCGAGTTCGGCCAGAAGGAGGGCGACACCGGCTCCCCCGAGGTCCAGGTGGCCATGCTCTCCCGCCGCATCTCGGACCTGACCGAGCACCTGAAGGCCCACAAGCACGACCACCACTCGCGTCGCGGCCTGCTGATCCTGGTCGGCCAGCGTCGCCGCCTGCTGCAGTACCTGGCCAAGAAGGACATCGAGCGCTTCCGTACGCTCGTCGACCGCCTGGGCATCCGCCGCGGTGCCGCCGGTGGCGCCCGCTAAGACCGCCGCTCGGGGCGGCTCCCCACACCGGGGAGCCGCCCCTCGCGCGTATGCCGCGGCCGGCGACCCGCGGCACCCTGACATAACAACTCGCGCGCACCTCCCCAGGTGGCCGAGGATTGCACCGTAGGGTTGTGGGCATGCCGGGTGATGGCGCGACAGCGCGCCACCCAGGCGGAAAGACCCCAACCCCCGCGGGACGAAGGCTTCAAACGGAAGCCGCCCGCATCCGAGAGAGCGTCCAGACGCGGACCGCCCGTCCAGGCCTGGCAGCCGAGAGGCGCCGGTCCTCGGTAGTGGCCGCCGGAAGTCCCGCAGACCGAGCGGGGCGCACCGGAGGCTTCGATCGAAGACCGGCCAGGACTGCCTTCCTCTTTGCGAAAGAGGGCCCAGGGCCACCGGCAGGCGATGCGCGGGGACGCTCTCCCGGAGACGTACGAAAGAGGAGATCTTCCAGGTGGAAGAGAACGTGTTCTACGCCGAGGCCGTGATCGACAACGGTTCCTTCGGCACCCGTACCATCCGCTTCGAGACCGGCCGCCTGGCCCGTCAGGCCGCCGGCTCCGCCGTGGCCTACCTGGACGACGACACCATGGTGCTGTCGGCCACCAGCGCGTCCAAGCAGCCGAAGGAGCACTTCGACTTCTTCCCGCTGACCGTGGACGTCGAGGAGCGGATGTACGCCGCGGGCCGCATCCCCGGCTCGTTCTTCCGTCGCGAGGGCCGGCCCTCCGAGGACGCCATCCTCACCTGCCGCCTCATCGACCGCCCGCTGCGCCCGTCCTTCGTCAAGGGCCTGCGCAACGAGGTCCAGGTCGTCGTCACCGTGATGGCGCTCAACCCGGACCACCTGTACGACGTGGTGGCCATCAACGCCGCCTCGGCCTCCACCCAGCTGGCGGGCCTGCCGTTCTCCGGCCCGATCGGTGGCGTCCGCGTCGCGCTGATCAAGGGCCAGTGGGTGGCCTTCCCGACCCACAGCGAGCTGGAGTCGGCCGTCTTCGACATGGTCGTCGCCGGCCGCGTCCTGCCGGACGGCGACGTCGCGATCATGATGGTCGAGGCCGAGGCCACCGACAAGACCATCAAGCTGGTCGAGGGCGGCGCCGAGGCGCCGACCGAGGACGTCGTCGCCGCCGGTCTGGACGCCGCCAAGCCGTTCATCAAGGTGCTCTGCGCCGCCCAGTCGCAGCTGGCCGCCCAGGCCGCCAAGCCGACCGGCGAGTTCCCGGTCTTCCTGGACTACCAGGACGACGTGCTGGCCGCCCTGACCGCCGCGGTCAAGGACGAGCTGGCCCAGGCGCTCACCATCGCCGGCAAGCAGGAGCGCAACAACGAGCTGGACCGCGTCAAGGCGATCGCCGCCGAGAAGCTCCTGCCGGAGTTCGAGGGCCGCGAGAAGGAGATCAGCGCCGCGTACAACGCGCTGACCAAGAAGGTCGTGCGCGAGCGCGTCATCAAGGACAAGGTCCGCATCGACGGCCGCGGTGTCACCGACATCCGCACCCTGGCCGCCGAGGTCGAGGCCATCCCGCGCGTCCACGGCTCGGCCCTGTTCGAGCGCGGCGAGACCCAGATCCTGGGTGTCACCACGCTGAACATGCTGCGCATGGAGCAGCAGCTCGACACGCTCTCCCCGGAGACGCGTCGCCGCTACATGCACCAACGTCCCGCCGTACTCGGTCGGCGAGACCGGCCGCGTGGGCTCGCCCAAGCGCCGCGAGATCGGCCACGGCGCGCTGGCCGAGCGGGCGATCCTGCCCGTGCTGCCGACCCGCGAGGAGTTCCCCTACGCGATCCGCCAGGTCTCCGAGGCCCTGAGCTCCAACGGCTCCACCTCGATGGGCTCGGTCTGCGCCTCCACCATGTCGCTGCTGAACGCCGGTGTGCCGCTGAAGGCCGCCGTCGCCGGTATCGCCATGGGCCTGATCTCGCAGGAGATCGACGGCGAGACCCACTACGTCGCGCTGACCGACATCCTGGGTGCCGAGGACGCGTACGGCGACATGGACTTCAAGGTCGCCGGTACCCGCAACTTCATCACCGCGCTGCAGCTGGACACCAAGCTCAACGGCATCCCGGCGTCGGTGCTGGCCGCCGCGCTGAAGCAGGCCAAGGACGCCCGTCTGCACATCCTCGACGTGATGAACGAGGCCATCGACGCGCCCGACGAGATGTCGCCGAACGCGCCGCGCATCATCACCATCAAGATCCCGGTGGACAAGATCGGTGAGGTCATCGGCCCCAAGGGCAAGATGATCAACCAGATCCAGGAGGACACCGGCGCGGACATCACCATCGAGGACGACGGCACCATCTACATCGGTGCGGTCGACGGTCCCTCGGCGGAGGCTGCCCGTACGACGATCAACCAGATCGCCAACCCGACCATGCCGGAGGTCGGCGAGCGCTACCTGGGCACCGTGGTCAAGACCACGACGTTCGGCGCGTTCGTCTCGCTCATGCCGGGCAAGGACGGCCTGCTGCACATCTCGCAGATCCGCAAGCTGGCCGGCGGCAAGCGCGTCGAGAACGTCGAGGACGTGCTCGGCGTCGGCGCCAAGGTCCAGGTCGAGATCGCCGAGATCGACCCGCGCGGCAAGCTCTCCCTGATCCCGGTCGTCGAGGGCGAGGAGGGTGGCGAGGCCGCTTCCGAGTGAAGCGCCGCTAGCCTCCCCATCCAGTAGACGCGATCGCGGCCCGCACGCCCCCGTCGGCGTGCGGGCCGCGTCCCGTTGTTCCCCCATGTTTCTCTACGGAGGTACCCCCGTGGCCCAGGCCTCGGCGGCGACGCAGCGCCCCGGCTCCACCCGGACCCTGCTCAAGGGCGCGGACGGCGCCGGCACGGTGCGCCGCACCGTGCTCCCCGGCGGCCTTCGGGTCGTCACCGAGACCCTGCCGACGGTGCGCTCCGCGACCTTCGGCATCTGGGTCGGCGTCGGCTCGCGTGACGAGACCCCGCAGCTCAACGGCGCAACCCACTACCTGGAGCACCTGCTCTTCAAGGGCACCGAGCGGCGCAGCGCGCTGGACATCTCGGCCGCCTTGGACGCGGTCGGCGGCGAGATGAACGCCTTCACCGCGAAGGAGAACACCTGCTACTACGCCCGGGTGCTGGACACCGACCTGCCGCTGGCCATCGACGTGGTCTGCGACATGCTCACCGGCTCGCTGATCCGCCCCGAGGACGTCGAGGCCGAGCGCGGCGTCATCCTCGAGGAGATGGCGATGGCCGAGGACGACCCGGGCGACGTGGTGCACGACCTCTTCGCCAAGGTGATCTTCGGCAGCGGCCCGCTCGGCCGCCCGATCCTCGGCACCCAGGAGACCGTCCAGGCCCTCACCCGGGACCAGATCGCCGGCTTCTTCCACCGCCGCTACAAGCCCGAGCACCTGGTGGTCGCGGCAGCCGGCAACCTGGACCACCGCAAGGTCGTCAAGCAGGTCGAGCGGGCCTTCGCACCGCTGCTCGCCAAGTCGGACGCGGCCCCCGCCGAGGCCCGCCGCGGCGTCAAGGCGCTGCGCACGGCCGGCCGCGTCGAGGTGCTCAACCGCTCCACCGAGCAGGCCCACCTGGTGCTGGGCGTGCCCGGCGTGCCCCGGCACGACGAGCGCCGCTGGGCGATGGGCGTGCTCAACGCGGCCCTGGGCGGCGGCATGAGCTCCCGGCTCTTCCAGGAGGTCCGGGAGAAGCGCGGCCTGGCCTACTCGGTGTACTCGTACTCCTCGTCGTACGCGGACAGCGGCCTGTTCGGCATCTACGCCGGCTGCCAGCCCAAGCGGGTCGAGGAGGTGCTGCGGATCTGCCGCGAGGAGCTCGCCAAGGTGGTCGCCGACGGCATCACCGAGGAGGAGCTGCAGCGCGCGATCGGCCAGATCTCCGGCTCCACCGTGCTCGGCATGGAGGACACCGGCTCGCTGATGAACCGGATCGGCAAGGCGGAGCTCAGCTACGGCCACCACCTCTCGGTGGACGACATGCTGGCGAAGATAGCGGCCGTGACCCTGGACGACGTCCACGCGGTCGCCCGTGATGTGCTGGGCGCGCACCGGCCGTCGCTCGCGCTGATCGGCCCGGTCAACACCAAGCGGGCCGCCGGGCTCGCCGACCTGCTGGTCTGAAGGGACTTTCGCTCATGACGCTGCGTGTCGCCGTGATCGGCGCCAAGGGCCGGATCGGATCCGAGGCCGTCAAGGCCGTCGAGGCCGCCCCGGACATGGAACTCGTCGCCACGCTCGGCCGCGACTCGAAGCCGGCGGAGCTCACCGACGCCGGGGTGCAGGTCGCCGTCGAGCTGACCCACCCCGACTCGGTGATGGGCAACCTCGACTACTGCCTGCACCACGGCATCCACGTGGTCACCGGCACCACCGGCTGGACGGACGAGCGGCTGGCCACCGTCCGCGGCTGGCTGGACGAGGCGCCCGGGCAGGGTCTGCTGATCGCGCCGAACTTCTCCATCGGGGCGGTGCTCGGCATGAAGTTCGCCCAGACCGCCGCCAGGTACTTCGAGTCGGTCGAGGTCGTCGAGCTGCACCACGACCGCAAGGCCGACGCGCCCAGCGGCACCGCCACCCGCACCGCCCAGCTGATCGCCGCCGCGCGCGCCGAGGCCGGCCTCCCGCCGCAGCAGGACCCGACCACGCACGGCCTGCCCGGCGCCCGCGGCGCCGACGTGGACGGGGTGCCGGTGCACGCCGTCCGGCTGCGCGGTCTGCTCGCCCACCAGCAGGTGATGTTCGGCGACACCGGCGAGACCCTCACCATCCGGCACGACTCGCTGCACCACAGCAGCTTCATGCCGGGCATCCTGCTCGGCGTCCGCAAGGTCGTCGAGACCCCCGGGCTCACCCTGGGCCTCGAACACTTCCTGGACCTGTGAGCGCGGCATGACCTCCCGTACCGGCTTCTTCGTCCTGTCCGGCGTGCTGCTGCTGGTCGCCCTGGTCTGCATAGGCGAGGGCGTCCAGCTGATCGCCACCGGCAAGCCGCTCGGCATCGGCATGGGCGTGTGCGCCTTCGTCATCCCGCTGATCGGCGTCTGGTTCCTGCGCCAGACCGTCCGCTTCGGCCGGGCCAGTGAGCGGCTCGCCCGCGAGCTGGAGGCCGAGGGCGGGCTGCCGGTGGACGAGCTCCGGCGCACGGCCGGCGGCCGGATCGACCGGGCCTCGGCCGACGAGGTCTTCGCCCGCCGCAGGGCCGAGGCGGAGGAGTCGCCCGGCGACTGGCGGGTCTTCTTCCGCCTCGCGGTGGCGTATGCCGACGCCGGCGACACCCCGCGCGCCCGCAAGACCATGCAGCACGCGATCCGGCTGCACAGCACCACCGGCACCACCGGCATTACCAGCACCACCAGCACCACCGAATCTGCGAGGAGCAACGCGTGAGCGACGAAACCACGGCACCCCAGTTCCGCAGCGACGTCACCGTCGAGCTGGTCCGCAGCGCCGCCGCCGACTCGGACGTCATCTGGGCGGCGCGGGTCTCGACGGCGGGGGAGCAGTCCCTGGAGGCGCTCCAGCAGGACCCGGAGAAGTCCAAGGGCCTGATCAACTTCCTGATGCGGGACCGGCACGGCACGCCGTTCGAGCACAACTCGATGACCTTCTTCATCAGCGCGCCGATCTTCGTCTTCCGCGAGTTCCACCGGCACCGCAGCGGCTGGTCGTACAACGAGGAGTCCGGCCGCTACCGCCAGCTGGAGCCGGTCTTCTACGTGCCGGGCGAGGACCGCAAGCTGGTCCAGGAGGGCCGCCCCGGCCGGTACGAGTTCCTCGACGGCACCCCGGAGCAGCACAGGACCGTCACCGGGGCGATGGAGGCGGCCTACCGCGAGGCGTACGGCCGCTACCAGGAGATGCTGGCGGCCGGCGTCGCCCGCGAGGTGGCCCGGGCCGTGCTGCCGGTCGGCCTCTTCTCCTCGATGTACGCGACCTGCAACGCCCGCTCGCTGATGCACTTCCTGTCGCTGCGGACCAAGAAGGAGAACGCCGCCGTGCCGTCCTTCCCGCAGCGCGAGATCGAGATGGTCGCCGAGCAGATGGAGGAGCAGTGGGCCGCGCTCATGCCGCTCACCCATGCGGCCTTCGAGAAGCACGGCCGAGTCGCCCCCTGACCTGGGGTGATAGGCATATGGGCGGCTTGCCTGGCATGTCTGGATTGCGGCTTTTCTAGGCGCTCCCTACGCTCGTGACACGGATTCCGGTGCTGCTTGAACCCCCGAGCACGCAGCACCGGAATCCCATGTTTCCGCCGCCCCGCCGCGCTGCGGCCGCGCGCTGCACAGTGCTACACCTGTCCGAACCCTGGACCGGCCTGGGTATCGCCCCACCGCCTACGAGTAGCTTTGGACCCATGGCTCCGACCTCCACCCCCCAGACGCCTTTCGGCCGGGTCCTGACCGCGATGGTGACGCCGTTCACCGCTGACGGCGGGCTCGACCTCGACGGCGCCCAGCGCCTCGCCGCACACCTCGTCGACTCCGGCAACGACGGCCTCGTCGTCAACGGAACCACCGGCGAATCCCCGACCACCAGCGACGCCGAGAAGGCCGAGCTCGTCCGTGCCGTGGTGGAGGCCGTGGGGGACCGCGCCCACGTGGTGGCGGGCGTCGGCACCAACGACACGCACCACAGCGCCGAACTGGCCCGCCAGGCCGAGGCCGCCGGAGCGCACGGCCTGCTGGTCGTCACGCCGTACTACAGCAAGCCCCCGCAGGAGGGCCTGTACCGGCACACCACGCACATCGCCGACGCCACCGGCCTGCCGGTCATGCTCTACGACATCCCCGGCCGCAGCGGCGTCGCGCTGAGCCACGAGACGCTGGTCCGGCTCGGCGAGCACCCCCGGATCGTCGCCAACAAGGACGCCAAGGGCGACCTCGGCGCCGCCGCCTGGGCCATTGCCCGCTCGGACCTCGCCTGGTACTCCGGGGACGACATCCTCAACCTGCCGCTGCTGTCCGTCGGAGCCGCCGGTGTGGTCAGCGTGGTCGGGCACGTGGTCGCCGGTGAACTGCGCAGCATGATCGACGCCTACCTGGGCGGCGATGTGGCCAAGGCCACGGCGATCCACCAGAGCCTGCTGCCGGTCTTCAGCGGTATGTTCCGCACGCAGGGTGTCATCCTCACCAAGGCCGCCCTCGAGCTCCAGGGCCTGCCGGCCGGCCCGCTGCGGCTGCCGCTGGTCGGCGCGACTCCCGAGGAGGTCGCGCAATTGAAGAAGGATCTCGCCGCAGGCGGGGTACACCTGTAGCAGACACAGACGTGCGCGCCCCGGCTCGCCGGGCCTCCCCGAGGTCTGCCGCTGAACCGGACGAAGGCGCGAGAGCACCGACCCAGTAGGAAACCGACACTGAGTACGCACGCCATATGTCTCTTGGGGGAGGACCCCGGGCATATGGCGTGCGTCGTGAGGAGAGTCTTTTGAGCCACCCGCATCCCGAACTCGGCGCGCCCCCGGCACTGAAGGAGGGCGCCCTCCGCATCACTCCGCTCGGCGGTCTCGGCGAGATCGGCCGCAACATGACGGTCTTCGAATACGGGGACCGCATTCTCATCGTCGACTGCGGTGTCCTCTTCCCCGAGGACGAGCAGCCCGGCGTCGACCTGATCCTGCCGGACTTCAGCTACATCCGGGACCGCCTCGACAAGATCGACGGCATCGTCCTGACCCACGGGCACGAGGACCACATCGGCGCCGTCCCGTACCTGCTCCGGGAGAACCCGGACATCCCGCTGATCGGTTCGAAGCTCACCCTCGCCCTGATCGAGGCCAAGCTCGCCGAGCACCGCATCCGGCCGTACGTGCTGGAGGTCGCGGAGGGCGACCGCGAGCGGATCGGCCCCTTCGACTGCCAGTTCATCGCGGTCAACCACTCCATCCCGGACGCGCTGGCCGTCGCGGTGCGCACGCCCGCCGGCATGGTCGTCGCCACCGGTGACTTCAAGATGGACCAGCTGCCGCTCGACGGCCGCCTGACCGACCTGCCGACCTTCGCCAAGCTGGCCGAGGAGGGTATGGACCTGCTGCTGGTGGACTCCACCAACGCCGAGGTCCCCGGCTTCATCCCGCACGAGCGGGACATCTCGGCCGCGCTGCGAAACGTTTTCGCGAACGCCGACAAGCGCATCATCGTCGCCTCCTTCGCCAGCCACGTGCACCGCATCCAGCAGGTGCTGGACGCCGCGCACGAGTACAAGCGCAAGGTCGCCTTCGTCGGCCGCTCGATGGTCCGCAACATGGGCATCGCGCGCGACCTCGGCTACCTGAAGGTCCCCGGCAACATGGTCGTGGACGTCAAGCAGCTGGACGACCTGCCGGACAAGGAGGTCGTGCTGATCTGCACCGGTTCGCAGGGCGAGCCGATGGCCGCGCTGTCCCGGATGGCCAACCGCGACCACCAGATCCGCATCGTCGAGGGCGACACCGTCGTGCTGGCGTCGTCGCTCATCCCGGGCAACGAGAACGCCGTCTACCGGGTGATCAACGGCCTGACCCGCTGGGGCGCCAAGGTCGTGCACAAGGGCAACGCCAAGGTGCACGTCTCCGGTCACGCCTCGGCCGGTGAGCTGCTGTACTTCTTCAACATCTGCAAGCCGCGCAACCTGATGCCGGTCCACGGCGAATGGCGCCACCTGCGGGCCGCCGCCGACCTGGGCATCGCGACCGGCGTGCCGAAGAACCGCACGGTCATCGCGGAGGACGGCGTCTGCGTCGACCTGGAGAAGGGCGTCGCCCGGATCGTCGGCAAGGTGCAGGCCGGCTACGTCTACGTGGACGGCTCGTCGGTCGGCGACATCACCGAGGCCTCGCTCAAGGACCGCAGGATCCTGGGCGAGGAGGGCTTCATCTCGGTCTTCGTGGTGGTCGACTCCACCAACGGCAAGATCGTGGGCGGTCCGACCATCCAGGCCCGCGGCTCCGGCATCGACGACAACGCGTTCGTCCCGGTGGCCGCCAAGCTCCAGGAGGCGCTGGACCGCTCGGCCGGCGACGGCGTCCTGGAGGTCCGCCAGGTCCAGCAGCTGGTCCGCCGGACCCTCGGCAAGTGGGTGGCGGACAACTACCGCCGCCGTCCGATGATCCTGCCGGTCGTCGTCGAGGTCTGATCCTCCCGCTGGTCGGTTTGACGTGGGGCAGCCCGGTGCGTAATGTTCTCCGGGTTGCCCCACGGGACGGCCCCCGCAAGAACACTCGAATGAAATTCGGGTGTGGAGCGGGAAAACGGCCCGAGAAACTCTGATAGAGTTCGGGAGCGCCGAAAGGCCCAAGTAAATCCGATGAATGAAACTCCGGAAAACGGAGCGGAAAACATCTGATAAGCTTGAAACACGAAAGAACGAAGCGCCCGGAGGGCCCGCTGGAAGGCGGTCCGAAGGAAGTGTCCGTTCCTTGAGAACTCAACAGCGTGCCAAAAGTCAACGCCAGATATGT
>NZ_CP026498.1:8162100-8194410 GCF_002953255.1 Streptomyces sp. CB01881
AGACGACTGGGTTGATAGGCCGGATATGGAAGCCCCGTGAGGGGTGGAGTTGACCGGTACTAATAGGCCGAGGGCTTGTCCTCAGTTGCTCGCGTCCACTGTGTTGTTCTGAAACAACGACCCCATGACATGGCCTGTCATGGTGCGGCCGACAGTTTCATAGTGTTTCGGTGGTCATAGCGTGAGGGAAACGCCCGGTTACATTCCGAACCCGGAAGCTAAGCCTCACAGCGCCGATGGTACTGCAGGGGGGACCCTGTGGGAGAGTAGGACGCCGCCGAACAATCATTCACAGAGAACCCCCACCCGGATCCCGGGTGGGGGTTCTCTGCGTTTCCCGGAGTTCCGCATTCCCGGGAGCCCGGCGTTTCCCGGAATCGCGGCCCGGTCCGCCCTCTGCCCTCCGCCCTCCGCCGGCGGTCGGGTGCCCGGGGGGTGCCGTGAAGGGCTCGGGGCCCCGCCGGCCGTCAATATGCCGCTAAAACTGCCTGATCAGGGCCCCGATCGCTGGAGAATCACCCGTTACGCCGTAGTCTCCAAGGGAGGGGAACAGGTGTCCGGGGTGGTCCCCCGGGTCGGCCGGATCAAGAATGGTGCACATGGGACGCGGCAGGCTGCGGATCTACCTCGGGGCGGCCCCCGGGGTCGGCAAGACGTACGCCATGCTCGCCGAGGCGCACCGGCGGCTGGAGCGGGGTACCGACGTCGTCGTCGGCTTCGTCGAGGACCACGGGCGCCGGAACACGGCCGCCCTGGTCACCGGTCTGGAGACCGTTCCGCGCCGGGAGATGACCCACCGGGGCGCCTCGTTCACCGAGATGGACCTGGACGCCCTGCTGGCCCGCCGCCCGGAGGCGGCGCTGGTGGACGAGCTCGCGCACACCAACGTCCCCGGCTGCCGCAACGCGAAGCGGTGGCAGGACGTCGAGGCGCTGCTCGCGGCCGGCATCGACGTCGTCTCGACCGTGAACATCCAGCACCTGGAGTCCCTCGGCGACGTCGTGGAGGGCATCACCGGGGTCCGGCAGCGCGAGACCGTGCCGGACGAGGTGGTGCGGCGGGCCGACCAGATCGAGCTGGTCGACATGGACCCGCAGGCGCTGCGTCGCCGTCTCGCGCACGGCAACGTGTACGCGCCGGAGAAGATCGACGCCGCCCTCGCCAACTACTTCCGCCCGGGAAACCTGACCGCGCTGCGCGAACTGGCGCTGCTCTGGACGGCCGACCGGGTCGACGAGTACCTGCAGAAGTACCGGGCCGAGCAGGGCATCGAGGGCACCTGGCAGGCCCGCGAGCGGATCGTGGTCGGTCTGACCGGCGGCCCCGAGGGCGCGACGCTGGTCCGCCGGGCCGCCCGGATCGCGGCCCGGGGGTCCGGCGGCGAGTTGCTGGCCGTCCACATCTCCCGCTCGGACGGTCTGGCCGGCTCCGGGTCGGGCTCCTCGCAGACGCTGATCGAGCAGCGGGCGCTGGTGGAGAGCCTGGGCGGCACCTTCCACGCTGTCCTCGGCGACGACCCGGCCGCAGGGCTGCTGGACTTCGCGCGGGGCGTCAACGCCACCCAGATCGTGCTGGGCACCAGCCGCCGGCCCGCCTGGCAGTACCTCTACGGCCCGGGCGTCGGCGCCACCGTGACCCGGGCGTCCGGCGACATCGACGTGCACATCGTCACCCACGAGCACGCCGCCAAGGGCCTGGGCCGGCTCCCGATCCGCAAGGTCACCGACCTCGGCCGGCCGCGGGCCGTCGCGGGCTGGCTGATCGGCCTCGGCGGGCCGCCGCTGCTGGCGCTGCTGCTCACCCACACCGAGGGCCTCGGGCTCTCCACCGACATGCTGCTCTTCCTGTCGCTGACGGTCTGCGCGGCGCTGGTCGGCGGGCTCTTCCCGGCGATCGCCTCCGCACTGGTCGGCTCCTCGGCGCTGAACTACTACTTCGCGCCGCCGATCCACACCTTCACCATCGACGAGCCGCAGAACATCATGGCGGTGGCGATATTCACCGCCGTCGGCATCGCGGTCGCCTCCGTGGTCGACCTCGCGGCCCGGCGCACCCACCAGGCGGCGCGCAGCCAGACCGAGGCCCAGACGCTCAGCGCCCTGGCCGGCACCCTGCTGCGCGGCGCGCCGGGCGGGGACGGCGTGCTGACCGCCCTGCTGGAGCAGGTCCGCGAGACCTTCCAGCAGGACTCCGCGGTGCTGCTGGAGCGGCCCGACCCGCTCGGTCCCTGGCACACGGTCGCGTCGGCCGGCCCGCACCCGCCGGAGCGGCCCGAGAGCGCCGACGTGGACGTCCCGGTCGGTGACACGCTGGCGCTGGCACTGCGCGGGCGGGTGCTGCCCGCCGAGGACCGCCGGCTGCTCGGCGCCTTCGCCGCGCAGGCCGCCGTCCTGCTGGAGCGCCGCCGGCTGGCCGGGGAGGCCGCCGCGGCCCGCCGCGAGGCCGAGGGCAACCGGATCCGCACCGCCCTGCTCGCCGCCGTCTCGCACGACCTGCGTACCCCGCTGGCCGGGATCAAGGCCTCCGTCACCTCGCTGCGTTCCGCGGACGTCGAGTGGGACGAGGAGGACGAGGCCGAGCTGCTGGCCGGCATCGAGGCCGGCGCCGACCGGCTCGACCACCTGATCAACAACCTGCTCGACATGAGCCGGCTCCAGACCGGTACCGTCACGCCGCTGATCCAGGAGACGGACCTGGACGAGGTGGTGCCGTTCGCGCTGGGCGGCGTCCCGCCGGAGGCCGTCCGGCTGGACGTCCCGGAGAGCCTGCCGATGATCCGGGCCGATGGCGGGCTGCTGGAGCGGTCGCTGGCCAACCTGGTCGAGAACGCCGTCAAGTACAGCCCGGCCGGGGTGAAGGTGCTGGTCAAGGCGGACGCGCTGGTCCCGGCGGGCGGGCCGGGGCGGGTCGAGCTGCGGATAGTCGACCGCGGGCCGGGCGTGCCCGAGGACGCCAAGGAGCGGATCTTCGCGCCGTTCCAGCGCTACGGGGACGCGCCGCGCGGCGCCGGGGTGGGCCTCGGGCTCGCCGTCGCGCGCGGCTTCGTCGAGGCGATGGACGGCACGATCACCGCCGAGGACACCCCCGGTGGCGGCCTCACCATGGTCGTCAGCCTGCCCGTCGCCGGCCGCCCGCCGGGGCCGCCCGAGCCGGTGCCGCCGCCACCGGAGCCCATGGACCGCGCCTCCCACGTGTGACCACCCCCTTCCGACAGCTGTGAAAGGCGGAGCCCGCATGACCCGGGTCCTCGTCGTGGACGACGAACCACAGATCGTCCGCGCGCTGGTGATCAACCTCAAGGCCCGCAAGTACGAGGTCGACGCGGCCCACGACGGCGCGGGCGCGCTGGAGCTGGCCGCCGCCCGCCACCCCGACGTGGTCGTCCTCGACCTGGGCCTGCCCGACATGGACGGCGTCGAGGTGATCAAGGGCCTGCGCGGCTGGACCAGGGTGCCGATCATCGTGCTCTCCGCCCGGCACGCCTCCGACGAGAAGGTCGAGGCGCTGGACGCCGGCGCCGACGACTACGTCACCAAGCCGTTCGGCATGGACGAGCTGCTCGCCCGCATGCGCGCCGCCGTCCGCCGCGCCGAGCCGGTGGCCGGGGAGGACGACTCCCTGGTGGTCACGGACACGTTCACCGTCGACCTCGCGGCGAAGAAGGTCAACCGGGACGGCACCGACGTCCGCCTCACGCCGACCGAGTGGCACCTGCTGGAGGTGCTGGTCCGCAACGCCGGGCGGCTGGTCAGCCAGACCCAGCTGCTCCAGGAGGTCTGGGGCCCGGCCTACCGCACGGAGACCAACTACCTGCGGGTCTACCTGGCACAACTGCGCCGCAAGCTGGAGCGCGACCCCTCCCACCCGCGCCACTTCATCACCGAGCCGGGCATGGGCTACCGCTTCGAGAACTGAGCCGGGCCGGCCGGCAGGCCCGTCCGGGTGCCCCGCTGACCTCGTGACCTGCCGCAGCCGGCCCCGATACCGGTAGCCTTTCCGACATGAGTGGTGACAACAGCAGCGACCAGCCGCAGGGCCGCTTCCGCCGTTTGCTCAGCCGGCTGACCTCCTCCGCGGAGGAGCTCCAGGCGGAGGAGCTGCGCCAGGAGAGCGCGGCGGAGTCGGGCTGCACTCCGATCGCCAGCTGCGGGGACCGTCAACTGGTCACCGTCGCGGGCACCCTGCGCACCGTGACCCTGCGTCCCCGGGCCGGCGTGCCGGCGCTGGAGGCGGAGCTCTTCGACGGCACCGAGGCGCTGGACGTGGTCTGGCTCGGCCGGCGCTCCATCGCGGGCATAGAGCCCGGCCGCCGGCTGGTCGCCAGCGGCCGGATCAGCCACGCACGCGGGCGCCGCGTGCTGTTCAACCCCCGCTACGAGCTGCGTCCGGTCGGACACGGGAGCGAATGAGCGTGAGCATCCAGCCCGGCGGCGAGCCCGCCGCCCAGCTCGGCCTGGTCGAGACCGCCCCCGCCGACGACGAGGCGGCCCGGCAGGCCGCGGCCTCCAAGGAGGCCGCCGAGAGCGTGATGCAGGCCTTCGGCGGCGTGCGCGGCATGGTCGACATGACGCTGCCCGGCCTGGTCTTCATCGTCACCTACAACATCACCCACCAGGTCCCGGCGGCCGCCTGGGCCGCGCTCGGCCTGAGCGCCCTGTTCGTGGTGGCGCGCCTGGCCAAGCGGGAGACCGTCCAGCACGCCTTCTCCGGCGTGTTCGGCGTCGCCATCGGCGCCTGGATCTCGATGAAGACCGGCAAGGCGGAGAACTTCTACCTGCCGGGCCTGCTCTGGAGCGTCGGCTACTGCATCGGCCTGGCCGTCTCGGCGCTGGTCCGCTGGCCGCTGATCGGTGTCATGCTCGGCCCGGTCACCGGCGAGATGTTCACCTGGCGCAAGCAGAACCCGGGCCGGCTGGCCGCCTACACCAAGGCGACCTGGGCCTGGGTGCTGATCATGGGCATCAAGCCGCTGATCCTGTTCCCGCTGTACTTCACGCACAACGTCAACCTGCTCGGGTGGCTCAAGGTCGCCCTGGGCATCCCGCCGATGCTGCTGGCGATGTACGTCACCTGGCAGATCCTGCTGAAGGCGCCGCCGCCGATCAAGGTGCAGCTGGACGACGAGCCGGCCGAGGCCGACCGGAAGTGAGCCGTGCGAGCGGGCCCGCACCCGAAAACCGGGTGCGGGCCCGCTCGCACGTGAGGCCCGGGCTACCGGGTACCGGGGGAGCCCGAGAGCAGGTTCTCCAGTTCTTCCTCGCGCTCCTGGGCGGCCACGAAGAGCAGCTCGTCGCCGCCCTCCAGGGTGTCGTCCTTGCCCGGGGTGAGCACCCGGCCCTCGCGGATGATGGTTACCAGCGAGGTGTCCGGCGGCCACGGCACGTCGCCGACGCGGGTGCCGACCAGCTCGGTGTCGGAGGCGAGGGTCAGCTCGACCAGGTTGGCGTTGCCCTGGCTGAAGCGCATCAGCCGGACCAGGTCGCCGACGCTGACGGCCTCCTCGACCAGGGCCGACATCAGGCGCGGGGTGGAGACGGCGACGTCCACGCCCCAGGACTCGTTGAAGAGCCACTCGTTCTTCGGGTTGTTCACCCGGGCGACCACCCGCGGCACCGCGTACTCGGTCTTCGCGAGCAGCGAGACGACGAGGTTGACCTTGTCGTCACCGGTCGCGGCGATCACCACGTGGCAGCGCTGCAGCGCGGCCTCGTCCAGCGAGGTGATCTCGCAGGCGTCGGCCAGCAGCCACTCCGCCATGGGGACCCGCTCCACCGAGATGGAGTTCGGGTTCTTGTCTATCAGCAGGACCTCGTGGCCGTTCTCCAACAGCTCGCCCGCGATCGAGCGGCCGACGGCCCCGGCCCCGGCAATGGCGACCCGCATCAGTGACCCTCCTCGTTCGGCCCCTGCGCGAACGCGGCCTCGACCGCCGCCAGGTCGGCCCGGCGCACCATCACGTGCACCAGGTCGCCCTCCTGCACCACCATCTGGGGCGTGGGCAGCACGCCCTCGCCGAGCCGGGTGACGAACGCCACCCGGGTGCCGGAGGCCTCCTCCAGCGCACTGACCCGGTGACCGATCCAGCGCGGGTCGTACGCGACCTCGGCGAGCTGGACGGTACCGCTCGGGTCCTGCCAGAGCGGCTCGCCGCCGCTGGGCAGCAGCCGGCGCAGCATCTGGTCGGCCGTCCAGCGGACGGTGGCCACGGTGGGGATGCCCAGGCGCTGGTAGACCTCGGCGCGGCGGGGGTCGTAGATCCGGGCCGCGACGTTCTCCACGCCGAAGTTCTCCCGGGCCACGCGGGCCGCGATGATGTTGGAGTTGTCGCCGCTGGAGACGGCGGCGAAGGCGCCGGCCTCCTCGATGCCGGCCTCCTTCAGGGTGTCCTGGTCGAAGCCGACACCCGTGACCCGGCGCCCGTTGAATCCGGCGCCCAGGCGGCGGAACGCCGTCGGGTCCTGGTCGACGACGGCGACCGAGTGGCCCTGTTTCTCCAGCGCTCTGGCGAGGGCGGAGCCCACGCGGCCGCAGCCCATGATGACGATGTGCACCGGCGCTACCTCACCCGTCCCGTTGGGTTCTTGACCTGCGCAAACACCGTTCGTCATCCTTCCCCGCCCCGCTGTCCGGGCGAGCGATCTCGTGGTCGCAGGGCTCGACAACCTGAGTGTTGCCCGCCTGCTCGTATCCGACACGCTAGCCGGTCCACCGAACACAGTCGCGACGAAGGGGGGGACGCAAGTCGGACCACGCGGCGAACAGCCCCTACGATGCCTTACCGTGCCTATGCCGACTGACCTTCCGAAACGCATCCTTATCGGGCGTGCGCTACGCAGCGACAAGCTCGGGGAAACGCTGCTCCCCAAGCGCATCGCGCTGCCCGTCTTCGCCTCGGACGCGCTCTCCTCGGTCGCGTACGCGCCCGAGGAGATCCTGCTGACGCTCTCCCTCGCGGGTGCCTCGGCCATCCACTTCTCATGGCAGATCGGCGTCGTCGTCGCCATCGTGATGCTCGCGGTGGTGGCCTCGTACCGGCAGAACGTCCATGCCTATCCGAGCGGCGGTGGCGACTACGAGGTCGCCACGGTCAACCACGGCGCCAACTCCGGCCTCGTGGTCGCCAGCGCGCTGATGGTCGACTACATCCTCACCGTGGCGGTCTCCACCACGTCCGGGGTGGCCAACGTGGTCTCGGCGGTGCCCGCGCTGCGCGGCCACGAGCTGACCCTCTCGGTGGTCGTGGTCATCCTGCTGATGGGCATGAACCTGCGTGGCGTCCGCGAGTCCGGCAGCGCGTTCGCCGTCCCGACGTACGCCTTCATGATCGGCGTGGTCGGCATGGTGGTGTACGGCGTGGTCCGGCACTTCGGGTTGGGGCAGGACATGCCCGCCGAGAGCTCCGGCTTCCACCTCCAGCCCACCCCCGGCAACGAGTCGCTGGCCGGCTTCGCAATGGTGTTCCTGCTGCTCAAGGCGTTCTCCTCGGGCTGTGCGGCGCTCACCGGTGTCGAGGCGATCTCCAACGGCGTGCCGGCCTTCCGCAAGCCGAAGAGCAAGAACGCGGCGACCACCCTGCTGATGATGGCGTCGATCGCCGTCGTGATGTTCATGGGCATCATCTGGCTGGCCCGCCTCACCGGCGTCCAGATGGCCGAGGACCCCGCCCAGCAGCTCGTCGGCGCGGGCGGCGACTACCACCAGAAGACCGCGCTCGCCCAGATCAGCGAGGCCGTCTTCTCCAACTTCACGCCCGGCTTCTACTTCGTCGCCGCCGTCACCGGCCTGATCCTGGTGCTGGCCGCCAACACCGCCTTCAACGGCTTCCCGGTGCTCGGCTCGATCCTCGCCCAGGACCGCTACCTGCCGCGCCAGCTGCACACCCGCGGCGACCGGCTGGCCTTCTCCAACGGCATCATCCTGCTGGCACTGGCCGCGATCCTGTTCATCATCGCGTTCGACGCCGACCCGACCCGGCTGATCCAGCTCTACATCGTCGGCGTCTTCGTCTCCTTCAACATGAGCCAGTCCGGCATGATCCGGCACTGGACCAGGGAGCTGCGCAGCGAGACCGACCCGGCCAAGCGCCGCCACATGCAGCGCAGCCGGGCGATCAACACCTTCGGCCTGGTGATGACCATGGCCGTGCTGATCGTCGTCCTCGCCACCAAGATCAGCCACGCCTGGATCGCCATCGCCACGATGGTCGTGCTGTTCGTGATGATGAAGGCGATCCGCCGCCACTACGACCGGGTCTCCGACGAGCTGGTCGCCGCCGAGGAGCCGGACGACGTGGTGCTGCCCACCCGGGTGCACGCCATCGTCCTGGTCTCCAAGCTGCACAAGCCCGCCCTGCGCGCCCTGGCCTACGCACGGCTCGCCCGCGCCCACACGCTGGAGGCCGTCACCGTCAACGTCGACCCGGCGGACACCGCGGCGCTGCGCCGGGAGTGGGACGAGCGCGGCATCGAGGTGCCGCTCAAGGTGCTGGACTCGCCGTTCCGCGAGATCACCGGGCCGGTCCTGGACTACGTCAAGAACCTGCGCCGCAGCAGCCCGCGCGACGTGGTCTCGGTCTACATCCCGGAGTACGTGGTCGGCCACTGGTACGAGCACCTGCTGCACAACCAGAGCGCGCTGCGGCTCAAGGGGCGGCTGCTCTTCAAGCCCGGTGTGATGGTGACCTCGGTGCCGTGGCAGCTGGAGTCCTCCGAACGGCGCAAGCCGCAGAAGGCCTGGTCGGCGCCGGGCGCGGTCCGGCGTGGTGAGCCCCGGGCGCCGAAGGCCGTAAAGTCGAAGGTCTCCGGTACGCCGGACGGTACGACCGCCGCCTCCGCTGACAGCAGCAAGGACTCCTCCCAGTGACCCGCAACACCCCGTCCCGCTCCCACGGCTCGTCCGGTTCGTCCGGCGGCTCCGGCAAGGGCTCAGCCAAGGGCGCCCGCAAGGGCGGCGCCGGCAAGCCCGGGCAGGTCGCCCGGCCGCGCTGGGGCAAGCCCGTCCGCCCGGCCGCCACCGACCGCGAGGGCTTCACCGCGCAGACGGCGCCGCTCGCGCCGGCGGAGCGCGCCCCGGAGCCGGAGCAGACCGAGCGCGCCGAGCGCCCGGCGCGTGCCGAGCGCCCCGCGCGCGGAGAGCGGCCGGCCTCCGCCGGCGCGCCGCGCCAGGACAAGGCCAAGGCCGGGGCCGGGGCCGGGGACCGTCCGCGCAAGCAGACCGTCCGCCCGCCGAAGGCGCTGCGCCCCACCCGCGCCCCGCGCCCCGAGGCGGCCCCCCGGGGCCCCGGCGGTGACCCGCTGGTCGGCGAGCGCTACGAGGTCGAGGTCGGCCCGGTCGCGCACGGCGGCGGGCACTGCGTGGCCCGGCACGAGGGCCGCGTGCTGTTCGTCCGGCACACGCTGCCCGGCGAGAAGGTCGTCGCGCTGGTCACCGAGGGCACCACCAAGTCGCGCTTCCTGCGCGCCGACGCGGTGGAGATCCTGGAGCCCGCCAAGGACCGGATCACCCCGCCGTGCCCGTTCGCCGGGCCCGGCAAGTGCGGCGGTTGCGACTGGCAGCACGTCACCCCCGGCGGGCAGCGCAAGCTCAAGGTGCAGGTGCTCACCGAGCAGCTGGCCAAGCTGGCCGGCCTGACCCCGGCCGAGGCGGGCTGGGACGGCAGCGTCGAACCGGTCGGCGGCAAGCTCCCGGCCGGGCAGGTGCCGGCCTGGCGCACCCGGATGCAGTACGCGGTCGACCAGGAAACCGGCAAGGTCGGCCTGCGCAAGCACCGCTCGCACGACATCCAGCCGGTGGACCGGTGCCTGATCGCCGCCGAGGGCGTCAGCGAGCTGGGCATCGAGTCCCGCGACTGGCCGGGCGTCGCCACCGTCGAGGTGATGGCCTCCGCGGGCTCCTCCGACCGCCAGGTCGTGCTGACCCCGGTCCCGGGCGCGCAGCTGCCGCTGGTCGAGCTGGACAAGCCGGTGTCGATCGCGCGGATCGACGAGCACGACAACATCCACAAGGTGCACGGCCGCTCCTTCGTGCGCGAGCGCGCGGCCGGCCGGACCTGGCGGGTCAGCAACGGCGGCTTCTGGCAGATCCACCCCGAGGCCCCGGACACCCTGGTCGACGCCGTCCTGGACGGCCTCGACCCGCAGTGGGGCGAGAACGCGCTCGACCTGTACTGCGGCGTCGGCCTCTTCGCCGGCGCACTGGCCGACCGGGTCGGCGAGGACGGCGCGGTGCTCGGCATCGAGTCGGCCAAGCAGGCCGTGGTCGACGCCCGGCACAACCTGGCCGCGCTGGACAACGTGCAGATCGAGTGCGACCGGGTCGAGACGCTGCTGCCGCGCACCGGCATCGCGTCCACCGACCTGATCGTCCTCGACCCGCCGCGGGCCGGCGCCGGGCGCGAGACCGTCGCCCACCTGGCCGGCCTCTCGGCCCGCCGGATCGCCTACGTCGCCTGCGACCCGGCGGCCCTGGCCCGGGACCTCGCCTTCTTCCGCGAGGGCGGCTACCGCCCGGTCTCGCTGCGCGCCTTCGACCTGTTCCCGATGACCCACCACTTCGAGTGCGTGGCGATCCTGGAGCCGGTCGGCGAGTAGCCGGACGACGGCCGACAGACGCCAGGGAGGCGGCACCCGGAACCCCGGGTGCCGCCTCCCTGGCGTCCGGCCGTCGGGGGGCCGGGATGCTGGTGAGTGGTGCCGCTCAGCGCAGGTTCTGTTCCTCTTCCTCCGCGCTGTGCGGCAGGGAGACGCCGTGCTGGGCGGCGAGCCGGAGCAGCCCGGCGATGCGGCCCTCGTACGCCTGGACGCCGTCGGCGTCGCCGTCGGCCCGCGCGGCGGCGAGGTCCTTACGGGCCTGGTCGAGCTGCTCGCGCAGCTCCTGGTCGAACATGGCTGTCATTGCCGGCCTCCACACCGGTCGGTGCCGCTCCAGGGAATGCTCGGGGCAGTTCAGAATCTCGGAAGGTGAAGAACTCTTCAAGTCTCGCTCCTCAGGGCGGTTCCGCAGGCCTCCCCGCGCCGGTTCGTGGGGGTGGTTCCGGTGGGTGGTCTCGGTGGGTGGTTCCGGTGGCTGGTCCCGGTGGGTGGTGCGGCGGCTGGTCCCGTCGGGGAGGGCGGATGCCGCCGTTCGGGACGATGCCGGTGGCGCGGGCGCGCCGGGCCGTTCGACCCGGCGGGCTCCCGGGGGTTCGCGGCCGTGCGGCAGGGGCATGGCCCAGGAGAGCCGTGGCCCGCGGCCGGGGAAGGGGCGTACGAGGGCCTGAGTGCGCCCTTGTTGTGCTAGCACTTCGGCGCTAGCTTGAGGGGCATGGGTAAGAAACAGCTGAACGTCCGGGTGGACGCCACCACCGCGGAGATGGCCCGGGAACGGGCGGAGCAGCAGGGGATCAGCATGAACCAGTACATCGAGCGCCTGGTCCAGCAGGACATGGGCGAGGCCGGGCGGGCGTTCGTCGACGCCGCCGCGCAGTTCATGAAGGAGTACGAGACGGCGTTCCTGGCCGAGTTCGGTGACGCGGCCGACCTCCAGGACGTGCGCCGTTGAACCTGGAGGTCGACCTCTCGTGGCTGCTCATGACCGCAGAGCAGTACACGCCCGGTGACCCGCAGGTCACCGACTACGGATCGCTGCTCGCGGCGGTCTCCCGCCACCAGGCCGAGATCTTCGACATCGCCGTCTACCCCGAACCGCAGGACCGCGCCGCCGCCCTGATGCACCAGCTGATCCGGGTGCCGGCCCTGGAGAAGACCAACGAGCTGTTCGCCACCGCCGTCGCCTACGCCTACCTGGTGGCCAGCGGCTGCACGGTCGCCACCACCGCCCGCGAGGTGCGCAGCCTCGCCCGGGCCATCCGCGAGGGGCGGCTCGGCGTGTCCGGCGTCGCCGAGCGGCTGGCGGCGTGGGTGGTGGACGAGGCCGAGGGCGAGGGCGTCAGCGGCGAGGAGGACGAGGACTCGGACTGAGTCCGCCGCCCCGGCCCGACGGACGGAGCAGGCCGGTCACGCCCCGTTCTGGGCGGGCTCGGCGATCAGGGCCGTGGCGAACGGGCGGAAGCCGGCCCGGCGGTAGATCCGGGCGACGTCCTCGTCGGCGGCGGACAGGAACACCGTCCGCACGCCGTTGGCCCGCGCGTGCGCGACCAGCGCCGCCGTGACCGCGAGGCCGAGCCCCTGCCGACGTGCCGACGGCAGGGTGCCGACGCCGGCCACCTCGGTGACCTGGCCGACCGGGTTGTGCTGGCCCGCGCAGAGCACCGAGCCGTCCCGGACGGCCGCGGCGAGCACGGTCTTCCCGGCGGTGATCCGCTCGGCGACCCGTGCGGCCGAGCCGTCCGCCGCCGCCTTGCGGGCCGCGACGGCCAGCTCGTCGAGCCCTGCGGTGCCCGTGGCGGTGCCCGGCTCACCGAAGGCCAGATGCGGCACGGCCACTGCAGTCGCCAGCTCCGGGGCGTCGGCGGCCAGGATCCGGACCTCCACGCCCTCGGGCGACGCCGGCGTCGCCCCGGCCGGCTCGTCGTCCGGACCGAGCACCAGCAGCGGGTGCTCGTGCACCGTCAGCCCGGCCTCCTCCACCGCCGCGCGCAGCTGCGGGTCGTGCTCGGCCACCCACTCGAAGGCCTGCGGCTGGCCCAGCTCGCGCTGGCGGTCCAGTACCCGGCGGACGTCCTCGGCGGTGGCGGCCGGACCGGAGTGGCCGAGCGTCGGACGGGCGTAGTACGGCCAGCCCTGGCCGTCGCGGACGAACAGGGTCAGCGGACCGAAGTCCTCGACGCGGGCCGCGGAACGGGGGACGGCGTCGTAGTACTGCTCGATCCCGGAGAGGAGGTCGGGGAGGGCGCGGCGGGCGGTTTCAAGATCGTCAGAGGTCACGCCGTGCATCCTGGCAGGCCCGTCGTGGACCTGCCACCGTTTTGCGTCGACGGGCCGTCCGTCACCCCTGCCGACGGGCCGTCCGTCGCCCGCCGTCGGCCGTCCGCCCGGCCGCCCGCCCACCGCCGGGCGGGGCCCGGGCATTTCGGACCGATTGTTGCCGAATGCTTACAGGCCGGGCGATCTTGTGTGCAGACGCCATGGCATTCTGGGGCCTTTACAGCTCTGCCGGACGCGAACGGCGGACGTCCGCGCTGGCGAGGAGGGGGAAGACAGGCTCATGAGGCTCTGCTTTCTGGTCGAGGAGCACTACCGGCACGACGGCATGCCGCTCGACGTGGTACGCCAACTCACCGCGTGGGGACACCGGGTGGACGTGCTGCGCCCCGGGAACTCGCTGATGGCGATCTCCGAGGCCGTCCGGGCCGGAAGCCACGACGCCTGGGTGCTCAAGACCGTCTCCGGCGGCCCCGGCCTCACCCTCCTGGAGGCGGCCGCCGCCGTCGGCCTCACCACCGTCAACGACGTCCGGTCCATCCGCGGCGTCCGTGACAAGGCGCTCGCGGCGGTGATCGCGCGCACCCGCGGCCTGCCCGTCCCGGTCACGTACGCGGCGGCCCGCTGGGAACGGCTCGCGGAGATCCCCGCGTCCGAGTACCCGCTGGTGGTCAAGCCCGCCGACGGCAGCTCCGGGCGGGCCGTCCGGCTCGTCCCCACCCCCGACCACCTCGTCGGACTCGGTCCCCTGCTCGCCGGTGAGGGCCTGCTGATCGCCCAGCCCTACGTGCCCAACTCCGGCACCGACCTCAAGGTGTACTGCGTCGACGGCGAGCTGTACGCGACCGAGCGCTGCTCGCCGCTGCACCCCGAGCAGGGCGTGCGCGAGCGGCAGGTGCCGCTCCCCACCGAGGTGGCGCGGATCGCCGGGCAGGTGGGGGAGGTCTTCGGGCTCGACCTGTACGGCGTGGACGTGCTGCTCGGCCCGGACGGCCCGGTGATCGTGGACATCAACGACTTCCCCAGCTTCCGCCAGGTGCCGGACGCGGTGGCCCGGGTCTCCCGCGCCGTGCTGCGGCTGGCCCGCACCGGGACGGCGGTCTCGGCGCCGGCGGGCGTGTCGGCGGCTTCGGCGGTGTCGGTGCCGGCGGGCGTGTCGGCCGTCGCGGCCGTGCCGGTGTCGTCGGCCGTCGCGGCCGTGTCGGTGCCCTCGGTGCCGGAGCCGGTGCGGCTTCCCGCTCAGGGCGCCGGGGTCGGCGTGGGCGGGGCCGGGTTCGTCACCGGCGGCATGGGCGGGACGATATGAGGATCGGCCTGGTCACCCCCGACCCCGGCCACCCGCTGCTCGCCGCCACCGCCGCGCTGCTGGCCCCCGACCACCAGGTCGAGACCATCGACCCCACCTCCGACGCCACCCCGCCCGCCGAGCGGATCGGCCCCGGCCCGCCGGCCGACGTCTACCTGCTCAAGGCCCGCACCCCGTACGCCCTCGCGCTCGCCCGGCACCTGGAGGAGCGCGGCGCCCCCGTCCTCAACTCGGCCGCCGCGACCGGGTTCTGCCAGGACCGCACCGCCATGGCCGACCTCGCCCACCGTGCCGGCCTGCCGTTCGCCGCCACCCGCACCGCCGCGAGCCTCGCCGACCTCGCCGGCGAACTGTCCGACGCCGACTACCCGTTGGCGGTGAAGAGCCGCCACAGCCGCCGCCACGACCTCGTCGCCCGCGTCGACGGCCCCGACCGGCTGCGCGCCCTCGCCGCCCAGTGGCCCGCCGAACCCGTGATCGCCCAGCCCTACCTCGCCAACACCGGCTGGGACCAGAAGATCTGGGTCGTCGACGGGCAGGTCTTCTGCGAGCGCCGCCGCTCCGAACTCGCCCTCGCCGCCGACCTCCCGGCCGCCCTCGCCGCCGACGGGAGCCGGTCCGGTCCCGCCGGAGGCCGGTTCGGTCCCGCCGACCTCCCCGCCGACCGCGCCGAGCTGGCCCGCCGGGTCGGCCAGGTCTTCGGCCTCGACGTCTACGGCGTCGACCTGCTCGACGGTCCCGCCGAACCCGTCATCGTCGACATCAATGCCTTCCCCGGCATCCGCGGCCAGGCCGGCGCCCCCGAAGCACTCGCCGCGCTCGCCCTGCGCACCGCCCGGACCGGCGGCGGCACCCCGCGCCTGCCCGGCCAGCGGGATGCGCAGCCGCGCACCACCGGTCGTTAGGCTTGCCCTTCCGGCCGGACCGCACGACCGGATGGCGAGAGAAGACGGACGTTGCTGCAGGACATCGAGCCCTACCTGGCCTGCCCGCACTGCGCGCAGGCCCTCACCCCCGAGGGGCGCACCCTGCGCTGCCCCGGCGGGCACAGCTTCGACATCGCCAAGCAGGGCTACGTCAGCCTGCTCGCCGGTGACGCCCACACCGGCACCGGCGACACCGCCGACATGGTCGCCGCCCGCAGCGACTTCCTCGCCGCCGGCCACTACCGCCCGATCGCCGATGCCCTCGCCGACGCGGCCTCGGCCACCTCGCCCGAGGGCCTCGTCGCCGACCTCGGCGCCGGCACCGGCCACTACCTCGCCCACGTCCTCGACGCCCTGCCCGGCCGGCCCGGCGCCGCCCTCGACATCTCCAAGTACGCGCTGCGCCGCGCCGCCAAGGCCCACCCCCGGATCGGCGCCGTCGTCTGCGACGCCTGGCGACCGCTGCCGCTGCTGGACGCCGCCGCCGGCCTCGTCCTCAACGTCTTCGCCCCGCGCAACGGCCCCGAGATCCGCCGCGTCCTGCGCCCCGGCGGCACCCTGCTGCTGGTCTCGCCCACCCCGCGCCACCTGCGCGAACTCGTCGCCGGACTCGGGCTGCTCTCGGTCGACGAGGAGAAGCAGCGCCGGATCGACGAGAAGCTCGGCCCCCACCTCACACCGGCCGGGCGGCAGGAGGTCGAGTTCACCATGCGGCTCGCCGCCGCCGATGTCCGCACCGTCGTCGGCATGGGCCCGAGCGCCTGGCACACCGATCCGCAGCGGCTGGCCGCCCGGCTCGCCGAACTGCCCGATCCGGTCGAGGTGACCGCCTCCGTGACGGTCGCCGCCTACCGGCGGTGAGCCGCCGGGGGGCGGGTTGAGCCGCCGGGGGTCGGGCTGAGCCGCCGGGGCGGGGCCGAGTCGGTGCGGGCCGGGATGAGCCGCCGGGGGCCGGGGACGAGCGGGGCGTTCCGGGGCGGCGTCCGCTGCGGGGACCGCTCACCTCGTTGGGATGAATCTGCCGAGCAGGCACGTTTCTGCCGCGAGGACGGCGGCTAACGTCCGACGGGTGAACCGCGACGCCACCCGGCCCGCCGTGCCGGCCCACCCCCAGCAGCGCACCTCGGACCCCGGACGGCCGCCCGCACAGCGCCCCACCGTCGAGGAACTCCGGCTCACCTCGTTCAAGTCCTACCGGCGCGCCACCCTGCCGCTCGCGCCCCTCACCGTGCTGCACGGACCGGCCGGCGTGGGCAAGTCCAACGCCCTCGACGCCCTCGCCGTCCTCTCCCGCCTCGCCCTCGGCGAGGAGATCACCGACTCCCTCGACGGCCTCCCCGGCCGGCGTGGCCCGCTCGCCACCCCCGTCCGCGGCGGCCTGGCCGGCTGCGTGCCGCACGGCCGCAAGGCCCTCATCCTCGGCTGCACCGTCCGCTCCTGCGACGGGCCGGTCGGCCTCGAAGTCGTCATCCGCACCGACGGCCCCGTCCGGATCGCCCGCGAACAGCTCACCCTCGACGGCCGGACCCTCGTCGAAACCGGCGAGCAGGACCTCCGGAACCGACGGGTCAACGTCAGCTGGCACAACGACACCCGGCAGGGCGACATCCGCGCGCCCTTCACCAGCACCACCCTGATCACCGCGCAGATCCCGCTGCGCGTCGCCGGCTCCTCACCCGGCGAACGCAAGGTGCTCACCGCCGCGGAGCACCTGCTCACCGCGTTGCGCGAGGTCTTCCCCGTCCACCCCGTGCCAGCCCTGATGCGCGACTGGGCCCGCCCCGACCCGCAGGCCAGGCTGCTCAGCACCGCCGCCAACATCTCCGCCGTCATCGCCCGGCTCAGCAACGAGTGCGCCCGCCGCTACGGCCGGCTGCTCCGCGTCGTCCAGTCCGCCGCCCCGCACCCCCTGCTCGGACTCGACCTCGCCCGCCGCGGCACCGGGGCCGGCGAACGCGTCCTCGCCGTCTTCGACGAAGGCGTCCTCGGCCGCACCGGAGCCGACCAGGCCTCCGACGGCATGCTGCGCCACCTCGCGTTCGCCGCCGTGCTGCTCACCGGCGCCGGCGTCCTGGACCTGGACGTGGCCGCCGAGGTGCCCTGGGCGCGCCGGCAGCTCACCGTGCTCGCCGAGGACCTCGGGGCCGGGCTCGGCACCGAGCAGACCGCCTCGCTGCTGCGACTGGCCCGCGACATGTCCGGGCGCCACCAGTTGCGGATGCTCGGCGCGTTGCAGGAGCCGGCCGCGGCCCGGGAGGCGCTCGGCGGGGCCGGCGAGCTGCCGCCCGGGGTCGCGCTGGTCGAGTGCCGGCGCGACCCCGGCTCCGGGCACACCGTGCTGCGGACCGAGACGGCGCGGGTGCCGGCCCAGGGCGGCGTGCGGGGCGCCGGGGCGGTCGTGCCGGGGGCTGTACCCGTTGCGGGGGCTGCGACTGCGGATGCGGTAGACGTGGAGGGTGAGTGAACGAGTCACGGGCCCGGCGGGCCCGACCCTGGAGAGCCTGCGGCAGCGTTTGACGGACTTCGCCGCGGCACGCGGCTGGGAGCCCTTCCACACGCCGAAGAACCTGGCGGCGGCGCTGAGCGTGGAGGCCGGCGAGCTGCTGGAGATCTTCCAGTGGCTCACGCCCGAGCAGGCCGCGTCGGTGATGTCCGAGCCCGACGACGCACACCGGGTGCGGGACGAGGTGGCCGACGTCCTCGCCTACCTGTTGCAGTTCTGCACGGCGGTCGGCGTGGACCCGCTGACCGCCCTGGCCGCGAAGATCGAGCGCAACGAGCTGCGCTTCCCGGTGCCCGGCGCGGGGCGTGGGACAGGGGCGGGGGAGGGGCTCGCAGAGGGGGCGGGGGAGAACGAGGGTGAACGGACGGCCGGGGAACGGCCTGGGGAACAGCCTGGGGAACAGCCCGGGCAACGGCCCGAGGAACGGGCCGGGGAGCGGCCCGGCGGCAAGCGGGATATGGGCGAATAACCCTTGCGAGGGACGGAAGTTATCCACACCCCCCGGGTTGTCCACAGGTTCTGAGGAGACGGCTGCGCCCGTCCGTCCTTCGGCGCACGCTTTCGCCGTGACCAGGTGTCCACGCGGTCGAGCGGCCGCGCGGACACCGCGAGAACGCGCGGAAGGGGTGGCGGCCGATGGAGGCGCTACGACTGATCAAGACGGCCCGGCACGCCCTGGCCGAGGCCAGGAACGTGCCGGACGTGCTGGCCGAGGCGCGGCAGGCCGCGCTGCTCACCGAGGCGGTGGGCGCCCGGCTGGCCGAGCTGGACGACGGTGAGCTGGCCGGCCTCGGCCAGCAGCTTGCCGAGGCCGGCAGTCATGCGGCCGGATGCCTGGACCACTCCTCGGGGGACTCGTCCGCGCTCCTGGGGCTGGGCGTCGGCGGACGGGCCGGGCGGCTCACCGAAATCGGGCCGCTCCCCCCGGTGCTGGCCGAACTCGGGGCGCTGCTGCGGGACGTCGGCGAGACGCTGGTGGTGCTGGCCTGCGGCGCGGACACCGAGAGCCTGTACTGGACGTGCATCGACGGGGTCGACGCCGGCGCCGACTGCAAGGACCTCGTCGCCCGGCTTGGTCAGGCGGTCCGGCAGGCGGCCGGGGAGTACGAGCGGGAGCAGGCGGAGCCCGCGGTGACCGGCCCGCCGCCGAAGTCTCAGGCGTCCGAGGAGGAGACGCCGTTACTCGTGCTCAGGCTCGGCCCGCCGTTCGGCCGGTCGGAGGCCCGGGCGCCGGACGACTGCAGCTCCGCGAGGTCCGCGGTCACCGAGGCGAGCAGTTCCTGCAGCTGTTCCAGCAGGCTCTTCGGAATGGCCGGCACGGCCGATGCGTCGGTTGCCGGATGCTGCTGCACGGCGGATGCCTCGGACCAGGGTTCGGACATGAGTGGACCTCTTCGGATCGGTAGTGCGGTGTGAAGCGGCAGGCGGCGGCTCGGCGCGCGGCACCGCGCCACCGGGGCAGGGGCCCCGCCGCTGCAACCAACGAACCGCCCGATACCGGGTCACCGGCCACCACCCAATGCGGTCCAACTCCCGTGACCGGTAAGCCTCTCGGGTGACCAGGGCTTGCCGCCGGCCGACCGCCTCGGCTAGGCGGCGGGCGGGCGGAGGTGCGCTACGTGGTGTGCCGGCGGCGTGCGCTGTGCGGAGGTGGCCCATCGGTGAGCGCTCATCGATGGGCCACCGGTGGAGGGCGTTGGGCTGCCCGGCACCGGCCTGCCCCGGTGCGGAGCTGCTTCCGGGCAGGCCTGTCCGGCTCCGGGGCAAGTCAGGGCACGCCTGCCCCGGTGCCGGGTCGCTCCGGGGCGGACCTCCAGCGGCCGGCCGGTCCGAGCACGTCCACGTGGCAGTTCTACAGCGGTGGGCGTTGAGCGGTGGGCGTTGAGCGGTGCGCGGGTGTGTTGTGCGCGGCAAGCGGCAAGCGGCAAGCGGCAAGCGGCAAGTAGCAAGCGGCAAGTAGCAAGCGGCAAGTAGCAAGCGGCGAGCGGGCGAGGGGTGGGGGAGGGGGGAGGGGCCCCGAAGAAGGGCGAAGCGAAACGCGAAACCCCCACCCCGCAAACACCAGGCCCCCGGCGCCGTCGCGGCGCCGGGGACCCGAAACCTCAGGCGGGAGGGAGGTCAGTTGTGGGCGTGCAGCTCGGCGTTCAGGCCGCCCCACGAGCCGGCGCGGGCGATGACCTCGACGGCGCCGGTCTGGGAGTTGCGGCGGAAGAGGAGGTTGTCCTGGCCGGACAGCTCGACGGCCTTGGCGACCTTGCCGTCCGGGGTGGTGACCCGGGTGCCGGCGGTGACGTAGAGGCCGGCCTCGACCACGCAGTCGCTGCCGAGCGAGATGCCGATGCCGGCGTTGGCGCCGAGCAGGCAGCGCTCGCCGACCGAGACGACCTGCTTGCCGCCGCCGGACAGCGTGCCCATGATCGAGGCGCCGCCGCCGATGTCGCTGTGGTCGCCCACCACGACGCCGGCGCTGATCCGGCCCTCGACCATCGAGGTGCCGAGGGTGCCGGCGTTGAAGTTGACGAAGCCCTCGTGCATCACGGTCGTGCCCGGGGCGAGGTGCGCGCCGAGGCGGACGCGGTCCGCGTGGGCGATGCGCACGCCCGAGGGGGCGACGTAGTCGGTCATCCGCGGGAACTTGTCGATCCCGTACACGGCGAGCTGGCCGCCCTGGGCGCGGACCGCCAGGCGGGCCTGCTCGACCTTGTCCACCTGCACCGGGCCGATGCTGGTCCACGCCACGTTGGCGAGCAGACCGAAGAGACCGTCGAGGTTCTGGCCGTGCGGCCGCACCAGGCGGTGGCTCAGCAGGTGCAGGCGCAGGTAGGCGTCGTGCGCGTCGATCGGCTTCTCGTCCAGCGAGGCGATCGTGGTGCGCACGGCGACCACCTCGACGCCGCGGCGGGCGTCGGTGCGCAGCGCCTCGGCCGCGCCGGCGCCCAGCTCGGCCTCGGCCTGCTCGGTGGTCAGGCGGACGGTGCCGGCCGGGCCGGGCTCGGCGGCCGGCGCGGGGGCGGGGTACCAGGTGTCGAGGATGGTGCCGTCGGCGGCGATGGTGGCCAGACCTGCGGCGACGGCGCCGTTTGCGAGGGAGGTGGATTCTGCAGTCACATCGTGCACGTTAACGAATACGGGCCGCCGGTGCCGAACACGCTCACCGGGCGGACGCGGTGGCCGACCGCGACCGCCGGAGCCGTGCGCGCGGCAGGTGCGGGGCGGGTGCCGGGCCGGCGCGGGGCCGATGTGGGGCCGGTCCGGGGCAAAATCCGGTGCTCAGCGGCCCGGTCCTGGGCAATACTCGGGCGGGTGTTCATGTCGATCTCCACCACAGGCACTGCCGGGAGCCCGGCCACCGACCTGGGTTTCCTGCTGCACAAGCACCCGGGCAAGGTCCAGCAGTTCTCCACGTCGCACGGCGAGGCGCACGTCTTCTACCCGGAGGCGGGCGACGAGGCGTGCACGGCCGCGCTGCTGCTCGACGTCGACCCCATCGCGCTGGTCCGCAAGGGCCGGGGCAAGGGTCGCGGCGGCTCGCCGGACTTCGCGCTCGCCCAGTACGTCAACGACCGCCCCTACGCGGCGTCCTCGCTGCTCGCGGTGGCGTTGCGCACGGTGTTCCGGACGGCGATGAAGGGCGTCTGTGAGGCCCGCCCCGGGCTGGTGGACGTCCTCCGGCCGCTGCGGATCGTGCTGCCCGCCGTGCCGGCCAACGGCGCCGGCGACGGCGGCGGTGTCGCGATGGCGGGCCGGCTGTTCGAGCCGCTGGGCTGGCGGGTCGAGGCATCGGCGATCCCCTTGGACGAGGTGTTCCCCGAGTGGGGCGAGTCCCGTTATGTCCGGCTGGAGCTGTCCGCCACGGAGGTCCGGCTCGCGGACGCGCTCCAGCAGCTGTACGTGCTGCTGCCGGTGCTGGACGGTGCCAAGCATTACTGGGTCGCCCCGGACGAGGTCGACAAGCTGCTCGCCGCCGGCGAGGGCTGGCTGGCGGACCACCCCGAGCAGGCCCTGATCGCGCGCCGCTACCTGTCCCGGCGCTGGACGCTCACCCGGCGGGCGATGGAGCGGCTGGAGCTGGCCCGGCTGGCGGAGGCCGACGACCGCGAGGTCGAGGAGATCGACAACGCGGTCGACGACACCGCCGAGGAGACCGGGCCGCAGGAGACCGGGCGGCAGGGGAGCGCGCCGCAGGAGACGGAGCCGCCGGAGCAGCCCGCCGGGGAGCGGAAGCCCTCCCTGGCGGAGCAGCGTCGTACGGCGATCATGGCTGCGCTGGCCGAGACCGGGGCGGCCCGGGTGGCCGACCTCGGCTGCGGGCAGGGCGAGTTGATCGGCAGCCTGCTCAAGGACTCCCGGATCACCGAGGTGCTCGGCGTGGACGTGTCCGCCCGGGCGCTGTCGGCGGCCGCGCGCAAGCTGCGGCTGGAGCGGATGTCGGAGCGCCAGGCGGCCAGGGTCAAGCTGGTCCAGGGCGCTCTGACGTACACGGACGCGCGGCTCAAGGGCTTTGACGCGGCCGTGCTCTCCGAGGTGATCGAGCACCTGGACCTGCCCCGGCTGCCGGCGCTGGAGTACGCCGTGTTCGGGGCGGCCCGTCCGGCGGCGGTGGTCGTCACGACGCCGAACGTCGAGTACAACGTCCGCTGGGAGAGCCTGCCGGCCGGTCACGTCCGGCACGCCGACCACCGCTTCGAGTGGGACCGGGCCGAGTTCCGGGCGTGGGCCGTGCGGGTCGCGGAGGCGTACGGCTACACGGTGGTGATCCGCCCGGTCGGCCCGGAGGACGACGAGGTGGGCGCGCCGACCCAGCTCGCGCTGTTCCGCATAGGCACGCCGCCCGTGCCCACGACCACCGTCGCGACCCACCCCGGCACCGGCGAGACCGCCGACGTGACAACCACCGACGTGACAACCACCGACGTGACAATCACCGACGTGACGGCCGCCGAATCCACCACGACGCCCGAAGGGGGCGAGACCCGATGACCGACGACGCACAGTCCCCGAAGCTCACCACGGACGCCCCCACCCCGGCCGCCGAAGCCCCCGAGACCGAAGCCCCCAAGACCGAAGCCCGGGAGAGCGAGGCCCCCAAGGCCGAGGCCCCGGTCACCAGCGCCGGGCCCCGCCGTCTCCCCGTCACCGACGTGTCCCTCGTCGTCCTGATCGGCACCAGCGGCGCGGGCAAGTCCAGCTTCGCCCGCAAGCACTTCCTCCCCACCCAGGTGATCTCCTCCGACTTCTGCCGCGGCCTGGTGGCGGACGACGAGAACGATCAGTCCGCCTCCGCCGAGGCCTTCGACGTGCTGCACTACATCGTCGGCAAGCGCCTCGCCGCCGGCCGGCTGACCGTCGTGGACGCCACCAACGTGCAGCCGGAGGCCCGCAAGCAGCTGGTCCGGATCGCCCGGGAGCACGACGTGCTGCCCATCGCGATCGTGCTGGACGTCCCGCCGGGCGTCTGCGCCGAGCGGAACAGGACGCGCCCGGACCGGCAGCTGCCGGCCCACGTGATCCCGCGCCAGAACCGCGAGCTGCGTCGGTCCCTGCGCGGTCTGGAGCGCGAGGGCTTCCGCAAGGTGCACATCCTGCGCGGGGAGGCGGAGGCCGAGACCGCCGAGATCGTGCCGGAGAAGCGGTTCAACGACCTGCGCCACCTCACCGGCCCGTTCGACATCGTCGGCGACATCCACGGCTGCCGCTCCGAGCTGGAGACCCTGCTCACCCGTCTCGGCTACGTGCTGACCAGGGACGACGCCGGCCGCCCGGTGGACGCCGCACACCCCGCGGGCCGCACCGCCGTCTTCGTCGGCGACCTGGTCGACCGCGGCCCTGACACGCCGGGCGTGCTGCGCCTGGTGATGGGCATGGTGGCGGCCGGGCACGCGGTCTGCGTACCGGGCAACCACGAGAACAAGCTCGGCCGGGCGATGGACGGCAAGAAGGTCACCGTCTCGCACGGCCTCCAGGAGTCGCTGGACCAGCTGGCGGGGGAGTCGGAGGAGTTCCGCGCCGAGGTCCGGGCCTTCATGCGCGGCCTGGTCAGCCACTACCTGCTGGACGGCGGCGCCCTGGTGGTCTGCCACGCGGGTCTGCCGGAGAAGTACCACGGCCGGGCCTCCGGCCGGGTGCGCTCGCACGCGCTGTACGGGGACACCACCGGCGAGACCGACGAGTACGGCCTGCCGGTGCGCTACCCGTGGGCGGAGGAGTACCGGGGCAAGGCGCTGGTGGTCTACGGGCACACGCCGGTGCCGGTGGCGAGCTTCCTCAACAACACCATCTGCCTGGACACCGGCTGCGTCTTCGGCGGCAGCCTCACCGCGCTGCGCTACCCGGAGCGGGAACTGGTGAGCGTCGAGGCCGAGCAGGAGTGGTACGCGCCGGTGCGTCCGATGCACACGGACGCGCCGGGTGCCCGGGAGGGCCGGCCGCTGGACCTCGCCGACGTGGCGGGCCGCCGGGTGGTGGAGACGTCGCTGCACGGCCGGGTCGCCGTTCGGGAGGAGAACGCGGCGGCCGCGCTGGAGGTGATGAGCCGGTTCGCGATCGACCCGCGGCTGCTCGCCTACCTGCCGCCGACCATGGCGCCGAGCGCGACCTCACGCCGCCCCGGCTACCTCGAACACCCGGAGGAGGCCTTCTTCGCCTACCGCGAGGACGGCGTCCGGCAGGTGATCTGCGAGGAGAAGCACATGGGCTCCCGCGCGGTGGTGCTGGTGGCCCGGGACGAATCGGCGCTGGAGAAGCGGTTCGGCCTGCCCGGGCCGGGTGCGATCTGGACCCGGACCGGCCGGGCGTTCCTCGGTGACGACGAGCTGACCGCCGCCGTCCTGGGGCGGTTGCGGGCCGCCGCCGAGCGCTCGGGGCTCTTCGACGAGCTGGGCACCGGCTGGCTGCTGCTGGACGCCGAGCTGATGCCGTGGTCGCTCAAGGCCGCCGAGCTGCTGCGCCGCCAGTACGCGGCGGTCGGGGCGGCGGCGGGCGCGGCGCTGCCGGAGGTGCTGGCCGCGCTGGAGCAGGCGGCCGGGCGCGGGCTGGACCTCGCCGGGCTGACGGAACGCCAGCGCCGTCGCGCCGTCGACGCGCAGGCGTTCACCGAGGCGTACCGGCGGTACTGCTGGCCGACGGAGGGCCTGTCGGGGATCCGGCTGGCGCCGTTCCAGGTGCTCGCCGCCGAGGGGGTGAACCTGGCGGTGCGCCCTCATGACGAGCACCTCGCCTGGATCGACGGGCTGGTCGGGGCCGACCACGCGGCCGAGCCGCAGGCGCCGGTGCTGCACCGGACCGGCCGGCTGGTGGTGGACACCACCGACGAGGCGTCGGTGGCCGCGGGCGTGGCCTGGTGGGAGGAGCTGACCGCGGCCGGTGGCGAGGGCATGGTGGTCAAGCCGCTGGCGTCGCTGGTCCGCGGCAAGGCGGGGGAGGGGCGCCCGGGCGGGCTGGTCCAGCCGGGTGTGAAGGTCCGTGGGCGCGAGTACCTGCGGATCATCTACGGTCCGGACTACACCCACTACCTTGACCAGCTGCGTCAGCGCTTCCTCGGGCACAAGCGCTCGCTGGCGCTGCGCGAGTACGCGCTCGGCCTGGAGGCGCTGGACCGGCTGGCGGCGGGTGAGCCGCTGTGGCGGGTGCACGAGCCGGTGTTCGCGGTGCTGGCGCTGGAGTCGGAGCCGGTCGACCCGCGTCTCTAGGCGCGATCGCCTCCAGGCCCGGGCGACGGAGGCGGGCCGTAGGCGACGGAGAGCAGAGGGCCCCGCGGATACCCCGCGGGGCCCGGCACACCCCCGTGCCGTGCCGCTCCGCGAAGCTCTTTGCATATAAATTCCGTGTGTCGTATACAATTGCCGCTTCCCGTTCCCGCCCCGACACCCAGGAGCCCGGCATGGCGTTCAACCTCCGGAACAGGCACTTCCTCAAGGAGCTCGACTTCACGCCCCAGGAGTTCCGCTTCCTGGTGGACCTCGCCGCCCAGCTCAAGGCGGCGAAGTACGCGGGCACCGAGCAGCCCCGGCTGCGCGGCAAGAACATCGCGCTGATCTTCGAGAAGACCTCCACCCGGACGCGCTGTGCCTTCGAGGTCGCCGCCCACGACCAGGGCGCCACCACCACCTACCTCGACCCGGCCGGCTCGCAGATCGGCCACAAGGAGTCCATCAAGGACACCGCCCGGGTGCTCGGCCGGATGTTCGACGGCATCGAGTACCGGGGGCACGGCCAGGAGATCGTCGAGGAGCTGGCCGAATACGCCGGCGTGCCGGTCTGGAACGGCCTCACCGACGAATGGCACCCCACCCAGATGCTCGCCGACGTGCTGACCGTCCGGGAGCACACCACCAAGCCGCTCACCGAGGTGGCCCTCGCCTACCTCGGGGACGCCCGCTCCAACATGGGCAACTCGCTGCTGGTCACCGGCGCGCTGCTCGGCATGGACATCCGGATCGTCGCGCCGCGCGCCCTCTGGCCCGCCGAGGACGTGCAGAAGGCGGCGCAGGAGCTGGCCGCGACCACCGGCGCCCGGATCACCCTGACCGAGGACGTGGACGCGGGCGTGGCCGGCGCCGACTTCCTCTACACCGACGTCTGGGTCTCGATGGGCGAGCCCAAGGAGGTCTGGGCCGAGCGGATCGCGCTGCTCAAGCCGTACCAGGTGTCGATGGACACCGTCCGGGCCACCGGAAACCCCGGCGTGAAGTTCCTGCACTGCCTGCCGGCCTTCCACGACCTCGGCACGGTGGTCGGGCGGCAGATGCACGAGGCGACCGGGATGAGCGAGCTGGAGTGCACCGACGAGCTCTTCGAGTCGGCGCACTCCGTCGTCTTCGACCAGGCGGAGAACCGCCTGCACACCATCAAGGCCGTCCTGGTCGCCACCCTCGGGGCCTGACCGGACCACCTCTCACAACCCGCGACCCCACCGCCGCGACCCCACCGCCCCAACCCGACCCCACCGCCCCGATCCGCCGGCCGACCCCACCGCCCCGATCCGCCGGCCGGGGCGTCACGGCTCCAGCTTCACGCAGGCGGCCCGCTCGCCCGCCGCGTGCCGGCCGGCCGGGTCGCCCGCATGCAGCACCAGCGAGCGGGCCTCGCCCGGCCGGGGCTGCCAGGCCACCGTGGCGGCCGCGGTGCCGCCGCCCCGGTGGTCGGTGCGCAGCGTCATCCGCAGCTCGTTGCGGTCGTTGGCGTACGCGGGGTCGGTGGACGGCCGGGCCGGGTCCACGGCGTCCTGGTAGTGCGGGCCGGACGCGGCGGGGTCGGCCCCGCAGGATCCGGTGTGCAGGTGCACCGGGAACGCGTGGTCGGCGGCGAGCCCGGCCGCGGTCAGCGTCAGCACCGTCCGACCGGGCACGGTGCGGTGGACCACCACGCGGACGTGCGAGCCGTACGGCACCAGGTCCGGCGCGTGGCTGATCGCGGTCGGCGGCACGAAGGCCGTCGCCGGGTCGAAGTCGGCCTCGACGACCGAGACCGGCGCATCCGCGGTGGCTGCTGCACCGGGGGCGCCCGACGCCGCCGCGGCCGGTACGGAGGCGGGCGTCAGCAGGGCGAGCGGGAGCAGGGCGGCGGCGAGCGGAGCGGCGGACATCGGGGGACCTTCCGAAGGCGGTGCGGCGGACGCCCTGCTCAACGCCACCGGCCCCCTGCCGGACACTCCCTGCCGGGCTCCCGTGCCGGACACCCCGGATACCCCGAACACCCCGGACACCCCGCACACCCCCGTGCCGGCCCCTCCGCCGGAGGCCCTCCCTGCGGGCCGGGGTCACCCCGTCCGGCGGTGGGCCCCCTGGATCCCCCGGATCTCGCAGCGCGGCCCGCTCGCCCGCATCAGCCGCAGGTCCGCCGTGACCAGCGGCACCCCGTACTGCTCGGCGACCGCGACGTACGCGGCGTCGTCTGGCGTGAGGTTGTCCTTGAGCTCCCAGATCCGGTCGAGCAGCGGTGCCACCTCGACCTTGCGGATCGCCAACCCGGGGAGCTGCGCGGCGAGTTCACCGACCCTTTCGGCGGTCAGTTCCTTGGCCAGGTAGAGGCCGCGCAGCGACTGCATCACCTCGATGACGATGTGCTCGGGGGCCACCCACTCGCCGCCCGTGTCGAGTTCGGCCCGGGCGGCGGCCCCGCGCTCGCCCTCGTCGGCCAGCGCGAGTACCAGCGCGGATGCGTCCACCACGATCATCAGTCGGCCCCCGGCCTGTCCCAGCGTGTCAACTCACCGGCCACCGTACCCGGGCGGGCCGCCACCGGCTCAGCCGGCGGTGGCCGAGCGTGACGCCGACGCCGACGCCGACGCCGACGCCGACGCCGACGCCGACGCCGAGGTCGACGCCGAGGTCGACGCCGAGGTCGACGCCGAGGTCGATGCCGAGGTCGAGGCCGCTGATGCCGAGCCGCCGGGGCCGGGCTGGTTCCGGTTGGGCGAGGAGTCGCGGAACGGCCGGATCGCCTGGTCCGCCTGGTCGGCCCGCTCCGGCGTGATCCACTCCTGGAGGCCCTGGACGGTCACCGCGGCCTTCAGCTGCTCCAGACTGAGGGGCAGCTCGCGCAGATCGCTGACCACGCCGCCGGAGAACTCCGTCAGGGTGATCCGGTTGTTGTCCTTGCGCAGCAGGTCGGCGGTGCGGGCGCGGTAGCCGTCGGATGTGGTCTCGGTCAGCATCAGGGTGCTGCCGTCGGGGAGCTTCCCGACCTCGCAGTGGGTGGTGCTCCGGGCGGTTCTGGCCTTCTCACAGTTGTAACGGTCGTCGTAGCCGATGATGTACGGGTCGCGCCCGGGGCTCGGCGGGTAGGACCCGGGCCGGAACAACGCGCCGAGCCCGCCTTCGAACTCGACCCTTACTTGGACGGGCCCCTTGCCGTCGTCGTAGCTGAGCTCGCCGGTGGTCCGCACGTCGATCCGCTCCGGACCCGTCCAGCCGACCGGGCTGTGGTAGCCGGCGTAGCCGTTGGTCGCGCCGCTCCTCGGCAGGCCCTCGGCCACGGCCAGGACGGCCGCGTGGCCGGTGAGGGCGACCTTTCCGGCGTTGGCCCCGGTTCCGGGGTACCGCTTCTCGGGGCCGTCGTCGATCCGCGGGTCCCGGGTGGAGGTTTCGCGGGGCTTCATGGTGGTGGTCGGGGCGGCGGACGGCGAGGCCGACGCGGTGGCGGACGGCGACGCGCTCCCGCTCGCCGCCACGGTGGCGGGCCGGGAGCCGCCCGGCTGCAGGGCGACGGCGCCGCCGACGGCCAGCACGGTGACGGCGGCGACCGCGCCGGTCACGGTGGCGCGGCGGCGGCGCCGGATCGACCGGCCGCGCTCGGCGGCGCCGGCGACCAGCGCCCCCAGCTCCGGTCCGATGCCGTCCATCGCCCGGTCGAAGGTGGTGGACAGCCGTCGGCCGTCGGATTCCAGCTCGTCCATGCTCCTGGTTCCTTCCAGCTGAGTGTGGTGACGAAAAATCCGGTCGGTGCGGCACCCTGCCGTTACCGGGCGGTGCGGCACCCCGCCGTTACCGGGCGGCGCCGCACCCCGCCGATGCCGCCGATGCCGCCGAGCGCGGCCGATGCCGCGCGGGCGCGGTCGGTCCGGCGGCGGGTCAGGACGCGGCGAGCCGGTCCGAGCCCTGCGGACCCAGGACGGCGCGCAGCCGGCCGAGGGCACGCAGCGCCTGGCTGCGCACCGCGCCCGCGCTGACGCCGAGTTCGGCCGCGGTCTCCTCGACGCTGCGGTCCTCCCAGTAGCGCAGGACGAGGACGGCCCGGTCCCTGGGCGGCAGTTCGGCCAGGGCTGCGAGCAGGGTGACCCGGAGCGCCGGGTCGCCCTCGGGGGCGATGCCCTCGGGCAGGTCGCCGAGCGCGGGCTGTTCGGCGCTGCGCCGCAGCCGCCGGTGGGAGAGGTAGCTGCGGACGAGCACGCTGCGGGCGTAGGCGTCCTGGTTCTCCGCGCGGCGGACCTTGGTCCAGGCGGCGTAGAGCTTGGCGAGCGTGACCTGGGTGAGGTCCTCGGCCAGGTGCCAGTCGCCGCAGAGCAGCAGGGCGGTCCGGAAGAGGCGGTGCCCCCGGCTGTAGGCGAAGGTCTCGAACTCCGCGGACTCCTCGGCCCGTCGCGCCTTACCGATCACCGCTGTCCCCCGAAAACCGTCTCGTGGTGGCCTGTTCGCCGCCTGCCCCGGGTAAGACGCCTGAGCCGGACCGCCGCGTTACGACCACGCCCGACAGGAATCGCACGAGAAGCACCGCACGCACCGCGGAGCGGCGCTCACCACCGTCCCGTGATCAGCGGCCCGGCCAGCAGCCCCGCCAGCACCGAGGCGGCGTTGGCCGTGCCGGAGGCCGCCCAGGGCAGCGGTCCGCGCAGGCTCGTCCCGGCGAGTGGCCTCAGCAGCGCCGCCTCGACCGCGCAGACCGCGGCTTCGCCCAGCCCGAAGGCGGTCCAGTACGCTGCGGCGGATCCGGTGGACCGGGCCGCGCCGTGGCCGAGGAACCACCAGAGCAGCGGGTGCGTCGCCAGGTTGACCAGGACGGCGGCCGCCGCCGCACGGGCCGGGCGGATGCCGCCGGCCCGGGTGAGGGCGACGGTGTAGAGCGGTACCTCGACCAGCAGCGTGAGGGCGAGGGCCATGGGATAGGGCACGGCGGGGATCGTGCCACGAGGAGGGGGAGCGTGGCCATCGCCACCGTGGAGGGGACGGCCGCGCGGTCCGTCGCCGGCCCGGCCGTCCGGCTGGGCGCCGCGCCCTCGGCCGGGTTCGCGCTGGCGGCGGTGCTGGCGCTGGCCCTGGCACTGCGCGCACCGACGGGGCTGGCGGTGCTCGGCCTGGCCGCGTTCGGGGTGCTGCACAACGTGCTGGAGCTGCGCTACGTGGCCGGCCGGTTCGCGGCCGTGCTGGCCGGTCCGCTGCTGCGGCTGCTGCTCGTCCTGGTGACCGGCATCGTGTTCTGCCGCCTGGTGCCGCCCTCGCTGGTGCCGCACCCGGTGGCCCAGGGCGCGGAGATCCTGTTGGCGTACGGGCTGCTGGCGGCGGCCTGCTGGTCCGCGCTGCGCCGTCGCCCGCTGCTGCTGGCCGGGAGCGGGGCGGTGCTGGCGGTGGCGACGGCGGGTTCGCTGGCGTTTCCGGCGTACCACTTCGTGGTGCTGGCGCACCTGCACAACGTGGTGCCGTTGCTGTTCCTGGTTGAGTGGTCGCGCCGGCTGGTGCGGGGCCGGGCGGCGTTCCTGGCGCTGCAGTGCGGCTGGGTGCTGCTGGTGCCGGGGCTGCTGCTGTCCGGGGCGCTGGACGGCTGGCTGTCGGCGGGGGCGGGCTGGTCGGGCTGGACGGCGAAGCTGACGGCGGCGTACACCCCGCCGGGGTGGCTGACGCCCGGGGTGGGGCTGCGCTTCCTGGCGGTGTTCGCCTTCCTCCAGTCGATGCACTACGTGGTCTGGGTCTGGTTCCTGCCGAGGTACGCGCCGGACGCGACCGGGGCGTTCGAGCAGCGGCTGCCGGCGTTGCGCGGCGGGCGGGCCTGGCTGCTGGGCCTGCTGGCGGGCGGCCTGCTGGCGGTGCTGTTCGCGGCGGACTACGCGCAGGGCCGGACGCTGTACGCGGCGCTGGCCAGCTACCACGCCTACCTGGAGTTCCCGGTGCTGCTCATGCTCGTCCTCGGCCTGGGACACGCCCCCGCAGGGCCGGCCACCCCACCGGCCGACCACGCCCCGGCCGGACCGGCCACCCCACCGGCCGGACGCGCCCCGGCCGGACCGGCCACCCCACCGACCGGACGCGCCCTGGCCGACCACGCCCTGACCGCCCCCGCCAGGCCGGCCACCCCACCGGCCGACCACGTCCCCGCCACGCCACCGATCCGACACGCCCGACCCGAGGAGACCTCATGACCGCAAGCACCGCCACCGCCCTGCTGGCCGACGTCGCGCCCGAGCCCACCGGCTCCGGCGGCAGCCTGGTCGCCGTGCTGCTGGTGGCCGCCGCCGTGGTGGCGGGGGCCGTCTGGCTGATCCGGCTGGAGCGCAGGAAGCGCGGTCCCGGCGGGGAGTGACGCCCCCCGACGAGCGCCGGGCCGGTCGCTCGCGGTAGGACAGTCTTCGGGGCATGCCTGCGGTGGTGTCCGCAGCGCCATGCACTATGGTTTATCTCGACATCGAGATAACTGCCCCTTACGATATATCTCGACATCAAGATACTTGCCGAGAGGCGCTCACCGGCGATGCGGGCAAGGTAGGCCTAAGTAAGGCTGACCTTACCACCGTGGCGGCCGGGTACCGCACGAAGCACCTAGAAGGAGTCAGTCGTGTCCGCGAACAGCTTCGACGCCCGCAGCTCGCTGCAGGTGGGCGACGAGTCGTACGAGATCTTCAAGCTCTCCGCCGTCGAGGGTTCCGAGCGGCTGCCGTACAGCCTCAAGGTGCTGCTGGAGAACCTGCTCCGCACGGAGGACGGCGCGAACATCACCGCCGACCACATCCGCGCCCTCGGCAACTGGGACGCCACCGCCCAGCCGAGCCAGGAGATCCAGTTCACCCCGGCCCGCGTGATCATGCAGGACTTCACCGGCGTGCCGTGCGTGGTCGACCTCGCCACCATGCGCGAGGCCGTCAAGGAGCTGGGCGGCGACCCGGCCAAGATCAACCCGCTGGCCCCGGCCGAGCTGGTCATCGACCACTCCGTCATCGCCGACAAGTTCGGCACCCCGGACGCCTTCGTCCAGAACGTCGAGATCGAGTACGGCCGCAACAAGGAGCGC
>NZ_CP026498.1:8194420-8194734 GCF_002953255.1 Streptomyces sp. CB01881
GGCACCGGCACACCAGGTGAACATCGAGCACCTGGCCCGCACGGTCATGGTCCGTGGCGGCCAGGCCTACCCGGACACCTGTGTCGGCACCGACTCGCACACCACCATGGTCAACGGCCTGGGCGTGCTGGGCTGGGGCGTCGGCGGCATCGAGGCCGAGGCCGCGATGCTGGGCCAGCCGGTCTCCATGCTGATCCCGCGCGTGGTCGGCTTCAAGCTCAACGGCCAGCTGCCGGCCGGCACCACCGCCACCGACCTGGTGCTCACCATCACCGAGATGCTGCGCAAGCACGGTGTGGTCGGCAAGTTCGTCG
>NZ_CP026498.1:8194787-8195148 GCF_002953255.1 Streptomyces sp. CB01881
GCCCTGGTCGAGGCGTACGCCAAGGAGCAGGGCCTCTGGCACGACCCGTCGGTCGAGCCGGTCTACTCCGAGTACCTGGAGCTGGACGTCTCCACCGTCGTCCCGTCGATCTCCGGTCCGAAGCGCCCGCAGGACCGCGTGATCCTGGCCGAGGCCGCCGAGAAGTTCGCCGAGGCGCTGCCGGCGTACTCCGCCGAGGCCTCGAAGCCGACCGCCGTCACCGCCCCCGACGGCACGTCCTACGAGATCGACAACGGCGCGGTCGTGATCGCCTCGATCACCTCCTGCACCAACACCTCCAACCCCTCCGTCATGCTGGGCGCCGCCCTGCTGGCGAAGAAGGCCGTGGAGAAGGGCCTGC
>NZ_CP026498.1:8195208-8214346 GCF_002953255.1 Streptomyces sp. CB01881
CGCCGCCGGACGGACGGACGGGCGCGGCACGACGGGCGCCGCGGCAGGACACGACGCGGTACGACCAGCACCGCGTACGGCAGGACGGGACGCGCGGCCGGACGGAGCGCGCGACGGTGCGGTGGGCGGCCCCGGGCAGCGAGGGGTCGGCGAGGAGGGGGCGGTGCGCGTGGTGAGCGGAATCGATCTGGTGGTGATCGGGGCGGACGGCGGGCCGGACCGCGGCTTCGGCGGTTCGGCGAACGCGGCGGCCGGGGCCCGGCTGTTCGCCGACGTGCTCCCCGGCATGTGCTTCGACGCCGGCTCGGCGGGCTGCCGGGTCGACGTGCTGGAGCCGGGAGCGGACGCCAACACCATGCTCACCGCGGTGCGCGAGGCGGCCGGCGAAGACGTCCTGGTAGCCCTTGTCGAACATGGCCTCGTCGATGGAGCCGGCGACGGTGTCGGCGACCTCCGCTGGCAGTCGCTCCCGGTCCCGACCGGCAACACCTTCGAGTGGGACGCCGAGTCCACCTACGTCCGCAAGCCCCCGTACTTCGAGGGCATGGCCAAGACCCCGAGCCCGGTGACCGACATCACCGGCGCCCGCGTCCTGGCCAAGCTGGGCGACTCGGTCACCACCGACCACATCTCCCCGGCCGGCAACATCAAGCCGGGCACCCCGGCGGCGCAGTACCTGACCGCCAACGGCGTGGAGAAGCGCGACTTCAACTCGTACGGCTCGCGCCGTGGCAACCACGAGGTGATGATCCGCGGCACCTTCGCCAACATCCGCCTGCGCAACCAGATCGCGCCGGGCACCGAGGGCGGCTACACCCGCGACTTCACCCAGGCCGACGCGCCGGTGTCGTTCATCTACGACGCCTCGCAGAACTACCAGGCCGCCGGCATCCCGCTGGTCGTCCTGGCCGGCAAGGAGTACGGCTCCGGCTCGTCCCGCGACTGGGCCGCCAAGGGCACCGCGCTGCTGGGCGTCAAGGCCGTCATCGCCGAGTCCTACGAGCGCATCCACCGCTCGAACCTGATCGGCATGGGCGTCCTGCCGCTGCAGTTCCCGGAGGGCCAGAACGCCGAGTCCCTCGGCCTGACCGGTGAGGAGACCTTCTCCTTCACCGGTGTGACCGAGCTCAACGAGGGCCGCACTCCGGCGACCGTCAAGGTCAAGGCCGTCGGCGCGGACGGGACCAGCACCGAGTTCGACGCGGTCGTGCGCATCGACACCCCCGGTGAGGCGGACTACTACCGCAACGGCGGCATCCTGCAGTACGTGCTGCGCAGCCTGATCGGCTGAACCAGGCAGTAGCGCCAAGAGGCCGGACCGCGTCCACGCGGTCCGGCCTCTTGTATGTCCGCACCAAATGGACTAAACCTCTGTTTCAGCTTGGTCCAGACCACTTGATGCTGATTCAGAGAAAGCCACGGGTCTTCTCGTATGCGCATGCTCAGTCGTACCGCAGCCCTCCTCGCCGCCGTCACGGTGGCCACCGCGATCGCCGCCCCCACGGCGTCCGCCCACGACCGCGGCCACGGCCCGAAGCTGAAGGGGCAGCGGGTCGGCTACTTCACCCAGTGGGGCGCCGAGAGCTCCGCGAAGCGGGTGCAGGAGTCCGGCCAGGCCGGAAAGCTCACCGTGATCAACTACGCCTTCGGCAACGTCTCCGCCGACGGCACCTGCTTCGAGACCAACGAGTCAGGCCAGGGCGACGCGCTGAGCGACTACCAGCGCCCGTACGGCGCCGAGCAGTCGGTGGACGGTGTGGCCGACACCGCCGACCAGGGGCTCAAGGGCAACTTCAACCAGCTGCGCAAGCTCAAGGCGAAGAACCCGCAGCTGAAGACGGTCATCTCGCTCGGCGGCTGGAGCTGGTCCAAGTACTTCTCGGACGCGGCCGCCACCGAGGAGTCCCGCAGGAAGTTCGTCTCCTCCTGCATCGACCTGTACATCAAGGGCGACCTGCCGCGGCTCGCCGGTTCCCCGGAGGGCGGTGCCGGCGCCGGCGCAGGCGTCTTCGACGGCATCGACATCGACTGGGAGTACCCCGGCGGCGGCGGTGACGCCGGCAACGTCGTGCGCCCCGAGGACGGCCGCAACTACACCCTGCTGATGCAGGAGTTCCGCCGGCAGCTGGACAGGCTGAGCGGCCGCAAGGGCCCGCACTACCTGCTGACCGCGGCCGTCGCGGCCAACGAGACCGTCGCCGACCGGCTGGAGCTGCCGCAGCTCGCCCGCTCGGTCGACTTCCTCAACCTGATGACCTACGACCTGCACGGTCCGTGGGAGGGCAAGGGCCCGACCAACCACCACGCCAACCTCTACTCCGACCCGGCCGACCCGGAGCCGCGGCAGCGCAGCGCGGACAAGGCAGTCGAGCACTACGTCGAGCGCGGCCTGCCGTCCGAACAGCTCGTGCTCGGCGTGCCGTTCTACGCCCACGGCTGGACCGGCGTGCCGGCCGGCGACCGGGGCGGCCTGTACCAGCCGGCCACCGCCGCGACCGGCGACCTCAGCTACCGGGAGGTCGCCGCGCAGCCCGGCAAGGTGTACACCGACCGCGACCACGGCGCGAGCTGGAAGTACGACGGCACCACGTTCTGGAGCTACGACACCCCCGAGGTGATCACCCAGAAGGCCCGCTACGCCCGGTGGAACGACCTGGGCGGTGTGATGGTCTGGGCACTGGACGGCGACGACGCCAAGGGCACGATGGTCGCCGCCATCGACCGCGGCCTCCAGCGCGGCTGACCGCGGGAGGCACCGTCCGCACAACGGCGCAGGGCCCGCCGCGATCGCTCGCGGCGGGCCCTGCGCGGTCCGGGCGGGGCGGGGCTCAGACCCCGTCGCAGGCCTGTGCCCGCAGCGCCCGGGCCAGGTCGTCCCGGCGCTCCAGCACCAGCCTGCGCAGCGCGGGCGCCGCGTCCGGGTGGCCGTTCAGCCAGGTGTCGGCCTCGGCCAGGGTGGCCTCGTTGACCTCGGCCTGCGGGAAGAAACCGCCGACGATCCGCATCGCGATCTCGATGGTCCGCTCGGACCAGACCCGCTCCAGCAGCTTGAAGTACGGCGCCGCGTACAGCGCGGTGAGGTCGCGGTGCGCGGGCAGTGCGAAGCCGGCGATGTTCGCCTCGACCAGCGCGTTGGGCAGCTCGTCCGAGTCGATCACGGCGGACCAGGCGGCGGCCTTGGCCTCCGGGGTCGGCCGGGCGGCCAGGCACTGGGTGTACTGGCGCCTGCCGCTGGCGGTGTTGTCGGCCTCCAGTTCCCCGGCGAGCTCCTCGTCGGAGGCCTGGCCGGCCGCGGCCAGCGCCAGCCAGAGCGACCAGCGCAGCTCCTGGTCGACGTCCAGGCCGTCGATCCGGGCGGTGCCGGCGAGCAGGCCGCGGACCAGGCCGAGGTGCTCGGAGCCGTTGGCGGTCTGTGCCAGGAAGCGCGCCCAGGCGAGCTGGTGGTCGCTGCCGGGCGCGGCGTCGCGCAGTTCGCGCAGCGCGCCGTCGGCCAGCAGCCGGCCGCCCTCGCCGCGCCGGGCCGGGGCGGCGAACAGGTCGACGGCGCCCTTGGCCTGGGCGTGCAGCGACTGCAGCACGCCGATGTTGGACTCCTGGCCGGCGAAGCGCAGCACCAGGGCGACGTAGTCGCGGGCCGGCATCAGGCCGTCCCGGGTCAGGTTCCAGACGGCGGACCAGGCGAGCGCCCGGGCCAGGTCGTCCCGGATGTCGCCGAGGCCGGTGCGCAGCGTCTCCAGCGAGCCGGCGTCGAAGCGGATCTTGCAGTACGTCAGGTCGTCGTCGTTGAGGAGCACCAGGGCGGGCCGGGGGCGGCCGGCGGCCGCGGTGACGACGGTGACGGCGCCGGTGACGTCCAGCTCGATGCGGTCGGTGCGCACCAGCGCGCCGTCGGCGTCGCGGTCGTAGAGGCCGACCGCGATCCGGTGCGGGCGCAGGACGCCGCCGTTGCCGGCGTCCTGGAGGACGGCGAGTTCGGTGATCCGCCCCTCGGCGTCGACGGTGACCTGCGGGGTGAGGGAGTTGACGCCGGCGGTCTGCAGCCAGGCGGCGGCCCAGGCGGTGAGGTCGCGGCCGCTGGTCTCCTCCAGGACGCCCAGCAGGTCCCCCAGCTCGGTGTTGCCGAAGGCGTGCCGCTTGAAGTAGCGGCGGGCGCCCTCGAAGAAGGCCTCCGCTCCGACGTACGCCACCAGCTGCTTGAGCACCGAGGCGCCCTTGGCGTAGGTGATGCCGTCGAAGTTGAGCTTGGCGTCCTCCAGGTCCCGGATGTCCGCGGTGATCGGGTGGGTGGTCGGGAACTGGTCCTGCCGGTACGCCCAGGCCTTGCGCTGGTTGGCGAAGGTGACCCAGGCGGAGGAGTAGCGGGTGCGGGCGCCGATCAGCCCGTAGGAGCCCATGAAGTCGGCGAAGGACTCCTTCAGCCAGAGGTCGTCCCACCAGCGCATGGTGACCAGGTCGCCGAACCACATGTGGGCCATCTCGTGCAGGATGACGTTGGCCCGGGCCTCGTAGGCGGCGTCGGTGACCTTCGAGCGGAAGACGTACTCCTCGCGGAAGGTCACGCAGCCCGGGTTCTCCATGGCGCCGATGTTGTACTCGGGGACAAACGCCTGGTCGTACTTGCCGAAGGGGTACGGGTAGTCGAACTGCTCGTGGAAGAAGTCGAGCCCGAGCTTGGTGACGCCGAGGATCTCGTCCGCGTCGAAGTAGGGCGCGAGCGACCTGCGGCACAGCGCGGCGAGCGGGATCTCCAGCACGGTGCCGTCGGGGAGGGTGCGGCTGTAGTGGTCGCGGACGACGTGGTACGGGCCGGCCACCACGGCGGTGAGGTACGTGGAGATCGGCTGCGTCGGCGCGAACTCCCAGGTGCGCGCGCCGTCCTCGTCGGTGACCTCGGTGTGCACGGCGTTGGAGCGGACGTCCCAGGCGGCGGGCGCGGTGACGGTGAAGGAGAACGGCGCCTTCAGGTCGGGCTGCTCGAAGGTGGCGAACACCCGACGGGCGTCGGCCGGCTCGTAGTGGGTGTAGAGGTAGGTCTCGCCGTCGACCGGGTCGGTGAAGCGGTGCAGGCCCTCGCCGGTGCGGCTGTACGCGCAGTCGGCGTCGATCACCAGGACGTTCTCCGCGGCGAGGCCGTCGACGTGGACGCGGGCGCCGTCGAAGGCGGCGGCCGGGTCGAGCGCGCGGCCGTTCAGGGTGACCGAGCGGACGACGGGGGCCAGCAGGTCGAGGAAGGCCGTGGCGCCGGGTTCGGTGCAGCGGAAGGCGACGGTCGTGGTGGAGCGGAAGGTGGCGGCCGCCGGGTCGGGGGCCGAGGTCACGTCCAACCGGACCCGGTAGCCGTCCACGGCCAGGATGCTGGCCCGCTGCTGGGCTTCGTCGCGGCTCAGGTTCTTGCCCGGCACGGCGGTACTCCTTTGTCCGGCACGCACGGTGGTGCGTCTTCGCTGCTGCGGTCGGGTGCTGCTCTGCGGTGCTGCACTGTGGTACTCGCTGTGGTGCTGCGGGGGCATCCTTTCACGCCCCCGGCGCCGGTACCATTGCACAACGTGCGCCGCGGGACCGGAATCACCGGCGCCGGGCGGGTGTTGGCGTCGGGGAAGCAACGTACGGGGTCCGGTGCACCACTTCCTCCCCGTCCCCGACCACCTCCGACGAAGGACCACCGCCGTGACGACTGCCGCTGACCGCAAGACCGCCGACTTCTGGTTCGACCCGGCCTGTCCCTGGGCCTGGATGACGTCCCGCTGGCTGATCGAGGTCCAGCAGCTGCGCCCGGTCGACGTGCGGTGGCACGTCATGAGCCTGTCGGTGCTGAACGAGCACCGGGACCTCCCGCAGGAGTACCGCACCCTGCTGGACAACGCCTGGGGCGCGGTCCGGGTCTGCATCGCCGCCGCGGAGAAGGAGGGCGACCAGGTGCTCGGCCGGCTCTACACCGAGCTGGGCACCCGCTTCCACAACCAGGGCCTGCCGCAGAACCGCGAGACGATCGAGGCGGCGCTGGTCGCGGCGGGCCTGCCGGCCGCGCTGGCCGACGCGGCCCGTACGGACGCGTACGACGAGGCCCTGCGCGCCTCGCACAAGGAGGGCATCACCCTGGTCGGCGAGGATGTCGGCACCCCGGTGATCGCGGTCGAGGGCGTGGACGGCGAGCGGGTCGCGTTCTTCGGCCCGGTGGTCACCCCGGCGCCGCGCGGCGAGGCCGCCGCCCGCCTCTGGGACGGCACCCTGCTGGTCGCCTCCACCCCGGGCTTCTACGAGATCAAGCGCACCCGCACCGCCGGCCCGTCCTTCGAGTGACGCCCGTGGCGGGCTGAGACAAGCACGAGGGGCCCGGTACCGCCGCCGCGGTACCGGGCCCCTGCGCGTGCGCTAGCCGTTGAGCGCGGCGTCCCGGCGCTGCTTGAGCAGGCCCGCGCCGACGAGCAGCGTGACCAGCACGCCGGCCGCGTACAACTGCTCGCGGTTGCCCTCGGTGGTGGTCATCAGCGCGAGGATGCCGACCACGGCGGCCATCGCGACCCAGGTCAGGTAGGGGTAGCCCCACATCCGGACGGTGAGCAGCTCCGGCGTCTCGCGCTCCAGCCGGCGGCGCATCCTCAGCTGGACGACGCAGATGAAGAACCAGACCACCAGGATGGCGACGCCGGTGGTGTTCATCAGCCAGGTGAAGACGGTGTCCGGCCAGAACTTGGAGGCCAGCACCGCGCCGAAGCCGAACAGGCAGGAGGCGAGCACGGCCGCGCGGGGCACCCCGCCGCCGACCTTGGCCAGCGCCTTGGGGCCCTGGCCGCGGGAGACCAGGGAGTAGGCCATCCGGGAGGAGCCGTAGATGTTGGCGTTCATCGCGGAGAGCAGGGCGATCAGCACCACGGCCTCCATGATGGTGCCGGCGCCGGGCACGCCCAGGTGCTGGAGGACCGTCACGTACGGGCCGTCCGCGACGACCGACGGGTCCTTCCAGGAGACCAGGGTGACGACGAGGGCCATCGAGCCGATGTAGAAGATCGCGATCCGCCAGACCGCCGTGCGCACCGCGTTGGCGACGTTGCGCCGGGGGTCGTCGGACTCGGCGGCGGCGATGGTCACCGTCTCCAGGCCGCCGTAGGCGAAGACCGAGGCGAGCAGGCCGACGATCAGCCCGCTGACGCCGTTGGGCAGGAAGCCGCCCTGGCCGGTGAGGTTGGTGGTGCCGGGGGCGCCGGGGCCGAGCACCCCCGCGACGCCGAGCGCGCCGAGCACCAGGAAGGCGACGATCGCGGCGACCTTGATCGCGGCGAACCAGAACTCGAACTCGCCGAAGTTCTTCACCGCGGTCAGGTTGCTGGCGCAGAAGAACACCATGAAGAGGCCGACCCAGACCCAGGACGAGACGCCGGGGACCCAGCCATTGACGATCTTCCCGGCGGCGGTGGCCTCGGCGGCGACGCCGCAGCAGAGCATCACCCAGTACATCCAGCCGGCGGTGATCCCGGCCCAGGTGCCGAGCTCCTTCTCGGCGTGCACCGAGAACGAGCCGGAGGCCGGCCGGGCGGCCGACATCTCGCCGAGCATCCGCATGATCAGCATGACCAGCAGGCCGGAGAGGGTGAACGCCAGGATGATGGCGGGCCCGGCCGCCGCGATGCCCGCGCCGGAGCCGACGAAGAGACCGGCGCCGATGACCCCGCCCAGGGCGATCATCGAGAGGTGGCGCTGCTTGAGGCCGTGCGAGAGCTGGGGACCGCCGCCGGCCGGGGAACCGGCGGGGGAGGTCGTCCCGGGCGCCGGGGGCGCGGAGGTACGGGCCATGGGGTGGAGATCCAGACTGTTCGGATTGCGGTGCGAGTTGCCCAATATCCGGGGGCCCTGCTGTCCATGCCAAGAATGTCCGGCCCGGGCCCAGAATGCGGACCGGATCGTGACGGAGAATGGCCTGATCCGTCACGTTCCGTCGTTCCCGGTGGGCCGGAACCGACAAGGAGGGGCTTCCGGGCTTTGTCCGGTTCCCTGGCGGTGCCGGAGACGATCACCGCGTAGGTTCACAGGTGTTCACTCACCTGATCATCAGAGGAATCCCCGATGGCCACTGCCAGCACCCCGACCGCCAGCACCCCGATACTGAGCCGCGGCGTCCTCGCCGACCTGCTGCCCGCCGCGTCCACCCGGCTCGGCGCCCAGGCCCGCGACCTCGCCCTGGTGGCCGGCGGCGCCGCCCTCACCGGCCTGGCCGCGCAGCTGTCGGTGAACGTCCCGGGCTCGCCGGTCCCGGTCACCGGCCAGACCTTCGCCGCCCTGCTGGTCGGCACCGCGCTCGGCGCCCGCCGCGGCGTCGCCTCGCTCGGGCTCTACCTGCTGGCCGGCATGGCGGGCCTGCCCTGGTTCGCCGAGGGCACCTCCGGCTGGTCGATGCCCTCGCTCGGCTACGTGCTCGGCTTCGTCCTGGCCGCCGCCCTGACCGGCGCGCTGGCCCGCCGCGGCGCCGACCGCAGCCCGGTGAACACCGCCGTCACCATGGTCCTCGGCAGCCTCGCCATCTACGCCGTCGGCGTGCCCTACCTGGCCTTCTCGCTGGACGTCCCGCTCGCCCGCGCCGCCGAGCTGGGCCTCTACCCGTACCTGGTCGGCGACGCCCTGAAGGCGGCCCTGGCGGCCGGCGCCCTGCCGCTCGCCTGGCGGCTCCTCGGGCGCCGCTGAATCCGCCGCCGCCCCCTGCGCAGCCCGGGTACACGCGCATGCCACACTCGTGACATGCGCGTCTACCTGGGCTCCGACCATGCCGGATACGAACTGAAGAACCACCTCGTGGAGTGGCTGAAGGGGGCCGGCCACGAGCCGGTCGACTGCGGCCCGCACATCTACGACGCCCTCGACGACTACCCGCCGTTCTGCCTGCGGGCCGCCGAGCGCACCGCCGCCGACCCGCAGGCGCTGGGCATCGTGATCGGCGGCTCGGGCAACGGCGAGGCGATCGCCGCCAACAAGGTCAAGGGCGTGCGCGCCGCGCTGGCCTGGAGCGAGCAGACCGCCTCGCTCGGCCGCGAGCACAACAACGCCAACGTGATCTCCATCGGCGGCCGGATGCACTCCGAGGAGGAGGCCGTCAAGTTCGTGGAGGTCTTCCTCAACACCCCGTACAGCGGCGACGAGCGGCACACCCGCCGGATCGACATGCTGAGCGAGTACGAGACCACCGGCGAGCTCCCGCCGATCCCGGCCCACCACCCGCAGCAGGGCTGAGCCACTCCCGTCCGACCCTCCCGCCGGCCGGCCGCGCTCCCGCAGCGCGGCCGGCCGGCGCGTCCGTGCGGCGGGTCCGTGCGGGCGTACGCCCCTGTGTGATCGGCCACAGCGCCCGTCCCGCCCGGCCGGCGCACGAACCGTTCCGTGCGCGGGGCGCATGCGTCGCCCGCGTGGTTCGTACGCCCAACCGGCGCACGCTTCCTGACGCAGCGGCCGCTGCCCGCGGCAATCGGCCGAAACCCGCTGACGCGCCCGCGCCACGGCGACACCGCCCGTGTCCGGGCCGTCGACGCCGGGCCGCAACCGTGGATATGGTCGGTCCCCATGGCTGGCAGAGCGCAGGGCACACCGCCCCGGACGACTGCGACGAGGCCCGGCGCCGAGGCGGCGTCCGACCCCGTGACGGCCCGGTTGCGCAAGAGGCTCCGCCGGGTCCGCCGAAGGCTGCGCACGGCCGGGGTCGACTACTTCCGCGGCGGCGCCGCCGACTGGCCCGTGTTCTGCGCGCTCGCCCTGCTCGTCCCACTGCTGATCCTGCTCAACATCTGGATCCCCGCCTGGGCGCCGCCCACCTCCCTGGTCCTGCCGATCCTGGCCGCCGCACTGCTGCTGCGCCCGGGCAGCCTGGTGATGCTGTACGCGCTGGCCGCGCTCGGCCTCTCCGCCGAGTCCGTCATCCACACCGGCCAGCGGGTCGCCAGCGCCGACCCGGACGCCTACACCTACGGCGTCACCCCCGGCGCCGCCCTGGTGGTCGGCGCGGCCGGGGTCGGCGGCCTGCTGCTGGCCCAGTTCCGCAGCCGGGTCGGCGTCCCGTGGTGGGGCGGCTCCACCATGCTGTTCGACCTGCGCGAGCGCCTGCGGGTGCAGAGCCGCGTCCCCCGGCTGCCGGACGGCTGGCACGCGGACATGGCGCTGCGCCCGGCCGGCGGGCAGTCCTTCTCCGGCGACTTCGTGGTCGCCGCCCGGACCGGCCCCGGCCAGCGGGTGCTGGAGGTGGTCCTCGCGGACGTCTCCGGCAAGGGCATGGACGCCGGCTCCCGGGCCCTGCTGCTCTCCGGCGCCTTCGGCGGCCTGCTCGGCTCCCTGCCCGCGCACGACTTCCTGCCCGCCGCCAACGGCTACCTGCTCCGGCAGTCCTGGGAGGAGGGCTTCGCGACCGCCGTCCACCTGGTCCTCGACCTCGACACCGGCGAGTACGAGCTGCTCTCGGCCGGCCACCTGCCCGGCATGCAGCGCCTCGCCGGCGCCGGCCGCTGGGAGATGAAGGAGGCCTCGGAGGGTGCGGCGCTCGGCATCTACGACGGTGCCAAGTTCGAGGGCGTGCGCGGCCGGCTGAACCGCGGCGACGTCCTGCTGCTCTGCACCGACGGCATGGTCGAGGCACCCGGCCGGGACCTCTCCGAGGGCATGGACCGGCTGATGGGCGAGGCCGACCGGCTGGTCCCCGGCGCGGGCCCCGGCGCCGGCAGCGGCGCGGCCGCCCGGCTGATCGAGACGGTCGCCCGGGACATCAACGACGACCGCGCGGTGCTGCTGCTCTGGCGCGACTGAGGCGCTGGCCGGACCGTCCCGGCCCGGGGTGCGGGCGAGCACATGCCGTGGGCAGGTGCTGTCAAGCCCGGGAGCTGATCTTCGGCCAATTCCGACCCACCGTCACCGGAGCGGACCTGCGGCTTCCGGTCCCGCCCGCCGGGCGTTTCGCCGCCGCTCAGCGCGGCCCCGCCGACGATTCGTCAGGATGTCTCGGCTATCGTCTCGGTCGGCGGAAACTCGTCTCGCATCGCAGGATATCGGCGTCCGGCTGACGGCCAGACCTTTACGCAACCGGCACGGTCGACCACACTGAGTCCGGGCGGGACTGGTCAGGATTCGGGGGATGGGGGCGTCACGTGCGGCACGACGGGCACCGTGCGGCCGCGGTGGGCTCTCCCTCCGGCCGGGACAGGCCGGACGAACTGCAGTTCCGCCTCGGGACCGTCGGACAGACCGGGGTCCGGCTTCGCAGGGGATGCCACCCGCTGGCACCCCGCTATGAAACGAGGAAGTGAGTCCGGGTGGCACTCTCCGTCTCCGCGCTGGTCCTGTTCGGCGTCATCTGCTTCATCTTCATCCGCAACAAGCAACTGAAGACCGGGCACTTCATCCTGGCCGCGTTGTTCGGCTTCATGCTCAACCAGAGCACGGCGGCCGGGCCGATCCAGGACTTCCTGAACCAGATCGCGAAGAGCATCTCCAGCATCGCCAGCTGACCCCGGGGCCTCGTCCGAGGCCCGTCCGGGTTCAGCGGGGGGCGGCCGTCCGGGTCACCGGCCGGCCCGTCTGGCCTGCCTCCAGCGTCCGAACAGCCCCCGGGCACGTGCCGCCGCCACGGCCGGGGCCCGGAGTGCCGCGGGCTCTGCCGCGCCAGCGTGCGCGGCCGGCCGCGCCGGCGCCTCCCGGGCCGTCAGCAGGACGAACAGCCGTGCCCAGCAAAGGCGTTCGCCGCGCGGCCAGTCCAGTGCGCGCAGCGCCGCCGAGGCGGCCTCCGACACCTCGCCGTTGACCCGGACCTCGGCGACGTCGTCCCCCGCCTTGCCGCCGAGGAAGAGCTTCACCCCGTTCGGCCCGTGCCCGGCCAGCTCCGGCAGCAGTGCGGGCGCCAGTGCGGGCAGCACCCGGTTCTCCGCCAGCCAGCCCGCCAGCCGTTCGTTGCCGAACCCGAACACCGCCGCCGGCCCCTGGACGGCGTGCCAGCCCGGCAGCTCCGGGTGGTCGGCGTGGTCGCCGTGCTCTCCCCGGCCCTGCTCCTGCTCGACCAGTGCCGACGCGGTGGTGGTCGCCCACATCCGCACCGCGTTGGCGAGCTTCTCCTCCTCGGTCTTGCCGAGGCCGGCCGCGCAGTCCCAGACCACCGGCGCGTCCGCGCGGCCGAGTTGGAGCACGTAGCCCAGGTCGACGTGGCCGGTGCCGTCCTGGCCGGGGTGCTCGCGCACGGCCACCGCGGTCGTCCCCGGGCCGCGCACGACCTCGCCGTCGGCCGTGAACTCCTGCCCGAAGCGCGCCATCTCCTGGATCACACAGCGTTGTATGACGGCCAGTCGGTCCTGGGGACGCACGGGTACTCCTCCACCTGGGGCTCGCGGCCGCCTCGGCGCGCAGCGTTCTCGAAACTGCGCTCGAACGCCGCCGAGGCTATCGGCCCGGAGCCCCACCGGGAAACCGCCCCGGTGCCTGCCCCCGGGCCCCTCCGGTCGCGAGAATGTCCTGAATGCCCCATTTTGGGTAGCGGCAACCGTAGGCCACCGCCTGGAGAACCGCATGCCCCGCACCGACCTGACGCCCCCTCCGCCGCTGCTCCTCGCCCCGGACGGCTCCGGCCTGGTCGCCGAGGTCGAGGCGTACCTCGCCTCGCTGCCCGCCCCGGCGCGCACGCCGGTCCCGTACGTCCCGCGGACCGGCTCCACCGTGCAGCCCTGGCACGCCGGGCACCCGCTGCCCCGGGCGACCCTGCTGGACCGGGTGCTGCGCCGCCCGGCCCGACCGGTGCCGGTCACCGCCGCCGACCACCTGCGGCTCGCCTCCCGCTACATCGGGGCGTTCGGCTGGGTGCAGGGCGCGATGTGGGACCGGGCCGGCCGGGTCTGCCTGCTCGGCGCCCAGGCCGCCGTCCTCGCCCACGGCTACGGCACCCCGCAGACCGTGCGCACCGCGCGGGTCCAGGTGATGGAGGTGCTGCACGCCACCGGCCGCCCGGCCGGCTCCCCGGACGAGTACAACGACCGCCCGACGACCCGCCAGGCCGACGTCCACCAGCTGCTCGACCGGGCCGCCGCCCGGGCCGCCCGGCTCGGCCTCTGACTGCCTGACGAGTCGTCGGGGCGGCGCCCGCCGGAAACGCGAACGGCCCCGGGAAGACGATGGCGTCTCTCCGGGGCCGGACTGTTGGAGCGGGCGACGAGAATCGAACTCGCGTGACTAGTTTGGAAGACTAGGGCTCTACCATTGAGCTACGCCCGCGCGATCCCCCGGCCGTCACCGGACGGAAGGTCGGGAACAGCGTACCTGGTCCGGTCGGCTGCGCGCACACCACATTCGTTGTGAGGGCCTCGGAATATGTCGGCGAACCGGCAGGGCCCGGCGTGTACGCTTCCTCTCGGCACCACGGGGTGTGGCGCAGTTTGGTAGCGCGTCCGCTTTGGGAGCGGAAGGCCGTCGGTTCGAATCCGGTCACCCCGACAGTGCGGCAGGGTCTCGTCCTCGGCGGGGCCCTGTTGGCGTCTGCGGCTCCGTTGGCGTCCGCGGCTCCGGTCCGGCATGGTGGGTGGTTGATTTTTCACCCAAAGCTGGAGCCCCGATGAGGATGAACCCCAAGATCGCGGTCGGAGTCGTCTTCGTCGCCTCGCTGTTCATGTCGATCATGGACACCACGATCGTCAACGTGGCGCTGCCCGCGATCGGCCGGCAGTTCGGCACCGATCCGGCCGGGGTCGGCGTGATCAACGTCGGCTACCTGGTCAGCCTGGCCGTCTTCGTCCCGCTCTCGGGCTGGCTGGGGGACCGCTTCGGCACCCGCCGGGTCTTCCTCGCCTCGCTGAGCCTCTTCACCGTCGCCTCGCTGCTCTGCGGCGCGGCCGGCTCGATGACCTCGCTCACCCTCTACCGGATCCTCCAGGGCGCGGCCGGCGGCCTGCTCACTCCGGTCGGGATGACCATGCTCTTCCGCGCCTTCCCGCAGGAGGAGCGGATGCGGGCCACCCGCGTCCTGATGCTGCCCACCGCCGTCGCCCCCGCGGCCGGGCCGGTGCTCGGCGGCTGGCTGGTGGACGGCTGGTCCTGGCACTGGGTCTTCATCGTCAACGTACCGGTCGGCATCGCCGCCCTGGTCTTCGGACTGCTCTTCCTGCCCGACTACCGCGCCGAGCGGGCCGGCCGGTTCGACGCCGCCGGCTTCCTGCTCTCCGCGGCCGGCTTCGGCGCCGCGATGTACGCGCTCTCCGAGGGCGCGTCCGAGGGCTGGGGGAGCGCCCGGATCCTGGCCTCGGCGCTCGTCGGACTGCTCGCGCTGGCGGCCCTGGTCGTGGTCGAGCTGCGCCGCCCCGAGCCGATGCTGGACCTGCGGCTCTTCCGGGACCGCATCTTCCGCACCACCAACCTGCTCTCGCTCTTCTCCGGCGCCGCCTTCCTCGGCATGCTCTACCTCTTCCCGCTGCTGATGCAGGACGCCCTCGGCATGGACGCCCTGCACAGCGGCCTGATGGTGTTCCCCGAGGCGCTCGGCGTGATGCTCGCCTCCCAGGTGGCGGGCCGGATCTACCCGCGCATCGGCCCGCGCCGGATCCTGGCCGCCGGCGCCACCGTGGTGGCCGGCTGCCTCGCCCTGATGACCACCATCGGGCCGGACAGCAACCTCTGGGCGGTGCGCGCCCTGATGTTCGTCACCGGCTACGCGATGTCGCACGTCTTCATGCCCTCGCAGACCGCGGCCTTCGCCACCATCACCCCGCGCGCCACCGGCGCCGCCTCCACCCTCTACAACGCGCAGCGCCAGCTCGGCTCCGCGCTCGGCGTCGCGGTGCTCGGCACCGTCCTGACCGCCGTCGGCCCCCTCGCCACGGACGCTTCGGGTACGCCCGTGGCGAACCTCACCGCCTACCGCGCGGCCTTCCTCACCGCGGCCGGCCTGGCCCTGGTGGCGGCCGCGATCGCCTTGCTGGTACGGGATTCCGACGCCGCCGCCACCATGCGCCCGGTACCGGCCGGGGGTACCGGGGAGACGGCCGCGGAGGCCGCTCCGGAACCCGTCGGCAGGGGCTGAGCGGCCCCGGACGGCGGCGTCCTGGCGTCCGCCTTTCGTGGTACCGGTAGGATGGGGCGCTGGCGGTAGTCCCTGTGGCGTCCACCCAGGTCAACCGCACGAGGGCGAGGAGTCACGCTCACCGTCCACCCCCCACGGGAGATGCAGCTCCAACCGCCCATCGCCCGTCTCGCCCGACCCGCCCGTACCGGCCCCGGCCGGCGGCCCGGGGAGGGCGGAGGCAACCTGACCGCAAGCCCATAGGAGACCAAACCGTGAAGAGCGCCGTCGAGACTCTGAACCCGACCCGGGTTCGACTCACCGTCGAGGTGCCCTTCGAGGAGCTCAAGCCCAGCCTCGACGCGGCGTACAAGAAGATCAACCAGCAGGTCTCGGTCCCGGGCTTCCGCAAGGGCAAGATCCCGAACCGGGTCATCGACCAGCGTTTCGGTCGTGGCGCCGTGCTGGAGGAGGCCGTCAACGACGCCCTCCCGCGCTTCTACACGCAGGCAGTCGACGAGGGCAAGATCGAGGTTCTCGGACAGCCCGACATCACCAACATCGAGGGTGTCGAGAAGATCGCCGATGGCGGCGACCTGAAGTTCACCGCCGAGGTGGACATCCGCCCGGAGATCACCCTCCCGGACTTCTCGACCATCGAGGTCACCGTCGACCCGATCGTGGTCACCGACGAGGACGTCGACAAGTCCCTGGAGCAGCTGCGCGAGCGCTTCTCCTCGGTCAAGGACGTCGAGCGCGCCGCGGCCGCCGGCGACATCGTCGTCGTCGACCTGGAGGCCAAGGTCGACGGTGAGGTGCCGGAGGACGGCACCGCCGCCGGCGTCAGCTACGAGATCGGCTCCGGCCGTCTGATCGACGGCATCGACGACGCCGTCGTCGGCCTGGAGGCCGGTGGCACCGCCACCTTCTCCACCGAGCTCAAGGGCGGCACCCAGGCGGGCAAGACCTCCGAGGTCACCGTCACCGTCACCGCCGTCCAGGAGAAGGAGCTGCCCGAGCTGGACGACGAGTTCGCCCAGCTGGCCAGCGAGTTCGACACCCTGGAGGAGCTGCGCGGCGACTCCCGCAAGCGCCTGGAGCGCATGAAGGAGTACGACCAGGCCACCCAGGCCCAGGAGAAGGTGCTCGACGCGCTGCTGGCGCTGGTCGAGATCGAGTTCCCGGAGAAGCTCCTCAAGGACGAGATCGAGACCCGCAAGCACAACCTGGAGCACCACCAGCTGGAGCCGATGGGCCTCGACCTCGCGACCTACCTGGAGACCCAGGGCAAGACCGAGGAGGAGTTCCTGGCGGAGACCGAGGAGCAGGCGAAGAAGGGCATCAAGACCCAGTTCGTCCTGGACCAGATCGTCGCCGACGAGGAGCTGGGTGTTAACCAGGAGGAGCTCACCGAGCACCTCATCCGCCGTGCCGCCGGTTCGGGCCTGACCCCGGACCAGTTCGCGCAGCAGGTCGTCCAGGGTGGCCAGGTGCCGCTGCTGGTCGGCGAGGTCGCCCGCGGCAAGGCGCTGGCCACCGTGGTCGAGGCCGCCAAGGTCGTCGACACCGAGGGCAACGAGATCAACTTCGACGACGACGAGACCGACGAGTCGGGCGAGACCGTCGCCGCCGAGGCCCCGGCCGCCGAGGCCGAGGCCGAGGAGAAGACCGAGGCCTGACCGCCCCGGTAGCCCCGAAGCAGCAGCGGGCCCGGACGCCGTACACGGTGTCCGGGCCCGCCGCGTTCCCCGGCCGGCGCCGTCCCCGCGCCGTTCCCCGCGCGCGCCCGCAGCGCGCGCCGTGAACCCTGCGCTCACAGCGAACAGTTCTGCGTGAGGGATTCTGCGGCCCGGCCTGCGCGTTAGGGTCCTTGGACAGCAACAATCACGACGTGATACCCGAAAGCTGTGCGACAGCGTGACGGCCGTGGAGCGACCGTCCAAATCGACTGAGCAGGTGGCTAAGTGACGTTCCCGCAGATGCAGATGCCTGGCCCGATGGCGCCGCACGCCGCCTCTGGTGACGTGCTCGGCGGCCTGGGCGACCAGGTCTACAACCGGCTGCTCAACGAGCGGATCATCTTCCTCGGCCAGCAGGTCGACGACGACATCGCCAACAAGATCACCGCCCAGCTGCTGCTGCTGGCAGCGGACCCGGACAAGGACATCTTCCTCTACATCAACTCCCCGGGCGGCTCGATCTCGGCCGGCATGGCGATCTACGACACCATGCAGTACATCAAGAACGACGTCGTCACCATCGCGATGGGCATGGCCGCCTCGATGGGCCAGTTCCTGCTGACCGCCGGCGCCAAGGGCAAGCGCTTCTCGCTGCCGAACGCCAACATCCTGATGCACCAGCCGTCCGCCGGCCTCGGCGGTTCGGCCACCGACATCCGCATCCAGGCCGAGCAGCTGCTCCGCACCAAGAAGCGGATGTCCGAGCTGATCGCCTTCCACAGCGGGCAGTCCTTCGAGCAGATCACCGCGGACTCCGACCGCGACCGCTGGTTCACGCCGGAGGAGGCCCTGGAGTACGGCCTGATCGACGCGATCATGCACAGCGCCGCGGACGTCCCGGGCGGCGGCGGCACGGGCGCCTGAGCCTCGGCCCCGGCTCCCACGAGACCACAGCCCCAACGCTCCGGAGGACCAGAAACCCCATGAACATCCCCAGCCTGTCCAGCGCCAAGGCACGCGTCGAGGACATGCGTGCCGAGGGCCGCTACATCGTCCCGCGCTTCGTCGAGCGCACCTCGCAGGGCATCCGCGAGTACGACCCGTACGCCAAGCTGTTCGAGGAGCGCATCATCTTCCTCGGCTCGCAGGTCGACGACGTCTCCGCGAACGACATCATGGCCCAGCTGCTCTGCCTGGAGTCCATGGACCCGGACCGCGAGATCCAGATGTACATCAACTCGCCCGGCGGCTCGTTCACGGCCCTGACGGCCATCTACGACACCATGCAGTACGTGAAGCCGGACATCACCACCGTCTGCATGGGCCAGGCGGCCTCCGCGGCGGCCGTGCTGCTCGCCGCCGGCACCCCCGGCAAGCGCATGGCGCTGCCGAACGCCCGTATCCTGATCCACCAGCCGTACACCGAGACCGGCCGCGGTCAGGTGTCCGACCTGGAGATCCAGGCCAAGGAGATCTTCCGGATGCGCGAGCAGCTGGAGGAGATGCTCTCCAAGCACTCGAACAAGTCCGTCGAGCAGGTCCGCGACGACATCGAGCGCGACAAGATCCTGACGGCCGAGGAGGCCGTCGAGTACGGTCTCGTCGACCTGGTCATCTCCACCCGCAAGGCCTCGCTGACCTCCTGAGGTCGGCACCGGCCGGGGCGGGGCGCGCACACCGTTGCGCGCCCCGCCCCGGCACATCGGCGGCACCGGAGACGGCATCTGTTCGGTATCAATTCGCCCAGGGCGTAGGGCAGACCCGGCGAAGAGGACGGAATCAGGGGCCCGGCAGAGTACCGTCGGATAGCGAGACCGATCGCCGTCGGCGTTGACGGTCCACAGCACCAGGCCCCGGAACCCCCGCGGGGCCCCTGGCGAAGGGGAAGCACCTCGTGGCACGCATCGGAGACGGTGGCGACCTGCTCAAGTGCTCGTTCTGCGGCAAGTCGCAGAAGCAGGTGAAGAAGCTGATCGCCGGCCCAGGCGTGTACATCTGCGACGAGTGCATCGACCTGTGCAACGAGATCATCGAGGAGGAGCTCGCCGAGACCTCCGAGGTGCGTTTCGAGGAGCTCCCGAAGCCGCGCGAGATCTACGAGTTCCTGGACCAGTACGTGGTCGGCCAGGACCTTGCCAAGAAGGCGCTGTCGGTGGCGGTCTACAACCACTACAAGCGCGTGCAGGCCGGCGAGGCGGGCCGCAGCGGCGGCAACGGCCGTGAGGACGCCATCGAGCTGGCGAAGTCCAACATCCTGCTGCTCGGGCCGACCGGCTCCGGCAAGACGCTGCTGGCGCAGACGCTGGCCCGGATGCTGAACGTGCCGTTCGCGATCGCCGACGCCACCGCGCTCACCGAGGCCGGGTACGTCGGCGAGGACGTCGAGAACATCCTGCTCAAGCTGATCCAGGCGGCCGACTACGACGTCAAGAAGGCCGAGACCGGGATCATCTACATCGAC
>NZ_CP026498.1:8214365-8218481 GCF_002953255.1 Streptomyces sp. CB01881
CGGTGCCGCCGGGGCCGCAAGCACCCGCACCAGGAGTTCATCCAGATCGACACCACCAACGTGCTGTTCATCGTGGGCGGCGCGTTCGCGGGCCTGGAGCGGATCATCGAGGGCCGCGCGGGCGCCAAGGGCATCGGCTTCGGCGCCAACATCCGTTCCAAGCGGGAGCTGGACGCCAGCGACCACTTCCGTCAGGTGATGCCGGAGGACCTGGTCAAGTTCGGCATGATCCCGGAGTTCATCGGCCGTCTCCCGGTGATCACCAGCGTGCACAACCTGGACCGCGAGGCCCTGCTGCAGATCCTCACCGAGCCGAAGAACGCGCTGGTCAAGCAGTACCGCAAGCTCTTCGAACTAGACGGCGTGGAGCTGGAGTTCTCCCGGGACGCGCTGGAGGCCATCGCCGACCAGGCGATCCTGCGCGGCACCGGCGCGCGCGGCCTGCGGGCCATCATGGAGGAGGTGCTGATGTCCGTGATGTACGAGGTTCCCTCGCGCCAGGACGTCGCCCGCGTGGTGGTCACCGGGGACGTCGTCTCCAAGCACGCCATCCCGACGCTCGTCCCGCGCGACATGATCAAGCGGGAGCGGCGCGAGAAGAGCGCCTGACCCCGCGGCGCCCCGACTGACAGGGCCCCCGGAGACCGTCTCGGTCTCCGGGGGCCCTTCGTCTTCTGTCCGGGGTGGCGGCGGACCCTACTTCGGCACCTCGCTGACGGCGCGCAGGTCGCGGGCGTCGGCGGCGAGCTTGTCGAGGTCGGGCTGCTTGCCGTCCGCGGGAGCCTGCATCAGCAGGATCAGGCTGCTGTTGTCGGCCCAGGCGCAGATGCCCAGGTCGGTGCCGTCCTGGGTGGCCTTGGCGCACTCCATCGTGCCGCCCTTGGGGCCGGCGTCGACCGCGTGCCGGTTGCTGACGGTCGGTCCGCCCTCCGAGAAGCCCTTGAACATGGCGTCCAGCTCCTGCTTGGGCAGCAGCACCTTGCCGTAGCCGCCGACCACGATGAGCTGCGGGTCCTGCGACGCGTCCTGGTAGACGGCGCTCACCCCGGTCGGGTTCCAGGCGCCGTCGCCCTTGCCGAACTCGGAGGTGATCTCCTCCTCCATCTTGCGGGCGATCTCGTTGTCGTCGTCCTTGGAGAGGTCCTTGAACTTCGCCGGCAGGACGACCTTCTGGGTGCCGGCGTTGGACGTCACGTCGAGGACGAAGTACGCGACCGCGCCGCCGATCAGCGCCAGCACCCCGACGAAGACGCCGAGCAGGATCCAGAGCATCTTGCGGGACTTGCGCGGCGGCGGCGCCGGGGCGTACGCGCCGTAGCGGGGGTAGCCGGCCTGTGCGCCTGGCGGCGGGGCCTGCGGCGGCACCGCGGCGTACGGCTGGCCGGCGGGCGGCGGGGGCGTCGCCCCGTAGCCCGGCTGCTGGGGCGGCACGGGCGCGGCGCCGTACGGCTGACCGGCGGGCGGCGGCGGGGTGCCGTAGGGGTTCTGCTCGGTCACGGTGGCCCTTTCTGGGACGGACGGGACGGACGGGGCGACAGGACGGACAGGACGGACAGGAGGGGCAGGACGGGACGGCTGCGTGGGCCGCGTGCGGTGAGGGCCGCGGGAGGGCCGCGTGCGCTCCGGGCTGCCTTCCGGGTTACTTGGCGACGACCATCGCGGAACGGATCGCCCGGGTCTTGTCGGCGGCCTGGGCCGGGGTGAGCGGCGTCGCGGCGTTGCCGCCGAGGCTCGACTTGAAGAACGACACGCGGGCCGTGGTGGACTTGTCCGCCCAGACGCACACGGTGGACTGCGACTTGCCGCCGAGCACGCCGAAGACGCCGCAGGAGAGCTTCGCCGAGGAGTTGTTGCTGTCCTGGGCCGGGAAGTCCGTCAGCGGGGTGGTCCAGGAGCCGCCCTCGCTGGGCTTCTTGGAGTCCTCGATGATCTTGTCGGGGTCGCTGAGGTTGCCGTAGACGCCGATCACGCTGATCGTGTCCAGCGGGTCGGAGCCCTTGGCGTAGCTGGCGACCAGCACGTTCAGGTCCGTGCCGAGCTTGGACGTCTCGGCCTTGGCCGGGTCGGCGGCCTGCTCCTTGGCGGACTTCTGGTTGTAGCCGTCGGGCAGCGACTGCGCGGCGGTGATCTTGTACTTGCCGCCGGAGTCCCCGCCGAGCAGCTTGTAGAGGCCGAAGCCTCCGCCGCCCAGCACCAGGGCGCCGATGACCAGGCCGATGACCAGGCCGCCCTTGCCCTTCTTCGGCGGCGGTGCCACCGGGTAGCCCGGCTGGCCGTACGGGGCCTGCTGCGGCGGGACCCCGTAGGGCGCCTGCGGGGCGCCGTACTGCGGCTGCGGCGCCCCGTACTGCGGAGCCGGGGCGCCCTGCTGCGGCTGGCCGTACTGCTGCGGCGGCGCGCCGTAGGGCGGCTGAGCCCCGTACGGCTGCTGCGGCGGCGCGCCGTACGGCGGCTGTGCCCCGTAAGGCTGTTGCGGCTGACCCTGCGGATACTGCTGACCCTGGCCGTACATCTGCCTCTGTGCTCCCCCGCCGCACCTGCGGCCTGTCGCGATCTGGAGTCGTCCGTGTCCGTACGAAGGACCGGACGAGTGTGCGGGCACGGTACCGCACCGGGCCGACGGCCGTCCGGGCCGGGCGCGCCGGGCCCACGGACCGAAAGCGGTTCGTAACCCTGGTCCCCGGTTACGTAAACTGTGCGTCGTGACCGACACCCAGAACCAGCGCCCCGTGAGCAACCACGCCGGGGACGACGCAGCCACCCTCCCGACGACCTACGCCCCGGCGGAGGTAGAGGGCGAGCTGTACGAGCGCTGGGTAGAGCGCGGTTACTTCACGGCCGACGCCGGGAGCGAGAAGCCCCCGTACACCATCGTCATCCCGCCGCCGAACGTCACCGGTGCGCTGCACCTGGGCCACGCCTTCCAGCACACGCTGATGGACGCGCTGACCCGCCGCAAGCGCATGCAGGGCTACGAGACGCTCTGGCTGCCGGGCATGGACCACGCCGGCATCGCCACCCAGAACAAGGTCGAGCAGCAGCTCGCCGAGTCCGGCCTCTCCCGCCACGACCTGGGCCGCGAGGCCTTCGTCGAGAAGGTCTGGGAGTGGAAGGAGAACTACGGCGGCAGGATCCTCGGCCAGATGCGCCGCCTCGGCGACGGCGTGGACTGGTCGCGCGAGCGCTTCACGATGGACGAGGGCCTCTCGCACGCCGTCCAGACCATCTTCAAGCGCCTCTTCGACGACGGCCTGATCTACCGCGCCGAGCGCATCATCAACTGGTGCCCGCGCTGCCTCACCGCGCTCTCCGACATCGAGGTCGAGCACGAGGAGGTCCCGGGCGAGCTGGTCTCGATCCGCTACGGGGAGGGTGACGACTCGATCGTCGTCGCCACCACCCGCGCCGAGACGATGCTGGGCGACACCGCCGTCGCCGTCCACCCGGAGGACGAGCGCTACAAGCACCTGATCGGCCGGACCATCAAGCTGCCGCTGACGGACCGGGAGATCCCGGTCGTCGCCGACGAGCACGTCGACCCGGAGTTCGGCACCGGCGCCGTCAAGGTGACCCCGGCGCACGACCCGAACGACTTCGCCATCGGCCAGCGCCACAACCTGCCGAACCTGAGCGTCATGGACGAGCACGGCGCGATCACCGTGCACGGCCCCTTCCTCGGCCTGGACCGGCTGGAGGCCCGTTCGGCCGTGGTCGGCGCGCTGCGCGAGCAGGGCCGGATCGTCGCCGAGAAGCGCCCGTACATGCACGCCGTCGGCCACTGCTCGCGCTGCCACACCGTGGTCGAGCCGCGACTGTCGCTGCAGTGGTGGGTCAAGGTCGCCCCGCTGGCCCAGGCCGCCGGCGACGCCGTCCGCGACGGCAAGGTCGAGATCCACCCGAAGGAGCTGGAGCGCCGCTACTTCGACTGGGTCGACAACATGTACGACTGGTGCATCTCGCGCCAGCTCTGGTGGGGCCACCGGATCCCGGTCTGGTACGGCCCGGACGGCGAGGTCGTCTGCGTCGGCCCCGACGAGCAGCCGCCGGCCGGCGAGGGCTGGCACCAGGACCCGGACGTCCTGGACACCTGGTTCTCCTCCGGCCTCTGGCCCTTCT
>NZ_CP026498.1:8218491-8275449 GCF_002953255.1 Streptomyces sp. CB01881
GGCCCGGACGGTCGTCTGCGTCGGCCCCGACGAGCAGCCGCCGGCCGGCGAGGGCTGGCACCAGGACCCGGACGTCCTGGACACCTGGTTCTCCTCCGGCCTCTGGCCCTTCTCCACCCTCGGCTGGCCGGAGAAGACCCCGGACCTGGAGAAGTTCTACGCGACCGACGTCCTGGTCACCGGCCACGACATCATCTTCTTCTGGGTCGCCCGGATGATGATGTTCGGCCTGTACGCGATGGACGGCCAGGCGCCGTTCAAGACCGTCGCCCTGACCGGCCTGGTCCGCGACGAGTTCGGCAAGAAGATGTCGAAGTCCTCCGGCACCGCCGTGGACCCGCTGGACTGGATGGACGCCTACGGCGCCGACGCCGTCCGCTTCACCCTGGCCCGTGGCGCCAACCCCGGCGCCGACGTGCCGATCGGCGAGGACTGGGTCAAGGGCTCGCGCAACTTCTGCAACAAGATCTGGAACGCGACCCGCTTCGCGCTGATGAACGGCGCCACCGTCGAGGGCCCGCTGCCCGCGCCGGAGGAGCTGACCGCGGTCGACCGCTGGATCCTGTCGCGGCTGAACGCCACCGTCGCCGAGGTGGACGCGCTGTACGACGACTACGAGTTCGCCAAGGTCTCGGACGCGCTGTACCACTTCGCCTGGGACGAGGTGTTCGACTGGTACGTCGAGCTCTCCAAGACCACCCTGGCCAAGGGCGGCGCGCAGGCGGACGCCTCCCGCCGGGTCCTGGGCGAGGTCCTGGACGTCACGCTGCGGCTGCTCCACCCGGTCGTCCCGTTCGTCACCGACACGCTGTGGACCACGCTCACCGGCGCCGAGTCCCTGGTGGTCACCGAGTGGCCGCAGGACAGCGGCTTCCGGGACACCGCGGCCGAGGCCGAGATCGCCACGCTCCAGCAGGTGGTCACCGAGGTCCGCCGGTTCCGCTCGGACCAGGGCCTCCAGCCCGCGCAGAAGGTCCCGGCGCGGCTCGGCCTGGACGGCACCGTGCTGGCCGTCCACGAGGACGCCATCCGCTCGCTGCTGCGCCTGACCCTGCCCGACGACGGCTTCACCGCCACCGCCTCGCTCCCGGTCGCCGGCGCCACGGTGGCGCTGGACCTCTCCGGCACCATCGACGTCGCGGCGGAGCGCAAGCGCCTGGCCAAGGACCTCGCGGCCGCCGAGAAGGAGAAGACCCAGACCACCGCCAAGCTCGGCAACGAGGCGTTCCTCGCCAAGGCGCCGGACGACGTGGTCGCCAAGATCCGCACCCGCCAGGAGGCCGCCGAGGCCGACATCGCCCGGATCACCGCCCAGCTCGCGGCGCTGCCGCAGGCCTGATCCGCACCGGCTCCAGGAGGGGCCGCATCCCGCCGACGCGGGGTGCGGCCCCTCCGGCTTTTCCGGACCGCCCGTCCTTTCCTGCTACTAATAGCTCAATGGCGTTGCTCCCTTCCGGCGAATATTCATCCTGGACCGGGTGAGGTCTTATTCCGCCCGAATTCATTCCGGTCTTGCCCGCGCGGGTTCGCGGAAGTTAGCAGGTCGGATGTGTACGGTGTGCAGGAGTTCCGCTGAGCCGACGGCATCGAACGGGAGGGCATGGAGTGGTGGCGACCAAGGAGTTGGCCGACGAACTGCCTGCTGAGGCGGTCGACGAGGCCAAGGCCCGGGCGGCGATGCTGCTTCTCGCGTTCCGGCACGGAAACCAGCTGGCGTTCGACGAGGCGCTGGACCGGATCCTCGACGAGCACGCGCACCGCGAGGTCACCACCCTGCTCACCTGGATCGCCGCCGAGGCGGTCCGCAAGGCGTACGCGCCCGAGGTCGGCGACCGGGTGCTGCATGCCATGGCCCGCCGCGCCCCGGCCGACACCGCAGCGGTGGACGTGGACGAGGAGACCGCGGACGCGGCCCGGCTGATCGAGGCCGTCGCCGGCGGCCGCGTCTGCGAGGTCCGCGGGCTGGTGGCGGCCACCGCCGACACCACCTTCCTGCTCGGCGGCCTGCTCCAGGGCGTTGCCATGATGCTGCCGTTCCTGCCGGATGGCGAGCTGGCCGAGATCACCGCCGAGCTGCGCCGCCGGCACTGCGGCCCGTGCCCCGAGATCCCCGAGGCCCGGGCCGGGGTCTGACACCCCGTCCCCGGGCCCCGGGCGGGTCGGCCTACGGCATCGCGTGCAGGTGCGCGCCGACGGTGGCCGCGATCCCGCCGCCCGCCTTGGCGTCGTGGTTGGTCGACCAGGTCATCGCCCCGCCGATCCCGGGCCAGGTGGTGTCGGGCCTGAAGGTGCCGCAGTTGGTGCCGGCGGCCAGGCAGTCCAGCGCGTTGTCGACCACGCCCGGGCCGACGTACCCGCCGCCCGCCGCGCTGGTGGAGGCCGGCACGCCGAGCCCGACCTGGTCGGGCCGCAGCCCGCCCTTGAGCTGGATGCAGGCCAGCGCCGTCAGGAAGTTCTCGGTGCCCTGCCCGTACACCTGGCCGTCGCAGCCGAGCATCGTGCCGGAGTTGTAGTACTGCATGTTGACGATGGTGAGGACGTCCTTCACGTTCAGCGCCAGCTTGAAGTACTCCGTCCCGGTCGACTGCATGTCGATGGTCTGCGGCGCCATGGTGAGCACGAACCCGCTGCCGGCCTTCGCCGCCAGCGTGTGCAGCGCCTGGCCCAGGTAGGTGGCGCTGACCCCGTTCTCCAGGTCGATGTCGATCCCGTCGAACCCGTAGCCCTGCATCAGCGACCAGGCGGTGTCGGCGAAGGTGGTGGCGGAGGCGGAGCTGTTGACGGAGACGGTGCCGTTCTGGCCGCCGACCGAGAGGACGACTTTCTTCCCGGCCGCCTTCTTGGCCGCGATGTCCGCCTTGAACTGCGCCTCGGTGTAGCCGCCGAGCCGCGAGGAGAGCGTCGGGTCCAGGGTGAAGGCCAGGCCGCCGGGTGTGCTGGTGGCGTCCGCGAAGGAGACCGCGATGATGTCGTACGCGGCCGGAACGTCGCTGATCCGCTGGACGGTGGCGCCGTTGTCGAAGTTCTGCCAGTAGCCGGTGAGGATGTGCTTGGGCAGGCCCGGCGGACGGCCGGTCGGGGTGGCGGTGGGGGGCGCGGTGCCGGTCGGCGAGGCGGTCACGGTGGTGGTCGTCGTCGGGGAGGGCGTGGGGGTGGTGGAGCTGGGGGAGGGCTTCGGGTCGCCCGGGCCGACCAGCGAGACGTCGTCGGCCAGGAAGGCGGGCTGCCCGTACCAGCCGTGCAGGTAGACGGTGACGCTGGTGGTGTTCGCCCCGGTGGTGAAGGTGGTGCCCAGCTTGGCGTACCCGGTGGAGCTGGTCCAGGTGCTGGGATCGGTCCCGCCGGTGCCGCGGGCGCCCAGGTAGACGTACGAGCCCTGGACCCAGCCGCTCAGCGTGTACGTCGAGGACGGCTTCACGGCGACGGTCTGGACGCACTCGCCGGTGTCGCCGGCGCCCGGGGCGGAACGCAGCGCGAACGAGCCGGAGTGGACGGTGGCGGTCTCGGGCACGGCGGCGGAGCAGGTCCAGCCGGTGAGGTGGTTGCCGGACTCGAAGCCGCCGTTGGTGATCAGGTCGATGTCGGCGGCCTGGGCGCCGGTACCGCCGGCGAGGACGAGGCCGCTCAGGCCCAGGGCGATCGCGGTGGCCCCGGCGAGCAGGCCGTGGAGGGCGCGCGGGCGCGCGGGCGCGCGGGTCGGGCAGGTGGCATGACTCCATCTCCTGTGGGGGAGGCCGGGCGGCTCGCGTGGGGGGAGCCGCCCGGGTGTCGATGGTGTGCGTGCGGGAGCTACCGACAATTCAAGTCCCCATCAGGGAAGGAGACTTGCCTCACAAGGTGGAGTAGACCAATCCGGCTGTCAAGAGGACGGGGCCTCAGGCGGCCGCCGGCACCGGCTGTTCGGACAGCCGCGCGGTCAGGGCGGCGATCCGCGCGGAGGCCAGCCCGTCGCCGTACGGGCTCGGGGTGGCGGCCAGCCGGGCGAGCCGCTCGGGGGAGTCGGCCAGCCAGTCGGCGGCCAGGTCGCCCAGCCCGGGGCCGGGCGGGACGAGCGCGGCGAAGCCCGCGTCCACCGCCTCCGGGCGCTCGGTGGAGCGGCGGACGACGAGCAGGGGGCGGCCGAGTACGGTGCACTCCTCCTGGACGCCGCCGGAGTCGGAGACCAGCAGCGCGGCGTGCCGGGCCAGGCCGAGGAACTCCGCGTAGCCGACCGGTCCGGTGGCGGCGATCCGCGCGAGCAGGCCGTCGAGGGCGAACCGCTCGACGGCGGCCCGGGTGTGCGGGTGCATCGGGAACAGCACCGGCGTCCTGGCCCGGGCGATCCGGTCCAGCTCGGTGAGGACGGCGCGGAGCGCCCCGGCGGTGTTGGTGTTCTCCGGCCGGTGCACGGTGGCCAGCACGTAGCCGTCCGGCGCGACCCCGTGGGCCGCGAGCAGCGCGGCCCGGGCGTCCCCGTCGGGCAGCCGGCGGCGGACCACCTCGACCACGGTGTTCCCGGTGAGGGCGATCCGCTCCTCGTCCAGCGACTCGGCGCGCAGGTTGGCGGCGTTCCCGGTGGTGGCGGCGCAGAGCAGGTCGGCGACGTGGTCGACCATCACCCGGTTGTGCTCCTCGGGCACCGCCCGGTCGAAGCTGCGCAGCCCGGCCTCGACGTGCACCAGCGGGATCCCGCGGGCGCCGGCGGCGAGCGCACCGGCGAGGGTGGCGTTGGTGTCGCCCTGGACGACGACGGCGGCGGGCCGGTCCTCGGCGAAGGCCGCGTCGAGCTGGCCGAGCGACTGGGCGATCTGGCCGGCCCGGGGGCGGCCGCCGACACCGGTCAGCAGCTCCGGGCGGGGCGGGCCTTGCCGGCCGGGCGGTAGTGCGGCGAGCGCAGCACCCGCCCGGTGTAGCGCAGGCACTGCATGTCGCCCTGGGCCCACCGGGTGCGCTGGGTGAGGAAGCGCCGGAGCGAGACCAGCCCCTCCTGGGACACCCGCCTCGGTGATGTGCGTCAACCGCCAGCCGGCGAGCCGCAGTTCGAGCCCGGACTCGTAGTCCTCCAGCAGCGCCCGCTCCGGCCAGGGGCGGCCTGCGCGGCCCTCCTCGGCGGTGAGCGAGTCCAGTGCGGAGAGCCGGAGGAACTGGCCGTTGCCGCCGAGGCCGACGGAGCCGGTGCCCCGGCGCAGCAGCTGCATGCCGGCGTTGTTGGCCTGGAACTCGACGTCCTGCATCCGCACCAGGGCGCGGGCCCGCGCGTTGGCGAACCGGCCCCGCCCGGGCAGCGGCCGCTCGTCGTCGGCGTTGCGCATCCGGACGCCGATCTGCACGGCGCCGGTGTCCGGGCGGCCGGGCGCCTTCCCGTTGCAGACCTGGGCGAGGGTGCCCGGGTCGAGCCGGCCGTCGGCGTCGACGACGCCGATCACCACGCGGGAGCGGTCGGTGCCCTCGGGCAGCCGGGCGGAGATCTCGCGGTAGGCGGCGTTGAGGGCGGCGCCCTTGCCGATCCGGGCGTGCGGGCGGCGGCGCTGGACGAGGTGGAGCCGGTCGTCCCGGTCGGCGGCGGTCAGGACCAGGGCGCGGGTGGCGTCCTCGCTGTCGTCGTCGATCACCCACAGGTGCGCCCCGGGGGCGGAGTGCCGCAGCCCGTCCAGGGTCTGGACGACCGCGGCCTCCTCGTCGCGGCAGGGGACGGCCAGGTGCCACTCGAAGGCGGCCGGGTCGCCGGGTTCGGCGGGCCGGTTGCTCCGGAAGGCGTGCCGGGAGCCGGCCCAGTACACGAGGAAGCGTCCGAAGACGAGGGCCATGTAGCCGACGAGTGCCAGCGAGACCAGTCCGGCTAACCGGACGATGCCGTCCTGCCGGAACACGATCCAGTCGTGCAGGGTGTCGAGCATGGCGCGGTTTCTCCTCGTGATCAAAGGTTGGCGACTCCTGACGATTGCGAATCGATGCTTCATTGCGGCTCAAATTCGCTGAATCAATAGTAAAGGGGGCAAACTAGAAAATTAGGGCAAAGTGGCCGTTCTCACCCCGTGAGGACGGCCCGCCAGCGCTCCGTAGACTGTGGTCGTGAGCGACAAGGCCGACCCGAACCCGTACACCCTCCGCCCCGCCGACGCCGGCCCCGGCGACGCCCTGCGCGACGTCGAGATCGAGCTCTCCGAGCGCTGGCCGGAGAACAAGCTGGAGCCCTCGCTCGACCGGATCGAGGCGCTGATGGACATCCTGGGCCAGCCCCAGCGGTCCTTCCCCTCCATCCACATCACCGGCACCAACGGCAAGACCTCCACGGCCCGGATGATCGAGCAGCTGCTCAACACCTTCGAGCTGCGCACCGGCCGCTACACCAGCCCGCACGTGGAGTCCGTCACCGAGCGGATCAGCCTCGACGGTGCCCCGATCACCCCCGAACGGTTCGTCGAGGTCTACCGCGACATCGAGCCGTACGTGCAGATGACCGACGCGCAGCAGCCCGTCCCGATGTCCTTCTTCGAGGTGCTGACCGGCATGGCGTACGCCGCCTTCGCCGACGCCCCGGTGGACGTCGGCGTGATCGAGGTCGGCATGGGCGGCTCCTGGGACGCCACCAACGTGATCGACGCCGCCGTCGCGGTGATCACCCCGATCGGCCTGGACCACACCGACAAGCTGGGCGGCACCACCGGCGAGATCGCGGTCGAGAAGTCCGGGATCATCAAGACCGGCACCGTCGCCGTCGTCGCCCAGCAGCAGCTGGACGCCGCGCAGTCCATCCTGCGCCGCGCCGTCGAGGTGGACGCCACCGTGGCCCGCGAGGGCATGGAGTTCGGCGTGATCCGCCGTGAGGTCGCCATCGGCGGCCAGCTGGTGACGCTGCGCGGGCTCGGCGGCGAGGAGTACGAAGACGTCTTCATCCCGCTGCACGGCGCCCACCAGGCGCAGAACGCCGCGCTGGCGCTGGCCGCCGTCGAGGCCTTCTTCGGTGTCGGCGGCGCGCGCGGCGGGCAGCTCGACGTCGACAAGGTCCGCCAGGCCTTCTCCGGCGTCGCCTCGCCGGGCCGGCTGGAGGTCGTCCGCCGCAGCCCGACGATCCTCCTCGACGCCGCCCACAACCCGAACGGCGCCCAGGCCACCGTCGCCGCGATCGGCGAGGCCTTCGGCTTCACCCGGCTGGTCGGCGTGATCGGCACCAGCGGCGACAAGGACGTGGCCGGCCTGCTGGAGGCCTTCGAGCCGATCCTGGCCGAGGTCGTCATCACCCAGAACTCCACCCACCGCGCGATGGACGTGGACGCCCTGGCCGCCCTGGCCGTCGAGATCTTCGGCGAGGACCGCGTCCAGGTCGAGCCCCGGCTCGACGACGCCATCGCCGCCGCCGTCACCCTCGCCGAGGAGGAGGGCGACCTCGGCGGTGCCGGGGTGCTGGTCACCGGTTCGGTCATCACGGTGGGCGAGGCCCGCCTGCTCCTCGGGAGGAAGTGACGATGAGGACGCTCTGCTCCTCGACGCTGATCGGCGAGGCGTTGCTGGCGATGTTCGCGGGGTTGGTGGCGATGCAGCTCTCCGACATCCCGACGGCCACCGTCTGGACCGTCACGGGCGTCGTCATGGCCCTGTGCATCGCACTCTGCGGCATGATCAACCGGCCGGGCGCGGTCGCCCTCGGCTGGGCGCTGCAGATCGGCCTGATCGCCAGCGGCTTCATCCTGCCGACCATGTTCGCCCTCGGAGTGGTCTTCGCCGGCCTGTGGTGGTGCTCGGTGCACTACGGCCGCAGGATCGACGAGTTCAAGGCCGCCCGCGCCGCTGCCCAGGTGGCCTAGACCAGGCCCCGGGCGGGCGGCCGGAGCCGCCGCTCACGCAAGGTAACCTCTGCGGTAGTCGCACTCCGCGCCACGAACCGAGTGCAAGCCGAACCGATTTCCCAGGAGACGCACCGTGTCCCAGCGCACTCTCGTCCTGCTCAAGCCCGACGCCGTCCGCCGCGGCCTGGCCGGCGAGATCATCAGCCGCATCGAGCGCAAGGCCGGCTGGCGCCTCGCCGCCGTCGAGCTGCGCACCTTCGACCGGGCGACGCTGGAGCAGCACTACGCGGAGCACGTCGGCCGCCCGTTCTACGAGCCGCTGCTGGAGTTCATGACCTCCGGCCCGTCCATCGCGCTGATCGTCGAGGGCGAGGAGGTCGTGCCCGGCATCCGCATGCTGGCCGGGGCGACCAACCCGCTGGAGGCCGGCGCCGGCACCATCCGCGGCGACTACGCGACGATCACCCGCGAGAACCTGATCCACGCCTCCGACTCCCCGGAGTCCGCCGAGCGCGAGATCAAGATCTTCTTCCCGGCGCACGCCTGAGAACCACCACGGGCGAAACGCCCGAGGGACCTTCGGGTGCCCCGGCCGGGACCATTGGCCCGGCCGGGGCATTCTTATCGTGAAATAGGGAACTGGGGGTGCCGACACGGCGTCCCAATGCCCGGAGAAGCGATCACGCTCCGGACAATGGACGGTATGCCCCACGCCGACGTCCGTACTGGCCGACGTGACTACGATGGACGCGACTCAAGGGCCCGGTACGGCTGGTCAGCTGTTTTCCGCCCAAGCCGTGGGCGCATGCTTCTCGTCCACCCCCGCTAATGACTCCGAGCCCGGGAAGGCACCTACACCCCATGGCAACCAACCTGTCGTTCATCGGCCGCGACCTGGCGATCGACCTCGGAACCGCCAACACGCTGGTGTACGTCAGGGGCAAGGGGATCGTCCTCAACGAGCCGTCCGTCGTCGCGGTCAACACCAACACCGGCGGAATCCTGGCGGTCGGCTCCGAGGCCAAGAAGATGATCGGCCGCACCCCGGGCAACATCGTCGCCATCCGCCCGCTCAAGGACGGCGTGATCGCCGACTTCGAGATCACCGAGCGGATGCTCCGCTACTTCATCCTCAAGATCCACCGCCGCCGCTACCTGGCCCGCCCCCGGGTCGTGGTCTGCGTGCCCTCCGGCATCACCGGGGTCGAGCGCCGCGCCGTCATCGAGGCCTCCTCGCAGGCCGGCGCGCGCCAGGTGCACATCATCGAGGAGCCGATGGCCGCCGCGATCGGTGCCGGCCTGCCCGTCCACGAGGCCACCGGCAACATGGTCGTCGACATCGGCGGCGGCACCACCGAGGTCGCCGTCATCTCGCTCGGCGGCATCGTCACCGCCCAGTCCATCCGGGTCGCCGGCGACGAACTGGACAACGCCATCGTCCAGCACATCAAGAAGGAGTACTCGCTGCTCCTGGGCGAGCGCAGCGCCGAGCAGATCAAGATGAGCATCGGCTCCGCCTTCGGGCTGGAGGGCGAGAAGGACGAGCACGCCGAGATCCGCGGCCGCGACCTGGTCAGCGGCCTGCCCAAGACCGTCGTCATCTCCGCCGCCGAGGTCCGCGAGGCCATCGACGAGCCGGTCAACTCCATCATCGACGCCGTCAAGACCACCCTCGACCAGTGCCCGCCCGAGCTGGCCGGCGACGTCATGGACCGCGGCATCGTCCTCACCGGCGGCGGCGCCCTGCTGCGCGGCCTGGACGAGCGGCTGCGCCGCGAGACCGGCATGCCGATCCACATCGCCGAGAACCCGCTCGACTCGGTCGCCCTCGGCTCCGGCAAGTGCGTCGAGGAGTTCGAGGCGCTCCAGCAGGTACTCGACGCCCAGCCGCGCCGTTAGCACAACCGACGAAACCCGTAACTCAACTGAACGGCCCACCGCCCGGGCCCCACGGCCCGGGTGGGCGGCCAGGTACGAAGGGGCAGTACCAGCACCGTGAGGGACACACGAGAGAGCCGGCTGCTGCTCATCCTGCTGGTGGCCGTCGCCTTCGCGCTGATCACCGTGGACATCAAGGGCGGTGAGAGCTCCCCGCTCGGCGGCGCCCGCCGCGCCGCGGCCGGCGTCCTCGGCCCGGTCGAGCGCGGCGCCGCCACCGCGGTCGACCCGGTGGCCGACACCGTCCGCGCCTTCCGCGACGCCGCCACCCACAGCGGCCGCACCGACCAGCTCGCCCGCGAGAACACCGAGCTGCGCCAGAAACTGGCCTCCTCCGACGCGGCCGGCGCCCGCACCAAGCAGCTCGACGACCTGCTGCGCACCGCCGGCGCCGGCGGATACACCGTCAAGGCCGCACAGGTCATCGCGATCGGCCCGGCCCAGGGCTTCTCCTGGACCATCACCGTCGACGCCGGCAGCGACGACGGCCTGACCCGGGACATGACCGTGATCAACGGTCAGGGCCTGGTCGGCCGGATCACCACCGTCGCCCCGACCACCTCCACCGTGCTGCTCGCCTCCGACCCCGGCTTCAGCGCCGGCGCCCGGCTGGAGAGCAGCGGCGAGATCGGCTTCGCCTCCGGCGGCGGCACCAGCGCCATGAAGGTCTCCCTGCTCAACGGCAAGGCCCAGGTGAAGGAGGGCGACCGGATGGTCACCTTCGGCTCGCAGAGCGGCCGCCCGTTCGTGCCCGGCGTCCCGGTCGGCAAGGTCGTCCAGGTCGAGGCCAACCCCGGCCAGCTCACCAAGACCGTCCTGGTCGAGCCCTTCGTCCAGTTCACCCGGCTCGACCTGGTCGGCGTGGTGGTGGTACCGCCGCGCACCGACCCGCGTGACGCCGTCCTGCCGCCCGCGCCCGCCCCGCAGGGCCAGGCACCCGCGGCCCCCGCCGCACCGCCCGCCAAGCCCTCCGGGGGGAACTGAGCCATGCGCCTCGCCCGCATCCCCGTCTCCGCCGTCCTCGTCCTGCTCGGCCTGATCCTCCAGGTCAGCGTCTTCGGCCGGCTCCAGCTTCCGGGCGCCACCCCGGACATACTGCTGCTCGTCGTGGTCGGCCTGGCCATGGTCTACGGCCCGACCGGCGGCTGCCTGGTCGGCTTCGCGGCCGGCCTGCTCGCCGACCTCGCACCGCCCTCCGACCACGCCATCGGCCGCTACGCCCTGGTGCTCTGTCTGATGGGCTACGCCGCCGGGCTGCTGCGCCCCGACCACGGGCGCCAGCGCTCGGTCTCCAGCGCGCTGCTGGTGGTGGCCGCCGCGGCGGTCGCCTCGACGCTGCTGTACGCGGTGGTCGGCGCCCTGGTCGGCGACACCGCCGCCCGCCACGTCGGCCTCGGCAGCCTGGTGGTCACCGCCCTGCTGTACGACCTGCTGCTGGCGCCGTTCGTGGTGCCCGTGGTGATGCTGGTCGGGCGCCGCTTCGGGAAGGACCCGGTGGCCGCCGCCGCCGGGGACGACGAGGGCGGACCGGGCCTGGGCACGCTGGCCCGCTACCGCACCACCCGTGAGGCGTCGTCCGGGCCGGGCTACCGGAAGAAGCGCTCGCTCGGCTTCGCCAAGCGCCCGTGACACCGCGCGCGTGACACCGTGCCCGTGACACCCCGCGCCTGCAAGGCCCTTCGCGCCCGCAACGCCCTTCGCGTCCGCAAGGCCCTTCGCGCCCGCAACACCCCGACCCCCTTGTCCGGACCCCCGCACTCTGGAGCGCACGAGACGTGAGCAACATCCCCGAGACCGGCCGTACCCGGCGGGTGACGATCCGTCTGGTGGTGCTGCAGATCCTGGTGCTGTCGCTGCTCGCCACCCTCGGCGGACGGCTCTGGTACCTGCAGATCCGCAACGCCAGCGTCTACACCGCCAAGGCGACCGGCAATCACATCCGCGAGGTGGTCGAGCCCGCCGTGCGCGGCGAGATCCTCGACGCCTCCGGCCGCATCCTGGCCGGCAACGAGACCCGGCTGGTGGTCTCCGTCAGCCGCACCTCGCTGCTCCAGCAGAAGGACGGCGGCAAGGCGGTGCTGAGCCGGCTCGCCGAGGTGCTCGGCATGCCGGCCAAGGACGTCCAGGAGAAGGTCCGGCTCTGCGACGCCAAGACGCAGCAGCCCTGCTGGAACGGGTCGCCCTACCAGCCGATCCCGGTCACCAAGGAGGCGACCACCCAGCAGGCGCTGCAGATAATGGAGCGCCGCGAGGACTTCCCCGGGGTGACCGCGCAGCCCACCGCCGTGCGCCACTACACCGGCGTCGAGGGTGCCAACATGGCCCAGGTGCTCGGCTACCTCTCGCCGGTCACCGACGAGGAGGTCTCCAAGACGGCCGACAAGAGCGGTCTCGACCGCTACCTGCCGGCCGACCAGATCGGCCGGGCCGGCCTGGAGTCGGTGTACGACCGCGACCTGCGCGGCACCGCCGGGATCACCAAGCTGGAGGTCGACAACCTCGGCCGGGTGATCGGCACCGCCGGCACGGTCGAGCCGCAGACCGGCAACAACCTGGTGACCAGCATCGACGCCCGGGTGCAGAAGGTCGTCGAGGACAACCTCGTGCAGGCGATGAACGACGCCCGCAAGACCTTCGACAAGGTGACCAACCGCAACTACGAGGCCGACTCCGGCGCCGCCGTCGTGATGGACGTGCACACCGGGCGGATCGTCGCGATGGCCAGCGCCCCGACCTACGACCCCAACCTGTGGCAGGGCGGCATCTCGGGCAAGGACTACCAGGCACTGACCAGCAAGGAGTCCAACTTCCCGCTGCTGAACCGGGCCATACAGGGTCAGTCCGCCCCCGGCTCGACCTTCAAGGTCATCTCCACCACCGCCGCCGTGCAGGCCGGTTACTCGCTGGACGGGCGGTACGACTGCCCGAAGAGCCTGACCATCGGCGGCCGCGAGTTCAAGAACTTCGAGAGCGAGAACTTCGGCCCCATCTCCCTGGAGAAGGCGCTGGAGGTCTCCTGTGACACCGTCTTCTACGGCCTGGCGTACGACCAGTGGATGAAGGACGGCGGCATCAAGCCGAAGAAGGACCCGGCGGACTGGTTCTACAAGACCGCCCACCAGTTCGGCCTCGGCGCCAAGACCGGCATCGACCTGCCCAGCGAGGTCACCGGCCGGGTGCCGGACCGTCAGTGGAAGCAGTCCTTCTACGACAACAACAAGGACGCCTGGTGCAAGCAGGCGGAGAAGGGCGGCAACACCTTCTCCGACCAGATCGCCCGGGAGAACTGCGTCGACGGCTACCAGATGCGCGCCGGCGACTCGGTCAACTTCGCGATCGGCCAGGGCGACACGCTCGTCACCCCGATCCAGATGGCCCGGATCTACTCGGCGCTCTCCAACGGCGGCACCTTCTACCGCCCGACCGTCGCCAAGGCGGTGATAAGCCCGGGCGGGGATCTCGTCCGCGAGATCGCCCCGCACGAGGACGCCAAGTTCCCCGGCGACCAGAAGCTGCTGAGCTACATCGACCAGGCCACCGCCGGCGTCGTCACCGGCGGCACCGCCGCCTGGAAGTTCACCGGCGCCGGCTGGCCGCAGGGCAAGATCGAGCTGCACGCCAAGACCGGCACCGCCGAGGTCGAGGGCAAGCAGACCACCTCGTGGCTGACCACCTACAGCGGCGACTACGCGGTCGTGATGACGATAAGCCAGGGTGGCACCGGCTCCGGCGGTTCCGGTGACGCGATCCGCCGGATCTACCAGGCGCTGTACGGCGTGGACGACAAGGGCAACGTCGACGGCGGCAAGGCGCTGCTGCCCAAGCCGCAGGCCGAGCTGCCGAAGTTCAACCCGGACGGTACCGCGATCGTCAAGCCGGCCGCGTACTCCCCGGCCGCCCAGGGCGACCCGGGCGTGACCGGCAGCTCTCCGCGGGTCTTCCTCGACCCGGCGCAGCCTTCCGGCCCGGTGACCCCGCTCACCGCGGTGGACGCCGCCCTCGAACCGGCCCGGAGCACGGGAAGGAGCCGCGCATGAGTTCCTACGGGTCGTACCGGCAGCTGCGGCTGGCCCCGCAGCGCAGAGGGGTGTCGAAGGCCCTCGCCAAGGACTCCCCGCTCTGGCGGATCGACTGGATACTGCTGCTGTCCGCACTGGTGCTCTCGCTGGGCAGCTCGCTGCTGGTCTGGTCGGCCACCCGCGGGCGGGACTCGCTGACCCACGGCGATCCGCAGTACTTCCTCTTCCGGCACCTCACCAACGTGGTGATCGGGATGGTGCTGTGCGCGGTGGTGATAGGGATAGGGAGCCGCCGCTTCCGCACGGTGGTGCCGTTCCTGTACGCCGGCGTGATCCTGCTGCTGGCGGCCACGCTGAGCCCGCTCGGCTCGACCATCAACGGCCAGCACTCCTGGATCCAGCTCGGCGGCGGATTCTCCGTCCAGCCGGCCGAGTTCGCCAAGCTGGCGATCGTGCTGGCGATGGCCGTGGTGCTGTCGGACCAGGTGGACGCGGGGGAGCGGGAGTTCCCCTCGAACCGGGCGGTGTTCCGCGGGCTGGTCTGGGCCACGGTGCCGATGGCCGTCGTGATGCTGATGCCGGACGCCGGGTCGGTGATGGTGATGGCCGTCATCGTGCTGGGCATCCTGCTGGGCTCCGGCGCGGCCAACCGCTGGGTCTTCGGGCTGATCCTGGCCGGGGTCGGTGGCTGTGTGGCGATCTGGAAGCTCGGGGTGCTGAGCAAGTACCAGATCGACCGCTTCGCCGCCTTCGCCAACCCGGCGCTGGACCCGTCGGGCGTGGGCTACAACACCGCCCAGGCCCGGATCGCGATCGGCTCGGGCGGGCTCACCGGCAAGGGGCTCTTCCACGGGACGCAGACCACCGGGCAGTTCGTGCCGGAGCAGCAGACCGACTTCGTCTTCACGGTCGCCGGCGAGGAGCTCGGCTTCCTCGGGGCGATGGCGATCATCGTGCTGCTCGGTGTGGTGCTCTGGCGGGGCTGCCGGATCGCCCGGCAGGCCACCGACCTCTACGGGACGATCGTGGCGGCCGGGGTGGTCGCCTGGTTCGCCTTCCAGGGCTTCGAGAACATCGGGATGTGCCTGGGCATCATGCCGGTGGCCGGCATCCCGCTGCCGTTCGTCTCGTACGGCGGGTCGTCGATGTTCGCGACCTGGGTGGCGATCGGGCTGTTGCAGGCGGTGCAGAGCCAACGGCCGATAGCGGCCTGAGCACGGTGACCGGGGCCGGTCCGGGGGCACTCCCCGGGCCGGCCCCGTCGTCTGCCGGCATGGGCGGCCCCCTGCGGCCCCGTGCGCGGCCCGGGGCCCGCAGGCCGGGGACGCGACCGCGACCCGGGACCGCGGCGCGGCGGGGAGTCAGCCGGACAGCACGCAGTCGGCCGTGGTCAGGACCGCCCGGGCCTGGTGCGCCACCTGGGTCTCCACCGGCACCCAGCGGGCGCCGAGCCGGTCCAGCCCCACCAGCCCCACCAGCCCCGCCGCCACGACGGCCCGGGCCTGCGCCCGGGCCGCCTCCACCGCCGGGCCGCCCGTGTCGGCGAGCAGCCGCAACAGCATCGAGGCGATCCGCAGCGGAAGCCGCTCCGCGACGATCCGGGCCGTGGTCACCCGGGAGACCGAGAGCGGGGCGGCGCACCACCCGGTCCGCAGCTCGTCCACCAGCAGCGGGCAGACCCGCAGGTTGAACTCGGCGGCGCGCAGCAACGGCCCGTACGCCGGGCCGGCATGGGCGGGAACCAGCGGCAGCAGCCCGCCCAGCACCTCCACCCGGGCACCCGACGGCGGCGCGGGCCTGCGGGTGCGGCCCGCCGTCGCGGACCTCCTCGACGGCCCACATCGGCACCTCCAGCACGGCCGTCACCCCGCCGTACGGGCCGCGTGCGACCAGGTGGAGAGCTCGGGCCGGTCCGGCAGGACCAGCGAGCCGGCACCCGGCGCCGGCATCACGTACGCACCGGGGGCCGGACGGTCCCAGCCCACCGCGTCGTAGGAGTCGACGTCCAGCGGGATGCCGCCGCGCGCCACCGACCGGGCGAACCGCTCCGGCAGGCCCGCGGCGGGCCGGGTCAGCTGGACGAACGCACCGCCGAAGTCCACCCCGTGCAGCGAACACTGGAGCACCGGACGCAGCTCGTCGATCAGCCCGGTCAGCGCCAGGCTCTCCGGCAGCGGCGGGCGGCCGCCGTCCGGCGGCGGCAGCAGCTCGGGCTGCTCGTCGAAGGACGGCCGGAAGAAGTGCTCGTAGTGCCGCGCGGCGGTCAGCGGGCCGCCCAGCCAGCCCTCGTTCAGCGCGGCGCCGTCCGGGTCCAGGCAGAGCAGGACGTGCCAGGCCACCCCCGGCCGAGGCGGCAGCTCCAGCACCCGCTCGGCCAGGCGCAGCGCGGACGCCACCCCCACCGGCTCGTTGGGGTGCGGCCCGCCGACCACCAGGACGGCACGCTCGCCCTCGTCGACCGAGAGCACGACCAGCGGTCGGCCGGCCCGGGAGCGTCCCACCTCGCGCAGCCGGCAGCGCTCCGGGCGCAGCCGGGCCAGCCGCCGCGCGGCCGCGACCGCACGGGCCACCGTCGGGTACCCCGTCGCGTCCCGGTGCGGCACTGCGGTCAGGGGCGGCCGGGACCGCCGGCGGTGCCGTCGTGCATGGTCAACTTCCTTGTCCCGGTGGCGAGCTGGGGATTCGGGCAGGGCTCTGACAGTACGGCACGGTCCGTCCGGGGCTGTCAACGGTCGGTGAGCAGGGCCGCGCGCCCGCGGGCGGGCCCCGAGGCCCGGCCGGGCGGCCCGCGGATTCGGCTACCCTTGAGGGTCACCCCCTCCCAGACGCCGCCCGCCGCCCCGACCGGGAGTCGATGCGCGCGGCACCGCTCAAGCTCGTAAGGGTTCCTAGTACATGACTGTCGAATCGGTCTTCCCACGCCTGGAGGCCCTCCTCCCGCACGTCCAGAAGCCGATCCAGTACGTCGGCGGCGAGCTGAACTCGACCGTCAAGGACTGGGACGCCTGCGACGTCCGCTGGGCGCTGATGTACCCCGACGCCTACGAGGTGGGCCTGCCCAACCAGGGCGTCATGATCCTCTACGAGGTGCTCAACGAGCGCGAGGGCGTGCTGGCCGAGCGGACCTACAGCGTCTGGCCGGACCTCGAGGCGCTGATGCGCGAGCACGACGTCCCGCAGTTCACCGTGGACGCCCATCGTCCGGTGAAGGCCTTCGACGTCTTCGGGCTCTCCTTCTCCACTGAGCTCGGCTACACCAACATGCTGACCGCGCTCGACCTCGCGGGCATCCCGCTGGAGGCGAAGGACCGCACCGACGAGGACCCGATCGTGCTGGCCGGCGGCCATGCGGCGTTCAACCCCGAGCCGATCGCGGACTTCATCGACTGCGCGGTCGTCGGCGACGGCGAGCAGGCCGTGCTGGACATCACCGAGCTGATCCGCGGCTGGAAGGCCGAGGGCCGCCCGGGTGGGCGCGACGAGCTGCTGCTGCGCCTGGCCCGCACCGGCGGGGTGTACGTGCCCAAGTTCTACGACGTGGAGTACCTGGCCGACGGCCGGATCGGCCGTGTCGTGCCGAACGCGCCCGGGGTGCCGTGGCGGGTCTCCAAGCACACCGTCATGGACCTCGACGAGTGGCCCTACCCGAAGCAGCCGCTGGTCCCGCTCGCCGAGACCGTGCACGAGCGGATGTCCGTCGAGATCTTCCGCGGCTGCACCCGCGGCTGCCGCTTCTGCCAGGCCGGCATGATCACGCGCCCCGTGCGGGAGCGAAGCATCACCGGCATCGGCGAGATGGTGGAGCGCGGGCTCAAGGCGACCGGCTTCGAGGAGGTCGGCCTGCTGTCGCTGTCCAGCGCCGACCACACCGAGATCGGTGACATCGCCAAGGGCCTGGCGGACCGCTACAGCGAGGACAAGATCGGCCTGTCGCTGCCGTCCACCCGCGTCGACGCCTTCAACATCGACCTCGCCAACGAGCTGAGCCGCAACGGCCGCCGCTCGGGCCTCACCTTCGCCCCCGAGGGCGGCAGCGAGCGCATGCGCAAGGTGATCAACAAGATGGTGTCGGAGGAGGACCTCATCCGCACCGTCGCCACCGCGTACGGCAACGGCTGGCGCCAGGTGAAGCTGTACTTCATGTGCGGCCTGCCCACCGAGACCGACGAGGACGTGCTCCAGATCGGCGAGATGGCGAAGAACGTCATCCAGAAGGGCCGCGAGGTCACCGGCCAGAACGACATCCGCTGCACCGTCTCCATCGGCGGGTTCGTGCCCAAGCCGCACACGCCGTTCCAGTGGGCCCCGCAGCTCTCCGCCGAGGACACCGACGCCCGCCTGGCCAAGCTGCGCGACTCCATCCGCGGCGACCGCAAGTACGGCAAGAACATCGGCTACCGCTACCACGACGGCAAGCCCGGCATCGTCGAGGGCCTGCTCTCCCGCGGCGACCGCCGGATCGGCGCCGTCATCCGCGCGGTCTACGAGGACGGCGGCCGCTTCGACGGCTGGCGCGAGCACTTCTCCTACGACCGCTGGATGGCCTCGGCCGAGAAGGGCCTGGCCGGCACCGGCGTCGACGTCGACTGGTACACCACCCGCGAGCGCACCTACGAGGAGGTGCTGCCCTGGGACCACCTGGACAGCGGCCTCGACAAGGACTGGCTCTGGGAGGACTGGCAGGACGCCCTCGAAGAGGTCGAGGTCGACGACTGCCGCTGGACCCCGTGCTTCGACTGCGGGGTGTGTCCTCAGCTCGGACTCGACATCCAGGTGGGCCCCACCGGCAAGAAGCTGCTGCCGCTGACGGTCGTCAAGTAGTTCCCGCGCCTCCTGCGACCCCCGTCCGGATCCCTCCGGGCGGGGGTCGTCGTGTCCGGGCTGACCAGGGGCGGAGCGAGCGGTCCGGCCGGGCGCGTACCCTTTGAGGTGACAGAGTCCGGCCAGCGGTGCACAGACGCCGTGCCGGACGGGGACAACTGACTAAGGACTGAGCGACTCTGGCACGCCGTACGCCCGACGGTCCGCCGCCCGCGCCGACGGTGCAGCGGATCCGTCTCCGCTACACCAAGCGCGGCCGGCTCCGCTTCACCAGCCACCGCGACTTCCAGCGCGCCTTCGAGCGCGCCCTGCGCCGGTCGGCCGTGCCGATGGCCTATTCGGCAGGCTTCACCCCGCACCCGAAGGTGTCCTACGCCAACGCCGCTCCGACCGGGGTGGCGAGCGAGGCGGAGTACCTGGAGATCGGGCTCGCCGCGGTCCGCGACCCGGAGGGGCTGCGTGCGCAGCTCGACGAGTCGCTGCCCGGCGGCCTGGACGTCATCGACGCCGTCGAGGTCCGGACGCCGAACTTCGTGGAGCGCCTGGAGGCCTCCGAGTGGCAGGTCCGCCTGGACGGTGTCACCCGGGAGGAGGCGGCCCGCGCGGCCGGGCTCTTCCTGGCCGAGGAGCGGGTCGAGGTCGAACGCCTCACCAAGAACGGCGTGCGGGTCTTCGACGCGCGCGGCGCGGTGGCGGCGCTGGAAATCCTCCCGCCGCAGGTCGACGGCGGTGCGGACGCGGAGGGTGATGGGGCCCGCGATGTTCGGACCGGCCGTCCCTGTGCGATACTGCGCCTGGTAGTACGACACGCCACACCCGCCGTACGACCCGACGACGTATTGTCCGGTCTCCGTGCGACGGCCGACCTGGCGCCGCCGGTCCCCGCAGAGGTGACCAGGCTGGCGCAGGGGCCGCTCGACGAGGAGACCGGCACGGTGACCGACCCGCTGGCGCTCGACCGCGCCGCGGCCCCGGCCGGCCCAGTGGCGGCCGGCGAGCCGCGCGCAACCGCGTCCGCCTAGCGGGCGGAGGCCGGGGCCAGTACCCACTGGGCCCGCTGGTCCTCCAGGCCCCCGCAGCTCCCCAGGGGAGCGAGCGTCGTCGAAGCACAGGCCGGCCTCTTGTGGCCCGCCGACCCCGATGGTCGGCGGGCCCGAGGACCCCGTCCGGGAGCCACCCGGGGTTGGGGGACGGCGAAGCTTGGGAAAACCTCAGAAGACTGGTCAGACCAGAAGACTTTCGACACCCCGCCGAGGGCGGGGCGCCGAGCGAGACTACGAGCCCCTGTGCGGCCTCGCGTCCGCACGGCGGCACCGGGAAAGGGTCCGGCCCGAGCATCCATCGGGATGCCGGCCGGCCATCGGTGCCCTGCCGTGCCTGGATACGGAGCCCGGGGGCCTGACGGGAGATCCACCCGCATGCTCGATAACACCGATCCGCAGCAGTCTGCGGCAACGGAACAGAACGAGTCCGCCGTCACCGGTGGCGAGGGCGCGTCCGCCGCGCCGCCGCGCCGCCGTCGCCGGGCGGTGTCCCGCCCGGCGGGCACCCCGCAGGGAGCGGCTGCCGAGGCCGCCGAGACGGTGATCCCGGCCGAGACGCCGGCCGCGGCGCCCGCTGCCGAGGCCGCGCCCGCCGAGGCCGAGCCGGTCGCGGAGAAGCCGGTCCGGGCCCGCCGGACCCGCAAGCGTGCCGAGGCGCCCGCCGGGGCGCCGGAGGCCACCCCGGTCGTCGTGACCGCGCCGGAGGCCGCCGAGGCCGCTTCCGTGCAGGCGCCGGCCACCGAGGCCGAGCCGGCCGCGGAGAAGCCCGCCCGGGCCCGCCGGACCCGCAAGCGTGCCGAGGCGCCGGTCAGCGCGCCCGCCGCCGAGGAGCCGGCCGTCGAGGCCGCGCCCGTCGAGGCGCCCGCCGCCGTCGAGGCCGCGCCCGCCGAGGAGGCCCCGGCCGCGCCGGCCCGCCGTGCCCGCCGCCGCCGCGTGGTCGAGGCCGCGCCGGTCGCCGAGGAGACCCCGGCCGAGGAGCCGGCCGCCGAGGAGACGCCCGCCGAGGAGGAGGCCGAGGTCGTCGCGCCCGAGCCGGCCGCCGCGCCGGAGCCCGCCCCGGCCCCTGTGGCCGGCGCCGCCGAGCCGCCGCAGCGGGTGCGCCGCCGTGCGGTCCGCCCGTCCACCGCGATCTTCCAGGCCCCGGTCTTCCAGGAGCCGGCCCCCTACGCCGCCCCGGCCGCGCAGCCCGCCGCCGAGGCCGCCGCCGACGCGCCGGCTCCGGCCGAGACCCCGGCCCCGGCCGCGGCTGTGCAGGCCACCGAGGCCGAGGACGAGTTCGAGTACAGCGGCGTCGGCCGTCGTCGTCGCACCCGCACCCAGGTGCGGGTGCAGACCCCGTCCCGCCGCAAGGCCGCCGCCCAGGCCGCCCAGGCCGTCCAGGCCGCGCCGGCTGCGCCGGTCGCGCCGGTCGTCGAGGAGCCGGTCCCGGCGCCCGCCGTGGAGGCCCCGGCCGCCGTCGAGGCGCCCGCCGCCACCGGCCCGGAGGCCGAGGACGAGTGGGAGGACGGCCGTCCGTCCCGCCGTCGCCGTCGGGGCGGCCGCCGCCGCCGTCGTGGCGAGGCCGAGGAGTTCGAGGCCGAGACGGCCGAGGCCGAGCAGCCCGTCGGGGAGCCGGCCGCCGTCGAGGACGAGGAGGGCGAGGAGGAGGACGACCTGTCCGCCGGCCTGGCCTCGTCCCGTCGTCGTCGTCGCCGTCGCCGCCGCAGCGGTGAGGCCGGCGCCACCGAGGCCGCCGAGACCACCGAGGACGGCGTCCGCACGGTGGTGAAGGTGCGCGAGCCGCGCCGCCGTTCCACCGAGCCGTCGTTCGACCCGGACGAGGTGCAGTCCATCAAGGGCTCCACCCGCCTGGAGGCGAAGAAGCAGCGCCGTCGCGAGGGCCGCGAGCTGGGCCGCCGCAGGGTGCCGATCATCACCGAGGCCGAGTTCCTGGCCCGCCGCGAGTCGGTCGAGCGCGTCATGGTGGTGCGCCAGAACGGCCAGCGCACCCAGATCGGCGTCCTTGAGGACGGCGTGCTGGTCGAGCACTACGTCAACAAGGAGCAGGCCACCTCGTACGTCGGCAACGTCTACCTGGGCAAGGTCCAGAACGTGCTGCCGTCGATGGAGGCCGCCTTCGTCGACATCGGCAAGGGCCGCAACGCGGTGCTGTACGCCGGCGAGGTCAACTTCGGCTCGCTGGGCGGCCACGGCGGCCCGCGCCGGATCGAGTCGGTGCTGAAGTCCGGCCAGTCCGTGCTGGTGCAGGTCTCCAAGGACCCGATCGGCCACAAGGGCGCCCGCCTGACCAGCCAGATCTCGCTGCCCGGCCGCTACCTGGTGTACGTGCCCGAGGGCTCGATGACCGGCATCTCCCGCAAGCTGCCGGAGAACGAGCGGGCCCGCCTGAAGCAGATCCTCAAGAAGATCGTCCCGGACGACGCGGGCGTCATCGTGCGCACCGCCGCCGAGGGCGCCTCCGAGGAGGAGCTGACCCGCGACGTCCAGCGCCTCCAGCAGCAGTGGGAGGACATCCAGAAGAAGGCCGCGACCGGCAACGCCCCCGCGCTGCTGTACGGCGAGCCGGACATGACCGTCCGGGTCGTCCGCGACATCTTCAACGAGGACTTCACCAAGGTCATCGTCTCCGGCACCGAGGCGTGGAACACCATCCACGACTACGTCTCCAACGTGGCCCCGGACCTCACCGAGCGGCTCCAGCGGTGGACCTCCGAGGTGGACGTCTTCGCCACCTACCGGATCGACGAGCAGCTGATGAAGGCGCTGGACCGCAAGGTCTGGCTGCCCAGCGGCGGTTCGCTGGTGATCGACCGCACCGAGGCGATGGTCGTCATCGACGTCAACACCGGCAAGTTCGTCGGCCAGGGCGGGAACCTTGAGGAGACCGTCACCCGGAACAACATCGAGGCGGCCGAGGAGATCGTGCGCCAGCTGCGGCTGCGCGACCTCGGCGGCATCATCGTGATCGACTTCATCGACATGGTGCTGGAGTCCAACCGCGACCTGGTGCTGCGCCGCCTGCTGGAGTGCTTGGGCCGGGACCGGACCAAGCACCAGGTGGCCGAGGTCACCTCGCTGGGCCTGGTGCAGATGACCCGCAAGCGGGTCGGCCAGGGCCTGCTGGAGTCCTTCTCCGAGCCCTGCGTGCACTGCAACGGCCGCGGCGTGATCGTCCACATGGAGCAGCCGAGCAGCCACGTGCACGCTCCGGCGGCTCCGGCCGTCGAGGCGGGCGCGGGCGGCGGCAAGCGCCGGCGCCGGGGCAAGGGCGGGGCGTCCCAGGAGGAGCTCCAGGCCGCCGCCGAGGCGGGCGTGGAGGCCGTCGAGGCGGCCACCGAGGCGCCCGAGCGCGAGGAGATCGAGGGCCAGCTGGCGATCGAGGTGCCGGCGCCCGAGGCCCCGGCCGAGGTCGTCGCCGAGCCGGTGGCCGAGGCCGCCGCCGAGGCGCCGGCCCAGCCGAGCCTGGTCGAGATCCCGGCCGCCCCCGCGGCGCCCGCCGGCCGCACCCGCCGTCGCGCGGTGCGCAAGGCGACGGCTCCGGCCGGTGCGCCCGCCGAGGCCGAGATCGTGGTGCTCCAGGCGCGGGCCGACGCGGCGCTGGAGGCGGCCTTCTCGGCCGCCGAGGCGCCGGCCGAGGCTCCGGTCGAGGCTCCGGCCGAGACGCCCGCCGAGGCCCAGCCGGTCGCCGAGGCTCCGGCCGAGGCCGCCGCCGAGGCCGCCGAGGTCGTCGAGGCCCCCGCGGAGGCTCCGGCCGAGGAGGCGCCGGCGCCGAAGAAGCGGGCCGCGCGCAAGACCGCTGCGAAGAAGACGGCCGCCAAGAAGACCACGGCGGCCGCCGCGAAGAAGACCACCGCCCGCAAGACCGCCACCAAGCGGACCAGCGCGGCGGCCAAGAAGGCCGCGGCCGCCGAGGGTGATTCGGCAGCCGAGTAGTGCCCGCGGTCCGGGGGCGGGTCACCGCCCGCCCCCGGGCCCGTACGGTCCGGTTTGCCCCTGCGGCGGCCGGTCCGTATTCTTGACCCTCGGCGTGTCTACGCCTTGCTCCCGAGCACATCACCTTCCGGGCCCTCGTCAGAGGTGTCAGGGAGAGGCCCCTGTGTCCGTACCCAGGTGGCTGGCATCAGGAGCTCCGACCGAGTTAGGAAATGGGGTACCGCATGTACGCGATCGTTCGCGCAGGCGGCCGCCAGCACAAGGTCGCCGTCGGCGACGTGCTGGAGATTGACCGTATCGAGGCCAAGCCGGGTGACTCGGTGGAGCTCTCCACCATCCTGATCGTCGACGGTGACGCCGTCACCTCCGACCCGTGGGTGCTGGCCGGCGTGAAGGCTCACGCCGAGGTGGTCGACCAGACCAAGGGCGACAAGATCGTCATCCTGCGCTACAAGAACAAGACCGGCTACCGTCGTCGCCAGGGTCACCGTCAGCGTCACACCGCTGTGCGGATCACGAGCATCGACTCCGTCAGCAAGTAAGGGGATAGCGAGATGGCACACAAGAAGGGCGCAAGCTCTACCCGTAACGGCCGTGACTCGAACGCCCAGCGCCTCGGCGTCAAGCGCTTCGGCGGCCAGACCGTCAACGCCGGCGAGATCATCGTCCGCCAGCGTGGCACCCACTTCCACCCGGGCGCCAACGTCGGCCGTGGTGGCGACGACACCCTGTTCGCGCTGACCGCCGGTGCCGTGCAGTTCGGTACCCGTCGCGGCCGCAAGGTCGTCAACATCGTGGCCGTCGAGGCCTGAGTCCGACAAGACTCACAATGAAGGGTGGGCCGGAATGATCCGGTCCACCCTTCATGCTTTACAGCAGGTCAACACTTTCTTCGCACTGGAGGCACACCCATGACCACCTTCGTGGACCGCGTCGAGCTGTACGTCGCCGCGGGTAACGGGGGCCACGGCTGCGCCTCCGTGCACCGGGAGAAGTTCAAGCCGCTGGGAGGCCCCGACGGCGGCAACGGCGGGGAGGGCGGCAGCGTCATCCTGACCGTGGACGCCCAGATCACGACGTTGCTGGAGTACCACCACTCGCCCAAGCGCAAGGCGACCAACGGCAAGCCCGGCGCGGGCGGCAACCGGACCGGCGCCGAGGGTCAGGACCTCGTGCTGTCGGTGCCGGACGGCACCGTCGTGATGGACCGGCAGGGCAACGTCCTCGCCGACCTGGTCGGCCACGGCACCAGCTTCGTCGCCGCCGCCGGCGGCCGCGGCGGCCTGGGCAACGCGGCGCTGGCCTCGGCCCGCCGCAAGGCGCCCGGCTTCGCGCTGCTCGGCGAACCCGGCGAATCCCGTGACATCGTCATGGAGCTCAAGTCCGTCGCCGACGTGGCCCTGGTGGGCTACCCGAGCGCGGGCAAGTCCTCGCTGATCTCGGTGATCTCCGCCGCCAAGCCGAAGATCGCGGACTACCCGTTCACCACCCTGATCCCCAACCTCGGCGTGGTGACCGCCGGCGACACCGTCTACACCGTCGCCGACGTCCCCGGCCTGATCCCGGGCGCCAGCCAGGGCCGCGGCCTCGGCCTGGAGTTCCTGCGGCACGTCGAGCGCTGCTCGGTACTGGTCCACGTGCTGGACTGCGCCACCCTGGAGCCCGGCCGCGACCCGCTGACCGACCTGGAGACCATCGAGGCCGAGCTGGCCCAGTACGGCGGCCTGGAAGACCGGCCGCGCCTGGTGGCGCTCAACAAGATCGACGTGCCGGACGGCCAGGACATCGCCGACCTCACCCGCGCCTCGCTGGAGGAGCGCGGCTACCGCGTCTTCGAGGTGTCCGCCGCCTCCCGCAAGGGCCTGCGCGAGCTGAACTTCGCGATGGCGCAGATCGTCGCCGAGGCCCGGGCCGCCAAGCCGCTGGAGGAGTCCACCCGGATCGTGCTGCGGCCGACGGCCGTGGACGACGAGGGCTTCACCATCACCGAGGAGGACGGCGCCTACCGCATCCGCGGCATCAAGCCGGAGCGCTGGGTCCGCCAGACCGACTTCTCCAACGACGAGGCCGTCGGCTACCTCGCCGACCGGCTGGCCCGCCTCGGCATCGAGGACAGGCTCTGGAAGGTCGGCGCCCACGAGGGCGACACCGTCATCATCGGCCCGGAGGAGAACGCCGTCGTCTTCGACTGGGAGCCGACCATGGCCGCCGGTGCGGAGATGCTCGGCCGCCGTGGTGAGGACCACCGCTTCGAGAACCCGCGCCCGGCGGTCGACCGCCGCCGCGAGAAGCAGAAGGGCCGGGACGCGGCCGAGTCCGAGTTCCTCGCCTTCGAGGCGCTCTCCAGCGGCCGCCAGGCGGCCATCGAGGGCGACGACGACGAGGACTGACCAGCCTGAACCGCAGCGTTGAACCGCAGCGCGGCCCCGCCACCGTCCCGGGTGGCGGGGCCGCGCTGTTCCACCTGACGGGTGAGACGTCACTCCGCCGAGGGGGAGACGGTCCCGGTCCCGCCCCCCGCCCGGCCCGTAAGGGGCCGCAGGCACGGGTGCGACGGGCGGGAGGCCGCCCCTGCGCCCTTCCGCCCCTCCGGGCTGACGTCCGGTCAGGGGCCGTTCCGTGCGGCCCGGTTGCCGGCCGCCCCGTGGCGACGCCGCGGCCGGGCCGGGTCCAGCCGGTGAAATGCCCTGCGGGCGGACTGCGCCGATCGCGTAGATTGCGGATGACGGCAGGGCCCGGCTCCGCCGTTGTCCGCAACACACCGGAAGGGCGTACAGCGAGATGAGCGAGGACTCACTGCGGGAGGAGGTGCTGACCGCCCGGCGGATCGTCGTCAAGGTCGGCTCCTCCTCACTCACCACGGCGGCCGGCGGCCTGGACGCCGACCGGGTCGACGCCCTGGTCGACGCGCTCGCCAAGATCCGCAGCCGCCCGGACTCCCCGGAGGTGGTCCTGGTCTCCTCCGGCGCCATCGCGGCCGGCCTCGCCCCGCTCGGCCTCGACCGGCGGCCCAAGGACCTCGCCCGCCAGCAGGCCGCCGCCAGCGTCGGCCAGGGCCTGCTGGTCGCCCGCTACACCGCCTCCTTCGCCCGGTACGGCATCCGGGTCGGCCAGGTGCTGCTGACCGCCGAGGACGCCAGCCGCCGCGCCCACTACCGCAACGCCTACCGGACGCTCGACCAGTTGCTCGCGATGGGCGCCATGCCGATCGTCAACGAGAACGACACCGTCGCCACCGCCGAAATCAAGTTCGGGGACAACGACCGGCTGGCCGCACTGGTCGCCCACCTCGTCCGGGCCGACCTCCTGGTGCTGCTCTCCGACGTGGACGGCCTCTACGACGGAGACCCGAGCCGCCCCGGCACCAGCCGGATCGCCGAGGTGGCCGGCCCGCACGACCTCGACGGCATCGAGATCGGCAGCGCGGGCAAGGCCGGCGTCGGCACCGGCGGCATGGTCACCAAGGTCGAGGCGGCCCGGATCGCCACCGGCGCGGGCATCCCCGTGGTGCTCACCGCCGCCAGCCAGGCCGCCGACGCGCTGGCCGGCCGGCCCACCGGCACCCTGTTCCTGCGCACCGGCAGCCGCTCCTCCGACCGGCTGCTCTGGCTGGCCCACGCCAGCAGCCCGCGGGGCTCCCTGCACCTGGACGACGGGGCGGTGGAGGCGGTCGTCTCCGGGGGCGCCTCACTGCTGCCGGCCGGGGTCACCAAGGTCGACGGCGAGTTCGCCGCGGGCGATCCGGTCGACCTTCTTGCCGAAAACGGCCACATCGTGGCGCGCGGACTGGTCAACTTTGATGCGAGGGAGTTGCCCCGCCTGCTCGGCCGGTCCACCCGCGACCTGGCCCAGGAGTTCGGCGCCGCGTACGAGCGGGAGGTCGTCCACCGCGACGACCTGGTCGTCCTGCGCGGCTGACCCTGCCGCGGGCGGCACGGGCGGCACCGCACGGGGTGAACGCCCGGCCGCGGGCGAGGAGGGCTCAGCCGTACACGCCGGGCCGGGGCCGGCGGGCACGACGACACGACATCGCCGAACAGGAGGCCGCCGGTGGAACGCAGGCGCGAGGCAGCGCTGACCGGAGGAACGGCGGGCCGGCGGCTGACCAGCATCGACGGCGGACGCGGGAGCGAGGACGGCGCCGGACCCGCCGGTGTGCCGCCCCAGGGGTCCGGCCCGGTGCGCGGCGTCCGGCCGGACCAACGGGGCGAGGGCGACCCGCCCACCGTGCCCGAGCAGGCCCGGCTCTGGCACGTGGTGCTGAGCGTCTCCGGGCAGGTCACCCCGCTGTCCGAGCTGCGGGCCGGGCTGGAGCGGCTGGCACACGACCACTCGTTCTTCCTGACCGCCCGCTACGCCGCCGACCACGCGGAGATCCGCTACTGGGAGCAGGCCCGGGACCTCCACGACGCGGCGGCGATCGCGCTGCGGCTGTGGGGCGAGCACAAGGCGACGGCGAAGCTGCCGCCGTGGGAGATCGTCGGCCTGGAGGTGGTCGACCGGGCGACCTACCACAAGCGGGTCGCCGAGGGCTTCGGCGACCCGCCCCCGCACCTGGGCGGCGTCCACCCGTACTGAGCCCCCGCCACCGGGCCCGGCCCGGCGTCTCACCGGGCGAAATACCCGGCGGGCGGGGGTCGTGCAGTCGCTACCCTTGGCGCATGACCAGCGACCTCGCCACCGCCGACAGCCCCGTCCTCGCCGTAGCGCGCCGAGCCAGGGAGGCCGCCGCCGCGCTCGCCCCGCTGCCGCGCCGGGCGAAGGACGCCGCGCTGCTGGCGGTCGCGGACGCCCTGGTGGCCCGCAGCGCCGAGATCACCGCGGCCAACGCCGAGGACGTCGCGCGGGCCCGCACGGCCGGCACCGCCGAGTCGGTGATCGACCGGCTGACCCTCACCGACGAGCGGATCGCCGCGATCGCCTCGGACGTCCGCGACGTGGCCGGCCTGCCCGACCCGGTCGGCGAGGTGGTCCGCGGCTACACCCTGCCCAACGGCCTGGACGTCCGGCAGGTCCGGGTGCCGCTCGGCGTCGTCGGCATCATCTACGAGGCCCGGCCCAACGTCACCGTGGACGCCGCCGCGCTCTGCCTGAAGTCCGGCAACGCGGTGCTGCTGCGCGGCTCGGCCTCCGCGTACCGCTCCAACACCGCGCTGATCGCGGTGCTGCGCGACGCCGTGGCCTCGGCCGGCCTGCCCGCCGACGCCGTCCAGCTCGTCCCGGGCGAGAGCCGGGACTCCGTCCAGGAGCTGATGCGCGCCCGCGGCCTGGTGGACGTGCTGATCCCGCGCGGCGGCGCCTCGCTGATCCGGACCGTGGTCGAGGGCTCGACCGTGCCCGTGATCGAGACCGGTACCGGCAACTGCCACGTCTACGTGGACGCGCAGGCCGACCCGGCGATGGCCGTCGGCATCCTGCTGAACTCCAAGGCCCAGCGGGTCAGCGTCTGCAACTCCGCCGAGACCCTGCTCGTCCACCAGGACATCGCGGACACCTTCCTGCCGCTCGCGCTGGCCGCCCTGGCCGGCGCCGGGGTCACGGTGCACGGCGACGACGCGGTGCTCAAGGCCGCCGAGGGCTCGCCCGCCACCGTCGTGCCGGCCACCGAGGAGGACTGGGAGACCGAGTACCTCTCCTACGACCTGGCGGCCGCCGTGGTGCCCTCGCTGGACGCCGCCGTCGCGCACATCCGCCGCTGGTCCTCCGGCCACACCGAGGCCATCGTCACCACCTCGCAGGCCGCTGCCCGCCGCTTCACCCAGCTGGTCGACGCCACCACGGTCGCCGTCAACGCCTCGACCCGGTTCACCGACGGCGGTGAGTTCGGCTTCGGCGCCGAGATCGGCATCTCCACCCAGAAGCTGCACGCCCGCGGCCCGATGGGCCTGCCCGAGCTGACCAGCACCAAGTACATCGTCACTGGTGACGGGCACGTCCGGGGCGAGGCGACGCAGACCGTGGGCGGCGCGGCCGACGCTGGCTGAGCCCGGCCGCACGGCGGTCCGTCACACGTGTGACGGACCAACTGCGAGGAGCCACAGACAAAACGCCCGCCCGGTAATACGCTGAATCCGTGGCTGAGGATGTGGGGGGCTTGCCGTACCCCGACGGCGCCGACCACGGTGGTGCGGACGACGAGTTCGCCACCGTGGTCTTCGATGAGGCCTTCGTCCGTTCCGCCGCCGTGCACGAGCCGACGGCCAAGGAGCGGCAGCTCGCCGCCGCCGAGGCCCGGTTCGAGCCGGACGCGGCGGTGGCGGGCTGGGGCTATGACGTCCCGGTCGGTGACGGGCTCCCGCTGGAGCTGCGCCCGTACCCGAGCGGGCTCGACGACGACCGCCTCTACCCCGACCCGTGGTCGGGCCCCGGCCGGGCGGCCGGGCGCCGGACCCGCCGGTGGGGCCGGGCCGGCGGCTACGATCCGGTGCGGGCGTCCAGCGGGCGCTACGTCGCCCAGCAGCGCTGGCACCGGCCGGTGGCCTGGGTGCTAGCCGTGATCATGGGCGTGAGCCTGGTCGCGGTGGCGGTCGCGGCGGTCTACCAGGGCGTGGGCGGGGCCGGCGGCGGCACGCCCCGGCGGCCCGAGTCCGGCAGCAGCAGCGTCGGGGCCGATCCGGCCTCCTCGCCGGCCGAGCCGTCGCTCGTGGTCACGGCACCGGCGGGCTGATCCGCTGAGGGTGGTGCGCCCCGGGGTGGGCGGTGACGCGGTGCCCCCGGGAATGTACGCGGGCGCCCTCGTGGAGGGGTGCCGGTGCGTCTTACCCTGGTGTCATGGGTGACCCGCGAGAGCCTCCGGAGGGTGCGCCCGACGGTGGTTCCGGAAACGAGGACGAGTACCGGTCCGTCGTGTTCGACGAATCGTTCGTCCGGGCTGCCCGCATCCAGGAGCTGTCCGCCCGGGAGCGGCTGGCCGGGTCGTTCGGCCGGGCGACCCGGACGCGCGTGCGGCTCGGACCGCTGGGCACCGTGCCGCGGCAGGCGCTCGCGCTGCTGCTGCTGATCCTGCTGGCCTTCGCGGCCGCCGTGTACTTCGGCGTCAGCGCTCCGAACCGGCAGACCGCGCGCCCCGAGGGCAGTCAACTGACCGTCAGCCTGGTGGCGTTGAGCCCGGCTTCGGCGGTCCGGCCGGTCGCCGACCCGGCCAGTCCGTTCGCCGCGCTGCCGGCCGGCTACAGCGACGGCGCCATCGGTCTCGGGACGCCCGCGGGGGCGGCCACCGAGCACTTCAGCAGGGTCGAGGTGACCAAGGCGCTCGACACCGTGCAGCGCTACCTGGTGGCCTCCTCGCTCGCGCCGGCGGCCCTGGTCCAGGGGGCCACCGCCGATGTGCGGGCCTTCGTCACGCCCGGCGAGCAGGCCCAGTTCGACACGAGCGTGGCCCAGCCCGTCGACGACCGCCACCACGCGCTGACCGGCTGGGTGGTCCGCTTCGACCCGGCGCAGGTCGCGCTGGCGGCCGACAGCGTGAAGGTGGTGGGCGCGATGCGGATCGACGAGGCGGACAGCGGCACGCTGCAGATCACCACCGACCACACCTTCGTCTACGCGCTGAAGCCGGCCGGGGCGCCGAGCGGCGCACCGGTGACGCTGGAGACCGTGCGGCGGCAGCTGACCTTCCAGTTCGACCGGATCGACCTGGCCTCCGCCCAGCTGCGGCTGGTGGACTCGGTGCTCCAGGCCGGGCCGGTGCCGTGCACCGGCTCGCTGGCGGCCTTCGTCCAGCCTGTGCTGGCCGGGCCGGACGGCACCGCGGCGCCCGCGCCGACGGCGGTCGACCCGGGCAACCACGCCCGCCCGGCCTGGCAGGTCTGCGCGGTGCTGGCGGGCGGCTGAGCGGCCCGGTACCGGGAGCGGACGCGCCGACGGCCCCCGGCGGTGGCCGGGGGCCGTCGGGCGGGGAGGCGTCAGTTCTGGTCGCGGGAGCCGTGGCCGTCCTGCCCGTCGCGGGGCGCGGAGCCGTTGCCGCGTGCGGCACCGGCGAAGGTGTCGCGGAGCTTGCCGCCGACCGTGGCCGCGCCGCCGGCGACGTCGCGGATCAGGCCCATCAGCGGGTCCTTGCTCTCCTTCACCGAGCTGCTGTAGTGGTCGGCGGCGGCCTTCCACTGCTCGCCGACCGAGGCGTCGGGGTCGTCGGTGCGGCGCGGGTAGGCGCCGGCCAGGATCGAGCGGTACTCGTCGCTCTCCGCCCACTTCTTCAGCCGGGCGACCCGGACCACCGCGAACGGGTGGCTCTGCGGCAGCACCTGGAGCAGCTTGAGCACGCCGTCGCGCAGGTCGCCGGCCTTCTCGTACTCCTCGGCCTGCTCCAGGAAGGCGTCGACGTTCATCTCGGCCAGGTTGTGGCCGCCGGCCAGCTTCATCAGGGCCCGCATGGACGCCTGGAGGTCCTGCCCGGCGAGCAGGCCGGCCCGGTCGCTGGAGAGCTCGGCCTTGCGGAACCACTCCTTGAGCGCGGTGACGATCGCCATGATCGCCAGGTTGCCGAGCGGCACCCAGGCGATCCGGGCGGCGATGTTGGTGAGGATCAGCAGCATCGTCCGGTAGACGGCGTGGCCGGACATCGCGTGGCCGACCTCGTGGCCGATGACGGAGCGCAGCTCCTCCTCGTCGAGCAGCTCGACCAGGCCGCTGGTGACCACGATGATCGGGGTGTCGATGCCGATGCAGTACGCGTTGACCGTCGGGTCCTGGCTGACGTAGAGGTCCGGGACCTTCTCCAGGTCCAGCACGTAGGCGGCGTCGCGCACCATGTTGTACAGCTCGGGGAACTGCCGCTCGGAGGTCTTCACGGCGGTGGCCAGGAACATCAGCCGGATCGAGCGCTCGGAGACCAGGCCGGCGAGCTTCTTCAGCACGTCGTCGAATCCGGTCAGCTTCCGCAGCGCGACCAGGGCGGAACGGTCCGCCGGGTGCTCCCAGGCCCGGGTGGAGATCTCCGGGAAGCGCTGACGGCGCCGGCTGGGCGCCTTCTCGGTGGTGTCGGTCATGGGTGTGAGTACCTCCCTGGTCGACGGCGGCCCCGGCCGCTGGCCGGCCCCCGCTGGTCTTCGCCTGCAACGACTGTCTGTGCAACGTCCGCGGTTGCGTACTCGTCCCCGCGACCGCCCCGTCGGCCCGGCGCCCGTTCGGGGCGGGCCCCGGGCCGCACCCCCGGCCCGCCCCGGGAACGCGGTGCGGTGCGCGGCGCGGACGGGGCCGGAGGGGGCGGTGGGCGGCGCGGGTGTGAGGCCGGTTTACCCTGAATGACCTGGAGAGCCGAGACCACACCTGGCCGCGGTACCGAGCAGTCCGAGGAGCCCGCAGATGTCCACCGACGCCCTTGTCAGCCTGGCCGGCCCGATCTCCACGGAGAACGGCCCCGGGCTCTTCCTGCGGATCATCGTGGTGGCCTCGTTCGTCGGCGTCGGCCTGCTGGCCTGGATCCTGCTGCGGGCCGGCCGCAACAACTGAGCCCCCTCGGGCAGTTCACCGGGCACCTCCTTCCGGCCCTCCGGGCACCGGGCGACCGGGCCCCGCAGCACCGGGGCCCGGCTCACACCGGATCAGACGCGGTGGGCCGCCGAGCGGTTGCCTTGTAGGCCCCCGTACGATGACGGGTGGGCCCTCACCGGCCCGTACCACCCCCTGGTCCGTCATCCGAGCCGAGAAGGTCCGCCGACCATGAGCACTGCCGCCGCACTTCCCGTCCTGAACCTGCTCGCCTCCGAGGGCGAGGGGGGCAACCACGAAAGCCTGAACCCGTACCTGACGGGTGGCGCCGCGCTGTTCATCCTCCTGGTGATGCTCTACGTGACCACCCGCTTCAACCGGGACCGCTGAGCCGCTTTCCGGGACGGCCGAGCCCGTTCCGGGCCGCCCGGGGGAGCGTCCGGCAGGTGCGCCGGCCGCTCCCTCACGCATCTCCCGGCCTGTCCCGGGGCCCGCACCCGGGCGTTCCCGCACCGTAACGGGCGTCGCGTAAGGTATCGCGGCATGGGAGAGCAGGCCGGGAATCCCGGCGGACCGGCACCGGTGAAGAGGCGCCTCGGCGTGATGGGCGGCACCTTCGACCCGATCCACCACGGGCACCTGGTCGCCGCCAGTGAGGTGGCGAGCGCGTTCCACCTGGACGAGGTGGTCTTCGTTCCCACCGGGCAGCCGTGGCAGAAGACCGACCGGCACGTCACGCCGGCCGAGGACCGCTACCTGATGACGGTCATCGCGACCGCGGAGAACCCGCAGTTCTCGGTCAGCCGGATCGACATCGACCGCGAGGGCCCGACGTACACCGTCGACACCCTGCGCGACCTGCGCGCGATGCACCCGGACGCCGACCTCTTCTTCATCACCGGCGCCGACGCGCTCGCCCAGATCCTCTCCTGGCGGGACTCCGAGGAGCTTTTCTCGCTCGCCCACTTCATCGGCTGCACCCGGCCGGGGCACACTCTTTCGGACGCCGGGCTTCCGGTGGGCGGGGTCTCCCTGGTGGAGGTCCCGGCGCTGGCCATCTCCTCCACGGACTGCCGCAACCGGGTCGCCAAGGGCGAGCCGGTCTGGTACCTCGTCCCGGACGGCGTGGTCCGCTACATCGACAAGCGGGCGCTCTACGCGCCGCACCGGACCTGATCCCCGGAGGGGCCGACCGATGAGCGATCGCAGGGGACCGCAGGACGACTGGTCCACCGGGCAGTACCCGCAGCACCGGCAGCAGCAGTACGACCAGTACGGGCAGCCGGTGCAGGGCGGCGGGTACGAGCAGCCGTACGACCAGCCGTACGAGCAGTACGACCAGTACGGGCAGCCGGTGCAGCAGCCGTACGGGCAGGACGGCTACGCCGGCTACCCGGGCCAGCAGGGCCAGCAGGGGCAGGACCAGTACCAGCAGGCCTACCAGCCGTACGAGCAGCCCCGGCAGGGCGGCGGGTACGAGCAGCCGTACGAGCAGTACGACCAGTACGGGCAGCCGGTCCAGCAGCCGTACGGGCAGGACGGCTACGCCGGCTACCCCGGCCAGCAGGGCCAGGACCAGTACCAGCAGGCCTACCAGCCGTACGAGCAGCCCCAGCAGTACGCGGCGGCGCCGGTCGTCACCGGGCCGGACGCCGCGCCCGCCGGGGCGGCCCCCGCTGCCGCCCCGGCTCCGCCGCGCCCGCGCACGCCCCGGCCGGCCGCCGCGGCCGCCGACGCGCCCGCCCGGCCCGAGCCGCCGTCCGAACAGGTCGGCGGGAGCCGCGCGGCCAGGACCGGCGGCGCCGGCAAGACCCCCAAGGACGACTACGCCACCGGCGAGTTCACCTTCGTCGACGAGGAGGCGGAGGAGTCCGAGGACGTCATCGACTGGCTGAAGTTCGCCGAGTCCCGCAGCGAGGTGCGCGCCGAGCGCCGTCGCAAGCTGCGCACCCGGCTGATCGGCGCCGGCGTGGTGCTGGCGCTCGCGGCGGCCGGTGCCGGCGGCTACCTCTGGTTCACCGGCGAGGACAAGCAGAGCGCGGCGAGCGCGGCCGGCCCGCGCCAGGTCAACGTGGTGCACCTGCGCGACCTCACGGGCAAGGTCTCCAGCGCGCTGCTGGTCAACGACTCCGCCGGGCACAAGGGCACCGTGCTGCTGCTGCCGGACACCCTGCGGCTGCCCGGCCCCGGCGACCCGCCGGTCACCACCGTCGGCCAGGCCATGGACAGCCTTGGCCCGTCCGCCACCCGCGACGGCCTCGCCACCGTGCTCGGCGCCCCGGTGGCCGGCACCTGGCGGCTGGACACCCCCTACCTGGAACTGCTGGTCGCCCAGCTCGGCGGCGTCCGGGTCGACACCAACGCCGAGACCCACGAGGGCGGCAAGGCCGACGGCAAGCTGCTCGCCGCCGCCGGGAAGAACACCCTGCTCAGCGGAAAGGCGGCGGTCGCCTACGCCACCCTCCAGGCGCCCGGCGAGAACCGGGACGCCCAGCTGGCCCGGTTCGGCCAGGTGATGGACGCGGTGGTGCGCACCATGCCGACCGAGTTCAAGGACGCCAAGGACGACGTGCACCGGATGAACGCGGTGCTCGACCCGTCGCTGCCGGAGGACGCCCTGGCCGGGGTGCTGGTCCAGCTCGCCCAGCAGGCCAAGGACGGCCACCTCGGCACCAGCGCGCTGACCGTCAAGGCGGACGGCTCCCTGGACGAGGCCACCGCCGGCAAGCAGGTCAAGGACGTCCTCGGCAGCACGGTGAAGTCCGCCACCACCGGCGACGCCCCGGCCCGGGTCTCCATCCAGGACGCCACCGGCAACGACCAGGCGGCCGCCGCCGCACAGGTCCAGGTCGTCAACGCGGGCCTCACCTTCATCCCCGGCGGGGCGAAGAGCACGCCGCAGGCGGCCAGTGAGATCCGCTACACCGACGACGCCCGGCAGGCCGCGGCGAAGTCCCTGGCGATCAGCCTCAACCTGCCGGAGACCGCGGCCAAGAAGGTCACCGACGCGCAGAACGCCGACCTGGTGGTGGTCCTCGGCAAGGACTACCAGCCGCCGAAGGCCCAGTAGCGCGGCCCCGCCCGGCACGGGCGGGCCGGGCGGGCCGGGAAAACGGTTCCGGGGCCGCCCGGGCGGCGTGAGATCCTGGAAGGCGATGCCCGGCCGCGTGCCGGGCATCGCCCCCAAGCAGCCGAGCCGGAAGAACACCGTGACCGCCACCGAGCACAGCCAGAACCTGATCACCGTCGCCGCCCAGGCCGCGGCCGACAAGCTGGCGCACAACATCATCGCGTTCGACGTCAGCGAGGTGCTGTCGATCACCGACGCCTTCCTGATCGCCTCCGCGAACAACGACCGCCAGGTCAAGTCGATCGCCGAGGAGATCGAGGACCAGCTGCGCGAGCAGCTGGACATCAAGCCGGTGCGCCGCGAGGGCGAGCGCGACGGCCGTTGGATCCTGCTCGACTACCTGGACATCGTGGTGCACGTCCAGCACGCCGAGGAGCGCTCCTTCTACTCCCTGGACCGCCTCTGGAAGGACTGCCCCGAGCTCCCGCTCCCGGCCGACGCGCTCGCCTCGCGCAACCGCCCCGACGCGCACACCGACGAGGCCGGCAACGCCGTCTCGCCGGCCGAGGCCGCCCCGGCGGACGACTTCGGCGCCGAGGACTACAGCTGAGCCGGGACGCGCGGGGTCCGCGCATCGTCTTCTGGCGGCACGGCCAGACCTCCTGGAACCTCGAATCGCGCTTCCAGGGCACCACGGACATCGAGCTGACCGGCCAGGGCGTCCTGCAGGCCCAGCGGGCGGCCCGGCTGCTCTCCGGCCTGCGCCCCGACCTGCTGATCTCCTCCGACCTCCAGCGCGCCCGGCGCACCGCCGACGAGCTGGCCACGGTCACCGGCCTGGACGTGCAGCACCACGAGGGGCTGCGCGAGACCTACGCCGGCTCCTGGCAGGGGCTCACCAACGCCGAGATCCGCGAACGCTTCCCCGAGGAGTACGCGGCCTGGGCGCAGGGTGAGCCGGTCCGCCGCGGCGGCGGCGAGCTCTCCACCGAGGTGGCCGACCGCTCGGTGCCGGTGGTGCTCGACGCGGTCGGGAAGCTGCCGGAGAACGGCACCCTGGTGGTGGTCAGCCACGGCGGGACCATCCGCACCATGCTCGGGCGGCTGCTCGGCCTGGAGCCCGAGCTCTGGGAGTGCTTCGGCGGCCTGTCGAACTGCTGCTGGTCCGTGCTGGGCCGGGGCACGCGCGGCTGGCGCCTGCTGGAGCACAACGCGGGCACCCTGCCGCAGCCGGTCATCGGCGACGACACCTGAGGGACGCCGGAGGGGTCCTGCGAGGGCGGATTTCGCAGTTCCGGGCCTGACCAGTTAGAGTCTTCCTCGTTCGCACGGAGGAAACGCAGACCGGAAAACGGGAAGCGGGAAATCCGGTGAGTGCGGGGCTGTAGCTCAGTTGGTAGAGCGCTTGCATGGCATGCAAGAGGTCCGGGGTTCAATTCCCCGTAGCTCCACTCCGCACCTGCGGTCCGCGAGGGCCGTGCGTGTCGCGGGGCTGTAGCTCAGTTGGTAGAGCGCTTGCATGGCATGCAAGAGGTCCGGGGTTCAATTCCCCGCAGCTCCACAGACAGCAGGAAGGCCGCCACCCACCGGGTGGCGGCCTTCGGCGTTCCCGGGGCGCCGCCTCCGGGGGTATGTCCCGGCGGGCACCTCTTCCGGGACGTCCGTGGACGCGCCCGCCGCCGCCGTCCCGGGCACCCGTCGCCGGACTCACTCGTAGCCGGACTGGTGGCAGGGGCGCAGCCAGCCGCCGGGCGGCAGCGCGGAGAGCTGCACGATCCGCTCACGGTCCTGCGCCCCCTCCGGGACGTAGACCACCACGTACGTCTCCGGCACCCCGGGCATCGTCAGGTACGAGGCGTTGAGCCGCACCGCCCCGACCTTCGGGTGGTTGAACACCCGCAGCCACGTCTCCGGCGGCGCCACCTCCTGGCGCTCCCACAGCTCCCGGAACAGCGCGCTGCGCGCCGACAGCTTCTGGACGTGCTCCTCCCAGGCCGGCTCGCCGACGTGCTTGCCGTAGGCGGAGCGCAGCACCGCGACCATCCGGGGCAGCGCCTCCTCCCGGTTCAGGAAGGGGTTGCAGCACGGAGGCGCGAGCAGCGTGCACCAGATGCTGTTGAACCGGCCGGTGTCCGTGCGGACCCGGTTGGTGCCGAACAGCGACTCGTACGGCCGGTTGTACAGCAGCACGTCGAACCGGGTGTTGGAGACCGCCGCCGGCAGCGGCGCCAGCGCGTCGAGGATGACCTGGGTCGACGGGTCCAGCACCAGGGGCTCGGGCCCCGACGGCAGCGTGGCGGCGGACACCCCGGCCAGCCGGAACAGGTGCTTCCGCTCGGTGCCGTCCAGCCGCAGCGCCCGGGCCACCGCCAGCACCACCTGCTCGCTGGCGTTGATCGGCCGCCCCTGCTCCAGCCACGTGTACCAGGTGACCCCCACCCCGGCGAGCTGTGCCACCTCCTCGCGGCGCAGCCCCGGCGTCCGGCGGCGCAGGCCGGGCGGCAGGCCGACGTCCTCGGGCGTGATCCGGGCCCGGCAGGCCTTCAGGTACCGGGCCAGCTCCGTCCGGCGGCGGTCCTGGCGGCGGGGCCCGGCGGGGGTGACGGTGTGGTCGTCCACGATGGTCATACCCGCCATCGTGCCGCAGACCGCGCGGCCCAGACAGGTGCTGCCAGTACCAGGATCAGCAGGCTCTAACCACCAGTACCGGCCCGGCCGCACGCTGGATCCATGACGGACCTTCAGATCCGGCCCGGAGTGGCCGGCAGCACCACCCCCGGCCCGGCCGCCCGGCCCGGGCTGCTCCTCGCACTCGTCCTCTGCGGCCAGTTCATGGCCGTCCTGGACGTCTCCATCGTCAACGTCGCGGTCCCGACCATCCGCACCGACCTGCACGCCTCCGGCGCCGCACTCCAGCTGGTCATCGCCGGCTACACCATCGCGTACGCGGTGCTGCTCATCACGGGCGCCCGGCTCGGCGCCCGCCACGGCTACGGCCGGCTGTTCCAGCTCGGCCTGGCCGTCTTCACGGCCGCCTCGCTCGCCTGCGGCCTCGCCCCGGCCACCGGCTGGCTGATCGCCTTCCGGCTGCTCCAGGGCGCCGGCTCGGCCCTGATGGTGCCCCAGGTGATGAGCCTGCTCCAGCAGACCTTCACCGGCGCCGCCCGCACCCGGGTGCTCGGCCTCTACTCGGCGGTGCTGGCGGGGGGCATGGCCATCGGCCAGGTGGTCGGCGGGGTGCTGGTCAGCGCCGACCTGTTCGGCACGGGCTGGCGCCCGGTGTTCCTGGTCAACGTGCCGATCGGGCTCGCCCTGCTGGTGGCCGGCGCCCGGCTGCTGCCGAAGCTGCCCGGCGACCGCGACCGCGGCTTCGACATCCCCGGCCTGGTGGTGCTCGGTGCGGCCCTCGGGCTGCTGGTGGTGCCCCTGGTGCTCGGCCACGAGCTGGGCTGGCCGGCCTGGGGCTGGGCGATGCTCGCCGGCAGCGCCGTCCTGTTCGCCGTGTTCGCCGTGGTCGAGCGCGGGATCGCCCGGCGCGGCGGCCAGCCGCTGATCTCCGGCCGGGTGCTGCGGGCACCCGGGCTGCGGCCGGCGGCGGGCGGCCTGTTCATGATCATGGCGGCCTTCGCGGGCTTCCTGTTCTCCTTCGCCCTCCACCAGCAGGCCGGGCTCGGCCACAGCGCGCTGCGGGCCGGGCTCTGCTCGGCGCCGGTCGCGGTCGGCTTCGGGGTCTCCAGCCTGCACTGGCAGCGGCTGCCCGCCCGGCTGCACGGCGTCCTGCCGGTGCTCGCCACCGTCCTGCTCGCCCCCGGCTACCTGTTGCTCGGCGTGCTGCTGGGCGGCGGTGCGGAGATCGGCCCGGTGGCGCTGGTGCTGATGACCGTGCTCGGGCTGGTCGCGGGCTGCGGGTACGCGCCGCTGTTCGCCCGGGCGCTGGGGGGTGTCGCCCCGGCGGACGCGGCGGACGCCAGCGGCGTGATGGTGACGGTCATCCAGCTCGGCCAGGTGGTCGGGGTGGCGGTGCTCGGCTCGGTCTTCCTCGGCGGGGTCGACCTGCCGGCGCCGGCCCGCGACTCCGGGCACGCGCTGCTGGTGACCACCGCCGTCATCGCGGGCGCCGTCGCGCTCGCCGTGGTCTTCGCCGCCCGCACCCGGCGGTCCGCGGGGTAGGGCCTGCGACAACGGATTAGTGGAGCACCCCTTCGACCGTGTAAAGTAGTCGATGTCGCCGAGGGAAACCGAAGGAAACAGAGGAAAACCTCCGGTGACAACGCAGGTCAAGGGGCTGTAGCTCAGTTGGTAGAGCGCTTGCATGGCATGCAAGAGGTCCGGGGTTCAATTCCCCGTAGCTCCACAGGAATCGAAGGCCGCCTCCCGTTTCGGGGGGCGGCCTTCGGCGTTCTCCGGGCGTTCTTGTGGGGGCGGCCTTCGGCGTTCTCCGGGCGTTCTTGTGGGGGTGGCCTTCGGTGTTCCCCGGGCGTTGGCCGGCGTGGGCAGGCGGTGCGGGGGAGGCCGGTTTTCGTGAACGGTTCGGCGGCCGGCCCCGGGGGACCGCTACCGTCGTGCCATGGCCGATCTGGAGCGCAGGCGCAACGAGGAGTTGGCCCGGATACTGCACCAGCTGGGCTGGAACCCGGAGCGGCTCGCCCGCGAGGTGAACCTCGCCCTGCCGCCCGGCCTGGCGATCAGCTCCACCGCCCCGTACAAGTGGCGCGACCGCGGGATGGTGCCGCGCAGCCCGCACGACCAGGCCGTCTGCGAGGTGCTCGGCCGCGCCCTCGGCATCGCCGTCACCTACGAGCAGCTCTGGGGCCGGATGGGCGGCAACCGCGGCGCCAAGATCCTCTCGCCGAACCTGCTCACCGACCCGTGGACCGCCGACACCGCGCAGACCGCGCTGCGCGAGGCGGCCGCCGACGCCGGGCCGGTCCGCCTCACCGACCTCTTCCGCGGCGCCGACCTCGACCAGGCCGCCCGGCGGCTGGCCGTCCCGCCGCCACCGGTCGGCGGCGGCGAGGGCGCGCTGCGGATCGACCCCGGCCTGGTGGGCGACCTCCGACACTCCCACCGGAGCAAGCAGCGGCTGGAGCGGGCCTACGGCGGCGGACTGGTGCTCGGCCCGGCCCGGGCCGAGCTGGCCCTCGTCGCCAAGCTCCTGGAGCTCGGCGGGTACGACGAGCAGCTCGGCCGCGCACTGTACGGGACGGCCGCCCGGTTCGCCCGGCTGGCGGGCTGGGCCGCGTACGACCTCGGGCACGAGGCGGCCGCCCAGCGGGCGTTCGTCGCCGCACTGCGGGCCGCGCACCTCAGCGGGGAGCTGCGGCTGGGGGTGGGCGTGGTCGGCTGCCTGGTGGTGCTGGCCACCCAGAGCACGGGGGGACGGGGGCTGGACGCGCGCGGGCTGGACGCCGTCGGTGCGCTCTCCGGGGCGCTGGAGGCGGCCGGGGATGCGCTGCGCCCGGCCGACCGGGCGGTGCAGCTCGGGCGGATCGCCCGGGCGCACGGGCGGCGGGGCGAGCCCGAGGAGACGCGGAGGGCGGCCGAGCGGGCGTTCGCGGAGCTGGACGGGCCGGCGGGGGGTGCCGGCGGAGGCGTCGGCGGGGGTGCTGCCGGGGGTGTTCGCGGGCCCGTCGGCGGCGGCGCCGGGGCCGTCTTCGCGGCGGCGGGCGAGTCCGGCTCCGCGGCGGCCGGAGGGGCCGGGGAGCTGCGGGCGGACCTCGCGGGCATGGTGGGGGAGGGGTACCTCTTCCTCGGCGACCACCGCCGCGCCCAGTCCCTGCTCGCCGGGGCGGTGGGCGGCCTCGGCCCCGGCCGGGCCCGGGCCAGGGCGCTGCTGATGGTCAGGCTGGCCGACTCCCAGCGGCGCACCGGCCGCCACCAGGAGGCCGCCGCCACCGCCGACCGGGCCCGCGCGCTGGCCGCCGGCATGCAGTCCGAGCGGGTCGCCCGAGCGCTGCGCGACTTCGACGCGGCCTCCCGGGCGGGATTGCCGGGAGAGGCCTGAACCCCTTGCGGTACCCTGAGCCCATGCGAACCGTGCGCCTGCTCCTTAGCCGGCCGCGCTGACCAGGACCGGCCCCGCTCACGGGCGGCTGCCGGAGTCGGCGTGGCGTCCCCTCCTGCGAGGGGCTTTTTTGTTTTCCACCGCCTTTTCCGAAACCGCCTCACCGCCTTGGCCGTCCGCGGCCGGTCACCCCGTCCGGTCACCCGTCCGGTCACCGGCACGGTTCGCCCACTGACATCGATGGAGCCTGAAGGACCATGAGCGAGACGACCCCTGCTTCCGGCGCGGCCGAGGCCGCAACCGAGCCGTTCCGGTACAGCGCCACCCTGGCGGCGGAGATCGAGTCCCGCTGGCAGGACATCTGGGAGAAGGAAGGGACGTTCCACGCCCCCAACCCGGCCGGCGACCTGGCCGACCCGGCCGCCGGTGACGTCGCCGCGAAGCCGCACAGCTTCATCATGGACATGTTCCCGTACCCCTCGGGCGCGGGCCTGCACGTCGGCCACCCGCTGGGCTACATCGCCACCGACGTCTACGCCCGCTACCAGCGGATGACCGGCCACAACGTGCTGCACACGCTGGGCTACGACGCCTTCGGCCTGCCCGCCGAGCAGTACGCGGTGCAGACCGGCACCCACCCGCGGGTCTCCACCGAGGCCAACATCGCCAACATGCGCCAGCAGCTGCGCCGGCTGGGCCTGGGCCACGACCCGCGCCGCTCGATCTCCACGATCGACCCGGAGTACTACCGCTGGACGCAGTGGATCTTCCTGCAGATCTTCAACTCCTGGTACGACGAGGAGGCCGGCAAGGCCCGCCCGATCGCCGAGCTGATCGCGCAGTTCGAGGCCGGCACCCGTGAGGTCCCGGGCGGCGGCACCTGGGCGGAACTGTCCGCCGCCGGCCGCGACGAGCTGCTGGGCGAGTACCGGCTGGCGTACTCCAAGGAGGTGCCGGTCAACTGGTGCCCCGGCCTGGGCACCGTGCTGGCCAACGAGGAGGTCACCGCGGACGGCCGCTCCGAGCGCGGCAACTTCCCGGTGTTCAAGTCCAACCTGCGCCAGTGGATGATGCGCATCACCGCGTACTCGGACCGCCTGATCTCCGACCTGGACCTGCTGGACTGGCCCGAGGCCATCAAGCTGCAGCAGCGCAACTGGATCGGCCGCTCCGAAGGCGCCCGGGTCGACTTCGCGGCCCCGGGCGACCAGAAGATCACCGTCTTCACCACCCGGCCCGACACCCTGTTCGGCGCCACCTACATGGTCCTGGCGCCCGAGCACGGCCTGGTCGACTCGATCGTCCCCGCCGCCTGGCCGGAGGGCGTTCCCGCCGAGTGGACCGGCGGCGCCGCCACCCCCGCCGAGGCCGTCGCCGCCTACCGCGCCGAGGCCGCCGCCAAGTCGGACGTCGAGCGCCAGGTCGAGGCCAAGGTCAAGACCGGCGTCTTCACCGGTGCCTACGCGGTGAACCCGGTCAGCGGCCGGCCCGTCCCGGTGTTCATCGCCGACTACGTGCTGATGGGCTACGGCACCGGCGCCATCATGGCCGTCCCCGCCCACGACCACCGCGACTTCGCGTTCGCCCGGGCCTTCGCCCTGCCGATGCGCTGCGTCGTCGAGCCCACGGACGGGCGCGGCGAGGACCCGTCGGCCTGGGACGACGCCTTCGACACCTACGACTCCGTCATCGTCAACTCCGAGCGCTCCGAAGGCGACCTGTCGCTGAACGGGCTGAGCGTCGTCGACGCCAAGGCCCACGTGACCGGGTGGCTGGCCGAGCGCGGCATCGGTGAGGGCACCGTCAACTACCGCCTGCGCGACTGGCTGTTCAGCCGCCAGCGGTACTGGGGCGAGCCCTTCCCGATCGTCTACGACGAGGACGGCGTCATGCACGCGCTGCCCGAGTCGATGCTGCCGGTCGAGGTCCCCGAGGTCGACGACTACTCGCCGCACACCTACGACCCGTTCGACTCCACCTCCTCGCCGAAGACCCCGCTCTCGCGGAACGAGGACTGGGTCAACGTCGAGCTGGACCTGGGCGACGGCCCGAAGACCTACCGCCGCGAGACCAACACCATGCCCAACTGGGCCGGTTCGTGCTGGTACGAGCTGCGCTACGTCGACCCGTCCAACGGCTCGCGCGTCGTCGACCCCGCCAACGAGCGGTACTGGCTGGGCCCGACCGAGCAGAAGCCGGCCGGCGGTGTCGACCTGTACGTCGGCGGCGCCGAGCACGCGGTGCTGCACCTGCTGTACGCCCGCTTCTGGCACAAGGTGCTGCACGACCTGGGCCACGTCTCCTCGGTCGAGCCGTTCCACAAGCTGTTCAACCAGGGCATGATCACCGCCGACGTCTACCGCGACGAGCGCGGCTTCCCGGTGCCCGCCGCCGAGGTCGAGGAGCGCGACGGCAAGTACTTCTGGCAGGGCGAGCCCGTCAAGCGCGAGGCCGGCAAGATGGGCAAGTCCCTGAAGAACGCCGTCGCCCCCGACGAGATCGCCGACGAGTACGGCGCCGACACGCTGCGCCTGTACGAGATGTCGATGGGCCCGCTGGACGTCTCCCGCCCCTGGGACACCCGCGCGGTCGTCGGCTCGTACCGGTTCCTGCAGCGGCTGTGGCGCAACGTCGTCTCGGAGGCCACCGGCGAGCTGGTCGTCACCGACGAGGAGCCGGACGAGGCGACGCTGCGCGCGCTGCACAAGGCGATCGACGGCATCCGCGGCGATATGGCCGGGCTGCGCTTCAACACGGCCGTGGCCAAGGCGATCGAGCTGAACAACTTCCTGGTGAAGCGCGGCTCCACCCCGCGGTCGGTGGCCGACCAGCTGGTGCTGATGGTCGCCCCGCTGGCCCCGCACATCGCCGAGGAGCTGTGGCGCCGGCTGGGCCACGGCGAGTCGCTGGCGCACACCGACTACCCGGTCGCCGACCCGGCGTACGTGGTGGACGAGTCGGTGACCTGCGTCGTGCAGATCAAGGGCAAGGTCAAGGCCCGGCTGGAGGTCGCGCCGTCGATCTCCGACGCCGAGCTGGAGGCGCTGGCGATGGCCGACCCGGCCGTCGTGGCGGCGATCGGGGACGCGCCGGTGCGCAAGGTCATCGCGCGGGCGCCGAAGCTGGTGAACATCGTCACGGGCTGATGGTTGACGGCTGACCGTCGACGGCTGACGGCTGATGTCCGTCGGCTGTCGGTGGACGGCGGTGGGCTGTCGGTGTGCGGGCGGGCGTCCTTCGGGGCGCCCGCCCGTTCGTTTTGTCCGGGTGCTTCCGGGTGCTTCCGGGTGCTTGGACCGCCGGGCTCCCCGGACCGGTGATTGGGCCCCGGGGCCTGGGGCGCTTGGTGGAGCTCGGCGGGGCGGTCAGGTGCTCCGGAGTCCGTCGAGCAGGCGGGAGACGTGCGCGGGCGCCTCGGCCGGGTCGAGCGGGGCGTGGCCGACCAGCAGGCGGTACCAGAACAGACCGAAGAGCTGGTCGGTGGCGGCCTCCAGGTCGGAGGTCGCGGGCAGTTCGCCGCGGTCGGCCCCACGGGCGAGGATCCGCAGCACCACGGCGCGCCGGCTCTGCACCCAGGCGCGGAACGGTTCCTCGAACGCCGGGTCCAGCTGGGCCTCGGCCATCAGCCCGCGCAGCGCGCGCACCCGGAGCGGGTGCCGGGCTACCGAGTGGAGCGCGGCGACGAAGACGACGAGGTCCTCGGCGGTGCTGCCGGTGTCCGGCTCGGGCATGCGCTGCGCGACCGTCTCGCGGTAGGAGTCGAGGACGAGCAGGGCCTTCGAGCTCCACCAGCGGTAGATGGTGCTCTTGGCGACCTCGGCCCGTGTGGCCACCCGCTCCATGGTGACGGCCTGGTAGCCGCTCTCCTCCAGGATCGCGGCGGTGGCGGCAAGGACGGCCCGGTGGGCCTCCTCGCTGCGGATCCGCCCACCGGTGCGGCGGGCTTTCTGCTCTGGCATGACAGCACGGTAGCAGCGGTGCTAGCTTTAATCGAAACGCGACGGATCGTTTTGATTAAGGGGAGAATCATGAGCGCAGTCGTGGTGTCGCACGGCCTGGGGGCCCGCGAGGACAGTGTCTGGTTCCCGTATCTGGCAAGGGAGTTGGCGGCATCCGGCGATGTCGTCACGGTGCCCTCGCTGCCCGGTCCGCAGACGCCGGACCTGACCGCTTGGCGGAGCGCCTTCGGCGAGGCCGCCCGCGCCGCCGGGCCGGCCGGGGACACCGTGCTGGTCGGCCACAGCGTCGGCGGGGCCAATGTGCTCCGCTTCCTGGAGCAGTACGACGCCGAGGCGCACGGCCGCTTCGCCGGCGTACTGCTGGTCGCCACGCCGGCCCGGGACGTCGGGTACGACGTGCTGAAGGAGTTCTTCGCCGAGCCGTTCGACTGGGCGCGGATCCGGGCCACGGCGGACGGCTTCCGCGTCCTGCAGGCCCTGGACGACCCGGTCAACCAGCCGGACCCGGCCGCGCACGCGCGCGACCTGGTGGCCGGGCTGGGCGCCACGGCGGTGCTGACGGCGGCGGGCGCGCACTTCGGGGCCGCGCCGGACGACCACGTGGAGGTGCCGGAGGCCGTGCGCCTGGTGCGGGAGCTGCTGGCGGCGCGGGCGTAGGGAACGCGGACGAAGGGAATGCGGGCGTAGGGAGAGCGCGGACGTAGGGAGGGGCGGCGGGCTCTGCCGGGGCCCGTCCCCCCGGACCGGGGGCGCGGGCCGGTTCGTCCGGCCGGCGCCTCCTGCCGGCGCCTCCTGCCGGCGCCTCCTGCCGGCGCCTCCTGCCGGCGCCTCCTGTCGGCGGCGCGGGCCGGGTGGCTCCCCCGGCGGGTGCTCCCCGGACTGGTTGCTCCCCGGGCAGGGAGGGGCCTTTCGGGCCGGGCTGACTTGGGCCGGGGTGTTCGCCTGGCGGGGCTTCGGGGCCGGGTGGGACTGGCTTCGGGGCCGGGTGGGACTCCTGGGGTTGAGCGGGACTCCCGGGGGCCGGCTCTGGGGGAGATCCCCGATCTGTCCCTGATCTCCGCTGCGGAGCCCTGTTTGCACTGCCCCCGGGCCCCGCGCGGCGGCTACCGTGGAACCCTCGGTGGACCGGCCCGCGTTGGGCCCGGTGGGGGCCGGTTCGGCTGGCGGAAGGTGGTTCGTGATGGACATGCTCGGCGTGATGGTCGGCTTGGCCCTGCTCTTCGGACTGGCGATGGTGACGCTGGCCGTCGTGGGCACGGTGAAGGCCGCGAAGACGGTCGCCAGGAAGGTCGAGCGGCACGAGGCCAACGCCCGGCGCGCGGTCGAGAACGTCACCCTCAAGGCGAAGACCTACACCAAGCCCGGCCCGCAGGGCCAGATCTCGGCCGTCCGGCTCGGGCTGCGGACCTCGCTGGAGGGCACCCGCCAGGTCCTGGAGAGCGGTCTCGCCCAGGACGGCCAGCTCGGCGAGTCGCTCGCCCTGCTGCGACGGCTGGACGCCCACGCGGCGGAACTCGACGGCGAGCTGCGGATCCTGGAGCGCGAGCCGGACGCCGGGCGGATCGCGGCCAAGCTCCCCGAGTTGCGGGAGCGGGCCGGGCGGATCACCCACTCCGCCGAGACGATGCGCTGGGCCGCCCAGGACCGGATGCACCGGTTCGCGGACGACGAGCTGAGCCGGCTCAGCCAGGAGTGCGAGAGCGAGGCGGGGGCACTGCGGCACTGGGACACGTCGGGTGGGGCGGGTGCCGGGGGCGGCGTGGCCGGGGGCACGGCCGCTGGTGGTGCCTCCGGGCCTGCCGGCGAGGCGCCCGGGGCCGGGCGGGAGCAGGCCCAGCGGGCCGGGCTGACCGACGGCCGGGGCGGGCGGCCCGGGGCCGAGGAGCTGCTGGGGCTGGCCGACCCGCTGGCGCGGCTGGCGGAGCGGCTGCGGAAGCCGTCGGCGGGCCCGTCGGCCGGCTGAACCGGCTGAACCGGCTGAGTCGGCTGAACCGGCGGTCCGGTGCTCCTGGGGCCGGGCTTGCGTGCGACCCGGCCGAGCGCGACGCGGGCCGTGGACTTGAGCGGTTGCGGCCCGGTGGGCCCCCGGGCTCCGGGGCTCCGGGGCTCCGGGGCGCTCCCGGGCTTGCGTGTGACCCGGTCCGGGCGCTGTCATCCGGGCCGGGCGCGGAGTAACCTCCGCCTCATGCCCGCCGACCTCGCGCTTGTCACCGATTCCACGGCCTATCTGCCGCAGGAGGCCGTCGACCGGTACGGAATCTCCGTGGTCCCGTTGAGTGTCGCGGTCGGTGACACGGCCCTCGCCGAGGGCGTGGAGATCTCCCCCAAGGACGTGGCCGAGGCGCTGCGGGGCAAGCAGCGGGTGACGACGTCCCGGCCGAGCCCCGAGACCTTCGCCGCCGCCTACCGGGCGGCGGTGGAGGCGGGCGCCCGGGGGATCGTCTCGGTGCACATCTCCGGCGAGCTGTCCGGGACCGTGGAGGCGGCGCGGCTGGCGGCCGCCGAGGCGGCCGTTCCGGTGCGGGTGGTGGACAGCCGGCTGGTCGGCATGGCCCTGGGGTACGGCGTGCTGGCCGCCGCCGAGGCGATCGCGGACGGGCGGGAGCTGGACGAAGTGGCCGCGGCCGTCACCCGGCGTACGGCATTGACCAGCGGTTTCTTCTACGTGGACACCCTTGAGTACCTGCGTCGCGGCGGCCGGATCGGGGCGGCGCGGGCGCTGCTCGGGTCGGCCCTGGCGGTGAAGCCGCTGCTGCACCTGGACGGCGGGCGGATCGAGCCGCTGGAGAAGGTGCGGACCGCCTCCCGGGCGATCGCCCGGCTGGAGGAGGTCGCGGTCGAGCAGGCGGGGGAGCGGGAGGTCGACATCGCCGTTCACCACCTGGCGGCCGAGGACCGGGCCGAGCCGCTCGCGGAACGGCTGCGCGGGAGGGTCCCCGGGCTGCGGGAGCTGTACGTGGGCGAGGTCGGCGCCGTGATCGGCGCGCACGCCGGGCCGGGGCTGCTGGCGGTCGTGGTCTCGCCGCTCTGAGGCGGCTCGTGGTGGCGTGTGGTGGTACGTGGTGGCGCGTGGTCAACTCTGAAGAGCCCTCATCCCTCGTGTGAGTGACCTGATTTATCCACAAACCCCGGGTTTTCCACAGGTCTTCGGCAATTCTCGTGCGGGGCCCGGACCTGCTCCTACCGTGCTCCGCATGACGAGCCTGACAAGCCTGACGAGCATGAGGACCGGCGCGAGGAAGCGCCTGGAGATCAGCGAGACCGCACGCCTGCGGATGGTGGCCCTGCTGCCGGCGGCCGGGGGATCGGCCTTGGGATCGGCCGGGGGGTCGGCCGGGGGGTCGGCCGGGGCGGGAGGAACGACGACCACCGGGCCCCCGCCTGAACCGTCGTCCGCTGTGCCGCCGCCCGCTGAACCGTCGTGCGTTGTGCCGGTGACTGCTGTGCCGGGCGAGCCGTTGTCCGGGGAGTCGTCTGTGGTGCGGTCCGTGGTGCCGGTCGACGCGTCGTCGGAGTCGCCGTCGGAGTCGCCATCGGGGCCGTGGTTCGGTGAGCTGCCCGGTGCGGTGGCCGGCAGCACGGCCACCGAGGGAGCAGCGGCCGCGGGCAGCACGGCCGTGGGCGGTGCGGTGGCCGATGTGGCGGTGGCCGGTGTGGCGGATCGTGTGCCGTTCCGGTTCGGCCCGGCGGTGGTGCTCGACCGGCGGGCCCTGGCGGGCCTGGCTCTCCTGCTGCTGCTCACCGCGGGCTACGGCGTACAGCACTTCTGGCTGGCCCGGCCACAACCGGTCGACGTACCTGGGGTGGCCGTCTCGGCGGAACCGGCGGTGAGCGTTCCCGGGGCGTCCGAGGCAGCCCCCGGTTCGGCTCCGCCCGGTGCGGGCGGCCCGGAGGCAGGCGTCGTAGTGGTGGTCGACATCGGCGGCCGCGTGCACTCGCCCGGCGTGCACACCCTCCCCAGCGGCGCCCGGGTGGCTGACGCCCTGCGTGTGGCCGGTGGCCCGCTGCCCGACACGGAGACCAAGAACCTCAACCTGGCACGGGTGCTGACGGACGGTGAGCAGATCCTCGTCGGCGACCCGGCCGCACCACCGGCCGGCGGGGCGGGCGCCGGGCCTCCCGCGGCCGCCGGGCCGAAACAGCCGGTCAGCCTGAACCACGCCACCCTCGAACAACTCGACACGCTCCCCGGGGTCGGGCCGACGCTCGCCCAACGCATCCTGACGTTCCGCGCGGCCCACGGCTCGTTCCGTTCGCTCGACCAGCTCCGGCAGGTGAGCGGCATCGGCGAGCGCACCTACACGGAGATCAAACCGATGCTCACCCTCTGACCGGAGGCCTGCCCCGACCTGCCCCGACGCGCTGACCACCGGTCTCCACCCGCCCGCCCGCCGACCCAGCTGAAGGGAGGTGCCATCATCGCCGCCACCACGGCCGTCGATCTCCGTCCGACCGCCCGTCCGTCCTCAACCTCCTTGCCGGTCAGCGACCTTCGACTGCTCCTGCCCGCCGTCGCGGCGTGGGCCGTCACGGCGGCCGTCCTCGGCCCGGGCGCGGGCCGCGGTCTCCTGCTGCTCCTTGCAGCGGGCGCGGCCGCGGTCGTCGCCGTCCTCCTGCTCGCCCGCCCGGGTGTGTGGCGGCGCCGAGGCGCCGGCGTGACGGCGGCCGCGGTGCTGCTCACCGGTGCGGCGGCCACCGCCGTGACCCTGCTGCACACCGCCGACCTGCACCGGGGTCCGGTGCCGTCGCTGGCCCGGGTCGCGGGCCCCGCCCCCGCGGTGGACGTCGAGCTGACGATCACCGGAGACCCGAAGGCCCACACCTCCCGGACCAGGGGGACGACCGCCGGGCAGGCCGTCCTCACCGTGGACGCCGTGGTGGACCGGGTCACCGTCCTGGCCGGCCCCGAGCCGGGGCCGGGCGTCGGCGCGACCAGGACCCGGACCCCGGTGACGGTGCTGGCGCGCGGGGCGGACATCGGCCAGTGGCAGCGGCTGCTGCCGTCGGCCAGGGTGGCCGTCGAGGCCGATGTCCGCCCCGCGGGGGAGGGGCACGACGACGAGTCGGCCGCGCTGCTGGTCGTGCACGGGCCGCTCCGGGAACTCATGCCGCCGAGCCTGCCGCAGCGGGTCGCCGGCCGGCTGCGGGCGGGGCTGCGGTCCGCGAGCGACGGGCTCCCGGTGGACGCGCGAGGACTGCTCCCGGGGCTGGTCGTCGGGGACACCTCGCGGCTGTCCGGCGACCTCCTGGACGCCTTCCGGGCCACCGACATGGCACACCTGGTCGCAGTGAGCGGGGCCAACCTCGCGATCGTCCTCGGCGCCCTGCTCGGTGCGCCAGGGCAGGCCGGCACCCCCGAACGGCGGGGCCTTGCAGCTCTGTTCGGGCTCCCCCTGCGTACCACCGCGCTGCTCGGCACGGCCGTCACGCTGGCCTTCGTCACCATCTGCCGGCCTGAGCCCAGCGTGCTGCGGGCGGCAGGCACGGGCCTGATCGGCATGCTCGCGCTGGCCACCGGCCGTCCGCGCCAGGCGGTGCCCGCCCTGTCCGGCACCGTCCTGCTCCTGGTGCTCCTCGACCCCTACCTGGCGCGGTCATTCGGCTTCCTGCTCTCGGTGCTCGCCACCACCGGCCTGCTGGTCCTCGGCCCGCACTGGGCCCGGGCCCTGCGGGCGCGCGGCTGGCCGCACCACCTGGCGGGTGCCGTCGGGGCGACGGCCGCGGCGCAGGCGCTCTGCGCACCCGTGACGGTGGTGCTGTCCGGGCACATCAGCCTCGTCGCCGTCCCGTGCAACCTGCTGGCCGAGCTGGCGGTGGCCCCGGCGACTCTGCTCGGCTTCGCGGTGCTCGTACTGGACCCGTTCCTCCCGGCACCGGCCCGGCTGCTCGCGGAAGTGGCCGGGCTGCCGGCCGGCTGGCTGGCAGCGGTGGCCCGGCACGGCGCCGACCTGCCGGGAGGCCGGCTCTCCTGGCCGGGCGGACTCCTCGGTACGGTGACGCTCGCCCTGGCGACCGTGGCGCTGTGCTGGACGGTGCCGCTCCTGCTTCCCCGGCGTGCGGCCGCGACCGGCCCGCGCGTTCGCCGCGGTTGGATCCGGCCGGTGGTCGCGGGTCTTCTCTTCCTCGTCCTGCTGGCCGTGCTGTTGCGCCCGCCCCTGCTCACCCGGCTCGCGACCGGCTGGCCGCCCCCGGGGTGGCGGCTGGTCATGTGTGACGTGGGGCAGGGCGACATGCTGGTGCTGCCGGTGACCTCGGACGGTGGCGCGGCGACGGACAGCGCGGTGGTGGTCGATGCCGGCCCGGACCCGCAGGCGGCGGACCGTTGTCTGCGCGACCTCGGGATCACGCGGGTTCCGCTGTTGCTGCTGACCCACTTCCACGCCGATCACGTGGAGGGCGTGCCGGGGGTGTTGCGGGGGCGCGCGGTCGGGGCGGTCGAGGGGACGAGTGTGAACGATCCGCCGGGCGAGGCGGCCCGGGTGACCGGGTGGGCGGCGGCCGCGGGGATTCCCGTGCTGAGGGCCCGGCGTGGTGAACGGAGGTCGGTCGGGCCGGGCTTGTCCTGGCAGGTGGTCTGGCCGGAGGCCGAGCTGCCGGGTGATGCGTCCGGGGCCAACAACGTCAGCGTCGCGCTGCTGGTGACCGTCGCGGGCGGGCTGGAACTGGCTCTGCTGGGTGATCTCGAACCGCCGGCGCAGTCGGCGTTGTCGGGGAGATTGGGAAGTGGGGTCAAGGTGGACGTTCTGAAGGTGGCCCATCACGGCTCGGCGCATCAGGACTGGGGCCTGGCCTCGGCCCTGCGCCCTCGGCTGGCATTGATCTCCTGCGGCGAGGGCAATCCGTACGGCCATCCGTCGGCGAGGACGGTCGACCACCTGCGTGCCCTCGGTGCGACGGTGCTGCGTACGGACCGTGCCGGTGACATCGCCGTGACGGGTGACACCCCGGCGCGCCTTGGTGCCGTGGTCCACCCGCACGATGCCGAGGCCCTGCACGGTCCCCGCGCTTCTCGTCCGCTCCACCAGGTGGGCGGGCCGCGCGGCCCGCCCACCTGAGCGCCTCCTCCGGCTCGCTCGCTCTCCCTCCCCAGCGGGAGGAGGGGACAGGGTGGGGAGGGAGAGCGAGGGGGTGGGGGGCGGGGGCCAGAGAGGTGCACCGGCCCGGGCAAGGCCCGGCCCGGCGCACGTGGGCAGGGCCGGGGAGTCGAGTGGTCGTCGCGCTCCGGGCCCGCCCGGAGCGCGACCTGGGAGGTGGCGTGGGCTGCTTCGCGAAGATGTCGTGAGCGGCACGGAAGGCCGGAAGCAGAGGGTGGGGCAGCGGAGGCGGGAGATGTCCGCACCCTGCCCCAGCGGGAACCGGGCACCGCACCAGAAGTCGGACCGGCCGACTTCTGGTGCAGCTGCGGGATCTCGCGGGCGGCGGCCAGGCCGGACCGGCGAGTCCCGGCAGGCGGATGGCCCCGGCTTTGCGGCGTGACGGTGATGCGTACGGCCTGCCGACCGACGTTGCGGTGACGGGTGAAACCCCGGCGCGCCGTGGAGCACCAGGGCATCCGCACGACATCAAGGGCCAGCGTGGCTCACCGGCCTGAACCGGGCACGAAGGGGCGCGCGAGGAGGGCGCGCGAGAGGACGGGGCTCAGATGGCGCGTCGGCCCCCGGGCAGTGCCCGGGGCCGACGCGGAAGCGGCGTGATGGCCGTGCAGAACGGTCCGGAACTGTCCGGCCGGGAGGGAGAGGGCAGGGCGATGGCAGAGAGGCCAAGGCGCCGCCAGGACGTCGGGCGGTGAGGGTCAGCCCTCTTCGCGCCAGCCGTCGGCCTCGGCGGCGACGGCGTCGAGGGCGCGCAGGTGGCCGGGGGTCCAGCCGTCCTCGGGGGGTTCCACGACCACCAGCCACTGGGCGTCCTCGGCGTCGTCCTCGCCGGCCAGGGCGTCCCGGATGATTTCGAGTTCGCCGAGGTCGGGGTGGTTGGCACTGAGCTCCTCCGCGGCCTCCTCGGCGGCGTCGCGGTCGGGCAGGACGAGGAGCTGCCGGGCGTTCGGGTCGAAGGCGTCCGGCTGGTCGGTGGTGTGGTCGTCGGTCACCGGTCCATTCTCCAAGGCGCTCTCGCGGGTGCGGCGCCCACCCCCCGGACGCCCCCTGTCGCCCAGCACCCAGCACCCCCACACCCCCCCGCCCCCACACCCCCGCGCCCCCATGCCCCCCGCACCCAGCGGGCCGGGCAGGGCTGTCCGTGCCGCGTGGGATGCTGGTACGCGATGGCCAGGAAGAGTGCACCCGATGACCTGCTCGCCCCGCTGACCCTCGCGGTCGGTCAGGAGGAGCTGCTGCTGGACCGCGCGGTCGCCCAGGTGGTGGCGGCGGCGAAGGCGGCGGACCCGGACACCGACGTACGTGATCTCGCGCCCGGGAGCCTCCAGCCCGGCAGTCTGGCCGAGCTGACCACGCCCTCGCTCTTCGCCGAGCGCAAGGTGATCGTGGTCCGCGCCGCCCAGGACCTCGGCGCCGACTCCGTGAAGGAGGTCAAGGCGTACATCGAGGCCCCGGCCGAAGAAGTGATCATGGTGCTGGTCCATGCGGGCGGCGCCAAGGGCAAGGGGTTGCTGGACGCGGGGCGCAAGGCCGGCGGCCGCGAGGTCGCCTGCGCGAAGCTGGCCAAGGCGTCGGAGCGGCTGGCCTTCGTGAAGGGCGAGTTCCGGACGCTCGGGCGGTCGGCGACCCCGGAGGCGTGCCAGGCGCTGCTGGACGCGCTCGGCAGCGACCTGCGCGAGCTGGCGGCGGCGTGCAGCCAGCTCACCTCGGACGTCGAGGGCACGATCGACGACACGGTGGTGGCCCGCTACTACAGCGGCCGGGCCGAGGCCACCGGCTTCGAGGTGGCGGACCTGGCGGTCACCGGCCGGGCCGCCGAGGCGCTGGAACGATTGCGCTGGGCGCTGGCCGTGGGGCAGCCGCCGACCGGCATCACCTACGCGCTGGCGTCCGGGGTGCGCAGCATCGGCCGGCTGGCCACCACCGGGCGGAACATGCGCCCAGCCGACCTGGCGCGCGAGCTGGGCATGCCGCCGTGGAAGGTCGACCGGGTCCGCCAGCAGATGCGCGGCTGGACGGGCGACGGCGTGGCCACCGCCTTGACCGCGATCGCGCAGGCGGACGCCGCGGTCAAGGGAGGCTCCGACGACCCGGCCTACGCCCTGGAACGCGCCGTGGTTGCCGTCGCCCGCGCCGCCCGGGCCGGCTCCCGCCCGTACTGAGCGGCCAGGGCTGCCAGGGCGGCGAGGGTCCTGCGAGGGCAGCAACGGAACGGCCAGCGCGGAGCAGACCGGTGCGGGAAGGAGCGGCAGGTCCGGGGCGGAGCCCCGAGCGGGCCGGGCAGAAGCCCCCGCCCCCGCCTACCTCCCGGCCTACTTCCCGCCGATCGCCTTGAGGATGTCCCGGGTGTCGTCGAGCATGGCCTTCCGGACGGTGTCGCGGTCCAGCGTGGCGTCCTTGCCGAGCTGGTAGTTGTCGGTCCAGTAGAGCGAGAACGTCATGCCGCCGTCCCTGACCACGAGGTAGTAGTTGATGTCGTGGAAGGTCTTGTCGGAGCTGGTCGGCTCGTCGCCGTAGGCGTAGTACGCCTCCTGGCCGAGGTTCGGCACGTCGGCGATCTCGAACTTCTGCTGCTCGAAGTAGTGCCGGGTGGCGGCGTACTCGGGCGAGGAGTCGACGGTCTTGTGCAGCTCGACGCGGATGTCGAGGGTGGCGTAGTCCGGGGTGTCGCTCCCGCTGACGGAGCGCTTCATCAGGGCGTAGCACCGCATGATGTCCATGGAGTCGCTGCGGCCGGTGTGCTCCAGCGGGTAGTTGTCCACCATCTTGTACTTCTGCCGGAACGCGGTGAGTTTGCCCGCCTCGCAGATCTTGTCGATGGCGTGGTACCCGTGGATGCTCTGCGCCGAGGAGCGGCCCTGCACCATCCGGGGCACGACGGCCACGGCACCGGACCAGACGACCGAGGCGAGGATGGCGCCCACGAACGCCCAGACGGCGTTCCGCCGCAGGTTCCCGCCCGTGTGGCCCGTCCCGCCCGCACCGCCCGCACCGCCCGCACCGCCTGGCCCGCCGGCTGGGCCGGACGGGGCCGGCGGCAGTCCGGGGGAGGTGGGCGGCAGTCCGGGCGAGGAGGGCAGCCCGGGCGGCGGACCGAACCCGGGTGCGCCCGCCGGCCGCGGTTGCTGCTGCGGAAAGCCGGTGAACCCCGGCCCGCCCTGAGCCGGCGGTGGTGGCGGTGGCGTCGCCATAGGTGGTCCCCCCCTGGGCCTTCAAGGCCTTCAGTGCTTCAGTGCATTCGGCGGCGTCGTTGAGATCAACGAATCCAGCGGAACAGCGAATTCGAGCTGTGACGAGTCCGGCGACGAGGTTCGACGACGAGGTTCGACGACGGGTTTGCCGCCGAATTCGGCGACCGCTTCGGGTGACGGCGACCGCTTCAGCAAGGCGTGGCTTCGGCGGCGCCCGGCTTCGGCAAAGGCGCGTACTCGCCGTACGGCGTCTGCCGCCGAGGCGGTCGCCGCGACCGTGATCCCGGAACCGCCGTGACCGACCATAGCGGTTGGACCACAGAACGCGACAGGCGCCGCAGCAGCCTCTGGGGAGAGGTCCGCTACGGCGCCTGCCGTACTGCCTTTGCACCGCACCCGCGTGGCGAACGCAGGCCGCGTACGGTGCGAGTCTTCTCGCCTCGGGGGTCCGGGTAGAGGGCCGGTTCGTCCCGAGGGGGTGGGGCCGGTGGCCCCGGGGTGTCAGGCCTGGGCGGCGTTGACGCGCTTGGTGATGGCCGACTTCTTGTTGGCGGCCTGGTTGGCGTGGATGACGCCCTTGCTCACGGCCTTGTCGAGCGCCTTGGAGGCGGCACGGGCCAGCACGACGGCCTTCTCGGTCTCGCCGGCGGCAGCGGCCTCACGGGCCTTGCGCAGAGCGGTCTTCAGCGAG
>NZ_CP026498.1:8275459-8278323 GCF_002953255.1 Streptomyces sp. CB01881
TTGATCTGGGATGTTCGCCACGAAAGTGCCTCAGTCTTGTGTGTAAACGGTTTGAACGGGCTGCACCACGCGGCCGTCGGACCAGCTGAGAGGGCATGCCGAGGCCAGGTGCAGCGGCCAACGCTACCAGGGGCGCACCCCCCGCCCCAAACCGGTCGGCCGCCTGTCGGACGGCCCGCCGGCCGGCCTCCCGTCGTGAGCCGTCCGGGGCCGGCGGGGCGGAGCAGGGGCGGCAGCGGCCGGATCAGGCCCGGAGCACCGGCTCGCCGTAGTGCTCGACCTCGGGGAACGGCGCGTAGAAGCGGTGCAGCAGCTCCCGCCAGCGCCCGTACTCGGCGGAGCGACGGAACCCGTCCGTGTGGTCCTCCAGCCTCTCCCACTCCACCTGGAGCAGGAACCGCGACGTGCGGCCCTCGTCCAGGCAGCGCCGCAGTTCCAGCGAGCGGAAGCCGGGCTGGACCGCGATCAGCGGCCGGGCCTGCGCGAAGGCGGCGAGGAAGGCCTCCTCCTGGCCGGGGACGACGTCGAGAAGCGCACTTTCCAGGATCATGCGACCGCATCCTGCCGCAGCTCCGGGCGCCCGGGAAGTGCTGTCCGGCACCCGGGAGACGCTCTCCGGTTCCCCTGGGCGACCTGCCGTCCGGCACACCGTGGCAGCGCCCGTCCGACGCCCCGCGGCAGCGCGTCCGGCACCCCGGGGAGGCGCCGTCCGGCGTCCGGGGAAGAACCGAACGGCGGCGCACGTCGTGCTCGTGGGAGTATGGGAGGAACTATTTCGATCGGACGACTGTCCGGTCCCCGGGAAGCCGGTCAGCGATGACCCGACGCACCCGGCCCCCGGACCAACGGAGAATCGGACCAAGGTGCCCGCGACCCCCAGCAATGTGCCAGAGCCCAGCCGTACCGACCCGGCGCTGATCCGCAACTTCTGCATCATCGCCCACATCGACCACGGCAAGTCGACGCTCGCAGACCGGATGCTCCAGATCACCGGTGTGGTCGACCCGCGGCAGATGCGCGCCCAGTACCTCGACCGCATGGACATCGAGCGCGAGCGCGGCATCACCATCAAGTCGCAGGCCGTCCGCCTCCCGTGGGCGCCGAAGACCGGGGCGAACGCCGGTACGACGCACATCCTCAACATGATCGACACCCCGGGTCACGTGGACTTCACGTACGAGGTGTCCCGCTCCCTCGCGGCCTGCGAGGGCACCATCCTCGTGGTGGACGCCGCCCAGGGCATCGAGGCGCAGACCCTCGCCAACCTGTACCTGGCGTTGGAGAACGACCTCACGATCGTCCCGGTGCTCAACAAGATCGACCTGCCGGCCGCCCAGCCGGAGAAGTACGCCGCGGAGATCGCGCACATCATCGGGTGCGACCCGTCCGACGTGCTCCAGGTCAGCGCCAAGACCGGCCTCGGCGTCGAGGACCTGCTCGACCACATCGTGAACACCATCCCGGCCCCGGTCGGCGTCAAGGACGCCCCGGCCCGCGCGATGATCTTCGACTCGGTGTACGACTCCTACCGCGGCGTGGTCACCTACGTGCGTGTCGTGGACGGTCAGCTCACCAAGCGCGAGCGGATCGCGATGATGTCGACCGGCGCCACCCACGAGCTGCTGGAGATCGGCGTCATCTCGCCCGAGCCGAAGGTCGCCGACGGTCTCGGCGTCGGCGAGGTGGGCTACATCATCACCGGTGTGAAGGACGTCCGGCAGTCCAAGGTCGGTGACACCATCACCTCGATGCACAAGGGTGCGACCGAGGCGCTGGGCGGCTACAAGGACCCGCGCCCGATGGTGTTCTCCGGCCTCTACCCGCTGGACGGCTCGGACTACCCGCTGCTCCGTGACGCCCTGGACAAGCTGCGGCTGAACGACGCCGCGCTGGTCTACGAGCCGGAGACGTCGGTGGCGCTGGGCTTCGGCTACCGCTGTGGCTTCCTCGGCCTGCTGCACCTGGAGATCATCCGGGAGCGGCTGGAGCGCGAGTTCAACCTCGACCTGATCTCCACCGCCCCGAACGTGGTCTACCGCGTGGTGATGGAGGACGGCACCGAGCACACGGTCACCAACCCGAGCGAGTTCCCGACCGGCAAGATCGCCGAGGTGTTCGAGCCGGTCGTGCGCGGCACCATCCTGGCGCCGAACGAGTTCGTCGGCGCGATCATGGAGCTCTGCCAGTCCCGCCGCGGCAACCTCCAGGGCATGGACTACCTCTCCGAGGACCGGGTGGAGCTGCGCTACACCCTCCCCCTCGCGGAGATCGTCTTCGACTTCTTCGACCAGCTGAAGTCCAAGACCCGCGGTTACGCCTCGCTCGACTACGAGCCCATCGGCGAGCAGAGCGCCAGCCTGGTGAAGGTCGACATCCTGCTGCACGGCGACGCGGTGGACGCGTTCTCCGCGATCGTGCACAAGGACAAGGCCTACAACTACGGCGTGATGATGGCGGGCAAGCTGCAGAAGCTGATCCCGCGCCAGCAGTTCGAGGTGCCGATCCAGGCGGCCATCGGCTCCCGGGTGATCGCCCGTGAGACGGTTCGCGCGATCCGCAAGGACGTTCTCGCCAAGTGCTACGGCGGTGACATCTCGCGTAAGCGCAAGCTGCTGGAGAAGCAGAAGGAAGGCAAGAAGCGGATGAAGATGGTCGGCCGCGTGGAGGTGCCGCAGGAGGCCTTCATCGCCGCGCTGTCCACCGACGCAGAGGCGCCGAAGGAGAAGAAGTAACCGACGGCGCACGAGGGCCCGGGGCGAGCCGCCCCGGGCCCTCGGCATGTCCCGGGTCCCGGCACGCGCCCCGGCCCCTCGACACCTCCCGGCCCCCCGGCCCCCGGCCCCCCCACCCCCCCGCCCGGCCCC
>NZ_CP026498.1:8278333-8317286 GCF_002953255.1 Streptomyces sp. CB01881
CCCCCCCGACCCCCCGGCACGTCCCGGCGCACCGGGGCGTGCGCGGTCACCGGCCGGCGGTGCCGCGGCCCCGGCACCTCCGGCCCGCCGGGGTCACCGCAGGGACCACACCACGCCGTTGACGATGAGCGCCTTGGTCAGCCGCCCGGGCAGGCCGGTGAGCACGGTGGGCCGCATCGAGTCGTCGCCGTGGATCAGCTGGACCATCCCGTCCCGGCGGCCGAGGCTCAGGCACTGCACCGCGTACCGGAAAGCGAAGGGCTTGTCGGCGCCCCCGGCGAGCAGCCCGCCGAGGTAGCGGCCCATCGGCAGGGCGGTGGCGCAGCTCATCCGCAGGGTGCCGGTGCCGGGGACGGTGACCTCGGCGGCGTCGCCGATCACGTGGACGTCGGGGTGCGAGACCGAGCGCAGGTGGTCGTCGACCACGGCCTGGCCGGCCGCGTTGACGGTCAGACCGGCCTCGGCGGCCAGCGGGTGCGGCTCCAGGGCGGCGGCCCAGGCGACCAGGTCGGCGGGGATCCGGCCGGCGGTGGTGTCCAGGCCAGCCGGGTCGACGGCGGTGACGGTGCTCTGCTCGTGCACCTCGACGCCGAGCCGGGCCATGACGTCCAGGACGTGGCGGCGGCCGCGGGCCGAGAACCAACCGCCGACCTGGCCTGCGGCGACGATCCGGACCGTCCAGCGGGGGTGGGCCTCGGCGATCTCGGTGGCCAGTTCGATGCCGGTGGCGCCGCCGCCGACCACGGCGACGGTGCCCGGGCGGTCGGCGGCGCGCAGGCGCGCGCCCAGTTCGGCGGCCCGCTCGGCGGGGTAGGCGTGCTCGGCGGCGCCGGGGACGCCGTGCCAGGCGGTGCGGCTGCCGAGGGCGTAGACCAGGGTGTCGTAGGAGATGGTCTCGCCGGTGTCCAGCAGGACCTTGCGGGCGTCGAGGTCGAGGGCGGTGGCGCGCGCCGGGATGTGCCGCACGCCGCGGCCGCGGACCACCTGGGCGACGGTCGGCCGTTGCGCGGGGTGGCCGGCGGCGGTCTCGTGCTGGCGGACGCGGTGCAGGAAGCGGGTCTCGGGGGCGACCAGGGTCACCCGGTTGCGCCGCCCGCCGGCCCGGGCCGCCGCGGCCAGCCCCGCGTAGCCGGCACCCAGTACGACGATCTGCTTCTCGGTCATGTCGTCCGCCTCCTCCGAAGCGCCCTCTCGAAGCGCCCGCCGTGTTCTGCGTTCGCCGCGTGCCTGCGCCCGCCGCGTTTTCGGGAAGGGGACGACGTGGCCGCCCGGACCGTGACAGTGACCTGCGTCACGTTCCGGATGCGGGGTCGGGTCAGCCGGCGGCCGGTGCGATCCGGGTCAGCTTCTCGGGGTTGACCACCACGTACGCCTCGGTGATCCGGCCGTCGGCGACGGTGAAGGCCAGCACGCCGCCGACCGCGCCGGACTCGTCGAGCCAGAGCAGGCCCGGTTCGCCGTTGACCAGCGCGAGGTCGAGGCGCATGGCGGGGGTGAACCACTTGGCGATCAGGCCGCGGACCAGTCGGGAGACCTTGTCGGCGCCGAACACCGGGCGGGCGCCGGCGCTGACGACGCCGCCGCCGTCGGAGTGCCAGACGACGTCCGGGTCGAGCACGGAGAGCAGGCCCTCGATGTCGCCGCGGGTGGTCGCGGCGGCGAACGCCTCCACCGCCTGCCGGTGCTCGGAGGGGTCGGCGGTGGCGCGGCGTCCGCCGTCCTTCACCCGGCGCCGGGCCCGGGAGGCGAGCTGGCGGGTGGCCTCGGGGGAACGGTCGAGCGAGGCGGCGATCTCGTCGAAGCCGACGGAGAAGACGTCGTGCAGCACGAACGCGGCGCGTTCGGCCGGGGTCAGCTGCTCCAGGACGGTGAGCAGCGCCAGGGAGACCGACTCGCCGAGCTCGGCCAGCTCGGCGGGGGAGGCGGGGGAGTCCTGGTAGGAGACGGCCGGCTCGGGCAGCCACTCGCCGAAGTAGGCCTCCCGGCGGGCCCGCGCGGAGCCGAGCTGGTCGTAGCAGAGCCGGGTGACGACGGTGGTGAGGAAAGCCCGCGGGTCGGCGACGGTGGAGTGGTCGACGGACCGCCAGCGCAGCCAGGCCTCCTGCAGGACGTCCTCGGCGTCGCTGAACGAGCCGAGCAGCCGGTAGGCGACCGAGCCCAGGTAGCGCCGGTTCGCCTCGAAGGCGTCCGGGCCGGGAGCCGGGCCGGCGTCCGGGTTCGCATCCGGGCCGGCAGTCGGGTTCGCGCCCGGGATCGCGTCCGGGCCGGGCACGGCCGCGGCCGACGGGTCGTCACTCACGGGCCCCACGGTAGCGCCCGCCACCCGCAAGACGAAGAGCCGGAGGGGGACGTCGTGATGCCGACGTCCCCCTCCGGCTCGTCCCCCTCCGGCTCGTCCGCCGGGCGTGACCGGTCAGTCGACCTCGGCCACCGCCTCGGCGAACTGCGCCTTGTACAGCCGCGCGTACGCGCCGTCGGCGGCGATCAGCTCGTCGTGCGTGCCCTGCTCGACGATCGAGCCGTTCTCCATCACCAGGATCACGTCGGCGTCCCGGATGGTCGAGAGCCGGTGGGCGATCACGAAGCTGGTGCGCCCGGTGCGCAGCCGGGCCATGGCGCGCTGGATCAGCACCTCGGTACGGGTGTCGACCGAGCTGGTGGCCTCGTCCAGGACGAGGATCGACGGCTGGGCGAGGAATGCCCGGGCGATGGTGATGAGCTGCTTCTCGCCGGCGCTGACGCCGGTGCCCTCGTCGTCGATCTTGGTGTCGTAGCCGTCCGGCAGGGTGCGGACGAAGCGGTCGACGTGCGCGGCCTTGGCCGCCTCGACGACCTGCTCGCGGGTGGCGCCGTCGGCACCGTAGGCGATGTTCTCGGCGATGGTGCCGCCGAACAGCCAGGTGTCCTGGAGCACCATGCCGATGCCGGAGCGCAGGTCCTCGCGGGACATCGCGGCGATGTCGACCCCGTCGAGGGTGATCCGGCCGCCGCTGACCTCGTAGAACCGCATCAGCAGGTTGACCATGGTGGTCTTGCCGGCGCCGGTGGGGCCGACGATGGCGACGGTCTGCCCGGGCTCGACCTTGAGCGAGAGGTCCTCGATGAGGGGCTTGTCGGGGTCATAGCGGAAGGAGACGTCCTGGAAGGCGACCCGGCCGCGGACGGCGTCGGGGCGTTCCGGCATGGCCGGCTCGGGAGTCTGCTCGGGCGCGTCCAGCAGTTCGAAGACGCGTTCGGCGGAGGCGACGCCGGACTGCAGCAGGTTGGCCATGCTGGCGACCTGGGTGAGCGGCTGGCTGAACTGCCGCGAGTACTGGATGAAGGCCTGGACGTCGCCGATCGACAGCGCGCCGCTGGCCACCCGGAGCCCGCCGACCACGGCGACCAGCACGTACTGCAGGTTGCCGATGAGCATCATCGCGGGCTGGATGATCCCGGAGATGAACTGGGCCCGGAAGCTGGACTCGAAGAGCGACTCGTTGTGCTCGCGGAAGGTCTCCGCGGACTCCTTCTGCCGGCCGAAGACCTTGACCAGGGCGTGCCCGGTGTACATCTCCTCGATGTGGGCGTTGAGCTGTCCGGTGGACTTCCACTGCTGGACGAACTGCGGCTGTGCCCGCTTGCCGACCTTGGTCGCCACGACCACCGAGAGCGGCACCGAGACCAGCGCGATCAGGGCGAGCAGCGGCGAGATCCAGAACATCATGGCCAGCACGCCGACGACGGTGAGCAGCGAGTTCACCACCTGGCCCATGGTCTGCTGCATGGACTGGCTGATGTTGTCGATGTCGTTGGTGACCCGGCTCAGCACCTCGCCGCGGGGCTGCTTGTCGAAGTAGGTGAGCGGCAGCCGGGCGAGCTTGGCCTCGACGTCCTGGCGCAGCCGGTAGCCGGCCCGCTGGATGGCGGTGGTGGCCAGCCGGCCCTGGACGATGCCGAAGAGGGCGGAGGCGACGTAGATCGCCAGCACCCAGAGCAGCACGGTGCCGATCGCCCCGAAGTCCATGCCCTGGCCGGGGGTGAAGTCGATCGAGGAGAGCAGGTCGGCGACGCTGCCGTCGCCGCCGGCGCGCAGGCCCTCGACGACCTGCTCCTTGGAGGCGCCGGCCGGGAACTTGGCGCCGACGACGCCGGCGAAGATCAGGTCGGTGGCGTTGCCGAGGATCTTGGGGCCGGTCACGGCGCAGCCGATGCTGAGCACGCCGAGAGCGAGGACGCCGGCGAGCAGGGTGCGTTCCGGGCGCAGCAGTTTGAGGACGCGCTTGCCGGAGCCCTTGAAGTCCATCGACTTCTCGGCGCCCTGGCCGCCCATGAACCGGCCGGGGCCGGCCGGGCCGCGGCGGGCGGCGGCGGACTGCGAGTCGCTGCGCGGTTCGGCGGGGGCCGCGCCGCCGGGGCCCGCCCTGCCGGTCCCGGCGTCCTGCGCCGGGCCCTTCGTCAGCGGCGTCAGCCCCGCCGGGGCGCCGTCCGGGGTCTTCTCCGGGGTCATCTCCGGGGTGGTCACGCCGCCTCCTGCTCGGTGAGCTGGGAGAGCACGATCTCCCGGTACGTCGGGTTGCCGGCCATCAGCTCGCCGTGGGTGCCGCTGCCGACCACGGCGCCCTCGTCGAGGACGATGATCCGGTCGGCGTCGCGGATGGTGGAGACGCGCTGGGCGACGATCAGCACGGTGGCGTCGGAGGTCTCGCGGGCGAGCGCCTTGCGCAGCCGGGCGTCGGTGGCGTAGTCGAGCGCGGAGAAGGAGTCGTCGAACAGGTAGACGCCGGGCTTGCGGACCAGTGCGCGGGCGATCGCGAGGCGCTGGCGCTGGCCGCCGGAGACGTTGCTGCCGCCCTGGGCGATGGGCGCGTCCAGGCCCTCGGGGAAGCGTTCGACGAACTCCCTGGCCTGGGCGACGTCGAGGGCGTGCCAGAGCTCCTCGTCGGTGGCGTCGGGCCGGCCGTAGCGCAGGTTGCTGGCGACGGTGCCGGTGAACAGGTAGGGCTTCTGCGGGACGAGGCCGACGGTCTCGGCGATGGCCTCGGGGGCGAGGTCGCGCACGTTGACGCCGTCGAGCAGGACCTGTCCGGAGGTGGCGTCGAAGAGCCGGGGGACGAGGCCGAGCAGGGTGGACTTGCCGCTGCCGGTGGAGCCGATGACGGCGGTGGTCTGGCCGGGGCGGGCGGTGATGTCGATGCCGCGCAGCACCGAGGCTTCGGCGCCGGGGTAGCGGAACTCGACGTCGCGCAGCTCCAGGTTGCCGCGGGCGAGCACCTCGGTGACCGGCGCGGACGGCGGGACGACGCTGGAGCGGGTGTCCAGGACCTCCTGGATGCGTTCGGCGCAGACCTCGGCGCGGGGCACCATCATGAACATGAAGGTGGCCATCATGACGCTCATGAGGATCTGCATCAGGTAGGAGAGGAAGGCGGTCAGCGCGCCGATCTCCATGCCGCCGCTGTCGATCCGGTGCGCGCCGAACCAGAGCACGGCGACGCTGGAGACGTTCACCACCAGCATCACGGTCGGGAACATGAGGGACATCAGCCGGCCGACCTGGAGCGAGACGCCGGTGAGGTCGCCGTTGGCGCCGTCGAACCGGTTCTGCTCGTGGTCGTCCTTGACGAAGGCGCGGATGACCCGGATGCCGGTGATCTGCTCGCGCAGGATCCGGTTCACGGTGTCGATCTTCGTCTGCATGCTGCGGAACTTCGGGCGCAGTGCGCGGACCAGCAGGGCGACCACGATGCCGAGGACCGGGACGACGGCGAGCAGCAGGGCGGAGAGCGGGACGTCCTGGTTGAGCGCCATGATGATGCCGCCGACGCACATGATCGGCGCGGCGACCATCAGCGTGAAGGACATCAGGACCAGCATCTGGACCTGCTGGACGTCGTTGGTGGTGCGGGTGATCAGGGAGGGGGCGCCGAACTGGCCGAGTTCGCGGGCGGAGAAGCTCTGCACCCGGTCGAAGACGGCGGCCCGGACGTCCCGGCCGACGGCCATCGCGGTGCGCGCGCCGTAGTAGACCGCGCCGATCGAGCAGAGCGCCTGGAGCAGGGTGACGGCGATCATCACGCCGCCGAGGCGCAGGATGGTGCCGGTGTCGCCCTTCACGACCCCGTCGTCGATGATGTCGGCGTTGAGCGTGGGCAGGTAGAGCAGGGCGAGCGTAGAGACCAGCTGGAGCAGCACCAGCAGGATGATCGGTCGGGAGTAGGGGCGCAGGTACGCCCTGAGCAGTCTGATCAGCACTGGCACACTCTTGTCGTCGGCAGGGGGATTCGCATCCCAATTCTCGTGCTTTGGTGGACTCGCACAGGCTATTCCCGGTAGTCCGCCCGGATGTTTGTCCAGTCCTTTGCCCGAACGTGCGGCGGGCCGGGCCCTCGGGGGTGCCGGCGGGCTGCACGGGCCGTCCGGCGGGGTGCCAGCCCGGGCCGCCCCCTTACGGAATGACCGGTTTCCCCCTAGGCTGCTGATTGCCCCCTTGTTACTCACCGGTACCGCTCCGGTTTCCCGGGGGCCCGGCGACCGCCCCCACGGGAGCCGCGACAGTCCCTCAGACGGCCACCCGCCCCCGGAGGTCCTCGTTGAGTTCCGCGCAGTCCCTGATCGACTCCGGCCGTGACGACATCGTCGCCGGGCGTCCCGCCTCCGTCGCCCACCTGTTCCTGGAGCGGGTCGCCGCCACCCCGGCCGGTGAGGCCTACCGCTACCCCGCCCCCGTGGACGAGCAGGCCGCGGACAGCGCCCCCGGGGCCGAGCAGTGGCGCTCGCTGACCTGGGCGCAGACCGCCGCCCGGGTCAAGGCGGTGGCCGCCGGCCTGATGTCGCTCGGCATCCAGCCCGAGGACCGGGTCGCGCTGGCCTCCTCCACCCGCCTGGAGTGGGTCGTCGCCGACCTCGGCAACATGTGCGCGGGCGCGGCCACGACCACCGTCTACCCGAGCACCAACGCCGACGAGACGGCCTTCATCCTCTCCAACTCCGGCTCCCGGGCCCTGTTCGCGGAGAACGCCGGCCAGCTGGCCAAGGTCGTGGAGCAGGCCGGGAAGCTGCCCGAGCTGCGGACCGTCATCCTCTTCGACGTGCCCGCCACCGCCCCGGAGTCCGGCGGGTTCAACGTGCTCGGCCTCGCCGAGCTGGAGCAGCTCGGCGCCGAGTACCTGGAGCAGCACCCGGACGCCGTGGAGAAGGCCGTCGCCGCGCTCGACAAGGAGCAGCTGGCGACCCTGATCTACACCTCCGGCACCACCGGCCGTCCCAAGGGCGTGCGCCTGGTGCACGACTGCTGGGCGTACGAGGGGCGTGCCCAGGAGGCGAGCGGGCTGCTGGCCGCCGACGACGTCCAGTACATGTGGCTGCCGCTGTCGCACGTGTTCGGCAAGACGCTGATCTCCGGCCAGATCGCCACCGGCCACGTGATGGCCCTGGACGGCCGGGTCGACCGGATCATCCACAACCTGCCGGTGATCCGGCCCACCGTCATGGCCTCGGCGCCGCGCATCTTCGAGAAGGTCTACAACGGCATCGCCGGCAAGGCCCGGGCCGAGGGCGGCGCCAAGTACAAGATCTTCCTCTGGGCCGCCAAGGTCGCCCGCGACCACGCCCGGACGGCCCAGGCCAACCGGATCGCCACCGGCCGCGACAGCGTGCCGTTCGCCCTCGGCCTCCAGCACGCGCTGGCCGACAAGCTGGTGTACTCCAAGATCCGCGCGGCGTTCGGCGGGCGGATGCGCGGTGCCGTCTCCGGCAGCGCGGCCCTGGCCCCCGAGATCGGCTACTTCTTCATCGGCGCGGGCGTCCCGATCCTGGAGGGCTACGGCCTCAGCGAGACCAGTGCCGGCTCGACGGTCAACCGTGCCGAGGACGTCCGGATCGGCACCGTCGGGCGTCCGCTGCCCGGGACCGAGGTCCGGATCGCCGAGGACGGGGAGATTCTGCTCCGCGGCCCCGGCATCATGCGCGGCTACCACGACCTGCCGGAGAAGACCGCCGAGGTGCTGGAGGCGGACGGCTGGTTCCACACCGAGGACATCGGCGAGCTCTCCCCGGACGGCTTCCTGCGGATCACCGACCGCAAGAAGGATATGTTCAAGACCTCCGGCGGCAAGTACGTCGCGCCCAGCGAGGTCGAGGGCAAGTTCAAGGCGGTCTGCCCGTTCGTCAGCAACGTCCTGGTGATCGGCAACGGCCGCAACTACTGCACCGCGCTGATCGGCCTGGACGAGCCGGTGATCATGCCCTGGGCCGCCGAGCACGGCCTGGCCGGCAAGTCCTACGCCGAGGTGGTCGCCGACCCGCAGGTGCACAAGCTGATCGAGGGCTTCGTGCAGCGGCTCAACGCCGACCTCCAGCGCTGGCAGACGATCAAGAAGTTCCACCTGCTGCCGCGCGACCTCGACGTCGAGCACGGCGAGCTCACCCCCAGCCTGAAGATCAAGCGCCCGGTCGTCGAGAAGACGTACGCGGACGCCGTCGCCGGGATGTACGCGGGCGCCAACGAGGCCTGATCCGCCGCCGTCCCGTACGGCCCGCGTGGTTGCGCGGGCCGTACGGGACAATGGGGTCATGCCCTCCGCACTCCCCGACGGCGAACCCGTGCCGTCCGACGGTTCCCTGCCCGCGCACGCCCTCGCCGGGCTCGGGTCGCGGCCGTTCGGCTTCTACCTGCACGTGCCGTACTGCGCGAGCCGCTGCGGCTACTGCGACTTCAACACCTACACCGCCACCGAGCTGCGCTCCTCGGGGGCGGTCGCCTCGCAGGAGACGTACGCGGACAACGTGGTCGCCGAGATCCGGCTGGCCCGGAAGGTGCTCGGCTCCGCGGACCTCCCGGTGCGGACCGTCTTCCTCGGCGGCGGCACGCCCACCCTGCTGCCCGCCAGGGACCTGGTGAAGATGCTCGCCGCGATCCGCGACGAGTTCGGGCTCGCCGACGACGCCGAGGTCACCACCGAGGCCAACCCGGAGTCCGTCGACCCGGCCTACCTCGCCGAGCTCCGCGCCGGCGGCTACAACCGGATCTCCTTCGGCATGCAGAGCGCCCGCCCGCACGTGCTGAAGCTGCTCGACCGCCACCACACCCCGGGCCGTCCCGAGGCCTGCGTCGCCGAGGCCCGCGCGGCCGGCTTCGAGCACGTCAACCTGGACCTCATCTACGGCACCCCCGGTGAGTCCGACGACGACTGGCGGGCCTCCCTGGACGCCGCGATCGGCGCCGGACCGGACCACGTCTCGGCCTACTCGCTGATCGTCGAGGACGGCACCAAGCTGGCCGCCAGGGTCAAGCGCGGCGAGCTCCCGATGATCGACGACGACGTGCACGCCGACCGCTACCTGATCGCCGAGCAGGCGCTCGCCGCCGCCGGCTACTCCTGGTACGAGGTCTCCAACTGGGCCACCACCCCCGAGGGCCGCTGCCGCCACAACGAGCTCTACTGGACCGGCGCCGACTGGTGGGGCGCCGGCCCCGGCGCGCACAGCCACGTCGGCGGAGTCCGCTGGTGGAACGCCAAGCACCCCGCCGCCTACGCGCAGGCCCTCGCCCAGGGCCGCACCCCGGCCCAGGGCCGTGAGGTGCTCGCGGACGAGGACCGCCGGGTCGAGCGCATCCTGCTGGAACTGCGCCTCGCCGAGGGCATCCCGCTCACCCTCCTGACGGGGACCGGCCTGGAGGCCGCCGGCCGCCACCTCGCCGACGGCCTCCTCGCCGCGGAGCCGTACGCCGCCGGCCGCGCCGTCCTCACCCTCCAGGGTCGCCTCCTGGCCGACGCCGTCGTGCGTGACCTGGTGGACTGAGGGCCGTTAACGTGGTGTCAGCCGTCGGAGGGAGCGCGCAGTGACCGCCATCGATGACCGGATGATGGGGATCTTCGAGAACCTGGAGGTTCCGGAAGGCGTCAAGGCCGAGCTCATCAGGGGGGAAATCGTGATGATGGCCGGGCCGGACATGGTCCACAACCTCATCGTCTCCGCGATTCAGCACCAGACCCCCTACACCCGGTGGCGGGCGCTCCAGACCCAGGATCTGATCATCTCCGGCGAGGCCAGCGAGCCCCAACCGGATCTGGTCGTGTTCGAGCGGGGTGTCGTCCCGGAGGCGGGCCGTCTGCTGGCCGCCTCCGCGGTGACCGTGGTGGTCGAGGTGGTTTCCAAGACCAGCGTTCACCGCGACTACCGGACCAAGCGTGAGATGTACGCCCAGGGCGGGATCCCGGCGTACCTCATCGTCGATCCGCTCAAGGGCGTGTGTGTGCTCCTCACGGATCTGACCACCGACACGGCTTCCGGTACCCCGGTGTACTGGGCCGAGCGGACCACGAAGTTCGGCGATCCGGTCGAGGTGGATCTGCTGGGCATCACGCTCGACACCTCGGAGTTCCAGACCTACTCCTGATCCGGGAGGGTCACGAAGTCGATGAGCTCCTCGACGCGGCCGAGGAGCTCGGGCTCCAGGTCCTTGTAGCTGTTCACCCGGGACAGGATGCGCTTCCAGGCGGCGGGGGTGTCCGCGGGCCAGCCGAGGCGGCGGCAGACGCCCTCCTTCCAGACCTCGCCGCGCGGGACGTCCGGCCAGGCGGGGATGCCGACGGAGGCGGGCTTCACGGCCTGCCAGACGTCGATGTAGGGGTGGCCGACGACGAGCACCGCGTCCCCCGTGACCCGGGCGGCGATGCGGTGCTCCTTGGTGCCGGGGAGCAGGTGGTCGACCAGGACGCCGAGGCGCCGCCCCGGGCCCGGGGCGAAGTCGGCGACGATCGCGGGCAGGTCGTCGACGCCCTCCAGGTACTCGACCACCACGCCCTCGATCCGCAGGTCGTCGCCCCAGACCCGCTCGACCAGCTCGGCGTCGTGCCGGCCCTCGACGTAGATCCGGGACTCCCGGGCGACCCGGGCGCGCGCGCCGGGGACGGCCAGCGAGCCGGAGGCCGTGCGGCCGGGGCCCTTCGCGGGGGCCGGGCCGGCGGGCCGGACCAGTGTGACGACCCGGCCCTCCCACAGGAACCCGCGCGCCACCATGGGGAAGACCCGGTGCTTGCCGAACCGGTCCTCCAGCGTGACGGTGAAGCCCTCGGCGGTCTTCTCGCAGCGCACCACCGCGCCGCAGAAGCCGGTCGCCGCCTCCTCCACCACGAGGTCCCGTTCGGCGGGCACCTCCGGGGCGGGCTGCTGCCGCTTCCACGGCGGGGTGAGGTCTGGTCCGTACTCGCGGCTGCGCATTCCCCGGAGTCTACGAGGCGTCAGCCCGTGAACGGCGAGTTGACCACCAGGAGCGCGGCGATCCGCGCGCGCAGGGCGGCACAGTGCTGCACCGTCAGCGGCTCGGCGCCGCGGGCCGGGCGGACGCCCCGGTCGGCGAGCACGTACACCACCCGCAGGGTCCGCAGGGTGTTGGAGAGGGTCGCGGCGACGCCGGGGGCCGACGCGGTGGGGCGGCGCGGGGGCTGGGCGGCGATCGGGTCGAGCCAGGCCAGCGCCTGCCGCTCGGTCAGCCCGGGCCGGGTGAGGACGAGGGCGACGGCGCGGCCGAGCCGGTCGTCCTCCATGGCGTCCCAGACGTGGTCGGTGGGGGCCAGCAGCCGGGCGGCGGCCAGCTCCAGCAGCGGCTCGGGGTCGGTGACCAGCGGGCTGCGGCCGAGGGCGGCCAGCAGGTCGGCGCCGTGCGCGACCGCGTGCAGCCAGCCGAGCTCCTGGTCCCACCCGCGCAGGTCCGTCTCGGCGGGGTACCAGCGGGCGAAGGCGTCCAGCCAGGCGGGGCGGTAGGCGCCGGCGTCGACGAGGTCGGCGAGGATCAGCGGGGCGAAGGTCCGGGCCTGGATCTCGGGGTCGGCCAGCCGTTCGGCCATCTCGTCGCCGAGCGCGTACAGCTCCGGCGGCGCGAGGCGCGGGATCCAGCGGCACAGCTGCTCGTAGGCGAGGCTGTCGCGGGTCTGCGGGTCGGGGGAGCGCAGTGCCCCGCTCACCGCGGCCAGCAGCTCGGGGGTGGGCTCCGCGGTCTCGATCTCGGTCCAGTTGATCACGGCCGGACCCTAGGACGCCCCGGGGTCGGCGGGCCAGCGAATTACGGCCGGGCGGTCCGGCCGTCACAGGCCCGGCCGTCACAGGCCCGGCGCGCCCCAGACCGGGAACCAGCGGGTGAGGTCCTTCTCCAGCCGCAGGTCGTTCCCGAGCATGGCGTTGACCTGCAGCTCCAGCGGGCTGTTGCGCTTCTCCCCGCCGCCCGGCACCGGCGCGAACGGGTAGAACGTGCCGCGCTTGTACAGGTAGACCAGGGCCAGCGGCCGCCCCTCGGGGTCGCGGAAGGCGACCAGCGAGCAGAGCAGCTGCGGCCCGAAGCCGTTCGCCTCCAGCTCGCTGTTGACCGCGTGCAGGTCGTTGACCAGCTCCGGCAGCTCCTCGGGGCTGTGCCGGGCGAGCAGCCAGGAGTAGCCGTACGCGTCCTTGGAGGCCTCCACCGGGACGCCGCCGCGCCCGGCGTCGGCGTCCAGCAGCGCCCGCACCTGCCGTTCGACCTCGCCAAAGGCGCCGCCCTCGACGGAGGCGAAGCAGACCGACCCGACGCCGGTGGGCCGGAACCCGGCGGCCGCCTCCAGGGTCAGCGCGGCCGACGGCACGCCGAACAGCTGGTCGAGGTCGGGCCTGACCGGCTTGGTGCGGCCGAACAGCGTGTCCAGGAATCCCACGGCGGTCCCTTCCGGAGGGTGGTGTCAGCGGCCGAGCCCGGCCGACATCTTCGCGAGCTGCTCCAGCCTCCGCTCCAGCGACGGGTGGGTGGAGAGCAGCTGCGAGGCGGCGTCCCGGGCGCTCAGCGCCGGGGCGAAGTAGAAGGCGTTGTACGGCTGGGCCTGGCGCAGGTCCTTGGTCGGGATGGCGGCGATCTGGCCGGTCACCTTGGTCAGTGCCGAGGCGAGCGCGCTGGGCCGGCCCGTCAGCTGGGCCGCGGCCCGGTCGGCCGCCAGCTCGCGGTAGCGGGAGAGCAGCCGGGTCAGCAGGAAGCTGATCGCGTAGACCACCATCGACACCAGCGGGATGACCAGCGCGATGATCGCCGCGTTGGAGTCGTTGTTGTTGCGGCCGCCGCCCATGAAGCCGCCGTACATCGCGATCCGGGTCATCGCCCCGGCCAGCACCCCGAGGAACCCGGCGATCGTCATCACCGCGACGTCCCGGTGGGCGACGTGCGACAGCTCGTGCGCGAGCACGCCCTCCAGCTCCTCCGGCTCCAGCCGCCGCAGCAGCCCGGTGGTCACGCAGACCACGGCGTTCTGCGGGTTGCGGCCGGTGGCGAAGGCGTTCGGCATGTCGTTGTCGGCGACCGCCACCCGGGGCTTGGGCATGTCGGCCAGCGCGCAGAGCCGGTCGACGGTGCCGTGCAGCTGGGGGTACTGCTCCGGGGTGACCCGGTGGGCGCCCATCGCCCGTTCGGTGATCCGGTCGCTGAACCAGAACTGGGCCACGAACAGACCGCCGGAGAGCAGCACGATCAGCGGCCAGGCCCCGCGCAGCAGCACGATCAGCAGGCCGGTGAATCCGACGTACAGCAGCCCGATCACGAACATCGTCCCGACCATCCGGCCGGTCAGGCCGCGGTCCGGTGCGAAGCGGGTGTGCTGGCCCGAGGTCGACATCTCTGCTCCTCTGTTCGCCGTCCGCTATCGATGCTCCCACCCGGACGGGCGCGGGGCATCACCCGCGCGCCGCGGAGTGCGGGCAGGATCACTCCCGCCGGGCCGTTCCTGCCGTCGGACCCGGGCCTTACACTGGCAGGTACGGTTCTGGCACTCGTGTGTTCAGAGTGCCAAAGCCGGGGCCCGCCATCGGGGCCCGCAGCAGGACGAACGGACACATGTCACATCGGACAACGTGCGAAGACGGAGGTGCGTGCCCCATGGCCGGTGAGGTCCGCCAGCTCGACGACCGCAAGCTCGCGGTGCTTCGCGCGATCGTCCAGGACTACGTGGGCACCGAGGAACCGGTCGGGTCCAAGGCCCTGGTGGAGCGGCACAGCCTCGGCGTGTCCCCGGCCACCGTCCGCAACGACATGGCGGCGCTGGAGGAGGAGGGCTACATCCACCAGCCGCACACCAGCGCCGGGCGGATCCCCACCGACAAGGGGTACCGCCTGTTCGTCGACCGGCTGGCCGAGGTCAAGCCGATGAGCGCGCCCGAGCGGCGGGCGATCCGGCACTTCCTGGACGGCGCGGTCGACCTGGACGACGTCGTCGCCCGCACGGTCCGGCTGCTCGCCCAGCTCACCCGGCAGGTCGCGGTGGTCCAGTACCCCTCGCTCTCCCGGTCCACCGTGCGCCACATCGAACTGGTGGCGCTCGCCCCGGCCAAGGTGATGCTGGTCCTGATCACCAACACCGGCCGGGTCGAGCAGCGGCTCGTGGACTGTCCGGGCACGGTCGGCGAGACCGTCCTGGCCGACCTGCGGGCCAAGGTCAACACGAGGGCCGCCGGGCAGCGCCTGCCCGACGTCCCGGGACTGCTGGACGAACTGCCGTCCCAGTTCGAGGCGGCCGACCGGCCGACCGTCACCACCGTCCTGGCGACGCTCTTCGAGGCGCTCGCCGAGCAGAACGAGGAGCGGATCATGCTGGCCGGCACGGCCAACCTGACCCGCTTCGGGCACGACTTCCCGCTCACCATCCAGCCGGTGCTGGAGGCGCTGGAGGAGCAGGTCGTCCTGCTCCGCCTCCTGGGTGAGACGGCCGACGCCGGGATGACGGTCCGGATCGGCCGGGAGAACGCGTACGAAGGGCTCAATTCCACCTCGATCGTCTCCGTGGGCTACGGTTCGGGCGACGAGAGCGTGGCCAAACTGGGTGTGATCGGTCCGACCCGGATGGACTATCCGGGCACAATGGGGGCGGTGCGAGCGGTGGCACGGTACGTGGGCCAGATCCTGGCCGAGTCGTAGGAAAAGGCCGCCGTCAGAATTCTGACGGTGGTTCCAGTCGCAGCACTTCTACAGGCGGAACAAGCGGAGCATTTGGTGGCCACGGACTACTACGCGGTACTCGGCGTCCGACGGGATGCGGGGCAGGACGAGATCAAGAAGGCGTTCCGGCGCCTGGCACGCGAACTGCACCCGGACGTCAACCCGGACCCGAAGACGCAGGAGCGGTTCAAGGAGATCAACGCCGCGTCTACGACCTCGGCGGCGATCCCCTGTCGCCGGGCGGCGGTGGCGCGGGCGGCTTCGGCGCCGGCGCGGCGGGCTTCGGGTTCTCCGACATCATGGACGCCTTCTTCGGCGCCGCCTCCGGCCAGCGCGGCCCGCGCTCCCGGACCAGGCGCGGCCAGGACGCCATGATCCGGCTGGAGATCACCCTGGAGGAGGCCGCCTTCGGCACCACCAAGGAACTCCAGGTCGACACGGCCGTCACCTGCACCACGTGCAGCGGCGAGGGCGCCGCCCCCGGCACCTCCGCGCAGACCTGTGACATGTGCCGCGGCAAGGGCGAGGTCTCCCAGGTCACCCGGTCCTTCCTGGGCCAGGTCATGACCTCCCGCCCCTGCCCGCAGTGCCAGGGCTTCGGCACCGTCGTGCCGACCCCGTGCCCGGAGTGCGCCGGCGACGGCCGCGTCCGCGCCCGCCGCACCCTGACCGTCAAGATCCCGGCCGGTGTCGACAACGGCACCCGGATCCAGCTGGCCGGCGAGGGCGAGGTCGGCCCCGGCGGCGGCCCCGCCGGCGACCTCTACGTCGAGATCGCCGAGACCTCCCACACGGTGTTCCAGCGCCGCGGCGACGACCTGCACTGCACCGTCACCATTCCGATGACGGCCGCCTCGCTCGGCACCCAGGTGCCGCTGCAGACCCTGGACGGGCTGGAGGAGGTCGACATCCGGCCCGGCACTCAGTCCGGCCAGTCGATCCCGCTGCACGGCCGCGGCATCACCCACCTGCGCGGCGGCGGCCGGGGCGACCTGATAGTGCATGTCGAGGTGCAGACGCCCACCAAGCTCGACGCCGAGCAGGAGGAGCTGCTGCGCCGCCTGGCGGTGCTGCGCGGCGAGGAACGGCCCTCCGGCCAGTTCGCGCCGGGCCAGCAGGGGCTGTTCTCCCGGCTGAAGGACGCCTTCAACGGCCGCTGACCGCACCGGCGCCCGGTGATCCCCGACAGGGTCGCCGGGCGCCGTCGTTCCCTCCGCGGGCCCACCCGGCCTCCGGACCCCGATCTCCAGGACATCGCCATGACCGCGCCCGTGTTCGTCGTCGAGACCGCGCAGCTCGCCACCGCCGCCCCCGGCGCGGTGGTCCGGCTGGACGGCCCGGAGGGGCGGCACGCCGCCGCCGTGAAGCGGCTGCAGCCCGGGGAGGCGGTGACCCTCGCGGACGGGCTGGGGCTCGGGGTGGACGGCACGGTGACGGCGGTGCACGGCAAGGACGCCGTCGACGTGACGGTGGCCGCCGTCCGGCGGGAGCCCGGGCCGGCGCCGCGGATCGTCGTCGTCCAGGCGCTGCCCAAGGGCGACCGCGGCGAGCTGGCCGTGGAGACCATGACCGAGGTCGGCGTGGACGTGGTGATCCCCTGGGCCGCCTCCCGCTGCATCACCCAGTGGAAGGGCGAGCGCGGCGCCAAGGCGCTCGCCAAGTGGCGGGCCACCGCCCGCGAGGCGGGCAAGCAGTCCCGCCGGCTGCGCTTCCCCGAGGTCCGCGAGCTGATGACCACCCGGCAGCTGGCGCCGGTCCTGGCCGGTGCCGCGCTCGCCGCGGTGCTGCACGAGGAGGGCGCCGAACCGCTGGCCGCCGCCGCCCTGCCGGAGGGCGGGGACATCGTGCTGGTGGTCGGCCCCGAGGGCGGGGTCTCCCCGGACGAGCTGGCCGCCTTCGCCGAGGCCGGCGCCCGGCCGTACCGGCTCGGCCCCTCGGTGCTGCGCACCTCCACGGCGGGCGTGGCCGCCGGCGCCCTGCTGCTGGGCCGCACCGGCCGCTGGGCCTGAGCGGGTCACCGGGGCGCGTGCGGCCCCGGGGCGCGCGGGGGCCGCTGTTGCGGAAAAGCCGGTGCACCGTGTGCGGACGTGCCTAGGCTGGCCGCGTGAGTGAAACCGTGAGCACCCCTGCCGGCGCCTACCTGCGCCACCCGCACCTCCACGGTGACCTGGTCACCTTCGTGGCCGAGGACGACGTCTGGCTCGCCCCGCTCGACGGCGGCCGGGCCTGGCGGCTGACGGCCGATCACGTCCCGGTCCGCAGACCGCGGTTCTCCCCGGACGGTCAGCACATCGCCTTCACCTCCACCCGCGACGGCGCGCCCGAGGTGCACCTCGCGCCGGTGGACGGCGGCCCGTCCCGGCGGCTGACGTACTGGGGCAGCGACCAGACCCGGCTCCAGGGCTGGACGGCCGACGGCCGCCCGATCGCCACCACCACCGCGGGCGAGGCCACCCTGCGCCGCACCTGGGCGTACGCCGTGCCGCTGGACGGCGGCGAACCGGCCCGGCTGCCGTACGGGCCGGTCGGGGGCCTGGCGTTCGAGCCGGACGGCGACCGGGTGCTGCTCGTCTCGGCGAACAACCGGGACCCTGCCTGGTGGAAGCGGTACCGGGGCGGCCAGGCGGGCAAGCTCTGGATCGGCCGCGACGAGTTCGTCCGCGTCCACGAGGGCCTCGACGGACAGCTCGACTCCCCGCTCTGGGTGGGCGGGGCCGGCGGTTCCCGCATCGCCTTCCTCTCGGACCACGAGGGCGTCGGCGAGCTGTACTCCAGCCTCCCGGACGGCAGCGGGCTGCGCCGTCACACCACCTCACCGGAGGGCTTCTACGCCCGCAACGCCGCCACCGACGGCACCCGGGTGGTCTGGCACCGGGCCGGCGACCTCTGGCTGCTGGACGGCCTGGACGACCCGGACGACCCGGGGACCGCCGGGCCGCGGCGGCTGGACGTTCGGCTGGCCGGGCCGCGGGCCGGGCGACGCCCCCGCCCGGTGCCGGCCGCGCACTGGCTGGAGGGCGCCGCCCCCGACCGCACCGGCCGGGCCGGCGCCGTCGTGGTCCGCGGCACCGTGCACTGGCTGACCCACCGGGAGGGCCCGGCCCGGGTGCTGGACGAGACGCCCGGCGTGCGCGGCCGGCTGGCCCGGGTGGTGCCGGGCGACGACGGCGGCCAGGGCGTGCTCTGGGTGACCGACGCCGAGGGCGAGGACGCCCTGGAGTACGCCCCGGCCGTGCTGGGCGCCGAGCGCCGCCGGCTGGCCGCCGGGCTGCTCGGCCGGGTCCGCGGCCTGCTGGTCTCGCCGGACGGCAAGCAGGCGGCGGTCGGCTCGCACGACGGCCGGGTGCTGCTGGTCACGCTCGCCGACGGGGCCGTGCACGAGCTGGCCCGCAGCACCGACGGCGAGGTCAGCGGGCTGGCGTTCAGCCCGGACTCGGCCTGGCTGGCCTGGTCGCAGCCGGCGCCGGGCCTGGGCGCCTTCTCGCTGCGGCAGATCGTGCTGGCCAACCTGGCCACCCGGACGGTCAGCGAGGTCACCCCGCAGCGGTTCTTCGACAGCTCGCCGGCGTTCACCGCCGACGGCAAGCACCTGGCGTTCCTCTCGGTGCGCAACTTCGACCCGGTCTACGACTCGCACGTCTTCGACCTGTCGTTCCCCAACGGCTGCCGCCCGTACCTGGTCACGCTGGCCGCCGACACGCCGTCCCCGTTCGGGCCGCAGCGGGCCGGCCGGCCGGTCGGCGGCGAGGAGGACGAGCCGCGGGGCAAGAAGGCGGACGGCGACGAGGGCGCCGCCGACGCGCCGCCGGCCACCCGGGTCGACCTGGACGGCATCGCCGACCGGATCATCCCCTTCCCGGTCGAGGGCGGCCGGTTCGGCCTGCTGAGGGCGGCCAAGGACGGCGTGCTCTGGACGAGGGTCCCGCTGATCGGCGAGCTCGGGGACGAGGCGGCCTCCCTGGAGGACGAGCGGCCGCGCCCGGCCCTGGAGCGGTTCGACTTCCGCAAGCGCCGCGCCGAGCAGCTGGTCGACGGCCTGGACGGGTTCGCGGTCAGCGGCGACGGCACCCGGCTGGCCGTCCTCGACGAGGGCGGGCTGCGGATCGTCCCCGCCGACCACAAGGCCGGTGAGGACGACGAGATCGACGTCGACCTCGCCAGGCTGCGGGTCACCGTCGACCCTGCGGCCGAGTGGCGGCAGATGTACGACGAGAACGGCCGCCTGATGCGCGACAACTTCTGGCGCCCCGACCTCGGCGGCGTCGACTGGGCCGGCGTGCTGGAGCGCTACCGGCCGCTGGTGGAGCGGCTCGGCTCCAAGGACGACCTGGTGGACCTGCTCTGGGAGGTGCACGGCGAGCTGGGCACCTCGCACGCCTACGTCGTCCCGCACGGCGTCCACACCGAGGCGGCCCGCCGACAGGGCAAGCTCGGCGCCGACCTGGTCAAGGACGGCGACGTCTGGCGGATCGCCCGGATCCTGCCCGGTGAGTCCTCCGACCCGCGGGCCCGCTCGCCGCTGGCCGCGCCGGGCGCCGCCGTCCGCCCGGGCGACGCGCTCCTGGCCGTCAACGGCCGCCCGGTCGACCCGGTCACCGGCCCGGCTCCGCTGCTGGCCGGCACCGCCGGGCAGCCGGTCGAGCTGACCGTGGCCGGCAAGGACGGCACCGACCAGCGCCACCCGGTGGTCGTCCCGCTGGCCGACGACGAGCCGCTGCGCTACCACGACTGGGTGGCCGGGCGCCGGGCCGCCGTCCGCGAGCTGTCCGGCGGCCGGCTCGGCTACCTGCACGTCCCCGACATGCAGGTGGCCGGCTGGGCGCAGATCCACCGCGACCTGCGGTCGGAGATGGCGAAGGAGGGCGTGATCGTCGACATCCGGGAGAACCGCGGTGGTCACACCTCGCAGCTGGTGATCGAGAAGCTGGCCCGCCGGATCGTCGGCTGGGACGTCGCGCGGGACATCGCCAGCCCGGTGCCGTACCCCGGCGACGCCCCGCGGGGCCCGGTGGTGGCGCTGGCCAACGAGTACTCCGGCTCGGACGGCGACATCGTCAACGCCGCGATCCAGGCGCTGAAGATCGGCCCGGTGGTCGGCACCCGGACGTGGGGCGGGGTGATCGGCATCGACAGCCGGTACAGCCTGGTCGACGGCACCCTGGTGACCCAGCCCAAGTACGCCTTCTGGCTGGAGGGTTACGGCTGGGGCGTGGAGAACCACGGCGTCGACCCGGACGTGGAGGTGCCGATCGCGCCGCACCAGTATGCGGCGGGGGAGGACCCGCAGCTCGCGGAGGGCGTCCGGATCGCCCTGGAGGCCTTGGCCGGGACCCCGGCCAAGACCGCGCCGCCGCTGCCCTGGGAGTAGCCGCGGGCGCGCGGGCGGGTCACGGAGCGGGAAGTCGGACGGGCCGACTTCCCGCTCCGGGCGGTGAGTAGGATGCGGGGCTGTTCTTGATCACCGCATTCACGGGGGCACGGAAATGGCACAGGGATACCCACCGGGTTCGTACGGCCAGCAGCAGTACGGTCAACAGCCGTACGGCCAGAGCCCGTACGGCCAGAACCCCTACGGCGGGCAGCCGTACCCGCAGCAGCAGGCCCCGCAGTACCAGCAGCCGTACCCGCAGCAGCCGCAGCCGTACCAGCAGCAGTACGGGCAGCAGCCGCAGCAGCACCCGTACGCCGCCCCGGTGCCGAAGCCCAAGGAGGCGAGCGGCTTCCGGCGCTACCCCGCCATCGTCATCGACTGCGCGCTCGCCGTCGTCCTGGGCTTCGTCGCCGCCAACGCGGCGAGCCACCCGAAGCAGACCGCGCACACGGCCGGGCACGCGGCCGGGCACGCGGCCCACGGAACCGGCCCGGCGGTGCCCTACTTCGTGGCGCTGCTGGTGGTCGGTCTCGGCGTCTCCTTCGTCAACCAGGTGCTGCTCGCCCGCCTCGCCGGCTTCAGCGTGGGCAAGGGGATCATGGCCCTGCGGGTGATCCGCAAGAAGGACGTCAGCCGTCCGCACACCTGGCGGCTGACCAAGCGCTGGATGATCGGCTTCGTCATCCTCGCGGTCTCCCTGCTCACCGAGGACTTCGAGGACGAGGGCGAGGTCTTCGCGGTCCGGGTGGTCCGCTGGAAGCACCTGCAGGAGTACCAGCAGGCGACCGGGCGGCTCGGCTAGCATGCGGCCGTACGCCCCGACCGACACCGTGCGTCAGAACACCGTGCGACCAGACACCGTGCGACACCGCGAGGAGACCCCCATGGCCGGCGAGCCGCAGCCCGACTGCCTGTTCTGCAAGATCGTGGCCGGCGAGATCCCGGCCACCGTGGTGCGCAAGACCGAGCGCACCCTGGCCTTCCGGGACATCGCCCCGAAGGCGCCCACCCACGTCCTGGTGATCCCGCACGTCCACTACCCGAACGCCGCCGAACTGGCCGCCGCCGAGCCGGAGATCGCCGGCGAGCTGCTGGCCGAGGCCGGCCGGGTCGCCGAGGACGAGGGCATCGAGGACTACCGGCTGATCTTCAACACCGGGGCCGGCGCGGGCCAGACCGTCTTCCACGCCCACGTGCACGTGCTCGGCGGGATCCCGATGACCGAGCGCATGGTCTGACCGGCGTGTCCCAGCGCGAACTCGTCGTCCTCGGCACCGCCAGCCAGGTACCGACCCGGCACCGCAACCACAACGGTTACCTGCTGCGCTGGGACGGCGAGGGCCTGCTGTTCGATCCCGGCGAGGGCACCCAGCGGCAGATGCTGCACGCCGGGGTCTCGGCCACCCAGATCACCCGGATCGCCGTCACGCACTTCCACGGCGACCACAGCCTGGGGCTCGCCGGGGTCATCCAGCGGATCAACCTGGACCGCGTCCCGCAACCGGTGGACGTCTACTTCCCGGCCTCCGGGGAGGTCTACTTCGAGCGGCTGCGGTACGCCACCGCCTACCACGAGACGGCCGTGCTGCGCCCCCGGCCGATCGACGAGCCCGGCCCGCTGCCGGTCCCCGGCGCCCGGTTCGCGCTGGACGCCGTCCGGCTGTCACACCCGGTGGAGTCCTTCGGCTACCGGCTCACCGAGCCGGACGGCCGCCGGCTGGTGCCCGAGCGGCTCGCCGCCCTCGGCATCACCGGCCCCGACGTCGGCCGGCTCCAGCACCGGGGCGCGATCGAGGTGGACGGCCGGCGCGTCACCCTGGACCAGGTCAGCGAACCGCGGATCGGCCAGCGGTTCGCCTTCGTGATGGACACCCGGATCTGCGAGGGCGTCCACGAACTCGCCGAGGGCGCCGACCTGCTGGTCATCGAGTCGACCTTCACCGACGCCGACGCCCGGCTCGCCGAGGACCACGGTCACCTGACCGCCGGACAGGCCGCCAAGGTCGCCGCCGAGGCCGGCGCGCAGACCCTGGTGCTGACCCACTTCTCGCAGCGCTACCCGGACCTCGGCCAGCACCTCGCCGACGCCCGCAAGCACTTCGACGGCACCGTGGTGCTCGCCGAGGACCTCGCCAGGGTGCCCGTCCCGCCGCGGCGCCGGCCGTGACCGGACGCGGCGCGGCGGCGGGCGGCCCGTGAACGGCGCGGAAAACCGCTCGCGCAGCCCCGCGATCTGCCGGAGCATCGTCGGGTGCGGCCCCGCCGCCCGCCGCAGCGATCACGTGCGCGGCGTACCCTGGTGCCCCGGAGAGACCGAGCGGCCCACGAGACACGGATGGGATGAGGCAGGCCCCAGCGCCGACCTATGAGTGACACATCGCAGACCCGTACCGACGGCCGGTCGCGCCCCGAACCGGCGGACGACGGCCGCACCAGCGCCCGGATCGTCATTCCCGAGAAGCACCCGATGGTCACCCTGCTCGGCACCGCGGACTCGCTGCTCCGGGTGATCGAGCGGGGCTTCCCCGCCGCCGACATCCACGTCCGCGGCAACGAGGTGACCGCCACCGGGGAGCGCGCCGAGGTGGCCCTCGTCCGGCAGCTCTTCAACGAGATGATGCTGGTGCTGCGCACCGGCCAACCCCTGACGGAGGACTCCGTGGAGCGCTCCATCGCCATGCTCCGGAGCGCCGTGGACGACCCGGACAGCCCGGCGCCGTCCCAGGTGTTCACCGCGAACATCCTGTCCAACCGGGGCCGCACCATCCGCCCCAAGACCCTCAACCAGCAGCGCTACGTCGACGCGATCGACAAGCACACGATCGTCTTCGGCCTCGGCCCGGCCGGCACCGGCAAGACCTACCTCGCGATGGCCAAGGCCGTCCAGGCCCTCCAGGCCAAGGAGGTCAACCGGATCATCCTGACCCGTCCGGCCGTCGAGGCGGGGGAGCGGCTGGGCTTCCTGCCCGGCACCCTCTACGAGAAGATCGATCCGTACCTGCGCCCGCTGTACGACGCGCTGCACGACATGATGGACCCGGACTCCATCCCGCGCCTGATGGCGGCCGGCACCATCGAGGTCGCCCCGCTCGCCTACATGCGCGGCCGCACCCTCAACGACGCCTTCATCATCCTCGACGAGGCCCAGAACACCTCGCCCGAGCAGATGAAGATGTTCCTCACCCGCCTCGGGTTCAACTCCCGGGTGGTCGTCACCGGCGACACCAGCCAGATCGACCTGCCCGGCGGCACCCGCAGCGGACTCAAGGTCGTCCAGGAGATCCTGGCCGACGTGCCCGACATCCACTTCTCCGTCCTCACCAGCACCGACGTGGTCCGCCACAAGCTGGTCGGCCGGATCGTGGACGCGTACGAGCGCTGGGACGCCCGCCAGGAGGCCGAGGACGGCGCTCCGCAGGCCCCCCGCAAGCCCTCCCAGCGGCGCCCCGGCAAGCCGGCCGCACCGCGCGCACCCCGTCAGTCCCATCGCACCGAAAGCTGAGTAACCAGCCCGTCATGTCGATCGACATCGCCAACGAGTCCGGTTGGGACGCCGACGAGGAAGCCATCCTCGACGTCGCCCGCTACGCACTGGAGAAGATGCGGATCCACCCGCAGTCCGAACTGTCCGTGATCCTGGTGGACGGCGCGGCGATGGAGGAGCTGCACATCCAGTGGATGGACCTCCCGGGCCCCACCGACGTGATGTCCTTCCCCATGGACGAGCTGCGCCCCGGCAAGGAGGGCGAGGAGCTGCCGCAGGGCCTGCTCGGCGACATCGTGCTCTGCCCCGAGGTCGCCGAGCAGCAGGGCAAGGCGGCCCCGTCGAAGCACTCGATGGACGAGGAGCTCCAGCTGCTCACCGTCCACGGCGTGCTGCACGTGCTCGGCTACGACCACGAGGAGCCGGACGAGGAGGAGGAGATGTTCGGCCTCCAGAAGGCGATCCTCGACGGTTGGCGGGCCGGTCGCGGTCTGGGCGGCATCTCGCCGGCCCCCACCACCCACTGAGCGCGGAGCCCGAACCCCTGTGAGTGGTGAGAGTACGAGCTTCATCCTCGGTGCCGTGCTGCTCGTCGTCCTCGGCTGGCTGGCCGCGTGCGCCGAGGCGGGCATCTCCCGCGTCTCCAAGTTCCGTGCGGAGGAGGCCGTCCGGGCCGGGCGGCGGGGCTCGGCCCGGCTGCTGACCCTGGCCTCCGACCCGATCCGCTACCTCAACCTGGCCACCCTGATCCGGGTGGCCAGCGAGATGGCGGCGGCCGTCCTGGTCACCGTGGTCTGCGTGCGGAACCTGGAGACCACCTGGCAGGCCGTGCTGCTGGCGTTCGGCGTGATGGTGCTGGTCTCCTTCGTGGCGGTCGGCGTCTCGCCGCGCACGATCGGCCGCCAGCACCCGCTGACCACCGCCACCGCGGCCTCCTTCGTGCTGCTGCCGCTGGCCCGGATCCTCGGCCCGATCCCGCGGCTGCTGATCCTGCTCGGCAACGCCCTGACCCCCGGCAAGGGGTACAAGGAGGGGCCGTTCGCCTCCGAGGCGGAGCTGCGCTCCCTGGTCGACCTCGCCGAGAAGAACGACGTGATCGAGGACGAGGAGCGCCGGATGGTGCACTCCGTCTTCGAACTCGGCGACACCATCGTCCGCGAGGTGATGGTGCCGCGCACCGACCTGGTGATGATCGAGCGGCACAAGACCGTCCGCCAGGCGCTCACCCTGGCGCTGCGCTCCGGCTTCTCGCGCATCCCGGTGGTCGGCGACAACGAGGACGACGTGGTCGGCATCGTCTACCTCAAGGACCTCGTCCGCCGCACCCACATCAACCGGGAGGCCGAGTCCGAGGAGGTCGGCAGCGTGATGCGCCCGGCCGTCTTCGTCCCCGACTCCAAGCCGGCCGGGGACCTGCTGCGCGAGATGCAGCAGCGCCGCTCGCACGTCGCGATCGTGATCGACGAGTACGGCGGTACTGCCGGGCTGGTCACGATCGAGGACGTCCTGGAGGAGATCGTCGGCGAGATCACCGACGAGTACGACCGGGAGATCGCGCCGGTCGAGGACCTCGGTGACGGCTCGTACCGGATCACCGCCCGGTTGCTGGTCGAGGACCTCGGCGAGCTGTTCGGCATCGAACTGGAGGACGAGGACGTCGAGACCGTCGGCGGCCTGCTCGCCAAGCACCTCGGGCGGGTGCCGATCCCCGGCTCGTCGTGCGAGATCCCGCTCCCCGAGGAGGCGGTCACCGACCTGACCGCGATCCGCCTCACCGCGGAGAGCTCGGCCGGGCGCCGCAACCGGATCGGCTCGATGGTCGCCATCCCCGTCCGCCGGGCGTCCGAGGCCGCCGCGGAGGCCGGCGAGTAGCGTCCTCCGGAGCCCCCTGTCCCGCCCCGGTGGGGCGGGGCAGGGGGCTTCCGTCACCGCTCCTCGGGCTTGGTGCCGTCCAGGGCCCTGTCCGCCGACAGGCCTGCACCCCCTGTCCCGCGTGCACGCAGCGGGCGGACTGCGGAGACGGTGTCCGGGCGATGGCCCGGCTGAGGTTGCCGGGGCGGGGAGGGGCTTGGACGATGAAGGCATGACTCATCTACTGCGTGCGGAGTACGGCCCGCAGGGGACCGCGGGAGGGGTGAAGGTCTGGCACGTGGTGCGGGACGGCGATCCCGCCACGGCCCTGTGCGGCCGCACCATGCCGGACGACGCCGACACCCGGCCGGAGCAGGAGTGGGGGACCGGGCTCCGGTGCTGCCAGCAGTGCGGCTCGCTGTACATGCACGAGGTGCCGCACATGCAAGGAAGCCACCCCTACAGCTAGGCGGAGGTCACCATGAAGCTGCAAGACGAACTGCCCGTCGACCACAAGCTCGTCACGGTCTGGCGGATCGGGGCGGGGCTCGGGGGCGTCTTCCTGATCGTGTTCGGCTGCCTCGGGCTGGCGGACCACCCGGGCTTCCTTTCCACCCATGGCAGCAACGTCGCCGGGCTGTCCACCAACGGGGCGCTGAGCATCCTCTCGATCGTGGCGGGCGCGATCCTCGTCGTCGGCGCCGTGATCGGAGGGAACTTCGCCGCCAACCTGAACATGGTGGTCGGGGTGCTGTTCGTGCTCTCCGGCTTCTACGGCCTGACGGTGCTCGGCCGGCCGGACGCCAACATCCTGAACTTCCGGATGGCCAACGTGCTGTTCGCCTTCCTCTTCGGGGTGGTGCTCACCACGTTCGGGATGTACGGCAGGGTCAGCAGCCACCTGCCGCACGACAACCCGTACTGGCGTGACCGTGCGGCGCGTGAGGAGCCGCTGCCGTCCGGTCCCAAGACCTTCGTCAAGATCATGCGGCCCGGGCCTTCGAACCCGATCGGACACTGAGCCCCGCGCGGCCCTTCCCCCCTCCCCGCAAGGCGACCGCCCCGCGGCGGCCCGGCTTCCCGGACCGCCTGCGGGGCGGTCGGCGCGCGGCTAGCCTGACGGCAGGGTCCGGGGCACCGGAGCACCGGGCGGCAGGGGAGGGGAGACGGCGATGGCCGGAACGGACGAGCGGGTGGCGCAGAACCGTGAGGTGATCGAGGAGTTCCGGGCCCGGGGCGGCGTGGTCGGCGGCCGGTTCGAGGGCCTGCCGCTGCTGTTGCTGACGACCACGGGGGCCCGCAGCGGCGAGCCGCGGGTCTCGCCGCTGGCGTACCTGGCGGACGGCGGACGCTGGGTGGTGTTCGGGGCCAACGGGGGGCGCACCGACCACCCGGGCTGGTACCACAACGTGCTGGCGGAGCCGGCCGTGCGGGTCGAGGTCGGGGGCGAGGCGTTCGCCGCGCTGGCGCGCCCGTTGGCGGACGGCGAGGAGCGCGACCGGCTCTGGGCGACGCAGACCGGGGCGCTGCCGGTGCTGGAGCAGCTGGCCGGCCGGACCGGGCGGACGGTCCCGGTGGTCGTGCTGGAGCGCGTGGACGGCTGAGGGGCCCTGTCGGGGCGGTCTCATTCCCGGCGGCACGGCGCGCCTATGCTCCTGGGCATGAGTGACATCGTCGAGCTCGACCCCGAAGACAAGAAGATCATCACCCTGGCCCGCTCCGCCCGCGCCCGCAACGGCGTCCCGGAGGGGGCCGCGGTGCGTGACGAGACCGGGCGCACCTACGTGGCCGGGACGGTCGCGCTGGAGTCGCTGCGGCTCAGCGCGCTGCAGACGGCGGTGGCGATGGCGGTGGCCAGCGGTGCGAAGTCGCTGGAGGCGGCGGCCGTGGTGAGCGAGGCCGGCGAGCCCGCCGAGGCCGACCTGGCCGCGGTGCGGGACCTCGGCGGGGCCGGGACGCCGGTGCTGCTGGCCGGGCCGGACGGGGTGCTGAAGGTGGCGGCCGAGGCCCGCTGAGCCGGCTGGCGGCGGAGCGCCCGGGGTGGAAGCCCCGGGCGCTCCGCCGTCTGTGTTCGGCAGATAATCTCACCGGGAGTGGGTCGCGGTGAGGGGGCTGGGGAGATGGGGCCGTACGCGTTCTTCGCGGGGCTGCTGCTGGGCGTGATGGGGATGGGCAAGTGGCAGGAGACCGGCTCGCCGTTCTGGCTCTGGGGCTCGGTGGCCTTCCTGCTACTGGTGCTGATCATGGGTTTGGCGTCGCTCGGGGGAGGCGACAAGGGCTGAGCGGAGGCCGTTCGGGCGGCCGCGTCCGTCGCGCTCCCGGTGATCAGGGAGAATGGAGCGCATGAGTGCCCCTTCCTCCTCGTACCGCTCCGGCTTCGCGTGCTTCGTCGGCCGGCCCAACGCGGGCAAGTCGACCCTGACCAACGCCCTGGTGGGGACGAAGGTCGCGATCACCTCCGACCGTCCGCAGACCACCCGGCACACCGTGCGCGGCATCGTGCACCGCCCGGACGCCCAGCTCGTCCTGGTCGACACCCCCGGTCTGCACAAGCCGCGCACCCTGCTCGGCGAGCGCCTGAACGACCTGGTCCGCTCCACCTGGGCCGAGGTCGACGTGATCGGCTTCTGCCTGCCCGCCGACCAGAAGCTCGGCCCCGGCGACAAGTTCATCGCCAAGGAACTCGCCGAGATCAAGAAGACCCCCAAGGTGGCCATCGTCACCAAGACCGACCTGGTCGACTCCAAGCGGCTGGCCGAGCAGCTGATCGCCATCCATCAGCTCGGCGTCGAGCTGGGCATCGAGTGGGCCGAGATCATCCCGGTCTCGGCGGTCGGCGACAAGCAGGTGGACCTGGTCGCCGAGCTGATCACCAAGCTGCTCCCGGAGGGCATGCCGCTCTACCCGGACGGCGACCTCACCGACGAGCCCGAGCAGATCATGGTCGCCGAGCTGATCCGCGAGGCGGCGCTGGAGGGCGTCCGGGACGAGCTTCCGCACTCGCTGGCCGTCGTGGTCGAGGAGATGATCCCGCGCGAGGGCCGCCCGGCGGACCGCCCGCTGCTGGACATCCACGCCAACGTCTACATCGAGCGGCAGAGCCAGAAGGCCATCGTGATCGGCGCCAAGGGCTCCCGGCTCAAGCACGTCGGCACCACCGCCCGCAAGCACATCGAGGCGCTGCTCGGCACGCCGGTCTACCTGGACCTGCACGTCAAGGTGGCCAAGGACTGGCAGCGGGACCCGAAGCAGCTGCGCAAGCTGGGCTTCTGACCCCGCGGGACTCGGCAGGGGGCCCGCCCGGACGATCGCGTCCGGGCGGGCCCCTCGCCGTTCGGCCGGTCGTCCCGTCCGGCGGCCGAGGGCCCGGGGTGCTGTGCGGGGGCCGGCCGGGACGGCCTACGCGCCCTCGCGCAGCACCAGCGAGACCAGCTCCCGCTGGGAGTCGGTGAGCTTCGGGTCGGCGCAGTGCACCGTCCGGCCATCGACCGTGATCTCGTAGTGGAAGCCGTCCGGCACTCCGTACGAGGGCGACCGGAGCCCGCCCGCGACGGCCTCGCGGGCGAGCGCGTGGACGTGCGGGGCGTCCACCCGCTCGGTGGTGTCGAGCTCCGCGCGGCGGACGAGCCCCGCGAGGCCGCCGGTCCGGGTCACCTGGATACGCATGGTGTCCATGGTGCTACGCAGGGATGGTTGTTTGCCGGGCTTTTTCCGGACCTTGACCTTTGCGGGCCTTGAGCCCGGCTGAACCCGGGCTCAACCGGGGTCGCGGACCCCGCCCGGGCCCGGGTCAGGCCGTGCTGACGCCGACCTGCGCCCAGGCCGCCGTGACCGTGTCGGCGACCGTGGTCTGCGGGTAGCGGTCCCCGGCGGCCGCGACGGTGGCCCGGGCGAACGCGGGGAAGTCGGCGTCGGCGGCCAGCCGCCGGCCGGTCAGCGCGTCGTACCAGATCCGCCCGGCCCGCTCCCAGGCCGGGCCGCCGAGCGCGGTGGCCAGCAGGTAGAAGGCGTGGTTGGGGATGCCGGAGTTGATGTGCACGCCGCCGTTGTCCTGGGCGGTGTGCACGTAGTCGCGCAGGTGGGCCGGCTGCGGGTCCTTGCCGAGCCGGGGGTCGTCGTACGCGGTGCCGGGCGCCTTCATCGAGCGCAGCGCCACCCCCTGCACGCCGGGGGCGAGCAGCCCGGCGCCGATCAGCCAGTCCGCGTCGGCGGCGTCCTGACGGAGCGCGTACTGCTTGACGAGCGAGCCGAAGACGTCGGAGACGGACTCGTTGAGCGCGCCGGACTGGCCGCGGTACTCCAGTCCGGCGGTGAACTGGGTGACGCCGTGGGTGAGTTCGTGGCCGATGACGTCGACGCAGGCGGTGAAGTCGCCGAACACCTCGCCGTCGCCGTCCCCGAAGACCATCCGCTGGCCGTCCCAGAAGGCGTTGTCGTAGTGCAGGCCGTAGTGCACGGTGGCGTCCAGGCGCAGGCCCTGGTCGTCGATCGAGCGGCGCCCGTACGCGTCGGCGAAGAGCGCGAAGGTGGCACCGAGGCCGTCGTAGGCGTGGTTGACGGACTGGTCCCGGACGGGCGTCTGGCCCTCCCGGCGGACGGTGCGGCCGGGCACCTGTTCGGTGTGGCCGGCGTCGCCGATCACCCGGTCCAGACGGGCGGAGCCGGGCTGGGCGGGGCCGGCGGTGAGGCGGGCCGTGCGGTGCACGGCGTCCAGGGTGAGGGAGCGGGCGGCGGGCTCGTGACCGTCCTCGGCGAGGCGGTCCAGGACGTAGGGCGGGACGATCGTGCACAACGGCGCGGCGGCAGTCATGTGGCCTAGGGTGAGGCTTCGGTGACCACTTGTCACTGGCATGGGCAGAACCGGCGGCGTCTCAAGGGGTGGAATGTCCGCCCGGCTCACTTCGGGGGCGCGCGGCCTTCGGTTACGCTGGAGCACATCATGCGCAACGGGCTGCTTCTTCTTAGCTGCCGCGTCGAGGGCCTGTAGTCCACCAAGGGCCGGCTCCCTCGCCGCGGGGACTGTGCTGTGCGCGTAGGAATCGGGCGACCCGATGAGGGGTCGTGAGCGGCAGCAGGCCGGCCAGTCGGGTGTCCACCTCGCCCCGACAAGCCTCGCATCCACAGGAAGCCGAGAGTCACCTCCATGACCGAGCAGAGCTCCGCCGTGTCCATCCCCGCCGCCCGCGCGTTCGTCGACCGTCCGACCCCGATCACCGCCGCGACCGTGCGCCAGCAGCCCGCGGGCATGCGCCACGGCCGCTACCTGCCGTTCGGCACCGTCGAGCTGCCGGACCGCACCTGGCCCTCGAAGGTGATCACCAAGGCGCCGCGCTGGCTCTCCACCGACCTGCGGGACGGCAACCAGGCGCTGATCGACCCGATGTCGCCGGCCCGCAAGCGCAAGATGTTCGACCTGCTGGTCACGATGGGCTACAAGGAGATCGAGGTCGGCTTCCCGTCCTCCGGGGCCACCGACCACGCCTTCGTACGGTCGCTGATCGAGGAGGGGGCGATCCCCGAGGACGTCACCATCTCGGTGCTGACGCAGGCCCGCGAGGAGCTGATCGAGAAGACCGTCGAGTCGCTGGTCGGCGCCCCGCGCGCGACCGTCCACCTGTACAACGCGACGGCGCCGCTGTTCCGCCGGGTGGTGTTCCGCAACGACAAGGCGGCCACCAAGGCGATCGCCACCGACGGCACCCGGCTGGTGATGGAGTACGCGGAGAAGCTGCTGGGCGACGACACCGTCTTCGGCTACCAGTACTCGCCGGAGATCTTCGTCGACACCGAGCTGGACTTCGCGCTGGAGGTCTGCGAGGCGGTCATGGACGTCTGGCAGCCGGGCGAGGGCCGCGAGATCATCCTGAACCTGCCGGCCACCATCGAGCGGGCCACCCCGAACGTCCAGGCCGACCAGTTCGAGTGGATGTCCCGCAACCTGTCGCGCCGCGAGTACGTCTGCCTGTCGGTGCACCCGCACAACGACCGGGGCACCGCCGTCGCCTCCGCCGAGCTGGCCTACATGGCCGGCGCCGACCGGATCGAGGGCTGCCTGTTCGGCCAGGGCGAGCGGACCGGCAACGTCGACCTGGTCACCCTGGGCATGAACCTGTTCTCGCAGGGCGTCGACCCGCAGATCGACTTCTCCGACATCGACGAGGTCCGCCGCACCGCCGAGTACTGCAACCAGATGGAGGTGCACCCGCGCCACCCGTACGCCGGCGACCTGGTGTACACCTCCTTCTCCGGCTCGCACCAGGACGCGATCAAGAAGGGCTTCGACGCCCTGGAGGCCGACGCGAAGGCGGCCGGGGTGCCGGTGGACGAGCACCCGTGGGGCGTGCCCTACCTGCCGATCGACCCGAAGGACGTCGGCCGCACGTACGAGGCCGTCATCCGGGTCAACAGCCAGTCCGGCAAGGGCGGTGTCGCGTACGTCCTGAAGAACGACCACAAGCTGGACCTGCCGCGCCGGATGCAGATCGAGTTCTCCCGGATCATCCAGGCCAAGACCGACGCCGAGGGCGGCGAGGTCACCCCGGCCGCGATCTGGGCGGTCTTCCAGGACGAGTACCTGCCGACCACCGACAACCCGTGGGGCCGGATCTCGCTGGCCGGCTCGCGCAGCCTGACCACCGAGGACGGCCGGGACGCGCTGACCGCCGAGGCCGTGGTCGACGGCGTACCGGTCACCCTGTCCGGTGCCGGCAACGGCCCGGTGTCCGCCTTCGCCGACGCGCTGGCCCGGATCGGCGTGGACGTCCGGGTGCTGGACTACGCCGAGCACGCGCTGAGCGAGGGCGGCGACGCCCAGGCCGCCGCGTACGTCGAGTGCGCCGTGGACGGCAAGGTGCTGTGGGGCGTCGGCATCGACGGCAACACCGTGCTGGCCTCGCTGAAGGCGATGATCAGCGCCGTCAACCGCCTGCAGCGCGGATAGTTCGTACGGGTGGAAGCCGTCGGGCCGTCCTCCGGGGCGGCCCGGCGGCGTTCGCGGCGCCCGCGGGCGGCGAGGACGTGCGCACTGTGTCCTGCGCCACATTTTTTCGGGTTCCGGGCCGTTCGGGGTACTGACACGTGCCGGTAACCATGGCAACATCGACGCACCGGAAAGCCGGGTCGGTGGGACGGCCTCGGCGTCCGGTCGCGTGACCTGCCCATAGTTGTGCAGGCCGCCTGCCATGTCTGGGGAGTGGCGCCGTGACAGGGTTGTGGGGTGTTCGCCCGAGGTGGCGGACTGACGTTCTCGGTGACTTCTTCTGCCCGGGCTGTGGCGGAGACCGCAACTACCGCCGGCAGCACGGCCGGCGGTGGCTGCGGTTGCTCGGCACCCCGGTACTGCCGCTCGGCCCGGTCATCGGCAGCGTGCAGTGCACCACCTGCCACGGCCGGTACGGGGTGGAGAGCCTGGAACAGCCCACCTGCGTCCGCCTCGGATCCATGCTGCGCGACGCCCGGTACACCGTCGCACTGGCCGTGCTGGCCGCCGGCGGCACCGCGCACCGGGCGGCCCGCGAGGCGGCCTGCGCGGCCGTCCGGGACGCCGGCTTCGAGGACTGCGGCGAGGCCCAGGTGCTGGCCGCGCTGGCCGCGCTCTCCGGCCTCGGCGGGGAGCTCTACGACGCCCACGGGATGGCCGGCGGCCTGGCCGTGGAGCTGCACGCGGTGCTCGAACCGCTCGCCCCGCACCTCGCCCACCAGGGCCGGGAACTGCTGCTGCTGCAGGGCGCGGCGATCGCCCTCGCCGACGGGCGCTACCTGCCGCAGGAGCGCGAGGCGCTGGACGCGGTCGGGCGCTGTCTGGACCTGCCGCAGGCCACGGTCGGGGCGCTGCTGGAGGCGGCGACCCGCGCCTCCCGCTAGACCTCCCCGCCGTCCCGGTCCCACCCTCGAAGACCCCCACAAAACGGGCCCGACCCCCCTCTCGGGCCCGCCGTGACCCGCACCCCTCGGGGCACGCCCCCAACGGGCCCTGGTGCGGGCCACACGGCTGCCGCCGTTCCTGCGCGACAATGGTGGGATGTCCACACTGTTCGACGCCCGCCCGCCCGCCCGTCACCGGCCGCGAGGCGGGCCGCATGAGCGAGGTGGGCGCATGAGTGAGCGGAGCGAGCGAGTCGTCGGCGGGTGCGTGTGGGCGAATGCCCCTGCCGAGCGCAGCGAGGCGGGCGCATGAGTCTGTTCCGGGACGACGGCGTGGTGCTCCGGGCGCAGAAGCTCGGCGAGGCCGACCGGATCATCACCCTGCTCACCCGCCAGCACGGCAAGGTCCGTGCGGTGGCGCGCGGGGTGCGCAAGACCAAGTCCAAGTTCGGCGCCCGGCTGGAGCCGTTCTCGCACGTGGACGTGCAGTTCTTCAGCCGCGGCAGCGACCTGGTCGGCCGCGGCCTGCCGCTCTGCACCCAGGTGGAGACGATCGCCCCGTACGGCGGCCCGATCGTCGCCGACTACGGCCGCTACACCGCCGGGACGGCCATGCTGGAGACGGCGGAACGCTTCGCCGAGAACGAGGGCGAGCCGGCCGTCCAGCAGTACCTGCTGCTGGTCGGCGGCCTGCGCACGCTGGCCGCCGGGCTGCACGAGTCGCACCTGGTGCTGGACGCCTTCCTGCTCCGCTCGCTGGCGGTCAACGGGTACGGCGCGAGCTTCACCGACTGCGCCAAGTGCGGGCTCGAAGGCCCCAACCGGTTCTTCTCGCTCCAGGCGGGCGGTGTGCTCTGCGGGGACTGCCGAGTGCCCGGATGTGCCGTACCCTCCCCTGAGACACTGGTACTGCTCGGGGCGCTGCTGTCAGGGGACTGGCAGACGGCCGACACCTGCGAGCCGAGGTACTGGCGGGAGGGCAGCGGCCTGGTCGCGGCCTATCTGCAGTGGCACCTGGAGCGGGGCATCCGCTCGATGAGATACGTGGAGAAGTGAGCACATGGCAGCGCGACGGCTCTTCGGCGGCGGCAAGCAGCGGGAGTACCTCCCCCCGACCCCGCACCCCAGCGGTGCCGAGCCGCCGAAGATCCCCGGTGAGCTGGTCCCCGGCCACGTCGCGATCGTGATGGACGGCAACGGCCGCTGGGCCAAGGAGCGCGGGCTGCCGCGCACGGAGGGCCACAAGGTCGGCGAGTCCGTGGTGCTGGACGTCCTCAAGGGCGCGATCGAGCTCGGTGTGAAGAACATCTCGCTGTACGCGTTCTCCACCGAGAACTGGAAGCGCTCGCCCGACGAGGTGAAGTTCCTGATGAACTTCAACCGGGACGTCATCCGCCGCCGCCGTGACGAGATGGACGCGATGGGCGTGCGGATCCGCTGGGCCGGCCGGATGCCCAAGCTCTGGAAGAGCGTCGTCCAGGAGCTCCAGGTCGCCGAGGAGCAGACCAAGGGCAACGACGCCGTCACGCTCTACATGTGCGTCAACTACGGCGGCCGGGCCGAGATCGCGGACGCCACGGCGGCCATCGCGGCCGACGTCGCCGCGGGCCGGCTGGACCCGAAGAAGGTCACCGAGAAGACCATCGCCAAGTACCTGTACCACCCGGACATGCCGGACGTGGACCTCTTCCTGCGCCCGAGCGGCGAGCAGCGGACGTCCAACTTCCTGCTCTGGCAGTCCGCGTACGCCGAGTTCGTGTTCCAGGACGTGCTCTGGCCGGACTTCGACCGCCGGGACCTCTGGCGGGCCTGCGAGCAGTACGCGATGCGCGACCGGCGCTTCGGCGGGGCGATCCCGAACGAGGTGGCGCCGGAGGTGCCCGCGCAGCGCTGAGCCGGCGCCCGCCGCGCCGGCGGTACGCCAAAGGGCCCGTGGGACGCGTCCCACGGGCCCTTTGGTGTATGGCGCTCAGGACTTCTTGGCGCACTCCGCGCAGGTGCCGAAGATCTCCAGGGTGTGCGCGATGTCGCTGAAGCCGTGCTCGGCGGCGACCGAGTTGGCCCAGCGCTCGACGGCCGGCCCCTCGACCTCGACGGTCGCTCCGCAGTGTCGGCAGACCAGGTGGTGGTGGTGCCCGCTGCTGCAACGGCGGTAGACCGCCTCGCCGTCGGCGGTGCGCAGCACGTCCACCTCGCCCGCGTCGGCGAGCGACTGCAGGGTGCGGTAGACCGTGGTCAGGCCCACCGAGTCACCCCGGTGCTTGAGCATGTCGTGGAGCTCCTGCGCGCTGCGGAAGTCCTCGATCTCGTCCAGGGCTGCCGAGACGGCGGCACGCTGCCGGGTCGAGCGGGCGCGCGGCGACGGGCCTGCGGTGGTCACCGTGGGTCCTCCTGGGTGTGTGGGCGTCTCGCACCTCATTGTGCCAGCCCCGCACTGCGCTCTGGAGAGGTTGCGTCGGCCGGGCTCTGCCCGGGCAGTTGGACGTCGCAGACCCGGGGCCCGGACTCGCCCGCCGCCCGGTGCCGGCGGCGGGCCAGCGGGGTGGCGACCGCGCTGAAGACCGCGAAGACGGCGATGGCGAGCAGCACGATGGCCGGGCCGGAGGGGACGTCCAGGTGGTACGAGCCGGTGACGCCGGCCAGCGCGACCACCACGCCGAGCCCGATGGAGGCGGCCTGGGTGGCGGCGAAGGAGCGGGTGAGCTGCTGGGCGGCGACCACCGGGACCACCATCAGCGCGCTGACCAGCAGCAGGCCGACGACCCGCATGGCGACGGTGACGGTGACCGCGGCCATCACGGCGAGCAGCAGGTTGAGGAAGCGCACCGGCAGGCCGGTGACCCGGGCGAAGTCCTCGTCCTGGCAGATCGCGAAGAGCTGGCGGCGCAGGCCGACGGTGACGGCGATCACCAGGGCGCCGAGGATCCCGATGGTGGCGAGGTCGGCCGGGGTGACGGTCAGGATGGAGCCCCAGAGGTAGGACTCCAGCGAGCCGGCGCCGGCCTGGGCGGACTTCGAGACCAGCAGCTTTCCGCAGGCCATGCCGCCGTAGAAGAGCATGGCGAGCGCGATGTCGCCGCGCTGGTTGCCGCGCGAGCGGACCAGTTCCATGGCGACGGCGCCGAGGACGCAGACCAGCACGGCCATCCAGACCGGGCTGGTGTCGAAGATGAAGCCGAGGCCCACGCCGGTCATCGCGACGTGGCCCATGCCGTCGCCCATCAGTGCCTGGCGCCGCTGGACGAGGTAGATGCCGACGGCGGGCGCGGTGATGCCGACCAGGACGGCGGCGAGCAGCGCCCGCTGCATGAAGTCGTACTGGAGCATCTCGGTCATGCCAGCAGTCCCTGGGTGTGGTGGTGGTCCTCGTGCGGGTGGACGTGGTCGTGCCCGGGGAGCGCGTGCAGCCCGGTGTTGGGGACGGGCGGGCCGTCGTGGGCGACGCAGCCGTCGCGGAGCACCACCGCACGGTCGATCAGCGGCTCCAGCGGCCCGAGTTCGTGCAGCACCAGCAGGACGGCGGCGCCGCGCGCGACCTCGGCGCGCAGGGTGTCGGCGAGCACCTGCTGGCTGGCGGCGTCGACCCCGGCCATCGGCTCGTCCATGATCAGCAGGTCGGGGGAGCCGACCAGGGCGCGGGCGATCAGCACCCGCTGCTGCTGGCCGCCGGAGAGGTCCGCGACGCCGTCCCCGGCCCGGTCCAGCATGCCGACGGCGGCCAGCGCGCGGTCCACCGCCACGCGGTCCTTGCGGCGGAACGGCAGCAGGCCGTGCTGCGGCAGCCGCCCGGTGGAGACCACCTCGCGGACGGTGGCCGGGACGCCGGAGGCGGCGGTGGTGCGCTGCGGGACGTACCCGATCCGGTGCCAGGCACGGAACTTGGCGAACGGCGTGCCGAACAGCTCCAGGCCGCCCTGGTCCAGCGGCACGGCGCCGGTCACGGCCTTGACGGTGGTGGACTTGCCGGAGCCGTTGGCGCCGAGCAGCGCGACGACCTCACCGGGGTTCACGGTGAGGTCGACGCCGCGCAGCACCGGCCGGCCGCCGCGGGAGGCGACGGCGCCGTGGAGGCTGACGGCCGGGGGTGTCGGGTATGCCATGAGGTGCTGTCGTCCCGTCAGCTGGTGGTCGCGGGGGTGGTCGCGGCCGGGGCGGTGGCGGCCGGGGTGGTGGCGGCGGCCGCGGGGGTGCTCGCGGGAGTGCCTGCGGGGGTGGTCGCGCCGAGGGCGGCCTGGAGGTTGGCGAGGTTGCGCTTCATCACCGTCAGGTAGTCGTCCTTGGGGCCGCCGTTGGACGCATCGGTCTTGACGCCCTCCAGTGGGTCCAGGACGGCGGTCTTGAGGCCGAGGTCCTTGGCGACGGTCTCGGCGAGCTTGGGGCTGACCAGGGTCTCGAAGAAGACCGTGGTGACGCCGTGCTCCTTGGCGGCCTTCTGGACCTCGGCGAGGCGGGCCGGCGTGGGCTCGGACTCCGGGTCGACGCCGTTGATGGCGACCTGGGTGAGGCCGTAGTGCTCGGCGAGGTAGCCGAAGGCGGCGTGGCTGGTGACGAACGTCCGGGTCCCGGCGTCCTTCAGGCCGTCCCGGAACTCCTGGTCCAGGGTGGTGAGCCTGCCGACCAGGTCGTCGGTGTTCTTCTGGTAGTCGGCCGCGTGCTCCGGGTCGGCCTTGGCGAACCCGGCGCCGACGCTCTTGGCGACCGCCGCGTACCGGGTGGGGTCGAGCCAGAGGTGCGGGTCGCCGGCGGCCTCGGCGTGGTCGTGGCCGTCGCCCTCGGAGTGCCCCTCGCCGAGGTGGTGGTCGACCAGCGGGCTGGCGGCGGTGGCGTCGATCACGTGCTTGGCGCCGGAGTCGGCGACGGCCTTGTCCACGGTGGGCTGGAGGCCCTTGAGGTAGACGACCGCGCCGGCCTTCTTGACGCTCGCGACCTGCTTGGCGGTGAGCTCCAGGTCGTGCGGCTCGACGCCGGCCGCGGTGAGGTCGGTGACCTTGACGTGCTCGCCGCCGATCTGCGAGGCGAGGTACTCCATCGGGTAGAAGGAGGCGACGACGTCCAGCTTGCCGCCGGAGCCCTTGGCGCTGCTGTCCCCGCCACAGGCGGTGAGGAGGAGGGTGGCGGACAGGGCGGTGGCGGTCAGGGCTATGGCGGTGCGGGAGGGTCGTCGGATCATCATGACAACCATTCTCAGGCTAGATGGAAATGATTGTCAAATCACTCGGACGGGTGAACAAGGGGTGACGACGAGTGGGAGGAGCCGGGGGATTCCGATGGGCGGGAGAGCCCGGGCAATACCGATTTGAACCCCGTACCCGTATGGCCGGTAACCTGAGGTATTCGGGTACGCGCAACCAGCCGTGCCCTGACCGTGCCGTCGTACTGAAGAGAGCACTGTGGCCGCCGACAAGATCGACACGATCGTCAGCCTGAGCAAGCGCCGTGGCTTCGTCTACCCCTG
>NZ_CP026498.1:8317296-8363573 GCF_002953255.1 Streptomyces sp. CB01881
GCCTGGCGCGCGATGGTCCAGGCCCGCGAGGACGTCGTCGGCCTCGACTCGTCGGTGATCCTGGCCCGTGAGGTCTGGGAGGCCTCCGGCCACGTCGCCACCTTCAACGACCCGCTGACCGAGTGCCTCTCCTGCCACAAGCGCCACCGGGCCGACCACCTGGAGGAGAAGTACGAGGCCAAGCACGGCTTCCCGCCGCCGAACGGCCTCATGGACATCAACTGCCCCGACTGCGGCACCAAGGGCTCCTTCACCGAGCCCCGGGAGTTCTCGGGCATGCTGAAGACCCACCTCGGCGTGACCGAGGAGGCCGGCGGCCTGGCGTACCTGCGCCCGGAGACGGCCCAGGGCATCTTCACCAACTTCAAGGCCGTCCAGACCACCTCGCGCAAGAAGCCGCCGTTCGGCATCGCCCAGACCGGCAAGAGCTTCCGCAACGAGATCACCCCCGGCAACTTCATCTTCCGCACCCGCGAGTTCGATGGAGATGGAGTTCTTCGTCAAGCCGGGCGAGGACGAGCAGTGGCACGACTACTGGCTCCAGCAGCGCTGGGACTGGTACGTCGACCTCGGTCTGCGGACCGAGAACATGCGCTTCTTCGAGCACCCGAAGGAGAAGCTCTCCCACTACGCCAAGCGCACGGTGGACATCGAGTACCGCTTCAACTTCGGCGGCCAGGAGTTCTCGGAGCTGGAGGGCGTCGCCAACCGCACCGACTACGACCTCACGGTGCACAGCGAGGCCTCCGGCCAGGACCTCAAGTACTTCGACCAGGAGTCCGGCGAGCGGTACTTCCCGTACGTCATCGAGCCGGCGGCGGGCCTCAACCGCGCCATGCTGGCCTTCCTGATCGACGCCTACTTCGAGGACGAGGCGCCCAACGCCAAGGGCGTCATGGAGAAGCGCGTCGGCATGCGGCTCGACCCGCGCCTGGCCCCGGTCAAGGTCGCCGTGCTGCCGCTCTCGCGCAACGCCGACCTCTCGCCGAAGGCCCGCGGCCTCGCCGCCGACCTGCGCACCGCGTGGAACGTCGAGTTCGACGACGCCGGCGCGATCGGCAAGCGCTACCGCCGCCAGGACGAGATCGGCACGCCGTTCTGCGTCACCGTCGACTTCGACACCCTTGAGGACAACGCGGTGACCGTGCGCGACCGCGACACCATGTCGCAGGAGCGGGTCTCGCTGGACCAGGTGAAGTCGTACCTGGCGGCGCGGCTGATCGGCTGCTGACGTCCGGTTCTGCTCCGGGGAGCCCCCGTTCGCCTTCGGGCGGGCGGGGGCTCCCTGCGTCCTGCAGGGGCCGGCTCCCTAGCGCCTCCCCCAGCGGGAGCGGGGCGGGGCGGCCTGGGTCGTCGGCAGGCCGGCCGTGCGGAGGGCGGCGAGGGTGCTGCGGTGGCGGACCTCGTCCGCGGTCAGGGCGGCCAGCAGGGCGCCGTACAGCTCCCGGTGCGGCTCCAGGGCGGCGGCCAGTCCGACCAGTTCGTCCGGCGGGCGCAGCGCCGCCAGGTCGTGCAGCAGGGCGGCGGGCAGCGGGGCGGGGAGCGAGCCGGCCAGCGCGGCGAGATCGGCGGTGGGCCGGCCCGCGGCCTGGCGCAGCAGCGCCCGGGCGTCGCCGGACCGGCCGCCGCGCTCCAGTGCGGTGGCGAGCGCGGCCAGTTCGGCGGTCGGTGCGGATCCCCACTCCCAGAGCAGGGTGGCGCCGTCCGCGTGCTGCCCGGCCCGCTCCAGCGCCGCCAGCAGGGCGGGCAGGGCGGCCACCGGGTAGCTCCACAGGGCGTGGAACAGCTCGGCCGCCTCGGCGGCCAGCCCCGCCTGGCGCAACTCGGCGAGCGTGCCGGCGGCCTGTGCGGGGGTGCTCCGGGCCGCGCCGCGGGCCAGCAGGAGGGAGGCGTCGGGCGGGCCGCCGCGGGCGAGCAGGCCCGTCAGGTGGGCGGTGTCCTGCGGGAGGAGCAGGGTGGCCGCCTCCTCCAGCAGGGCGGTGTACGCGTGGGCGGCGCCCTGGCGGTGCAGGGCGCTCACCTGTTCGGCGAGGGCGGCGAGTTCGGCGGGGGAGCGGCGGCGGGGGCCCTGGGTGCTCTGGGGGATCGGCGGCGGAGGGGGTGCCGCCGTGGCCCCTGCGGTCTCCGTGGGCCGGGGCTGGGGCTGGGGCTGGAACTCGGATCGGGGCTGGGGCTGGGGCTGGGGCTGGGGCGGGAGCTGGGAGTGCGGCGGCGGTTGAAGCTGGGGCTGTGGCTGGGGCCTGCCGAAGCGGGCCCCGGTGGCGGGGGGTGCCGGTTGTGGCGTTCCGGGGGCGGGCGCTTCCTCGTACACGCTGTCCGGGAAGTGGGCCCCGGCGGGCTGACGGGGCGCGGGGCCGGCCTGCCGCGACGCGGGGCCGCCCTGCCGCGGGGCCGGCTGGCGCAGGCGGCCCTCCAACGCGGTGAGCTGCTCGGTCAGTTCGATGCAGCGCGCGCCGAGGTCCTCGCGCAGCGTCCGCGCCTGGTCCAGCTGCCGCAACAGCTCCCCGTCCGGCCGCTGCCGCTCCGGGAGGGCCCGCACGGCCTCCCTGAGGCGGCGTTCGCGCTGGTTGGCGTACTGCCTGGCCCGGAATAACTCGTCCAGCTCCGCTCGGAGCTCAAGTGCGTCCTGCTCGCTCTCGCCGATGTGCCCGGTTGTTGGTTGTTCTGTGTGACGTATCCGCATGATCGCCGCACCCTATCCATCTCGACCCTGATTGCGGGTCATCCTGGCGTCGGTATACGGCTGCCGAGTTACGGGAGTGCGTCCAGCGGTTGGCGAGTCGCATCCAGGGCCGCACAGGTGGCGGTGGCGGCGAGGAGCCCGACGACGGCCGCCGGGAGCAGGGCGGCCTCGTAGTACGGCGCCGGGAACCAGAGGACGGCCAGGGCGCCGGCGCCCGCACCGGCGACGGCGGGGAGTGCGAGCCGGACCGCGTGCCCGGCCACGGCGGCGAGCAGCACCACGGCGCCCGCCGCAGCGGCGACCCAAGGGGTGCCGAAGCTGCCGGCGTACCGGATGGCGAGGGCGGGGACGAGGAACAGCGCGAGGCCCCGGCCGAGGGTGTGCGAGAGCGCCGTGACGCGCGGGCCGGGAAGCTCCTCGTACCGCGAGGCGAAGGTGGTCGCGACGAGCACGGCCGGCACGGTGAGCGTGCTCTCCAATCCGGGGCCGAGGCGGGCGAGGTTGTAGAGCAGGACGCTGTCGTACAGCGTCAGCATCAGATGGCCGTACGCCCAGAGGTCGACCGCGAAGACGAGCGGCCGGGGGGCGTACGGCGTGGTGTCGGGCTCCCGTCCCGCGATCCAGGCGAGGAGCGGCGGGGTGACGACCGCCGACAGCACCCGGATGACGATGTCGTCCACCGTGTACGGGTTGCGGAGGTCCCACTCGACCGCGCAGAACGCGACGGTGTACGAGGCCGCGGCGAGCGGGAGCAGTGGCGAGCAGGCCACCCGGACGTACAGCACCCGGTCCAGCCGGCGCAGCACCGCGGCGAACGAGAGGAGCACGAGCGGGAGTTCGAGGAACGCCTGGACGCGGAGGACGGACGGCGCGAGCAGTCCGGGCGCGGGCGTGTGCGCGGCGAACCAGTCGACGACCGGGTTGTCGCGCGGCACGTCGAACCAACCGGGCGGCAGGTACCGCGCGATGAACTCGGTGCTCCCCCCGTGCACCCGCTGGACGTAGACGGCGAAGGCCAGTTGGTTGACGAGGATCAGCGCCACCACGATCGCGAGCAACGCCTCCGGCCCGGGCACGCCTCCGCGCCCGGGCCGGACCTCCCGTCTCAACGCCCGTGGCGTGACGGCCAGGGCGGCGACGGCCGACACGACCACCGCGGCGTCCAGGACGTGCGCGACGGTGCTCACCGCGCCAGCCGGGTACGGGCCTCCATCAGGGCGAACCCGAGCAGGTTCTCCCCGCGCCAGTCGGCCGGCCGCTGCGCACGCTCGTCGTCGGCGGCGAGTCCGATGCCCCAGAGCCGGTCCACCGGGCTGGCCTCGACCAGGACGCGGTTCGCCGTGCCGAGGAGGTACGCGCGCAGTGCCTCGTCCTGCCCGAACTTGGCGACGTTCCCCTCGGTGACCAGCTCGAACCGCCCGGCCGCCCAGGCGGGTTCGTCGAACCCCTTGACCATCCGGCCGAGCTTCTTCGCCTCGGCGGGGGTGCGGGCCGCCAGGATGTGCGGCACGATCGCCTCGTCCCCGAACATCCGCGCCTTGCCCGCCATCATCCAGTGCTCGGCGCTGGCGTACGCCACCCCGTCGACGCTGAACCCGGACGGCCACCACTGGCTGAGCGACCCCGGCCCGACCGACCCGTCCCGCTGCGGCCGGTGGCCCCAGAACATCAGCCACTTCGGCTGCGCGCCGGCCGCGATCGCTGCCGTCAACTCCGCGCGGTTCCGGGCGTCGAGTGGGTCCCCCGTGTACGTGCTGCTCATATCGTCATCCTGACATGAAGGGGGTGGGCGGTGCCAGCGCTTTCCCCGCACGCCGGTTGCGGCCGGGGCCCTCGGAGCGGAATCATCGCCGTGTGTTCGAGATCCTCCCCGGTGTCGGCCTCCGCCTGCCCGGCCGCGCGGGCGTGCTCCGCTTCGGCGACGACGAGCGGACCGCGCAGTGGGCCGTCGCCACCGTCGCGGACGTGCGCGAGGGGTGGGTCTGCGGGGCGGGCTGGTCGTTCACGGCGGAGTACGAGGGTCTCCGGCTCGGCGTCCTCGGTGACGTCGGCGACCGCCACGGCCGCTACGAGGACGTTCCCGGCCTGGCGGGCGTCGACCTCACCCGGGACCCTCTCTGCCTGACCGCCCCGGTGGTCCTCGACGGCATCGACCTCTTCGGTCACCCGAGTGCCGAGGTCCTGGACGCGCTCGGCGACAACCTCCCCCCGGCCGTCCGCCTCCGCGGCGACGGCCACCACTTCACCACCATCCGGCTCGACGCGGAACGCGTGCCGGCCAGGGACACCTGAGGGCCGGAGCGGGACGTCGGACTCGCCGGCTTCCCGCTCCGCACCGGTGGTGGCGTCGTCGGGAGAGGCGGACGCCCGCGGTGGGACGGCGTGTTCGCACCGGAGGTCCGGAGGCTTGGAGACCCGGGGGCCTGGAGCCCCGGGGCCCACTGCCCCGGCCCGCGGAAAGCGGCGTGCCCCGGCCGGTGGGCCGGGGCACGCTGTAGCCGGGGGGAGCCGGGGTCAGCTCCCGGTGGCCTGGCGGCGGCGGGAGACGGCGACCAGGGCCGCGCCCGCGGCGACGGCCGCGGCGGCGCCGCCGGCCTCCCAGCCGAGGTCGTCGCCCGCGCCGGTGGCGGCGAGCCGGCCGGAGGCCGCGGTGGTCGTCGTCCAGGCGGCGGCCGGCGCGTGGGCCGAGGCCGGGTTGGTGCCGGTGGTCGAGACGTTGGCGGCGGTCTGGACGGTCGTGCCGGTGCCAACGCCAGTACCGGCGCCCTGGGCGGCCTGGTCGGGCTGCGGGGCCGGCTGGGTGGGCTTGGCGGCGGCCGCGGCGTTGGCCTCGTCCTCGGCGCGGGCCGTGTACTGGCCCTCCTTGAGGAACTTGACGACATCCGCGTAGGTGCCGTCGAGCGCGGCGCCGGCGGCCTTCCTGACGGCGGGGCCGCCGGCCTCCAGGAGCTGGGAGACCTTCACCCGGTCGTCGCTCTCGCGCAGGGCCGGCAGCTCGACGTCGAGGAAGCGGCGGACGTCCTCGGGCGTGCCGCTCAGCGCCTTCTGCGCGGCGGCGTTGACCCGCGGGCCGGTCTCCTTGTTGGCGATGATGACGAGCACCGCGACCCGGTCGTCCTCGGCGCGGGCCTTGGGCAGGTCCTCGTCGAAGAGCTTGTGGAGGGCTTCGGCGGTGTTGATCCGGAGAGCCTTGTCGACGGCCTCCTTGACGGAGCGCCCGCCCGCGTCGGCGATCTGCACCGCCTTCAGCCGGAGGTCGGACGTGCGGGCTTCCTCCAGGCCGGTCGCCAGGAACTGGCGCAGCTCGACGGCGCTGCCCTTGAGGGCCTTCTCGGCGGCCTCGCGGACGCCGCGGCCCGTCTCCTTGTCGGCCAGGATGCGCTCCACCGCGGCTCGGTCGTCGTCCTCGGCGCGGGCCGTGTACTGGCCCTCCTTGAGGAACTTGACGACGTCGGCGTAGGTGCCGTCGAGTGCGGCGCCGGCGGCCTTCTTCACGGCGGGGCCGCCCGCGGCCATGATCTGGGCGAGCTTGACCCGGTCGTCGTCCTGGCGCTGCTTGTCCAGCTCGACCTCGAAGAAGTGGCGCAGGTCGACGGCGCTGCCCTTGAGGGCCTTCTCGGCGGCCTCGCGGACGCCGCGGCCCGTCTCCTTGTCGGCCAGGATGCGCTGGATCTCCGCGCGGTCCCGGTCCTCCTGGGTGGTGTCGTGGTCCCCGGCGGGGTCGGACGCCGTGTCAGGACCGGACAGCCCGGTGGGCTTCGGCTGGTCCGCGGCGGACGCCATCGAGGGGAACAGGACGGTGGGGGCCAGCACAGCCGCGGCGAGGACAGCGGACGCCCGGGGCAACTTCATCAAGCAGACCTGCTTCTCATGGGGAGATCACGGGGAAGGTTCGTGAACCTGCACAGCATAGATCGTTCTGGCTGCTCGGCATATCAACTATTCGGCGGGGTGGGTTCGTTCAGGATGTTACGGACAACTGCCGACAAACGGCGCCGCGCCCGCCCGCCCCGTCGGGGGCAGGTGGGCGCGGCGCCGTCCGTGACCCGGCCGTCCGGGGCCGTCAGCCGATGGACCGGGGGAGACGCGTGGTCAGGTACAGGATGGTGAAGGATCCCAGGAGCTGGATGCCGAGGCAGAGGGCCAGGGTGCGGTCCATGCCCAGCGTCGAGGAGAGGGCCAGGTAGAGGCTGCCCAGGGTGGCCACGCCGAGGGCGAGGCTGGACTGCTGGCCGGTGGCGAGGACGCCGCTGCCCACACCGGCGCGGTCGGCGGGGACCTTGGAGAGGACGACGCGGAACAGCGGGGTGCCGATCAGGCCCTGGCCGATGCCGGCAAGGGCGACACCGGGGGCCATCCGCAGCGGCGAGAAGTGCTGCCAGTCCGCGAGGACGGTGAGCGCCAGGGTGGCGAGGCCCAGGGCCTGCACCACGGCCCCGGCCGTGAGGACGCGGCTGCCGAAGCGGCCGATCAGGCGGGGGCCGGACAGCGAGGCGGCGAAGTAGCCGACGGCCATCGGGACGAGCGCCCAGCCGGCCGCGACCGGCCCGAGGTGGAGGCCCTGCTGGAGGGCGACGGCGATCACGAACATGAAGCCGCCGAAGCCGCCGAAGTAGGGGAGCGCGATGCCGAGGCCGCGCCGCATCTCCGGGATCCGCAGCAGGCTGGGCGGCACCAGCGGGGTGGCACCGCGGCGTTCGGCGCGCAGCTCGACCACGCCGAACGCGACCGCGAACACCGGGAAGAGCGCGAGCAGCAGCCAGGACCAGAGCGGCCAGCCGGCGGCGCGGCCCTCCATCAGCGGGACGAGCAGGGCGAGCAGGGTGGCGGTGAGCAGCAGCGTTCCGGGGACGTCCACGCGGGCGGCCTGCTCGGCGCGGCTCTCGGGGACGTAGCGGACGGCCAGGACGAGGGCGAGCAGGGCGAACGGGACGTTCAGCAGGAAGACGGAGCGCCAGCCGCTTCCGAACAGGTCGGCGGCGACCAGCATCCCGCCGAGGACCTGCCCGATCACCACCGAGATGCCGCCGACCGCGCCGTAGACGGAGAGCGCGCGGCCGCGGCGTGCGCCGTGGGTGGCGGCGGTGATGGTGCCGAGCACCTGGGGGATGAGCAGGGCGGCCGAGGCGCCCTGGGCGGCGCGGGCGGCGACCAGGGTCCAGGCGCCGGGGGCGAGTCCGCAGGCGAGCGAGGTCAGGGCGAAGGCGGCGGCGCCGACGACGAACAGCCGGCGGCGGCCGAAGATGTCGCCGAGCCGCCCGCCGAGGACCAGCAGCACGGCGAAGGCGATGCCGTAGCCGGCGGCCACCAGCTCCAGGACGGCGGGGCCCGCGGCGAGGTCGTGGTCGATGGTGGGCAGGGCGACGTTGACGATGAAGAAGTCGAGCATCGGCAGGAAGGCGCCGAGCAGCACGGTGACCAGCCCGGCGGTGCCGAGGACGGAGCCCGGGGCGGCCGCGGCGGAGCCCTTCCCGGAGGTCCTGGTGGAGGCCTGGGCGGAGCTCTCGGCGGAGGGCCTCGGGGAGGGGGCGGAGTCCGGGGCGGCGGAGGCGGCGGTGGCCGGTCCGGCGGGACGGGCGGTTGCGGCGACGGTGGTCTTGGCGACGGCGAGTTGTGGGGTCACGGGTCATACGATCCGCCGTCCGCCAACCTGGTACCAGAGTGTGGTTATCCAGGTATAAGAAGTACCTGGCAACAGGATGCGCGTTGGCGCATGCTGGGTGCATGAGCCTGACCACCGCCCCCGCCACGACCGCGCCGGTGAGAGCCGTCCCCGCCCCCGACGAGGCCCGGCGGCACGAGCTGGCGGCCTTCCTGCGCAGCCGTCGCGAGCGGATCGCGCCCGAGCAGGTGGGCCTGCCGATGACCGGCCGCCGCCGTACGCCGGGGCTGCGCCGCGAGGAGGTGGCGCAGCTCGCCGCGGTCGGAGTGACCTGGTACACGTGGCTGGAGCAGGGGCGGGACATCCAGGTGTCCGCCCAGGTGCTGGACGCGGTCGCCCGCGCGCTGCTGCTGGATCCGGCCGAACGGGGCCACCTGTTCGTGCTGGCCGGGACGGAGGACCCGGCGCCGGTGCGGGAGTGCCTGACGGTGACTCCGGCGATCCGGCTGGTGCTGGAGCAGATGTCGCCGATGCCGGCCGCGGTGGTCAACACCCGGTACGACGTGCTGGCGCACAACCCCTCGTACGCCCATCTCGTCGGGAACCTCGACGAACTACCCTTCGAGGACCGGAACCTGATGTGGATGGCGTTCACGCCGTCGCGGTTCCGGGAGGTGCTGGTGGACCACGAGAACGAGCGGGACGGGATGGTGGCCCGGTTCCGCTCGGGGATGGCCGACCACAGTGCCGAACCGGCCTGGAAGGCGCTGCTCGCCCGGCTGCGCAAGGCCTCACCGGACTTCGAGGCGGCCTGGCAGCGGCACGACGTGATGCTCCCGGGCAACGGGCTGAAGCGGTTCATGGTGCCGGGCGTCGGGCTGCTGCACTGCGACTACACGAACTTCTGGCTGGGGCCGCGTCCGAGCGCCCGCCTGATCGCGTACACGCCCAGGGACGAGGAGACCCGTGAGCGGATGGAGCTGATGGCGGGTGGGCTCCAGGGCGGGGCGCAGGGCGGGGCGTAGGACCGGGCGCGGAGCGAGGCGTAGGGGCGGGTCCCGGAGCGGGGCGTGGCAGCGCGGGCACCGGGGCGTGCTGCCGGCCGGACCGCGGTGGGTCAGGCGCGGGCCGCGCGGCGGCCGAGTGCCAGGCAGAGCGCGGCCAGCGGCAGTTCGATGCAGCCGGCCATCACCACGGCGGCGAGCAGCGGCAGGCCGGTGCCGGCGGTGCCGATGTCGGCCAGGGCGTCGCCGGCGAGCAGCAGCGCCACCGCGCAGGCGGGCAGGATCGCGGCCGGGCTGCGGCGGCGCAGCAGCGCGTCCAGCGAGAGCAGGGCGGCGAGTTCGAGCAGGTCGAGGACGACCCACGGGATCTCGTGGCTGACGGCGAGCACCGCCAGCCAGGGCAGCAGGGCGAGTGCCGCGAAGGCGGGCACCCGCTCGGCCCACGCCGGCAGCGCCGCGGTGCCCGGAGCCGTGGTGCCACGAACCGTGGCGCCACGAACCGCGGCGCCCAGGACGGCGGTGCTCATCGCGCACCGCCGGTCGCGGCACCGCGCCGACGGCCGGGGACCCGCGCCAGCGACTGCCGCTCGCAGCCGCCCGCGTGCTCCACCAGCACCCCGTCGAACCGCCCGTGCGCCCAGGCGAGCCAGAACTCCCCGGCCACCGTGACCACTTCGGGACTCCCGGCGACCCGGCCGGCCCGTCCGAGCCACCCGCCGGTGAACCGTACGGCGGGCGCCGCGCCGTCCTGCGCCAGCCGCCCCCAGGCCAGCCCGTACCGCCCCCGGGAGCCGGGGACGGCGCAGCGCCGGGCACCGCGCAGCAGCTGCGAGGTCAGCCGGGCCGCGACCAGGACGTCCAGCAGCTCCCCGTGCTCGTACACCTCCAGCGCCGCACGCCCCCGCGTCGCCCGGGCACTGCGCACCGCCCACGGCCCGCGCGGACCGGCGGGACCGGCCGGGTCGGCCGGGCCGACGGGCAGCGGCCCTTCTGCGTCGGCCGTCCCGGCGCCCGGGGCGGGCCGCCCGTGGGGCGGAGTGGCGGAGTGCGGTGCAGGGCTCGTCATGTCCTCAAGACTTCCGCGCACCACCCCCCGGTGTCGGTAGTGCACCGCTCCGAATCGGGGGTGTAGCCAGGTACACCCCCGTCCTCCAGCCCCCTTCATGGCGTCAGTCGATCTTCGGGGCCTACGCTGTCGGGCATGCCCTCCACCCCGCTGCGCCGAGCGCTCGCCAGGAGCGCCGAGCGCCCGCCGTGGTCGGCCGCCGCCTGGCGCGACGTCCGTTTCATAGCCGCCGGCATCCCGTTGGCCATGCCGATCTGGCTGGCCTGCCTGACCCCCAAGGCCTTCCTGCCGGTCACCGCCCTGACCCTGCTCTGCCTGCGCCTGCTGACGGCGGCTCAGCGCGGCCGGCTGCGCGCCCTGCGCGGCGTCGAGGTGCCGGCGCTGCTGCGGTCCGCGGACACCCCTGCGGGCCTGCTGACCCGGCTGCGCACGGGGGTGAGCTGGCGTCAGGCCGGCTACCACCTGCTGGTCGGCCCGCTGCTGGCGCTCGGCTCGCTCTGCCTGCTGTACGCGTGGGGCGCCGGCCTGCTGCTGACCACCGTCCTCGGCTGGGCGTGGCTGATGCCGTCGTCCAGCCCGGTGCGGGAGCACCCGCTCCAGCTGGACGTCCCGGTGACCCTCTGCGGCGCCGTCCTGCTCGCGGTGCTGCCCTGGGCCGTCGCGTGGCTGGCCCGGCTGGAGGAGACGGCCGCCCGGCGGATGCTGGGCCCGGGCCGGGCGGAGACGCTGGAGCGCCGGGTCGAGGAGATCGCCGAGAGCCGGGCCGGCCTGGTCGACGCCGTCGACGCCGAGCGCCGCCGGATCGAGCGCGACCTGCACGACGGCGCCCAGCAGCGGCTCACCTCGCTGGCGATGAACCTGGGCCTGGCCCGGCGCGCGCTCAAGGACGTCCCGCCCGAGGTCATGCAGGTGATCGTGGACGCGCACGAGGAGGCCCAGGCCGCCATCGACGAACTGCGCGACCTGGTCCGCGGCCTGCACCCGGCCGTCCTGGAGGACCGCGGCCTGGACGCGGCGCTGTCCGGCATCGCCGCGCGCGCCCCGCTGCCGGTGCGCCTCGACGTCGACCTCACCGAGAGGATCGCGCCGACCGTCGAGGCGGTCGCCTACTTCACCGTCTCCGAGGCGCTGACCAACGTCGCCAAGCACGCCCGCGCCTCGCGGGTCCAGCTCTCGGTGCGGACGGCCGGGGGCCGGCTGCTCCTGGTCGTCAGCGACGACGGCGTCGGCGGCGCGGACGCCTCGCGCGGCACCGGGCTGACCGGCCTGCGCAAGCGGGCCGCCTCGGTCGACGGCACGCTGTCCGTTCTCAGCCCCCTCGGGGGTCCCACCACCATCACCGTGGAGTTGCCGTGCGCGCTGTGATCGCCGAGGACTCGGTCCTGCTCAGGGTCGGCCTGGTCAAGGTCCTGGAGGCGGTGGGCTTCGAGGTGGCCGCCGCCGTCGGGGACGCCGAGGAGCTGCTCGCCGCGGTGGAGGAGCACCGGCCGGGGGTGGTGGTGGCGGACGTCCGGATGCCTCCCGGCTTCACCGACGAGGGCGTCCGGGCGGCGCTGATGATCCGCCGGCAGTGGCCGGAGGTGGCGGTGCTGCTGCTCTCCCAGTACGTCGAGGAGCGGTACGCGGCCGACCTGCTGGCCACCAACACCAGCGGGGTGGGCTACCTGCTCAAGCAGCGGGTGGCCAACGTGGACGACTTCGTCGACGCCCTCCAGCGGGTCGCCGAGGGCGGCACCGCGCTGGACCCGGAGGTGGTCGCCCAGCTGCTGGTCCGCCGTCACCGGGATCCGCTGGAGAAGCTGACCCCGCGCGAGCGGGACGTGCTCGGCCTGATGGCGGAGGGCCGCTCCAACGCCGCGATCGCCGCCGCCCTGGTGGTCAGCGACAGCGCGGTGGCCAAGCACATCAACTCGATCTTCACCAAGCTCGACCTGCCGCCGGCCGACGCCAGCCACCGCCGGGTGCTGGCGGTGCTGCGGTTCCTGGAGGTCGGGTAGCGGTGGGGTGGGGACGGGGGACGGTCGGCGGGCACCGGGCCTGGCGGATCACCGGGACGCTGGCGATGGCGCTGACCATGGCGTTCGGCGCCGTGCAGACCTGGGGGCTGGTGGTGCAGCAGGAACGGGTGTACTACCGGGCGTACCCGGTCGCCGCGACCAGGGTGCACCTGGACACCGGTACCGCGGCGGTGCGCATCAGGCCGGGACAGCCCGGCCGGGTCGTGGTGACCCAGCGGCTGGACTGGACGGTGCGCCGGCCGCGGGTCGAGACCCTCGTCGTGGGCGACGTGGTCACCGTCCGGATGCGCTGCAACCAGGTGCTGCCGGTCGTGGAGCTCGGCTGCGGCGCGCAGATCGAGCTGGAGGTGCCGGCCGGCATCTCGGTGGACGGCGGCGCGTCCTCCGGCAGCGTCGATGTCGGCGGCCTGAGCGGGGACGTCCGGCTCGACGCCTCCTCGGGGGCGATCGAGCTGTCCGGGCTCTCCGGGCAGGTGTACGCGCGGACCACGTCCGGGATGGTGAAGGGCACCGGCCTGACCTCCGGCCGGGTCGACGTGAACGCCACCTCCGGCGCGGTCGAACTGGACTTCGCGCGCCCGCCGCACGTGGTGTCGGTCGGTGCGACCTCGGGATCGGTGTCGGTGACCCTGCCGCATGGCTCGGGCTACAGCTTCGCCGTCGACCACGGCTCGGGCGACGTCCACGTGGACACCGGGCTGTCCGACCCCGCCAGCCCGGACACCGTCCAGGTCTCCACCACCTCGGGCGCGGTCAACGTGGTCCCGGCCGAGGGCTGACCCGGGGCCGGGCGGCGACCGGGCCTGGGGCCGGAGCGGGGCCGGGCCGGCGAGCGGGGCCGGGCCGACGGGGGACGGCCGGACCGGACGGCTGAGGGCCCGATCCGCGGGTGGGGGACAATGAAGAGTCCCGAGCCCCCGTCCCCGAGGTCAGCCGCGCATGACAGTCACGCCCGCACCCACCGCGACCACCGACGAGTTCGCGCCGCTGACCATCGGCCCGATGAAGGTGTGGCCGCCCGTCGTGCTGGCACCGATGGCCGGCATCACCAACGCGCCGTTCCGCACCCTCTGCCGCGAGCAGAGCGGCGGCAAGGGCCTGTACGTCTCGGAGATGATCACCACCCGGGCCCTGGTCGAGCGCAACGCCAAGACGATGCAGCTGATCAGGTTCGACGCGAGCGAGAAGCCGCGCTCGATCCAGCTGTACGGGGTGGACCCGGTCACCGTCGGCAAGGCGGCCCGGATGATCGCCGACGAGGACCTGGCCGACCACATCGACCTGAACTTCGGCTGCCCCGTCCCCAAGGTGACCCGCAAGGGCGGCGGATCGGCGCTGCCGTACAAGCGCAACCTGCTGCGCGAGATCCTCCGCGAGGCGGTCGCCAACGCCGGGGACCTCCCGGTGACCATGAAGATGCGCAAGGGCATCGACGACGACCACCTCACCTTCCTGGACGCCGGCCGGATCGGCGCCGAGGAGGGCGTGGCCGCGATCGCCCTGCACGGCCGCACCGCGGCCCAGCACTACGGGGGCACCGCGGACTGGTCGGCGATCGCCCGGCTGCGCGAGTCCGTCCCGGCGCACATCCCGGTGCTCGGCAACGGGGACATCTGGTCGGCGGACGACGCGGTGCGGATGATGCGCGAGACCGGGTGCGACGGCGTGGTGGTCGGCCGCGGCTGCCTGGGGCGGCCGTGGCTGTTCAAGGACCTGGTCGCGATCTTCGAGGGCGAGGTGGACTACGCCCGCCCGAGCTTCGCCGACGTGGCGCGGGCCATGGTGCGCCACGCGCAGCTGCTCGGCGAGTGGATCGGCGACGAGGCCCGCGGCGTGATCGACTTCCGCAAGCACGTGGCCTGGTACACCAAGGGCTTCTCGGTCGGCTCCGAGCTGCGGGTGAGGCTGGCCAACTCCTCCTCGCTGGCCGGGTTGGCCGAAACCCTCGCCCAGGTGGAGCAGTCCCAGCTCTGGCCGGCCGGTGCGGACGGCCCGCGCGGGCGCACCAGCGGCAACAACCGGGTGGTTCTGCCGGAAGGCTGGTTGGACGATCCGTACGACTGCGCTCTGCCCAGCGTGGACGCCGAATCGGACACCTCTGGCGGATGATCTGTCCGTAGTGGCAAAAATGCCTCGTGACCGGTGATTGCCACCGCGTCCCAGCCCTCTTGTCCTATCTGGCCAAGAGGGCTCCTTTTTGGTGCATTGGTGTCACGGAACGAGCACATCCGTGCACACAGTGCGACGATCGGCGGAGGAGGACTACGTCCGGCGGGCGAGATGCACTCGTGACGCTTGCCACATGCGGTGGCGACTGACGGTCACTCAGGGGACGAAATGGCCACATCGGCGGTGAATCGCTTCCCGAAGGGGGTGGCGCGGGATCGGCCGGTCCGGGTGCAGGAAATCAAGCCGGGGTGGCACGGTGGACGGCCGACCGCTACTTTCCGTCCCGATCGTGTGATCTTCCAGTTTCCTTGCCTTCAAGACTTGAAGGCAAGCTAGCGTCATCCGGACGATTTCACCAACAGAGGTGAACGCCTTTATGTGCATTCGATCTGCTGGGTTACCACCGAGTACGGGCCTCGTACGGCCTATTGGCGGCGCAGAAGTGCCTTCGAAATGGGTATGTTCTCCGGCGTCAGGGCAACCGTGTGCGAGGAGACCGACCCGTGTCGTCCCAGCAGAAGTTTGTTTACTCCTTCACCGAAGGAAACAAGGACCTCAAGGATCTTCTTGGTGGCAAGGGCGCGAACCTGGCCGAGATGACCAACCTGGGCCTCCCGGTCCCTCCGGGGTTCACCATCACCACCGAGGCCTGCAAGGTCTTCCTGGAGACCGGCACCGAGCCGGCCTCGCTCCACGAGGAGATCAGCGCCCACCTGGACGCCCTTGAGCAGGAGATGGGCAAGAAGCTCGGCCAGGCCGACAACCCGCTCCTGGTCTCGGTCCGCTCCGGTGCCAAGTTCTCCATGCCCGGCATGATGGACACCGTCCTGAACATCGGCCTCTCCGACGCCTCGGTGGCCGGTCTGGTCGCGCAGTCCGGCAACGAGCGCTTCGCCTGGGACTCCTACCGCCGCCTGGTCCAGATGTTCGGCAAGACCGTGCTGGGCGTCGACGGCGAGCTGTTCGAGGAGGCCCTGGACGAGGCCAAGCACGCCAAGGGCACCGTCAACGACCTGGACCTGGACGCTTCCGACCTCCGGGAACTGGTCGAGGTGTTCAAGGGCATCGTCGAGCGCGAGACCGGCCGGGCCTTCCCCCAGGACCCGCGCGAGCAGATGGACCTCGCGGTCCACGCCGTCTTCCACTCCTGGAACGGCGACCGCGCGCGGCTCTACCGCCGCCAGGAGCGCATCCCGAACGACCTGGGCACGGCGGTCAACGTCTGCTCCATGGTGTTCGGCAACCTCGGCGAGGACTCCGGCACCGGTGTCGCCTTCACCCGCGACCCCTCCACGGGCGCCGTCGGCGTCTACGGCGACTACCTCTCCAACGCCCAGGGCGAGGACGTCGTCGCCGGCATCCGCAACACGCTGCCGCTGTCCGAGCTGGAGAAGCTCGACAAGTCGTCGTACGACGAGCTGATGGCGATCATGCAGAAGCTCGAGAACCACTACCGCGACCTCTGCGACATCGAGTTCACGATCGAGCGCGGCAAGCTCTGGATGCTCCAGACCCGCGTGGGCAAGCGCACCGCGGCCGCGGCCTTCCGGATCGCCGTCCAGCTGGTCGACCAGGGCCTGATCGACCTGGACGAGGCCCTCATGCGGGTCACCGGCGGCCAGCTCTCCCAGCTGATGTTCCCGCGCTTCGCCCCCGACTCCGCCTCGAAGCAGATCGCCTGGGGCCTCGCCGCCTCGCCCGGCGCCGCGATCGGCAAGATCGTCTTCGACTCCTACACCGCGGTGAAGTGGTCCCGTTCCGGCGAGAAGGTCATCCTGGTCCGCCGCGAGACCAACCCGGACGACCTGGACGGCATGATCGCCGCCGAGGGCATCCTCACCTCGCGCGGTGGCAAGACCTCGCACGCCGCCGTCGTCGCCCGCGGCATGGGCAAGACCTGTGTCTGCGGCGCCGAGGAGCTTGAGGTCGACACCAAGCGCCGCCGGATGACCACCTCCGACGGCCTGGTGCTGGAGGAGGGCGACATCGTCTCGATCGACGGTGCCACCGGCAAGGTCTACCTCGGTGAGGTACCCGTGCTGCCGTCCCCCGTGGTCGAGTACTTCGAGGGCACCCTGCACGCCGGCGCCGACGTCCAGGGCGGCCTCGTCCAGGCCGTGCACCGGCTGATGTCGCACGCCGACGGCCGCCGCCGGCTCGCGGTGCGGGCCAACGCCGACAACTCCGAGGACGGCGGGCGCGCCCGCCGCTACGGCGCCCAGGGCATCGGCCTCTGCCGCACCGAGCACATGTTCCTCGGCGAGGAGCGCCGCAAGGAGGTCGAGCACCTGATCCTGGCGGACAACGACAAGGACCGCGAGCTCGCGCTCTCCACCCTGCTGCCGATGCAGAAGGGCGACTTCGTGGAGCTCTTCCAGGCGATGGACGGGCTGCCCGTCACCGTCCGCCTGCTCGACCCGCCGCTGCACGAGTTCCTGCCCGACATCACCGAGCTGTCGGTGCGCGTCGCCCTCGCCGAGGCCCGCAGGGACCCGAACGAGAACGACCTGCGCCTGCTCCAGGCGGTGCACAAGCTGCACGAGCAGAACCCGATGCTCGGCCTGCGCGGCGTCCGCCTCGGCCTGGTCATCCCCGGCCTGTTCGGCATGCAGGTCCGCGCCATCGCCGAGGCCGCCGCCGAGCGCAAGCTGGCCGGCGGGGACCCGCGCCCCGAGGTGATGATCCCGCTGGTCGGCACCGTCCAGGAGCTGGAGCTGGTCCGCGACGAGTGCGAGCGCGTGCTCGCCGAGGTCGCCCAGTCCACCGGCGTCCAGCTGGACATCAAGCTCGGCACCATGATCGAGCTGCCGCGCGCCGCCGTGACGGCCGGCCAGATCGCCGAGGCCGCCGAGTTCTTCTCCTTCGGCACCAACGACCTCACCCAGACCGTGTGGGGCTTCTCCCGGGACGACGTGGAGGCCTCCTTCTTCACGGCCTACCTGGAGAAGGGAATCTTCGGGGTCTCCCCGTTCGAGACCATCGACCGCGACGGCGTCGGCTCGCTCGTCAAGCACGCCGTCGAGGCCGGCCGGGCCACCCGCCCCGACCTCAAGCTCGGCGTTTGCGGCGAGCACGGCGGCGACCCGGAGTCGGTGCACTTCTTCCACGAGGTGGGGCTGGACTACGTCTCCTGCTCCCCCTTCCGGATCCCGGTGGCGCGCCTTGAGGCCGGCCGCGCCGCCATCGAGACCGCGGGCAGCGACTCGCGCTGAGGCGGGTAGGCGCCCTCCTCGCCAGGCATCGGCGAGGAGGGCCCATCCGACCACGGCGCGGTCCCTTCGCTGACCGCATCCCTCCCACCCGGGAGGGCGTACACCGGAGCTCGGCGCAGGAGAACCGGCGTACGTAACGCGGCCGGGGCGGGAACGGACAACGGCGTCCGTTCCCGCCCCAGCCGCTTTCCTCGTGCGCGCGGGGTGTGGCCTTGGCCACGTGTGTGGCTGTCCGCCGGTGGCCGGGCCCGCTGCCAAGCTGGAGCGCATGACCAGCAAGAACCGCCTGTTCGTCCTCGTGGCCGTCCTGATCTGCGTGATCGCGGCCGCGGCCGGGTACGTCCTCTCGGACGACGGGGCGAGCCGCCCGAAGGCCGCCGTGGGCACGGCCTCCGCCGCGGGTCCGACGGCTTCCAGGTCCTCCGCGCCCAAGCCGTCCGCGCCGGCCTCGTCCGCGCCCAGGCCGTCGCCGCCGGCCGCCACCTGGGTGCCCGCCGACCCCGCGCTCGCCGACGTCTGCCGCACCAGGCTGCCGAGCCAGGCCCTCGACACCCTCGGCCTGATCGCCAAGGGCGGCCCGTACCCGTACCGCTCCGACGGCATCGTCTTCGAGAACCGCGAGAACCGCCTCCCGCGGAAGACCTCCGGCTACTACCACGAGTTCACCGTCGTCACCCCCGGCTCGGGCGACCGCGGCACCCGACGCGTCGTCACGGGTGACGCCGGCGAGCAGTACTGGACGGCCGACCACTACGGCAGCTTCCAGGAGATCGACCCGCGCTGCTGAGGCGCTGCGCCTCGCCCGGCGGGCCCAGGCGGCCGCCCAGGCCGCGGGCGGCTTCGGCGTTCGCTGCCGGCGTCCGCCGGGGCGGAGAGGGCTGCCCGTCCGCGCGATGCCCGCCGCCTCACCGGGCCCGTCGCCAGCTGAGCCGCGCGTGCGGGCCGTGCGGGCCGGTGGCGAGGAGGGCGGCCAACTCCTGGAGCACGGAGGCCGGATCGCGCCGCAGCCGGACGGGGGTGGTGCGGACGACCGGCAGGCCCGCGGCGGTCAGCCGGTTGGCGCGGGCCAGGCTGCGTTCGTGGCCGGCCGGGCTCAGGTGCCAGGCCCGGGAGTCGATCTCCAGCGCGACGCAGGCGTGCGGCCAGTAGGCGTCCGGGACGGCGAGGAAGCGGCCGTCCAGGAAGAGCACCGGATTCCAGAGCGGTTCCGGCAGGCCCGCCCGTGCACCAGCTCCCGGGCCTCGCCCTCCACCACCGACCGCACCCCGGCCGAGAGGCCCTCCATCACCTGCGCGACGTGCGGGAGTTCGAGGGTGCCGGGGCGGGCGAGCAGCTGGTCCAGCAGCTCCCCGAAGGCGCAGTGGCGCCGCTGCACCGCCTCCGCGCAGAGAGCCCGGAGCCGGCGCCGCCCGGTCTCGCACGGCGCCAGGTCGGCCAGCGCCCGGGAGACCGTGGTGCTCCAGAGCCCGTCGTCCCGCTCGAATCCGCCCGGCATCGCCCCGGCCGCCCGGTGCACCCGGACGAACCCCCGGTCGGCGACCCGGCGTTGGCCGGGGATCAGCACGTCGACCTCGGCGAGGTCCGCGGGGTGCCCGGCGGACGGCAGCCCCGCGTCGGCGAGCACGGCGACCCCGGTCAGCAGCACCTCGCCGCCCTGCACCGCCCTGCCCTTCGGCCCGGCGTACGCCAGCGCCGCGCGCCGCCGTTGATGCGACGTCAGCCTCCCGGTCTGCAGGCAGATCACCCGGGGCAGCACCCGCTGCCACGGGCCGCCGGGGCGCAGCCGGTGGGCGATGGTGCCGGGCGGTACGCCGAGGCGGCGCAGCTGCGCCCGGGTGACGATGTGCTGCTGGTCGGCGCCGAGCAGCAGCAGCGGGTCGAGGAGGTCGACGCGGGTTATGCCCGGGTGCTTCCCGCCCGGGTCGGAGGTATGCGAAACGTCCCTCTCCGGGGGAGCGGGCCGGGAATGAGGTTGACGCCGCACCGGTCGGGGGGCTGGGCTTGGGCGCGATGAGTACCCTTCACACCGGCCCCGCGCTCGACGCGCTCAACGGCCTCTCCGTCGGCGACGCCCTCGGCGCCCAGTTCTTCGTACCCGACACCGCCGCGGCCCACTTCGCCGCCCGCAGCGCACCGCCCGGCCCCTGGCCGTGGACCGACGACACCGAGATGGCCTGCTCGGTGTACGCGGCCCGGACCGAACGCGGCGCCGTCGACACCTTCGACCTCACCCACTCCTTCGCCCGCCGGCACGACTTCGACCGCGGCTACGGTCCGGCCGCCAACCGCCTGCTGCGGCTGGTCCGCGAGGGCGGCGACGCCAAGGCCCTGGCCGCCGAACTCTTCGACGGCCAGGGCTCGTACGGCAACGGCGCGGCGATGCGGGTGGCGCCGCTGGGGGCGCTGTACGCCGCGAACCCGCCGGAGGCGATCCGGCCGGCGGTCGAGACGGCGCTGATCACCCACACCCACCCGCAGGCGGTGGACGGCGCGATCGCCGTCGCGGTGGCCGCGGCCTTCGCGGTCCAGGCGCGGACGACGAGGATGACACCGGAGAGCTTCCTGCAGAAGGTCGGTCACCACACGCCGGCGGGAGCCGTTCGGGAGGGGCTGGACGAGGCCGTCGGGCTGCTCGCCGAGCCGGACCCGAAGGTCGCGGCCAGGGTGCTCGGCAACGGCAGCCGTACCAGCGCGGCCGACACCGTCCCCTATGCGCTCTGGTGCGCGGCCCGGCGGCTCACCGACTACCCGGCGGCCGTCTGGGAGGCCGTCGGTGCGGGCGGCGACATGGACACCGTCGCCGCCATCACCGGCGGTGTGGTCGCCGCGTACACCGGCACCACGGGCATCCCGGCGGCCTGGATGGCCGCCCGCGAGCCGCTTCCGGCCTGGGCGTTCCCGGAGCCCGGCAGCGTCACGGACGGGCCGGGGAGGGGAGGGATGCGGGTGCCGCGCCCCCACCCCGTCCCGGACGTGCAGTGGACGGACGAGGAGTGGCAGCGCATCCGGACCGGGCCGGATCCGGTCACGCTGGACTTCCGCTGGACCGTCCACACCCACGAGGGGACCGTCCGGATCTGCCGCCCGAACCGCTTCGCGGTCTGGGAGGTGACGGTCGCCCGCGTCCGCGGGGGCTGGCGCCCGGTGTCCGCGGTGGTCGAGGCGAGCCCCGACCGCTGGCCGGCGCTGCCGGTGGATCCGCACGGCCTCGACGTCCTCACCCGGGTGCTGAGGACCGCCGCGACCGGGAGGCCCTGCCTGGTGGACCCGCCGGCCTGAGGCCGCCCCTCGTCAGGCCGTGATCAGGTGCGCGGCGCCGCCGTGTCTAAGGCACTCCTGGTTGATCGCCCGGTCCGGGGCGCTCGGCGAGGTGGCGGCGGCGATCCGCAGCTCGATGATGTCCCGCACGGCGGGCCACTCCGAGTCGAGGATCGAGTAGAACGCGGTGGAACGCACCACCCCGTCCAGTCCGCGCGAGTGAGCCCGGCGGACGCCCTCGCAGGTGGCGCCGAGGCGCTCGATCGCCGCCCGGGAGCGCAGGTTGCGGGCGTCGGCGCGCAGCGAGATCCGCTGCACGCCCCACTCCTCGAAGGCGTACCGCAGCATCAGCAGCTTCGCCTCGGTGTTGATGCCGGTGCCCTGGGCGCGCGGCGAGAGCCAGGTGTTGCCGATCTCGGCGGCGTCCGGGACGGCCGTGGCGGGGTCGCCGAACGGCACGCCGGGCACCGGCGGCCAGACGACCGGGCCCTGCCAGTAGTCGAGTTCCAGGAAGCGCGTGGAACCGACCACCCGGCCGTCGGCGAGGTTCACCGTCGCGAACGGCATCGACCGGCCCGCGGCCTGGTCGGCGAGGGCGCGCGCGATGTAGTCGCGGGCCGCTTCCAGGCCGTGCGGGACGGCCGTGAAGGCATAGGTCGTACGGTCCTCGGCGCCGGCCTCGGCGATGGCCTCGGCGTGGTGCGCGGCGAGGGGCTCCAGCCGCACGGTGCGGCCGGTGAGGATGACAGGTACGGGCACGGAACCTTCGGTCCTTCATCGGTCGGAGGGCGCGTCCCGTGCCGGGATAGGGCGCGGGCTGCGGTGGACTTCGCCCCGGCTCCGGAGGCCGCCCGTCCAAGGCCGCGCACGCCGGAGGCCGGTCGAGCGGGGTGGGGGCGGCGGCCCGGTGGCGGGCAGCGCGGTGCCGGAACGGACACGGGTCGACGGACCGGTCCGGCGGGATGAGCGAGGGGACAGTGTGCGTCCGCGAGATGGCCGAAGAGGAAACGAGAGCGCGAAGGGAAGCAGGCGGCCAGGTGAAGGCAAGATGCGTCGTGGGTGACTGGCCGAGCACCGGGCCGGGTCGTGATCGACGGCGTTACGGACGACGTGACGACGACGCGACGATGCGAGGCAGCGAGAGGACGATACCCGCCAGAAGGCGGTGCGTCACTTCGCGGCACACGAATGGCCGCGCAGCTTTGCCCCGGAGGCCCTTCCGGAGGCCTCTGGGCGCCCGTGACCAGCGGTTTTCCGTCCGGGTGCGATCATGGTCGGGACGGCACTCCGGTGGGCCGCGGAGGGCACTCCGGCGGGTCGCCGGACGTTCACCGGTGCAGCGGCGGTCCGACGCCCGGCCAGCGCGGGAATTCCGGCGGGTCCGGGCACGCTGCAGACGAGGAGAAGCCGGTACGAGTCGACGAGTAGAGAACGGGGTTGGGTGCGCGGTGCGTGATCCCCAGGCGCTGTACGAGCTGGATCAGCAGGGCGTGGCCGCGGTGGCCGCGGCGAACGCCGCGTTGGCCGACACCGGCGCCGGCCTGGTCCTGCTCCACCACTTCGAGGGCTTCATGGACGCAGGCGAGGCCGGCGGACAGGTGATGGCCCACCTGCTGGAGCAGGGTTCGCCGCAGGTGGTGGCCCGCTTCGACCACGACCGCCTGGTGGACTACCGGGCCCGCCGCCCCGCGATGGTCTTCGACCGCGAGCACTGGTCCTCCTACGACCCGCCGGAGATCCTGCTCCAGCTCGTCCACGACGCGGCCGGTGCGCCGTTCCTGCTGCTCACCGGCCCCGAGCCGGACGTCGAGTGGGAGCGCTTCTCGGCCGCCGTGCGCGGGCTGGTCGAGCAGTTCGAGGTCCGCCTGACGCTGGACTTCCACGGCATCCCGATGGGCGTGCCGCACACCCGCCCGGTCGGTCTGACCCCGCACGGCAACCGGCTGGACCTCGCGGCCGGGTACCCGCAGTGGTTCGAGCAGGCCCAGGTGCCCGGCAGCGCGCAGGCGCTGCTGGAGTACCGGCTCGCCGAGGCCGGGCACGACGTGCTGGGTTTCGCCGTGCACGTGCCGCACTACGTGGCGCGCTCGGAATATCCGGCGGCGGCGGTGCTGATCCTGGAGGCGGTGCAGTCGGCCACCGGCCTGGTGCTGCCGGGCACCCGGCTGCGCGAGCGGGTCGGCGAGGTCTACGCCGACATCGAGGAGCAGCTGGCCCAGGGGGACGGCGAGTTGCGCTCGGCGATCCGCGGCATGGAGGGCCAGTACGACGCGGTGGCGGGCGCCGAGGGCCGGGACAGTCTGCTGGCCGAGCCGGTCGACCTGCCGTCGGCGGACGAGCTGGGCCGGCGCTTCGAGCAGTTCCTCGCCGAGCACGAGCGCGGCCCCGAGTAGGCCGTACCGCAGGATCCGGGAATCCCCGGACGGGCGGGAGTCATCGGACACCGCCCGTTCGTTGGCGACGAGGTGCCCGGGGGACGGGCCGCCACAGGGAGAGACGTCGTCGTTCCGACCCCCGGGGGGATTCCATGCCGGTGCCCACAGGCCCGACCACGCCAGGCCCGACGGCAACAGGCCCGGCCACACGCCCGACCGCGTGCTCGGCTGTGCGCCCGCTGCCGTTTGCGCGCCCGCTCCCTGCTGCGCGCCCGCTGCCGGTGCGGGCCGCTGCTCTGGCCGCCGGGCTGGCCGTGTTGCTGCTGGCCGGGTGCAGCGGCGGGGGCGGCGACGGAACCGGGGCCCCCGCGCCGGACGGCCCGCACCCGGTCCGGGCCACCGCGACGCCGACGCCGACGCCGACACCCACGCCCGTCGGCCCGTACGTCGCCCTCGGGGACTCGTACACCTCGGGCCTGAAGATCGCCCCGCAGGTGGGGGAGCCCAGGGGCTGCGCCCGGTCGGCGGTCAACTACCCGTCCCTGGTGGCCAAGTCGCTGGGCCTGGCGGACGGCCAGTTCCGCGACGTCAGTTGCAGTGGCGCCCGCACCGGCGACCTGACGGGCTCCCAGCAGACCGACGGCGGGGCCAACCCGCCCCAACTGGACGCGCTCACCCCGGCCACCCGGCTGGTCACGGTCGGGATCGGCGGCAACGACGCCGGGTTCATGGAAGTCGTCGGCGAGTGCGCCAGGGAGAACCTGGTCGACGTGGTGAAGGGCCTGGTCGGATCGGGCCGGGCCGAGTCGCCGTGCCGCGAGCACTACGCCTCCGCCGCCGGCGCCGTCGACCAGGTGCAGAGCAAGGTCGACGCGGCCGGCGAGCGACTGGGCCGGGTGCTCCAGGAGGTCAGGCGCCGGTCCCCGCAGGCCCGGGTGTACGTGGTCGGCTACCCCTCGCTGCTTCCGGCCGACCCGGCCGCCTGCGCGCCGGTGCTCGGCGGCGCCGTCGCCGCGGCCGACCTCGGCTTCCTGGCGGAGAAGGAGCAGCAGTTGAACGCGATGCTCAAGGGCCGCGCGGAGACGGCCGGCGCGGTCTTCGTGGACGCCGCCGCCCCCTCGGCCGGTCACGACATGTGCGCGGGGGAGGCCGACCGCTGGGTCGAGCCGCCCTTCCCGGCGTCCGGCCTGGCGGCGATCCACCCCAACGCCAAGGGGCAGCAGGGCGTGGCCGCCGCCGTGCTTAAGGCGGTCCGGGGCTGACCGCGGCCGTGCGCGAGGCGGTCCGGGGCGTGACCGCCGACGCGCGTGAGGTCATCCGGGGCTGACCGCCGCCGCGCTCAACACCGCCCGGGGCGTGACCGTCGCCGGCCGGATTCCGGCCCGTCAGTTCCGGGAGTGCCCGGGGCCCTTGCCACCCCGGGCCACCAGGGTGACGCTGCGCGCCAGTTCGGCGGCGTAGTCCCAGGTCAGGGACGGAACGTCGAACAGCAGCCGGTACCACATCGGGCCGAAGACGAGGTCGATCAGGTGGTCGTCGTTCGGGTGGACGACCTCGCCGCGCTCCCGGCCGCGGGCCAGCAGCTCACGCACCGCCTCCCGCCGCACCTTGATCAGCCGCTCCCAGAGCAGGGCGCCGAACTCGGGGTCCTGCAACGCCTCCGCGGCCAGGGCCCGGTTCAGGGTGCCGCTGACCGTCCGCTGCGCCTCGAACGTCGCCGTGAGCAGGACGGTCAGGTCGCCGAGCAGTGAGCCGGTGTCCGGCGTCGGCAGCCTGGTCGCGGCGATGCCGCCGAGGGTGTCCAGCACCACCTCGCCCTTGCTGCGGTAGCGGCGGTACACGGTTTGCTTGGAGACGCCGCTGACGGCGGCGATGCCCTCCATGCTCAGGCCCCGGTAGCCGTCGCGTTCGACGATCTCGGTGACGGCCGCGCGGATGGCGGCGTCGACGGCGGGGTCGCGTGGTCGTCCGGTCATGGGGCCCACTCTAGAGCCCACTCCAGGGGTTGACATACGGTGCGTCTCGTATTGGAATAGCAATACGCAACGGACCGTATTGGAAAGGGGGGCTCCGATGCATCCCCACCCCGCACAGCAATCCGGGCAATCCGGGCAGCCCGGGCGACCGGAACGACCCGGGCAGTCCGCGCAAGCCCGCAACCCCGGCCGGCCCGACCGAGCCGCACCTGCCCTGCTGGCCCTCTCGCTCGGCTACTTCACCCTCGGCACCAGTTCGCTGGCGGTGGTCGGCCTCGGCTCGCCGATCGGCCGTGACCTGCACACCGGGCCCGGCAGCGTCGGCGTCCTGGTCAGCGTGTTCGCACTGAGCTTCGCGCTGGCCGCGCCCTTCGCCCCCGCCCTGCTCGGCCGGCTGGACCGCCGGGCCGCACTCCTCGTCGGCCTGGCACTGCTGACCGCCGGCGGCGTGCTCGGCGCCCTCGCCCCCTCCTACGGGGTGCTGGCGGTGTCGCGCGTGGTGGCCGGGCTCGGTGGCGCCGTGTTCGGCCCGGCCTCCTCGGCGGTCGGCTCGCTGATCGTCCCCGAGGAGCGCCGCTCCCGTGCGCTGGCCACCGTGTTCGCCGGAATGACGGTCGCGGCGGTCGCCGGTGTGCCGCTCAGCTCCTACCTGGGCGAGGCCGTCGGCTGGCGCTGGGCGCTGGCCGCGGTGGCGGGGGCGAGCCTGCTGGCGCTGGCCCTGGTCGCCGCCCTCGTCCCGGCCGTCCCGGCGGGGGAGCCACCGACCGCCGCCGCCTACCGGGCCGTGCTGGCCGCCCCGGGCGCCTCGGCGACCGTGCTCACCACGCTGTTCTGCATGGCCGCCCAGTTCACCGTCTACGGGGTCGCCGGCGCCTACCTCGCCGCCCGCTTCGGGCTCGGGCCGGGTGCGGTGACGGGGGTGCTCTTCGCCTTCGGCGCGGTCGGCGTCCTGGGCAACGCCTGCGGGGTCCGGCTCTCGGCGCGGCTCGGGGGCGCGGTCACGGTCACGGTCACCCTGGCCGGCCTGGCCGCCGCCTTCGCCGGTCTGCTCGCCTCCCCGCGCGGACCGGCCGGAGCGCTGCTGCTCTTCGCCGTCTGGGCCTTCTTCGGCCAGCTCTACCAGGCCCCGCAGCAGGCTCGGCTGATCGCGCTCCGCCCCGACCAGCGCGGCGTGCTGCTCGCGCTCAACGCCTCGATGCTCTACGTCGGCATCAGCCTCGGCAGCCTGCTCGCGGGCTCGCTGCTGTCCGTCCTCGGCGCCCGGGCGCTGCCCGCGGTCGGCCTCGCCGCACTCGCCTTCGCCGGCCTGTCCCACCTCGCCTCCGTCCGCGGCCCGGTCCGCCGCCGGCCCGGCGCCGCCGTCACCGTCCAGTCCCGTACCGCCTGACCCCGAACAGGAGCCGTCCCATGAACGTCACCACCGCCACCACCACCGCCACCGCCACCGACCTCGCCACCGCCCGTGAGCTGGTCCGGGACTACCTGGAGACCGTCTGGAACCAGGGGCGGACCGACCTGGCCGGCCGCTACCTCGCCGAGGACCTCGCCCAGCACAACCCCAACCTCCCCGACGGCCGCGCGGCGCTCACCGCCTTCGTCGACGGCCTCCGCGCCCAGCTGCCGGAGCTCCGCTTCGAGCTGCGCCGCCTCGCCGCCGACGGTGACCTGGTCTTCGCGCACTCCCTGTTCACCGCCGCCCCGGGCGACGACGGCCGGGCCGTCATCGACGTCTTCCGCCTCGAAGGCGGTTTGATCGCCGAGCACTGGGACCTCAACGAGGCGGTCCCCGCCACCACCGCCAGCGGCCGTCCGGTCGTCTGACCCACCGCGGCCCGGGTGCGGCGCGACGGCGCGACCCACCGGCTCCCCCGGACCGTCCGGGGGAGCCGGTGCAGGCGCGCCACCGGCCGACGGGGCTGCCGCCCGCCGTCCGCCCCGTGATCAACCCCTTCCGCCCGCCGCGCCCCCGTGCCACCATGCCGCCGTGAACTCCGCCACCGCGCCCCGGGATCCGGTCCGGCTCGCCGACGCCCTCCGCTTCCTCGCCGAACTGGTCGCCTGGGTCGCCACCCCCTGGGCGCTGGCCCCGCATTCGGTCGTGCTGGCGGTCCTCTCGGTGGTCGTCCTGATCGGCCTTCCCACCGTCCTCGCCACCCCGGGGGACAAGAAGCAGGTCCTCGTCGCGGTCCCCGGCGCGGTCACCATCGGGCTGGTGGTCCTCCAGCTGGCAGCCGCGGTCGTCTCCTCCTGGCTGGCCTGGCCGGCACCGGTCGCCGTCGTGGTCACCGTTCTGGCCGCCGCCTGCGCGGTCACCGAAGTCCCCCGCTGGCGCGGGCTGCTCGCCGCCTGACTGCGGCTCCGCGCCCCGACCACGCCCCGGCACGCCCCGCCCGCGCCGCGCGCCCCGCCCACCCCGGCCCGCAGGCAAGGGTTCACGCTCCGGCCCGCGCCCCTTCGCGCGCGGCACCCCCCGGGTGTCGGAGCCGCGGCGTACCGTGATGGCCATATGGACGACACCGCGCACCGCCTCACCGCAGCCCCGAGCCCGTACGACCACGCCGCAGAGGCCCGCTGGGTGCCCGAACCGGACAAGCGCCCCGGCCGGACGGCGTTCCAGCGCGACCGCGCCCGCGTGCTCCACTCCGCCGCCCTGCGCCGGCTGGCCGGCACCACCCAGGTGGTCGCCCCGATGCGCAGCGACTTCCCCCGCACCCGGCTCACCCACTCCCTCGAATGCGCCCAGGTCGGCCGGGAGTTGGGCGCCGCCCTGGGCTGTGACCCGGACCTCGTCGAGACCGCCTGCCTGGCCCACGACATCGGCCACCCGCCGTTCGGTCACACCGGCGAGGAGGCGCTCGACCAGGCCGCCGAGGCCTGCGGAGGCTTCGAGGGCAACGCGCAGTCGCTGCGCATCCTCACCCGGCTGGAGCCCAAGCGCTTCGCCCCGCAGGACGATCAGCCCGCCCGGCTCGCCCCCTGGCCCGGCCGCAGCGTCGGCCTCAACCTGAGCCGCGCCGCCCTGGACGCCGCCACCAAGTACCCCTGGACGCACGGCGCCCACCCCACCGACCCGGCCTCGCCCAAGTACGGCGTCTACGCCGACGACCTGCCGGTCTTCCGCTGGCTTCGGGCCGGCTCCCCGGCCGGGCGCAAGTGCTTCGAGGCCACCGTCATGGACTGGTCCGACGACGTGGCCTACTCCACCCACGACGTCGAGGACGGTCTCCAAGCCGGCCACATCGACCCGGCCGTGCTGCGGGCGCCGAGCGAGCGCGCCGAGCTGTTCAAGGTGGCCGGGCGCTACGCCCAGGACGCCGAGCCCGAGGAGCTGGCGGCGGCGTTGGACCGGCTGCTCGCCCAGGAGTGGTGGCCCGGCTCCTACGACGGCTCGGCCCGGGCCCGGGCCGGGCTCAAGGACCTCACCAGCCAGCTGATCGGCCGCTTCTGCCTGGCCGCCGAGCAGGCCACCCGGGCCCGCTACGGCCCCGGCCGGCTCACCCGGTACGCGGCCGAGCTGGTGGTGCCGCGGGACGTCCGGCTGGAGTGCGCGGTGCTGAAGGCGGTCGCCGTCCGGTTCGTGATGCAGCGCGACGAGCAGGCCCAGCTGCGGGCCCGCCAGCGGATCGTGATCGCCGAGCTGGCCTACGTGCTGAACCAGCGCGCCCCCGAGGGCCTCGACCCGGTCTTCGCCACCCTCTACGAGGAGGCGGACGACGACCGCGCCGCCCTCCGTGCGGTGATCGACCAGATCGCGACCCTCACCGACGCCTCGGCCACGGCGCTGCACGCCAAGCTGGTCGGGGCGGCCTGGAAGTAGCCCCGGCCCCGGTCCGCCCCGCGCCGCCCCGGAAACCCACGGCACCCAAGTAGACTTCCGGGGTGGCCGGGCGCATCAGGGACGAAGACGTACAGGCGGTGCGCAGCGCACTGCCGATCGACGTGGTCGTCGGTGACTACGTACAGCTCACCAATGGTGGCGGTGGCGAGTACAAGGGTGTCTGCCCCTTCCACGACGAGAAGTCCGCCTCCTTCTACGTGAACCCCTCCAAGGGCGTCTTCCACTGCTTCGGCTGCCAGGAGAACGGCGACACCATCGCCTTCCTGATGAAGATCGAGCACTTCACCTTCGCCGAGGCCGTCGAGCGGATGGCCGCCCAGGCCAACATCACGCTCCGCTACGAGGAGGGCGGGTACAGCCCCCGCCACCAGCAGGGCGAGCGCACCCGCCTGGTCGAGGCGCACAAGGTGGCCGCCGCCTACTACCAGGAGCAGCTCGTCTCGCCGGAGGCGGAGATCGGCCGCCGTTTCCTGGACGAGCGCGGTTTCGACGAGCAGGCGGCGCAGACCTTCGGCGTCGGCTACGCCCCGGCGGGCTGGGAGCACCTGGTCCGCTACCTGCGCGGCAAGGGTTTCAGCGACAAGGAGATCCTGCTCGGCGGCCTGGCCTCGCAGGGCCAGCGCGGCGGCCTGATCGACCGCTTCCGGGGCCGGCTGGTCTGGCCGATCCGGGACATCGCGGGCGAGGTGGTCGGCTTCGGCGCCCGCCGCCTGCGCGAGGACGACAACGGCCCGAAGTACCTGAACACCCCCGAGACGCCGATCTACAAGAAGTCCCACGTGTTGTACGGCATCGACCTGGCGAAGAAGGAGATCGCCAAGTCCGGCCGGGCGGTGGTGGTCGAGGGCTACACCGATGTGATGGCCTGCCACCTGGCGGGTGTCACCACGGCGGTGGCCACCTGCGGTACGGCGTTCGCCGAGGATCACATCAAGATCATCCGCCGGCTGCTGATGGATACCTCCCAGTACCGCGGCGAGACCGTCTTCACCTTCGACGGCGACGCGGCGGGCCAGAAGGCCGCCCTGCGCGCCTTCGAGGACGACCAGAAGTTCGCCGCCAAGACCTCCATCGCGGTCAGCCCCGGCGGAATGGACCCGTGCGAGCTGCGCCTGGCCAAGGGCGACGAGGCGGTCCGCGAGCTGATCGACAACCCGGTCCCGCTGTTCGAGTTCGCGCTGCGCTCGGCCGTCGCCCGGCACCGCGTGGAGACCCCGGAGGGCCGCTCGGCGGCGCTGGAGGAGGCCGCCCCGATCGTCGCCAAGATCAAGGACCGCTCGATCCAGCACCAGTACGCCGTCCGGCTGGCCGGCATGCTCGGCATCCTGGACGAGCAGTTCGTGGTCCGCCGGATCTCCCAGCTGGCCCGCTGGGACCGCGAGCGCCAGCTGAACCCGAGGGCCAACGGCCAGCAGCGCCGCCCCGAGCAGCCGCAGCCGGTCAGGTCCGTCACCCCGCTCTTCCGCCTCAACCCGCGTGACCCGGCCCAGTTCGTCGAGCGCGAGCTGCTCAAACTGGCCCTTCAGCACCCGGACCTCGTCGCCCCGGCCTTCGACCACTACGGCGAGGACGAGTTTCCGACCCCGCCGTACACCGCCGTGCGCCGGGCCATCGCCCAGGCCGGCGGAGCGGCGCACGGGGCCGGCCGGGCCGACTTCACCAGCGAGGTGCGCGAGGCGTCCCCGGACGACCAGGTGCGGTCGCTGGTGACCGAGCTCACCGTGGAGCCGGTGCGGTCGCGCCGCAAGGCGGACGCGATCTACGCGGGGGAGTTCCTGGTGCAGCTGCGGCTCCAGGCGGTGGACCAGAGGATCACCGAAGGGCGCGCCTACCTCAACCAGCTCCACGCTCGCGGCGCGAGCGAGGAGTGGAACGCGGTGAGCAACGAGCTCTGGCAGCTTGAGCAGTACAAGCAGCGACTGCGCAGCCAGGGTGCCGCGGGGCTGTAGCCCTCTCCGGAGAAAGTCCGCGCACGAGTCTCGGCCACGGAGTGTGGCGTGCCGCACACTGGAGGGCGTCCCACCTCCGTACAGCGCGGGTCCGCCAGAGTCGCGCCCGCCCCGAGGGATGCCCGTGGACCAAGGTCTTGCCGCGACCACCCGCCCGACCACCGACCCGCTCGCCCCCCACGACGACCACGGCCGGGCCGGCACTCCGCCGCCGGACGGTGCCCGGGTGCCCGCGCAGGGCCACCCCGAGGTCCCCGAGGTCCCCGAGGACCCTGAACCCTCAGAAGCCGAAGCCGAAGCCGAAGCCGAAGCCGAAGCCGACTCGGACCCGGAACCGGACGCCGAACCCGGTACCAGGGCCGAAGCCGATGCCGACCCGGACGTCGAACCCGACCTCGACGCCGACCCGGCTCCCGCCGGCGTGACCGGCCCCTCGGCGGACCTGCTCCGCCAGTACCTGCGCGAGATCGGCCGGATCCGGCTGCTGAACGCCGCCGAGGAGGTGGAGCTGGCCCGCCGGATCGAGGCCGGCCTCTTCGCCGAGGAGCGGCTGAACCGCGAGCCGCCGCCCGCCGACCCGCTGGCCGGTGAGCTGGACACCCTGGTGGTGATCGGACGGATCGCCAAACGGCGGCTGATCGAGGCCAACCTGCGCCTGGTGGTCTCGGTCGCCAAGCGCTACATCGGTCGCGGGCTGACCCTGCTGGACCTGGTCCAGGAGGGCAACCTCGGCCTGATCCGGGCAGTGGAGAAGTTCGACTACGCCCGCGGCTACAAGTTCTCCACCTACGCCACCTGGTGGATCCGGCAGGCGATGAGCCGGGCGCTGGCCGACCAGGCGCGGACGATCCGGGTGCCGGTGCACGTGGTCGAACTGATCAACCGCGTGGTCCGGGTGCAGCGCGCGCTGCTCCAGCAGCGCGGGACCGAACCGACCCCGGCGGAGATCGCCGTCGTGCTGGAGCTGACCGAGGCGAGGGTGCGCGAGCTGATCCGGCTGGCCCAGGAGCCGATCTCGCTGCACACCCCGGTCGGCGAGGAGGACGACGTGGCGCTCGGCGACCTGATCGAGGACGCCGACGCCGCCTCACCCGCCGAGTCCGCCACCTTCCTGCTGTTGCGTCAGCACCTGGAGGCGGTGCTGGCCACCCTCGGCGAGCGCGAGCGCCAGGTCGTCCAGCTCCGTTACGGCCTGGACGACGGCCGCCCCCGCACTCTGGAAGAGATCGGGGTGGTGTTCGGGGTGACCAGGGAACGGATCCGCCAGATCGAGTCCAAGACCCTGGTCAAGCTCCGCGACCACGCCTTCGCCGAGCAGCTCCGCGGCTACCTGGACTAGGAGCCGCTCGGGCTCGCGCCACCCGGGCTCGCGGCGTCCGCGCCCGGGGCGGTCGGGCTCGCCGTGGTCGGCGGCGAGGCCGGGCCGATCGGGATCGGGGTGGAGGCGACCAGGTGGGCCAGGTCGGAGGCGCTCACCGTGCAGGCGCCCCCGGCCGGCTGCTGTCCGCAGACCTGGAAGGTCGCGGCCGGGTCCGCCGCGTTGACCATCAGCGAGTAGTTGTCGTAGCCCCAGTGGATGAGCGCCGTCTCCGTCTCGCCGCTGCTGCTGGTGATGGTGGAGGAGTCGCCCGGCTCGCCCTCGGTGATGGCGGCCCAGGCGGCCTGGCACTTCTCGCTGTACCGGAGGTAGATGACCACCTTGGCGATGTTGTTGGTCTGCAGGGTCCGGGCGTCGGCCCCGCAGCCGGTCGCCTTGGGGTCCTTGTGCGAGCAGCCCATCGCCTGGCAGGCGGACGCCGGCGGGGCCGGCGAGGCGGGCTTGGCGGCCGGGCTCGTGGCCGTGGCCGTGGTCGGGACGGGCTGCGCGACGGCGGCCGGCTCCTCCCCGCCGCCGTGGGTGTACCGGACCCCGGCCAGCACCAGTAGCACCGCCGCCGCCATCGCGCCGGCCGCCAGCGCCACCGGCCGGCGCCACCACGGCGTCGCCGGGGAGGGCTCCCCGGCGAAGGGGCCCACGGCAAGGTCCTCCGCAGGGTCGGCGGCCTCCGTCGCGGGCCCGCTCACCGTCTCGGCCACCGGCCCGGAGAGGACGTCCGTGAGGCCCTCCGGCACGGGCTCCCCACCGGGTTCCACGGGTTCCCCGCCGGGTTCCACGGACTCCGCACCGGGCTCCACGGACTCCATGCCGGGCTCCACGCCGGCCCCGGCCCGGGGCTCCCGGACGTTCTCCGGTGCCACCGCGTCCGCCCAGAGCACCCGCAGCCTGGGGCCGTCGCACTCCACGGCCCCGATCAGCGCGTCCAGCGCCTGCTCGGTGACGACCCGCTTGCCGTTGAGCCAGCGCTCCCAGGAGGCGCGGCTGTAGTGGGTCCGGGTTGCCAGCTCCGACAGCGAGAGCCCGGTCGCGTCCTTGACGGCGCGGAGCTCCTCCGTCAGGCGTCGGGCGGGGCCGGACAGCTCGTCCGGCAGTTGCTTCCAGGCGGATGCCATGAGGCCTTCCCAACATCAGAAACAGGGGACGCGGGACCAACAGGGCCGAGTTGGGCACCGGCCCGGGGCCTGGGGGCGTCTCCGCGTCTCCAACCTCACCGGCCTGCCGTCTCAAACACCAGGTCATGGCGCTGAGACGGACGGAAGTGTCTCACACCCCCGCTGACGACTCGAACATTCACACGTCAGTCGTGCAGAGTTCTCAGGCCGGTCCGATTTCGGCGCCCTGATCCTTCGTCCGGGCACCGATTCCGGGCCCGGTTCCCTGACGTCCCGAATCCCCCACCGGCCGGGGCAGCCTCGCGGGGGGAGGCTGCCCCGGACCGCAGGGACGCGCGGCGGGGAGGGCGCATCGTGCAGCCCTCCCCGCCGCGACCATTTCCTCCCCGGAGCGGCGCAGGTCCCCAGGACCGGCGCGAGTCCCAGGACCGGCGCGGGGGAGCGGGGGATCCGGGGCGCATCCCGGGCGCACCGGGGGCCGTGACGCGGTCAGTGGTGGAAGCCGGTGCGCGGCGGCACCCCGAGGTCCTTCAGCGGGCCGGGCTGGCGCCGCAGTTCCGGCAGCAGCCGGGTGAGGTCGGCGAGCAGCAGGTCGGCGAGGTCCCGGGAGAAGCCGTTGCGGCAGACGATCCGCAGCACCGAGAGGTCCTTCCGGTTCTCGGGGAAGGTGTACGCGGGCACCTGCCAGCCGCGCTCGCGCAGGCGCCGCGAGACGTCGAACACGTCGAACGGCACGTCGTCGGTGGTGGTGAAGGCGAAGACCGGCAGCTCCTCGCCCCGGGTCAGCAGCTCGAAGCAGCCGAGCGCCTCGATCCGCCCGGCCAGGTAGACGGCGACCTCGCGGCAGGCCTCCTGCACCGCGCGGAAGCCGCCCCGGCCCAGTCGCAGGAAGGTGTAGTACTGCGCGATCACCTCGGCGCCCGGGCGGGAGAAGTTCAGCGCGAAGGTCGGCATCTCGCCGCCGAGGTAGTTGACCCGGAAGACCAGTTCCTCGGGCAGCGCCTCGTGGTCCCGCCAGAGCGCCCAGCCGACGCCCGGGTAGACCAGGCCGAACTTGTGGCCGGAGGTGTTGATCGAGGTGACCCGGGGCAGCCGGAAGTCCCAGACCAGCTCGGGGTCGAGGAAGGGCGCGACCATGCCGCCGGAGGCACCGTCCACGTGCACCGGGACGTCCAGGCCGGCGCGCTCCTGCAGCGCGTCGAGGGCCGCGCAGATCTTCGCCACCGGCTCGTAGGAGCCGTCGAAGGTCGAGCCGAGGATCCCGACCACGCCGATGGTGTTCTCGTCGCAGAGGGCCACGGCCTGCTCGGCGCCGAGGTGGTAGCGGTCCCCCTCCATCGGGGCCAGGCGTGCCTCGACCTCCCAGAAGCTGCAGAACTTCTCCCAGCAGACCTGCACGTTGACGCCCATCACCAGGTTGGGCCGGGCGCCGGCCGCGTAGCGCTCGGCGTTGCGGTGCATCCAGCGGCGCTTGAGGGCGAGGCCGGCCAGCATGCAGGCCTCGCTGGAGCCGGTGGTGGAGCAGCCGACGGCGCTGTCCGGGTCCGGGGCGTGCCAGAGGTCGGCGAGGATCGCGACGCAGCGCCGTTCCAGCTCGGCGGTCTGCGGGTACTCGTCCTTGTCGATCATGTTCTTGTCGAGACACTCGGTCATCAGCCTGGTCGCCTGGACCTCCATCGACGTGGTGACGAAGGTCGCCAGGTTGAGCCGGGCGTTGCCGTCCAGCATCAGCTCGTCGTGGATCAGCTGGTACGCGGTGTCGGCCGGCACCGGGTCGTCGGCGAGCCGGTGGAGCGGCGGTGCCAGCTCCATCGGGCCGAGCGGGTCGGCGGTGCCGACGAACGGGCTGACGGTCAGCCGGCGGTCGTCGCCGGCTCCTTTGTGCAACGCCATGAGGCCCTGCCGTCCTTCGCTCCGGTGACCGCTTCGCAGTCCACGCTGCCACCGGGCGCGGGGTGACGCATCTTCACCGCCGCACGGGACGTCCCGACGGGCCGTCCCAGGGACCGTCTCACCTGGCCGTCTCCGGGTGGATCTGCTCGCGGGCGGCCCGGTACTGCTGGCGCACCGCCGAGCCGACCGGCAGGTCCTGCTCGGCGTCCGGGGTGACGGTGACCGTCTCCGGCAGCTCCCACCGCGGCGGCTCGGGGGTGCCGGCCAGCGCCCAGGCGGCCTGTCGGGCCGCGCCGCGGGCCGCGTGGGCGCCGGGCGGCGGCACCACGACGGGGACGCCGAACAGCAGCGGCGCGATCTGCCGGACGGCGGGCAGGCGCCCGGCCGCGCCGAGCAGGAAGACCCGCTTCACCTCGACGCCCCGGGCGCGCAGCACGTCCAGCGCGTCCGCGAGGTTGCAGAGCATGCCCTCGACGGCGGCCCGGGCCAGGTGCTGCGGGGTCATCGACTCGGCCCGCACCCCGGTCAGCGTGCCGGCCGCGTGCGGCAGCGCGGGCGTCCGCTCGCCGTCCAGGTAGGGCAGCAGCACCATCCCGTACGCGCCGGGGGAGGACTGCAGTGCGAGCTCGCTCAGGCCCTCCAGGTCCCGGCCGAGCAGGGCGGCGGTGGAGCGGAGCACCTGGGCGGCGTTCAGGGTGGCGACCATCGGGAGGTGGCGGCCGGTGGCGTCGGCGAACGAGGAGACCAGCCCGGTGGCGTCCACCACGGCCTGCCCGTGCACGGCGAAGATCGTCCCGGAGCTGCCGAGGGAGACCGCCGCGTCGCCGGGTTCGAGGCCGAGGCCGAGGGCGGCGGCCATGTTGTCACCGGTGCCGGCCGAGATCAGCAGGCCCTCGGGGGTGTGCCCGGCGGGCTCGGCCGGGCCGAGCACGTGTGGCAGCCTCAGCTCGTGGCCGAGGGCCAGCTCGATCAGGTCCTGCCGGTACTCGCCCGTGATCGGCGACCAGTAGCCGGTGCCGGAGGCGTCGCCGCGGTCGGTGGTGCGCCGTTTGGGGTGGCCCAGCAGTTGCCAGACCAGCCAGTCGTGCGGCAGCAGCACCTCGGCCACCCGGCGGGCGTTGGCCGGCTCGAACTCGGCCAGCCACCGCAGCTTGGCGATGGTGTACGTCGGGCCCGGGACGGCGCCGATCGCGGCCGCCCAGGCCGCCGGGCCGCCGAGCGCGTCCAGCAGGGCGGCCGCGGCGCCGCTGGAGCGCGGGTCGTTCCAGAGGATCGCGGGCCGTACCAGCACGCCCCCGGCGTCCAGGCCGATCATGCCGTGCTGCTGGGCGCTGACGCCGATCGCCCGGACGCCTTCCAGCAGGCCGCCGGCGGCCGCGTCGCCGAGCGAGTGCAGCCAGATCTGCGGGTCGGCCTCGCCGGCCCGGGTGTCCTGGCCTTCGGGGGTGGGGTGCGGCGCCTTGCCGGACCGCAGCACCGCGCCGGTGCCGGTGTCGCACGCGACGATCCGGGTGCGACCGGTCGAGCTGTCTATCCCCGCGACGATGGCCATGTCGAGATCATGCCTCAGCGGGCGTCCGGGCGCGGTCCGTCCGGGCAAGTGTTGCCCCTTCGGTACCGCTCCGGAGCCGTCCCGGACACCCTGCCGTCACCGGCCGGTCACGGACGGAAGGTACCCCAGCTGTCGTCCTCCACCCGGGGCCGGTTGAAGTACGGCACCCGGTCGGTGACCGAGTTCGGCAGCTTGTCCCCGACCTTGTCCGCGACGGCTCCGGCCGCCTTCCCGGCGGCGGCGCCGGCCTGCTGCCTGGCCTTGTCGGCGGCGGTCTGCACCTTGGGGTTCTGGGCGACCTGCCGGGTGACCTTGGCGATCTGCTCGTACCGCTGGCGCCCCGCCCGCGAGCCCAGGACGTAGCCGGCCGCGAGTCCGACGATCAACGACAGCTTCCACATGATCGGATTCCACCCTCTCCTGGCGGCGTCTGCCGCATTGCCCTACCCGTCCTTCGGGGCGGCGAACCGTCCGTGCCCCCAGCATCCCCGGGTGCTCCGCGGGGCGCGCGCGGGGCGCGCCGGGCGGGGTCGCCGGGAGGGCCGGGGAAAGCGATTGGCGGACCACCCCCCCGAGTGCGCTAATGTATGTCCCGCAGCGAGCGCCGAGGAGCCCGGGGAACCGGGGGCCGAAGCGGAAGCCGATCCCCCATAGCTCAATTGGCAGAGCAGCCGACTGTTAATCGGCAGGTTATTGGTTCGAGTCCAATTGGGGGAGCTCAGGTGGAGGTCCCTCCGGGGGCGGTCGGCCTGTCCGTGGTGGCGTGTGTCATCGCGATCCCGCATAGCTCAATTGGCAGAGCAGCCGGCTGTTAACCGGCAGGTTTTTGGTTCGAGTCCAAATGCGGGAGCTTCACCGGGTCCGCCCGGTGTCTGCTCAGAGCGAAGGCCCCCCGGTCGACCGGGGGGCCTTCGTGTTGTGCCGCACGTTCGGGCCGTCCCGTTGTGCCGCACGTCCGGGCGTCCCGCCCGCGCGGCCCGGCCTCAGGCCGTGGCCTGGCGGTACAGCTCGGCGACCCGGCCGTCGAAGGTGACGCTGTACGAGGTGCCCGGGGTCTCGCCACCTTCCTGGTAGCCGCCGATCACGCCGACCACCGCGCCGGTCGGGGTGATCCACGGGCTGCCGCTGGTGCCGTCGGTGTAGCCGCCGCAGTCGAAGCGTTCCTGGGTGGGACTCTGCGACCTGGTCCGGGTCGAGCAGGTGATCGGCTCGTCGCTCGCGTTGGGGTAGCCGGTCACCGAGACCGGGAGACCGAAGCCCTGGCCGGTGCCGAGCGGGTTGCCGCCGACCGCGTCCTCGACCTCCCGGCCGCCAGCCGGGCGGAGGGTGATGAACGCCACGTCGTACTCGGGGTCGTCGCCGGCCGACCAGCGTGGGTCGACGGTCACCGACTGCACCGGCCAACTCCCGTAGGGGGAGTATCCGTTGCGGTAGCCGGGGGTGAACACCAGGCCGTCCAGCAGGCCGGTCCGGCGGCTCTGCACGCAGTGTGCGGCGGTCACCAGCAGGTTGCGCCGCGGGCTGTGCACCACGCTCGCCGTGCAGGCCCGAGGGCCGTCGGCGGTGTGGATCGAGAGGGTGCCGACCCGGTCGCCCGCCGGGCTCTGCTGCGCGACCGCGGCGGTCGGGGGCAGGTTGTCCCCTCCGCCGCACGCGGTGCCGGCGGCGAGCAGCAGGGCCGCCAGTGCGACCGCCTGGGCCGCACGCGGGAGCCGTACCGGGCGGGAGGCCATCGCGGCTCCGTCTCGTCCTCGGGGCGGCCCCTGCGGGTCGTGCGGACCGCCGTACGTGAGGAAGATCTACCAGTCCCCGCCCGGCGGCGCCAACCCCGGCGCCCGGCGCCTTCCCTTTGGGGCGTCCGGGTGGTCCGGGGGCGGTCCGGGCCCGGTCAGCCGGTGGCGCGGTCGTACAGCGCCTGGACCCGGTCCCCGAAGTAGCTGCTGTACGAGGTGTCGGGGGTGTCGCCGCCCTCCTGGTAGCCGCCGATCACGCCGACCACGGTGCCGGTGCGGGTGTCCGGGTCGAAGTCGGTCACCCAGGGGCTGCCGCTGGTGCCGCCGGTGTAGTCCGGGCAGTCGATCCTCAGCTGGGTGGGGCTCTGCTCGGTGGTGGTGTTGCTGCAGGTGATCGGGACCTCGCTGGTGCCGGGGTAGCCGGTGATCTTCACCGGGAGCTGGTAGCCGCGGTCGACCCCCAGCCGGTTGGCGCCGAGCACCTGCTGCACCTGTTGCCCGTTCTGCGGCTGCACCACCGCGAAGGCGACGTCGACGTCAGGGTCGCCGTCGTCCTTCCAGGCCTGGTCGACGGTGACCGCCAGCACCGGCCAGACGCCGCTCGGGGTGTCGCCGTCCCGGTAACCGGGGACGAACACCAGGTCGCTGCGCTGGCCGAGCTGCGGGTCCCAGACGCAGTGCGCGGCGGTGACGATCAGGTTGAGCCCGGCGCTGTCGACCACGCTGGCGGTGCAGAAGTGGTCGCCGTCCGCGTTGCGGGTGAAGACGGCGCCGACCAGGCCGTTGAGCACGGTGGGCTTGGCGGTGCGGGTGACGCCGGTCTGTCGGCCGAGGGCGCCGCGCAGCCGCTCCCGGCTCCAGCCGTGGCTGCCGGTGGAGGCGGGGCCCGAGCCGGAGGGCGACGCCGGGTGCGAACCCACCGTCGGGGTGGCACCGCCGGGGCCCGCCGCGGTGGTGCAGCCCGCCGCTGCGAGGACTGCCAGTGCGGCTCCGGTCGCCGCCAGCTCACGTACCGTCATCCGCCCAGGTTCCAGGGGGCCGCCGGGGTCCTGCCAGCGGAGCTGCTCCGCGCGGGGAGGCGTGCATCCGCGCGCACCCATGTGCGCCCCCGGCGCGCACCACGGGTGATCGACCGGCTATGCTGCCCGGGACGGCCTCGCGGGGCCGTCTGCTGCTGCCGCGGCCGGGCGACCGGTGCGCGCGGCGAACCGGGGCGGTAGCTCAGCCGGTTAGAGCAGGGGACTCATAATCCCTTGGTCGTGGGTTCGAGTCCCACCCGCCCCACCCTTCGCCCGGACGACCGGGCTTGACCAGGTGTGGTCATCTGCACGCACTCTAGTGACCGGTGGCGTCGGCGGCCGTACCGACAGGCCGGGAATCACCCGAATAGGGCCGCTCCCGGGGCTCGTTGACGCCGCCCGCCGCCCGGGGTCCGCCCCCGTCGCCGTGATGCCGCGCCCCGCCTCCGTATCCTGGCCCGATGCTCGAACCCGCACTGCTGCCGACCCCGCTGGTGGACTGCACCGACGAGGTGCTGGCGCGGGCCGGGGTGCGGCTGCGGCTCAAACGCGACGACCTGCTGCACCCGGCGGTGCCGGGCAACAAGTGGCGCAAGCTCGGGCCCAACCTGGAGGCGGCCGTCCGGCAGGGGCGGACCAGGCTGCTGACCTTCGGCGGGGCCTACTCCACCCATCTGCGCGCGGTCGCCGTGGCGGCCGGCGCGCTCGGGCTGGAGAGCGTCGGGCTGGTCCGCGGCGAGGAGCTGGCCGACGCGCCGCGCAACTGGTCGCTGCGGGCGGCCGAGGCGGCGGGGATGGAACTGGTCTTCCTGTCCCGTTCCGAGTACCGGGAGACGGCCGGGCGCTGTGAGCTGGACGAGGACGTGGCGGAGGGCCTGCAACGGCGCTGGGGCCCCTGTACGGTGCTGCCGGAGGGCGGCTCCAACGCCTTGGCGGCGACCGGCGCGGCGGCCGTTCCGGCGGAGCTGCCGGACCTCGGCGAGCGGGACGTGGTCTGCTGCCCGGTCGGCACCGGCGGCACCCTGGCCGGGATCGCGGCCGGCCTGCCGCCGGGCGCGCGGGCGCTGGGGGTGGCGGTGCTGCGCGGCGGCGCCGGCTACCTGGAGGGCGAGGTCGCCCGGCTGCACCGGGCCGCCTACGGGCGGGAGTTCGGCAACTGGCGGATCGACCACGACCACCACGGCGGCGGCTACGGCCGGGTCCCGGCCGGGCTGGAGGCCTTCGCCGAGGGCTTCGAGCGGCGCCACGGGATCGCCCTGGAGCGCCGCTACGTCGCCAAGCTGCTGGCCGCCCTGTACGACCTGGCCGGGGCCGGGGCGTTCCCGGCGGGCACCCGGCTGACCGCGGTGGTCACCGGTCTGCCGGACCCGCCGGACGCCGGCTAGCCGAAGGTCAGGTTGGCGCAGGGGTCGGTGTCGGCCCCGCGGCTGTTCTCGGCGATGCCGCTGGGCACGCCGCTCGGGGCGGGCGTGCCGGTGGTGGTGGGGCCGGCGGCCGGCCCGCCCGGGATGTCGACGGAGTCGAGCCCGGTGCCGGCCGTCGGGCGGTAGTCGCGGCCCAGGGTGACGGTGATTCCCCCGGAGCCCGCCTCCTCGACCGGCCGTGCCCCCGGGAAGAGCGGCGCGAGCTGGTCGGCGACGGCCTTCAGCGCCGGGTCGTACGCGATCTCGGTCTGCAGCCGGCCGCCGTTGGTGGGGCCCAGGGTGACGTTCTGGAAGCCCTTGGCGCGGACGGCCTCGGCGCCCTTGCCGGCCAGCCCGGGGGTGCCGACGCCGTTGACGACGGTGATCGGCGCGGCCGCCTGGTCGGGCGAGAGCGCGGTGGGCGAGAGCGCGGTGGGCGAGGCCTCGGAGGCGGTCGTGGCGGAGGGGGCGGCACCCGGGGCGGCGGAGGCGGCGGACGGCGAGGGGGAGGCGGGGGCCGCGCCGGTGGACTGCCCGTCCAGCGTGCGGTCCTCGCGCAGCAGCTTCCAGAGGGTGTCGACGTCCGGGTGGACCAGGGCGACCCGGTCGCCGGAGTAGCGCCAGGGGGTGGTGACGAAGGTGATGTCGGACAGCTTGATCTGCTGGAGCGACTGGGCGAAGTCGACCAGCTTCATCGCGGTGCCCAGGCCCTCGTCCACGGTGAGCGAGCGGGTGGCCGCGTCGGCCAGCGGGAGCAGGGTCGGCAGCGAGAAGCCCTGGCCCTGGACCTTCCTGATCATCGAGGAGAGGAATGCCTGCTGGCGCTTCATCCGGCCGATGTCGGAGTTGTCGCCGAAGCCGTAGCGGGCCCGCAGGTAGTCCACCGCGGGCTGCCCGGAGAGCTTCTGCATGCCCTTCTTGAGGTGGATGTTGTGCGAGTTCACGTCGTTGGGGACGCAGGCGTCCACGCCGTTGACGGCCTCGGTCATCGCGGCGACGCCCTTGAAGTCGACCACGATGGTGTGGTCGATCCGCAGGCCGGTCAGCGTCTCGACGGTGTTCTGCGTGCAGGCCGGGTTCCCCTTGGGGAACTCGCCCACGGTGAAGGCCGAGTTGAACATCTGGTTGGTCCTGGGGGACGTCCAGCCGCCGCCGGGCAGCCGGCAGGCCGGGATGGTCACCAGCGTGTCGCGGGGTATGGAGACGCCGACGGCGTGCTTGTGGTCGGCGTATATGTGCAGCAGGATCGCGGTGTCGGAGTGGCCGACGCCCTCCTCGCCGCCGCCGAGGTCCGCGTTGCCGTCGTCCCGGGTGTCCGAGCCGAGGACCAGGACGTTGACCGGGACGGAGGCGCCGGGGGTGACCGGGACGGGGGCCGGCGGCCGTTCGGTGGCGACGCCGCCCGCGTCGAAGGTGGTGATGTTGCTGTCCAGCCGGTGGTAGAACCAGGCGCCGGCGCCGGCCACCGACAGCACGAGAACGGCGGCGAGGCCCACGGCGGTCCGTACGATGCGCCGCCGGCGCGAGCTGCTGCTCATCCCCCGGGCCCCCCGTCTTCTGGTGTCGTTCCCTGCGCGCACCGGCTCATGGGCAGGCCGGTGCGAGTCTCGAACGTTAGACGTTCCGGGGGAGTGTTCGGTTACAGCCGCAGGCCTGCCAATTGCGCCGGATCGGCCGGCGGGGCCGTGATGCTGCTCACGCTCCGGGGCCGGAGGCGCCCGAGAGCATCCGGCGGAGCAGGTCGCGCAGCACCGTCCGCTCGTCGGGGCCGAGGGCGGCCAGCGGCTCGCGGGCGAAGTTCAGCGACTCGCGCAGCTCCTCGGAGGCGGCCGCGCCGGAGTCGGTGGCGGCGACCAGCTTGACCCGGCGGTCCTGCCGGTCGGCCTCCCGGGTGACGAAGCCGCGGGACTCCAGCCGGTCGACGATGCCGGTGATGTTGGACGGCTCGCAGCTGAGCGTCTGGGCGATGTGGCGCATCGGCATCGGTCCGCGCCGCAGCAGGGCGAGGACCTTGGCCTGGGCGCCGGTGAGCGAGCGGGCGGCGGCGGCCTCCTCGTACTCGCGATGGAAGAGCGCGACCAGGTTGGCCATCAGGTCGACGACCTCACGGGTGATCTCGTCGGGCTGCGGCGCGCCGGATCGGGTCGGCTGGGTGTCCATGACCCACAGTCTACCTGAACAGTTGACAACATGAACCTTTCATGTCCATCGTTACTTCATTAAGTCAACCTTTCAGGCAGTAAGGAGCACCCCGATGGCCGAGCAGGAAGCGCCCGCCACCGCCCGCGAATGGCACCTCGCCGCCCGCCCCCAGGGCTGGCCGGTCCCGACCGACTTCGCGCTGGTCGAGGCGCCGGTCCGAACCCCGGGCCCGGGCGAGATCCTGGTCCGCAACGCCTACCTCTCGGTCGACCCGTACATGCGCGGCAGGATGAACGACGTGAAGTCCTACGTCCCGCCGTTCGAGCTCGGCCGGCCGATGGACGGCGGCGCGGTCGGCTACGTGGTCGCCTCCGCCGCCGAGGGCTTCGCCCCGGGCGACGCCGTGCTGCACGGGCTCGGCTGGCGCGAGTACGCCACCGTCGAGGCGAAGCGCGCGGTGAAGGTCGACCCGTCCGTGCCGCTCTCCGCCTACCTCGGCGTGCTCGGCATGACCGGCCTCACCGCGTACGCCGGCCTGCTGGCGGTCGGCGGCCTCAAGGAGGGCGACCGGGTCTTCGTCTCCGGCGCGGCCGGCGCCGTCGGCTCGATGGTCGGCCAGATCGCCCGGCTCAAGGGCGCCTCGCTGGTGGTCGGCTCGGCCGGCTCGACGGAGAAGGTCGCCAGGCTGACCGGCGAGTACGGCTTCGACGCCGCGTTCAACTACAAGGACGCCCCGGTCGCCGAGCAGCTCGCCAAGGCCGCACCGGAAGGCATCGACCTCTACTTCGACAACGTCGGCGGCGACCACCTGGAGGCCGCGATCGGCGCGCTCGGCGTGCACGGCCGTGCGGTGCTCTGCGGCGCGATCGCCCAGTACAACGAGACCACCGCGCCGGCGGCCCCGCGCAACCTGGCGCTGGCGATCGGCAAGCGGCTGCGCCTGGAGGGCATGCTGGTGGGCGACCACGCCGCCCTGCAGCCGCAGTTCGTCGCCGAGGTCGGTGGCTGGCTGGCGGAGGGCAGGCTGCGCAACGAGGAGACCGTGGTGGACGGCTTCGAGAACACCGCCGACGCCTTCCTGGACCTCCTGCGCGGCGGCAACACCGGCAAGATGGTGGTCCGCCTCGACGGCTGACGCCGAGTCAGTACCCGCCGCCGGGCCGCCCCGCCGCACCCCGTGTGCGCGGGGCGGTTTGCGTACCGGGCGCAGGGGATCCGGCCGCACTACCGGATTCCGGCCGGATCCGAAAGTGCGTCATCCATCGTGCGGGGCGGCGCGGTACGGTGGTCCCGCCTGGCGATGGGGCCGTTCGGGGGAGAGATCCGACCGAGGGGTGGACCTCGTTCAGGATTCGACTAGCATTGAGCGAAAGCCTGTCCGTTTTGCTCAATTTAGTGGCTTAATGTCGGCTAACGTGGGTAACTGTGGATCAACTACAGGCGCGAACGCGAGGCAGCTGGGGAAGGCGACCCTCGTCCACAGCCTGGAGGTCCCGGTGACGACACGTGGAGTCCTGTACGTCCACTCCGCGCCCCGCGCGCTGTGCCCGCACGTCGAGTGGGCCGTCGCAGGGGTGCTGGGTGCACGGGTGAGTCTGGACTGGATCCGCCAGCCGGCCGCGCCCGGACACTGGCGCGCCGAGCTGTCCTGGCAGGGCGAGCCCGGTACGGCCTCGAAGCTCGCCTCCGCCCTGCGCGGTTGGCAGCTGATGCGGTACGAGGTCACCAGCGAGCCCTGCGCCACTGCGGAGGGCGAGCGGTACAGTAGCACGCCCGCGCTCGGCATCTTCCACGCCGTCACGGGCATCCACGGCGACATCCTGATCCCCGAGGACCGGTTGCGCGCCGTCCTGCTGCGCGCCCGCAGCGAGGGGGCGGACCTGGAGGCCGAGATCTCCCGGCTGCTCGGCAAACCCTGGGACGACGAGCTGGAGCCGTTCCGCTACGCGGGTGAGGGTGCCCCGGTGCGCTGGCTGCACCAGGTGGTCTGAGACGACGCGAAGGGGCCGGCGCCCGTGGCGGGCGCCGGCCCCTTCGCGTGTGCGATCAGGCGGTCCTGGCGGTTCAGACGGTGCGGAAGGCCAGCACCACGTTGTGGCCGCCGAAGCCGAACGAGTTGTTCAGCGCCGCGATCCGGCCCTCGGGCAGCGGACGGGCCACGTCCCGGACGATGTCCGCGTCCACGTCGTCGTCCAGCTCCTCGACATTGATGGTCGGCGGGGCGGTCCGCTTGTACAGGGCCAGCACGGTGGCGACGGTCTCGATGCCGCCGGCGCCGCCCAGCAGGTGGCCGGTCATCGACTTGGTGGCCGAGACGGCGATGTGGTCCAGGTGCTCGCCGAGCTCCTTGCGCAGCGCCTTCAGTTCGGCCGTGTCACCCTGCGGGGTCGACGTGGCGTGCGCGTTGACGTGCACGATCTCGGCCTTGTCGAGCTCGTTGCGCTCGAACAGGTCGGCCAGCGCACGGGCCACACCGGCGCCGGTCGGCTCGGGCTGGGCGATGTGGTGGGCGTCCGAGGACAGGCCCTGGCCCACGGCCTCGCAGTAGATCCGGGCGCCGCGCGCCTCGGCGTGCTCGACCGACTCCAGCACGACCACGCCGGCGCCCTCGCCGAGCACGAAGCCGTCGCGGCCCTTGTCGTACGGGCGGGAGGCGCGCTGCGGGTCGTCGTTGTTCTTGGACATCGCCATCATGTTGGCGAACGCGGCGATCGGCAGCGGGTGGATCGCGGCCTCGGTGCCGCCGGCCACCACGACGTCGGCGCGGCCGGTACGGATCATCTCGATCGCGTAGCCGATCGCCTCGGCGCCGGAGGCACAGGCGGAGACGGGGGTGTGCACACCCGCGCGGGCGCCGACCTCCAGGCCGACGTTGGCCGCCGGGGAGTTGGGCAT
>NZ_CP026498.1:8363583-8398174 GCF_002953255.1 Streptomyces sp. CB01881
GTGTGAGACCTTGCGGACGCCCTTCTCCTTCAGCACGTCGTACTGGTCGAGGAGGGTGGTCACGCCGCCGATGCCGGAGGCGATCACGGCGCCCAGGCGCTCGGGGGCGAGCTTGGAGGACTCGTCGGTGGCCGGGGTCTCGTAGCCGGCGTCGGCCCAGGCCTCGCGGGCCGCGATCAGCGCGAACTGCGCCGAGCGGTCCAGCCGGCGGGCCAGCGGGCGGGGGAGGATCTCGCCCGGGTCGACCGCGGTCCGCGCGGCGATCCGGACGGGCAGTTCGGCGGCCCACTCCTCGGTGAGGGCGGCCACGCCGGAGCGCCCGGCGACCAGGTTCTCCCAGGTCGTGGCGGCGTCGCCGCCCAGCGGCGTGAAGGCGCCGATACCCGTGACTACCACGGTACGGTTTTCAGCGGTCACTGGATCTTCTTCTCTCACGTTGCGGGGGTACGGCGGCGGGCCGGGGGTGGGGCCCGGCCGGACGCCCGCGGGGGCGTCCGGCCGGCGGGTCGGCCGGCTCGGGGAGCCGGCCGACGTCAGGCGTCGATCGGGTCGAACGCTCAGGCGTTGGCGAGGATGTAGTCCACCGCGTCGCCGACGGTCTTCAGGTTCTTGACCTCGTCGTCCGGGATCTTCACGTCGAAGCGCTCCTCGGCGGCCACGACGACCTCGACCATGGAGAGCGAGTCGACGTCCAGGTCGTCGGTGAAGGACTTGTCGAACTCGACGTCCTCGGCCGGGATGCCGGCGATCTCGTTGACGATCTCGGCGAGACCTTCCAGAACCTCGTCCTTGGTAGCCATACTGGCTGCTCCTCTTCAGTGGTGAATGCGGCCGCCCGGCGGACGGACGCAGGCTTTCTTGGGGGTGGGGCGAAACGCGCCTAGGGGAGCGTAACGACTGCCGCGGCGTAGACCAGACCCGCCCCGAACCCGATGATCAGCGCGAGGTCGCCGCTGCGTGCCTCACCGCTCTCCAACATGCGCTCCATCGCCAGCGGGATGGAGGCGGCGGAGGTGTTGCCGGTCTCGGTGATGTCGCGGGCGACCGGAACCGACTCGGGCAGCTTGAGGGCCTTGATCATGGCATCCGTGATGCGCATGTTGGCCTGGTGCGGGATGAACGCGCCCAACTGGTCGGCGGTGACCCCGGCGGCGTCCAGCGCCTGCTGGGCCACCTTGGCCATCTCCCAGACCGCCCAGCGGAAGACCGCCTGGCCCTCCATCCGCAGGGCCGGCCACTTGACCTCTTCGCCGGCGCCGTTGACGGCGTCCTCCTTGGCGAAGGCGGTGTCCCAGGCCTGGGTCTGCGAGATGACGTCCTTGTGCGAGCCGTCCGAGCCCCAGACGACCTTGCCGATGCCGGGCGTGTCGGACGGGCCGACGATCGCGGCGCCGGCGCCGTCGCCGAAGATGAACGCGGTCGAGCGGTCCGACCGGTCGGTCAGGTCGCTGAGCCGCTCGACGCCGATCACCAGCACGTAGTCGGCGCTGCCGCCGCGGACCATGCCGTCGGCCAGGCCCAGGCCGTAGCCGAAGCCGGCGCAGGCGGCCGAGATGTCGAAGGCGGGCGCGGTGCCGCAGCCCAGCCGCTCGGCGATCTCGGTGGCGATCGCAGGGGTCTGCTTGAAGTGCGAGACGGTCGCGACGATCACGGCGCCGATCCGGTCGGGGTCGATCCCGGCCTGCGCGATGGCCTTGCCGGCGGCCTGCACCGACATCTCGGCGACGGTCTCCTCCGGGCCGGCCCAGCGGCGCTCGGCGATCCCGCTGCGGGTGCGGATCCACTCGTCCGAGGAGTCGATCCAGGTCAGCACCTCGGAGTTCGGGATCACCCGCACCGGGCGGTAGCCGCCGACCCCGAGGATGCGTGAGTACTGAGCGCCGGTGACCGGCCTGATCCGGGCTCTGCTCATCCCTGCTGCTCCTGACCGCCGTGCTCCGCGACGAGCTCACGGGCCTTGTCCAGGTCGGCGGGCGTCTTGAGGGCAAGCGTCGCCACGCCCTTGAGGTTGCGCTTGACGAGTCCGGTGAGGGTGCCCGCCGGGGCGAGCTCGATGACGGCGGTCGCGCCCAGCTCGCGCAGGGTCTCCATGCAGAGGTCCCAGCGGACCGGGTTGGAGACCTGCGACACCAGCCGGTCCAGCACCTCGGTACCGGACGCCACGACCTGGCCGTCCTGGTTCGAGACGTAGGCGACCTTCGGGTCGGCGACCGGCAGGGTCGGGGCCAGCTTGGCCAGCCGCTCGACGCCGGGCGCCATGTGCGAGGTGTGGAACGCGCCGGCGACCTTGAGCGCGATCAGCCGGGACCCGGCCGGCGGGTCGGCCTGCAGGGCCTCCAGCTGCGCCAGCGTGCCCGCCGCGACGATCTGGCCGCCGCCGTTGTTGTTGGCAGCGGTCAGTCCGTGCTCGGCGAGCTTGGCGGAGACGGCCTCCGGCTCGCCGCCGAGGACGGCGATCATGCCGGTCTCGGTGGCCGCGGCGGCCTCGGCCATCGCCAGGCTGCGCTCGCGGACGAAGGTCAGCGCGTCGTGGGCGGAGAGGACACCGGCGCCGGCGGCGGCGGTGATCTCGCCGACGCTGTGGCCGGCCACGGCGCCGACCAGCGCACGGGCGCGGTCCTCGTCGGGGAACAGCTCACGGGCGGTCACCAGACCGGCGGCGACCAGCAGCGGCTGGGCGACGGCGGTGTCCTTGATCTCCTCGGCGGACGCCTGGGTACCGGCGTGCACCAAGTCGAGCCCGGCGACCTCCGACCAGCTGCGAAGCCGGTCGGCGACACCGTCGAGCTCCAGCCAGGGGCTGAGGAAACCGGGGGTCTGGGCACCCTGTCCAGGGGCGACGATTACGAGCACGGTTCAACCCTCTCTCGCCGGACGCCCGCGGGCGGGTAGGCGACGGTAACGAAGAAAAGCATCCGGGATTGTAAGTTCCCTACATCGGGTTCAACTGGGCTCCCCGGCCGCCGTGAGTCGTCCCAGCGCCAGTGCGATGCGCAGTGTGAATGCCGAACGTACGTCGGAGGGAGCGTAGCCCGTGACGTCTGTCACACGTCGGAGCCGGTAGCGCACCGTGTTGGGGTGGACGAAGAGCATCCGGGCCGCTCCCTCCAACGAGGAGGCCTGCTCCAGGTAGACGCTCAGGGTCTCCAGCAGCGCCGAGCCGGCTTCGTCCAGCGGTGTGTAGATCTCCTCCACCAGCTGACGGCGGGCCGCCTGGTCGCCGGCGAGCGCCCGCTCCGGCAGCAGGTCGTCGGCGAGCACCGGGCGGGGTGCGTCCGGCCACGCCGCGCAGGCCCGCAGGCCGGCCGCGGCGGCGTGCGCCGAGCGGGTCGCCGACAGCAGGTCGGGCACGGTCGGGCCGACCACCACCGGGCCGGGGGCGAACTGGCCGATCAGCGCCCGGGCCGCGTGCACCGGCTCCTTGTCGCCGCCGACCACCACCACCAGGCGCTTGCCCAGCACCCCGGTCAGCACGTGCAGCTTGGCGTGCCGGGCGGCCCGGCGGATCGCCTCGACCACCAGTTCGCTGTCACCGTCCGGGGCACTGCCCATCACCACCCGGACCTGGCTCGGCTGGCCCCAGCCGAGCGCGGCGGCCCGGGAGAGCACGCCCTCGTCGGCGTCGCCGGAGAGCAGCGAGTTGACGACCAGCGCCTCCAGCCGGGCGTCCCAGGCGCCGCGCGCCTCGGCCGCCTGGGCGTACACCTGGGCGGTGGCGAAGGCGATCTCGCGGGCGTAGACCAGCACGGACTCGCGCATGTCCGCCTCGTCGCCGGGGGCGGCGACCTCCTCGATGGCCTCCTCCATCACCTCGATCGTGGTGCGGATCAGCTCGACGGTCTGGCGCAGGGTGATCGCCCTGGTCAGCTCACGCGGCGCGGTGCCGAAGACGTCGGTGGAGATCGCCTGCGGGGCGTCCGGATGGCGGTACCACTCGGTGAAGGCGGCGATGCCGGCCTGGGCGACCAGACCGATCCAGGATCGGTGCTCCGGCGGCATCCGCCGGTACCAGCCGAGCTGGTCGTCCATCCGCGCGATCGCGGCGGTGGCCAGCTTCCCGGAGGACTTCTCCAGCCGCTTGAGCGTCGCGGCCCGGCGCTCGGCCCGCTCGGCGGCGAGTCTGCGCTCCTGCGCGGTCAGGCGCGGCGCCGCGCGGCCCGGCCGGTCGCGGCCGGCCCCGGGGGCCGGGCCCTTTCCGTTCTGGCCGGGCCCGGTGGTGGGATCGCTCTTGGAGTTCGCTGAAGCGGCTGGCACAAGGACAAGACTGCCTCACCGGAGTGACTGCTCGTGCACAGCCCCCGGCGGAGCGGCACGGTGGCGGCCGTCACACCCACTACGGTGGACCCGTGACCGACGCCCCCGCCCGCCCCCGCGCCGACCTGCGCCGTACCGCCGAGCGCTACGTCTCCACCCCGGCCGAGGGCGTCGAGACCAGACACGCGTTCTCCTTCTCCGGCCACTACGACCCGAAGAACACGCACTTCGGCGCGCTGCTCGCGTGCAACGAGGAGCTGCTCGCCCCCGGCGCCGGGTTCGACGAGCACCGGCACCGGGACACCGAGATCCTCACCTGGGTGCTGGAGGGCGCGCTGGCCCACCGGGACTCCCACGGCCACGGCGGCGTCGTGCGCCCGGGCATGGTGCAGCACCTGAGCGCGGGCTCCGGCGTCACCCACACCGAGCGCAACGTCGGCGGCGCGCAGGGGCCGGTGCGCTTCGTGCAGATGTGGCTCCAGCCGGACGTGTTCGACGCGGCCCCGGCGTACGGGCTGCGCCGGGTGGAACCGGCGGACGGCGGGTTGACGCTGCTCGCCTCCGGGCTGGACCGGGACGCCGGCGCCGGCGCCCTGCGGCTGCGCCGCAGCGACGCCGCGCTCTGGCTGGTCACCGCCGGCCCCTGGCAGCCGCTGCCCGAACTCCCGGCCGCCGCCTGGCGGTACGCGCACCTGACGGCCGGTTCGCTCGGCTACCGCACGGTGCCCGGGCCGCAGGGCGGCGGGCGCTCGATGGCGCCCGGCGACAGCGTCCGGATCACCGGCGGGGCCTTCGCCGATCCGACCGCCGGCGAGACCGGCGCCGAGCTGCTCCTCTGGGAGATGCACTCGCCGGTCTCGTACGGCTGACGGACGCGCGGGGATGTCTCGGGTCAGCCGCGCAGTTCGGCCAGCACCGCGTCGCTGAGCACCGGCCAGACCTCGGCGGCCCACGGCCCGAAGTCCCGGTCGGTGAGCGCGATGCAGGCCACGCCGGCCTCCGGGTCCACCCAGAGGAAGGTGCCGGACTGGCCGAAGTGCCCGAAGGTGGCGGGGGAGTTGGCGGTTCCCGTCCAGTGCGGCGCCTTGCTGTCGCGGATCTCGAAGCCGAGGCCCCAGTCGTTCGGCCGGCGGTGGCCGAAGCCCGGCAGCACGCCGCCGGTGCCCGGGAAGGCGACCTCGCGGGTGGCCGCGCGCACGGTGGACGGGTCGAGCAGCTTGGGCGACTGGAGCTCGGCCGCGAACAGTGCGAGGTCGGCCACGGTGGAGAGGCCGCCCGCCCCGGCAGGGGACCTGTGCGCGGTGTTGATCAGCGTCGAGCCCATCCCGAGCGGCTCGAACACGGCCTCGGCGGCGTACCGGCCGAACTCGATGCCCGAGGCCTCCTGGAGGGTCCGCGCCAGCACGTCGAAGCCGGCGTTGGAGTAGAGCCGGCGGTTGCCCGGCTCCGCCATCACCCGGTGCTCGTCGAAGCCCAGGCCCGAGGTGTGCGCCAGCAGGTGGCGGACGGTGGAACCGGCGGGCCCGGCCGGGTCGTCCAGCTCGAAGACGCCCTCCTCGACCGCGACCAGCACGGCGTACGAGGTGAGCAGCTTGGTCACCGACGCCAGCGGGAACAGGTGGTCCTGCGGGCCGTGCCCGCCCAGCACCGCGCCGTCCGAACCCCGTACCACCGCCGCCGCGGCGTGGGGCACGGGCCAGGTCTCGATCATCCGCAAGCTCTCCATGCGCCCGACTCTAACCGGACGGCGCAAGCCGTTACCGGGAGCACCCGGATGGCAGGCTTGCTTCGAGTGCACTCCAACTCACTAGCGTCGTCGTCACCACCGCTCACCACTGGGGGTTTCCGGTCATGGCACTTCTCTCGCCGATCCAGGTCGACCTGCGCACCTGTTCCGACGTGTTCAGCACGCCGGTCGGAGAGCCGGACCGCACCCCCCGGCACACCATCAGCGAGGTCGCGGCGGCCAGCGGACTGAGCGCCCACACCCTGCGCTGGTACGAGCGGATCGGCCTGCTCGACCCGGTCGACCGCTCCGCCTCCGGCCAGCGCCGCTACTGCGACGCCGACCTGCACCGGCTGGCCTTCCTGGGCCGGCTGCGGCTGACCAGCATGACGGTGGCCGACATGCTCCGCTACGTGGAGCTGGCCCGCCAGGGCGAGCGGACCTCCGAGGACCGGCGCGACCTGCTGGTCGCGCACCGCGAGGTGGTCCGGCAGCAGATCGCCGACCTGCACGCGACCCTCGCCGTCCTCGACTACAAGATCGATCTCTACGCCGGCAGGATCGCCGACCTCGGCGAGCCGGCGGACCGACCGCAGAGGAAGAAGAGCGCATGAGCCTCCCCACTCTCCCCACCGCCCGGCTCGGCACCGACGGTCCGGCCGTCGGCGTCCAGGGCCTCGGCTGCATGGGCATGAGCGAGTTCTACGGTCCGACCGACACCGCCGAGGCGCTCGCCACCCTGGACGCCGCCCTGAACGCCGGTGTCACCCTCTTCGACACCGCCGACGTCTACGGGGCCGGCCGCAACGAGGAGCTGATCGGCCCCTTCGTCCGCGCCAACCGCGACCGCGTGGTCGTCGCCACCAAGTTCGCCGTCGAGCGCAGGGCGGACGACCCGTCGTACCGCGGCGTCCGCAACGACCCGGCGTACGTCCACGCCGCCGTGGACGCCTCGCTGCGCCGCCTCGGCGTGGACGTGATCGACCTCTACTACATGCACCGCCGGGACCCGGCCGTGCCGCTCGCCGAGTCGGTGGGCGCCATGGCCGAACTGGTGAAGGCCGGAAAGGTGCGCCACCTCGGGCTGTCCGAGGTGACCGGAGCCGAGCTGCGCGAGGCGCACGCCGTGCACCCGATCGCCGCCCTGCAGTCCGAGTGGTCGGTCTTCGCCCGGGACGTCGAGCGCTCGGCGGTGCCGGCCGCGGCCGAGCTGGGCGTCGCCTTCGTGCCGTACTCGCCGCTCGGGCGCGGCTTCCTGACCGGCTCGTTCGGCGCGGCCGAGGAGCTGGCCGCGGACGACGTGCGGCGCACCCAGCCCCGGTTCACCGGCGCCAACGCCGCGGCCAACGCCACGCTGCTCGACCCGGTCCGGTCCATCGCCGAGGCCCGCGGGGTCACCCTCGCCCAGGTGGCGCTCGCCTGGGTCCACCAGCGCGCCGAGGTGCACGGGCTGACGGTGATCCCGATCCCCGGTACCCGCAGGCGCACCCGGCTCGCCGAGAACACCGCCGCCGCGACCCTGCGGCTCGGCGCCGACGAGCTGGCCGCGCTGGAGCCGGTCGCCGGCCTGGTGGCCGGGGACCGCTACCCGGACATGGGCTTCACCTCGGTCGGCAGGGAGTGACCGGCGCCCGCCGGGAGCACGCTTCCCGTGCTCCCGGCGGGCGTGGGCGGCATCAGACCTCGCGGCCCAGCCAGGCCGCCAGCCGGGTGGTCGCGTCGGCGTCCGCCGGGGCGGGCCGGACCGGGCCGAACGGGACCGGGCCGCCGCGGTTCCCGGCCGGCAGGATGGCCGTGGCGGCGGCCAGGGCGCCCTCGGCCAGCTGCTCGTCCAGGGCGAGGCCGCTGCCCAGCGTCCGCGCGATGTCCCAGGAGTGGGTGACCACCTCCATCACGTAGCCGCCGACGGCGGCCCGGCCGGGCACCTCGCCCCAGGGGGCGAAGGAGGGGCGGTCCAGCTTGGCGTCGTCGGCCCAGGCGGCGGTCACCCGGGCGCGGGCCCGGTCGAACGCGGCCGGCCAGGCGTCGTCGGCCAGATCGCCGGTGGCCGCGACGACGTCCTCGGCGCGGCCGCCCTCGCCGATGTAGGCGAGCCGGTGCATGCCGCCGACCACGTGGCCGAGCAGCTGTCGCAGGTCGTACTCGGTACAGGGGGTGGGCCGCCCCAGCGTCTCCGGCGTCACCTCGGCGATCAGCTTCTCCAGCTGGCCGAGCGCGAGCAGGTACGGCGGGCGGGGGTCCTGGGTGGTGTTCATGCGGGGTCAGCTCCATTGGTGCGGAAGGGGTTTGTCCGTCGGAGGCAATCTCCCGGTAAAACCTGACAACCGCCGTCAGGGTTTCTGGGATCCTTCCGGCATGAAGGCCGACCGCCTGCTCTCGATACTGCTGCTGCTCCAGACCCGCGGCCGGGTGTCCGCCACCGAACTGGCCGACCGCCTGGAGGTGTCGGTCCGCACCATCTACCGCGACGTGGAGGCGCTCTCCGCGTCCGGCGTCCCGGTCTACACCGAACGCGGCCGGCACGGCGGGATAGCGCTGCTGCCCGGCTACCGGACCGACGTCAGCGGGCTCACCTCGGACGAGGCGCGCGCCCTGTTCGTGCTCTCCGCCCAGTGCGTGCACAGCGACCTCGGGCTGGACGGTGCGCTCGGCTCGGCGCTGCGCAAGGTGATGGCCGCGCTGCCCGCCCCGCACCGCCCGGCGGCCGAGCGGATCAGCGAACGCGTCCTGGTCGACCCGGCCCGCTGGCTCCAGCCCGGCTCCGCCGCGGCCGGGACGGACCTCGGCGAGCTCCAGCACGCCGTCTTCGCCGACCGCCGGCTGCGGCTGCGCTACCGGCACAGCGGCACGCCGGCCCCCGTCGAGTACACCGTCGACCCGTATGGCCTGGTCTTCAAGGCGTCGGTCTGGTACCTGGTGGCCGATCTGCACGGCGAGCCCCGGCTGTTCCGGGCCGAGCGGGTGCTCGCCGCCGAGACCGCGGAGGAGCCGGTGCGCCGCCGTCCGGGGGTGGGGCTCGGCGAGGCCTGGGCGGTGCTGCGCGAGCAGGTGGAGCGGCTGCCGAAGGAGCTGGCGGTGAAGGTCCGGGTGCGGCGCGGGCGGCTGGACATGTTCGTCCGGATCCACGGCTCCCGGCTCAGCGCACCCCCGCCGGCCGACGCGGGGGGCGGGGCCCCCGAGGAGTGGGTCGAGCTGGCGATGGGGTTCCAGTCGCTGCCGTCCGTCCGCGCGCTGCTCTCCTTCGGCGGGGACGCCGAGGTGGTCTCGCCGCAGGCGGCCCGCCGGGAGCTGGCCCGCGCGGCCGCCGAGGCGGCCCGGCTCTACCGGGACTAGACAGGCTCCGGCGGGGCCGGGGCCCGGGTGTCCGGGGCCGGAGCGTCCGTCGTCAGGCGTCCGGGGCCGGGCGGACGACGTCCTGGTAGTGACCGAGCGAGATGGCCGCGAAGTTGTGCAGGCTGTCGGTGCCCTCGGCGAAGTAGCCGTTGTGGCCGGAGGAGCGCGCCGAGGAGATCTGCTCGGCGCCGAAGTCGGCCGAGGTCGGGTCGGCGCCGTGGCCGAGCCCGCCGACCTCCAGGTAGGGCACGTTGCCGATCCAGTCGCTGCCGTTGCGGGTGGCCCAGACGTGGACGCCGGTGCCCAGCTCGGTGGTGCTCTGCACGCCCATGCCGGGGCTGCCGAACACCATGAGGTCGGTGACGCCGGAGGTGTCCGACGGGGACGCCGCCGCCCGCGGGATCTCGGGGGCGGCGTTGCCGCAGACCACCGAACCGTAGGAGTGGCAGAGCAGGGACGGCGGCGTGTCCGGGCGGGTGGTCTCCTTCAGCCCGGCGAGCAGCCGCTCCAGCCGGGGCGCGCCGACGTCGGCGAGCCGGGAGGTGACGGCGTCCGGGCCGAGGCCGGAGGGCGTGACGTAGCCGGTCCAGGCGATCACCGCGGTGCGGGTGGCGGGCGACTGCCGCCGCTGCTCGGCGTACAGGGCGCGGGCCATCCCGGCGGGGGAGCGCAGCGGTTCGACGGCCTGGTCGAAGTGGCCGAGGTCGGCGTCCGAGCCGGGGACGACGACGGAGATCCGGTCGGCGTCGGCGAGGTCGCCCCAGACCTCGGTGACCAGGCCGCGGCCGCGCGGGTCGAAGGCGAGGACCTGCCGCCCGGGGGCGAGCAGGTGGTCGACGTCGTTGGCCCGGGAGACGGCGAGTGCCCGCAGGTCGGAGTCGAGGTTCCGGTCGGCGGCGCGGGCCCGGGCGCGGTCGCGTTCGGCGGTGAGCGCGATCCGGTTGGCGCGGTAGCGCAGGTCGACCGGGGCGCCGTCGAAGTTGCCGACCACCAGCGGGTAGTCCCGGATCAGCCGGTCCAGCTCGGTGGGGGCCAGCGAGTCGAAGAACTCGGCGGCGGCGGCCGGTGTGGTGGTGGCCGGGCTGGGCAGGGTGCGGCCGAAGGAGTGGTCCTGGACCCAGGCGGTGCTGCCGGCCGGGGGTGTGGAGATCGCGAGCTGCTCGGTGGAGGCGGCGGCCTGGGCCGCGGCGGCGCCGGCATCGGCGAGGACGGCGCATCCCGCGAAGGCGCCGATCATTACACGCTTCCACCGCCGACGGCGCATCGCGTCAACTCCTAGGGGCCCGTGACCGTTCCGCGGGCGGGGCCCGGAGGTGGTACGCCTGCCAACTTCGACTGCCAACTTCCTGGCCAAGCCTAGGGTGCCGGGCGGAAAGCCGGGCTGCCCCAAACTGTGGGATGGATCACATGAACCGGAGGTGTCCGGCCGGCGTCACGGGGCGTCACCTCGCAGTGCCGGCGTCGAACTCCCTGACCATCCGCTTCGGCGCGGCCAGCCGCCAGGCCTCGGTCAGCAGGTCCCGCAGTTCCTCCGGGTCGACCCGGTCGAGCCGGACGCCGACCCAGCCGTGCCGCCCGACGTACTTGGGGTAGGAGAACACCTCGGGCTCGGCCGCGAGCAGCTCGGTCTGGTCCTCCCGGGAGGCCTTGAGGCTGATGGTCCCGCCGTCCGGCGAACCCATCGCGAAGATCTTCGTACGGACCCGCAGGGTCTCGATCTCCCAGGTGGGCTGCTGTTCGGCCTCGGGCAGGGCGAGCGCCATCGCGCGGAACTCGTCGAAGGTCACCATGGCGGCAGCGTAGGGCAAGGGTCGGACAGTGCTCCCCCGGTACGCGCCGGGTGAGGGCGCGTACCGGGGGACGACGGGCTACTGGAGCGAGGACCAGAGGTTGCAGGAGCGGTCCCGCAGGACCTGGAAGTCCCGGTGGCCGGCGCCGTCCGAGACGGCGATCCGGCGGTAGTTCTCACCGTGGAACACCCAGTACTGGCTCTGGCCGTTGACCCGCTGCTGGTCGGGCACGGGGAGGAAGCAGTCGACCTTGCCGATCCCCTGCAGCGAGGCCCAGGCGGTGAGGTCCCAGTCCGCGCGCTCCCAGGTGTCGGTGTGGGCGCTGCCGTCGGCGACCGAGACCAGCCGGTAGAGCTGGTGGCCGCCGGTGGTGTGGAACACCCAGTACCAGCTCTTGCCGTTGACCCGCTGCTGGTCGGGCACCGGCAGGAAGCAGTCCACCCGCTCGACGCCCTGGAGCGAGGGCCAGGCGGTGAGGTCCCGGTCGTCGCGCTCCTTCGTGTCGCCGTGCCTGGAGCCTGCGGTGATCGAGGCGACCCGGTAGACCTGCTTGTTGCCGACGGTGTGGAACAGCCAGTACCAGCTCTTGCCGTCGGGGTTCTGCTGGTCGGGGAAGGGCAGGACGCAGTCGATCCGGCCGACGCCCTGGAGCGCGGGCCGGGCGCCGTACGGAGCGTCGCCCTTGACCAGGGCGTCGGTGGACGTCATGCCGTCGGCGACCGAGATCTTCCGGTAGAGGCCGTCGTGGCAGACCCAGTACTGGCTCTGGCCGCCCTTGCGCTGCTGGTCGGGCACGGGGAGGAAGGTGTCACAGGGGTAGCCCTTGCCGCCCGGCTGCGGGAGCCGGCCGCCGGCCTGCTGCGCCGCCTGCGGGACGAGCCGCCCCTCGGAGAGCGCCTTGAGCGTGGTGATCGACGGCATGAAGGCGTAGACCGAGCCCTCCGTCCGGACGAACTGCTGGAAGCTCAGCGGGGTGTGCTTGATCGCGCCGTCCGCGCCGAGGCTCTCGTAGTCGACCTGCGCCTCCGCGATCACCGGGTCCTTCCCGGGCTCCGGGGTGCGGCCGGGCGGGAAGTTCGGCTCGTCGATCCAGTCGGCCTGGATGAACTCGAACTGCCGGGCGATGTCCGCCTGGTAGGAGACGAAGAGCAGCCCGCGCTCCTCGTCGGCACCGCTGCCGGGGGCTCCCGAGGTCGGGTCGAACGGCTGCCCGTAGGGCGCGCCGCGGCGCATGATCCGCCGGCCGTCGAGGTCCCCGGCGGGCAAGGGGTCGTTGCCCGGGTTGACCACGAGGCCGGCCCGCGGGCTGCTCTTGCGCAGGTGGGAGAAGAGCGGGGTGACGAGCCCTTCGGGGTCGTCCTTGAAGTCGAAGTCGTTGTCCGTCGGCGCGCTCGGGTCGCCCGTCGGGTCCTGGAGCTGGTGCTTGCAGACCGGCGCGCCGGAGCGCCAGCGGCCGACCAGCCGCGCGCCCAGCCACTCGACGGTGGCGTTCTCCGGCACCGCCTTGGCCTGCTTGAGCTCCCCCAGCCTGACGGAGATCTGCGCCCACCAGCCGGGGACGTCCTGCGCGAGCCGGCGGACCACGTGGAAGGAGCCGTTCCTCGCCCAGTCGGGGTAGCCGGTGAAGCTGTCCCCGGCGGTCGCCTCCCCGATGACGAACTCGCCGGCCGGGATGAGCCGGGTGCCGGGGTGGCCCTCCACCTCGCCCGGCCGGGTGGAGCTCTCCGCGTCGAAGAGGCGGACGCCGGGTTCGCTGATGCCGTCCTTGAACCCGAAGTGCTCCTTGCCCTTGCGCGGGCCGCTCATGTGCTCGGCGTTCTGCTGGAACACGATGACGATCTTGGCGTCGGCGGCCGCGTTGCGCTGGGCGGTGAGCGCGTTGTTCAGGGCGTCCACGGTGTCGGAGGCGATCGTCAGCACCGCGTGGACGTTCTGGTTCTTGCCGTTGCCGAACTTCCAGCGCTCCGGGGAGTTGTCCCCGGTGTCGCCGAGCGCGCCGGCCCGCTTGGCCGAGCCCTCCTTGAACGCCTCCAGGCCCGTGCCGACCGGCGGCGCGTCCTCGAACGGGTCCTTGTCGGAGAGCATCCTCATGCCCTCGTAGGTGAAGCTGACGGCCAGCCAGGTGGCCTTGAGCGTCTTGGGGTCGTCGCCGCCGGACGCCCTGCGGGCGTCGCTGAAGGCCCCGTTGAACGTGGCGACCTGCCGGGTGGTGGCGATCTGCGGGGCCAGGTCCCGCAGCCAGTTCCGGGCCCTGATCGCGTCCTCGAACTTCAGGAACAGCAGGGTGACGTGGTCCTTCTTGAATCCGGCGACGATGTCGCCCTGGATCTCTTCGCTCTCGCGAAGCCTCAGGTCCGCTGCCATGGGTCGGTACCTCCGTTGGGTGGGTGGGAAGGCGGTCAGGCCGAGGGGCTGAGCTGGATCCACTGGGCGACGCTGGGCACGCCCTGGTCGTTGAGCAGGAAGAGCATGTACCAGCCGGGCGGCGCGGCCTTGGCGTCCGGCGGGGCCTGCAACTCCAGGCGGTTGCCGGCCCGGCTGCTGATCCGCAGTTCGACGTGGCGCTGGCTGGTGTTGACCGAGTGGGTGGAGGTGGTCGGTGCCAGCAGGACGGCCTTGGCGGCCCGCTCCGGGGTCGAGGTGGTGACCAGGAACTTCTTGTCGAAGCCGACCGGGGTGGTCGGGGCCCGGTCGAGCGAGGGGCGGTTGCCCTGGTGCAGGTAGGCCGGTTCGTAGATCTCGATGGTGCCGTTCATGTTGATCGGGCCGGTCGTGCCGGGGACACCGCTCACCGTGCCGTTGATGTCCGGGTTGTTGGCGAGCTGCTGGAGCTCGTCGCCGGTCACCATGACGCGCCCGTCCGGCAGGACCACGGCGTTGGAGTGGTAGCCGCGCGGCAGGCGCTGGACCGGGCCGAGCTTCCAGTTGCCCTGGGCGTCGCGCAGCTCGATCTGGCGGTACTTGAGGTCGGCGTTCGGGTTGTAGGGGCCGTTGCCGTAGTCGCGGATGTCGTACGCGCCGTTGACGGTCATCAGCTTGCCGTCGGGAAGCAGGATGGTGTCGTCCTGGGTGCGGCCGAACGCGCGGGACTTCTCGGCGGTCCAGCTGCCGTTGGAGAAGCGCAGGGTGCTCGGGTTGTCCCGGTCGCCGCCGAGGACCAGCGCGGAGTCCGGGCCGTAGACGCCGCCGGGCAGCATGACGGCCGAGCCGTAGTTGCGCTTGCGGCCGTCCGGGCGGGCCGCCAGGTCGCTGCGGGACTCGGCGACCGGGTCGAACTTCCACTGCTCGCCGGCCTGGCGGCCGAAGCCGTAGATGTTGCCGTCGTTCAGCGAGAACAGGTGCGGGTAGTCCAGGGAGAACGGGGCGTCCGCCTTGAACCGGTCCACCGGGGTGTTCTTCGGGATGTCGCTCTTGAGCGTGGGCACCGGGAAGCCCTTGGCGGGGAAGCGCTCCACCACCGGGGTCGGGGTGCCCCAGCCGAGCTCGGACTGGCCGGACATGATCAGCTGCCGGCCGTCGGCGCCGGTCACCACGGACGGGTACCAGCGGCCGACCGACATGTCGGGGTTGCGGGTCCAGGTCTCGGTCCACGGGTCGAAGACCAGCGACAGCTTGGCACCGGTGCCGCCGTTGCCGCCGAGGTTGCCGCCGAAGACGCCGAGCATGCCGTTGGGCAGGAACGAGTGGCCGGAGCAGAAGAACGGCGCGGGCCGGGGCTCGTTCAGGCCGTCGGGCATGTCGACGACCGGCGGGGTGACCTTCTTGAACGCGCCGGCGCCGCTGCCCTGGGCCGGGTCCCAGAGGAAGGCCCGGCCGGCGTTCTCCTTGCCGGTGGTCTGGGTCGGGGCGGGCTCCTTCTCCGGGTTGGTCTCGATGCGCTCGAAGGAGAACAGCAGCACCTTGCCGGTCGGCAGCAGCGCGACGTGGTCGCCGAAGTCGGGTGAGGGGAAGTACTCGTTGAACGCGCCGAAGACGGTCGGGTCGAAGCCGGCGTTGGTGGTGGTCTGGGAGTCCGTCAGCGCCTTCAGCCGGTTGGTCCGGGTCGTCTGCGGGTAGTCGCCGATGCCGCGGACGGCGGCGCGCATGCGGGCGTGCTCCTCGGCGTGCTCCTGGCCGAGCGCGGCGACCTCGTCGTCCCGCATCTCGGCCTGCACCCGGGGGGAGGTGACGTGCGGGGCGGTGTCGTCGGCGCCGTGGCCGGGGACGAGGGCGACGGCGGGCGCCGCCGCAGCCAGGACGGTGCCGGTGGTCAGTGCGCAGACGACGGCGGTGGCGACGGCGGACAGCCGGCGGCTGGCCCGCGACCGGTGCCGCGGCCGCGGTGGGGACAGGGACATGGGACTCCTAGCGAGGGGATGTCGTGGGAGGGCCGGCGGGCGCGGGGCGGACGGGCCGTGGGCGGGCGCAGGCGCGAAGGCGGTTGCCGACCGTCACAGGACATCACAGCGCGTGGTGGTTCGCATGCGGGTGGACCACTTTCGGCGGGTGCGTGTCGCATGCGAACGGGGCGTGCGCCCGAACGGCTCACGCCCCGTCAGTCTCCTTCGTCGGGCGCCTGATCAGACCACGCCCAGCGCGTACGCGGCGAACAGCGCGGCCGCGGCGCCGGCCACCGCCTTCCAGGTGCGGGAGAACGTCGTCCACGGGCCGTCGAAGCGGCGGGTGAACCACCCGATCGCGACCAGCACGGCGCCGAACAGCGGAAGCAGCGCCAGCCGGGCGGCCACCCAGCCGAGCGAGTCGGGGGCGCCGGTCAGCCCGGGCACCGTGCCGAGGGCGGCCGCGCCGGGAACGGCGACGGCGAGCATCGCGCTCTGGTGCCAGCAGAAGATCGTCATCGCCGAGAGGTTGACCACCACCACCGGCAGCCAGAGCAGCGGACGGCGCTTCAGCAGCCGGCCGAGCCGTTCACGCAGCAGCACCGCGGCGCCGCACTGCAGCGCGGCCAGCGCCAGCACCAGCAGGGACGGCGGGTGCGAGTTGGTCCGCTCGGCGCCGGGCACGCCGACCATGCTCGCCGGGTAGTGGAAGACCAGCAGCAGTACGGCGAACAGTGCGCCGCCGCCGAACAGCAGCAGCCGCGCCGCCGGACGGCCGAGCCGCCCCCGCGCCCAGAGCACGCCCAGCTGGTAGCCGAAGAGCCAGCCCGGCAGGATGTTCAGCAGCCCGACCCAGGACGGCACCGCCTCGGCCCAGGGGCCGTACCGGAGCAGGTCGACCACGGCGACCACGGCGGCCAGGATCCCGGCCGACCAGCCGCGCAGCCGCCGGGCGGCGGTGACGCAGAGCGGGGTGAGCGCGGTCAGCCCCAGGTAGACGGCGATGTACCAGAGCGGCTGCACCACCAGCACCGAGCCGGTCCGGACGGTGTCGCCCGGGACGCCGAGCCGGTCCAGTACCGGGATCAGCAGCGCCCAGACGGCCGCCACCCCGAGCACCGGGCGCAGCAGCCGGACGGCGCGGCCGCGCAGCCAGCCCGCGTAGCCGCCCCCTTTGGCCCGGGCCCGTTCCAGTGAGCGGACCGAGGAGTGGCCGCCGACGAGGAAGAAGACGCCGAGCATCTGGAGCACCCAGCTGGCCGGGGCGAGGAAGCCGAGCGAGCCGAGCGGGCTGGCGTTGTGCAGCGCGCCGTCGGCGGAGAGGGTGAAGCCGCCGAGCATCCAGTGCCCGAACGGCACCGCGAGCAGGGCGAGTGCGCGCAGGCCGTCCAGGGCGCGGTCGCGGGTCTCGGGGGTGTGGGCGTCGATCTGGTCGGCGGCGCGGCGCAGGGCGGTGATCGGGTGGGCCATGGCGGGTCTCCGTTCGCGGGGCGGTGCGGGCGGCGGGGCCGGCGGGGTGAGCGGGTCCGGCGAGGTGGGCGGGGTGGGCCGCGTCGGCGGTTGCGCGGCCTCGCCGGGTACGGCGGTTGCAGCGGCTGCGGCGGCTTCAGCGGCCGAGGGCGACGGCGGCGCAGGCCGCCAGCGAGGCGGTGCCGGGGGCGAAGTAGCCGGCGTGGCCGTGGGATCCGGTGGCCGGGAGCGGGCGGGCGCCGAAGCCGGGGGCGGTCGGGTCGGGGCCGTGGCCGAGGCCCAGGAGCGAGACGTTGGGCACGTTGCCGATCCAGTCGGAGCCGTTGCGCTCGACGGCCCAGAGCGGCACCCGGGGATCGAGCTCGGCCGCGGAGGCGACGCCCATCCCGGGGGAGCCGAGCACCACCACGCCGGAGGTCTGCCGCGGTCCGAGCCCGGCCAGCCCGCAGACCACCGAGCCGTAGCTGTGGCAGAACACGGTGGCGGGTGCCGCGGGGGCGGAGGAGACGGCGAGGCCGTCGAGCAGCCGGGACAGCCGCTGCGCCCCGGCGTGGGCGAGCGTCTCGGTGGCGGCGTCCGGGCCGACGCCGACCGGGGTGGTGTAGCCGGCCCAGGCGATCACGGCGGTCTCCCGGCCGGTGGCCTCGTACAGGGCCCGGGCCATCCCGGCCGGGGCGCCGTACGGATCGCCCTGCCGGTCGTAGTCGTGCAGGTCGACGTCGGAGCCGGGGACGATCACGGCCGTCCGGCGGGCGGTGGCCAGGTCGCCGTAGACCTCGGCGACCTGGCCGCGGCCGCGCGGGTCGAAGGCGAGGATCTGCCGGCCGTCGTCCAGCAGCGTGCGGTAGCGCTCGGCGCGGTCGCGGGCGGCGGTGTGGTCCTGCGGGGTGAGTGCCGGGTCGGCGGCGCGGGCCAGTTGGCGCTCGCGCTCCCCGGCCAGCGCCAGCGCGTTGGCCCGGTAGCGGAGCCGGACGGGGGCGCCGTCCAGGTTGCCGGTCACCAGCGGGTGGCGGACGGCGAGCGCGTCCTGCCGGGCGGCGGGCAGCTTCTCGAAGAAGGCGGCGACCTCGGCGGGGGAGGCGGTCGCCGGGTCGGGCAGCCGCAGGCCCAGGGTGGTGTCCGCGACCCAGGCCGCGCTGCCGGGCGGCGGCCCGGTGACCGCCTGCTGGGTGTCGGCGGACCAGCCGCCCGCGCCCAGGACGGCGGCCAGCGCCACCGCGGCGGCGGCGACCGCCCGCCGGAACCGCCGGGGCCTGTGGTGGGTGCGCGGCTGCCGCATCTCGTTCTCTCCTCGTCCGTTCGGTCTCGACGGAGAGGAAGGTAGAAATACGACGGCCCCGCGTTCGTCACACCGCGGGGCCAACTCCCGGGTACTACCCGGGTATCACACGACCGGGCTCACTGACCCGGCGTCACCAGCCCGGACTCGTAGGCGAGGACCACCGCCTGGGCGCGGTCGCGCAGGCCGAGCTTGGCGAGGATGCGGCCGATGTGGGTCTTGACGGTCTGTTCGGCGAGCACCAGCCCGCCGGCGATCTCCTGGTTGGAGAGGCCGCGGGCGATCAGCTCCAGGACCTCCGTCTCCCGCGGGGTCAGGCCGTTGAGCCGCAGCTTGGGGTCGCGGCGCCTGGCCGGCTTGTTCCGGGCGAACTCCTCGATGAGCCGGCGCGTCACCGAGGGGGCGAGCAGCGCCTCGCCGGCCGCGACGACCCGGACGGCGGCGATGAGGTCGGCCGGGGGCGCGTCCTTGAGCAGGAAGCCGCTCGCCCCGGCGCGCAGCGCCTCGTACACGTAGTCGTCCACGTCGAAGGTGGTGAGCATCAGCACCTTGGGGCGGTGGGCGCCGGGGACGGCCGGCTCGAGCAGCCGGCGGGCCGCCTCCAGGCCGTCCATGCCGGGCATCCGGACGTCCATCAGCACCACGTCGGGGTGGGAGGCGCCGCTCACCTCCAGGGCCTGCGCGCCGTCCGCCGCGTCGCCGACCACGTCGATGTCGCTCTGGGCGTTCAGCAGGGCGGCGAAGCCGGCCCTCACCATCGCCTGGTCGTCGACGATGATCACGCGGATGGTCATGCGGGTTTCTCCCCGGGGGTGTCGAGCGGCAGGACGGCGGCCACCTTGAAGCCGCCGTCGGGCAGCGGGCCGGTGTCCAGCCTGCCATCCAGCAGCCGTACGCGTTCGCGCATTCCGACAAGGCCCTGGCCGGTGCCCTCGGCCGAGGCCTCCAGCGACTCGGTGCGCGCCGGCGGGGCGCTGTTCACCACGGTGACCTTCAGGCCCTGGTCGTCGACGGCCAGTGAGACCCACGTCTGCGCGCCCGGCGCGTGCCGGACGACGTTGGCCAGCGCCTCCTGCACGATCCGGTAGACGGAGAGGTCGACCGCCGGGGGCAGGGTGCCGGCCAGCTCGGGCGGCGTGGCCAGCTCGGCCGGCACCCCGGCCCGCCCCACCGTCTCGACCAGCTGGGCCAGTTGCCCGACCCCCGGCTGCGGCGCCTTCTCGGCGGCCGACTCCTCGCTGCGCAGCACGCCCAGCAGCCGCCGCATCTCGGCGAGCGACTCGCGGGCGGTGCCGGCGACGGCGGAGAACTCCTCGGCGGCCGCCGCCGGGACCTCGGGAATCCGGTACGGGGCGCTGGCCGCCTGCACGGCGATCACCGACATGTGGTGGGCGACCACGTCGTGCAGCTCACGGGCGATCCGGGCGCGTTCCTCCAGCAGGGTGCGCCGCTCGCGCTCGGCCTCGCTGATGTGCTCCTGCTCGGCGAGCAGCCGCTGGGCCTCGGCCCGTTCCCGCAGAGCCCCGCCGAGGACCAGCACGGCGCCGGACAGGGCCGCCGCCAGCAGGGTGTTGTCGCCGCCGAACCGGCTGCCGGGGGCGATCGCCGACAGCAGGAGGCTGGTGGCACTGGTGACCAGCCAGACGGAGACCAGGGTGCGCCGGGGTTCGCGGAGTGCGAGCGGCAGCATCAGGAAGAGGTAGCCCACCAGGCTGGTGGCGGGCCAGGGCCAGACGGAGGAGGTGTCCCTCCCGGTGGTGAGGATCAGCAGGGAGGTGAGCAGGTCGGCGCCGCCGATCATCCACCAGGCGGGCAGCGGGCGGCTCACCGCCAGCAGCAGCGGCACGGTCTGCGCGACGGCGAGCCCCGCGGCCAGGCCGGCGTTGAGCCCGTAGTCGCTGCTGAGGACGTTGATCGAGCTGGGCAGCAGCGAGGAGATCGCCGCCACCGCGAAGACGTAGGGCAGATAGCGGAGCCAGGGGCGGGAGACGTGGGCCAGCAGCGGGGTGTGGTCGGCGGAGGGGCGGGTGAGCGGGGCGAGCAGTGCCAGCAGGGCGGACACGGCGGGCGGCCGGCCGCCGCCCCGGGCCGGTTCGGTGGTCGGATCGATCATCCCGTCAGCGTAGGCGGGGCAAGGAGCCGCGGCGTGCTACCAGGGGCTGGATCCGGCCGTAGTACCCCGGTATGACACGGGGCCTCAGCGGCGCCAGTCGCCGGCCAACGCCGGTCCCAGCTGGTCGAAGTAACGACCGATCAGGGCGATCATGCCGTCCGGGCCGGACTCCTCCTGGTCGGCGGTCCAGGACAGGTGGGCCGCGCGCAGCACGCTGCCGAAGACCGCGGCGATCACCGTGGGCCGCAGGTCCTCGGCCGGATCCAGTCCCTCGCGGGCGGCGATCACCTGGGCCACCACCCGTTCCTGCTCGGTGACCCGGCACAGGTGGGCGGCGAGCAGGGTGGGCGACTCCTCGATCATCGCGATCAGCTCCAGCGCGCTGGTGACCGAGCCCGGGCCGGTGTGCAGCGGGGAGCCGAGCTCGCGCCAGGACTCCACGATGGCGGCCCGCAGCGCCTGGATCGGGTTCTCCTCGGCGGGGCGCCGGCGCAGCTGCTCGATGAAGTAGTCCTCGGCGTCGGCCAGGACGGCGAGTGCGACCTCGTCCTTGTTGGCGAAGTAGCGGAAGAAGGTCCGCTGGGAGACGTCGACGGCGGCGGCGATCTCGTCCACGGTCGTCCGGGTGAAGCCCTGGCTCAGGAAGAGCCGGTGGGCGGCCTCGATCAGGGCGTCCCGGGTCTGCTGCTTCTTGCGCTCGCGCAGGCCCGGGCCGGTGCCGTCGGCGGTCCCGTCGCGTCCGGCGGGTCGTCCGGCCGCCGGGGCGGGGGCGGCGGGCTGGGGCTGAGCGGCCATGGCGGGGCCTTCCGGGCGGTGGGTGCGGCTGAGGTGCAGGGGCACAACTGTAGCGGTCTGACAAATGTCAGTGAACGACATGAGTCAGTCCAGGACATCAGTCAGCTATGGACACAAGTCAGTGTTTGCCGAATGGCAGTCACTGACATAATCTCCGAACGTGGCGCCCGACGGCCGGGTAACTCGTGGGGACGGGCGGCCGGGGCGCCACGCCCATGCCAGTCCCACCGCCATGCCCCCGGAGGGCCCAGATGAGCCAGTCCGTCGTCAAGAGCGCCGAGGCGGACGTCCCGCCGCAGCGCAAGCCCCCGGCCGCAAGGCGCCTCCAGGGGCACCCCTGGCTGACCCTGCTGACCGTCGCCGTCGGCGTGATGATGGTCGCCCTGGACGGGACGATCGTCGCGATCGCCAACCCCGTCATCCAGGCCGACCTCAAGGCCGCGCCCTCCGAGATCCAGTGGGTCACCAGCGGTTACCTGCTCGCCCTGGCGGTCTTCCTGATCACCGCCGGCAAGATCGGCGACCGGTTCGGCCACAAGACGACCTTCCTGGTCGGCGCGGTCGGCTTCGCCGCCACCTCGGCCGCGATCGGCTTCGCCACCGACATCCAGACGGTGATCGCCTTCCGCGTCCTCCAGGGCCTGTTCGGCGCGCTGCTCCAGCCGGCCGCGCTCGGCCTGCTGCGCGGGGCGTTCCCGGCCGAGCGGCTCAACATGGCGATCGGCATCTGGGGCGGCGTGATCGGCGCCTCCACCGCGGCCGGCCCGATCGTCGGCGGCCTGCTGGTCGAGCACGTCAACTGGGAGTCGGTGTTCTTCATCAACATCCCGGTCGGCCTGATCGCGCTGGCCCTGGGCGTGTGGATCCTCAAGGACGTCCGGGCCGAGAACGCGGCCAAGTCCTTCGACGTCCCCGGCATCGTGCTGCTCTCGGTGGCGATGTTCGCGCTGGTCTTCGGCATCATCAAGGCCCCCGAGTGGGGCTGGGGCGACACCCGCACCGTCCTGTTCCTCGGCGGGGCGGTGGTCCTGATGGGGCTCTTCGCGCTCTGGCAGGGCAAGGCCCGCGAGCCGCTGATCCCGCTCAGCCTGTTCCGCTCGCTGCCCCTGTCGGCCGGCACCCTGCTGATGGTGCTGATGGCGTTCTCGTTCTTCGGCGCGATCTTCTTCGTGACCTTCTACCTGCAGAACGTCCACGGGATGTCGCCCGTCTCGGCCGGCGTCCACCTGCTGCCGATGACCGGCATGATGATCGTCGGCTCACCGCTCGCGGGCCTGGCCATCGGCAAGCTGGGCCCGCGGATCCCGATCGTGGCCGGCATGCTGATCACCACCACTGCGATGTTCGGCATGTCCACCCTGGACGCGGGCTCCGGCACCGGCGTGATGTCGCTCTGGTTCGTGCTGATGGGCCTGGGCATCAGCCCGGTCATGGTCGGCGCTACCGAGGTGATCGTCGGCAACGCCCCGCTGGAGCTCTCCGGCGTGGCCGGCGGCCTCCAGCAGGCCGCCATGCAGGTCGGCGGCAGCCTGGGCACCGCCGTCCTGGGCGCGCTGATGGCCGCGAGGGTCACCGACGTGCTGCCCGGGAACTGGGCCAAGGCCGGCCTGCCGCCGGTCGAGGGCGCCCAGGCCGAGGGCCTCAACCAGGCGGCCCAGCTCGGCATCGCCCCGCCCGCCCCGGCCGGCACCCCGCAGCAGGCCGTCGACGCGATGGCCGGCGCCGTCCACGACTCCTTCGTCAGCGGCATGTCGCTCGCCTTCGCGGTCGCCTCCGTGGTGGCCTTCGCCGCCGCCCTCCTCGGTCTCCTCACCCGCCGCGGCGCCACGGACGCCGGCCCCGCCGTGCACATCTGATCCACCGCGCGCCCGACGGCGGCCCCGGACTCGGCGGAGTCCGGGGCCGCTCCGTCGTTCCCGGGCCCGCCGGGCCGGTCCTGGGGCGGGCCCGGGAACGACGGAGGGCCGGACCTCCCGGGTGGGAGGTCCGGCCCTCAGCGGCCGTCAGGCGGCTGTCAGGCGTCGCCGCCGGCGGCGCCCGGGTCGGCCGCCGCCACGTCGAGCAGCTGGTAGCGGTCGATCGCGTCCTTCAGGGCGCTGCGGTCGATCTTGCCCTGCTTGGCGAGCTCGGTGAGCACGGCGAGGACGACCGACTGGGCGTCGATGTGGAAGAAGCGACGGGCCGCGCCACGGGTGTCGGCGAAGCCGAAGCCGTCGGCGCCCAGCGACTGGTACGGGCCCGGCACCCAGCGCGAGATCTGGTCCGGCACCGCGCGCATCCAGTCGGAGACGGCGACGAACGGGCCCTCGGCGCCCTGGAGCTTCTGCGTCACGTACGGGACGCGCTGCTGCTCCTCGGGGTGCAGGAGGTTGAACTCCTCGCTCTCCACCGCGTCGCGGCGCAGCTCGTTCCAGGAGGTCGCGGACCAGACGTCGGCCTTGACGTTCCACTCCTCGGCGAGGATGCGCTGGGCCTCCAGGGCCCACGGCACCGCCACGCCGGAGGCGAGGATCTGGGCCGGGATCTGGCCGGCGGCGCCGGGGGCGTACCGGTGCAGACCCTTGAGGATGCCCTCGACGTCGACGTTCTCCGGCTCGGCCGGCATCTTGATCGGCTCGTTGTAGACGGTCATGTAGTAGAAGACGTCCTCGCCGTGCGGGTGCTCCGCCGACGAGCCGTACATCCGCCGCAGGCCGTCCTGGACGATGTGCGCGATCTCGAAGCCGTACGCCGGGTCGTACGCGACGACGCCCGGGTTGGTCGAGGCCAGCAGCTGCGAGTGGCCGTCGGCGTGCTGCAGGCCCTCGCCGGTCAGCGTGGTGCGGCCGGCGGTGGCGCCGATCACGAACCCGCGGGCCAGCTGGTCGGCCATCTGCCAGAACTGGTCGCCGGTGCGCTGGAACCCGAACATCGAGTAGAAGACGTACACCGGGATCAGCGGCTCGCCGTGGGTCGCGTAGGACGAACCCGCGGCGATCAGCGAGGCGGTGCAGCCGGCCTCGGAGATGCCGTCGTGCAGCATCTGCCCGGTCGGCGACTCCTTGTACGCCAGCAGCAGCTCGCGGTCGACCGACTCGTAGGTCTGGCCGAGCGGGTTGTAGATCTTCGCCGACGGGAAGAGCGAGTCCATGCCGAAGGTGCGGTACTCGTCCGGGGCGATCGGCACGAAGCGGTTGCCGATGCCCTTGTCGCGCATCAGGTCCTTGAGCACCCGGACGAACGCCATGGTGGTGGCGATGGTCTGGTTGCCGGAGCCCTTCTTGACCGCCTTGTACGCGTCGTCGCCCGGCAGCTCCAGCTGGCGCGGCCGCACCTTGCGGGTCGGCACGTAGCCGCCCAGCTCCTTGCGGCGGTCGTGCATGTACTGGATCTCTTCCGAGTCACGGCCCGGGTGGTAGTAGGGCGGGTAGCCCTCTTCGAGCTGCTTGTCCGTGATCGGGATGTGCAGGCGGTCGCGGAAGCGCTTGAGGTCCTCGACCGTCAGCTTCTTCATCTGGTGGGTCGCGTTGCGGCCCTCGAAGTTGGGGCCGAGCGTCCAGCCCTTGACCGTCTGGGCGAGGATGACCGTCGGCTGGCCCTTGTGCTCGCGGGCGGCCTTGAACGCCGCGTACACCTTGGCGTGGTCGTGACCGCCGCGACCCAGGTGCTGGATCTGCTGGTCGGTCATGTTCTCGACCATCTTGCGCAGCCGCAGGTCGCCGCCGAAGAAGTTCTCGCGGATGTACGCGCCGGTCTCGGTGGCGTAGGTCTGGAACTGGCCGTCCACCGTGGTGTTCAGCTTGTTCACCAGGACGCCGTCGCGGTCCTGCGCGAGCAGCGGGTCCCAGCTGCGGTCCCAGACGAGCTTGATCACGTTCCAGCCGGCGCCGCGGAACTGCGACTCCAGCTCCTGGATGATCTTGCCGTTGCCGCGGACCGGGCCGTCCAGGCGCTGCAGGTTGCAGTTGACCACGAAGGTCAGGTTGTCCAGGCCCTCGCGCGCGGCGAGCGACAGCTGGCCGAGCGACTCCGGCTCGTCCATCTCGCCGTCGCCGAGGAAGGCGTAGACGTGCGACTGGGAGGTGTCCTTGATGCCGCGGTGCTCCAGGTAGCGGTTCATCCGGGCCTGGTAGATCGCGCCGAGCGGGCCGAGGCCCATCGAGACGGTCGGGAACTCCCAGAAGTCCGGCATCAGCCGCGGGGTAGCTGGAGAGGCCGTACGGGGCCTTCGACTTCTCCTGGCGGAAGGCGTCGAGCTGCTGCTCGGTCAGCCGGTCCAGGAGGAAGGCGCGCGCGTAGATGCCGGGGGAGGCGTGACCCTGGAAGAAGATCTGGTCACCGGACTCGCCCTCGGCGTCCTTGCCGCGGAAGAAGTAGTTGAAGCCGACGTCGTAGAGCGACGCGGAGGAGGCGAAGGTGGCGATGTGGCCGCCCACGCCGATGCCCGGGCGCTGGGCGCGCGAAACCATGACGGCCGCGTTCCAACGGGTGGCGTTGAGGACCTTGCGCTCGATCTCCTCGTTACCGGGGAAGAAGGGCTCGTCCTTGGTGGCGATGGTGTTGACGTAGTCCGTGCTGCGCATCTCGGGCACGGCGACACGCTTCTCGCGGGCGCGCTCGATCAGGCGGAGCATCAGGTAGCGGGCACGCTCGCGCCCCCGCTCGTCGATGGCCGCGTCGAGCGACTCCAGCCATTCCGCGGTCTCCTCGGGATCGAAGTCCGGGACCTGACTCGGAAGGCCGCCAATGATGATCGGGTTGCGATCGGATCCGGAAGCCACGCTGTTCCTTCACTGTCGGTCGAAACTGAGGTGTGTCGCGCCGCCTCCATCGTGCTACCGCGCTCGGAGATCCGTCATCTCTACCGATCGGTAACCGTTCCGCCTGGTGGGCGGTACGGTCTGGCGGTGTGCGGAACAGGCGCTGTTGCCTGTGCCGCGCACCACCGGGTGTTACGAACAGAGGTGGTCCGACCTGGTTGCCTGGCCGCCCGATGGCGGGCGGCCGGGGTGAGGGCCAACAGGAGACTCTACGCCCGCGCACGCGCGGACCCGAATGCCGTTCGTATCTCGGGCATGCGTACGGCCTGTGGACCGGGACCACCCGAAGCATCCTTGTCCCACGCAGAGAAGGGCAAATCGGTGTGATTCGCGACACCTCGACCGGCGTGTCCCCCTGCGACACGTCAACCTTTGGAGGGGATCGGGGGTCGGGTACTTGCGCGAACCGCCGCGCCCGTGTGGACTACGGCCACAGCCTCGGCATGGATGCCGGGCCAAATACTGGAGGTTATTCCCGTGAGCGCGACCGCGGACCCCGCGGACAAGTCCAACCCGGCGCACCGTCTCGCTTTCGAGGCGGGCCAGATCATCCAGGAGCTGGGGTACGACGACGACACTGACCAGGAACTCCGCGAAGGAATCGAGGAGCTCACCGGGACGGATCTCGTCGACGAGGACTACGACGACGTCGCCGACGCCGTCCTGCTGTGGCACCGCGACGACGACGGGGATCTGACCGACGCCCTCGTCGACGCCCTGGAGTACCTGGCCGAGGGCGGCCTCATCTGGCTGCTGACGCCCAAGACCGGCCGCGACGGCCACATCGAGGCCTCGGACATCGCCGACGCGGCCCGGACCGCCGGCCTCTCCCAGACCAGCTCGATCGCGATCGCCAAGGACTGGGCCGCCACCCGTCTGGCGACCAAGGCGACGAAGACGGGCAAGCGCTGAGCGCCCCGACGAACCGGTCCGGGGCCTGAGCCGCGGACCGGGGCCGGGCCCCGTCGGAGGAGACTCCGGCGGGGCCCGGTCGTTTCCGCCGGCCCGTCCGGCCCCGCTCCCGGCCTGCTCCGGCCGGCCCCGGTCCACCCCGGTCCACCCCGGTATTCGCGGGGGAGGTGCGTTCGCTCACGGCGAACGCATCCGCCCGGCAGCCCGGCGGCCTCACCCGTCCGGCCGAACCGGTGTCAACGGATGCGAAGATGGCGACCGCCGCGCCCGCTGCGCGGCCCGGTCGCGTCAGAAAGGTCCCATCCATGGCCATCGAGGTCGGCACCGAGGCCCCGGACTTCGAGCTGAGGAACCAGCACGGCGAGCCGGTCAGGCTCTCCGACTTCCGGGGCGGGCAGAACGTCGTCCTGGTCTTCTACCCGTTCGCCTTCACCGGGGTCTGCACCGGCGAGCTCGGCGCGATCCAGAAGGAACTGCCGCGGCTGCAGAACGACGACGTGCAGGTGCTCGGCGTCTCCAGCGACTCGCCGTTCAGCCAGCGCGTCTTCGCCGACCGGGAGGGCCTGGAGTTCCCGCTGCTCTCCGACTTCTGGCCGCACGGCGAGGTCGCCCGCGCCTACGGTGTCCTCGACGAGCAGAAGGGCTGCGCCGTCCGCGGCACCTTCGTGATCGACAAGGCCGGCACGGTCCGCTGGAGCGTCGTCAACGACCTGCCGGACGCCCGTGACGAGCAGGAGTACCTGAAGGTCCTCGACTCGCTCTGAGGCCCCCTCCCCGCCCGCGCGGGACCGGCCCGGCCGAGATTCGAACAGCCACGCCGGTCCCGTTCCCTGCCCAGGACGGGAACCCCGCACTACGATCGGTCCGTTGGCTGGTCAGAGGGCCGGGGGCAACCGCCGCCGGTGCCTCGGACCGCACCACGGGGGCACCAGGGGTGCCTCCCGAATCTTGGAGGACAAGTGGGTGTCAGCCTGAGCAAGGGCGGCAATGTCTCGCTCACCAAGGAGGCCCCCGGCCTGACCGCCGTGGTCGTCGGCCTCGGCTGGGACGTCCGTACCACCACCGGCACGGACTTCGACCTGGACGCCAGCGCCCTGCTCTGCAACGACCAGGGCAAGGTCGGCACGGACGGCAACTTCGTCTTCTTCAACAACCTGAAGAGCCCCGACGGCTCGGTCGAGCACACCGGCGACAACCTGACCGGTGAGGGCGAGGGCGACGACGAGCAGATCAAGGTCAACCTGGCCACCGTCCCGGCGGACGTGTCCAAGATCGTCTTCCCGGTCTCCATCTACGACGCCGAGAACCGGACCCAGAACTTCGGCCAGGTCCGCAACGCGTTCATCCGCGTGGTGAACCAGGCCGACAACAAGGAGCTGGCCCGGTACGACCTCTCCGAGGACGCCTCCACCGAGACCGCGATGGTCTTCGGCGAGCTCTACCGCAACGGCGCCGAGTGGAAGTTCCGCGCCATCGGCCAGGGCTACGCCTCCGGCCTGCGCGGCATCGCCCAGGACTTCGGCGTCAACGTCTGAGCCTGGCGGCAGGCCCTGGCGGCCTGACGGAGCACCATCGGCCGGGGCGGCCGCCGACGCATGACGTCGGCGGCCGCCCCGGCTTCGCGTTGTCCCGGCGCACTGGAAGGATAGGAGTTCAGGAAGTTCAGCCGGCCGGAAGAGGCCGGGCGGGGCCACGGGGGAATAGACCTGAGATGCGCCCCGGAGGCAAAGGGAGGAAGGACAGCGATGAGTGTCACGCTCGCCAAGGGTGGAAACGTCTCGCTCACCAAGGCCGCGCCGAACCTGACGCAGGTGCAGATCGGGCTCGGCTGGGATGCCCGCTCGACCACCGGGGCGCCGTTCGACCTCGACGCAAGTGCGCTGCTCTGCTCGGGAGGGCGGGTGCTCGGCGACGAGTACTTCGTCTTCTACAACAACCTGAAGAGCCCCGAGGGCTCGGTCGAGCACCAGGGCGACAACCTCACCGGTGACGGCGAGGGCGACGACGAGGTCGTGCTGGTCAACCTGGACCTCGTCCCGCCGCAGGTGGACAAGGTGGTCTTCCCGGTGTCGATCTACGACGCCGAGTCGCGGCTGCAGAACTTCGGCCAGGTGCGCAACGCGTACATCCGCGTGGTCAACTCCGTGGACGGACAGGAGATCGCGCGCTACGACCTGACCGAGGACGCGTCCAGCGAGACCGCGATGATCTTCGGCGAGCTGTACCGCTACGCGGGGGAGTGGAAGTTCCGGGCGGTGGGCCAGGGTTACGCCTCGGGCCTGCGCGGCATTGCCCTCGATTTCGGCGTAAACGTACAGTAAAGGCGCGATACCCGCCCGCGGCGCATTCGCCGCAGGGGGCGCCATGAACTCGAAAGGTAACCAAGTCCCGTGTTCCTCCGCACATTCGGCTGGTCATTCGCGATCACCGTCATCGGGCTGATCGCAGCCGGCCTGCTCTGGGGAGCCGAGGGATTCGGCATTGTGCTGATCCTCTCCGTCCTGGAGATCTCCCTGTCGTTCGACAACGCGGTGGTCAACGCCACGGTGTTGAAGCGGATGAACCCGTACTGGCAGAAGATCTTCCTCACCGTCGGTGTGCTGATCGCCGTCTTCGGCATGCGGCTGATCTTCCCCCTGCTGGTGGTCGGCCTCACCGCGCACCTCAGCCCGGCCACGGTCATCGACCTGGCGCTCCACTCGGACAAGACCTACGAAGGCCTGACGTACGCCCAGTACCTGGAGGCCGCCAACCCGGCCATCGCGGCCTTCGGCGGCGTCTTCCTGCTGATGATCTTCCTCGACTTCATCTTCGAGGAGAAGGACTACAACTGGCTGGCCTGGATCGAGCGTCCGCTGGAGAAGGTCGGCAAGCTGGACGCCTTCTCGACGGTCGTCGCGCTGGTCACGCTGCTGCTGGCGTCCAACTTCTTCGCGGGTGAGCACGCCGAGACGGTGCTGCTCGCCGGTGTGCTCGGCCTGGTCACCTACCTCTCCGTGAACGGGCTCTCCTCGGTCTTCGAGGCGGGCCTGGAGGAGGAGGCCGAGAAGGAGGAGGAGGCCGAGAAGACCGGCAAGTCCATCGTCCAGGTCGGCGGGAAGGCGGCGTTCTTCCTCTTCATGTACCTGGAGGTCCTGGACGCGTCGTTCTCCTTCGACGGCGTCGTCGGCGCGTTCGCCATCTCCAGCGACATCTTCCAGATCACCCTGGGCCTCGGCATCGGCGCGATGTACATCCGTTCGCTGACCGTCTTCCTGGTCCGCAAGGGCACCCTGGACGACTACGTCTACCTGGAGCACGGCGCGCACTACGCGATCGGCGCGCTCTCGGTGATCCTGCTGGTCGGCATCGAGTACCACATCCCGGAGATCGTCACCGGCCTGATCGGCGTGGCCTTCATCGGGCTCGCCCTCGGTTCGTCCATCCTCCGCAACCGCCGCGAGGCCGCCGCGGGCGGGGGCGAGGAGCGGGAGCTGGTCAGCACCGGCAAGTAGCAGGACCGGCAAGTAGCAGGACCGGCGTGTAGCCGGGCCGGCAACGACAGGGCCGGCAACGGCAGGTCCGCCCGCGGTGCCCGGTGGCGCCACGGCGGAAACGGAACGGCCGCCCCCTTCGGTGAGAAGGGGGCGGCCGTTCGGCGTTCTCGGGGCGCTGCCCCCGATGGCTAGCCCAGCTGCTGCTCGATGGCGCGCAGCTTGCGCTCCAGCGAGTCCAGCTTGGGCATCGACAGCGTGTCGTCGTCGGCCGTCAGGTCGATGGACGAGCTGCGGTAGGACGAGGACGAGGAGGAGCTGCTGCGGTACGACTCGTCGGAGGAACCGAACGAGGAGGACGAACCGTAGGAGGAACCCGAGTCGTAGGAGGAGCCCGAGTCGTAGGAGGAACCCGAGTCGTAGGAGGAACCCGAGCCGAAGGAGGAGCCCGAGTCGTAGGAGGAGCCGAGCGACGAGGACCTGAGCGACGAGGATCCGACGGCGGCGCGCGGGCGGCGGCCGGTCTCCAGGGCGCTCAGCGGGGCGGGCTCCAGCGAGGAGGCGGCGTTCTGGGTGGTGGCGTCGGCGTCAGCGGCTAGGGCAGGCTCCGTAGCGCTTGGGCCGTCGCCGGCAGCGGTGAGCGCGGGCACCTGGCGGCCGCCACGGGCCCGGGCGAGCATGCCGCCCTGGCGGGAGATGGCCTTGAGCTCGGCGCGCTCGCGGCGGTCGGCGCTACGGGCACGCAGCTTGGCGGCCTCCTTGGCCTGACGCTCCTCGCGCACCTCCTCGACCGCCTCGTCCAGGCTGCGGACGTTCTCCAGCAGCATCAGCGACCAGGCCGCATAGGTCTCGCGGGGGGCGCGCAGCCAGCGCACGATGCGGATCTGCGGCAGCGGGCGCGGCACGAGGCCCTGCTCGCGGAGCGCGGCCTTGCGGGTCTGCTTCAGCGCCCGGTCGAACAGGATCGCGGCCGAGATCGACATGCCGGAGAAGAACTGCGGGGCGCCGTCGTGCGACACGCCGCGCGGGGCGTGGACCCAGTTGAACCAGGCCGAGGCGATCGCGAAGACCCAGACCAGCAGGCGCGAACCGAGCGCCGCGTCACCGTGGCTGGCCTCGCGCACGGCGAGCACCGAGCAGAACATCGCCGCGCCGTCCAGGCCGAACGGGACGAGGTACTCCCAGCCGTTGGAGAGACCCAGGTTCTCCTTGCCGAAGCCCACCAGGCCGTGGAACGACAGCGCGGCCGCGACGCCGGCGCAGCAGAACAGCAGGACGTAGGAGGAGATCCCGTAGATCATCTCCTTGCGCCGGCGGCGCTCCTCGCTGCGCTCCCAGGAGTCGCCCGAGTCCTCGGTCTTGCCGGTGTTCTTGAAACGCAGCGTCGCCACCAGGATGGCGGTGAACAGCAGGGCTGCGCCGCCGATGACGGTCCAGACCAGCTGTATGGAGGTCAGGTTCATTGCGGGTCGGGCCTCGGGTTTCCGCAGGGGACAGGGGGCACATGGACACAGGCGGTCAGGTTCCCTCCCCGGGACCGGGCCTGACGGTGCGTCGTTGCTTCCGGCGCGCCCGTCCCACCCGGGCAAGGGGGCGGACGGGACACCTGTGCGGCTAGACGATATCGCGTCCGAAGGGGCGGCATGTTACGGGAGGGGAGCTTCGACCGGCCAACCGACCCGCCGGTGCCGGTCGTTGGCGGGCTCCCCGGTGGTGCCCGCCGGTGTTCGGGGTATGGGGACGGGTAGCGAGCCCGCCGGTTGGGGAGTTCGGCTACCCGGCGGGCGGGCTGATGCCCGATCATGGAGCGGTGGACCGCCAGATCGACTGGTGGTACCAGGGGGAGGACTGGGATGGCCTCGATTTGGGAGTACCTGCGCGGGGAGCGGAACACCCTCGACCCGGGCGGGCAGCACAAGGTCACGCTCACCAAGTCGACGCCGCAGCACGCGATCACCGGGGCTGCGGCCACCACCGGGTACCTCTACGTCAACCTGCACTGGACCACCCGGATAGGAGCCCCGCGCCCGTCCGGCCGGGACACCCTCAAGCGCTGGTTCAGCCCGCGCATCCTCAGCCCGATGGAGCCGGACTCCCAGCAGGCGGCGCAGGTCAACGTCGACCTCGACCTGGCCTGCCTGTACGAGCTCTCCGACGGCAGCCGCGGCGTGGTCCAGCCGCTCGGCGGCCTCTTCGGCGACCTCCAGCGGGTCCCCTACATCAAGCTCAGCGGCGACGACCAGTACGGGGCGCCCTCCGGGGAGACGATGTACGTCAACCTGGAGAAGAAGGACCAGTTCAAGCGGCTGCTGATCTTCGTCTACATCTACGACGGCACGCCCGCGTTCGAGCAGGCCAACGCGGTGGTGACGATCGTGCCGCAGACCGGCCCGCGCATCGAGATCAAGCTGGAGGAGCGGGCCGCGGCGGCGCGCTCGTGCGCGGTGGTGCTGATCGAGAACACCGGGGACAACACGCTGACGGTCCGGCGCGAGGTGCGGTACGTCAACGGGTTCCAGGCGGACATCGACCGGCTGTACGGCTTCGGGATGCAGTGGCAGCGCGGGTACAAGGGCGCCTCGGGACCTTCGGGGCCTTCAGGGCCAGAGTAGGAGCCGGAGCAGGGGGGGCGTAGGCGGGGCGCAGGCGGGCGGACGGGAGCGGACGGGGGCGCGCCGGGGCGGGCAGGGGTGCGGTTATGCCGTCGGGCGCGGGCGCGCCGGGGCGGCGGGTGTCGTCACGGGCGCGGCGGCGCCGGGGGTCGTCAAGGGTGGCCGGAGTGCCGGGTGGCCGGGGTGGTTGCCCCAGCCGGGCCCGGTGCTCAGCGCGGCTGGAACTGCGGGCCCTGCGGCGGCAGTGCGAACTCCTCGGCGGCGGCCTGGGGCTGGGGCGGCTGCTGCTGGGGCTGCGGGCCGGTGTTCGGCTGGGGGTAGCCGTAGCCGCCGGCCTGCTGGGGCTGCTGCGGGGGCTGCGGTTGCTGGGGGTAGCCGTAGCCGGGAGGCGGCTGGTTGGGCGCCTGCTGGGGCTGGGGGTAGGGCTGCTGCTGCGGCTGCGGGTAGCCGTACCCGGGGCGCGGGGCCTGCGGCGGATAGCCGTAACCGCCCTGCTGGTGCGGTGCGGGCTGGTGCGGTGCGGCCTGCTGCGGGGCCGGCTGGGGGTAGCCGTACGCCGGCTGCCGGGTCGGGGGAGCCGGCGGTGCCGGCGGGACGGTCGGCGGGGCCGTCGGCGGCGGGGGCGTGTTGGCGGGCACGGCCGGTGCCGCCGTGGGTGGCAGGGGGACGGCCGGGGCCAGGGTGAACGTGCCGGGCTCGGCCCGGGCGGCCGGCCGCGGGTCCGGTACGGCGGTGCGCGGGTCCACCGCGGGGGCGGCCGGAGCGGCGGACCCCGCGGCCACGGAGGCCGCCGCGTCGTCCTCGACGGTGATGCCGAAGTCGGTCGCCAGGCCGATCAGCCCGGAGGCGTACCCCTGGCCGACGGCCCGGAACTTCCAGGAGCCGGCCCGGCGGTAGAGCTCGCCCGCGACGAGCGCGGTGACGTCGTCGGCCTCGGGGATCGCGAACTCGGCGAGCGCGGGCGCGCCCTCGCCGCCGGCGGCGTCGAAGAGCAGTACCCGCAGCCCGGTCACCGAGCGGAACGAACCGCCCTCGGAGGAGCCGGCCAGTACCACCCGGTCCACCTCGGGCGGCAGCTTGCCGATCTCGGCCTCGACGGTGTCGGCGATCTCGGTGCCGCCGGACGTCTGCTGCTTGGGCAGGTGGCGCACCAGACCGGTGGGGTGGCGCGGCTGGTTGTAGAAGACGAAGTCTGCATCCGAACGGACCCTGCCGTCGGCGCCGAGCAGCAGTGCGGAAGCGTCCACGTCCGGCGCACCGGGCGTGGCGATCCAGCGCAGCACGGCGCGGACCGCCGCCACCGGCAGTGCGATGTTGGCGCCCTTGGCCATCACGTGCGTCATAGCCGACCATCCTGCCTGTTCGCCACCCCTTCGGACAACGTGACCGAAGGTGGTGAAACGGTGGGACTTTGCCAACGCTTGCGCTTTGTGAAGCGGAGGGTAACCTTCCGAGAATTCGATGTTTCGGAACCACATTCGACCGGAAGCCGTCCGTACGATGGGCGGCCAGAGGCCTCCGGGGGGTCCGGCAGGGGGGTGTCAGACGCGCGAGCCCGGGAACCACGGTGCCCGGCGGGCCGGTTAACCACGGTGAGGCCCCGCACTCCGGGGCCGGGTCCGACCGCCCCCACTCCGCCCCGGCGTCCTGTATCCAGCCCGCCCCCTCCGCCCACCCGCGCCAGACCGCCCCCTGCCCGACCGCCCCCGCCCCGGC
>NZ_CP026498.1:8398184-8480871 GCF_002953255.1 Streptomyces sp. CB01881
ACGCCGCACCGCCCACCCGCCCGAGTTGCCTGCCAGAGCACCCCGCCGCACCCGCTGAGCCCCGCCGCACCCGCCGAGTCCTTTCCTGCCCGCCCGAGTCCCTTCGTAGCCGCCGAGTCTTTTCGCACCCGCCCCGACTGGCGGCCGCAACCCCTGAGGAGAGCACCATGCGCCATTTCGGCCACCTCGCCGACGACGTACGCGGCCGGCTCTTCCTCGAACAGCCCCGGGCCTTCTCCCCGGACAGCGAGGCGGACGTGCTGGCCACCGCGCTCGGCGCGACCCTCTACAGCCCGGCCACCAGGCCCACCCTGGGAGCGGACATCCGCAAGCAGGCGGCCCGGGGCGTGGTCTCGATGGTGCTCTGCCTGGAGGACTCGATCGCCGACCACGAGGTGACCGCGGCGGAGACCAACCTGGTCGCGCAGCTCGGTGGGCTGTCCCGCGAGCAGTCGGGCGGGGGCGCGAAGACCTTCGGGGCCGCCCCCGGGGACACCCCGGAAGCCGCTCATATCTCCACCGATTGCACACAGGACCTGCCCCTTCTCTTCATCCGAGTGCGCACCGCCTCCCAGATCACCGACCTCGCCGGCCGGCTCGGCCCGGCGATCGGGCTGCTCACCGGTTTCGTGCTGCCGAAGTTCACCGACGAGAACGGCGGCGCGTACCTGGAGGCCCTCGCCGCCGCCGAGGCCGCCACCGGCCGACGGCTCTTCGCGATGCCGGTCCTGGAGTCCCCCGAGCTCGCCCACCTGGAGACCCGCCGCGAGCAGCTCTTCGGCATCGCCCGGCTGCTCGACAAGTACCGCGAACGCGTCCTCGCCGTCCGCCTCGGCGTCACCGACCTCTGCTCCGCGTATGGCCTGCGCCGCTCGCCCGACCTGACCGCATACGACGTGGCCCTGGTCGCGGCCGTGATCGGGGACGTGGTCAACGTGCTCGGCCGGGCCGACGGCACCGGGTTCACCGTGACCGGGCCGGTCTGGGAGTACTTCCCGGTCCAGGAGCGGATGTTCAAGCCCCAGCTGCGCCGCACCCCGTTCGCCGAGGCCGAGCCCTCCGGGGAGGCCGTCCGGCAGCGGATCATCGAGCACGACCTGGACGGCCTGATCCGCGAGTTCGAGCTGGACCGGGCCAACGGCCTGCTCGGCAAGACCTGCATCCACCCCAGCCACGTCCCCGCCGTGCACGCCCTCTCGGTGGTCACGCACGAGGAGTACTCCGACGCCCGGGACATCCTCGACCGGGAGCGCGACGGCGGCGGGGTGCTGCGTTCGGCGTACACCAACAAGATGAACGAGGCCAAGCCGCACCGGGCCTGGGCGGAGCGGGTGCTGCTGCGCGCCGAGGTGTTCGGGGTGGCCCGGGAGGACGTCAGCTTCGCGGAGCTCCTCTCGGCCTGCCTCTGTGGCTGAGGACGGTACCCGCCGTGCCCGCGCCACCCGTCCCGGCCGGCCGCACCCGCAGTACCCGTCCGCAGCCCCGCACGGCCCGTACGAGCCGAGTGGCCCGTCCGAACGGAACGACCCGTACGGCCCGCATGGGCCGAGTGACCCGTCCGAACGGAACAACCCGCAGGATCTGCACGATATGCACGAGCCGAACGACCCGTCGGACCCGAAGCAACCCGCACGACTCGCACCATCGAAGGCAGGACCAGTAGTGACAGCACAGCAAGAGTGGACCGGCCGCTGGGTGGCAGACCGGGCCGGCGTCGGCCTCACCGGCTCCGACCGGCTCCCCGAACTGGTCGGCCTGGCCCTGCGCGAGAACCGCAAGCGCGCCCACCTGCTGGTCTCCACCGTGCTCGGCAAGCACGTTCCGCAGCGTCCGTCGGTGGTGCACGGTGCCGGCCTCGACCTCGGCCGCCGGGTCCGCGAGCTGCTCGGCGAGGACGCGGCCGCGCGCGCCGTCGTGCTCGGCTACGCCGAGACCGCGACCGGGCTCGGCCACAGCGTCGCCGACGGCCTGGACGCCCCTTACCTGCACTCCACCCGGCGCCCGGTGGACGGGGTCGCTCCGGTCGGCGGCTTCGAGGAGGAGCACTCGCACGCCACCTCCCACCTGCTGCTGCCCGCCGACCCCGCGCTGCTCGCCGGGGACGGCCCGCTGGTCCTGGTCGACGACGAGTTCTCCACCGGCAACACCGTGCTCAACACCATCCGCGAGCTGCACGGCGCCAACCCGCGCGGCCACTACGTCGTGGTGGCCCTGGTCGACCTGCGCGACGAGGCCGACCGCCGCCGGCTGGCCGACACCGCCGCCGAACTCGGTACCCGCCTCGACCTGGTGGCCGCCGCCAGCGGTGGCGTCGAGCTGCCCGACGACATCCTGGACCGCGCCGAGCGGCTGATCGCCGAGGCCGGCCCGGCCCCGGCGCTGCCGCCCGCCGCGCCCGCCCCGCTGGTCCGGGCCTCCCTGGACTGGCCCGCGGGCCTCCCGGACGGCGGCCGGCACGGCTTCACCGCCGAGCACCGCGGCCGTCTCGAAGCCGCGCTGCCGGACCTGGCAGCCCGGCTGGCGGAGGCGCTGGAGCCCGCCGGGGGCGGCGGGCGCGTGCTGGTGCTGGGCTTCGAGGAACTGATGTACGCGCCGCTGCGCCTGGCCGGAGCCCTCGCGGACCTCCTGCCCGACGGCGGCGAGCGCGTCCGCTACTCCACCACCACCCGCTCGCCCGTCCTCGCCGTGGACGACCCCGGCTACGCCATCCGCACCCGGCTGGCCTTCCCCGCCCACGACGACCCGGACGACTCCGCCCCGCTCGATCGCTTCGCCTACAACGTCGCCCCCGGCGCCGACCCGGCCCGCCGCTTCGACGCCGTCGTGCTGGTGGTCGACGACATCGCCGACACCCCCGCCCTGCACGAGGGCGAGCGGGCCCTGCTGACGCAGCTGCGGCAGGTCACCGACCGGGTGGTCCTCGCCGTCCTGCCGTCGCACCGTCCGTCCCGTCCGGTGGCCGTCCCTTCGGTGGCCGTCCCTACGGCAGCCGTCCCTACGGCAGCCGTTCCTTCGGCCGGCCCCACGGTCGCCCCTTCGGCCGGCCCGGCGGCTGGTCTGCCCAGCCCGCTGCACGGCCCCGGGTTCTCCTCCTACCGCCCCGACGAGGTGGCCTGGCTGCTCAAGGACCTCTCCGACGTCCCGCTGGAGGCCCCCACCGAGGAGCGCGAGGAGGCCGTCCAGAGCGGCGGCGCCCACTACGCCGAGTCGCTGCCGGTCGAGTACCAGCCCAGCCCCGAGTACCAGGAGCTCTTCCACCAGGCCCTGCGGGTCTCCGCCCGCCGGATCGCGCTCGCCGTCGGCACCGTCGCCGAGACGCTGGTGCGCGAGCGCGGCCGCGGCCTGGTGCTCGCCTCGCTGGCCCGCGCCGGCACCCCGGTCGGCATCCTGATCCGGCGCTGGCTCGCCTTCGCGCACGGCCTGGACACCCCGCACTACGCCGTCTCGATCATCCGGGGCCGCGGCATCGACCCGGTCGCCCTGCGCTACCTGGACGCCCACCACCACGCCCCCGACGTCGTGTTCGTCGACGGCTGGACCGGCAAGGGCGCGATCACCCGCGAACTCGCCGAGGCCCTGGCCGGTTCCGCCTTCAACCCCGAGCTGGCCGTCCTCGCCGACCCCGGCCGCTGCGTACGCACCTACGGCACCCGGGACGACTTCCTGATCCCGTCCGCCTGCCTCAACTCCACGGTCTCCGGCCTGATTTCGCGTACCGTGCTGCGCGCCGACCTGATCGGCCCGGACGACTTCCACGGAGCCAAGCACTACACCGACCTGGCCGGCGGGGACGTCTCCGAGGCCTTCCTGGACACCGTCGCCGACCACTTCGCCGACGTCCGGGAGGAGGCAGCCGCCGCCGCGGCCCGGCTCGCCGCCGAGGACCGCACGCCGGACTGGGCCGGCTGGGCCGCCGTCGAGCGGATCAGCGCCGAGTACGGCATCGACAACATCAACCTGGTGAAGCCCGGCGTCGGCGAGACCACCCGGGTCATGCTGCGCCGCGTCCCCTGGCGGGTGCTGGCCCGCCGCGGCACCGGTGCCGACCTCGACCACGTCCGCCTGCTCGCCGCCCAACGCGGCGTCCCCGTCGAGGAGGTGGACGACCTGCCGTACTCCTGCGTGGGCCTGATCCACCCCCGCTACAGTCGGGGAGCGACCGGTGCCTCCGGCACGGCCGTCCTGGTGAAGGAGTCCTGAGCCCGATGAGCAGTCCCAGTGGTTTCCTGGTCGCGAGCGACCTCGACCGCACCCTGATCTACTCCAACCGCGCCCTCGCCCTGGACGTGCCCGACCGGCTCGCCCCGCGGCTGCTCTCGGTCGAGGTGCACGACGGCAAGGCGCTCTCGTTCATGACCGAGCAGGCCGCCGCCCTGATGGTGGAGCTGGCCCGGGAGGCTCTCCTCGTCCCCGCCACCACCCGGACCAGGACGCAGTACGAGCGGGTCAACCTTCCCGGCCCGACGCCCGGTTGGATCCCCTCCTACGCGATTTGCAGCAACGGCGGCAGGCTGCTCGTGGACGGCGTGCCGGACGAGGACTGGCAGGCCGAGGTGGCCGGTCGGCTGGCCGCCGCGTCGGTGCCGCTGGCCGAGGTGGTCGAGCACCTGGCGCTCTGCGCCGACCCGGAGTGGACGCACAAGCGCCGGGTCGCCGACGACCTCTTCGCCTATCTGGTCGTGGAGCGCGCCGAACTGCCGGCCGGCTGGCTGGAGGAGCTCACCGGCTGGTGCGCCGAGCGCGGCTGGGCCGTCTCGTTGCAGGGCCGCAAGGTGTACGCGGTGCCGGCGTCGCTCAGCAAGAGCGCCGCCCTGGCCGAGGTCGAGCGGCGGGTCGGCGGGGCCACCGTGCTGGCGGCCGGCGACTCGCTGCTCGACGCCGACCTGCTGCTCGCCGCCGACTCCGGCTGGCGCCCCGGCCACGGCGAACTCGCCGACAGCGGCTGGACGGCCCCCGGCGTCACGGCCCTCGACCAGGTGGGCGTGGCGGCGGGGGAGGAGATCGTCCGTCAGTTCCTGGCCCGGGTCCGGGGCGAGGTGGACGCCGTCGTCGCGCGCTGACCGTTTCGTTCGGTGCTGACCGTCTCGTTCGGCGGTGGCGGTGGCGGTGGCGGTGGCGGTGGCGGTGGCGGTGGCGGGGCTGCCGTGCCTGGCGCTGGTGTGCCCGGCGCCCGGCGAGCCCGGTGCCGACGGCAGGGCCGCCCCGCCCGGTACCGGTGTCAGCCGCAGCAACCGCCGCCGCAGCAGCCCCCGCCCCCGCCCCCGGACGGGGCCTGCTGCGCGGCGCCGCCGGAGGCCCCGCCGGTGACGGCGACGGCCGACAGCAGCTTCACGGTGTCCTCGTGTCCCTGCGGGCAGACCGCCGGGTCGTTGGCCTGCGCCATCGTGCGGCGGAGTTCGAAGGTGGCGCCGCAGGAGCGGCAGCGGAAGTCGTAACGTGGCATACCGGCAGGGTACCCAGCATCAGGCGGTGCGGCGCTTCTCCCGTACGTACAGCTGCTTGCGCACCCGGGCCACCACCGAGCCGTCCGCCGCCAGGACCTCGGTGTCGAACCAGATCAGGGCCTTCTTGCCCTCCTGGGTCAGCTCGCGGATCTCGGCAATCCGGTCCTCGGTGAGCACGAACTCGGCGAAGATGTCGCCCCGGCCGGGCGAGACGAAGGCGATCTCGGCCGCCGCGTCCCAGACCACGTAGTCGCGGCCGAGGTTCTCCATCACCAGCAGCATCCAGAACGGGTCGGTCATCGCGAAGATCGAGCCGCCGAAGTGCGTGCCCACGTAGTTGCGGTTCAGCCGTCCGAGCCTGAGCCGGACCTTCGTCCGCCGGAAGTCGTCCGAGAGGGTCAGCACCCGGATTCCGGCGAACAGGAACGGCGGCCAGAAGTTGATCCCGCGCCGGAGCGTGCGGGCCGGGATGCTGCGCTTACGAGCCATGGCGCGACTCTATCCGACAAAGTTACTCACGGGTAACCCAGGTTTGTGGCCGTCTGCCTGCCGTCCTCCCCGTTCGGACGGCCAGTGGCTTCCGGCGGCGGTCCGCGCTACCGGTGGCCGCCGATGTCCCCGCGGATCAGCTCCACCACCTTCGCCGCCGTCTCCCGCACGCCCGCCAGCTCGGTCAGGAAGTGCCAGTAGTCCGGGTGCCGGCCGGCCGCCTCCAGCTCCGCCACCGCCCGGTCGAGCCGCCCGACCGCCGCGTCCAGCGGGCCCGCGTGCCGCGGGTCCGGCGCCTGCCGGCCCGCCATCGCCAGCCGTTGGGCGTCGCGCAGGGCGAAGCGGGTGCGCTCGATCTCCCGGTTCGGGTCGTGCTGCACCTCGTTCAGCTGCCGCAGCCGCTCGTTCACGGCGACCACCGAGCCGTCCGCGGTGTCCAGCAGGGCACGCACGGTACCGATCGCGCCCGTCGCGTCCGCCCAACGCTGCTCGTCGCGCGCCCGCGCCGCCTCGGTGAGCTTCTGCTCCGCCGCGCGCCCCGTCTCCGCCACCTGGTCCGACACCCGCTGGAGGTCCTGCCAGCAGGCGGTGGAGAACCGCCGGCGCAACTCGCTCAGTGCCGGCTCCACCGTGGCGGCCTTGGTCTCCAGTGCCTGGATCCTGGTCCGCAGACTGGCCACCCGCCGGTCGATCTCCCGCGCCCGCTCCGGCAGGTGCGAGGCGTCCGCCGCGATCGCGTCGGCCCGCTCCTTCACCTGCTCCGCGCGCCGGAGCGTCGCCGCCACCCCGTGCCGGCCGGCGCCCTCGTTCAGCCGGCCCAGCTCCGGCGCCAGCTCGGCCAGCCGGGCCGCCAGGTCGTCCGCCTTCAGGCCCGCCCCGCGCACGGACTCCAGCGCGGCGGTCGCCGCCAGCAGAGCCCGCTTGGACTGCTCCACGGCCGGCGTCACCCGCATCAGCTGCGACTCGGCGTGCTGAAGCGACGGCTGCAACCGCTGCAGGAACCCGTTCAGCTCCGCCAGCGCCTGCCCCAGCTGCCCCTTCACGTCCTCCAGCTGGTGCCGGGCCCGCGCCGCCGCCCCGGACTCCAGCTCCTCCGCGTCCAGGTCGTGCGCGTCCAGCGCCGCCAGATAGTTCACGGTCACCTGGTCGACCCGGCCGGAGATCGCCGCGAAGTCCGCCGCCGCCTGCCGGGCGGCCGCGCCGTCCTCCGCCGCGCGCACCGTCTCCACGGCCAGCCGCACCTCGCGCTGCGTCGAGTCCAGCTCGTAGAACGCCTGCTGCGCAGCGTCCCGGGCCGCCCTGGCCTCCGCCCGCATGCCCTCGCCGCCGCGCCGCCCCCACCAGCCACCGCCCCGGCCGCCCCCGGCGCTTCCGAACGCCGACGCCCCGGCCGCCCCCAGCGCACCCGCCACCACGAGCGGCAATACCAGCGCCTCGGCCAGCGCACTCCCCGGTCGCCGCCCCCGCCTGCTCCCGCCGGCCACCCTCACTGCGCGCTCCCTGTTCCGACCGCTGATCCGTCCCCCATTCTTCCCGATCACCCCACCCCACCGGCACCCCACCCGTCCCACTCCCCGACCACCTGCACCACACCACCCCCGGGACCAGGTACCCTAGGCAGTCGCCGTTGCCCACCCCGGGCCACGGCCGGGGGCGCGTAGCTCAGTGGTAGAGCGCTGCTCTTACAAAGCAGATGTCGGCGGTTCGAAACCGTCCGCGCCCACCAGCGCAAAAGGCCCGCAGCGATTATGCTGCGGGCCTTTTGACATCTCAGGCTGACATCAGTGACGTCGCTTGAGCAGCCGGTCCATGTTGCCGAGGGCCTCGCGCTGGGTGTCCTGCGCCACGTGGGTGTAGACGTTCATCGTCAGCCCGATCTGGCTGTGGCCGAGGATCTCCATCACCACCCGGGGCGGCACGCCGCAGGCCACCAGCAGCGTCGCGCACCCGTGCCGAGTGTCGTGCAGCCGGATCACCGGGACGTTGGCGGCCTTGGACACCCGGACGAACGAGCGGTAGAGGTTGGTCGGCTCGATCGGCCGGCCGGACCGGGTGGTGAAGACGTAGCCGGTCTCCTCCCACTTCTCGCCGGCCGCGTGCCGGGCCTCGTCCTGCCGCATCCGGTGCCAGCGCAGGGCCGCCACGCAGATCCGGGGGAGCGGGACCGGGCGGCGCTTGCCGCTCTTCGTGGTGTCCGCGTACAGCTCGCCGCGGACCCGCTGCACCTGCTCCCGGACCACCAGGACCCGGTGGTCGAGGTCGACCTCAGACCAGCGGAGCCCGACGATCTCCCCCCGCCGCATCCCGAGTGCGATGGCCAGCACGAAGGCGGCGTACAGCGGATCGGTGCGACTGGCCGAGAGGAAGGTGAGTGTCTGGTCGAGAGTCCACGGCTTGATCTCACGGCTCGTCACCCGCGGCGGCGGGACGAGCATCGCGACGTTCCGCACGATCAGCTCGTCCCGGCACGCGGCGCTCAGTGCCGAGCGGAGCACCCGGTGCGACTCCTTCGCGGTGGCGGCGCTGGACTGCTTCGTGACCTTTGCCAGGAACGTCCGCACATCGCGGGGGCTCAGCGACTCCAAGCCCTTCGCGCCGAGCAGCGGGACGAGGTAGAGGCGGACGTGCGTCTCGTACTTGGCCGCGGTGGTCCGCTTCCTCTCGGGCGTGATGAAGTGGTCCAGCCAGTACGGCAGCCACTCAGAGAGCTTCGCCGACCGGGTCGGGGTCGCGATTCCCTGCTTGGCACGCTCCACAAGGTCCTTGCGCTTGCCGTCGCACTCGTCCCACGTCGCCCCATAGGCGAACTTGCGGGCCCACGTCCCATCGGGCTGCGGGACGTAGACGGCGGCTTGGTAGCGGCCGTCCTTGCGCTTGGTCACGGTGCCGGCGCCGTTGGGGTTGCGCTTCGCCATCAGGCGGCCTCCTCCATCTTGGTGCGGATGTAGTCGTGCAGGGCGGTGACGGGGATGCGGCGGGAGCTGCCTTCCTTGAAGCTGGCGAGTTTCTTCGTGCGGATCAGGTCGTAGACCTTGCTGCGGCTCATGCGCAGGGCCTCCATGACCTCGGGGACTTCCAGGACGACGGGCGGGATCGTGCTCAAGGGCGCTCCCTGGGGCAACGGGTGGGCTTGGAGGCCGCCGCAGAACCCGCAGAACCTGCAAAACCCTTTGGGATGGGCTTTGAGCTGCGGGTTTGCTGGCGGGGTTGGTTTCCGCAAAACCTCCGGAAACTCCTGCAAAACCTCGACGGCCGTTGGGGGCGGCCGGGGTGGTGGGGTTCTGCGGGAGTTTCTGGAGGTTTTGCTGGAGTAGCGCGGTTCGGCGTTTGTGCTGGTCAGGGAGTGTGGTTGGGGGTTTTGCAGGTTCTGCGGGTTCTGCGGAGGGTTCTGGGCGTGCTCAGGTAGCGGGGTGGGTCACGGTGGGGTGGGTCTGGTAGCGGGGGGACGGGGGCCGGCCGCCGCGTCCGGTGCGGGCGGGGGGTGCGATCTGGCGGATCCAGCCGTGGTCTTCGAGTAGGGCGAGGGCGGGGTCGAGGTCGGCGACGGTGGGGAAGTCGGCGCGGGGCAGGGCGTTGAAGAGTTCGCGGCGGCTGATGGAGTCGCGGGGGTTGGCGGCGAGCCACGTGAGGGCGGTGCGGGCGCGGCCGAGGGCGGCGTCGGATCCCATGGCGTCGAAGACGGCGAGGGCGTGGGCGGTGAAGTAGTCGCCAATGCGGCAGGCGGCGGTGAGGGTGTCGGCGGCGATGGGGCGGGTCCAGCCGTCTTCGGGGTGGGTGGCGAGGTGGAGCAGGCCGGCGATGCGGCACACGGCGCCGTCGAGCTTGGACGCCCAGGTGTCGATGTGGGCGAGCGGGCCGCCGGGCCGGAGCCTGGTCTCGGTGTTCTTCTGGTAGGCGAGCAGGGCGGTGTCGGCTTCGGGGGTGAGGGTGAGGACGGCGGGGTCGGTCCAGCCGGCCATGGCCAGGGTGAGGGTGGCGAGGGTCTTGGTGTAGGTGTCGGCGACCTGCTGGGGGATCAGGTCGGGGGTGAGGTTGCGGAATCCGACCAGGGACTTGGGCATGGCGTAGAGGAAGCGGGCGAGCAGGCCGCGGCCCTCGAAGCCCTTGGCCTTGGCGATGTCGCGGAACACGGACGGCTGGACGGCCAGGCCCATGGTCAGCGCCGGGGCTTCGAGGTACTGGGGGTCGCGGCCCTGCCGGTTGACGCGCAGCAGGTCCCCGGCGTGGCCCTTGAGGAAGACTTCGAGGTTGGGGGTGCCGGAGTAGCGGCCGGCGATGATGTCGAAGATGCCGCCCTCGGCGGAGATGACGGCCATCCGTCCACCCTGGTCGGCGAGCAGGGAGGCCAGGCCCTCGGGGGTGACGTCGTCGGCGATGAGTTGCGGGACGGCCGGGATGCTCACCGCTTCGGCGGCCTCCACCAGTTCGATGGCCTCTTTGGTGAGCTTGGCGCGTTCGGCGGGGTCGGCCCCGGCGGCGCGGGCGGTGGCCTTGTCGGCGGCGGCCCGGGTGAGCTTGGCGGTGGTCTCGGCCTCGGCCCGGATGCCGGCGATGTTCTCGATCAGGACCTTCTCGACGGCGAGCATGGGGCGGCTCATCTCGCCGACGATGGCGCTCTTGCGGTTGCCCGGGGGCAGGGCGATGACGGTGAACAGGTTCACCGGCTCGCGCCACCGGCCGCGGACCGCGACGACCGCGCGGCCTCCACAGGCTGTGGACAGCATGCTCAGGCCCATGCATCCGGCGAGGTCGGCGGGGGTCTGGGTCTCCTCGGCGGCGGCCGCGACCATGGCGCCCAGCCACGCGGGCAGGGCGTCCACGGGGAACAGCGGCAGGGCGCGGGCCTGGCCGAGGGGAACCGGGCTGTCCCACACGTCCACGTCCGGCGGCGCGGGCTCCGAGTTCTCCCAGCCCTCGCCGAACAGGCTGGTCACGTTCTCGTAGGGCCGGTCGGGGCGGGGGGCGGGTGCGGTCACGAAGACTCCTCCGGGTGTGTGGTCGGGGTGGTGAGGGGGCCCGTGCGGGGCCGGGGGTGTGCGGGCGCGGCGGGGCCATGGGAGGCCGGATAAGCGCTTTTCCGGTCTCCCATGGCGGTGCCCGTGGTCAGGCGGCGCGGGAGGTGGTGGCGGCGGCCTGGAACCCGCGCCGGATGGCGTACTCGCACTCGGCGGCCTTCAGGCCGGTGGCGAGACCGGCGTCGAGCAGCGCGTCATGGGCCAGGGCCTCATCGAGCGCGCGGGCGTGAATGAGGCGGCCGACGGCCGCGCTGCTGGCCCACAGGCGCGTCTTGCGCCCGCCCTCGGCCGTCGCCCGGACCTTGTCGGCTTCGCGGGTCAGGACGGCGCGGGTGTAGGCGTCCTGGTGGTGGATCCGCTCACGCAGCGATGCCGGGTCCGGCGCGGTGACCGGGGCGGGCTTCGGGGCAAGGGCGGCGAGCAGTTCGGGCGGGGCGGTGGCGATGGTGTGCGGGTCGGTGCCGGCGGCGAACCGGTACGGGCCCTTGGCACCGAGGGAGCCGGGGCCGACGAGGTAGCCGCCGGTCCCGCGCACGTCGATCCCGTGGGAGTGGTCGCGGTTCTTGCCCACGGAGTTGAGCAGGCGCGTTTCGGGCGGGGTGGTGAGCCACAGGTGCCAGCCCCCGCTGGGGGTGGCGACGGTGGCGGTGGCCGGCACGGTGAACCCGTGCCCGGTTTCGAGGGCGCGGAGGTCGGCGACGCCGTCGAGGCCGTCTTTGACGTCGAGGTCGATGCCGATGAGGTGGTGGGGTTCGCGGCCGCAGGCGATGCCGTAGCCGGTGGCCCACCGGGCCCGCTCGAACATACGCTGGAGCAGGGCGTGTTCGGTGGTGGCGTCGTGGACGCCGTGGCCGAGCCGGCCGCACTCGCCCCTGCACGTACCGACCTTCTTGGGCGGATGGGGGCTGGCGATTGCCGGGGTCTTGTTGGCAGTCAGGGGGAAGACGCTCAGGCCGCGTTCGGCGGCGTGGTGGGCAGCCACACGGGCGCGCTCCCAGTCGGACACGGGCGCTCCTCACGGATCGTAGGAAGTCGGGAGACCGGGGCCGTGCCGGTCCCGGACGACTCCGGGACCGGCGCGGCGGGCGGTTCGTGGTGCTGCTCGGCGCAGACCTTGTGCGCGGGTCTGCGCTGCTCGTCGCGCAGCGGGGTGGGGCGGCCGCACCAGCGGCAGGGCAGGGTGCGGGTGCGGTCGTAGTGGGAGGCGTCGCGCCAGTCGAGGTGGGCGGCCACAGCGCTGGTCCTAGGCAGCCTGGCGCCCAGCACCGGGGAAGGGCAGGACGGTGGCGAGGCGGGCGGGCTGCCGGTCGGTGAGGGTGGGGGCGCCCTCGCCGCCGTCGGGCGGGGCAGCGCTGTCGGTGACGGCCCGGGCGGCGCGTTCGGCGGCGGACTCCGCGAGGACCTGCTTTACGGCGGCGCTGTCGGTCTTGGCGCCGCGCTGGGAGATGAGGACGGGGACGGCGAGGGCGATGCCGGGGCCGAGCAGGCCGGCGGCGGTGAGGATGTCGGTGGTGGTGCTCACGGGGTACCTCCGGTGCGGGCGGCGTGGGCGAGCAGGTCGACCAGGTCCGTGCCGAGCAGCGAGGCGCGCTGCTCGATCGCGGTCCAGGACTCGGGGTCGATGTGCATGAGCGCGGCCAGGGCGGCGGCCGGCTCGCGGTTGGCGGCAGCGGTGAGGGCGTCGCGCAGGTGGACGGCGGCGAGCGGCCGGATCACGGCCGGTGCGGTGGTGGCCATGGCGGGTGATCAGTTCTGGCCGATGGCGGCGACGAAGGCGGCGAGCAGGTCGTTGACGGGTCCGGCGAGGCCGGTGGCGGCGGCGGTGAAGCCGCTCAGCCAGACCATGAGGGCCGCGCCGGCGCTGACGCGCTTGAACCAGACGAGGGCGCCAGTGATGAGGGCCAACAGCAGGGCGGTGGAGACAGTGACGAGCATGGAGGGCCTTCCTTCGGCGGCGGCCCGGGGCAGGGGTGCCCCGGGCCGGAGGCGGTCGGGCGGTGCTCGGGTCAGCGGGTTCCGGCCTTGTGCAGGCGCTGGGCGGCCTGGCCGGTGGCGCGGGTGGCGTGGAAGAAGCGGCGGCCGATGCGCAGGCGGGCGCCGTTGCCCTTACAGCGGCGGCAGGTCTTCCAGCCGCGCTTGGGGGAGGTGCCGTGCTTGCGGCGCTTGCCGTTGCCCTCGCACGGCTTGCAGCGGGCGAACGGGCTCACCGCGCACAGCAGCGCGTAGCCGCAGACGGTGGTGACGACGGCGAGCGCGGCGACGGCGGCGAGGGGCAGGACGGGGCTAGAGCTAGCGGCAACGAGGGTCACCAGGGGCCTCCCAGGGCCTTTTCGAGGGTGCTGGGGACCAGGGCGCTAGGTCACTAGCGCCCTGGTCAGGGCATGTGCGGGGCGCTAGCAGGGGTGCTAGACCTAGGGGGCGGGGTGCTAGCTTCCGGAGCGCTTCCTGACGGCCACGGCGGCGAGGATGTCCTCCCGCTTGAGGCCCCGGCGGTTGGGGTTGGAGCCGTCGTCGGTCTTCAGCCAGACCTGCCCGGTCTCGATGCCGTAGGGCTTCAGCGCGTTGGCGAGCTGGGTGGCCTTGGCCTTGGGCTCCATGACGGCCCACTCGCCGTAGACGTCGGGCCGAAGCTCCGCGAGGCGGTCGACCAGGGTCTCGGACCATGCCTTCGCCTCGGTGGCGGGCATGACGGCGGCGACGTCGGCCAACAGGTCGGCAGCGTCGCCGGTGGGCATGGTCTCTCCGGCGGCGAGGCCGGACAGGGTGCCCTCGCTCTCGCGCAGGGCGCGGGCGCGGGTGAGGACGCGTTCGGCGTCCGCGCCGTCGGCGAGGTAGTTGCGCACGATCCCCGAGTCGTCGGACATGCCCTTGAGCAGGCCGACGCCCTTGTGGGACTTCAGCAGCCGGGAGGCGTCCAGGCCCTCGCTGTAGGATCCGGCGCCGAGGACGACGTCCGACACCTGCCACGAGCCGACCCGCAGGCTGAAGCGGGCCTGGTGCTGGTCGCGCAGCACCGACGGGCAGGCCTTGTCGTCCGGCTTCTGCGTCGACGTCAGCAGCGAGACACCGACGGCCGGCGCGACCCGGGCGAGGTAGACCATCAGGTCCAGGATCTCCCCGCCGTGCTCGGGGTGCTGCAGGTACTCCTGCACCTCGTCGACGACGACCAGGGTCAGCGGCATGCCCATCGACTTGTTGCGCGACAGCTCCGGGGTGAGCTTGCCCTCGGGGCACACCGAGATCGGCAGCTCGGAGAGTCGCTGGTAGCGGGACTCGACGTCCGCCTTCAGCTCCCGAAGCGCTCCGAGCAGCACCTGCACCGGGTCGATGCCGTTGTACGGGGCGATGCCGAACCCGATGCGGTGGGCGACCTTGTCGAAGCGGCGCCAGTCCGGGGACGCCTTCCCGTCGAACACGTACAACCTGACGTACGGGTCCAGGGCAGCGGCCAGGGCGATGGTGCGGGCGGAGAACGTCTTGCCCTGCCTGGGCACGGCGCCGACCAGCAGCGACAGCCACAGCATGGTGACCATCACCTCGTTGCCGCGCTCGTCCATGCCCCACGGGAACGGCTTCCAGAAGTCGACCCGGTCGGTGTGGATGAGCGGGGAGCGGCCGGTGGGCACCGCGAGCGGGTCGCGCTTGGCCACCCACATCGACACCCGGCGCGCGCTGGAGGGGTCCCGGTCGAGGAACACCTGTGTCTGGGCGGCGTCCAGGCCGGAGGCGAGTTGCTCGTGGGCCTTGAGGGCGTGGGTGAAGGTCTTGCCGAACGGCAGGTCGACGACCACGCGCCACCCGTCGCCCTCCTGGGTGATCGGGCGGGGGAAGGTCAGGCCCTGGTCGGCGCGGGTGAGGCCGGCCGCGACGAACGCGCGGGTGACGATGTCCGCCGACAGCTTGCGGTGACGGAACTTCACCCGCGCCGGGTCGATGAGGCGCTGGTCGGCGGGCATGCCGACCTGCCCCAGCAGCATCAGCACCGCGAACACCGTCGACCACCACAGGAACGACGACAGCGTGAGCGCCAGCAGCGTCCCCGCGATGATCAGCACCGTGGCGGCGATGGTCGACACGATCAGCCGCAGCCGCACCCGGGCGTTGCGCACCCGCGTGAGCTTCAGGTACTCCTCGATGTCCTCCGCGCGGGCCGCCGCCGCCCGCAGCGGCGCCCCCTCCGCGTCGAACACCCACCGGCGCACCCCGCCCGCCCAGCGCCACCCGCCGCGCGGGGCGTAGGCGGCGACCTTGCCGACATACAGCGGCGCCCGGACCGCGTGGTACGCGGACACCGCGCAGTAGTGCCCGGCCGCCCACGTCGCGACGGCCCTGAACTCCTCCGTCGACCGCAGCCAGGCCGGGAACACCGGCAGGCGCGCCGCCGTCTTCGCCGCCCGGATCTCCGCCGGCGTCGACGGGTCCGCCGCCGGCGCCGGATCGACCAACGTGCCCTCGACCGGGCGCCGCTCGTCGTCCTCGCCCTCGTCGTCGGGCAGGTCGACCTCATCCGGGTCGACACCCCCGGGCTCCTCGTCCCGGTCCGTGTCCGGGGCGGGGCGGGGGGTCTTGCGGAAGCGGTCCGGGAACGGCAGGACCGCCGCGCCCTCGCCACTGTCGGGGGCGGTGCCGGGCTGCTCCGGCTCGTCGGCCGGGCTCAACTGCTCGTGGTTCACTGGGCTTTCCTTCCTCACTGCTTCGTGGTGCGGGAAAGGGAGCCCCGGGGCGGCCGGCGCGCCGGCAAGCAGGACGGCCGCCCCGGGGCGGTGGTGAACGTGCTTTGGTGGCAGGTCAGTTGCCGAGGACTGCGGCGAGGGCCGTGGCGGCCTCCGACCGGGTGATGGGGCCGCTCTTGAGGTAGCCGCCGTACATCGCGTCGGCCGCGCGGATGACGTCCTCGTCGGTCGCGGCCGGGCGGCCGTTCTCCCACCGGCCGTAGGTGACGAGCTGCCACGCGGCGTGGCGGGCGATCCGGAACCGGCTGTCGGCCCGGCGCTTGGCGCGACGGCGCTCGTTGCGCCGCTCCCGGCGCTGCCGGTCCTCCCACGCGTCCTGCTTGGCGCAGAAGTCGGCGTGGATCGGGTCGCCGGCCGCGCACGGCTGGTCGTTCTGGCAGGGCTCGCAGGCGGCGGCGTGCTCGATGGCGGCCTGGAAGGCCTCCATGTAGGCGATGAACTGCTGGTCGGACATGGTGTTCTCCCTGTCGGAGTCAGGCAGCAAGCGGCATAGTGTCGGAGCAGGGCAGGCAGACGCCCAGGTGCGCGGGGATGACGTATCCGGCGTCGCGTCCGCAGCCGGGGCAGGTGCGGCGGGCGGCGTTCGCCTTGGCCAGCGCGGCGGCCCGGCCCTCGGTCATCGGGCGGACGGGCTTGGCCAGGGTGAGGCGGTACAGGTAGGCGGCGCGCACGCCCCTGTGGTTGTTCCACAGGATCTGCGCGGCGATGTCCTGCCCGCCGGGCCGAAGGCCACGGGCGCGGAGCTGCCGGCGGGTCAGGTAGCCGGCCGGGGCCATCCGCCACGGGTAGGTCGGGATGCCGCCGAACCGGCGGCCCTCGGGGTCCCAGAAGCGAGGTCGGCCCACGGCTACTCCCCGGGGATGTCGGCGACGGCGAACAGTTCCACCGGCACCCCGTGAACCTCGCCGATGGCGACCAGGCAGGCGCCGTGGCCGCAGGCGCTGTATCCGATGTCGCACGGGTGGAGACCGAGGGCGGCGCGCCACTGCTCGAACCGGGTGAGCGAGTCGCGGACGACCAGGGACACGCCCCAGTCCGGGGCCCCGGTGTCGGTCCCGAAGTCGCACAGCTCGAACTCGTCGGGCTGCGGCATGTACCCGTGCTCGACGAGCGTCATCATCAGCGCGTGTGCGGCGTCGGCCTGGCTGGTGAGCGTGGTCATGATGCCTTCTCCTCGCTGGAGTCGACGGTTTCGGCGGTCGTGTCACCGGTGGCCGGGGTGGGCGCGGGGACGGCGTGCAGCGTGGGCCGCTCCGTCTCCGGCGCGGCCTGGTCGGTGCGTTCGGCGTGCAGGGTGTCGCGCAGGACGCGGGCCTTGGCGGAGGAGGTGCGGACCGCCTCCCGGATCCGGTCGGCCGTCAGCTCCGTGTCCGGCCAGTCGGCCGTGGCCGATCGCGCCTCGGTGAGCAGCTCCTCCGCCGTGCGGGTCGGCCGGGTTGTGCGGGCCGCCGCCGGCACCGTGCCGGTCGACCGGCGGGGCCGCGCCGACGCCGCCCCGGTCGGCTTCCGGGACGGTCCGGCCGGGGCGGCCCCGGCGGGCGCCTCGGTCGGCTCGGCGGGCGGAGTGGTCGGGGCCGGTGCGGGCGCGGGGTCGGCCGACTCGTACAGCGGCCACTCCGGCTCGGCAGGTCCGGGTTCGGGCAGGTCAGACCCCGACCGATTTACGGTGGTCTGGTGGTTTTCTACCGGTTCGGGTCGGTGGTGGAGCACTTTGGCGACCAGGTCCGACCCGAAGTAGATCGAGCCGACCGGCAGGCTGCTCGCGAGCAGGACCAGGGCCCAGTGGGCGGGCGCCCAGTCGGCCAGCCGCATCCGACCGCCGGTGTGCAGCGTCGGCACCAGGCCGTGCACGTAGTTGAGGACCAGCGAGGCGGCGGTGTAGCCGACCAGGACCCGCAGGGCGAACCGGCGATCGTCCCCGATGAGGACGAGTACGGCGATCAGGGCGAGGGCCATCAGGCCGTCGACCACCAGCGGGTAGACGGTCGAGGCGGTCGGGTCGGCCCCGATCGCGGACGCCACGTCCTTCAACGCGTTCCAGGAGACGCGGAACGCCATGCCAACGACCGCCAGCAGGGCCGCCACCATCCAGAACTTCGCGCGGCGGCTCACCGGGCCCCCTCCGCCCGGCGGCGGCCGGCGCCACGGAGGAACAGGCGACGCTCGGACTCGGTGCTCGCGGTGTCCACCGCCAGCACCGTGACCACCAGCACCGCCAGCAGCACCCGCCCGCCCAGGCCGGGCTGCACGCCCAGCAGCCAGGCCAGGCCCGCCACCGCCAGCGCCACCCGCAGCCGGGTCATCAGTACCAACAGCACCTCGGAGCGGTTCACGCGGCCACCCCCACCAGCACCGCACCGGCGCCGGCCACGGCCCGGACGGCGTGCAGCGGAACCGGCGCCGACTTCATCAGGCGCTCCGCGTAGGCGGCCAGCTCCGGATCCTCCCGGCGCAGGTCCGCCAGCACCGCGTACGCCACGTCCAACCGCGCGGCCCGGCCCAGCTCGTCCTCACCGGCCACGCCGGCGAACAGCTCCTCGTCCACGCCCAACGCCAGCTCCGCGAACTCCTCGGCGTCCGCCGCACGCTGGCCTGCAACAATCGACTTCACGGGTCTACCTCTTCCAGGTGGGGAGGTGGGCCCCAGGGGCTGCCGCGCTCCGGCCAAGGAAGGCGCGGCGGCCCCGACTCATGCGGGCCCAGACCACTCGTCACGTCACGAGCAGCCATGACCCCCGACCCGCCACAGGCGGCACGGATCGGGGACCAAAGACACTCGTTCTCGATCAGCACACTGTTGAGTTCTCAAGGAACGGCGCTTCCTTCGGGGGGCTGTCACCCCACCCCTCCAGGCGCGTTTGCACAGGTCAGAGCAGCCCAAAGAAGGGCCAGAGGTTCGCCCGCCTCGCCATGCGAGACATGTTGAACATGTCTCTTACGATGGCGCTGAGCCGACGCTTCGTCAAGTCCTTCGCTTGGTTTGGTCGGAGCCGCCGACCTCGCATCACTAGATTCGGCGAATCAGGCCGGTCGGGATACGGCTTACCTGGACGGCTCCGATCCGACTTCGCTACGGTCAAGTCGTCCCGCATCGTCCGAGCGCCACAACTTCGTCCACGGGAGGGCGAGATGGCCAATGAGAGGCTTCGAGGGGCGATCCTCGCCAGTGGGCTGACGGTCGAGCAGATTGCCGAACGTCTCGGCGTCAGCTCGCGGACAGTGGAGCGCTGGGTCGAGGCCAAGGACCACCGTCGTCCCTACCGGCGCTTCCAGTACGCGCTGGCCAACCTGCTGCAACGCGACCTGTCAGACCTCTGGTCGGATGAGCAGACCAGCAGCGAGACGGCGGAGGCCGGCCGGGCGGAGCTGGTGAAGCTGTACCCCCACCGTGCAGTGGTGCCGAAAGAGCTGTGGACGACGCTCTACGCAAAGGCGTCCCGGCACTTCGACCTTGTGGTCTACGCGGGATTCTGGCTCTCAGAAGACCCGCTGTTCTTCCGCCTCATCCGCGAGAAGGCACATGACGGTGTACCCGTACGGCTCATGCTCGGCGACCCCGGATCCTCCTCTGTGGCCCAACGCGGCGAGGACGAGGGGATCGGGCCCGCCATGGCGAGCAAGATTCGCAACGCACTCGCCAACTACGGCCCGCTGTTCGGCCTGTCCGGCGTCGAGTTCCGGTTGCACTCCAGGGCCGTTGCAAAGTCCTGTGATCTTGTGGTCGCGCTGGTCAGGCGATGCCCAGTAGGTCGAGCGGGCGGGTGAAGGGCTCGTAGGAGGCGTGCCGGATGCCGGCGGCGATGTTGGTGTGTCCGGCGGTGCGGAGCATGTTGATGGCCAGGTTGCGAAGGGTCGCCATGTTTTCGGGTCCGTGGGCGGTGCGGATTTTCGAGGTGTCCTCGGCGAAGGTGGTGTCGCGGACGAAGTGGAGCCGGTTCTCGATGGTCCATTGTGACCTGGCGAGTTGGCCCAGGCGCTGGGGCGATGCCTGCTGGGAGGTCAGGTCGGTGATCGCGTAGACGGTCTGGCGGCTGACGGTGCCGGTGGCGAGGTCGGTACGGTGGCGCAGGATGCGTACGGCCTGGGCGGCGTGAGGGAACTCCAGGCCGAGGCCGGTGACGGTGAGGGCTCTGGTCACCCGGGTTTCCCGGCGGCCGTGGCCGATCTCGCGGTCGTAACGACGCGCGGTGACGTTCTTCCAGGGTAGTGATCGCAGTCGGCGGTGCAGTTCGGGCTGGTTGGCCTTGACCACCAACAGGTAGTGCGCCTTCTTCTCGTCCACCAGGAAGCGCGCGTGGGCGCGCTGGGTGTGCAGGGCGTCGGCCGTGACCGTGACCCCTGTCAGGTCGAAGGGCTCCAGTAGCGCGGCGAAGCAGGTGATCTCGTTGGTCTTGTCGGGGACCCGCAGCTGGGTGACGGTGCGGCCGTCGCCGGTCATCGCGGCCAGCAGGTGGGCGGCGGGCGACTCGCTGTGCCGGGAGCCGCGGGCGGTCTTGCCGTCCACGGCCAGGGTGTCCGAACCGGCAGGATCAGCGCCGGTCAGATCGGCCAGTCCGCCGGGGCAGACCAGGCCGACGACCCGCCGGATCGTGGCGGCACTCGGTGCGACGCGCACGCTCAACGCCCCCACGACCCGGGCACCGAGGTGGGCCAGGGCGTGCTGCGGCGCGTTGGCGGACCACTGGCCGATGGCCGTATACGAGCGTGCGCCGGCGACAACCGCGGAGGCGGCAACCAGCAGCACCGCCACGAACGGGTGACGCACTCCTCGACGCCGACGCGGATCGGGCAACAACCGCAGCCGCTCCACCAGCGAAAATCCCGCCATGTCCTCCGGAGCCGGCGACTTGATCAGGCAGACGGTGGCAGACTGACGACACATCGAAGCTCCGGTGGTGCGAGGCGACTTGGGAAGGTCACCCCGTTCAACCGGAGCTTCGATGCGTTCGTGACGGCCCGGCCAGCACTCCTCGCGCCGCCGCGGCCTGCGGACTCACATGGTCACCGGGACTTTGAAACGCCCCTGGACCCGAAGGGCCAGCTCGTCTGGATCTCCCGCGCCCTTCCCGGCCGCACCCACGACCTGACCGCCGCCCGCAACCACCGCATCGTGAAGACCTGTGTCCGGCTCCGCGTCCCGGCCCTGGCCGACATGGCGTACACCGGTGCCGGCGGCACGTTCGCGGTGCCGACCAGACGCCCGCCCCGCAAGGAGCTCAGCGTCGGGCAGAGATCGCTAAACAGGGCCCACGCCCGACTTCGCTACCCGGTCGAGCGAGGCGTGGCGACAGTCAAGCGCTGGAGGATCTTCCACCACGCCCGCTGCAGCCCGAACTGGCTGACGTCAGCAGCCAAGGCCGTACTCACCCTCGAGCTTCAACGCTGAAAGAGCTCAATGAGACAGATCATTTACAGACAGTTACAGCTCGCCTCGGGGACGGCCCGCCCGGCTGCCCGGTCGTGTCTCCGTGCGGGAGTTCGCGCGGGCGGTGCGCCGGGGGTGCGGTTCGTCGTGCGGCGCCCCCGGCGCACCGGTCGGTGGATCAGTAGTGGCCGAGGCGGTAGCCGCCGAAGCCGCTGCAGCCGGCCGCCCAGTAGGCGCCCGGGAAGAAGCCCGCGGGGATCGGCGAGTTGGAGCAGGTGTACAGGCCGACCTTGGCGACCTGGTGGTACCAGGCACCGACCCCGTGACAGCCGGGGACCACGTAGCCGGTCACGACGTAGCCCGGGACGATCGGGGAGCCGCCACAGGTCCAGATCCCGTCCTTGACGAGGCTGTGCTGCCAGGAGCCCATCCCGTTGCAGCCGTAGCTCAGGTAGTCGGTGAGGACGTACCCCGCGATGATCGGGGAGCCGCCGCAGCTGTAGAGCCCGTCCGCCTCCGGCTGCTGGAACCACGAGCCCCAGCCGCTGCAGCCGTCCTTGTTGAAGGCGGTGAGGACGTAGCCGTTCGGGATGGCAGCGCCGGAGCAGGCCCACTGGCCGCCGCCGCTGCTGACGCCGGCCGACGCGGCGGCCGCGCTCGACGTGCCGGTGGCGGTGCCCGCGAGGACGAACGAGGCGATGAGCGCGAGAGCGCCGATGGTGGCGCCGATGCCGCGGCGGACGACCGCCCTGGCGAGGAGCTTCCACAGGTGACGAGGATGCATGATCGGTTCACTCCAGTCCTGGCGGCGGCATGCTTGATGCCCGCTGGTCGGGGGAAAGGGCCGAGCGGTGGATCGGGCCTCACCCTAATGCGAAGGTCATGCGAATATCCGGTGTTTGGCTTGCGAAGGCCCCGACTTGGCTGGAACGCCGAGGTTCCACGCGACCCGGCGCGACGCCCGCGCCCGTGCGGCGGCTCAGGAGACGTGGAGTCTGCGGCTGCGGTGGGCGAGCAGGGCGTTCTTGACGACCGCGAGTGCCTTCCTCTCGGCTGCCGGATCCGGCGCGAACCGGCGGTTGTGGCCCAGGTGGAGCAGCCCTCCCGCGATGCGCGCCTGGGGCGTCCAGCACGCGCCCTGTGCGCCGAGGCGGCACGTGGGCTCCCCGAAGTCCTGGACGGCGGGACGCCGCTCCTGTCGCGACGGGTGGCCAACGACGAACCCGACCTGATCCAGCCGCTCACCGACGTCCTCGCCCTGGGCGATCGGCCTGGTCGACGGCGGGGCTGCCCTCGTCATCGCGCTCCTGCTCGCTCGCGGCCAACAGGTCCTCTATATTCCAGGCCGCACCGTCAACCGGGCCACGGCGGGCTATCGCGGCGAAGGCAAGACGGACGCGCGTGACGCCCACGTCATCGCCTACCAGGCACGTATGCGCCGTGACCTGCAGCCCATCACGGCGACCGACGAGGGTGTCCTGGAGTTGCGGTTCCTGACCGCGCGTCGGCTGACCTGGTTTGCGACCGTACTCGGGCCGTCAACCGGCTCCGCGGTCTGCTCAGCAGCATCTTCCCTGCCTTCGAGCGAAGCTTGGAGCTGGCGAACCACGGCCCTTTGATCCTTCTGACCGGCTACCAGACCCCTGCCGCGATCCGGCGGATGGGAGCCAGTCGTCTGGAGCAGTGGCTGCACAACCGCAAAGTGCGCTGGTGCGCGGCCCTGGCCCGGTCCGCGGTCGAGGCCTCGGACCGGCAGCACACCAGCGTGCCGGGCGAGAAGGTCGCCACTCGGATGGTTCAGACCCTGGCCAGGGAGGGCCGGGTGTCGATGGAGATCGCCAGCGCATTCACGAGATCACAGGACTTTGCAACGCCCCTGGGTTGCACTCCAGCACGCTCTACAACTCGATCTACCGTGCGGACGACGACATGCTGGTCAACGGCCACGTCTACGGTGTTGGGGCGTATCTGGCCCCTGTACTCCACCTTTCGCAGGTCCCTGGCGGAGAGCTGTTCAGCACGTACGCCGCGAGTATCGAGCGAATCTGGGAAGGCGCCCGAACGATCAAATCCCCGCAGTTGGAGGGTGAAGCGACATGACCCGCGTCGACTACTTTCACGACTCGGCAGCTCCGCCGGCCAACTCGGTCGTGCCGTCGGTGACCGCGGTCGTCACGGACGATGCGGGACGGCTCCTGCTGATCCACAAGACGGACAACAACCTGTGGGCGCTTCCCGGCGGCGGCCACGACATCGGTGAATCGATCGCCGACACGGTCGTCCGGGAAGTGCGGGAAGAGACGGGGATCGACGTCGAGGTGGGCGCGGTCGTGGGGCTTTACACGGACCCCGGACACGTCATGGCCTACGACGCCGGTGAAGTCCGGCAACAGTTCTCGATCTGCTTCAAGGCCCGGCCGGTCGGCGGCACGCTGCGAACGAGCGAGGAATCGAAAGAGGTCCGCTGGGTTCCCCCAGCGGACCTCGATGCCCTGGACATTCACCCGTCGATGCGGCTCCGGATCGCCCATGGCCTGGACGTCGAACGGGGCCAGCCGTACATCGGTTAGGCAGTGGCGCCGGTCCGGGACAGGCGCTCCTCCACCCGGCGGGCGGCCGCATCGATCTCCGGCTCAGCCCGCCGGATGAACCGGCCGACGATGCTGTCCGGCCCGTACCGGCCGACGATCTCGGAGATCCGGTCCGGCGTCGTGGTCGGAATCCCGTCCGGCGTCGTCGTCATGTCGCAGTAGATCAGCGCGTCCACCAGGTGTGGCTCCTCCAATGGGAACTCGCCTTCCAACTCCGCCCGCAGGCCGCGCTCCTCGGCTTCGAGCAGCGCGCATGAGTGGTGGGCGACCAGCCGCACGACTCGCTCGTCTACGTTCTCCGCACGCAGGAAGCGCGCGCCGTCAAGCGGATGGAACCCGGTGTCGGTGAGGCGTGGTGAGTACCCGATGTCATGCAGAACCGCGGCCGACTCCAGCAGCTCGGCATCCGGCCCGAGGATCGTGGCCAGTGAGCGCGCCTTGCCGGCCACTCCCTTGGAGTGGACCCAGCGGCGCGGCAGGTCGGTCGACAGGAGAGATTCGGCAAGCTCGTAAGCCCACACAGTGGAGTCCATTCCTAGGTGGTGGTCAGACCTGAGCGGCGGGCAGCGCTCGGACACGCCGCCCCTTCCCGTGCCGTACTTCGAGAATCCCGGCGCCTTCCAGCTGGGCGAGGGCCCGCCGTACAGTCCCGCGTGCCGCACCAGTCTGCTCGGTGAGATGCTTCTCTGACGGAAACGGGTCACCGACGTTCAACTCAGCTACCATAGCGGCGAGTTGATCGAAAATTGGCGGCTTCTGCTCCTGGCCTACGACGATCCACCCGATGCCAGGCTTCGACCGGATCAAGCCCTCGGCCGCGATCATGTCTAGGGCGCGCTTCACGGTAGTTCGGGAAACTCCGTGCAACTCCATGAGCCCCGCCTCGGAGGGGAGTGATGCAGTCGGGTCCCCGCTGATCTGTGCGCGCAAGGCGTCAGCGAGGCGAAGGTATGTGCCGCGGGGGCTACGCTCTGGCACGGGCTGCTCCTTCCCTGGTTTGGTACCTAGACAGCATGACCGATAGAGCCATGCGCCGGCCAGCATCCAGTAGTGAGCACAGCTAGGTCATGGTTCTGGACAGGGCTCCTGGCGCACTCCGACTGATTGGCCTAGGAGGCCCTGCCCTGTTGTATCCGCCTCCGAGCCAGTTCGAAGGACCTGTTTGGCACAGGCGTGTCGGTGGAGACGATTTGGAGATATTCTGCATTCAGACTTCGAATGCTATCTCGGATTATATCAATGCCTGCATCGGGCGAGAGCATCTGGAGTTCAAGCTTAACTTTATGGCGCAATATTGTGTAAGACCTGGCTGAGCTTAGAAAGTCGGCTGACTTCTTGGTTCCACCCAGGAATGAAGCGGTGGCTGCGACTGCACCAGAGACAGCAGATACGGCGCCCCAGATTGGCCTGCTTGCAAGCGCTGTCATGAAGCCAGAGATGGCCGATGCGCACGCTGGAATGAATATCATAAGCCTGCCCCAGCGCTCTGCCCGCTTCGCAGCTTCAAAGTACGCTTGCGCGCTATAGAGGCAGTTCTCGTGCATTTCTTCAAGCTGCGCTCGGAGCGAGTCGCACTGATCCTGGGTCAACTGTGGCATGCTACCTCTCTCAGGATATGGGAATTTTGGGTTGGGTTCGCAGGTATCTGCAGACCCATTTGAGTGGTGGCAAGTATTCCTCCACCTCATTCAGGTACCTCTCTGAGAGGTTCCCCGATTCATAGAGCGCCATGAGGAGGGCTCGGCGCATTGCAATGCTAGGCTCATCTTCAAATCTGTGGCGAAGGAGCTGCGACTCCCCAATCGAGGCATCTCGACCAAGGTATCTAACGGCGAACTCGCGTGGAAAGTCCTCTCGATTTCTGTCCTCAAGAATCATCCAAGCGGCGTCCTTTAGCTGTGGACTCCGCTCCTCGGCGGAAAGAAAGTAACGCAAGATTCGCTGCTCTAGGTAAGGGTAGCTTGAGCTGGCGCCGGAGGTCATAAATAGTGACAGCTCATGCTTGATCTCGACAGCGCGACTCTTGCAGGCCCCCAGATATCTGAAGAGCTCCTTCGAGATATGAGGCAAGTAGTGCAGGTTTTCTAGGCACCAGCTGACGGCGTGATCGTCTCGAAGTTTTACTAGGCGATTTAGCGCGAAGCGAATTGCCGTTTGACTTAATTGCTCCTCTTTGATCGCCTTGTCGAAGTACATGCGCACTTCTTCTTGAGCTCCGGGGATTCCAATGTCGCATGAGGCGGAGAGTGAGGCCAAGCGTGGATCGTGAATCCGCGTCAATGCGTCCTGCTGCTCCAAGATTGCCGTCTTCTGTGCCGACATTGACAACCTGCGGGATCGAAGTATCCGGTTAATCTCCCCAAGTATGTCCCTGAGTTCGGTCCAGTCTGGGTGAAATATCCTAATGTCATCCGAGTATCTCGCGAAAGGGATTCCAGACTTTCTAAGGAACTCATCCACGGGAGTTAGGTATAGGTTTGCCAAAATCGCGGAGGCGTCGGAGCCTTGGGGAAGTCCCCAAGCATGATTGATGCGCTGAAAAGCGGTGAGAAACCTAGTCAGCCTCTGCGTGTCGTACCTGTTTTTAGAAATGCAGGATAGGTCATCGGAGAGGATGTCTATGTCAACGTGCTCATAGAAAGAGGCGGCATCCAATGTTGCCATCCTGGGCCAAGGATCAGCCTCTAGGTGGCGCCGTGAAACTCGCTGCATCTGTCGCCAGAGCTTTGACCAGAAGTGCGGCTCGCGGCGTTGATGGTCCCACCGGTAGCTAAATACTCTGCGGTCTAGATGGCGATCGATATCGGGAGTCACCAAATATATTAGCGCGTCATAAATAATCCGATCTCGCGCAGAGAACCTCGCCAAAGGTCGGAAGTTGATTGAGTCTTTGGGGTAGTCGATAATCTCGGTATATGTGGGTGTGCAGTCGCCATCGCGAATCGAGGATAGGAGCGTTTTCCTGTATCCTGCTAGCCATTGATCTTGTATATCGGCATAGCCTGCTACGTCAGGGATCGCCGAATAGTCCTGATCGCCGGCGCGGCCCGGGACTAGGAGGCGCTTGGCGAGGTCCAATGCGCTAGCTGTCAGCGCGTCCCCGGTCGGCTGCGCCATCTAGACCCCCCAAACTCTGCAACTGGCTGTTGAGAGGATAGTCGTTCCAGGTGCCTGGGTGGGCAGGCGTTGCCTGTCGATTCGGCTTGGTTGCCATGCTCAACCAGTGGGGTGATTGTGTTGCTGACTGGTCACCATGGTGGTTGGAGCAAGACGCGGCAGGTCAGGGATGCGATTGCTGCTGCCGTTTCTGAAGAGCGTGCCCGCGCGGTGTATCTGCTCAGCTAGAGGCCGGCGCCGGTGGGCTTGTCGCGACACTGCGCATGAGGCAAGACGGGGATGAGCCGAGAGGTTGGTGCCACCACCTCAGCACGATCGGTTGGCTAGCTGCGAGTCCTGACGAGACGGCTCTAACGTCGCTATCGCGACATCAGTACGTGACATCAACGGGCCTGGACGTGGGCGATCGCCGTGGGCTGCCCACGAGCGGCCTCGTGCACAGCCTGGTAGTCAGCTACAGGTGGGAGAAGGCACTGATCGAACTTACAAAGCAGATGTCGGCGGTTCGAAACCGTCCGCGCCCACCAGCCCAGAAGGCCCGCAGCGATCATGCTGCGGGCCTTCTGGCGTCTCGGGCTGGCATCAGCGGCGGCGCTTGAGCAGCCGGTTCGTGTTGCCGAGCGCGTCGCGCTGGGTGTTCTGGTGTTGCGTGGCTGTGGACGTTCACCGTCAGCCCGGCCTGGGCCGCAGTCGTTCAGGCGGCCTTCCTACAGGGCGCCTGAGTCCACCTGATGTCTCACTCAGGGGAGTCGACCCCTGAATTCCTCCCAAATGATCAAGGCGTTTATGTACGTGCAGGATGCGGGGTAGGCGGGGCAGCATCCCGGGCCGGAGGGACCGGCCGGGGATGCTTGTGCCGCGGCGGAGGGATGGTCGTGGACCTTCTCGGCGTGTTCTCGGGTATACGCCGTCCGCCTGCTCGACGCGCTCCGGCAAGCGGGCAGCGCCGCATATGCGCACGCACGACGGCCGGGCGCTCATCGAGGTGCCTCGGGCGAGTTGAGCTACTGGGCCTTCCTGTGGCGACTGCCGATCCGGCTCCAGACCTGGCGGTGTCGCGCGACCCTGAAGACCATGTCAACGTGCCTCGGCGTCAGCCGCGTTGGCGCCGACGGGAGGTTCGAGGCGATCTGCTCGCCGGCGACGACAAGCACGGGCGACGCCCCGTCGTGGCTGATCTTCCGGGCGCCGACCACGGCGATGACCGGGTGAACCGGTACCTCGAACCCGCACCATTCCTCCAGCAGCCCCGTCGTCCGTGAGGCCTCGAACTCGGCGTTCGCCAGGTACGGGAAGCTGTTGCGATTGACGCTGACCATCTTGTCGCCGACCCGCACGGTGGCGTCCGGGTGGTGCTTGGTGTTGATCGTGAAGACGCCCGGCGGGCCGATCACCACATGGTCGATGTCGGACCCGCTGGGCAGCGGAACGCCGTGCAGGACCTTCCACCCCGAGGCCCTCAGCGGCTCCAGGGCGGCTCCGACGATCCGTTCGCCCTCCAGTCCCAGGAGCGTCGTCGGGGTGGCGAGCGGGTTCCGGGTCACCTTGGCCACCAGGCGAACCCAGATGTTGTGCGACTGTTCCTCCTGCAGAAGCATGCTCTCCAGCCCGGCTCCGGGGGCGTTCAGCGAAAGGTCGTCCTCATCCCGCAGCGGCGGCAGGAACGGCGTGCCGGCCCGTTGCCGCGACGCGGGCACTTTGGGTGGCGCCGGCACGGTTGCGCCTCCGCGGCGCCTGACGGTCCGCGGGGGTACGGACTGCCCGTAGACAGCGCACCACTCTTCCACCTTTGCCAGTGCGGCAGCCTCGGACGCGGAGTCCTGGATCTCGATCACGCCGGTCAGGCAGTCGAGCCATGCGACCGAAGCGCCCCGGGAGCCGGCTCTGTTGACGTACAGCCGCCACCTGCCGGGCTTCCGCCATGGCCTGACCGACAGTTCCTCCACGCGGCTCCGCCCTCCCCGGCTCAGACGCCTGACAACTGGTCAGCATGCCCAGGAGGCGAAGCTCACGAACGCCATCGGCCGGCCGGGGAGGGGTGAGGTTCGGTCAAATCGGGCGGCGCATGGCGGTGAGTTGCGGCAGAGGCCGACGTCGGCGGTTCGAAGCCGTCCGTGCCCACGACTTCGGGTGCCCCGGAGACCGTACGGCCTCCGGGGCTTCCTGGCGCTGTGCGGGTGGTGTGGGCGCCGCCGTTGAGGTGGAGGGTTTGGCCGGTGAGGTGGCGGGCTGTCGGAGTCGGAGCGGGAGCAGCTCGTCGGTCTGCTGGGCAAGCTCCCGCCGGAGTCGTGGCGGCTGGTGGTGACGGTGCTCGCCGTCCTGGTGGCGCTCACCGCGTCGGGTTGGACGAGCGCCCGGCTGGGCGGGGCCGGGGTGGTCCGGGCGGTGCTGCGCAATGTCGCGGGCGGCATGCTCGCGATGGTCGTCACGTACAGCGGGGGCGTGCTGCTCGACCACTTCACGGGCTGAGCCACGCATGCGGTGAGGCACGCACGCAGTGAGCCACGCATGGGGATCGGGCCGCCAACGGATCGTCCCGGGAGGCGGGTGGACGGGGCCTGTGTTTGTGTGGGCTCAAACCGCTTGGGAGAGGTGATCTACCGTGACGATGCCCCCGTTCGGGTCGAACGATCCGTTCTCCGACCTGCTCAGCCGGTTCTTCGGCATGAGCCCGCTGGCCTCCCCGCCGGCGGTTCAGCGGGTGCCGATCGGGCGGATGCTGAGCGAGTCCTCGCAGGAGCTGCTGGCCCTCGCCGCGCACCGCGCCGCCGAGGACGGGAGCAGGGACCTCGACACCGCGCACCTGGTCTGGGCGGCTACCCGGGTGGAGCCCTCGCGGCGGATGCTGGAGCGGGCGGGGGTCGATCCGGACCGGCTCGCCGACGACCTGAGTGCCGGGTTGCCGACCGGGACTGCGGAGGTCGAGCGGGACGTGCGGCCCGCTCTCACCCCCTCGGCGAAGCGCGCGCTGCTCGCCGCGCACGCCCGGTCCCAGGCCGCCGGCGCCTCCTACATCGGCCCGGAGCACATCCTCGGCGCGCTGTTGGAGGAGGAACGCTCGGGCGCGGGTACCGCCCTGCACAACGCGGCCCCCTCGCAGGAGGCGCTGCGCACCGTGCTGGACGGGCGCGGCGTGGGCGGTGAACGCAGCAGCACCGGCGCGCACCCGAGCCAGACCCCGACCCTGGACGAGTACGGCCGGGACCTCACCGAGGAGGCGCGCTCCGGCCGGCTGGACCCGGTGGTCGGGCGGGCCGAGGAGATCGAGCAGACCGTCGAGATCCTCTCCCGGCGGACCAAGAACAATCCGGTGCTGATCGGCGAGCCGGGCGTAGGCAAGACGGCGATCGTCGAGGGCCTGGCCCAGCGGATCGTCTCCGGGGAGGTGCCGCAGAGCCTCAAGGACAAGAGGGTGGTCACCCTCGACCTCACCGCGCTGGTGGCCGGTTCCAAGTACCGGGGCGAGTTCGAGGAGCGGTTGAAGAGCGTGATCGACGAGGTCACGGCGGCCGATAAGAGCGTGGTCCTCTTCCTGGACGAGCTGCACACCGTGGTCGGCGCGGGTGGTGGCGGCGACGGCTCGATGGACGCGGGCAACATCCTCAAGCCGGCCCTGGCCCGGGGGGAGCTGAGCGTGGTCGGCGCCACCACGCTGGACGAGTACCGCAAGCACGTGGAGAAGGACGCCGCGCTGGAGCGGCGGTTCCAGCCGGTGCTGGTGCCCGAGCCGGCCGTCGGGGAGACGATCGAGATCCTGCAGGGGCTGCGCGACGCTTACGAGGCCCATCACCAGGTGCGGTTCACCGACGAGGCGCTGGGCGCCGCCGCGGCCCTCTCCGACCGGTACGTCAGCGACCGGTTCCTGCCCGACAAGGCGATCGACCTGCTCGACCAGGCCGGTGCGCGGGTACGGCTGCGCAGTCTGAGCGGCTCGACCAAGGCGATGCCGGTACAGGACCGGATCAGCAAGCTGCGCCGGGAGTTGGAGGAGGCGGTCGCGGACGAGGAGTTCGTGCGGGCGGCCAACCTCAAGACCGAGCTGCGGCAGACCGAGGACGAGCTGGCCGCGATCGCCGAGGGCCGCGAGGAGGTCGTCGAGGTCACCGCGGACGACATCGCGCAGGTGCTCTCGCGGCGGACCGGCATCCCGGTCGCCGAGCTGAACGCGACCGAGCGCGAGCGGCTGCTCAAGCTGGAGGAGCACCTGCACGGGAAGGTCATCGGGCAGGACCAGGCGGTGACGGCGGTCGCCCAGGCCGTGCGGCGCGGCCGGGCCGGGATGGGCGACCCGGAGCGGCCGACCGGCTCCTTCCTCTTCCTCGGCCCGACCGGCGTCGGCAAGACCGAACTGGCCAAGGCACTGGCGGAGCTGCTGTTCGGCGACCCGGACCGGATGATCCGCTTCGACATGAGCGAGTTCCAGGAGAAGCACACCGTCTCCCGCCTGGTCGGCTCGCCGCCCGGGTACGTCGGCTACGACGAGGCCGGCCAGCTCACCGAGGCGGTCCGCCGCAAGCCGTACAGCGTGCTGCTCTTCGACGAGGTGGAGAAGGCGCATCCGGACGTCTTCAACCTGCTCCTCCAGGTGCTGGACGACGGGCGGCTGACGGACGCCCAGGGGCGCACGGTCGACTTCCGCAACACCGTGGTCATCATGACCAGCAACATCGGCTCGCAGCGGATCCTCGACCACGCGGGTGACGTCGACGAGATCAGGGACGACCTGATGCGGGACCTGCGGGCGCAGTTCCGCCCGGAGTTCCTCAACCGGATCGACGAGGTGATCGTCTTCCACGCGCTCACCCGGAAGGACCTGCTCCAGGTGGTCGATCTGATGTTGGACCGCAGCCGGCGCCGGCTGAAGGCGCAGGACGTGCGGCTGGAGGTCACCGAGGAGGCCAGGGAGTGGCTGGTGAACCGGGGCTACCAGCCGGAGTTCGGGGCGCGGCCGCTGCGCCGGACCATCCAGTCGGAGCTGGACAACAGGGTCTCCAACCTGTTGCTGGACGGCAGCGTGCAGGAGGGCGACACGTTGATCGCGGGGGTGGACGACGGGGAGCTGGTGGTGACGCTCGCCCGGCCGGAGGCCTCGGCGACCTTCGATGAGGCGGAGGCGGACACGAGGGCGAAGGCGGAGGCGGAGACGAGGGCGAAGGCGGAGGCGGAGACGAGGGCGGAGGCGGAAGCGAAGGCGAAGGCGGAGGCGAAGACGAGGGCGGAGGGGTAGAGGGGAGCAGAGGGCTGGGAGTAGAGCTTGCGTTCGGGCGTACTCCCGCGGGAGTACGCCCGAACGCAACTCCGGGGTGACGCGGCGGGGCGTGCGCGGGGTCTAGCCTTCCGGGCATGACGCCGCGTACACCTCGGCCGCCGTCGGCGGGTTCCGGGCCGCCGGGGGATCACCCCGCGTCGGAGGAGCATCCCATGCCGGGGGAGCATCCCGTGCCGGGCGGGTTCGGTGCGCCTCCGGGTGGGCTCGCCGAGCCGTGGCGTCCGCCGTGGGTGCGGGCCGCCAAGGCGGGGTGGCCGGTGGCTGCGGCGATCGTGGTCGCGGCGGTCCAGGTGGCCGGGTCCTCCGCGGCCGCGAGGCACCAGAGCGGGCGGGTCCCGCTGGACGCCTTCGGCTACCTCCTGCTGCTGCTCGGGCCCGCGCTGCTCGTGCTGCGCCGCAGGTGGCCGGTGGCGGTGGTGGCGGGCACCTCGCTGGTCACGGCGGTGTACGTGACCGCCGGGTACCCGTACGGGCCGGTCTTCCTAGGCTGGGTGATCGCCTGTTGCACGGCGATCGGCTCCGGACACCGCCGGGCGGCCTGGGCCGGGCTCGGCGGGGTCTACCTCGTCCATGCGCTGGTCACCTTCGCGGTGCCGGCCGACTGGCAGCGCGCGGCGCCGTCGACGATCACCTGGTGGCAGGAGCTGGCGCTGGTCACCTGGCTGCTGCTGGTGGTGTCGGTCGCCGAGATCGTGCGGTTCCGGCGGGAGCAGATGGCCGCCCACCGGGAGTACGAGCAGCAGCTGGCGCAGCGCCGGGCCAACGAGGAACGGCTGCGGATGGCACGGGAGTTGCACGACATCCTGGCGCACAGCCTGTCGCTGATCAACATCCAGGCCGGGGTCGCGCTCGCGCTGATCGACAAACGGCCGGAGCAGGCGCGGACGGCCCTGACCACGATCAAGGCGACCAGCAAGGAGGCGCTCGGCGAGGTCCGCCAGGTGCTCGGGACGCTGCGGGCGCCCGGGGCGGCGGCGCCGCGCGGCCCGGCACCCGGGCTGGACCGGCTCGACGAGCTGACCGAGCAGGCGGACAACGTCGGGCTGGCGGTGGAGGTGCACGAGAAGGGCGGCCGGCGGGCGCTGTCCGCCGGCGTCGACCTGACGGCCTTCCGGATCGTCCAGGAGGCGCTGACCAACGTGATCCGGCACTCGATCGCCCGGCAGGCGGTCGTCGTGCTGGACTGGACGGATCCCGACGCCCTGGTCGTCGTGGTCGCCGACCCGGGCCCGGCCTCGCCCGGTGACGCGGGTGGGTCGGGCAGTGGGCTGGCCGGGATGCAGGAACGGGCCGCGGCGTTCGGCGGCAGCATCACGGCGGGGCCGGTGGCGCCGTCGGCGGGCGGCGGGTTCCGGGTCCGGGCGGTGCTGCCGACGCGGCCGGAGGGCGCGCCGCCCGGGGCCACCGGTGAGGGGCGGGCGTCCACCGGTGAGGGGCCGGCGTCCGCAGGCGAGGGGCCGACGTCCACGGGAGCGGGCCCGGGGACCACCGATGAGAGGGAGGGCCCGTGATCCGGGTACTGCTGGCGGACGACCAGCTGCTGGTACGGGCGGGGTTCCGCGTGCTGCTCGACATGCAGGACGACCTCACCGTCGTCGGCGAGGCGGACGACGGCGAGGCCGCGCTCCGGCTGGCCCGCGAACTCCTGCCGGACGTCGTCCTGATGGACATCCGGATGCCGCGGATGGACGGGCTGGAGGCGACCCGCCGGATCGCGTCCGACCCGGTACTGGCCGAGGTCCGGGTGGTCGTGCTGACCACCTTCGAGCTGGACGAGTACGTCTTCGAGGCGCTGCGTTCGGGGGCGGCCGGGTTCCTGGTCAAGGACACCGAGCCGGCCGAGCTGCTACGGGCCGTCCGGGTCGCGGTCGCCGGGGACGCACTGCTCTCACCCGGGGTGACGCGCCGTCTGATCGGCGAGTTCGCGGCCCGCTCGAAGGCGCCGGAGGCTTCGGCGACGGGCCTGACGGACATCTCCGTGCTCACCGAGCGCGAGCGGGAGGTCCTGGCGCTGGTCGGCATGGGGCTCTCCAACGAGGACATCGCCCGCAGGCTGGTGGTCAGCCCGCTGACCGCGAAGACGCACGTCAGCCGGGCGATGGTGAAGCTCGGCGCACGGGACCGGGCGCAACTCGTCGTGCTGGCCTACGAGTCGGGGCTGGTCCGGCCGGGCTGGCTGGGCTGAGGCGCGGCCCGGATTCCTGAGGCGCGGCCCGGATTCCTGAGGTGGGGTCCGGCGCCTTGCAGTGTGGCCCGGCGCCCGAGGCGCGGCCGGGCCCCTGCGGCGCGGCCCGGCCGCTTCGGTGTGGTCCGACCGCCCGGACCGCCCCCGCGGTTGAGGAACGCCCTCTGCCACCTCACTACATCCGGTACTCCTTGTCCCGCCGCCCCCGCTTCTGTCCTGCCCGTACTCCCCGCACCCTGCGGCGCGGCCGTCCGTACTCCCGCGGGAGTATCCCGACTGCCGCTCCCTGGAGGACGCGGGAGTAGCTCCCCCGGCGGGAGGCTCAAAGCACTTCGGGAACCCTCCCGAGGTCACTTCGGAACCGTCCCGAGGCCCCTGAAGCCCACCGCCGAGGAGATGAACCACCATGAACACGCTGCTGGCCGACCACGACGGGCACTGGCCGGGCCCCTGGATCCTGCTGATCCCGCTGGCCTGGGCCGCCGTGGTGTTCCTCGTGATCGTCCTCCTGCGCCGGACGGTCTGGCGCCGGGGCTGCGGAGCCGGCCCGGACCACCCGCTGGCCGTACTGGGCCGTCGCTACGCCGAGGGCGACATCGACGCCGACGAGTACCGCGCCAAGCGGGCCGTGCTGACCGAGACACGCCGCACGCAGGAGCGCGGCCCGTTCGGCGGCGACTACCGAGGGGGTGCCGGGAAGTGACCACCCTCGATGTCGTACGCGGCACCGCCGCGCGGGTCGCCGACGCCGTCAAGATCTACGGCGTCGGCGGAACGGAGGTCCGGGCGCTCGACCACGTCACGGTCGAGTTCCCGGCCGGGCGGTTCACCGCGATCATGGGCCCCTCCGGGTCGGGCAAGTCCACCCTGATGCACTGCGCGGCGGGGCTGGACACCCTCACCGCCGGCAGCGCCTACATCGGTGACACCGAGCTGGGCCCGCTCGGCGACCGGCGGCTCACCCTGCTGCGCCGGGAACGGATCGGCTTCGTCTTCCAGGCGTTCAATCTGGTGCCCACGCTCACCGTCCGAGAGAACATCACCCTCCCGCTGGACCTGGCCGGCGCTGCGCCGGACCAGGCCTGGCTGGACGCGCTGATCGACGTCGTCGGCCTCGGTGACCGGCTCCACCACCGCCCGAGCGAGCTCTCGGGCGGCCAGCAGCAGCGCGTCGCGGTGGCCCGGGCGCTCGCCGGGCGGCCGCAGGTGGTCTTCGCCGACGAGCCGACCGGGAACCTCGACTCCCGCACCGGCGGCGAGGTGCTCGGGCTGCTGCGCCGCGCGGTGGACGAGATGGGGCAGGCGGTCGTCATGGTCACCCATGACCCGATGGCCGCCGGGCACGCCGACGAGGCGCTGTTCCTCGCCGACGGCCGCCTGGTCGACCGGATGGAGCGGCCCACCGCCGGCGGGGTGCTGGACCGGATGAAGGCCTTCGAACAGGGGCGGTCATGAGCGGGCGAAGCGGTCGGACGACCCAGGTGTGGGCAGGGGCTCACACCCCTGCGGGGCGAACGGAGGAGGGCGCATGAGCTCCACGACAACCGCCGTCCGGCTCAGTCTGCGCTCCCTGCGCGAGCACAGACGCCGACTGGTCGGCACCTTTCTGTCGATCCTGCTCGGGGTCAGCTTCCTGACCGGGACGATGGTGCTCGGCGACACCCTGCGGGCCAACTTCGACACCCTGTTCGCCGATGCCAACGCCGGGACGGACGTGGTGGTCCGCAGCGCCGACGTGCTCGACTCCCCGGGCACGCCCGGCGGTGTCCGGGCACCCGTCGACACGGCGCTGGCCGACCGGCTGCGCGCCGTCCCCGGGGTGGCGGCCGCCGAGCCGTCCGTCCAGGGCGCGGGCCAGCTGGTCGGCAGTGACGGCAAGCCCGTCGGCGGGCAGGGTCCGCCGACCCTGGCCGGCAACTGGCTCGGCGACAGCCGGCTGAACCCGTACAAGCTTTCGGAGGGCCGCGCGCCCGCCGCTCCCGGCGAGGCAGTGATCAACCGGGGCGCGGCGAAGACCGGAGGCCTGCACCTCGGCTCCACCACCGTGCTGCGCACCCCCGACCCGGTGACGGTCACCATCGTCGGGATCGCCACCTTCGGGGACAGTGCCGACGGGATGGGACCGAGCACCTTCACGGCCCTGGCCTTCGGGGACGCCGAGCGCTACCTCACGCCCAAGGGCAGCGGCCAGGCCGCTTCGATCCAGGTCCGGGCCGCCGGCGGAATCCCGCAGGGCGAGCTGGTGGCGCGGATCGCCCCGCAGCTGCCGGCCGGGGTGGAGGCGGTCACCGGGGCGGCGGCCACCCAGGAGAGCACGGACATGGTGTCCGGGCGGTTCCTGACCATGTTCACCACGCTGCTGCTGGTCTTCGCCGGGATCGCGCTGCTGGTCGCGACCTTCACCATCCACAACACCTTCGCCATCGTGGTCGCCCAGCGGACGAGGGAGAACGCGCTGCTCCGGGCACTCGGCGCGGTGCGCGGCCAAGTGCTGGGCGCGACGCTGGCCGAGGCGCTGGCCGTCGGCGCACTGGCCTCGCTCGGCGGACTGCTCGGCGGGATCGGGGTGGCGGCCGGGCTCAAGGCACTGTTCTCGGCGCTGGGCTTCTCGCTGCCGACCGGTGGCATGGTGATCACCACGGCCGCGGTCGTCCTGCCGCTGCTGGTCGGTACGGTGGTGGCGGTGGGCTCGGCGCTGCTGCCGGCCGTCCGGGCCGGGCGCACCGTGCCGCTGGCGGCGCTGCGCGACACCGGGGTGGACCGGGCGGCCGAGGGACGTTCCGGCACGGTCCGGGTGGCGCTCGGCGCCGTGCTGGTCGCGGCCGGCGTCCCGGCCGCCGTCGTCGGTGCGACCGACGGGCCGTCGGTGACGCTGACCGTCGCCGGTGCGCTGGGCGTTCTGGCGGGCGTGGTGGTGCTCGGCCCGGTCGCCGCGGCCTTCGCGGTCAGGACGCTCGGTGCTCCGCTGACCCGGCTGCGCGGGGTCTCCGGCACGCTGGCCCGGTGCAACGCGGCCCGTAACCCGCGTCGGACGTCGGCGACCGCGAGCGCGCTGATGATCGGCGTCGCCGTGGTCACCCTGTTCACGGTGTTCGGCGCTTCCGTCAAGGCCACCCTGGACGCCACGGTGAGTTCCTCCTTCGCCGGGGATCTCGCCGTCACCGCGCCCTCGTTCGGTGCGGGCGGCAGCGGGGTCAGCCCGAAGCTGGCCGACGCGCTGGCCCAACTGCCCGAGGTCCGGCAGACGGTGGGCCTCGGCCGCGGCGTCGCACGGATCGACGGCCACGGGCGGACGCTGGACGTCACCGATCCGGCGCGGCTGGCCGGGATCGTCGACCTCGGCCGGGTCGACGGCACGCTCGACGCCCTGGGCACGGACGGCCTGGCGGTCTCGCGCAGCGAGGCCGGACAGCACAGTTGGAGGCTGGGCCAGAGCGTCACCGTCGGCTTCGCGGACGGCGTGAGCGGCACGTTCACCGTCCGCGCCCTGTACGAGGGCGGCGGGCTGGCCGGCGACTACCTGATAACCCGCCAGGCCTGGGCCCCGCACCGCGGTCAGGACTCTGACACCGTGGTGGCCGTGGGCCTGAAGAGCGGAGTGGCGCTCGGGGCCGGCAGGGCGGCCGTCGAGAAGGCCGCGGCCCCGTTCGGGAACCCGAAGGTGCAGGACCGGGACGAGTACGCGGCGAGCGCCGCCGGAGGGGTCGACATGATGCTCTCGGTGGTCTACGCACTGCTGGCGCTCGCGGTCCTGATCGCGCTGCTCGGCATCGCCAACACGTTGACGCTGGCCGTGCACGAGCGGACCAGGGAGCTGGGTCTGCTGCGGGCGGTCGGCCAGACCAGGGCGCAGTTGCGGGCCATGGTGCGCTGGGAGTCGGTGCTGGTGGCCGCGTTCGGCACGGTGGGCGGGCTCGGTCTCGGGGCCTTCCTCGGCTGGGCACTGGTGCGGGCCTCGGACAGCGCGGGGACGGGCTCGTTCGCGATACCGCCGGGGCAGCTCGCGGTGGTGCTGGTGGCCGGGCTGCTGGCCGGCGCGGTGGCCGGCCTCCGTCCGGCGGGCCGGGCGGCGCGGCTGGACGTGCTCCGGGCGATCGCGACGGAGTGAGGCGGGCGGGTGGGTGCAGGGGCCGGCTGCACCCACCGTGGACCCGCGGGCCGCGGCGACTCCGCGCCGCGGCACTCCGGGCCGCCCGCGCCTCAGCTCTCCGGCTCTCAGCTCCTCCGGCCGTCAGCTCCTCAGGACCTCGAAGCCGCGGGCCGGAGGGTGGCCTCAGCCGCCCTGCGGGAACACCTCCCGCAGCAGCGGGTCCGGCAGGCCGCGGCGGTGCCACTCGCGGGGGTAGCCGAGCGAGACCTCCTCGAAGCGGACGCCGTCGTAGGAGGTCACCCGGGGGATGTGCAGATGGCCGTAGATCATCGCGGCGGTGTTGAAGCGGCGGTGCCAGTCGGCCGTCAGCTCGGTGCCGCACCACTGGGCGAACTCCGGGTACCAGAGGACCTCGGTGGGGTGGCGCACCAGCGGATAGTGGTTGACCAGGACCAGCGGCAGGTCCGGGTCGTGGGCGGCGAGCCGCTCTTCGGTGATCCGGACGCGCTCGCGGCACCAGGAGTCGCGGTCCGGGAACGGGTCCGGGTGGAGCATCCGCTCGTCCGCGCAGACCACGCCGCTGCTGTAGGCGGCTGCCAGGGACTCCTCCTTGGTGGTCGTCCCCGGCGCACGGAAGGAGTAGTCGTACAGCAGGAAGAGCGGCGCCACGGCGACCGGTCCGCCGGCGCCCTCCCAGACCGGGTACGGGTCCTCGGGGGTGACGACACCGAGACGGCGGCAGAGCTCCACCAGGTACTCGTAACGGGCCACGCCGCGCAGCTGTACCGGGTCGTCCGGGTGGGTCCACAGCTCGTGGTTGCCGGGGGCCCAGATCACGCGGGCGAAGCGTTCGGCCAGGAGGCCCAGGCTCCACTCGATGGAGGTGGTGATTTCGGCGATGTCACCGGCGACGATCAACCAGTCGTCAGGGGAGTCCGGCTCCAGCTTCTCCAGCAGGTCGCGGTTCTCCTGGTAGGAGACGTGGAGGTCGCTCACGGCGAGCAGCCGGCCCGCCCGTCCGGGGGCGCCGGGGCCTCCCGTCGGTTCCGACTGCGCGTCACTCTGGTACTCGGTCGTCACTCCAGCCCCCATACATTCACCCGGCCGATAGCGTCACAGTACGGGGACGGGCGGGTGCGGCGCCGCGGATTGGCTGGATCAGTCGTTCGAGTGGCGTGGTTCCTGCGCTGGCCAGAGCGGTCCGCGGAGGCTGCAGGGCCGCACGGTCGGGCTACCCGAGGGCACCCGCCATCCGGGGCTCGCCACATGAGCGCACCCGCCATCCGGGGCTCGCCGCCCGAGCGCACCCGCCATCCGGGGCTCGCCGCCCGAGCCGTTACCGGCTCAGGTGCCGAGCTGCCAGAGCACACCGTGGTCGGCGGCGGTGGTGACGGCCAGGAGGGCCAGGGCGGCGACGCCGAGCACCAGGCCGAGAACGGCGCGTCCGCGGCGGCGGGTGCCCCGGACGAGGGCGAGCGTGGCGAGGACGATGGCGAGCGGTCCGAGGACGATGTTGAAGAGCAGCAGGCCGGGCAGGCCGAGCAGGAAGGAGGCGACGGCCAGGTTGTCGGCTTCGGAGGTGGTGTGACGGCGCGTCGTGCCCGTGCCAGCGTCCACGGCGGTGCGGGCGTCGATGCTCGTGACAGCGCTGGTGCTCGTGGCGGTGCTCATGGTGGTGGTGAGTCCTTCCGAGGAGGGCAGAGGCCGGTGGGTCAGAAGGTCGGAGGGCGGAGGGGGGTGTCGGCTCAGCGCTGACGCAGACGGGCGATGCCCTCGCGGGCGCCGAACGCGAGCAGCCAGGCGGCGATGGCGGCGGAGGCGGTGAGGAAGACCGGGAGCGAGGTGTGGGCGGCGGCGCCGACGAGGACGCCCATGGCGATCAGGGCGGTGAGCAGGATCATGGCGTGCCCTTCCGGGAGCAGACGGTGCGAGACTTTGGGTTTACAAGTGTTCGCTGAATCCTTGGCCACTCTACGCCCGGCTGGCCAAGTTCGGCAAACACTTGTTTACTGAATGGCGTGAGGCACAGTGTGGGGGCCAGACAGGCCCAGAAGCAGCAGAGTCGGCGTGCGTTGCTGGATGCGGGGCTCGGCCTGCTGGCCGATCAGAACCTGGCGAGCCTCGGCGTGCGCGAGGTCACCCGTGCCGCCGGGCTGTCGCCGGCCGCGTTCTACCGCCACTTCCCCGACCTCGCCGCCCTTGGCGTGGCGCTGGTCGAGGAGTCGCTCGCCAGTCTCCATGTGATGGTCCGCTCGGTGCTCGCCGGTGCGGGCGGGGCGGAGGAGCTGATCGACCGGACGGTGGACGTCATCGAGCAGCACGTCCGCGAGCACCACGCTCACGTGCGCTTCCTGTCCCGCGAGCGGCACGGCGGTGTGCGGCAGGTGCGGGAGGCGATCGACGCCGAACTGGGGCGGTTCGCCGAGGAGGTGGGCGCGGCGCTCGCGCTCCAGCCGGTGTCCGAGGGGTGGAGCCGGGAGGATCTGCGAATGCTGGCCGAGCTCTACGTCGACCACATGGTCTCCACGGCCGCGGCCTTCCTTGAGGCGCAGGAGGCGGATCCGGCCCGTGAGCGGCGGATCGCCGCCACCGCCAGGCTCCAGCTCCGGCTGATCAGCCTCGGCCGCCGTCACTGGCAAGGTGGCTGAGGCCGGTCGGGGTGGTTGAGGCCGGTTGGGGTGGTTGAGGCCGGTCGGGATGGCCGGGGCCGGTCGGGGTGGCCGGGGGTGGGGGAGCGGTCGACCGTACCCCTCGTTTATGGGTGGACTCTTGACATCTCGTCATGTCCGCGCCAGCTTGGGTGCACCCCCACAACGAGAGGTCTCTCATGAAGAAGCCGCTCATAGGCATGCTCTCCACGCTCCTGCTCGCCGGGGCCACCGCCCTCGCCGCAGCCCCCGCAGCAACCGCGGCCCCCGCCGAGACCGGAGCCACCACCGCAGCCGCCGCAGCCGCCGAGACGTCCGCAGTCACCGCGGAGAACGTCGCGGAAGCCGCCGGGACGCAGGTGCGGGCCGCCGCCGCGGTGAACTTCGCCGGTACGGTGGCGCTCAGCAACTGCTCCGGCTCGCTGGTCCGCCTCCCCGGCTCGGCCGCCACGGACCCGGCGCTCGTCCTCTCGAACGGCCACTGCCTGGAGAGCGGGTTCCCCGGTCCCGGCGAGGTCGTGGTCAACCAGGCGTCCAGCCGCACCTTCTCGCTGCTCAACTCCACCGGCGGCAAGGCCGCGACGCTGCGCGCCACCAAGGTGGTCTACGGGACCATGACCGACACCGACGTGTCGATCTACCAGCTGAACACCACCTACGCCTCGATCCAGTCGCGCTACGGGATCGCCCCGCTGACCATCGCGGCGGGCCACCCGGTCCAAGGCACCTCGATCAAGGTGGTCTCCGGGTACTGGAAGAAGATCTACTCCTGCTCGGTCGACGGCTTCGTCTACCGGCTGAAGGAGGGCTCCTGGACCTGGAAGGACTCGGTCCGCTACACCTCCAGCTGCAACACCATCGGCGGCACCTCCGGCTCGCCCGTGGTCGACGTCAACACCGGCCAGGTCGTCGCCGTGAACAACACCGGCAACGAGGACGGCCAGCGCTGCACCGACAACAACCCGTGCGAGGTGGACCAGAACGGGGTGGTGACCGTCCGCCAGGGCATCAACTACGCCCAGGAGACCTACGGCATCCCGGCCTGCTTCGCGGCGGGCAACCGCCTCGACCTCACCCTGCCCGGCTGCACCCTGCCGCGCCCCTGACCTGCACACCTTTCCCCGGTGGGCCATCCGCGATCGGCGGGTGGCCCACTCGGCCGTCTACCGGACGGCCGTCCGACCGGCGGCCGGCCACCGGCTGCCGGAGAGTGTCGAACAGTTCCGTTGACCCGATGGAGAGTTGATGTCCACCAAGCTCAGAAGGCTGTTGGTCGCCGTTCTGCTGATACCGCTGCTCGGCCTCGGCCTGGCGACGCCCGCGTTCGCGCAGGGGGAGCCCGGCAGCGCGGAGACCGGTGCGCAGGCCTCCGCCGGACCGTCCGTCGCGGACGACGCCTCGGCCGACATCAAGGACCGGCTGGCGGCGATCCCCGGGATGGCCGTCACCGAGGAGAAGCCCACCGACGCCGACCACCGGTACTTCCTCCTCACGTACACCCAGCCGATCGACCACTTCCGCCCGTGGCTCGGTACGTTCCAGCAGCGGCTGAGCGTGCTGCACCGGGGCTACGACCGCCCGACGGTCTTCTACACCAACGGCTACACCCTCGGCACCAACCCCTCGCGCACCGAGCCGACCCGGCTGACCGACGGCAACCAGGTCTCCATCGAGTACCGCTACTTCACGCCGTCCCGCCCGGAGCCCGCCGACTGGACCAAGGCCGGCATCCAGCAGGCGGCCACCGACTCGCACCGGATCATCACCGCCCTCAAGCGGATCTACCACCGCGCGTGGCTCTCGACCGGGGCCAGCAAGGGCGGCATGTCCTCCACCTACCACCGGCGCTTCTTCCCGGAGGACGTGGACGGCACCATCGCGTACGTCGCGCCGAACGACGTCGACAACCGCGAGGACTCCGCGTACACCGAGTTCTTCAAGAACGTCGGCACCCCGGAGTGCCGTGCCGCGCTGAACGCCGCGCAGCGTGAGCTGCTGGTCCGCCGCGACCGGCTGGAGGCGCGCTACACGGCCGACAACGCCGCCGCCGGTTCGACCTTCACCACCACCGGCAGCGCGGACCGGGCGTACGAGGCGGGCGTGCTCGACGTGGTCTGGGCGTTCTGGCAGTACAGCACCGAGGCGGACTGTGCCAAGGTCCCGCCGGGGGCCGCCGCCACCGACGACCAGCTGTACGCGTGGTTCGACGAGCAGTCCGGCATCACCGGCAACAGCGACCAGTCGCTCGCCAAGTACACCGCGTACTACTACCAGGCGGGCACCGAGCTGGGCTCGCCCACCTTCGAGGTCCCGCACCTCAAGGGCCTGCAGCACTACGACTTCAAGGAGCTGTACTCGCCGCGCACCTACGTGCCGAAGAGCATCCCGATGCGCTTCGACCCGTCCGCGATGCGTGACATCGACCGCTGGGTGAAGCACTCGGCCGAGCGGATCATCTTCGTCTACGGGCAGAACGACCCGTGGGGCGCCGAGCCGTTCCGGCTGGGCTGGGGCAGTGAGGACAGCCACGTCTACACCGTGCCCGGCGGCAATCACGGTTCCAACATCGGCAAGCTGCCGGCGGCGGAGTCGGCCGAGGCCACCGCGAAGGTGCTGGAGTGGGCGGGTCTGGCCGACCCGGAGGCCGCCCGCTCGCTGGCCCAGTCGCACCAGGTCCCGCCGTTCGGTCCGCTGGACGAGGAGGGTCTGAAGCTGGAGCACCACCGCCTGTAACGGCGGCGGGCGACCACCCAGGATCCGCGAGGGGCCACCCGGCCGGCATGCCGCCGACGGGTGGCCCCTTCTCATGCGCCCGCACCCCGCCCCCACCCCCGCCCGCTGCACCGGCCGGCACTCGCCCGCGCCCACCCCGGCGGGGGAAGCCCCAGTGGAAGGCCCCAGCGGGAAGCCCCGGGGGGAGCCCCGGTGGGGAAAGCGGCGCGCGCCCCCTCCCCGAAGCAGTGAATCGGTGCTTCAATGCTTCCATGGCCTACCGACGCACGCCCGCCGTACAAGCCCGCCTGGACGCCCAGCGCGAGGCGGTGCTCCAGGCGGCGGTCGGGCTGCTCGCCGAGCGCGGCTACGGCGGCTGCTCGATGGCCGCCGTGGCGGACCGAGCCGGGATCGCCACCGGCAGTCTCTACCAGCACTTCGCCAACAAGGCCGAGCTGTCCGTCGAACTGTTCCGCCGGGTGGTCACCCGCGAGATCGCCGCCGTCAACGAGGCCGTCGCCCACCGCGAGACCCCGCAGCAGCGGATCGCCGCCGTCGTCGAGACCTTCGCCGCCCGAGCCCTGCGGGCACCGCGGCTCGCCTACGCGCTGCTGGTCGAGCCGGCCGACGCGGTCGTGGACGCCGAACGCCTGGTGTTCCGGCGGGCGTTCCGCGACGTGATCGCCACCGAGATCACCGCGGCCGTGGCGGCCGGCCAACTGCCCCGGCAGGACCCGGAGCTGACGGCGGCCGGCATCGTCGGGGCGGTCGGCGAGGCGCTGGCGGGCCCGCTCGCCGAGGCCCACACACCCGCTACCGGGGACACGCCGCCCGAGGTGGTCCCCGCCCTGGTCTCCTTCACCCTGCGTGCCCTGGGAGGACGCGATGACAGCGACGCATGAGGTCACCAACCAGGTGCCCCTGCCGTACGGACACGACACCGCCGCCGACCCGGCGCTGATCGCCGCCCTGCACCGGGCCGGCGCCGGCTGGGCCGAGCCCGAGCTGCACGAGCTGGGCCGGCTGGCCGGCTCCGAACAGGCCGCCGAGTGGGGCCGGTTGGCCAACGAGAACCCGCCGGTGCTGCGCACCCACGACCGCTTCGGCCACCGGATCGACGAGGTGGAGTTCCACCCGGCCTGGCACGAGCTGATGCGCACCGCCGTCGGCCACGGTCTGCACGCCGCGCCCTGGCGTGACGACCGGCCGGGCGCACACGCCGCCCGCGCGGCCAAGTTCTTCGTCTGGGGCCAGGTCGAGGCCGGCCACACCTGCCCCGTCTCCATGACGTACGCGGCGGTCCCCGCCCTGCGCGCGAACCCGGCCCTCGCGGCCGAGTTGGAGCCGCTGCTCGCCGCCACCGAGTACGACTTCGGGCTGCGCGAGCCGCGCGGCAAGCGCGGGCTGATCGCCGGCATGTCGATGACCGAGAAGCAGGGCGGCTCGGACGTCCGCACCAACACCACCACCGCCACCCCGCACGCGGACGGCACCTACCGCCTGACCGGTCACAAGTGGTTCACCTCGGCGCCGATGTCGGACCTCTTCCTGACGCTGGCCCAGGCGCCGGGCGGGCTGAGCTGCTTCATGCTGCCGCGCGTCCTCCCGGACGGCGGTCGCAACCGCCTCCACCTCCAGCGGCTCAAGGACAAGCTGGGCAACAAGTCCAACGCCTCCGCCGAGATCGAGTACGACGGCGCGGTCGGATGGCTGGTCGGCGAGGAGGGGCGGGGAGTCCCGACCATCATCGAGATGGTCAACATGACCCGCCTCGACTGCTCCATCGGAGCCGCCTCCGGCATGCGTCTCGGCGCCACCCGGGCCGTCCACCACGCCGTCCACCGCCACGCGTTCGGCAGGGCGCTGGTCGACCAGCCGTTGATGCGCAACGTGCTCGCCGACCTGGTGGTGGAGTCCGAGGCGGCCACGGTCGTCGCGATGCGGCTCGCCCAGGCCACCGACCGGGCCCTCGCCGGGGACGAGACCGAGAAGCTGGTGCGGCGGCTGGGGCTGGCCGTCACCAAGTACTGGGTCTGCAAGCGCGGGCCGGCGCACGCGGCGGAGGCCCTGGAGTGCCTGGGCGGCAACGGCTACGTCGAGGAGTCCGGCATGCCCCGGCTCTACCGGGAGGCGCCGCTGGTCTCGATCTGGGAGGGCTCCGGCAACGTCGCGGCCCTGGACGCGCTGCGCGCCATGGCCAGGCGGCCGGAGAGCGTCGAGGCCTTCCTCGGCGAGCTGGACGCGGCGGCCGGCGCGGACCGCCGGCTCGACGCGGCCGTCGCCGAACTCCGCAAGCAGCTCGCCGACCTGGGCGACGTGGAGTTCCGGACGCGCCGGCTGGTCGAGTCGATGGCGCTGGCCTTCCAGGGCTCGCTGCTGGTCCGCCACGGCGACCCGGCGGTGGCGGACGCCTTCTGCGCCTCCCGGCTCGGCGGCGACCACGGAGCGGCCTTCGGCACCCTGCCGTCCGGGACCGACGCCGGGGCGATCATCGACCGCGCCCGCCCGGTGCCCGCATGAGCGACAAAGCCCGCATGAGCGACGAAGCCCGCATGAGCGACGCCACCGTCAGGGCCGACGGCGCGGCCATGAGCGACGCCGTCGACAGGAGTGCCGAGGCGGCCGAGGTCCGCGCCTTCTGGCAGCGCCTCGGCCTGCCCGGTCTGATCGACGTGCACACCCACTTCATGCCGCAGAACGTCCTCGACAAGGTGTGGGCGTACTTCGACGCGGCGGGCCCGCTGGTCGATCGGCCGTGGCCGATCACCTACCGGCTGGCCGAGGACCAACGCGTCCAGTGCCTGCGGGACTTCGGCGTCCGGGCGTTCACTGCGATGCTCTACCCGCACAAGGCCGGCATGGCCGCCTGGCTCAATGCCTGGGCCGCCGGCTTCGCCGCCCGTACCCCGGACTGCCTGCACACCGCGACCTTCTTCCCCGAGCCCGGCGCGCCCGCGTACGTGGCCCGGGCGATCGAGGACGGCGCCCGGGTCTTCAAGGCGCACGTCCAGGTCGGCGGGTACGACCCGACGGATCGGCTGCTCGACGAGGTGTGGGGCCTGCTCGCCGAGACCGGCACGCCGGTGGTCACGCACTGCGGCTCCGGACCCGTCCCCGGCAAGTACACCGGGGCCGGCCCGATCGGCGAGGTGCTGGCCCGGCACCCGCGGCTGGCCGTGGTGGTGGCCCACCTGGGGCTGCCCGAGTACACCGACTTCCTCGACCTCGCCGAGCGGTACCCGCACGTGCGGCTCGACACCACCATCGCGTTCACCGACTTCGTCGAGCGCGACACCCCGTTCCCGCCCGCCGAACTGCCGCGCCTGGTCGGGCTCCAGGACCGGGTCCTGCTCGGCAGCGACTTCCCCAGCATCCCGTACCGCTACGTGCACCAGCTGGAGGCGCTGGACCGGCTGGGCCTGGGGGAGGAGTGGCTGCGCGCGGTCTGCCACGACAACGCGGCCCGGCTGTTCGGCCTCGCCGACCGCTGAGGCGGGCGCGCCGTCACCCGACCGAACGCAGCACCTTCAGCACGTCCCCGTGCAGCCCGGGCGCGGCGGCGAGGAAGCCGTCGGAGCCGGCCGTCCAGGCCGCGCCGACGGCGTCCGTCACCGTCGCGCCCGCCTCGGCCGCGATCAGCGCGCCGGGCAGCAGGTTGCCGGCGTCGGCGCCGTACTCCCAGAACAGCCCCAGGTGCCCGGAGGCGACTTGGGCCACCTGCAAGGAGGTCGGCCCCAGGTTGCGGACGGCCAGCACCGAACCGAGCACCGCCGTCAGCGACTCGCCCGCCCGGCGCAGTGCCACCCGGTCCGCGGCCGCCGACGGCGGCTGGCTGGTCCCGGCCACGGCCACCGCCAGCTCGCGCTCCAGCGGCGCGACCGCCCGCCCGTCCAGCTCGGCGCCGCCGCCCCGCACCGCGCGGTACGTCCGCCCGCCGAGCTGCGGCGCGTGCACCACGGCCAGCACCGCGGCGCCGTCCCGGACCAGGGTCGCGGTGACCGCCCAGTGCGGCAGACCCAGCAGGTACTGCACGGCGCCGTCGGTGGCGTCACAGAGCCACCACTCGCCCTCGGCCGGCACCGACCCCTCCAGTTCGTCCGTCACCCAGCCGGCCTGCGGCCGCAGTTCGCCCAGCCGGGCCCGCAGGAGGGCGGCGGCGGGGCCGTCCAGCTCGGCGAAGTGTGCCATCGCCTCCGCGACCGTCCGCCCGGGGGTGGGCTCGGCCGGTCGCATCTCGGCCAGCCGGGCGCCGACCTCCCGCACCGCCGCCTCCACCGCCGGCAGCAGCTCCTTCAGCTCCTGGACCTCGTCGTTCATCGCCGTCCTCCTGTCGTGTCAGCGTCCTGTCCGTCGCGGCCCGGAAGCCGGATCCGCTGGCCGCACAGGACAAGGAGTACCGTCCGTACTGCTGGACAGGACGTGAAGCGATCAAGAAATGGCGGAGATCGGACTCCATGGACCTCTCGACTGCTGATCCGGACGCGGTGCTGGACACGCTGGACCGTCGTCTGGTCTGCGCCCTCCAGGTCGACGGCCGGGCGGGGACCGGCCGGATCGCCGAGGTGCTCGGCGTCTCCGCCCGGACCGTGACCCGCCGCCTGGCCCGGATGCAGCAGGCGGGGCTGCTGCGCGTCGTCCGGATGCCCGACGTCGAGGACGCCGCCGTCGGCGCGCTGCTGCTGCGGGTCCGGGTGCTGCGGGGCAAGGTCGACACCATCGCCCAGGCCCTCGCCGACCGCCCCGACGTGCCCTTCGTCGACGTCATGCTCGGCGGCCAGGAGGTCGGTGCGGTGATGCTGAGCGACGCCGGCGCCCGGGACCGGCTGCTGTACGGGCAGCTGCCCGCCACCGCGGCGGTCACCGAGACCACCACCCACGCGGTGCTGCACGCCTTCTCGGACGCGGGCCAGTGGCAGGCCGGCTACCTGGACGACGCCGAGGTGGCAGCCCTGGCCCCGGCCGCCCCCGTCCCGTCGACAGCCCCCACCTCGCCGGCTGCCCCCGTCCCGGCCACCCCCACCCACTCGGCCACCCCCACCTACCCGGCCGCGGACCGGCCCCGGGAGAAGCCCCCGCTCGACGAGCTCGACCGCGGCCTGCTCGCCCGCCTCTCCGTCGACGCCCGGCAGCCCCACGCCGCCCTGGCGGTGGCCGTCGGCACGCCCGAGTCGACCGTCCGCCGCCGGCTGCACCGGCTCTCCGCCGCCGGGCTGCTCCGCACCCACGTCACCGTCGACCCGCGGCTGCTGGGCATGGCCGTGGACGCCAACCTCTGGCTGGACGTCCCCCCGGGCCGGCTCGCCGAGGTCGGCACGGCCCTGGCCCGCCACCCCCAGGTGCACGGGGTCTTCGCCACCAGCGGACCGGCCAACCTGATGGCCACCCTGTTCTGCGCGGACCACGGCGGCCTCTACCGCTTCCTCACCGGGACGCTCGGCCCGCTCGGTGTCGACCGTGCCGAGACCGCGATCGTCGCACGCTCGGTCAAGCGGGCGGGCGTCCCCTTGCAACGATCGCGAACCCGCCCCTGAGCCACCGGCCGGCCGGCGCCGCCCCGCCTCCGACCTGCGTCCGACCTGGGGCATTACCCCGGAGGTAATCGACGCCCCGGAACCGGCCGGGCAGAGTGTGGAGCACCCGGTCGCGCCGACCGCACCGGGGCCCGAACCCACCTCCGGAGGCTGATCCGCCATGTCCGCGAACGCCCTCACCGCCGCCCGCACCTCCGCCTCCGGCCGGAAGGCCCAGCAGAACCTTCGCCGCTTCCTCGCCCTCGACGCGGTGGTCAGCGGCGGAAACGGCCTCGCCTACCTGGCCTTCTCCGGTCCGCTGGGCGACCTGCTCGGCGTCGGCGGCTCCACCCTGGTCGAACTCGGCGCAGTCCTCGCGGTGTTCGGCCTCGCCGTCGGCGTCCTGGCCGCCCGCCGCCGCCCGGCCCGCCTCGCGGTGCAGGCGGTGATCGACGTCAACGTGGTCTGGGCGGTGCTCAGCCTGGTCGCGATGGGGTTCTGGCTGGAGCCGAGCACCGCCGGGCTGGTCTGGATCCCGGCGCAGGCCGGCACCGTGGCGCTGTTCGCCGTCCTCCAGTTCACCGCCCTGCGCGGGCTCGACCGCGGCGACCGCTAACGGTCGGCGGGCACCGCCGCCTGCAGGAACGCGACCGTCTCCGCGTCGGCCGGGAGGAACGTCTCCATGGCCAGCTCGGAGACGGTCACGTCCATGGGCGTGTTGAAGGTCGCGATGGTGGAGAGGAAGGACAGCACCCGTCCCTCGAACGCCACCCGCATGGGCAGGGCGAACGGGAACAGCTCGGTGATGTCCTCCTCCGGCTCGTCGACGGCCGTCGACGGCTCGGGGTAGGCCCGGACCTCGTCGAACAGCTCCCGCAGCGGCTCCGAGCGGACCAGCGAGATCTGGTGCTCCATCCGCTCCAGCAGGTGCCGCCGCCACTGCCGGAAGTTGACGATGCGCGGTGCCAGCCCGTCGGGGTGCAGGGTGATCCGCATCGCGTTGAGCGGCGGCGCCAGCAGGTGCGGGGCGACGCCGGAGAGCAGCAGGCCGAGCGAGCGGTTGGCCGCCAGCACCCGGAAGGTGCCGTCGACCACCAGCGCGGGGTACGGGTCGTGCGAGGCCAGCAGTCGTTCCATGCCCACCCGCAGCGCGTCCATCGCCGGGTCGTCCAGCGGCGTCTCGGGGTAGTGCGGGGCGTAACCGGCGGCCAGCAGCAGGGAGTTGCGCTCCCGTACGGGGATGTCCAGCTGGTCGGCGAGCCGCAGCAGCATCTCCTGGCTGGGGCGGGAGCGCCCGGTCTCGATGAAGCTGACGTGCCGGGCCGAGGAGTCGGCCCGGAGCGCCAGTTGCAGCTGGCTGAGCTGCCGCCGCTCGCGCCAGCCCCGCAGCAGCGCCCCCACACCCGTCCCGGTACCGGTCGCTGTCCCCGTCGTCGTCATGACAGGACCGTACCGGGCGCGCCGGGCCGGCGGCTCAGACGCCCGTGGTCGAGCCCGGGCGGACGATCATCAGCACCACGACCACGGCCCAGAGCAGGTTGAAGACACCGGCGGTCATCGGCAGCAGCCGCAGGCCCTGGACGGCCTTGCCGTGTTCGGGCGCCCCGCCGTCGAGGTCGAGCGCGTCCACCGCCGCCTGCTGGGCGGGCAGCACGAGGAGCAGCAGGGAGAGGGCGGCGAGCGCGGTGAGCACCATCGAGACGATCAGCCAGGACTGCCCGAGCACGTCCATCACCTGGGCGACACCGATGCCCATCACCGGGACGGCTATCCCCAGCAGCGCGTAGACCTGGGTGATCCGGTGCAGCAGTCGCAGCATGCCGGCGTCGGCGGCCCGGTCCGGCCCGCCGGCCAGCGCGGCCTTCGCCCGGCGCGGGAACATGCTGACGGCCACCGCCACCGGGCCGATGAACAGCACCGAGGCGAGGACGTGCAGGCTCAGCAGGAACTTGGCCATGACGGGGGCATCCCTTGATCCAACGGGGGCTGCGCGCCGGGAGTGCGGCGCGGGCAGCCGGGGCGTCCGGTTCCGCGCCCCGAGCAGGCACGCTAACACCGCTTATCCGGGGCCCCGCCGGTCGGGTCGCACCGCCGGTCCGCCGCGGGCTCGGGCCGTCCCGCCCTCGCCGCCGCACCCTCGCCGTCGCCCGTCCGCAGCGGGGCCGGGCCGTCCCGCCCTCGCCGTCGCCCCTCCGCAGCCCGCCGTCCGCCGCGGGGCCCGGACGCTCAGGCGGCCGGCGGCGTCAGCAGAACGACCCGCGGCGCCGCGGTGCTCACCGCGGAGACGGCCGCCCCGTGCGCGGCGTCGGTCCAGTCGAGCAGGTGCAGGTCCTGGTAGCGGCTGAGCAGCGGACGGCCCGCCGGGACGTCGAGCGGCAGGGCGGAGAGGTCGACGGCGGCGAGCCCGTCGAGGCTGGTCCGCCCGAGCTTGATCAGCGACTCCTTCCGCACCCACTGCCGCAGGAACGCCGTCCCCGGCTCCGGGTGCGCCTCGACCAGCCGCAGCTCAGCGGCGCCGAGCACCCGCCCGGCGACGTCGAGGAGCGCGCCGCTGCGCGCGGTGAGCTCCACGTCGACGCCGATCGGCCGGTGTCCGGCGGCGGCCGCGACGACGCCGTTGGTGTGGGAGAGGCTGACATGGACGTCCGGGTGGTCCGGCAGGTACGGGCGGCCGTGGTCGGCCTTTCCGCAGTCGGGGCAGTTCTGGGCCAGCGTCAGCGCGGCGGCCGGGACGCCGAGCAGCCGGCCGGCGCAGAGCCGGACCAGGATGTGCGCGGCGGTGTAGTCGGCCCGGCCGGAGTCGTGCCGGAACCGGGCGGCCCGTTCGCGCTCCAGCGGGGTGAGCAGGTGCTCGCCGGCCTCGGGGTGCCGCAGGACGTCCGCGCTGGCCGCTACGGCGGCGAGCGGGGCGTGCGGGTCCTGGTCCTCGGAAGTCATGGTCCCCAACCTAGCCGTGGCGGGGCGGGCACGCGGCAGCCGGCCTGTCCGGATGATTTTCGGATCGGCTCTGATGATCTCTAGGGTTGGATAGTCCGATTTGGTGTTGGATGTCCCGGATTTGATGGAATTAACACAGGATCAACTGAACCGCGGTAGGTTGTCCGGCCTGCCCTTTTCTCTGCGCGGAGGAATGTGTCGATGGGTCAGGGCACCGGTATGCCGGATCACAGAACAACCGTCATGACGAGGACACCGGAGGTCCGCCGACGCCGGGCCCTCCGGGTGGCGGTGGCCACCGTCGTCGCGGCGCTGCCGTTGGCCGCCGTGCTGACGGTCGGTTCGGCCGCGCCGCTGGCGCCGCCGCTGGGGGCCTGCACCGGGCCCGACTGTCCGGCCACCTGGCCGTCGCCGCCGCACAACGGCGACTTCGCGGGCCGGGACGCCTCGACCAACATCTTCACCGGCGGCGACTGCACCGTGAACGGCCGGGCCGCCGAGGCCGAGGGCAAGATCGTCACGCTCGGCAATCTCACCGTCGACAAGAGCCAGGGCGGCGGCGCCTTCAACATGGGTGTGGTGGGCGTCGGTTCGCGCGTCGTGCCGCCCGACGGGAGCGACTTCGTCACCGTCGGCGGCAACGTGGACGTGAAGACCAGCAACCGGATCCTGATCGGCGGCAGCGACTCCAAGGGCCAGGCCTTCGGGAACCTGCGGTACGCGGGCGTGCTCTCCGGCACCGTCAACATCGACCCGACCGGCCGGGCGATCAAGGATCCGGACGCCGCCGCGCCCTACCAGTCGGTGCTCGCCCGGATCGAGCGGATCTCCGCCTGCGTCGGCAAGGCGACCGCCACCGGCACGGTCGCGGTGACCGCCGGCGAGGCGACCTTCACCGGTGACGGCACCAGCATGAAGCAGGTCTTCAACGTCACCCGGAACCTGGGCTCGGCCGGCCGGCAGATCGGCTTGGTCTTCGCCAACATCCCGTCCGGTGCCACCGTGGTCGTCAACGTCCTGCCGGACGACGCGATCATCAACACCTACACCGGTACCGGCCTGCCCGGCGACCAGGCCACCGGGATGCGCTCCAAGCTGATGTGGAACTTCCCCCACCTCCACCAGCGCGCGGATCCTCGGCAGTGCGCAGTTCCAGGGCTCGGTCATGGCGGGCAACGCGGGCGGCACCACCACCATCGCCCAGGCCGGTTTCAACGGGCGGGTCTACCTGGCGGGCAACCTGATCCAGACCGGCACCGGCGGATACGAGATCCACAGCTGCCCGTTCGACGGGAACCTCCCGGACTGCGACGTGACGCCGAGTCCGTCCCCGACGTCCCCGAGCCCCTCTCCGACGTCGCCCTCTCCGACGGCCCCGTCGCCGACCAGCCCGACCACGCATCCGACCAGCTCGCATCCGACGAGTCCTCACCCGACGAGTCCTCACCCGACTTCGCCGCATCCGACCAGCCCTCGCCCGACCTCGCCGACGTCGCACCCGACAGGCCCGACCTCGCCGGCGCCGACCAGCCCGACCACGCACCCGACCGGTCACTGGCCGACCAGTCACCGGCCGACCGGCAGCACGTCGCCCAGCGGCGGCGCTGAGCTGCCGTCGACCGGTGCGGGCAACGGCCCGGTCGTCCTCGGCCTGGCCGGCGTCGGCCTGCTGGGCCTCGGCGGTCTCGGCGTCCTGGCCGCCCGCCGTCGCGGACGCCACAGCTGGCCGCCGACATCCGGCTGTCCCCCGCTGCGCCCGCAGGACGCCGTCAGGCCGCCCGGTCACCCGCCCGGGCGGCCTGCCGCGTTCTGCCGGGGCGCCGGGGTTCCGCAGTGCCCGGGTGCCGGGTGCGGCGGGGTCCTCACCGCGCGGGGTAGTCCGCCAGGCCGGTCCGCAGCAGGCCGAAGGCCGCCCCGGCCGCCGCCTCGGCCCGGATCCGGACGCTCTCGGCCGGCTCGCCGGCCACGATTCCGCGCCGGATCTCCGCCAGTACCGCCCGGTGCGCCCCCGCGACGGCGCCCGCGAGCACCCGCGGCAGGGGGTCGTCCGGCCCGGCCCCCGACTCCTCGGCCAGTGCCGCCGCGAGTGCCGCCTCGGAGCGTTCGCCCAGTTCCAGCAGCCGGGCCCGCAGTGCCGGGCTCTCCGTGACCACCCGCCAGAACACCGCGGCCTCGGCGCTGAGCCCGTACGTCGGCTCGCCCGCCGCCAGCCCGGCCAGCAGGTCGGCCCGGACGGCGTCGACGGCGGACGTGCCCGCCGGCCGCTGCCGCACCACGGTGGCCAGGTGGGCGGTCACCTCCTCCTGCCGGTCGAAGAAGAGGTCCTCCTTGGTCGGGAAGTAGTTGAAGACCGTGTTGGCGGAGACCCCGGCCGCCCGGGCCACCTCGACCACGGTGACCCGGTCGAACCCGCGCTCGACGAACAGGCCCATCGCCGTGTCGGCCAGCAGGGCCCGGGTCTGCTGCTTCTTGCGTTCGCGAAGTCCCATGCCCGAATCATAGTGTCACGCTAAATTTGCAGTGACACCAAAAATATCGGCTACGGTGGCGGCATGACCTTCACCTTCGGCATCTACCCCGGCGGCCTGATCGGCGACGAAACCGGCCTGATCGAACCCGTCCACCCCGACGATCCCGCCCTGATCACCGCCGCCCTGCGCGAACTCCAGGGCGTGGCGCCCGCCTTCCTGGTGCGCGCCTACCGCCAACACCCCGAGGGGCGGGCCACCCCGGCCGAGCCGGAGCGCTACGCGGTCGAGGGCCGCCGCCTCGACCTCGTCCTCCAGTTCCGGGAGCCGGACGGCCGACTGGACGGCTGGCTGGACTTCGTCCGGCACACCGTCCGGACCGAGGGCCACCGGATCGCCCTCCTGCAGATCTGCGAGGAGCCCAACGTCGCTCTGCCCGTGCTCGACGGCAGCGTCCCCAACGTCCGCCAGGCGCTGGTGCAGGGCGTGATCGCGGCCAAGGAGGAGGCGCTCGCCTGCGGTCGCGACCTCAGGGTCGGTTTCAACGCGGCGCTGAACCTCGATCCCGCGGACACCTTCTGGACGGAGCTCGGCGCCCTCGCCGACGAGCGCTTCCACCGTGCGCTCGACTACGTCGGCCTGGACTTCTTCCCCGACGTCTTCCGGCCGTTGCCGCCGGAGCGGCTGGCGGAGCTGGTCGCCGCGGTGCTCACGGACTTCCGGCACGGCTCGGTCGCCAAGGCCGGCATCGGCCCGTCCGTGCCGCTGCGGATCTGCGAGCACGGCTGGCCCACCGGCCCGGACCGGACCGAGCGGCGGCAGGCCGAGGTGGTGGCGGAGGTGGTTCGGACGGTCGCCGGCCTCGCCTCCGAACTCGCCATCGAGGGCTATGCGTTCTTCAGCCTGCGGGACGCGGACAGCGCGGGTGCCGGGGCCTTCGACCGGTTCGGCCTGCTCCGGGACGACTACACCCGCAAGCCGGCCTTCGACGTCTACCGGCGGCTGGTCGCGGAGCTGACCTCGTCGTGACGGCGGTGCCGGACGGCCCCGCCGCCGGGTCGAGTTCTCGACCGCCTGACGGGCGGGGCCGTCCGGCGGCCTGGTTCAGCGTTCGTCGAAGAAGCGGTCCACCGTGCCGCGCCCGGCGGCGACGGCGGACACGGACTCGCCGACCACCCGTCCCGCCAGCTCGACGGCCAGCTCGCCGACGTCCTGGCGGAGCATGACGGCCGCAAGCGCCTGGTCGACGGCGATCTGCGCGTCCGCCTCGGCGACCAGCCGGTCGCGCTCCCGGATGCCCTCCTCGCGGGCCGCCGCGATGATTGCCGCACCCTGCTCGGCGGCCTCCTGCCGTATCAGCGCGGCCTGGTGCCGGGCCGTCGCCAGCTCCTGCCGGTACGCCGCGTACGTCCGTTCCGCCTCGGTGCGGATCTCCTCCGCTCGCTCCAGCCTGCCCTCGGTCGCGTCCCGCCGCTCGGCCTGCACCTGCTCGATCCGCGGCAGCACCTTGCGGCCCAGCAGCCAGGTCATCACGAAGAAGCAGGCCAGGCCGACGAGAAGCTGGGTGGGCTCGGGGCTCAGTGGCCCGGATGCCAGGTTCATACGCTACTCCTATGATCTGATGATCGGTCATAGGAGTACCTGCCCGGCGGGGTTGCCGTCGAACCGCCACCGGGTGCGGGCTCGGCGGCGAAGCGGGGGCCGGGCGAACGGGGACGGGCGAAGCCGGGGCCGGGCGACGAGGTGGCGGCCCGGCGGCGAGGCGGCGGGCCCACGGCGAAGTGGCAGCCCGGCCCCGACCAGGGCGCCGGGCAGTCCGGCCGGCGGGGCGGTGCCGAGTCCGGGCAGACGCGGCGCGAGGGCCTGCTCGGTGCGTTCCTGGCGGCCGGCCATGATCGCGTCGAGCAGGCTTTCGCGGGAGCCGAAGTGGTACTGCACGGCGGACGGGTTGCTCTGCCCGGCGAGCCGGGTGATTCCCCTGGTCAGAGCCGTTTCCACGCCCCGGGTGGCGAAGAGTTCCTCCGCGGCCCGCAACAGCTTCTCGCGGGTCTCGTGGCCCGCCGACGTCCTTGCCATGCCGACGACTTCAATGCTGGGCATGATCAACGGCAAGGCGGGAGGGGCGGACGTCGGTCAGGTCACCTCGCCGCGCCGGGAGAAGCGTTCCTCCCGCCACTCGCCGCTCTCCAGGACCTCGGCCAGCTGCTGCGCCGCGTCCCAGACCTCGGTGTACGACAGGTAGAGCGGGGTGAAGCCGAACCGCATGAGGTCCGGGGCGCGGAAGTCCCCGATCACCCCGCGCGCGATGAGCGCCTGCACCACCGGGTAGCCGTCGGCGTGCCGCAGTGCGACCTGGCTGCCGCGCCGGGCGTGCTCGCGCGGGGTGGCCACCTCGATCCCGTCCAGGCCCTCCGTCAGGGCGATGAACAGATCGGTCAGCGCCAGGCTCTTCGCCCGCACCGCGACCAGGTCGGCCCGCTCCCAGACGTCCAGCGAGGACTCCAGCGCCGCCTGGCCGAGCAGCGAGGGCGAGCTGGTCAGGAAGCGGCCGATGCCCGCCTTCGGGTCGTACCCGGGCTCGAAGGCGAACGGGCGGGCGTGCCCGAACCAGCCGCTCAGCGGCTGCTCCGGCCCGGCCGCGAGGTGGCGCTCGGCCACGTACAGGAAGGCCGGTGAACCGGGGCCGCCGTTCAGGTACTTGTAGGTGCAGCCGACGGCGAAGTCGGCGCCGCTCGCGCCGAGTGCGACCGGGAGCGCGCCCGCCGAGTGGCAGACGTCCCAGATCATCAGCGCGCCCGCGGCCTGCACCCGGGCGGTGATCCCGGGCATGTCCAGCAGTTCGCCGGTGCGGTAGTCGACGTGTGAGAGGACGACGACCGCGACGTCCCCGTCGAGGTGCCGGTCCAGCTCCTCCGGCGCGACCAGGACGCTGCGCGCGCCCTCGAACAGCCCGGTCACGCCCTCGGCGATGTAGAGGTCGGTCGGGAACGCCGCGCCGTCGCCGAGCACCGTGCGACGGCCGGGGCGCAGCCGCAGCGCGGCCGTCAGCACCTTGAACAGGTTGACCGAGGTGGTGTCGCAGACGACCACCTCCGCCGGCCCGGCCCCGATCAGCGGGGCGATCCGGCGGCCCAGCCGGTAGGGCTGTTCGAACCAGCCGGCCTCGTTCCAGCTGCGGATCAGCTCCCGGCCCCACTCCTCCTCGACCACCTGCCGCACCCGCCCGGGGGTGCGGGCCGGCAGCGCGCCGAGCGAGTTCCCGTCCAGGTAGACGACCCCCTCCGGCAGCGCGAACTCCTTGCGGAACGCCGCCAGCGGGTCGGCGGCGTCCAGCGCCTCGCACTCCTCGCGCGTGATCATGCCCGTCCTCTCGCCCACGTTCCCGTCCTGTCCCTCGGTGGCGGACCGCTCGTTCACAGCTCGTCCCGGACGGTCCACAGCTCCGGGAAGACGTCCTGCTCGGCGGCCTTGCGCAGCCAGGTCAGACCGCTGGAGCCGCCCGAGCCGGGCTTGGCCCCCATCGCACGCCTGACCGACGCCAGGTGCCGCTGGCGCCAGCGGGTCACCCGCTCGGCGACGTCCAGCAGCGCCTCGGCGAGCGGCTGCAGCGCCGTGTGGTCGGGGTCGGTGTAGACCCGCCGCCAGGCCGCCTCCACCGCCGGGTCGGCGTGGTGCCGCTGCTCGGACGGCTCGTGCGGCACGGCCAGCCCGCGCCGGGCGAGCAGCGCCAGCGCGTCGTCGTACAGGCCGGGGGAGCGCAGGGCCTCCCGCAGTTCGGCCTGCGTCTGCGGCACCTCGTCGTACATCCGCAGCAGGGCCGCGTTCTTGTTGCCGAGCAGGAACTCCAGGTGCAGGAAGGCCGAGGACTGGAAGCCCGAGGCCTCGCCGAACACCGAGCGGAAGGCGTTGAACTCCTGCGGCGTCATGGTCGCCAGCAGGTCCCAGGACTCCACCAGCACGTCCTGGACGTGGGTGCCGCGGCGCAGCGCCGCCAGCGCCGCCGGCAGGTCGTCCTCGCGCAGCGCCTGCTGGGCGAGCGTCCACTCGTGCCGCAGCAGGCCGAAGAGCAGCTCCATCACCTGGGTGGTGACGATGAACGACAGCTCGGCCGGCACCTTGCTGCGCGGGTTCTGCAGGCTGTGCAGCTCGGCCAGCCGCACGTACCGGGCGTACGGGGTGCCGTGACCCGGTTCGCCGCCCCGACCGAACGACAGGTTGGGTTTCTCCACCGCGTCGTGCCCCATCCCGATCCCTCCTGAAGACCCGCACCGTTGCGGGGGCCCCATTGTGCGGCGGCCACCACCGGCTCTTGAAGGGGCTCCGGGCATCGCAACGGCCTCCTGACCTGTCATTCGACAGGTCTTTCCGCCAATCTGCTTTACGATCGCGAAACGGCGGAATCCGGCCGTCCGCGGGCCCGCCCTCCCGGGCCCGCCGCCCACCGTCCGATGCCCGCCACCACCACCTTCCGGGAGCCGCCGTGGACGCCGTCGACCGCCGCCTGTTGGCCGAACTGCAGGAGGACGCCCGGCTCTCGTACAACGAACTCTCCCGCCGGGTGAGCCTCTCCGCACCCGCCGTGGCCGAACGGGTGCGCCGGCTGGAGGCGGACGGGGTGATCAGCGGCTACCATGCCCACGTCGACCCCGTCCGGGCCGGGCTGCCGATCACCGCGCTCGTGCAGCTCCAGTGCTACGGTCCGCGCTGCGTGCTGCGCGACCCCGAGGTGGCCCGCTGGCCCGAGGTGCTCCAGCTGCACCGGGTGACCGGCGGGGCCTGCTGCGTGCTGCTGGTCGCGGTGCCCACGATGGCCGACTTCGAGGCGCTGACCGACCGGCTCGGCGCGTACGGGCAGCCGTCCAGTTCGATGATCCTCTCCAGCCCGGTGCCCTGGCGCCCGGTGGTCGTCCCCTGAGCCGGCCCGCCGGCCGGGCGGAACCCCGGACCGGACGGAACCCCGGATCCGACGGAACGTCAGACCCGGCGCAGCGGCAGGCCCGCCGGAGCGGTAGGTTCCTCGCCATGCCGAACGACGACCGTCACATCCTGCTGCTCTCCGGCAGCCTGCGCGCCGGCTCCACCAACGAGACGGTGCTGCGCACCGCCGCCGCGGTCGCGCAGACCACCGAGGGCGTCACCGCCACCTACTACACCGGCCTGGCCGCGCTGCCGCACTTCAACCCCGACGACGACACCGACCCGCTGCCCGGGCCGGTCACCGAGCTGCGGGCCGCCATCGAGGCCGCCGATGCCCTGCTGATCTGCACCCCGGAGTACGCGGGCACGCTGCCCGGAGCCTTCAAGAACCTGCTGGACTGGACGGTCGGCGGCACCGAGATCTCGGACAAGCCGTCCGCCTGGATCAACGCCGCCGCCCCCGGCCGCGGTGAGGGTGCCGAGGCGACGCTGCGCACCGTGCTCGGCTACACCGGCGCGGCCGTGCTGGAGGAGGCCTGCGTGCGGATCCCGTTGGACCGCGCGGCCGTGGGCCCGGACGGTCTGGCCGCCGACCCGCTGGTCCGGGACCGGATCGGCGAGGTGCTGGCCCGGCTGGCGGCCGGCTGACCCGGAGCGCCCCCTGCCGGCCGGGCTCAGTGCCCGTCCGGCAGGTGTACGCCCAGGCCCGCCAGGCCGTTCAGGAACAGCTCCACACCGACCGCCGCCAGCAGCAGGCCGAGCAGCCGGGAGAGCACCTCCAGCGAGGTCCGGTGGGTGCGCCGCATCAGCGGGGCCAGCGCCGCCACGCAGAAGTAGTTGATCACCACGACCGCGAGGTAGGCCCCGACGATGGTGGTCCGCCAGCCCCAGTCGTCCTTGCTGAGGGAGGCCACCAGCACCGCGGTGACCGCCAGCGGGCTGGCGATGTACGGCAGCAGCAGCTCGCGGATGCCGTCCACCATCGGGTTCGGCAGGTGCTCGTCGGCCTCGTCGGGGCCGACGCCCAGGTGGATGCCGAGGACCAGCGCGACGGCGTAGACGAAGAAGATCGTCCCGCCGGCCAGCTGCAGCGACTGGTCGCTGATGTGGAACAGCGACGTGACGGCGTCGGCCGTGTAGGCGAGCACCACCGCGATGACGGCGGAGATCAGCGTGGACCAGGCCGCCAGCTGCCGCAGCTCCGCGGTGCTGCGGGTGGCCGCCAGCCGGGCGAACGACAGCAGGACCTTCGGTGGGCCGACGACGGCGAAGAAGGCGATGAAGGCGCCGCTCAGGTTGAAGACGAACATGGGCCAAGCATGACCGGGATGATCATCGCAGTTCGACCGCCACGCCCTCGGTGCGCAGGGTGACGAGGATCGCGTCGAAGTAGCCGACCTGCCGCTCGCCGAGGAAGACCGTGCCGGTCAGGTGCCGGCGGGCGGTGTCGGCGTCCTTCCAGAGCAGGGTGAACGGGGGAGCGGGGCCGAACCCGCCGTGCAGGCAGTCGGCCAGCGCGTCGAGGTTGGAGCCGTAGTAGCCGCCGGGACCGTTCAGGGCGGCACCGAGGGCCGTGTAGAAGGCGGCGCGGTCGGTGATCCCGCGGCCGTCCAGTACGTACGTGGGCCGCTCCGGCCGGGTGACGGTCATCCGCCCTCCACTCCTGCTCGCCCCGTATTCCCCACCTCCTCGATATTCCCCCGGATGGCGGTCCCAGGTCGAGCAGGCCCGCCCTTTCGGCTGCTATGGAAGCGGGACCACCCTGCGCTGGAACGAGGATGCGACATGTGTCTGAACCGTAAGGACCTGGGCCTGCTGGCCCTGCGCGGCGCCGTCGGCGGGGTGCTGATCGCGCACGGCACCCAGAAGCTGTTCGGCTGGTTCGGTGGCGGCGGCCTGGAGGGCACCGCCCAGGCGATGGAGCACATGGGCTTCCATCCGGGTCGGCAGAGCGCCATCGCGGCGGGCCTCGGCGAGGCCGGCGGCGGCGCCCTGCTGGTGGCCGGCCTGGCCACGCCGGTGGCCGGCGCGGTGGTGGCCGGAACCATGGCGGGCGCGGTCGCGGTGCACGCGCCGGCCGGCTTCTTCGTCACCGCGGGGGGCTACGAGTACCCGGCCTTCCTCGGCGCGACCGGCCTGGCGCTGGGCCTGGCCGGGCCGGGCCGGTACTCGCTGGACCACCTGACCGGACACGCCTTCGACCGCCCGTGGGTGGGGATGCTCGCCTTCGTGGCCAGCGCGGCCTCGGCGTACGGCGTGGTGGCCCGCCGCCGGCACGCGGTCCGGCTGAGCGAGGAGCGGGCCGCGGTCGAGGCCGAGGAGCAGGAGGGCTCGGGCCTGTCCTGAGACGGCCTGTCCTGAGACCGCCTGTTCCGGGGGAACCGGTGCACGGGAAGTCGGACCGGCCGACTTCCCGTACACCGTGCCGTCACCCGGGTGCGGCGGCCCGCGGCCGCGCTCACCCGGACGCACCAGCCCCGCTGGCGGCCGCGACCACGGCCTCGGAGGGTGGGCGGGAGGTGTGCCGGGCACCCCGGCGCCGGGCAGAATCGAGGACCCCGATGGATCGTCAGCCGGACCACCGGCCCGAGCGCCGGCCCGAGTGCCGGCCCGAGTGCCGGCCTGAGAACCGGCCTGAGCGCCGGTCCGAGCGCGGGCCGGAGCAGCGGCCCGGGCGCCGGACGGCGGCCCCCTTCAGGCCGACCGCGCAGGACCCGGACGCCCCCGTCGTCCACCGCCCCCGCCGCGCGCTGGCCGGCGCGCTGGCCGCGGTCGTGCTCGGCGCGACGGCGCTGGCCGGCTGCTCCTCGAACGGCAAGGCCAGCAGCGCCGTCTCCTCGGTCGCGGGCGCGGTGGAGTCCGGGCTCTCCGCGGCCGCCTCCGCCGCGGCCTCGGCGGCGGCTTCGGCGGCCGCCTCGGCCGCGGGCGGGATCTCCTCGGCCGTCGCGTCGGCGGCGGCGTCGGCGGAGGCGGCGGCCTCCTCGGCGGTCGCGGGCATCAAGGGCGGGCTGGACGCCAAGGGCGACGTCGCCGCCGGAGCGGTCACGATCGGCTCGGACGGCAAGGCCGCGGTGCCGCTCACCGTCACCAACCACGGGCAGCAGTCGGGCCGCTACGTGATCCAGGTCAACTTCACCGACGGCTCCGGCAACGTGCTGGACGCGACGGCGGTGACCGTTCCGGACGTCGCCCCCGGGCAGAGCGCCCAGGCCACCGCGCACAGCAACCGGGATCTGACCGGCACGGTCAAGGCCGAAGTGGCGAATGCCGTCCGTTACTGACCCGCAGGTCAGCGGGGGTGGCGAGGAAATCGGCCAACCTTAAGGGCGGCTCAAGGCTCAACATCACCCCTTGACGGGGGATTTGGTCTAGTCCATTTTATTCCCAGGTGCAGGGAGCCCCTGAACCGGCGTCAGCGGTCTTGGCCGCGGGCGCCGGTTCGGCATATCCCGGTGTCCGTCAAGGCATGTTCCCGCTCGATTCCCTTCCCTCGTTCTGTCATGCCCTGGTCGTGCGGCCCCACCCCGTACGGACCCGCCGGGGCGGCGGAATCCCCCACAACCAGGAGTCACGCACCCATGCTCCGTTCACGTATCGAAAGGGCCGGGACCCCGGCCCAGGAGGGCGGCCGCCGCCGGCGCCCGAAGAGCCTGGCCGCCGTCGCGGCCGGGACGACCGCCTCCCTGCTGCTCGGCGCGGGCCTCGCCCTCTCCGGCGGTGCCCCGGCCAACGCGGCCGTCACCAACTCCACCGGCGCGCCGGCCACCAGCGGCGGCATCAAGGTCGCCTACTTCGACCAGTGGTCGATCTACGCGAACGCGTACTACCCCAAGACGATCCAGGACACCGGCGTGGCCGGGAAGCTGGACTACCTGATCTACTCGTTCGCCAACATCAACCCGACCGACCTGGGCTGTTTCGAGGCCACCAAGGCCGCCAACCAGGACGACAACAACGCGAACGCCGGTGACGGCGCGGGCGACGCCTTCGCGGACTACCAGAAGAGCTTCGGGCCGGACATCTCGGTCGACGGCGTCGGTGACGTCTGGGGCCAGCCGATCGCGGGCAACTTCAACCAGCTGAAGAAGCTGAAGGCGAAGAACCCCAACCTCAAGATCCTGATCTCGCTGGGCGGCTGGACCTACTCCAAGTACTTCTCGGCGGCGGCCGCCACGGACGCCTCGCGCAAGCACCTGGTCTCGTCCTGCATCGACATGTTCATCAAGGGCAACCTGCCGGTCGACGCCGGCTACGGCGGCCAGGGTGCGGCGGCCGGCGTCTTCGACGGCATCGACATCGACTGGGAGTACCCGGGCGGCGGCGGCCACACCGGCAACCTCTCCAGCCCGAACGACAAGCAGAACTTCACCCTGCTGCTGAAGGAGCTGCGCGAGCAGCTCGACGCCCAGGGCAGGGCCGACGGCAAGACCTACGCCACCGCGGCGGCGGTCGGCGCCGGCCAGGACAAGATCCGCAACGTCGAGACCGACAAGATCGGCCAGTACCTGACGTTCCTGGACATCATGACCTACGACATGCACGGTGCGTGGGACGCCAAGGGCCCGACCAACCACCAGGCCCCGCTCTACTCCGGCCCGGACGACCCGATGACCCCGGCCGCGCCGGGCCACGGCAAGTACTCGGTCGACGCCGCGATCAAGGCGTACACCGCCGGCGACGCCGACTACGGCATCCCGGGCGGCTTCCCCGCGAAGAAGATCAACGTGGGCGTCCCGTTCTACTACCGCGGCTGGACCGGCGTCCAGAACAACGGCAAGAACGGCCTCTTCCAGCCCGCCACGGGCCCGGCCGCCGGCGCCTCGATGTCCGGCAGCGTGCCCGGCATCCAGATGTACAAGGAGCTCGCGGGCTTCGTCGACAACCCGGCCAAGACCTTCTGGGACGACACGGCGAAGACCACGTACTTCTACGACGGCTCCACCTTCTGGTCGGGTGAGGACGCCCGGTCGATCCAGGCCAAGGTCGACTACGCCCACTGCAACGGCCTCGGCGGCTCCTTCGCCTTCTCGCTGTACGACCTGGGCACCAAGACCGCGCTGTTCGACAAGATGGTCGAGGCCACCAACGGCTCCGCCGCCGGCTGCCCGGCCGCGCCGACGCCCACCCCGACCGCGACCCCGACCCCCACGCCGACCGCCACCGCGACGGCCACGGCCACCCCGACCGCCACCGCGACCCCGACGGCGACCGCCATCCCGACCACCCCGGCCGGCTGCTCCGCCGCCCCGGCCTGGGACTCGGCCGCCACCTACGCCAACCCGACCAAGGTCTCCTGGAAGGGCCACTACTACACCAACAAGTGGTGGACCAAGGGCGAGGACCCCACCACCACCGGTCAGTGGGGCGTCTGGACCGACAACGGCCCCTGCTGAACCGCCCGAGCGACTGAGCGCATGAGGGCCTGACGGACCCTCGCACCACCAGGAACGGTCCGGCCCGCCGGGGGAGCCCCCGGCGGGCCGGACTTCGTGCCGTCCGGTGCCCGGGCCGGCCTGACTCGCCCGGGCTCCGCGCGGCCCTGATCCGGGCCGGACCGATCCGTCCGGCCCTGATCCGTGCCGCCCTGGTCCGTCCGTCCGGGGCGGCGGCCCGGTGCTCAGGCCAGGTCGTCGGTGCGCCCGAGGGCGTCGGGCTGGGTCTCCTCGATCCGCCGCAGCATCCGCGCGAGCATGCCGGAGAGCACGATGCGCTCCTCGCCGACGAGGTCCTGGAGCAGCACCTCCTCGAAGACGGCGGCCATCCGCATCGACTCCAGCCACTTGTCGCGGCCGTTGTCGGTCAGCTCGATGATCACCCGGACCCGGTTGGTCTCGTCGCGCTCCCGGGTGACGAGGTCCTCGGCGACCATCCGGTCGATCCGGTGGGTCATCGCAGCGGGGGTGAGTCCGAGCCGCTTGGCCAGCTCGCCCGGGCCCAGCCGGTAGGGGCTCCCGGCGACCACCAGGGCCTTGAGCACCTCCCACTCGGCGGAGGTGATTCCGAGCACAGTCAGCTGCCGGTCGTAGGCGACGCTCATCCGCCGGGCGACCCGGGAGAGGGTCTGCACGATGGTCTCCACCTGGGGGTCCACGTCGGGGAATTCCCGCTGGTAGACGGCCACCTGCTCGGCGATGCCCAGCTCGCGGGCGGTGACCGGCGCGGGCTTCTCTGCAGTCATGCGGAACAGTGTCGCACGCGGGGTGCACCCCTTAAGCCTTTGACTCCTCACTCTTCTGGTGCTAAGACTTTATGACGTCAGACTTTAGCTCTTAAATCTTACGGACTTAAGAGTATCCAGTGAAAGCCGGCTCGTGGGCCGGCAGGGACCTCATGAAGGGGTGTGCACGGTGACCGGCACGGTGAAGCAGCAGAGGCAGCAGACGCGCGGGGCGGGCAGCCCGCTGCGCCGCGTCCAGATCGGCAACGCGCTCAGTGCGTTCGGCAGCGGGTTCACGATGCCGTACATGTTCGTGTACGTAGACCAGGTGCGGGGGCTGGGCTCGCTGGCCGCCGGGATGGTGTTCACCGTCTTCGCGCTGGCCGCGCTCGCCGTTCTCCCGTTCACCGGCCGCGGCATCGACCGGTACGGCCCGCGCCCGGTGCTGCTGGCCGGCGCCGCGCTCGCCGCCACCGGTGCGTTCGCCTTCGGCCACGCCACCGGCACCCCGGCCCTGCTGGTCTCCTCCTTCCTCTTCGGCGCGGGTGTCACCACCTGCCAGCCGGCGCTGGCCACGATGATCGTCCGCTGCTCGACCGCCGCGACCCGCTCGCACGCCTTCGCGCTGCAGTTCACCCTGGTCAACCTGGGCATGGGCATCGGCGCGCTGGTCGGCGGCCAGATCGTCGACGTCGCCGACCCGGCCAGCCTGACCAGGCTGTTCACCATCGAGGCGGCGACCTTCCTGGGCCTCGCCCTGGTCACCGGCACGGCGAGGATCCCGAACGCCGCACCCGTCCTCGTCCAGGACCGGAAGGGCGGCCCGCAGGGCCTGCGCGCGCTGGTCGCCGACAAGGCGATGCTGCGGCTCTGCGTGCTCGCCGGGCTGATCTTCTTCACCTGCTACGGCCAGTTCGAGTCCGGCGTCGCGGCCTTCGCCACCGACACCGTCGGCACCGCGCCCTCCACCCTGGGCATCGCCATCGGCGCCAACGCGCTGACCATCGTGCTGCTCCAGATGTTCGTGGTGCGGATCACCGCGCGCCGCCGGCGCACCACGGCGATGGCCGCGGCCGGCGTGGTCTGGCTGGGCGCCTGGGCGATGGCCCTGGTCGCCGGCCTGATCCGGACCGAGACCATGGCCGCCACGGTCGCGATCGTCTCGATCTACGCCCTGTTCGGGGTCGGCGAGTCGCTGCTCGCCCCCACCATGGGCCCGATCGTCGCCGATCTCGCCCCGGCCCGGCTGCTCGGCACCTACAACTCCGGGTACGCCCTGGTGAAGCAGATCGCGATCGCGGTCGGCCCGGCCGTCGGCGTGCTGCTGGTCGGCTCCGGCACCTGGCCGCTCTACCTGGCGGCGATGGCCGGCTCCACCCTGCTGATCGTCGTCCTGGCGCTGAAGCTGCGGCCGTACCTCACCGCGGCCCAGGACAACGCGGCCCCGGTCGTGGTCCGCACCACCCTGCCCGTCCGGGAGCTGCAGACCGCGGCGTGACCGCGCTGAGCAGCGGTGCGACTGCGCCGTCCGGGTCACCTGGACGGCGCCCGTCGCGCTTGGATTCGCGACCACCGGCACATAGTGTCAGTTGCTGTTGACCGCCCGGCCCCGGCCGGCACAGGCGAGACAGGCGAATCGGCGAGGCTATGACGCAAGCGGCGCTCACGCACCCACCCGCACCACCAGCCCCCGCGGCCCCGGCACCGGCGCCGCGGGGGCTGCTGCGCTGGGCGGCCGACCGGTCCGGCTGGCTCGGGCCTATCGGCGTGGCGCTCTTCGCCGGACTCCTCCGGTTCTGGAACCTCGGCTACCCCAACGCCTTCGTCTTCGACGAGACGTACTACCCCAAGGACGCCTGGTCACTGCTCAAGCAGGGCTACGAGGGCACCTGGCCGGACAGCGCCAACGCCGACATCCTGGCCGTGCCGCAGCACGTCCCGCTCACCTCCTCGCCCGAGTTCATCGCCCACCCGCCGCTCGGCAAGTGGGTGATCTCGCTGGGCGAGGCGGCCTTCGGGCTGCACCCGTTCGGCTGGCGGTTCATGACCGCCCTGCTGGGCACCGTCACCGTGCTGATGCTGGCCCGGATCGGCCGCCGGCTCTTCGGGTCCACCCTGATCGGCTGCACCGCCGCTCTGCTGATGTCCGTCGACGGCCTCCAGCTGGTGATGAGCCGGGTCGGCCTGCTCGACGGCGTCCAGATGTTCTTCGTCCTCGCCGCCTTCGGCAGCCTGCTGATCGACCGCGACCACACCCGGGCCCGGCTGGCCGCCGTCCGCGACGCCTACGGCGGCGACACCGTCCGCCTCGGCTGGCGCCCCTGGCGGATCGCCGCCGGCGTGTGCCTCGGCGCCGCCTGCGCGGTCAAGTGGAACGGCTCCATGATCCTCGCCGCCTTCGGCCTGCTCACCGTGCTCTGGGACCAGTCCGGCCGGCGCTGGGCCGGCGCCCGCCGCCCCTGGCGCTCGATGCTGCGCCGCGACGCCGTTCCCGCCTTCCTCGCCGTGGTCGGCTCGGCCCTGGTGGTGTACGTGGGTGCCTGGACCGGCTGGCTCGTCGCCGGCGGCAGGACCGGCGGCGGGTACGACCGGCACTGGGCCGACAACCGGGCCGGCCTCTCCCCGGACAGCTTCCTCGGCGTCCCGCTGCCGCAGGTCCCGATGACCTGGGTGCCCGCGCCGCTGCGCAGCCTCTGGCACTACCACTCGCAGATGTACGACTTCAACACCGGGCTGAGCACCCCGCACACCTACCAGTCCAACCCCTTCAGCTGGCTGGTCCAGGGCCGCCCGGTCTCCATGTACTGGGAACAGGTGCCGAACGGGCAGCACGGCTGCACCGCGTCCGGCGGCTGCGCGGCGCAGATCCTCGGCCTCGGCACCCCGCTGCTCTGGTGGGCGGCCTGCTTCGCCCTGGTCTACCTGCTCTGGCGCTGGTTCTTCCGCCGGGACTGGCGCTCCGGCGCCGTGCTCTGCGGCGTCGCCGGGGTCTACCTGCCGTGGTTCCAGTACCAGGAGCGGACGGTCTTCTCCTTCTACATGGTCGTGCTGGTGCCGTTCCTCTGCCTGGCCGTCGCCCAGATGCTCGGCGCGATGCTCGGGCCGGAGGGCTGCACGCCCGAACGGCGCCGCTACGGAGCCGCGGGGGCCGGGCTGATCGTGCTGGCCGTCGTCGGCTGCTTCGCCTTCTTCTACCCGCTCTACACGGCGGAGGTGATCCCGATGACGTCCTGGCAGGACCGGATGTGGTTCACCAGCTGGATCTGACGCCGGTGCCGCTCGCGGCCGCGGGCGGCGGCCAGCTGCTGCCGGTCACCCCGGTGCTCGGGGTGGTCACCGCCGTCCTGCTGGCCGCCGCCGTGGCGGTGGCCGGGTGGGGCCTGCTGGGCCACGGGCACGCGGTGCTCCGGGCCGGGCTGCGCGCGGTCGTGCAGTTGGCGGCCGTCGCGCTGGTGATCACCTGGGTGGTCGGCTCGCTCTGGTGGTCGGCGCTCTTCGTGCTGCTGATGTTCACGGTCGCGGTCCGGACGGCCGGCCGGCGGATCACCCCCGGTCCGGAGTGGACCAGGGCGGCCGCGCCGATCGGCGCCGGGGTGCTGCCGGTGCTCGCCCTGCTGCTCGGCGTCGGGCTGCTGCCGCTCAAGGGCCTCTCGGTCATCCCGGTCGCCGGCATCCTGATCGGCGGCGCGCTCACCGCCACCTCGCTGGCCGGCCGCCGTGCCCTGGACGAACTGCGGCAGCGCCACGGTGAGGTGGAGGCGGCGCTCGCGCTGGGCTTCGAGGAGCGCGACGCCCGGCTGGAGATCTGCCGCACCGCCGCCGCCACCTCACTCGTCCCCGCGCTCGACCAGACCCGGACGGTGGGCCTGGTCACGCTGCCCGGGGCCTTCGTCGGCATGCTGCTCGGCGGTGCCACCCCCGTGCAGGCGGGGGCGGTGCAGCTGTTCGTGCTGGTCGCGCTGCTGGCGGTGGAGTCGGTGGCGATCGTGGTGGTGCTGGAGCTGGTCGCCCGCGGCCTGGTGGGCGCGGAGCCCGTGCCCGACGGTGTCCGGTAGGCTGGACGGCGTTGAAGGGGAGTAGCCCTCCACCGGACCGTCGACATACTGGCCCCCCGGGGCCCGGCGCCCGGGGCAGTCCGCGCGGTCACGTGCGGGTGCCGGCGAGACCTTCGGCCGCAGTGCTGTGACCATGACCAGTGCTGTCGGGCCGAAGCGACCCCTTGCGGAGCTGCCGAGGCCGGACAGCCCGACCGAGGGAATCCGAACTCCGATGAGCGCGCGAAGCGAGCGAACCGTCCGAAGGTGCGTACGGGCGCATGCCCCTGTCGAGCGAAGCGGGGCGGGCGCATGAGCCTGACCGTGCTCGCCATCACCTTCGGCATCATCTTCCTGGCCGAACTGCCGGACAAGACCGCCCTGGCCAGCCTGATGCTCGGCACCAAGTACCGGGCGGGCTACGTCTTCGCCGGTGTCGCCGCCGCCATGGCCGTCCAGGTCGGCCTCGCCCTGGTCGCCGGGCACCTGCTCTCGCTGCTGCCGCACCGCTGGGTGGAGGGCGTCACCGGCGTGCTGTTCCTGGCCGGCGCCGCCATGCTGCTCTTCCACGGCGGGGAGGACGAGGACGGGCACGCCGCCAAGGAGCCGTCCGCCAACAGCTTCTGGAAGGTGGCCGGGGCCAGCTTCGCGGTCGTCGCGATCGCGGAGTTCGGCGACCTCACCCAGATCATGACCGCCAACCTGGCCGCCAAGTACGCCGATCCGCCGGCCGTGGGCCTGGGGGCCTGGCTGGCGCTGTGCGCCGTCGCGGCGATCGCCATCGCGGGCGGGCAGAAGCTGCTGAAGTACGTGCCGATGAAGGTGATCATCCGGGTCGCGGCCGGTGTGATGATCCTGATGGCCGGGGTCAGCATCTTCCAGGCGGTCACCGGCTGACGAAGGGTCAGCAGCCCGGGTCGGCCTCCAGCGCGGCCCGGGTCTTGGGCCCGTAGACGTTGTTCTCGCCCTTGATCCGGTTGTAGCGCTGGAAGTCGTTCAGCACCGTCTGGGTCCAGTAGTCGAACGTGCCGGTGATGATCGACTTGTCGACGATGCCGCATTCGGCGGCCCACAGGCGCTGCTGCATGTCCTTGACGTCGGGTCCGGTCATGTTCAGCTGGAGCACCCGGATCGTCGGGGTCGGCGTGGGCGTCGGGGTGGTCGCCGTGGGCGTCGGCGTCGGGGTGGCCGTCGGGCTCGGCGCTGCGGGCGGCGGGGTGGTGGGTGCCGGGGGAGCGGCCGCGGGCGGCGGCGTCGCGGCCGTGGGAGCGGGCGCCGCCGTCCTGGTCGGGCTCGGCCGGGCCGTCCTGGTCGCCGTCGGGCTCGGGGCGTCGCTGGTGGACGGCGGTGCGCTCGGGCTCGGCTCCGGCGGTGTGGTCGGGTCGACCGGCGGGGGCGCCAGGGTCGTCGAGGGCGCCGGCTGCGCCTGGTGGCTCGGCTCGCCGGAGGGCGTCACCGCGTACGCCAGGCCGACGGTGAGCGCCAGCAGTCCGGCGCCGGCGGCCACCAGCAGCCCCTTGCGCCGGGCCGACGGGCTCCCCTCCGCCTGCTCCGCCGCGCGCCGGGCGGCCCGGCCGCCGGTGCCCGCTGCGGCTCCGGCGCCGGCAGGCGCGGAGTGGGGGAAGGGGAAGAGGCCGATCTCGTCGCCGTCGGCGGGGGGCAGGTGGTGGTCGTCCTGGGGCGCCGCCATGACCGGGGGCAGCACGGTGGTCGCGTAGGCGCCGGCGTCCGGCCCGGTCGGCGGGACCTGCGGGAGGACGGTCGTCGCCTGCGCCGCGGGCGGCGCCATCGGGCCCGGCGGTGTCATGGGTGCCACAGGTGCCATCTGTGCCATCGGTGCCATCGGCGCCTGGAGCGGCTGCTGCTGGAACGGCGGCTGCTGGGCATGCTGCTGGAACGGTGCTTGCTGGACGGGCGGTTGCTGGACGGGCGGCAGCACGGTGGTGGCGAACGGGTCCGCCGTAACGCCGCCGCCCGCCTGAGCGCCGCCGGCCTGGACGCCGCCGGCCTGGACGCCGCCGGTCTGGACGCCGCCGGCCTGAGCGCCGCTCGGCGGGGTGTCCGCGACCTGTCCGACGGTCTGCGCCACGTACGGCCGGACCAGCGGCGGGCCTTCGAGGTGGGGCAGGACGGTGGTCTCGGTCAGGCTCGGGTCCGGGAGGCACCGGCACCCGGCGGAGCGTGCGGTGCCGCACGTCGGGCAGTGCTGGTCCGGCATCGGCCGGTCCTCCTCGGTCTCGGATCAGTTCTCGCGTTGCTCCCCCGCGCGTTCCCGGGCGTCTGCTCCTGGACGCCTGCTCGGACGTGCTCTCGGACGCAGGTGCCCGGACGCGTGTTCCCGGGGGCGAACGCGCCTGATTATGCAGGACGTCTCGGACGGGGGGACAGGGGCGTCCGGCCCGCTCTGGGGGTGTTGTGCCGGTTGGTGGCGGTTGGGACTTGATGAACGGTCGGCGAGGCCGGACTGTCACCCGGATGGCCGCCGCTCTTGCGTTCGGCTCAACTGAACGGCGCAAACCCGGGCATTTCTGACAGCATGGTGAACCGGGAGTGATCGACCGCACGGACCCCGGCCGGCCGGGGCCGGCAACCCCGGGCCCGCGCCCCGCCCCAGGCCCGAGACCCCTACGGAGACCCCATGACGGATCCGATCGCCGCGTCCGACCGGAGCCCCGCGAGCGAGCCGGGCCCGCCGGAGGCCAGCGTCCCCAGGCTCTGGGTCCCGATCAGCGCCCTGCTGCTGGCGATGCTGCTCGCCGCGCTCGACCAGACCATCGTCTCCACGGCACTGCCCACCATCGTCAGCGACCTGGGCGGCCTGGAGCACCTCTCCTGGGTGGTCACCGCCTACATGCTCGCCTCGACCGCAGCCACCCCGCTCTGGGGCAAGCTCGGCGACATGTACGGCCGGAAGCGGTTCTTCCAGGCCTCGATCGTGATCTTCCTGCTGGGCTCGGTGCTCTGCGGCATCGCCCAGAACATGGGGGAACTGATCGCCTTCCGTGCCCTGCAGGGCCTCGGCGGCGGCGGGCTGATGGTGCTTTCGCAGGCCATCGTCGGTGACCTGGTCTCACCCCGGGACCGCGGCAAGTACCAGGGCCTCTTCGGCGCCGTCTTCGGCGTCACCAGCGTGCTCGGCCCGCTGCTCGGCGGTCTCTTCGTGGACAACCTCAGCTGGCGCTGGGTCTTCTACATCAACCTGCCGATCGGCGTGGTCGCGCTGGTGGTGATCGCCGCCGTGCTGCACGGGACGGAGGTGAAGCGGCGGCACCGGATCGACTACCTGGGCACCGTGCTGATCGCCTCGGTGGCCACCTGCCTGGTGCTGATGACCTCCCTCGGCGGTACGACGTGGGAGTGGAGCTCCTGGCAGATCGTCGGCCTCGGTGTGCTGGGCCTCGTCCTGCTGGTCGCGTTCGTGCTGGTCGAGCGGGCCGCCGCCGAGCCGGTGCTGCCGTTGCGGCTGTTCCGCTCGCGGACGTTCAGCCTGGTCGCCGTCATCTCCTTCGTCGTCGGCTTCGCCATGTTCGGCGCGCTCACCTACCTGCCGACCTTCCTCCAGGTGGTCATGCAGGTCTCGCCGACCATGTCCGGCATCCACATGCTGCCGATGGTGCTCGGCATGCTGGTCACCTCGATCGGCTCCGGCCAGATCGTCGCCCGCACCGGCCACTACCGGATCTTCCCGATCGCCGGAACGGCCGTCACCACCGTGGGCCTGCTGCTGCTCTCCCGGCTGGACGAGCACAGCAGCACCTTCGAGATGAGCTGCTACTTCCTCGTCTTCGGCCTCGGCCTGGGTCTGGTGATGCAGGTGCTGGTGCTGATCGTGCAGAACTCCGTCGGCTACCAGGACCTCGGCGTCGCCACCGCCGGCGCCACCTTCTTCCGCTCCATCGGGGCGTCCTTCGGCGTCTCCGTCTTCGGCACCGTCTTCGCGTCCGGGCTGAACGACCGGCTCCAGGACGCCCTCGCCGGGGTGCCGCTGCCGCCCGGCTTCAACCCCGGGGCGGTCACCTCCGACCCGCGCGTCATCGCCGGGCTCCCGCCCGACGTGCAGGACGGGATCTACCACGCGTACGCCGAGTCGATCACCCGGGTCTTCCTGTACGCGGTGCCGGTCGCCGTCGTCGCCTTCGTGCTCTCGCTCTTCCTGCGCGAGCAGAAGCTCCGCTCGACGGTCACCGCCCCCGACCTCAGCGAGTCGATCGGCCTCAACCCGGTCGAGCGGTCCTCCTTGGACGAGATCGCCCGCGCCCTCTCGGTGCTGAGTACCCGGGAGGCCCGCCGCGACCTCTTCCGGCGGATCACCAAGGGCGCCGGACTGGACCTCAAACCGGCCTCCAGCTGGCTGCTGTTGCAGATGTACCACCACGGCTCGGTCGAGCCCGCGGAACTGGCCGAGCGGCGGATCGTCCCGATGGCGGTGATCGAGGAGGCCGTCCGCGAGGTCGAGGGCGGGGGGCTCGCCTCGCGCACCGGCGGTCTCCCGCTGCGGCTCACCGAACCGGGCGAGGAGGCGGCGCTGAAGCTGGTGGCCGCCCGGCGGGAGCAGCTCTCCGAACTCCTCGGCGACTGGGACGAGAAGCAGTACGCGGACCTCGCCGACCTGCTGAACCGGCTCTCCTCCGCCCTCTGCGCCGACGAGCGCGACCGGCCGGACCGGCCGGACCTGGTCGAACCGGAGCGCCGGTACCACGCGGAGGGGCGCTCGTTCTGAGTGCGGCCGCCTCACCCCTGAGGGTGAACCGCCTTCAAGGTGAACCACCTTCAGGGCGAACCACCTTCAGGGCGAACCGAACCAGCGCGGGGTGTCGAAGCGGAACGGGTCGCCGGGGGCGAGTGCGCGCAGGTCCGACTCCAGGGCGCGTAGCCGCTCCTCGCCGAGCGTCTCGGACCACTGGAGCCGCAGCTCGTCGAAGATCCGGGCGGAGCGGACGAGGCAGTCGGTGCCGCGTGCGGTGAGCCTGACCACCTTGCGGCGGGCGTCGTCCGGGTCGCTGCCGCGCTCGACGTAGCCGAGCCGTTCGAGCTGCTCGACGGTCTTGCCGGCGGCCTGCTTGGAGACGCCCAGCCGGCGGCCGAGCTCGACGGCGGTCGTGCCGCCGGGACCGATGGCCTGGAAGACGAACCCGTGCATCGGGCGCAGGTCGGGGTGGCCCTCGCGGGCGATGCGCTCGTGCAGCTCGTCGATGATCACGCGGAAGGCGAGGAGGAGGCGGAGCGGCAGCTCGAAACCCGGGGGCGCGGAGTCGCTTGACAAGATGGACAACCTCATTGACTATATAGACAACTTGATTGTCCATTGTAGGGGGTTCGCGCATGACCGTCATCCGCAGCACCGAAGCCCGTCGCACCGAGACGCCCAACGCCGTGATGACCACCCTCGCCTCGCCCACCCAGGGCGGCACCACCAACTCCCTGTGGCGGGTCGAGATGAAGGAGGGCGGGCAGGGCCCGCTGCACGTCTTCGACGCCGAGCAGATCTGGACGGTCGTGTCCGGCGGCGCGACCGTCGAACTGGGTGACGACACCCTCGCCGTGGCGGCCGGTGACACCGTCGTCCTGCCGGCCGGGGTGGCGCGCCGGATCACCGCCGAGGCCGCCTTCAGCGCCGTCGTCACCGCGCCGGGCGGCGCCCGGGTGTTCAAGGTGGGCGACCCGGAGGAGGACCGCTTCACCCCGGGGTGGATCGCCTGACCTCCGCCGGCCTCCGCCCGACCTCCACGGATCTCGGCGCTTCACCCCGGGGTGGATCGCCCGACCTCCGCAGATCTCCGCCCGACCTTGGTCCGCCCGGTGGTGTGTGGTGTAGCAGACTGCTGCTGACACACATCAGAACCGGGGCCCGCACGGGCCGCGGTGGACGAGGAGGTGCGGCGTGTCCGTCGTGAAGATCAACGTGCTGACCGTTCCGGCCGAACAGCGTGAGGTGCTGGAGAAGCGCTTCGCCTCCCGGGCCGGGGCCGTCGAGAACTCGGACGGCTTCGAGTGGTTCGAGCTGCTCCGCCCGGTCGAGGGCACCGACAGCTACCTCGTCTACACCCGTTGGCGCAGCGAGGAGGACTTCAAGGCCTGGATGGAGGGCCCCATGCAGGCCGCCCATCGCCAGGGCCCGCCGCCCGCCGAGGGCGAGGCCCCGCAGCGCCCCGCGGCGACCGGCTCCACCCTGTGGTCCTTCGAGGTCGTCCAGTCGGCCGGCCCGAAGGCCTAGTTCGGCCCGAAGGCTTAATCCGGCCCGTTCTCCGCGGGCCCCGACCGGACGCACCGGTCGGGGGCTGCGGAGGTCGCCACACCGCGGCCGCCGCATCCGGCGCCGCGCCTGCTCGGCCTTCGGTCCCCTCCCCGGCGGGGTGGGGACCGAAGTGTTTTTCGATTTCGCTCGGCGTGATGCCTCACAGCCGCCGAACGCGCAGCACGCCGGTCAGCATCGGGAGGGTGAACTCGCCGTGGGCGGTGTCCGGTTCACCCGCGAGGTAGGCGAGGACCCGGCCGAGCGCGGCCTCCCGTTCCCGCTCCGGCATGACCAGCATCCCCGCCCTCGTCGCGAGGGTCGCGACGAGGGACTCGGCGGTACGGCGCTGCCCGTGCGGGAACTCGGCCTGCTCCGGTGAGCCGAACCGGGCGGCCGCGTCCGTCCTGGGAAGGTGCATCCCAGCGGTCTCGGCGCGCCAACTGGCGGGCGTGTCGCGCGGGCCGATGGCCTCGACCGGGCTGACCCGGGTGAGCCCGGCGACCCACTCGACCCGGTCGTCCAGGAGGTTCCACAGGCCGGCCAGGACGCCGCCGGGTGCCAGGACCCTGGCGATCTCCGGTCCCGCGACCGCCATGTCGAACCAGTGCATGGCGTTGCCGGCCAGCACGACGTCGACGGACGCGTCCGGCAGCGGGATCGCCTCGGCGCTGCCCTGCAGGGCACGGACCGCCGGCAGTCCGCGGCGCAGTTCGGCCAGCATCGCGGGGTCGGGCTCGACCGCCGTGACCTCGGCGCCCGCCGCGACCAGCGTGGCGGTGAGCTTGCCGGTTCCGGCGCCGAGGTCGAGCACCCGGAGGCCGGGCGCGGGTTCGATCGCCCAACGCACCGCGGCCTGCGCGTAGTCCGGGCGGTGTTCGGCGTACGCACCCGCCGCCGTGCCGAACGACGAACTGAGGAGTAAGTGATCGTCCCGTTTCATGCGATCACCGTATCCGTGCCACTGTCGGCCGACCACCCCTCCTCGCCGCCTCCGCACCACTTCGACGGCGGCCGCCCGACGGCGCAACCACACGTCTCCGGACCCGGGGCGCCGGACGGTTCCGGGGCCCGGGGCGCCGGACGGGTCACCGGCCCGCGACGTACGGGCGGTCGCGACGGGCGTCGTGGAGGACCGCGGCCCACCAGTGCAGTTGGTCGAGCAGGACCTTGGCCGAGCCCTCCGGCTCCTCCGGGGCGACGAGGGTGCCGTCCGGCGAGAAGAGCAGGTAGTAGCGGGGGAAGGAGACGTACTCCCGGACGGTGTGGGCGTGCAACTCGTTGAACACCTGGCGAAGTTGCTCGATCGCCAGCAGGCCGCCGCTGGCTCCGCTGTAGCCGACGAAGCCGATCGGCTTGGCCTGCCACTCGGTGTAGTGCCAGTCGATGGCGGCCTTCAGGGCGGCCGGGAAGCTGCGGTTGTAGTCGGGCGTCACCACGACGACCGCGTCGGCGGCCCTGAGCCGCCGGGTCAGCTCGGCCATCCCGGCGGGGCGGGGCAGGTCGGGCTGCATCGCCGGTGACACGGAGGGCAGTTCGAGCGGGATGTCGAAGTCCGCCAGGTCGATCAGGTCGACGGCGAACTCGCCGTGCCGCCCGGCCTGTTCGGTGAACCAGTTCGCCACCACCGGGCCGAAGCGGCCGTCCCGGACACTGCCGACCAGCACTGCGAGGTTGAGTCGTTCATTGGACATGGGGGTGCTCCGTGGGTTGTCGGGTGGCCCGGGGCGGGCCGGACGACTCCAATCTGCCGGGCGGGATGATCCGGGAGGGAGACCGGCCGGAGAGTGGTAGTGGCAGGGCCACGATCCGCTCCGGGCCCGGGTGTTACGTTCGGCGGGTGAGCGACAACGAGCTGGGCCTCTTCCTCCGCCTCCGCCGTGAGGCCGTCACGCCGGCCGAGGTGGGGCTGCCCGTCGGGCCGCGCCGGCGCACGCCCGGACTGCGTCGCGCGGAGCTGGCGACGATCGCCGGGGTCAGCATCGAGTACGTCACCAGGCTGGAACAGGGGCGGGACCGGCGGCCGTCACCTCCGGTGCTGTCGGCGCTGGCGGCCGCGCTGCGGCTCACCGCCGCCGAGCGGGTGCACCTGCACCGGCTCGTCAAGGGCGCCGATCCGGGCTTCAGTTGTACGGGAGGCGCCGGGCCGAACCGGGTGGTCCGGCCGACCGTGCAGGCCCTGCTGGACCGCCTGGAACCGGCGCCCGCCCTGGTGTTGAACAGACTGAGCGAGATCCTGGCCTGCACGGAGGGCTACCGGCGGCTGGCCGGGCCGGTCGGACTGCTGGACGGCAGGCGGCCGAGCCTCGCACGGTTCGTCTTCACCGATCCGCGGGCGCGCGCGGCCTATCCGGACTGGGACCGGGTCGCCGACGAGCAGGTCGCCGCCATCAAGCAGGGCCCGGGCCGTTCGGACGCCCATGTCGGCGCGCTGATGGACGAGTTGACCGTCTCGTGCGGAGCGGAGTTCTCCGGCAGGCTGGAGTCCGTGCCCGGACTGCCGCGGGCGAACGGGCTCACCCGGGTCGTCCACCCGGAGGCGGGGGAGCTGCGGCTCGCCTACGAGACGCTCGAACTGCCCGCCGACGACGACCAGCGGCTCGTCGTCCACCTCCCGGCCGACGACGCGACCGCCGCCGCGCTCGACCGCCTCACCGGCCGCCGCCCGGGCGCCCTGCGGGCGGTCTGAGGGACGCGGCGAAGCCTGGCGGCGGCCACGGAGTGCTGCGGGCAAGGGCTTGCTGCGGCCACGGACTGCTGTGGCTTCCGCCGGTACTGCGGCGGCTCCTGCTGCCTCAGCGCCCCGCCCAGCGTGTTCGGCGACAGCCCCCATCCCGGGTGCGATCCGTTCGAGGGTCGTGCCGGTACGCCACCGCTGTGGACCTCCTGTCACTGCGGCGTCGAGAGCAGGAGCCTTCTCCTTGCCCGGACACCGGAGTTGGCGGTCCGGTTGCAGTCCCCGGGGGCGGTCACGTCCCTACGGTGCCTCCCCGGGCGGGCGGAACTCCACCGGGGCGGCGAACGCGGCGCGGCGGCTCGCCCGGCGCAGGGCGCGCAGGAGGGGGGTGCCGAGGCCGAGGCAGAGGACCACGGTGAGGGCGGCGCGGGGGAGGTCCCAGCCGAGCGAGGTGGTGAGGCAGTAGGCGGCGAAGCGGACCAGGTTGGCGGAGACCGGGTCGCCGGGGACGAAGGAGATCGAGCTCGCCAGACCGGCGATGTAGGGCCAGCCCTGGAGGTTCATGACCGTGCCGTAGAGGACGGAGGCCACCGCCCCGTACCCGGCCAGCAGGGCGAGTTCGCGGCGGCCGCGCAGGGTGGCGGGGCCCGGGAGCAGACCGGCGCCGAGGCAGACCCAGCCCATGGCGAGCATCTGGAACGGCAGCCAGGGCCCCACCCCGCCGGTCAGCAGGGCGGAGGCGAACATCGAGAGCGAGCCGAGCACGAAGCCGAAGCCCGGGCCGAGCACCCGTCCGGACAGCACCATGAGGAAGAACATCGGCTCCAGCCCGGCCGTGCCGGCGCCGAGCGGGCGCAGGGCCGCTCCCGCGGCGGCCAGCACGCCGAGCAGGGCGACCGACTTGGCGTCCAGGCCGGGAGCGCCGCCGCCCGCCGTGCGGCCCTCGGAGATCTGGGCGACCACGACGGCGAGCAGCAGCGGCAGGAGCAGGGCGAACAGCCAGGGGGCGTCGGTCGCGTGGCCGACCAGCGCGGAGTCGGTCGCGGCGAGCAGCGGCCAGCCGAAGGCGGCCACGCCGACCAGGGAGGTGAGGAGCAGCGTCGCGACCGAGCGGCGGCCCAGGGGGACGGGGCGACCGAGGGGGAGGGGGCTGCCGAGCGGGAGGGGGCCGGGGGGAGGGGCCGGGCTGCCGGGAGGGACGGGGCCGTCGGGAGGGGTCGGGCGGCTCATCCGGCGCTCCCGGGCCCGCTCGACCTGGTGGACGGTGAGCCAGGGTGAGGGGGTGAGGATCTTGGCGACCTGCGGGGCGAACGCGGGCGAGGAGACCACCACTTCGGGCGTCGGACCGTCCGCGACGATCTCGCCATCGGCCAGGATCACCGTGCGGTGGGCGAGTTCGGCGGCCAGTTCCACGTCGTGGGTGGCGAGCAGGACGGCGTGGCCGTCGGCGGCGAGCGCGCGCAGGATCTCGACCAGGCGGGACTTGGCGGCGTAGTCGAGGCCGCGGGTCGGCTCGTCGAGCAGCAGGAGCGGGGGCCGGGCGGTGAGGACGACGGCCAGGGCCAGGGTGAGCCGCTGGCCCTCGGAGAGGTCGCGCGGGTGGGTGGTGTCGGCGATGCCGGGCAGCAGCCGTTCGACCAGGGCGCGGCAGGTGCCGGGGGCGGCGCCCGCGTCGGCGTCGGCGGCGGCGCACTCGGCGGTGACGCTCTCCCCGTAGAGCAGGTCGCGCGGGTCCTGGGGGACGAGCCCGACCTGGCGGATCAGGTCGGCGGGCCGGCTGCGGTGCGGGGTGAGCCCGCCGACCCGGGCGCTGCCGGCGGCAGGCGTGTGCAGGCCGACCAAGGCGCCGAGCAGGGTCGACTTGCCGGCGCCGTTGCGGCCCATGAGCGCGGTGATCTCGCCGGGGTGGAGGGCGAGGTCCACGCCGCGCAGGGCGGGGACGGGGCCGCGCCTGACGGCGAGGCGCCCGGTCTCGGCGACGGGCGCACCGGTGGGCGCGGGAGTGGCGTCCGGGTGCAGGCCGTCGAGCCGGGTGCGGAGGCCGGCCGCCTTGCGGCGGGCGTCGCGGACGGAGAGCGGCAGCGGGTCCCAGCCGGCGAGCCGGCCGAGGCCGACCACGGGCGGGTGGACGGGCGAGTGCGCCATCGCGTCGGCGGGTTCGCCGAGGACGGGTGGCGCGCCGGGGGTCAGCAACAGGACCTGGTCGGCGTACTGGACGACCCGCTCCAGCCGGTGTTCGGCCATCAGCACGGTGGTGCCGAGGTCGTGGACCAGCCGTTGCAGCACGGCCAGCACCTCCTCGGCGGCGCCCGGGTCGAGCGCGGAGGTGGGCTCGTCCAGGACCAGCACGCGCGGGTGGACGGTGAGCACCGAGCCGATCGCGACGCGCTGCTGCTGGCCGCCGGACAGGGAGCCGAGGGCGCGGTCACGGAGGTCGGCGAGGCCGAGCAGGTCGAGCGTCTCCTCGACCCGGCGGCGCATCACGTCCGGGGCGAGGCCCAACGACTCCATGCCGTAGGCGAGTTCGTCCTCGACCGTGTCGGTGACGAAGTGCGCCAGCGGGTCCTGGCCCACCGTGCCGACCAGATCGGCGAGTTCACGAGGCCGGTGCTCGCGGGTGTCGCGCCCGCCGACGGTGACCCGGCCGTGCAGCACGCCGCCGGTGAAGTGCGGGACGAGGCCGCTGACCGTGCCCAGGAGGGTGGACTTGCCGGAGCCCGACGGGCCGACCAGCAGGCAGAGTTCGCCCTCGGGGATCGTCAGGTCGACACCGCTCAGGGCGGGGGCCGCGGCGTCGGAGTACTGGACGGAGACCTGGTCGAAGGTGATCACGAGGCCCTCCGGGGCTGGTGCGGGGTGGTGGCTCGGGTGGTGGCCTGGTGCGGGGCGGTGGTCTGGTGTGGGGTGGTGGGCCGGCTGGCGGCCTGGTGCGGGGTGGTCACGAGGCCCTCCGGGGTGGCGGCGGCGCGGCGAACGCCGGGACCAGACCGATCAGGACGGCGACCACGGCGGCCAGTGGCAGGGTGGGGGCGGTCGGCGGGACGACGGTGGGGGCGAAGGCGGCCGGGTCGCGCGCGGACAGCCAGATCGTCAGCCCGGCCACGGCCGCGCCCGAACCGGCGGTCAGCCACTCCGGCAGCACCCACGGGTCGGGCCGGTAGCGCGTCCTGGTGGAACGGCGGCCGCCGAGCAGCAGCCCGGTGAAGGCCGCGGCCAGGCCGAGCAGCAGCACGGGCAGGGCCCAGCCGGCGCCGCCGGCGGTCAGCAGCCCGTACGTGGCGAGGCAGACGCCGAGCAGGCCGGCCAGGGTGAGCGCGGCGGTGGTGCGGGCGAGGCGCGGCGGGACGTCGGCGGTGCGGCCGAAGCCGCGGGTGTCCATCGCGGCGGCGAGCGCCACCGAGCGCTCCAACGCGCCCTCCAGGACGGGAATCCCGACGCTCAGTACGGCGGCGATGCCCCGGTCGGTCCGCCCGCGCAGACGGCGGGCGGCACGCAGCCGCCGGACGTCGGCGACCAGGTTCGGCGCGAAGGTCATCGCCACGACGACGGCCACGCCCGCCTCGTAGAGCGCACCGGGAAGCGTGCGCAGCAGGCGGGCCGGGCTGGCGAGGGCGTTCGCGGCGCCGACGCAGACCAGCAGGGTGGCCAGGCGCAGGCCGTCGTAGAGCGCGGCGAGCAGGCCCTCGACGGTGACCCGGCCACCGATCCGCACGCCCTGTGCCCAGGTGGGCAGTGGCACCTCGGGGAGGGTGAAGAGGACGTGTGTCCCCGGGACCGGCGAACCGAGCAGTACGGCGAACACCAGGCGGATGCCCAGCACCAGCAGTCCGAGCCGGAGGAACGCGCCGTACGAGCGCGACCACGGTGCATCGCCGCGGCGGGCGGCCACGACGTAGCCGGCCACGGCGGCGAGGAGCAGGAGGAGGAGCGGATTGGTGGTGCGGGTCGCCGCCGCGCCGAGGCCCAGCGCCCACAGCCACCAGGCCCCGGGGTGCAGTTGGCGGGGGCCGATGGGCGGGCGGCGGGAGCGGGCGGCGCGGGGCGGGCCGGCGGCGCGGGGTGTGGTCACGGCGGAGGGGTCCAGGTCGGGGCGGGTG
>NZ_CP026498.1:8480903-8763258 GCF_002953255.1 Streptomyces sp. CB01881
GGTGCCGGGCGCGCCGGGTTGGTGTGAGGTGGGCCCGGAGTAGGAAGTCGGCTGGGCTGACTTCCTACTCCGGCACGTTCGCGGTGGGGCCGTTATCTGTAGACCGGTCGGTATATATAGACCGGTCTATATATGTAGACCGATCGGTATATTCGATGCATGCCGCCCGGGTCGCCCTGGTCGACCGGGCCGGCCAGGCCAACCCGGTCGGCCGAGTCGGCATCTATGGACCGGTCTACATATTCGCCCCGGTTCACCGTCGTCGGCGCACTTGCCAGACGGCGCCCGCGGCGAGAGCGGTGACGAGGACGGCGCCGCCGATCACCCCGAGGTCCGGGCCGTCGGAACCGGGCGAGGGATCGTCGCGGACGGCGACGAGGGTGGCCTCGGACGAGGGCTGCCCGGCTGCGCCGAGCTGGTCGGCGCAGCCGGACTTCGGGTAGCCGGCGATGGCGCACAGCAGCCCGTTGCTGTCGTACCGCAGCGGCGGGGCGACGGTGGCCAGCACCTCCGCCGAGCTGGCGTTGCCGGGCACGACGGCGCAGGCGGCGCGGCGTCCGGGCGGGGTCTCGCCGGCGGAGTCGGCGGCGGTGCCGAAGTCCAGGACCACGGCCACCCGCTTGCGCCCCTGCTGTTCGGACGTGGCTCCGCAGATGGCGGCGAAGTCCGCGTCGGTGCCGGGACGGGCGGCGTCCCGGCCGCCGTCCGGACTGACGGCGAAGCGCCACCCGTCCACGCCGCCGTCCTGCGGCACGTACACCGTGGGCCCTTGCTGCTGGTACGCCCAGGCGCCGCCGGACCACTTCCAGAACGACCAGTACCGGTACCCGGCGGCCTGTGCCGGGGCCGCCCCGAGCACCAGCAGGATCAGCACCCCGGCCACCACCCCGGCGACGAACCGGACGACCGCGGGCGCCACCCGCCGGCCACAGCGGACAGCCGACCCGGCCGACCCGCTCAGGCCGGCCGACTCCGACCGGTCACCCGGGCACCCGTCTGCGCCGGCCGACCCGTCTGCGCCGGCCGACCCGCCTGCGCCGGCCGACCCGTCCGGGCCGGCCGGGTCGCCGGGGCTGGTCACAGCTTCGGGCCGCGCTTGCGCTGGAGGGACAGGACCAGGCCGCCGCCGATGCCGATGAGGAGGCCGACGCCGATCAGCCACCACTGGCTGATGCCGCCGTCCTTCTTCTCCTCCTTCGCCGGCGCGGAGGCCGCAGAACCCGAGGCCGCCGGGGCGGCCGCCTTCGGCGCCGGGCCGAGGGCGGTCAGCTGCGCGACCAGGTCGCCGCCGAACGAGGCCGGGTCGCGGTGGGCGGCCTGGGCGACCAGCAGCAGGCTGGCCGTGGCGGCGGCGTCGGTGCCGCCCTTGGTCCAGGTGGTGCCCTCCTTGGCCAGCCAGTCGACCGCGCCGGCGGCCTGCTGCGGGTGGCCGCCCTGGATCAGGCCGAGCGCGGCCCACGCGGTGGCCGTGTGGTCGGGGGTGGGAGGGGCGCCGGGGGTGGTGAGGGTGAGGTGCTGCCCGCCCGCCGCGAGCTGCGCGGTGATGTAGGCGCCGGCGGCTTCGCCGGAGTCGGCGCGCGGCACGGCCGTCGGCGTGGCGCCGGTGGAGCCGTCCGCACAGGCGAGCGCCTTGGGCGCGGCGTCGGTCCGGTTGGTGTTGGTGACCGGCAGCTTCCCGCCGGCCGCGGCCAGCGAGGCCTGGCCGGTGGCGAGGGCGTTCGGTTCGAACGTGCCGTCCGGCTTGGGCTGGTAGGCGAAGGCTCCGCGCTGGTCGGCCGGGGCGGCGCAGCCGAGCTGGAAGAGCGCCAGCCCGTCGAAGGCGTTCTTGCCGGCCTTGGCGACGCCGGCCGGGTCCACCTTGGCGGCGAACAGGGCGCTGACGGCGAGGCCGGTGGAGTCGGCGTCGCCCGGGCTGCCGGGGTTGTAGGCCCAGCTGCCGTCCGCGTTCTGGTTGGTCTTCAGCCACTGGACGCCCTTGTCGACGGCGTCCTGGTGTCCGCCGAGCGCGACCAGCGCCTGGATGGCGAGGGTGGTCGCGTTGCTGTCCTCGGTGGTGGCGTCGCAGGCCGCGGCGGTGTCCGCGCGGAACGAGGGCCAGCCGCCGTCCGCGCACTGCTGGCCGGTGAGCCAGGAGACGGCGGAGTCGGCGGGCGTCACCTTGGCGCCGACCAGCGCGGTGAGGGCGAGCGACTGCCGCCACACGCCGTCGAACTGCGGGTCGCTCTTGCCGTACAGGCCCTCAGGGACGGTGACGGCACCGGGCGAGGGGCTGTCGGCGAGGGCCGGCGCGGCGGCGGCGCCGGTGAGCAGCGCGGCGGACAGGGCGGCGGCGCCCAGACGGGCGGCGGTGAGCATGGTGGAGGTGAGCCTTTCGGTGAGCGGTGGTGGCCCGGGGGCCCTCCGTAGTCCTCGACGGTGCCGGGCACGGGTGTGCCCGGTCCGGCCGCTCGCCCCTCCCCGGGCACTCCGACTCGCCCGGCTGTCCGCCGGGCTCACGGTTGCGGGTCAGTGCCGGATTCGCACCGGCTTTCCCCGGAGGAGAAGCGGGATGGAGTTGTCCTGCGGGTCGACTCTAGCCGCCGTTCGACGCCCGTCCGACCCGCCCTGACGAGAACACGTTCCACTTGGACGGGCGCGCGGCGGCACGGCGGTGGGGCACCGGCGGGGGAGCGGCGCCGCGGTGCTGACACGGCACCGGCACGGCGTCCGCCGGGCACCGGAGGAGCGGCCGCGGGGCGCCGGCGAAGCGGCACCCGCCGGGACCGGGCGGTCAGGGCAGCGTGAGCAGTCGGGCGGCGGTGTTCAGGTCGGCGCGGACCTCGGCGATCGAGGACCGGCCGGAGAGCCAGGACACCAGCGCCGAGTGCCAGGTGTGCTCTATCACCCGGACGGCTGCACGCTGGCTCTCGGTGGGTGGTCCGCACTGGCCGATCGCGTCCAGGATCAGCTGCCCGGTGGCCGTGCTCACGAGGTCCACCTCGGTGCTGACCGAGCGGTCGGCGAAGGAGAGCGCCCGGACCATCGCCTCCGCGAGCAGTGGTTCGCGCTGGAGCGCATGGAACGCCCGGGTGAGCGTCTCGGCGACCCGCGGCGCCGGTTCGCGCTCGGCCGGCGGGTGCCGCCGGACCTGCTCCTGGAGGCCCTGCAACTGCTCCAGCATCACCGCGACCAGCAGATGTACCTTCGACGGGAAGTAGCGGTACAGGGTGCCGAGCGCCACCTGCGCGCCCTCCGCGACCTCCCGCATCTGCACCGCCTCGTACCCGCCGCGGGCCGCCAGCACGGTCGCGGACCGCAGGATCCGGTGCCGCCGCTCGGCCTGTCGGGCGGTCAGCGGCGGGCCGTCGGGGTGCGGCACGGCGGCGGGCGCGGTGGCCGGTGCGGGGTGCGCCGCGGGGGCCGGTGCCGGGTGCGCGTCGGCGGGTGGCGCGGGGTTCGGCACGGGGTTCGCCGTGGGGCCCGGTGCGGTGCGGGGAGCGGATGGCGCGTCGGCGGGCGGTGTGGCGTTCGGTGCGGCTGGCGAGTGCAAGGGTGCTCCCGGTGCGCGAGAGTGGCGGGGTGCTCCTGGAGTGCCGGAGCAGGTCCGGAACAGCTCCGGAGCATGCCGGGCCGGCCGGTCCCGCGAGGTGGGTCCGGCAGGTCGGTCGGGTGCTCCGGCGTGGCGTGAATCACCAGCCCTGGCTCCTGACGAGAAGCTACGGGCCGGTATCTTCGAGGTCTCTCATTGTTCACATGGTCACTGGTGAACTCCACACCACACTGAAACCTGATCTACTTTAGCGACCGGCAGCACACCTAGTAGCAGAGATGGGGGCCGAGGATGACCGCGCAACCGCTGCGGATTGCCCTGCTGTCGTACCGCGGCGACCCGTTCTGCGGCGGCCAGGGCGTCTACGTACGACACCTCTCCCGTGAACTGGCCCGGCTCGGCCACCACGTGGACGTGATCGGTGCTCAGCCCTACCCCGTACTGGACGAGGTCGAGGGCCCCGGCTCGGTCCGGCTGGTGGAGCTGCCCAGCCTGGACCTCTACCGCGCCGACGACCCGTTCCGCACCCCGGACCTCGCCGAGTACCGGGGGCCGGTGGACGTGCTGGAGGTCGCCACCATGCGCACCGGCGGCTTCCCCGAGCCGCTGACCTTCTCGCTGCGCGCCCGCCGCCACCTCGCCCTGCACAAGGGCCGCTACGACGTGGTGCACGACAACCAGACCCTCGGCTACGGCCTGCTCGGCCTGGGGAGGCACGGCTTCCCGCTGGTCACCACGATCCATCACCCGATCACCGTGGACCGGCAGCTGGAGCTGGACGCGGCCCCCACCCGGCTGCGGCGGCTGTCGCTGCGCCGCTGGTACGCCTTCACCCGGATGCAGCGCCGGGTGGCCGCCCGGCTGGACCACATCATCACCGTCTCCGGCAGCTCGAAGCGGGAGATCGTCGAGCACCTGGGCGCCGCGCCCGGCGCGGTCTCGGTGGTGCCGATCGGCGCCGACACGCGGCTCTGGTCCCCGTCGGAGACGGTGCGCCGGGTGCCCGGCCGGATCGTCACCACCTCCAGCGCGGACGTCCCGCTCAAGGGTCTGGTGTACCTGGTGGAGGCGCTGGCCAAGGTCCGCACCGAGCGGGACGCGCACCTGGTCGTGGTCGGCAAGCCGCAGAAGGAGCGAGGGCCGGTCGCCGACGCGGTGCGCCGGTTCGGCCTGGAGGGGCACATCGAGTTCCGCAGCGGCCTGACCGACCAGGAGCTGGTCGACCTCTACCGTTCGGCCGAGGTGGCCTGCGTGCCGTCCCTGTACGAGGGCTTCTCGCTGCCCGCCGCCGAGGCGATGGCCACCGCGACGCCGCTGGTCGCCACCACCGGCGGGGCGATCCCGGAGGTGGCCGGGCCGGACGGCGAGAGCTGTCTCGCCGTCCCGCCGGGCGACGCGGACGCGCTGGCGGCGGCACTCGGCCGGCTGCTGGACGATCCGGAGCTGCGCGTCGCGCTCGGCGAGGCCGGGCGCGAGCGGGTGCTCGAACGGTTCACCTGGCAGCGGGCCGCCGAACTGACCGTCGAGGGCTACCGGGCGGCGATCGCCACCGGCGTCGGGCAGCGGGCCCGCTCCGGGCCGGGCTGGCGCTACGTGGCCTGACGGGCCGCCGGGCCGGCCCGGCTCGGCCGCCCGGCCGGGACGGTACCCGGTACGTCGCCCGCCGGCCGTCCGGCAAGTCACCCTGTTCTCACGCTGTCCCCCACAGTTCTGACGTGACGTCAGAAACGCTTGGTACCAAAGGAATGGGAGCCCCGCAGTGCTGACCGTTGATTTCTCGCGCTTCCCGCTCGCCCCCGGCGACCGGGTGCTCGACCTGGGCTGCGGCGGGGGGCGGCACGCGTTCGAGTGCTACCGGCGCGGGGCCAACGTGATTGCCCTCGACCAGAACACCGAGGAGATCGCCGAGGTCAGGAAGTGGTTCGCGGCCATGGAGCAGGCGGGCGAGGCCCCCGAGGGCGCGTCGGCGGTCGCCATGGAGGGCAACGCGCTGGCCCTGCCGTTCGAGGACGAGTACTTCGACAAGATCATCATCTCCGAGGTGATGGAGCACATCCCGGACGACAAGGGCGTGCTCAACGAGATGTTCCGCGTCCTCAAGCCCGGCGGCCTGCTCGCCGTCACCGTGCCGCGCTGGCTGCCGGAGAAGATCTGCTGGGCGCTCTCCGACGAGTACCACGAGGTCGAGGGCGGCCACATCCGCATCTACCGCGGTGACGAACTGCTCGGCAAGCTCAAGGACGCCGGCCTGGAGCCGTACGGCACCCACCACGCGCACGCGCTGCACGCGCCGTACTGGTGGATCAAGTGCGCGGTCGGTGTGGACAACGACAAGGCGCTGCCGGTCAAGGCCTACCACCAACTGCTGGTCTGGGACATCGTCGGCACCCCGGTGATCAGCACCCTCACCAAGGCCGCCGAGAAGGCGCTCAACCCGGTCATCGGCAAGAGCTTCGTCGCCTACGCCTCCAAGCCCAACCGCGCCGAGCCCAACCGCGCCGAGCCCAACCGCGCCGAGTCGGCCGGTACCGAGCCGGCCGGTACCGATCCGACCGGTGCCAAGGCGGACCGCGCCGAGACCGGGCGGGCCGGCGAGTGACCGCCGCCGTTCCCGAGGTGCTGCTGCTGGACGGGGTGCTCGACGCCGAGCAGGCCGCCCGCACCGTCGGCAGCATCCTCGCCGAGCAGCAGGGCGACGGCGCCATACCCTGGTTCACCGGCCACCACCTCGACCCGTGGGACCACACCGAGGCCGCGATGGCCCTGGACACCGCGGGCGAGCACGCCGCCGCCGAGGCCGCCTACCGCTGGCTGGCGGCCCGCCAGAACCCCGACGGCTCCTGGTACGCGGCCTACGCCTACGGGCAGGGCGGCACCGACGGCGAGGTCTCCAACCCGGCCAAGGAGACCAACTTCTGCGCCTACATCGCGGTCGGGGTCTGGCACCACCACCTCAGCACCGGCGACGACGCCTTCCTGGACTGGATCTGGCCCGTCGTCAGGCGCGCCCTGGACTTCATCGTCGGCCTGCGGCTGCCCGGCGGGCCGATCTCCTGGCGGATCGACGAGAACGGCGAGGCGCCCGACGAGGCGCTGCTCACCGGTTCGTCCTCGATCCTGCACGCGCTCCGCTGCGGCCTGGCCATCGCCGACTACCTGGAGGAGCCGCAGCCCGACTGGGAGCTGGCGGCCGGCCGGCTGCGGCACGCCATCGCCCACCACCCCGAGCGGTTCCTCGACAAGGACCGCTTCTCGATGGACTGGTACTACCCGGTGCTCGGCACCGCGCTGCGCGGAACGGCCGCTCTGGAGCGGATCGAACGGGACTGGGACCGCTTCGTCGTCCCCGGCCTCGGCGTGCGCTGCGTCAGCGACCGGCCCTGGGTGACCGGCGGGGAGAGCGCCGAACTGGCCCTCGCGCTCTGGGCGGTCGGCGAGTCCGACCGCGCGGTGGACATCCTGCGCTGGATCCAGAAGCACCTGCGGCACACCGACGGCTCGTACTGGACCGGGTACGTGTTCGAGGACGACGCCATCTGGCCCGAGGAGCGCACCACCTGGACGGCGGGCGCGCTGCTGCTGGCCGTCGCCGCGCTCGGCGGCGACCCGGCCACGGTCGCGGTCTTCGGCGGTGAGCAGCTGCCCGCCGGGCTGGTGGTGCAGGACTGCTGCTGAGGCGCGCGCCCGGCCACGCACGCCGCCGCTGAGGCAGGCGTCGGCGGCCGACGCGGGGGAGCCGACGGCCTCGCCGGCCGCCGCGGGGAACGAACGCCGAAGGGCGGGACCGGAGCGATCCGGTCCCGCCCTTCGGCGTTGCGTGTGACTGCGGTGCGGTGGTGCGTGCCGACGGGTCAGCCGCGCTGGATGCCCGTGGTGTCGGCCAGCAGGCCCTGCGAGCCGTCCTGGAGCTGGGCGACCAGCGCGGCGCCGCGCTGCTCGACCGCCAGGTACCAGGTACCCGGGACCAGCTCGCCGACCGGGGCCCCGGCCGGGTTGTCCTTCGGGGCCAGCTGACGCGGCGCCGGGACGGCGAACCAGAACGGCGCGAAGTCGGCCGCCGGAGCCGCCGGGGCGGGCTGGGCCTGGGCGGCCGGAGGCTGCTGGGCGGCGTGCTGGCCCGCGGCGTCCTGCGGCTGGCCGGCCTGGGGCTGACCGCCCTGCGGGGCCGGGTAGCCGTAACCGCCGGGCTGGCCGCCGAACGCCGGCGGCTGCGCCTGGAGCGGGTCCTGGCCGGGGGCCGGGTAACCGTACTGGCCCGGCTGGCCGGGCTGGCCGGGCTGGCCGGCCTGCGGCGCCGGGTAGCCGCCCGGGTAGCCCTGCGGGACGGCCGGCTTGTCGGTGACCAGGGGCGCCTTGAGCGCGGGGATCAGCGGGCTCGCCGCGGCGGCACCGGCCAGCACGATCAGCGAGATGACGGCGAGCCAGGCGCCGAAACCGTGGCCGATGCCCTTCGGGCCGCCGCCCAGGCCCCAGATCGAGGACCAGAGCGCGGCGACGGCGAAGGCGATGCCCCACTGGTCGAGCCGCAGGCCGAGCACCTGGCGGTTGGCTGCGGCCTCACCCTGGAAGCGCTGCACCAGGATCAGCACCGCGGCGAGGATGCCGAGGAGGAAGACCGAAGGCAGGATGGGGAAGAGGATGCTGTCCCAGGCGTTCGACGGGAAGTCGCCGCAGTACCGGCCGCAGTCCGTGGTCCAGTAGGGCAGGAAGGAGGCGATGAAGAGCAGGACGGCCGCACCTGCGACGGCGGCGTCTCCCCTGGTGAGAGCGCGCAGATTCACTAACGTTCCCCTCGTTGGTGTGTCGTGGACGGCGGTTTGCTCGGTCGGCTTGACCGGTCCGGAAAACTCCGAACGGACCAGAAGCCTAGGGCCAACCGCCTCGCGGGTGCACAGCGGGCTCGGGAATGGGGCGAAGTCGTTGCAAACTGCGCGGGTCCGACTCCTGCCGTCCACCTGATGGTCGGGCGGGCCCCTCGGCCGCAGGCGCCTACCGCGTGGTCAGAAACGTCGTCAGCGCGTCGGCGATCCCCTGGGCCGCCTGCTGGCGCCACTGAGGGTCCGTCATCCGCCTGGCGTCGACCGAGTTGCGCATGTTACCGCACTCGATGAAGACCTTGGGCACGGTCGAGAGGTTCAACCCGCCGAGGTCGGAGCGGGTGTCCAGCCCCTGACTCGCCGTGTAGTCGGCGTACTGCTCGCCGGTGGCCGCGCGGAAGCCGTCGCGCAGGAGCAGGCCGAGCCGGTGCGAGGGGGCGACGATCGCCGAGTTGTCCGCCTTTCCCGCGACCACCTCGGCGGGCGTGATCACGTGGAACCCGCTGCCGCCCGCCGGGCCGCCGTCCCCGTGCACCGAGACCGCCACGTCGGCGTGCGCCTCCGCGCCCGCCCGGGCGCGCTCGTCGATGCACGGTCCCCAGGGCCGGTCACCGTCCTGGACCAGCACCACCGTGGCGCCGCGGGCGGTGAGGATCGCGCGGGCCCGGCGGGAGACGTCCAGGGAGAACTCGGCCTCGGTGTAGCCGGCGTTGGTGGAGGTGCCGGTGGTGTCGCACTCCTTGCGGGCGTTGCCGATGTCGACCTGGCGGTTGATCTCGGTGGCGTGGTCGAAGTTGCCGGGGTTGTGGCCGGGGTCGAGCAGCACCGTCCGGCCGGCGAGGCCGGTGGACGCGGGGGCGGAGGCACCGGGAGCGGTGGACGGGCCGGAGGCGGGAGCGGTGGCGCCGGCCTCGGGGGTGGCCGGCGCGGCACTCGTCGGCTCCGGTCTGGCCGGGGTGGCGGTGGCGGTGGCGTCCGGGGAGGCCGGGGGGGCCGGGGCCGTCCCGGCGGTCGTCGTGGCCGAGGGCGCGGGCGGGGCGGCCGCCTCCGCCGCGTGGACCGACGGCGCCGCGTCGTCCGCCGTGCCGTGGTCGCCGACGGCCTGCCAGAGCAGCCAGCCGGCCAGGCCGAGCGGCACCAGCGCGCCGGCCACCGTGGTGGTGAGCAACAGGCGGGAACGGCGCGGTGGTTCGTCGTGCGGGTTGCCGGGGGTGGTGCGGGTCACGGGTGGTTCAGATCCTGTCCTGGGTGCGCGCGGTCAGGCCGTACGTGTCGGCGATGGCCTTCCACTTCGTCACGAAGTCCTTCTTCGCCTGGGTGGCCTGCGGGTTGAGCTCGTCCGCGTGCTTCTTGTCCGTGGTGTTCGGCGCGGAACCGGAGCAGCCCTGCGCGGACACCGCACGGGCCCAGCTCGCGTACGCGCGGTCGATGTCGGCGGACAGCTGCCAGGCCGACTTCAGCGACGCCACCGCGTCCGCGCCGCCGGGCAGGTCCGTGACGGCCAGGGTGGCGAGCTTGGTGAGCAGCTGGTCGCGCTGCTTGGCGCCGGAGTCGAAGACCTGGGCCGCGCTGTCGATGTCCGCCTTGGACGGGCAGCTGCTCACCTTGGCGACCGCACTGCCGATCGGCGCCTTCGCGCTCTCGCCCTGGGTCAGCAGGTCGTCCAGCGCCTTGGCCTGGGTCGGCGCGTTGGGACCGGCCGCGCCGGCGGTCGGGCTCGCGGAGGCGGAGGCGGAGGCGGAGGCGGTGTCGGTGGCGGCCGGGGTCGGCGCACCGGTCGAACCGGTGGGTGCCGGGGCGGGCTGCGGGTTGCCGGAGGCCGGCGCGTCGGTGGTCGCGGCCGTGGCGGACGGACCGGGGGCGGCCTTCTCGGCCGGGTCGCCGTCGCCCTTCACCGCCCAGAGGATGCCACCGCCGAGTGCCAGCACGAAGAGCAGGGCGAAGCCGATCAGCATCGGCGCGCGCTTGCTGCCGGGGCGGTCCTCGTCGTCGGGGTCCTCGTAGCCGGTGGCGTAGTCCGGCTGTCCGTACGGCGGCTGCCCGTACGGCTGCTGGGGGTAGGGCTGCTGCCCGTACGGCTGCTGGGGGTACGGGGGCTGCGGCGGGGCGGCCGGGGGGCCGTAGCCGCCGGGCGGGCCCTGGTGCGCGCCCGGGCCCGGGTTCTGCGGGGTGGCGTGGCCCGGGAAGCCGCCGGAGGGCGGGGCGGCCGGGGGCGGGGTGACCGGCTGCGGGGCGGTCGCCGGGAAGGCGGGCGCGGTCGGGGCGTCGTAGCCGGGGGCGCCGGACAGGTACGGGCGCGCCCCCAGCGGCGGGCCCTGGTCGCCGACGGCGCCCGGCGCGGGCGGCTGCTGCATCGGCGGCCGGTGTGCCGGCGCCGGCTGTCCCGGCGGTTGCGGCGTCGGCGGCTGGAACGCGGGCGGCTGGGGTGCCCCGGCGGGTGGCGCGGCCGCGGGCGTGGCGGGCGGGGGTGCGGCGGGGTTCTGCGCGCCGCCCGGGGCAGGCTGCTGCTGCGGCCCGCGGACCCAGCCGCCGGCGCCGCCGCGCGCGGTGGGGTCCCAGACCGCCGGAGCGGTGTTCTGCTGGTCGGTCATTGCGCTCTAGCCCCCACCGTCTGCCCGGATGCTCTGCCTGGTGCCGTGCCCGGGTACCGCTGTGCCCCGGTACCGCCGTGTCGCCCGGTTGCCGCCCGGTCGCCGTTCCGTCGCGTGCGGCACCCGTCGGCGCCGCGCGGACACCGTACCGTTCGAACCCCCGCCCGACGGCCCCGGCACGACGTTAGAGCATCCGTGATCGCCCGTGGGGTGGGTCCGCGGATCTCGCTTCGGCCGGATCAGGCGGCGGTACGGCGCAGCACCCGCAGCGAACCGGTCACCGAGACCTCCTCGAACCCCTCGGCGAGCGCGCGCAGGTACACCCGGTAGGGAGCCTGCCCGCCGTCCGCCGGGTCGGGGAAGACGTCGTGCACCACCAGCAGGCCCTCGGGCGCCAGGTGCGGCGCCCAGCCCTCGTAGTCACCGGTGGCGTGCTCGTCGGTGTGGCCGCCGTCGATGAAGACCAGGCCGAGGCGGCCGCCCCAGAGTGCGGCGATCTGCGGCGAACGGCCGACCAGCGCCACCACGTGCTCCTCCAGCCCGGCCGCGTGCAGCGTGCGGCGGAAGCGCGGGAGCGTGTCCATCCGGCCGACCTCCGGGTCCACCAGCGTCGGGTCGTGGTACTCCCAGCCGGGCTGCTGCTCCTCCGACCCGCGGTGGTGGTCGACGGTGAGAGCCACCGTCCCGGCCTCCCGGGCCGCCGCCGCCAGCAGGATCGCCGAGCGCCCGCAGTAGGTGCCGATCTCCAGCACCGGAAGCCCCGTCCGCCGGGCGGCGGTCACCGCCGCCGCGTACAGCGCCAGCCCCTCGTCCACCGGCATGAACCCGGTCGCGGCCTCGAACGCCGCCAGCACCTCGGCCCCGGGTCGCGTGTTCTCCAGGAGGTCGGACATGCTGCAGCTCCTTGCCGGGGGGTGGGGGTGGTCGGTACTCCGTGCTCGCCGTCGGACCCTACTCGACGGTACGCCCCGTCGTCCCGCCCGCCCCGACCGGCGGGGAGCGGCGCGGAGCGGCGGGCCCGGCGCCGTCGGCCTCCCGCGCCGGGTGTCGGCAGCGGGGGCCGCCGGCCGCTCCCTCAGCGGGCTCCGCCGGCCGGTCCCGTCAGCCGGCGAGGAGCGTACGGGCGATGCGGGTGCGGTGGGGAGCCAGCTCGGCGCTGATGGCGGCGGCCTCGGCGGGAGTCGTGGTGACGGCGGCCGGGAGGTCCGGCCTCCGGTCGAGGAGGGCCAGCCGCAGGTGGGTCGGCGGGTGGGTGGAGTCCACGGCACCCCGGTCCAGGGCGGAGCGGCGCAGCAGGCGTTCGTGCTCCAGCGGCGGGACGGCGGCGAGGTGGTCGCGCAGCTTCTCCCAGAGCTCCTCGGTGGCCGCGGCCCGGGGGGCAGGCCCTGTCGCCGCGGGGTCCGCGCCGCGGCGGGGCGCACGGGGGCGGCCCTGCAGCTCCGCGCGCACGCGGGTCACCACGGTGTCGACGGTCCCGTCGAGCAGCAGCGTCCGCAGCATGCGGCGGGTCGCCCCGGTGGACGCGACCCGGGTGGCCAGCGTGTCCGCGTGGTACTCGGCCTGCTGTCCGGCCCGCACGGTGAGCCGGTCGAGCAGCCCGAACACCCGCCGCAGCATCCAGGCGACGACGCCGAGCACGGCGTTGGTGACGAGGTCGGTGAAGTGGAGCAGCAGGTGCATCAGGCCCACCCCGCCGCCGGCGTGGGTGCGCGGCCGGGCGAGCTCGTGCCAGTGTGCGATCGCGTGGATCGCCGAGCCGAGCCAGAGGCCCCGCCGGTGGTCGCCGTTGACCCGGTGGCCGAACTCGTGGCCGAGCAGGGCCACCCGCTCCTGCTCGCCGAGCGCCTCCCAGAGCGGCAGGCCGAGGGTGAGCACGCTCCGCCGGCGCAGCCCGACCGCCCCCACACTCGCGTTGAACTCGCCGTCGACCCGGATCACCCCGACCGGCCCGGCCCCCACCTCGGCGGCGACCCGGTCCGCCAGCCCGTACAGGGCGGGTGCCTGGGCCCGGTCCAGCACGCCCTCACCGCGCGGGGCGCGGCCGAGCCGCGGCCGCAGCAGGACCACGACCGCGAGCACGATCGCGCCGAGGCAGCGCAGCGGGGTGTTGCCGGTGACGAGCAGCCAGAGACCCCAGGAGAACAGGGAGGCGGTGGCGAGGTGGACGACGGTGGCGATGGCGGACGCGGCCAGCCAGTCCCGCCGCCCGGCGGTGGCCGTACGGCCGGCCGCGACGTCCTCGTAGAGCCGGTCGGTCCGGGCGGCTGCGGCCGCCTCATGCCGGGTGGCCGCGGCGCGTTCCGGTCCCGGGGTGAGGTTCCAGTCGCAGTGCGGGCACCAGGCGGTGAACCGCGGGTCGGCGTCCAGCGCGGCGGCGCAGCGCGGGCAGGTCTGCGGGGCGGTGGCCGGGGCCTGGGCCGCGGCAGGGGCCGCGGCGGGGGCGGGCACGGCAGGAGTGGGCACGGGGGGAGTGGGCACGGCGGACGATCATGCCAGCGGGGGCCCTTCGCCGGTACCCCGATTCCCGGCGGGCCCGTTCCGTCCTCGTCCGGGCCGGGCCCCACCGGTGAAACGTGTTCTACTCCGGGCGGGCGAGGCGTGCCAGAATCGGCCCGACCACCGATCCGAGGGGAATCCGGGAGCAGCCCCATGCGCGCAGCCATCCTGCACAAGACCGGCCAGGACACGCTCGACGTCCGCGACGACGTGGTGGCGGTCGGCTTCGGCCCCGGCAAGGTGAGAGTCCGCCTGCGGGCGGCCAGCCTCTGTCACTCCGACCTCTCGGCGATGAGCGGCGTCCTGCCGCAGCCCGCGCCGTTCGTCCCCGGCCACGAGGGAGCCGGTGACGTGGTGGAGGTCGGCGAGGGCGTGACCGGCGTCGCGGCGGGCGACCGGGTGGTGCTCTGCTGGATGGCGCCCTGCGGTCGCTGCGCCCACTGCGAGCGGGGCCGCGGGCACCTCTGCGTCTCCAGCCTGCGCCGGCTCGGCGCCCCGGGCTTCCGGTTCGACGGCGGCGGTGCCCCGGTCGACGCCTCCGGCTTCTACGGCACCGGTGCGTTCGCCGAGGAGGTGGTGGTCGAGCGCGACGCCGTGATCAAGGTCCCGGCCGACCTGCCGTACGAGCTGGCCGCCCTGATCGGCTGCGGGGTGACCACCGGCATCGGTGCCGCCGTCCACACCGCGCAGGTCGAGCCGGGCTCCTCCGTCGCGGTCATCGGCGCGGGCGGGGTGGGCGTCGCGACCGTGCAGGGGGCCCGGGTCTGTGGCGCGGGCCGGATCGCCGTGGTCGACCCGGTCGTGTCGAGGCGGGAGCGGGCGCTGGCCTTCGGGGCCACCGACGCGCTCGCCCCGGAGGAGCTGAAGGCCGTCGCGAAGGGCCTGCCGGGCGGCGGCTTCGACTACGTCTTCGAGGCGGTCGGCCGCGCGGCCACCGTCCGGGCCGGGTACGACGCGGCGAGGCGCGGGGGCGCGGTGGTGGTGATCGGCGCCGGGGCGCAGGACGACCTCGCGCAGTTCACCATGGGCGAGCTGTTCTTCAACGAGAAGCGCCTGCTGCCCTCGCTGTACGGCGGGACGTCGGTGCCCCGCACCATCGCGCTGGTGGTGGACCTCTGGCGGGCCGGGCGGATCGACCTCGCGGGGATGATCACGCACCGGGTCGGGCTGGCGGACGTCAACGAGGCCGTCGCGCAGATGCGGGGCGGCGAGGCGCTGCGGACGGTCGTGACGCTGGACTGAGCTCCGGCCGCCGGAACGCGGCAGGGCCCGCCGGTCGCACGATGTGTCTCGACCGGCGGGCCCTGCCGCGCACTGCGGGAGCGGGCTCAGCCCTGGTCGGCCCCGGCACCGAGCCGGTGCCGGCCGTGCGGGTCGGCCTCGGGGCTGTCGTCGGCGGCGGTGCGGCCGCGGTGGCGGCCGTGCGACGCGGTGTCCTCGGCCGTGGTCTCGTCGGCGTCGGTCCCGTTGACCGCGGGTCCGGTGGTGTCGGTGAGGGTGTCGGACATCAGAATCGTCTTCCGTGCGAGGGTGCAGGTGTGTCGGCGCCCGTCGGGCGCCGCGGGCGGCGGGCGGACGTGTGGCCGGCATGACCGGGCGCGCGAACAGCGCCGGAGCCGGTGATCACGGCCCGCGCCCCGGCCACCATAACGGCCGGAACGGGCGAGATCCTATCGAGATCACGTCGGGCGGCCCACGAACGACGCGGCGCCGCGCTGCCCGGCCGATCCCAACCAGTGGCCCACCAGTTCGCGGTAGAGCGGCGACAGCACCTGGAGATCGCCGTGCCGTGCGAGCACGCCGCGGCCGCCGTCCAGCAGCAGGACGCGGTCGGCCCGGAGCGCCGAACTGATCCGGTGCGCCACCACGACCAGGATCCCGGGGCGGGCGGCGAAGGCGCGCTCGACCCGGTCCTCGGCGGTGGCGTCCAGGTGGCAGGTCGCCTCGTCCAGCACCACGACGGGCGCGGGGGAGAGGTAGGTCCTCACCAGTGCCAGGAGTTGGCGCTCACCGGCCGAGAGCGCGCCCGGGTCGGCGAGCTCGGCATCGGGGCCGCCGAGCCGGGCGACCAGACCGTCCGCACCCAGGAGGGCTGTGGCGTGGGCGAGTTGGGCATCGGAGGGTCGGGCTCCGGCGGGTGGGGCGGGCCAGCAGAGGTTGGCGCGCACCGTACCCGGGAACACGTACGCCTCCTGCGGGAGCAGCGCCACCAGGCGGGACCGTTCGGGGCCGGGGAGGAGGTGCGGGCGGACGCCGCCCACGCCGACCTCGCCGTCGAGCGGGGCGAGCAGGCCGGCGAGCAGCGCGGCGAGGGTGGACTTCCCCGTTCCGCTCGGGCCGACCACGGCCAGGTGCTCGCCCGGGGCCAACGCCACGTCGAGGCCGGAGAAGACCGGTTCGGCGGCCGGGCCGTGGGCGTAGCGGAGGGCGGTGAGACGGAGGCCGACGGCCGTGGGCGGGGGCGGGGGCGGGGGTGCCGGGGGTACCGGGGGCGCCGGGGAGGAGGGGTCAGCGGGTGCGGGGCGGGGTTCCGGCTCGCCGGACGTGGTGGCGAGCCGGTCGAGGACGACGGCCAGGCTCAGCAGCCACCCGCCGACCGTTCCGGCCAGGGTCCTCACCGCGGGGTCGAGTTGCTGGAGCAGATAGGTGGCCACGCCGAGCAGTTCGCCGGGCGTGAGGCCGCCGTCGCCGAGCAGCCAGGGCGATGCCGCGACCACCGCCAGCACCGGCAGGCGGCCGCCGAGCGCGACCACCAGCGAACGGAGCGCCGCGGCCCGGCCGAGCGCGCGGGACGCTGCGGCGCTGTTCCCGGCGGTGGCGGCGAGGGCCTCGGCCGTCCTGTCGCGGGAGCCGGTGGCCTGGATGTCGCGCAGGCCGTGGAGGGCGCGTCCGGCCTCGGCGGCCAGGCGCTCCTCGGCGAGCACCACGGCGCGTCGGCGCTCCACCAGCGGACGGAGCAGCCGGGCGAACAGCAGGCCGGCGGCGAGCAGCGGGACGAGCACCAGCGGCAGAACGGCCGGCGCGAGCAGGGCGAGGCCCGCCAGGGCGGCGGCCAGGGTCACCCCGACCCCACGCAGCGTGCGGAGCAGGGTGGCGGTCAACTGCCGCGCGGACTCCACCTGTTCGGTCAGCCGGGCGACCTCGGCCGGATCGGCGTGCGGCCGGGCGAGCGCACCCCGGACGACCCGCTCCACCAGGGCGTCGCGCAACGGCTCGACCACGGCCGCGAGGTACGGGAACCCGGCCCGTGCCGCGTACGCACGGGCGGCGGTCACCACCCCGAAGCCGGCCAGCCAGGCCACCCCGACCCCCGGCCGCCCGGCCAGGAACCCCCGGTCCACGGCGGCCGACACCATCAGCCCCGAGGTCAGCGCGGGCAGTGCCTCCACCCCGGACCACCCGAGCAGCCGCCACAGCGCCCCGCGGGTGGTCGCGAGCTGCCGGCCGAGCAGCGCCCAGCCGGGTGGGCGTCGCCGCCCCGGATCTCCCGCGTCCGGTACGCCGTGGCCGTAGCCGCCGCCGGTGTGGTGGCCGGTGCCCAGGACGGCGCTGTGGCCGTGGCCGTGGCCGTCGCGATGGCCGTCGCGGCGGCCGGTGCCCTGGGACGCGCCGTGGCCGGCACTGTGACGGCCCATCAGGCGGTGGCCGCTTCGAGGGCGGTGCCGGAGAGGGTGGCCCGGTAGTCGGGGTCGGCGAGGAGCTCGGCGTGCGGGGCGAGGGCGCGGAGCCGGCCGACGTCGAGCCAGGCGACCAGGTCCGCGCGGGCGGCGGCCGACTCGCGGTGTGCGACCACCAGCCGGGTGCTCCCGTGGGTGGCCCGGTCCAGGGCCTCGGTGATCTGGTACTCGGTGGCGAGGTCGAGCCCCGAGGTGGCGTCGTCCAGCACCAGAACCCGGGCCGGCCGGGCCAGCAGCCTTGCCAGTCCGAGGCGTTGCAACTCGCCGCCGGAGAGCCGGAGCTCGTCCAGCGGGGTGTCCCAGCCGGCGGGCAGCCGCCGCAGGAAGCCGTCCGCCCGGGCCGCGGCCACAGCCGCGGGGCCGGCGCCGTCCAGCGCGTCGCGGACCGTCCGGCCGGTCAGCGCAGGGCGTTCGAAGGCGTAGCCGACGGCACGCCGCAGTTCGGGGGCGGCCAACTCCCCGACGGGGACGCCGTCGACGAGAACCCGCCCCTCGTCGGGGTCGCGCAGCCGGCCGGGCAGGGCGGCCAGCAGGGACTTGCCGCAGCCGGAACGGCCGACCAGGGCGACGGTGCACCCGCCCGGGACGGTCAGGTCGAGCGGCCCGAGCAGCACCCGGTCGCCGTCGCGCACCACCACGCCCCGGAAGGCGAGTTCGCCCGCGCCGCCCTCCGGCAGGACGGCCGCGCCGCCGGTGGCCGGTGCGAGCGCCAGCAGTTCGTCCACCCGGACCTGCCCGGCCCGTGCGTGCGCCACCCCGACCAACGCCTCGACCTGCTCGAACAGTCCGGCCCCGAGCGCCGCCCAGCCGGCCGCCGCCGCGAGGGCGCCGGGCGCCAGCGTGCCCGCCGCCACCAGGGCGCCGGCCGTGGCAAGCACCGCCACCTCGACCACGGCGATCAGCAGCGTCGCCTGCCACGCCGTCCGCCGCTGCGCCGCCCAGAGCGCGTGCCCGGCCGCCGAGAGCGCGGGCAGCGGCTCCAGCACGCGCGCCTCCTCGCTCCGCTGGGCCCCGGCCGCGTGGATGCTGCGCAGCCCCGTGAGCGCTCCGGTCAGCCGGGCGGCGAGGTCGGCCTGCACCTCCTGGTAGCGGACGAAGACCTGCCCGGCCTCCCGCAGGAAGAGCCGGATCAGCACCACCCCGGGCACCACGCCGCCGAAGAAGGCGAGCGCCAGCCACGGCGAGAGCACCCCGAGCCCGACGATCGCGCCGGCCGAGGTGAGCAGTGCGGTGGCGGCGCCGAGCACGGCGGGCAGCCGGCCGCCGGCGTCGGCCGCGGAGCCGACCAGCCGGGCGGCCAGGTCGCCGGGCGGCGGGCCGTCGCGCCACAGGCGGCCGCCGGGGCCGAGGGCGAGCAGGTGGCGGACCAGCCGCCCGCGCAGGCCGGCGGTGGCCTCGGCCGCGCAGGCGGGGCCGGCCGCGGCGGCGAGCGCGTTGGCGGCGGCGGCCGTGCCGACGACGAGGGCGAGCAGGGCGGACGCGCAGTGCCCGGCGTCCCGGTCGAGCGCGGCGTCGACGGCCCCGGCGAGGGCCGGGGGCAGGGCGAGCGTGGTGGCGGCCTCGGCGGGCAGGGCGACGGCCAGCGCGAGGGTCCAGCCGGTGGGGCGGCGGGGCATGGGCGGACTCCCGTCGGGGCGGGTGGAGGAAGAAGGGGGAAGCGGGTGGAGGAAGGGGGAAAGGGACGGCGCCGCTCCCGCCTGTCCGGACAGGCGGGAGCGGCGCCCGTGGGCCACCGCGTCAGAGGGTGGCCGACCGCCGTACGACTAGCTGATCGTGAAGATCAGGCAGGTCAGGATGAGACAGGTGTACTGGCAGCCGCCGCCGTGGCCGGTCAGCTCGACGGACTCGGTCTCGGGCAGCTCCTGCAGGGCCGCGAGGTCGGTCTCGAAGTCCACCATGTTCTCCATGATCTGGGTCCTCCCCTGGTGTTTCCGCCCGTCGCGATCTGCGGTGCGGGCGATCGGTGGTGCTCCCGCGGTGGCCTCCATCCACCGCCGCGGGTACCAACCCGGGCCATCGGGGCCCGGGAGTCTGTGAGGCCGGCCGGGGCGTCGGGCCCGGCCGGCCGGCCGGTCACCCCGGACGGCCGGTCCGCAGGAAGGCGGCCAGCAGCTCGTGCAGCACGGCGGCACCGTCCTCCGCCAGCACCTCGTGCCCGGCGCCGGCCGCCTCCACGTACCGGAAGTCGGCGCCCTCGGAGCGGCCGATCCGCAGCAGTTCGTGCCGCAGTGAACGGGACTGGCTCACCGGGACGACCTCGTCCCGGTCGCCGTGCACGACCAGGAGCGGCGCGTTGAGCCGGTGCGCCAGCTGGAGCACGTCGCGCGGGCCGCGGGCGTCCGCGATCGGCTCGCCGCCGCCCAGCCGGGTCGTCAACGCCCTCACCGGGGAAGCCGCTTCGGACAGCAGACGGGCACCGGACAGGAACGGCGCGACCACCGCGCAGCGTGCGACCTGTTCGGCGGGCGCGTGCGCCGCGGCCAGCAGGGCCAGGAACGCGCCGTAGCTGACGCCGAACAGGGCGGGCGGCTCCAGGCCGAGCGCGGCGCGCTGGCCCGCGAGGCCGTCCAGCAGGTACAGGACGTCGTCGAGGTCGGGGCCGCCCCAGGCGCCCCGGATGGCCATCGCGTGCGCCACCCCGTAACCGGTGGAACCGCGTTGGTTGGGGGCGACGACGGCGAGCCCCTCGGCCGCCATCCGCTGCAGGGCGGGGTCGAACTCCAGCCGCCAGGCGTCCGCCGGGCCGCCGTGCAGGGCGAGCACCAGGTGCGGGCTGCTCAGCCAGGCGTCGCCGCCGTACACCACGGCCTCCAGCGGCCCTGCCGGACCGGCGAGTTCGATGCTCTGGGCCGGGTGCCAGCGGCCGCCGTCGCCGGGCGGCGTGGAGCCGTCCAGCCGCCAACCGGCGGGCGCGGCAGGGGCGGTGCGTGCTCCGCCGGGCTGCCAGGGCAGGACGACGTCCCGCCACGGCCCGGGGAGGCCGGAGCCCGGCAGGCCGGTGCCGAGCGGTGCCAACTGCAGGGGCAGCGGCGCCGGTCCGGGCCCGGCGGAGGCCGGGCCGTGGGCCAGCAGCGCGTCGACGTCCAGGGTGGCCAGCGCCGTCGGATGGTCGGGGGAGGAGTACGGCATCCGCAGCCCCGCCTCCGACCAGTGGCCGGCCGCGCCGAGCCGCCCGGGCGGCACCGGCAGCGGGTCCAGTCGTCCGGCGGCGGGCCGCCACAGGGCCAGCGCCGAGCCCGCGCCGTGGTCGATCTGGACCACCACCCGGACCCCCTCCGGCGCGGGCCGCAGCGCCACCGGCCGCAGGAGCATGCCGGACACGTGCAGGCACTCCGGGAACCGCAGGGGCCCGCCGCCGCCCAGCAGGCCCCAGCCGAGCCGGTCGGTGCCGGGTGCGTCGCTGCGCACCATCGCGAAGCGGCTGTCCGGGTCGAACAGCACCAGCCGGTCGTTGCTGCGTTCGCCGATCTCCAGCAGTGGGGTGACGGTGCCGCTGCGCAGGTCCAGGACGACGGTGCGGACGACGCCCGCGCCGACCCGGTCGAGTGCCAGCAGGGCGCCGGCCCGGTCGAGCCAGACGCCGCCGCCGTGCAGCCCGGGGATCTCGGCGACCTGGCGGGGCTCGCTCCCGTCCGCGTGCACCAGCCAGACGGTGGTGGCCGGCCGGGTGTCGGTGCCCAGCGCCACGGCGACCGGGACGCGTGCGCCGTCCGCTGTGCGTGCGCCGTCCGCTGCGGGTGAGCCCGCGGCGGACGCCGGAAGCGGCAGCAGGCGCAGGCCGGGCCGTTTGAAGGCGGCCAGCCGGCGTTCGGTGGTGGCCGGTTCACAGCCCGGCCCGGCGGCGTCGAGCGCCACCAGTTCGTGCCGCTCACCGTCGTGCCGGCAGACCAGGACGGAGCCGTCCGGCAACGCGATCAGCTGCGAGCGCAGGTTCTCGGACCGGTTGCCGGGCAGCGCGAGCGGGGTCGGTACGGCCGGGCCGGACGCCGGCAGGTCCCAACTCTCCGCGTACCAGCCGCCGTCGGCGGCGGACGCGAGGCAGGCGGCATGGCTGCCGTCGGCGGCGAAGGAGAAGCTGAGGCGGCGCAGGGCGTGCGTCGCGCTCCTGGTGGCCACGGTCATGTCGCCCTCGTTTCGCCTGCGGGGGGCGGCAGTTCCCCGGACGGGACCGGAGGCACCGGGTCCACCCAGAGCCGGGGGCCGCCGTGGCACAGCCGCAGCAGGAAGGCGAGCGGGCCCGCCGTCCCGGTGCCGTACGCGGCGGAACAGCCGGTGCCGGTCTCGTCGGGAAGGACCAGTAGTCCGTTGCGCAGGGCGGACCTGGCGGTGATCAGCTGCGCCAACTCCTCGGCGCCCGCGCGGAATTCGGCGTCTCCGGTGAACCCGGCCAGGTCGAGCAGGTATTCGCCGTTCCCGGCCAGTCCGTGGCAGGCGCTGACGCCGCAGTGCCAGCGCCCGGCCAGCACGGCCCGTCCCGCGGCGAGGGCGAGTTCACGCGCGGTGGCATCGCCGGTGACCTGCCAGAGCCGGAGCAGGAAGGTGCCCGCGCCCGAGGCGCCGCTGCACCAGTGGGCGAGCCTGACGTGCTCGGGGTCGCCGGCGTCCTGCGGCCACCAGGCGCTCTCCCGCGTGCCGCCGACGGTCTCCCGCCGCACGGTGCGCGCGAGTGTACGCCCGGCCTCGACGGCGCCGGCGAGCAGTGCCTGGTCCCCGGTGGCCTCGCCGGCGGCCAGCAGGAACGCGCCGACGCCCGCCACCCCGTGGGCGAACCCGAGGTGGGTGATCCCGGCGAGCGCCGAGTCGAAGTCCTCCGGTACCGGCCAGACCGTGCCGTACGGCGAGGGCCGTGCGGCGGCCAGCAGGCCGTGCCCGCAGGCGGTGGCCCGGGCGAGGAACTCCCGGGCGGCGCCCGTTCCCGGGTCCTCGGCCGCGAAGCGCAGCTGGAGGTGGCCGGCGCCGGCGGCGCCGTGGCAGACGTCGGGGTTGGGCCACTTGACGGCTATCCCGCGGGCCAGTCCGGCGGCGCGTCCGGCGAGGGCGTGGTCGCCCAGCGATCCGGCGGCGTCCAGCAGGGCCCAGGCGGTGCCCGAGCGGCCGAAGTGCAGCCCCGGCAGGACGACCGGCTCGGCGGCGCACCGGCGCTCGATCCACTCCACCGCGGTCCGCGTCGTCTCACGGGCCTCGTCCCGCACTCCGGCCGGCAGCCCGCCGGTCACGGCCGCCCGGGCGAGCAGTGCCAGCACCCCGGCGGCGCCGTGCTGGACGTTGCAGGGGTCGGACCGCTCCCCGGCCGGGACGGCGGGCCAGAGCCGGTCGCGCCGCAGCGGGGTGGCGGTGGCGGCGAGGTGTCGCAGGCCGTCGTGCAGCACCCGGTCGACGATCGTCCCGCCGCTCCCCGTGGGCCGGGTTTCCACGGCGCTCACCTGCGGCCCGCCGGCCGTGTCCGTGCAGCTGTCGCCCGATCCGCCGGCCGTGTCCGTGCCGCTGTCGCCCGATCCGCCGGCCGTCGTCGCGGGCCCGCCCGTCAGGGCCTCCCGTACGCGGTGAAGCCGCCACCGCTGCTCCGGGTCCTCCGCGCGCAGCCCCAGTACCAGGGGTGCGAGCCGCCGGGCCGTGTCGCCGCCGCGGGCGGCGAGCGCGAGCCAGCGGCCGAGGCGGTCGGCGACCGGGCGGGCGCACGGCAGGTCCTCGGGCAGCAGCGGGTCGTGGCCGGTCGCGAGCAGGAAGAAGAGGCCGCCGAGCGCATAGAGGTCTGCGGTCGGCTCGGCTGCGCAGACGCCGCCCGCGCCCGTGCCGCCCGCGCCGCCCGCGCCGCCCTCGGCCGGGCCGCCGTCCGACGGCGCGCCGTCGACCAGGGCGAGCCGCCCCGGCCCCTGCTCGGGGGCACGGTAGCCCGGGGTGCCGGCCGAGCCGGCGCGGCGGCCTGCCTCGGCGGCCAGCTCCAGGTCCACCAGCCGCAGGGTGCCGTCGGGCTGCACCAGGACGTTGCCGGGGGAGAGGTCGCGGAGCACCAGGCCCAGCTCGTGCACCCGCTCGACCAGGTCGAGCAGGGCGTGCACCAGCGGTCCGGCCTCGGCCCAGTCGACGTCGGGGCTGCCGTCGCGGCGCAGCCGGGCCGCGACCCAGCCGCCCAGCGGCTGCCCGGCGATTCGTTCCTGCACGAGGAACAGCGAGTCGTCCTGCTCGATCAGTTCGACCGGTCGCGGTGCCAGCCCCAGGCCCTCCAGCCGGGCCAGCAGTGCGGCCTCGTGCCGCAGCGCGGCCCGGGCGTCGGTGCCGGAGCGGTCCACCTCGATGTGCGCGCGGGCCTGCTTGACCACGACCTCCGCGCCGGCGTCGGTGTCCCGGCCGAGGAAGACGCCGCCCTTGGCGCTGTGCCGGATCGCGCCGGTGATCACGTACCGCCCGGCCAGCAGCACGCCGCCGGCCCCGCGCCGGGCCGCGGCCGGCTTGGCCGCCCCGGGCCCGCGGCGGTCGGCGCCGGCTCCCCGGCCCTCGGCCCCCCGCCCTTCCGCCAGCGGGTCGCGCGCCCACGGCGGGCACCGGTACGTCGCCCCGCGCACGTCCTCGACCAGCTCGCCGTCCGGCCCGCGCAGCATCGACCGGTAGCCGCCGTCGTTGCCCAGCTCGGCACGGGCCGCGAAGGCGCCGTACCGGTAGTGGACGCGGCTGCCGGGCCGGTACGGCCGGTCGGAGAGCACGACCGGGCCGGGCAGGCCGTCGGTGGCCCGGTGCAGGGCGGCGGCGAGCCGCCGGAACTGCTCCTCGCCCTCCGGGTAGACGGTGATGAACTTCCCTGCCGAACCCCGGTCGCTGTTGCGCGAGTTGAGCTCGTGCAGCTGCTCCGGCCCGGCGGCGAACTTGAACGCGCACGGATCGTCGGCCAGCACCTCGGTGACGGCGGCGAGCACCGCGCCCCCCACGGCGGACGCCGCGCTGACGTGGATCTTCCAGCCCTCCCCGGCCAGTTCTCCCGCGGACGGCCTGGCCGTGCACCAGAAGCCCTCGGCGGTGACCTCCCAGTCGCCGCCGCCTCCCCGGCCCCCGGCGCCGGCCAGCGCCGTCCGTGTGACCTCCGGCCACGAGCCGGCCGCAGCCGGCCCGTGGCCCGCCGATCCCCTTCCCCCGGCCGTGCGAAGCGAGGTGCCCGTCCCCATCCGCTCTCACATCCCTTCGTCTCGGCCGGCGCCCGCCGGTGCCCACTGCTCCGGCACCCGGGCACACGGCCACGGCCTGATCGGTTTCTCGGAGGTAACGGGAGTGCCGCCCCGGTCGCGTCCGCCGCGGCCCTCGGCCGGGGTCCGGTCCGGACCCCTTCCCGAGGTGCGGTCCGAACCCCTCCCGGGGCCGGTGCGGACCCCGCCTGACCAGGGCCCGAGCTCCGGCGGAGCACCTTCCCGACCCACACGGTCGGGGCAACTCCCGTTCGCAGAAGTGAAGTTACTTTCGGTTTCGGGGCGGACTCAACGCGTAGCGAGTCACTTCACTCGTAAGGGTGATCTGAGCACTGTTTCGAATTCGTGCGAGCCGCCCCCTGTGAGCGGCGAGCCCCGCGTGCCCCGGCGGACGGGGCGCCCGAACGGCCCGTACGCCGTCTCCGCCCGCGCCCCGGGCGCCGTCCGAACGCGCTGAACCGCAGGTTGACGCGCACCTGTGCGCCCCGTCCCCGCACCGGACACCGGCCGTCCCCCGAGCCGGGCACCCCGCCTTCCCGGCGGGCCGGGCGGCCCGGGCGCCCCCGCGCGCACGGTAGTCTCGACAGGTGCCGAAACTGTCCGAGGTCATTGCCGCGCTCGAAGAGGTCTACCCGCCCCAGTGGGCGGAGTCCTGGGACGCCGTCGGCCTGGTCTGCGGGGACCCTCAGGCCGAGGTCGGACGCGTGCTCTTCGCCGTCGACCCCGTGCAGGCGGTCGTCGACGAGGCCGTCGAGTGGGGTGCCGACCTGGTGGTCACCCACCACCCCCTCTATCTGCGCGGCACCACCAGCGTCGCCGCGACCACCTTCAAGGGCCGGGTCGTGCACACGCTGATCCAGAGCGGCATCGCCCTGCACGTGGCGCACACCAACGCCGACCACGCCGACCCGGGCGTCTCCGACGCGCTGGCCGAGGCGGTCGGCGTCCGCGTGACCGGTCCGCTGGTGCCGGACCCGACCGACCCGCTGGGCCGGCGCGGCGCCGGCCGGATCGGCCTGCTGGAGCCCCCGCTCACGCTCTCCGTCTTCGCCGCCCAGGTCGCCAGGGGCCTGCCGGCCACCGCCGCCGGCGTCCGGGTCTCCGGCGACCCGAACCGGCTGATCAGCCGCGTCGCGGTGTGCGGCGGTTCGGGCGACAGCATGTTCGCCGAGGTGCGGGCGGCCGGCGTCGACGCCTACCTCACCGCCGACCTGCGCCACCACCCGGCGTCCGAGGCCGCCGAGGCGGCGCCGGTCGCGCTGGTCGACGCGGCGCACTGGGCCACCGAGTGGCCCTGGCTCGCCCTGGCCGAGCGGGCGCTGCACGGTGCCGCCGAGAAGCGGGGCTGGGCCGTGGAGACCAAGGTCTCCCACAAGGTCACCGACCCGTGGACCGCGCACGCCTCCATGTCCTTCACCGCCTGACCCGATTCACAGGAGCTCTCCGCTTGAACGCCGCGCCCGCCGACCAGATCCGCCTGCTCGACCTCCAGGCCATCGACTCGAAGCTCGACCAGCTGGCCCACCGGCGTCGCAGCCTGCCCGAGCACGCCGAGATCGAGAAGGCCACCGCCGACCACACCGCGCTGAAGGACCTGGTCGTCGCCGCCCAGGCCCAGCAGGGCGACACCACCCGCGAGCTGACCAAGGCCGAGCAGGACGTCGAGCAGGTCCGCGCCCGCTCCGCCCGCAACCAGCAGCGCCTGGACTCCGGCGCGATCACCTCGCCGAAGGACCTGGAGAACCTCCAGCACGAGATCGGCTCGCTCGCCAAGCGCCAGGGCGACCTCGAGGAGGTCGTGCTGGAGATCATGGAGCGGCTGGAGTCGGCCCAGACCCGGGTCACCGAGCTGACCGCGCGTCTGGAGCACTCCTCGGTCGTGCTCAAGGAGGCCGAGGCCCGCCGCGACGCCGCCTTCGCCGAGATCGACGGCGAGGCCGACCGGGTCCGCCGCGAGCGCGAGACCGTCGCCGTCGTCATCCCGGCCGACCTGCTGAAGCTCTACACCCGTCTGCGCGAGCAGCAGGGCGGCGTCGGCGCGGCCCGCCTGTTCCAGCGCCGCTGCGAGGGCTGCCGGGTCGAGTTCGCAGTCTCCGACCTGAACGCCATCAAGGCCGAGCCCAAGGACGCGGTCGTCCGCTGCGACAACTGCGGCCGCATCCTGGTGCGCACCGCGGAATCGGGCATCTGAGCCGGTGGCGGGGCGCAGGTTCATCGTCGAGGCGGACGGCGGCTCCCGGGGCAACCCGGGGCCGGCCGGCTACGGTGCGGTGGTCCGGGACGGCGACACCGGTCAGATCATCGCCGAGGCCGCCGAGTTCATCGGCCACGCCACCAACAACGTGGCCGAGTACAAGGGCCTGATCGCCGGCCTGAAGGCGGCCCGGGAGATCGACCCGGACGCCTCGGTGGACGTCCGGATGGACTCCAAGCTGGTGGTCGAGCAGATGTCCGGGCGCTGGAAGATCAAGCACCCCGACATGCAGCCGCTCGCCGCCGAGGCCCGTGGCGTCCTCCCGCGCGGCCAGGTCAAGTACACCTGGATCCCGCGCGAGCGGAACAAGGACGCCGACCGGCTCGCCAACGAGGCGATGGACGCGGGCAAGGCCGGCCGCCAGTGGGAGCCCAAGCCGCTGAAGGCCGCGTCGCCCGTCGTCGTGGAGCCGGCCGCCGAGCCGCCGCTGGAGAAGGCGGTGCCGAAGGCCGGCTGGGCGGCCGCCGCCGACCTCGGGACGCCGACCACCTTCGTGCTGCTGCGCCACGGCGAGACCCACCTCACCCCGGAGAAGCGCTTCTCCGGCAGCGGCGGCAGCGACCCGGAGCTCTCCGAGAAGGGCCGCTGGCAGGCCGAGCGGGCCGCCGAGGCGCTGGCCGCGCGCGGCTCCGTCCAGGCCGTGGTCAGCTCGCCGATGCGCCGCACCCGGGAGACCGCGGAGATCGTCGCCGCCCGCCTGGGACTGGAGGTCCGGTACGAGGAGGGGCTGCGCGAGGTCGACTTCGGCGCCTGGGAGGGCCTCACCTTCGCCGAGGTCCAGCAGCACTACCCGGACGACCTCAACGCCTGGCTCGGCTCGCCCAGGGCCAAGCCGACCGGCAGCGGCGAGAGCTTCACCACCCTCACCCACCGGGCCGGGGTCGCCCGCGACAAGATCCTCGCCCGCCACCCGGGGAAGACCGTGCTGGTCGTCTCGCACGTCAGCCCGATCAAGACGCTGGTCCGGCTCGCCCTCGGCGCCCCGCCGGACTCGCTCTACCGGATGGAGCTGTCCGCCGCCTCGCTCTGCGCCGTCCAGTACTACGCGGACGGCAACGCCTCGGTGCGGCTGCTCAACGACACCGGGCACCTGCGCTGACCCTGCCGACGCAACGGCGGCGGGCTCCCCACGGAGCCCGCCGCCGTTCGCACACCGGAACCCCGCCGGTCAGTGGATCTCGGTGACCACCACGTCCAGCTGCCACGGCTTGCGCGCGGTGCCCTCGGCCGCGACCTCCACCCGGTGGCCCAGCCCGAGCAGCGCGTCCACCAGCTCACCGGGCGTCTTCGGCTCGGCGCCCGCCACCAGCAGGTCGCGCACCAGCCGGCCCTTGGTCGCCTTGTTGAAGTGGCTCACCACCGTGCGCCTGCCGTTCCGCTCCTGGAGCACCTGCACGGTCGCCGTCCGGGACACCACCTCGCCGGCCGGCTTCCACGCCGCCGCGTACGCCGAGCTGCGCAGGTCCAGGACCAGCCCGTCCGCCACCTCCGGCAGCACGGACGCCGTCGCGCCCCGCCAGTACGCGCCGAGCGCCCCCGGCCCGGGGAGTTTCACGCCCATCGAGCAGCGGTAGGGCGGAATCCGGTCGCCGATCCGCACCGCACCCCAGAGCCCCGAGAAGACCAGCAGCGAACGCGCGGCCCGGTCGTACGCCGCCTCGTCCAGCGTGGCCAGCCCGAGGTTGTCGAACAGCACCCCGGTGTACACCTCACCGGCCGGCAGCGCGCCCGCCGTCGGCAGCGCGGCGTTGCGCGCGATCTCGCCGCGCAGGCCGGGGCTCAGCCCGAGCACCTCGGCGGCCGTGTCCTCGTCCCCCCGGCAGAGCCCGACCAGCGCCTCCAGGACCTGCTCCCGCGCCGCCGTCAGCCCGGGCAGCGACAGCCCGTCCAGTGCCACCGGCACCCCGTCCCCGGACGCGGCCTTGCCCTCCGAGGGCGGCAACAGCACCAGCACAGCGGACTCCTCAACAGTTTGTGGCGGACGATCCCCGCCACCCTACGCAAAACCACCCCGCCCCCGGAGACCCGGTCCGGCCGGTGAACGGCCGGGGGCCTACTCCCCGCGCCGAGCCCCGCCGGCCACCGCGACCACGGCGGCCCCGGTGCCGAGAGCCAGGCAGAGCGGCGAGTAGTACCGGGTGTCCAGTCGCCGGAACCGCTCCGAGCGCGCCACCAAGCCCCCGCCGAACATCGCCAGCCCGCCCGCGCCCCGTGCCAGCATCACCCCGGCGACCGCCCGGACCCCCTGTCGCCGCACCCATGCCGGCCCGGCCTTGGGCAGCACGCCGGCCTCCGCGCCCACCAGGTACGCCGCCGAACCGAGCAGCCCCGCCACCGCCACGCACGCGGCCGCCGGCGGCACCCCGTCACCGGTGCCGACCACCGTGTCCGCGAACTCCTCCGGCGTCCGCAACGGCCACGGCGTCACCGCCCACACCGCGTGCAGCGCCCCCGTCGCCGCCAGCACCCCGGCCACCGCCGCCCCGCGACCTTCACCGCGCCCATCGCCGAACCCCCTCCGCAGAACACCGGTTCATGTCCCGACCACGCTACGGCCCCCTTACGCGTCCCGGCCCACCGCCGTGGCCGTCGGCGTCGCCGCGCCCGCCGCGCCCGCCGTGTCCCCGAAAAAGCGCTGGTCACCGCGGTCCGGTACCTCTACCGTCGACGTGACGAGGAGTGTGACGCGATGACCCTGCGACCCCTGGACCTGGTCCCCGGCGACGACGACGCCGTGGAGGAGTCCCTGCCCGTCCGCCTGCCCGCCGGCCTTCCGGCCGAGACCAGGCAGGCGCTGGAGTTCGCACTGGAGGCGGCCGCGCAGGCGGTGCTGGCCGGCCGGGTGCGGGTCACCGGGGCACCGGACGAGGACGACCGCGCCGAGCTGGCCTTCGACGTGCGCCAGTCCGAGCTCCCCGACGCCCTGGCCGAGCCCGCCCGGGCCGCCGCCGAGCCCGGCCGCGCCGAGCGCCGCGCCGCCATGGTGGCCCGGATCCGCGAGGCCAACGCGGAGACGCTGGAGAGGCTGAAGGACCTGTGAACGCGACGGGGGGAACGAACGACGTCGAGTACCTCGACCTGGAGGACGTCACCTACCTCGCCGGCGGCCCGGAGAACATACGCGACCTCGGCGCGCTGCTCTCCGCGCTGGGCCGCCCGCAGGCGAGCCTGTTCGGCGGGGACGCCTACCCTGACCTCTGGACCAAGGCCGCCGCGCTCGGCCAGAGCCTCGCCCGCAACCACCCGCTGATCGACCGGAACAAGCGCACCGCCTTCGAGGCGATGCTGCTCTTCCTCGACTACAACGACGAGCCCTACGGCGACCCGCACCCGGACGATGCGGTCGCCTTCATGCTCCGCCTGGCCACCGGCGGCTACGACGAGTCCGTCGCCCTCGCGGCCAAGGACCTCAGGTCCCTCCTGGGCCGCTGAGCACTCCCGGAGCGCGGCCCGGCCACCGGCGCGCCCGGTGGCCGGGTCCGTCTGCAATCACCCGATTCGCCCTACGCTGCCTCCATGCCACGCCGAAAACTGCGCGTCAAGGCCGCCGACTCCGCCCGGATCAACGCCGAACTGACCGAGCTGCGCGCCCGCCTGGAGATCCACACCGAGTGGCCCGACCCGGTCCTCGCGGAGGCGGAGGAGGCCGCCCGCACGCCCCGGCTGCCGGAGTACGACGCGACCGGGCTGCCGCTCCTCACCGTCGACCCGCCCGGCTCCCGGGACCTCGACCAGGCCATGCACCTGGCCCACCGCCCGGGCGGCGGCTACCGGGTGCACTACGCGATCGCCGACGTCGCCGCCTTCGTCCGGCCCGGCGGGCTGATCGACGCCGAGGCCCGGCGCCGCGTCCAGACCCTCTACTTCCCGGACCACCGCGTCCCGCTGCACCCGGCCCGGCTCTCCGAGGACGCGGCCAGCCTGCTGCCGGGCGAGACCCGCCCCGCCCTGCTCTGGCAGCTCGACCTGGACGCGGACGGCGCCGTCGTCCTCGCCGACCTGCGGCGTGCCCTCGTCCGCTCGCACCGCCGGCTCGACTACGCCGCCGTCCAGCGCGCCGTCGACGCGGGCGGCGCCGACGAGCAGCCCGCCCTCCTCGCCACCGTCGGCCGGCTGCGCGAGGAACAGGAACGGGCCCGAGGCGGGATCAGCCTGCCCGTCCCCGAGCAGGAGATCGAGGAGACCCTGCACGGCTACGTCCTCGGCTACCGCGCACCCGCCCCCGCCGACGGCTGGAACGCCCAGATCTCGCTGCTCACCGGCATGGCCGCAGCCGAGCTGATGCTGGACGCCGGCGTCGGACTGCTGCGCACCCTGCCCGCCGCCCCGCCGGAGGCGTACCAGCGACTGCGCCGCACCGCCCGCGCGCTGGACGTCGACTGGCCCGACGGCCTGCCGTACCCGGAGCTGGTCCGCTCGCTGGACCCGGACGTCCCGCTGAACGCGGCGTTCCTCAACGAGTGCACCGGTTTGCTGCGCGGCGCCGGGTACCACGCCTTCGACACGGCGCAGGGCCTGCCCGTCCCGGCGGATCCGGCGCACGCCGCGCTGGCCGCACCGTACGCGCACTGCACCGCGCCGCTGCGCCGGCTGGGCGACCGCTTCGCCCAGGAGGTCTGCGCGGCCGTCGCCGCCGGCGAGTCGGTGCCCGACTGGGCCCGGGAGGCGCTGCCCGCCGTGCCGTCCCTGATGGCGGGCGGGGACCGCCGCTCGGCCGAGGTCGAGCGGGCCTGCGTGGACCTGGTGGAGGCCGAGCTGCTGGCGGGCCGGGAGGGGGAGGACTTCCCGGCGCTGGTGATCGACGTGGACGAGCAGCGGCCCGCCCGCGGCACCGTCCAACTGCGCGAGCCGGCCGTCCGGGCCCGCTGCGAACGCCCCGACGACGCGTCGGGGGCCGGCCGCGGCCTGCCGCTCGGCGGGGAGGTCCTCGCGCGGCTGACGGTCGCCGACCCGGCCACCCGGACGGTCCGCTTCACCGCCGTCTGACCCCGCCCCCGGTGGGAGGATCGTCCCGTGGCCGAACCGAACCCCCGCAGGACGCCCCCGGGCGAGCACCCCGGCACGCCGTCCGCCCCGCCGTCCGCCCCGCCGTCCGCCCCGCCCGGCCGGCGCCGCCGGCTGCTGGTCCTGGCGATCTGCTGCCTGAGCCTGTTCATCGTCGGGCTCGACAACACGGTGGTGAACATCGCCCTCCCGGCGATCCAGAAGGACCTCGACGCCCCCGCCTCCGGACTGCAGTGGATCATCGACGCCTACACCCTGGTGCTGGCCTCGCTGCTGATGCTGTTCGGCTCGGTGGCCGACCGCTTCGGCCGGCGCCGGGTGTTCCAGACCGGCCTGCTGCTCTTCGTGCTCGGCTCGCTGCTCTGCAGCCTGGCACCCAGCCTGGAGTGGCTGGTGGTGTTCCGCGCGGTGCAGGCGGTCGGCGGCTCGATGCTCAACCCGGTGGCGATGTCGATCATCACCAACACCTTCACCGAGCCGAGGGAACGGGCCCGGGCGATCGGTGTCTGGGGCGGCGTGGTCGGCATCTCGATGGCGCTGGGCCCGCTGCTCGGCGGCTTCCTGGTGGACGGCGCCGGCTGGCCGTCGATCTTCCTGATCAACGTCCCGGTCGGCCTGCTCGCCTGCGTGCTGACCGCCCGGTACGTCCCCGAGTCCCGCGCGCCGCGGGCCCGCCGGCTGGACCCGGTGGGCCAGCTGCTGATGGTGGCACTGCTCGGCTGCGGCACCGCCGCGATCATCGAGGGCCCCGAACACGGCTGGACGTCCCCGCTGATCCTGGCCCTCGCCGCGACCGCGCTCGCCGCGCTGACGGCCTTCCCGTTCTGGGAGCGCAGGGTCGCCGAACCGCTGGTCGACCCGCGGTTCTTCCGCAGCGCCCCGTTCACCGGTGCCACCGTGACGGCGGTCTGCGCCTTCGCGGCGCTCGGCGGCTTCCTCTTCCTCAACACGCTCTACCTCCAGAACGTCCGCCACTACAGCCCGGTGGAGGCGGGCCTGTGGACGCTGCCGATGGCCGGGATGATGCTGGTCTGCGCGCCGGTCTCCGGCCGGATCGTCGGCAGCCGGGGCCCGCGCGGCCCGCTGGTCGCGGCCGGGCTCGGCCTCACCGCCAGCGGCCTGCTGCTCACCCGGCTGGCCGCGGACTCCCCGGCGGCCCTGCTGCTGGCCGCCTACGCGCTGTTCGGCTTCGGCTTCGGCATGGTGAACGCGCCGATCACCAACGCCGCCGTCTCGGGCATGCCGCGGGCCCAGGCCGGCGTGGCGGCGGCGGTCGCCTCGACCAGCCGCCAGGTCGGGCAGTCGCTCGGTGTCGCGGTGATCGGCACCGTGGTCACCTCGGCGGTGGTCGGCCCGCTCGTCACCGGCTTCGCCCCGGCCAGCCACGCCGGCTGGTGGATCGTGACCGGCCTCGGCGTCGCCATCCTCCTCCTCGGCCTGGTCACCACGACCGCCTGGGCCACCGGCACCGCCGCCCGGGTCGCCGCCCGCCTCGGCGGCGAGGCACCCGTCGTCAGGCCCGCCGTACGGGAGGCCCCGCCCGAGCGGCTACCATGACCACTACGGCGGAAGAGTCGGCCGGGCGGTCGCGACGGGTCCTCAGGGCCCGCCGAGGAACGTCCGGGCTCCACAGAGCAGGGTGGTGGGTAACGCCCACCCGGGGTGACCCGCGGGACAGTGCCACAGAAAACAGACCGCCCGCGGCTTCGGCAGCGGGTAAGGGTGAAACGGTGGTGTAAGAGACCACCAGCGACCGGGGTGACCCGGCCGGCTAGGTAAACCCCACCTGGAGCAAGGTCAAGATCGGTGCCCTCGGGCGCCGTGCGCGGATGACCGAGGGCTGCTCGCCCGAGTCCGCGGGTAGACCGCACGAGGCTGTCGGCAACGGCAGCCCTAGATGGATGGCCGCCTCCCCGGGCCGCGCAAGCACCCCGGGAGACAGAACCCGGCGTACAGGCCGACTCTTCCGTCCTCAGGCGTGGTGAAGGCCCGTCGGACCGCTCAGCGGTCCGGCGGGCCTTTCGCCGTCCGTCCTCCGACGGGGCACTGCCCGCGGCTCAGGCCGGGTGGGCGCCGACCGCGTCGCGGATCTGTTCGCCGAGGCCGCCGTTGACGCGGGCGCAGTTGGCGCAGCAGAAGAACCGGCCCGCCACCTCCACGCCGTGGCCCACGATCCGGACCTGGCACTGTTCGCAGCGCGGCGCGAGCTTCTCCATCGCGCACTCGAAGCTGTCGAAGGTGTACACGTCGCCGGTGATGGTCTTGATCTCGAAGGCGAGCCAGTAGTCGTTGCCGCAGGTGACACAGATGGCCATGGTGGCCGTCTCCCTTCCGGTGGGGGCTGAACGGCCGGTCGGGCGCTCAGCCCTTCCCAGTGTCGGAGCGGCCCCCGGCACCGGCCACTCGGCCGCACCCGCCCGGAAGCATCGGGGGTCCGGACGGACCGGGAGGCCCGTACGCACCGGGGAGCCGGAAGCACCGGCGGCTCAGCCGGACCGGGACGACAGCTCCTCCAGTGCCCGGACCGCCCGGTCGGCCTCTTCGGCGCCGACGAACAGGTGGTCGTGGTGGAAGCCGGCCACCACGTTGCAGCTGATCCCCTCCTCGGCCAGCCGGCCCGCCACGGCGGCGGTCAGGCCGACGGCCTCCAGCGCCGAGTGGATCTTCAGCGTGATCCAGGCCGCCACGTACTCGTAGCGCAGGCCGAGTGCGTCCGCCTCCTCCTGCGCCACCACCACCGTCACCCCCTCGGGCTCGGCGACCGTGACCACCGGCCGCATCCCGGCGGGCACCTTCGCGGGCAGCGTGCAGTAGACGTACCGCCCCGGGTTGAGCTGCGGGCGCATTCCGCGCAGCAGGGTCGCAAGGTCTCGTTCACCGGCCATGCCCGCCACCGTAGCGGCTGGGCCCCTGCCGTACGGGGTGCCGGCCGACGACCGGACCGGCCGTGTCGGAAACCGTTGACGAGCGACAGTCGCCGATATATCGTCGAGTTATCGAGACAGTTACTCGACTGTCCGAACGACTGATGGACGAACGATGCAGGAGGTGGGCGCGATGCGCTCGGGACGACGATTTCGTGAGGAGGGCCCGCGCGGCGGACGGCGCCGCGGGCCGGGCCCGGAGTTCGGGGGGACGCCCGGGGAGGGCTTCGAGGGCCGGGAGGCGTTCGGCCCCTTCGGTCCGCCGCCGTTCGGGCCCGGGCGCCCGATGGGCGGGCCGTTCGGCGGCTTCGGCGGGCACGGGGGCCGTGGGCACGGCGGTCCGCGCGGCCGTCGCGGCGGGCGGGCGCGGCGCGGGGACGTGCGCGCGTCGCTGCTGGCGCTGCTCAAGGAGCGGCCGATGCACGGCTACGAGATGATCGCGGAGATCGCCGAGCGGACGGGCGGGGCCTGGCGGCCGAGCCCCGGCTCGATCTACCCGAACCTCCAGCTGCTGGAGGAGGAGGGCCTGATCACCGCGGAGGAGGTCGGCGGCAAGCGGCTGGTCTCGCTCACCGAGGCCGGCCGGGCGGAGGCCGAGGCGGGGGCCGCCGAGCCGTGGGCGGAGGCCGGCCGTGAGGTCGACTGGGAGGCCGTCCAGGAGGTCGGCCAGGCGCTCGGCGCGGTCGACCACGCGATCCGGCAGGTCATGACGACGGGCACGGAGGCGCAGCGGGCCAAGGGCCTGGCGGTGCTCAATGAGGCCCGCAAGAAGCTGTACCTGATCCTCGCCGAGGATGCGTAGCGGTCCGAGGGGGGTTGTCGGCGGACGGTGCCGCAGCTCAGGGGCGGATGGCGAACAGCGCCACGCACGCGAGCAGCAGCACCGTCCAGCCGAGCCAGAGCCAGGGGTTCGGGCCGAGCGCCGCGCTGTAGGCGCTGACCATCACCAGCAGCCCCGCGGTGACCGCGGCCACCTGCCGGTTGTGGTGCACCACCGTCCGGGACCTCGTCCTCGGGTGGTGCCGTACCGTCCTCGCCATGGCCGTTCTCCCTGGATCGGGCCCCCGGGGGCATGCGGTCGTCACCCGGGGGAGCGGCCGTCACCCGGAGGCGCGGGCGCTGGCCGCCTCGTCGTACTCGTAGCGCCAGTACCAGCTGACACCCCGCTGCTGCTTGGACCGGACGTACACCAGTGTGCGCGCGGGATTCTCCCCGTGCGCGGGGACCGGCACCTTGTAGGTCTTGGGCACGCCGTACATGGGTCCCAGGGGGATCGGCAGGATCCGGCCGTCCAGGGGGCCGCCGACGAATTCGGTCTCCGCGCTCTTCACTTCACCAGGGTCTCACCCCGCCGGGTTCTCCCGTCGCCGCAGGTGGCCGGTGGGTTGCCGTCCGGTGTCCGGGAGGTGAACAGCGGTCCGGGGTGCTCCGGAGGAGGGGGTGTGACGCGCAGGTGCCGGGAGTGTGACCGGAGAGGCACCGCCCCCGGTCATCCGAGGGCCCCGCGCACCCTTATCCTTCCTGTTACGCCCTCGGGGTTCACCCGGGTCAGCGGGCCCCGTACGGGCCGGGCAAGGCGCACGTCGGTGTGCCTGCCGGGCCACCGAGCCGCAGCGTCCGTGCTGCCGTGACTCCGTACCGTGACCCGGGCGTCGGCCGTCCGGCAACCCCGGCTCCGGCCGGCTGGGCGTGGACGGCAGGGCCGAGCACCATCCCGGGAAGCAGGCGGGGGTGCTGTGCGTTGCGTCGGAGTAGGACGTCGAGTGCTGTGTCACACCAGGCACGGCAGTGCGCGGAGAGGGGCCCGATGGAATCCGGCAGCAGGTGGACGACCTGGTGGCAGAAGCGTGATCGTCAGCGGGCCCGGTCGGCCGACGCGGACAGCCCCGCCGCCAGACTGGATCAGCTGCTCGGCGCCGTGCGCGCCGGTTTCCCGCTCGCGCCCGCCGCGCACCCGGCCGGGTACCGGTGTTCCTGTGACCGGGTCGCGTGTCCGGCCCCGGCCCAGCACCCGGTGTCCTTCGCGTGGCAGACCCAGGCGACCACCGACCCCGAGCAGGTCGGCCGCTGGCTCTCCCGCGACCCCCGGGCCAACTTCATCACCGCCACCGGCCGCGCCCACGACGTGCTGGACGTGCCCGCCGAGGCCGGCCGGCTGGCCCTGGAGCGGCTCACCGCGCTGGGCGTGGAGGGTCCGGTGGCCGCCGTCGGCGAGGACCGCTACCTGTTCTTCACCGCCACCCGGGGCACCCCGGTGGACGAGGACGAGTGGTGGCCGAGCGCCCTCGACTCCACCCCGGACACCATGTCCGAGCACCCCGGACTGCGCTGGCACTGCCGGGGCTCGTACACCCTGCTGCCGCCGGCCGCGCTGCCGGACGGCTCCGAGGTGCGCTGGCTGCGCGGGCCCGAGCAGCCCCTGCCGGACCCGCTGCGCGTCCTGGACGTGCTGACGGACGCCTGCACCGAGGTGGGCGCGGTCGCCGAGGAGCAGTGGCTGATCGGCTGACCGCGCCGTCCGTCCCGCCGGCTACGGCAGGGTGAGGATCTCCGCGCCGTCGGCCGTGACGACGAGGGTGTGCTCGAACTGGGCGGTGCGCTTGCGGTCCTTGGTGACGACCGTCCAGCCGTCGGCCCAGATCTCGTAGTCATAGGTGCCCAGGGTCAGCATCGGCTCGATGGTGAAGGTCATCCCGGGCTTGATCACCTCGGTGGCCCGCTCGCTGTCGTAGTGCGGGATGATCAGGCCGGAGTGGAACGACGTGTTGATGCCGTGCCCGGTGAAGTCCCGCACCACGCCGTAGCCGAAGCGCTTCGCGTAGGACTCGATGACCCGGCCGATGACGTTGACCTGGCGGCCGGGCTTGACCGCCTTGATGGCCCGGTTGAGCGACTCGCGGGTCCGTTCGACCAGCAGCCGCGACTCCTCGTCCACGTCGCCGCAGAGGTAGGTGGCGTTGAGGTCGCCGTGCACCCCGTGGATGTAGGCGGTGGCGTCGATGTTGACGATGTCGCCGTCCTGCAGCACGGTCGAGTCCGGGATGCCGTGGCAGATCACCTCGTTGACGGAGGTGCAGATCGACTTCGGGAAGCCCCGGTAGCCGAGGTCGGACGGGTAGGCGCCGTGGTCGCACATGTACTCGTGGGCGATGACGTCCAGGGCGTCCGTGGTGACGCCGGGCGCGATCAGCTTCGCGGCCTCCGCCATCGCCTGTGCGGCGATCCGGCTCGCGATCCGCATCTTCTCGATCGTCTCGGCGGTCTGCACCTCGGGCCCGGTGTACGGCGCCGGCGCGGGCCGTCCGACGTACTCGGGACGCGCGATGTGCGCCGGGACCTTGCGGGTGGGGGACTGGATGCCGGGTACGAGAGCCATGGCCGCGAGTCTATCCGCCGGTCCCGCCCCGGCCCGGGGCGTGCGGGGCGCCCCCGGCCGGGGAATGATCGGTACGACCTGCCACGCCGAACGGGAGTGACCGCCATGCCCCTGGGATTCCACCGCAAGCCGACCGGCAAGCCCGGTGAGTGGTTCTACTGCATCAAGCACGCCAAGGTGGAGGAGGGCCCCGAGTGCCCCGCCAAGGACCGCCTCGGCCCGTACGCCACCCGCGAGGAGGCCGCCCACGCGCTCCAGCTCGCCGACGAGCGCAACCGCGAGTGGAAGAACGACCCCCGCTGGGGCGACCGGCCGGCGGACGACCAGGCCGAGTAGCCGTCAGCGACCGCGGGGGCCCAGGTACTTCGCGCTGGTGAGCGGGGCGAGCACCCGCCAGCCGAGCGCGGTGTACAGCGCGTGGCCGTCCGGGGTCCCGGCGAGGACGCCGGTCTGGGCGCCCTGCTCGGCCGCCGCGGTGGCGAGCGCGCGCATGACCAGGCTGCCGAGGCCCCTGCGGCGGTGCCCGGGGTCGGTCTCGATCTGGTCGACGACGGCGGTCGGGCCGAGGGGGACGGTCTGGCCGCGGGCCGCCAGTGCGCCGGAGGCGTCGGTGACCATGGCGCGGACCACGCCGCCGCGGGTCCAGGTGCGCAGGCGGTAGCCGTCCGGGGCGGTCAGCCGGTGTGCGGGGGAGGGGGCCAGCGGGACGGTCATCAGGTAGCCGGGTTCGTCGTCGATCCACCAGTCGGGCCCGAGCCAGGGGGAGACGACCGCCGGGTCCGCGAAGACCTTGAGCCAGGTGCCCTCGGCGCGGACGGCGCCGGCGACCTTGCGGACGTCGGCCTCGCGCACGGCGTCACCGGTGGCGTCGAAGACGTGCCGGGTGACGTGGCCGCCGACGCCGACGTCGATGGTGTACCCCCACGGTTCGACGACGGGCGGCGCGGCCAGCCGCGACACGATCCACCCGTCGACCCAGCTGCGGACGACGTTCTCCGTCGTGGTCTCCAGCACGGCCACCCCTTCGCCCGGACGATCTGAACGAAGGAAGGGTAATAGGCTCAAGGTCATCGTGTCACTTACTTTTAGGTGGCAGGTGCCGCGGCCTCCGCCTTCGCCACCTCCGCCCGGTCCGTCCCGGTCGTGTCCGCCGTCGTCTCCGCCGCTGCCGCTGCCGCTGCCGCATCCGCTGCGGCCCGGTCCGCCGCGGCGCGCTCGTGCTCGGCGCGGACGGCGGCCGCGTGCGGGTCGGTGCGGTCGTCGTAGGCGAGCAGGGCGGGCAGTGCGGCGACCAGGGCCAGCACGCCGGCCACGCAGGCGACGCCGCCGACCCACACCGAGGCCCGGACGCCGACCAGCCCGGCCATCCCGCCGGCCCGGACCTGGCCGAGCTGCGGGCCGAGCGAGTAGCTGAGCAGCTCCACGCCGGCCATCCGCCCGCGGACCTCGTCCGGGATGGACTGGTTCCACAGCGTGGAGCGGGCGATGCCGCTGATCTGGTCGGCGCCGCCGGCCAGCGCCAGGCAGAGCAGGACGGCCCAGACGGAGGCGGTGAGCCCGGCCAGGGCCATCGCCGCGCCCCAGCCGAGGGCGGCGGCCACCAGCATCCGGCCCAGCCGGTGGACCCGGGAGGCCCAGCCGCTGGTCACCGAGACCGCCAGGGCGCCCACCGCCGAGGCGGAGTACATCAGGCCGAGCGCCCAGTCGGCGTCCAGCTCCGAGGCGAGGAAGGGGAAGACCGCCACCGGGAAGGCGAACAGCATCGCGACCAGGTCGACGGCGTACGTGCCCAGGAGGTCCTTGCGGCTCCAGGCGTACCGCACACCGGTCAGGACGGCCTGGACGGACGGCTTGTCGGCGCCGGTGGGCGGTGGCACGGCGCGGATCCGGGCGAGCAGCACCAGCGAGGCGGCGAAGGTGAGCACGTCCAGCGCGTACGCGGTCTGCACCCCGGCGAACGCCACGACGACCCCGGCCAGAGCCGGTCCGGCCACCGAACCGGCGTTGCGGTAGAGGGAGTTGAGTGCGAACGCGGCGGTCAGCTGGTTGTGCGGGACGATCCGCGGGGTGAGCGAGTCCAGCGCCGGGCGTTGCAGGCCGTCGGCGGCGGCGACCAGCGCGGCCACCAGGTAGACCGGCCAGAGCACCGGGGTCGGCAGCAGCGCGTTGAGCAGCAGGACGCCGCTGAGCAGCCCGAGCGCGGCCTCCGAGAACAGCACCAGCCTGCGGCGGTCCAGCGCGTCGGCGAGGGCACCGCCCCAGAGGCCGAAGACGACGAGCGGCACCAGCTCGAAGGCGCCGACCAGACCGACCGCGACGGAGGAGCCGGTGAGCTCCTTGATCTGCATCGGCACGGCGACGTACGTCAGAAAGCTGCCGAGGCTGGTGACACAGCCCGAAAGCCAGAGGAGCCGGAAGTCCCGCGAGGAGCGCCAGGGCGTCAGGTCGGGTCGCAGCGAGCGCAGCAGCGTCCGCAGCCGGCCGCTCGGGGGTGGTTCGGCGTCGTTCACGAAGCACCATCCTCGGCGGGCCGCTCACGCCCCCGCAACCGGTTTTCGGCACAGCCCGACGTTCCGTGCCGCCCGCGCCGCCCGACGTTCCGTGCCGCCCGCGCAGCCGACGTTCCGTGCCGCCCGTGCCGCCCGCCCCGAAACCCGGCGGGCCCGTCCACGGCCGAGCGCCTGCCGGCCTGTCGCCGGCCTGCCGCCCGTCGGCTGCCGTCCGCCGCCCTACCAGCGGCTGACCGTCGGTCCCGCGGTGAGCCGGGCGGCCAGCCCGGCCAGCCGGCCGAGCGCCGAGCGGCGGGCCGGCGGTTCCCCGGCGGCCACGCTGACCAGGTGCTGGGCGAGGTCGAACGGCTCCTCCTCGGCGGTCCCGACGGCCAGCCGCTCGTGCGCCAGGCCCGCCAGGTCCGTCCGGCCGGCGGCGCCGTCCAGGGCGAGCACCGTCGCCCCGCCGCGCCGGGCGTCCTGCACCCGCTCCAGCAGGCCCTCGCCGGCCGCGGTCGGGGCCACCACCAGCACGGTGGCCCCGCGTCCGGCCTCGGCCAGCCGCCGCAGGCCGTGCGCCAGGTGCGCCGGGGCCTCGGCGGGCACCCGGTGCCGTAGCAGGGTCGGGGCCAGCCGGGGGACGTCCGACCAGGCCGCCTCGTCCGCCAGGTGGGCGGCCAGGTGCCAGGGCTCGTACGCCTCGGTGCCGACCAGCAGCAGCCCGTCCGCACCCCGTCGGCCGACGGCGTGCCGCAGCGAGCCGGCGAAGCCGCCGACCGCCTCCAGCCAGCCCGTACCGGCCAGCCGCTCCCGGAGTGCCGAAACTCTCACCACGTCCATGGGGCACAGAATGTCGCGGCGGGCCGGGCGTTTGGCAGGATCGGCCCATGACTTCCCTCGATTCAGCGACAAACCCGGCCCACGAGCTGCCGGACGTCTCGCAGCTGGTGGTCGGTGTCCTCGGCGGCACCGGCGACCAGGGGCGGGGGCTCGCCCTGCGGCTGGCCAAGGCCGGCCAGCAGGTGATCATCGGCTCGCGCGACGCCGCCCGCGCCGAGGCCTCGGCGGCCGCGATCGGCCTCGGCGTGCGCGGCGCCGACAACGCGGCCACCGCGCGGGAGAGCGACATCGTGATCGTGGCCGTCCCGTGGGACGGCCACGCCGCCACCCTCTCCGCCCTGCGCGAGGAGCTGGCCGGCAAGATCGTGGTGGACTGCGTCAACCCGCTCGGCTTCGACAAGCAGGGCGCGTACGCGCTGGTGCCGGAGGAGGGCAGCGCCGCTCAGCAGGCCGCCGCCCTGCTGCCGGACTCCCGGGTCACCGCCGCCTTCCACCACCTCTCGGCGGTGCTGCTCCAGGACGAGGCCGTCGAGCGGATCGACACCGACGTGATGGTGCTCGGCGACGAGCGCGCCGCCACCGACGTGGTGCAGGCGCTGGCCGGCCGGATCCCGGGCATGCGCGGCATCTTCGCCGGCCGGCTGCGCAACGCCCACCAGGTCGAGTCGCTGGTGGCCAACCTGATCTCGGTCAACCGCCGGTACAAGGCCCACGCGGGCCTGCGGATCACCGACGTCTGAGACGTCCGGTCCGTGCGCCCGGCGGCCGGTGCGGACGCGCCGGGCGCCGGGCGCCCCCCTGGACCGGCTCCCGGGGTGAGGTCGGCGACAATGGGTGCCGACCGTCAGCCCGCGCTAGGAGCCCCCGCCATGCCCCGCACGTCCCTCTTCGCCTCGATCGTCGTCGTCCTCGCGCTGGCCGCCGCCGTGGTCTCCGTGGTGCAGGGCTGGTGGGTGGGGCTGATCTGGATCCCGATGGCGGGCATCGCCAGCAACGTCCTCTGGATGGACCTGCGCCGCGAGAAGCTGGCGAAGGCCAGGGCCGAGCGGGCCCAGAGCGCCGCCTAGGCCCCCGTCCTTCCGGCCGGTCCTAGTTCTTCCAGAAGGAGAACAGGTACCGGCCGAGCGTCGCGTAGTCGGCGTCCGCGCCGAACAGGCCCATCAGCCCGTGCACCGCGTCGAAGAAGAACCGGTTCACCTCGGGCTGCCAGAGCAGCGCGAAGACCGCCAGCATCCCGTACGGGGCGAACGGCTCGACCGCGCGCCGGGTCTTGTACGACAGCCAGGGCTCGATGATCCCGTAGCCGTCCAGGCCGGGCACCGGCAGCAGGTTCAGCAGGGCCGCGCTCAGCTGGAGCAGCCCGAGGAACCCGAGCGCGCCGGAGAACGGCGAGTAGGCCAGCTCGCGGCCGTACCACTCGGCGTGCACGGACGGGTCGTCCAGCCATCCCGCGCCGATCGGGATCAGCAGCAGGGCCGCGCAGACCAGGTTCACCAGCGGGCCGGCCGCCGAGATCAGGCTGTGCTTGAGCCGGCCGCTGATCCGGTGGCGCTCGATCCAGACCGAGCCGCCGGGCAGGCCGATGCCGCCGAAGATCATGAACACGATCGGCAGCACGAAGCTGAGCAGGACGTTGGTGTACTTGAGCGGGTTGAGCGTCAGGTAGCCCTTGGCGCCGACGGTGAGGTCGCCGCCGTGCAGCGCGGTGCGGGCGTGCGCGTACTCGTGCAGGCAGAGCGAGACCATCCAGCCCGCGACCACGAACAGGAACACCCCGAACGAGGCGTTGCCGTACCCCGAGTACACCGCCCAGCCGGACGTGGCCAGTATCGCGAGCAGCACCCAGAACACCGGGCTGATCCGGCGGTCCTCGCTGCGCGAGCGCTGCGTTGCGGCGAAGGTCATGGTGTGGGTGCTCCGGGTGTCTGGGGTGCGGGGGTCGGGGCTGCGGGCAGGGACCGATCATGCCGGGCCGGTCCGTCGCCGGACAAGCCGTCCAGGGTGAACGTACGACGACCGGGCCCCGGTTCCGTGCCTGCGCAGCGGTTCCGTGCCCGGGCCGCGGACTCCGCGGACGGCGCGGACAATTGTGCGCGGCAGCGGCGGCCATCGACCAGAATGGGCCGGTGCACTACGGCATCCTCGGAACCACCACGGCCCACCACGACGACGGCTCCCCCGTCCCGCTCGGCGGGGCCCGGCTGCGGGCGCTGCTCGCCGCGCTGGTCCTGCGGCAGGGGCGGCCGGTCCCGGCCGACCTCCTGGTGGACGAGGTGTGGGACACCGAGCCGCCGCAGGACTCCGCCGCCGCCCTGCAGACCCTGGTCGGCCGGCTGCGCCGCACCATCGGCCGTGACCGGGTCGGCTCCGGCCCGCCCGGCTACTGGCTGACCGAGCCGCACACCGACCTCGGCGAGTTCCAGCGGCTGGCCGGCGAGGGGCGCCGCGCGCTGGAGGACGCCGACCACGCGCTGGCCGCCGAGCGACTGCGCGCCGCCCTGGCCCTGTGGCGCGGCCCGGCCCTCGCCGACCTGCCCGACCGCAGCGGCCCCGCCATCCGGCTGGAGGCCCAGCGGGACGAGGCCCGCCGGCACCGGATCACCGCGGACCTCGGCCTCGGCCGGGCCGCCGAGCTGGTCGCCGAACTCGCCGAGCTCTGCGAACGGCAGCCGCTGGACGAGCCCCTGCAGTACCTGATGGTCCGGGCGTTGCACGAGAGCGGCCGCACCGCCGAGGCGCTGCGCCACTACGACCGGAGCAGGCGCGCGCTGGCGGACGAGCTCGGCGTCGACCCGGGGCGCCAACTCCAGGCCCTGTACGCCGAATTGCTGGCCCCCGCCGAGGCGGTCGAGCCCGTCGCGCGCGAGCGTGCCCAGTCGGCGGCCCCCCGGCCGCCCGCCGCCCAGTCGCCCCGCAGCGCGGGCAACCTGCGCGGCCGGCTGACCAGCTTCGTCGGCCGGGAGGGCGATCTCGCCTCCCTGCGCACCGCCCTGACCGGCAGTCGGCTGGTCACCCTGACCGGGCCCGGCGGCTCCGGCAAGACCAGGCTCTCGGTCGAGGCCGGCCGCGCCGAACAGGGCGCCGGGAGCTGGCCGGACGGCGTCTGGCTGGCCGAACTCGCCCCGCTGGAGAGCGCGGCCGCCGTCCCGGCCGCCGTGGTCTCCGCGCTCGGCCTGCGCGAGACCGTGCTGCACACCGGCGGCATGGTCGCCGACGTGATCGAGACCCGCACCGAGGACCCGCTGCGCCGGCTGGTCGAGCACTGCGGCCACCGCCGGATGCTCATCGTCCTGGACAACTGCGAACACCTGATCCAGGCCGCCGCCGACCTCGCCGACCAGCTGCTCGCCGAGTGCCCCGGCCTCACCGTCCTCGCCACCAGCCGCGAACCGCTCGGCGTGCCCGGCGAGACCGTCCTGCCGGTCGAGCCGCTGCCGGACCCGGTGGCGCTGCGCCTGCTCGCCGAGCGTGCCGCCTCCGCCAGTCCCGGTTTCGACCCGCAGGGCGACCCGGAGGCGTGCGCCGAGATCTGCCGCCGGCTCGACGGCCTTCCGCTCGCCATCGAACTGGCCGCCGCCAGGCTGCGGGTGATGACGGCCCGCCAGATCGCCGACCGCCTGGACGGCCGATTCGCGCTGCTCACCGGCGGAAGCCGCACCCTGCTGCCGCGCCAGCAGACCCTGCGGGCGGTCGTCGACTGGAGCTGGGACCTCCTCGGCAAGCGCGAACGGGCGGTGCTGCGGCGGCTGTCGGTGTTCGCCGGCGGCTGGACGCTGGAGGACGCCGAGTCGATCTGCGCCGACGACACCGAGGTGCCCCGCGAGGAGGTCGCCGACCAGCTGCTGTCGCTGGTCGACAAGTCGCTGCTGGTGGCCGACCTGGGCACGGACGGCCCGCCGCGCTACCGGATGCTGGAGACCATCCACGAGTACGCCGAGGAGCGGCTGGCCGCGGCGGCCGAGCGGGCCGAGACCGAGCGCCGCCACGTCGAGCACTTCCGGGAGCTGGTCCGCACCGCCGACCTGCACGTCCACGGCCCGGAGCAGCTGCACTGGCTGGCGGTGCTGGAGCGGGAGCAGGACAACATCCGGGCCGCGCTGCGCCGGGCGGTGGACGGCCGGGAGGAGCAGGAGGGGCTGGCCCTCGCGCTCGGCATGAGCTGGTACTGGTCGCTGCGCGGCTTCAGCCTGGAGGCGCGCGGCTGGTACGAGGCGGTGGCCGCGCTCGGACCGGACCCGTTCGACCCGGACGGCCCGCCGCCGGAGCCGCTGGAGCGGCACGTGCTGGAGTACGGCCTGCCGATGCCGCCCGGGGTGGTGGCGGAGGCCCGCCGGCAGATGGCGCTGTACCGGCTGGTCGGGCTCTTCGAGGGCAACCTCGACGTGCTGGCCGACGAGGAGGCGACGCGCCTCTCCCGGCAACTGCTGGAGGCCTACACCCCGGACCTCCCGCAGAGCTACCGGTTCCCGGGGCTGATGAGGGCGTTCGGGGCGTTCCTGGCGGGCCGGCTGGAGATCATGCGGGACCTGCTGGACGACGCGGTGGAGGGCTGCCGCCGCCACGGGGACGCCACCGACCTCGCGTTCATCCTGCAGATCCGGGCCAAGATGATGAACGACTGGCCCGGCGGCCTGGAGCAGTCGGTCCGCGACGGCGAGGAGTCGCTGGAGCTGTTCCGCCGTTCGGGCGACCGCTGGGGGATGTCCCAGGCGTACGCGGCCCACGGCGAGTCGATGGCCAATCAGGGCCGGGCCGAGGAGGCCGTCGACGCGTACCAGCGGGCGATCGAGCTGGCGGAGGAGCTCGGCGCCCCGCAGGAGGTGCCGATGCTGCGGGTCAACCTCGGCAACTCGCTGCTCGCCCGCGACCCCGTCGAGGGGGAGCGGCAGATCCGCGAGGCGCTGGCCGCCGCGGACCCGGACGAGAGCCAGGCGGCCAACGGCGCGGTGCTCTTCGGGCATCTGGTCCTCTGCGGGATCCACGCCCAGCGGGGCGAGTACGACGCCGCCCTGGCGGAGCTGGACCAGCTGAACTGGAACCGGACGGGCTTCTTCGCCCCCGGCCTGGTCGGCGGGATGCTGACGGTCACCCGGGGCTGGATCATGGCGCGGGCCGGGGACCCGGAGCGGGGGAGGGAGGTGGTCAACGAGGGCCGGCGGCTGCTGCACTCGGTGCCGGACGCCGCGAGCGGGTTCGCCGATCAGATGTCGATCATGATGGTGCCGGCGGCGGCCGGGGTGCTGCGGGCGTTCGCCGAGCGTGACGGCGACCTCGGCGCGGCCCGCCGGGCGGCGGTCCTGCTCGGCGCGCACGCGGGGCTGAACGGACCCAAGGGCGGCGGCTACCTGGAGCGCGTCGAGCGCGAGACCGCCGAGGCGCGCCTGCGCGGCCTGCTCGGTGACGAGGCGTACGAGGCGGCCGCCGCGGAGGGCGCGGCCAGGGCGGCCGGCCGGGTCGTGGACCTGCTCGACCTGATGAACGACTGACCGGCCGGCCCGCCTCGTCCCCGGAGGCGGGCCGGCCGGTGACCGGGTGGCCCGTGGTGCTGCCGGGCCGGGGCCGGGCTCAGGTCCGCTTGCGGAACCGGGCCACGGCGAGCGGTGCGAAGACCGCGGTGATGCCCACCGACCAGCCCAGCACGATCAGCACCGGGTGGGCCACCGCGCCCTCGCCGTTGAGCAGGGCCCGGCAGGCGTCGGCCAGCGCCGAGAGCGGGTTGACCTTGGTGAAGGACTGCAGCCAGCCCGGCATGGTGTCGGTCGGCGCGAAGATCGAGCTGCCGAACTGCATCGGCATCAGGACGAGCATCGAAACCCCCTGGACGGCCTGGGCACTGCTCAGCGCCATGCCGAGCAGCATCGAGATCCAGACGATCGACATGCCGAACACCAGGGAGAGGCCGACCGCCGCCAGCACCTCCAGCGGTCCCGTCTTCACCTCGAAGCCGAGGATCAGCGCGAAGCCGATCAGGATGGTGAAGGAGACCAGTGCCCGGCAGGTCTCCGCGACGATCTTGGAGAGCAGGACGGAGGCCCGGCCGATCGGCAGGGTCCGGAACCGGTCCATCACCCCGGTCTGGAAGTCGCTGTTCAGGCCGGTGCCGACGGCCATCGCCAGGGTGAGGCCGGTCTGCCCGAGCAGACCGGGGATCATGTACTGCTTGTAGGCGTCCTGGCCGCCGGAGATGGCGCCGCCGAAGACGTAGACGAAGAGCACGGTGAAGATGACCGGCATCAGCACCGCGTCGAACATCGACTCCGGGTCCGCCTTGATCCGCATCAGGTTGCGACGGGTCAGCGCGCCGATGTGGCGCAGCGTGCCGGACAGGCCGATCCGGGTGTCCTCCACCCGGGCGGGCGCGACGGTTGCGGTGGTCATGAGACGGGCTCCTTGGCGAGGCTGGGGGCGCTGTCCGCGGGGGCGGCGGACTTGCCGGTGATGGCGAGGAAGACCTCGTCCAGGCTGGGCACCTTGGTGTCGATGCCGGCGATGGCGAAGCCGCGGGTGCCGAGCACCCCGACCACGGCCGTCAGCTGGTCCTCGCCGGTGATCGGCACCGACAGCAGCCCGGTGTCGGCGGAGAAGGTGGCCTCGGCGATCCCGGTGTCGTGCAGGCAGCGTGCCATCTCGGGCAGTTCGGCGCCGTGGGCCGGGCGGACCTGGAGGGTCTGGCCGCCGACCTGGGCCTTGAGCTCGGCCACCTTCCCGGCGGCGATCACCCGGCCCCGGTCGATGACGGTCAGCTCGTCGGCGAGCTGCTCCGCCTCCTCCATGTACTGGGTGGTGAGCAGCACCGTGGAGCCCTCGGCGACCATCCGCTGCACCTCGTCCCAGACCTCGTTGCGGGTGCGCGGGTCCAGACCGGTGGTGGGCTCGTCCAGGTAGAGGACCCGGGGGCGGCCGATCATGGAGGCGGCGAGGTCGAGCCGGCGGCGCATGCCGCCGGAGTAGGTCTTCGCGACGCGCTTGGAGGCCTCGGTGAGCGAGAACCGCTCCAGCAGCTCGGCGGCGCGGGCCTTGGCGTCCTTGCGGGAGAGGTCGAGCAGCCGGCCGATCAGGTAGAGGTTCTCGTAGCCGGAGAGCATCTCGTCGACGGAGGCGTACTGGCCGGTGAGGCCGATGGTGCGGCGCAGCTGCTTGGGCTGGCGCAGCACGTCGTAGCCGCCGACGAAGGCGGTGCCGGCGTCCGGCTTGATCAGCGTGGAGAGGACGCGGACGAGCGTCGTCTTGCCCGCGCCGTTGGGGCCGAGCACACCGAGCACGGTGCCCTCGCGGACCGTGAGGTCGACCCCGTCGAGCGCCTTGGTGGCGCCGTAGTGCTTGACGATGCCGCGGACCTCCACGGCGTTGCCCGCGGCGGGCCCCCGGTCGTTCGGGGTGGTGGCGATTCGTGTCATGCCCCCAGGCTGTCCGGCCCGGCTGTCAGCGGGCTGTCACCGTCCGGCCGCCGCCGGGGGCCGCTGTCATCCCGCTGTCGCGCCGCTGACAGCGGGCTGACGGCGGCCGTTCCGGGTGGCGGGGGCCGGTGCGGCCGGGGGGCAGGGCGGCGGGGCCGGCGCGACCGGGGGCAGAGCGGCCGGGGCAGGGCAGGCCGAAGGCCCCGCTCCCGGCCGGGAGCGGGGCCCTGGCCCTGCGTCAGTGGAAGGTGTGCTCGGGCGCCGGGAAGGCGCCGGACTGCACGTCGTCGGCGAACGCGCGGGCGGCCTCGCCGAGCACGGCCCGCAGGTTGGCGTACTGCTTGACGAACTTCGGCACCCGGCCGGCGGTCATGCCCGCGAAGTCCGTCCAGACCAGGACCTGGGCGTCGCAGTCGACGCCCGCGCCGATGCCGACGGTGGGGACGGCCAGCTGTTCGGTCACCTGGGCGGCCAGCTCGGCGGGCACGGCCTCCAGGACGACGGCGAAGGCGCCCGCCTGCTGGACGGCCTTGGCGTCGCGCAGCAGCTGGTGCGCCGCCTCGTCGCCGCGGCCCTGGACGGGGTAGCCGCCGAGGGCGTGCACGGACTGCGGGGTGAGGCCGATGTGCGCCATCACCGGGATGCCTGCCTCGACCAGCAGCTCGATCGAGCGGGCGCTGCGCTCGCCGCCCTCCAGCTTGACCGCGCCGACCCCGGCCTCCTTCATCAGCCGGGCGGCGTTGTGCATGGCCTGCGCGGGGGACTCCTGGTAGGAGCCGAACGGCAGGTCGGCCACGATCATGGCCCGCTTGGTGCCGCGGACGACGGCGGCGGAGAGCATCACCATCTGATCCATGGTCACCGGCACGGTGGTCTCGTAGCCGAGGTGGCAGTTGCCCGCCGAGTCGCCGACCAGCAGGACGGGGGTGCCGGCCTCGTCGAAGACGCCCGCGGTGAGGGCGTCGTAGGCGGTGAGCATCGACCACTTCTCGCCGCGCTGCTTGGCGGCGGCGAGGTCGCGAACGGTGACGCGGCGATTGGTGACCCCGCCGTAGAGCGTGGCGGTCGACGCCTGGTTCTGGGCAGGCGAAGGCGAAGAAGCGTTCATCGAACAGGCTCCTGAAGGGTTGTCGTCTCGTGGCGCCGTGTGGCGTCCCCGGATCACCTCCATGCTTGCACGCCCCGCCACGCGCGCAAAGGGGCTTGCCGTGGGCGGGATGCGATCTACGGCACACCGGGCCGGGCGGGCGGTGTCCGGCAGGCCTTTGCCCCGACTTTACGAAACGGGCTCGTCTCGTATCGAAAATCGCGCTACGCTGGCCGAGGGGGTTACGAGACGCTTGCGACTCGGAATTGCCCGCCAGTGACACGCCACCACGGACGGGAACCGTCATGACCACCGCAGCCGCGCCACCTCGCGTGCCGGAAGCCATCCATCGCCGGCGCTGGGCGATCCTGGGCACCCTCGTGCTCGCCCTGCTCGTCGTCGTCCTCGACAACTCGATCCTCAACGTCGCGATGAAGACCATCGCGTCCCCCGCGCCGACCGGGCTCGGCGCCAGCCAGAGCGACCTGGAATGGTCGATCAACTCGTACACCCTGGTCTTCGCCGGGCTGCTCTTCACGGCCGGCCTGTTCGGCGACCGCTTCGGCCGCAAGCGCTCCCTGCTGGCCGGCATGGTGGTCTTCGGCATAGCCTCGCTGCTCTCCGCGATGGCCGCCTCGCCGGGTGAACTCATCGGCTACCGCGCCCTGATGGGCGTCGGCGGCGCGCTGGCGATGCCCGCGACGCTGGCCATCATCATGAACGTCTTCGAGCGCTCCGAGCAGCCCAAGGCGATCGGCATCTGGGCCGGCGCGGTCGGCCTGGCCATCGCCATCGGCCCGATCACCGGCGGCCTGCTGATCGAGCACTTCTGGTGGGGCTCGGTCTTCCTGGTCAACGTGCCGATCGTGATCGTCGCCGTGATCGCGATGGTGGTGCTGGTGCCCGAGTCGAAGGACCCGAACCCGGGCAGGCTCGACCCGGTCGGCGTGCTGCTCTCGATCATCGGCCTCGTCGCGCTGATCTACGGCATCATCAAGGGCGGCGAGCTGGCCGACTTCACCGCCGCCGGGGCCTGGGTGCCGATGCTGGTCGGCGTGGTGGCACTGGTCGCCTTCGTCTGGTTCGAGCGCCGCGCCGCGCACCCCGCGCTGGACGTCAGCTGGTTCCGCAACAAGGTGTTCAGCGCCTCCGTGGTCGTCGTCGGCGTGGTCTTCTTCGCGCTGATGGGCGTCTCCTTCTTCGGCGTCTTCTACACCCAGAGCGTGCGCGGCTACAGCGCCCTCCAGGCCGGTGTGCTGATGCTGCCGCTGGCCGTCGCCCAGCTGATGTTCGCGCCCCGGGCCCGACTGGTGGTCGACCGCTTCGGCGTCGCCGCCACCTGTGCCGGCGGCATGGTCCTGATCGCGGTCGGCTTCCTCGGCTACCTGCTGCTGGACGCGACGACCCCGATCTGGATCCTCGTGGTGCTGGGCTTCCTGATGGGTGCCGGCATGGCGCACGTCATGCCGCCGGTGACCGTCGCCATCATGGGCTCGCTGCCGCGCGAGAAGGCCGGCGCGGGCTCGGCGGTCAACAACACCTTCCGGCAGGTCGGCGGCTCGCTCGGGGTCGCCGTGCTCGGCGCGGTGCTCTCCACCGTCTACCGCGACGGCATGGCCGACAAGCTGGACCAGCTGCCGACCGAGGCGCTGCGCGAGAAGGCGGGGGAGTCCCTGGAGGCCACCCTGGCCGTCGCCGACCGGCTCGGCCCGCAGGGCGCCGCGCTGGTCGGGCCGGCCCATGACTCCTTCATCAACGCCATGCACGTGGTGGCCGGGCTCTCCGCCGGCATCACCGCGGTCGGCGCGCTGCTCGCCTGGTTCCTGCTCCCCGGCAGGTTGCCGGCGGGCGGCCCCGGCGCCGCGCCGGGCGCCACGCCCGCCCCGGAGGCGGCGGCCGGTGCCGCAGGCCCGGCGCGCGAGTCCGAGGTCGCCGGAACCTGACCCGGCCGCAGGCTTCTGACCTGCGGCTGAGCTGAGCGACAATGGGGCCCTGCCCGTCCGGCCGAGGCCGGACGGGCAGGGCCGTCGTCCGTACCGGGGTACTCACCGGCCCGGGAGGGCGGACGACAATTGGAGTGGGAACGGCGCCTCGCGCCCGTGAGCATCCAGGGAGAAGAGCGGGGATGAAGACGGACACCACGGCCGTGCCGGACTGCACCGGTCCGCGTCGGGGCCGCCCGCGCAGCGAGGCGGCCGAGCAGGCCATCTTCGCCGCCGTCGAGGAACTCATGGCGGGCGGCACCAGCCTGCCCGAGCTGACCATCGAGGGAATCGCCACCGCGGCCGGCGTCGGCAAGGCCACCATCTACCGGCGCTGGTCCAACAAGGAGGCCCTGCTGATCGACATGGTCAGCCGGCTGGAGGCCCCCGTCCCCGAGGCCACCGGCGGGTCGGCCCGGGACGACCTGGTCGCGATGCTCGAGTACATGCGCATCCGCGGCCTCGCCAAGCGCTCCCGCTGGGTGCTCAAGGCCGCGCTCGGCCAGATGCACAGCTGGCCCGAGCTGCACGCCGCCTACCGCGAGCGCGTGATCATGCCGCGTCGGCGGATGGCGCGCGAGGTGATCCGCCGCGGCGTCGTCGAGGGCGAGCTCCGCGCCGACCTCGACGAGGAACTGCTCGCCGACCTGCTGCTCGGTCCGATCCTCGCCCGCAGCGTGCTCTGGGAGGACTCCGACCTGGAGGACCCGGAGCTGGCCACCCGGATGGTCGACGCGCTGCTCCAGGGTCTGGCAGGGCCGGCGGCCCGGGGCTGAGCCGCCCCGTTCCGGACTCCTTTGTTCCGGAACGAGCGCTTCCGGCCCCCGCGGCGCGGTTCCGGCGTGGCCTGGCTCACCAAACCGGGCCACGCCGGAACCCGCTCCACCGGCCCCGCGTCTGTCCCGGCATAGGCTGAGCCGGGAATCCGATCAAACCGGCACCAGTCCGGCACGTGCCCGCCCACCGGCGGCGCCGGGCACCGGACCGGCAGGCGGGACGAAGGACGGGAGCCACGGCATGGCGCAGGCGGACAGGGCGGAACGGACGGCGGCACCGGCGGCGGGGGGCAGCGGCCCGGCCACCGGCGGGGCCGACGCCCGCCCTGACGGCCCCGGCCGCCCGGCGGACCCGTCCGGCCCGTCCGGCCCGGTCGACCCGGTGGATCCGGTGGGCCGGGTGGAGTCGGCAGGCCTGGAACGCCCCGGCGGCCAGGAGGCCCCGGCAGGCCTCGGCGGCCCGGAAGGCGCTGCGAGCCCCGAGATCCCCGTCGGCCCCGAGATCTCCGCCGACCCGGAAATCCCCGCCGGCCCCGAGACCCCCGCCGGCCCGGAAGGCCCGGACGCCCCCGGGTCGTCCGGAGCGGGCTTCCTGGGCCTGCGCCGCTGGGGCCGGGACGGCCGGGGCAGCACCACCTGGCGTCGCGGCCTGGTCGTCGCCGCCCTCGCCCTGCTCACCGCGGCCCTGCTGGCCTTCCACTCCGAGGTGCCCAACAACATCGGCAACCTCGGCAGCCTGCTGGAGACCTTCCTGCCCTGGCTCGGCCTGGCCGTCCCGGCGCTGCTGGTCCCCGCCCTGCTGCGCCGCTCCGCGACCGCGCTGGTCGCGCTGCTGCTGCCGGTGCTGATCTGGTTCAACATGTTCGGCGGCCTGCTCAGCGACAAGAGCGGCGGCACCGGCGACTGGACGGTCGTCAGCCACAACGTGGCCGCCGCCAACACCGACCCGCAGAGCACGGTGAAGCTGCTGAAGGAGTCCGGGGCGCAGATCGTCGCCCTGCAGGAGCTGGCCGGCAAGCCGCTGCGCGGCTACGAGTCCGGCCTGGCCGACGCCTACCCGTACCACGTGGTGGAGGGCACCGTCGGCCTCTGGTCGAAGTACCCGGTCAGCGGGGTCTCGGTGGTGGACATCAAGATGGGCTGGACGCGGGCCTTCCGCGCCCAGGTCGCCACCCCGCAGGGGCCGGTCGCGGTGTACGTCGCGCACCTGCCGTCGGTCCGGCTGAAGGCCGAGGGCGGCTTCACCGTCAACCAGCGGGACGCCAGCGCGCAGGCCCTGGGCGACGCCATCGAGGCCGAGCCGCTGAAGAAGGTGCTGCTGCTCGGCGACCTCAACGGCACCATGAACGACCGCAGCCTCGCGCCGGTCACCTCGCAGATGCGCTCGGCCCAGGGCGCGGCCGGCGACGGCTTCGGCTTCAGCTGGCCGGCGTCCTTCCCGATGGCCCGGATCGACCAGATCATGAGCAAGGGCGGCCTGCGGCCCACCGACTCCCGCACGCTGGGCCGGGACGGCAGCGACCACCTTGCGGTGGCCGCCACCTACCGCTACCAGTAGCGGACGGCCCCGGCCGGGGTCAGCCCCGGCGCCACCGGTTGGTGATCGGGAGGCGGCGGTCCCGGCCGAAGCCCTTGACCGAGATCTTCGGGCCCGGCGGGTACTGCCGCCGCTTGTACTCGGCCGTGTCGACCAGACGCACGACCCGGTCCACCACCGCCGGGTCGAAGCCGGCCGCCACGATCGCGTCCCGGCCCTGGTCGCCCTCGACGTAGAGGTCGAGCACGGTGTCCAGCAGGTCGTAGTCGGGCAGCGAGTCGGTGTCCTTCTGGTCCGGCCGGAGCTCGGCGGACGGCGGCTTGCTGATGGTGTTCCCGGGGATCGGCGGCACCTCGCCGCGCCGCTCGGCCTCCTCGTTGCGCCAGCGGGCGAGGCGGAAGACGAGCGACTTGTAGACGTCCTTGATCGGCCCGAACGCGCCGACCGAGTCGCCGTACAGGGTGGAGTAGCCGACCGCCAGCTCGCTCTTGTTGCCGGGCGCGAGCACGATGTGCCCCTCCTGGTTGGAGATCGCCATCAGCAGCGTGCCGCGCAGCCGGGACTGCAGGTTCTCCTCGGCCAGGCCGGTCAGTTCGGTGGCCGCCAGGTAGGCGTCGAACATCGGGGCGATCGACACCGTCCGGAAGTGCAGCCCGGTGCGGCGGGCCAGCTCGGCGGCGTCGTCGCGGGAGTGCTGCGAGGAGTACCGGCTCGGCATCGAGACGCAGTACACGTTCTCGGCGCCGATCGCGTCCACGGCGATGGACGCCACCAGGGCCGAGTCGATGCCGCCGGAGAGGCCGATCAGGACCGAGCGGAAGCCGTTCTTGCGCACGTACGCCCGGGTGCCGGAGACCAGCGCGGCCCAGATCTCGGCCTCGTCCGAGACGCGGGGGGCCACCTCGGCGCGCACCGGCTCGGCGGGCGCCGGCAGCGGTTCGCCGCCCAGCTCGGTGCGGACCAGGCGCAGGCCGTCGCTGAGCAGCAGCCCGTCGGTGTGGTCGCTGCTCGCGGCCGGCAGCTCAAGGTCGAGGACGAGCAGGTGCTCCTCGAACTGCGGGGAGCGGCCCAGCACCCCGCCGTCCGCGCCGACCACGATCGAGTCGCCGTCGAAGACCAGCTCGTCCTGGGCGCCGACCATGTTGACGTACGCCAGCGGGCAGCCCGCCTCCGCGGCGCGGCGCTGCACCAGTTCCAGCCGGGCGTCGTCCTTGTTCCGTTCGTACGGCGAGCCGTTGATCACCAGCAGCAGGCCGGCCTCGGCCTCGCGGGCGGCGGTGACCCGGCCGCCGTCCTGCCAGATGTCCTCGCAGATCGCCAGCGCGATGTCCACCCCGTTCAGCCGCAGCACCGGAAGCTGGTCGCCGGGGACGAACCAGCGGTACTCGTCGAACACGCCGTAGTTGGGCAGGTGGTGCTTGGCGAACCGGGTGACGACCTCGCCCTGGTACAGCACGGCCGCGCAGTTCTGCGGGGAGCCGGCCGGGCGGCCGAACCGCGGCGAGGCCTGCTCGGAGCGGCCGAGGTAGCCGACCACCACCGGAAGCCCGCCCAACCCCTCGGCCGCCAGCCGGCCGGCCAGCTCGACCAGCGCGGACCGGGAGGCCTCGACGAACGAACGGCGCAGCGCGAGGTCCTCGACCGGGTACCCGGTCAGGGCCATCTCGGGGAACGCGACCAGCTGGGCGCCGGCCTCGGCGGCCCGCTTGGTCCAGTGCACCACCTCATCGCTGTTGCGTGCGATGTCACCGACCCACGGGTCGGTCTGGCTCAGGGCGAGACGGAGATTGGGCATGCTTCGGAGTGTAATCGTCTATCTGACGCAATGTCTCGGCCGGGGGCCGCCACTGCCCTCGGAGCCGGTGATCCGCCATGATGGGGGGAGTCGTTCTCGGGTGGTTTCCGGGCGTAACACGAACGTAAAGAGCAGAGGTGAGACTGTCCCCATGGGCAAGCAGCAGGAGTTCGTGCTTCGGACGCTCGAAGAGCGTGACATCCGTTTCGTCCGGCTGTGGTTCACCGACGTGCTCGGGTTCCTGAAGTCGGTCGCGGTGGCGCCGGCGGAGCTGGAGCAGGCCTTCGAGGAGGGCATCGGCTTCGACGGCTCGGCGATCGAGGGCTTCGCCCGGGTCTACGAGTCCGACATGATCGCCAAGCCGGACCCGACCACCTTCCAGATCCTGCCCTGGCGCTCGGAGACGCCCGGCACGGCCCGGATGTTCTGCGACATCCTGATGCCGGACGGATCGCCCTCCTTCGCCGACCCGCGGTTCGTGCTGAAGCGGACCCTGGAGAAGGCGTCCGACCTGGGCTTCACCTTCTACACCCACCCCGAGATCGAGTTCTTCCTGCTGAAGAACCTGCCCGGCGACGGCACCCCGCCGATCCCCGCCGACCATTCCGGCTACTTCGACCACACCCCGCGCGGGGTCGGCCACGACTTCCGCCGCCAGGCGATCACCATGCTGGAGTCGATGGGCATCTCGGTGGAGTTCTCCCACCACGAGGGCGCCCCCGGTCAGCAGGAGATCGACCTGCGCTACGCCGACGCGCTCTCCACCGCCGACAACATCATGACCTTCCGCCTGGTCATGAAGGAGGTCGCGCTGGAGCAGGGCGTGCACGCCAGCTTCATGCCGAAGCCGTTCTCCGACCACCCCGGTTCCGGCATGCACACCCACCTCTCGCTCTTCGAGGGCGACCGCAACGCCTTCCATGAGTCCGGCGCCGAGTACCAGCTCTCCAAGGTCGGCCGCTCCTTCATCGCCGGCCTGCTGAAGTACGCGGCCGAGACCGCGGCCGTCACCAACCAGTGGGTGAACTCCTACAAGCGGATCTGGGGCGGCTCCCAGCGCACCGCCGGCGCCGGCGGCGAGGCCCCCTCCTACATCTGCTGGGGCCACAACAACCGCTCCGCCCTGATCCGCGTGCCGATGTACAAGCCCGGCAAGCAGGGCTCCACCCGGATCGAGGTCCGCTCCCTCGACACCGGCTGCAACCCCTACCTCGCCTACGCCGTCACCCTCGCCGCCGGCCTCAAGGGCATCGAGGAGGGGCTCGAACTCCCCCCGGGCGCCGACGACGACGTCTGGGCGCTCACCGACTCCGAGCGCCGCGCCCTCGGTATCCAGCCGATGCCGCAGAACCTCGGCGAGGCCATCGACCTGATGCAGCGCAGCGAGCTGGTCGCCGAGACCCTCGGCGAGCACGTGTTCGACTTCTTCCTCCGCAACAAGCGCCAGGAGTGGGAGGAGTACCGCTCCGAGGTGACGCCGTTCGAGCTGCGGAAGAACCTCCAGGTGCTCTGACGTTTCGCCAACTGCAGTGCGGGCCTGCTCCGGTCGGAGCAGGCCCGCACTGTTTGCGCCGGGGGATTTGGCATCCCGGGGTGCCGTCGGCGGGTGCGGGTCGCGGGGTGGGGTGCACGGCTCGGCTGGCGTCCTCCGCGCACGCTAATTCCTTGGGCCAATGTGATTACTCTGCAGCGGTGCGAACCGTGACGGGTGACGGAGGGGCGTATTCAGAAGATCCGTTTCGCGGATCATCCTGGAGTGTCATGCGTATTCGAATCAGCACCCTGGTCCTGTCCGGGCTGGCCTCGGCCGCCCTCGTGTGGGGCGCCGGCTCCACGGCCTACGCGTCGCCCCTCGTCGACCACGGCGCAGCCACCGAAACGGCCGAGGCGCAGGGGGGATGGGTCGACAGCCTCCTGCGCCAGGCAGCGGAGGACAGCGGCTCCGCCGACGGCGCCTGGACCTTCACCGGCCGCAGCAGCCTCTACTCCGCGCCGGTGGTACGTCCGGCCCACCGGACCGAGGCCGACGCCACCGGGGTCGCCGCCACGGAGTCCGACGCCACCGAGGTCGAGGCCATCAAGGCCGACGGCTGGGCGCCCGACTTCGCGGAGCGGGTCGCCGCCGCGGTGCCCGGGAAGGGCGCGTCGGTGGAGCCGGGCGCGGCCAGTCCCGAACGCGGTCAGCCGGCGGCGCCCAAGCCCCAGGAGGGGCACGCTCAGCCGGCGGTCCAGCCGGCGGCGCCCAAGCCCCAGGAGGGGCACGCTCAGCCGGCGGTCCAGCCGGCGGCGCCCAAGCCCCAGGAGGGGCACCCGGCCGGTGGCGATGAGCACTGCGAGGAGGAGGGGAACGGCCACCCCGGTGGTCACGGTGGTCACGGTGGTCACGAGGACCATGGCGGTCACGAGGGGCACGGCGGCCAGGGTCAGGGTCAGAGCAACGAGCAGCACCAGGGTCAGGGCCAGGCGCAGGGTCAGGGCCAGGACCAGGACGTCAACGTCACCGTCGTGGTGAAGAACAACGTCATCAACCACCTCGACAACAGCGCGAACAACAGTGCCACCAGCAACGCGAACAACTGGGCGAAGAACAGCCAGAGCCAGAGCAACCACCAGGCCTCGCTGAACGTGAACAAGGCCAAGTTCGGGGCCAAGGAGCAGGCGCCGTCCAAGCCGGCCCACCCCGGCGGTCACGCGTACGGCCACCCCGGCGGTCACGGGTACGAGGGGAAGCCCCCGCAGCACGGTGGGGGCGAGCAGCACCAGTCCGGGTCCCACGGCCACGGGGAGCTGGCCGAGACGGGCAGCCAGGGGATGCCGGTCCTGGCCGGCCTCTCGGCCGCCTTCCTCGCCGCGGGCGCGGCGGCGATGCGGCTCGGCCGACGGCGGTCATGACCTGACGCGCCCCCCGGATAGCCGGGTGGCGTCGTACGGGCCGCCCCGCCCGGCCGTCCGGCGGGGGACGCCGTCCCGGCCGTTCGACGGCCGGGACGGCTGACCGGGACCGGGCGCAGCGCCGGGCTCCGGGGGCGGTGCGAGCTCCGGGCGGGTGAAGGGCGGCAGCCGGCCTGCGGTCGGCGGGCCGCCGTCCTTCACCCCGTCGAGGGATCCCGCTCCCGCAGCTCGGGCGGCGGCGTACGGTCCGGGTCCACCGGCTGCTCCCGGACCAGGCTGCCCCAGACGGCCATCCGGTACAGCGACGTGTAGACCGGGGTGCAGGTCGTCAGGGTGATGTAGCGGCCCGGCCCGGTGTACGGGGAGCCGGCGGGCACCGGGGCGATGACACCGGTGTCGTACCTGGAGGTCTGGGGCAGCGCCGCGTCGACGCGGTAGACGTACCAGCGGTCGCGGGTCTCCACGACCAGCGGGTCGCCCGGCTTCAGCTTGTCCAGGTCGTGGAACTTCGCGCCGTGGCCGTCGCGGTGGGCGGCGAGGGCGAAGTTCCCCTGCGGCTCCCAGGGCATGGCCGAGCCGTACGGCCGCGTGTAGGCCCCGGCGACCCCCTCCGCGAGGGTGTCCTCGTCGGTGCCGGTCCTGATCAGTACCTGGTAGCCGGCGCCCATCGCGGGCACGTGCAGGAAGCCGATCCCGCCGTCTGCCTCGTACGGGGGCGGGGCGGGGGCGTCCGTGCTGCCGGCCGGCGGCGCGGGGGTGCCCGGGGCGCCGGCCGGCGGGGTCGCCTGGGCCTCCGCCGACCAGCGCCGACGCAGGTCGTCGGCGGCCACGTCCGCGTGCCGCGAGGCCGTGAGGTCCGTCCACCACAGCGAGTAGACGACCAGCAGGGCGAGCAGCACGCCGGTGGTGAACAGCAGGTCGCCGATCACGCCGGCCGCGGCCCGGAGGGGGCGTCGGCGAGGGGCGGGCGCCTCGGCCGGTCGCTCGGTCGCCATGGCTCGTCCTTCGATCGGGAGCGGGGGGGGGAGGTCGCCGGGCCGGTCCGAAGCGGTGTCCGTCACCGCCGGCCGGCGCGCCAGTGGCGTACCGGCCGGCGGGCGGGAGCACCTGACCGCGGGCAGGGACCGGAGCGGGGCGGCACCGGGGGTCGCCCGCGTCGAGGGCGTCCGGGCCGGTCACAGGCGTACTTCACCGCGTCCTCGAACGGCCGGGCAAGCCGACACGCCACGTCGTCGGCCGGGGCCCCTTCGGCCGGGCAGGCCGGCGGCCGGGCGGGGCCGGTCCGTGGTCAAGCCCGGCGCGGCACCGTGGGGGCGCGTAACCTGCTGAGCGGACGGATGGAGGGGCCATGGCGGTGGAGGAACAGCGGGCCGGGAGCCGGGTGAGCCGGCCGGAGATCCGGCTGGTCCGGCGCGGGTTCACCGATCCGGCGCAGGCCGTCCGGCTGCTGGCCGGGCCGGGCCTGGAGGGACTGGCCGACGACCCGGTGCTGCTGGACGCCCTGGGGGCCACCGCCGACCCCGACCTCGCCCTGCTCGGCCTGGGCCGCCTGCTGGAGGCCGCCGACGAGCCGGACCGGCACACCCTGCGCGACACCCTGACCACCTCGAAGCCGCTGCGCGACCGGCTGCTCGGCGTGCTCGGCGCGTCCACCGCGCTCGCCGACCACCTGGCCCGGCACCCGCACGACTGGCACGCCCTGGTCACCTTCGAGCTGCGCGACATGCACCCCGGCCCGGACGACTTCCTGCGCGCGCTCCACCAGGGCGTGTGGGAGAGCGGGGCCGGCAACCGGGCGGACGCGCTGCGCGTCGCCTACCGCCGCTGCCTGCTCGCCATCGCCGCCCGCGACCTCACCGGCACCACCGACCTCGCGCAGACCGCCGCCGAACTCGCCGACCTGGCCGGCGCGACCCTGCAGACCGCCCTGGACATCGCCGCGGAACAGGACGAGGCGGCCGCCCGGGCCTGCCGCCTCGCCGTCATCGGCATGGGCAAGTGCGGCGGGCGCGAGCTGAACTACGTCTCCGACGTGGACGTGATCTTCGTCGCCGAGCCGCAGGAGGGCGTCGACGAGCACGAGGCCCTCAAGGCCGCCACCCGGCTCGCCGCCGCGCTCACCCGGCTCTGCGCCGACACCACCGGCGAGGGCACCATCTGGCCGGTGGACGCCAACCTGCGCCCGGAGGGCCGCAACGGCCCGCTGGTCCGCACCCTGGCCAGCCACCAGGCGTACTACCAGCGGTGGGCCAAGACCTGGGAGTTCCAGGCCCTGCTCAAGGCCCGCCCGGTGGCCGGGGACGCCGAGCTGGGCGCCGCCTACCTGGCCGCGCTGGAGCCGATGGTCTGGCAGGCCGCGGCCCGGGAGAACTTCGTCGCCGACGTCCAGCAGATGCGCCGCCGGGTGGTCGACTCCATCCCGCCCACCGAACTGGACCGCCAGCTCAAGCTCGGCCCGGGCGGGCTGCGCGACGTCGAGTTCTCCGTCCAGCTGCTCCAGCTCGTGCACGGCCGCACCGACCCGGCGCTGCGCAGCGGCAACACCCTGGAGGCGCTCGCCGCGCTCTCCCGGGGCGGCTACGTCGGCAGGGCCGACGCCGCCTCGCTCGACGCGGCCTACCGCTTCCTGCGCTCGTTGGAGCACCGCATCCAGCTCCACCGGCTGCGCCGCACCCACCTGATGCCCACGCGCGCGGAGGACCTGCGCCGGCTGGCCCGTTCGCTCGCCCCGCTGATCAACGACGACACCCGGGCCGACCCGGTCGCCGCCCTGCAGCGTGAGTGGAAGCGGCACGCCGTGGAGGTCCGCCGGCTGCACGAGAAGCTGTTCTACCGGCCGCTGCTGGACGCCGTCGCCGAACTGCCGCCCGGTGCGGCCGGCCTCACCGCGGACGCCGCCCGCGCCCGGCTGGAGGCGCTCGGCTACGCCGACCCGGCCGCCGCGCTGCGCCACCTCACCGCGCTGGCCTCCGGCGTCAGCCGCAAGGCGGCCATCCAGCGCACCCTGCTCCCGGTGCTGCTCGGCTGGTTCGCCGACTCCGCGGACCCGGACGCCGGGCTGCTCAACTTCCGGCAGGTCTCCGACGCGCTCGGCCGCACCCCCTGGTACCTGCGGTTGCTGCGCGACGAGAGCGCCGCGGCCGAGCAGCTCGCCCGCGTGCTCTCGGCCGGGCGGCTCGCCCCCGACCTGCTGCTGCGGGCCCCCGAGGCGGTGGCCATGCTGGGCGACCCGCACGGCATGGTGCCGCGCGGCCGGGCCGCGCTGGAGCAGGAGATACTGGCCGCCGTCGGCCGGGCCGACAGCGCCGGGGCGGCGGTCGCCGCCGCCCGCTCGGTGCGCCGCCGCGAGCTGTTCCGCACCGCCGCCGCCGACGTGCTCGGCCGGTTCGGCGACGACCCCGCCGAGGCGCTGGACACCGCCGGGGAGGCGCTCACCGCCCTGAACGCCGCCACCCTGCAGGGCGCGCTGCGGGCCTGCATCGCCGGCTGGGAGGCCCGCAACGGCGGTCTGCCGACCCGGATCGCGGTGATCGCGATGGGCCGGTTCGGCGGGCACGAGCTCGGATACGGCTCCGACGCGGACGTGCTCTTCGTCCACGAGCCGCTGCTCGGTTCGCTGGAGCACGACGCGGCGAAGGCCGCCCAGGCGGTCTGTCACGAGCTGCGCTCGCTGCTGGCCGCGCCGTCCACCGAGCCGCCGCTGGAGGTCGACGCGGACCTGCGCCCGGAGGGCCGGAACGGGCCGCTGGTGCGCACCCTGGCCTCGTACACGGCGTACTACCGGCGCTGGTCGCACGCGTGGGAGAGCCAGGCGCTGCTGCGCGCCGAGCCGGTGGCCGGGGACGCCGACCTGGGCGCGCGGTTCCGGCAGCTGATCGACCCGCTGCGCTACCCGGGCACCGGGGTGCCGGAGCGGGACGTGGTGGAGATCCGGCGGATCAAGGCCCGGATCGAGGCCGAGCGGCTGCCGCGCGGGGCCGATCCGACCACCCACACCAAGATCGGCCGGGGCGGGCTGGCGGACGTCGAGTGGACCGTCCAGCTGCTCCAGCTCCAGCACGGGCACGAGCTGCCGGGCCTGCGGACGACCCGGACCAGGGCGGCGCTGGCCGCGGCCGTCGAGGGCGGGCTGGTCGGGGCGGAGGACGCGGCGGTGCTGGACGCCGCCTGGGTGCTGGCCTCGCGGGTGCGCTCCGCGGTGATGCTGGTGCGCGGGAGGCCGGGGGACAGCTTCCCCGGGGACGCCCGGGAGCTGGCCGGGGTGGCGCGCTACCTCGGCTACGGCGCCGGGCACAGCGGCGAGCTGGTGGACGACTACCGGCGCACCACCCGGCGGGCCCGGGCGGTGGTGGAGCGGCTGTTCTACGGGTGAGGCGGGCCTGCGGGTAGGGCGAGCTACGGGTGGGGCGAGCCCGCGGGAGGCACGCGAAAGGGGCCCCGGCCGGGGCCCCTCTCTCGTTCACGCGCTCAGCGGCGGGCGGTGCTCACCGCCGGTTCGCTCCACTGCTCGGGGACGGTGACCGGCTCCTCCGCCGCCTCCCGGGCGGGCACCCGGGGCAGCCTGTAGACCCAGTCGTGGTAGAGCCAGCGGGCGGTGAGGAAGCCCACCAGGAGGCAGAGCTCGCCGCCGACGGCGTCCATCCAGAAGTGGTTGGCGGTGGAGACGATCACGATCAGGGTGGCCGCCGGGTAGAGCAGGCCGAGCACCCGGACCCAGGTGCGGCGGGCCAGGAAGAAGAGGGTCAGACCGCACCACATCGACCAGCCGATGTGCATCGAGGGCATCGCCGCGAACTGGTTGGAGACGTGCGTGGCCGGTCCGGAGGCCATCGAGCCCCAGGTGCCGTGCGTCTTCACGGTGTCGATGAAGCCGCCGTCGGTCATCAGCCGGGGCGGTGCCAGCGGGAAGGAGTAGAAGCCGACCAGTGCGATGGCGGTGGTGACGAAGAGCACCGTGCGCACCGCGACGTAGCGGCCCGGGTGCCGGCGGTAGAGCCAGACCAGCACGCCGATGGTCACGATGAAGTGCAGCGTCGCGTAGTAGTAGTTCATCCCGGTGATGAGCCACCCGATGCCGTCGATCCCGTGGTTGATCGAGCGCTCGACGGCGATCCCGAGGGACTTCTCGAGGTCCCAGATCCACGACGCGTGCTTCTGGGCTATCGACTCCTGTTCGGGCACGGCGTTGCGCACGAGGGAGTACAGCCAGTAGCTGATCCCGATGAGGGCCAGCTCGAACCAGATCCGCGGCCGGGCCGGGGAGCGGCGCTGGTCACGGATGCGGCTGCGGAGCGCCGCCGAGCGCGACTGGGCCGCACGGGTGGCTCCCTCGGGCATCCGGCCGGGCACGGCGGGGGCCGCTACGGAACCACCGTCGCGCGCCGCGTCGGCGCCGGGCTGCTGGATCTCAGTAGGTTCCCCCATGACCGAGAAGTCTGCCAGACGTCCTGTAGCCGTCTGATCATCCTGTGGAAGTGGATTCTTCATCGGCTGTCCCCCTTGAGGGCTAGGGGGTTTCTCCCACCGGGGTAGGGGGTGAGGCTGGATCTGGTGCGAACCGGTGGAACGGGCATACGTCCCATTGTCACGCCGGGTGGACGGGCCGGCGCAATCGGGGGTCGGGGCAGCGGTACGACGGGCGGATTTTCCCCGGAGGAAACGGTTTCTGCATCTTGCTGAAACATATTGCAGGCCGCTAGCGTCCTGGCAACTCGATCACCCCTTTCCCCCGCAGGGAGCCCTCAGTGGCCGATGTCCCGCCCCGCCGCCGGCGGAGCACCACCCGCAGACCCGGCCGCACGGCCGTGCTGCTCGCCGCCTCGCTGACCGCCGCCACCCTCGGCGCCGCCCCGGCCGTGTTCGCCGCCGCCCCGCCCGCCCCGCCGTCGGACGCCGCGCTCGCCGCCACCGCCGGGCGCCACGACCTCACCCGTGAGCAGTTCTACTTCGTCCTGCCCGACCGGTTCGCCAACGGCGACCACGCCAACGACACCGGCGGCATCACCGGGAGCCGGCTGGAGAACGGCCTCGACCCGGCCGACAAGGGCTTCTACCACGGTGGCGACCTGGCCGGCCTGATCCAGCGGCTCGACTACATCCAGGACCTCGGCACCACCGCCATCTGGATGGCGCCGATCTTCAAGAACAAGCCCGTCCAGGGCACCGGCGACAACGCGAGCGCCGGCTACCACGGCTACTGGATCACCGACTTCACCCAGGTCGACCCGCACTTCGGCACCAACGACCAGCTCAAGGAGCTGATAGCCAAGGCGCACCAGCGGGGCATCAAGGTCTTCTTCGACGTCATCACCAACCACACCGCCGACGTCATCGACTACCAGCAGCAGCAGTACGGCTACCGCTCCACCGGCGCCTACCCGGTGCTGGACGCCGACGGCCGCCCGGTCGACGAGACCGCCGTCGCCGACGCGGGCGCCGCCTGGCCGAAGCTGACCAAGGACTCGTTCCCCTACAGTCCGGTCTTCCGCAACCCGGCCGACGCCGACGCCAAGACCCCGGCCTGGCTCAACGACCCCTCGCTCTACCACAACCGGGGCGACTCGACCTTCGTCGGCGAGTCCGCCACCGAGGGCGACTTCTCCGGCCTGGACGACCTCGACACCCAGAACCCCCGGGTGGAGAAGGGCTTCGAGAAGGTCTACCAGCAGTGGGTGAAGGACGCCGGCGTGGACGGCTTCCGGATCGACACCGTCAAGCACGTCAACATGGCCTTCTGGCAGCAGTGGGCGCCCGCGCTCAAGGACTTCGCGGCCAGGCAGGGCAACAAGCGCTTCTTCATGTTCGGCGAGGTCTACTCCGGCGACCCGGCGGTCACCTCGCCGTACGTCACCAAGGGCAGGCTCCAGGCCACGCTCGACTTCCCGTTCCAGAACGCCGCCCGCTCCTACGTCTCGCAGGGCGGCTCGGCGAGGAACCTCGCCGACGTGTATGGCCAGGACTACCGCTACACCACCGCCGACACCGACGCCTACGAGCTGCCGACCTTCCTCGGCAACCACGACATGGGCCGCTTCGGCTCCTTCCTGCTGAGCGACAACCAGGGCGCCGACGAGGCCACCCTGCTCAGGAAGGACCGGCTCGGCAACGAGCTGCAGTTCCTCACCCGCGGCCAGCCCGTCGTCTACTACGGCGACGAGCAGGGCTTCACCGGCGCGGGCGGCGACAAGGACGCCCGGCAGGACCTCTTCGCCTCGCAGACCTCCTCCTACAACACCGACCGGGTCCTCGGCGGCGCCGCCGGCCCCGCCGACCGCTACGGACAGGGCGGCGAGCTCTACCAGGGCATCGCCGGCCTGGCCAAGCTGCGCCGCGACCACCCGGCGCTCGCCGACGGCGCCCAGATCGAGCGGTACGCCGCCGACGGCGCGGGCGTGTACGCCTTCTCCCGGATCGACGCCGGGCAGCAGGTCGAGTACCTGGTCGCGGTCAACAACGCGACCGAGGCGAAGACCGTCACCCTGGACACCTTCTCGGCGGGCCAGGGCTTCGACCGGATCTACCCGGCGGCGGGGGAGCGGCTGACCAGCGGCGCGGACCGCAAGGTCGCCGTCACCGTGCCGGCGCTGTCGTCCGTCGTCCTCAAGGCGGCCGGCCGGCTCGCCCCGGTCGCGGCCGCACCGGCGATCGGCCTGGAGACGCCGGCCGACGGCTCCACCGGCACCGTCACGGTCGGCGCGAGGCTCGACGGCGGCGGCTTCAACCGGGTCACCTTCGCCGCCCAGATCGGCGACGCGCCCTGGCGGACCCTCGGCACCGCCGACAACGGCTCGTTCAGGGTCACCCAGGACCTGTCCGCCGTCGCCCCCGGCACGGTCGTCCGGTACAAGGCCGTGGTCCAGGACTCCAGCGGCCACCTGCGCTCCGCCACCGGCAGCTTCACCACCGGCGCCCCCGCGCCCAAGCCGGCGCCCAGCGCCACCGCCCGCCCGTACGCCGTCGTGCACTACCAGCGCAAGAACGGCGACTACGACGGCTGGAACCTCTACGCCTGGGGCGATCTCGCGGACGGCGAGAGCACCCCGTGGCCGGCCGGGCACGGCTTCACCGGCCGGGACGCGTACGGTGCCTTCGCCTACGTCAGGCTGAAGCCCGGCGCCTCGGACGTCGGCTTCATCGTCGAGAAGGACGGCGTCAAGGACGTGGACGCCGACCGCCACCTCGACGTCGGCGCGGGCGGCGAGATCTGGCTCAAGGAGGGGGACCCGGCCGTCCGGACGGCCAACCCCGGGCCGGCGAACACCCAGCCCGCCAACACCGCGGTGATCCACTACAACCGGGCCGACGGCGACTACGACGGCTGGGGGCTGCACGACTGGACCGGCGCCGCCAACCCCACCGACTGGGGCAACCCGCTGCAGCCGGTGCGCCGCGACGCCTTCGGCGCCGTCTTCGAGGTGCCGCTCGCCCCCGGGGCGACCAGCCTCAGCTACATCCTCCACAAGGGCAACGACAAGGACCTGCCGGGCGACCAGTCGCTGGACTTCGCCGTCAACGGCCACGAGGTCTGGATCCTCGGCGGCCGCGAGGGCTACCTGCTGCCGCAGAGCGGCGCCGCCTCCTCGCAGGTGGACCTCGGCTCGGCCAAGGCCCAGTGGATCGACGCCCGGACGGTGGTCGTCCCCGCCAACTACGGCGCCGCCGACGCGGCCCTGGCGGGCGGGACCAGCGCCCAGCTGGTGTACGACCCCGAGGGCGGCATCGCGGCCGACAAGGGCGTGCTGGGCAAGCCCGGCCAGTGGATCCGGCTGACGCCCGCCCCCGGCGGCCTGACCGACGCGCAGAAGGCCAAGTACCCGCACCTGGCGGGCTACCGCGCCTTCACGGTGGACCAGCGGGACACCGGCCGGGTCGCCCAGGCCCTCCGGAGCCAGCTGCTCTTCACCGAGCACCTGCCCAGCGGCGCGGCCCTGGCCGCCACCGGCGTGCAGACCCCGGGCGTGCTGGACGACCTGTACGCGCGCCGCACCGGCCGGGTGGACTTCGGCCCGGCGTACTACAACGGCAAGGTGGCGCTCTCGGTCTGGGCCCCGACCGCGCAGGAGGTCTCCGTCCAGCTCTTCGACGGCCCGGCCGGCGGCACCCCGAAGACCGTGCCGCTGAAGCTGGACGAGGAGACCGGTGTCTGGGAACTCGTCCGTGACAAGGCCGAGCTGGACGGGAAGTACTACCTGTTCCAGGTGAAGGTCTGGGCGCCGTCCGTGCAGCGGGTGGTGGTCAACACCGTCACCGACCCGTACTCGGTCGCCCTCTCCACCGACTCGAAGCGGAGCCTGGTCGCCGACCTCGCCGCCAAGGAGCTCAAGCCGCAGGGCTGGGACGACCACGCCGTCCCGAAGGCCGTCCCGCCCGCGCAGCAGCAGATCCAGGAGCTGCACGTCCGGGACTTCTCGGTCGAGGACACCACCGTGCCGGCCGCCGAGCGCGGCACCTACCTGGCCTTCACCGAGTCGCAGTCGGCCGGCATGCGGCACCTGCGCGAGCTGGCCGCGGCGGGCGTGACCACCGTCCACCTGCTGCCGACCTTCGACATCGCCACCATCCGGGAGAACCGGGCCGAGCAGAAGCTGCCCGCCTGCGACCTGAAGTCGCTCGCCGCGGACGGCGACAAGCAGCAGGAGTGCGTGGCGGCCGTCGCCGCCGAGGACGCCTACAACTGGGGCTACGACCCGCTGCACTACAACGTGCCGGAGGGCTCCTACGCCACTGATCCCAACGGCACCGCCCGCACCGTGCAGTTCCGGCGGATGGTGCAGGCGATCCACGCGGCCGGACTGCGCGTGGTGCTGGACGTGGTCTACAACCACACCGCGGCCAGCGGCCAGGCGGAGCACTCGGTGCTGGACCGGGTGGTGCCCGGCTACTACCAGCGGCTCGATGCCAACGGCAAGGTGACGACCGACAGTTGCTGCTCGGACACCGCGCCCGAGCACGCCATGATGAACCGCCTGGTGGTGGACTCGGTGACCACCTGGGCCCGCGAGTACAAGGTGGACGGCTTCCGCTTCGACCTGATGGGCCTGGACCCGAAGTCCACCATGCTGGACGTGCAGGCCGCGCTGCGGAAGATGACCCCGGACTCGGACGGCGTCGACGGGAAGAACGTCCTCCTCTACGGCGAGGGCTGGAACTTCGGCGTCGTCGCGAACAACGCCCGCTTCGAACAGGCCACCCAGCTCAACATGGCCGGCACCGGCATCGCGACCTTCGACGACCGGATCCGGGACGCGGCGCGCGGCGGCAACTTCCAGCTCTCCTCGGCCCCGCAGCAGGGCTTCGCCTCGGGCCTGTTCACCGACCCGAACGGCTCGCCCGCCAACGGGACCCCGCAGGAGCAGAAGGCCCGGCTGCTCAAGCAGATGGACCAGCTGAAGGTGTCGCTCACCGGCAACCTGGCCGGATACCGCTTCACCGACAGCTCGGGCAGGTCCGTCACCGGCGCGGGCGTCGACTACAACGGCGCCCCGACCGGCTACGCGGCCAAACCCGGCGAGGCCGTCGAGTACGTGGACGCGCACGACAACACCGGCCTGTTCGACGCGCTGGCGTACAAGTTGCCGGCCGGCACCGAACCCGCCGACCGGGCCCGCATGCAGGCGCTGGCGCTCTCGCTGACCGCGCTGACCCAGGGCCCGGGCTTCGCCCAGGCCGGCAGCGACCTGCTGCGCTCCAAGTCGCTGGACGCCAACTCCTACGACTCCGGTGACTGGTTCAACGCCATCCACTGGGACCCGGCCGAGGGCAACGGCTGGGGCCGGGGCCTGCCCCCGGCGGCCGACAACAAGGAGATGTGGCCGGCCGCCAAGTCCCTGCTGGCCAACCCGAAGCTGACCGTGGGCGCCGCGGACATCCGGGCGGCCGGGGCCCAGTACCAGCAGTTCCTGCAGATCAAGCAGGGTTCGCCGCTGTTCTCGCTGCCCACCCTGGCCGCCGTGCAGCAGCGGCTCTCCTACCCGCTCTCCGGCACGGCCGGCGAGACGCCCGGGGTGATCACGATGCACCTGGACGGCACCGGGCTGGCCGGCGCGGAGAAGGGCGTCACCGTGGTGTTCAACGCCACGCCCGGCGCGCAGAGCCAGAGCGTGGCTGCGCTGAAGGGGACGGCCCAGGCGCTGCACCCGGTGCAGGCGGGCGGCGTGGACCAGGTGGTCCGGCAGTCCGGCTTCGACGCCGCGACCGGCACGTTCACCGTGCCCGGCCGTACCGTGGCGGTGTTCGTCCAGCACTGACGGACCGCCCCGACCGGGCCCCGTGCCGCCTCCGGGCGGTGCGGGGCCCGGTGCGTTCCGGACCGGGCCGGGCCGGGGTGGCCGAAAACCGACCCTGGCACGGCCGGAATGGTGACGTGCCGCGTGTGTGCGGCGCTGCCGTCCACCATGCGGACGTCCGAGGTGCCCTGAGTGCTGGTCAGTGGCCGCCAGGGGTGATCGAACGGTCCCGTGACAATGAAAACCGTCTTCGGGAGTTTGTGCGCCTGTAACACGGATGCCGGTCTGACGGATGAACGGGTCCGGTAGCTAATCGGCCATTCCGTGGCATGCATCTGTCATTAACGGCTCGTTTGCTGCCACGATTCCTCCGGCTGCAGACGAGGGGGCCCCACCCCCCGGTGTGGCTGTCCCACGGTCAGGAACAGCGCTCCCCCTGCCAAGTACTTGCTCCGCAACTGCTCCGCAACCGCACCCGCGCCGCGAACCCGGCGGCGGGGGCCCCCACTGTGCCGCAACCCTGCGGCCAGGTTCTCTCCACCGGTCGCGAACCCGCGCCGGTCGGAAAAGGAGTCCGCATGTCCCGTTACACCCAGGCCCGGAAGGCAGCCGTTGTCATGGCTGCCTCCACCGCGCTGCTCGTGACCGGCATCCCGGTCATCGCGCAGGCGGCGACCCCGGACGCTCCGGCGGCCGTCGCCGCCGCGCAGGCGAGCCGCGCCCAGCTGATCGCCTCCGCGAACCAGCAGACCACCACCCTCGCCCAGAGCCTGGGCCTGGGCAACGAGGAGAAGCTGGTCACCAAGGACGTCGTCCAGGACGCCAACGGTGCCCGCCACCTGCGCTACGAGCGCACCCTCAACGGCCTGCCGGTGCTCGGCGGCGACCTGGTGGTGCACCAGGCCCCGGGTGGCACGACCACCGGTGTGGACCGCGCGAGCACCGCCGCGCTGACCGGCGTGAGCACCACGCCGAAGCTGGCCGCGCCGGCCGCGCAGTCCGCCGCGCTCGCCGCGCAGGCGGGCACCTCGCTGGACACCGCGCCCCGCCTGGTGGTGTGGGCCGCCGACAACAGCCCGCGGCTCGCCTGGGAGACCGTCGTCTCCTCCACCGAGTCCGACGGCACCCCGAGCAAGCTGCACGTGATCACGGACGCGACCTCCGGCCAGGTCATCCACAAGTTCGAGGGCATCCAGACCGGCACCGGCAAGGGCGTCTTCGTCGGCAACGTCACCATCGGCACCACGCAGTCGGGTTCGGCCTTCCAGATGAAGGACGGCACCCGCGGTGGGATGTACACCACCAACCTGAACCACGGGACCTCGGGCACCGGCACCCTGTACAGCAAGTCCAGCGACAGCTGGGGCGACGGCACCGTCGCCAACAGCGAGTCCGCCGCGGTCGACGCCCACTTCGGCGTCGCGGCCACCTGGGACTTCTACAAGAACACCTTCGGCCGCAACGGCATCAAGAACGACGGTGTCGGCGCCTACAGCCGCGTCCACTACGGCAACAACTACGTGAACGCGTTCTGGGACGACAGCTGCTTCTGCATGACCTACGGTGACGGTGACTCCAACACCCACCCGCTGACCGAGCTCGACGTCGCGGGCCACGAGATGAGCCACGGCGTCACCGCCGCCACGGCCAACCTCGACTACTCGGGCGAGTCCGGCGGCCTCAACGAGGCCACCTCGGACATCTTCGGCACCATGGTCGAGTTCTACGCCAACATCCCGACCGACAACCCCGACTACCTCATCGGCGAGTTGATCGACATCAACGGGAACGGCACCCCGCTGCGCTACATGGACAAGCCGTCCAAGGACGGCGGCTCCGCCGACTACTGGTCCTCCACCGTCGGCAACAAGGACGTCCACTACTCGTCCGGCGTCGGCAACCACTTCTTCTACCTGCTGGCCGAGGGCAGCGGCGCGAAGGTGATCAACGGCGTCAGCTACAACTCGCCGACCCAGGGCAACATCACCGTCAACGGCATCGGCCGGGACAAGGCCGCGGCGGTCTGGTACCGCGCGCTGACCACCTACATGACCTCCACCACCAACTACGCCGCGGCGCGCACCGCGACGGAGAAGGCGGCCACCGACCTGTACGGCGCCGGCAGCGCCGAGCTCAACGCGGTCAGCACCGCCTGGGCGGGCGTCAACGTCGGCACCGCGCCGAACCCGGGCGGCGTCACCGTCACCAGCCCGGGCAACCAGAGCACCGCTCTGAACGGCTCGGTCAACCTGCAGATCGCCGCCACCGGCGGCACCGCGCCGCTGACCTTCTCGGCCACCGGCCTGCCGACCGGCCTGTCGATCAGCTCGACCGGCAAGATCACCGGCACCGCGACCGCCGCCGGCACGTACAACGTGACCGTCACCGCGAAGGACGCCGCCAACAAGACCGGTTCCACCAGCTTCACCTGGACCGTCTCCGGCGGCGGTGGCGGCACCTGCACCCCGGCGCAGCTGCTCGGCAACGCGGGCTTCGAGACCGGCTCCGCCGCCCCGTGGACCGCCTCCAGCGGCGTGGTCGACAACAGCGCCTCGCAGGCCGCCCACGGCGGTTCCTGGAAGGCCTGGATGAACGGCTACGGCTCCACCCACTCGGACAACCTGTCCCAGACGGTGACCATCCCGGCCGGCTGCAAGGCGTCGCTGAGCTTCTACCTGCACATCGACACCGCCGAGTCCGGCTCCACCCAGTACGACAAGCTGACCGTCACGGTCAACGGCACCGCGCTGAAGACCTACTCCAACGTGGACGCGGCCGCCGGCTACCAGCTGCGCACCTTCGACCTCTCGTCCTACGCGGGCCAGACGGTCACCCTGAAGTTCGCCGGCACCGAGGACTCCTCGCTGCAGACCAGCTTCGTCATCGACGACACCTCGATCGCCACCAGCTGAACCCCGGCCGGTGAGACCGGCTGAAACCAGGTGAGACAGGGAGCGGGGCCCGGCAGCGACGGCTGCCGGGCCCCGCGTCGTCCGCCCGCCCGTGAGCTTCCGGAAACCGCCCGGCAACCGCGGGGCAACCGCCGGGCAATACGAAACACGGGCGAAACGTGTCCGTCCGCGACCGGAAACCCGTCCTCGCGACACTCTCCCAACCGCGACCTGCGAACCCCACCCCGACGCAGGCCCTTGGGAAGGCACGCCCTATGTTCCTGGCTGACTCGTCGCCCGGCCTCGACACCGGTGACACCGCCTGGCTGCTGGCCAGCACCGCGCTCGTCCTGCTGATGACCCCCGGTCTGGCGCTCTTCTACGGCGGCATGGTCCGCACCAAGAGCGTACTCAACATGATCATGATGAGCTTCGTCTCGATCGCCGTGGTCACCGTGGTCTGGCTGCTGGCCGGCTACTCGCTGGCGTTCGGCCGGGACGCCGGCGGCTGGGGCCTGATCGGCGGACCGGAGCACCTCGGCATGGCCGGGATCACCCCGTCCTCGCTCACCGGCCACGTGCCCACCGTGCTGTTCGCCACCTTCCAGCTCACCTTCGCGGTCATCACCGCCGCACTGATCAGCGGCGCCATCGCGGACCGGGCGAAGTTCGGCTCCTGGGTGGCCTTCACCGCCGTCTGGACGCTGCTGGTCTACGTCCCGGTCGCGCACTGGGTGTTCGCGCCCGACGGCTGGATCCTGTCGAGGCTCGGCGCGCTGGACTTCGCCGGGGGCACCGTCGTCGAGGTCAACTGCGGTGCCAGCGGCCTGGCCCTGGCACTGCTGCTCGGCCCGCGGATCGGGTTCCGGAAGGAGGCGATGCGCCCGCACAGCCTGCCGCTGGTGCTGCTCGGCGCGGGCCTGCTCTGGTTCGGCTGGTTCGGCTTCAACGCCGGCTCGGCGCTGGGCGCCAACGGCCTGGCCGCGTCCGCCCTGCTCAACACCCAGGCGGCCGGCTGCACCGGGCTGCTCGGCTGGCTGCTGGTGGAGAAGCGGCGGGACGGCCACGCCACCACCCTGGGCGCCGCCTCGGGCGCCGTGGCCGGCCTGGTGGCGATCACCCCGTCCTGCGGCAGCGTCGACCTGGTCGGCGCGCTGGTGATCGGGCTGGCGGCGGGCGTGGTCTGCTCGTACGCGGTCAGCTGGAAGTTCCGGTTCGGCTTCGACGACTCGCTCGACGTGGTGGGCGTGCACTTCGTGGCCGGCGTCATCGGCACCGGGCTGATCGGCCTCTTCGCCACCGCCACGATGACCGGCGGACCGGCCGGCCTGCTGCACGGCGGCGGCCTCGGGCAGCTCGGCAAGCAGCTGGTGGCGGTCGCCGCCGTCGCGGCGTACGCCTTCGCCGCGACCTACGGGATCGGCCGGGCGATCGACCGGGTGATGGGATTCCGCGCCAGCGAGGAACACGAACTCACCGGCCTGGACCTCGCCGTGCACGCCGAGACGGCGTACGATCACGGCGTCCTGGGGCACGGCACGACCGCCCACGCCACCACCACCGTGTTCACGCACCCGTCCGACAGGGCCCCCTCCGCATGAAGCTGATCACCGCGATCGTCAAGCCGTTCAAGCTGGACGAGGTCAAGAACGCGCTGCAGGCCGTCGGCGTGCACGGACTGACCGTCACCGAGGCCAGCGGGTACGGCCGGCAACACGGGCACACCGAGGTCTACCGGGGCGCCGAGTACCGGATCGACCTGGTGCCCAAGGCCCGGATCGAGGTGGTGGTCGAGGACGAGGACGCCGAGCGGGTGATGGACGAGATCGTCCGGGCCGCCCGTACCGGGAAGATCGGGGACGGCAAGGTCTGGGCGGTGCCGGTGGAGTCGATCGTCCGCGTGCGGACCGGCGAACGCGGGCCGGACGCCGTCTAGTTCCCCCTCCTGCCGCCAGGTGTCGTGACCCTGGTGGCTCCGGCTGTCGGTGGCGGTCCGCCGCCACCGCGGGGGGCCCTGACGGCCTGTGGGCCGGCGCCCTGCCGTCGGCGAAGCGGCCGTGGCCGGGGCCGGCCCGCGGACGGCAGGCGGCGGCTCGTGGCGGCCCGCCGTGGGCGTCGCAGGGCGGCGTGAAGGCCGGTGAGGCCGGGCTGTGCCCCTCGATCGGGACCGTCCCCCGCGCCCTGCCTGTCGTCGTGGCGCGCTCGGGGTGCCGAGCCCGTCGGCGGGTTGAGCCGCCTCCGGCCCGCGCCCGGCCCGCGCCCGGCCCGCGTCCGGCTTGCGCTGGTCCCGTGCCGCCTCGGTGTGCCGCTCGTCCGCGCCCGTCCACTCCAGCCCATGCCCGTCCATGCTCGGCCCCTGCCGTCCCCGGCCCCTGCCGTCCCCGGCCGTCCACGCCGGGGCGGGCGGGCGGGAACGTCGCACACGAGCTTTCCGGAGCTGCAGAAACGTTGTTTCCAAGGCCTTGACGGGCCCAGGTCGCGACCCTAAGTTCAGCGCTGCAAGTTTCAGAAAAGTTTCAGCAAGTTTCACGAGCGGTACCCCAGGCTGCCCCCACCCCAGCCCCCAGGAGACATCGTGGTCACCACCGCCCCCACCCGCCGGCCTGCCCGGACGGCCGGCGCGCTCACCGCCTCGGCGGCGCTCGCCCTCTCACTCACCGCGGCGTTCGGCGCCGCCCCCGCCCAGGCCACCCCGCCCGGCAACGGCAAGGACGTCACCGCGACCCTCTTCGAGTGGCGCTTCGACTCCGTCGCCAAGGCCTGCACCGACACCCTCGGCCCGAAGGGCTACGGCTTCGTCGAGGTCTCGCCGCCCCAGGAGCACATCCAGGGCAGCCAGTGGTGGACCTCCTACCAGCCGGTGAGCTACAAGATAGCCGGGCGCCTCGGCGACCGGGCGTCCTTCAAGAGCATGGTCGACACCTGCCACGCGGCCGGCGTCAAGGTGGTCGCCGACTCGGTGATCAACCACATGTCGGCCGGCTCCGGCACCGGCACCGGCGGGACGAACTACAGCAAGTACAACTACCCCGGGTACTACCAGGACCAGGACTTCCACTCCTGCCGCACCGCGATCAGCAACTACGCCGACCGCTCCAACGTGCAGAACTGCGAGCTGGTCAACCTCTCGGACCTCGACACCGGCAGCGCCTACGTCCAGCAGACCATCGCCGGCTACCTGAACGACCTGGCCTCGCTCGGCGTCGACGGCTACCGGATCGACGCCGCCAAGCACATCGCCGCCGCCGACCTCGCCGCGATCAAGTCCCGGACCGCCAACCCCAACGCGTACTGGGTCCAGGAGGTCATCTACGGCGCGGGCGAGCCGATCCAGCCCTCCGAGTACACCGGCACCGGCGACGTCGACGAGTTCCGCTCCGGCACCTGGCTGAAGAGCGCCTTCCAGGGCGGCCGGATCGCCGACCTCGCGAACTGGGGCTCCGGCCTGCTGCCGGGCGACAAGGCCCGCACCTTCGTCGACAACTGGGACACCGAGCGCAACGGCTCCACGCTGACGTACAAGGACGGCTCCGCCTACACCCTGGCCAACGTCTTCATGCTGGCCAACCCGTACGGCGCGCCCAACGTCTACTCCGGCTACGCCTTCGCCGGCCACGACGACGGCCCGCCGAACGGCGGCACCGTCAACGCCTGCTACAGCGACGGCTGGAACTGCACGCACGCCTGGCGGCAGGTGGCCAACATGGTCGGCTTCCGCAACGCGGTGGCGGGCACCGGGATCACCAACTGGTGGTCCGACGGCAACAACGCGATCGCCTTCGGGCGCGGCAACAAGGGCTTCGTGGCGCTGAACCGCGAGTCCGGCCCGGTCACCCAGACCTTCCAGACCTCGCTGCCGGCCGGTTCGTACTGCGACGTCCAGCACGGCGACCCGGCCGCGGGCGGCTGCACCGGGCCGTCGTACACCGTCGGTTCGGACGGCCGGTTCACCGCCACCGTCGGCGCGGGCGACGCGGTGGCGCTGTACGTCGGCGCGCCGGGCGGCTCCGGCGGCGGCAACCCGGTGGGCGGCGGCGCGTCCTTCGGGGTCAACGCGACCACCGTCTACGGCCAGAACATCTACGTGGCCGGCAGCACCGCCGCGCTCGGCGGCTGGGACACCGGGAAGGCGCTGCTGCTCTCCTCGGCCGCCTACCCGGTCTGGAAGCTGGACGTGGCGATGGCCGCCGGTACCGCGTTCGAGTACAAGTACATCCGCAAGGACGCCGCCGGGAACGTCACCTGGGAGTCCGGTGCCAACCGGACCGCGACCGTGCCGGCCTCCGGCCAGGTCGTGCTGAACGACACCTGGCGCAACTGACCCCGGCTCCGCACCGACGGCCGCCTCCCGCGCACGACGGGGGCGGCCGTCAGCCTGTCGTGCCGGAGGATCGCCCGGGTGGGTGGCTTCACGGAGTCCAAACCCCCGGGTCGGGTGAACGCTGCCATCATCGCGGGATGAGCACCACCCCCGTCGTCCTCGACGTCGAACTCTGCGGCGGCCGCTGGGACGGCCGCCGCCAGCGCGTCAACGCCGCCACCCCGCCGCCCTCGCTGCGGATGGTCCTGCGCGCCGAACTGCCCGCCACCGAGGCCGGCGAGTACTGGCCGACCACCAGCGTCTACCGGCTGGACGAGGAGGGCGGCCGGCGGCCGCTACCGCCACTCCCACGACGAGTAGCGCCGGCTGCCCCGGCTCCTCCCGCGGTGGCGGCGCCGGCCCCCGGACCGGCTCAGCCCCGCCCGATGTAGGGCATGGCGGTCGCCATCACCGTGGCGAACTGCACGTTGGCCTCCAGTGGCAGCCCCGCCATGTGCCGCACGGTGCGGGCCACGTCGGCGACGTCCATGGTCGGCTCCACCGCGACCCGCCCGTCCGCCTGCCGCACGCCGACGCTCATCGCGGCCGTCATGTCGGTCGCGGCGTTGCCGATGTCGATCTGCCCGCAGGCGATCCGGTACGGACGGCCGTCCAGCGACAGCGACTTGGTGAGCCCGGTGACGGCGTGCTTGGTCGCGGTGTACGCGATCGACTGCGGGCGCGGCACGTGGGCCGAGATCGAGCCGTTGTTGATGATCCGGCCGCCCCGAGGGTCCTGGGCCTTCATCCGCCGGAACGCGGCCTGCGCGCAGAGGAAGGCCCCGGTCAGGTTGAGGTCGACCACGGCCCGCCACTCGGCGACGTCCAGCTCGTCCACCGGGGTCGGCGCGCCGAACGTCCCGGCGTTGTTGAACAGCAGGTCGACCCGGCCGAACCGCTCGGCGGCCGTCGCGAACAGCGCGTCCACCGCCGCCGGGTCGGTGACGTCGGTCGGTACCACGGCCGCCGCGCCGCCCGCCGCGCCGCCCGCCGCGCCGCCCGCCGCGCCGCCCGCCGCGCCGCCCGCCGCGCCGGCTGTCCCGTCGTCGTCCGCCCCGGCCGCGGCCGCCGCGCAGAGCCCCGCCGTCCCGTGCAGCGGCGCCTCCCGCCGGCCGGCCAGCACCAGCCGCCAGCCGGCGGCGGCCAGCTCCACGGCCACGGCGCGGCCCACCCCGCTCCCGGCTCCGGTGACGACGGCGATCTGCTGGGGCATGGCGGGCTCCTCGGACGCTGGGACGGGCGAACTGATCGTCCCCGATCGGGCCCCCGGGGTCACTGGTACGAGGGCCCAAAGCGCGGCGGGCCCGGCACGCGCGCGACTGTGCTCCCCGCCGTCCGGCGGGGACGCCCCCCGCCGATCGGCAGGGCTGTCGAAAGCCTTTACCGGATCGGGAACAAACATTGGATTGACGCTGGTCCTACCGCAACCGGCTCGCCCCGGCCCACGTCATAAGATCGCAGGACGGCACGCCTCCGCGAGGGGCGGCGCGCCGCCTCCCGGGGGCCACGGACGATGTCGTGCCCCCGGCCTGTCCGGCCCCACCCGGGGGCCACCGCCCGGCTCCCGACGGAGCGGGCGCGACACCGGTCGGAGAGTCCTCACCGTGCAGCCGCAGTCCACCCGTATCCGCGCCGTCCTGACCGGCGCCGCCGCCTTCACCCTGGCCGCCTCGCTGGCGGCCTGCGGCAGTACGGACGCCGGCGGGAAGAAGGGGGACAACGCCAAGGCCGCCGGCACGGCCGGCGCGAGCGGCAGCACCGCCCCCGGCTCCCCGTCGGCCGCCGGAAGCACCTCCGCGGCGCCCGCCAGCACGACCCCGACCGCCTCGGGGAAGGTCCTGATGCCCACCGGCCCGGCCGCGGCCCTCGCCAAGGCCCGGGACACCGCCGCCGGCCAGATCCTGGTGACCACGCTGGCCGGTCCCAAGTCGGGTGTCTCCGGCAAGGTCTGGGTCTGGCTGCCGCCCGAGTACAACGACCCGAAGTTCGCCAAGACCGGCTTCCCGGTGCTCACCCTCTTCGCGGGGGGCCAGAGCAACGGCTACAACACCTGGACCGACGACCAGCTGCCGATCCAGCAGGAGGACGCCGAGCTGTCCAAGGCCGGCAAGGCGCACCCGTTCATCATGATCATGCCGGTGCAGAACTTCAACAGCGACGAGAAGAACGCCCTGGACTGCGCCGACATCCCCGGCCAGCCCAAGATGGGCACCTGGATGGCCGAGGACATCCCGGACTTCGTCCGCGCCAACTTCCGCACCGTGAAGGGCCGTGACGGTTGGGGCCTGATGGGCGCCTCCACCGGCGCGTTCTGCAGCGCGAAGCTGGCCCTGCAGCACCCGGACAAGTTCAAGGCGGCCGTGCCGATCGACGGCTACTTCAACCCGGACTCGGGGCTCTGGAAGGGCCACGAGGCCGAGCGGCAGGCCAACAGCCCCGAGACGATGGTCGCCCTGGGCAAGGCCGACGTGAAGATGCTCGTCACCGCCGGCGGCGCCAACGCGTACGAGACCAAGCTGGTCAAGGCGTGGGTCGCCAAGGCCACTCCGCCGCTCGCCATCGAGTACTACGAGCAGCCCGGTGGCAAGCACCTCACCAGCGACTTCAAGAAGATGATCCCGGACACCCTGCAGTGGCTCACCAAGAACCTGGCGGGCCCGCAGAGCGACTGACCCGCAGAGCGACCGCCCTCGGGAGCGACCGGCCCGAGCCGACCGCTCGACCGCACGACCCGCGCTGATCCGCTGACCTGCCGCCCAGCGCGGCCGCCGACGGCCCGGCCCCTTCCCGGGGGCCGGGCCGTCGGCTTCGGCGCCGGGCCCTCCGGGGCGCCCGCAGGGCGCTGACCTGCACGTCAATCGGACATTGATTCGGCTCTGATCGACTACGGCCACTGTGGTGGGACCGCCTACCGCCAGCCGCGAATCCGCCCATGGCGATTCCACCAGCCGTGCCAAGTCGTGAAGAGAGTGCCATGCCGAGCCATCTGCTGCCCGTAGCGTCCCCGCCCGCAGCCCCCGCCCAGGGGGGCTCCGACCGTGAGCACGCCGCCGGCGAGGAGCCGCGGGCCGTCCGGTTCGCCGGACTGCGGCTCGTGCACGCCGCGCTCCGCCGCGACCTGTCGCGGCTGCCCAACTCGCTGCGGCTGCTCCAGCCCGGCGAGGACGACAAGGGCGAGGCGCTGCTGCGGCACTGGCACTTCGTCAACACGATGCTGACCTGCCATCACGAGCAGCAGGACACCCGGATCTGGCCGATCGTCCGCCGCTTCGCGCCCGAGCTGCGGCTGCTGCTCAACTGGCTGGAAGCGGACCACCACAACCTCGACCACTCGTTCACCCGGGTCAGCACCCTGGTCCGGATCGCCAGCCGGGACGCGGGCAGCGCCTGGCCGGTCGCCTACGCGATGGAGGACCTCGCGGCCCGGCTGGAGACCCACCTGCGGATCGAGGAGCGCCAACTGCTGCCGCGGATGGAGCTGGTGTTCACGGAGACCTCCCGGGTCGGCAGCCTGCCCGAGCTGCTGGACCTGCTGCGCTCCGCCGACGGCCCCGGCACCGCGGACGCGCTCGCCTGGCTGCTGGACGGCGTCGAGCCGGCGCTGGTCGAGCGGCTGATCGCGGACTGCGACGACGACGTGGCCCGCAACTGGCCGCACTGGCAGTCCACCTACCAGCGCTGCACCGCGCAGCTCTGGGGCCGGGCCGACATCCGGGACGGCGCCGCGGACATCCTGGGAGGCGCCGCCGAGTGACCGGAGGCCGCTTTTTCGGGCCGGTGATCTACGCGCGTGGCATATGCCTGTGCCACCTGCCCGAGGGATATGCCAGACCTGCCGGGCGTCAGCGGAGCCCGGGCCGGGCCGGGTGTCCCGGCAGGTCGGCCGGGTCGTCGGTGGCCGGCCCGAGGCAGCCGTCCGGCGGCGGGCCGTCGACGGCTACTCGGGCAGCCGGTTGAGCCAGGTCAGCGGGGTGACCGCGATGGCCTTGCCCGGCGAGCCGTCCCACTCCACCGGCAGGCCGGCCGCCTCCAGGGCTGACACCACCTCGCGGCCGATCTCCACCGTGCGCCGCTCCGCCGACTCCTTGGACTCGCCCTCGGCCCGGAACCCGCCGTACCGCAGCATCAGCCCGCGCCCGGCGGCCGCGCCCTCGGTGTCCTGCTGGTGGAAGAAGACGAAGCCGCGCGAGTCCTCCTCGGCCTCGCCGCCGATCTCGTCGTAGCCGCAGCTCGCGCAGCAGGTGAAGTCCATCGCCGCGACGATGCCTTGTTCCTCCAGGGCGTCGAACGCCTCCTCCAGCCGGTCCACGTCGGTCGTCTCCGGCCAGGACGCCTGCTCGGCCAGCCGCTCCCGCCAGAGCGGGGCGACGATCTCCTCGGCGTCCTCCTCCTCAAGTCCCTGGTCCTCGAACTCCTCGACCAGGGACTCGGCTATCTCGTCCTGCTCCTGGAAGCCGCACCGGATCAACTCGCGGGCACGCTCCTCGGCCTCGCGCCGTACGTCGAAGGTGAGCTCGGTTTCCTGGTTCATGACCGCATCCTCGCACCGGCCACCGACACCCGCTCCGCCGGGCCCCCGGGTACGGCCGTCCGCCGGTGACCTCGCTGCCCGAAGGCCCCCTGACGACCAGTCCGACGGCCTGCCCTGACGGCCAGCGGGCCCGCCTGACGGCCCGTCCGGCTGATGCGGATCGCCGGTGTGCGGGCGGTGGCCCGTCAGGTCGCCTCCGCGTCCGGGGAGTTCCGCGCCGGCTCCCGGCCGGGGGCCGGGCTCAGCCCGAGGCGAGCCGGAACTCCAGGTTGCCGAAGCGGACCTGGTCGCCCGGGCGCACCCGGACCCCGCCCGCGATCCGCAGGCCGTTCACGTGGGTGCCGTTGGTCGAGCCGAGGTCGTACAGCACCCAGTCGGTGCCCTCCCGCCGCAGCTCGGCGTGGTTGCGCGAGACCGAGATGTCGTGCAGCCGCAGCCCGGACCCGGGGACCCGTCCGATCGTCAGCTTCCGTTCCCCCGACTGCGGCAGGCTCAGTCCGGGCAGCCGTTCGATCCGCCAGGCCCCGCGCAGCCGTACGCCGAACGCCGAGACCTGGCCGACCGTCCGCAGCAGGAAGCGCCCGACCGGGTTCCCGGCCGGCAGGCCCGCCATCGCCTGGTCCAGCTCGGCCCGGGTGCCGGCGTGCAGCACGAGCTCCATCCGGCCGAGGAAGGTGTCGTGCGAGAGCCGGCCGCTGCCCGCGCCCTCCCGCAGCACTCCGAGCGCGTGCTCGCGCTCGACCTCGGACGGCCGGACCACGTGGGTCCGGATCTCAGGAGACGTCATGGCCCGATTGTCGACTCACCGGCCCCCACCTGTCCAGATTGCGGTCCTTCGCCGCGTCAGCTCTTCCTGGCGGCGGCCAGGATCTTGACGGTGGTGTGCAGGAACCGTGCGGTGGCCGAGCCCCGGTAGGACCTGCCGAAGAGCTTGGCGGGGGCGTTCCACCGTCCGTCCCGGAGATGGACCACCACGTAGGCGGTGCCGTCGTCGGCGCCGATCACCTCGTAGTCGCCCTTGGGGGAGGTGTACGGGACGGGGAAGTCCGCCGGCAGCGGCTCGGAGAGGAAGTTGACCACCAGCCGGATGTCCGGCGTGACCTCGATGCCCGCGAACGGCTCGGCGGCGAGCAGCGCCTCGACCTCCTCGACGGTGCGCAGCATCACCGGGACGGGGTAGCCGAGCGCCTCCGCCAGGTGCTGCTCGATGCGCCCGGCGAGTGCGGCGCGGTCTGGCTCGTCGGTGGTGAAGAAGACGTTGCCGCTCTGGATGTACGAGCGCACGCCGCCGAGGCCCAACTCGCCGAACAGGGCCCGCAGCCGTTCCATCTTCACCGTCCGGCCGGCGACGTTGACGGCCCGCAGGAAGGCGATGTACGTGGTCGTGGTGGTCACCGGGCCAGTCTGGCACCGGCCACGACGGACGCCGCGGCCGCATCGGCGGTTGTCGGCCCCCGGTGCCAGACTGACGCCATGGCTACCTGGCAGGATTTCGAGCACGAGGAACCCGATCTGGCCTCCGCCGTGCGGGCCCGTTTCGAGGCCAACAAGCACCACGTCCTGGCGACGCTGCGCAAGGACGGTTCACCCCGGGTGAGCGGCACCGAGGTGGAGTTCGTCGGCGCCGACCTCACCCTCGGGTCGATGTTCGGCGCGGTGAAGGCCCGCGACCTCCAGCGGGACGGCCGCTTCGCGCTGCACGCCCACCCGGGCGACGAGACGATGGAGGGCGGGGACTCCAAGGTCTCCGGCCGCGCCGTCGAGATCACCGACGAGGTCGAGCTGGCCGCCTGGGAGGCCGATCTCCCGGAGCCGCCGCCCGGCCCGTTCCACGCCTTCCGGCTGGAGCTGGAGCAGGTGGTGCACACCACCGTGGGCGAAGACCACCTGTGGATCACGTCCTGGCGCCCGGGCGAGCCGGTGAAACGCGTCCAGCGGCACTGAGGCGGCACTGAGGCGGCACCGGCCGCGGCACTGACGGAGGTACCGACGGCGGCACCGGCGGAGGCGGGAGGCCCCGCCGCCGCCGGTGACCCCCGGCCGGGATCAGCCCCGCTGCGGCAGGACCGACTTGAGGGCGTCGGGCGTCCGGGCGACGACGGCGTGGCCGTCGTCCGCGGTGATGATCGGGCGCTGGATCAGGATCGGGTGCGAGGCCATCGCCGCGATCCAGCGGGCCCGGTCGCCCGGTTCCCTGGTCCACTTCTTCATCCCGAGGTCCTTGGCGGACTGCTCGTCGAGCCTGGTGATGTCCCACGGCTCCAGACCCAGCCGCTCCAGCACCTGCTCCAGCTCGGCGGCGGTCGGCGGGTCCTCCAGGTAGCGCCGCACGGTGTACTCGGCGCCCACGGCCTCCAGCTCGCCGAGCGCCGTTCGGCACTTCCCGCAGCGCGGGTTGATCCAGATCTCCATACGGCCAGCGTACCGACCGCCCGCCCCGGCGCAGGCGAACCGGAGGCGGGCCGGGCACGGCCGGCCGAGGCCGTACGGGAACTTCCCTCCGCCCACGGAGGGTTGAGAGGCCAGGGCTCGGGTCTCGGGAGGGGAGCACCGGATGGACGGCGCATCGATCATCGAACAGCTGATGACCGCCGGGGGCAGGGCGGATCCGTACCCGCTCTATGCGCGGGCGCACGAGCTGGGCGCGGCCGCCTCCGCCGGGCCGGGCACCGTCCTGGCCATCGGGCACGCCGCCGCGGGCCAGGTGCTGCGCAACCCGGCCTTCGCGTTGGAGGACACCGAGACGCTGGTGCTGTCCGACCCGGTCCTCGCCCGGCACTCCTCGGTCACCCTGCTCGGCCGCTCGATCCTCCAGCGCAACGCGCCCGACCACGGCCGGGTCCGCTCGTTGATCGCCTCGGCGTTCAACGCCCGCCGGGTGGCCGCGCTGCGGCCGGCCGTGGTGGCGGCCACCGGCCGACTGCTGGAGGGCATGGCGGAGAGCGGCGAGGACGGCTCGCCCGTCGACTTCATGGACGCCTTCGCCTTCCGGCTGCCCGTCGAGGTGATCTGCGAGCTGCTCGGCGTCCCCGGGCCGGACCGCTTCCGCTTCCGCGGCCTCGCGGGAGACCTCACCATCGCGCTGGAGATGGTGCAGGACCTCGACGAGCTCACCGCCGCCGACGAGGCCGCCGACGAGCTGTCCGGCTACTTCACGGAGCTGGTGGCCCAGCGCCTGGCCCACCCCCGGGACGACCTGGTCAGCGACCTCGCCCGGACCGCCGTGGACGCCCCCGGCCGGATCTCCGGCGCCGAACTGCTGGCCAACCTGGTGCTGCTGCTGGTGGCCGGCTTCGAGACCACCACCAACCTGCTGGGCAACGGGCTCGCCCTGCTCTTCCGCCACCCGGCGGTGATGGACGGCCTGCGGACCGGCTCGGTCGCCCCCGCGCTGCTCACCGACGAGGTGCTCCGCCACGACTCGCCGGTCCAGCTCACCGTCCGGGTCGCGGCCGCCGAGGGGCTCGCCGTGGGCGGTGTGCCGACGCCGCCCGGGACCGTGGTCGTGGTCCTGCTGGGCGCGGCCAACCACGACCCGGCCCGCTACCACCGCCCGGAGCTGTTCGACCCGGGCCGCACCGACAGCCAGCCGCTCAGCTTCGGCGGCGGCCCGCACTACTGCCTGGGCTCCCAGCTGGCCCGGCTGGAGGCGGAGGTCGCCGTGCCGGCCCTGCTGGACCGCTTCCCCCGGCTGGCCCCCGGCGGCGTGTCCACCCGCCGGGACCGCCTGGTCCTGCGCGGCTACGAGACCCTGCCGGTCACCGTGCGCTGACCCCGGCCGGGCGCCGCGGAGACCGGGGGCCGCGGAGCCCGGGGGCCGCGGAGCCCGGGGCGTTCGGCCCCGGTGGCCGGGACCAACGGAAGGCGCCGCCGCGCCGCCGGTGGGGGAGCATGGAAGGGCGAACCGGTCGTCCCGGAGCGGTCCGCCCCGGACCGGTGCCCCCACCGGCCGGCCAGGAGGTCTCCGTCGTGCCCGCAGCTCCCCGCCCGCCGCACCCGGTGGCCGAGGACCTGAAGCCGCCGCGCTGGGTGGCCTGGCTCCCGGCGGTCCTGGTGGTGCTCGACCTGGCGGCCGAGGCGGTCGTCCCGGACGCCGTCGCGGCCGGTTTCCTGCTGACCGCGCTGCCGGTCGTGGTGGCGTTCAGCTACGGCCCGGCCGTCACCGCGGGCGCCACGGCCGGCGCCCTCGGCCTCCAACTGCTGCTGGCCCAGCGCGCCGGGCACCTGAGCGAGCAGCACCACGTCTGGGTGTACATCTCCACGCTGCTCGCCGGGGTGATGGGCACCGCCCTGTCCTGGCAGCGGATCCGGCAGGGCCGTACCCTGCTGCGCGCCCGTACGGTGGCCGAGACCCTGCAACGGACCGTCCTGCGCCCCGTCCCCGAACGGGCCGGCGGCCTGCGGGTGGCGGGCCTGTACCGCCCGGCCGAGGCCGAGGTGCTGGTCGGCGGCGACCTCTACGAGGTCTGCGACACCCGCTTCGGCGCCCGGGTGCTGCTGGGTGACGTCCGGGGCAAGGGCCTCGGCGCGGTCCGGACGGTGGCGGACGTGCTCGGCGCCTTCCGGGCGACCGCCCACGACACCGCCGGCCTGGTCGAACTGGCCGAGCAGCTGGACCGTGCGGTCCTGCGCGACGCGGCCGCCCGGGGCGACGAGGAGCTGTTCGTGACCGCCGTCCTGCTCCAGTACCGGCCCGGCGCGGAGTACGTGGAGATCGTCAACCGGGGTCACGTCACGCCGCTGCTGCTCTCCGGCCACACCATCACACCGGTGCGCTGCCCGTTCGAGCTGCCGCTCGGCCTCGGCAGCCTCGGCCGGGCCGCGTCCGGCGAGCCGGGCGCGCCCGCCGTGCCCGAGGTGCGGGCCGTGCCCGCCGTGCCCACGGTGCCCGAGGTGCAGACCGGGCCCGCGGCCGTGGCCCTCCCGCCCGGCCACACCCTGCTGCTCTACACCGACGGTGTGAGCGAGGCCCGTGACGCCGCCGGCGCCTTCTACCCGCTGGCCCGCCGCCTGGCCACGCTCGGCACGACCGCCCCGGACCGCCTGGTCTCCTTCCTCGCCCGCGACGTCCACGCCTACGCCGGCGCGCTCGCCGACGACCTCGCCGTCCTCGCCCTCGCCCGGGAGTGACCGCGGCCGGGAGTGACCGCTGCGGGGAGTGACCTCGCCCCGGACCGACCGCGGCCGGGATCGGCCGTGGCGGTGTCGTCCCACCTCGTCTACGTCACGCCGCCCGGTTCGCCAGGGCGAGGCGGACAGATCGATTTCCTCCCACGGGTGCGGGATGCTGGAAAGCGGCCTTCAACCGGTCGAGCGCAGCCGGTCCCGCCCGGGTGGCCGGTTCGGATTCCCGGCCCCGCCTTTTCGCCGGAAGGGACACGGACGGTGGCGGTACCTGCGTGGGAGCCGGAGGCGCTCGACGCCGAGGAGGCATCGGTGTCCGGAACCTCGACGGAGAGGCCGGCGGTTCGACCGGCGAGGGCGGCGCGGTCCGGGTGCGGTTCAGCGAGCCCGGGCCCCAGGGCCGGGAACATCCGCGACGCAGATCGGCGCGGCTCTTCGGGGCGCGCGATCCCACTGAGGGTTGGAGGAAGTCGTGAAGGACCTCAAGTTCGAGCAGAAGAAGTCACTGTCGCGCCTTGAGGCCGCGGATCTGCTGTCGGCGATCGCCGCCGCACTGCGGCACGGCGATGGTGCCGAGCTGGATTTCGGCCCCGGGACGGTGAGCCTGCGGATCCCCGAGGAACTCCGCAGTGAGATCGAGATCGAGGTCGGCGACGGCCAGCTCGAACTCGAAGTCGAGCTCAAGTGGCCGGTCCCGCCGGCCGGTACGGAGTCGCCGCGGCCGGCGGCCGGCTCGCAGGACGAGTCCTCACCGGACTGAGATCCCGCCGGGCCGGTGCGCCCGCTGCGGATCGCCCGGAAGCCGGCCGGTCACCGGCAGGAAGGCTTCGGCGCCCAGCGGTTCGCGCCGGCCGTCACGGCGGCGGCGCTGGCGATGCCGATCAGCGCTCCGACCGCCACGTCGCCCGGGTAGTGGACCCCGGTGTGGACGCGGGAGTACCCGACCGCGCAGGCGAGCGCGCCGAGCGGGAACGCGAGCGCGGGAAGAGCGGATCCGGTGACCGCGGCGAAGGCGACCGCAGCGGCGGTGTGCCCGGACGGAAGGGAGGGGGAGGAGGGCATGGGGACGTGGCGCGCGGTGGTGCTCGCGGCTGCCAGGCGGTCGGGCCGCGGGCGTCGCACCAGCTGCTTGACCACCAGGTTCGCGCCGGCCGAGGCCGTCCCGACGGCGAGGACGCCGAGCAGTGCCGCGCGCCGTGTCCGGCCGGGGCGAAGGGCGAGCAACCCGGCCGTGGCCAGGGAGAGCTTGGAGTGGTCGGCGGCGGATGACAGGCGTCGCAGGCCGCGGTCGAGTGTCGGGGTCTCGGTGGCGGCCACCGTGGCGTAGACGGCGCTGTCGAGGGCCATCAGGTCGCGTACCACGTCACGGGCGCTAGCCATCGGCGCGCTCCGACGTGGCCGGGGCCGACCGGGGCCGGCCGAGGGCCAGCATGAGCAGTTCGCGCCAGTCGAGGGGCGGCGCAGCCGTCGGCGCACCGGGCCGGTTCCTGGGCACCAGGACCCGCAGCGCACCGGGGTGGACGCCGCAGGTGACGGGGGTGGGCAGCTGGAGCGCCTCACCGTCGACGGCGATCGGGATGAGGTCCGTGTCCGAGACCACCGTGACCTCCGGAGACGTCAGGACGCTCAGCCCGGGAGCCCGGGCGCCACGGAGAGCGACCTGCGCCGCCTGCGCGGCGTTGCTCACGTGGATCCCGACGACACCCAGGGTGCCGAGGTCGAGCCGGGGTCTGCGGGCGGCCAGGGCCGCGGGGGTGGGCGCGGCGTAGGGGTTGTTGCTGATCAGGAGGGCCTGCTGGGCCTCCAGGCGGTCGGTTGCCGTCAGTGCGTCGACCGGGTGGCCGGTGTAGCCGTGCAGCAGGTCGGGCAGCGCGTCCAGGGTGGCGCCGGCCTTGGCGTCGCGGTACTCGGGGCTTTGCACGATCTGCGCGTACACCCCGAAGGAGACCGTGTTGACGAAGGGCCGGCCGTCGACCGTGCCCAGGTCGACGCGCAGTTCCTCGCCGTCGCCGAGCGCGTCGAGGCACCGGTCGGGAGCGTCGCGGTCGAGGCCCAGGTCCATGGCGAAGTGGTTGCGGGTGCCGGCGCAGATCACCAGGAACGGCAGGTCGTGCTCGGCGGCGACCGCGGCCACGAGGGCCTGCGTGCCGTCGCCGCCGGCGACCCCGAGCAGGTCCGCGCCGTCGGCCACGGCGCGGCGGGCGATCGCCCCGACGTCCGTCCGGGTGGACGGGTCCAGCAGCACGACCCGCGCGCCGAGTGCCTCGGCCTTCTCCACCAGCCCGAAGCGTTCGACCTTGCCGCCCCCGGACTTCGGGTTCATGATCAGCACCGGATGCAGGGGAGCCCGGGACGGGACCGCCCGCATGCCCTGGGGCCTTCGGGTCACGCGCAGGGCCGCCCTGGCACAGAGCCCCGCCGCCCCGAGGAGCACGACGGCGACCAGTGCCGCGGGCCACAGGTCCGCCCGGGCGTAGAGCACCAGCACGGCTGCGGGGGCGGCGAGGGTCAGCAGCGCCCCGGCCACCCGCAGGGCACCGTGCTGGGACAGCACCCACCAGGTCCCGGCCGCTGCGACGACCAGGCAGACCACCCCGATGACGACGATCAGCAGGCCGCCGGCCCCGCGCACGGCCACCAGCGCCACCAGTGCGCCCGCCAGGAAGCCCAGTGCCAGCCGCGCCAGCAGACGTCCTCGCGCGGCCGAGGGTGAATCGGTCGGGCCCATTCCGCTCCCTCCTGCCGTCCCGGACGGCGCCAGGTCGGTCCCCACGGTGGGAGGTACGACATGGTGGTGCCACCCGTGCCAGGATGTGCGCCACCGGCCGGCCCGGCACCCCGTGAGGGCCGAACGGCGGACGGCCTGCGCGCCCGCCCGCATCGCGGGCCCGCGAACGCCGGACGACGGCCTCCGGAATTCCGACAGCGCCGACACCTCGGCGTAGGCGGCCAGGCGTCGGATCGCCCTCATGGCCGCTCCCCAACGACACGAAACCCCTGGTCCGGCCACCTGACGAAGTGGCCGGACCAGGGGTGTTCGTCTCAGCTGATCGGGTTGCCAACAGTGTCGGCAACCGCCGGGCGGGCCGGGCCGGCCGGCTGCACCTTGTGCCGGCTCGCGAGGGGTGGGGCGTCCGAGGCCCGTCGGCCCGTCAGGCCACCGTCCCGCCCGCGTTGCGGATCAGCTGCTGAAGCACCTTCACCGTGGTGACGTAGTCCGCGTCGTCAACGCCCTCGTGGAGGGCGGCGCGGATCGCGGGGGCATTGCGCGCCAGGTCGACCCGGGCTCGTTCCCCTTCCCCGGTGAGCCACAGGCGGTCCTCGCCGTCCCGCCTCAGCCAGCCGCGCTCGACGAGCACCGCGGACTCTGCCGCCAGGTCGTCCTCGGGCCGGATGTAGGACCTCATGGCCTCCCTCAGCTCAGGCAGGGTCATCCCCTCGCCATCGGGTGAGATGTCGTTCACCGACAGGTTGCGCAGCAGCCAGAACTGCGGCTGGGTGTAGCTCTTCTCGGCCTGCCGGGCCCGGGTGAACGCGATCAGCGCCTCGTAGGCGATACCGGTCCAGTAGGCGGCGGGCTGTCCGGCGAGTTCCGCATCGGACATCTGCTGGGGCGTCATGGAATCTCCCTCTCCTGTCACTTCGAGCGCGAAGCCTGCACTGCAAGCCGTGCAAGCCGTGCAAGCCGTGCAAGCCGTGCAGGTCGTCAGTCGACCGCGATGGTGTTCTGGGCGGCGCCGACGCGCCAGGTGCCGTCCTCCTTGACCACTATGTAGAATGGGCGGCCCTCGGGCCGGTCGGCGATCCGGGTGCCGTCGTGGCGGACCGGCTGCTGGCGGACGTTCACCGCGGCGACGTCGGGCCGCAGGAACAGCACGCGCTCGACGTCGTAGACGGCGGTCGACTCGGCCGTCGCGCCGGGCAGCACCTTCCGGGTGAAGGCCGCGATCTCCTCGAAGCCCGACAGCCGCTTGCCGTGGCCGGTGGTCCACACCGGGTCCTCCCGGCGGAAGACACCCAGGAACCGGTCGACCTCCTCGTTCTGCTGGGCGTACTCGACCTCGGCGACCAGGAGGCGGATCGCGGCCACCTCGGCGTCGGTCTCCGGGCCGTCGGGGGCACCGAACACCTCGACCGGCCGGTACGAGCCCGACACCAGCTCGGTCAGCACGCCCGGCCGGCCCGGTCGCCAGCCGAGGGCGGTACGGGCGGCGGCGCCGCTGACGCTCTGGTCGAGGGCGAGCGCGTCCGCGAAGAGCGGGCCGAAGATTTCGGCGGCCTGCTCCGCCGGCACCGCGTGCGGGGTGGCGAGCACTCCGGCTGCGCGGCCGGCGGCCCGGGCGAGGTCACGGACCGGGACGGCCGACTCGCCGACGCCGTGCCAGACGGTGCCGGCCTCGGCCCGCTCGACGGCGGCCACGAACAGCTCGGCCAGGTCGTCCACGTGGACGGTCGGCCAGCGCACACCCTCCTCGCCGTAGTACTCGGGCACCTCCTGCCGGCGGGCCCGGTCGACGAGGATGGCGGGAATGCCGCCGCCGCGGCCGTACACGATGCCCGGCCGGACGACGACCGCGCGCACGCCCTCGGTGACCTCGGCCAGCACCCGCCGCTCGATCCGCGGGCGGTAGCCGACGATGTCGATCGGGTTGGTCGGGCTCTCCTCGCCGACCTCCTGGGCCTCGCCGGTGGCGCCGAGCACCCAGACGCCGCTGGTGTAGACGAAGGGGCGGCCGGTGCCGCGCAGCGGAGCGGCGAGCGCCTCGATGACGGCGGTGTCGACGTCGGCGTCGCCGCTCGGGGGAGCCAGGTGGATCACCGCCTCGATCTCGGAGGTCACCGTGCCGGCCAGCGAGGCCGGGTCGGCGGTGTCGCCGACCAGCTGGGCGTGCCAGGCCCGGCCGGGCTGTGGCTCGGCGCCACGGGTGAGCGCGACGACCTGGTGGCCGGCGGCGGCGAGGTGGTCGGTGACGGCGGAGCCGATGTAGCCGGTGGCACCGGTGAGCAGAACCTTCATGACATTCCCGTCTTGATGAACGAGACGTTACGTCTCGTTCGATGGCATGGTGACGTGCTTCGAATCCGCGCGGTGCGCGGGGTCTCGTCTCAGAGATTGATCATTTGTCCGGCGATGCCGTGGATCGCTTCCTTCAGGGCCTCCCCGAGGGTCGGGTGCGCGTGTATGTTGCGCGCCACATCGTGGACGGTCAGGTCCCACTGCTGAGCGAGCGTCAGCTCGGGCAGCAGCTCGGTGACGTCCGGGCCGATGAGGTGCGCGCCGATGATCTCGCCGTACTCGGCGTCCGCGACGACCTTCACGGAGCCGGCCGGGTCGCCGAGGCCGTGCGCCTTGCCGTTCGCGGCGAACGGGAACCTGGCCACCCTGACGTCGTGCCCCCGCTCACGGGCCTGTGCCTCGGTCCAGCCGAAGCTGGCGATCTGCGGTCGGCAGTAGGTGGCGCGCGGGATCATCGGGTGGTCGAGCTCCATGGTCTCGGCGTCCGCGATGGTCTCGGCGGCGACGATGCCCATGGCCTCGGCGGTGTGGGCGAGCATCAGCTTCGCGGTCACGTCGCCGATGGCGTAGATGTGCGGCACGGAGGTGCGGCAGCGGGCGTCGACGTCGATGGCGCCGCGCTCGGTGAGGGCCACGCCGGTGTGCTCCAGGCCGTAGCCGGAGACGTTCGGCGCGAAGCCGATGGCCTGCAGGACCTTGTCGGCCACCAGGACCTGTTGCACGCCGTCCTTGCCGGTGACGGTGACACGGACCTGCGGGCCGGATTCGTCGATCGCCTCGACCCGGGTGGAGGTGAGCACCTGGATGCCCGACTTGCGGTATTGCCTGTGCAGTTCGGCGGAGATCTCGGCGTCCTCCAGCGGGGCGATCCGGTCCAGGAACTCGACGACGGTGACCTGCACGCCGTAGTTGTGCAGCACGTACGCGAACTCGATGCCGATCGCGCCGGCCCCGGCGATGACGATCGACCGCGGCAACTCCTCGGCGAGGATCTGCGCCTCGTACGTCACGACGCGCTCGCTGCGGGCGGTGCCGGGCAGCAGGCGCGGGGTGGCGCCGACGGCGATGACGCAGTGCTCGAAGGACACGGTGCGGATGGTGCCGTCCGGCTCGGCGATCTGGAGGGTGTTCGCGTCCAGGAAGGTGCCCCGCCGTCGTACTCGGTGATCCCGTTCTTCCTCATCAGGTGGTGGACGCCCTTGACCCGGCCGTCCGCGACGGTTGGGAGTTCCTCAGGTGTGGGAGCGACTTGGGCGTCAGCCGGTTGTGCCGCGGGTCCGCCAGACGGTCAGGCTGGTCAGCAGGCCGACCGCCGCACCGACCCAGAGCGCGGCGGTGAGGGTGGCGGCGTCGACGACGAGACCGCCGAACAGGGCGCCGAGGGCGATGGCGAGGTTGAACACCGAGGTGTTCAGGGCGGTGGCCGCCTCGGCCTCCCGGGGCGCCGACTGCAGGATCCAGGTCTGCACGCTCACCGGAACCCCGCCGAAGGCCAGGCCCCAGCCGATCAGCAGCGCGATCCCGCCGGCGGGGCTGGTACCGACGAGCGGGAACAGCGCCAGGATCACGGCGAGCAGCAGGCCGATGGCCGTGATCACCCGGCGGACGTCACGTCCCACCAGCGCGCCGGCCAGGAAGTTGCCGAGGATGCCGGCCGCGCCGAAGGCGAGGAGGAGCGGGCCGACCATGCCCTGGCTGATGCCGGAGACGTCCTGCAGCACCGGGCTGACGAAGGTGAACGCCGCGAAGTGACCGCCCACCAGCAGGAACGTGGTCAGCACCCCGGCGCGGACGGCACGGTTGCGCAACTGCGCCCCGAGCGTGCGCAGCCGGACCGGGTCGCTCGCGGGCAGCGACGGCAGCAGGACGAGCAGGGCGCCCACGACGAGCAGGCCGAGGCCGCCGACGGTGGCGAACGCGGCCCGCCAGCTGCCGAACTCCCCGATCAGGGTCCCGGCCGGCACACCCAGGACATTGGCGGCCGTGGCGCCGCCGAACGTGATGGCGGTCGCACGGCCCACGTACGCGGCGGGCACCATGCGCACCGCGATTCCGGCGGCGAGCGCCCAGAAACCGCCGATGCTGATGCCGACCAGGAACCGCGAGGCGAGCAGGACGGTGAAGTCCGGGGCGAGCACGGACAGCAGGTTGGCCCCGGCCATCAGGCCCAGCAGGACGATCAGGACCGTACGTCGGTCACCGCGTCGGATCAGCACGGGCAGAAGGGGCGCGGTGGCGGACGCGACGAGACCGGGCACGGTCACCATCAGACCCGCCGTCCCCTCGGAGACGTCGAAGGTGCCACCGATCGGAGTGAGCAGGCCCATCGGCAACTGTTCGGCGGTCACCATGGCGAAGGTGCCGACGGCCACCGCCACCAGGGCGAGCCATCGTCGTAGCGGGACGACGGCCGAGGGGCCGGGCCCGGACGTCGGCGCGTGGCCGGCGTCGGTGCCCCGGATGGGCTCGACGGTGGTCATGAGGGAACTCCTTGAGTGGGATGGGCTGAGGGGAAACCGGTCCACGGGCACGGACCCGCCCGTGGACCGCGGGAGAGGAAGGGACGGCAACACGCCGAGAACGGCGGAGGGCTTCGGGGGAGGGCAGGGCTCAGGGCCGGGTGATGGTCAGAGCGCCCCGGGTACCCCACCGGTCGAGCACCGCGTAGGCGGGCTGCCACTGGTGCGCGTACGCGTGGTGCGCGGACTCGGGCAGGAGCTGCGTCAGAACGGCGGCCACGGTCCGCTCGGTGACGCCGTCCAGGAGCCACGGCAGGATCCGTGCCGCATCGGCCCTGATCCGCTGGGCGTGGACGCGCCCGAAGTGCTCCCACTGCTCCTTGCCCAGGATGATCTGGACCAGCGGGAAGACGGCTTCCTCCTCGTGGCGGAGGTGTCCGCGTAGACCGGTGACCAGCGAGCCGATGAGCTCACCGAACAGGTCGAGCCCGACATCGGGGCCGGCCAGCGCCTGGTCGATCGCCTCGATCAGGAGGGCGAGCGAGGCGTGCTCGGCCTCGATCGCCTCCAGCCGCACCAGGGAGAAGGGGCGGCCGTACAGGGCCTGGCGCAGGGAGGGCCACAGGGCGTCGTCCTCGGCGGCGTGGTGGGCGTGCAGAGCACTCCGGAACAGCTCCCAGCCCGCGGCGCTGCGCAGGACGTGCCGGGGATCGGGGTGGGCGCGGGTGGTGGCTCGGGCAAGGTGGTGCAACTCCCTTCGTAAGGCGTTGTGCATCGCGTACGTCACGGTCATGTCGAACCTGTCTCGCACGTCTGTCTGACTCCTGGTGCCGGTGACCGGGTGAGCCCGTGTCAGGCAGTGGCGCCGTGACTGGTTCTCCGGGAACAGGGCAGCGGAAAGCCATGCCTGACGAGCGGGACATCATGGAGAGGGTGGCCGGGCGGGGGACGGCGGGGTGGGCCCGAGGCCCTCGACGAGCAGCCTGCCCGGGTGCCTCAAGCCTCCCGTGGGAGCCGTGTCCGGATCAACGCAAGCTTCGTGCGTCGATCGATAACCCGACCGTTATCGCCGGACAGGAGCGGTGGCGGAACGACGCGCCCGGGAGGCCTTCCCGGCCTGGCAGAGGAGCCGCACTCCGATCGGGACGGCCGAACGGCTCCGGGAAGGAACCCCGCGGCCGTGTCCGTTCGGCCGGCGGCCTCGACGCACACCGCCCGGCTCCGGTGTCGGGCGGCGGGGCGAGCACTCTGCGGCAGCCGATCGCTACCTCACCGGCGACGGCGGCATCCTCGACTCCGGGACGTGACTGTTCGTCAGAACCGGAGCGTGCCGAGTTCGCGCACCGTGTCGGCGAGCGCACGGATCGGCTCGTTCTCGGCGTCGGTCCGCCAGATCAGGGCGTAGGACAGCGTCGCCAGGTCCGGGACGGGTATCCAGCGGACGTTCGGCATGCCCCAGTGCCGGGCGACGTGGCTGGGGAAGCCGTGGATGATCTCGCCCATGCCGACCCGGTTGATCAGGTCCTCCGCGTCGGTCACGGGCCGACCGCGTTCGATCGTCCGGCCCCGGGGCGAGTGGAAGGGCAGGTAGCCGTCCTCCCAGTAGTCCGGCATGGCGGGTGGCATGGGGTGCGGGAAGTCGGCGAACATCTCCAGTCGCACCGACGTGTGCCGGGCGAGCTCGTGGTCGGCGGACACGGCGAGGATCCGGGGGTCCGTCAACAGGACCGGGCCGACGGTGAAGTCCGGTTCCTTCACGGGCAGCCAGCCGACCAGGACGTCCAGGTCGCCGTCGCGGAGCCGGCCGAACGGATCGATGTACGCCAGTTGGCGGACCTCCAGCTCCCACTGCGGGTACCGGGAGCGGAACTCCCTCCAGTAGAAGTGCAGGTCGACGATGTTGAACGGCATCATGCCGACGCGGAGCCGGCCGGTGACGCCGCGGGCGGCGAGCCGGGCGCGTTCCAGGGACTCGTGCAGGCCCGCGTAGACCGGCTGCAGGTCGTCGCGCAGCTGGCGTCCGACGTCGGTCAGGCGCACGGTGCGGCTGGTGCGCTCGAACAGCACGGCGCCGATGCGCCGCTCCTGCTTCTTGATCGCCTGGCTGACCCGGGCCTGGGAGACCCGGAGCCGCTCGGCGGTCCGGCCGAAGTGCAACTCCTCGGCCAGCACCAGAAAGATCTCGATGTCCCGCAGCTCCATCACGCCCCCGTGTCCTTCTGCGGCTCGACAACCCAGGGGCTGTCGAGCCGCAGAAGTATATGTTGGCCGCCGCTTCGTGCGCAGGAGCAGTGACCGGAGCGGGCGTGCCGGCCGGCGGACCTGCCCGCCGGAGCCGGATGACGGGTTGCTGTGGCCACCGGAACCCGTCGGGCGCAGGGAGCAACTGCGCGTGGAAGCCGGGGCGGCCCGCCGGCGGGTACGGGCTCATCCTGCGGTGGCGGGCGAAGCAGATGCCGAGTCCCAGGAGCCCGGCACTTCGTTCTTCCGCAGGTCAGTACAAGTGCCGACCTGCGGAAACACGAGTGCGAGCTCGTTGTTTCCGCAGGTCGGAGGCCCTCTTACAGGTCGTAGTTCTGATCGAACATGCCCCTGACCTGCGGAAATATGGGCCTCGCAGAAGAACATTTCACAACCAGTGCACACGCGGCGGCCTCAACGGATGGGTGGCGCCGGAGTGTGCTGGGCGATGCTGAGAGGTCGCGCCGCGACGGAACGGCGGCCGTGAGCACAATCGCCGTCTCCACGGCAACGACCGCGTGAAGGCCCGTAACAAGTCCGGGGGAGTGGTGACAAGGACGCTCAGCAACGGGATGCCGACGGTGATGCCGACCTGCTGTGGCCTGGTCGTCGAGGCTGGTCGGGCATGTTCGGGGCGGTCAGGGTTTTGCCAGGGCAGTTCGCAGAGCGTCGAGGGCGGCGGTGCGGAAAGCGGTCATTGAAGGTGCTTTGCCGTCGAGCAAGGCATCAGCACCGTGGTACATGCCTGATTCGAGCCGCAGCTCGCAGGCGACGCCGGCCTCGCTCAGGCGTCGGGCGTAGTCGACGTCTTCGTCGTGGAACAGGTCGAGGTCGCCCACACCGATCCACGCGGGCGGCAGCCCTTCGAGGTTCCTGCGCCTTGCCGCCGCGATATAGGGGCGATCGTCGCGGTCCTGTGGCGGGCGGCCGAGGTAGGAGGTCCAGGCGAAGCGGTTGGAGTTCGGGGTCCACGTATAGATGGCGCTGTTGGGAGGGTCGACGCGCAGAGCCGTGCGGTCGTCGAGCATGGGGTAGAGGAGGAGTTGGAACCGGACCGGCACTCCTGAATCGTGGGCGCGCTGGACTACGGCGGCGGCGAGTCCGCCTCCGGCGCTTTCGCCGCCGACGGCGATGCGGGCGGGATCGATGCCGAGGGCGGCGGCACTGGCGTGAAGCCAGCGGAGCGCACCGAAGCAGTCGTCCAGAGCTGCGGGGTACGGATTTTCGGGTGCGAGGCGGTAGTCGACGCTGACGACCAGAGCGCCGAGTTCGTCGGCAACGCGGCTGCACCAGGTGTTCTCCTGCCGAGCGGCACCCATGACGATTCCTCCGCCGTGGATCCAGAGCAGCGCTGCGCGCGGCGCTTGGCCCGATGCCTGGTAGGTGAGCACCTCGACGGAGGGGTCGTCGGTCGTGGCCGGCAGTGTGCGCCGCTCGACGCGGACGTCGGGCCTCAAGGCGGCTCCCGCCAAGGGCACGAGGCGGCGGGCGACGGCCAGAGTGACCGGGTTGCCGAAGTTCAGCGGGAGGAAGAGCACGGGGTGCCGCAGCTCGCGGGGGACTGCCGCCAGAGCGCGGCGACGTGCGCTGATCGCCGCGGCAGCGCCGAGGGTCGCTGCGGCGCCCAGGCCGCTGAGAACGCGTCGGAGTGTCATGTACTGCACACCTTTCGTTCGGGTGGTCGCGGTTCCCGGCTTCCAGGGGTGGCGCCTTGCCGGTCGGCCGCGGTTTCCAGGTCGGGCAGTGGTTGCCGGCAGATCTCGGCCTCGTCGCCGGGAGGGCCGAACATCCGCAGCGGATCTTCGGCGACCTGGTCGGCCGCTTCGGCGTCGTCGCGTTCTGGGTTGTCGTGCAGGAGTCGGCCGAGGCGGGGCGCCGCGCTCGCGACGAGGGCTTCCGCTTGACACGACCACCTTATCGGTAACACTGTATCCATTATGAGTACCTGGTCTGAGCCCCAGCCCGATTCCCGGTTCGTCGAGGTGGACGGCCTGCGGATCCACTACAAGCGCGCCGGGCACGGCCCGGTACTCGTGCTGCTGCACGGCAGTGCCTCGTCCCTGCAGCACTTCGACCGCGCGGCGGATCTGCTGTCGGATTCGTTCGACGTCATCCGTCCGGACCTGCCGGGGTTCGGACTGACGGGCCCGCGCCCGGACCGCGACTACCGGGTTCCGGCGTACGCCGCGACGGTGGCGGGCTTCGTGGCGGCGCTGGGTGTGCCGCGCTACGCGGTGGCCGGAAATTCCCTGGGCGGCAACATCGCCTGGAACGTCGCGCTGGATCATCCGGAGCGGCTGACCGGCCTGGTGCTGGTCAATGCCACCGGCTACCCGGAGAAGACGGTGCCCGCGGGGATGCGCCTGGCCCGCAACCCGCTGGTGCGGCCCCTGGTGAGGCGGGTGATGCCGCGCGGGGCAGTGGAACGCAGCCTGCGCGAGGCCGTCGGGCCGCATGCGCAGATCGTGGACGACGCCATGGTGGACCGCGCTTACCAGCTGATGAGCCGCCCTGGTAACCGCTCGGCCTTCGTCGACTTCTGCAACACCGACCAGCCGGACCGCAGCGCGCAGATCCCCCGCATCACGGTGCCCACGCTGGTGCTGCGCAGCGCGGGCATCGACGGCCAGCACTTCACCCGCGACATTCCCGGCGCCCAGGAGCTGGTCCACCCCCACGGCGGACATCTGCTGCCGGAGGAGGAACCGCAGTGGGTCGCGTACGCGATCGCGAAGTTCCTCGGCTCCTGCGCCGGCACCCCCGCGAACTGAGGGCAAGGAGACCCGTGCCATGAAGTACTTCGTCGCCCCGGGCGAGGACCTCAAGCTCACCGCCGACTCGCGCAAGGCGCTGCGCGGCAGTTACGTCGAGCTGTCCGACGGCGTCACCCACTACGAGTTGACGGGGCCCGAGGACGGGGACGTGGTCCTGATGGCGGGCGGTCTGACCATCCCGCTGTCCTACTGGGACGGCCTCGTCAGCGAACTGCACACCCACGGGCTGCGCACGCTGACCTGCAGCGCCTACGGCCGCGGCTACTCCGACCGGGTGCGGGCGCGGTACGACGAGACGCTGTTCACCCGGCAGCTGGCCGAGCTGACGGACCGGCTCGGCCTGACGGCGCGGCCCCTGCACCTGGTCGGCACCTCCATGGGCGCGCTCGTCGCCATGACGTACGCGGCCCGGTACCGCTCGCAGGTGTCCACGCTCACCATCGTCGGACCCGCCGGTCTCGCGAAACCGCGGTTGGCCTCCCCCGACCGGCTGCTGCGCAGCGACCTGCTGGCCGGAGTTGTCGCCCGCCGTCGCGGCCTCCGGCTGCTCCAGGGCCACCTCGGGCACAACGTCCGGGACCCCGAGCTCGGCGCGGAACTGACCGAGATGGTCCTCGACACCCTCCGCTTCGAGGGCTCGCTGTACGCGGTCTTCGACACCCTGCAGCACCTGCCTCTCACCGGCCGTGACGACCTCTTCCGGCGAACGGGGGCACTGGGCATTCCGATGCTGCTGCTGTGGGGCGACGAGGACACCGTCACGCCGCCGGTGCACTTCGACACGGCGCGCACCCTGCTGAAGCCCCAGAAACATCACGTCATCACCAAGTGCGGGCACATGGCCCCGTTCGAACGGCCTCGCGACGTCGCCGACCGGCTCGTCCCGTTCGTGTCCGCACGCACCGAAAGGCTCGACTCATGAACAACCCGCAGACCATCGACGTACTGATCATCGGTGCCGGCCCCTCGGGCTCCGCCCTGGCGATCGACCTCGTACGCCGCGGACTCGACGTCCGGATCGTCGACAGGTCCCCCCACACCTTCGACGGCTCGCGCGCCAAGGGCATCCAGCCCCGCAGCCTCGAAGTCCTCGAAGACCTCGGCGCCCTCGACGACGTGCTGGCCGGCGGCGACCTCTACCCCAAGCTCGGGCTCCATGCCGGACCCCTCGGCGTGCCGTGGAAGATGTTCCCCACCAAAGACGCAACCCCGGACGTCCCGTACCCGAACACCTGGCTGATCCCGCAGTTCCGCACGGACCGCGCCCTGCACGCCCGGCTCGGTGAGCTCGGCCGCGAGGTCGAGTTCAACAAGGAACTGACCGAGCTGACGCAGGACGAGGACACGGTGCTCGCCACGGTGGTGGGCGCGGACGGGGTCGAGGAGATCGTCGCCCGCTACGCCGTGGGGGCCGACGGCGGCTCCAGCGCGGTGCGCAAGCAGCTCGACATCGGTTTCGCCGGGACGACGGACGAGTCCGACCGCGTGCTGATCGTGGACGCCTCCGTCAGCGGCCTGGCCCGCAACCGCTGGCACATGTGGCCCGGCCTCGGCGGCAAGCTCATCGGCGCCTGCCCGCTCCCCGGCAGCGACATGTTCCAGTGGATGATCCGGCTCACGCCCGACGAGGAGCCGCCCCAGGAGATCGGCGCCATCATCGACCGGATCCACTCCCACACCCGCAACCGGCACATCCAGCTGCACGAGATCCACTGGAAGTCCGTCTTCCGGCCCAACATCCGTCTCGCGGAGCACTACGGCCGCGGACGCGTCTTCCTCGTCGGCGACGCGGCGCACGTCCACACCCCGGCCGGTGCCCAGGGCCTGAACACCGGTATGCAGGACGGCTACAACCTCGGCTGGAAGGTCGGCCAGGTCCTGGCCGGCGCCGACCCGGCTCTGCTGGAGACCTACGAGGCCGAGCGGCAGCCGATCGCCGCCGGGGTCCTGGGACTGTCCACGGAGAAGTGGGGCGGCATCGCCAAGCTCGACCCGTCCAGCATGAAGCGCGGCAAGGACGAGCAGCAGCTCGCCCTGACCTACTACGGCGGCCCGCTCGCCCCCGCCGACGGCAGCGGCACCGGCACGCTGCACGTGGGCGACCGCGCCCCGGACGCCCGACTGCTCGGCGCCGACGGCGCCGAGGCCCGCCTGTTCGACCTCTTCCAGGGACCGCACTTCACCGCCATCGCCTACGGCCCCGGCGCCGCCCGGGACCTCGACCTCCTCGACTGGCCGACGACGGGCGCCCAGCTGAAGCGGCTGACCGTCGGATCGGCCGCGGGCGACGGCCGGGCCTTCTCCGACCCCGGGAACACGCTGCGCAATGCCTACGGCCTGACCGGCGACACGCTGCTGCTGATCCGCCCCGACGGCTACCTCGGGCACATCGCCACGCGGGACTTCCTCACTACGACACAAGCCGCCGTGCGGGCGATGACGCCGCAGACAAGGAGCCGCACCATGTCCCAGCCGAGCCACACCTAACCCGGTCCGGGGTCCCCTGCATGAGCCGCACACTGCTGCGCGGGGCACAGGTCATCACGATGACGCCGGACCGGCCGGACGCCGAGCACGTCGACATCCTCGTCGACGGCGAGACCATCGCAGCCGTCGGCGAAACCATCGAGGCGCCCAGGCTCCGGGCCGGGGCACGCTGCGCGACGAATGCACAGGAATGGACCGTCGCCGACAAGCCCCGAACTGATCGGCCAAACCGCCCGTCTGGACGCCGAGCGATGCGCCCGGCCCGCAACCCGACCGCGCCCGCCCCATCGAATAGCAGTCTCGTGACGACCTGCGCGCCATCGGATCATCACCCTTGACGCCCCCGCCGCCCCGACGCCGACACCCTGGAATCACCTCATGATCCTCACCAATACCCTCGCCTGCCTCATCGCCCTGATCTTCGGGGCAAGCGGAGTGCTCAACACACTCGCATTGCCGAAGGCACGCGAGCTGGCCGCCGAGACCGGCTTCTCCGTCGCCGCTTACCGCCGCATCGGCGTGCTGCAACTGGCAGGAGTCGCCGGCGTGGCGCTCGGCCTCGCCGTGCCGCCGCTCGGCGGCCTCGCGGGGGTCGGGCTTCTCCTGCTGCTCGCCGGAGCTGTGGTCGTACACGTGCGCAGGGGCGACCCGGTTGCCAAACTCGTGCCCGCCGCCGTGTGCGCGGTGCTTGTCGCCTCATACCTCGCGGCCTTGTTCGCCTGAAGCGCTGCCGATCGAGTCCACGCCTCCACGGATGGGCAGCGCCAGAAGGCGCCCTGAAAGCAGAGAATCGGCTACACTGTAGCCAGTATTAGAGTGGCAGGAACCGCAGCCACCTGGGCCCGATGGCGCTGAAGCCGCGACCCCACGGTCCGCCCGACTTCACCAGCGCCCCTTCGTCCACAGTGCCGACCCCCGAGGGGTAGACGATGCCCGTCCTGATCGCGATAGCGATCTACGCTATCCGGATCGCACGCGCCCCCTTGGACGCGCGCCTGAAGAAGCGCCACGTCGGACCCCTGTCGGTCACGACCGGAGCGGTCATGCTCTACCTGGCCTGGGACTGGCTCAGGCCCGAGGGCCTCAGCGCCGTCTATTTCATCGGCGAGTTCGCCGGCGTCCTGTCCGCCTACCTGATGTCCTGCACCCTGGTGCTGGCCACCCGCCTGATGTGGTTGGAGCAGTGGTTCGGCGGCCTGGACCGCATGTACCGTCAGCACAAGCGGTACGCCGTGTGGTCCATGCTCCTGCTCACCCCCCACCTGCTCCTCCACTTCTTCTCCGGTTTCGACGGGAGCCAGTACGGCTACGCCCACCAAACCGCTTCGGTAGGGATGGGCCATCTCCTCGGCGCCGTCTCCGCCATCGGCCTGCTGCTGCTCGTCCTCATCTCACTCGGCCAGGTCGGCCGCATCCTCCGACTGCCCTACGTGCGCTGGCTGTTCCTGCACCGCCTCACTGGCCTGCTGCTCCTGTCGGCGCTGTTGCACGGCTGGTTCCTCGATCTCGTCATCAAGGGATCCACGCCCCTCCTGGCGAGCTACGTCATCATGGCCACCATCGGCATGACCGCCTACGCCTACGACGAACTGGTGCTGCGGCGCAGGGAGCCCCGGGCGGACTACACCATCCACCGGGTCGAGCGGCCGACACCCGACATCCTCGACCTCACCCTCACGCCCACCGGCGAGACGGCGCTTCCCGTGACCGGAGGTCAGTTCGTCTACCTGCGGGTCGGCGGCTGGCACGAACACCCCTTCAGCGTCGCAGGAACGCAGGCCGACGGCTCAGTACGCCTCACCATCCGTGCCCTGGGCCGCGGTACACGCGGCCTCTACACGGGCGTGAGTGAAGGACACCCCGCAACCCTCAAGGGCCCCTACGGCATGTTCGACCACACCCTCGGCGGACCCCGGCAGATATGGATCGCGGGCGGCATCGGTATCGCGCCCTTCCTCGGCTGGCTCACCCACCCCGGTGCGGCGCCGGCCCAAACCGACCTCTTCTACTGCGCCCCCACCGCCGAAGACGCCCCGTTCCTCCCGGAACTCACCGCAGCGGCAGCAAACCGCCCCGAGTTCCGGCTCCACCCGACGTTCAGCCGCAGCCACGGCCGTCTGACCGCTGAAAGAATCGAGGCCGAGGCCGGACCGATCACCCCCGACACGCACGTCTTCCTCTGCGGCCCCGCCTCAATGATCGAAAACCTCACTCGCGCCCTCCATCGCCAGGGCGTCCCCCGCGAGCATCTCCACGCCGAGCACTTCGCCCTCCGCTGACGAAGCGCCGACCACGCGGGTCACGACAGCTGTGGGCCTGACCATCCGGCGACCGGTTGCCCCCGGACGCCTGTGCGCCGGCCGAGATGACTCCGTAGGCGGGCGGCTCAGGTTCGCGTCGTCCTGGCTGGTCAGGCGTCGTCGTGCAGGTGGGCGAGCCCGCTGAGAAGGAGTTCGAGTCCGAAGGAGAACTCATCCTCGATCGGAACGGGCATGGACCCGGCGACGGTGGCCGTTGCCGGGAACGAGGCTGGGTCGACGCTCTGGAAGACGGCGGACAGTTGTGCGTCGTCGAGTTGCCCTCCGCCGCCGTGACCGTTGACCTGTATGGCGAATCCGAGGACGTAGCGGGCGAGGGTGGCAAAGGAGTGCGCCGCCAGTCGGGGCGGGAAGCCGCTGTCGAGCAGCGCCGCGACGCAGTGCTCCCGCAGTGCCATGGCGTTCGGCCCCAGGGGTATCTCTTCGACCACCAGGCGCGCAGCGTTCCGGTGCCGGGCCAGGGCGTCGAACATGGTGTGCGCGACCGTCCGCAGCGCTTGCTGCCAGCCCATCGCGAGGAGTTCGTCGCCATTCAGTTCCACGGCGCCGAACATGCGGTCCACGACATGGGCGACCAGCGCTGTCCGGTTGTCGAAATGCCGGTACAGCGTCGCCGTGCCCGAGCCCAGGCGCTGGGCCAGCGTCCGCATCGAGAGAGCGTCGGCCCCTTCGTCGTCCACGATCTGCAGTGCGGTGGAGACGATGCGCTCCAGCGGCACGGGCGGACGCCCCGGGCCCCGACCCGATGCCGGGGTCGCTCGCGTAGGACCAACTGCTGCCACTGAAACGTCCACCTCCTCGGCCAACACCATAACAGCAACACCGTATCCACTATGGAGACCGCGGGTTGGACACCGAGTGGCGGCGCCCCCCTTCGATCCGCCCCGGTGTCGTCGCAGGTACCCAGTTGCTCGCCTGGGATGGAGCTGCTCGCCTGGGATGGAGCGGGCCGCGCGCAGCACGCGGTCGCGGCCCCGCGTTGCCCGCCCTGTGCCCGGCCTAGATCACCGGCTGAGGCGTGCTCAACTACGGCCCGAGGGCGGCGATGACGGCAGGCTCCGCTGCTTGGCGAGCACGGGTGACGCCTCGCCTGCGGGGGTTGCAGTGCTAGTAAGAGATCGAACCCGTTGAGCCGGCAACCGCGAGCGATGGCTACTGAAAGTAGCGAGATGGCGTACTGCCCGGTGCCGGCAAGGGCAAGAGGGCATCATCGCGAGTTCGATCTACCCGTGCTCATTTCACACTCATTTCACATCGCGAGCCCCAGAGGCGCTCCGGCCGACCCCTCCTCAGACGTTTCCGCAGGTCAGGGCCCTGCCTGACCTGCGGAAACGATGAGAGATCGAACTGCGTTTCCGCAGGTCGGAGCGGGTCCTACAGGTCGTAGTAGAGCTCGAACTCGTGCGGGTGCGGGCGCAGGGCGATCGGGGCGATCTCGTGGGTCCGCTTGAAGTCGATCCAGGTCTCGATCAGGTCGGGCGTGAAGACGTTGCCCGCGAGCAGGTACTCGTGGTCGGCCTCCAGGGCGTCCAGGACGGCCGGCAGCGAGGACGGCACCTGGGGGACGTTGGCGTGCTCCTCCGGGGCCAGCTCGTAGAGGTCCTTGTCGACCGGCTCCAGCGGCTCGATCTTGTTCTTGATGCCGTCGAGGCCGGCCATCAGCATCGCGGCGAAGGCCAGGTACGGGTTGGACGCCGGGTCCGGCGCGCGGAACTCGATGCGCTTGGCCTTGGCGTTGGAGCCGGTGATCGGGATGCGGATCGCGGCCGAGCGGTTGCGCTGCGAGTACACCAGGTTGACCGGCGCCTCGAAGCCCGGGACCAGCCGGTGGTAGGAGTTCACCGACGGGTTGGTGAAGGCCAGCAGCGACGGGGCGTGCTTGAGCAGCCCGCCGATGTAGTAGCGGGCGGTGTCGGAGAGCCCGGCGTAGCCCTGCTCGTCGTAGAAGAGCGGCGAGCCCTCGGTCCACAGCGACTGGTGGACGTGCATGCCCGAGCCGTTGTCGCCGAAGATCGGCTTCGGCATGAAGGTGGCGGTCTTGCCGTTGCGCCAGGCGACGTTCTTGATGATGTACTTGAACAGCATCAGGTCGTCGGCGGCGTGCAGCAGGGTGTTGAACTTGTAGTTGATCTCCGCCTGGCCGGCCGTGCCGACCTCGTGGTGCTGGCGCTCGACCTCAAGGCCGGCCGCGGCCAGCTCCAGGGACATCTCGGCGCGCAGGTCGGCGAAGTGGTCGACCGGCGGGATCGGGAAGTAGCCGCCCTTGTACTTGACCTTGTAGCCGCGGACGTCACCCTCGGCGGAGCCGGTGTTCCAGGCGCCCGCCTCGGAGTCGATGTGGTAGTACGAGGCGTTGGCGCTGGTGTCGAAGCGGACCGAGTCGAAGACGTAGAACTCGGCCTCGGGACCGAAGTACGCGGTGTCGGCGATGCCGGAGGAGGCGAGGTAGGCCTCCGCCTTCTTGGCGACGTTGCGCGGGTCGCGGCTGTAGGCCTCGCCGGTGACCGGGTCCTGGATGAAGAAGTTGATGTTGAGGTGCTTCTCGGTGCGGAACGGGTCGAGCCGGGCCGTGGCCAGGTCCGGGACGAGTGCCATGTCGGACTCGTGGATGGCCTGGAAGCCGCGGATCGACGAGCCGTCGAACATCAGGATCTCGGACGGGTCGAAGGTGGCCGCGGGCACGGAGAAGTGCTGCATGACGCCCGGCAGATCGCAGAACCGGACGTCGATGAACTTCACATCGTTGTCCTGAATGAACTGCTTCACTTCGGCGGCGTTGTTGAACATCCATCCTCCTCGGCGTGCGAATGGGCTCACCCTAGGAATGGCCCGTTTCCAACCGGTGACCCGGTCGTTTCCTGAATGTTAACCGGCGGTGTTGAACGGGCGGCAAAGTCGTACGCTCCGGGACAAAACGCTTCGCCCTCCCAGGCTGGGCCTCCCGAGTGGTCTGGACCACTTGGAAAGCGTCCGGAGGCGCGATTCACCCTCCGGGGGAGGCGGTGCAGGCCCGGACCGTCCGCCCGGTTAGTGTGGATTCGTGGACACCAGAGAAGCGTTGGGATCGTGGATCGACGGCCCGAAGGCGGCCGCCGAGAAGATGGGCACCGACTTCGGCTACCGCGGTGAGCGCCTCGGACTGCCGCACGAGGGCCCCGGTTCGATCGCCGGTCCGGGCCGCCGGCTGGGAGCACTGTTCGTCGACGGCTGGCTCGTCTCCCTGGTCGCCTTCGGGCTGATCGCCCAGGGCTCCCCGGGCTCGGCCAACATGTGGACCACCCCGCTCTTCTTCGCCGTCACCGCGCTGCTGCTCTCCACCACGGGGACGACCGTCGGCAAGCGGCTGTTCGGCCTGCGGGTGGTGCGCCTGGACGGCAGCCGCGCGACCATCCCGCAGGTGCTGCTGCGCACGCTGCTGCTCTGCCTGCTGGTGCCGGCCCTGGTCTGGGACCGCGACTCCCGGGGTCTGCACGACAAGGCGGTCGGCACCGCCGAGGTCCGCATCTGACACCGGAAGGCGCCCTGAAGGCCCCTCGGTGGCCGGTCGAGCGCCGTGGAGGCCCCCGGCGGCCGAGGCCCTGAAGGCCCCGGACCCCGCAAGGCCCCTGCAAATGTCGAACGGCCCCGCCGCGGAACTTCCGCGGCGGGGCCGTTTCGTGCGAATGGGGAGGGGTGGGTCAGCGGGCCTGGCCGCCCTTGGGCATCCGGGCACCCTTGGGCATCGGGCCCTTGGGGATCGGCGCCTTGGAGAGCAGGTCGCCCAGCGCGCGCAGCCGGTCGTTGGTCTCGGTGACCTGGGCCGGAGTGATGGCGCGCGGCAGACGCATCAGGTGGATCTGCAGCTTCTTGAGCGGGATCTCGCCCTCGCCGTCGCCCACCACGATGTCGTGCACCGGGACGTCACCGACGACCCGGGCCATCTTCCTCTTCTCTGAGGCCAGCAGCTGGCGCACCCGGTTCGGGTTGCCCTCGCCGATCAGCGCGATGCCGGCCCGGCCCACGGCGCGGTAGACCGCGTCCTGGTTGCGGGTCACCGCCACCGGGGTGGGGCTCGCGCTCCAGCCTCGTCGGATGTTGTTGAGCACCGCCGCCACGGCTCCCGGCTGCCCCTCCATCTGCCCGAACGCTGCGCGCTCGGCCCGGCGCCCGAAGACGATCGCCATGGCCAGGAAGGCCACGATGAAGCCCAGGATGCCCAGGTAGATGGGGTGGTCGATTGCGAAGCCGATGGCGAGGAACACGCCGAAGGTCAGCAGGCCGACGCCGGCGATGATCAGGCCGATCTTGGTGTCGACCTTCTTGGTCATGGTGTAAGCCAGGCGGATCTGCTTCAGCCGCCCGGGGTTCTCGGATGTTTCCCTCGCCATAACGCTCATGGTACGTGCCGTGGGTACGGGATATCCAAGCCCGGGTGCCCGTTCGCCCCGAACCGTGACCCGGGTGAGCCCGCGCAGTTGCGTACGGGTGCGAACACCGGGCGCCCGGCCGGCGGTGCGCGGCCTGCCGGGCGGGCCCCGCTACCGGCGTGCGGCCCCGGCGGCCGGGCTGCCGGGGCGCGTGTCGCGCTCGCGGTCCGCCGCGTACTGGCGGTTCTCGCAGACCGCCGCCCAGGCGTTGCGCCGGGCCTGGCGCTGGCCGCCCGCCAGCAGCACGCTCTCGGCCAGCCGCAGCGCGGTGCTCACGGACCGGATGCCGACCTGCATGTCGAACAGCTCCCCTCGTGGCGGAAATGATTCGAACGGTCTCATCATCACCACCCCGTGTTACCAGCCCGTGACCTGGCAGTCAAAGCGGGATGAACCCGGAGAACCCGAAGGGCGGAGCCGAGGCTCCGCCCTTCGGTGGCCTGAAGTCGCCGCTCCGGTCAGACCGCCGCCTGCTCGCGGCGCTCCAGGGCTTGCCGGTACAGCCGCCCGGCGCGGTACGAGGAGCGCACCAGCGGGCCGGACATGACGCCGGCGAAGCCCAGCTCCTCGGCCTCCTGCTGGAGCTCGACGAACTCGTGCGGCTTCACCCAGCGCTCCACCGGGTGGTGGCGCAGCGACGGGCGCAGGTACTGGGTGATGGTGATCAGCTCGCAGCCGGCGCCGACCAGGTCGGCCAGCGCCTGGCTGACCTCCTCGCGGGTCTCGCCCATGCCCAGGATCAGGTTGGACTTGGTGACCAGCCCGGCCGCGCGGGCCTGGGTGATGACGTCCAGCGAGCGCTCGTAGCGGAACGCGGGCCGGATCCGCTTGAAGATCCGCGGAACCGTCTCGACGTTGTGCGCCAGCACCTCGGGGCGGGACGAGAAGACCTCGGCCAGCTGCTCGGGCACCGCGTTGAAGTCGGGGATCAGCAGCTCGACGCCGGTCCGCCCGGCCTCGCGCGCGGCCGTCATCTCGTGCACCTGGCGCACCGTCTCGGCGTACAGCCAGGCGCCGCCGTCGTCCAGGTCGTCGCGGGCGACGCCGGTGATGGTGGCGTAGTTGAGGTCCATGGTCACGATGGACTCGGCAACGCGGCGCGGCTCGTCGCGGTCGAACTCGGCGGGCTTGCCGGTGTCGATCTGACAGAAGTCACAGCGGCGGGTGCACTGGTCACCGCCGATGAGGAAGGTCGCCTCGCGGTCCTCCCAGCACTCGAAGATGTTGGGGCAGCCGGCCTCCTGGCAGACCGTGTGCAGCCCCTCCTTCTTCACCAGCGACTGGAGGGCGTTGTACTCCGGGCCCATCTTCGCGCGGGTCTTGATCCACTCGGGCTTCCGCTCGATGGGGGTCTCGCTGTTGCGGACCTCCAGGCGGAGCAGCTTCCTGCCGTCGGGTGCGACAGCGGACACGTGCGACTCCTAGAACTAGACGGGGTACCCCCAGGGTACGCCTGTGCTTGTACGGCCTTCGCCGGGCCTGCAGCCCGCAATCGCAGGGCAACATCACTACCGGCGGGTAGATTCCCCGGGCGTTCCGGGGGTTTGCCCGGAGCTGCCGGGCGGACGGCCCGGACGGCCCCGGACGGGGAGCCGGGCGGGGAGCCGGGCGGACGGCCCGGACCAGGGACCCGGGCGGACGGCCCGGGCCCTCCCGGTCAGCGGCTGAGTGCCGGTTCCGGCAGTTCGGCGAACACGTCCGCCAGGTGCTTCTCGACCGCGTCCAGCGCCTCGCCGACCGGGAACTCCCGGCCGAGCTCACCGGAGAGCGACGCGACGCCCGCGTCCCGGATGCCGCACGGCACGATCCGGTCGAACCAGGTCATGTCGGGATTGCAGTTCAGCGCGAAGCCGTGCATGGTCACCCCGCGCGAGACGCGCACGCCGATCGCGGCGAGCTTGCGGTCGTCGCCGCGCTGCCCGGCGTTGGACGGCGCGTACTCCGGCCCGGCGAGCCGCGGGTCGATGCCGAGCGGCAGGCCCATCCGCAGGGTCAGCTTGCCGAGGTCGACCACCTGCGACGGGTCCACCACCGCGTCCGGGATGGCCTCGCCCAGTACCCAGACCCCGCTGCGGCCCTCGACCCGGGTGGTCTCCACGCCGAAGTCACCGCAGGCCCGGATCAGCGACTCCTCCAGCCGGCGCACGTACGCGACGACGTCCATCGGCTCGGGGAGCTTCACGATCGGGTAGCCGACCAGCTGGCCGGGGCCGTGCCAGGTGATCTCGCCGCCCCGGTTGACCTCGACCACCGGGGTGCCGTCCAGCGGCAGGTCGGCCGGGTTGGTGCGCCGGCCCATCGTGTAGACGGGCGGGTGCTCCAGCAGCAGCACGGTGTCGGGGATCTCGTCCGCGACCCGCAGCGCGTGCAGCCGCTGCTGCTCCGCCCAGGCCTCCTGGTAGGCGACGGCGCCCTCGCCCATGCCCATCCGCACGAACCGCACGTTCGCGCTCATGCGCCCACCTCACCGTGCTCGGCGGTCACATCGCGGAACGCGGACCTCTCGATGGTTCGCTCGCTCACTGCTGCTGCTCCTTGCCAGGCGTTCGAGACCAACCTCGCCACTGTACGCCCCGGCCGTGACCGGTCGTTCAGGTGTCCGAGGGCGGCCCGGGTCCGGCGGTCCGCTCAGGCGCCCGCGAGCAGTTGGAGGCGCAGCGCCAGCTGGAGCTCCAGCGAGCGCTCGGGGTGGTTCCAGTCGCGGCCGAGCAGCACCTCGACCCGGTCCAGCCGCTGCACCACCGTGTTCACGTGGACGTGCAGCTCGTCCTTGGCCCGGGTCAGGCTGCCGCCGCAGTCGAAGTAGGCGCGCAGCGTCCGGACCAGCTCGGTGCCGCGCCGGGCGTCGTAGTCCAGCAGCGGGCCGAGCGTCGCGCCGACGAAGCCGTCGACGTCGTGGCCGTCTCCGAGCAGGACCCCGAGGAAGCCGAGCGCCCGGGCCGAGGCGCCGTCCCCGGCCCGGCCGAGCACCCGCAGCGCCCGGACGCAGCGCAGGCCCTCGGCGTACGAGGCGGCGAGCGCCACCGGGCCGGCGGCGGGCCGGCCCGCGCCCACGGTGACCGGGAACCCGGCCAGCCGGGCGAGCCGCTGGGCGGCCCGCTCGGCCGCCTCCTGGGGGGCGCCCGCCGAGCCGTCGTCCGGGAGCAGCAGGACGACGGCCTCGCCGTGCTCCGCGCTGATGCCGCGCGAGCCGAACAGGTACCCCCCGGCGGCGCCCGCCAGCCGGCTGCGGTCGGTGGCGGCGCTGCCGGGGGCGCCGGCGGGCTCGGCGACCAGTACCAGGTGCGGGCGGCCGAGGTCCACGCCGAGCCGGCGCCCGCGCGCGGTCAGCCCGGCCGGGTCGCGGTCGGGGGCGGTGAGCAGGTCGGCGAGCAGCTCGCCGCGGACCCGGTTCTCGGTCTCGGCGACCGAGCGGCGCAGCAGCAGGAGCAGCGCGGTGACCACGCCGGCCCGCTCGAACAGCCGCCGGTCGGCGTCGTCCAGGCCGGGCCGGCCGCGCAGCACCAGGGTGCCCAGCGGCTCCTGGCCGGCCAGCACCGCGCAGACCCAGGCGTCGCCGTGCCGCACCGACCGGCCCTCGGAGCGGGACGCGGCCACCGCCTCGGCCAGCCCCTCGGCGGGCGCGGCCCGGCCGGCCAGCGGTTCGCCGCCGGTGTCCAGGACGGCTATCTCGCCGCCCAGCAGGGCGGCCACCGCGGCGGCCACGTCCGGTACCTCGGCGCCGCGCAGCACCAGGTCGGTGAGCCGGTCATGGCCCTGCTCGGCGCGCTGGACGGCGGCGGCGTGGGCCCGGACCAGCTCGTTGGCGGTGTTCAGCTCGGCGAGCGCGGCCCGGGTGTCGGCCAGCGACTTGGCGGTGTCCAGGGCGATCGCGGCGTGCGCGGCCAGGGTGCAGAGCAGCGCGACCTCGTCGGGGGAGAAGGCGCGCGGCGAGCGGTCGGCGGCGAACAGGACGCCGATCACCTGCCCGCCGAGCAGCAGCGGCACCCCGATGATCGCCACCAGCCCCTCGTCGAGCACCCCGGCGTCGATCGTGCCGGTGTGGTGGAAGCGCTCGTCGGTCCGGTAGTCGGGGGTGGCGTACGGGCGGGCGGTCTGGGCGACCAGGCCGCCGAGGCCGTCGCCGAGGCTGAGCCGCAGGGTCTGGAAGAGCACGGACACCGAGCCGTCGGTCACCCGCATGTAGGTGTCGCCGGCGGCCTCGTCCGGGAGGGTCAGGTAGGCGGTGTCGGTGCCGAGGAGCATCCGGGCCCGGCGGACGATCGCCTGGAGCACGGTGTCGAGGCCCCGGGAGGCGGCGAGGTCCCCGGCGGTGTCGAACAGGGCCGTCAGCTCGGCCTCGCGGCGGCGGTGCTGACGCAGCGTCCGGTGCACCCGCAGCGCCTGCCAGGTGGCGTCGTCGATCTCGCTCAGCACGGCGCCCGGCGCCCCCCGGCGGCGCGCGTCGGCCAGCACGTCGGCGAAGTCCTCGGTGGCGGCGCCGGAGGCGAGCAGGTCGAGCAGCCGCCGCAGCGCGGGCGCCGAGCCGGTGTGGGGGAGGGGGTCGTTCACGGTACGGCCGCCAATCGGCAGTGGGTCACAGGCCCCAGGGACGGAAGCGCGATCGTAGCTGTTCAGCCCCGGTGCCCGTGGCGGGCCGGCGCTCGTGCGGTCAGGAGCGCCGGCCGTCGAACGGGGTGTCAGGCGGTCGCGGGCTCCCCGGCCACCGCGGCCTCGGGTGCGGCGGCCTCCGGCTCGGTCTCTGCCAGGTCGCTGCCCCGGGTCTCCCGGCCGCAGACCACCGCGAGGACGGTGATCGCCGCCGCGATCGCCACGTACACCGCGATCGGGGTGGAGCTGCCGTAGTCCTTCAGCAGCGCGGTGGCGATCAGCGGCGCGGGCGCGCCGGCCGCCACCGAGGCGAACTGGGCGCCGATCGACGCGCCCGAGTACCGCATCCGGGTGGCGAACAGCTCGGAGAAGAAGGCGGCCTGCGGTGCGTACATGGCGCTGTGGAAGACCAGTCCGACGGTCACCGCCAGCAGCAGCGAGCCGAACGACCTCGTGTCCACCAGCCCGAAGAAGACGAACGCCCAGATCCCGACGCCCACCGCTCCGGCCAGGTACACCGGCTTGCGGCCGACCCGGTCGGAGAGCGCCCCGAAGAGCGGGATCAGGGCGAACTGGACCGCGGAGGCGATCAGCACCGCGTTCAGCGCGGTCTGCTTGGGCAGGTGCACCTGGGTCACGGCGTAGGCCAGGACGAACGTGGTCATCACGTAGTACGAGATGTTCTCCGCCATCCGCGCGCCCATCGCCACCAGCACTTCCCGCCAGTGGTGCCGCATCACTGCGACCAGCGGCGGCTGCTCGGGCCGGCGCTGCGAGGCCTTGCGCGCCTCGGCCCGTGCCAGCGCCTCCTTGAACAGCGGGGACTCGTCCACCGCCAGCCGGATCCACATCCCGACCGCCACCAGCAGCGCCGAGAGCAGGAACGGCACCCGCCAGCCCCAGGCGAGGAAGGTGGCATCGGACTGCACGGTCGTCAGCAGCGACAGCACGCCCGCCGCCAGCAGGTTCCCGGCCGGCGCGCCGCCCTGCGGCCAGGACGCCCAGAACCCGCGCCGCCGCTGGTCGCCGTGCTCCGAGACCAGCAGCACCGCGCCGCCCCACTCGCCGCCGAGCGCGAAGCCCTGCACCAGCCGCAGCAGGGTCAGCAGCACCGGCGCCGCCACGCCGACCTGGTGGTACGTCGGCAGCAGCCCGATCAGCGTGGTCGAGCCGCCCATCAGCAGCAGGCTCACGACCAGCAGCTTCTTGCGGCCGATCCGGTCGCCGAAGTGCCCGAAGACCAGTGCGCCGAGCGGCCGGGCGGCGAACCCGATCGCGTAGGTGAGGAAGGAGAGCAGCGTCCCGGTCAGCGGATCGCTCGCCGGGAAGAACACCTTGCCGAAGACCAGTGCGGCGGCCGTGCCGTACAGGAAGTAGTCGTACCACTCGATGGTGGTGCCGATCAGGCTGGCACCGACCACCTTCCACAGTGGTGAGCCCGGTCTGGCGGCGGTGGGAGAACTGGCCATGGGGGTCGAGCCTCTCGGACGGGGGACGGGAGGGGGAGGGTCAGTGCGCGGTCCAGCCGCCGTCGACGGGGAGGCTGGCGCCGGTGATGTAGGAGGCGTGCGGGGAGCAGAGCCAGACGGCGAGCTGGGCCACCTCGTCGGGCTCGATCAGCCGCTTGACGGCGGTGCGGTCGAGCATGATCTGCTCCACCACCTCGTCCTCGCGGATGCCGTGCGCCAGTGCCTGGCTGGCGATCTGCCGCTCGACGAGCGGGGTGCGGACGTAGCCGGGGTTGATGCAGTTGCTGGTGACGCCGTACGGCGCGCCCTCCAGGGCGACCGTCTTGCTCAGCCCCTCCAGCGCGTGCTTGGCGGTCACGTAGGCCGACTTGAACGCGCTGGCGCGCAGGCCGTGGACGGAGGAGATGTTGACCACCCGCCCCCAGTCCTGCTCGTACATGTGCGGCAGGGTGCGGCGCAGGATGCGGAACGGGGCCTCGACCATGACCCGCTGGATCAGGGTGAAGCGTTCGAGCGGGAACTCGTGCACGGGCGCGACGTGCTGGAGGCCGGCGTTGTTGACCACGATGTCGGCGTCGTCCGGCAGGCCCTCGACCGCCTCCGGGTCCGAGAGGTCGGCGACGTGGGCGACGCCGCCGATCCGCTCGGCGACCTCCCGGGCTGGGTCGGCCGCGAGGTCGACGACGTAGACCCGGGCGCCGGCCTCGGCGAAGGCCTCCGCGCAGGCCCGGCCGATGCCCGAGGCGGCCCCGGTGACCAGGGCCGTACGGCCGTCGAGCGGGCGGGCTGAAGTGGTGTCCATGGCCGAGAACGGTAGGAATCCCGCGGCCCGGCTCCTATGTGGTGGTGGCCTACAGCAATCCGGTGAACTGTGGCGGTCACCACTACGACGGTCGATCGGCGGTTCGGCCACCCGGAGCCAAACCCATTCTGTCCGGGCTTCCCCACAATGGGCGCCGATGCTTCACCCGTTCGGAGGATTGCTCGGCCAGAACCACCCATAGCGCCCGAATGCTCGCTACATTCGCGCCGATTCCCGACAGGGGGCGCCGCCACGGGCAGCCGAAGTGCTGGTGGAGCCGGTGCGGCGTCCGAGAGGTGTTGACTGACTATGCCCCAACGGCCTGCAACCGACAGCCCGGCGTACGGACCGCTCGACCCGCTCGACCAGCACAGGGGTCCGGTCGACCGGGCCCTTCCGGACGCCCCCGACGCCCCGACCGCCGACGAGTTGCGAGTGCCCGTGCAGATCACGTCCGTCACGCCCGAACGGCACCAGAGCCCCGCCGCCCCGGACGACTCCGTCCCGGACGGCTCCGCGGCGCCGGCTCCGCCCGCACCCGCCGCACCCGCCGCACCCGCCGCGCCCGCCGCGCCCGCACCGCCCCCGCCGACGGCCGGCCACTCCGGCCCGGGCCCGCAGAACGGCCAGCTGGCCGCGCTGATCGAGGAGGCCGGCTTCTCGCACGCCGGCCTCGCCCGCCGGGTCGACCAGCTCGGCCTGGAGCACGGCCTCGACCTGCGGTACGACAAGACCTCCGTCACCCGCTGGCTCCGCGGCCAGCAGCCGCGCGGCGCCACCCCGGCGCTGATCGCCGAGGTCTTCACCCGCCGGCTCGGCCGCCGCCTCACCGCCCAGGACCTCGGCCTGGACGCCTGCGCGCCGGTCTACGCCGGCCTGGAGTTCGCCGAGACGCCGCAGGAGGCGGTGGACATCGTGGCGAGCATGTGGCGCAAGGACAACGGCCCGCAGTCCGAGCTGCGCCGGATCGCCTTCACCCCGGCCGGGCTGGTCGTCCCCAGCCGGGACTGGCTGATCGGCCGGACCGACGAGCGCGTCGCCCGGGACGGCTCCACCCTGCCCCGGCCGGACGCGCCCGGCGCGCCGCCCGCCGCCGCGCCGGGCGCGTCCGCCGCACCCCCGGCGCGCGGATCGGCGTCCGGGCCCTCCGGTGCGCCCTCGCCCCGGCCACCGGCTCCGGCCGCGGCCGCCGGCCAGGCGTCGACCGCGCTCGGCCGGGTGCCGACCCAGAGCCGCCGCCCGCCCGTCGCCGTCGAGCCGCCGTACACCGACCCGGCCCGCGAACAGCGCCCGGCGCTGCGGGTCGGCCGCGGCGACATCGCCGCCATCCGCGCCGTCGGGGACCTCTTCCGCGCACTGGACCACGCCTACGGCGGCGGCCACGCCCGCCAGGCGCTGGTCCGCTACCTGGAGAGCGAGGCCGAGCCGATGCTGCGCGGCCGCTACGGCGAGCAGATCGGACGGGCGCTGTTCGGCGCCGTCGCCGACCTGACCAGGCTGGCCGGCTGGACGTCCTTCGACATCGCCGCGCACGGCCTGGCGCAGCGCTACTTCGTCCAGGCGCTGCGGCTCTCCCAGGCCGCGGGGGACCGCCCGCTCGGCGGCTACGTCCTGGTGACGATGAGCCAGCAGGCGGTGCACCTCGGCCACGGCCGGGAGGCCGTCCAGCTGGCCCGGGTCGCCCAGCAGGGCGTCGGCACCGCGGTGCCGGCCACCGTGCAGGCGCTGCTGCACGCCGCCGAGGCGCGCGGGCACGGCCTGCTCGGCGACGTCCGGGCCTGCACCACCGCGCTGGTCCGCTCCGAACGGTCGCTGGCCGCGGCCCGGGCCGGTGACGAACTGCCCTCCTGGGCGCGCTACTTCGACGAGGCGCAGCTCTCCGACGAGTTCGCCCACTGCTACCGGGACCTCCAGCAGTGGCGGACGTCCGCCCAGCACGCCGAGAAGTCGCTGCGGCTGCGCTCGCCCGCCTACGCCCGGAGCCGGATCTTCTGCCGGCTGGTCCTGGCCACCGCCCGGCTCGGCATGGGCGACCTCGACGAGGCGTGCACCATGGCCACCGACGCCCTGCGGGCGGCCGGCGAGATGCGCTCGGCCCGCTCGCTGGAGTACGTGCGGGACTTCCACCGCCGGCTGACCCCGTACCGGGGCAGCCCGGTGGCCCGCGCCTTCGAGGAGACGGCCCGCCAGGCGGGGGTGATCTGAGGCGGGCGCAGCGGTCCGGCGGACGACTACCAGCTCTCGGCGTTCACCCGCGGCCGGTCGCCCTCGGCGGCCGGCGGGCGGACGTCGCCGCGCAGCCGCTGCGCCAGCAGCGGGAAGAACAGCACCGAGAGCATGCCCGCACCGACCAGCGCCGCCGCGGTGGACGAGGGCAGGTGTCCGGCGTCCACCTCGATCGTGGTGATCACCACGACCAGCGGCAGCGCCGTCGCGGCGTAGAGGCCGAGCGCGCCCCGGTCGCGCCGGCCGAGCCCGGCCGGGGCGAGGAACGCGGCGGGCGCCCCGCGCACCGCGAGGAACAGCAGCAGGAAGCCCGGGACGAGCAGCAGGGTGCCGGGGTCGCCCAGCAGCGCGTCCAGGTCGAACTTCATCCCGCTGACCACGAAGAACACCGGGACGAGGAAGCCGAAGCCGATGGCCTCCAGCTTGGCCTCGATCACCTCCTCCTCGGCCTCGGGCACACCGGAGAGCAGCAGGTGGGCGACGATCCCCGCGGTGAACGCGCCGAGCAGCATGTCGAGGTCGAGCCAGAGCGCGGCGGCCACCATCGTGCCCAGCACCAGGATCACGGTCCGGACGGCGAACTGGCCGGAGGTGCGCAGGGTCCGGCGGATCAGCCGGGTCACCCAGCCGGGCCGGGGCCGCCGGGCGAAGGCCACGGCGACCGCCGTGATCACCGCGAACACGCCGAGGATCAGCGCACTCCTGGCCGGGGTGTTGCCGCTGAGCAGGACGGCGATCGCGATGATCGGTGCGAACTCGCCGACTGCGCCGGTGGCCATCACCAGCGAGCCGAAGGGGGTCGGCAGTTCCCCCGCGTCCCGCAGGATCGGCAGGATGGTGCCGAGCGCGGTGGTGGTGAGCGCGAGCCCGGCGAAGGCGCCGTCGAGCGGGACGTGGTTGGCCAGCGAGCCGATGCCCAGTGCCACCACCAGGGTCACCAGCCACGCGGCGCCCGCCCGTTTGAGCGGGCCGCCGCGCAGCCTGGCGAAGTCGATCTCGTACCCGGCCAGGAACATCAGCATGGCCAGGCCGAACTGGGAGATCGCGTCGACCAGGCCGTCGACGTGCACCCAGGCCAGGCCGTCCGGGCCGATCAGTACGCCGAGCAGGATCTCGAACACCACGGTGGGGACGGCGATCCACCGCAGCAGCCGGTCGGCGATCAGCGGTGCGGCCACCGCGGCGGCCGGGACGAGGATCAGGGAGAGCGGCTCGGCCTGGAAGTCGGCGCTCACCGGGCGGCCGGCCCCTGGCAGGGGACGGAAACCCTCCGAATAGCGGTCATATCGGCATACTGGCACGGGCCCGGCTGCCGCCACGGCAGCCGGTCCGCGTGTTCACGCCCTCACGGGCCGCGCCCCGGGTGCCCCTGGAACGAGCCTGCGGGCCGGTCCGACGGCGACCTCGCGGCGCCCCGGGAGGAGCCCGCACGCCCGCCCCCAGGAGGGGCCCGCGAGCGTCCGGCGTCAGGCGGCCGCCTCGGCCTCCCGGGCGCCGGACGGCAGTCCGAGGTCGCGCACCACGGCTTGCGCCGCCCGCCGGCCCGAGACCAGCGCGCCCTGGGCGGTGCTGGTGTCCCGGTGGTCCCCGCAGACGTACAGCCCGGCCAGCAGCCGCACCGGGCGCCGGCTGTTGTGCGGCGGCGGCATGGCCGGCACCGCGTCGGGGACGTGGCGTACGCTCAGGAACTGCCAGCCCCGGGTCGGCGCGCCGTACAGCTCCGCCAGCCGCGCACGCACCGCCGGTTCGAGCGCGGCCGGCCCGCCGGCGTCGAAGGAGCGCCGCCCGAGCACCGTGGTGGCGACCAGTGCCTGGCCGGCCGGGGCGTACGAGGGGTGCAGCTCGCTGAGCACCACCGAGTGCGAGACCAGCGGTGGCTGCCCGCCCGGCAGGTCGCCGTCCAGCAGCAGGACGGGCTCGCCGATCGGTGCCCGGTCGGCCGCGTGGTAGAAGGTCGTGACGGGGTGGAACCCGGGCAGCCGCAGGCCCGGCAGCAGTCCGGCGGCGGACCGCGCACCCGTCGCCACCACCACGGCCTGGGCGCCGATCCGGCCGTGCCCGACGGTCTCCACACCGTCGGCCGCGATCGAGGTGACCTGCACCCCGGTGCGGACGGTCCCGGCGGGCAGGCCGGCCGCCAGCTGGGCCGGCACGGCTGCGATCCCGCCGGCGGGCAGACAGAGCCGGCCGCGCGCGTAGCTGCGCAGCACCAGGTCGGCGATCCGGCTGGAGGTGCCCAGGGCCGGGTCGCTGAGCAGGGCGGCGAGCAGCGGCCGCAGGAAGCCGTCGACGGTGCGCGGGGCGAGGCCGCGTTCGGCGAGCGCACGGGCGGCGGTGGTCTCCGGCCGGGCCTGGAGCCGGCCGGCCGGGGTGGCGGCCAGCCGGCTGAGCCAGCTGCCCAGCCGGGCCTTGTCCAGCGGACTGCCCAGTGGTGCGCGGGTGGTGGCCTGCCGGGCGGTGGTCAGTTGCGGGTCCCCGGCGCGGTACCGGCGGCCGCCGCTGTGCACGAGTACGCCGGGCGCGAGCGGGCGCAGTTCGAGGCGGTCCAGGTCGAGGACGCGGCGCAGTTCGGGGTAGGCGGTGTTGAGCAGCTGGCTGCCGTGGTCGAGCCGGAAGCCGTCCAGTTCGCGGGTGGCCATCCGGCCGCCGACGCGGTCCGTGGCCTCCAGGACGTGGACGGTCAGTCCGTGGCCGGTCAGCACGCGGGCGGCGGTCAGGCCCGCGAGTCCGGCGCCGACCACGACGACGTCCGGGTCGGACTGACGGCGGGCGCGGCGAGTGAAGTCGTACGTGGGCACTGGCGTGCTCCCTCCCTGGTCCCGGAGCTTCGGCCGACGTAGGCAGCGGGGTGCCGGGACACGGTCCGACGATGTGATGCCCAGTCAGTAAGAGCATCAGACAAGTGCATCGGGCCGTATCCGGGGCCCGGGGAGGGTGTGGCCGCACGGGGTGGGGCGCCGTCACGGACTGTGTGCCCCAGCGGCCGGGATCGGGGGTCGGCGGGCGCGTACGGTCACCGGGGGCGTGCGACGCGCCCGCTTCATGCTCCCGTGCGCCCCCTGTCGGAGCCCCGACCGCCCCCTGTTCGGCATATGCCCCTGGCCGGGGCCGCCGCCGGGGCGGGCGTACGCGGGCCCACAACGGCCCGCCGGCCCGCCGGCACACCAGGACCGGCAGGACCGGCAGAGCCCGCAGGGCCCGCGGACCCCGCAGGCCCAGCCCCCGCGCGCCCGTCCCGCTACAGCGCCGCCCGTACCGCCGAGTCCACGTCCGGGTGCTCGAAACGGAAGCCCGCCTCCAGCAGCCGCTTCGGCACCACCCGGTGGCTGCCCACCACCTCGATCGCCAGCTCGCCCAGCACCGCCTTCAGCACGGCCGTCGGCACCGGGAAGGGCGTCGGCCGCTTCAGCACCCGCCCGAGCGCCTCCGTCAGCTCGGCGTTGGTCACCGGGTCCGGCGCGCTGAGGTTGAACGCGCCGCTCAGGTCGTCACGGTCGATCAGGAACCGCAGCGCCGCGACCTCGTCCGCCAGCGAGATGAAGCTCCAGTACTGCCGGCCGTCGCCGAGCCGCCCGCCGAGGCCCAGCCTGAAGAGGGGGAACAGCCGCTCGCCGGCCCCGCCCTCGGCGGAGAGCACCAGCCCGGTGCGCGGGTGGACCACCCGGATCCCGGCCCGCTCGGCCGGCCGGGCGGCGGCCTCCCACTCGACGCAGACCTCGGCCAGGAAGTCGTCCCCGGCGGGGGAGGCCTCGTCGATCACCGCGTCCCCGGTCTGCCCGTACAGGCCGACGGCCGAGCCGCTGACGAGGACCCGCGGCGGCTCCTTCAGCCCGGCCAGTGCGACGGCCAGCGTCTCGGTGCCGAGCACCCGGCTCTCCCGGATCTCCCGCTTGTACGCGTCCGTCCACCGGTGGTCGCCGACCCCGGCGCCCGCCAGGTGCACCACCGCCTCGACCCCGGCCAGCCCGTCCCGGTCGACCTGCCCGAGCAGCGGGTTCCAGCCGATCGCCGTCGTCCCGTCCGGCTGCGGGCCGGTCCGGGAGCGGTGCCGGACCAGCCGGACCACCTTGTGGCCGTCCGCCAGCAGTGAGCGGACGAGTGCCGAGCCGATCAATCCCGTGGAGCCTGTGACCGCGATTCGCATGGGGTCATCCTCGCAGTTCCCGGTGGCTGTAACTCCGTGTACAGCCCGGAGGTCGCTGATTAGCATGACGCGCATGCCCGACGAAGATCTGATCATCCGCCCCGCGCAGCCCGAGGACGAGAAGGAGCTCTCCGAGCTCAACCGCGCGGCCTGGTCCTGGCTGAGCGAGGTCGCCCCGCAGCCGCCGGAGGGTGACGGGGTGTTCGACGAGCGCCACACCCCGGACCAGTTCACGCTCGCCCTGCTCGACGGCCGGATCGTCGGCTACATCCGGGTGGTCCGGCCCACCCCGCTGGTCAGCAACCAGCACGTGCGCCAGATCCAGGGCCTGGCGGTCGACGCCTCGGTCCGCGGCCGGGGCCTCGGCCGGGCGCTGGTGGAGGCGGCCTGCACGGCCGCCCGGGAGCAGGGCGCCCGCCGGATCACCCTGCGCGTGCTCGGGCACAACGCCCCGGCCCGCCGCCTCTACGAGGCCTGCGGCTTCGTCGTCGAGGGCTCGCTGACCGAGGAGTTCCTGATCGACGGCCAGTACGTGGACGACATCTGGATGGCCCGCTCGCTGACGGCCTGAACCGCCCGGCCCCGGGCCACCCGCCGGGCCGGGGCGCCGCGCCGCCGGTCACGCGCAGGCCCGCCCCCGGACGGCCCGCACGGGGCGGCCCGCACCGTGCGCACCACCCGTGCCACGGCCCTGACGACCCGCCGGAACCCGGGCACGGGTGGTAGCAGAGTCGTGACACACCCAACCTGTCTGGAGTAGCGCCACGCCGGGTACCGTACGGCCGTGAGCAACTCGACGCCTCCCGGGTGGTACCCGGTACCGGGTGCGGACGGCACGGCCGGTCATGAGCGCTGGTGGGACGGCGCCGCCTGGACCAGCGACGTCCGCCCCGTCCAGGCGGGCGGCGGCGGGCTCGCCGACGCCCCGACGCAGGTCTCCTGGCAGACCCCGCAGCAGTCGGCCCCCGCGCAGCCGCCCGCGTACGGCTACGGCGCCCCGCAGCAGGGCACGCCCGGGTACGGCTACCCGGTGCAGAACCAGCCCGGCTACGGCTATCCGCAGGGTGGCTACCCGCCGCCCCCGACTCCCGGGGGGACCAAACCCGGCGTGGTCATCGGCATCGTGGCCGGGGTGCTGGCCGTGGTCGGCATCGTGGTCGCGATCGTGGCCGGCAGCGGCGACGACACCCCGCGGGCGGACCCGACGCCGACGCCGACGGTCACCGTCACGGACACCCCGACCCCGACCCCGACCAAGCGCCCGTCCACCCCGACGCCGACCCCGACGCCCCCGCCGAGCCTGCCTCCGGTGCCGGTGATCAAGGACACCGCCGCCGACACCCAGCACTCCATCACCGTGCCGATATTCCAGGGCTGGGACGCGCAGACCGACACCTCGCACTCGACGGTGTCCCTGGGCAGCGGCCGGTACACCTGCCCGACCGGCGGCTCCTGCATCCGCGGCCAGTTCTCGGTCGAGAAGGACACCATCCCCGGGAGCACGGCCCGGGCCGCCGCCGAGGCGGCGATGCCCACCTACGCGGGTGCGATCTTCGCGGGGATCACCTCGCACACCGACGCCGGCTCCTCCAGCACCACGGTGGCGGGCGTCTCCGGGTACGCGGTCCGCTGGCACATCACCACCTCGGACGGCACCAAGGGCTACGTGCTGATGGTGGCCGTCCCGGCCAAGGGCGGCGGCTACGTGGCCTTCGAGGGCGGCGTGGACGACGCCGCGGGCGCGCCGGACCCGGGCGTCCTCGACCAGATCCTCAAGGGCATCAAGCAGGACGGCAGCGCCTCCGGCTCCGGCACCTGAGGCACGGCCGACCCGGTCCGGGGGGTTCAGTCCCCGTAGCGCTCCCAGAGCTTGGGGAAGCGTTTCGCCATCGCGTCCGGGTCGTCGAAGTCCAGGGCCGCACCGGACGGCCGCGCGGACTGCCGCCCGCCCACCTCGGGCAGCGGCAGCCCGGTCAGCTGCTCGTACGCCTCGTCGGCGGCGTAGCCGAGGTCCTCCGCCTCGCCGTCCTCCTCCTCGTCGAAGTCGGGGAGCAGGTCGGCGAGGTCGTCCGGCTCGTGGAGCCCGCCCTCGAAGACCTCCCGGCCCTGGCCGATCAGCCAGCAGCGGAAGTAGTCGAAGCTGTCCTCGGAGGCGCCGTCCAGCAGCAGGTACGCCGCGGCCCAGAGGTCGGTGCGGTACGCGCGCTGGAACCGCGCCTCGAAGAGCCGGGCGAAGTCGATGACGTCGTCCGGGGTCAGTTGGACGAGCCGCTCCACCAGCCGTTCCGCCTGCTCGTCCGGGTCGCCGTCGGCGGCCTCCCGGGTGTCGTCGATGATCTGCCAGAAGTCGGTCTCGTCCATCACGGCTCCAGCATCCCCGTTCGCCCGCGCCCGCGCATGCGATGGGCCCGCGAAACGCCCGTTCTTCCGATGCCCGGACCGCCGGGCGGTGACCGCACCACCCCGTCCGCCCGCTGTCCGGGCCCGCCGGCCCCGCGCCGGGAAGCGCGGAACCCCGCGTCGTCCGGGGACGACGCGGGGTTCCGGGGTGCTGCCGGGGTGTTGCCGGGAGCCCTACAGGCCGAGCTCGACCTCGAACTCGCCGGCCTCCAGGATCTCCTTCACGGCCACCAGGTAGCGGGCGGCGTCGGCGCCGTCCACCAGGCGGTGGTCGTAGGAGAGCGACAGGTAGGTCATGTCGCGGATGCCGATGGCGGTGCCGCCGTCGGACTCGATGACCACCGGGCGCTTGACGGTCGCGCCGATGCCCAGGATGGCGACCTGGTTCGGCGGCACGATCACGGTGTCGAACAGCGCACCGCGCGAACCGGTGTTGCTGATGGTGAAGGTGGCGCCGGACAGCTCGTCCGGGGTGATCTTGTTGCCGCGCACCTTGCTGGCCAGCTCCGCGGTCTTCTTGGAGATGCCGGCGATGTTGAGGTCGCCCGCACCCTTGATGACCGGGGTCATCAGACCCTTCTCGGAGTCCACCGCGATACCGATGTTCTCGGTGTCGAAGTAGGTGATGGTGCCCTCGGCCTCGTTGATCCGGGCGTTGACGACCGGGTTGGTCTTCAGCGCCTGGGCCGCGGCCTTGACGAAGAACGGCATCGGGGACAGCTTGACGCCCTCGCGGGCGAGGAAGGCGTCCTTGGCCTTGCCGCGCAGCGACATGATCTTGGTGACGTCCACCTCGACCACGCTGGTCAGCTGGGCCTGCTCGTGCAGGGCCTTCAGCATGTTGTCGCCGATGACCTTGCGCATGCGGGTCATCTTGACCGTCTCGCCACGCAGCGGCGACGGCGCGGCGGCGGCCTTCGGCGCGGCGGCCGGGGCGGCGGCGACGGGGGCCGGCGCGGCCTTGGCGGCCTCGGCGGCGGCGATGACGTCCTGCTTGCGGATCCGGCCGCCGACACCGGTGCCGGTGACGGAGGCCAGGGCGACGCCCTGCTCGGCGGCGAGCTTGCGCACCAGCGGGGTGACGTAGGCGTCCCCGCTGTCGGCCACCGGGGCGGCGGGCGCGACCGGAGCCGGGGAGGCCACCGGGGCCGGGGCCGCGACGGGGGCCGGGGCGGCGGCCGGGGCCGGGGCGGCGACCGGAGCCGGAGCAGCCGGAGCAGCCGGGGCGACCGGAGCGGCCGGGGCGACCGGAGCCGGAGCGGCCACCGGGGCGGCCGGGGCGACGGGGGCCGGAGCCGGGGCGGGAGCGGCCGGGGCGGCCGGAGCCGGGGCGGCGACGGGGGCCGGAGCGGCCACAGCGGCGCCCGCGGCGCCGATCAGCGCGAGCTGGGCGCCGACCTCGGCGGTCTCGTCCTCGCCGACCAGGATCTTCACCACGGTGCCCGCGACCGGCGACGGGATCTCGGTGTCGACCTTGTCGGTGGAGACCTCGAGCAGCGGCTCGTCGACCTCGACGGTGTCACCCTCGGCCTTCAGCCAGCGGGTGACGGTGCCCTCGGTGACGGACTCGCCGAGCGCGGGCAGCAGCACCGGGGTGGCGTCGCCGGCCGGGGCGGCCGGGGCGGCCGGAGCAGCCGGGGCCTCGGCGACCGGGGCGGCGGCGACGGGCGCCTCCACGACCGGGGCCGGGGCGGCGACCGGGGCCGGGGCGGCCTCGGCGGCCGGGGCCGGAGCGGCGACCGGGGCGCCCGAGCCGTCGTCGATGACCGCCAGCTCGGCGCCCACCTCGACGGTCTCGTCCTCGCCGACCTTGATCGAGGCCAGGATGCCCGAGGCCGGGGCCGGGATCTCGGTGTCGACCTTGTCGGTCGAGACCTCGAGCAGCGGCTCGTCGACCTCCACGCGCTCACCCTCGGCCTTCAGCCAACGGGTGACGGTGCCCTCGGAAACGCTCTCGCCCAGCGCGGGCAGTGTTACTGAGACCGCCATGGTTTCAGCGACTCCTATCAAGTCTTGCGTACTGGAATGGGGGGAAGGTGGGGCGCGATCAGTCGTGCGCGTGCAGCGGCTTGCCGGCCAGCGCCAGGTGCGCCTCGCCCAGGGCCTCGGACTGGGTCGGGTGCGCGTGGATGAGCTGCGCGACCTCGGCGGGCAGCGCCTCCCAGTTGTAGATCAGCTGGGCTTCGCCGACCTGCTCGCCCATGCGGGCGCCGACCATGTGGACGCCGACCACGGCGCCGTCCTTGACCTGGACGAGCTTGATCTCGCCGGCGGTCTTCAGGATCTTGCTCTTGCCGTTGCCGGCCAGGTTGTACTTGAGGGTGACGACCTTCTCCTTGCCGTACAGCTCGACGGCCTTCGCCTCGGAGATGCCGACGGAGGCGACCTCGGGGTTGGAGTAGGTCACGCGCGGGACGCCGTCGTAGTCGATCGGCACCGGCTTGAGGCCGGCCAGGCGCTCGGCGACCAGGATGCCCTCGGCGAAGCCGACGTGGGCCAGCTGCAGGGTCGGGGCGAGGTCGCCGACGGCGGAGATGGTGGGCACGTTGGTGCGCATGTACTCGTCGACGAGGACGTAGCCGCGGTCCATCGCGACGCCGTTCTCCTCGTAGCCGAGGCCGGCCGAGACCGGGCCGCGGCCGATGGCGACGAGCAGCAGGTCGGCGTCGATCTGCTTGCCGTTCTCGGTGGAGACGCGGACACCGGTCTCGGTGTACTCGACGCCCGAGAAGCGGGCCTTCAGCTCGAACTTGATGCCGCGCTTGCGGAACGCGCGCTCCAGCAGCTTGGAGGAGTTCTCGTCCTCCAGCGGGACGAGGTGCGGCAGCGCCTCGACGATGGTGACCTCGACGCCGAAGGACTTCCAGACCGAGGCGAACTCGACGCCGATCACGCCGCCGCCGAGGATGACGGCCGACTTCGGGATGCGGTCGAGCTTGAGGGCGTGGTCCGAGGAGATCACGCGGTCGCCGTCGATCTCCAGGCCCGGGATCGAGCGCGGCACCGAGCCGGTCGCCAGGACGATGTGGCGGCCCTCGATGCGCTGGCCGTTGACGTCCACCGAGGTCTGCGAGGAGAGCTTGCCCTCGCCCTGGATGAAGGTCACCTTGCGGGAGGCCACCAGGCCCTGCAGGCCCTTGTACAGGCCGGCGATGACGTCGTCCTTGTACTTGTGGACGCCGTTGATGTCGATGCCCTGGAAGGTGGCCAGAACGCCGAACTCGGCGGCCTCCTTCGTCTCGTCCGCGATCTCGGCGGCGTGCAGCAGCGCCTTGGTCGGGATGCAGCCGCGGTGGAGGCAGGTGCCGCCCAGCTCACCCTTCTCGATCAGGACGACGCTCAGGCCCAGCTGAGCGGCGCGGAGCGCCGCGGCGTAACCGCCGCTTCCGCCTCCGAGAATGACTACGTCGAAAACGGTGCTGGCGTCGTTCGCCACGTCACGTCCTCCATGCAATGGGGTGGGTCGCCGGGCCGGTCGCGGTCCGGTGGGTCGGAAGCCTTTGTGGGGCGCCCAGTCGTGCCGGAAATACATCTTCGCACTTGTTCAAGGCGGCTGATGTCCGGGTCCGCCCCGGGGGTGTCCCACAGGGTGGTCACCGGGGCGGGGACACCCCCGACCGAAGGGCATCGTCGCAGCTCAGGGCGGGGTTGACAGCGGCGTCAAGGGTGCTCGCGACGGGCTTCGGGCGGGCCGGTTCCGCACAGTGGAACAAAGTTTCGCCCGTAGCGAACAAGGGTGCGGGGCGGGGCTCCGTTCCCTACTCGCAGGTAACGGCGCCGCGGGTGTCCGGTGGCGTCCGGCACCGGCCGGGCACCCGGGAACGAGGACGGGGCCCGGCGCACACACGCGCCGGACCCCGTCCGTCCGTTCCGGGCCCCGGATCAGGCCTTGCCGCCCGCAGCGGTCTGCTCGGCGAAGCGGACCAGGGTGCGCACCGCGCTCGCGGTGCCGCCCTTGGGGGTGTAGCCGAACGGCGCGCCCTCGTGGAAGGCCGGGCCGGCGATGTCCAGGTGGGCCCAGTCGATGCCCTCGGCCACGAACTCCTTCAGGAACAGGCCGGCCACCAGGCCGCCGCCCATCCGGTCGCCCATGTTGGCCAGGTCGGCGATGGTCGACTCGGTCATGCCCTTGCGCAGCTCGGCCGGCAGCGGCATCGGCCAGGACTGCTCGCCGGTCTCGCCCGCGACTGTGTGCAGCGTCTCGCGCAGCTCGTCGTTGTTGGCCATCACACCGAAGGTGCGGCTGCCCAGCGCCATCATCATCGCGCCGGTCAGCGTCGCGACGTCGACGATCACGTCCGGGTTCTCCTCGCCGGCCCGCACGATGGCGTCGGCCAGCACCAGACGGCCCTCGGCGTCGGTGTTCAGCACCTCGACGGTCTTGCCGCCGTACATCCGCAGCACGTCACCCGGGCGGGTGGCCGAGCCGGACGGCATGTTCTCCGCCAGCGCCAGCCAGGCGGTGACGTTGACGACCAGGCCGAGCCGCTTCGCGGCGACCACGGCGGCGAACACGGCGGCGGCGCCGGCCATGTCGCACTTCATGGTCTCGTTGTGGCCGGCCGGCTTCAGCGAGATGCCGCCCGAGTCGTAGGTGATGCCCTTGCCGACGAACGCCAGGCTGGCCTTGGCCTTAGGGTGGGTGTACGCCACCTTCACCAGCCGCGGCGGGTTCGCCGAGCCGTTGCCGACGCCCAGCAGGCCGCCGAAGCCGCCCTTGAGGAGCGCCTTCTCGTCCAGCACCTCGACCTTGAGGCCGTGCTCCTTGCCGGCCGCCTGGGCGATCGCGGCGAAGCCCTTCGGGTTCAGGTCGTTCGGGGCGGTGTTGACCAGGTCGCGGGCCCGGTTCATCTCCTCGCCGACGACCAGGGCGCGCTCGACGGCGGCCTTGGCCTCCTTGCTGCCCTTGCGGGCGGCCAGCAGGACCAGCTCGCCGACCGGCTCCTTGCCGTTGCCGTTGCCCTTGTAGGTGCCGAAGGCGTACGAGCCGAGCAGACCGCCCAGCGCGACCGCCTCGATCTCGTCGGCGGACTCGGCCGGCAGTGCCAGCGCGGCCTTCTTGCTGCCGGCCAGGGCGCGGGCGGCGACACCGGCGGCGCGGCGCAGCGCCTCCAGCCCGTAGCCGGCGTCGGCGGCCTCGCCGAGGCCGACCGCGAGGACGAGCGCGGCCTTCAGGCCGGCGGCGGAGGGCACCTTGACGGTCTCGCCCTCGGCGCCGGTCGCGCCCAGGGTGGTGAGGACCTCGGCCAGCTTGCCGTCGAACGCCTCGCTCACGGCCTCGGCGCCGGGGGCCAGCACAATGCCCTTGGGGCCCTTCGCGACACCGATCACCAGGGCGTCCGCGCGCAGCGAGGCGGCGGAGGAGGTGCTCACAGACAATGCAGTCACGTAATGCGTCCTGTTCTTTCGCGGTCACGACCGGTCGCGGCGTGGCTGCCGCACCGGTGCAGCCGACGCCGGCGCGGCGGGCCGCCCGGCCGGGCGGGCCGGGTCCGGGGCCCCTGGCGCGTGCGCCCGCCGGTCGCGGCGGTCGCACACATCAGAAGCCCCGGCTCCTCGACGCGCGTCGGCCGGGCAGGACCTGCGACGGTGCAGGGCTGCGGTGCTCCACGCATGGTAGTCCGCATGCTGGGATCACGCGCCGCCCGGTGTCCCACCGTTTGGTACGGGTACCGCCGGTGCGCGTCAGCCCAGCAGGGCGAGCGTCACCAGAGTGCCGGTCGCGGCGGTCTCCGCCATCGCGCCGAGGACGTCCCCGGTGATCCCGTCCAGCCGCCGGACGCAGCGCCGGAGCAGGAGCCAGGCGCACCCGAGTCCGGCCGCAACGGCCAGCGGGAGACGCAGTGCTGACCATCCGTCCGCCCAGCCGAGGGCGGCCGTCAGCAGCATCGACCCGGCCGTGGCCGCGACCGCCGCGGCGGGCGGCACCGTGCCCGCGACCACCGCCCCGAGCCCGCCCGGCCGGGCGGCCGGCACCGACCGCAGGCACCCCCAGGCGAGCGCGCACCGCGCGGCCGTCGCCGAGGCCAGCACCGCGAGCGCGCCGCGCAGCACCGAGGCGTCGAACTGTCCGGCCAGCGCGGCGATCTGGGCCAGCAGCACCAGGACCAGGGTCAGTACGCCGAACGGCCCGATGTCCGACTGCTTCATGATGCGCAGCGCGTCCTCGGCCGGCTTGCCGCTGCCCAGGCCGTCGGCGACGTCGGCCAGTCCGTCCAGGTGCAGCCCCCGGGTCAGCGCGGCCAGTGCCCCGGCCGCCGCCACCGCGCCGAGCAGTCCGCCCGCACGCCACGCGACCAGCGCCCCCGCGCCCGCCGCCACCGCGCCGAGCACCAGCCCGACCACCGGTGCGGCCGTCATCGCCCGCCCCGCCGCCGCCCGGTCCCACCGCTCGACCCGCACCCGCAGCACCGACAGCGTCCCGAACCCGAAGCGCAGCCCGTCCCCCCAGGACGCGGGCACGGTCGAAGGCCCCTCCTGCACCCGCCGCTCCTTCGTCCTGATCACCGAGGTGCCCGTCGGGGCACGGGCACCGTGTACTGCCGGGTCGCCGCCGCTGCCTGGCCCGGGGGCCCGTCCGGGCACCCCGTCAGGCCTCCGCTACACCCGGCCCAGCAGCTCCGCCGCGGACGGCAGCTTCGGCTGCTCCTTCGGCACCGGCGCCGCGGTCGCCGCGGGCTTGTGCTCGGCCAGGGAGTCCGCCGCGGCCTGGAGCAGCGGCAGCGCCATCAGCGCGCCGACGCCCTCGCCCATGGTGATCCCCTGCTCCTGGAGCGGCGTCAGGGTGAGCCGGTCGTACGCCTTCGCCTGGGCCGGCTCGCCGCTGGACTGCCCGGCCCGCCACCACTCGGGCGCCCGGAACGCGATGCGCTGGGCGACCAGCGCGCAGGCCGACGAGACCACTCCGTCCAGGACGACCGGCAGCCTCCGGACCGCGGCCTGGAGCAGGAAGCCGGTGATCGCCGCGAAGTCGGCCCCGCCGGTGGCGCCGAGCAGTGCCAGCTGGTCGCCGAGCACCGGCCGGGCCCGCCGCAGCGAGTCCCTGATGGCCGCGCACTTGACCATCCACACCTTGTCGTCGATGCCCGAGCCGCGCCCGGTCACCGCGGCCGCGTCCGTTCCGCAGAGCGCGCCGACCAGCACCGCGGCCACCGTGGTCGAGCCGACCCCGAGGTCGCCCAGCACCACCAGGTCGGTACCGGCGTCGGCCTCCTCATCGGCGACGGCCATCCCGGCGCGGAAGGCCTTGACGGTCTCCTCCGGGGTCAGCGCGTCCTCGCGGTCGATCCGGCCGGAGCCGCGCCGCACCCGGTGCGCGACCACCTCGTCGGGGAAGTCGGACGGGTCCGCGTCCACCGCGACGTCCACCACCCGCACCCCGGCGCCGAAGCGCCGGGCGAGCAGCGCGACCGGCGCGGTGCCGTCCAGGACCGCCCGGACCCGGGCGGCCGTGCCGCCCCGGGCGGGCAGCCGGGACACGCCGAGGGCCGCCACCCCGTGGTCGGCGGCGAACAGCAGCACCTTGGGCGCCGACAGCGGCTGCACCGGGGAACGCCCCTGAACGGACGACAGCCAGCTGCCGAGCTCCTCCAGCCGGCCGAGCCCGCCGCGCGGCCGGTCCAGTGTCCGCCAGCGCTCCTCGGCGGCCCGCCGGGCGCTCTCGTCGGGGCGCTCGACGAGCGAGGAGAACGTGTCGAGATCCACGGTCGTGTCCATTAATCCGTTTCTCGCTCACACCGCGGGGCGCGCGGCGTACATTCGAGGTCTGCCCCAGGCAGGGTCAGGGCTTGGCCGTCATGGGACTGCGCAAGTGGTCGAGTGAGAAGCCGCCTCGTCACCGAGGCGGGGGACTCACCGCTCGGAAGGCTACACGCCAACCGATTTGATGGTCAGGGCTTGCCCCGCCACGACCAGCAGCACACGCTCCGAGGCGTCCGCCACGGCCATGTTCAGCCGTCCGAGCGTGTCCCGGAAGCGACGGCCGGCGGCGGTCGCCGGGACGACGCCCATGCCGACCTCGTTGCTGACCGCGATCACCTGACGGCCCGTCCCGGCCCACGCGGCGGCGAGCGCCTCGCAGCGGGCCTGCACCGCCGCCTCGCCGCCGTCCGTCCACACCGCGTCGTCCCAGGCGCCGCACTCGTCCATCACGGCGGTCAGCCAGAGCGCCAGGCAGTCGATCAGCACCGGTGCCGGGTCGGCGTCGTCGGCCAGGACGGCCTCCAGCGCGCAGGTCTCGGCGGTGCGCCAGCCCGCCGGGCGCCGGTCGCGGTGCAGGGCGACCCGCTGCGCCCAGTCGGTGTCGTCGTCCCGGGTGCCGCTGGTGGCCACGTACAGCACGTCCTCGTACCGGGCGAGCAGCCGCTCGGCCGTGGTGGACTTGCCGGAGCGCGCACCGCCGAGGACCAGCGTGCGGGGGAGTGCGGGATCGGTTGCCATGCCGCTCATCCTGCCGGACGAGGCATACGGAAGATCCCACCGGGCAGGCTAAGGTGCGCAGCACACAGGGTCTTACCGGGCAGGGCAGCACACAGGAGGAGCCGGGCATGGTGTGGACGTGGCGGTACGAGAAGGCGGACGGCACCGTGGTGGCCCCGGCCGGCGGCCAGGAGGAGGAGTTCGCCGGCCAGGGGGACGCCGAGACCTGGATCGGGGAGTCCTGGAAGGAGCTGGCCGAGGGCGGGGTGGACACCGCGGTCCTGCTCGACGACGGCCGGGAGGTCTACTCGATGAGCCTGCACGAGGCCTGAGTCCGCGCGGTCCCGTCCGTGACGGGGCTGCGTGACGGGGCTACTTGGCCCCGAACACGTGCAGCAGCGCGGCGACCTGCCGGTACGGGTCGGTGCGGCCGGCCCGTTCCTCGGCCTCCAGCAGCTGGGCCAGCTGCCGCCCGTCCACCGGCGGCGCCGCGTCGTCGGGCGCGTTGTCGGTGAAGACCCGGACGCCGTACCAGTGCCGCAGCGGCACGGACACCTCGGAGAGGGTGACGGCGAGGTCGGCGATCCGGTCGGCGCGGGCGGCCAGCCCCAGCCGGTTGTAGTAGCGGTCGCTCTCGAAGGCGTGCAGGGCGGCCCGCCAGTCGCCGGCGGCGGCGGGCCGCAGGGCCAGCGAGTCGCGGTTGCGGACGAGCAGGGAGAGCAGTCCGCCGGGGGCCAGCAGCCGGGCCAGCGAGGCGATCATGGGATCCGGGTCCGGCAGGTACATCAGGACGCCGTGGCAGAGCACGACATCGAAGCTGCGGGGCCCGAACCAGCGCCCGCACTGGTGGCCGTCGCCGCTGAGCAGCTGGAGCCGGCCGCGGACCTCGGGCGGCTCCTCGGCCAGTGCCCCCTGGGCGACGCCGAGCGCCACCGGGTCGGAGTCGATGCCGGTGACGTAGTGGCCGGCCCGGGCCAGGCGCAGTGCCTGGGTGCCCTGGCCGCAGCCGATGTCGAGGACGCGCTGGGCGCTGCGTCCGGTGAGCTGCTCGGCGAGCTGCCGGGCGACCAGCTCCTGCCGGACGAGGTTGCGCAGGCTGCCGAGGCGGTCGAGCCACGGGCCGGTGCCGCCAGCGAAGGAGCCGCTGCGCGAGGGCAGCCGGCGCTCCTGGGCGATCCGGTCGTGGCCGCCGTCGCCCTGGCCCGGCAGCGCGTACAGGCCGGGCCCCTCCCAGGACGGAGGGGCCCAGCCGGAGTCCACCGGTTCGGCGGTCAGGGCTTCTCTCCGCGCCGCACCTGCGGCTTGGGCAGCCGCAGCCGGCGCATCTGGAGGATGCGCATCAGGCCGTAGGCGACCGCGCCGCGGGTGTTCTGGCCGGCGAAGCGCTCGCCGAGCTGCTTGCGCAGACCGAGGCCGAGGCGGACGAAGTCCAGGATCACCAGCACGAAGAAGAGCAGGAACAGCACGGTGGAGAGCAGCTGGAGGGCCGGCACCTTCACGATGCTGAGCACCAGGATGACCACCGCGGCGGGCAGGAAGAACTCGGCGAGCGACCATCGGGCGTCCACGTAGTCGCGGGTGAACTTGCGCACCGGGCCCTTGTCACGGGCCGGGAGGTGGCGCTCGTCGCCCTCCAGCAGCGCGGTGCGCTGCTTCTCGCGCTCGGCCCGCATGCGCTCGCGCGCCTGCCGGGAGGCCTCCTTGCGGTCCTTGGGCACGGTCACCCGGGTACGCCGGTTGGCCTCGGCCTCACTGCGCTTGGGCGTGGGGCGGCCCTTCTTCGCCTGCGGGTCGCGGGCCTGGGTCGTCTCGTCCTGCTTCTCCAGCACAGCGGCGGAGGCGGCGGCATCATCTGAACGGCGTCGGAACACACCACCAGCGTACGGGGTGCACGACCGCTTCTTCGGGTGTCCTTGGACCCAAACGCATATCGATCGCGTGCGGCCGGGCCGGTGCCGGGCTTCCGGGGGTCTTCCCGTAGGGGATCACCGCGGGGAACGGTGGAGGGGATGAGGGCCGGATCCACCCCGGGGATGAGGCAGTCGGGGGTGTCGCTGTAGCAGTCTTGTTGCAGGCAGGTGCACTGCGGCGAAGGGCTCGCTGCACATACACTCGTCGTGTCTGGTAACGAGATAGAGACCGCAGGCCGGAGAAGGGGGCACCCGAGGCCCATGAGCGACGGAATCATGAAGCGTATGGGGCTGATCTTCCGCTCCAAGGCGAACAAGGCCTTGGACCGGGCGGAGGATCCGCGTGAGACGCTGGACTATTCGTACCAGAAGCAGCTCGAACTGCTGCAGAAGGTACGTCGCGGTGTCGCGGACGTGGCCACCTCGCGCAAGCGGCTGGAACTCCAGCTGACCCAGCTCCAGCAGCAGTCCGCGAAGTACGAGGACCAGGGCCGCAAGGCGCTCTCGCTCGGCCGGGAGGACCTCGCGCGCGAGGCGCTGACCCGCAAGGCGAACATGCAGTCCCAGATCACCGACCTGGAGACGCAGTACCAGCAGCTCCAGGCCGAGGAGGAGAAGCTCACGCTCGCCTCCCAGCGGCTGCAGGCCAAGGTGGACGCCTTCCGCACCAAGAAGGAGACCATCAAGGCCACCTACACCGCGGCCCAGGCGCAGACCCGGATCGCCGAGTCGTTCTCCGGCATCTCGGAGGAGATGGGCGACGTCGGTCTGGCGATCCAGCGGGCCGAGGACAAGACCGCGCAGATGCAGGCCCGGGCCGGTGCGATCGACGAGCTGCTGGCCTCCGGCGCGCTCGACGACGCCAGCGGTCTCGGCCGCAAGGACGACATCGAGGCCGAGCTGGAGCGCGTGGCCGGCGGTTCGGACGTCGAGCTGGAGCTGGCCCGGATGAAGGCCGAGCTGACGGGCGGTTCGCCGTCCTCCGGCCCGCAGGCGATCGAGCAGGGCAAGGCGCAGCCGCACGACGCCTCGCAGCAGGACACCCCGCGCATCAACTACAACAAGTGATCTGAGCTTCACCCCACCAACCAGGGAGACGCACGGCATGATCATGAGGGTCATGGGGGAGGGCCAGTTCGAGGTGGGCGAAGCTCATCTGAACCGGCTCAACGAGCTGGACGAGGAGCTCCTCGCCGCACTGGAGTCGGGGGACGACGAACACTTCAGGCGGGCGCTCGGTGAGCTGCTGGGCGCCGTCAAGAAGTTCGGGACCCCGCTGGCGGACGACTCGCTGGAGCCGTCCGACCTGATCCTCCCGGATGCCGACGCGACGATCGACGAGGTCCGGCAGCTGCTGCGGGCCGAGGGTGACGGCCTGATCCCCGGCATCCCGGAGTAGCCACCGTCTCGCGCCGGACGCCAGACGCGACAAGGGCGGGCCCCCTCCACTGCGGAGGGGGCCCGCCCTTTCGGCGTCCGTGCGGTGCCGGCTACGGCAGGGCGAGCATCCGGTCCAGCGCCGCCTTGGCGTACTTCTCGGTCTCCGGGTCGACGCTGATCACGTTCGGCACCCGGCCCTCGACCAGCGACTCCAGCGCCCAGACCAGGTGCGGCAGGTCGATCCGGTTCATGGTGGAGCAGAAGCAGACCGCCCGGTCCAGGAAGACGACCTCCTTGTCCGGGTGCGCCTTGGCGAGGCGGCGGACGAGGTTCAGCTCGGTGCCGATGGCCCACTTGGAGCCGGGCTCGGCGGCGTCCAGCGCCTTGATGATGTACTCGGTCGAGCCCACCATGTCGGCGGCCGCGACGACCTCGTGCCGGCACTCGGGGTGCACCAGCACGGTGACGCCGGGGATGCGCGCGCGGACGTCGTTCACCGAGTCCAGCGAGAACCGCCCGTGCACCGAGCAGTGGCCGCGCCAGAGGATCATCTTGGCGTTGCGCAGCTCCTCGGCGGTCAGCCCGCCGTTCGGCTTGTGCGGGTTGTAGAGCACGCAGTCGTCGAGCGAGAAGCCCATCTCGCGCACCGCGGTGTTGCGGCCCAGGTGCTGGTCCGGCAGGAAGAGCACCTTCTGGCCCTGCTCGAAGGCCCACTCCAGCGCCCGCTTGGCGTTGGACGAGGTGCAGATGGTGCCGCCGTGCCGGCCGGTGAAGGCCTTGATGTCGGCGGAGGAGTTCATGTACGAGACCGGGACGGTCACGTCGGCTATGCCGGCGTCGGTCAGTACGTCCCAGCACTCGGCGACCTGCTCGGCGGTGGCCATGTCGGCCATCGAACAGCCGGCCGCGAGGTCCGGGAGGACGACCTGCTGGGCGTCGGTGGTGAGGATGTCCGCGGACTCGGCCATGAAGTGCACGCCGCAGAAGACGATGTACTCGGCCTCCGGGCGGGCGGCCGCGTCGCGGGCGAGCTTGAAGGAGTCGCCGGTGACGTCGGCGAACTCGATCACCTCGTCGCGCTGGTAGTGGTGGCCGAGGATGAAGACGCGGTCGCCGAGTGCGGCCTTGGCCGCCCGTGCGCGCTCGACGAGGTCCGGGTCCGAGGCGGCCGGGAGGTCGCCGGGGCACTCGACGCCACGCTCGCTGTTCGGGTCGGCCTCACGGCCGAGCAGCAGCAGAGCGAGCGGCGTCGGGGTGGGGTCGACGCCGTAGGTCTCGGTGATGGTGGTGGTCACGGGCGGGTGCCCTTCTGTGCGGCCGATCAGTCGGTGCAGCCTTCTCGTCTATCTGACGCTATCTATGATAACCGGTTAGCGTCACAGTGACGATGGCCGTCCTGTCGATGTGACGAGAACCGCTCGCCGGTTCGGACGCTTCCTTGCGTGGCCGAATCGATATCCGGGGGCTTCCGGGTGAGGCTGGGCGCATGAAGGCAATCGCGATCCGCCGTTACGGCGGCCCCGAGGTGGTCGAGTACACCGAACTGCCGGACCCGAAGGTCGGGCCGGACTCCGTACTGGTGCGGGTCCGGGCGGCAGGGGTGAACCCGGTGGACCGGCACGTCCGGGAGGGGCACCTGGACGGGCTGCTGGACGCCCGCTTCCCGCTGGTGATGGGCTGGGACGTGGCCGGGGTGGTCCGTGCGGTCGGCGGCGGCGTCACCGAGTTCGCCCCAGGGGACGAGGTCTTCGGCTACGTCCGCAAGGACTGGGCCGAGCACGGCACCTACGCCGAACTGGTCGCCGCGCCCGTCCGCACGCTGGCCCGCAGGCCGGCCGCGCTGGACTGGACGCAGAGCGGCGGCCTGCCGCTGGCCGGGCTGACCGCGCTCCAGGGCCTGAAGGCGCTGCGGATCCGCCCGGGCGACACCGTGCTGGTGCACGCCGCGGCCGGCGGGGTCGGCCACCTGGCCGTCCAGCTCGCCAGGGCCTTCGGGGCCCGGGTGATCGGCACCGCGGGGGAGCACAACCACGACTACCTGCGAGGGCTGGGCGCCGAGCCGGTGCGGTACGGCGACGGCCTGGCCGAGCGGGTCCGCGCGCTGGCCCCCGACGGGGTGGACGCCGCCCTCGACCTGGCCGGCGGCGGCGCCGCCGAGCTCTCGGCCGCGCTGGTCGCGGACCCGGGCCGGATCGTCTCGGTCGCCGACTACCGGGTGAAGGAGCTCGGCGGCCGGTACCTCTGGGCCCGTCCGGACGCCGCCGGACTGGCCGAGCTGGCCGCCCTGGCCGACGCCGGCCGGCTCACCGTCACCGTCGCCTCCACCTTCCCGCTCGCCCAGGCCGCGTCCGCGCAGGAGCTGAGCGCCGAGGGCCGCACCCGCGGCAAGATCGTCCTGCTCGTGGAGTGACGCCGCAGCGCCCGGCGGGCGCCGGACGGCGGGCAGGTGACCGGCGCCGTACCCCGGGCCGTCATCCGCCAGCGGTGGACTCGGTCCTGTCATCCGCCAGAATGGAGCCGAACCGTTTCGGCGGCCGCCGCCTCCCCGCTGCCCGCCCGCCGATCCCGTACGACCCGTGGAGCCCCGCACCGATGAGCACCAGCCGAGCGCACGAGACGGTCGGGGCCGACCTGGACGAGACCGACCGTCTGCTGCTCGCCCGGCTGGCCAGCGACGGCCGCGCCTCCTACGCCGAGATCGGCCTCCAGGTGAACCTCTCCGCCACCGCCGTCCGCCGCCGGATCGACCGGCTGCGGGCGCGCGGGGTGGTGCGCGGCTTCACCGTCGTCCTCGACCCGTCCGTGCTCGGCTGGCAGACCGAGGCCTTCGTCGAGGTCTACTGCCGCGAGCGGACCGCCCCCGAGGAGATCCTGGCCAGCCTGCGGCAGTTCCCCGAGGTGGTGGCCGCCTGGACGGTCACCGGGGACCCGGACGCCCTGGTCCACCTGCGCGCCACCGACATGCACCACCTCCAGGCGGTGATCGAGCGGATCCGCAAGGAGCCCGGCGTCCAGCGCAGCCGCTCCTCCGTCGTCCTCTCCCAGCTCATCGGCTGATCCCCGGAGGGCCCAGCCCGGCCGACGGGCTCCACCGGGCCCGATCACGGGCCCGGCCGGGGCAGGCGCAGGATTCCTGCGCGGACCGGGCCGAAGACGCCCGAATCCTGCCTCGCCGGCCGCGTTCCGACGCGCGGCGCCGGCCCCCCGCTGCCTAGGCTGATGAGGTCCGGCAACGCGGTGAGACGCCCCGCGCCGCCGGTCCTCCCCCCGACACCCCACAGCCGAGAGGGACCCCCGTGTCCGCAGCCCCCGACCGCATGCACCGGCCCGACAACGAGCTGGTCGACCTGGTATTCGACTACATGCGGGAGCGGCTGCAGTACGACCCCGTCCCGCTCGACCACCCCGGTGACGGCGAGCACCTGCGCGCCCAGCTGGCCGGCCTGCTCAACCCGGACGGCAACAACCCGGCCGACGTGCTCAAGCTCTACGACCACGAGCTGTCCCGCGCGGTGATCTCCGCCGACAGCCCGCGCTACCTGTCGTTCATCCCGTGCGCCCCCACCAAGGCCGCGCTCCTCTTCGACATGGTCGTCTCCTGCGCCTCGCTCCAGGGCATCTCCTGGCTGGAGGCGGCCGGCGCCATCGCCGCCGAGAACCAGGTGCTGCGCCTGATCGCGGACCGCGCCGGCCTGCCCGCCTCGGCCGGCGGCACCTTCGTCTCCGGCGGCTCGGCCGGCAACCTCTCCGCGCTCGTCGTCGCCCGCGACACCGCCCGCCGCAGGCTCGGCGTCGGCCCGGAGGCCCGGCTGCGGATAGCCGTCGCCGACCAGGTGCACTCCTCGGTCAAGAACACCTTCAACATCATCGGCGTCGAGGCCTTCAAGGTCCCGACCGTCGACCGCCGCTTCACCGGCGAGGCGCTGCGCGCCGCCCTGGCCGCCGATCCCCACCCGGAGACGGTGATCGCCGTCGTCGGCACCGCCGGCACCACCAACGAGGGCATCGTCGACGACCTCCAGGGCCTCTCCGAGGTCGCCCGCGAGCGCGACATGTGGTTCCACGTGGACGGCGCCTACGGCGGCGCCGGCCTCTTCGCCCCCTCGGTGCGCGAGCGCTACAACGGCATCGAGCACGCCGACTCGTTCGTGGTGGACCCGCACAAGTGGCTGTTCGCCCCGTTCGACTGCGCCGCGCTGATCTACCGCAACCCCCAGCTGGCCCGCGCCGTGCACACCCAGGACGCCTCCTACCTGGACGTGCTGCACACCGAGGGCGACGAGTGGAACCCCACCGACTACGCCTACCACCTGACCCGGCGCGCCCGCGGCCTGCCGCTCTGGTTCTCGCTGGCCGTGCACGGCACCCAGGCGTACACCGACGCCATCGAGACCGGCCTCCAGCTGGCCCGCGACACCGCGCAGCTGATCCGCGACACCGAGCACCTGGAGCTGCTGTTCGACCCGCAGCTCTCCGCGGTCTGCTTCAAGCGCACCGGCTGGACCAACGAGGACTACTACCGCTGGTCGCAGCAGCTGCTCGCGGACCAGATCGGCTTCGTCACCCCGACCGGCTGGGACGGCGAGACGGTCGCCCGCTTCGCCTTCCTGCACCCGGGCACCACCATGGAGATGGTCAGGGAGATCCTCGACACCATGGCGTGAGCGGAACGCGGAGGACCCCCGCCGGGATCGCCCGGCGGGGGTCCTCCGCCGTTTCCTACAGCAGCCCGCCGTTCGGCACGTACGGCGCGGGCGGGCGCATCCCGCGCAGTCCCAGGTAGCCGCGGGTCTCCACGGTCAGGCCGACCTCCAGCCCGACGTCCAGCGCCCACTCCTGCTCGGCGGTCAGGGCCTCCACCCGTGCCTCCGTGCCCTCCGGGACCCGGGCCAGCGCCTCGCGCAGCAGCCGGGCGGCGATCCGCTTGGAGGTGGCCGCCAGCAGCTTCACCTCCCCGCCGTCCCGGTAGCAGTAGCCGCTGCCGGCCAGCGCGTCCGCGATCAGCAGCTCCTCGCAGTGGGCGAGCATCAGCTCGTGGTCCGGCCCGTGCGCGGCGCCGCGCAGCCGCCGGTCCACCGAGTCCAGCAGGTGCCGGTGGGTGGCGTTGCCCGGGTGGACCGGGATGTCCCCCGGATCGACCAGCCCGGCCCGGACCACCTGCCCGGTCAGCTGCATCGCCGGGTACAGGGTGAACCCGGCCAGCCGGTAGCGGCGGACGGCCGCGGGCGACGGCGAGGCGCAGAGCATCCCGCGCAGGCACCCGCGCCCGTACGCGGTGGCCCGCTCCAGCAGCAGCCGCCCGACGCCCTTGCCCTGCACCTGTGGCAGCACCACGAGCAGCGCCAGCACCCAGGTGCCCTCACGGCGCAGCGAGAGCACCGCGCCGACCGGCTCACCGTCCAGTTCGGCCAGCCAGCAGCCCTGCGGGTCGGTGCGCGCCAGGTGCCTCGTCCGGGCCAGTTGGTAGACGGGCGGCCGGGGCGGACCGGCGGGGGGCCGGGCGTCGGGGAGCGAGGCGAACGCGTCGCGGGCGATGAGCTGGACGGCCTCCGCGTCGGTGGCGGAGTCCCTGACCTGTCGCAGGATCATGCCCTCCATCCTGGCCGCCGAGGCGTCCGCGCGAGGCCGGTTCGTCCGGATCGGCGGGCCGGGGCGGTCCCCGACCCGCGCCGGTTGTGCGAGCATGGGGAGCGTAGGGGAGCGGGTGGTACACCCGGCCCACGGAAATTCCGCCGCAGAAGACCTCCGAAAACACACCGCCGTCCGGAAATGAAACCGGACGGCCGTCGGTTGGCACTGGCGGCAGACCGTCGTCAAGACCGGGAGAAAGCAGATGACCGTCCAGGACGAGACCACCGTCGAGAGTGGCATCCTCCTTACCGATGCCGCCGCGGCCAAGGTCAAGGGCCTGCTGGAGCAGGAGGGCCGCGACGACCTCGCTCTGCGCGTCGCCGTCCAGCCCGGTGGCTGCTCGGGCCTGCGTTACCAGCTGTTCTTCGACGAGCGTTCGCTCGACGGCGACGTGATCAAGGACTTCGACGGTGTGAAGGTCGTCACCGACCGGATGAGCGCCCCGTACCTCGGCGGCGCCACCGTCGACTTCGTGGACACCATCGAGAAGCAGGGCTTCACGATCGACAACCCGAACGCCACCGGCTCCTGCGCCTGCGGCGACTCGTTCAGCTAGTCGGCAGACGGCGAAGGCGGCCCCGGGAGCTCCCGGGGCCGCCTTCGCCGTTTCCGCGGACGCGCCCGCCGGCCGCTACCGGCCGCTGACGTCCGGGGTCGCCGGGTCGGGCCCGACGTGCGGGTCAGCCTCCAGCGGCACCTCCTGGCCGGTCGCGAGGTCGGTCACCCCCCGGCCCGCCAGCGGCTGCTTCAGCTCCACGGACACCGTCTGCCGCTTGGCCAGCTCGGCGCAGGCCTGCCCGGCCGGAACCGGCGCCGCCAGCGTGACCCGGACGTCCACCCGGCCCGGCTTGGACTCGTCGGCCTTCAGCGCGTACCGCTCGCAGACCCCGCCGTAGAACCAGACCGTCAGCTTGTTGCCGTCCGCCCGGTAGGAGATCGCGGGGCGGACCGCCTTCCCGGCCCCCTGCCCGTTCGGGTCCGGCTCACCGACCGCGATGCCGTTGCCCTGGGGACTGGCCGAGGGCGGCTGCGGGTCGGCCGGTTGCGCCGTCGACGAGGGCCCGGGGCCGGGCGTGAACGTCGACGGGCCGGACGACGGGGGCGTGGCCGGCGTGGTGGTGGCGGCGGAGGGCGCCGGGGAGGACGGCGAGGACGGCGTCACAGCCGCCGCCGCGGGCTGCGCCGACCCGGTGGCCGCGTCGGAGGCCGACTTGCCGCTCCCGTCGCACCCGGCCACCGTGACCGCCGCCGCCAGCACCAGACCCGCCAGGGCCGCCGCCCGCCGCCCGCGCGACCGGACCGCGGGTGCACCACCGGTGCGCCGGGGCGTCGGCTCCAGATCCAACAGATCCATCTGAACATCCTCCCGAGGGCTCAGCGGCACCGCCTCCTCGGCCGTACCGCGCGGATGTGACGTGCCCCGGACCAATCCGGTTCCCGTCCGTCCGCCGGTCCGTCCGGGACCCTCGCACCGGCCCGTCCGCGGGGCCGCCCCCGGGGCGGGTTCAGATACCGTATTCGGCCATCCCGGCGACCAGCCGCTGCGCCCCGGAGGAGACCCGGAAGCCGGCCCGGGCGGGGGCGATCGGCTCGGGGCCGGTGGCCAGCAGCGGCCAGAACCGCCGGAGCTGCCGGGAGGAGTCCACCAGCGCGTCCAGGGTCTCGCCGTCCGCGTCGCCCCTCAGGGCAGGCGGAACGCGCAGGTGGGAGTGGCCGGGCTGCAAGTGGTCACTGGGCATCATCGGCGATCGCTCCGATCCACGGTGCCGCGGCCGCACTGCCACGGCTCGGACGGGGCCGGACCCGGCCCCTGGCAGCGACCCTAGGCCGACCACCCGGCCCCCACCAGAGCTACCCGGGGGTAGTACACGTTCGACGGTGGCCGGTGCCAATCCCGCCGGTCTTGCCGCCGCCCGCCCCCCGCCGGGTACCGTGAGTGGGTTCACCCCCTGTTTTTCGTGGCCACGCCGCCATCCTGAGGAGACCTTCCGTGCGTATCGCCGTCGCCGGCTCGATCGCCACCGACCACCTGATGACGTTCCCCGGCCGGTTCGCCGAGCAGCTCGTCGCCGAGCAGCTGCACACCGTGTCGCTGTCCTTCCTGGTCGACACCCTCGACATCCGCCGGGGCGGTGTCGCACCGAACATCGCCTTCGGCATGGGCGTGCTCGGGCTGCGTCCGATCCTGGTCGGCGCCGCCGGTGCGGACTTCGCCGAGTACCGCAGCTGGCTGGAGCGCAACAACGTCGACTGCCAGTCGGTCCACATCTCCGAGACGCGGCACACCGCCCGTTTCATGTGCACCACGGACGAGGACCACAACCAGATCGCCTCGTTCTACACCGGGGCGATGGCCGAGGCCCGCAACATCGAGCTGAAGCCGATCGTCGACCGCGTCGGCGGCCTGGACCTCGTGTTGATCGGTGCCGACGACCCGCAGGGCATGGTCCGCCACACCCAGGAGTGCCGCACCCGCGGCTACGCCTTCGCGGCCGACCCCTCCCAGCAGCTGGCCCGCCTGGACGGCGAGGACATCCGGGAGATCGTCGACGGCGCCGCCTACCTCTTCACCAACGAGTACGAGGCCGCGCTGATCGAGAGCAAGACCGGCTGGGACGCCGACGAGCTCCTCACCCGGGTCGGCACCCGGGTCACCACCCTCGGCAGCAAGGGCGTGCGGATCGACCGCAAGGGCGAGCCCCCGGTGATCGTCGGCTGCGCCCCCGAGGACTCCAAGGTCGACCCGACCGGTGTCGGCGACGCCTTCCGCGCCGGCTTCCTGGCGGGCCTCTCCTGGGAGCTGGACCTGGAGCGCTCGGCCCAGCTCGGCTGCATGCTGGCCACCCTGGTGATCGAGACCGTCGGCACCCAGGAGTACGAGCTGCGCCCCGCCACCTTCCTGGAGCGCTTCGAGGGCGCCTACGGCGCCGAGGCCGCCGCCGAGATCCGCGCACACCTGGTCAAGTAGCCCGCGGGCCCGTGCGGCAGGCCGGCCGGCAGGCTCAGGCCGTGCGCCGCACCAGGTAGGCCGAGCCCCGGTCGCCGCCGTACCCGGCGGCCGGGGCCTCGCCCAGGTACTCCTGCCCGCGCATCCCGCACCAGGCCGGGATGTCCAGCCGGGCGGCCTCGTCGTCCGCCAGCACGGCGACCGTCCCGCCCGGCGGCACCTCGCCGATCCGCCTGGCCAGCTCGATGACGGGCAGCGGGCACCGCTTGCCGAGCGCGTCGACGACGAGCGCCGGCGTCTCCTCCTCCGGCCGCGTCTCCTCCTCGGGCCGCGCGGCCGCCGCCGGCGCGGGCAGGTCCAGCCCGAGCGGGGCACGGACCCGGGCCACCACGTCCGGCAGGACGGTGAGGAACCGCTCGACGTCCGCCTCGGCCGCCCCGAACGGCAGCGAGACCCGGACGTTGCCCTCGGTGAGCACGCCCATCGCCGCCAGCACATGGCTCGGCGTCAGGGTGGAGGAGGTGCAGGACGAGCCCGAGGAGACCGCGAAGCCGGCCCGGTCCAGCTCGGTCAGCAGCACCTCGCCGTCCACGTACAGGCAGGAGAAGGTGACGAGGTGCGGCAGCCGCCGTACCGGGTCGCCGACCACCTCCACCTCCGGCACCAACCCGGGCACCCGGGCCCGGATCCGTTCGACCAGGGCGTGCAGCCGGGCGTTCTCCCGGTCGGCCTCGGCCCGGACGGCCCGCAGCGAGGCGGCCGCGGCCACGATCGCCGGGACGTTGACGTACCCCGGCACCCGGCCGCCCTCGCGCTCGTCGGCCGGCAGCGGCGAGGCGTACCGGACGCCCTTGCGCACCGCCAGCACCCCGACCCCGGCGGGCCCGCCCCACTTGTGGGCACTGGCCGTCAGCAGGGACCAGCCCGCCGGGACGTCCAGCCGCCCGGCGCTCTGCGCGGCGTCCACCAGCAGCGGCACGTCGCCGCAGAGCCCGGCCGTCTCGGCCACCGGCTGCACCGTACCCACCTCGTGGTTGGCCGACTGCAGCACGGCGAGCGCGGTGTCCGGCCGCAGCGCCGCCGCGAACTCCTCGGGGGCGACCCGCCCGTGGCGGTCCACCGGGACCACCGAGACGCTGCCGCCGGCGGCCTCGTGCCGCTCGGCGGTGTGCAGCACGCTGGAGTGCTCGACGGCGGAGTGCACCAGGTGCCCGCCCCGCCGCCGGTGCCCGGCCAGCGCGCCGAGCACGCCCAGCTGCACCGCCTGCGTGCCGCTCGCCGTGAACGCGATCTCGTCCGGCCGGGCGCCGAGCACCCCGGCGACCGTCTCGCGGGCGGCGTCCAGCAGCATCCGGGCCTGCCGGCCGGAGCGGTAGAGCCGTGCGGGGTCGGCCCAGCCCTCGTCCAGGGCGGCGGTCAGCGCCTGCCGTGCGACGGGGTGGAGCGGTGCGGTGGAGGCCACATCGAAGTACACGGTCACATTTAACGACACACCCGGGCGTATTCCAGCCGCCTTCCCGCGCTCACCAGCCGTCAGTCGATCAACCCGAATGTCCGATTCGTCCGCACCCGACGGACCGTCACCCACGTTGCCCGAGGTCATCCCCCGGTCGGGTGTACGGACCTCGAATGCCTACGATGACCTGCGGCGCAGCCCTTGCCGGGCCTGATCGGGCGACCGGGCGGCGCGTTACCGGGACCTGCCCGTCAGCAGCGCATAAGGCTGGAGTAGGGTTTGGCCCGCATAAGCATTCAAACCGTGCCCGTGGACGGGTCGCCGGGGAGGTTCACAATCCTCCGCGGGGCGACGCGAAGGCGGGCGAGACTTCGGGAAGGCGCTACGTGAGTCCCAACGGCTCCGACCGCTCGCCGCGGCGCACGATGCGGCGGAAGCTGCCTCAGGCGCTGGCACTGGGCCTCGTCATCGCGACCCGGCTGCTCGGCCAACGACCTCCCCAGGCTTGGCATGCCAAGCCCCGTCACCGTGGAAGGGCCCCTGGTCCTCCACATGTGGCAGGGGTCCTGGATCGCGGCACTGGTGGTCGGCGCACTGATGTGGGGTCTGATCATCTGGAGCGTGATCTTCCACCGGCGCAGCCGCACCGGTGTGCAGATCCCCCCGCAGACCCGGTACAACGTGCCCATCGAGGCGCTTTACACCGCGGTCCCCATCATCATCGTCTCGGTTCTCTTCTACTTCGTCGCCCGCGACGAGTCGAGGCTGACCTCCGTCTCCGAGAAGCCCCAGCACACGGTCAACGTGGTGGGCTTCCAGTGGAGCTGGGCGTTCAACTACGAGAACACCGAGAACCCCGACCCGGCCAACAAGGACGCCGCGTACGACGTGGGCACTCCCGCGGAGATGCCGACGCTGTGGCTGCCGGTCAACGAGTCGGTGCAGTTCCGGCTGACCTCGCGTGATGTCATCCACGACTTCTGGCCCATCAACTTCCTGATGAAGATGGACGTCGTGCCGGGCGTGGTGAACACGTTCGAGGTCACCCCGAACGTCAAGGGCGAGTACGACGGCAAGTGCGCCGAGCTCTGCGGCGTCGACCACTCGCGCATGCTGTTCAAGGTCAAGGTCGTCGACCGCGCCGACTACGACAAGCACCTGGCGGACCTGCGGGCCAAGGGCCAGACCGGCGCGTTGCCCTCCGGCATCACGACCATGGGAAGTGAAGAGAAGTGACCATCCTCAACGAGCCCGCCGCGGCCGGCGGGGGCGCCGGGGCCGTCACGGTCGGGGCGCAGCGGACCCGGAAGCCGGGTTCGACCATCATCAAGTGGCTGACCACCACGGACCACAAGACGATCGGCACGCTCTACCTGGGCACGTCGTTCGCCTTCTTCCTGATCGGCGGCATCCTCGCGCTGGTCATGCGCGCCGAGCTCGCTCGTCCCGGGACCCAGATCCTGTCGAACGAGCAGTTCAACCAGGCGTTCACGATGCACGGCACGATCATGCTGCTGATGTTCGCGACGCCGCTGTTCGCCGGCTTCGCGAACTGGATCATGCCGCTTCAGATCGGCGCCCCGGACGTGGCGTTCCCGCGTCTGAACATGTTCGCGTACTGGCTGTACCTCTTCGGTTCGACCATCGCGGTGGCCGGCTTCGTCACCCCGCAGGGTGCGGCCGACTTCGGCTGGTTCGCCTACTCCCCGCTGTCGGACGCCGTCCGTTCGCCGGGTGTCGGCGCCGACATGTGGATCATGGGCCTGGCCTTCTCCGGCTTCGGCACGATCCTCGGTGCGGTCAACTTCATCACCACGATCATCTGCATGCGCGCCCCCGGCATGACGATGTTCCGGATGTCGATCTTCGTCTGGAACGTCCTGCTGACCGCCGTGCTGGTCCTGCTGGCCTTCCCGGTGCTGGCCGCCGCGCTGTTCGCCCTGGAGGCGGACCGCAAATTCGGGGCACACGTCTTCGACCCGGCCAACGGAGGGGCGCTGCTCTGGCAGCACCTGTTCTGGTTCTTCGGCCACCCCGAGGTGTACATCATCGCGCTGCCGTTCTTCGGCATCGTGTCGGAGATCATCCCGGTCTTCAGCCGCAAGCCGATGTTCGGCTACTCCGGCCTGATCGCGGCCACCATCGCGATCGCCGGTCTGTCCGTGACCGTGTGGGCCCACCACATGTACGTGACCGGACAGGTGCTGCTGCCGTTCTTCTCCTTCATGACCTTCCTGATCGCGGTCCCGACCGGTGTGAAGTTCTTCAACTGGGTCGGCACCATGTGGAAGGGCTCGCTGAGCTTCGAGACGCCGATGCTCTGGACGGTCCCTGGTCACCTTCCTCTTCGGTGGTCTGACGGGTGTTCTGCTCGCCTCCCCGCCGATCGACTTCCACGTCTCGGACTCGTACTTCGTCGTCGCCCACTTCCACTACGTGGTCTTCGGCACCGTCGTCTTCGCGATGTTCGCCGGCTTCCACTTCTGGTGGCCGAAGATGACCGGCAAGCTGCTGGACGAGCGCCTCGGCAAGATCACCTTCTGGACGCTGTTCATCGGCTTCCACACCACCTTCCTGGTGCAGCACTGGCTCGGCGCGGAGGGCATGCCCCGCCGCTACGCCGACTACCTGGCCGCCGACGGTTTCACCACCCTGAACACCGTCTCGACCATCGGCTCGTTCCTGCTCGGCCTGTCGATCCTGCCGTTCCTCTACAACGTCTGGAAGACCGCCAAGTACGGCGAGAAGGTCGAGGTCGACGACCCGTGGGGCTACGGCCGCTCGCTGGAGTGGGCGACCTCCTGCCCGCCGCCGCGGCACAACTTCCTCACGCTGCCCCGGATCCGCTCCGAATCCCCGGCCTTCGACCTCCACTACCCGGAGATCGCCGCGCTGGACTACCTGGAGAACCACGGTGAGCCGGCCAAGCACCTCGCCGGCGTGACCCCGGCCAAGTACGACGCCCCGCAGCTGGGCAAGGGCAAGAAGGAAGGCGACGCCTGATGAAGGAACAGGGCAAGATCTTCCTCGGCTTCGCGGTCTTCATCCTCGTGATGGCGATCACCTACGGCCTGTGGACGAACCACTCCGAGCACGGGATCGAGGCCGCCGGTACCACCGCGCTGTTCCTCGCCTTCGCGCTGTGCGCCTTCATCGGGTACTACCTCGCCTTCACCGCCCGCCGGGTGGACAGCGGCGCCGGTGACAACCCCGAGGCCGAGGTCGCGGACGACTCCGGCGAGCTGGGCTTCTTCGCCCCGCACAGCTGGCAGCCGCTCTCGCTGGCCATCGGTGGCGCGCTCGCCTTCATGGGCGTGATCTTCGGCTGGTGGCTGCTGTACTGGTCGATCCCGGTCATCCTGATCGGCCTCTTCGGCTGGGTCTTCGAGTTCTACCGGGGCGAGAACCAGAACCAGTAGGTCCTCCCCCTCTCGCACAGGGCCGGGCATCCCGCACGGGGTGCCCGGCCCTGTTGCGTCCCCGGAGTGAGGCCCTCACTCCGGTGGGTCAACTGCGGGTCCCCCGGATGTCGCTCTTCCACCTCTCGTTCCTACGATCTGATCAATCGTGCGAACCCTCGGAGGCGGTCATGGCCGACAGGCACGGAATCGCAGGTATCGGCAGCATCTCGCTGGCCCTCGCAGTGCTGGCCCCGCTGGCCGCCTGCACATCCGGCGGGGACGGCGCCGTGGGCACCGTCCACAAGGTCGACGCGGCACCGCTGGTGCACCTCTCCGCCGAGGGCAAGGTGGACCCGTCCCAGCCCGTCACGGTGACCGCCGTGCCCGGCAGCCGGCTCACCGACGTCACGGTGCTCGGCCCGGACGGCCGGGTGGTGGCCGGGAAGCTCTCGGAGGACCAGCGCAGCTGGCAGACCACCGGGCGCCTCAAGGCGGCCACCGACTACACCGTCAGGATCGCCGCCGACGACGGCAACGGCGGCCGCGGCGAGACCACCGCGGGCTTCTCCACCCTCGCCGCGCAGCGGCTGCTCACGGCCAAGCTCGGCCCGGACTCCTCCGGCAGCGGCCTCTACGGTGTCGGCCAGCCGCTCACCGTGCAGCTCTCCGAGGCGGTGAAGGACCCGCAGGCCCGCCAGGAGGTCGAGCGCGGGCTGACCGTCACCTCGCAGCCCGCCGTCACCGGCGGCTGGTACTGGGTGGACGACAAGAACCTGCACTTCCGCCCCGAGGAGTACTGGCCGGCCGGGACGACGGTCAGCCTGGCCTTCGACACCACCGGCAGCCGGATATCCGACGGCCTGTACGGCGGCGACCGTGCCGCCCTGGCCCTGCGGATCGGTGAGCGGGTCGAGTCGGTGGTGGACGCCGCCGCCCACGAGCTCACCCTCAAGCGCGCCGGCGAGGTCGTCCGGACGATCCCGGTGACCACCGGCAAGCCCGGCTTCGACACCCGCAACGGCGTCAAGGTGGTGCTCGGCCAGGAGCGCCAGGTGCGGATGAGCGGCGAGACGATCGGCATAGCCGCCGGCAGCTCGGAGTCCTACGACCTCAACGTGGAGTGGGCCACCCGGGTGACCTGGAGCGGCGAGTACGTGCACGCCGCACCCTGGTCGGTGGGTTCGCAGGGCGTCGCGAACGTCAGCCACGGTTGTACCGGCATGAGCACCGAGAACGCCAAGTGGTTCTACGACAACACCCGGGTCGGCGACCTGGTGACGGTGGTCAACAGCCAGGGCGCCGGCATGGAGCCGTTCGGCAACGGCTTCGGGGACTGGAACGTCACCTGGACCGACTGGGTCAAGCACAGCGCCCTCGGACAGCCCGTCAGCACGACCCCGCCGGCCTCCCGGGCCCCCGCCAGCGGGATCATCCGCCCGGAGATCTGACGGCCCCCGCGGGGGCGTTCAGCCCTCCCGGCCCGGCACCTCCCGGCCCCGCTCCTCCTGGTAGGCCAGCCGCAGCGCGGTCTCCACGGCCGCCAGGGCGTCCGCGAACGGCACCCCGAGGCGCCGGGCCCTCCCGGCGTACTCGGCGGCGGCCGCGGCGGCCAGCCGGTGGCCCGTGTCGCCGACGGCGGCGATCAGGGTGCCGCGCCGGCCGTGGGTCTCCACCACCCCGTCGCCCTCCAGCTCCCGGTAGGCCTTGGCGACCGTCCCCGCCGCCAGCCCGAGCTGCTCGGCCAGGGCCCGGACGGTGGGCAGCCGCAGCCCGGTCGGCAGCTCACCACTGCGGGCCTGCTCGGCGATCTGGGACCGGATCTGCTCGAACGGGGGAGTGGCGGAGGCGGGGTCGACGAACAGCTCCACGGGGGCTCCAGACGGTGGGGTGAGGGACGGGACGGATACGGCAAAGCCCGAGGGCCGCCGACCAGAACGGATTCTGGTCGGCGGCCCTCGGGGTGACGCGGGGTGCGTACGGGATCAGTGGTGGCCGTGGCCGCTGGTGATCTCGTGGTGCTCCTCGGCGGTCGGCTTGGGGATCTGGCTGCCCTCGCCGAAGTAGCCGCGGGAGAGCTTCGCCCGGGTGCGGGTGAGGACGCCGGCCTTGCGGGCCACGCCGTTCTCGTCCGTCTCGGACGGCAGCTCGAACGGCTGCTGCTGCTCGTGCGAGGTGAGCTTGTGCAGGTCGCCCTGCGGCAGCTGCGCGTGCACCTCGACGAACTCGCCGTGCGGCAGGCGCTTGATGACGCCGGTCTCGCGGCCGTGCAGCACCTTCTCCTTGTCACGGCGCTGGAGGCCGAGGCACCAGCGCTTGGTGATGATGAAGGTGAGAACCGGCACCACGAAGAAGCCGACCCGGACGAAGTACGTGACGTCGTTGAGCGACAGGTGCAGGTGGGTCGCGAAGAGGTCGTTGCCACCGGCGACCAGCAGCACCAGGTACAGGCTGATCCAGGCGGCACCCAGCCCGGTGCGGACCGGGGCGTTGCGCGGGCGGTCCAGGATGTGGTGCTCGCGCTTGTCGCCGGTGATCCAGCCCTCGATGAAGGGGTAGGCGGCGATCGAGACCAGGATCAGCGGGAAGACCACCATCAGCGGGATGAAGACACCCAGGTTCAGGGTGTGGCCCCAGAGGCTGATCTCCCAGCCCGGCATGATGCGGATCAGGCCCTCGGAGAAGCCCATGTACCAGTCCGGCTGGGCGTCCGTGGACACCTGGTCGGGGCGGTACGGGCCGTACGCCCAGATCGGGTTGATCGAGCAGACGGCCGAGATGACCGCGATCAGACCGAAGACCAGGAAGAAGAAGCCACCGGCCTTGGCCATGTAGACCGGCATCAGCGGCATGCCGACGACGTTCTTCTCGGTCTTGCCCGGGCCCGCCCACTGGGTGTGCTTGTGGTAGAAGACCAGGATCAGGTGCGCGACCAGCAGGCCGAGCATGATGCCCGGGATCAGCAGGACGTGGATGGTGAAGAACCGCGGCACGATGTCGTGGCCGGGGAACTCACCCCCGAACAGGAACATCTGGATGTAGGTGCCGATCAGCGGGGTCGCCAGGACGGCGCCCTCCATGAACCGGATGCCGGTGCCGGAGAGCAGGTCGTCGGGCAGCGAGTAGCCGAAGAAGCCGTCGAACATGCCCAGGACCAGCAGCAGGAAGCCGAAGACCCAGTTGATCTCACGCGGCTTGCGGAACGCGCCGGTGAAGAAGACGCGCAGCATGTGCACGAGCATCGCGGCCACGAAGACCAGCGCGGCCCAGTGGTGGATCTGACGGACCAGCAGACCGCCGCGGACCTCGAAGCTGATGTCCATCGTCGACGCGTACGCCTCGGACATCGGGATGCCCTTGAGCGGGACGTACGAGCCGTCGTAGATGACCTCGCCCATCGAGGGCTTGAAGAAGAGCGTCAGGTAGACGCCCGTCAGGATGATGATGACGAACGTGTAGAGGCAGATCTCGCCCAGCATGAAGGACCAGTGGTCCGGGAAGATCTTCCGCAGGTTGGCCTTGGCGAGGGAGTAGATCCCCAGCCGGCCGTCCGTCCAGTCAGCTGCCTGCTCCCACTTGTTGGCGGGCTTGGCGCGCGTGCTGGCCGGCTTGGAGGCACCGGAGGTGGTGCTGCTCGCGCTACTCATCGAGCACGCTCCCAGTAGCTCGGGCCGACGGGCTCGTCGAAGTCGCCGTCGGCGACCAGGAAGCCCTTCTCGTCAGTGGTGATCTTCAGCTGCGGCAGCGGGTGGCCGGCCGGGCCGAAGATGACGCGCGCGCCGTCCGCCAGGTCGAAGGTCGACTGGTGGCAGGGGCAGAGCGCGTGGTGGGTCTGCTGCTCGTAGAGGCTGATCGGGCAGCCGACGTGGGTGCAGATCTTCGAGTAGGCGAGGATGCCCTCGAAGCCCAGCTCCGCGGACTTCTCGTCCTTGATGTCCTCCGGCGCGATGCGCACCAGCATCAGGGCGTCCTTGGCGATGCGCTGCTGGAAGTCCTCGTCGTGGGTGTGCAGGCCCTCCGGCATCGCGAAGGTCAGCGACCCCTGGATGATGTCCTCGGCCTTCATCGGCAGGTTGGTGTTCATGTTGATCAGCTGCAGCGGCTTGGCCGGGGTGGCCTCGATCCAGCCGGTGTGCTCCAGCTTGTCCTCGGGCAGCGGGCCCAGGTCGCGCAGCAGCACGACGCCGGAGAGCGGCACCAGGGCCATCGAGCCGATCAGCGTGTTGCGGATCATCTTGCGGCGGCCGAAGCCGGACTCGGCGGCACCGGTCTTGAACTGCTCGATGACGTCGTTGCGGACCTCGTCGTCGGCCTCGATCGGGTGGCGCTCGGCCGGGATCTCGTGGTCCGACATCAGGGTGCGGGCCCAGTGGACCGCGCCCGCGCCGATCATGAACAGCGCCACGCCCAGGGTCAGGCCCAGCGCGAAGTTCATCGCGCTGATGTGACCGAGCGGGAAGACGTAGATGATCTTGTCCGGGTCGATGGCCACGTAGGAGGCGATGAAGCCGACCGTGGCGAGCATCGAGACCACGAACATCAGCGAGACCTGGCGCTCCGCGCGCTTGGCGGCCCGCTCGTCGATGTCGGTGCGACGCGGTTCGTGGGCCGGCAGGCCCGGGTCGGCGAACGGATCGCCGTGGGCGGCCACCTCGTGGTGCCCGGCGGAGCCGTGCGACTCCGGGAGCTTCTCTTCTGACATGTCGTGGCTCATGACTTCTTGGCCTTGGTGGTGTGGGCGGCGACCCAGATCGCGACCGCGATGAGCACGCCGAGACCGAAGATCCAGCCGAACAGGCCCTCGGTCACCGGACCGAGGCTGCCGAGCGTGAGACCACCGGGGTTCGGCTCATCGTTGGTGGTGTGGCGGACGAAGGCCACGATCTGCTTCTTCTGCTCCTCGGGCATGGTGGTGTCCGGGAACGACGGCATGTTCTGCGGGCCGGTCTGCATGGCCTCGTAGATGTGCTTGGCGTCCACACCCTCCAGCGACGGGGCGTACTTGCCCTTGGTCAGGGCACCGCCCTGGCCGGCGAAGTTGTGGCACTGGGCGCAGTTGGTGCGGAACAGCTCGCCACCCTTGGACAGGTCCTCGGGGTTGGTCGAGGTGTACTGCTCCTCCCTCGGAGTCACCGGGCCGGGGCCGAGCGAGGCCACGAAGGCGGCGAGCTGGTCGATCTCCGCCTGCGAGTAGATGTTCTTCTTGCGCGGCACCTGGGCGCCGGGCTGCTGGGCCGGCATGCGGCCGGTGCCGACCTGGAAGTCGACCGCGGCGGAGCCGACGCCGACCAGGCTGGGGCCGTCGCTGCTGCCCTGGCCGTTCAGGCCGTGGCAGGAGGAGCAGCCCACGGCGAAGAGCTTCTTGCCCTCATCGATCGCGAGCGACTGCGCGGCGACGTCGGCCTGCGCCTTGTCGGCGGGCGCGAACGCGGCGTACAGCCCCCCGGTTGCCGCCAGGGCGAGAAGTAGGACGACCAGCGCCGCCAATGGGTGGCGCCGTCGTGCGGAGAGCTTTTTCACGGAATAACCCCGGTGTCAGGATCTGGTCGACTGGTGGGTGCACCCGGCGGCCGGTCTGGCCGGCACGAGGCTGCCTGTCTAGGGCTGCGCGCGCGGTCGGTCGGTGGGAGCGTCGGCACCGGCAAAGAGGCCCGTCGCCGGTGAGGGCGGGGGCCAAGCCGGTGGCCAGCGACCTGATCAGCTGGTTACTTGATCAGGTAGATGGTCGCGAACAGGCCGATCCACACGACGTCGACGAAGTGCCAGTAGTACGACACCACGATCGCGGCGGTGGCCTGCTCGTGAGTGAAGCGCTTGGCTGCGTACGTCCGTCCCAGGACCAGCAGGAAGGCGATCAGACCACCCGTCACGTGCATACCGTGGAAACCGGTGGTGAGGTAGAACACCGTGCCGTACGGGTCGGAGGACAGCGAGAGGCCGTCCTTCTTGACCAGCTCGGTGTACTCGAAGATCTGGCCGCCGATGAAGATCGCGCCCATCACGAACGTGATGACGAACCACGAGCGGAGCTTCTTCACGTCCCCGCGCTCGGCGGCGAAGACGCCGAGCTGGCAGGTGAGCGAGGAGAGCACCAGGATCGTGGTGTTGACCGAGGAGAAGGGCACGTTGAGGGCGTGCGCCTTCTCGCTCCAGAACTCGGCTCCCTTGACGGAGCGGAGCGTGAAGTACATCGCGAAGAGGGCCGCGAAGAACATCAACTCGGAACTGAGCCAGACGATCGTTCCGACGCTGACCATGTTCGGCCGGTTGACCGATCCGTGCGCGTGCCCGGTTTCTACTGCTGTTGCTGTCGCCACGACGGACATTATGTCGGTCCCTTATTCCGTCTTCACGCCGGGGGGTGTCCCTCGGAGTGTCCGGTGCGTGCGGTATGCCCCAGTGGGACCCGACGGGGCGTCCGGACGGGGGCTGAGCAGCGGCGTGTCCCTTTTCTGACGGTTCCTCGAAGGCCCCTCCGACCCCCTTGCCCAGCGTGTCGCTGCACGGCCGCCGGGGCCGCCGGGGCCGCGGGGGGTAAGGGGACCGGCTGTTCCGTCGGCCGTACGGGTGGACTGCACCGTCGGGGGTGACGCGACGTCCTCCGGGCGGGTGAGTCCTGGGCGCGGCGGCTTGAGAACGATCGCGCGGGAGGGCCTCGGCGGCCGGTGATCGGGAGTAGCATCCGGTGCAGGCGAACGTGGTCCGGATCACACTTTGAGGGAGCAGGGCCCATGGCGTACACGACCGACGAGACGCTGACCGTTCTCGTTTACAGCCACGACCGCAACACGCGCGAGCAGGTGCAGACGGCGCTCGGCCGCCGGCCCGCCGCAGATCTGCCGGAACTGACCTACCTGGAGTGCGCGACGACCCCCGCGGTGCTGAAGGCACTGGAGAAGGGGGGCGTGGACCTCTGCGTGCTGGACGGTGAGGCGGTGCCGGCCGGCGGGCTGGGACTCGGACGGCAGCTGAAGGACGAGATCTACGGCTGCCCGCCGGTGCTGGTGCTGATCGGCCGGCCGCAGGACTCCTGGCTGGCCGCCTGGAGCCGGGCCGATGCGGCGATCTCCCGCCCGGTGGACCCGGTGGCGCTGGCCGAGGCCGCCGCCACCCTGCTCCGGGCCCGGCTGGCGAAGCGGGCGCCGGCCACGCGGTAGCAACGGCCGCCCCGCCGGCTCCGGCCACCCGTAAGAGGGGGCGCGGCACGGCGCGCATCTCACCAGGAGAGAAGAAGGGTCGCGGCGGGACGGCGGTGTCCCGCCGCTCGATAGGCTGGCTCCAACCCTACGGAGATCCCTTTCCGGGAAGCGACGAGAGCTGGAGTCAGCCATGGTGAACGTGAACCCTGCGAACGGCGGCAAGGACCCCGTGCAGGTGGTCCGCACCTGGCCGGACATCCTGTCCGCACTGCTGCGGGGCGAGGACCTGGCCCAGGCGGACGCCGCCTGGGCGATGGACCGGATCATGAGCGGTGAGGCCTCCCCGGCCCAGGTGGCCGGCTTCATGGTCGCGCTGCGGGCCAAGGGCGAGACGGTCGGCGAGATCGCCGGTCTGGTGGACGCGATGTACGCCCACGCCGAGCCGCTCTCCATCCCCGGCCCGGCGGTGGACGTCGTCGGCACCGGCGGCGACCGCGCCAAGACCGTCAACATCTCGACCATGTCGGCGATCGTCGCGGCGGCGGCCGGCGCCAAGGTGGTCAAGCACGGCAACCGGGCCGCCTCCTCGGCGAGCGGCTCCTCCGACGTGCTGGAGAAGCTGGGCATCGCCCTCGACCTGTCCGCCCGGCGGGTCGCCGAGGTGGCCGAGGAGATCGGGCTCACCTTCTGTTCCGCCGCCATGTTCCACCCGTCGATGCGGCACGCCGCGACGGCCCGGCGCGACCTCGGGGTGCCGACCGCGTTCAACATCCTCGGTCCGCTGACCAACCCCGCCAGGGTGACGGCCCACGCGATCGGCTGCTTCGACACCCGGCTGGCCGCTCTGATCGCCGGCGTGCTGGCCCGGCGCGGCTCCAGCGCGCTGGTCTTCCGCGGCGACGACGGCCTCGACGAGCTGACCATCACCACCACCTCGCGGGTCTGGATCGTGCGCGGCGGCGAGGTCACCGAGACCACCTTCGACCCGCGCGAGCTCGGCATCGAGCTGGTCGGCATCGAGGCGCTGCGCGGGGCGGACCCGGCGTACAACGCGGACGTCGCCCGCCGGCTGCTGGCCGGGGAGCGCGGGCCGGTGCGGGACGCCGTCCTGCTGAACACGGCGGCGGCGCTGGTGGCGCTGGAGCTCACCGACGCGCCGCTCACCGGGCAGCTGGCGGCGGGCATGGAGCGGGCCGCGGCGGCCGTCGACTCGGGCGCCGCGCTGGAGCTGCTCAAGCGCTGGTCGGAGGCGACCGGCAGGGCCTGAGGGATCGTCGGGTCCCGCGGGAGGCTGCTCCCGCGGGCCCCTTCGCGCGCTCCCGGCGCCCGGGGGGCGCCGGTGTCCGGATGGTGGAACCCTGTTTGACCACCCGACGGACGCGACCTAGAGTCATCGGCAGGTCATGAGTGACAGCGCCAAGCCCCAGCTTGCTGTCCGGCAACCCTCCGTCCGTGGCGGGGTGCCCTGGGTGAGGACCGGGTCCCGCGGCAATCCGTCCGCGTGACAAGCGCGGACGCCGGTTGACACGCACTCCCGGGGTCCTTTCCCCAGAAGGAGTGCATCCTCATGTCCCTCGCCACCGAGATCTGCGCCCCCCTCGCCGTCCTGGGCCACGACGTCCAGGTCCCGCTCGCCAGCGGCGAGAAGGTCGGCTACGCGGCCCTCGACTACGCCGCCAGCTCCCCGGCGCTCCAGCGGGTCTGGGACGACGTCGCCGCCTACGCCCCCTACTACGGCAGCGTGCACCGCGGCGCCGGCTACCTCTCGCAGCTCTCCACCGACCTGTTCGAGCAGAGCCGCCGCACCGTCGCCGACTTCCTCGACCTGCGCGAGGGCGACCAGGTGCTCTTCACCCGGGCCACCACCGACTCGCTGAACCTGCTGGCCGGCGCCGTCCCGGTCGGCACCCGGGTCTTCGCCTTCGAGACCGAGCACCACGCCTCGCTGCTGCCCTGGGCGCACGCCGGGCTGGACGTCACCTACCTGCGCGCCCCGCGCTCGCGGGCGGAGGCCGTCGCCGCCCTGGACGCCGCGCTCGCCGGAGCCCCCGAGGGCCCCAAGCTGCTCTGCGTCACCGGCGCCTCCAACGTCACCGGTGAGCTCTGGCCGGTCGCCGAGCTGACCGCGGCCGCCCACCGCCACGGCGCCCGGGTGGTGCTGGACGCCGCCCAGCTCGCCCCGCACCACCGGGTCTCGGTGCGCGAGCTGGACGTGGACTGGATCGCCTTCTCCGGGCACAAGATCTACGCGCCCTTCGGCGCCGGGGTGCTGGCCGGGCGCGCCGACTGGCTGGACGCGGCCGAGCCGTACCTGGCCGGTGGCGGCGCCACCCGTACGGTGGCCCGGGAGACCGACGGCTCGGTGGCCGTCCAGTGGCACACCGGCCCGGCGCGGCACGAGGCCGGCTCGCCGAACGTGATCGGGGCCTACGCCGTCGCCTCGGCCTGCCGGGCGCTGGCCGAGGCCGGCTTCGAAGCGCTGGAGGCCCGCGAGCAGCAGCTGATCGCGCGGCTGAAGGCCGGCCTGGCGGAGGTCCCGCAGGTCAAGGTGCTGAACCTGTTCGGCGCCGACTCCGCCCGGGTGGGCGTGCTCTCCTTCGTCGTCCAGGGCTGGAACAGCTCGCACTTCTCGGCCGCGCTCTCCGCCGAGTACGGCATCGGGGTGCGCGACGGCCTGTTCTGCGCGCACCCGCTGGTGCGGACCCTGCTCGGCGAGGAATCCGGCGTTGCTCCCGGTCCGGTCTCTGCGTGCGGTGCGCCCGAGCCGTCGCTGCCGGGCGAGCGGAGCCTGAACGCGATCCGGGTCAGCTTCGGCGCCGGCACCCCGGACGAGCACATCGAGCGCTTCCTGACCGCCGTCCGCGAGCTGGTCACCGACGGCGCGGCCTGGAACTACCGCAACGAGGGCGGCCGGTGCGTCGTGGACACCCGCCGGGAGGGCTGAGCACCCGCCGGGAGGGCCGGGCCCTGCCTGCCGGCCGGGTCCTACTCGTCGAGGCCGAGCGCGAAGGCGGCCTCCAGGTCGTGCTGGGAGTAGGTGCGGAAGGCGATCTGGGTCTCGGTGTGGGCCACGCCCGGGACCTTGTTCAGCCGGCCGGGGATCACCTCGGCCAGGTCGTCGTGCCGGCGCACCCGCACCATCGCCACCAGGTCGTAGCCGCCGGTGACCGAGTAGACCTCGCTGACGCCCTCGATGGCCGCGATCGCCTCGGCGATCTCCGGGATGCGGTCGACGCTGGTCTTGATGAGGACGATGGCGGTGATCACTGTTCGCGCTCCTTTGTGAGGTGCCGCCAGGGTATCGGGCGTCAGCCGGGCGGGCGCGGGGGGCGGGTGGCCAGCGTGCAGGCGTAGAGGAAGCCGGCCGAGAAGCCGATCACGTGGACCAGGTAGGCCACGCCCGGCCCGGCCGAGTGCACCGACCACCACTGCAGGGCGAACCAGAGGCCGAGCACCAGCCAGGCCGGGAACCGCAACGGGAGGAAGAGCAGGAGCGGGACGAGCGTGGTGACCCGGGCGCGCGGGTGCAGCCGCAGGTAGGCGCCGAGGACGGCCGAGATCGCCCCCGAGGCGCCGATCAGCACCCGGGTCGCGTCCGGCGAGTGCGCCTCGGCCAGCGCGAAGCCGTACGTCGCCAGCGAGCCGGCGGCCAGGTAGAAGAGGGCGAAGCGGACCCGGCCGAACCGCTCCTCGACGGTGGGGCCGAACACGTACAGGAAGAGCAGGTTGCCCAGCAGGTGCAGCCAGCCGGCGTGCAGGAAGAGCGCGCTGAGCACGGTGAGCGCCGGGTGCTTGCCGGGGGTCGGCCGGGCCGGGCAGCCGGGCACCGGGTCGGGGGCCTCGGCGAGCTGTCCGGCGGTCAGCGGGCGCCCGGCCAGCAGCTCGGCCGGGACGGCGCCCCAGCGTTGCTCGTACCGCTGCTCCGCGCAGACCCGGTCCTGGCCGCGCCCGTACAGCGGGTTGAGCCCGGCGGCCGGGCCGAGCAGGAACACCAGGGTGTTGAGCGCGATCAGCGCGTAGCAGACGGCCGGGACGGCGGCGGCCGGGCGGCCGCCCCGCGCACCGGTGTGGTCGAGGACCGGGATCGCCATGCGGCCAAGCATCCCTCCGCCCGGCCCGGGCGGCACCGGGCTTACGGCAGGTGGGCTAGGGGGTGTCCGGTACCCGCGGGCAGGGGGTTTGCGGTCGTTCCGCAGGGGTCCAATGGTCGAAACCGGTGGCCGGGACGGTTGCCCCAGGCAATAGGCTTGGGGCGGGCATTCCCGCCTCCCGCCGCCGATGCCGGGGCTCCGGGGGGAGCGCCTGAGCCCACCCAGGGACCACCCGAGAGGACCCCCGATGACCGTCCCCGCCCTGACCGCCGAGACGCGCTGGCGCTGCACCCTGTGTGGCAACCTGACCCGCTTCGACGTGACCCGTTCCGCCCGGCTGACCGAGTTCCTCCACTTCGACCTGGCCGGCGAGTCCAAGGTCGAGGAGACCGAGGTGCTCAGCGAGACCATCGAGTCGGTGCGCTGCCGCTGGTGCAACGCGGTGGACCAGGTCGAGCTGGTGGCCCGCCCGGGTGCCGAGGAGAACGAGGCCTCGGAGCAGGGTTGATGCCCGGCCCGTGCGGCGGGCGGCGGTGCGGGGCACGGCCGCCCGCCGCACGGGACAATACAGACAGAGCGCACGGAGCGTGACGACGAGGACGGCCGCCGTTGGCCGTGCCGATGGACCAGGATCGGAGCCGAGGACGTGGTGGACGCAGCGAAGGAGCCCGCCGGGCCGCAGGGGCGGCAGCCCGCTGTGGACGCGCAGGCGCCGGACGCGGCCGAGACAGCCCCGGCAGGCGCCCCGGTGTCGGACGGGACGGCCGGTACCGAGGAGTCAGGCGGCGACGAGCCGGCGGCAGAGCAGGCCGACGGGAGGGCCGCGGAGCGGGCGGCGGAGAAGCTCGACCGGCCGCTGCCCGAGGGCGTGCGCCGCCGGGTGGTCGGCCTCGCCGCGGACGCGCTCGGCGGGCTGCCGCCCGGCGAGCTGCCGCAGACGCTGCGCCAGTACGCCAAGTTCACCCCGGCCCGGCGGGCCAAGTACGCGGCCACCGCGCTGGCCGCCGCTCTGGAGTCCGAGCCGGCCTTCCGGGTGCGGATAGCGGAGCGGCTGCGGCTGGGCCAGCCCGATCTGGTCAAGGCGCTGGAGTCGGGCAGCGTGCCCGGGGCCGCAGATCCGCTGGACGTCGCCGCCGCCGCCTACCTGGTGCGCTCCGCGGGCTGGAGCCGGCTGGTCGCCGAGGCCGGCGAGGAGGCGGAACGAGCCGGTGCCGAGGGCGCCGCCGCCGAGGCGGCCCGGCTGGTGGAGAAGCTGCAGGCGGAGCTGGCCGAGGTGCGCTCCGCCGCCAGGGCCGATCTGGACCGGCAGCGGAGCGAGTCCGAGGACGTCCGCAAGGAGGCGGACTCGCTGCGCCGCAAGCTCCGCTCGCTGGAGAGCGACACCCGCCGGGCGCAGGCCGAGACCCGCCGGCTCGGCGCCGAACTGGAGGCGTTGAAGGCGCAGTCCGCCGCCGAGCGCAGCGCGGGCGAGAGCGAGGCGCGCCGGCTGCGGCACCGGATCTCCGAGCTGGAGAACGCCGTCGAGCAGGGCCGCCGGTCCGCCCGCGAGGGGCGCAGCGTCGAGGACATGCGGCTGCGGCTGCTGCTGGACACGGTGCTGCAGTCGGCGCAGGGCATCCAGCGCGAGCTGGCGCTGCCGGTGTCGCAGATCCGCCCGGCCGACCTGGTGGAGGCGGTGGTGCCGGGGTCGGCGTCACCGCACGACGTGGCCCGGCGCGGGCTGGCGGAGGACGATCCGGCGCTGCTGGACCAGCTGCTGGCGATCCCGCAGGTCCACCTGGTGGTGGACGGCTACAACGTGACCAAGACCGGCTATCCGGCGCTGCCGCTGGAGCAGCAGCGGATCCGGCTGCTGGGCGGGCTGGCGATGCTGGCCCAGCGCACCCAGGCGGAGGTCACCTGCGTGTTCGACGGGCAGGACCTGGACGTTCCGGTGATCATGGCGCCGCCGCGCGGGGTCCGGGTCCGCTTCAGCCGGACCGGGGAGACCGCGGACGAGCTGATCCGCCGCCTGGTGCGGGCCGAGCCGCAGGGCCGTCCGGTCGTGGTGGTCTCCACGGACCGGGAGGTCGCCGACGGCGTGCGGAAGGCGGGCGCGCGCCCCGTGGCCTCGATTCTGCTGCTGAACCGGCTGGCCCGGCCGTAGGCTGTTGCGGGCCCTTCGGGACGGCAGTGACGCCTGGTCAGCGCCCGGTTTGCGGTGGTGTGGGGATCTCGTGAAGCCAGGTCGGCGGGCCGGAGTTCACGCCACCGGGGGAGTGGCGCAAAGCCTGGATCTTCACTAGGGTCTGGCGTCAAACCTATTTTCCGGATTCTCACTCGATCGGGTGAGTCCGTTGGAAGAAGGAGCCGGTCCTTGGCCTCCCACCGCCGTCCCAAGCAGCCGAGCCGCGCGCGGGTCTCCGTGCTCACCGCTGCCGCGGCGACCGCGGTCGCCCTCTCCGCCCAGGTCGCCGCCCACGCGGCACCGAGCCCGTCCCCGAAGAAGGAGGACGTGAAGGCGCAGATCGACCAGCTCCAGGAAGAGGCGGAGCAGGCGACCGAGAAGTACAACGGCGCCAAGGAGCGGGCCGACCAGCTCCGCAAGCAGTCCGACCAGCTCCAGGACCAGGTGGCACGCGGCCAGGACCAGATGACCCAGCTTCAGGGCGGTCTGGCGGCGGTGGCCGGCGAGCAGTACCGCAACGGCGGCATCGACCCGTCCGTGCAGCTGATGCTCACCTCCGACCCGTCCGGCTACCTGGACAAGGCCTCCAGCGTGCAGCAGGCCAGCTCCAGCCAGGCCGACGCGCTCAAGGGCCTCCAGGACCAGCAGCGCCGGCTGGACCAGCAGAAGACCGAGGCGGCCGCGATCCTCGCCTCGCTGGACAGCACGACCAAGGACCTCAACCAGTCCAAGGCCGAGGTCAATCAGAAGCTCAAGGCCGCCCAGGACCTGCTGAACTCGCTCAGCGCGGCGGACCGGGCCGCCCTGAAGGCCGCCCAGCAGCAGGACGACCGGGCCTCGCGCGGCAGCGAGCGTGCCGACCTGGGCAGCCTGCCGCAGGGCAGCGGCATGGCCGGTGCGGCCGTCGCCAACGCGATGGGCAAGCAGGGTTCGCCGTATATCTGGGGTGCCACGGGGCCGAGCGGCTTCGACTGCTCCGGCCTGATGGTCTGGGCGTACGGGAAGGCCGGCGTCTCGCTGCCGCGCACCTCGCAGGCGCAGGCCGGCTACGGCAGCCCGGTGGCCTCGCTCGCCGACGCCCAGCCGGGCGACCTCATCATCTACCGTCCGGACCACAGCCACGTCGGGATGTACATCGGCAACGGCATGGTGGTGCACGCGCCGCACACCGGTGACGTGGTGAAGGTGATGAAGGCCGACGCGATGCCGATCAGCGTCATCCGCCGGGTCTGACGGACCGGCACGCCCGAGGGCCGGGACACGGCCCTGTGATCCGCGCCACCTCCGGACGGGGGTGGCGTCGGCATTCCCGGCCGCATGGTGACAAGCGATCAGCTCCGTGTGCGGCGCCGGTCACGCCCGGTCATATTCACAAATGAACTTGGGTATCCTTCCGTCTTTTTTCTGACAAGGATTTGAACGGATCACGGTTCTGTTACTAGGGTCGTGCCTTGAACCACCGCACAGTCGATCACCCAGCCTGGGTGGCGGCGGGGGTTTACCGCCGAGTTCGTCGAAGCAGCGGGACGGGTCGCACGACCCGTCCGACGGGGAGCCCAGTAGCAGGGGCGCTGTGGAGCGGAGCCGGGGAACCATGTTCCTCCGGGGTGAATCGGCGCCAGGTCGGCCGCTGGAGCGGCCGGTGAGGCGTCGTAGGGCACGCTTCCGGCCCGAACCCGTCAGCTCACCCGGTAGGCGGGCGTTGGAAGAAGGAGTCCGCCTTCGTGGCGTCCCATCGTCGTCCCAAGCCTGCCGGCCGCGCCCGGGTCTCGATCATGACCGGTGTCGCCGCGGCAGCCGTCGCCCTCTCCGCGCAGTCCGGCGCCCACGCCGACCCGACGCCGACCAAGGACCAGGTCAAGGAGCAGGTCGACCAGCTCAACGAGCAGGCCGAGCAGGCGACCGAGAAGTACAACGGCGCGCAGGCCAAGCAGCAGGAGCTGCAGAAGCAGGTCGGCGAGCTCCAGGACAAGGTGGCCCGTCAGCAGGCGTCGGTGATCGAGGCCCAGGGCGGCCTCGCCGAGATCGCCGGCGAGCAGTACCGCAACGGCGGCATATCGTCGACCGTCCAGCTGATGCTCTCGTCCAGCCCCGACAACTTCCTGAACCAGGCCGGCGCCCTGACCCAGGCCAGCAGCACCCAGTCCGGCGCGCTGAAGGACCTCCAGGAGCAGCAGCGCAAGCTCGACCAGGACCGCAACGAGGCCCAGGCGAAGCTCGGCGAGCTGGAGTCGACCACCCAGCAGCTGAAGGCGTCCAAGGAGGACGTCCAGGCCAAGCTGGCCAAGGCCCAGGACCTGCTCAACACGCTGACCGAGCAGGAGCGCCAGGCGCTGCGCGCGGCCGAGGAGAAGGCCGCCGCCGAGGCGAAGGCGAAGGCGGACGCCGCGAAGGCCGACGCCAAGGCCAAGGCCGACGCCGACCGCGCCTCCCGCGACACCGCCCGCACCGACCTCAGCGGTTCGTCGTCCTCGACGCCGGCGGCGAGCAAGCCCGCCGCGCCGTCCGCGCCCGCCGCCAACGGCTCGCGCGCCGCCGCCGCGATCGCCGCCGCCGAGAGCAAGCTCGGTGCGCCGTACGTCTACGGTGCCACCGGCCCGGGCTCCTTCGACTGCTCCGGCCTGACCGGCTGGGCCTACGCCCAGGCGGGCGTGTCGCTGCCGCGCACCTCGCAGCAGCAGGCCGGTGCCGGGACCAACATCGGCACCAACATCGCCAACGCCCAGCCCGGCGACCTGATCATCTACCGCGCGGACGCCAGCCACGTCGCCCTGTACGTGGGCGGCGGGCAGGTCATCCACGCGCCGAAGCCCGGCGCGGTGGTCCGGTACGAGACCGCCACCATGCTGCCGATCTCGGCCATCGTGCGCGTCTGATCCGCATCAGCCCCGGCAGGCCCGGTCTCCCCTCGCGGGAGGCCGGGCCTGCGGCTTTTCCGGCGGCTAGGCCAAATGTCCGATGAGGAGTCAAATATTCGGGTTGGGAGGGGTTTGGACTCGATCGCCCGGACTCGCTAACGTCTGCCATCGGACTCCCGCTCCAGAGCCGCCCGCCCCCGGTGCGGCCGCGGGGCCGGGCCGCAGGACAGGAGCCACCGTCGCATGGCCGTGCACCGCCGTTCCCCGCTGTCAGGTGCGCACGCGCTCGTCCGTGCGCTGGTGCTGACCGCGGCGGCCACCACCGTGCTGGGCGTGGCCACCGGCGGCACGGCCCAGGCCGCGCCGGGCTCACCGGACACACCGTCCGGCCTCAAGGACGTCAAGGCACAGGTCGAACAGCTCTACGACGAGGCCGAACAGGCCTCGGAGAGGTACAACGGGGCGCTCGACGCACAGCAGCGGCTCCAGCACCAGACCGGAGACCTCCAGCAGCAGGTCGCCGTCGCCCAGGACGAGCTCAACCAGCTGCGCGGCGACCTCGCCACGGTGGCCGGAGCCGAGTACCGCGGCGGCGGCATGGCGCGGACCGCTCAGCTGATGCTCTCCGCCGACCCCGAGGGCTACCTCTCCCAGGCCCGTACGCTGGACCAGGCGGCCGAGCGGCAGAACGAGACGATGCACGAGATGGTGACCCGTCAGCGCCGGCTCGACCAGCGCCGCGCCGAGACCTCCGCCAAGCTCGCCGAGCTGGACCAGACCAGCCGCTCCCTCGCCGAGAGCAAGCAGCAGATCCAGCAGCGGCTGGCCACGGCGCAGAAGCTGCTCAGCAGCCTGGGCGCCGGCGAACGGGCCCGGATGGCCGCCCAGGACGCCCGGGAGGCCGAGCAGCGTGCCACCCGGGGCACCGACCGGCTCGACCTGGGCACCACCCCGCCCGCGTCCGAACGCGGCGCCGCCGCGCTGGCCGCCGCCGTGAGGATGATCGGCTCGCCCTATGTCTACGGATCCACCGGGCCCCGCGCGTTCGACTGTTCCGGTCTGATGTACTGGAGCTGGCGGCAGGCCGGAGTGACCCTGCCGCGCACCTCGCAGGCCCAGGCGTACGCCGGCCGGCAGGTCGGCATCTCCGACGCACGACCGGGAGACCTGGTGATCTTCTACCGGGACATGCACCACGTCGGCATGTACGCCGGCGGCGGGGTGATCGTGCACGCCCCGTACCCGGGGGCCAAGGTCCGGTACGAGAGCGTCAACGCGATGCCCCTCGCGGGGGTGATCCGGCTCTGAGCCGGTCCGACCCGACCCCCTCCTGCGCCGACGCCGGGGCACGCCGCTGCGCGCTGTCCCGGCGCGGTGCGCTGCTGCTCGCCGCCGGCGGGCTGGCGCAGCTCTCGCTGCCCGGGGCCGCCCCGGCGGCACCCGCCCGGGCGGCGGACCACCGGGCCGAGGTGGAGGCGCTGCTGGCCGGACGGGCCCGGGCGCTGGCCGCCGGGCCGCCCGCGCTGCCGCTGGCCGAGGCGGGCTACCGGAACCTCGTGCTCGGCCCGGCCGGCGCGCCGGACCGGCTCACCGTCACCGCCGAGCTCGCCGTGCGGGTGGCCGGGTACGACGAGTACCCCGTGGTCCACCCGCGCCGGCTCACGCTGCTGCGCGCCGCCGACGGCTGGCGGGTCGAGCGGGAGGAGGGCGCGGGCGGACCGCCGCCGCTCTGGGACCTCGGCACCGTCACGGCGGTCCGCGGCGAGCGCGCCCTGGTGCTCGGCGTGGCCGGCGGGCCGGACCCGGCCGGCCCGGCCGCCGTCGCCGACCGGGCCGTCCTGGCCGTCGCCGAGCTCTGGGGCACCGGCTGGGCGAACCGGCTGCTGCTGGAGGTGCCCGCCACCGAGGCGCAGTTCGCCCGGCTGCTGGAGGCCGAACCGGCCGCCTGGAGCGCGATGGCGGCCGTCACCACCGCGGCGCCGGGCGCGCCCTGGCACACCCCGGCCGACCGGGTCGTGCTCAACCCGCAGGCGTACGGCGGGCTCAGCGACTTCGGCCGCCAGGTGGTGATCACCCACGAGGCCGTGCACGTGGCGACCCGGGCCGACACCCGCGCCTGGACGCCGCTCTGGCTCTCCGAGGGCGTCGCCGACTGGACCGGCTACCGGGGCTCCGGCCGCTCCCCGCGGCAGATCGCCCCCGAGCTGGCCCGCGACGTCGCCGCCGGGAGGCTGCCCTCGGCGCTGCCCGCCGACCAGGACTTCACGGCGGGGGCGGCCGGCATCGCCCAGGCCTACGAGCAGGCCTGGCTGGCCTGTGAGCTGATCGCCCGCCGTCACGGGCCCGAGCGGCTGGCCGCCCTCTACCGCGCGGTCGGGGCGGCGGGCCGGGGCTCCGGCCGGGAGCAGCTGCTGGACCGCGTGTTCCGGGCCGAACTGGGCCTCGGCCTGGCCGAGTTCACGGGCCTCTGGCTCGCCGAGGTCCGGCGGCTGGGGGAGTAGGGTCCGTCTTCAAACTCCCGCCCTCCGGGCGGACGACGGGAGTTTGAAGACGGACCCTAGCGGCGCTCGCCGGCCGTCGGCCGGTCGATGCCGTCGAGGAGGTCCTGCTCGTACGCGATCCCGGGCCGCACCGGGTAGGAGGAGGCCGGCTCGGGGCGGGCCAGCACCACGGTGGGCGGCAGCTGCTCGGAGCCGCGGGTGGAGCGCCAGAGCCGGGCGCAGGAGAGCGCGGTGGCCGCCACCAGCAGCAGGTTGCGCAGGGTCAGCCAGGTGATCGCCCACGGCTCGCTGCCGACCACCTCGCTGAACATCAGCGGGAACTCCACCAGGGTCAGCGGCGTCGCCGCCAGGATCAGCAGCGCCACCGGCCGCTGGCTGCTCCCGCGCACGGTCAGGCAGACCGCCGCCACGCCGACCAGCCAGACCAGGTACTGCGGGCTGATCACCCGGCTGGTCACGGTGAAGATCAGCAGCGCGGTCAGCGCCGCGTCGTACATGGTGGCGGCGTTGCGGCGCTTGGCGGTGAAGCGCCACAGCAGCAGCCAGCCGAAGCCCAGCAGGGTGCCGGCCATCATCACCTTGCCGGCCACGTCGACCCACGGCCCGAGCATCTCCACCGAGCCGTAGTTCATCATGACCTTGCCGTCCCAGGCCCCGGCGATCCGGGCGAAGTGCAGCGGCAGCGCGCCGACCGACTCCACCTCGACGCCGCGGTCCTTCTGGAAGGTCAGGAACTCGAAGGCGCCGTTCATCCCGGCCGCGAGCAGGAAGCCGACCGAGACGGCGGTGGCCGCCGCCGACGTCCAGGCGCGGCGGGTGCGCCGGCCGGACGGGGTGCCGATCAGGCCGAGCAGCGGCCAGATCTTGATGATCCCGCCCAGGCCCAGCAGCAGCCCGCCGATCGCCGGGCGGCGGATCAGCGCCAGCAGGCCCGCCACCGCGACCGCGGTGACGATGACGTCGTACCGGTTGTAGATCATCGGGCCGAGCAGCGGGACGCCGGCCACCCAGACCCAGGCGCCGGTCAGCGCCCGGCCCTTGCGCAGCCCGGTCCGCACCAGCAGGGCCATCGCGGCGGCGTCCGCGATCCCGCAGATCACCCAGAAGGAGACCAGGTACGACCAGGGCAGCAGCCCCGGCAGCATGATGACCAGGGCGGCGCCGGGCGGGTACTGCCAGGTGACGTCGTCCAGCGGGAAGGTGCCGGTCTGCAGGACGCCGTACCAGCCGTGGTAGATCAGCCAGACGTCGGTGGTGATGTCCCCGCCGGGCATCCGCAGCACGCCGGTCACCAGCAGCACCAGCAGGGCCCGGGTGGCCAGCCAGGTCCCGCCGAGGGCACAGAGCGCCCCGGTGCGCCCGGAGGGGCGGGCGGGGGCCTGGGCGGGCTCCTGGCGGACGGCCAGTGCCGTGCCGGGGCCGTCGGCGCCGACGGGATTACCGGACTCGGTGGCCGGGGCCAACTCCACTGCGCTCCCTCGTTCGTCTCGGACGTCCCACCGGAGGCGTCGCGGGACGGACGCCCGGGCGGTCGGTGTCGGCCACTGCGCCGTCGATCGGGCGGGCCCCACCGGCTGCCTAGGTACTAGGACAGACCCGGGGGTGAAACGGTTGCCGTGCACGGATCCGTTCCCTGCGGGTCATGGTGTTGACCTATCGTACGGATCACCCAGCGGTACACCGAGCACCCCCCGACCGAGCGAGCCGTGGCCTGATGCACAAGACCTTGATCGTCACCAACGACTTCCCGCCGCGCCCCGGCGGCATCCAGGCCTTCGTCCACAACATGGCTGTCCGTCAGCCCGCCGGGAGCATCGTGGTGTACGCCTCGACCTGGCGCGACGGCAGCGAGGTGGCCCGGTTCGACGCCGAGCAGCCGTTCCCGGTGATCCGGGACCGGACGAAGGTGATGGTTCCCACACCGCGGGTCACCCGGCGGGCCGCCGAGATCCTCCGCGCCGAGAAGTGCGACTCCGTCTGGTTCGGCGCGGCCGCCCCGCTCGGGCTGATGGCGCCCGCGCTGCGCCGCGCCGGGGCCGGCCGGCTGCTCGGCATGACGCACGGGCACGAGGCCGCCTGGGCCCAGCTCCCGGCGGCCCGGCAGCTGCTGCGCCGGATCGGCGCGGGCACCGACACCCTCACCTACCTGGGCGAGTACACCCGCTCCCGGATCGCGGACGCGGTCGGCCCGGAGGCGGCCGCGCGGATGGTGCAGCTGCCGCCGGGCGTGGACGAGCGGACCTTCCACCCGGAGTCGGGCGGGGCCGAGCTGCGCCGGCGGCTCGGCCTGGCGGACCGGCCGGTGGTGGTCTGCGTCTCCCGGCTGGTGCCGCGCAAGGGCCAGGACACCCTGATCGAGGCGATGCCGCAGATCCTCGCGGACGTGCCGGACGCCGTGCTGCTGATCGTCGGCGGCGGCCCGTACCGGGCGGACCTGGAGAAGCTCGCCGACGCCCGGGGCGTGCGCGCCTCGGTGCGCTTCACCGGCTCGGTGCCGTGGGAGGAGCTGCCCGCGCACTACGGCGCCGGGGACGTCTTCGCGATGCCCTGCCGCACCCGCCGGGGCGGGCTGGACGTCGAGGGCCTGGGCATCGTCTACCTGGAGGCCTCGGCGACCGGCCTGCCGGTGGTGGCCGGCGACTCCGGCGGTGCGCCGGACGCGGTACTGGAGGGCGAGACCGGGTACGTGGTGCCGGGCGGCTCGCCGGCCGCGGCGGCCGAGCGGATCGTCCGGCTGCTGAACGACGAGGAGCTGCGCCGGCGGATGGGCGAGGCCGGGCGGCGCTGGGTGGACCGCTCCTGGCGGTGGGACCTGCTGGCCGGCCGGCTCACCTCGCTGCTGGCCGGCTGAGGGCCCGCCCGGTTGCGGCCGGTGCGGCCCGCCCCGGCGTTCGGGGGGCGGGCCGCACCGGGCTCAGCGCTGGTAGATGGCCTCGACGTCGGCCGCGAAGTCCTTCAGCACGACGTTGCGCTTGAGCTTGAGCGAGGGCGTGAGGTGCCCGCTCTCCTCGGAGAAGACGGTGTCGAGCAGGCGGAACTTCTTGACCGCCTCGGCGTGCGAGACGGCGGCGTTGCCGTCGTCCACCGCGGTCTGGACCGCGGCCAGCAGGTCCGCGTCCTCGCGCAGCTCGGCGATGGTGGCGGTGGCCGGCTTGCCGTTCAGCTCCTTCCACTTGGGGAAGAAGTCCTCGTCGATGGTGACCAGGCAGCCGATGAACGGCTTGCGGTCGCCGACCACCATCACCTCGCCGATCAGGGCGTGCGCCCGGATGCGGTCCTCGATCACCGCCGGGGCGACGTTCTTGCCGCCGGCGGTGACGATGATCTCCTTCTTCCGGCCGGTGATGGTGAGGTAGCCCTCGTCGTCCAGCGAGCCGAGGTCGCCGGTGGCGAACCAGCCGTCCCGCAGGGCGTCCGCGGTGGCCTGCGGGTTGTTCCAGTACCCGGTGAAGATCTGCGGGCCCTTCAGGAGCACCTCGCCGTCCTCGGCGATCCGCACGGCCGAGCCGGGCAGCGGCTGGCCGACGGTGCCGATCTTCGGCTTGTCGTTCGGGTTGAACGCGGTGGCCGCGCAGGTCTCGGTCAGGCCGTAGCCCTCCAGGACGGTGAAGCCGATGCCCCGGTAGAAGTGGCCGAGGCGCTCGCCGAGCGGCGCGCCGCCGGAGATCGCGTGGGTGGCCCGTCCGCCGAGGGCGGCGCGCAGCTTGCTGTAGACCAGCTTGTCGAAGACGGCGTGCTTGATCCGCAGGACCAGGCCCGCGCCGCCGGCGTCCAGCGCCCGGCTGTACGCGATCGCGGTGTCGGCGGCCTTGTCGAAGATCTTGCCCTTGCCGTCGGCCTGGGCCTTGGCGCGGGCGGTGTTGTAGACCTTCTCGAAGACTCTGGGCACGCCCAGGATCAGCGTGGGCCGGAACGACGCGAGCTCGGCCGTGACGTCCTTGATGTCCGACACGTGGCCGAGCTTGATGGGCGCGATCGCGGCGGCGATCTCGGCGATCCGGCCGAGCACGTGCGCGAGCGGGAGGAACAGCAGGACGGAGCCCTCGCCGGTCCGGAACAGCGACTCCATACGAGCCGTCACGTTGCCGAGCTCGGCGAGGAAGTTGCCGTGGGTGAGCTGACAGCCCTTGGGGCGGCCGGTGGTGCCCGAGGTGTAGACGATGGTCGCGACCGAGTCGGAGCCGGCCGCCCGGCGGCGCTCGTCGACGGTGGCGTCGGAGACCTGCTGCCCGGCCTCGGCCAGCGCGGCCAGGGCGCCGCCCTCGATCTGCCAGGTGTGCTTCAGCTCCGGCAGACGCTCGCGGACCTGCTCGACCACCTCGGCGTGCCGGTCGGTCTCGGTGAGGACGGCGACCGCGCCGGAGTCGCCGAGGATCCACTCGACCTGCTCGGCGGAGGAGGTCTCGTACACGGGCACGGTGATCGCGCCGGCCGTCCAGATCGCGAAGTCCAGCAGCGTCCACTCGTACCGGGTGCGGGACATGATGCCCACCCGGTCGCCGGGGCCGATGCCGGCGGCGATCAGGCCCTTCGCGGCGGAGTGCACCTCCGCCAGGAACTGGGTGGCGGTCAACTCCTGCCACTGGCCGTCCACCTTACGGCTGAGCACCGCGACGTTCGGGTGCCGCTCGGCGTTCTGGTGCACGAGGTCGGAGAGGTTACCGCCGCTCGGTACCTGGTAGAGGGCCGGAAGGCTGAAGTCGAGCAAGACTGCTCCTCGTTCGCGACGCTGCGGGACGGCAGGACGTTACTGCCCGGTAGGCAGCTTCGACCAGGGGGGTCGGCTCCGGTGTTCGAAGTGTCACACCTTTACCCGGTCCGACCAGGCCGTGACCGGGTCGTTCGAATGGCACCCTACGGCAGCGCCGGGGTGACCGACCGGTAGCCCGTCGCGGCACCGGAGCGCAGGCCCCGGTGCCGCGGCGGGCCCACCGAGCCCCGGGCCGGACGGCGTCCCCGGGCGCGATAGCCTGCTCCGGGCGCACCCGACCGAGCAGGCTCGGCCGGGCCGGCAGCAAGGGACGACGCGGAGGGCCATTCCATGGCGGAGCACACCAGGTCGAGCATCACCATCGACGCGACCCCGGCGACGGTCATGGCCGTGATCGCCGACTTCGCCGCGTACCCGGCCTGGACCGGCGAGGTCAAGGAGATCGAGGTGCTGGAGACCGCCGGGGACGGCCGCGCCTCCCAGGTGCGCCTGCTGCTCGACGCCGGCGCCATCCGCGACGAGCACGTCCTCGCCTACACCTGGGACGACGACCGCGAGGTCAGCTGGACGCTGGTGCGCAGTCAGATGCTCCGCTCGCTGGACGGCTCCTACGCGCTCGCCCCGCTCGGCGGCGGCCGGACCGAGGTCACCTACCAGCTCGCCGTCGACGTCAAGATCCCGATGCTCGGCATGATCAAGCGCAAGGCCGAGAAGGTCATCATCGACCGGGCGCTGGCCGGCCTGAAGAAGCGCGTCGAGGGCTGACGCCCGGAAAGCGGGGCAGGACGGCATGACGGCCACACGCACCATCCTGGTCAGCGGCGACGCCGCGGCGCCCGTGGTGGCCGCCGCCACCGCGCTGCACGCCGCCCGGCAGGGCCGCCGCACCCTGCTGCTGGCCGCCGACGACCCGCACCGCGCCCTCGACGCCGTCCTCGGCACCCGGCTGGAACCCGGACCGGCCGTCTACGAACCGGGGCTGACCGTGGCCCGGATCGACGAGCAGGCCGCCTTCCGGCGCGCGCTCGGCGAGATCGGCGGCAGGCTGGCGCCCGCCCTCGACCTGCTCGGCGCCGAGCCGCTCGACCCCGAGGAGCTCACCGCCCTCCCCGGCACCGCCCGGCTCGCCCTGCTGCGCGCCCTGCCCGCCGCCGAGGCCGACGTCCTGGTGGTGCTCGCCCCTGCGCCCGCCGAGCTGATCGGCACGCTCGCCCTGCCCGAGCAGCTGGAGCGCTACCTGGCCCGGCTCGTGCCCGGGCAGCGTCAGGCCGCCCGGGCGCTGCGCCCGCTGCTGGCCGGCCTCGCCGGTGTCCCGATGCCCGCCGACTGGCTCTACGAGGGCCGGGCCAAGGCGGCCGCCGCGCTCGCCGAGGCCCGCGCCGCGATCACCGCGCCCGGCACCAGCGTCCGCCTGGTGACCGCCGCCGACGGCCACCCCTTCGACGAACTGGGCCGGATCCGGGCCGGGCTGGCCCTGCACGGGCACCGGCCGGACGCCGTGGTGGTGCACGGGGCGCTGCCGGACGCGGCCACCGGCTCGCCCGACCCGTGGCTGGCCGGGCTGGCCCGCCGCCGGCAGGAGGAGCTGGCCGCCCTGGCCGCCGCCGGCGACGTGCCGGTGCTGGTCACCGGCCTCGCCGAGGTCACCCTGGAGGCCGTCGCCGACCGCCTCTACGGCACCGGGCCGGGCCCGGCGCCGCTCGCCGCCGGGCCGTGGCCGGTCGAGGACCGGCTGGCCGAGGAGGGCCTCCTGGTCTGGCACCTCGCCCTGCCCGGTGCCGACCGGGCCGACCTGGACCTGGTGCGCCGCGGGGACGAGCTGGTGGTCGGCCTCGGCGCCCACCGGCGTGTGCTCACCCTGCCGTCGGCGCTGCGCCGCTGCACCGTCGCGGGCGCCGCCCTGCACGACGGGGTGCTCGCCGTCCGTTTCGCGCCGGACCCGGCGCTCTGGCCGCGCGGCTGAGCCGCCCGGACGCCTCCGGGACCGCGTCCCGGGTCGGGTAGCGTCGGGGCCAGTGGCCGCAGGGGCGGCCGGAGCCGAGGAGACGCCCGCGATGAGCACTGCCGACGACCGCACCGAGCAGGCCGCCGAGCACCCCTTCGGCCCGGAGCTGGGCCCGCTGGTGGACGAGGTGCGCCGGTTCGCCACCGCCGCCGGCCGGAAGGCCCAGGAGGCCGGTGCCGAGACCCTGATCTCGCTGGCCGGGCTCGCCGACCGCCTCCGTGAGAACCAGCCCGACGTGTACGGGCACCTGGCCAACGCGGGCAGCGGGCTGGCCGCGGCCGGCGGCGAGCTGCTGGCCGCCTACCGGGCCGCCGTGGCCGGTCACGAGCGCCGCTGGACCGCCGGCGAGAGCGCCCGCAGCGAGCGGATCGACCTCGACACGCCTGACGGACCGTCCGACAAGCAGTGAAGCCCTGATCCCGAAAGAGTGACAGTCTGGCTCCGTGCTGCGACGGAGCGGGTAGGAATGTACGACTTTTGAAGGGGATCAGCGAGGTCGGCCGCAAATTGTCTTCGGTTAATGTATGCGACGGTGTATACGGGGGCCGGGTTGGGCGGTACGGTTCCGTCCAGCGGGAACGAGTGAATAGCTGAGGGACACATGGCTCTGACCATCGGCGTCGACGTCGGCGGGACCAAGATCGCGGCAGGCGTGGTCAACGAGGCGGGCGAGATCCTGGCCCGGACCAGGGTGCCCACCCCGGCCGACCCGCAGTGGGCGGTCGACGCCATCGCGCAGGCCGTCCGCGAGCTCAAGGAGCAGTACCCCGACGTGGTCGCGGCCGGCGTCGGTGCTCCCGGGTTCGTCGACCGCAACCGTTCCACGGTGATCTTCGCCCCCAACATCGACTGGGAGGACGAGCCGCTGCGCACCCGGATCGAGGAGCTCACCGGCCTGGACACCGTGGTCGAGAACGACGCCAACTGCGCCGCCTGGGCCGAGTTCCGCTTCGGCGCGGCCGCCGAGCACGAGGACATGGTGCTGATCACCGTCGGCACCGGCATCGGCGGCGGGATCGTCCTGGACGGCCGGCTGCACCGCGGCCGGTTCGGCGTGGCCGGCGAGATCGGCCACCTCAACATGGTCCCCGACGGCCTCGCCTGCGGCTGCGGCGGCAAGGGCTGCTGGGAGCAGTACGGTTCGGGCCGGGCGCTGCGCCGCTACGGCCGGGAGAAGGCCGCCGCCGACCCGATCCGCGGCCAGCGGATGCTGGAGCTCAACGACGGCGTCGCCGAGACCATCCGCGGCATCCACATCACCCAGGCAGCCGAGGAGGGCGACCCGCTCGCCCTGGAGTGCTACGCCGAGCTGGCCGACTGGCTGGGCCGGGGCATGGCCGACCTCGCCGCGCTCTTCGACCCGGGCGTCTTCGTGCTCGGCGGCGGCGTCTCCGACTCCGGCCGGCTGCTGCTCGACCCGGTCGCCAAGGCCTTCGAGCACTACCTCACCGGCGGGGTGCACCGCCCGCGCGCCGAGGTGGTGCTCGCCTCGATGGGCTCGGCGGCCGGCATCTCCGGCGCGGCCGACCTGGCCCGCACCGCCTGATCCCCACCACGCGCACGCCGGCGGCGGCGCGGCCAGGGCCTGCGGGCCCCGGCCGCCGTCGTGTTCCCCCGCCGCGCGGCGGCGCCGCTGCCGTACGGTCGTCAGCGGAGCACCACCGGACACAGGGGAGGACCGCCATGACCAGTGGACCGGCGAACGCCGGACCGGCCGAGCTGCCGCCGCCCGGGCCGGGGCGGCTGAGGCTGCTCGGCTACAACGTCCGCTCGCTGCGCGACGACCGGCACGCCCTGGTCCGGGTGATCCGGGCCTGCGCGCCGGACGTGGTCTGCGTCCAGGAGTCGCCGCGGTACTGGCGGCCGCAGGGCCAGGCCGCCTGGCTCGCCCGGCGGACCGGCACCGTCGTCCTGGCCGGCGGCGGCCGGACCGCCGCCGGCCCGCTGCTGCTCGGCCGGCCCGGGGTGGAGGTGCTCGCCGTCCACGACCGGCTGCTGCCCAAGACCCGCGGCCTGCACGCCCGCGGCTTCGCCGGCGCCGTCGTCAGGGTGGCCGGCTCGGTGCCGTTCTCCGTCACCGCCTGCCACCTGAGCCTGGACCCGGCGGAGCGGTACGGGCAGTTCGAGCTGCTGCTCGACCAGCTGCGGATCGCCGGACCCGGCGTGGTGGCGGGGGACTTCAACGAGCACCCGGACGGCCCGGGCTGGCGGCTGCTGGCGGGCCGGCTCCAGGACGGGTACGTGGCCGCGCCCTGGGGCGGCGAGTTCACGTCCGTCCCGGAGAACCCCTACCAGCGGATCGACGCCGTCTTCGCCACCCCCGGCGTGCGCGTCCTCGCCTGCGGCGTCCCGCACGGGCTGCCCGGCGTCACCGAGGCCGACCTGCGGGCCGCCACCGACCACTTGCCGGTGCTCGCCGTCCTGGAGCTCCCGACCGGCTGACGAGGGGTCAGACGACCGCGCCGCCGTGCGGGTCCTCGGGCTCGTCCTCGTCGCGGTCCTTCATCCGGACCACCAGGGTCACGAAGCCGCCGAGGAAGGCCGACACCCCGACCCAGGCCGGCCAGCCGGAGACCTCGCGCCAGACCACCGCGTCGAACAGCAGCAGCGCCGGCCCGCCGAGGACGGCCAGCCAGGCGAACTTGGCGGTGACGTCGGCGGCGGGCAGCGGCGGCGGCTCCGGCGGGACGAAGTGGCCCTCGTCGGCCTCCTCGGCCAGCTCGAAGTCGCGCGGGCCGGGGGAGGCGGCCGGCATCACCGGTCTGCCGGAGCGCGGTCGCGGCTGCGGCGCGAGGTCCGAGAGGTCGTCCGGCTCGTCGCGGCGCCCGGCGGCGTCCTTGAAGCCGCCCTTCAGCCCGCCGCGCGCCCGGAGGTCCTCGATCTCCGGCCAGTCCGGGTTGTTGAGGTCGACGGGGTCGTCGAACTGGGCGACCAGCGCGGCGAAGATCTCGTCCTGTTCGGCCTGGCTGCGCTCGGGCGCGCGCCGCACCCGGGGCGGCTCGGCGGCGCCTGCGGCCTCCTTGCGGGCGTCCGCACCGGGGCCGGCGCCCGTGCCGTTCGCCGTGGCGCCGTCGGCCTCGGCGGCGTCGGCCTTCGTGTTCTCCGCGTCCTCGCGGGGCGCCTCGTCCTCGCCGCCCGCCGTGCTGCTCTCGTGCACTTCCGGCCCTTCAGCCTTGGTGATCGTCGGATTCGACCCGGGTGACGCCCGCCGTGTGCGCGGGAGCCAGCCGTCGGATGAAGTCCTGGCTGGCCGCGAATATTTCCGGCGCGTCGTGGTCCAGCGTCGCGACGTGGTAACTGCGCTGGCACAGCCGCTCCGTCACGTCGGTCGAGGATATCCGGGCCAGCACCAGCTCCGAGTTGGCCGCGGAGACGACGTGGTCCTGCGGGCTGCGGAAGAGCAGCACCGGCTGGGTCACCTGCGGCAGCCGCCCCTGGACGTCCTTCCAGAGCCTGGTCAGCGACCAGGCGGCGTGCAGCGGGGTCCGGTCGTAGCCGAGCTCCACCAAGCCCGGCCGGGCGATGTCGTCGGCGATCCCCGGCAGGCTCGGCACCAGGTGACGCAGCACCGGCAGCAGCACGCTCGCGGGGTTGTCGGAGCGCACCGACGGGTTGACCAGCACCAGCCCGGAGACGGCCGGCCCGTGCAGCGCGGCCAGCCGCAGCGCCAGCGAGGAGCCCATCGACAGGGCGAGGACGAAGACCTGCTCGCACTCGGCGGACAGCGCGAGCAGCTCGCGCTCCACCTCGGCGTACCAGTCCTCCCAGCGGGTCACCTGCATGTCCTGCCAACGGGTTCCGTGCCCCGGCAGCAACGGCAGCGTGACGGTGAATCCGGCCGCCGCGAGGTCCTCGGCCCACGGCCGCAGCGACTGCGGCGAGCCGGTGAAGCCGTGGCAGAGCAGTACGCCCACCGGACCGCCCCGGTGGCGGTAGGGTTCGGCACCGGGCAGCGGCGGCATGGCGGGCTCCTTCGCGGGCGGGGACGCTGGAGGACGAGGACGCGGGCCCGACGGGGTCGGCCGGGGTCGGCGCCGGAACGGCAGGCTGCGGGAACCCGATCGTCCCACGGGCCCGCCCGCGTCGTACAGCCCCACCGGACGCCCCGCCGGGGCGGGGCGGGGCGCGGGCGGCCGCCGCGGGGCATTAGGATCGACCGGTCCGCATAACAGGAGGCCCGGGTTGTTCTACCGACTGATGAAGATGATCGTCGCGCCACTGCTTCGGATCTTCTTCCGGCCGTGGATCGAGGGCGAGGAGAACATCCCCGCCGAGGGTGGCGCGATCATCGCGAGCAACCACCTCTCCTTCTCGGACTCCTTCTTCTTCCCCGCGCTGATCAAGCGCCGGGTGACCTTCATCGCCAAGGCCGAGTACTTCAACACGCCCGGCGTGAAGGGCAAGCTGACGGCCGCCTTCTTCAAGGGCGTCGGCCAGCTGCCGGTGGACCGCTCGGGCGTGCGCGGCGCCGGCGAGGCGGCGATCCGCTCCGCGATCGCGGTGCTGGACCGCGGCGAGCTCTTCGGCGTCTACCCGGAGGGCACCCGCTCGCCCGACGGCAAGCTGTACCGCGGCAAGGTCGGCGGCCTGGCCCGCGTCGCGCTGGCCACCGGTGCGCCGGTGATCCCGGTCGCGATGATCGACACCGAGAAGGTGCAGCCGCCCGGCCAGGTGATCCCCAACTTCGGCATCCGCCCGGGCATCCGGATCGGCCGGCCGCTGGACTTCTCCCGCTACCACGGCATGGAGAACGACCGCTTCATCCTCCGTTCGGTGACGGACGAGGTGATGTACGAGATCATGCGGCTCTCCGGCCAGGAGTACGTCGACATCTACGCGACCGCCGCCAAGCGGCAGATCGCCGACGACAAGAAGCGCGCGGACGCCGAGCGCAAGGCGGTCCAGAAGGCCGAACAGGCCGCCGCCAAGGCCGAGAAGGCCGAGGCGGAGAAGGCCCAGAAGGCCCTGGAGCAGGAGCAGAAGGCCGCGGAGCAGGAACAGAAGGACAACGGGCCGGCCTGAGGCCCGCCGCCGGGGGAGGGGCAGGGACGATGACGGACGGGAGTAGGACCGGCGCGGTGGGCGGGGCGGTCGCGGCCGGCGGCATGTCCGTCGAACTGCCGCTCTGGCGCGCCATCTCCTTCTTCCGGGTCCTGGCGCTCTGCTACGCCCTGCTGCGTTTCCTCAACTCGTACCTGGAGTTCCTGCACCCCGTCGCGGGCTGGATCTACCTCGGTGCGCTGACGCTCTGGACGCTGGCCAGCACCCGCGCCTTCGCCGGGCCGCAGCGCTGCACCTGGTACGTGCTCGGCACCGACCTCACGCTCGTCGTCACCGGCATCGTGATGAGCGGCCTCACCGACTCCCCGGCCAGGATCAGCCACGGCGCGCCCACCCTGCCCACCATCTGGGCGGCCGGCACCGTGCTCGGCTTCGCGGGCAAGGGCGGCTGGCGCTGGGCGGCGGCGGCCGGTTCGGTGATCGGGGTGGCCAACATCCTCGGTCACGGCGGTCCGACCGGCGACAACATCCACAACATCGTGCTGCTGATGGTGGCCGGCTGCGCGATCGGCTACGTGATCGAGCTCGCCCGGGCCAGTGAGGCGACGCTCACCCGGGCCCTCCAGGTGGAGGCGGCCACCCGGGAGCGCGAGCGGCTCTCCCGGGACATCCACGACGGCGTGCTCCAGGTGCTGGCGCTGGTCCAGCGCCGGGGCGGCGAGCAGGGCGCGGGCCGCAGCGGCGACTTCGCCGAGCTCGGCCGGCTGGCCGGCGAGCAGGAGCGCGCGCTGCGGGCCCTGATGAGCGGCGGCCCGCTGCCGGCCCAGCGCGCGGCCCTGGAGCCGCAGGACCTGCGAACCCTGCTCGGCCCGTACACGGACGAGCGGATCACGCTCTCCGCCCCCGGCACGCCGGTGCTGCTGCCCGCCCCGGCCGCCGGTGAGCTGGCCGCGGCCGTCGGCGCCGCCGTGGACAACGTCCGCAAGCACGCCGGCTCCGGGGCCCGCGCCTGGATCCTGGTCGAGGACGAGCCGGAGGCCGTGACGGTGAGCATCCGCGACGACGGCCCGGGCTTCGCCCCCGGGCGGCTCGGCGAGGCGGAGCAGGCCGGCCGGCTCGGCGTCTCCCAGTCCATCCGCGGCCGGCTGCTGGACCTCGGCGGCACGGCCGAGCTGTACTCGGTGCCCGGGGAGGGCGTCGAGGTGGAACTCCGCGTCCCGCGTTCCGAGGAAGGCCCCCGATGACCGACCAGCCGATGACCGACCAGCCGACGACCGGCGCGCAGGCCGAGCGGCCGGTGCGCGTCATGGTCGTCGACGACCACCCGATGTGGCGCGACGCCGTCTCCCGCGACCTCGCCGAGGCCGGGCTGGACGTGGTGGCCACCGCCGGCGACGGCGACGAGGCCGTCCGCCGGGCCCGCGCCTGCGCCCCGCAGGTGGTCGTGCTGGACCTCAACCTGCCCGGGCTCTCCGGCGCCGAGGCCTGCCGCCAGGTGGTGGCCCAGGACCCGTCGGTGCGCGTCCTGGTGCTCTCGGCGAGCGGCGAGCACGCGGACGTGCTGGAGGCGGTGAAGTCCGGCGCGACCGGGTACCTGGTGAAGTCGGCCGGCCGGGACGAGCTGCTGGACGCGGTGCGCCGCACCGCCGTCGGCGACGCCGTCTTCACCCCGGGCCTGGCCGGCCTGGTGCTCGGCGAGTTCCGCCGGCTGGCCGCCGAGCCCGCCGCGCCGACCGCCCCCGCCGTCCCGCAGCTGACCGCGCGGGAGACCGAGGTGCTGCGGCTGGTCGCCAAGGGCCTGTCCTACCGGCAGATCGCCGACCGGCTGGTGCTCTCCCACCGCACGGTGCAGAACCACGTCCAGAACACCCTCGGCAAGCTCCAGCTGCACAACCGGGTCGAGCTGGTCCGGTACGCGATCGAGCAGGGGCTGGACGACGAGATCTGAGCGGTGCGCCGCCGCCCGGGCGGCGGCGCACCGGCCGGGGGGCCTCAGCCGCGTACCGCCGCCGCCTCCCGGAGCAGCCCGGCGACGATGTCCACCCCGTCCCGGGTGAGGACCGACTCCGGGTGGAACTGCAGTCCGGCGAAGCCCGGGCCGCGCAGTGCGTGGACGTCGCCGGTCAGCGGGTCGCGGGAGACCCCGACGCCCTCGGCGGCCAGCCGGGCGGCGTCCTCGTCCGAGCAGCGCGCGGTGAACGTGTTGTAGAAGCCGACGGTGCGCTTCGTCCCGAACAGGTCGACGCTCTCCTGCGCGCCCTGGAACGGCACGGCCTTGCGGGCCAGCGGCAGCCCGAGGGCGTCCGAGAGCAGCTGGTGGCTGAGGCAGACGGCGAGCAGCGGCGCGGTGCGGGCGCCGGAGCGGACGGCGGCCAGTGCGTCGGCGACGACCGGGCGGAGCACGGCCATCTTGGGGTCGTCCGCCGCGGCCGGGTCGCCCGGGCCGGGGCCGAGCACCAGCGGGCCGCGGTGGGCGGCGACGCGCTCGCGCAGGCCGGGCTCGTCGAAGCGGGCGACCGTGACCCGGTGGCCGAGCGAGGTCAGCAGGTGGGCGAGCATCGAGGTGAAGGTGTCCTCGCCGTCCACCACCAGGGTCGGCTCGGCCTCGGTGACCCGGGCCGGCTCCTGCATCCGCAGCCAGAACGGGGCCAGGTTGGCGCGCCGGGCGTCCAGCGCCGCCTGGACGCGGTGGTCGTCGGCGAGCCGCGGGCCGGAGCGCTGCGGGTGCCGGCCGGGCGCCGGCCGGGCGCCGATCGCGGTGAGCACCCCGGCGGCCTTGGCGTGCGTCTCGGCCACCTCCGACTCCGGGTCGGAGTGGCGGACCAGGGTCGCGCCGACCCGGACCACCAGCCGGCCGGTGGCCGGGTCGATGTCGGCGGCGCGGATGCAGATCGGGGAGTCCAGCTGCTGGCCGCCGCTGGCGGAGCGGCCGATCAGGGCGAGCGCACCGGCGTAGTAGCCGCGCCCGCCGCGCTCGTACCGGCTGATCACCCGGGTGGCGTTCTGCACCGGGCTGCCGGTGACGGTGGCGGCGAACATCGTCTCCTTCAGCACCTCGCGGACGTCCAGCGAGGTGCGTCCGCGCAGCTCGTACTCGGTGTGCGCGAGGTGGGACATCTCCTTGAGGCGCGGGCCGAGGACCTGGCCGCCGAGGTCGCCGACGGTGCACATCATCTTGAGTTCCTCGTCGACCACCATGGTGAGCTCCTCCAGCTCCTTGGGGTCGTGCAGGAAGTCGATCAGCGAGTCGAGGTCGGCGCCGCCGGCCGGATAGCGGTAGGTGCCGGAGATCGGGTTCATCACGACGGTCCCGCCGCTCTGCCGGACGTGGACCTCGGGGGAGGCGCCGACCAGGACGCGGTCGCCGGTGTGCACCAGGAAGGTCCAGTACGCGCCGCGCTCCTGCTCCAGCAGCCGGCGGAAGAGCGAGAGCGCGAGCTCCGGGGAGAACCGGTCGAGCGTGGCGGTGAAGTCCCGCCGGATCACGAAGTTGGCGCCCTCGCCGCGCCCGATCTCGTCCTCGATCACCCGGCGGACGATGCCGGCGTACTCCTGGTCGTCGATGTCGAACGCACCGCCGGCGAGTGAGACCGGCAACTGCGGCAGTACGGGCATCAGTTCGGACAGCGGGAGGGCGTACTGCGAGGTGACGGAGAGGGCCTGCAGCGGGGTGGCGTCGTCGTGCGCCTCGAAGCCGCGCTCGCGGATCTGCCGGTAGGGGACCAGCGCGAGCAGGTCGTGCACCGGGCCGCCGGCCGGCACGCCCTCGCGGACCGGCAGGTCGGCCAGCCGCTCGTACGCGTCGACGGTGCCCAGCAGGACCTCGACGGTGTCGGGGGCGAGGCGCGGGGTGCGGCGGTGCAGCAGGGCGAAGGCGGGGGCGTCCGGGCCGGTCAGTCGGGCGAGCAGGTCGGTGGCGGTGGTCACGGTGGCGGCTTCCTTCCGGGTGGAGGCGGGGTGCGGTGCTGTGGTTCCGCTCCCGGGAGGGCCGTCTGCTCATACGCCGACGGCCGCCCCGAGGGGCGGCCGTCGTGTTCGCTCAGGAACGCGCGATCTGTGGGCCACCCGAGGGGTCGGCCCACCACCAGGAGAAGGTGTGCGGCGTGTTCATGCGTCGAGAGTAGCGGATGCGGCGGACCGGGTGAGGCCGGTCACGCGATTGTCCGGCATGTGTCTCACCCATCGGGCATCGGTCACAAATCGGTTGTCGCACCCCGTAGCCTTGGCCGTGTGACCGTGACGAATCCCCACCCCTGGCAGTCCCTGCCCGCGGCGCAGCAGCCTGAATGGCCGGACCAAGAGGCTCTGCGCAAGACCCTTGCGGAGCTCGCCTCCTATCCGCCGCTCGTCTTCGCCGGCGAGTGCGACCAGCTGCGCGCCCGGCTCGCTGCCGTGGCGCGTGGTGAGGCGTTCCTGCTGCAGGGCGGCGACTGCGCCGAGGCCTTCGACGGCGTGTCGGCCGAGCACATCCGCAACAAGCTGAAGACCCTGCTCCAGATGGCGGCCGTGCTGACGTACGCCGCCTCCGTGCCCGTGGTGAAGGTCGGCCGCATCGCCGGCCAGTACTCCAAGCCGCGTTCCAAGTCGACCGAGACCCGCGACGGCGTGACCCTTCCGGTCTACCGGGGCGACTCGGTCAACGGCTTCGAGTTCACCCCCGAGTCCCGCATCCCGGACCCGGAGCGCCTGAAGCGGATGTACAACGCGTCCGCCGCGACGCTCAACCTGGTGCGCGCGTTCACCACCGGTGGTTACGCGGACCTGCGTCAGGTGCACGCCTGGAACCAGGACTTCGTGCGCAACTCGCCGGCCGGCCAGCGCTACGAGCAGCTCGCCCGCGAGATCGACAACGCGCTGGCGTTCATGAACGCCTGTGGTGTCGCGCCGGAGGAGTTCAAGACGGTCGAGTTCTTCTCCTCGCACGAGGCGCTGATCCTCGACTACGAGACCGCGCTGACCCGCGTGGACTCGCGCACCGGCGAGCTGTACGACGTCTCCGGCCACATGGTGTGGATCGGCGAGCGCACCCGCCAGCTGGACCACGCGCACATCGAGTTCGCCTCCCGGATCCGCAACCCGATCGGCGTGAAGCTCGGCCCGACCACCTCGGTCGACGAGGCGCTCACCCTGATCGAGAAGCTGGACCCGGAGCGCGAGCCCGGCCGGCTCACCTTCATCACCCGGATGGGCGCGGGCAAGATCCGCGAGCACCTGCCCACCCTGGTGGAGAAGGTCACCGCCTCCGGTGCGCAGCCGGTCTGGATCTGCGACCCGATGCACGGCAACACCTTCGAGGCCTCCAGCGGCCACAAGACCCGCCGCTTCGACGACGTGCTCGACGAGGTCAAGGGCTTCTTCGAGGTGCACCGCGCGCTCGGCACCCACCCGGGCGGCATCCACGTGGAGCTGACCGGCGACGACGTCACCGAGTGCGTCGGCGGCGGCGACGAGGTGCTGGTCGACGACCTGCACCAGCGCTACGAGATGCGACCCGCGGCTCAACCGCAGCCAGTCGCTGGACCTCGCGTTCCTGGTGGCCGAGATGTACCGCGGCGGCCAGTGAGCCGCGGGGCCGCCGCGGCCCCGGCCCGGCCCGGTCGGGCCTGATCGGCGCTGGTCGGCCCTGATGTGACGAAGGCCCCTCCGGATTCGGGATTCCCGAGCCCGGAGGGGCTTTTTCACGCCAGGATTGCCGGGTAAGGTGAGGCTTAGTGAGCTAAGGCAAGCCTTAGTCAAGATCCACTCCGCTGCACCCCCCGGGAGAGACCGCGATGTACGTGTGCATGTGTCATGCGGTCACCGAGGCCCAGGTGAGGAACGAGATCGACGCGGGTGCCAACTCCCCGCGCCAGATCGCCAAGGGGTGCAAGGCCGGAACCGACTGCGGCTCCTGCGTCCGGCGCATCCAGGCCCTGCTGGGCGAGCACGGCGCGCGGCCCTGCCCGACCGCCCGGCTGGCCGCGAAGCTGGGGCTCGCCGACCCGGAGGCCGCGCCGTCGGAGGCCGCACCGTCGGAAGCGGTGCCGCTCGCCCCGGTCGCCCCGCTGCGCGCGGCCTGAGCGCCCGGGCGCCCGGCGGGGTCCGGCGCGCCGGACGGGCTCAGGACTCCGGCTGCTCGATCAGCTGGGCGAGGTAGAGCGCCTCCCCGAGCTTCTCCAGCAGCTCCAGCTGGGTGTCGAGGTAGTCGATGTGGTGCTCCTCGTCCTCCAGGATGGCCTCGAAGATGTTGGCCGAGGTGACGTCGTTCTTGGCGCGCATCACCACGATCCCGCGCTTGAGCCGGTCGATCGCCTCGACCTCGACCTGGCGGTCGGCCTCGAACATCTCCTTGACGGTCTGGCCGATCCGGACGTGGAAGAGCCGCTGGTAGTTGGGCAGCCCGTCCAGGAAGAGGATCCGGTCGGTGAGCACCTCGGCGTGCTTCATCTCGTCGAAGGACTCGTGCCGGGTGTACTTGGCGAGCTTGGTCCAGCCGAAGTTCTCCTGCATCTTGGCGTGCAGGAAGTACTGGTTGATGGCGGTCAGCTCGGCGGTGAGCTGCTCGTTGAGGAATTCGATGACCTCTGCGTCGCCCTTCATGGCGCTGCCTTCCTGCTGTGCGTCGGGGAACCTCGGCCGTGCCCGCGGCTGGAACGCATCCTGGCACCGCGATGGGAAGAAATTCCAGTAAGTTCACACTCACTAGGACATGTGTCGGAATATCTGATTTGGTCGGTTATTGGCCCGTACGGGCGGGCGTACGGCACCGGAAAGGGGCGCGCACCGGGCGTTGTCCGCCGTCTGTCACCATGGAGCCATGGGTCAGCCCGAACAAGAACCGATCCCGCCGTCTGACCCGAGGCTCCCTCCGGGACAGCGCCCGCAACGCGGCTGGCCCGCCCTGCACTACGGACCGGTGCCCCGCTTCAAGCCGCTGGCCTGGGACTTCCAGGTGTTCGGCGCGACCGCCTCGGCGGAGAAGCACAGCTGGGACTTCGCCGGCTTCAACGCCCTGCCGCGCACCACCGTCCGGGCCGACCTGCACTGCGTCACCAAGTTCTCGATGCTCGGCAACGACTGGACGGGCGTGTCGGCCGCGGCCGTACTGGCGCAGGTGCCCCCGGCGCCCGACGTCACCCACGTGATGGTCTGGGCCGAGTACGGCTACAGCGCCAACCTGCGGCTGGCCGACTTCGCCGACCCGCGGACCGTCTTCGCCACCCACCGCAACGGCGAGCCGCTCACTGCCGAGCACGGCTTCCCCGTCCGGCTGGTCGTCCCGCAGCTCTACGCCTGGAAGGGGCCCAAGTGGGTCCGGGCGGTGGAGTACATGCGGGCCGACCGGCGCGGCTTCTGGGAGGAGCGCGGGTATCACAACCTCGCCGACCCCTGGCGGGAACAGCGCTACTCCTACCAGGAGGAGCCGGGCGACGGGCCGCTGCGGTAGCCGTCAGCCCCGGATGTTCTGGTTGAGGTGGAACAGGTTGCCGGGGTCGTACCGCTGCTTCAGCTCCACCAGGCGGTCGTAGTTGCCCCGGTAGTTGGCCTCGATCCGGTGCTGGTCGTCGTGGTCCATGAAGCCGATGTAGCCGGCCTCGTCGGAGTGCGGGGCGAGCGCGGCGTAGTAGTCGCGCACCCAGGTCGTGTTCCGCTCGTTGTCGGCGGGGTCCGGCCAGACGCCGGCGATCACGGTGGCGAAGGTCGCGTCCCGGTGGGAGAAGGCCGTCGCGTCGGCGGGCACGCGGTGGCAGGCGCCGTTGATCGGGTAGAGGTGTACCGCCGAGTTGACCGTCGGCACCCGCGGCCCGTACTCCACGTGCGCGGCGATCGCCCCGTCGGTGAGCTCGGTCGCGAAGACGCCCTTCCAGTACTGCTGGAGCCCGGGCGGCAGCAGCGGGTCGAAGGCGGCGGCGAACGCCGGGTACGGTGCCGGGCCGACACCCTCGGCCACCACCGGCGCCGCGTCCCGCAGCGCGGCGAGCACCTTCTCCGCCTCGGCCGGCGGCCCGGCCCAGCAGGGGACCAGCAGGATGAAGGGGTCGCCGACCCGGTCCTCCGGTACGAACGGCAGCGGTGGGGCGATGTGGAAGCCGGGGAAGAGGCCCAGCTGCTCGGGGGCGTCCTGGATGTACTCGCGGTAGAAGCGCAGCACGTCGGCCGCGTGCTCCAGCTCGTAGACGAACGGCCCGGCGACCACGTCGGCGACCGGACTCAGCCGGTACTCGAAGGACGTCACCGCGCCGAAGTTGCCGCCGCCTCCGCGCAGCGCCCAGAAGAGGTCCGGCTCCTGCTCCGCGCTCACCGTGCGGAACCGGCCGTCGGCGGTGACCACGTCGGCCGAGATCAGGTTGTCGCAGCTCAGGCCCAGTCCGCGGGCCAGGTGGCCGAAGCCGCCGTTGAGGGTCAGCCCGGCGATGCCGGTGGTGGAGATGATCCCCCCGGTGACGCCGAGACCGAAGGCGTACCCCGCGGTGTTGAGGTCGCCCCAGGTGACGCCGCCCTCGCACTGCGCGGTCCGGCGTTCCGGGTCGATCCGCACGCCCCGCCGCGCGGAGAAGTCGATCACCACGCCGTCGTCGCAGGTGCCGAAGCCGGGCGCGCTGTGGGCGCCGCCGCGGACCGCCAGGTCCAGCGTGTTGTCCCGGGCGAAGTCGACGGTGGCCATCACGTCCCCCGCGTTGGCCACCCGGACGATCACGGTCGGCCGGCGGTCCACCATGCCGTTGTAGACCCGGCGCGCCTCGTCGTAGCCCTCGTCCGCAGGGGTGATCACCGCGCCCCGCACACGCTCCCTCAAGCCGTCGACGGTGGGTCCGCCCATGACGACCACATCCTCGGGTACCGGCCGCCGCGCAGCCCCGTCCGGAGGTCCCGGTGCCGCAGCCCTCCCGGCTGTGGCGGGCGGGGCCGGGCAGGCCTGGTTCCACGCTACGCCGGGTGCGCCCCGGGGGCCTGTCCGTCGGACACGCCCCCGGGGCCGGAAAGTCCTCAGAGGAAGGGGAAGTTGACCGTCACCACGGTGTGCTGCGGCCGGCGTTCGCCGGCGGCGGGGGACTGGCTGGAGACCCTTCCGGTGCCGAACAGGTTGACGCCGCTGCTCTGCATCGCGAACCCGGCGGCCTGGAGCGCCTTGGCGGCGTCGTCCTTGGACATCCCGGTGACGTCCGGGACGGCCACCATGCCCCTGCTGACCACCAGCGAGACCGGCGAGTTCTCCGGCAGCTGCTGCCCGGCCGCCGGGGAGGTGCTGATCACCGCACCCTCCGGCACGGTGTCGCTGTACGTCTGGGTGACGTTGCCGCCGGCCAACTGGGCGGCGGCCAGCGCGGCGACGGCCTGGTCGGCGGGCTTGCCGGCCAGCTCCGGCACGGCGATCCGCTTAGGGCCGCGGGAGACGGTGACGGCGACCGCGTCGCTCTTGCGGGCCCGGGCACCGACCCCCGGGTCGGTCGAGATCACCTGACCGGCCGGGACGCTCTCGCTGTACACCTCGCTGAACCGCCCGTGCATGCCCGCGCCGTCCAGGATCCGCTGCGCCTCGGCGCGGTCCTTGCCGAGCACGCCCGGCACCGTCGTGTACAGGGCGCCGGAGAGCGCGTACGTGGTGCCGCCGACCAGCAGCACCAGGGCGGCCAGCACGCAGGCCCAGACCAGCGGCTTGCGGGGGAGGCGGCTCCACGGGCCGGGGCGGCGGGTGCGCGCCGGCGGCGGCTCGTCGTAGGGGCGCGGCTCGGCGAGCAGCTGCTCCATCACGTCCGGCGGGACGTCCAGCACGCTGGTCCGCTCGACCGGCGGCGCGGCGTCCGGGTCGGGGGCCGCCGCGGAGACGGCCCGGGCGGTGACGGCGGGCCGGAGCACCGAGGTCGGCTCGTTGGCCGGGTACTGCGGGGTGTCCAGGGTGGAGGTGGGCGGTTCGGCGTCCAGCTGGGCCGGGGTGAGCGTGCGGCGCACCCGCTGGAGGGCGGCCAGCAGCTCGACCGCGTCGTACGGGCGGGCCTGCGGGTCGCGCGCGCAGGCGCCGGCCACTATGGCGTCCAGCCCGGGGACGACGCTCGGCACGGTGAGCGAGGGCGCGGGGACGTCCTCGTGCAGGTGGCGGTACATCACCTGGACGGGGTTCTCGCCGGTGTGCGGGCGGTGGCCGGTGAGCATCTCGTACAGCAGGATGCCGGCGGCGTAGACGTCCACCCGCTGGTCGGTCTCGTCGCCGGGGCGGATCTGCTCGGGGGCGAGGTAGGAGACGGTGCCGAGGACGGTGCCGGAGGTCGCCGTGGTGGAGGTGGCCGCGCCGTCGGCGGCGTTCAGGACCCGGACCAGTCCGAAGTCGGCGACCTTGACCAGGCCGCCGTCGGTGATCAGCACGTTCTCGGGCTTCACGTCGCGGTGGACGAGCCCGGCCCGGTGGGCGGCGCCGAGCGCGGCGAGCACCGGCTCCAGGACGTCCAGGGCGGCGCGGATGGAGAGCGCGCCGCGGTCGCGCAGCAGGTCGCGCAGGGTCCGGCCGGGGACGTACTCCATGGCGAGGAAGACGGTTTTGCCGTCCGCACCCTGGTCGAAGACGTTGACCACGTTGGGGTGCGCGAGCCGGGCGACGGCCTTGGCCTCGCGGATGAACCGGCCGGTGAAGCCCTCGTCGCCGGCCAGCGAGGGGTGCATCACCTTGAGCGCCACGACCCGGTCGAGCCGGGTGTCGGTGCCGCGGTAGACGGTGGACATCCCGCCGGCGGCGATGCGCTGCCCGACCCGGTACCGGCCGTCGAGCAGGGTACCGATCAGAGGGTCGTGCAATGCCATGTCCGCCTTGTCCACCCGGCGAGTCTAGTGGCGCATACGGGTGAGGGCCCCGGGAGACACCGCTCCCGGGGCCCTCTGTGCCCGGCTTGTGACACGCCCCCCGGGGCTCAGAACGCCGGGTGTTCGCGGGTGTCGAGGTCGGCCCGGCCGGCCATCGCGGAGGAGGCCTCGGCGTGGAAGCGGCGCGGGATGCGGCCGGCCCGGTGGGCGAGCCGGCCGGCCTCGGCGGCGTACCGCATCGCCTCGGCCATCAGCACCGGGTCCTGGGCGCGGGTCACCGCCGAGGCGAGCATGACGGCGGCGCAGCCCAGCTCCATCGCCAGTGCGACGTCCGAGGCGGTGCCGGCGCCCGCGTCCAGGATCACCGGGACGTTCGCGCTCTCCACGATCAGCTGGAAGTTGTGCGGGTTGCGGATGCCCAGGCCGGAGCCGATCGGCGAGCCGAGCGGCATGATCGCCGCACAGCCGGCGTCCTCCAGCTTCCGGGCCAGTACCGGGTCGTCGTTGGTGTAGGGCAGGACGGTGAAGCCGTCGTCGACCAGCGTCTCGGCGGCGTCCAGCAGCTCGATCGGGTCGGGCAGCAGCGTCCGCTCGTCGGCGATGACCTCCAGCTTCACCCAGTCGGTGCCGAGCGCCTCGCGGGCCAGCCGGGCCGTCAGCACGGCCTCCCCGGCGGTGAAGCAGCCGGCCGTGTTGGGCAGGATCCGGATGCCGTTGCGGGTGAGCACGTCCAGGACGGAGCCCTGGGTGGTGGCGTTGACCCGGCGCATCGCCACGGTGGTCAGCTCGGTGCCGGAGACCCGCAGCGCCTGCTCCAGGACCTCCAGGCTGGGGGCGCCGCCGGTGCCCATGATCAGGCGCGAGCCGAAGGTGGTGCCGGCGATGGTGAGCAGGTCGTCAGCCATGGTCAGCCTCCCTGCACGGCGGTGAGGATCTCGATCCGGTCGCCCGCCGAGAGCTGCGTGAGCGGCCACGAACCACGCGGCACCACGGTCTCGTTGAGCGCGGCGGCGACGCCCGAGGAGGACCGGCTGAGGGTGGCCACCACCTCGGCGAGGGTGGTCGCGGCGGGCACCTGGCGGGGCTCGCCGTTGACGGTGAGGGGGATGTCGCTCATGCGGGGACCTTCGTCGTGGAGCCGGTGGGGGCGAAGCGGGTGGGGGAGAACGGCGCGGCGAGGTCCGGCGTCGTGCCGGTGGCCAGGTAGCCGGCGACCAGGTCGGCGGTCACCGGGGTGAGCAGCACGCCGTTGCGGTAGTGGCCGGTGGCGGCGACCAGGCCGGGCAGGGCGGTCGGCCCGAGCAGCGGCGCGTTGTCCGGCGAGCCCGGGCGCAGCCCGGCGGCGGTCTCCACCAGCGGCAGTTCGGTGATGCCGGGGACCAGCTCGTGGGCGTCGCGCAGCAGCTCGTACACGCCGCCGGCGGTGACGGTGGTGTCGTACCCCTGCTCCTCGGTGGTCGCGCCGATCACCAGCTCGCCGTTCTCGCGGGGCACCAGGTAGAGGTGCTGGCCGCGGACCACCGCGCGGACGTTGCGGGACAGGAAGGGCCGGTACGCGGGCGGGACGTGCAGCCGCAGGATCTGGCCCTTGACCGGGCGGATGGCCGGCAGCACTCCCTCGGGCAGCCCGGGCAGCAGGTGGCTCTGCGGCCCGGCGGCCAGCACGACCTGATCGGCGGTCACGGTCCCGCCGGTGGCGAGCCGGGCGCCGGTGGCGCGGCCGCCGTCGACCACCAGAGCGGTGGCCTCGGCGCGGTGCAGCCGGACGCCGGCCCGCTCGCAGGCGAGGACGAGGGCCTTGGCGAGCCGTCGGCCGTCGACCTGGTGGTCGCCGGTGACGTGCAGGCCGCCGCGGACGCCCGGGGCGAGCATCGGTTCGAGCCTGCGGGCCTCGCGGCCGGTGAGCCACCGCGAGTCCAGGCCGAGCCGCTGGTGGAAGGCGTGCAGCTCGCGGAGCTCCTCGCGGTCGTCCGAGTCGAGGGCGATGGCGATCGTGCCGCACTGGCGGTAGCCGGTGTCCTGGCCGCCGCTGGCCTCGGTGAGTTCGGCGGCGAAGGCCGCGTACCGCTCGTTGGAGGCCATGCCGAGGCGCAGCAGCGGCTCCTCGCCGTACTGGAGTTCGGTGACGGGTGCGAGCATGCCGGCCGCGACCTGGGCGGCGCCGCCGCCGGGCCGGGGGTCCGCCACCACGATGTCCTTCAGCCCGTGCTGGGCGGCGCGCCAGGCGACGGCGAGGCCGATGATGCCCCCGCCGATCACCAGCACGCCGGCGTGGGCGTCCGGTGCCGAGCGTGTCAAAGTCGCTGCTCTCCCTTCGCCGGTATGACCCGGATCAGGTTCGGACGGTCGCAGGCCGTGTCAGCCCGCCTCTCAGCCCGGTCCGCCGGGCTCCCGTGATGGTGCCCCCACCTTAACGCCGGGGGTCGGCGCCGCCGAAGGCGTGTACGAGGGGTGGGACGGCGCCCGGCGCCCCCGGCGGGCGCCAGTACAGTGACGGCGTGGCAGAGCTGAGCGGGACGGATCAGGTGGTCGTGGTCGGGGCCGGGCTGGCCGGGGCGCAGTGCGCCTCGGGGCTGCGGCGGGGCGGCTGGCCGGGGCGCATTGTGCTGGTGGGCGACGAGCCGCACGCGCCGTACGACCGGCCGCCGCTCTCCAAGGAGGTGCTGCTCGGCAAGGCCGACGCCACCACCCTGGACATCGACTTCCCGCACCTGGGCATCGAGCTGCTCACCGGCCGCCGCGCCACCGGCCTCACCCCCGGCGTGCTGCACACCGACGGCGGCGACCTGCCGTACGGCGCCCTGGTGATCGCCACCGGAGCCGTCCCGCGCGTCCTGCCCGGCGCCGAGCGCGCGCACCTGCTGCACACCCTGGACGACGCCCTGGCCCTGCGCGCCCTGCTCCGCCCGGGCCTGCGCCTGGTGCTGGTCGGCGCGGGCTGGATCGGCGCCGAGGTGGCCACCGCCGCCCGCGCGGCCGGCTGCGAGGTGACCGTGGTCGAGGCGGGCCCGGCGCCCGTCCCCGGCGCGCTGCCCACCGAGGTCGGCCGGGCGATGGCCGCCTGGTACGCCGAGGCCGGGGTCGAGTTGCGCTGCGGCGCCGCCGTCGAGGCCGTCGAGCCCGGCGCGGTGCTGCTGGCGGACGGCTCGCACCTGCCGGCGGACGAGGTGGTGGTCGGCATCGGCGCCCGCCCGGCGACCGACTGGCTGGCCGGCTCCGGCGTCGGGCTGGACGCGGCCGGCGCCGTCCTGGTGGACGAGGGGCTGCGCACCGGCCTGCCCGGCGTCTACGCGGCCGGCGACTGCGCGAGCTACCCCTCCGCCCGGACGGGCGCCCGGCTGACCGTCCAGCACTGGGACCACGCGCTGCAGTCCGGCGAGGCGGCGGCCGCCGCCGTCCTCGGCGCGGACGTGCCGTACGACCCGGTGCCGTACTTCTGGTCGGAGCAGTTCGGCCGGATGGTGCAGTACGCCGGGCGCCACGGCGACGGCGACGAGCTGCTCTGGCGGGGATCGCCGGCGGACGCCTCCTGGGCGGTGCTCTGGCTGCGCGGCGGTGTGCTGCGCGCCCTGCTCGCCGTCGACCGCCCGCGCGACCTCACCCAGGGCCGCCGGCTGGTCGAGCGCGGCGCGGTGCTGGATCCGGCCCGGGCGGCGGACCCGTCGGTGCCCCTGAAGTCGGCCGTCGCGGGCTGACGGACCGTCCCTTTGGTGCGCGGCGGGCCGCAGAGGTGGCAGTCTGGTGGCGTGAGTGAGATCGAAAGCAAGATTGAAGCCCTGGTCACCGAGTGGATGTACCTGCCCGACATCTCGGAGCAGTGGGGGGTCCGGGTCACCGAGGTGCGTGACCTGGTCAAGAACGGTGGCCTGATCGCCGTCCGGCGCGGCCCGAACAGGTCGCTCCAGGTCCCGGCCGCGTTCATCGACGGTCAGGGGCTGGTCAAGCACCTGTCCGGCACCCTGACCGTGCTGCGCGACTGCGGGTACAACGATGAAGAGATCCTGGAGTGGCTCTTCACCGAGGACCCGTCGCTGCCGGGCAGCCCGATCCAGGCGCTCCAGGAGAACCGCGGCACCGAGGTCAAGCGCCGCGCCCAGGCGATGCTGATCTGATGGCCGCGGACACGCTGCGCCGGCGCCTCGCCGACGCCCGGCTCTACCTGTGCACCGACGCCCGGCGGGAGCAGGGCGACCTCGCCGAGTTCCTGGACGCCGCGCTGTCGGGCGGGGTGGACATCGTCCAGCTCCGTGACAAGGGGCTGGAGGCCAGGCAGGAGCTGGAGGCACTGGAGGTCTTCGCCGACGCCTGCCGCCGGCACGGGAAGCTGCTCTCGGTCAACGACCGCGCCGACGTCGCGCACGCCGCCCGCCCCGAGGTGCTCCACCTCGGCCAGGACGACCTGCCGGTGCCGGCGGCCCGGGCGATCCTGGGCGAGGACGTGCTGATCGGCCGTTCCTGCCACGCCGAGTCCGAGGTGGACGCGGCGGTCGCCGAGCCCGGCGTGGACTACTTCTGCACCGGGCCGGTCTGGCCCACCCCGACCAAGCCCGGCCGGCACGCGCCCGGCCTCGGCCTGGTCTCGTACGCGGCGAAGCAGGTCACCGACCGGCCGTGGTTCGCCATCGGCGGCATCGACCTGGGCAACCTGGACGAGGTGCTGGCGGCCGGGGCGAGCCGGGTCGTGGTGGTGCGCGCCATCACAGCCGCGGACGACCCGCAGGCCGCCGCCGCGGCGCTGTCCCGGCGGCTGCGCCAGGCCTGACGCCGCGCGGGGCCGCCGCCGTTCCCGGACTCGTCTCAGTACTTCCGGACGGTGGCGGCCTCGGCCAGCGCCAGCAGCACCTCGCGGGCCCGCGCGTCGGCCAGCGGCGCGGCCTCCAGCGCGGCCAGCGACTGCCGCATCAGCTCCTCGATGCGGAGCTCCACCAGCTCGGGCGCGCCGCTGCGCTCGACCAGCCCGCGCAGCCGGGCCACCTCCTCGGGCGCGAGGTCCGGCGCGCCGAGCCGCTCGTCCAGGTGGCGGGCGTCGGCGGCCGGCAGCCCGCGCATCGCATGCGCGACCAGCAGGGTCCGCTTGCCCTCGCGCAGGTCGTCCCCGGCGGGCTTGCCGGTGACCGCCGGGTCGCCGAAGACGCCGAGCAGGTCGTCCCGGAGCTGGAACGCCTCGCCCAGCGGCAGGCCGAACGCCCCGTACGCCTCGACCAGTTCCGGCCGCGCGCCCGCGAGCAGCGCGCCGATCTGGAGCGGCCGCTCGATCGTGTACTTGGCCGACTTGTAATGCAGCACCGTCTGCGCCCGGTCCAGTGCGCCCTCGTCGGTGGAGTCGCCGGCGACCGGCTCCAGCACGTCCAGGTACTGGCCGACCATGACCTCGGTGCGCATCAGGTCGAACACCGGCTTGGCGGCCAGCACCGCCGCCGGGTCCAGGCCCGAGCGCAGGAACAGCTCGTCGCACCAGATCAGCAGCAGGTCGCCGAGCAGCACCGCGGCCGAGGTGCCGTACTGCTCGCGGTCGCCGCGCCAGCCGCTGTCGCGGTGCAGGGCCTCGAAGCGGCGGTGCACCGAGGGCAGGCCGCGCCGGGTGTCGCTGCGGTCCATCAGGTCGTCGTGGACCAGCGCGCTCGCCTGGAGCAGCTCCAGGGCGGCCGCCGCGTTGGCGATGCCCTCGCCGGCCGCCGCGCCGCCGGCGCCGCGCCAGCCCCAGTAGCAGAACGCCGGGCGCAGCCGCTTGCCGCCGTCCAGCAGGAAGTCGCGCAGCGCCTCGGCCGCGGGCGCCAGCTGCGGGGAGATCTTCCCGAGCAGGGCCGCCTGGCCGTCCATGAAGCCGGCGAGGGCCGCGTTGACGCGCCCGCGCACGTCCTCCACGTCAATGGGGTTGGCCGGCCGGTTGCTGGACGAGGTCACGATGAGGCTCCGGAGGTTTGGCTGGGGGTGGGGCAAGCGTAGCCGGGCGGCCGGGAACGGCTGTACGGGCGAGGCTGCGGGCCCTCCCGGGAGCGGTCGCGGACGGAAGCGGAATCCCGTCCACCATTTGTCTCAATAAATGGGACCGAGTTGTCCGTGCCCTTCGGCCGACGGTTAACCTGCCAGCATGGCACTCGGAATCGCTTCCACCAGAACTGACCGCGCGCTGACGGTCCGCGAGCTTCTGGCGGCCGGCAAGCGATCCTTCTCCTTCGAGTTCATGCCCCCGCGCACCGAGGTCGGCGAGCAGCGTCTCTGGGACGCCATCCGCCGGCTCGAACCGCTCGACCCCAACTTCGTCTGCATGACGTACGGGGCCGGCGGCTCCTCGCGCGAGCGCACCGTCAACATGGTCGGCCGGATCGCCACCGAGACCACCCTGACGCCGGTCGCCCACCTGACCGCCGTCGACCACTCGGTCGCCGAGCTGCGCAACATCATCGGCCAGTACGCCGACCAGGGCGTGCGCAACGTCCTCGCGGTGCGCGGCGACCCGCCCGGCGACCCGATGGGCGAGTGGGTGAAGCACCCGCAGGGGGTCACCTACGCGTACGAGCTGGTCGAGCTGATCAAGGGCATCGGCGACTTCTGCGTGGGCGTGGCCGCCTCGCCGAACATGCACCCGCGCTCGACCGACTGGGACGAGGACATCCGGCACTTCGTGGCGAAGATCCGCTCCGGGGCCGACTACGCGATCACCCAGATGTTCTTCGAGGTCGACGACTACCTGCGGCTGCGCGACCGGGTCGCGGCGGCCGGCTGCGAGACGCCGATCATCCCGGAGATCATGCCGGTCACCAACGCCAAGCAGCTCGACCGCTTCCCGCAGCTGAGCGGTTCGGCCTTCCCGGCCGAGCTGGAGGCCCGGCTGCGCGCCGCCATCGACGACCCGGCGGCACTGCGCGAGGTCGGCATGGAGCACGCCACCGCGATGTCCGAGCGGCTGCTCGCCGAGGGTGCCCCCGGCCTGCACTTCATCACGCTCAACCACTCGACGGCGACCCTGGAGATCTACCAGAACCTCGGTCTGCACCAGCGCTGAGCTGCGCCGCCGGCCCGGCCGGGCCGGCGGCCGCAACGGCCCGGAAGTGGTCGCCCCGGGCGGGAACGCGATGCGGTACCCGGGCCGTTGAACCGGTACAGTCGCCGCACACGCGCGGCGCGCGCGGGCACGCGACTGGAGGTAGCGGGCGGATGGGCATCGGATACCTGCTGCTGTACGCCGCGTTGGCGGTGGTGGCGCTCTGGCTGGTGGCCGAGCTGCTGCTGCAGAACCGGGCCCCGGTGCACTGGCGCGCCCTCGCCCTGGCCGGCTTCCTCGGAGTGCCCGCCGGGATGGCGGCCGGCTCCGTCGTGGTGATCGGTGCGGGCGCGGCCCTGTTCGCGGTCGGCCAGACCCTCGTCACCCTCTCCGTGAAGCGCGGCTACGCGGCCGGCTGGTCGCTGCGCACCGCCGACGGCGGCCTGCCCGGCCCGCTCGCCAAGGTGCCGCTGCTCGGCGCGCTGACCGGCGGCGCGGCGGTGGCCACCGCGGTGGCGGCCGACCGGATCGGCACGGTCAGCGCGGTCGAGGAGAGCCCCGAGCCGGGGCCCGCGGACGAGGACGTCCCGGCCGTCGAGCAGACCGCGGCCTTCGAGATGCAGGAGATCGCCGCGGACGACGGCGTCTACGCGCCCGCCTACTACGAGCAGCAGCAGCCCCAGCAGGTTCAGCAGGCCCAGCCGGACCCGTACGCCGAGGCCTACCAGGCCGGCTACGACCCCGCCCAGCAGCAGGCCGCCTGGGACCAGAACGCCCAGCAGCAACAGCAGCAGTGGCAGACCCAGCAGCAGCCGGCCTTCGCCTACGACCAGGGCTACGGCGGCTACCAGCAGCAGGCCGTCCAGCCGGACCAGTACGCGGCCTACCAGCAGCAGCCCGACGCCTACGGCACCTACCAGCAGCAGTCCGGCCAGCAGCAGTACGGCTACGACCAGCAGGCCCAGCAGCAACAGCAGCAGTGGCAGCCGCAGCAGGACCAGCAGCAGGGCATCCCGCAGCAGCCGCAGTACGACCAGTACGGCTACCAGCAGCAGAACACCTGGCAGCAGCAGGGCTGAGCCCCCGCGGCCCGGTCGGCCCCCGTGCGGCCGGTCGCCCCGGTCAGGCCGGGCCGATGAGGTTGGCCGCGATGCAGGCCGACATGCCGACCCGGGCCAGCCCGCCACCGGGGTGGGCGGCGCCGCCGACCAGGTAGAGGCCCGGGACGGGGGACTCGTTGGCGTACTGCAGCCAGCGCCCGTCGCCGCCGGCCAGGGCGGGGAGGGTGACGGCACCCATGAACGCACCGGTCTCCCGGCGGGTGTCCTCGGGAGTGCGGACCACCCGCCACAGGACGCGCTCGCGCAGGCCGAGGCCGGCCGCGTCGACGTGGTCCAGCAAGCGGTCCGCGTAGCGCTCGGCCAGGCCGGGCTCCGTCCAGTCGACGTCGCCCTGGGCCGGCACCGTCACGGTCAGCACCACGCTCTCGTGCCCGTCGTCCGGTCGCAGCGACGGATCGTCGGGGCGCAGGACCTCGACCGTCGGGCGCTCGCAGAGGCCGGCGCTGAGCGTCAGGGCGTTCCACTCGGCCGCCGGGTCGGCGGCGTGCACCACGGTGCGGTGCACGGTGCCCTCCGGCCGGGCCCCGCGCAGTGCCAGCAGCACGCGGAACCGCCCCTTGGGCTCCTCGTTCTGCCGCGCCCACTCGTTCGGGTCGCCGTCGCCCGGCCACTCGGCGACGCGCCGGCGGAACAGCTCCCAGGCGTCCATCGAGGAGACCACCAGGTCGGCGTCGATCCGGCCGTCGGCGGTGTCGACGCCCACGGCGCGGCCGTCCTCGACCGCCACGGCGGTGACCTCGGTACCGAAGCGGAAGTCCACCTTGCGCTGCTCGCAGCGCCGGTACACCGCGTCGGCCAGCGCGCGGACGCCGCCCTTGACGTACCAGACGCCGAAGGACTGCTCCATGTACGGCAGCACGGTGGCGCTCGCCGGGGCGGTGTCCGGGTGGAGGCCGTAGCGCAGCGCGTACTCGTTCAGCAGCGCGGTCAGGCCAGGGTGGCCGTCGAGACCGTGGGCGGCCACGCCGGTGAGCGTCCAGGGCGCGGGCCGGAACAGCCGGGACAGCAGGCCCTTGCGGGGCGGCGCCGGGTACGGGTCGGTGTGCAGCGGCGTCGGGTCGGCCGGGAGCGGCTCCTCCAGCAGCGGGCGGCGGGTGGCCTCCCAGACCGTGCGGCCGTGGTTCATCACCTCGGCCCAGCGCGCGCCCGAGCCCGCGCCGAAGGCGGCGTCCAGCGCCTGGACCACGCCGCCGCGGGAGGCGTTGGGCAGCACCAGGTCGGTGCCGTCGGCGAACAGGTGCCGGCTCTCCGGCTCGACCGGGGCCAGCTTGACCAGCTGCTCCAGCGGCTCCTTGCCGGTCTTCAGCGCGAGGTCGCGGTAGACGGCCGGGAGGGTGAGCAGCCCGGGGCCGGTGTCGAAGGCGAAACCGTCGCGTTCGTACCGGCCGACCATGCCCCCGTACGTCGCGCCCGCCTCGCAGACCGTCACCCGGTGTCCGAGGGTCGCGAGCCGGGAGGCTGCCGCGAGCCCGCTCATTCCTGCGCCGATGATGACGATCCGTGCCATGGCCCGATCCTATGGCTGCGCGGAGTACGCCCCCGCCGCCGGCTGTGCCCGGCCCGCCAGGCGGGCCGCCCTGCGCTCGCGGCGGCGGGCGCGGAAGCGGCGGATGCGGTTGACCGCGAACCGGACCAGCAGCAGGCCGGCGATCAGCAGCGCGGCGGCGATCGAGGCGGCCAGCCACGGGTGGAAGATCGCCAGGGTGACCAGGCCGGCCACCGAGAGGTCCTCGGCGAGGCTGACCGCGATGTTGCTGGCCGGCTCGGGCGAGGTGTTGACCGCCATCCGCAGCGAGGCCTTCACCAGATGGCTGACCAGCGCCGTGGTGCCGCCCACCGCGCCGGCGGCGACCTCGGGCAGCGAACCCGGCTCGGCGCTCGCGATCAGCGCGCCCACCGTGGCCCCGGCGATCGGGCGGATCACCGTGTGGACGGCGTCCCAGACGCTGTCCACGTACGGGATCTTGTCGGCCACCGCCTCCAGCAGGAAGAGCACGGCCGCCGCGACCAGTACGTCGGTGCGCTCCAGCGCGGGCGGCACCGAGCCGGCCCCGGCGAACCGGCCCAGCAGGCCGAGCAGCAGCACCACCGCGTACGCGTTGATCCCGCTCGCCAGTCCGCTGGTGAAGATCAGCGGAAGGATGGTCATCCGTTCCTCCTCGGAGTGCCCGCCGGGACCGCCCGGCTCGCCGTACCGTACCGGGACGCCCGCGGACCGCCCTCCGGTTCCCGGCCCGGGCGGACTGAGTACGGATACTCAGAAACACGGTTGAGTACCTGAGCGGATGGCCTCCGACCTGCGCAGACGGGAGAGTGGTGGCACCGGGACGGCGGCGCGTCGGGCGCTGCCGGACCGGTACGGCGGACAGGTGGGGTCCGCGCCGGTCACGGGGGGCCGGCGGACGCCACCGGCGGGTCCGCACCGGAGCCGGTCGTAGGCCGCGCACCGCCGACACGGGGCGGCGGAGCGGGGCCAGGGGGGACCGGCCACCGGGGACTGCGGGGCGCCGCCTACGGGGGGACGGCGCTCCGGCGGGTGCGGGGCGGTGAGCGCGGGCCGGCGGGGGAGCGGCCGGTGAGCACCGCCCGCACGCATGCCCGACGCCCGGACGGACGGGCGACGCCTCCGGGCCGCATTGTCAGTGGCTCCGTTCACGATGGAGACGCACGGACCGTCCGGCCCGTGCACTGCCTCGGAACGGGGGAGACCATGACCGTCAGCCGTCCTGAGCCCGTCACCGCCCGCCTCCACTCCGCCGCCCACCGGCCGACGCCACACCGGTCGGAGGGGCACCAGCCCGGTACCCACGCGCCCGCCGCCGGGGACGTCCACCCGGTGCTGCGCCGGGTCGCCGCCCCGCCCGCCGCGCTCGACCTGCTCGCCGACGCACACCGCACGCTCACCCGGTCCCGCTCCCTGGAGGACCCGCTGGAGCGCTACGCCGCCGCCCACCTCGCCGCGCTGCGCACCGTGGCGGCGGTGCTCGCCGTCCGGGGCCGGCCGGAGAAGAGCCCCCGGCGGCGCCGGGCGATCCGCAGTGCCTGGGAGGTGCTTCCAGAGATGGCGCCCGAGCTCGCCGAGTGGGCGGTCTACTTCGCGGCCGGCGCCCGCCGCCGGGCCGCCGCCGAGGCCGGGATCAGGGGCGCCGCCTCGGCCCGCGACGCCGACGACCTGATCCGCAACTCCGCGCTCTTCCTCCGCCTGGTCGAGCGGCTGCTCGGCCTGCACCCGGTGCGGCCCGCGCCGCGGCTCCCGCCGGACGACGGCGACGCCGGCCGCACCCCCGGTCCCGGGGGTGACCGGGGGCGGGCCTGAGGCTGGCCTGAGGCGGCCGGGCGGTGCGGCCCGGCCGCCCGCAGTGGCCCGTCCGCCGGCCCGGTCTAAGGTGGAGGCATCCTGATCGATCTGCACGTGCCGAGGAGTCCCGCCTTGTACCCGACGCGTCCCCGCAGCGCCCTGCGTACCGCCGTGGTCTGGGAGGTGGTGCGGGCCGCCCTGGAGAAGCGGGCGGCCGAGCTCGACCGGCCGGTGCTGGACGTGGTCGACACCGGCGGCGGCACCGGCAACTTCGCCGTGCCGGTGGCCCGGCTCGGCCACCGTGTCACCGTGGTCGACCCGAGCCCCGACGCGCTGTTCGCGCTGGAGCGCCGGGCCGCCGAGGCCGGTGTGACCGACCTGGTCCGCGCCGTCCAGGGCGACACCCAGACGCTGCCCGAGCTGGTCGCGCCCGGCACCGTCGACGCGGTGCTCTGCCACGGCGTGCTGGAGGTCGTGGACGACCCGGCCGAGGCGCTCGGCAGCCTGGCCGACACCCTGCGCCGCGGCGGTTTCGTCAGCCTGCTGGCCGCCAACCGCAACGGCGCCGTGCTGGCCCGCGCCCTCGGGGGGCACTTCAACGATGCCCGGACGGTACTGGAGGCCGCCGACGGCCGCTGGGGCGACACCGACCCGATGCCGCGCCGCTTCACCGGTGAGGAGCTCGACCGGCTTGCCGTCGACGCCGGGCTGCGGGTGGACTCGGTGCACGGCGTACGGGTCTTCGCCGACCTGGTGCCGGGCGTCCTGGTGGACGCCGAGCCGGGTGCGCTGGACGCGCTGCTCAAGCTGGAGGAGGCGGCCGCCGAGCAGCCCGCCTTCCACGCCGTCGCGACCCAGCTCCACCTGCTGGCCACCCTGGCCTGACCGGGCGGTCCGCCACCGTTCTCCGGCGGGCCTCCTCCCTCTCTCCTCCGAAGCTCCCCAGGTCCCGGCCGATTCCACCCGGTCGGGCACTTGTCCGGGCCCCACCGCGTTGAGCCCAGTGCGGCCGGGGATGGCCCGGAGTGGCCCGGCCCGTGCGTGGCCGACCACCCCGCAACGGGCCCGTGGACCGTATGATCTGGGTAAAGCCGGAAAGCATGACAGCCGGACGCTTGGGGCATATGGACGACACGGGCCCGGGCCCCCGCACAGGCGTCCGACCGCGTGTTCTCAAGGCTGATTGGACTTGCCTCCCCGACCGGGGCGGCGGACCGGTCGCACCCGCGACCGACGAGTAGGAGGACTCCGTGCCGCTCTCGGAGCACGAGCAGCGACTGCTCGACCAGATGGAGCGAGCGCTGTATGCCGAAGATCCCAAATTCGCGTCGGCGCTTGAGGGAACCGGGCTGCGCACCTACACCCGTCGCCGGGTCTATCTGGCCGTCGGCGGCTTCGTGGTGGGTATCGGCCTGTTGATGGGCGGCATGGTCGTCCCCGACCAGATCTGGGTCAGCGTCGTCGGCTTCCTGGTGATGCTGGGGTGCGCGGTCTTCGCCGTGACGGGCTGGCGCCGTGGTCCGGCCGGCCAGGCGTCCGGGCCCCGTCCGGCCGCCGCCCCGCACCGCAAGGCCGGGATGATGGACCGGGTCGAGCAGCGCTGGCAGCGCCGCCGGGACGAGCAGACCGGCGGGTTCTGAGCCTGCGGCACGAAGGCTCCGGGCAACACGCCTCCGGGCACGGGCCTGCGGATCCCACCGCACGAACGCCGAGAGGGCGGGCAGTCGATCCGACTGCCCGCCCTCGGCGTTTCCCACCTCAGGACGCCGTGATCAGGAAGCCGTCCCGTCCGTGCCGCCCCGGCGCCGCAGCCGGTCCCAGAGCCGGCGGACCGGACCGGTGACCGCACCGGCCACCCGGGCCGCCCGCCGGCGCACCGCGAGCCGCACGCCCAGCACCGCGTCGGAGAGCTTCCACCAGAGCTGCGCCGAGGACGGCGGCAGCAGGACCGCCCTGGTCCGCCCGGCCCGGTCCGTGCCGGCCCGCAGGCCGTCCCGGGCGGTCCGGACGTCCGCCGCCAGCGGCGCCGACACCCGGGCGGACCGGGCGTAGAGCACCCGCTCGGTGGCCAGCGCCACCCGGCCTGCGGCGGCCGCCGACGCCTCGTCCAGCTCGGCGGTCTCGGAGATCCGGCGGGCGGCGGCGCGCGGGGTGCGCGACTCGTCCGGCGGGATGCCGAGGTCCCAGGCGGAGTCGATCAGCTCGTCCCAGGCGGCCAGCACCTGCTCGTCGGTCAGCTCCGCCGGGCCGTCACCGCCGGGCCGGCGCCGCCCGCCCGCGCCGAGCCGCCGACGGCGCAGCAGCGTCCGCCAGAGCATCGGGGTGAGCAGCAGCGCGATCACCACCAGGACCGCGGCCAGGGTGGACAGCACCTGCCAGGAGAGCAGCCAGGAGTCCTCCCGGGCGCCGGCGGACCCCTTCTTCTGGTCCCCGCAGTCGCCCGTCCGGCGCAGCTTCGGGTCGCAGTCGCTGCTGCGGGAGGGCACCGCGACCGGCGCGGTGCTCTGTGCGGCGGCGGTGGGCGCGGTGGTCGGCGCGCTGGTGGGCGCGGCGACCGGCTCGGTGTAGCGGGGAGCCACCCCGACGCCCTTGGTGGGCTCGAAGCGGGTCCAGCCGAAGCCCTCGAAGTACAGCTCGGGCCACGCGTGGTACATCAGCCCGTTGACCGAGTACCGGTCGCCGCCCTTGGCGTTGCCCGGCGTGAAGCCGACCGCGACGCGGGAGGGGATGCCCAGGGTGCGGGCCATCGCCGCCATGGTGGAGGCGAAGTGCACGCAGAAGCCCTTGCGGTTGCGCAGGAACTCCACGATCGCGTCGTTGCCGGTGCCGGACTTGATCTGGGTGGTGTAGGTGAAGTCGGGGCCGGTGAACCAGTCCTGGAGCGCCAGCGCCTTGTCGTACGCGGTGGGCGCCCTGCTGGTGACCGCCTGGGCCTGCTGCCGGACGACGGACGGCAGGTCCCCGGGCAGGTCGGTGTAGTGCCCGGCGATCTGCGGCCGGGCGGGCAGCGCCTGGCGCAGGTCCTCGGCGGTGGGCCGGACGTCGTACGCGGTGACCTGGTAGTGCAGGCCCTTGATCGCCTTCTCCTTGCCGCCGGCCGGCTGGACGGTGCCGGTGAGGGTGTCCACCCTCCAGCTGCCGGGGTTCGGGACGGTGGCGCTCTTGGCCGGGTAGGGCATCGGCAGCCAGGCGGAGTCCAGGTTGTTGGTGACCTGGAAGTCGCCCGGGACCGTCGGGACGCCGAGGTCGCGCAGCCCCTCCGGGGGTGCGAAGGTGCCCTTGAAGTCGGTCGTGCCGGGGCTGCCGAGCTTCCATGCGGCGCCGTCGAACACGTCCAGCGAACCGGTGCGCAGGTAGGCGGTGTCCGCGAGGCTGCTGTCCATCCGGTAGGTGAGCAGCTCGATGTCGCTGGGCTTGGTCAGCGCGGACTCCAGGGTGACCAGCGGGTCGAGGCTGGTGACGCCCCCGGCGCCGGTGCCGGCGGCGGTGCCCTTGGGGCCGGTGTGGATCAGGCCGCCGTCCCAGCGCGGCAGGAACGCCGGCACCAGCAGCGCCAGTGCCAGCGCCAGGACGCCGACGCGCTGGCCGCTGAGGCTGAGCGTGCCGCCCTCGCCGCCGCGCGAGGTGCCGCGGAAGACCCGGCCCCAGCGGGAGACGCGGTCCTGGCCCTCGGCGAAGAGCAGTACCAGGTAGCCGGTGGAGGCGAGCCCGAACCAGACCCAGCTGCCCCGGTCGCCCGCCAGTCCGTTTCCGACGGAGTAGAGCGCCAGCAGCGGCAGTCCGGCCAGCGCCGAGCGCCGGTAGGTCACCGCGACGGTGTCCACGGCGATGGCGATCAGCCCGACGGAGGAGACCAGGATCAGCCGCAGGCCCGGGTTGGGCGGGGCCGGGATGGCGTACTCCCGGATGTCGTCCAGCCCGTGGCCGAGGACCTGGCCGAGGGTGCGCACCGACTCGGGGCCGGGCACCATGCCGCCGAAGCGGTTGGTGGCGCTCGCGAAGCCGACCAGCAGCAGGACGAACAGGACGAGCAGCTGTCCGAGCGGCACCGTCCAGCGGTAGAAGGGCGTCCGGCGCAGGCCCGCGCCGGACGCGGCGACCGCGAGGACCACCAGCAGGGCGTAGACGATCCAGCTCTTGCCGGTGAGCAGCGGGGCCAGGCAGAGCGAGGCCAGGGCGGTTGCCAGCGCCGAGTACACGGTCAGTTTGGCCCGGGTGGTCACGCGCCGGCCTCTTCTCGGTAGGGGGAGGACGACCCGGCCGCGTCGGCGGCCTGCCACAGGTCGGGGACGGAATCACCGGCGCGGACCGGCAGGACCGTCCAGCCGGCCTCGCGCAGCTGCCGGACGCGGGCGCGGAACTCGTCGCCGCCGGTGTCCGGGGCGAGCATCCGCAGGCCGCTCCAGGTGCCGGAGTCGAGCAGGAAGACCACGGCGCCGCCGGTGCGGTTGCGCAGCCGGGCCAGCCGGGCGGTCTGCGCCTCGTCGAGGTCGCCGAGGACGGCGACCAGCAGGCCCTCGCCGGCGGTCCGCAGCGGCTCCTCGGCACGGGAGAGCCCGCCGCCGTCGGAGAGGTCGACCACCGCGAGCGCGTCCAGGATCAGGCCGGAGGCGTCGGCCGCGGTGTTGCCGCCGCCGGCGTCCGGGCCGGGGACGCAGTGGCCGGTGTCGGTGAGCAGCCGGGTCTGGTAGCCGCGCTCCAGGAGGTGCACGGCGACCGAGGCGGCGCAGCCGACCGCCCACTCGAAGGAGGAGGCGGGGCCGCTGCCGCGGTGGCCGGTCTCCCGGGTGTCGAGCAGCACGGTGGCGCGGGCCTTCTGCGGCTGCTCCTCGCGGCGGACCATCAGCTCGCCGTACCGGGCGGTGGACTTCCAGTGCACCCGGCGCAGGTCGTCGCCGTGCCGGTACTCGCGCAGGATGACGTCGTCGTCCCCGGCCAGGGCCAGGGTGCGGGTGCGGCTCTCGCCCTGGCCGACCCACTCGCCGCTGAGCCGCACCTGCGGCAGGGCCTGGACCTGCGGCACCACGGTGAGCACGTCGGAGGCGGAGAACGAGCGGTTCAGCTCGCACATCCCGAACGGGTCGGAGAGCCGCAGCTGGAGCGGCCCGAGCGGGTAGCGGCCGCGCAGGTCGGAGCGGACCCGGTAGGACACCTCGCGGTTGCCGCGCGGCTCGATCCGGTCCAGCACGAACCGCGGGCGCGGCCCGAGTACGTACGGGACCTTGTCCTCCAGCAGCAGCAGGCCGGTGGGCACCCGGGAGACGTTGTCCACCCGCAGGTGGACCCGGGCCTCCTGACCGGCCACGGCCCGGCGGGGGGAGAGCCGCCGGCCGCTGGCCACCCGGTAGCGGGTGTTGGCCAGCAGCACCGCGGCGGCCAGCGGCAGGGCCGCGAGCAGCACGCCGACGCGCAGCAGGGCGTCCTGGTCCAGCACGTAGGAGCAGACCACCGCGGTGACCCCGGCGGCGAGGAAGGAGCGGCCCCGGGTGGTGAGGCCGCGCAGGCCGGCGCGCAGGCCCGACGGTGCGTCGGACGGCCCCACCTCAGCCCCTCCGGACGGCCGGGCCGCCCTGCGGGCGCGGCAGCGGCAGACGGGCGACGAGGTCGGCCACGATCTGCTCGGACGTGCGGCGGCTGAGCTGGGTCTCGGCGGTCGGCATCAGACGGTGGGCGAGCACCGGGACGGCCAGCCGCTGGATGTCGTCCGGGGTGACGTAGTCGCGCCCGTCCAGCGCGGCGGCGGCACGGGCGGCCCGCACCAGGTGCAGGGTGGCGCGCGGCGAGGCGCCCAGGCGCAGCTCGTGGCTGGTGCGGGTGGCGCCGACCAGGTCGACGGCGTAGCGGCGGACCGGGTCGGCGATGTGGACGGTGCGCACCAGCTCGACCAGCTTGAGGATGTCGGCGGCGTGCGCGACCGGCTGGAGGTCCTCCAGCGGGCTGGCGCCGGCGTGCACGTCGAGCATGGCGAGCTCGGCCTCGGGGCTCGGGTAGCCCATCGAGATCCGGGCCATGAAGCGGTCCCGCTGGGCCTCCGGGAGGGCGTAGGTGCCCTCCATCTCGACCGGGTTCTGGGTGGCCACCACCATGAACGGCGAGGGCAGCTCGTAGCTGGTGCCGTCGATGGTGACCTGGCGCTCCTCCATCGACTCCAGCAGCGCGGACTGGGTCTTCGGCGAGGCGCGGTTGATCTCGTCGCCGACCACGATCTGGGCGAAGATCGCGCCCGGGCGGAACTCGAAGTCGCGCTGGTGCTGGTCGAAGATGTTGGTGCCGGTGACGTCCGAGGGCAGCAGGTCGGGCGTGAACTGGATGCGCCGCACGGTGCAGTCGACGGACCGGGCCAGCGCCTTGGCCAGCATGGTCTTGCCGACGCCGGGCACGTCCTCCAGCAGCAGGTGGCCCTCGGCGAGCAGCACGGTCAGGGCGATCCGGACGGCCTCGGGCTTGCCCTCGATCACGCTCTCGATGTTGGCCCGCACCCGGTCCACGACGGCGGCGAGCTCCGGCAGGCCGACCGGGTGGTGGTAGCCGGGCGTCGGCTGATCGCCTTCCGTACGACCTTCGAGACCGGCCTGATCGTTGTAGCTCGTCACCCGTACGCTCCCTGGCACGCTGCGCCCACCTCACCCCGAGGCCGGCCCCCACCCCTGCTTGACGCGGCCCCTCCAGGAGCGGTTCCGTGCGGGAGCCGGTGCCGGGGACGGCCTGCGGCCTGGCCGCCCCAGGTGGTTCGGGGTCAGACCGGCAGGCGCATTCTCCCCCGGCCGGTGGCCAGAAGTCACCATCCGGCGGGGAAGCGCCGGGGGAAGGGGGGAGGGATGCACCGGGGAGGCGGCACCCGGGTGCGACGGGAACGCCGCGGCGTGGCCCGGACGGCGCTGGCCGGGCCGGCGGCGGTGCCGGGGAGCGGGGACGGGGTCAGGAGATCTCGCGGAGCAGTCCGGTGTGGACGTCGAAGACGAAGCCGCGCACGTCGTCGGTGTGCAGCAGGAACGGCGAGGTGCGCACCCGCTGCATGGACTGCCGGACGTCGCCGTCCAGGTCGACGAAGGCCTCCACCGCCCACTGCGGGCGCTGGCCGACCTCCAGCTCCAGCTCGCGCCGGAAGTCCTCGGTGAGGCCGAGCAGGCCGCAGCCGGTGTGGTGGATCAGCGCGACCGAGCGGGTGCCGAGGGCGCGCTGGCTGATGGTGAGCGAGCGGATGGTGTCGTCGGTCACGACGCCGCCGGCGTTGCGGATGACGTGGGCGTCGCCCAGTTCGAGGCCGAGCGCCGCGAACAGGTCGAGGCGCGCGTCCATGCAGGCGACCACGGCGATCTGCTGGACGGGGCGGGCGTCCATGCCGCCGTCGCGGAAGGTCACCGCGTACTCGCGGTTGGAGGCGACGAAGCGGTCGATGATGGTCGGGTGGGTGGTGTCGGCAGCGGCGGTCGGCGTGGGCCGGTCGGGGGTCACTGTCATACCGGAGACGTTAGTGCGATTCTCCCGTCCGTGGTGGGGTCAGTGGCTACAGAGCGGGCGGCTGTGATCGAGTGCATATCCACAACCCGACGGCCCCGGTGGCCGTTCCGTCCGGATATGTCCGCCCCGTGCGGGTGCCGGGAGAGCCGGGCCCGGGTACCGGGACGACGGGGCGGGGGCGCCGGGAGGGCTGCGGGGGCACTGCCGGGACGGACGGGGCGCGCGGGCCGCCGCGCGACCCCGGGAGACGGTGCCGGCCGGCCGCCGGGAAGGCCGCGACCTGCGGTGATCCGTTCCGCCGCCCGGGTGGTGCGCCGGAGCGGGCCATTGACTGGCGGGGTCCGCGCGATAGAGTTGCGGCGCAGTGGAGCACACCCGCCGGAGCCCGTCAACCGGGCCTTTCCGGCCGGTGCGGCGGCCGACGCGGCCCGTGGCCTCCACCCGCTCCGTGCCACCTGGCGCACCTTCCCCGGTGCCGGGCGGTCACGACCTTCCCCAGAGCGGGCGGGGACCACGGGCCGCGTCCCGGCCCGGGCGGCTCCCCCCAGGCGCCGGTTCCGGTGCGCAGTGGGCCAAAATGGTCGGAGCTCCCGGACATCGGGCTGCTCCGCACCGAGGAAGGGCGCCACCGCGCATGACCACCAATGATCCGGCCCCCAAGCACGTCCCCGTGATGCTGCAGCGGTGCATGGACGCGCTGGCCCCGGCCATCTCGCAGCCGGGGGCCGTGGTGGTGGACGCCACCCTCGGCCTCGGCGGGCACAGCGAGGCCCTGCTGACCCAGTTCCCGGAGGTCCGGCTGGTCGCGGTGGACCGCGACCCGGCGGCGCTGAAGCTCTCCGGTGAGCGGCTCGCCCGGTTCGGCGACCGGGCGACCCTGGTGCACGCCGTCTACGACGAGATCCCCGAGGTGCTGGAGCGCCTCGGCATCCCCGAGGTGCAGGGCGTCCTGTTCGACCTCGGCGTCTCCTCGATGCAGCTGGACGAGGCCGAGCGCGGCTTCGCCTACTCCCAGGACGCCCCGCTCGACATGCGGATGGACCAGACCCGGGGCCTGAGCGCGGCCGAGGTGCTGAACACCTACACCCACGGCCAGCTGGCCCGGATCCTCAAGGTCTACGGCGAGGAGCGGTTCGCCGGGAAGATCGCCTCGGTGATCGTGCGCGAGCGCGAGAAGGAACCGTTCACCACCAGTGCGCGTCTGGTCGAGTTGGTGCGCAACGCCATCCCGGCCGCCACCCGCCGCACCGGCGGGAACCCGGCCAAGCGCACCTTCCAGGCGCTGCGGATCGAGGTCAACGGCGAGCTGGAGGTCCTGGACCGGGCGATCCCGGGCGCACTGGACGCCCTGGCGCTGGGCGGTCGGATCGTCGTGATGTCCTACCAGTCGCTGGAGGACCGCCTGGTCAAGCAGTACCTCGCCGCCGGGGCGACCAGCACCGCCCCGCCGGGGCTGCCGTTCGTCCCCGAGGAGCACCAGCCCTGGCTGAAGCTGATCACCCGCGGTGCCGAGCTGGCCACCGAGGCGGAGATCGAGGAGAACCGGCGCGCCGCGCCCGTGCGGCTGCGGGTGGCGGAGAGGATCAGGGACCGAAGCACCCGGGGCTGACCAGGCCGGGGCGGTCCGAAGGGCGGAGGAGACAGCGTGGGGCCGGTGGCCGGAGGCGGGGCGGGGAGCGCGGTGCTCCCCGGGCAGGGCGGCAGGGCGCGGATCACGGTCCGCCCCGGGCGGCGCCCGGTACGGGGGCGGACGCCGTTCGCGGTCCTGGTGGTGGTCCTGCTCGCGGCCGGGCTGCTCGGCCTGCTGGCGCTGAACACCGCGCTCAACGAGGGCTCCTTCGAACTCTCCAGGCTCCAGCGGCAGACCACCGTGTTCACCGACGAGCAGCAGGGCCTCCAGCACCAGATCGACCAGAACTCCGCGCCGGACGCGCTGGCGCGCCGGGCCGCCGAGCTGGGCATGGTGCCGGCCGGCGGGATGGCCTTCCTGGACGTCCCGAACGGGGGCAAGGTGCTCGGCACGCCCGCTCCGGCGCAGGACGGCCAGCCGGTGAAACGGTCCACCGCGGAGCCGTGGCCGGGGAAGCCGCAGCCCTCGCCGAGCGCCCAGCCGAGCGCCGCCGCGCCCACGGCCCCCGCGGCCGGCGGCGACACCACCGTCCAGATCAACCCCGCCGTCCCCGCGCCGCGGCCGACGCCGACCGCGACCGGGGGTGCGGGCCGATGAGCCAACGGAACGAGCGGACCGGGCAGGGGGCGTGCGACGCGCCCGCCGGGCGCAGCGAGGTGGGGGCATGAGCACGCCACGACAGCCGTCAGGCGGAGGCGGCGGCACCGGCCGCCCCAGGCCCGCCGCCAAGGGCGCCGCGCCGCGCCAGGCCGCGCGCGGCCAGTCCGGCAAGGCGCAGCCCGGCAGGCAGCAGCCGGCGCGCTCGCAGCAGCCCGCCAAGCCGCAGCCCGCGCGCTCGCAGCAGCCGCCCAAGGCCCAGCCGGGGAAGGCACCGGCGGCGAAGGCCCAGCCCGCGAAGGCCCAGCCCCCGAAGCAGCCGTCCACCGGCCGGGCGGCCCGCAGCCGGCAGGGCGAGGCCCCCCGGACGCCGCAGCAGCGCCGCCCGGCCGCCCGCCCGCCGGTCCACGGCCAGGCGTCCGGCCGGCCGCGCCCGAAATCCCGCCCCCCGCAGCGCCCGCAGTCCAAGGCGATCCGGCTGGCCGATCAGCGTCGCCGGCTCCGGGTGGTCACCGTGGCGCTCTCCCTGGTGTTCTCGGTCTTCGCCGGCCGCCTGGTCCAGCTCCAGCTGCTGGACTCCGACGCGCTGGCCGCCGACGCCAACACCAACCGCTACCTGGACATCCCGATCACCGCCGAACGCGGCTCGATAACGTCCGCCGACGGCGTGGCCCTGGCCACCACCGTCGACGCGTACGACATCACCGCCGACCCGGCGATGTTCACCCCGGGCGCGGCCGGCATCCCGGACGCGCCCGAGCAGGCGGCCGCGCTGCTCGCACCGATCCTCGGCCTGCCCAAGGAGAGGATCGCCGCCGACCTGCACACCCCCAAGAGCCGCTACAAGCGGCTCGCCGCCCAGCAGACCCCGGACGTCAAGAACCAGATCGGCGACCTCAAGTCGACCCTGGAGAAGCAGGCCAACTCCCGGTCCTGCGTGGCCCAGCGGCGCCTGCTGAACAAGCCCGTGGACGAGGGCGGGCGGACCAGGCTGGACAACGAGTGCTTCAACCCGCTGGCCGGGGTCTTCAACCGGGACACCCAGAAGCGGGTCTACCCCTCGGACGGGCTGGCCGCCAACCTCGTCGGCTTCGTCAACGCCGAGGGTGAGGGCGCCGGCGGCCTGGAGTCGCAGTACCAGAAGGTGCTGACCGGCAAGGAGGGCCACAGCAGCTACGCCCAGTCCGGCGGCCGGCTGGTGCCCACCGCCGGGGGCTCGCTGGACCCGGCCGTGCCCGGCACCGACCTGCGGCTGACCATCAACCGGGACATCCAGTGGGCCGCCCAGCGCGCCATCACCGACCAGGTCGCCAACGCCGGGGCGGAGAAGGGCTACGTCGTCGTCCAGGACGTGAAGACGGGCCAGGTGCTGGCGATGGCCACCTCGCCCGGCTTCAACCCCAACGACCTGAGCACGGCCAAGTCCTCCCAGCTCGGGAACCCGGCCCTGCAGGACGCCTACGAGCCCGGCTCCACCGCCAAGCTGATGACCATGGCCGCCGTGCTGGACACCGGCAAGGCCACCTGGGACACCAAGGTGACGGTGCCGGGCCGGCTCCAGCGCGCGGACGTCAACTTCCAGGACGACGTCGACCACGACACCTGGTACCTGACCCTCGCCGGGGTGCTCGCCAAGTCCTCCAACATCGGCACCATCGAGGCCTTCGAGACGCTCGGCGCCGACCAGCCGGAGGCCAACCGGGTGCTCGACGGCTACCTGCACAAGTTCGGTGTCGCCCAGCCCTCGGGCCTCGGCTTCCCCGGCGAGACCGCCGGGAAGCTGAAGAAGCCGGAGGACCTGGTGGCCTCGGAGAAGTACAACATCACCTTCGGCCAGGGCCCGATGACCCTCAACGCCCTGCAAGCCACCTCGGTCTACTCCACCATCGCCAACGGGGGCGTCCGGGTGGCGCCGAGCGTCGTCCAGGGCACCACCTCGCCGGACGGCAAGTACACCCCGGCCGCACCCGGAGCACAGACCCGGGTGGTCAGCGAGCAGACGGCCAAGACCCTCACCGAGATGCTGGAGTCGGTGGTCACCGACGAGCAGGGCACCGGCGGCAAGGCCGCGGTCCCCGGCTACCGGGTGGCCGGCAAGACCGGTACCGCCAACCGGGCGGCGGCGAACGGAAAGGGCTACGACGGCTACACCGCGTCCTTCATCGGGTTCGCGCCCGCCGACGCACCCCGGGTCACCGTCTCCTGCGTGATCCAGAAACCGGTCAACGGCCACTTCGGCGGCCAGCTCTGCGGTCCGGTGTTCAAACAGGTGATGGAGTTCACCCTGAAGACCCTGCAGGTCCCGCCGAGCGGCAGCGAGGCACCCAACCTGCCCGTCGACTGGAAGCCGTGATCGACCATGAGCAACCAGCAGGCCGGGCGGGACGACGGCACGGCACGGGCCCGGTTTGGCCCTGGGCACCCTTCGGCGGATAGCCTTCCCGCCGTGCCGAAACCCGATCAAACCACCGTGACTCCGCCCCGCCCCGCCCGGGCCCAGGCCCAGCCGCTCGCCGGGCTGGCCCGTCTGCTCGGCCTCGCGCCGGTCGAGGGGGGACCGGTCACCGGTGTCACCCACGACTCCCGCGCGGTGCGCCCGGGCGATGTGTACGTGGCCTTCCCGGGCGCCAACCACCACGGCGCGGCCTTCGCAGCCCAGGCCGCCGCGGCGGGCGCGGTGGCGATGCTCACCGACCCGGCCGGCGCCGAGCTGGCGGCCGGCACCGGCCTGCCGCTGCTGGTGGTCGACCGGCCGCGGGCCCGGATGGGCGAGCTGGCCGCCGCCGTCTACGGCCGGCCCTCCGAGCGGCTGCTGATGATCGGGCTGACCGGGACCAACGGCAAGACCACCACCTCCTACCTGGTCGAGGGCGGCCTGCGCGGCGCCGGGCGCAACCCCGGCGTGATCGGCACCGTCGAGATGCGGGTCGGCAGCGAGCGGATCAAGAGCGAGCGGACCACCCCCGAGGCCACCGACCTGCACGCGATCCTCGCCGTGATGGGCGAGGCCGGCGCGGACGCGGTGACCATGGAGGTCTCCAGCCACGCGCTGGTCTTCGGCCGCACCGACGGCGTGGTCTACGACGTGGCGCTGTTCAACAACCTCACCCCCGAGCACCTCGACTTCCACCCGGACATGGAGGACTACTTCCAGGCGAAGGCCCGGCTCTTCCAGCCCGGCAAGTCCCGCCTCGGGGTGGCCAACCTGGACGACCAGTACGGGCGCCGGCTGGTCGCCGAGGCAGAGATCCCGATCACCTCCTTCTCCGCCACCGGCGCGCCCGAGGCCGACTGGCGGGCGGTCGACGTCCAGCTCGGCCCGGTCGGCTCGACCTTCCGGGTGCTCGGGCCCGACGGCGCCGAGGCCGACGCGGCCGTCCCGCTGCCCGGCCCGTTCAACGTGGCCAACGCGCTGGCCGCGATCACCCTGCTGGTCACCGCCGGGCTGCCGTTGGAGCAGGCCGTCGCCGGGATCGCCGCGGTGCCCGGTGTGCCGGGCCGGCTGGAGCGGGTCGACGCCGGGCAGCCGTACGTCGCGGTGGTCGACTACGCCCACAAGCCGGACGCCCTGGAGGCCGTCCTCGGCTCGCTGCGCGAGGTCACCAAGGGCCGGCTGCACGTGGTGGTCGGCTGCGGCGGGGACCGCGACCCGCACAAGCGCGCCCCGATGGGCGCCATCGCCGCCCGCCTGGCCGACACCGCCCTGCTGACGAGCGACAACCCGCGCAGCGAGGACCCGCTGGCGATCCTCGCCACCATGCTGACCGGCGCCGCCTCGGTGCCGGAGTCCGAGCGCGGCGCCGTCCTGGTGGTGCCCGACCGTGCCGAGGCGATCCACCTCGCGGTGGCGCGCGCCCAGGCCGGGGACACCGTGCTGGTGGCCGGCAAGGGCCACGAGCTCGGCCAGTACGTACGAGACGAGATCCGCCCCTTCGACGACCGGGAGGTGCTGCGCGAATCCATCACGCAGACCACGGCCGCCCGGGGCGACCGAGGAGTAGAGCAGCAGTGATCGCACTGACCCTCGCCGAGGTGGCCGCAGCAGTCGGGGGCACCCTGGACGGCGCCGACCCCGGCACCCAGGTGACCGGTCCGGTCGAGGTCGACTCGCGGAAGGTGCGCCCCGGCGGCCTCTTCGCGGCCTTCGTCGGCGAGCACGTGGACGGCCACGAGTACGCGACCACCGCGGTCGCGGCGGGCGCCGTCGCGGTGCTCGCCTCCCGCCCGGTCGGCGTTCCCGCCGTCCTGGTCGACAGCGTGGTGGACGCGCTCGGCAAGCTGGCCCGCGCCGTGGTCGCCCGGGCCGAGGCCACCACCGTGGTCGCGCTGACCGGCTCGGCCGGCAAGACCAGCACCAAGGACCTGATCGCCCAGCTGCTCCAGCGCCGCGGCGAGACCGTCTACCCGCCCGGGTCGCTCAACAACGAGATCGGCCACCCGATGACCGCGCTGCGGGTCGAGGCCGGCACCCGGCACCTGGTGATGGAGATGGGCGCCCGGCACAAGGGCGACATCGAGTACCTCACCTCGATCACCCCGCCCCGGATCGGCCTGGTGCTGAACGTCGGCACCGCGCACGTCGGCGAGTTCGGCTCGAAGGAGGCGATCGCCGAGGCCAAGGGCGAGCTGGTCGAGTCGCTGCCGGCGGACGGTGCGGCGATCCTCAACGCCGACGACCCGCTGGTGCGCGCGATGGCCTCCCGGACGAAGGCGAGGGTGGTCCTCTTCGGGGAGTCGAAGGAGGCCCACGTCCGGGCACAGGATGTTCGCCTGGACTCCACCGGACGGCCATCGTTCACGCTGACCACCCCAGCCGGTTCCGCACCGGTGAACCTGCGCCTGTACGGTGAGCACCACGTCTCGAACGCCCTCGCCGCCGCTGCGGTGGCGGTGGAGCTCGGGATGTCCGTCGACGACACCGCCGAAGCACTGAGCGAGGCGGGTGCGCTGTCCCGCTGGCGCATGGAGGTCGTCGACCGGGCCGATGGTGTCACCGTCGTCAACGACGCCTACAACGCGAACCCCGACTCGATGCGGGCCGCGCTGCGGGCGCTGGTCTCGATGGGGGGCCGCGGCCCGGAGCGCCGCCGGACCTGGGCGGTGCTCGGCGAGATGCGGGAGCTCGGCGAGGAGAGCCTGGCCGAGCACGACGCCATCGGGCGGCTCGCGGTACGGCTGGACGTCACCAAGCTGGTGGCGGTCGGCGGTCGCGAGGCGGCCTGCATGGAACTGGGCGCGAGGAACGAAGGTTCGTGGGGTGAGGAGTCGGTGCTGGTGTCCGACGCGGACGCGGCGGTCGAGCTGCTGCGCAGTCAGCTGCTGCCGGGGGATGTGGTCCTGGTGAAGGCCTCCCGCTCGGTGGGGCTGGAGAAGGTTGCCGAGGCGCTGCTCGCGGACGGTGCGGCCGCCTGATGAAGCAGATCCTCTTCTCCGGCATGATCGGCCTGGTCCTGTCGTTGCTCGGCACCCCGGCCCTGATCAAGCTGCTCGCCAAGCGCGGCTACGGCCAGTACATCCGCGACGACGGCCCCAAGGCGCACCACAGCAAGAAGGGCACGCCCACCATGGGCGGCATCGCCTTCATCCTGGCGACGGTCATCGCCTACTTCGCCACCAAGGCGATAACGGGCGAGACCCCGACCGCCTCCGGGCTGCTGGTGCTCTTCCTGACGGTGGGTCTGGGCCTGGTCGGCTTCCTCGACGACTACATCAAGGTCGTCAAGCGCCGCTCGCTCGGCCTGCGGGCGAAGGCCAAGCTCGTCGGCCAGTCCGCCGTCGCCCTCGTCTTCGCGGGGCTGGCGATGCAGTTCGCCGACGACCGCGGTCTCACCCCGGCCTCCCAGCACCTGTCGTTCGTCCGGGACTTCAAGTGGTCCATCGGGCCGGTGCTGTTCGTGATCTTCGCCTACTTCATGATCGCCGCGATGTCGAACGGCGTGAACCTGACGGACGGTCTGGACGGTCTGGCGACCGGCGCCTCGGTGATGGTCTTCGGCGCCTACACCTTCATCGGCGTCTGGGAGTACGGCCAGAGCTGCGCCTACGCCATCTCGGCCACCGCCAACTGCTACGACGTGCGCGACCCGCTGGACCTCGCGGTGGTCGCCGCCGCCCTGATGGGCTCCTGCTTCGGCTTCCTCTGGTGGAACACCTCGCCCGCCAAGATCTTCATGGGTGACACCGGCTCGCTCGCCCTCGGCGGCGCCCTGGCCGGCCTGGCGATCTGCTCCCGCACCGAGCTGCTGCTCGCGCTGCTCGGCGGCCTCTACGTGATCATCACCCTCTCGGTGATCATCCAGGTCGGCTCCTTCCGGATGACCGGCAAGCGCGTCTTCAAGATGGCCCCGCTCCAGCACCACTTCGAACTCAAGGGCTGGACCGAGGTCCTGATCGTGGTCCGCTTCTGGATCATCCAGGGCCTCTGCGTGGCCGTCGGCCTCGGCCTCTTCTACGCGGGATGGGTGACCGGATGACCAACCCCGACTGGGCCGCACTGCCGGTCACCGTCGCCGGCCTCGGCGTCTCCGGGATCAGCGCCGCCCGCGTGCTGCACGGCCTCGGTGCCCACGTCACCGTCGTGGACGGCGGTTCGAGCGAGGGCCTGAAGGCCCGCGCCGCCGAGCTGACGGCCCAGGGCATCACCGTGCGCCTCGGCGACGGCGACAGCCTGCCCGAGGGCACCCGGCTGATCGTCACCTCGCCCGGCTGGCCGCCCAGCAGCCCGCTGTTCGCCGCCGCCGACGCGGCCGGCATCGAGGTCTGGGGTGACGTCGAACTCGCCTGGCGGCTGCGCAGGCCGCTGCCGGCCACCGGCGAACCCGCCCCCTGGCTGGCCGTCACCGGCACCAACGGCAAGACCACCACCGTCCAGATGCTCGCCTCGATCCTCACCGCCGCCGGCCGGCGCACCGCCGCCGTCGGCAACGTCGGGGTCTCGGTGCTGGACGCGGTGCTCGCCGACGAGCCGTACGACGTGCTCGCGGTCGAACTCTCCAGCTACCAGCTGCACTGGGCGCCCTCGCTGCGCCCGTACTCGGCGGCCGTCCTCAACCTGGCGCCGGACCACCTGGACTGGCACGGCTCGATGGAGGCGTACGCCGCCGACAAGGGCCGGATCTACGAGGGCAACGTCGTCGCCTGCGTCTACAACCTGGCCGACCCGGCCACCGAGGCGCTGGTCCGCGAGGCCGATGTCGAGGAGGGGTGCCGGGCGGTCGGCTTCGGCCTCGGGGCGCCCGGCCTGTCGAACTTCGGCGTGGTCGACGGCCTGCTGGTGGACCGCGCCTTCGTGGCGGACCGGGCCAAGAGCGCCGCCGAGCTGGGCTCCGTCGAGGACGTCAACCCGCCGGCGCCGCACAACATCGCCAACGCGCTCGCCGCCGCCGCCCTCGCCCGGGCGTACGGGGTCGACCCCAAGGCCGTCCGCGAGGGCCTGCGGGCCTTCCGTCCGGACGCCCACCGGATCGCCGAGGTCGGCGTGGTCGACGGCGTCACGTACATCGACGACTCCAAGGCCACCAACACGCACGCCGCGGCGGCCTCGCTGGCCGCGTACCGGCCGATCGTCTGGATCGCCGGCGGCCTGGCCAAGGGCGCCACCTTCGACGACCTCGTCCAGGGCGCGGCCGAGCGGCTGCGCGGCGCGGTGCTGATCGGCGAGGACCGCGCGCTGGTCCGGGAGGCCCTGGCGCGACACGCGCCGGATGTCCCGGTCATCGAGGCCGCCGAGGGCCAGACTGGCGCGGTGGCGATGACGGAGGTGGTCCGCGCGGCCGCGTCGCTCGCCCAATCGGGTGACACGGTGCTGCTGGCCCCGGCCTGCGCCTCGATGGACATGTTCACCAACTACGGCGAGCGCGGCGACCTCTTCGCGGCGGCGGTCCGGGGGCTGGCGGGCAGCTGACGGCCCCCGGCCGAGCGGACCCCGGGGCCGCGGCCGGGAGGCGGGCGGGGCGAAGACGGAGGAGAGCAGGGCGTGGTGGCGGGGCAGGGCAGGGCGGGCGGTACCGGTGCGCCGGAGAAGGGCCCGGCCGATCCCTGGCGGGTGATCTCGGCCACCACGACCGCCTACAAGTCGGCCGGGCCGGTGGCCCGTGTGCAGGCCTTCCGGGCCCGTTTGCGGTACACGCTGGACCGGCCGCTGACGCCCTATCTGCTGATCATCGGCTCGACGCTGCTGCTGGTGGTGCTCGGCCTGCTGATGGTCTTCTCCGCCTCGCAGATCCTCGCCCTGGGCCAGCACCGCTCGGCACAGTTCTACTTCCTCAAACAGCTGGTCGCGGCCATGCTCGGCCTCGTCCTGCTGATCGGCTTCGCGTCCGTCCCGGTCGCGGTGCTGCGGGTGATCGTCTACCCGGTGATGCTCGGGGTGATCGGCGCGCTGGCGCTGGTCGCCATCCCCGGCGTCGGGGTGGAGGTCAACGGCAACCGGAACTGGCTGGACCTGGGCTTCTTCCAGTTCCAGCCGTCCGAGTTCGCCAAACTCGCGCTGGTGCTCTGGGGCGCCGACCTGCTCGCCCGCAAGCAGCGCAACGGCACCCTCGACCAGTGGAAGCACCTGCTCGTGCCGCTGGTGCCCGGCGCCCTGCTGCTGCTCGCGATGATCATGCTCGGCGGTGACATGGGCACCTCGATGATCCTGGTGGCCATGCTGTTCGGCCTGCTCTGGATGGTCGGCGCCCCGCTGCGGCTGTTCGTGGCCACCCTCGGCGTCGCCGTCGTGGTGTGCACCGCCCTGGTGGTGACCGTCCCGCACCGGGCCGAACGGCTCTCCTGCATCGGCGTCACCAAGCTCGACCCGGCCGGCGCCTGTTTCCAGGCCCTGCACGGGGTCTATTCGTTCGGGCTCGGCGGTCTCTTCGGCTCCGGACTCGGCGCCGGCGTCGAGAAATGGGGCCAGCTCCCGGAGGCGCACACCGACTTCATCTTCGCCGCGACGGGCGAGGAACTGGGCCTGGTGGGGACGCTGTCGGTGATCGGTCTCTTTGCGGCACTAGGCTACGCGGGTATCCGTGTGGCCATCGGTACGAAGGACCCCTTCGTCAGGTACGCCGCGGGAGCCGCCACCACGTGGATCATGGCGCAGGCCGTGATCAACCTCGGGTCGGCGCTGGGACTGCTGCCCATCGCGGGCGTCCCGCTCCCGCTGTTCTCCTACGGCGGTTCCGCCATGCTGTCGGCCATGTCCGCGATCGGTGTGCTGCTCTGCCTCGCACGCAGCACCTCGGGCGCGAAGGCGGCCCTGGCCGCCCGGAGCAAGAACTCCCGGATCAGGAGACGACTGGCCCGGGTGCTGCCACGACGACGAACCACAGCGCGCCCGGCCCCGGTGCCGGCGCGCAGGGAGCGGTGAATTTCGGTGCATGTCGTACTCGCCGGCGGGGGGACCGCCGGTCACATCGAGCCGGCCCTCGCCCTCGCGGACGCCCTCCGCAGGCACGACCCGTCCATCGGGATCACCGCCCTGGGCACCGAACGCGGCCTGGAGACCCGGCTGGTACCCGAGCGCGGCTACCAGCTGGAGCTGATCCCGGCCGTCCCGCTGCCGCGCAAGCCCACCCCCGAGCTGATCACCGTCCCGGGCCGGCTGCGCGGCACCGTCCGGGCCGCCCAGGAGATCATCGAGCGGGTCAACGCGGACGTGGTGGTCGGCTTCGGCGGCTACGTCGCGATGCCGGCCTACCTGGCCGCCAAGCGGGCCGGTGTGCCGATCGTGGTGCACGAGGCCAACGCCCGGCCCGGCCTGGCCAACAAGATCGGCGCCCGGTACAGCGACTTCGTCGCCGTCTCCACGCCGGACAGCAAGCTGCGCGACTCCCGGTACATCGGCATCCCGCTGCGCCGGACCATCGCCACGCTGGACCGTAACGCGGCCCGCCCGGAGGCCCGGCACTACTTCGGCCTCGACCAGCGGCTGCCCACCCTGCTGGTCTCCGGCGGTTCGCAGGGCGCCCGCCGCCTCAACGAGACCGTCACCGCGATCGCGCCGCGGCTCCAGCAGTACGGCGTGCAGATCCTGCACGCGGTCGGCCCGAAGAACGAGCTGCCGCAGGTGGACGACATCCCCGGGATGCCGCCGTACCGCCCGGTGCCGTACGTCGACCGGATGGACCTCGCGTACGCCGCCGCCGACCTGATGCTCTGCCGGGCCGGCGCCATGACGGTGGCCGAGCTGGCCGCGGTCGGCCTGCCCGCCGCCTTCGTCCCGCTGCCGATCGGCAACGGCGAGCAGCGGCTGAACGCCCAGCCGATGGTCAAGGCCGGCGGCGGCCTGCTGGTCGACGACGCGGAGCTGACCCCGGACTGGGTGCTGCAGAACGTGCTGCCGGTCCTCACCGACCCGCAGAAGCTCTGGGACATGAGCCGGTCCGCCGCCGAGTTCGGCCGCCGGGACGCCGACGAGCTGCTGGTCGGCATGGTGTACGAGGCGATCGAGGCAGCCCGGGGCGGCCGCCGTCGTGGCTGACGGCCGGCTCGCCGACCCCCTGGACGACGAGCTGGAGACCGGGGAGTACGCTCCCCGGCTCCGGCTCTCCCGGCGGGGCGTCGTGGTGCTGGGTGCGCTCGGCGCCCTGGTACTCGGCGGGCTGGCCTGGCTGGTGTTCCTCTCGTCGGTGCTGGACGTGCGCAGCGTCTCGGTGCAGGGCGTGCAGGACGACAAGCTGACGGCCGACCAGGTCCGCGCGGCGATCGGCACGGTCGGCGACGGCCCGCTGGCCCGGGTGGACCTGGCCGGCGTCGAGCGGCGGGTGAAGGCGATCCCGCGGGTGGCCGGGGCCGAGGTCTGGCGCGGCTGGCCGCACACCCTCCAGGTGAAGATCGTCCAGCGCAGGCCGGTCGCCGCCGTCAAGGAGGAGGACGGCCGGTTCACCCAGGTCGACGCGGGGGGCGTGAGCTTCGCCACCGAGGCGGCCGCCCCCGAGGGGGTGCCGGTGGTGGAGCTGCGGCTCGGTCAGCCGGCCCGGGACGCGGACCAGGTGATCTCCAGGCCGCAGCTGGTGCAGGGCGCGGTGGCGGTGGCCGCCGGCCTGCCCGACGAGGTCCGGCAGCGGGCCGGGTCGGTGCTGGTGCACTCCTACGACGACATCCAGTTGCAGCTCAGCGGGGGTGCGACGGTGCGCTGGGGGAGTCCGGAGCAGACCGATCGCAAGGCCCGGGTCCTGGTGGCGCTGCTGCATCAGAAGGGTACGAACTTCGATGTCAGCGCTCCGGAGGCGCCGGCGGTGTCCGGATGATCCGGTAGGTTCTCTGTCTGGGGGAGGGGTTGACGCGGGTTTCGTGTCGGCCTGACCCTTGGTGGTCACCCCGGTTTCATAAGCCGGTTGATGATCACATAGGCTCAAAAGAAAAAGGGAAGCTCGGCGTGTTCGTTGAAACACGTGCCCGGGGCCACCTAGTGTCCTGTGTCACCAGACTGTGCTTCCTGGTGATGTGACGGGGGCACAGGACTAACCCTAAAGGTCAAGTTTAGGGTTGGGGTCGGCGGTCGGCATTTCAGACATTCAGTCAGAAACCAGGCTCCCTACCCATCGACATCCGTCGGAACGGCACCCCACCGGGAGCCGGGCCGACCCGGAAATTCGAGGCGAGAGGCCTTCGACGTGGCAGCACCGCAGAACTACCTCGCAGTCATCAAGGTCGTCGGTATCGGCGGCGGTGGTGTCAACGCCATCAACCGGATGATCGAGGTCGGTCTCAAGGGCGTCGAGTTCATCGCGATCAACACCGATGCGCAGGCCCTCCTGATGAGCGACGCCGACGTCAAGCTCGATGTGGGCCGTGAACTCACCCGGGGCCTCGGCGCCGGCGCCAACCCCGAGGTCGGCCGCAAGGCCGCCGAGGACCACCGTGAGGAGATCGAGGAGGTCCTCAAGGGGGCCGACATGGTCTTCGTGACGGCCGGCGAGGGCGGTGGTACCGGCACGGGCGGCGCGCCGGTCGTCGCCAACATCGCCCGCTCGCTCGGCGCGCTGACCATCGGCGTGGTCACCCGCCCGTTCACCTTCGAGGGCCGCCGCCGGGCGAACCAGGCGGAGGACGGCATCGCCGGCCTGCGCGAAGAGGTCGACACCCTGATCGTGATCCCCAACGACCGGCTGCTGTCCATCTCGGACCGCCAGGTCAGCGTGCTGGACGCGTTCCGCTCCGCCGACCAGGTGCTGCTCTCGGGCGTCCAGGGCATCACCGACCTGATCACCACCCCGGGTCTGATCAACCTCGACTTCGCCGACGTCAAGTCCGTGATGTCCGACGCCGGCTCGGCGCTGATGGGCATCGGTTCGGCCCGCGGGGAGGACCGCGCCAAGGCGGCCGCCGTGATGGCGATCTCCTCGCCGCTGCTGGAGGCCTCGATCGACGGCGCCCGCGGTGTCCTGCTCTCCATCTCCGGTGGCTCCGACCTCGGCCTGTTCGAGATCAACGAGTCCGCCCAGCTGGTCAGCGAGGCCGCGCACCCCGAGGCCAACATCATCTTCGGTGCGGTCATCGACGACGCGCTCGGCGACGAGGTCCGCGTCACCGTGATCGCCGCGGGCTTCGACGGCGGCCAGCCGCCGGCCATCGTCCGCGACCCGGTGGTCAAGGCCGGCCAGGCGGCCGCGACGCCGGCCCCCGCCCCCGAGCGTCCGGCGGGCCGGCCCTCGTACGGGAGCATCGGCTCGGTGGCGGCCCGCCCGGAGGGTGAGACGGCCGGCGCGCCGCGGCCGTCCGAGGCCCCGGCCACCGCGACCGCCGCCCCGGTGCCGCCGCAGGTGCAGCCCGCGCGGCAGCCGTTCGTGGAGAGCCCCGCCGAGGAGCTCGACGTCCCGGACTTCCTTAAGTGATCGATCGCACGTCCCGCAACGGTGCTCACTTCGCCTTCACCACCCGGTGGGGCGGGGTGAGCACTTCGCCGTACGGGGAGCTGAACCTCGGCGGTGCGGTGGGGGACGACCCGGCCGCCGTCCGGGAGAACCGGGCGATCACGGCCCGCTGGCTGGGCCTCGACCCGGCGGACGTGGTCTGGATGAACCAGGTCCACGGTGCGGAGGTCGCCGTGGTGACGGAGCGCCAGCCGGCCGGGGAGGCCCCGGCCGTGGACGCGGTGGTCACCGACCGGCCGCTGGCGCTGGCGGTGCTGACCGCCGACTGCACCCCGGTCCTGCTGGCCGACCCGGTGGCGGGCGTGGCGGGGGCGGCCCACGCGGGCCGGCCCGGGCTCGCCGCGGGCGTGGTGCCGGCGGTGATCGCGGCCATGGTCGGACTGGGCGCCGAGCCGGGGCGGATCACCGCCGCGATCGGGCCCGCGGTCTGCGGCCGCTGCTACGAGGTGCCGGCCGCACTGCGCGCCGAGGTCGCCGGGCTGGTGCCGGCCGCGTACGCCGAGACGTCCTGGGGCACGCCGGCCCTGGACCTGCCGGAGGGAGTGGCGGCCCAGCTGGCCGCTGCGGGAGTCACCGAGTTGGTGCGATCATCGGTCTGCACCCTCGAATCTTCCGATCACTACTCCTACCGCCGCGAGCAGCGCACGGGCCGGCTCGCGAGCTACGTCTGGTTGGGCTCTGACATCTCATGACGAACGACATCTACGGACCGTTCCCGGGCAGCCCCGAGTTCCTCGACGCCCTGACGGAGGGCCAGCGGGCCAGGTACGAGCAGCTCGGCACCAACCTCGACGTCGTCGAGCGGCGGATCTCCGACGCCTGTGCGGCGGCCGGGCGGGCGCGTGACGAGGTGAAGCTGGTCGTCGTCACCAAGACGTACCCGGCCGAGGACACCGCGCTGCTGGCCGCGCTGGGCGTCACCGACGTCGCGGAGAACCGCGACCAGGACGCCGCCCCCAAGGCGGAGCAGTGCGGAAACCTTCCGCTGGTCTGGCACTTCGTCGGCCAGCTGCAGACCAACAAGGTCCGCTCGGTGGTCCGGTACGCGAACCACGTGCACTCGGTCGACCGGCTGCGGCTGGTCGGGTCGCTCTCCGCGGCGGTGGGGGCGTCCGGGCGGCCGGAGCTGGGCTGCCTGGTGCAGGTCGCGCTGGAGAAGGAGCACGGCGAGGGGGAGGGCCGGGCCGGGGTCGGTCCGGCGGAGGTCGAGGCGCTGGCCGAGGCGATCGCCGACGCGCCCGGGCTGCGGCTGGACGGTGTGATGACCGTCGCCCCGCTCGCCGGACCGCTCGCCGCAGACCCGGCCCGGGCGTTCGGGCGGCTGGCGGAAATCGCAACCGCCGTACGGGCGGCCCATCCTGCTGCCACCATGGTCTCCGCAGGAATGAGCGGCGACCTGGAGCAGGCCGTTGCCGCCGGGGCGACACATGTGCGCGTCGGAACGGCGGTACTCGGAGTGCGGTCACCCCTCGGGTAACGTCACCGGGTAGTAGATCAGACTGCAGGACAAAATAGGACAGAAACTAGCAGCTTTCCAGAGCGCTAGCCAACCGTGGATCGCAGCTCCGCGGCCCCCACCCACGACTTCTGACCGGCCGTCGGTCTGACGGGCGGTCGTGGGCGGACCGCGGAATCCGCAGGCGGGGCCGTACGGCCTGGCCGCCGGTGAGGAGCGGGTCCACCACAAGCGGAGGAGACAGGAGCATGGCCGGCGCAATGCGCAAGATGGCGGTCTACCTCGGCCTCGTGGAGGACGAGACGTACGACGGTCAGGGGTACGACCCCGACGACGACTACGACGCGGACCCCGAGCCGATCCGCGCCGGGCGGACGGAGGACATTCCCCGGCCCGCCGCTCCGGTGCCCGCCCCGGTCTCCTCGATCACGCCGCAGCCCGTACCGGCCGCGGTCCCGATCCGGCAGGAGACTCCGAGGATGGCCCCAGTGTCGTCCATCACACCCGAACGCCGCCACAACCTGGAGAAGAGCGCCCCGGTGATCATGCCCAAGGTAGTGAACGAACGAGAGCCCTACCGCATCACCACGCTGCACCCCCGGACCTACAACGAGGCCCGTACCATCGGGGAACAGTTCCGTGGCGGGACGCCGGTGATCATGAATCTGACCGAGATGGACGACACCGACGCGAAGCGCCTCGTAGACTTCGCCGCTGGACTCGTCTTCGGTCTGCACGGCAGTATCGAGCGCGTGACACAGAAGGTGTTCCTGCTGTCGCCTGCTAACGTCGATGTCACGGCGGAGGACAAGGCTCGGATCGCCGAGGGTGGGTTCTTCAACCAGAGCTGACCCGGCCACGACTTTACGTGTGGATCTGATCGACAGTGAGTTAACGACAGGCAGCAGGGCCCAAGGGCCGGGATCACAGGGGAGAGGGAAGCGCGATGGGGATCGTGTGGGCGGTGCTCTACTATGCGCTGACCGTCTTCCTGGTGTTCCTGCTTGTGCGGCTGGTGATGGACTGGGTGTTCCAGTTCGCGCGTTCGTGGCGGCCCGGCAAGGCCATGGTCCTGGTCCTGGAGGCCACGTACACTGTCACGGATCCGCCGCTCAAGCTTCTTCGGCGGTTCATCCCGCCGTTGCGTCTCGGGGGCGTGGCGCTCGACCTGTCCTTCTTCGTACTGATGATCATTGTGTATGTCCTGATCTCGCTTGTGCGGCCCTAGTCGTAGGTGAGCGATGCGACAGGATGCCGGTGTGCCGACGATCACGTTGAGGTGAAGAGATGCCATTGACCCCCGAGGACGTTCGGAACAAGCAGTTCACGACCGTCCGCCTGCGCGAAGGCTATGACGAGGACGAGGTCGATGCCTTCCTCGACGAGGTCGAGGCGGAGCTGACCCGCCTTCTCCGCGAGAACGAGGACCTGCGCGCCAAGCTGGCCGCCGCGACCCGTGCCGCCGCGCAGAACCAGGCCAACATGCGCAAGGAGCCGCCGCAGGACTCGCGTCCCGGCGCCCCCGTGCCGGCCGCCATATCCGGCCCGCCGGTCCCCGGGCAGCAGCAGGGCCCCGGCCCGCAGCAGATGGGCGGCCCCGGCGGCCCGCAGCAGATGGGCGGCCCGCAGCAGCAGATGGGCAACCAGCCCCTCGGCCTGCCGTCCGGCGCCCCGCAGCTCCCGGCCGGCCCCGGTGGTCCGCAGCAGATGGGCGGCCCGCAGCAGCAGATGAACCAGACCATGGGCGGCCAGCAGCAGCTGGTCCAGCCGATGGGCGGCCAGATGCTCCAGCCCATGGGCGGCCCCGGTGGTCCGCAGCAGATGGGCAACCCGATGGGCCAGGGCATGGGCCAGCAGCAGATGCAGCAGATGGGCGGCCCCATGGGCGGCCCGCAGCAGCAGATGGGCGGCCCGCTCGGCGGCCCGATGCAGCAGCAGCAGGGGCCCGGTGGCGACAGCGCCGCCCGCGTCCTGGCGCTCGCCCAGCAGACCGCCGACCAGGCGATCTCCGAGGCCCGTTCCGAGGCCAACAAGATCGTCGGCGAGGCGCGCAGCCGGGCCGAGGGCCTGGAGCGGGACGCCCGGGCCAAGGCCGACGCCCTGGAGCGGGACGCGCAGGAGAAGCACCGCGTCGCGATGGGCTCGCTGGAGTCCGCGCGCGCCACGCTGGAGCGCAAGGTCGAGGACCTGCGGGCGTTCGAGCGTGAGTACCGCACGCGTCTGAAGTCGTACCTGGAGACCCAGCTGCGCCAGCTGGAGTCGCAGGCGGACGACTCGCTCGCCCCGCCGCGCATCCCGGCCACCGCGTCGCTGCCGCCGGCCGCGTCGTCGATGGCTCCGGCCGGTGCGTCCGCGATGGGCAGCGGTGCGCCGAGCTTCGGCGGCAACCAGCCGTCCTTCGGTGGCAACCAGCCGTCGTTCGGCGGGCAGAGCTCCTTCGGCGGCAACTCCGGTGCGCCGAGCTTCGGCGGGCAGGCGTCGGGCGGCAACTCCGGTGCCCCGCAGATGCAGCCGGCCGGGATGACGCAGCCGATGGCCGCCGTCCGTCCGCAGCCTCCGCAGCCGATGCAGCAGGCGCCGGCGCCGATGCGCGGGTTCCTGATCGACGAGGACGGCGACAACTGAGGTTGTAGCCGGGCATTTCGAGGGCGCCCCCTCTGTGACCTCCGGGTCACGGTGGGGGCGCCCTCGTTCGTGCGTGCGGCGCAACGGCGAAGCCGCCGCCACCCCGGGCGGGGTGGCGGCGGCTTCGGTCGTCCGGTCAGGCCTTGCGGAGCTGGAAGGCGAGGCCGAGGCCCTCGTCGGTGAAGGTCTCGGACTCCCAGTCGGCGGCACCGGCGGCGAAGTCGGTGGCCAGGACCTCCTCGGCGACCAGGGGGCCGTGCTCGGCGATGGCCTCCGCGGTCTCCTCGCCGCTGGCGCGCCAGCGCAGGACGATCCGGTCGGCGACGTCCAGGCCGGAGTTCTTCCGGGCCTCCTGGATCTGGCGGATCGCGTCGCGGGCGATGCCCAGGCGCTTGAGCTCCGGGGTGATCGCCAGGTCGAGGGCGACGGTGGCACCGGACTCGTTGGCGACGGCCCAGCCCTCGCGCGGGGTCTCGGTGATGATCACCTCGTCGGGCGAGAGGGGGATCCGCTCGCCGTCCAGCTCCACCGAGGCGGAGCCGGTGGCCCGCAGGTCGGCGGCGAGGCGGGCGGCGTCTGCGGCGGCGACCGCCTTGGCGACGTCCTGCACGCCCTTGCCGAAGCGCTTGCCCAGCGCGCGGAAGTTGGCCTTGGCGGTGGTGTCGACCAGCGAGCCCCCGACCTCCGCCAGCGACTCCAGGGCGGAGACGTTGAGCTCCTCGGCGATCTGCGCGCGCAGGTCGGCCGGCAGCTCCTCCCAGCCCTGGGCCGCGACCAGCGCTCGGGAGAGCGGCTGACGGGTCTTCACGCCGGACTCGGCGCGGGTGGCCCGGCCCAGCTCGACCAGGCGGCGGACCAGCGCCATGTGGCGGGAGAGGTCCGCGTCGATCAGCGCCTCCTCCGCCTCCGGCCAGGTGGCCAGGTGGACCGAGGCCGGGGCGTCCGGGGCGACCGGGACGACCAGGTCCTGCCAGACCTGCTCGGTGATGAACGGGGTGAGCGGGGCCATCAGGCGGGTGACCGTCTCCAGCGCCTCGTGCAGCGTGGCGAGCGCGGCGGCGTCGCCCTGCCAGAAGCGGCGGCGGCCGCGGCGGACGTACCAGTTGGAGAGGTCGTCGACGAAGCCGGAGAGCAGCTTGCCGGCGCGCTGGGTGTCGTACGCCTCGAAGGCCGCGTCGACCTCGCGGACCAGGGTGTTCAGCTCGGAGAGCACCCAGCGGTCCAGCTGCGGGCGGTCGGCCGGGGCCGGGTCGTTCGCCGAGGGGGCCCAGTCGGAGGTGCGGGCGTACAGGGCCTGGAAGGCGACGGTGTTCCAGTAGGTGAGGAGGGTCTTGCGGACCACCTCCTGGATGGTGCCGTGGCCGACCCGGCGGGCCGACCAGGGCGAGCCGCCGGCCGCCATGAACCAGCGGACCGCGTCGGCGCCGTGCTGGTCCATGAGCGGGATCGGCTGCAGGATGTTGCCCAGGTGCTTGGACATCTTGCGGCCGTCCTCGGCCAGGATGTGGCCCAGGCAGACGACGTTCTCGTAGCTGTTCTTGTCGAACACCAGCGTGCCGACGGCCATCAGCGTGTAGAACCAGCCGCGGGTCTGGTCGATCGCCTCGGAGATGAACTGCGCCGGGTAGCGCTTCTCGAACAGCTCCTTGTTCTGGTACGGGTAGCCGTACTGGGCGAACGGCATCGAGCCCGAGTCGTACCAGGCGTCGATCACCTCGGGCACCCGGGTGGAGGTGCCGCCGCAGTCGCGGCAGGCGAAGGTGACGTCGTCGATGTACGGGCGGTGCGGGTCGAGGCCGCTCTGGTCGGTGCCGGTCAGCTCGGAGAGCTCGGCCAACGAGCCGACGCAGGTGAGGTGGCCCTCCTCGCAGCGCCAGATCGGCAGCGGCGTGCCCCAGTAGCGGTTGCGGCTCAGCGCCCAGTCGATGTTGTTGTTCAGCCAGTCGCCGAAGCGGCCGTGCTTGACCGTCTCCGGGAACCAGTTGGTGGCCTCGTTCTCGCGGATCAGCGCGTCCTTGACGGCGGTGGTCCGGATGTACCAGGACGGCTGCGCGTAGTAGAGGAGCGCGGTGTGGCAGCGCCAGCAGTGCGGGTAGCTGTGCTCGTACGGGAGGTGGCGGAAGAGCAGGCCGCGCTCCTTGAGGTCCGCGACCAGGGCCTCGTCGGCCTTCTTGAAGAACTGGCCGCCGACCAGTGGGACCTCGGGGGCGAAGGTGCCGTCGGCCAGCACCGGGTTGACCACCGGCAGGCCGTACTTGCGGCAGGTCGCGAGGTCGTCGGCGCCGAAGGCGGGCGACTGGTGGACGATGCCGGTGCCGTCCTCGGTGGTGACGTAGTCGGCGTTGAGGACGTAGTGCGCGTTCTCGATCTCGACCAGGTCGAACGGGCGGCGGTAGGCCCAGCGCTCCATCTCGGCGCCGGTGAAGGACTGGCCGGTGGCCTCCCAGCCCTCGCCGAGGGCCTTGGCCAGCAGCGGCTCGGCGACGACCAGCCGCTCGTCGCCGTCGGTGGCGACCACGTAGGTCACCTCGGGGTGGACGGCGGCGGCGGTGTTGGAGACCAGGGTCCACGGGGTGGTCGTCCAGACCAGCAGCGCGGCCTGGCCGGCCAGCGGGCCGCTGGTCAGCGGGAACCGGACGAAGACCGAGGGGTCGACCACGGTCTCGTAGCCCTGGGCCAGCTCGTGGTCGGAGAGGCCGGTGCCGCAGCGCGGGCACCAGGGGGCGACGCGGTGGTCCTGGACCAGCAGGCCCTTGTCGAAGATCTGCTTGAGCGACCACCACACGGACTGGACGTAGGACGGGTCCATCGTCCGGTAGGCCTCGTCGAGGTCGACCCAGTACCCCATGCGGGTGGTGAGCTCGGTGAAGGCGTCGGTGTGGCGGGTCACCGACTCGCGGCACTTGGCGTTGAACTCGGCGATGCCGTACGCCTCGATGTCCTGCTTGCCGGAGAAGCCGAGCTCCTTCTCGACGGCCAGCTCCACCGGGAGGCCGTGACAGTCCCAGCCGGCCTTGCGGGCGACGTGGTAGCCCTTCATCGTCCGGTAGCGGGGGAAGACGTCCTTGAAGACGCGGGCCTCGATGTGGTGGGCGCCGGGCATGCCGTTGGCGGTCGGCGGGCCCTCGTAGAAGACCCACTCGGGGCGGCCCTCGGACTGTTCGAGGCTGCGCTGGAAGACCTTGTTGTCCTGCCAGAACGACAGGATCCGGTGCTCCAGGGCGGGCAGGTCGACCTGCGCGGGAACGGGGTTGTAGGGGGTCATCGCGGGCGTCTACCTCCGGCGGATGCGTGGACTGGATCCGACGGAGGGACGAGACGGCGAGCCGCCCCGCGGTACCACCCTCCTTGGCCGCGATGCTGCCTGCGGCCCTCTTGTTTGGGCTTGCTGCCGGGTCTAGTGGGCCGCTGCGTGCTGCCTGGGCCGTTCTTCCGGCGGCTCCGGGGTGATCTTCCCGCCGTGCACGCCCCCGGGCTCACACCGTCCCCGGGTCGCTGGTGGCTGCGTACGTCGGTACTCGTCCCATCTGCGCCTTGCAGACCCAGTGTATCGGCCGCCGCAAGTCGGTTCTTCCCGTCGCGGGGCCCGCGTTCCGCCGGTGCCCCGCCCCTGGCCCGCCCGTGCCCCGTCGGCGTGCCGACCGTCCTGCGACCGGCACCGGAGCGGCTCGTCCGGGGTGGTCGGCGAGGTGGTTAGGAGGGGGTGATCTGGGCACAACTCTGGTCAGCGCGCGGGGCGGGGCGGCTGTGGCGGCTGCCTGGGTGGGATCATGGTGAGGCGTCGGTATGTCATGTTGTGACCGGTTTTGATGGGGATTATCGTTCCGGCACTGGAGGCCGCCGGGAACCGGCGGCTCAATTCGTTCGTAAATGGGGTCGAAGCCATGGCTGAGAAGGCAACCGGCGCGGGTACCGCCACCAAGCGGGCACGCAAGGCCGTGGCAGGCGAACCAGGGGAGGGGACCGTGACCACTACCGCACGGCACAAGACCAGCAACGACACCACGCTCGTGGCCCCCGGCCGCACCCGCACCCCGGCCGCCACCGCGGCCCGCGGCGGCGGCGCGGAATCGGTGGACCCGGCCGAGCTCCCGGTCCGCCCGGGAGAGGACCCGTGGACCTCCGAGGAGGTCCACGAGCTGCACGCCGAGCTGATCAGCGAACTGGAGCGGCTGCAGAACGAGATCGACGCCGCCGAGGCCGCCATCACCGGTCTGATGCGTGACTCCAACGACGGAGCCGGCGACGACCAGGTGGACGCCGGTACGAAGAACATCTCGCGGGAGAGCGAGCTGGCCCTCGCCAACAACGCCCGGGACAGCCTCGCCCAGACCGAGCACGCCCTGGTCAGGCTGGAGGGCGTCGGCTTCGGCATCTGCGAGTCCTGCGGCCAGGCGGTCGGCAAGGCCCGCCTCCAGGCCTTCCCCCGCGCGACGCTCTGCGTCCAGTGCAAGGCCAAGCAGGAACGCCGCTGACCGGGACGACGCGGGGGGTCGGGCTTGCCGTACGCTCGACCCCGTAACGTCGCCCGACCGGCCCGTCCCGGCGACCAGCGGCCCACTCTCCCCCCGCCTTCGACCGGGGGGACCCCCATCGGCAGCGGAGCGGATCATCAGTACGCAAGGTTCCCCCCAGACGCGGGACGAAGCCGTCCCCACCCCCGCCGGAGTCGTGGAGGAGGCCGTGGCCGAGCCCGGTGAGGTGACCGCCACCCCGGCGGAGCAGGAGACGCCCAGGGGCCGGCGCCGGATCGGCGTCCTGATGACCGTCGCGCTCGTCGCCTTCCTGATCGACCTGGGCACCAAGCTGCTGGTCGTCGCCAGGCTGGAGAACCACGCGGCGATCAAGGTGGTCGGCGACGTGGTGACCTTCCAGGTGATCCGCAACTCCGGGGCCGCCTTCGGCATGGGGCAGGCGCTGACCATCGTCTTCACGGTGATCGCCGCGTCCGTCATCGTGGTGATCTGGCGGATCGCCCGCCGGCTGTACAGCCTCCCGTGGGCGATCGCGCTCGGGCTGCTGCTCGGCGGCGCCCTGGGCAACCTCACCGACCGGCTGTTCCGCGCGCCGAGCGCCTTCCGCGGTCACGTGGTGGACTTCATCTCCGTCCAGCACTTCGCGGTCTTCAACCTCGCCGACTCGGCGATCGTCTGCGGCGGCATCCTCGTCGTCCTGCTCTCCTTCCGTGGTAGCAACCCGGACGGCACCGTCCACCAGCAGGCGGAGAAGGGCGGGAAGGCCGGCGGCCAGGGCGAGTAGGCCCGGCCGGGGGGAGCGCGGGCCGGGCGGCAGGGGCGAGGGGCGGCGTCCGCGTCCGGCATACTCGTACGGGTGAGTACCGCAGCGCAGATCCGCAGCCTCCCCGTTCCCGACGGCCTGGAGGGCGAGCGCCTCGACGCCGCCCTCGCCCGGATGTTCGGCTTCTCCCGGACGAAGGCCGCCGAACTGGCCGCCGACGGCAAGGTGGCGCTCGACGGCGCCGTGGCCGGCAAGTCGGACCGGGTGACCGCCGGCTCCTGGCTGGAGGTCGAGATCCCCGCCCCCGCCGCGCCCGTGCAGATCGTCGCCGAGCACGTCGAGGGCATGCGCATCGTCCACGACGACGAGGACATCGTGCTCGTCGACAAGCCGGTCGGCGTCGCCGCGCACCCCAGCCCCGGCTGGACCGGCCCCACCGTGATCGGCGGCCTGGCCGCGGCCGGCTACCGCATCTCCACCTCGGGCGCCGCCGAGCGCCAGGGCATCGTGCACCGGCTCGACGTCGGCACCTCCGGCCTGATGGTGGTGGCGAAGTCGGAGCGCGCGTACACCGACCTCAAGCGGCAGTTCCACGACCGGGTGACCGAGAAGAAGTACCACACCCTCGTGCAGGGCCACCCGGACCCGATGAGCGGCACCGTCGACGCGCCGATCGGGCGCCACCCCAGCTCGGACTGGAAGTGGGCGGTCACCCGCGACGGCAAGGCGTCCGTCACCCACTACGACCTGATCGAGGCCTACCGGGCCGCCTCGCTGCTGGACATCAAGCTGGAGACCGGCCGCACCCACCAGATCCGGGTCCACATGTCCGCGCTGCGCCACCCCTGCGTGGGCGACCTCACCTACGGCGCCGACCCGACGCTGGCCAAGCGGCTCGGCCTGACCCGGCAGTGGCTGCACGCGGTCTCGCTGGGCTTCGAGCACCCGTCGGACGGCGAGTGGGTGCAGTTCGCCAGCGAGTACCCGGCGGACCTGCGCAAGGCGCTCGACATCATCGCTTCCGAGAGCTGAGAGAACCGGGGACGGGGGAGGACTGGGATGGGCACGGTCATCAGGGTGGCCGGCGGCGAGGCGGACCTCGCGCTGGTGCACGGCGTCCGGCGCGAGGTGTTCATCGTCGAGCAGGGGATCGCCGAGGAGGAGGAGTGGGACGACCTCGACCCGACCTCGGAGCACCTGTTGGCGGTCGGACCGGCAGGTGAGCCGCTCGGCACCGCCCGGCTGATCCACGGCGAGCAGGCGCTGAAGCTGACCGGCGGGATCGAGGGGCGGGTGCTGCTCGGGCGGCTCGCGGTCGTGAAGGCGGCGCGCGGGACGGGGCTGGGCGCCGACCTGGTGCGGGCGGTCGAGGCGGCCGGCCGGGACCGCGGGGCGCGCGAGGTCGAGCTCCACGCGCAGGTGCAGGCACTCGGCTTCTACGAGCGGCTCGGGTACGCGGCGGAGGGGCCGGTCTACGACGACGCGGGGATCCCGCACCGGACGATGACGCGGGTGCTCTGACCGACGGCGGGGGCGGGTCCGCCGCTCCCGCCGTCGCCCGCGGGCCGCGGGTGTTCCGGGCGGCTTTATCGGACGCCTACCGGCCCGGCGGATACGATCACCGACCATGGAGCTCGGTGGGGCGTGGCGCCGGTGGCGCGGTCGCGGGACGGCGGCCGGACGGAGACTACTGGCCGGAGCGGTCGCCCTGGTGGCGGTGGCCGGGGTCGGTACGGCGGTGGCCGTCGCGGACGGCGGGCAGCAGGCGGTCCGGCAGGAGGACCGTTTCCTCGGCATGCCGGAGACCCCCGGCAGCGACCGGCAGGTCCAGCTGGACACCTCCTTCTTCACCACCGGGACGAGCCCGCGCCCGGCCGTCCTGCTCGGCCACGGCTTCGGCGGATCCAAGGAGGGCGAGCGCGACCGCGCCCGGGAGCTGGCCCGGCAGGGCTACGCGGTGCTGACCTGGTCGGCGCGCGGCTTCGGGCACTCCGGCGGCAGGATCGGCCTCAACGCGCCCGACCGCGAGGTGCAGGACGTCAAGCACCTGGTCGACTGGCTGGCCCAGCGGCCCGAGGTGCAGCTGGACGGGCCCGGCGACCCGCGGGTGGGCATCACCGGCGCCTCCTACGGCGGCGCGGTGGCACTGCTCGGCTCCGCGTACGACGGCCGGATCGACGCGGTGGCCAGCCAGATCACCTGGTGGAACCTGGCCGACGCGCTGTTCCCGCAGGGGGTGCAGGGCTCGGGCGCGGTGGACGGGGTGTTCAAGAAGCTCTGGGCCGGGATCTTCTTCACCACCGGGTCGGCAGCCCCTGGCCCGGCGGGCGGCCTTGGTCCGTCCGGCGGCGCGCCGCGCGCGACGGCGGGGGCCACCGCCGGGCCGGTGGACGGGACGGTCGGCTGCGGGCGGTTCCTGGACGAGCTCTGCCGGATGTACGACCGGGTCGCGACCGCCGGGCACGCCGATCCGGAGGCCGTCGCGCTGCTGGAGCGCTCCAGCCCGTCCTCGGTCGCGGACCGGCTCAAGGCGCCCACCCTGGTCGTCCAGGGCCAGCAGGACTCGCTGTTCCCGCTCGACCAGGGCGACGCGATCGCCCGCGCGGTCGCGGCCAACGGCGCTCCGGTGGCGGTCGACTGGTTCGCCGGCGGGCACGACGGCGGCACCGACACCAGCGCCCGGGTCGACGACCGGGTGGGCGCCTGGTTCGACCGCTACCTGAAGAACCCCGGCCCGAAGAACCCCGGCCCGGAGCGCTCGGGGAACGGCACCGGCCCGGCGTTCCGGGTCACCCGCACCGGCGGCGTCGACTCCACCGGCTTCCAGGCCGTGCTGCGCGGCGCCTCCGCCGATGCCTACCCAAGCCTCGGCGGCACCGGCTCGCACACCGTCGAGCTGAACGGCGGCACGGCCGGCGCCGAACAGACCTTCGCCAACCCGCCCGGCGGCGCCCCGCCGAACATCTCCGCCCTGCCCGGCATCGGCGCGCTCAGCCAGGCCGCCGCCCTGGGCGCCGGGCTCTCGCTGGACTTCCCCGGGCAGTACGCCACCTTCGACAGCGCGCCGCTGGACGGCCCGCTGCACCTGACCGGACAGCCCACCGTGCCGGTCCGGGTGCAGGCCGACAAGCCGGACGCGGTGCTCTTCGCCAAGCTCTACGACGTCGCCCCGGACGGCAAGCAGAGCCTGCCGCAGCAGCTCGCCGCCCCGCTCCGGGTGACCGGCGCCGACGCGGCCGGCGGCAGGACCGTCACGGTGGCGCTGCCCGTCGTCGACCACACCTTCTCCGCCGGGCACCGCCTGCGGCTGGTCCTCGCCTCGACCGACCTGGCGTACGCCTCGCCCGCCGAGCCCGCCACCTACCGCGCGGCCGTCGCCGGGGCGCTCACCGTGCCGACCGTCGACGGGCTGGTCACCGAGGCGGCGCCGCTGCCCGCCCGGACCTGGGTCCTGCCGCTGGTCGCCGTCGCGGTCGCGGCCGCACTGCTCCTGCTGCCGCGGCTGCGCCGACGCGGCCGGGTGGCCCGCGGACCGGCGTACGACCCGGCGCTGGCCGGGGTGCCGTTGCAGATCACCGGCCTGAGCAAGCGCTACAAGGGATCCGCCGACCGGTACGCCGTCCGGGAGCTGGGCTTCCGGGTGGAACAGGGCCAGGTGCTCGGCCTGCTCGGGCCCAACGGCGCGGGCAAGACCACCACGCTGCGGATGCTGATGGGCCTGATCCGGCCCGACGAGGGCGAGATCCGGATCTTCGGCCACCTGGTGCGCCCGGGCACGCCGGTGCTCTCCCGGGTCGGCGCCTTCGTCGAGGGGGCCGGGTTCCTGCCGCACCTCAGCGGCCGGGCCAACCTGCGGCTCTACTGGCAGGCCACCGGCCGCCCGGAGGCCGACGCCCACCTGGAGGAGGCGCTGGCCATCGCCGGGCTCGGCGAGGCGCTGGACCGGGCGGTGCGCACCTACTCGCAGGGCATGCGGCAGCGCCTCGCGATCGCCCAGGCCATGCTCGGGCTGCCGGACCTGCTGATCCTGGACGAGCCGACCAACGGGCTGGACCCGCCGCAGATCCGCGAGATGCGCGAGGTGATGATCCGGTACGCCGCCGCCGGGCGGACCGTCATCGTCTCCAGCCACCTGCTCTCGGAGGTGGAGCAGAGCTGCACCGACCTGGTGGTGATGGACCGCGGCCGGCTGGTCACCGCCGGCGCCGTCGCCGAGATCGTCGGCGCGGGCGAGCTGCTGCTGGTCGGCACCCCGGCCTCGTACGGGCCCCAGGAGCTGGCGGCGGCCGCCGACAAGGCGGCGGCGCTGGACGGGGTCGGCTCGGTCGAGCCGGTCGAGGGCGGGCTGCTGGTGAGGCTGGACGGCATGACGGCCAGCCGGCTGCTGGCCGAGCTGGTGCGCCTCGGCGTGCCGGTGGAACGGGCCGGTCCGCACCGCCGCCTGGAGGACGCGTTCCTGTCACTGATCGGAGGCCCGGCATGAGTGCCGTCGTTTCACCGGACCACGCCGCCGGCTACCGGGCGGGCCGGACGCTGCCGCTGCGGGTCGAGGCGATGCGCCAGCTGCGGCGCCGCCGGACCATGGTGATCGGCGGGGTGCTGGCGGCGCTGCCGTTCGTCATCCTGGCCGCGTTCCAGATCGGTGGCACGCCCGGCCGGACCGACCGGACCACCTTCATCGAGCTGGCCACCGCCTCGGGGCCCAACTTCGCGACCACCATGCTCTTCATGGGCACCGGCTTCCTGCTGGTGATCCCGGTCGCGCTGTTCTGCGGGGACACGGTGGCCTCGGAGGCGAGCTGGTCCTCGCTGCGCTACCTGCTGGCGGCGCCGGTGCCCCGGGCCCGGCTGCTGGCCCGCAAGTTCGCGGTGGGGCTGGCGTTCTCGGCCGCCGCCGTGGTGCTGCTGCCGGCGATCGGGCTGCTGGTGGGCACCGCCGCGTACGGCTGGGGGGACCTGAAGCTGCCGGCAGGGGTGAGCCTGTCGGCGGGGGAGGCGCTGCCGCGGCTGGCGATCGCGGTGGCGTACGTCCTCCTGAGCGAGGTGGTGATCGCGGCGCTGGCGTTCTGGCTCTCGACCGCCACCGACGCGCCGCTCGGCGCGGTCGGCGGGGCGGTGTTCGCCTCGATCGTCACCGGGGTGCTGGACGCCGTCACCGCACTCGGCGGCCTGCGCGAGTGGCTGCCCGCGCACTGGCAGTACGCCTGGGCGGACGCCCTGCAGCCGCAGCTGGAGTGGGGCGGCATGGTGCAGGGCGTCTCGCTGTCGCTCTCGTACGCGGTGGTGCTGCTGGCGCTGGCGTTCCGCGGGTTCGCCCGCAAGGACGTGGTGTCCTGAGGGGCGCGCCGCGCGGGCGCACCCCTCAGGACCGGCGGCTCACTTGACGGGGGAGTAGACCCGCTCGATCTGCTGGGTGCCGGACTTGGTGCGGTAGGAGCGCGTCCACGAGGCGGTGGCGTCCTTGCGGGTCCGGTCCGAGAGCACGTAGTAGTCCATCTGCGTCTGGCCCGGGGTGATGTCCAGGACGCCGTAGCCGTGCGAGTCCAGGTCGACCCACTTGATGTGGCGGTTGCCCGCCTTGATCGCGGCGGCGGCGGCCAGCGAGACGGTCTGCGGGGCCACCTTGAGGACGTCGTCGATGTTGTCCGAGGTGACCGAGGTGACCACGAACTCGGTGGCGGAACTACCGGAGAGCGGGTAGGTGGCGGCCTCGTTCGGGACGTCCGCGGCCCAGGCGGAGTGGATGTCGCCGGTGAGGAAGACGGTGTTGGTGATGCCGTTGGCCTTGAGGTGGCCGAGCAGCTCGCGGCGGTCGTGGGTGTAGCCGTCCCACTGGTCGGTGCTGACGGCCAGGCCCTCGCCGGGCAGGCCGAGCAGCTTGGCCAGCGGCCGCAGGATGTAGTCGGGCAGCGAGAAGAACGCGACCGGCGAGATCATCACCTCGTTGCCGATCAGCCGCCAGGTGGTGTCGGAGGTGCTGAGCCCGGCCTTCAGCCAGTCCATCTGGGCCCGGCCGGTGATGGTGCGGTCGGCCGAGTCGACGCCGCCGTTGCCGACCTTGACCTGCTGGGAGCGGAACGAGCGCTGGTCCATCAGGTACAGGTCGGCCAACTTGCCGTAGCGCAGGCGGCGGTAGGTGGTGCCGGCGATGGACGGGCGGACCGGCATCCACTCGAAGTAGGCCTGCTTGGCGGCGGCCACGCGGTCGGCCCAGTCGCCCTCGGTTCCCGGGGTGTGGTTCTCGGCGCCGCCGGACCAGGCGTCGTTGGCGAACTCGTGGTCGTCCCAGATCGCGATCGTCGGGACCTGCGCGTGCAGCGCCTGGAGGTCCTCGTCGGTCTTGCAACGGCCGTGCCGGGTACGGTAGTCGGCCAGGTTGATGATCTCGTGCGTCGGGGCGTGCGGGCGGACCACGGTGCCGCGGGCGCAGTACTCGCCGGTCTTGTACTCGTAGATGTAGTCGCCGAGGAAGAGGAAGGCGTCGAGGTCGCCGCGGGCCGCGAGGTGGCGGTAGGCGGAGAAGTAGCCGGCCTCCCAGTTGGCGCAGGAGGCCACGCCGAAGCGGAGGTGGTCGAGGGCGGCGTCGGCGGCCGGGGTGGTGTGGGTGCGGCCGACGGGGGAGACGGTGGCGCCGGCGGTGAAGCGGTACCAGAAGGTGGTGTCCGCGGTCAGGCCGCGGACGTCGGCCTTGACGGTGTGGTCGGAGGCGGCGGTGGCGGTCACCGTGCCGCTGGCCGCGATGCGGGTGAAGGCCTTGTCAGTGGCCAGCTCCCAGCGGACCTCGGTGTCGGGGCCGGTGGCGGAGCCGGGGACGGCCTCGGGGGTCGGGGTGACCCGGGTCCAGAGCAGGACGCCGTCGGGGAGCGGGTCGCCGGAGGCGACGCCGTGGAGGAACTGCGGGGCGGTCGCGGCCTCGGCCGCGGTGCCGAGGGCCAGCGGCACGGCGGCGGCACCGGCCACGATGGCGGTGGCCTTCAGCACCTGGCGGCGGCGCGGGCGGGCGGCGGTCATGTCATCGACAAGGTCAGTCACGGCCGACAGGCTACCGGTCGGTAATGGTCCGTTCCATATGCTGAACTGACTGTTTGTCGCCGATTCACCGCGACGTGACGTCCTGCCACCGGCTCGGCCGCACGCGGCCACCCGGCGGCCATGCGCGATGATGGTGAACGATCCGCCCTCTGTCGCAAGGAAGTTCCCCGTGGCCCAGATCCTGCTTCTGCACTCCGTGTACGGCCTGCGCCCCGCCGTCCACGCCGCCGCCGACCGGCTGCGCGCCGCCGGGCACACCGTGCACACCCCCGACCTGTTCGAGGGCCGCACCTTCGACGACGTCGAGGAGGGCATGGCGTACAAGGAGGAGCTCGGCAGCGACGAACTGCTGCGCCGGGCCGTGGGTGCGGCCGCCCCGCTGCTCGGCTCGGGCGACGCGCTCGTCTACGCGGGCCTCTCGCTCGGCGGCTCGCTCGCGCAGAACCTCGCCCTGGCCGACGAGAAGGCGCTCGGCCTGCTGCTCTTGCACGGCACCTCCGACATCCGCGAGGACGCGGCCACCTCCATCCCCGTCCAGCTGCACATCGCCGAGCCGGACCCGTTCGAGCCCGAGGACTGGCTGAACGCCTGGTACCTGGGGATGCGGCGGGCCGGCGCCGACGTCGAGATCCACCGCTACCGGGGCGCCGGGCACGTCTACACCGACCCGGGGCTGCCCGACTACGACGCCGAGGCGGCGGAGCAGACCTGGGCGGTGGCGCTGGACTTCCTGGCCGAGCTGGACGAGCAGGAGGGCTGACGGCCGCGGCGGCCGGACACCCGGGGACGCCGCCGGCCGGCGGCCCGCGCGGATCTTCGGGTTCCGGGCCGGTTGCCGCGGGGGTTGGGCAGGACGGGGGCATGGTGAACTCTTCGGTGGGCTTGGTGAGGACAAGGACGAGGACGAGGTGCCGCCGGCGGCGCTGCTGAGGCGCACGGCGGAGGAGCTCGGGGTGGGGCTGCCCGAGCCGGCGGGGGCGTGGGAGCGGATCGTCGAGTTCAAGGACGGCGAGACCGGCCGGCGGGTGGTCGTGAACCCGCCACGGTCGGGCCACCCCTACCAGGTGCGTTTCGACGGCCACGGCGCCCCGCTGGCCGGCGGGCTGACCGGGGACGTGGCCGAGGTGGTCGGCGCGACGGCGGCGTGGATGGGTGGTGCGGGCCTGGAGGCGACCGCGGCGGCCGCGCCGTTCGTGCGCTTCCGGGAGTGGGCCCTCGCCCAGGAGCGGGCGCCGCTCGACCCGGTCGAGCTGATGTGGATGATCAAGCTGGACCGCGTCCATCTGCCGCCCTACGACCGGCACCCCCGCCCCCACGCCTTGTTGGCGGCCGCGTACGCCCAGCCGGTGCTCCGGCGGCTGATGCCGGTCAACAGCCACTTCAACCTCTGGTTCTCCACCACCGTCGAGACGCCGTGGAGGGCGAAGGTCGGGGGCACTGTCGACCCGAACCACGAGGGCCGGTACGCCGTGTGGAACGACGGGGGGCCCGTCGCGTGCTTCGACACCGCGGAGGAGGCCGTCGCCCTCGTGGTGGCACGCCTGCCGGAGGGCGCCGGCCCCGCGCGCTGACCGGCGGCGGCGCTCACGCAGGCCGGCTCGGTGCGGTACCGGACGCCGCCCCCGGATGCCGCCCCCGAACCTGGCCCCCAGCCCCCGGCGCCCGCGCGCGCCCGGGGCTGGGGGACGATGGAGGCGTGGCAGAGCGGAGATACGAGCACGCGCCGGCGCACACACTGCCCGGGCTGTTGCAGCGGGGGCGCGGGCTCGGGGCGCGGATGGCGGCGGAGGACCCGGCGGCGGCCGCCGGGCTGGTGTACGGGTGCCTGCGGTGGGACTGGCGGTGGGACCGGCAGACGGACGACCGGCACCTGTACCTGGCCAGGCTGCTGCGGGACCTGGAGCTGCCGCTGGGGCCCGTGATCGAGGTGCTGGCCGGCGGCGAGGACGCCTGCGAGCGGGCCGCCCGGGTGCTGGAGCTGCTGGCCCTCGACGGCTCGGTGGAGGCCCGGGAGGCTCTGCGGGCCTACGTCCGGGAGGGTGAGCACTGGGTGGACGTGCTGGAGTCCGTGGCCGGGGCATGGCCGGTGGAGTGGTGGGACGACCTCGCGGGCCCGGCGCGGGAGCGGTCGAAGGGGCACACCGAGGACCTGCGGGGTGAACCGTGGGACCACTGGGGGCTGGCCGTGCCGCGGCCCGGGCGCGCGGTCGGCGGGCGGGACCCGATGCCGGAGGTGGCGAGCGCGCGACTGCTGGAGCTGCTCGCCGATCCGGCCGAGCCGCAGAGCCGTAAGGTGACCGCGCTCTGCGCACTGGCCGCCCGGGCGCCGGAGCCGGGCCTCGTCCCACTGGTGCCGTCGCTGGGGACGGCGGACGGTGGGCTCGCACTGCCGCGGCTGCCCGCCGTGGTCCGCGGGCTCGGGGCGCCGGCCGTGCCCGCCGCCCGGGAGTGGGCGGGCACCGGGGAGCCGTGGCTGGTCGCGCTCGGGTGCCGGGTGCTGGCCGAGCACGGGGAGGCCGAGGACATTCCCGTGCTGGTGGCCGACCTGGAGCGGGACTGGGTGGCGCGCAGCTGGGGCGGGCCGATGTACACGGCGCGCGGGCTGGCCCGGTTCGGGCCCGGGGCGGCGGACGCGGTGTCGCTGCTGCGGCGGTTCTGGCTGTGGACGCCGCACTCCTACGAGCGGGCGGCCTACCTGGAGGCGTTGGCGCAGATCGGCCCGGCGGGGCTGGAGTCGGTCCACGTGGAGTGCCTCTGGGACTGCGAGGAGGACGCCCGGCTGCTCGGGGTGGCGCACGCTCCGGACCGGCCCGAGGTGCGGGAGCGGCTGGCCTGCCTGCGGGACGACCCGATGGAGGAGGCCGGGGTCAGGGACGCCGCCGGGGAGCGGCTGGCGACCCTGACCCCCTGAGCCCGTCAGGCCGGTGAGCCCGTCGGGCCGGTGAGCCCTACAGGCCGGGGATCCGGCCGTTGCGGTAGAGGTCCACGAACAGCTGGTGGTCGGCGCGGGCCCGGGCCCCGTACGCGTGCGCGAAGTCGACCAGCATCCCGGTGAACCCGGCCTCGTCGCGCGCGATCGCCTCGTGGATGGCGTGCTCGGTGGAGAACGGCACCAGGGTGTGGCCGCTGGAGGACTCGTCGGCCGCCGCGTGCATGGTGGCGGTGGCCCGGCCGAGGTACTCGGTGACGGCGAGCAGGTCGGACAGCTCGTTGAGGTCCGTCCAGTCGAGGTCGGTGGCGTACGGGGAGACCTCGGCGACCAGCTGGCCGCGGCCGTGCAGGGTGGTGTACCCGAGCCACGGGTCGCTGTGCGCCTGGAGGGCGCGCTGGGAGATGACCGTGCGGTGGCCCTCGTGCTCGAAGTAGCCGGCGATCGCCGGGTCCGTGACGTGGCGCGACACGGCAGGGATCTGGCCCTGCTTCATGTAGATGATCACGTCGTTCTCAAGGGCGTCGGTGTGGCCCTCCAGCAGCAGGTTGTACGAGGGCAGACCCGCCGAGCCGATGCCGATGCCCTGGCGGCCGACCACGTCCTTGACCTTGAGCGACTCCGGGCGGGTCCGGGAGGCCGGCGGCAGGGTGGCCAGGTAGGCGTCGAAGGCGGCCAGCACCTCGGCCTTGGTGGGCTCGTCGAGCTCGATCGCGCCGCCGCCGAGGCGGAAGCGGCGGTCGTAGCCCTCGACGACGGTGTCGCCGTCGAGGAGCGCGACCCGGGTCTGGAGGCGGGCCTCGCGCAGGGTCTCCAGGACCGGGCCGGTGGCGGTGTCCAGGGTGTACGGGTCGGCGTCGCCGGAGGTGACGTGGGCGGCGATGCGGGACCGGTACGCGTCGGCGAAGGCGGTGACCAGCTGGGTGATCGTCCCGTCGGAGAGCGCCTTGGCGTAGCCGATCAGGGCGAGCGAGGCGGCCAGGCGCTGGACGTCCCAGGTGAAGGCGCCGACGTAGGCCTCGTCGAAGTCGTTGACGTTGAAGACCAGGCGGCCCTCGGAGTTCAGGTAGGTGCCGAAGTTCTCCGCGTGCAGGTCGCCGTGGATCCAGACCCGGCTGGTGCGCTCGTCCAGGAACGGCGTCCCGTAGGCGTCGAAGGGGGAGGAGGTGAGGTCCGCGTAGTAGAGCCCGGCGGTGCCCCGGTAGAAGGCGAAGGCGGAGGCGGCCATCTTCCGGAACTTGACCCGGAAGGCCGCCGGGTCCTTGGCGAGCAGGTCGCCGAAGGCCGTGTCGAAGACGCCGAGTATGGTCTCGGCGCGGTCGGTGGCGGTGGGCTGCGGGTGCGGCATGAAGGGCGTCCTCTTAGAGCGGGTGAAAGGCCTGGCTCGAAGCGATCCGGGCTTGGGCGAAGGCTAGAGTAGGACCGTGAACGTGTGAGAGCTGGTCCGGGCCCCTGGTGAAGCGGCTCGGGCCTCATATGTTTCCAGGACCCTTCGTGACCTGCGCGTTCGCCGGCCAGCCAGACAGCACGAGCCTCCGGAGGCCCCGCCTTGAGCGACCAGCCGTACGCGCACCTGCACGTCCACACCGAGTACTCGATGCTGGACGGGGCCGCCCGGCTGAAGCAGCTGTTCAAGGAGGTCGAACGGCTGGGCCAGACCCATGTCGCGATGACCGACCACGGCAACATGTACGGCGCCGCCGAGTTCCACAAGCAGGCCACCGCCGCGGGCATCACCCCGGTGATCGGCATCGAGGCGTACGTCGCGCCGGAGTCCCGCTCCAACACCAAGCGCATCCTCTGGGGACAGCCGCACCAGAAGAAGGACGACGTCTCCGCGTCCGGCGCCTACACCCACAAGACCATCTGGGCCCGGAACAAGGAGGGCCTGCACAACCTCTTCAAGCTGACCTCGCGCTCCTACGCCGAGGGCTGGCTGGTGAAGTGGCCCCGGATGGACAAGGAGATCATCTCCGAGCACGCGGCCGGCCTGATGGCCACCACCGGCTGTCCCTCCGGCGAGGTGCAGACCCGGCTCCGGCTCGGCCAGTTCGACGAGGCGCTGAGGTCCGCCGCCGACTACCAGGAGATCTTCGGCAAGGAGAACTACTTCCTGGAGCTGATGGACCACGGCCTCGACATCGAGAAGCGGGTCCGCGACGGGCTGATCGAGATCGGCCGGAAGCTGGACATCCCGCCGGTGGTCACCAACGACTCGCACTACACCACCGAGTCCGACGCCGGCGCCCACGACCTGCTGCTCTGCGTGCAGACCGGCAAGAACCTCTCCGACCCGGACCGCTTCCGCTTCGACGGCACCGGCTACTACATCAAGTCGGCCGCCGAGATGTACGCGCTGGACTCCTCGGACGCCTGGCAGGAGGGCTGCCGCAACAGCCAGCTGCTGGTGGCGCAGCGGGTCGACACCACCGGCATGTTCGAGTTCAGGAACCTGATGCCGCGCTTCCCGATCCCGGAGGGCTACGAGTCCGAGGCGGACTTCTTCAAGGCCCAGGTGTGGAAGGGCATGGACTGGCGCTTCCCGAACGGGTACGACGACGAGCACAGGAAGCTCGCCGAGTACGAGATGGACACCATCATCCAGATGGGGTTCCCGGCGTACTTCCTCGTGGTCGCCGACTTCATCATGTGGGCGAAGAGCCAGGGCATCGCGGTGGGCCCCGGCCGTGGTTCGGCGGCCGGCTCGCTGGTCGCGTACGCGATGGGCATCACCGACCTCGACCCGATCCCGCACGGCCTGATCTTCGAGCGCTTCCTCAACCCCGAGCGCATCTCCATGCCCGACGTCGACATCGACTTCGACGAGCGCCGGCGCGGTGACGTGATCCGGTACGTGACGGAGAAGTGGGGCTCCGACAAGGTCGCCATGATCGTCACGTACGGCACCATCAAGGCGAAGGCCGCCATCAAGGACTCCTCCCGCGTCCTCGGCTACCCGTACGCGATGGGCGACCGGATCACCAAGGCGATGCCGCCGGACGTCATGGGCAAGGGCATCCCGCTCTCCGGCATCACCGACTCCTCGCACCCGCGCTACGGCGAGGCCGGCGAGATCCGCGGGCTCTACGAGAACGACCCGGACGTCCGCAAGGTGATCGACACCGCCCGCGGCATCGAGGGCCTGATCCGCCAGCCCGGCGTGCACGCGGCCGGCGTCATCATGTCCGCCGAACCGCTGACCGACCACATCCCGGTGTGGACCCGGCACACCGACGGCGTCACCATCACGCAGTTCGACTACCCCACCTGCGAGGGCCTCGGCCTTCTCAAGATGGACTTCCTCGGTCTGCGCAACCTGACGATCATGGACGACGCCGTCAAGGCGATCGAGCGGAACAAGGGCGTCAAGATCAACCTGCTTGATCTGCCCCTCGACGACAAGCCCACCTACGAACTGCTCGCCCGCGGCGACACGCTCGGTGTCTTCCAGCTCGACGGCGGGCCGATGCGCTCGCTGCTGCGCCTGATGAAGCCCGACAACTTCGAGGACATCTCCGCCGTCCTCGCGCTGTACCGGCCGGGCCCGATGGGCGTCAACTCGCACACCAACTACGCGCTGCGCAAGAACGGCCAGCAGGAGATCACCCCGATCCACCCGGAGCTGGAGAAGCCCCTGGAGGAGATCCTCAAGCCGACCTACGGCCTGATCGTCTACCAGGAGCAGGTGCAGAAGGCCGCGCAGATCCTGGCCGGCTACTCGCTCGGCCAGGCCGACCTGCTGCGCCGGGCCATGGGCAAGAAGAAGAAGGAGATCCTGGAGGCCGAGTTCGTCCCGTTCCAGAGGGGCTGCCGGGAGCACGGCTACTCGGACGCGGCGATCCAGGCGGTGTGGGACGTGCTCGTCCCCTTCTCCGGCTACGCGTTCAACAAGGCGCACACCGCCGGGTACGGGCTGGTCTCGTACTGGACGGCCTACCTCAAGGCCAACTACCCGGCCGAGTACATGTCCGGTCTGCTCACCTCCGTGAAGGACGACAAGGACAAGTCGGCGGTCTACCTCAACGAGTGCCGCAAGATGGGCATCCAGGTGCTGCCGCCGGACGTCAACGAGTCGGACTCCGACTTCACCCCGCACGGTGACGAGCTGGTGCGGTTCGGCCTCACCGCCATCCGCAACGTCGGCGGGCCGGTGGTGGAGTCGATGATCCGCACCCGGAAGGCCAAGGGGAAGTTCGGCTCCTTCCCGGACTTCCTGGAGAAGGTGGAGTCGGTGGTCTGCAACAAGCGGACCGTCGAATCCCTCATCAAGGCGGGCGCGTTCGACTCGCTCGGGCACACCCGCAAGGGCCTCACCGCGCAGTTCGAGCCGATGATCGACAACGTCGTCGGGGTCAAGCGCAAGCAGGCCGAGGGCCAGTTCGACCTGTTCAGCTCCGCTGAGATTCGGCAGAGCGGGGGCGACGCGGTCAGCGACGAGCCGAGCTTCGGGCTTGACGTCGTCTTCTCCGAGGAGGAGTGGGACAAGTCCTTCCTGCTCACCCAGGAACGGGAGATGCTCGGCCTCTACGTCTCCTCGCACCCGCTGCACGGCATCGAGCACCTCCTCGCCGACAAGGCGGACTGCGCGGTGGCCGACCTCGCGGAGCGGCCGGACGGCTCGATCGTCACCATCGGCGGCATCATCTCGGGCCTCCAGCGGAAGATGACCAAGCAGGGCAACGCCTGGGCGATCGCCACCGTCGAGGACCTGGCCGGTTCGATCGACTGCATGTTCTTCCCGGCCAGCTACCAGCTCGTCTCCTCCCAACTCGTCGAGGACTCGGTGGTGTTCGTCCGCGGCAAGCTGGACAAGCGGGAGGACGTGCCGCGGCTGATGGGCATGGAGCTGGCCATCCCGGACCTGACCAACGTCGCCGCCCAGCTGCCGATCACCCTCACCATCGCCGAGAGCCGGCTCAACCCGGCAGTGGTGACCCGGCTCGGCGAGGTGCTGGCCCACCACAAGGGGACCACCGAGGTGCACGTCCACCTCCGGCGCGGTGACAGCACCACGGTGCTGCGGCTGGACCGGCACCGGGTGAAGTCCGACCCGGCGCTGTTCGGGGACCTCAAGCAGCTGCTCGGGCCGAGCTGCCTGGCGGGCTGAGACCGCCTGCGGCGGAGGGTCGTCGACGGCTACGACTCACCGCCGAGGCCCGGCGGCACCGCGGTGTGGAGGGCCGAGACGAAGGCCGAGATCGCCGGGTGGGAGCCCGCGCCCGCGCGGAAGGCGGCCCGGGTGCGGCGGTACATCGGCAGGCGGGTGAGGACGACGCCGGACGGCGGCTGCGCGGTGCCCAGATGGGGGACCAGCGCCACGCCCTGGCCGGCCGCGACCAGGGCGAGCACGGTGGCGAAGTCGTCGATCTGGTGCCGGATGCGCGGTGCGAACCCGGCGCTCTCACAGGCCCGGACGGCCATGCTGTGGCAGAGCGTGCCCGGCGGCGCCATGATCCACGGCGCCGAGCGCTGCCCGGCGATCGTGCCCGGGCCGAGCGCCGCCAGGTACATCGGCTCGGTGAAGACCGGGCGGGTCACCGCCAGGCCGGGCTCCGGGTCGGCCGGCACCAGGTCGTACTCGTGCACCAGCGCCACGTCCAGCTCGCCCGCGCGCAGCGCCGCGGCGACCGCGGCCGGGTCCACCTCCGTCACCATCGGCTCCAGGCCGGGGTGCCAGCCGGCCAGTTCGGCGAGGAGGGCGGGGAGGATCGCCCGGGCCGCCGAGGGGTAGGTGCCGATCCGCAGCGGCCCGGCCAACCCCTGCCGCGCATGGGCGAGTTCGGCGTCCGCCTGCTCCAGGCGCTCCAGCACGGCCTCGGCGTGCCGGACCAGGCCCAGCCCGGCCGGCGTCAGCGCGACCCGCCGGCCGGTGCGCTCCAGCAGCGGGACGCCGGCCTCCTTCTCCAGGACGGACAGCTGCTGGGAGACCGCCGAAGGGCTGAACGAGAGCGCCTCGGCGACGGCGGCGATGGTGCCGAGGTGGGCGAGTTCGCGCAGCAGGCGCAGGCGTCGGACGTCGAGCATCGGCCCAGCTTACGAGAAGCCTCGGAAATGTGAACTGGACCTGCGGGATCGGCGGCCCGCAGGATCGGAGCCATGGAACACACCACTCTCAAGGGCATCTACGTCCCGCTGGTCACCCCCTTCGCCGCCGACGGCTCGGTGGCGCTGGACGCGCTGGAGAAGCTGGCCGCCTCACTGCTGGACGACGGCGCGGCCGGACTGGTGGCGCTCGGCACCACCGGCGAGCCGGCCACGCTGAGCGCGGACGAGCGGCGTGCGGTGACCGAGGTCTGCGCGGCCGTCTGCGCCGAGCGCGGCGGGCGGCTGGTCGTCGGCGCGGGCGGGCCGGGCACCCGGGCGGCCGCCGAGGAGCTCGCCGGGCTGCGCGAGCGGGTACCGGGGGTGGCGGCCGCACTGGTCACCGTGCCCTCCTTCGTGCGGCCGGGCGAGGCCGGCACGGTCGCGCACTTCCGGGCGCTGGCCGAGGCGAGCCCGGTGCCGCTGATCGTCTACCACATCCCGTACCGCACCGGGCAGCCGCTCTCCGCCGCCGCGATGCTGGAACTGGCCGCCGTCCCCGGCGTGGCGGGCGTCAAGTACGCGACCGGCGGGCTGGACCAGGACGCGGTGGAGCTGCTCGCCGCCCGGCCCGAGGGCTTCGCCGTCCTGACCGGCGAGGACGTCTTCCTCGCACCGATGCTGGCGCTGGGCGCCGCCGGCGGCATCCTGGCCTCCGCCCACCTGGCCACCGCGCGGTTCGTGGAGCTGGCCGACGCCTGGGAGGCCGGGGACGCCGTGCGGGCCCGCGCGCTGGGCCACCGGCTCGCCGCCCTGGCGGCCGCCGCCTTCGCCGCGCCGAACCCCGCCGTGGTCAAGGGCGTGCTGCACGCCCAGGGCCGGATCCCCACCCCGGACGTCCGGCTGCCGCTGCTGCCGGCCGGCCCGGCGGAGGTGGCCGCGGCGCTGGAACTGGCGAGTGGTCTCGACCGGTAGACGAGGCACGGCCTCTCACACCCTGGAATGCCAGGCCGCCCCTCCCGCGTGACAAGGCATGATGGGCAGAGTGCGGCTGTGACCAGCAACATCAAGAGGAGTAGTCGGAATGAAGATCGGCATTGTGGGGGCCACCGGCCAGGTCGGCGGCGTGGTCCGCGAGATCCTGGCGGAGCGCGCAGACCTCCCCGGTGGAGTGGGCCCGGTCGAGCAGCTGCGGCTGTTCGCCTCGGCCCGTTCGGCCGGGCGCACGCTGCCCTGGCAGGGCACCGAGATCACCGTCGAGGACGCCGCCACGGCCGACTACACCGGCCTGGACATCGTGATCTTCTCGGCCGGCGGCGCCACCTCCAAGGCCCTCGCCCCGAAGGCCGCCGCGGCCGGCGCCGTGGTGATCGACAACTCCTCCGCCTGGCGCCGCGACCCCGAGGTCCCGCTGGTCGTCTCCGAGGTCAACCCGCAGGCGATCGCCGACCGTCCCAAGGGCATCATCGCCAACCCGAACTGCACCACCATGGCCGCCATGCCGGTGCTGCGCCCGCTGCACGACGAGGCCGGCCTCGCCGCGCTGGTCGTCTCCACCTACCAGGCCGTCTCCGGCAGCGGCGTCGCCGGCGTGGCCGAGCTCCAGGACCAGGCCGCCAAGGTCGTGGACGGCGCCTCCGCGCTCGCCCACGACGGCTCCGCGGTGGAGTTCCCCGAGCCCAAGGTCTACAAGCGCCCGATCGCCTTCAACGTGCTGCCGCTGGCCGGCTCCATCGTCGAGGACGGCTCCAACGAGACCGACGAGGAGCAGAAGCTCCGCCACGAGAGCCGCAAGATCCTCGGCATCCCCGGGCTGAAGGTGGCCGGCACCTGCGTGCGCGTCCCGGTCTTCTCCGGCCACTCGCTCCAGATCAACGCCCGCTTCGAGCGCCCGATCAGCCCCGAGCGCGCGGTCGAGCTGCTCGCCGGCGCCCCCGGCGTCGAGCTGAGCGACATCCCCACCCCGCTCCAGGCCGCCGGCCGGGACCCGAGCTACGTCGGCCGCATCCGGGCGGACGAGACGGTCGAGCACGGCCTGTCGCTGTTCGTCTCCAACGACAACCTGCGCAAGGGCGCCGCGCTCAACGCCGTCCAGCTGGCCGAGCTGGTCGCCGCGGAGCTCAAGGGCTGACACCCCGGCCGCACCCGGCGGGACCCCGTCCGCGGACGGGGTCCCGCCGTGCGTTCGCGGGGCGCCGCGCCCCGGCCGCCCGTTGCCGGACCGCGACATCCGCCGAGGTTCGGCGCGCGAACCAGGGGTAAAGGTGACCCAACGATCGGGCGGCCACGGGCTCCCCCTCACCCCACGCGGGCCCGAACGCCGGGCGGACCGCGCCCATCCGGTACCGCCGGCCGTGGCGGCGCCTGACCCCGAGGGCGAGCGAAAAGAGGTGCGCGATGGACCGCTGCGTCGTCCTGGTGGACGCCGGATACCTGCTGGGCGCCGCCGCCAGCCTGCTCGCCGGGGACCCGTCCCGCTCCAAGGTCACCGTCGACCACACCGCGCTGATCACCGCCCTGCGTGAGCGCGCCGAGGCCGAGACCGGCCTGCCGCTGCTGCGGATCTACTGGTTCGACGCGGCGCCCGACCGCCGCCCGATGCCCGAGCACCGCCGCCTGCGGGTCCTGCCGCGGGTGACCGTCCGGCTCGGCGCCCTCACCCGGGCCGAGGGCCGCTGGGTGCAGAAGGGCGTGGACGCCGCGATGCACGCCGAGCTCTCCGAACTCGCCCGCAACCGGGCCTGCGCCGACGTCGTGCTGATCACCGGCGACGGCGACCTGCTGCCCGGCATGATGTCCGCCAAGGAGCACGGCGTGGTCGTCCACCTCTGGGCGCTCCAGGCCGCCGACGGCGACTTCAACCAGTCCGAGGACCTGGTCGGCGAGGCCGACGAGCGCCGGGTCCTGGACCGGGAGTGGATCGAGGGCTCGTTCAGCCTGCGCGAGACCTCCGTGGTCTTCCCCGCCCCCGGGCCGCGCCACGAGATCGCCAAGATCCTCGCCGCCCCGCCCGCGGCCCCGCACAGCGTCGTCCCGGTGGCCGGCCCGGTGACCGCCGCCGGTCCGCTGCCCGCCGACGGGCCGGGGACCAACGGGCGCCCGGCGGCGGCCGCCACCGCGCTCAAGGTCGTCCCCACCCCCAAGGACATCGCCGGGCGGGCCACCGCCCCGCAGTCCGCCGTCGCCCACCACCCGACCGGCCCGGTGCTGCGCTGGTCCTCCGACCGGGGCTGGGTCGAGCGGCCGACCGCCGAGCAGGCCGTCACCGCCGGCGACAGCCTGCCCACCCTGGCCCAGCTCACCACCGCCGAACAGCGCTGGGCCGACCGGGAGGAGGACATCACCACCATCGGCGGCGACGCCCACGAGGTCGGCCAGGTCTTCGCCCGCCGCTGGACCGAGCGGCTCGGCGACGTCGAACGGCTCACCGCGCTCTGGCCCGACTACCCGCGCATCCCGCACCGGGTCGACGGCGAACTGCTCCGTTACGCCGCCCGGTTCGGCCTGCTCGCGCACAAGGACGACCAGATCGACGAGCACGACCGGTACGCGATCCGGGCCGGCTTCTGGAAGGAGCTGGCCGGCCGGGTCCCCGGCGGAGACCTGGTGGTGGAGGACTAGGGTCCGACGGACCTGGTGGTGGAGGACCGGGGCCCGACGGGCCTGGTGGTGGAGGACCGGGCCCTGGCGGACGACGCGGGCCGTACCGGTTGCGGGGGATCGGGCCCCCTTGTCCGGTTCGCGGGCTCCACGGCGTAAAGTCTTCGCTCGTGGACGAGACGGCCGGGCGGGCGCCCCAGGAGACCTCGCCGTGCTGTGCCGTACGCGACCTGGTCAAGACGTACCGCTCCGGGCGCGGCGGCCCCATCGCCCCGATCCGGGCGAACGACGGCATCACGCTGACCGTCCGGCAGGGCGAGATCTTCGGGCTGCTCGGACCCAACGGGGCCGGCAAGTCCACCCTGGTCCGCCAGCTCACCGGACTGCTGCGGCCCGACTCCGGCTCCGTCGAGATCCTCGGCCACGACGTCGTCCGCCACCCCGAGCGGGCCGCCCGGCTGCTCGGCTACCTCGGCCAGGAGTCGACCGCGCTGGACGAGCTGACCGTCGCGCTCGCCGCCGAGACCACCGGCCGGCTGCGCGGCCTCGGCCGGGCGCAGGCCCGGGCCGCCGCCGACGAGGTGCTCACCGAGCTGGCCCTGGAGCCGCTCGCCCACCGGCCGCTCGCCAAGCTCTCCGGCGGCCAGCGCCGGCTCGCCTGCTTCGCCGCCACCCTGGTCGGGGACCGGCCGCTGCTCGTCCTGGACGAGCCGACCACCGGCATGGACCCGGTCGCCCGGCGCGCCGTCTGGACCGCCGTCGAGCGGCGCCGGGCCGAGCGGCGGGCCACCGTCCTGCTGGTCACCCACAACGTGATCGAGGCGGAGACCGTGCTGGACCGCGTCGCGGTGATCGACGAGGGCCGGGTGATCGCCTGCGACACGCCCGGCGGGCTCAAGGCGCTGGTCGACGGCGACGTCCGGCTCGACCTGGTCTGGCGGGACGAGGCGCCGCTGGCGGTGCCCGCCGTCGCGGCCCTGGCCGAACGGGCCGAGCGCACAGGCCGCCGCTGGACCGTGCGCACCACCCCCGAGCAGGCCCGCGAACTGGTCGCCGCCGTCACCACCGGCCCGGCCTTCGCCGCCCTGGACGACTTCACCCTGGCCACCCCGAGCCTTGAGGACGCCTACCTCAAGCTGGGTGGCCGCCATGGAGGACTGGCCAAGTGACGCTGCTCTCCGCGCCGCCGCAGACCGTTCCGGCCGAGGACGCCGGGCCCGCCCCGCTGGCCCCGGCCGCCCGGCTGCTGCCCGCGCTGGCCGCCGTCTACCGGGCGCAGCTGGCCCGCGCCAAGGTGGCCCGCATCCCGCTGCTGTTCGTGGCCACCTTCCAGTCGCTCGGCATCCTGGTGATGATGCGCGGCGTCGTGGACGCCGGGCAGACCCCGGCCGCGCGCTCGGTGGTGGCCGGCTCCAGCGTGCTGGTGGTCGCCTTCGTCGCGCTCAACCTGCTCGCCCAGTACTTCGGCCGGCTGCGGGCCACCGGCGGCCTCGACCACTACGCCACGCTGCCCGTCCCCGCCGCCTCCGTGGTGCTCGGTGCGGCCGCCGCGTACGCCTCGTTCACGCTGCCCGGCGCGCTGGTGACGGCCGCCGTGGGGGCCGTGATGTTCGGGCTGCCACTGGGGCAGCTCTGGGTGCTGCTCGCCGTGGTGCCGCTGGCCGGTGCGGCGCTCTCCGGGATCGGCGCGGCCTTCGGGCTGCTCGCGCCCAAGCAGGAGATCGCCACCATGCTGGGGCAGCTCGGCATGTCCGCGGCGCTGCTGCTGGGCGTGCTCCCGGTGGACCACCTGCCGCAGCCGGTGCTTTGGCTGCGTGACCTGCTGCCCTCCACGTACGGCGTCGAGGCCTTCGCCCGGAGCTTCGCGGCCGACCCGGACTGGGCGGCGGTGGCGGGCGACCTCGCGGTCTGCGCCGGGGTGGGCGTGGCGTCGCTGGCCGTCGCCACCTGGGCGTACCGGCGGGCCACCACCCGGTAGGGCGCCGCGGGGCGGGCGTCCGCGGTGCGGGTGGCGGGTCCGTTCGGGCGGCCGTCGTGAAACGATGGGCCCGTGACCGTACCGAACACACCTCCGGATCCTCTGCGCGCGGCCGCGGGCGCCGACGCGGACACCACCGGCCGGGGCCCGGCCGCCGCCCCGGACCCGTACGCGCCGCCGCCGGCGCCGGACTCCGCGGGCGTCCCGCCCCTGCCGGGCGGCGTGCTCGCCGGGCCGCCGCGCCGGCCCGCGCTGGAGCGGCTGCGGCCGGAGCTGAAGGTCGGTGCGATCACGCTGCTGGTCTGCCTGGTGCTGGGCGTGGTGATGGCCGGGCTCTGGGCCTGGCTGGCGCCCAAGGTGCCGCTGGTGGTCGACGGCAACAAGATCCTCTACGCCGACCCGGAGGGCGAGCAGCGGGCCGGCGCCGACAGCGTCTTCGTGCTGATCGGGCTGGGCATGGGTGTCCTGACCGCGCTCGGGGCCTTCCTGCTCACCCGCCGCCGCGGTGGCGGCATCGCGGTCGCGGTCGGCCTCGCCGTCGGCGGCCTGCTGGCCTCGCTGGGCGCGTGGTCGCTGGGCCGCCGGCTCGGCCCCGGCAGCGACCTGGTCGCGGAGGCCCGGCGGGTCGGCAACGGCGGGCACTTCAACGCCGACATCGACCTCGGGGCGTACGGGGCGCTGCTGGCCTGGCCGATGGCGGCGATGGTGCTGCTGCTGGCGCTCTCGGCGGCGTTCGGAAAGCGCGAGGAGGACCCGCCGCCGTACTGGGCCGGGCCCTACGGCGCGCCGCAGCCGCTGGACGAGGCGCAGCCGCAGGACGAGGCGGCCCCGCGCCACGACGAGGCGGCCCCGCGCCAGGAGGGCTGAGGTCCCGGCGGCCGGGCGGCGGGCCCTCAGCCCGGCGCCGTCGCCTGGGCGGCGACCAGTTCGCGGTAGGGCGGGCAGCGGCCGGCCAGGAGACGGCCCAGGCCGTCGAGACATCGTTCCAGTTCCCCGTCGCCGACGGGGTGGAGGGTGCAGAACTTCCCGCTGGAGCCGCGCGGCGCGTACTTGGAGTTCTGGACCTGGAGAATCGGCAGACCGCGCAGGAACTTGAAGGTGAGGCGGGCGTCCAGGCAGAAGCCGTGGACGAGTTCCAGCACCTCCTCGGCGTCCTTGACCCGGGCCGACACGTGGATCTTCCAGCCCTGCTCCGGGAGCCGGACGCCGCTCGGGCGGACGGCGGACCGGATCTCCAGGTCGCCGCGCTCCCAGCCCTCGGGCAGCGGCCGGGTGACGGCCGCGAACTCGGTGACCGGGTGGTGTGGGGGGGAGAGGTCCCCGGCCGGCCCGGTGGAGGACCGGGGCCGATGCAGCGATCCGAAGTATTGAGGTCCGACGAGCTTACCGACGATGGCGCGAAATCCAACGGATCGACGGAGTTCAGGCGGGGGTCGCGCGGTGGGGGCGGTTGTCCGGGAAATGTGCGCTCCGCGCGAGTAGGGAGCGAAATGGAGGAACGTTTCCTCTCCTGGTGCCGGTGTTTCACTTGGACGATTCCTGGATTCCGCACCGCCGGGCAGCGGAATCCGCCCCGCCGTTCGGGAATTTCTCATGCGGGAGTATGGCGGGGCGGGGCGGAAGTGTCACCCGTGTCGAACAGGGAAAGTGCGGTCGCGCAGGATTCGACATGAACGCAAAGACGGACGCCGACGCCGACGCGGGCCGGGCCGGCGGTCGCACGTGCCGCACAGGCACGCACCCGGGCGCGGGCTCGCGCCGGTCAGCGGCCGATGGGGGCGGTGCGGGCGCCGGTCAGCGCGACCAGGTCGGCGGGGGCGAGTTCGACCTCCAGGCCGCGGCGGCCGGCCGAGACGTACACCGTGGCGTGGGCGAGGGCGCTGTCGTCCACCACGGTGCGCAGCGGGCGCCGCTGGCCGAGCGGGGAGATGCCCCCGAGGACGTAGCCGCTGCTGCGCTCGGCCGCGGCGGGGTCGGCCATCGCGGCCCGCTTGCCGCCGACCGCCGCGGCGAGCGCCTTGAGGTCGAGCTGGCCGGCCACCGGGACGACGCCCACGGTGAGGACGCCGTCGACGTCGGCGACCAGGGTCTTGAACACCCGGTCGGCGGGGACGCCGAGCGCCTCGGCGGCCTCGCCGCCGTAGGACGCGGCGGCCGGGTCGTGCTCGTAGGCGTGCACGGTGAACGCGACGGCGGCGCTCTCCAGGGCGACCGTGGCGGGCGTGCCCTGGCCGCCCTTCTTCGCTTTCCTGGCCATGGTGGAGGTCTCCGGGACGGGGCTTCGGCGCGCGGCCGGGTCAGTTCGGGCTGAAGGACTGGCGGGTGAGGTCCACGGCCGGGAGCGAGGGCAGCCAGCTGAGCACGGCCGTCTCGCGGCGCAGCAGCTCCAGCTCGGTGCGCAGCCGCTGCGCGGTGTCGGGGCAGGCGAGCAGCTGCTGCTTCACCGGGGTCTCGAACACCGAGGCCGCGGCCACCAGGTAGGAGAGCACCTGCGGGTCGTCCGGCAGCTCCTGGCGGCCGACCGTGGTGGCCTCCCGGGCGCCGGCCAGCCGCTTCTGGTAGGCGCGGAAGGCCCGTTCGACGCCGGAGGCGAGCACGCCCGCGCCCTCGCCGGGCTCCTCGTCGATCGGCTCGATCTCACCGGTCAGGTACGGGCCCGCGGTGTCCACCGAGCGGAGCCGGAACCGGGTGGTACCGGTGACCAGCAGCTCGTACCGGCCGTCGGGCTGCTCCTGGGCGGAGGCGACGTCGGCCACGCAGCCGACGTGGTGCAGGGCCTCCAGCGGGTCGCCGGTGGCGGTGCCGAGGCCGTCGAGCGGGCCGGCCGGGCCGTCGTCGGCGCGGACCGGCGAGACCTCGCGGCCGTCCTTGATGGCGAGGACGCCGAACCGGCGCGGCTCGTCCTCGGGGAGGGCGAGCAGGTCGGCCAGCAGACGGCGGTAGCGCTCCTCGAAGACGTTCAGGGGCAGCACCAGGCCCGGGTAGAGCACGGTGTTCAGCGGGAAGAGCGGCAGCCGTTCTGTCACGGCGGACAGCGTAGTTCCCCGGGTGCCCGCCGTGCGCCCGGGTTTGTGCACGGGTTTGCGCCCGGGTTCGTGCCCGGGGGAGTCCGGGCGGCCCGGGCCGGAGGCCGCGGCTATCCGCGCTGGAGCATCCGGCTGGCCCCGGCGGCGACGGTGGTGGCGAGGACCCAGCCGACGACGACCAGGCCGGAGGTGACCCACTGGTCGGCCCCGCCGGGGTTCCAGCCCTGCTGGCCGAGGTCGATGACGGGCAGCAGCTGGCCGAGCGCGTACAGCACCGGGTTCCAGTGCGGCCGCTCGTCGGCCTTGAGCGGCTGGAGCTCGTGCGTGGCGAAGTAGACGCTGCCGAGCGCCCAGGCGAGCAGCAGCCAGAGCGCCGCCCGGCCGGGGCGGAAGCCGTAGCCGACGGTGACGTCCTGGATCCGGCCCCAGACCCGGGCGGGCAGCGGCAGGGTCTGCCGGCGGCGGCGCTGCTTGGCGTAGAGCACCTCGCGGGCGTCGTCGTCGGCGCCGTCGCGGCGCAGGGCGGCGGCCAGCTGCTCGTAGGACTCGGGCTGGAACTCCACCGACGAGCCCTCCAGCCACGCGATCCGCTGCTGGACGGTGAACGGGGCGGCCGGGCGCAGGCACTCGTAGGTGAAGCCGGTGAGGCCCAGGTGCTTGCCCTGCGGCCACGAGCCGGGGGCGTCGACGAGGTTGCCGACCTTGGCGCGGGAGAGCGAGACGGTGCCGCCCCCCGGGAAGCGGCAGGTGAACCGCAGCTCCGGGGTGTGGACGCGGCGCAGCGAGAGCTCCTGCTCCTGGCCGAGGTGGAACTCGGCGTCGGAGAGCAGGCAGGCGGCCTCGAACCGGGCGTCGGAGAGCCGGACCTCGCCGTGGGACCGGAACGGCGTGCTGGGGGCGCCGGCCGGCGGGATCTCGCCGTAGCCGGAGCCGTAGTACGTCTGCGAGCCGTACCAGCCGCCGTCCACCGAGCCGCTCAGGTAGAGGGTGTGGCCGACGGTGATCCGGACCAGGTTGAGGGCGCAGCGGTTGGCGGGGACGGCGTGCAGCTGGGCGCCGCGCAGCGAGAGCCGGCCGCCTATCCGGGCGGTGCGCAGGCTGACCTCGCCGCGGGACTCCAGCCGGTCGGCCTCGAAGTCCTGGTTGACGGCCATGCCGTCGGCGGACAGCGCCCGGCCGAACCGGTCGCCGCCCAGCACGGTCTGGTTGAGCAGCAGGTCGGTGCCGATCCGGGCGTCGGTGAGCCGGACGCCCTCGGGTATCCGGCAGCGGGCCAGGTGCAGGTCGCCCGAGGTGGCGAGGCGCGAGGCCTCCAGGCGCGGGATCAGGCAGCCGACGAAGCGCAGCGTGCCCGCCTCGGCCTCGGACATCAGGATCTTCTGTTCGAAGCGGCAGTCGTGCATCTCGACGTAGTGGTCGATGGTGCCGCCGGCCAGCCGCAGCGGGCCGGTGACCCGGACGCCGCTCAGCTTGAGCGAGGAGACCCGGCCGGGGGCGGCGGCCGGCCCGGCCAGCAGCAGACGGGAGAGCACCTCGGCGCGGACGGTGCGCTCCGGGCCCCAGACGGCACCGCCGAACGGGTCGTCCTGTTCGGCGTCGCCCGTCCGCAGGTCGTGCACCCCGCCCTGCCGGAACGCCTCCCACAGGCCCTGCTCCACCGCGGTCCAGCCGTCCGGTGCCCGTTCCGCCATCGTTCCCCCGTCTCCCCCGGTCGTCTCGCCTTTCGTATCACGGACTGAAATGCCGGGGCGGCCAGTTCCGGCCACTCCTTACACTGGGCTGCGTGATCTCACGAATCGACCTGCGCGGATCCCTCGACGACCCGCGCGACCTGCTGCCCCGTGCCGACTTCGACGTCGCGGCCGCCCTGGAGAAGGTGCGGCCGATCGCCGAGGACGTACGCCATCGCGGGGTCGCGGCGCTGATCGAGATCACCGAGCGGTTCGACGGCGTGCGGCTGGAGTCCACCCGGGTGCCCGCCGAGCAGCTCGCCGAGGCCCTGGAGACGCTGGACCCGAAGGTCCGCGCCGCGCTGGAGGAGTCGATCCGCCGCGCCCGCATCGTCCACGCCGACCAGCGCCGCACCGGCCACACCACCCAGGTGGTGCCGGGCGGCACGGTCACCCAGCGCTGGGTGCCGGTGGACCGGGTCGGCCTGTACGTGCCGGGCGGCCTGGCCGTCTACCCGTCCTCCGTCGTGATGAACGTGGTGCCGGCCCAGGAGGCGGGCGTCCGGGGCATCGCCGTGACCTCGCCCCCGCAGAAGGCCTTCGGCGGCCGGGTGCACCCGACCATCCTGGCGGCCTGCGCGCTGCTTGGCGTCACAGAGGTGTACGCGGTCGGCGGCGCCCAGGCGGTCGCCATGTTCGCGCTCGGCACCGAGGAGTGCGAGCCGGTCACCATGGTCACCGGCCCGGGCAACATCTACGTCGCCGCGGCCAAGCGCTACTTCGCCGGCCGGATCGGCATCGACTCCGAGGCCGGCCCGACCGAGATCGCCGTCCTCGCCGACGACAGCGCCGACCCGGTGGACGTCGCCGCCGACCTCATCAGCCAGGCCGAGCACGGCCCGACGTCCGGCTCGGTGCTGGTCACCGACTCGGCCGCGCTGGCCGACGCGGTGGAGGCCGAGCTGAAGACGCAGGTCGCCCGGACGAAGCACGCCCAGCGGGTGGCCGAGGCGCTGGGCGGCCGCCAGTCCGGCATCATCCTGGTCGACGACCTCGACCAGGGCCTGGTCGTCGTCAACGCGTACGCCGCCGAGCACCTGGAGATCCAGACCCGGGACGCGCACGCCGTCGCCGCCAGGGTCCGCAACGCGGGCGCGATCTTCATCGGCCGGTGGACCCCGGTCTCGCTGGGCGACTACGCGGCCGGCTCCAACCACGTGCTGCCGACCGGCGGCTGCGCCTGCCACTCCTCGGGGCTCTCCGTGCAGACCTTCCTGCGCGGCGTCCAGGTCGTCGAGTACGACCGCGAGGCACTGGCCGGCATCGCCGCGCACGTCGTCAACCTCGCCGACGCCGAGGACCTGCCCGGTCACGGTGACGCGATCAAGGCCCGCTTCGACTGGACGGTACCCGGCACGTGACGAAGATCGACGACCTCCCCATCCGCGACGAGCTGCGCGGACAGTCCCCGTACGGTGCCCCGCAGCTGGACGTCCCCGTCCAGCTGAACACCAACGAGAACCCGTACCAGCTCCCCGAGGAGCTGGTGGCCCGGATCGCCGAGCGCGTCGCCGAGGCCGCCCGCAACCTCAACCGCTACCCCGACCGGGACGCGGTCGAGCTGCGCACCGGCCTGGCCGCCTACCTGACCAGGACCACCGGCTTCGCCCGCACCCGCGAGCAGGTCTGGGCCGCCAACGGCTCCAACGAGATCCTCCAGCAGCTGCTCCAGACCTTCGGCGGCCCCGGCCGCACCGCGATCGGCTTCGAGCCCTCGTACTCGATGCACGCCCTGATCTCCCGGGGCACCGGCACCGACTGGATCTCCGGTCCGCGCAACGAGGACTTCACCATCGACGTGGAGGCCGCCGTCGAGGCCATCGCCGAGCACCGGCCGAACGTCGTCTTCGTCTGCTCGCCGAACAACCCGACCGGCACCGCCGTCGCCGCCGACACCGTGCTGCGGCTGTACGAGGCGGCGCAGGCGGCCCGGCCCAGCCTGGTCGTCGTCGACGAGGCGTACGTCGAGTTCTCGCACCGCGCCTCGCTGCTGCCGCTGCTGGAGGGCCGCCCCAACCTGGTGGTCACCCGCACCATGTCCAAGGCCTTCGGCGCGGCCGGCCTGCGCCTGGGCTACCTGGCCGCCGACGCCGCCGTGGTGGACGCGGTGCAGCTGGTCCGGCTGCCCTACCACCTGTCGGCCGTCACCCAGGCCACCGCGCTGGCCTGCCTGGAGCACACCGACACCCTGCTCGGCTACGTCGGCCGGCTCAAGGACGAGCGCGACCGGCTGGTCGCCGCGCTGCGCGCACTGGGCCTGGAGGTGACCGACTCGGACGCCAACTTCGTCCAGTTCGGCCGCTTCGCCGACACCCACGCCGTCTGGCAGGCCATCCTCGACCGCGGCGTCCTCGTCCGGGACAACGGTGTCCCCGGGTGGCTGCGCGTCACCGCCGGCACCCCCGCCGAGAACGACGCCTTCCTGGACGCCGTCGCCACCGTGATCAAGGAGCTGTAACCCCGTATGTCCCGCATCGGACGCGTTGAGCGCACCACCAAGGAGACCTCGGTCCTGGTCGAGATAGACCTCGACGGCACCGGCAGGACCGACATCTCCACGGGCGTCGGGTTCTACGACCACATGCTCGACCAGCTCGGCCGCCACGGCCTCTTCGACCTCACCGTGAAGACCGACGGCGACCTGCACATCGACACCCACCACACCATCGAGGACACCGCCCTCGCGCTGGGCGCCGCCTTCAAGCAGGCCCTCGGCGACAAGGTCGGCATCTACCGCTTCGGCAACTGCACCGTGCCGCTGGACGAGTCGCTCGCCCAGGTCACCGTGGACCTCTCCGGCCGCCCCTACCTGGTGCACACCGAGCCGGAGAACATGGCGCCGATGATCGGCGCCTACGACACCACCATGACCCGGCACATCCTGGAGTCGTTCGTGGCCCAGGCGCAGATCGCCCTGCACGTCCACGTACCCTACGGACGCAACGCCCACCACATCGTGGAGTGCCAGTTCAAGGCTCTGGCCCGGGCGCTGCGCTACGCCGCCGAGCGCGACCCGCGCGCGGCCGGCATCCTCCCCTCGACCAAGGGTGCGCTGTGAGCAAGGCCGCGATCGTCCTCATCTTCGTCGGACTCTTCCTGGCGGGCGGGGTGATCTCCTTCTGGAAGCAGAAGATCCCGAAGGGCGTCATCGCCGTGCTCGCCATAGGCTCGGTGCTCTGCCTGGCCTCCGGCGTCATGCGTCTCTGACGCCGCGCCTTTGACGCCGCCGCGCCTCTGACGCCCGTGCCCCTGCCGCCGCCGCGGCGCAACGCCGCCGTACAGAGCCGCTCCGGAAACCGCCGAGCAGCCACCGAGAAAGTGGACACCTGAACATGGGCAAGAACGTCGTCGTACTCGACTACGGGTCGGGCAACCTCCGCTCGGCCCAGCGCGCCCTGGAGCGCACCGGCGCGAACGTCACCGTCACCTCCGACTTCCAGACCGCCATGGACGCGGACGGCCTGCTCGTCCCCGGCGTCGGCGCCTTCGAGGCCTGCATGCGCGGGCTGAAGGCCGTCCGCGGCGACTGGATCATCGGCCGCCGCCTCGCCGGGGGCCGCCCGGTCATGGGCATCTGCGTCGGCATGCAGATCCTCTTCGAGAAGGGGGTCGAACACGGCGTCGAGACCGCCGGCTGCGACGAGTGGCCCGGCACCGTCGAGCCGCTGAACGCGCCGGTCGTGCCGCACATGGGCTGGAACACCGTGGACGCCCCCGAGGGCGGCCGGATGTTCGCCGGCATGGACGCCGACACCCGCTTCTACTTCGTGCACTCCTACGCGGTGCGCAGCTGGGAGCTGGAGGTGCACAGCGCGCGGATCAACCCCCCGCTCGTCACCTGGTCCACCCACGGGGAGCCGTTCGTCGCGGCCGTCGAGAACGGTCCGCTGTGGGCCACCCAGTTCCACCCCGAGAAGTCCGGCGACGCCGGCGCCGCCCTGCTGACCAACTGGGTCGACACCCTCTGACCGGGTCGACCCCCTCTGACGATCTGAGAGTTGCAACGATGAGCCGCCTCGAACTGCTCCCCGCCGTCGACGTCCGGGACGGCCAGGCCGTCCGCCTGGTCAAGGGCGCCTCCGGCACCGAGACCTCCTTCGGCGAGCCGCTCGCCGCAGCCCTCGCCTGGCAGAACGCCGGCGCCGAGTGGCTCCACCTGGTCGACCTCGACGCCGCCTTCGGGACGGGCTCCAACCGCGACCTGCTCCGCGAGGTCACCGGCGCGCTGGACATCAAGGTCGAGCTGTCCGGCGGCATCCGCGACGACGAGTCGCTGGCCGCCGCCCTCGCCACCGGCTGCACCCGGGTCAACCTGGGCACCGCCGCCCTGGAGAGCCCCGAGTGGGTCGCCAAGGTCATCGCCGAGCACGGCGACAAGATCGCGGTCGGCCTGGACGTGGTCGGCACCACCCTGCGCGGCCGCGGCTGGACCCGCGACGGCGGCCAGCTCTTCGACGTGCTGGCCCGCCTGGACGCCGAGGGCTGCGCCCGTTACGTCGTCACCGACGTCAACCGCGACGGCACCCTGACCGGCCCCAACCTCCAGCTGCTGCGCGACGTCTGCGCCGCCACCGACAAGCCGGTCGTCGCCTCCGGCGGCGTCTCCTCGCTGGACGATCTGCGGGCGATCGCCACGCTGGTCGGCGAGGGAGTCGAGGGCGCCATCGTCGGCAAGGCACTCTACGAGCAGAAGTTCACCCTCGAAGAGGCCCTGGAGGCGGTTTCAGGATGACGGAACGTCAGGTCGTGCGCGGTCGGGTCGGCGGGTTCTCCCCGTACGAGGACATCTTCGGCTCGGTGCAGGCGGTCGTCGCGGGCGACCACGTGCACGTGGCCGGTGCCAGGCCCCTGGAGGGCGAAACGCTCCAGGGCGAGGGCGACCCGTACGAGCAGGCCCTCGCGTCGTTCCGGGTCGCGCTGGAGGCCCTGGCCGCGTACGGCCTGACGGCGGACGACGTGGTCCGCACCCGGATGTACCTGACCCACGCCCGCGACGTCGACGCGGTGGGCCGTGCCCACCACGAGCTCTTCGACGCCGTACGCCCGGTGGCCGCCATGGTGGTGGTCCAGGGCCTGATCGACGCCCGGATGCTCGTCGAGGTCGAACTCGACGCCTACCGTCCCGGGCTCGCAAGCACTCTGGAAGGCGGACAGCCATGACCCTCGCCGTACGTGTCATCCCCTGCCTGGACGTCGACGCCGGCCGGGTGGTCAAGGGCGTCAACTTCCAGAACCTGCGCGACGCCGGCGACCCGGTCGAGATGGCCAAGCTCTACGACGCCGAGGGCGCCGACGAGCTGACCTTCCTCGACATCACCGCCTCCTCGGGGGACCGCGAGACCACCTACGACGTGGTGCGCCGCACCGCCGAGCAGGTCTTCATCCCGCTCACCGTCGGCGGCGGCATCCGGGCCGTCGAGGACGTCGACAAGCTGCTGCGGGCCGGCGCCGACAAGGTCGGCGTCAACACCGCGGCGATCGCCCGCCCGGAGCTGATCCGCGAGATCGCGCAGCGCTTCGGCCGCCAGGTGCTGGTGCTCTCGGTGGACGCCCGGCGCTGCCCGGAGGGCACCGAGACGCCGTCCGGCTTCGAGGTCACCACCCACGGGGGGCGCCAGGGCACCGGCCTGGACGCCGTCGAGTGGGCCGGCCGGGCGGCCGAGCTGGGCGCGGGCGAGATCCTGCTCAACTCGATGGACGCGGACGGCACCAAGGACGGCTACGACCTGGACATGATCCGGGCGGTCCGCAAGACCGTCTCCGTCCCGGTGATCGCCTCCGGCGGCGCCGGCAAGCTGGGCGACTTCGCCCCGGCGGTGGAGGCCGGCGCGGACGCCGTGCTGGCCGCCAGCGTCTTCCACTTCGGCGACCTGCGGATCGGCGAGGTCAAGAACGCGCTGCGCGAGGCCGGGCAGCTCGTCCGCTGAGCCTGCGCCGGTGCCGTCCACGTCCTCACCGGATGCGGACGGCACCGGCGGACGCGCTCAGGACTCCTTCGGCGGCTCGCCCTTGATCAGGGCGAACGGCGCGCCGAACGGGTCCGCCAGCCAGGCGATCCGGCCGACGTCCGGGACCTGCTCCGGGCCCATCAGTACCGTGCCCCCGGCCGCCTGGCCCCGGCCGACCAGCTCGTCCACCTGCTCGGTGGCGAAGTACGGCGTCCAGGACGGCGGCTGGCCCTCGCCCATGATCGGTGCGATGCCGCCGAAGCTCGTCGCCCGCTGGTCGCCGTCGGCGGTGGAGACCACCAGGTACTCCATCCCCGGGGCCGGGAACTTCTCCGAGCGCCACCCGAACAGCGTCCGGTAGAAGCCGAAGCCGGCCTGCTGGTCACTGGTGTGCAGCTCGGCCCAGACCAGCGCGTTGTCGGTGGACACCGCGTCCAGGCCCTTGGTCGTGCCGGCCTGCCAGAGCGCGAACTGCGCCCCCTGCGGGTCGGTGATCTGGGCCATCCGCCCGGCCTCCATGACGTCGAACGGCGCGACCCGGACGGTGCCGCCGGCCTGCTCGACGGCCTTGGCGGTGGCATCCGCGTCGGGCGTCCCGAAGTACGTCGTCCAGCTGGACCGCGCGCCCTCCTCGGTGAGCGGCCCGATCGCGGCCACGGTTTTGCCGTCGGCCTGCAGGAATCCGTAGCCGCCGGCCTCCGGGCCGAGACCCTGGTACGTCCAGCCGAACACCGCGCCGTAGAACGCGGCGGCCGCGGCCGGGTCCGGGCTGCCGAGGTCGATCCAGCAGGGCGCGCCGGTGGGGAAGTCGGTAGTGAGCATGGGGGTGGTGCTCCTTCGACGGGAAAGGGCGGCCGGGCGGTTTCGCGGGGGCGTGCACGCACCCCACCCCGGCCATCTGCGAGTCTGCACCCCGCCACCCGCATCCGCAGCCGGACACAGCCGAGCTGCGGGTTCCGTGTCGCCCGGCGCGGGGGCGGCGGGCCAGGGCGGCCGGTCCGGCGGATCAGGGGCTTCAGACGCCGGAGACGGAGACGAAACCGAGGAGCCACACGGCCCGTACTCTCACTGACCTCGGAGACCACGCAGGAACCGAGCAACAGCACCGGGTCGCGTTGATCCGTTGGGACGCTGAGAAGTACCGGCGCGTTCACGCCCTCACCTACGCGGATCTGGGGGACAGCCTGGCCGCTCAAGCCCGAGCGGATGAGGCGGTGGCAGCCTGGGGGTGCGCCCTCGACCTCATGGACGGCGTGACCTCGGATCGGACGAGAAAGGCGATCTCCTCCATCCGCCCTCGTTTGGCGATCTACCGTAGACGCGCTGTTCCGGGAACCGCCGAACTGGAACGCCGTGCACGCGAGGCACTGACATGACAGCCCTGCCGTAGGAAGGATCCGACCGAGGTGGCTCAGCCGACTGCTGATCAGACCGGCGCTCTCAAGCCTGCTACGGGGTCGATGACGCTGCTGGTCGCCGCCGTCATCGTTCACGACCTCGAAGGCCGGCGGGTGGTTCTCCTCCGACGAGGACCCAAGGCCAAGTTCGCCCAAGGCCTGTGGGACCTGCCGGTGGGTAAGAACGAACCCGGCGAACCGATCACGGAGACGGCGGTTCGCGAACTGAAGGAGGAGACCGGGCTCGTCGTCACTCCCGAGGACTTGCGACTGGTTCACGTCATCCACGGGGCCCGGGGCGTCGAGGCCCCCCATGGCTTCCTGACCGTTGTTTTCGCCGCTCACCGCTGGTCGGGCGAACTCGTGAACGGGGAACCCGGCAAACACTCGGAAGTCGCGTGGGCCGGCATCGACGCCCTGCCGGAGAAATTCGTCTCCACTACCAAAGAGGCCCTGGTCAGCCACCTCGACAACGGTCCGAGTGTCTCCCTCGACTCGTGGCATGACTAGTCCCAGGCCGGATTGGCCGCCGCCGGCTGGTGCTTTCGGCCCTTGCCCGCCACCGGCCTCCTCGATGGAAGAGGCCGGTGGATTCTCCGGCCTCCCCCTGTGACCGCCCGTCCCGCCGCTCGGGCGGGGCGGGCGGTCGAACTCGCGGCCGTTCTTCTCCGTTCGACCTTTGAGCGACGCGTTGAGTTTCGCTCTTCTCGTGCCTGAGTCTCTTCTGTTCTTGATGTGTCAGGTCAGGCCGGCGGCAGTGGGAGGACGTGCCGCAGGGCGGTGACGGCGTCCGGCGGGCCGTCGACCGACAGCTCCGTCCGCTCGCCGCGGCCGTAGACGAAGAGCAGCAGCTCGCCCGGCTCGCCGGTGATCCGGACGGTCGGTGCGCCCGCCGGGCCGACGGTCAGGCTCCGTCCGTCGGGGTGGCGCAGCTCCAGCCGGGCGGGGGAGCGGCGGCCCGCCTCCAGCCGGGCGAGCAGCGGCAGCCGGCGCCAGAGCGCCTCGGCCCGCCCCGGTGGCACCGGCTGCGGCCGCCACTGCGGGCCCGCCCGGCGGACGTCCTCGGCGTGCACGAAGTACTCGACGGTGTTGCCGGCCTCGTCGGCGCCGGGCAGTGCGAACAGCGAGAGCAGCGGCGGGCCGGAGCGGAAGCGCCGCACCAGCTCCTCGTAGGGGCGTTCGGCGTACCCGCCCTGCACCCGGTGGGTCCAGCCGGCCAGCGGGCCGAGCCGGATGCCCGCCGCGGCGTCCGGCCGGCTCTCCCGGATCACCAGGTGGGCGGCGAGGTCGCGGGTGGACCACCCGGCACAGAGGGTGGGGGCGTCCGGCCCGGCGGCGGCCAGCAGTTCGGCCAGCCGGTGGCGCTCGGCGAGGGCGTGGTTCGACATGGTCAGAAGCGTAGGGCCCGGGTGCCCCGGGGGTGTGCGGACGGGGGCTACTTCAGGTGCCCGGTGAGCCTGGTGCCGCCCGGGTGGTTGCTGGCCGTCAGGGTGCAGGTGTAGTCCCGCCAGCCCTGCTGGTAGAAGGTCATCGACGGGCCGATCGGGTACCCGTAGTACGGCCCGCCGCCGACCTGGCGGGTTTCCGCCGCGGCCTGCGGGTCCTTGCACCCGTCCCGCATCGCCTTGCTGATCTGGCTGTCACCGGTCAGCCCGTCCGGCAGCAGCAGGGTGCCGATCGCCTCGCCGTCGTGCGCGCCCTCGCAGGGGCGCGCCTCCGGCTTGGTGACCGACTTGTTCAGCTGCGGGTGGTCGAAGCAGGAGCCGGCCGTGAAGAAGGTGTACGGCACCGCCTTGGTGGGCGTCGGCGTGGGCGTCGGGGTGGGCGTGGGGGTCGGGCTCGGGGCGGTGACGGCGGGGGTGGGCGGGGGAGGCAGCGCGGCCGGCTTCTTCTCCGGCCAGAGCAGCACGGTGGCCACCACCGCGAGCAGTACGGCCAGCACGGCCGAGACGGCGAGGACCAGGCCCCGCGACGGGCGGGCGGCGGCTTCGTCCGGCCGCGCGGGGACCGGCGGCTCGGGGGACGGCTGCTCGGAGGTCATGGCCACGAGGATGGCCCAAGCCGGGGCCGCCCGGCAGGCGGTTGGCACAACTCGTACGAACAGACCGGCGCGCCGGGGCGGGCAGCCGGCGTTCGGATAGGCTCGCCCCGGCACGACACGATCCCAGGAGCATGCGGATGCGCGTCGGAATCACCGGTCACCGGGGCCTGTCGGGTGGCATCACCGAGATGCTGGTCCGCGGGGACCTCTGGAAGCTGGTCACCACCTTCGGCCCGTACGAACTGGTCGGCGTCACCTGTGCCGACGAGGGCCCGGAGACCTGGTTCGCCAGGTCGGTACTGGAGCACGGCGGCAAGCTGGAGGTCGTCGTCCCCGCGGGGGCGCCCGTCGTGGGCCGCGCCGACGACGCGCACCGGGGCACCCGGATGCGGCTGATGAACGAGGCCAACGCCGTCCACCGGCTGGCCGCGCCCGAGCACGGCGGCCTCGGTGACGACACCGGGCGGGCCGTGGTCGGCATGATCGACGAACTGATCGCGGTCTGGGACGGCGGGCCCGGCAGCGAGCCCGCCCGGGTCGCCGGACTGGCGCAGCAGGCCGGGCTGTTCGTCCACCGGATCTGGCCGGCCGGCTGCGAACGGCCGCTCTGAGCGCCCGGGCCCCCGACGGGGGGTCCGCCCGTCCGCCCGTCTGCCCGCCCGCGCGCCCGCCCGTCCACGCGGGCCCGCCGGCCCGGCCGCGATCCGGACGGGGGCCCGGCGGGCGGGGCCGGGCTGACACAATGGCCCCATGTCCACCCCCACCACGCCCGCCGCCCCCGGCTCCACCGCCCTGGACCCCGCGATCGCCGCCCGGCTCAAGCGCACCGACGACGGCCTGCTCCCGGCCGTCGCGCAGCAGTACGACACCGGTGAGGTCCTGATGCTGGGCTGGATGGACGACGAGGCGCTGCACCGCACCCTCACCACCGGCCGCTGCACCTACTGGAGCCGCAGCCGCCGCGAGTACTGGGTCAAGGGCGACACCTCCGGCCACGTCCAGCAGGTCAAGTCGGTCGCGCTGGACTGCGACGGCGACACCCTGCTGGTCCGGGTGGACCAGACCGGTGCCGCCTGCCACACCGGCGACCGCACCTGCTTCGACGCCGACGTGCTCCCGCTCTCCTGACCCGTTCCTACCCCTTAAGGTGCCGCCCGCCATGGACCTCGAAGCCTTCCGCAAGCTCGCCGTCGACACCCGGGTCATCCCGGTCACCCGCAGGCTCCTCGCGGACGGCCTCACCCCGATCGGCCTCTACCGCAGCCTCGGCGGCGAGCGCCCCGGCACCTTCCTGCTGGAGTCCGCCGAGCAGGGCCGCAGCTGGTCCCGGTACTCCTTCGTCGGCGTCCGCAGCGCGGCCGTGCTCACCGCCGGCGAGGACGGCGAGGCCCGCTGGCACGGCGCCCCGCCGGTCGGCATCCCCACCACCGGCGACCCGCTGGAGGTGCTGCGCGCCACCCTGGTGGCGCTGCACACCCCGCGCCACACCGACGACGGCCTGCCCCCGCTCACCGGCGGCCTGGTCGGCTACCTCGGGTACGACGTCGTCCGCCGGCTGGAGAAGCTGCCCGACCTCAACCCGGACGACCTGAAGCTCCCCGAGCTGACCATGCTGCTGGCCACCGACCTCGCGGTCCTGGACCACGCCGACGGCACGGTGCTGCTGATCGCCAACGCGGTCAACCACAACGACCTGGCCAGCGGCGTCGACGAGGCCTACGCGGACGCGGTGGCCCGGCTCGACGCGATGGAGGCCGACCTGCTGAAGCCGGTCGACCCGGGCCTGGCCACCTTCACCCCGTCCGGCCCCGGCGAGGTCCGCTCGCCGTTCGGCGGCGAGCCGTACCGGGCCGCCGTCGAGGAGGTCAAGGAGCGGATCAGGGCGGGCGAGGCGTTCCAGGTGGTGCCCTCGCAGCGGTTCGAGGCCCCCTGCCCCGCCTCCGCGCTGGACGTCTACCGCGTGCTGCGCACCACCAACCCCAGCCCGTACATGTACCTGTTCCGGTTCCCCGGCCCGGACGGCGGGGCCGAGGGCGGCTTCGACGTGGTCGGCTCCAGCCCGGAGGCGCTGGTCAAGGTCACCGAGGGCGAGGCGATGCTGCACCCGATCGCCGGCACCCGCCACCGCGGCGCCACCCCGCACGAGGACGCCGGGCTGGCCGCCGAGCTGCTCGCCGACCCCAAGGAGCGGGCCGAGCACCTGATGCTGGTCGACCTCGGCCGCAACGACCTCGGGCGGGTCTGCGAGCCGGGCAGCGTCGAGGTGGTCGACTTCATGCAGATCGAGCGGTACAGCCACGTCATGCACATCGTCTCCACGGTCACCGGCAGGGTCGCCGAGGGGCGGACCGCCTTCGACGTGCTGACCGCCTGCTTCCCGGCGGGCACCCTCTCCGGCGCGCCGAAGCCGCGCGCGATGCGCATCATCGAGGAGCTGGAGCCCACCCGCCGGGGCCTGTACGGCGGCTGCGTCGGCTACCTGGACTTCGCCGGGGACTCCGACACCGCGATCGCCATCCGCACCGCCGTCCTGCGCGACGGCACCGCGTACGTGCAGGCGGGCGCGGGCGTGGTCGCCGACTCGGACCCGCACGGCGAGGACACCGAGTGCCGCAACAAGGCCGCGGCCGTCCTGCGGGCGGTGGCCACCGCGAATACGCTGCGCACGCCGACGCTGTGAGCCGCGGCAAGGAGGCGGGATGTCGGAGGAGCAGGACGCCGGATCGGCCTGGGACGCCCTGGAGGGTGTGAGGATCCCGCGCGGGTACCAGGTGGAGATCACCGCGGGGAAGATCATCATGACGCCGCGGACGGCGGAGCAGCCGGGCGTCGTCCGGGGTGCCGAACAGCAGGTCCGGGAGCAGCTCGCCGGGCACGGCACCGTACTCTCCGGCGTCGTCGTGGACTTCGCGTCCCCGCAGTACGGCTACGCGCCGGACCTCGCCCTGGTCGCGCCCGGCGCGCGGCGCAACGCCCGGCAGCGGTTCGAGGCACGTGACCTGGAGGCGGTGCTGGAGGTCGTCCCGCGCTCGCGCCAGGACGACGACTTCGTCCGCAAACAGCGGTACCTCGCCGCCTCCGGGATCCCGCTGTACGTGGTGGTCGACCCGGCCGCGGCGGTCTGCACGGTACACAGCCACCCGCTGCAGGGCGGGACGTACCGGGAGGCGGAGCGGGTGCCGTTCGGCAACGACCTGTTCCTGCCGCTGCCGGGGCGGACGCTGGTGCTGCGCACCGACGACTTTCCCGCCGGGCCGCCGACCCCGGGTGCGGGCCCGGGTGCCGGGCGGGGGATAGTGGACGGGTGAGCGTTCCTACCCAGGCCCGTGCCGAAGCCGATCCCGCCGCCCCCGCCAAGGCCGGGCGGCGCACGCTCGGCCTGATGCTGCTGCTGACCGTGCTGGGCGCGGTGCTGGTGCTGACCGCCGTCGGCCGGGTCTGGGCCGAGGGCGTGGCCGGCACCCTGAAGGTGTCCGTCACCGGCGGGAGGATCTCCGAGTTGCCCGGCGGGCTGGCGCTGGTGGCGCTGGCGGCGGCCGTCGCGGTGTTCGCGGTGCGCGGCGCCGGCCGGGTCGCGGTCGGGGCGCTGACGCTCCTCGCCGGTCTCGGGGCGGCGGCCGCCGCCGCGGCCGGGGCGGGCGACACCGCCGCGCTGGACGGCGAGGCGGCCCGCAAGCTCGCCCTCTCCGGCACCACGGCGGCCGGGATCACCCACACCGCCTGGCCCTGGGTGGCCCTGCTCGGCGGGCTGCTGCTGGCGCTGGCCGGGCTGCTCACCACCTGGTACGGGCGCGGCTGGCCGGCCATGGGCAGCCGCTACGAGGCACCCACCCGCAAGGCACCGGCGAAGGCCGCGGAGTCCCCGGCCGACCTCTGGAAGGCGCTGGACCGCGGCGAGGACCCGACCGCGCTCTGAGGCTCCGCGCCGCGGTGCGACGGCGCCCGCCGCCCGGTGGCCGCGGTGCGGGCGCAGTGTGACCCGATAGACGAGCACCCGCCTTGGGGCGCCGGTGTGTGGCCCGGCACAATGGGACACGTCAACCCGCCAGGGGCCGGCAGGCCCGGCCGGGCCCCGGAGAACCAAGGAGACCATCAGATGGCAGCAGCAGCACACGGCCACAACCCCGCCGCCTGGACCGGCGTGACCATCTCCTTCGTCGGTTTTGCGATCGCGGGTGTCGCGATGATCCTGCCGTCGGTGCTGCTGGTCTGTGCCGGCCTGGCGGTCGTCCTGATCGGTGGCGTGGTCGGCAAGGCCATGTCGATGGCGGGCATGGGCAAGCAGCCCAGCACCATGGTGTACACCCCGGAGGAGCAGGCCGCGCTCGCCGCCGCCTGACCTCCCGGAACCCTGTGAACGGCGGGCGCCTGCCCGCCGTTTTCGTTTCCCGCCCGGGCACGGGGTGCCGCCCCGCTGTGTCACGTGCCCGCCGGCCGCACCGGGCGGGCAGAATCAGGGGCGTGACCGCCTCCTCCGCCGCCCCCGCCCGGCCGCCCGTCCTGCGCCGGCTGGGTGCGCCGCTGACCGCCCTGGCCGCGGTGGCCGCCCCCACCGTGTACGTCGCCGCGGTGGACCCGAACGCCCCCGGCCACTACCCGACCTGCCCGTTCCTGACACTCACCGGCTGGTGGTGCCCGGGCTGCGGCGGGCTGCGCTGCGTCCACGCGCTCACCCACGGGGACCTCAGCGGCGCACTGCACGACAACGCGCCCGCGGTGCTGCTCTTCGCGGTGCTGGCGGTGCTCTGGCTGCGCTGGGTGTGGGCGGCGGTGCGCGGCGGGCCGGCGCCGCGGCTCGCGCTCGGTGCGCGGCGCTGGGTACTGGTGGCGCTGCTCCTGCTGGTCTTCACGGTGGTGCGCAACCTGCCGGTCGGGGCGGGGCTGGCGCCACCGTTGGTCTGAGCCGGACACTCGGTGTGAATACGGTGAAACCGCAGTTCGGAGCAGCCGTGGGGGGCGTCCGTTCCGCGAGACGCGCGCCGGGCGGATGCGCCCCGCGCCCCCGGGTGCCGATACCATCGAAGGGCCGGTGGCCTCATGGCCCTCCGGCTCATCGCTAGATCGACTAGCAGATTAATGATGGGGGCGCTCGCGTGAGTGTGCTCGACACGATCATCGACGGGGTCCGCGAGGACCTCGCCGAACGGCAGGCCCGGGTCTCCCTGGACGAGCTCAAGGAGCTCGCCGCCAAGGCCCCGGACGCCAAGGACGGCGTCGCCGCCCTCAAGGGCGACGGCGTGCGGGTGATCTGCGAGGTCAAGCGCTCCAGCCCGTCCAAGGGTGCACTGGCCGCGATCGCCGATCCGGCCGCCCTGGCGGCCGACTACGCGGCCGGCGGTGCCGCCGCGATCAGCGTCCTGACCGAGCAGCGCCGCTTCGGCGGGTCGCTCGCCGACCTGGATGCCGTCCGCGCAGCGGTGGACACCCCGCTGCTGCGCAAGGACTTCATCGTCACCGCCTACCAGCTGTGGGAGGCCCGCGCCCACGGCGCCGACCTCGCGCTGCTGATCGTCGCCGCCCTCGACCAGTCGGCCCTCGTGTCGCTGATCGAGCGCGCCGAGTCGATCGGCCTCACCCCGCTGGTCGAGGTGCACGACGAGGAGGAGATCGCCCGCGCGGTGGACGCCGGCGCGAGGATCATCGGCGTCAACGCCCGCAACCTGAAGACCCTCGAAGTGGACCGCAACACCTTCGGCAACGTCGTCCACGCGATCCCGGACGGCATCGTCAAGGTCGCCGAGTCCGGCGTGCGGGGCCCGCTGGACGTGATCTCCTACGCCAACCTCGGCGCCGACGCGGTGCTGGTCGGCGAGTCGCTGGTGACCGGCAAGGACCCGCGTGCCGCCGTGGCCGACCTGGTCGCGGCCGGTGCCCACCCCGCCCTGCGGCACAAGGACTGACCCCGCCGCCATGAAACTCGCCTCCCGTCTCGCCCCCGGCTGCCGCCCGCGCGGCTGCCGCGCGCCCGCGCGCCGGGTGCTGGGCAGGCGGGTGCGCTACGTGATCGGCTGCGAGCCCGGGCAGGTGCAGGGCCGGCGATGGCGCAGGACGCGCGGCTGAACCAGCCGTTCCGACGTCACTGCCGTCATCTTCCAGAAGGACTTTCACCATGTCCGAGAAGGACTACCTGCCCGGCGCCGAGGTGCCGGACGCCCGCGGCTACTTCGGCGCCTACGGGGGCCGCTTCATCCCGGAGGCGCTGGTCGCCGCCGTGGAGCAGGTCGCCGAGGAGTACGAGAAGGCCAAGTCCGATCCGGCCTTCGCCGCCGAACTGGACGCGCTGCTCAAGGACTACACCGGCCGCCCCAGCCCGCTCACCGACGTGCACCGCTTCTCCGCGGAGGCGGGCGGCGCGCGCGTCCTGCTCAAGCGCGAGGACCTCAACCACACCGGCTCGCACAAGATCAACAACGTGCTGGGCCAGGCGCTGCTCACCCGGCGGATGGGCAAGACCCGGATCATCGCCGAGACCGGCGCCGGCCAGCACGGCGTGGCCACCGCCACCGCCTGCGCGCTGTTCGGCTTCGACTGCACCATCTACATGGGCGAGGTCGACACCCGGCGCCAGGCGCTGAACGTCGCCCGGATGCGGATGCTCGGCGCCGAGGTGGTGGCCGTCACGTCCGGCAGCCGCACCCTCAAGGACGCCATCAACGAGGCGTTCCGCGACTGGGTCGCCAACGTGGACTCCACCCACTACCTGTTCGGCACGGTGGCCGGCCCGCACCCGTTCCCGATGATGGTCCGGGACTTCCACCGGGTCATCGGCGTCGAGGCCAGGCAGCAGGTCCTCGACCGGACCGGCAGGCTGCCGGACGCCGTCGTCGCCTGCGTCGGCGGCGGCTCCAACGCGATGGGCATCTTCCACGAGTTCATCCCGGACGCGGACGTGCGCCTGATCGGCTGCGAGGCGGCCGGCGAGGGCGCCGAGACCCCGAAGCACGCCGCTACCCTGACCAAGGGCGACCCGGGCGTGCTGCACGGCTCCCGCACCTACGTCCTCCAGGACGAGGACGGCCAGACCATCGAGTCGCACTCCATCTCGGCCGGCCTCGACTACCCGGGCGTCGGCCCGGAGCACGCCTGGCTGAAGGACACCGGCCGGGCCGAGTACCGCCCGGTCACCGACGACGCCGCCATGCAGGCGCTGCGGCTGCTGTCCCGCACCGAGGGCATCATCCCGGCCATCGAGAGCGCCCACGCGCTGGCCGGCGCCCTGGAGCTGGGCCGCGAGCTCGGGCCCGGGGCCACCATCCTGGTCTCGCTCTCCGGACGCGGCGACAAGGACATGCACACCGCGGCCGAGTACTTCGGCCTGTACGACGAGGCCGGCGACAAGCCGGCCGGCGGCGCCGGCAACGGGGGTAAGTGACCATGGCTTCGAAGCTCAGCGGCATCCTGGCCGCCGCCAAGGCGGAGAACCGCGCCGCGCTGATCGGCTACCTGCCGGCCGGGTTCCCGAGCGTGGACGGCGGCGTGCGCGCCGTCAACGCGCTGGTCGAGGGCGGCTGCGACGTCGTCGAGGTCGGCCTGCCGCACTCCGACCCGGTGCTGGACGGCCCGACCATCCAGACCGCCGACGACATCGCGCTGCGGGCCGGCGTGCGGATCAAGGACGTGCTGCGCACCGTCCAGGAGGTGGCCGGCGCCCACCCCGGGGCGGCGGTACTGGTCATGACCTACTGGAACCCGGTGGAGCGCTACGGCACCGCGCGGTTCGCGGCCGACCTGGCCGCCGCCGGCGGCGCCGGCTGCATCCTGCCGGACCTGCCGGTGGAGGAGTCCGAGGAGTGGCGCAAGGCGGCGGACGAGCACGGTCTCGACACCGTCTTCGTGGTCGCCCCGAGCAGCAAGGACAAGCGCCTCGCCGAGGTCACCGCGGCGGGCTCCGGCTTCGTCTACGCGGCCGCGGTGATGGGCGTGACCGGCTCCCGGGCCCAGGTCGGCGACCTCGCCGAGGACCTGGTCGCCCGTACCCGGGCCACCACCGACCTGCCGGTCTGCGTCGGCCTCGGCGTCTCGACGGCCGACCAGGCCGCCCAGGTGGCCGGCTTCGCCGACGGCGTCATCGTCGGCTCCGCCTTCGTCCAGCGGATCCTGGACGCCGACGGTGACGAGCAGGCCGCGCTGGCGGCCGTCCGCACCCTGGCCGGCGAGCTGGCGGAGGGCGTCCGCCGCCGGTAGGCACCGCTCCACGACGGCCCGTCGCCCCCGTTCGCCGGGGGCGGCGGGCCGTCGTCGTGCCCGGGGGAACCCGAACGGGTGAACAGTGGCGCTCCGACGCATCAGCGGGGGTTGACGGGCGTTGAGTGGAGGGACGAGTGCACGAACGACGTGCGCGGCACGTGGAGCGAACGGAAGGGGTCCGCCGGTGCCTGGTCTCCAGCGAGCAGTCCTGCTGCGGGCGGCCGCGGCCGTGCTGGTGCTGGGGGCCGCGGTCGGGGCGGACCACACCGTGGTGGGGGAGGCGCTGGCCAAGCGTGGTGCGGAGCGGGCTGAGCGGCACGCGTACGTGTGCGCGCAGGCAGCCCGCGCGGACGCGGTGGCCAGGGCCGCCAGATCGCATCTGCAGGGGCGGCCGGGGCTGGGCGACCCGGGGCGGCCGCCCGGCTGCGGTACGAACGGCCGCTAGCCGGGAATCGGACAGAACCTCCTGAGGTGTCACTCATTCGGCTTAATTCCTGAATATGGAGGAACCACCCTTCATCCCTGACGGTTCACCAGGGCGTGATGGTGTTTTCCGAGGGGGTTACCTCTATGGCGGCCGGACCGGCGTCGCGCAGCGGTGCGGTGTGGACGGAATGGATCGGTACGGCGGCGCGGCTGGGCCTCGCGGTGGTCTGGGGCTGGGCCGGGCTGGCCAAGATCTCCGACCCGGCGGAGGCCGCCCAGGCCGTGCGGGCGTACGAGATCCTGCCCGAGTCGCTGGTCAAACCGGTGGGGCACGCCCTGCCCTTCCTGGAGTTGGCGCTCGCGCTGCTGCTGCTGATCGGCCTGGGGGTGCGGCTGGTGGCCGCGGTCTCCGCGCTGCTGCTGCTCGCGTTCATCGGGGGGATCGCCTCCGCCTGGGCGCGCGGCATCTCGATCGACTGCGGCTGCTTCGGCGGCGGCGGGGCGGTGGACGCCTCGCAGACCGAGTACCTCCAGGAGATCGTGCGCGACACCGGCTTCCTGGTGCTGGCCGGCTGGCTGATCTGGCGGCCCCGCACCAAGTTCTCCGTGGACGGCTGGCTGGCGAGCTGACCGGCGGGCACCCCGCACCCACCCCCACCAGTCCCCGATTGTGGATGTCAAGGCAGATGAGTGAGAAGAACCGAGAAGGCAAGCGCACCGCCCGCGAGCGGATGCTGGCGGAGCGGGTGGCCGACGAGGCCCGCGGCCGGCGGAAGAAGAAGCTGGTGGTCGGCGGGGTGGTGCTGGCGGTGATCACCGCCGCCGTGGTCACCGGCGTGGTGGTGCAGAACGAGCGGTCCAAGCCGGAGACCCCGACCGCGGCCCCGACCGGCACGATCGGCGACAAGAACCTGGTCATCCCGGTCGGCGCGGCCAACGCCCCGTCCGTCCTCACCGTCTACGAGGACCCGCGCTGCCCCGCCTGCGGCGGCTTCGAGCGCGAGTTCTCGGCGACGATCGACCAGCTCGAGGACGCCGGCAAGATCTACACCAACTACCACATCGTGTCGTTCATCGACCGGGCTGTGCCGGGCAAGGGGTCCAAGAACGGGGCCAACGCGCTGGCCTGCGCCCAGGACGCCGGGCACTTCCGTGACTACCACGACGTGCTCTACCGCAACCAGCCGGACGAGACCAACGACGCCTTCGGCAACAAGGCCGTGCTGATCAACCTGGCCAAGCAGGTCGAGGGCCTGGACACCCCCGCCTTCGAGGCGTGCGTCAACGACAACAAGTACGGCGGGTGGGTCTCCGCCGTCCAGCAGGACTTCGACAAGTCCGGCTACAAGTCGACGCCGACGGTGCTGCTCAACGGCCAGCCGGTCTACCCGAAGAACGGCACCGAGGAGATCACCCCGCAGAACCTGGTGAAGTGGGTGGACGCCGCCAACCAGGGCAAGCAGCCCGGCACGACCGGCTCGCACGGCCAGTCCCCGGCGCCGACGAGCACCGCCTCGGAGAGCAACAACCCCTCGCCGTCCGCCGGCTGAGAACCGCCCGCCGGGCCGCCCGCCGCCGCCCCCTCCCGTCCGGAGGGGGCGGCGCGCCGCTGCGGGTACCGCGTTGTTCGGGATCTGTGACCCCGGGGGTGCCCGGGGCGGGCCGCCGACCCTGTAGCGTCGGAGCTGCCATGGATATCGCCTACATTCCCAGCCCGTCGCGGGGCGTCCTGCAACTCGGACCGATCCCGCTGCGCGCCTACGCCTTCTGCATCATCCTCGGTGTCGTCGTGGCCGTCTGGCTCGGCAGCAAGCGCTGGGTCGCCCGGGGCGGTGGCAAGCACACGGTCGGCGACATCGCCGTCTGGGCTGTGCCGTTCGGCCTGGTCGGCGGCCGGCTCTACCACGTGATCACCGACAACCAGCTGTACTTCGGCGAGGGCCGCAACCCCTGGAACGCCTTCAAGATCTGGGAGGGCGGCCTCGGGATCTGGGGCGCGATCGCGCTGGGCGCGGTCGGCGCCTGGATCGGCGCCCGCCGCCGGGGCGTGCCGCTGCCCGCGTACGCCGACGCGATCGCGCCGGGCATCGCGCTGGCCCAGGCGCTCGGCCGCTGGGGCAACTGGTTCAACCAGGAGCTGTACGGCCGGGAGACCACGCTGCCGTGGGGCCTGGAGATCGACAAGACGCTGCCGAACGGCCAGGTCGTCACGGGGATCTACCACCCGACCTTCCTCTACGAGTCGATCTGGTGCGTCGGGGTCGCGCTGCTGGTGATCTGGGCGGACCGCCGGTTCACCCTCGGCCACGGCCGGGCCTTCGCGCTGTACGTGGCCGCGTACACGGTGGGCCGGTTCTGGACCGAGTGGCTGCGCATCGACGAGGCGCACACCTTCTTCGGGCTGCGGCTCAACGACTGGGTGGCGATCGTGGTCTTCCTGGGCGCCGTCGCGTACCTCGTGATCGTGGGGAAGAAGCGGCCCGGCCGTGAGGATCCGGCGAGCATCGACCCGATGGCGCACGAGCCGGAGGAGGCCGGCGACGCGGGCCCGGAGGGCCCCGCCGAGGAGGAGGCCCCCGCGGAGGGGAAGCCGTCCCGGCCCGTGGACAAAAAGACGGACGCGGAACCCGCCGCGGTGGCCGCCGACAAGACCGGCAAGGACGCCGAGAACCTGACCTGACCTGGGACTTTCCCGTTCCTCCGGCCGCCCCCGCGATCCTCGCGAAGGGCGGCCGGAGCGCTGTTCGGACAGCCTTACTTTGCTGGAAATGCCCAGGTCAGGAGGGCTACGTTCGAGGCAGACCAATCGAACGGAGGGGACCCCCGTGAGCGTGACCACCCTGGAACCCGAGGCCGTGAGCCACCCCCGCATACCCGCGGCCGGGCACCACCGCGACGTGAACGGCGGGTGGCTGCGGCCGGCCGTGTTCGGCGCGATGGACGGCCTGGTCTCCAACTTCGCGCTGATGACCGGCGTGGTCGGCGGCGCGGTCTCCAGCGGCACGGTGGTGCTCACCGGCCTCGCCGGGCTGGCGGCCGGCGCCTGCTCGATGGCGGCGGGGGAGTACACCTCGGTGGCCTCGCAGCGCGAGCTGGTCCAGGCCGAGATCGAGGCCGAGCGGCTGGAGCTGAGCCGCAACCCGCAGGGCGAGCTGGCCGAGCTGGCCCAGCTCTACGTGGCGCGCGGGGTGGAGCCCGAGCTGGCGCACGAGGTGGCCCGACAGCTGTCCGCCGACCCGAACCGGACGCTGGAGGTCCACGTCCGGGAGGAGCTGGGCGTCGACCCCCACGACCTGCCCTCGCCGTGGGTCGCGGCCGGCTCATCGTTCGTCTGCTTCGCGGTCGGCGCGCTGCTGCCGCTGCTGCCGTACCTGCTGGGCGCGACCTCGCTGCTGCCGGCGCTGCTGCTCTCCGTGGCCGGCCTCTTCGCCTGCGGTGCGGTGGTGGCCAGGGTGACGGCCCGTTCCTGGTGGTTCAGCGGGCTGCGGCAGCTGGTGCTGGGCGGCGCGGCGGCCGGGGTGACGTTCCTGCTGGGGTGGCTGATCGGCGGACAGGTCGGCTGACCGGCGGGCAGGCCGCCGGGCGGCGGGAAGCCGGCCGGGCGGCCCGCCGGCGGGGTCGTGGGATGGTACAGCGCGGTGCATGATTATGCGGCGGAACGCGTGACGTTCCGCACATGGTGGGCGGAGGTTGCCTGGCCTAGTCTCATCATCCGGGCTCCGGAGCCGCGGATTCGCATCCCGGGGCCGACTCCGGGAATGGATTCGCAGGAGACCTTGATCGGCTTCTGTGGCCGGGGGATTTCGCCCCTGTTTCGAACGGCCCCACGCCGGGCACAATCGTCGGGACGTGCACTGTGGCACGTCCTCTCACTGCGCCCTTGACCTGCGCATCCGTCCGCGATGTGGACGCGATATTCCGCTCCCCGGGATCTTGGGCATCATGTAACTTGCACGAAATCGCATCAGGGCCAACGTCGTCCCTACTGCACAAGCACCTCGAATGACGACGACGGGAGAGCCGATGCTGTCTGCATCCATGCACTCCGCCAACGAGCCCCAGGCCGGCGCAGCGCGCCCGCCGTACGCGCTCGTTCCGGATGCGCGACCTGCTGCTCAGGGCCTGTACGACCCGCGAAACGAGCACGACGCCTGCGGCGTCGGTTTCGTCGCCACGCTGACCGGCATCGCCGACCACAAGATCGTCGAGCAGGCGCTGACCGTCCTGCGCAACCTGGAGCACCGCGGCGCCACCGGCGCCGAGCCGGACTCCGGTGACGGC
>NZ_CP026498.1:8763268-8808207 GCF_002953255.1 Streptomyces sp. CB01881
CCTGACCCAGGGACGCGTTCCTGCGCACCAAGGTCTCCTTCGAGCTGCCCGCCGCCGGCTCGTACGCGGTCGGCATCGCCTTCCTGCCCGACGAGGACGAGGCCTCCGCCGCCGCCGTCGCGCAGATCGAGGCCATCGCCGCCGAGGAGGGCCTCACCGTCCTCGGCTGGCGCGACGTCCCGGTCAGCCCGGACCTGCTGGGCGCCACCGCCCGCAGCGTGATGCCGCGCTTCCGCCAGGTCTTCCTGTCGCAGGGGGAGACCACCGGCATAGCCCTGGACCGGCTCGCCTTCGTCGTCCGCAAGCGCTCCGAGCGCGAGGCCGGTGTCTACTTCCCGTCGCTCTCCGCGCGCACCATCGTCTACAAGGGCATGCTGACCACCGGCCAGCTGGAGCCCTTCTTCCCCGACCTGTCGGACCGGCTCTACGCCTCCGCGCTCGGCCTGGTGCACTCGCGGTTCTCCACCAACACCTTCCCGAGCTGGCCGCTCGCCCACCCGTACCGCTTCGTCGCGCACAACGGCGAGATCAACACGGTCAAGGGCAACCGGAACTGGATGACCGCCCGGGAGTCCCAGCTCGCCACCGACCTGATCCCTGGCGACCTCAGCCGCATCTTCCCGGTCTGCACCCCGGACCACTCCGACTCGGCCTCCTTCGACGAGGTCCTGGAGCTGCTCCACCTCGGCGGCCGCTCGCTGCCGCACTCGGTGCTGATGATGATCCCGGAGGCGTGGGAGAACCACGCCACCATGGACCCGTCCCGCCGCGCGTTCTACCAGTACCACTCCAACCTGATGGAGCCCTGGGACGGCCCGGCCTGCGTCACCTTCACCGACGGCACCCAGATCGGCGCCGTGCTCGACCGCAACGGCCTGCGCCCGGCCCGCTACTGGATCACCGAGGACGGCCTGGTCGTCCTCTCCTCCGAGGTCGGCGTGCTCGACATCGAGCAGGAGAAGGTCGCCAGGAAGGGCCGCCTCCAGCCCGGCCGGATGTTCCTCATCGACACCGCGGAGCACCGCATCGTCGAGGACGAGGAGATCAAGTCGGCGCTGGCCTCCGAGCACCCCTACGAGGAGTGGGTCGCCGGCGGTCAGATCCAGCTCGCCAAGCTGCCCGAGCGCGAGCACATCGCGCACACCCACGCCTCGGTGACGCGACGTCAGCAGACCTTCGGCTACACCGAGGAGGAGCTGCGGGTCATCCTGGCACCGATGGCGAGGACCGGCGGCGAGGCGCTCGGCTCGATGGGCACCGACAGCCCGATCGCCGCGCTCTCCGAGAAGCCGCGCCTGCTGTTCGACTACTTCGTGCAGCTCTTCGCGCAGGTCACCAACCCGCCGCTGGACGCCATCCGCGAGGAGCTCGTCACCTCGCTGCTGTCCAACCTCGGCCCCGAGGGCAACCTGCTGGCCGCCGAGGCCGCCGCCTGTCGTTCCGTCGGCATCACCTTCCCGGTGATCGACAACGACGAGCTGGCCAAGCTGGTCCACATCAACGCCGACGGTGATCAGCCCGGCCTCAAGGCAGTCACCCTGTCCGGCCTCTACAAGGTCTCCACCGGCGGCGAGGGCCTGGCCGCCCGCCTGGCCGAGATCGCCGCCGAGGCCGACGCCGCGATCGCCGACGGCGCCCGGATCGTCGTGCTCTCCGACCGGCACTCCGACGCCGAGCACGCCCCGATCCCCTCGCTGCTGCTCACCTCCGCGATCCACCACCACCTGATCCGCACCAAGCAGCGCACCCAGGTGTCGCTGCTGGTCGAGGCCGGCGACGTCCGCGAGGTGCACCACGTCGCGCTGCTCATCGGCTACGGCGCCGGCGCGGTCAACCCCTACCTGGCCATGGAGTCCGTCGAGGACCTCGTCGCCCAGGGCGTCTTCATCGAGGGCGTCGAGCCCGAGAAGGCCATCAAGAACCTGATCAAGGCGCTCGGCAAGGGCGTGCTCAAGGTCATGTCCAAGATGGGCATCTCCACCGTCGCCTCCTACCGCGGCGCGCAGGTCTTCGAGGCGATCGGCCTCTCCCGGGAGCTGGTCGGCGCCTACTTCGCCGGCACCACCACCAAGCTCGGCGGCATCGGCCTGGACGAGATCGCCAAGGAGGTGGCCGCCCGCCACGCCAAGGCCTACCCGGCCTCCGGCATCCCCGCCGCGCACCGCGCGCTGGACATCGGCGGCGAGTACCAGTGGCGCCGCGAGGGCGAGCCGCACCTGTTCGACCCGGACACCGTCTTCCGCCTCCAGCACTCCACCCGCAACCGCCGGTACGACATCTTCAAGCAGTACACGGACCGGGTGAACGAGCAGTCCGAGCGGCTGATGACGCTGCGCGGCCTGTTCCAGCTGGACGGCCTCGGCCGCACCCCGGTCCCCGTCGACGAGGTCGAGCCGGTCTCCGAGATCGTCAAGCGCTTCTCCACCGGCGCCATGTCGTACGGCTCGATCTCCCGCGAGGCGCACGAGACCCTGGCCATCGCGATGAACCGCCTCGGCGGCAAGTCCAACACCGGTGAGGGCGGCGAGGACCCGGACCGCCTGTACGACCCGGAGCGCCGCTCGGCGATCAAGCAGGTCGCCTCCGGCCGGTTCGGCGTCACCTCCGAGTACCTGGTCAACGCGGACGACATCCAGATCAAGATGGCCCAGGGCGCCAAGCCCGGCGAGGGCGGCCAGCTGCCCGGCCACAAGGTCTACCCGTGGGTCGCCAAGACCCGGCACTCCACCCCCGGCGTCGGCCTGATCTCCCCGCCGCCGCACCACGACATCTACTCCATCGAGGATCTCGCCCAGCTGATCCACGACCTCAAGAACGCCAACCCGGCGGCCCGCATCCACGTGAAGCTGGTCTCCGAGGTCGGCGTCGGCACCGTCGCCGCGGGCGTCTCCAAGGCGCACGCGGACGTGGTGCTGGTCTCCGGTCACGACGGCGGCACCGGCGCCTCGCCGCTGACCTCGCTGAAGCACGCGGGAGGCCCCTGGGAGCTCGGCCTCGCCGAGACCCAGCAGACCCTGCTGCTCAACGGCCTGCGCGACCGCATCGTCGTCCAGACCGACGGCCAGCTCAAGACCGGCCGCGACGTCGTCATCGCCGCGCTGCTGGGCGCCGAGGAGTTCGGCTTCGCGACCGCCCCGCTGGTCGTCTCCGGCTGCATCATGATGCGTGTCTGCCACCTGGACACCTGCCCGGTCGGCGTCGCCACCCAGAACCCGGTGCTGCGCGACCGCTTCTCCGGCAAGCCCGAGTTCGTGGTCAACTTCTTCGAGTTCATCGCGGAGGAGGTCCGGGAGATCCTGGCGGAGCTGGGCTTCCGCTCGATCGAGGAGGCCGTCGGCCACGCCGAGCACATCAACGCCCAGGCCGCGATCGACCACTGGAAGGCCGCCGGGCTCGACCTGGCCCCGCTCTTCCACGTCCCCGAGCTGCCCGAGGGCGCGGCCCTGCACTGCACCACCACGCAGGACCACGCGCTCGACAAGGCCCTGGACAACCAGCTGATCGAGCTCGCCGAGGACGCCCTGGAGCGCGGCGACGCCGTCCGCATCCAGCTGCCGATCCGCAACGTCAACCGCACGGTCGGCACCATGCTCGGCCACGAGGTGACCAAGCGGTACCGCGGCGAGGGCCTGCCCGAGGGCACCATCGACGTCACCTTCACCGGCTCGGCCGGCCAGTCGTTCGGCGCCTTCGTGCCGCGCGGTGTGACGCTGCGCCTGGAGGGCGACGCCAACGACTACGTCGGCAAGGGCCTGTCCGGCGGCGTGGTCGTCGTCCGGCCGGCCCGCGACGCCGCCGCGATCGGCGCCGACGCGCAGAACCACGTCATCGCCGGCAACACCATCGGCTACGGCGCCACCAGCGGCCGCGTCCACCTGCGCGGCAAGGCCGGCGAGCGTTTCGCCGTCCGCAACTCCGGTGCGACCCTGGTGGTCGAGGGCGTGGGCGACCACGGCCTGGAGTACATGACCGGCGGCCGGGTCGTCATCCTCGGCGAGACCGGCCGCAACCTGGCGGCGGGCATGTCCGGCGGCATCGCCTACGTGCTGGACCTGCGCCCCGCCAACGTGAACGACGGCATGGTGGGCATCGAGGCCCCGACCGCCGCCGACCGCGACTGGCTGCGCGAGACCGTGCAGCAGCACTACGAGGAGACCGGCTCCACCGTGGCCGCCGAGCTCCTGGCCGACTGGGGCGGCGGGGTCTCCCGCTTCTCCAAGATCATGCCGACCGACTACAAGGCAGTGCTCGCCGCCAAGGACGCCGCTGAGCGCGATGGCCTCTCCGAGGCCGAGACCACTCGCAAGATGATGGAGGCGGCACGTGGCTGACCCCAAGGGCTTCCTGACCACCGGCAAGCAGCTGGCCGAGCGCCGGCCCGTGGACGTCCGTCTGCGGGACTGGAACGAGGTCTACGTCGAGCGCAGCCTCCTGCCGATCATCACCAAGCAGGCCGGCCGCTGCATGGACTGCGGCATCCCGTTCTGCCACAACGGCTGCCCGCTCGGGAACCTCATCCCCGAGTGGAACGACCTCGCCTACCGGGACGACTTCGCCGGCGCCATCGAGCGCCTGCACGCGACCAACAACTTCCCGGAGTTCACCGGGCGGCTCTGCCCGGCGCCCTGCGAGTCCGCGTGCGTCCTCGGCATCAACCAGGACGCGGTGACCATCAAGAACGTCGAGGTCACCATCATCGACAAGGCCTGGGACAACGGCGGCGTCACGCCGCAGGTCCCGGAGCGCCTCTCCGGCAAGACCGTGGCCGTCGTCGGCTCCGGCCCGGCCGGCCTGGCGGTCGCCCAACAGCTCACCCGGGCCGGGCACACCGTGGTGGTGTACGAGCGCGCCGACCGCGTCGGCGGCCTGCTGCGCTACGGCATCCCCGAGTTCAAGATGGAGAAGCGCCACATCAACCGCCGCATCGAGCAGATGCGCGCGGAGGGCACCCGCTTCCGCACCGGCGTCCACGTGGGCGAGGACATCACCGGGCAGCAGCTGCGCGAGCGCTTCGACGCGGTCGTCGTCGCCGCCGGCGCCACCACCGCCCGCGACCTGCCGGTGCCCGGGCGCGAGCTCAAGGGCATCCACCAGGCCATGGAGTACCTGCCGCTGGCCAACAAGGTGCAGGAGGGCGACTTCGTCGAGCCGCCGATCAGCGCCAAGGGCAAGCACGTCATCGTCATCGGCGGCGGCGACACCGGCGCCGACTGCCTCGGCACCGCGCTGCGCCAGGGGGCGGCCTCGGTCACCCAGCTGGAGATCATGCCGCGTCCGGGCGACTCGCGCCCCGGCCACCAGCCCTGGCCGACCATGCCGATGACCTACAAGGTCACCTCGGCCCACGAGGAGGCCCTCTACGTCCGGGAGACGAAGACGGTCGGCAACCAGGCAGAGGGACCCTCCTCGCCGGAGGGGGGCAAGGAGGGACGGGTCTACTCCGTCAACACCACCCACTTCAGCGGCGACGAGGACGGCAACGTCCAGGAGCTGCACCTCGTCGAGGTCGAGTTCAAGGACGGCCGCTTCGAGCCGGTGCCCGGCACCGAGCGCGCCATCCCGGCGCAGCTGGTCACCCTGGCGATGGGCTTCACCGGCACGGACGTGAAGAACGGCCTGGTCGAGCAGCTGGGCGTCGAGCTGGACGCCCGGGGTAATGTGGCCCGGGACGGAAAGTTCGCCACCAACGTCGATGGCGTCTACGTCTGCGGCGACGCCGGCCGAGGCCAGTCGCTGATCGTCTGGGCCATCGCGGAGGGCCGTTCGGCCGCCGCCGCGGTGGACCGCTACCTGGGCGGCAAGACCCCGCTGCCCGCCCCGATCCGTCCGACGGACCGCCCGCTGGTGGTCTGACGTACACCCGAGCCCGCCGGCGGCCCCACCGCCGGCGGGCCCGGACCCCCTGATCGCCCGGTACCGCATTACCGGGAGTTCGAGCCGCTGCCCCCGTCAGCGTCGCCGGGCCTGCACGGTGCCATGGCGCCTGCCCTCTCCCCGACCAGTGGAGGGCGGGCGCCGTTTTCGCGTTCCGGGGGCCGGGCCTTCGGGGACGGGGGCCGCACGGGCCCCCTCCGGCCGCGCGCCCCCGTGCGGCTCAGCCGCGGAGCAGCAGCTCGGCCGCCTCGGTGCGGGCGTAGAGCACCGTGCGCCCGGTGCGGTGGCGGGCCAGCAGGCCGGCCTCGCGCAGGGCGGTGAGGTGGTGCGAGACGTTCGCCGGGGAGCCGCCGGTGCGGGCGGCGAGCTCGCTGGTCGAGGCCGGTGACTCCAGCTCGGCGAGCAGCCGGGCCCGGGTGCGGCCCAGCACACCGGCCAGCCCGTCCGGAGCGGTGGCACCGGCGCTCTCCCAGAGCGTGGCCACCCCGCGCGGCGGATAGACCAGCCCGGGCTGCCCCTCGGGCTCCACCTGCCAGACCATGCCCGGCCAGATGAACACCGACGGCACCAGCACCAGGCCGCGTCCGCCGTCCAGCCGCCGCTCGATCTCGTACCGCTGCTGCGCCACCGTCATCCGGCCGTCCTGCCACCGCACCTTCGGGTGCAGGCCGTCGAACAGCGCCGCCGGGCCGTCGGCCGCCATCCGCCGTGCCCGGTAGAGGATCTCGCCCTCCACCAGCCGGACGATCCGGCCCCAGTACGGCTCCACGGCCGCCGACCAGTACGCCCGGACCTCACCGGCCAGCCGCTCCAGCCCGGGCACCGGATCGGCGTACAGCTCGGCCACCAGCGGCGGCAGCGGCTGCCCGACCAGGTCCAGTTCGGCCCGGACGACGGCCGGTGCGGTGGCCGTCAGCGCGGCGAGCTCGGCCTCGATGCCGGGCGCGGTGGCGGCCGGCAGGGCGGTCAGGAACTGCGGCAGGTGCCAGGCCGGCATCGGCACCAGCTGCGACAGCAGCTCGTAGCGGACCCGGCCGGCCGCCAGCCGCTCGCGGGCCCGGCGCACCCACGGCAGGTGGACGGCCTTGGCGCCGGGGTCCTTGAGCACCTGGACGCTCATCACCACCTCGACCACGCGCGAGCCGGCGAAGCGGGTGGCGGCGAGGTCCTGGGCCGAGAAGTCCAAGGTGAGCACGGGTGTCTCCGGTACGGAAGCGGTCGGGATCCGGTCGGGGTCCGACGGGGATCCGGCCGGGATTCGGCTGCGATTCGATCATGATGGAATCTCTGGGCGCAGCATCCCATCACCGGGAGGCTCGGTCCATGACCACCGCCACGCTCCCCCCGCTCCGGGACCGGCTCGGCCTCCCGCAGACCGCCGGCCGCCACCGCCTGATCGGCGCCCACCTCGTGGACAGCCTCGGCACCGGACTGATCCTCGCCTTCACCCTCGTCTACTTCGCCCGCACCACCAGCCTGACCCTGGCCGCCATCGGCGCCGCGGTCACCACCGCCCGGCTGGTCGCCCTGCCCACCGCGATCGCCGTCGGCCCGCTCATCGACCGGTACGGCGCCCGCCCGGTGGCGGCCTGCGGCAACGCGCTCTCCGCGCTCGCCTACGGCGGCTTCCTGCTCGCCGGGCAGGTCTGGCAGATCGTGCTGGTCTGCCTGCTCGCCCAGATCGGGCACGTCTCCTACTGGACCTCCAGCACCGGCCTGGTGGTGCTGGCCTCCGCCGAGGGCGAGCGGACCCGCTGGTTCGCGCTGGTGCAGACGCTGCGCAACACCGGGATGGGGCTGGGCGGGGCGCTCGGCGCCGTCCTGGTGGCCGGGGACGGGACGGGCGGGCTGCGGGCGCTGGTGGTCCTCAACGCGGCCAGCTACGCGGTGGCGGCGGGCCTGCTGGCCTCCTGGCGGCCGGCCGCCACGGTGCCCGCGGCGTCCGCGGCGTCCGCGGGGCGGACGGCGACGGGGGAGCGGGACGGTGGCTACCGGGCGGTGCTGCGGGACCGGCGCTACCTGCTGCTGGTCGTCGTCCACCTGGCCTTCGTCTTCGGCTCGATGATCATCAGCATGCTGCTCGCCGTCTACCTCACCGAGGGCCTGCACCGCGAGGCCTGGCTGGCCGGATCGCTGCTCGTCCTCAACGGCGTCCAGGTGGTGCTCACCCAGAACGCGGTGGCCCGCCGGCTGGAGCGGTTCCGGCCGACCCGGGTGGTCGCCGCCGGCGCCCTGCTCAACGCGCTCTCCTTCGGCCTCTTCGCCCTGATGGCCGCCGCACCCGGCTGGATCGTGACCGCCGGCCTGTTCACCGCGATGGCGGTCTTCAACCTCGCCGAGACCGTCGCCACCCCCTACGCCGAGGAGCTCAGCGTCTCGCTCGCCGACCCCGCCCGCCGCGGCCGCTACCTCGCCGTCTACCAACTCTCCTGGAACACCGGCCAGGCCGTCGCCCCCGCCCTGCTCACCCTCCTGCTCTCCCACGGCGCCGCCTGGCCCTGGCTGTTCCTGCTGGTGCTGAGCCTGGCCGCGGTGCCCGGACTGCTGCGCCTCGAACGCCTCGGCTGACGGACTGTTGTTTGTCCGTGCCAGGTGGCAGACTGCGGCCGACGGCCGGGGGGCTGCGCGAGGTGCGGAGGTTGACGGGATGAGCATGACCCAGGCGGGCGGGGGCGCCACAGTACGGCGCCTCCTGCTGGGCTCCCAGCTGCGAAGGCTGCGCGAGGCCAGGGGCGTCAGCCGCGAGGAGGCCGGCTACTCGATCCGCGCCTCGGAGTCGAAGATCAGCCGCATGGAACTCGGCCGGGTCGGCTTCAAGGAGCGCGACGTCGCCGACCTCCTCACCCTGTACGGCGTCGAGGCCGAGCAGGAGCGGGCCGGTGTGCTCGGCCTGGTCCGCGACGCCAACGCGACGTCCTGGTGGCACGCGTACGGCGACGTGCTGCCCGGCTGGTTCCAGACCTACCTCGGGCTGGAGGAGGCCGCCTCCGACATCCGCAGCTACGAGGTCCAGTTCGTCCACGGGCTGCTGCAGACCGCCGACTACGCCCGGGCCGTGATCACGCACGGCGGGCACGTCACCGAGCCGGGCGAGGTCGAGCGGCGGGTCGACGTCCGGCTGAGGCGCCAGCAGGTGCTCACCGCGGAGCGGGCGCCACGACTGCTCGCCGTCCTCGACGAGGCCGCGCTGCGCCGCCCCTGGGGCGGGCCGGAGGCGATGCGGGCCCAGATCGACCGGCTGCTGGAGCTGACCGAGCTGCCCAACGTCGTCCTCCAGGTGATGCCGCTCGGCTTCGGCGGGCTGCGCGCGGAGGGCGGCGCCTTCTCGGTGCTCGGCTTCGCCGAGCCGGAGCTCGCGGACGTCGTCTACCTGGAGCAGTTCACCACCGCGCTGTACCTGGACAAGCCCGCCGAGGTGGCCGAGTACGCGGGCGCGATGGACGGCCTGGCGGCCGACGGGCTCTCCCCCGAGCGGACACGGGAACTTCTCCGCTCCGTACGCCAAGAGCTCTGAAGCATAAGTACGATGAGGCCCGATCAGATCTGATCGGGGAAGGCCTGCCCGTCTTCCCGAATCGGCACGAGAGGGATCAGATGTCGTACCTTTCCGAGTTGGCGCTGCAGTACATCGACGGCGAATGGCGGGCGGGCAGCGGCTCCTGGGACATCGTCGACGTCGACCCCTACACCGGCGACAAGCTCGCCGGCATCACCGTCGCCACCGTCGAAGAGGTCGACCAGGCCTACCGGGCCGCCGAGCGGGCGCAGAAGGAGTGGGCCGCCACCAACCCCTACGCCCGCCGCCTGGTCTTCGAGCGCGCACTGCGCATCATCGAGGAGCGCGAGCAGGAGATCACCGAGGCGATCACGGCCGAGCTGGGCGGCACCGCCCTCAAGGCCGGTTTCGAGCTCGCCCTCACCAAGGACATGCTGCGCGAGTCGATGCAGCTCTCGCTGCGCGCCGAGGGCCGGCTGCTGCCCTCGCCCGTGGACGGCAAGGAGAACCGCCTCTACCGCCTGCCGGTCGGCGTGGTCGGGGTGATCAGCCCGTTCAACTTCCCGCTGTTCCTGTCGATCAAGGCGGTCGCCCCGGCGCTGGCGCTCGGCAACGGCGTCGTGCTCAAGCCGCACCAGGAGACCCCGGTCGTCGGCGGCACCCTCATCGCCAGGATCTTCGAGGAGGCGGGCCTGCCGGCCGGCCTGCTCAACGTCGTGATCACCGACATCGCCGAGATCGGCGACGCCTTCATCGAGCACCCCGTGCCCAAGGTGATCTCCTTCACCGGCTCCGACAAGGTCGGCCGGCACGTCGCCACCGTCGCCGCCTCGCACTTCAAGCGGACCGTCCTCGAACTCGGCGGCAACAGCGCCCTGATCGTCCTCGACGACGCCGACCTCGACTACGCGGTGGACGCCGCCGTGTTCAGCCGTTTCGCCCACCAGGGCCAGGTCTGCATGGCCGCCAACCGGGTGCTGGTCGACCGCAGCGTCGCCGACGAGTTCACCGAGAAGTTCGTCGCCAAGGTCGCCACCCTGCGGGTCGGCGACCCCAGGGACCCGGCCACCCAGCTCGGCCCGCTGATCAACCCCGTCCAGGCCGACTCCATCACCGCCCAGGTCGACCAGGCGATCGCCGCCGGCGCCACCGCCCTGCTGCGCGGCGAGACCAACGGCAGCCTGATGGCCCCGGTCGTCCTCGGCGGCCTGCCGGCCGACGCGCCCATCCTCCAGCGCGAACTCTTCGGCCCCGTCGTCCTGGTGGTGCCCTTCGACGGCGAGGACGAGGCCGTCCGGATCGCCAACGACACCCCCTTCGGCCTCAGCGGCGCCGTCCACACCGCGGACGTCGAGCGCGGTGTGCGGGTGGCGCAGCGGATCGAGACCGGCATGATCCACGTCAACGACGGCACGATCGCCGACGAGGCCGTGGTGCCCTTCGGCGGCGAGAAGAACTCGGGCGTGGGCCGGCTGAACGGCGAGTCCACGGTGGACGCCTTCACCACGGTGAAGTGGATCTCCATCCAGCACGGGCGCAGCCGCTTCCCGTTCTGACGGACGGCGGTGCGGCGGTGGGGGAGCCCCCGGCGTTGGCGGAGCCCCGGCGTTGGCGGGGGCTCCGCCGCACCGGTCCCGCCGGGTGGCTGCCCCATCGGGCCGGATTCCGGAAGTGGCCGGTACGGTTCCCGTCCGACGCCTAGGCTGCCCGGGGAACGACCGGAACGGCCCGATGGGGGACCGAGAATGACCGAACGTCAGGACATCGTCGCGGACTGGGCGGACAGCGGGGCCGACGACCCGCGCATGCCCACCGACCTGCGGCCGGACGTCCCGCACCCCGCCCGGATGTACGACTACTACCTCGGCGGCAAGGACAACTTCCCCGCCGACCGGGCGGCCGCCGAGAAGGTCCTCGCGCTCAGCCCGCTGGTGCGGATCAGCGCCCTCGCCAACCGGGCCTTCCTCGGCCGGGCCGTCCACCACCTCGCGGCCGCCGGAATCCGGCAGTTCATCGACATCGGCACCGGCATCCCCACGGCCGGCAACACCCACGAGGTCGCCCAGCGCGTCCACCCCGACGCGCGGGTCGTCTACCTCGACAACGACCCGATCGTGCTGGTGCACAGCCGCGCCCTGCTCAGCGGGACCACCCCGGAGAGCACCGCCGTCGTCCAGGCCGACCTGCGCGACCCGGCCGCGATCCTGCGGACCCCCGAGGTGCGCGCGCTCCTCGACTCCGGGCGGCCCGTGGGCCTGCTGCTCTTCGCCGTCCTGCACTTCATCGACGACCAGGACGACCCGCACGGCATCGTGCGCACCCTCGTCGACGCCCTGCCCGCCGGCAGCCGGCTCGCGCTCTCGCACGCCACCGGCGACTTCACCGCCCCCGCCGACGCCGCCAAGGGCCCGGCCGTCTACCGCAACGCCTCCGCCCAGCTCACCATGCGCAGCCGCGAACAGGTGCTGCGCTTCTTCGACGGCCTGGAGCTGGCCGAACCCGGCCTCGTCACCGCCCCCCTCTGGCGGCCCGACCAGCCGGCCCAGCCCACCGACGCCGAGGTCGCCTTCTGGGCGGGCGTGGGCCACAAGCCCTAGCCGCCGTGGCCGCCCCAGCCGCCACGGCTGCCGGGACGCGGGCGGGTCAGGCGGCCGGGTAGCGGATCAGATCACCGGTGACGAGGTCGAAGGCGAACGGGTCCGGCACCGGCACCCGGTCGCCGAACCGTCCGCGCCACTGCCGGCGGTACGTGCCGCCGTCCGGTTCGGAGTGGAGGGTGAGCCCGCCGTCCCGCGGGTCGATCACCAGGTACAGCGGGATGTGCATCAGCGGGTAGTCGCGGACCTTGCCGACCAGGTCGTTCTCCGGGTTCGACACAGAGACGATCTCGACCGCGATCGCGGCCAGCTCGGCGGGGACTTCGTTGCCGCCCAGCTCGACCGCGGAGAGCGGGAGGTAGGTGAGGTCCGGATTGCGCAGCTTGCCGACGGTCGGCGAGGCCAGGTCGGTGTTCTCGCTGGGCATCAGGTCGGCCGGACGATGGGCGTCGAACTGCTCCCGGACGATGAGCAGGTTGCGCTGATGGATCAGTGACGGGCCGGCCATCACGATGATCTCGTCGCCGGACACCTCGATCTTCCAGCCCGAGGGTGGCGTCAGGCTCTGCGCGTAGGCCAGGAGCCGGGCGTGCCGTTCGGGACCACGGAACTCGGTCATGCCGCCATTCTCGAACCGCGGAGCCGTTCTCCGGCGGTCGGCCGGACGCGACCGGCCCCGGACCGCCGAGAGCGGTCCGGGGCCGGCCGGTGCGTGCGGCGGGTCAGAACACCGGCTGGCCGACGCGGACCAGGCGCCAGGACTCGCCGGCGAAGTCGGCCGGGTCGATGACACCCTTGGCCTTCACCCAGGCGATCATCGCGTTGCGGATCTCGTCCGAGTTGGCCCACACCTTCTGGGCCTTCGCGACGTGCGGGAAGTTGCCGCCGCCGTTGGCGCGGTAGTTGTTGACGGCCAGGACGAACTGGGCGGCCGGGTCGATCGGCTTGCCGTCGAACGACAGGTTGACGATCCGCGAGCCGACCGGCTGCGAGATGTCGATGTCGTACGAGACGCCGTACACCGCGTCGTAGTTGTAGTCCGGGGTGGTCTGCGCGTTGGTCAGGGTGTCCTTGTCGATCGGCGCACCCGGGGCGACCTGGACGTAGTACTTCGCCGAGTACTCCAGGTAGTCCTTGATCTGGGCGCCCGTCAGGATGCGGGCCTCCAGGGTGTTCTCGTAGATGTACAGCCCGGCGGCGTCCCGCAGCTTGACCTGTCCGGCCGGGATCAGGGCGGTGCGGTTGAACGGCGCGGCCTGCGCCAGCACCGGGAGCTTGGCGTACTGGCCGCCGGCCAGCGCCTCCCGCACGACGTCGGCCTGGACACGGCCGATCAGGTCGATGATCGGGGTGTCCTTGAACCGGGACTCGGCGATCGACAGCTCGGCCTTGCAGGTGCCGATCGGCTGGTTGACGTACGCCACGACCTTCTTATGCTGGTCCGCCAGCGCGTTCGCGATCTCCGGGTCCTCCGGCACGGTGTTGGAGTTCAGCACCCGGGAGGAGAGCGAGACCAGCTTCCACGCGCCCCGGTCGAACTCCACCTCGAAGTCGAAGCAGGTCAGCCGCTGGCCCCAGCAGAGCGGCTCGGAGAGCACCACCGTCTTCCCGGTCTGCTTGTTGACGATCAGCCGCTGCGCCACCTCCTTGTGGGTGTGGCCCACCAGCACCGCGTCGATGTCCGGGACGGTCTCGGCCATCTCGCCCGAGGCGTCCTCCGGCCAGGGAAGCTGGTCGCCGTACGTGGTCGGCTCGTCGATGCCGGAGTGGGCGGACACCACGATGATGTCGGCGCCCGCCGCCTTCATCCGGGGCACGTACTTCTTCGCCATCTCCACGATGCCGGGGAACACCATCTTGCCGGCGACGTTGGCCTTGTCCCAGATCGCGATGCCGGGGTTGGTCAGCCCGAGGATGCCCACCTTCAGCGGTCGGCCGCCGCCCAGGTGCAGCTCCTTGATGACGAACGGCTTGAAGGCGGGCTTCTCGTCCTTCGCGTGCAGCGCGTTGGCGCCCAGCAGCGGGAAGTCCAGCTGCTCCTCGAAGGCCCGCAGGGTGGGGATGCCGTAGTTGAACTCGTGGTTGCCGAGCGCCGCCGCGTCGTACTCCATGAGGTTCATGGCGAGCGCCATCGGGTGCTCGGGTGCGGTGTCCGCGTCGGTGGCGATCGGCTCCACGCGGGCGAAGTAGTAGGTCAGCTGGGTGCCCTGGATGATGTCGCCCGCGTCGATGAGCAGGCAGCGGTCCCAGCCCTTCTCCTCACGGACCTGCTTGGCCAGGCTGGAGATCTTGGCGAGGCCGACCTCGTTGTGCGCCTTGTCGGCGTACACCGCGTCGGTGAAGTAGTCCCAGTTGAGCACCCGGCCGTGCAGGTCGGTGGTGCCCATGACGGTGAAGGCCTGCTTCTTCGCGGGCTTGCCCTTGGCACGGGCGTCGTCCGGGCCGGCCGCCGCGGCGGGGGAGGCGGCGGCGAGCGAGGCGCCGCCGGCGAGGGCCGCACCGGCGGCGGTGGCGGCGGACCGGGTGACGAAGTCACGGCGGTTCAGGGACATGGACGGCTCTCCCGGGTGGGGACTGCGGACGGATCGTCAAGGATGCGTTCGCGGAGGTCATGGTGACGCGCGTAGAGGTACGCGCGTAGAAGTGTGCCGTGCAGTCAGGCGGATTGATAGCCCCGGGACGTTTCCAGCAGGTGAGATCTTGGCAACTCGTTCGTGACGCGGCCGGGCGGGTGCTGCGCGCTCCGGGCCCGACCGGACGAAGCGGGCGGACGCGCCCGCAGCCCGCCTCCGAAGCCCACGTCCGGAGCGCGTCCGGAGCGCGATCGGGCAGGCCCGGGCGGACGCGCCCGGAAAACGCGCCACCCGCCGCGCCGTGCGGGCACGGCGGGCGGGTGGAACGGCTGCCCGGAAAACGGACCCGAAGGTCCTAGATGTAGCCCTCGCGCACGGCGTGGGCGACCGCGTGGGCCCGGTTGCGCAGCTGCAGACGGGTGGTCAGACCGTGCAGCACGTTCTTGACGGTGCGCTCCGAGTACGACAGCCGGGCCGCGATCTCCCCGGTGTCCCACCCCTCGGCGACCAGCCGCAGCACGTCCGACTCACGCTCCGACAGCCCCGTCGGCGCGTGCCCGGGCATCCCCTGGACACTGCGCTGCAACCGGCCCACCTGGCTGATCAGCCGGCCCAGCAGATCGGCCGGCAGGTCCCCGTCGCCGCGCGCCGCGGCGAGCACCGCCCGGCCCAGCCGTTCGGCGGTCGCCTCCCGACGCCAGAGGATCGCGGCCACCCCGCACTCCACCGCCTCCAACAGCTCGGCCTCGCGCATCCGCTCGACGACCAGCACCACCTTCTGGTCGGCGCCGCGCACCAGCCGGCGCAGCGTCGCCACCACGGCGGCGTCCGCCGACTCGGCGAGCAGCACGGTGACGGCGCCGGGCGTCACCGCGGCGTCGTCCGCCATCAGCTCCAGGCCCGGGTGGCGGCGCAGCTGCGCCTCCGCGCCGGCCCGCGAGATCGGGTCCGCGGCCCGCACCACCACACCGGTGCGCACGCCGCCGGCCGGGGCCGCCGAGGCCGCGGCGGCATGGCGCACGGGCGCGGGACGCTGGGGAGGCACGGCGCGGGGCGGCGTCGCCGTCGCGGGCAGCCGCCGGGCGGCGCCGCGGTGGTCGGGCTCGGTGTGCAGGACAGTCAATCTGGCCCCCTCCTGAAGAATCCCGGCCCGCCACCCGGACATCCGGGCATGCCGCGCGCTGGGGGGGCGTTGCATGAACCCGACCGGGCGGGGACCGTGCAGTGAATGCGTCCCGGGGCAGGGGTGCCCCCGGGAGCCCGGGGCTGCGGTGCCCCCGTGGACTCCATGCTTTCCCGCGGCGGGCGGCCACGGCCATCGTGGTCCACCACGAGATCGGGCCACCCGGCGGCGCCCGCACGGCACCGCGGGAGCGCCCTCCGGAGCGGCCGAACCTGCCCCAGGAGGCAGCCCGGAGGTAGGGTGCGAAGCGGCGTCGGCCTGCGGGTTGTGCGGACAAGTGGGGCCGCGCCGGGCCCGGGGAGACGGCCGCCGCACCCGCCCCGGCAGGGGTGCGACGAGAATCACACCACTAGCCCAGGCGCTGATACCCCGTCAAGCCGTTTCCCTGGATGACGGCGAAGAGTGCCCGCCCGGCCGCGCCGGAGGGAACGACGGGGAGGGGAAACAGATGAGCACCGTCAGGATCCGCGGACCGCAGCAGGCCGCCCCCGTGCACCTCACCGCCCGCGACCGCCAGCTCGGCCGGATCACCGCCCTCGCCGACCGCGCCCGGGCCGGCACCGGCGGCGTCCTCCTGCTCACCGGTGCGACCGGCACCGGCCGCAGCACCCTGCTCGCCGAGGCCGCCCGCCGCGCGGCCGCCGAGGGCACCACCGTGCTGTGGGCCCGCTGCTCCGCCGACGAAGCCGGCACCCCGTACGCGGCCGCCCGCCAGCTGTTCGAGACCGGCCCCGACGAGTACCCGGTGCGCGCCGACGGCTACGAGCGGGCCCGCGTCGACGGCGCCGACGGCGCTGACCAGGCCCGCTTCGGCGGCGCCGCCGGCGGCGAACGGACCGACCGCGGCCGGCGGGCCGGACGGGCCGGGACGGGCGGCCCGACGGACCCGGCCGAGCGGCCCGCGGACCCCGCCACCACCGACCTCTGGGCCCTGCTGCGCCTGCACGCCGCCCACAGCCCCGTCCTGCTCGCCGTCGACGACATCCACCACGCCGACCGGCCCACCTGCGACTGGCTGCTCCAGGTCGCCCGCCGGATCGACCGCCTGCCCATCCTCCTGCTCGCCACCGAACGCCGCCAGTCCGTCCTCGGCACCCCGCCCACCCGCTTCGGCCGCGGCCTGCCCCCCGGCCTGGCCGAGACCGTCCCGCTCGGCCCGCTCGACACCCCCGCCGCCGCCCGCCTCGCCGCACACCACCTCGGCCCGGCCACCCCGACCGCCCTCACCGCCGACTGCGTCCGCGCCACCGGCGGCAACCCGCTGCTGCTCACCGCCCTCCTCGGCGACCTGCACCACCACCCCGCGCCCGCCCCGCAGGCCCTCCCCGACAGCTGCACCCGCCTGCCCGGCGACGCCTTCCCCGAAGCCGTCGAGGCCTGGCTGCGCGGCGGCGGCGACCGCGCCCTCACCGCGGCCCGCGTCATCGCCCGGATGCACGAACACCCCGCCGCCCGCACCGCACCACTGCCCGTCGCCGGCCACGACGACCCCGCGGCCATGCTCGCCGAACTCGCCGACGCCGACCCCGACCAGCTCGCCGGCTGGCTCGCCGACCTCACCGCCCAGGGCCTGCTCGACGACCCCGGCCCCGGCCGCTGGCCCCGCTTCGCCCACCCGCTGCTCGCCGACGCCGTCCTCGCCGGCCACGAGCCGGGCCACCGCGCGCGCGTCCACCGCGCCGCCGCCACCTTCCTGCACCGGGCCGGCGCCCCCGACGAACGCGTCGCCGGACACCTCCTCTTCACCCCCGCCCCCGGCCCCCGCTGGGCCGTCGACACGCTCCGCCACGCCGCCCGCAAGGCCGCCGACGCCGACCGCCCCGCCGACGCCGTCACCCTGCTGCGCCGCGTCCTCGCCGAACCGCTCGGCGACCGCCGGCGCGCCCTGGTGCTCACCGAACTCGGCAGCCTGGAGGTGACCCTCGGCCCCGACGAGCGCACCGCGGGCGTGCGCCGCCTCGCCGAGGCCGTCCACCTCCAGCAGTCCGACGAGGGTGTCTTCCGCACCGCCAACACGCTCGGCGCCGTCCTCGCCGCCCGCGGCGACACCCCCGCCGCACTGGAGCTGATGGAGGAGCTGGCCGAGCGCTTCGCCGACCGCGACGACCTCGTCCACGCCGTGCAGGCCGCCGCCGCGCTGATCGCCGCACACGACGGGCGCAGCTGGATCCAGGTGGTCGAGCGCGTCCAGGGATTCGCCGCCCGTTCCTCCCAGCGGCTCGCGCCGCCCGCCTACGCGCTGCTCACCGAGTTCGACTCGACCAGCGGGGTGCTCTCCGCCGCCGAGGTCGGCGGACGGATCGAGGAACTGCTCGCCGCCCCGGTCGACCCGCTCTGCCGCTCCTACGTCCTGGTCTCCGCCGCCACCCTGGCCCAGTGGGCCGACCTGCTCCCCGAGGCCGACCGGCTGGTGGAGCGCGGCCTCGCCGCGTACCGGGGGCCGTCGCTCGACCCGGGCTACCAGTGCCTGCTGAGCGTCCGGGCCGAGGCGCAGGTGATGCGGGGGGAGTACCAGGCGCTGCTGGACGACCTCGCCCTCACCGGGCCGGCACCCTCCGGGCCGCACGGCCCGGGCGAGACCGGCCCGGGCGAGACCGGACGAGACACGACCGGGTGGGACGAGACCGAACGGGGCGAGACCGGACGGGACACGGGCGAGACCGCCGGCCGGGCCGGCCGGTCGCTGCCGGCCCGGGCCGAGCGGGCCGAGCGGTCGGTCTGGTCCTGGTGGTGCGGCGCCCAGCCGGAGGACGGGCCCGGCCCGAACAGGTACGGCCCGAACGGGCAGGGACCTCACGGCGACGGACCCGGGGGGCACGGACCCGGCGGGCACGGACCGGACGGGACCGAGGGCACCGCGGCCGCCCGCGCCCGCTACGCCGGGCTGCTCGGCCAGCAGAACGCCCACCTGGTCGCCCAGGCCGTCCTCGCCCTCACCGAGACCGGCCGGTACTGGCAGGCCCACGGCCTGGCCCGGGCCGTCGCCGCCGACCGCGCCCAGGGCTCCTGGGAGTGGAACGAGTACCTGTACGCCCGCGGCATGCTCCGGCTGGCCACCGGCGAGCCCGCCGCGGCCCTCGCCGACCTGATGGAGTGCGGGCGCCGGCAGGACGAACGACAGGTCCTCAGCCCGATCGTCACCCCCTGGCGCTCCGCCGCCGCCGACTGCCACACCCTGCTCGGCGAACCCGGCCCCGCCGTCGCCCTCGCCGAGGAGGAGCTGCGGCTCGCCCGCGTCTGGGGCACCCCGCGCACCGTCGGCCGCGCCCTGCGCGCCCTCGCCGCCGCCACCGGCGGCCGGCACGGGCTCGACCTCGCCGCCGAGGCCGTCGACCTCCTGCGCGGCGCCGGGGTGGAGACCGAACTGATCCCCGCACTGATCACCTACGGCCGGCTGCTCGCCGACGGCGGCCGGCGCGGCGCCGCCCGCCGGGCCCTGCGGGACGCCGCCGTCCGGGCCGAACAGCTCGGCGCCGTCCGGCTGCGGGCGGTCGCCGTGGAGTCGCTGCGCGCCTCCGGCGCCCGGCTCGGCCGCGGCGAACACGCCGGGACGGAGGCCCTGACCGACAGCGAACTGCGGATCTGCCGGATGGCGGCGGCCGGGAGCTCCAACGCGGAGATCGCCGGGATGCTGCACCTCGCCGTGCGGACGGTGGAGACCCACCTGACCAACAGCTTCCGCAAGCTCGGCGTGCGGCGCCGGGCGGAGCTGGCGGGCGTGCTGGAGGGCTGAGGCCGCCCGCGGCGGGCACGGCCGGCCGGACCACGGCCCGCCGCGGTCCGGTTCGCCGCGCCCGCCCAGGGGTCAGACCGTGAGGCCCGCCGCCATCAGCTCCACCTCGTGCGCGAGGTCGGCGCCCGGGTCACCCGCACCCGGCCGCCAGCGCTCCCACGTCAGGGCCCGCAGATAGCCGTCCACCGCCACCGGCAGCCGCCGGCCGACGACCGGCTCCGTGGCCGGTCCCGGCCCCAGCTCCGCGAGCCGGCCCAGCAGCCCCTCCAGCAGCGCGTCCAGCTTCGCCGGGTCCGGCGGCCGCGGAACGCCGCGCAGGTAGACCCGCAGCTCCTCCAACTCCGGCCAGACCGGCCCGGGCTGCGGCAGAACCGGCCCGCCCGTCCCGCCCCGGCCACCCGTCCCGCCCCGGCCGCCCGCGCCGCCCTGCCCGCCGGGCCAGAGCAGCACCCCCGCGCCGTACAACGCCGCCACGATCCCCGGCCACCAGGCACCGCCCAGCCCCGCGAGGTGCAACCCCAGCCCACCCGCACCGGCCGCGCAGCCCACCAGGTTCCGGGTCGACTCCAGATACCCCAGCACCCGCCGCCCGACCGAACCCCCGCCGCCCCCAGGGCCGTTCGGACCAGCCGGACCGCCGGAGCCGCCGGAACCGGTACCGCTACTGGTAACCACGGATCTCCTCGAACGCCCCGTCCAACGAGCCCGTCCCGTCGAACAACTTCCCCCCGGTCAAGTCCGCGATCCCCTGCAACTGCGCCTTCGCCGCGTCACCGAACAGGATCGGGAACACCGGCACCGCCTTCTGCGCCGACGAGAGCCCGTTGTAGAAGTCCTTGAAGTCCCGGTCCGACGCACCCTCGTTGCTCTCGCCGTCCGTCATCACCACGATCGACGTGAACCGGTCGTCCTTGGCGTCGGCCTGCTGCCGCTCGATCAGCTTGTACGCCTCCTCCACCGAGCCGTACACCGCCGTACCGCCGTCCGCCGACAACGCCTGCACATCCGCGTTGATCGACGCCAGCTCCTGCTGCGCGTCCACCGCCGGCACCGAATGCGTCTTCGCCGACTTCACCTTCGACGCGAAGGACATCAGCGTCACCTCCTCGCGGTTGCGGAACCGCCGCACCCCCCGCGTGTCGTCCGCCCCCGTCAACCGCCCCAGCGCCCTCTTCAACGACGCCAGCCGGTCACCCGCCATCGAACCCGACGTGTCCAGCACGTACACCGTCCGCGACGGCCGCCGCAGCTCGTTCTGGTACGACGCCAGCAACCCGTCCGCCACCGACTTCGACCCCGGGAACGGCAACTCACGCCGCCGGTCACCCGGCAACGACGACGCCGGGGCCGCACCCGCCGCCACCGGACGGCGCAGCGTCAGCTCCGAGATCCGCTTCTGCACGTCGTCCTTGAGCAGGTACGCCGTCAACCGCTGGAACGAGTCCCGCTCACGCTGCGCCGACGACCCCAGCAGGGTAAACGGGTAGTCCGCCGACACCACCCCGTCCGTCGGCCGCACCACCGTCAGCCGCTGCCCCTCCGCCAGCGTCCTGTTCATCGACAACAGCACCGACTCGTAGTTCACCAACGCCCCGACCCGGCCCTGTTCGGCCCGGCTGTACGCCTGCGCCAGCCAGCCCGACGAACCCGACGTCAGCTTCTGCCCCGTGAAGAACCTCTTCAGCGACGGCGTCGCCTTCTGCACGTCCGCGTCCGTCAGCGCCGCCTCCGCCCCCGAGAACGCCGAGGCCACCGCCACCAGCGCCGAGAAGCCCGAGTTCGACCGCGACGGATCCGCCATCCCGTACGACAGCTTCCCGGCCGAGGCCGCATCCGCCACCTGCGCCCAGCTCACCTTCGAACCGTCGCCCCAGCCGAGCTCGTTGAGCGTCGCGGACCGCACGCCCACCGCCACCGGCGACACCATCACCGGAGTCTCCGACAGCAGCTTCGACCGGCCCGAGTCGTCCAGCCGCAGGTAGTGGTTGGACGGAAACCACACCGCGTCGTACTTCCCGTCCGCCCGCCCCGACGACACCGCGTCCGCACCGTCCAGCGAACCCGTCCACACGAACTGGACCGTCACCCCGGTCGCCTTCTGCGCCTCCTCCAACACCGGCGCCATGTCCTGCAGTTCACTGCCGGCCAGCACCCGCAGCACACCCGCCTGCGCGGTCGGGGCCGGCGCGTCGCTCGGCCTCGGGGCCGGGGACGAACTGGAGGAGGAGGTGCACGCCGTCGCCACCAGCAGGGCCACCCCCGCCGCGATCACCCGGCCGCCCCGCACCACCGCGGTCTTCGCACGCATACCCGTCGCCATCCCCCGTCACTTCCCCTTGGCCGCGTTGATCAGTTTGTTCAGGACCGCCACCGTCGGCACCTGCGCCTGCTGCACGCCGGCCGCCGCCAGGTCGGAGGCGTAGGCCGGTCCCTGCCTGCCCTTGACCGCCTTGCCGAGCGCCCCCGGGTCCGCCTGCGGACGGAAGCCGTACTTGGCCTCCAGGTCCCGCAGGACCTGGTCGTCCCGCAGCACCGCGGCGAGCTTCTCGGCGCCCGGCTTGAGCGCCACCAGGGTGTGATCGCTGAACACCGTGGTGTCCGGGTAGAGCACCACCAGGTCGCCCGCCGAACCACCGGGCGTGGACACGCCCTTGGCGGTCAGCGCCGCCATCTGCGACTCGTACGCCAGCACCGGCCCGTTGCCCACCCCGGACAGGAAGTCCTTGAACGGGCCGTCGCTGCTGGTCTTCTGGTCACCCTGGACCGAGGTCACCTGCCGGACCACGTCCTTGACCGCGCCCACCCCGGCGTCGTCCGACACCACCTGGTGGCCGTTGGCCAGGTACGAGATGGCCGCCAGGTACAGCGCCCCGGAGGAGGACGTGGACGGGTCGGTGGTGGTCAGGAAGAGCAGCCCCCTCAACTCGTTGTGACTGCCTGCCCCCTTGAGGTCCTGCCACTTCCGGCCCTCCTGGACGGCCTTCAGATAGGCGTCCATCTTGAGCGTCCAGACCGCGGGCTCCGAACTGCTCTGGCCGGCCAGGCCGTTCTCCTTGAGTACGTCCGCCATCGACCGGTGGGCGAGCACCACAAGCGGCGAGTAGAAAGGCCGCACCGGCTCGCTCTTGATCTGCCGCTGCTTGCGGATCTCCTCCGCCGGCGAGAGGCTCGCCGGGAAGGCGAAGTCGTACTTCGCGAGATCGCTCTCGCCCATCAGCCAGGAGCCGGTGGTGTCGGTGGTGACCTTCAGGCCCTGTTTCTGCAACTCCGCGACGACATCCGGGTCCGCGAAGAACTCCCTCTTCTCCGACCCGATCAGGCCGGAGATGGTGACGACCCCGTCCGAGCCGTCGGGCTCGTCACCCGGCCAGAGCAGTGCGACTCCCACCCCGGCAAGCAGCGCCAGCGCCGCCAGTACCCCGAACACACGCCTCATGCCGAACGTTTCCCCCTCGCCCGCTCCGTGCCCGGGCGGTCCACCCGGGTGACGAGCGTCCCGCCGGGGCGGGAGCGGAGGCCGAAGGGGCGGTGAACCGGGGGTGAACACCCCTTCACGGAATCGCATCGGGGAGCGGGCCGCCGACGACCGCCGCGCACACCCGTCCGACCATGTGTCAGATTGTTCAACTCGCCTTCCGGCAAAGGTCATCCCGCTGTCCGGACGCACGTCGATGTTACGCGCCGGTAATCCGTACTCTCAGCACTATGCGCCGAGCAAAAATCGTCTGTACCCTCGGGCCCGCCACCGACTCGTACGACCAGATCAAGGCACTGGTCGTCGCCGGGATGGACATCGCCCGATTCAACCTGAGCCACGGCTCCCACATCGAGCACGAGGAACGCTACCGCCGGGTCCGCAAGGCCGCGGACGAGACCGGCCGCAGCGTCGGCGTGCTCGCCGACCTTCAAGGCCCGAAGATCCGGCTCGACACCTTCGCCGAAGGACCCGTACTTCTCGAACGCGGCGACGAGTTCACCATCTCCACCGACAAGGGCGTCGTCGGAGACCAGCACATCTGCGGCACCACCTACGCCGGCCTCGCCGGCGACGTCACCCGCGGCGAGCGGATCCTCGTCGACGACGGCCGGGTCACCCTCGAAGCCGTCGACGTCGACGGACCCCTCGTCCGCTGCACCGTCATCGAGGGCGGCCTCGTCTCCGACCACAAGGGCCTCAACCTCCCCGGCGTCGCCGTCTCCGTGCCCGCGCTCAGCGACAAGGACGTCGACGACCTGCGCTGGGCCCTGCGGACCGGCGCCGACCTCGTCGCCCTCTCCTTCGTCCGCAGCGGCCGCGACATCGAGGATGTCCACCGCGTCATGGCCGAGGAGGGGCGCTTCGTCCCCGTCATCGCCAAGGTGGAGAAGCCGCAGGCGGTCGACAACCTGGACTCCATCGTGGACGCCTTCGACGGCATCATGGTGGCCCGCGGCGACCTGGGCGTGGAGATGCCCCTCGAACAGGTCCCGATGGTCCAGAAGCGCGCCGTCAAGCTGGCCAGGCGCAACGCCAAGCCCGTCATCGTCGCCACCCAGATGCTCGACTCGATGATCAACGCCTCCCGCCCGACCCGCGCCGAGGCCTCCGACGTCGCCAACGCCGTCCTCGACGGCACCGACGCGGTCATGCTCTCCGGCGAGACGTCGGTCGGCAAGTACCCCGTCGAGACGGTCCGGACCATGGGCCGCATCATCGAGGCGGCGGAGGGCGACGTCCTCGCCGCCGGCCTGCCCCCGCTCACCCCCAGCAACAAGCCCCGCACCCAGGGCGGGGCCGTCGCCCGCGCCGCCGCCGAGATCGGCGACTTCCTCGGCGCCAAGTACCTCGTAGCCTTCACCCAGTCCGGCGACACCGCCCGCCGCCTCACCCGCTACCGCTCGCCCATCCCCGTCCTCGCCTTCACCTACGAACCCGCCGTCCGCAGCCAACTCGCCCTCACCTGGGGCGTCGAGACCTTCCTCGGCCCCTTCGCCCCCACCACGGACGAGATGGTCGAACAGGTCGACGCGGCCCTGCTCTCCCTGGGCCGCTGCCAGAAGGGCGACATCGTCGTCATCACCGCCGGCTCGCCCCCCGGCCTCGCCGGCTCCACCAACCTCGTCCGCGTCCACCACGTGGGGACGCTGGACAACTGACCGTGCCCCGGGTGCGGTCGGGGCGGCGCCCCTCCGAGGGGTGCCGCCCACCCGGCCGGTCAGGGCGTGTAGACGTTGACGTCCGTGGTGGCGGTGTCGGTGGAATCGCCCTGCGTCCCCCCGACGAGGTAGATCCGTCCGTCGCCGCCGACCGCCGCCGCCGCGCAGTCCCTCGCGTGCGGCATGCTCTCGGCGGGCTCCCAGTGGTCCGTCCCCGGCGAATACGCGTAGGTCACCGCCGTTGGCGTGTCCCCGGGCTCGGAGGCGCCCCCGAACACGAGGATCCGTCCGTCCGGAGCCGTCACCCCCGCAGCCCGGCCCTTCGGCCCCGGCATGGGCGCCGCCTGGCTCCACTCCTGGGTACTCGGCGTGTAGACCTCCACCGTGCTCGTGGGAACGTCAGGTTCCGCTGCGGTGTACCCGCCGATCACGTAGACCCTCCCGTCCGCACCGGTCGCGGCCACCGCGCCTTCGCGGGCCGTCGGCATCGGGGGCCCGGTCTGCCAGGTCCTGGATTCCGCGTCGAAGATCGCGGTCTCGTTGCCGTCGAAGACGTAGACGTTCCCCGCGGCATCCGAAGCGGCCGAGGGGAACGGCATCTCCACGGGCAGACTGGGCATGGCCTGCCATGCTCCGTAACCGGGCGTGTACACCTCGACGGCCGTGCCCGAGGAGGCGTCGTCGCCGCCGATGGCCAGGATCCGGCCGTCCCCGTCGGTGACGGCCGCCAGCCTGTCCCGCGCACTCGACAGAGGAGGCAAGGTCGTCCAGGAGCCGCTGCTGGGGTCGTAGTTCTCCACCAGATCGCTGCGGGCGAAGTCCGACGGCCCGGGGTGCGACGTCGTGGCCTCCCACCCGCCGAGGGCGTAGACCGTTCCATCACAGTCGGTGGCCGCGGCGAGGAAGTAGCGCTGCACGGAGATCGGCGCCGCCGACGACCAACTGTCGTGCGGGCCGTCCGGATAGGGGCTCACGGTCAGGCAGGCCGGCACGAGCGCCGGACGTGCGGCAGCGGCACCGTCGGGCAGCGCCGCGCACGCGGCGGCCAGCAGAAACGCCCCGAGCAGGGCCGGCCACCGTTGCGCGTTGACTCTCGCCATCGGTATCGCCTGTTCCCATGTGGAAGTCACAGTCAGTCAAGTACCGGACCGCCGAAACACGGAGAGGCATCAGGACCCTCCGCCGCCCGGGGGTCCCGGAACTCCAGCGCACCACGGGCCGCCGTGCCACGCACGCCGGAGGGCGCGGTCGAGCCGAGGTTGCACCTCCTTCACGGCCGCCACATGCTGAAAGGGGAGCGTCGGCACCCGACCGTGCGGCTCCCGCAATCCCCTCCCCGGAAACGAGTGCGACGTCACGCACGGACGGAGGAGCCATGGCCCACCAGGACCCCCCGCAGCGCGGCGGCGGGGGCATCGCACCCCGGCTGTCCCGCGACTGGCCGCTGGTGGCGGCCGCAGGCACGGCAGTGCTGAGCTTCTTCATGCTCTTCGCCCCCTGGGTCTCGGACACGTACACCACCGTTGACGCCTTCGGGGAGGGCATGCAGGCGGCCGGACCGGCGTTGATCATCGTGGTGGTCCTGGCCTTCCTCGGCCTCGTCGGCGCGGCATTCGCACGGGACGACCGGAAATTCGCCGTGATCGCGCTGATCCCGGCGTCCGTTCTGCTGGTCCTCTACATCGTCAAAGTGGCCGACGTCTCCGACCTGGTGGACCTGAACAACCAACTGACCCAGACCACGGCCTCGACCGGAGCCGGCCTCTGGATCGGCCTGCTCGCCGCCATCGCCACAGCGGCCTTCACAGTGGTGGCGGCCGTCCAGCGGGACCGGCCCCGGACCCAGGATGAGGCCGAGTGGCACGTCGGTGCGAAGCCACCGGTGAATGCGCCGCCCCCGCCGCCCTACGACCCGCCCAAGCCGCCGGCGACCTAGGAGCTGAGGGACATGGGCAGAACACCCGGGACGCCGCTTCGGGGGTACCGGCGGGCGATTCGGCTCCTGGCCGCCACCGCGACGGCCGGCCTGACCGCCGTCGCGGTCGCCGCGTGCGGCTCCGGTGGTTCGTCGCCCGCCGCCTCCACCACGGCCGCGACGGCGCCCCGGACCGTCACCGTGACGGCCACCGCCCCGTCCGCCACCGACCTCTCCGCGTCGCCCACGCCGGGCTCGCCCACCTCCGGGCCGCCCGGCTCCGGCTCGCCCACGACGACCTTCACGGCCGGAACGCAGTACCTCAGCGACAACGACCCGTTCTCCTCCACCTACGGCGTCGAGAACGGCGCGGCACTCGTGAACGGCACGAACTACGCCCACAGCGTCTCCCTCCGGACGGATCTCACCTCCATCCCGTCCAACGCGGCCGAGTACAACCTCGAACGCTCCTGGCAGACGTTCAGCGCCACGATCGGGGCCCGCGACGACTCACCCACGGGCACCGTCCTGACCTTCGAAGTCTTCCTCGACGGCAGGTCCGTGGCCCGGCAGACCCTCTCGCTCGGGCAGTCGCAGCAGCTCACCGTCGACGTCAGGAACGCCTTGCGCCTGAAGATCGTGGTCACCTACGCCACGACGGCGGACCTGTCCCCCTACAGCTACGGGGTGTGGGGCGACGCCAGGCTCGGGGCGTAGTCCCTGGTCCCGGCGGCACCGTCAGTACTTGGGGCCGATGTGGGCGTCCATGAGGGCGACGGACTCCTTGCGGGCGACGGAGACGTTGACCGTGCCGGTGGGGCGGGTGGCGGACTTCCACTGCACGCCGACGGCGTCGAGGGTGGCCGTGAAGAGGCGGACGATGTCGGTCGAGGTGTTGGTGAAGAAGTACCGCGGGTACTCGTAGCGCTTCTGGACGCCGCCGACAGTCCGGGTCGTCCAGTTGGTGATCCGGCAGCCGTCGGAGTGGACCAGGCCGCGCAGGAAGTCCCAGGGGTGGGCGTCGACGATGTCCTGCTGCCAGGGCTCCAGGGCTATCGGACGCTCGTGCTTCTTGCCGGGGCCGTGCTGGGGGAAGTAGCAGGTCAGGTGATTCGAGTAGACCTTGATGTCGTGACAGCCGGCACGTCTCACCCGGCAGGGTTTGTTGTTGGGGAGGACCTGGCGGACGGCACGTTCGACGGAATCGGCGATTCCGGGCCAGCGGTCGTCACAGGTGATCTGGAGGCTCTGGGTTCTGCGGTACTTGTTGGGCAACAGGATGTGGCCGTCGCCGAGGTAGAGACCCAGCAGATAGGCGTAGGCGGGGCGGTCCAGCTCGTCGCCGAAGCAGTGCAGGCAGGCGGAGCGTTTGCGGCCGGGGAGTGTGCCGTGTTTGGCGAGATCCTCGTGCTTCCACCAGGAGACCGTGCCGGGCGGGACGCCGAGGCGTCGGGCCACTTCGACATTGCGGAGGCCGCGGCGCAGGAGGAGGACTGCTTGTTCGCGCACAGAAAGGGTGGTCATGTGCGCCAGCATGAGAGGGCGGGGACCGTGTGGTGGCGGTTCGCGCATGGTCCATCAGATGTGATGAACTTCCCATTACCTGGGAATATAAGGGAAAATCTGGTGCCGAGTGTGGGATTCGAACCCACACGCCCTTTCGAGCAATCGCTTTTGAGGCGATCGTGTCTGCCCTTCCACCAACCCGGCAAGTTCGCGCCCGTGAAGGATACCCTGCGCACGTTGTCTGGCGCAGCTAGGTACCCTCGTGCATGCAGTACCCCGCCGGAACTAGGAGCCCCGTGAGCACCGCCGACGAGCAGGCCGAGCCGCTTGAGACCGACATGCCCCAGATCACCCGGATTGTGATCGCCGAGGACGAGGCGTTGATCCGCCTCGACCTGAAGGAGATGCTCGAAGAGGAGGGGTACACCGTCGTCGGCGAGGCCGGGGACGGGGCGACGGCGGTGCGGCTGGTCGAGGAGCTCCGCCCCGACCTGGCGATCCTGGACGTGAAGATGCCGGTCCTGGACGGGCTCTCCGCCGCCGAGCAGATCCACGAGGCGCACCTGGCGCCGGTGCTGATGCTGACCGCGTTCTCGCAGCGGGAGCTGGTGGACCGGGCGCGGGACGCCGGTGCGATGGCGTACATCGTGAAGCCGTTCTCCAAGAGCGACCTCGTGCCCGCGATCGAGATGGCCGTCTCGCGGTACACGGAGATGCGGACGCTGGAGGAGGAGATCGCGGATCTCACCCAGCGGCTGGAGACCCGGAAGCTGGTGGACCGGGCGAAGAGCGTGCTGCAGACGAAGTTCGGGCTGAACGAGCCGGCCGCGTTCCGGTGGATCCAGAAGACCTCGATGGACCGCCGGATGACGATGGCCGCGGTCGCGGAGGCCGTGATCGAAGAGGGCGAGGCCCAGGACAAGAAGAAGGCCGAGGAGGCCAAGGGCGAGTAGCGCGACGACGAGGGGCCCGGCGGCTGGACGCAGCCGCCGGGCCCCTTCGTCGTGCCGGGGGGTCAGTCCTCGCCGAGGTAGGCCTTGCGGACGGACTCGTCGTGCAGCAGGTCGGCGCCGGTGCCCTGGAGGACGATGCGGCCGGTCTCCATCACGTAGCCCTGGTCGGAGAGCGACAGGGCGGCCTGGGCGTTCTGCTCGACCAGCAGGATCGTCGTCCCGCTCGCCTTGAGCTCCACGATGGTCGCCATGATCTTCTGCATCATCAGCGGGGAGAGGCCCATGGACGGCTCGTCCAGCATGAGCAGCTTGGGCTGGGACATCAGCGCGCGGCCCATGGCGAGCATCTGCTGCTCGCCGCCGGACAGCGTGCCGGCGGCCTGCTTGCGGCGCTCCCCGAGGATGGGGAAGAGCCCGTAGGCCCGCTCGACGTCCGCCGTGATGCCGGCGCTGTCGCTGCGCAGGAAGGCGCCGAGGAGGAGGTTCTCCTCGATGGTCATGCGGGGGAAGATGTGCCGGCCTTCGGGGGAGTGGGCGAGTCCGAGGGCGACGATCTTGTGGGCGGGGACGGTGGTCAGCGGCTGTCCGTCGAACAGGACCTTTCCGGAGGTCGGCTTGAGCAGGCCGGAGAGGGTGCGCAGGGTGGTGGTCTTGCCGGCGCCGTTGGTGCCGATGAGGGTGGTGACCTCGCCCTGGTTGACGGTGAAGCTGATGCCCTTGACGGCTTCGATCTTGCCGTAGGAGACGCGGAGGTCCTCGACCTCAAGGAGTGCGGTCACTGGGTGTCCTCCGGTGCTGCGGTGGTGCCTTCGAGCGGGGCGCCGAGGTAGGCGGTGATGACGCGTTCGTCGTTCTGGACGGTTTCGCGGTCGCCCTCGACGATCTTCTGGCCCTGGACGAGGACGGCGGTGCGGTCGCAGAGGTTGAAGATGAACCGCATGTCGTGCTCGATGACGAGGATGGAGATGCCGCGGTCGCGGATGGCGAAGACGAGCTCCTCGGCGGCCCTGGTCTCCTGGGGGTTCATGCCGGCGGTGGGCTCGTCGAGGAGGAGCAGGCCGGGGTCGGAGGCGAGGGCGCGGGCGATTTCGAGCTTGCGCTGTTCGCCGTAGGGGAGGTTGCGGGCGAGGTGCTCGGCCTTGTCGGCGAGGCCGGTGAACTCCAGGAGTTCCATGGCGCGGGCGCGGCTCTCGGCTTCGGCGCGGTGGTAGCCGGGGCCGCGGAGGATGGCCGAGAAGAGGCCTTCGCGGGTGCGGCTGTGGCGGCCGACGAGGACGTTCTCCAGGACGGTCATGTTGGCGAAGAGCCGGATGTTCTGGAAGGTGCGGGCGATGCCGGCCTGGGTGACGAGGTGGGGCTTGGGGGGCAGGACCGTCCCCTTGTAGGCGACCCGTCCCTCGGTGGGGACGTAGAGCCCGGTGAGGCAGTTGAAGAAGGTGGTCTTGCCGGCGCCGTTGGGGCCGATGAGGCCGATGATCTCGCCCTCGCCGACGGTGAGGGAGACGTCGTTGACGGCGGTGAGGCCGCCGAACCGCATGGTGACGCCGGAGACTTCGAGGATGGGCCTGGTCACGGCGGGGGCGCTGGGGGCGTCGGTGGTGGTCATCTGGCTGGTCACGCCCCTGCCTTGGTGAGGGTGGCCGCGTCGCCGGTCGACTGCGCCGGGATCGCTGCCTCGTGGAACTCCAGCTGCTGCCGGCGGTTGGGGATGAGGCCTTCGGGGCGGACCCGCATCAGGACGATGAGGGCGATGCCGAAGGCGAGCAGCTGGTAGTCGGAGAGGAATTCGAGCTTCTTCGGGACGAGGAAGAGGAGGGTGGCGCCGGCCAGGGGGCCGCTGATGGTGCCCATGCCGCCGAGGATGACGGCGGCGAGCAGGAAGGCGGAGTTGGGCGGCAGGGCCTCGGCGAAGGTGTACTGGTCGGGGGTGACGGTGTAGCTGACGTGGGCCTGGACGGTGCCGGCGAGGCCGGCGAGGCAGGCGCCGAGGGCGAAGGCGAGGAGCTTGAGGCGGAAGCCGTTGATGCCCATGGCCTCGGCGGCGGTCTCGTCCTCGCGGATGGCGACCCAGGCGCGGCCGATGCGGGAGTTGCCGACGCGGGCGAAGACCAGCACGACGAGGGCGGTGACCAGCAGCATCAGCAGGTAGTAGTTGGAGAAGCGGCCGAGTTCGACGCCGAGCACGGTGTGCGGCTTGCCGAGGTTGAAGCCGAGGATCTCCAGGTCGGGGATGCGCGGGATGCCGTTGGAGCCGTTGGTGATCTTGGGGCCGGTGGTCCCGTTGAGGTTGAGCATGGTGATGCGGAAGATCTCGCCGAACCCGAGGGTGACGATGGCGAGGTAGTCGCCGCGCAGTCGCAGGGTCGGGGCGCCGATGATGACGCCGAAGACCATGGAGACGACGGCGCCGGTGAGCATCGCGGCCCAGAACGGGAACTGGACGTGGATCGGGGAGGCGGGGGAGCCGGAGACCAGGGCGGCGGCGTAGGCGCCGACGCCGAGGAAGGCGACGTACCCGAGGTCGAGCAGGCCGGCCAGGCCGACGACGATGTTGAGGCCGAGTGCGACGGTGGCGAAGATCAGGATGTTGGCGGCGACCGAGGTGTACTGGTCGCTGGTCTGGGTGAAGGGGAAGCTGGCGGCGGCGGCGAAGGCGGCGCCGGTGGTGACCGAGCGGTACTTGACGGTCAGGGAGCGCAGCCGGGGCAGCAGTCCGGACTTGGTGATCGCGGGGATGACGGTGCCGGCCAGCAGCAGGTAGCCGATGAAGAGCTCGCCGTACTCGGTGTCGATGCCGAAGGTGATCGCGAACAGGCCGGTGGCGAAGGCCGCGACGATGAGGAGGATCTCGGCCCAGGAGGGGAGTTCGCGGGGGGCGGGCAGCGGCCGGGTGATGTTGGCGATGCGCAGCCAGTGGTTGGCGAGGTGGCCGAGCTGGACGGCGAGGACGGCTGCGGCGCCGATGACGAGGCCGCCGGCGAGGGCGGTCAGCACGGGGGCGACCGGCTTGTCCTCGGGGATGGCGTGGGTGGCGAACCAGACGACGGCGGCGGCCGGCACGAGCAGGAAGAGCCGTCGGTCGAGGACGCGCAGGGTGACGCCGGTGCGCCGGTCGAGGGGGAGGCCGAGGGCGCCGGCGAGGGTGAGCAGTGAGCCGGCGCCGAGGACCCAGCCGCCGGGTTCGAGGTTGGCGAGGCCGCCGAGGTCGGTGGCGATGGCGGTGATGGAGAACCAGCCGACGACGAAGGCGCCGGCGGCGGCGAGGAGGACGGCGTTGTTGCTGCGGGAGGGGGCGGCCCAGCGCAGGCCGGGGACGCCCTGGGTGGCGAGGAGGAGGACGAGGGTGAGCAGGCCGGCGGTGAGGGCGAGCCACTGGAGTCCGGCGGGGGAGCCGAAGTAGGTGAGGTCGCCGGGGAATTCGGAGGTCCAGGTCCAGGACATCAGGGCGGAGCCGGCGGTGGCGGCGGCGCCGAGGCCGGTGAGGAGGGCGGCGGCGCGGGCCGGCAGGGGGAGGACCGGGCTGGTCTCGGTGGTGGTGGTCATGGTGCTCACGCCCTGTCCGCGACGCGCTCGCCGAGCAGGCCCTGGGGCCGGACGAGCAGCACGACGATGAGGAGTACGAAGGCCCAGACGTCCTTCCAGGCGCCGCCTCCGAAGAGGTGCATGCCGGGGAGGTGCTGGATGTATCCGGTGGCGAGGGCTTCGGCGAGGCCGAGGGCGACGCCGCCGAGCATGGCGCCGTAGATGTTGCCGATGCCGCCGAGGACGGCGGCGGTGAAGGCCTTGAGGCCGAGGATGAAGCCCATGCGGAAGTCGACCTGGCCGCTGCGCAGGCCGTAGGCGACGGCGGCGACGGCGGCGAACGCGGCGCCGATGGCGAAGGCCATGACGATGATGCGGTCGGTGTCGATGCCCATGAGCTTGGCGGTGTCGGGGTCCTGGCTGGTGGCCTGCATGGCGCGGCCGGAGCGGGTGCGGGTGACGAACCAGCCGAGGGCGAGCATGCAGAGCGGGGCGGCGATGAGCAGGAAGATGTCGCTGCGCTGGATGGTGACGGAGCCGAGCTCGAAGGGGTCACCGGGGATCTTGGGGAAGACGCGGGCCTTCTTGGCGTCGGGGTAGAAGGAGAAGACCAGCTGCTGGAGGACGATCGAGAGGCCGATCGCGGTGATGAGGGGGGCGAGCCGGGGGGCGGTGCGCAGCGGCCGGTAGGCGAAGCGCTCGGCGGCGACGGCGGTGAGGGTGGAGACCAGGATGCCGGCGATCAGCATCAGCGGTAGGGCCAGCCAGAGTGTGGTGCCGCCGGGGAGGGCGAGGTAGGCGGTCAGGGCGCCGAAGCCGCCGACCATGACGATCTCGCCGTGGGCGAAGTTGATGAGCTGGACGATGCCGTAGACCATCGTGTAGCCGATCGCGACGAGCCCGTAGAGGGCGCCGAGGATCAGGCCGTTGGCCAGCTGCTGCGGTAGGTCGTGCACCGCTGGGCCTCCGTTGTGCGTGGGGTGGGTCCGCGTGGGTGGTGGATGTGGGTGCGCGGGGGCACTCGTGGCGCCCCCGCGCGGGTAACTCCGACGTTCTAGTGGTTCTGCTGACTCGGTGTCAGGTTCAGCCGTTGAAGGTGCCGGACTTCTCCACGGCCCACTTGCCGTCCTTGACGGCGTAGACGGTGAGCTGCTTGTTGGTGGTGTCGCCGAACTCGTCGAAGGAGACCTTGCCGGTGACGCCGTCGAAGGAGACCTTCTGGACGGCCTCGACGACCTTGGCGCGGGGGTTGTCGGGGAGCTTGCCGTTGTTGGCGCTCACGACGGCCTTGACGGCCTGGATGATGGCCCAGCCGCTGTCGTAGGAGTAGCCGCCGTAGGTCTCGTAGGCGTCCTTGTAGCCGGCGGCCTTGTAGTCGGCGATGAACTTGGCGGCGGTGGGGAGCTGCTCGACGGGGAGGCCGACGGCGGTGGCGTAGTCGCCCTGGCTCTTGGGGTTGAGCTTGATGAAGTCGCCGCTCTGGATGCCGTCGCCGCCCATCAGCGGGATGGTGACGCCGGCGTCCTTGAGCTGGAGGGAGAGCGGGCCGGCGGCGGGGTACTCGCCGCCGTAGTAGACGGCTTCGGCGCCGGAGTTCTTGACCTTGGTGACGACGGCGGCGAAGTCGCGGTCGTCGGGGTTGACGTGCTCCTCGCCGACGATGGTGCCGCCCTGCTTGGTGAACTCGCCCTTGAAGGTGGCGGCGAGGCCGGCGCCGTAGGTCTTCTGGTCGTCGATGAGGAAGACCTTGGTCTTCTTCGCGTCCTTGGCGAGGAACTGGGCGGCGAAGGGGCCCTGGACGGCGTCGGTGGTGGAGGTGCGGAAGTAGGACTTGAAGGGGCGGGCCTTGGTGCCGCTGGCCCACTTCTCGCCCTGGCTGAGGGCGACGCCGGTGTTGGCGGGGGAGATCTGGGCGAGGTTGGCGTCGTTGAAGATCTGCTGCATCGACTGGGCGACGCTGGAGTTGAGGGGGCCGACGACGCCGATGACGTCCTTGTCGGCGACCAGCTGGGTGGCGTTCTGCTGGCCGGGGGCGGGCTTGGCGGTGTCGTCGAGGGCCTTGATCTGGAACTTGACGCCCGGGACCTCGTTCTTCTCGTTGGCCTGCTTGACCGCGAGCTCGACGGAGTTGCGGATGCCGAGGCCGAGGGCGGAGAGGTCGCCGGTGAGGGGCGCGTCGACGCCGATGGTGACGGTGGTGCTGGACCCGGCGTTGTTGCCGTCCCCGGACTTCTTCTCGTCGCGGGAGCCGCAGGCGCTGAGGCTGAGGGCGCCGATCACGGCAATGCTCACGACAACTGCTGAACGATGACGCACGAGGGTCCCCTTCGGTTCGGGAGGCGCCGCACCTGAGTGGCGGGAGCCGGATGCGCGGTGGGCCTGGCCCAATCCGGTGGCGCGGTGACTGGCCGTGACTCTAGATGCCCCTGGGCGGCTCGGGCAGTGGTGTGGCGAGGCTGTGATTCTCTTGTTATGAGCACACGGAGAGCCCGTCTCACTATGTGGTCGTTTCGGCTCGATCGATCCTGTACTTCCGGGGCGTCTGCTAGCCCACGGAGGCATGTAAGGCCCAGAAATGCAGGTGACTCCTGGCCTCTCCGATAATCGGACGCGACTGTCCGCCATGTTGGTTTCGGTCGTTTGCGTCCGAATATCGGACATATAAGGGGCTGAGGCCCCACTCCCGGATCGTCGGGGGTCCGGGAGGTGCTGGATCTTCGGATTTCCTAGCTGTTACGCGCTGTTACATTCTGAAAGTCTGACAACATGCAACCGCCCCCTTGTATAGACCAACGCCTGCCCAGGGCAGGTGAAGGTCAAACAAGGGGGCGGGCAAGGGAATTGACGGCCGGCCGGGCCGGCCGGGAGGGGCCGGCCGGCCGACGGGCCGTCAGAGGTCGCGGAGCATGCACGTCAGCCGGCAGCTGGTGACCCGCCTGCCGGTGTCGTCGGTGATCGCGATCTCGTAGGTGGCGGCGGTGCGCCCCTTGAACACGGCGGTCGCCACCCCGGTGACCAGCCCGGAGGTGGCCGAGCGGTGGTGGGTGGCGTTGAGGTCGACACCCACCGCGTACCGGCCCGGGCCGGCGTGCAGCATCGCGCCGACCGAGCCGAGGGTCTCGGCCAGCGCCGCCGAGGCACCGCCGTGCAGCAGCCCGTACGGCTGCTGGTTGCCCTCGACCGGCATGGTGCCGACCACGCGGTCGCCCGAGGCCTCGACGATCCGGATGCCGAGCTTCTCGCCGAGGTGCCCGCCGGAGAAGGTCGCCGGGTCGACGCCGAGCTTGGCGAAGTGGTCCAGCACCTCCTGCGGGACCTTCAGGACGGGGGCCGCGTCGGGGGCAGCTTCGGTCATGGGGGAGCTCCTGCCGCTTGGGGTCACGTCATCGTGCTGCCTGTGATCGTACGACCGTCCTACTCGGCGGTAGCGGTCGCGTCGAGGGGCTGGCGTGGCGGGCGGTGCGCCGCGGCGGGCCCGCCGTCGCGGGGGCGGGCCCCGGCTCCGGCACGCCCCTTTTGTCGGTGCCGGGCCATAGGATCGGTGACCGGCAGTGGAATCGGCAGGAACGGACGTTGACGTGGCTACGCAGAGTACGGACAAGAGCGCGGCGGGTGGCGGCGGGGCCCGGCCCCGGCTGATGCTGCTCGACGGGCACTCGATGGCCTACCGGGCGTTCTACGCGCTGCCCGTGGAGAACTTCAACACCTCCACCGGCCAGCCCACCAACGCGGTGTACGGCTTCGCCTCGATGCTCGCCAACACCGTCCGGGACGAGCAGCCCACCCACCTCGCGGTCGCCTTCGACCTCTCCCGGCAGACGTTCCGCTCCGCCGAGTTCCCCGACTACAAGGCCAACCGCGCCAAGACGCCGGACGAGTTCCGCAGCCAGGTGCCGCTGATCGGCGAGCTGCTCGACGCCATGAACATCCCGCGGATGACCGTCGAGGGCTTCGAGGCCGACGACATCATCGCCACCCTGGCCACCGCGGCCGAGGCCGCCGGCTTCGACGTCGACATCGTCACCGGCGACCGGGACTCGCTCCAGCTGGTCACCGAGCACGTCACCGTCCTCTACCCGACCAAGGGCGTCTCCGAACTCACCCGCTACACCCCGGAGAAGGTCGCCGAGAAGTACGGCGTCACCCCCCGCCAGTACCCCGACCTCGCGGCGCTGCGCGGCGACCCGTCCGACAACCTGCCCGGCATCCCCGGCGTCGGCGAGAAGACCGCCGCCAAGTGGGTCAACCAGTTCGGCTCCTTCGACGAACTCGTCACCCGCGCCGACGAGGTGAAGGGCAAGATCGGCGAGAAGCTGCGCGAGCACCTCGACTCGGTCAAGCGCAACCGCATCCTCACCGAGCTGGTCCGCGACGTCGAACTCCCGCTCGGCGTCGGCGACCTGGGCCGCGCCGCGTTCGACCGCGAGGCCGTCGGCACCCTGATGGAGTCGCTGGAGTTCCGCAACGCCAACTTCCGCGACCGCGTCTTCGGCATCGACCCGGCCGGCGCCGAGCCCGAGGCCGCCGCCGAGCTCGCCCCCGGCGTCGAGGTCGACGGCGAGCTGCTCACCGACCCGGGCACCCTGGCCGCCTGGCTCCGGGAGCACGCCGCCGACGGCAAGACCCCGGTCGCCGTCGCCGCCGTCTACCGGTGGGCGCTCGGCAGCGGCGAGGTCACCGAGGTCGCGCTCGCCGCCGGGGAGGCCGCCGCCTGGTTCGACCCGGCGCTGCTCGCCGAGGAGGACGAGCGCGCCTTCGCCGCCTGGCTGGCCGACCCGGCCGCCCCCAAGGCCCTGCACATCGCCAAGCAGGTCATGCGCGCCTTCGCCGAGCGCGGCTGGCGGATCGAGGGCGTCGTCGCCGACACCGCCCTCGCCGCCTACCTGGAGAAGCCCGGCCGCCGCACCTTCACCCTGGAGGTGCTCGCCGAGGAGTACCTCGCCCGCTCGCTCGCCCCGGCCCCCGCCGCCGAGAGCGGCCAGCTCGCCTTCGACGCCCCCGACGAGGACGCGACGGCCGCCGCCCAGGCCCTGATGCTCCAGGCCCGCGCCGTGCTCGACCTCGCGGCGCTCTTCGACACCCGCCTCGCCGAGGTCGGCGCCACCGGGCTGCTGCGCGACATGGAGCTGCCGATCGCCGCCCTGCTGGCCCGCATGGAGCGCACCGGCATCGCCGCCGACCGCCCCTGGCTCACCAGCCTGGAGAACCAGTTCGCCGCCGAGATCCAGCGCGTGGTCGAGGAGGCGCACGCCGCCGCCGGCCACGAGTTCAACCTCGGCTCGCCCAAGCAGCTCCAGGAGATCCTCTTCGGCGAGCTGGCGCTGCCCAAGACCAAGAAGATCAAGACCGGCTACACCACCGACGCCGACGCCCTCACCTGGCTCGCCACCCAGACCGACAACGAGCTGCCGGTCATCCTGCTGCGCCACCGCGACCAGGCCAAGCTGCGCACCACCGTCGAGGGCCTGCTCAAGACGGTCTCCCCGGCCGGGCGGATCCACACCACCTTCAACCAGATGGTCGCGGCCACCGGCCGGCTCTCCTCGCAGGACCCGAACCTGCAGAACATCCCCGTCCGCACCGAGGAGGGCCGGATGATCCGCCGGGCCTTCGTCGTCGGCGACGGCTACGAGGCGCTGCTCACCGCCGACTACTCGCAGATCGAGCTGCGGATCATGGCCCACCTCTCCGAGGACGAGGCCCTGACCGAGGCCTTCGCCACCGGCGAGGACCTGCACACCACCGTCGCCTCCCAGGTCTTCGAGGTCCCCGGTGACGCGGTCGACGCCGAGATGCGCCGCAAGATCAAGGCGATGTCCTACGGCCTCGCCTACGGCCTCTCCGCCTACGGTCTCTCCCAGCAGCTCGGCATCAAGCCCGGCGAGGCCCAAGGCCTGATGGACACCTACTTCGAGCGGTTCGGCGGCGTGCGCGACTACCTGCGCCGGGTCGTCGACGAGGCCCGCGCCACCGGCTACACCGAGACCCTGCTCGGCCGCCGCCGCTACCTGCCCGACCTCAACAGCGACAACCGCCAGCGCCGCGAGATGGCCGAGCGGATGGCCCTCAACGCCCCGATCCAGGGTTCGGCCGCCGACATCGTCAAGATCGCCATGCTGCGGGTGGACGAGGCGCTGACCGCCGCTGGCCTCACCTCCCGGATGCTGCTCCAGGTGCACGACGAAATCGTGCTGGAGCTCGCCCCCGGCGAGCGCGAGCAGGTCGAGGCGATCGTCCGCGAGCAGATGGCCGGGGCCTACCCGCTGCGCGCCCCGCTCGACGTCTCGGTCGGCGTCGGCGCCAACTGGGAGTCCGCCGCGCACTGACGACACCTCACCGGCCCGCGTGGGCGCCGACCGGACCGGCCGGCGCCCACGCGGGCCACTGCTGTTCGCGGCCGCCTGCCGCGCCCGGGGCCGACGCCCTGCCCGCCGACGCCGCGCCGGAGGACCGGCCCTGAGCGTGCGCCGGGCCACCGCAGTGCGCCCCGGGGGTTGATCCGGCGTCAGGGAACCACTTCACTTGTCATGGCACCGACGCTCTTGATCGCGGTGCGGTGCCGCTCCACCCGCACCGCCCGCTCCACCCGCACGGCCCGCTCCACCGCTCCGACGCCTCACCCGACGAGTCTGGAGATCCCTCATGTCCCTACCCCGACTGCGGCGCGCCACCGCGGCGCTCGCGGCCCTTCCCCTGCTCGCGCTCGGCGCGGGCCAGGCCGTGGCCGCCCCCGCACCGGCCGCCCCGGCGCCCGCCACCCGTGTCTCCACCTCCCAGGTGGCGGCGATAGAGGACGGCGTTGCCCGCACCCTGGCCGCCTCCCTCACCGACTCCGCCGTGCGTGAGCGGCTGCGGTCCGCCACCGCCGGCGCCGGCGCCGCCGAACTCGCCCCGCTGGCCGCCGCCGCGCCGGGCCAGGCCGGCCGCGGGCTCGCGACCGCCACCGAGCGAGCCGACCGCGCCGTCGCCGCCGCCAAGGGCCTCGGCGACCTCGGCCCGCTGCTGCGCGTCCAGTTGGCCGACCCGTCGATGCGGGCCGCCCTGGATGCGGGCGCGGCGCCGCTGGTGGCCGTCGCCGCCGCCGACGACCACGCCCGCACCCTCCGGGCGTACGACACCGCCGGCCGGGCCCGTACGCTCGGCACCGGCTCGCTCCCCGGGCAGCCCGTCTACCTGGTCGACATCGACACCGGCAAGACCCTGGCGGCCGGAATCGCGCTCCTCCAGCGGGAGTTCGCCGCGCGCGGTCTGGACGCCACGGGTCTGGACGCCACGGGCCCGGACGCCAAGGGCGCGCAGGCCCCGGGCGCGGCGCAGGCCGCCGGCGGCTGGTGGGCCACCAAGATCAGCGGCATCGAGGTGGCCGACGACGAGGAGCCCTGGTTCAAGGGCGCCGCCGAGATGTTCAGCCTGGTCACCGGCTTCGGCCAGGACGGCAAGGTCCGGGTCGACTCGGTCGCCATGCCCTACCTCCAGTACGACGGCACGGTGTACTACCCGAACCAGATCCTGGTGAACTGGTCGAACTACAAGTACAACCTGGCCGACGTCGTCCTGATGGAGGACGACGGTGACACCAACTACCTGGCCCTCGCCCAGGCCGTCGCGGCCGTGCTGCTCACCATCGCCGACCAGGGTGCCTACATCCCGCTGGTCAACGCCGTCCTGGCGGCGCTGCCCTCCTCGTGGTGGACCGACGACCCGGACTACGTGGAGTCCTGGTACACCCTCGCCCGCACCAGCTCGGGCCGCCTCAACGGGGCCCGCGGCAACGGCTGGATGACCGTCGAGCCGTACTTCGTGCAGCAGTTCTGATCCGGTCGCGGCCCGGTCGCCGGTGGGGAAGGGTCCCGCGGCGGCCGGCTACCGGCGGGCGTTGGTGCGCTTCGTCGGTTCGGCCGCGAGCGGAGCGAGATGGGGGTCCCCCTAGCCGGAGGCCGGGGGAGGGTCCTCCGGCCACGGGTGGCGGGGGTAGCGGCCGCGCAGGTCGGCACGGACGGCCCGGTAGCCGTCGCGCCAGAAGGAGGCGAGGTCGCCGGTGACGGCGGCCGGGCGCCCGGCGGGGGAGAGCAGGTGGACGGTCAGCGGCACCCGCCCGCCGGCCAGCGCCGGAGCCGCCGCCCAGCCGAACAGTTCCTGCAGCTTCACGGCCAGCACCGGGCGTTCGCCGCTGTAGTCGACCCGGATCCGGGAGCCGGACGGAACGGTGATCCGCTCCGGCGCCAGCTCGTCCAGCCGCCCGGCCTCGCCGCCCGCCCAGGGCAGCAGCCGTTGCAGGGCGGCGGCCGTGTCGATCCGCGCGAGGTCGCCGCGGCGGCGCGCACGGGAGAGCTCGGGCTCCAGCCACTCCCCGGCCCGCTCCAGCAGCGCCGCGTCGCCGACGTCGGGCCAGGGCTCGCCGATGGCCGCGTGCAGGAAGGCCAGGCGCTCGCGCAGGCCGGAGGAGGGCCAGGTGAGGAGGGCGCTCACGCCCTCGCGGGCCAGCCCCTCCAGCAGGGCGGCCCGGACGAGGGCGGGGTCGGGGCGGCCGAGGGCGGCCGCGGACAGCTCGACCGCGCCGAGGGATTCCACCCGCCGGGAGACGACCTCGCCGCGGCGGGTGTCCCAGTGCACCTCCTCCCGGGAGGCCAGCAGCGGCGCGCCCGCCAGCCGGGCGGTCTCCTCGTCCAGGGCGGCCGCGTGCAGCACCCGGGCGGACGGTGACCCGGCCGGCCGGTCGGCCACCGCGACGGCCAGCCACGGCACGGCGCCCAGCGCGGTGCCGGGGGCGAGTTCGGCGGCCGTCCCCGAGGCCATCAGGTACGGGCTGCGCTCGCCGGGCGCGGGCTTCTCGACCCGGGCCCGGGCGATCCGCTCGGGGAAGCCCAGCGCGACGACGAGGCCGACCGCCGAGGCGTCGGGCAGCGCGGTGGCGGGGGTGTCGCCGGCCGCGCGCAGCAGCCGCCGGACCTCCTCCCGCCAGCGGCCCGCGTACGGGTCGCGGCCGTCGCGGACGGTGCGCAGCACGGCGCCGAGGTCGTCGCCGAGGGCGCGCGGCGGTTCCTCGGAGAGCAGGGCGACGACCTCGGCGGCCCGGCGTGCGCCGACGGCCGGGGCGCCGTCGGCGAGGGCGCGGGCGAGCCGGGGGTGCAGCCCGGTGCGGGCGAGGCGGACGCCGCGCGTGGTGGCCCGGCCGTCCTCGTCCACCGCGCCGAGTGCGTGCAGGGTCTGCCGGGCGGCGGCCATGGCGCCGGCCGGGGGCCGGTCGGGCAGGGCGAGGCCGGTGGCGTCCGGGTCACCCCAGCAGGCGGCCTGGAGGGCGAAGGGGGTGAGGTCGGCGAGGGCGATCTCGGGGGTGGGGTAGCGGGCGGCGAGGGCGTCCTCGGCCTCCGCCCAGCAGCGGTAGACGGTGCCGGGGGCCTCGCGTCCGGCGCGTCCGGCGCGCTGGCGGGCGGCGGCCAGCGAGGCGCGGACGGTGACCAGCGCGGCCAGGCCGCGGGCGTGGTCGGTGCGCGGCTCGCGGGCCAGCCCGGCGTCGACCACGACGCGCACGCCCGGCACGGTGAGCGAGGACTCGGCGACGGCGGTGGCCAGCACCACCCGTCGTCCGTCGCCCGGGGCCAGTGCCGCGTCCTGGACCGCCTGCGGTGCGCGGCCGTGCAGTTGCAGCACCTCGGCCGGCGCCCCGGCGAGCAGCCCGGCGACCCGGGCGATCTCGCCGACGCCGGGCAGGAAGCAGAGCACGTCGCCGTCGCGCTCGGCGAGGGCCCGCCGGACGGTGGCGGCGACGTGGTCGAGCAGCGCCGGGTCGACCCGGGTGCCGTGGGCGGGGCGGACGGCCCGCGGCGGCGGGGCCCAGACGGTCTCGACCGGGTGGGCCACCCCGTGGGCCTCGACGACGGGGGCGCCGCCGAGGAGCCCGGCCCAGGCCGCGGTGTCGGAGGTGGCCGAGGCGCAGACGATGCCGAGCTCGGGCCGGAGCGTGGCGCGGACGTCGAGCAGGAAGGCGAGCGCGGTGTCGGCGTCGAGGTGCCGCTCGTGGCACTCGTCCAGTACCACCACGTCCACGCCGGGCAGCTCCTGGTCGCGTTGGAGCCGCTGAAGCAGGACGCCGGTGGTGACGACCTCGACCACGGTGTCCGGCCCGGCCCGCCGCTCGCCGCGCACGGTGAAGCCGACCTCGGCCCCGACGGCCGAGCCGAGCAGCCAGGCCATCCGCCGGGCCGCCGCCCGGACGGCCAGCCGGCGCGGCTCGGCGACCAGCACCCGGCGGGGCGGGCGGGCGTCCTCGGCGAGCAGCCCGGCCAGCGCGAGCGGGACCAGCGTGGTCTTGCCGGTGCCGGGCGGGGCGGCGAGGACGGCGGCGCCGTCCGTGTCGAGCGCGCGGTGCAGGGCGGGCAGGGCGGTACGGACGGGCAGTTCGCGCCAGGCGGGGTTCACGCGGACAGTCTCCCCGATGGCCCGGCCCGTCGGCCTGCCCGGCCCGTCGGCCTGCCCGGCCCGTCGGCCTGCCCGGCCCGGCGACCCTGCCCGGCCCGGCGACCCTGCCCGGCCCGGCGGCCCGGCGGCCCGGCCCCGGTCCCTGCCCGGTCCTCCGCCGGGTCAGTCCCGCTCGGCGACGAAGATCGCCGTGCCCGGGATCAGCCGGCCGCGCAGCGGGGACCAGCCGCCCCACTCCTGCTCGTGCCCCTCCGGCCACTCCGGCTCGACCAGATCCACCAGCCGGAACCCGGCGCCGACCAGCTCGCGGACCCGGTCCCCGACCGTGCGGTGGTGCTCGACGTAGGTGGCTCGCCCGTGCTCGTCCTGTTCGACGTAGGGGGTGCGGTCGAAGTAGGAGGCGACGGCGGTGAGCCCCTCGACGCCGGGCTCGTCGGGGAAGGCCCAGCGGATGGGGTGGGTCACCGAGAACACCCAGCGCCCGCCGGGCCGCAGCACCCGGTGCACCTCGCGCATCAGCGCGCCGGTGTCGGCGCTGAACGGCACCGCGCCGTAGGCGGAGCAGGCGGCGTCGAAGGAGCCGTCGGCGAACGGCAGCACGGCCGCGTCGGCCTGGACGACCGGGACCGGCGGGGTGTCGCGGGCGAGGTCGATCCGGAGGGAGTGCTGGAGCTGGCGGAAGGAGATGTCCAGCGCGACCGGCCGGGCGCCCTGCCGGGCGAGCCAGCGTGAGCACTGGGCGGCGCCGGCGCCGATCTCCAGCACGGTCAGGCCCTCGACCTCGCCGAGCAGCCGGGCGTCGGCCTCGTCCAGGCCCTCGGGGCACCAGGTGAACCGGTCGTCGCCGAGGAACTCGCCGTGCTCGTCCTGGTATTCGTCGGCGTTGCGGTCCCACCAGTGGCGGCTGGCGTGGCTGCTCTCGCCGGCCTGCGCGTCGCGCCTTACCGCGTCGTCGCCGTCGTCGTCAAGATCGTGGACGTCGGACTGGGGGGTGGTGGCCACGGTGATAATGCCCATCGCGTAGGGTGTGGTCTGCGGAAGCGCCGCTGCCGCGAACCGGCCCGCAAGGGTCCGGGTCCTGGCGGTGGCATCCGGGGAAAGGCTTCCTGCGGCCGCCACTGTGAGGTGCGCAATCGGAGGATATGGCCTGATCCATACCGGCCTCCACCGTCTTGGCGCCCTTGGCGTTGACCGTGCCTGGCCGTCCCCGTATGCTACAAGTTGCGCTGCGGGCCTGCGCGCCTCGGACGGAGCAGGTCGCGCTCGCATCTGTCGAAGACCCCACGGTCGCAAGACGGACGCCGGATTCTCGCTGTTGCGGGAGGTTCCGGTGGGCCGTGCTCTTGGCTGTCCGGCTTTCGGTGGGAGCGATACGGGCCCTCCGCGTGGCATTACCTACGACTTCATGTCCGTACCGGAGCCCTTTTCCTAATGACGAGCCCCACCGACTCCTCCACCAGCACCACCCCGCAGGTCGCGGTCAACGACATCGGCGACGCTGAGGCCTTCCTCGCCGCCATCGACGAGACCATCAAGTACTTCAACGATGGCGACATCGTCGAGGGCGTCATCGTGAAGGTCGACCGTGACGAGGTGCTCCTCGACATCGGTTACAAGACCGAGGGCGTCATCCCGTCCCGTGAGCTCTCGATCAAGCACGACGTTGACCCGCACGAGGTCGTCTCCGTCGGTGACAACATCGAGGCCCTGGTTCTCCAGAAGGAGGACAAGGAGGGTCGTCTCATCCTGTCCAAGAAGCGCGCTCAGTACGAGCGTGCCTGGGGCACGATCGAGAAGATCAAGGAAGAGGACGGCATCGTCACCGGTACCGTCATCGAGGTCGTCAAGGGTGGTCTCATCCTCGACATCGGCCTCCGTGGCTTCCTGCCGGCCTCGCTCGTCGAGATGCGTCGTGTCCGCGACCTCCAGCCCTACGTGGGCAAGGAGCTCGAGGCCAAGATCATCGAGCTGGACAAGAACCGCAACAACGTGGTCCTGTCCCGCCGTGCCTGGCTGGAGCAGACCCAGAGCG
>NZ_CP026498.1:8808217-8821159 GCF_002953255.1 Streptomyces sp. CB01881
TCGTCAACTTCGGTGCGTTCGTGGACCTCGGCGGCGTCGACGGTCTGGTTCACGTCTCCGAGCTGTCCTGGAAGCACATCGACCACCCGTCCGAGGTTGTCGAGGTCGGCCAGGAGGTCACCGTCGAGGTTCTCGACGTTGACATGGACCGCGAGCGCGTCTCCCTGTCGCTGAAGGCGACCCAGGAGGACCCGTGGCAGCAGTTCGCCCGTACCCACCAGATCGGCCAGGTCGTTCCGGGTAAGGTCACCAAGCTGGTTCCGTTCGGTGCGTTCGTCCGCGTGGACGAGGGCATCGAGGGTCTGGTCCACATCTCCGAGCTGGCCGAGCGCCACGTCGAGATCCCGGAGCAGGTCGTCCAGGTCGGCGACGAGATCTTCGTCAAGGTCATCGACATCGACCTCGAGCGTCGTCGCATCAGCCTCTCGCTGAAGCAGGCCAACGAGGCCCTCGGTGCCAACCCGGCCGAGGTCGAGTTCGACCCGACCCTGTACGGCATGGCCGCTTCGTACGACGACCAGGGCAACTACATCTACCCGGAGGGCTTCGACCCCGAGGCGAACGACTGGCTGCCCGGCTTCGAGAAGCAGCGTGAGGAGTGGGAGCGCCAGTACGCCGAGGCGCAGGCCCGCTTCGAGCAGCACCAGGCCCAGGTCATCAAGAGCCGTGAGGCCGACGCCGAGGCCGCTGCCGAGGGTGGCGACGCCGTCGCCGCCGCCGCCGGTGGCTCGTACTCCTCCAGCAGCGACGAGGGCTCCGGCGCTCTCGCTTCGGACGAGGCCCTGGCTGCCCTGCGCGAGAAGCTGGCGGGTGGCCAGAGCTGAGGCTCTGACCCTGCTGGTGCTCGGCGCATAGCGTCATAGCGTCACCGATGGACCCCATCCGGTATTCCGGATGGGGTCCATTGTTTTCCCCATTCACTTACTTGTTCCTTATGTGAGGGATTTTTGTGATTAGGGGCTCATCGGATGGCTATGGGCGATTCGGGACCTAGGACCTACCTTGGGATGAGTTGCCCGATGGGTGGCTCCCCCCGGCCCCGCACGCTAGGCACCCCCCGCACATGCGCCGTAGCACCGCAGTGACCTCCCCCGCCCCTTCGTCCGCCGACCCCAAGGTCGACGGGCGCCTTGCCGCCCTCGGCCGGTTCTGCTTCCGGCACCGGCGCTGGGTGCTCGGCTTCTGGGCGGTGGTCCTGGTCATAGGCGTGCTGATCGGCGGCCGGGTCTTCGCCGGCTCGGTGGCCGGCGCCTCCTCGGCCAGCTCCGAGGCGGACCGCGGAAGCGCCGTGGTCACCGCGGCCGACCCGTCCCGGGGCACCGTCACCGCCGTGGTGGACGGGAAACCGGTCGACGACCAGGCCGTACGGGAGGCCGTCACCAAGGCCACCGCCGACATCGCCGCCCTGCCCGGGGTCTCCTCGGCCACCGACGCCTACGGCTCCGGCCCCGCCGGCGCCGCGCTCCGCTCCGCCGACGGCAACGCGAGCCTGGTCTCCGTCCGGATGGCCGACGCCAGCACCGACGCGCAGACCGCCGCCGTCACCCAGCGCCTCGCCGACATCAAGGCCGACGGCGCCCACGTCACCGTCGGCGGCGACCTGGTGCTCCAGGACGAGGTCAAGAAGCAGACCGAGAAGGACACCCGGTTCGGCGAGATCGTCACCCTGCCGCTGACCCTGGTCGTCATGGTGCTGGTCTTCGGCGGCCTCGCCGCCGCCAGCCTGCCGGTGATCGGCGCCGTCGCCTCGGTGGGCGGCGCGCTGCTGGCCATGTTCGGCTTCAGCAAGATCATGGACATCGACACCAGCGTGCTGCCGATCGCCACCGTGCTGGGGCTCGGCCTCTCGATCGACTACGCGCTGCTCATGGTCAACCGCTTCCGGGAGGAACGCGGTCACGGCGCGGGCATCGCCGCCGCCGTCGAACGGACCGCCGCCACCGCGGGCCGCACCGTCGCCTTCTCCGGGCTGACCGTCGCCGTCGCGCTCTCCGGCCTCTTCGTCTTCACCAGCCCCGTCCTGGCCGCGGTCGCCGCCGCCGGCGTGAGCGTCGTGGTGATCGCCGTCGCCGCCGCGCTCACCCTCGTCCCGGCCCTGCTCGGCTTCGCCGGCAGCCGGGTCAAGGCACCCACCGCACCCGTGCCCGACGAGGGCTTCTTCAGCCGCACCGTCCGCCGGGTGCGCAAGCGCGCGGTCCCCGTCGCCCTCGCCTGCGTCGCCCTGCTGATGGCCGCCGGGGCGCCGTTCCTCCACGCCGACATGCGCAGCTCCGGCGCCGCCGTGCTGCCCGCCTCCTCGGCCGGCCGCCAGGTCGCCGACACGGTCGACCAGCGGTTCCCGATGGCCTCGCAGGCCCCGATCACCGTGGTGGTCGAGGGCGGCGCGACCGTCGCCCAGGCGTACGCCGACGACGTGGTGGCCAAGCTTCCCGGCGTCAGCGGGGTCCGCGCGGTCACCCCGGTGAGCGACAAGGTCTCCACCATCGACGTGCTGGTGCACGGCGACCCGCAGGGCGGGCAGGCCAAGAAGGTCGTCGAGGAGCTGCGCGCCGACCGGGGCGGGCTCACCACCCAGGTCACCGGCGGAGCGGCCTCGGTCGTCGACTTCCAGCACGAACTGCTCACCCGGGGGCCGATCGCGCTCGGCCTGGTGGCGCTCGGCACGCTGGTGCTGCTCTTCCTGATGACCGGGTCGGTGGTGATGCCGGTCAAGGCCCTGCTGATGAACCTGCTCTCGCTGGGCGCCTCGCTCGGCGCGCTGACCCTGGTCTTCCAGGACGGCTGGTTCAGCGGCCTGCTCGGCTTCAGCCCCGCCGGCGGGCTGGAGACCTTCATCCCGGTGCTGGTCTTCGCCTTCGCGTTCGGGCTCTCGATGGACTACGAGGTCTTCCTGCTCGCCCGGATCAAGGAGCTGCGCGACAAGGGCCACAGCTGTACGCGGGCCGTGGAGCTGGGGGTGCAGCGCAGCGGGAAGATCATCACCTCGGCGGCGCTGCTGATGGTCATCGTCTTCGCGGGCTTCGCGCTCGGCGACATGCTCATGGTGAAGCAGATGGGCATCGCGCTGGCCGTGGCGGTGGCCGTGGACGCGACGCTGGTCCGCTGCCTGCTCGTCCCCGCCGCGATGAGCCTCTTCGGCGAGTTCAACTGGTGGGCGCCGGCCCCGCTGCGCCGCCTGCACAACCGGTTCGGGCTGAGCGAGCACGTCGACCTGCCGACCATCGCGCCGGCGGTGATCCCCGGCCAGCGCCCGGAGGCCAAGGAGCTCGTGATCACGCCCTGACGCTCAGGGGGTGACCCCCGCGGCCGGCTGCCGGAGGAGGGCGAGGCGGCTGGCGGTGCGGTCGAGGTCGCGTTGCAGGGTGGAGCCGGCGGGGAGGCCGGCCAGTGGGTCGGCGCCGATCAGGACCAGCCGGACGTCGCGGTCGCAGCAGACGTCCACCAGGTTGGCGAAGCGCTGGCGGGCGTCCGGGGAGGCCTCGGTGAGGGGCGGGACGCCGTCGAGGACGAGGGCGGGGAAGCGGTCGGCCAGCGCGAGGTAGTCGGGGACGGCGGTGCGGCCCTCGCACAGTTCGGCGAAGCCGAACCAGACCAGGTCGTCGCGGACGGCCCGGGCCGGCAGCTCGTGGTGGGGCAGGGCCACCGGGCCGGCTTCCTCGGGCCGGGGAGGGGTGAGCCCGGCCGTGGCCTCCTCGCCGGGGTGCAGGCGGGCGCCGAGGGCGAAGCCGTGGGTGCCCTCCGGCCGGGGCTGCCGCCGGAAGTCGACCTGCCCGGAGACGTCGACGACGTCCATCCGCTCCTCGATCAGCCGGATCGTCGGCTCGAAGAGGTGGTGGTACAGCGGGTCGGGCATCAGGCCGGCGGGCGGGTAGTTGGACGTGGTGACGAGGGTGATCCGCCGGTCCAGCAGGGTGCGGAAGAGCCGGGCGACCAGCATCGCGTCGCCCGCGTCATGGGCGTGGAACTCGTCGAAGACCAGGATCCGGCAGTCGCCGAGCAGCTCGTCGACGGCCCGGTCCACCGCGGCGCCGTCGTGGTGGGCGTCGGCGTGGTGGGCGTCGGCGTGGTGGGCGACGCCCTCGTGCAGCCGGCGGAAGAAGTCGTGGAAGTGCAGCCGCCGCTTGCGCGGGGTCGGCAGGCCGTCGAGGAAGGTGTCGACCAGCCAGCTCTTGCCGCGCCCGACCGGGCCCCAGAGGTAGAGGTGGCGCGGCGGGCGCCGCAGCCGCCAGGCCGGGTGGGCCAGCTCGCCGGCGAGCCGGCTGAGCCGCTCGACCGGTGCCTCCTGGGCGGGGTCGAGTGTGAACCCGCGCTGTTCGGCGGCGTGCAGGAAGTGCGCGCGCATCGACTCGTACTGCTTCCCCGCCCTGTCCGTCACGGCTCTGGACCCTAGCAGGGCGTCAGAACATCCATGATCGCGGGGAGTTGCCCTGCCGCCGGGGTGATCAGTGCAGGCGGCGCAGCAGCTCGACGGCCGTGCGCAGGGTCTCCCGCTCCTCCGGTACGAGGCGGGCCTCGATGGCGCCGGCGATCACCGCCTCGCGGCGGGCGCGCTGCTCGTGCAGGGCGGCGCGGCCGGCGTCGGTGGCGGCGACCAGGAGCTTGCGGCCGTCGGTGGGGTGCGGCTGCTGGGTGACCAGCCCGGTCTCGGTGAGCAGGGCGACGGTGCGGGCCATCGACTGGTGCCGGACGCGCTGGTGGGCGGCGAGCTCGGCGACGGTGCAGGCGCGGTCGTCGCGGACCAGCAGGCCGAGGACGCCGGCCTGGTTCTGCGGCAGCTCGTCGCCGGGGCGCAGGGTGCGGACCAGTTCGCCGATGGCGGAGCGCAGGTCGGCGGCGAGTTCGAGGGTTTCGGGGGCCGGGCTGTTCATGGGAGAAGCGTACCGGGATTTTGTCCAGCAAAACTGTGCAGCCTTGCTGTATGTTTTGGTGCATGCGAATCACGAAGTTCGGACACGCCTGCGTACGCCTGGAGCACGGCGGCACCACCGTCGTCGTCGACCCGGGGATGTTCACCGACCCTGCGGCCTTCGCGGGTGCGGACGCCGTCCTGATCACCCACGAGCACTTCGACCACTTCGAGGAGGCCCGGCTCCGTGCCGCCCTGGAGGCCGACCCGGCCCTGCGGGTCTGGACCAACGGTGCGGTGGCCGCCCAGCTGGACGGGGTGGCGCAGCGGGTGACGGTGGTCGGCGAGGGCGACGCCTTCGAGGTGGGCGGGATCGGGGTGAGCGTGCACGGCGAGTGGCACGCGGTGATCCACCCCGACATCCCACTGGTGCAGAACGTCGGCTTCCTCTTCGACGGCCGGCTCTTCCATCCCGGGGACGCGCTGACCGTGCCGCCGCACGCGGTGGAGACGCTGCTGCTGCCGATCGCCGGGCCGTGGACCAAGGTCTCCGAGCTGATCGACTACGTCCGGGAGGCGGGCCCGCGGCAGGCGGTGCCGGTCCACGACGCGGTGCTCAGCCCGGTGGGGCTGGCGGTGCACACCCGCCTGGTCGGCCCGGGCGGGCCGGGGACGGGGGCGGAGCTGACGACCCTGGGCGAGGGCGAGAGCCTGGAGCTGGGCTGACCCCGCCATGAGCGGGGCGGGTCGGCCGGGCTCGGGGGTGGGCCGAAGTCGACGTTCCGCTTCCCGTGCATCTGAAACGATCGGCTGAGGTCCAGCACCCCGGTGCAGAACGTCTCGCCGCCACCAGGGGGGATTGCCGCGCTGGTGATACTCGGTGCGACGACGTCGGCGTCGGAATCCTTGACTGCGGCGGCGGCGCCGTCCGTGCCGTCGCCGGGCGTGCCGTCGGTCTTGGCGAAGTCGAAGGTGTCGTGAGGCGGAAGTCGCCCGGTAGCCTGACGCCATGCTGAAGATCGGACTGACGGGCGGCATCGGCGCCGGCAAGAGTGAGGTGTCGCGGCTGTTCGCCGCCCACGGCGCGGTGCTCGTGGACTCGGACGTGATCGCCCGCGAGGTGGTCGCCCCCGGGACGGACGGGCTGAAAGCCGTGGTGGCCGAGTTCGGCCCGCAGGTGCTCCAGGCCGACGGCTCGCTGGACCGCCCGGCGCTCGGCGCGGTCGTCTTCGCCGACCCCGAGCGGCTCAAGGCGCTGAACGCGATCGTCCACCCGCTCGTCCGGGCCCGCTCCGCCGAGCTGGAGGCGGCGGCCGCCCCGGACGCTGTCGTGGTGCACGACGTCCCGCTGCTGACCGAGAACGGGCTCGCTCCGCTGTTCGACCTGGTGGTCGTCGTCGACGCGTCGGACGAGGTGCGGATCGGCCGGCTGGTCCGGCTGCGCGGCATGGCGGAGGAGGAGGCCCGCGCCCGGATGGCCGCGCAGGCCACCCGGGCCGACCGGCTGGCCCTCGCGGACCTCGTCATCGACAACAGCGGGCCGCTGGAGGAGCTGGCGCCCCGGGTCGCCGAGGTCTGGGAGCAGCTGAAGTCGCGTCGGATGTGAGTGGTTCCGGCCTGTTCAAGGCCGGCTTGAAAGAGGATCATGATCAGGTGGCTGATCATCCTGTTTCCGTACCGCCCGCCGTGGAGCGCATGGCCGACTACACCAAGGCCGACATCGAAGAGATATTCGGTGTCGGCGAGGACCACTTCGGCGTCGCCCACACCGGCTTGAGCTGGCTCCCCAAGGACATCCACTTCGGCATCCGCGACGAGGCCGGCCGCCTGGTGGCCCACACCGGCCTGCTGCGGCTGCCGCTGACGGTGGGCGGCCACGACCTGGACGCGATGGGCGTCGGCGGCGTCGCCGTCGCCCCCGACGTCCGGGGGCGCGGCCTGGCGCGCACGGTGGTCGGCGCGGCCCTGGACCACGCGCGGACGCTCGGCCCGCGGTACGCGCTGCTGTTCTGCCGGCCTCAGGTGGCCGGGCTCTACCGGCGGCTCGGCTTCCGGGAGTTGCTGGGGGACGTCCACGTGGAGCAGCCCGAGGGGCGGGTCGTGGTCATGCCCATCTGCACGATGTGGGCGCCGTTGCACGAGGGTGCCGCTTGGCCCGAGGGGCCGGTGCGGCTGCGCTCGCTCCCCATGTGAGGCCCCGTACGTCCGTGCGGGCCGGACGGGGGCTGGGTGGCAGACGACGTGCTCGTTCCCCTGTTGCTGCCGAGTCGGGCCGTCATTGTTGCCCGGTTCTCCGGGCCGGCTCGCCGGAGCGAACCCCGGCGCCGTGTTGCGGTTCCGTCGCGATCACTGTCCGGCAGGTGTGCGAGCCGCCCCCGCAGTCAAATGTGTAGGTGACAACCACCATGCCAGGGGGGCGCTTTGAGCGAGTCAGACCTCGCCTCGATCATTGTCGGGCTCATGGCGGATGCGGCATCGGGCATCGTGGGGAGCGCGGGCCGGGCGGTGGGCGAGACGGTGGGGGACGTCGTCCGCCGCCGCCTCTCGGCCGAGGCGGACGGCCGGGCCGCTGTGGCGGCCTTCGACGCCGGCCCGCAGGAGCCGGTCGCTCAGGCGGAGCTGACCAGGGTGCTCGTGGAAGTGATGGCCGGCGAGCCGCCGTTCGCCGTCCAGCTCACGGCCCTGATCCCGCCGACGGTTCCGTTGCCCCCATCGATTCCGCCGCAGCCACCGCAGCCGCCGCGGATCGGTCGTGACGGCATCATCATCGACGGCAAGTCCCGCGTTACGGGCAATCTGGCGCTGGGCGACCAGGTGATCCAGAACGTCCGCCAGGGCGATCTCAAGACGGTGCTGGCCCTGGTCGCCGCTCTGGCGTTGGTGGTGGCCGCGGGGTACGGCGGGGTGAGGATATTTGCGGACGGCTCACCCGGCGCCTCCGGAGGCGGGACGGTCAGTGAGTCCGTTGGGGCAGGTGCCGTCGGCGGTGGCTCTCCGGGCGTGGCACCGGGCGGCGCCCCGTCGTCCTCGGCGGCCGGGGCCGCGCCGTCGCCCAGCCGCTCCGGCCCGGAACCGGTCAGGGCCGACCCGCCGGTCCGGTTCAGACGTTCCCCACTCGGTCCGGGCGGCGGGAAGGGAACGGTGGTGCTGGACGGTCCCAACCTGGTCTACGTGGCGGATGGCCGGACACTTCAGTCGGTCGACGGCCACGATGGCCGGGTTCTGGCCCGGATGACCTCTGCGGGGCGCATTCCCGCCCCGTCGCAGGACGACCAGAAGGTGGAGGGGGTGCTGCCCGGGCGCCCGGGAGTGGGCACAGCCGGCGGCAGGCACTTTGCGGTGGCCGCCTTCCCGCTGGTCATCCCTGGGCAGGGGACGGTGTCGGACCACTACGCCGTCGAGGTGGACGTCCTGGACCTCGGGACAGGAGAGGAGGCCGGCCGCGTGCGGCTCGACGACGGGACGATCTCCGCAGGCGCGCCTGCGGTGGTGGGCATTGCCGGTGGCCGGGCCGTGGTCACCGTTCCCGCCCTCTCGGGCCTTCCGAGTACGTACGCGGTCGACCTGGCGTCCGGTGCGGTCGCCTGGAAGCTGGCGAACTTTCAGCCACGGCTGGTCCAGGACGCCACCCTCGTGGGCGTCTCCGCCCTCAACGGCTACTGGGACCCGGGCTTCATGGGCAGCCCGAACGAGGTCAGGGCGGTCGGTGCGGCGGACGGGACCGTGCTGTGGAAGGCGATGACCGAGGCCGAAGGCATCGGTCTGACGGAGTTCGCGGCCGACAAGGTCCTCGCCTACGAGGGGCACCCCGACGGACACGGCACGCACACCCTGCTCTCCACGAGCACCGGTCAGAGCATCCCGATGCAGCTGCTGGACGCGAAGGGGGCGACCATCAACAGCTGCAGGTTCGATGGCCGGGCCACGACGGTGTGTGAGGTGGGGGACTATCAGGGGGGACGATTGATCGCTGTCGATTCCGCCGGGGGCAATGTCCTGTGGCAGCTGGGGTTTCAGGTCCGGGCGGGAGAGCGGGCGGCCCCTTCGGTGACCGGCGCATGGCACGGCGCGGTCTACGGTCTCACCCAGAAGCGTGAACCGGTGGTGCTGGATGCCCGGACCGGGCAGGATCGCGAGACCGCCCCCGGCGCGACCCCCTACCTGGTGGACGAGTACGTCGCCCTGGCGGGCGACGGCCTCTATCTGTCGGCCGGGTGACTCCTGGCGGGTCAGTCCCGGGCCGATGCCGTCAGTCCGGCCGCCGCTGCGTGTTCGACCGCGGCCGTGGCGAGTGCGCGGATGGCGGGGTGGACGCGGGTGCCGTCGCCCGCCAGTTCCGGCTGGAACAGGGTGGCGAGGAAGAACGGGTGACCGGGCAGTTCGAGGACCCGCAGGTCGCCCTCGTCGTCCATGCCGCTGAACCGCAGCCCGTGCTCGCGCAGTCGGTCCAGGTAGACGGAGTTCAGCCCGTACGCGCAGTGGTACCGCTCGACCGTCCGGGTCGTCCCGAGGACGCGCTCGGCGAGCGATCCGGGGGCGATCTCCACCGCGCCCTCGTGCCCGACCAGCGAGCAGCTGAGCGGCACGATCACCAGGTCGTCCTCCCCGGGGTGGCTCTCGCCGTGCGCGGCGCCGCCGATCCCGCAGACGGTGCGCGCGTACTCCAGGACGGCGTGCTGGAAGCCGGCGCAGGTGCCGAGGAACGGGATGCCGTGCTCGCGGGCCGTGCGGACGGCGGCCACCGCGCCCGCCTCGCTGCGGTACGGACTGCCGGGGAGCAGCCAGATCGCGTCGAAGCCGTCGAGGGCGGTGGCCGACCCGGCGTCCTCGGTGGGGATCCAGTAGGCGTCCAGCACGAGCTGGTCGCGGGTGGCGAGCGCGTCGAGCAGCCCGGGGATGCGGGCGTGCGAGCGGACTGCGGGGGAGCGGTCGCCGACCAGGGCGATGCGGGGGGTGCGGTAGGTCATGCGGCTATCCTGACCCCGCGTTGGGCATCAGTGCCAACGATGATTTCTGACCCTTCGATCAGAGGATCTGATAAGCGTGGATCCGCATCAGCTGCGCACCTTCGTCACCGTGGCCCGGCTGGGCTCCTTCTCCGAGGCGGCCCGCGAGCTCGGCTACACCCAGTCCGCCGTCTCCCAGCAGATCGCGGCCCTGGAGGCGGACCTCGGCAGCAGCCTGCTGGTCCGCCGTCCCGTCGGCCCGACGGAGGCGGGCGTGCGGCTGCTGGAGCACGCCGGTCCGCTGCTGCTACGGCTCGACGCGGCGCGCGCCGATGTCGCGCGCCTGGCCGGCACCCCGAGTGCCCGGCTGCTGCTCGGTACCACCGCGCTGGCGGCTGGAGCAACCCTGGGGAACGCGCTCGCCGAGGTGCGCCGGGCGTACCCGCGGATGGACCTCACGGTCCGGGTGGTGGCCCAGGAGACCCTGCCGGCCCTGGTTGCCACCGGCGAGGTGGACCTCGCCCTGATCGACGGCCTCGCCGCCCCCAGCGACCCGCTCCCGCTGCCGGACGTCGGCCCGCTCACCACCGTCGCCGTCGACGAGCAGCCGCTCGCCGTCGCCCTGCCCGCCGGCCACCCGCTGGCCGGCCACCGGGGCGTGTCCCTGGCCGACCTCTCCGCCGCCCGCTGGCTGGATGCCCCCGACATCGCCCCCGCCGCCGCCCGGCTGCGCGCCGCCACCGCCGTCGACGGCTTCCGGCCGGCCGCCCGCTACCGGGGCGCCGACGTGCGCGGACTGCTCGCCCTGGTCGCGGCCGGGCACGGGCTGGCCGTGCTTCCTGCGGCGGCGCTCGACGGTGTGGTGGGCGTCGCCGCGGTGCCCGTCCGGGAGCCGCGGCTGGTCCACCGGACGGAGCTGGTGCACGGCAGCCTGCCCGAGGGGCCGGCGGCGCTGCTGGCGCAGCTGCTGGAGGGGTGACGTTCGGGGGGCCGTGCCGCCCCGTCCGAGTCGTCCGGGCTGCCCGAGCCGTCCGTACTGTCCGAGCTATCCGACGATCTCCGCGCCGGCGCAGCACGGCCCGTCCAGCTCGTAGCAGACGTAGCGGAGGCAGCCGAGGCAGAGCGAGATGTTCTCCAGCCGCCAGGTGGTGCCGTGGCAGGAGCAGGTGGCCCGTTGGCGCAGCATGGCGGACCAGCCCGGCTGGCCGCCTAGGGCGTTGTGGGACTGCCGTACGTACGCGGCCGTCGCCTCGTCCGGCTCCTCGCCGCGACGGGTGGCGGCCAACCGCCAGCAGTAGAGGGCGAAGAACGCCTTCCCGTCCACCAGGTGGGCCGGGCCGTGGTCATGCGCGTCCCAGGCCCGGACGGCCTCGGCAACCCGCTCCGGGAACGGCCTGGCGAGGTCGTGGAGGAGTGGATTGCCGCGCTTGGGGGTGGGGTTGGAGATCCGATCAGCAGTCATGGGGCCCCTTTCGGCGGTCGGCGGTTCACGCTAGGGCATCGCCCGGGGGCGCTGGTCGCCTGGGTCTCGTCACCGAATATGTAGACCGGTCGGTTTCTGTAGACCGGTCGTCATAAGCGGGCCAGGCCGCGGCCTCTGTAGACCGGTCGTCATAAACGGACTGACAGTCATATGTAGACCGGTCTACATTCCGGGCGGCGTGGCGCCCCGGGCCTGCCGCCCGGGGTGCCACGGCTGTTCCGGGGACTTCCGCTCAGGCCGCGGTGGCCTTCCCGGCGGCGACCAGGGCGCGGAGCGAGGTGCGCTGGGCGTAGGCCATCAGCGTGACGGTCAGGGTGGCCATCACGACCGCGAAGGCGACGTGGCCGAGGGTGGAGGTGACTCCGAAGCCGATCGCGCCCAGGGCCACGTGGCTGCCGATGCGCAGGCCGAGCAGGGCCAGGGCGATGTTGCGGGTGCTCTTGCCGCGCCACAGCAGCGCCGCGAGCTTCAGCCGCGGGCGCAGCACGGTGAGGGAGACCGTGATGTTGGCGGCGATCAGTGCGACCAGGGCGGGCCAGGCCGCGGGGAAGGCGTGCAGCAGGTCGAAGGCGCCGGCGATGCCGCCTTCGAAGCCGAAGTACCAGGTGGGGAGACGGAGTTCCGCGACGGTGGGCACCGGCTTGGTGGCCCCGCCGGTAACGGTGGTGGCCTCGTCGGTAACGGTGGTGGTGGCGGTGGCTTCGGTGTCAGTGGCTGCGCTGCTCAAGGTGTCCCCCGGTTCGGTCCTCGTCCGGCCCTCGCCGGTGAGTACGACTATGCCGGTAGGTCAGCCTCCGCCGGAAGGAGCCAACCTCACGTCTGCCGTATGACGACTGTCATATGACGAGGCCACGCCGTCACCGCCCCGGAGGAACGGGAAGTCGTGCTGCGCCCGGCCGCGCCACACGGCGGCCGGTGGTCGCGGCGGCCGAATGAAGGGGGCGGAAGGTCTGAAGGGGCTGCCTTCTGAGGCGCCGTCGATCCGCAGTCGAACGTCGCCCGCCGTCGTGCACGGTGGAACCCGCACCGCCGTCGGGCGGGTCGGGTGGAGCCGGCTGCGGAGCCTGCCAGGCGCTGTGCAACATAACGCCCCGCTCGCGGCGTCTTAGTGATGTCGGGGTTCGTCGGACGGGGGAGGGCGCGACACGCGGGGCGGCACGCGAAGTCACGGATGCACGGGGGTGGAGCGGGTGTCGGCACGCGCCCGCGGGCGGGCGGCGGTCCTCCGGTACGGATTCGTTCGGCCCGTGCCGTCGGCGGGGGGTGTCTCGGTCAATTCCGAGGGCTCCGTATTTCCTCGTGCCATTTTTTGAAAAGTGCACGAAGGGGCTCCAAATGAGCGCCGCTGGGCCCTTGTTGCACGGTCGTGACAGCTCGCGCGAGAAATCGTTCGATTCGTGGGATGACGGGGGCTTAGCATTCCGACATGACCTCGAATACTCCGCCGATATGGAATTCACCCGACAGTGAAGAAGCCCCTCCGGCCCGGAGGTCGCTGCTTCGGCTGGTCCGCCACGGTGGGACCTTCCTGGGCGTGAGCGTGCTCTCCGGTGGGCTGCTGGCCGGCATGGCCCTGCCCGCCGTCGGCGCGCTCGGGCTGACCGCCAAGAGCACGGCGGAGAGCTTCGAGGACATCCCTGACGACTTCAAGACCCCGCCGCGCCGCT
>NZ_CP026498.1:8821180-8821569 GCF_002953255.1 Streptomyces sp. CB01881
ATGCGGCAGGGTCGACATCGAGGACGCCCGCTTCTACGAGCACGGCGCCGTCGACCTCAAGGGCGTGCTCCGCGCGGTCGGCAAGAACGCGGAGAGCGGCACCGCCTCCCAGGGCGCCTCGACGCTGACCCAGCAGTACGTGAAGAACGTCAACGTGGAGAAGGCCGGCGACGACCAGGCCGCCGTCCGGGAGGCCCAGCGCAAGACCCTGGGCCGCAAGATCCAGGAGCTGAAGGTCGCGATCAAGCTGGAGGAGGACCTGACGAAGGACCAGATCCTCACCAACTACCTCAACATCACCTTCTACGGCAACCAGGCCTACGGGGTCGAGGCCGCCTCCCAGCGGTACTTCAGCAAGAGCAACAAGGACCTCACCGTCGCCGAGGCCG
>NZ_CP026498.1:8821579-8826609 GCF_002953255.1 Streptomyces sp. CB01881
CGCAACGTCGGACAAGATGGTCGAGAACAAGCACCTCACCGCGGACCAGGCCAAGGAGGCCAAGGCCGCCCCGCTGGGCCTGAAGTACAAGGACCCGCAGAACGGCTGCATCACCGCCAGGGCGGGCATGGGCTTCTTCTGCGTCTACGTGCGCGAGGTGGTCAAGCAGGACCCGGTCTTCGGCAAGTCCGCCGCCGAGCGGAAGAAGTTCTGGGACCAGGGCGGCCTGAACATCTACACCACCCTCGACCCGGACAAGCAGGCCGCCGCGCAGGACGCGGTGAGCGGCAACGTGCGGGTCACCGACAGCGTCTCGGCCGCCGCCACCATGGTCGAGCCCGGCAGCGGCAAGATCCTGGCGATGGCCCAGACCCGCCCGTTCGGCCTGGTGAAGGAGAAGAACCAGACCGTCGTCAACCTCAACGTCGACGCGGCGATGGGCGGCGGCAACGGCTTCCAGCCCGGGTCCACGTTCAAGCCGGTCGTCGCGGCGGCGGCGCTGGAGGCGGGCCTGCCGCCGACCCAGGAGTACCCGTCCCCGAACAGGCTTGAGTACCCGACCATGAAGATGTGCGAGGGGACCTGGAAGAACACCGGCCGCCCCAAGACGGTGGTGCCCAACGAGTCCGCGAACGAGAAGGGCCCCTACCAGCTGAAGCAGGCGATGGCCCTGTCGGTGAACACCTACTTCGTGCAGATGGAGGAGGAGATAGGCCTCTGCCCGGTCAAGCAGATGGCCAACAAGCTCGGCATCACCGCCAAGGCCAGCGGCAAGCCCCTGGAGGAGGTCCCCGCGATGGCCCTGGGCGTCGAGGAGGTGAGCCCGTTGACCATGGCCAACGTCTACGCGACCTTCGCCGCCGAGGGCAAGTACTGCACCCCGAAGGCCATCACCAAGATCACCACGGTGGACGGCAAGGACGTCCCCGCCCCGGCCGGCCAGTGCACGCAGGTGTTCTCCGAGGACACGGCACGGGCGCTGAACACCATCCTGAACGGCGTGACCGAGAACAACGGGACCGGCGCGGCGCTCAACCTGGAGGGCAACCGGCAGATCGCCGGCAAGACCGGCACCTCGGACCACAAGAAGGCCGCCTGGTTCAGCGGCTACACCCCGCAGCTCGCCACCTCCGTCTGGCTCGGCGGCCCCAACGGCGGCGTCGAGATGCGGAACATCACCATCAACGGGAAGTACCACACCGAGGTGTTCGGCGCCGACGGCCCCGGTCCGATCTGGCGCGATGCCATGAACCAGGCCCTGCGGGGCGCACCCAAGCAGTCCCTGAAGATGGCCGACATCCCCGACCCGGCCCCCAAGCCCGACCCGACCCAGACCGGAACCGGCAGCGCGACCCCGCCGGCCACCGCCCCGCCGGCCACCACCCAGCCCAACCCGCAGCACTGACACCGGGACGGTGGCACGGGCCGGGCGGGCGGGATGTGAGACCGGGAGTGAGGTCTAGCCGGCGGCCGGGCGCCGGAACAGGGCGCTGAGCAGGACCGGGATGCCGAAGAGCGGCGAGCCGGCCGGCTGGGGCTCCATCGGGCGGATCTCGATCTCGGTGAAGTCGGAGAAGAGATGGCGGAGTTCGTCCGGCGTGTAGGCGAGCCCGCCCTCCAGCCGGCCGTTGCGGTACAGCTCCTCGTCGGGCAGTTCGCAGCCCATCGCCCCGGCGGCGAAGGCGTTGACGACGAGGAGGCCGCCGGGGGCGAGGACGCGGTCGAGGAGCGCGAGGTAGCTGATCCGGCGGTGCGGCGGGAGGTGGTGCAGGCAGCCCGAGTCGTAGACCAGGTCGTACTGCCGGTGCGGGAGCTCGACGTCGAAGATGTTCCCGCAGTGGAACCGGACGTCCGCGCCGGCCTCCGCGGCCCGCTCCCGCGCCCAGGCGACCGCGGTCGGGGAGAGGTCGACGGCGTCCACCTCGAAGCCCAGCGAGGCGAGGTGGACGGCGTTGCGCCCCGGCCCGGACCCGAGGTCCAGCACGCGGCCGGGTGCGGCGAGCAGACCGCGGTCGAGGTAGGAGACGAGGTTCTCGTCGGGCTTGGGGACGAAGAACGGGCGGTCGGCCGTGCGGTCCGCGTAGAACGCGTCCCACCAGCCGGAGGCGCCGTCGGTCCAGCGGTCGGCCTCGGGCAGGAAGAGCCGGTCCAGCAGGCGCAGGACGTCTTCGGTGGTACGGATGTCGCGATGCATTCACAGCCCCCTGTACGGGCGGATGTCGTCCCGTCCGCTGGTGTGAATTTTAGTGCCGGGGGAGGGGGAAATCCCTGGTCGGAGATGGTGTGACGGCCCCTCCACCCGCCCGGCCGGGCCCCTTCCGCAGCCCGCGCGCCCCAGCCCCCGCAGGGCCCCCTGCGGGGGTGGCCGGACCACCTCGGGAGGGCGTCACGGGGCCTTCCCGGGCGGCGGCGACCCCTGCGTTTCCGGGGGTCCGGATAACGCTTTCGCCACGGTCGGGAACGCCTCCGGGAGTGCCTCCGGGGGTGCCGGCCGGGTGGGTCCGCGAGGTCACCGCGCTGCTGGAGCTCGTCGACGAAGGCCGGATCGGGCTGGACGACCCGATCTCGGCCTACGTCGACTGCGTGCCCGACGGTGAGCGGATCACGCTGCGCCAGCTCGCCGAAATGCGCAGCGGCCTCTTCCCGTACACAGCCGACCCGGACTTCATCCGGGCGCTGGAGGGCGAGCCGAGCCGCACGTTCACACCGCAGGAGCTCCTCGCGTACGGCTTCAAGCACAACAACACGGCAAAGCCGGGCGAGACGTTCCAGTACTCGAACACCAACCTGATCCTGCTCGGTCTGGTGGTCGAGAAGGCCGGCGGTCACCCCCTCGCCGACTTCGTCCACCATCGGGTGCTCCGCCCCGCCCACCTGCGCAACACACTGTTCCCGGCGGGCTCCGAGTTCCCCGAGCCGCACGCGCGCGGCTACACGAACCAGACGCCGAGCGGCGAGATCGGCGACTCCACGGACTGGAACCAGAGTTGGGCCTGGGCAGCAGGGGCGATGATCTCGGACCTGCACGACCTGCGCCGCTGGGCGGAGGTCGTCGCCACGGGAAGGCTGCTCAGCCCGCAGACGCAGGCGGAGCGGCTCAGGACACTTCCGACCGGTTTTCCCGGCACCAGTTACGGCCTCGGCATCTTCGAGACCGGCGGCTGGATCGGGCACAACGGATCGACGCCGGGCTACGAGAGCGTGACCGTCTACCTGCCGTCCCGGAAGGCCACCCTGGTGCTCCTGATCAACACGGACGTCTCGTACCAGGGACAGGAGCCGAGCACGCTGCTGGCACGGGCGATCACCGAGATCGTGACACCGGACAACATCTACGACCGCGCGGTCCCCCCGCGGTAGGGGAGTGGAGGAGGGGAGTGGAGGAGGGGCGGGCCGGGCGTCAACGCCCGGCCCGCCCCTCTGTGGCTCCGGTGGGTCAGAGTTCGCCGGCGTGGATGGCGGTGATGAAGGCGCGCCAGGCGTCGGCGGTGAAGGTGAGCGCGGGCCCGTGGGGGTCCTTGCTGTCCCGGACAGGGACTATCTCGGTGAACCCTTCTGCAATCTCGATGCACTCGCCATCGCCGGTGCTGTAGGTGCTCTTTCGCCAGCGGGTGCCCTGGAAGTCCTGCTTCATGTGCTGTACTCCTCCGCGACCTTCCTCAACCATGAGATGGATCTCTCTGGTTGAGCTGATGACGCCATGAGCCGATGAAATATGTCCTCATGGCGGGAAATCTCTGGCTGCTGCTCCATGTAGGTCTTGCTGGTGATCGTCTCGGAGTAGACCATGCTGCCCGGGATGTCGCTGAACGACAGGATTGAGAACGACGAGCCCATGGCTGCGTGTGCGCCGGCTGAGAACGGCAGTACTTGGACCGTGACGTTCGGGTGAGACTCGGCCACCGTCGCAATGTGATCCAACTGCTCGGCCATGACTGATCCGTCACCCACTGGCCGGCGCATTACAGCCTCGCCGATGATCGCCCAGACCTGCGGAGCGCCGTGCCGGTCGAGGATGCGCTGTCGCTCCAGTCGTAGTGCCAGTCTGAGCTCGACGTCCTCGGAGGATTCGGTGGGTTGCATCGCGCGGATCACTTTCCGCGCGTACCGCTCGGTTTGAAGCAGTCCGGGAACGAGCTCGCATTGGAACGTCGAGATCCTCGTCGCGTCTGCTTCGAAGCCCACATAGGCGCGGTATCGCTCTGGAATGGCATCGCCGTAGGCGTGCCACCAACCCTGCTGTCGACTCTGCCGGGTGAGGCTGAGGAAGTGCTTCACCTCTTCGGGTGAGCTGACGCCGTAGTGAGCGAGCAGCTTGGCCGCATCCCGTTCTTGCAGGGGAACTTGCCCGCTCTCGATCCTGCTCAGCTTCGAAGCGGACCAACCGAGCGCAGCGGCCACATCCTTGGCGTTCATCTCGCGCGAGGCGCGCAACTTGCCAAGTTCGCCGCCGAGCCTACGCCGCAGCACGGTCGGACTGCCCACTCGTCACACTCCCTGCCTGGTTGGTTCCGTGCATAGTCTGCCACCCCCTTCTGGGGCTCAACCATCCTTCATGATCGAGCAATTGCTTGGTGGAAGCGGTTGCATGCAATCGCCCCGAGAGGGCACTCTACAGGGAGTAACTCGACGGTTCGTCTGAGTGATCAAGGCGGCTGGTCGCCGGGCATTCCTTTGCCCTCCGCTGCCCGCCTCTCCCCTTCAACTCGCCATCACCTCACTGCGCCTGGAAGGTGGCTCCCCCATGTGCGAAATCGCTGACCTGACCCCTGTCCCCGCCGCCCGGACCGACTGCTGGCTGCCGCGCAGCCGGCGATCGCCCGCCGAGGCCCGCCGGCAGCTCGAACGGTTGCTCGCACGCGTCCACGATGGCCAACGCTTCGCCGACACCGGGCTGTTGCTCGTCTCCGAACTCGTGACCAACGCCGGTGCGCCATGAAGCGCTCTGACTATATTCCCGGTGCAACCGGGAGGAACTGGAGGGATGTTCCTGGGCCCAATGGCTTACCTGGAGTCGAAAGGCGAAGGGG
>NZ_CP026498.1:8826740-8860543 GCF_002953255.1 Streptomyces sp. CB01881
GGAGGTCCCGTAGTAGTCGCAGGAGTAACGACCTGCCAAGGCGGGCGGTAACACCGCCCACAGGGCGAAGGGGACCAGGAGACCCGGATATGAAGATCACTGGGAGGTATGCGTAATGCAGAGCGCCGAAACAGTGCTGAATGTCCTGCGCGAACGCGGCAGGCACGGTCTGCCGTGCAACGAACTGTACCGACAGCTGTTCAACCCGGATCTGTACCTGCATGCCTACGGGCGGATCTACGCCAACAAAGGTGCGTTGACCCCCGGGGCCTGCGAGGAAACCGCAGACGGCATGTCCGAGGTAAAGATCGCAAACCTGGTGGAAGCCCTCCGCCACGAGCGATACCGCTTCCGCCCGGTCCGCCGCATCCACATCCCCAAGAACAACGGGAAGATGCGACCGCTCGGATTGCCGTCATGGTCGGACAAACTCGTGGGAGAAGCAGTGCGCCTCCTTCTGGAGGCATACTACGAACCCCGATTCTCCAACCTCTCCCACGGTTTCCGTCCCGAACGGGGATGCCACACGGCCCTGAGCCAGGTGGTCATCAACTGGACAGGGACGACCTGGTTCATCGAAGGGGACATCTCGGATTGCTTCGGCTCGCTGGACCACGACGTCCTGCTGTCGATCCTGGCCGAGAGAATCCATGACGCCAGGTTCCTCCGCCTCATCCGACAGATGCTCCAGGCGGGGTACATGGAAGACTGGGAGTGGAACCCGACCCTGTCGGGGACCCCGCAGGGCGGGGTCGTCTCTCCACTCCTGTCCAACATCTATCTGGACAAGCTGGACCGCTTTGTCGAGACAGTTCTCATACCGGAATACACCCGAGGAAAGACCCGGGCCAAGAACCCGGAGTACCGGACCCTGGAGAACGAGATCAACCGCCTCCGAAAACGGCAGAAATACTGGGGGGAGAAAATCGAAACCCCGGCCGTCCGCGAGCTGCGCCAGCGGCTGCGACGTCTGCCGGTCGGAGACCCTCGCGATCCCGGATTCCGGCGTCTGCGGTACGTCCGCTACGCGGACGACCACCTCCTCGGGTTCATCGGACCGAAGGCCGAAGCCGAGACGATCAAGCACCGTCTGAGCCAGTTCCTGCATGAAGAACTCAAGCTGGAACTCAACCAGGACAAGACCCTGATCACCCACGCCCGCACACAAGCGGCACGGTTCCTCGGCTACGAGATCACCGTCCAGCACGCAGACACGAAGATCACCCGCGACCGGCGCTCCCGCACGGGGGCCCGCAACACCAACGGGAAGATCGCCCTGCGTGTCCCCAGGAAGGTGATCGAGGCCAAAGCAGCCCCGTTTCTCAAACGCGGACACCCCGCACCCCTACGCCACCTGGCGGGACTCACACCTTACGAGCTCGTCAGACGGTACGGCGCACAGTACCGGGGCATCGTTCAGTACTACCTGCTGGCCGGCGACGTCTGGCGACTCGACCGGCTCAAAGGGGTGATGGTCACCTCGCTACTCAAGACCCTTGCCTGCAGGCACCGTTCATCGGTGACCAAGATGGCCGCGAAATACAAGGCCACGGTGAACACACCACTCGGTCTCCGCCGGTGCTTCGAAGCAAGGATCGACCGGGTAGGCAGGAAGCCGCTGATCGCACGGTTCGGAGGAATTCCCCTCGTCCAAAAGAAACACACGGCCATCAACGATGCGCCGCGTACCCCGTTCGAACCGCACCGCCACCAGCGGGGCATCCGACTCATCCGTCGGCTGCGCCAAAAGTGGTGCGAGGTCTGCGAGCGCCCACGGCCGGTGGAAGTCCATCAAGTCCGTGGCCTCGCCGACCTCAGGAAGCTCGAACTACCGCCCGAGTGGGCGGCCATCATGATCAGGAAGCACAGCAGGACACTCGTCGTCTGCGCACCCTGTCATCAGGCCGTCCACAAGGGCACTTGACGAGGTTCGCGCACCAAGTCTCTGGAGAGCCCGCTGCATTGAAAGGTGCACGGCGGGTTCGGGCCGGGGGCCACTGGAAAAGGACCCGCACGCGCGGAAACCTCGCCAGTGGCCTACCGGTACTCGTGCACGGCACGCCCCTCGGTCGCAGGGTGCTCCTCGTCCTCGACCTCGATCCCTCCCGCCTTCGGATCGAGGTCCACGACGCGCGGGCGGACCGCGGGCCTGTTCTCCGTCCGGCCGACGCGGACGACGAGTCCGGGCGGGGGCTCATCCTCGTCAAATCCCTGGCCAGCCGCTGGGGTTGCTGCCCCAGGGTGGGCGTCGGCAAGATCGTCTGGGCCGAGGTCGCTCCCGCTGTCACCCCCCTCGCGGAGCGTGTCGCATGAGGGAGGCCCGTCTCGTGACGGCCGAGATCACCGGGATCATGACGCCGACGACCTACCCGCTCCTCCCCGAGGCCCTGGACTCGCTCTGGTCCGCCCTCCGGTTCCACCCGCTCCGCAGACCGCAGTGGGTGTGGTTCGAGCGCTACCTCGCCGGCCCCTGTGCCGAGCGCGTCGTCGCCGAACGCCTCAACTACGCCGGTCCGTTGTCCCTCCCGGTCGTCCTCCCCGGGGGTGTCCAGCACCTTCGCATCCAGTGGACCGCCGCGGAGGCCGGCCGATGATCCACCGCATCTGCCCCTGGTGGCTCCTGCACTGCTCCCGCGCCCCCGTCGCGCGCCTCCTGCGTGCCGAACGGCGGCGCCTCGAAGCCGAGTTGGCCCTCATCCTCCCGGCCGCCTCCGCCCGCATCCGGGAGCGTGTCCTGGCATCGCTCGCCTCGCAGCCTCCGCACTGACGGCAACGAGTTCCCCGGGGCAGGAAGTCGGCCCGGCCGACTTCCTGCCCCGGGCCTTGCCCTCGCGGACAGCGAGCATCAGTCCCGCGTGAAGAGCAGCCCCAGTACCGCGCGGGCCAGCTCCTCCACGTCGCCGTCCTCGCTCTCGGGCAGGGCGCCGCTCAGCCAGAGGCCGGCGAAGCCGTGGGCCAGCGACCACGCCGCGATCGTCGTCGCCCGGTCCGGCTGCTCGCCCGGCGCCAACTTCTGTGCACTGGAGGCCAGAACCGCGCCCGCGCGCTCCCGGGCCGTCGCCATGCCGGGGTCGTCGGCCCGGTACAGCTCCGGCCGGAACATCACCTCGAAGTACGGCCGGTGGTCGACGGCGAAGCGCACGTACGCGACGCCCGCCCCGTACGGATCGCCGGCCGCGCGCTCCAGGCTGTCGGCGAACAGCTCGAAGCCCTCGGTGGCGACTGCCGTCAGCACTCCCGTCTTGTCCCCGAAGTGGTGCGCGGGCGCTGCGTGCGACACCCCCGCGCGCCGGGCCAGCTCGCGCAGGCTCCATCCGGACGGGCCGGACTCGGTGATCGCGGCCAGGGCCGCGTCCAGCACGGCGCGGCGCAGGTTTCCGTGGTGATAGCTCGGCTGGTCGCTCTGTCCCACCGTTGATCTCCAGTCGTTCGAGGTGTCGCTCCAGTGTATCTAGGCATTGACAAGATTGCCCGCCTGCCCCAATCTTTCCAGTGACAAGATTCCAGGATCGGAGGACGGGATGATCCCGCTCATTGCCCTCGTCGGCGGCTTCGCCGTTCTGCGCCTGCTCGGCCTGCTGGCCCTCGATGGCTTTAATGCCTGGCAGCCCGCCCTGCGCGGCGGCCTCGCGCTGATGTTCGTCACGACCGGCGTTCCGCACTTCATCGCCTCCTGGCGGCGCGACTTCGTCGCGATGATCCCGCCGGCGCTGCCCCGGCCCGACCTGCTGGTCACCCTCACCGGTGTCCTGGAGCTGGCCGGCGCCGTCGGCCTGATCGTCCCCCCGCTCGCGCCGCTCGCCGCCGCCGGCCTGGCGCTGCTGATGCTCGCGATGTTCCCGGCCAACGTGTACGCGGCCCGCGGCGGGCTCACCCTCGCCGGAAAGCCGATGACCCCGCTGCCCGCCCGCAGCGCCCTTCAGGTGGTCTTCGTCGCGGCCGCCGTCGCCGCGACGCTCTGAATACGCGCGCGGAGTGGGAAGTCGGCCTTCCGGCTTCCCACTCCGCATGCGCGCGGGCTCCGGTCCTCCTACAGGAGCGCCAGCAGCTGCTTCGTGTGACCGGGAAGCTCCACGTCGGCCAGGCCGGTGATGAGGTCGCGCAGCGGCATGGGCCGGTCGACCAGGAGTGCGCCGTTGGACAGGAGCAGGGTGGGCACCCGGGTGTCGAGTTCGGCCTCGCTCAGCATGGGCCCGCCGAGTGCGCAGAGGGCCTGTCCCTGGAGGCGGACGCGGTTGCGCAGCCCCGCGTTGTCGCTCGCGAGCGCGATGACCCGGTCGATGGTCCAGGTGTCGAGCGCCACGCGGTTGTCGTACGTGGCGATGGCCCCCGAGGCGACGGAGGAGACGGCGGTGATGGTGGCCGCACTGACGAGGGAGACGTGCGCCAGGATCTGGTCGGCGTTCCACTCGCCGGGCGGCGGGGTGGGGCCCGGTCCGTCGGACTCGGCCACCGTGGCGGCGGTGTCCAGGAGGGCGCGGTAGGCGTCCCGGAGCGGGGTGGTGTCCAGCATGTTCTCTTCCTTCTGCGGTCGTGCGCGGAGTGAACTGCGGAGCGATGGCGGGGGAGCGATGACGGGAGGGGTGGTGGCGACCGCCGCCCCGGGCGTCAGGCGTGCGTGCCGGACATCTCCCAGGGTGCCTGCGGGAGGACGTCGCCGGTCTCCAGCAGCGACTTGAGGTTGGCCAGCACGGCCGGCCATCCGCGCGAAATGCCGTTGAGCATCTCCACGTTGGGGAGGTTCTCGTGGGTCACGGTGAGGCGGACGATGTCCTCGTGCGGTTCGACGAGGAAGGTGACGACCGACGGCTCCCTCGGCGCTTCGGCGTCCGGGGAGTCCTCGAAGGTGATGCTCAGCAGCGTCGGGGGCTCGGCCTTGAGGATCTTGCCGACGACGTCGACACGGCCTGATCCGTCGACGCGCCGGTGCTCCCAGACCGAGCCCGGCTGCCAGTCGGACACGTTGGCGTGGGCCCAGTAGCGTGCGGTGAGGTCCGCGTCCGTCAGGGCCTGCCACACCTGCTCCGCGTTCGCGCGGATGTAGGTGACGTAGACGTAGGTCGGCACCGGTGTGGGTGCGTTGGTCATGGCGTACTCCTCGGCAAGATTCCTGATGGCACTGAGCGCTTGCAGGCGGGGCCTGTCGAACCTCGATATCCAGCGCTCCTCGATCTCGTGGATCGGCGCCGGGTTGAGGTAGTGGAGTCGTTCCCGTCCCCGCCGTACGACGGTCACGAGGTTGGCCTGCGCGAGGATGTCGAGATGCTGTGTCGCCGACTGGCGGGCCATGGTCAGGCGTTCGCACAGCTCGCCCAGGGTCTGGCCGTTGTGCTCGCGCAGGCGGTCGAGCAGGAGCCGCCGGGTGGGGTCGGCCAGCGCTTTGAACGCGGCGTCCGTCGCTGTCGTTTCGTGACTCACGTTCGGCATTATGCAGGCAATCGCCTGCATAATGTCAACGACTTTCCTGTCCCTGCCGGGACCACCTGCCCTGATCAGGGCTTCGCCGTCTTCCTCTAGAGTTCCTCCGTCCCCTGCGCGCGCCCGTGGCCCTCGGCCCGGCGGCGCGCGCAGACCCTGCCCGCGGGCCCGACCGAGGAGTAACCGTGACCGACCCGACGCCCATGTCCGTGCAGCAGGGGATCGCCGACGACCTCCAGGTGAGCGCGTCCTTCGACGTGCAGCAGGAGATCGAGCGCCGGGTGGCGTTCCTCGCCGACCGGCTGACCTCCACGGGCCTGCGCTCGTTGGTGCTGGGCATCAGCGGCGGTGTGGACTCCACGACCGCCGGCCGGCTGTGCCAGCTCGCGGTGGAGCGGGTCCGTGCCACCGGGCGGGAGTCGACGTTCTTCGCGATGCGGCTGCCGTACGGCACCCAGGCCGACGAGAAGGACGCGCAGCTGGCGTTGGAGTTCATCCGGCCCGACCGGATCCTGACCGTCGATGTGAAGTCCGCCAGCGACGCCGCCCTGGAGACGGTGCTGGCCGGCGGCACGGTCTTCCGTGACGCGCACCACCAGGACTTCGTGCACGGCAACATCAAGGCCCGGCAGCGCATGGTCGCCCAGTACGCAGTGGCGGGCGCGCACGAAGGCCTGGTGGTGGGCACCGACCACGCTGCCGAGGCGGTCTCCGGGTTCTTCACCAAGTTCGGCGACGGCGCGGCCGACGTGGTTCCGCTCACCGGCCTCACCAAGCGGCGGGTGCGGGCCGTGTCGCAGGCCCTGGGTGCGCCGTCCGAGCTGATCTGGAAGGCTCCGACCGCCGACCTGGAGATGCTGAACCCGGGCAGGCTCGACGAGGAGGCGCTCGGCGTCACCTACGACGAGATCGACGACTTCCTGGAGGGCGCGCCGGTCGACGAGGCCGTGTTCGAGACCGTCGTCCGCCGCTACCGCCTCACCGAGCACAAGCGACAGCTGCCGATCGCTCCCTGAGTCGGCCGCCTCGCCCCCGTCCTGTGCCACCGTCGTTGCCCGGCAGGGGCGTTGGCCGGCACCGGCGTTGCCCGGTACGGGCGTTGGCCGGGACCGGCCTGCGGACTGATGGCTACAGTGGCCGGATGAGCGACGACCGGGTGATCCTCCGTCCTATGTCCGAAGCCGATCTCCCGGTCCTGGAGCGGCTGCTGAGCGACCCCGAGGCGGTCGGTGCGCTCCAGTGGTACGGCTGGTCCGACCCCGGCCGTCTGCGGCGCAAGTGGGCGGAGGACGGACTGCTGGGGGCGGACCAGTCGCAGCTCGCGGTGGTGTCCGGCGGCGAGTTCTGCGGCTTCGTGGCCTGGCGGCGGGCGGCGGTGGTGCCGTCCGCGCCGTACTGGAACGTCGGCATCCAGCTGATCCCGCAGGCCCGCGGCCGCGGCATCGGCACGCAGGCCCAACGCCTGCTGGTGGACTACCTGTTCGCGCACTCGCCGGTGGTCCGCCTGGAGGCCGACACCGAGACCGTCAACCTCGCCGAGCAGCGCGCCCTGGAGAAGTGCGGCTTCACCCGCGAGGGCGTGCAGCGCAGCCTGGTCTTCCGCGACGGCGCGTGGCGCGACATCGTCCGCTACAGCCTGCTGCGCGGGGACGCCCGCCCCTGACGCGCCGGCGCCTCCCCGCCCGTCAGCGGCCGCAGACGTCCTCCGCGGCCGGCACGGGCTCGGGGCCGGTGTCGGGGTCGCGGGTGAGCAGGTAGCGGGCACCGGGGCCGGCCTCGGCGGCACGGTCGCCGGCGTTGTAGAGGCCGCAGCGGGTGAGGGAGAGGCAGCCGCAGCCGATGCAGCCGCCGAGCTTGGACTTCAGGCGTTCGAGTTCGGCGATCTGCTCGTCGATGCGGCTCTGCCAGGACGCGGCGACGCCGTCCCACTCGGTGCCGCTGGGGGCGGGGCGCTCGGGGAGGCGGTCGAGGGCGACCCGGGCCTCGTCCAGGGAGAGGCCGACCCGCTGGGCGGCCCGCACGAAGGCGATCCGGCGCAGGGTCCCGCGGGCGTAGCGGCGCTGGCCTCCGGCGGTGCGGGTGGCGTGGATCAGGCCGAGCTTCTCGTAGTAGCGCAGGGCCGAGGTGGCGAGGCCGCTGCGGTCGGCGAGTTGGCCGATGGTGAGCAGGTCGTGCCGGCTCGGTCCGACGGAGGTCTCGGGTGCGGTCATGGGGATCACCCTAGCGGCTTGACTTCAAGTCGACTTCAAGTTGCAGCATCGTGGACATGACGACGAACACCCGTACCGAAGTCACCTTCGCGGACCTCCCGGTCCTGATGAGCCGGATGACCGGCGACGAGAAGCACGGCCCCGCGGCCACCTCCACGCTGGACGCCCTCTGGGTGCTCTACGACCGGGTCCTGCGGGTCACCCCGGCCACCGCCGAGGCTCAGGACCGCGACCGCTTCCTGCTCTCCAAGGGCCACGGCCCGATGGCCTACTACGCGGTGCTCGCGGCCAAGGGCTTCCTCGACCCGGCGCTGCTCCCGAGCTTCGGCGTGTACGACTCGCCGCTCGGCCACCACCCGGACCGCACGCTGGTGCCGGGCGTGGAGATCGGTTCCGGTTCGCTGGGGCACGGGCTGCCGCTGGCGGTCGGCACCGCGCTCGGGCTGCGCGCCCAGGGGCTCGCCGACCCGGCGGTCTGGGTACTGGTCGGGGACGCCGAGTTCGACGAGGGCTCCAACCACGAGGCGGTCGCCTTCGCCGGCGCGACCGGACTGGACCGGCTGCACGTCGTCGTCATCGACAACTCCTCGGCCACGCACGGCCGGCAGGGCGGCATCGCGGCGCGCTTCGCCGCCGAGGGCTGGTCGGCCGAGACGGTGGACGGGCGCGACCACGAGGCGCTGTACGCGGCGTTCACCGCCGAACACCCGGGCCGCCCGCGCGCGGTGATCGCCCGCGTCGAGCCCAAGGAGTTCTGACACGCCGGGCCCGGGGCCTCTGGCGAGCCGGACCCGAAAGACCCGGGCCCGAATGACCAAGGCCGGCCCGGCCCGGAAGCCCTGACGCGTCGGGCGGGAACACCCGACGGGCCGACCCCATGACCTCCTGACACCCTCCGAAGGCAAGGAAACCAGACCGATGGACACCATGCGCGAGCGCTTCCTCGACGTGACCACCCGCCTGCTCGACGACGACCCGCGGCTGGCCGTCGTGCTGGCCGACATCAGCGCGTCCGCCTTCGCCCCCGCCGCCGAGCGTCACCCCGACCGGGTGGTCAACGTCGGGATCCGCGAGCAGCTGCTGATCGGCGCCGCCGGCGGCCTGGCGCTCGCCGGGATGCGGCCGATCGCCCACACCTTCGCCAGCTTCCTGGTCGAACGCCCCTTTGAGCAGGTCAAGTTGGACCTCGGCCACCAGGGCGTCGGCGCCGTCCTGGTGAGCGCCGGAGGCTCGTACGACTGGCCGGCCGGGGGCCGCACCCACATGTCGCCGGGTGACGTCGCGCTGCTGGACACGCTGCCCGGTTGGACGGTCCACGTGCCCGGCCACCCGGACGAGGCCGAGCAGCTGCTGCGCCACGCCGTGGCGGACGGCGACCGCAACGTGTACGTGCGGCTCTCCCTGCACCGGAACGCCGCCGCGGTGCCGGTCGAGGCCGGGCGGTTCACCACCGTGCGCACGGGCGCCAAGGGTGTGGTGCTGGCGGTCGGCCCGATGCTGGACGCCGTGCTGGCGGCGACCGAGAACCTGGACGTCACCGTGGTGTACGCGGCCACCGTGCGGCCGTTCGACGCGGCCGGGCTGCGTGCGGCCGTCGGCGGACGGGCGGACGTGGTGCTGGTCGAGCCGTACCTGGCCGGGACCTCCGCCAACGAGGCGCACGCCGCGCTGAACGACCGGCCGCACCGGGTGCTCGGCCTCGGTGTGCCGCGCGAGGAGCACCGGCACTACGGCTCGATCCCCGAGCACCTGGCCGCCTACGGTCTGGACGCGGCCTCGCTGCGGGAGCGGATCGGCACGTTCCTCTGGTGAGCCGGCCCGACGGGTCCGGCCGCCTCGCGCCCGCGCGGCCCGCCCGTCCGGCCCCCGCCCGCCCGGCCTCTCAGGTCAGCACGACCGCCGCCGACTCCGCGCCGACCCGCACGCCCGCACCGTCGATCGCGGCCTCCCCGAAGGCCGCCACCACCTCCCGCCCCGCGGCCCCCAACGGCAGCACGGCGGAGGAGTCGGACAGGTTGACCGCCACCCGGTACGGCCCCCGGTGCACCACCAGCCACCGCGCCGCCTCGTCGAACCCCACCCGCACGGCCGAGAGGTCAGGGTCGGCCAGCTCCGGCCGATCGCGCCGCAGCCGGATCAACTCGCGGTGCCAGGAGAGCAGTTCGGAATGCGGGGCGCGCCTCGGCTCCGTCCAGTCGAGGACGGAGCGCAGGACGGTGGCCGGCTCCTGCGGGTCCGGCACCGCCTCCGCCTGCCAGCCGTGCTCGGCGAACTCCCGCCGCCGGCCCTGCCGGACGGCCTCGGCAAGGCCCGGGTCGGTGTGGTCGGTGAAGTACTGCCAGGGGGTGCTCGCCCCCCACTCCTCGCCCATGAACAGCATCGGGGTGAACGGCGAGGTGAGCACCAGTGCGGCCCCGCAGGCGAGTTGGCCGGGGGAGAGGCTGGTGGAGAGCCGGTCGCCGAGCGCCCGGTTGCCGATCTGGTCGTGGGTCTGGAGATAGCCGAGCAGCCGGTGGCCGTGGGCGGCGGGGAACGGGCGGCCGTGGCTGCGGCCGCGGAACGAGGACCAGCCGCCGTCGTGGAAGAAGCCGCGGGTGAGCGTGCGGGCGACGGCCGCCAGCGGGGCGGCCGCGAAGTCGCCGTAGTAGCCCTGGGATTCGCCGGTGAGAGCGGTGTGCAGCGCATGGTGGAAGTCGTCGCTCCACTGGGCGGTGAGGCCCTGGCCGCCGGCCTCGCGCGGGGCGGTGGTGCGCGGCGAGTTGAGGTCGGACTCGGCGACCAGGAACAGCGGCCGGTTGGTGGCGATCGCCAACTTCTCGACCTCGGTGGCAAGTTCCTCCAGGAAGTGGACGGCGCGGTCGTCGGCGAGGGCGTGTACCGCGTCCAGCCGCAGTCCGTCGATCCGGTAGTCGCGCAGCCAGGCCAGTGCGCTGCCGGTCAGGTAGGCGCGCACCTCGTCCGAGCCCGGCGCGTCCAGGTTGACCGCCGAGCCCCACGGGGTGTGGTGCCGGTCGGTGAAGTACGGGCCGTACGCGGGCAGGTAGTTGCCGGAGGGGCCGAGGTGGTTGTGCACCACGTCGAGGACGACGCCGAGGCCCGTGCGGTGCGCGGCGTCGACGAAGCGCTTGAGCCCCTCCGGCCCGCCGTACGGCTCGTGGACGGCCCAGAGCGAGACGCCGTCGTAGCCCCAGCCGTGCCGGCCGGGGAACGGGCAGACCGGCAGCAGTTCGACGAAGTCCACGCCCAGCCCGGCCAGGTGCTCCAGGTGCCGGGCGGCCGCGTCGAAGGTGCCGGCGGCGGTGAAGGTGCCGACGTGCAGCTCGTACAGGACGGCGCCGGGCAGCGGACGGCCGCGCCAGCCGGTCTGCGACCAGCGGAACGCGGCGTGGTCGACGGGCCGGCTGGGCCCGTCCGGGCCGTGCGGCTGCCGGGGCGAGCGCGGGTCGGGCAGCGGTGGGCCGCCGTCCAGCCGGAACGCGTAGTCCCCGGCGGGCGCCTCGCCGCGCCACCACCCGGCCCGTGCGCCGTCCCGGGCCAGCGGGTGGCGGGCGCCGCCGACCTCCACCTCGACCCGCCCGGCCGCGGCCGGCGCCCACACCTCGTACGTCCGCAGCTCCGGCAGAGTCACGCCTCGCCCTTTCCGGTCTCGCTGGTGTTCCCGGCCTGGCCGGCCTGAACGGCCTGGCCGGTCGCCCCGGTCCTCCCGGAGGTCGCGGCCCCGCCGGTCCCCCTGGTCAGCAGGGCCACCGGGGAGGCGGCCAGCAGCTCGGCCACCGGCACCGGGCCGGCCGCGAAGCGGCGGCCGGTCAGCTCGTCCGTCCACCCGCCGCCGGCCGGCAGCTCCAGCACGGTGTCGCGCCAGCCGCCGGCCCGCTCCAGGCCGTACGGCAGCCGGGTCACCGCCGTGACCGCGTCGTCCCCGCGGGCGAAGGCGAGCAGGTGGTCCGACGAGAGGCCGACGGCGGTCAGCGGCCGGTAGGCGCCCGGCGGGCGGGCCCGGCGCAGGTGCAGGGCGGTCACGGTGAGGTGCAGCTTCTCCCGGGCCAGGTCCCCCGGGCGGGGCGTCGCCGAGTCGGTGAGGCGCACGGCGAGCGCGCCGAGGTCCACCACCCCGCGGTTGTCCGGGTCGACCAGGGTGTACAGCGGCTCCTCGCTGCCCTGGTAGAGGTCGGGCACGCCGGGCACGGTGAGGTGGAGCAGGGCGGCGGCGAGGGTGTTGGACCGGGCGTACGGCGCGAGCATCCGGACGTACCCCTCGATCCGGGGGAACAGCCCGGGGTTGCCGTACACCGCGCGGGCGCGGTCCGCGAGGGCCTGTTCGTAGCCGGTGTCCGGGGACGTCCACGAGGTGCGCAGCTTGGCCTCGCGGGCGGCCTTGAGCAGCGCGGTGACCAGCCGCTCCGGGGTGATCGGCCAGGCCGCGACCAGGGTCTGCCAGAGCAGCCAGTCGCCGTCCCGGTCGCCGCCCGGGCCGGCCGCGGTGGACCAGGCGGCGGCCTCGGCGGCCCACGCGTCCGGCTGTTCGGCGAGGACGGCGAGGCGGGCGCGGGCGTCGGCGCTGCGCTTGGTGTCGTGGGTGGAGAGCACCGTCATGGTGGCCGGCCAGTGCCGTTCGACGTAGTGGCACCAGGCGTGGAAGTCCTCCGGGTGCAGGCCGGGCCTGGCCGGCTCGCCGCCGACCTCGTTGAGGCTCAGCAGCGCGTTCCAGCGGTAGAAGGCGGTGTCCTCGACGCCCTTGGCCGCGACGGCGGCGGCGGTCTGGGCGAAGCGCACGCAGAACTCGTCCTTCTCGGGGCCGGTGCCGAGCCGCCCGAGGGCCAGCTCCGCGACCAGCCGGTCGGACGGGTCCGCGGAGCCGTCGAGCGCGGCCGCCAGCTGCTCCGCCGAGACCGCGGGCGCCGGCTCGCCGGGCCGGGCGTAGGGCCGGTACGCGGGGAAGCCGGTGAGCACCCGTTGCAGGGCGTCGCGCAGCTGCCAGGGCGCGTGGTCCGCGTGCGCGGGCTCGGCGGCGCCGATCCGGACGGCGAGCCGGACCAGCCGCTCGACCTCGGCGGCCAGCTCGCCCCGCGGCCCGGTCATGTCCGCCCGCCCGCGCCGGGCGGCCGCGACGGCCGGGTGCGGGTCGGCGCACGGCTCGGCGGTGAGCGCGGCGCCGCTGACGTGGTGCTCGTAGCGCCCGGCCAGCCGGCCGGCGCCCGCGTGGTCGGTGAGCACGCCGTCGATCCGGCGCAGCGCGTCGTACCCGGTGGTGCCCGCGCACGGCCAGTCGGCGGGCAGGCGCTCGTCGCCGGTGAGGATCTTCTCCACCACCGTGTACGCGCCGCCGGTGGCCTCGGCGAGCCGCCGCAGGTAGCCGCGGGGGTCGGCGAGACCGTCGGGGTGGTCGATCCGGAACCCGTCCAGGACGCCGTCCCGGTGCAGCCGCAGCAGGACGCCGTGGGTGGCCTCGAACACCTCGGGGATCTCGACCCGGACGGCGATCAGCTCGTTGACGGTGAAGAACCGCCGGTAGTTCAGCTCGGTGCGGGCCAGCCGCCACCAGGCGAGCCGGTACCACTGCCGGGCGAGCAGCTCGGGGAGGGGCAGGCCCGCGGTGCCGGGCCGCAGTGGGAGGGCGTGGTCGTGGTAGCGGAGTACGTCCCCGTCCACGGCCAGCTCGCCGAGCACCGCGCCGAGCCGGTCGCCGAGCAGCGGCAGCAGCACCCGCCCGCGGTCCGGGGCGTCGGCCGGCCCCGGCTGGGCGGCCCAGTCGATGTCGAACCAGCGCGCGTACGGCGAGTCGGGCCCGTCCCGCAGCATGTGCCAGAGCGGCTGGTTGAGCTGCTCGGGGACGGGGACGGCCATGTGGTTGGGCACCACGTCGGCGATCAGCCGCAGGCCGTGCCGGTGGGCCTCGGTGGCCAGCGCCCGCAGCGCGGCCTCACCGCCGAGCTGCTCGCCGATCCGGCCGTGGTCGACGGTGTCGTACCCGTGGGTGGAGCCCGGCGTGGCCTCCAGCAGCGGGGAGAGGTGCAGGTGCGAGACGCCGAGGGCGGCGAGGTAGGGCACGGCGGCGGCGGCGTCGCGGAGGGTGAAGCCGGGCTGGAGTTGGAGCCGGTAGCTGGCCGACGGGGGTGTGGGCGGTGTCGGCGTGGGGGGTGCCGGCGGTGTGGGCGGGGGAGCGGCGGCCGGTGTGGGCGGGGGAGTAGCGGCCGGGCGGGGCTGCGCGGGCTCGGCGGCGGAGGTCATGAGTCCATGAGTACCCGCGCGAGCCCGCCGCCAAGACCCGTTGCTGATCCGAACAGGTGACCTGCACCCTCCTCCGCGTGCCCCGCCCCGTGCCCTACGCCGGCCGCTGGAGCACCATCAGCGAGCGGTCGGTGAGCCAGAGGGCGTCGCCGGCCTTGACCCGGGACCCGGTGCCGGGGGCGGGCAGCCGGGGCTGCGCGGTGTCGACCACGACCTGCCACTCTTGTCCGTGGCCGGCCGGGACGCTGAACTCCAGCGGCTCGAAGTGGGCGTTGAACATCAGCAGGAACGAGTCGTCGACGATCCGCCCGCCGCGCCGGTCCGGCTCCGAGATGGCGTACCCGTTGAGGAAGACGGTGAGCGACTTGGCGTAGCTGGCGCCCCAGTTGCGCTTGGTCATCTCCTCCCCGCCGGGGGTGAACCAGGCGATGTCGGTGAGGTCCTCGTAGCCGCCGCCGGCCGGGCGGCCGGGGCCGGGACGGCTGGAGACCGGGCGGCCGTGGAAGAAGCGGCGGCGCCGGAAGACCGGGTGGTCGCGGCGGAGCCAGATCATGCCCTGGGTGAACTCCAGCAGCCGGGCCTCGGGCCCGTCCTCCCCGGGCCAGTGCACCCAGGTCAGTTCGTTGTCCTGGCAGTAGGCGTTGTTGTTGCCGTGCTGGGTGCGGCCGAGCTCGTCGCCGTGGGAGAGCATCGGCACGCCCTGGGAGAGCATCAGGGTGGCGATCAGGTTCCGCTGCTGGCGGGCGCGCAGCTCCTCGACGGCGGGGTCGGTGCCGGGGCCCTCGGTGCCGCAGTTCCAGGAGCGGTTGAACGATTCGCCGTCCCGGTTGTCCTCGCCGTTGGCCTCGTTGTGCTTCTCGTTGTACGAGACCAGGTCGCGCAGCGTGAAGCCGTCGTGGCAGGTGACGAAGTTGATCGAGGCGATGGGCCGGCGGCCGTCGTCCTGGTAGAGGTCGGAGGAGCCGGTGAGCCGGGAGCCGAACTCGGCGAGGGTGGCGTTCTCGCCCCGCCACAGGTCGCGCACGGTGTCCCGGTACATGCCGTTCCACTCCGTCCACAGCGGCGGGAAGTTGCCGACCTGGTAGCCGCCCTCGCCGAGGTCCCAGGGCTCGGCGATCAGCTTGGCCTGGGAGACGACCGGGTCCTGCTGGACCAGGTCGAAGAAGGAGGAGAGCCGGTCGACCTCGTGGAACTGCCGGGCCAGGGTGGCGGCGAGGTCGAAGCGGAAGCCGTCCACGTGCATCTCGGTGACCCAGTAGCGCAGCGAGTCCATGATGAGCTGGAGGACGTGCGGGCTGCGCATCAGCAGGCTGTTGCCGGTGCCGGTGGTGTCCTCGTAGAAGCGCTGGTCCTGGGCGAGCCGGTAGTAGGAGACGTTGTCCAGGCCGCGCAGCGAGAGGGTGGGGCCGAGGTGGTTGCCCTCGGCGGTGTGGTTGTAGACGACGTCCAGGATGACCTCGATGCCGGCCGCGTGCAGCGCCTTGACCATCGACTTGAACTCCTGCACCTGCTGGCCCCTGTCCCCGGTGGAGGAGTAGGAGGAGTGCGGGGCGAAGAAGCCGATGGTGTTGTAGCCCCAGTAGTTGGCCAGGCCGAGGTCGCGCAGCCGGTGGTCGCGGACGAACTGGTGCACCGGCATCAGCTCGATCGCGGTGACGCCCAGCTTGGCCAGGTGCTCGATCACCGCGGGGTGGGCGAGGCCCGCGTAGGTGCCGCGGATCTCCTCGGGGATGCCGGGGTGGAGTCTGGTGAGGCCCTTCACGTGGGCCTCGTAGACGACGGTGCGGTGGTAGTCGGTGCGCGGCGGCCGGTCGGTGCCCCAGTCGAAGTAGGGGTTGATCACGACCGAGTGCATGGTGTGCGGGGCGGAGTCCAGGTCGTTGCGGCGCTCGGGGGCGCCGAAGTGGTAGCCGTAGACCGACTCGTCCCAGTCGATGTTCCCGCTCATCGCCTTGGCGTACGGGTCCAGGAGCAGCTTGGCGCTGTTGTGCCGCTGGCCGAGGCCCGGGTTGTACGGGCCGTGGACGCGGAACCCGTACCGTTGGCCGGGCTGGATGCCGGGCAGGTAGGCGTGCCGGACGAAGGCGTCCGTCTCGCGCAGTTCGACTGCCGTCTCCGAACCGTCCTCGTCGAGCAGGCAGAGCTCGATCCGGTCGGCGCCCTCCGAGAACACCGCGAAGTTGGTGCCGGCCCCGTCGTAGGTGGCACCGAGGGGGTAGGGCTTCCCTGGCCAGACCTGCATGAGTCCTCAACTTCCTTGCATTCAAGAGAAACTGACGGATAGTCCGACAATCAGTCCGGACCCCGACGCTCTTTTCCCGGCGGGGCGGCCGGGCATGTGCGGCGGTCGCGCACCGTGACGTACGGCACAGTCCGCATACTCCCCGACGCTTTCCCCGACGGCGGGGCCATTCGGCGCGTGTTCGCCCGAACGGGTGTCCGGCGGGTGTCCGGCGGGTGTCCGGCGGGTCTGGGGCCGGTCCCCGGCGCCTTCCCGGCGGCGGCCCGGCGGCTGTGCGGCCGGCCTCTCCGCCCGGCGCGCACGCCGGCGTGAACGCCAGCGCGCACGCTGCCCGGCGCGCGGACGCCCGGGGCGGATGGTGCGGCCGGGGCTCCGGGCCCGCCGTCGGCCAACCGGCTGCGGGCCGCTCGCGCGGGCAGTACCCTTGATCGTCCGGCCGCCCGCATGCTGGTGGCGATCCATCAGGGGAACGGCGGACCGCAGACCCGCGGACCCGCAGGCGAACGGACCCGCAGACGCAGCAGACGTAGCAGTTCCATCAGGAACCAGGTGAGGTGGCGCATGGTGTTCCCCGCCGGCGGCCGTGGCGGTGGGCCCGGCGGCCCCGACCGGGGCGGCGCCCGCAGCGAGGCCCCGACCGTCGTCATGCGCCCCACCCTGACCGGCCGGGCCCTGGTGCCCGCCCAGAGCGGCCCCGTCGAGATACCCGCCCTCGCCTGGTCCGGCGCCGAGTGGGAGGACGCCTACCAGCGGGTCCGGCTGGCCGGGCGGGCGTACGTCTGGCTCAACCTGGTCGAACAGCGGCTGCGCGCCCTCGTCGACGAGGTGCTCTACCCCATCTACGCCCCCGCCCACGGCGAGGACTGGGTGACCGCCGCGGCCGGCCCGGCCGGCGAGGAGTGGGCCCACCGGGCCGGCGCCGTCCGCGAGGTCAGCCGGCGCAAGGGCTACCTGCTCGACCCCGCCGACGACGACCCGCTGGTCTTCCTCACCCTGCCCCAGCTGCGCGAACTGATGGTCCAGCACTGGCCCTGCTTCGAGCCGTACCTCGCCGACCGCCGGGACATCGAGCTCGCCCTGGACGAGCTGGAGGTCGCGCGGCACGTCGTCTCCCGCAACCGCGTCCTCACCGAGACCGTCCTCGCCCAGACCGAACGCGCCTCCGCCCGCCTGCTCGCCCTGCTGGACGGCGGCTCCGGCGGCGTGCCCGCCGACGTGGTCGAGTCCCTCGTGGCCGGCCGGTACGCGGACGTGGTCGCGGTGCACGCCGACCGGGTCCGGCTTCAGCGCGACCTCCCCGTCGAGGACCTGCTCGACGGCGCCCGCAGGCTCGACGCGCTCGGCATCGGCCTCGGCATGCTCTGCCAGAACTACACCGGCAAGCGCCTCGTCCGGCTCGCCACCGACGGCTGCCGGGTCCGGCTGCTCTTCCTCAACCCGGCCAGCAGCGCCGTCCGCCGCCGCGAGCGCGAACTCGGCCTCGGGCGCGGCGAGCTGGCCCGCTCGATCGAGATGAACATCATGCACGTGCGCCGCGTCCGGGCCCGGCTGCGCGACCAGGGCGGCTTCGAGATCCGGGTCTTCGACGAGACCCCGCGCTTCACCGCCTACCTGGTCGAGGGCCCGCGCCCGGCCGGCCAGACCGGCGGCCCCCGCCGGCAGACCCGCGACCTCGGCGTCGTCCAGCCCTACCTGCGCCGGGCCCGCGGCATGGAGTCGCCCGCCCTGGTGCTGCGCGGCGGCGCCGGCCAGCAGCCGGGTGGCACCGACGCCGGGCTGCTGGAGGTCTACCGCGAGGAGTTCGAAGGGATCTGGGGGGACTCCCGGCCGGTCTCCTGAGACGCACTGGCGGTCCCGCCGGTCGGATCGTCAGACTGCCCGGGTGAACAGCACCCCCGCCTGGACCCTGCGGCCCGCCGAGACCACCGACGTCGAACCCGTCGCCGAGCTGCGCGCCGAGGTCATGCGGCCCGACCTCGAACGGCTCGGCCGCTACGACGCGCAACGGGTGCGCCAGCGGCGGGTGCGGGCAGGGCGCGGGCACCAGGCCTAGGCCGGACGGATGGCAACCGGCGGGTATTCAGCCGATGGGGGGTCAGCCGGGGCGTCCGGGCGGGCGCGGGGTGCGAGGGGATTGCTAGCGTCGATTTCATGATCGGCAGGCAGGCGGATGATCCCGCCCGAGCGCCTGCCGTCCCTCCCCGCTGCCGAGAGGCCTCCCCCCGGCACGCCCGCGCCCGCCCCGACCCGGAAGGCCGACCGATGACCAGCCCGGACCACCCCGGCGCCTCGCGCCGCAGCTTCGTGCGCACCGCCCTCGGCGCCGGCACCGCCGGGGCGCTCGCCCTCGGCACCGCCGGTCCCGCCACCGCGAACCCCGCCGCGCCCGCCGCACCACGCCCGGCCGCCGGGATCCCGTTCCACGGCGCCCACCAGGCCGGCATCACCAACCCGCCGCCCGGCTACGGCAGCTTCGTCGCCCTCGACCTCCAGGCCCCCGACCGCACGGCACTGGAGACCCTGCTGCGCACCCTCACCGACCGGATCCGCTTCCTCGCCGCCGGCGGCACCCCGCCCGACCTCGGCCCCGCCGCCGCACCCGCCGACAGCGGCACCCTCGGCCCCGGCGCCCTGCCCGCCGACGACCTCACCGTCACCGTCGCCGTCGGCGCCTCGCTCTTCGACGCCCGCTACGGCCTCGCCGCCGCCAGGCCCAGGCACCTCGTCCCGATGCGCGACTTCCCGGGCGACGGCCTGCGCCCCGCCGAGTGCCACGGCGACCTCTCGCTCCAGATCTGCGCCGAGAGCCGCGACACCGTCCAGCACACCCTGCGCGACCTGCTGCGCACCACCAAGGGCGCGCTCCGCCCCCGCTGGCAGCTGGACGGCTTCCAGAACCGCGCCCGCCCCACCGGCGCCCCCCGCAACCTGCTCGGTTTCAAGGACGGCATCGCCAACCCCGACACCGCGTCCGCCCGGCAGATGGACGAGCTGGTGTGGGTCGGCGGGAACAGCGGCGAGCCGGGCTGGGCGGCCGGCGGCAGCTACCAGGTGGTGCGGGCGATCCGCACCCTGGTCGCGCCCTGGGACGAGGTGGCCCTGAAGGACCAGGAACGGATCATCGGCCGCCGCAAGGCCGACGGCACCCCGCTCGGCCGCGGCAAGGAGAACGACGCCCCCGACTACGGAAACGACCCCGAGGGCGCCGTCATCGCCCTCGACTCCCACATCCGCCTCGCCAACCCGCGCACCGACGCCACCCGCGACAGCCGCATCCTGCGCCGCGCCTTCACCTACGACCGGGGGCTCGACGAGCACGGCGAACCCGAGCTGGGCCTGGCCTTCTGCTGCTACCAGCAGGACGTGGCCCGGCAGTTCGAGGCCGTCCAGAACCGGCTCTCCGGCGAGCCGCTGGCCCGCTTCCTGCGGCCCACCGGTGGCGGGTACTTCTACGTCCTGCCCGGGGTCCTGGACGAGGCCGACTGGCTCGGCCGGAGCCTGCTCGACGGGGTCTGAGCAGGCCCGGGCGCCCGGGTGCGCCCGCCCCAGCGACCGCGTTGTCGGTGGGGCGGGCGATGATAGGGGCTGTTTCGACCAGCAGGACGGAAGGACACACCCCTATGAGCTGGTGGCAGCAGCCACTGGTCGGCTTCGACCTGGAGACCACGGGCACCGACCCGGCCGTGGACCGCATCGTCACGGCTGCCCTCGTGGACACCGTCGGAGCCCGCCGGCTGAGCGCCACCGGCTGGCTGCTCGACCCGGGCGTCCCGATCCCCGCCGAGGCCACGGCGATCCACGGCATAGGCGACGACGTCGCCCGCGGCAAGGGCCGCCCGGCCAAGGAGGCGGTGGACGAGATAGCCGCCGCCCTCTGCGAGCGGCTCGCCGCCGGGCGCCCCGTCGTCGCCTTCAACGCCCCCTTCGACCTCTCCCTGCTCGACGCCGAACTGCACCGGCACGGCCTGGCCCCGCTCGCCGAGCGGCTCGACGGGCCGGTCGCCCCGGTGCTCGACGCCCTGGTCATCGACCGGGCCGTCGACAAGTACCGCAAGGGCTCGCGCACCCTCCAGCGGGTCTGCGAGGTCTACGGCGTCGAGCTGACCGACGCCCACGAGGCCGGCAGCGACGCCCTCGCCGCCGTCCGCGTCGCCGTCGCCCTCGCCGAGCGCTACCCCGCCGAGGTCGGCGCCGTCCCGCTCGCCGACCTGCACGCCCGCCAGATCGGCTGGTACCGCGGCTGGGCCGAGGGCCTCCAGGCCTGGCTCCGCCGTGGCAAGGACCCGCAGGCGGTCATCGACCCGCGCTGGCCGCTGCGCTAGCCGGCCCGGGGCGGGTGCGCCCGGCCGGTGCCGTACGGGGCTGCCCGGGTGCCCGCCGATCGCCGCCGGGCCGGGCGGGCCGCCGGGCTTGCACCTCACGCGACGTCAGGACGCACCATCGGGGCATGAGCATCGACCGCACATGGAAGGTCGGGGCGCTCGCCGAGGCGAGCGGACTGACCGTACGCACCTTGCACCACTGGGACCAGATCGGGCTGCTCGGCCCGTCCCGGCGGACCGCCGCCGGGCACCGTGAGTACACCGAGCCGGATGTCGTCCGCCTCTACCAGATCCTCGCGCTGCGGCGCCTCGGGCTGGGGCTGGAGACCATCGCCACCTGCCTGGACGTCGGGGTCGACCCCGTCCGGCTGGTGGGCGAGCACCTGGCCGGAGTCGAGGCGGCGATCGCCTCGCTGGAGGCCCTGCGGAGCCGCCTGGCCCACGTCCACGACGAGCTGGCCACCGAACGGGCCCCGGAGACGGCCACGTTGATCGGCGTGCTCCAGGCGATGGGCGGGGCCGGCCCGGAGGGCGGGCAGGCGCTGCGGCGTCACCTCGACGAGGACCAGCTGCGGGCTCTGCAGGACCGGGCGGCCGCGCTCGGCCCGGCCGTCCACTACCTGGTGGAGGTCGAGTGGCCGGAGCTCTACCGCAGGGCCGAGGCGCTGCGCGTGGCCGGGGTGGAGCCGACTGCGCCGGAGGTGCGGAGGCTGGCGGCGCGGATGGACGAGCTGGGCCGGCTGTTCAACGGCGGCGACTCCGGTCTCTCGGGGGCGGTGCGGGCCGCCTGGCACCACGAGCCGGCCGCGATGTCCGGCGACCCGACGGCCCCGGCCGATGCCTGGCACGACCTGACCGCCTACCTCGACCGCGCCCGCGCGTGACCGCCCGTTCCCGATCAACCGAGTCCCGATCAACCGAGTCCCGATCAGCCGAATCCCGAGGAGCCCCCGTGAACCGCCGTCTGCGCATCGGCATCGCCCTGCTCGCCGTCCTGCCCGCCCTGCTCCCGGCCCTGCTCTTCGGGCGGGTCGTGCCGTCGTCCGCCCTCCTGGCCCTCCTGCCGGCGTTCGGCGTGCAGGCGTTCCTCACCTTCCGCCGACTCGGCCGGCTCCGGGGGGCCTGAGCCGGGGGCCGCCGGAAGCCCGGCGTCGGCGGCCCCCGGCGTCGAGGAGGGCGGGGAGCCGGACGGGACCGGGGCGAGGGCGGGGGAGACCGGCGTCCGGGCGGCGTTCGACGGCGCTGCGCGGACGGTCGGGCCGGCCCCGGCGGTCGACTCCGGCCGACCGCACGGGATGTGGCGGACGAACCGGTCAGCCGGCCGGGAAGTCGAAGTGGTAGCCCTGGGCCACCAGCCAGGGCAGCAGCTGCTTCAGCGCGGCGACGGTCTGGCTGCGGTCCCCGCCGCCGTCGTGCATCAGGACGACACCGCCGGGCCGGAGCTGGCCCTGCACGGTGGAGACGATCGACGCGACGCCGGGGCGGGCCCAGTCCCGCGGGTCGACCGACCAGCCGAGCGGGCGCAGGCCGAGGTCGGCGGCGATCCGCTGGTTGTCGGCGGTGAACCCGCCGCCGGGGGCGCGGAACCAGGAGACCCTGGTGCCCGGGCCGCCGGCCTGGACGATCATGTCCTTGGCCCTGGAGATCTCGGACACGGCCCGGTCGTGCGGGAGCGCGGCGAACGGCTGGGGGTGGTCGACGCTGTGGTCGCAGAGCCGGTGGCCGGCCGCGACGATCCGCCGGACCATCGCCGGGTTGGCGGCGGCCTGCCGGCCGACCTGGCAGAACGTCGCCTTGACGCCGTACTGGGCGAGCAGGTCGAGGACCTGGCCGGTGGCGGGGCCGGGACCGTCGTCGAAGGTGAGCGCGACCGTGCGGCCGCCGGAGGCGGTGGAGCGGACGACCGAGGTGGGCACCCCGTCCGAGGACGGCGGTGGCGGCGGGACCGGGGTCGTGGTGGGCGGGCGGGTGGCCGGCGGGGTGTCCGGAGTGTGCGGCGGCGGTTGGGTCGGAGCGTGCGTCGGCGGCCTGGAGGTGCTCGGCGGCGGGGGGTTGGGCGCGGTCGGCTTCGGGGTGCCGGGCTTCGGCGTGGCAGGCGTGGCGGGCGCGGCCGGCGTCGAGGCGGCCGGCCCGGGCGAGGAGGGGGTACCGGCGGAGGACGCCGCAGCAGTGGGCGGGGCCGACGGCGCCGGGGTGCCCGGCCCGGACGCGGTGACGCCGGGCTGCGGCTGGAGCGCTCCGTTGGCGGTGCCGCAGGCGGCCAGGCCCAGGGCGGCGGCCACCGCGACGCAGCCCGCGAGCAGGGGTCGGCGGCGGCGCCGGGCGGGCGGCGAGAGGCGCTGCGGGGTGGCGTGCTCGGGCATGGCTGCGGCTCCTCGGGTGCGGAGGTGATCGCGATCCCTGGGTCGGACTGCCGTCGGGCCGGGTACCGGCCGACTTCAGGCTGACTGTCAGATGGGACGCCGATCCGACCACGTCCGGTTGCGCCGCACAAGCACGCCCCGTGAGCGCACCCGCGAGTGCGTCAGTGAGCGCACCCCGAGCGCGCCCACGAGAACCCGGCCGGGCGTCAGAACGGGTACCAGCGCACGTCCGTCGCCCCCGCGCGCAGCGACTCCACCCGCCGGCGGAACTCGGCCAGCGCGGCCGGGTTGCCCGGCGCCTGCTGCGCCACCCAGGAGGCGCTGGCCGTCTCCCGTGCCCCGCGCAGCACCGCGAAGCCGGACCACTCCCGCACGTCCCAGCCGTACGCGCCGGTGAACGCCCCGTACTCCTGCGCCGGTACGCCGTACCGGTCGTGGCTGAGCGCCAGCACCACGAGGTCGTGCTCGCGCAGGTCGTGCGAGACGTTCTCCAGGTCGAGCAGGACCGGCCCGTCCGGGCCGACGTGCACGTTGCGCGGCAGCGCGTCGCCGTGGATCACCCCGGCCGGCAGGTGCGGGGCGAGGTCGGGCAGGGCGGCGGCGAAGGCGTCCCGGCGATGGCGCAGGAAGGCGACGTCGGCCGGGTCGACGTGCCCCTCGGCGGAGGCGAGCCAGCGTTCCACCGGGGCGAGCAGGTCACGCCGGTCGAGCGGGAAGGGCGGCAGCGGCAGCCGGTGCAGGGCACGCAGCAGCGGCGCGAGGTCGGCGGGCCGGGCGGGCCGGACGGCGGGCGCGAGGCGGTGCCAGAAGGTGACGGGGTGTCCGTGGGCGAGCTGCGGCCCGGCCGGCGCGCCGTCGTAGGGGCGGACCACCGGGACGCCCTGGCCGGCCAGCCAGTGGGCGACGGCGAGTTCGTGCCCGGCCCGCTCGAACAGTTCGGGGCCGCGGCCGACCTTGGCGACCACGGCCGGGTCGCCGAGGTCGAAGACGGCGTTCTCGCCGAGGGCGAGCAGCCGGGCGTCGCCGGGGCCGGGCAGGCCGGCGGACTCACAGGCGTGGGCGAGCAGCAGGCGGGCGCGGCCCTCGTCGAAGGGGAGCATGGGGGAGTCCGTTCGGTGGTGGCGGCCGGGGGACGGTGATCATTCTGGCAAACGAGGGCCGGGCCCCGCGTGATGCGGGGCCCGGCCGGATGCGTCGGGGGTGCCTGCCGGAGGATCAGACCCCGACCCTGCGGTGCCGGGCTCCGTCGGCGGCGGGCGCCGGGGCGGCCACCGCGCCGTGGGCGCCGACCGGCGGGAAGCTCTCGCCGTGCGAGAGGTCGGGCAGCCAGCGCAGCCAGGACGGCAGGTACCAGTTGCGCTCGCCGAGCAGGGTCATCACCGAGGGCAGCAGCACCGCGCGGATGACCGTCGCGTCGATCAGCACGGCGACCGCCAGGCCGACGCCCATCTGCTTCATCGCCTGCATGGAGAGGGTGCCGAAGACCGCGAACACCGCCACCATGATCACCGCGGCGCTGGTGACGACCCCGGCCGTGGAGCGGATGCCGTGCGCGATGGCGGCCCGGGTCGGCAGACCCCGGTCGCGGCCCTCCTTGATCCGGGAGACCACGAAGACGTGGTAGTCCATCGAGAGGCCGAAGAGGATCACGAAGAGGAACAGCGGCACCCAGGACTCGACCGCGCCGACTCCGGCGGTGCCCAGCAGCGAGGCGCCCACCCCGTGCTGGAAGACCAGCGTCAGCACCCCGTACGCCGCGCCGACCGAGAGCAGGTTGAGCACCACGGCGGTGGCGGCGACGGCCAGCGAGCGGAACGAGGTGAGCATCAGCAGGAAGGCGAAGGCCACCACGAAGCCGAAGACCAGCGGCATCGAGCCGGTCATCTTGTCGTTGAAGTCGTACGAGCCGGCGGTGCGCCCGGTGACCGGGGCCTCGGTGCCGGCCACCTTCAGCACGGTGGCGGGGACGATCTCGGTGCGCAGGGTCTTCAGGGCGGCGTTGCTGGTGGCGTCGTTGCCGCTGCCGTTGAGCGGGATGTCGACGGTGGCGATGTTCTTGTCGGGGTGGACGGTGACGTCCACCGGGCCGTGCATCCTCCCGCTGGCCAGGGCCCGGGCCTTGAGGTCGGCGATGGCGGCGGTCATCGCCGGGGAGTCGATGTCGGCGGCCTTGATCACCACGCTGGCCGGGGCCGGGCTGCCGGGGAAGGCGGCCTCGATCTTCTGCGAGGCGGCGACCAGCTCGTTGCCCGCGGGCAGCTGCTGCTGGAAGGTGAGGTTGGCGGTGTGCATGGTGACCAGCGGCGCGGCCAGGCCGGCCAGCAGCGCGCCGGCCAGCACGGTGGCGGCGAGCGGGCGGCGCAGCACCGGGGTGAGGATCGCGTTCCAGACCCGGCCGCCGGTGGCGGCGGCGTCGGGGCGGCGCAGCTTGGCGAGCAAGGGGACGCGGCCCTTCTCGACCTTGTCGCCGAGCATCGACAGCAGCGCGGGCAGCACGGTGAGGGAGCCGAGCACGGCGGTGACCACGACCACGATGGTGGCGTAGGACATCGCCTGGAACTCGGCGATGCCGGTGAGGAACATGCCGGCCATGGCGACGACCACGGTGACCCCGGAGACCAGGACGGCCCGGCCGCTGGTGGCGGCGGCGATCTTCAGCGCGGTCTCCGGGTCGCGCCCGGCGGCCCGCTCCTCGCGCTCGCGGCGCAGGTAGAAGAGGCAGTAGTCGACGCCGACGGCGAGGCCGACCAGGAGCATCACCGAGCTGGCGTTGTTGCTGGTGTGCAGGAACCCGCTGCTCAGCGCGACCAGCCCGCCGGCGGCGACGAAGGCGGTGATGGCGAGGACCACCGGCAGGACGGCGGCGACCAGTGCGCCGAAGGCGACCAGCAGGATGCCGAGGGCGAGCGGCACGGCGGTCCACTCGGCGCGGGCGAAGTCGTCCGAGAACTGCTCGTCGATCCACTTGCCGGAACTGGCGTCGCCGAGCTCGACGACGGTCAGGTCGGGGTGCTGCTTCTGGACGGCGGCGACCGCGTCCATGATGGCGGGGACGTTCTTGACGGCGTCCTCGTGCTCGCCCGTGACGGTGAGCTGGACGAGCGCCGAGTGGCCGTCCGCCGAGACCGCCTTGGTGTCGTAGGGGGAGCGGACGTCGGCGGCCTTGCCGGTGGCGTTGACGCCGGTGACCACCTGCTCGACGGCGGCCCGGAAGGCCGGCGCGTCGGCGGCCAGGGTGGTGCTCTGGACCAGGACGGTCTCGCTCGCGGGGGACTTCAGCCCGGCGTCGTCGAGGATCCTGGCGGCCCGGGAGACCTGGCCGGGCATCGCCTCGGACTCCTTGACCTCGGTGCTGCCGTGCACGCCGCCGAGGTAGGCGGCGAGGACGACGAAGAGGAGCCAGCCGAAGACGGCCGTCTTTCTGTGCCGGGCGCTCCAGGCGCCCATGGCGGCAGCCGTGCCGAGCTTGGTCTTCACGGGAATCCCCCTGGGAGAGCGGCGGTGGCGCCGCGGGTGAGGCGTGGTCGCCGGCCGGGCGGTGGCGGCCGGGCGCCGGCGGTGGTCCGGCGTCGCAACCGACAGTAGAAAACCGGGGGTTGACGGGGTATCCGGCTGGCGGGGGAGTCTTCCCTGGGGTTCGCCTCGGGGGAGGGGTGGGGTTATCCCTACCTGAGAACCCTGACTTCTCCTCCCTGGGGTCGGGTGCGAACTCCACCCTGAGGGGGAGTGGTCTCCACCCGGAGCACGAGGTCAAGTGGCCGTCCGGGGGGTGAAGATGGTGCGGGGCGCCGATGGGCGTTCCCGAGGGGGTCGGCTTCACGGGGGCTGCTTGCCGGGCGGCAAGCAAGTACTCGTAGGATGATGTCCTCAGATCACTTACCTGCCGACCGGCTAGGGGCGGGCCTCGTCGCCATGCCCAGCCGGTCCTCCGTCGCCCGACGTCCCGTCCCCCGAGGGCCGGCGGTGAACCATGCCCAGGAGGCATCACGAGCATGTTCCACCGACTAGGACAATTTGTCGTCCGCCGCGCCTGGTGGGTGATCGCGGCATGGATTGTCGCGATGATCGCGATCGTGGCCGGCGCGCCGAAGATCACCGCGCAGACCGACGAGGCCTCCTTCCTCCCCAAGCACTACGAGTCCATCCAGGCCTCGGCGCTCCAGGAGAAGGCGTTCCCGGCCAGCTTCACGCCCTCCGCACTGGCGCTCTTCGAGCGCAACGACGGCGGCGCGATGAACGACGCCGACAAGGCCGCCATGGCCAAGATCGTCCAGGGTCTGACCGACAAGAAGATCAAGAACGTCGAGACGATCATCCCGGTCGGCGAGCAGACGACGTCCAAGGACGGCAAGTACGCGCTCGCGCCGATCGCCATCGACAAGAAGACCCAGCAGTCCGAGGAGTTCGGCGAGACCGCCAAGCACCTCCGCGAGGAGGGCAAGTCGCTCACCTCGGGGACGGACCTGAAGTTCCAGCTCGGCGGCTCCGCCGCCCAGGCCCTGGACCAGAAGGAGTCCTCCGGCTCGGCGGACGCGCTCATCGCGATGTCCACGGTCGTCCTGGTCGCGCTCATCGTCGGGATCATCTTCCGCAGCGTCCTCGCCGGGATCCTGCCGATCCTGATCTCCCTGGTCGTCGCCATGCCGACCGCCAACGGCGTGATCGCGTACGCCACCAAGGCGTTCAAGCTGGAGACCACCCCGGTGCTCTCCGCGATCCTCATCGTCGTCGTGCTCGGCGTCGGCACCGACTACTTCCTCTTCCTGGCCTTCCGCTACCGCGAGCGGCTGCGGGCCGGTGACGACCGCAAGGAGGCCGTGGCCAACGCCGTCGGCCGGGTCGGCGAGGCGATCGCCTCGGCCGCCGGAGCGGTCACCGTCGCCTTCGCGGTGCTGATCCTCTCCAGCCTCGGCATGTTCAAGGCGCTCGGCCCGGCCCTGGCCATCGCCGTCGTCGTCACCGCGTTCGCCGCGCTCACCCTGGCCCCGGCCGTGCTCACGGTCATCCCGGCCCGCGGCGTCTTCTGGCCCGGCAAGAAGTGGATGAACGAGCCGGGCAACGCGCGCTTCACCGCGCTCGGCCGCATGGTGCAGAAGCGCCCGGGCATCGTCGCCCTGGCCTCCGGCGGCGTGCTGGTGGCGCTGTCGGCCGGCGCCCTGGGCTACAACGGCACCTTCGACCTCGCGGGCAGCTCCATGCCCAAGGACAAGGAGTCGATGGTCGTCCAGGACAAGCTGATGAACGGCTTCTCGGCCGGCGCCGCCGACCCGAGCCACGTCTACCTGACCAGCACCGCCGGGGTGAAGCTCGACCCGGCCAAGTTCGAGGCCTACGCGGCCAAGCTCAGCGGGGTGTCCGGCGTCGCACCGGTGACGCCGAAGCCCCAGCTCAGCGAGGACGGCAAGACCGCCGACTTCACCGTGCTGCTCAACAACAAGCCGGACAGCAACGAGGCGATCGACACCCTCACCGACCTGCGCGACGTGGCCCACGGCCAGGCGCCGGCCGGCACCGAGGCGAAGGTCGGCGGCCTGACCGCCGTCTACAAGGACATCAACCTCGCGATGGCCCACGACTACAAGCTGGTCTTCCCGATCGCGGGTCTGCTGATCCTGCTGATCCTGGGCCTCCAGCTGCGCAGTGTGGTCGCCCCCTGGTACCTGATGGCCTCGGTCGGCCTCGGCTTCACCGCCACCCTCGGCGCCTCGACGCTGCTCTTCCAGGACATCAAGGGCGAGCACGGCATGATGTTCATGCTGCCGATCCTCATCTACCTCTTCGTGGTGGCGATCGGGACGGACTACAACATCCTGATCATCGCCCGCCTGCGGGAGGAGGCCCGCGCGGGCCGCAACCCGCGCGAGGCGGCCCGTGAGGCGCTGCGCCACGGCGGCCCGACCGTCGCGGCGGCCGGGTTCATCCTGGCGGCGTCGTTCGCGACCTTCATGCTCGCGGGCAACGTCTTCATGCTGGAGTTCGGCTTCGCGATGGCCTTCGGCATCATCCTGGCGGCCTTCGTGATGGCGCTCTTCTTCACCCCGGCGCTCACCGCGCTGATCGGCCGCACCGCCTGGTGGCCCGGCCACGGCGCCGACGACCAGCACGCCGGCCCCGCGCCGGTGACCGGTTCGCACGGCGTGCCGGAGCCGGCCGGACGGCACTGACCTTTGCCGGTGCACGACAGGCAGGCGGCGTCCGCTTCGGCGGGCGCCGCCTGCCCGTTTCCGGGCACCGGCAAACGTGACGTGCCGGGCAGAAACTCCCCGGTCAATCAGGGTGGCAGCGTGCTACAGTCGAGGCAGTTGCAGTTTTGGTTCCCATGAACGTTTGTGTGCGCCTGCTGGTTCAACCCAACAGGCGCATTTGTTTTGTCCGGTGTTTCAGTCTCCGGATGGGGATCGCGGCTACTTGGGGTCCACGAGGTGTGGGCCCTGATGCCCCAGTTTTATGAGGAGACGGTTATGGCTACCGGCACCGTGAAGTGGTTCAACAGCGAAAAGGGCTTCGGCTTCATCGAGCAGGACGGTGGCGGCGCTGACGTGTTCGCCCACTACTCGAACATCAACGCCCAGGGCTTCCGTGAGCTCGTCGAGGGCCAGAAGGTCGAGTTCGACGTCACCCAGGGCCAGAAGGGCCCGCAGGCCGAGAACATCCGCGTCATCTGAGTCCAGCTTCCGAGCTGACTCGCGATCTCGCGAAGCGAGGGCCCGTACCGCACGGTGCGGGCCCTCGCGCATGCCGCCGAACGGCCGGGGCGGCGAACTCCAACCCGACGGCCGACCAGCCCCGACGGGGCTGTGCTTCCCATCGGACGGAGACTCCGTGACCACCCCTGCCCGCACGCCCCGCGACGGCGACCGCACCCGCAAGCCCCGCAGCCGCAACGGCGGCGCCCCCCGCGCCACCGGTGGCGCCCGCGGTGACGCCCCCCGCGGCCAGCGCCGCAACGCCCCGCGTTCCGCCGTCCAGGCGCCCGCCGACTTCACCGTCGTCGAGGGCACCCCGGCCCGCCCGCCGGCGGCGAGCTTCGCCGAGCTGGAACTGCCCAAGGGCATCCTGAACGCGCTCACCCGCGAGGGCGTCACCGAGCCGTTCCCGATCCAGGCCGCCACCCTGCCGGACTCCATCGCCGGCCGCGACGTGCTCGGCCGCGGCCGCACCGGCTCCGGCAAGACCCTCGCCTTCGGCCTCTCGCTGCTCGCCCGCACCGCCGGCAAGCGCGCCGACGCCCGGCACCCGCTGGCGCTCATCCTGACGCCCACCCGCGAACTGGCCCAGCAGGTCACCGAGGCGCTCACCCCCTACGCGACCGCCGTCAACCTGCGGATCGCCACCGTCGTCGGCGGCATGTCCATCACCCGCCAGGCCAACGCGGTGCGCCGCGGCGCCGAGGTGCTGGTCGCCACCCCGGGCCGGCTGGACGACCTGATCAACCGCGGCGACGTGGTGCTCTCCGACGTGGCCATCACCGTCCTCGACGAGGCCGACCAGATGGCCGACATGGGCTTCCTGCCCCAGGTCACCAAGCTGCTGGAGCAGGTCGCCGAGGGCGGGCAGCGGATGCTGTTCTCCGCCACCCTCGACCGCAACGTCGACCGCCTGGTCAAGCGCTTCCTGGCCGACCCGGTGACCCACTCGGTCGACCCGTCGGCCGGCGCGGTCACCACCATGGACCACCACGTGCTCCAGCTGGAGGCGGCCGACAAGGCGTCCGCCACCGCCCACATCGCCTCCCGCGAGGGCCGGCTGATCATGTTCGTGCACACCAAGCACGGTGCCGACCGCCTCGCCAAGCAGCTGCTGGCCAACGGCGTGAAGGCGGCCGCGCTGCACGGCGGCAAGTCCCAGCCGCAGCGCAACCGGGTGCTCGACCAGTTCCGCGACGGCCACGTGACGGCGCTGATCGCCACCAACGTCGCCGCCCGCGGCATCCACATCGACGGACTCGACCTGGTCGTCAACGTCGACCCGCCGATCGACCACAAGGACTACCTGCACCGCGGCGGCCGCACCGCCCGTGCCGGCGAGTCCGGCACCGTCGTCACCCTGGTCCTGCCCGACCAGCGGCGCGAGGTCAGCCGGCTGATGACCGTGGCCGGCATCCGCCCGACCACCACCAAGATCCGCCCGGGCGACGCCGAGCTGACCCGGATCACCGGCGCCCGCACCCCCAGCGGCGTGCCCGTCACCGTGGCCGTCCCGGCCCCGGCCGCCGCCCCCGCCGCCGAGGGCAAGCCGGCCGGCAGCGGCGCCCCCCGCCGCCGCCCCGGCAAGCGCTCCGGACTGCCCACCGACGTCGACATGAACGGCAACCCGCGCCGTCCCCGCCCCAAGCAGCGCCTCGGCGCCGGCGGCGGCGGCCAGGGCGGCGGCGAGGGCGGCGGGCGCCGTCAGGCGGCCGGCTTCATCGGCCGCTCCTCGGGTCGCGCCAAGCCCGGCTCCGGCACCAAGTCCGGCTCCAACTACGGCACCGGTCGCCAGCGCCGCAAGGCCGACTGAGCCCCTTTCGGTCCGACCACGGCCCGGCTCCCCCTTTACCCGGGGGAGCCGGGCCGTGTGCATTCCGGCCGGATCTTGGTCCCGCGTGGCCTGGCCGGGCCGTTCCCGGCCCTTGCCGTACAGCTTCCGTTCGTGGGCGCATCAGTGGCGTGATCTTGACCTGCCCTGTTGACCATGGACACGCGATGCATGAAGATTTCACACGGCCTGCACAACTGACTCGCTGTCATCACAAATTCTTCGCAAGCAGGCCGTCCGGCTCACCGTCTCCGGAAGGACCTTCGCGATGCGTCGCACCGCCGCCCTGTTCGCCAGTGCCCTGCTCGCGGGAGCCGCCGCGCTCACCGCGCCGGCCGCCAACGCCGCCGAGAGCGCGCCGTCCGCGCAGCCCGCCGGGGCCCAGGGCGCGCAGGCCGCCGGTCCGGCCGACAAGTGCACGGTCGTCTCCAACGGCGGCTCCTACACCGGCACCTGTTCGGGCATCGACCCGATGCAGACCTGGACGCTCTCGGGTGTCTGTGTGCACTACGACATGAACAACCCCGGGGTTCCGATCACCACGCCGGCGTGGAACGCCGGCTGGGTCGCCGGCAACACCTCCACCACCGCGGGGTGCTCCCCCACGGAGTTCTCGTGGGGGATGGACATCGTGTTCGGCCCCACGCCGGCGGGCGGGGCGACCGGTCAGATCACCGGCTTCGTGAACAAGTGCCTGGACGTGCGCGGTGGTGCCAGCAACAACGGGACCCCCGTCCAGATGTGGGACTGCCTCGGCAACGTCAACCAGTCGTGGCGGATCGCCTCCGACGGGACCATCCGCGCCGTCGGCCTGTGCCTGGACCCCGACAGCGGGCGGACCGGCAACGGCACGCCGGTGCACATGTGGGAGTGCAACGGCGCGATCAGCCAGCAGTGGAAGGTCCGGGCCGACGGCGCGATTGTCAACGTGAAGTCCGGCCGCGCCCTGGACGTGCGGGGCTGGGACAGCGCCAACGGCGCGATCGTGCAGATCTGGGACTTCAACAACACGGCCAACCAGCTCTGGCACGCGCCCGCGTGACGCGCGCGGCAGCCCCGTCGACCGGATCACCATCACCTCTGAGGATGTCCCCGATGCGTCGTACCGCCTCCCTGTTCGCCACCGCGCTGCTCGCGGGAGCCGCCGCGCTCACCGCGCCGGCCGCCAACGCCGCCGAGCCCGCGCCGTCCGCCGGCGCCCGGTCCGCGCAGGCCGCCAGCGCGGCCGACAACTGTTCCGTCGCCGCCAACCCCGGCGGCGGCCTCGCCGCCACGTGCTCGGGCCTCGACCCGATGCAGACCTGGGCCTACGGCGGCAGTTGCGTGAGCTACGCCTCCGGACGCCAGGTCTTCTCGCCCGGGTGGGGCAGTGGCTGGGTCGCCGGCAACACCACCGCCGCCGCGGGGTGCTACGGCACGGCGACGCCGTGGATGTTCCAGTTCACGTTCGGCCCCGCGGTCCCGGCCGGCCCGGTCGGCCAGGTCACCGGCTTCGGGAACAAGTGCCTGGACGTGCGCGGCGGCAGCACCAGGAACGGCACGCCCACCCAGATCTGGGACTGCCTCGGCAACGTCAACCAGACGTGGAAGGTCGGTGCCGACGGCACGATCCGCGGTGTCGGCATGTGCCTGGACGTCCAGGGTGGCGGCACCGGCAACGGCACCCCGGTGGAGACCAACGCGTGCAACGGCGCCACCGCACAGCAGTGGCGGGTCCGGGCCGACGGCTCGATCCTCAACCCGCGGTCCGGACGCTGCCTGGACGTCCGGGGCGTGGTCGACACCAACGGCACGGTCGTGCAGCTCTGGGACTGCTACGGCTCCGCCAACCAGACCTGGCACGCGCCCGCATGACGCGCGTGGCAGCCCCTTGACCGAATCACCCCCAACCCTGAATCACCCTCAATCCTAAGGATCTCTTCGATGCGTCGTACCGCCTCCCTGTTCGCCACCGCCCTGCTCGCGGCAGCCGCCGCGCTCACGGCGCCGGCCGCCCAGGCCGCAGAGCCCGCGCCGACCGCCGGCGCCCAGTCGGCGCAGACCGCCCAGTCGGCGCAGACCGCGCAGACCGCCGTGGGCGACAAGTGTTACGTGAGCACCACTCCCCAGGGTTTCTACGCCGGCACCTGTTCGGGCATCGACCCGATGCAGACCTGGCACGTCGTGATCACCTGTTGGGTCTACAACCCGGGCAGCTCGACCCCGATGATCTGGCCGGGCACCACCAGCGGGTGGGTCACCGGCAACACCACCACCTCCGCCAGCTGCGGCTTGGACCGCGTGAATTCGGTGGAAATCCAGATGGGCCCCACGCCGGCGGGCGGGCCGACCGGCCAGATCACCGGCTTCGTGAACAAGTGCCTGGACGTGCGCATGGGTACCAGCGTCAACGGCACGCCCGTCCAGATGTGGGACTGCCTCGGCAACGTCAACCAGTCGTGGCGGATCGCCTCCGACGGGACCATCCGCGCCGTCGGCCTGTGCCTGGACCCCGACAGCGGGC
>NZ_CP026498.1:8860553-8870495 GCF_002953255.1 Streptomyces sp. CB01881
GGACCAGCGGGCGGACCGACAACGGCACGCCGGTGCACATGTGGCAGTGCAACGGCGCGATCAGCCAGCAGTGGAAGGTCCGGGCCGACGGCGCGATCATCAACGTGAAGTCCGGCCGCGCCCTGGACGTCCGGGGCTGGGACACCGCCAACGGCGCGCTCGCGCAGATCTGGGACTTCAACAACACGGCCAACCAGCTCTGGCACGCGCCCGCGTAATGACGTGACAGCACGGCCGAGCCCGGTCTCCCCTCGCCCGCGGGGGAGGCCGGGCCGCGTGGTTCGGGCCCGGAACGGCTCGCCGGTGCAGGGCTACCCGAGCACGCGGCGGGCCAGGACGGCCAGGCCCGCCGCGATGCGCTCGGGACTGAGGCCGGCGTCGCGCTGGTGGCGGAAGAGCTCGGGGGCGAGCGGGGCGAGGAGCTGGTCGGCGACGGTGTCCGGATCCGTGAGGCCGGCCCGGCGGGCCAGATGGGCGACGTGCAGCCGCCAGAAGGCGTAGGCGCCGGTCCGGTAGCGCGCCGCTCCGGTCTCCGCGCCGAGCACCAGGTGGACGTGGGTCTCCAGCAGTTCCACCATTGCCGCGTAGAAGGCGGCCAGCCGCTCGGCCGGGGCGGGCTCCGGCCCGTCGGCCCCGCCCGGGCCGAGCGGCGCCGCGCCGCGCAGCAGCCGCTCCTGGAGGGCCCGCTCGTGCTCGTCGAGCAGGGCGCGGGCGATGGACGCGCGGTCCGGGTAGCGGCGGTAGAGCGTGCCGCGGCCGATGCCGGCGGCCCTGGCGATGTCGTCCATGGTCACGCAGGCGGGGTCGCCCGCGGCGAAGAGCCGCTCGGCGGCGGCCAGGATCCTGGCGCGGTTGCGGGCGGCGTCGGCCCGTTCGCGCGGCGGGCGGCCGTCGGCCAGCGGGAGTTCGGTCACGGGCTCCACGATAGGAGGCAAGTGGACACAGCGTCCACTTGCCTCCTATCGTGCTGGGTGGAAGCAAGCGGACAGTGTGTCCACTTGTTGCTCCGGCCTTGCCACGCCCAACTCCACCGGGGGGTTCACCGTGTCCACACTCCTGTACCTGAACAGCAGCGCCCGCACCGACTCCTTCTCCCGCCGCCTCGGCGACGCCTTCACCACCGCCTGGCGCGACGCCGGCGGGGGCGAGGTCGTCCACCGCGACCTCGCCGCCCAACCGGTGCCACCGATCGGCGAGGGCTGGACCCGGATCTGCGACACCCTGCTGCGCGAGGGCATCACCGACATCGCCCGGTACGGCGAGGCCGTCCGCACCGCACAGGAGCGGGAGGCCTGGGCCCTCGTCCGGCCGCTGCTCGACGAGCTGGTCGCGGCGGACGTCGTGCTGATCGGCGCGCCGATGTACAACTTCGGCATCCCCGCGGCCCTCAAGGCCTGGATCGACCAGGTCACCTTCCCGAAGATGGTCCTCGCGCCCCGGAAGTTCGTGGTCGTCGCCGGCCGCGGAGGCGCGTACGGTCCCGGCACCCCGCGCGAGCCCTTCGACCACCACGGCCGCTACCTGCTCGACTTCTTCCGCGGCCACTACGCGGTGGAGGACGGCGAGGTCGTTGCCGCCGAACTGGTCAACTCACTGGTCGACCCGGGGCTGGCCGGCCGCCGCACGCAGCACCAGGAATCCGCGGCCGGCGCGCTGCACCGGGCCGGGGAGCTCGGCGCGAAGCTGGCGGGCCACCGCATCCCCCGGGAGGGCTGAGACCGTGCCGTGGATCTGGCTGCTGCTGGCGGGCGTCGTCGAGGTCGCCTGGGCACAGTCCATCAAGCCGACCGAGGGGTTCACCCGGCTCCCGCAGACCGCGCTCTGCCTCGTCCTCATGCTCGGCGCCGTCTACCTGCTCGGCCGCGCCCTCCAGGACCTCCCGACCGGCACCGGCTACGCCGTCTTCACCGGCATCGGCACCATCGGCACCGTTCTGACCGGCCTCGTCCTGCGCCACGAGACCCCGTCCCCGGTCGCCCTGGCCGGGCTCGTCCTCATCACCGCCGGCCTGATCACCGTCCACCTCGGCACGACCGCCCACTGATGCGGCCGCCGCCCGCCGGGGGTCCGGCGGCACGGGCCAACACGGCCGGGCCCCCTCGGCGGGTGGAGCCACAGCGGGTGGGGGCGCCAGGGGAGGCCCCGCGGCCCCCGGGACCGGCCGCTCACACCGCCGCGGCGGCCGGAGCGAGGTCGCGCAGGCGCTCGCCCGTCTCCGCGTCCCGCGGCGACAGCACCACCAACTGCAGGCCGCCCTCGGCCCGGAGCACCAACTGATCGATCCTCAGCAGGCCCAGCTCCTCGTGCAGCACGTCCTTCTCCACCCCGGCCCGCTCCTGCACCTGGTGCTCGTCCAGCCAGCGGTCCGCCTCCGGCGACGCCGCCCGCAGCCGCCCGATCAGCCGGGCCAGCCGCCGCGCCTGCGGGGCGCCGTCACCGCCCCGCTCGGCGTACGCGGAACGCAACTGCGCCAGGATCCGGCGCGCGTGCCGCTCCCAGTCCACCGTCCGGGCCCGGTTGACGGGATCGGCGAACACCACCCAGGCCAGGTTGCACTCGTCCGGTTCCAGCCGGGAGATCCTGAACAACGCCTCCGCGCCCGGGTTCCACGCCCGGACGTCCCAGTCCGCGTCCATCACGAAGGCCGGCGCCGGCCACTGCGCGTGCATCAGCCGCAGCAGCGCCGTCGGGACCTCCTCCGGCACCTCGATGCCGGCCTCCCGCGGGTGGCTCCCGGCCAGCCGGAACAGGTACGCCGTCTCCGCCCGGTCCAGCCTCAGCGTCCGCGCCAGGCTGGCCAGCACCTCCGGAGAGGGGTTGATCTGCCGTCCCTGCTCCAGCCACGTGTACCAGGTCACCCCGACCCCGGCGAGCAGCGCCAGCTCCTCCCGCCGCAGCCCCGGTGTGCGCCGCCGCACCCCCGGTGCCATGCCGACCTCCTCCGGCGTCAGCCGGGCCCGCCGGCTGCGCAGGAAGCTCGACAGCGCCTTGCGGCGGACCTCCGCGTCGCTCATCTCCCCCGCACTCCCCTGGTAGTCGTACTACCAGTATCCCCACGCACTGCTGCGGGCCGGGACGCCCCGCGAAGCTTGATCCGTCAGCGGATCACGCAAACCTCACAGGGGGAATCCCGATGCACCGTCAGTTCCGCCGCACCCTGGTCGCCGCCGCGGTGGCCACCGTCCTGCTCGGCACCGCGGGTGCGCTGCCCGCCGCCGCCGCGCCCGCGCACCGGGCCCCGGCGGTGATCCAGGGGCACGCCCCGAAGTTCGTCCCCGAGGGCGCGACCTGGGACCCGGCGCACCACCGCTTCCTGCTCGGCTCGATGGGCCACGGCACCGTCTGCGCCGTCGCCACCGACGGCTCGGTCCGCACCCTGGTCGACGACCCGGACGTGCTGGTGCAGATCGCCGGTCTGCACGTGGACGCCGCCCGCGGCCGCGTCCTGGCCGTCAACATGGACAACGGCGTCGGCGACCGCAGCACCCCCGCGACGGTCGGCCGGATCGGCGGGCTCGGCGCCTACGACCTGGAGACCGGGCGGCGGATCTTCTACACCGACCTCGCCGCCGTCGCCGGGGACGGCGGCCCGCACGTCGCCAACGACGTGGCCTTCGGCCCCGACGGCACCGCCTACGTCACCGACTCCTTCGCCCCGGTCGTCTACCGGGTCGGGGTGGACGGCAAGGCGTCCGTCCTCGTCCGTGACGACCGGCTGGCCCCGCAGCCCGGCGGCTACGGACTCAACGGCATCGTCTACCGGGACGGCCGGCTCGTCATCGGCAAGTGGGACGACGGCACGCTCTGGCAGATCCCCGTCCACAACCCGGCCGGGCTGCGGCGGATCGAGGTCCGCGGTGACGCGGGCGCACTGCTGCACCTGGACGGTCTGACAGGCCGTCCGGACGGCGGGATCGCCGGCGTCACCAACGCCCTCCTGGGGGCCGGCCGGGACGCCGAGGTCGAGCTGCGCTCCGACGACCACTGGCGCACCGCCCGGCTGGCCCCCGTCCGCCCCTGGGCCGATCTCGTCCCCACCGCGGTGACCCCCGGCCCCGCCGGAGCCACCTACGTGCTCTCCGCCCGCCTCGACCTCGCCCTGGCCGGCAAGCCCGCCGACGCGTTCACCCTGCGCCGGATCTGACCGGAGCGCGGCGCCCGGCCGGGGGCCACTCCCCGGCCGGGCCGCGCCGGCCTCCTTTGCCGGGCAGCACCGGAATGCCTCCGCGGTTGATCTCGATCGCGGCGACGGCCGCCCACCACGGCCCCACCGTCCTCCACGACGATGCGGACTACCGCACCGTGGCCAGGCACGCTCCGGACCTCGACGAGTACGGCATCCTGGACCACGCCCGAGCGGGCGCGCCGCGCTCCGGCCTCAGGCGGTGAGCGCGGGGGCAGCCGCTGCCAGTGCCCGGGCCCGGTCGTAGCGGGCGAGGAGCAGGCGGGCGAGTTCGGGGGCCGCGCCGAGGACGTCGGCGAGGAGGTCGGCGGAGCCGGCGGCGGCCCCGGCGATCCGGTCGGGGAGACGGCCCGGGGCGAGCAGGTAGGGGGAGACGGCCACCTCGGCGGCGCCGGCGCGGCGCAGCGCGGCGACGGCGTCGGGGACACGGGGGCCGGCGGCGGAGGCGTAGGCGACCTCGACGGCGGCCCAGCCGCGGGTGCGGCGCCACTCGGCGGCGACCGCGCGGGTGGCGGCGTCAGCGGCCGGGTCGGAGGAGCCGGCGGCGGCCAGGACGACGCCGGTGCGGGCGCGGACGGCGGGGGAGGCGAGGTCGAGCCCGGCCTCGGCGAGGCGGCGGTCCAGGGTGTCGAGCAGCAGCGGGGAGGGCCCGAGCACGTCCGCGACCGGCAGGCCCGCCCCGGCGGCGCGCAGCGCGGCAGGGATGTCGTGCTTGGCGTGGAAGGCCCGGTTGAGCAGCAGCGGCACGGCCACGGCGTCCGCGCCGGCCCCGGCGAGCCGGGAGACCACCTGCGGGATCCGCGGCGCGCAGTGGTCGAGGTAGGCGGTGGCGACCTCCAGCCCGGGGCGCAGCGCCCGGACCTCGGCGACCAGCGCGGCGACCGTCGCGGCGTGCCGCGGGTCGCGGCTGCCGTGGGCGATCAGCAGCAGGGCGGGGCCGCCCGCCGCCACCGCGGTGGCGGGGGCGGCGGACAGCCGGCCTTCGTGCACGGGAGGCGCCTTACTTGACGGCGGCCAGCAGGCCGCGGTTGCGCAGGACCCGGCGCTCGACCGGGGTGAACACCAGCAGTTCGATGGCGATGCCGACGAACAGGATGAGGATGATGCCGAGCAGCACGCCCGCCATGTCGGAGAACTCGCGCTGGTTCTCCAGGTACCGGCCGAGGCCGAGGCCCAGGTCGGGGGAGGAGGCGACGAGCTCGGCGGCCATCAGCGAGCGCCAGGAGAACGCCCAGCCCTGCTTGAGGCCGGCCAGGTAGCCGGGCAGTGCGGCCGGCAGCAGGATGTGCCGCGCGCCCGCGAGGCCGGTGGCGCCGATGGTGCGCCCGGCCCGCAGGAACAGCGGCGGGACCTGGTCGATGCCGGCCACCAGGCCGTTGGCGATGGACGGGACGGCGCCGAGCAGGATGACCGCGTACATCATCGAGTCGTTGATGCCGAGCCAGATGACGGCGGCCGGCACCCAGGCGACCGAGGGCAGCGACTGGAGGCCGGAGAGGACGGGGCCGAGCGCGGCCCGCACCGGCCTGACCCGGGCGACCAGCAGGCCGATCGGGGTGCCGATGACGAGGGCTATCAGGAAGCCGGAAAGGCCGCGCCAGACGCTGGTCCAGATGATCGAGAACAGCGTGCCGGCGGTCCAGAGGTCCCCGAGGGCGCCCCAGACGTCGGCCGGGCTGGGCAGCTTGTAGGCGGTGGTGACGTGCAGGCTGTACGCGCCCTGCCAGAGGGCGAGCACCAGGACCACGCCGAGCAGCGGCGGCAGCGCCTTCTGCCGGAACACCTCGCCGAAGGAGGTGCGCTGCGCGGAGACGGCGTCGAGGGCGTCCAGGCCGGCGCCGACGTCGGCGGTGTCCGTTCCGGGCGTGGCGGCCTTGTCCAGGACGGGGGTGGTGTCAGTGCTGGCCATGGCGGCGGATCTCCCCACGAAGTTCTTCGGTGATCTCGATGGACAGGTCGGCGACGCCGGCGGACTCGATCCGGCGCGGCTGCGGCAGGTCGATCCGCCACTCGCGCGCCACGCGGCCGGGGCGGGAGGAGAGCAGCACCACGCGCTGGGCGAGCCGGACGGCCTCCCGCACGTTGTGGGTGACGAACAGGACGGACAGCTTGCGCTCGGCCCAGATCCGGGTGATCTCGTCGTGCAGGACGTCCCGGGTGATGGCGTCGAGTGCGGCGAACGGCTCGTCCATGAGCAGCACCGAGCCGCCCTGGGCGAGTGCGCGGGCCATCGCGACCCGCTGGCGCATGCCGCCGGAGAGCTCGTGCACGCGCTTGCCGTACGAGCCCTGGAGGCGGACCAGTTCGAGCAGCCGTTCGGCCTCGGCCCTGCGCTCGGGGCGGGGGACGCCGGCGAGCTTGAGGGCGAGCTCGATGTTCTTGCCGGCCGTGAGCCAGGGGAACAGCGCGTGCTCCTGGAACATCAGCGCCGGGCGACCCCCGGTCACCTCGATCGTGCCGCGGGTGGGCTTGTCGAGGTCGGCGACCAGGTTGAGCAGGGTGGACTTGCCGCAGCCCGAGGCGCCGAGCAGCGTGACGAACTCGCCGGGCGCGACATCGAGGGTGATGTCGTCCAGGACGTGGGTCTGCGCGCCGGGACGACCGAAGGACTTGTGCACGTGCGAGATCCGGACGGCGGGCGCGCCGTCGCGGGTGCCGACGCCGGCGGCGTCGTCCGAGGTGGTCAGTGCCGGGGACATCCGGGCACCTCCTGCATCTGGGGGCACCTCCCAGCCGGAGGCTGGGGGCGGTCATGGGCCCCTCCCGTCCGTTGGCGGGCCGGGAGGGAAGGGTGGCGAAGCGGGAGCCGGGGTCCGGCCCCGCCCGTCCCTGTGCCTGGGGCATCGATCGGGCATCGACCGGGAGGGCGGGGGCCGGACCGCGGAGCTTGGGAGCGCGGGCCGAACGGTACTGCCGGGTGCTACTTGGTACCGAGGCCGGCGTCCGCCACCGGGCTCTGGCCCTTGGCCGCGAGCACCTTGTTCAGCAGCGTCAGGTCGTAGATGCCGTTCAGGCTCGGCTTCTTGAGCAGGCCCGCGGTGACGGCGTGGTCGGCCTCGGCCTGCAGGGTGGAGGCCAGCGGGTCGTCCAGGAAGTCGATGTCCTGCCAGGCCGGGTCGAGGACGGCCGGCTCCAGCGCGTTGCCGGCCTCCTTCTTGATGGCCTCGTTGGCGTCGGCCTTGGCCTTGTCCGGGTTGGCCTTGATGAAGGCGTTGGTGTTCACCGAGCCGCGCAGCACGGCCTCCACCACGTCCGGGTGCTCCGCGAGGAACTTCTGCGAGACGATGATGTTGGTGATCACGAACTTCTTGTCCGGCCAGACGTCCTTCTCGTTGAGCAGGACCTTCGCGCCGAGGGTGACCAGCTTGGACGCGGTCGGCTCGGGCACCCAGGCGCCGTCGATCGAGCCCTGCTTGTAGGCGTCCGGGGTGACCTTGTTGTCCGAGCGGATCACGCTGACGTCGCCGGCGCCGGACTGCGCGTCGACCTTGTAGCCCTTGCCGGCCAGGTAGTTGAGGAGCGCCACGTCCTGGGTGTTGCCCAGCTGCGGGGTGGCGATCTTCTTGCCCTTGAGGTCGTCCAGGGAGGTGATCTTGTCCGGGTTGACGACCAGCTTGACGCCGCCGGAGGCCGAACCGCTGATGATCTTCAGCGACTTGCCCTCGGACTTGGTGAAGCCGTTGATCGCGGGGGAGGGGCCGATCCACCCGATGTCGATCGAGCCGGCGTTCAGCGCCTCGATCTCGGCCGGGCCCGCGTTGAAGACCTGGGTCTTGACCTGGGTGGCGCCCAGCTCCTTCTGGAACAGGCCCTCCTGGAGACCGACCAGCGGGGTGCCGTGGGTCAGGTTGGCGAAGTAGCCGATCTTGACCGTGTCGGCGGAGAGCTTCGCGCCGGAGCCGGAGGCCGAGTCGCCCGCGGGCGCCGCGGAGCCGGTCTTCTTGTCCTCGCTCTTCGAGCCGTAGCCGCAGGCGGAGAGCAGCGCCACGGCGGTGAGGCCGGCCACGACGGCCGCGGCGGAGCGTCTGATCCGGCCGGCGTCGGGGCGGGTCGGGGTATGGGGAAGTGCCTGGTTCGGTGCCATGGGCGGAGTCCTGTTCACGGACGGACCGTCAGGAGGCGGTCTCAGGGCGGAAGTCGGTCAAGGTTGTGCTTGCGGCATCGGGGGATGCCGGGCAAGCCGGGACGGCGCTGCTGTGCCAGCTGTGGGGTTGGACAGCGGCCGGCCCGGTGACAGGGCGTTCTCAGCCCTGTCGGCCCACACATCGGGTCAGGCCGCCCTGGCCACTGCCGAGGACGCCGCTGCCGATGCGGCCGCCTTCCTTGTCCATACCACGTGGCCGATGTCGTTGGCGTCCAGGCCGTCGGGTGCGTCGCGCTGTTCCAGTGTGTCGATGTCGATCCGGTAGGAGATCTCCTTGACCAGTGCGCGCACGGTGCGGGTGGTGTGCTTGAGGAGCACCTTGGCGCCGACGCGCAGTGGCCGCTCGCTGAGGTGGCTGACGGTGGCCTCGATGTCCTTGGTGGGGACGGGGGCCGGTCCGGCCGCGATGAGGTCGCCCCGGGAGATGTCGATGTCGTCGGTGAGGCGGACGGTGACGGACTGGGGGGCCCAGGCGATGTCGGTGGGCCGGCCGAGTGCGTCGATGCCGGCGACGGTGGTGGTGTGGCCGGAGGGGAGTACCGTCACCGGGTCGCCGACCCGCAGTACGCCGGAGGCCAGCTGTCCGGCGTAGCCGCGGTAGTCGGGGTGCTCGTCGGTCTGCGGGCGGATCACGTACTGGACGGGGAAGCGGGCCGGTTCGATGCTCGGGTCGCTGCCGACCGGGACCGTTTCCAGGTGTTCCAGCAGGGTGGGGCCGCCGTACCAGTCCATGTGGGCGGACGGCTCGACCACGTTGTCGCCGGCGAGTGCGGAGATCGGGACGGCCACCACGTCCTTGACGCCGAGTGAGGCGGCGTAGGCGGTGAACTCGGCGGCGATGGCGGCGAAGACGGGTTCCGCGTACTCGGTGAGGTCCATCTTGTTGACGGCCAGCACCACGTGCGGCACGCGCAGTAGTGCGGCGACGGCGGCGTGCCGGCGGGTCTGCTCGACCACGCCGTTGCGGGCGTCGACCAGGACGACGGCCAGTTCGGCGGTGGAGGCGCCGGTCACCATGTTCCGGGTGTACTGCACGTGCCCGGGGGTGTCGGCGAGGATGAACCGCCGCCGTGGGGTGGCGAAGTAGCGGTAGGCGACGTCGATGGTGATGCCCTGCTCGCGTTCGGCGCGCAGGCCGTCGGTGAGCAGCGCGAGGTCGGGGGTCTCCTGGCCGCGGTTCAGGGAGGCGCGCTCGACGGCCTCCAGCTGGTCGGCCAGCACCGATTTGGAGTCGTGCAGCAGACGGCCGACCAGGGTGGACTTGCCGTCGTCGACGGATCCGGCGGTGGCGAAGCGCAGCAGGGAGGTGGCGCTGGTCTGGGTGGTGGTGGTCATTTAGAAGTATCCCTCGCGCTTGCGGTCTTCCATCGCGGCCTCGGAGAGTTTGTCGTCGGCGCGGGTGGCGCCGCGCTCGGTGAGGCGGCTGGCGGCGATCTCGGCGATGACGGCCTGGATGTCGGTGGCGTCGGAGTCGACGGCGCCGGTGCAGGACATGTCGCCGACCGTGCGGTAGCGGATCAGGCGCCGCTGGAGGGGCTCGTTCTCCTTGGGGCCGCCCCACTCGCCGGCGGTCAGCCACATGCCGCCCCGGGAGAAGACGTCGCGCTCGTGCGCG
>NZ_CP026498.1:8870505-9147515 GCF_002953255.1 Streptomyces sp. CB01881
GGGGCCGCCCGCCGGCGGTCAGCCACATGCCGCCCCGGGAGAAGACGTCGCGCTCGTGCGCGTAGTAGATCTGCGGGAGTTCGATGCCCTCGCGCTCGATGTACTGCCAGACGTCCAGTTCGGTCCAGTTGGAGAGCGGGAAGACCCGGACGTGCTCGCCGACGGCGTGCCGGCCGTTGTACAGGGACCAGAGCTCGGGGCGCTGGCGGCGCGGGTCCCAGGCGCCGAACTCGTCGCGCAGGGAGAAGACGCGTTCCTTGGCGCGGGCCTTCTCCTCGTCGCGGCGGCCGCCGCCGAAGACGGCGTCGAACTTGTTGCCCTCGATGGCGTCCAGCAGCGGGACGGTCTGGAGCGGGTTGCGGGTGCCGTCGGGGCGCTCGCGCAGCCGGCCGTCGTCGATGAAGTCCTGGACGTGGGCGACGTGCAGGCGCAGGTTGTGCCTGGCCGCCACCCGGTCGCGGTACTCGATGACCTCGGGGAAGTTGTGGCCGGTGTCCACGTGCAGCAGCGAGAAGGGGATGGCGGCCGGCCAGAAGGCCTTGAGCGCCAGGTGCAGCATGACGATGGAGTCCTTGCCGCCGGAGAAGAGGATCACCGGGCGCTCGAACTCCCCCGCGACCTCGCGGAAGATGTGCACCGACTCGGCCTCCAGCGCGTCCAGGTGGGACAGCGCGAAGGGGGTGTCGTCGGTGTTGACCAGGCTGTCGGTCGCGGTGGTCATGCGAGACCCCTTTCGGTCAGGAAGGCGTGCAGCTCGGCGGCGCTCTCGGCCACCTCGCGGCCCTGGGTCTGCAGTCGCAGCTCGGGGTCCGCGGGGGCCTCGTACGGGTCGTCGACGCCGGTCAGGCCGGAGAGCTCGCCGGCCGCCTGCTTCGCGTACAGCCCCTTGACGTCGCGCTCGGCGCACAGCTCGACCGGGGTGGCGACGTGGATCTCCAGGAAGTCGGTGCCGTGGGCGGCGTGCCGCTCGCGGACCGCCGCGCGGGAGTCGGCGTAGGGGGCGATCACGGGGGCGAGCACCTTCACGCCGTTGGCGGCGAGCTTCTCGGCGACGAAGCCGATCCGGGTGACGTTGGTGTGCCGGTCCTCGCGGGTGAAGCCGAGGCCCTTGGAGAGGAACTCGCGGATCTCGTCGCCGTCCAGGACCTCGACCTTGTGGCCTTCGGCGCGCAGCCGCCCGGCCAGGGCGAAGGCGAGCGTGGTCTTGCCGGCGCTCGGCAGCCCGGTCAGCCACACGGTGGCGCCGCGCTCGCAGGGTGCGGCCGCGGGGGCCGCCTCTGCGGCTCCGCCGGCGGCCGGGGTGGTGGTCGTCACGGGGTTACTCCTGGAGATCTGAAGGGGGGTCGTGCGGGTCAGAGGTGGATGCCGCACTCGGTCTTGCCGGAGCCGGACCAGCGGCCGGCCCTGGCGTCCTCGCCCTCGGCGGGCTTGCGGGTACAGGAGAGCGGGGAGCAGCCGACCGACGTGTACCCCTCCCACAGCAGCGGGTTGAGCAGCACGCCGTTGGCGTTGACGTAGGCGTCCACGTCCTCCTGCGTCCAGCGGGCGATCGGGGCGAGCTTGACCTTGCGGCGCCTCGCGTCCCAGGCGACCACCGGGGTGTTTGCCCGGGTCGGCGACTCGTCGCGGCGCAGCCCGGTCGCCCAGGCGTCGTACCCGCCGAGACCGCGGTTCAGCGGCTCGACCTTCCGCAGCGAGCAGCAGAGGTCCGGGTCGCGGTCGTGCAGGGCGGGCCCGTACCGGGCGTCCTGCTCGGCCACGGTCTGGAGCGGCTTCAGCGTGATGACGTTGACCGGCATCACCGCGGCCACCGCGTCCCGGGTGCCGATGGTCTCCGGGAAGTGGTAGCCGGTGTCCAGGAACACCACGTCCACACCGGGGAAGACCGAGGAGGCGAGGTGGGCGACGACCGCGTCCTCCATGGAGGAGGTGACGCAGAACCGCCTGCCGAAGGTGTCGGCGGCCCACTTCAGGATCTCCTGGGGGGGCGCCTCCTCCAGCTCGCGGCCGGCCCTGAGCGCCAGCTGCTCGTAGTCAGTCGTCGTGTCGCTCATGCGCCTTACCCCCGTTGGCCGGTGACAGCAGTCCCAGGAACTTCAGCTGGAAGGCCCGGCGGCAGCTGTGGCATTCCCAGGCGCCGTGCCCGGCCTCGGACGGGCGCAGGTCCTCGTCCCCGCAGTAGGGGCAGAAGAACGGTGCCGCTCGCTCGCTCATTGCCCGCCTCGCTTCGCTCGGCGTCCGCTTCGCGAGACGCGCCCCTCTTCCACGGTTCGCTCTCTCCGCTCGCTCACGACAGCTGCTCCTCGCTCGCCCGGGCCGCCCACTGGGCGAAGCGCTCGCCCTCGGCGCGGTCGGCCTGGTAGCGGGTCAGGACGCGCTCGACGTAGTCGGGCAGGCCGTCCTTGGTGACCTTGAGGCCGCGGACCTTGCGGCCGAAGCCGGCCTCCAGCCCGAGCGCGCCGCCCAGGTGGACCTGGTAGCCCTCGACCTGCTCGCCGTCGGCGTCGGTCACCAGCTGGCCCTTGAGACCGATGTCCGCGACCTGGATGCGGGCGCAGGCGTTCGGGCAGCCGTTGATGTTGATGGTCAGCGGCTCCTCGAAGTCGGGGAGGCGCTTCTCCAGCTCGTCGATGAGCGTGCGGCCGCGCTCCTTGGTCTCGACGATCGCGAGCTTGCAGTACTCGATGCCGGTGCAGGCCATGGTGCCGCGGCGGAACGGCGACGGGGTGACGCGCAGGTCCAGCGCCTCCAGGCCGGCCACCAGGGACTCGACCCGGTCCTCGGCGACGTCGAGGACGAGCATCTTCTGCTCGGCGGTGGTGCGCAGTCGGTCGCTGCCGTGGGCGGCGGCGAGGTCGGCGATCCGGCCGAGCAGCCGGCCGTCGACCCGGCCGACGCGCGGCGCGAAGCCGACGTAGTAGTTGCCGTCCTTCTGCCGGTGCACGCCGACGTGGTCGCGCCAGCGGCCGGCGGGCTCCTCGGGTGCGGGGCCGTCGACCAGCTGGTACTTGAGGTACTCGTCCTCCAGGACCTGGCGGAACTTCTCCACGCCCCAGTCGGCGACCAGGAACTTCAGCCGGGCGCGGTTGCGCAGCCGGCGGTAGCCGTAGTCGCGGAAGATGCCGATGACACCGCCGTAGACGTCCGCGACCTCGTCCAGCGGGACCCAGGCGCCCAGGCGGACACCGAGCTTGGGGTTGGTCGAGAGGCCGCCGCCGACCCAGAGGTCGAAGCCGGGACCGTGCTCGGGGTGGACCACGCCCACGAAGGCGATGTCGTTGATCTCGTGCGCGACGTCCAGCAGCGGCGAGCCGGAGACGGCGGACTTGAACTTGCGCGGCAGGTTGGAGAACTCGGGGTTGCCGATGAAGCGGCGCTGGATCTCCTCGATGGCGGGGGTGCCGTCGATGATCTCGTCCTCGGCGATGCCGGCCACCGGCGAGCCGAGGATGACGCGCGGGGTGTCACCGCAGGCCTCGGTGGTGGAGAGGCCGACGGCCTCCAGCTTCTGCCAGATCGCCGGGACGTCCTCGATCCGGATCCAGTGGTACTGCACGTTCTGCCGGTCGGTCAGGTCGGCGGTGTTGCGGCCGTACAGCTCGGAGACCTCGGCGATCGCCTTGAGCTGGGCGACGGTCAGCCGGCCGCCGTCGATGCGGACCCGGAGCATGAAGTACTCGGCGTCCAGCTCGTGGGGGTCCAGGATGGCGGTCTTGCCGCCGTCGATGCCCTCCTTGCGCTGGGTGTACAGACCCCACCAGCGCATCCGGCCGCGCAGGTCGGCCGGGTCGATCGAGTCGAAGCCGCGGTGCGCGTAGATCGTCTCAATACGTGTCCGCACGTTGAGACCGTCGTCGTCCTTCTTGAACTGCTCGTTGGCGTTCAGAGGAGTGAAGTGGCCCATGCCCCACTGGCCCTCACCGCGGTGGCGGGTCACCTTGCGCGGCGCGGCGGGACGGCGCTCGGCGGCGCTGTCGGCCGTGGGCTCGGCGGTCTCGGGAGTGGTGGCCATGGTGAAGTCCTTCGGGGCAGGTGGCTCTGACGCCGGGTGGGTCGCTGGGGCGTGCTCGGCGGTGCGCTGCTGCTGTGACCTGCTGGTTTGTCAGGGCCGGGAGAGCAGTGACCGGGGCCGGGCGGGCGCCTGCACATCCGCTTCAGCGGGGATGGCGAGGGTGGTGGCGCCGGGTGCGGTGGGTGGCGGCGGGGTGGGGCTCAGATCACCGGACAGATGGCGCTGGACACGCGAAGGAGATCGACGTGGAGTCGACCTACTAGGGTGGTTCCGGCGCTTGGCATGGCAAGAGATTCGCACGGAGCACGACGTGCGGTCCACTAACGTCCGAATTATGGACGCAAAGGTTTCGCATACCGAGATGCTGGAGCGTTCCCGCCGCTCGCCGGATCGGTGCCCGGTGACCGCTGTACGACACGGAGATCAACGGACCTGCTCCGGCCCGATACCGTTAGCCCTGTGCAACCAGCAGGCGAAACGACGAGACCGAACCCCGAGCGGCCCTCCCGTCGTCGGGGCAGGGGCGCCCGGCGGGCGGCCAAGCAGGTCACCTGGCGCAGTACGGCCTGGGCCCTGGTCAAGGACACCACCAACACCTGTGTCGAGTACCGGGTCACCGGCCTCGCCGCCGAGGCGGCGTTCTTCACCCTGCTCTCCATCCCGCCGCTGCTGCTCTGCCTGGCCGGCACCCTCGGGTACCTCGACGACTTCCTCGGCGCCGGCACCATCGAGAAGCTGAAGCAGGACATCGTCAAGGCCGCCGGGACGGTGCTCTCGGACTCCTCGGTCCAGCAGGTCGTGGTACCGCTGCTGAAGGAGGTCTTCGACCACACCCGGCCCGACCTGGTGTCGATCGGCTTCCTGCTCTCGCTCTGGTCCGGCTCCCGGGCGCTCTACATCTTCATCGACACCATCACCGTCATGTACGGGCTCGACGGCAAGCGCGGCATCGTCCAGACCAGGCTGATGTCGCTCGGCCTCTACCTCGGCGCCCTGCTGATCGGCTCGCTGGTGCTGCCGCTGCTGATGGCCGGCCCCGGACTGGTGCAGAACGCCGTGCCGGACATCGCGACCGTCGTCAACGCGCTCTACTGGCCGGTCGCGATCCTGCTGCTGATCGTCTTCCTGACCACCCTCTACCACCTCGCCGTGCCCGTCTCCACACCCTGGCGGGAGGACATCCCGGGCGCGCTGGTCGCACTGGTGGTGCTGGTCTTCTGCAGCGTGGCCCTGCGGCTCTACCTCGTCAGCTCGGTCGAGGGCCCGTCGGTGTACGGCTCGCTGGCCGCACCGGTGGCCGTCCTGCTCTGGATCTTCGTCGTCGCGCTCGCGGTGCTCATCGGCGCCGCGATGAACGCCGCCATAGACCGCCGCTGGCCCACCCTGGAAACCGCCGACGCCCGCGCCGAGAACGAACGCGCCCACGAGGAGGCCGCCGCCGCGGTGGTCCGCGAGGTGGCCGCCCGGCGCGCCGTCGAGCGGGCCCGGCGGGCGCGCGAACTGGGCCTCGCCGAGGGCGCCGAGGAGGAGCACTGGGGAGAGGACGAGGGCGAGGACGTCGACGTGCCCTCCGAGTACCCCGAGCGCTGGGCCGACGTGCTCGCCGCCGACAACGTCCGGGCCCGCCTCACCACCCGCGGCGGCGGCCCGCACCACCGGCCCGCCCCGCCGCCCCCGGACAGCGACCGGCCGACCGCGCCGCCGCCCGACTACCAGCTGCCCTCCCACCCACCGCGGCCGCCATGGGACCAGGGCTGACCTGCTGGAGACGGGGCGGGCGGCAGGGTGGTGCGTTGACGGGGGGCGGTGCCGGGGTGGTGCGTCGGTGGGGGCGGTGCCGGGGTGGGCCGATCTACGGGGAAGGCTCCAGGGCGGTCCGTCCGGCCGAGTCGCTCAGCTTCACCAGCAGGGCGGTCATCAGCCAGTTCGCCAGCAGTGACGAGCCGCCGGCCGCGAGGAACGGCAACGCCTTGCCGGTCAGCGGGATCAGCCCGCTGACCCCGCCCACCACCACGAACACCTGGAGCGCCAGCGCCGCCGACAGTCCGGTGGCCAGCAGCTTCCCGAACGGGTCGGTCAGACCGACCGCCGTCCGCAGCCCGCGCTGCACCAGCAGCGCGTAGAGCATCAGCACCGCCGTCACCCCCGTCAGGCCCAGCTCCTCGCCGACCGTGGTGAAGATGAAGTCGCTGCGCCCGGCGAAGCCGATCTCCCACGGGTGGCCGGTGCCGAGCCCGGTCCCGGTCAGGCCCCCGGTGCCCAGGCTGAACAGGGCCTGGGCCGGCTGCTCCGAGACCAGGGCCGGGGAGTGCGCCGGGAGGTAGTAGTCCAGCGGGTGCAGCCAGGCCTCCACCCGGCCGTGCACGTGCGGCTCCAGGGTGCCGACCACGGCCGCCCCGCCGACGGCCATCAGCAGGCCGATCACCATCCAGCTGGTCCGCTCGGTCGCCGTGTAGAGCATCACCACGAAGACGCCGAAGAAGATCAGCGAGGTGCCGAGGTCGCGTTCGACGACCAGCACCAGCAGGCTGACCACCCAGATCGTCAGCACCGGCCCGGCGTGCCGCCCGCGCGGCAGGGTCAGCCCCCAGACCCGGCGGCCGGCCAGCGCCAGCACGTCCCGGTAGGCCATCAGATAACCAGCGAAGAAGATCGTGATGGCGACCTTCACGAACTCGTCCGGCTGGAACGAGAGCCCGCCGAGCCGGATCCAGCGCTTCGCCCCGAAGGTGTCGCCGGGGAAGAAGGCGGGCGCGGCCAGCAGGATCAGCGCCCCCGTCATCAGCAGGTAGACGTACCGCTGGAAGACGCGGTGGTGGCGCACCGCCGCGATCAGCACCACGGCCGCCACGACGGAGATCACCACCCAGGTCAGCTGGGCCGGCGCGGTCGGGATCTTCTGCCAGTCGCCCTTGGCCGCGTGCGCGAGCCGGTAGGAGAAGTCCAGGCGGTCGAGCAGGGCCAGGCCGAAGCCGGTCAGCAGCACCGCGAGCGGCAGGATCAGCGGGTCCGCGTACGGGGCGAAGCGGCGCACCGCCAGATGGGCGGCCAGCGCCAGCAGGCCCAGGCCGGTGCCGTGCGCGGTCAGGCCGGGCGGCAGGTGGCCGGTCAGTCCCAGGGCGGCGTCGACGTGCCCGGCCAGGCAGACCACGAGGGCGAGGAGGAGCAGGAAGAGCTCGACGTTGCGAAGGCGCGTGGCCCGGCGGCGGCCCTCGCCGCGTGCAGTGCTCGGCACCCTTGCGTCCCCCTGCCGGCTCCCCGTGGGCGGAGTGCCGACGGCGCACCCTTCCAGACGAGCCCGACGGCGCGGCGGTTGCGGGGCGCGGGGAGGGGAGGGCAGGGGAGGGTGCGGACCGGCACGGTGGGGGGCGAGGGTGCGGCCCGGCACGGGGGCCGGACTTTGCAAAGTGTTGCTGGCCGGCCTCGGGGAGGGGCGGGGCGTGCGCTTTGCAAAGTGTTGGGGACGGCCTCCTGGTGGGAGGCGGGGAGCTGGCGCTGGCCCGGAGCTCGGTCCCTGCGCTTTGCAAAGTGACTGAGAGTGGACTTTGCAAAGCCGGGGTCGGGGTTGGCAAAGCCGGGACCCTGCTTGGCAAAGGCAGGGCCGGTGTTGGCAAAGCCTTGTTCGGCCCGGGGTATAGAGAGGCCCCCTGACGTCGGTGATCCACTCCCGCGCGGCCATGATGGCCGGGCGCCGTCCACTCCGCCCGGACGACGGCGAGGCGGCAGCGGCACGGCACGGACGAGGTGAGCAGGCGGATGGACGCTTCGGCGCAGGCGGTCGGTTATCACGGGCCGCCGCCCTGGCACTGGTCCGACCTGGCCACCTCGTGGACGGCCGAGCCGCTGGTGCTCACCGTCGCCGTACTGCTCGGCGGCTGGTACCTGTACGCCGTGCGGACGGTCGCCCGGGTCGAGGGGGAGCGCTGGCAGCCGACCAGGACGGCCGCCTTCGCCGGTGGCCTGCTGCTCTGGGTCTGGGCGACCTGCTCCGGTCTCGGCGTGTACGAGCGGGTGCTCTTCACCGACCGCGCCGTCCAGGTCGTGCTGCTGCTGATGCTGGTCCCGCTGCTGCTCGCGCTCGGCGCCCCGGTCTCCCTGCTGGCCCGTTCCTCGCCGCCGCACCGCCGGGAGCGGATCCTGCGGGCGCTGCGCAGCCGTCCGTCCAGGGTGCTGATGTTCCCGGCCGTGTCGACCGCGTTGCTGCTGACTCCGCCGTGGCTGCTCTACTGCACCCCCTGGTACGAGGAGTCGCTGACCAGCCCGGTGGGGAACGCCGTGCTGCACCTGGCACTCGTCGCGCTCGGGCTGGCGTACTTCTGGCCGCGCCTGCAGATCGACCCGGTCGGGCACGAGTACCCGCACCTGGTCGGCCTGTTCATCACCTTCGCCGAAGTGATCTTCGACGCGGCCCTCGGCATCCTGTTGATCTACGGGGGCCACCTCGTGGCCGGGCACTACTACGAGGCCCTCGGCCGGCCGTGGGGACCGAGCCCGGTGCAGGACCAGACCTGGGGCGGCAACGCGCTCTGGGTGCTCGGGGACCTGGTCGGGCTGCCGTTCGTGGCCGCGCTGGTCCGCCGCATGATCGTGCAGGGGCGGGAGGAGAACGCCGCCGTGGACGCCGAGCTGGACGCCCGCTTCGAGGCGGCTGCCGCCGAGGCCCAGGCGGCGGGCGCACCGGCGGCGGACGAGCAGGGCATGCGGCCCTGGTGGCTGGACGATCCCGGCCTGCGGCACCGGTACGGCGGGCGGCCGTCCTGACCGGTCGGCGCGGGTCCGCCGTGGGCTGCCGTGTCTCCGCCGTGGTCCGCTGCGGACCGTCGCCGTTGGACCCGTTCTGCCCTGCCCTGCCGCGCCCGGTCCGGCCGAATAACCGCAGGTCAAAAACCGGTTGGCAGGGCCGGTGGTGCTCGTTACGGTGTGAGCAGTCCATTCGGGGGCCGCACTGTTGCCGGCCCAAGGAGAAGCAGGAGGTGAGCCTCGTGGCTGTCGCTGTCGTCACGGCTGCCCTGAGCAGCGCTCGTACACACCACCTCTCCCTCCCGGCCGTCGGCTGACACCGCCGCACTCGCGCGCGCAGCCGTAGCCCGGCGGGATCACTTTCCTCCCGAAGGGCCCACTGCGTTGTTCAACGCTGCCTCCGTTTCCTCTTCTCTCTTCACCTCCTCCGACCTCACCTCCTCCGCGACCTCGGACTCCCCGCTGGTCGGCTATGGCTGGACGGCCGAGTTCGCGGAGTACTTCGCCCCGCTCGCCGAGGCCGGGCTGACGCCTGCCCGGATCGTCCGCGTCGACCGGGGCCAGTGCGACGCCGTGCTGGCCGACCCGGAGACGGGCGAGCTGCGCACCGTCCGGGCCGACACCCGGCCGGTCGGCGACGCCGACATGATCAACTGCCCGTGCACCGGCGACTGGGCGGCCGTGGACCTCGCGGCCCAGCCGATGCCGGCCGTCGCGGCGCTGCTGCCGCGCTCCACCGCGATCATCCGCAAGGTGGCGGGCAAGCGCTCCGACGGCCAGGTGCTGGCCGCCAACGTCGACACCGTCCTGATCGCCGCCTCGCTCGCCGCCGAGCCCGACCTCGGCCGGATCGAGCGCTTCCTCGCCCTGGCCTGGGAGTCCGGCGCCGAGCCGGTCGTCGTCCTCACCAAGGCCGACCTGGTGGACGACGCCGACTTCATCCGGTCCGACGTCGAGTCCATCGCACCCGGCGTCACCGTGCTGGTGGTCAGCGCCGAGACCGGCGAGGGGGTCGACGTGCTGCGCGCCTGCACGCCGGGCACCACCGCCGTCATCGGGCAGTCCGGCGTCGGCAAGTCCACGCTGACCAACGTGCTGGCCGGCACCCACGTGATGGCCGTCCAGCAGGCCCGCGCGGTCGACCAGAAGGGGCGTCACACCACGACCACCCGCGAGATGATCCCGCTGCCCGGCGGCGGCGTGCTGATCGACACCCCCGGCCTGCGCGAGGTCGGCCTCTACGGCGGCGACGGCGTGGCGATGGCCTTCTCCGACATCGAGGAGCTGGCCGAGGACTGCCGCTTCCACGACTGCGGCCACCACACCGAGCCCGGCTGCGCCGTCCAGGCCGCCCTGGCCGACGGCACGCTCCCGCAGCGCCGGATGGACAGCTACCTCAAGCTCCAGCGCGAGAGCGAGTGGATCGCCTCCCGCTCGGACGCCCGGCTGGCCTCGGCCCGGCTGAAGAAGTGGAAGAGCATCACCAAGTCGGTGCGTGCTGCGGGAGGGCCTGTGAAGAAGTGACCGCCGGCGGCCGGGCCCCTGGCGGCCCGGCCACCCCGGCCGGACGTCGTCCGGCGGTTGTCCGTGGTCGTTCGGCCGGTGGTCGCCCGGCCCAAGCCGTCCGTTCGATGCGTCCGGTGGTCTCCCGGCCGCTGGCTTTCCGGCCGGGCGGCGAGGCGCGCCGCTAGCCTGAGGCCCATGGAAGGGAACGAGATCGACGGGGTGGAGATCATCGCCTTCGCGGACGCCGCGGCGTTCGAGAGCTGGCTCGCCGAGCACCACACCCGCCAGGAAGGCGTGTGGATCAAGCTGGCGAAGAAGAAGACCGGCATCCCGACGGTCAGCAGCGACGAACTGGTCGACCTCGGGCTCTGCTACGGCTGGATCTCGGGGCAGCGGAAGCCGCTCGACGCGCAGTACTACCTGCAGAGGTACGTGCCGCGCCGGCCCAGGAGCCTCTGGTCGTAGGTGAACGTCGACAAGGTGGCGGAACTGACCGCGGCCGGGCGGATGCGCGAACCCGGGTTGGCCGAGGTGCGCCGGGCGCAGCAGGACGGGCGCTGGGCGGCGGCCTACGAGTCGCAGAAGTCGGCGACGGTGCCGTCCGACCTCGCGGCGGCGCTCGAAGCCGATCCCGTGGCGGGGCGGGCGTTCGCGGCGCTCGACCGCACGGCGCGCTACCAGCTGATCCTGCCGCTGCTCCAGGCGCTCACGCCCGGGACCAGGCAGGCGCGGCTCGACCGGGTGGTGCGTACGCTCGCCGACGAGGACCGGACGGCGTGACGTGGCATGACCCCGGGGGTGTGGCATGACCCGCGGGGGTGCGACTGACCACGCAGGGTGCGGCATGACCCGGCGGGTCAGCGCAGGTCGGCCACCAGGCGGAAGCGCTCCAGGACGACGGGCGTCGCGTCGTTCACGGTGAAGTCCGGGTCCCCGACCGCGGCGCGCATCTGCTCGCTGTGCCAGAACCCCTCATGGGTGGAGCGCCATTCGGCCACCGTGGTGTAGCCCTCGCCCTCGTCGAGGGCGTGCTGGAGGCCGACCTCGGCGAGCGGGACCACCTGGACGTCGGTCGTCTCGGTCACCGCGACCGGCCGGCCGTCCGAGTCGATCACCGCGTAGTGCACGCCCACCTGCGGCAGCGGGTCGCCCGCGTGCTCGTAGTCGGCGAGCAGACCGGTGGTGCTCGTCTTGGCGCCGCTCAGGACGGCCGCGACCAGCTGGTCGCGCAACGGCCCGGGGAAGGCGAACTCCCCGACCGGCAGCGCGGTGACCTTCGGGTCGTTCGGACCGGTGTAGGACTGCTCGCTCATGGGGGCTCCAGTACCGGGGCGGATGCTGAGGCGGTCAGGGGTGAGACGGCCAGAGGTGAGAGGGGCAGGGGATGAGGCGGTCGGGTGAGGCGGTCACGGGTGGGCGGCCGGCCGCGGTCGCCGACACCGGTCACAGTAGCTGCGGGGTGGGTACAGGGCACCCCGTTTTCCGCCCGGGTGCCGCGAGCCGCCCGGCCTGGTGCCGCCCTGCCGCGCGCGCTGCCCGGGTGCCGCGCGCCGCCCGGCCCAGTGCCGGGTCCCCGGAGAGCGGAGCCCCGTGCCGACCGTGCCGACCGCGCCCTCCACGCCCATGTCCGATATCCGCCAGTCGACCGCCCGCCGGTGCCGCAGACTGGACTGCGTGATCGACGACGACATCCGGTACCGGGCCGTGGACAGCCGCGACGCCCGCTTCGACGGCGTCTTCTTCACGGCCGTCACCTCGACCGGCATCTACTGCCGGCCGAGCTGCCCCGCCGTGACCCCCAAACGCGCCAACTGCACCTTCTACCCCAGCGCCGCCGCCGCCCAGGGCGCCGGGTTCCGCGCCTGCCGCCGCTGCCGCCCCGACTCGGTGCCCGGCTCGCCGGAGTGGAACCACCGCGCCGACCTGGTCGGCCGCGCGATGCGGCTGATCGGCGACGGCGTGGTCGACCGCGAGGGCGTCGCCGGACTCGCCCACCGCCTCGGCTACAGCTCCCGCCAGCTCCAGCGCCAGCTCACCGCCGAACTCGGCGCGGGGCCGATCGCCCTGGCCCGCGCCCGCCGCGCCCAGACCGCCCGGCTGCTGCTCCAGACCACGGCACTGCCGGTCACCGAGATCGCCTTCGCGGCCGGGTTCGCCTCCGTCCGGCAGTTCAACGACACCGTCCGCGAGGTCTACGACCGCACCCCCAGCGGCCTGCGCGCCGAGGTCACCGAGGGCCGGCGCACCGCCACCCCGGCCGGCGGCCTCACCCTGCGCCTCGCCTACCGCGGCGCGTTCGACAGCGACCACCTGGTCGACTTCCTCGCCCTGCGCGCGGTCCCCGGCGTCGAGGAGGTGGTCCCCGGCGGGCGGCCCGGTGTCCTCACCTACCGCCGCACCCTCGCCCTCCCGTACGGTCACGGCATCGCCGAGGTCGACGGGCTCGCACCCGGGGAGCCGCGCACGCGCGGGTGGCTGGACTGCCGGCTCTTCCTCACCGACCTGCGGGACCTGCCGACCGCCGTCCAGCGGCTGCGGATCCTCTTCGACCTCGATGCCGACCCGGACGCCGTCGACGAACAGCTCGGCGCCGACCCCGTGCTCGGCGCACTGGTCCGCTCCCGTCCGGGCCTGCGCTCGCCGGGCCACGTCGACCCGCACGAGCTGGCCGTCCGCGCCGTGCTCGGCCAGCAGGTCACCGTCGGCGCCGCCCGCACCCTGGCGGGCCGGCTCGCGGAGAAGTACGGCACCGCACTGCCCGAGCCCAGCGGCGGGCTGCGGTTGCTCTTCCCGTCCGCGGCGTCCCTCGCGGTGGCCGACCCCGAGGACTTCGCGATGCCGGCGGCCCGCCGCCGGGCGCTCACCGGCCTGTGCGCCGCCCTGGCCGAAGGCGTCGTCCGGCTCGACGGCGGGGTCGACCGGGAGGCCGCGGCCGCCGAGCTGCTCGCCCTGCCCGGTATCGGCCCCTGGACCGTCGGCTACCTGCGGATGCGGGCCCTCGCCGACCCGGACGTCTTCCTGCCCACCGACGTCGGCATCCGCCACGGCCTCACCCGGCTCGGCGCCCCCGGCGACCCGAAGTCCGCCGCTCGCGCGGCCGAGTCGTGGGCACCCTGGCGCTCCTACGCCGTCCACCGGCTCTGGGCCGGCGCCGCGGGCGACCACAGCACCGGAACGCAGAAGGAGAAGCAGGACGCATGAGCACCACCGTCTACACCCACATGGAGAGCCCGTTCGGCCGGCTGCTGCTCAGCGGCGTCCTGCCGGAGGACGGCGGCCCGGCCGGCCTGGCCACCGTCACCGCCCCGGGCCAGAAGTACGCGCTCGCCGAGCCCGCCGACGACTGGGTCCACGACCCGGAGGCCCTCGCCGAGCCCGTCGCCCAGCTCACCGCCTACTTCGAGGGCAGGCGCACCACCTTCGACCTGCCGCTCGCCCCTGTCGGCACCGAGTTCCGCCGGCAGGTCTGGGCCGCCCTCGACGCCGTCCCCTACGGCGAGACGGTCACCTACGGCCAGCTCGCCGACCTCGCCGGCGCCTCCCCGAAGGCCGTCCGCGCCGTCGGCGGCGCCGTGGGGGCCAACCCCCTGCTCATCGTCCGCCCCTGCCACCGCGTCCTCGGCGCCAACGGCACCCTCACCGGCTTCGCCGCGGGCGTGGACCGGAAGCGGTGGCTGCTGGACCTTGAGAGCGGGGCGCTGTTCTGAACCGGAGCGGGTCGGCCACGGGGCCTTCCGGAAGCAGCCGGAAGGCCTTCTGGCCGGTCGGCGGCCTGACCGGCCAGCGGCGGCCCGCCCAACCGTCGGCGCTGCCCAACCGTCGGCACTGCTCGGCGGCCGGGGGCGGTGGTGCCGGGTGGGCGGCCGGCCCGGGGGGTCAGCCGGCCTCCGGACGCAGGTCGACGCGCCAGTCGTTGCTGCGCATGGGGCGGCCGGGCGGGAACTCGAAGTCCGTCTCGCCCAGGAGGGTGAAGCCGGCCTTGCGGCAGACGGCGTTGGAGGCGGGGTTGCCGATGGACGGGAAGGCGTGCAGGTAGCGGTGCCGGGCCGAGGTGCGGGCGGCGGCGACGGCCAGGCGGACGGCGGTGGCGGCGATGCCGCGGCCCTGGTGGGGCGGGAGGACGTTCCAGCCCATCTCGTGGACGGTCCGGCCCTGCCAGCTGCGGGTGCCGTAGCCGACGGTGCCGACGGCCTCGCCCGCGGCCCCTTCCACCACCCCCGGGAGCAGGACGATGCGGTACATGCAGCCGGTGCCCGAGGGGACGAAGTCGAGGTAGCGGCGGTGGCGGACGAGGAGCTGCTCCGCCGTCTCCGGGCCGCCGACGTGCTGCTTCATCTCGGGGACGTTGACCCGGCGGAGCAGGGCGAGGTCGGCGTCGGTCCAGGGTTCGAGGCGTACGTGCGCGGAGTCCATCCCGGGACGCTAGCGGCGGCGGCGGCCCGGCGGCACCCGGTTATTCGGGAGCGGCCGGCCGGGCGAGGGCGCGGGCGAGGTTGTCGAGGGCGGGGAGCGCCTGCATGACGGCCTCGCGGTCGGCGGGGGAGAGGGTGTCGAGGGCGGCCGCGATGCGGCGTTCGTGGGCGCGCTGCCAGTCGTCGAGCTGGCGCCGGCCGGCCGGGGTCAGGGCGATCCGGGCGGTGCGGCGGTCGCCGGGGTCGGCCTGGCGGTCGACGAAGCCGGCTTCCAGCAGCTTGCCGACCAGGCCGCTGACGGTGTTGGGGGCGAGCCGCTGGCGGGCGGCCAGCTCGCCGACCCGCAGCGGGGCGGCGGCGAGTGACTGGAGGAGTTCGACCTGCGCCATCGGCAGGGACTCCCACGGGTAGTCGGTGCGGATGCTGCTGCGCAGGGCGCGGCGCAGCCGGGTGACCACGTCGGTGAGCCGCCTCGCGCGTTCGATCGCGGGGGGCGCCAGGTCCGCCTGGGGCACGGAGTCCGTCCGGGGCGCGAGGTCCGCCTGGGGTGCGCCGTCCGCCGGGAGTGCGAGGTCCGGACGCTCGGCGGCCTCGCGCTGTGGTCCGGCGGCGGGGTCGGGAACGGGCGGTGACGGCGACATGGCGGACAGCGTATCGCCTGGTGGCAGCCGCTCCGATGCTCCGATCATCTGATGGTCGGCTCGCAGAGGGAACATATCTGTATCCGATATATTTCGCCGTATGAACGCCACCACCCTCGCCGCCAGGCTGCTCACCGAGCGACCCCGGCCGCGCGGCATCGCCCGGTGGCGGCACGCCCACTGGCTGGCCGTCGGCACCGTCTGCCTCGGGGCGTTCCTCGGGCAGCTGACCGCCAGCGTCACCGCCCTCGTCTTCCCCGCGCTGGGTCACCACTTCCGCGCGGACTTCGCCGCCGTCGAATGGGTGGCGCTGGCGTACCTGCTGGTGCTGGTGGCCCTGCTCGCGCCGGTCGGATGGCTCTCCGACCTGGTCGGCCGCAAGACCATGTACCTCGGTGGCTTCGCCGTGTTCGCGCTGGCCTCGCTCGGTGCGGGCCTGGCCGGCAGCCTCGGGGTGCTGGTGGCCTGCCGGGCGGTGCAGGCGGTGGGCGGCGCGATGATGCAGGCCAACAGCGTCGCCCTGGTGGCGCGCGGCGTCCCCGGGCACGCGATGCGGCGGGCGCTCGGCATCCAGGCGGCCGCCCAGGGACTCGGCCTGGCGCTCGGCCCGAGCCTCGGCGGACTGCTGGTGGCGCACGCCTCCTGGCGCTGGGTGTTCTGGATCAACGTGCCGATCGGGGTGCTGGGGATCCTGGCCGGCTGGTTCCTGCTGCCCCGGACCCGCCCCGAGGGCGAACCCGCGCAGCCCGGCGTGCGGCTGGGCGCCTGGCCCGGCACCCGGTCCGGCACCCGGTCCGGCGCGCGGCCCGGTGCGCCGGCCGGGCCCGGGGCCGTGCCCGCGAAGGAGGAGGACGACGGCCGCTTCGACCTCCCCGGCCTGCTGCTGCTCACCGGTGCCACCTCCGCGCTGCTGCTCGCCCTCTCCACCGCCTCCGGCCTCCCGCTGCCCGGCTGGGCGGTGGCCGTGCTGCTGCTCGCCTCGGTGGTGCTCGCGCTCGGGCTGGTGCGCCAGGAGCGGCGGGCGAGCCGGCCGCTCCTGGCCCCGGGGCTGGTCAACACCCCCGGGGTGCGGCCGGGCCTGGTGGTCGCGCTGATCGGCTACCTGCTGCTGTTCTGCCCCCTGGTGCTGGGTCCGGTGCTGCTCACCGGTGCGGGTGTCCCGGTGGCCGGGGCGGGCCTGGTGATCACGCTGCTCCCGGCCGCGTTCGCGCTCGCGGCGACGGTCGGTGGCGGCCTGCTGCCCCGGGGCTGGTCGGACGTCACCCGCTGCCGGGCGGGCGCGGCCGTCGCGGGCGCCGGGCTGCTGCTGTTCGCGGTGGTGCCGGCGGGCGGTGCGTCCTCGGCGGGCCCCCTGCTGATCGCCGGCTGCGGGCTGGGCCTGCTGCTGCCCGCCAACAACGCGCTGGTGATGCGGGCGATCCCGGCGGAGTGTTCGGCGGTCGGCGGAGGCATGGTGAACATGGCCCGCAGCCTCGGTACGGCCCTCGGCACCGCGCTGCCCGTACTCGGCGTCCACCTGGCCGGTGCCGCGGCCGGCGGCCGGACGGTGCTGCTCGGGCTCGCCGCCGTCGCCGCCCTGGCGGTGGCGCTGGTCCGCCCGGCGGCGCGGCCGCGCGGCCTCCGCACCCCGGGGAGCCCGCAGGACTCTTGACAGCGGCGGCGAGCGGAATGAACATTCATTCCGTGACACCCAGGAAGCCGGACCTCCCCCAGTCCCTGATCGACGCCGCCATCGCCCTGTTCGCTGAGCGCACCTACGAGGGCACCCAGATGCCCGCCGTTGCGCAGCGTGCCGGGGTCGGGGTGGGCAGCATCTACCGGTACTTCCCCAGCAAGGAGGCGCTCGGCAACGCCGCGTTCCAGTACGCCAAGCGCGCCCTGCTGGACCAGCTGGCCGAGACGCTCGCCGAGGGCGGGCCGGCCGGCTCCGTCCGGGAGGAGTTCGGCCGCTTCTGGTGCGGCTTCACCCGGTACGCGAGCGAGCGCCCGGAGGCCTTCGCCTTCCTGGAGCACCAGCAACACGACACCTTCCTCGCCCCCGAGAGCGGGGAGCTGGCCGCCGAGATCGACCGCGTCGCCACCGACTTCATCGCGCGCGGGCAGGTGGCCGGCGAGATCCGCGAGGGCGAGGCCGACCAGCTGGTCGCGCTCGCCATGGGGGCGTTCGCCGGGCTGGTCCGGCTCCGCCGCCCCGGCGGACTCGCCGCTCTCGGACCCGGCGACATCGACCGGGCGGAAGCCGCCGTCTGGGACCTCCTGCACCGAAAGGCCGCACCATGACCTCCCCGCTGACCGTGCTGATCACCGGCTGTTCCTCCGGGATGGGCCGAGAGGCCGCGCTCGCCCTGCACCGCCTCGGCCACCGCGTCCACGCGACCGCCCGCCGCCCCGAGTCGCTCGCCGACCTGGCCGCCCAGGGCATCGCCACCTCGGCGCTGGACGTCACCGACGAGCGGTCGATGGCCGACGCGGTGGCGGCGGTCGAGGCCGAGCACGGGCACGTCGACGTCCTGGTCAACAACGCCGCCTACGGGCTGCACCTGCCGGTCGAGTCCGCCACGCCGGACGAGGTCAGGGCCCAGTTCGACACCAACGTCTTCGGCCTGGTCCGGATGGCCCAGCTGGTGCTTCCCGGCATGCGCCGGGCCGGGCGCGGCAGGATCGTCAACATCTCCTCGATGGCGGGCCGCTTCTCGCCGCCCGGTGGCGCCTTCTACCACGCCAGCAAGCACGCGGTGGAGGCGATCAGCGACTCGCTGCGGCTGGAGGTGGCCCCGTTCGGGGTGGAGGTGGTCGTGGTCCAGCCCGGCCCGACGATCACCGGGTTCGGCGCCACCGCCGTCGGCACCATGCACGGCGGGCCGGCCGACGACCGGACCGACCCGTACGGGGCGTTCCGCCGCGAGCTGGCCGACATGTACGCCAACCGCGCCTTCACCCGGCGCGGCGGCGCCGTTCCCGCAGAGACGGCCACCCGCGTGATCGTCCGCGCCGTCACCGCGCCGAGCCCGCGGGCCCGGTACGCGATAGGCATGCTCGCCCGCGGCACGATGCTGGCCAAGCGGCTGCTGCCGGACGCCGCCTTCGACGCGCTGATGCGGCGCAGTTTCCCGCTGCCCCGGGCGGTCTGAGCCGGCGGGCCGGGGCCTCGGCCCGCTCCGCGCCGGTGCGGCACCGGTGTCAGCGGGCGTGGCGGTGCGTCACCGGTCAACAGGCCCGCCGGAGCGGCACCGCCCCGGCAGCCCTTGCCGGGCGTCAGGCCGGGGCGGGGGCGTGCAGCATGTCCTGCGCCCGGTTCAGGCCGCGGACGACGAGGGTCTCGGCGGCCTCGGCACAACGGTCCAGCAGCGCCGGCAGCCCGGCCTGCTCGTCCGCCGAGAACTCCTGGAGCACGAAGTTCCCGATCGTCTGCCCCTTCGGCGGCCGCCCGACGCCGAAACGGAGCCGGACGTAGTCGCGCGTCCCGAGCGCATTGGTCACCGAGCGGGCGCCGTTGTGGCCGCCCGGGCCGCCGCCGCGCTTCAGCCGGCCGGCGCCGAACGGGAAGTCCAGGTCGTCCTGGACGACGAGCAGGCGCTCGGCCGGGACGCCGTGGCGTCGCAGGAGCCCGGCGACCGGGCGCCCGGAGAGGTTGATGAACCACTGCGGCTTCGCCAGCACCACGCGCCGCCCCTCCACCTCGATCTCGGCGACCCGGGTGCCGAGGCCGCGCAGCCGGAAGCGGGCGCCGTGGCGCTCGGCCAGCCGGTCGACCACCAGGAAGCCGGCGTTGTGCCGGGTGCGCCTGAACCACGGGCCGGGGTTGCCCAGGCCGGCGACCACCCAGGTGGTGCCGGCTGCCGGCGGTCGGGGCCCGGCCGCAGCGGGCGGGGTGGGACCGGACGTCATGGGGTGGTTCCTCCGGGAGTGGGGAGTGGGAGGTAGGGAGTGGGGAGTGCGGACGGCCGGGGTGCGGCGGACGGTCGGACCGTCCGCCGCACCCCGGCCGGGTGACGTGGGTCGTCGCTCAGGACGCGGGGACGCCGGGGGCGGCGCCGCGCTCCTTGAGCATGTCGGTGATCAGCCCCATCTCCGAGGTCTGACCGTTCACCATCGACTGGGCGAGCCGCTTCTCGGTCTCGTTCTTCGCCAGGTCGACGTAGCCCTGGGCCATCTCGACCCCGCCCTTGTGGTGCTCCAGCATCAGCTGGAGGTAGTACACCTCGGCCTCCCGCCCGCTGAGCGAACGCAGCCTGGCGAGCTGGGCGTTGGTGGCCATGCCGGGCATCAGCGAGCCGTCGTGCGCCTCGTACGCGTGGTTCATCCTCATCCACGCCATCGGCTTGGCCGGCGTGTGCTGCGAGAGCCCCCACTGGTCGATCCAGCCCATCATCATCCCGCGCTGGTTGGCCTGGGTGTTGATGATGTCGAAGGCGAGGGTGCGGACGGGCTCGTCGGCCGTCCGGTCCCGGACGATGAACGACAGGTCGACGGCCTGCTGGTGGTGGGTCGCCATGTCGCGGGCGAACCCGGCCTCGGGAGAGTCGTCGGCCGGGGCGGTCAGCGCGGACGAGCCGGACGCGGACGTCCCGCTCGCGACCAGCGCGGGCACCCCGAGGGCGAGGGCGAGCGCGGCGGCCAGCGCGGCCGGCCACCAGAGCCGCCGGCGGGCGGTGCCGGGAGCCCCGTCCGTCTCCTCCGTCTCCCCGGGCGCCGCCGCGTCGGCGGGTGTCACCGCGTCGGCGGTCACATCGACCCCATGGTGCAGGACGCGCCCGGCTCCTGGGTCTGCTTGCCCTGCACGTACTTGGTGAAGAACTCGGCCACCCGCGGGTCGTTGGCGTTGTCCACGACCAGCTGGGTGCTCCACGCGTTGAGCGTGATGGTGCCCTGCTCGTCCGGGTAGGGGCTCATCAGCGAGTACGGAGTGCCCTTGACCTTGTCGGAGAGGGTCTTGATGTCGTCCGGCGTGGCCTTGCCGTTGTACGTCACCCAGACCGCGCCGTGCTCCAGCGAGTGGACGGCGCGCTCGTTCTCGACCGGCTGGTCGTAGACGTGGCCCATGCAGTCCAGCCAGATCGCGTTGTGGTCGCCGCCGACCGGCGGGGTCATCGGGTAGTTGACCTTCTCCTTGACGTGGTTGCGGCTCAGGTCGCCGAAGGTCTTCACACCGTCGATCGGCGCGTTGGCGGCGGCCTCCTTGGCCTTCTTGTCGTTGTTGGCGTCGACCACGATCCAGGTGCCGGTGGCTATCGCACCGATCACCAGGACGCCGGCGATCACGGAGGCGACGATCTTGTTGCGGCGGTCGCGGCGCTGCTCGGCGGCGCGGAGCTCGGCGATCCGGGCACGGCGGTCGGTCGCGCCCTGCTTGCCGCCGGGCTTGTTGGACTGCTTGGAGGCGGAACCCATGTGGTGTCCTTGTCCCCGCCGCACGCTGCGGGCGCGGCGGTCTGAAGTGGGGTGTGGAGGGGCGGATCCGTCGGTGCCGCCCGTCCTGCCGTCCGCTCGGACGGGCAGGGGGACGGTCGGCGGTGGGTTCCGCTCAGGACCGGTGGACTTGGAGTTCGTGCAGATCCGGTGCCGGGCGCGGACCGTCCAGCAGGCCGCGGGCCACCACCCGGGGCAGCGCCTCGGGCGTGTCCGGGCGCGGCGTCACGGCGGGCTGGGGCTGCGGCGGCGGATTGGGGAGCTGGGCGTCCTGGCCGCTGTACGGGTGGCCGGAGCAGCCGTTGTCGCGATGCGGCGGCTCGCCGTCGGCGGAGCACCACGTCCAGTGCCGGGGTCCGTCCGCGTGGCGGGACGGGTGGGCCGCCTTCGGGGCGCCCGGCGCCACCGGCGGTCCCGGCAGGTCGGTGGACGGGCCGGCGAGCGGGCCGGCCAGGGTGGTGGACGGGCCGGCCGCGGGAGGACCGGACCGGTCGGCCGTGACCGCCTGGGCCTGGCCCGCACAGGGGAGCGCCGTCAGCAGCCCGACCAGCAGCAGGACCCAAAGCGCACCCACCGGGCGGCCCGCGACTGCGGCCCTCCCCGGTCGGGATGGTCTGGGGGCCGACGCGGTCATGCGGACATTTAATCAGCCGAACGAGTGAAGCGATGCCCCTCCTCGGCCCTCATTTTCGGCGCCCGAAGGGGTCGAACACCCCGTAAACACCCTGCTCGGGGCAGTTCCGGCAAGCACGGACGGAACGGAAGCGGAACGTGGGGCGAACCCGGTGATCGCGATCATCCGATCAGTGCACGGTTTGTCGCCGAAAGCCGGACAGCGTCGTTGCTCTTGGAGACAATGACGTCGAGTCCGGCCCCGCCGGGGGCGGCGCGCAGACGGACCGACCAGGAGCCGCCAGATGAGCAAAAAGGGTGCACCCGCACAGCAGCACCGGCCGGACGACGGCTGGTGGGACACGGTCTACGAAGGGCCGGCGGGCACCCTCCCCGACACCCCGCACGCGCACGCGGGGGAGGGCAGCGTCGACGACTGGTTCGAGACGGCGGCCGGGCTGATCGGGCGGCAGCGCACGGACGGACCGGCGGCCGCGGGCGAGGAAGCGCCCGAGGCCGTGGCCGTGGCCGTGGCCGGGGACGTGGCTGAGGAGGCGGCCGAGAGGGCGGCCGAGGAGGCGGTGCTGGAGCGGGACAGCATCGACGACTGGTTCGACACCGCGGTCGGGGTGATCGGGCAGCAGCGCGACCGGGCGGAGACGCACAGGTTCCCGGCCCCGTCCTGGGCGGAGGACGCGGTGGACGCGACGGGTCCGGCGGACGAGGCGGTTGAGGCGGCGGAGGCGGTCGTGGAGCCGGCTCCCGGGCCCGCTCCCGAGCCGGCTCCCGTCCTGGAGAAGACGATCGAACCCGCGCCGGCGCCCGAGCCCGAACCCGCGCCGGCGCCCGAGCCCGAACCCGCGCCGGCGCCCGAGCCCGAACCCGCGCCGGCGCCCGAGCCCGAACCCGTGCCGGCGCCCGATTCCGAGATCGCCCCCGAAGCTGAACCCGCGTCCGCGGCCGAGCCCGAGATCGTCCCCGAGCCTCAACCAGCGTCCGCGCCCGGGCCTGAACCAGCGTCCGCGCCCGGGCCTGAACCCGCGTCCGCCCCCGAGTCTGAACCCGCGCCGGCCGCCGTGTCGGCACCGGAGCCTGCACCTCGGCCGGAGCCCGTCGCCCCCGAACCCGCGCCCGCGCCGCGCCCCGTGCCGCGGTCGGTGCTCGCCGGTGCCGGGCCCGCCGTGCCGCACGTCGGCGAGCGCCCGCCCACGTACGCGCCCGAACCGACCGCCGTGCCGGAGGCGGACCCGGGCATGCTGGGCGCCGTCGTACCGGACACCGTGCTGGAAGGCGCCCAGTACGGCGCCGCCACCCTGCGGGCCGTCTCGGTCCGCGGAGACTCCGCCCGCTACCGCGGCGAGCCCCGCCGGGACACGCTGCTGGTGACCAGGTTCGGCGAGGCGCCCGACGGCCTGCTGCTCGCCGCGCTCGGCGGCTTCGACCGCAGCGCCGCGGACGGCGAGGCGGCCCCCGAGGCCGTCGCCACCGCCACCGCCGAGGCCGTCCGTCAGCTCGCCACCGCGATCGGCCGCAGCCGGACCGGGCTCGCCGCCGACCTGCGCGACGGCGCCCGCGACCGGCTCCGGTACGGCCTCCAGCGGCTCGCCACCAGTGCCGCCGCCCCGCTGCGCGCGCTCGCTCCCGAACCGGAGGGCGACGACGGCGCGCAGTCCCCCGCCGCGTTGCACTGCCTGCTGCTCTCGCTCGACCCGGAGGCGTCCTACCGGGCGGCCTTCGGGGTCGGACCGGGCGGGCTCTACCTGCTGCGCTCCGGCCACTGGATCGACGCGTACGCCGCGCGGCTGCTGCACCACCCGGACGGTCAGCCGCCGGTGCCGGACACCCCGGTGCCGGACCCGCGCCCGTTCCGCTTCCGGATGGTCCCGGCCACCCCGGGCGACATCCTGTTGCTCTGCACCCCCGGCCTGGCCCGCCCGATCGCCGACGAGCCGACCGTCGCCCACTTCCTCTCGTCCCACTGGGCCCACCCCCACCCGCCGGGCACCGTCGACTTCCTCCGCCAGGTCCAGGTCAGGGCCAGGGGCTACGCCGACGACCGCACGGCCGCCGCGATCTGGACCGGGTGAGGGGCTGTCCCGGAGCGGGATCCTCGCGGAGTAGGCCTCTCCCGGAGCAGGACCCTCCCGGAGCGGGGGCGCGTCAGCGGCCGGCGCCCAGCAGGGTGCCGCAGGCCGACTCGGCCAGGTGCAGCGCCCGGGGGCGTCCGGAGCCGGGGAGGCCCAGGGCCAGGGGGACGGCGAGGCCGTCGAGGAGGGCGCGGATCTGGGCGGCCCGGTCGGCGGCGGTCCCGGGGGTGAAGCGGCCGGAGGCGCTGCCCTCCTCCAGCAGGGCGACGAGGTCCGCGTCCCACGGGGCCTCGATCTCCAGCTGCCCCTGCCGGAGCTCCTCGCTGGCGGGGGAGCGGCCCCAGACCTCGACCCAGAGGATCCACCGGGGGTCGCCGGGGCCCTCGGGGAGGTAGAGGCGGGTGTAGGCGGTGAGCCGGTCCCAGACGTCCCGGGTGCCGTCGGTCAGGGCGGCGTGGCGGCGGGCCCCGAGCTGGTCCTCGCTCCAGCGCAGGGTCTCCAGCAGGAGCTGGTCCTTGCTGCCGAAGTAGTAGAGCAGGTGCCCGGCGCTCATCTGGAGCTGTTTGCCGAGGCCGGCCATGGTGAGTTTGGCGAGCCCGTGTTCGGCGATCGCGGCCCGCGCGGTGGCGAAGACCTCCTCGCGGGGGCGCGCCGGGCGGCGCGGGCGGGCGTCCGCCATCTGCTGTTCTCCTCTGTGCGGTGGCGGCCGTGCCGCCGGCTGCCCACGATACTGGCCGTGCCCGCGGGGGCACGGAGCGGGACGAAGCCCGGTTCGGCCGCCCGTCCTCCGGGTACGTACCAGTGGGGGAACGACGACCTTGAGGGGTGGCCATGGTCACGCTGATCGCCCTGATCGCCGGTCTCGCCGTGATCGTGACCGGACTGGCGGTGTACCTGCACCACCGCCGCAACGGACCGACCGAGAACCTGGACGGCCTGCTCGCCGAGCAGGCCCACCTCGCACAGGCGCGTGCCCGGCGCGCCGCCTGCAGTTCGATCGCGATGCACAGCACGCACGGCCTCACCACCGACGACCTGGGGAGGCATCTCAGGTGACGGGGCCGGCGGGCCTCAGCCCTTCATGCGCTCCGCGCTCATGACCCGGCAGAAGATCGTGCCGCTCCCGTTCCCGTCCAGCGGCTTGGTTCCGTACGCCTTGCCCTCCCTGGTCGAGCCCGGCGCCACGAACCGGACCTCGGCCGGGGCCTGGTCCTGTCGGGGGAACCGTGCCCGCGCGGGGGGACGGCGTGGAGGGAGTGTGCGGGATCAGTGACGGAGCGTCGGGTGGCGCGGCGCGACCCGTCGTGTCACGCCGCACCACCCGACGGCCGGCCGGTCAGGCCTTCGGCTGCTGCTGGGTGATGCAGTGGATGCCGCCGCCGTTGGCGAAGATCTCGCGGGCGTCGACCAGTTCGACGGTCCGGCCGGGGTAGGCCTCGCCGAGGATGGCGGCGGCCTCCTGGTCGCGCGGGTCGTCGAAGCCGCACAGGATCACGGCGCCGTTGGCCACGTAGTGGTTGATGTAGGAGTAGTCGACCGGCTCGCCCTCCTCGTCCAGCAGGACGGTGGGGGCGGGCAGCTCGATGACCTGGAGCTCCCGGCCCTGTGCGTCGGTGGACGCGCGCAGGATGGCCACGAGCTCCTTGCACACCTCGTGGTCCGGGTGCGACGGGTCCGGCTGGACGTGGGCGACCACGACGCCGGGGCGGACGAAGGAGGCGACGATGTCGATGTGGCCGCGGGTGCCGAACTCGTCGTAGTCGCGGGTGAGTCCGCGCGGCAGCCAGACCGCCTTGGTGGTGCCGAGGAAGGCGTGCAGCTCGGCCTCGACCTCCTCCTTGGTCCAGTCGGAGTTGCGGCCCTCGCCGAGCTGCACGGTCTCGGTGACCAGTACCGTGCCCTCGCCGTCGACGTGGATGCCGCCGCCCTCGTTGATCAGCCGCGAGACGAAGCGCTGGACGCCCGTCAGTTCGCCGATGTGCTCGGCGATGTGCTGGTCGTTGTCCCAGCGGGCCCAGGACTGCGCGCCCCAGCCGTTGAAGATCCAGTCGGCGGCGGCGAGCGAGCCCTTGCCGTCGATCAGGAAGGACGGGCCGATGTCGCGCATCCAGGCGTCGTCCAGCGGGCGCTCGACGATCTCGACCTGCTCGGAGACGTACTTGCGGGCCTCCCCGGTCTCACCGGTGTTGACCACCAGGGTGACCGGCTCGTACCGGACGATCGTGTTGGCCACCGCGGCCCAGGCCTCGCGGCCGGCGTGCAGGCTCTCCGGGCTGTCGAAGGTCGGGTTGGAGGTGGGGAAGGCCATCCAGGTCCGCTCGTGCGGGTGCCACTCGGCGGGCATCCGGTAACCGAGCGAGGCGGGGGTGGGGGAGGTCATCGTGGAGTCCTAGCGGGGGAGGTGGGGCGGGTCAGAGGAAGTACAGGCGGCTGAGCGAGACGCTGTCGGCCGGCTCGGAGCGCAGCGGGGAGCCGTCCAGCGAGACCAGGCCGGTCTCGGTGACCTGGACGTTGCCGACCCGGGCGTTGCGCACCATGTCGCGCGGGCCGATGCCGCGGGTGCCGCGGACGCCGACGCGCCGGCGCCGGGTGGGCATGCCGTCGGCGGCCCGGTCCAGGTAGGCGCCGTCGGCGGCGGCCTGGGCGACGAAGGCCACCGAGATGTCGGCGGCGGTCGCGCCGTGGGCGCCGAACTGCGGGCCCAGGACGAGGGGTTCGCAGCGGTCGGTGGAGGCGTTGGGGTCGCCGACCACGCCGTACGCGGGGAAGCCGGCCTTCAGGACCAGCTGCGGCTTGGCGCCGAAGTGGTCGGGGCGCCAGAGCACGATGTCGGCGAGCTTGCCGATCTCGATCGAGCCGACCTCGTGCGAAAGGCCGTGGGCGATGGCCGGGTTGATGGTGAGCTTGGCGATGTAGCGCAGCACGCGCTCGTTGTCGTCGCCGCCCTCGGTGGTGCCGTAGGAGCCGGTGCCGTCGAGGGGGCCGAGTTCGGCCTTCATCTTGCCGGCCATGGCGAAGGTGCGGCGGACGGTCTCGCCGGCCCGGCCCATGCCCTGGGCGTCGGAGGAGGTGATGCCGATGACCCCGAGGTCGTGCAGCACGTCCTCGGCGCCCATCGTGCCGGCCCGGATGCGGTCGCGGGCCATCGCGGCGTCGCCGGGCAGGTCGACCTTGAGGTCGTGGGCGGAGACGATCATGCCGAAGTGCTCGCCCAGCGCGTCCCGGCCGAACGGCAGGGTCGGGTTGGTGGAGGAGCCGATGACGTTCTCGACGCCGGCCATCTTCAGCACGTTGGGGACGTGCCCGCCGCCGCAGCCCTCGATGTGGAAGGCGTGGATGGTCCGGCCCTCCAGCACCTTGAGGGTGTCCTCGACCGAGAGGCACTCGTTGAGGCCGTCGGTGTGCAGGGCGACCTGGACGTCGTACTCCTCGGCGACCCGCAGTGCGGTGTCCAGCGCGCGGGTGTGCGCGCCCATGTCCTCGTGCACCTTGAAGCCGGAGGCGCCGCCCTCGGCGAGGGCCTCGATCAGCGGGGCCTCGTCGGAGGAGGAGCCGCGGCCGAGGAAGCCGATGTTGACCGGCCAGGCGTCGAAGGCGTTGAAGGCGTGCCGCAGCGCCCAGGGCGAGTTGACGCCGACGCCCCAGACCGGGCCGAACTCCTGGCCGATGATCGTGGTGACGCCGGAGGCGAGCGAGGCCTCCATGATCCGCGGCGAGAGCAGGTGGACGTGGGTGTCGATGGCGCCGGCGGTGGCGATCATGCCCTCGCCGGAGACGATCGTCGTCCCGGTGCCGACCACCACGTCCACGCCGTCCAGGGTGTCCGGGTTGCCGGCCCGGCCGATCGAGGCGATCCGGCCGCCGATCAGGCCGATCGAGGTCTTCCGGATGCCCTGGACGGCGTCGATCACCAGCACGTTGCTGATCACCACGTCGCAGGTGTCGCGGACGGCGGCGGGCTTGAGGTGCAGGCCGTCGCGGGCGGTCTTGCCGAAGCCGGCCAGGAACTCGTCGCCCGGGGCCTGCGAGTCGGACTCGACCCGGACGATCAGGCCGCTGTCGCCGAGCCGGATCCGGTCCCCGGCGCGGGGGCCGTGCACGGAGATGTAGTCGTGGGGGGTGATCGCGGTCATGCTCCGGCCTCGCTTCGCTCGGTGGGCCACGCCGGCGCGGCCGCTCTGTTCAGGTGCTCGCCCCGCTCGCTCACGAGGGCACCTCGGCGTCGTCGAAGCTGGTCAGGTAGCCCGTCGCGCGGGCCTTGGCCAGCGCGGCCTCCTTGGCGCCGGGGGCGTCCAGCGGGCCGTCCACCAGGCCGGCGAAGCCGATGGCGACGCGCTCGCCGCCGATCGGGACGAGGCCGACCTCGACGGTGGCGCCGGGGTCGAAGCGGACCGAGGAGCCGGCCGGCACCGCGAGGTGGGTGCCGTAGGCGGCGGCGCGGTCGAAGGCGAGGCGCGGGTTGGCCTCGAAGAAGTGGAAGTGCGAGGTGACCGAGATCGGCACCTCGGAGGTGTTGTGGACGGGCACCACGACCGACTCCTCGACGGGGTCGTAGCCGGTGCCTTCGCCGATCAGCGCGCCGCCGGGGGCCTCGTCGCCGAGCGAGCCGGCGCCCTTGAAGGGGTCGTTGACCACGGCGAGGCGGGTGCCGTCCTCGAAGACCGCCTCGACCTGGATCACGGTGACCACGTCGGGCACGCCGGGCAGGACGTCGTCAGCGGTGAGCACGGAGCGGCCGGCCTCGATGGCCTCGGCGAGGCGTTTGCCGTCGCGGGCGGCCTCGCAGACGGTATCCGCGATCAGGGCGTGCGCCTCGGGAATGTTGAGGCGTACGCCTCGGGCACGGCGGGCACGGGCCAGCTCGGCTGCTGTGAAGATCAGCAGCCGGTCCCGCTCGGTGGGGGTCAGTCGCACGGTTCCTCGCTCGCGGTCGCCGGGGAGGGTGGGAGGGGGGTGAAGTTAGAACGGCGTTCAAACATCTCGGGCCATTGAACCCGGACCCGGCCACCCTGTCCAGCGTTGCCCGTCCCCGGGTGTTCGGCTCGCCGGACGCCGCCATCGGGTCCGCGGGCGTGTCGCGGGCCGCGGCGGGACCGGTCGGGACCGGGCCGCGGGCCGGGGTGCGCCGGGCGCGCGTCCTGACCCGCGATGACCGGACGGCGTCGAAAACCGCCCGTACGCTTCGCAAACCTGTCCGGCCCCGGCAGTTGGATCACGCGGACCGTCCCGTGCCCCTTTCACCACGGGTGATCGCACGCGCACTGTTGCAAAGGCCGAAAGCTGGGCATGAGGATGGTGGTCAGAACGAGGGGGCCACCCGGCCGGCGGGGGATCCGGCACCGGGTGCCCGGATTGAGGGCGGGGGCATGTGTTGATGGACGGTCAGTCGCGATTCCCGCGGCAGCGGACGAGTTCGGGGGACGCATTCCGGCCCAGGGCCCAGGGCGGTGCACCGGGCGTGCCGGGAATGCCCGGCGTCACCGGCGCAGCGGGCCCGGCACTTCCCGGCACACCGGCGCCCGGCTGTGCGCTGCACCGCCGGCTCCATCTGGCGGTCGACGCGGCCGACCTGGTCGCGGTCGGCGCGGTCCGGCACCGGCTGCGCGCCGCGCTCGGCGACTGGGGGGTGCCCGAGCTGGCCGACACGGCCGAGCTGCTCTCCTCCGAGCTGGTCACCAACGCGCTGCTGCACACCGGCCAGGGTGCGGTCTTCGACGCGGTGCTCACCGCCGACCTGCGGCTGCGGATCGAGGTCCGGGACGGCGTGGGCCGGCTGCCCGGCCGCCGCCGCGACCCGGACGCCGAGTACGCCACCTCGGGGCGCGGGCTGGTGCTCGTCGAGGCGCTGGCCGACGCCTGGGGGGTGCAGCTGCGCGGGGACGGCAAGGTCACCTGGTTCGAGCTGGCCTCGCCCTGATCCGGCCTGCACGGTCCACCCGCCGGGGCCGCCGGGCCTGCCCGGTCCACCCGGCGGGAAGCCCTGTCGGGGCCGGGGGAAATAACGTCGTTCGCCATCGAACGGAACGCCGGGCCGAAGGCCCGGCGGAAGATTTCCGGCCCGTTGCCATTGCCGCTCGGCCGAACATTGGCCAGGATGGTGGGAATGTGTGCCCGCGTCCGGGAAGCAGCGGGGAGACCTCACCTCGACTGACCACCGCCGTCGCACGGCATTGTCCAGCACCACCCATCACACCGCCACGCGGCCCGTCCGAACGGTCGGCGCGGTCCGCCACGGCAGCGGCAGGAGCAGCATGCCCACTGAGCCCGAGTCCCCGGGGTCGGCGCTTCCTCCCGGCCAGTCCACGGCCGGGTCGGGGCGGGCGAGACCACCCGCCCAGGCGGTGCGCAGGCACGCGCTGCGGACAGCGCCGGGGCTGGCGGCCGGGCGGCTGGCGCCGATGCTCTCCGGCGGCCTGCCGGTCCCCTCGGGGGACTCCACGCCGGACTGGCTGGAGCCCGCGATGGCCGCCAACGGCATCGGCTCCTTCGACTGGGACATCCGCCGCGACGTCCTGGAGGGCGACCAGCGGGCCTGCACGATCATGGGCCTGGACGCGGCCGAGAAGAGCCGCTTCGACCGCACCTCCGCCTCCTTCCTGGCCCTGCTGCACCCCGAGGACTCGCCCGTGGTGCGCCGCCGGGTCGAGCGCGCGGTGGCCGAGCTGGGCCAGTGCGGCGCCTACTACCGCACGGTCGGGCCGAACGGGGCCATGCGGGCGGTCCGGTTCCGCGGCAGGGTCCTCGCGGACGCCTTCGGCCGCGCCTCCCGGATGGTCGGCTTCGTCTGGGACGCCACCGTCGAGCTGCACAAGCGCGACCGCGCCGACCGGATGGCGCTGCTCCGCGAGGAGCGCTCGCGGTTCATCAAGGAGGCCGCCCGCGCGCTCTCCGAGGCCGTCACCGTCCGCGACGTCGCCCGGGTCTTCACCGAGCTGCCGCTGCCGGGCCTGCCGCCGGACGGCCTGGTGCTGGCCTCCTTCGAGGCCGGCCGGGTGCAGATGCTCGGCGCCTCCGGCTACCGGCCCGACGAGCTCGCCGTCTGGGACCGCTCGGTGCTGCCCGCCGCCCACCCGGCGGCCGAGGCGCTGCGCAACCGCGCCCCCGTCTTCATCGCCAGCCGCGACGAGTACCGCGAGCGCTACGCCGAGGTCTGGGAGCCGACCAGCCGGACCGGCCGCAGCTCCTGGGCCTTCCTGCCGCTGGTGGCGAGCGGCCGGGCGATCGGCGTCTGCGTGGTCAGCTTCGACGACGACCGCGAGCTGGACGCCGACGAGCGCACCCTGCTCTCCACCCTCGGCGGCCTGGTCGCCCAGTCGCTGGCCCGCGCCCGGCTGCACGACGCCGAGCACGAGCTGGCGGCCGGCCTCCAGCGGGTGATGCTGCCGCGCACCGTGCCGTCCGTGCCCGGGGTCTCCACCGCCGTCCGCTACCTGGCGGCCGGCTCCGGCCTGCAGATCGGCGGCGACTGGTACGACGTCGTCCCGCTGCCCGGCGGCCACGTCGGGCTGGTGATCGGCGACGTCCAGGGGCACGACGTGCACGCCGCCGGGATCATGGGCCAGCTGCGGATCGCGCTGCGCGCGTACGCGGCCGAGGGCCATCCGCCGGCCGCCGTGATGGCCCGGGCCTCCCGCTTCCTCGCCGACCTCGACACCGACCACTTCGCGACCTGCACCTACGCCGAGGTGAACGTCGACTACGGCGTGGTGTACGCCGTCCGGGCCGGTCACCTGGACCCGCTGGTCCGCCGGGCCGACGGCACCGCCTCCGTGATCCCGGTCGCGGGCGGGCTGCCGCTGGGCATCGCCCCCGACGAGGAGTACCGGGTCACCCGCTTCAGCCTGGACCCGGGCGAGACGGTGCTGCTCTGTACCGACGGCCTGGTCGAGGCGCGCGGCATGGACCTCGACGACGGCATCGCCCGGCTCACCGAGGCGCTCTCCGGCCCGCTCGCCGGCCACGCCGCGCAGGCCCGCGACCCGCTGGAGGGCCTCGCCGACCGGATCGCCTCCCAGGCCGCCGACGACAGCGAGCGCGAGGACGACATAGCGCTGCTGCTCCTGCGCTGGGACGGCCCGGAGGGCGGCCTGGCCGCCCAGCAGCTGCGCCGCCGGATCGGCCAGGCCGACCTGGCCCGGATCTCCGAGGTGCGGGCCGAGCTGCGCGACGCGCTGCGGCGCTGGGGTGTGGCCGAGCTGGTGGACACCGCGGAGCTGCTCGCCTCGGAGCTGGTCACCAACGCGATCCGGCACACCGACCGGGACGCCATGTTCACCGCCCGGCTCTACCGGGAGCCGACCGACGGCGGCCGGGCCCGGCTGCGGGTCGAGGTGGAGGACGAGTCGGACCTCTGGCCCACCCGCCGGACCCCGGGGGAGCAGGCCTCCTCCGGGCGCGGGCTGATGCTGGTCGAGGCGCTGGCGGACGGCTGGGGCGTGGAGCCGCGCGGCTCGGGCAAGCGGATGTGGTTCGAGCTCACCGCCACGCCCGCGGCCTGAGGCCCCTCGGCAGGCCGCCCTCGTCCGCCCGGAGGGCGGGCGGGGGCTCAGGGCAGGACCTGAGGGCCCGTCCCGGCCGGGTGCTCCGGCCGGGACGCCCGGAGCCTCAGCCGAACTGCTGCTCCAGGTCCTTCAGCTTGCGCTCCAGCGAGTCCAGCCGGGGCTGCGCGACGGTGTCCTCCTCCATCGTGAGGTCGATGGTGCGCCGCTCCGGGCGGGCCGGCAGGCCCTGCTGGGCGACCGGGCCCTCGGCGGGCGCCGGTGCCTCGACGGCGGGCCGGTCCGCCGCGGGCCCGCCGGCTATGGCGGACTCCTGGCCGGACTCCAGCTGCCGGGCCGCGCCGCGCGGGCGCCAGACGCTGTTGGTGCGGTTGATGGCCCTGATCTCGGCCCGCTCACGGCGGCCGGCCAGCCTGCGGCGCTCCTTCTCCGCGGTCTTCTCCCGCTTGTCCTCGCGGACCTCGTCCACCGCCTCGTCCAGGCTGCGGACGCCCTCCAGCAGCATCAGCGACCAGGCCGCGTAGGTCTCGCGCGGGGCGCGCAGCCAGCGGACGATCCGGATCTGCGGCAGCGGGCGGGGGACGAGCCCCTGTTCGCGCAGGGCGGCCCGGCGGGTCTGCTTGAGCGCCCGGTCGAACAGCACGGCGGCCGAGAGCGACATCCCCGCGAAGAACTGCGGTGCGCCGGCGTGGCCGAATCCGCGGGGGGCGTGCACCCAGTTGAACCAGGCGGAGGCCCCGGCGAACAGCCAGACCAGCAGGCGCGAGCCGAGTGCGGCGTCGCCGTGGCTGGCCTCGCGGACGGCGAGGACGGAACAGAACATCGCCGCGCCGTCCAGGCCGAACGGGACGAGGTACTCCCAGCCCCCGGAGAGGTTGAGGTTCTGCACCCCGAATCCGACCAGGCCGTGGAAGGAGAGCGCGGCCGCGACGGCGGCGCAGCAGAACAGCAGCGTGTACGAGGCTCCGCCGTACAGGGACTCCTTGCGGCGGCGGCGTTCCTCGGAACGCTCCCAGGAATCCGCGCCGCCCGGTCCGGCGGCGGATCCCCGGCTCCGGGCCAGGGCCACCAGCAGGCCGGTGACCAGCAGGACCGCCACGCCGGTGACGGCCCAACCGAGCGGTATATCGGACAGTTTCATCGCCTGGACCAGCCTCGCTTTCCTGCGTCGTGATGGGCGGGGACCATCATGACGGATATACGGGCGCTGAATGGCTGATTCGTCGTCAATGCGCTGAGGAGAGGGATTTCTGACGTAGGAGAAGTCGCATTGTCCTACTTATTGGGGGTGATTGTTTCCCGGAATTCCGGGGCCGCCGAGGCGGGGCCCGAAGGGAATACGGTCAACCTCGCGTGAGACGGGGGCAGCCGCCGCACATCGCCTCGGGCCGGGCGGTGTAGACGAGGCAGCAGCTGGCCCGGGAGCGGTCGCCGTCCGGAGTGCCGAGGTCCGCCGGCGCCGGGTGGGTGAAACCCGCGCCCGGCGTGAACGGTGAGACGGATGCGCCGGGCGTACACTCCGCGGGCGCCGGCGCGAACAGCGCGGTCAGCTCGGTGCGGGCCCGCTCCTCCTCGCCGAGCAGCCCGCCGACGTGCCAGAGGCCCTCCACCGCGGCGTCCGTGGCCATCGCCCAGAGGGTGTGCGGTCCGCGCCGCACCTCCGGGCGGAAGGCCGCCAGCACCGGCGTCAGGAACCCGGCCAGCGCCGCCCGCAGTCCGGCGGCCAGCTCGGCTTCGCCGGCCGCCGTCCGGGCGCCGGGCAGGCCGGCCGCCGGGTCGCCGGACAGGCAGACGAAGGCGCCCGGGCGGGCCGTCAGCTCGCCGGAGGAACGGCGGATCGAGACGTCCTCGGGGGTGAGCAGCGGCACCCGGCGCTCCAGGAACCAGGGCAGGGTGAACAGCAGCGCGGTCGCCCAGGTGAAGCGGTGCAGGCCGAAGCCGGCCGCCACGTCGGGGCGCAGCGGCCGGCCGTACTGGGCCAGGCCCTGCCGGGCGTCGTGGGCGATCAGTTCGCGCAGCGCCTCCGGGCGGGCGAGCAGGTCGGCGCCGCCGAGCCAGCCGTCGCCGGTGCGCGGCGGGGTGCGGTGCACGCGCAGGGCGGGGAACAGCTCGCCGATCCGCCGGTGGCTCGCGGTGCACGGCTGCGGCGCGCGGGCGGCGGCCGGCACGGCGGGGGTGGTGCAGTGGACGGTGCTGCTCGCGGTCATGGTGCGGCCCCATCGGGTCGACCGGCGCCCGTGCGGGACCGCCCGGCCGGGCCCGGCCGGTGTCGTGCGCGCGCGCCCGTGGCCAGGCCCCGGCCGGCCGGGGCCTGGCTGAGCCCGGGAACGGCAAGGCTGACCCGGCCGGGGTGCTGCTCCCCCCAGCCAGGTTAGGCTCACCTTAGCTGATAGTTCCCCGTGGGTCCCGCCCGATGCGACCGTCCGGGGGAGCGCCCGGCGTGCGCGCCGCGCTCAGCTGGCGCGCGAGCCACACCGGTACGCCTCCGAGCGCCTGCACCAGCCTGGTGGCCTCGGCCCGCATCCGGGCCGCCTCGCCCGGTCCGGAGACCTCGGCCAGTGCCGCCAGTGCGGGCGCCACCCCCACCGTGAAGCCGAGTTGCTCGCGCAGCCGCAGCGAGGCGTCGAACCCCTCCCTGGCCCGCTCGTGGTCCCCGGCGGCCTGGGCCAGCGCGGCCAGGTGGCGCCAGGTGTAGGAGCGCAGCAGTTCGTCCCCGCTCTCACCCGCGCCCTCGTGGGCCCGGCGGTAGGCGATCCAGGCGGCCGTCCGGTCGCGCAGCAGGTTCTCCGCGACCAGGCCGCGGCGGAAGTCCAGCAGCGGGCGCCCGGGGGCGTCCGGCGGGAGCAGCGCGGAGGTGCGGCCGAGCGCCGCCTGGGCCTCGTCGAGCCGGTCTCGCGTGCCGAGCACGCTGGCGACGTACGCCAGGAACCCGCGGGCGCACGCGGCGGCCGCGCGCTGCTCGGTGGTGGTGACCACGGCCTCGGCGAGGCGCAGCGCCTGCTCCGCCTGGGTCCAGTGGGCGGCGGTGAACAGGCACTGTTCGATGAGGAGTTCGGCCCGGCCGAGTGCGGCCGCCGGGTCTCGTTCGGCGGCCGGGCGTAACAGCTCCGCGGCCTCCTGCCAGCACGCCCGGGACCGCAGCCGCCACACGGTGTCCCCCGGCTCCGCGGGCGCCGCCCGCCCGCGCCCTTCCCGCCCGTCCCGGCCGCTCGGGCCCCATCCGTGCTCCGACAACGCCACCTCCTTGTGTGCGCCATCCAGCAGGGCACGGGCCTCTACCCCCAAGGCCCGCGCTGTGGCGGCAATTCAACACGGGGGTGAGCTTGTGCACCAGATCACGAGCGCAGGTTGTTGCGTTCGGAGGCGGAATGATCTAGAGGGCGTTCCGGGGCCGGTCGTGCGGGCCGGGCCGGCTCAGGACGTCCAGCCGGTCTCCATCAGGGCCTCGGCGGCGCCGTTGGCGGGCTGCGGCACCCCGGCGAGGTCCAGGCTGAACAGGGCGACCAGCAACTGCTCGCCGCGGACGGTGGCCTGGTGGGAGTAGCCGGCCAGGGTGAACATCGCGGCGGCCATCTCCTCGGCGTGCAGGGTCTGGAGCCAGAGGCACTCCACGGACTTCACGTCGGCCGGCTCGGTCCAGGTGTCCACCTGGGCGACCATCCGGCTGCCCAGCAGGGTGACGCCGTCGCGTTCCTGGGCCTCCGTCAGCTCCAGGTCCTCGAAGCCGAGCCACTCCAGGTAGCGGGCGGCCGTGAACACCGCGTCCTGGGAGGTGCGGACCGGGTGCGGGCGGAACGGCGCCCGCCGCCGCCAGGGCGTGGCCGTGGCACCGGACCCGCCGGGCGCGGCGGGCGCGGGCGCGCCCTGCGGGTGGGCCGGGGACGGGCGGGAGGAGTGCGGCCCGGCGGGGCCGAGCTGCCCCGCGGGGGCCCGGCCGGTGGTGGCACTGCCGCCGAGGCGGGTGGTGCGGTCCACCGGCAGGCGGACGGTGGCGCCGCAGTTGCAGGTGAACTCGGGCTGCGGCCACTGGTCCGAGCGGCCGCAGTGCGGGCAGCGCATGTTCAGCCAGGAGTCCTCCCAGGACCGGAACCGGACCTGCACCGGCACGCCGCCGCGCAGCAGCGGCACCTTGAGCGAGGCGCCGCAGGGGCAGGGCAGTGACGGCGGCTCGTACAGGTGCTCGCGCCGGCAGGCGGGGCAGCGGATCGCCCGGGCGCCACCACCCGCCCCCGGCCCGTGTTGCGCGGGATCGTGTCCGGTGAAGTCGTCGGGCAGTCCGGACATCGCGGGCACCGTCCGTTCGAATCGGGGTGGAGGGTCGTGTCCCATGCTCCCCGAAACGCGGGAGCCGCGGCGCGGAATGCCGCAATCCTCAGGGACAGATCAGGGGTGTGCGGCCTATCCCTCGCCTGGGAGGAGGAGGTCCGGCCACCCCTGAGGGGGACCGGGCGCCGGCGCCGGCCGCGGGCGCTCACCCGGCGGACCAGCGGGCCAGGTCGGCGGGGGTGTCCAGGTCGTCCGGCACGGCGACATCGGCGCACTCGACCAGCGTGAGATCCTCGGGGTGCGCCGCCAGCAGCGCCCGCGCGCCCGCGTCGCCGGTCGCGCCCGCCGCCGCCTCGCCGAAGTACCGGGCCCCGATCAGCACCGGGTGCCCGCGCCGCCCGCCGTACGCCGCCGCGGCCAGCCCGGCGCCCGCCCGGTGGGCGGCCACCAGCCTGGCCACCGCCGCCGCGGTGACCCCGGGCGTGTCCACCAGCATCACCAGCACGGCCGGGGTCGACGGCGCCAGCGTGGCGAGCCCCGCCCGCAGCGAGGAGCCCATGCCGTCCGCCCAGTCGGGGTTCTCCACGAGCCGGCAGCCCGGCAGGTGCGCGGTCGCCCGGACCCGCTCGCGGGCGGCGCCCAGCACCACCGTGACGTCCGGGCAGCCGCCCGCCCGGACCGTCGCCACCGCGTGCTCCACCAGCGGCCGCCCCCGGTACGGGATCAGGGCCTTGGGCCGTCCGCCCAGCCGCCGGCCGCCGCCGGCGGCCAGGACGAGGGCGGCGACGGGTCGTTCGAGCTGCATGTGCCCAGCCTGCCCGGCCGGGCCGCCGCGCGCAGCCGTACGAACCCACAGTTGGACGAATGCACAAGGCGAACCCGCAGGTCGCGGCCGCTCCCCGGCGGTTCGGCCGCTGGATCTCCCGCCCGGCTGCCCCTGTACTTGGCTGATGAACACCGCACCGCGCCCGCTGCTGGACCGCTTCGGCAGGGTCCACACCGACCTGCGGGTCTCGCTCACCGACCGATGCAACCTGCGCTGCACCTACTGCATGCCGGCCGAGGGCCTCGACTGGCTGCCCAAGGCCGAGGTGCTGAGCGACGACGAGGTGGTCCGGCTGGTACGGATCGCCGTGGAGCGGCTGGGCATCGCCTCGGTGCGGCTCACCGGCGGCGAACCGCTGCTGCGGCGCGGACTGCCGGAGTTGGTCGGGCGGATCACCGCGCTCGGCCCCGAGGTCTCGCTGACCACCAACGGCATCGGGCTGGCCCGGACGGCCGGTGCGCTGAAGCAGGCCGGGCTGCACCGGGTCAACGTCAGCCTGGACACCCTGCGCCCCGAGCGGTACGCCGAGATCACCCGCCGCGACCGGATCGCCGACGTCCTCGCGGGCCTGGCCGCCGCGCAGGCCGCCGGGCTCGCCCCGGTCAAGGTCAACGCGGTGCCGGTGCGCGGCGTCAACGACGACGAGATCCTCGACCTGGCCGGGTTCGCCGCCGCGCACGGCTACCGGATGCGGTTCATCGAGTCCATGCCGCTGGACGCGCAGGGTGCGTGGGACCGGGCGAAGATGATCACCGCCGACGAGATCCTGGCCGTGCTCTCCGCCCGCTGGGACCTCGTCCCGGTCGGCCGGCACGGGAACGCCCCCGCCGAGGAGTGGCGGATCGCCGGCACCGACACCGTGATCGGCGTGATCGCCTCCGTCACCCGCCCGTTCTGCGGCGGCTGCGACCGCGTCCGCCTCACCGCCGACGGCCAGCTGCGCAACTGCCTCTTCGCCACCGAGGAGTCCGACCTGCGCGTCCTGCTGCGCGGCGGGGCCGGCGACGACCGGATCGAGGAGGCCTGGCGCAACACCATCGCCCGCAAGGGCCCCGGGCACGACATCAACTCGGCCGGCTTCGTCCGTCCGGACCGGCCGATGTCCGCGATCGGCGGCTGATCCGGCACGGCCGGGGTCACGGCGTCCGCGCGGCCGGCCGGCGCGCGGCCCGGCCCATCAGGGCGAACCGCGCGCGGTAGGCGCGCGGGGTCATGCCGACCCGCTGGAGCAGGTGGCGGCGCAGGGAGTCGGGGGTGCCGAACCCGGTGCGGTCGGCGATCAGATCGACGGGATGGTCGGTGCTCTCCAGCAACTCGCGGGCCCGCTCGACCCGCTGGGCCAGCAGCCACTGCAGCGGTGTGGTGCCCGCCTCGGCCAGGAAACGGCGGTTGAGGGTGCGGACGCTGACGCCCGCGTGCGCGGCCAGCGCGGCCAGGGTGAGCGGCTCGTGCAGCCGCTCCTGGGCCCAGGCCCGGGTGGCGGCCAGTGACGTCCCGTCCGCCGCGGCCACCGGCGCCGGGAGGTACGGGGCCTGCCCGCCGTCCCGGGCCGCCGAGACCACCGCCAGCCGGGCCACCGCGTTGGCCACCGCGGCGCCGTGGTCGGAGCGCACCATGTGCAGGCAGAGGTCGATCCCCGCGGTCAGCCCCGCCGAGGTCAGCACCGGGCCGTCCTCCACGAACAGGGCCGGTTGCACCCGGACGGCCGGGAAGCGGTGGCCGAGCGCGCCGGCCTGGACCCAGTAGGTGGTGGCGCGGCGGCCGTCCAGCAGCCCGGCCTGGGCGAGGACGAACGCGCCGGCGCACATCGAGGCGACCCGCGCGCCCTTGTCCGCCGCCGAACGCAGCGCCGTCAGCACCCGTTCGTCCGCCTCGGCGCGCGCACCCGAGCCCGTCACCATCACGGTGTCGGCCCGTTCCAGCGCCTCCAGCCCGTGCGGGACGACCACCTGAAGGCTGCCGGTGGCCGCCACCGGGCCCGGCTCCATCGTGCAGACCGTCACCTCGTACGCCGGCTGCCCGTCCAACTCGGCGGCGCCGAAGACGATTTCGGGGATGGACAGGTCGAAGGTGGTCACCGGGGGGACGGCGAGCACCGCGATCCGGTGAATCCGCTCGGACGAGGGCATGGCCAGAACCTCCGGAAGCTTGGCAGCCGCGGCGCTGTTCCGTGACGGCGCCCGGTCGGACAGTGGAGCACGACGGCGCGCAGCCCGCGCCGCGAGGCCCATCCACTCTGCCAACCCGGAGCAGCGCCATGTCCTTCCACGTCGTCACCGGTGCCGGTTCCATCGGCACCGCCACTGCCCTTCGGCTCGCCCGGTCCGGAGAACGGGTCCGCCTGGTCACCCGGCGCGGTACCGGGCCCGAGCACCCCGGCATCGAGCGGATCGCCGCCGACGCCACCGACGCCGACGCGCTCGCCGCCCTCACCGAGGGCGCGACCGCGCTGATCAACTGTGCCGCGCCGGCGTACCACCGCTGGCCGCGGGAGTTCCCGCCGCTGGCCGCCGCGCTGCTGACCACCGCCGAACGGACCGGCGCCGGCTACGTGATGCTCGGCAACCTCTACGGCTACGGGCCGGTGGACGGCCGGTTCCACGAGGAGCTGCCGCTCGCCCCGACCAGCCGCAAGGGCACGGTGCGTGCCCGGCTCTGGGAGGACGCGCTGGCCGCGCACCGGGCGGGCCGGGTGCGCGCCACCGAGGTCCGGGCCAGCGACTTCCTCGGGCCGGGCGCCGGCTCGCTCTTCCAAGTGACGGTCGCCCCCGCCGTGGTGGCCGGCGATCCCGTCTCCTACCCCGCCGACCCGGACGCGCCGCACAGCTGGTCCTACACCGGTGACGTGGCCGCCACCCTGATCGCGGCGGCCCGCTCCGAGGCGGCCTGGGGCCGGGTCTGGCACGTCCCCAGCACCAGCGAGGCGTCCGCCCGGACGCTCGCCTCGGCGCTGGCCGGTGCGGCCGGCGCACCCGCGCCGAAGCTCACCGCGCTCTCGCCGGAGGAGCTCGCGAAGCTGGGCGAGGAGGACGAGATCCTCGCCGAGGTGGTGGAGATGGGCTACCTCTACTACCGCCCGCAGCTGCTCGACTCGGCCCGCACCGAGCGGGAGCTGGGCGTCTCGGCGACGCCGCTCGACGAGGTGCTCGCGGAGACGGCGCGCTCGCTGCGGGGGTGACGGGCGCCCGGCCGGTGCCGGGGTGCGGGCTTCGATCCGGTACGTGGACTTCGCACCGGATGCGCGATTCACGCTGGATGCGTGATTCACGACGGATGCCGGATTCGGGCCGGGACGTGAGCTTGGATCCGGGATGTGAGCTTCGATCGGGGATGTGAGCTTCGACATGCTCGAACGCCCTGCGCTGCGCCGCCTTGACGCGGTGGGGGGCGGCTGGTCTGCTGGTTCGCCGTCAGCCGCCCCCCCACCTCGGGAGTTCTCCGTGCCCGCCCGCCGCGCCGCCGTGTCCGCCGCCGTCCTCCTGATACCCGTCCTGGCGCTGGCCGGCTGCTCCGGCGCCGGGAAGACCTCCTCCGGCGCCGCCGCGCCGGCCGGTGGCGGGGGCACCAGCCCGCTGCAGAACCCCGACGGCACCAGGCCCGGCCTGGCGCCGCTCACCTCGCCCGAGGACCAGAAGGCCGGCCGAGACCTCATCGCCAGGGTCGCCACCGCCGCCGCCGGCCCGAAGGACGGCTACGACCGCAACGAGTTCGGCCCGGCCTGGACGGACAACGTGGACGGCGTCCCGGGCGGCCACAACAACTGCGACACCCGCAACGACCTGCTGGCCCGCGACGGCCGGGCGGTGGAGCGCAAGGACGGCTCGACCTGCGTGGTCACCGCGATGACCATCGACGACCCGTACACCGGCAAGACCGTCCAGTGGACGAAGCAGCAGGCCACGAGGATCCAGATCGACCACGTGATGCCGCTCTCCTACGATTGGCAGATGGGCGCGGCCAAGTGGGACAAGGGCAAGCGCGTGCAGATCGCCAACGACCCGCTCAACCTCATCCCGGCCGACGGCTCGCAGAACGCCTCCAAGGGCGACTCCGGCCCGGCCACCTGGCTGCCCGCCAACACGACGATCCGCTGCGCGTACGCGGTGCGGTTCGCCCAGGTGTCGCTGAAGTACCAACTGCCGGTCACCGAGGCCGACAAGAAGGCGATGCTCCAGCAGTGCGGCGGGTGAGGAAACGTTTCGCCAGCCTTTGTCCGCATTGCATCCCAGGTCCTCGCCGGCGATGTGACTCCTGTGATGACCGGGTGATATTCGTGTGCGGTGCATTCGATGATCACCCGGTTCTCACGGCGCGCGCTGCCCGCCGCCGTTGCCGCCGCCCTCCTGGCCGGCTGCACCAGTTCGGCCGGCTCCGGCGACGCGGCCTCCGGCACCACGTCGCCGGCCGCCACCCCGGCCACGACCACCGCGCCGCCCACCCCGACCACTACGCCCACCCCGACGCCGAAGCCGACCGGCGCGGCGGACCCGGCGCTCAAGCCGTTCTACGGCCAGCAGATCGCCTGGACGCCGTGCGCCGACGACCCGGCGACCGACAAGGTCGACGAGTCGGCCGTGCAGTGCGGCAAGCTCAAGGTGCCGCTGGACTACACGAACCCGGCCGGCGACACCCTGGAGGTCGCCGTCGTCCGCAACCCCGCCGCCAAGCAGGACCAGCGGGTCGGCTCCCTCCTGGTCAACCCCGGCGGGCCCGGCGGCTCCGGCGTCGGCATGGTCAAGCGCAACCCGAAGCAGTTCGACGGCCCGCTCCACGACCGCTTCGACACGATCGGCTTCGACCCGCGCGGCGTCGGCCTCACCACCCCGGTGAACTGCCTGGACGACGGCGCCCGGGACGAGTGGGTCACCACCGACACACCCGGTGACGCCCACGGCAAGGTCCTGGCCGACGCCTGCCAGGCCAAGTTCGGCAAGGTGCTGCCCTTCATCGGCACCCGCAACACCGCCCGCGACATGGACGTGCTGCGCGCCGCCCTCGGCGACCAGAAGCTCAACTACTTCGGGCTGTCGTACGGCACCTACCTCGGCAGCCTCTACGCCGAGGAGTTCCCGGACCGGGTCGGCCGGCTGGTGCTCGACGGCGCCGTCGACCCGTCCGTGCCACTGGCCCAGCACAACATCGCGCAGTACGCGGCCTTCGAGCACTCGCTGGAGGCCTTCGCCGCCAACTGCGCCACCAAGAGCAGCTGCCCGCTCGGCAAGGACCCGGGCGCGGCCGCCGGCAAGCTCGCCGACTTCCTCGACGGGCTCAAGGAGAAGCCGCTGACCACCGCGAGCGGGCGCAAGCTCACCGCCAACGCGGCCTGGACCGCCATGATCGACGGCCTCTACGGCGACGAGCAGGGCTGGGAGTCCCTGCGCAACGACGTCGGCTGGGCCATGGTCCGGGGCAAGGGCGACTACCTGCTCGCGCGCGCGGACGACTCGAACCACCGCGACAAGGACGGCCACTACAGCGTCTCCGCCGACGCCTACACCGCCATCCACTGCGCCGACGGCGGCACCGGGGTGCCGGTCGGCGACGACCTCAAGGCCGCGTACGCCGAGCTGGCGGCGAAGGCCCCGCTGCTCACCCGCCACGAGCCGAGCTTCGCGCTGTTCGACCCCGACTGCCGTTCCTGGCCGTTCCGTTCCGCCGAGAAGCCCCACCCGATCGCCTCGAAGAGCGACGCCACCATCGTCGTGGTCGGCTCGACCGGCGACGCGGCGACGCCCTACGCCTCGGCCGAGAAGCTCGCGGCCCAGCTCGGCAAGGCCGTACTCCTCACCCGCGAGGGTGAGGGCCACACCGGCTACGGCTGGAGCAAGTGCATCCGGACCTCGGTGGACGCCTTCCTGACGGACGGCACGGTGCCGGCCGCCGGGACGCGCTGCGCCAGCGACCCGGCCGGGTGACCGGCTGACGGCGAAGGGGCGCACCGCGGGACCGCCGCGGTGCGCCCCTTCGCCGTGCTCGGGAGCTTCGTCGTAGGTCAGGAGCTGGGAGCCTGCGTCAGGTCGTAGAACGTCGCGCCGCCCACCGTCTTCGCCGTGAAGTGGCTCGTCACCCAGGTCTCGATCTGTGCGGTCTGCGACTCCTGCGCCTCGCCGTCGGCGTTGGCGCCCATCGCGCGCCGGGAGCCGCCGCCGATGAACCAGTGCACCTTGCCCTCCTTCACGTACTGCTGGAAGGCGCTCAGGCTGAGCGACGGGTCGGTGCTGTTGAAGCCGCCGAGGGCCATCACGGGGACGCCGGAGGCGAGTTGGTAGCTGGCGGCGTTCTGCGAGCCGCTGGTCGCGGCGGCCCAGGTGTAGCGGTCGGCGTCCTGCTTGAGCGCGGCGGCGGCCTCGTCGCTCACCCGGGCGCCGTTCAGCAGGCCGCCCATGCCGCCGGGGGCCCCGCCCGTCCTGCCGCCGAACCCTCCAGCACCGCCGCGGCCGCCGTTGCCGTTGCCGTTGCCGGGCAGGCCGCCGCCGTTCGCGCCGCCCTGGCCGCCCGGCATCTGGCCGGCGGCACCGCCGGGTACGCCGCCCTGGGCACCGCCCGGTACGCCGCCCGGCACTCCGCCCTGGCCGGGCGTCATCTGCCGGCCGTTGAAGAAGAACTCGCCGTTGCCGCCGGGCGGAAGGCCGCGCATCCCGCCCGGGCCCATGCCCCGGCCGCCCGCGACCGCCGGGCCGGCCGTCACGATCGACCCGGTGTGCGGCGTGCTCACGGTGTCCACCGCGTACGCGGCCGGACCGCCGAGCGCCGCCGCCAGGCCCACCAGCCCGACGACCGTCGCGAGCCGCGCCGCCAGCCGCCCGGCCAGCAGCAGCGTCGCCGCCGCCGCGAGCCCGCCCACCAGCACCGCCCAGCGCAGCCACGGCAGGAACTGCGCGCTGCGTCCGAGCAGCACGTACGCCCAGACCGCCGTCACCGCCAGGGTGACCGCCAGCACCGCCGCGTACGGCAGCCGGTGCCGGGCCCGCCAGAGCCCGTCCACGCCCATGCCGACCAGCGCCGCGACCGCGGGGGCCAGCGCCACCGTGTAGTACTGGTGGAAGATGCCGGACATGAAGCTGAAGGTCAGTGCGGTGCAGAGCAGCCAGCCGCCCCAGACCAGGAACGCCGCGCGGGCGGTGTCCGTCCGGGCGTGGCGGCGAGTGGCCCACAGGGCGGTCAGCAGCAGGAGCAGCGCGGCCGGGATCAGCCAGGCGATCTGGCCGCCGATGTCCCCGTCGAACATCCGGGTGATGCCGGTCTCGCCCCAGCCGCCCATCGTCCGGCCGCCACCGGGCGGCGCCTCCGTGCCGGCCGGGAACCTGCCGCCGCCGCCCACGCTGCCGGTCTCGTTGCCGTTGAGGCGGCCGAGGCCGTTGTAGCCGAAGGTGAGCGAGAGGAAGCTGTTGTCCTGCGAACCGCCGACGTAGGGCCGGGACGACGCTGGCACCAGTTCGACGACGGCGACCCACCAGCCGCCCGCGACCACCATGGCCAGCCCGGCCGCCAGCAGCTGGCGCACCCGGCGCCAGAGCCCGGCCGGCGCGGCCACCAGGTAGACCAGCGCGAAGGCCGGGAGGACGAGGAAGGCCTGGAGCGTCTTGGTGAGGAAGGCCAGCCCGAACATCACCCCGGTGAACACCAGCCACCGGGTGCCGGCCGCCTCGATCGCGCGGACCAGCCCGTACGCGGCCAGCGTCAGCAGCAGTACCAGCAGCGCATCCGGGTTGTTGAAGCGGAACATCAGCGCCGCCACCGGGGTCAGCGCCAGGGTGGCGCCCGCCAGCAGGCCGCCGAGCGGGGAGAAGCGGCGGCGCACCGTCGCGTACAGGGTGGCCACGGTGGCGACCGCCATCAACGCCTGCGGGGCCAGCACCGACCAGGAGGAGAGGCCGAAGACCCGGGCGGCCAGCGCCATCGGCCAGAGCGAGAGCGGCGGCTTGTCGACGGTGATGAAGTTCCCGGCGTCGGAGGAGCCGTAGAAGAAGGCCTTCCAGCTCTGGCTGCCGGCCTGGGCGGCCGCCGAGTAGAACGAGTTGGCCCAGCCGGAGGCGCTCAGGCCCCAGAGGTAGAGGACGGCGGTCGCGGCCAGCAGGGCCAGCAGCGCGGGCCGTACCCAACGCGGGTCGTCCGCGCGGCCGCGCCAGGCGCGGGCCGGGAGTGTGCGCAGCCGGCCGGCCCAGGACGCCGGGCCCTTGGGGCCGACGGGCGGCAGCGGGAACGCGGGGAACAGCGGTCCGGCCGGCGGCGCCGCGTCCGAGAGTGCGTCAGGGGCCGGCTGCGGCACCTCCGGCGGCGGGTGGTTCGCGGCCTCGGGCCACGGTTCGCCGGCCGGCGGGGAGAAGCTGGTCGTGGTCATGGACCATACGCTCGGCCGTGCGGCTGAGAGGACCGTGAGACCCGGCTATGAGGGGCCTGTGATCCCCGCCGGAACCACCCGGACGGGTCAGCGGGACGGTCGGCGGACGGGTCGGCGGCCGGGGGCCGGGCGGTCGGGTGCCGGGCGGACGGGTCGACCGACGCGTGGCGGCCAGGCGGGCGGCCCGGGTGGTGGTCCTTCCGGGCGGCCCGGGGGCTCAGGCCGGCTGGGGCATCGTCAGGTGCTTGCCCAGCCACTCCAGCGCCGGGGGGATCTCCCGGGTCCAGGTGTGGAAGTTGTGCCCGCCGGTGTCCAGGGTGATGGTGGAGAGCTTGGTCGGCGCCTTGAACGACTTCACCATCTCCTGGGTGGCGGCGTAGTTGTTCTCGTCGTGGGCGGTGCCCAGCAGCAGTGCGACGGGTGCGGCCGGCTTGTTGTGCAGCCGCCACAGCAGGTCGTTCTCCTGCTTCAGCTGCCCGTTGCCGGCGAAGAGGTCGCCGGTGGTCTCGTCGATCGGCGCGGTGTAGTAGCCGGAGAGCGAGACGGCGGCCGGGTACGAGTCCGGCTTGCGCAGCGCGAACTTGAGCGCGCAGTAGCCACCGGTCGAGTTGCCGATCACGGCCCGGTTGGACGGGTCGCTGCCGAGCCGGTAGGTGGTGGCGAGCGCCTTGGGCAGGTCACTGGTGAAGAAGGTCTCCACCTGCGGGCCGTTCGGGACGTCCACGCACTCGGTGTCCCGGTTGTTGACGAGGGTCGGGCGCAGCATCACCAGGACGGTCGGCGGAAGCTTCTTCTGGTCGATCGCCTCCAGGGTGGAGGCGGGGTACTGCATCAGCGAGATCAGCTTCTCCGGCGTACCGGGGTACCCGGCCAGGACCAGGGCCATGGGGAACTTCCGCTGCGCGTACTCGGGCTGGAAGTACTGCGGCGGCAGATAGACGAAGCCGTCGGTGCTCAGACCGCTGGCGGCTCCTTTGACGGCGACCTTGTGGATCAGGCCGACGCGCTCCGGGTTCGAGCCCTGCTCCGCGTAGAACTTCTGCTCGCCGGTGATGGCGACGGCGGCGTTCGGCTGGTGGTCGACGACCGTGCCGGGACCGCCGTTGGTGCCGAGCAGGTCGGTCCAGGAGCTGTAGAAGCCGAAGTAGCCGTTGGCGATCAGGCCCATCGCGACCAGTACCGAGATCTGGGTGGCGAGGAAGGCGCCGATCCGCCCGAGCCAGGCCTTCCAGCTGCGGCCGCCGAGTCTCGGCCAGAGCCACATCGTGGCGGCGAACGCGCAGATCGCGACGACGGAGGCGATGATCTGGAGGGGGAGTCCCGTAAGCCTGAGCACGTGCCTGATCGTAGTTGACCGTGACAGTCGCTCTGCGCGCCCCCGTGTACGCCCCTTCTGTGCTTCCGTGCGCCCCTTGTGCGCCCTGTTGACCGCGTCCCCCGGGGTCGGGATCATGTCCGCGGGGAGTGCACAGAGCGTGCACGAGAGATCACCGTGCATGAGTGGTCGCGGCGATCACGGCGTGCACGGGGATCGCAGGGATCACAGGGATCACACCGGGGGAGCGGCATGAAGTCCTTCACCAAGGCCGGCCTGGCGGCCGGCGCCACACTGTTGCTGGCAGCGTGCTCCGGCGGGGGGTCGGGAGGCACGGACGGGTTCGGCCTGAAGCCTGGGAAGACCGACGCGGCCTCCACGACCGCGAGTCCGACCCGCACGCCGACTCCGACTCCGACCCCGACCCGGCCGCCGTACGGTCCGGTGCTGGCGGGCTACATCGACCCGGTCAACACCGCGCTCGGCAAGCTCAACGCGTCCGCGAGCCTCGACGCCTTCTCCACCGCCCTCCAGGAGGCGGCCACCGCCGCCACCAAGGCGGGCAGCGGGCTCGGCTACGCGGACGAGCCGGCCACCGTCACCACCGCCCGCCGCCAGCTGGTGGTGGCCCTCGGCCAGCTCTCCACCGACCTGACCAAGGTGCGCAACGACATCAGGAAGAAGAACGTCTGCGCCACCACCTCCGCCTTCGCCGAGGTCGGCCAGTCCGAGGGTCTGAAGGCGGTGCCCGCCGCCCTCGCCCAGATGAACGCCGCCGGCTACCCCACCACCTTCAACGTCCCGCAGACCCCGCAGCTCCAGACCCGCAGCCAGGAGAACGGCACCCTGGTCCGCGAGGGCCGGCTGAACGGCTCGGGCGTCCTCAACGTGGACAACGGCGGCAGCTCGGACGCGGTGGTCTCGCTCGCGCAGAACGGCAAGTCGATCCACTCGGTGTACGTCGGCAAGGGCAAGAAGGCGTCCATCGAGGGCGTCGAGGACGGCACCTACGACGTCTACTTCGCCGGTGGCGTCGACTGGGACCCGTCGCTCAAGGCGTTCACCCAGAGCTGCGACTTCAGCAAGTTCGACGACACCATGGCCTTCGAGACGGGCCGCACCTACACCTCGTGGTCGATCACGCTCCAGCCGACGGTCGGCGGCAACGCCAAGACCAGTGACGTCGACGAGGACAAGTTCCCGGAGCCGTAGGCCGGCTCGTGACGTCGGGACGCCGTGACGCCGTGACGTGGTGGTGGCGCCGTGGGCCGGGAGCGGCCGACGGCGCCACCACCGTTATCCGGGCGGCCCTCGCCGCGGCGACTGCCGGGGGGGCGCGCGTTTGGCGGCAGGTAGTACGAAATCGTATAGTTCGGAATCGTGAAGTCCGATTCCGGTTCGTCCGATTCCGTGCCGTCCGAGTGGTCGGCCCTGCTCGCGCTGCAGCGGGCCACCCATGCCACGCTCCAGGTGCTCGCCGCCGAGCTGGTCGACCTGGACCTGAACCCCTCCGAGATCAACGCGCTGGCCAACCTGGCCGACGGTCGCGGCCGTACCGTGTCCGAGCTCGGTGCGGCCGTGGGTACCCGCCCGACCACGCTGACCAGCATCCTCGACCGGCTGGAGCGGCGCGGCCACATCACCCGCGGCACCCGCCCGGGGGACCGTCGCGCGGTGCTCATCGAACTCACCCCCTCCGGCCGGGTGGCCGCCGACACGATCCGGCAGGCCATCACCGGCCTGGAGCGTCGCGCGCTCGCCGGACTGCCGGCCGACGCCATCACCGGTCTTCGTGCCGCCCTGCAAGCTCTGACCGAGGTGCCCTCATGACCGCCCAGCCCCTGCACGACTCCACCACGACCGAAGGGCCGGCGGCCGACTTCGGCACGCTGCTGGCCGAGGTGACCGCGGCCGCCGGGCGGTTCGGCCACCGTGAGCACGTCCACCTCACCTGGCTGGCCGTGCGGGCGGTCGGCGTCCCCGCGGCGGTCTCCCTGGTCGGCGACGGCATCCTGCGCACCGCCACCAAGGCGGGCGTGCCGCAGAAGTACCACGCGACCGTCACCCGGGCCTGGGTGGAGCTGGTCGGCCACCACGCGGCGGAACACGGCGGGGACGACTTCGCGGACTTCGCCGACCGTCACCCCGACCTGCTCGACAAGGACCTGCCGGCCCGCTACTACCGTGCGGCCACCCTGGACTCCCCGGAGGCGAAGGCCGGCTGGGTCGAGCCCGACCTCGCCCCCTTCCCCTGGCGACGGGACGCCGCTTCCGCCTAGCCTGTCCGGTCGTCCGGTCGTCCGGTCGTCCGGTCGTCCGGCTGTCCGCGGCCTTCTGCCTACTTGCCGAAGCGGCGCTCCCGGCCCGCGTAGGAGCGCAGGGCACGGAGGAAGTCGACACGGCGGAAGGCGGGCCAGTAGCAGTCCACCCAGTGCATCTCGGCGTAGGCGGACTGCCAGAGCAGGAAGCCCGAGAGCCGCTGCTCGCCCGAGGTGCGGATGATGAAGTCGGTGCGGTCGGCCGTCGGCGAGTGCGAGTAGAGGTGCCGGGAGATGTCCTCGACGTCGAACCGCTCGACCAGCTCGACCGGGTCGCCGCCGGCCGCGATGTGCTCCCCGAAGGCGCTCTTCACCGCGTCGACGATCTCCCGGCGGCCGCCGTAGCCCACGGCCACGTCGACCTTCAGCCCGCCGCGCCCGGCCGTCGCCGCGGCGGCCTCCTTCAGCGTCCGGGCGCTGTCGCCGGGCAGCAGGTCCAGCGAGCCGATGACCTGGACCTCCCAGGGGCGGCCCGGTGCGGAGATGGCCCGGACGGTCTCCTCGATGACCGAGATGAGCGGCCCGAGCTCGTCCGCCGGGCGGCCGAGGTTGTCGTCGGACAGCATGAACAGCGTCACGTGCCCGATGCCCGCCGCCGTGCACCAGCCCAGGAACTCCCCGGCCTTCGCCCCGCCCGCCCGGTAACCCTCCCGGACGTCCTCGTGCCCGGCCTGCCGGGCCCAGCGGCGGTTCCCGTCCAGCATGATCCCGACGTGCTGCGGGCGCGGGAGCCCGACCAGCGTGGCGGCCAGGCGGCGCTCGTACACCGCCTCCATCGGCCGGCGGAGCACCAGCGGCAGCAGCCTCATGAACCGTCTCCATCCTCGTGCGACATCCGGTCGACGGTACCAGCGCTCCGCCCGATCCCCTTGCCACGACGGGTAGATGATGATCACGGTGGTGCGCGGGGGCGCCGGCCCGCCCCCGCGCGCCGGCGTCGGGACCGCTGCGCCTACAGGTACGTCTGCAGCGCCGCGTACACCCGCCGCCAGGCGTCCGCACCGGCCTCCGGGTCGTAGTCGGCGGGGCGGTCGGAGCACGCGAAGCCGTGGTTGGCGGCGGGGTACGTGACGAGGTCGTGCGCGACCTTGGCCTCGGTCAGGCGCTGCCCGGCCTGCTCCCACTCCTCGGCGGGGATGATGTGGTCCAGCTCACCGCGGAAGCCGAGCAGGAACACGCCGTTGGCGGCGATCCGCTCACTCGTCTCCAAGGGCGGGACCGGGCCGACCAGCGGGAAGCCGCTGTTGAGGAGCCAGCCCGGGTAGAAGACGGCGGCGAGTTCGAAGCGGAGCTCGGTGGCCGCGCGCACCGCGATGTGCCCGCCCATGCTGAGCCCGATGAAGGCGACGCCGCGGCCGCCGGCCTCGGCCCGGGCGGCCGCGAGTGCGGCGGCCGCGTCCGCGACCAGCTCGTCGCGGTCGAGCGCGCGCATCAGCACCAGCCCGGACTCGCGTTCCTCCGCCGTGTAGCCGAGTTCGGTACGCCGGGCGTTGCGCCAGTAGTAGTCGGGTGCGATGGCGACGTACCCGGCCGCCGCCAGTTCGGCGCAGGTGTCGCGGACGTAGGTGTTCACGCCGTAGAGCTCGGAGCAGACGACGACGGCGCCGCGGACCTCGCCGTCCTCGGGGTGGTGGACGTAGGCCTCGATGCCGTCCGGTTCGCCGAGCGTCGTCCAGTGACCGGCCATCAGTTCCCCCGTGTGGCTTGCGGAAATGTTCCGCCCGCATCCTAGACGCCGCCACGGGCGGGTGAGGGGCGGCGGGGCCGTCCGGGTGGCCGGCGGGGGACGGGCGAGCGGAATCCGGTCGGACGAGTTCTGCCGGCATGGTTGACGCATTGAGGTGGTCATGGCACTTTCGTGCGGCGCGGGCGTCCGCAACCGGTCGTACGCCCCGCAATCCCCCACAAGGAGAGCCATGTTGAAGAGACTTGCCGCCGTCGTCGGCGCGAGTGCAGTCGTCGCAGGTGGGCTCACCCTGGCCGCCACCCCCGCACAGGCGGTCCAGGCCGGTGACCTGACGTCCACCATCGCACTGAGCAACTGTTCGGCCTCGCTGGTCCGTTACCCCTCCTCGGTCGACACCGACCGGGCCATGATGCTCACCAACGGCCACTGCCTGCCGACGATGCCGGCCGCCGGCGTGGTCATCCAGAACCAGAGCGCCAGCCGCAGCGGCACCCTGCTCAGCTCGTCCGGCTCCTCGCTCGGCACCGTCCAGGCGGACAAGGTGCTGTACGCGACGATGACCGGCACCGACGTCGCCCTGTACCAACTCACCGACACCTTCGGCTCGGTGACCAGCAAGTACGGCGCCACCGCCCTCACCATCAGCGACACCCACCCGGCCGACGGCTCGGCGATGTACATACCCTCGTCGTACTGGAAGCAGGTGTGGGACTGCTCGATCAACGGCTTCGTCCCCACCCTGCGCGAGGACGCGTGGACCTGGCACGACTCGATCCGCTACAGCTCCGGCTGCAACACCACGCACGGCACGTCCGGTTCGCCGATCGTCGACGCCGCGACCAAGAAGATCGTCGGCATCAACAACACCGGCAACGACGACGGTGCGATGTGCACCCTCAACAACCCGTGCGAGGTGGCGGCCGACGGCACCACCACCGTCACCAAGGGCCAGAGCTACGGTGAGCAGACCTACTGGTTCACCACCTGCCTCGGCAACGGCCGCGTCATCGACCTCAACGTCAGCGGCTGCCTGCTCACCAAGCCGGCCGGCAGCGGCGCCGTCTCGGTCACCAACCCGGGCCCCCAGTCCACCGGGCTGAACGCTCCGGTCAACCTCCAGATCTCGGCGAGCGGCGGCACCGCACCGCTCACCTACTCGGCCGCCGGGCTGCCGGCCGGGCTCTCGATCAACGCGTCCACCGGCCTGATCACCGGCACGGCGACGACGGCGGGCACGTCCACCGTGACGGTCACGGTCAAGGACTCGGCCGGCAAGACCGCCACGACGAGCTTCAGTTGGACGATCAGCCGGGGCGACGGCTGCATCCCGACGCAGCTGCTCGGCAACGCGGGCTTCGAGACCGGCTCCGCCGCCCCGTGGACCGCCTCCAGCGGCGTGGTCGACAACAGCGCCTCGCAGGCCGCCCACGGCGGTTCCTGGAAGGCCTGGATGAACGGCTACGGCTCCACCCACTCGGACAACCTGTCCCAGACGGTGACCATCCCGACCGGCTGCAAGGCCTCGCTGAGCTTCTACCTGCACATCGACACCGCCGAGTCCGGCTCCACCCAGTACGACAAGCTGGCCGTCACGGTCAACGGCACCGCGCTGAAGACCTACTCCAACGTGGACGCGGCCGCCGGCTACCAGCTGCGCACCTTCGACCTCTCCGCGTACGCGGGCCAGTCGGTGACGGTCAAGTTCGCCGGCACCGAGGACTCCTCGCTGCAGACCAGCTTCGTCATCGACGACACGTCGATCGCCACCAGCTGACGCCTGTGCGATAACCCTCCTGTGGCCGCCCGGTCCTTGACCGGGCGGCCATTCGCGTTGCGTATCCGAATCCTCGGGTCGGCATGCACGCGTGGCAGCGCTCGGAATGATGTCGTCCGCATACTGATCTCGCGGTCGAGCCTCAAGAAGCGCTCAACTGTCGTGCGGGTGGCGAGTATTCGTGGAAGGCTTCCGAATCGACGGAGCGTACGGGTCGTCCCTGTCGGCGCTCTGCGGACGACTGTCAGGAATTCCTTGCATCGGTATCGGCAAGCTTGCATTCGGTGCCCGGGTGACCGCCTGGCCGGTCCCTGTATTTGCGCTCGAATTGGGGTGGGGGAATGGTTGACCTGGATTTTGAACGGCGGATCAATCCGTGGCTGTTCGACAGCTCCGGGAACCTGACGGAGGCGGCGAAGAAGCAGTTCCCGGACCTCGCGTCCGCCGCGTCCGGGGCGCCGGCACCCGGGTGGACGCCGACCGTGCAGGCCACTCCGGGCCCGGCCGGTGCGGCTGGTGCGTCCGGTGCGGTGGTGAAGGTCAGCCCGGACGCTCTCCGCCGGGCGGCGGGCAATGTCGGCACCTTGCAGACGAAGTTCTCGCAGGCCTGCAAGAAGCCCTTCGACCGGGTGAACGAGGCCACCGAGGATCTACCGCGCAGCTGGGCGCTGGTGGGGGCGCTGGGTACGGCCCGGGACGTCTGGAACGCGCAGGTCCAGTCGCTGACCGACACGTTCGGGAGAATCGGCGAAAATCTGGGCGCCAATGCCGAATCCTATGCTCGCGCCGAACAGCTGAACGCACAGAACTTCGGAAAGAACTGAGGCCCGGGAATGGTGGAGTTCAGTGACCTGAGGCATGCCCCGGTCTCCGGGATCGACCGGATGGCCGGTGCATTCGAATCACTGGTCCGCGGTTGGGAGTTATCCTCCGAACTGACCGGCGATGTCATCACGCCCCTCCAGGGTTCGGGCTGGCGCGGCCCGGCGGCAGAACAGGCGGCCGGCGCCATCGCGAAGGTCCGCACCGAGATCGACGCGGCCTTCGAGGAGGCCAGCGGCCTCGCCAAGGCTCTGCGCGACGCGCACACGGAACTCGCCGGCGCCCAGGCCGACCTGAAAGCGGCGGTTCAGTCCGCCACTGACCACGGGATGACGGTGGACGACAGTGGCAGTGTCCACTGGCCGCCGGCAACGAGCACGGCGGACAAGAACGATCCGGACTACGCCAACACCTATCGGCAGAAGGCGTCGGGCGTCGCCGACGCGATCGCCAAGGCACTGGCCCGCGCCGCTGCGGCCGATTCCGCCGCGGCGGTGGCCCTCGCGGCGGACACCGGCATCAACCGTGCTTCCTTCCGCGGGGCGCCCGGCACCCGGCTGCCCGAGGAGGCGGCGAGGGAGGCGGCCGGCATTCTGCAGCTGGCCGGCAACGCCAGCGACGCCCAGCTCGCGCACCTCAACCAGCTGCTGAAGGACCACGCCGGGGATCCCGCCTTCGCCACGGCGTTCTACGGGTCGCTGGGGCCGGACGGATTCCTGGCCTCGTACGGCAAGTTGGCCGCTGCCTCCGCCAAGCAGGGCGGCGGCCGACCCCAGGTGATCGCCGACCTCCAGGCCAGGCTGGGTACCGCCCTCGCCACCGCGACCAACTCCCGCAACGAGCCGCACCTCTCCGACGAATGGGAGGCCGGCCTCCGCAAGGCGGGAAGTACCCGCGTCGCCATCTGGCCGGACGGTCAGCCCGGCGGCAGCGCGCAACCGTTCGGGTACCAGATCCTCACGAACATCCTGCGCACCGGAACGTACGACCCGCACTTCCTCAACCCGATCGCCGAGCACGTCACGCAGCTCAGCGAGCGGCAGGGCTTCTGGACCTCCGACCAGTGGAACGCGGCGGAGTTCTCCCAGTACCGGTTCCTTGGCACCCAGCAGGGAGGGTTCAACCCGATGGTCGGCGTCCTGGAGGCCCTCGGGCACAATCCCGACGCGGCCACGAGCTATTTTCACGATCCGGCGACCCTCTACAACCTTGACGGGACGGTCGCTGCCGTCGGTCAGGCCAACAAGTACCTCGACGCGCTGACAACCGCCGGCTGGAACTCCCCGCTCCAGGACGTCTGGCCGGGACACAGTGCGCCCATGGGGCATGCGGAGCCGCTGGAGGCCGCTGCCCTGGGCCACGCCCTGGAGGCGGCCACCACCGGCCGTGCGCACGACTCGGCCGACGCACCACTGCCGCCGCACACGCCCGAGATGGCCGCGGTGATGAAGAGCGTGGTGGACCGCTTCGGCAGCGGCGACGGCCCCGGGCTGCTCGCCAAGGGTGGGTTGTTCGCCGGCCTGAACGGCGGTCTCGGCCACATGACGGCCGCCTACATGGGTGATGTGCAGGCGTCGTTGAGCCCGCACGACACGACGCTGACCACCTACGGCACGAAGGCCGACCTCGACCGGGCGAACACCGAAAAGCTACTGGAGGCCCTTGGCCACCACCCCGACGCCTACGGTGCGATCGCCCAGGCTCAGCAGGCGTACAGCACGGCGCACATCCAGGACATCATGCAGCACCGGGAACAGTACAAGGACCTCTTCGGCGCGGCCGTCCAGAACGCTGCTCGCCCGGGTGGTGTGGTGGCCGGCATCCTCACCGCGGGCATGACGGACGAGGTCTACGTTCAGAAGCAGGCCGAGGCGACCGCGTACAACGACGCGATCGACCACAACGCCATCTGGGCCAAGACGATCTGGGCAGTCACCGGGGGAGCGGTGCTCGGCGCCATTCCTGTGGTCGGTGGTGGGATGTCGTACCCGGTGAACGGCTTGATCGACAGCGTCGCGGCTGGCTACCAGGTCACCCCGCAGGCGAGTGACGATGCGACAAAGGCCCATGACGCAGGACAGTCCGCAGCCGCCGCGGCGGCTGCGGCCGCTGTAAAGAAGGCCGGACAGGGTGCGGGTCTGGAGCAGCCGTACCTCGACACGCTGGCCACGTCGGCCGCCAACTCGGTGCTGACCGGTCACACCAGCGGCGAGAACGTCTCCAAGGAAGCGATCCATGGCTGACCGCCACCACCGCCGCCCTCGTGCGCGGCTCGTCGTCGGGTCGTTGGTGTGCGTCCTCGCCCTGGCGGGCAGTTACCTGTGGTGGTCGTCGTCACAGGATCCGTTGAAGCTGCCGGCGAGTGCGTGCTGGTCACTGCTCGACCGGAACGACCTGCGGCCGTTGGCAGCCAAGGCTCAGGGAACGTTCGCCGTTCATTACACAAAGGACGGTTTCCATTCGATCGGTCAGCAGGCCACTATCCAGCCTGGCGAACGGACTCAGTACTGCGCCGTGTCGCGGGACTCCGAGCACTACGAGTCGCTGCTGGACGTCACGGTCCACCGCATCAACAGGCTCGACTACCGCAACATTTACGAGGAGGAACCCTCCCCGGATCACCGGGCCAAATGGGCGCGACTGGACCTTGGACCGGACGTCAAGGGACTGTGGGGGATGAAGGAGCAGGTGCAGGTGGCCTTCCGATGCGACAGCCCGGCCAACGTGGATCCGGGGTACCCGTACCTGGAGGTCATGGTCGGCGCGTGGTCCGAGCAGGTCGACCCCAAGCAGGCGTCGGTTCACCAGGCCCGGCTGGACATCGCTCTGAAGGTGGCCAGGGCTGCCGCCGCGGCACGACCCTGTCAAAATCCTGTGGCCTTCCCGTCGGCGGATGTCGCCAGGAAGGTTCTGGAGACGGCATTTCAGGGAACCGCGATGACCCAGGCCGGCTCCGGCGCTCCGAGCACCCAAGCGGCGGGTGATCGCTGATGCAGATGGTCCGGCGCGCCCGAGGCGCGCCGGACCGTTTCTCTCGGTGGGGCGTCAGAGCAGGTCGAAGTCGAACTCGCCGTTGGCGACTGCGGCGATGAAGGCGGCGTGCGCGGAGGCTGTGAGGGCGAGAGCGGGCCCGGAAGCGTCCTTGGAGTCGCGAACGTACGTGACCGCGCCTCCGGGGGTGGCGAACTCGACGCAGTCGGCAGAATCGTTGCTTCTGGACGACTTGCGCCAGATCACGTTCAGTGCGGTCGAGTCGGGATGGAACGTCATGTGATCTTGTCCCTCTGATCGGTGATGATGGCGAGCGAGTCGTCGAGGCCGAGGGCATCGGCTCGAATGGCGTCGAACTTCGCTCCGTACATGTCCACGCCGGTGGCGTCCTCGACCCAGAGGTTGCTCAACGTGCCGTCGACCAGCACCACGTCGAGGTCCTGCCGTTGTGGAAAACCGAGGATCGTGAACGCGCCGCCCATTCCATGATGGGCAGGCGCACCGATCGGCATCACCTGGATGTTGATGTTCGGCCGGGCGGCGCGGTCGAGCAGCCGTGTCAGCTGCTCGGCCATGACACCCGGGCCGCCGACGCCCGCGCGGATGGCTGCTTCATGGATGACGGCCCAGAGCGTGATCGGCTCGGATCTCGTCAGAGCGCCTTGACGCGCCATTCGAACGTCGACCAACGCTTCGACGTTGACTTCGGGACGCATGTTGAGCTTCTTGATGATCTCGCGCGCATAGGCAGGCGTTTGGAACAATCCGGGGATGAAGGCGCCTTGGTAGGTGCGGATCGATGAGGCCGCGGCCTCCAGCGTGATCAGGTCGCCGAGCTCCGGGCTGATGTGGGCACCGTAGCTCTGCCACCACATGCCGCGCTGTGCTCCGTTCTTGGCGAGATCGACCAGGGTGGAGATCAGGTCGGTGTCCGCGCAGTTGTAGAGCGTCAGGAGCTTCTTGACGTCGTCGACCTTGGTGGCGCCTCTGCCGTTCTCAATGCGGGACAGCTTGGGCTGGCTCATGCCGCTCAGCGCTTCGGAGACTTCCTCGTGCGAGAGGCCGGCTTCCTCTCGTCTACGACGCAGCTCCGCGCCGAGTTGCCTCCGCCGAACCGTTGGACCTGTTGCTGCGGCCATCCCCGCCCTCTCTTGCTTTTCGGGGGCGAGCCGCCGGTCACACGGCGCCGAACTCCCCGGCCCGGACGGCGGATACGAAGGAGCGGGGCCTCGGGGAGTACTACCGAAGGCTCCGAAGCATGACCGCGTATCGCGGCGAGTCGGGAAACGGCTGTCGATCCCCCACCTTGCGGTAGCCCCATGATTCGTACAGTGCTTGAACCTTCGGGTGCTCCGGATCAACCAGCAGCACCGCCAGGGCCTCGGGGCGGTCCGCCATCAGTGCGGAGTGCAAGCGCTCAGCGACACCGGTCTTGCGCCACCGCGGGCGCACCATCAGCTCAGAAAACGAGAACGTCGAATCCCGCTCCGGGGCAGGCACCACGTGTTCCCGCCACCACTCCCGGCCGGTACGCGCTGGCGCGCCGTAGGCAAACCCGATTGGTTCCTCACCATCGAAACCCACCACGCACGCGAAGCCGTCCAGCGCTGACCAGTGATCAACGAACCAGGGGAAACGTTGCACGAACGGATCTTCCATCTCGGCCGCGTAGGCGTCCGCATGCACGTTGATCAACAGCTCTCGGAGACCTGCGGGCAGTTCGCCGTGATGGTAGTGCCGTAGTTCGATCATGGTCGGTTCCATTCGTTGCGGAAACGGTCCGCCCACTCTCGCGCACTGGGGGTGGTCGCGGAAAGGGTCAACAGCTCGCGGTGAAAGTCGCCCAGGGCTGTCCGGACCCGGCCCGATAGAGCGGCACCGCCCATCAAGTCGATGACGCTTGTAGCGGTGTGCGCGGCAAGCGCAGCGTCACCCTGGCGGACCTGCGCGAGTGCAAGTCGAGCTGTGGCCAGTGCGCGATTGCGGCGAAACTGCTCCGGCAACGTGCCCAACGCCCGGTGCGACGCACCCTCGGCCTGTTCAGCGTTACCAAGCCGTTCGTAGACGATAGCCGTCAACACGTGTAGCTCCGCGGGACCGTAGAACGCTACCCAGGACGGCCGAGGTTGGTCCGTCGTCCGTTCTAGCGCCTCGCCGGCGAACCCAATCGACCGCAAGGCGGCCTGACGATCTCCGAGGTTTGCTAGCGACACCGCCACCCGTGCGTGCGCCAGGGACGCGAACAGCGGGTCGCGGCGGGTGGTTCGGCTTGCCTGGGCTGCCCGCGCGGCCGCTACCGCATCGCCATACCGCTTCTGACTGTTGCCGAGGATCGCAATCGAGTTCCACACCCGAAGTTGGGCAGTTGAGTCCCGCGCGAGACCGGCCAGTGTCGCGCACCGGTCTAGGTGTTGCCGGGCTTGGTCGAACGCGCGGCTATCAATGCACGACCAAGCAGCGGTAGCGGTGTAAGCGGCAGCAACACCGAACAGGCGCTGACGTACGCGTTCGCTCGCGGTGCCGTTCTGTTGCAAGTCGATAGCTTGCTGAGCGCCCGCGAGTGCAGCGCGTTCAAGTGCGACGTGTCCGCCTTGGTGGTCGTCCAAGGCATCCAGAGTCTGAAGCCCGGCGTTCGCTCGCTCAACGTCAGCAAGTCCAACGGTGCGACGACTGGCGAGCATCGGAGCAACCACCGCCGCAACAGCGGGCGGTCCGGCGGTGATGAAGGTACGGCGTCGCACAGGTTCCTCCGGCGGCGACGCGGGGCGCTGGCCCCGGGGGGTGAAGCCGAGTTGTTCGGCCGGGCAGTCGAATACTGCCTCTAACCCTGCCCGCTGCTTGGCGTTCGGCCACCCGGTCTTACCCGCCACCCAGTTGTGCACCGTGCGTTCGTTGCAGGTTCCGTACTGCCCCGACACGGACTCTGTGTGCTCGTTGATCCGGTGGGCTAACTCGGCGTGACTGATGCCCAGCTCTGCGATGGCCTGGCGGAGCGCGATGTTATCTCCCACGTGCTCACCGTAGCGCCGAGGTTACCGGCCGTGCAGACCAACGAGTAAAGGGACCTTCAAAACTTCCGGTGCGTGGCAGGCAAATGGTCGTGAGTTCTTCCTCACGGCGCCCCGCTCGGCAGTCGTTCACTGGTTAGGCCCACCGCGGAGCAGTCACCTGCGGCTCATCGGTCGGCCGACAAGTAGCCCATGCGAAGCCGATATGACTGGCGCTCAGTGACCAAAGAGGATGTTGAACCATGGCTGAGTCGCATCTCTCCCGCATTGCCCGGGAGCAGCAGCGAGAGGCGGACGAAGCGCGCGCCGAGATCCGGGAGGCGGCCGAGGAAGCCGGGTGCCCGCTCCCGGATCTCGCCGTGGAACCGGCGGATCCGCTAACCGGGGTGGCGCGGGTTGACCTCGGGATGGTTGAACCGAGGACGGCTGCCCGCCTCGCCGAGGTCATCCGGGCCGGGGTCGACGCCCTCGCCGCCGAGGACCGGCCCGAGGGCGTGGTGACGCACCTCTGGCCTCCAGCTGTCGGCGACCTGTTGGTGGACGTCGTACGGGACCTAGTCGGCGAGTTCCGCGGCAAGGACGACACGGGACGGTGGCTGCTCGTCCCGCCGGCTGGTGGCGAGCCATGGCGTGCGGACCCCGAGGCCGTTCGGGTGGCGGGCCCGATGGACCAAGTCCGGGCCGATTCCGCCCGAGCAACTGCGCGCAGTAATAAGAGAGTTGGGTAGATGAGCCTAGGAACCCTGCCGCGCCGCGAGATTGGGGTCCGTCGGATCTTCCGGTTCCTTAACTGGACGATTCGGCAGGATCACGACCGCAAGGCGGTGCACCTGTTCTACTGCGAGGGCGAGGAAGAGGACGGCACTCGATGCCGGGCCGATTCCGGCGAGCTGACCGACCTTGAAGCCGCCCGAGAGTGGACGTTCACCCATCTCAAGGAACGCCAGGATCACCGGAGCTTCGGGCAGCTCGCCTACGTGCCAATGGAGATGGTCCCCGAACAGGCGCCGGAATGATGCGCTTACGCCGAGCACAGATCCTCGCGGGTGCGGTGGTCGTCCTGGTGGCAGTTACGGCCGCTTCCGTTGTCCTGGTGGCGGTCAACCCCGAGCCGGCGGGCTACCGGCGCGCGCTGTTCTGTTGGGTGCTGGTCCTGGTGCTTATGGTCGGGGTGCCCATCGGGGCCGATCTCGCAGACTGGTTGACCCGGCGGGGACGGCTACGGATCAACGTCCGCCACGTCTCCGGCCCGCGAGAGGACCAGCCGTGACCATGACGACCATGGCCCCTGCCGTGCTGTCCGAGGTGGCCGCGGCAGCCCTGCCGACTCCGCCCCGAGAGCACGACGGTAACCAGTGGGTCACTGGTGATTGCTGGCTCTACTGCCGCCGTACATCGGTGCCGGTGCTGTGGCTCGGCCCTGTTACTGCTGCGGGCGGGATCTGCGCGCCGCTGGTTGCCTGCGCGGACTGCATTGCTGAGCTTCACCGGCGAGCGGTAAAAGCGGTGATCAGCCGTGACGCACCCGCGCCCGTTCGACGTGGCAGCGCTCGGCATGCCAGACGCCGATGGCGCGCGCCGTGGGTGCCGTGGGCCCGTCTTCCCGCGGTCGAGCCCGCCCCCTAGACCGCCCGCTCTGGTGTCCCATCCATGAGGCTCCCCCACCCATGGACCAGAGCGGGCCCGAATCTCCCGTCCCGGACTTTGGTTGAGATCCATTCCGTCCGGGGCGGGGCTCCACCCCTGCCGACAGGCAGGTGATCGCTGCACAACGGCGTGCAGCAGCGCTGTTCCCCGGTGGGGAGTTCGCAACCGGCGCACGGCCATCCGCCAGACGTGGACGGGTGCACCGGCACCGGTCCCGCCCCGCCCGGCCGACGGGATGCCCCGCGAGGGGTGAGGAACAGCGGACGGTCCGCCCTGGTCGCCACACGGAAGGATGACCAGGGCGGACCAATCTTCGGCAACGACCAGTGAGAGGGAACGCCCCATGACCGCGATCATGGAACCGCCCGTCAGTGCAGGACTCGCAATACCGCACATGATCGAGCTGGAGATCACCGGAAAGTGCCAACTCCAGTGTGCGCACTGCCTGTCCGACTCGGCGCCGAGTGTTCCGCACGGCGTGATGAAGCTCGCCGACTGGTACGGAGTGATTGACCAGGCCGCCGAACTCGGCATCGGAAAGGTGCAGTTGATCGGTGGCGAGCCGACCACCTTCCCCGGGTGGGCCGATCTGGTCGACCACGCTCTGAGCCGGGGTCGCGCGGTCGAGGTGTTCACCAACCTGTTTCACGTGTCCGCCAAGGGGTGGGCCGTGTTCGAGCGCCCCGGCGTCAGCCTCGCCACGTCGTACTACTCGCCGAATCCCGGTGAGCACGACCGCGTGACGCTGGTCTCCGGCAGCCACGAACGAACCCGGGCCAACATCGCGGAAGCGGTGCGGCGCGGTATCCCGATCCGTGCCGGAGTTGTGGGCGTCCATGACGGACAGCTCGAACAGCTTGCGGTTGAGGAACTGCGCGCCCTCGGCGTCCAACACGTCACGCTCGACTATGCCCGTGGCGTCGGACGGGCAGCAAAGTCGACGCCCACGGTCGGCGAACTGTGCGGAAACTGTGGCCGTGGCCGGCTCGCAGTCATGCCGGACGGCTCGGTGTCCCCGTGCGTGCTCGGCAGGTGGATGAAGCCCGGACACGCGAAGCAACCCGGGGGAATTCGGGCGGTGCTTGACAGCCCCGAATGGGCCGCCGTGGTGGCGAGCATCCCTGAACGCCGACCGGCCACCCTCGGGGGCTGTCCGCCGAACGACTCGAACGACTGCTCTCCGGCCAACTCCCCGGCCTGTAACCCCGCGTACGGGTTCGCCCCGGCATCCCTCGGGGGCTGCCCGCCGAACGACTCGAACGACTGCTCACCTGCCAACACCCCGGCCTGTAACCCGGCGTACGGTGTCGCTCCCGTTGCCGTGGCGCTCGGGGGTTGCCCGCCGAACGACAGTCAGACTTGCAACCCGGCAAACCCCGCCCCGTGCAACCCTGTTTTCGGCGTCTCCGAGCTGTAGGAGAAGGAACCCATGAACTGGGAGCACCACGCCGCCACCCTGGCGGAACGTGTCACAGACCCGGACTCGCGGTGGCGCGCTGCCGTGGCCAGCACACCCCGACACACCCTGATTCCGAACTGGTGGGAGCAGGGCCCCAACGGATGGACGCTGCACCGAGGCGAGGACGACCCGAAGCGGTGGGCGCGCATGGCCTACGGCGCCGAGTCGGCCGTGACCAGCGTGGGCGGACACCATGCGGACCACGGCAAGCCCGACCAGCACCCGACCGGACTCCCCACGTCGTCCGCCACTCTCGCCGCCCTGGTGGTGAAGATGCTCCGCCACGGGCGCATCGGCCCGGAACACGACGTGCTCGACGTGGGCACCGGAGCCGGCGGGCTGACCGCCTACCTGTCCCACCGAATCGGCGACCGTCGCGTTACGAGCGTGGACGTGGACCCGTACCTAGTCGACGTGGCCCGGGAACGGCTTGCCGCCCTCGGACTTAACCCGCGCTTCGCCGCCGTGGACGCGACGGGCCCGCTTCCGGGCGACTTCGACCGCATCGTGTCGACCGTGGGCGTCCGACCCGTCCCGGCATCGTGGCTCGCCGCTCTCCGGAAGGGGGGCCGCCTAGTCACCACCATTCGTGACACCGCGCTGATCCTCACAGCGTGGGGAGCCCCGGACGGTGGAGCGGTCGGCCACATCGAACGGGACTGGGCCGGGTTCATGGGCACCAGACACGGCGCGAACTACCCGCCCGGACCGGTCGAGCTGTTCAAGACCGCTCGCGAGTCCGACGGCGAGGTAGTGACCACTGGCCGCTACCCCGTGGCGGACGTACGGGACGGGTGGGAAGTTTGGTCGTTCCTGTCTGTCTCGGTGCCCGGAATCGAGTACGACTACGAGGAACGGGACGGACTCCGGACCGCCTTCATGGTCCATCCGGATGGGTCATGGGCTCGGGCCAGTGCCACCGGGTTCGGACCGCCGACCGTCCACCAGGGCGGCCCCCGCCGGCTCTGGGCCGAGTTGGAGCGCATCCGGACCCGCAGCATGGTCGAGGGCGGACTACCGCTGTACGGATGCGACGCCACGGTGACCCCGGACGGGGTGATGCATCTGTCCCGGGGACGGTGGTCGGCCACGGTCGACTGACGGCGGGCGGTAGCCTCAGACCAGGGCGCGGGCGCCTAACTCACAGACGATCCAATGCCTACCCGCGCCTCTCGGCCCCGTCCCGCTGGTGAACTCCGGCAGGGCGGGGCTACGTCGTGCGGTCTGCGACGAAGCTCCCCATCCCCGTCTCAGTCCGGATCAGCCCATCTTCGCGAAGCGACGCCGTGACCTTCTGAACGGTCGCACGCGCCACGCCGAAGTCTCGTTCAAGCTGCACCGCCGAAATCAGGTGGCCGGGCGGGTACTCGCCGCTTTCAATCTTGCGGACGATCTCATCGCGGATCTGTCGCCATTTGGGGCGGGTCGGGTCGAACTCCATGTGACGAAGGTAGCCGTCGGCGGTGGCTGACGGGAGTCGGGTGCTATAGGGGGCCATGGACAGGGGTAGGGACCCATAGTAAGGTCGGCTCAAAAGAAACCCGGCGACGAAGGCGGCTGGTACCCGCTTGTCCGTCCCGGGGATGGCCCTAGCTTTCTCGGAGCTAAGACATGACTCAGCTTATCGTCCTGGCCACTGTCTGGGTGCTGCGCTGGTTACTGCCGGCACGCGGGGAGCACCGCGCCCCCGACGCCCAGGTGCCCCCGACACCGCCCGTCATCTGCGGGTGGCGCAAGCCGTTCGGCGCTCATCTGCTCATCCGTACGATGCCGCTCTCGGAGCCGCCCCGACTTGTCCCCCGATACCTCGAAGCCTGGGAACAGACCCCGGACGGCGAGAAGACGGCCGTGCTTCAGCGGCAAGCAAAGGAACAGGCGCCGTGCTGGGAGAAGATCCGACAGCGGGAACGGCAGGCGGCGGCGTTCGCGGCTGAGGCTGGCTTGCCGGACCCGCTCCACTACCTGGGTGACGCGACAAACAAGAACCGCGTGCTCGTTGGGGCGGTGGCGTGATGGCCGAGGAGACGCCCGAGAAGAAGTCGTTCTTCTGCTGCCAATGCGGTAAGGAGACCGCCGATGGTGTGGTGGTCGGCATCGTGGACCGCGTGAGCGGCCCGTCGTACGTCCGCTGGGCGTGCCGAACCCCATGTACCCCACGGCAACCCCGCTAGCCCGGTCCTTCGCACATGACGAGTTCGGATGAACGGGTGATGCGACCGGTACCCCGGCGGGGTGCCGGTCGTTGAACCCGGCGTGCCGATATCTCGTTCACGTCGCTCACGGGTCCAGCGTCCACGTTTCGCCGTGGAGTTGACGCCCGTGGTGGAGAGGCGTCTGGGCGCTCTGCCCGCCTCTGCCGAGTTTCTGCGCCGGCTGGACCTGGCCGGGATCGTCGACGGGCTGTGCCCGATCCGCGAGGTCGCGCACCTCACCCACGGCCAGGTGATCGAGGTGATGATCGCCAACCGGCTGTCCGCCCCGGCACCGCTGGTCAGAGTGGGCGACTGGGCCCGGGAGTGGGCCGTGGAGGAGGTCTTCGGCATCGACCCCGGCCTGCTGGGCGATGACCGGCTCGCGCGCGCCCTGGACGCGATCGCCCCGCACCTGGACGAGCTGGTCGGCACGGTCGGCGCTCGGGCCATCACGGAGTTCGGCATCGACGTGTCCCGGATCCACTGGGACATGACCTCGATGTCCCTCTTCGGCGCCTACGAGGACCAGGACGAGCAGTTCCCACAGGTCAAGTACGGTCACCCCAAGGACCGCCGGGTCGATCTGAAGCAGATCCAGGCCGGCCTCGCGGTCAGCGGCGACGGCGGCGTCCCGCTCTTCCACCGCGTCTACGACGGCGGCGCGGGCGAGGTCGCCCAAGTCGTCGGCGCCATGAACGCCCTGCGCAAGATGGCCGACCGCAGGAACTTCCTCCTGGTCGCGGACTCCAAGCTGGTGTCCTACCCCAACGTCACCGCCCTGCTGGAGGCGAAGGTCGCCTTCATCGCCCCCGCCCCGGCCTCCAAGATCCCGGACAGGGTCTATGCCGCCTTGAACCTCGACGACGCGCAGGTCGTGGACTACGTCCCGGAACGCGACGCCGGCAAACCAGCCGACCAGCGGGAGGTCTACCACGTCCTGGAGGACACCCACACCATCACCGGCCGCCGCAAGAGCGACCCGGTGCACACCCTGCGCAGAATCCTGGTCCACTCCGCCGGCAACGCCCGCGGCCAGCAGGCCGCCCGCGCCAAACGCCTGGCCCGCGCCACCGAGGACCTGGACAAACTCCAACACGGAGCTGGCGGACGCTTCTACGGCACCGCCGAGAAGATCACCGCCCGGATCGGCGTCATCGCCAAGACCCGCCGCGTCGAGGACTGCCTGCGCACCACCGTCACCACCGACGAGGCCGGCCGCCCCGCCCTGGAATGGCACTTCGACCAGGACGTCCTGACCGCCCAGGCCGCCACCGACGGCTGGTACGCACTGCTGACCACCCTCACCCCCGAACAGGCCACCGCCGAACAGGTCCTACTGCGGTACAAGGGCCAGGCCGTAGTCGAACGCCGCTACCACGACTTCAAGGGCCCCCTCGCGGTGGCGCCCGTCTTCCTCCAGCACAACCGGCGCATCGCCGCCCTCATCACCGTGATCTGCCTGGCCCTGCTCGTGTTCTGCCTGATCGAACGACAGGTCCGCCAAGCCCTCGGCCCCGAACAGACCATGCGCGGCCTCTACCCCGACAACCGCGCCGTCCGCCCCACCGGCCGCATGATCTTCTACCACCTGGCCAGCCTCATGATCCGGCCCGGCACCGCCACCAGCCCACCCATCGTCCTCATCAACCGAGGAGTCCAAGCACACCTGCTCGAACTCCTCGGCATCGACGAAACCCGACCCCGCTGGCTGGAGACCTAAAACCCCATGTGCGAAGTCACCAGCTAGCCCCTCACAGCCCCGTCCGGGCCACTCCGGGCGGGGCATTCATTCAGCCTCTCTTGCTACGGGAAGAGGCAGCAGGCGAATGCCTGGAAGCACGGGGGTAGTCCGGCTCCCCTGGTCGTCGTGGTTCTCCTGAACGACACCCTCCGGGTCTCCGTCAGCGACGGCAGCCCGAACCTCCCCGAGCAGCGCGACTCCGCCGACCCCTACGAGCTCTCCGGCCGGGGCCTCCACCTCGTCCGCTGCCTCACCCACCGGTTCGGGAGCGACCCCAGAAAGTCCGGCAAATCCGTCTGGTTCGAGTGCGCCCTGAAAGCGCCTGGTTGTATTCCCGGCAGAGCCGGGAGGAATTCGGAGGATATTCCTGGGTCCAATGGCTTACCTGGCGCCGAAAGGCTAAGGGGACCGTAGCATGCCAGAGAAGCGGTGGCCGGGTCCAGATATCAGGGACGGTGCACCGCGGGACCCGCGCGATACGGCGAAAGCTGGATTGCCTGAACCCCAATCTCCAGTCGATTCAAAGACAGATCCGCCGGAAAGATATCCGAAACCGGCGCCGCTCCCTGCATCGGGCTTCGAACACCGATGTAACTCCGGGGAGCGGGACGATGTCCAGCGAGGGCATTCGAGGAGATGAGTGGGGCGCCTAAGTCGCGCTAGCACGTACGGCCAGGATGAACAGGGGATCACCTAAAGGGCGCGAGCCCCATGGTGACGGAGTGTCCATAGTAGTCGCAGGAGTCACGACCTGCCAAGGAGGACGGGAAAGCCGCCCACAGGGCCAAGGGACACAGGTGACCGGATATCAATGAGACCGGAAGGTATGCGTAATGCAGAGCGCCGAAGCGGTACTTGATATCCTCCGTGAACGCGGCAGGCGAGGCCTGCCGTGCAATGAGCTCTATCGACAGATGTTCAACCCGCAGTTGTATCTCATGGCCTACGGGCGCATCTACTCCAACAAGGGGGCGATGACGCCCGGGGCGACAGGGGAAACCGCCGATGGAATGTCGCTAGCGAAGATCGGGCGCGTCATCGACGCGTTGCGCCACGAGCGCCACCGATTCAAGCCGGTCAAGCGGGTCTTCATCCCGAAGAAGAACGGGAAGCGAAGGCCGCTCGGCCTGCCATCATGGACGGACAAGCTGGTCGGCGAGGTGATGCGCCTCCTGTTGGAGGCGTACTACGAGCCGCAGTTCTCCGACCACTCCCACGGTTTCCGTCCCCGCCGGGGCTGCCACACCGCTTTACGCGACGTGGCCCGCACCTGGACCGGGACCAGCTGGTTCATCGAGGGCGATATCGCCCAGTGCTTCGACGCACTCGACCATCGGGTGATGCTCGAAACACTGGCGGAGAAGATCCACGACAACCGGTTCCTGCGGCTGGTGCGCAACATGCTCAAAGCCGGATACCTGGAGGACTGGAAATGGAATGCCACACTGAGCGGCGCTCCACAGGGCGGTACTCTGTCGCCCATCCTGTCCAACATCTACCTGCACCGGTTGGACACCTTCGTCGAGAAGGTTCTCGTGCCGGAATACACCCGGGGAAAACTCAGGGCGAGGAACCCCGAGTATCGCAGGGTCGAAAGCGATATTCAGCGTGCCCGGAGGCGCGGAGACCGCGTCTCCGTACGCGTCTTGCACAAGCGGCTGCATTCTCTCCCGAGTCAGGATATGAACGACCCGGGATACCGTCGCCTGCGCTATGTGAGATACGCCGATGACACCCTCCTCGGGTTCGCCGGACCCAAGGCTGAAGCCGACGAGATCAAACAGCGCCTCGCCCAGTTCCTGCGTGACGACCTCAAACTGGAACTGTCCGAGGAGAAGACCCTGGTCACCCATGCCAGAACACAGGCTGCCAGATTCCTCGGCTACGAGATCAGGACCCAACGGGACGATGGAAGGTCCGAGCGGAAGAAGGGAAACCGGCGGCTACGCCGTTCGGTGAACGGAACCATCGCTCTCCACGTCCCGAAAGACGTGATCAAAGCCAAATGCGCGCCCTACCTGACGCGCGGAAAGCCCGCGCACCAGCCATCGATGTACAAGCACGACGACTACAATCTCGTCGGCATCTTCGGCGCCAGGTATCGCGGGATCGTCCAGTACTACCTGCTGGCCGGCGACGTCCACCGACTGAACCGGCTGCACTGGGTCATGCAGTCCTCGCTGCTGTGCTCCCTGGCGGACAAGCACCGCTCGACCGTGTCGAAGATGGCCCGCAAGTACAAGGCCACCATCGACTCCCCGGCTGGGCCACGCAAGTGCCTCCAGGTCAGTCTCGCCCGTGCCCCGAGCAGCAGGCCACTGGTCGCCCGGTTCGGCGGAATCCCACTCCGACGCAGAAAGGACGCGGTCCTCAAAGACCGCGACCCCGCCCAAGCAGTCTCCGCGCCACGCCAACGCGAGCTGGTCAAAAGGCTGTTGGCCGGGTTCTGCGAGCTCTGCGGAGCGACCGACAACATCGCGGTCCACCAGATCCGCAAGCTCGCTGACCTCGACCTCTTCGGGCAGGGACAACCCAACTGGGCCGCCCTCATGGCCAGGAGACGGCGGAAGACCCTCGTGGTCTGTCCAACCTGCCATGACGGCATCCACGTTGACTGCGCAAACACACCTCACGGAAGTCACTGGAGAGCCCGTTGCGATTAACGTCGCACGACGGGTTCGGGAGGAGGCCGCTGGGAAAAGGACCAGCTCACGCGCTGGCACCTCGCCCGGCGGCCCACCTCACGCTGCAGTTGGCGGCCGCCGCATGAACGACAACCGCGCCCCGATCGCGCCGGACGACCCCCGGATGCGGGCCTACACCGAGGTCCAGGTCATGGCTCTTCTCGCCGAACTCCACGAGCGGGGCAAGAAGTCGGGCATCGTCTGGCCCTCCGCCACCACCGACAGCATCGTGGACGGCCGCGTCCTCATCCGCTTCGGCAACGCGCCCGTCTCCACCCTCCTCAACCTGCTGAACCGCCTTCTCGACCACGAGAAGGCGGCCGAGCAGTGTCCGTCCTGACCCACCCCGGCGTCGCCCGCGCTCTCGTCGGCCTCGCCCTGTTCCTCCTCCTGCTCCTCGCCTTCGGGACCGTCGCCCTCGGCGCGGTGGCCACTCTGCGGATGCCCCGCCGCCCGGAGGGCGAGGACCTGGTGAACGCCCCCGCACAGGAGAACCGCCCGACCCGCGGCAAACGTGCCTGAGAAGCACTGAAGCCGCCCGGCTCTCAGCACCGGGCGGCCTCAACTGTCTTACGTCCGAGGTGCTTGCTACTCGGTCACCTTCAGGGCCAGCGTCCGGGCGCCGTACTCGGCCCCGGAGATCCGGTAGCTCACCTTCGTGTCGCCGAGCGGTGCGTACGCGGCCACGACGTAGAAGGCCTGGTACAGACCCTCCCCGTTCACGGTGATGGTGCGCTCGACCTCGCAGCGGGCGTCGTCGTCCCCCTCCCACACCATCTGGAGGACGCTCCCCGCCGTCAGCGTCCCCATCGCCGGGACCACCACCGTGACCTGGGCCATCCGCCCCAGGGCGAGCGCACCCTCCCACGCCCCCTCGACCAGCGGCGCCGGCATCAGGCGCTCCGCGTCGCTCACGGTGAGGCCGAACACCGCCCGGTCGTCGCCCCAGGTGGCCGTCACCTCCACCGCACCGGGCTCCTCGCCGGCGATGAGCTCCACGGCGGCGAACCCGTCCTCGTCGGCCTTGACCGTGACCGTCGCCCCGGCTGCCCCTGCCGCGCCGGCGAACGAAGCCGCTCCGGAGACCGTGAACGTCACCTCCGCGTCCGGCACTGGCATCTCGTCGGTGAAGGCCCGCACCCTCAGCGCGTCCGGGAACCGCGAACCGACCGGCATCGTCCAGTCGTCGCCTCCGGTGATCTGCACCCTGTCCACGGTCGTCACCCTGCGCCACCCCATTCTGCTGCTGCCGGTTCCTGCCGTTGCGTACGGATCATTTCATCCGGCAGGCATCGGACTGTCCGTCAGATACGCATATCGACCGGACGGGCGGGGTGGAGCGGAACGTTTCCAGCCACCCCGGGTGACTGAAACGATCACCCCTGCCCGCATAATGCTCACCAATGCTCCGCAGACGCTCCATCAGCGCAACCGCGGCTCTCGCAGCGCAAGCGGGCCGAGCGCGACCGGGCCTCTATCACCCCTGGGGGAAGCACACCGTGCGTCTTCGTCATGCCGTCGGCCTGAGCGCCGCCGTGGTGTCCGCCGTCGTCGGGCTGCCGTTGCCCGCCGTCGCGGCCGAGCCGCCTGCCGTCCTGTATGTCAGGAGCAGCAACGGCTTCTGCACCGACAGTGGTCCGGGCACCGAGGCCAGGCCGTTCTGCACCATCCAGGCCGCTGCGGACAAGGTCCAGCCCGGGCAGACCGTGGATGTCTTCCAGGGCGACTACCTGGAGGACGTGGTCGTCCGGCGGTCCGGCGAGCCCGGCAAGCCGATCACCTTCCGGGGCCGGGGCCGGGGGCGGCTCGGCAGGGCCGCGTTGCACAGCCAGCCGAGCATCGCCGGCCCGTCGCGGCTGCCGGTGCGGATATCGGGCCAGCACGACATCGTCTTCTCCGGCTTCGAGGTGAAGGGCTTCGAGCTCGACAACGTCAGCCGGGTCGAGCTCTCGGGCAACTGGATCGGGAAGTCGGACAGTGAGACCGTCCGGCCTGGTGTCAGTGTCACGGGTCCGAGCGAGCAGGTCACGGTCGAGCGGTCGGTCTTCCACGAAACCACGGGTGGTGGCGTGAAGCTCGGCGCGGGCGTCACCGGGACGAGGATCTCCGGGAACGACTTCGCGACGGTCTTCGGCGCGCCCGCCGTCTCCGTGACCGACGCGCCCGGCACGCTGATCACCAGCAACACCGTGCACTGGCAGTGGTCGACCGCGATCGCCATCGACCTGGCCGGCGCCTCCGATCACGCGACGATCGCCAACAACCTCGTGACCATGGGAACGGTCCAGGTGTCCGCCGCTTCGACGGCTGGGACCAGTGTCGACTACAACAGTGTGAGCTCGGCCTCGCCGGGGGACCTCTATCCCGCTTACAAGTGGGCCGACGTCTCGTACATGCGGGCCGCGGACCTGACTGCCGCGACGGGGCAGGGCAAGCACGATGGCGGCGCCTCCGTCCAGTTCGACAGTGCCTACTGGCCGCTGTCCGTCCCCCTGGTGAATCTCTTCGGCGCCGGCCACGGCTCAACCGACTCCGCCGATCCGCAGGCTCCCGGCGTACCCGCCACCGACCTGCTCGGGCACGGCGCCGTCGACCACCCGGACGTCGCCAACACCGGCCCGGCCGGCAGCTTCCGCGACCGCGGGGCGTACGAGATCGTCGGCCTCGACGACGTGCGGCTGGAAGCCAAGGGCACCGTGTACGAGCCCCCGACCGGCCCCGCCCCGTTCACTGTCGAGCTGAAGGCCACCGCCACCAACACCTGGCCGACGAAGCTCGCCTACACCTTCGACTTCGGCGACGGCACCGCGCCGGTCACCACGGCCGATGCGACGGTCCGCCACACCTACACCACCCCGGCCGAGTACCACCCGCAGGTCACCGTCACCGACGACCGCGGAGGCAGGGTCACCGACCGGCTGGAGTGGCCGGTGCGGGTGGGCGAGGACAAGCCGCTGACCGCCAGCCTCACGGTGGCCGCGGACAGCGGACGCGACCCGCTCGCCGTCACGGCGGACGTCACCGCGACGGCGAGCAGCCCGTGGCCGATCTCGAACCTCTCCTACGACTTCGGCGACGGCACGGCCCAGCCGGTCGACGGCTACGGCCCCGCCCACCACGTGTACGCCAGGCCCGGCACGTACACCGTGAAGGGCACCGTGACCGACGCGTCCGGTGCCACCGTGACCAGCACCGGCCAGGTCACCGTCGCCTACACCCCGTCCGGCTTCACCGCGATCGCGCCGACCCGCATCCTGGACTCCCGCGAGCCCGGGAGCCGCTACCCGCGCCTCGGTCCCGGCGAGACCATGGACCTCTACGTCCGCGGCCGCAGCACCGGCGCGACCGACATCGTGCCGCCCGGCGCCACGGCCGTCGTGCTGAACCTGACCGCCACCGGGGGCACCGCCAACAGCCACCTGGACGTCTACCCGTCCCACCTCGCCCGGTCGGCCACCTCGAACGTCAACTTCGGCCCCGGCCAGGACGTCGCCAACCTGGTGACGGTCCCGATCGGCCCCGACGGGCTGGTGGTGGTCCGCAACAACGCGGGCTACGTCCACACCGTCGCCGACGTCCTGGGCTACTTCAAGGGCGACAGCCCCGACCGCTTCACCTCCGTCGCCCCGGCCCGGCTGCTCGACACCCGGAGCGACGACAGCGCGCTCGGCCAGGGCGCCACCCGCCGGCTGAAGGTGGCCGGGGCCGGCGGCGTCCCGGCCAACGCCACCTCGGTGGTGCTCAACGTGACGGCCACGGAGTCCACCTCCACCGGCTTCTTCACGGTCTACCCGGCGGGCACCGCGCGCCCCGCCGCGGGTTCCAACCTCAACACCGTCCCGGGCCGGAACATCCCCAACCAGGTGGTGGTCCCGCTGGGGGCGGACGGCAGCGTCGAGCTGTACAACCGGGCCGGCCGTTCGCACGCCGTGGTGGACGTCTTCGGCTACTACAGCCCGGACGGCAAGGGCCTGTTCACCCCCGTCACGCCCACCCGGCTGCTCGACTCGCGCGACGGGTCTCCGTTCGGCCCGGGCTCGGTCCGCACGGTGGGCGGCGTCCCGGCCGGCGCGACCGCCGCGGCCGTCAACCTGACCGCGACCGAGACCACGACGCCCACCCACCTCACGGCCTGGGCCGGCGGCAGCGCCCGCCCAGGCACCAGCAACCTCAACGCCACCCCCGGGCTGGACGTCCCCAACCACACCACGATCCCGGTCGACGCCCAGGGCCGGTTCGACCTCGCCAACAACGCCGGGACGACGCACGTCGTCGCGGACCTCTTCGGCTACTACCGGAACCAGTAGCCGCCCGGCCGCACGGCGGCCCGAGGCCCGGCACCCCGTCCACGGGGTGCCGGCCCTCGGGCGTTGCGGGGCGTTGCGGGTTGTTCCGGGTCGTTGCCGGGTCCGTGAGGCCGCCCGCAAAAACTTTCGGACCGACCTGCAACCCGGCCCGGGGCCGGACGTCCTAGGAATGCCGGAGCGTCCGGAACTGCCAGTCCAGCAGCATTACTTGGGGGGAACCAAGCATGCGCGCCCGCAACACGACCACCTTCGCCGTCCTCACGGCCCTCGCCCTGACCGTTCCCGTTCTGGCCGTCTCGCCGGCCGTCGCAGCCCCGACCGCGGCGTCGGGCTGGTCCGACAGCGTCACCGACGCGGGCGGCTTCGTGGGCATGGCCCCGACCCGGATGCTGGACACCCGGACCGACAACACGCCCAACCACTCGCCCCGCACGCCGATCGGCCCCGGTGAGCACTACGTCGCCCTGCTGCAGGGCGACGTGATCCCGCACGGGGCGACGGCCGTGGTGGTCAACGTGACCGCCACCAACCAGACCGCCACGGGCTACCTCACGCTCGGAGGCGGCGTGCCCGCGGGCGGCGGAGCGCCCGAAACCTCCAGTCTGAACTTCATCCCCGGCCAGACGATCTCCAACCTGGTCACGGTCGCGCTCGGTCAGGGCACGGGCCGGCCCACGGTCGACATCTTCAACAGCGCCGGGAGGACCGACGTCATCCTCGACGTGGTCGGCTACTACCAGCCCGGCGCGGGCGACGAGTTCGCCCCGCTGACCCCGACCCGGGTCACCGACACCCGGACCGACAGCGCCGGTCCGATCGGAGGCCGCACGACCCGCTCGATCAAGGTCGCCCGCCCCGAACTCGGCACCGCGGACGCCCGCGCGGTGGTCCTCAGCGTCACCGCCACCGAGAGCACCGCGGACACCTTCGTGACGGTCTACCCCGGCGGTACGGCGCGCCCGGCCGAGGGCTCGAACATCAACGTCCCGATCCGGCGCAGCACCCCGAACCAGGTGGTGGTGCCGGTCGGCGAGGACGGGCGGATCAACATCTACAACAACGCCGGCGCGGTGAACGTCGTCGTCGACGTCGTCGGCTACTACGGTCCCTCGGGCACCGGCCTGTTCCGCGCCCTCAAGCAGCCCGTCCGGCAGTTCGACAGCCGCGTCGCCGGCCGCGCGCTCGGCTACTACGAGACGAGGCGGATCGCGGTCCTCTCGTCGGACGGCTCCACCCCCGACGTCGTGGCCGTCGAGACCAACGTCACGGCCACCAACGTCTCCACCCCCGGCCACCTCACGGTGTACCCGGGCCCGAACCGGCCGGACACCTCCAACCTCAACGTCGAGCCGGCGACGACCTCGGCCAACTCGGTGACCACCGGGCTGAACGGGGGCACCTTCTCCGTCTTCAACGCCGGCGGCCCGCTCGACCTGATCACCGACCTGACCGGCTTCTTCACCACCGGCTGACCCCCAGGGCGAAAGGCCTCCCCGACCGGCCGGGGAGGCCGCGCGGTCAGAGCCCCTGCGGGTGCTTGGAGAGCCAGTCCGCGTGCCGCTCGCGGAGCCGGTCGCGCTCCTCCGTGCTCGTGAGCAGGACGTCGGCGCCGCCGTCGTACGGGTGGTGGATGCGCTCCAACTCCGTGTCGGTGATCAGTACATCGGCGGCCACGTCGTTGGCCACGGCGCGCAGCAGTCCGTCCAGGCAGCCGCGCTGCCAGGCGCGCCGGACGGCGTAGAGGTGCTGGTAGGTGCGGAACTTCGGGTTCGGGTCGTCGCTCATGAGCAGGGTCTGCCAGTAGCCCGCGCGTGGCCGGTGCCGTGGCGCGTCGGGCCCGGTCGTCCACTTGGAAGTGACGACGTGGACGTCCCGCCCGGCGAACAGCTCGTCCAGGACGGTGTTGTAGCGCTCCAGGACGATGGCGTACTCGCCCTCGTCGCCGGGGTAGCGCTTCGACTTCGGCAGGCTGTGGAAGCGCACCCACACCTCCCAGTACGGGTTGCTGACCATGTGCCCGACCGGCGGGCTGGCGGGCCAGCGGCTCTGCCAGAGCGCGGTCAGCTCCGGCTGCGCGTCGCGGACCAGCCGCGGGAGGCTCACGCCGCCGGCCCGGTGGCCGCGTCGACGGTGGGACGGAACGGGTCGTTGTTCATCCGGGGAGTCTAGGGCGCTTCCGGCAGTGCCCGGGCCCGCCCGGTCGGCGGGGCCAGACCCGGGGCCGGAGGCGCACCCGTCCCGAATCCTCGTCAGGGGGCTGCCACATGAGCACGGGTCAACGGCGTTAAAGGGTTATGAGTCAAACACCGAGTGCGGACACACCGGCCGAGCCGGCGCCGCCCGACTTCCCGGCGTTCGTGGTGTCCCGGGGCCGGCACCTGCAGCGGACCGCCTTCCTGCTCACCGGCGGCGACGCCCACCTGGCCGAGGACCTCGTCCAGGAGGCGCTCGGCCGCGTCTTCATGAAGTGGCGCAAGGTCTCCCGCCTCGACAACCCGAGCGGGTACGCGCAGACCGTCCTGGTCAACACCTTCCTGTCGTACCGCAGGAAGCGCAGCAGCTCCGAGCGGGTCACCGACAGCGTGCCCGAGACCGCCGTGGACGGTCCCGACCCGGCGCTGCGGCTGACGCTGCTGAGGGCGCTCGGCGAGATACCGGCGCAGGACCGGGCCGTGCTGGTGCTGCGGTTCTGGGAGGACCGCAGCGTCGAGGAGACGGCCGCCGCACTGCGTCTGAGCAGCACGGCCGTCCGCTCGCGCAGCAGCCGGGCGCTGGCCCGGATGCGCGCCGCGCTCGGCACCGACCTCGCCACGGCCGGGCCCGGCCGGGAACCGAACGCTCCGACCAGTGAGAAGGCGGTTGTTCGCCATGACCTTTGAGGACGATTTCGCCGTGACCCTGCGCGCCGCGGCGGACCTGGCGCCGGACCCGGCCCTGTACCGGCTCGTCGCCGACGCCGAGCGGCGCGCCCGGGTCCGGCGCAGCCGGCGGCTGGCGGCCGTGGCCGGCGGGCTGGCCGTCGTGGTCCTGGTCGTCGGGAGCTTCGCGGCCTTCGGCGGCGGCGTCGGGGCGGACGACGTCCGCCCGGCCACCGAGCCGGTGCGGCCGATGACCTCCGCAGAGGTGGTGGAGCTGGTCACCTCGCTCCTGCCGCAGGGCAAGGTCAGGTTCGAGCGCGTCGAGACGCCCGGTGTGCCCGGTCCCACCGGCGACAGGTACCGGACCGACGGCGGGCTCTACCTCGACGACGGCAAGGGGGAGAGCATCATCCACTACACCGTCGACCGTACCGAGCTGACCCCGGACGCCGCCGCCGTCTGCATGGACTCGTTCAGCACGCCGCAGGACTCCTGCGAGCGCACGACGGGCTCGGACGGCTCCGCGCTGGTGATCGACAAGTTGCGGGACAGGTCGGACGAACGCCTCCGCGAGTGGCGCGCGACCTGGGCGTCGGCGGACGGCCGGCGTGTGCAGGTCTTCGAGTACAACGGGCAGCGGGAGAACACCAACCGGGAGAACCCGCCGCTCGACGCCGACCAGCTGCGCGCCCTGGTCACCGCGCCGGCCTGGGACCGGGTCTTCGACGCGCTGCCGGCCCGGGAGAACCCGCCCAAGCCGCCGACCCCGGAGCCGGGCCCGAAGGCCGAGGAGCTGCTCGCGAAGCTCGTCCCGCTGCTTCCGCAGGGCGCGGTGCCGTCCGGGCAGGACGGTAAGAGCGACCCGCACCTCACGGTGACGTACGAGGGCCGCACCAGCATGCTCACGTTGAACGTCACCCAGCCGGGCAAGCGGGGGCAGCAGGACAAGGAGTACGCCGGGTCGCCGGGCTCGGCCGGACCGCTGGCGGTGCGGGAGCAGCGGGCCGACGGCAGCCTGGTCGTCACCAACAGCTTCGGGAACGGCAAGACGGCGACCGAACCGCTCCTGCACTGGTCGGCGGCGGTCTACTACGCGGACGGCCGGAAGATCGAGATCTTCGAGCAGAACGGCGAGAACGGCTACACCGCCCGGCCCGGCCAGCCCGCGCTCAGCCTCGAACAGCTCAAGGCGATCGTCACCGCCCCCTCCTGGCGTTCCTGAGCCCGTGGGCCTCGCGCCGCCGCTCAGGGGACGGCGGCGCGGGGCCTACCGTCCGTCGCCCGCGAGCGCCGCCCCGACGGCGGCCTCGGCGTGCAGGCGGGCCGTCGGGAAGAGCGGGACGGGGCTGTCCCCGACGCCGACCAGCAGCTCGATCTCGGTGCAGCCGAGGATCACGCCCTCGGCGCCGGCGGCGACCAGCTCCTCGATCACCTGCCGGTATCCGGCGCGCGACTCCTCGCGGACGACGCCCAGGCAGAGCTCCTCGTAGATGACCCGGTGGACGAGGGCGCGTCCGGCCGCGTCGGGGACGAGGACGGTGAGGCCGTGCGCCTCCAGCCGGCCGCGGTAGAAGTCCTGTTCCATCGTGAACGCCGTTCCCAGCAGGCCGACCCGGCGCAGGCCGGCGGCCCGGACGGCGTCGGCGGTCGCGTCGGCGAGGTGGAGCAGCGGGACGGAGACGGCCGCCTCGACCTGGTCGGCCACCCGGTGCATGGTGTTGGTGCAGATCAGCAGCAGTTCGGCGCCGGCCGCCTCCAGCGAGCTCGCCGCGTCGGCGAGGAGCTCGCCGGCCTCCGTCCAACGGCCCTCCGCCTGGAGGCGTTCGACGGCGGCGAAGTCGACGGAGTAGAGCACCAGCCGGGCGGAGTGCAGGCCGCCGAGGCGCTCGCGGGTGAGCTGGTTGAGCGTCCGGTAGTACTCGGCGGTGGACTCCCAGCTCATGCCGCCGATCAGGCCCAGTGTCTTCATGGGCACATATAAACACTTCCTTGATGGACGAGTAAAGCCATAAGGATTCCTTTTAGCCTCTATGCTGTCCTCCGCTTCGAGCACGAGGGGGAGAGCGGCGCATGGGTGGGACGACGGGCGTGACGCAGGGGCAACTGGCGGCTCTGGCGCGGGCGGCGTACGGGGCCGGGCGGCGGCTCGACGGCGTCGAACGGCTGCGGGGCGGGAGCAAGAAGGGCGTCTACCGGCTCGCGTTCGACGACGGCGGGACGGCGATCGCGTACGTCTGGGGCGACGCCGAGAACTACTGGCCCGGCGCGGTCGCGGACGACGCCGACCCGCTGGCGCACGCCTCCGGACTCGACCTCTTCGAAGCCGCGCACCGGCGGCTGACGGCCGTCGGCGTGCGGACACCGCGCCTGCACCTCGCCGACCGGAGCGGGGACCACGTCCCTGCGGACGCCGCGGTGGTCGAGGACGTCCCCGGCGAGAACCTCGAAACACTCCTCGACCGCGACCCGCGCGCGGCGCAGCCGGTCCTGGCCCGGCTCGGCCACACCCTCGACGTGCTGCGCGGCAACGGCGGCACGGCGGCCTACGGCAAGCTCGCGCTGCTCGACAACGGCGGTACGTCACGGGGTGGTTCCTGCGAACAGCTGGTCCACGACCGGGCCCTCGCCGACCTCGCCGAGGCGGCCCGCCGGGACGCGCGGATCGCCGCCGCCCGCGACCGGCTCGCGGCCCTGCTGCACACCCGGTACGCGGCGGTCCGCCCGCGCACCCGGTACGGGCTGGTGCACGGCGAACTCGGGCCCGACCACGTGCTCGTGGACACGGCCGGCGAACCGGTGCTCATCGACATCGAGGGGCTGATGCACTTCGACCCCGAATGGGAGCACGCCTTCCTCCGCATCCGCTTCGGCACCCACTACCACCACCTGCACACCGAAGACCTCGACCAACACCGCCTCGCCCTCTACGCGTTGGCGATGCGACTCTCCCTCGTCGCCGGCCCGCTGCGCCTGCTCGACGGGGACTTCCCGCACCGCGACGCGATGCGGGCGATCGCGGAGTACAACCTGGGGGAGGCGCTGGCGCTTGTGTTCCCGTAGGCGGCTGAGATCGGTCCCTGATCAGACCGTGAAGAGGCGGAGCTTGACTCCGATGGAGTCGGCCAGGTGGGTCAGGTCATCCGGGTCGCTGGTGACCACGGCGGCCTGGTGCTGGACGGCGGTTGCAACGACGATCGCATCGACGACGTCCGACGTTCCCGAGGCGCCGCAGGCGATGCCGGCGGCGCGGCCGATGCGCTGGTCATCGGGAAGGACATCGCAGCCCTTGAGTACTCGCGAGATCTGGTGCTGAGGTCCACCTCGCCAGGCCTGCGCGAGGACGACCACGGGAACGATCGGCCTGATGTGTGCAGCGGTCAGCTCGTCGTGCAGTGCCAGGAAGTCGGGGTTACGGCGCTCGGCGGCCAGGAGCGCGCCGGTGTCGTAGACGATGGTGCGCACTACCCGACCGCCGACCAGGGCTCGTCGTCCAGGAGCCCGGCCTCCAGGAGGAACTGGCGGGCCCGCTGTCGTGACTCCTGGGGCAGCTTGCCGTGCTCGCTCTCGTACTCCGCAACGAGCTCACGCGCGGCGGCGCGACCCTGTGCGTGAAGAGCGGCGACCTGAGCCTTCTCGACGGCGGCCTCCGCCAGCCAGGCGGACACCGGCTTGCCCTCTTCGGCCGCTGCTGCCTTGATCGTCTCCTCGACCTCCGGCGGAACCGAGATCGACAGTTTCCGTGCGGTCATGCCTCCACGGTAGCGCATGGTAGGAAGTCGTTCCTACCGTTTTACGTGACGTGGGTGGTGGCTTGTCAATCGCTCTCCCGGGGGATCTGCTGCTGCCAGTCGCGGGTGAAGACGACGTCGCCGGCTTCGAGGGCGGTCAGCCGGGTGTGGGCGAGGAAGTGGGTGGGGGTGCAGCGGAGTTCGGTGCGGGTCTGGAGGGTGATGTCCCAGCCGATGGCGGGGCGTTCGAGGCGGACGGTGCGGTCGGTGCGGGCCTGGGCGCTGGTGGGGGTGGCGGTGAGGATGCGGTAGGCGGTGACGGTGTGCTCGTCACGGACCAGGCCGTCGGGGTGGGTGCGGGTGCCGTCGGCGGCGGGGGAGAGCTCGGTGCGCCACTCGTGGCGGGCGATGTCGTGGATGGTGAGGCGCTCGGGGCGGGCGGTGAGGGGCTCGGTGGTGTGGACGGGGGGCGGGAACGGGAGGGTGGGGGAGGCGAAGGTGACGGGGGCGGCGCCGGAGTCGGCGGCGAGGTGGCGGACCGGGAGCGTCAGCGTGCTGTGCGACGGGTCGAGGCCGAAGCCGGCGGGGTCGGGGTCGGGCCAGAGCCACGGCCAGTAGGCGGAGGAGAGGGCGAGCCTCAGCCGGTGGCCGGGCGGGACGGTGGTGCCGGCGGCGGCGAGCTCCACGGTGGCGTCCGGCTCCGACGGGGAGGTGACGAGGGCGCCGCGGGTGAGCAGGACGGAGGTGCCGTCGGGGGCGACGTCGCAGAGGCGGGCGACGACCAGGCCGGGGGCGGGCGAGGGGCGCAGGCGCAGCCGCAGGGACGGCGTGCCGAGGAGTTCGAGCGGCTCGGGCAGGGGCTGGGAGTCGAAGCAGACGGAGCGCCCGTCCTCCTCCCGCTGGTCGGGCGGCTGGTCGGCGGGCCGGCCGGCCGGGACGTAGGCGCCGGCGTTGAGCCCGGTGTGCTGGGGGGAGCGGACCTGGACGTGGCGGTCGTCCGAGGCGGTGCCGGCGGTGCGCAGCGGGCCGTCGAGGCCGTAGTGGATGTCGCGGACGTCGGGGGAGGGCCAGGCCTCCTCGCCGGTCCAGCGGGTGCTGATCCAGCTGCGCAGGACGGGGGTCTTGAGGGCGCCGGCGTCGATGTCCCGGAGCCAGTGGTCCCACCAGCGGAGGGTCTCGGGGAGGATCTCGTCGGGCAGGCCGTGCGGCCAGGGCCCGAGGACGGCACGGACCGGGACGGCCCCGGAGGCGAGCAGGCGCAGCAGCAGCGCGCAGGACGGATCGCCCCAGCCGGCGACGGCGAGGGTGGGAACGGCGGCGGTGGCGGGCGGGTCGTCGGGCGGGGCGTCGGCGAGCCAGCCGGGGAAGGGCGGTTCCAGGGAGGCGAGCCGCTCCTGCCACCGGGGCCGCCAGTCGTCGCCGAGGTACTGCGGGTCCGGCGGGCGGGCCGCGTCGGCGAGGTGGGCGGTGGCGCGGGCGTGCAGGTCGGCGGCGGGGACGGCGCCGCCGGGGCGCAGGCCGGTCTCGGGGCAGGCGGCGACCACGGCGTGGACGGCGTCGGGGGCGTGGGCGGCGAGCCGCAGGGCGGTGGCGCCGGCGGGGCCGGTGCCGAGCAGGCCGATCCGGCCGCTGCACCAGGGGCGGCCGGCGAGCCAGGCGAGGACGGCGGCCCCGTCCGGGAGGTCGGTGGCGTCGCCGGGGGTGCCGCCGGAGTTGCCGTGGCCGCGCCGGTCGACCCGGGCGGAGGCGTAGCCGTGCCCGGCGTACCAGGGGTGGCGGCGCGCGTCGTCGGAGGCGGTCCAGTCGGTGAGGCGTCCGGCGGAGTACTCCAGTAGGGCGGGGACGGGGTCGTCGGTCACCGGGCGCCAGAGGCGGGCGTACAGCCCGGTGCCGTCGGGCAGCGGGACGCGCAGGTCCTCGCGGATGGTGCGGTAGGGGTACGAGGGCATGGCCGCTCCCATCGGGTCCCGGGAGTCCCGGGTCGGCGGGGAGCCCGGCTGGGGCGGGTCCCCGCTCGGCGGGCCACGGTGCGGGGCGGGCCGGGTGGGCCCGCCCGCGCCGCAGGCGTCAGCATTCCGACCCTAGGGGAGGATGCCGCCGATTTCCTGGTGAGCCGGAGCGGGCCCGGGCGTCACGCCCGGCCGGGCCCCGGAGCCCGGCCCAGGCGAGGCCCGGCGACCGGGCCCCGCCGAGGCCCGGTGCCGTGCTCTGACGGGCCCCGGTGTCACGCCTTGCTGAGCCAGGAGGTGGCGTTGAGCGCGAGGGCGGCGTCGGTGCCGGCCGGGTCGTTCCAGCCGTTGTAGAGGGTGTTGCCCGACTGTCCGGTGCCGTCGTCGGCGGGGGAGCTGTCGCCCCAGATCGCGACGCGGCCGGAGCCGTAGCCGCTGGTGACGAAGAAGGCGCCGGTGTTGCCGCTGTAGCCGGTGCGGTAGAGCAGGCCCTTGACCGACGGGTTGTCGGCCGGCTTGAGGGTGAACGTGGTGCCGGCGCGCAGGATGGAGCCGGTGACGGTGCCGAAGGGGCCGTGCAGCACCGGGTCGGCGGCGTCGTTGACCGCGCGCGGGTTGTCGGTGGAGATGTTGAGCAGGTCGACCGAGAAGCCGAAGGGGTCGTTGTTGTTCACCCCGTTGTTGGTGAGCAGGTCGTTGATGATCTTGGGGGAGTCCCAGCCGTCGTTGTTGCGGTCGCTCTGGTTGTGGTCGGAGATCAGGAAGAGCCCGCCGCCGTTCTGGACGAAGCGCATCAGGGCGGACTTCTCGGCCGTGCTGAACCGGATGTTCGGCTCGGGGATCACGAAGGTGTCGAAGTTGGCGAGGTCCAGCGCGGCGCCGGTGCCGTAGCTGATGGTGTTGCCGGCCGGGAGGGTCTTGAGGCTGTACTGGCCGGTCTTCTGGAGGGCGACGCCCCACGCGGAGAGGGCGCCGGTCCAGCTCTTCTCGGTGGTGGGGTTGGCGTTCTGGGCCAGCGGGTCGGGCTGGGCGGTGGAGATGATCCAGTCGGCGTTGCCGGCGGTCTCGCCCTTGCTGTTGTCGAACAGCACGCGGTGGGGGGTCGCGCTGACGGCGGTGGCGGCGGTGGCCGGGGCGGTCGCGGCCGAGGGGGTGGCCGAGGCGGTGGGGGCGAGGCTGGTGAGGCCCGCCGCGAGGAGAGTCGAGGCGGCCAGGGCAGCGGCCGTTCGAATGCGGATCATTTGCCGTTCCTCCGTGGGGAGTTGAGGTGTCGGCGCCCGAGTATTCGCGCGTAGAACCTGAGTATCCGCGCGTAGACGCGCAGGTGAAAGGTTTCGGAGGTTACGGGTGTTTGTACGGTGCATGACGATCTTCGGGAGGGCGTACGCGCTTCCGGAACGCACCCCTTCGCGCTCCCGTGCACCGCTCGCCCCCATCCCGTAGTTGCGCATGACTTGCAAGTACTTCCCCATCAGGGGAAAGATGGCCCGGCTCCGCATGTACCGCCGAAAGGACGACACGATGTCCAGCCCCGCCGCAGGTGCCACCGCCGTCAGATGGCGCGACCGGCTCACCCGCGAGGAGTGGATCCGCCTGGCCGGCATGGGCGGCTTCATCCTCGCCCTGCACGTGATCGGCTGGGTCACGCTGCTCGCGGTCATCGCGCCCGAGCACTACGACGTCGGCGGGCAGGTGTTCGGCGCCGGCATGGGCCTCACCGCCTACACCCTCGGTATGCGGCACGCCTTCGACGCGGACCACATCGCGGCCATCGACAACACCACCCGCAAGCTGATGGGCCAGGGCAAGCGGCCGCTCTCGGTCGGCTTCTGGTTCTCGCTGGGCCACTCGTCGATCGTCTTCGGCCTCTGCGCGCTGCTGGCCTTCGGGATCAAGTCGCTCGCCGGGCAGGTCGAGGCGGACGACTCCACCCTGCACGAGGCCACCGGCCTGATCGGCGTCACCGTCTCCGGGACGTTCCTGCTGCTGCTCGGTCTGATCAACCTGGGCGCCTTCAACGGCATCCTCAAGGTGTTCCGCAAGATGCGGGAGGGCGAGTACGACGAGGCCGAGCTGGAGGCGCAGCTGGAGCGGCGCGGCTTCATGAACCGCATCCTGGGCCGGGTGACCAGGGCCGTCACCAAGCCGTGGCACATGTACCCGGTCGGCCTGCTCTTCGGCCTCGGCTTCGACACCGCGACCGAGGTCTCGCTGCTGGTCCTGGCCGGCGGCGCGGCGGCCTTCCAGCTCCCCTGGTACGCGCTGCTGGTGCTGCCGGTCCTGTTCGCGGCCGGCATGAGCCTGCTGGACACCATCGACGGCTCGTTCATGAACTTCGCCTACGAGTGGGCGTTCTCCAAGCCGGTCCGGAAGATCTACTACAACCTGACCGTGACCGGCCTCTCGGTGCTGGTCGCGCTGGTCATCGGCTCGATCGAGCTGATCGGGCTGCTGGGCGAGAAGCTGGACATCACCAGCGGGCCGGTCGCCTGGGTCGGCGGGCTGGACCTCAACCTCGTCGGGTACGCCATCGTGGCCCTGTTCGTGCTGACCTGGGCGGCCGCGATCGCGTACTGGAAGTTCGGCAGGGTCGAGGAGAAGTGGTCGGCGGGGCTGGCCGCGGCGGCCACCGACGCCGAGTAGCCGCCCGCCCGCCCGTCCACGACGCGGACGAGGGCCCGCCGGCTCCGGGAGACCCCGGGGGCGGCGGGCCCTCGCCGTACCGGTGGCCCCGGGCCCGGTCGCCCCGGGCCCGGTGCCCGTCTACAGCCAGCCGCGCTGGGCCGCCTTGAGGCCCGCCTCGAAGCGGCTGGCGGCGTCGAGGCGCTCCATCAGGGCGGACATCTGGCGGCGTACGGTGCGCACCGAGATCCCGAGCCGCTTGCCGGCGGCCTCGTCGGTCAGGCCCGTCCCGAGCAGCCGGAGCAGGTCGCGCTCGGCCGGGGTGAGGCCGGTGTCGTGATGGGTGGGCTGGTCGGCGCCGAGCGGCACGGCGGTGGACCAGGCCTGTTCGAACAGGGCGACGAGGGAGGCGACCAGCCCGGGCTCGCTGGTGCAGAGGGCCCCGCGCCTGGTCTGCGTCGGGTCGATCGGGACCACGGCGGTGTGCCGGTCGAACACCAGCAGCCGGGGCGGCAGCAGCGGCGCCGTCCGCACCTGACCGCCGAGCCCGGTGAGCCACTGGGCGTACGCGTGGGTGGCCTGGTCGTTGCGGGCGCTGTCCTGGTAGAGCGTCCGCATGGCGACGCCGCGCTCCAGCGCGGCCCGGTCGAGCGGGCGGGCGGCGTCCATGCTGGCCCGGGACTGCGCCCCGCCCGAGATCGCGGCGAGGAACTCCTCCCGCAGGTCGCGCGCCAGCATTTCGAGCTTGGCCTGGATCGCGTCCATGCCGACCAGGCGCTCGGTGGCGTCCGAGGCGGTGTTGGGCACCAGGTCGGCGTAGGCGGCGACGGCCTGGGCGACGGCGGCCTTGCTGGCGGCCAGCTCCTGCTGGCGGCGGGCGAGGTCGTCCTCCTGGCGGCGGATCACGGCCTCCAGGCCCACGGCCGGGCTGACCGGGCGCAGCGCGCCGGAGACCTCCTGGGAGGGGCGCAGCAGCGTCAGGTCCGCGAGTTGGTCGAGGGCCTCCCTGACGGCGGTCTCGGAGAGGCCGAACCGGCGGCACAGGTCGGTGACCCGGCACCCGGGCTCGGCCAGCAGGGCCGCGTACACGGCTTCCGCGGTTGGGCCAAGTCCCAGCGCTTCGAGCACGATTCCCCCCGGTCCCGACGGTGCGCGCGGCCCTCTGTAAGGGCCGCATGTGCGATTCTCACAGTTCGTACATGTGTGTGCAAGGTGATCTGACGATGCGCCCGGGGGGCGGCGGGGGCGGCAGGGGCGGGTGGGGTGGCGCCATGCTGCCAGGCCTGATGATGCCTCAGGGAGGGGCTTCCGGAGCACCGGTCCGGGCTTGCAGGATGTGAGTCACCGAGTCGCGGGGCGCAGAGCCCCGGGTCCGGTGGACGGCGGGGACGAAGCCGCCGTCCGTCCGAAGTACCGACCGACCAGCAACCAGGGGGTTGTTCTCCATGCGGATTACCGCTCGCGTCTCCGGTGTCCTCGCGACTGCGGCAGTGGTGGCCACGTTCGCTCTGCCTGCCGTCGCCGCCTCCGCCTCCGCCGCCCCCGCCGCCGCACCGACCACCGTGGCGGGCGTGTCCGCGGCGAGCGACCCCGGCCTGGGCGACCCGGGCAGCATCAGCTGGGACGACAAGAAGTGACCGCCGCGGGCGGCACCGGCAGTCTGAACCGAGCCCGATGCACATTGTCCGACTCACCCTGACGAGCCCCGACCGGCGTGCGCCCACCGCCGCCGACGCCCATGTCCTGAAGGACGTGCTCTGGGCCCACGCCGATCCGTGCGGCGGCCTGGAGCACGTCCAGTCGAGAGCCGGCCAGGACTCGATCGACCTCGTCCTCTTCACCAGCGGCGGGAGTGGCGCCCACGCCCCCGCCCATTCGCTGGCCATGTGTTCCGCCGCCCTCTCGCGGTCTCCGGCCTTCCGGTCCTGGCGCGTTTCCCTCGTCTGCTGACGGCCGTCCACGCCGCGCTCTTCCACGCCGCGCTCTTCCCTGTGCCGCGCGTCCGCGAAGTGGCCGTCCACGCCGCACCCCGCCATGTCGTGCCGGGGTTCCTCCGGCGCTCTCCTTCCGGTGATCCGTGCGTCCCCGCGCCGCGCCGCGCCTCGGTGTCTCATTCCAGGAGTACTCATGTCCCGCAAGGCCTGCCTCCGCACGTCCGCCGTCGCCCTCACCCGGAGCGAGGCGGTCCGCCGCACACGGGTGGCTGGAACGGGACCTCCCACTGCGCCGGCGCGGACTTCACGGGCGGCGGCACCGGTGACCCGGCGGCGGGGGACTCCGGCCCGGGCGAAGACCCGTGCGCAACCGGGAAGCCCCACCTCTGCAGGGGCACCGGCCATGGCCTGAGCTCCCGCACCGAGATCGGCTCCGGCGGCTGGTAAACGGGGGTCGGACGGCGTCGGTCCGGTAGCGGGGTTCAGTACGGCGGGCCCGCCGGTCAGGGGATTCCCCGGCCGACGGGCCCGCGACTGTGTGACCGTCAGCACGGCCCGTGGCGGTGATTGTTCACCGCCGGGGTCTTGTCGCGTCATTTTCTACGCGCGTATCTTGAGAGCGCTGCGGGGGGCGGTTGCCGGCTCCCGTCTGCTCTCTACGCGGGTAGTGCGCGATGTGCGCCTGCCCGGCGTACCTCTGACCCACTCTCACGGTCCGGCGGCCCCACGTCCGCCGGACGAACGTGCCGCCCCCGTTGCCGTGCCGCCGTGCGCCACGGCAGACCAAGGAGTCCCGCCCAGGTGACCACGTCCCCCGCTCCCCGCCCCCGCTCGCGCCGCGCGCTGCTCCGTGCCACCCTCGTGCCGGCCGGCCTGGCCGCCTCGCTGGTGCTCGTCCCGCTCCCGGCCGCCGTGGCCGCGCCGTCGGCCGACGCGGCCCCGGCGGGTCCGACCGAGCCCGGGCCGCTGCGCATCCACGACATCCAGGGCACCACCCGGATATCCCCGCAGGTGGGCAAGGCCGTCGCCGGCGTGCCCGGCATCGTCACCGGCGTGCGCGGCTACGGCTCCAAGGGCTTCTGGATCCAGGACCCGAACCCGGACGCCGACCCGGCCACCAGCGAGGGCGTCTTCGTCTACACCGGCAGCGCCGCCCCGACCGTCAAGGTCGGCGACTCGGTCCTGGTGAGCGGCAAGGTGACGGAGTACTACCCGAACTTCGGCGGCGGCTCGCAGTCGCTCACCCAGCTGAGCGGCCCGGCCGTCACCGTGGTCTCCTCCGGCAACCCGCTGCCGGCGCCGGTCGTGGTGGACACCCGCAACATCCCCGGCACCTACAGCCCGGCGGCCGGTGCCGACGGCACCGTCAACGACGTCACCCTGAACCCGGAGAAGTACACCCTCGACTTCTACGAGTCGCTGGAGGGCATGCTCGTCGAGGTCAAGGACGTCCGGGTGGTCCAGGCGACCGACAAGTACAACGAGCTCTGGGTCGCCGCCGACAAGCAGGACCAGAAGAGCCGGCGCGGCGGCGTCCTCTACGAGTCGTACGCCGAGCCCAACGTCGGCCGCCTGATGGTGCAGCAGCAGGCGCCCGTCTCCCAGCAGCCGTTCCCGGTCGCCAACGTCGGCGACGAGCTGACCGGCACCACCAGCGGCCCGCTCGACTACAACCAGTTCGGCGGCTACACCCTGGTCGCCGGCGCCCTCGGCGCGCTGCGGGACAACCACCTCCAGCGCGAGGTGACGGCCCCGGCCGGCGACCGCGAACTCACCGTCGCCACCTACAACGTGGAGAACCTGGCCCCGGGCAACCCGGACGGCAAGTTCGCCGACCTGGCCCAGGCCGTGGTCACCAACCTGCGCTCGCCCGACGTCGTCGCCCTGGAGGAGATCCAGGACAACAACGGCTCCAAGAACGACGGCACGGTGGACGCGAGCCAGACCGTGGCCAAGTTCATCGCCGCGATCAAGGCGGCCGGCGGCCCGGCGTACGAGTGGCGCTCGATCGACCCGGAGAACGGCAAGGACGGCGGCGAGCCGGGCGGCAACATCCGCCAGGTCTTCCTCTTCAACCCGCAGCGGGTCTCCTTCACCGACATCCCCGGCGGCTCCGCCACCTCCGCGGTGGACGTGGCCGGCACCGGCGCGGCCACCGCGCTGACCGCCTCGCCCGGCCGGATCGACCCCGCCAACGAGGCCTGGGCCAACAGCCGCAAGCCGCTGGTCGGCCAGTTCTCCTTCCGCGGCAAGAAGGTCTTCGTCATCGCCAACCACTTCAACAGCAAGGGCGGCGACCAGGGCATCGACAGCCGCTTCCAGGCCCCGACCCGCAGCTCCGAGGTGCAGCGGGTCAAGCAGGCCACCGTCGAGCAGGCCTTCGTCGCCAAGCTGCTGGCCGCCGACAAGGAGGCCAAGGTGGTCTCGCTCGGCGACTTCAACGACTACCAGTTCTCGCCCGCGCTGGCCGCGCTCACCAAGGACGGCGTGCTCCGCGACCTGGTGAACGAACTGCCCGAGAAGGAGCAGTACTCCTACGTCTACCAGGGCAACTCGCAGGTGCTGGACCACGTCCTGGTGAGCCCCGAGGTCGGGTACGCCAAGTACGACGTGGTGCACATCAACAGCGAGTTCGCCGTGCAGGCGAGCGACCACGACCCGCAGGTGGTCCGCATCAAGCCGTAGTTCCCGCGGCATGACCGAGGGGGCGGTGACCGGGTCCGGTCACCGCCCCCTCGGGGTTTTCCCGCGGTGCGTCAGCGCAGGGCGGCGAGCACCGCGTCCGCCATCACCTTCTCGCCGGTGGCGTTCGGGTGGAACGGGACGGCCGGGGAGCCGGGCAGCGCGCCCTCGATCCAGCGGTCGTCCGAGCAGACGTCGTGGCCGGCGGTCGGGGTGGCGGTGTCCACGTAGGTGGCGCCGTTGGCGGCCGCGGTGGCCTTCAGCATGGCGTTCAGATTGCCGAGGACGCCGTACATGTACTCGACGTCGCCGGCGGTGACGGGCTGGCGGAGGAAGCACTTCGAGCCGTCGGCGGGCAGCACGGACGGGTAACCCACCAGCAGCACCCGGGCCTTGGGGGCCTTGGCGTGGATGCGCTTGAGCGTGTCGGCGATCTGCGGCTTCGCGGCCGCGGTCCGGTCCGCGAGGTCGTCGTTGCCGTACTGCCAGGACCAGGTGGACCAGTCCCAGTGGCCGTGGTGGAAGACGTCCTTGCAGGGGGTGCCGAGCGGGTTGACCGCCGCACCGGCGATGCAGACGCCGACCAGGTCGCCGAGCCCGAGGTCGGTGGCGCCGAGGTCGTTGCCGCCGATGCCGAGGGTCACCAGGTCGGTGTCGGCGGTGACGGCGTCCAGCTGGGGGTCGTTGACCCGGAGGAAGGCGTCGTACTGGGGCTGCGTCATCGCCTTCACCTTGGCGGCGGCGCAGGTGACGTCGGTGTAGGCGCCGGCCTTGAGCGCGGCGGCCACCAGGTGGCCGTAGTTGCGGTCCGAGCGCAGGCAGAGACCGGCCGACTGGCCGGGCACGCCGGCGCCGGCGGCGTACGAGTCGCCGAGCGCCACGTAGTGGTGGGGCGCCGGGGTGGCGGCCTGTGCACTGGTGGAGGTCAGGGCGAGCGCGGCGCCCAGCGCGGCGGCGCCGAGCAGGGCGGACTTCCGGGTCTTCGGCGCGGTGGCGCCGGACGCGGGGGTGGTGCGGAGTTTCCGGGCAGGGCGGAGCACGGTTCCTCCTGGGGGAGAGAAACGACGGTGGGTGGGGGGTCCTGCGAGCCGCGGCCACAGCTACTACTCACAAGTAAGTTACTGTCAGGTTTCGCGTTCGTCCATGCATTGCGCGGAAATTTCCGAAAAACCGTCAGAAGTATTTCGGAATTACGCTCCATCGCGTATCGAAGGTATTTCCGAAACGCCCCGGAGCGGAATTCACGCTACTGCTCGTTACCGAACTGCCGTCGTCACCCCTTGTTACCGGCCGGTTGACGCGCCCCGTCGCAAGCCGCAGTATCGGGCGCACGCGCACCGCCGGAGCACCGATGGAGGACCCCGCATGGCCCTGGACGCCGACGTCATCGTCATCGGAGCCGGACTGGCCGGGCTCGCCGCCACCGCCGAACTCGCCGACGCCGGACGGAAGGTGATCCTGCTCGACCAGGAGCCCGCGGCCTCCTTCGGCGGGCAGGCGCACTGGTCCTTCGGCGGCCTCTTCTTCGTCGACTCGCCCGAGCAGCGCCGGATGCGGATCCGCGACTCGCACGCGCTCGCCCGGCAGGACTGGCTCGGCACCGCCGGCTTCGACCGCCCCGAGGACGCCTGGCCACGCCGCTGGGCCGAGGCGTACGTCGACTTCGCGGCCGGCGAGAAGCGGGCCTGGCTGCACGGGATGGGCGTGCGGTTCTTCCCCGTCGTGGGCTGGGCCGAGCGCGGCGGGCTCCACGCCGACGGGCCCGGCAACTCCGTGCCCCGTTTCCACATCACCTGGGGCACCGGGCCCGGCCTGCTCGAACCCTTCGTCCGGCGGGTCCGGGACGCGGCCGCACGCGGGCTGGTCGACCTGCGGTTCCGGCACCGGGTCACCGGACTCGGCGCCAACGCCGGGGTGACGGACACCGTGAGCGGCGAGGTGCTGGTGCCCAGCGCCGCCGCCCGCGGCGAGGCCAGTTCGCGCGAGGTGGCCGGCCACTTCGAGCTGCGCGCCCAGGCCGTGATCGTCACCTCCGGCGGCATCGGCGGCAACCACGACCTGGTCCGCAAGGCCTGGCCCGCCCGGCTCGGCACCCCGCCCGGGCGGATGCTCTCCGGCGTTCCCGCGCACGTCGACGGGCTGATGCTCGGCATCACCGGCGAGGCCGGCGGCAACCTGATCAACGGCGACCGGATGTGGCACTACACCGAGGGCATCGAGAACTGGGACCCGATCTGGGCCCGGCACGGCATCCGCATCCTGCCCGGCCCCTCCTCCCTCTGGCTCGACGCGCGCGGGCGCCGGCTGCCCGTCCCGCTCTTCCCCGGCTTCGACACCCTCGGCACGCTCGAACACCTCCGCACCACCGGGTACGACCACACCTGGTTCGTGCTCAGCCAGAAGATCATCGAGAAGGAGTTCACCCTCTCCGGCTCCGAGCAGAACCCCGACCTCACCGGGCGCTCCCTGCGCGGCGTCCTCGGCCGCGCCCTGCCCGGAGCCCCCGGCCCGGTCCGGGCCCACCTGCGGCACGGACCCGACTTCGTGGTCGCCGGCAACCTGGCCGACCTCGCCCGCGGCATGAACGCCAGGACCCGCGAGGCGCTGATCGACCCCGACGAACTGCGCCGCACCGTCGAGGCCCGGGACCGCCAGCTCGCCAACCCGTTCGCCAAGGACCTCCAGGTCACCGCCATCCACGGCGCCCGCCGGTACCTCGGCGACAAGCTGATCCGCACCGCGGCCCCGCACCGCCTCCTCGACCCGGCCGCCGCCCCGCTGATCGCCGTCCGGCTGGGCATCCTGACCCGCAAGTCCCTCGGCGGGCTGGAGACCGACCTCTCCGCCCGGGTGCTGCGCCCCGGCGGCGAGGTGCTGGACGGCGTGTACGCGGCCGGCGAGGCGGCCGGCTTCGGCGGCGGCGGCGTCCACGGCTACCGCTCCCTGGAGGGGACGTTCCTCGGCGGCTGCCTCTTCTCCGGTCGTACGGCGGGCCGCGCGGCGGCCGCCGCGACGGCGTAGCGGGCGGGCGCCGAGTGCCGGAGCGCTCGCGAAAGTAGAGCTTCTTTCTAGAGAAGTCCTCCAACCCTGCCCTATGCTTGCCGAGTTGGCGGCCGAGTCCGTGCCGGGGGCCGCCCGGGGGTCGAGCGGAGGACCGGGGATGTCCCCCAAGCAGCAGCGGGGCGAGGCGACCGTCGAGCTGCTCCTGAGCACCGCGCTGCGCGTGTACGCGGAGTCGGGTCAGGAGGGGTTCACCGTCACCGCCGTCACCACGGCGAGCAAGGTCAGCCTGGGCAGCCTCTACCACCACTTCGGGAGTTTCGACGGTCTCGCCGCCGCGCTCTACATCCGGTGTTTGGAGCGGCTGTTCGACGAGATGACCGCCGCGCTGGAGCGCAGTCGCACCGCGCGTACCGGGGTGCGGGCGCTCGTCCTGGCCTACCTGCGCTTCACGCAGGAGCACCGCGACGCCGCCCTCTTCCTCCACGCCTCCGCCTACTCCGGCTACCTGGCCGCCCGGGCGGAGCAGATCCGGGCCGCGAAGGCGGCCCGGATGGCGGTCATCGGCGCCTGGATGCGGCCCCGGATGGAGCGGGGCGAGATCGCGCCCGTGCCCGGCCCGATGGTCGAGGTCCTGGTCATGGGGCCGGTCGCGGAGGCGGCCCGCCGCTGGCTGTCCGACACCTACGACCTGGACCTGGCCGAGGCGGCGCGGGTCCTGCCCGAGAGCATCTGGCGCTCGCTGCGGCCCGAGCCGCCGGGTCCGAGCGGTACCGGCGGGGCGACGGACGGGGGAGACTGATGGCGGCACGGGCACGGTTGTTGACGATCCGTTGGGGCGGGGTACCGGGAAAGGGCGGGGCATGACTGGTCGGGGGGCCGTACTCGGAGGTCGCTACACGCTGACCGAGCGGATCGGCGGCGGGGGCATGGGCGCGGTCTGGCGCGCCGACGACCGGGTGCTGGAACGGCAGGTCGCGGTGAAGATCCTGCACGCGGGGCTGCTGGAGGAGGGGACGTTCGCCAGACGGTTCCGGCGCGAGGCCCAACTGCTCGCGGCGATCAGCCACCCGGGCATCGTGGACGTCCACGACTACGGCGAGAACGACGCGGAGGGCGAGCGGATCGCCTACATCGTCATGGAGCTGGTCGAGGGACGGCCGCTGGACAAGGTCCTCGCCGAGGACGGGGCGATGCCCGCCGAGCAGGTCCTGGGGATGCTCGCCACGGCGCTCGACGCCCTGCACGCCGCGCACCAGCAGGAGATCGTGCACCGGGACGTCAAGCCCTCCAACCTGATGCTGGGGGCCGACGGCCGGGTGACGGTGACGGACTTCGGCATCGCGCGGGCGCTGGTGAGCACCACGCTCACGGCGACCAACGTGGTGATCGGCACCGCGCTGTACATGGCGCCCGAGCAGGCCGGGGGCGGGGGCGTCACACCGGCCTCGGACCTCTACTCGCTCGGCGTGGTCTGCTACGAACTGCTCACCGGCGTACCGCCGTTCACCGGCGAGAGCGTGGTCGAGGTGGCGCTCAAGCACGTTCAGCAACCTGCTCCGGAGCTGCCGGAGGAGTTCGCGCCGGCGGTACGGGAGTTCGTCGCGCGCGCGTTGGCCAAACAGCCCGGTGACCGGTTCGCGGACGCGGCCGCCATGGCGGCCGCGGCACGGGCCGCGGTCGGCGACCGGTCGGCGCCGGTCGCCGCGGTCGTGCGCCCCGTGCCTCCCCCCGGTCCCGGGGCCCCGGCGGCCGGCGCCGCCGGGGCCGAGGTCGCGACGGTGGGGCCGCGGACGGCCGCGGAGTCCGGCGCGGGCCGCTCCTGGCGCCGGTTCCTGGTGCCCGTCGTCGTCCCGGTGATCATCACCACGGGTGCCGCTACGGCCCTGCTGGTCGACCGGAGCCCGTTCCAGTCGCAGGCGCAGACCCCCGGCGCGCAGCCCGTCGTCTCGGCCCCCGCCACCACGGTCGGCGATCCGTCGGCGGCCACCACGTCGCCGGCCGGGCAGACCCCGACCACGCCGCAGCCGAGCGCCGACGCGACACCGAGCGCCCCGGCCTCCGCGCAGCCCGAGACCACCGCCGCGCCGAACGCCGGCGGCCAGTCCCAGGGTTCGGCGCCGCAGTCCGGCGGCGGGGCGGCGGGCGGCACGGGGTCGTCGGCGGGTGCGGCCGGCGGAGCGGCCAGTGGATCGGGTGGCACCGCGCCGAAGGCGGGCGGTGGCGGTGGGGGCGGCAGCAACGGTGGCGGGAACGCCGGTGGTGGCGGTGGTGGTGGCGGTGGATCCACAGCCAACCAGCCCGCCCCACCGGCCCCCGTGCCCGCTCCGGCGACGCAGGCGCCCAACCCGCCGGTGCCCGACCCGCCCGCCCCCAAGCCGTCGGCACCGACCGTGCCCGCCGGGTGCGGCGGTGCGAAGTGGGGCGACATCGTCAACGTGGCCGACGGCCAGAAGCTCGGTCTGGCCACCGGCAGCCCGGCGGCGGGCGCCGCGGCCGTCATGGGCGGGACGACCGTCTACGGCTGGGTGCGTTCGGACCCGGACCCCGGCGGCTGGTACCAGATCTTCCCGTGCAACCTGAGCAGCCCGGCCCTCGTCCAGGACACCGACTTCTCGAACCAGTCGAGCCAGAAGGTGCTGCTCTCGTCGGGGTTCAGCTTCATGAACGACTGGTCGGTGGTCGGCGCGGGCACCTCGGGCGTCTACTACCTCAAGAACTACTCGGGGTCGACCTGCCTGACCGACAACGGCGCGGGCAAGCAGGTCACCATGACCACCTGCACCCCGGGCAACAAGTTCCAGCAGTGGCGCATCCCCTGACCCCGCCTCCGCTCAGTCCCGTCCGCCCGCGTGAACCAACGGCGGGAAGACGGCCTGGGCGTCCCGGCCGGCGAACCAGAGGCCGAGCACGAACGCCGTGGTCGCCTCCAGCAGCCGCGCCGCGGCCAGGCCGCCGAACACCACCTCGTGCCCGGCCCGGGCCCACTGTCCGCCGAGTGCCTGCGCCACGTTCCCCGCCCCGATGATGCCGATCCGCATCCGAATCTCCCGTTCGCTCAGGCCTGTTCGGCCGGTACGGGATGACTCCAGGAACGGCGGTGGTTACCGATCGGTGCGTGACGGACCTGCTAGGGGAGCGGTGGACGAGGTGCCGGGCGGGACGTACCTGGCGGACTGCCGGGCGCGGGTCGCCTTCGACCTGTTGGCCAACACCTGGAGCTCGGTCGTGCTCTGGGCGCTGCGCGACGCCCCCGAACGCCCCGGCGAACTGCGGGCCCGGATCGGCGGCATCAGCGCCAAGGTCCTCACCGAGACGCTGCGCCGCCTGGAGTACAACGGCCTGGTCGTGCGCCGCAGTTACGCCGAGACCCCGCCCCGCGTCGAGTACGCGCTCACCCCGCTCGGCCGCACCCTCCTCCCGGCCCTGGAGGCGCTCGGCGCGTGGGGTTACCGGCACGGCGACGAAGTCCTGGAGGCCCAGGACCGGGCGGAAGCGTGATCCCCCGGGCGATTGCCCGCCGGCCGGTACTCGCCGCCCGGCGCCCGGCGCTCAGCGCTCGTCGGTGAGGCCGAGGCGCAGGTGGTCGACGTGGTAGACGGCCTGGTCGAGCAGGGCGGCGACGTGGTCGTCGTGGAGGGAGTAGACCACCGAGCGGCCGCGGCGCTCGCCGACGACCAGGCCGAGGTTGCGGAGCAGGCGGAGCTGGTGGGAGCAGGCGGACTGCTCCATGCCGACGGCGTCGGCGAGTTCGGTGGCGGCCCGCGGGCCCTCGCGGAGCTGGGCGAGTATCAGCAGGCGGGAGGGGGTGGCGAGGGCCTGGAGCGTGCTCGCCACCTTGGCCGCGTTGGATGCGTCCAGGCGCATCTGCGGCACGGTGTTCTCGGCGGCTGCGTGTCCCATGGGGGCATCCTACGGGGCGGGTGCCGGGCGGGACGGGCACACATGAACGAATGAAAGTGTGTTCATATGTTCCTGTATGGTGGCGCCCATGTCCGCCACCGTGCTCACCCGACCGCCGGCCCCCACCGCAGCCGCGACACCACAGCCGCGCCGCACCCGGGTACTGGCCCTGCCCGAGGCGCGCTGGGCGGCCGCCGCCACGGCCGCCTTCCTGGCCGCCCTCGTCGTGCAGCTCGTCGGCGGACCGGGCTGGATGTCCGGGGCGCTGTACGCCGTGGCCTACCTGGCCGGCGGCTGGGAGCCGGCCTGGGCCGGGTTGCAGGCACTGCGCGAGCGGACCCTCGACGTCGACCTGCTGATGGTGGTGGCCGCGATCGGCGCCGTCGCGATCGGCCAGGTGCTGGACGGCGCCCTGCTGATCGTGATCTTCGCGACCAGCGGCGCCCTGGAGGCGCTCGCCACCGCCCGCACCGCCGACTCCGTCCGCGGCCTGCTCGACCTCGCCCCCGCCACCGCCTGCCGGATCGGCGCCGACGGCCGTGAGGAGACCGTGCCCACCGCCGGACTCGCCGTCGGCGACGTCGTGCTGGTCCGCCCCGGCGAGCGGGTCGGCGCCGACGGCCGCGTCCTCGACGGCGCGAGCGACGTCGACCAAGCCACCATCACCGGCGAGCCGCTGCCCGTCGCCAGGACCGCCGGGGACGAGGTGTACGCGGGCACGCTCAACGGCACGGGCGCGCTGCGCGTCCGGGTCGGACGGGACGCCGCCGACACCGTGATCGCCCGGATCGTCGCCCTGGTCGAGGAGGCCTCGGAGACCAAGGCGCCCACCCAGCTCTTCATCGAGAAGGTCGAACAGCGCTACGCCGCCGCCCTGGTGACCGCGACCCTGCTGCTCTTCGCCGTCCCGCTCGCCTTCGGCGGCGAACTGACCGGCACCCTGCTGCGCGCCATGACCTTCATGATCGTCGCCTCGCCGTGCGCCGTGGTGCTGGCCACCATGCCCCCGCTGCTCTCCGCGATCGCCAACGCCGGCCGGCACGGCGTGCTGGTCAAGTCGGCGGTGGTGATGGAGCGGCTGGGCCAGGTCGACACCGTCGCCCTCGACAAGACCGGCACCCTCACCGAGGGAACGCCCCGGGTCACCGAGGTGCTCCCGCTGGCCGGTCCCGGGGAGGAGCGGCCGACGGAGGACGAGCTGCTCGCCCTCGCGGCCGCCGCCGAGCACCCCAGCGAGCACCCGCTGGCCCGCGCCGTGGTCGCCGCCGCACGCGAGCGCGGCCTCGCGGTGCCCGCGGCCGACGGGTTCACCTCCACCCCGGGCGTCGGCGTCCGGGCGGTGGTCGGCGCAGCGGTGGTCGCGGTCGGCGCACCCGGCCCGTACCGGACGCACCCCGCCGTCACCGGACTGGAGGAGGCCGGCCGTACCGCCGTCCTGGTCCTGCGCGACAGCGAACCGGTCGGCGTGCTCGGCCTCGCCGACCGCCCGCGCGAGCAGGCCGCCACCGCCGTCCGCGGCCTGGCCGCGCTCACCGGCCGCCCGCCGGTCCTGCTCACCGGCGACAACCAGCGCGCCGCCGACCGCCTCGCCCGGGAGGTCGGCCTGACCGAGGTCCGCGGCGGGCTGCTGCCGCACGACAAGCTGACCGCGGTCCGCGAGCTCGCCGACGGCGGACGCCGGGTGCTGATGGTCGGCGACGGCGTCAACGACGCACCCGCGCTGGCCGCCGCGCACACCGGCATCGCGATGGGCCGGGCCGGCTCTGACCTCGCCCTGGAGACCGCCGACGCGGTCGTGGTGCGCGACGAACTGACCGCCGTCCCGGCGGTGGTGGCGCTCTCCCGGCGGGCCCGCCGGCTGGTCGTCCAGAACCTCGTGATCGCCGGAGCGTTCATCACCGTGCTGGTGGTCTGGGACCTGGCAGGTACGCTGCCGTTGCCGCTCGGCGTCGCCGGGCACGAGGGCTCCACCGTGATCGTCGGCCTCAACGGCCTTCGGCTGCTGCGCGAACGCGCGTGGCGGCGGGCCCTGCCGAACGAGGAGGGGGAGACACGATGAGCCGTCGGGACCGTGAGCGCGGCGGGCAGGCCTCCGGCGCGCGGGGGCCCGCCGCCCCGGTGACCGTCACCGTCTGCCGGGGCTGCTGCTGCGGCACCCAGGAGAAGCACCCCGGCGTCGACCACGCCGGCCAGTACGAGCGGCTGCGCGAGGCCGTCGGCCCGGCGGGCAGGGTCCGGGCCGTCAAGTGCCTGGACGTGTGCGCGCACTCCAACGTCGTCGTGGTCGGCCCCTCCAGCGAGGGCCGCGCGGCGGGCGGCCGTCCGGTCTGGCTGGGCTGGGTACTGGCGGACGACATGGTCGAGGAGATAGCCGAGTGGGTGCACGCCGGCGGCCCCGGCCTGGCCGATCCGCCGGGGCTGCTCGACCTCCAGCAGATCAGCGTCTCCCGCCGCGTCCGCGACGGCCTGCCCGGCTGAGGCCGGTCTCCGCGGCCCGGCCGCGGAGCCGGACCGGCGGACCGTTGGGCGGCCGTCCGCCGACCGCGGCACGCTCCTCGGCGGTCCGCGCGGCGGGCCGGGGCACTACCATTTCCTGGGGCGCCCCGGCTTGGGAGGAAAGACGACGTGACCACGGTCTGCCGTATCTGCGCGGGCACCGGCCGCACCGCCGGTCTCAGCTGCCGCACCTGCCAGGGCACCGGCACCACCGAGGTCGGCGGCGGGGGCGGCAACTGCTTCCTCTGCGACGGCACGGGCGTCTACGTCCGCTACCGGGTCGACGCCGCCGGCGCCAAGCACGCCTACCGCGACGAGATCTGCCGCACCTGCGACGGCACCGGCAACCGCGCCCCCTCCACCTGGGACGAGGCCTCCTGACCGTCCGGCCGTCCGGCGGTGTGGCCGCCCCCGCCTTCCGGGCACCCTGCCTTCCGGGCCCCGGCGGTGTGGCCGTCCGGGCGTCCGCACCACCGCCCGTCCGCATTACCGTCCGTCCGCACCGCCACCGTCCGTCCGGCGCCTGACGGTGTGACTCCTGACCGGCCGGCACGTGCGGGTGCATCAGGGCCGGTGGGAGGGCGGATGATCGCGTCCGGTCCGCACACGCACCGAGGCTTTGCCGAAGCATGGTCGAACATTGGCGTTCGACTGACCGGCGCGCCGGTGCTCGTTCACCGCACGTCCGTGTCCGGTCCACGCTCCGCTGGAAGAGTCCCGCCCATGGATATCCCCAACATGGGCGTGCCCGCGAAGCTCGCCGACCGCATGAGCATGGCCGAGCAGCACGAGTACCTGCGGGCCCGTTTCTCCCGCCGCCGGATGCTGCGCACCGGCGCCGTCACCGTCGGCGCGCTGGCCGTGGGCGGTGCGCTGGGCAGCGGCACCGCGACCGCCGCGCCGGCCTCCCCGCAGCTGCTGACGGGCGGTGTGACCGACGGCGTCGACGGCTCGCTGGTCGCCCCGATCGGCCGTCACCTCGCCTTCGGCCCCGAGCCGGACACCCAGTTCCGGGTCTCCTGGCAGGTCCCGGCCCCGGTGAAGAAGCCGTTCCTGCGCTACGGCAAGCACCCGTGGGACCTCAGCCACAAGGTCCAGGCCGAGGTGCGCGCCCTGCACACCCCCGCGCTGACCCCGACCGGCCAGCCGGTGGACCAGTACTACCTGCACGTGGCGCTGGAGGACCTCCAGCCCGACACCACGTACTACTACGGTGTCGGCCACCAGGGCTTCGACCCCGCCTCGCAGCAGGCGATCTCCACCCTCAACACCTTCCGCACCGCGCCCTCGCGCGACCACCGCTGGGGCAAGGTGTACGAGCCGTTCACCTTCACCGCCTTCGGCGACCAGGGCGTCAGCTCGCACGCGGCCGGCAACGACCACATCATCCTGGCCCAGAACCCGGCCTTCCACCTGCACGCCGGCGACATCTGCTACGCCGACCCGGCCGGCTCCGGCACCGACCCCGACAAGTCGGTCTACAACGCCCGTACCTGGGACGACTTCCTGGTGCAGACCGAGACGGTCGCGTCGAAGGTGCCGTGGATGGTCTCCTACGGCAACCACGACATGGAGGCCTGGTACTCGCACAACGGCTACGGCGGCGAGAACACCCGGTTCTACCTGCCGGACAACGGCCCGGACCCGCGGACCGTCCCCGGCGTCTACTCCTTCCGCTACAAGAACGTCGGTGTCATCTCGCTGGACGCCAACGACGTCTCCTACGAGATCCCGGTCAACCTGGGGATCTCGGCGGGCAAGCAGACCTCGTGGCTGCAGCGCACCCTCAAGGACCTGCGCAACGACGAGACCATCGACTTCATCGTGGTCTTCTTCCACCACTGCGCCTTCTCCACCACCCACCAGCACGCCTCCGAGGGCGGTGTCCGCGAGGCGTGGGTGCCGCTGTTCGAGAAGTACCGGGTCGACCTGGTCATCAACGGTCACAACCACGTCTACGAGCGCACCGACGCGATCCTCGGCAACAAGGTCTCCAAGGCGGTGCCGAGCGGCGCCACCATCGAGCCCGCCACCGACGGCGTCGTCTACGTGACGGCGGGCGCGGCCGGCCGGAGCCTGTACCGCTTCGACGCCCCGGACACCTACGAGGGCCACGAGAAGCGCCTCGACTCGGTGGAGACCTACCACTTCGCCAAGGGCGGCGTGAAGGTCACCGAGACGGTCGAGTGGTCGCGGGTCCGCTACACCGGCTACTCCTTCATCAAGGTCGACGTCACCCCGGCCCACCTGGGCCAGAAGTCGTCCATGAAGGTCACCGCACTGGCCGAGGACGGCACGCAGGTCGACCACTACACGGTCCTGCGCAAGGTCGGCGAGGGCTGGGACGGCAAGACGGACGACGACGGCGAGGGCGGCGGCTGGGGCTGGTAACGGACCGCGCCCGGAAGGCGCTCCGGCGCGCCCCTGCTCCGGCGCGCCCCTGCTCCGACGACGGCCCGGCCGGGACTCCCCGGCCGGGCCGTCGCGCGTCGTCAGAGGGCGGCCAGCTGCTCCGCGAGGGTGTCGCTGTGCTGGAAGGTCAGCCCGGCCAGCGCGACGTGCTTCCACCGCACCGTGCCGTCGGAGTCCAGGACGAACACCGACCGGCGCAGCCCGAGCCCGGGCACCGCGATGCCGTACGCGCGGACGACGGTCCGCTCCGGGTCGGCGAGCAGCGGGAAACCCAGACGGTGCTTGCGGGCGAACTGCTCGTGGCAGTCCAGCCCCTGGGGGCTGATGCCCCACACGGTGGCGCCGAGCCCGCGGAACCGGTCCAGGTCGGAGCTGTACGAGCAGAGCTGTTTCGTGCAGACGGGGGTGTCGTCGCCCGGGTAGAAGACCAGCACCAGCGGGCTGCCCTTCGCCTCGGCGAGCCGGTACTCCCGGCGTTCCGTGGTCCCGCTCTCCTCGTCCAGCAGCAGCCCGGGCAGGGTGAACCCGGGTGCCGGGGCGCCGATCTCGGGTGGTTTCGCCATGGTCGTCCCGTCCTTCGCAAGCGGCAGCGCGGTCGCCGCCCACCCTATGGCCGCCCGGCCCGGGCCCGCCCACCCCGTCGTCGTCCGCCGGATCCTCTCCAATGCCCCTTCCACGTTGAAGAATTGACATCGATGCGTGGTGATGTCATGTCTGTCGTGCAACGATGTCCGCCAAGTCTTCACTTCATAACGAATCGAGCAGCCCGATAACGAGTTGTCCCTTCGGTTATTGACGTGGGCCCCGGGTGCGGCTTGACTCCGTCCTCTGCCGCAACGCCGCGGCGCAGTCAGGAGGCAACCCCCACCATGAAGAGAACGACCCGGCGCGCGGCCAGAACGACCCGCTGCGTCGCCGCGGGCACGGCAGCCGTGTCGCTGGCCCTCACCCTCGCGGCCTGCGGCGGGAGCGACGCAGGGCCCCGGCCGGACGGCGTGGCGAGCACGACCGTCGGTCTGCTGCTGCCCGAAAAGGCGTCCTCCACCCGGTATGAGGCCTTCGACAAGCCGCTGATCGAGTCCACGGTGGGGTCGCTCTGCACCGGCTGCGTCGTCGACTACGCCAATGCGGACGGCAACGAGGCCGCCCAGAAGCAGCAGTTCGACGACCTGCTGGCCAAGGGTGTCAAGGTCATCCTGCTCGACCCGGTGAACGCCAAGGTCACCGCACCCTGGGTCGAGGCCGCCGCCGCGAAGGGGGCGAAGGTCATCGCCTACGACCGGCTGGCCGAGGGCAAGGTCGCCGCGTACGTCTCCTTCGACAACCAGCGCACCGGCGAGATCCAGGGCCAGGCCCTGCTGGAGGCGCTCGGCCCGAAGGCCTCCTCGGCCTCGGTCGTGATGATCAACGGCGCCGAGTCCGACCCCAACGCCGCGATGTTCAAGACCGGCGCGCACCGGGCGCTCGACGAGAAGGTCAAGAAGATCGTCTACGAGCAGTCCGGCGAGTGGAAGCCGGAGGTGGCCACGGCGAAGATGAACGAGGCCATCCGCACCCTCGGCAAGGACGGCTTCCAGGCCGTGTACGCCGCCAACGACGGCATGGCGGCCTCCGTCATCGAGACGCTGAAGGCGGCCGGGATCAGGAACGTCCCGGTCGGCGGGCAGGACGCCTCGCTGGACGCGGTGCGCCGGGTGCTCTCGGGCGAGCAGGCCTTCACCGTCTACAAGCCGTACAAGCCCGAGACGGACGCCGCGGGCAGCATCGCCGTTCAGCTGCTGAAGGGGATGGACATCAGCTCGTCGGTCAGCGCGGCCGTCGACAGCGGCGGGCTGCGCATCCCCTCGCTGCTGCTCACCCCGATCGTGGTGACCAAGGCGAAGGTGCAGGCGACGGTGGTCGGCGGCGGCCTCTACAAGGCGACCGAGATCTGCACCCCGCAGTACGCGGACGCCTGCGCGGCGGCCGGCGTCAGGTAACGCGGGGAGGCCTGCGGCGGGGCGGCCGTCCGGGTGTCCGGCGTTCCGGCACCCGGGCGGCCGTCCGGCCGCGGAGCCGTCCGGCCGTGGAGCTGGCCGGTCGGTCGGTCAGTCGTTCAGCGCCGGGGTCCGTACATGATCACGGCTACCCCGGCCAGGCAGATCAGCGCCCCGGCCACGTCGTAGCGGGTGGGCCGGAACCCGTCCACCACCACGCCCCAGAGCAGCGAGCCGGCCACGAAGACGCCCCCGTAGGCGGCCAGCACCCGGCCGAAGTGGCTGTCCGGCTGGAGCGCGGCGACGAAGCCGTACCCGCCGAGCAGCACCACCCCGAGCCCGGCCAGCCACCACGGCCGGGACTCGCGCACGCTCTGCCAGACCAGCCAGCAGCCGCCGATCTCGGCGAGCGCGGCGAGGGCGAACAGGGCGGCGGAGCGCAGGACGGTCATGGGCGCCAAGCCTACGAGCCGTAGAGGTCGCCCCCGTAGGACGGGCCGTAGTACTCCTCCAGGACGGCCAGGGGTTCGTCCTTGCGCTCCAGCGCCTTGGAGATCAGCGCGCGCGACGGCGCGGCCTCCGGGTCCCAGGTCTCGGGCTTCCAGAGGGCGGAGCGCAGGAACGCCTTCGAGCAGTGGTAGAAGACCGCCTCGATCTCGACCAGGACGGCGAGTCGCGGGCGGTGGCCCTTGACCGCCATGGCGTCGAAGAAGGGCGCGTCGCTGAGCAGCCGGGCGCGGCCGTTGACGCGCAGGGTGTCGCCGCGGCCGGGGACCAGGTAGATCAGCCCGATGTGCGGGTTGGTCAGGATGTTGTGGAAGCCGTCCGCGCGGCGATTGCCCGGCCGTTCGGGGAGGACGATGCGGGTGTCGTCCAGGATGTGGGTGAAGCCGGCCGGGTCGCCCTTGGGGGAGACGTCGCAGGTGCCGTCGGCGGCGGAGGTGGCGACCAGGCACAGCGGCGAGGCGGCGATGAAGGCCCGGTCGTGTTCGTGCAGGGCGCGGCGCTCCTTGGCGGCGTCGCGGGCGCTGGGTTCGCCGAGCAGGGCGCGCAGTTCGGCGGCGTCGGTGATCTCGGTGATCCCGGTGATCCCGGTCAGTGCGTCGGCCATCGGTCGTCCCCCTCGGATCCGGTGTCGGGCCGATGGTACGCCCGGGGCCCCGGAGCGCTTCCGGGGCCCCGCGGGGGCAGGGCGGTGTCGGATCCGGCGGCGGGGCGTCAGACCTGGCGGTAGGTGGTGAGGAAGCGGCCGATGCGGTTGATCGCCGTCTCCAGGTCGTCGGCGCGGGGGAGGGTGACGAAGCGGAAGTGGTCCGGGCGGGGCCAGTTGAAGCCGGTGCCCTGGACGACGTGGATCTTCTCGCGCAGCAGCAGGTCCAGCACGAACTGCTCGTCGTCGACGATCTTGTGCACGGCGGGGTCGAGCTTGGCGAACGCGTACAGCGCGCCCTTGGGCTTGACGCAGCTGACGCCGGGGATCTCGTTCAGCGCCTTGTGGGCGACGTCGCGCTGCTCGGTGAGCCGGCCGCCGGGCAGGACGAGGTCGTTGATGGACTGGTGGCCGCCGAGTGCGGCCTGCACGGCGTACTGGGCCGGGACGTTGGGGCAGAGCCGCATGCCGGAGAGCATGGTCAGCCCCTCCAGGTAGTCGGCGGCGAGCTGCTTGGGCCCGGAGACCACCAGCCAGCCGCTGCGGAATCCCGCCACCCGGTAGGACTTGGAGAGGCCGTTGAAGGTGAGGGTGAGCACGTCCTCGGCGAGGGCGGCCAGGCAGTGGTGCTCGGTGCCGTCGTAGAGGATCTTGTCGTAGATCTCGTCCGCGAGGACCATCAGGTGGTGCCGGCGGGCGAGTTCGAGGATGCCCTCCAGCAGCTCCTTCGGATAGACCGCGCCGGTCGGGTTGTTCGGGTTGATGACCACGATGGCCTTGGTGCGGGCGGTGATCTTCGCCGCGATGTCGTCGAGGTCGGGGTACCACTCCGCCTCCTCGTCGCAGGCGTAGTGCACCGCCTTGCCGCCGGCCAGCCGGACCACGGCCGTCCAGAGCGGGTAGTCCGGCATCGGGACGAGTACCTCGTCGCCGTCGTCCACCAGCGCCGTGACGGCCATCTGGATCAGCTCGGAGACGCCGTTGCCGAGGTAGACGTCGTTGACGGTGACCCCGTTGACGCCGCGCTGCTGGTAGTACTGCACGACGGCGCGGCGGGCGGGCAGGATGCCGCGGGAGTCGCTGTAGCCGTGTGCGTTGGGCAGGTTGCGGATGATGTCCTGGATGATCTCTTCCGGCGCCTCGAAGCCGAACGTCGCCGGGTTCCCGGTGTTCAGCCGGAGCACGCTGTGCCCGGCCTCCTCCAGGGCGTTGGCCCGGTCGACCACCGGGCCCCGGATCTCGTAGCACACGTCCGTCAGCTTGCTGGACTGCCGAAACTCCATCTGCGGCCTCCCGACCGTCACCCCGCATGGTTCATGGTTACTTTGTTCTACCAAGTAAGCACTTGGAAAGTCCAACCTTTTGGCTATGCTGATCCACATGTCACGCCGAAGCTACGACCAGTACTGCGCCGTCGCCCGCGCCCTGGACGCGGTGGGGGAGCGCTGGAGCCTCCTGATCGTCCGTGAACTCCTGGCCGGCCCGCGCCGCTACACGGACCTGCACGCCGACCTGCCCGGCGTCTCCACCGACATCCTCGCCGCGCGGCTCAAGCAGCTGGAGGGCGAGGGCCTGGTCCTGCGCCGCCGGCTCGAACGTCCCGCCAACGCCACCGTGTACGAGCTCACCGAGCGCGGAGTGACGCTCCGTCAGGTGGTCGACGCGCTGGGGGTCTGGGGCCTCGACGCCCTCGGCGAGCAGCGGCCGACCGACGCGGTGCGGGCGCACTGGGTCACCGGCGCGGCGGGCGGGTTCGGGGCGGAGGAACCATGCGGGACGGAGGAACCACGCGGGACGGAGGAACCGCACGGGGCCGAGGGGCCGAACGGGGCGCAGGGACCGCACGGGGCCGAGGCCGGGCGCGCCGTGACGGAGGCAGGGCGTGAGACGGCCGCAGACACGGTGGCGGCGGCGGGCTAGCGTTCAGCGGGTGACGTCCTACGAACTCGCCCAGGTGAACATCTCGCGGATGCTCGAACCCATCGACAGTCCGCTGCTCGCGAACTTCGTCGCCGCCCTCGGACGGGTCAACGCCCTGGCCGACGAGGCCGACGGCTTCGTCTGGCGCCTCAAGGAGGACGGCGGCTACGCCACCGGATTCCGGATCTTCGACGACGAGTGGCTGCTGGTCAACCTCTCCGTCTGGCGGGACCCCAAAGCACTCGACGCCTACGTCTACCACCCCGAACACCGGGCGGTCATGCGACGCCGCCGCGAGTGGTTCGCCCGTCCCACCGAGGCGATGACCGTCCTCTGGTGGGTGCCGGCGGGCCACCGCCCCACCCCGCAGGAGGCCCAGCAGAAGCTCACCCTGCTGCGGGCGGAGGGGCCGACCCCGGAGGCGTTCACCATGAGGACGCTGTTCGAGCCGCCGGCGGTCTGACGGCCGCGGTGCGCGGTGCGCGGTGCGCGGTGCGCGGGGTCGGACCGGGCCGGGCCGGTGACGGCCGTGTGCGGGACGGGTCGTGGCCCGGGCCGCGACCGGAACCCCCGTCCCCGGTCGTGGCCCCGCGCGTACGGCTCGAATCGCCGCGCACGCGCGCACCGCCCGCCCCTGCTTCCGGGCTGCCCGGCGCGGTGGCCGGGGCCCGGGGAGCGGGCGGTGAGGTCGCATCACTGTGCCGGTCACCGATAAACGGGTGATCGGTGCTCGATGAGCGGTCGCGTTGATGCGACTCTGCTGCGGTCCCGTCGATGCGGTCCTGCTGAGGCACTCCTGCCGACGCGTACCCGTCCGGGCCGGAAGCGGATGAGCCCCCCCGGAAGCGGATGAGCCCCGCCGTCGCACGCCGGGACCCTGCGCGTACGATCGTCGGGCTATGGAGAACACAGCGGAGAAGAGCGCGCCCAGCGTGCCCACCACGCCCACCGGAGAGCCCATTCCCGCCGCTCCCAGCGGTCGGACCGGTCGGACCGGATACGCCGGCTACGTCGCCGTCGGGGACTCCTTCACCGAGGGCATGTGCGACGAGCTGCTCCCCGACGGCCACTACCGCGGCTGGGCCGACCGGGTCGCCGACCGCCTCGCCGCCGAGCAGCCCGCCGGCGCCTTCCGGTACGCCAACCTCGCCGTCCGGGGCAAGCTCATCGGCCAGATCCACGACGAGCAGGTTCCCGCCGCCACCGCGATGGGCGCCGAACTGGTCACCCTGGCCGGCGGCCTCAACGACGTGCTGCGCCCGCGCTGCGACATCGCCCGGGTCGAGGAGCTGCTCGGCCGCTCCGCCGCCGCGCTGCGCGCCGGCGGCGCCACCGTGGTGATGTTCACCAGTACCGACCCCACCCGCAGGATGGCCGGCAGCGCCCGGTTGCTCCCGGCGATCCTGCGGATGAAGGCCTTCGTGCACGAGCTCGGCCAGGACCCGGGCATCGCGGTGGTCGACCTGTTCTCCGCGCCCTGCTTCGACGACCGCCGGCTCTGGGCCGAGGACCGCCTCCACCTCTCGCCCGAGGGCCACCGCAGGGTCGCCGAGGCCGTACTGGAGTCGCTCGGCCGGCCCGCCACCTTCGACTGGCGCGCCCCGCTGCCGGCCGCCGCGCCGCGCGGCCGCTCCGAGAAGCTGGCCGCCGACGCCCGTTGGGCCCGCACCCACCTCGGCCCCTGGCTCGGCCGCCGCCTCACCGGCCGCTCGTCCGGTGACGGCCGGCCCCCGAAGCGCGCCGAACTGCTGCCGTACGAGCCGTCCGACCGCTAGTTGGTCCGGGCCGTCCGGGCCGTTCGAGTAGCTGGTTCAAGCAGTCCGAGCAGTCCGCGTGGCCGGGGCGGGCGCTCGTCCGGCGGGGCCGGTGCGCAGGTGGCGCGCCGGTCAGCCGCGGAAGAGGTTGTGGCCGACGTCGGACGGCACCTCGTCCTGGTACGGGGTGCTGTCCGGGCCGGGAACCTGCTCGCCGGGGACCGGCTCGGAGCCCTCCCGGTGCAGCAGCACGACGCCGCCCTCGGACCAGATCTGCCGGTAGCCGTGCGCCAGCAGCAGCTCGATCCGGGCCGCCTGCTCGCGGTCCGTCTTGAACGGGAACGCCCGCTTGTCGGAGCGGATCAGCACGTACTCGCGGCCGCGCGGCTTCTCGTCCACGAGGACGACGTCGGTCCGGGCGGAGAGCCGCGGTGCGGCCTGGTTGTCGGCCTCGACCGTGGCGCCGTCCGGGATCTGCCCGGCACCCCGGAGCAGCGCCGCCTCGCTGGGCTTGGGCTGCCAGTAGGAGGGGACGAACAGGTTCGCCGCGCCCAGCGGCAGCGCCGCCACGACCGTCAGGGCCGCCGCCGCCACGCCGAGCCGGCGGGTCAGCGCGTGGCCGTGGTGGCGGCCCAGCACCTCCAGCGCCGCCACCAGCAGGATCGGCCAGAGGAACGCGTCGTAGTGCCGGGCGATCGACCAGTGGTTCGGGTTGCTGGACAGCACCCGCTCCGCGAGCAGCGGCAGGGCGCAGAGCACCGTCGCCGAGCGGAGCGGGAGAAGGAACAGGGTGCCGAAGATCCAGAGCAGCAGCAGCGGCTTCAGCGGTGCGTCGAAGAGCGCGGAGACGAGGAGGGTGGGGTCCCGGAGGACGTGGGAGAGGGCGTCGCCGCCGTCCGTGCCCAGCGACTGGTAGTTCCAGTAGTAGCCCGGCGCCCCGCCCATCGCCGGGATCAGCCAGGCGATCGCGGCGGCGGCGGCCAGCGGACCGCCCACCAGGAAGCCGGTGCCCCACCGGGCGGTCTGCCGGCGGCGCTCGCGGTCCTCGTCCCGGCGGGCCCGCAGCAGCAGCACCAGCCCGTACGCGCCGACCGCCAGGCCCATGTCCTCCTTGGTGCAGCAGAGCAGCAGCCCCGCCAGCGCGGCCGTGCCGTAGCGGCGGGCCATCCCGCGCTCCAGCATCAGCAGGGTGAGCGGCACGGCGAACGCCACCTCGTGGAACCCGCCGCGCGAGGCCACCAGCAGCGGCCAGCCCAGCCCGTACGCGAGCCCCGCCAGGTCGGCGGCACGGCGGGCGGTGCGCGGGTCGGCGTCGGCGAAGCAGCGGTCCGCCACCCGCCGGATCAGCGGCACCCCGGCCGCGAAGCAGAGTGCCTGGCCGATCAGCAGGGACCGCGGGTCGTCCCATATCCAGTAGAGCGGCGCCATCAGAGCGATCACCGGCGAGAAGTGGTCGCCGAGGAGGGAGAAGCCCGGGGGGAACTCGTGGTGGAAGCTCTTCAGCGACGACACCGGCAGACCGAAGTGCGCGTAGCCGCGCACGCCCTGGTCGAAGATGCCCAGGTCGAACCCGCCCAGCTGGAGGGTGGTCCACTGCTGGGCGGCGATGCCGAGGCAGACCGCGAAGCAGAGCAGGGTGAGGGCGGCGGTGCGGGCCCGGGGGGAGAGGCGCAGAGCGTCGCCGGCCCGGGTGGGACCGGCCCCAGCGGCCTCGGCGCCCCGGGCGGCCTCGGCGCCCTGGGTTCCCTCGGTGTCCGGGTACGCCGTCACGTCGTGCCGGGACATGCCTGCTTCCTCCAGTGATCGGTTGCCGACCGGGGTCGTGATCGGCTCGCTCCGGGTGTCTCCGGTGCCCCGATTCCGCACAGACCCGAACCGAACCCGCTCCGGACTTGAACCGACACCGGCCGACCACACTAACGGACCGCCGTGACCGGGCCCCCGGTTCCCGGCCCGCCGCGGACGCGACGATGGTGTCGGTACGCTCTAGCGGGGACCGGACCGGCCGGGTCCCGCCGCAGTACGGAGGACCAGCAGCACCGTGACCGAGCCCACGCCTGATTCCCCGGCCACCTCCGCGCCCGCGCCGCTGAACCTGCTCTCCGACTGCGGGAACTGCTTCGGGCTGTGCTGCGCCGCGCTGCCGTTCGCCGCCGGCGCCGACTTCGCCGTCGACAAGCCCGCCGGCACCCCGTGCCGCAACCTGAAGACCGACTTCAGCTGCGGCATCCACGCCCAGTTGCGCGACCGGGGCTTCCAGGGCTGCACCGTGTACGACTGCTTCGGCGCGGGCCAGCACGTCTCGCAGGTCACCTTCGGTGGCCGGAGCTGGCGCGAGGAGCCGGCGAGCGCGAAGCGGATGTTCGACGTGTTCCCCGTCGTACGCCAGCTCCACGAGCTGCTCTGGTACCTCACCGAGGCGCTCACCTTCGCCCCCGCCCGCCCCGTCCACGCCGAGCTGCGGCGGGCCCTGGCGGAGACCGAACGGCTCGCCGCCGGCACCCCCGAGGAGATCCTCGGGGTCGACGTCCCCGCCCACCGGCAGGCCGTGGCCGAGCTGCTGCTCAAGGCGAGCGAACTCGTCCGCGCGGCGGTGCCCCGCCGACGCGAGCACCGGGGCGCGGACCTGTTCGGCGCCCGCCTGCGCGGTGCTGACCTGCGCGGTGCCAACCTGCGCGGCGCGCTGCTGGTCGCCGCCGACCTCTCCGGCGCCGACCTGCGCCTCGCCGACCTCATCGGCGCCGACCTGCGCGATGCCGACCTCGCCGGCGCCGACCTCACCGAGGCCCTCTTCCTCACCCAGGCCCAGCTCAACGCCGCCCGCGGCGACGCCACCACCCGCCTGCCGGAGACGCTCGCCCGCCCTGCCCACTGGCCCGCCACGGCAGCCGCGTCGGCCCCTTCGGCCCGCCGGCCCCAGGCCGGGCGTCACCGGCCGCGCAAGCCCCAGCAGGGCTCCGGCCAGGGCAGGCCCCGCCGCTGAGGACGCGGTGCCGTGAACACGCGGTGGTGCTGAGCCCGCGCTGAGCAGGACGCAGGACGCAGCACGCGGGGCCCGGCAGCCGCGCGGCCGTGCGGATCACCTGGTCCGACGTCCTGCAGGTCGAGGTGGTGGACGACGGAGCCGGCCGTCGGCCCGAGGCCCGGCGGGAGCTGTCGACCGGCCACGGGCTGATCGGGCTCGCCGAGCGGATCGCGCTGTTCGGAGGGGAGCTGACCGCCACGCCGTACCGCTCGGGCTTCCGGGTCACCGCCACGCTGCCGCTCTCCCCGGAGCCGGCACCTTCGCCGGGGGTGTGACAACGCGTCGGGCCGTGCGGACCGTTCCGTTCCCTGCCGAGGCCAACGCGACCCGGCCGGCGCACCCCGGCCGGCGCACCTCCGGCCGCAGCGCCCGCCGAGCCGAATCCCTCCCCGGTGGGAGCGGGTACGGACGGACGCGCGTGAGGTCCGGCGCAGGTGAGCCGGGCCGCTCGGCCGGGCCCGCCTCAGCCCGCCGGAGTGAGCAGCCGCGCGCGCAGGTCGCCGATCAGTCCCTCGTCGATGCCGAGCTTGCCGGTGGCGTAGGCACGCACCGAGCCGTGGGCCCGGGTGAGGTCGGCGAGCGCGAGCCGGATCACCGTCTCCGGTGCGCGCCCGAAGCCCGGCCAGCGCAGCTCGCGCCCGGGGTTGGCGGCGTGCCAGTCGGCCACCAGCTGCGGGGTGGCCAGTTCGGTGAGCGCGAAGTCCGCGGCCACGTCGTCCTCGGAGACCCCGAGCAGGGTCAGCACCAGTGCGGCGATCAGCCCCGTGCGGTCCTTGCCCGAGGCGCAGTGGAACACCACCGGCCGGTCGGCCGTGGCGATCGACTCCAGCACCTCCCGGATCTCCACCACCCCGTCCTCGGCCACCTCGGCGAACCGGTCGGCCAGGTAGCGCCAGGGGTCGAGCCCCGGGTCGATCTCGGCCTGGTCGTACGGCCGGTGCTCGATCGAGAGGTTGTGGTACGCCACCCCGTCCAGCTCGGCGATCCGCCCCCGGCGGGCGATCTCCCAGGGGTAGCGCAGGTCGATCACGGTTCCGATGCCGAGCTCCCGGAACCGTTCCAGGTCGGCGGAGGAGGAGAGCTTCCCGAGCGAGTCCGACCGGTAGAGCCGGCCCCAACGCGTCGAAAGTCCGTCAGCTGTCGAATAGCCGCCCAGGTCACGGAAGTTGCAGAGAGCGTCGAAGGCGATGTGGCGTGTCATGCCCGCACCCTATCGAGCACACCCGGCGGCGGCCCCCGGCATGGTCGTCGGACCCGCGCAGGCGTCACGCCGGCTCCCCGCTCCGGAAAAGGCGTTGCCCGGCGCCGGCCAACATGCGTACGGTGGAAGCACTCTGACGAGACGAACGCTCTCTGGAACGAAAGCCGCAGAACGGGAGCGGGCCCGCGCACAGTGCGCGGTGCCACGGAGGGGCGGCACGCGAATTCGGCATGCCCTCCGGAGGTTTCACCCCATGAAGATCGGCCTTGGCCTTCCCGTCGACGACCCCGCCCAGCTCCTGACCTGGGCCCGGCGGGCCGACGCGGGCCCGTTCAGTACGGTCGGCCTGCTCGACCGGCTAGTGTACGACAACCCCGAGCCGCTGGTCGCGCTCGCCACGCTGGCCGGAGCGACGTCCCGCATCCGGGTCCAGACGGAGGTGTTGATCGCGCCGCACCACAACACCGCCCTGCTCGCCAAGCAGACCGCGACCCTCGACCGGCTCTCCGGCGGGCGGTTCACGCTCGGCATCGGCATCGGCGGACGCGAGGACGACTGCCTGGCCGCCGGCATCGACCTCAGCCGCCGCGGCCGCAGGCTCGACGAGCAGATGGAGCTGCTGCGCCGGGCCTGGTCCGGAGCGCCGTACGGCGAGGGGGTCGGCCCGATCGGACCCGCTCCCGCGACGCCGGGCGGCCCCGAGGTGCTGTTCGGCGGGTTCGCGCCGGCGGCGATCGAGCGGGTCGGCCGGTTCGGGGACGGCTTCCTCGGTGCGGCGCTGCCGCCGCAGACCATGGACGGCCTGTACCGGCAGGTCGAGGCGGCCTGGGAGCGGCACGAACGTCCCGGCCGGCCGCGGCTGGTCGCCCAGGCGTCGGTGGCGCTCGGCCCGGAGGCCACCGTCGGGAGCGCCCGCCGCAACCTCCTCGACTACTACGCCTTCACCGGCCGCGCCGCCTACATGGCGAACGGTCTGCTCACCACGCCGGAGGCGGTCCGGGCTGTGGTGGAGGGCTACCGCGGGATCGGGGCCGACGAGGTGGTGCTGTACTGCTGGGCCTCGGACGCGGCCCAGGTGGACCGGCTCGCCGACGCACTGTTCTGACGGTCGGCGCCACCCGGGCGGTGCGCTCCCTGCGCGCCGCCCGGGTGGCGCGGCCCGCCGTCGTGCTCGGCGGCGTAGGCTCAGGGCCATGGACGAGCGAATCGAACGGGCCCAACTGCTCTGCGACCGTGCCACCTTCGGCGGCGAGACGGAGGCCCTTCCGGCCGCCGGGCGTGAGTTGGACGCCGCCGAGGCGGACCTTTCGCTCGCCCGGGGCCGTGTTCTCCACGCCCGCTACCTCCAGGAAGGCGCCGCCGACACGGACGAGTTGGTGTTCTTCGAGCGGGCCGCCCGGCTCTACCACGCCCTCGGTGACCAACCGGGCGAGGCCGAGGCCGAGTTCTGGACCGGCGTCTACCACCAGGTGGTCCAGGGCGACCACGGATCCGCCCTCCCCGCCCTCCGCCGTTCGCGCGAGCTCGCGACCGCGACGGGCGAGAGCCGCACGCTCTCCTACGCCCTGCGCCACCTCGGCATCGCCGCCCACATGGCCGGCGAACTGGCCGACGCCCGAGCCCTGTTGGAGGAGTCCACCCGGCTGCGGCGCGAACTCGGCTTCGCCGCGGGCGTCGCCGCCAACCTGGTCGGGCTCGCGTACCTCACCGCCGCCGAGGGACGTCCCGGTGACGCGCTCGCGCTGCTGGACGAGGCGGCCGCCCTCGCCGCAGGAGCCGGTGCGAAGGCCGCCCTGCGGTCGGTGGACGAGGCGCGCGCGGCCGTGGGGTGAGGGGCGGTCGCCGGTCAGGCGGCCAGGACGCGGTCCAGTGCCTCCCGCCCCGCCTGTCCCCGGTGCGGCTGCCCGCCGGCGACCCTCAGACGCTGCGGTCGGCCAGCACCTCGCGGATGACGTGGCGGGAGTTGGCGGCCAGGGAAGGGTTGGTGCTGCGGTAGTAGGGGAGCTGGATCAGGGCGATGGAGAGCGCCCAGGCGCGGCCGCGCTCCCAGGTGGCGTCGTCGACGGCGAGCGCGGAGCGGAAGACGGGTCGGCCACTGGCGGGGAGGAGGTTCCAGGCGACGATGAGGTCCACGGTCGGGTCGCCGACACCCATCAGGCCGAAGTCGATGACGGAGACGAGGTGTTGGTCGGCCAGCAGGACGTTGCCGGGGGAGAGGTCGCCGTGCATCCAGGCGGGCCGGGCGGTGGGTTCGGGGAGCTGAAGGGCCTTGTCCCAGAGGGTGGTTGCCGCTCTGGTGTCGATCGTCCCGGTCAGCCGGCCGATCGCGGCCCGGGTGGCGGCGTCCCGGGTGGCGAGCGGGACGCCGCGGGAGGACGACGGGGCGCCGGCCGGGTCGGCCGCACGCAGCGCGCTGACGAACGCCGCGAGGTCCTGGGCGAGTCGCAGGGGTGCGGTGACCGAGCCGACGACCGGGTTGGCGCCGCCGCGCCAGCGCAGCACCGACCACTCCCAGGGGTAGCCGGAGGACGGCCGGCCGTGGGCGATCGGTTCGGGGATCGGCTGCGGCAGGTGTGGGGCCAGCCTCGGCAGCCACTGTTGTTCACGGGCGACGCTGTCGGCGGCCCAGCTCACCCGGGGTAGCCGGACGGCGAGTTCGGGCCCGAGGCGGAACATGGCGTTGTCCGTCCCGGAGGAGGACACCCGTTCGAGCGTCAGCCCCCTCCACTGCGGGAACTGGGCGGCGAGCAGCCGCCGGACCAGGGCGGCGTCGATGTCCGGTTCGTCGTCGTACGGGCGGTTGTGCATCCGAGCGGCAGCGCACATGCCCGGCACTGTACCCCCGGGTGGAGCGGCGAGTTGGGTGAATTTCGAACATGATTGAGTGGTGACATGACGATCGGATGGGACCGTTGGGTCATGTGGGGGGCGCTCGGGGGGTCGGCCGCGCTGGCCGGTGCCGCCGTGGCGGGCCGGGTGAACGCACGCTCGGGCGGGCTGCTGGTCCTGCGCGAGTGGCTCGACGATCCCCTGCTGTTCGGCACGTCGGCACTGGTGCTGCTCTTCGTGGCGCTGGTCCTCGGGCGTTCGCACGGCTGGTTCCGCAGTGCGCTCGGTGCCGTGGTGCTCACGCTGATCGTGGGGAGCGTGCCGCTCTGGCTCCTCGCCGGCGTCTTCTCGGACGACCCCAGGACGACCCGCACCGAGGCGGCGCCGGGCCGGCCGGACCGCCGTCTGGTGGTCAAGGAGGGGACGGCCGGGTTCGGACCGGACCCGTACTCCTACGTTTACGTCGACGACGGCTCGGGCCTCGGCGTCCGCCGCTGGCAGGTCGCGGACATCGACCGCCACGGCATCAAGGAGCTCGCCTGGGACGGGCCGGACCAACTGCGCCTGGTGACCGGCCTCGGCCGGACCCACCTGATCCGGATCGCCGCCGACGGCCGCCCGTCACCGACCGTCGACGAGTGAACGGCGGCCCGCGCCACGCCCGGCGGGCACGGGCGCGGCCGGGAGCCGTCACCGGGCAGTGCCAGAATGCAGGGACGTACGGGGACAGCAACTCTGGAGAAGGTGACCGGCTCAGTGACCACGCCAGTCGAACAGGCGGCCAAGCAGGCCCAGCAGGCGATCGAGCGGAAGATCGCCGAGGAGCTGGGCGTTCGCGACGGGCAGGTGAAGGCGGCGGTCGAGCTGCTGGACGGCGGGGCGACCGTGCCGTTCGTGGCCCGGTACCGCAAGGAGGTCACCGGCTCGCTCGACGACACGCAGCTGCGCACGCTGGAGGAGCGGCTGCGCTACCTGCGCGAGTTGGAGGAGCGCCGCACCGCCGTCCTGGAGTCGATCGAGTCGCAGGGCAAGCTGGACGACGCGCTGCGCACGCAGATCCTGGCCGCCGACTCGAAGGCGCGGCTGGAGGACATCTACCTGCCGTACAAGCCGAAGCGGCGCACCAAGGCGCAGATCGCCCGTGAGGCCGGCTTGGAGCCACTGGCCGACACGCTCCTCGCCGACCCGGCGCAGGACCCGGCCGCGCTCGCCGCGACGTACCTGAACGAGTCGGTGGCGGACGCGGCCGCCGCGCTGGAGGGGGCCCGGTCGATCCTGGTCGAGCGGTTCGGCGAGGACGCCGACCTGGTGGGCTCGCTGCGCGAGCGGATGTGGACGCGGGGCCGGCTGGTCGCCACCGTCCGGGACGGCAAGGAGCAGGACGGTGCCAAGTTCGCCGACTACTTCGACTTCGCCGAGCCCTACACCAGGCTCCCCTCGCACCGGATCCTGGCGATGCTGCGCGGCGAGAAGGAGGAGGTGCTGGACCTCGACCTCTCCCCGTACGACGGTGAGGAGGCCGGTGACCTCCCGGGCGGGAGCGACTACGAGCAGCGGATCGCGGCGCGCTTCGGCGTCGCCGACCACGGCCGCCCGGCCGACAAGTGGCTCGGCGACACCGTGCGCTGGGCGTGGCGGACACGGATCCTGGTCCGGCTCGGCATCGACCTGCGCGGCCGGCTGCGCCAGGAGGCCGAGGACGAGGCGGTGCGCGTCTTCGCAGCCAACCTGCGCGACCTGCTGCTGGCCGCCCCGGCCGGCACCCGGGCCACGATGGGCCTGGACCCGGGCTTCCGGACGGGCGTGAAGGTCGCGATCGTGGACGCCACCGGCAAGGTCGTCGCGTACGACACGATCTACCCGCACCAGCCGGCCAACAAGTGGGACGCCTCGATCGCCACCCTGGCGGCGCTGGCGAAGAAGCACGCCGTCGACCTGGTGGCGATCGGCAACGGCACCGCCTCCCGGGAGACCGACAAGCTCGCCGAGGACCTCATCAAGCGCCACCCGGAGCTGAAGCTGACCAAGGCGATGGTCAGCGAGGCCGGCGCCTCGGTCTACTCGGCCTCCGCGTTCGCCTCGCAGGAGCTGCCGGAGCTGGACGTGTCGATCCGCGGTGCGGTCTCGATCGCCCGCCGCCTCCAGGACCCGCTGGCCGAGCTGGTCAAGATCGACCCCAAGTCGATCGGGGTCGGCCAGTACCAGCACGACCTGAGCGAGGTGAAGCTCTCCCGCTCGCTGGACGCCGTGGTCGAGGACTGCGTGAACGCGGTCGGGGTGGACGTCAACACCGCCTCCGCGCCGCTGCTGACCCGGGTCTCCGGCATCACCGGGACGCTCGCCGACAACATCGTCTCGCACCGGGACGCCAACGGCCCGTTCCGCACCCGCAGGGCGCTCAAGGACGTCGCCCGACTCGGCCCGAAGGCCTTCGAGCAGTGCGCGGGCTTCCTGCGCATCCCGGACGGCGACGACCCGCTGGACGCGTCCAGCGTGCACCCGGAGGCGTACCCGGTGGTGCGGCGGATCCTGGCCGCGACCGGCGGGGAGCTGCGCGGGCTGATCGGCAACGGCGCCGCGCTGCGGGCGCTGCGGCCGGGTGACTTCGCCGACGACACCTTCGGCATCCCGACCGTCACCGACATCCTCGGCGAGCTGGACAAGCCGGGCCGCGACCCGCGCCCGGCGTTCCGCACCGCGACCTTCAAGGAGGGCGTCGACAAGATCGGCGACCTGGAGGTGGGCATGGTGCTGGAGGGTGTGGTCACCAACGTCGCGGCCTTCGGCGCCTTCGTGGACGTGGGCGTCCACCAGGACGGGCTGGTGCACGTCTCGGCGCTGTCGAGGAACTTCGTCAAGGACCCGCGTGAGGTGGTCAAGCCCGGCGACATCGTCACGGTCCGGGTGACCACGGTGGACGTGCCGCGCAAGCGGATCGGGCTGACCCTGCGGCTGGACGACGAGGTCGGGCGCGAGCGGGGCGGCGACCGCGGCGGACCGCGGGGGAACGACCGGGGCGACCGCGGGAACGACCGCGGCGGCGACCGGGGTGCCCGGCAGGGGCGCCCGCCGCGCCAGGACCGCCGCGGGCAGGGCGGAGGCTCGGGCGGCGGCTCCGCCGCGGGCGGCCAGGCCGCGCCGGCCAACAGCGCCATGGCCGACGCGCTGCGCCGGGCCGGGCTGACCGGCGGCGGCTCCGGCTCCGAGGGCGGCCGCCGCTCCGGGCGGCGCTGAGCCCGCGGACGTACGGACGGCGGCGGGCCGGTGGACTGCACGTCCACCGGCCCGCCGCCGTCCGTCACGCCCGGAACGCGTCAGACCAGGAGTTTCTCCTTGGCCTTCTGGTACTCCTCCTCGCTGATGGCGCCGCTGGCCTTGAGGTCGGCCAGCTTGGCCAGGTCGTCCACGTGGCTGCGGCCGCCGCCCCCCGCGCCGCCGGCTCCGGTGCCGCCGGCTCCGGTGCCGCCGGCCCCCGGCGTGTCGGTGGCGGCGTCACGGATGTACGCCTTGAACGCGGCCTCGCTCTTCTGTGCCTGGGCGAAGTCCCGCTCGCCCATCGACCTGCCGCGTGCGATCACGTAGACGAGCACGCCGAGGAACGGCAGGAGGATCACCAGGATCAGCCAGCCGGCCTTGCCCCAGCCGCCGAGGTCCTCGCTGCGGAAGATGTCGGTGATGATCTTGAACAGCAGGAAGAACCAGAGGATCCAGAGGAACAGTTCCAGCATCGTCCAGAAGATGTTGAGAAGCGGATAGTTGTCCATGACGCTCCCGTCGGTGCAGACCCGAGTTCAAAAGAGTCATATCACCGCATATCGGACAATGCTCCGCGCTGTTCGGCCATCCCGGTGATCTTCGGCCCCTACGGGTGTGCCCTCGGCCCTGAGAAGTCGCCCTGAGGGGCGTGGTGCCGTGAGGGGTGCGCCGCCGTGAGGGGTGCGCCGCCTTGAGGGGTGCGCCGCCTTGAGGGGCGTGCGCCGTGAGTGGTGCGCGTCTTCGGCCGGTGGCGGCCGGGCTCGTGCGTGGCCCGTGGCGGCGGGGCGCACGCGCGGCTCGTGGCGGCCGGGGTGCGGGCTCAGCCCGCGGCGGCCCGCCCCCGCAGCTCGACCGCGAGGCCGACCAGCTCGCCCCACCAGGCCTCGTGGCTGCGGACCAGCAGCCGTTGTGCCTCGGCCGGCTCGACCGCCCGCACCTCGACCACCTGCTCGCCGTCGTCCGGATTGGTCGGCACGGAGTCCACCGCGACCTCGGCCCAGCCCCAGAGCCAGGCCTTCTCGGGGTGCGGCTGCCACGGCCGGTACGGCTCGGGGCTGTCGGTCACGCAGCGGTGCGCGCCCAGCCAGACCGGGTCGCCGAGCAGGCGGGCGCCTGCCTCCTCCTTCAGTTCCCGGACGAGGCAGGACGCGATCGACTCGCCGCTCTCCCGGGTGCCGCCGGGCAGGAACCAGTGGTCGCGGTCGTCCCGGCAGAGCACGATGCGTCCGGCGGTGAACCCCACCAGGTGGATGTTGGTGACGAGCTCGTCCGGCGGCAGCGCGGTGGAGAACCGGGCGTCGAACCGCCCCCAGGCCCAGTACTGCGGCGCGTGCAACTTCGGGAACCGGGCGGGCAGGTCGGTCAGTCCGCCGGCTCTTTCGGTGGTGTCCGTCATCTGCCGATCATAGTCCGCCCGGGCCTCGCCGGCCCGTCCCGAAGACCGTTCCGCAGGCCCGTTCCGCAGGCCCGGCGACCGGTTCGCCGACCGGTCCGGCGGGTCGTCAGGTCACGGCCGGGACACCGAACTTCGGCTGCCGGTCGACGGTGTCGAGGACCCGCGGGCGGTGCGGGATGGCCGCCTCGATCGGGGCGCCGGCCCAACTGCCCAGCGAGATCTCGGCGGTGATGCCCGGGCCGAAGCCGGCGATCAGACCGTGGGTGCCGTCGGCGACGTTCCCCTCCGCGAAGAGGCGGGCGAGCGCGTCGAAGACCACCGCGCTGGCGATGTTGCCGCGTTCGGTCAGCGTGGCCCGGCTGAACCGGAACGCGGCGGGCTCCAGGTCCAGGAAGTGGCAGAGGTCGTCCAGGATGCGCGGGCCGCCGGCGTGCACGATGTAGAACCCGAGCCCGGAGACGTCCCAGTCGTGCTCGGTGGCGAGCGTGCGCAGGGCCGGGGCCAGCATCTCCATGGTGCCGGGGACGCGCTTGTCGAGCTGGAAGTGGAAGCCGGTGTCCTTCACGCCGTAGGAGATCCAGTCCTCGGTGTGCGGGACGAGGTGCGAGCCGTTGCGCTCGACGTGCACGCCGGTGCCGCCGCGGCCGCGCATCACCGCGGCGGCGATCGCGTCCCCGAAGAGGCCGTTGGAGAGCAGCGAGCCGACGCCGAGGTCGGTCGGCTGGTAGCAGAGCGAGCAGAACTCGCAGGCCACGATCAGGACGTTGGCGCCGGGGTAGGCGCGGCAGAAGTCGTGCGCGCGGTTGACCGCGGCGCCGCCGGCCGCGCAGCCGAGCTGGGCGATCGGCACCTGGCGGGTGTCGGAGCGGAAGCCCATGGTGTTGATCAGCCAGGCGGTCAGCGAGGGCATCATGAAGCCGGTGCAGGACACGTAGACGATCAGGTCGATGTCCCGGGCGGACAACTCGGCGTGGCCGAGGGCGCGTTCGACCACCTCGGGGACGCGGTGCTTGGCCTCGCGCTCGTAGACCGCGTTGCGGGTGGTGAAGCCGGGGTGCCGCAGGGTCTCGTCGATCGGCTGGACCAGGTGCCGGGTCCGCACCCCGGTGTTCTCGATCAGCCGGAGCGCGAGGGGGAGTTGAGGGTGGCCGGCGTGCAGGGAGCGGGCCAGGTCGAGGGTCTGGTCGAGGGTGATGACGTGTTCGGGTACGGCGATGGCGGGACGGCAGAGTGTTGCCATGGGTGTGAGGTCTCCCCTGGTGACCCGCGTGGCCGGCGGCCGCGCGGGCAGTGGCCTACGGGTGCGGTGGACGGGCGCCGGTGCGGTGCGGCGGGGAGGTCACCAGGCGACCGGCAGGGTGTGCGGGTAGCGCCAGATCGAGCCCGTTCGCCAGTCCAGCTCCGCGGCCGGGACGGCCAGCCGCAGCCCGGGGAAGCGGCGCAGCAGCGTGCCGATGGCGACCTGGAGCTCCATCCGGGCCAGGTGGGCGCCCGCGCAGTGGTGGGTGCCGTAGCCGAAGGTCATGTGGTTCGCCGTGCCGCGGTCGAGGTCCAGCTCGTCGGGCCGCTCGAACACCGCCGGGTCGCGGTTGGCCGCCAGGTAGGAGACGTGCACGGCCTCGCCGGCCCTGATCAGGACGCCGCCCAGCTCGACGTCCTCGGTGGCGACCCGGGCGATGCCGACGCCCTGGCGGAACGGGATGAAGCGCAGCAGCTCCTCCAGGGCGCGCGGCAGCGTCTCCGGCTGGGCGCGGAGCTTGGCGAGCTGCTCGGGGCGGGTGAGCAGCGTGTAGGTGATGTTGCTGAGCTGGTAGGTGCTGGTGTCGTGGCCGGTGACCAGCAGGACCATGGCCATCACGGCGAGCTCCTGGTCGTCCAGGAGCTCCTCGTCGTCGCGCGCGGTGGCGAGCGCGCTGATCAGGTCCTCGCCCGGGTCGCGGCGGCGGGCGGCGGTCAGCTCGGAGAAGTAGGCGCGCAGCGCCGCCTTGGCGCGCTCCTGGCCGTCGCCGCTGCCGGGGCCCATGGTCATCATCGCGACGGCGTGCCCGCGCAGCCCGGCGCGGTCCTGCTCGGGGATGTCGAGCATCTCGCAGATGGTGGTCATGGGGAGCCGGCCGGAGAGGTGGCGGACCAGGTCGGCGGGGGAGCCGTGCTCCTCCATGTCGTCCAGGTACCCGTCGACGATCCGCTGCGTCTTCGGGCGCATCCGCTCGACCTGGCGGTTGGTGAAGCCCTTGGCGACGAGCCGGCGCAGCCGGTTGTGGGCGGGCGGGTCCATCAGGTTGATCGCCTCGGCCTGGGCGATCGGGGCGGGGGTCATCCGGGGGAGGTCCCGGCCGATTCCGGCCGCGCGGCTGAACCGCCGGTCGGTGGTGACGACGCGGACGTCCTCGTACCGGGTGGCCAGCCAGGCCTCGCCCTCACCGTGCGGCAGCCGGATTCTGGCGATCCGCTCCTCGGCGAGCAGCAGTTGCTTGAGGAGGGGGTCGAACTCCAGGCCTTCGGTGTGGTTGAAGGGGCAGTCCCACACGGGGGCGGAGGTAGTCACGGGCTGATCCAAGTGGCCGGATTCGGTACCGCCCGGACGTTGGTTCGTTCGGGCGCGGACGTGCTGATGTTCCCCCATCCGGTGGCGGAAATTCGGATGCACCACATTGTTCGCTCGATCGAGCGAGATAGCCGATTGTCATGCGATATGTGCTGTGGGGAAAGAGAGTTGGGACGGGGGAAAGGGAGTTGTCCCCCGGGCCCGGCCCCGGGGGCGGGCAGGCCCGGGAGCCGGCCGGCCGGCGGGGGCGCGGCCGAACCGCGGGGTGGGGGCACCGGGCACGCTGCCGGTACGGGAGGCCGTGGCGCCTCGCCGGGCGGCGCGCCTCCCCGGCGGAGCCCGCTACACCGGGGCGGCCCGCTCCGGAGCGCGGGCGGTGGTGGTGCGGTTGAGCAGATCGATGCCGAGCGGAGTGATGGTGTGCAGGACGGCGCCGCCGCGGCGTTGGGTGGTGATGAGGTTCGCGTTGCGCAGCACGGTGGCGTGCTGGCTGGCGGAGGCGGGCGAGACGTTGAGCCGCAGGGCCAGCTCGGTGGTGGTGCAGCCCGCCGAGACCGCGTCCAGGGCGGCGGCCCTGGTCCGGCCGAGCAGGGCGTTGAGCGAGTGGCGTCCGGAGCCGTTCCCCTCCTCGCTCCACAGGGCGGCGGCGGTCAGGACGTCGCGGACGGCCGGGACGGCGAGGGTGGGCGGCGCCTGCGGGTCCTGGCCGTCGGTGAGCAGCACGGGAGGGTCGGGGAGGAAGACCACCGGGGCCAGGACCAGCCCCCGGCCTTCGAGGTGGACCTCGGTGTCCCTGGGGTAGTCGACCTCCAGGACCGGGGCCCGCCAGCGGATGCGCTGCGGGTGGGCGGTGGCCAGCAGCTGCTCGACGCCGCCGTCCACCAGGGTGCGCCCGTACTCGGCCCGGACCGCGTCCAGCCGGGCGCGCAGCCGGCCCCAGTGCGGGCCGACGGTGAGGTCGTGGCAGGCCGCCAGCGAGTCCGCCAGCAGGCGGCGGGCGGGCAGGTCGCCCTGCTGGAGGGCGGTGTGCCAGCGGGGATCGGTGCGGGCGGTGGCGATGTGGGCGACCTCCAGCCGGAACGTCCGGTCGGGGGTGCCGAGCAGGTGGTCGAGCCCGCCCTCGACGGTGGTGTCCCGCTTGGTGAGCGTGCCGATGTCCAGATGGGGGCTGAGCAAGGTCAGTGGCCGGAGCCCGTCGCCGAGCGTCCGGGAGAACAGCCGGCGCCAGGGCCGGAACTGCGGGCAGCCACTCCGGCCGGTGAGCTGGTGCAGGCCGAGGAAGGCCTCGGCCAGGGGGCCGAGGGTCGGAGCGACCCGGACCCGGGCGAGATCGTCGGCGGTGAAGTGGATACGGAGCAACGGCCCTCCCCAGCAGTTCCGTTGAGTCTCCCGCAGGGTGCGCACGGCGTCCAGCAGGGGGTTTAGGCGAGGGCCGAAACCCTTGGCCGGGGGCCCGGTCCGGCGGCCAGGATGGGTCCGACGCCGGTGCCCGGTACGGGGGTCCGGGCACCGGCCCGGAACGGTCGGCGCGGCCGGCGGGCGGTGGCGGGGATTGCGGCCGGCGTCGAGGCGGCGGGGCGTACGGCCGACGGGTGGTGGCGGGGCGTGTTGCCGGCGTCGAGGCGGCCCCGCGTCCTTTCCGCCGGGACGGAGAACCGGGCGGGTGTCCGACGCGTCCGTTCTGGCGTGATCACAGCTGTCCTCGGCACGATGCCGATGTTCTGGCCCGGGCTGCTCTGCTCGCTGGTGCCGGCCGCCCTGCTGAACCGGCCGGTGGGGCGGCTGCTGCGGGCCCACTGGGCGGTGGCGTTCGTGCTGCTGCTCGCACTGGGCGGGGTGGTGACGTTCTCGCTGCTCCCCGACACGCAGGGACCGTTCTGGGAGTACTCCCGGTTCGCCGTCCGGCACTGCACCCTGACCGGCGCGCGGCTGCGCCCGCCGGGCGAGTGGATGACGTCGCGCCAGGCCGACCTGAACATCCTGGTGTTCCTGCCGATCGGCCTCGCCGCCGCCCTCGCCGGCACCAAGCCCCGGGTGGCGGCCGTCCTGGCGGTCGCGGTCGTGCTGCCGTTCGCGGTGGAGTTCGCCCAGTACGCGGTGCCCGCCATCGGCCGGGCCTGCGACATGCAGGACGTCGCGGACAACCTGCTCGGCCTCGCCCTCGGCGCGGCGCTCGGCCTGCTGGCCGGCCCGTTCGCCCGGGCGGGCGCGCGTTCGCTGCGCGCGGGCGGGGCGTAGCGGGGGCGGGGCGTAACGGGGGCGGGGCGCCGAGGGGGCATCCGCCTGTCGGCTCGGGTTCTGGGGGCCGGGGGCGACGGCCGGCGAAGCCGCGGCCCGGGAACGGAAACCCCTTCACGGCAGGCACTGTTGCGGCCGTAGCATGACGACCGCCGAGCATCAGGGAGGACCATGCCGTCGGACCGCATCGCGGACACCAGGAGCACCGCACGTACCGCGGACACCGGGGACGCCGGGGACAGCGCCGCGCCCGGGGCGGACACCCGGGCGGAGTTCCGGACGGAGACCGGGGCCGCCCGCGCCGGCGACGCGGTCCGCGCGCTTCGCCGGCGGCGGTTCCGTCGGTCGAAGCCGGCCTGGGAGGCACCGGGACGGCCCGGTAAGCGGCGTGACGCGCTGGGCAGTTGGTGCGTACACGGTCTGGTGGTCCGGGGCACCCTGGAGGGGCTGCACACCTTCGAGGCCGAGACCGGGCGGCCCGGTTGGAGCTGGACGGTCCCGCGCCGGGGCGTGTTGGCGGCGATGAGCGAGCGCGTGGTGGACGGTGTCGGGCTCGTGGTCCACGCGGACGAGGACGACGGCCGGCTGACCGGTATCACGGTCACCGCCTTCGAGGTCCGCAGCGGTGACGCCCTGTGGTCGTTCACGCCGCAGTTCGACGACCAGCAGTACTACTCCGAGCACTCCGGACCGATGGCCGGCCTGGTCGCCGTGGTACCGGGCCGGGCAGCAGTCCTGAGCGGCCGGTACCTGGTGGCCCGCGACCTGCGCAGCGGGCAGCCGGTCTGGGCGCCGGCCCCGGCCCCCGAGGGCACGGTCGGCCGACTGGCCACCGACGGGTCCGACTTCGTCCAGGTCGTGACCGCCGGCGGCCGGGCCACCGTGCGCCGCATCGGCGCCGCCACGGGCAGCACCGGCCGGGCCGTCGGCGTTCCCTTCGACGGCCCGGCCGCCGAGGTGCACGTGGCCCACCAGGATCCGCTGGTCCTCCTGGTCGAGGGCAAGGGTCCGCGCGCTCCGGAGGCGACGCTGCTGGTCCTCGACGGCGGAGGAGAGGTCACCGCCCGGATCCCCGCCGTCGGCGGGCACGGCGAGCTGGTGCTCGGCCGGACCGGAATCGGGGCGGACCGGCTCGTCGTGGCGACGGAGGAGGTCGTCGTCGTCCCGACCCGTCCCGGCCCCGGGGCGTACGACCACCTGACGGCGTTCGCCCGGTCCGGCGGCGGTGTGCGCTGGACCTGGCGGTCCAAGGAGAGGATCACCGGCCTGTTCCGCGTCGAGGGCTCCGTCCTCGTCCTGAGCAAGTGGGTCGCCCCGTCCGGCGAGGCGGACGGCACCGTGCACCTCCACGTCCTGGACGGAGCCACCGGGCGGGTGTCGGCCGTGCGCAGGCTGACCACCTTCCAGGTCGGCACCGAGGGCCGGTTCCACCTGGACGGCGACCGCCTGCTGCGGGTGTCGGACTGGGGGCACGACACCTGGGCGCCCGTCCAGATGTTCCGGCTGCGCTGACGCGGGCCGGGGAGGAGAGGAAGACCGGATGACCCGCCACGCCGCCATGGAGGCCGAGGCCGCAACCGAGGCGGCAGACGCAGCCGAGGCCGGTTGCTCCGCCGATGAGCACGTTCGCTACGCGTACTACCTCCGGGCCTTCCGGAGCGTCCCGGCCGACGGGGAGCTCGACCTGGTCGCCACCGTCCTGCGCGACGAGGACCAGGTGATGGCGCAGGCCGCCGTCGTGCACCACGTGAACCTGCGGGCCGCGGCCCTGGGGCACGGCCCGGACTTCACCGGCTGGGTCACGGCGATGACGGAAGCCGTCGAGGGGCGTCCCTTCATCCTTCAGCGCATCCGGGAGTGGTCGCTCTCCGCGGCGATCACGCACGGCGGCCCGTGGGACGCCGACGCACTGACGTCGGCCTCGTACTGGTTGCAACGCCGCGTCGCCGAGACCACCACCTCGCCCCGCGCGCTGGCCGTCCTCTCCCAGGACGGAGGCACCCGCCGGATCCGCAACCTCGCCAAGGCCGGTCGGCTGAAGAACCGGTGCTAACGCGGGCCGGGGAGGCGCCGGCGCCGGGCGACCGCAGGCACCACGTCCGGGCCCGGCGCGCGCGGCGACACGGCATCTTTTCAGAAGCCTCACCGCGAGGTGTGGAATCCCCACAGGCGGGCTGCCTAGGCTCCGCATGCGCACGACGACGTGCGCGGAGCCGGCCGACGACCACCGGCGTGTGCCGGCCACCCCGGCAGCACGGGAAGATCACATGGACTACTGCGCACCCTGCCGCCGCCACCTGAACGGCGCCCTCGCCTGCCCCGGTTGCGGCGCCCCCGCGGGCGCCGGGGGCACAGCGACCGGCGTCACGGACACCCCGGCCGCACCGCGTCCGGCGCTCGCCGAGCCGTCGCCCCCGTTGTCCGGGCGGCCGGCCGGACGGTCCGCCCAGCGGCGCACCGCGCGCCGGTCCGGCCGGCGTCCGGGCGTGCTCGTGCTGTCGGTCGTGGGCCTGGCCGTCGCGGGCCTCGGCGTGGCGGCCCTGGCCGCGAACGGCGAGGAGACCCCGCCGCCGGCCCCGGGCGCGGGCCGGCCGGCCACGGCGGAGCCGCAGAGCGGCGCGACCCAGGCCCCCACCACGCCCCCGGCCGCACCGGCCGCGACCAGCACCCGGGCCGTGCCGACCGCCCCACGCACCAGCTCCCGCCCGGCCGGCCCCACCGCGACCACGGCCTCCGCACCGGCGGCCTCCGCCCCCGCCAAGACCGGCGCGCCGCCGGCCCCGGCGACCACCGGCGCCGCGGAACCGGCGCCCGCCCCGCCGGCCCAGCCGGTGCCGAGCACGGCCCCGACGACCACCCCGCGGCCCTCGGCCACCAGCACACCGAAGCCCACGCCGACCTGCACGCCGTTCCTGTTCTGGTGCACGTAGAAGTCCGGCGTACGTGGGGGCCTGGTGCGCGTGGGGTCCGGCGTACGTGGGGGCCCGGCGTACGTGGGGTTCGCCGAAACGCCCCTCGCGGGCCGGTTGCCACCCCGCCGGGAGTACGTCGGGGAGGACCCGCCTAGAGGGTGATCAGCAGCCCTTCGTCGGCGGTGACGATCTCGCCGGTGAAGGTGCCCCCGGCCTCGGCGGCTGAGCGCGCGCGGTCGCTGCCGGGCCAGAAGTGCGTGAGCAGCAGCCGCCGGGCGCCGGCCCGGGCCGCCCAGGTGCCGGCCGTCGCGGCGCTCATCAGACAGGGGTCGTCGCTCCCGGGCCCGGTGCCCTGGAGGGTGGCGCCGGCGATGAACAGGTCCGCGTCCGCCGCCAGCCGGGCGAGCGCCTCGTCCGGGCCGGCGTCGCCGCTGTAGGCGAGCGTCAGGCCGGGGGCGGCCAACCGCACGCCGGCGTGCGGGACGTGGTGCGGCAGCAGGGCCGCTTCGAGGGCGAACGGGCCCACGCGGTGGTTCCCCGGGAGCTCGTGCACGTCGAAGACCTCGTGCAGGTCCTCGGTCGGCTCCATCGCCTGGACCCGCCCGACGACCCCGGGCGGGCAGTACAACGGCACGCGGGGGCCGCGCGGCTGCGCGAAGTAGCGGGCGCGGCAGAGGGCGCTGAGGTCGGCGCAGTGGTCGGGGTGTTCATGGGTGATGACCACCGCGTCGACGTCCCCGGCGGGCGCGTGCTCCAGCAGCCGGGGGAGCGTCGCGTAGCCGAGGTCCAGTACGACGCGGAACCCGTCGTACTCCAGCAGGAAGCCGCTGGCACCCCGCCCGGCCTCCGGCCAGGCCCCGCACGTTCCCAGCACCGTCAGTCTGCGCACCAGGCGATGCTCTCACGCCGTGGGGCGGGCCCGGGAGGGTCAGGCGCCGAAGTTCAGCGCGTAGAGCGAGCGCACCGGACCGGCCGTGACGAAGTCCATCGGGACGGTGCCCAGCACCGGCCGGGCGGACCGGTCGAGGGCTCCGAGGTAGCCGCTCAGCTTGGGTGCGATGGCGTCGGCGGCCTGGCGCGGCCAGAGGCCCCAGCCGGTGCAGGAGGTGAAGGTGAGGAAGAGCCGCTGCGGGTCGGTGGCGGCGCGGGCGGCGTTCAGGTGGGCGAAAACCTCCGGCCACTTCCGGGAGTTGAGGTCGAAGATGGTGCCGATCTCGTAGTCGTCCTCGATGTCGGTGTGCGGGCCGCCCCAGCGGGGGCCGGGCAGGCCGGAGTTGTCGGCGAGCAGGACGATCCGGCCGCGGACCTCGCCCAGGCGCGGGATCCCGTCCTCGGTCCGGAGCAGGCCCGGCCAGCGGCGCAGGTAGTCGGCGAAGAGGGCGCCGAACTCGGCGTCGGAGACGGTGGAGTACTCCTGCTTGACCCGCATCACCAGGGTCTCGCCGGGGTGTGCGGCGAGGAAGGCCTGGCACTGGTTGAGGACGTCACCGAAGAAGATCTTCTGGAAGACCGGCCCGTGGTGGATCGCGAAGACGCCGTCGATGGCGCGGCACCGGATGTCGAGGAAGCGGACGCCTATGGCCAACTGGTCGGGCAGTGAGAGCGTCTGAGTCTGCGCCAGCCCTCCTCCGTGGAGCGAGCAGGAGTCGTGCGTGCCGGGGAGGGTGAGCCGCGCGAGGGAGGTCTGCGGGTCGACGGCGCCCATCCAGTCCGACCCGGCCGGGACGGTGGCCGCCGAGGCGTGCGGCATGCCCGTGCCCAGCCCGGCGGCGGCGAGGGCGCCCAGCAGGGCGGTGCGGCCGAGGGTGCGCCTGCTTATCGGCGTACGGGTGTTCAAGGACATGGTTCGGTACCCCCGTTGGGTGTGAAGAGTGGGACGGGAGGAGCTTATGACATGCCCATTGTTGGGACGTCGGCCCGCTCTGCCCGGGGGTGCGGTCAGCAGGGCCGCATGTGAGGTGCGGGGCTCACCAGGCCGCCTCGCGGTAGTCCTTGAGGAAGACACCCGACACCGGTGCGCCGGCCTCGCCGCGGACGATCGGGTCGTAGACGCGGGCGGCGCCGTCGACGATGTCGAGCGGGGTCCGGAAGCCGTCGGCGCAGAGGCGGGCCTTCTTGGGGGCCGGGTTCTCGTCGGTGATCCAGCCGGTGTCGACGGCGCACATGTGGACGCCCTGGACGGCGAGTTCCTCGGCGCTGGTGCGGGTGAGCATGTTGAGAGCGGCCTTGGCCATGTTGGTGTGCGGGTGGCCGGCGGTCTTGTTGCGGACGGTGAACCGGCCCTCCACCGCGGTGACGTTGACGATGTAGCGGCGCGGGTTGGGGGAGGCCAGCAGCAGCGGGAGCAGCCGGTCGCAGAGCAGGGCAGGGGCGAGGGCGTTGACCAGCTGGGTCTCCAGCACCTCGCCGGGGTCGAGGCGGCCGAGCCGGACGGACCAGGAGTTGGCGGGAGCGAGGTCGGGCAGCAGCCCGGCCTCGTCGGCGGTGTCGGGCAACACCTCGGCCGTCAACGCGGCCGGTGAGGCGTCGAGTTCGGCGGCCGGCCAGGCCGGGGCGAGGACCGGCATCGGCCGGAACCCGGGTGCGTGCGTCACCGCGGCGGCCGAGGCGGCCGGCAGGGCGGACCGCTCGCCGGCGGCCAGCAGCGCGTACGACCCGGGCGGGCGGCGCAGGGTCTGCGCGGCGTTGTTGACCAGGATGTCCAACGGGCGCCCGTCGGCCCGCAGATGATCGGTGAGGCCGAGCACCTGGCGCGGGTCGCGCAGGTCGATGCCGACCACCGTGAGGCGGCTCCACCAGTCGGCGGAGCCCGGTGCGGCGCGGAACCGGCGGACGGTGTCGTGCGGGAACCGGCTGGTGACGATCAGTTCGGCGCCGTCGCGCAGCATCATCAGGGCGAGCTGGAAGCCGATCTTGACCCGGCCGCCGGTGAGCAGCGCACGGCGTCCGCGCAGGTCGGTGGTGAGGGCGCGGCGGGCGGTGTTGTCGGCGGCGCAGACCGGGCAGAGCGAGTGGTAGAAGGCGTCCACCTGGCGGTAGGGCTGTTTGCAGACGTAGCACCGGCGGCCGAGCCGGAGTTCGCCGAGCGGGGCGCCGGCCGGGCGCCCGACCAGCGGCGCGTCCTCGCGCCGGTCGCGGGCCCCGGTGGCGGTGGCGGCGATCAGCTCGGCGTCGGTCTGCCGGGCCTCGTCCTTGGCGCTCTGGCGGCGGCGCTTGCGGCTCTCGCGGACGAAGGACTCCAACTGCCGTTCGGCGTGCAGCCGGACGCGGTCGCCGGCGGGGAGGGAGCGCAGGCGTCCGAGCGTGCGGCTGAAGGCGGCCAGTTCCTCTGTGGTGACCACGTCGGCCGATGGGTTCCCGTCGCTCCGGAGCGCCATGTCCGTCCCCCTGTGCTGTGCTGCGCCGTGCTGTGGCGGCTCGGTGGCCCCGCCGGACGCGAACCGGCGTGTCCGCCCGAGCGGGGCGGCGCGCCTGCCTCTGTGCGACGCCCGGGCGGTGGGGAGGACTGTACCGGCCGCGCCACAGGAGTGTGATCACATTATTCGTAGGATGAGGGCCTTGATCGCGGAGTGACGTGCCGCGGCCAGAACGGGGAACGGGGAGAGCATGATGGTGAGTCTCAGCGCGGTGGCCGGCATCGCGATGGTGTCCACGGGGATGGTGCTGACCCCGGGGCCGAACATGATCTACCTGGTCTCGCGCTCGGTCGCCCAGGGCCGCCGGGCCGGGCTGATCTCGCTGGCGGGCGTCGTCGTCGGCTTCCTGGTCTACCTGTTCGCGGCGACGGCCGGCATCGCGACGGTGTTCGCACTGGTGCCGGAGATCTACCTGGCGATGAAGTTCGCCGGCGCCGGCTACCTGCTCTGGCTGGCGTGGAAGGCCGTCCGTCCGGGCGGCAGTTCGGCCTTCGCGCCGGAGGCGCTGGCCGCCGACCGGCCGGGCCGGCTTTTCGGCATGGGCCTGCTGACCTGCCTGCTGAACCCCAAGATCGCGATCCTCTACGTCTCGCTGCTGCCGCAGTTCGTGAGGCCCGAGCGCGGTCATGTTGCGGTGCAGAGCCTGCTGCTGGGCCTGACGCAGATCGCGGTCGGCGTCGCCGGCAACGCGATGTTCGTGCTGACGGCCGGTTCGGTGTCCTCGTTCTTCGCCCGCCGTCCGCTCTGGCAGCGGGTGCACCGCTACCTGATGGGCACCGCGTTGGCGGGCTTCGCGGTGCGGATCGCGGCCGACCGCTCGCGGGCGGTGCTGGCGGCCCCCTGACCCTTCGACGGGCGGGGGCCGCCGGTACCGCGGCTCAGCCGCCGTACTGGGCGAAGATCTTCGCGAACTCGTACGGCTGCTGCGGGATGTTGGTGCACTTGAACAGCGCCCCGGTGCAGGCGTTGGCGTCCCGGGTGGCGTCCCAGAAGGCCAGCTCGCCGAGGTGGTGCTGCTTGGCGAAGGCGACCAGCTGCTGGGCGTCCGCCTGGTTGTAGACCTGGTGGTCGTCGTTCTCGCCGATCATCGGCGTGACGCCGACCGTGGCCCAGAGCTGCGCGTCGCTCTTCGCCGGGTAGAGCGTCCTGAGCTGGCCGTACAGCGACTGCGCCGCCTCGACCGCCGCGTCGCCGTAGTCGGCGCCGCTGCGGTAGTAGTCCATCGCCATGATGTTCACCAGGTCGACGGTCACGCCGGCGTCCCGGGCGGACTTCACGATCGCGACGCCCTCGGTGGTCAGGCCCTCGGGCAGCACCGGCAGCGTGAACGAGACCTTCAGGCCCGGGTTGGCCTTCTGCAGCTTGGCGAGCGCGGCCGAGCGGCGGTCGTTGGCGGCGGTGTCGGCGATCGCCGCGCCCTCGATGTCGAAGTCGACGTAGCGCAGGTTGTACGCCTTGACCACGGCGTCGTACTCGGCGAACAGCGAGTCCACCGTGGTGCAGGCGGCGGCGAGTTCGGTGCCGCTGGCGCCGCCGAAGGAGACCTTGACGTCGCCCCCGGCCGCCCGCAGTGCGGCCACCTGGTCCTTGGCCCAACCGGTGCGCGGGTCATAGGCGTTGAACCAGCTGGCCTTGCAGCCGACGCCGGTGACGAAGCCCATGGTGAAGGACTTCAGGTTGCCGGCCGTGGCCATCGCGGGCAGGGACGGCGTGGGCCACGCGCCCATGTCGATGTACGGGGCCACCGGGACGGCGACGTTCGGCGGCGGGGTGGTGGGCGTCCCCGTGCCGGTGGGTGTGCCGGTGGGCGTCGGCGTGCCCGAAGTCGGCGGCGGGGTGGACGGGTTGCCGCCGGGACCGGTGAGCGTGACGTCGTCGGCCAGGTAGGCGCCCTGCCCGTACCAGCCGTGCAGGTAGACGGTGACGCTGGTGGTGGCCGGGCCGGTCGTGAAGGTGGTGGAGAGCTGCTGCCAGGCGGCGCCGCCGGGCGTCCAGACGGCCGGGTCGGTGACCCCGCTGCCGGTGGCGCCGAGGTAGACGTACTGGCCCTGGACCCAGGCGCTCAGCGTGTACTTGGTGTTGGGCTGCACGGCGACGCTCTGGCCGCACTGCGCGGTGTCGCTGCTGCCGGCGGCACCCTTCAGCGCGTAGGAGCCGCTGTGCGCACCCGAGTTGACGACCGAGCCGGTGCCGCCGGAACAGCTCCACGGGGCGGGCGAGCCGCTCTCGAAGCCGGCGTTGGCGAGCAGGTTGCCGTCGGCCGCGCCGGCGCTCCCGGCAAGGGTGGCGAGCCCGCCGGCGGCCAGTGCGGTGGCGGCGGCGAGGCTGAGCAGCTTGACCCGGCCCGCAGGGCGGCGCTGCCGGGCGGGGGCGCCGGCCGCGGCGGTGTCGGGCGCGGGGGTGTCGTGGGGCGCGCGTGGCATGTGGGGTGCCTCTCGGGACGGCCGGCCACGGCCTCGCGAGGGGGCGCGGGCGGCGGCGGGCGGGGGTGTGGTCCGGTGCGGGGAGCTGCGCGGTGCAGCTTCAACGTGGACTAGACCAGCTGTGCACGTCAAGCACCTACGGCACATCAGAGGCGGCTGCTGGGAAGGTTTTAGGAACGGTTTAAGGGTCCGGCCGTCGGTCCTCCGGCCGTTGGTGTGCCGTGTGCCGTGTGCCGTGTGCCGTGTGCCGTGTGCGGGGCGGTGTGCGGGGCCGACCGTTATTCGGTTGACCCGGCGACGGGCCTGGGCTGCACTGTGGCGGGACCACGGCCGTGGTGCAGGCATCCCGAGGAGGCAAGGGCAGCGATGGAGATCCGTCCCACGACCGACCAGGACCTCGACGTCTTCGTCGGCACGCTCCACACCGCGTTCGGGCTCTTCCCGGAGACCCCGAACGAGGACGGCGGCGGGGTCTGGTGGTCGGCGTACGAGATGGAGCGCAACCTGCTGGCCGTGACGGCGGACGGTCGCCCCGTCGGCACCGCCGGTGCGTACTCCTTCGAACTCACCCTGCCCGGTGCGGTCCTCGTCCCGGTCTCCGGGGTCACCGCCGTCGGCGTCCTGCCCTCGCACCGGCGCCAGGGCGTGCTCACCGCGATGATGCGGCACCAGCTCACCGCACTGCGGGCCCGCGGGGAGTGCCTCTCCGTACTTCTGGCCTCCGAGGCCCTGATCTACCGCAGGTTCGGCTACGGACCGGCGACCTACACGGCACGCCTGACGGTGCCGCGCCACCGGGCGGCGCCCGCCCTTCCCCGGGCACGCACAGCGGCCGGCGCGCCGGCGCCCGGCCCGCACACCGGCTCGATCGAGGTGCTGCGCCGTACCGAGTGCGGCGGGATCCTGGAAGAGGTCTACGACCGCTACCGCCGCGCCCAGCCCGGCGCGCTGTCCCGGCCGCACCGCTGGTGGGCGCTGGGCGCGGGACAGCCCCCGATATCCCCCGCACCGCGCTACATCGCCCTCCACCGGGACGCCGACGGCGTCCCCGACGGGTACGCCGGCTACACGCTCGGCGAGGCCGGGGCCGGGACCCTGACCGTCGACGAGACCATCGCCGTCGACGACGCCGTCCACACGGCCCTGGCCCGCTTCCTGCTCGAACACGACCTGGTCACCCAGGTCGTGTTCAAACACGCCCCGACCGGACACCCGCTGCGCTGGCAGTTCGAGGACTTCCGCGCCGGCGAGGTGACCGGCGACACCGACTGGCTCTGGCTGCGGCTGCTGGACGTCCCGCGTGCGCTCGCCGCGCGCGGCTGGTCCACGGACGGCGAGCTCGTCCTCGACGTCGACGACCCGTTCCTCGGCGAGCACGGCCGCTACCTCCTCACCGTCCGCGACGGCAAGGCCGACTGCGCCCCGACGGACCGGGAACCCGACCTCTCCCTGGACATCAGCGACCTCGGCTCGGTCTACCTCGGCGGCACCACCCCGAGCACGCTCGTACGCGCCGGACACATCCGCGCCCACCACCCCGGCGCCGCCACCCTCGCCGACACCCTCTTCCGCGCCGAACGCCCCCCGCACTGCCTCCACTGGTTCTGACCGGGCGCTCGCCGGCCGTGCGCGGATTCCCTCAGCGCGGTCGGCCGCCGGGCGGTGGCGTGGTGCGCCGCCCGCAGCCGCGGGTCCGGGAACGCCGGCGGGCCGGCGGTGGGGAACCGTCGGCCCGCCGGGGTGTGGGGTCGGGTCAGCAGGTGGGGCAGGGCTTGCACTGCTGGACCTGGACGTTGTCGAGCACCGGGCCGGCGTTGCCGGCGGTGGTGCCGGCGAACGCCAGCGTGGTGGAGGCGTTGGTCGCCACGAAGGTGAACTGGCGGGTCACGTAGCCCATGTTGGCGGCGGACTTGCCGGTGGTGTCGAAGGAGAAGTCCTGGAAGTCCTGGCCGTCGACAAGCGCCCGCCCGGTCTTGACCACGGGCCCGTTGTTGGGGTTCCCGGCGATGGAGTAGCTCACGGTGTAGGTGGCGCCCGGCGTGGTGGTGAAGGTCTGGGCGACGGCGCCCGCGCCGGTGCCGGTCAGGTCGACCGACTGGTCGCCCTCGGCGGCCTGCCAGTACCCGGCGCCGATCAGGTCGACGGAGCCGGCGGTGACCCGCCACGGGCCGATGGTCTGCCCGGCGGCGAGGGTGACGAAGGTGTTCGCGGCCACCTTCGGGGTTTCGAAGCTGCCGTCGTCGAAGCGGCTGAGGGCCCGGGTCCGGGCCGCCGCGCGGTCGGCGGTGGTGGCCGGCCTGGGCGGGCACCGCCGTCGCGGCGAGGCCGGCGAGGAGCAGGGCGGTGACGGCGGCGGTGCGGGTGCGCGGGACCGACATGGGGACCTCCCGGGTGGAAGCGGTGGAAGTGGCGCAAGCGGTGCTTACGGCGGAGGGGCCTGACGCGGGCTCAACAACGCTCATGGTCGGGAACCGTGGTGGCATATGCCTAGGCCGGGGCGTCAGTGCCTGGTGGTGCGGGGCGAGATTCGTGGGCTTTCACGCGCCGGTTTGGCACGGCGACGCTCACCGCCGACCGGGAATCCGCCTGCGGCCAGGCGTCCGAACAGGTCCTTCGCCCGTCGGGCCGCACCGGTGGGCCGTGCCGGGGCGGTGCCGGGGCGGTGCCCGGGCGTCCCGGTGCCGGACGGCCCCGCCGGGCCGCCGTTGCACACGACCGATCCGCACGTCTCGGCCACGCTTCGTACGCCCCCGGTGGGCCGTGCGGTCCGCGGCCGGGCGGGGGACGTCCGCCCTGTGAAATGCTCCGCGCCGCGGCCGGTTGCCTCCCTACGGTGACCCGATGATCAAGGACTTGCGCGTCTGTTTCATCGGGGACTCCTTCACCCAGGGCGTCGGCGACCCGGAGTTCCGGGGCTGGGTCGGTCGGGTGCTCCAGGCGACCGCGGCGGCCGCAGGGCCGCCCGAGGACCTCACGGCCTTCAACCTGGGCATCCGGCGCAACACCTCGGCCGACGTGCTGCGCCGGATCTGGCCGGAGGCCGACGCGCGGACCCTGCCCGGGGCCGACAACCGGCTGGTGGTCTCGGTCGGCGCCAACGACACCACCCTGGAGGATGGCCGGCCTCGGGTGGCGCCGGACCGCTGCCTGGAGAACCTGGCCGCGCTGCTGGACGGCGCCCGCGAGCGCGGCCTCGGCGTCCTGGTGGTCGGGCCGCCCCCGGTGGTCGGTTGGGGCGCCGAACACCTGGGCCGGCTGCTGACCCTGGCCGCGGGGACGGCGGCGCTCTGTGCCGCACGCGGCGTGCCGTTCGTCGACGTGACGGCCGCGCTCGCCGCGGATCCGGTCTGGGTCGCCGAGGCGGGCGGCGGCGACGGCGCCCACCCGGGGGCGGGCGGCTACCGGTTGCTCGCCGACCTCGTGCTGGCCGGCGGCTGGCGGGAGTGGCTCGCCGGGGAGGCGGCTTGACCTAGAGCGCACTCGAAGAGAGAGGGTGAAGCCGTTGATCCGCGACATGAAGGAGCACCGGAAGATGCGTACCTCCACACTTGGTCAGCAGGGTCCCGAGGTCGGCGTGGTCGGCCTCGGCTGCATGGGCATGACCTGGGCCTACGACCTGCAGAACCGCGACGACGAGACCTCGGTGCGGGTGATCCGGGAGGCGCTGGACCTCGGCGTCACCCTGATCGACACCGCCGACGTCTACGGCCCGTACAGCAACGAGGAGGTCGTCGGCGCCGCGCTGGCCGGCCCGTACCGGGAGCGCGCGGTGCTGGCCACCAAGGTCGGCCTGGTGGCCGGCACCGGCGACAAGCGGGTGGAGAACAACGGCCGGCCCGAGCACGTGCGGCGCTCGATCGACGAGAGCCTGCGCCGGCTCGGCACCGACCACGTCGACCTCTACCAGCTGCACCGGGTGGACCCGCAGGTGCCGATCGAGGAGACCTGGGGTGCGTTCGCCGAGGTCGTCGCGGCCGGAAAGGCGCGTCTGATCGGGCTCTCCGAGGTGAGCGTCGAGGAGATCAAGCGGGCGCAGGCGGTGCACCCGGTGGCGTCGGTGCAGTCCGAACTGTCGCTCTGGACGCGGGACGCGCTGGCCGAGGTGGTGCCGTACACCGAGGCGGAGGGCATCGCCTTCCTGCCGTTCTCGCCGCTCGGCCGGGGCTTCCTCACCGGCAGCATCTCCTCCGCCGACCAGCTGCCGGCGGACGACTTCCGCCGCTCGCTGCCGCGGTTCCAGAAGGACGCGCTGGCGGCCAACCTGGCACTGGTGGAGAAGGTGAAGGAGGTCGCCGCGCGGGTCGGTGCGACGCCGGCGCAGGTGGCGCTGGCCTGGGTGCTGGCGCAGGGCCGCTACGTCCTGCCGATCCCGGGCACGAAGACGCCGAAGTACCTGGTGGACAACGCGGGCGCGGCCGACGTGGTGCTCCCGGCGGCGGACCTCGCCGAGCTGGACGCGCTCCAGGCCCCGACCGGCGGGCGGTACTGAGCGCCCCGGTGGTACCGGGTCCCCGGGGCGGGCCGTCGGAACACCCGGCGGGCCGCCCCGGCTCACCGCTCCTTGACCCAGACCAGCTGCCGCCCCGTCTCGCCCGGCGCCCGGACCGCCGCGTCGGCGATCCGGGCGAGCCGGTAGCCGAGCTTGCGCGGCACGGCGGCGCTGGCCGCGTTGGCCTGGTCGCAGTGGATCTCCACCCGCCCGACGCCGGGCAGGGCGAGCGCGGCCCCGGTGAGCGCCTCGGCGGCGGTGGTGGCGATGCCCCGGCCGACGTGGTCCGCGCCCACCCAGTAGCCGATCTCCAGTGCGCCCGGGCCGATCCGGCCGTGCAGGCCGAACGAGCCGATCACGCTGCCGGGCCGGGCGTCCAGGCCGACCAGGTAGATGAAGTCGGTGCCGGCGTCCCAGGCCGCGATCCCGGCTCTGGTGACCTCGGCGGTCTGGGCGGGGCTGGGCGCCTCGGCCGCCCACTCCAGCCAGGGCCGCAGGTGCTCCAGGTTCGCGCGGACGGCGGCGTTGAGCGCGGCCGCGTGGTCGGTCGAGCGGCGGTGCAGCGAGACGCCGCCGGCCAGCCGCAGCAGTTCCGGCGGCCGGCCGGGGGAGACCTCACAGGACCGGGGCATGACAGGACTCATGACCGCGATTATGACCATGGTCCAGACCTGCCACCACCGGGAACGCGCCGGGACGGGGCGCAGCCCGGGGGCGCGTCAGAGGCGCACCAGGACGTCGTCGAGCTCCTTGCGCCGAAGGTCGGGGACGCGCGCGCCGTCCGCGGGGTAGCCCACCGGGATCACGTACGCGGCCCGTTCCTCGGACGGCCGTTCGCACACCTCGTTGAGGAACCTCATCGGGCTCGGGGTGTGGGTGAGCGTGGCCAGCCCGGCCTGGTGCAGGGTGGCGAGCAGCAGGCCGACCGCGATGCCGACCGACTCCTTGGTGTAGTAGGGGCGCGGCGAGTGCGGGCCCTTGTGCACCTCGAACACCACGATCACGGCGGGCGCGTCCTCCAGGAAGGGCTTGCGCCAGTCGGTGCCGATCGGGGCCAGCGCGGCCAGCCACTCCTCGGAGGCCCGGTGCGCGTAGAACTCGCGTTCCTCCGCCTCGGCGGCCTCGCGCAGGGCCCGCTTGCGCTCCGGGTCGGTGATCACCACGAACCGCCACGGCTGGACGTGCGCGCCGCTGGGTGCGGTGTTCGCGGTGCGGACCGCCCACTCGACCACGCCGTCCGGGATCGGGCGGGTCGAGTAGTCGCGGACGGTCCGGCGCTGCGCCATCACGTCGTGGAAGGAACGGCTGCGCGCCTCCGCCTCGTGGGCGGGCACGGTCATCGGGGTCAGCGGGACGGTGGGGTGGGGCGTCCCGGCCGCGGTGTCGTCAACTGCACTGTCAACCATGGCCGACAGCACAGCACATGGCGGGCGGCCGGGGAAGAGGTAAGGTCCAGACCACTTCCCCGGCCGCACCGGAAACGCCGGGCCCTCGCCGGAAACGCCGGGCCCGCACCGGGCCCTCGCCGGAAACACCGGGCCCTCGCCGGGCCCGTCCGGGCTCAGCTCTCGTGGACGCGCCCGTCCCTGACCTCGATCCGCCGGTTCACCGCGACCGTGTCCAGCATCCGCCGGTCGTGCGTGACCAGCAGCAGCGTGCCGGTGTAGGAGGCGAGTGCGGACTCCAGCTGCTCGATGGCGGGCAGGTCCAGGTGGTTGGTGGGCTCGTCCAGCACCAGCAGGTTGACCCCGCGGGCCTGGAGCAGCGCCAGCGCCGCCCGGGTGCGCTCGCCGGGGGAGAGGGTGTCGGCCGCGCGCAGCACGTGGGCCGCCTTCAGGCCGAACTTGGCCAGCAGCGTGCGCACCTCCTCCGGCGTGAGCTCCGGTACGGCGGCGGCGAACGCCTCCGCCAGCGGTTCGCCGCCGAGGAACAGCCCGCGCGCCTGGTCCACCTCGCCGACCACCACGCCCGAGCCCAGCACGGCGCTGCCGCCGTCGAGTTCGAGCCGGCCGAGCAGCGCGGCCAGCAGGGTCGACTTGCCCGCGCCGTTGGCGCCGGTGATGGCGACCCGGTCGGCCCAGTCGATCTGCAGGTCCACCGGGCCGAGGGCGAAGCCGCCGCGGCGGGCGGTCGCCGCACGCAGGGTGGCGACCACCGAGCCGGAGCGCGGCGCGGTGGCGATCTCCATCCGCAGCTCCCACTCCTTGCGGGGTTCCTCGACCACGTCGAGGCGCTCGATCATCCGCTGGGTCTGCCGGGCCTTGGCGGCCTGCTTCTCGGTGGACTCGGAGCGCATGTTGCGCCCGATCTTGTCGTTGTCGCCGGCCTTGCGGCGCGCGTTGCGCACGCCGTTCTCCATCCAGCCGCGCTGCATCCGGGCCCGGGCCTCCAGGCCCGCCTTGGTGTCGGCGTACTCCTCGAACTCCTCGCGGGCGTGCCGGCGGGCCGTCGCGCGCTCCTCCAGGTAGGCCTCGTAGCCGCCGCCGTACAGGTTGACCTGCTGCTGGGCGAGGTCCAGCTCCAGCACCTTGGTGACGGTGCGGGCCAGGAACTCGCGGTCGTGGCTGATCAGCACGGTGCCCGCGCGCAGGCCCTTGACGAAGGACTCCAGCCGCTCCAGGCCGTCCAGGTCGAGGTCGTTGGTGGGCTCGTCGAGGAGGAAGACGTCGTAGCGGGAGAGCAGCAGCGACGCCAGGCCCGCCCGGGCGGCCTGGCCGCCGGAGAGCGCCGTCATCGGCAGGTCGAGCGAGACCTTGAGCCCGAGCGAGTCGGCGACCTCCTCGGCCCGCTCCTCCAGGTCGGCGCCGCCGAGGTCCAGCCAGCGGTCCAGGCTGGTCGCGTACGCGTCGTCGGCGCCGGGGCGGCTCTCGACCAGGCCCTCGGTGGCCTCGTCCAGCGCGGCCTGCGCCGCCGCGACGCCCGTGCGCCGGGCCAGGAAGTCCCGGACCGACTCGCCCTCCCGCCGCTCCGGCTCCTGCGGCAGGTGGCCGACGTTGGCGGACGCCGGGCTGAGCCGCAGCGACCCGCCCTCGGGGGTGTCCAGCCCGGCCAGCAGCCGCAGCAGCGTCGACTTGCCGGCGCCGTTCACGCCGACCAGCCCGATCACGTCCCCGGGGGCGACGACCAGGTCCAGGCCGGAGAAGAGGGTGCGGTCGCCGTGGCCGGCGCTGAGGTCCTTGACTACGAGTGTGGCGCTCATGATGTCCCCGATTCTAGAAGAGCCGGGGAACGCGCCGGGGCCCGCGGCGGGAAGGCCGCGGGCCCCGGCGGCCCGGAACACGGGTCGTCCGGGGGCGGCGCGCGTCCGGGACGCGGGCTGCCCCCGGACGCGGGCAGCTCAGGACGTGCCCTGGGTCACTTCTTCTTGGAGATGTACTCCAGCGCGTGCTGGGCGACGTCGTCCAGGTACGGGCCGGCCTCCCAGGTGTTGTCGTTGCCGCCGATGGAGGTGTCCGACACCAGGACCTGCTTGCCGTCCTTGGTGGCGAACCAGCCGCCGCCGCTGTCGCCGCCGGTGCCGTTGCAGCCGATGGTCAGCATCGCCGGGCGGCTCGGGTCGATCGTGTGGCGGACCGGCTTGCCGCTGTCGCAGTGCTCCAGCTCCATGCCGTCGAAGGGCTTGCCGGCCGGGTAGCCGTAGCTGCTGACCGCGGTGATCTGCTCGCGCGGGGCGTTGAACCAGACCGGCACCGAACCGCCGACGACCTCCTCCAGCGACTTGTTGCTGCCGTCCGGGTTGGCCACCCGGATGATGCCGAAGTCGTACTGGCTCCACGCGCCGCCGTACTCCGGGTCGGCCTCGCTCGACCAGGTCGGGGAGACGATGCCGGCGACCGCGCCCCACTCGCCGTACGGCTCGGCCTGAGCCAGCGAGCCCTGCTTGCCGCCGCTCACCGCGCCGGTGCTGTTGAACGCCGGGGCGAAGGTGATGTTGGTGTGCGACTTGCCGCCCTTGCCGCCGTGCAGGCAGTGGCTGGCGGTCCACACCAGGTTGCTCTTGCCGGGGTTGGCCGGGTCGGGGACGACGGTGCCGGAGCAGACGTACTCCTGGTTGCCGTCCTGGAAGAACAGCTTGCCGTTCACGTGGAAGTTCTTGGCGAACGGGTGCGGGACGGGCTTCTCCTCGACCAGCTTCGGCAGCGGGTCGTTGCCGCCGTCCGGCTGGGAGGTGGGCTGGCCCGAGGCCGCCCCGGTCGGCTGGGCGGTGGGTGCCGTCGTCGGCTGCGGGTTCGGCTGGCCGGGCTTGGACGGCTTGGCCTTCAGGATCTTCTGGAGGTCCCAGTAGCCCTTCACGGCCGGGGTGATCACGTTCTGCTGGGCGAACTTCTCCCAGTCGTCGTACTTCCACTTCTTCAGCTCGTCGAGGCTGGGCAGCTTGATCGGCGCCGCGCCCGGCTTGTCCGTGCTGGTGGCCGCGGTGGTGGGCGCCGCGGTCTCGGCCCCGGTCGTGTCGCTGTTGTCCGGCCCACACGCCGTCGCGACCACCATCGTCAGTGCGACCACGGAGGCGCCCAGTGCAGCACGAGTCGTCCGGGATATGTGTGACATCAGTTCAATTCCCCCTGTGGATGGACGCCGTACGTTCCGGGGACGCCCGGGACACTCGTACGGCAGGTGAGGAGTCTGCCATGCGGATAAAGGCGTCCTTACATCCGCCCCTGACCGGGACGCGGCTGTCACCGGATCGGCACGTGATCGGCACGGAAAAAAATCGGTTGCAGGTGCCTTCGGGCCTCCGTAGCGTCATCCGTGCCACCCGTCAGAACAGGAGAAGGCCGTTGCTCTACTGAGGTCCCGAGACACCGCCCCCGCCGCGATGCAGCCTGCCGATGCAGCCCGTCGACGCAGCCTCCCCGACGCAGTTCCGTCGGCGCTCGTCGATGCAGCCCTGCCGATGCAGTCCCGCTGCCCGCGGTCCGTGAGTGTGCGAGTGCGCGACCTCAGTGGTGAGCCGGTCCGCGGCCCTTGACGGCCCCCGGCCCCGCCACCTCCCTGCGTGCACTCCTGCGGTGTTTCCCGTGTTGCTCCCCAGACCGCAGGCAACCACCCGGGAGGCCACCCATGGCACAACCCATCACCTCCGTCCTCTGCACCGACCTCGGCTTCGAATGGCCCGACGGCACAACGGTCCTGGACGGCTTCCACCTCGCCGTCGGCCCCGGCCGGACGGGCCTGATCGGGCTCAACGGCGCCGGGAAGTCCACCCTGCTGCGCCTCGTCGCCGGCGAACTCACCCCCACCGCGGGCACCGTCAAGGTCGGCGGCGAGCTCGGCTACCTGCCGCAGGGCCTCACCCTCGACACCGGACTGCGGGTCGACGAGGCGCTCGGTGTCCGGGCCACCCGCGAGGCCCTGCACGCCATCGAGGCCGGCGACACCGACCAGCGCCACTTCGACGCCGTCGGCGAGGACTGGGACGTCGAGGAGCGCGCCCGCGCCACGCTCGACCGGCTCGGCCTGCACCGGCTCGGGCTCGACCGCACCACCGGCGAGCTCTCCGGCGGCGAGGCGGTGCTGCTCAGGCTCGCCGCCCTGCTGCTGCGCCGCCCCGACGTCCTGCTGCTCGACGAACCCACCAACAACCTCGACCGGGCCGCCCGCGAGCGGCTCTACGAGACGGTGGCCGGCTGGAGCGGGGTGATGCTGATCGTCAGCCACGACCGCGAGCTGCTCCAGCACGTCGACCAGATCGCCGACCTCCGGGACGGCCAGGTCACCTGGTACGGCGGGAACTTCGCCGAGTACGAGCGCACCCTCGCCGCCCAGCAGGAGACGGCCGAGCGGATGCTGCGCAACGCCGAGGCCGACGTCCAGCGCCAGAAGCGGGACTTGGCCGAGGCCCGCATCCGGCTGGAGCGCAGCGCCGGCTACGGCAAGAAGCGCTCGGTCACCCGCAACGACCCGCACATCTTCCGCGGCATGCTGAAACGCCAGGGCCAGGAGACGGCGGGCCGGCTCCAGGGCATGCACACCGAGCGGCTGGAGGAGGCCAGGCAGCGGCTCACCGCCGCCGAGGAGGCGGTGCGGGACGACGCCGAGATCCGGATCGACCTGCCCCGCACGGCGGTCCCGGCCGGCCGCACCGTGCTCACCCTGCAGAAGGTCCGGCTGCCGTACGGCACCACCGCCGACCTCGACCTCCGCGGCCCCGAGCGGATCGCACTGGTCGGCCGCAACGGCTCCGGCAAGACCACCCTGCTGCGCGCCATCGCCGGTGAACTCGCCCCGCTGGAGGGCGAGATCACCACCCCGGTGCCGGTGCGCCACCTGCCCCAGCGCCTCGACCTGCTGGACGACGGGCTCACCGTCGCCGGGAACGTCAAGCGGTTCGCGCCGAACGCGGGGGACAACGCGATCCGGGCCCGGCTGGCCCGGTTCCTGTTCCGCGGCGGCCGGGCCGACCAGCCCGCCGCCACCCTCTCCGGCGGCGAGCGGTTCCGCGCCACCCTGGCCGCCCTGCTGCTGGCCGACCCGCCGCCGCAGCTCCTGCTGCTCGACGAGCCGACCAACAACCTCGACCTGGCCAGCGTCCGCCAGCTCACCGAGGCCCTCGCCGCCTACCAGGGGGCGCTGATCGTGGTCAGCCACGACCTGCCGTTCCTGCGCGGCCTGGGGCTCACCCGCTGGCTGGAGCTGGACGGCGAACTGCGGGCGGTGGAGCCGATGTAGCGCGTACCGGGGCGCGGCCCCCACCGGCCGGCAGCGCGTACCGGGGTGCGGCTACGTGCCGGAGGCACCGCCGAGGGCCTGGCGGGCCCGGCTCAGCGCCGAGTCCTTGAGCCCGTCCAGCTCCTCGGGGGTGAACACCGGTGTGCGCACGTCCGGAGGGATGCCCGGCCCGTCGAAGGAGGAGCCGTCGGGGGTCAGGAACTTCTCGTTCGGCAGGATGACCGCGAAGGTCGGCGACAGCAGCCGGATCAGGACGTCGGAGAAGACGCCCTGGGTGTTCTCGCCGATCCGGGTGACGTGCGGGCTGCGCGCGATCAGCGCCTGGGTGAAGGTCTCGCCCGCGCTCACCGTCGAGCCGGCGGTGAGCAGGGCGACCGGCCCGGTGTAGCGCGCGCCGGCGGCCGGCCGGACGGGGATCGGCTGCGGGGTGGTGAAGCGGGTCGGGTCGCCCGGGTCGTTCCGGGCCACCTTGCGGTAGGCGAGGTACGGCCGGTCGGTGAGCCGGGCGGCGATCCGCGGCCCGAGCTCGTCCGACCCGCCGCCGTTCAGCCGTACGTCGATCACCAGTCCGCGTGGCCGGGCCGGTCCGGCCAGCACGGCGTCCAGGGCCCGGTCGAGCTCGGCGGCCTGGTCCTGGTAGCTGCCGTCGTCGACGTAGTCGTCGAAGCCGCTGACCCGCAGGTGGCCGATCCCGCCAGGGAGTTCGCCCACGCCCAGCCTGCCGCCGCCGAAGACCACCTCGGGTGCCAGGAGCTGGGACGCGACGGCCTCCGCCGACCGTTTCCTCAGCTCCTTGGTCGGCTGGGCCGTCCCGGGCCGCAGGCCCCCGAAGACCGGGGTGAGGCCCCCGCCGGCACGGGCGCGGGCCAGCCCGGTGTGCGCGTCGTGCAGCGGCTCGATCATCTCGACGAAGATCTGCTGGAGCCGGTCGTCGGTGGTCTGCGGGCCGACCTGCGGCCGGTAGCGGTCCCCGGCCACGGGCTGGTGGGGATGAACGTCCTGGTGGCCGAAGGCCTGGTGCTCGGGCGAATCGGCGCGTCGTAGCGGGCGGGCGCCCGAGGCGGTGTGCGGCGGACCGGAGCGGTGCCGGTCCGGTACCCAACTCCCTTGCCCTCCAGTACCATCGGCGCCATGCCAGCGCTCAACATCGAGTACACGGAGCACGAACTCGCCGCCATCCGCGAGGCCGCCGCAGCCGACGGCAAGAGCGTCAGGGCGTACGTCCACGATCTCAGCGTGCGGGAGCAGCAGCGGCGGGTCTTCGTCGACCACGCGGTGGCGTTCTGGAAGGAGCACCGGGAGGAGTTCGACGAGGCCTTCCCGGAGGACGCGCCCGCGGCGTGAGCACGGCGGTCCGGAGCAGCGGAGAGGGGCGGCGGTGATGCTGCTCCACGTCGACCTGCGCTGGCTGCTCGACGTCCAGGAGCAGGCGTCGCCGGAGGACCTGAGCGTCCGGGACTACTCGGCGTTGCAGGCGGCCGTCGCCCGCCACCGGGTCAACACCGCGCAGCTCGGTCACGACGCCGACCCGGCCTGGTGCGCGGCCACCCTGATGCACACCATCGTGCTGCTGCGGCCGCTGCCGGTGCGCAACAACCTGTACGCCTGCATGACCACGGCCGCGTACATGCACGCCGCGAAGGAGGGCATCGACCCGCCCTACGGCGCCCTGGTCGAGCTGGCCCGGGACGTCGCCGCAGGCCGCTCCGACGTGTTCGCGGCGGCCGACCGGATCCGCTCCTGGCGGATCTGAACGGCCGCCGCGGCCGTCCGGATCAGACCTCGGCGGCCTCGGAGGCGGCTTCGGAGGCGGGCTCGGACGCGGTGCCGGCTCCCGGCCGGAGCTTGCCCGCGACCAGGGTGCCCAGCCGGTCCAGGCCGATCACGGTGGCCGCGAGGACGACGAACTCCACGGTCAGCAGGGCGATCTGGCCCCACACGTAGCCGTAGCCCTTGGTCGTCGGGTCGAAGAAGAAGTACGGGTACGGCATCGGGTAGTTGGAGAACAGCGCGTTGCGGGTCAGCACGATCGCCGCGTAGCCGAGCGGGAACGCGAGCCAGAGCGGGACGTCCCGCCAGGCGGAGGCGTTCCGCGGCTTCAGCGTCAGCCAGTCGGTGATCACCATCACCGGGGTGACGTAGTGCAGGAAGAACGACGACCAGTGCTGGAGCTTGTCCGGCCCGTCGAAGAGCCCGGGCAGCGGGTTGGCGCCGTGCTCCAGCAGGACGTGCGAGACCAGCCCGGTGATCAGGATGTAGAGCGTCGCGGCACCGCGCAGCCGGGGCGCGGGCGCGTCCACCGTGCCGCGCTTGAGCATCCAGTACACGGCGCCGATGAAGTAGCCGAGCACGATCACGTTGCTCTGGATGGTGAAGTAGACCAGCGGCGCGGTCTGGAGGGTCAGGCCGAGGCCCGCCGAGAGCACGATGCCCATGCGCCACCAGAGCGCGGGACGGGTCCGGACTGACATGCGGCCACCAGTTCGTTTCAGGCGATACGGGAGGTATCGGGTGGTAGAGGGAGGGAAGGCCGCACTCTACTCGCTGGTAGGGCCGGGACGGAAGAAACGTTGCAGCGGGTGCTCCCCGGCCCGCCGTCCGCCGTCCGCCGTCCCCGGCGACCGTCCCCGGCCACCGCTCGCCGGCCCGCCGTCCGCCGCCCCGGCCAGCCCCTCGCCGTCCTGCGCTACCCCGGCAGCACGAAGCCCGACTCGTACGCGGCGATCACCGCCTGGGTGCGGTCCCGGGCGCCCAGCTTGGCGAGCACGCTGCCGACGTGCGTCTTGACCGTCTCCTGGCTGACCACCAGCCGTCCGGCGATCTCACCGTTGTTCAGCCCGGCCGCCATCAGCCGCAGCACCTGGCCCTCCCGCTCGGTGAGCCGCCCGATCGGCCCCTGCGCGGGCGCGCGCCGTCCGACGGGGGCGTGGCGCAGGGCCAGGTCGCGCACCGCGGCCGGGAAGAGCAGGGAGTCCCCGCGCGCGACCAGCCGCACCGCCTGGACCATCTCCTCCGCACTGGCCCGCTTCAGCAGGAACCCGGCGGCCCCGGCCCGCAGCGCGTCGTACACGTGGTCGTCGTGCTCGAAGGTGGTGACCACCATGATCCTGGGCGGGTCGGCCATCCCGCCGACCAGCTGTTCGGTGGCCCGGATGCCGTCGATGCCGGGCATCCGCACGTCCATCAGCACCACGTCCGGGCGCAGTTCGCGGACCAGCGGCACCACCTCGGCCCCGTCGGCGGCCTCGCCGACCACGGTGAGGTCCGGTTCGGCGTCGATCACCACCCGCAGGCCCGTCCGGACCAGGCGCTCGTCGTCCGCGATCACCACCCGGACCGGCCCGTCGTCCCCGTCCGTCGTCCCCGCCGTCCCGTTCACGGCACCCCGCATCCCCGTCATCGTGTCCCTCCCACCGGCAGCCAGACCGCCAGCCGCCACGTCGTCCCGTCCTCCGCCGGCCCGGCCTCGCAGCCGCCGTGCAGCACCGCGGCCCGCTCGCCGATCCCGCGCAGCCCGCGGCCGCCACCGGGGCGGCTGGGGCGGGCCGGGCCCAGCGGGTTGGTCAGCTCGATCTCCAGCCGGCCCGCGGCCAGCCCCACCCGGAGCCCGGCGGGCGCGGTCGGCCCGGCGTGCCGCAGCACGTTGGTCAGGCCCTCCTGGACGATCCGGTACGCCTCGCGCGAGAGGGCGCCCGGCAGCCGTTCCAGGCCGGGCGGCAGCCCGGCGTCGACCTTCAGCCCGGTCCGGGCGAGCTGGCGCAGCAGGTCGTCCAGCCCGGCCAGGGTCGGCCCGGAGGGCTCGGCGTCGGCCCGGTCCTCCTCGCGCAGCAGGCCGAGCACGGCGTCCAGCTCGGCGACGGCGGCCCGCGCCGTCTCGCCGATCGCCTGGAGCGCCTCCGCGGCGAAGTCCGGGTCGGTCCGCAGCACCCGGGCGGCCGCCGAGGCCTGGATGCCGACCGCGCTGAGCGCGTGGCCGACCGAGTCGTGCAGCTCGCGCGCCAGCCGGTTGCGCTGGGCGAGCACGGTGGCCCGCCGTTCGGCCGCGGCCACCCGCTCCTCCGGGGTCGGGCCGAGCAGGACGGGCGCCCAGCGGGCCAGCAGGGCTCCCAGGCCGGCGCTGGTGGAGAGGATCAGCAGCATCAGCGCGAGGCCCGTGACCGGCCCGGGCAGCCAGGACGGGGACCCGCGGTCCTGCCAGAACCGCACCAGATCGCCCAGCGACGGCCCGACCAGCGGCGAGATCACCAGCATGACCGCGAACGGCGTCCCGGCCAGCGTCATCCCGCTGACCACGCCGCCGAACAGCAGGTGCAGCACGTACCAGGCGGCGGTCTGCCGCCGGGCCGCCCAGGACCGGCCCGGGCCGGTGGCGACCTCGTCCGGCCGGTTCGGTGCACAGAGGGCCCGCGCGGCCGCCCCCTCCAGGCCACGCACGGTCGGCACCAGCGCGGTAACGGCGGCCATCGGCAGGGACATACCGAGTGCGGCGAAGTAGAGGAGCAGTTGGACCACCGGACCGTGCTCCGGGTTGAGCGCCCCGATCGCCACGGTCGACAGCATCCAGTACGGCATCAGCAGCGCGCCGCCGAGGACCAGGTACACCCAGCGCAGCCGGGCCCGCCGTCCGAACAGCGCGCTCGCGGCACGCCGCAGCCCCCGCCGTTCCGTGCCCGCCCCCGTGTTCACCCGGCCGACTCTACGGCAGCGGTCGTCCGAGCGGCGGTGCTCTGCGCGGCGGTCGTCCGAGCGGCGGGCGCTCCGCGGGTGCTCAAGCGTGCCGCGGTGGCCGCCGCGTCGCCGGCCGTCCCGTCGGTGGCCGCGTGCGCGGCCGCCCGTTCGACCAGCGCGATCGCGCCGACCACCAGCACCAGCAGACCGGTCAGCAGCTGTGCGGTCTCCACCAGGGGCATCAGCCCCGGCACGGCCTTCCGGGGATCGGTCACCTCGGTGACCGTTCCGAACACCACCAGCTGCCAGGAGCCCCAGCCGAACAGGGAGCCGGCCGCCGTCCACGCCACCACCAGGGGCACCCGCAGCCGACGCTCCGGCCGGGCGCGGAACACCAGGGCCAGCAGCGCGGTCACGGCGGCCACCGCCATGACCGCGATCACGCCGTCCAGCACGGCCACGGACCGGCTGCGCTCCTCGGCGAACAGCACCGGCAGCCCCGTCGCGCCGCCCGCCGCCCAGTACCCCCGGGCCGCCGCCACGCCGAGTGCGAGCACCGCGGCGACGCCGGCGAGGGCGCGTTGGAGGGTGAGCGTGGGGGAGTCGGGCAGATCGCCGATCCGGCTGCGCAGCAGGCCCGCCCAGCGCCGCCCCGCGTAGAGCAGGAAGGCGGTGATCAGCGCGAGGCCCTGGACCGAGAAGCCGCCGTAGACGACGACGAACACCCAGTCGTCGAGCCCGCCCGGGCCCTGGTTGCCGGAGCCGCCGCCCGGGGCCTTCTCGGCGCCGAACAGCAGGGTGGCGAGCGTGCTGAGCGGCAGTGCCACCAGGATGGTGCCGAGCAGCCCGGTCGCCACCCACATCGGGAAGGCGAGCAGCCCGGCCGGTGCCCGCCGCCCCCACGGGCGGACGAACGAGAGCGCCAGCAGCACCGCGATCGCGTCCATGCCAAAGGTCAGCAGGTTCACCAGCCAGAGCTTGTCCATCTCGGCCGGGTCGTTGACGCCGACCTGGTGGCCGGTCAGCCAGAGCAGCTTGAGCGTCAGGTACGGCACCGTGGCGGCGACGGCGGTCCAGGCGGCCGCGCCGCGCACCCGGTCGGCCGGGGTCTTCGTGGTCATGCCCCCACACTCCCGGCCCGGCGTCGTGCGGGACGTCCTCCCGGCACACGATCCGCCTCCCCCGCCGGGGGGATCCGCCGCTCCGGGTCTCCTGCCGGAGACCTGCGGGCCACCGGAGACCTGTGGGCCACCGGGAACCCGGCTGCCACCGGAGACCTGTGGGCTACCGGGAACCCGGCTGCCACCGGAGACCTGTGGGCTACCGGGAACCCGGCTGCCACCGGGAACCCGCGGGCCCGTCCGGGCGGTGTGCTCGGACGGGCCCGGGGCCCGGGGCGCATGGTGTTACGGGAGGATCGGCTCGCAGCCGACGGCCTTGCCGCCGGCGGCGAGGAACCGCGTCCACAGCTCCCTGTCGTCGGGGAAGAGCGTCCGCGCCGAGCAGTCGCAGCTTGAAGTAGGTGGGCCTGCCCTGACAGGTCACGACGACCTCGTCGTTGCTCGGGAACGAGAGGCCCATGGTCCAGTGCGACCGGCCGAACGCCTCCGGAGTGTCCTTGTCGGCGTCCGGCACCCTGAGCCGGGGGTCGGTCCCGATGGCGAAGGCCGCGGCCGTACTGCCCATCCCGACCTCGCAGGACCAGAGCGGGTCCAACGCGGTGGTGGCCCGCTGCCGGTACCCGCGGGCAGCGGACGCGCCGCCGGGGACCGTCAGACCGGGCAGGCCGCAGACGTTGCCGCTGTCCAGATCCTGCTTCGCACCGGGGGCCGACAGGTTTCCGGGCGCCGGGAGCTTCGGTGCCGTGCAGTTCCGTCGCGTCGCGAGTCCGTTGGCGGCCGCCACCGCGAACCGTGCGAGGTCGCCGTCGTCGACGGAACCCCCCTTGGTCGCGTCCACCCTCGCACGCAGTCCTCCGGTGCCGCAGCCTTCCGGCAGCAGGGCCCACGCCACGGGGCCCGTGACGCCGCCGGCCGAACCCCCGTTGGCCTGGGCGGCGAACAGGCGTGCGCCGGCATCGGCCTCGGACACCGCGGTGTCCCGGTCCGAGCGGACCCCCACCAGGACCGATCTGTGCCCGCCGAACACCCCGGTGCTCACCACCGCGGTGCACGAGGACCCGCTGTCGTGCAGCGGCGCCGGCTCGCCGTTGTCCTGCTCGCTGATCCGCCCGGGTCCCAGGGCGTCGTGCAGGGCGTCGGCGCTCACCACGCCGTTGCACACGGTGTCCGGACCGAGCACGTCGGTCAGGTTGTACAGCAGCACCCCCGAGACGCCCGCCGTGATCGCAGCGATCACGGCCGCCGCCCGCAGGCGCAGCCGCCGGGTGGTGAAGCCGCGCCGGGTGAGGGCCTGGTCGAGGTTCCCCGTCGTCATGCGGGTCACGGGTTGCCGAGCGCGTTGTGGTAGGCCCGGTCGATGGACGAGCGGTAGTGCACCCCGGCGCTGTCGGCCAGCTGCTTCGTCACGCTGCCGGTCGCGTCGATGTCCTGGTCCGAGACGCCCGACCGGCGGGCCTTCTCCTGGATCATGGTCATCAGCTGGGACTCGCCGGCCGTGTAGTTCTTGCTCACGTCGCCCTGGGCCCTGACGTCGAGTTCGACGTTGGCCTTGTTCGCCCAGTCGGAGGTGCCGATGTCGACCAGCCGCTGGGCGACGTCGCCCAGGGGGAACCAGGAGGCACCCGGGACCTTCAGCATGTTCGCCGCGGTGCGGGTCTCAGGCGCCGAAACCGGCGGCGGTGGCGTGCTCGTTGCCGTGGTAGTTGCGCTGGGTGCTGTCGAGCTTCTCGGCGGTGCCGGTCAGCTTGTCGTGCAGCGTCCTGCACTGCTGCAGCCAGCGCTCGGTGGAGGCGGTGAGCGCGCCGCCGAAGGAGAAGCCGCGGATCCTGGTGGCCGCCGTGCTCGCGTGCTCGGCGAGGTTGTTGCCGCCCTTGCCGTTGGCGCTGTCGAGATCGGTGGCGATCTGCCGGGCGATCCCGGCCGAGGCGTTGAGCTCGTGCGGGTTGTCGAGCCGGGTGGTGGGCGCGGTCGGGGCCGGGCCCGGGGAGGGGCTCGGCGTGGGAGCCGCGAAGGGGGAGGTGCCGGGCGCGGAGATCGGGACGACGGTGCCCGGCGCCGGGTTGATCGGCGCGCCCGGCGGGGACGCCGGTGCGACCGGTCCGGTGGTGAATCCTGGGTTACCCATGTGCGTCTGCTCTCTTTCCTCCGGCTGGGGCCGGAACCCCTCCGAGCAAGCAGGACGGCCCTGTTGGTCCCTCCGTCGGTGTACCGACGCACCCTTCGTGGTCGCGGTTGCACGGAGCGCGTCAAGGATCCGCGAAGGAGGGGAAGGGCCGGGGCGGGAGCGGCGGACGGCGGGGTGCGGGGGTGACGGAGAGCCGGGTGCCGGGGCGGCGGACGGGCCGGGGGCGGGGTGCCGGACGGGCCGGGTGTCGGGGGCCGAAGGTCTTGTTACCGGCGGGTCGCTTCCCTATCATCGCGAGTGTGACAGCTTTACTGTCAAACCCCGAAAGGGCTGTAGCCAGTGCATGACTCCAGCAGTCCCGGCCCGCTGGCCGGCGTCCGGGTGGTCGAGCTCGCGGGGATCGGGCCCGGCCCCTTCGCCGCCATGCTGCTGGCCGACCTCGGTGCCGACGTGGTCCGGGTGGACCGGCCCGACCCCTCACCGGTCGCCCCCGACCCCGCGTTCGACGTCACCAACCGCAACAAGCGCTCGGTGCTGGTCGACCTCAAGTCCCCCGAGGGGCCCGGCCAGGTGCTCGACCTGGTCGGGCGCGCCCACCTGCTGATCGAGGGCTACCGCCCCGGCGTCGCCGAGCGCCTCGGCGTCGGCCCGGACGCCTGCCTCGCCCGCAACCCCGCCCTGGTCTACGGCCGGATGACCGGCTGGGGCCAGCACGGCCCGCTCGCCGCCCGGGCCGGTCACGACATCGGCTACTCGGCGGTGGCCGGCGTCCTCGGCATGATCGGACCGGCCGGCGGCCCGCCCGCCATCCCCGTCAACCTGCTCGGCGACTTCGCCGGCGGCTCGCTCTACCTGGTCGTGGGCCTGCTCGCCGCACTCCACCACGCCCGCGAGACCGGCACCGGCCAGGTCGTCGACGCCGCCATCGTGGACGGCGCGGCCCATCTCACCTCCGTGTTCTGGGGCCTGCTCGCCTCCGGCCAGTGGCAGGACCGCCGGGGCGTCAACCTGCTCGACGGCGGCGCCCCCTGCTACTCCGTCTACCAGGCCAAGGACGGCGGCCACCTCGCCGTCGGCGCGCTGGAGCCGCAGTTCTACGCAGAGTTCGCCCGGCTGCTGGGGCTCGGCCCCGACGCACCCGGCCAGTGGGAGACGGCCCGCTGGCCCGAACTGCGGGCCCTGATCGCCGCCCGCTTCGCCACCCGGACCAGGGCCGAGTGGGAGACCGTCTTCGCCGGCTCCGACGCCTGCGTCGAACCGGTACTGACGCTGCATCAGGCCGCCGCGTCCGAGCACCTGACGGCCCGCCGGACGTACATCGAGGCGGACGGCTTCACCCAGCCCGCCCCCGCACCCCGGTTCTCCGCCACCCCCGGCGCGCTGCGCCGCCCGCCCGCCAGGCCGGGCGCGGACACCGTCGAGGTCGCCCGGGACTGGGCCGTGCCCGGACTCCTGTCCTCCAAGAACTCCTCCGACTCCCAGGCCCGATAAGGAGCTTGCCGTGCAACGCGACATCTACACCGAGGAGCACGAGGACTTCCGGACGACCGTCAGGTCCTTCCTCGCCAAGGAGGTGCTGCCGCACTACGACCGGTGGGAGCAGGCCGGCATCGTGGACCGCTCCGCCTGGCTGGCCGCCGGCCGGCAGGGCCTGCTCGGCCTCGCCGTCCCCGAGGAGTACGGCGGCGGGGGCAGCACGGACTTCCGCTACGCGGCGGTGCTGGCCGAGGAGTTCGCCCGGGCCGGCGCCTCCGGCCTGGCGCTCGGCCTGCACAACGACATCATCGGCCCGTACCTCACCTCGCTCGCCACCGACGAGCAGAAGCGCCGCTGGCTGCCAGGGTTCTGCACCGGAGAGCTGATCACCGCCATCGCGATGACCGAACCCGGCACCGGCTCCGACCTCCAGGGCATCCGCACCCACGCCGTCGACCAGGGCGACCACTACCTGCTCAACGGCGCCAAGACCTTCATCTCCAACGGCATCCTCGCCGACCTGGTGGTCGTGGTCGCCCGCACCACCCCCGAGGGCGGGGCGCACGGCCTCAGCCTGCTGGTGGTCGAGCGCGGAACGCCCGGCTTCGAGCGCGGCCGCAACCTCGACAAGATCGGCCAGAAGTCCCAGGACACCGCCGAGTTGTTCTTCGAGGACGTGCGCGTCCCGAAGGAGAACCTGCTCGGCGAGGAGAACCGGGGCTTCGTCCACCTGATGCAGAACCTCGCCCAGGAGCGGCTCGCCATCGCCGCCGCCGCGATCGCCGGCGCCGAGCACCTGGTCGAGATCACCACCGCGTACGTGAAGCAGCGCGAGGCCTTCGGCCGGCCGCTCGCCAAGCTCCAGCACGTCCGCTTCGAGATCGCCGAACTCGCCACCGAGTGCGCCGTGACCCGCGCCTTCGTGGACCGCTGCATCACCGAGCACAACCGCTACGCACTCACCCCGGCGGACGCCTCGATGGCCAAGTGGTGGGCCACCGAACTGCAGAAGCGAACCGCCGATCGCTGCCTCCAACTCCACGGCGGATACGGGTACATGAGCGAGTTCCCGGTCGCGCGCGCCTTCACCGACGGGCGCATCCAGACCATCTACGGCGGCACCACCGAGATCATGAAAGAGATCGTCGGCCGCTCCATCCTCGGCTGAGGTCCCTCTTCAACCCCCTGCCCCCGAAAGGCGTTTCCACCGTGACCACCGAAGCGTACGTCTACGACGCGATCCGCACCCCGCGCGGCCGGGGCAAGGCCACCGGCTCGCTGCACGGCACCAAGCCGATCGACCTGGTCGTCGGCCTGATCCACGAGCTGCGCCGCCGCTTCCCCGACCTGGACCCGGCCGCCGTCGACGACATCGTGCTCGGCGTGGTCAGCCCGATCGGCGACCAGGGATCCGACATCGCCCGGATCGCCGCCATCGCGGCAGGCCTGCCCGACACGGTGGCCGGCGTCCAGGAGAACCGGTTCTGCGCCTCCGGCCTGGAGGCCGTCAACCTGGCTGCGGCCAAGGTCCGTTCGGGCTGGGAGGACCTCATCCTGGCCGGCGGGGTCGAGTCGATGTCCCGGGTGAAGATGGGCTCCGACGGCGGCGCCTGGGCGATGGACCCGATGACCAGCTACGAGACCAACTTCGTGCCCCAGGGCATCGGCGCCGACCTGATCGCCACCATCGAGGGCCTCTCCCGGACCGACGTGGACGCCTTCGCCGCCGAGTCCCAGGCCCGCGCCGCCAAGGCCCAGGCCGACGGGCTGTTCGACCGCTCGGTCGTCCCGGTCCTCGACCGCAACGGCCTGGTCGTGCTGGAGCGCGACGAGTTCATCCGCCCCGGCACCACCGTGGAGACCCTGGCCGGCCTCAAGCCCTCCTTCGCCGCCATCGGCGACGCCGGCGGCTTCGACGCCGTCGCCCTGCAGAAGTACCACTGGGTGGAGGCGATCGACCACGTCCACCACGCCGGCAACTCCTCCGGCATCGTGGACGGCGCCGCCCTGGTCGCCATCGGCAACCGCGAGGTCGGCGAGCGGTACGGGCTGCGCCCGCGCGCCCGGATCGTCTCCGCCGCCGTCTCCGGCTCCGAGCCCACCATCATGCTCACCGGTCCGGCCCCCGCCACCCGCAAGGCACTCGCCAAGGCCGGGCTGACCGCCGCCGACATCGACCTGGTCGAGATCAACGAGGCCTTCGCGGCCGTCGCCCTGCGCTTCATCCGCGAGCTGGGCTTCCGGCACGACCAGGTGAACGTCAACGGCGGTGCGATCGCCCTCGGCCACCCGCTCGGCGCCACCGGCGCGATGCTCCTCGGCACCGTGATCGACGAACTGGAGCGGCGCGACCTGCGCTACGGCCTGGTCACCCTCTGCGTCGGCGGCGGCATGGGCATCGCCACCATCGTCGAGCGCATCTGACCCCGTCGCATCCGACCTCCTCATTTCCCCGGAGACCCGAACATGAGTGACACCACCACCATCCGCTGGGAGCAGGACCAGGACGGCGTGGTCACCCTCGTCCTCGACGACCCCACCCAGTCCGTCAACACCATGAACGAGGCCTTCACGGCCGACCTCGGCGTCACCGTCGAGCGCCTGGCCGGCCTCGGTGACGAACTGCGCGGCGTCGTCATCACCTCGGCGAAGAAGACCTTCTTCGCCGGGGGCGACCTCAAGATCCTCTCCGCCGCCCGCCCCGAGGACGCCGCCGCCGTCTTCGAGAAGTCGATGCGGATCAAGCGCGCCCTGCGCCGGCTGGAGACGCTCGGCAAGCCGGTGGTCGCCGCCGTCAACGGCAGCGCCCTCGGCGGCGGCCTGGAGCTCGCCCTGGCCTGCCACCACCGGATCGCCCTGGACACCCCCGCCAGCCGGATCGGCCTGCCCGAAGTCACCCTCGGCCTGCTCCCGGGCGGCGGCGGGATCGTCCGCACGGTCCGGCTGTTCGGCATCGCCGACGCCCTGCTGAAGGTGCTCCTCCAGGGCCGCCAGTACCGGCCGGCGCAGGCGCTCCAGCACGGACTGGTCCACGAACTGGTCGACACCCCGCAGGAGCTGGCCGCCCGGGCACGCGCCTGGATCGACGCCAACCCGACCGCCGTCCAGCCCTGGGACGTCAAGGGCTACAGGATCCCCGGCGGCACCCCCAGCACCCCCGCGCTCGCCGCCAACCTGCCCGCCTTCCCGTCCAACCTGCGCAAGCAGCTGGCCGGCGCCCCCTACCCCGCCCCGCGCAACGTGCTGGCGGCGGCGGTGGAGAGCGCCCAGGTCGACGTCGACACCGCGATGGCGATCGAGGCCCGGTACTTCACCGAGCTGGCCTGCGGGCAGACCAGCAAGAACATGATCCAGGCGCTCTTCTTCGACATGCAGGCGGTCAACTCCGGGGCCGGTCGCCCCAGCGCCTTCGAGAAGCGGACGGTCCGCAAGGTCGCCGTGCTCGGCGCCGGCATGATGGGCGCGGGCATCGCCTACACCTGCGCCAAGGCCGGCATCGAGGTGCTGCTGAAGGACGTCACCGTCGAGGCCGCCGAGCGCGGCAAGGCCTACTCCGCCGGCCTGCTGGAGAAGGCCGTCGCGCGCGGCCGCTCCACCGAGGCGCAGCGCGAGGAACTGCTCGCCCGGATCACCCCCACCGCCGATGCCGCCGACCTCGCCGACTGCGACGCGGTGATCGAGGCCGTCTTCGAGAACCCCGAGCTGAAGCACAAGGTCTTCCAGGAGATCGAGGGAGTGGTGGCGCCGGACGCGCTGCTCTGCTCCAACACCTCCACCCTGCCGATCGGACTGCTCGCCGAGGGCGTCCAGCGCACCACCGACTTCATCGGCCTGCACTTCTTCTCGCCGGTCGACAAGATGCGGCTGGTGGAGATCATCCGCGGCCCGCAGACCGGTGACGAGGCCCTGGCCCGCGCCTTCGACCTGGTCCGGCAGATCGACCGGACGCCGATCGTCGTCAACGACTCGCGCGGCTTCTTCACCTCCCGGGTGATCGGCCAGTTCATCAACGAGGGCGTCGCGATGGTCGGCGAGGGCGTCGACCCCTCCTCCGTCGAGCAGGCCGCCGCCCAGGCCGGCTACCCCGCCAAGGTGCTCTCGCTGCTCGACGAGCTCACGCTCACCCTGCCGCGCAAGATCCGCAACGAGTACCGGCGCGCGGCCGAGGCGGCCGGCGGCAGCTGGACCGCCCACCCGGCCGACGCCGTGGTGGACCGGATGGTCGACGAGTTCGGCCGCCCCGGCCGCAGCGGCGGCGCCGGCTTCTACGAGTACGGCGAGGACGGCAGGCGCGGGCGGCTCTGGCCCGGGCTGCGCGAGCACTTCACGCGCGCCGACGTCGCGGTGCCGTTCGAGGACCTCAAGGAGCGGATGCTCTTCAGCGAGGCACTGGACTCGGTCCGCTGCCTGGAGGAGGGCGTGCTGACCTCGGTCGCCGACGGCAACGTGGGCTCGATCCTCGGCATCGGCTTCCCGGCCTGGACCGGCGGCGTCTTCCAGTACATCAACGGGTACGAGGGCGGCCCGGCCGGCTTCGCGGCCCGCGCCCGCGAACTGGCCGCCGCGTACGGCGAGCGGTTCGCGCCGTCCGCCCTCCTGGAGCGGATCGCTGCGGAGGGGCGGACGTTCACGGACTGAGGTTCGGTGACTGACCTTCACCGACGGACGTTCACCGACTGACGTTCGGGCAGGTGAGGGGTCTGGGCGGTGGGGGCTTCGGGGTGCCTGAGGCCGGGTGCCTGAGGCCGGGGGCTGAGGTCGGGGGTGAGTCGGGGGTCCGGCCCCGCGGGCCCGGTGGGTCCGGCCCCGCGGGCCCGGTGCCGGGTCAGCTGGGCGAGTCCGTGGTGTTCCTCGCGGCCTCGCCCAGCTCCTCCTTGAGGGAGCGCTGGAACGCCGTCACCAGCGCCTGCGCGACCATCGGCTGGATGTGGTCGGTCAGCGCCTTCATCCGTTCCAGCTCCGCCGGCCCCGGCTCGCTCTCCCGGTACGGCTTCCACACGGTCTCGCGGAACAGCCTCTGCAGCTCGTGCGCCGTCGCCCGGCTGTGCTCCAGCACGACGGCGCGCGCGGCCAGCAGCGTCTCCAACGGGATCGGCACGTCCAGGATCCGTACGCCGAGCGGCAGCAGCCCCGGATCCACCCGGAACACCTCGGCGTCCGCCGTCCGCTCCAGCGCCCCCATCGCGCCCAGCCGGTCCAGCTGCGCCTCCGACAGCGCCTGCCCGGCCCGCCGCTCCAGCTGTGCCCGGCTGACCTCCTCCGCCGCCTCCGGCGTCCACGACGCCACCAGGGCCCGGTGGATCGCCAGGTCCAGGGAGGTGCTGTCCTGCGGCAGCCGCGCCAGGTACCGCTCGATCGCCGCCAGCGTCAGCCCCTGGCGCTGCAACTCCTCGATCAGCTCCAGCCGGTCCAGGTGCTCCGGTCCGTACAGACCCACCCGCCGTGGCCCCAGCTCCGGCGGCGGCAGCAGACCCTTCGTCCCGTAGAACCGCACGGTCCGCACCGTCACCCCCGCCCGCGCCGCGAGCTCGTCGACCGTCAGCCGCGCCTCCACGCCCTCCCGTGCCCCCATCCGCCGTCTCCACCTCTGTAGCACCAGTGCTGTGACAGCAGCAGTGTGACAGTGCTGGCCCACCCGGGTCCACCGTTGCCCCGGGGCAGCCGGGGCCTGGTGGCCGGGCCTGCGATGGGGCCTGCGGTGGGCCTGCCGGGGCCCTCTGCCAGGCCTGCGGTGGGCTCGGGCGGGGCCCGTCGGAGGGGACGGCCTGCGTCCCCTCGGGCTGGGGCGGAGGGGGTGCAGGCCGGTGGTGGGCCGGTGGTGGGCCGGTGTCGAGCCGGTTCGGGGGCAGGCGGGTGCGGGTCCGTTCAGGAGCGGGCCGGTCCTGCCGGGGTGGACTCGGCCAGCTCGGGGTGGTGGCGGCGGGTGACCTCGGGGTGGGCCCGGGTGTACCCCTTCCACTCGTTGAGGCCGAACTCGGCGAAGAGCGGGTTCGCCGGGTCCTGGGTGGCGCCGGGGGCGTGGTGCGCCAGGGGGAAGTCGAGCGGCTCTATGTGGGCGTCGAGGCGCGGGTTGTAGAAGAACGGGACGGAGAAGCGCTCCCGCGCGCCGGGCGGGCTGACCACGCGGTGACTGGTCGCCTTGAGGTAGCCGTCGGTGGCGACCTCCAACAGCTCGCCCAGGTTGACCACGAAGGCACCCTCCATCGGCGGGACCTCCAGGAAGCCGCCGTCCGGACGCTCCACCTGGAGGCCGCCCACGGTGTCCTGGAGGAGGAGGGTGATGAAGCCGTAGTCCTTGTGCGCACCGACACCCTGGCCGGCGCCGTCGGGGGCCGTCCCGGGGTAGCGGACCAGCTTCAGCCGCAGGTGCGGGTGGCCGTCGAAGGCGTAGTCGTAGAAGTCGGGCCGGGCGCCGATCGCGGTGAGCAGCTCGTGCAGTAGCCGCTTGGCGACGTCGCCGAGGCGGTCGATCCAGCCGAGCGCGGCGGTCCGCAGCTCCGGGAGCGCCGCAGGCCACTGGTTCGGACCCTCCAGCCACCAGTACGGCGGCTCGCTGCGCCCCGGGACGTGCGGGGGCAGCTCGGCGCCGATGTCCAGCTGGTCGCGCCAGTCCTGGCTGCCGCCGGTGCGCTCGTCGCCGGTGCGGGTGTAGCCGCGGTAGTGCGGGGAGTTGAGGTTGCTCACGCCGAGCCGGTCGGCCTCGGGCAGGGTGAAGAAGGCCCGCATCGCCGCGGTGAGGGCGGCCGTCTCGGCCGGGGTCACCCCGTGCCCGACGAGCTGGAAGAAGCCGACGCCGGTGGCCGCGGCCCGCAGCTCGTCGTGCAGCCGGAGGCGGTCCTCGGGGCTGCCGTCGGCGAGCGAGAGGTCGATCACCGGGAGGGCGCCTGCGGAGGCGTCGGCGGAGATGTCCGCGGGGGCATCCGCGGACGTGCCCGCGGGGGCATCCGCGGACGTGCCCGCGGGGGTGTTCGAGCGGGCGTCCGTGGATGCGGACGGGGTGGTGGAGGAGTGCTGCTGCGTCATGGGTGACATCCGCTGGGTCTCGTCCCGACCGTTCCCGGTGGTCGACCGGGGGCGCCGGGGCCACGCCTGGTGCGGCGGGTGCCCGGGGGCCGGGAAGGGGGACGCGGTCTGTTGAGGACCGCGCATGAGGGTGGGAGGCGCGAGGTTCAGCCGGAGCGTCGACAGGACATGGTCGTCACGCGGAGCAGGTCCACGTGGCGGCGGCGAACAAGGATGAGCACGTCACCAGCGTAAATGACGGTGGTAGCGGCGGGGAGACCCCGGTCCGATTCTGTTGTCGTGTACGTGTCGAGTGACGGAAGTTGGTCAGACATGGAGGCTGCCGATCCCCCTGCGGTCACTGCGGTCGTTGCGGCCACCGTGATCACCGCGGCCGTTCTGGTCCCCGTGGTCGTTGTGGTCGTTGAGGTAGGCCAGCACGGCGAGAACCCTCCGGTTGTCGTCGTCCGAGGGCAGGAGGTCCAGCCGGACGAAGATCGACGCGGTGTGTTTGGCGACCGCCCGCTCGGTGATCACCAACTGCTGGGCGATGGCCGCGTTCGACCGGCCCTCCGCCATCAGCGCGAGCACCTGCCGTTCGCGCGGGCTGAGCGACGCGACCGGGCCCGACGAGGAGTTGTGGGTGAGCAGCCGGCTGATCACCTCCGGGTCCATGGCTGTGCCGCCCTGTGCGACCCGCCGTACCGCGTCGAGGAACTGGGTGCCGTCCATGACGCGGTCCTTGAGCAGGTAGCCGATCCCGCCGCTGCCGTCCGCGAGCAGCTCGCGGGCGTAGAGCTGCTCGACGTACTGCGAGAGCACCAGGACCGGCAGCCCGGGCTGTCGCTGGCGGGCGACGAGGGCGGCCCGCAGGCCCTCGTCGGTGAACGAGGGCGGCAGCCGGACGTCCACGACGGCGATGTCCGGCCGGTCCGCGGCCACTGCCGCGAGCAGCTCGGCGCCGGTCTCGACGGCCGCGGTGACCGTCATACCGTTCGCCTCCAGCAGTCGGGTCAGGCCGTCCCGGAGGAGGAAAAGGTCTTCGGCGATGACAACGCGCACGGAATCTCCAGCTGTGCGATGGTCGGGCCGCCCGGCGGGCTGCTGACGGCGAGCACCCCGTCGAACGCGGCCAGCCGGCGCTCTGTTCCGCGCAGGCCGGTTCCCTTGGACGGGTCGGCGCCGCCGTGCCCGTCGTCGGTCACCGATATCCGCAGCAGCCCGTCGGCGTCGTGGCCGATCTCGATCCAGACCCGGCCGGCGCCGGCGTGCTTGACCACGTTGGCCAGCAGCTCGCTCACCGCGAAGTAGGCCGCGGACTCCACCGGTGCGGGAGGCCGGCCCGGCAGCCCGCCGGTGACCCGGACCGGCAGCGGCAGGTCGAGTGCCATGGCGTGCACCGCGTCGGCCAGACCGCGGTCGGCGAGTACCGGCGGGTGGATGCCCCGGACCAGGTCGCGCAACTCGCCCAGCGCCTTGGCCGAGGACGTCCGGGCCTCGGCGAGCAACGGGCGCAGAGCCTGGGGGTCGTGGTCGAGCAGCTGCTCGGCCACGCTCAGCAGCATCCCCAGCGCCACCAGCCGGGCCTGTGCTCCGTCGTGAAGGTCCCGCTCGATCCGGCGTAGTTCGGCCGCTCCGGCGTCGATGGTGTCGGCCCGCGTTCGGGTCAGATGGCTGACCTGGAGTGCCAGCTCGGTCCGGCGGGAGGACCCCAACAGGGCACGGGCGGCCCGCTCGTGCAGCGTCAGCACGGGCCGGGCGGCCCACAGCGCGACAGGCGGTGCCAGCCAGAGCGCCATCGTGTAGAGCATCAGCAGCGAGATGAACCGGTTGCCCCGGCCGAACACCTGGACCAGCGCCGGGACCATGAGTAGTGCCACGGCAGTGAGCAGGACGGCGCAGCCGGACAGCACCGCCCAAGCCGTGTCGCGCCACATCGCCGGATCACCCGGCCAGCTCCCGGCCTGACGCCACAGCCTCCGCCAGCGCGGTCCCCTGGTGGCCGTCGGCCGGTACGGCGGCGCTATCGCCGTGCCGCTCCAGAGGCCGACCAGCCGCCTCGTCTCCGCCGCCACCCAGCGCGCGGCGAGCATCCCGATCACGAGCATCGGAAGTGCCAGCAGCAGTGCCCCGGAGCGGCCGCTCGGCGGCGCGCCTCCGTAGATCACCGTGGCCGTCACCGCCAGCAGTCCCGGTGCGAGCAGTGCGGCCCCCGCCGCCCGTCCGGCCGCCCCGGTGGCCCAGCTCAGCGCCCAGACGACGACAGGCAGCGTCGCCAGGAACATCGCGGTCAGCGCACGGAACCGGTTGGGCGCGGACGAGTCGTCAGGGCCCAGCAGGGCGGCGAGCACCAGGACGGGAGCTGCCAGCACGGCAGCCGCTCCTGCCACCGCCAGGGTGACCGCGTACAGCGCGCGCACGCTGTCCCTGAGCGCTTGACCCACCCGTGCGACCGCCCTGGCCACCACCATCGTGCTCATCACGCACCTCCCGCCTGTTGCAGCGTCGTTCGGCATCGTTCCCGGCTGAGCCCGGACCGGGCCCGTCGATCAATGCGGTGGCCAGTCTGCCGGGCGGTCCACCGGCGGCGCACGGCGTCTGAACCCCGAATCCGAGGTGTACCTGAGTACACCCCAAGGAGGCCGTCCAGCCGTCTGTCGAGGCCTTGCCATCGGTTCGTAGCGTCGTTCCCGTCAGCCGACCCGGGGCCTTCCGAGGTCGGATCCGCCTCTGCCCGCAGTCCGGGCCGTTCTGCTCCGGCCGGGGCCAGAACCCGTCCCCGCTCCGTCATCCGTCCCCTGCCCGGTCCCGCCCCGTCCTTGAACGCGCCCCGTATCCCCGTTTCCGAACCGCCCCTGTTCCCGTCCTCTGGAGGGCCCGTGACCGCGCCGATCATCCAGCTTCGCGATGTCAGCAAGACCTACGACACGTCCGGTACCGCCCGCCCGGCGCTCGCTGGGCTGGACTTGGAGGTCCGGGCCGGCGAGGCGCTGGCCGTGCTCGGCCGCTCCGGCAGCGGCAAGTCCACCCTGCTCAACCTGATCGCCGGCCTCGACCGTCCCAGCACGGGCAGCGTGACGGTGGACGGGGTCGCCGTCCACCAACTGGGCGAGGCCGCGCTGGCGGGGTACCGGCGGGCCCGGATCGGCATGGTGTTCCAGTTCTTCAACCTGCTGGACGACCTCAGCGTCGAGGACAACGTGCTGCTCCCCGCCCAGCTCTCCGGGGTCAGCCGCGCCCGGGCCCGGGGCCGGGCCGCCGAGCTGCTGGACCGGCTCGGCATGGCCCGGCACGCCCGGACGTTTCCCGGCCTACTCTCCGGCGGCGAACGCCAGCGCGTCGCGGTGGCCCGGGCCCTGATGAACCGGCCTCCGCTGTTGCTCGCCGACGAGCCGACCGGTGCCCTGGACACCGCCTCCGCCGCCGATGTCCGGTCACTGCTCAGCGAGTTGAACGCGGAGGGCCAGACGATCCTGCTGGTCACCCACGACACCGCCCTCGCCGGGGCCTGTGCCACCCGGACGATCGAGCTCCTCGACGGCGTCCTGCACCGCGACACACCCCGTGCGGGGGCCGCCCGATGAGCGCGCTCGGCAAGGTGGTCCGGGCCGGCGTCGGCCGAAAGCGGGTGCAGACGCTGGTCATGGTGCTCACCACGATGATGGCCGTCACGGCCTGCGTCCTCGCCGCCGGGCTGCTGGCCGCGGCCCAGGGGCCGTTCGACCAGGCTTTCGTCCAGCAGCGTGGTGCTCACCTCAATGTCCTTGTGGACCAGGCGAAGGCCACCCCGACGCAGCTCGCCGCCACCGCCCACGCCCCGGGGGTGACGGCCCTGGCAGGCCCGTATCCGGCGCTGCCGCTGCGGCCGCACGTGGGTGAGAACACCAGCGTGCTCCCGGTGGGCGGCGCACTGCCCCCGGTGACCCTCGTCGCCCGTACCCTCGACGAGCCGCTGGACGGCCTGCGGGTGACGCTCGGCCGGTGGCTCGCAGGGCCGGGTGAGGTCGTCCTCCCGGACGGCCGCTCCCCGCTGGCCCTCGGTGACCGGATGACCTTCCCCGACCTGCCCGGCAGCCCGACGCTGACCGTGGTCGGGTTGGCCGCCTCGGTCTCCTGGAGCGCGGACGGCTGGGTCGCCCCCGCGCAGGCCGCCGCGCTCACCGCACCCGGCAGTACGGAGCAGGTCCAGCTGCTCTACCGCTTCGCCCACGCCGGCACCGATACCGAGGTGGACGCCGACCGTGCGGCGCTCGCCGCCGCCCTGCCGCCGGGCGCGCTGACCGGAGCCACCTCGTACCTCCCGGCCAAGCGGAGCGCCGACCGGACGGCGGAGACCTTCGTCCCGTTCGTCGTCGCCTTCGGCCTGCTCGGCCTCGCGATGTCCGTGCTGACCATCGGGGTGGTGGTCAGCGGTGCGGTCACCGCCGCCACCCGGCGGATCGGCATCCTGAAGTCACTGGGATTCACCCCTGCGCAGGTCGCCCGCGCCTATGTGGGGCAGGCGCTCGTCCCGGCATCGGTCGGGACGGCCCTCGGCGTCCTCGGGGGGAACGCGCTGGCGGTTCCCGTCCTCGGCCTGGCGGACAAGGCGCTGCGCAGCGGCCTGCTCGGCATTCCGCTCTGGGTCGACCTGGTCGTCCCGGCACTGGCGCTCGCGGCGGTCGCCGGGACGGCACTGGTGCCCGCACTCCGGGCCGGCCGGTTGCGCACCGTCGAAGCGCTCGCCGTGGGGCGGACAGCGCCGGGGACCCGACCCGGGGCCTCCCGGACCGTCGCGGCGACCCAGCGGCTGCTGGCACGGATGCCGGTGCCGCGCGCGCTGAGCCTGGGCCTGGCCGGCCCGCTCACCCGGCCGGTGCGCACGGCCACCACCACGGCGGCGGTGCTGCTCGGAACGGTCGGGGTGACGCTCGGCGTGGGCCTGGCAGTCTCCATGAACGGGATCCAGGACGGGCTCAACGCCGACCATGCCGGCGCGGTCGTCGCGGCTCCTCCGATGGACCGTCCGGCCGAAGGCGTCGACCGCCTGGACGAGGCCGCCGTCGCGGCCGCGATCACCGCCCGCCCGGGCACCGGGGCCTGGTTCAGCACCGTTCTCGCCCCGGTCACCGTGGCCGACCACACCGGGCGGGCCGACGTGGTTGCCTACGGGGGAGATTCCTCCCGGAGCGGGTACCGGATGATCTCCGGCCGGTGGTTCCACGGCGGGGGAGAAGCGGTGGTGGGATCCGGGTTCCTGGCCACCAACCAGGTACGGGTCGGCGACACGATCACCCTCACCGACAACGGCCGCCGCAGCGCCCCGGTGCGGATCGTCGGTGAGGCGCTCTCCACGACCGACGTGCTCCTGACCGACCGATCGACCCTGACCCCGCTCGGCACCTCCGTGCTGCCGGCGTCCATACGGTTCCACATTGACCTCGTGCCCGGCGTCGACCGGCAGGCCTACGCGGACGCGCTTGGCGATGCGCTGCGGCCGCTCGGCCTTGAGGCGGAGCCGGGCGGGACGCAGCTGAACATCACCGTCCTTGCGATGAACTCGCTGGCCGCCGTACTCACCTTGCTGTTGGTCGCGGTGGCCGGTCTCGGGGTGCTCAACACCGTCCTGCTGGATACCCGGGAGCGGGTCCACGACCTCGGGGTGCTCAAGGCGCTCGGGATGTTGCCCCGGCAGACCGTCGGGATGGTGCTCACCTCGGTCTGCGGCAGCGGCCTTCTCGCAGGCCTGGTCGGCGTCCCGTCCGGGGTCGCCCTGCACCACTGGATAGTCCCGGCGATGGCCCGCGCTGCGGGGACGGGCGTACCCGAGGCGGACCTCGCGGTCTTCGAACCGCGCGTCGTCCTGCCGCTGATACTCGGCGGGCTGGTGATGGCGCTGCTCGGCGCCCTGCCGCCGGCCACCTGGGCGGCCCGCACGCGGACGGTGGCGGCGCTGCGCACCGAGTGATGGCGCCCCGCCGACGGAACACCGAGTGACGGAGGCTTGAGCAGCTGCGTACCGTGCGGCGGCGCAGCAGGCCGCCCAGTGCCGGGCCGTCGCCCCGGAACCCGTCCTTCCGGGGCGACGGCCCGGCCCGAGCCGCCCGCCTCAGGCCGACAGCTCGCGCCGCCCGTCCTCGCGCCGCCCGTCCTCGCGCCGTCCGCCTCGCGCCGGCCGGCTCAGGTCAGCCGGGTGGTGGCGTACGCCTCGATGGCGTCCCGCTGGTAGGCGGCCAGGCCCGGGGTGATGGCCTCGTACGCGGCGCGCCACTGCTCGTTCTCCACGCACGAGCGGCCGATCGCGCGGTACTCCTCGGCGGAGAGCGGGCGGAGCGCGGCGACCGCCTGGTACTGCCCGTCGACCTCGGCCTGGACGGCGTCGGCGTCGGCGGGGGTGCCGGCGGCCATCAGCTCGGCCAGCCTGATCATCAGCGCGGTGCGCTCACGCTGTCCGGCTTCGATCTCGGCCTCGGTCATTGTCGCGGTCGCCCGCCCGATCTCCTCGGCCAGCTCGGGGTAGTCGCGCAGGCTGTCCTCGTACTGGGCGGGCTGGATGCCCTCGAAGAGGTTCTCCGGTCGGTTGATGCCGGTCATGGGCCTACCGTCCTTTCTGGACTGTTCCAGTTCGGTGATCGTGCGGGACACGGTGGCGGCCAGGGCGGTGAGCCGGTCGCGCTCGGCGAGCAGCTGACGGTGGTGGCCCCGCAGGGCCTCCAGCTCGTCCACCTGCGAGGCCAGGATCCGGCCGACCTCGGACAGGCTCACCCCGAGCGCCCGCAGAACGAGGACCTGCTGCAGCCTCAGCAATTCACGCTCCTCGTAGTAGCGGTGACCGTTGGAGCCGATCCACGCAGGTGGCAGCAGCTCGATCTCGTCGTAGTGCCGGAGCGTCCTGGCGGTCACACCGGACATCCGGGCCACCTCAGCGATCGACCAGGCCATCGCCGTCTCCTCCCACTGCGGGAGACCGGCGGCCATCGGGCGTGCCCCGGCCTCCGGCCACCACCGTTCTCACGTGTGCCACCGGGCCGGTCCGTCCGGCCCTGAACAGGACGGTAGAAGCTGCCGTTGCGGCAACTTCAAGTCCCGCGGTCGAGTCCCCGGCCCTCACCCGCCGCGCCGGCCCGATCTCAGCGCTGCTCGCCGAGCCAGTCCAGGGACTGCCCGTGCGGCCCGGTGAGCGCCACCGGCCGCTCGTCGAGGGCGAGCGCGAACAGTGCGCGGTCGTCCGGCACCCGCGCGGGCGGCAGCCGTCGGCCCACGGAGGGCAGGACGGCCGGAGCCTCGTTGGAGATCCAGTGCCCGGGCAGCGTCCGCATCGTCTCCGTGAACCGCTCCACCGCCTCGGGCGGCAGGTAGCTGAGCACGGCACTGTGGAACACCGCCGGCGTCGCCCCTTCCGGGACCCGGCCCACCAGCTCGCGGACCGCCTCGTTGAGATCGCCGCGCACCAGCTCCGGCGGCTCCGCCCGGGCGACCTGCACGGCGCCGCGCAGCCGTTCCAGCCGGTGGGTCTGCTCCGGCCAGACCAGGGCCTCCAGCCAGTGCATGTCGTCCTCGTCGTGGACGTCGAGCGGGTTGAGGTCGATCCCGGCCCGCCAGACCACCTCGGGCAGCCGCGCCGGGAAGGGCACCGGGCCGGACGTCGCGCAGTCCAGCGTCACCGGGCTCTGCGCGTCGCCGAACTCCGGCCGCCCGTCGTACCGGTAGCGGTACCGGTCCGGGTACAGGCAGAGCCCGGCCGAGGCGCCCACCTCGATCAGGGCGAGCGGCTGCGGCAGGGTGGCCAGCACCGGCAGCAGGGTGGCGCAGCGGCCCGGCTCGTTGGTCTGCGTCCGGCGGCGCAGCATCGCCGCGCGGACGTCCTCCCAGTGCGCGGACGTCCAGGCCCGGAACACCGGGTAGCCCTGGCCGGTCGGCCCGCCGAGGTGGCGGACGGCGCCGAGCAGCAGGTTGGGCTGCCGTTTGCCGGCGGGCAGTTCGCCGACCAGCTCCATCAACGCCACGTCCTCGGCCGCCTGTTCGGCGAGTTCCCGGTAGCTCGGCGAGTGCCCTCGGGCCTCACGTGCCGCAAACGCCCGGTACAGCTCGCGCACGTCCGGTACTTCCGCGCTCCGCGTCATGGTTTTCCCCTCCGTACGGTCCTCGGGGGCGCCGCCTCGCCTGCTCCCCGGCGCGGTTGTCCGGTTACGGCCGCTGCGCCCCTCACGCCCCTCGCGTCTCCAGTGGTCCCCATTCCAGTGGTCCCCATGATTTTGGCAGAGCCTTGTCTGCGCCTTTGCCGTCCGCTGTACGGGTGCTAACCCGCCCGCCGCGAGAGTGAATCCACGTCCGACACAGCCAACTCCCCGGAGCAGGAGCCCCGATGAACCCCAAGATCCGCACCCGCGCCGTGATCGCCACGGCTGCGGCCGCCGCCGCCGTCGGCACCTTCACCGCCGGCGTCGGCGTGGCCCAGGCCGGCGACGAGCAGAGCCGGCGCGGCAAGGTCACCGAGCGCGAGATAGCCGGTCTCTTCGACCAGTGGAACGCGGCCCTGCAGACCGGCGACCCGGAGAAGGTCGCCGACCGCTACGCCCAGGACGCGGTGCTCCTGCCGACCGCCTCGCCGAAGATCCGCACCAACCACGCGGAGATCGCGGACTACTTCGAGCACTTCCTGCAGAAGAAGCCGCGCGGCGAGAAGATCCGTTCGGTGATCAACATCCTGGACGCCAACTCGGCCATCGACGCCGGTCTCTACCGCTTCCACCTCACCGACCCGGCGACCGGCGCCACCAAGGCCGTCGAGGCCCGCTACACCTACGAGTACGAGAAGCGCGGCGGCAAGTGGCTGATCGTCAACCACCACTCCTCGGTCCTCCCGGCCGAGGGCTGAGCCCGGCCGTACGCCGACGCCCAGGCCGGGCCGTACGCCGACGCCCGGGCCGGGCTGTACGCCGACGCCCGGGACGAACGCCGAGGCCCAGGCCGAACGCCGACGCCCGGGACGACGGCCGCGTCCGAGCCGAAAGCCACGTCCGAGCCGGATGCCGCCCCGGGCTGACTGCTAAGAGATGGCGCGGACAGGCGTGGTGGGACTACCCCGCAAGGAGGACGGGCACAGGTCTTGGTGATCACGGAGTTGAGACGCTCCGTGATCACCGGGGAGGCCCGCGCCTGTGCTGCCGGAGGGGCCGGCCTGCGCGGCGACCCCTCCGGTGGCCTGTCCCGGCGCCCACGCATCAACGACCTGATCGGCGGTCAGGCCGCGTCGGCTCCTGCCCTCCACATGGAGCGGAGCTGCGCGTTGACGTCGCCCGCCTGGCGAAGACCCGCTTGGTAGGCCGGTTCCCAGGCTGCGAGGTCGCCCATGTCCGAGCCGAAAGCGCGCACCGAGGCCGGATCGGGGCCGATGGTCGCCACGGTGCCTGCCCCTACGGCCGTCAGCTGCTGGTCGAGTGGCTCCCGAGGGAACAGGTGGGCCATCGGCTCGACCACGACCAGGGTGCGGGCCCCGACGGCGAGATCGGCGTTGGGGCCCGCACGCAGCGCACCGTCCATGTACCGCCGGCCGTCGATGGCAACGGGCGGCGCGGCCCCGGGGAAGGCACTGCTCGCTGCGACCGCGTGCACCAGCGGCACGCCGCTGTCGCGGTCCCACACCACGGGCTCGCCGGTGGTGGCGTCCACGGCGGCGATCAGCAGCCGCCGCTCCGGCCACGTGTCCGCACCGATCAAGGCGGCGCGCCCGGCGATCAGCGCCTCCTCGGCCTGGAGGTCGGTGTCGTCGAGCGCGAGCCGGCCGACGCGACGCCTGGCCTCGCCGGGTTCCAGGCTGCGGTCGCCGAGTACGGCGAACACCTCGCCCCTCCGGCCGGGGTCGGCCTTGACCTGGTGAGCCGCCTGGCGGGCCGATGTCGCGAGCCGCCCCGGGTCCTGGCCGGTGGCGAGTAGCGCTCCGACGATCGCGCCGGCCGACGTCCCGACGATCAGGTCGGCTTCGCCCAGTTCCACGCCATCGCGGCGCAATCCGTGGGCCAGCCCTGCCATCCAGGCGGTGCCGACGTGAGCCCCGGGGCCCAGGACGAGTGCTCGGTTGAAGGTGTGCACGGTGATCTCCCCTCGTTCTTGAAACAGTCGTACCATATACTCGCTGAAGCAGTGTCAACTCCGAGTTGCCGAAAGGAGAGCCACCGTGGGGCGACCCGCCGATCCCAACCGTCGCGAGCGCACGCTGGCGCAGGCGACCGACTACGTGCTGGCGCACGGCTTGGCCGGGCTGAGCCTGCGGCCGCTGGCCGCAGCCCTCGACACCAGCCCACGGATGCTGCTCTACGACTTCGGCAGCAAACAGGAGCTGGTCGCGGCGGTCCTCGCCGAGGCCCGTCGCCGAGGTGCTGCGCGCCTGGCCGAGCGCCTTCCACCGAAGACGGGCTCCGTGCAGGAGCGACTGCGTGGCATCTGGGCGTGGATGAGCGCGGACGAACGTGCGCCGTTCGTCCGGCTGTTCTTCGAGGTGCACGCCGACGGACTGGTGCACCCCGAGAGCTACCCCGACCAGGGCGAGGCGATCACGGACTGGTTCGACACGCTCGGCACCACCTTCCGCGACGTCTCCACCGGTCCTGACGACACCGTCACGCCCACGTTGGTCATGGCCGTCATCCGGGGTCTGCTGTTCGATCTCACAGCTACCGGCGACCGCCACCGCACCGATCGTGCACTGGACCGCTTCGCCGAACTCCTGGACCGGTGAGCGGTCCTGGCAAGGTTCTGAGGTCGAACAAGGGCATCGATGACGGAGGCCCGGCGCTCGTACGCTCGTAGCAGCGGGCAGGGCAGGTGGGAGTCGGGTGGGGCGGGTGGGAGGCGTTCCGCCAGGCGTGGGTGCGTTGGCGTTCGACGTGCCAACCTGACTGGCCCGGATCCGCGCCGCCCTGCCCTTGCGCGCGATGCGGCCGAGCAGGCGCCGCGTTCGTTCTGCTGTCGGGGTACCAGCACCGCGCCTGTCTGCGCGGCCTCTAAGCCCGGGGCCGCGGGCCGGTGCGGGCGTCGGTCCGCAGGCCGGTCGCCCGCAGGCCGATCCGGACCGCCAGCCCGCCACCGGACGCGTCCCGCAGGGCCACCGTGCCGCCGTCGTCGGTCACCAACTGCTTGACGATGGCGAGCCCGAGACCCGAGCCCGAGCGCCCGGTGAGGCCCTGGCCCCGCCAGAACCGGTCGAACGCCCGGGACTGCTCGGCGGCGGACATGCCCGGGCCCTGGTCGAGCACCTCCAGCACCACCTCGTCCCCGGCCGCCGCCTCCAGTCGGACGGTGATGGTGGCACCGTCGGGGGAGACCTCCAGGGCGTTGGAGAGCACGTTGTCCAGTACCTGGTCCAGGTTGCCGGGGCCGGCCAGCACGTGCAGGCGCTCGTCGCGGTCCCCGGTGAGCGCGATGGTGACCCCGCGCTCGTCGGCGGCGGGCCGCCAGACGCTGAGCCGCTCCTCGACCAGCTCGCGCAGCGCCAGCGGCTCCGGGGCCGAGACCTTGGCCTCGGCCCGGGCCAGCACCAGCAGGCCGCTGACCAGCCGGCTCATCCGGACGACCTCGGCGGTGGCCTGGTCCACGTCCTCGCGCACGAACTCGTCGTCGACGCCGTCGGCGATGTTGTCGAGGGAGAGTCGCAGCGCGGTGAGCGGGGTGCGCAGCTGGTGCGAGGCGTCCGCGACGAAGATCCGCTGGGAGGCGACCAGGGTGTCGAGCCGCTCGGCGCCCTGGTTCAGGGTCCGGGCCAGCGTCCGGGTCTCCTGCGGGCCGGTGACGGGGGAGCGGGCGGTGAGATCCCCGTCGCTGAACCGGCTGGCCATGTCGTTGAGCTGCCGCAGCGGCTTGGTGAGCAGCCGGGCCACGATCGCGCCGAGCCCGGCGGCCACCGCGATCACGCCGACGGCGAGGATCGCGCGGAAGCCCCAGATCCGCCAGAGCCGGTCGCTGAGGTCGGCGGTCGCATACCGGATGCGCACCGCGCCGACGATCCGCCCCCCGCCGGTGGCACCGGCAGTGCTCCCAGGACCACCAGCACCACCAGTACTGGCAGGGCCGGCAGGACCGGGCGTACCGGCGGCACCGACTGCACCGCCGGTGCTGGCGCCCGGGCCCGCCGCGCCCGCCCCCGCGCCCGCCCCCGCCGCACCCGACCGGGCATGTGCGGGGACGGTGACCACCAACTCCGGTCCCCAGACGAGGCTCGAACCCCAGTCCGCTGTGCTCCGCCCGCTCCGCAGCGCGTCGGTGAACGCGCGGTCCGCGGGGTGGGCGGGCAGGGGCAGTGGCGGAACGGCCGTCCCGTCGGCGGCCACCGCCTCCACCGTCCCCGGTGTCTCGTCCGCGTACGCCCCCGCGACCCGGGCCAGCGCCTGCCGGGCGGGCTCGTCACCGTCGCCGAGCAGCAGCGCCATGGTGGTCGCCTCGCGGCGCACCGACTCCTCGGTGTCGCCGCGCAGCTGGGCGGTGAGCGTGAACGCCACCGGCACGGTGAAGGCCGCCAGGGCCACGCCGACCAGCAGGACGTAGCTGACGATCAGCCGACGGATCACGAAACGCGCCCACCGTCGGCCGCCGGGCCGCCAAGTGCCGGGCCGCCGTTCCCCGGGCCGCCGTTCCCCGGGCCCCCGTCCCGCGGGCCGACGGCCTCCGGGCCGGCGATCACCAGCCGGAAGCCCACGCCGCGCACCGCCTCGATCGCCACGGCCCCGGCGAGCTTGCGCCGCAGTGCGGCCACGTGCACGTCCAGCGTCTTGGTCGGTCCGAACCAGTTGGCGTCCCAGACCGCCTCCATGATCTGCTCGCGCGACATCAGCGCGCCCGGCTCCTCCGTCAGGAAGGCCAGCAGGTCGTACTCCTTCGGCGTGAGCGCCACCTCCGACCCGTCCAGCCACACCCGTGCCGCCTTCCGGTCGACGGTGAGCCGTGCGCCGTACCGGTCCGGACCGGTCGTCGGCTGGGCCTTCGGCTGCACCCGCCGCATCACCGCCCTGATCCGGGCGATCACCTCGCGCACCCCGAACGGTTTGGAGACGTAGTCGTCCGCGCCGATCTCCAGCCCGACGACCCGGTCCGTCTCGTCACTGCGCGCGCTGATCACGATGATCGGCACGTCCCCGCGCCGGCGCAGTGCCCGGCAGACGTCCAGCCCGTCGGTGTCCGGCAGTCCGAGGTCCAGCAGCACCAGGTCGTAGGGTGCGGCGGCGGCCAGCGCGGCCGTCCCGGTGGTCACCCACTCGACCTCGAACCCGTACCGCACCAGCCCGCGCCGCAGTGACTCCGCGACCGGCTCATCGTCCTCCACCAGCAATACACGCACGACCCGAACCCTATTGACCCGTCCCGGAGCCCCCCACACCGCCACCCCACACCGCCACCCCACGCCGCGAAGCCGCCCGGCAGGCCCACCGCCTGGCAACGGTGAAGCCGCCCGCCCCACGCCCGGCCACCTCTCCGCCGAGCGCCAGGACCCGAGGACGGCCTGTGCCCGCCGGTGGCAGAGCGGGCGGGGCCATCGGAGCGGGCGGGGCCATCGGAGCGGGCAGGGCCGGCCGGACCGCTCTGGGACTCGGCGCTGCCCTCACCGTGTCGGTACCGCGGGTACCCGTGCTGGACCGGTGGTGGTTCGTGCGTCCCACCGGGACGGGCAGCCGCCACAGATCTGCACGACGCGCGCGAGCATCCGGTCATCCGCTGTCCGGTCGTTCGCCGCCTGGCCGCCCGCCGTCCCGGTTGACCTCCGTCCCCTTCGTCCGCCGAGCGTGCCACGGCGGGCCGTTCGAGGGCGGCCGCCCCCCGACGGCCTCAGGCCCGGGCCGTCGCCTGGAGTGCGGCCACGAGGCGGGTGAGTGCCGGCCGGCCCCAGGCGGTCCTCCGGACGGCGGCGTGGATGGAGCGGACCGGCTCCGGGGCGCGCAGCCTCCGTACGGTCACACCGGGGTGGCGCCGGGCGGCGAGCCCCAGCAGGGGGACCAGGGCGACGCCGAGGCCGGCCGCGACGAATCCCTGGGCGGTCGGGTAGTCCTCGCTGTCCACCGCGAAGTCGGGACGGAAGCCGGCGGTGGCGCAGGCGTCCAGAACGGTGTCCTGGCAGACACCGGGGCGTTCGCTGCCGACCCAGGGTTCGCCGGCGAGGTCGGCCAGGTCGAGGACGCGCTTCGCGGTGAGCGGGTGCCCCTTCCCCAGGACCGCGCGGTACGGGTCGTCGAGCAGGTGGACGAGGTGCAGACCGGGATGGTCCTGGTCCCTGGGCTGGACCACCACGGCGAGGTCGGCCCGGCCCTGGAGGACCTCGTCCAACGGGTCCTCGGGGTCGGTCATGCCGAGGTCGAGGCGGACACCCGGGTGGTCGGCGCGGAAGGCGGCGACCGCGGGGGCGACCAGGGAGGCTCCCGCGGTGGCGAAGTAGCGGACCGTCAGCGAGCCGCTTCGCCCGGCCAGCAGGTCGGCGAGCGCGGCCCCCGCCTCGGCCACCCGTCGTTCGATGACGGCGGCGTGCTCGGCCAGCAGCCGCCCGGCGGCGGTCGGCCGGACGCCGCGGCCGACGCGTTCGAGCAGTGCCGTCCCGGTCTCCTTCTCCAGCACCGCGACCTGCTGGCTGATGGCGGACGGGGTGTAGCCGAGGGCGGTGGCGGCCGCGCTCACCGAACCGCCGTTGACCACGGCACGGAGCACCTGGAGACGTCGCACGTCGAGCATGTAGTCCAGCTTAAAGGTGCTGCAGAACATTTCACTTGTCCTGTCGCATCCGGGCGGGCAGCGTTCGTAGCACCGCCCCGGAACCGGCCGGGGACCGGATGAGAGACAGGTGTCCCGTGGTACGGATGGCCGTTCTTGCCCTGCTCTGGGGCTCGGGCTTCCTGTGGACCAAGCTCGCGCTGCGCCACGGGCTGTCCCCCTTGCAGATCACCGTGCTGCGCTCCGCCCTCGGAGCCGCGGTACTGCTGGTCCTCGCCCGTTCCGCCCGCCAGCGCCTGCCGCGCGGCGCCGCGATCTGGCGCCACCTCGTCGTCGCGGCCTTCCTCTGCAACACGCTTCCGTTCTTCCTGGCCGCGCAGGGCGTGCAGACGGTCGGCTCGGGGCTGGCCGGGGTGCTCAACGCGACGACCCCGCTGTGGTCCCTGCTGATCGGCCTCGCCACCGGCACGGAGCGCCGTCGGAACCCGCTGCGCCTGGGGGGCCTGCTGCTCGGCTTCGCGGGCGTGCTGCTGATCTTCTCGCCCTGGCAGGAGAACCCGGCGGGGGACGGCGGCGGGTTCGGCTGGGGCGTCCTGGCCCTGCTCGGCGCTGCGGCCGGCTACGCCGTCGCCTTCACGTACATGGGGCGCGTGCTCACCGGCACCGGTACCGGACCGCTCGCCCTCTCCGCCGCGCAGCTCAGTGCCGCGGCCGGTCTCAGCACGCTGGCGCTGCCCGCCGCCGAGGGCACGACGGCCGGGCTCAACGTCCGGGCGCTGGTGGCCGTGGCCGTTCTCGGGGTGTTCTGCACCGGGCTCACCTTCCACCTCAACTACCGGCTGATCGCCGTCGAGGGCGCCACCGGCGCTGCCACCGTCGGCTACCTGCTGCCGGTCGTCTCGACGGCGCTCGGCGCGCTGTTCCTCGACGAGGCGTTGAGCGTGCGGACCGTGGCGGGAATGATCGTGGTGCCGGCCGGGGTCTTCCTGGCCCGGCAGCACCGTGAACGACCTGCCGGCCCCGCCAACCCGGCACCCGCGCCGGTCCCCCCCACGGTCACCGTCCCCACCGCCGTGACGACTCCCACCCCCACCCCCACCCGCACCCCCACCCTCACCTCCATCCTCACCCCCACGGCCCGCGACCGGACGAACGGACCATGAGCCCCGAAACACCGTGGCGGATACGCGACTTCCGCACCCTCTTCACCGCCACCGCACTCGCCCAGCTCGGCACCAACATCGGCTACGTCGCCCTCCCGCTCATCGCCGTCACGGCGCTCGACGCGAGCGCCGGGCAGGTCGGGGCGCTGGCCACGCTGAGCACCCTCGCCTTCCTGCTGATCGGCCTGCCCGCCGGGGCCTGGGTGGACCGGATGCGCCACCGTCGCGTGCTCGTCGTCGCGGACCTGGTGAAGGCCGCCCTGTACGCGTCCGTGCCGCTCGCCTGGTGGCTGGGCGGGCTCACCCTCTGGCAGCTGTACGCCGTCGCCCTGCTGAGCGGGTGCGCGACCGTCTTCTTCGACGTCGCCTCGCAGAGCGTGCTGCCGCAACTGGTCGGCCGGGGACACCTGGTGCAGGCGAACGCGGCCGTGGTGAGCCTGATGGCCGTCGGGAGCATCGCCGGCCGCAGCGCGGGCGGTGCGCTCGTCCAACTGCTCACCGCCCCGGTCGCCATCGCCGCGACGGCCGCCAGCCATCTCGGTTCGGCGCTGCGCCTGATCGCGCTGCGCCGTACGCCGGCGCCCGCACCGCCCCCGGTCCGCGGCGACGGGCCGGACGCCGGTCGGCCCGGCGGCAGTACCCCCGGCGGCAGTACCCCCGGCCTGGGCGCGCAGATCGCGGAGGGCCTGCGCCACGTCCTCGGCAACGCCGAACTGCGGGCGCTGGCGCTCACCGCCTCCGTCACCAACCTCGGCTTCCAGACCGTCAACACCCTGCTGCCGGTGCTGTTCGTCCGGGAGCTCCACCTCCCGGCCGGTGCGCTGGGCCTGTACTGGGCGGTCGGCGGCCTCGGCATCCTGCTCGGCTCCCGCTGCGCCCGTCCGGTCGCGGCCCGGGTCGGCTACGGCCGTGCGCTGGGCCTGGCGGGCCTCTGCGCGGCGCCGGCCGGGCTGCTGGTCCCGTTGAACGGTCCCGGCGTCTGGTTGTTCGTGGCCGGGTTCGGTTCGCTGGTGCTGTCCTTCAAGGCGGGGATGGACAACGTCCTCGGCGTGACCCTTCGCCAGCGGATGACCCCGGACGCCCTGCTCGGCCGGATGAACGCCACCTTCCGCTTCCTGCTGACCGGTTCGCTGGCGGTCGGCGCGGCCCTGGCCGGCGTGCTCGGCGAGCTGGTCGGCCTCCACCCCGCCCTCTGGCTCGGCGGCGCCCTCCTCGCCTCGGCCTTCCTCCCCGTCTTCCTCTCGCCGATCCGCACCCGCCGCAGCCTCCCCGACCAGCCGGCCGGCCAGGCGGAGGCGGGCACGGGTGTCCACGATCCGGCCGGCCCGCCGAAGGCTCTTGACCTCAAGCGCACTTGAAGATCAATCATGAACAGCATGAACACGAACCAGGGAAACACCGCCGAGATCGAGGCCATCAAGCAGGTCGTCGCCACCGTCGGGCACGCCCAGGTGAACGAGCTCACCGAGCAGTTCATCGGGCTCTTCCGCGAGGACGCGATCTGGACCACCGGCCACGGCAAGCGCCTCACCGGCCGCGAGGAGATCGCCGAGTTCACCCGGACGGTGCTCCCCGGCACCTTCGCGGGCAGCGGCAACACCGCCTCCTACGAGGTGGTGCACATCCTCTTCGTCCGCCCCGACGTCGCCGCGGTGAAGGTCCGCCAGCGCTACCTGGGCGCGGACGGCGCGCAGATCGGTGCCGAGGGCAGCCCGCTCTACGTCATGGCCAAGGAGGACGGCCGCTGGCTGCTGACGGCCAATCAGAACACTCTGGTGGCCGAGGAGTAGGGAGGCATCGGGGGCAGGGGGGGGGAGTCAGCCCGCCGCGAGGAGGGCCCGGTAGCGGTCGGCGTGCCCGGCGAGTCCCGGTCGGTGAGCCTGCGCGTGTCGTGGACGACGAACGGGGGGCGGTAGGGCATGCGGGTGAGGTGGGCGGTGGCGTCGAAGGGGGCGAGGAGCTCGGCGACGGTGAAGCGGTTGGTGCCCTCGGGGCGGTAGACGTCGGCCGCGCCGCCCACGGTGGTGGCGACCCGCAGGGAGGTGCCGTGCAGGACCGCGCCCGAACCGTACGCGAAGCCGTGCGCCAGGACTTCGTCGAGCCACTGCTTCAGCAGCGGCGGCGCCGAGTACCAGTGGAACGGGAACTGGAGCACCACGTGCTCGTGGGCCGACAGCGGCTTCTGCTCGTGCTCGACGTCGATGCGGGGCGGGCGTCGGGGTAGGCGCCGTACAGGTCGTGGACGGTCACGCCGGGGACGGTCCGGGCGGCCCGTGCCAGTGCGGCGTTGACGCGCGAGGCGGCCAGGGCGGGATGGGCGAGCACGACGAGGGTGCGTTCTTCGGCGGTGACGGAGTTCATGCCGGCCAGCCTCCGTCGGCCGGGACCGGGCCAACCAGGCACCTGCCGTGACTACACCCGGCAGGTGCAGGCGGCGCCGCACCGGGACGGCGACACTGGGACCCATGGCACCCCGGGAATCCATGACCCCCCCCGCCAGGAACTCGGCGACTTCCTCCGGTCCAGGCGCGCCCGCCTGCGGCCGGAGGACGTCGGCCTGCCCACGTGCGGCGGGCAGCGGCGCGTCCCCGGGCTGCGCCGGGAGGAGCTGGCGCAGCCGGCCGGAGTGAGCGCCAGGTACTACACGCGGCTCGAACAGGGGCAGAGCCCCAACGCCTCGGCCGCGGTCCACCGCCGGGCGGGAGCAGGCCTGAGGGCGTTCGGCCCGGGACCCCTTCCGGTCCTGCGGGGCGTTCAGTTCCCCGCGGCCGCCGGGCCCCCGGTGTGCGGGAACGGGCAGCCGCCGGAGGGCCCGGACCCCTCCTCGAAGGTGCCCAGCTCACCGACCCGGTAGCCGGCGGGGTAGCCGCGGACCTGGCGGCCGTCGCGGGCCAGGTGCGGCTTGCGGCGGGGCGGGAGGAGACGGACGAGGCGGCCGCGCAGCCACATGCCGGTCCGGACGGCGTGCCGCAGGGCGGCCGGCGGCGCCGGGTAGCCGAAGGCCTCGCGCAGCGGGTCGTCGAGGAGGCAGAGGGAGGAGGTGCGCATGGACGGGCGCGCCGGGGTCGGGTACCAGGAGGCCATCAGCCCGAGGGTGGCGTCCGAGACGTCGCGGCCGCCCTGGTCGTAGCCGAAGTGGGCGCGCTCGTAGTCGTCCAGCAGCCGCTCGAACTCCTCGTACGTCTCCGGGATGCCGCTCAGGCCCATGTGGCGGCCCAGCTCCCGGTAGTAGTTGGTGGTGGCCCGGACCTCGTGCGGCGAGTACGGCCGCCAGCCGTAGTCGTCCAGCCAGCGCTTGGGGACCACGACGAACGTGGCGAGCACGTACACGAAGTCCTCGTTGGAGATGTCGTACCGGCGGTGCATCTGGTTCATCCGCCGGATCGCCTCCCGCCCCTGCTCGGAGGCGAAACCGTGCTCGACGACGGCCTCCAGGATCAGCACGGTGTCGTCGTAGCGCTTCTGCGCGCGCCGGGTGAACTCGCCGGTCTGCGCGAGCAGCCGGCCGATGCTGGGCACGGCGTAGGTGCGGTAGAGCGCGAAGCTGAGCGACTGGGTGGTGTCCCAGGGGAACTCGTACCAGCTGCTGATCCGGTAGATCTCGGTGAACTCGGTCTCCGGGTCCATGCGCTGAATTTTCTTCAGCCAGTCGTATCGCTGCACAGGCAGACCTTAGGGGCCGGTCAGGGGCGGGTCAACGTGCTCCGGCCGACGGGGCGGCCGGTGGATCCGGCACCTGAACACCCGGCTCAGCTGGGTCGAGGGCACGCTCGTGGTCGTTCTCAAGGCGCAGCGGTCAGCTCCCGGGCGCGATCGGCCGAGCAACCGCCGGATCGAGTTCGCCTCGGTCCACGAAGGCGACGCCCCTCCAGGGCGACGGACCGCCGAGTGTCCGGCCGTCGGGCGGCGCGCAGGCTGAGGCACCGCACCCGCCCGCGCTTCCGCCGGCAGCGATCAGGGCTCAGGGCCGGCCGGCTGCGGAGGAGCCTGCCGAACATGACGACACCCACGACTCCCACCACTCCCGCAGCGCCCGCGACTCCCACCGCCGCCACGACACCCGCAGCACCCCGGCCGGACCGGTCCACCCAGGACTTCTCCGGCGAAGTGGCCGCCTACTACGCCGAGTTCCGCCGCGGGTACCCGACGGAGGTCCTCGACGCCCTGCAGTCCGTCTTCCCGTTGGAGGACGCCGTCGCCCTCGACCTCGGCTGCGGTACCGGCCAACTCGCCCTCCCGCTCGCCGCCCGCGTCCGCACCCTGCCCGACACGGCCGCTCATCGGCGGCCCTTCCCGGGGGGCGAGCCTGGTGGCGGGGCCGGTGGCTCAGGCCAGCAGCCCACCCGTGTACGGGTCCTCGGCGAGCATCCGCCAGGAGTGCGCGGGCGTCGCGAACGCCTCGGGGTCGACCGCCTTCACCCGAGCGTCGACCACGCTGAGCAGCAGCGCGTGCGGGTCGAACACCTCCCACTCGGCCTGCCCGTCCCAGCCCTCCCAGCGCTGCCACTCGGCGCGCAGCCTCTCGTACGTCCAGAGCGCGTACAGCAGCGCCGAGAGGTCCCGGTTGAGGTAGGTCGCGGGCTCGCCGTCCTCGTACCAGTCCGGCAGTTCCAGCCGGCCGGTGACGCCGTCGAGCGCGATCAGCAGGTCGTGCGGCCACCAGCCGATCGCGAGGAAGCCCCGCTGGTAGTCGCGGTCGACCCCGGCCTCCGCGTCCTCGTAGGCCGCGGGGTGCGCCTGCTCGATGGTGACCAGCGGCTCGTCCTCCGACACCCCGAACATCTCCCCGCCGAGCGGCAGCCCCACCTCGGTGAGCAGCCGCCTGGTCGGCTCGTGGACCAGACCCGCCGGCAGTTCCTCGGGCCGGTAACGACGCACCTTCCCGTCGTCGTCGGTCAGCGCCGCGAGATCCTCGACCAGGTCCGGCCCGAACTCGAAGGCGAGGCCGTCCGTGCCGGCGCCCGGCCGGGCGCCCCAGGCCAGCGAGGCGACCAGCACCGCGGTGCCCCAGTGCGCCGGAGGCCGCTCCCCGCCTCCGGCGAACAGTCGCGGGTCGATCGCCCGCATCCGCTTCCCGCTCAACGCGGCGACGGTGGACGCGATCCGCGCACCCCGCTGCCCGTCGCCCGCCTCCCGGTCCGCGGCGGCCAGGGCCACGGCCTCGGTCTCCCGTATCAGCCCGGCGAGCGCGGGCAGGTCGGTCGCGAGCAGGTCGTGGCGGAGCGTCTCGCCCTCCTGCTCGACGAGCCGGACCTCTCCGCCCACCCCGTCGAGCACCACCAGGCTGCCGCAGTAATCCGTCTCCCCGAGGACGAACAACCGCCCGTCGCCCAGGACTTCACCACCCTGCCCGGCGGTGAGCACCTTCGGCGGGCCCGCGGCCAGCCGCCGGAAGTCCAGCAGCGCCGCCCGCTCCGGCAGCCCCTCCGTCACCAGGAACTCCCGGCTCCCCGCATGCGTCAGCCCCGCCGGCAGCTCGGCTTCCAGCACCACGTCACTCCTCACCCCGACTCACACCGACCACGTCCAGAACCCGACCCTAAACGCTGCCGTGTGGCCAACGGCGAGCGCCCGCAACAGGTCGGGCAGGTCCTCGGCGCTGCCGTAGGCGTGCGAGGTGTCGGCTCAGGGGTGCGCGTCGACGCCGTCGAGCGGGTGTGCGGGGTTCATGGCAGGTGATCCTGGCAGGGCGGTCGGACAGCCGGGCCGGCCGAAAGGCCGGGCCCGTGAGCCGTGCCGCTCACGCCCGCCCGTGAGCCGTGCCGCTCGCGGCCTCTCCGGAGCCGTGTCGCTCAGGCCGACGGGTGGAGGACGGCCTCGACGATCTCGCGGACCCGCTCCGGGGTGATGCCGGTGCGCTGTTCGACGGCGAGCGGGTGGTCGGTGGGCTCCAGCTCGACGGCGGGGCGCTCGCCGACCGGGCGGGTGTGGACGTGGGTCTTGAGGTTGAGCGTGCCGGGGGAGTAGACGAGGAGGTCGGTGGTCAGCCAGCCGAAGTAGGGCGGCTCGCTCTCCCGGCCGGGGGTGGTCCACAGCTCGGTCGCGCGGGCGAAGTTCGGCTCGCTGAGGGAGACCCAGACACCCCATGAGAAGACGTCGGTGGTGCCGAGCACCGGTATCTCGATCAGGCCCTTGACGAAGAAGTGCCGTCCCTTGACCACGCACTGGTCCTCGGAAAGCATGCTGTCGCGCCGCTTCCCGTACTTCTCCTTCCAGACGTGGGGTGCCGCGGCGGAGAAGCCCATGGGCGGCTCCGCGTGGTACTCGCCACAGCAGGAACAGGTGAAACCGGGGACGTCAGCCATGGGCGGGAGCTTAACGGCTGATGCTGCACCGCTCTGACCTGGGGTGATGCTCGGCCGTGGCCGTGGCCGCGGCCGGTCACCGCGTCGTGGTGGCCAGCCCCGCTTCGTAGGCGATGATCACCAGCTGGACGCGGTCGCGCGCGTCCAATTTGCTGAGCAGTCGTGCCACATGGGACTTGGCGGTGGCGACGGAGATGAACAGCTCGTCGGCGATCTCGGTGTTCGAGCGGCCCCGGCCGACCAGGGTGAGGACCTCCCGCTCGCGTTCGGTGATGCCCTCGATCGTCCGGGACGGCGCGGGGGCGCTGCCGGGCGCGGGGCGGTCGAGGAAGTCGGCGATCAGGCGCCGGGTGACGCCCGGTGCGATCAGGGCGTCCCCGGCGGCGACCACGCGGACCGCCGCCAGGATGTCGTCCACCGCCATGTCCTTGACCGCGAAGCCGCTGGCGCCCGCCCGCAGCGCGCCGTGGACGTACTCGTCCTCGTCGAAGGTGGTCAGGACCAGGACGCGGGTGGAGCCGGAGGCGGCGGTGATCAGGCGGGTGGCCTCGATGCCGTCCATGCCGGGCATCCGGATGTCCATCACCACCACGTCCGGGTCGACCTCCTGGGCCAGCCGGACCGCCTCGGCGCCCGACCCGGCCTCGCCGACGACCTCCAGGTCGGGGTGGTCGGCCATGATCACGCGCAGGCCGGAGCGGACCAGTGGCTGGTCGTCGACCAGGACGACGCGGATGCTCATCGGACGCCCGCCCGCCCGGTCCCGGGCGCCTGCGGAGCCGGCCGCGAACCCGCTCGGGGTGCCGGCTGCGACACCGCCGGGGGGACCGGTTGCGCACCCGCCTGCGGTGCCGGCTGCGACACCGCCCGCGACACCGTCTGGGGGAGTGGCAGCCGCGCCGCCACCCGGAACCCGCCCTCCGGACGCGGGCCGGCGCTGAACCGGCCGTGCAGCAGGCTGACGCGCTCGCGCATGCCGGTGATGCCGAAACCGGACCCCGCCGGACTCGGCGTCCCACGCCCGTCGTCGAGGACCTCCACCGACAACTCCTCCACCCCGTAGTCGATGGCCACCCGGCAGTTCCCGGTGCCCGCATGGCGGACCACGTTGGTCACCGCCTCCTGCACGATACGGTAGGCGGACAGGTCGATGTCGGCCGGCAGCCGACGCCGCTCGCCGGCCCACTGCACCTCGACCCGGACCCCTGCGTCCGCGGTCGCCGCCACCAGCCGCTCGACGTCCGCGAGCCCCGGCGTCGGAGCGAGCGGAGCCGAGCCCGTGCCGGTGTCCGGATCGGCCTGACGGAGCGCCACCAGTGTGCGCCGGAGGCCCGCCAGGGTCTCCCGGCTGGTGGACTCGATCGCCCGCAGCGCCTCGCGCGCCTCGGCCGGCTGCGTCTCGATGACCCGGCTGCCCACCCCGGCCTGGATGGCGATGATCCCGATGCTGTGCGCGACCATGTCGTGCAACTCGCGGGCGATCCGCAGCCGTTCCGCGGTCACCGCCTCGGCGATCTCCTGCGAGCGCAGGGCGACCGCGTGCTCGCGGCGCTCGCGGAGCAGCAGGCCGACCACGCAGCAGGTGACCAGCGCCAGGAGGACGATCAGGGCGACGCCCACCATGTTGTCGGGGCGGGTGAACAGGCCGACGGCGAGGAACTGCAGCACGAACGCCACCGCGACGGCGGCGGTCGAGGTGCGTTGCGACCGGGTGGCGACCACCAGGCCCAGTACGAGGTCCACCGTCAGGAACGGCAGGAACGTCATCGCGCTCTGGCCCCGGCTCAGCACCACCACGCTCAGCGCGCCGAACAGGGTCAGTGCCAGGGCCGTCAGCGGACGGCGGCGCAGCAGGCCGAGGAGCAGGCCGCCGGCGAGCAGCCCCCCGAGGGCGTGCAGGTCGCTGTTGGCCCGCGGCGCGCCGGTCATCAGCAGCAGCACCACGACGGGGTAGCACGCCCCGCCGACCCAGGCCGCGAGCCGGTGGCCCCGTGCCACCTCGGTGGACGTGCCGGCTCCGGTGGCCGCACCCGCTTCGGTCCCCCCGCCCGCTTCGGTCCCCCCGCTCGCCTCGCCCGCCCGGCTCGTTCCGCCTGTTCCGCCTGCTCTGCCCGCCCCGCTCGTCATGCCGCGAGACTAGCCGTCGGCCGCCCGCCGGACATTGGCCCCCGGGCGTACGCCCCAGGGCGAAGCGGCCCGTGCAACTGTCGCCCTCGGCCTGATGCCCGGTGCGGGGTCCGACCGGAAGAGTCGGTGCCGTGATCGAAGTCAACGAACTCACCAAGACGTACGGCGGCAGGACCGCCGTGGACCACCTGTCGTTCACCGTCCGGGCCGGGCAGGTCACCGGGTTCCTCGGGCCCAACGGCGCCGGCAAGACCACCACCCTGCGACTGATCCTCGGCCTGGACGCGCCCACCGCCGGCACGGCCACCGTCGGGGGCGTCCCGTTCCGCAGCCACCGGCGCGGACTGCGGCACGTCGGGGCCCTGCTGGACGCGGGGCACGTCCACGGCGGGCGGACCGCCGAGGCCCATCTGGCGGCGCTGGCCCGCAGCAACGGCATCGCGCGGAGCCGGGTGGCCGAGGTGCTGGCGGAGGTGGGCCTGGCCGAGGCGGCGCGCCGCCGGATCGGCGGATTCTCGCTCGGCATGAAGCAGCGGCTCGGCATCGCCACCGCCCTGCTCGGGGACCCGCCGGTGCTGGTGTTCGACGAGCCCGTCAACGGCATGGACCCGGAGGGCGTGCTCTGGGTCCGCCGGCTGTTCCGCCGGCTGGCCGCGGAGGGCCGCACGGTGTTCCTCTCCAGCCACCTGATGGCGGAGATGGAGCAGACCGCCGACCAGCTCGTCGTCATCGGGCAGGGCCGGCTGGTCGCCGCCGAGCCGGTCCGGGCCTTCGCCGCCCGCAGCACCCGGCTCACCGTGGTGGTCGGCACCCCGCAGGCCGCCGAACTGACCGTGCTGCTGACCGCGGCCGGCGCCTCGGTCGAACCGGAGGGCTCGGCCGGGGCCGAACGGCTCGTCGTGACCGGGGCGGCGGCCGGCCGGATCGGCGCACTCGCCGCCGAGCACCGCATCGTGCTGACCGAACTCGCCACCCGAAGCGCCTCGTTGGAGGAGGCGTTCATGGAACTGACCGCAGACCGCGTCGACTACCAGGCAGGACGGACCCGATGACCGCACTCGCCCCCGAGCCCGCCGGCGCCTCCCCGGCCCCCACCCCTTCCTCCTCTTCCTCTTCCCCTTCCTCCCCCTCCGCCGGCCGGACTGCCGAGCCGCCCGCGCGCTTCGGCGACGTGTTCGCCGCCGAGTGGATCAAGCTGCGCTCGCTGCGCTCCACCCCGTGGATTTTTGCCTTCGCCGTCCTGTTCGTCGTCGGCTCCTCCGCGGCGGCGGCGCTGGCGGAGTCCGCCAACCTCGCGGGGGTCGAGATGGCGGCCCGCCCCAACGAGGGCTTCCTGGTGTTCGACGCCTATCCGGTGCCCGGCTACCTGACGCTGATGCTCGTCGCCGGCAGCCTCGGCGCGTTCAGCGTCGTCAACGAGTACAGCAGCGGGCTGATCCGCACCACCATGGTGGCGGTGCCCGCGCGCCGCGAGGTGGTACTGGCGAAGGCGGCGGTCGTCACCGCGGTCTGGACCGTGGCCGGCACGGTGACCTCGATCGGCTCGTTCACCGTCTCCCAGGCGATCCTGAACGTGCATCAGGCCGGCGTCCCGTTCAGCCACCCCGGTGTCCTGCGCGCCGTGGTGGTGTCCGCGCTGGTGGCCCCGGTCTGCGCGCTGGTCGGACTGTGCTTCGGCGTCCTGGTCCGGCACGCCGCGGCGGCCACGGTCACCACCGGCTTCGTGCTGCTGATGCTGCCGGTGTTCTTCTCGACCTCCGTGCGCTGGTCCGCCGACGTCAACCACCTGATGGTGTCCTCCGCCTGGAAGCGCCTGGTCGAGCACTGGTCACCGCCGCCCGGCAGCGGCTTCGACTACCCCACCGTCTCCGGCTCCTGGACAGTGCTGGCGGTCTGGCCGCTGGCCGCCGTCGTCCTCTCGCTGGCCGTCGTACGGCGCCGTGACGTCTGAGGCAGCGTGACGTCTGCGGAGGTGTGACGTCCGAGGCGGCGTGAGACGTGCTGACGTGTGATCAAAGCCGCGGGTTGCCCTAGGATCGACAGCCCATGGACGCCAATGCGGAAAACCTGATGATCACTGTTCCGTCGGGCCGGGTGACACTGTCCGACCGGCGGACCCAGCGCAGCTGGCCGGTGGATCTCGCGCCCTACCGGCTCGCGGCGTTCCCGGTCACCCAGGCGTTGTACGCGGAGGTGACCGGCGACCGGCCGGGCACCGCCGAGGGGGACCGCCTGCCCGTCGAGAGCGTCTCCTGGTGGGACGCGGTCCGCTTCTGCAACACCCTCTCCCACCGCGACGGCCTCACCCCCGCCTACCACCCCGACCCCGAGGCCGAGACCGTCACGTGGGACCAGGACGCCGACGGGTACCGGCTGCCCACCGAGGCCGAGTGGGAGCACGCCTGCCGCGCCGGCACCACCGGACCGCACTACGGCCCGCTGGACGAGATCGCCTGGTACCGCGGCAACTCGGACGAGCGGATCCACGAGGTGGGCGGCAAGCAGCCCAACCCCTGGGGCTTCCACGACATGCTCGGCAACGTCTGGAACTGGTGCTGGGACGTCTACGACGCCGAGGTCTACGGCAGCTACCGGGTCCTGCGCGGCGGCGGCTGGTTCGACGAGCACTGGAGCTGCCGCGCCTCCGCCCGCCGCCGCAGCCACCCCACCTACCGCGTCGACGACGTCGGCTTCCGCATCGCCCGCTCCCTCACCTCCTGAGGCCTCAGGGCGGCTCAGGGCAGGTCAGGCGGTTCAGCGCAGGTCGGTGCGGGTTCAGGATGGGTCGGTGCAGGTCGGTGCAGGTCGGTGCAGGTCGGTGCGGTTCAGTGCGGTGAGGGTGGTGACCCGGGCGCTGCCGTCGGAGCCGAGCCGTCCCTCGGCCGGGCCCGCGTAGGGGCCCGCCGCCGCCGGCTGGGAGGATCTCCGGCATGACGTCCCCGTTCCGCGTCCTCCACGTCCTCGGCGACCGCCCGTTCGCCGAGGTCGGTCAGCCTGTCCTCGCCGTGTCCGACGAGGGGCGCGGCCTGCTCGCCGTCGCGGACGAGCCCGGGTTCGCCGGGGTGGCGACGACGGGGGTGTACGGCACGGGGGACCTCGGCTGCCGGGCCGTGCTCCGGACGCGCTTCCCGGTCCACGCGCTGGCCTTCCACCCCACGGCGCCCCTGCTCGCCGTCGGCACCGGGGAGTACGACGGCGGCTACTTCTTCGAGGGGGAGCTGTTCCTGCTCGACTGGGAAACGGGCGCCACCACCTCCCTCATCGAGCACGACTTCGGCCGCCAGGTGCTCGGACTGACCTGGCTCGACGAGCAGGCCCTGCGCGTGCTGATGGCACCGCCCGACGACTGGAAGGACCGGAAGGCGCACGTCGAGGGCCACGCAGCCGTCGTGCGGCGCCCTGACTGGGGCGCCGTCGCACCCCGTTCGCTCACCGGCGCCGACCTGGCCGGCCCCCGGGTGCCGGCCCCGCGCACCGACGGCGAGGACGCGGCCCACCGGGTGCTCTCCGCGCTGGGCCCGGACTGGGAGCCCCGGCGGCACGTCCTCGCCGTCGAGGAGCTGCTGGACGGCGCGGTCCTGGCCACCCTCGACCGGGAGGAGGGCGACCCGGAGCCGCCCGTGTGCACCGCCCTCGCCGACGGCCTGCTGATCCAGCACCGGACCACGGCCTACGTCGACCGGCGCGAGCGCCTGCGGATCCGTTACGGCAGCCGGGACTACGTCAACCAGGCCCCCGGGGCCGGCCGGAAGTCGAAGCGGCACTGGCTCTCGGTGCGGTCTCCCGAGGGGAAGGGCGTCCAGCCCCTGTTCCCGTTCTCCTGGGAGCCCGGGGAGACGCACTTCCCCGGCCCGGGCGTGGAGACCGACGACGGCGATCTGGTGCACGCCGGCACCGTCTACGACGGCCGCGGGCTGCAGCCCGGCGGCTCGTTCGTCGTCCGCCGCGCGGCCACCGACGGCGCGCCGCGCTGGGTCTTCCGGACCGACCACGTCGCCACCGACCTCGACATCGAACCGGACACCGCCTACCTCGCCTACCGCAACGGCGAGCTCGTGGCCCTCGACCTCCACGACGGCACGCTGCGCTGGCGCCACCGGCTGGCCGTCGCCGGTGTCCCCGCCGTCCCGACGGCGCTCACCGTCACCGGCCCCGGCCGCCTGCTCGTCGGCACGGCCGACGGCCGGGTCCTGGACTGCGCGACCGCGTGACCGGCCGCGTCCTGGCCCGTGGTGAAGCCGCCTGCCCGGGCCCGACGGGTTGGACGGGTCCGCTGCTCCGTGGCCGTGGTCCGCTTCGAGCGGGCGATCTCGTAGCGTACGACTTCTCGCCCATGCAGCCAAAGCCCCGACGACGGAACGCCGTTCGGTGTCGGGGACGCGAGAGCCGGTACGCGAGAGCCGGGGACGCCCGGTGAACCCACGGAGCCCGAGCGTCCGTCACCTCAACTGAAGGGGCTGCCCGGTGGACGGGCGGTTTCGGTCCGGACCGACCGTGGATCACGGTGGCGTCGTCCGTCGCCGGCAGGACCTCGGCCGGCGCGGGATTCCGGTCGTACCTGTCGCGCAGCGGGCTCGTCATGACGGCGGTGCGGGCGTGCTCCCCGCCGTCGCGGTGCAGTGCCCCGGCCGCGAGCCTGCGTGCCGGGGACGAGGACCGTGCCGCACCGGCGATGCTCGGGTCCCGGTTCGGTCTCGCCTTGCCCCCGACGTGGAAGAGCGGCAGCTTCCAGCCGGGTTGCGGAGCATGGACCTGCTCGCGGGGTCGGAGGGGCGCGAATCGCCACCCGCGCTCCCTCTGACCCCCTCTTCCCCTTGCTTAGACGGCGGGAACGCCGACCATCGACCACGCCTTGAGGACGGCCTGGGCTTCGTCGCCGTCGCCGTACAGGCTGCGGGCGGTTGCGGCCGTCAGCCGTGCGAAGTCCGCGAACTGGGCGTCGGCGGCGAGCTCGCCCCCGGTCAGGGTGGCGTACCAGATCCTTCCGGCCCGTTCCCAGGCGTTGCCACCGAGGCTGGTCGCCAGCAGGTAGAAGGCGTGGTTGGGGATGCCGGAGTTGATGTGCACGCCGCCGTTGTCCCGGCTGGTCCTGACGTAGTCGTCCATGGTGGCCGGCTGGGGGTCCTTGCCGATCTGATCATCGTCGTAGGCCGTGCCCGGGGCCTTGAGGGAGCGCAGCGCCTGGCCCTGGACGGTCGGGCCGAGCAGGCCGGTGCCGATGAGCCAGTCCGCCTCGTCGGCGGACTGGCCGAGCGCGTACTGCTTGGTCAGCGAGCCGAGGACGTCCGAGATCGACTCGTTGAGCGCGCCGGACTGTCCGAAGTACTCCAGGTTGGCGGTGAACTGGATGACGCCGTGGGTGAGTTCGTGGGCGATGACGTCCAGTGGAACGGTGAGGTCGAGCAGGAGGTCCCCGAGGCCGTCACCGAAGACCATCTGCCGACCGTTCCAGAACGCGTTGCCGTACTGGTCGTCGTAGTGGACGGTGGCGTCGAGCGGCAGCCCGGAGTCGTCGATCGACCGGCGGCCGTACGCCTTGAGGTAGAAGTCGAAGGTCGCACCGAGCCCGGCGTGCGCGCGGTTGACCGCCGGGTCCTCGGAAGGCCGGTCATTCTCCGAGTGCACCTTCGTACCGGGAATCGCGTCCTGATTCCGGGCGTCGTAGACAGTGCGCCGTGGCGTGTCGGAAGGGGTGCCGACAGGGGCATCCGACCCCCGAACCGACGTGATCCGGCGCTGGGTACGCAGGAGGGCGTCGTGTTCGAGTGTGCGCCGGGCGGGCTCGTACACGGCCGGGTCCTCGGACTGGGCGAGCCTGTCGAGGATGTGCGGCGGGACGATCGTGCAGAACGGGGCGGTGGTCTCCATGCGCAGCAATCTGACACAGGGTGACGGCCTTGTCGCTCGACGCGGCCAAGGTGACCGGCCTCGAACTCCGCAGCGCCCGGCTGGTGGACGCGCGGAGCTACTCGGCCCACCGGCTCGGCGTGCACTGGCACCTGGTGGGGCTGCTCTACCACGTCGAGCTCAAGCCCGGCCGGCCGGTCGTCACCGAGGTCGGCGGGTCGACCTCGGGTGCCCGGTGGATGCCGCTCTCCGGCCTGACGGAGTCGATGCTCTCCCCGGCGGCGGTCGACGCCCTCGGCCTGCTCGGGCAGCCGTAGAGCCCGGGCCGCCGCGTCCGTTCGTGCAATGATCGCCCCCGTGGACTCGACGACGCCGACCGGAATCCGCCGGACGCCGCTGCTCGCCAGGATGGGCCTGCGGGCGGGCCTGCGCGTTGGCCTGCTCTGTGCGGGGGCCGCCCTGGTGGCCGGGTGCGGCAGTACGAGCGTGACCGGGGCGGGCGGAGGGGCGCCGGGGCCGGTGACGCCCGAGCCGCTGGTCACCGCGACGGTCACTCCCACTCCCACTCCCACCATGGTCTGTTCGCCCGAGGGCGTGTCGCTGGCCGCGGAGGAGGCGAACGCCGCGATGGGCCTGCGGGTGATGGGGATCCGCCTGACCAACTGCGGGACCAGGCCGTACACCCTGAACGGCCACCCGGGCGTGCGCGTGCTCGACGCGGAGCGGGCGCCGCTGGACATCGAGGTCCGGCGCGGTTCGGCGGGCATCGCCACCCTGGACACCTTCGACGCGGCGCCGAAGCCGGTGACGCTCCAGCCGGGGGAGTCCGCGAGCTTCTCCCTGGCCTGGCGCAACACCGTCACCTCCGGCACCCGGCCGGCCGACAACGGCCGCTTCCTCGACGTCGCCCCGCTCCCCGGCCGCCCCCGACTCACCGTCCCCGCCGAGCTCGACCTGGGCACCACCGGCAGGCTGGGCCTCTCCGCCTGGACGAAGTCGGACCCCGACCGCCCGGCCACCGCCCCTCCGCGGCCCGCGGCCCCTCAGACCGGGTGACCGGCGCGACGCAGTCGTGGGGGGTGCCTGCGCCGCGCCGGGGCTTCTGATGGGACGGGGTGCCGGGCCCGGAAGGCGGGGTGTCGTCCGGCTCGGCGATCCGCAGGTCGCCGAGGCGGATCATGGGGGAATTCCATCATTCGCCAACGAACTCCGCCTATCGCCGGAAAGAGTGGTTTGGCTTTCTGGCGGTGGTCTTTGACGATCAATCCGCCGTGTGCGTCGAACCGGCCGGGCGGGGTGCGTCGGCTGCTCCGGGGTCGGGGAAGAGCCGGCCGAGGTGGTAGTGCAGGACCGCGGTCGCGTCGTCCGCCGTCCGCTGGCCGAGCAGGACGCTCAGGCCGAGGCCGGCGGAGACCGCAAGGAGGACGACGGCCTCCTGGCGGGCGTCCATGCGCGGATCGGCGTCCCCGGCCTGCTGGGCGGCGGCCAGCAGGCCGACCAGGAAGTCCTCCATCTCGTTGGGTGCCGCGAGGAACGACTGGCCGGCGAGTGCGGGGTCGGTGACGGAGAGCACCGCGTACTCGGTGTAGACGAGGTGGAAGGTCCGGCTCTCCTCGTCGGTCGGGACGGCTTCGAGCAGGATCGCCTCGATGACGTCCCGCGGGGCTGCCGAGGGGCCGGTCGGCCTCGTGCGGTCGCGGACCCGCTCGCCCATGCGGACTGCCAGGCGGGCGAGTGCCGCGAGCAGCAGCTGCTCCTTGGTGTCGAAGTAGTACTGCACGAGCCGCACCGAGACGCCCGCCTCGATCGCGACGGACCGCATGGTGACGGCGTGCAGGCCGCCGCTCGCCGCCGCGCGGAGCAGTGCGTCGATGATGTGGGCCCGCCGCTCCTCGTGATCCACCAGCTTCGGCATCGGGTTCCCTTCAAAACTTTTTATGGTACAAACATACCATCAAGTGCTGCTGTTTCGTGCACCGGGAGGGGACATGACCAGGACGAGCATCGGACACTTCGTCAGCGAGGAGGCCCGGGCGAAGTTCCTCAAGGCATACGACCATGCGATGGGGCTGTGGCCGGGCCCCCGCCGGGAACTCGACGTCGAAACCACCTACGGCACCGTCCACGTCCACCACTACGGACCCCGGACCGGCGAACCGGTCGTGCTGCTGCACGGTCATGCCGGACACGCGTCCAACTGGTACCCGCAGATCGCCGCCCTGGGCGAGAACCACCCGGTCTACGCGATCGACACGCTGGACGACCCCGGCCGCAGCGTCCAGCGCGTCGTCGCGGCCGACTCCCGGGAGAACGCGGCCTGGCTCGGCGAGGTCTTCTCCGGTCTCGGGCTGGAACGGATCCACCTGGTCGGCCTCTCCTACGGCGGCTGGCTGGCCCTGAACCAGGCCGTCCACGCACCCGAGCGCCTCGCGTCGGTCGCGTCGCTGGACCCCGGCGGGATCGAGAAGGTCCCCGCGCGGTTCTACGCGCACATGATCGGCGGCCTGTTCGGCATGCTCGCCCCGCGGCGCCTGCGCCCCGCGCTGGGACGGCTGCTCGCCAACCCCGCGCTCAGCTCGCCGCCCCGGATGATCGCGCCGCTGATGCTGGCCATGCGGACCTACAAGCCGAACACCCGCCCCGCGGCCCGGCCGTTCACCGACGAGGAGCTGGGCTCCATCCGGCTGCCCGTCCTCGCCCTGCTGGGCAGCCGCAGTGCCCTGCTCCGGCCGCACCAGGCGCTGAGGAGGGTCACCGCGCTGGTTCCGGGAGTCCGGGCCGAGATCGTGCAACGAGCCGGCCACGGCCTCAACCTGGAACGCCCCGACCTGGTCAACGAACGCCTGCTGCAGTTCATCGCCTCCTGCGGGCGGGCGGCGCGGAGCTGACCGGGGGCGGCCACGACGCGCCCGCGTCCGAGCGCGTCGTGGCCGCCCCCCGGGTGTCCCCGGGTGCCCCGGCGGGCCGGGGGCCGTGGCCGGACTCCCGCGTGCCTGGCGGCGGCAGGCCCTATCCCGCGGACCCCGCCTGCCGCCCCTTCCCGGGTGCGCCCGCGAAGACCTGGGCGATCGGCAGCCAGGCCGCCGCCGTCGCGCCGGTGGCGGCCAGGGCCAGGTCGTCCCGGTGCCGGCGCTGGGTGACCAGCAGGCAGAAGTCCAGCGCGCGCCCGGTCACCCGGTCCGCCGCGTCCGCCGGGCCCCACGACCACAACTCGCCGTTCGGGGCGGTCAGTTCCACCCGGACCGGGGTCTGCGGGGCCGGGAGGCCGTGCAGGGAGAAGGCGAACCCCATGGTCCGCACCCCCAGGTGCGCGATGTGCCGCAACCGCGCGGTCGGCTCGCGGACCGCGCCGAGCGCGTCCGCGACGTCCTGCCCGTGCGCCCAGGTCTCCATCAGCCGCGCGGTGGCCATCGAGGGAGCCTTCATCGGGGGCCCGAACCACGGCAGCCGGACGTCGCCGGGCACTGCGGCCAGTGCGGTCAGCAGCTTCTCCCGTCCCGCCCGCCAGCGGGCCAGCAGCGCCGCCGGATCCTCGGCCGCACCCCGCGCCGCGCCCTCGTCCACCGGGTCCAGGCCCTCCGACCGCAGTTCGCCGAAGACCCGGCCGGCCTCCGCGGCGAAGCCCTCCGGGTCGCGCGCGGAGAGCTCGCTCCACTCGTCCGTCCAGGCGAGGTGGGCGATCTGGTGCGCGATCGTCCACCCCTGGGCCGGGGTGTCGCAGGCCCAGGCCTCCGGCTCCAAGGCGGCCACCAGGCCGTCCAGTTCCGCGCTCTCGGCCCGCAGGTCGTCGAGGAGGCCGGTCAGCACGTCCGCGGGGCGCGGCTCCTTCGGTTCCGTCGTCATGGGCAAACCTCTCGCATCCGTAGTGATCGCATCCGTAGTGACTCGCCGGTAACCCAGGTCCGCACCCTACGCCGCACCCGCCGCCGTCACCGGCCACTCCACCGAACACGCATGTCGCAACCCTCGCCACCGGCCGCACCGCGTGTGAGAATCGCGCGGTGACAAGGGCAGCGGACACCCCCACCAGGGAGGCCGACGACCTCGCAGCGCGGGCCGCCGCGCTGGTCCGGGACGCCGTGCTCGGCGATCTCGCCCGCCGGGTGGTCGCCGACTGCGGCGTCGACGTGGGGCTGGTCGGCGTGCCCGAGCCGTCCGGCTCCGCCCGGGACCGGCGGACCGGCGGCCCCGACGGCATGGTGCTGCGCCACTGGGACGGCACCCGGGCCGACCTGCTGCACGACCTCGCCGTCCCCGCCGGGACCGGCCTCGGCGGTCTGGCGCTGGCCGAACGCGCCCCCAGCTGGGTGCCCGACTACCGGGCCTCGACGACCATCTCGCACCACTACGACGCCGCCGTCACCGCCGAGGACCTGTACGCGATGCTCACCGTCCCGCTGCTGCACGGCGGCACGGTGCACGGCGTGGTGTACGCGTCGCTGCGCGCGGTCGTCCCGTTCGGGGACGTCCGGATCGCCGCCGTGAGCAGGCTCGCCGCGACGGCCACCCGGGCGCTGGCGGGAGCCGCCGCCTGGGCCGGGTCCCCGACCCGCAGGGCGCTCCCCGCCACCCGGCTCACCCCGCGCGAGCACGAGGTGCTCCGCTGGGCGGCGACCGGCCGGACCAATCCGGAGATCGCCGCCCAGCTGGGCCTCACCTGCAACACCGTGACCGGCTACCTGAAGGCGGCCATGCACAAGCTCGGCGTCCGCAACCGGACCGAACTCGCGCTGGCGGCGCGCGAGTCCGGCCTCCTGGAAGCCGCTAGTCCCGGACTTCGCACATAACGAGTTCGGATGATGTGGTGATGCGACCGGTATCCAGGTGGGGTGCCGGTCGTTGAGCCTGGCGTGTCGATATCTCGTTCACGTCGCTCGCGGGTCCATCGTCCTCGGATGGCGGTGGAGTTGACGCCCGTGGTGGAGAGGCGTCTGGGCGCTCTGCCTGCCTCTGCCGAGTTTCTGCGCCGGCTTGAACCTCGAAGACACGCAGGCGGTGGACTACGTCCCGGAGCGGGACGACGGCAAGCCCGCCGACAGGCGCGAGGTCTACCGAGTCCTTGAAGACACCCACACCCTGCCCGGGCGACGCAAGAGCGACCCGGTGCACACCCTGCGCAGGATCCTGGTCCACTCCACCGGCAACGCCCGCGGCCGGCAAGCCGCCCGAGCCAAACGCCTGGCCCGCGCGGCCGAGGACCTGGACAAGCTCCAGCGCGGAGCCGGCGGACGCTGCTACAGCACCGCCGAGAAGATCGCCGCCCTGATCACTGTGATCTGCCTGGCCCTGCTGGTGTTCTGCCTGATCGAACGCCAGGTCCGCCAGGCCCTGGGCCCTGAGCAGACCATGCGCGGCCTCTACCCCGACAACCGGGCCGTCCGCCCCACCGGCCGCATGATCTTCTACCATCTCGCCAGCCTCATGATCCGGCCCGGTACCACCACCAGCCCACCCATCGTCCTCATCAACCGAGGAGCCCGAGCACACCTGCTCGAACTCCTCGGCACCGACGAAACCAGACCTCGCCAGCTGGAAACCCAACTCCCCATGTGCGAAGTCCGGGCTAGTCCTCAGTGCCACGTCGCAAAGTGGCACACGGGTGTTTTACCTGACCGCCTACCTCACGGAGCCGCTGTTCGTCACGGGTGCCGCCGTGTTCCTCATGTGATTCCGGCGTTGCCGCCTCAATGCCGAGGATTTCGCACCGGGCCAGCACACCTCCAATTGAGGGTGCTGCAATCGCAGTCGCACTCGCGATGGCCTGGCCGTCGGCGCGGCTGGGCCATCGTGCGCGGCGGCTACTTCAGGAGCCCGAGCTCCTCAAGCGCCCGCCACACTTCGAACACCCGCCAGGTCCACCGCAGAGCGGTGGCGGCGGCGCGCGAAGTCACTGCGGCGCTTTCCCATGTCCTGGTCCTCCGGCATCGGTTCCGGCTCCGCCTCCAGCTCACTCGCTGGCGCCGAAGTCGGCTCCTTCTCCTGCCCCGGCTCGTCGGCCGGCTGCTCGGACTTGAACTCGGTCATGCGCCCCTCCCCTCCTTGCCCGGCTCCGAGGCGCCGCGTAGTGTCCTTGGTTCTTGTCGCCGAGGGCGAGCACCGTTGGCGCTTGACGGTCAGTCAGGGGATGGGTGAGTGCTCATGGCAGAGCTTGTCCGCACACTGCCTGGCTGCCGGTCCGCTTGTATGCTCCTCTCCGCTCCGAGCCCGTCTGCGAGCTGGTGTTCTGGTGCGAAAGTTGACCTGTTCAGCGGTCGCACGCACCGCCATTCGGCCGACGGAAGCAGGGCATGTGGCGGTTTCGAAGATCCCCTGCCGGCTCATCTCGTGGTGCGAGTCCGCCCCGTCATTGGCAACGTGGCGGTCCACCGGCCGGCCGGATCCGGACGAGGGCCCACGGCCCGGAACCCGGCGGCGACGGTCCGGGCCGCCCGCCGGCCTGCCCTGCCGGAGGTTCGAGGTGTGCGCCTCGTGACGAATTGCCGCATTTGCAAGGCGCCGGCCGGGTCACCTCGCAGGTAATCACGAAGAATGATCAGTAGTGACAGGCGAGTTGACGGCTGATAGGCTCGCGGCCACAGCAGTTAGTTGACAGTCAGTCGACTAGGAATGGAGACTAAATGTCTTCTCTACCCGATGTGGTCAGGCTGCTCCCGAGCTTCGACGCCGAGAGGCTCCAAGCGGACCTGGAATCGGTTAAAGCGCATTTCATCGGCCACGCGAATCCCACGAAGGCCTACTCCGACGAAGGCGATGCCGGCGGATGGGGCATGCTGCCGCTGCGCATTCCCGGCGGGGATCCGGATCGGGTCGGCCAGACCAATGGTGGCCGGGAGGAATTCGCAGACACTCCCTACATGAAATCGACGCCGTACATCCGGGAGATCCTCGACAGTCTTCGGGTCCCGCTGCGCGGTGTTCGTCTCAGCGCGCACGAGGCCGGTGCCGTGGTGCAGGAGCACATCGACCGGCCGTACGGCCTGGAAATCGGATGGGTGCGGCTGCACATCCCGATCCAGACGAACGACCGTGCGGTCTTCTTCGTGAACGGAAAGCCGAACCGTTGGAAGCCGGGCGAGTTCTGGTATGCGAACATCGTCAGGCCGCACCGCCTGATCAACGAGGGCGATGAGCGGCGCATCCACCTCCTCATCGACTGCTACATCTCCAAGGAGCTCTTCGAGCTGTTCCCGGAGGCGGATCGGGTCGGCATCAAGGACGAGGACGTCATCTTCTACCAGCAGGAGCAGCCACTGCCCGAGGAGCTTTCGGGCCTGAGCGGCACGCTCCGGATGCCGGCGTCCTTCATCAACCAATTCCCCGACGACCCCTCCGAAGCGCAGTGGCACGCCGAGGACCAGCCCGAGGTCGAGGGCAAGCTGGAGGTGCAGGACGGCCGGATCGTGCTGTGGGCCGCAGGCCGCGGCATGGCGTTCGCCCACCTCGGCAACAGCGAGTTCCGCCCGCTCTGCTGGTCGAAGGAGCGGACCATGACGCTCGACTCCCGTGACGGCCGGGCCTGGGCCACCTTCCGGTGCCGGCGCGGCAGCAAGGTGGTCGAGACCGCCCGGCAGCAGCCCTTGCTGCAGGGCGTGACGCTTCCTACCCGGTAGCACGCGTCGGAGCGGAGCGCGCCAGGCGAACACCATGAGGTCCGGCCACGCAACGGTGGCCGGACCTCATGGTGTTCGCTACACGGCGTCCTTGCGTCGCAGCAGGCTGAAGCATCGCGAAGCTGGTCCTTGCCGGGATCCGGGAGTTGTTTCCGCAGGTCGGACTGGTCGATGTCGGCCGTCGCCTCCTCGGCGGCGGCCTTCGCGGCGATGTTCTTGGCCTGGTCCGCGCGAAGTTCCTTGATCGCCTTCTCCAGTGCGGGTAGATCGCGGAAGGAATGCTCGTCGTCGATGTCGCCGCTCCGACAGTGCTTTTCGAGCGCACTCCGGCGTTGTAGTGCGGCCTCCAGTTCCTCCTCTCGTCCCCAGTCCGGGACCTCGGGTGCGGCTGCTGCCGCGTCGGCCTTGAGCTTCGCTGGGACAAGGCTCGTCAGGTGTTTGTCGGCCTCGTCGCCGCGCTTCCACGTGCCGTTGTCCTTGAAGACACCCACACCCTGCCCGGGCGACGCAAGAGCGACCCGGTGCACACCCTGCGCAGGATCCTGGTCCACTCCACCGGCAACGCCCGCGGCCGGCAAACCGCCCGAGCCAAACGCCTGGCCCGCGCGGCCGAGGACCTGGACAAGCTCCAGCGCGGAGCCGGCGGACGCTGCTACAGCACCGCCGAGAAGATCGCCGCCCTGAGTGATCTGCCTGGCCCTGCTGGTGTTCTGCCTGATCGAACGCCAGGTCCGCCAGGCCCTGGGCCCCGAGCAGACCATGTGCGGCCTCTACCCCGACAGCCGGGCCGTCCGCCCCACCGGCCGCATGATCTTCTACCACCTCGCCAGCCTCATGATCCGGCCCGGTACCACCACCAGCCCACCCATCGTCCTCATCAACCGAGGAGTCCGAGCACATCTGCTCGAACTCCTCGGCACCGACGAAACCAGACCCCGCCGGCTGGAAACCCAACTCCCCATGTGCGAAGTCCGGGGCTAGTTGACCTTCCGGTCCCGGTTCGCCCAGTACGGCTCGCGGAGCCGGAACTTCTGCAGCTTGCCGGTGGTGGTCCGCGGCAGCGCGTCCCGGAACTCCACCGAGGTGGGCGACTTGTAGCCGGCCAGCCGCTGCTTGCAGTGCGCGATGAGCTCCGCCTCGCCGGCGTCGGCGCCGGGCTTGAGCACCACCAGCGCCTTGACCGTCTCGCCCCACTTCTCGTCCGGCACGCCGATCACCGCGACCTCGCCCACCGCGGGGTGGTCGTACAGGCAGTCCTCCACCTCGATCGAGGAGACGTTCTCCCCGCCGCTGATGATGACGTCCTTCTTCCGGTCCGAGATGGTCAGGTAGCCGTCGGTGAGGGTGCCGCCGTCGCCGGTGTGGAACCAGCCGTCCCGGATCGCGTCCGAAGTCTCCTGCGGCTGCTGCCAGTAGCCGTCCAGCACCACGTTGGAGCGGACCAGCACCTCGCCCTGGTCGTCCACCCGGACCTGGTTGCCGATCGCCGGCGCGCCCGCCTGCACCAGCTTCTCCGCCCGTTCGGCGGCGGGCAGTCCGTCCCACTCGTGGCGGGTGCGGTTGACCGTCACCACCGGCGAGGTCTCGGTCAGGCCGTAGATCTGCATGAACTCCCAGCCGAGTTCGGCCTCGATCCGCTGCACCACCGAGGTCGGCGGCGGGGCGCCGGCCACGATGATCCGCACCTTGTCCCGGCCGGGGACGGGCCCGTCCCAGTCGGCGGCGGCGTCCAGCACCATCTGGATCACCGCCGGGGCGCCGCACAGGAAGGTCACCCCGTGCCGCTCGACCCGGCGCAGGATCTCGGCGCCGTCCACCTTCCGCAGCACGATGTGCTGCGCGCCCAGCCCGGTGAGCGCGAACGGCAGGCCCCAGCCGTTGGCGTGGAACATCGGCAGGGTGTGCAGGTAGACGTCCCGGTCACCGGCCCCGAAGTGCAGGCCCATCAGTACGGCGTTCAGCCAGATGTTCCGGTGGGTGAGCTGAACGCCCTTGGGGCGCGCGGTGGTTCCGCTGGTGTAGTTGATCGTCGCGGTGTCGTTCTCGCCGATCTCGTACCGACGCGGCGCGTGGTCGAAGTCGTACAGCAGGGCGTCGCTTTCCGGGCCGATCACGAACTTGTGCTTGGCGACCACCCCGGCCAGTGGTTCGGCGACCTCGGGGTCGACCAGCAGCACGGATGCGCCGCTCTGCTCGACGATGTACGAGACCTCCTCGGCCTTCAGCCGGAAGTTCACCGGCACCAGCACCCGGCCGTGCCCGCTCACGCCGTACAGCGAGGTCATCAGCCGGGCCGAGTTGTGTGACACGATCGCGACCCGTTCGCCCGGCCCGACGCCGAGCCGGTCCAGCCCGGCCGCCTGGGCCCGCGCCAGCCCGGCGACCCGCCGGTAGCTGAGCTCGCCCCAGGATTCGGCCGGCTGCACCGGCTCGTCGACGATGCCGACCCGGTCGCCGTAGACCAGCTCGGCCCGGTCGAGGAAGTCCATCACGGAGAGTGGAATCTGCATGCGCCCACTGTCCTCCGCCCGCCGCTCCCTGCACACCCCCGATCGGGGGTGTCGGGGGTGTCACCCGTACGCGCCGCCGGCGCCGGCCGCCGCCCCCGCCGTCTCCCGCTCCGGAGCCCTCGCCGTGCCCCGCTCCGCGGCTCCCGCCTCCTCCGCCGCGGACAGGGCGGCGACCAGCCGGTCCCGGGCCGCGGTCTGCGCGGCGATCCTGCGCTCCAGCACGGCCAGGCGTTCCCGGGCGAGCCGCACCGCCGCCGCCGACGGCGGCCCGGCGAGCACGTCCCCGTCCAGGCAGGGCAGAAAGAGCCGGACGTCCTCCAGGGTGAATCCGGCGGCCAGCAGGCCGCGGATGTTGCGCACCCGGACGGCCGCCGCCTCGTCGTACTGCCGGTAGCCGTTGGCGGCGCGGGAGGAGTCGATCAGCCCGGCCTGCTCGTAGTGGCGCAACGCCCGGGCCGTGCTGTCCGTCGCCCGGGCCAGCTCTCCGATCAGCACCGCTCCCCGCCCCCCTCGCCGGTCCCGCCGGCCTCAACAGCCCCACCGGCCGGACCGGTCCCACCGACCGGGCCGGTCCCACCGGTCTCATCCGACGACGGCACCGCCGTCCACCGGCAACACTACTCCGGTGACGAACGAGGCCTGTGGGGAGGCGAGTTGCGTGATCGCCCAGGCCACCTCGGCGGGCCGGCCGATCCGCCCGAGCGGGGTGTGGGCGATCTGCCACCGCCGGACGGCCTCCCGCTGCTCGGCGCTGAGCCCGGAGTGCTCGCCGATCGGCGTCTCGACCGCCCCCGGCGCGACCGCCACCACCCGGACGCCGCGCGGCGCCAGCTCCACCGCCCAGCTGCGGGTGACCGACTCCAGCGCTGCCTTGCTCGCCGCGTACACCGAGTTGCCCGGCCAGCCGCGCTGTCCGACGGACGTCGTGACGTTGACGATCACGCCGCGGCCCGCCCCCAGCGGCGGCAGGGCCGCCTGGCCGAGCAGGACGGCGGCGGTCAGGTTGGTGGCGAGCTGTGCCTCGACCCCGTCCCGGGTGAGGTCGCCGACGGCGCCGCTGCGGACGATCCCCGCGTTGTTGACCAGCACGTCCAGGCGGCCGTACCGGTCCAGCACCTCGGCCACGATCCGCTCCGGCGCGCCCGGATCCGTGATGTCCGCGACCAGCGGGCGGATCCGCCCGGGGTGGCCGCCGGCCGTCTCCGCCAGCGGCTCGGCCCGCCGCCCGACCGCCACCACCGCGACCTCCGGCCCCTGCGCGGCGAAGGCCTGCGCGGTGGCCCGCCCGATCCCCGTCCCCGCGCCGGTGACCAGCACGACCCGGGTCACCGCCTTCTGCTGTGCGTTCTTCTGCTGCGCGTTCTCGTTCATGTCCGCAAGGCTCCGACCCTGCCGCCAGTGTGAAGGTCAAGCGCCCACGGGGAACCGGCCCCTCCGTTTGCTGTGCCGGGCGCGAACAGGGGCCACCGGGGGGAGGCGGCGGGCGCCGGAGGCTGTTAGGTAGGTGCCAACGCACCCACGCACGGGGAGAACACGCATGAGTGACGAACGGTCCGAGAACCTGTATGACGCCATCGGGGGCATCGACACGCTCCGGCGGCTGAGCAACACCTTCTACGAGGGCGTCCTCGCCGACCCGGTCCTGGCGCCCGTCTTCGCGAACTTCACCACCACCCACATCGAGCACGTCGCCGTCTGGCTGGGCGAGATCTTCGGCGGCCCGGCCCGCTTCACCGGCGAGCTGGGCGGCCACCAGTCGCTGCTCCGCTCGCACCTGGGCCTCGCCATCACCGAGGAGCAGCGCGGCCGTTGGATGGAGCTGATGGGCGCCGCCGTACAGAAGGAGCTGCCCGACGACGAGCTGCTGCGCCGCCGGGTGCTGGAGTACTTCGACTGGGGTACGAGGATCGCCAAGGACGTCTCGGCGTCGCCGGCCGGCACGGACCTCGGGGACCCGGGGCCGACGCCGCGCTGGGGCTGGGACGGACTGGAGAAGTGACGGCCACCGCCGAGCTCCCGGCCGCCGGGGGCCTGCTGCTGAGGCCGTTCCGGGACGAGGACGCGTCCGCGCTGATCGAGGTTCACCGCGACGAGACGCTGCGCCGCTTCACCCGGTTCCCGGTGACCGACGCGGAGGAGGCGGCCCGCTGGCTCGACGTGCAGTACCGCGGCTGGGCGGACGGCGACCGGTACAGCTTCGCCGTCCTCGAACCGCGGGGCGCGCAGGACGGCCCCGCCGAGCTGGTCGCCAACGTGGTGCTCAAGCGCGCCGATCCCGGCGGGCCGTCCGCCGAGGTCGGGTACTGGACGGCGGCCGCCGCACGGGGCCGGGGCGTGGCGCCCCGCGCGCTGGAGGCGGTCACCGGCTGGGCGTTCGCGGCCTTCGCGGGGGAGGGGCTGCTCCGCCTCGACCTGCTGCACCAGACGGACAACCTGGCCTCCTGCCGGGTGGCCGAGAAGACCGGGTACCGCTTCGATGCGGTCCTGCCGGCCATGCCGCCGGAGTTCCCGCTGGACGGCCACCTCCACACCCGCCACCGGGGCGACGCCGCCGACCGGCCGGGTTAACCGCTGGACGGAGGTGAGGGGGCAGGTCAGAGTGGCCCTCATGGCTTCTCTTGTGCGACATGTGACGATCGACTGCGCCGATGCCTTCCGCCTCGCCGGGTTCTGGGCGCAGGCGCTGGACAGCAAGGTCGGTGAGGACGACAACCCGGGGGACCCGGAGGCGCTGGTGGAGTCGCCGGGCGCCTCGCTGCTGTTCGTCCAGGTGCCCGAGGGCAAGACGGTGAAGAACCGCGTCCACCTCGACCTCCAGCCGCAGGATCGCACCCGCGACGAGGAGGTGGAGCGCCTGCTGGCGCTGGGCGCCACCGTCCACGACGACCGGCGCACCCCGGACGGCAAGGGCTGGGTGACCATGCTCGACATCGAGGGCAACGAGTTCTGCGTCGAGCGCAGCGCCGCCGAGCGGGCCGCCACCTCCTGACCCGTCGTCACCGGTCGCCGACGGCCGCCCGCCAGGTCCACGAGGCCCTGCGCGGGCGGCCGTTCAGCTCTCCGCGCCCGGTGCACCAGAGCAGTACTCCGGCCGGGTCCCCGTCGTCCGGCGCCTCGGGGAAGAGCCGTCCGAGCACCCCCGCGCAGAGTTCGGCGGGCGGCTCCCAGGGCAGGCCGAGGCCCAGGGTGATGTCGTGGGTGTGCAGCAGCGTCTCGGCCACGCCCATCGCGGCGAAGCCGGGCGGGTCGCACGGCCCGTGGTGCCAGGCCCGGAGCCCGGGCGGTGCGGCGTCCAGCGCGGTGGCCAGCAGCTGCCCGGCGGCCGTCACCACCGTCAGCACCCCGGCGGGCCCGGCCTCCGGGTGCACGGTGAGGTCGAACGGCAGGTACCGGCCGGTGGGGCGGGCGGCGAGCTGGCCGGCGTAGCCGAGCAGGTCGTGCGCGATGTGGGCGGCGGTCTCCCGGCAGCTCCAGTCCAGCGGTCCGGCGGGCGCCGCCCAGTCGTGGGGGGCGTCGGTGAGCGGGCCGAGGGCGTGCAGCAGTTCGCCGAGCGCGGCCCGGACGTCGTCTCCGTTCATGGCGTCGAGCCTTCCATCCGCGAACGCCCGGGGGGCGGCTTCGCGTCGTGCGCACGACGCGAAGCCGCCCCCCGGTGTCACCTGGTCGGTGATCAGCCCGGGAGCTGCCAGTTGCAGTTGTTCATCCAGGCGCCGAGGGCGTTCTGGGTGGCCCAGTCGCCGACGTGGTGCGCGTTGTCGTAGGCCTGGCGGACGCTGGTCTTGATCGAGCCGCCGGTGGCCGGGCCGACGACGCCGTCCGGGTCGAGGCTGTGGCCGGACTGGTAGTCGACGACGGCGCCCTTGGTGAGCTGGCCGAACTGGCCGTCGGTGTCCAGACCGGCCGCGTCGACGTAGTTGAGCCCCTGCTGGAGGCAGGTGACCGCCGAACCACTGCTGCCCACCCGGAGGGTGGACGCGGCATTGGCGGAACCGACGCTCAGGCCGAGGACGGCGCCCGCACCGAGGGTGAGGGTGACGGCCCTGAGGGCCCACTTCTGCTTCATGGTTGAGCACTCCTCAGTCACACGGATCGCAGGAGGAGCCCCGTGCCTCTCCTGCCGCACGGAATCCTGCGCCGATCGGCGTGGTCCGGGAAGGGGTCGGGAACGGTTGGCTTGAATCGAACTGGTGTGCGGAGCATGGCTTTTGCGTCCGCGTCCGCCGGCTGTTCGAAGCTCCCCGTCCGGCCGTTCGGTCGGCTTTCGGCGCGCCCCCGGTGCCCACGGCCTGCGGCCATCCCTCGTCTTTACCGAACGCCCGCCCGTGTCGCCGGCCGGGCGGAACGTGCGGCTCCGCCGCAACCGCCGGAGGGGCCGGGCGACGAGTCTTGGCTTGAAAGGGATGCGCCACCCCCGCCCGTTTGTTACAGCGGCTCGCCGCACGCCGTTCGCGCGGCCGCCGTCCGCGTGTCCGTGCCGCGTGTCCGCACGGCGGGCCCGGGCGGCGGGTGCTACTGGTGGACGCACGCCCCCCGGCCCGAGAGGCAGGTCCCCCATGGCCAGAATCGCCGTGATCGGTGCCAACGGCACCGTCGGCGCCGCCGTCGTCGCGGAGGCCGTCGCGCGCGGCCACCACGTCACGGCCGTCGTCCGCGACCCGGCGCGCTACCGGGCCGGGGAGGTCGCGGTCGCGCCGGGTGACGTGCTCGTCCCCGCGGACGTGGCCCGTGTCGCGGCCGGGCAGGACGTGCTGGTGAGCGCCGTCGGCGGCGGCGACGGCCCGGGCCGCCGGGGGCTGATCGAGCCGGCCGCCCGGTCACTGGTCGAGGGCCTGCGGACGCTCGGCGGCGGGGCGCCCCGGCTGCTCGTGGTCAGCGGCGCGGGCAGCCTGGAGACGGCGCCGGGCGTCCGGGTCTGGGACGCGCCCGGCGTGCCCGAGCGGCTGCTCCGGGTGATGCACGCCCACGGCGCGGCCCTGGACTACCTGCGCACCGTCGAGGACGTCCACTGGACCGCGCTCAGCCCGGCCGCCGAGCTCGTACCGGGCGAGCGCACCGGCCGCTACCGCACCGGGCTGGACCAGGCGCTCACCGACGCGTCCGGCCGGAGCTGGATCTCGGTGCCGGACTACGCCGTGGCCCTGGTCGACGAGATCGAGCAGCCGGAGCACATCGGCGAGCGGTTCACCTGCGGCGCCGTGTGACGGCACGCCCGTCCGGGCTCGTCGGAGCCGGACGGGCGTGCCGGGGGAGGGTCCGCCCGTCCGGGGTCGTCCGTGCGGGCGCCGGACGGGGCGCGCCGGGGGAGGGTCCGCCCGTCCGGGGGGCGTCCGTGCGGGCGCCGGCGGCCGGCCTGGGCGTCAGCCGAGCTGGATCGAGCGCTTCGCGAGCCCCATCCAGAACCCGTCGATCACGCTGCGCTGACTGCCGAGGTCGGCCTCGCCGGCGCCGAGCGTGACGAACAGCGGGGCGAAGTGCTCGGTGCGCGGGTGGGCGAGCCGCCCGGCGGGGGCCTTCCGCTCGAAGTCGAGCAGCGCGTCGAGGTCCTCGGCCTCCAGGGCGCGCCGGCCCCAGTCGTCGAACTCGGCCATCACCGAGCTGATCCGGCCGTCGGAGCTGAGCGCCCGCAGGTTGTGGGTGAAGAACCCGCTGCCGACGATCAGCACTCCCTCGTCGCGCAGCGGGGCGAGCCGGCGGCCGATCTCCAGCAGCCGCTGCGGGTCGAGGGTGGGCATGGAGACCTGGAGGACGGGGACGTCCGCCTCCGGGAACATCTCCACCAGGGGGACGTATGCGCCGTGGTCGAGGCCGCGGTCGGGGATGTCCTGGACGGGCGTGCCGGGGGCGCGCAGCAGCTTGCGCACGCGTTCGGCGAGCTCCGGTGCGCCGGGTGCGGCGTACTGGACCCGGTAGTAGTGCTCGGGGAAGCCCCAGAAGTCGTAGACCAGCGGCACGGTGGTGACGGCACCGAGGGCGAGCGGTGCCTCCTCCCAGTGCGCGGAGACCATCAGGACCGCCTTCGGGCGCGGCAGGCCGGCCGACCAGGCGGCCAGTTGGCCGGGCCAGACCGGGTCGTCGGCGAGCGGCGGCGCGCCGTGTGAGAGGTAGAGGGCGGGCATGCGCTCGGGGGCGGCGGTGCTCATGGCGGCTCCTCGGCTACTAGTTCAAATTTAAACCTCGACACCTCGAAGGTACACCTTGGTTCGAATTTGAACAACAGGAGTACGCTTCCCCCATGCCCTCCATGCCTTCCACGCCCTCCGCGAACGGCCCCCGTTCCGCGGACGGCACGCCTCCCGCGAGCGGTCCCCGTTCCGTGGGCGAACCCCGTTCGGCGAACGACCCGCGCTGGCTCGACCAGGAGGAGATGGCCGCCTGGCGGGGCTTCGTGGCCGCGAGCAACCTGCTCAACCGCCGGCTGGAGCGCCAGCTCAAGGAGGACTCCGGCCTCTCCCACACCCAGTACGAGATCCTGGTGCACCTCTCCGCCGCCCCGGCCGGCTCGCTGCGGATGACCGAACTGGCGGAGAAGCTGATCACTTCCAAGAGCGGCCTCACCTACCAGGTGACCCAGTTGGAGCGGATGGGCCTGGTCGGCCGCCGCTCCTGCCCGAGCGACGTGCGCGGCGTGTTCGCCGAACTCACCGGCGAGGGACGGGAGATGCTGCGCCAGGCCGCCCCCGGGCACGTCGCCCTGGTGCGCGAGCTGCTGATCGACGTGCTCACCCGCGAGCAGCTCGCCGTCCTCGCCGAGGGCCTCGGCGAGGTCAGTGCCCGTCTGCGGCTGGAGGACAGGGCGTAGCGGGCTTCCCACGGGCGCCGGCGTTCGTGTCCGCGCGCGTGTCGGCGCCCGCGCCCGTGCGCGTGTCGGCGTCGGTGCCCGCGGCCGCGGTCGGCCCGTCCGCGGTCGCGTCCGTGTCTGCCGCCCGGTCCAGCAGCAGCTCGCGCTCCCGTGCGTTGCGGGTCAGTGCCGCCGCCCGCTCGAACTCCGCCCGCGCCTCCGCCGCCCGCCCGAGCCGTGCCAGCAGGTCGCCGCGGACGCTCGGCAGCAGGTGGTACTCGCGCAGGGCCGGTTCCGCCGCCAGCGCGTCCACCAGCTCCAGCGCGGCCGCCGGGCCGTCGGCCATCGAGACGGCCACCGCACGGTTCAGCTCCACCACCGGTGACGGCGTCAGGGCCATCAGCCGCCCGTACAGCGCGGCGATCGTCGCCCAGTCGGTGTCCTCGTAACGCACCGCCCGCGCGTGGCAGGCGGCGATCGCGGCCTGCACCGAGTACGGGCCGGTGCCGGCCTTCTGCAGCGCCGCGAACCCGCGCCGGATCAGCAGCCGGTCCCAGCGGGTCCGGTTCTGGCCGGCCAGCAGTACCGGCTGCCCGTCGGGGCCGGTGCGGGCCGCCGTCCGGGACGCCTGGAACTCCAGGAGCGCGGCCAGGCCGTGCACCTCGGGCTCGTCCGGGGCGAGTCCGGCCAGTACCCGGGCCAGCCGCAGCGCGTCCTCGCAGAGGGCGGGCCGGAGCAGGTCGTCGCCGGTGGTGGCCGAGTACCCCTCGTTGAAGATCAGATAGACGACCTCCAGCACCGAGGAGAGCCGGGCCGCCCGGTCCTCCCCGTACGGCACCTCGAACGGTACCCGGGCCGTGGCCAGCGTCCGCTTGGCCCGGACGATCCGCTGCGCCACCGTCGGCTCGGGCACGAGGAACGCGCGGGCGATCTCCTGGGTGGTCAGCCCGCCCAGCAGCCGCAGCGTCAGCGCGATCCGTGCCTCCGCCGACAGCACCGGGTGGCAGGCGGTGAAGATCAGCCGCAGCAGGTCGTCGTCGATGTCGTCCGGCTCGGCCGGCTCCGGAGGCGGCACGTCCTCCAGCGACCGCCCGACCTCGGCGAGCTTGCGCGCGTACGTCTCCCTGCGGCGGACCAGGTCGATCGCGCGGTGCTTGGCGGTGGTCATCAGCCAGGCGCCCGGCCGCTCCGGGACGCCCTGCTCCGGCCACTGCTCCAGCGCGGCGACCAGCGCGTCCTGCGCCAGCTCCTCGGCGATGCCCACGTCCCGCACGATGCGGGTGACACCGGCGATGATCCGCGCGGACTCGATCCTGAACACCGTCTCGACCGCCACGGCCGCGTTGCTCCCGCTCACGGCCACCCATCAGAGCAGCAGCCGGGGACCAGGGCAAACACGGCCGCGGAGAGTCGGGGCGTACGCGGCGGGGCTCAGGCCTCCGGCGGGGTGGCGTCCCCGTCGATCTGGCGCAGCTCGGCGCCGACCGTCCAGCTCACCGGGTGGATCTCCAGGAAGCGCTTGGTCCACTCCAGGGCCTCGGCCTTGTCCTTGCATTGCATGATGGCGTAGCCGCCGATGACCTCCTTGGTCTCGGTGAACGGCCCGTCGGTGAAGCTGAGCTTCCCGCTCTGCCAGGTGATCCGGGTGCCGTCGGCGGTCGGCAGCAGCCCGGCGGTGTCGAGCATCACCCCGGCCTTGGTGATCTCCTCGAACAGCGCCCCCATCCGCTTCTCGAAGTCCGCGTCGAGCTGCATGTTCGGGGCGTCCTGCTCGTTGATGCGGATGAGGCTCATGAAGCGCGGCATGGTGACTCCTCGGTCAGGAGACGGGGCCGTTCCCCGCCTCTCACCCCTGCGTCGAACGGGGAACGGCCGGATCGACAGCCGCCCGGAAATTCTTCCGGGGGATTTCCGCCGCGGCCACCGGAGCCGTCCCTCCCCGCCCGGGCTGCCGGGCCGGGCTGCCCGGCTCAGGCCGCCGGGGCGCAGAGGAGGGCCGCGCGGAGGTCGAGGCGGTCCTGGAGACGGGCCAGGTTGCGGCCGGTGAGGTCCTCGATGCGGCGGATCCGGTAGTGCACGGTGTTGACGTGGATGTGCAGGGTCTCGGCGGTGCGGGCCCACGAGCCGTCGTGGTCGAGGAAAGCCGCGAGGGTGCCGAGCAGCGAGACGCCGTTGTCGCGGTCGTGGGCGGTGAGCGGGGCCAGCAGGCGGGTGTGGAAGGCGGCGGTGACCTCGGGCGGGATGCCGCGCAGCAGCCCGGCCAGCGAGTCCAGCTCGGCGGCGGTGCCGATCGCCCCCGACGGTCCGTCCAGCAGGTACCGGGCCTGGACCATGGCCGCCCGCAGCGGGCCCGCCGCGGCCGGGGCGGCCGGGCCGACGCCGAGGCGCAGGGTCCGCCGCCCGCTGAGGCGCGCCTGGAGGGCGGGCCGGGCGCGGCGCAGCCGGTCGGCGACCTGTGCGGCGGGCGCGGCGACCAGGGCGGCGGTCCGTCCGGCGCCGTCCGTCCCGGCGGCGTACGGGGCGTCCAGCGGGTGCAGCGCCTCGGCGAGTGCGTCCGCGGCCCACGCGGGCGGGGCGTCGTCGATCCGGGCGGCCACCGCGACCAGTGGTGCGCTCCCCGGCGTGCCCGCCGGCAGCCCGCAGGCGGCCAGCGGTTCGGCGAGGCCGGTGCCCCCGTCCCCGGCTGCCCCGGCCGTACCGGCCAGTGCGTCCAGCAGGTGCCCGGCCGTCCGGCGCCGGCCGCCCGCCTCGGCGTGGGCGCGGACGGCGAGCGGGGCGAGCAGTTCGGCCAGCCCCTGGAGCACCGGCTCGGCCGCGGCGTCGCGGGCGTGCGGCCGCAGCCGCCACCCGGTGAACGGCGAGCCGTCCTGCGGGCCGACCGGCAGTCCGAGGTCGCCCCGCCCGCCCGGCGCCGCCGGCCCGGCGACGAGCCGCCCGCCGGCCGTGGCGAGCGAGCAGTCCGGTATCCCGAGCCGCCCCACCGCGTGCGCGAGCACCTCGGCGGGGGCGGCGCCCGCGTGCATCAGCTCGGCGAGCTCGCGCCGGACGGTGTCGGGTATCGCGGCGGTGTCCTGGGCGCCGGCCCGGAGGTCGCCCCAGAGACGCAGGTAGACGCGGTCGGTGACGGACCGGAAGCTGACGCCGGCGGGCACGGCGAGCAGCGGGATGCCGTGGGTGCGGCAGGCGTCGACCAGGCTGTCGGGGATGCTGCCGTGGGTGCCCTCCCCGGCGAGCAGGGCGGCGACGCCGGCGCTGCGCAGGGCGGTGGCGAAGCGGAGCGCGCCCGAGCCGTCGGCCGGCTGCCACCAGACCAGGCCGGTGAGGACGAGTTCGCCGGGCCGGAGGTAGCGGGCCGGGTCCTGGAGGTCGGTGGAGCTGATGCCGGTGGCCGGGCGGGCGAGCAGTTCCGGCGTGCCCCAGGCCAGCCGGATGTGCAGGTCGTCCAGGTCGAGCAGGTCTCCGACGATCATCTCTCTCGCTCCTTGTGCTCCGCGCCGGACCATGGCCATCGCACTTGCTAGGCCGACCGGCGCATGAGCATCGTAAATGCAAGCCGATGACCTGTAATCCCCCTTGGTGGATCATCCAGTTCGAGCCCCCGCGGATGGTGTCCGGAACCAGTCGTCCGCACCGTTGCCGCCTTGCTTGAATCGGTGTGGGGCGCACCGCAGGGTCTCCTCCGGTGCGCCCCGCATCCCGTTCCACGCACCCTTCGGGGTGTGTCCCGGCCCTCGCATCCCGGGCCTGCGTCGCCCCTGCACCCCGCCCCTGCACCCCGCCCCTGCGCCCCGGGCCTGCGTCCCGGGCCTGCGTCCCGACTTCAGCGGCCGCAAGCAGCGGCTGCGGTTCCTGCTCTCCGTCAGCGGCGCCGACGGCCACCGCGCCGTCGTCTCCTGGGCCGAGATCGACCCCGAGTTCGCGGACCGGCGCATCCTGCTCGCCACCAGCATGGACGGCGCGCCGCTGGACGCCGCGGGCCCGCAGCTGGTCGTCCCCGGCGCCCGCTGCGGCGCCCGCTACGTCAGTGTGGTCACGGCCGTCTGGCTCGGTCCGCTGGAGGAGCCTGCTCCCTGAGGGCTGCCGGCGGCGGGCTGCCGGCAGCCCTGTGCTGTCGGTGGCGTGCCGGCGGCGGTGCCGCCGCGGATCACGCGGCCGAGAGCGAGACCTCCGTCGACTTGATCAGCGCGACCACCGGCGAGCCGGCCGCCAGGCCCAGCTCGGCCGCCGCGTCGGCGGTGATCGCGGCGGTCAGCGCGCCGTCCGCCACGTCGACCTTCACCCCGGCCATCGCGGCGCCGGTGGCCACCTCGGCGACCGTGCCCGGGATCTGGTTGCGGATGCTCAGTCCGGCGACCGGGCCGGTGGCCAGCGAGACCTCGGTGGACTTCACCAGTGCCTGCACCGTACTGCCGGCGCCGAGGCCGAGGTCCTTCACGGCGTCCATGGTGACCGCCGCGGTGAGCTCCTGCCCGGAGGTGAGCCGGACCTTCACGGTGGCCATGACCTCGCCGGTCGTGACGGCGGTGACGGTGCCGGGGAGCTGGTTGCGAATGCTCAGGCTCATGGGTGGTGCCTCGTACTTTCGATCGTGGTTCACGGGGTTCCCGATCGTGCCGTGATCAACCCTAGTGGCCGGAAAACGCCTGGTCACACGCGTTGAGGTGGCCTCTCGCAGCTGCCAGGGCCGGGTGGTGGCCAGGCTTGCATCTGCCCGTTCTGGCAGTTCAGTCCTTGCTGAATTCAGTGCTGGCTGTACTGTTGAGGCATGGAACCGACCGCCGAGAGCACCCGCGGCCCGCACCTCCCCGCCGAAGCGCAGGAGGCGGCCATGGAGCGCGTCGGCAGGGCCCTGGCCGACACCAGCCGGCGCCGCATCCTGCTCGCCCTGCTCGCCGCCCCGCACTACCCGGCCGACCTCGCCGAGGAGCTGGGCCTGACCAGGGCCAACGTCTCCAACCACCTCGCCTGCCTGCGCGACTGCGGCCTGGTGCGGACCGTCCCCGAAGGCCGCCGCACCCGCTACCACCTGGCCGACGACCGCCTCGCCCACGCCCTGCGGGACCTGCTCGCCGCGGTCCTGCCCCTCGGAGAGGAGCACTGACATGGGCGTCAGCCACACCGCCGGGCCCCCGGCCACGGTCAGCGGCGCGTACCGCCGCCGGATACTGCTGACCATCGCCGTCGCCCACACCACCCTCCAGCCCGAGCCCGCCACAACCCCGTTGTGCACGGCCCCGGTCCACGCCTGACCGCCCCGCCGCTCCCGCCGGACGACCGGCGGGGAGCGGCGGCGGGGCGGGGACTCAAGCGCAGGCTCGATGCCGCGACGCAGAGCCGGCAGGCGGGCCTCGACGCAGTCAGGGCCGCGCTCGGCAGGCAGGCTGCCTGACCCCGGCGGGCCGGCAGGCCCGGCCGCGGCGTCTACGAGACGCCTGTGCGGGCGGCGAGCTCCCGCACACCGGCCACCGTCACCGGTGCGTACAGCAGGTCCGCCGTCAGCGCCCGCAGCGCGGGCCGGCGCGCTTCCTCCGGCGCCACCTGCTCAGTGAACCGCAGGGCCTCGAACGTGCGGCGGTGGTCGCCGAGGTTGTGCCACATGCGGGCGCGCAGTCCGTACCGAACCGCGCCCGACGCTCCACGGTCGGCAGCAGCCCCGCCACGATCCGCGCCGCGTACGGCACACCCTCATCGGGAGTACCCAGCGCCGTATGCACACCGATCCAGTACAGATCCACCTGCGCACTGGTGGCATCGACGGTGAACAGCGGTGTGCGAGGCCTGATCCCGGCGCCGGCCAGGCGACTGACCGTGTCCTCGGCGCCCGTCATCAGGTCGAGGGCGTCACTTCGGCGCCGACCGCACGCGGCCGTGTAGGCGGCCGTCATCAGCAACGTCGCCGCCACCGCCCGCGACACGTCGTCCCGGTCCTGAGTGAGTGAGCCGGCAGTGCGGCGTAGGAGGCCGACCGCTGCGGCCGGACGTCCGGCACGCCGCATCGTGATCGCCAGGACCCGCGCCGCCTCCCCCTGGACCACCGGATCGCCGCCGGCCTGAGCCGCGGCCAAGGCCCGGTCCGCCGCCGGCCACGCCACGTCCGCGTGGGCCTTCAGCGCGAGTTCCGTCGCCAGCACCCAGGCGCGGGCCACGCACGCATGGGCCTCCTCCCGGGCGCGGCCGGACAGGGCATCGCGGGTCGCCTGGGCCGTGCCCAACAGGCCGGGCAGAGCCTCGCCGAGATCCTGGTAGCGGGCCGCCGTGAACTGCGCGCGCGCCGCCGTCAGCGCTTGTCCGAGCTGCCGCAGCGAGGTGGGCGTCTGATGGCCGTCCCAAGCTGACGCTGATGCACGGTGCTGCCTTTCGACTGCACGGGCTGGCCACGCTACTGACCGCAAGGCACGGCGGGGCAGGGCGTGCACGGGGTGTGCGGAGCACGCACACGGCGTGCGGGAGTCGCGCGGCCGCATCCGCACCAGGGGCGCCACCCGGTTCCCTGGTGATGCCCGGCCGGCGCACCTCTGCCACTCCGCACCGAGGAGAGACGCCATGAGCGCCATCCTGCTCGACAAGCCCAGCACCGAGGCCCAGTCCGTCACCGAGATCCAGCCCATCGCCACCCCGGCGCCCAGTACGCTGCCGGGGTGGCCCGGCCGGCCGCCCGCCCGCACCTGCCCGGTCTGCGGATCCGGCAGCACCTACCAGACGATGGACGGCCGATGGGGCTGCACCTCCTGCGGCTCCACCTGGGCCTGACACCCGGGGAGGACCCGATGGCGAAGTGCGCGCAGTGCCAGGCCACCGAAGCGGTGATCGAGGATCTCGACGTGCAGCCTCCTGCACCGTGGTGCCTCGGATGCGCTACCGCCCTCGTGCGCGCCGGTGACCCGGTGGTCAACTACCTGCCGCTCGACGGTCGGAACGAGTACGCGCGCGTTCTTGCCGGCGGCAGTACCGCGGTACTGCCCTTCCGCTGACGAAGCACGACGAACCGCCCCCGCCCGGCACGAGGCCGAGCGGGGGCGGGGTGGCTCGGCAGAATCGGTGCGGTGATTTCGTCGGCTCATTTGAGGTTCTGGCCCAAGTTGTGTGACTGGTGACGGTGAGTCAGCAAGTTAGATCTCGAATAGCGGGTCCTCGTGGAGCTTGGGCTGGGGGTCGAGGACTGCTCGAAGCCGGTCGACGCTCTGTCGCCATCGCGGGCCGTCGACGGTCTCGTCCCAGAGTTCGGCGAGCTCGGATTCCTCGGCGAGGACTCGGTCGAGGGCGTCGACTGCAAGTGCCCGGAGGTCAGCGGCGAAGGCCGGCAGAGTTTCGTCGGGACCGTAGCTTGTGCTGATCGGCTCGCCACCCGGGAACTGTGCTGCGATGAGGGCGGCGGCAGCGACGGCTTCCACCCCTTCTGAGCTGTCGAGGTAGTCCTGGGTGCGGACGGTGCGGGTAAGCGCGCTTCGGATGAGGTTTTCTCGCTCCTCCATGGCCGTCTCGTCCAGAGCGTCGGCGAAGTCCGCAGCTGTGTCGTTCTCGAAGGGGCCGATGTCCCAAGTGCCCATAGTGATCTCCTCACGTCGCTGTCCGGGGATCTTCGCACTGGCCGCCGACAGCGAGGTCATGACGCCAGCAGGACCCTTTTCCGCAGAAGGTCAAAGCCAGCGCGGCCGTACATCTGCCGCTTGAGCATCTTGATCCGGTTGACGGTGCCTTCGACCGGGCCGGAGTTCCAGTGGGTGGTCAGGCCGGCGTGGACGGCGTCGTAGTCGCTGTTCAGGCCGACGGCGAAGGTGCTGATCCCGGGCAGACTGGAGGTCATGGCGTCGGTGATCCACTCGGTGAGGCGTTCGCCTTCCAGGCGGGTGAGCATCTCGGCGAAGGAGGTCACCAAGCCGGCTGCGGTGTCCAGTTCGGGGCAGTGCGCGAGGATTGCCTTGCGCTGGACCTCCTCGTCGAGGGTGAGTCCGGCGGGGTGGCGGGTCAGCCAGCCGGTGACCTGCCGAACGGAGGGCGGTGGGGGTGGCGGCGGCACGCTGTCCGGGGCGGTGAGGGCCTGACGCTTCCACTGGGCGAGGAGCGTGAGGCCGCCCCGGTAGCCACGCGCGGTGATCTCCTCGAACAGCACGCGCCCGGTGATCTTCCCGCCCGTCTCCTCCCACCGCCGGGCCAGGAAAGGCTTGAACGGGTCGAGCTTGCTCGTCTGAGGGCGCCGGTCCTTCATCATGTCCTGCCAGCGCGCGGCGTGCGCGTACCGCCGGACGGTGTTGCGACTCCAGCCGAGGTGGCGGGCGACCTCGCGCATGCTCATCCCGTGCTCCAGCAACTCGTGCACCAGCGCATGGTGGGCACTTCGCCGATCCGCCATCCGCCCGGAGGGGGCCGGCTTCTCGTCTTCGTCGGCGCCACTGTCGGCGAGGACCGGGGTCTCCCACTGCGGCTCGGGCTCCGACTCGATCACGGGGAGGCTGTGCAGGCAGGAGCGGTGGTCGAGCACGGTGCGTTCGACGGCCTGGGTGAGGTTGCGCCACAGGTGGTAGCGATCGGCGACCTGCCAGGCCTGGGGTGCCGCCATGTCGGCGGCCTCCGCGTAGGCGCTGGCGCGGTCGCGGCAGATCACCTCGACCTGCGGCTGGTCGGCGAGCCACGGGCCGAGCGTGGCCGCGTCCCGCTCCGGGAGCAGGTCCAGGACCCGGTGGGTGATGGCGTCGATGATCACGGTGCCGTAGACGTGGCCTTTGCGTAGGGCGAAGTCGTCCACCCCGATCGCGGTCGGGGCGCCGACGGGCTGGTCCGGCAGCTCCATCACCCGCCGCAGCAGCGTGCTGCGGCTCCCGCGCAGACCCAGCAGCTGGACCATCCGTTCTCCGGCCCGGCCCGCGAGTGCCAGCCCCACCGCCGCGACCGACGATCGCAGCCGCTCGGTGCTCTGTCCGTGCCGGCGCGTCAGGCCTTCGATCTGCTCGACGAACGTCCGCCGTGGGCACGACCGATCCGGGCAGGCGAACCGACGCACCCGCAGCGCGAGCACGACCCGTCGTCCCGAACTCGGCAGATCGGCCGGGAATCGCAGGTAGGAGCCATGCACTCGACTCGACCAGGCGCCGCAGCCGGGGCACTCGGCGTCGTTGGCGGTCGACCGCGCCTCCACCCGCACCACGGAACCGGCCGGCTCCACCCGGACAACCGCCACCTCCGACACCGACGGGAACAGCAACTCCCTGAGCAGGGACCACGAGTGCGTCACGGCCGCTGACTGTCAGCCACACAGAGCCCGAGCCGACGACTTTCAGTCGATCTATGAACCCGGCGAGGACGCGTGATCTATTACGCACCGTCACCGGTCACACAACTTGAGCCAGAACCTCATTTGAGAGCCACGACTCCGCTGGCATCGAGAGCCAGCGTTGGGCCGTTCGTGGCGGGGATGTACTCGACAACAGTTGGTGATCTCCGCCGAGAACGGGAGCCACTGGGGAAGGCACGAGTCACTGGATCGGGTGAGGGCACAGGGGGCAGGGGGTCAGGGGTTGCGGCAGCGTCTCGATTCAGGCTCTGCGGGATGGGGGCGAGGCAGGTTGGAGCCGGGCGTCAGGAGGCGTGTGACGGTGTTTTGGCAGAGCGTTTGGCCAGCAGGGCCCCGAGCAGCATGACGAGCAGTCCGGCCGCGACACCGCACAAGGTCCACAGCACGCGGTAGCCCTCGGCCGCGTAGTTGGAGGGCTGGGGGAGGTCCATCAGGATGAGCGCGCCGGCGGCGATGGCGGCGCAGTACAGCGCGTAGTTGCAGAAGCGGATCGCTGCCCCGTGCATCAGTAGGACGAGTGCGACCACTTCGAGTCCGCGGGTGACCGCGAACAGCCTGAGGCCGTGGGTGCTGGTGGGGATCAGCAGCAGCAGGGCGGCCGCGACGGCGCCGATGAGCGCGCCGGAAAGTCGTTGCGCGCCCACCAGCGTGGTCTGCTCCAGGCTGGGCTTCATCGCGGCGATGGCGGCGATCGGCATCCAGTAGCCGTGCGGGAGGTTCAGGCCGAAGGCGAGCGCGACGGTGCCGGCCACGGTCAGGGCACGGATGAGCGCGAACATGATTAACGGTGGGGTCAGCTTCCGGTGTGCGGTGTCGCCGGGGAGTTCGGCGACCGGCTGGGGCCGGTCCGGGCGGCCGCGGATCAGCCAGGCGACGAACGTCACCGCGATCCACAGTGCCGCGCCCGCGGCCCAGGCGAGGACCTGGGCCCAGGTGTAGCTGGTGATCCGGGCGGCGTGGTGGAGGCTGAACGCGAGCCCGAGCGCGATGATGAACCAGAGGTTGAGCAGGAGGGCGGTGACGAACCTGCGCACCCCGAACGCGGCCGCCAGTCCGGCTCCGAGCGTGACGGCGAACGCGGCGAGCACGAGCCAGCCCCAGGCGTCCCCGCCGATGCCGAACCCCAGGGCGGTGACCCCTGCGCCGGTCAGCGCGAAGAGGGCGATGTGCGACGCTCGGTGCCGGTAGCTGCCTCCCGGATCGGCCAGCCCCGCGAACAGCAGGCCGAACACGGCGCTGAGCAGGTACTGCTCATGGCCGATCGCCCAGAAGACCATCAGCGGAACCAGGGCGACGTCAAGGAACATCACCCCTCGCGGCCAGTTGGCCCCCGCGGGATCCAGGTGGAAGATCCTCGACAGCCAGTTCGTGGAGGTGTCCTGGTGCACGCGCTCTTCTCCTCGTCCGCTCTTACTGGCTATGGATGCCCCGCCCTCGTCCGCCTGGGAATGCCGCGCTGGGTGAGAGGCGGGAAGCAGAAAGAACGGCACGCTGGTGGCCAGGGCCTCGACTGCTGCCGTCCATGACGTCCGTCTCAGTTAGCTCCACACTGGTGGCCACCGGTCTCCTTAACCTGGACCGTGTTCAACAGGCACAGCGTGACGGCCAAACGGCCCATGACCCCTGATTACGCCGAACGCGGCATGCCGCACACCGCGGCGCCGGGTGGCTCCCAATTTCGCCGGAATCCGACCGGCTCCCGATCACGCCGGAGAAGTGGCTCCCATCAGCCCCGGAGAAATCAGGTGCGGCGCTAGAGCCTCCTCGATCCGGTTCACAGCATCCCGCAGTGACAGTCGACTGTCCGGATGCGGCGCGTGCTCGATCCGGCCCAAGCGCTCCAGCACACCCGGCCGACCCGGGACCCCCGGCCGCGCCTCCCTACCGATCCGGTCCTCAGTGAACGTCTCCATGGCCCGGGTGCGCCGGGCCCGCGCATTTCCGGCCGCCGGGTGGGGAGGATGGGGCGCATGAGTATCGATCACGCCTTCGCGCAGCGTTTCGCCGAGGAGTGGGTCGCGGTCTGGAACGCCCGCGACCTGGAGGCCGTCCTCGCCCACTACACCGACGACGTCGTCTTCGCCTCGCCCAGGATCGTCACGTTCATCGGCGAGCCCTCGGGGGAGGTGCGCGGCAAGGAGGCCCTGCGCGCCTACTGGGCCAAGGCGTTGGCGCAGCTGCCGGACCTGCACTTCACGTTGGAGGACGTCCGGGTGTCGGTGGACACGGTCGTCATCAACTACCGCAACGAGCGTGGGACCGCCGTCTCGGAGGCGCTGACCTTCCGGGACGGCCTGGTCTGCCGGGGCTTCGGGGCGTACACCGCCTGACGCCGCGCCTCACCTGCCGCTGTCGCCTACTGTGCGATCCGGGCGGCCAGGCCGAGTGCCCCCGCCCGGATCCGCTCTTCCCCCAACTCCGGTAGCAGTGCGGCCACATGCTCGGCCGCCAGGGCCGCGAGCAGGGCGTGTGCGTCGTGCTCCGGGTCCGCGGCGCCGGCCCGGGTGAGCAGGATCGCCGCGTGCCGGTGCCAGAACCGGTACGCCCCGATGCGGTAGCGGGCCCCGCGTGAGGCCGTCTCGGACATCCGCACCAGGTCGAGGTGTTCCAGCAGGTAGTCCAGGTACGCGTCCACGAACGCCGCCAGCCGCTCGCCGGGTGCCGCGCCGGGCGCCGTGCCCGGCCCGCCTGCTTCGCCCGGTTCGCCGCCAGCTTCGCCCGGCCCCAGCGGTGCGGGCCCGCGCAGGACCGCCTCCTGGAGTGCCCGTTCGCGCGCGTCCAGTAGGGCCACCCCGAGCCCGGCCTTGTCGCCGAAGCGCCGGAACAGCGTGCCCTTGCCGACCCCGGCCGCCGCCGCCACCTGGTCCATCGAGACCGCCTCGACCCCGTGTTCCGCGAACAGCCGGGCGGCGGCCTCCAGGACGGCGGCCCGGTTCCGGGCGGCGTCGGCCCGTTCGGCGGGCGGCGGGGTGCGCAGCAGCTCCAGTGGTACGGGCTCCCCGCCGGTCCCGGGGATTGCAGAAGCGGACTGCGGTCCGTTATTGTCGTGAGCCATAACCGGACTATAGTCCGAATCTCTAGGAGGTAGCGGCAATGACTGCTCTCATCACCCGGGGCGAACTGGCCACGGCGATCGAGGCGGGCTCCGTGACCGTGGTCGACGCCCTCGGCGGCGAGTACTACGCCAAGCAGCACCTACCCGGCGCCGTCGCGCTCGTCCGGGCCGACGTGGACGAACTGGCGCCCATCCTGCTCCCCGACCGCGACGCCGCGATCGTCACCTACTGCTCCAATCCGGCCTGCCCCAACAGCGGCCAGGTCGCCGACCGCCTCACCGCCCTCGGCTACACCGATGTCCGCAAGTACCGCGAGGGCATCGAGGGCTGGACCGGGGCGGGCCTTCCCACCGAGTCCGTCTGAATCAGGGCCGGCTCCCGGTATCCGGGGGCTTTCGAGGGCCCGCCTTGCTCGACCCCATGCGCAACTCTCTGGTTGCGCATGGGGATTCGGATGTGCAACCGTTGGGTGGCACATTTGGACGAGATGAGGTCTCAATGATCCCCGACACGATCGAACGCACCGTCGTCATCGATGCCACCCCGGAACGGGTCTGGGCGGTGCTGACCGAACCCGCCTTCCTGGGAGGCTGGTTCGGCAACGGAGATCCCGTCAAGGTCGAGCTGCGCCCCGGTGGCGTCCTGATCTTCGACCACGGTGTTCACGGCACGATCCCGGCCCGCGTCGAGACGGTCGAGCCGCCGAACGTCTTCTCCTGGCGCTGGTCCCAGGGCGCCGCCGGTGAGGAGCCGACCCCCTCCAACGCCACGCTCGTCGAGTTCACGCTGACCGTGGACCGGGCCACGGGAGGCACCCGGCTCACGATGGTCGAGAGCGGCTTCGCCCGACTCGGCCTTTCGGACGACGAGGTGGCGGACCGTCACCGTGCCAACGGCCGGAACTGGCCGGGCAAGCTCGACCAGTTGCGTGAGAGGTTCGAACGCGCGCAAGCATGACCGGCACGAACGACGGTGAACGGGCCCCCGGGAGGCGGGTGGCCGAAGCGGTGGAGGTGGAGGTCGCCGCCGTCGGGCAGGACCGGAGCCCTCGAACCCTGCCGGCGTCCCGGAAGCCCGGCGCGGGAGGGGATGCTCGCCTGCACGGCGGCGCGCGGCCGAGTTCAGGGAGCGCGTCCTGGACGTCGTCACGGATGCGGCCGGGCGGTGTGGCGGGCCTTCGGGCTTGCCGGCCGCCCGGCGTGGGCCGCACCGGAGTTCGCGCTCCGGACCGGTGGCCGGGGTGGGAGGAGCCGGGTCGCCCCCTTTCTTCGGGCGCGATCCGCTCATGGCCGTCACGCCAAACCCGACTGATGCTCAGTCAGTGCTCTTCGGGGCGGAATGATCACCCGCTGTGGCGATGAGTTGCGCTCTTGAGCGGGCCTGTCTCCGGCGGTACCGGACGGGCCTTGGCCCGCTTCACCGACACCCCGCGCGCGAGGTCGAACTCCGCCGCCGGATCTTCGGCCGCGGTCCACGGGGCGGCGCCGCACCAGGGTCCGAGCAGACGGAACTGTTCCAGTGCGGGCGCGTACAGGCCCGAGGTGTAGAAGAAGGAGGCGAGCAGGTGCCGAAGTGCGGGCAGGTGCGGATCCTCCGGCGGCACGGTCGCCAGAGCCGCCGCGACCGCCCTCAGCCGGCGCTTCGCATGCGCTGAGGCCAGCAGCTTCCCGGCCGCGTCGCGCTTCGCCAGCTCGTGGACCGCGTGCAGGTAGATCCCGGGCAGCGGGCTGCCCGCCGGCGCGGCGTCCATGGCCCGCTCGGCGAACGCCAGCATCTGCCGGTCCGAGCCGTACCACTTGGCGCACCAGTACTGCATGCCCTGCCAGTGCCCCTCGTAGTGGTGCGGCGCCCGCTCGGCCAACCCGGCCCAGAGTGGCGCGAACTGCTCGGGCGTGTACTGCGCCCCGCGTGCCGCCGTCACCATGACCACCCACGGCCCCGGGTCCTCCGAGGAGAGCAGCGCGGCCCGCCGTGCGGCCTCGATCGCGGCCGGCAGCAGCTCCCGGAACCTCGCCATGTTCTCGGGCGGCACCTCGTGGGCGAACCCGGAACCGCGGATCGCCCACGCGCGGCGCACCAGCAGCTTGGCCTCCAGGGTGGCCGCGTCGCAGCAGTTCGGATCGGCGATCCGCCAGGCCGTCAGCCAGGCGTCGCCCGAGTCCGCGATCTCCGCCAGCAGTTCGAGCCGCGACCAGCGCTCGTCCCAGGACCGCCCGGCCCCGGCCACGTACGCGGCGGCGGGCCGCCAGTCCCCGTCCCAGGCGGCGTCGGCGATCGCCTGGGCCTCCCTGCGCAGCTCGGCGGACATCGGAGGGCCGGCTCGCTCCGGGTCCAGCTGCGCGCGCGGAGCCAGGCCGTACGCCGTGGGGTCGAACCTGGTCCGCGCCCACCTCTGGGCGAGCCGGCGGAAGGGCTGGTCGTGCAGCACGACGCAGGTGAGGGCGATCAAGACCAGGCCGAAAATAAGATCCACAGCGGCGAATCCTCCCTGCGGAGAGGCCGCGCGCGCAACGCGGAAATAGGCTCGCCGAACACCCTTTTCCGTGGAAACATGCCCCATATGGGGACGATTCTGCACGGCGCCCACGTCACGCTTCGCCCGGCCACCGACGACGACATCCCGGCCCTCGTGGCCATTCGTTCCACGCCCGAGGTGTACGCCCGCTGGCGGGGTGGCGACGACCTCGCCGACGCCGTTGCCACCGACCTCAAGGAGCCGGACACCGAGACCCTGGTGGTCGTGGTGGCGGGGCAGGTGGCCGGCGCGATCCAGTGGTACGCCGAGAACGACGACGAGTACCGGCACGCCGGCATCGACATCTACCTCGACCCGGCCCACCACGGCCACGGCCTCGGCACGGACGCCGTCCGCACCCTCGCCCGCCACCTCGTCGCCGACCACCACTACCACCGCCTGATCATCGACCCGGCGGCCGACAACACGGCGGCGATCCGCTGCTACGAGAAGGTCGGATTCCGCCCGGTCGGGACGATGCGCCAGTACGAACGCGGACCGGACGGCAGCTGGCACGACAATCTGCTGATGGACCTGCTCGCCGACGAACTCGTCTAGCGGAAACGCCTTTGCCGCGCCGAAAAACCCTTCGCACCTGCTCGCCCCGCCCGGTACGGTCTCGACCGCGTTCCCATTGCGGGGAGCCCACGGGCTCCGCGTCCGGCCGCCCCGGAAGTTCCCACGCCGAGAGAAGGTTTCGTCCATGGCATGTCGTATCGGTGAGCTCGTGCTCGGTTGCCGCGACCCCGAACTGTTGGCGCAGTTCTGGTGCGAGGTCCTGGGCTACGTCGTGGTCGGCCGCGAGGAGGGCTGCGTGGAGATCGGGACGCCGGAAGGGTTCGGCGGTCCGCAGCCCACGATCTTCTTCAGCCGCAGGGACGAGCCGGAGCAGGGGAAGTCCCGGCTGCACATCGACGTCAACCCCACCGACCGCGATCAGGATGCCGAGCTCGAACGCCTCCTGAAGCTCGGGGCGCGACGGGCCGACATCGGCCAGACCGGCAACGAGCATTGGCACGTACTCGCCGACCCCGAGGGCAATGAGTTCTGCCTGCTCAGGGCCCGCCTCAACCCGATCTGACGGCGCCGCTTCCGGGGCGGACCACGCCGCGCAGGCGTCGTCCGCATCGTTTCTACGGTCGCTTCCCCCAGTTGTGGACGGTCAGTTCCGGCCGGTGGCGGAGCATGGCGTCGGCGACCGCGTCGTGGCCGACCGGAAGGGTGCTGGTCGAGAACGACGGGCTGTAGCCCATGCGAGCGTTCGCCCGGGCGATCCGCGGCGCGCGGGCCAGGTACCCGGCGGGGTCGTGCAGGACCAGCTCGACCACGTGCGGGGTGAGGGCGGATCCGGTGTTGACCGCCCGGATCCGGACCTCGGCGATCTCGCTCCAGGAGATCCGCCCCAACTGGACGTGGTCCAGCCCGGCCGTGTCCAGTACGAGCTCGGGCCGGCGCCGGACGAGACGGCCCGTCAGCCCCACCGCGCAGGCGCCGAAGAACGCCACGCTGAGTGCGCCGACGAGCACCAGCACGACCGAGGGGGACGCCATCATGGCCGCGCCCACCGCCACGAACGCCACCGCGCCGGCCAGGTGCAGGGCCGCCCGTGGCCGGGAGGACGCGTACACGGTGGGTGGGAGGGCCGCCGTCTCGTCGATCACGCGGCACAAGGTACCCGCTGCCCGGCCCCGGACACCACGGCGGTGCTGCGACGGCCGGTGTACGGCGCAGGCGTGGCGGCGACGTGACGCCGGGGCCTGTCCCGTCGATGCCGGTCCGCGGCCCCGTGGGCGTCATCCTGCGGACTTACACCCGTGGGCGAGGAGTGTGGCGGTTGGTCGGCCCGTGGTCGGATGTGCCGTGGCGTTTCGCGTGACAGTGTTCCTGCCATGTGCACGAACGAAAGCCGATGGACAGTCAGTCCGAGTTCTCCGTTCGGCAGATGACAGGCACGCCGAGTGCGCAGACGCAGGCCGAGCGCCTCGGCCCCGTTCCGGCCGCGAACCCCACGGAGGGCCCGTGACAACCACGCCGTTCACAAGCCGCAGCACCATGACGCGCCGTCGCATGCTGGGCGCCGCACTCGCCGTCGGGGCCGCGGTGCCGTTCGGTGTGACGCGCCCGGCGTGGGCGGCTCCGGCCGCCGACGGCCCGCCGCGGCTCACCCTGCCCGCTCCCACCGGGCCGTACCCGGTGGGAACGGTGTCGTTGCACCTCGTCGACGCCTCACGCCCGGACCCGGTGGCCGGCGACGGGCACCACCGCGAGTTGATGGCCGACGTCTGGTACCCCGCGCGGGACGTCGGGCGGTACTCGCCGGCGCCGTGGATGCCGGCCGGCTTGCTGCGGACCTTCCTCGCGTCCGCGGGGTTCGGCGCCGACGCCGTCCTGACACCGTTCACGGCCGGCCACGAGGGCGCCCCGGTGCTGCGGACGGGCGGACGCCTGCCCGTCGTCGTGTACTCGCACGGCGCGCACAGCCACCGCGCCGACCACACCGTCATGGTCCAGGAGCTCGCCAGCCACGGCTACGTGGTGGTCACGGTGGGCCACACCTATGACACGTTCGGCGAGTTCCCCGACGGCCGGGTCGTCGTTCCGCTCAGGGACCCGAAGCACGCCCTGGGGCCGGCGGACTTCGCCGCGGACGTCCGCTTCGTCCTCGACCGCATCGAGGACCTGCACGCCGGGCGCAATCCCGACGCCGGACGCCGGCCCCTTCCGGCGGGCCTGTGCGGTTCCCTGGACCTGGACCGCATCGGCGTGTTCGGCTGGTCGAAGGGCGGGACGGCGGCCGCCCGCGTCATGATCGAGGACCGGCGCGTCCGGGCCGGGTTGAGTCTGGACGGCCCGATGCTGCCGACGATCACCGCGGACCTGGACCGGCCGTTCATGATGATGACCGCCGAGTTCACCCGGGCGCAGGAGCCGGCCGTCGCCGGGTTCTGGTCGCACCTGCGGGGGTGGCGGCTCGACGTCCGGGCCGATGGCGCGCTGCACGGCTCGTACGGTGACAACCAGGCCCTGATCCCGCAGTTGGCGAAGGTGATCGGGATGAGCGACGAGCAGCTCCGGGGCTGGATCGGAACCCTCGACCCGGCCCGGGCGGTGCGGATCCAGCAGGCGTACCCGCTCGCGTTCTTCGACCTGCATCTGCGGCACCGCGGGGGGCGGTTGCTCGACGGTCCGTCCCGGGCGTTCCCGGAGGTGAGGTTCCTCCCGTGACCCGGCGGGCCGCGGCGCCCGCCCAGCGCGCCGCGGTCCGCCGGTCGGCCGGCACGCGGGCGCCGTGGAGGCAGGTCTACCTCTGACGTCCGCTCACGAAGATCCACTCACGGGCAGCCTGGCCACGTGCCCGCCCTCGCCCCGCGCCGGGCCCCAGGGGTGTCGCACTGTCCTGACGCGGGCACGGGCCCGGCTCCTGGGGAGGAACCGGGCCCGTGCGCCGGGGCTGTCAGGTCGGGTCGGGTCGAGCCGGATCAGCTCAAGCCGGATCGGGTCGAGCCGGATCAGCTCGGGTCGAGGCGGGTCGGGTCAGGAGACGAGCTTGACGACCGCGTCGGCCGCGGCCTTGCCCGCCGCGGCCAGGACCGCCTTCACGAGGTCGCCGAGGGCTCCCGTGATGCCGGCCGCGAGGGTGTCGGTCGCCTGCATGTCGGCCCTGAAGGTGCCGTTGAGGATGCCGTCCCACTTCGCGGTGATCTGCGGGTTGTTGCCGGTGAACGTGAAGTCGTCGTTCCGGTCGGGGGTGCCGAAGGGCAGGCCGGCCACGGTTCCTTCGGTGTGACCGGAGTGCTGGAAGGTGAAGACGGTTCCGTCCGGCGTCAGCACGGCGGCGGAGATCGTGTAGTCGATGTTGTCGAAGCCGCTGTCGTGGGCGTGCGTGTTGAACGAGAAGAAGCCGTCCTGCCTCATCACGACGTGCGCCGAGCCCCCGATGGCGATGTCGGTCGTGAGGTCCTGGTCGAAGTTCTTGCTCGACGTGTCGTACCAGTAGTGGTCCTGGACGGAGGCGTCGCCGCCGACGAACCAGAGCTCCATGCTGCCGGGGATGCGGGAGACGGCGGCGATTCCGCTGGTGATGGAGGCGCTGCCGGGGGGTGCGAGTTCGAAGGCCTGCCAGGGGCTGCCCTCGTACCAGTAGCGGTCCTGGACAGAGCCGTTGGGCCCGACGAACCACACCTCCATGCTGCCCGGGATGCGCGAGACCGCCGCGACGCCGGTGTGGGTGGAGGCGCTGCCGGGGGGTGCGAGTTCGAAGGCCTGCCAGGGGCTGCCCTCGTACCAGTAGCGGTCCTGCACCGAGCCGTTGGGTCCGACGAACCACACCTCCATGCTGCCCGGGATGCGCGAGACCGCCGCGACGCCGCTGGTGCTGGACGCACTGTTGGGCGGCGAGAGCTCGAAGGCCTGCCAGTTGGAGCCCTCGTACCAGTAGCGGTCCTGCACCGAGCCGTTCCCGCCGACGAAGAAGACCTCCATGCTGCCCGGGATGCGCGAGACCGCGGCGATGCCGCCGATGGTCGACGCGGTGCCGGCGGAGGAGAGTTCGAAGGCCTGCCAGTTGGAGCCCTCGTACCAGTAGTGGTCCTGCACCGAGCCGTTCCCGCCGATGAAGAAGACCTCCATGCTGCCGGGGATGCGGGAGACGGCGGCGATGCCGCCGGTGGTGGCGGCGCTGCCGGGGGGTGCGAGTTCGAAGGCCTGCCAGGGGCTGCCCTCGTACCAGTAGCGGTCCTGGACAGAGCCGTTGGCCCCGATGAACCAGACCTCCATGCTGCCGGGGATGCGCGAGACGGCGGCGATTCCGCCGTTGACGGAGGCGCTGCCGGCGGGCGCCAGCTCGTAGCGCTTCCACGGCGACCCGTCGTACCAGTACGCCCCCTGGACCGACCCGTTCGGGGCGACCCACCAGACCTCCATGCTGCCGTCGATCCGGGAGACCGCCGCCACCCGGCTCGACAGGTCCGAGCTGCCGGCCGACGAGAGCGTGAATTGGTTCCAACTCATCTGGGATCCTCCAGTGCTTCGCTGTCGGAACACCCGGGCCGGAAGATCCGGCCCGGTCCGCGTGAGGCGCCGTCCGGTTACCCGGGGTGACCGCCCAACGCGTGCTCTCACGTTAGGAATTCGCCATGACGGGGGGCATGAGGCCGTGGTCCCGAGTGCGTCCCGGGACCAGTGCACCAGCCGGACGCGCCCCGGCGTGGGACAAGCGGCGCCGGCCGCTCACCGAGCCCCCCGCGCCCGGTGAACGGCCGGCGTGTCCGTGAGGCGACCGGCCGGGCCGGTCCGTCGTACCGCCGTCGTGACGGCCTGTCGTGCCGCCGCCCTCGCTCTGCCGCCCTCGCCCTGCCGCCGGGTCAGCGGTAGTACCCCTCCACCACCGCCCGCACCTCGTCGTGCAGTGCCGGGCCGTCCTGCGGGACGGGCAGGCGACCGCTGCCCGGACGGATGGCCAGGAGTTGTTCGCCGGAGAGCGCGAACACCACCCGCCGCAGGCCCGCCTGCTGGATGACGGCCTCGCACATCCCGCACGGCTGGCAGCTGGTGTACATCGTGGTCCGCGCCGCCGTGACGGCGTCCAGCTCCCGTGCGGCCCAGCGCGCCAGCTTCAGCTCCGGGTGCGCGGTGATGTCCCGGTCGGTCAGGGTCGTGTTGCGCTCCTCGGCCAGCACCGTGCCGTCCGGCCCGGCCAGCAGCGATCCGAACGGCGGGTTGCCGCTCGTGCGTGCCTCGGCCGCGAGCACGATGGCCTGCCGGAGGAGGGTGTGGTCGTCGGGGGTGGTCATGAGTGCTCCGTACGGGTGCGGGGTGGGTGGAACTGCGCGGCCACTGTGGCGAGTGACCGCCAGGCCGTCTCGGGGTGGAGGGTTTCGCGGGGGTCGCCGCCGTAGGGGTCGAGGACGACGGTGTCGGCGCCCAGCAGCCGCAGTTGGTCGAGGTCGGCCATGATCTGGTCGATCGTGCCCTCCCCGGCGAGCCGCTGCGGCCCGCCGACGGTCGTCGCGGTGGGCTTGAGCGCGATCCGGGGCGCGAAAGCGGGTACGGGGAGCTGCTGTTCGTCCGCGAGCTCCTTCAGCCTGGCCACGGACTCGCGCAGCACCGGCATGGTGCAGCGCAGCGGGTGCCAGGCGTCCCCGGAGCGCACGGCCCGGCGCAGCCCCGCCTCGCTGTTGCCGCCGACCCAGACGGGAATCCGACGGCTTCCGTAGGCCGCGGTGTCCGCCCAGGCGGCCCGGACGGCCCGGAGGTGGTCGTCGGTCAGCCGTCCGCGGCGCTCGAAGGGGATGCCGAGGGCGGCGAACTCCTGCCGGGCCCAGCCCACCCCCACACCGAGGACCAGCCGGCCGTCGCTCAGCTCGTTCAGGTTGGCGGCCATCCGGGCGGTGAGCAGCGGGTGCCGGTAGGGGGCGATGAGGACGGTCGTGCCGAGACGGACCCGGGTGGTGATGCCGGCCAGCCAGGAGAGGGTGGTGAACGGTTCGTAGAAGGGGGCCGGGTAGCGCTCGGCGACGTCGGACGTGATGGCGACATGGTCCGAGACCATCAGCAGGTCGAAGCCCAGGCCTTCCACGGTGAGGGCCCAACTGCGCAGGACTCCCGGGTCCGCGCCGGGGCCGAAGTTGAGGACGTTGACTCCGATCTTCACGACGCCAAGGCTAGTCAGGTGGTACGGGCCTCCAGAAGGGATTCCGGCCTGTTCGAACGCGGTTCGGCCGTGGATTCACCGGTAATCTGGGCGGATGACCGAGAGTCTTGACGAGACGGACTGGGCGATCCTCGCCCAGCTCCAGCAGGACGGCCGGCTCCCGTTCACGGAGCTGGCGCGGCGGGTGAACCTGAGCGCGTCGGCGACGACGGAGCGGGTGCGGCGGCTGGAGGCGGCCGGGGTGATCACCGGGTACCGCGCGGAGGTGGACCTGGAACGGACCGGGCACGCGGTGCTGGCGGTGGTCCGGCTGAAGTACCCGGGGCCGGGGACGCGGCACGAGCCGCTGCGCCGGCTGGTGGATGAACGCCCGGAGATTCTGGAGTGCCTGCGGACCACGGGCGACGACTGTTACGTCCTGAAGGTGGCGACCACGTCGATGGGCCACCTGGAGGAGGTCGTCGACGCGCTGGCCCAGTTCGGGAGCACGACCACCAATCTCGTGCTCAGCCGGACACTGCCGTTCCGCGGCCCGCGGGAGGACGCCCGGCCGCTCTGAGCCCGGCCGCTCCGAGCCCGGCCGCTCCGAGCCCGAGGTCACGGGACCGGTGCCGCGGGACCGGCCGCGCGGCCCGCGTCCCGCCGCTTTTCCCGGGCGGCTCCCAGGTTGCTCCCAGGAACAGGCAACCGGACGGCCGTTCCTCGCTGTCTCTGCTGTCACCGGGCACACGGGCCCGGGCGGCACAGGAACTGGGCACCGGAACACGATGAACCTGACAGGCACTCCCTTCTTCCTCCTCACGATCGTGCTGTTCGTGGGTTCCCTCGCGCTGGCCATGGCGCAGTGGCGGGGCAGAGGGATCTTCGGGCGGATGCCGGGCACTCAGCACCCGGCGCCCGCCGCCGAATCGGGTGCGCCGGCCACGGAGCAGGGCGCGTCGGCCACGCAGCAGGGCGCGTCGGGTGCGGGCCGGCCGATACCGGCCGCCGCCAAGCCGTGGCGCGGCCCGGTGCGGGCGCTCTCCTACTTCGGGACCATCCTGCTCTGTCAGTTCACCGCCGTGACGCTGGTGTTCGTGGTGGTCAACAACGAGAACCAGCTCTACGGCAACTGGGGCGACCTGCTGGGCACCTCGAACCACGTCCGCGCCGTCCCCGTGCCCCCGAAGGACGAGGGCCTTGCCGGGGACCAGGCCGCCGCGGCCGCCGCGGCCTCCGCGGGGGCCTCCGCCGGCTCCTCCGCCACGTCCGCGCCCAAGGTCCCGCAGGCCTTCCACGCGCCCGATTCCGACGCCGTGCCCAGGAGCGTGAAGCAGGCCGACCTCAAGGGCAGGCTCTCCGGAGTCGACGGCGAGGTCCTGGTCTGGACGCCCCCGCAGTACGACGACCCCGCGTACAAGGGCAAGACCTTCCCCGTGGTCGAGCTGCTCGTCGGCTACCCGGGCGCGTCCAGCGCCTGGTTCGGCGACACCATGGACGCGACCAAGCAGCTCGAACCGCTGATGAAGTCCGGTCAGGTGACGCCCTTCATCCTGGTCTCACCGCGCGTCACCCTGCTGGGCAAGACCGACACGGGCTGCGCCGACGTCCCGGGCAAGGTCAACGCGGAAACCTGGCTCTCGCGTGACGTGCCGCAGATGGTCATGGACAACTTCCGGGCCGACACCACCGCTGACCGCTGGGCCCTGTCCGGCTACTCGGCCGGCGCCCACTGCGCCGCCCGCCTCGCCCTCGCCCACCCCAACCGCTACCGTGCGGCGGTCAGCATGTCGGGCTACAACGACCCGGCCGGCGAGCCCGTCTCGCTGACCGCCAAGGACCCGAAGCTGCGCGAGACCTCCAACCCGCTCTACATCCTCACCCACGCCCCCACCCCGCCGAACGTCGCGCTCTACGTGACGGGCAAGCGCGGCGACGGCCTGGAGGACGCGACCGCCCTCCAGCAGGCCGCCAAGAGCCCCACCAGCATCACCCCCGTCGAGACCACCGGCCCCCACCTCACGTCGACCTGGAAGCCGCTGGTCGTCCCGACCTTCAAGTGGCTGACCGGGATCATCCCGGCCCGGTAGGCAGGGGGGACCGCCCTGGGCGGCCGCCCGTGCCCCCGTACCCCGAGCACGGGGGGACGGGGGCACGCCCGGTAGACGGCCCGGAGGTTCACGCCTCCGGGCCGTCGGCGCGTCCTCACGGTGTCGTGACCGTCCGCCGCTGCCGGCGTTCGCCGCGGACGCCGACCGTCAGGGCCAGCGCGGTCGCCGCCGCCAGGACTCCCCAGACCGGTGCGAAGCCGTCGGCGGAGTCCTTGAGCAGGCCGATGGCGGGCGGTGCGAGGATGACGGCGAGCTGGGTGACCGCCATGACCAGGCCGAGCGCGGAGCCCGTTCTGCCCGGTGGGGCCGACTCGGCCACGTGGGCGACCCACGGGCCGTACCAGCCGATGCCGAAGAACCCCAGCCAGGTGAACAACACGCAGGCCGCGAGCGGCGACCGGCCGAGGGGCGTCAGCAGTGCCGCGAGCCCCACGACCACCGCGGCCATGCACGCCAGTACGGGGGTGTAGCGCCCGGAGCGACTGCGGTCGCTCCAGGCGGCCAGGCAGATGCGCCCGGCCACCCCCGCGCCCTGCACCGCGACGAGGACGACGGCCGTCGGTCCGGGTCCGAGCGACGTCGTGTCGTGGAGGTACAGCGCCGTCAGGACGCCGATCCCGCACTGGACCGAGATCAGGCTCATGCCGGAGAGCACGACAGTCACCATGGCCGGTTCCCGCAGCATCCGCACCCGGTCGCCGAGTTGCTCCGCGAGCGGGACGTCCGGCCCCTTCCCGGCCGGAGTACCCGGGATGCCCGGAGTGCCCCGAGTACCCGGGGTGCCCCGACCGTCCCGACCGTCCGGACCGCCCAGGGCGTCCACGGCGGGCGGTGGCCGGTAGCAGCCCATGAAGACCCCGGCCCCCAGCAGCGCTACGAGCCCACCTGCCGCGAACGCCGCCCACAGGCCGTACGTGTCGGCGAGGCGGGGCAGGACGGCGGCGGCGAGCGCCCCGCCCAGCGGCAGGCCCGCCTGGCGGACGCCCATCGCGAAGCCCCGCCGGGACGGGGCGAACCAGGACGCCACCGACTTGCTCCCGCCGGGCTGCGCGGTGCTGTAGCCCGCGCCGACGACCAGCAGGACGAGGAGCAGCGAGCCGAAGCCCTGCGCCAGGCTGCCCGCGGCGAGGGCGGCGGCGACCACGCAGGCGCCGATCCCGACGACCCAGCGCTCGTTGTAGCGGTCCAGCAGCTCCCCGGCCACCAGAAGGCCGGCCAACGGGACGAACTGGGCCGCCGAGAGCAGGAGTCCGAGCTGGGCGGTGCTCAGGTCCAGGTCACGCTGGAGCGGGACGCCCATGGCTCCGATGCCCTGGACGAAGAAGCAGGACGCGGCCTGGGTGAAGGTGGCGATGCCGAGGACGGCCCACCGGTACCGGCCCGCAGGCGGCGAGGCATCGGCGGGGGCCGGTGCCGGTGCCGGTGCCGGGGCGTGAGCGGTGGGAGCGGTGGGAGCGGTGGCGGGGGTGCCGGCCGCCGGCAGGTTGTGGCCGGTCACGGGCGCCAGTACAGGGCCGGATCGGGATGGTCCGTGAAGCCGAGCGCGCGGTAGAGCGGTTCGCCCTCGTGGGAGGCGTACAGGTCGACGCGGGCGACGTCGCGCTCGCGGAACCAGTCGAGCAGGCAGTGCATGATCGCGCGGCTGTGGCCGCGTCGCCGGTACGCGGGGGCGGTGACGACGCCGATCACCAGTCCGACCCGGCCGTTGCGCAGGTGCGGACCGGGCAGCCGCTGTTCGACCGAGCCGATGCCGCAGGCGGCGAGGCCGTCACCGTCCTCGCCGTCCACGACGAGGATCCGCATGGCGCCTGCTGTGAGCTGCCGCTTCAGGACGTCGGCCAGTGCCGACCGCCAACTGTCGTCCGCCGAAGCGGGGTTGAAGTAATCGCCGCCGAGGTGTTCGAACAACAACGCCCGCAGGCGTACGAGTTCGGCGACATCGCTCTCGATGGCCGGCCTTACAGAGGTTCGGTGTGCGGTGGGGTGACTCATGCCCACCAGCGTGCTGTCATGGTCTTGTGCACCTCAACCCTTACGGCGAGGACGCCGTGAAGCTGGCCGCCGACCTCGCCAACCGGCGCCCCACCACCGCCGAGGAGCTCGCCGACCGCTGCCGCGCGGCCGGGCTCGTGGTGGACGGCCCGGCCACGCCGCAGGACCTGGAGCGCGCGGCGGCCGTGCTGGACGCCTGGGAGAAGGTGGTCGACGCCGCCGACGAGCGCGAGCGAGCCGAGCTGCTCAACCGGATGCTGGCCGCAGCCGCGGACCATCCGCGGCTGACCGACCACTCCGGCGACGGCTGGCACCTGCACTACCGGGACGACCGGCAGCCGCCCGGCCGGCTGCTCTGCTCGCTGATCGCCGTCGGCACCGCACTGCACCTGGTCGGGCGGGGCATGCACCGCCTCGGCCGGTGCGCGGTCGCCGAGTGCACCACGATCTTCGCCGACGCCACGCGCACCGGGCGGCAGCGCTACTGCTCCCAGCGGTGTGCCAACCGTGACGCGGTCCGCCGCCACCGCGCGAGGCGCGTGCGCTGACGGCGGACCCTGCTCAGGTGCCGGTGTCCCCCTCCCGGTTCGGCTCCCCGGCCGCCCGGTTCGGTTCCCCGGCCTCCCGCACCTCCCGTGTCCCGTGCTCCGCCGCTTCCGCGAGGCGCTTGACGGCGGCCAGTCGGCGGTCCCAGTCGGTGGCCAGTGCCGTCATCCAGCGTGCCGTCGCGTCAAGGGCGGCCGGCCGTACCGCGTACCGGACCTCCCGGCCGACCCGGCCGCCGGTGACCAGGCCGGCCGCGTCCAGGACGGCGAGGTGCTTGACCACGGCCTGCCGCGAGACGGGGAGTTGCCCGGCGAGGGTGGTCGCACTGGCCTCGCCGTGGGCGGCGAGCAGGTCGAGCAGCAGGCGCCGGGTCGGGTCGGCCAGCGCGGCGAGCACGCTGTCGACCGGCTCTACCGGTGCACCCGGCTCGACCGGCACGCCCGGCTGCCGCTGTTCTGGACTCTCCGGGTGCGCGCCGGTCACACCGACGACTGTTCGACGCGCTTCTTGAAGGCGTCCAGCACCTGCGGCCAGCCGCCGGTGTTGTCCTTCAGGGCCTTGCTGCGCAGCTCCTCGGAGCCGGCCAGTGCCGCGAACCCGCTCTCCACGACGCGCAGGCGCGTGTTGTCGCCCTCCTGGGAGAGCGTGAACTCGACGAGGGTGCTGTTGTCCGCGCGCAGCTCCTCGCCGGGGAAGGCGCTGGCCCAGCGGTACGCCAGGTAGGTCGGCGGTTCGACCCTCTCCACCCGCACGGGGAACTCGCCGTACTCGGGGTTGTTCACGACGGTCGACTCACCCTCCTTGGCTGCGGTGCCGGCCAGGCTCGCCTCCTCGGCGACCCAGAATCCGGGCTGGGCCACCAGCGGCCACACCCGCTCCACGGGTGCCTCGATCAGGATCTCGCGCTCGATCCGGTCCTCGCTCATGACGTGCTCCTTGGTTGCTGCCAATGAGTGCAACTCCAGAGTTGCACGTTGGGCAGGGCGGTGCAACCGAAGAGTTGCACTCCGATCGGGGGATCGTGATGTGCGGGCCCTGGCCCCCCGCTCCGTAAAGGACTGGGGGCGGCGGCGGTCGCCGTGCTTACATGAGCCGCATGGTGTCGACCGACCGACTTCTGGCATTCGCGGCCATGTCCTTCCTGCTGATCGTGATCCCCGGTCCCAGTGTGCTGTTCGTGATCGGGCGGGCCCTCGCGCAGGGGCGCCGGGCTGCGCTGACCACCGTGGTGGGGAACACGCTCGGGGCGTACGCACTCGTCGTGGCCGTGGCCTTCGGGGTCGGGGCGGTCGTGGAGCGCTCGGTGCTCGTCTACACGGGGCTGAAGCTCGCCGGCGCCGCGTACCTGGTGTACCTCGGCGTCAAGGCGGTGCGGCAACGCGGTTCATTCCAGGCCGTGTTCGCCGGTGAGGGCTCCGCGCACGGAAGCCTGCGCACGCTGTGGGAGGGGTTCGCGGTCGGCGTGGCCAACCCCAAGACCATGATCTTCTTCGCTGCCGTCCTACCGCAGTTCGTGGACCGCGACCGGGGACACGTCGCAGTCCAGATGCTGCTGCTCGGCCTGATCTTCAACGCGATCGCGGTCGTCTCCGACAGCGTGTGGGGCCTGGTCGCGAGCACCACGCGCGACTGGTTCGCCCGTTCACCACAGCGGCTGGCCCTGGTCGGCGGGGCCGGCGGGCTCACCATGATCGGCCTCGGTGTCACCGTCGCCGTGACGGGCCGGAAGGACTGATCGGGTCGGAAGGACCGGCCCGGCCGGCCCGGGCTCGATACGCGCGGCCGGGGCCGTCGCGCCGACGCGACCCGCCTGCGCGAACGCGCGCCAGGCGACCGCACACACCACCGCCGACGCCATCAGTGCCCACCCCGTGTCCACGGCCACGGCGGCGCCCATCACCACCACCCCCAGCGTCGCGCCGACCTGCCGGACGGCGTTCAGCAGCCCGCCCACCGCGCCGGCCGTGCCCTCCGGGGCGACACCGATGACGGCCGCGACCAGGGCCGGCAGCACGTACGAGACCCCGAAGCCGGTCATCAACAGGCCCACCGCCAGCCAGACGTAGCCACCCCCGGCGAAGACCGTCCCGGCGAGCACCGCGGCGCCGCCGGTCAGCAGGGCCAGACCCGCCAGGATCGGCGCCCGGGTGCCGACCCGTGCCACGATCCGGCCCGTGAACGGCGGGTTGACGGCGAACGGGACGGTCAGCGGCAGGAAGGCGAGGCCGGTCTGCAACGGGCCGAGGTGCCACCTCTCCTGGAGCAGCAGTGGCAGCACGAACAGGCCGCCGGTCAGTGCGAAGTTCACCGCCGCGCCGGCCAGCAGCCCGGCCCGTACCCGGGCGGAACGGAGCAGGGCCCGGTTCAGCACCGGTGCCTGACTGCGCCGTTCCAGCCGTCCGAGCGCCACCGCCGATGCCCCGAAGCCGGCCGGCGACCACGCCGCGTGGGCCCACGCCTGCGCGCCGGCGGCGATCAGCGCGTCCGTGAGCAGGGCCAGCGCCGCGGCGGCGGCCAGTTGGGCGGGCCAGTCGATCCGGCGCCGGCCGCGCGGGCAGGCCACCGCGCGGCCGGCGGTCAGCGCCAGAACGGCCGTGCCGATGGGCACGTTGACCAGGAAGACCGCCCGCCAGCCGGCCCACTCGACCAGCGCGCCGCCCGCGAGCGGGCCGGTTGCCACGGCTGCGCCGCTGGTCGCCGCCCAGGCCGAGACCGCGCCCGCGCCGATGCCGACCGTGCGGCCGACCCCGGTCACCAGCGCCACCGGGCGCGCGGGGTCAGCGGGGCAGGGGAAAGGCTCCGGTCTGCGGCGCAGGGGTGGTCGGCGGCGTGGGGTTGGTCGGCAGCGGTCATGGATGGGATCGTCGGGGGACGTTGCCCATCGGTGCAACCGTATTCGTGGCAACTGGCATGGTGGCAACTGACTTTGCGGCAAGCGCCGTTGCGGGAAGCGTCTTTGGGTGGGCCCCGCCCCTCGGACCACCGGCCCCGGGAGGTTGCCCCGGGTCAGTCGCCCTCCGGCCGGCAGCCGCAGGAGCGGCGGACCACCAGGCGTGCGGGGAACGTGCGCGCACCCGCCGGGGTGGGCTGGTCGTCCGCCTGGGCCTTCAGGACCAGGTCGACGGCGGCGCGCGCCATCTCGTCCTGTGCGGCGGCCACGGTGGTGAGCGGTGGTCCGGCGATGACGGCCTCGGCGATGTCGTCGAACGCGGCGACCGCGAGGTCCTCCGGGACCCGGATGCCCAGGTCGTCGGCGGCCCTGAGCAGGCCGATCGCCTGGTCGTCCGTCGCGCAGAAGACGGCGGACGGGCGGTCGGGGCGGCTCAGCAGTGCGCGGGCTTCGGCGTGCGCCCGGACCCGGTCGAACGGTGCGGTGGTGAGGCGCCCCTCGGCCGTCAGGCCGGCCTCGGCGAGGGCGGCGGCCCACCCGGCGGTCCGGGCGGTCACCGGGTCGTTCGGGCTGAGCGCGAACGTGCCGCCGAAGCAGTGCACCTCGGCGTGGCCGTGCGCCAGCAGGTGCCGCACCGCCTCCTGCGCCCCGCCCTCGTCGTCCGCGACGACGGCGACCCCGTTCGCGGTCTCCGCCCGGTGGTGCAGCAGCACGACGGGCGTGCCGTCGCCGGCCTCGATCCCGGCGGCCCCGGGGAGGGACGGGTCCTGTGTCACCAGGATCAGGCCGTCCACCTGCATCCCGAGGAACGCCCGGATGTAGTGGGCCTCGCGCTCGTCCGCGTAGTCCGAGTTCCCGATGAGCAGCAGCCGGCCGCGCTCCGCCGCCGCCTGCTCCACCATGTGCGCGAGCCCCGCGAAGAAGGGCTGCCGGGCGTCCGGGACGACCATGCCGATCAGGTCGGTCCGCCGACGGGCCATCGCCTGCGCGACCCGGTTCGGCCGGTACCCGAGCTCCTCGACCGCCGCCAGGACGCGCGCCCGGGTCGCCGCGGCCACCGGCCGCGGGCCGTCGTTGATCACATAACTGACAACCGCGGTAGACGTGCCCGCCGCCCTCGCCACATCGTCCCGCGTCACCCTCGCCATGCCCGCGAGCCTACACACCACCGGTGACAGGTCCGGCCGGAGATCCGGGACACCCGGCAACCTTCCCGACCGCGGTCAGTACAGCTGGTCCGCCGTGACGTCCGCCGAGACGTCGAGCGCCCGCTTCGCCGTTTCCCCCCTCCTCGCCAGCAGGGTGAGCGTCAGTGCGTCGACCGCCGTCAGATGGGTGATGCGGCTGGCCGTGGTCTCCAGCCCGAAGACGAGGTCCTGGCCGCCGGCCACGAGGGTGTGGGTGGCCACCTCGGTGAGGGGGGAGCGGGCGTAGCTGGTGAGGGCGATCACGGTCGCGCCGCAGTCGCGGGCGCGGCGGGCGATGTCGACCACCGTCTGCGTCGCGCCGGTGTGGCTGACGGCCAGGCAGACCGCGGCGGGCGGAAGCTGGGCGGCGGCGAGCTGGGCGGTGAGCAGATCGGCGGGGGCGTCGACCAGGAGGCCGAGGGCGCGCAGCCGGTAGGCGGCGTCCAGGGCGACCGCTCCGGAGAGGCCGGCGCCGACGAGCAGGACGTGGCGGGCCTCGTCCAGCGCCTCGGCCGCCGCGCGCAGGTCGTCCGCCGTGAGGGTGGTGGCCATCCCGTCGAGCGCCTCGCGGGCGGCCCGGACGGTGTCGGCGAGTGCCCGGGCGGCCGGGTCCCGCTCGTCGGCGGGGGAGGGCGCGGGGGCCGGGGCCTGGCGGACGGCCGCGATCTTCAGCTCCTGGTAGCCGCGGAACCCGAGCCGCTGGCAGGCCCGGACCACGGACGAGGAGGCGGTGCCGGCCAGCTCGGCGACGTCGCTCACGCTCAGGTGGACCAGATCGGCGCCCCGGTCGAGGACGACCTGGGCGACGCGGGCCTCGGTGCCGCGCAGCTCCCCGAGGTGGGCGCGGATGTGGGCGGCCAGTTGGGATTCCAGGGGAGAAAATTCGGAACGGTCTTCCATGAATCTAGTGTAGCTTGGAATTCAGTTCCAGACCTGCTGGAGGGGAGCTTTGCCATGCCTGAAACCGCGCTCGCGCTGCCGGGCGGCGGGGCGGCGGCGTCCGTGCCCGTCGCCGTACTCGCCGCGGCGGTCCTGCACGCCGTCTGGAACGGGCTGGCCCACCGGATCCAGGACAAGCTGGTCGGCTTCGCCCTGATCAACCTCGCCTACACGGCCTGTGCGGTGGTCCTGGTCGCGCTCAACCCGCTGCCGGCCGCGGAGTCCTGGCCGTTCCTCCTGGCCTCGGTGACGATGCAGGTGACGTCCCAGGTCCTGCTCCTCCGCGCCTACCAGCTCGGGGACTTCGGGCAGATGTACCCGATCGCCCGCGGCTCGGCACCGCTGCTGGTGGCGCTGCTCTCGGTGACGGTGCTCGGGCAGGGGCTCGGCGGCGGGGAACTGCTCGGCGTCCTGGTGATCTCCTGCGGCCTGATCGGGCTCGCCTTCGCCAAGGGGATACCCGGGCGGGCGCAGCTGCCCGCCCTCGGGGCGGCCGCCGGTACCGGCGTGATGATCGCCGCGTACACGGTGTCGGACGGCAGCGGTGTGCGGCACGCCGGGACGGTCGGCGGCTACGTCGCCTGGCTCTTCCTGCTGCAGGGGCCGGTCCTGGCCCTGATCGCCTGGATGCGGCGCGGCCGGAGTCTCCTGGCCGGGTGCCGCGGCTCGGTGGTGCCGTTCGGGATCGTCGGCGGGGTGCTCTCGCTGACCGCCTACGGGCTGGTGGTCTGGGCGCAGTCCCGGGGGAACCTCGCCACCATTGCCGCTCTGCGGGAGACGAGCATCGTCATCGCGGCGGTGATAGCCACGGTGGTCTTCCGCGAGCGCCTCGGCCGGCTGCGGATGACCGCCAGTGTCACCGTCCTGGCCGGGATCGTCGTCCTGGAGCTCGCCCGCCCGTGACGCCGGGCCACCTCCCGGGTGGCGCTGCTCAGGGGACGATCACCGACAGCAAGGAATGGTCCAGTCGGAAGCCGAGCGCCTCGTACACGCGACGGGCGGGGTTGCCCTCGGACACCGCGAGGCCGACCCGCTCGGATCCGGCCGCGGCGAGGCCGGCCAGTGAGCGGCGCAGCAGGTCGCGACCGAGGCTGGGGCAGCTGTGTTCGGGGTGCCGGAAGACGTTCGCGACCCAGGGCACGCCCTCGAAGTGGTTCAGGACGACACCGGCGACGACCCGGTCGTCGCTGTCCACCGCCAGGGTCGCGGCCGGCAGCACCGGCCCGATGAGGCGGCCGGAGAGGAGGAGTCGCAGCTCCTCCTCGCGACCCGGCCGGTGGTCGGGATGCGCCGGGCCGTAGGCGGCGAGACAGGCGGGCAGCACCTCCTCGGCGTCACGGTCGCACGGCACCGCGCGGAGCCCGTCCCGCAGCGGGGTCCGCGCCCACGCGGCCCAGCCGGTGGAAGGGGGATCGCCGGCGAGGTCCCGGTACATGGTGTGGCCGTGCCGGAGCGCGGTTGCGCCACGGCGGAGCAGCTGCTCGCCGAACTCGACGGAACCGGAGACCACCCAGCCGGACATGGACGACAGCACGAACTCCACCGGATCGGCGGCGCTGACGACGCCGCCCCCGATCTCGGCCCCGATCTCGCCCGGGGTCGACACCGTCAGCAGGTCGGCCCAGGGCCGCCCCTCCCGTTCACCCCGTACGAACCGCACCACAGGAAGGCCGTCGATGTCCCGTCCGAACTCCCAGTCGGTTTCCTTCTCCGTCACGCCGTCCGTCCGATCGTCGAGGGTCAAGGTCCACCCGCCATGCTCGGCGGGCAGCCGTCCCGGAATCAACAGGATGACCCGCCCGGGCCGTTACCGGGCAGGTCGAGGAAGCCGAAGCCGCGAACGGGAGCCGCGGTGGCGCACCGGGGCTTCCGGCGGACCCCGGAGGCGAAGGCTTCGCGCAGCAGCACGGTGAGGCCGCTGCGCGGGGGCGCCTCCAAGGCGGCGTCCAGCGTGTCGGGCGGGGTCTCGTCCCACCGGACGCCCGGCGCGCCGGCGCCGGCGCCGGCGCCGAGGTGGATGCCGGCCCCCTCGGCGCGCGGCCCGCCCCTCGCCGAGCTGCGCCCCACCGCCCTGCGCCTCGCCGAACCGTGCCCCGCCGACCAGTACCCCGCCGAACCGTGCCCCGCCGACCAGTACCCCGCCGTCCTGCGTCCGCCGAACCGTGCCGGCGCGATGTCGGACACCCGCTGACCTACACGCTCCCTAGCCTCGGCCGCATGGAGAAGATCACCCCATTCCGCCTCGACTTCCCGCAGGTCGAACTGGACGACCTCCGGCTCCGTCTTGCCCGCACCCGCTGGCCCGACGAACTGCCGGGCGTGGGCTGGGAGTACGGGGTCGCGCTGCCGTACCTGCGGGAGCTCGCCGCGTACTGGGCGGAGGGCTACGACTGGCGAGTGCACGAGGCGCGGCTGAACGAGCTGCCGCAGTTCACCACCGTCGTGGACGGGCAGCACCTGCACTTCCTGCACGTCCGGTCCCCGGAGCCGGGCGCGATCCCGCTGATCCTCACCCACGGCTGGCCGAGCACCGTGCACGACTTCGACCGGATCATCGGCCCGCTCACCGACCCCCGGGCCCACGGGGGCGATCCGGCGGACGCGTTCCACGTCGTGGCGCCCTCGCTGCCCGGCTTCGCGTACTCGGGGCCGACCCGGGAGACCGGCTGGGGCACCCGGCGGATCGCCCGGCCCTGGGCCGAGCTGATGAGCCGCCTCGGCTACCGGCACTACGGAGCCCAGGGAGGCGACTTCGGCGCCATCGTCTCGCCCGAACTGGGCCGCGTCGCCCCGGACGACGTGCTCGGCGTGCACCTCAACGCGCCGCCGAACGCGTCGTCCCCGGTCGACCCGGCCGAACTCGACCTGCTCACGGCGGCCGAGCGCGAGCGGGCGGCGGAGAACCGGCGCTGGTGGTACGCCCACTCCGGATACGCCACCCAGATGGCGACCCGTCCGCAGACCGTCGGCTACGCGCTCAACGACTCCCCGGTGGGCCAACTCGCGTGGAACCTCGGATGGTTCGTCGACCACGACCCGACCGCGACCCGCCAGCCGCTGCCCTCCCGGGATGCGGTGCTGACCAACGTCACGGCCTTCTGGCTCACCGGCACCGCCGCTTCCGCTGCCCGCCTCTACCGCGAGATCGCCGCCGACGGCTGGGGCCGCCCGGCACCGTCCGGAGTACCCACCGGCGTGGCCCGCTTCCTCGGCGACCGGGTGATCCACGGCCTGGCGGAGTTGTCCAACACCATCACCCACTGGTCCGAGTTCGACACCGGCGGCCACTTCGCCTCCCTCCAGGCCCCCGACCTCCTCGTCACCGACATCCGGGCCTTCTTCCGCGCCCTCCGCTGATCACGACAGGGCCGGGTGGGGCAAGGCAGAGCAGAGCAAAGCCGGGCAGAGCAAAGCCGGGCAGAGCCGGGCAGGGCAGGGCGCGGCCGGCCGAGCCCGGCAGCAGAGCCGATCTGGTGCGTTCGGCCTCAGCCGACCACCGCCGCCCGGACACAGAGCACGTCCGGCAGGTGGGAGATCAGCAGGGACCAGCTCTCGCCCTCGTCGGGACTGCCGTAGACGTCGCCGTTGCGGTTGCCGAAGTAGATGCCGGCCGGGTCGGCGTCATCGGTGCGGAGTGCGTCGCGGAGCACGACACCGTAGTGGTCCTCGCCGGGGAGGCCCTTGCTGAGCGGATGCCAGCTGTCGCCGCCGTCGTCGGTGCGGAAGACACGGCAGCGGCGGTCCGGCGGGATGCGGTCGTCGGCCCCACCGAGGGGGAAGAGGTAGGCGGTGTCGGCCCGGCGCGGGTGGGCGGCGACGGCGAAACCGAAGTCGGCGGGCAGGCCGTCGGTGACGAACTGCCAGCTGAGGCCCGTGTCGTCACTGCGGTAGACGCCGCCGTGGTTCTGCAGGTAGAGGCGGTCGGGGTTGACGGCGTCCCGGGCGATCTTGTGCACGCACTGGCCGAACTCGGGGTACTGGTTCTCCTCGGGGAGGAACTCGGCGCGCAGGCCGGTGTTGGACGGTTCCCAGGTGCCGCCGCCGTCCTTGCTGCGGTAGACGCCCCCGCTGGAGACGGCGACCAGCAGCCGTTCGGCGTCGCGCGGGTCGGTGAGGATGGTGTGCAGGCCCTGGCCGCCGTAGCCGGCGCCCCACTCGGTGCGCTGCGGATGGGCCCAGAGCGACTCGACCAGGGCGAAGGTGTCGCCGCCGTCCTCGGAGCGGAACAGCGCGGCCGGTTCGGTTCCGGCGTAGACGACTCCGGGTGCCTCGTCACCGGCGGGCTGGAGCTGCCAGACCCGGGTGAGCGAGGCGCCGGTGTGCTCGGGGAAGCGGATGGCGGGCTTGGGCGGTTCGGACCAGCTCGCGCCGAGGTCGTCCGAGCGCCAGACCGACGGGCCCCAGTGGCTGCTGTCGGCGCCGGCCAACAGCCGGACCCGGCCCGCCCGGCGGTCGATCGAGACGGAGTAGATCGCGTTCATCGGGAAGTGCGGCCCACTGAACTCCCAGCTCAGCCGGTCGCGACTGCGGCCGAGAAAGAGGCCTTTCTCGGTTCCGACGGCCAACAGCACCTCGGTCATGCCACACACCACCTGGTCGGCGAAACGGCCCCCGGGACACCCCTCCACCGGCCAGTGTCCCGCCGTCCCCCCGGGGTCACATCTCGCCGCGCCGGTACGCGCCGGTACGCGCGTGTGCGCGCGGTTGTGCGCCTGCACGCGCCTGCACGCGCCTGCATGCTCCTGTACGCGCCGACCCGTCCGACGCGGCGAGAGGCCCCGAGCCGCCGGCCTCGGGGCCCCGGGCTCCGCCTCCTTCAGCCCCGGCAGCCCTCCAGCAGCCGCAGCCAGACCTCGCTGATCGTGGGGTACGCGGGAACGGCGTGCCAGAGCCGGTCGATCGGCACCTCGCCGACCACCGCCACGGTGGCCGAGTGCAGCAGCTCCGCGACCCCGGGGCCGACGAAGCAGGCACCCACCAGCACCTCCCGGTCCAGGTCGAAGACGACCCGGGCCTTCCCCCGGTAGTCGTCGCCGTACAGCGAGGCGCCGGCGACGGCGCCGAGGTCGTGGTCGACCGCCTTGACCCGCAGGCCCTGCCGTTCGGCGGCGTCCAGGGTGAGGCCGATGGCCGCCACCTCCGGTTCGGTGAAGACGACCTGCGGCGCACCGGCGCTGTCGGCGGACGCGGCATGTGCGCCCCAGCGGGAGGTGTCCAGCGGCAGCCCCTGGGCGCGTGCCACGATCGTCGCGCCCGTGATCCGCGCCTGGTACTTGCCCTGGTGGGTGAGCAGCGCACGGTGGTTGACGTCTCCCGCCGCGTACAGCCAGGCGCCACCCGGGCCGGCCACGCCGCCCGGGCCACCTACGTCACCCGGGTCGGCCACGTCACCCGGGCCGGCCACGCCGAGCACCGTGCAGCTGTCGTCCACCTCCAGCCAGGTGCCGGGCTTGAGGCCGACCTGTTCCAGCCCGATGTCCGCGGTGCGCGGTGCCCGGCCGGTGGCGTACAGGACCTCGTCGGCGGTGAGGCGCTCACCGTCCGCCAGCACCAGCGTGACCCGGGAGTCGTCCGACCCGCCGGAGCCGTCCGACGCGCCCGACACGTCCGCACGCTCCAGTGAGGCGACCGAGACCCCGAACCGTACGTCCACCCCGGCCGCCCGCAGGCCCTCCGCGACCAGCTCGCCCGCGAACGGCTCCATCCGCGGCAGCAGCGCGTCGCCGCGCACGAGCAGCACCACCTCGGAGCCGAGCGCCCGCCAGGCGGTGGCCATCTCGACACCGACCACCCCGCCGCCGATCACCGCCAGCCGCCCGGGCACGGTGGGCGAACCGGTGGCCTCGCGGTTGGTCCAGGGCCGGGCCTCGACAAGCCCGGGCACGCCCTCCGGCAGTACCGGGCGGCTGCCGGTGCAGACGGCCACGGCGTGCCGGGCGGTGAGCAACCGCTCGGTGCCGTCCTCGGCCTCGACGGTGACCGCCCGGACCCCGGCCAGCCGGCCGTGGCCGCGGACCAGGTCGATGCCGGTGTCACGCAGCCACTGCACCTGGCCGTCGTCCTGCCAGTGCGAGGTGAACGAGTCGCGCCGGGCCAGCACCGCGGCCGGGTCCAGCGCACCGCCGCCGACGGCCTCGCGGGAGCCGGCCACCGCGCGGGCGCCGGCCAGCGCGGCCACCGGGCGCAGCAGCGCCTTGCTCGGCATGCAGGCCCAGTACGAACACTCGCCGCCGACCAGTTCGGCCTCCACGATCACGGTGCGCAGGCCGGCGGCGGCGGTCCGGTCGGCCACGTTCTCGCCGGTGGGGCCGGCGCCCACCACGATGACGTCGTACTCCTCGGGCGCGGCCGAGGCGGAAGGAGTGGTCGTCATGCGCGGTCCTCCGTGGTGTCGATGGCCACCCCGGCGCGCAGCGCGAGGGTGACGGGCGTGCGCTCGCAGATGTCGAGCAGCCGGGCGCGCTGCTCCTCGTCAAGCGCGCCGGCGAGCGCGACCCGGCGCGCGATCCGGCCGTTGCGCCCGTCCGTCTCGTAGCCGAGCCTGACCCGGACGGTCTCCAGCGGCCACTCCTTGCGCTCCGCGTACATCCGCAGGGTGATCGCGGTGCAGGAGCCGAGCGAGGCGAGCAGCAGGGCGAACGGCTCCGGCCCGCTGTCCGAACCGCCGCGCCGCACCGGCTCGTCGGCGGTCAGCGGGTGCGTGCCCGCCTTCACGTCGACGTGGAACGGTACGTCGGCGGAGCTGCCGGTCACCACGGCGGTGGTGACCCGCCGGAACTCTGGTGCGGCGTCCTTCGCAGCGTCCTGCGAGGAGCCCGGCGCGGCGCTCCCGTCCACGGTCGCACTGACGGTCGGACTGGTGGGACTGGTGGGAGTCTGGCTCATCGCGCGCTCGCCCTAGCTGTCGGTGGGGTCGGCGCCGGGCCGGGTGCCGACGCCGTGCCCATCCTGCGACGATTCGCCCGCCCGGCGCAGCCGAACACGCGGACGGTGCGCTCTCCGCACAGGCCCGGGACCTCCGGGGGCAAGCCGGGAGAGCCCGGGGGAGAGCCCGGGAGACGGCCCTGCGCGCGACCCCGGCGGGCCGCCCCGGCAGGACCCCGGCACCCCGGCGCCCCGGCAGGCACCCCGGGAGACGATCACAGGGCCGGGAACCGGGAGCCGGGAGCCGGGACCTGGACCGCCTCAGGCCGTCGGGACCGCCGCCAGCTCCGCGAGCACCGCCGCCGTCTCGGCCGGCCGGGAGAACATCGGCCAGTGCCCGGTCGGCACCTCGCGCAGCTCCCACTCCGGACCGCCGAGCGCCGCGAAGTACGGGTGGCCGGCTGCGATCATCGCCCGGATCTGCTCCAGCGGGAAGGAGCACGAGATCAGGCCCTTCGGCAGCTTGTCCGCCCGGCCGGCCAGCCGTACCGGTTCGCTGACCGTCCGGGCCGGCTGGTCGGTGGCCAGCCTGCGGAACCGGGCGAGTCCGGCCTCGTCGATGCCGTCCACACCGCCGCCGCCGGAGGCCAGGACATCCCAGGCGGGCAGCGGCAGCCGCCAGCCGTCGACCAGCGATGCCTCCAGCGTCGCGCGGTAGGCCGGGTCCCAGAGATCACGCAGGGCGATGCCGTCGGCGAGCGGGCCGGAGTCGACGAAGACGACCCGCCGGATGCGCTCGGGCACGCGGTCGGCCGCGCCGGAGACGGCGACCGTGCCACCGCTGTGGGCGACCAGGACCACGTCCTGGAGATCCTCGCGGGTCAACAGGTCGGTCAGGTCGGCGATGTGGGTCTCGGCGCCGACCTCGGGCGAGGCCTCGCCGGCCCGCTCGGCGAGACCGGTCAGGGTCACCGCGTGGACGGTGTGCCCGGCCGCTCGCAGGGGTTCGGCGACCGCGTCCCAGGCCCAACCGCCGAGCCAGAAACCGGGGACGAGTACGAAGGTGCTCATGGTGGATGGGTCCTCTCCGGGCCGGCCTTGCCGTGCTTGCATTCCTCGCCGTGCGGGCGGCCAGCTGTGTGGTTGCGTTCCTTGGATTCCCTGCCGTGCGCGGCGATCGGCGAGCCGATGGCGCCCGCAGGCGCCCGCCGCTGGTTCGACCCTAGGATCGAATCCGGACAGGACACGACCGGATTACCGGCCCGATCGGAGGAGCGCGGATGGATCACCCGGTCAGCCGAGTCCTCGCCCTGCTGGAACTGCTCCAGGCCCGGCCCGGCCTCACCGGCCCCGAGCTGGCCGAACGGCTGGACGTGGACGAGCGCACCGTCCGCCGCTACACGGCACGGCTGGTGGACCTCGGCATCCCGGTGCAGGCCGAGCGCGGCCGGTACGGCGGCTACCGCCTGCTGCCGGGCTACCGGCTGCCGCCGCTGATGCTCACCGGGGACGAGGCGGCCTCCGTCGTGCTCGGGCTGCTCGCCGGTCGCCGGTCGGGGCTGTCGGTGGGGGAGGAGGCCGCCGAGTCGGCGCTCACCAAGATCCAGCGGGTGCTGCCACCGCGGCTGCGCGAGCGGGTCGCGGCGGTGGAGCAGACGCTCGGGCTGACCTCGGCGCCCGCGGCCGGCCCGAACCCGGACGCGGCCGCGCTCTTCACGCTCGCCGAGGCGGCCCGCCGCGGCCGCCGCGTCCGGCTGTCCTACCGGGACCGCGAGGGGGCGGCCAGCGACCGCGAGTTCGACCCGTACGGGCTGGTCTTCCACTCGGGCCGCTGGTACACCACCGGGTTGGACCACCGGAGCGGCGAGCTGCGCACCTTCCGGCTGGACCGGATCCGGTCCGCCGAGCAGGGCGAGGCCGGCTTCGAACCGCCGGAGGGCTTCGACGCCGTCCAGCGGGTGGTGGAGTCGCTGGGCTCGGTGCCGTGGACGCACGAGGTGGAGGTGGTGCTCACGACCACCCTCGCCGAGGCCCGGCACCGCATCCCGCCGGCGGCCGGGAGCCTCGCCGGGACCGCGGACGGCCGCGTCCTGCTGCGGGCCCGCGCCCAGGACCTCGCCGGGTGCGCGGTGATGCTGGCCGGCCTCGGCTGGCCGTTCACCGTCCGCCGCCCGGACGCCCTGCGCACGGAGGTACGCGCCCTCGCCGCCCGGCTCACGGAGTGGGCCGAGGACACGCCCTGAGCGCCCCCTGTCCAGGGCGCGCTCAGCCCGGCGTAGGCCCCCGACAGGGCGGGCCGGTCGGGCGGCGGGCTCCCCGTCAGTGCACCGCCGGCGCCAACTCGTCGGCATCGCCCGGCCGTTCACCGGACGTCGCCCCGGCTCCGGGCTCGCGCATCAGTCGCTGCGGGCGGCGGACGAGCAGGTAGCCGATGCCCGCGAGGGTGACCAGGCCGACGCCGAGGACCGCGGCCCACACCTGGTACCAGGGCGCGCCGGGCGGCGCGAGGATGGTGCGCGGCCAGCAGATGTTGACCACCTCCAGGCCGGTCCAGAGCACCGCGAGGACGTTGATCACCGTCCCGGCGCGCCCGTACGAGACCGCGCCGGACGGCCGCCAGCCGTCGCGCAGCCGGGCCAGCACGGCGGCCAGGCAGAGCAGGAAGAACGGCAGGAAGGTGGCGGCCGTGCCGAAGGTGATCAGGCTGCCCATCGCCGTGGACTCCAGCCCGAGCGGCAGTGCGGCCGAGCTGACCAGGGTGGCCGCGACCAGGCCGCCGATCGGCGCCTTGTGCCGGTTGACCCGGCGGACCTGGGCCGAGAACGGGAAGACGCCGTCGCGGGCCAGCGAGTAGAGGCCGCGGGCGGCGCCGCCCTGCGAGGCCATCAGACAGGCGGTGAACGAGACCAGGACGACCACCACGAACGGCTTGGCCGACCAGTCGCCGAACCCGGAGGTGACGGCGGTGGTGACCGGGTCGAGGTCCTCGCCGCGGACCACGGCGGCCGGGTCCGGGTGGGCCAGTTCGACGGCGACGGCGTTCAGGACGACCACCACGCCGACGCTCAGCAGGGCCCACCACATCGCCCGCGGCACCTGCCGGCCGGCGTCCTTGGTCTCCTCGGCGGTGGAGACGCAGGCGTCGAATCCGATGAACGCCCAGCCACCGACGGCGACCACGGCGAGGAAGGCCGCGCCGGTGGAGACCCCGGCGGTGGCGGGCGCGTCCAGCAGGTCGGTGAGCAGGCCGAAGCCGTGCTGGCGGAAGAAGAGCAGCAGCGCGAAGCCCACGACCACGGAGGCGATCGCCTCGGCGGCGATGCCCAGCGAGACGAACCGGCGCAGCAGGTTGATGCCGTAGGCGTTGACCAGCGTGCAGGCCAGCATGAACGCCAGTGAGACGAGCACCAGCTGGGCGGGTGTCGGGGTGAGTCCGAACAGGGCGAAGAACCACGGCGAGGCCAGGTAGGCGACGGTGGTGTTGGCGAACATCACCGCGAACTGCCACATCCAGCCGGTCAGCCAGGCGAAGGTCGGCCCGGCGAGGCGACGGCTCCACTGGTAGGCGCCGCCGGCCAGGGGCCACTGGGAGGCGAGCTCGGAGTAGACCGCCACCACCAGCATCTGGCCGATCAGGCAGACCGGGAGCGCCCAGATCCAGGCGCCGCCGGCCACGCCGATGCCGACCTGGCTGACCGCGTAGAGGCCGACCACGGGGGAGACGACGGCGAAGCCCATCGAGATGTTGCCGAGGACGCCGAGGCTGCGCTTCAGCTCCTGCCGGTAGCCGAGCGCGGCGAGCCGCTCGGCGTCGGTACCCGCAGCCCTGCCTACGCCCGTACCTGGGCCCGTGACCGGGCCTCCAGCCGCACCTCGATCCGCACCTCCGCCCGCACCTGGGTCCGTGCCGGGGGTGCGGGAGATCCGGGATCTTGCGGGGTTCTCGGTCATGGGCGTCCACCTTGCCGTCGTCCGCGGCGGGCCCTGAGAGGGGCCGTCGCAGAAAACTAACTTTGTTAGTCAGGGACGGTAGCCCGCCGCCCCGGGGCAGCGGAAGGGTCGAGACCTGCCTGTAATAACGTGAGCCGGAAATCGTGGGCGACACGGCCGGCAGTGAGGGGCGACAAGCGTGGGACGACCGAGCAGGGCACTGCTGAGCAGGGAGATCATCGCCAGGGCCGCCCTCGACACGGTCGACGAGCAGGGGCCGGACGGTCTCACCATGCGCGCCGTCGCCGACCGCCTGGGCGTGAAGGCGGCCTCGCTCTACAACCACGTGAGCGGCAAGGACGAGCTGATCGACGGGCTCGCCGAACTGGTCAACGCCGAGATCGACCTCGGCCCGCTCACCGGCATCGAGGCCGCCGGGTGGCGGGCCGGCATCACCGCCTACGCGCGCGGCTACCGCGCCGTCTTCCTGCACCACCCCAACACCATCGCGCTGCTCGCCCGTCGCAGGGTCGGGGCCGAGCGCCAGCTGCTCGGCTACGACACCCTGCTCGCCGCCCTCGGCCGGGCCGGCCTCGCGCCGGCCGACGCCGCCGAGACCGCGGCCGCACTCGACTACCTGGTGCTCGGCTCCGCGCTGGAGACCTTCACCGCGGGCTTCACCCGCCCCCCGGCCGAGTACCGCCCCCGCTACCCCGCCCTCGCCGGCGCCCTGGAGGCCTCCGCCGAACGCGGCGGGCCGGGCACGGGTGCGTCCGGGCTGGACGAGCGGGGCTTCGAGCTCGCCCTGCGCCTGCTTCTCGACGGCCTCGCGGCCCGTCTGGCGTCCCGCGCCTGAGACGCCGAACCGGGACCGCCCGTCCGGCCCAGCGCGATCCGGCCCGGCGCGATCCGGCTCGGAGAGATGCGTACCGGCGCGATCCGGCCCCGCGCACGCCGACGGGCCCGGGGCGTTCGTCACCCCGGGCCTACCGCAGTGGAAACCGTCGGTCCGTCAGATCACCGGACGGGGCCGTCAGGCCTCGGCGGCACCTGCCTGCTCGGCCGCCACCTTGCGCTTGACCTCGGCCATGTCCAGCTTCCGGGCCTGGCCGATCAAGTCCTCGAACACGGCCTCCGGCAGCGCACCCGCCTGCGAGAAGACCAGCACGCCCTCACGGATGATCGCCAGCGTCGGGATGGACTGGATGCCGAAGGCGGCGGCCAGCTCCTGCTGGGCCTCGGTGTCCACCTTGGCGAAGACGAGGTCCGAGTGGCGCTCGGCCGCCTTCTCGTACACCGGCGCGAACTGCCGGCACGGGCCGCACCAGGATGCCCAGAAGTCGATGAAGACGAAGTCCTTCCCCTCGTCGCCGGGGACGATCTCGTCGAAATTCTCCGTGGTCAGCTCGACCGTGCTGCTCATGTCGCGATTCCTGCCCTTCGGGAGGCGGCGGCTCAGGCCATGTGCCCGCGACAACCGCGCCCGCCCGCGGGCTATTCCGAAGAATCCCGGCCGCCCGTTGAGTACTCTGCCGCTCCCGTCCGTACAAGTGGGTGTCCGCTTCAGCGCGGTGTGCCGAAAGAGGCGCCCGCGCGTGTCCACGGGGGAGAAACCATGCACAGCAACAGTCGTACCGGCCGGATCGCCGTGCTCGCCGCGTCCGGGATCGCCGCGGCCGCCCTGGTCGCCGGCTGCGGGTCGTCCGGCGGCGGCTCGATGTCGTCGGGCTCGGGTTCGAGCTCGGGTTCGAGCTCCACCTCCACCGCGCCCGCGATGCCGAGCACCCCGGCCAGTCCGAGCAGCCCGGCCAGTCCGGGCAGCCCGAGCGCACCCGCCGGCGCCGTCACCCTGCAGACCGCCACCGACCCCAAACTCGGCACCATCGTCACCGACAGTGCCGGCTTCACCCTCTACCGCTTCGACAAGGACTCGGCCATGCCGCCGATGTCCAACTGCAACGGCAGCTGCGCCTCGACCTGGCCGCCCGCCCCGGCGAACGGCGGGGCCACCGTCAAGGGCATCGACAGCAAGCTGGTCGGCACCGTCACCCGCGCCGACGGCAGCAAGCAGCTCACCCTGAACGGCTGGCCGGCCTACCGCTACGCGCCCGACACCAAGCCCGGCGACACCAAGGGCCAGGGCGTCGGCGGCACCTGGTTCGCGCTGACCCCGACCGGCGGCAAGGCGGGCGCCCCCTCCGGCGGGACGATGCCCAGCACCCCCAGCAGTCCCAGTGCCCCCAGCACTCCCAAGGCCCCGAGCAGCCCCGGCAGCGGTTACGGCGGCTACTGAGAGTCACCGGGTAGGGCGATGATGACGGTCCGGACCGGACGTGGAACTCTCGACCCGGAGGTACGGGTGCGCGAAGATGGCGTCGTGACCAAGGAGCACCCGGGCGGTGGTGCGTCCGAACGCGTCGCCGACGCGCCGGACGAGGACCTCATGCGCGCCCTGTACCAGGAGCACGCGGGCCCGCTGTTCGGCTTCGTGCTCCACCTGGTCGCGGGGGACCGCCAGCGCGCCGAGGACGTCGTCCAGGAGACGCTGGTCCGGGCCTGGCGCAACATCCACCGGCTCGACCCGGAAGCCGGCTCGCTGCGGCCCTGGCTGGTGACGGTGGCGCGGCGGATCGTCATCGACGGCCACCGCAGCAGCCGGGCCCGCCCGCGCGAGGTGGACGCGGCAGCACTGGAGTTGCTGCCCGCCGAGGACGAACTTGACCGCGCGCTGCGGCTGATGACGATCTCGGAGGCGCTCGGCGACCTCTCGGAGGCGCACCGCCAGGTGATCGTCGCGACCTACTTCATGGGCCGCACGGTCAACGAGGCGGCCGCCGAACTCGGCGTCCCGGCCGGTACCGTACGGTCGCGGGTGTTCTACGCGCTGCGCTCGCTCAAGCTCGCACTGGAGGAACGGGGAGTGACATCGTGACAGCGTCCAAGCCCGGTCCTCCCGGGCCCACCGACCCCGTCGGCCCGTCCGGCCCCTCCAGCCTGTCCGGCCCCTCCGGTCCCACTGGTCCGTCCGGTCCCACTGGTCCGTCCGGTCCCTCCGGTGCCACCGGTTCCGAGCGCGACCACGGCCCGGGTCACGGGCATCTGGACGTCGGCGCCTACGTCCTCGGCCTGCTCGAACCGGCCGAGCGCGCCGCCTTCGAGGAGCACCTCGCCGACTGCCCGCAGTGCGCCGAGCAGGTGGGCGAACTCGGATTCATGGAGCCACTGTTGGCCGAGTACGCGGCCTCCGCCGAGGCGGCCGGCCTGGATCCGGCGGATCCCGCGCCCCGTCCGGACCCTCTGCTGTTGGACCGGCTGGTCGGCCAGGTGTCCGCCGTCCGCCGCCGGGGCCGGGTCCGCCGGCTGGTGCTGGTCGCCGCCGCGGCGGTCATGGTGGTGGCCGGCCCCGCCGTCACCGCGGTGGTGGTCACCGCGGACTCCACGCCGGGTGTCGTCGCCGTCGCCGCCCAGCAGTTCTCCGCCACCGACCCGACCACGGGCGCCCGGGCCGCCGTCGGCGTCGAGGGCAAGACCTGGGGGAGCCAGGTCAGTCTGGAACTCTCGCACGTCCAGGGGCCGTTGGACTGCGACCTGGTCGCCGTGTCGCGCACCGGCGAGCGTCAGACCGTCACCACCTGGAGCGTCCCCGCCGTCGGCTACGGCACCACGGGCGCCGCCCCGGCCGCCCTGCACACCAGCGGTGGGGCCGGGTTCCAGCCCGCCGCGATCGACCACTTCGAGGTCCGCACCCTGGACGGCGGCACCCTCCTGGTCACCGTCCCGGCCCGGACCGCCTGAGTCGGCTGGTCACCGCGGCGGCCGCCCCGCCGCGGTCCACAGCCAGTGCGGGTCCAAGGTCCCGGCGTCGGTCATGTGGTCCCGGCGCCAGAGCGCGGCCCAGTCGGCCCCGGCCACCGGGTGGACCCGGTGGTGCCGCCCGCACGGACACGGCCGCAGTACCCGCGCGCAGGCCCCGCACGCCTCGACGAACCCGTGCCCGGTCGACCGCAGCACCGCAGGCCGCTCGTCCCCGCAGGCCGGGCAGCCGGTGAGTGCTGCGCCGTCCAGCAGGGCGCCCTGCCGCCGGACGTACTCCGGCAGCGGCAGCGGTGGATGGCTGACGGGGTCGTACAGCCAGACGTCGTGCGGGGAGTCCCACCAACTCGCCTCCCACCACGCCACCGGGCCGGCGGCCGCCCGCCGGCCCGCCCCCTTCTCCACCCGCCGCCGCGCCGCGTACCGCTCCAGCTGCGCCAGCCAGAGCACCCGCGCCTCGTGCAACTCCTCGACCGCCCGGACCAGCGCCGGCGGGTCGGCCTCCAGCCTGCGCGGAATCCGCGCGCTCAACGTCAGGTGGTGGTAGGTGGCCCGCAGCCCGTACGGCGCGAACCGGGTCAGGCACGTCCGCAGGGCGACGTGCCGCCGGTGCACCGGCAGGCCGCCGTCGTGGACGAGCCGGCGGTGGGTCAGGAAGCTGGTCACCCGCAGATCATGCCCGGCAGGTGCCCGGTCCCGCCCGGCCGTTTCCCGCTGCCGTTCGGCCGTGCCCGGTCCCACCGGGTGGCTCCCCGGTCCCGTCCGGGCGGTGCGCTCCTCAGGCCAGGGCGAAGCCGAAGCCGTTGACGATCGGGGTCATCGGGACGTACAGCACCTGCCACCGACCCGGTCTCCACCCGAGTCCTGCACGGCGTCGGTCATCCGGTGGATCTTCTGCTGCGCGGCCGGATCCGCCGCCAGGTTCAGCGGCTCGGCGAGCACCGCGGGGGGTGGCACGGAATCGGCACTCCCGGCGGCGGTCACCCCGACGGCGCAGGCCAGGAGCGCGACGAGGGCGGCGGCGACTTGGGCAGGTCGCATGGCGGCAGCTCCTACGGCCGGCCGGCACCCGCGGCGGACGTCCCGGCGGGTTTGTCCTTGCGCGCGCATGCTGGCGGCCCGCCACGGGCGATCTCACGTTGGGTGACCGGATGTGCGCGCCGGGTGTCCGGTGAGCCGGGGCGGCGGGGCGGACGGACGGCCGGCGTCCCGTCAGGCCTCCGGAGCGAGGTCCAGCGCGCGGGCGAGGGCCGCCGTCAGCGGAGCGCGGTGGTCGGGCAGGTGCTCGGCGGCCCAGGCGTCGGCCGGCTCCAGGAAGGCGGCGAGGTCGCGCTCGGCCCCGGAGACCAGGCGGCGCAGCTCCGCGGCGGGCAGCTCGATCACCGGGCCGTCCGGGGCGCCGATGTCGGGGACCAGCCGCACCGTGTCGCCCACGCGCTCGGCCGTCGGCATCGGGTCGTGGCCGAAGCCTGCGGAGCCCGCGCCGTCCAGCACCTCCCACCAGTCCCGCCACTCCTCCAGGCCGTTGCAGCAGCCCGGGGTGAGGGTGACTCCGGTGGCGGTGTCGGTCACCCGGAAGCCGCCGGGGGCGAACAGGTGGTCCTTGACGAGGAGCCCGTGCAGAAGTGCGTCGACCGGATCGGCGGGAGGTGTCGGTCCGTCCTCCTCCTCGTGGTCGTCGGGGTCGTACGCGTTGCGGAGGGCGAGCCGGAGGACCGCCGTGCCGATGTCGGCACGGCTCATGTGCCCGCTCAGCGGCAGGAATTCGTAAGGCCGGTGGGTGCCGACCTGCCACATGTCGAAGTCGGCGGGAGGGACGAGGAGCTCCAGGACGGGCTGTATGAGGATCACCCGGGGATTCTGTCGCGGCAGCGGGCTCCGGGGCCTCCGGATTCCGTCCCACCGGCTCGGTTCAGGCTCACCGGCCGGCGGCCGCCCCGGCGGTGGCGGCCGTGGCGATGCGGGTCAGGGCGCGGGCGCAGAGGTGGGCGAAGAGGCGCTGGGCGAGGGGGAGGAGGGGGCCGGCGAGGCGGGCGTACCAACTGCGGGGGCGGCTGAAGGCGTTGACGGTGAACCAGACGGCCTTATCGGGGCCCATCTCGACGAGGAAGGTCTCCTCGCCGACGGCCAGGTGACCGCGCCGGGTGCCGTAGGCGAAGCCGTAGCGGTCGGGGCCGTCGGCGGTCCAGATGACCCGGCAGGGGGCGGCGGCGCGCAGCGGGCCGATGCCGATCGCGCAGTGGACGGCGGCGCCGGGCGCGGCCCGGTCGGCGTCGGTGGTGATGCGGACGCCGGCGGCGCGGTGCATCCGCCAGTCGAGGACGGCGGCTCCGGCGGCCTCCAGGGCGGCGCGGCCGTGGCCGATCGGCGCGCGGTGGCGGAGGTGGTTGTAGCCGGCGGGGAGCGGGCGGCCGGGCGTGGTGCTGGCGCCGGTCTCGGGGTAGTTGAGGTCGGTGGCCCGGGGCGTGGTCATCGTGCGGCGTCCTTCGTCAGCGGGAGGGGCAGTGGGTCGGGGAGCGGGACGGGAAGGGGGCCGTGCGCGGTGACGGGGCGAGCCGGCGCCAGGCGAGCAGGGAGCAGAGGGCGAAGCCGAGTGCGTTGCCGACGCCGTGGGTCGCGGCCATCCAGGCCAGGGTGGGGTGGGGGAGTCCGGAGGCCTCGCCGAGTGCCCACCAGAGGGCGAGCAGCATGGTGGCGGCGAGGACGGCGGAGGCGGTTGCGAGCAGTGCGGCGGTGGTCCGGTCGGGGCTGCCGGTGCGCAGGTCGCGCCAGGTGATCAGGCCGACCAGCCACATGCCGGTGGTGAGCACGACGGCGCCGGCGAGTTCGGCCCAGTCGTCGACGAAGTAGCCCGCCAGGACGAGCAGGGTGCCGAGCGGCACGCTGAGCGCGGCGAACCGGGCGGCGGCGCCGGCCGGCCGGGCCTGGCAGACCAGTCCGGCGACCAGCGCGGCGGTGAACCCGGCGTAGTGGAAGTGCGGCACGGTGAGCGCGAGGATGTCGAGGTCGAAGCCGAACAGCTCGTGCCCGGAGCGTTCCGCGACCAGGGCGATCCCGGCCACCGAGGGGGTGGCGAGCGCGGTGAGCACGGCGACCTCGGCGGGCGCGGGCGAGCGGGTGCGGGCGAGCCGTAGCGGCACGTGGGCGGCGACGGCGAGGGTGCCGAGCGCGTAGAGGACGGCGCAGCCGGTGGCGAGACCGCCGCGCGGCAGCCAGAGCGAGAGGGCGCCGGGTACGGCGGCCAGCGGCCAGAGGCGGCGGAGGCGGGCGAGGCCGGGTTCGTCGATCAGGGCGAGGCCGAGCGGGATCACGGCGCCCATGCCGAGCAGGACCAGGAGGTCCACCAGTTCCGTGGTGCCCTTGCCCATGACGACCGCCCTGCCCGAGGTGTTTTGAACGTGTTCGAACTCTGCGCCGGTGACTTTACGCCGCAGTGTTGAACGCGTTCAAGTTGGCCTTGGAGTGTTGCCCGCCGCTCCCGTCTGGTGTTCGCGCTGGGTGCGGCGCACCCTGGAGGAGTAACCGCTGGAGGTGATCCGCCATGCAGACTCTTGTCGGTTGGCACATCGAGATGGAGTTCCGCGAGGAGGGGCCGCGCACCGCAGCCGCCGCCCTGCTGCGGCTGAGCGACGGGTCGGAGCTGCGCGCGCACGGCTACACCAGCCGTCACCCGTCGGACCCGGAACAGCTGCGGGTCGGCGAGGAGATCGCGGCCGCCCGAGCGCTCAACGACCTCGCCTCGCAGTTGCTCACCAAGGCCCACGGCGAGATCCAGGAGGTCAGCCCGGTCCCGACCCACCCGCTGACGTGACGACGCCGGAGCGCGGCGCCGGCCCCGCCGGCCCCGCTTCCTCCGCCGACCACGCCGAATCCGCCGGCCACACCGTCCCCGTGGCCCAGCTCCACCGGGGGCCGCGCATCCCGCTGATCTGCCCGCGATGCGGGCACGAGCAGCAGGTGGTGCCGGGTGACGCCGGGCGGGCGGTGATGGTCGTGCACGTCGGTACCGGCCGGGGGGCCTGCGAGCCGGGCGACCTCGCGAAGGCGCCGGAGAACGGGATCTGACGCCGGACGGGCGTGCCGCGCCCGGACGTCCCGGCCCTCGCCCGGACACCCCGGTCCGAGGCCGGACGTCCCGGCCCTCGCCCGGACACCCCGGTCCGAGCCCTGACGCCCCGGTCCGAGCCCTGACGCCCCGGTCCGAGCCCTGACGCCCCGGCCCGAGCCCTGACGCCCCGGCCCGTGGCGATTCAAGCACCGGCCGCTGCCGGCGCGCACACCGTCAGTGCGGGCAGCGTCAGTTCGGGCAGTAGGTCGTCGGCGCCTGCCACTCCGGTCCGATCAGCCGCTGTTCCAGCTCGTTGAGCGTGATCCGGATGCCGACCGTCCCGGCCAGGCCGAGCCGGAAGCGGCTGCGGGCCAGGGCGATCAGCGCCTTCATGCCGTACTTGTTGATCAGCGAGGTGCGGTAACGCGCGGTGGCGTCCTCGTCGCAGACGGCCGCACGGGCAGGGAGCTGGCGGCCGGTGGGGCGCCCGTGGGCGTCGCAGGGGCCGACCAGCACCTTGGGGTGGTGCCGGATGCGTTCGGCCTCGCCGGAGTGGGCGGGGGTCCAGATGCCGAGCGCCGTACCGTCGGCGACCACCCAGATCGGCGAGCGCATCTGGCTGCCGTCCGCGCCGAAGGTGGTGAGCAGGAGGTATCTGCTGTCGGCGAGCTGGTCGGTACGGTCGTGCACGATGTCCTCCCTTTCCGGGTAGGGCAGGGTCGGTGTCACCGGGCGCATCCGCGTTCCGCCGCTTCCGCGTTCCGGGCCTTCCGTGGGCCGGCTCGTCCGCGCTCCGGGCCGCAGTGGCCCCGGTCGCGCCTCCGTGGCCGTGGCCGCGGGCGGTCTCGTGGTGCTTCCCCGGCGGCGGGCCCGGTGCTCCGGGCTCCCCCGCCGTGCACCCACGGGGACGGCCTGACGGGGCGCGGGTCGGCGCACGGGCCGGGTGGGCGACTCCATTCTCGTCCACGGGGGCCGCCGGTTCGAGGGGTCGCGGCCGCCCGTGTCACCGGTGCGGCGCAGAGGGGGCGCACAAGCCCACCCGGACGGCGTAGGCGACGGGGCCGGCGGCAGGTGCGGACGGGGGGCCGCCGGAGGCGGCCGCGCCGGCCGCTGCCGGAGAACGGCGGACGGCCCGCCCGGTGTCGGAACACCGGACGGGCCGCCTCGCACCCTTGCGCGTACCCCGTGAGGGTCAGTGCACCAGCACCGGCACCTCGTTGCCGTCCACCGCGCCCGCACCCGAGCCGGAGGCGGCCGTGGAGCCGCCGGGGCGGCCGGCGTTGATCAGCACGAAGGCGATCGCGGCGGCCGTCACCAGGATCCCGAAGGACCACCAGATCGCGGTGGAGAAGCCCTCCACCATGCCCTGGAACTGCACCGCCCTGGCCGCGGCCGGGGTGGTCGCGTCGTGGACGTGCGCGGCCAGCCAGGTGGCGGAGGCGCTGGCGGCGATGGTGTTCAGCAGCGCGGTGCCGATGGCGCCGCCGACCTGCTGCGAGGTGTTGACCATGGCCGACGCCACACCGGCGTCGCGCGGCTGGACGCCGTGCGTGGCCAGGCTCATCGCCGGCATGAACGCGGTGCCCATGCCGAGGCCCATCAGGATCAGGCCGGGCAGGATCAGCGCCGGGTAGGAGGTGTCCAGGCCGATCTGGGTGAGCAGCAGCATGCCGATCGAGGCGACCAGGAAGCCGGGCGCCATCAGGAAGCGGGCCGGGACCCGGGTCATCAGCCGGGCGCCGATCTGGGTGGAGCCGGTGATCATGCCCGCCACCATCGGCAGGAAGGCGACGCCGGTCAGGACCGGGCTGTAGCCGAGCACGATCTGCAGGTAGTAGGTCAGGAACAGGAAGAGACCGAACATGCCGATCACGGCCAGGCCCAGCGACAGGTAGACCCCGCCGCGGTTGCGGTCGAGGACGACCCGCAGCGGCAGCAGCGGCGCCTTGACCTTCCGCTCGACCAGGACGAACGCGCCCAGCAGGACGCCGGCGGCGACGAACAGGCCGATCGTCACGCCGGAGGACCAGCCGTCCGACTCGGCGCGGGTGAAGCCGTAGACCAGCGAGACCAGGCCGAGGGTGACCAGCACCACGCCGGGGATGTCCAGCCGGTTGCGGTTGCGGCCCCCGGCGGGCTCGCGGATCACCATCACCGCGCCGGCCGCGGCGACCACGGCGAACGGGATGTTGACGAAGAAGGTCCAGCGCCAGTTCATGTACTCGGTCAGCAGGCCGCCGAGGATCAGGCCGATCGCGCCGCCACCGCCGGCGATGGCGCCGTAGATGCCGAATGCCTTGGCGCGCTCCTTGGCCTCGGTGAACGTCACGGCCAGCAGCGACAGCGCGGCCGGGGCGAGCAGTGCGCCGAACGCGCCCTGGAGGGCGCGTGCCCCGAGCAGCATGGCGGTGTTGGCGGCGGCGCCGCCGAGCGCGGAGGCCAGTGCGAAGCCGGTCAGGCCGACCACGAAGGTGCGCTTGCGGCCCCACAGGTCGGCGATCCGGCCGCCGAAGAGCAGCAGCCCGCCGAAGGCCAGCGCGTACGCGGTGATCACCCACTGGCGGTTGCCGTCGGTGATGCCGAGGTCCTTCTGGGCGGACGGCAGGGCGATGTTCACGATGGTGGCGTCGAGGACGACCATCAGCTGGGCGAGCCCGATGAATATCAGTGCCTTCCAGCGCCTCGGATCGGGCTGGGTTTCGGGCAGGGCGTCGGTTTTTGGCATGGGGGTACTCACTTCACGGTGCGAGGTGTACGGATCAGGGGTGGTCTGTGTGCGAAGAATGTCGGTGCCGGTGTTGGTGGACCGGCGCGTGCGGGCCTGCGCCGGCGCGGATCACCGTGGATCGGCGCGGGCGGTCCGGGCGGTCGTCGCGGCTGGGTGCCGGCCGCCGGGGCGGCTGTGGGTCAGTGGTCCGTGTGGAAGTCCTCGAAGGTCGCGGCCCGGCCGGGCAGGGCCGAGCGGGCGGGCGCCCGCATGCCGTCCAGGAACAGCTGCAGGTGCCGGTGGACGAACTCCTCCAGGAGCTGGCAGGAGGTGTCCGGCAGTGGGCGGGTGAGCTGGCTCATCGCGATGAACAGGTCACCGTGGTCGACGTCCGGCCGCAGTTCGCCCGCCTGCTTGGCGCGTTCCATCAGGTCGCCGACGACGGCCGTCAGCCGGTGGCGGGCGTCCACCAGGTCCGGGTCGTTCGGGTCGATCCGGTTGGTGAGGATCGGGCACAGGGCGCCGACCTTCTCTCCCACCGTCGCGTGCGCGAACCGCTGGAGGGCGTCGAAGGGGCCGTCGCCCTCCGCCTCCGCCGTCTCGGCGAGGGTCAGGATGCGGTTCTTGACGAGCAGTGCCACCTCGCGGATCAGCGCGGTGCGGTCCGGGAAGTTCCGGTACAGCGTCGCGTTGCCGACGCCCGCCCGCTTCGCGATCTCGTCCAGCGGCGCGTCCGCGCCGTGCTCGACGAAGGCGTCCCGCGCCGCCAGGACGATCCGCTCACGGTTGCGGATCGCGTCCGCGCGCAGCTTGGGCGTGCGGACGGGCTCCGCGGTGCGGCCCGGCGTGGCGGCGGTGGTGCTGCTCACTGCGTGCTCCTCCCGGCATACCGGGGATGTTTTCCCCGCTTAGGCCTTCACGGGAGCAAACGGGGATCCAGTCCCCGGAAATTTCGTCTTCGCGTGTGACCTGCATCACATCTCCCCGGAGGGGCGGGTGAGGTTCCCCTCCAGTCGGCCCAGCAGCCGGATCAGCTCGGCCTGCTCGGCCTCGTCCAGCCCGGCCAGGGTCACCTGTTCCAGCTCCCGCCAGGCCTGCGCGACCTGGTCGCGCAGTGCGCAGGCCGCCGCCGTCGCCTCGACCAGCACGGCCCGCCGGTCGTTCTCGCTGCGCCGGCGGCGGACGAAGCCGGCCTGCTCCAGGCGCTGCACCATGCGCGTGACGGTGGAGGCGTCGACCGCGAGCTGTTCGATCAGCGCGGCCTGCGGCTGCGGCCCGCCGTCCCAGAGCAGCATCATCAGCAGCTCCTGGCCGGCGTGCAGCCCGTGCGGGCGCAGCAGCCGTTCGGCGGTGGCCCGGTGCAGGCGGGCGACCCGGGCGATGGCCTGGCTGGTGCCGCCGGCGTCGGCCAGGGGCTGGTTCTGGTGGGCGCTCACCCGGTGATTGTATGCGCAAGCGGGTGGCCTGCCGCTCTCCAGGGTCCCTTGCGTTGGGAGGGGTCCAGGCGTTTACTTGGCCGCGCAAGCATTTACTTGGCCGCACAAGCAGTGTGCGGTCGGGATGGCCGTGAGGGAGAGCAGTCATGCGGGTCGTCAGTCAGAGCGTGCGCGTCAACGAGCCGGGCGAGCAGCTGCGCCTCACTCGGGACGACGTCTGGGCGGCGCTGGAGCGGAAGGCCGAGAACGCGGTGCCGTTCGTCGCCGCGATGGACGAGTGCACCGTGCTGGAACGGACCGCGAACGGGCTGGTCCGCGAGGTCGTCTTCCATGGTGAACGGGTGCGTGAGGAGGTCGTCTTCCACCCGAAGGCCCGGGTCAGCTTCCTCCGCAACGACGAGCGGGGCGCCTGGGTGATCCACAACGACATCGAGGAGGGCGGGGACGGCCTCGCGCTCACCTTCCGCGGCGAGCTGGAACTCGGCGACGGGCTGGACGAGGACGCCGCCGCCGAGCGCATGCGGTCCGGCTATCTGCGGGCCCTGCAGGCCACCCTCCGGCTGGCCCGGGAGGCGGCCCGGCCGGCGCGGTGAGCGGCCCCGTGCGGCGGCCCGGGCTCCCCGGGCTGCCGGGCGGTGCGCCGGCCCCGGCGTATTGAAAATGAAAACGAATACCGTTAAGTTCTCTGACGGCACGTCGGACCGGCCTGCCACCGCCGTCGAGAGGGAGAGCCGTGGCGCATCTGCTGGTGATCGAGAGCTGGGTCGGCTCCATGAGCAGGCTGCTGCCCCGGGCACTGGAGGAGGGCGGCCACCGCTTCACCTTCCTCACCCGCGATCTGCGCCACTACCTGCGGGCGGCCCCCGCCGACACCCCGCACCCGCTGCTCGCCGCCGACAACGTCCTCACCGCCGACACCAACGACCCGGCCGTCCTGCTCCCGTACGCCGAGCGGCTGCACGAGCTGCTCCGCTTCGACGGCGTGCTCTCCTCCTGCGACTACTACCTGCCGCTGGTCGCGCAGGTCGCGCACCGGCTCGGGCTGCCCGGTTCCGCGCCGGAGGCCGTCACCGCCGCCTGCCGCAAGGACCTCACCCGCCGCGCGCTCGCCGCGGCCGGCGTCCCCGGGCCCGCGTACGCGCTCTGCGCCGACCGGGGGCAGGCGCTCGCCGCCGCCCGGGTGATCGGCTTCCCGCTGGTGGTCAAGCCGGTCGACCTGTGCGCCGGGATGCTGGTCCGCGAGGCCGCCGACGAGCACGAGCTCACCGCCGCGCTCGGGGCGCTGGAAGCCTTCCCGGTCAACGCGCGGGGGCAGCGCCGGACCCCCGTGGTGCTGTTGGAGGAGCTGCTCGCAGGGCCGGAGGTCAGCGTCGAGACCGTCTCGGCCGAGGGGGCCGTGCACGTCGTCGGGATCACCGACAAGAGCGTCGGCGGCGCGCCGGCCTTCATCGAGACCGGCCACATGTTCCCCGCCGCGCTCGACCCCGCCGACGCGGCCGCCGCCGCCGACACCGCCGTCGCCGCGCTGGCCGCGCTCGGCCTGGACCGGGTCGTCGCGCACACCGAGATCAAGCTCACCCCGGCCGGGCCCCGGGTGGTGGAGGTCAACCCGCGGCCGGCCGGCAACCGGATCACCGAGCTGGTCCGGCGGGTCACCGGCGTCGACCTCGCCGCCGCCTGCGTGGACGTGGCCCTCGGCCGCCGGCCCGACCTGGCCGTCCGGCCCACGGGGGTCGCCAGCGCCGCGATCGCCTTCCTGGTCCCGGGGGAGGGGGCCGCCGGGCTGCTGGACGGCTTCGACGGCGAGGCGGCCGTCCGGCGCGACCCGGCCGTGGTCGAGCTGTCCCTCACCGGGCCCGGCCGCGACGTGCGGCCCGCCACCAGCAACAACGAGTACCTCGGGCACGTGATGACCGCGGACCCGGCCGGCGCCGGGGCCCGCCGCGATGCGGAGCGGCTGCTCGCCGCGCTGGCGCCGCGGTTCGCCACCGGTCCGGCCATCGCCGCGGACCGCCCCGCCGATGCCGCGGCGGTCCCCGCATGACCGCCGCCCCCGCCTCCGCTTCCTCCCCCGCCGCCGCCGACGCGCCGGCGGTCACGGCCCCCGCGCTGGACCTGATCGCCGGTCGGGCCCGCGCCGGCGCCTACGGGCCCGACCCGGCCGGGCAGCGGATCGCCCTCGCCTTCACCACCTCCCAGGCCGTCCGGCACGCCGGCCGTGCCCGGGGCTACCGCAACGAGGTGCTCGGCCTGCGCCTCGGCGCCGCCGTCGGCTCCTGCGCCGTCGAACCCGGCGAACTGCCCGCCGACGCGCTCACCGACTGCGTCGGCGCCACCGTCGCCGAGCTGCTCGACCACCCGCTCACCCCCGTCCGGGTCGCCGCCCTCGACACCTACCTGATGCACTGCCGCCCGCACGGCCCGGCCCGTGGCGCCCGCCCGGTGGCCGTCCCGGCCGGCGGCTCGCTGGAGAAGTCCCGCACCCGGGCCCGCGCCGTCGTCGGACTGCTCCCGCTCGCCGCGGTGCGCCGGGTGCTGGTGGTCGGCGTGGTCAACTCCCTGCTGGAGCAGCTCCGTTCGCACGGCGTCGGCTACGTCCCGTGCGACCTCAGGGGCGGCGCCACCGAGTGGGGCGAGCCGGTGGAGGCCGACGCCGTCGCCCGGCTGGACGACTGCGACGCGATCCTCGCCTCCGGTATGACCCTCGGCAACGGCACACTCGACCCGCTGCTGGCCCACGCCCGCGCCACCGGCAAGCCACTGGTGCTGTTCGCCCAGACCGGCAGCGCCGTCCTGCCGTGCCTGCTCGGCGACGGGGTGAGCGCGGTCAGTGCCGAGCCCTACCCGTTCTTCTGGCTCGACGGCGGGCCCACCGTGCTCCACCTCTACGGCGGGCGGCCCCTCGACGGGGGGCGTGGCGGCCCGGCGTCCGGCGACGGGCCCTCCGGCGACAGGCCCTCCGGCGACGGGGGACGCGGTCACCCGGGCTACCCCCACACGGGCTGCCTCCGCGGGGAGGGCCCGGCGGGACGCGGTGCCCGGTGACCGCACTGCTCACCCCGGCCGCCGTCGGCAACCCCGACCTGCTGCCGCTGCTCGGCCGCACCCCGCTGGCCCGGATCAGCACCCCGCTGCCGCACCCGCGCCCCGGTTTCCGGGCCAAGCTGAAGGGTCTCGCCGCCGGCGGCATGAAGGCGCGCTCCGCCGTCGCCATGCTCCGCGGCGCCCACACCCGCGGCGAACTCCGGCCCGGTGCAACGGTCGTGGAGTCCGCGTCGGGCACCCTCGGGATCGGCCCGGCCTTCGCCGGACAGGCCCTCGGGCACCCGGTCGTCCTCATCGGTGACACCGAACTCGAACCGTCCGTGCGGCAGCTGCTCCGCTCCTGCGGCGCCCGGCCGGAGCTGGTCGGCCGGCCCGCCCGTCCCCGGCTGATGCGTGGCCTCGGCAGCTCGATCCACCCGCGCAACGTCGCCCGCCAGGCCTTCGACGAGGTCCACTGGGTGGGCCCCGCCGAGGCGGTCGACACCTGTCGGCGGCCGGTCCGCGGCGCCTTCGTCAGCGGTGGCTGGAGCACCGGCGCGGTGGCCCTGGTCGCCGCCTGGGCCGCCCGGCTCCACTCCGGGGTCGCCGTCGCCACCGTCTTCCCCGACGGCCCGCACCGCTGCCTCGGAACCGTCTACGGCGACGCGTTCTGCCGCCGGCACGGCCCGGAGCCGGAGCGCGCCGTGCTGCGGCCGATCGAGATCCCGCACCCGGCCGCGGCCGAGGTCACCGGCCGGGCCCGCTGCCGGACCGCCCGGCCGGGGCACACCGGCCCGGCGGAGCAGCGGGGCCGTCCGGAGCAGGCCGGCCGCGGCGGTCCGCCCGGTCCCGACGGCCGCCGCGGCCGCCCCGAGGAGGAGCGATGAGGCTCGACGTCCGCACCGTACGGCTCCGGCTCGCCGAGCCGCTGCGGATCTCCCGCTCGGTGACCACCGAGCGCGACGCCGTCCAGTTCGCCGTCCGGCACGGAGGCCTGAGCGGGCACGGCGAGGCCGTCAGCAGCGGCTACCTGCGACTGCCGGCCGGCCTGATCCGGCGTGCGGCCGCCGAACTCCGGCCGCACCTCGAACGCCACCCGGACCCGGAGACGGCGCTGGCCGAACTCCGGCGCGGCGCACCCGCGTTCAAGGAGCTGCCGCCCGGCGTCCTGGCCGCGGTCGAGGCCGCCCTGCTCGACCTGGTCGGCAAGCGGGCCGGCGCGCCCGTCCACCGACTCCTCGGCCGGCCCGCCCCGGTGGCCGCCGCCACCGCCCGCACCATCGGCATCGAGCCGCCCGCCCGCGCGGCCGTCCAGGCCTCCCGGCTCGCCGCCGCCGGCTTCGGTGTGCTCAAGGTCAAGGCCGGCGCCGCCGACCCCGCCGAGGACCTCGCCCGGGTCCGGGCCGTCCGCGAGAGCGCCCCCGGCGCCCGGCTGCTGCTCGACCCCAACGGCGCCTGGACGGAGGACCAGGCCCACCGGCTGCTCCCGGTCTTCGCCGCGGCCGGCGTCGAGGCCGTCGAACAGCCGGTCGCGCCGGGCCGCCCCGACGTCCTGGCCGCGGTCGCCGGGCGCTCGCCCGTCCCGGTGATCGCCGACGAGGACGCCGTCGGCTACGAGGACGCCTGCCGGCTCGCCGGGCGGGTGCACGGGGTCAACCTCAAACTCGCCAAGTGCGGCGGTGTCCACCAGGTGCTGCGCATCCAGGCGGCCCTGCACGGCAGCGGCACCGAGCTGATGCTCGGCTGCCTCGCCGCCAGCTCGCTCGGCATCGCCCCGGCCGTCCACCTCGCCGACCGCGCCCGCTGGATCGACCTCGACGGGCACCTGCTGCTCGCCCACGACCCCTGGCAGGGCATCGGCGGCGCCGACGGTACCGTCCGCACCTCCGGCCGGGCCGGGCTCGGCGTGTTCCCGGTGGCCGCGGCCGGCATGACGGCCGGCACGACGGACGGCCGGTCCGGGCTTGGACACCGGTGCCGGTGACGGGGTGTCGGACCGGTGCCCTAGGGTCGCCGACATGAACACCGAGACCGACCTCCCCGCCCCCGAGGCCCTCGCCGCCCTGGTCGACGTCCTGCTCGCCGAGGACGCCCCCGGCGCGGACCGCACGGCCCTGGAGGAGGACGCCCGCCTCGCGTTCGCCGACGAGCGGCCCGGCGCGCTGCCCGACCACTGGTGGCTGGCCGTCCCCGGGGCCACCTACGAGGCGGCCTTCGAGGTGCTCGGCCTGCACGACCGGATACCCGTCACCGTGCACTACGGTCTCGCCTCGCAGGAGTACGACGAGAAGTACACCCCGGAGGCGGTGCACCGGGTGTTCATCACGCCCGAGTACGCCGGCTGGCGCCTGATCTACGCCGAGACCCCGCTGCGGGAGACCACCTGGTGGCCGCACGAGGTCATCGAGCGGCTCAGCGCGGCCTGCGGACAGGCCCAGGTCTACTACCAGGACCCGTTCGCCGACTCGGTGATCTGGGCCACCGCCGAACACGGCACCGTGCGGCGCGGCTACTGGCGCGACAGCGCCCCGGAGTGGACGGGCGACCCGCTGCCCTGGGAGGAGGTGCTCGCGGTGGCCGAGTCCGAGGACGAGGAGGACTACGAGGACGTCTACCCGGAGCCCAACGCCTCCGAGGTCCACGGCATCGGGCAGGCCGCCGCCCACCTCTCCGTGAACCCCGCCACCGTCACCGCCGACACCCCGGCCCGCGGTCACGGATGGCTCGCCCTCACCGCGCCCGGCGCGGGCCACGACGGGTTCGGCGGGAGCCCGCGGCTCTGAGGCGTCCCGACGGCCGTCCACGCCTCCCCCTGCGCGCCGTGCCTCGCCCGGGCCGAGTCGGGGTCCTAGGCTGAAGGCGCCCGGGCGGCCGGTCGGCCGTGGGAGTCGGGAGGGGCCCGGCGGCCGGGTGCCGAGGAGGTGCGCGATGGGCAGCGCTGAGACCGCCAGGGTGCGCTGTGTGGCGGCCGTTCCGTGCTGGGTGAGCCTGATGGCGCGCGATCTCGACGCGGCGAAGGCGTTCTACGGGCCGCTGCTGGGCTGGGAGTTCGAGCCCGGCCCGGACCAGTTCGGACCGTACGTGCACGCGGTGGCCGGCGGTGAGGCGGTGGCCGGGCTGGGTGTCGCGAGCGGCGGCTGGGCCATGCCGGTGGCGTGGACGGCCTACTTCGGCACGGAGAGCGCGGACGCCGCCGCCGACGCCGTCCGCGAGCGCGGGGCGACCCTCGCGGTGGGTCCGCTGGCCTTCGACGCCGGGCGGGTGGCGTTCGCCGCCGACCCCGTGGGCGCGGTGTTCGGCATCTGGGAGGGCCCGCCCGGCCGGGCCCGGAAGCTGGACCTGCCGGGCGCGCCGGTCTGGATCGAACTGCGCACCCCGGACCCGTTCGCGGCGGCGCTCTTCTACGGCGAGGTGTTCCGCTGGGACGGCCGCGACCCGGAGCACTTCGAGGTGCGGTGGGAGCACGACCGGGTGGTGCTGCGGGCGGAGGGACACAGCGTCGCCGCGCTCGCCAAGGAGCAGTCCGGCGGTCCGGCGGGCATGCCGCCGCACTGGGAGGTGTCGTTCTCGGTGCCGGACACCGATGTGGCGCTGGCCCGGGCCCAGGAGCTGGGCGGCTCCGCGGTCGGCCCGGCCTTCGACTCGCCGTACGGGCGGGTGGCCCGCCTCCAGGACCCCGAGGGCGGCCGCTTCGCGGTGATCAGCCCGAAGGGCTGAGCCGGCGGACGGCTACGGCCCGGCCTCGGCGACCGTCTCCCGGTCGGCCCGCAGCCGCTCGCCCAGCGCGGCGCGGGCGCCGGCGGGCAGGGCCTTGCGCGCCGCGGGGAAGACCTGCTCCTCCTCCGTGGCCAGATGCCGCCGGACGAGCTCGGCCAGCCCCTGGTAGAGCGTCCCGAACCCGGGATCGCCCGGCCCGACCCCCTGCAGGTCGGAGAGGTACTGGCCGATCGCCAGGTGGTCGGCGATGCTCGTGAACACCAGGGACCCGCCGTCCGGCACGTCGTGCTGGACGACCGGGAAGAGGTGTTCCTCCTCGGCGGCGCAGTGGCTGAACAGCAGGTCGGTGAGCTGCCCGAGCAGCTCCCCGCGCGCGGGCGCGCCCTCCGGCGCGTCGTCGATCCGGGCGAGCAGCTCCGTCACCGCCCGGTGGTCGGCGGTGAACTCGCCGAGGATGTCCGGCCTGCGGCTCATGGCGTGCCCGCCTCTCGTCCGGTGGCCCCCCGACACCTCCAGTATCCGGCGCCGCCGGTGCATACCGACGACCGGGCGCCCATCACCGCAGGTCAGAACGGCTTTCGTCGCCTCGGCTCGAACCCCGTCCGCTCGTGCCGCGGCTGCTGTGGCCAGGGCCGTTGTCGTCAGGGCGACTCCCGTCGGGCCCGGCAGCGCCGGGGCCCGCCGGGCGGGCCCGGTCAGGGCCGGTCGCGGCGCCCGGTGAGGGCGAGCAGCCGGGTCTGCGGGCTCGCGTCGTCCGGCACCGGCAGCGGCGGGTCGAAGAGCCCGCTGCCGGAGAGGTCCCCGTAGCCGGTGTACTCGCCCAGCGCGAACTCGACCAGCCCGGCCGGCAGCCGGGTGCGGCGGCGGATCCCCTCGGCGAGGTCCCACGTGTGCACGACGGCGTCGGCGGTGAGCTGGTCCAGGTAGTACTGGCCGGTGACGTCGCCGAAGGAGAGGTGGACGGTCAGCTCGGTGGCTCCGGAGACCTCGAACGCCGCACGGGCGGCGTCGGCCGCGGCGGTCCAGGCGGCGGCCGGGTCGGGGCCGAGCACGTCGCCGTCGAAGCGGGTGCCGACCTCGGAGACCGTCGAGCCCATGAGCAACTCGGGCACCCAGAGCTGCTCCCCGGTGAGGTGGTTGACCACCTCGCGGACCGACCAGTCGGCGCACGGCGTCGGAGAGTCCCACTGGTCGGGCGTGACCAGCCGGACGCGGTCGCCGAACGTGGCCAGCGCCTCGGCGTACGGCGTGCCGGGCTGCGCGGAGCGCCGGTGTTCCCTGCGATGAGCCATACCTCCACCCTGCCCCCGTGGCCACCCACCCGCGACTCGCCGCCGATCCACCCGTGACTCGCCGCCGGTACGGCGCCCCGCCGTCGACGTGTTGCGCGCCCGGCTCACCGTGTTGTTCAAATTCGAACTTCCGGGTACGGTCGTGGAGCGGCTGGTTCGAATTTGAACGACGGTGCGAACGACGGCATCACCTCCCGGCCGCCCCTGTCCGTCCCTTGCCCCGAACGAACCCGACTGATGGAGACGCGCATGCCGAGCACCAGCCCGAGCACGACCGCCCCCACCACCACCACCGTCCTCCCGGACCGGGCGACCCCCGACTCCGCGACGACCTCCCCGCACGCCTACGACGCCGGCCTGCTCCTGCTGCGCCTCGCCCTCGGCCTGACCATGGCCGCGCACGGCAGCCAGAAGCTGTTCGGCTGGTTCGGCGGCGGCGGCATCGACGGCACCGGTCAGTTCTTCACCATGAGCGGCTACCCGGCCGGCAATGCGATGGCCGTGGTCGCGGGCCTGACGGAGACCTTCGGCGGCCTCGCCCTGGCCGTCGGCCTGCTGACCCCGCTGGCCGCCGCCGCGATCCTCGGCACCATGGTCAACGCGCTCGCCGTCACCTGGGGCGGTGGATTCTTCGCCCCGAAGGGCAGCGAGTACGAACTGCTGCTCACCGCGGGCGCCGCCGCGCTCGCCCTGACCGGGCCCGGCCGCTACGCCGTCGACCGCTTCCTGCCGGTACTGCGCGCCCACCGCCTGGCCTACGGCGCCGCCGCCGTCGTGGTCGGCCTGGTGACCGCAGGCGTCATCCTGCTGCTGCGCAAGTGACCTGCCGGGCCCCCGGGTTGGCGGCATAAGCCGGCTGTTCGCGTCGGGGCCACGGGAGTCGAGCGGGGCTGCCGGTCGTACGGCCGGCAGCCCCGCTCCGTCTGCACGCCCGCCACCGCCGCGGCGGGCTCCGGTCCGCCGGCCTGGCTCAGGTACCCCGGCGGCCTGCGGTGTTGACGGTTGATCAGACCGATGATCCGCCGGTCGACTGATCAGACCGATGATCCGCCGGTCGACGCCTGGTCCCCCCGGCTCGCCGCCGCCCGGCGGCGCGGCCCCGGGTGTCCCTTCCGCACCCGCCTGGCGGCTAACCGCCGATCCGTACCAGCGCCAGCGTGATGTTGTCCGGCCCGCCCGCCTCGATCGCGGCCTTCCAGAGCTCGAACGCGGCCCGCCCGTCTGCTCGTTCGTCGTCCTCGTCGGTGCCCGCCAGCAGCCCGGACAGCTCCTCCTCGGGCACCGGGTCGGTGAGCCCGTCGCTGCACACCAGGAAGCGGTCGCCGGCCGCCAGCGGGGCGGTCCTCACGTGCGGCTCGACGAAGGTCAGCCCGAGCGAGCCGCCGAGGGTCTGGGTGACCAGGGAGGTGGTGCGCCGCCCCGGGGGCAGCGGCGGACTGTCGTCCACACTGACCCGGAGCAGGTCGTCGCCGTCGATCCGGTAGACCCGGCTGTCGCCCACGTTGAAGGTCACCGCCTGCCCGGGCAGCAGCACCACGCCGGCCACCGTGGTCCCCATCGCGGCCAGTCCGGGGTCGCCGGCCGCCGCCGCGTACACGGCCCGGTTGCAGGTCTGGAGCGTCTCCCGGACGGTCTCCTCGTCCTCCAGTGCGGGCCCGGCCACCGCGAGCTCCCGGGCGACGAGCGCGCTCGCGATCTCGCCGCCGGGGTGCCCGCCGAGGCCGTCCGCCACCGCGACCACACAGGGCGGGCCGAGTGGGAAGAGCAGGGTCTGCGGGTTGGTGGTCACGGTCGCGCAGAGTGTCCAGGGACCGACCGTCAGGCTGTCCTCGTTGTGCTCCCGCACCAGGCCCTCGTGGCTCAGTGCGCTCACCGAGATGTAGGCCGCCATCGGCTCGCCGTCCTTCGGGGGTTCCGGGCCGGCCGTCCTTAGTCCCTTCATTGTCGCGCGCGTCGTGGTCGCGCGCGGGCCGGCGGTGCAGTGACGGGCAAGGGGCCGGGCGCTGGGGGGAATAACGCCGGACAGGCCGATGCTAAGGTGGTTGAAACTTTGACGATCGGATCCTGAAGCCGGGATTCACCTGGAGTGTGGTGAGCAGCATGCAGTTCGGAATCTTCACCGTCGGCGACGTCACCCCCGACCCCACGACCGGCCGCACCCCGAGCGAGCACGAGCGGATCAAGGCGATGGTGGCCATCGCGCGCAAGGCCGAGGAGGTCGGCCTGGACGTCTTCGCGACCGGCGAGCACCACAACCCGCCGTTCGTGCCGTCCTCGCCGACGACCATGCTCGGCTACATAGCCGCGCAGACCGAGCGCATCATCCTCTCGACCTCGACCACGCTGATCACCACCAACGACCCGGTGAAGATCGCCGAGGACTTCGCGATGCTCCAGCACCTCGCCGAGGGCCGGGTGGACGTCATGATGGGCCGCGGCAACACCGGCCCGGTCTACCCGTGGTTCGGCAAGGACATCCGCCAGGGCATCCCGCTCGCGATCGAGAACTACGCGCTGTTGCACCAGTTGTGGCGTGAGGACGTGGTGGACTGGTCCGGGCGCTTCCGCACCCCGCTGCAGTCCTTCACCTCCACCCCGCGCCCGCTGGACGGCGTCCCGCCGTTCGTCTGGCACGGCTCGATCCGCAGCCCGGAGATCGCCGAGCAGGCCGCCTACTACGGGGACGGCTTCTTCGCGAACAACATCTTCTGGCCCAAGGAGCACTTCCAGAAGCTGGTCGAGCTCTACCGCGACCGCTACGCCCACTACGGGCACGGCACGCCCGAGCAGGCGTACGTCGGCCTCGGCGGGCAGGTGTTCATGCGGCGGAACTCGCAGGACGCGGTGCGCGAGTTCCGCCCGTACTTCGACAACGCGCCGGTGTACGGGCACGGGCCCTCGCTGGAGGAGTTCACCGAGCAGACCCCGCTCACCGTGGGCAGCCCGCAGGAGGTCATCGAGAAGACGCTGGCCTTCCGCGAGTCCTTCGGCGACTACCAGCGCCAGCTGTTCCTGATGGACCATGCCGGCCTGCCGCTGAAGACCGTGCTGGAGCAGCTGGACCTGCTCGGCGAGGAGGTCGTGCCGGTGCTGCGCGAGGAGTTCGCCAAGGGCCGGCCCGCCGAGGTCCCGGACGGGCCGACGCACGCCGCCCGGGTCGCGGCCGAACTCACCGCCGGGCAGCAGGAGGAGACGACGGAGGTGGCCAAGTGAGCACGTACAAGCTGGTGGTGGTCAGCGCCGGGCTGAGCAAGCCGTCCTCGACGCGCCTGCTGGCCGACCGGCTGGCCGACTCGACGGTCCGTCAGCTCGGCCTGGCCGGCGGGTCGGTGGAGGTCACGGTGGTCGAACTGCGTGACCTCGCCACCGACATCGCGCACAACTTCGTGACCGGGTTCCCCGGCGCGGCGCTGCGCGGGGCGATCGAGGCGGTGACGCACGCGGACGGCCTGATCGCCGTGACGCCGATCTTCACCGCGTCGTACAGCGGCCTGTTCAAGTCGTTCTTCGACGTGATCGACCACGACGCGCTGGCCGGCAAGCCGGTGCTGATCGCCGCCACCGGCGGCACCCCGCGGCACTCGCTGGCCCTGGAGCACGCCGTCCGGCCGCTCTTCGCCTACCTGCGGTCGGTGGTCGTCCCCACCGCGGTGTATGCGGCCACCGACGACTGGGGTGCGACGGGGGAGGGGCACGCCGGCGGCCTCGCGGGCCGGATCGACCGCGCGGCGGGGGAGCTGGCGGCCCTGCTGGCCGGCCGCGGCCCGGCGGCCGCGCAACAGCCGGAGGTCGTGGTGCCGTTCGCCCAGCAGCTGGCGGCCGTGCGGGTCTGACGGCGGTGCGGCGAGCGGCACGAAGGGGCGGGCCCGCGGGCCCGCCCCTTCGGCATGTCGGTGCCGGGCCTGACGGCGGCCGGCTTGGCGCAGCCCGCTCGGGGTCGGGTCGGCAGGCCCGGGGCCGCCCGCCCGGGGTCGGGTCGCCCGCCGGGGGCCGTCGGGCGTGTGTCGGCCGTGCCCGAATGTCCGCTCTGCGGTGTAATCGTACGCATGATCAGATTTGCCGTGATCCGCCCGGTCCCGCCCTCCCGGGAGCCCTGAGGTGGAGTCCGCCGTGCCGTCCGGGCCCGCACTCCAGTCGCAGGCCGTCCTCACCCCGCTCACCAGCGCCGCGATCTTCCTCGTCCTCACCATCGACCCCGGCGGCGAACAGGCCGTCCGCGACCTGCTGCCCGACCTCGCCGGACTGCGGCGGGCGGTCGGCTTCCGCGCCCCGGAGGGCGGGCTGACCTGCGTCGCCGGTATCGGGTCCGACGCCTGGGACCGGCTCTTCGCCGGCCCCCGCCCCGCCGGACTCCACCCCTTCCGCGAGGTGGCCGGGGCCCGCCACCGCGCCCCGGCCACCCCCGGCGACCTGCTGCTCCACCTGAGGGCCGCCCGGATGGACCTCTGCTTCGAACTGGCCGGCCAACTCACCCGGCGCCTCGCCGGTGCCGCCACCGTGGTCGACGCCGCCCACGGCTTCCGCTACTTCGACGACCGTGACCTGCTCGGCTTCGTCGACGGCACCGAGAACCCCGAGGGCCGGGCCGCCGCCGAAGCCGTCACCGTCGGCGCCGAGGACCGTGGGTTCGCCGGCGGCAGCTATGTCATCGTCCAGAAGTACCTGCACGACCTCGCCGCCTGGAACGCCCTGCCCGTCGAGCAGCAGGAGCGGGCCGTCGGCCGCACCAAGCTCGCGGACGTCGAGCTGGACGACGCGGTCAAGCCCCCGGACTCGCACGTCGCCCTCACCGGGGTCACCGGTCCGGACGGGAGGGAGCGGCAGATCATGCGCTTCAACATGCCGTTCGGGTCCTTCGAGGGGGAGGGGGAGTCCGGCACCTACTTCATCGGGTACGCGCGCACCCCCGAGGTGACCGAGGAGATGCTGCGCAACATGTTCGTCGGCCGGCCGCCGGGCACCCACGACCGGCTGCTCGACTTCTCCACGGCCGTCACCGGGTCGCTCTACTTCGTCCCGGCCGCCGCCCTCCTGGACGACCCGCCGCCCGCGCCCTCCCCGTCCGCCGGGGGAACCGCCGCGGAGGCCGTCACGAGAACCGCCGCGCACGCCGCCACCGTCTCCGTGCCCGATGGCTCGCTCGCCATCGGCAGTCTGAAGAGGACCCCCGCCCGATGAGCAACCTGCACCGCGACCTGGCCCCCGTCTCCGCCGCCGCCTGGGCGGAGATCGAGGAGGAGGCCCGGCAGACCTTCAAGCTCCACATCGCCGGCCGCCGCGTGGTCGACCTGCACGGCCCCGAGGGCCCCACCCTCGCCGCCGTCGGCACCGGCCACCTGACCGGCATCGCCCCGCCCGCCGACGGCGTCCTCGCGCACGCCCGCGAGGCCCGGCCGCTGGTCGAGCTGCGCGTCCCCTTCACCGTCGCCCGCGCCGCCGTGGACGACGTCGAACGCGGCTCACGCGACTCCGACTGGCAGCCGGTCAAGGACGCCGCCCGGACCCTCGCCCTGGCCGAGGACCGCGCGATCTTCGAGGGCTACCGGGCCGCCGCCATCGAGGGCATCCGGGCCGGCGCCACCAACCCGCCCATCCCGCTCCCCGCCGATGTCCGCGACTACCCCACCACGGTGAGCCAGGCCCTCACCGCCCTGCGCCTGGCCGGCGTCGGCGGCCCCTACTCGCTCCTGCTCGGCGCCGACCCCTTCACCGCCGTCAGCGAGACCAGCGACCACGGCTACCCCGTCGCCGCCCACATCGGCCGCCTCCTCGACGGCGAGATCATCTGGGCCCCGGCCATCCGGGGTGCCTACCTGCTCTCCGCCCGCGGCGGCGACTTCGAGCTCTTCCTCGGCCAGGACGTCTCCGTCGGCTACCTCTCCCACGACGCCGAGTCGGTCTCCCTGTACCTCCAGGAGTCGATGACCTTCCGCCTCTGCACCGGCGAGGCCGCCGTCGTCCTGGGCGGCGAGGGGCCGTGAGCAGCCGAAGGGTACTGAGTTCCTTTACGCGGGGTACTGAGTGCCGTACTCTCTCCGGAGAGCCTCTGACGCCAGTCGAAGAGAGCCGACACGGCATGCCGGTCCAGGTGGCGCTTGTCGCGCGCAGGCCACACCCGGACCGCTCTTGGCACTCAGTACCCTCGGCATGACCTGAGGCCGTGGACCAGTGCACCCGTAACAGGAGAACCGCTCATGAGCTTGAGGATCGTTGTCTGTGTGAAGTACGTGCCGGACGCGACGGGTGACCGTCGTTTCGCGGACGACCACACCACCGACCGGGAGGGCGTGGACGGCCTTCTGTCGGAGCTGGACGAGTACGGCGTGGAGCAGGCGCTGCGGATCGCGGAGGCGAACGGCGACGCCGAGGTCACGGTGCTGACGGTCGGGCCGGACGACGCGAAGGACGCGCTGCGCAAGGCGCTGTCGATGGGCGCGGACAAGGCCGTGCACGTGAACGACGACGACATCCACGGCTCGGACGTGATCGGGACGTCGGCGGTGCTGGCGAAGGCGCTGGAGAAGACCGGGTTCGACCTGGTGATCGGTGGCATGGCGTCGACGGACGGCACGATGGGTGTGCTGCCGGCGCTGCTGGCGGAGCGCCTGGGCGTGCCGCAGGTGACGCTGCTGTCCGAGGTGTCGGTCGAGGGCGGCGTGGTGAAGGGCCGCCGGGACGGTGACGCGGCGACCGAGCTGGTGGAGGCCGCGCTGCCGGCGGTGGTGTCGGTGACCGACCAGTCGGGCGAGGCCCGCTACCCCTCGTTCAAGGGGATCATGGCGGCGAAGAAGAAGCCGGTGGAGTCGCTGGACCTGGACGACCTGGGCATCGAGGCCGACGAGGTCGGTCTGGGCGGGTCGTGGACGGCGGTCGAGTCGGTGGCGGCGCGTCCGGCGCGGACCGCGGGCACGGTCGTCAAGGACGAGGGCGAGGGCGGCAGGCAGCTCGCCGCCTTCCTCGCCGACCAGAAGTTCATCTGAGCCGGCCCACCCCTGACCCTGATCCAGCGAAACACGGAGACATAGAGCAATGGCTGAGATTCTCGTCCTGGTGGACCACGCCGACGGTGTGGTCCGCAAGCCGGCCCTGGAACTGCTGACCCTGGCCCGCCGGATCGGCGAGCCGTCGGCCGTCGTCCTCGGTGCCGGTGCGGCCGCCGCCGACATCGCCGCCAAGGCCGGCGAGTTCGGCGCGGCGAAGGTGTACGTCGCCGACGGCGCCGAGTTCGCCGACCAGCTGGTCGTCCCCAAGGTGGACGCGCTGGCGCAGATCGCCGGGGCCGCCGGGGCCGGTGCCGTCCTGGTCACCTCCTCCGGCGAGGGCAAGGAGGTCGCCGCCCGCGTCGCGCTGCGGATCGGCTCCGGCATCATCACCGACGCCGTCGACCTGGAGGCCGGCGCGGACGGCCCGGTCGCCACCCAGTCGGTGTTCGCCGCGTCCTTCCAGGTGAAGTCCACGGTGTCGCACGGCGCCCCGGTCATCACCGTCAAGCCGAACGCCGTCGCCCCCGAGGCCGCCCCGGCCGCCGGCGCCGTCGAGAACGT
>NZ_CP026498.1:9147525-9181745 GCF_002953255.1 Streptomyces sp. CB01881
GTGGTCTCCGCGCGGCGTCGGCGAGGCGTCCGGCTTCGGCGTGGTCGAGGAGCTCGCGGACGCGCTCGGCGCGGCCGTCGGCGCCTCGCGCGCCGCCGTCGACGCCGGCTGGTACCCGCACAGCAACCAGGTCGGCCAGACCGGCAAGCAGGTCTCCCCGCAGCTCTACGTGGCCAACGGCATCTCCGGCGCCATCCAGCACCGGGCCGGCATGCAGACCTCGAAGACCATCGTGGCCGTCAACAAGGACCCGGAGGCCCCGATCTTCGAGCTGGCCGACTACGGCGTGGTGGGCGACCTCTTCGAGGTGCTGCCGCAGCTCACCGGCGAGGTGAAGGCCCGCAAGGGCTGATCCGGCCGAGAGCGGACCACACACGCCGGAGGGCGTGGCACCGGGTACCCGGTGCCACGCCCTCCGGCGTTCGGCGTGCGGCCGCCGCTACTCCGCGAAGGCCGCCAGGTGCTGGGTGAAGCCGCCCTGGCTCGGCGGCAGCGGGCGCGGCTCGGCCGGCTGGACCCGCTCGACCTCCTCCTGGGGGAGCAGCGTCAGCTCCGGCTGGTCGGAGTCGGCCGACGGCGTCAGCCGGACCTTGGTGCCCACGGGGACGGTGCTGCGCAGGCCGTTGACGATGCACCAGACGTCGAAGCCCTCGGCCATCCTGATCAGCGACTTCTGCCGGGCGAGCGGCGTCCGCGCCTGCTCGACGGCGCAGCGGCGCACCACGCCGGTGCCCTCGCTGCGCTCCAGCCGAAGGTCGGTGGAGCCGCAGGTGGGGCAGAGCAGCCGCTGGAAGGTCGGGTTGTTGCACCACGTACAGCGCTGGAAGTAGAGCGGGGCGCTCCCGGCTTCGGCGTCGATGGCTGAGTGGACCACGGTGTCATCTCCCTGCTCTCGGACCTGGTTCCCGGACTGACAAAAAGGATAGGGAACTCAGTGCTGCCCTGTGAAGGCACTGAGTTCCCTTTTTGCTGCGCACATGCATAATGAAGGGTACTGAGTGCCGTCGTGAAACAGGAGTGCCGATCATGAGCCAGGACTTCGATCTCTTCCGGATCTCCGAGGAGCACGAGATGCTCCGTGAGGCGGTGCGTTCGCTGGCCGAGGCGAAGATCGCTCCGTTCGCGGCGGAGGTGGACGAGCAGGGCCGGTTCCCGCAGGAGGCGCTGGACGCGTTGCAGGGCAACGACCTGCATGCGGTGCACGTGCCGGAGGAGTTCGGTGGTGCGGGGGCGGACGCGCTGGCGACGGTGATCGTGATCGAGGAGGTCGCGCGGGTGTGCGGCTCGTCGTCGCTGATCCCGGCGGTGAACAAGCTGGGTTCGCTGCCGGTGCAGTTGTCGGGTTCGGAGGAGCTGAAGGCGAAGTACCTGGGGGCGCTGGCGCGGGGCGAGGGGATGTTCTCGTACTGCCTGTCGGAGCCGGAGGCGGGTTCGGACGCGGCGGGGATGAGGACGCGGGCGGTGCGGGACGGTGACTTCTGGGTGCTGAACGGGGTGAAGCGCTGGATCACCAATGCGGGTGTGTCGGAGTTCTACACGGTGATGGCGGTGACGGATCCGGAGCTGCGGTCGAAGGGCATCTCGGCGTTCGTGGTGGAGAAGGGTGACGAGGGGGTCTCCTTCGGTGCGCCGGAGCGGAAGCTGGGGATCAAGGGTTCGCCGACGCGTGAGGTGTACTTCGACAACGTGCGGATTCCGGCGGACCGGATGATCGGTGCGGAGGGGACGGGGTTCGCGACGGCGATGCGGACGCTGGACCACACGCGGGTGACGATCGCGGCGCAGGCGCTGGGGATCGCGCAGGGGGCGTTGGACTACGCGAAGGGGTACGTGCGCGAGCGCAAGCAGTTCGGGAAGCCGGTCGGTGACTTCCAGGGTGTGCAGTTCATGCTGGCGGACATGGCGATGAAGCTGGAGGCGGCGCGGCAGCTGACGTATGCGGCGGCGGCGAAGTCGCAGCGGGGGGACGGGGACCTGACGTTCTTCGGGGCGGCGGCGAAGTGCTTCGCGTCGGACGCGGCGATGGAGATCACGACGGACGCGGTGCAGTTGCTGGGCGGGTACGGGTACACGCGGGACTACCCGGTGGAGCGGATGATGCGGGACGCGAAGATCACGCAGATCTACGAGGGCACCAACCAGATCCAGCGCATCGTGATGGCCCGCAACCTGCCGTAGCCCGGCGCGCGGCGGTGCACCCGGCGGACCGCGGTGCACCGCCGGACACGCAGGTCCGGCTGTTCGAAGCCGGTGCTATGTTCCGGGAATGAGCGAGAAGGAAGAACAGGACCAGCCCATGAACGACGGGCCGCCGAAACCGGCGATGCGCGAGGCGCTGGTCGCCGCCGCCTTCGAGCTCTTCCTGGAACGAGGCTTCGAACAGACCACCATCGACGACATCGTCTCGCTCGCCGGGGTCGGCCGGCGCTCCTTCTTCCGCTACTTCCCGGCCAAGGAGGACGTGGTCTTCCCCGACCACGAGCGCAGCCTCGCCGAGATGACGGAGTTCCTGGAGTCCGGCAACGGCGAGGAGGACCCGGTCCGGCACGCCTGCGACGCCGCCCGCCTCGTCCTGCGGATGTACGCCGAGCAGCCGTCCTTCTCCGTGCAGCGCTACCGGCTCACCCGCAAGGTGCCCGGCCTGCGCGCGTACGAGCTGTCGGTGGTCTGGCGCTACGAGCACACGCTCGCGCACTACCTGCGCGGCCGCTTCGCCGACCGGCCGGACGGTGCGCTGCGGGCCGACGTGATCGCGGCCGCCGTCGTCTCCGCGCACAACCACGCGTTGCGGACCTGGCTGCGCTCCGGCGGAGAGAGCGACTGGATCGCCGAGGTGGACGCGGCGATGGCCTTCGTCACCGGCACCTGGAGCGACCGCCCGGCCGACAGTGCGTCGGGTGGCGCGGCGTCGGGCGGCGGTGCGTCCGGCGGTGCGTCGGGTGGCGCGGCCGCCGGCTCCGGCGGTGAGGAGGACCCGGACGACGTGGTGGTGCTGGTCGCCAGCCGCCGGGTGCCGCTCTGGCGGATGGTGCAGGGGATCGAGAGCGCACTGGGGGAGACCCGCCACGTGCAGCCGCGGTGATCCCGTGACTCTTCCGGGCTTCGTCGTCTTCTTCGTAGTCTTCTGAGCCTCCTGGGCTTCTGGGCCTCCCGCTTCTTGGTTTCCCGGCCTCCTGGCCGCCCGGCTTCTTGGTCTTCTGGACGGCGCTGCCTTCTGGACGACGCCGCCCTTTCGACGGCTCACCCGTGCGGCGTAACCCGCCCGGGGCGCGCCGTGCGGAGCGCGTCGGTTGCCGCGCGCGCCCCTGCGCCCCGGGCGAGACTCGGTCCCAGGACGGGGCCGGGCGGCGGCGGGCCCCGGGGAGCGCGAGGGAGCGGGCATTGTCCGAGCAGACCAGGACGGCGAGTGGCGGCCCCACCCTGCAAGAGGTGTTGCTGAAGAAGGGGTACCTCGGACTGCTGCTGGTCTCGGCCCTGGTCGGCATCCCGGTCTCGCTGGCCGCGTTCGGCTTCGTCAGTCTGGAGCACGAACTCCAGCACTGGATCTGGGAGAGCCTTCCCGACGCCGCCGGGTTCGACAGCCCGCCCTGGTGGTGGCCCCTGCCCGCGCTGCTGCTCGCCGGTCTGCTGCTGGCCCCGATCGTGACCCGGCTGCCGGGCCGCGGTGGCCACGTCCCGGTGGACGGGATCGGCGGCCCGCCGACCATGCCGAAGTCCGTCCCCGGCGTGGTGCTGGCCGCCCTGGCCTGCCTGCCGCTCGGCGCGGTCCTCGGCCCCGAGGCGCCGCTGATGGCGATGGGCAGCGGCCTGGCCCTGCTAGCGGTCGGCTCCGCCAAGCGGACGTCCCAGCCGCAGTTGGCACCCGTGCTCGGTGCGACCGGCTCGGCGGCGGCGATCTCCACCATCTTCGGCAGCCCGCTGGTCGCCGCCGTGATGATGATCGAGGCGGCCGGGCTCGGCGGCCCACGGCTGATGGCGCTGATCCTGCCGTGCCTGTTGGCGAGCGGCATCGGCGCGCTGGTCTTCACCGGCTTCGGCCACTGGACCGGCCTGTCGATCGGCGCGCTCTCGCTGCCCTCCGAGCCACCGTCGGGCATCCCCGACCCCGGTGACTTCCTCTGGGGCATCCCCATCGCGGCAGCCGTGGCGGTGCTCTGCGTGGCGGGCCACACGATCGGAGGGGTGGTCAAGACGTACACCAACGGCGAGCCGCAGGGGCCCGCGCCGACCGCCCGCCGGACGGCGGCCCGTACGGTGGTCTGCGCGGTCGCGGTCGGCGTCTGCATCTCCGCGTACGCGCTGCTCACCGGGCGCTCGCCCGCGGAGGCGGCCCTGTCCGGGCAGATCACCCTCGGCGAGCTGGCCGCCGACCCGGCCTCCTGGTCGATCGGGGCGCTGCTGGCGCTGGCACTGTGCAAAGCGGTCGGCTGGGGCATCGCGCTCGGCAGCCTCCGCGGCGGCCCGATCTTCCCGGCGCTCCTGATCGGCGCCGCCGTCGGGGTGGCCTGCGCCCCGCTGCCCGGCTTCGGCACCGCGCCGGGCCTGGCGGCCGGGCTCGCCGCATCCGCCGCGGCGGTCACCCGGCTGCCGGTCACCAGCGCCGTGCTCGCGGCGGCGCTGCTCGGCGCGGACTCCACGAGCGCGATGCCGCTGCTGATCGTCTCGTCGGTGACCGCAGTGGTCGTGGGCGAGATGGCCCGAAGCCTCGTCCGGCGTCCGGCCGCCGCCCAGCGGGACGGGCACGACCGGGCGGAGGCGGGCTGACGCCAGGCCGGCCCGTGTCTCCGGCGTTCGCGTCCGACCCGCTCCTCCGACCCGCTCCTCCGGCTACGCCGACGGGACGGCGGCGGCCATCAGCGGGCCCCACGGCGCGGCGTCGAAGATCAGCGCGATCGAGGCGATCCGCCCGTCCCGCAGCCGGAAGTGCTCGGCGGTGCGCTGGGTGCCGACCGGCGAGGCGGTGTGCACGTCGTACACCAGCGTTGCCTCGTCCGGACCGTACAGCTCGCTGAGCAGCTCGACGCCGGTGACCAGCCCGAGGAAGCCGTCCAGCCCCGCGAGGTGGCCGGTCGGGCTGGACGAGGTGATCAGCGGGCTGCGGAAGGCGAACGGCTCGCCGGTCTGCGCGGCGGCGCCCGCCACGTCACCCCGGAACCGGGCCTCGTGGTACGCCCGGACGGTGTCCCGGGTCCGGCGGGTCTGGCGCGCCTGCTGGGGCTGCTGTTCGGCGGTGCCCTCAGTGCCCTCAGTACTCACGGTGCTCGCAGTGCTCATGGTGCTCCCCCTCCTGGTGAGTTCACGGCTTCGTGTCCGGCTGCTGCGGACGGTCGAGGTACTGCTCGATACGCTGCTGGTTCTCCACCAGGCGGAGGCAGAGGTGGCGCAGTTGGGCCAGCTCGTCGGGCGAGAACCCGTGGAAGACCGCCGCCATGGCGCGCTCGGTCGGTGCCCGGAACGCGTCCAGCCAGGCCCGCCCGTCCGGGGTGATCGCGACCAGGACGGCTCGCCGGTCGCGCGGGTCGGGCAGACGCCGGGCGAGGCCCTCCCGCTCCAGGGTGTCGACCAGCCCGGTGACGTTGCGCGAGCTGACGCCGCCGGCCCGGGCCAGCTCGCCGACGGTGAGCCCGCTCGTGCCGACTGCGCCGCTCGTGCTGGTCATTTCCGTCGTACCGGTCGTATCGGTTGTGTCGGCTGTATCGGTCGGGGTTGCCGCGCCCGCCTCCCCGGCCGCGTTCAGCCGGATCAGCACGTCCAGTGCGCCGGAGCTGAGTCCGCGCCCCTGGGTGCCGTGCGTCCGCAGCCGCTCGACGGCGTGGAACGCCGAGCGCGCGGCGGCCGCCGCCTCCAGGGCGAGGGTGTCCCCGCCGCGGGTGAACCCCGTCATGGCGGCCCGGACCCGGGTGTCGTACAGCCGGCCCTCGGCATCGCGGTCCAGCGGACCGGCGGCCGGCTCCTCGGATTTATGTACGTACTTCATAATGAAGTCATTCTGTAGATCGGGAGCGGTGCGTGTCAACGCCCGGGGCAGCACCGCGCGCGAGCGGAGGCGGCCCCAGGCCGACGAGGTGCGTCCGCGTCAACGACGGCTGGCCGTGCACCCGTTCGGCGGACAGCCGGTGAACATCCGTCGATTCGCCGGTGCCGACCGCGGTCCGTGCGGCATAACGGAGGGGTGCCCGCCCAGCACGGCGCACCGGAGCCCACCGGACCGGCCGAAGGACCTCACCGATGCCCCTGAAGAACTACGGCGTGCTCGCCGCCACCGCCGTCGAGCGGCGCCGCGAAGGCGCCACCGACACCCCGCACTACCAGATCCACCTGCGCGACGCGCAGGGCACCGACTACCGGGCGGCGGTCAACGTCCAGTCGCAGCAGTCCCCTTCGGACCTGCTCTACGTCGTCGTGGACGACTTCCGGCACCCGCTCACCGCGCTGCTTCCCGCCGCCGGCAGCGGCTGGACCGACCTCCCCTCGAAGCCCGGCACGGCGAGCCTGGACTTCATCCGCGGCAACCTCTTCGACCCGGCCGCCCTGCGCACGCTGCCGCCCGACGCCCCCGGCGCCGACAACGACCTCGCCGACCTGCTCGACCACTACGTCCAGCGCGCGATCAACGACCCGGCCGCCGCCGTCTACCTGATCGGCCAGCGCTTCGGTCCCGAGCCGACCATCCCCGACAAGGTGTTCGGCTTCACGCCCGGCAACGGCGTCCACGACATCCACATGAACCAGGGCAACAGCGGCCGCTTCCGCGCGGACGACGGCGTCTACCAGGACGGCGGGCTGCTGATCCACCTGCCCGCCGAGGACCGCTGGATCGCCGTCTTCCTCGCCTTCCAGTCGCAGGCCTGGCACACCGACGACGCCACCGGTCACGCGCTGCCGGACACCCCGCCGCGCCCCACCGACCCGACCGGCCACGACACCGCGCTGCGCATCGTCGCCGCCGTGGTCAACCCGGTCGGCCCGGCTCCCGAGGACGAGACGGTCACCGTGCTCAACACCTCCGCGGTGCCCGTCGACCTGGCCGGCTGGCACCTCGCCGACCAGGCCAAGCACCGGCTCGCCCTGCCCGCCGGGCCGCTGGCCGCCGGGGCCGTGCTCACCGTGCACGGCGCCGGCGGCTTCGAGCTCGGCAACCACGGCGGGGCGATCACCCTGCTCGACCCGAGCGGCCTCAAGGTGCACGGCGTCGCCTACACCGCCCGTCAGGCCGCGGCCGAGGGCCGGACGATCACCTTCTGAGGCAATCCGACGCCTTCCAACGCCTTCCAACGCCTTCCGACGTCTTCTGAGGCTCTCTGACGCTCTCTGGTGCCTTCCGGCGTCGCAGGCCTTCGCAGGCCGTCGCCGGATCCGGGTGCAGGCCCGGATCCGGCGACGCCGCCCCGCCCCTGCCGCTCTCCTCTTGTCCCTCGTCCGAGTGAGCCCCGGATTCACCGGGCCCGGCCGGGGCAGATCCCGCCCGTGACCACCTCCACACCGCGCCGTCGCCGGCGCCGTCGCCCGGCCGCTCCGCACCGGAAGCCGGCCCCCGCCAAGACCGCTCCCTCCACTCCTCCTCCAGCCTCGGCAGCACCGGCCACCGCCAAGCCGCCGACCGCGTCGGCCAAGCCGCTCGAACCGTCCGTCCCTCCCCTGTCGGCCGCACCGCGTGGCCCCGCGCCCGCGGCTCGGCGGACAGGGTGCTGCGACGTCTCCACCACCGAGCACCGCTCCCTCGGCGGCACCGTCATCCGCACGCACTGCCACCACCCCGGCTGCCCGGTCTGGAGCGCCCGTTGACGATCCGGACGCGGGTCGGCCGAGCGCCGCCCCGCGCCGCTCCAGGCCGCACCATGTCGCTCCAGGCCGAGCGCCGCCCCGCGCCGCCCTCGCCCGGCTCCGTCACCCCCACGTCCGCCGGAGGGTCAGCATGCCGTCGGGACCGGGGTCGATCCGGACGCCGAATCCGCGGCTGATCCGGTCGAGCATCTCCCGCATCCACTGCCCGTCGGCGTGCGAGGCGTGCCGAAGCCGCATCTGCCAAGCCTGGACCGGCGCCATGCGGGCACCGACCAGATTCCCGGTCCCCGGGTCCACCGAGACGAAGTACAGCAACCGCAGGTCGTCCCGGTACTGCTCGTGGCCGGCGATGCCCTCGTAGTCGTCGATGAAGTCGCCGCAGCCGTAGAGGATGAGCTTCCCGTGGTAGACCTCGACGGGGCGGGGGTGGTGGGAGGAGTGCCCGTGCACGACGTCGACGCCGCCGTCGACCAGGGCGTGGGCGAAGCGGGTCTGGTCCCGGGAGATCCGGTAGCCCCAGTTGGACCCCCAGTGGACCGAGGCGACCACGACGTCGCCCGGTCGCCTCACCTGCCGTACCCGGTCGACGACATCGGCTGCGTCGACGGCCGAGGCCTCCGAGACGAAGTCGACACCGGCCCGGTCCTCGGCTGCGCTCCACCGCCACGGAATGCCGCTGGACGCCGTCCCGAAGGAGAAGACCAGGACCCGCCCGCGGTCGTCGCCCCCGACGACCGCGGGCCGCCGGGCGGCGGCCGCGTCCCGTCCCGCTCCCGCCGAGTGCAGCCCCGCCCCCGCCAAGGCGTCGAGCGTCTCCCCGAGCCCACGGAGGCCGAAGTCCAGTACGTGGTTGTTGGCCAGCACGCAGACGTCAGGCCGGGCGGTGGCCAGGCACGGGACGTTGGCCGGGTTCATCCGGTACAGCACGTCCTTCCCCGGTGCGAAGGAGTTGCTGCGGGTGATGCTCGTCTCCAGGTTCAGCACCCGGACGTCGGGCGCGACCTCGTCGAGCAACTGCAGGGCCTCCCCCCAGGGCCAGGAGAAGTCGACCGGCCGGGGGATCGGGCCGCACACGGCCTCCGCCAACTCGACGTAGTCCCGCGCGTCCCGGACGTACGGCTCCCGCAACGTCGGATCACCGGGGTGCGGCAGGATCTGGTCGACACCGCGGCCGAGCATCACGTCGCCGCAGAGGAACAAGCTCAACGGTCCCGCGTCCACACCTCAACGCTAGGCCCGCCACCGTCGCGTCGCAGGTTGCGTGCCTCCCGCCCGGTCGTTCCCGAGCGGGACTACTGCGGCGACCTCGCCCGACGGGACTGCCCGGTGGAGCGGGCCGGGCCTCTCCGCGGCAAGCCACGGCCCCGGCGGGTGTTCGGGCTCCAACCTGCCACAGGGTTGTGACGCACCTTCATAGTGCTCCGTACGACGGCTTGCAAGGCGGTATGCCCCTCACTGTGGAACCCCGGGAGGTCTCGGCACAGCTCCGGCGGAAGCTCGCTGAATCTGTACATCTGTGCGATAGGACGGCTTCGCCTCCCCGGATGCCCTCGCGGCTTTCGCCGGCGGTCACACCCCAGCGGCCGAGACGGCTTGATGACAACGTCAGGAAAGAGTCGAGGCCAGAATCCGACCCGCCGATTGACGGGTGCCCGTCACCCACTGCCCCCGCCGATAGGCGGGGGAGGATCCTGCTCAGGTCGGAGAAATTGGGCCGATCCAAGCGAACGAGATTTGATCGTTATCAAACATGTTGCGAAATGGGCGTTTTGCCCAATGTGAGCGTGCTGTAATCGGTGGCGGTCCTTGGGGGGTCAGGAGCCGAAATCGCCGCAGTTGGGACCAGGTCTCACTGCCGGTCTGCCGCGATTTGTGCGAATGGATTCCACTGGGAGTTTTCTCGCGGCCTGCTTCATGGTTCGCGGGGGGAATTTCATGCCATGGAGAAGGGGAACCAATGGCGATCTCTCGATCTGTCCGCACGATATTTGTCGGTGCCGTCGCGGCGCTGGCACTTGGATGTCTGTCGACGCCTGCTGCGCAAGCGGGTGGCGCGGAGAACCACCAGAGCCCGGACGCGTGTGCCGATCACGTGACCAGTGGCTTCAAGTTCACTCTTTGGTACAACTCGTCGTACGCCGGGGCGCATCGAAACTTCGGAACCCCCGTCAATGACTTTGGGGATGAGCCCTATGGGGGTTCTGATCCGCACACCGAGCCGGAGCCGCTGTACTTCTGCCCTGATCAGGGTTCGGGCTCGGGGGTGGATGTGAAGAACAATGCCGCCTCCGCTCAGAATCGCGGGACGAGGTCCAATGCCGTTGTTTTTTACAACAGCTGGATGAACGGTGCCAGGGACACGCTCACGCCGATGTCCAGCTGGTTCAGGTTGAAGGCGACGTACAACAACAACGCGTCTTTCGACTGGCGCTGACCAATGCCGTGCCGGGTGGCGCTGCTGCCCGGCACGGCATCCGGCGTATTCATTCAACTCTCCTGCGCTGCCGAGTGAAATATCGGGAATTCGAAATGCTGATTGGTCGACGAGGTTTGGTGGCGCTTGGTGCCGCCGTGGTGTGTGTTACGGCCGCGGGGTGCTCTCACGAATCGTCGTCTTCGAGTGCCAGCTCTGGTTCAGCTTCGAGTTCGACTGTTCCGACCGGGGCCGCCGCACCACGTGCAGCTGACTTTGATCAGGCGAATCCGGCGACGTGGAAGCTTCCCCTGGAGGCGTACCTCATGACGGACGACGAGCAGAACCAGTTCGGACGTGCCATGGGATCGTTGACCGAGGACTGCATGCACAAGGCGGGATATGGCAGTTGGAGCTCGGCGCCGGACCTGCCCAAGGTGGGGCCCAAGACCCTGACCGACCTGCGGTACGGCATTCACGATGCTGTGCTGGTCGGCAAGCGGGGCTACCACCCGGACGCCGCGGAGAAGGCGGCCCACGATGCGGCGGTGGAGGCCGCAGTGGCCGGCGGCACCAGGGGTGCTGCGGCCGTGGCCGAGTCGGACTGCGGGCAGAAGAGCAAGCAGCAGATCGGCGACGCTCAGTCAGGTTTCCAGCTGGCCGAACAGCTGGCCAATGACGCCTTCACCAAGGCCAAGCAGGAACCGGAGGTTGTCGCGGCGTTCGCGCAGTGGTCGGCGTGCATGAAGGAGAGCGGCTACAAGTACCGCGAGCCACTCGATGCCGTGGACGACCGGAAGTTCAGCCGCGACGTGACCAAGGCCGAGATCGACACCGCGCTGGCCGATCTGAACTGCCGAAGCCGCAGCAACGTGGCGCTCGTCTGGTATCAGGCCGAGGTACGGCTGCAGAAGGACGCGGCGGAGAGGAACGCCCAGGCCTTGCACACGGCGCGCACCAGGCTGGACGCGACGCTGAAGAACGTGAGCGTCGTTCTGGCCGGTAAGCGCTAGGAGGCGCGGACAATGACATCCAGTGGCTCTGCCTCCGCCGCGGTCGAAAGCCCGGATCCTGTTCCGGCGCAGGCTTCCTCGAAAGCCGGGAGCCGGAACGACGGCTCCGTCAGGCGCCGTCGAGGGTTACTGGCCATTGTGGTAATCGGTTCGGCTCTGGTGGGTGCGGCGGGCGCGGGGGCCGCCGCACTGCTGAAGTCACCGGCCCAGGTGGCGGCAGAGACCGCTGCGCCCGTGCCGGACACGCTCACAGCGCAGGTGGAGCAGAGAGTGATCGCGGACATGTTGATCACCCGGGGGAAAGTCGCTGCCGCCTCAACCATTGAGATAGCCGTACCGGCCTCAGCGGGGTCGGGATCCCGCCCGGTGGTCACCAAGGTCAAGGCCAAAGCAGGCGACCAGATCGCCTACGGCAAGGCACTGTTCGAGATCTCGGGCCGTCCGGTGTTCACCCTCGCCGGCCCGCTGCCCGCCTACCGCGACCTGCAGACCGGAGCCACGGGCGAGGACGTCGCCCAGCTCCAGAAGGCCCTGGCCAGGCTCGGACACGGCACCGCACCAGATACCTCGGGCGTGTTCGGTGCAGGCACTGAGCGCGCGGTGATCGCGTTCTACAAGTCGATCGGCTACACCCCGGTCCGGCTTGCCCTGAACGCACCTGACGACAAGCCGAGCGCAGCGAAGGCGGCCCCGCCCGGCCCCGGCGACAGGAGCACCGACGGGAAGGCGACTCCGACGGCCGCGCCGACCGCGGCTCCCGAACCCCGGACCGTCGTGGTGGTACCGATGTCGGAGGTGGTGTTCCTGAGCACCCTACCCGCGCGGGCAGACACGGTCGTGGCCACCGTGGGCAAGGCCCCGGGCGAGAAACTGATGACGCTTTCCATCGGCGACCCGGTGGTAGTCGCCGAGGTGTCAACACGGGAGAAGGCCCTGCTGAAGGCAGGCCAACAAGCCGAGATCCTCACCGAGGAGAGCGGACTGAAGGTACCCGCGACCGTCCAGGCGATCACCGACGCTCCACCGGCCGGCAAGGGAGACCAGCCCGGGCCGGCCTCCGGCTACCTGCTGCGCGTAGTGCCCAACACCCCGCTGCCCGCCGAACTCGCCGGCAAGGAGGTCCGGGTCTCCGTCACCGCCTCCTCCTCGGAGGGACCCGTCCTCGCCGTTCCCTCCGCAGCTGTCTCAGCCGGCGCGGACGGCCAGACCAGTGTGAGCGTGCTCGGCTCTGACGGCAGTACCCGCCGCGTCCCGGTACGGCCCGGTATCTCCGGCAGCGGCTTCATAGCGGTCACCCCCGAAACCGGCGCCAAGCTGAACCCCGGAGACAAGGTCGTGGTGGGCAGCAGCCGATGAACGCACCCGTCATCGAACTACGACAGGCAGGCCTGACCTACCCCGGACCGCCCGAGGTGGCAGCACTGCGACCCTGTGACCTGACCGTCCAGCGTGGCGAATACGTCACGATCGTCGGCCCCTCCGGCGCAGGCAAGTCCACTTTCCTCAACATTGTCGGCCTGCTGGACGAACCGACCTGCGGCAGCTACCTGCTGGACGGCATCGACACCGCCGCCGCCAGCGACGCCGAGCGCACCGCCCTACGCGGCACGCGGATCGGATTCGTCTTCCAGTCCTTCCACCTGCTCGCCCACCGCACGGCCCGCGAAAACGTCGAACTCGCCATGGTCTACCAGCGCACCCCGCGCGGTGCGCGCAAGCAGCGAGCCGAACAGGCACTTCGCCGAGTCGGCCTCGGCCACCGGCTGGACGCGCTGCCCACCAGGCTCTCCGGCGGCGAGCGTCAGCGCGTCGCGATCGCCCGGGCGTTGGCGGCCGAGCCCTCCCTGCTGTTGTGCGACGAACCAACCGGCAACCTCGACTCCCAGACCGCGGCCTCCGTACTCGATCTGCTCGACGCCCTGCACCGTGACGGAATGACCATCGCCGTGATCACCCACGATCCCGAGGTCGCCCGCCGCGGCCAGCGGACCATCACCATCCGCGACGGCCAGGTGCTGGTATGAAACTCCCCCGCTCCCGGATGTCGCTGCGCGACCTCGCCGCGGAGGCCGTGGCCGGCATCATGCAGCGCCCGGCCCGTTCCGCACTCACCGCAGTCGGCACCGTCCTCGGTGTCGGTGCGCTGATCGCCGTCACCGGTCTGACCAGCACCGCGGCGTCGCAGATCGACGGCCGTTTCAGTGAACTGACCGCAACCGAGGTCACCGTCGACGACATCGCACCCGACATCACCGGCCAAGCCGGCCCGGCCTTCCCCGGTGACGCCGACGCCCGGATCCAGCAACTGCACGGAGTGACCGCCGCAGGCGTCTCCTGGCACGTGCGGCTCCAGACCGGCCAGGTTGTCGCGAGCGGCCCGTCCGGCGCCGCCTACACCACCACGGACCGCCAGGCCCAGCTGACCGCAGCCTCCGCCGGAGCCCTTCGTGCGGCCGGGGCGACCCTCCAACAGGGCCGCACCTACGACGAGTTCCACGACCAGCACCGCGAACACGTTGCTGTTCTCGGCGCAGCCACCGCTACTCGTCTGGGCATCACCAGTCTGCGCACCCAGCCCGCCGTCTTCATCGGCAGTACGCCCTTCGCCGTCATCGGCATCCTCGCCGATGTCCAGCGTCGCGCCGACCTTCTCACCTCAGTGATCGTCCCCCGCACCACCGCCGAGGAACTCTGGGGGCCGCCCACCGACGACCGCGCCAGGATGCTCATCACCACCCAGCTCGGCGCGGCCACGCAGATAGCAGCCGAGGCGCCCCTCGTGCTGCGCCCGGACCACCCCGACTACCTGCGGGCCACCCCGCCGCCCGACCCGCGCAGCCTGCGCTCGGGGGTGGAGAACGACCTGGGGCAGCTCTTCCTGCTGCTCGCGGCCGTGTGCCTGGTGATCGGCGCGGTCGGCATCGCCAATACGACGTTGGTTGCCGTTCTGGAACGCAGTGGCGAGATCGGCCTACGCCGGGCGCTGGGTGCCAGAGCTCGGCACATCACCACCCAGTTCCTTGCCGAATCCACGGCACTCGGCCTGATCGGCGGCCTGGTCGGCGCCTCCCTCGGCACCGTGACCATCGTCGTCGTCGCCGCCGCCAAACAGTGGACTCCTGTCCTGCACCCGGCGGCCATCGCCACTGCCCCGTTCCTCGGCCTCGCCACCGGGCTGCTGGCTGGGACCTACCCCGCCTGGCGGGCCTCCCGGATCCAGCCGGCCGAGGCCCTGAGACGCCACTGATGCCGCAGGCCACAGGGCTCGGGCGGGCGAGTTGAGTGTGGGGCGTCAGACCGTCTGTTTCATCCGCCTAAGCAGTTCGTGAACACTTGTCAGCGCAAGCGAAATGGGGGATATTCCGTATGGATGCCAAGGTGCTGGAAGCGCAGAAGTGGGTTAATTCGACCTATGGTGCGGTGTCCGGGTTCGTGCGAGCGCCAGAGGACGGCAAGACCAGCTGGGCCACGATGTACGCGCTGACCCGCGCGCTGCAGTTCGAGCTGGGGATCACCACTCTGTCCAACTCCTTCGGGCCCGGCACGCTGAGTGCACTGGCCGCGCGTGGTGACATCGGCCCGGCGGAGAAGAACGCCAACCTCGTCAAGATCATCCAGGGCGCCTGCTACTGCAAGGGCTACGAGCCCGGTGGCATCACCGGCACGTACACGGCGGGGACGGGCAAGGCCATCAACTCGATGATGGGCAACGCCGGCCTCGGCGCCCGCGCGAACGGCAATCTGTCCCCCAAGGTGTTCAAGGCACTGCTCACCATGGATGCCTACGTGGTCGTCGCGGGCGGCAACGGAGGCGTAGCCGGTTTGCAGCGGTGGCTGAACGCCACGTACATCGACCGTGCCCAGTTCTTCGTCATGCCGTGTGACGGATACTTCTCCCGCGACGTTCAGAAGGCCCTGATGTTCGCGATCCAGTACGAGCTCGGGATGACGGATGCGGAGGCCAATGGCCTGTTCGGCCCCGGCACCCAGCGCGGACTGCGGACGAAAACGCTTGAACAGGGCATGCAGGGCCGCTTCGTGGAGATCTTCAGCGCCGCGATGGTCTTCAACGGACAAATGTCTGCATTCCAGAGCACTTTTGACAGCGACCTCGCCTCGAAGGTCGAGGATTTCCAGCAGTTCTCCGGCCTGGAGGTGACCAGGAAGGCCGACTTCGCCACCTGGGCCGAGCTGCTCGTCTCCACCGGCGACCCGAGCCGGAGGGGAACGGCCGCAGACTGTGTGCAGACCGTCACCGATGCGCGGGCGAAGGCCCTCAAGGAAGCCGGCCACGTCGTCATCGGCCGGTACCTTGACGAACGGCCCAGCAAGGAGCCCTTGAACAAGGCGATCCAGCCCGGCGAGCTGGAGACGATATTCGCCAACGGGCTGCGGGTGTTCCCGATCTCCCAGTACTACGGCAGGGATGTCACCTACTTCACCGACAAGCAGGGGTACACCGATGCCGTCGATGCCCACACGGCGGCACTGAAGTACGGATTCGACCGGGGCACCGTCATCTACTTCGCCGTCGACTACGACGCCACCCAGGACGAGATCAACCGGTTCATCATCCCGTACTTCAAAGGCATCGTCGCCGGACTCAACTCCAGGGGGAAGCGGTACATCCACGGTGTCTACGGCTCGCGGAACGTCTGCGCCCAGGTGACAAGGCACACGTTTGCGCGGTTCTCGTTCGTCTCCGGGATGTCCACCGGGTTCTCCGGGAACATGGGGTTCCCTCTCCCCGGCAACTGGTCGTTCAACCAGATCGCCACCATTTCCGTTGGATCCGGGGACGGAAAGATCAGCATCGACAAGAACGTCCACCGACCTGACCAGGACCCAGGGGTGTCCTCGGTCAACAATCCCGGAGCCCCGGCCGATGCCTTCCTGAAGATGCTCGAGGACCTGTACGCCCTGTCGGTGAAGTACGACGACAAGGTGTACAGCCACAGCGAGCGCATCATGCAGTATCTGCGGCACCCGAAGTACACCGGCGCACAGTGGGACGTACTGGTGAACGCGCCGAGCCAGGGCTTCATCGACTACGTCAAGAACTCCGGCTTCACCCCCATGAAGAAGTTCCTGGACCCCTCGACGGGAGTCATGCTCAGCACCGACCACTGGGCCGCCGCGGCCAACGGAGCGTTCCAGTGGCTGCTCCCGGGGGGCAACGGCATCAACGGCGGGGACATGGCCGGCTGGGGAGGCGACCTGTGCACCTTCTACGCGGAGTGGAGGCGCGACCATGCCACCTACTCCTCCGGCTACACCTACGCCATGGACCGCCTCGCCAAGATCGATGTCGATACCACCTTCGGATTCAACGACCTCATCGAGGACGTCGACGGGTTCCTCATCGGGAGTGCCGTGAAGAAGGGCGCGACCATCATCGACGCGGCCCGGTCGATGTACACCGACGGCGGCCACGTCGCCCGCTACCAGCGGTTCTACGAGGCCCGGTTCGGCGGTACACCGGACAAGCTGACCAAGGTCACGGAGGAGATGCTGACCGGCGGTGACGTGACCATCTCGGCGGGCCGAACCCTGGTGATCACGGACCTCGCCGGACTCGACACCCTCATGCCGAGCATGCTGCCCGACGACAAGTTCGACGAGTTCGTCCAGGGATTCACCAAGACCCTCCTGGACCGCGTCGCGCAGGAGACCGGCAAACCGGCCAACCTCAGTGCCCCCAGCCCCAAGGAGCCGTCGTGATTGGCAAGGTCCTACTGGCCCTGCTTTACATTGCCCTGATCCTGGCCATGGCCAGATCCGTCGTTCGCGCGCACCGGCGCCACCCCGGCGCAACGCACCGGCTCGCCATTCGCCTGGCGATCTACTCCGCTCTCCTCGCCGGACCCGTCTATCTCTCCGGATACAGCGAGGGGTTCACCCTCGACATCGGCGAGAAGTGCGTCATGGCCGACAACGGTGGACGAATGGCCGGCGCCCGCCACCGCGAGGATGACCTGCTTCGCACCTCAGAGGGCCTGCTCCCTCTGAAAGTCGAATGCCAGTGGGAGGACGGCAGCGCCCTGGAACTGGTCCCCGGCTACGTCAACCCCCTTGTCTACACGTGCCTCACCGCCTCCGCCGTCTGCGCCGGCGCCGGACTGTTCGCCTACCTGAGGCGGCGATCGACCACCTTGAGGAGCCAGCAATGAGCCTGTTTGATTCCGCACGGCCGATAACGCGCCGCCGCCTTCTCACCGGTGCACTCGCTGCCACCGGAGCCGCAGCCGTCCACACCCTGGCGGTCAGCCGCCCCGCCGCGGCACAGCCGGCGGACAGGCCGAACGAATGGACGGAGCGAGTCAGCGCCAACGGCTGGCCCGTCGTCACCAAGGGCCTCGAAACCGTGAGGGTTGAGGGAAGCGACATCGCCCTCGACCTCCTGCCCGGCGCGGTCACCACGGTGCTGGCCTACGTGACCCGCCGTTTCCACTACGAGATCACGGCCCTCGCAGCCGACGACGTCCACGGATACACGACTCGTCGCGCCGTGGCAGCACCCTACGAATCGAACTACCTCTCCGGCACAGCCATAGCCCTGCACCCGGGCATGTACCCCGCAGGTGTCCGGGACGGACTCTTCCCCAACCAGTTGATCGTCATCCGTGACATCCTCGCCCAATGCGATGGCGTCGTCCGCTGGGGCGGCGACGAGAAGGTCGCCAAGGAAAGCCACTTCCAGATCGACACCGCTCCCAACGATGACCGGCTGAAGCGCCTCGCAGCCAAGCTCGGGAAACTGGCAGCACTGCCCGGCCAAGGCGCAGGATCGGGCGAGGAACTCGCCTTCACCAGCCCGCGGCTCGGCATCGCTCGCTCACTCTGGCAACAGCAGCAGTCGCGCTGAATGCGCCCGAAGGCGGTCGGACGCCACCCGACTCGGGGCGGCGTGTGACCGCACGGGACTTCCGCTCTGAGCACCCGGACCGGAGCGAGCTTCCGTAGTGCGGGGTCGCAGCAACATTCCTTGCTCATGCCGAGAGGGTCGCCCGGGGATGGTTCCCCGGGCGACCTTGCGTGCGGCGGACGGGCGGATTCCCGCGCCGAGTGCCAGGGCGGCCGGCGGTCGCACCCTCCTGGCCGCACAACTCGGTGTAGGTGGCAGCGATGGCGCCGGCGAGCGCGGTAACCGCCCGCTCGGCCGGCCGGCTACCCGTGGTGGCGTCGGACAGAGGGGTCCTCCAAAGCCTTGCTGAAACGGCTTGAGGCCCCTGGCCTCGGTGAGGTTCTCGCAGACGGGGCAGCAACTGGTGAGCGGTTCGATGAGCCACACCGACAGCGAGATGACCTTGGCGTCGCGTTCTCGGTGGCGGCTCGGGGCATTTGGGGGCGACGGGCGGCTTCGCGGGGCTGGTACATCGGCGTCGGCCCGATGGCTGCAAACGCAAAGTGCGGGCCAGGATTTCCCCTGACCCGCACTCGTTGTGTCCGAGGGGGGACTTGAACCCCCACGCCCGATAAAGGGCACTAGCACCTCAAGCTAGCGCGTCTGCCATTCCGCCACCCGGACTAGGTGTTGTCTTTGCGGCTTCCTCGGCCGCGCTGACAGATGTAACTGTAGCAAAGATCGGCTTGAGCTCCCAAAACGGCTCCGGGCGGGGGTGCGGGGGCCGGGGGCGGGGCAGGGGAGTGGTCTGTGGCGGGGGTGTGACCAGGGGGTTTCCTGTGGTTTCCCCCGGGTTCGCGGGGTGGATCCGGGTGGGGTGCTGGGGGAGTATGGGCGGACGTGCTCGTACGGCCCGGGTGCAGGTCCCGGGGGTGGCGCGGTGGTGCGCCGGTGCGGGGCTGAGACGAGGAGTGACCGTGAGCGAGCGGAGCGAGTCGACGGCGGGGCGGGCGGCGGCGCCGAAGGTGACGGCCGAGTCGGAGGTCGCCGAGATCTGTCGCGATCTGATCCGGATCGACACCAGCAACTACGGCGACGGCTCCGGGCCGGGGGAGCGGAAGGCCGCCGAGTACGTGGCCGAACAGCTCGCGGAGTTCGGTCTCGAACCCCAGATCTTCGAGTCGGCCAAGGGGCGGGCGTCGACGGTGGTGCGGATCGAGGGGGAGGACCGGTCGCGTCCGGGCCTGCTGATCCACGGGCACACCGACGTGGTGCCGGCCAATGCCGCGGACTGGACGTACGACCCGTTCGGCGGCGAGATCGCGGACGGGTGCGTCTGGGGGCGCGGCGCGGTCGACATGAAGGACATGGACGCGATGACGCTGGCCGTCGTCCGTGACCGCCTGCGGACCGGGCGCAAGCCCCCGCGCGACCTGGTGCTGGCCTTCCTCGCGGACGAGGAGGCGGGCGGCACGTACGGGGCCCGGTACCTGGTGGACAAGCACCCGGGTCTGTTCGAGGGCGTGACCGAGGCGATCGGCGAGGTCGGCGGTTTCTCGTTCACCGTCAACGACCAGACCCGGCTCTACCTGGTGGAGACGGCCGAGAAGGGCATGCACTGGATGCGGCTCACGGTCGAGGGCCGGGCCGGGCATGGGTCGATGGAGAACGACGACAACGCGATCACCGAGCTGTGCGAGGCGGTCGCGCGGCTGGGGCGGCACAAGTTCCCGCTGCGGATCACCAAGACCGTCCGGGCCTTCCTGGACGAGCTGTCGGACGCGCTCGGCGTCGAGCTCGACCCGGAGAACATGGACGAGACGCTGCGGGTGCTGGGCGGCATCGCCAAGATGATCGGCACCACGCTGCGAAACACCGCCCAGCCGACCATGCTCGGCGCCGGCTACAAGGTGAACGTGATCCCCGGGCAGGCGACCGCGCACGTGGACGGGCGTTTCCTGCCCGGCTACGAGGAGGAGTTCCTGGCCGAGCTGGACAGCGTGCTCGGCCCGCGCGTGAAGCGGGAGAGCCTGCACTCGGACAAGGCGATCGAGACCGGGTTCGACGGCGCGCTGGTGGAGGCGATGCAGACCGCGCTCCGTGCCGAGGACCCGATCGCGCGCGCCGTGCCGTACTGCCTCTCCGGCGGGACGGACGCCAAGTCGTTCCAGGACCTCGGGATCCGCTGCTTCGGCTTCGCGCCGCTTCAGCTGCCGCCGGAGCTGGACTTCGCCGGGATGTTCCACGGCGTGGACGAGCGGGTGCCGGTGGACGGGCTGAAGTTCGGCGTCCGGGTGCTGGACCGGTTCATCGACCTCAGCTGAGCAACCGGCCCCCGTGCGGGGGCGCGGCCCGTTCCCGGGGTGCCCGGGGGCGGGGCCGTCCGCATTGTCCGAGCTAATGATTTGGGACGGCGGAAAAATGATCCAGAGAAACGTTTCTCCCTGAGGTTTCAGGTCGACATCTTGTGCGAGGCATCACCGTTGCGGGTGAATGGGGAAAAGGTTCCGTACCCCGTTTGCCACACCCTCGTTCATTCCTTTGCAGCCCGCCGAACGGGCTGCGCAGTCCGTACAGGAGGAATGATGAAGGTCAAGAAGATCGCCGCCGTGACCGCCGCCACCAGCGGCCTGGTGCTGGCCGCCGCCGGTGTTGCGTCCGCCCACGGCGGTGCCGTGGCCGATGGTGTCGCCGCCGGCTCGCCGGGCGTGGTTTCGGGCAACCAGGTGCAGATCCCCGTGCACATCCCCGTGAACCTCTGCGGCAACACCGTCAGCGTGATCGGCGTTCTGAACCCGGCTTTCGGCAACCACTGCGCCAACTTCTGAGCGCAGGTTGACCGTGTGATCGGCTGACAGGCTGGTCATCGGGTTGACTACTTGGCCCCCGGGTGGCGGACGCGCCGCACCGGGGGCACTTCTCTGCCCGGACCCGTCCGGCCTGCTCCCGGCCACCGGGACCCGCTCCGGCCCGTTCGGGATCTCGCTGAATCCGCCCGGAGCTGTCCGGTCGCCTGTCCATGGCCTGCGGGTGGTTTCGCTCGATCGGGTGAAGCGGGTTCGTTCGGCTCAACCTCGATGCCCCAGCCTCGTTGTCCCCTGTGCAGCCGAAGACCTAGCCAGTTATTCGGAAATTCCGACTTTCGTTTAGGTCATCACGTCGTCTCGATACGTCAGGGGAAAATATGAGGAATGTAGCCAAGAAGGGGCTCCTCACGGCCGTGGCCACCGGTAGTGTCCTGGCCTCGACCGCCGGCTACGCCTACGCGGGCGCCGAGGCGCAGGGGGTTGCGGCCGGTTCGCCGGGCGTGGCCTCGGGGAACTCGGTGCAGGTGCCGGTCGAGGTGCCGATCAACGCCTGCGGCAACACCGTCGACGTGGTCGGCGCGCTGAACCCGGCGTACGGCAACCACTGCGCCAACGCCAGCGGCAGTGGGCACCCGGCCGGCGGCGGCGACAGCTCCTCGGGGTCCTCCGCCTCGGGATCCTCGGCCTCCGGGTCCTCCGCTTCCGGATCCTCGGCATCCGGCACGGCGGCCGGTTTCCACCACCTCGCGGTGGACGGCGTCTCCTGGCGGATTCTGCTCGACGACCTCGCCACCGCCTACGAGCAGGCGGCCGGCGGACTGCCGGTCCGCCTGCCGGCCAGGACGACCGCCTTCCGCACCTGGGCCGAGCGGCTCGCGACGCGCGCCGAGTCCGCCGAGCTGCTGGCCCAACTCCCCTACTGGACGCGGACCCTCGCTTCCGTACCGGCGGCCGGGAGGCTGCGCGGCGAGCCCGGCCGGCACGGCGAGGCGGAGACCGCGGCCACGGTGCTGAGCCCCGAGGCCACCGCGCAGCTGCTCCGTTCTCCGGGCGGTCACAGCGCCTTGGAGCTGCTGCTCGCGGCTCTCGGCCGGGCCGTCGCCGAGTGGACCGGCGAACCGGACACGGTGATCGACCTGGAGAGCCACGGCCGCGACACCGACCGCGCCGACGTCGACCTGTCCCGCACGGTCGGCTGGTTCACCACGCTGTACCCGCTGCGCCTGACGGCCCTCGCCGAGGACTCGCCGGCCGAGGTGGTCCGCCGGACCGCGGAGCGGCTGGCCGAACTGGCCGCGCTGCCCGACACAGGGGCGGGCTTCGGACTGCTGCGCTACGGGCGGGTCGGCGCCGAAACGGCCGGACTGCGGTCCCTGCCGGCGCCGGCCCTGCGTTTCAACTATCTGGGCCAGATGTCGGACGGCGGCCCGGACGGGCCGTTCGAGCTCAGCCTGGAGAGCACCGGTCCCACCGTCGACCCGCAGGGGCGGCGCCCCTACCTGGTGGACGTCACGGCCGTTGTGGTTGCAGGCCGGCTGCGGATCAGCTGGTCGTACAACCCGGCGCTGCACCGGTCGGGGGAGATCGAGGAGCTGGCGGAGCGTTGCCTGGGCGAGCTGCGGGCGCTGGCCACGGCCGGCCCGGCGGCCGTGCCGGAGCACGGCCCGGCCGATCCGGCATTCGCCGAATCCGGGCTGGGCGAGGAAGAACTGGGCGGTCTGCTCGACCAGTTGGACGACTTGTTGATGGGGGATGACGAGGTATGACCGCTCAGGGCGGAACGGCACGGCAGCGTATCGAGCGGATCTATCCCCTGTCCCCGCTGCAGCAGGGGCTGGTCTTCCACAGCCTGCTCGGGTCCAGCGCGGACGCCTACGTGGAACAGGTGTCCTGCCGGATCCAGGGCCCGCTGGACGCGGAGGCCTTCCGGCTGGCCTGGACGGGGGTCCTGGCCAGGCACGGGACGCTGCGGACATCGGTCCACTGGACCGACCAGGCGCAGGCCCGCCAGGTGGTGCACCGTCAGGTTGCGTTGCCCTGGAGCGAGCACGACTGGCGTGGGATGCCGGCCGCCGAGCAGGAGGCGCGGCTGGAGGCGCTGACCCACGAGGACTGGGTCCGCGGCTTCGACCTGGCCCGCCCTCCGCTGTTCCGGCTGACCCTGGTCCGCCTCGCCGACGAGACGCACCAGCTGGTGTGGAGCAACCACCACGTGATCCTGGACGGTTGGTCCCGCGCGGTGGCCTTCCGTGAGGTGATGGCGCTCTACCAGGAGGGGATCTCCGGAACCGCGGCCGGACTGGCGCCCGCGCCGGACCTGGGCGAGTACGTGGTCTGGCTGCGCAAGCAGGACCAGGCGCAGGCGGAGGCCTTCTGGCGCTCCCACCTGGCAGGCGTCGGCGCGCCCACGCCGCTGCCCGCGGCACGGGAGGCCGCCGCGGGCGAGCACGGCGCGGACGGCGGGCACGCCACCGTGGCACTGAGCCTGCCGGAGGCGGTCACGGCGGCGCTGCGCGAGTCGGGCCGGCGCCACGGGCTGACGCTGAGCACGTTGGTGCAGGGCGCCTGGGCGCTCCTGCTCGGCCGCTACACGGGAGAGCGGGACGTCCTCTTCGGCACCACCGTCGCCGGCCGCCCGTACGATCTGGCCGACTTCGAGCAGATGGTCGGCCTGTTCATCAACACGCTGCCGATGCGACTGCGACTTGACACCGGACTGCCGCTGATCGCCTGGCTGCGGCAGTGCCAGGAGCAGATGGTCGAGCTGCGCCAGTACGAGCACAGCTCGCTGGTGGACGTGCAGGGCTGGAGCGAGGTGCCGCGCGGAACGCAGCTCTTCGACAGCATCGTGGTGTTCGAGAACTACCCGCTGGCGACCTCGGGCACCGTCGAGACGGGGGCGTTGTCGGTCGGCGGCCTTCGGGTGCGGGAGCAGACGCACTACCCGCTCACCCTGGTGGTGGCGGCGGACGACCGGTTGCACCTGCGCCTCGCCCACGACACCGCCAGGTACGACGCCGACACCGCCGAGCGCCTGCTCGCGCACCTGGAGCGCCTGCTGGCGGGCCTGGCCACCGCGGCCGAGCACGACGCCGACCGGATCGAGATGCTGTCGCCCGGTGAGCTCGACCGGCTGACGACGGACTGGGGCAGCCGGGGGCCGACCGAAGGCGTTCCGGACACCGTTGCGGCGACCGTCGCCGCCCGGATCGCCGCCCGGCCGGACGCGGTCGCGGTGGTGGACGGTGAGCGGCAGCTCACGAACGGCGCGCTGCTCGCGCGGGCCGCACGGTTGGCACACCTGCTGCGGGAGGCAGGCGTCGGCCCGGAGCGACCGGTGGCGGTGTGCCTGGAACGCTCGGCCGACCTCTACGTGTCGATGCTCGCCGTCTGGCTGGCGGGCGGTGCCTACCTCGCGATAGACCCGGCCTACCCCGCGGAGCGGGTGGCGTACCTGCTGGCCGACAGCGGCGCGGGCATCCTGGTCACCCGGAGGGACCTGGCGGCGGCCGAATCGCCGACGGTGGAACGGCTGTGCCTGGATGATCCCGCGCTGGCCGCCGAGCTTGCGGCCCGCCCGGCGGTCCCCCCGGCCGACGGCCCCGACCCCGCCCACCTGGCCTATCTGGTCTATACCTCGGGTTCGACCGGCCTGCCCAAGGGCGTGATGGTGAGCCACGCCAACCTGCGCAACCTCGTCGCCTGGTACCTCCAGGACTACCGGCCGGGCGAGCACGACCGGCTCAGCCAGTTCGCCAGCCCGTCCTTCGACGCCTTCAACGTGGAGCTCTGGCCCGCGCTCGCCGCGGGGGCGACCCTGCACGTGGTCCCCGAGCGGGAGCGGCTCCAGCCCGACCTGCTGCCCGGCTGGCTGCTGGAGCAGGGGTGCACGGTGTCCTTCCTGCCCACCCCGCTGGCCGAGCAGGTGATCCACCTCGACTGGCCGGCGGGCACCGCGCTGCGCTGCCTGCTGGCGGGTGGCGCCCGGATGAGCGGTCGGCCGGTGCGGGACCTGCCATTCGAACTGGTGAACAACTACGGTCCGGCCGAGGCGACCGTCGTCGCGGTCGCCGGGCTCGTACTGCCGTCGGCCGAGGAGAGCGGGCCGCCGCCGATCGGCCGCCCGATCAGCGACACCCGGGTTCACGTGCTGGACGGCGACCTGCGTCCGGTGCCGCAAGGCGCGATCGGAGAGCTCTGGATCGGCGGCGGGGGCGTGGCCCGGGGCTACCTCGGACGTCCGGGCCAGACGGCCGCGGCATACCTGCCGAACCCCTTCGGCAACGCGTCCGGCGAACGGTTGTACCGGACCGGCGACCTGGTGCGCTGGTGGCCGGACGGCCGGCTGGAGTCGGTCGGCCGGGCCGACCGCCAGGTCAAGCTGCGCGGCGTCCGGATCGAGCCGGCCGAGATCGAGGCCGTACTGAACGGCCATCCCGAGGTCCGCGGCGCCGCCGTGACGGTCCGCGCCGGCGCGTCCGGTGACGGCATGCTGGTGGCCTACCTGGTGCCCGCCGCCGAACCGGCCGGCCTGCGCGAGTACTGTGCCGAGCGGCTGCCCGCCAACCTGGTACCCGCCGCCTTCGTCACACTCGACGAACTGCCGCTGACCCCCAACGGCAAGGTCGACGAGACCCGGCTGCCGGATCCGCCGCGTGTCGCGCCGCAGGCCGGTAGGGCCCCCGCGACACCCACCGAGGAGGTGATCGCGGGTATCTGGCAGCAGGTCCTCGGGGTTGCCCGGGTGGGAGTGACGGACGACTTCTTCGGCCTGGGCGGCCACTCGCTGCTGGCCGCCCAGATCCACAACCGGCTGGGGAAGGTCTTCCGGATCGAGCTGCCGCTGCGGGTGCTGTTCGAGAAGCCGACGATCTCCGAACTGGCCGCCGAGGTCGATGCCCGGCGGCAGGGCGGGGGCGCCACCGCCGGGGCGCGGCCGCTGACCGCCGGGCCGCGTCCGGACGAGCTGCCGCTCTCCTCAGCCCAGCGACGGCTCTGGTTCTTCGAGGCCTGGGAGCCGGAGACCCCGCTGTACAACGTCAGCAATGGTGTGCGCCTGCTCGGCCGGCTGGACGCGGCGGCGCTGGCCGGCAGCCTGAGCGCGGTGGTGGCCCGGCACGAGGCACTGCGCACCACGTTCCACGCCGACGGCGGTGAACCCCGGCAGGTGATCGCCCCGGCGGCGCCGGTCGCGCTGCCCGTTGTCGACCTGCGGTCGGTGCCGGCGCAGCGACGCGACGACGTGGTCCGGCAGCTGGCCGCGGCCGAGGCGGACCGACGCTTCGACCTTGCCCGTGGCCCGCTGTTCCGGTCGCTCCTGCTCCGGCTGGCGCCGGACGAGCACGTACTGCTGATCAGCTTCCACCACATTGTCGCCGACGGCTGGTCGATGTCCGTGCTGCTCGGCGAGATCACGGCCCGGTACACCGCGGCCGTCGAGGGGACGACCGCGGCGCTGCCCGAGCTTGCGGCCCAGTACGCCGACTACGCGATCTGGCAGCGAGCCTCGCTGCACGACGCCGCCCTGGCAGGCCATCTCGACTACTGGCGAGGCCAGTTGGCCGGTGCACCCGCGTTGCTCGCGCTGCCCACCGACCACCCGAGGCCGCAGACCATCGGCTACGAGGGCGCGCGCCACCCGTTCACGGTGCCGCCGGCCGCGGCCGAGGCCCTGCGCGGCGTCAGCACCCGGCTCGGCGCCACACCGTTCATGGTGCTGCTGGCGGTCTTCCAGACGGTGCTCGCGCGGTACAGCGGCAGCGAGGACATCATCGTCGGCACCCCGGTGGCCCACCGGCCGGTGCCCGAGACCGAACCGCTGATCGGGCTGTTCTCCAACACGCTCGCGCTGCGCACCGACCTGGGCGGCAACCCGACTTTCGCCGAGCTCGTCGCCCGCGTCCGAGAGGTCTGCCTGGACGCGTACGCCCATCAGGACGTGCCGTTCGAGCAGCTGGTCGACGAGTTCGCCCCCGGCCGCGACCTCAGCTACGCGCCCCTGGTCCAGGTGGCGTGCAACTACCAGCGGTACGCCGAGACCACAGCCCGGTGGCCGGGGGTCGAGGTGCGCCCGCTCGACTCCGTACCGGGCCGGGGCCGGACCAAGTTCGACCTGACCCTGAACCTCACCGAGACCCCGGACGGTCTGACCGGCAGCCTCGAGTACTGCGTCGACCTCTTCGTGCCGACCGGCATCGCCCGGCTCACCGGCCATTTCCTCGCCGCGCTGGAGACCCTGACGGCCCGGCCGGAGACCCGCCTGGGCGAGCTGGTCATGATCACCGGCCCCGAGCGCCGACGGATCCTGGAGGAGTGGAGCCGGACCCCGCTTCCGGCCGTCCCGGCAGCGGGCCTGGCGGAGCTGATCGCGGATCAGGGCGCCCGCACCCCGGACGCCGTGGCGGTCGTGTTCGGCGACCGGCAGCTCACGTACGGCGGGCTGCTCGCGCGGGCCGGCCGCCTGGCCCGGCAGCTGCGGGGCCTGGGCGTCGGCCCGGACGTGCGGGTCGGGGTGAGCCTGGAGCGGTCGCCCGACACGGTGGTCGCACTTCTCGCCGTGATGCTGGCGGGCGGCGCGTACGTTCCGCTCGACCCCTCCTACCCGGCCGACCGGCTGGCGTTCATGGTGCGCGACAGCCGGCTGACCGTCCTGATCACCCGCGACGACCTGCTCGACCGGCTCCCGCACGAGGGCGTCGAGGTGATCGGCCTGGACCGCGCCGCCGACGCCGGGACGTCCGCCCCGGAGCAGGCCCGGCCCACCTCGCCGGACCAGATCGCCTACCTGATCTACACCTCCGGCTCCACCGGAACGCCCAAGGGCACGATGGTCACCCACCGGGGCCTGGCCGAGCTGGCCCGGGCGCAGCAGTCCGCTTTCGGCCTCGGCCCGGGCAGCCGGGTGCTGCAGTTCGCCTCGGCCAGCTTCGACGCCTCGGTCTTCGAGGTCGTGATGGCACTGGCCTCGGGTGGCAGCCTGCTCATGGCCGAGCGCGACCGGCTGCTGCCGGGACCCGATCTGCTCACGCTGCTGGACGAGCAGGCCGTCACCACGGTCACGCTGCCGCCCACGGCGCTTGCGGTGCTTCCGGAGGCGGCCCTGCCCGCGCTGCGGACCATCACGGTGGCCGGCGAGGCCTGCCCGCAGGAGGTGGTCGACCGCTGGGCGCCGGGGCGTCGGTTCGGCAACCTGTACGGTCCCACCGAGGCCACCATCTGGGCCACCTGGGCCGAATGCCGTCCCGGCGAGCCGGTCACGATCGGCCGCCCGGTGGCCGGGACCCGCATCTACGTCCTGGACGAGCGGATGCGGCCGGTGCCGGTCGGCGTGCCGGGTGAGCTCTACCTCGGCGGCCCGGGGCTGGCCCGCGGCTACCTGGGCCGACCCGGGCTGACGGCCGACCGGTTCGTCCCCGACCCGTTCGGTACGGTCGGCGGCGCCCGGCTCTACCGGACCGGCGACCGGGTCCGCTATCTCGCCGACGGCACCCTCGCCTTCCTGGGCCGCAACGACCACCAGGTCAAGATCCGGGGTTTCCGGATCGAGCTCGGCGAGGTCGAGGCCGCGGTGAGCCGCCACCCGGCCGTCCGCGAGGCCGTCGTGCTGGCCCGGCAGGACACCCCCGGCAGCGCCCGTCTGGTCGCCTACGTGGTGTCCGAACCGGGGCCGGGCGAACCGGGGCCGGGCGAACCGGGGCCGGGCGAACCGGGGCCGGGCGAAGCGGAGTTGCGCGCCTTCTGCGCACGCGCCCTGCCCGAGTACATGATCCCGCGGGCGTTCGTCACGCTCGAAACACTGCCGCTGACGCCCAACGGCAAGCTCGACCGCGACCGGCTCCCCGCGCCCGATACCGCCGGCGCGGCGGCGCCGGAGGGCGAGGATCCGCGCTCCCCCGTCGAGGAGGCCCTGGCCGAGTTCTGGAGCCAGGTACTCGGCCTGGAACGGGTCGGCCGCGACCAGAACTTCTTCGCCCTGGGCGGCGACTCCATCCTGAGCATCCAGGTGGTCTCCAGGGCGGCGCGCCTCGGGCTGCCGCTGACCCCCAAGCTCCTCTTCGAGCACCCGACCGTAGCCCGGCTCGCCGAGGCCCTCACGGAGCTCACCGGCGACGGGACCGCCGACGGACGGGCTGCCGAACCGGTCGCCCCGGTGACCGGGCCGGTACCGCCGTCGCCCATTCAGCGCTGGTTCCTCGACCAGGACGTGGTCGCACCGCACCACTACAACCAGTCGCTGCTGCTGCGGGTGGGCAGGCCGCTGGCCACGGACGCCCTGGAGTCCGCCTTGCGGGCGCTGGCCGTCCACCACGACGCCCTGCGGCTGCGGCTGTGGCGCGACGGGAGCACGTGGGCGATGGACAACGCCGGCCCGGACGCCCTGCCGGACCCGCTGCTCGCGGTGGAGGACCTCACCGCGGTGCCCGCCGCGGAGCGGGCGGAGGCCTTCGAGCAGTTGGCTGAGCGGACGCAGGCCGGCCTCGACCTGGCTGTCGGCTGCCTGCTGCGGGCGGTCTACGTCCGCCTGGGCGAGGACGGTGACCGCCTCCTGCTGGTCGTCCACCACCTGGGCGTGGACGCCGTCTCGTGGCGGATCCTGCTGGACGACCTCGCGGTCGCCTACCAGCAGGCCACCGTTGGCCGGGACGTCAGGCTGCCGGCCAAGTCGACCTCCTTCCGCGCGTGGGCCGGGCACCTGGCCGAACGGGCGCGTTCGGCCGGGTCCGAGGAGCAGATCCCGTACTGGGTCGAGACCCTGACCGCCGGCACCGGATCGATACCGGGCGCCGACACGGCTGACCCGTCGGCCGACGCCTACGACTGCGCCGAGAGCGTCACGGTCACCCTCGGCCTGCAGGACACCCGCGAGCTGACCCGCTCGGGCGGTTCGGCGGACGACGCCTCCGCGCAGGAGGTCCTGCTCACCGCCCTGGGCCGGGCCCTGGCGGCCTGGACCGGCCGCCGGCCGGTCGTGGTGGACGTCGAGGGCCACGGCCGCGAGGCCGGGGAATCCGACCTCGACCTGTCGCGCACCGTCGGCTGGTTCACCAGCCTCTACCCGCTGCTGCTGGACACCGAGGGCGACCCGGGCGAGGCCCTCGCCCGGGTGCGGGAGCGGCTGCGGAGCGTACCGGAGCGCGGACTCGGCTACGGCCTGCTGCGGTACGGCCGCGACGACCGCGCCACGGCCGGGCTGCGCGGCCTGCCGACCCCGTCGGTCTCCTTCAACTACCTGGGGCAGGTCGGCCGTTCGCTGCTCGGCGAGGCCCCCTGGGAGCCGGCCGCCGAGCCGACCGGCCGGCACCAGGACCCGCGCGCCCGGCGGCCGTACCTGCTCGACGTCTCCGCCGTGGTGGCGGACGGGCGGCTGCGGCTGCGCCTGACCTACAGCGCGCGGCTGCACACCGAGCAGACGATGCGGCAGCTGGCGGACCGGCTGCGCGGGGAGGTTGCGGTGGTGACGGCCGCGCGGCGCACAAGTGGCCCCGGACGTGTGCCGGCCGCGGACTTCCCGCTGGCCGGGCTCGAACAGTCCGCGCTGGACGGGCTCGTGGCGGGCGCCGACGTCGCCGACGTCTACCCGCTGTCACCGCTCCAGGAAGGCATGCTGTTCCACACCGTCCAGGCCCCCGCCAGCGGCGTCTACATCGTGCAGATGTCCGGCCGGATGCGCGGTGCACTGGACCCAGTGCGGCTGCGCGAGGCCTGGCAGGAACTGATCGACCACCACGACGTGCTGCGCACCTCGTTCCACTGGGAGGAGCTGGACCGGCCGCTGCAGCTGGTCCACCACCGGGTGCCGCTGCCGTGGACGGAGTACGACTGGCGGGACCGTACCGACGCCGAGCAGCAGGAGGCGCTGGGCGCGTTCCTGCGGGAGGACCGGGACCGCGGCTTCGACCTGGCGGCCGCCCCGCTGGTCCGGCTGACCGTGGTCCGGCTCGACGACGACGTCTGGCAGCTCATCTGGACACACCACCACATCCTGCTCGACGGCTGGTCGGTGCCGCTGGTGATGAAGGAGCTGTTCGCCCGGTACGAGGCGGCCCAGCAGGGACGGACCCACACGCCGCCGCCGTCCCCGTCCTACCGCGATTTCATCGCGTGGGTGGAGCGGCAGGACCAGGCGCACGCCGAGGCGTTCTGGCGGGAGCGGCTGGCCGGCTTCGGCGCGCCCACCGCCCTGCCGGCCGAGGTGGCCACCGACGCGCGCCCGGCGGACGGCTACGCGCAGGAGGAGATCCGGCTGCCCGAGCCGGTCACCGCGAAGGTGCAAGGGCTTGCCCAGCGGCTCGGCCTGACGCTGAGCACGCTGGTGAACGCTGCCTGGGCGCTGGTGCTCGGACTGCACGGCGGCGAGGAGGACGTGGTCTTCGGCGTGACGGTGGCCTCTCGGCCGCCGGAGCTGGCCGGCGTCGAGCGCATGGTCGGCCTGCTGCTCAACACGCTTCCGGTGCGGGTGCGGATCACGCCCGACCGCAGTGTGGGGGAGTGGCTGCACGAACTGCACGCCCAGGTTCTCGACGCCCAGCAGTACGCCTACCCGTCGCTGGTCAGGATCGCGGGCTGGAGCGAGGTGCCGCGGGGCCAGAGCCTCTTCGACAGCATCGTCGTCTTCGAGAACTTCCCGGCCGACGAGGCCACCGGGGTGGAACAGGCCGGGTTGGAGGCCCAGCAGAGCCAGGGCGGCGAGCAGACCAACTATCCGCTCACGCTGAGCGCGGCCCCCGGCCCCCGGATGCCCCTGATGCTCCTCTACGCCCGCGACCGCTACACCGCGGCCACCAGCCGCGGGCTGCTGGAGCAACTGCGTGAGCTGCTCATCGGCATGGCGGCCGACCAGTCCCGCCCGCTGCGCGAGCTGGCGGTGGTCAATGACGCCGAGCGGCAGCGGCTGATCGACGACCGGAATCCGGCGCGGCCGCTCGACGATGCCGAGGACTGCCTGCACACCCTCGTCGAGCGGCATGCCGGGCGCACCCCCGACACGGTCGCCGTCGTGTGCGGGGACCGGCAGCTCAGCTACGGCGCGCTGAACGCGCGGGCCAACCGGCTCGCGCGGATCCTGCGCCGGCACGGCGTCGGCCCCGAGACCCGCGTCGGCCTGCTGCTGGACCGCTCACCGAACCTGCTGGTCGCATTGCTCGCGGTGCTCAAGGCCGGCGGCGCGTACGTTCCGCTCGACCCCGACTACCCTGCGGAACGCCGCGCCTACGTCCTCTCGGACGCGCGGATCGCGGTGCTGCTGACGGACACCGCGACCGGCGCGGCGCCGGCCGGGATCACGGTGCTCGCACTGGACGGACTGGCCGGTGAACTGGCACAGGAGTCGCCGGAGAGCCCCGCCGACCCCGCCGTACCCGACAACCTGGCCTACGTCATCTACACCTCCGGGTCGACCGGGCGGCCCAAGGGCGTCCAAGTCACCCGGCGCAACCTGGCCAACGGGGCCGCGGCGTGGCAGGAGACCTACCGGCTCACCCCGCGGGACCGCCTGTTGCAGCTGGCCAGTGCCGCCTTCGACGTCTTCACCGAGGACGCCGCACGTGCACTCGGCTCCGGGGCCGCTCTGGTGCTGTGCCCGCGTGACCTGCTGCTCGATCCGGCGGCCCTGCTCGCCAGGCTCGACGAGCAGCAGATCACCGTCGCCGAGTTCGTCCCGGTGGTACTGCGCTATCTCACCCAGGCGCTACACGGCGAAGGCCGCCGGCTTCCGGCCCTGCGCCTGGTGGTGAGCGGCGCCGACGCCTGGCCGGCCCGTGACTACGAGCAGGCCCGCACGATCGGATCGCCGGAGCTTCGGCTGCTCAACTCCTACGGGCTCACCGAAGCCAGCGTCGACAACACCTGCTTCGAGGACACCCGGCCGGCGGCGGGGGAGCGGACGGACGAGGCCCTGGTGCCGATCGGCAAGCCGCTGCGCCACACCCGGGCGTACGTGCTGGACCGGTACGGCAGGGTGGTTCCCGACGGTGTCGCGGGCGAGCTGTACCTGGGCGGCCCGGCCGTCAGCCGCGGCTACCTCGACCGGCCCGCTCTCACCGCCGAACGGTTCCTGCCGGACCCCTTCGGCACGCCGGGCAGCCGCGTCTACCGCACCGGTGACCGGGTCCGCCGGTGGGCCGACGGCAACCTGGAGTTCCTCGGCCGCCTCGACGACCAGGTGAAGCTCCGCGGTCTGCGGATCGAGCCGGGCGAGGTGGAGGCCGTACTGGCCGGCCACCCGGCCGTGCTGGCCGCGGCCGCCGTGGTGACCCGGCCGGAAACGGGGGGCGAGCCCCGGTTGGTCGGCTTCGTGGTCCCGCGCCCCGACGCCGGCACGGCCGGTCTGGAGAGCGAGCTGCGGGCCCTGGCGGTCCGCCGGCTGCCTGCCGCCCTCGTCCCCGCCGCCTTCGCGCTGGTGGACGCCCTGCCGATGACCCCGAACGGCAAGCTGGACCGCAAGGCCCTGGCCGCCGCCGCGCCCTCGGCCGCCGGCTCCGAGGAGGGCTACGCCGCACCGGAGACTGCTGCGGAGATCGCGTTGGCGGCGGTGTGGGCGGGTGTCGTGGGTGTGGAGCGTGTGGGGCTGGACGACAACTTCTTCGCGTTGGGCGGGGATTCGATCGCGAGTCTGCAGGTGGTGGCGCGGGCCCGGGCGGCGGGCTGGGTGGTGCTGCCGAAGCAGACCTTCACGTGTCAGACGGTGCGGGAGCTGGCGGCGGTGGCGGTCCCGGTGGAGGAGTCGGCCGTGGTCGACGCCGAGCAGGGGATCGTGACCGGGGCGGTTCCGCTGACGCCGATCCATCACACGTTCCTGGAGCAGCGCTCGCCGGCGCCGCACCACTACAACCAGGCGGTGGTGCTGAGTTCGCGCGGCCGGGTCGACCGGGGGGCGCTGGAGCGCGCGCTGGGTGCGTTGGCGCGTCACCACGACGCGCTGCGTCTGCGGCTGGTGCCCGCCGGGGGGCCGGGGGCCGGGGCCGGGGGCGGCTGGGCGTTGGAGCAGGCCGGGTTGGAGGGGCTGCCGGCGCGGCTGCTGGACGTCGAGGACCTGTCCGCGGTGCCCGTGGGTGAGCAGTCCGCGGCGGTGGAGCGGCTGGCGGCGGCTGCGCAGGCGTCGCTGGACCTGGCCGCGGGCTGGCTGCTGCGGGCGGTCTTCTTCGACCTGGGGCAGGACCGGCCGGGCCGGCTGCTGCTGGTGATCCATCACCTGGCCGTGGACGGGGTCTCCTGGCGGATCCTGCTGGAGGACCTCCAGGACGCCTACCGTCAGGCGCTGTCCGGCAGCCCGGAGCAGCCGATCGTCCTGCCGGCCAAGACCACGTCGTTCCGCGACTGGGCCCGCCACCTCCACGACCACGCCCAGACCGAGGAGATCA
>NZ_CP026498.1:9272553-9283666 GCF_002953255.1 Streptomyces sp. CB01881
CGGCCGCGGCCGGCGGCACCGTGAACGGGTGGCGCGCGCCCTCGTAGCCGATGGTCTGCGGCCTCGGGTGGTCGGTGGGCAGCGCGAGCAACGCGGGTGCACCGGCCAACTGGCCTCGCCAGTAGTCGAGATGGCCTGCCAGGGCGGCGTCGTGCAGCGAGGCTCGCTGCCAGATCGCGTAGTCGGCGTACTGGGCCGCAAGCTCGGGCAGCGCCGCGGTCGTCCCCTCGACGGCCGCGGTGTACCGGGCCGTGATCTCGCCGAGCAGCACGGACATCGACCAGCCGTCGGCGACAATGTGGTGGAAGCTGATCAGCAGTACGTGCTCGTCCGGCGCCAGCCGGAGCAGGAGCGACCGGAACAGCGGGCCACGGGCAAGGTCGAAGCGTCGGTCCGCCTCGGCCGCGGCCAGCTGCCGGACCACGTCGTCGCGTCGCTGCGCCGGCACCGACCGCAGGTCGACAACGGGCAGCGCGACCGGCGCCGCCGGGGCGATCACCTGCCGGGGTTCACCGCCGTCGGCGTGGAACGTGGTGCGCAGTGCCTCGTGCCGGGCCACCACCGCGCTCAGGCTGCCGGCCAGCGCCGCCGCGTCCAGCCGGCCGAGCAGGCGCACACCATTGCTGACGTTGTACAGCGGGGTCTCCGGCTCCCAGGCCTCGAAGAACCAGAGCCGTCGCTGGGCTGAGGAGAGCGGCAGCTCGTCCGGACGCGGCCCGGCGGTCAGCGGCCGCGCCCCGGCGGTGGCGCCCCCGCCCTGCCGCCGGGCATCGACCTCGGCGGCCAGTTCGGAGATCGTCGGCTTCTCGAACAGCACCCGCAGCGGCAGCTCGATCCGGAAGACCTTCCCCAGCCGGTTGTGGATCTGGGCGGCCAGCAGCGAGTGGCCGCCCAGGCCGAAGAAGTCGTCCGTCACTCCCACCCGGGCAACCCCGAGGACCTGCTGCCAGATACCCGCGATCACCTCCTCGGTGGGTGTCGCGGGGGCCCTACCGGCCTGCGGCGCGACACGCGGCGGATCCGGCAGCCGGGTCTCGTCGACCTTGCCGTTGGGGGTCAGCGGCAGTTCGTCGAGTGTGACGAAGGCGGCGGGTACCAGGTTGGCGGGCAGCCGCTCGGCACAGTACTCGCGCAGGCCGGCCGGTTCGGCGGCGGGCACCAGGTAGGCCACCAGCATGCCGTCACCGGACGCGCCGGCGCGGACCGTCACGGCGGCGCCGCGGACCTCGGGATGGCCGTTCAGTACGGCCTCGATCTCGGCCGGCTCGATCCGGACGCCGCGCAGCTTGACCTGGCGGTCGGCCCGGCCGACCGACTCCAGCCGGCCGTCCGGCCACCAGCGCACCAGGTCGCCGGTCCGGTACAACCGTTCGCCGGACGCGTTGCCGAAGGGGTTCGGCAGGTATGCCGCGGCCGTCTGGCCCGGACGTCCGAGGTAGCCCCGGGCCACGCCCCCGCCGCCGATCCAGAGCTCTCCGATCGCGCCTTGCGGCACCGGACGCAGGTCGCCGTCCAGCACGTGAACCCGGGTGTCGCTGATCGGGCGGCCGATCGGCGGCGGCCCGCTCTCCTCGGCCGACGGCAGTACGAGCCCGGCGACCGCGACGACGGTCGCCTCGGCCGGACCGTAGTTGTTCACCAGTTCGAATGGCAGGTCCCGCACCGGCCGACCGCTCATCCGGGCGCCACCCGCCAGCAGGCAGCGCAGCGCGGTGCCCGCCGGCCAGTCGAGGTGGATCACCTGCTCGGCCAGCGGGGTGGGCAGGAAGGACACCGTGCACCCCTGCTCCAGCAGCCAGCCGGGCAGCAGGTCGGGCTGGAGCCGCTCCCGCTCGGGGACCACGTGCAGGGTCGCCCCCGCGGCGAGCGCGGGCCAGAGCTCCACGTTGAAGGCGTCGAAGGACGGGCTGGCGAACTGGCTGAGCCGGTCGTGCTCGCCCGGCCGGTAGTCCTGGAGGTACCAGGCGACGAGGTTGCGCAGGTTGGCGTGGCTCACCATCACGCCCTTGGGCAGGCCGGTCGAACCCGAGGTATAGACCAGATAGGCCAGGTGGGCGGGGTCGGGGCCGTCGGCCGGGGGGACCGCCGGGCGGGCCGCAAGCTCGGCGGCCAGCGCGGGATCATCCAGGCACAGCCGTTCCACCGTCGGCGATTCGGCCGCCGCCAGGTCCCTCCGGGTGACCAGGATGCCCGCGCCGCTGTCGGCCAGCAGGTACGCCACCCGCTCCGCGGGGTAGGCCGGGTCTATCGCGAGGTAGGCACCGCCCGCCAGCCAGACGGCGAGCATCGACACGTAGAGGTCGGCCGAGCGTTCCAGGCACACCGCCACCGGTCGCTCCGGGCCGACGCCTGCCTCCCGCAGCAGGTGTGCCAACCGTGCGGCCCGCGCGAGCAGCGCGCCGTTCGTGAGCTGCCGCTCACCGTCCACCACCGCGACCGCGTCCGGCCGGGCGGCGATCCGGGCGGCGACGGTCGCCGCAACGGTGTCCGGAACGCCTTCGGTCGGCCCCCGGCTGCCCCAGTCCGTCGTCAGCCGGTCGAGCTCACCGGGCGACAGCATCTCGATCCGGTCGGCGTCGTGCTCGGCCGCGGTGGCCAGGCCCGCCAGCAGGCGCTCCAGGTGCGCGAGCAGGCGCTCGGCGGTGTCGGCGTCGTACCTGGCGGTGTCGTGGGCGAGGCGCAGGTGCAACCGGTCGTCCGCCGCCACCACCAGGGTGAGCGGGTAGTGCGTCTGCTCCCGCACCCGAAGGCCGCCGACCGACAACGCCCCCGTCTCGACGGTGCCCGAGGTCGCCAGCGGGTAGTTCTCGAACACCACGATGCTGTCGAAGAGCTGCGTTCCGCGCGGCACCTCGCTCCAGCCCTGCACGTCCACCAGCGAGCTGTGCTCGTACTGGCGCAGCTCGACCATCTGCTCCTGGCACTGCCGCAGCCAGGCGATCAGCGGCAGTCCGGTGTCAAGTCGCAGTCGCATCGGCAGCGTGTTGATGAACAGGCCGACCATCTGCTCGAAGTCGGCCAGATCGTACGGGCGGCCGGCGACGGTGGTGCCGAAGAGGACGTCCCGCTCTCCCGTGTAGCGGCCGAGCAGGAGCGCCCAGGCGCCCTGCACCAACGTGCTCAGCGTCAGCCCGTGGCGCCGGCCCGACTCGCGCAGCGCCGCCGTGACCGCCTCCGGCAGGCTCAGTGCCACGGTGGCGTGCCCGCCGTCCGCGCCGTGCTCGCCCGCGGCGGCCTCCCGTGCCGCGGGCAGCGGCGTGGGCGCGCCGACGCCTGCCAGGTGGGAGCGCCAGAAGGCCTCCGCCTGCGCCTGGTCCTGCTTGCGCAGCCAGACCACGTACTCGCCCAGGTCCGGCGCGGGCGCCAGTCCGGCCGCGGTTCCGGAGATCCCCTCCTGGTAGAGCGCCATCACCTCACGGAAGGCCACCGCGCGGGACCAACCGTCCAGGATCACGTGGTGGTTGCTCCACACCAGCTGGTGCGTCTCGTCGGCGAGGCGGACCAGGGTCAGCCGGAACAGCGGAGGGCGGGCCAGGTCGAAGCCGCGGACCCAGTCCTCGTGGGTCAGCGCCTCCAGCCGCGCCTCCTGCTCGGCGGCCGGCATCCCACGCCAGTCGTGCTCGCTCCAGGGCAACGCAACCTGACGGTGCACCACCTGGCGGGCCTGCGCCTGGTCGGTCCAGTGGACCGATGTCCGCAGCGTCCCGTGCCTGGCCAGGACCCCCGTCCAGGCCAGCCGGAAGGCCTCCGCGTCCAGCGGGCCCTGGATCCGGCAGGACACCTGTTCCACGTAGGCGTCCGCGCTGGACCCGAGCAGGCTGTGGAAGACCAGCCCCTGCTGCAGCGGGGACAGGGGATAGATCCGCTCGATACGCTGCCGTGCCGTTCCGCCCTGAGCGGTCATACCTCGTCATCCCCCATCAACAAGTCGTCCAACTGGTCGAGCAGACCGCCCAGTTCTTCCTCGCCCAGCCCGGATTCGGCGAATGCCGGATCGGCCGGGCCGTGCTCCGGCACGGCCGCCGGGCCGGCCGTGGCCAGCGCCCGCAGCTCGCCCAGGCAACGCTCCGCCAGCTCCTCGATCTCCCCCGACCGGTGCAGCGCCGGGTTGTACGACCAGCTGATCCGCAGCCGGCCTGCAACCACAACGGCCGTGACGTCCACCAGGTAGGGGCGCCGCCCCTGCGGGTCGACGGTGGGACCGGTGCTCTCCAGGCTGAGCTCGAACGGCCCGTCCGGGCCGCCGTCCGACATCTGGCCCAGATAGTTGAAACGCAGGGCCGGCGCCGGCAGGGACCGCAGTCCGGCCGTTTCGGCGCCGACCCGCCCGTAGCGCAGCAGTCCGAAGCCCGCCCCTGTGTCGGGCAGCGCGGCCAGTTCGGCCAGCCGCTCCGCGGTCCGGCGGACCACCTCGGCCGGCGAGTCCTCGGCGAGGGCCGTCAGGCGCAGCGGGTACAGCGTGGTGAACCAGCCGACCGTGCGGGACAGGTCGACGTCGGCGCGGTCGGTGTCGCGGCCGTGGCTCTCCAGGTCGATCACCGTGTCCGGTTCGCCGGTCCACTCGGCGACGGCCCGGCCGAGAGCCGCGAGCAGCAGCTCCAAGGCGCTGTGACCGCCCGGAGAACGGAGCAGCTGCGCGGTGGCCTCGGGGCTCAGCACCGTGGCCGCGGTCTCCGCCTCGCCGTGCCGGCCGGGCTCGCCGCGCAGCCTCCCGGCCGCCGGTACGGAAGCGAGGGTCCGCGTCCAGTAGGGGAGTTGGGCCAGCAGCTCGGCGGACTCGGCGCGCGTCGCGAGCCGCTCGGCCCAGGTGCGGAAGGCGGTCGTCCTGGCCGGCAGGCGGACCGGCAGTCCGCCGGCCGCCTGCTCGTAGGCGGTGGCGAGGTCGTCGAGCAGAATCCGCCAGGAGACGCCGTCCACCGCGAGGTGGTGGACCACCAGAAGCAGTCGGTCACCGTCCTCGCCCAGCTTGAGGCAGGCCGCCTTCAGCAGGCACCCGGATGCCAGATCCATGCCGGTCTGCAGCCTTTCGGCCAGGGCCTGGGTCTGCGCGGACCGTTCCTGTGGCGGCAGGCCGGACAGGTCGGCCACCGTCAGCACCGGCGCCTCCAGCGCCTCCGGTCCGGCGTTCTCCAGCGACCAGCCGCCGTCACCGTCGCGCAGCAGACGAAGCCGCAGCGCGTCGTGGTGGGTGACCACCACGCGCAGGGCCTCCTCCAGCCCGTCGGTGTCCAACGGGCCGCGCGAGCGCAGCAGCATGGCCTGGTTGTAGTGATGCGGAGAGGACGGCTCCGCCTCCAGGAACCAGCGCTGGATCGGGGTCAGCGGCACGGGGCCGCTGACCGCTCCCTGGTCAACCTGCGCGGGCACCGCACCGGGCGACAGTTGGCCGGCCAGCTCGGCGATGGTCGGGAACCGGAACATCAGCTTGGGAGTCAACGCAAGACCCGCCCGCGCCGCCCGCGCCACCACCTGAATACTCAGGATCGAATCCCCGCCCAACGCAAAGAAATCATCATCCCGGCCAACCCGCTCCACCCCCAGCACCCCGGCCCACACCCCGGCCAGAGCCACCTCCACCGGCCCCCGCGCAGCCTCGAACACCGCCGACGCCCCCCCGAACACCACCTCCGGCAAAGCCCGCCGGTCCACCTTGCCATTGCCCGTCAACGGCAACCGCTCCAACCCCACGAACACCGACGGCACCATGTACTCCGGCAACAACCCCGCACAATGCGCCCTCAACTCCCCCTCCCCCACACCCGCACCCCACACCCCGAACGCCACCAACCGCACCACACCCGCACCATCCGCACGAGCCACCACCACCACCTCGCGCACCCCCGCACAACGACGCAGAACCCCCTCCACCTCACCAGGCTCCACCCGGAACCCCCGCACCTTCACCTGATCATCCACACGCCCCAAGAACACCAGCGAACCATCAGCCAACCGACGCGCCCGATCCCCCGTCCGATACATCCGCGCACCCGGCCCACCAAACGGATCCGCCACAAAACGCTCCGCCGTCAACCCCGCCCGACCCAAATACCCCCGAGCCACACCCCCACCCCCGACAAACACCTCACCCGACGCCCACACCGGCACCGGACGCAACCACTCGTCCAACACATACACCCGCGCCGAACCCAACGCCGACCCGATCGGCACCGAACCCGCACCCCCGACCGAACCCCCCACCTCGAACGACAACGCCCCCACCGTCGTCTCCGTCGGCCCATAGTGATTCACCACCCGACACGACGGCACCAACCCCCCGACCCGCCCCACCAACTCCCAGTCCGACACCTCACCACCCAGCACCAACACACCCGACGGCAACACCCCCGCCGCCCCACCCCCGTCCAACAACGCCCGCAAATGCGACGGCGTCACCTTCAGACAATCCACCGGGAACCGCCCGAAATAACCCGCCAACGCCACCGGATCAACCGCCACATCCAACGGCACCACATGCAACGTCCCCCCCGAACACAACGCCGGGAACACCACCGTATGACCCAAATCCGCCGCAAGCGTCGACACCACCGCATACCGCGAACCACCCGGCAACCCCAACCGCGCACCAACCCCCGCCACATACCCCGCCAAACTGCCATGGGACACCCCCACCGCCTTCGGCACCCCGGTAGAACCCGACGTGAAGATCGCATACGCGAGGTTCTCCGGACGGGCACCGCCACCCGGGCGGTCCACCGGCTCGCCGGCCACGGCAGGCGACCGCGGGTCGACAACGGCCACGTCGCCGGCAGCACCGTCGAGGTCGGCGGGGCCGGCGACCAGCACCCGGGCGCCGGCCTGCGCCAGCAACTCGGAACGGCGCGCCGCCGGCAGGGCGGGATCCAGCGGCAGATAGGCACCACCGGCCTTCATGATCCCCAGCAGGCCGACCACGAAATCGACCGAGCGCGTGGCCAGCAGGCCCACCGGCGACTCCGGGCGCACCTCCAACCGGCGCAGCCGGTGCGCCAGCCGGTTGGCCCGCTCGTCCACCTCCCGGTAGCTGAGCATGCCGTCCTCGGCGACCACGGCGGTGGCAGTGGGAGTACGTACGGCCTGCTCCTCGAAGAGCTCATGGACGCATCGCGGCGGGACGGCCTGGCCGGCAGGCGTCGCCGTGGCCGCGGCCAGCACGCGCTGCCGCTCGGCCGGGCCGGCCAGCGGCAGCCGCATGCAGTCGGTCCGCGGTTCGTCCACCGCCGCGGTGAGCAGGTGCAGGTACATCTCCGCCAGCCGGCCGACCTGGTCCCCGGTCAGCAGTGAGGCGTTGTAGTGCAGCGAAAGGTCCAGCCGGTCGCCGGTCTCGGCTCCGGCCAGCCGCAGCGAGAACGGCTCTGCGTAGGCCGCTGCCGCCACCAGCCGCCAGGTGTCGTCCGGCCCGACCGGTTCGGGCTCCACCCAGTCGAAGGCCAGCCGGGCGACCGGCGCACCGCCCGGCGCGGCCGCGTCCCGGAACTCCTGCCGACCGAGCAGTTCCCGGACGCCCAGCTCGGTCTCCCTCAGCAGGTCCGAGAAACTCCGGCCCTCGGCCGCCGGGGCGCGGCGGGGCAGGGTCTGCGCGAACACGCCGACGGCGCCACGCATCTCCTCGTGCGGCCGGTTGGCACCCACCACGGCGACCGGCATGTCCTCACCGGCGATCCGCCGGAAGAGCAGCTGCCAGGCCGTCAGCATGACGGTCCGCAGGGGCACCTCCGCCTGCCGGGCGAGCGCCCGGGCCGCGCCGGCCAGGTCCGGTCCGAGCGCGAGCGGATGCGCGGCCGGACGGAACTCCGCCTCCCCGCCCGACTGTTCGTACGGCAGTGGCTCGGTCACCGGCACTTCGGCCGACCGCTGCTCCCAGAACGCGCGCCCGGCGGCCGTCTCGTCCGCCATCAGCAGGTCGAGCTGCCATTCCGCGGCGTCGGCGTACTGCAGTACGTCCTCCTCCGCCCCGCTCACCGAGCCCGTGCTGCAGTACTGCTGGACCTCCGCCACCAGCAGGTGCAGCGAGACCGTGTCCGCGCAGCCGGCCGGCAGGGTCAGCAGCAGCCGGGAGCGGCCGCCTGGCAGTGCGGCGAGATCCGCACGCAGCAGCGGGCCCGCCGCCAGGTCGAACGGCTCCCTCGCCCGGTCGGCCCGCAGCGCCTCCCAGACCTCCGGCCACCCGGCCTCGCCGAGCCGGCTCAGATCATGATGGGTACGGGCCAGCAGCGGCCGCTCGTCGATCACCTGCAGCGGTATGTCCACCCCCGGCAGGCTGCGGAGCACCGTACGCAGCACCTCGTGCCGCTGCGAGACGTGGTCCAGAGCGGCCCAGACCTCGGACACGGCGAGGTCCGTCGCGATCTCGATGTCGGCCTGGGCGTAGTAACGGTCGGCAGGGTTGGCCTGCCGGAGCAGCCAGAGGCGCCTCTGCTGCGGAGAGAGTCGGTAGCCTTCCATCAGTCCTCAAACACTCGGGCCGTCGAACGGCTCGGCCATCCCCACCACGACGCGGCGCGGTCCCTTGAAAGGTCGGCGCCCGTGCGCCACCAGCATGTTCTCGACCACCGCGATGTCACCGCTCTGCCACGGGAAGGCGATCTCCTCCTCCCGGAGGACCTGCCGGATCGTCTCCAGGTCGGCCGGGTCGATCGGGGAGCCGTCGCCGTAGTACGCGTTCCGGGGCAGGTCCTCTTCGGCGAAGGCCGCAAGGAGGGACGACCGCACGTTCTCGGCAAGGCTGGACACGTGGAACAGGTGAGCCTGGTTGAACCAGACCTGGTCACCCGTCACTGGGTGGGCCAGCGCGGCCTGGCAGACCTGGCGGGTCCGCAGCCCACCGCCCCGCTTCCACTCGAACTCGATCCCCGAGCGATGGCAGAACTCCTCGACCGCCGACTGCTCGGTGGTGTCGAAGACCTCCTGCCAGGACAGGTCCAGGCCTTCGCCGTAGTTCCGCACGTACATCACGTTGCGGGAGACGAACCGGTCGCGGATGTCGGCCGGAATGCGCTGGAAGATGCGGCGGCTGTCCGCCAGCGGGGTCTCTCCGCCCTCCTGCGCGGCGGTGACGGAGTAGAAACCGAGCTTCATCGGCCACTGCCGGGCGTACGCCATCTCGTTGTGCAGCGGGATCTCCTGGTCGGCCGGGTACTCGGTCGACGTGTACACCCCGCCCGACACCTGGGTACGCGGGGTCGAGGCGTACGAGTAGCGCAGCAGATCACCTCCGCCGATGCAGCTGATGACATGCTCGAAGTCGGACACTTCGCGAAGCCCGGAGAAGCCGCGGAACAGCACAGCGCCGTGCTTCAGCAGATGCCCCCGAATCGCCTCGCGGTTCTCCTCGGTCCAGGCCCGCAGGTTGACGCCCTCCACGGTCGCGCGCAGCAGCAGCGGAGTGGCGGTGGTGGGGAGCAGGGGCTCGGCCGAGACCAGCGAGTCCGCGTGGAGACTCACGGGTTCCCGACGCTTGCGGCCGAAAGCCGCCGGCCCGGTGGTGTTGGGGCTCATAAGACTGTCCTCTACGTGTGTCAGCTGGTCACGGGGCCGGTGTCCTGGGCGCGGCGACGGCGCCGCTTGACCGCTCCGGCGCTGTAGGCGGCTGCGGCCTGGGCCACCTCGGCCTGGCGCTGCTCCTCGGCGGCGCGCAGGCGCCCGGTGAGCTCGTCGAGCCGGAGGCCGGGGGCGGCCACCGCTTCTTCCAGCACTGTCGTCAGTTGGCGGGCCAGACCCTCGATACCCGCCGCGGTGAAAAGATCGGTCTTGTATTCGCAGACCAGGCGCAGACCAGCCGCCGAACGGCGCAGTTCGAGCCGCAGGTCGTAGCGGGCCAGTCGCGGCGTCGCGCCGACCGGCTCGACGGCCAGGCCGTCGAACGTCTCGGCGACCTGGAGTTCATCCTGGACCACGAACCATGCCTGGAACAACGGGAGATGACTGGCCTTCCGGTCTGGCCGGAGGTCCTGGACGACCTGCTCGAACGGTACCTCGGCGTGGTCGTAGGCCTCCAGGCAGACCGTCCGCGCGCGGGCCAGCAGGTCGGAGAAGGTTGCGCAGCCGTCCAGGCCGAGCCGCAGCACGACCGTGTTGGCCACGTAGCCGATCACGCCCTCCAGCTCGGGCCGGGTACGGTTGGCGACGGGTGTGCCGACCACCACTTCGTCGAGCTCCCGGGCCTGCCCGAGCGCCACGGCGGCGGCCGCGAACAGCGCCATGAACGGGGTGGCGTTCGCACGCTGGGCCAGGTTCGGCAGGCCGAGCGCCACCGCCACCGGCAGATCCACCTCGTGCACCGCACTGTCGTAGGTCTGCACCGCCGGACGCGGCCGCTCGGTGGGCAGCGTGACGTCGGGCAGGCCGGACAACCGCTCACGCCAGTAGCCGAGTTCGCGCTTCATCCGGTCGCTCTTGAGCCACTTCTGCTGCCAGACGGCGTAGTCACCGTACTGGACCGGCAGCGGCGGACGCACCACGGTCTCGCCGGCCCTGCGCTTCCCGTAGTCCTCGCCCAGCTCGGCCAACAGCAGGGTGAGCGACTGCCCGTCGGCGATCAAGTGGTGGAGGCAGAGCGCGAGTTGGTGTTCGGTCGGGCTCAGCCGCAGCAGCACCGCCCTCCAGAGCGGACCGCCGTCCATCCGGAACGGCGTCTCCGCCGCCGACTGGACCAGCCGCCGGGCCAGCGTCGCGCGCCGCTCGTCCGCAAGTGCGGCCAGGTCGATGACCGGCAGCCGCACCGAGCCCGACGGCCCGATCAGCTGCCGCCGCTCGCCGCCGCAGTCGACCAGCGTGGTCCGCAGGCTCTCGTGCCGGTCGGCCACCGCGCGGACACTGCGGCGCAGCACCGCCACGTCCAGCTCGCCGGTCAGCCTGAGCGCACCCGAGATGTGGTAGAGCGGGGTGTCCGGCTGCCACTGCTCCAGGAACCAGAACCGCTGCTGGCCGAACGACAGCGGCAGCGTCGGCTCCCCGGGCGCCCGGGGCGGGATCGTGGACTGCTCACCGCCGGCCTCCGGGCCACGGCCGTCGATCTCGCTCGCCAGCGACGCCAGGTCGGGCGCACCGAACACGACCCGCAGCGGAAGGTCGACCCCGAGTGCCGACCGCATCCGCCCCTGCAGCACCGTCGCGA
>NZ_CP026498.1:9285547-9285940 GCF_002953255.1 Streptomyces sp. CB01881
GGGCTCCCCACAGTTCCCAGACGGAGAAGTCGAAGGCGAGGGAGTGGAAGAGGGTCCACACGTCGGTGCGGTCGAAGTGGAAGTGGTCCTGGGCCGCGGTGAACAGGCGGGCGGCCTGGGCGTGTTCGATCAGTACGCCCTTGGGCTGGCCGGTGGAGCCGGAGGTGTAGATGACGTAGGCCAGCTGCCCGGGCAGCGGCACGACCTCCGCCGCGCCGTCCGCGCCGTCCGCGCCGTCCGCGGTGTCCGTGCCGGCCGCGCCGTTCGCGGTGTCCGCGGTGGTGGAGCCGTTCGCGGTGTCCGCGGTGGTGGAGCCGTTCGCGGTGTCCGCGGTGGTGGAGCCGTTCGCGGTGTCCGTGGTGGTGGAGCCGTTCGCGGTGTCCGTGGTGGTGG
>NZ_CP026498.1:9286101-9300422 GCF_002953255.1 Streptomyces sp. CB01881
CTGGCCTGCACGGTAGGTGAACTGCCGCTCGCCCCAGACCAGGGCGACCGCGTCGGGCCTCTCCGCGGCCCGGCGGGTGAACGAGGTGACGGGTGCCGGCGCGTTCGCGAACACGGCCCGGCCGGGGTTCAGCGCCCGGACCCGTTCCAGCTCGCCGGCCTCGTCCAGCAGCCGGATCTCCTCCAGCGGCCGGTCGTCACCGGCGGTGAAACCGGCCAGGACCGTGGCCAGCTGGTCCAGCAGCCGGCGCGCGCCGTCGTGGTCGTAGCGTTCCCGCTGGAACAGCAGCCGCAGCTGCAGTCCCTCACCCGGCGCGGCGACCAGTGTCAACGGGGTGTCCGTCTCGTCGGAGACCCGCACCTCACGCACCCTGACCCGGTCCCCGCCGCCGTCCGCCTCACCCGGCGGCAGGTTCTCCACCACCACCAGACTCTCGAACAGCGCCGTCCCGCGCGGGACCTGGCTCCAGCCCTGGATCTGCGTCAGCGGCGTGTGCTCGAACTCGCGCAACTCCACCAGCGACGACTGCAACTCCCGCAACCACGGACCGACCGCGGCCCGCCCGTCCAGACGCACCCGCACCGGCAGCGTGTTGATGAACAGGCCGACCATCGACTCGATACCCGGCAACTGAGCCGGACGCCCCGACACCGTCGCCCCGAACACCACGTCCTGCTGACCGGCATGACGGCCCAGCAACAACGCCCACGCCGCCTGGACCACCGTCCCCAACGTCACACCCTGACGCCGGCACAACTCCCGCAGACCACCGACCACCTCATCGGACACCGACACCAGCGCACTGGCCACACCCGGCTCCGCGACCACCGGCGGATCCCACGGCAACACCGTCGGCGCCACCACACCGTCCAACGCCGCACGCCACACACCCTCGGCCACACCCGAATCCTGCGCACCCAGCCACGCCACGAACTCCCGATACGGCCGCACCACCGGCAACACCACACCACCACCACGCACCCCCTCATACAGAGCGAGCACCTCACGAAGGAGGATCGGCAGTGACCACCCGTCCAGCAGGGCGTGATGCATCGTCCAGACCAGCTGGTACGCCTCATCGGCGACCCGCACCAGGACGACCCTGAGCAGCGGCGCCCCGGCGAGGTCGAAGGCCGTGCCCCGCTCCCGGTCCTCAAGATCGGCCAGTCGGGCGGACAACTCCTCCTCGGCCGGTCCGTGCCAGTCGAGCTCCGTCCACGGCAGCGGGACCGTCCGGTGGACCACCTGGACCAGCTGGCCCTGCGAGGTCCGATGGAAGGTCGTCCGCAGCGCGGTGTGCCTCTCCACCAGCTGCTCCCAGGCTGCGCGCAGTGCCTTGGTGTCGAGCGGGCCCTCCAGGCGCACCGTCAGCTGGACCCGGTAGACCGAGCTCTCCGGCGCGTACAGGGTGTGGAAGAGCATGCCCTGCTGCATGGGCGACAGCGGGTAGACATCCTCCAGGCCGGGCACCTGGCCGGCGAGCCGGCCGACCTCCGCCCGGTCGAGTCCGGCCTGGGCGAAGGCGAGGGGCTCCGCCTTGGCCGGCGCCGGCTCCTCGTCCGGCCGTACCGCGGCGACGAGTTCGGCGACGGTCCCGTGCTGGAACACGAGCTTGGTGCTCAGCGGCAGCCCCGCCTCGACCGCGCGGGCGACCATCTGGAGGCTCATGATCGAGTCTCCGCCCAGCGCGAAGAAGTTGTCGTCACGGCCCACCCGGGCCAAGCCGAGCAGCTTCGCCCAGATGCCGGCCAGCGTCTCCTCGTCCGCGGACCGCGGCGGCGCGTACGAGGAGTCCTCGTCCGGCCGGTCGATGTCCGGGGCCGGCAGGGCGCGCCGGTCGAGCTTGCCGTTCGGCGTGTGCGGCAGGGCGTCCAGCACCATGATCGCGCTCGGAACCATGTAGTCGGGCAGCCGCTCAGCACAGTGGGCGCGCAGCTCCCCGGCCGTCGTGCCGGGCGCGGCGGCGATGTAGGCGACCAGCCGGGTGGCGGTCGGGCCGTCCTGGTCCGGCAACACGGAGGCTTCGACCACGGCCGGATGCTCCCGCAGCGCGGCCTCGACCTCGCCCAGCTCGATCCGGAAACCACGCAGCTTGATCTGGTGGTCGAACCGCCCCTGGAACACGAGTCGGCCGTCGGCGAGGAACCGGGCCCGGTCGCCGGTCCGGTACAGCCGGCCGCCGGGCTCGGTGCCGAAGGGGTCCGGCACGAAGCGCTCAGCGGTAAGCCCAGGCCGCCCCAGGTAACCCCGGGACAGGCCCTCGCCGCCGATGTACACCTCGCCGGGCACACCGGACGGGGTCGGCTGCATCAGCGGGTCCAGCACGTAGACCTGGGTGTTCGCGAACGGGGTGCCCAGGTCGGGCCGCTGGTCGCCGGGGTGGCACTGGCCGGCGGTGGCACCGACCGTGGACTCGGTCGGCCCGTAGCCGTTGATCAGCCGTCGGCCGGCCGCCCACCGGTCCACCACCTCCGGCGGCAGCGCCTCACCGGTGGAGGTGAGCACGCGCAAGTACGGGGCGGCCGCGGTGGGCAGCACGGCGAGCGCGGAGGGCGCCAGCGTCGCGTGCGTGATCGCCTGCTCGGTCATCAGGCGGGCCAGGTCGTCGCCCGGCAGCCGCTCCTCGCCGGTGGCCAGACAGAGGGTGCCGCCGAAGGGCAGCGACATCACGACGTCCCACAGCGAAGCGTCGAAGCTGAAGGAGGCGAGCTGGAGCACCCTGCTCTCGTGGTCCGGGGAGAGTGCCCCGGCCTCCACTGTGATCAGGTTGGCCAGTCCCCGGTGGGCCATCATGGCGCCCTTGGGACGGCCGGTCGATCCGGAGGTGTAGATCAGGTAGGCCAGCTGCTCAGGGTGCGTGTCGACGGCCGGGTCGGCCGGGCTGCCGGCGGCGATCTTCCGCGCGTCCCGGTCCAGGCAGATCACCGTGGCCGGCCCAGCGGACAGCCGCTCAAGCAGGTCCTCCGTGGTCAGCACGACGGACACGTCGCTGTCGCCAAGCATGTAGACCAGCCGGTCGGCCGGATAACCCGGATCGAGTGGCAGGTACACACCGCCGGCCTTCAGCACGGCCAGCAGCGCGACGACGGAGTCGACGGACCGCTCAAGGAAGACGCCGACCCGCGCCTCGGAACCGACGCCGCGCTCCCGCAGCAGGTGGGCGAGGCGGTTGGCCCGCTCGTTGAGCGCGGCGTAACTGAGCTGGCGCGGCCCGCAGGTCAGCGCGACCGCGTCGGGGGTGAGCGCCGTCCGGTCCTCGATCAGCTGGTGCAGGCAGCGCTCGCGCGGACGGTCGACCGAGGTCGCGTTCCACTGCGCCAGCCACTCCCGCTCGGCCCCGGTGCGCAGCGGCAGTCGGCCGATCGGGCAGGCCGGATCCGCCGCCACCGACTCCAGCAACACGCGGTAGTGCCCGGCCATCCGCTCGATGGTGGCCTCGTCGAACAGGTCGGTGTTGTACTCGACGGCGCAGTGCAGCCCGTCCTCCGCCTCGCTCAATGAGAAGGAGAGGTCGAACCGGGACGCGCCGGAGTCGAGCTCCACCGGTGTGCTGTCCAGCCCGGGGAGCCGCAGGTCGGACAGTACGGTTCCCTGTAGCGCGAACATCACCTGGAAGACCAGTTGGTGGCTCAGGTCGCGGGTGGGCTCAAGCGCGTCGATCACCGTTTCGAACGGCACGTCCTGGTTGACGTAGGCGTCCAGGCAGGTCTCGCGGACCTGGTCCAGCAGCTCGCGGAAGCTCGGATTGCCCCCGAGGTCGGTGCGCAGGGCCAGGGTGTTGGCGAAGAAGCCGATCAGGCCTTGCAGTTCCGGCCGGTTCCGGTTGGCAATGGGGGTACCCACCACCACATCGTCCTGGTCGCTGTAGCGGGCCAGCAGCACGTTGAAGGCGGCCAGCAGCGTCATGAAGAGGGTCACGCCCTCTTCCCGGCTGAGCCGGCGCAGTTCCTCGTGCAGGCCGGCGCCGATCGGGAAGCTCCGGGTCGCGCCGCGGAACCGCTGCACTGCGGGGCGCGGACGGTCCGTCGGCAGCTCCAGCAATGCCGGGGCTCCCGTCAACTTCTGCTTCCAGTAGCCGAGTTGCTTTTCCATCTCCGGCCCCTGGACGGCCCCCCGCTGCCACAGGGTGAAGTCCGGGTACTGCAATGGCAGCTCTGGCAGGGCGGGGTCCTCGCCGCGCAGGGCGGCTTGGTAGCCGGCGGCGAGCTCGTCGAAGAGCACGCCGATCGCCCAGCCGTCGATGACGATGTGGTGTCCCACCATGACGAGCAGATGGTCGTCCGGGGCGAGTCGCAGCACGGTTGCGCGGAGCAGCGGACTCCGGGCGAGGTCGAACGGGCGGCCGGTGAACTCGGCGGCCAGCTCCAACGCCTCCTCCTCGCGCCGGCCGGCCGGCCGGTCGCGCAGATCGACCAGCGGAACGGTGAGACCCTGCTGCGCCGTGACCACCTGCGAGGCCTCGCCCGCGTGGTCGACGAAGGCGGTGCGCAGCGCTTCGTGGCGGGCGACCACCCGGTTGAGGGCGCGTTCCAGGGCCGCCACGTCAAGCGGACCGGACAGGCGCGCGGCCATCGGGAGGCAGTAGGCCGAGGTGCCGGGCGTCAACTTCTCCAGGAACCACAGCCGTTGCTGCGGCGGAGACAGCGGGAAGGTCTCCTGTCGGACCCGGCGCCTGAGGTCGGACGTCCCGTCGCCCGCCCGGTCAGCGCCGTCCGCACCGCCCGCGTCCGGTGGCGGTGGCTCGAAGGCCCAGGCGGCGTCGCCGCCGAGCGCGGCGAACTCGGCCGGGGTGAGGGCGATCCGCACATCGAGCCGGCCGGCATTGGCCAGGCCGAGCACCATCGGGCCGTCGGCGCCGGGACCGAGCGGGCCGCGGACCGGTGCCGACCCGCCCGGCGTGCGCTCCAACGCCTCTGCAACCCGGCGGCGCAGGTAGTCCTCCATCGCGTCCTGGCGCCCGGCCGGCGCAGCAGTCGCGGCGGAGAGCGCGGCCTCCGCCGGGTCCGTGGGCGCTGTCGCTCCGGGCGGGCCGGAGCGAGCGCCCGCCCGCCGTCCCTGGGCCGGCTCGACGGCGGCCGGCAGCCCGCAAGCGTGCCGGCGCAGCAGGTCGAGGGCGTGCAGGCCGTCCAGGGCGACGTCGGTATCGATGCCGAAGTCGACCAGTGCGGCGATCTCGTCGACGCCGGCCACCCGCAGCCGCTGGACGAACGGCAGGCAGCTCTCCGGCGTGCCGACGAGCGCGCCGGACCGGACGTAGCGCTCGAACGCCTCGGACAGCGCCTGCTGACGCCCGGTCCGGTCCAGGTCGGACAGCCGCCCGGCGCCGTGCTGCCACAGCTCCGCCGAAGCTTCGAGGTACGAGCCGAGCGGGCCGCGGACGGTCGAGAACACCTCGTCCAGGTCGTCGCCGACGAAAGTGTGGAGCATCAGAGTGACATGCCCGGACCGTGGGTCGCGGCCACTGCGGGCGCGCGCCGCACGGTAGGCGGCGATCTTCTCGGCCAGCTCCCCCACGCTCTGGAACTGCAGGGCAGTCAGCACGTTCGCGCCGCACTCGCCGGCCTCGACGAACTGCTCGATCCCGCCGGAACAGGCGACCCAGACAGTTGCCGGCTCCGACTGCCCGGGTTGCGGGAACGGCGGGGTCGGCTGGTCCCGGCCCGCGCCGTCGTATCGGTCCGCGCTCCGGCCGCCCCGGAACGCCCGAGCGGTGTCCAGGGCGGAGGCCAGCGAGGCGCGGCGGTCGGTGCGGCCGTCCGGGGCCGGGCCGAACTCCCGGGAGTCCGGCCCGGCCGCGAACGCCAGATCGACCCGGCCACCGGAAAGGCCGTCGACGGCGGCCCAGTCCGGGAGCCCTCGCGCCTGGCTCACGGACGGGACGAGGCCGCCGGCCCGCAGCCGGATCCGCTCGGTGAGGACGGCCAGCGCGGAGGCCAGCACCGATGGGTTGGGGTGCCCACCGCCGGAGGGACGCTCCGACAGCCAAACCGCCTCGAAGTCGTGCTGGTCCGCGAACTTCGCACCTTCCAGCAGCAGGCGGTAGCCATCCTCGGCAAACTCCGGCACCCGGCCGGGGAAGTAGATGAGGCTGAAGCGCATCGGCTGGGCGACAGGGGCGCACGGGGACGCTGCCGGGCGCCAGCGCGGCCCCCACGCGGCCTCGTCCAGCCGGTCGAGGGCCAGCCGTTCGGGGCCGGGAACGGCCGCGGTCTCACCGGTTGGTGTGCCGGCCCCCGTGAGGCCGCCGACGGGACCGTCGTCGAAGACGTCGGAGACGGTCAGTACGCCTCGTGCACCGGAGTCGGTGAGCAGCGCGGAGGGGCGGGCAGGCGATCGCGGTACGCCGGGTCCCGACGGCTCTGCAGGCACCGGGATCATTCCCGCGTAGAGGCAGCCGTAGAAACCGGCGACGGCGTCGGGCCCCGACGGGCAGAGCACCAGAATGCGGTCGCCCGTGGCGAAACGATCCTGTAGCCACGCGGCGATGGCCCGGGCTCGGGCGTCCAGCTCGGCGTGGGTGAGGCGGGCCGCCCCCGCGTCGCCATGGGCGAGGAAGGTGTGGCTTAACCCGTCCGGCTGTTCCACCGCCCGCCTGCGCAATACGTCCACAAGCGTTTCCGAAACGCAGGAGTCGTGAAAAGACTGTGACGCCATGAATGTGCTCCCCCGAAGACCCTGGGCACCTCTTGACTGGTTTCGCCCGGCTCTCTTGTCGCAGACGGCAGACTCGGCAGCGACTCTAACCCACGAAACCGATCATGAACAGACCCGTTTTGCGCCCGCCAGAGCACCTGCGCGGTATGTCCGATTTTCTGCCGTCCGGCCCGATGAGGTCCAATTCCTCAGATTTCCGCAGCATTACACGTCATTACGCGAAGCACTTAGGGGTGGCACCGACCCGGGGGGCGGGTGATCAACGCCGCCTCGACTACAGGTATGAACTTCCGGGCGAAACAGGACTGTTCACTACTCGGGCGGCGCCCGGAGCCCCGCCCGGCCCGACCGGTCCGGCGCCCAGCGAAACCGACGGTGCCAAACAATTTGCAATTTCTTGACCATCCCCCCGCCGGTCCGGCGACTTCCCGCCGGCACTCCTCACCCGGCTTCCCGGGGGCGTTCAATCGCATGAACGGCAGAACGGCATATCAGGGGCGACAGCGATTTGACGTCGGGACAGGGAAAACGCCCCGACCGCCCTGTCCCGGGGGAAGACAGCGCGGTCGGGAGAATGCTCGCGAACACCGCGGACCGCGATGTCGCGAAGTATGGAATGAATTTATCGGAACATTCCCGTCACAAGGACGGGACGGGCCGGCAAAACGGGTCCGGCCCGCTGCGACGGGCGCCCGGCCAACGGACGCGGACCCCCGGACCGTTGGACCTCAGCGCCGATAGGACCAGGCCGCCATGCCGCCGAAGACGACCATGCCGGTGAGCACCGCGCTGACGCAGGTCAGTACGGTCAGCGCGGCCGGCGTGTCGACGGTCAGCCCGACCGTGCTCACGATGCCGTCGCGCAGCGCCAGCGAGACCGGCAGGGCCACTGCCCCCGCGGTGACGCCGATGTGCACCGCCTGCCGCAACCGTCCCCGGGGCTGGCGGACCGTCAGCTGGAGGACAGCGTCGCACACCGTGCCGAAGGCGTACATACCCCCGGCGAACCAGATGGTCTCACCGACGAAGAGCAGGCCGAAGCCGTTCTCCCGGGCAAGCCCGGTCGCAACCATCAGACCGGCGAAAACACTTCCCGCCACCATGACCTGAGTGACATGTGTCCGGATCCACCCGGTGACGTCGATCCTTTCCAGCCAGGCGACGAATCCCCTGGCCGGCCCCGGCAGCCGTGCCGCCAGCAGGGCGGCCACCGGCACCAAGTCGTCGAGCCAGTCGCCGTGGAGCTGGTAGCTGTCCTGGTCCGGCAGGAGCCGCCGCGCCCTGGCCTGCGCCAGCCAGTCCGCCGTCGCCAGCACGGACACCAGTCCGAGCACGGCGATCAGCCAGGGCGTACCACTGTCCCACAACTCCTGGTCGGCGCGCAGGATCACGGCCACCCAGTCGGTGACGAGCGTCGCCGTGACCAACACGGCGGACGCGCAAGAGGCCCGCAACAACTGCACAACCCGGTACAGCGGAAGCGGCTCGTCCCGCCGGCACAACAGCATCCGCAGCACGGTCAGCGTGGCGATGATCGGTACGAAGAACATCGTGAAGGTCACGACGGCGTCGTACGGATCATCCTGCCAGGGACTGCCGTTCCTGATCACCTTCGCCTGAGTCGTCACGTAGGCGAAGACCGTGAACACGACGGCGGTCAGAACCGAGACCGACAACGCCCAGCGTACGGCCGGCCGGGCTCCGTCCCCGGCTGGAAGACTGTCGCTTCGAGGAGAAATCACGTACTGCCACCCCGTCCAGGGAATCGGCCGACACGCTGACGGCACCGGCTAGCTGTTGACGTCATGCCGAAGGAAGAACACCAACGCCACAGCCTCGATGATGAGGAAGGGAAGGAAGGCATGCACGAGCGCGCCCGCGTACTCGCCGCCGGTGTACTTCCCCAGGGTGATCTGCTGGGCAACCAGACCAGGCAGCCAGTCGCTCTGGTTGTTGCTCGCGAACAGGTGCTCGGCCGGCAGGATCCAGCCAAGCGTGATGGTGAGCGCGATCGGGATGTTCCTGGTCAGCACACCCACGCCGTGCCCGAAGACGGTGAGTGCCACGCAGGCCACCACGAGGTCCCGGGCCGACGCCGCGAACTCCGAGACCTGGGGCACCGTGCCGAGCACGGAGCTCATCAGGAACCCGAACACGCCCGCGATCGCCGAGAACGCGATCGCGACGGTGACCGACGCCCCCAGCTTGCCCAGGCAGACCCCGCCGCGTCGCGGACTGGAGATGAGCCAGGGGCGGATCGTCCCGGTACTGAAGTCACCCGCGGCAACCGTGGCGGCACGGCCCATGATCAGCGTGGCGACGATGATCCCGGCCTGCTGAAAGCCCCACAACGGCTCGTGCTGCTGCGGCTTGGCGTTGAGCATGGCGAACATGATCAGACCGAGCCACAGCGCCAGGAACCAGCCCGTGGCCCGGTTGAGCGAACGGAGTAGTTCCGCGCGGTAGGTCCTCATGAGCTGGCTCCCGAGATCGCGGCGTGAAAGGCTTCTTCGAGGGTCGGCGTGACGTGGCTGAGCTCGACCAGCTTCACGCCGGACTGCGCCGCGATGTCGAAGATCTGCGTCGCCAGCAGGTCCGCCGATCCGTCCGTGGTGACCCGCAGAGCGTCCGGCGTGCGGTCGGCCCGGATACCCTCGGCCTCCAGCGCGGCGGCCAGGCCGCCTGTTGCCGCGTCGTCCATGGCCCGGATGCGCAGGCTGGGGCTGCCGACGAAGTCGTCGAACGGCCCGTCGTAGAGGACCTGCCCGTCGTGGATGAGCGTCAGCGCGTCGGCGGTGCCCTCCAGCTCGCGCAGTTGGTGGGTGGAGACCACCACCGCGGTGTCTCGCTCCGCCACCCGGCGGATGAGCTGGCGCAGCTGGAGGATGGCATCCGGGTCCAGCGCGTTGGTCGGTTCGTCCAGCAACAGCACCGCCGGGGAGCCCAACAGTGCCACACCGATCGCCACGCGCTGCCGGTAGCCCTGGGACAGCGTTCCCACCCGCTTGCCCATCACGTCCTGGACCTGCACGAGTTCGGCGATCTCGTCGATCTGGGCGGCCGGGGCCCCGGTGAGGACCCGGTGGATGTCCAGGTTCCGGCGCACCGACATGCCGGTGAAGAGCCCGGGAGTCTCGATCATGGCCGAAAGAGCCCGCTCCCCGTCCCCGGCGGCCACCTTCACCGAGCCCTCGGTCGGCTTGATGAGCCCGGTCATCACGCGCATGGTCGTGGACTTACCGGCTCCGTTCAGACCGACCAGCGCCGTCACCTGACCCCGCCGCGGGGCCCAACTCAGCGAATCGACGGCCGTCGTGGTGCCGAACCTTTTCGTCACACCCGATAAGACAACGGGTGTCCTGTTCTCTGCCATGACCCGGAATAGTACACGCCGCGTAGCACTTGTCACGTAGTAGTCTTCCCGGGACAGGAGGAGGAACACGATGCAGGCCAACGATGCGCAGACACTCGTACTGTGCGCGCTCTCCGACGGCCCGCTGCACGGCTACGCCGTCAACGCGGCCATCGAGGAGCTCACCGGAAGGAAGCTGGGGCCGGGCAGCCTGTACGGTGCGCTGACCCGCCTGGAGGCCAAGGGGCTGATCGAGCCCCTCGACGAGGTGGCACGCACCCGGCCCGTACAGCTGACCCCGAAGGGGCGCGAGGTGCTCGAAAAGGAGCTGCGCTCGATGGCCCGGGTGGCAGCCGCAGGGCTCCGCGGCCTGGGGGTGAGCCTGGCATGAGCGTCACCCGGGTCCTGGTCCGGATGTATCCAGAGTCCTTCCGCGACCGCTGGGGCTCCGCCCTGGAGGCCGACGCGCAGTCCGCCGGCTGGCGGTCCTGGCCGAGCCTGCTGGCCACCGTCATCGACCTCTGGCTGCACCCCGTGGTCTGGCCGGCCGCGTCCGCCTCCCAACGCCGCTACCGCGCGGCAACGATGGCACTCACCGTCACCCTGACCATCTGGGTCGTCGGACGGGCCGCAGCGGCGAGCCACAGCCCGCTCTCCCAGCAGTACCACCCCACCTGGAGCCTGACCAACTGCGCCGAGCTGATGCTGCTCGGCATGGTCCTGGTCCTGCCGCTGCCCCGGCTGACCTGGCATGCCGTCACCACGCTGCTACGCAGAACCTTCCTGGCACTGGCCGCTCCCGCGATCCTCGGAATCGGCGCGATCGTCTTCGTGCACAGCGTCGACCCGGCGGTCATGTCGAAGTCGCGCCTGCTGGTGACCAGCTGCTACTGGCTCACACTCACCCTCGGGGCGATCCAGGTCAGCCGGATCATCAGTTCCCTGGACGCCAGCGTGACGGTGCCGCCGCACCCCGCCCGACTGCGCCTCGGCATCGCGGTCCTCGCCGTGGGCGGGGCGCTCGCCTCCTGGATCAGCCTCAGTTCCGCCGTGAGCACGGAGGGGCTCGACCTCCTGTCCGCCGCCACCGGCGTCTGCCTGCTGATTCTCACGTCCATCTTCTTCTCGACCCTGCGCGATCTCGGCAACTGCTGAGCCGCCGCGGCCCGTCCAGCGCGGCCGGTGATGAACCACCGGCCGCGCTTCGGGCTGCCCGATCGCCTGACGGTCCGTCGCTGTCCCCGCAGCTCAGGCCAGTTGGGGCCGGAGTGACCCCCGGAACGGGTGTTCAGAATTGAGTGCCTGACACGAACAGTCTTTCGCGTTACAGTGGTCGCGCCAGGCCGTGATACTCCAGCTCGACTGTTCCGGCACCCACCCGCCGGTGGGCCCCACAGCCCCTAGCCACGTTTCGAGCGAGTTCACGTCGCCGAAGTGACCAACCGGGGGAAGGCTGTTCACGTCATGATCGAGAGTGCTGGCTTTAACGGGGAGATTACTGCGGGCCGGCAGCACCGGGCCCCGTCCGGACCGGGAAACAGCGGAAGCGGTCCACTCGCACGGACCGCCTGAGCCGGTCCGCCCCGCGGCCCAACCGTCCGCCCAATCTTCCTTACGGCACTGAGTGAACCTCACCAGTGCTCGTTCGAATGTCATCTGAGCCGCCATCAGGGTTCAAGCACCACCGGTGCCCTTTGCCGTCGGACACAGCCGCCGGCCCCTTCCGCATGGCACTCTCCGTCGCTTCTGAGCAGGTCGGGATACCAGTGATGATGAATGTCGAGGATATCTACCCCCTGGCACCTCTCCAGCGGGGTCTGCTCTTCCACACCGTCGCGGACGGCGGCGGAATGTACACGGAGCAACTCGCCTGCCGGATCGAGGGCGACTTCCACCCGGCGGCCTTCCGGGAGGCCTGGGAGCAGGCCTGTGCCCGCCACACCGTGCTGCGGACGTCCTTCCTGTGGGAGAACCTCGAAAGCCCCGTGCAGGTTGTGCACAAGGCGGTGCGGCTTCCGTGGGCGGAGCTGGACTGGCGCGGACTGACCCCGGACGAGGCCGAGGAGCGTCTGGAGGTCTTCCTCGCCGAGGACCGCGCCCAGGGCTTCGACATCACCCGCGCTCCGCTCCTGCGGATCGCCGTGATCCGACTGGCCGACGACGTCTACGAGTTGGTCTGCAGCAACCACCACCTGATCTTCGACGGGTGGTCCCGCTCGGTGCTCTTCCGTGAGGTGCTCGCTCTGTATGAGGGGGTGCGTGGTGGTGGTGTGGTGTTGCCGGTGGTGCGGCCGTATCGGGAGTTCGTGGCGTGGCTGGGTGCGCAGGATTCGGGTGTGGCCGAGGGTGTGTGGCGTGCGGCGTTGGACGGTGTGGTGGCGCCGACGGTGTTGCCGTGGGATCCGCCGGTGGTCGCGGAGCCGGGTGTGGCCAGTGCGCTGGTGTCGGTGTCCGATGAGGTGGTCGGTGGTCTGCGGGAGTTGTGCCGGCGTCAGGGTGTGACGTTGGGGACGGTGGTCCAGGCGGCGTGGGCGTTGTTGCTGGGCCGTCATGCCGGTCAGCAGGACGTGGTGTTCGGGGCGACGGTGTCGGGGCGTCCGGCTCAGTTGCCGGGTATCGAGTCGATGGTCGGCCTGTTCATCAACACGCTGCCGGTGCGGGTGCGTCTGGACGGGCGGGCCGCGGTCGGTCCGTGGTTGCGGGAGTTGCAGTCGTCGCTGGTGGAGTTGCGCGAGTTCGAGCACACGCCGCTGACGCAGATCCAGGGCTGGAGCCAGGTCCCGCGCGGGACGGCGCTGTTCGAGAGTCTGGTGGTGGTGGAGAACCTGCCGCCGGGTGAGGCGGACGGCGGCGGGGACCGGGTCAGGGTGCGTGAGGTGCGGGTCTCCGACGAGACGGACACCCCGTTGACACTGGTCGCCGCGCCGGGTGAGGGACTGCAGCTGCGGCTGCTGTTCCAGCGGGAACGCTACGACCACGACGGCGCGCGCCGGCTGCTGGACCAACTGGCCACGGTCCTGGCCGGTTTCACCGCCGGTGACGACCGGCCGCTGGAGGAGGTCCGGCTGCTGGACGAGGCCGGCGAGCTGGAACGGGTCCGGGCGCTGAACCCCGGCCGGGCCGTGTTCGCGAACGCGCCGGCACCCGTCACCTCGTTCACCCGCCGGGCCGCGGAGAGGCCCGACGCGGTCGCCCTGGTCTGGGGCGAGCGGCAGTTCACCTACCGGGCACTGCAGGCCAGGGCCGCCGCAACGGCCACCCGGCTCGTCGCCCACGGGATCGGCCCGGAGAAGCTGTGCGCCGTGCTCGTGGACCGCTCACCCGAACAGGTCGCGGCCGTCCTCGCGGTCCAACTCGCCGGCGGCGCCTACCTGCCCGTCGACGCCGGATACCCGGCCGAACGCCTGGCCTACCTGCTCACCGACAGCCGCTGCACCGTCCTGCTCACCACCCGCGCCCTGCTCGAACGCGTCCCCGCCCACGCCCTCGACAACCTCACCGTCGTCCTCCTCGACGACACCACCACCACGGACACCACCACCACGGACACCGCGAACGGCTCCACCACCGCGGACACCGCGAACGGCACGGACACCGCGGACACCGCGAACGGCGCGGACACCGCGGACGGCGCGGCCGGCGCGGACGGCGCGGCGGAGGTCGTGCCGCTGCCCGGGCAGCTGGCCTACGTCATCTACACCTCCGGCTCCACCGGCCAGCCCAAGGGCGTACTGATCGAACACGCCCAGGCCGCCCGCCTGTTCACCGCGGCCCAGGACCACTTCCACTTCGACCGCACCGACGTGTGGACCCTCTTCCACTCCCTCGCCTTCGACTTCTCCGTCTGGGAACTGTGGGGAGCCCTCATCCACGGCGCCCGCCTGGTCCTGGTCGACGACACCACCCGCCGCACACCCGCCGACATGGCCCGCCTCCTCACCGAGCAGGCCGTCACCATCCTCAACCAGACCCCCTCCGCCTTCCTGCCCCTGGCCGCCGCCATCATCCAGGACGGCCCACGCCCCACCACCCTGCGCGCCGTCGTCTTCGGCGGCGAAGCCCTCCCCACCGACCGCCTCGCCGACTGGGCCCACCACATGGGCACCACCCACCCGGCCCTGATCAACATGTACGGCATCACCGAAACCACCGTCCACGTCACCTGCCAGCCCCTCACCCCCCACCACCTCGCCCCCGGCGCCCCCAGCACCATCGGCCGCCCCCTGCCCGACCTCACCACCCACCTCCTCCACCACCACCACCACGTCCCCACCGGCATGACCGGCGAAATCCACGTCGGCGGCGCCGGCCTGGC
>NZ_CP026498.1:9300964-9305933 GCF_002953255.1 Streptomyces sp. CB01881
TGCACCCCCGACCGCCAAGGCCTCGACACCACCTACCAACCCCCCCAAACCCCCACCGAAACCCAACTCACCGACCTCTGGACCACCATCCTGCGCATCACCCCCATCGGCCGCCACGACAACTTCTTCACCCTCGGCGGCGACTCCATCCTGAGCATGCAGATCACAGCTCGGGCCAGGCAGTCGGGACTGCGCTTCACGCCGCGCGACCTCTTCAAGCACCAGACGATCGCCGAGCTCGCGACCGTGGTGGAGACCATCGAGGTGCCGGCCGCGGTGGCGGAGCCCGAGAACGACGACGCCGGCGCCGCCGTGCCGCTCACGCCGATCCAGCACTGGTTCTTCTCGCAGGAGCGCCCGGCCCGGCACCACTTCAACCAGTCGCTGCTCCTTCGGCCCGCCGAGCCGGCCGACGAGCAGCAGCTGCGCTCCGCACTGGCGCACCTGGTCCGTCAACACCCGGCGCTGCGGATGCGGTTCACCCCTGATGGCACACAGTGGCGACAGGTGATCGGCGAGGTCGACTCCGGCGCCACCGACCTGCTGCGAATGGTGGACCTCGGCGCACTGCCCACGGAGGAGCGGGCCGCTGCCTTCGACGCGGCCGTGGCCGAGGTCCAGACCAGCCTGGACCTGGACACCGGCCTGCTGCTGAAAGCGGCCTACCTCAAGCTGGGCGAGGACGGTGACCGGCTGCTACTGGTCTGCCACCACCTCGCGGTGGACGGCGTCTCCTGGCGCGTCCTGCTGGAGGACCTGGGCACGGCCTACGACTGCCTGGTCCAGAGCGGCGAGCCGCCCGCCACCACGGCCCGCTCGACCTCCCTCCGCACCTGGGCCGAGCGGCTGACCGCCCGTGCACACTCGGACGAGCTGGCGACGCAACTGCCCTTCTGGACGGAGATGGTGACCGACGCGGTCACGTCGGTTCCGGTGGACGACACGCCGGCCCGCAGCGGGCCGTCGGACGCCGGCACGGTCGGGGACACCGCCTCGCTCTCCCACTCCTTCAGCAAGGAGGAGACCTGGGCGCTGCTGCACCCCTCGCCCGAGGCGCGGATCCAGGCGGTCGAGGTGATGCTGGCGGCGCTCGGCCAGACCCTGTCGAGTTGGACCGGCGCTCGCCGGATCGCGGTGGATGTGGAGGGCCACGGCCGCGAGCCGTTCGAGGACGGCCTCGACCTGTCCCGCACCGTCGGCTGGTTCACCAGCATCTACCCCCTCGCGCTCGGATCGGGCTCCCCCGTTCACGTGCTGCGCGAGGTGAAGAACCGGCTGCGCGGCGTGCCCGACGGCGGCCTGGGCTACGGGCTGCTGCGCTACCTGCGGACGCCCGACGAGACGACCGCCCGGCTGCGGGAGCTGCCGGAGCGTGCCGTGAGCTTCAACTACCTCGGCCAGTTCGAGAACACGTTCACCGAGGACGGCCCGTGGCGCGCGGCCGCCGAGTCGACCGGACCCGCCCAGGACGACGGGGCACCGCGGCACTACCAACTGGAGGTGAGCGCTCTGGTCAGCGGCGGACAGCTGCACGTCCGCTGGACCTACAGCCCGGGCCTGCACCGGGAGACCACCATCGCCCGGCTCGCCGAGCGGTTCGCCGCCCGGGTGAGCGATCTGCTGCAGTGCGTCCGCAGCGCCCCGGAGGCGCTGGGCACGCCCGTGGACTTCCCCCTGGCGCGCGGCCTGGAACAGGCCACCCTCGATCGCCTGGCCGAGCGCAGCACCGGGCTGGAGGAGGTCTATCCACTCTCCCCCATGCAGCAGGGCATGCTGTTCCACCTGCTCTACGCGCCGACCGGCGGCGTGAACGTCGAGCAGGTGACCAGCCGACTGACCGGCACGCTGGACACCGCCGCGTTCCGTGCGGCCTGGGAGGACGTGGTCGCGCGTCACGCGGTGCTGCGGACCTCGTTCCACTGGCGCGAGCAGATCGAGCCGTTCCAGGCGGTGCACCGACAGGTTCAGCTGCCCGTGCACGAGCTGGACTGGACCGGGCTGACCGCCACCCAGCAGGAGGACCGGCTGGCGGACTTCCTGGAGCAGGACCGCGCGGTCCGGTTCGACCCCGAACAGGCACCGCTCATGCGGCTGACCCTGATCCGACTGGGCGAGTCCGCCAGCCAGCTGATCTGGACCCACCATCATCTGCTGCTGGACGGATGGTCGCTGTCACGGGTCGTGCAGGAGCTGATGGGCTTCTATCAGGCCCGCATACACGGCCGGACGCCGACCCTGCCGCCCGCCCGCCCGTACCGCGACTACATCGCTTGGCTGGACCGGCAGAACCTCTCCCAGGCCGAGGACTTCTGGCGCCGGAGCATGGCCGGCTTCGCAGCGCCGACGCCACTGCCGTCCGAGCCGGGGCCGACGCCGGCCGCAACCGGTTCGGCGACCGAGATCCTGCAGCTGTCCGTCGCCGCGACCGAGGCCGTGTCCGGCTTCGCCCGCCGCGAGCGCCTCACCGTGGGCACCCTGGTGCAGGCGGCCTGGGCGCTGTTCCTGCACCGGCACAGCCGCGAGTCGGATGTCCTCTTCGGCAGCGTCGTCGCCGGACGTCCTGCGGAGGTGCCGGACTCCGAGTCGATCATCGGCCAGCTGATCAACACGCAGCCGATCCGCATACCCGTCACGACCGGCGAGCCGGCCCTCACCTGGCTGCACCGGGTCCAGGACATCCTGGCCGACGCCCGGCAGTACGAGTTCACGCCGCTGTTGCAGATCCAGGGGTGGAGCGACGTACCGCGAGGCACCCAGCTCTTCGAGAGCGTCGTCGTCTTCGAGAACTACCTGGTGGAGAAGGTCGGCGGCCTCGGCGAGATCGAGGACGAGCCGCGGGAGCTCACCTTCGAACAGGTGCGGGGCCTGGAGCAGACCAACTACCCGCTGACGCTGGTGGCCGCCCCGGGCGAGCGGCTACGGCTCCAGCTGCTCTACGACGCCGGGCGCTACACGCCCGACACCGTCCGGCGTTACACCGAGCAGTTGCGCACCCTGCTGGAGGCGCTGGTCGCCGAACCCGAGCGCCCGCTGGCCGAGCTGCCCGGGCTCGCCGAGCCCGAGCTGCGGCTGGTCCTCGACGAGTGGAACGACACCGGGGTGCCCCTCCCCCTGGACCTGGGCCTGGCGGAGCTGTTCGCGGAGCAGAGTTCCCGGACGCCCGGGGCCGTGGCACTCTGCGACGACGAACGGGAGCTGACCTACGACCAGCTCAACACCGAGGCCAACCGGCTCGCGCACCACCTGCGTGGGCTCGGCGTCGGTCCCGAGGTACGGGTCGCGCTGTGCCTGGAGCGCTCGATCGATCTGATCGTCGCGATCCTGGCCGTGTTCAAGGCCGGCGGCGCCTACGTGCCCATCGACATGGCCCTGTCGGGCGAGCGCATCGCCTACATGCTGGGCGACGCTCAGGTCTCCGTCGTGGTCACCACCACTCCCTTCACCGACCGCCTTCCGGCGCCCACCGCCCCCGTGGTGCGCCTCGACGAGGAGCGCGAGCGAATCTCGGCCCTGCCGGCCGGCGACCCGCCCGCCCCGGCCGGTCCCCGCAACCTCGCGTACGTCATCTACACCTCCGGTTCCACCGGTGCCCCCAAGGGGGCCATGGTCGAGCAGCGCGGCATGGTCAACCACCTCTACGCCAAGATCATCGACCTGGGCCTCACCGGCCGGGACACGGTGGCGGCCACCGCCTCGCCCTGCTTCGACATCTCGGTCTGGCAGTTCTTCGCCGCACTCCTGACCGGCGGCACCGTGCGGGTGTACACCGACGCCGTCGCGCACGACCCGGTCCAGCTCCTCGCACGGAGCGACGGCGACCGGCTGACCGTCTTGGAGATCGTGCCCTCGCTGCTGAGGGCCCTCCTCGACGAGCTCGCCCGGCTGGGCTCCGCGCGGCCAGGACTGGCCGCGCTGCGCTGGCTGGTGCTGACCGGCGAAGCCCTGCCCCCGGAACTGTGCCGCGACTGGCTGCGTCACTACCCGGCGCTGCCGCAGCTCAACGCCTACGGCCCCACCGAGTGCTCCGACGACGTCACGCACCACGCGATCCACACCTCACCCGGCACGGACGACTCTCGCACTCCGATCGGGAAGGCCGTCGCCAACACCCGGCTCTACGTGCTCGACGACGCCCTGCAGCCCGTACCGGTCGGCGCGGCGGGCGAACTCCTCGTCGGGGGCGTCGGCGTCGGCCGCGGGTACCACGGCCGTCCGGCCCTCACCGCGGAGCGCTTCGTGCCGGACCCGTTCAGCACCGAAGCGGGCGCCCGCCTCTACCGCACCGGCGACCTGGCCCGGCAGCTGGCCGACGGCACCCTCGACTACCTCGGCCGCACCGACCACCAGATCAAGCTCCGCGGCTTCCGGATCGAGGCCGGCGAGATCGAGGCCACGCTGAAGACCCACCCAACGGTCCACACGGCGGTCGTCCTGCTCCGTGAGGACACCCCGGGCGACCAGCGCCTGGTCGCCTACGTCGTCCCGCCGGTCCCGGCCGAGGGCGACCCGGTAGCCGAGGCCGACCCGGCCGAGCTGCGCCGTTACTGCGCGGCGCGCCTTCCGCACTACATGACCCCGGCCGCTGTGATGCCACTGGCGGAGCTGCCCTTGACGCCCAACGGCAAGATCGACCGCAAGGCCCTGCCGGCACCCGGTCCGAACCTGCTGGCGGCCGACCAGCAGGGGGAGGCACCGTTGCCCGGAGTCGAAACCGAGCTGGCCGCGCTCTGGGCCGACGTGCTCGGTGTGGAGAAGGTGGGCCGGTACTCCGACTTCTTCGCGCTCGGCGGCCACTCCCTGCTCGCCATGCAGGTCATCGCACGACTGCCCGGCCTGTTCCAGGTGGAAGTGCCACTGCGGACGCTCTTCGAGGCACCGACGCCGGCGGCCTTCGCGGAGCAGACCGTGAAGGCGCTGGCCACCGCCCGGCCCGGTCCGGAGCTGCGGCCGGCGCCGCGCGACCAGGACC
>NZ_CP026498.1:9310608-9312784 GCF_002953255.1 Streptomyces sp. CB01881
GAGCTGTTCGCGGAGCAGAGTTCCCGGACGCCCGGGGCCGTGGCACTCTGCGACGACGAACGGGAGCTGACCTACGACCAGCTCAACACCGAGGCCAACCGGCTCGCGCACCACCTGCGTGGGCTCGGCGTCGGTCCCGAGGTACGGGTCGCGCTGTGCCTGGAGCGCTCGATCGATCTGATCGTCGCGATCCTGGCCGTGTTCAAGGCCGGCGGCGCCTACGTGCCCATCGACATGGCCCTGTCGGGCGAGCGCATCGCCTACATGCTGGGCGACGCTCAGGTCTCCGTCGTGGTCACCACCACTCCCTTCACCGACCGCCTTCCGGCGCCCACCGCCCCCGTGGTGCGCCTCGACGAGGAGCGCGAGCGAATCTCGGCCCTGCCGGCCGGCGACCCGCCCGCCCCGGCCGGTCCCCGCAACCTCGCGTACGTCATCTACACCTCCGGTTCCACCGGTGCCCCCAAGGGGGCCATGGTCGAGCAGCGCGGCATGGTCAACCACCTCTACGCCAAGATCATCGACCTGGGCCTCACCGGCCGGGACACGGTGGCGGCCACCGCCTCGCCCTGCTTCGACATCTCGGTCTGGCAGTTCTTCGCCGCACTCCTGACCGGCGGCACCGTGCGGGTGTACACCGACGCCGTCGCGCACGACCCGGTCCAGCTCCTCGCACGGAGCGACGGCGACCGGCTGACCGTCTTGGAGATCGTGCCCTCGCTGCTGAGGGCCCTCCTCGACGAGCTCGCCCGGCTGGGCTCCGCGCGGCCAGGACTGGCCGCGCTGCGCTGGCTGGTGCTGACCGGCGAAGCCCTGCCCCCGGAACTGTGCCGCGACTGGCTGCGTCACTACCCGGCGCTGCCGCAGCTCAACGCCTACGGCCCCACCGAGTGCTCCGACGACGTCACGCACCACGCGATCCACACCTCACCCGGCACGGACGACTCTCGCACTCCGATCGGGAAGGCCGTCGCCAACACCCGGCTCTACGTGCTCGACGACGCCCTGCAGCCCGTACCGGTCGGCGCGGCGGGCGAACTCCTCGTCGGGGGCGTCGGCGTCGGCCGCGGGTACCACGGCCGTCCGGCCCTCACCGCGGAGCGCTTCGTGCCGGACCCGTTCAGCACCGAAGCGGGCGCCCGCCTCTACCGCACCGGCGACCTGGCCCGGCAGCTGGCCGACGGCACCCTCGACTACCTCGGCCGCACCGACCACCAGATCAAGCTCCGCGGCTTCCGGATCGAGGCCGGCGAGATCGAGGCCACGCTGAAGACCCACCCAACGGTCCACACGGCGGTCGTCCTGCTCCGTGAGGACACCCCGGGCGACCAGCGCCTGGTCGCCTACGTCGTCCCGCCGGTCCCGGCCGAGGGCGACCCGGTAGCCGAGGCCGACCCGGCCGAGCTGCGCCGTTACTGCGCGGCGCGCCTTCCGCACTACATGACCCCGGCCGCTGTGATGCCACTGGCGGAGCTGCCCTTGACGCCCAACGGCAAGATCGACCGCAAGGCCCTGCCGGCACCCGGTCCGAACCTGCTGGCGGCCGACCAGCAGGGGGAGGCACCGTTGCCCGGAGTCGAAACCGAGCTGGCCGCGCTCTGGGCCGACGTGCTCGGTGTGGAGAAGGTGGGCCGGTACTCCGACTTCTTCGCGCTCGGCGGCCACTCCCTGCTCGCCATGCAGGTCATCGCACGACTGCCCGGCCTGTTCCAGGTGGAAGTGCCACTGCGGACGCTCTTCGAGGCACCGACGCCGGCGGCCTTCGCGGAGCAGACCGTGAAGGCGCTGGCCACCGCCCGGCCCGGTCCGGAGCTGCGGCCGGCGCCGCGCGACCAGGACCTTCCGTTGTCGTTCGCCCAGCAGCGGTTGTGGTTCCTGGACCAGTTGCAACCGGGTACCAGCATCTACAACCTGCCGCTCGCGGTCCGGGTGGAAGGCCCCCTGGACACCACCGCCCTCGCCACCGGACTGCGCGAGGTCACCCGACGACACGAATCACTACGCACCACCTTCACCAGCCAGGACGGCGAACCACGCCAGGTCATCGCACCCGAACCGGACATGCCGCTCCCGGTCATCGACCTCGGCGCACTACCCGCCGACCACCAGCTCACCACCGCCCGCCACCTGGCCGAACAAGAAGCCCAACAACCCTTCGACCTCCAGCACGGCCCCC
>NZ_CP026498.1:9320620-9321336 GCF_002953255.1 Streptomyces sp. CB01881
CACCCACACCCCACCACTGCCCCACCCCACCCCCGACCAACTCGCCTACATCATCTACACCTCAGGCAGCACCGGCCTGCCCAAGGGCGCCATGAACAACCACCGCGCCCTCACCAACCGCATCCTCTGGATGCAACACACCTACCCACTCACCCCCAACGACCGCGTCCTCCAAAAAACCCCCTTCAGCTTCGACGTCTCCGTCTGGGAATTCTTCTGGCCCCTCACCACCGGCGCCCAACTCGTCATCGCCGACCCCGACGGCCACCGCGACACCCACTACCTCACCAACCTCATCCAAACCCACGCCATCACCACCACCCACTTCGTCCCCCCCATGCTCACCGCATTCCTCACCGACCCCCAAACCCCCCACTGCAACACCCTCACCAACATCTTCTCCAGCGGCGAAGCACTCCCCCGCGAAACCCAGGACACCTTCCACACCCACCTCCCCCACACCCACCTCCACAACCTCTACGGCCCCACCGAAACCGCCATCGACGTCACCCACCACACCTGCCACCCCAACGACCCCCACCCCACCGTCCCCCTCGGCCACCCCGTCGCCAACACCCGAATCCACATCCTCGACACCAACCTCAACCCCGTCCCCCCCGGCATCCACGGCGAGCTCTACATCGCCGGCACCCAAGTCGGCCGCGGCTACCACCACCGCCCCGCCCTCACCGCCGAACGCTTCATCCCCAACCCCC
>NZ_CP026498.1:9326065-9525708 GCF_002953255.1 Streptomyces sp. CB01881
CAACCACTGCGCACAGCACCTCCCCGACCACATGATCCCCACCACCTACACCCTCCTCGACACCCTCCCCCTCACCCCCAACGGCAAGACCGACTACCGCGCCCTCCCCACACCAGAACCCGCCAATACCGGGTCCACCGACTACACCCCGGCCCAGACCCCCGCCCAGGCCCTGCTCGTGCGGATCTGGGAGGAGACGCTCCAGGTCCAGCCCGTCGGCATCAACGACAGCTTCTTCGCCCTCGGCGGCCACTCACTGCTCGCCCTGAGCCTCGCCGACAAGATCCAGCAGGCGTTCGGGGGTGAACTTCCGCTCGCCGCCCTGTACCAGAACCCCACGCCGGCCGAGTTGGCAGCCCGGCTCGAGCGGGCCCCGGACGCCGACTGGCCGTCCTCGATCGTCCCGTTGAAAGCCACCGGCGACCGGCCTCCACTGTTCTGCGTCCACCCGAAGAACGGCACGGTGTTCAGCTTCACCGCGTTGGCCCGGACACTGGCCGCCGAGTGCCCGTTGTACGGCGTGCAGGCGCACTCACTCGATCTGGAGCGGAAACCGCACGACAGCATCGAGGAGATGGCCGCCGCCTACGTCCAGGACATCATCCGGGTGCAGCCTGAGGGCCCGTACCACCTGTGCGGCTACTCGCTGGGCGGCATGATCGCCTATGAGATGGCCCGTCAGCTCACTGCGCTGGGGCGGGAGGTGGCCCGTCTGGTCCTGCTGGACAGCGCTCCGCATCTGGAGGCCGGGTTCCCCTCGCTGGCGGAGCTCGAGTCGATGGACGACGTGACCTTCCTGATCACCGAGTTCGCCGAAGCCGTACCCGTCACGGAGGAGGCGCTGCGCCCGCTCGCGCCCGAGCAGCGGATCAAGCACGTCCTCGATCTGGCCGTGGCCGCCGGCTTCCACATGGAGCACATGGACCTGCGCACCATGACCCGCTACACGGACATCGCGCGGGCGCACACCCGTGCCGCACTCGCCTACCGGCCCGGGCCCTACACCGGCTCGGCGCTCCTGGTGCGCTGCGCCGACCCCACGGATTCTGCCGAAGCCGACCCGAGCTGGGGCTGGCAGGCCCTGGTCGGTGACGGCCTGACGATCCGCGAAGTGACGGGCAACCACCGGACCATCGTGGACGCCCCGCATGTGATCGCGGTGAGCGAGCACGTAAGTGACTACCTGACGTGAACGAAGATCCACGGAAAGTGCCGACCATGTCCGCCGCAACTTCTTGCCGAAAAAGTCCCGATCGGTCCGGCGGATTCACCGGCAACGATGTCAAAGGTCTTGCCAGCGCCACCGCGCGAACTGCTAGCATGATCAACGGCTTGGCTTGAGGATCCCAATCCCTTCCATTGGAGGAAGAACGCCAATGCACCCGACCGGAATTCTGGCCGAGCCTACCTATTCCAGCTATCTGAAGCTCGACCGGCTGCTCGAACTCCAACATCCGTTGAGCACTCCGGAACATCCCGACGAACTTCACTTCATCGTCACGCACCAGGCGATGGAGCTGTGGTTCAAGGTCATGATCCACGAATTGACCAGGGCCCGAACTTATCTGGAGAAGCAGATCTGGACCCAGGCGCTGTCCAAGGTGCGGCGGGCCAACGCCATCCTGGGGGCCCAGATCGGCCAGATGGGAACGCTGGGCCACCTCGACCCACAGGCGTTCCTGGAGTTCCGCGGATTCCTCGGGTCCGCCAGCGGGTTCCAGTCCGCCCAGTTCCGGGCACTGGAGCTGCTGAACGGCCTGCGCGACCCCGGATACCTGGAGCAACTGCGCCGGACCCATGGGGAGAGCCTGCCGGAGCCCCTCGCCGAGGTCCTGTCGGCCCCCAGCCTGGCCGAGGTCGCGGCCGAGGCACCCGGCGCCGCCGGCGCCGGCGACTGGCTCGATGTCTACGCCGACCCGGAGCGCCACGGCCCGCTGTTCCTCCTCGGTGAGGAACTCCTCGAGTACGACCGCCGCTGGACGCTCTGGCGTGAGGAGCACCTGCTGCTGGTGGAGCGGATCATCGGCCGCAGCGTGCGCGGCACCGGCGGAGCCTCCTCGCAGTACCTGGAGCGCAGGATCGGCATCCGCTTCTTCCCGTTCCTGTGGGACGTCCGCAGCCGGCTGACCACAGCAGCGGCGGAACGCGACCACACCACATGACCAACCCGCCGACCAGGCACGACAACCGTCAAGAGAGGAAACCCGTCATGGCAAGCGACGACGCCGAGGACACCACTGTCTACAAGGTGGTCCTCAACCACGAGGAGCAGTACTCGATCTGGCCGGCAGACCGGGAGAACCCGCTCGGCTGGCGGGACGAGGGCAAGAGCGGCAGCAAGCAGGAGTGTCTGGCCCACATCGACGAGGTGTGGACCGACATGCGGCCGCTGAGCCTGCGCCGGCAGATGGAGCAGAGCGCCTCGTGAAGTCCTACAGCAAGGCCTACCCGCTGGCGGAGCTCCGCCGCTTCCCCGGCTGGGCGGCGGCCGCGACCCCAGCCGAACGGGCTCTGGCCGACGAGGAGTTCGGCTATCTCGGCGAGGACCTCGTGGTGTTGGCCGACCCGATCCGCGAGGAGGGCGTCCTCTTCTCGGAGGGCACGCCCGAATGGCGCGAGTTCTGCGCCTCGGTCCTGGGCTTCGAGGTGCCGTTCGACCTCGCCCGGGCCGAGACCGACCAGGCCTGATCCCCCGCACACACCACAGAGAGCTAGGAGCCTCCCCATGGACGACCTGACCCGACGGCTGGCCGACGGACCCCACCCGCTGACCGTGGGTGGTCCGCAGCCCTCGCTGGAGGACCTGCGACGCCGGGTGGAAGAGATCGGCTACGTGTTCGTCAAGTTCACCGGCACCCAGGGCGGCACCGACCTCGGTGTACGCCTGGACCGTGACGCCTCCCAGGTCGGCTCGGCCGACTTCGGCGCGGGCACCGGTTCGATCCACGTCGAGGGCACGCTGTACCTCAACGACGACCCGGTCCGCTGCATCGCTGACATCGACCTGGCGACGATGAACGGAACCGGTCACGTCGTGCTCGTGACCGAGGCCGAGCTGGTCGGCTGAATTCCGGCGATCGCCGCGCGATGGCTTCCCGGCCGCCGTCCGCAGGGGCCGGGAAGCCGCCTCAGGAAAGTAGCAGCGCCGCCTTTCCTCGGATGCCGAGTCGGCGGCCGGAACAGAGAGGTTCGTGAGCGGTATGGGTGAGTCCACCCTGGCCGACCGACTCAATCGGATCAGATCCGGATTCAGCGAGACGCCCATTGTTCCGCTGGATCACGCCCGGCTCGACCTGTTTGCCAAGCTCGAATTCAGCAATGCCAGCGGGAGCGTCAAGGACAGGTCCGCATACGTGATTCTTCAGCGGGCCGTTGAACGCGGTGAAATCACCGGTTCAAGCACCGTCGTCGAGTCCTCGTCCGGGAATTTCGCGATAGCCCTGGCCTCGCTCTGCCGCTTACTCCGCGTTCCTTTCGTCCCGGTCATCGACCCTCATGTCAACGCCTCTACCGAGCTGTTTCTGCGCACCTCCTGTGCGCGCGTGGAAAAGGTGACCGAACCCGACGCCCACGGCGGGTACCTACGCACCCGGCTGGCCCGGGTCGATCAGCTCACGGCCTCCCTGGAGAACGCGTTCTGGCCGGACCAGTACGCCAACCCGGACGCCGCGGACGCGCACGACATGCTGACCGGTGCCGAGATCTGCCGCACCTTCGACCGGCTCGACTACCTGTTCATCGGGGTGGGGACGGGCGCCACCATCGCCGGGATCTCCCGCCGGGTGAAGCGGCTGATGCCGCGGACCAAGGTGATCGCGGTCGACAGTGCCGGTTCCGCCATCTTCGGCGAACCGGCCCGCCCCCGCTACATCCCCGGCATCGGTTCGAGCATTCGTCCGCCGTTGCTGGACCTGGCGAGCATCGACGACGTCGTGATCGTCGAGGAGAGTGACACGGTCGCGGCCTGCCATCGGCTGGTCCGGCGGTTCGGCTTCTTCGTCGGGGGATCCACCGGCAGCGTGTACGCGGCGATCGAGAAGTACTTCGCCGACTATCGCGGCCCCCGTCCGTCCGTCATGTTCCTCTGCGCCGACCGCGGCACCGCCTACGCAGACACCGTCTACCGGCCCGGCTGGCTCGACAGCATCGCCGAGCCGGCAGCGGCGAGATGAAGGGACCCACCACCATGGACCTGTCCATACCCACGTCCATCAACGTCATCGGCGGCGCCGAGGCGCTCAAGTACATCGCGGCGGACCGCTCCGCCTGCGTCGACCTCGTGAGCCGGGCCTACCTCGTCCACGACTCCGGCGACTCTTCCCTCCCGCACAGCAGCTTCCTGCGGATCCCACGGCGCGAGCGCGACCGCATCATCGCTCTGCCGGCCTACCTGGGCGGCGAGTTCGACGTCGCAGGCATCAAGTGGATCGCCAGCTGGCCGGAGAACACCGCGCGCGGGCTGGCCCGGGCCTCCGCGGTCCTGGTGCTCAACGACCCGGCCACCGGCTTCCCGTTCACCTGCCTGGAGGCCTCGGTCATCTCCGCCACCAGGACTGCCGCCTCGGCCGTCCTGGGCGCCGAGGCGCTGATCGGCGGGCGCACCGCCCGGCGGATCGGCTTCATCGGCACCGGCCTGATCGCAGGCCATGTCGCCGACTTCCTTGCCGATCTGGCGTGGGAGACCGACGGCTACCGGCTGTTCGACCTCAGCCGTCCGGCGGCCGAACGGTTCGCCACCCGCCTCACCGAGCGCGGGGCCGCGGACGTCCAGGTCGTGGACGAAGTCGCCGGGGTCTTCGCCCAGTGCGACCTGGTCGTCCTCGCCACCGTCGCCGGCACGCCACACCTCCACGACCCGGAGCTGCTGGCCAACCGGCCGGTCGTGCTGCACCTCTCCCTGCGCGACCTGGATCCCGCGTTGGTCCTGTCGGCCCAGAACATCACCGACGACGTCGACCACGTGATGCGGGAGCACACCTCCCTGCACCTGGCGGAGCAGCAGGCCGGCCACCGGGACTTCGTCGAGGGGACCATCGCCGACATCGTCGCGGGCAGGATCCGGCGCGACCCCGAGCGCGCCGCGGTGTACTCGCCGTTCGGCCTGGGGGTACTCGATCTCGCGATCGGCCAGTGGGTGCACCGCCAGGCGACCGAGGCCGGCGAGGGCCGGCTGGTCAGCGACTTCTTCCCGGCGGCGCAGTGAGCGCGATCCGCAGGCTCACGACCCCCGGGCGGCCGCGGGCGCGCCTGGTCTGCTTCCCGCACGCAGGTGGCTCGGCCAACTTCTTCCGCCCCTGGGCGGACCTCGTGCCGATGGACACCGAACTGTGGGCGGTCCAGTACCCGGGACGCCATGACCGCATCGCCGCGCCCTGCCTGGACGAGATGACGGCGATGGTCGGGGACGTGCTGCCCGGGCTGGAGGCCGCCGAGCGCCTGCCGACGGTCCTGTTCGGACACAGTATGGGCGCCGCGATCGCCTACGAGTGCTCGCGCCGGCTGTCCGAGACCCCTCGGCTCCTTGTCCTCTCCGGACGCGGCGGTCCCGGCCGGTCGATGGGGGAGGAGCTGGCCGACAAGAGCGACGCCGATCTCGTCTCCGCACTCGGCGAGCTGGGCGAGCTCGATCCGGCCCTGCTCGAACACCCCGACCTGCTCGACCTGGTCATGCCCTTGCTCAGGGCGGACTGCCGGCTGAGCGAGTCCTACCTGCCCGACCCGGATCGTCCGACCGACGCCCCGGTCCTCGCCTGTGTGGGCGACCGGGACCCCTTGGTTTCCGAGGACGACATCCTGGCCTGGGAGAAGAGCACGACCGGTTCGTTCACCCACTGCGTGTACCCCGGGGACCACTTCTACCTCCGGGAGCATGCGCCGGCCCTGATCCGGGCCGCACTCGAGGGCTGCGAGACAGCCCGTTCACACACGCTTCGGAAATAGGAGAGGCATGCCAGCGCAACCACTGACCTTCGTCGTCGGAAGCGGAAGGTGCGGATCGACCGCGCTCTCGCAAGTGCTGCGGCAGCACCCGCAGATCCTGAGTCTCAGCGAGCTGTTCGCCTCGCTGGAGCCCTTTCCGCTCCGTGAGGGCACCCTGACGGGCGAGGAGTTCCGGCGGTTCATCGAGGAGCCGCGGCCGTTCACCCTTTCGGTCATGCGACACGGATTCTGGGCCAAACTGCCCGAGGACTCCGAGGTGCGCCAGGCCCTGGGCAACGAGATGCCGGTTGTCGAGGCCATCGCTGCCACCGTCCTGCCCCATCTGACCGACGACCCCGCCTCCCTCCTGGCAGAGTTGCGTCCCGAGCTGGACGTCCGGCCGAGCGGCTCCATCGCCGACCACTATCGCGGCCTGTTCGAACTCCTCGGCCGGCGGCTCGGGACCCGCGTCGTGGTGGAGCGCTCCGGGTACTCGCTCCGCCTGGTACCGCGTCTGCTCGAACTCTTCCCCGAGGCCCGGTTCGTCCATCTCTACCGGAACGGCCTCGACACGGCGCTGTCGATGAGCCGCTACCCGGTCTTCCAGGCCTTCCGGTTCCTCATCGAGCGGGCCGCCGAGGCCGGACGTGGCGGCCCCGACGCGCTGTCGGTCGAGATCGACGAGATGTTCCGCGACGGCGAAGTGGACGTGCGCCCCATCCTGGATGCACAGGTCCCTCTGGCCGAGTACGGCCGGCTGTGGTCGGAGACGATCATCGACGGGCTCGCGTACCTCGACGACGTCCCCGAATCCCGCCTCATCTCGGTGGCTTTCGAGGATCTGCTCGACCAGCCCGAGCTCGAACTGAAGCGCCTGGCCGCCCACGTGGGCGTGGACCCACTGGCCGAATGGCTGGAGGCCGGCCGGGCGGAGCTCGACAGCAACCGGCGCGGCGCGGCTCGGGCCCTCGCGGTTGAGGACCTGACCGCTCTGGAGGAGAGCTGCGCCCCGGGCATGCGGGCCCTCGGACTCTGATCCGGCCGCTCCCGACCGACCACCTGACCGTCCGCCGGCCGAACCGGCGGACGGTCGTTCGTCTCCCCGCTAGGACTCCGTCAGCGCGTTGCGACCGGCTGTACCGGCGGTGAGGGTGGTGCCGTCGGCCGGGTCGATCAGCAGGAACGAGCCGGTCAGACGGTTGTCGCAGTAGCCGTCGAGCGCCAGCGGCTCGGCGGTGCGCAGCACCACGTGGCCGATGTCGTTGGCGTCCAGGCCGTCGGGTGCGTCGCGCTGTTCCAGTGTGTCGATGTCGATCCGGTAGGAGATCTCCTTGACCAGTGCGCGCACGGTGCGGGTGGTGTGCTTGAGGAGCACCTTGGCGCCGACGCGCAGTGGCCGCTCGCTGAGGTGGCTGACGGTGGCCTCGATGTCCTTGGTGGGGACGGGGGCCGGTCCGGCCGCGATGAGGTCGCCCCGGGAGATGTCGATGTCGTCGGTGAGGCGGACGGTGACGGACTGGGGGGCCCAGGCGATGTCGGTGGGCCGGCCGAGTGCGTCGATGCCGGCGACGGTGGTGGTGTGGCCGGAGGGGAGTACCGTCACCGGGTCGCCGACCCGCAGTACGCCGGAGGCCAGCTGTCCGGCGTAGCCGCGGTAGTCGGGGTGCTCGTCGGTCTGCGGGCGGATCACGTACTGGACGGGGAAGCGGGCCGGTTCGATGCTCGGGTCGCTGCCGACCGGGACCGTTTCCAGGTGTTCCAGCAGGGTGGGGCCGCCGTACCAGTCCATGTGGGCGGACGGCTCGACCACGTTGTCGCCGGCGAGTGCGGAGATCGGGACGGCCACCACGTCCTTGACGCCGAGTGAGGCGGCGTAGGCGGTGAACTCGGCGGCGATGGCGGCGAAGACGGGTTCCGCGTACTCGGTGAGGTCCATCTTGTTGACGGCCAGCACCACGTGCGGCACGCGCAGTAGTGCGGCGACGGCGGCGTGCCGGCGGGTCTGCTCGACCACGCCGTTGCGGGCGTCGACCAGGACGACGGCCAGTTCGGCGGTGGAGGCGCCGGTCACCATGTTCCGGGTGTACTGCACGTGCCCGGGGGTGTCGGCGAGGATGAACCGCCGCCGTGGGGTGGCGAAGTAGCGGTAGGCGACGTCGATGGTGATGCCCTGCTCGCGTTCGGCGCGCAGGCCGTCGGTGAGCAGCGCGAGGTCGGGGGTCTCCTGGCCGCGGTTCAGGGAGGCGCGCTCGACGGCCTCCAGCTGGTCGGCCAGCACCGATTTGGAGTCGTGCAGCAGACGGCCGACCAGGGTGGACTTGCCGTCGTCGACGGATCCGGCGGTGGCGAAGCGCAGCAGGGAGGTGGCGCTGGTCTGGGTGGTGGTGGTCATTTAGAAGTATCCCTCGCGCTTGCGGTCTTCCATCGCGGCCTCGGAGAGTTTGTCGTCGGCGCGGGTGGCGCCGCGCTCGGTGAGGCGGCTGGCGGCGATCTCGGCGATGACGGCCTGGATGTCGGTGGCGTCGGAGTCGACGGCGCCGGTGCAGGACATGTCGCCGACCGTGCGGTAGCGGATCAGGCGCCGCTGGAGGGGCTCGTTCTCCTTGGGGCCGCCCCACTCGCCGGCGGTCAGCCACATGCCGTCGCGGGAGAAGACGTCGCGCTCGTGCGCGTAGTAGATCTGGGGGAGTTCGATGCCCTCGCGCTCGATGTACTGCCAGACGTCCAGTTCGGTCCAGTTGGAGAGCGGGAAGACCCGGACGTGCTCGCCGACGGCGTGCCGGCCGTTGTACAGGGACCAGAGCTCGGGGCGCTGGCGGCGCGGGTCCCAGGCGCCGAACTCGTCGCGCAGGGAGAAGACGCGTTCCTTGGCGCGGGCCTTCTCCTCGTCGCGGCGGCCGCCGCCGAAGACGGCGTCGAACTTGTTGCCCTCGATGGCGTCCAGCAGCGGGACGGTCTGGAGCGGGTTGCGGGTGCCGTCGGGGCGCTCGCGCAGCCGGCCGTCGTCGATGAAGTCCTGGACGTGGGCGACGTGCAGGCGCAGGTTGTGCCTGGCCGCCACCCGGTCGCGGTACTCGATGACCTCGGGGAAGTTGTGGCCGGTGTCCACGTGCAGCAGCGAGAAGGGGATGGCGGCCGGCCAGAAGGCCTTGAGCGCCAGGTGCAGCATGACGATGGAGTCCTTGCCGCCGGAGAAGAGGATCACCGGGCGCTCGAACTCCCCCGCGACCTCGCGGAAGATGTGCACCGACTCGGCCTCCAGCGCGTCCAGGTGGGACAGCGCGAAGGGGTTCTCCGAGTCGCCGGGGCCATCGGTGTGGCCGCGAACCGGAAGGGACCTGGTCACACCAGCCCCCTCTCCGCGAGCAGCGCGCGCAGGATGTCCGCCGACTCGGCAACCGTCTGGCGATGGGTCTCAAGACGTAGGTCGGGCAGGTCGGGAACCTCGTACGGGTCGTCGACGCCGGTCAGGCCGGAGAGCTCGCCGGCCGCCTGCTTCGCGTACAGCCCCTTGACGTCCCGCACGGCGCAGACCTCGGCGGGTGCGGCCACATGGATCTCCAGGTACGGGATACAGCCGAGGTCGTGCCGGAGCCGGACGATCTCCCGGCTGCTCCGGTACGGCGCGATGGCCGGGACCAGCACGATCACACCGTTGCGTGCGAGCACCTCGGCGACCATGCCGATCCGCTGTACGTTGGTGTCACGGTCCTCACGAGAGAATCCGAGGCCGGCCGAGAGGAGTGTGCGGATCTCGTCCCCGTCGAGGATCTCCACCCTCCGGCCCACGGCGCGCAGCCGCTCGGCCAGTTCCTCCGCGACGCTGCTCTTTCCCGCGCTGGGCAGTCCGGTCAGCCAGACCGTGACGCCGGACTCACAGGCGGGCGGGTTCGGTGCGGCGGACATCATCGCTTCGTTCATCGCGTCAAGCTCCGGCAGCGCGCTCCCGGTCCGGTCAGCCCGGTGGGCGGAGGCCGCCGTGAGAGCCGCCGCCGGAACGGGGCCGAGAAGCGACCGTACGAGGTCCGCGGCCTGCTGCCGGATCTCCGGCACCGCGGTGCTCTCCCACAGGTCGCCGCGCCGGTGCGCACCGATGGTCCAGAGCGAGCGGGCAGCGCCGTCGCTGCCGCGGAGCCGCCCCTCGGCCGTGGTCGCCAGACCGATCCCCAGCGGCCCGGGTTCTGCAAGTCCGGAGGAGAACAGGCAGGTGAGCAGTGGGTCCGCGCAGTCGGCCGACCGCAGATCCGGCCCGGTGCAGTCCACCACCCAGCCGACCCGGAGCAGCCGGGAGCCGGTCGCCGAGACCGTCAGCGACTCCCCTTCCGCCCGGACCGCGGTGACCTCACCCGTGTGCAGTCGCAGCCGCCGGGTGGTCCGCAGACGGGTGATCGCCTCCGCGGTCTGCGGCGGCATCCGGTGTCGGTGGGTGTTCCACATGGTCTGGTGCGCCCGGAGGAACTCCGCCCGCTCGTCGTCAGCCAGGGTGTCCCACAGCCGGGCCGTGTGCGGGCGCAGTCCGTCCAATGCCGGGCGCCAGTCGCCCTGCGCCCGCGTCACCTGCCGAACGTGTTGCAGGAGGGCCTCGCGCAGCCGGTGCAGCGGGAGCCCGTCCAGGGGCTCCGCCGGCGGCACGGGCGGCAGCGGAGCCAGCGCATGGGCCTGTGGCAGCAGGCCGTGACGGGACAGGGCGTGGACGGTTCGCCCCGGGCGGTCAAGTGACTGGGCGAGGTCCACGGCGGTCAGGCCGCTGCCGACCAGGAGTACGTCGTCGGCCGCGGCGAGAGGCCGCGCGAGCGCGGCGGGTGCCCAGGGATTCGCCACGAACCGCCGCGACTCCCGCAGTTCGCGCGGCGCCCACGAGCTGGTACCGGGCAGCGGACCGGTCGCGATCACCACGCTGTGAGCCTTGTGACGGGATCCGTCGGAGAGGCGCACCTCGGCCCGGTCGCCCTGCCACGAGCAGGCCGTGGCGCGCAGCCGCAGCCGGCGCAGGGTCACCAGGTTGCCGGCCTGTCTTACGGACTCGGCCAGGGTGGCGGCGAGGTAGTCGGCGTAGTGGCGCCTGGGGGCGAACGAGCTTCCGGTCGCAGTGGAGTCGCGGAAGCGGACCAGCCAGTCGGTGAAGTGACCTGGCAGGTCCGGTAAACAGCTCATGTTGCCCGCGGGCACGTTCAGGAGATGCCGCGGATCGTCCGTGGCGAACGCACCGCCCGCTCCCGTCCGCGGGTCGGGATCGACCAAGGTGATCGCCACCGGCACGTGTCGCCGGAGCGACTCCCGTGCGGCCTGGACAGCGACCATGGTCCCGGAAGCCCCTGCCCCCACGACGACGAGCTGGTGAGGGTCACGACCGTGTGCGCCGAGCAATGTGCACCTCCGCAGGATTGTTCACCAATCCGGTGGATTATATGACCATCCCGCTTGGAGTGGTGGCTTCAGATTGCTTTTGTTGCACGTGAGTTGGCGCGAAGTGGTTCTGACCTCACCGATCGTGAGAAGCTGTGCCGCATGCGGATCTCAGCTCGGACGGACTACGCGATACGCGCGATGGCCGAACTCGCGCGCACGCCGGAGGCACCGCAGAAGGCGGAACAGCTGTCCGCCTCCCAGGACATCCCGCTCCGCTTCCTGCTCTCGATCCTGCGCGAGTTGCGACAGCACCGGCTGGTGCAGAGCAGTCGCGGCCCCGAGGGCGGATACCGGCTGGGCAGGCCGCCGGAGGAGATCTCCATCGCGGATGTCATCCGCGCGATCGACGGCTCCCTCGCCAGCTTCCGGGACCTGCGCCTCAGTGACCTCAGCTACCCGGGTGCGGCCGCAGCCCTGCCGGATGTCTGGCGAGCCGTGCGGGTCAGCCTGCGGCAGGTCCTGGAGCGGGTGACGCTGGCCGACATGGCGATCGGCGAACTCCCGCCCTCCGTACAGGCGCAGGCCCAGGAGTACCTCGACGACGCCCGGCACGGATCATAGCGCGCCCTTGCGTTGCAGGTAGCCGAAGCAGATCCACCCGGGCAGCGCCGGCAGCCAGAAGACGAGCACGCGGTAGAGCAGCACCGACGGGGTGGCGATCTCGGCCGGCACCTGGGCGAGCCCCGTCAGGGTCCCGATCAGCGCGGTCTCGACCGCTCCGATGCCTCCGGGCGTGGGCACCACGGATCCCACCGCGTGCGCCGTCAGGAACGCCACCGCGACGGTGGGGATGCCGCCCGAGCCACCGAAGGCACGCAGGGACGCCGCCAGGCAGAGCACGTACGTCACGGTGAGCAGCAAGTGTCCGGCGAGGCCTGTGACCAGTCTGTCCGGCTGCCGCAGCAGGTCGAGCAGCCGGGGCGCCACCCCGGACAGCGGACGGCGCACCAGCGCCACCGCCCGCCGCCGCACCGGGGAAACGACCGCAACCAGGAGGACCGGAATCGCGACGGTCGGCAGACCGATCGCGACGGCCCGGGCGGAGACCAGGTGACCGGGCACCGCAATGCCGCTCATGGCGCCGAAGACGAGCAGCAGGAGCATCCGGCAGGTACCCAGGGCCAGCTGCGAGAGCCCGACGCTCGCGACCGCCAGGACCGGCCGTACGCCCGACTTCTGCAGGAACCGGACCGCGAGAGTCACCCCGGCGAGCTGCACCGGGGCCACCAGCTTCACGAACGATCCCGCAAGCTGCGCCAGCAGGACCCGGCCGAACGGCAGCCGCTCCGGAACGAATCCGCTCAGGCCCATCGCTGCCACCGGATGACTGAGCAGCGCCGCGAGGAGCGCGTAGGCCAGCCACCGGGTGTCCGTGGCGGTGACGTCGATCCGGGCGAGGGGGAACCCGGTGAGGAGGTAGTAGACCGCGCAGCCGCCCACGGCCACGGTGAGGACCGTACGAAGGCGCACCCGTGACAGCCGGGCCGGCGAGGCCGGGGCCCCCGGAACCAGCTCCAGGACGCGCCCGCGGATCGCGGCCAGCAGATTTCCGGCCGCCCTGCCCTCTCCGGCCGCTCCGTCGGCCCCGACGGCCCCGGCCTGGCCGGCCGGCCCGCCGCTCGTCAGGCCCAGCCCGGCCAGGAGCTCACCCCGGCGCCCGCCGTTGAACAGGCGCAGGTCGGCGCGGAGGGTCCGGCTGAGGCCGGCCGGCTGGAGCAGGGGCACCGCGGCCGCCACACGTTCCTCGCCCAGTGCCCCCGCAGCGGCGGCCACCGCCCGTTCCGGGCCCACCCGAAGCGCGAGGACCGTGAGCAGCTGCGCGATGTCCAGGCCCAGCACGAGGTCGTCGGCCGCCAGGGCTGTGCCGCCGAATCCGGCCAGCACGACCACGCCTTGATGGTTGATCAGGAGCGAGCTCCCGGCCAGACCGCGGTGCGCGATCCGCCGGTCGTGCAGCAGTGCGACAGACCTCCAGAACCTGGCCTGGAGCTCGTCATCGATCTCGGCGTCGGCCAGTTGGTCCAGGGTCCGGCCCTCGACCTGCTCGTAGACGAGCAGCACCATGCCGGTGCCCGACTCCACGGTGGCCAGCAGCTGGGGGGCCGGCACACCGGAGCCGGCCACCGCGGCGGCGACCACGGCCGCCCGCTCCACGACCTGTCGCGGCGTGCGTGGGCCGCGCTCCACGACTCCGGGGCGGAACCGCAGCCACCGCAGAAGCCGCGGGAGGGACCCGGACGCCAGCTGCGCGCGGTCGATGACGCGCACGTCGAGCGGCGGCCCACCCTCCTGCGGCACGTGATACCACCGGGTGCCGTCCGGGGCGTCGGTCACGTGGCGGATGCCGTTCGGCCGGAATCCGGCCGAGCCCAGGGCTTCCAGCATCCGCCCGACGGCGGTCTGCGGCCCGGGCCCCCCGAGTACGCGGCGGGTACCGAGGACGATGGTCCGGCCCGCCGCCACGGCCGGGCCGCCGACCGTGGACCGGAGCAGGACGACGCCCCGGCCGAGCATGCGGAGCAGCAGGCGCACCAGGTCCGACAGCCGGCGAGCCCGCGTCGCGTGTGACGGCTCCCCGGGCCCTGTCCGGCGGCCCGGCCACATCGTCAGACCCTCGTCACGGTTACCGCGCATCCGCCGCATCGTCAAAGGAGGCCTCTCACTGGACGGTTCAGCGCATTATCCCGCCGGACCGTCGTCGGAGATCACCCCCATGGCGGAACCCGCGGTCGGGCGGTCAACCCGGGCGACGGTCCGGGCCGGTCAGCCGAGCCCGGCCACCGGACCGAGATGACGCCGTAGCGCGTCCCGGATCGGCGGCAGGATGGGCAGGCCCGCCAGGTCCGAGAACGGAATCCAGGCAGACGCGTCGACACCCCCGTGCCCGCCGTGCGTCAGCTCGCCCCCGGTCACCTCGATCTCGTAAAGGGCGAAGACGGCATGGAAGTCGATGCCGATGCTCAGCAGGCGGTGTTCGGCGTCGAGGTCCAGCAGCCGGCCCGCGGCAACGTCGAACCCGGTCTCCTCCTTGAACTCGCGCACCACGGTGTCCCGCGGGTGCTCGCCGTGCTCGACCTTGCCGCCCGGAAGCATCCAGCGACCGTGGTCGTCCTTGGAGGACGGCCCGATGCGCACCATCAGCACCGCGTCCGGCCGCCGCAGGATCCCGTACGAAGCGAACCGTTGCAACGGCTCGTACGCGGTCGTCATACCGGTCCGTCCTCCCACATCCATACGCCGGGGCCCGTCCTGGAGCTCATGCCCAGTGCCGCCGGTCCTTGTCCATTGTGAACCGCCAGAGCGCCAGCGCCGTGAAGGCCGCTGCGAAGCCGAGCAGCGCCCCGGCGTTCGGCAGCACGCCGCCCACTCCGGCGCCGTCCAGCACCACCTTCCGGAAACCGCCGACCGCCCAGTACACCGGGGTGAACCTGGCGATCCAGCCGATCCAGTCGGCCATCAGCTCGGTCGGCACCAGAGCGCCGCCGAAGACCGTCCAGCTCAGCGTGACCATCCGCTCGACCGCGAACGCCTGCCGCCGGGTCGGGGAGACCGCGCACAGGGCCAGCGCGAAGGAGACCACACAGACGGCCAGCGCGACCATCACCACGAGCAGCGCGAGCAGCGAACCGTGGACCCGCAGGCCGATCACCGCCCAGCCCAGCACGAACAGGAACACGCACTGGCCGACCACGAGGGCCGCGCACAGCGCGGCCTTGCCCACCAGCAGCTCCCAGGTGCGCAGGGGCGACAGACGCAGCCGCTGCCAGGTGTGCAGGCCGTGCTCGCGGAAGTAGGACTCGGTGACCAGCCCGGTCATGAAGAACGAGAACATGCCCGTCATGCCGGGCACCGCCAGCTGGGCGCCGTCGGCGTCGCCGTAGCCGAGCTGGGAGAGCGCACCGGAGTACAGCGGCTTGATGAACAGCATCAGCAGACAGGGCGTCAGCAGCACCGTCACGAGCGGTGCCGGCTCACGGCGGAGCCAGGTCGCGTCATGCCGGAGCAGTGACAGGACTCGTGTCATGCGATGCCTCCCCCGCCAGGATGTTGAAGTACGCGCGCTCGAGATCCGCCCGGGCGATCTCCACTCCCTGAAGCCGCTCCCGGTGGCCGGCCACAGCTTCGAGCGCTTTGACGATGTCGACCGCGGGCCGCGCGGTCGGGAGGAAGACGGTGTCGGCCAACACCCGCGCCCCCGGCCAGATGATCTCCGGTGGCTCGCCGTCGAAGCGGAGGGCGAGTTCGCTGCGGGTGTTCTCGGCGATCAGCCCGTCCACAGTGCCGTCCGCGACGATCCGCCCGCCGGCAAGCACCACCACCCGGGCGCGCAACTCCTCGACCTCCGCCAGGTAGTGCGTCGTGTACACCACGAGCGTGCCGCGCGCAGCCTGCCGTTGCACGACCTCCAGCAGCCGGAGCCGGGTCTGCGGATCCGCGCCTGCCGTCGGCTCGTCAAGCAGCACGACCTCGGGCCGGTGCACCAGCGCGCAGCCGGCGTGCAGCCGGCGCTGCTGGCCGCCGGAGAGCTCCGCCGCGCGCTGGCCGCGCTGACCGGTGAGCTCCAGCGCGTCGATCAGCCCGTCGACGGACTCGGTCAGTTCCCGTCCCCGCAGCCCGCCGAGCGAGCCGAAGAAGCGCAGGTTCTCCTCGACCGTGTGCACCGGGTAGACCGCGATCTCCTGCCCGGCGAGACCGAGGCGGCCTCGCAGCGCCTTGGCCCCGCCGGCCACATCGGTCCCGAGCACCTGCACGGACCCTCCGTCGGGGCGGAGCAGACCAGCGATGACGGACATCAGCGTGGTCTTCCCCGCTCCGTTCGGACCGAGCACTGCCAGCACCTCGCCGCGATCGGCGGAGAGCGTCAGTCCGCGCAGCACGTGCCGCTCGCCGAAGGACTTCTGCAGCCCCTCGATCTCCAGACCAGGTCCCACTAGTCGGCACGCCGCCCGAGCGACACCAGCATGTCCGAGGAGTTCTTCTCGATGGCCCGGACCGCGACCGGCTCCAGCATCGGCCGGAGCATCGGGATGCCGATCTCGAAGTCCACCTCAAGGGTGGCCTCGGTGATCTCCTCCGTCACCTTCGTCACCTGCCAGAACCCGGCGAACCGCTCGAGGTCACCGGCCACCTGCTCATAGGTCAGACGCCACTGCGACGGGTCCCGGACCTCACGCTCGCTCCACTTGAGCACGGACCCCTTGAGCAGGACCTCCCACTCGGTCACCGCCTCGGTGATCCCGTCGGGCCGGGTCTCCTCGGAGAGCACCTGGGTCCTGATCACCGAGTCCATGAAGGTGGGGTAGGACTCGATGTCACAGATTCGCTTCCACACGTCGTCGGCCGAAGCGACCAGTCGTTCACGCACCGTTACGATCGGCAATTTCTTCCATCTCCCCTGTATCAGTCCAGTTCGAGCTGAGTCCGCCGGGCGGCGGCGTTCAGCTTTTCCGCCACGAATGCCAGATCCTGCGCCCCGATGAAGGCCGCCGGGGTGAGCCGCAGGATCGACGGCGCCGTCAGGCACGGTGTCAGCAGCAGGTTTTCCGCCAGAGCGGCCCGCATCATCTCCCCGGCCACGTCCGGCTGGGTGCCGTGAAGCCCGAGCAGCGCGCCCCGGCCGGTGACCTCGGTGAACAGCCGGGGCCAGGACCGGACCAGGTCTTCGAGGATCTCCCGCAGCCGCCCGCCCGCGCTCCGGGCCAGCCCTGGAACGTCCTCGGCGGCCAAGACCTTCAAGGTGGCCGTGAGCGCCGCCGCGGCCAGCGGGTTACCCCCGAAGGTGGAGGTGTGCAGCAGCGGGTCCCGGTCGTACGGCTGGAACGCGTCCTCGGTGGCGATCACCGCCGACACCGGGATGACCCCGCCACCGAGGGCCTTCCCCGACAGCAGGACGTCCGGGCGGACGCCCAGATCCTCATGGGCCCAGAACGAGCCGCACCGCCCCAGGCCGCACTGGATCTCGTCGAAGACCAGCAGCGTACCCGCCTCGTCGCAGGCCTCGCGCAGGGCCGTCGCATAGCCGGGCGTCAGCGGGTAGACACCGCCCTCGCCCTGCACCGGCTCCGCGAAGACCGCGGCCGGGCGGTGCCTGCGGATCAGCTCCGCGGCGGCGCCGGCGTCGTCCCGCGGCAGCCGGATCACGTCGGGGAGCAGTGGGCCCAGGCGGTCGCGGAACAACGCGGCATCGGTCAGGCTCAGCGCACCCACGGTCTTGCCGTGGAACGAGCCGGCCAGATGCGCCAGTGGTACGCGTCCGGTACGGGCCCGGGCGAGCTTGATCGCTGCCTCGACCGCCTCGGCGCCCGAGTTGAGCAGCATCACCTTGTCCAGCCCCGGCGGGGCGAACTCCGCCAGATCGGCTGCGGCCCGGGCGTTGAGCTCGTTGGGCAGCGTCCGGGTCGAGCCCGACAGGCGGGCCAGTTGCTCCGCCACGGCCTCGACCACCTGGGGGTGGCTGTGGCCGAGCAGGAAGACGGAGAACGAGCCGAGGTCGAGGTAGCGCGCGCCGGCGCCGGTGGTCACCCAGGAGCCACTGCCGGACACCTCGGGATCCGTCGCGCCCATCAGCCTGAACAACAGCGCCCGCCCGGACGACTGGTGGTCGCGAATGAGGTCGAGCAGATCCATCAGGAGGCTCCTTCGGTGGGCTGCTCCGAGAGCTCGAAGCTCCAGGGCAGGCCGAGCGCCCAGCGTCCGAGCAGTTGCCGGGTGGCGAACCGGGTGGGCGGGTGGAAGCGGGCCGCCTGGACGTCCCGGATCAGCCGCGAGGCCGGGCCCGTCGCGGAGTACGAAGCGACGCCGACCAGCTCCGCGGCCAGCTCCACCGCGCGCACGGCCATCTGCGCGGCCTGGTCCTTGAGGGCCAGCATGGCCGGCACCAGGCTTCGCGGGTCCGTCCGCCGCTCGTCCAGCTGCCGGGCGAGTCCGGCGGTGGCGGCCTCCAGCGGCAGCGCCGCGGAGATGATCTCGCCGAGGGCGGACTGGAACGAGGGCAGCTGGGACCGCGTCGCGCCAAGGTGGTTGATCCGCGACCGGCCGAGCGCGGCACGTGCCTGGTCGACCGCGGCCGAGACGACGCCGAGGTAGCAGGCGGTGGCGGTGACGCAGAACCAGCCCAGCCCCGCGGCGAAGACCTCGTCACCGAGCGAGCCGGGCTCGCTGCGATGGAAGACCAAGTCGTCGGGGATCTCGCAGTCGGTGAACCGTACCGTGTCGGACTCGGAGGCGCGCATGCCGAGGGTGTTCCAGGTGCGCTCCACGGCGATCCCGGGACTGCCGTTCACCACCAGAGCCACCAGCAGGCTCTCCGGCCCGCCGGCCTCGTCGATCATCTGGAGGCAGAGCAGGTCGCTGCGCTCCGCCAGCGAGCACGGCACCTTGAGGCCGTTGGTGATCCAATTGTCGCCGACCCGGCGGGCGACGGTGTTGGACCTGGTCAGGCTGCCGTTGAGGCCCGGCTCGGCGAAGGCCGAGGCGACGATGCGGTTCTGACTGGCGATGGCCTCCAGGAGCAGCCACGACTCGTCGCGTTCCCGGTACCAGTGCTCGACCACCACCCCGACCGAGAACAGGTGCATGTTCACCGCGACCGCCAGCGCCGGGTCGGCCGCGCCGATCCGGCGCTGCAGCGCGCAGCATTCGGTGATCGACGCCCCGCCGCCCTCGAAGTCCTTCGGTACGGGCGCGCCGAAGTAGCCGTTCTCCCGGAGCAGTTCGATGCTGCGGTCGGCAAGCCGACCGGTCAGGTCGTTCTGCTCGGCGAGGGCGGCCAGCTCGGTCGTGGCCCGTTCCGGCAGCAGGTGCTCGGTGTCCGGCCAGAGCGCGCCGATGCCGTTCCGGTAGTCGTAGGCGTCGTTCATGCCGCCCCCTCCTCGCCGACCCAAGGCCGCGGCGAGCTCTTCGCCAGGTGCGGACGCCGGTCGGCCCAGGCCGCGATCGCGGTTTCGATGGCGCCGGCCGGATCGTCGACCTGCCAGTTCACCCCGATCGGCTCGCCCACCGACATGTAGGGGATGAACTCGCCGAGCAGGTCGATCTGCCTCAGCTGACGATTTGTCAGATGCGGTTTGGCGAAGGGCAGGTAGAAGCGATCCCACTGGTCCGGTGTGACGAACCCGGGGGTCTCCAGCGGCTCGTACCCGTGGGACGCCCGCCAGCGGTTCAGCGACAGGTACATGGAGTCGACCACGCCCTTGAGCGGCAGCACCTGCTCGCCCGCCCCGAGCACCACCGGCTCGGCCCTCGGCCCGGTCTCCGCGATCTCCAGCACGCAGGTGGCGATGTCGCAGGTCGAGACGACCTCCACCGGGGCGTCCACCTCGCCGATGAAGACGGGCAGCATGCCGGTCACGCCGGACTGCATCACCGAGTACAGGCCGGTGTGCCGGCTCACAGCCCCGTCCGAGCGCCGGCCGACCACCAGTGGTGGGCGCACGATGGTCGCCCCGTACCGGCTGGTGGCCTCGCGCTCCGCCTCGGCCTTGGACCACTCGTAGGTGTTGCGGTAGTCGGCGAGGTCGGAGGACCGCGTGTTGCCGCGCAGGCCGGTCGCATAGGCGGTGGAGACGTGGATGACGTGGGTCGCCTGCCCCACCAGCGGCTCCAGCGCGGCCACCGGCGCGACGTTGGAGTCCTTCGCCTCCTGGGCCGGAAGGTTCCAGCGCGGCCGTGCCGCCGCGTGCACGATCACGTCCCAGGGCCCGGCCAGCTGCTCCGGGGCCGGCGCCTCGCCCATACGCCAGGCGACGGCGTCCGCGGCGCCCCTGGCCGAGCTGGCGGTGACGTGCCAGCCGGCGGCCCTGGCGCGTTCCACGATCTCGACGCCCACCACCCCGGTGGCACCGGTGACCAGCATGGTTCCTGGCCTGTTCACAGCGGCTTGGTCCATTCGGTAGGAAGCAACGGGGGAAGGCCGAGCTGGTCGGCAAGTGCGTGCCAGCCCCGGACCAGCCGCAGCGCACCGAACATGCCTTCCGGCGAGCGGAGTTGCGGCAGAGGATCGGCCAGTCCGAGGGTCGCCTCGATCTCCGAGACCCAGGATCGGACCCGCCTCAGCCAGTCACCGGCGCGCTCCTCGGAGGGGGCGGCCGCGGCGAACTCGCGGGCTTCGCTGATCAGTCGGTGGCCGGACTCCCAGTCGGCCGCCGGCACATGCGTGTACGGATCGATCGCCCCGCCGTCCTCGGCGACATAGGGCTCGGCCCCTGATCGCAGGCCGCCGGCCTGGCAGCAAACCATCACCAGATAGCGGGTCTGGGCGAGGACAAGGTGCCACTGACCGGCCGGAACCCCACCCTCGATGTCCTCCAGCGCCGACTGGGCGCCGACCATGATCAGCAGCGCGCCGTGGCTGACCTGGGCCACTTGCCGGTGCAGGCTGTCGTTCGTCCGAACCGTCATACGGGGCACTCCACTCCCAGCCAGAGCAGGTCCTCGACGAAGAGCGCAGCCACGTCCGGGTGCCACTCCTCGTCCAGGGCAAAGGTCCACGTCTTCGCGTGGTCGACCGGGCCACCAGCGGGCACCGACAGCGTACGAAGGCCCCAGCGCGTGACCAGTCGGCTCTCGCCGAACTCGTACTGCTCGGTTCCGCGCGCGTGGCTCAGCCTGACCCGCCAGGCCGAGCCGTCCACGTCCCGCGCGTAGTGGTCGAGCAGCTCGCCGACCTGGGCCAGGTAGGCCGGCACCTTGTCCGGGGAGGCCGGCGGGCACATCGCCAGCTCGAACGCCGCGAGCCCGTCGCGGTCGTCGAGCTTGCGCAGCTTCTCACCCAGCCACTTCGGCTTGAAGTACCGCTCACCGCGCTCGACCGCCCGCCGCTCCAGGGCGGCGGCGAGGGCCTCGCCGATCCGCAGCGCCGCCACCATGGGCTTGCGCTCGGCGAACACCCGGGCGGCGATCCGCTTGCGAACCGCCTCCGCCGCGTACCAGGAACTGATCCAGCCGGACAGCTCGGCGTCGAGCCGCCGCTGCCAGGAGGACCACTCAGGCGTGCCGGTGAGCAGCAGTCCGAGGCCGAACCGGCTTACGCTGTCGAGGACCTGACGCCTCGTCCCGAGATCCCCCGGCCCGATCTCGGCGGGCGGCCAGTGGGTCGTGGTCAGCTCCTCGTACCGCTTGGTGACCTGGCCGGCCCCGTGCAGTACGACATCGATCCGAGACCCCTCCGGATAGGACATCAGCGGAAGGGTGCTGGCCACCTCGTCCGGCACTATCGCATAGAGATCCAAGTCACTGTTGGCATTGCCGAATCCGGCGATCACCGAACCGGCAGCCGTGATCAGGAGCGGCTCTCCGAATGAGCTGTCCACCTGTTCCAGTATCTGATCTGGCGTCAGATTACTGCGAGAAAGGTGCGCGTGAAACCGCTCGGTCAGCGCGGCGTTTGCCGGCGACCCCTGTATGGCCATCAAGGCCCCCACCCTCAATCCCCCGTGCGTGCTGCTCAAAACCCAGCCGTCTACGGCGGCTACCGTCCCACACCGCCACAATGACAGTCAATCACATTACGTGACCAACCAGGGCTTTGCCATGATCAACCCGGTTGTGCATGGCCATGCATCGAATGTGTCCAGAAGGTGACAAGCTCACAGATCCCACACTTCTACCCCCCCAACGGCACGCATGAGAAGCCACCCGGCACACCCGGACAGCCGCAAGGCACATCCGGGTTGACAGATGCGCACCCGGCTATGAAACATGCAGTGAAGCGCGTACGTGGACCAGCCGGAGAGCAGTGCCGCGGCCTGATCAAGCCTCGGGGACATCGCTACTCTCCGCTTATGCACCGCGTCCTGACGGCGCTTCAGACTCGTGATCTAACGGGTTTCCATGGGGGAAATCGAGTGGAGCTTCAGTCCAACCTGTCCGGAATCGATTCGGACGCAACATCGCCGCCTTCGGCGGAACAGATCATGCTGGAGTTGGTGGACCCACAGGGCGTCACCGTCGGGATCTCCGAGAAGATCGCGGCGCACGAATCGCCGGGCCGTCTCCATCGGGCGTTCTCGGTATTTCTCTTCGACGACGAAGGACGCATGCTCCTGCAGCAGCGCGCGCTGTCGAAATACCACTTCCCCGGCGTGTGGTCGAATGCCTGCTGCGGGCACCCCCTTCCGGGAGAGGCGCCGTTCCAGGCGGCCGTCCGGCGGGTCGGGGAGGAGCTGGGCATCGCCCCGGCGCTCCTGATGGAGGCCGGCACCGTCACATACCGACACCCGGACCCGCAGTCCGGGCTGGTCGAGCACGAGTACAACCATCTCTTCGTCGGCCTGGTCAGGGCCGAGCCGCGGCCTGACCCGGACGAGGTGGCCGGATTCGCCCTGGTGACCCCGGATGAGCTTCGCGAGCGCCGGGCGGTCGACACCTTCTCGGGCTGGTTTCAGGACGTCCTGGAGGCCGCCCTGCCCGCGGTGAAGCGCCTGGACGCCGACATCCACTGGTGACGAACGATCAGATCCGCAGTCCCGGAGACCGTCCGAGAGGAACTGGAATGCCGACAAGCGTGGCCGATCAGCACTGGCTCGGCACCGAGGTGGACATCGACTGGACCGATCTCAGGTCGGCCCACGCCCAATGCCGGTCCGTACTGCGCCGGCTGGCCGCCGACAGCTCCCTGCTGACCCACCTGGTCGACCGGCTCGCCGACGACAAGGACCTGCTCGCGGACGCCGACCACCACCCGGTAATGGACCGGCTGACCCTCTGGCACGATCCCGACCGCGGCATCTACCTGCGCCTGCACGTGTCGCCCGGTACCAACGAGCTCATCCCGCACGACCACAAGTACTCGTTCACCACTTACATCCTGCGTGGCTCCTACACCCACGTGTGGCGTCGGCGCGAGGGCAGCTACCAGGGCGACTTCACCTCGGACCAGGCTCCGCTCGGGCTGGTGACCAGCGAGCGGGTCGGATCCTGCTACACCCTCGGGTACTCGCTCATCCACCAGACGGTGATGGAAGCCGGCACAGTGACGCTCTTCATGCGTGGCCCGAAGGAACAGGCGCGGTCCTACGCCGCTCTCGACATGCTCGACCGCCTCACCGTCGATGCGGCGACCGAACCGGTCGCGTCGGAGCAGCGCCGGCACACCGACGGCGAGCGCGGCCTGGGATTCGACGAGTACCTCCGGCTGCGGGACCGGCTGTCGGCCCAGGGCGTCCTCGAACCGTCCGTCTCCCCCACCGATATCACCACGACCCACCCCGAGAGGCGCCCGTCTTGACCGACATCGACACCGTGACCCGCGAGATGCAGGATCGGATCGCGTACTACCAGCGCCACTTCAGCGATCTCTTCGGCCGGTACTTCGAGGATCTCCGCAACGACTTCGACGGCCCGGAGCTCAGCCGCTTCACCCCGCGCTGCCTCGACCTGCTGCAGGAGCTCTCACTGCGCGGCGGCAAGCGCCAGCGTGTGGCGTTCATGTACGAGGCGGCCCGACTGGTCACCGGCGAGCACCTCCCGGGGCTCGACGAAGCGGCGTTGAGCATCGAGCTGCTGCAGACCCACCTGCTGGTGCACGACGACATCATCGACGACGCGCCCACCCGGCGTGGCGGGCCCTCCACGTACTACGCCTACCGCGCGGAGTTCCCCGACCAGCCGCAGACCGCGCTCGGCCTGGCACTGCTCGCGGGTGACCTGGCGGCCTTCCTCTCACTCCAGGTCCTGCTCGACGCGGACCTTCCCCTGGCCCTCCGGACCGGCATGGTGGACCTGCAGACGCGCGCCGCCGCCGCCACCTTCGTCGGCCAGATCTTCGACCTCGAGCGGGACTTCCCCGGCATTCCGAGCGAGGAGATGCTCCACTCCGTCTCCGACTACAAGGCCTCCAGGTCCTCCGCCCTGGCCCCGGTGCAGCTCGGCCTGCTGGTCGCGGGTGAGGACCCGGCCCAGCACGCGGAGACCCTCAGCCGGTACGCACTCATGTTCGGCATCTCCGGGCAGATGTGCGACGACTACCTCAGCCTCTTCGGCGACGAGGCGGTCACCGGCAAGCCCAACACCGCGGACATCCGCGACGGCCGACGCACCTACGCCGTCCGCGCTCTGCTGGCGGCTGCGTCGGAGACGGAGCGCGCCGTGGTCGAGTCCGTGCTCGGCAGCCCCGACTGCACCAACGAGGACGTCAACAAGCTCCGGGAGATCGCCTCGCGCCACGGCGTGGACCGTCAGCTGCGCTCGGACATGCACCGGTACGCCGAGCTGGCGTGCAAGGAGGCAGCCGGCTGGCGCCCCCGCTGGCGGGAGGAGGCCGTCGCCTTCTTCGAGCGCGTCCCCGTGTGGGGTGTGGAGCGGACGCTTTGACCTCGACCACCGATTCCGCGACCGCCGGTTCCCTGATCGGCAGGCCCGGGGCCGCCGGTCCCTCGCACGCCGTGGGCGGGGGCGCGGTGCCCAGGCATCTGGGTCTGATCCTCGACGGAAACCGGCGCTGGGCCAGGGCCCGCGGCCGTTCCGCCTCCGACGGCCACCGGGCCGGGTTCTCCCGGATCCCGGAGGTCCTGCGGTGGTGCGAGAGCCTCGGCGTCGAGGTGGTGACGCTCTGGATGCTCTCCACCGACAACCTGAGCCGGGACCCGGCCGAGGTGGACGCACTGGTCAGCATCATCGCCGACACGGTGGACGGCCTCACCGCGCACGGCGGCTGGCGAATCCGGCATCTCGGAGTCCGCTCCGCCGTCCGCCAGCCGCTGCTCGACGCCCTCGACCGGGCGGTCGCCGACACCCGCGGGGTCGCCGGCCTCCAGGTCAACCTGGCCGTGTGCTACGGGGGCCGCGAGGAGATCATCGACGCCTGCCGGAGCCTCCTTGAGCAGTACCGGGCAGAAGGACTCTCGACCTCCGAGGCGGCTGAGAAACTCAGCGTCGAGACGATCTCGGACATCATCAGCGCCGGCGCACCCGAGCCCGACCTGATCATCCGTACGTCCGGCGAACAGCGCACCTCGGGCTTCATGCTGTGGTCCGGGATGTACACCGACTACTGGTTCACCCCCATCTACTGGCCGGACTTCGATCAGGCGGCTCTCGACGAGGCGCTCGCGCACTACCGGCGGTCACTCTCCGGGCGGCTGCCCGCGAGAGTGGGGTGACCGAGCATGGAGAGGACCGAATCCACCATGGCCCCGAAGCCAATCTCCCGGGGCTGCGCCATCGGGCTCATCGGCATCGACGGCGTCGGGAAGACCACGCTCGCCGGTGAGCTGGAACGACGCCTGACCGAGCGCGGGGTGCCGGCCGTGCTGCTGTCCCGGCGGCAGTACCTCAAGACGCGCCCGCACGACTTCGTCGGCGACACGATGGCGACGCTCTACGAGGGATCCCTGCGGACCCTCTACGGCTTCGCCGGTCTCGCCGGTGGCGGCACGCTGGGCGACCACTTCCCGCCACCGGCGGGCCCGGTCATGTCCGCCGACTTCGAACGGCTCCTGGACGGCGCCGCGATCACCGGCAACGACCCGCACGCGCTGATCACGTCCATGCTCTGCGAGATCGCCGGTCATCTGGCGTTCCGGGAGGCCGTGGTGGCCCCCGCGGTACGCGCCGGGAAGGTCGTCATCGAGGACACCCACGGCATCAAGATGGTGGTGAAGCTCTATCTGCTCGCCACCTCCCTCGCAGGCTCCGGCGACCTGTCGAACCAGAGCCTGGAGGCGGTGCTGAAGGCCGGGATCACCGCGCTGCGGCCCGATCCCGCGGCCTCCGTACCGGTGCTGGTCCAGGTCGATCCCGAGATCGCCTACCAGCGCCGGGTGGCCCAGCACGGCCGCGTGGGAGGGATGGAGCACTACGGCCCGGTGGGCCGTGCCGTCGGACACGACTCGTACGTCGAGCTGCAGAGCCGCAGCCAGAAGATCTTCGACGAGATAGGCACGCTCTGGGGCTGCCTGCGAGTGGAACTTCCGCCGCAGGACCGGGAGGGCGGCCTCCGGACAGCGGTGGACCAGATACTCGCGGCCGTGGACGGCCTGGCGGAAGGGCAGTAAGCAGTGACAGACCAACTCGCGATCGGTCTCGGACCGCATTGGATAGACCACCTGCCGGCGCTCGACTGGACAAACCTGCGCGCCGGGCACCGCCAGGCCCGCTCCGTGCTGACCCGACTGGCCGGGGACCGGGAGCTGCTGACTCGCCTGGTCCACGAGATCGAGCACGACGAACAGCGGATGACCGCCAGCGAGATCCACCCGCTGATCAACCGGCTGATCCTCTACCAGGACGACGCCCGCGGCTTCCAGATCCGGCTGCACATGTCGCCGGGCTCGCGTGAACTCGTCCCGCACGACCACAAGTACACGTTCACCGCCTATGTACTGCAGGGCGCGTACGTGCACGTCTGGCGGCGCCGGGCCGACCGCGGGGAAGGGGAGTTCACCGGGGACGACATCCGACCCGGAATCGTCTCGATCGAACGCCCCGGGACCTGCTACACCTTCGGGCACCCGCTGATCCATCAGACCATCATGGTGCCGGGCACGGTGACGCTGTTCATGCGCGGGCCACGGGTCAAGCAGCGTTCGCACGCGGCCCTGGACATGCTGCCGCAGGCGGACAACTGGCCGCCGCCGTCCGAGCTCGGCAAGCCCAAGCACGCCAACGGTCAACGGCCGGTCACCCTCGACGAGTACCGCGCGATGCGCGCCCAGCTCGTCGACAGCGGGCTGATCGACGTCATATCCGCCTCAGGGTCGACCGGATGACGCCACGCCATGTCGGGGTGATCCTGGACGACGGCGCGAACAGGGCCGGAACCGACGGCCCACCCGAGGCCGAGGCGTACCGGCGCAGCTGCCTCAAGCAGCTTGAGATCGTCGAGTGGTGCCGGGCGGAGGGAGTGTCCGAGGTCACCCTCTACATTCCGCCGCCAACGTCCCCGCTCGCCGACGAGGAGCTGGAAGCCGTCTGGGGCGAGGTGCTCGACCAACTGCGGCAGGACCGGGCCGGCATCGCACCGGTGACGCTTCACCACCTTGGCGATCCGGCCCTGCTGCCGGCCGCCCTGGCGGCCAGGCTGCCCGGCCGCACCGGGCCGGACTCCCGGAACGGCCACGGGTTCACCGTGAACCTGGTGCTGGGCTACGAGGGCCGCAACGAGATCCGCGACGCGGTGAGCTCGATCCTCGTAGCCGCGCAGGACGAGAGCAGGAGCCTGGCGGAGGCCATCTCCGGCCTGGACGCCGAGCAGTTGGGCGCCCACCTGCTCACCGGAACCCTGCCGCCGATCGATCTGGTGATCCGGACCGCCGGCCGGCGGCACCTGGCCGGGTTCCTGCCCTGGCAGGCCGCCTACGCGGAGTTCCACTTCACGACGGCTTCCGCGTCCGAGTTCGCCCGGGGCGACCTGACCGTGGCGCTGGCGGACTACTCACGCAGGAATCGCAGGTTCGGCAAGTGATGGGAGTGATGATGGAGACGCACGACGCGGAGTCGTTCGATCTGGCTGCTGCGTGCTCGGAGATCGACTGGGACGATCCACGTCGGTCAAGCCGGCAGACCCGGAAGCTGTTGGGCCGGCTGGCCGCCGACCGCGAGCTGCTGACGGATCTCCTGGTGGGCATCGAGTCCGATCCGCTGCGGCTCGGCCGTTCGGAGCGCCACCCGCTGATGCACCGGCTCTCGCTGTACGAGGACCCGGAGCGCCGCTGCCAGCTGCGCCTGCACTTCTTCACCGGCCGCGACCGGGACCTGGTGCCGCACGACCACAAGTACCCGTTCAGCGTCCACGTGCTGTCCGGCGGCTACCTGCACGTCTGGAACCGGCGGACCGACGAGGCGCAGATCGGCGACTTCACCTCGGAGGACGTCACCCCCGGCATCGTGACACTGGAGCGTCCTGGCACGAGCTACAGCTTCCAGAACTCGCTCGTGCACCAGACCATCGTGCTGCCGGGCACGGTCTCGCTCTTCCTCCGCGGTCCCAAGCGGCAGGACCGCTGGCATGCCGCCAAGGACATGCTCCACCTTCTCAACGGCTACGAGGCACCCAGCGAGGGCAAGAAGACCCACCTGGGCGCGGAGCCGATCACCACCGATGAGTTCCTCGTCATCCGGGACGACCTGGCGCGACGCGGGATCATTACCGACAGGAGGCCCTCAGGTGTCGCTGCCTGACTTCTTCATCCAGCCCGTCGTGCAGTTGCTGGCACAGACCGCGTCGCCCTACGACGTGCCGGCGGATCCCGAGATCTTCAACGAGAACTGGCTGGAGCCCACCCTGACCCGGACGCTCGCGCTACTGCGCGAGGCCGACCCGGAGAAGCTCGCCGCAACATCGGTCACCGGCAGCGGGCTCACCTACCTCTCGCTCGCATCGGACGTGGAGAAGGACTACTCGGTCCACCTCCGTATCGCCGGCGAAGGCAAGCCGGTGCCGCGCGACCCGGCCGAGAAGGCCGTGGTGCTGACCCTGGGCGGCACGATGGAGCTGGAGGCCTACCGGCACGGCGGGGACGTCGAATCGGACACGCCCTGGTACGTCCGGCAGTTCACCCCGGAGAACATCTACGCCTGCCACCCGGGGACGCTCCACTCGGTGGAGCAGTCCGAGGACGCGGTCCAGCTCGTCATCTCCAGGGGCGAGGCACCCGCGATCGGCCGCCCGCTCGACGCCGACGAATACCGCCTCGCCGCCGAGCGCACCCGGCAGCTGCTCGACCGGGTTCTCGAGAGCCGGCGCACCGAGACTGCGCAGATCGCCTCCTGACCGGGGCTCCTGGAAGGACCCGGCGGTGATGGGGCGGGGCCGCGGCCCCGCCCCATCACCGCCGTCCGGCTGTCGTCCGGGCCGTCCGCGGCCACTCCGACGCCACCGCGTTGGCCCTTCGCCGCGGAGCAGTCCTCGTTCAGTTCCGCTCCGGTCGAGTTCCGGGTCGAGTACCGCCCCGGTCGGTGTCACGGGCAGGACTGGCCGGGTCCCCGGCACGCACGAGACATGACATGCCGTCATGCCGGGCACGACCCGTGGATCCGCATACGCAACATTCGGAATCATCTGAAACGAGGAGGAACGGGTGGCCCTGCTGACCCGCATTCGGGGACCGCGCGATCTCGACAAGCTCACGCCCGGACAGCTGGCCACCCTGGCCGAGGAGATCCGGACCTTCCTGGTGACGGAGGTCTCCAAGACGGGCGGCCACCTCGGCCCGAACCTCGGCGTCGTGGAGCTGACCGTCGCGCTGCACCGGGCGTTCGACTCGCCGCGCGACCGCATCCTCTTCGACACCGGCCACCAGAGCTACGTGCACAAGCTGCTCACCGGCCGCCAGGACTTCTCCCGGCTCAAGATGAAGGGCGGCCTCTCCGGCTACCCGTCCCGGGCCGAGTCCGAGCACGACGTGATCGAGAACTCGCACGCCTCCACCGTGCTCTCCTACGCGGACGGCCTGGCCAAGGCCAACCGGATCCAGGGCAGGAACGACCCGGTCGTGGCCGTGATCGGCGACGGCGCGCTCACCGGCGGCATGGCCTGGGAGGCGCTCAACAACATCGCCGACGCCAAGGACCTGCCGGTCGTCATCGTCGTCAACGACAACGAGCGCTCCTACTCGCCGACCATCGGCGGCCTGGCCAACCACCTCGCGACGCTGCGCACCACCCAGGGCTACGAGCGCTTCCTGTCCTGGGGCAAGGACGCGCTGCAGCGCACCCCGGTGGTCGGCCAGCAGCTGTTCGAGACCCTGCACGGCGCCAAGAAGGGCCTCAAGGACTTCATCGCCCCGCAGGGCATGTTCGAGGACCTCGGCCTCAAGTACATCGGCCCGATCGACGGCCACGACCTCACCGCGCTGGAGTCGGCGTTCACCAAGGCGCGCGGCTTCGGCGGGCCGGTGATCGTGCACTGCCTGACCGAGAAGGGCCGCGGCTACCACGCCGCCGAGAACAACGAGGAGGACCGCTTCCACGCGGTCGGCGTGATCCACCCGGACACCGGCCTGCCGGTCAAGAGCTCGGGCAAGGACTGGACGTCCGTCTTCGGCGAGGAGATGGTCGCGCTCGGCCACGAACGCGAGGACATCGTCGCCATCACCGCCGCGATGCTCCACCCCGTCGGCCTGGCCCCGTTCGCGAAGGCCTTCCCCGACCGCATCTTCGACGTCGGCATCGCCGAGCAGCACGCCGTCACCAGCGCGGCCGGCCTGGCCACCAACGGGCTGCACCCGGTCTTCGCGGTCTACGCGACCTTCCTGAACCGCGCCTTCGACCAGGTCCTGATGGACGTCGCCCTCCACCGGCTCGGGGTCACGTTCGTCCTGGACCGGGCCGGTGTCACCGGCACCGACGGCGCCTCGCACAACGGCATGTGGGACATGTCGATCCTCCAGGTCGTCCCCGGCCTGCGACTGGCCGCCCCGCGCGACGCCGACCAGGTGCGCGCCCAGCTGCGCGAGGCCGTCGAGGTCAAGGACGCCCCCACGGTGGTCCGCTACTCCAAGGGCACGGTCGGCCCCGCCGTCGCCGCGGTGGGCCGGATCGGCGGCATGGACGTGCTGCGGGAGGCCCCCGGGGCCGCGGAGCGGGCCGACGGCCGCCGCGCCGACGTGCTGATCGTCTCGGTCGGTGCGATGGCCCCCACCAGCCTGGAGGTGGCCGACCTGCTGGCCGCCCAGGGCATCACCGCCACCGTGGTGGACCCGCGCTGGGTCAAGCCGGTGGACGAGGCCCTGCCGGGCCTGGCCGCCGGGCACCGGGCGGTCGTCACGATCGAGGACAACGGCCGGGTCGGCGGCGTCGGCGCCGCGGTCGCGCAGGCGCTGCGCGACGCCGAGGTGGACGTCCCGCTGCGCGACTTCGGCATCCCGCAGGAGTTCCTGGACCACGCCTCGCGGGGCGAGATCCTCGCCGAGATCGGCCTCAACGCCCCGGACATCGCCCGCCAGGTGACCGCGCTGGTCGCCCGGCTCGCCAAGCTGGACGTGGCCACCGTCGAGGCCTGAGACCCCGTCGGCTGTTCCCGGGCCGGGACTGTGGAGCTCCTGGCCCGGGCGGAGCGGTGAGGACGGGCGGGGACGCCTTCCGGGTGGCACCGCCCGAGCCGGTCACCGCGACCGGGGGCGGTTCGTCGTCGGGGTCTGCGCCGCGGATGGGTGAGGTACGGCCTTCGAGGCGGACAAGTCCCAGGGCCTGCTTCATCTTCCGGTAGTCGTGCTCGATGCGTCGGCGGAGCTTGGCGAGGCGGACCAGGGGACTCCACGGGCTGGAGGTGACGAAGTGTGCCAGGGCCTGCCGGTTGCCGTCCTCGCCCGGCCGGGGCCGTCATCGGCTCCACCGACTCGCGCCGGCGGAAGGACGACGGGGAGCGGGCCCGAGGACGGCAGAGGGCCAGTGGAAGGCCGGCGGAAGGTCGATGGAAGGCTGGTGGAAGGCTGGTGGAGAGACCGTGGGAGGCCGGTAGGAGGCTGAACCAGTCGTCCGCTCCCGTCCGTCATCTCCTGGAGAACCGTTCACTCGTCCGGTCCCCCGTACAGGAGTCATCCCGCCACCATGTCCACCCAGGCCCCAGCTCTTCGCCGCCCGGAAGCCACCGTCCACCGAAGGCCCCCGGTGCCGCTGCCCGCCGCCCACCGGAGAACCCGCCGGCCGGAGGCCCGGCCTGCTGTGGGGAGTGGCCGGTGAGGGGCTTCGGCGGATCCCGGCGGAGGGTCTGGACAGGCGCGCTCGCCGGGGTGGTAACCGCCGCCCTGGTCGCCGGCCTGCTCTGGTGGCACCCGTGGACCCCGGCCGCGACCGGCCGGCAGAAGCCGATGGAGTTCACCACGGCCGGCGGTGGCTCCCCCCGCTTCGGCACCGGCGAGAAGCTCTACCGCTACAAGGTGCGCGCCGAGAACGGGATCAAGGAGACCCCCGACCAGTTCGCCGCCGAGGTCGACGCGGTCCTCGGCAACGTCCGGCTCGGCTGGGCCGCGGACGGCACCCGGTCCTTCCAGCGCATGCCCGCCGACCCGGTGGACTTCACCGTCTACCTGGCCACCCCGGAGACCACCGACCGGATATGCGGCCAGTACGGGCTGGACACGGGCGGCTGGGTGAACTGCGGCGTGGGCCACCAGGTGGTCATCAACCTCAAGCGCTGGAACGAGCTCACGGAGTTCTACAGCGGCCGGCCCGAGCTCTATCACGCGCTCGCCGTCAACCACGAGGTCGGCCACGTCCTCGGCCTCGGGCACGTCGACTGCCCCGGTCCGGGCCTGCCGGCGCCCGTGATGATGCAGCAGATCAAGGGGCTGCACGGCTGCGTACCGAACGGCTGGCCGTACTCCGAGACCGGCACCCTCCTCACCGGTCCCGCCGTCGAGGCCGCCACCCCCGCCCCGTAGCCGCGCAAGCGGGCCGGCCGCCGTACACGTGGGCGGCGGCCGGCCCCGCCCGGCCCGGAAGCCAGGGTCGGCCCGGGCGGGGCCGGGTGGGCCCGGGCGGGGCCAGGCCGGGTGGGCTGGGCCCGGGCCGGGCCGGGCGGGGCGGGTGGGGTCAGTCCAGGCCGCGCGCGTGCCGCAGGCGGTCGGCGAGCATGTCCGGCGCGATGATCGGGTCCGGGTAGTCGGGGCGGTCGGCGAGCAGCCAGGGCCGGTGCACGGCCCGGCCCTGCACGTGGCCGAGCTCCGGCACCCAGCGTCGCACGTACGCGCCGTCCGGGTCGTAACGGTCCGCCTGGAGCAGCGGGTTGAGGACCCGGTTCGGGCGGGTGTCCGTCCCGGTGCCGGCCACCCACTGCCAGTTGAGCTGGTTGTTCGCCACGTCACCGTCCACCAGCAGGCTCAGGAAGTGCCGCGCGCCGATCCGCCAGTCCAGGTGGAGCGACTTGGCGAGGAAACAGGCCGTCAGGAGCCTCGCCCGGTTGTGCATCCAGCCCTCGTGCGCGAGCTGTCGCATGCCGGCGTCGACGATCGGGTAGCCGGTGCGCCCCTGCCGCCAGGCCTCGGCCTCACGCTCGTCGTGCTGCCAGTGGTCGTGCCGGGTGCGGTAGTCCCGGTGCGCCGCGTCGGGCCGGGCGGCGAGCACCTGGTGGTGGAAGTCCCGCCAGGCGAGCTGTCGGACGAAGGCCTCCGCGCCCTCACCGCCGCGCTCCAGCGCGCGCACCGCCAGCTCGGTGGCCGACAGGCACCCGAAGTGCAGGTAGGGCGAGAGCCGGGAGGTGCCGTCGTCCGCGAGCGCGTCGTGCACGTCCGCGTAGGCGTCGACGTCCCACTTCCGCCAACGTGCCCGGCCGGCCGTCTCCCCGCCGGGCGGCAGCGCGGGCGACACCGCACGGGCGGTGGGCAGGTCCTCGCCGCGCACGGCCGGCGGGGTGTCCAGCGACCGGGGGGCGGGCATCACGGCCCGGCGGGGCACACGCTGCCAGGCCCGGTGGTACGGGGTGAAGACGGCGTAGTGGTCCTTCCCGGCCGGGGTCACCCGGCCTGCCGGGACCACGGTCAGCACGGCGTCGTGGACGTGCAGCCGGTCGCCGAGCCGCGCCCGCAGGCCGGCCTCGCGCCGCTGGGCGAACGCGCTGACCCCGGCGCCGACGTGCACGCTCACCGCGCCGGTCTCCTCGGCCAGTCGGGCAGTCTGCTCGGCGGCGTCGCCGTGCCGTACGACCAGCCGGGAGCCGATCCGGCGCAGCGAGGCATCCAGGTCGGCAAGGCAGTCGGCAAGGAAGGCCTGACGGTTGGGGGTGCTGAAGCCCGCGGCCTCGACGGCGGGGTCGAGCACGAACACCGGTACGACCTGGTCGGCGGCGGCACGGGCGGCGTGCAGGACGGGGTTGTCGTACAGGCGGAGGTCCTGGGTGAACAGGGCGACGGAGACGGTCATCGGCGGTGCCTCGGGCTGGTCGAGTGGGCTGATCGGTCGAGTGGGCTGATCCGTCGAGTGGGCTGGTCGGTCGGGTGGGCGTGGCTTCGGCGCCTCGGTGGCTACCTTGGGTATCCGCCGGTGCGGGCCGCGTGCCGGCATGGTGGCAGCGGTCCACCGCTGCGGCGAGCCAGTAGACATGTCATCAGGAGTGGGCCGGGCAGGTACACCCGACAGCTCGGCGTGTCGGCGGCGGGTCGCAGTAGGCGGCACGGCAGGCGGCGCGTCTCACGCGCGCGGTCGCATGGTCACTCCGCTGTCAGCGCTTGGGGGTGGACGCGAGGGTGGGTGTGGGCACGCGGGCGGGCGTGAGCATGGGACCCCCATGGGAGCCCCTTGGCGGCTCGGGGCCGGCTGAGCGGCCTGTCATGCGGTCTGCAATGCGGTCTGCAGCTTCCGTTCGGAGCCTTGCGCTCTGCGGATTGGACCAGAGGGCAGCGGATCGCCGTCCGTCGGCCGTCGGCCGTCGGCCGCTTGGTCTCGCTGGTCGGACAGGCGCGCCGCGCTCGACGCGGCAGGGACGGGAGGGAGTGACGGGGCAGGAGGCTCGACCGGGGGCCGCTCTCAGGCGGTGGCCGCGGCGGCCTCGGCGAGGGCGTCCAGGACCGGGCGGATCAGCGGGTGGCCGTCCGCGCCGGCCCGGACCGCTGCAAAGACCCGGCGGGTGGCGAGTGCGCTGTCCACCCGCCGGACCGCGACCCGGGCGAGGTCCACGCCCAGCAGCGCGGAGCGCGGCACCAACGCGACCCCGGCGCCGGCCGAGGCGAGCGCGACGACGGCGCGGAAGTCGTCCGAGGAGTGCACCAGGCGCGGCTGGAACCCGGCGTACTCGCAGGCCAGCAGCACCACGTCGTGGCAGGGGTTGCCGGGGTAGGGGCCGATCCACGGCTCGTCGGCGAGGTCGGCCACGGCGATCGGCCCCTCGGCGGCGGCCAGCGGGTGGGCGAGCGGAAGCACCGCCTCGAACGGTTCGGCGTACAGCGGCACCCGGGTGAGTCTGGCATCGTCGGCGCGCGGGGCGCCCCGGTACTCGACGGCCACCGCTAGGTCGGCGCGCCCGTCCAGGACCATCGGGAGGCTGGCGTCCCCTTCCGCGTCCAGCACCTTGAGGTGGACGCCGGGCGCGCGGGCGGCGAGGGCGCCGATGGCGGGTGCGAGGACGAGGGAGATGCCGGTCGCGAACGAGGCGACGGTGACCTCACCGGAGACGCCCGCGGAGTAGGCGGCGAGGTCCGCCTCGGCGCGCTCCAGCTGGGCGAGGACGGCGTCGGCGTGGCCGAGCAGGATCTCGCCGGCCGCGGTGAGCCGGACGCCCCGGCCCTCGCGGGCGAGCAGGTGGTGGCCGGTCTCCTGTTCCAGCGCGGCCAGCTGCTGGGAGACGGCTGAGGGGGTGAGGTAGAGGGCGGCCGCCGCAGCGGTCACGGTGCGGTGGTCCGCCACGGCCCGCAGGGTCCGAAGCCGTCGTGCGTCGATCACACGCCAATTCTGCCAGCGCCTCGGGGCGCTCCGGAGCGGGGTGGCGGGGGCGGCGGAGCGAAGGCGGCGGAGTAGGAAGTCGGGACCGGCCGACTTCCTACTCCGTGAGCCCTGCGGCCTCAGCGCTCACGGCTCATCGGCGGCGGTCGCCACGCTCCCCTCGCTCCCGCACGACCTCGCGCGTGCGGGGAGAGAGAAGGGCGGGCGACGAGGCACCGGCGCGAGCCGGCCGTGTACTTTGCAAAGCTGTACAGCTATTTGCAAAGTGCGGGGCGAGGCGAGAGCGGGGGCGAATCTGGGCGCCGGGCGACGTCCCGCAGCCGGGGAAGCGATTCGCCAAACACTCCTCACACTTTGCAAAGTCACCTGTTTGCAAAGTGCTGGGACGGGAGGGAGGGCACGGACAGCCCGAGCGGCACGGATGGGACGCATGGCATGAACGGCCAGAGAACGTGCACGCCAAGATCGTCAAGAGTGCCAGGAGCGCCATCCCCCAGGCCTGCCAGAAACCGTGCGAACGCTCGACGTGCAGCAACGGCCACAATCGCGGCGAGGCAGGAGATACGGGAAAGGCAGGAGGTACGGGGAAGGGCGTGACGCGCAAGACCTACCGCGAAGGGTCCGCGGTCGGGAGTGGGAAGTCGGGCGGGCCGACTTCCCACTCCCGGGCGGGAGGGTGGGGCAGATGGTCTTCGATGGCACGGCGGCCGGGCGCTGCTCTTCCGGCCGTCGGCCGGCCGGGCCGCCCAGGGGCCTTCGGGGCGGGATTGGTGCCGTGCGGCGGGGGCGGGCCGGGCCGGCCCCCGCCGCTCGGCGGCTTGGGAGCCCGTGGCGCGTCCGGTCCGAGCGGACGCGCCACGGGCGGTCGGGCGAGGAGCCGGGCGAGGCGTCCCCGGGCGCGGGCCGCTCCTCTGGCGCCGGGCTGCACCCCGGTGCCCGGGGCGGCGCCACGGGGTCACTCCCCCGCGGGCCGCGCCGGAGGGTTACTCCCCCAGGGCCGCGCGGGCGTCGACGAAGGCGGCGATGGCGCGCTCGACGTCCTCGGTGGAGTGCGCCGCTGAGAGCTGCACCCGGATCCGGGCCTGGCCGTGGGGGACGACCGGGAACGAGAACCCGATCACGTACACCCCGCGCTCCAGCAGCAGCTCGGCGAGTCGGCCGGCCTTGGCGGCGTCGCCGATCATCACCGGGGCGATCGGGTGGTCGCCGGGCAGGATCTCGAAGCCGGCCTCGGTCATCTTCGACCGGAACAGCGCCGTGTTGGCGGCCAGCCGCTCGCGCAGCTCGGTCGACTGCTCGACCAGGTCGAGCACCTTCAGCGAGGCCGCCGCGATCACCGGGGCGAGCGAGTTGGAGAACAGGTACGGCCGCGAGCGCTGGCGCAGCAGGGCGACGATCTCGCGGCGGGCCGCGACGTAGCCGCCGGAGGCGCCGCCGAGGGCCTTGCCGAGGGTGCCGGTGATGATGTCGACGCGGTCCATCACGCCGTGCAGTTCGGGGGTGCCGCGTCCGTTCGGGCCGACGAAGCCGACGGCATGCGAGTCGTCGACCATCACCATGGCGTCGTACCGGTCGGCGAGGTCGCAGATCTCGCGCAGCGGGGCGACGTAGCCGTCCATGGAGAAGACGCCGTCGGTGACGATGAGGCGGCGGCGGGCGTCCTGGGTGTCCTGGAGCTGCTTCTCCAGGTCGGCCAGGTCGCGGTTGGCGTAGCGGTGGCGGCGGGCCTTGCAGAGGCGGATGCCGTCGATGATGCTCGCGTGGTTGAGCGCGTCCGAGATGACCGCGTCACGCTCGTCGAGCAGGGTCTCGAAGACGCCGCCGTTGGCGTCGAAGCAGGAGGAGTAGAGGATCGTGTCCTCCTGGCCGAGGAACGCGGAGAGGCGGTCCTCAAGCTCCTTGTGGACGTCCTGGGTGCCGCAGATGAAGCGGACCGAGGCCATGCCGTAGCCCCAGCGGTCGAGGGCGTCCTTGGCGGCGGTGAGCACCTCGGGGTGGTCGGCCAGGCCGAGGTAGTTGTTGGCGCAGAAGTTGAGCACCTCGCCGGGGCGTCCGCCGCCGGTGACGGTGACGGCGGCGCTCTGTGGGGTGCCGATCACCCGCTCGGGCTTGAAGAGGCCGGCCTCGCGGATCTCGTCGAGGGTGGCGGCGAGGTCGTCGCGCACGTTGTCGAACACAGCAGACTCCTAGTCGGCGGGGAGGCTCAGGCGGTCCAGTCGAGAATGATCTTGCCGCAGCGGCCGCTGGCCGCGTCGTCGAATGCGGCCTCGAAGTCGGAGGCGGCGTAGCGGCCGGTGATGACGGGGCTGAGGTCGAGGCCGCCCTCCAGCAGGACGGACATCGCGTACCAGGTCTCGAACATCTCGCGGCCGTAGATGCCCTTGATGGTGATCATCGAGGTGACCACGGAGGCCCAGTCGACGGGGAACTGCTCGGCGGGCAGCCCGAGCATGGCGATCTTCCCGCCGTGCGTCATGTTGGCGATCATCGACTGGAGCGCCTCGGGGCGGCCGGACATCTCCAGGCCGACGTCGAAGCCCTCGCGCAGGCCGAGTTTCTGCTGGCCCTCCTCGATGGTGTGCTCGGCGACGTTCAGGGCGAGCGTGACGCCGACCTCGCGGGCCAGGTCGAGCCGGTACGGGGAGACGTCGGTGATCATCACATTGCGGGCACCGGCGTGCTTGGCGACGGCGGCGGCCATGATGCCGATCGGGCCGGCACCGGTGATCAGCACGTCCTCGCCGACGAGTGGGAAGGAGAGTGCGGTGTGCACGGCGTTGCCGAAGGGGTCGAAGATCGCGGCGACGTCGAGGTCGACGGGGACGCGGTGCACCCAGACGTTGGAGGCGGGCAGCGCGACGTACTCGGCGAAGGCGCCGTCGCGGCCGACGCCGAGGCCGATGGTGTTGCGGCAGAGGTGGCGGCGGCCGGCCAGGCAGTTGCGGCACTTGCCGCAGACCAGGTGGCCCTCGCCGCTGACCAGGTCGCCGACCGAGATGTCCGCGACGGCCGCGCCGATCTCGGCGACCTCGCCGACGAACTCGTGACCGAGGACGAGCGGGGTGCGGATGGTCTGCTGCGCCCAGCCGTCCCAGTTGCGGATGTGCAGGTCGGTGCCGCAGATGCCGGTGCGCAGCACCTTGATCAGCACCTCGCCGGGGCCGATGGCAGGCTTCGGGACGTCCATCAGCCAGAGTCCGGGCTCGGCCTTCTGCTTGACGAGTGCCTTCACTGCGGCGGCTCCTGACGCGCGAGGGGGGCGGCCTGGTGTGGGCAGGCCGACGGGGCCCGGCGGGGTGGCGGCTGCCGCCTCCTTCTCACCGGGCACGGAGCAATCTGCCTGGTGGGAGGGGGTGCGGTCCATCGAGGAATTCTTAAGGGCCGCCACAGCTGGGCTAAACGATCGTGCCCGAGCAGCGGCTGGCGGCCTTCGCGGCGTGCCGGTGGCCACCCGTTCGGCGCAGCACGCGGGAGTGTGCGGACCGGCCGGGCGGCTGCGGGGCCGTCTGCGGGGGTGGTGGCAGCCCGGCGACGAGCCTGTCCGGCGCGTCCAGGACACAGGAGGCGGGAGGAGGAAGGCGGCGGGAGGCAGGAGGCGGAGCGCGGACGGCAGGGCGCAGGGAACAGGACGCAGGGAACAGGGCTGGACGGCGGGCGGGCCGTCGGCTCGCTCAGCTCCTCCGGCTGCTGACCACCTCGGTGAGCGCCGCCCCGGCTGCCAGGAGGCCGGCGGCAACGACGAGCAGACCGCCGGTGGACACCAGCAGGTCGGCCGGGCGGGGAGTCGTCACGAGCCGGGAGAGCAGCGTGTTCACCGGGGACAGGCCCTTGGCCACCAACAGCGCCAGCAGCAGCACCAGGGCGAGCAGCAGGGCGTAACCCTGCCGCCGGAAGACCAGGCGGGAACAGACCAGGCCGACCGCGATTCCGGTGAACGCGCAGGTCAGCTGCGCCTCGGTGCCGAGCAGCAGGTCGGCGGGGGTCAGCGGATGGGTGCCGGTCAGGAAGGGGATGCCGAGGCCGAGGGTGGTCAGCAGCAGGCACCAGAGGACGGCGGTGCAGACGGTGCCCAGCAGGACGCGGCGGGAGCCGCCTGCGTTGACGACGACGACGGCGCGGTGGGCGTGGTCCTCCAGTCCGGCCTGGGCGATGGTGAGCCAGGTGGAGCAGAGCAGCATGGCGCCGGCCGCCGCGCCGTAGGTGGCGGTGAGCGGGCCGTTGTCGCTGCTGGTGAGCACGGTCACCAGGCCGACGAAGAGCAGCACCGGCGCGAGGTAGCGCTGGGAGAGCAGCATGGTGGTGAACTGGTAGCGGACCAGGGGGATCATCGGGCCACCTTCCTCGACGCACCGCGTTCGCCCCGGGCGGGACTGTCGGCCCGGGTGGGACTGTCGGCCCGGGTGGCGCCGTCGGCCGGGGTCAGGCGGTCGACGGACCAGTGGTGCTGGAGTGCGGCGAGCAGGACGGCGTCCGAGTGCCTGCGGTCGACCCGGAGCACCAGGGAACCGTCGCGGCGGGCGGTGTCCAGCACACCAGGGAGGGTGTGCCAGTCGGGTCCGGGCGGGGTGGCGCCGGCGCAGGGGGCCGTCAGGACGATCTCGGTGGCGGCGGCCTCGGCGACAGCGGCCGCGGTGCCCCGGCCGTCGGTGCCCCCGACGTCGGCGCGGCGGGTGACCCGCCCCTCGCCGATCGCGTAGGTACCGGTGGCGTGGGCCCCGGCGACCGCCTCGCGGTGGTCGGTGAAGACGACGGCCCCGCCGTCGCCGGCCACCTCGTCGATCAGTGCGCCCAGCACTCCGTGGGCGGAGGCGTCCAGGCCGGACCAGGGTTCGTCCAGGACGAGCAGTCCGGGCCGGACGAGCAGGGCCTGCGCGAGCGCGACCTTCTGGGCGTTGCCCTTGGAGAGGGTGCGCAGCGGGGCTTCCGGTCCGCCGACCAGGGCGAGCCGGTCGATGAGCAGGCCGGCCCGGTCGCGGGCGCGGGCGGTGGACAGGCCGCGGATCCGGCCCATGTGGGTCAGGTAGGAGAGTGTGGTGATGCGGTCGTTGGCGGTGAAGCGGTCGGGGACGTAGCCGGTCTCGCCGGGGCGGCCGGTGACGCGGCCGGTGGTGGGCCGGGAGAGTCCGGCGAGGATCCGCAGCAGGGTGGACTTGCCGGAGCCGTTGCCACCGACGACGGCGAGGACGTCACCGGCGGCGACGTGCAGGTCCACGTCCCGGAGGATCCACCGCCCCGCGCCGTAGCGCTTGCCCATTGCTTCGCACCGCAACAAGTCGGCTCCCGTTGACGTCAGTTCGCCTCCGCACCCTACTGCGCTGCGGGCGGTCCACGGCGCCAGGGTGCGGGAAGAAGGGCCGGCGCCGGGGTGCGGGAAGGTACGCCGGGGTGCAGGGGTCGCCGGGGTGCACGGGTCGCCGGGGTGCACGGGTCGGCGGGGTGCGGGAAGGAGCCGCGCCGGGCTGCGTCCGTTCGGGCCAGCGGGGCGGCGGCCCGGCGCGCGGGCCGGTTGTGGCGCACATACGGTGGCGAACGCTCCCCCCCGGCCTCGGGGAGCGGTGCTCCGGGGCCGTCCGCCGCAGAGAGGCGCCTCAACCATGAGCCCGACCATGAGCCCGACCGTGACGAAGACCCGACGACGGACGTTACCCGCGCTGCGCCGCCGCTCCCCCGCGCGGGCGACCACGACGACGCTGGCCCTGGCGGGTCTGCTGGCCGCAGCCGGTTGCTCGGGCGGGGCGGCGTCGGACCCGTCGGCGTCCGGGGCGGTGACCGCTGTTCCGGCCGCGCTCAGCCCCTCGGCGAGCGGTCCGTCCCCGGCCGGCGGTTCGCCGGGCGGATCCGGTTCGCCGGGCGGATCGGGGCCGGCCACCGCGTCGGGGCCGGCGGGCGCGTCGGGCGGCTCCGTGGCGCCGCTGACCCCGGACGTCACCGCCCGGTTGGACGCCGCGATGCAGCGGGTGCTGAACCAGGCCTCCGTCCCCGGGGTGATGGTCGGTCTGACCACTCCCGACGGCAGCTATCTCAAGGCCTTCGGCGTCTCGGACAAGATCGCCGGCACACCGATGGTGACCGGGCTGAACATGCGGATCGGCAGCGAGACCAAGACCTTCACGGTGACCGGGCTGCTGCGGCTGGTCGACCAGGGAAAGGCGGGCCTGGACGACCCGGTCGCCAAGTACCTCGCGGGCGTGCCCGGCGGTGACGTGATCACCCTGCGCGAGCTCGCCGACATGCGCAGCGGCCTGTTCTCGTACACCGCGGACCAGGGGTTCGTTCAGGCCTTCCTCAACGACCCGAACCGGCCCTTCACGCCGCAGGAGCTGCTGGGGTACGCGTTCGCGCACCCCGCGAACTTCGCTCCGAACACCCAGTTCGAGTACTCCAACACCAACACCGTGCTGCTCGGCCTGGTGATCGAGAAGATCAGCGGGCAGCCACTCGGAGGCTTCCTGAAGCAGCAGGTGTTCGACCCGGCAGGTCTGGGGCGGACCGTCTTCCCGGCCGACGCGTCGTTCCCGCAGCCGCACGCCCGCGGCTACACCAACCAGACGCCCGACGGCGCGGTCGCGGACGCCACCGACTGGAACCCGTCCTGGGCCTGGGCGGCGGGCGCCGCCATCTCGGACCTGGCCGACCTGCAGAAGTGGGCGAAGGTGCTGGCCACCGGCACGCTGCTCAACCCGCTGACCCAGGCCGAACGGCTGAAGACCCCGCCCACCGGGGTGCCCGGACTCGACTACGGGCTGGGGCTGTTCGTCAACCACGGCTGGGTCGGGCACAACGGTTCGCTGCCGGGTTACCAGAGCGTGGCGGTCTACCTGCCATCGGCACAGGCGACGCTGGTGGTGCTGCTGAACACCGACATCCCGTCGCAGGGTTCGGAGCCGTCGACGCTCTTCGCGCAGGCCGCCACCGAGATCGTCTCGCCGGGAAACGTCTACAGCTTCCCGGCCGCCCCGGGGAGCAGCTCGCCCTCGCCCGCAGTGGTCTGAGGGCCGGTCCGCGCGGCGGGCCGAGGGCCCGACTCCGAGCCCCGCCGCATGCGTCGGATTCCCATGCGTCAGAGTTCTTGGCCCGGCTGCCTGATCAGGCAGCCGGGCCAAGAACTCTGACGCCGTATCACTTCCGGACGCCGCACCGCTTCCGTCCCGCGTGCGTCACCTGCCGAGCACCCGTGCGAGGTCGTAGGAGACGGGCTCCTCCAGCTGCGCGTAGGTGCAGCTCTCCGGGGTCCGGTCCGGGCGCCAGCGGCGGAACTGGGCGGTGTGCCGGAAGCGCGTGCCCTCCATGTGGTCGTAGGCGACCTCGGCCACCCGCTCGGGGCGCAGCGCCACCCAGGAGAGGTCCTTGCCGCCGGTCCAGCGGCTGACCGCGCCGGGCAGCCGGGCGCCGGCGTGCGCGGCCTCGTCGGCCCAGGCGCCCCACGGGTGGCCGGAGGGGTCGTCCATCCGCAGCGGGGCCAGTTCCTCGGCGAGTTCGCGGCGGCGGGCCATCGGGAAGGCGGCGCAGACGCCGACGTGCTGGAGCCGGCCCTCGGCGTCGTTGATGCCGAGCAGCAGTGAGCCGACCACCGGGCCGCTCTTGTGCTCGCGGTAGCCGGCGACCACGCAGTCGGCGGTCCGCTCGTGCTTGATCTTGAACATGGTCCGTTCCCCCGGCCGGTAGGGCTGGTCGAGCGGTTTGGCCACCACGCCGTCCAGTCCGGCGCCCTCGTACTCGGCGAACCAGCTCCGGGCGAGGTCGCGGTCGGTGGAGGCGAGTGCGGTGAAGACGGGGTCGGCGGCGCCGGCGAGGGCGGCCTCCAGGGCGGGGCGGCGGACGGAGAGGGGTTCGTCGAGCAGCGAGTCGTCGCCGAGGGCGAGCAGGTCGAAGGCGACGAAGGAGGCGGGAGTGCGCTCGGCGAGCATGGCGACCCGGCTGGCGGCGGGGTGGATGCGTTCCAGCAGCTCCTCGAAGCGCAGCCGCCCCTCCCGGGCGATCACCACCTCGCCGTCCAGGACGCAGCGTGGTGGCAGTTCGTGTTTCAGTGCCTCGACCACTTCGGGGAAGTACCTGGTCAGCGGTTTGCCGGTGCGGCTGCCGAGCTCGACCTCGTCGCCGTCGCGGAAGACGACGGTGCGGAAGCCGTCCCATTTGGCCTCGTACTGCATCCCGGGCGGGATCTCGGCCACGGACTTGGCGAGCATCGGCGCCACCGGCGGCATCACGGGCAGGTCCATGGCTCCGATCCTCGCGCCTGCCGTCCCAGGACGCGCGCCGGACGGGACGCGCGGAACGCGCGCCGGACGGGACGCGCGGAACGCGCGCCGGACGGGACGCGCAACGGGGCGGGGCGTGCCGAGCCCGGCCCCGCACCCCCGCAAGCGGCACCACCTTGGATGGTTTGCCGCTGTTCGGGGGCGCACTCTAGGGTGCGCGGTGTGGTGATCAGGTGATGGACCTCGGGGACGGAACGGCGGGCCTGGGCGGGAGGTTCCGGTTCGTGGGCCGGCAGCGCGAGCTGGGGCAGCTACTGGCCGCGCTGCGGCGGCCGCCCGCAGTCGTGCTGGTCGAGGGCGAGGCCGGGATCGGCAAGTCGCGCCTGGTCCGCGAAGCCGCCGCCGTCCTGCGGGCGGAGCGGCGCCAGGTGCTGACCGGTCTCTGCCACCCGCTGCGCGAGCCGTTCCCGTACGGGCCGGTGGTGGACGCGCTGCGCAAGGCCGACCTGGCGGACGTCACCGGCTTCCCGCCCACCGCCGGCGCCCTGGCGCCGCTGCTGCCCGACCTGGCCGGCCGGCTCCCGGCCCCGCCGCAGCAGCCGGCCGACGCCTCCGGGCGGCGTTTCCACCTGCTCCAGGCCGTACGGTCCTTCCTGACCGCGCTCGGGCCTGCCGTGCTGGTCGTCGAGGACCTGCACTGGATCGACGACGCCACCCGCGACCTTCTCCTGCTGCTCGCCCGCGACCTGCCGCCGCAGCTGAGCCTGGTGCTCACCTACCGCGCCGAGGACCTTCCGCCGAAGAGCGCCGTGCTCGGCGCCGTCTACCACCACCCGCCCGGTACCGGCGGCTCGGTGATCCGGCTCGGCCCGCTGCTGGAGCCGGAGGTGCGGGAACTCGCGGCCGCCGCCCTCGGCCCGTCCGCGACCACGGCGCTCGGCGCCGCCCTGTACCGGCGCAGCGAGGGGCTGCCGTTGGTCGCCGAGGAGGACCTGATCACCCTCGCCGAGCACAGCGGAACCCACGGCTACCCCGAGGCGCTGGAGCGGTTGCAGGACGCCGACGTGCCGCACGGGCTGCGCGAGGCGGTCACCGGGCGCCTCGGCATGCTGTCGCCGGAGGCGTCGGCGATCGCCGAGACGTCGGCGGTGCTCGGAGTGCCGGCGCCCGAGGAGTTGTTGGCCGACGTCGCCGGGTTGGGCCCGGAACGGGGCGCCGAGGCGGTGATCGAGCTGCTCCGGGCGTCGCTGTTGCGCGAGGCGGACCAGGGCGAGTACGCGCTGCGGCACGTGCTCGCGCAACAGGTCGTGTACCGCGCCATCCCGGGCCCCGCCCGGCTCCGCCTGCACCGGCGCGCCGTCGAGGCGCTCCGGGCCCGTACCCCGGCGCCGCTGATGCAGATCGCCCACCACACCCTGGCCGCCGGTGACCGGGCCGGTTGGCTGCTGCGGGCGCAGGAGGCCGCCGACCAGGCGATCGCCGTCCGCGACGGCGGCACCGCCGCCTCCCTGCTGCGCCGGATGCTCGACCGGCCCGAGCTGGCCGGCGGGGCGCGGTCCCGGGCGGCCCTGGCGCTGGCCGGGATAGCCGCCTACAGCCTGGACTTCCGCACCGATGCGCTGCCGTTGCGCCGGCTGCTCGACGATCCCGGGCTGCCGGTGGAGGTCCGCGGCGAGATCCGCCTCGGCCTGGGCCTGGGCATGCTGAACGAGAACGCCGATCCGGCGGGCTTCGACGAGGTCGAGCGGGCGGTCGGCGAGCTGGCGGCGGGCCGCCCCGGGCTCGCGGTCCGGGCGATGGTCGCCCTGGCCCTCAAGGAGGCCGAGGGGCCCGCGTACACCCGGGCGTGGCTGGAGCGCGCCGAGGACGCCGTCCGCGACCTCGACGACGAGGCGATGAAGGCCGCCGTCCACGCCACCCGCCTGACCCTGATGGCCTGTCAGGGTGACCCGGAGCTCTGGGGGCCGACCGGGCGGTTGCCGCGCCACACGGACGACCGCGAGGTGCTCCGGCAGACCGCGCGCGCCCTGCAGAACGTCGCCGACACCGCCGCCTACCTGGGCCACGACCGGCGGGCCGCCGCGCTGTCGGCGGAGGCCGGGCAGATCGCCGTCCGGGTGGGCAGCCCGATCGTGGTGTTCCTGTCCCGCGGCACCCGGCTGCGTCTGGACGCCCTCGCCGGCCGCTGGGACGGGCTGGAGGAGCGGCTTGACGCGCTGGTCGACGAGTACCCGACCGCCGGGGGCGCCCGGGCCGAGCGGGCCGTGGTGGGCGGTATCCTCGCCGCGGCCCGGGGCCGGCACACCCGGGCGCTCGAACACTTCCAGGAGGCGTTCCGGATCGGTACCGACCAGATGCTGGTGGGCATCGAGCTGCGGGCGGCCGCCGGACTGGCCTCGCTCCACCTGGCCAGGGGAGAGGCGCCGCGCGCCTGGGCGGTCGCGGGACAGGCCGTGGGCACGGCGCGGCGGGCGGCCGCCTGGCCCCGGGCGGCCGGCCTGCTGTCGGCCGCGGTCGAGGCGGCGCTGGCCTGCGACCGGCGGGCGGCCGCCGAGCGGCTGGTGGCCGAGGCCGGGTACGGACTGGACGGGTGCGACGCCCCGGCGGCCGCCGCCGACCTGGAGGTCGCCCACGGCCTGCTGCTCCTGGACACCGACCCGGCCGGCGCCGCAGGGCACTTCTCCGGGGCTGCGCGCAGGTGGCACGGGACAGGGCGCCCGTACGAGGCGGCCAGGGCCCTCGAACGGGCGGGCGACGCGTGGCGCGGCGCCGGCGGCGCCGGGGCGGTCGAGCCGCTTACCGAGGCGCTGGCCCTCTTCACGGAGGTCGGGGCCACCGCCGACGCGACGCGCTGCGGGCGGGTGCTGACCGACCTCGGTGCCGTCCGCCGCGGTCCCGGCCGCCGGGGCTACGGCGGCAGTCTCTCTCCGCGTGAGCACCAGGTCGCCGGGCTCCTCGCCGCCGGTGCCACCAACCAGCGGATCGCCGAGGCCCTGTTCCTGTCACCGCGGACGGTGGAGAACCACGTCGCCAAGGTGCTGCGCAAGCTCGGCACCGGCCGCAAGGGCGTCGCGGCCGTCTACCCCGAACGCGCGGACGGCGGATGAACCGGTCCGCAGCACGGCGGCCGCCGCCGCCCGGAGGACGGACGGCGGCGCCGGCAAACCGGCTGCGGCGGCGCGGACCCGGAGGTGGTCGGCGCGCCGCCGCAGTGGTGCCCGGTGCCGGGTGGCTCCTCGGCCACCCGGTACCGGGGATCAGTGGACGGACCGGTGGACGATCCGTCGGACCTCAGGAGACGGTCCACTCCTGGTTGGGCTTGTTGCTGCCGCAGGTCCACTGGATGACCTTGGTCCCGGCGGTCTGCGAGTTGCCGGTGACGTCCAGGCACATCCCGCTGTTGACGGACACCAGCTGGTCGGCTCCGGTGCCGGGCACCGGGAGCAGCCGCCACTGCTGGTTGGCCTTGCCCGGGGCGCAGGTCCACTGGACGACGCCGGCACCCTCGGTGGCGGAGGCGCCCGCCACGTCCAGGCACATCCCGCTGCCGGCCGACGCCACCTGGTAGGTGTCGGCGGCGACCGGGGCCAGCTGCCACTGCTGGTTGGCCTTGCCCGGGGCGCAGGTCCACTGAACGATGTCGGCACCCTCGGTGGTGGAGGCGCCCGCCACGTCCAGGCACATCTTGCTGTTGGCGTTGACCAGGCTGTTGACGGCCGGGCCGGCCAGCGGGGTGACCGTCAGGTTGGCGAAGTCGGCGTTCTGGAAGCCGCCGACGCCCAGGCCCAGCTGCCCGCCGAGGTGGCTGTAGTCGGTGACCGACGCGACCTGCACGTGGTCGACGGACACGGTGATGGCCGGTCCCTGCATCGCCAGCTGGAGGTTGTGCCAGGTGCCCTGCCCGCCGCCGGGGTAGCTGCCGGTGGCGAGGGTGGTGCCGGCGCCGGAGGTGTTCTCGGTGAACAGGGTCCAGGTGCCGTCACTGGTGATCTTCAGGTGGTACGCGGAGTGGTCGTGGTCGATGTGGTCGAGGCGGCCCAGCAGTTCGGCGGACCCGGACTGCTCCAGCAGCACGTCGACGCCGGCCTGGTAACTCGTCCACTTCGGGTCGCCGACGAGGGTGAGCGGGGTGTACCCCATGTCCGTGTGCCACGGGATCGGCGCGGTGGTGAGGACCTGGCGCGCGCAGGTGGCCGTACCGGCACCGGCCGGGCACGGGCCGGTCTCGAACGCGCCCGCCCAGTCGTGGAAGTACGGGACGGCGGAGCCGGTCGTGGCGTGGGTGAGATCGGCCGTGTAGGGGAGCGGGAACGCGGTCCGGCTCGGCGGCACCGCGGTGCCCTTGCCCTGGCCGGTGGTGGTCGTCACGGTGTAGAGGTAGCCCGGCTGCACGGTGAGCGAGTACGCGCCGCCCTTCGGCGTGATGTCCTGGGTGTGCAGGAACCACTGGCCCGGGTCGGTCGACGCCATGTCGGTCGCCCAGACGTGGACGGTCCCGGTGGACAGGCCGCCGGTCACCTTGAGGTTCAGGGTGGCCGGGCCGGTGGCGTCGGTGGTCTCGATGACGGTGCTGTAGTCGCGGCCGGACCTGAGCGTCACGTAGCTGCCGCTGTGCGGGTCGCCGTTGGCCCCGGTGCCGGCGAGGTATCCGCCGGCGGTGTCGAGGTACTTCCAGCCGGGCTTGGTGAACTGCGTGGTGTGGGCCATGGCCCAGATGTCGCGGTCCACCGAGTAGGCGCCCGACCACGGCTGGTCCGCCGCCATCAGGCCGGCGCCGTGGTACGGGAGGTGGGCGGGCCAGGAACTGACCAGCGCCCACTTGAGGTTGGCGGTGATCCTGGCGTCGATGTACTCGCGGTTCAGGTTGCGGGCCAGCGCCGTCGGGTTCGGGCCGCCGCTGTCGTTGTCGTCCTCGGACTGCCACAGCGGCTTGTTCAGGGCGAGGGCCGTGCTGTTGCCGGGGCAGCCGGTGTACACCGGGTCGGAGTGCCAGCAGACGCCGTGGGCGCCCACCACCGCGACGGCCTTGTTGAACGCCTGGTCGGTGGCGAGGTCGGTGGCGACCTTCCACTCCGGGTCGTCGGTGTCAGCGGCCACCAGCTTCGTGGCGGAGTTGCCGTCGGCGTCGAGAGCGGTGCGCAGGTTCTCGAACCACGCCTTGTCGTAGCCGATCTCGTTCCAGCCGCCGAGGTAGCCGACGCTGAGCCCGTGGGTCTTGGCGCAGCCGAGCCAGCTGGTCAGGTAGGTGATGTTGTCCTGCGACCACATCCCGCCGTTGAACCAGCCCGGTCCGGCCCATTCGAGTCCGTAGAAGGTGATCGAGGGGTTGCGCTGCTTGGCCTGCTCCATGAGCCACCACTCGTAGCCGCGGTTGCAGTCCAGGTCGGTGCGGCTGCGCATGTGGCTGGGTTCGGGGCCGTCGCTGGAGTTGGCGTCGGCGCCGATCTCCACCTTGAGGATCTGCAGGTTGGCGCCGTAGCCGGGCTTGAACAGGTAGTCGAGGATCTGGGAGCGCTGCGGCTCCGGATAGTCGACCAGCAGGCGCGAGGTCGCGCCGCCGCCGCTGATCGCACCCATGCCGTCGAACGTGCGTCCGGCGGAGGTGCCGTCGATCGTCACCGCCTGGGTGGCGGTGGCGGTGGCGGCGGCGGCCGGTGCGGCGGAGGACGGCAGGATCGCCGATGCCAGGGCGAGCCCGAGACCCGCTGCGCCGGCGGCTGCGCGGCGGAGCGGACGAGCGAGGCGTCTCATGGGGACTGCCTTTCTACGGGGGACGGACAGGGAAGGTGGGCCTCGGCCGGTGCGGCCGGTGCCCGCCCGGAAGGGATGTCAGGCGGGCAGGCCGACGGCGCGTTCGCGGCTCTGGCGCTGCTGGATGACGACGGCGGCGATCAGGAGGGTGCCCTGGGCGACGTTCTGCCAGAAGGTGTTGATGCCCTGGACGGTGAGGCCGTTCTGGAGGGCGCCGAGCAGGGCGACGGCGAGCAGGGTGCCGCCGATGCCGCCCTTGCCGCCCTTGAGGGCGCAGCCGCCGAGGGCGGCGGCGGTGATGGACTGGAGTTCCAGGCCCTCGCTGCCGGAGACGGGCTGGCCGCTTCCGGTGCGGGCGGTGAGCAGGACGCCGGCGAGGGCGGCGACGACGCCGCTGAGCGCGTAGGCGGCGATCAGGTACTTGTTGAGGTTGATGCCGGCGAGGCGGGCGGCGGTGTCGTTGCCGCCGATCGCGTAGACGTTGCGGCCGATGTCGGTGTACTTGAGCAGCACGTGCACGGCGGCGGCGGCCAGGATCAGGATCCACACCATGGTCGGCAGGCCTGCGATCTTCCCGCGGCTGAGGAAGACGAACACCGGGTCGTTCAGGACGAAGCCCTGGGCCCGGCCGTCGGAGACCAGCTGGGCGACGCCCTTGTAGGCGGCGAGGCCGGCCAGGGTGGCGATGGTCGGGTTGACCCGGCCGTAGATGATCACCGCACCGTTGAGCAGGCCGACGGCCGCGCCGACGGCGAGCGCGGCGCCGATGCCGGCGGGTGCGCTGGACCCGGCCGAGGTGAAGACCATGGCGCTGACCACGGAGGCGAGTCCGGCCTGCGAGCCGACCGAGATGTCCAGGCCCCCGCAGATGATGACGACGGTCTGGACGACGGCGAGCAGGCCCGCGATGGTGGCCGCCTCGGCGATCACCTGGACGTTGTCCCAGCCGAGGAAGTTGGGGTTGAGCGAGCCGAACAGCGCGACGACGACGGCGAGCGCGCCGATCAGGCTGAGGTTCTGGGCGCCGACGGAGCCGAGCAGCGCACGCGGGCCGCCGGTGCGGGGCTGCGGTGCCGTGGTGGGGGCGGTGCTGGTGGTCATGCTGTTGCTCCGGTGCTGGCGTGGGGGTCGGTTCGGGCGTCGGTGGCCAGGTCGTCGGCCATGGCGAGGGCGAGGATGCTCTCCTCGCAGGCTTGGTCACGGCTCAGCTCGCCGGTCACCCGGCCGCCCTGCATCACCACGACGCGGTCGGCGAGGCCGAGGACTTCGGGGAGTTCGGAGGAGATGACCAGCACCGCGACGCCCTCCCGGGCGAGGTCGGCGATGATCTGGTAGATCTCCGCCTTCGCTCCGATGTCGACGCCGCGGGTGGGCTCGTCCAGGATCAGCAGGTCCGGCCGGCGGGCCAGCCAGCGGGCGAGCACCACCTTCTGCTGGTTGCCGCCGGACAGCGTGCGCACCTCGGTCTCGATGGAGGGGGCGCGTACCCGCAGGCGGTCGGCGTACCGCTGGGCGAGCTCCTTCTCCTCGCGGACCTTGACGAAGCGCCGGCGGCGCAGCCGTTCGAGGCTGACCAGCGAGGTGTTGTCGCGGATCGTGCGGTGCAGGAAGAGGGCCTGGGCCTTGCGCTCCTCGGGGGCGAGGCCGACGCCGGCCCGGATCGCCCGGCGCGGGCTGCCCAGGCGCAGCCACTGTCCGGAGACGCTGACGGTGCCGGCCCGGACCGGGGCGTCGCCGGCCAGGGCGAGGGCGAGTTCGGAGCGGCCGGCGCCGATCAGGCCGGCCAGCGCGACGACCTCGCCGGCCCGGACGGTGAGCGACACGTCGTGGACGTCGTCCGTGCTGAGCCGGTCCACGTCGAGCACGACCCGGTCGGTGGCGACGTTCTGCCGGACGAACAGGCCCGCGAGGTCGCGGCCGACCATGAGCCGGACCAGTTCGTTCTCGTCCGTGTCGGCGGCGTCGACCACGCCGGCCAGCGTGCCGTCGCGCAGCACCGCGATGCGGTCGGCGAGCTGGAAGATCTCCTTCATCCGGTGCGAGACGTAGACGACCGCGATGCCCTGCGACCGCAGCCGCCGGATCAGGGCGAACAGGGCGTCCACCTCGTGCTCGGAGAGCGAGGAGGTCGGCTCGTCGAAGGCGATCGCCCGGGGGGTGACCTCGCCGGTGAGGGCGCGCAGGATCTCGACCAGCTGGCGCTGCGCGGCGGTGAGTTCGGAGCCGAGCAGGTCGGGATCGAGGACCTTGGCGAAGCCGAGGCGGTCCAGGTCGGCGGCGATCCGGCGGCGCAGTTCGGCCCGGTCCAGGCGGCGGCCGGCCCGGCGGGGAAGGCTGCCGGCGTAGACGTTCTCGGCGACCGAGACGTGCGGGATGATCTCCGGTTCCTGCGGGATGATCCGGATGCCGGCCCGGCGGGCGTCGGTCGGCGAGCCCAGGTCGAGGGCCTGGCCGTCGAGCAGGACCCGCCCCTCGCTCGGCCGGTGGTCGCCGGTGAGGATGCGCAGCAGGGTGGACTTGCCGGCGCCGTTCTCGCCCATCAGGGCGGTGACCCGGCCGGGCGGGAAGCTCAGGTCGACGCCTTGCAGCGCCTGGACGGTGCCGAAGCGTTTGCCGATGTTCTCGGCGGTCAGGCCGGCTGGTGCGGTGGGCGGGCGGCTGGGTGTCGTCATCGTGGCCTCAACTGGCGGTGCGGTAGTACGGGCCGGGCGGTACGGGCCGGGCAGTACGGGCTGGACGGGGCCGGGCGGGGGCCGGTGCGGCGGCGCGGGGGTGACGGTGGCCGCACCGGCCGGGCCGCGGGTCAGCTGCAGCCGACGCCCGCGGCCTGCCAGGTGGCGGCGTCGACCATCTTGGTCGGGGCGAACGCCTCGGCCGGGAAGTCCTTGCCGTTCTTGAGCCTGTCGTACATGGTCTGGACGGCGAGGGCGCCGACGTCCTTGCCGTTGATGAACAGCGCGGCCTTCATGCCCGAGGGCTTGCCGGACTTCCAGTCCTTGCACGCCAGGTAGGCGCCGAGGCCGACCCCGTCGATGTCGTCGGGGCTGACGCCGCCGTTCTCCAGGGCGGTGACGGCGCCTTGGACGTTCTCGTCGTTGCAGCCCCACACCACCCAGTGCTTGACGCCGGGGTTGGCGGTGACGGTGGCGGCGACCTTGTCCTGGGCGCCGGTCGGGGTGTTGTCGGTGGCCACGTCGAGGGTCTGCACGCCGCTGACGGCGGAGTCGAAGGCCGTCCTGGCGGCCTTCACCCGGTCCCCGCAGACGGTGACGTCCTGCTTCCAGGCGGAGATGATCCGGGTGTCGGCGGGGTTCCAGCCGGCCTTCCTGAACTCCTCGGCGGCCCGCTTGCCGACCTCGCCGCCCATCTGCTCGCCGCTGAAGCCGATCCGCGGCACCAGGTCGGACTTGCCGCAGGAGGCGGGGGCGGGGCCGGTGGTGCAGATCTGGTCGTCGGAGGTGAGCAGCGCGACCTTGGCGTCGCGGGCCGTCTGGACGACCTGCGGGCCGACCGCCGGGTCCGGGACCACGACGATCAGGCCGTTGCTCTTCTGCGCGATCGCGGACTGCACCTCGCTGACGGTCTTGTTGGCGTCGCTGCCGAGGTTGACCACCTTGAGGTCGATGCCGAGTTCGGCCGCCTTCGCCCTGGCGCCGGCGGCCTCGCCGACGAAGTACTCCTGGTCGCCCTGCTTCTGCAGGTACGTCAGCGAGACCTTCCCGGTGACCGGTGCGGCCTGGGAGTCCGCCGTGCCGGAGGTCTGGCCGGTGGAGCAGGCGCAGAGGCCGAGGACGGTGGTCAGGCCCAGCACGGCGGCGGGGACCAGACGGGCACGGATGGGGGACACGGGGCGGCTCCAGGGTGGACGAGCGAGACCGGACCGATCCAACAGAATCGATCACATGTCATCACTTTCAAACGCGATACATCACAGGAAAACCGGCACTTCACCTTCCCGTCAAGAGGCCGAAAACATTCGGCCCCCAGCCGATGCACCTTTGTTACCAAGGCGCCGACCAGCCCATTCTCAGGCACCGCGGCGTGAAATCGGAAAACACCTACGGCAAGGACCACCCATGAATTACGCGCGCAATTACTAGGTATCCGGAGTCAATCAGGTCCGGATGGCTCTCCCGCCCGACCATGGACGACAGTGGATCACCGGCCACCACGCCCGATCCGGCGGGTCCGCTCCGCCGGATCCGCGCGGAATACCAGCAGAATTCCGCCGGTCCGGAGCCGACCGCCGGAGCCCGGCCTCAATGCCGCGCACCCCGGGTTCTTCGGGAGCCCCGCGACCGCGCCCCATTGACCGCCGGCTCGCGCACCCCTACTGTGCGGATCCGGTCGACTCTGTTTGCTTGTGAGCGATTGCGACCTCCCCCACCCAACCGCTCGGCAGCGCGCGGTGCGCCGCTTCCGGCGTCGTACGAAAGGCCTCTCCCGTGCACGGACCCCTCCGTCTCCTGGCCACGCCCGGACGCACCCTCAGAAGGGCGGCCCTCGCCGCCTCACTCCTCCTGTCCGGCGCGCTCGTCGCCGGACAGGCCGCGACTCCGGCCCTCGCCGCCACCACCACGGTGAGCACCGCCATCACCGTGGACGGCACCAAGTCCGGCCGGACCTTCGACGGCATCGGAGCCGCCAGCGGCGGCGGCGGCAACTCCCGCCTGCTCATCGACTATCCGGAGCCGCAGCGCAGTCAGCTGCTGGACTACCTCTTCAAGCCCGGGTACGGAGCCTCCCTCCAGTCGCTGAAGATCGAGATCGGCGGCGACACCAACTCCACCGACGGCGCCGAGCCCAGCTACCAGCACTCCCGGGGCGCGGTCGACTGCAACCAGGGGTACGAATGGTGGCTGGCCGAACAGGCCAAGGCCCGCAACCCCGACATCAGGCTCTACGGCCTCGCCTGGGGCGCTCCCGGCTGGATCGGGGTCGACGACCCCGCCAACCCCGACCCCGGCAAGCCGTACTTCTGGTCCCAGGACATGATCGACTACATCGGCGGCTGGCTCGGCTGCGCCGCCCGGCACAACCTGCCGGTCGACTACATCGGCGGCTGGAACGAGCGCGACTACAACGCCACCTGGTACAAGAACCTCAAGCACACCCTGGTCACGACCGGCCACGCCGACACCAAGGTCGTCGCGGCCGACAGCTACGACTGGAACCTCGCCACGGCGATGACCGACGACCCGGCGCTGAACGACGCGATCGACGTCATCGGCATGCACTACCCGTGCGGCTACCTCGGCGCAATGACCACCTGCAACAGCACGCCGGCCGCGCAGGCGCTCGGCAAGCCGATCTGGGCCAGCGAGAGCGGCTCGCAGGACTACAACACCGGCGCCCCGGCGGTGGCGCGCGCGATCAACCGCGACTACATCGACGGCAAGATGACCTCGTACATGAACTGGCCGGTCATCGCGGCGCTCTACCAGAACCTCTTCTTCTCCACCGACGGCCTCTCGCTCGCCGCGCAGCCCTGGTCCGGCAACTACTCCATCGGCCAGACCACCTGGGTCACCGCGCACACCACCCAGTTCACCCGGCCCGGCTGGAAGTACCTCGACCCGGCGGCCGGCTACCTCGGCGGCAACCGGGCCAACGGCAGCTTCGTCTCGCTGAAGTCGGCGGACGGCCGCGACTACTCCACCGTCGTCGAGACCATGGACGCCACCGCCGCGCAGACCGCCACGTTCAAGGTCACCGGCGGGCTGTCCACCGGCCAGGTGCACGTCTGGTCGACGAACCTCGCCACCGCCGACACCGCCGACGACTTCGTCCACGAGCAGGACCTCAAGCCGGTCCGCGGGGCCTACACCCTCACCCTCCAGCCGGGACACGTCTACACCGTGACCACCACCACCGGCCAGGGCAAGGGAACGGCCACCCCGCCGGCGCCCGCGCCGCTGAACCTGCCCTACGCCGACGGCTTCGACAAGCCCGCCGCGACGGCCTCCCCGAAGTACTTCTCCGACATGAACGGCGCCTTCCAGACCGTCCCGTGCGGCGGCGGCCGCACCGGCGCCTGCCTGCGTCAGATGGCCCCGGTCTCCCCCATCCGCTGGACCGACGAGTCGAACAACCAGCCCTACACCATCGTGGGTGACAGCAGCTGGGTGAACTACACGGTCGGTGCGGACACCCTCTTCGAGCAGCCGGGCTCGACCGAGGTCCTCGGCCGCGTCAACCAGCAGGGCCGCAACAACGGCGGCCTGAACGCCTACCACCTGCGCCTGAGCGACACGGGCGCCTGGGCGATCCAGAAGAGCGACCTCGCCTGGAACCTCACCACCCTGGCGTCCGGCACCGTCACCGCGCCCGGCCTGAACACCTGGCACCACCTCGCCCTCACCATGCAGGGAGCGACGCTCACCGCGACGATCGACGGGCAGAGCGTCGGCGGCGCGACCGACCACTCCTTCACCTCCGGCATGGCCGGCCTGGCCGTTGCCGGCTACCAGACCGACCAGTTCGACTCGTTCACGCTGACCCCGGGAACCGGCAGCAGCTCGTTCACCGGCCCGGTCACCTCCGGCCTGGCCGGTAAGTGCCTCGGCGCCTCCGCCGCCCCCGCCGCCGACGGCGCCAAGGCCGTCATCCGCGGCTGCGACGCCGCCGACCCGGCCCAGACGTGGACCTGGGACAACGGCCGGCTCCTGTCCGGCGGCAAGTGCCTCGACGTGGTCGGCCAGGGCAGGGCCGACGGCACCCCCGTCGACCTGTGGACCTGCAACGGCGGCACCAACCAGCAGTGGACCCCGCAGGCCGACGGCACACTGAAGGGCGTCCAGTCCGGCCTCTGTCTCGACGACCCGGCCGCCAGCACCACCGACGGCACCCAGCTGATCGTCTGGCCCTGCAACGCCGGCACCAACCAGCGCTGGAACCTGCCGTAGTTCCGCATCGCGGAAGCCTTCAGGCCTCCGAGGAGGCCTGAAGGCTCACCCGAACGGAGCGGGGGACGGCCGAGGACGACCGGTGACCACGTGCGCGAGCACGTCCGCCCGGTCGCGCGGACGTCCCCCGCCGGCCGGGCAGGGGCCGGAGGTCCGGTCCGGCGCGACGCCGCGGGCGAGGTCGTGGTGCTACGGCTAGCGTGGGACGCATGGGCTCAGCCGTGGAACTGGATGTCGCCGGGCGCAGCGTCCGGCTGTCGAACCCGGACAAGGTGTACTACCCGGAGCGCGGGTTCACGAAGCTGGACGTCGCGCAGTACTACCTGGCGGTGGCGGACGGGGTGTTGCGCGGGCTGCGGGACCGGCCGACCACGCTGCAGCGGTTCCCGGACGGGGTGGAGGGCGAGTTCTTCTACCAGAAGCGGGCGCCGAAGGGCCTGCCGGAGTGGCTGCCGACGGCGCGGATCGCCTTCCCGAGCGGGCGGTCGGCCGACGAGATCTGCCCGACCGAGCCGGCCGCGGTGCTCTGGGCGGCCAACCTGGGCTGTCTGACCTTCCACCCGTGGCCGGTGCGGCGCGGCGACACCGACCACCTCGACGAGCTGCGGATCGACCTCGACCCGCAGCCCGGCACCGACTTCCACGACGCGGTGCGGGTGGCGCACGAGCTGCGTGCGCTGCTGGAGGAGTCGGGGCTGCGCGGCTGGCCGAAGACCTCCGGGGGGCGCGGGCTGCACGTGTACGTGCCGCTGGAGCCGCAGTGGACGTTCACCGACGGCCGGCATGCCGTGATCGCGCTGGGCCGGGTGCTGGAGCAGCGGCTGCCGGGCCGGGTGAGCACGGCCTGGTGGAAGGAGGAGCGCGGCGAGCGGATCTTCGTGGACTACAACCAGATGGCCCGGGACCGGACCATCGCCTCCGCGTACTCGCTGCGGGCCCGCCCGCGGGCGACGGCGTCGGCGCCACTGCGCTGGGAGGAGCTGGACGACGCCGCGCCGGAGGACTTCGACCTGCGGACGCTGCCGCCGCGGTTCGCCGAACTGGGCGATCTCCAGGCGGAGATGGACGACAAGGCGTACCGGCTGGACGGGCTGCTGGAGCTGTACGAGCGGCAGCTGCGGGACGAGGGCATGGGTGAACTGCCGTACCCGCCGGACCATCCGAAGGCGGCGGGTGAGCCGACCAGGGTGCAGCCGAGCCGGGCACGGAAGTCGTGATCACCGGCGGGGGTGATCACGTAGGCTGTCGGCCCTCGAAGGATCATGCACACGGGGAGGGGTTCCGGGGTGGACGGGCACGGGGTGGACGCGCACGGGTTGCGGGGGATTCTGGCGGACGCGGCGCGCGGGGTGTTCCCGCCGTCGGACGGGTCGGTGACGGTGGTGCCGCAGCCGTCGCCGCGCGAGGCCGGGGTGCTGTCGTTCTCCGCGCACGCGGTGGTGTTCACCGACGAGGACCCGGCCTGGGTGCACGCGGTGCTCGCCGCGGTGCCGAGCGACCCGCTGGCCGCGCCGCTCTGCCCGCCGTTCCTGACCGCGTTCACCGAGCGGACCGGCCGGGTGGCCGGCAACATCGACCTGCTGACGGTGGCCGGCCGGCTGCCCGGTGAGCCGCCGCTGGCGCTGGAGCCGGTGACGGACCGGGAGCACCCCCGGGTGGTGCGCGCCCTGCGGTACCGGGAGGACGTGCGGGTGTTCACCGTGGACGGCGGGGTGCTGGTCCTCGGCCGCGGGGTGGCCGGGCGGTGGGAGTGCGCCATCGAGGTGGACGCGCAGGCGCGGGGCCGCGGCCTGGGGCGCGCGCTGGCGGCGAGCGCCCGGCATCTGCTGCCGGAGGGCGAGTGGATCTGGGCGCAGCAGGCGCCGGGCAACGCGACGAGCGTGCGGGCGTTCCAGGCGGCCGGGTACCGGCCGGTCGGCGCGGAGACGCTGCTGGTGGTGGGGCAGCCGTGAGCGGGGCGGCCGCCGGGCCGCCGGTGGCCGTTCCGGCGGAGGTCCGGTCCCGGCTGGCGGTGCGGTTCGGGCCGTCGGCGGACGCCTGGTGCGCGGCCCTGCCGTCGCTGGTGGCCGGGCTGGCCGCCCGCTGGGGCCTGACCGTGCGGGCGGGCGGCGGGGGCGGGACGGCCCGGGTGTTCCGCTGTGACCGCGGGGACGGGCAGACCGTCTGGCTGAAGCTGACGCCCGACCCCGAGGTGGCCCGGCAGGAGGCGGTGGCCCTGCGCGCGTGGGCGGGGCTGCCGTCGGTGGTGCGGCTGCTGGAGGAGGACGTGGCGGCGGGCGCCCTGCTGCTGGACGACGTGAGCCCCGGGCCGGCGCTGCGGCAGCGGGAGTGGCGGCCGGCCGAGGTGGCTCCGGTGCTCGGCGCGCTGCGGTCGGTGCCGGTGGCGGGGCTCGCGCTGGCGCCGCTGGCCGAGCGGGTGGAGTTCCTCTTCGACCTCACCGAGCGGCGGGTGCCGGGCGCGGTGCCGCGCGGAACGCGGGCGTTCGCGCGGGAGCTGGCCGCGGACGGCCCGGTGGCGCTGGTCCACGGGGACCTGCACCCGGGCAATGTGCTGGACGGCCCGGCCGGGCCGGTGGCGATCGACCCGCGGCCGTCCCTCGGGGACCCGGATTTCGACCTGGTGGACTGGGTGATCGACGGTGCCACCGGCCTGCCCGGGCTGGAGCGGCGGATCGCCGGCCTGACCGCACTGGTGCCGGGGGCCGATCCGCGGCGGGTGCTCGACTGGTGCCGGGCCTCTGCCGTGATCATCGCCGCGCCGCGGGTGGCGGCAGGACGGCAGGACGCGGGGACGGTGTTCCTGGCGGAGCTGGCCGGGCTCTGAGCCCGGCCGGGGCGGCGTGTGCCCCACGGCCAGCAGGGCGAGCGCGCAGGCCGCCGCGCCCACCATCGTGAGCAGTACCCGGACCGGGAGCGGCAGCTCCCGGAGTTCCACGCGTCGCATCACCGCTCCCCCGCCGGTCCGCGCCGTCCTCGCCTGGGACGCCCCGGACCCGGCGGGCGGTTGCGGTCAGCGCGTGGCACCCACCGGGGCGAGCGAGGCGATGATCCTTACCGCATCGGCGATCTGACCGTCCGTCAGGTCACCGCGGGCGGTCAGCCGGAGGCGGGAGATGCCGTCCGGGACGGAGGGCGGGCGGAAGCAGCCGACGGCGAGCCCGGCCCGGCGGCAGTCGGCGGCCCACGCGACGGCGGCCTCCGGGCCGGGGGCCCGGACCGAGACGACGGCCGCGTCCGGGGTGGAGGCGTGCAGGCCGGCCGCGGTGAGCCGGCCGGCGAGGGTGCGGGCGACCTCGCGGGCCCGGTCGGCGCGCTGCGGCTCGGCGCGCAGCAGCCGCAGCGCGCCGAGGGCGGCTCCGGCGGCGGCCGGGGCGAGGCCGGTGTCGAAGATGAAGGTGCGGGCGGTCTCGGTGAGGTGGCGGATCACCCGGCGCGGGCCGAGCACCGCGCCGCCCTGCGAGCCGAGCGACTTGGAGAGGGTGACGGTGGCGACGGTGTCCGGCTCGCCGGCGAGGCCGGCGGCGGCCAGGGCGCCGCTGCCGCCGGGGCCGAGGACGCCGAGCCCGTGCGCGTCGTCCACCAGCAGCGCGGCGCCGGCCGAGCGGGCGGCGGCGGACAGTTCGGGCAGCCGGGCGGCGTTGCCGTCGACCGAGAAGACGGAGTCGGTGACCACCAGCGCCCGGCGGTGGGTGCGGGCGGCGAGCGCGGCCCGGACGGCGTCGGGGTCGCTGTGCGGGGCGCGGTGGACGTCTCCGCGGGCGAGCCGGCAGCCGTCGATCAGCGAGGCGTGGTTGTACGCGTCGGAGACGATCAGGGTGTCCGGGTCGGTGAGCGCGGTCAGCGCGGCCAGGTTGGCGGTGTACCCGGAGGAGAACACCAGCGCCGCCTCCACCCCGCAGAACTCGGCCAGCTCGTCCTCGAGTTCGGTGTGCAGCGCGGTGGTTCCGGTGACCAGCCGGGAGCCGGTCGAGCCGCCGCCCCAGCGCAGCGCGGCGTCGGCGGCGGCCCGGGTGACGGCCGGGTGGCGGGTCAGCCCGAGGTAGTCGTTGCCGGCGAGGTCGAGCACCGGGTCCTCCGCCGGGCGGCTGCGCAGCGTCCGGGTGAGGCCGGCGCGGGCGCGCAGTTCGGCCGTCTCGTCGAGCCAGTCGAAGACGGCGGCCGGGGCCGGGGTGCCGGCGGGGCCGGGGGCGCCGGCCGGGGCGAGGACGGACGGTTCGGACGCGGTGCGGTGGGCCATGATCGGCACTCTGGCACGCGGGGCGCCGGGCGGGCAATGTGCGTCTGGGCACACCCTCGGCGGGTCCTGTTGTCCGTTTCCGTGCGGCCCCGTACGGTCCGTACGGCCCCCTCCGGTGTGTGCGGCCCCGTCCGGCCTCCCGCGGCCCCTCCGGTGCGACGGGCCCGGCGGCCGCCGCCACGAAGGGGCCGACGCCCTGTGCCGAAGGGCGCGCGCCCGGCTCAGTGCGACCAGTAGGGGTCGTCCACCGGGGTGGCCGGGCCACTGCCCCGGTTGCCCCGGTTGCCGTACACGCTGTCGGCGGCGTGCTCGACGCCGTCCTGCTCGGCCGTGATCTCCACCTCCGTGGTCTGCGAGAGGGTCGCGCTGCCGGAGTCCTCCACCCGGACGGTGAGCCGGACGCCCTCGGGCGAGGTGGCGGTGTGCTCGGTCCGGTACCCGGCCGAGGGGCGGTGCCCGAACTCCTGGCTCTGGATGTCGCGGTAGCCGTTGCGGGCCCAGTAGTCGGTGATCGCCGCGGCGAGGGCGGGGTGCCGGCCGGCCGCGACGGTGGTGGTCAGCCGCAGCGAGCGCGAGACGGAGGTGAGCGGGCTGCGGGTCCCGTCCATGTAGTGGGCACCGGGCAGGACCAGGTAGCCGCTGTCGCGGTACCGGACGGCGGGCGTGATGCCGTTGACCGTCCCGGTCAGCGCCCGCTCGAAGCGGTCACGGCACTCGGCGGCCGTCATCAGCGGGCGCTCGTCGGCGGTCTTCTCGCCCAGCTCGTGGTTGAGCCAGACACCGAAGCCCATGATCAACGCCATGACCAGCAGCATGCTCGCGAGGAGGGCGCCCAGCACGACGCGGACGATGCGCAGGGCCAGGCCGCCGGCCCGCCCGTTCGTCGCCGCCGGTGTCGTGACCGTCGCGTCGGCCGTCCCCGGCCCCTCCGCCGTCGCCGCAGTCTCCGCCGTCTCGGCCATGCCCATTCCCCCTGCCAACCGGTGCGTTCTTCCGCGCCGACAGTAGCCGCGCGGCCGGTCCGGGCACCTGAGTACGCGTACTCAACCGCGCCGCCGCGTCCGCCGGCGGCCGTCGGGCGCCCGGGCGGGCGGCCGCGGGCTTTGCCCGGTGTGGGCGCGAACAGGCAAGATAGCCGGGTGACCCTCCTTGACCTGATGCCGAAGCCCGCTACTCCCGACGCTCTGTACGAGACCTTCGCCGCCTGGGCGGAGGAGCGCGGGATCACGCTGTACCCGGCGCAGGAGGAGGCGCTGATCGAGCTGGTGTCGGGGAACAACGTGGTCCTGGCGACGCCGACCGGCTCCGGCAAGAGCCTGGTGGCGGCGGGGGCGCACTTCGCGGCGCTGGCGGAGGGCAAGCGGACCTTCTACACCGCGCCGATCAAGGCGCTGGTGTCGGAGAAGTTCTTCGACCTGTGCAAGGTGTTCGGCACCGAGCAGGTCGGCATGATGACCGGTGACGCGAGCGTCAACCCGACCGCGCCGATCATCTGCTGCACCGCCGAGGTGCTGGCGCAGATCGCGCTGCGGGACGGCGCGCGGGCCGACATCGGCCAGGTGGTGATGGACGAGTTCCACTTCTACGCGGAGCCGGACCGCGGCTGGGCCTGGCAGATCCCGCTGCTGGAGCTGCCGCAGGTGCAGTTCCTGCTGATGTCGGCGACGCTCGGCGACGTCCGCCGCTTCGAGGAGGACCTCACCCGCCGCACCGGCCGGCCCACCACCGTCGTCCGCTCGGCGACGCGCCCCGTGCCGCTGTTCTACGAGTACCGCCGCACCACCCTGCACGACACGCTGGAGGAGCTGCTGAAGACGGGTCAGGCGCCCGTCTACGTCGTGCACTTCACGCAGAAGGAGGCGGTGGAGCGGGCGCAGTCGCTGATGAGCATCAACATGTGCTCGAAGGCAGAAAAGGACGCCATCGCCGACCTGATCGGCGGTTTCCGCTTCACCACCAAGTTCGGCCGCAACCTCTCCCGGTTCGTGCGGCACGGCATCGGCGTGCACCACGCCGGCATGCTGCCCAAGTACCGCCGGCTGGTCGAACGCCTCGCCCAGGCAGGCCTGTTGAAGGTGATCTGCGGGACGGACACGCTCGGCGTCGGCGTCAACGTGCCGATCCGCACGGTGCTGTTCACCGCGCTGTCCAAGTACGACGGCGTGCGGGTGCGCGTCCTGCGGGCCCGTGAGTTCCACCAGATCGCGGGCCGCGCCGGGCGGGCCGGGTTCGACACCGTGGGGCAGGTCGTCGCGCAGGCGCCGGAGCACGTGATCGAGAACGACAAGGCCGTCGCCAAGGCGGGCGACGACCCGAAGAAGAAGCGCAAGATCGTCCGGAAGAAGGCGCCGGAGGGCTTCGTCGGCTGGTCCGAGGAGACCTTCGAGCGGCTGATCGCCGCCGACCCGGAGCCGCTGGTCTCCCGTTTCAAGGTGAGCCACGCGATGCTGCTGTCGGTGATCGGACGGCCCGGCAACGCCTTCGACGCCATGCGCAAGCTGCTCACCGACAACCACGAGGACCGCGCCGCCCAGCGCCGGCACATCCGCACCACCATCGCCATCTACCGCTCGCTGCTGGAGGGCGGCGTGGTGGAGCGGTTGGACGAGCCGGACGCCGAGGGCCGGATCGTCCGCCTCACCCTGGACCTCCAGGAGAACTTCGCGCTCAACCAGCCGCTCTCCACCTTCGCGCTGGCCTCCTTCGAGCTGCTCGACCCGACCTCGCCGTCGTACGCGATGGACGTCGTCTCCGTCGTCGAGGCGACCCTCGACGACCCGCGCCAGATCCTCGCCTCGCAGCAGAACAAGGCCCGCGGCGAGGCCATCGGCGAGATGAAGCGCGACGGCATCGAGTACGAGGAGCGGATGGAGCGGCTCCAGGAGATCACCTACCCGAAGCCGCTGGAGGAGCTGCTCACCCACGCCTACGAGGTGTACCGCCGGGCGCACCCGTGGATCGGCGACCACGAGCTGCGGCCGAAGTCCGTGGTCCGCGACCTGTACGAGCGGGCGATGACCTTCTCGGACTACGTCGGCCACTACGAGCTCGCCCGGACCGAGGGCATCGTGCTGCGCTACCTGGCCGGCGCCTACAAGGCGCTGGAGCAGACCGTCCCCGAGGACGTGAAGACCGACGACCTCAAGGACGTCATCGCCTGGCTGGGCGAGCTGGTGCGCCAGGTCGACTCCAGCCTGCTGGACGAGTGGGAGCAGCTGGCCAACCCGACCGAGCCGCAGGCCGCCGAGGTCACCCTGGACGACAAGCCGGCGCCGGTCACGGCCAACGCGCGGGCCTTCCGGGTGCTGGTGCGCAACGAGATGTTCCGCCGGGTCGAGCTGGCGGCGCTGGAGCACTACGACGCGCTGGGCGAGCTGGACGGCGAGTACGGCTGGGACGCGGACCGCTGGGCGGACGCGCTCGACGGGTACTGGGAGGAGTACGACGACCTCGGCACCGGCCCGGACGCGCGCGGCCCGAAGATGCTGCTGATCGAGGAGGAGGACTCCTCGTGGCGGGTCCGGCAGATCTTCGACGACCCGTCGGGTGACCACGACTGGGGCATCAGCGCCGAGGTCGACCTCTACGGTTCGGACGAGGAGGGCCGCGCGGTGCTGCGCGTCACCGCGGTGGACCGCCTGGGCGGCTGAGGCTCCGCTGGCCCGGTAACCCTCGGACGGGGCGCTCCCGGGCCGGGGTGACCGCCGGACCGCGAGCACCCCGGCCGGGCGGTCACCGGCGGGTCACCGCCGGACGCGGGGGACGCGGGCGGACGTAAGCGCAAGGAGGCCGGGGTCCGCAGAGTGCGGGCCCCGGCCTCCTCGTGTCCGGACTCCGGCCGGCCCCGTTCGGATCTCAGGCTCCGGGCTCCGGGCTCCGGGCTCCGGGCTCCGGGCTCCGGGCTCCGGGCTCCGGGCTCCGGGCTCCGGGCTCCGACCTGCCCCGATCAGATCCAGATGAACGGCGCGCCCGCCGCGTACGACAGCGCCCGGGTGGCCTCGTCCAGCACCTGCTCCGCGCCGGCCCCCGGGCTGGGCGGGACGGCGAGCGGGGTCGCGGAGACGGAGGCCCCCGGGGAGGCGGACGGCGAGCCGCCGTGGCCCTCGACCGGCCGCGAGCTGGTGACGGTCACGTGCCGTCCGACCGCCTCGACGCGCTGCTCCGTGCCGGGCTTGGCGGTGCCGGCGGGCAGGGCGGGGGCGGTGGAGGCGTCCGGGAGGATGAAGGCGAGCGCGCCCGGCTTGGCCCGCAGCGCCTCGGCGGCCTTGGCGGCGGCGGCCTGGTCGGCGAAGCGCAGCAGGGTGACGCTGCTGAGCACCGGCTTGTCCTGGCCCGCGAAGCTGACGGTCAGGTAGCCCTGGCAGCCGCTCTCGCGGAACAGGTCCTGGGCCCGGTCCTGGAGGGCCTCGGTGCAGTTCTCGCCCTGGCGGACGCCGGAGCGCTTGCCCTTGTAGGCGCCGACCTCGACCACCCGCTGGGCGGGGAAGAGGGTGTCGGCGTTGAGCCCCTCGGGGTCGGCGCCGCTGCGCGGGGGCGGGGAGCCGACCACGCGCGGCGTCTTGGTCGCGTCCTTGCTGGACGGGCCGAGGCCGGGTATGAAGTCGCCGGGCGTCGGGCGGGTGATGATCCAGCCGCCGGCCGCCACGACGCCGACCACCACGATCCAGCCCACGACGCGGCGGGCGCCGACTCTCCTGGCCGGCCGCCGGTACGCGCCGCCCGGCTGGTCGGTTCCGTGGTCTCCCGGTGACGGGGTGCGCTCCCCCTGCGTGGTCATGGCGCAGATTCTAAGCAGTGCGCAGGTGGTGGAGATCACGGGGGAGGGCCGGTGACGATCACCCGCGCCGGGGGGCCGGGGAGCTCCGCGGCCGGGGAGTGACATTTACCACTACAGTGAGCTCCGACACTGTGACAACTCGCACATCCTCCCGGAGATCTTCTGGTGGGTTTCCTCTGGCGTCGTCCGTCGGCCACCAGGCAGGATCAGGCCCATGGATCTGCTCGATACCCTCACCGCCAAGGGCCTGCGCGGCGAAGCCCCGACCCGCGAGGAGGCGCTCGCCGTCCTCGCCACCACCGACGACGAGCTGCTGGACGTCGTCGCGGCCGCCGGGCGGGTGCGCCGGCAGTGGTTCGGCCGCCGGGTGAAGCTCAACTACCTGGTGAACCTGAAGAGCGGGCTCTGCCCGGAGGACTGCTCGTACTGCTCGCAGCGGCTGGGCTCCAAGGCCGAGATCCTCAAGTACACCTGGCTGAAGCCGGACCAGGCCGCCGAGGCCGCGAAGGCCGGCGTCGCCGGCGGCGCCAAGCGCGTCTGCCTGGTGGCCAGCGGCCGCGGCCCGACGGACCGTGACATCGACCGGGTCGCCGACACCATCTCCGCCATCAAGGACGCCGACCCGGCCGTCGAGATCTGCGCCTGCCTGGGCCTGCTCTCCGACAACCAGGCCGAGCGGCTGAAGGCGGCCGGCGCCGACGCCTACAACCACAACCTGAACACCTCCGAGGGCACCTACGGCGACATCGCCACCACCCACACCTACGCGGACCGGGTGGACACCGTCCAGAAGGCGCACGGCGCGGGCCTGTCGGCCTGCTCCGGCCTGATCGCGGGCATGGGCGAGAGCGACGAGGACCTCGTGGACGTGGTCTTCGCGCTGCGCGAGCTGGGCTCGGACTCGGTGCCGGTCAACTTCCTCATCCCGTTCGAGGGCACCCCGCTGGCCAAGGAGTGGAACCTCACCCCGCAGCGCTGCCTGCGCATCCTGGCGATGGTGCGCTTCGTCAACCCGGACACCGAGGTGCGGATCGCGGGCGGCCGCGAGGTCCACCTGCGCACGCTCCAGCCGCTGGGCCTGCACCTCGCCAACTCCATCTTCCTCGGCGACTACCTGACCAGCGAGGGCCAGGCCGGGCAGGCCGACCTCGACATGATCAAGGACGCGGGCTTCGAGGTCGAGGGCGCCGGCGAGGCCACCCTGCCCCGGCACCGGGCCGACGTCGCCGCCGCGGTGGCCACGGGCGGCGCCTGCGGGACCGGCGGCGGCTGCGGGCCGTGCGGCGGGCACGGCGAGGCCTCCGGCGACGCGGCCGGCGAGGAGGAGGCAGGCGGCGGTGCGCACGGGTGTGGCCCCTGCGGCGGGCATGCCGTGGCGGCCCCCGCCGAGAACGCGGCCGAGAGCGCGGCCGAGAGCGCGGCCGAGAGCGCGGCCGAGAACCCCAACGACGAGCTGCGCAGCGACCTGGTCCGGGTCCGGCGCCGCGGCGCCGGCACCGAGCTGGCGCCCAACGCCTGACCGCTGCAAGGGAATCCATCATCATGGCTCAGCCTTCCGCCCCCGCCCGGCCCGCCGGGGCCCTGCCCACCGACACCCTGCTCGCCCTCGACCGGGCGCACGTCTGGCACCCGTACGGGCCGATGCCCGGCACCGCCACCCCGTACGTGGTGGAGTCCGCGTCCGGGGTGCGGCTGAAGCTCGCCCGACCCGTCGAGGGGAGGGACGAGCTGGTCGACGGGATGTCGTCCTGGTGGGCGGCGATCCACGGCTACGGGCACCCGGTGCTGGACGACGCGGTGCGCGGGCAGCTGGGCCGGATGAGCCACGTCATGTTCGGCGGGCTCACCCACGAGCCCGCCGTCCGGCTGGCCGCGCGGCTGGTGGAGATCACCCCGGAGCCGCTCCAGCACGTCTTCCTGTCCGACTCGGGCTCGGTGGCCGTCGAGGTCGCGATGAAGATGTGCCTGCAGTACTGGCAGTCCACCGGACGGCCGGAGAAGCGCCGGCTGCTCACCTGGCGCGGCGGCTACCACGGGGACACCTTCCACCCGATGTCGGTCTGCGACCCGCAGGGCGGCATGCACCACCTGTGGGGCGGGGTACTGCCCGACCAGTTGTTCGCGCCGCAGCCGCCGGCCGGCTTCGACGCGCCGCTGGACGCCGAGTACGCGGCCCGCTTCGACGAGTTGATGGAGCGTCACGCCGGCGAGCTGGCCGCCGTCATCGTCGAGCCGGTGGTGCAGGGCGCCGGCGGGATGCAGTTCCACTCCCCCGCCTACCTGCGGATGCTGCGCGAACTCTGCGACCGCCACGGCGTGCTGCTGGTCTTCGACGAGATCGCCACCGGCTTCGGCCGCAGCGGCGCCCTGTTCGCGGCCGACCACGCCGGCGTCTCCCCGGACGTCATGTGCCTGGGCAAGGCGATGACCGGCGGCTACCTCACCATGGCCGCCGCACTCTGCACCGGCGAGATCGCCGACGGCATCAGCCGGGGCGAGATGCCCGTCCTGGCGCACGGCCCGACGTTCATGGGCAACCCGCTGGCCGCCGCGGTCGCCAACGCCTCCATCGACCTGCTGCTCGGGCAGGACTGGCAGACCGAGGTGAAGCGGATCGAGACCGGCCTGCGGGACGGCCTTGCGGACGTGGCCGCCCTGCCCGGTGTCCGGGACGTCCGGGTCCTGGGCGCCATCGGCGTCGTGCAGTTGGACCACCCGGTGGACATGGCGGCGGCGACCACGGCGGCCGCCCGGGAAGGCGTCTGGCTGCGCCCGTTCCGGGACCTCGTCTACACCATGCCGCCGTTCGTGACGGGGGACGAGGACGTGGCGCGGATCGCGGCCGCGGTGACCGCTGCGGCGGTGGCCGGATGATCGCCCCTCCCGTGCTCTTCGTCACCGGCACCGGCACCGAGGTCGGCAAGACCGTGACGACGGCCGCCGTCGCGTCGGCGGCCCTCCAGGCCGGCCTGCGGGTCGCCGTGCTCAAGCCCGGCCAGACCGGGGTCGAGCCGGGCGAGCCGGGGGACGTCGAGGAGGTCGCCCGGCTGGTCGGCGCCCCGCTCGCCGGCCGGCTCACGCTGCGCGAACTCGTCCGCTACCCCGAGCCGCTGGCGCCCGACACGGCCGCCCGGCGCTCCGGTCGGCCGTACCTCGCCCCCGCCGACACGGCCGCCGCCGCCGCCGAACTGGCCCACGACCACGACCTGGTCCTGGTCGAGGGCGCCGGCGGCCTGCTGGTGCGCTACGACGACGAGGGCCGCACGCTCGCCGACCAGGCGCTCGCCGCCCGCGACCTCGGCCTGCCGGCGCAGCTGCTGCTGGTCGCCACGGCCGGCCTCGGCACGCTCAACACCACCTCGCTGACCGCGGAGGCGCTGGCCGCGCGCGGCCTGCCGCTGTTCGGCGTGGTCATCGGCGCCTGGCCCGGCTCCCCCGGCCTCGCCGACCGCTGCAACCTCGCCGACCTGCCCCGGTCGGCGGGCGCCCCGCTGCTCGGCGCCCTGCCCGAACGGGCGGCCGCCGCCGGGGACTTCGCCGCCGTGGCGCGCGCCTCGCTCGCCCCGGCGCTGCACGGGCGGTGGGACGCGGCGGAGTTCGCGAGGACGCATCAGGCGGCGGGCTGACCGGCCCCGGCGGGAGGCCCGGTGAGTGGCCCGGTGAATGGCCCGGTGAATGGCCGGGTCACCGGGCCTCCCACCGGGCCTGCCGCATGACCCGGCCGGTCCGCCTCAGAGGATGGCCTCGCACACCTGCCCCAGGCGGTGCGCTTCGAGGAAGACGTCGCCCTGCTTCGGGGTGGGCATCGGCATCGTGGCGAAGGCCTTCAGCTCCGCCCGGAACGCCTCCGGGACCTTGAGCAGGTCGGCCAGGAAGAAGAGCCCGCTGCGCAGGCCCTCGATGTCCGGGTCGTCCGGCCAGGCTATCGTCACGACGTAGCCGATCGTGTGCAGCAGCCGCCCGAGGGTGAACCAGTTGAACTCCTCGGCCGACGACAACTCCCGTGCCAGGTCGACCACGCCGTCCATGGCAGCGGCGAACTCCACTACCAGGGCCCTGCCCACCTCGTTCGACTCGGCGGCCGGGATCCTGCTCGTGTAGGCCTCGATCCGCTCGATCTCCGACGGCGGGAAGTCGAGCGTGCGCAGCGTGTCCAGGAACTCGGCGAGCCTCTCGGCGCCGCCCGACGATCCGGTCAGCGGGGCCAGATGGAGCTTCCAGCCGACGCCGCAGCCGGCCCGGTAGAAGTTCATCCTCCTGTGCCGGTCGATCCCGGGGGCGCCGTTCGGGGTCGTTGGCGGTGCCGCCGCCGCTGCCGCTGCCACCGGGGGCCGACCGCTCCCCTGGCTCACGCTGCCCTGTTTGCGCTTCTGCTCGGCCCGGGCGGCGGCCAGCAGCTGCGCCCATCTCAGCCCGGACTGCCGGGTGGGTGTCTGCCCCGCCTGTCGTTGCAGCCAGGGCACGAACGCCTCGAAGTAGCCGGTGAACCGTTCGCTGGGGACGGAAACCCTGGTCAGCCACCCGTTGATCGTCGAGTCGGAGATCGTGACCGGCGGCACCTGAACCTCACCCAGCCGGACCGCGGTCTTCAGCGGGGGCGGCCCGGCCGCCTCCCACAGGTCCCGTAGCTCCGCCCAGAACCGATCGGCCGCATCATCCACCCGCATGCACGTCCCCCCTGTTCGGACGACCGACGGAAGCGGTCGCCGGAAAATCATCAATAACAGTGCTGGCCAGCATAGTTGGGTCACCGCGGACCGACCACGGATCGCCGGATGTCCCCGGAAGCGGGACAACGGTGTCATCGAAGGGCTCGAACCCGGACCTCGGAGGCTCGCACATGTCCGTCCTGTTCCACCTGTTCCAGAACGGCTCCACCCTGCTCGGCACCGCCGGAACGATCTACGCCGCAACCGTCTCCGCGACCGCCATGACCTCGGCCTTCTCCCGGAACCCGCAGCGCCGGCGCGACGCCCGGGCCTCCCTGGCCCTCCTCCTGCGCCGCTCCCGCGGCCGCTGAGGACCGGTCCTGACCGGTCGGAACCGGTCAGGACGGAGCGTCCGGCGACGGCTTCGGCAGGAGGGGCGGAACCGTCGTCGGAGGCGTCGCAGGCGACTGCGGCGGGCACTCGGCTTCGCTGGAACGAGTGAAATCCACGCCCAGGCGGTAGCACGGGCCCGGCGGGGCTCAATACCGTTCTCGGCATGACAGACGGCCTGACGCTGGACGAGTCCCTCCGGGCCCTCGCCGCACTTGAGGCGGTGTGGAAGGAGGACGACGAGGCGCTGACCGCGCTGGCCGCCGGCGGCCCGGGCGAGCAGCCGCTCCCGGCGCTGGTCGCGGCGTACGGCGAGCACGCCATCGACACCCTGATGGCGCTCGCCTTCGGCCTGCAGTCCAGCATGACCGACGAGGAGTTGGCGGAGCTCACCGATGCCGTGAGCGCCAACATCGGCGCCCGGATGGCCGCCCTGCTCGCCCAGACCCTGCGCGCCTGGGCCGGCACGGCCGCCGCCAACGACCTCGGAGCCACCAGGGCGATCGCCCGCACCGTCATCGACGCCCTGCGGGCGGTCACCGAGGAACCGGGCAAGACGGACGTCCTGCCGCTGCTCGCCACCTTCCGCACGTACGCGCTCAGCCACCCCTGAGGGCTCCGCGGGGAGTTCGCGCGCCGCCGCCGGGCACCCGCCGCGCCCCGGCCCGGGGGACGCCCGGCGCTGCCCCGTCCGCGGGGTTCGTTCCGCCCGTGAACAGTTGATTGCATCCGTTGCCCCCGCTCCCCCGGCCTGCGCAGGATGGGCCGGTCCCCAGCGTCCGGGCGGGTCACAGGAGGCGATCAACCGTCGTGTCGGGTAAGCAGATTCACCTTGCCGCGTTCTTCCCGGGGATCGGGAACTCCACCGTGTGGTCCGATCCGCGGGCCGGGAGCCAGATCGGCTTCGAGTCGTTCGTCCACCTCGCGAAGACGGCCGAGCGGGGGAAGTTCGACTTCCTCTTCCTCGCCGAGGGCCTGCGGCTGCGGGAGCACAAGGGCGAGACCTACGAGCTGGACGTGGCCGGCCGGCCCGAGTCGCTGACCGTGCTGAGCGCGCTGGCGGCCGTCACCGACCGGCTGGGGCTGGCCGCCACCGTCAACTCGACGTTCAACGAACCGTACGAGGTGGCGCGGCGGCTGGCGACGCTGGACCACCTGAGCGAGGGCCGGGCGGCGTGGAACGTGGTGACCAGCTGGGACGAGTTCACCGGGGAGAACTTCCGCCGGGGCGGCTTCCTGGCGGAGGCCGACCGGTACACCCGGGCCGCCGAGTTCCTCGCGACAGCACGGGAGTTGTGGGACAGCTGGGCCGAGGGCGACGTCCTGGCGGACGCCGTGGGCGGACGGTTCGTCCGGGCCGGGGCGGGCGGGTTCGCCCACCGGGGCCGGCACTTCGACATCTCCGGCCGGTTCAACACGCCCCGGCCGCCGCAGGGTCACCCGGTGATCATCCAGGCGGGCGAGTCCCCGCAGGGACGGGACTTCGCCGCCTCCGACGCCGACGTGATCTTCAGCCGGTACAGCAGGCTCGCCGAGGCCCGGCAGTTCTACCGGGACGTCAAGGGCCGGCTCGCCGCGCACGGCCGTTCACCCGAGCAGCTGAAGATCCTGCCCTCCGCCTCGTACGTGCTCGGCGACACCACGGAGGACGCGCACGAGCGCGCCGCCGAGATCCGCCGGGCGCAGACCGGCCCGCAGACCGCGATCGCCTACCTGGAGGCGATCTGGGGGCGGGACCTCTCCGACCACGACCCCGACGGCCCGCTGCCGGACGTCGACCCCGACCCGGACAGCCTGCTGCTCAAGGGGCACGCCCTGTTCCGGGTCGACCGGGAAGCGACGGCCCGGAAGTGGCGGACGCTCGCACAGGAACAGGGGCTGAGCATCCGGGAGCTGGTCACCGAGGTCACCGGACGCCAGACGTTCATCGGGACGGCGCGCGAAGTCGCCGACGCGATCGACGGGTTCGTGCAGAGCGACGGCTCGGACGGCTTCGTCCTCACCCCGCACCTGACCCCGGGCGGCCTGGACGACTTCGTCGACCAGGTGGTACCGCTGCTCCAGGAGAAAGGCGTGTACCGCGCCGACTACACCGGCAGCACGCTCCGCGACCACCTGGGGCTGACGGCCCCGAAGCAGCGGCTCCGGGAGGCGACCGCATGACCGGGCAGAGCCGGAACCAGGGCCAGAGCCACGCGCAGGGCGGGGACCACCGGGAGGGCCGCGAGGACCGGGACGACCGGCAGCCCCCGCAGGACCGTTCCCGCCTGCACCTCGCCGTCGCGCTGGACGGCGCCGGCTGGCACCCCGCCGCGTGGCGTGCCGAAGGCGCCCGCCCCGCCGAGCTGTTCACCGCCGGCTACTGGGCCGACCTGGTCGCCGAGGCTGAACGCGGCCTGCTCGACCTCGTCACCCTGGAGGACACCCTCGCCGTCCAGTCCTCCCGCTTCACCGGCCCCGACGACCGGACCGACCAGGTCCGCGGCCGCCTCGACGCGGTGCTGATCGCAAGCCGGATCGCGCCCCTCACCTCGCGGATCGGGCTCGTCCCCGAACTGCAACGGCGCGGGGCGTTCCGGACGGCGTACACGGCGGACACCCTCCGCGGCCACCTCGGCCTCCCCCGGCCGACCGGCCGCTACGCATCGGCCCGGGCGGCCGGCTGAGGCCCCGCGGCCTGCGGCCCGCGGTCAGGCGTCCAGGGGCTTGACCCAGCGGGTCCACTGCGGCTGGGGGCCGTAGCCGGCCGCCTTCCAGGTGCGCTGCCCGAGGCCGTTGCCATCCAGCACCATGGCGTCGGCGCGGCGTCCGCCGAGGGCGGTGAAGCGGGCCTCGGCAGCGGCCAGCAGGGCGGCGCCGATGCCGCGACGGCGGTGGGCGGGGTCGACGGCGAGACGGTAGAGGTGGCAGCGCCAGCCGTCCCAGCCGGCGATCACGGTGCCGACGACGGTCCCGGTGTCCGCGGCCGGCGTGGCGACGATCAGGCACTCCGGGTCGCGCTCCAGCAGAGCGGCCACACCGTCGGCGTCGTCCGTGATGCTGGTCCCCTTGGCCGCGCGGGCCCAGAGGGCGAGCACCGCGGGTATCTCGTCGGGGGTGGCGGCACGCAGCACGACGTCACCCGCGCCGGTGGCGGTCACGTCAGAGGTGACCTCGTCGGTCAGGTCGCCGGCGGTCAGGTCGCCGGCGGTCAGGTCGCCGGAGGGCTCGTCGGTCAGGTCGTCGGTCATGTCGGTGTGTCTACCAGGCCGTTCGGCCCGTCCGCTGGTATTTCCGGACTCCGGACGGGCTCAGCCCTGCGGCGGGTCGAGCCGCCAGACCGTGGTGGTCTTGAGCGCCGCGTCCTCCAGGTCCGCGACCACCGGGACGTCGTACGCGGCCAGCGCGCTGAACCGCTCGCGCGGCAGGTAGGCCCGGCCCGGGTCGCCGACGATCACCACCGCGCCACGGGCCCGCGCCCGCTCCAGGAAGGGGAGGAAGCGGGCGGCCATCGCCCGCTCGTAGAAGACGTCGCCGGCGAGCACCACCTCGGCCGGTGCGCCGTCCCCGTCCAGCAGGTCCTCCACCGCGGCGTCGACCCGGACGCCGTTCGCCTCGGCGTTGACGTCGATGGCCGCCACCGCGTAGGCGTCGATCTCGGCGGCCCGTACCGACCGCGCGCCGCGCAGCGCCGCCGCGATGCCCACCAGTCCGGACCCGGCCGCCAGGTCGAGCACCGTCCGCCCCGCGACCAGTTCCGGGTGGTCGAGCACGTACCGCGCGACGCCGACCCCGCCGGCCCAGGCAAACGCCCAGAACGGCGGCGCCAGGCCCACCTCGCCGCGCACAGCCTCCGTGGTCTCCCACAGCGCGATGGCGTCCTGCGCCATGTGGAGGGTGACCTCGGGGACGAACGGCACCGGGGCCGGCCGGGTCTCACTCCGCACAAAGCTCCGGTCCGACAGCACAGTTGCACCCGGATGAACGTCGCGCGTCTCGTTCAGCATGTCCGCAGCATAGAGGCTCCGCGGGGGTATCCCGACCAGCCCGCGCCGCGCCGCGGGCAGGGGCGGGAGGGGGACGAGGGTGTGCCGGTGGTGCCGTGGAAGGGAGGAGCACGCACGGCGACCCGGTGCGTACCATTTCGATACCGAAGCCTTGGTGAGCTGCGAAGATGCTCGCCCGCCGGGCCCGGGCCCGGGTAGCATCCGGCACGTGCCCTCCGGGCTGGCGCAGGCGGCTCAGCGCTGCCGTGCCCGCGGTCCGGGCGGCGGACTCCCGCGGGACACCCGGCGGTCGGCATTCGGTGGTCGGCATTCGGTGGTCACCGCGCACTCGGCACCGCGCGCCAGGGCTGTCGCGCGAACGGCGAAGGGCAGCGTCTTGGCGGATCGGCTCACCGGAGGAGACTCCTCGCTGCTGCGGCGGATCAACGCGGCGGTCACGCTTCGGGCGCTGCGGGCCGGCCACTCGGTAACCCTCACTCAACTGGTCGGGGACACCGGACTGTCCCGGCCCACGGTGGAGGGCGTGATCGAGGGCCTGGTCGAGACCGGCCTGGTCGCCGAGGTGGAGCAGCCGCAGAACGGCGGCCAGCCCGGCGGCGCGGGCCGCCGGGGGCGTCCGGCCCGCTGGTTCCGGTTCCGCGCCGAGGCCGGGCACATCCTGGGCGTCGAGATCGGCGTGCACGACATCCGGGTCATCCTCGCCGACCTCACCGGCGAGGTGGTGGGCAGTCACTTCCGGACCGTCGAGGAGGGCGTCGACGCCGAGGAGCGGCTGACGGCCGTACGAACCGTCGTCGCCGAGGTCCTGCGCAAGGCCGGCGTCTCCCGGGACAACCTCTGGGCGGTCGGCGTCGGCACCCCCGGCATCGTCGACCGCGACGGCACCGTGCAGCTCGGCACCGCCATGCCCGGCTGGACCGGCCTCGACCTGGGCGCCCGGCTGCGGCGCTCGTTCCGCTGCCCCGTGATGATCGAGAACGACGCCAACCTGGCCGCCATCGCCGAGCACTGGCAGGGCGCGGCGGTCGGCGCGGACGACGTGGTCTTCGTGATGGCGGGCCTCAGCCCCGGCGCCGGCTCGCTGATCAACGGCAAGCTGCACCGCGGGTTCGGCGGCGCGGCCGGCGAGATCGGCGCCCTCCACCTGCTCGGCCAGGAGGTCACCCCCGAGCGCCTGCTCTCCACCACCGGCAAGCCGCTCAACCCGCTGGACGAGGCCGCCGTCGCCCGGGTGCTGAAGCTGGCCCGTGAGGGCGACGAGGTGGCGAAGGTGGCGATGGACCGCTTCCTGACCCGCCTGGTGCAGGGCGTCGCCGCCCTGGTCCTGGCGATAGACCCGCAGCTGGTCGTGGTCGGTGGCTGGGCCGCCGGCCTCGACGGCGTCCTGGAGCCGCTGCGCGAGCGCCTCGCCCAGTTCACCCTGCGCGCCCCCGAGGTGGCGCTGGCCGCGCTCGGCTCGGAGGTCGTCGCGATGGGCGCACTGCGGGTGGCGCTGGACCAGGTCGAGGAGCAGCTCTACGCGGTCGACCCGCCCACGGGCGCGGGCGCCCGGGCCTGACCCTGCCTGGGCCGGCGGTCTCCCGTGACGGCCTCTCCCGACGGCGGCCACCAACGACCACCACCGCCACCAACGGCCCAGGCCCGGACGCCTGTGGGCGTGTCCGGGCCTGGGCCTGAGGGTATTTCGGCAGGTGGTTCAGGAGGCGGTGCGCACCTCGGCGGCGGCACCGGTCGCGGCGCCGACGGGGGCGCCGACAGGGGTGACCTCGACGACGCCGGCCTCGCCGAAGGTGAGCTTGCAGGTGTCGGCGCGGTAGGTGGAGACGGCGAGGGCGACCAGGCGGCCGGCGGCGGCGTACTGGGTGGTCATCACCAGGACGGGCGAGCCGGGCGGGCGCTCCAGCAGGGCGGCCTCCTCGGCCTCGGCGACGCCCAGCTCGACGGCGCGGGACTCACCGTCGACCTCCAGGCGCTCCAGCTGGCGCAGCACCGAGCGGGCACGGTCGCTCTCGGCGCGGAAGCCGGGCAGGTGCGGCAGGGCGGCGGCGGGCACGTGCAGCGACTCGGTGGCCATGTTCTGGCCCTGGACCAGCCGCACCCGGCGGACGGTGTGCACGGTGGCGCCCTCGGCGATGCCGAGCGCCTTGGCGAGCCGCGCGGTGGCGGGGGCGGTGGTGCAGTCGACGGTGCGCCAGGCCTGGCTGCGGGCGGTGCCGGGCCAGCCCTCCTCGTGCCGGTTGACCGGGACGCCGACCCGGGGGGCGGCGATCAGGGTGCCGATGCCGCGGCGGCGGACCAGCCGGCCCTCCAGCTCCAGCTGGTCGAGCGCCTGGCGCAGGGTGGCCCGGGCGACCCCGAAGCGGGCGGAGAGCTCGCGCTCGTTGGGCAGGACCTGGCCGGTGGAGAACTCCGTGTCGATCGCGCGGAGCAGCACCGTGCGCAGGTGCCAGTACTTCGGTTCCGGTACCGCCGCGAGCTGTCCTGTCGTTCCCACCGTGGCCTCCACCCTGTTTTGTCCGCCGTGCTGAAAGGAGGGCGGACCCGGCCCGCTGTCCGCTGTTGCGGCAGGTGGGAGAGCGGGCTTTATCCGTCCTTCTTTATTAAAGGTCCTTGCAGTAAGTGACCCTAGGGGCTGCGTCGGGAGATGGTCAAGACCAATGACGGCGGTTGGTGCGGTTGTCCCGCGGGTTCACGTCGCGTTCACGACACTCCGATATCCGGACACCCGGCCGCCGACCCTTGGTACCCCGGCCCTTCCCCCGCGCTCGACGCGCCGCCGCCGCGCCGGCCGGGGGGCTCGATAGGCTTCCCGGGTGATTGTGGTGACGAGTGTCAATGTGAACGGGATCCGGGCGGCCGCCAAGAAGGGCTTCATCGAGTGGCTGGCGGCCACCGAGGCGGACGTGATCTGCCTGCAGGAGGTCCGCTCCGAGCCCGGGCAGCTGCCCGTGGAGCTGCGCGACCTGGACGGCTGGCACGCGGTCTGGGCGCCGTCGGTCGCCAAGGGCCGTGCGGGTGTCGCCCTGCTGTCCCGGCAGGAGCCGGAGCGCACGGTGGTCGGATTCCAGTCCGAGGAATTCGACAATTCGGGCAGGTATGTGGAAATCGACCTTCCCGGGCTGACCGTGGCCAGCCTCTACCTCCCCTCCGGCGAAGTCGGCACCGAACGCCAGGAGGAGAAGGAACGCTTCATGGCGGAATTCCTCGTCCACCTCGGCAGGCTCCGCACCCGGGCCGCCGCGGAGGGCCGCGAGGTCGTCGTCTGCGGCGACTGGAACATCGCCCACCGCCCGGAGGACCTCAAGAACTGGAAGGCCAACCAGAAGTCGGCCGGCTTCCTCCCCGAGGAACGTGCCTGGCTCACCCGCGTCTACGAGGAGGCCGGCTACGTCGACGTGGTCCGCCGCCTCCACCCCGACCGCACCGGCCCCTACTCCTGGTGGTCCTACCGCGGCCGGGCCTTCGACAACGACTCGGGCTGGCGCATCGACCTCCAGGTCGCCACCCCGGGCCTCGCCGCCAAGGCCGTCGAGGCGTACGTCGAACGCGCCGAGACCCACGCCGAGCGCTGGTCCGACCACGCTCCGGTGACCGTGGCGTACGACCACGACCAACTCCTCTAGCACTTACCGAAGTTCGGGCAATTGCAGTGCCCCGCCCGCGCACGCGAACGCCCGGCCGGGAGAGCCCGGCCGGGCGCCAGTCGCGGTGCTCCGTGGATCAGAACTGGGTGGTGACGGTGACGCCGGTGAAGTCGGTGGCGGCGTACAGGCCGAAATAGCGGTAGCCCGCCGTAGGGTTGGTGACGGTGATGGACTGGGTGGTGCCTGCGGCCGTGGAGGCGGCGGTGTAGGCCTTCGGCGACGCCCAGGTGTCCGCGTTGTAGTACAGGTACGCGGTGCCGGTGCCGCCGAAGGTGTTGACCTTCAGCGTGGCGGTCCCGGCCGGCAGGTAGACGTACAGGTAGTCGGTGTTGCCGACGGTCGCCGAGCGGCCGGTCCGGGCGCAGTTGCGGTCCATCGCGTCGGCGCGCTGCTCGGGGCAGGCCGGCAGGCCGAGGGCGGTCGTGGTGACCGCGCCCTGTGTGGTGCCGCTCCGGCCGGTGTCATCGGTGGTGGTCAGCGCGATGGTGTACGGGCCGGGCGCGCCGTAGGTGTGGCTCGGGCTGCGCTCGTCCGAGAAGGTGCCGTCGCCGAAGTCCCAGTGCCAGCCGGTGATCCGGCCCGGGCCGGTCTGCACGGAGCGCTCGTTCAGGCTGACGGTCGCGCCGTTCGCCGTGGTGTCGAACAGCGAGGTCGGACCGGTCGCGTAGCAGCCGCCGGCGACGCAGGCGTCGAGCCAGGCGTCGAAGTCGGCGTCGTACGAGGTGCCGAGGTTGTTGTAGACCGCGTAGCCACCGGGGTAGTCACCGACGCGGAAGCGCTCCAGCATCGCCTGGACGTCGGCCGGGTGCCTCTCCAGCATGTACCGGACGGACAGGTAGCCCCACGGGTAGATGCGGGTCGAGTCCGAGTTGGCGTAGGTGTTCTGGAAGAGCGTGCTGAGCTTGTAGGTGTGCTTGGCCGCCTGGTTCATCGCGTCGACGTCGGTGGCGCCGCGGTGGCTGTACGAGACGTACTCGGCGAGGCCCTCGACCCACCACTTGTTCGGGACGGACGACTGGGTGTCGTAGTTGCCCTTCAGGTTGTAGATGCCGTCGAGGTAGTGGGTGTACTCGTGGTTGAGGTTCCACACCCGGGCGGGGTCGTTGACGTTCCAGGCCTTCTGGTACATCACGGTCACGGCCCGCTTGTTCGGGTCGGTCGCGTCCATGACGGTCTGGCCGCCGTTGTCGGTGCTGTTGCCGTAGATCGCCCACGAGTAGGTGGTGTAGTCGGCCTTGTTGGCGAAGATCCCGAAGGTGACGGTCTTGGCGTACTGGTTCGGGATGGCCCCGCTGTCCTTGGACACGCTGTGGAAGAGCGCGTCCTGCTTGCGCAGGCTCTCGCAGACAGTGGCCAGTTCGGCGGCCGACAGGGACTGGGCCTGGAGGATGCGGTTGTCGCAGACCAGTTGGTTCGGCAGGATCACCGAGGTGAGCTTGTTGCGCAGGTCGCAGATGCCGTAGTACGAGCACTGGCTGTAGTTGAAGTACTCGGCCTGGCGGGCCGTGTACAGGTACAGCGACCCGAAGGGCGAGAGCAGCGGCGCGGAGTCCAGCACCTTCTTGACCAGCGGCTTGGCCACGGCCTCGGCGGCGGGGCTGGTCCCGGCGAACTTGGCCAGGTCGTTGCCCGCATTGGTGTCGAGGACGGAGTGGGGCCCGCTGAGCAGGTCCCGGTGGTTCATCGCGAAGTCGGCGAGCGAGTTGATGAGGCTCGGGTCGGCCGCGAGCGCTTGGACGAAGTCCTTGTTCCGGTAGCCTTCCCAGAGCGGGTAGAACAGCACGGAGTTGACCGCGCTGCGCATCTGCGGGAACTGATTGTACGTGTTGTCGTACTCGTCCAGGATCCGCTTGTAGACGCCCAGGTAGTGGGCCTGGACGTTGGCGCTGTCGGTGAGCCACACCACCTCCTTGAGGATGCGGCCGTTGTTCTCGCTGACGTCGCGCCAGCGGGTGCCCGCGAAGAGAGTGTCCAGGGCGGTCGTGACGGCGTCGGTGAGCGCGGGGGTGTACGCGCCCGCCGCAGCGGGGTAGTAGAACTGGATGTAGTAGCCCACCTGCAGGTACTTCACCAGCTGCGCGATGCCGGTCGTGTTGTCGCCGGGGTAGTTCGCCGCCACGTCCTTGAGGGCGGCCGCGACGGACAGCATCCGGGCCTGGTTGAAGATGCTCGGGTCGGCGCCGGCGCTCTGGTACAGCGAGTTGATGCACTCCGGGGTCGAGCTCTTGATGAAGGCGACCAGCTCGGCCCCGGTGTGGGCCGCGAAGTCGGCCGGGGTGCAGCTCTGTACGGCGAGGGACTTGAACTGGGCGGGGGCGGCCGCGTCGGCCGGCTCCTCCAGCAGGCGCGTCGCGCCGATCAGCGCGGGGGACAGCGGGGCGGCGGGCTCGCCGGGTTCCTCGGAGCCCGTCGTCGTGGTCGGGGCCGTCGGGGCGGCGGGGCCGACCGGGCCGGCCGAGGCGGTCGTCGTGGTCGGAGCCGACCCGGCGGTCACGACGGGCGGCGCCGCGAAGGCCTGGGCCGGGAGCACGGCGGTGGCCGTGGCGCAACAGGCGACGACGCCTGCCGCGAGCACGGAGAGTCTGGTGCGCAGGAGCACGCCGAATCCTTCGTCGAGTGGGGGCAGCCCGACGTGGGGTCGGGCTGAAGGAAGGAGATTTGGCGTGGATCCTGTCATCGACCGATGATCAGAACAATGTCACAGGTTATATTGCATGAGAGTTTCGGCCATCTCGCGGCTCGCACCCTCCGAGCGGCTGACCTGCGACGTTCCCGGCCTGAGCGGATCGGCGTATGGGAGCCGAAGGGACATCGGGCCACGATCCGGACGGCCGCACCAGGCCGACGGGTCGCACGGACTGGCCGATCTGCGCCCCAATGCGGAACGCCCGGCCGGGAGACCCCGGCCGGGCGTGCACGGCCTGTTACGCGACAGGCCTCGAAGGTCATCAGGCAGAGTGAACCATCCATCAGCGCACGGGCCCCCGCCGAGAACGGGACGACCTGGATCAGGGCCTTACGGGCCCGGGCCAGTGCCGCCAGGCGCCGGAGCTGTCCGGCCGTCACATCCGCACCGCCGACCGGCCGGCGGATCACCGCCTCGTCCAGGACGGCCCAGTACATCGGTGCGTCCTGCCGAGGACCAGCGGCCGGTCCGGGAGTGTGACGAGCAGGTCCGGCAGTAGCGAGCGGATACTGCCGGGTGCCGTCGGTTCAAGGCCGCTCCTCGTCGGGGGATGGCGGACCGAGTGGGAAGCGGATGGGACTGAGCAGATAGGGTGCGCGACCCGGTGCCGGCCGGTTGGCCAGCCGAGGACCCAGTACCGCGAGCAACTCAGCTGTCATCTCGGCGAGTTCGTCCGGGCTGAGCCAGAGCGTGCCCTGGCGGTACGAGACCGCGTCGGCCACCGGGTCGGCGCCGTCGCGGTCGAGGTAGGCGTTGAACTCGGCGATCAGCACGGCCATGGCGGTGGCGAAGCCGCGGCGGTGGTCCTCCGGCGTCATCGCCGCGGCGGCGTCGACATCGACGACCGGGCGGTCCTGCCGCAGTCGGTAGTGCCGCTCGACAGCGCCGCGCACCCGCTGCTCTCCGGCCACCTCCAGGAAGCCGGCCTCGGCCAGCAGGGCGACATGCCGGTACATGGTCACCTTCGGCACCTCGGGCATGCGCTCACACAGCTGCGCGGTGGTGAGCACCCGGCCGCCGGAGAGCGCGTGCACCACGCGCAGGCGCACGGGGTGGAGAAGTACGTCGGTAGTGTCCATGGCGTTACGATTCCATGCTCGTTACTATTATCGAAAATGGAAACAGTGACCTTGGAGGGAGCATGCGTCAGGCAGCGGGGCGGGCGGTGCGGGTGAACGGCCGGACCGTCCATGTCGAGGAATCCGGCAGCGGGGCGGACTGGGTGGTCTTCGAGGCGGGCGGGGGGATGGGGCGCACCTGCTGGGATCCGGTGCTGCCGTGGCTCACGGACCGGACAAGGATGGTCGCCTACGACCGCGCCGGCTTCGGGCGCAGCGGCCGGACGGCAACCCAGCTGAGCATCGAGGACCTGGCCGCAGACCTGGTCGCGCTGGTCGAGGCGGTTGTCCCCGACCGCTTCGTGCTCGTCGCGCACAGCATGGGAGGGCTGGTCGCACGCCGTGCGGTGGAGGGCCTGGGCCGGCGGCTGCGGGGGATGCTGCTGCTCGATCCGGCAGCGGAAGGCGCGCCGGTCTACGACGCCTTCGACCGGACCGCCGCGAAGGTCGACCGTTCACTGGCCGTGACCCAGGCGCTGTTCCGCTCCCGCCGGCTGGCCCGCCTGGCCAGCGGGAACATCCGCCGGCTGTTCCCGACGGACACCTACGAGACCATGCTCGCCGAGGACTTCGTCCCGTCCGGGACCGCACAGACGAGGAAGGAGATCAAGGCCGTGGCCGCGGCCATCCCCCGCTTCCGCGCCGACCCGCCGGCCCCGCCGACCTGCCGGACCATCCTGCTCTCGGCCTCGCGTCCCCAGGCGGGCCGGTCACGGCACCACGCCGACCTGGCCGCGCACCAGCGGCGCTGGACCGAGTCCCTCCCGGACGGCCGGTTCGAAACAGTCGACTCCGGCCACTTCATCCAGGCCGACCAGCCGAAGATCGTCGCCGACAGGGTCAAGCACCTCCTCGACCACGCCGGCCGGGCAGGTGCCCCGTCGACGTGACCGGATCCGCGCCGCCTGCCCAGGCCTCCGAGCCTGTCCCTGCACGGCGGCACCCTCGCTGAGCTTCGCCGCTTCGTCGGCGAGCTGACCACGTGAGGCGGGTGAGCACGCGCTGGTGCAGTTGCACGGCGGTTTCTGGTGGCTCGTGGGGGCGGGTGGACGTTCATGGAAAACGCGTCGTTCCGCTGGCGGATCGACCTGATCGTGACGACCCCCGGCCTCGCCGACAGGGCCGTCGAGGCCTACGTCGAACGCGCCGCCACCCACGCCGAGCGCTGGAGCGACCACGCGCCCGTCAGCACCGTCTTCGAGCTCGGCCAACTGGCCGACAGCCCGCGATAATTCTCCACCGCTGAGGGGAAGTCGGCGGAAACCAAGGGCTGGACCGACGACCGGTCCGACGCAATGTCAGATGGCCTGCCTGGTGGTGGGGCCGCCCGAGGGCGGCCCCACCACCTGTCTCGGACAATGACGCTTTCTCAGAGGATAATGCTCGCGACGGTGCTTGTGTTTGGATCCCCCTGCCCCAGTGCGACCCCGGCAGCCGCGCCAACGGTCAGGCCGGCGAGGATCGCCACCCGCAGCCGGGCCTGGCGGGCCGCGTGGTCAGCCGCCGTGCGACGCTCGTCGGTCTCCTGCAGCTCGTTGTCCACATTGTCGAGCAGTTCGCCGTCCATCATGGTGATGCCCTCCCTCTCGTTCGACGGGCCCCGGTCCTGCTGCCGGTCGCAACAGCAGCACCGAGGGGATCCTGGGGCCGAAGCCGAGCCGCAGCAGGCCGTAGCCGATGCCGGCCAGTCCGGTCAGCAGGCCGGGTGTGGGCACCTCGCTGGGGGTGCCGCAACGGGCGCCTTGCTGTTCGACGGACCGCACCAGTCGAGCGGCCGTACGGCGATGGCCGGCATCGGTCGGCATCAGCTCCACCAGTGGTTCCAGCAGACCGAGTTCGCCGTGGCGGAGCGAGTGGCCCGGCATCGGCACGCGGTCGGCGAGCAGGGCGAGGTGCTGGTCCGCCTTGCAGGCGCGCAGCGCCCGGCCGACCCAGTCCGGGCACCGGCCGGGGCCGTCGGAGTCCGCCAGGTCCACCGCCGCTCGCTCCCGCAGGGCCCACGCGACGCCCTCGTGGCCGTGGAGGAATCCGGGCCGCTCAGGACGGGGCCGATGGCCCGCCAAGGTCCTGACAGTGTGGGCGAGTTCGGCAGCTGCCGGCAGCCGCGTCTGAGCATGCACGGCCTCGGCCGCGAGCAGGGCACCGGCCAGGCCGTCGGCGATGTCCATGGGGGCTGCCGGGTCGACAGCGGCCGTGTGAAGTGCGGCGAGGCCGGCGGGCAGGGCGGCGCTCAGCTCCGGGGAGTCCAGCAGGGTGGCGAGCCGGGCGGTGGCGTAGCTGATTCCGCCGAGCCCGGAGAAGCCGCCCGGCCCCACGGCACGCGCGAGTTCGGGGTGCTCCGCCAAGAGCCTCAGGAGCTGTGGGAGGACGCGGACGGCCTGGGCGGCGGCCTCCTGATAGCGGACCGCCCCGGTGAGCCGGCCCAGCTCGGCGAGGAACAGCGCCGGGCCGGTGTAGCCGTCGCCGAGCGCCATGCCCATCGGCAACACCGCCCACTGTCCTGGCCAGGCCTCCTGCAGCCCGAGCCAGTTCACCCGGCCCTCGCCCCGACAAACCCGGGAGAGCAGGTCCTCCCCGATCCCCCGTGCGAGCTCCAGCGCCTGGGCACCGGGGTCACCGTCGTAGGCGTCCTCGGATTCGGCAGCGGGGCGCCCCGGAGCATGGCGGCCCGGAGACCGTCGTCCGGCGGCCAGGGAGGCGCGGATCAGCCATGCCTGCCGGTCGAGGTCGCCCTCCGACATCCCCCGGATCGTCCCGGCGGCGGCCGTCAGCCCGGATTCGTCGAGCAGGAACGGGAGTTCACGACCGTCCCAGGTCCGCAGGGTGCGGGCGGCGGGGGTCGTGGTGAAGAACGGGACGTCGCCGGCGAGCAGGTCGGTGAGTTCGTGGGGCGCCAGCACGTGCAGGTGCGGGTAGCCGGTCTCGTCGTGCAGTGCGGCGAAGGCCCGCTCCCGACCGGAGTGGTCGCGCAGCAGCTCCGGCTCGGTCGCCTCGGCGAGCAGCGTCGCATAGCTCTGACTGGGCCGCGCCACCAGGCGCATCGCCTCACCCGCAAAGCGAGACAACATCCCCTGCTCACCGAGCAGTTCATGGGAATGTGCGGCAATCGCCCGGTAGCCGGCGCGGAATCCGCACAGCAGCCGGTCGAGCTGGTCGGCCGGATCGGCGGGTCTCCCGGCCAGCATCGGGCGGTTGTCGGCACCCGGCCAGCGCGCCGGGCGGCGGACCAGCCGCATCAGGTCGGTGCCCGCGTCCGCCCACCCGGGCATCGGGTCCGGCGTCCACTGGTCGGCCTGGCCACCAAGTGCCGAGAGGTCGAGTGAACCGCCGCCGCCGAACCACGGGTTCGGCAGCACCATGGTCCGCTGCACGGACGCGGCGAGCGCCCGGGCGGCCGGATCGGCGCCGCCGTCGGTGACGGGCGCCCAGCACGGGTGGAACAGCGTCTCCACGTCCACCACGACCGGCTGGTCGCGCGCGGCGATGAGGTTCTCGGCATGGATGTCGACCGCGTTCACCACGTGCAGCAGCGCGAGCTGGGCGCCGAGCCGCTCGTAGAACCGCCCGACTTCGGCTTGGGACCGGCATGGGCGCGGCGCGACGTACTCGGCCCAGCCGTACCCCGCCCGCGGCAGCAACCGAACGGCTCGCGCCGCCAGTTGGGGCTGGCGTCCGCCGAACCAGGCGAGCAGTTCGTTCCACCGGGCGTGCAGACCGAGCGGGCGCGGCTTGTACACCAGGCGCTGCCCGCCGTCGAACTCCAGCACGGCGACGGACCGGCCCGCCGCATGCGGGTCCCCCAGTCCGAAGCGGACCCGGGTCAACCGACCGGGCTCGCCGTCGAGCAGGGCGGCGGTGAGCTGCTCCCGGTCCGCGTGGAGCCGCTCCAGCAGTTCGGTGGCTGCGGCCACGGTGCGCGTGCACCGTTCGGCCAGCAGCCGGGCCAGCACGGGATGACGGTGCAGCACCGCGCCCAGGGCCGGTCCGGCGGCGACCTCGCACAGGAACGCGTCGAACCGCTCCCGCCCGTCCTGCCCGGTCAAGGTTCCGGCCCGGCGCGCGTGTCCCAACTCCTGTACCAGTGTGCGTCCGGCCAGCCGCACCAAGCCGCCGGCCAGGTGGTGCCGTGCACCGGCCCACACCACTCGCCGATCTGCCGCGGCAGGGTTCACCGCCGCGAAGTGGCGGGAGGCGGTGAGCAGGAACGGCCGCAGCGGATGCAGCAGTCGGCCCTCGGGGCCGGTCCCGGGGAGCGAGCGGATCCGCCCGCCGGGCGCCGACTCGGCGAGGCGCAGCGTCTGTTCCACCAACTCGGCCCAGCGTGGCGTTCGCCCGGGCGGCAGGGCATCGCGTTCGGCCGGCGACAGTGCGGGCAGCCACCAGGCGCCAGATGCCGCGGGCAGCGGAACCGACTGAGTCGTCTGCACTGTCACTCCACAACTCTGACACACCATCGCCCACTCTGACAGGGTGGCGCATCAGATTTCCCGGCAGGCCTAGCGTGCGGCGAGGAAGTCCGCCACGAAATCGCACAGCTGGGCGCGGGTGGCGGAGTTGGTCTTGCCGATCAGACTGGCGATGTGTTTCTCGACCGTCCGGGGAGAGATCTGCAGGCGGGCGGCCACGGCCTTGTTGCCGACGCGTTCGACCAGCAGGCAGAAGACGTCGTACTCGCGCAGGGTGACGCCGAGCGCGACGAGTTCGGCCGGAATCCGGTCCGTGCCGGTGCGGCGCTGCCCGACCGGAGCGCCCAGCGAACGCAGCCGGGAGCGGCACGCGGCGGCGACGGCGTCGGCACCCGAGTGGTGGAAGTACGTCTCGGCCTCGGTCAACCAGTCGCGGACCGCCCCCCATCCGTCGGTGACCGCGGCGTCAGCGACCAGACGCAGGCCGAGGTGACGAGCCGTCGGGAAGATCACCGCGTCGGCCTGCGCAGCGCGGCACGCCGCCACCGCCTCGGCCGGGCGACCTTCCCGACCGTACAGGACCGCCCGGGCCAGGCCGACGAACTGCCGGTTCCACCGCATCCGGCCCGCCTGACTCGCGGTGATCCGTTCGACCTCTGCCCAGTCGGCTCGCCCGGCCAGCACGGACAGCAGCAGGACCAGCCCGTGGCTGCCGGCGAGGTGGAAGTAGTTCTCCTCGTCCGGCGGGGCGGCGGCGGCCAGCCGCGCAGCCAGCTCCGCCGCCTGCTCGTGGTCCTCCTCCAGCAGCGCGCAGAACAGCTCGGCCAGACCGAGCACGAGCGGCGCCTCCCGCGACTCGTTCCCACCGCTGGTCCGGAACCGGGCGAGCGCCGCCCGCAGTTGGAGCCTGCGGGCCCGGTGGGCGGCGGCCACCGCGCCCACCATCAGGGCGTACCGGGACACCGAGTGCAACTGCAGTCGCTCGGTCTCGGCCCTGGAGCCGTCCAGCAGGGCCGCGGCCCGGTCGAAGTCGGCTCGCAGCACCGCGTCGAGCGCCAGCATCGCCCCGACGTTGTGCGCCAGGCTCACGCAACCGGTTCGCATCGCCTCCTGGTGGGCGTGGTGCAGCCCGTCCAGGTCGGCCTCGGCGAGCCAGGCGTTGCTGCCCAGGCCGATCAGCCCGTGGTTGTGCCAGCTCACCTGGCGGCTCTCGGCGGCCATCCGCAGCGTGCGGCGGAAGCACCGGTCGGATTCGGCCAGGGAACGCCCACGGGTCGCGAAACCCATCGCGTACCACGCCTGGCAGGCCAGTGCGTGGTCACCGCGCTGTTCCGCGCCCTCGATCGCCCGGCGGGCCAGTTGCTCGCTGCGGCCGATCCGCCCCTGCTCCGCCGTCGACACCGTCAGGTAGGCCTCGACCACGTCGATGCCCGCGGTGTCCCGCGCACCCGCCCCCTCGGGCAGCAGCTCCCGGGCCGCGCGGACCTGTTCCAGTCCCACGTCCCACTGCCCGGCCACCTGCGCCGCCCAGGCCAGCCGCACGTGCAGCTCGACCCGGCGTCCCGGATCGGCCTCGACATCGGCCCGGCGCAGTTGCTGCGCCACCTCGGTGGCCCGGTCGAGCCGGCCGTCGTCCGCCAGGGCGAGCAGCAGGGTCTCCAGCAACTCCCGTCGCACGCCCGCCGGTACGGCGTCGTCAGGCAGGTGGATGTCCGATCCGTCGACAGGCCCCAAGGCCGACCGGGCTTCGTGCAGCGCCGCGATCGCCGTTCCGGGCCCGTGGCCGGCCAGGGCACGGCGGGCCACCTCCAGGTAGCGGACGGCGGCGGTCCGGCGGTCCCCCGCCTGCCCGTGCAGCCGCGCGGCCACCAGGCACCACGTGCCGGGCAGGCTCGGGTCGAGCTCGTTCATGGCCGCCACGGCCCGGGCGGCGAGCTCGGCCCGGTCGGCCGGCGTGAGCCGGTCGAGCAACGCCTCCTGGGTCAGCGGATGTTCGAAGGCGTACCAGTCGGGCCCACGCTCGTCGTCCGGCACCAGCAGGCCGTCGACGACGGCGGAGCGCAGCGAGACGGCGGGCTCGTGGTCGTCCGGCGCGGCGCAGCGCCGCGCCACCGACAGCGGGAAGCTGCGGCCCAGCACTGCGGCGGCCGACAGCAGCCGGAGCGTCTGCGGTCCGAGCCGCTCCGCCCGCTGCTCGACCGCCCGGACCAGGGTGAACGGGATGGCCGCGCGGCTGGTGCCGACCAGCCGCCAGCGGCCCTCGGTGCGTACGAGTCGGCCCTCGGCGCGCATGCCGCGGATCAACTCGGCGGCGGTGAACGGGATTCCGCTGCTGTCGGCGAGCACCCGGTCGGACACCGCCACAGGCAGTTCGTCCGGCGGGCAGCCGAGACAGTTCGCGGTCAGCGCGTGCACCTGCGCGGCACCGAGCCGGCCGAGTCTCAACAGGCCGGCTTCCCCGCGCTGGGCCAGCGTGTCCGCGAGCGAGTGGGCGGCGCCCGGCGTGTCCCGCAGGGTGGCGACGACGGCGACCGGCAGCAGGGCCAGGTTGGCCGCCAGATACTCCAGGACCGCCAGCGTCTCGGGGTCCGCGTCGTGCAGGTCGTCGATGACGAGCAGGCAGCCGCGCTCCCGGCCGCAGGCGGCGGCCAGCCGGACCACGGCCTCGGCCAGCACGATCGGCGACCGGTCGCAGGCGTCCCCGATCGCCCACTCGGGTACCAGGCGGCCCAGCACGGGCAGGTACGGTCCGAGCGCGTCGGTGGGCGGCGCGCCACCGGCCCGGGCGAGTGACAGCAGTGCCTCGGTGAGCGACCGGTACGGCACGGCCGGGCCGGTGGCGATGCAGCGGCCCTTGAGCACGGTCATCCCGGCCTCCCGGGCCAGCGTGATCGCCTCGCCGGCCAGTCTGGTCTTCCCGATCCCCGGCTCTCCGGTCACGCACACCGTGCCGCCCCGCGACTGCCGCGCGTCCTGCAGGACGCGGTCCAGCAGGACGAGTTCGTCCTCGCGTCCGACGAGTCCACTGAACCGGTCCACGCGCGGTTCCGTCATCGTGATCCCCTCCGGTCTGCCGATCCCGATCAAGGCGCACCCTATGCCGACTCGTCGTCGCCGTTGAGGGCGTCCTCCAGCCACTTCACGACCGTCTCGGCGGCCTCGTCGGGCCCCGGCATGGCAGGCCCGACGCCGTTCTCCTTCTGCCACAGCAGGAACATCTCGCGCTCGGTCGGCTCGACCACGGTGTGGCCGTCGGCGCGCAGCGTACTGACGTGACGTCGGGTCGCGGGCTTGCGCCACATCGAGCCGTTCATGTTCGGGAAGAACAGTGCGGGCCGCTCGTGGGCCAGCAGTACCGTCTGGGCCGGCGTGGCGGCCAGCCCGAGTGCCGCCGCAGCCAGGGTGTTGGCGGTGGCGGGCAGCACCACCAGGCCGAGCGAGCGGTGCGCGAACTCGGTGGGGTTGAGGGTCGGGTCGTCGGCGACGTACACCTCGTCCGCGTGCCAGGCCAGTACCTGGGGGTGGACGAAGCGCGCGGCGCTCGCGGTCAGCAGGACCCGTAACGGCAGGTCGATCTCCTGGCGGAGGAAGACGAGGTAGTTCGGCAGGTCCTTGGCCGCGATCGAGCCACAGGCGATCACGGAGAGGGCGTCATTTCGCATGGCTCGGATGGTGTCCGAACCCGGGCCGACCCCGGTATGGGGATCGAGCCCCCGTTTTCCGTCCCGGCTCCCGGCAGGAAGACGGGGAGCGACTACCCATGTCCGCCCACCGGGCGCCGTGCCATCGTCGGAGTCGCCGATCCGCCACCAGGGCGGGCGGTGCCAACCCACCTCTCCATCAAGGGAGTCGAACCATGAAGAAGATCGCTGTGCGCAAGACCGGTTCCATCAAGCTCACCTCGCCGGCGTCCTACGTCCTGGTGGTCTGCTGACCCGGTGACACCCCCGGGCCTGCGTGCAGCCAGCACGCAGGCCCGGGTTCGTCCCGCCGCACCCGCCCGAGCGGGCCGCACCCGTCCGGGAGGCCCGCACCCCTCCGAGGGAGAGATCATGGCGACCACCGACCTCGCGTTCCATCCGCTCACCTTCGTCACCGAACGCGACGGCACGCTGGTGGGCCGGCCCGACACCGGGTCCTTCGCACTGCTCCCGGAGGACGGCGCGGCGCTGCTGCGACGCCTGGCCGACGGCATGCCGCTCGCCGAGGCCGCCGCCTGGTACGACGCGGCCTACGGAGAGCCGGTCGACCTGGCCGACTTCATCGAGACCATGCGCGATCTCGGCTTCGTCCACGAGCCCGGCGCCGCCGCCGAGCCCGTGCCCGTACGCCTCCAGGCCTGGGGACGTGCCATGTTCTCGCCGCTCGGCTGGAGCTGCTACGCGCTGATCACCGCACTGGCGATCGCGGCGATGATCTACGAGCCCCGACTGCAGCCGCACACCCGGAACCTGTTCTTCGTCCCGTCCCTGGTCGCGGTGGAGGTGACCCTCGCCGCGCTGCAGATGCCACTCATGCTCTGGCACGAGGGCTGGCACGTCCTGGCCGGCCGCAGGCTCGGCCTGCCCACCGGCCTGGGCATCGGACGACGGCTCTACTTCGTGGTCTTCGAGACCCGGCTCGATGCGCTGTTCGGTGTGCGGCCCGCGCAGCGCTACCTGCCCTTCCTGGCCGGGATGCTCGGCGAGGTCGTGCTCTTCGGCGCGCTCACCCTCGCGGCGGCGGTCGACCTCGCGACCGGACCGTCCTGGGCCGGGCGGTTCGCCCTCGCCGTGGCGTACCTGATCCTGCCCCGGCTGGCCTGGCAGTTCCTGATCTTCCTGCGCACCGACCTCTACTACGTCCTCGCCACGGCCCTGGGCTGCGCCGACCTGCACGAGGTGGGTTCGGCCTATCTGCGCCACCGTCTGGGCCGGGGCGGCTGGGCGGAGGACCGCTGGACGGCGCGGGAGCGGGCGCTGGCCCCTTGGTACGCCCTGCTGACCGCGATCGGCACCGCCTTCCTGCTGGTCGCCGCCGTGTTCACCGTCGTCCTGCCGGCCGTGACGTTCGCCCGGCGACTCGCCGACGGCATCGCGCAAAGCTCGCTGAGCGACAGCCGGCTCTGGGATGCCGCCGTCGCCCTGCTCGTCATCGTCGTCCAGGTCGTCGTGCTGCCCCTGCTGGTCGGCCGCAGGCAACGCCGCGCCGCCGCGTGACCGGCCCGCGCACTCACGAAAGGAAAACCCGTGACCTCCCACACCTGGCGCCTCCAGCCCGAAGGCACCGCGCACGACGACCGGTACGACGCCCGAGCCGACTGCCACCGGCGGCTGCGCGGACCGTACACCGGTCTGGGCACCCTGCTGCGCTCACTGGTGCCGGATGCGCACCGGGCCCGCCCGGAGCTCGTGGCGCACCACGCCGTCGAAATCCTGTCCGCTGCTCCGGAACTCAAGGACCTGATCGGCGCCGGACCGCAGACCCTCACCTCGCTGGCCGTGCCCAACGAGCGCACCCGCCTCTACCCGGCGAAGCGCACCCGCCGTCTCGCCCACGGCATCATCGAGTTCCTGCACGGCCACGCCCGCGAGCGCGGCCACGCGCTGGCCCTGCGCTTCGACCGGGTCGACGAGGCCGATCACACCGACCAGGAGTTCCTCGCCATCCTGCTGCGCCGGGCCCTGCCGGACCTGGTGATGGTCACCGTGCACACCGGCGGCGCCGACCTGATCCCCGAACTCACCACGGCTCTCGCCGCCCATGCCACCCACACCATCGCCCAACATCCCGACGAGCACGAAAACCTGACGGATCATCAGAAGCTGGCCCTGGCCTACGTCGAGTCCGACGGCACCTCCCACGACCCCGCTGAACAAGCCGCCTACCGCCGCGTCGACGCCGCCGAGCGGGCCCGACTGCACGACCAGCGGGCGGCCGAGCTGCGCCGCAGCGGAGACTGGAGCCTGTGTCTCGGGGCGATCCCCTATCACCTGGAGCACGGCAGCGACCGGGAGGCGGCCGCCGACGCGTTCCTCGAAGCCGCCGAGTACCTGGTCTCGATGGGCTTCTACCACTCGCTGCTCGACGTGGCCGGACGTGGCACGGCCCTGATGGACCCGGCCGAGGAGCCCCGGAAGTACTGGATGCTGGGCACCAAGGTCACCACCGCACTGGCGATCCTCGGCCGGCCGGAGGAGGCCGAACGGCGCTACATCGAGCTGCGCGCCATGTTCGACCAGCCGATGCTGCACATCTTCTCCGGCTACGCCCTGGCCATGCTCTACACGCGCTACTACCCGGCCGAGCACAAGGACCACCAGCTGGCCAAGGCCCACCTGCACAACGTGCTCGCGATGGCCTCCCTGCTGCCGGACCACGACCAGCGTGTCTTCCAGTCGGTCTTCAACCGCAACGGCCTGGCCCTGGTGGAGCTCCAGCTGGGCAACCCGACCGAGGCGCTGCGCCTGGTCAGCACCGGTCTGGCCGACATCGACCGCGAACTCCCCGCCGAGAAGCACCGCTTGCACCGCTCCGTGCTGGTCCACAACCGGGGCCGGGTGTACACCGCGCTCGGCCGGCTGGAGGAGGCGCTGGCCGACATCGACACCGTCATCGAGCTGGATCCCAACTACCCGGACTACTACTTCGACCGGGCCGACGTGCGGCGCCGGATGGGCGACCTGCCCGGCGCGTTGGCCGACTACAGCGAGTCGATCACCTTCGCCGCGCCGTTCTGGGAGATGCACTACAACCGGGCCGACCTGCGCCTGGAACTGGGTGACCTGGCGGGCGCGATCGCGGACCTGGGGTACGTACTCGAACTGGAACCCGACGAGCTGGACGCCCGGATCAACCTCGCCAGCCTGCTGCGGGAGCAGGGCGATGCGGCGGGCTCGCTGACCCAGGTCGAGGAGGGGCTGCGCCACCATCCGGGCGACGCCCGCCTGCTGTGCGCCCGGGGGCTGCTGGCGCTGGACGCGGGCGCCGACCAGGAGGCGCTGCGCGACTTCGACCTGGCGCTGACCGCCGAGCCGGACCTGGTGAGCGCGCTGGCCAACCGCGCGGCCCTGGTACTGGAGACGGGCGACCACCGCACCGCAGTCGCGGATCTCACCCGGGCGCTGGCGATCGAGGCCGACGATCCGGACCTGCTCTACAACCGTGGTTACGTCCACCAGAGCGCCGGTGACTGGGAGTCGGCCCGCCGCGACTACACCGCCGCACTGCTGCTGCCCGGTGCCGACCGGGCCGACCTGCTGCGACAGCGCGCCGAATGCCACCTCGCGCTGGGGGATCCGACGGCCCATCAGGCCGACCTGGCGGCGGCCGAGTCGGCTGCGAGCTCGCCGAACGCGGTCGCGGATCCGGTGAGGGTGTCGTGACGGCCGGACCGGATCCTGGCACCGTGACCGGTCCGGTGACGCCCCGGCCGCAGCCCCCGGCCGTCAGCGGACCGGCCCTGCGGAGCGTCATGCGCCGCTGGGCCACGGGGGTCGCCCTGGTCACCGCCACGGCCCAGGGCCGGCCGACCGGTTGCACGGCCAGCTCCTTCACCTCGGTCTCGCTCAGCCCGCCGCTCGTGCTGGTGTCGCTGTACCGGAGCAGCCGCACCCTGGCCGCGATCACCAGCCAGGGTGCCTTCGGCATCAACCTGCTCGGCCGCCATCACCAGGACCTGGCCGACCGGTTCGCCACCGCACCGGCCGAACAGCGGTTCACCGGCGTCGGCCACCGGCTGGTCCGGGACGTCCCGGTGATCGACGAGGCGATGGCGGCCCTGGTGTGCCGGGTCGAGCGCACCGTCGCCACCGCCGACCACCTGCTCGTGCTGGGGCAGCCCATGTGGTGCGACCAGAACGGTGCCGCCGACCCCCTGGTGCACTTCGGAAGCCACTACCAGTGTCTGGCCGTGGGATCGGCACGTGCGTGATCCGGTCGCTCGTCCGTGGGGGACGAACAGTGGGACCACGGGTGATCATCGGCGCCGTCCCGGCGGGTACGACCTCGGTGCCGCGGCTCGCCGAGCGGACGGAGTGAGGCGGATCCGGCAGTCGGCGCCGGCGGGGGCGCGGCATCGAGGTCGTCGGTGCCGCGGCCCGGGCGGTGCGGCGCCAGGCCTCGCCTACGGCGCCGCGCTCACTCGCCCCGGGGCGGCGCGGGCTACGTCTCCAGGCCCGCCGGCGTCCGGTAGCAGGACATCACCCGGGCGATGGAGGAGTCCGGCTCCCGGCCCTCGCGGATGGCGGCGACGAACGCGCGGTCCTGCAGTTCGATGCCGTCCGTCGACGCTCCGGTGACCGTGGCGTACGACCGCGAGTTCTGACCGCAGCCAGGAAGCCGGGCTGCCTGTCCTTGATCGGCAGCCCGGCCGGGACCGACGCGCACGGCGGCCGTCCGGCGGCCCGTCGGCACCCGCGCTGTCGCCCGGCCCCGAAGGGCGCCGGCTGCGACCGTCAGTAGCCGCTGCCGCGCTTGACCTGGGCCCGCTCGACCTCGGTGGTCGCCCCCTTGTGGTCCAAGGTGGCACACGCATCGGCGATGTCCTGGGTCAGGCGGTCGATCTGGCCGCGGCTCAGGGTCTCCTTGACCAGCGCCCTGAGGATCTTCACCCGCTCCGCTTTGGGCGGGAGCGTGTACGCCGGCACCATCCAGCCGCGCTCGGCCGAGAGTTGCCAGGCGATGTCGGACTCGTCGTAGGAGTGCTTGCCGGCGAGGCGGAAAGCGACCAGCGGCAGCTGTTCGAGATCGCTGCCGATCACTTCGAAGCGGCCGCTGTCACGCAGGTTCTCCGCCAACGCGTGGGCGTTCGTCTGCATCGTCTCCATGACGTAGGTGTAGCCCTGACGGCCCAGCCGCACGAAGTTGTAGTACTGCGCGAGCACCATCGACGCGCCGGTCGAGAAGTTCAGCGTGAACGTCGCATCGGTCTTGCCCAGGTAGTTCTCGTAGAACACGAGGTCCTTGGCCAGATCCGACTCCTCGCGGAAGACCAGCCAGCCGATGCCGGGGTAGACCAGGCCGTACTTGTGTCCCGAGACGTTGATCGATCGGACCTGCTCTAGCCGGAAGTCCCATTTCGAGTCCGGGTAGAGGAAGGGCCACACGAAGCCGCCGCTGGCGCCGTCCACGTGGATCGGGATGTCGAGGTCCCGCTTCTTGCGGATCTCCCGCAGGAGCTTGTCGATCCCGACGACGTCGTCCTTGTGGCCGGTGAACGTGGTGCCGACGACGGCGACGACGCCGATCGTGTTCTCGTCGAGGTGGGGCTCCACGTCCTCCGGGCCGATCGTGTACTTGCCCTCGGCGAGCGGCACGATCCGCGGCTCGACGTCGAAGTAGCGGCAGAACTTCTCCCACACGACATGAACGTCACCGCCGAAGACCAGGTTGGGCCGGTCGGCCGACAGGTTGGCCGCCTTACGACGCTCCCGCCACTTCCACTTCAGCGACAGCGCGCCGAGCATGATCGCCTCGGACGAGCCCTGGGTCCGGCACCCGGTGGTCCTGCCCGGCGCGTTGAAGAGGTCGGCGAGCATCCGCACGCAGCGCTGCTCGATCTCGGCGGAGATGGGGTACTCCGCATGATCGATGAAGTTCCGGTGGAGGTTCTCGGCGATGATCCGCTGCGCCTCCGGCTCCATCCACGTGGTGACGAACGTGGCGAGGTTGCGCTGCGGGTCGCCCTCCATGACGAGGTCCTCATCCACCAGCCGCATAGCGTCCGTCGCGGTCATGCCCTCCTCGGGAAAGGTCTCCGAGGGAGCGGGCACGGTCAGGAAACGGTTACCGAACAGGTCCCCGACATCACTCTTGGTCATGTCGGCGACTCAACCAGTTCCGGGCCGGGAGCCGTGCTCAGGACTCGTGCGCCGAATCGAAAGCACCCGAACGGTCTACCTTCCCGGTCCGCTCGCACGCCGTCTGCAAGGCCATCACGACCCGGCACCGCAGGCGACCGGCGAGTCCGCCCGCGCCGGGGGTCTCCGCGCTGTGGCTACGCTCGGTCCCTCAGCAGTACGCGACCAATGACATCGTCCGCACCGCCGTGGCCGCCCAGCGGCAGACGGCACTTGAAACGGCACAGGGATCGACCATGGCCTCCTCACCCTTCGCCGACCCGGCGTTCTACGCAGACCGCTACCCCACCTACGCCGCCCTGCGCGCGGCCTCCCCCGTCCTGCAAGTGTCCTTGGACGGCGGTGCCGCCACCGCGGCGGTCGTCACCGGCTACGACGAGGCCCGGCAGGCATTCACCGCCCCGCTGTCGAAGGACACCGGCGCGTACTTCGCCGGCCGACCGTCCGGCGGCCGGTCCCTGCACCCGGCCGTCGCACGCACCATGCTCGCCACCGATCCGCCCGAGCACACCCGGCTCCGGCGGCTGGTGACCAGGGCGTTCACGCCGGCCCGGGTCGACGGTCTGCGCCCCTACATCCGTTCGCTCGCCGAGCAGCTCGTGGGGACGTGGGAGCCCGGCACCGAGGTCGACCTCGTCGAGGAGCTGGCCGGGCCCCTGCCGGTCACCGTCATCTGCCAGCTCCTGGGAGTCCCCCCGGTCGACCGCCCCTCGATCCGCTCCTGGTCGACCGACCTGTTCGCCACCGGCGACCACCGGCGGATCGACGCCGCGTCCCACGCCGTGGCCGGCTACATGTCGGAGCTGATCGGCAGCAAGCGCACGCGCCCGGACCGCTCGCTGCTCTCCGACCTGATCGCGGTCCACGACGAGGACGCCGGCCGGCTCAGCGAGGACGAGCTGCTCTCCCTCGCCGTGCTGCTGCTGGTCGCCGGCCACGAGACCACCACCGCGGCGATCGGCAACGCCGTGCTGGCGCTGCTCCAGCACCCCGCCGAGCTGGAGCGCCTGCGCACCGACCCGCACCGCATCCGGACCGCCGTCGACGAGCTGCTCCGGTACGACTCCGCGGTCAGCATCGCCACCTGGCGGTGGGCACCCGAGGAGGTGGATCTCAGCGGCACCGCGGTGCCCGCCGGCAGCCCGGTCTTCGTGTGCCCGGGCGCGGCCAACCGCGACCCCGGGAGGTTCCCCGACCCCGACCGGCTCGACCTCGGCCGCGCGAACGCCGCCGGCCATCTGGCCTTCGGCCACGGGATCCACCGCTGCCTCGGCGCACCGCTGGCCCATGCGGAGGTCGAGATCGTGCTCGGCGTCCTCCTGGAGCGCTTCCCCCGTCTGCAGCTGGCGGCCCCTGCCGACCGGCTCGTCCGGCGGCAGTCCCGGCTGGTCCGCGGCCTCGTCGCCCTGCCGGTGAGCCTCTAGGCGCTTGCGGTGGGGGGTCGGGATCCTCACCTTCCCCGCACCGCAAGCCCCGGCTCTCCGCCGCTGCGGACCACTTTCCGGAGAAGCCTCGGGCGAGGCCCGTCTGCGCTCTCCCGGCGTGTCCGATCACGTGCCGACGACCAGGCGGACCGGCGCTGGACGGCGGACGGCCACACCCGGCACACCCATTGCTCACCAACCGACAGGCCTTTAAACAGTAGGACAACAACCCACTCTGACTATGAATTGGCGAGCGAAGCGCGAATGTTGATGTAGAATCATAGGCGCAAGGGTGCCTTGGGGTCGATGCTGAAGCCATCGGCAGGTCACCCGCCGACAGGGGGAACGACGTCATGAACCACCATCTCGACACCGCGCGCGCCATCATCAACGAGCGGATGCGGGAGGCCGAGCAGCACCGCCTCGCCCACGCGCTGCACCTGAAGAACCGCGCCGAAGCCAAGACCCGGCGGGCACGCCTGCTCCTCGCCCGCCTCGGCGGATGAGCATCGCCCCGGCAGGCCGTCACCCACAGCGTGACGGCCGGACCAGTGGTCGGCCGTCGGGTCGTTGACCTGGGAGCAGCGCAACGGAAGCCTCCGCGCGGACGGGCTCAGGACGCGGCGCGCAGGCCCTTGCGGGATGTCGAGGTCGGCGGCCCGTCGGTAGTGCCCGGCCCTGGTGAGCCGGTCGAGGTGCTCGCGCTTCGCCGCCAGGCGCTTCCCAGTGACGGGCACCGCGCCGGCGGACCCGCCGGCGGCCCCGTCCACGGACTCCGACGAGCCGGGTGCCGCCTTCCCGCTGCGGGCGTCCTCCGGACTGCGGCGCAGCACGCCTGCCGGATCGACGCGGCACACGGCGACACGAACGCCCCGACCGGCAGCGCGCACTGGGTGCCCGGAAGCCGTGTCCTCCCACAGCATCGCGAGGAACAGCGGGACGAGGCCGGAGCGGACCGCTCCGCCTGAGCCGGCGTCACCTGATCCCGAAGTCGTTCCGTCAACTCGGCCGGCGCCGCGGTGAAAGGCGACGCTCCGCCGCCGGGCCTCGAAGGGCCGAGGAACCGGCCCTCGCGGTGGTCCAGGGTGACGGCGTCGTCGGTGGAGACCAGGACCTTGCGGCTCCCTCCGCCCGGTACGCCGCATCCGCCCAGTCCTTCGCCGGCCGGAACGCCCGGTCCACCTCGGGTCCGACACCAAGGACCACCTCGGGCCAGGGCCCGCCGCGCGGCACTGCCCCGGTCGCCTGCCGCAGCCGCTCCAGAGCGTCCCCGAGGTCTCCGCGGTGCGGGTTTGCCGGATCCCGCGCCGCCTGGCCCGCACCCTCACCGCACGGCGCCGACGGACAGGTGGCATCGCCCGAGCCCTGAGCGCGGCCCGGCCGGCAGTGGCGGGACGCCTCGGGATTGCCGGTGCCCGCAGCCCGGAGAACTCCCGCATCACCAGTCACAATGAACGTCTTCCGTCTCAGGAAACCCGTGCTGTCACCATTCATCGGATCAAGCATCAAATATCGAGCACGCGTTTCACACATCGCCCCCTTCGGACGGCCCCGATGCTCTAGATTGACTGTCACTTCGCACAGTTGGAAGCGGAGCGGCAAATGATGATCTACAGGTCCGGCGCCGCGGACGGCGAGCAGCCGTGTCCCCGGCGGAAGACGTGGAGGTGATCAATTCCTGGCGCCCGAGTGGGGCCTCGGGCGTGGAGGGCAACCGTCGACGGTTTCCCGTACGCCTCGGGACCCTGGCGGGATATTCACATCCGCCGGCGCCCGGGTGGGATGTTCACGTGGCACCGCAATAGGCGGTTGGCACCGCAATAGGCGGTTTGCCATTCGGGGGGGGCGGGGCGTCCCCGAGGGGAACAGTGCGGCACGGGAGGCGGGGCCTCCCGAGGGGAGGAACAGGGCGGGAGGCGCAGGTCTCCCGGGGGGAGGAACCGTGTGGAGCGAACACGTCGAACCCACTGCCGACCTGGAGGGGGCCGTGGAGCAGGGGGAAGGAGAATTAGTCGGCCCGTTTCTACCGGCGCGGGGGCGTCGGCTGAACGGGAGAATCAGCCGGCCCGCGATCGACTGGGAGCAGCAGTACCGCCGTGCTGTGATCATCAGCGATACCGCGGCCACCGCCTTCGTGGTGGCGGCGATAGGCCGATTCTTCGGGGTCCGGCACGCGGCCAACTGGCACGAGAAATGGGGAATTCTCGCCTTCTGCACCGAGCTGCTGGTGATGGGATCGCTTGCGGTGACCCGGTCGTGGGCTCCGGCCGTGCTCGGCCAGGGCGCCGAGGAATTCCGCCGGCTCGGACGCTCATTGTTCACGGCCGCCGTCGTCCTGGCGCTCGGCGGGATCGCCCTCACCTCGCACAACATCAAGCTCTGGGTGTTCGTCGCGATCCCGGCGATCACGCTCACCACCATGACCGAGCGGTATCTGCTGCGCCTGTGGCTGCACAAACAGCGGAAAGAAGGACGGTGCCTGCGCCCGGTGCTCGCTGCCGGGAGCCCGGCCACCGTGCGCGACCTGATCGCCCGGACCCGCAAGTTCCCGCACCTCGGCTGGCGGGTGGAGGCGGTGTGCACGTCGCACGGTCTCGGGCCCAACCGTGACCGGCTGGACGAAGTGCCGGTCGTCGGCCGGCTGACGGAGGTCGCCAATCACGTCCGCCGCGACGGCTACCGGGTCGTCGCGGTCACGCCGGACCCGCACTGGTCACCGGACCGGCTGCAGCGGCTGGCCTGGAACCTCGAAGGCGGCGACGCCGAGATGGTCGTGGCCCCCGTGCTGATGGAGGTGGCCGGCCCGCGGCTGCACGTCGATGCGGTGCTCGGGATCCCGATGCTGCGGGTCAGCATGCCGGCCTTCACCGGGGGTCACCGGGCGGTCAAGGAGGTCGTCGACCGACTGGGTGCCGCGGTCCTGCTGATCCTGTTCGCACCGCTGATGCTGCTCGTCGGGCTGCTCGTGCTGGTGGACAGTCCGGGCGGGGCCTTCTATCGACAGCACAGGGTGGGCAAGGACGGCCGGGAGTTCACCCTGGTCAAGTTCCGCACCATGGTCGCCGGGGCCGACCGGGCACGGGCCGCACTGGCCGACCGCAACGAGGGCGCCGGCCTGCTGTTCAAGCTCCGCCGGGACCCGCGGGTGACCCGGGTGGGAGGAGTGCTGCGCCGGTACTCGATCGACGAGCTCCCGCAGCTGCTCAACGTGGTCACCGGCTCGATGTCGCTGGTCGGTCCGCGGCCTCCGCTACCGGAGGAGTCCGCCGCGTACGGCCCGGACATCCGGCGGCGGCTGCTCGTCAAGCCCGGGCTCACGGGCCTGTGGCAGATCAGCGGACGCAGCGACCTGCCGTGGGAGGAGGCGGTCCGGCTGGACCTGCGGTACGTGGAGGACTGGTCGCTCGCCCTGGACGCGGTGATTCTCTGGAAGACGCTGCGCGCGGTGCTGCAGGGGCGGGGGGCCTACTGATGCGCGGGGGGCGTCGACCGATCGACGCGCGGACGGCCGGCCGCAAGGGCCTGCCCGAGGGGAGGAACGGATCATGAGGGTCAGTGTCCTGGGGCTCGGCTACGTGGGCTGCGTGTCGGCCGCGTGCCTGGCCAGCCTGGGCCACGAGGTCATCGGGGTGGACGTGAACCAGGTGAAGGTCGACCTGGTCAACGAGGGCAGGGCCCCGGTGGTCGAGGAGCGGATCGGCGAGCTCATCGCCGAGGTCGTGCGGTCCGGGGCGTTGCGCGCCACCGGCGACGTCCGTGAGGCGATCATGGGCAGCGAGGTTTCGCTGGTCTGCGTGGGCACGCCGTCGGAGCCCAACGGCAGCCTGTGCACCACCTACCTGGAGCGGGTCACCGAGCAGATCGGTGCCGCGGTGGCCGAGCGGGGTGGGCGGCAGACCGTCGTGTTCCGCAGCACCATGCTCCCGGGCACCTGCCTGAACCTGCTGGTACCGATCCTGGAGAAGTACGCCGGCGGCACGGCCGGGGTGGACTTCGGGGTCGCGGTCAACCCGGAGTTCCTGCGCGAGGGCACCAGCGTGCGGGACTTCTTCGACCCGCCCAAGACCGTCATCGGCGAGCTCGACCCGGCGAGCGGCGACGTCGTCGCGGCGCTGTACGACGGACTGCCCGGCGAGGTGTTCCGGGTGCCGGTCCCGACGGCCGAGGCGATCAAGTACGCGGACAACGCGTTCCACGGCCTCAAGATCGGCTTCGCGAACGAGCTGGGTGCGGTGTGCCGGGCGCTCGGGGTGGACTCGCACCAGGTGATCGACGTGTTCCTGGCCGACCGCAAGCTGAACATCAGCCCCGCCTACCTGCGGCCCGGCTTCGCCTTCGGCGGCTCCTGCCTGCCCAAGGACCTGCGCAGCCTGGTCCACGCGGCGCGGCAGGCCGACGTCGCGGTGCCCATCCTCTCCCACGTGCTGCCCTCCAACCACGAACACCTGCAGCGCGCGGTGGAGTTGGTCGAGCGCACCGGCAGGCGTCGGGTGGGCCTGTTCGGCCTGTCCTTCAAGCCCGGTACCGACGACCTCCGCGAGAGCCCGCTCGTCGAGCTGGCGGAGAGGCTCTTCGGCAAGGGCTACGACCTGCGGATCTACGACCCCAACGTGAACCTCTCCCGGCTGCTCGGCGCGAACCGCGAGTACATCGAGACCAGGCTGCCGCACCTCGCGCAGCTGCTCGCGACGTCCGTCGACGAGGTGCTCGACCACGCCGAGGTGTGCGTGGTCGGGACCAGGGACCCGGACGTGCTGTCGGCGTTGCCCCACGGCAACGGCCCGGTGATCGTCGACCTCGTCCACCTTCCCGACGCCGAGGCGCGCCGGACCGAACCGGGGTACGTGGGCCTTGCCTGGTGACGCGACGGGCGGCGACGGGCGGGGCCGTCGCGCGCTGATCCTGGTGGAGAACCTGTCGGTGCCGTTCGACCGGCGGGTGTGGCAGGAGTGCACGACGCTTCGTGACGCGGGCTGGACGGTGGACGTCATCTGCCCGCAGGGGAGCAAGCGGGACACGGAGCCGGAGGCGGTGATCGACGGGGTGCGGATCCACCGGTACCCGTTGCGCGCGGCCACCGGGGGGCCGGCCGGCTACCTGCGGGAGTACGGATCGGCGTTGTGGCACACGGCCCGGCTGGCCCGCAGGGTCGGCCCGGTCGACGTGGTCCACGCCTGCAATCCGCCCGACCTGCTGTTCCTGCCGGCCCTGTGGCTGAAGCGGCGCGGCGCCCGGTTCGTGTTCGACCAGCACGACCTGGTGCCCGAGCTGTACCTCTCCCGCTTCGACCGCGGTGAGGACCTGCTCTACCGCGGCGTGTGCGCGCTGGAGCGGCTGACCTACCGGGCCGCGGACGTCGTGCTGGCCACGAACGAGAGCTACCGGGACGTCGCGCTGCGCCGTGGCGGCCGGCGCCCGGACGACGTCTTCGTAGTGCGCAGCGCGCCCGACACCGAGCGGTTCCGGCCGGTGCCGCCCGAGCCGGAGCTGAAGCGCGGCAAGCCCCATCTGCTGTGCTACCTCGGCGTGATGGGGCCGCAGGACGGCGTCGACTACGCCCTGCGGGCCCTCGCGAAGCTGCGCGACGAGGTCGGGCGGACCGACTGGCACGCGGTGTTCGTCGGCGGCGGCGACACCTTCGACGCGATGGTCGAGCTGTCCCGGCGGCTCGGGCTCTCGGAGCAGGTGGAGTTCACCGGGCGCGTTCCGGACGCCGACCTGGTGCGGTACCTGTCCACCGCGGACGTGTGCCTCTCCCCCGACCCGCGCAATCCGCTCAACGACGTGTCGACCATGAACAAGGTCCTGGAGTACATGGTGATGGGCCGGCCGATCGTCTCGTTCGACCTCCGCGAGGCGCGGGTCTCCGCCGGTGACGCCGCCGTCTACGCGCCCGCCAACGACGAGACCCGGTTCGCCGAACTCGTCGCGCAGCTGCTGGACGATCCGGAGAGGCGGGCCCTGATGGGCAAGGTCGGCCAGGAGCGGATCAACGGGCCGCTGGCCTGGCGGAACTCCCAGCGGTCGCTGCTCGCCGCCTACGAAGCCGCCTGCCGGGACCGGGCTCCGGGGGCGGCGGGCGGCCCGGACCGGACGGGGAGAAGGCCGCTCCGTTGAGCGAGGACACGATACGCCTGGCCACCATCGGCCGGATCCTCCGCCGGCGCTGGCGGCTGCTCACCGTCCTCGCCGTGCTGGGCGCGCTCTCCGGCTTCGGCGCCTCCGCGCTGTTCCCGCCGCAGTACACGACGTCGGCGTCGGTGCTGCTGCCGGGGGCGTGGCAGGACCGCGAGCTGCTCACCCAGGCGGAGATCGCGACCAGTTCGGTGGTGATCGACCGGGTGGCCGCCACGCTCGGCTGGGCCGGGGTCAGCGGCAGCGACCTGCGGGGCCGGGTGACCGCCACGGCCGCGGACGGGAACATCATCAAGATCTCCGGTACGGCCGAGACCCCGGAGCGCGCGCAGCAGCTCTCCGACCAGGTGGCCCGGCAGTTCGTCACGTTCGCGGTCCGGATCGCGGGCGACGGCACCGACCCCGAGGCGGCGCAGCCCGAGGCGCTGCGGCAGCTGGTGGCGCAGGCCAGCCGCCGCATCACCGACCTGGCCGACGCGGCCGCTCCGGGGCAGAGCGTGGACGCCGTGCAGACCCGCACCGAGCTGGTGAAGATGCGCACCGCGCTGCAGGACGCCATGAAGAAGCTGGACCAGGCCGACCCGGCCACCAACAAGGCGGGCACCATGGTCGTCATGGGCTCGGCGGCCCGGCCGACCGGCGAGGCCGCGCCGACCAGGGCCCAGCTCGTCGCCGGCGGGGCGCTGGTGTTCCTCCTGGTCGGGGTCATCGGCCACCTCAGCGCCGCCCGGGCCAGCCGTCGGCTGCGCACCGAACCGGAGATCGCCGCGGCGCTGCGCTCGGTGTTCCTCGGTGCCGTCGACGTCTCCGGTGAACGGTCCGCGAGGCGGCCGGAGGACCGCGGTCCGAAGGCCCTGGTCCGCCGGCTGCTGGGCCTCGACGTCCGGTGGGACGTGCCGGCCCCGCACGCCTGCGGCGACGAGGCCGACCGGCAGGCCCGCTACCGGCGGGTGTGCGCCCGGCTCCGGGACCGGCTGCCGACCCCCCGTCGCCTGCTGGTCGTCGTCCCCGGCGGGGACCGGCTCGCCCACCGGGCAGCCGGGCAGCTCGTCGCCGAGGCGGGCGGCGAGCCCGCGCTGCGGGTGGTGGAGGTGTCGGTGGACCGGCCGCTGGTGCCCGACCGCGAGGACGAGTCCGGTGCGCTGGTGGTGCTCGGCGCGGGCAGCCGGACCGCGGCCGAGCTGGCCGGCATCGCCGAGGCGTGCGCGGAGGCCGGGCACGAGGTCGTCGGCGTGGTCGTCGCCGGCCTGGTCCGGGCCCGTCCGAACCGCTCCGCCGACCCCCGTCCGGACGCCGCCGAGCGGGTGCCGGTGCCGGTGGGCGGCGACGACACGAGGAGAGCGTCGGGGTGACGACGAGTACGACGTCGGAGTCGCCGGCCGCCGCTCCGCTCCTGGACCTGCAACAACTGGTGGCCGCGGTGCGCAGGCGCCGCCGCCTCTGGTGCTCCCTCGCGCTGGTCGGGCTGCTGCTGGGCGCGGCGGTGGCCGTCCTGATGCCGCCGCCGCCGAGCGCGGTGGTCAAGCTGCTGGTCGCGCACGAGGGGGACCAGCCGAACGACTCCGGAACGCTGATCCGCACCGACGTGGCCGTGCTGCAGACCACGGCGATCGCCGGCAAGGCCCTGCAGGCCCTCGGCGCCCCGGACAAGCCCGAGGACTTCATGAAGGCCTACACGGGCCTCGGCCTGACCAACAACCTCCTGGAGATCGACGTGACGGGCCGCAGCGACGCGGAGGCGGTGGCCCGGGCCAAGGCGCTGGCCGACGCCTTCGTCGCGGACCACGTGCGGCGGATCCAGGAAGCCGCGGACGCCGAGGCCAAGGCCCTGCTCGACCAGCAGGGCCGGATGCGGGAGGAGCTCGCCCAGATCAACCAGGCGATCGGGGACGGCGCGCAGCAGAACGGGCCGAAGGCCTCGGCGAGCCTGGAGTCGCTCTACTCCAGCCGGGCCGACCTCACCTCGCGGATCACCGAGTTCGGCCAGCGCGCCGCCGCCGCGCGGGTCGGCACGCCCCGGCTCGTCGCCGGCACCCAGATCGTCGACGCCCCGCACGTGGTCCGCAAGTCCCTGCCCGTGACCGCCGCCACCGACGCCGCGATCGGGCTGGTCCTCGGGCTCGTCGTCGGGCTGGCGTGGGCCGCGGTCGGCACGGTGGTGGCGGACCGCCCGGTGCTGCGCCGGGACATCGCGGCCAACCTCGGCGCCTCGGTCGTCGCGGAGTTCCGCCGACGGCCGCGCGGGCCGGCCGGACGGTTGCAGGGCCGGCGGGCCCGGGTGGCCCGGACGAGGCTGACCACGACCCTGGCCCGGACGGTGCGCGGCTCCGCGGAGGCGGTGTCGCTGCTCGAACTGGGCTGCGCGGGCAGTACGAGCGAGATCGCCCTGGACCTCGGCCGGGCCCTCGGGGAGGAGGGGCCGGTGGTCGTCGTCGACGGTCTGCCCGGCCCGCAGCTCGCCAGGCGCCGCCCGCAGCCGGGGGACCCGGCCGTGGTCGGCGGCGAGTCCGCGCCGGCCCCTGCGGGTGCGGAGCGCCGGCTCGGCGTGGGCTCGGTGGCGCCCGGCACGGCCTGGACCGACCTGCGGTACCTCGGCACCCGGACGGTGCTCGTGGTGCGGGCCGGGCACGGGAACACCGCGTGGCTGCACACCGTGGCGCGGCAACTCGCCGACCAGGACATCGCGGTGATCGGCGTGGTGCTGATCGACCCCGATCCGCGGGACCGCACCGACGGCACGCTCTGGGACGGGCCGCCCGCCCCGGCGCGCGGCCGCAGCGGGTCGCCGGCCCGGCAGAACGGCACCGGCCGGCGGCGGACGGAGCGACGACCGATGTGGACCGCACGGGTCCCGGACAGCGACCAGGAGGCGAGGTAGGACATGTGTGGCATCGCAGGCGCGTACCGATGGCCGGACGGGAAGGTCGTGACCGACCTGCTCACCGACACCCTCGCCCACCGCGGTCCGGACGGGTCGGGCCGCTACGGTCACCCGGTCGGTGACGGCGAAGTGCACCTGGGGCACCGCCGGCTGGCCGTCATCGACCTGTCCGGGACCGGCGCCCAGCCGATGGTCTCGGACGGCCTCGTCCTGACGTACAACGGCGAGCTGTACAACGCGCCCGAGCTGCGGGCCGAACTCTCGGCCGCCGGGGTGCGCTTCCGCGGCACCTCCGACACCGAGGTGCTGCTGGAGGCCTGGCGGCGCTGGGGCACGGACTGCCTGCCCCGGCTGCGCGGCATGTTCGCGTTCGGGATCTTCGACGAGCGGACCGGCGAGCTGGTGCTCGTCCGCGACCAGCTCGGCATCAAGCCGCTGTTCCTGCTCCGGCGCGGCGAGGGTCTGGTGTTCGCCTCCGAGCTCAAGGCGCTGGCCGCCGCCACCGGCGGGACGCTGGAGGTGGACCACGCGGCGATGGTGGCCTCCCTGCTGTACTACTGGGTGCCGGACTCGCGGTGCGCGTTCCGCGGGGCGGAGAAGCTGCCGCCGGGCAGCTGGCTGCGGTGCAGGCCCGACGGGCGGGTGGAGCGCGGCCGGTTCTGGCACCTGCGGGAGGTCGCCGCCGAGGGCCGGGAGCGGGCCCGGGCCGGCGAACTGCCGGACATCGCCGCCGTCGTCGAGGAGTCGACGCGGCGTCACCTGCTCTCCGACGTCCCCGTGGCGACCTTCCTCTCCGGCGGGCTGGACTCCAGCTACCTGACGGCGCTGGCGGCCCGCGACCACCCCGGGATCTCCGCCTACACGATCGGCTTCCGCGCCGAGGACGCCAGGTTCGAGGCGATGCCGGACGACCTGCGCTACGCCCGGCAGGTGGCCGAGCGGTTCGGCGTCGACCTGCACGAGATCGAGATCGCCCCGGACGTGCTCGACCTGCTGCCGCGGATGACGTACCACCTGGACGAGCCGATCGGCGACCCGGCCGCGATCAACACCTTCCTGATCTGCTCGGCCGCCCGGGAGGCCGGGGTCAAGGTGATGCTCTCGGGGATGGGCGCCGACGAGCTGTTCGCCGGCTACCGCAAGCACCTGGCCAACCAGTTGGCGCTGCGCTACCAGCGCGTCCCCCGGCCGCTGCGGCGCGGCCTGTCCGCGGCCGTGGACCGGTTGCCGGTCGCCTCGGCCCGGCGGGGGTTCCGGTCGGTGCGGTTCGCGAAGCGGTTCCTCTCCTTCGCCGACCTGCCGGAGGAGACGGCGTTCCGGCGCAGCTACACCATGTACGACCGGGAGGAACTGCTCGCCCTGGTCGATCCGGACCTGGCCGGGACGGTCCAGGACGTGCTGACCGAGCACGCGGACGTCTACCGGGACAACGACCTGGACGACTTCGTCAACCGGATGTGCCTGGGCGACGCCCGGATGTTCCTGCCGGGCCTGAACCTCGCGTACACCGACCGGTCGAGCATGGCCGCGTCGACCGAGGTGCGGGTGCCGTACGTGGACGTCGAGGTGGTCCGGGCGGCGTTCTCGGTGCCCGGCAACCGCAAGATCGTGGGACGGCAGGGCAAGGCCGTCCTCAAGGAGGCGGCCACCTCGGTCCTGCCCCGGGAGATCGTGTACCGGCCCAAGGGCCTGTTCAGCGCCCCGCTGCGGGCCTGGATGAGCCGGGACCTGGCACCGCTGGTGCGCGAGGTGATCAACGACGGCGAGCTCGTCCGGTCCGGGTTCCTGCGCCGCGACGCACTGGCCCGGCTGGTCGCCGAGGACGCCGCCGGGCAGCAGGACTTCTCCAAACACCTCTGGCACGTGCTGACCCTCGAGTACTGGTACCGCGGCGCGACCTCCGGCGCGACCGCGGCACCTTCCTGACGGCGCGGGGCCCGCCCGACGGCGTGGGCTCACGTGACGGCGAAGCGGACCGGACGGCGTGGCGGACAAGACGGCGTGACGAGCAAGACGGCGTAGAGAGCAGGGGACTTCGGTGAAGCAGGTCGTGCAGAACTACAAGAGCGGCGAGCTGGCGGTGCTCGACGTACCCGTGCCGGGGTGCAAGCCGGGCGGTGTGCTGGTCCGCACCGCCTACTCGCTGATATCCACCGGGACCGAGCTCATGAAGGTGTCCGAGGCCGGCATGTCGATGCTGGGCAAGGCCCGTTCCCGGCCGGACCAGGTGGCCAAGGTCATGCAGAGCGTGGCCACCAACGGGCTGCCCGCCACCTACCGCAAGGTGATGGGCAAGCTGGACTCCTACACGCCGCTGGGCTATTCGCTGTGCGGGGTGGTCGAGCAGGTCGGCGCCGGGGTCGACGACGTGAAGGTCGGCGACCTGGTGGCCTGCGCCGGCAACGAGCACGCGTTGCACGCCGAGCTGAACTGGGTGCCGAAGAACCTCTACACCCCGGTGCCGGACGGCCTCGCGCCGCGGCACGCGGCCTTCGGCACCGTCGGGTCGATCGCGCTGCAGGGGGTGCGCCAGGGCGAGCCGCAGCTGGGCGAGGTGGCGCTGGTCATCGGCCTCGGGCTGATCGGGCAGCTGGTGGTGCAGCTCCTCGCCGCCGCGGGGGTGCGGGTCGTCGGGGCCGACCCCGACCCGACGCGCTGCGCGCTCGCCGAGCGGCTGGGCGCCGTGGCCTGCGGCGACCCCGGCTCCTCGGCCCTGGAGGGCGCCGTCGCCGAGCTGACCGGCGGTCACGGTGTGGACCAGGTGTACCTGGCCGCCGGCGGCGGCAGCAACCAGCCGGTCGAGCTGGCCGCCCACCTGGCCCGGGACCGCGGCCGGGTCGTCGACATCGGCAAGTGCCGCCTGGACCTGCCGTGGAACGCGTACTACGAGAAGGAGCTGGACGTCCGGTTCTCCCGCTCGTACGGCCCCGGGCGCTACGACCCGGAGTACGAGCTGGACGGGCGGGACTACCCGATCGGCTACGTGCGCTGGACCGAGCGCCGCAACCTGGCCTGCTTCCTCGATCTCCTCGCCCGCGGCCGCGTCGACGTGGAGCCGCTGGTCTCCCACATGGCCGAGTTCGAGGACGCCGTCGAGACGTACCGGCGGCTGAAGGACGGCGAACTGAAGGCCGTGGCCGTGCTGTTCCGCTACCCCGGGCCCACGGGGGAGGAGTCGGAGCACGCCGTGGAGGCCCCGGTGGTGGCGGTGCCCGCGGTGCGCCGCGGCACGGGGTCCACCCCGGCCCGGCCCGTCGGCGCGCCGGTGCGGCTGGCGTTCGTCGGCGCCGGGAACTACGCGAGCTCGATGCTGCTGCCGCACCTGGCGCAGCGCGAGGGCGTCACGCTGTCCACGGTCGTCACCACCACGGCGCTGTCCGCGGCCAACGCCCGGCGCAAGTTCGGCTTCGCCCGGGCGACCACCGACCTCGACGCCGTGCTCGGGGACCCGTCCGTCGACGCGGTCTTCGTGGTCACCCGGCACAGCTCGCACGCCGAACTGACCCGGCAGGCGCTGCTGGCCGGCAAGACGGTGTTCGTGGAGAAGCCGCTGGCCCTCACCGAGGACGAACTGGCCGGTGTGCTGGCGGCGGTGGAGGAGTCCGGCAACGACCGCCTGCAGGTGGGCTTCAACCGCCGGTTCGCACCGCTGCTGCGGGAGGCGAAGAGCCGGCTCGGCGTCCGGACCGGTCCGGCGAGCCTGCGCTACCTGGTGAACGCGGGCCGGCTGCAGCACGGCAGCTGGTACCTGCGGCAGGGCACCGAGGGCACCCGGTTCGCCGGCGAGGGCGGGCACTTCATCGACACGGCGAGCTGGCTGCTGGATGCCGACCCGGTCTCGGTGTACGCGGTCGCCTCGTCCGGCAACGAGGACCTCCAGGTGGTGCTGCGCTACCCGGACGACTCCACCGCCACCATCAGCTACGTCACCACCGGCGCGCCCGGCTTCCCCAAGGAGACGCTGGACCTCGTCGCGGACGGCAAGGTGCTGAAGCTCGACGACTTCGTCCGCGCCTCGGTGCACGGCCCCAAGCGGTGGGTCAGTTCCCGGCTGCCCAAGGCCCGGGACAAGGGCCAGTCCGCCGAACTGGCCGCGTTCGTCAGGGCCGTGCGGACCGGCGGGCCGATGCCGGTGCCGCTGGAGTCGCTGGTCGCCACCACGGCGGCGACCCTGGCCGTGCAGGCCGCCCTGACCGGCGGCGCGCCGGTGACCCTGGCGAGGCCGCGATGACCATGAGCGCGGGCTGGTACCTGCGGCGGCTGTCCCGGATGGGGCCGCGGGAGGTCGGCGGCCGGGTGGGCGACGCGGTGCGCAGGCGGCGGTGGCGGACGGTGGCGCCGCGGCGCCCGGTCGTGTCCGGCGCCCGGTTCACCGCCGTGCTGCCCGCCGGGGCGATCGCCGCGGTGCCGGCGGACGCCGCGAAACGGCTGGTCGCCGCGGCGGACCGGCTGATGGACGGGCACGCCGAGTTCTTCGGGGTGGTCCGTGACGACCTGGCCGCCCCGGACTGGTGGCGCGACCCGAAGACCGGGCGCCGGGCCCCGGCCGGTTACGCCTTCGACGTGCCCTACCGCGACGAGGACGCGGTCGGGGACATCAAGCAGATCTGGGAGCCGTCCCGGCACCAGTACCTGACCGTGCTCGCCGCCGCGTACGCGGTCACCGGGAACGAGCGGTACGCCGAGCGGGTCGCCGAGCACCTGCGGTCCTGGTGGGCGGCCAACCCGCCGCTGCGCGGCGTGCACTGGATCAGCGGCATCGAGCTGGGCATCCGGCTGCTGTCCTGGGTGTGGATCCGCCGGCTGCTCGACGGCTGGCCGGGCGCGGCGGGACTGTTCGAGGGCAACCCGGTGGCGCTGGACCAGATCTGGCACCACCAGCGCTGGCTGGCCGCCTTCCCCAGCCGGGGGTCCTCGGCAAACAACCACGTCATCGCCGAGGCGGCCGGGCAGTTCGCCGCGGCCTGCGCCTTCGGCTGGTTCCCCTCCTCCGCGCGCTGGCGCACGGGCGCGCTGCGGTCGCTGGAACGGAACCTGCGCGGCAACACCTTCCCGTCCGGCCTCAACCGCGAACTGGCCGGCGAGTACCACGGGCTGGTCCTGGAGCTCGGCCTGGCCGCGGTGGCCGAGGCGGACGCCGCCGCCGTACCCGTCCCCAGGACGGTCCGGCTGGTCCTGCTGCGGATGACCGACGCGCTCGCGGCCGTCGTGGACGACCGGCTGCGGCCGCCGCGCCAGGGCGACGCGGACGACGGGCACGGGCTGGTCGTGGACGGCGCGGGCACCGACCGCTGGGCCTCGCTGCTGGCCACCGGGGAGGCCGTGTTCGGCCGACTCGCCTGGTGGCCGGAGGTGACCGGCACCGATGTGCGCACCCCGCTGCTGGCCGCGCTCCTGCGGCCGTACGGGAAGGACGGGACCGTGACCCGCCCGGCGCGCCGGCGGGCCCACTTCGCCGACGCCGGGATGACCGTCCTGCGCGGCCCGGACGGGATCTGGTGCCGCTGCGACGGCGGTCCGCACGGGTTCCTGTCCATCGCCGCGCACGCCCACGCGGACGCCTTGTCCCTGGAGGTGCGGCAGGACGGGGTCGACGTGCTCGCCGACCCGGGGACGTACTGCTACCACGGGCAGCCCGAGTGGCGACGGTACTTCCGGTCGACGCTGGGCCACAACACCCTGGAGCTGGACGGCGAGGACCAGTCCACCTCCGGCGGCCCGTTCCTGTGGACCCGGCACGCCCGCAGCCGGGTCCTGGTCGCGGACACCTCCGCCGAGGGGGTGGCCCGCTGGTGCGCCGAGCACGACGGCTACCAGCAGTCGGTGCACCGCCGCCGGGTGGAGCTGACCGCCGCGAGCCGGGAGCTGCGGGTGGTCGACGAGGTGCGCGGCCCGCGCCGCGCGGTACGGCTGGCCTTCCACCTCGGCCCGGCGGTCACCGCGGACCTGACGGGCAACCGGGCCGTGCTGACCTGGACCGGGGACGGTGAGGACCGCTCCGCGGTGCTCGACCTGCCCGGGCAGCTGACCTGGCGGGCGCACCGCGGCGAGACCGGACCGCCGCTGGGCTGGTACTCCGCCGGCTTCGGACGCAAGGTACCGGCCACCACGCTGGTCGGCACCGGCTTCACGGACGGCGCGCAGGGGTTCACCACCGTGCTCGGGTTCCGCGGCTAGTGGGACGGGGGGTGACGGGGCGGATGGGACGGATGGGGCGGATGGGGATCACCGGACGGCACCGGTGGGCGTCGGCGGCGGTGCTGACGCTCGCCCTGCTGGTGGCGACCGGCTGTACGGGCGGGTCGGACTCCCCGGCGGAGCCGACCGCCCAGCCGTCCGCACCGGTGGCCGCACCGGTGGCCGTGGCACGGGTGTGCGCCGAGCCCGCGGCCGGGCCGGCCAGCGCGCCGGCGGGCGCGGTGACGGTCGACCCCGCGGTGGTCGACGACCTGGCCGTGAAGACCAGGAACAGCCCCCCGCACACCACGTTCTGGCTGGCCCCGGGCAAGCACACCCTCGAACCGGACCGCTACGCCCAGGTCATGACCAAGGAGGGGAACACCTACCTCGGCGCGCCGGGCGCGGTGCTCGACGGCCGGAAGACCAACAACTACGCGTTCAGCGGCACCTCCCCCGACGTCACCATCCGCTACCTGACCGTGCAGGGCTTCGTCGCGCCGCACGACGAGGGCGTGGTCAACCACGACATGGCCGACGGGTGGGTGATCGAGCACACGACGATCCAGGGCAACTCCGGCGCCGGGCTGATGGCCGGCGCCCGCCAGCAGGTCCGCGCCAGCTGCCTGCGCGACAACGGCCAGTACGGGATGAACGCCTACAAGACCGGCGACACCATCAAGGGCCTGGTGGTCGAGGGCAACGAGGTCGTGGGCAACAACACCGACGACTGGGAGCGGCGGCAGCCGGGCTGCGGCTGCAGCGGGGGCATCAAGTTCTGGGCCGTCAACGGCGCCGACATCCGCGGCAACTGGGTGCACGACAACCGCGGCACCGGGCTGTGGGCGGACAACGACAACAACGACTTCCTCATCGAGGACAACGTGCTGGAGGCCAACGACGGCTCCGCGCTGATGTACGAGACCAGCTACAACGCGGTGGTCCGCAACAACACGATCCGGCGGAACAACTGGGTCGACGGCCGCCGGCACGCCGCCGACGGCGACGACTTCCCGCACGCGGCCGTCTACGTGTCGGAGGCCGGCGGCGAACCCCGGATCCCGGCCCGCACGGACAAGCTGGAGATCTACCGGAACCTGCTGGAGGACAACTGGTCCGGGATCACCCTGTGGGAGAACGCCGACCGGTTCTGCAACAGCCCGGCCAACACCTCGACCGGCTACTGCACCCTGCTGGTGAAAGACACCCGGCGCTGCGCGAAGCCGGCCATCGACACCGCACCGCTGTACGCCGACTGCCGCTGGAAGACCCAGCGGGTGGACATCCACGACAACCGCTTCGCCCTCGACACGACCGTGGTCAAGTGCACGGTGGAGTGCGGCCGGATGGCGGTGCTCTCCAACTACGGCACCTACCCGGACTGGTCCCCGTACCTGGGCAAGCGGGTGTCCGAGGCGATCACCCTCAAACAGGACAACCGCTGGCACGACAACGTCTACACCGGACCATGGCTCTTCGTCGCCGACGACCCGGGCCGGCCACTCGACCCCGGGCAGTGGCAGGGCCTGCCGTACCGGCAGGACGCGGGCAGCACCTTCGCCGCACGGGCCGGTGGTTGAGATGGGCGGGACCCCGGTGCGGGGCGGGCCGACGGACGGACCGGACGCGACGACCGCGCGGCCCGGCACCGCACCGCGCGCCGAGGCCACGCCGAAGGCCGTCTGGATCGTCTGGGCGCTGCTGGGCCTCAACACGCTCGGCTCCGCCGGGGCGAAGACCATCGTCCGGCTGCCCCGCTCCCTCATCCAGATGGCCACCATGGGCGCGCTGGTCTCCGCGTTCGCGCTGGCGCTCCTGCTCAACCTCCGGCTGCGCATCCGGGCCGGCGCCTTCCTGTTCCTGCTCACCCTGCTGCTGGTGCCGAGCCTGATCTCCAGCCTGAAGCTGGAGGTGGGGCTCGGGGCGCTGTTCCGTTGCACCCGGCTGGCCATCTTCGTCGGCACGCTCTGGCTGATCAGCCGCTGGTGGGACGGCAGCCTCACGTTCGTCCGGACCCACATCCGGATGTACTACGCGGTGCTCTGGTCGGTCGCCGCCGGTCTGGTCATCTCCCCGGGCACGGCCATGCCCGAGTACTACGGCGGTCGGCTGGTCGGCGCCCTGTGGCCGCTCACCCCGCCGCAGATCGGCCAGTACTCCGCGGTGATCATCGGGCTGACCGTGCTGCTCCTGCTGGGCCGCCGGACCACCGGCCGGAGCGCGGCGATGATCATCGTGCCGACCTTCGTCCTGCTCGCCATGACCCACACCCGGACGGCCACGATCGGCCTGCTCGCCGGCCTGGCGCTGGCGATCTGCTCGCTCGTCCTGACCAGCGCCGCCGCCCGCCGGTTCTTCACCCGGGCGCTGGTGTGCTCCACGGTGGCCGCGGTGGCGTTCGCCTCCGCGCTGCAGACCTGGTTCATGCGCGGGCAGAGCAAGGAGAACTTCTCCAACCTCACCGGCCGGGCCAAGGTCTGGGACGCCCTGCTCACCCAGCCCCGGACCATCCCCGAAGAGGCCTTCGGCATCGGTCTGGGCGACAAGTCCTTCGGCGGACTGCCGATCGACAACAGCTGGCTGGCCGTCTACAACGAGCAGGGCCTGGTCGGTATCGCCCTGGTGGCCGCGATCCTCATCGTGCTGGGCGGCGTCGCCCTGCTGCGCCCACCCTCGCTGGAGCGGGCCTGCGCGATCTTCCTGATCAGCTACGTCGCGATCTCCTCGTACACCGAGGCCGGACTCGGCGACGCCTCACCGTATCTGCTGCACCTGGCGCTGGCCGCCTCGCTGCTCGCCACGCCCGCCGAGGCGACGCCCCTGACGACGCTCGTGGTCCCGCGACGGCGCAACCCGCGCCGGGACCGGAAACGGGAGGTGAACTGACCGTGCACGTCCTCGTGGTGCACAACCGCTACTCCTCGGCGCAGCCGAGCGGGGAGAACCGGGTCGTCGACGAAGAGGTGGGGCTGCTGCGCGCGGCCGGCCACCGGGTCGACGTGTTCGAGCGGCGCAGCGACTCCATCGCCGGCCGGTCCCTGCCGGGGAAGGTCGCGGTGCCGCTCCTGGTGCCGTGGAACCCGGCGGTCCGCACGGAGCTCACCGCCCGGCTGCGCCGCGAGCGGCCGGACGTGGTGCACGTCCACAACGTCTTCCCGCTGCTGTCGCCGGCGGTGCTCGCCGCCTGCGCCGACGCCGGCGTGCCCGTCGTCGCCACGCTGCACAACTACACCCAGGTCTGCCCGCCCGGCACCCTGCACCGGGACGGCCGGGCGTGCAGCGAGTGCGTCGGGTCGAAGGTCGCGCTGCCCGCCGTCCGGCACGGCTGCTACCGCAACTCCCGGCTGGCGACGGTGCCGCTCGCGGTCAGCCTGTCGGTCAACCGGCGGCGGTGGTGGTCCGGGGTGGACCGGTTCTTCTGCATCTCGGCGGCGCAGCGCGACGTCCTGGCCCGCTCCGGCATGCCGGCCGAACGACTGGTGGTGAAGCACAACTTCGTGCCCGAGCCGGGCACCCGCCGTACGGGCGCCGGCGAGCACCTGCTGTTCCTCGGCCGGCTCGCGGAGCCCAAGGGCGTGCGGCTGCTGATGGCCGCCTGGGACGGGCTCGCGGCGGGCGGCGGGGTGGGCGTGCCGCTCGTGGTGGCCGGCGCCGGGCCGCTGGAGGCCGAGGTGACGGCCTGGGCGGCCGGCCGCGACGACGTGCGCTACGTCGGCCTGTACGACCCGGCCCGGTGCCGGGAGACGGTCGCCCGCGCGGTGGCCGTGGTGGCGCCCTCGCTGGCCCCGGAGACCTTCGGCCTGGTGGTCGCGGAGGCCATGGCGGCCGGGGTCCCGGCCGTCGCCGCCGGTCACGGCGCCTTCGTCGAGCTGGTCGAGGACGGGGTGACCGGGCTGCTGCACCGGCCGGGCGAGGAGGCCTCGCTCGCGGACTGCCTGCGCCGGATCACGGCCGACCCGGCCGGCAACCAGGAGATGGGCCGCACGGCCCGGCGCCACTACGAGCGGGCCTTCAGCCCGGCCGTCGGCCTGGAGCGCCTGGTGGAGGAGTACCGCACCGTGATCGCGGGGCGGTCCGGCGGCGCGGACGGCGCGCCGCCGACAGGGAACGGAAACGCTGGCTCGCTCGGGGGCACCCCGCGCGGGCAGGAATGGGGGCAGTAGATGACACGATGCCGACTCTGCGGTTCGACGGCGATGGGGAGCGTCGTCGACCTGGGGGCGACCCCGCCGTGCGAGAGCTTCCTCGCCGCGGACCAGCTGGACCGGCCCGAGCCGGCCTACCCGCTGCACCTGCGGGTCTGCACCGACTGCTGGCTGGCACAGATCCCGCCGCTGATCACGCCGGAGGAGACGTTCACCCAGTACGCGTACTTCTCCTCGTACTCGACCTCCTGGGTGGACCACGCGCGCACCTTCGTCGACGGCGCCGTCCGGCGGCTCGGCCTGGGCTCCGAGGCCTTCGTGGTCGAGGTCGCGAGCAACGACGGCTACCTGCTCGGGCACGTGGTGGAGCGGGGGATCCGCTGCCTGGGCATCGAACCGTCGGTCAACGTCGGTGCGGCCGCGCGGGAGAAGGGCGTGCCCACGCTCACCGCCTTCCTCGACCCGGCCACCGGCGCGGACGTCCGCGCCGAGCACGGCCCGGCCGACCTGGTCGTCGCCAACAACGTGTACGCGCACATCCCCGACGTGGTCGGGTTCACCCGGGGGCTGCGCGCCCTGGTGGCCGACGACGGCTGGGTCTCCATCGAGGTGCAGCACCTGCTCACCCTGATCGAGGAGAACCAGTACGACACCATCTACCACGAGCACTTCCAGTACTACACGGTCGCCTCCGCGACCCGGGCGCTGGCGAGCGGCGGACTCACCCTGGTGGACGTCGAGCTGCTGCCCACGCACGGCGGCTCCATCCGGCTGTGGGCCCGGCCGGCCGAGGTGGCCGGCGAGCCGGGCCGGCGGGTGGCCGAGGTGCTGGACCGGGAGAAGGCCGCCGGGCTGCAGGAGCTCTCCGGGTACACCGAGTTCTCCGCCCGGGTGGCCAAGGTGCGCCGGGACCTCCTGCGCTTCCTCGTCGACGCGGCCGAGCGCGGTGAGACGGTCGTCGGCTACGGCGCCCCGGGCAAGGGCAACACCCTGCTCAACCACTGCGGCATCCGGCCCGACCTGCTCCCGTACACCGTCGACCGGAACCCCTACAAGCACGGCAGGTTCACCCCGGGCACCCGGATCCCGATCCTGGCGCCCGAGCAGATCGCCGTCGACCGGCCGGACTACGTCCTCGTCCTGCCGTGGAACCTGCGGGCCGAGCTGGTCGAGCAGTTGTCCTTCGTGCACGAGTGGGGCGGCCGGCTGGTCTTCCCCATCCCGGAACTCAGCATTGTCGAGGTCAAGCCGTGAAGGTCGTCCTGTTCTGCGGCGGTTACGGGCTGCGCATGCGCAGCGGAGCCTCCGACGACGTGCCCAAGCCGATGGCGATGGTCGGCCCGCGGCCGCTGATCTGGCACGTGATGCGCTACTACGCCTACTACGGGCACACCGAGTTCATCCTCTGCCTCGGCTACGGCGCCCACCACATCAAGGACTTCTTCCTCAACTACGAGGAGACGACCTCCAACGACTTCGTGCTGCGCCGGGGCCGGACGGAGCTGCTGTCCACCGACATCGCCTCCTGGACGATCACCTTCGCGCAGACCGGCATCGATTCGCCGATCGGGGAGCGGCTGCGCCGGGTGCGCCACCACCTGGACGGCGACGAGATGTTCCTCGCCAACTACGCCGACGTGCTCACCGACGCCCCGCTGCCGGAGATGATCGACCGGTTCGCCCAGCGCGACGCCGGTGCGTCGATGATGGTGGTGCCGCCGCAGCAGTCGTTCCACTGCGTGGACCTGGGCGAGGACGGCCTGGTGGGGGGCATCACCGCGGTCAGCGAAATGCCGCTGTGGGAGAACGGCGGCTACTTCGTGCTCCGCCAGGAGGTCTTCGACCACATACCGGAGAACGGGGACCTGGTCGCCGACGGGTGCGCCGGGCTGGCCAAGCGCGGCCGGCTGGTGGCGCACCGGCACCGTGGCTTCTGGAAGCCGACCGACACCGTGAAGGAGCGGGCCGCGCTCGACGCCGCCTACGCCCGGGGCGACCGCCCGTGGGCCGTGTGGGAGCGCGGCGGCCCGGGGGCGCGGGTGCCCGGAAGCCGGGCCGGAGCCGCGGCGGGGACCGCGTGATCCGGCTCGGGGCCGGGCGCCCGGAGCGGATCGTCGCGGTGGGGGCGCACTGCGACGACATCGCCATCGGCGCCGGCGGCACGCTGCTGACGATGTGCCTCGCGCGGCCGGGCCTGCGGGTCGACGCGCTGGTGCTCTCCGGCGGTGGCGGCGAGCGGGAGCAGGAGGAGCGGGACGCGCTCGCCGCCTTCTGCCCGGATGCCGACCTGCGCCTGACCGTGCTCAAGCTGCCGGACGGCCGGCTGCCCGCGCACTGGGACGAGGCCAAGGCCTCGGTCGAGGAGCTGCGCGGGCGCACCGAGCCGGAGCTGGTCCTCGCACCGCGCACCGAGGACGCGCACCAGGACCACCGCGGACTGGCGCAGCTGGTGACCACCGCCTTCCGCGACCACCTCGTGCTCGGCTACGAGATCGTCAAGTGGGACGGCGACCTCGGCCGTCCGACGGCGTACCAGCCGCTGTCCCCGGAGGTCGCCGAGGAGAAGGTGCGGCTGTTGCAGGAGCACTACCCCTCGCAGCGGCACCGGCCCTGGTACGACCGGGAGGCCTTCCTCGGGCTGGCGCGGATCCGCGGCATCGAATGCCACGAGCGCTACGCCGAGGCGTTCGCCGTCACCAAACTCACACTCGATCTCGGCACTCTCAACCTGGGGGAATGACCCATGCGCGTACTGCTGACCGGACACCAGGGCTACCTGGGCACCGTGATGGCCCCGGTCCTCGCGGCCGCCGGGCACGACGTCGTCGGGCTGGACGCCGGCCTGTTCGCGGACTGCGTCCTCGGCCCGACGCCCGCCGACCCGCCGGGGCACCGGGTGGACCTGCGCGACGTCACGGCCGACCACGTGGCCGGGGTGGACGCCGTGATCCACCTGGCCGCGCTGTCCAACGACCCGCTGGGCTCGCTGGCGCCGGACCTCACCTACGACATCAACCACCACGCCTCCGTGCGGCTGGCCGAACTGGCCCGGGACGCCGGGGTGCGGCGCTTCCTGTACGCGTCGACCTGCTCGGTCTACGGCGCCGCCGGCGGCGACGAGCTGGTGGCCGAGAACGCCCCGCTGCGCCCGGTGACGCCGTACGCGGAGTCCAAGGTGCGGGTGGAGGACGACCTGCACGACCTGGCCGACGGCGACTTCAGCCCGGTGTTCATGCGCAACGCCACCGCCTTCGGCTTCTCGCCCCGGCTGCGCGCCGACATCGTGCTGAACAACCTGGTGGGCCACGCGCTGCTGTCCGGCGAGGTGCTGGTGCTCTCCGACGGCACCCCCTGGCGCCCGCTGGTGCACGCCGTCGACATCGCCCGGGCCTTCGCCGCCGCGCTGGTCGCGCCGCGCGAGGCGGTGCACGACGAGGCGTTCAACATCGGCAGCGAGACCAACAACGTCACCGTCGCCGAGATCGCCGAGCTGGTCGCCGAGGCGGTGGAGGGCTCGAAGGTGCGGATCACCGGGGAGGCCGGCGCCGACCCCCGCTCCTACCGGGTGGACTTCTCCCGTTTCCGGGCCGCGGTCCCCGACTTCGAGTGCGAGTGGACGGTCCAGCGGGGCGCACTCGAACTCGCCGAGGCCTACCGCGAGTTCGGCCTCACCCGGGAGGACTTCGAGCAGCGCTTCACCCGGCTGGCCGTGCTGCGCGCGGCGTCCGGGGCCGGCACCGTCGACGACACCCTGCGGTGGCGCCGATGACCACGGTGGGCGGCCGGATGCACGCGCTGGTGGAGCGGCTGTACCCGCTCTGCCGGAGCATCACCGGCGACGGCGTGCGCGCCACCCTGGACATCGTCGGCGAGTACGTCCCACTGCAGGTGCACGAGGTGCCGACCGGGACGCGGGTGCTCGACTGGACGGTGCCGCAGGAGTGGAACATCCGGGACGCGTACATCGCCGACACCGCCGGCCGCCGGGTCGTCGACTTCGCCGCGTCCAGCCTGCACGTGCTCGGCTACAGCGTCCCGGTGGCGGCGACGATGCCGCTGGCCGAGCTGCGGGGACACCTGCACACCCTGCCCGACCACCCGACCTGGGTGCCCTACCGCACCAGCTACTACACGCCGGAATGGGGGTTCTGCCTGGCCCAGGAGACCTTGGACGCGATGCCGGACGGCGAGTACGAGGTGCGCATCGACTCCACGCTCGCGGACGGCCACCTCACCTACGCCGAGCACGTCGTCCCCGGGCAGGTCACCGACGAGGTGATCGTCTCCTGCCACGTCTGCCACCCGTCGCTGGCCAACGACAACCTGGCGGGCGTCGCGGTGGCGACGTTCCTGGCGCGCGAGCTGGCGCAGCGGTCGCCCTACTACACCTACCGGTTCATCTTCGCGCCCGGCACCATCGGGGCGATCACCTGGCTGGCCCGCAACGCGGAGCGGGTGGAACGGGTCAAGCACGGGCTGGTGCTGGCCTGCGCCGGCGACCGGGGGCGGCTGACGTACAAGCAGAGCAGGCGCGGCGACGCGGAGATCGACCGGGTTCTGCGGCACGTCCTGCGCGCAACCGAACGACCGCACCACGTCACCGGGTTCACGCCGTACGGCTACGACGAGCGGCAGTACTGCTCGCCCGGGTTCGACCTCGGCGTCGGCTCGCTCAGCCGCACCCCGTACGCCGGGTACCCCGAGTACCACACCTCGGCGGACAATCCGGACTTCGTCTCCCCGGAGGCGATGGCGGACACCCTCGCGGTCTGCCGCGAGGCGTTCGCCGTCCTGGACCGCAACCGGCGGTACCTCAACCTCAGCCCGTACGGCGAACCGCAGCTGGGCCGGCGCGGGTTGTACGACTCGCTCGGCGGCCGCAGCGACGCCAAGCAGGCACAGCTGGCCATGCTCTGGGTGCTCAGCCTCTCCGACGGCGAGCACAGTCTGCTGGACGTCGTCGAGCGGTCCGGGCTGGCGTTCGACACCGTCGCCGCCGCGGCCGACGCCCTGCACGGCGCCGGGCTGATCAAGGCATGACGCCGATGACCACCGAGGGGATGAAGACGACGGCCCCGGCAACGACGGCGCAGGCGACACCGGCGGAGGCGACACCGGCGCAGGCGCCCGGAGCGGCCGGCCGGAGCGCCAGGCGGGCCCTCGCCGGCCGGCTGTCCTGGGGACTGGCCGACCAGGCGGCCTCCAGCGTGAGCAACTTCGTGGTGGGCGTCTTCGTGGCCCGCTCGCTGGGGGTGGCCGCGTTCGGCATGTTCAGCCTCGCCTGGGTGACGTACGGCGTGGTGCTCAACGTCTCCCGCGGGCTGGCCACCGATCCGCTCGTGGTGCGCTTCAGCGGCGTGCCGGACGCGTCCTGGCGCGGGGCGGTGGCCCGGTCGACCGGTACCGCGCTGGGTGTCGGCGCGGTCATCGGCGCGGTGAGCCTGGTGGCCGGGCTCGGCCTCGGGGGCCAGGTGGGGTCCGCGTTCGCCGCCCTCGGTGTCATGGTGCCGGGGCTGCTGCTCCAGGACGCCTGGCGGTTCTCGTTCTTCGCCGCCGGCACCGGGCGCAAGGCGTTCGTCAACGACGTCGTGTGGGGCGTCGCGCTCGTCCCCGCCATGGTCGTGGCGGACCGGGTGGGCAGCGTGGCCGCCTTCGTGCTCGCCTGGGGCGCGTCCGCCACGGTCGCGGCGGGGTACGGCTGCCTCCAGTCCGGCATCCGGCCCCGGATCGCCGAGGCCCGCGGGTGGCTCCGCGAGCAGCGCGATCTCGGCTACCGGTACCTGGTCGAGAACGTCAGCCTCAGCGGCGCGAGCCAGCTGCGGGCGTACGGCCTGGGCGCGATCGTCGGGGTCGGCGCGGTGGGTGCGGTGCGGGGCGCCGAGCTCCTGCTCGGCCCCTTCCTGGCGGTGCTGATGGGGCTTTCGCTGGTCACCGTGCCGGAGGCGGCCCGGGTGCTGCGGCAGGCCCCGCACCGGCTCGGCAGGTTCTGCCTCCTGCTGGGCGGGGGCCAGGCCGCCGGCGCGCTGCTCTGGGGCACGGCGCTGCTGCTCGTGCCCGGCCGGCTCGGCGAGCTGGTGCTCGGCGGCGTCTGGCACTCCGCCTCGGAGCTCATCGTGCCGATCACCCTCGGCGTCGCGGGCGCGGGCCTCGGCACCGGCGCGGCCGCCGGGCTGCGCGCGCTCGGCGCGGCCCGGCGCAGCCTGCGCTGCCAGCTGTTCGCCTCCGCCTGCTACGCCGGCGGCGGGCTCGGCGGGGCGGCCGCCGCCGGCACGATCGGCTCGGCCTGGGGCGTCGCCGCCGCGACCGTCAGCGGCTCGGCCGTGTGGTGGCTGCAACTGCGGTCCGCCCTGCGCGAGCACCACAGCGCCCCCACCCCCGAAGTAGAGGACGGCACCACCGAAGTGAGGACCTCATGACCGCCCGACCCAGACTGAGCATCGGCCTGCCCGTGTACAACGGCGAGGAATACCTCGCCGAGTCGCTCGACGCCCTGCTCGGCCAGACCTACGAGGACTTCGAGCTGATCATCTCCGACAACGCCTCGACCGACGCGACGCAGGACATCTGCCGGCGGTACGCCACGCGGGACTCGCGCATCCGGTACCTCCGGCTGCCCCGGAACATCGGCGCCACGCCGAACCACAACCACGTGTTCGCCGAGTCCCGCGGCGAGCTCTTCAAGTGGGCCTCGCACGACGACCTGTACGGCCGGGACCTGCTGCTGCGCTGCGTGGAGGCGCTGGACGAGCGGCCGGACGTGATCCTCGCGCACGCCGACCAGGCGGTCATCGACGGCGACGGCCAGGTGAAGGTCCCCTACGCGTACGGGCTCGCCACCGCCTCGCCGCACGCGCCGGAGCGCTTCCGCAGCATGCTGTTCGAGCCCGGCGGCGACGACTTCTACGGGGTGCTGCGGGCCGACGTGCTGCGCCGGGTGAAACCGATGGACAGCTACCACCACGCGGACCGCACGTTCGTCACCGAGATCGGCCTGCACGGGCCCTTCCACCAGGTGCCGGAGCTGCTGTACTTCCGCCGCGACCACCCCACCCGCGCCGAGCGGGCGAACCCCTCCAAGCGCTCCCGGTGCGTCAACCTGGACCCGCGCCGGGCGGGCCCGCTGCACCCGACGCCCCGACTGCTCGCCGAGTACGTCTGGGGCTTCGTCTCGGCGGTCCGGCGGGCGCCGCTGTCCTCGTCCGACCGGCGCGCCTGCTACCGCCACCTGGCCGCGTGGCTGAGCAGCCGGGCCCGGCCGGGCGCCGGCGAACGGGTCGAGGACCGCGCCCCGGTCGACCCGGCCGGGCTCACCGTCTCCGTCGACGCCCTCGTGGCCGGCCGCGAGGGGCGGCAGACATGACGTCCGCGGACCGAAAGCCGGTGCGGGTCGGGGTGTTCGGGCTGCTCGGCTCCGGAAACCTCGGCAACGACGGGTCATTGGAGGCCGTGCTCGGGTACCTGCGCGCCGAACACCCGGAGGCGGTCGTGGACGCGCTGTGCGGCGGGCCCGAGGCCGTGACGGCCCGGTTCCGGATCCCCGCCACGCGGCTGCACTGGAACCGCGCCGAGTACCGGACCGCGTCGCGGGCGGGCGCGATCGCGGCGAAGGGCCTGGGCAAACTCGTCGACGCCGTCCGCACCGCAGCCTGGGTGCGCCGGCACGACGTGGTGATCGTGCCGGGCATGGGCGTCCTGGAGGCCACCCTGCCGCTGCGGCCGTGGGGCTTCCCGTACGCGCTGTTCCTGCTCTGCGCGAGCGGCCGGCTGCTGCGCACCCGGGTCGCGCTGGTCAGTGTCGGCGCCGCCGAGATCCGCAACCGGCCGACCCGGGCCCTGGTGCGCTGGTCCGCGCGGCTGGCCGCGTACCGCTCGTACCGGGACGCCCCGTCCCGCGACGCGATGCGGGCGATGGGCGTGGACACCGCGCGCGACGAGGTCTACCCCGACCTCGCGTTCTCCCTGCCGACACCACCGGCGAGCACACGACCGGCCGGCGCGCCCCCGGGCTCGCCGGGCCCGGTCTGCCTCGGTGTCATGGACTTCCACGGCGGCAACGACGACCGTGCCCGGGCCGAGGAGATCCACCGGCGCTACCTCGACGGGACGATCCGGTTCGTCCGCGCGCTGGTCGAGGAGGGCAGGCCGGTCCGGCTGCTCACCGGCGACGCGTGCGACGCGTCGGTGGTCGCCGCGATCCTCGACGCCGTGGACTCGCCACTGGTCACCGCCGCCGAGCCGGCCTCACTGGCCGACCTGATGACGGAGATGGCGGCCGCCGACACCGTGGTGGCGGTCCGCTACCACAACCTGATCTGCGCGCTGAAGACCGGTACGCCGGTACTCGCGCTCTGCTACGCGGCCAAGAGCGACGCGCTGATGGCGGAGATGGGCCTCGGCGCGTACTGCCACCCGGCGCGCGAGGTCGACGCCGACCGGCTGCTGGAGCAGTTCCGGGAACTGGAGAAGCGATCGATGGAGCTGAGACGGACCCTCACCGAGCGGAACCTGGCCGCCGCCCGGCGCCTGGAGCACCAGTTCACCGCCCTGACCGCGGCCCTCTTCCCGACGGCCGACCACGCCCACGCCCATACCCACGCCCTGCGGGAGGCCCCATGAAGGTGACCGAAGTCCCGGCGATCGCCGGCGCATACCTGTTCGAGCCGACGCCGTACGCCGACGAGCGCGGCTTCTTCTGCCGCACCTTCGACGCCGACGTCATCCGCTCGGTGGGCCTCGACCCGGACGCCTTCGCCCAGGACAGCGTGTCCCGCTCGGTCGGGGGCGTGCTGCGCGGCCTGCACCTGCGCTCCGGCGCCGGCGAGGCCAAGCTGGTGCGGTGCTCGTACGGGAGGGTCTTCGACGTCGTCGTGGACCTGCGGCCCGACTCGCCGACCTACCGCAACCGGGCCTTCTTCGAGCTGTCCGGCGAGACGCAGGTGAGCCTGTACATCCCGGCCGGGTGCGCGCACGGCTTCCAGGCGCTCACCGGAACCGCCGACGTCTCGTACCGGATCGACCGCCCGCACGATCCCGCCGAGGACGTCACGATCGCCTTCGACGACCCGGAACTCGCCATCCCCTGGCCGCTGCCGGCCGTCTCGGTGTCCAAGCGGGACAGAGAGGCACCGAGCCTCGCCGAAGTGCTGCGGCACGGGGAGGGGTGAGGTCGGCGTGGACACCGGACACACCGAGGAGTTCGGCCTGCCCCGGTCGCGGGCGGCGAACGAGAGGCTGCACACCCTGATCCCCGGGGGCGCCCACACCTACGCCAAGGGCGACGACCAGTACCCCGAGGACCTCGCCCCGGTCATCAGCCACGGCCGCGGTGCCCACGTGTGGGACATCGACGGCAACCGCTACGTCGAGTACGGCTCCGGCCTGCGGTCGGTCAGCCTCGGCCACGCCCACCCACGCGTGCTGGAGGCGGTGCGGCGGGAACTCGACCGCGGCAGCAACTTCGTCCGGCCGTCCATCGTGGAGGTCGAGGCCGCGGAACGCTTCCTGGCCACGGTGCCGACCGCCGAGATGGTGAAGTTCGCGAAGAACGGGTCAGACGTCACCACCGCCGCCGTGCGACTCGCCCGCGCCGTCACCGGGCGCCAGCGGGTGGCCATCTGCGGCGACCATCCGTTCTTCTCCACCGACGACTGGTTCATCGGCACCACACCGATGGACGCCGGCATCCCGGCCGCGACCACCGAGCTCACCGTGGCGTTCCCCTACGGAGACCTGGCCGCCACGGAGGAGCTGCTCACCCGGCACCGGGACGAGATCGCCTGCCTGATCCTCGAACCCGCCGGCCACACCGAACCGCCGCCCGGGTACCTCGCCGGCCTGCGCGAACTGGCCGACCGGCACGGCTGCGTACTGGTCTTCGATGAGATGATCACCGGCTTCCGCTGGTCCGAGGCGGGCGCCCAGGGCCTGTACGGCGTCGTCCCCGACCTCTCCACCTTCGGCAAGGCGCTGGGCAACGGGTTCGCCGTCTCCGCGCTGGCCGGGCGCCGCGACCTGATGGAGCGGGGCGGGCTTCGTCACTCCGGCGACCGGGTGTTCCTGTTGTCCACCACGCACGGTGCGGAGACGCACTCGCTGGCCGCCGCGATGGCCGTGCAGACCACCTACGTCGAGGAGGGCGTCACCGCTCGGCTGCACACCCTCGGCGAGCGGTTGGCCGCCGGTGTCCGCGAGGCCGCCGCAGGCACGGGCGTCGGCGACCACCTCGTCCTCCGGGGCCGGTCCAGCAACCTGGTCTTCGCCACCCTCGACGAGAACCGGCAGCCGTCGCAGCAGTACCGCACCCTGTTCCTGCGCCAGCTCCTCGCGGGCGGAGTGCTGGCACCGTCGTTCGTGGTGAGCAGCGCGCTCGGCGACGCCGACATCGACCGCACCGTCGACGTGGTGGCCCGGGCATGTGCCGTGTACCGGAAGGCGCTGGACGCCGCCGACCCCACCCCCTGGCTCGCCGGGCGGCCGGTGAAGCCCGTATTCCGCCGGCTGGCGTGACGTGACGCGACATCACGTGAGGTGACGTCAGCGACGCTCACGCCGACAGGCGACCGCGTGGCCGGTCGGCCATCCGGTCGACCAGCCACACTGTCGTCGGCACCACCGCCAACGCGGTGCACCAGCCGCCGAGGACGTCGGTCGGGTAGTGCGCGTCCAGAGCGACCTGCGCCCAGCCCATGGCGGCGCCGGCGACCAGCGCCGCGGCGAGCACGAGCAGGGTGCCGGCCGTCCCGCCGAGGCCGGGCCCGTCCCGGCCTCGGCGGCGGGTCGCGAGCATCGCCACCACGAGGGCGAGCGCGGTGGCGAAGGCGGTGTGCCCGCTCGGGTAGGACAGGTACCCACCGTGGATGGTGCGTCCCACCAGGTGCTTGAGCAGCGCCGTCGTCCCCACCGCGATGCCGACTCCCGCAACGATGAACACCGCTGCCCGAGGACGCCGGAGCAGCAGGCAGCCCGTCACGATGGCCGCGACCAGCGTCGTCGCTCCCACCGGCTCCCCCAGGGAGTCCATCGCCAACGCGGCGGACCGCCACGGCGGCCCCACACCGTCCACCGCCGCCCGGATCCGGGTGTCCACCATGCCGGGCTCGCCCTCGTCGGCATACCGGAGCCCGAGCACGACGACCACCAACGCGGCGAAGGCCGCCATCAGCCCGAGCCCCAGGCGCAGCGCCGGGGGCAGCACCACAGGCGCCGGCCGGCCGGTCACACGCCCACCGCGTCCGGTCGGCCTGCGGCCACAACGGCGGGGCGTTGTTTCCGGACGACTCCGGTGACCGCAAGTCCGGGCACGCCACGGCCTGTGCGTCCCGTCACGACCTCAGCTCCCGCAGGCAGCTCAGAATTCGGGCACCGGTCCCCGACCGCTTCCACGGCCCCGGCGAACGCCCGCACTTCGCCGAACACGGCACCCGGCCCGCCGCCGGGCTCCCGCACCGCCCGGTACGGTCCCCAGGCGCTCCCGTCGAAGTACTCGATGCCACCCGGGCCGACCCGGGCGCCGTCCTTCACCCGGACCGGCTGCTGTTCTGATGTCCGCTCAGGCTCCACCTCTGCAGGCATGGGCCGATTATCCCAGCAGCCCACCGGCGCCGACAGCCGTTCACGAAGAACAGCTCCACCCGGATCGAGCCGGACGTCGGCGCGCAGCGCCAGGCGTCGCGGAAACGAGGCGCGACACCTTTCCCTCGTCCCCGTGCGCGCCCGACACCCGCGAACCGACCACCGCCCCCGTACGGGCGCTGCCTCGGCGCCACTCGTGGAACCCTCGAACGCGTGACCGCATCGGTTGGCGGATGGCATCCTGAGATGATCAAGCTTCGCAGTCGCACCGCGGTCTTCGACATCGACGGAACTCTCTGCTTCGACGGGCGGACGCTGGGGCTGACGGTCAATCACCACCTCGACGAGGGGATCATCGACTACGCGCCCGGGGCGACCACGAAGTGGGAAGCCCTGCAAGCGCTGGAGATCAGCGACTACGCCGCATTCGGCAACGACATCAACGACCTCGATCTCCTGCGGAACGCGGAACGTTCCGTGCGCGTCGGCTCCCACCCGAGCCTCGACGGCGCCGCTCAGATCACCGTGCCGGCTTCACCGGAGGACGTCGCCGGGGCGATCAACCTGCTGGCCGCCGCTGCCCGCAGCTGATCGCGGACAGCGGTGCACACCCCACCCTCCCGGTGGGCGCGGGTCCGCTAACCGAGGTCGAGAAGCTGTTCGTGGAAGCCGCCGTAGCCTCGCCCGGTGTCGACCAGGTGGATCTCCAGAATCCAGTGGCAGACGCGCCCGGCGCGGTCGGTACGACGCATGGGCGTGGTGTTCCCCGACGCGATGTAGGACTCGATCTCGGCCGCGTCGATCTTCCCGTGCGGGAACTCGCCCACGAGGTGCCCGGCGTGACCTGTGCCGCCGAGCGTCCAGCCCGCTTCGTGGGCGAGCCGCTGGATCTCGGCGTGGAGCTGGGCGCCGGTGATGTCGGGCCGCTCGGCGAAGTACCTGCGGCCGGCGTCGAAATGGCGGGCGGATCGCCGGCGAGGCGGTGCTTGAGAGGATCGTCGCCGAGAACGTAGGTGCGGCCGAGGTCGGCTTCGAACTCCTCGAATATCGGGCCGAAGTCGGCGAACACGATGTCGTCGCGCTCCACGGTCCGGTCCGGCGGGTTCTCCTGGTAGGGGAACAGGGTGTGCGGACCGGATCGGACGATCCGCTTGTGCCAGTGCCGGGTCGTCCCGAACATCTCGTTCGCCAGGTCGCGGATCCGGTTGCTGATCGCCTGCTCGGTCTCACCAGGGGCGATGATCCCGCGCTCCGTCGCCTCGTCGAAGAGGGCGATGGCTTTCCCCTGCGCGTCGAGCAGACAGCTCGTTGCTGACGAAAACGGTGGGGGTGCCGGCCGCGTCGCCCTTGTCGGTGACGGTCTTCACGGTGGCGGGGCTGGCGGAGGCGAACACGGCACCTCCCCGACGACGCCACGGGCCCGCCGTACCCGGTCCGCCGGAAGCCCGGCGCGCGGGTGGGCGGCGGCCCTCCTATCGTGGAATTGAGCGTCCACAGAGGAATCGCCCCTGCCATGGGCCCGCGCCGGCTCCCGGCGCCCCGTCCCCCAGCACTACAACACGTCACCGCACTTACGGGGAGTCATCATGACTACGCCCCGCGACTCCCGTCGGCCCGCCCCGGACCGGACCGGCGGCGGATACCGCACCTCCTTCCCCTGGCGGATCATCACCAGCGCGTCCGAGTACGTCGACCGGCGCATCGGCTGGGACAGGCTGCCGGTCGCTCCGGGCCTGCTGACCCTCCTCGGGCTGCGGGTCGGACTGCGTCAGCAGAACCTCCACGACACCGGCCGGATCCCCTCCGTCGATCCACCAACCCCCGCACCCGCGTCCGCGAAACAGCGGGTCAACCGGACTGCCGACGGCAGCCACAACGACCTCGGCGAGCCCCGGATGGGCATGGCAGGCACCCGCTTCGGTCGCAACGTCCCGCTGGACCGGATCGCCACGGCCACGCCCGACTCCGTCCTGTCCAGGCCGAACCCGCGCGAGGTCAGCCGCGCCCTGCTCACCCGGCACGAGCTGATCGCGGCCGAGTCGGTCAACTCCCTGGTCGCCGCCTGGCTGCAGTTCATGATCCGCGACTGGTTCAGCCACGGTACGAGCCCCACCGACCACCCGTGGGAGGTGCCGCTGCTGGACGACGACCCGTGGCCCGAGCGGCCGATGCGGATCATGCGGACACCGGACGACCCGACCCGGGACCCGCACGCGCCCGCCGGGACCCCCGACACCCGCGTCAACGTCTCCTCCCACTGGTGGGACGCCTCTCAGCTCTACGGCAATGACGGGACCGAACAGCGCCTGCTGCGCACCGGAGAGCTGGGCAAGCTGCACGTGTGGGACAACGGACAGACCCCGTTCTCCGCGGACCCCTCCCGTGACCCCTCCCTCCTCCCCGGCTTCTGGCTGGGCCTGGCCCTGATGCAGGGCCTCTTCGTCCGGGAGCACAACGCGATCTGCGACCACCTGCACGGCGCCTACCCGTCCTGGGACGACGAGGAGCTGTTCCAGCGGGCCCGGCTCGTCAACGCCGCGCTCCTCGCCAAGATCCACACCGTGGAGTGGACGCCGGCCGTGATCAGCCACCCCACCACCGTCGCCGCCCTGCGGGCCAACTGGTGGGGCGTCGCGGGCGAACGCGTGCACAGGCTGTTCGGCCGGATCAGCGGGAGCGAGGTCGTCAGCGGCATCCCCGGAGGCGGCACCGACCACTACGGCGTCCCCTACTCCCTCACCGAGGAGTTCGTGGCCGTCTACCGCATGCACCCGCTCGTCCGCGACGACTGGCCCCTGCGGTCCGCCGACGACGACGCCGGCCTGCGGCAGTGCACGTTCCGTGACCTCTCGGGGCCCGACGCGCTGAAGGTCCTCGGCACCCTGCGGACGGCCGACCTGCTGTACAGCTTCGGCACGCTCCCGCCGGGCCTGGTCACCCTGCACAACTTCCCGAGGTTCCTCCAGGAGTACCGGCGTCCGGACGGGAACCTGCAGGACCTCGCCGCCACCGACATCCTGCGCAGCAGGGAGCTGGGCGTTCCCCGCTACAACGAGTTCCGGCGGCTGCTGCGGCTGAAGCCCGCGCAGGACTTCCGGGAGCTGACGGACAACCCGGAGTGGGCCGAGGAGATCGAGCGGCTCTACGAGGGCGACATCGAGAAGGTCGACCTGACGGTCGGGATGTACGCGGAGAAGCTGCCCACCGGATTCGCCTTCAGCGACACCGCGTTCCGCATCTTCGTCCTGATGGCGTCACGGCGGCTGAACAGCGACCGCTTCTTCACCGAGTACTACACCCCCGGGGTGTACTCCAGGGCCGGCATGGCCTGGATCGACGACAACACCATGGTCACGGTGCTGCTGCGCCACCACCCTGAGCTACGGACGGCCCTCGCGGGCCTGACGAACGCCTTCGTGCCGTGGCACACCGCCGGGAGGCCGGCGAGCTGACGTGCCTCCCCCGGCGAACGACGGGGCTTCCCGCCAGGCCGCCCGCCGGTCCGGTCCGGACCGGACCGGACCGGACCGGACCGGACCGGTCCGGTCCGGTCCGGTTCACGCCGACACGGGCGGGCCGTCGGACCGGACGCCGCCCGCGCCTCCGGCTGCCACCGGCGGTTTACGTCCGGGCCCCGGTGTGCCAGGCTGAAAGCGTGCGTGGGTTCCCCGCACCCGACGGCGGGAGACCCGGCTCCGGCGTTCCGGAATTGTCACCGTCCGTCACCCGAACCGGTGCGGGCCAGCGGTGACGCTGTGTGCCCGGGATCCGGTCGGCCGGGCCCGGAGGCGCCGTCGGACGCGGCGGGCAGCCCGGTCCCGCGCTCACGCACCGCAGCCGCCGAGCGGGGCCGCCGGCAAGGTGGTGAGTGTCGTGAGCCTGGTTCAGATCGAAGGTTCCGAGGATGTGCTGCGTGCCGTGCAGGGCATTCCGGAGCTCCATCTGGTGCGTTCGAGCCTGGAGGCCCGTTCCGACTACCAGTACAAGGTCGCGGCGTACGCGTCCGACCGGGCGGTCGAAGCCGCGGTCGCGCAGGGTGCGCAGGTGACGGTACTGCTCTCCTCGGAGGGCGTCGACGAGCACCGCGCCCGGACGTCGGCCGTGATCGGCCGGGGGTACGCCGAGCGCGGGGAGGTGTGAGCGATGCCCCCGCCCTACGCCACGCCGACCGTGCCGCAGACACCGGCCCAGATCGAGGCGGCGCTCGCCGACCTCGCGGCCACCTTCCCCGCCCTGTGCACGCTCGGTGAGTTCCCGAACCGCAGCGTCGAGGACCGGGAGATCCACTTCGTCCGCATCGCGAACGCACCGCAGGACGGCCGTCCGGCCGTGGTGCTGACCGGTGGCGTCCACGCGCGCGAGTCCGCGCCGCCGGACGCGCTGGTCCACTTCGCGCAGAACCTCCTGGTGAGCCGCACCACCGGCGCCGACATCGTCTTCCCCGCGACGTCCTGCCGGCCGCTCCCGGCCGGGCCGACGGTGAACTACCCTCCGTTCACCATCCCGGCCGTCGAGGTGGAGCGGATCCTGAACGGCGTCGACCTCTACGTCGCGCCGCTGATCAACCCCGACGGCCGGCTGTTCGACCAGCTGAGCCCGCCGTCCGACCCGATCGGTGCCGGCTGGCGCAAGAACCGGCGGCCCCACCCCGACCCGGCCAAGATCGGGGTGGACATCAACCGCAACCACGACATCGCCTGGAAGTTCGAGGACTACTACGACATGGGGGTCTACCTGTCCTTCTACCGGGACGGACCGGCCTCCACGGACAGCAGGGCGGAGACCTACCGGGGACCGTCCGCGGCCTCCGAACCGGAGACCGCCAACGTGCAGTGGCTCATCGACGACGCCAGGGCCACGTATTTCGTCGACGTCCACCAGTTCGGCCGCAAGGTCCTGCTCTGCTGGGGCATCGAGGACAACGGCAGCGACCCGTCCATGAACTTCTCCTCCCCCACCTGGACGGGCAAGCGGGACGGCCTCCGCCCGGGCAGCCCGGGCCTGCCGCCGGACCGCCCCAACTACCGGGAGTTCGTCACCAACTCCCCGCCGCACTTCGTGCGCAAGACCCTCGGCACCATCGCCGGTGAGATGCGGGATGCCATCCTGCGCAGCGCCGGGGTGGACCCGACCGTCAGCACTGTGAGCCCCCAGCGCGCCCACTCCACCTACGACGTCGGCCAGAGCGCCTCGCTGTACCACCCGCTGGGCGGACCGGTCACCGGCACCACCGACGACTACGCCTTCCGCCGGCAGTTCGACGACCCGGCCAGGGCGCCGGTCTTCGCCTTCACGATCGAGACCGGGCACGAGGAGGAGTCCGGGTTCCACCCCGACTACGACAGCCCGCCCGGGCACTACGCCAAGATCGAACGGGAGGTGCATGCGGCAGTCACGGCCCTCTGCAACTTCGCGGCCTGAGCACCGGGTTGCCGGATCCTGGACCAGTGCCGGGCCGGCCGCCGATGCGGCCGCGGGGAGGTCCTCGTGCGCGCCGTCCCGGCGCCGGGGGCGGTGGACGTCATGCCGCGGCGTGGGCGGAGACCGGTGCGGGCGGCATCGGGATCTCGAAGTGCACGGTGGACACTCCGCGGCCGTGCTCGCCCGTGGGGCGCGCATCGAAGACCTCCTCCGCCATCTGCCGCCAGAACGGCTCGGCCCCCGGGACATCGGTGTTGGTGTGCAGGTAGATGCTCCGGTAGCCGCCCACGTCGGCCGCGAACGCGCACGCCAGGTCGACCATGCGGCGCGCCAGTCCGTTTCGCCGGTGGGTCGCGCGTACGTAGACGCGCAGCAGCTGGGCGGTGGATCCGGCGGGGTAGCGCTCGGCGAGCAGCCTGGGGTGGGGCGGATGGGCGGGGCCGGAGGAGTTCAGCGCCGTGGTGCCGACCACCTCGCCGCGATGGACGGCGACGACGAGGGTGTGCCGCGGATGGTCGAGGTAGGTGCTCCGGAGGTCGATCACGTCGGCGTGCCACCGGGGGACGTAACCGTAGCCGAACTCCCGGTAGAAGGTGTCGAGGATGAGCGAGCGGGCTCCGTCGAGGTCGCCCGTCGTGGCGTGTCGGATGTCGTACCCACCGTGCGATTGACGGTTCATCAGCTCTCCGGTCCGGGCCAGGGATTGCGGGTCGAACCCGGACTCTACATGAAAACTATTTCCATCTAGCTTATTGAAAACGACAACGATTCCCGATAGCTTCGCCCCCGTCACTGCCGAACCGGCGCACCGAGAGGGGACCACGTGGCGCATCTGCGGGTTGTCGAGAGCTGGGTCGGCTCCATGAGCCGCCTGTCGCCGATGCCGAGAGCCATCGCCGAGGGAGGGCACGGCTCCACCCTCCTCACCCGGGACCTGAACCACCACCTCCACTCGGCCCCGGCGTTCTTCCGGCTCGACGGCGGCCCCGGCGTCATCCACCGCCACGGGGGTGCCCGGTGACCGCCCCCGCGCTCGCGCACCCCGCCAACCCGGACCTCCTCCCGCTGCTGGGCCGCACGCCGCTCGCCCGGATCCGCACTCCCCTCCCCGATCCCCAGCCCGGCTTCTGGGCCAAGCTGGAATGCCTGGGCGCAGGCGGCATGAAGGCCCGGTCGGCGGTGGCGATGTTGCGCGGGGCCCACGCGCGCGGTGAACTGCAGCCCGGCGCCACTGTCGTGGAGTCCACCTCGGGCACCCTCGGCGTCGGCCTCGCCTTCGCGGGGCAGGCCCTCGGCCACCCGGTGGTCCTCGTCGGGGACGCCGAACTCGAACCCTCCATGCGGCAGTTGCTGCGCTCCCACGGCGCGCGGCTGGAGATCGTCGACACCCCCGCGGAACACGGAGGCTGGCAGGCGGCCCGGCTCGCCAGGCTGCACGAACTGCTGGAGCGCCTGCCGGGCGCGTACTGGCCGGACCAGTACAACAACCCGGACAACGCCGCCGGCTACCACGCGATGGCGCAGGAACTCATCGGTGAACTGGACGGCCTGGACGTTCTGGTGTGCAGCGTCGGCACCGGAGGCCACAGCGCCGGTCTGGTCGAGCCGCTGCGCCGCCGCTGGCCGGCGCTGCGCGTCATCGGCGTCGACTCGGTCGGCTCGGCGATCTTCGGGCAGCCTCCCCGCAAGCGGCTGATGCGTGGGCTCGGCAGCAGCATCCACCCGCGCAACGTCGCGTACGGGGCGTTCGACGAGGTGCACTGGGTCGGGCCGGCCGAAGCGGTCGACGCCTGCCACCGCCTCGCCAAGGGGTGCTTCGTCAGCGGTGGCTGGAGCACGGGAGCGGCCGCCCTGGTCGCGGCCTGGGCCGCCCGCACCGAGGACGGCGCGAGGGTGGCCACCGTCTTCCCGGACGGGCCGCACCGCTACCTCGGCACGATCTACGACGACGCCTACTGCCGGGCGCACGGCCTCGACTCCGGGCATGCGGCCGGCCGACCGGTGGAGATTCCGCATCCGCGGTCCGCGGAGGTCACCGGATGGGCGCGCTGCCGTACCGTCGTCGACCCGTTGGGGATACGGCTGTGAAGCTTCAGACCAGGACCATACGGGCGCGCCTCGAACGGCTCCCCGCCCCCGCGCCCACGCTCGGACAGCTGCGCGCCGGAGCGTTCGACGACCTCGCGCCCGGGGTGCTGCTCGCCCACGACCCCTGGCAGGGGAGCGGCGGGCACGACGGGACGGTCCGTGCCCCCGCCCGGGCCGGGCTCGGCGTCCTCCCCGCCCCCGCGCCGGCGCCGGAGGGCACCGCGTGAACACCCTGCGGTCCGTGCGGTCCTTCCCCCGACCCGTCCGACTGCTCCTGGTCAACCAGCTCGGCGTCAACACCGGCTTCTACCTGCTCGTGCCGTACCTCGCCACGCACCTCGGGCAGGACCTCGGCCTGTCCGCCGTGGCCGTCGGTGTGGTGCTGGGGGTGCGCAACCTCAGCCAGCAGGGCCTGTTCATCATCGGCGGCTCGGCCGCCGACCGGCTCGGCGCGCGCGGGGTCATCATCACCGGCTGCGGCCTGCGCACCGTCGGGTTCGCCCTGTTCGCGCTGGGTGACGGCCTGCCCGTGCTGATCGCCGCGTCGGTGCTCAGCGGGCTCGCCGGGGCGCTGTTCAACCCGGCCGTCCGCACCTACCTCGCGCAGCAGTCGGGCGAGCGAACGGCGGAGGCGTTCGCGCTGTTCAACGTCTTCGCGACCACCGGTGCGCTGGTCGGCCCGCTGCTCGGCACGGCGCTGCTGCTGGTCGACTTCCGGGCCACCGCGCTCACGGCCGCCGGCGTGTTCGCCGTGCTGACCGTGGCGCAGGCGCTGGCGCTGCCCGGCCAGCCGGCGCCCCGGGCCCGGACGGCCGTCCTCGGCGACTGGCGCGAGGTGGTCACCGACCGGCGCTTCCTCGCCTTCGCCCTCTCCCTGGTCGGCATGTACGTCCTGGAGAGCCAGCTCTACCTGCTGCTGCCCGACAGCGCCCGGCGCGCCACCGGCTGGAACGGAGCCGCCGGCCTGCTCTTCCTCACCGGAACCGTCGCCAACCTGGCGCTCCAACTGCGCATCACCCGCCGGCTTCAGCGCTCGGGCAGCCGGGGCCGGTGGATCGCCACCGGCCTGCTGGTGATGGGCCTCGCGTTCCTGCCGCCGCTGGCCGTCGGCGGCCTGCCCGCCCTGCTGCTCACCGTGCTGGTGCTGCAGATCGGCTCGATGCTGGCCCAGCCCTTCGTCATGGAGCTGATTGCGGCGTTCGGCCGCCCGCACCTGACCGGCACCTACTACGGCCTGTTCTACGTCGTCTCCGGCCTGGCGGCCGCCGCGGGCAACGCCGCCGTGGGCTGGGCCATCGACGCCGCCGCCTGGCTGCCGTGGCTGCTCTGCGGCGCGCTCGGCCTGGCCGGTGCGACCGCCGTCGTCGTGCTCGAACGCACCGGCCGCCTCCCCGAACCGGCCACCGCCGAGCCTTCCGCCCGCCCCGGGAAGGAGAGCCCACGATGACGGGCCCGGTGGTCGCGGTGGACGGCCTGCGGGTGGAGGTCGCGGGCCGCACCCTGCTCGACGGGGTGAGCCTGCGCGTGCACCCGGGCAGGGTCACGGCCTTGCTGGGCGCTTCGGGCAGCGGCAAGACCACCACCGGCCTCGCCCTGCTCGGCGAGTACCCCTCCGGTGCCCGCGTCCGCGGCCGGGTGGACGTCCCGGCAGGCGCGGTCGGTTACATCCCGCAGCAGCCCGCCTCCGCGCTGAACCCCGCCCGGCGCGTCGGTGCCCTGCTGCGCGACATCGCCCGCCTGCGCGGCGCCGGCCTGCCCGACGTGCGCACGGCACTGCTCCGCGCCCAACTCACCGACCCGGACGCCGTACTGCGCCGGTACCCGCACCAGTTGTCGGGCGGCCAGCAGCAACGCGTCGTGCTGGCACAGGCGTTGCTGCTCGGCGCGCGGGCGATCGTCGCCGACGAGCCCACCACCGGACAGGACCCGCCGACCAAGCTCAAGGTCGTCGAAGAGCTGTCGTCGGTCGTCCGGCAGGGCATCGGCGTTCTCCTGCTGAGCCACGACCTGGACGTGGTACGCGAACTGGCCGACGAGGTGGTCGTGCTCCGGGACGGCCGGGTCGTCGAATCCGGCCCCGCCGACCGGCTACCGGCCGGGCCGAAGGACGACCGGACCGGGCCGGCCTCCGCACCGTCGACCCGCCCACGGCGCTCCGCACCGGGTCCGCATCCCGTCCTGACGGTCGAGAGTCTCCGTGCCTCCCACCCGGGCCGCGTCCAGGTGCTCCACGGGATCGACGTCGAGGTCGGCCCGGGCGAGTGCCTGGCCGTGGTCGGCAGCTCGGGCAGCGGGAAGACCACGCTCGGCCGCTGCATCGCCGGCCTGCACGACGGGTACCGGGGCCGGGTCACGCTCGACGGACGACGTCTCGCGCCCAGCCTCCGCCACCGCACCCGCTCCGAGCTCGCTTCCGTGCAGTACGTGTTCCAGGACGCCCGGGCGGCCTTCGACGAACACCGCCCGGTTGCCGCACAGGTGGCTCGCGCCGCCGTCCGCCTGCGCGGGGCGGGCCGCGACGAGGCCGAACGCACCGCACGGCGGCTGCTCGCCGAGCTCGGCCTCTCGGAAGCGCAGATCACCCGCCGACCTGGCGGGCTGTCCGGCGGCGAGTTGCAACGCGCCGCGCTGGCAAGGGCCTTGGCGGCACGCCCACGGCTGTTGATCTGTGACGAGATCACCTCCGGGCTCGACGCGGTGAGCCGGCACGCGGCCCTCGGCCTGCTGACCGGGCTTCGCGAACGAGCCGGCCTGGCCCTCGTGTTGATCACGCACGACCTCGCCGCGGCCCGGGCCGTCGGGGACCGGTTCGTCACGCTCGATCGCGGGCGGGTCGTCGAGCAGGATATGAAAATCATTACCGAATCTTGACCCGACGCCCGCCCTGCCCATGCCAACTCCGTGGTTCAGTTGTCCCCGCCCACCGACCCCGGAGTGATCACCCTGTCTGCCATCCCCGCGCTCGTGAGCGCCCTGCGCGAGCTCGGCGACCGCCCCGCCGTCGTCGTCGGCGACCGCGCCATCAGCGGCCTCGGCCTCCTGGTCGGCGTCGCACCGCAGGGCGGCCTGCCGCAAGCCCTGGCCGAGCGCATCGCCGCGCTCGCGGTGCGCCCCTCCGCCGAGACCGCGCCGGTCGAGCGCCGGCTGCGGCACTGGGCCGGCATACTCGGCCCGCCCCCGATCCGGCACACCGTCCTGTACCCGGCGACCGAGCTCGGCATCGAACTCGCCCTCGCCACCCTGCTCGCCGGCGGGACGGTCATCTGCGACGATCCCGAGCAGCCACCGGACGAACTCCCGGCCCGGCTGGAGCAGTCCGGCACCACCCACCTGAGCCTGCCGTCCGACCTGTTGTGGCGGCTCAGCCGACTGCCCTCGCTGCAGGAACGCGACCTCACCGCGCTGCGCCGGGTGCTCCACATCGGTCCCGAGCCCTCCCAGGACGACGTCTACGCGGCCATGGACGCCTTGGGCGCCGTCATAGCCCACGTCCGGCAGCCACAGACCGCCGCCGAGGTCGCGGACGCCACCCTGCGCGCGGTCATGGGGATCGCGGCGGACGACGCCTGGAAACAGGCCATCGGCGTCACCGCCGACCACGCCCGGCTGTTCGTGGAACGCCTCGACAATGCCGCCCTCACCACGATGCTGCGAACCCTTCAGCAGGCGGGCGTCCTGGACGACCCGGCCCGCGGCCACACCCTCGCCGAGATCCTCGAAGCGGTCCGGGTGAGCGCCGAGCACCGCCCGCTCGTCGAACGCTGGCTGCACGCGCTCGTACGGCATCAGCTGATCACCCGTCGGGGAGGCCGTTTCCAGGGCTGCCCGCCGGTCGACGGCGTCGCGGCCGGCGAGGCCTGGGACCGGGCCGCCACCGCCTGGACCGGCCAGCTCGGCCCGGCCGCCGTCATCGACCACCTCCGGCGCTGCGCCGACCGACTGCCCGGGATGCTCTCCGGTGGGCAGCACACCACCCCGCGGCCCCCGGGGGAGACCCTGCGGGCCGTGGACACCCTCGCCCGTCGCACGGTCACCGGCCGCTACCTCGGCAGCGCCCTCGGCACGGCGGTGCGGCACATCGCCGCCTCCCCTCAAAGTCCCCGCCCCCTCAGGGTGCTGGAACTCGGAGCAGGGACCGGTGCGACCACGGAGGCGATCACCGACACCCTGGCGGCGTGCGGGGCGGGTGCCGGGGTCGACTACCTCTGCACGGATCGGTCCGCCCTTCTCCTCGGCCTCGCCCGGGCCCGGCTCCGGCGGCATCCCTGGCTGCGGTTCGGGCTCCTGGACCCCTACCACGGGCCGAGCACCTCCGCGGCGGGCCCGTTCGACGTGGTCGTCTCCACCGGAGTGCTGAGCGGCGCCCCCGACGCCGAGGCCACCGCCCGCCGACTGGCCGGCCTTGCCCCCGGTGGCTGGCTCCTGGCCGTCGAGCCGACCCGCGAACACCTCGAACTCCTGCTCTCGCGCGTCTTCCTGGCCCCCATGCCGGCCGGGGACGGCCGGCCGGCCTCCTCGCAGCGGTGGCTCGACGCTCTGACGGCCGCCGGCCTCGGAGCCGTCCTGACCCTGCCCGGCGAAGCCCACCCCCTCACGCCGCTCGGGCACCAGCTCTTCGCCACCCGGCTTCCGTGACCGACCACCGCGCGGCCCGCCGCCCCGGCCCCTCCCCGGTGACCCGCACGCCCCGCAGGCCCCAAGCCGGTTATCGCGCACGGCAATTCATGGACAAGGCCGGGTAAAGGCTGCCGGCGCCGTCCTTGTCGCCGCCGCTCACCCGTCAGTACGGTCATGGCCGCACCCACCGGCAACGACCGTACGCGGTGCGGAACCCGGCAGGCCCATGTCTGTGTCATGGGCCTGCCATCACCCGGTAGTCCCCCACTCCCGTACAGCGCAGGCACCAGCCGGCCCGGCCATCCGCCGCGGCCGGCCGCACATGCCGAGATCCGTCAGCACGGGCACGAGCCCGTACCGGCGAGCACCCCATGCCGGAACCGGCCGCGCCCTCACCCCCACGGAGGGTCGATCCTTGCGCTTCCACGCCCCCGGCAGGCCGCGCCTGCCCAGAGCACGCAAGCTCCTCGCCGTCCTGCCCGCCCTGGCCATGACCACGGCCGGGCTGTTCGTCGCCGCCCCCGGCGCGACCGCGGCGGACACCGCGCCGCACTCCCCCGTCACCACCAAGCGGCTCTGCGCGAGCCACCCCGGCGAGATGGCCTGTCTGGCCCTCGCCCGGACGGACCTCCCCCAGCAGTCCACCCTGGCCCCGAACGCCACCCCCTCCGGCTACGGCCCCGGCGACCTCGCCGCCGCCTACAACCTCCCCACCTCGGCCGGCTCCGGCGCCACCGTCGCGATCGTGGACGCCAACGACGACCCCAACGCCGAGTCCGACCTCGCCGCGTACCGCAGCCAGTACGGCCTGCCCGCGTGCACCACCGCCAACGGCTGCTTCAAGAAGGTCGACCAGCGCGGCGGCACCTCCTACCCGAGCGCCGACAGCGGCTGGGCCGGCGAGATCTCGCTCGACGTCGACATGGTCAGCGCGGTCTGCCCCAACTGCCACATCCTCCTGGTCGAGGCCGACAGCGCGACCATGGAGAACCTGGGCGCCGCCGTCAACACCGCCGTCTCGCTCGGCGCCAAGTACGTGTCCAACAGCTACGGCGGATCCGAGGACTCCACCGACCCGAGCTCGGACGCCAGTTACTTCAACCACCCGGGCGTGGCCATCACCGTCTCCTCCGGCGACTCCGGCTACGGCGTCGAGTACCCCGCCGCCTCCCAGTACGTCACCGCCGTCGGCGGCACCAGCCTCAACCGCGCCTCCACCACCCGTGGTTGGAGCGAGAAGGTCTGGGGCACCACCTCGGGCGGCAACGGCGCCGGCTCCGGCTGCTCCGCCTACGACCCCAAGCCGAGCTGGCAGCACGACACCGGCTGCGCCAAGCGCACCGTCGCCGACGTCTCCGCCGTCGCCGACCCCGCCACCGGCGTCGCCGTCTACCAGACGTACGGCGGCAGCGGCTGGAACGTCTACGGCGGCACCAGCGCCTCCGCCCCGATCGTCGCCGCCGTGTACGCCCTGGCCGGCACCCCCGCCTCCGGCACCAACCCGGCCTCCTACCCGTACGCGCACACCTCCGCGCTGTACGACGTGACCAGCGGCGCCAACGGCAGCTGCTCCCCCTCCTACCTCTGCACCGCCGGCAGCGGCTACGACGGCCCGACCGGCCTCGGAACCCCCAACGGGACCGCCGCCTTCACCTCCGGCAGCACCGGCGGCAACACCGTCACCGTCACCAGCCCGGGCAACCAGTCCACGGCGCAGGGCGGTTCGGCCAGCCTGCAGATCCACGCGACCGACTCCGCCTCCGGCCAGACCCTCACCTACGGCGCGAGCGGCCTGCCCACCGGCCTCTCCGTCAACTCCTCCACCGGCCTGATCACCGGCACCGCCACCGCGGCCGGCACCTACAGCACCACCGTCACCGCCACCGACACCACCGGTGCGAGCGGCTCGACCACCTTCACCTGGACGGTCACCGGCACCGGCGGCGGCTGCCCCGCCACCCAGCTGCTCGGCAACCCGGGCTTCGAGACGGGCAGCGCCGCACCGTGGAGCGCCACCGCGGGCGTCGTCGACAACTCCGGCAGTGAGGCCGCCCACGCGGGCAGCTGGAAGTCCTGGCTCGACGGCTACGGCTCCACCCACACCGACACGCTCTCCCAGTCGGTCACCGTCCCGCAGGGCTGCCGGGCCACGCTCAGCTTCTACCTGCACATCGACACGGCCGAGTCCGGCTCCACCGTCTACGACAAGCTGACCGTCCAGGCCGGCTCCACCACCCTGGCCACCTTCAGCAACGTCAACGCCGCCGCCGGCTACACCCTCCGCAGCTACGACCTCTCCGCCTTCGCCGGCCAGACCGTCACCGTCAAGTTCACCGGCACCGAGGACAGCTCCCTGCAGACCAGCTTCGTGATCGACGACACCGCCCTCAACATCTCCTGACGCCACGCCCGACGGGGGCCGCAGCCCAGGGCTGCGGCCCCCGGTCCGGTCCGCCACGCCGCCCCGCCGGAGGACCGCCGCATGCGCCGAACTCCCGGCAGCACCGAATCGCCCGACCCCTTCGGGCAGGGTCTCCCGTGTGCACTCCCGGCGGCTCCGCCGTGGTGAAGGACCCGCGACGACGATCACGCACCGCAGTGACCTGTTCACCTCAAGACACACCTCCCGAAACCCTAGATGAGAATGATTATCAACGCTAGTCTGGCCACGCCGCTCGCATCGGAGACGAGCCGGCGCCGCCCTTCGCCGTCGCCACCGCGCTCCGGCACCGGCGCGGCAACGCGGACTCTGCCGAGAGCAGTCGGCAGTCAGGGGGCGGGACCATGGGCGAACAGACCCACGCAGCCGCAGTACTCACCAGAACCTCCGACGGAGCGCGCCGGCGGAGCACACCGTCAAGCCCGGGCGCCCGCCGGATCCCCGCCGTCGCGCTCGCTCTGATCGCCGGCACGGCGGCCCTGCTGCTCGGCACCGGCTTCCTCGGCTGGTCCAACGCCCCGGCGCTCGCCACCTGGCGCACCGTGCTGATGGCCATCGTCGTCCAGGGCGTGCCGTTCCTGTTGCTGGGCACCGTGGTGTCGGCCGCGATCGGCGCCTTCGTACCGCCGGACCTCTTCGGCCGGCTGCTGCCGCGCCGTCAGGCGCTGGCCGTTCCGGTCGCGGCCGCGGCGGGCGCGGTGCTGCCGGGCTGCGAGTGCGCCTCGGTGCCGGTCGCGGGCAGCCTGATGCGGCGCGGGGTGGCCCCGGCGGCGGCGCTGGCCTTCCTGCTGTCCGCACCGGCCGTCAATCCGGTCGTCCTGGTGTCGACCGCCATCGCCTTCCCCGGAAAGCCGGAGATGGTGCTCGCCCGGCTGACGGCCTCGCTGCTCACCGCGGCGGTCATGGGCTGGCTGTGGGTGAGGTTCGGCAAGGAGGAGTGGCTGCGCCTGCCGAAGGCACCGGACGACCTCGCCGACGACGCCGGCCCGTGGGAGCGGTTCGGCCGCGGACTGCAGCACGACTTCCTGCACGCCGGCGGCTTCCTGGTGGTCGGCGCGATGGCCGCCGCAACGTTCAACGTCCTCGTCCCGCCGTCGGTACTCCAGCTGTTCACCGACACCCCGTGGCTGCAGGTGCTGGCGCTCGGCGTGCTCGCGGTGGTGCTGGCCGTCTGCTCGGAGGCGGACGCCTTCGTCGCCGCGTCGCTGACCGGCTTCTCCCCGACCGCCCGGCTCGCGTTCCTGGTGGTCGGCCCGATGGTCGACCTCAAGCTGATCGCCCTCCAGTCCGGAGCCTTCGGGCGCTCCTTCGCCGCCCGCTTCCCAGCCGCCACCTTCCTCGTGGCCGTCCTGACCAGCACCGCCATCGGAGGAGTCCTGCTGTGAGCCGCGTCCGAGCCCTCACCCCGCCCCTGCTGGTCGTCCTGCTGGGCTGCGCCCTGCTGCGCATCACCCTCGGCAGCGACCTCTACCTCCAGTATGTCAAGGAGGGGCTGCACGTCCCGCTGATCCTCTCCGGCGTCCTGCTGATCCTGCTGGGCGCCGGCAACACCCTGCGCCGCCTGCTGCCGCAGCGCGAACCCGTCCTCACCTTCACCCGCGCCGCCGACGGCAGCGCCCAGTGGCACAGCGCCGGGCCCGCGCACCACGACCACCACGGGCACGACCACGGGCACGACCACGGCTCCGTGCCCCGGGTCGCCGGACTGCTCGCCGTCCCCGCCCTCGCGCTGCTGTTCTTCGCGCCGCCCGCCCTCGGCGCGTACTCCGCCGAGCGCGAGGGCACCACCGCCGCCGCCGAGCAGGCCTCGTACGCGGGGCTGACGGCCGACCAGCCGACCACCGCCATGTCGCTGACCGAGTTCATCGGCCGCAGCAACGACCCCAACAGGAGCCTGGAGGGCCGCAAGGTCCGCCTCCTGGGCTTCGCCGCCCCCGGCGCCAAGCCGGGCGAGTGGTACCTGAACCGGCTGCTCGTCAGCTGCTGCGCCGCCGACGCCCGCCGCCTCCGGGTCCAGGTCCACGGCGCGGGCCCCGCCCCGGCCACCGACAGCTGGGTCGAGGTGACCGGCGTATGGAAGCCGGTGACCGGCGCCAACGCCACCGCACCGCCCGTGCTCGACGTCCTGGAGGTCAAGGCCGTGGCCAAGCCTCGGAACCCGTACCGCGACGTGCCGCCCGAGGGCGGCACCTCCTGAGACGGCCCCGAGGAGCCGGCCGCCGTCAGGTCCGGTCGGCACCGCCGCCCTGTCGGCCGTGCCGACGGCCGGGCCGCAGGGAGTGCGCATCCGCCCGGGGCGCAGCCTCGGGGTGATCGGCCGCGGCGATCAGGGCGGCGAGGACGGTGGTCACCGGGACCGAGGCGACCAGGCCGATGCTGCCGACCAGGGTGCGGGCGATCTCTTCGGACACGAGCTCGCTGGTCGCCACCGAGGTGAAGTCCCGGTGGGCGATGGAGAAGAGCAACAGCAGCGGAAGGGCCGCACCGGCGTAGGCGAGCACCAGGGTGTTGACGGTGGAGGCGATGTGGTCGCGGCCGATGCGCACGCCCGCGCGGTAGAGGCTGCGGGCGCTCATGGTGGGATCGGCCTGTTTCAGCTCCCAGACCGCCGAGGTCTGGGTCACCGTCACGTCGTCGAGCACGCCGAGGGAACCGATGATGAAGCCGGCGAGCAGCAGGCCACGGATCTCGATGTTCGGGTAGAGGCTGTGAATGAGGCCCGTCTCCTCGGACGTGTTGCCGCTGAGATGGGCCCAGTTGGTGAAGATCAGGCCGAGGACGCCGATCAGCACCAACGAGATCAGGGTGCCGAGGACGGCCACCGAAGTGCGGGCCGAGAGTCCGTGGCACAGGTACAGCGCGATCAGCATGATGGCGCTGGCGCCGACCACCGCCACCAGCAGCGGATCGGAGCCGTGCAGGATGGCCGGGAGGATGAACAGGGACAGGACGGCGAAGCTGATCGCCAGGGCGATCAGGGCGGTCAGGCCGCGCCAGCGCCCCACCGCCAGGACGGCCACCGCGAAGAGCCCCGCGAGCAGCGCGATCGGGGTGTCCCGGTCGACGTCGACCACCGTGTACTGAAGGTCCGGCGGCGCGTCGGGCGAATAGGTCAGGATCACCTCCTCCCCCACGGTGTAGCGGCGCAGCTCGCTCGGGTGGACGCTCACGGTGAACGTGCGGCTCTTGTCTTTGCCCGTGGTCACCTCGACGGTGTCCTGCTGGCAAGTGCCGGTGTCCGCGGGATTGATGTCGGAGCAGGGCACCTCCAGCACCTGGGTGACCTTGCCGCGCTGGGTCTGCTGGTCGAAGCCGACGCCGGTGCGCTCGTGTGCGGGCACCCCGCCGGGCCACAGGACGACGAGCCCGACGACGACCGCCACGCCGAACGGGATCAGCACGGCGGCGATGACCCTGCGCAGGTGGGCCGATACCGGCGTGGCGGGGCCGTGGGCGTGCGTGTGGACGGCGCCCGCCGACGGCTCGTGGTGGTGTGCGTCGCCGTTGCCCGGCGGCCTCTCCTCCATACTGCAGCTCCTCACGCGATCCCGGCACCACATCCGATCATCGGGTCTTCTCCACGCCCGGCCCGGCAGGCTCGGTCAGCTGGGCGCGCCGTCGTCGGCCATCCGGCGGGGCAATGGCACGGTGCGGCGGGCGTCGGTGAGACCGCTCTGCCGGGCGATCCGTGTCTCCTGATGGCCCCGCTTTGGACGAAGGGGACGGCAGCATGGCGGCGCGCCCCCTTCGCGGTGGCTGCGGCTACGGCGTGAGCAGTCCCCGCTCGTAGGCGCGGACCAGGCGGCGGGGCACCAGGTGCTCGCGGCCGTCGACGGTGACGGGCACCAGCTCCGGCGTGCTCGCCTTCCACTGGGCACGGCGGTGGCGGGTGTTACTGCGGGACATCTTCCGCTTGGGTACGGCCATCGGGGGTTTCCTTCGTGCGAATCGGGGGTGTTACGAGAGGTGGGCGTGCTCGTGTTCGAGGCCGTAGCCGTACCGGACGGGGGTCACCGATCGGTCTTCGCCGAGGAGACGTACGGCAGCAGCGCCGTCTCGCGGGCGTTCTTGATGGCGCGGGCCATCGCCCTCTGCTGCTGGACGGTCAGGCGGGTGACCCGCCGACTGCGGATCTTGCCCCGGTCGGAGATGAACCTCCGCAGCAGGTTGCCCCCCTCAACAGTCAAAGGGGCCTTGTAGTCGATGTAGGTGATGCCCGCCTCGATCAGAGGATTCGGGCGCGGCTTGGTCGGCCGACCGGGGCCCGGGCGCTTGGCCATGATGGGGTGTGAGTCCTTCCTCGGTTCAGGTGCGCAGGTCAGGAGACCGGTTCCAGCAGGTCTTCGAAGGCGTCCGGCAGGGCCTTCCAGCCCTGCTCGCCGGTCATCAACTCGGCGTCGGTGAGCAGACAGGAGTCGAGCAGCTCGACGATGCCGTCCGCATCCAACCCTTCGGCGGTGAAACTGAGTTGCTGCACCCGGTCGCCGTGCAGCGGGTGCCAGTCGAGTGCGGCGGCGGCGCGGCGCTCAGGCGGGTAGAGCTCCCAGGCCGCGTCCGGCAGCGACGCCAGCCAGGGCCCGCACTCCTCGACGGCGAGGTTCGCGCCGGCCGCGTCCCAGGCGAGCATCAGGTCGGGCCGGTTGGCCAGCCAGAACCGGCCGCGGCTGCGCTGCGCGGCGGGGACGAGCAGTTCCAGCGCGTCGTGCAGCCGCCCGGGGTGCAGCGGGCGGCGGCGCTCCCAGACCAGGGTGGCCACGCCCGCCTCGTCGTGCGTCTGTGGGAGCAGCGCGATCGCCGGGTTGACGCGGTCGCGGGCGGCGGCGACGTCGAAGCCGCCCAGCGCCGCCCGGATCAGCGAGCCGCCGCCGAGCCGTACGGTCCGTGCGGTGGGGTGGAGTTGGCGCAGCATGGCGAGTCCGGCCCGCCGCGCGGCCGGGTCGTCGTCCGGCCCGGTCCCCGGGACGGCCAGTACGGTGGCGTACTCGACCTGGTGGGCCAGCGCCTCGGCCCGCGTACGGGCGTCGTCGGCGCTGGTGTGCAGGCCGTGTTCGGACAGCTCGTCCGGTACGGACAGCTCGCCGGTCACGCGCAGCGGGTCCACCGCGCAGACCACGCCCGCGAGTTCGACCACATCATGCATGCACCGCCCGGCCACCTCGCCACCGGCGAGCACCTCGACCGCGGGGTGCGGGTCGCTCCCGCCCCACAGCTCGACGACGGCCAGGCCGTACTGCTGCTCGGCGGCGATCCGGACGAGCTGCGGCAGCAGGTCCGCACGCAGCGCGCAGCAGGGGCAGCCGTTGGTCAGCGGGACGTCGGCCCGGCCGAATGCACCTCCGGCGTCGCGCAGTTCGCGATGGACGGTGCCGAGCGCGGCGTCGCTCAGGTCGTGGCGGAGGGCCACCGCGTCGACGCAGCCCGCCAGCAGTTCGTCGACGGCGCGGCGCCGTTCCTCCTCGTGCAGTCCGGCCACCACCACGACCGGCAGCTTGACGTCATCGGACACGGCTCTCCCCCTTACCAGCTGGACTTCCGGACGCCGGGCAGCTGCCCGGCGTGGGCCATGGCGCGCAGGTTGATCCGGGAGAGCCCGAAGGCCCGCTGGTAGCCGCGCGGACGGCCGTCGACGCTGTCGCGGTTGCGCACCCGCGTCGCGCTGGCGTCGCGAGGCCGGCGGGCCAGCTCGGCCTGCGCGGCGGCACGGTCCTCCGGACTGCTCCCGGGGCTCGCGATGGTCCTCTTCAGCTCGGCTCGGCGCTGCGCATGGCGGGCGACGACCGCGCGGCGCTGCCCGTTCTTGGCGATCTTGCTCTGCTTGGCCATCAGACCTTCGCCCCACGGGCGCGGATGCGGGCGACGGCGGCCTCGACGCCGATCACATCGACGGTCTTCAGACCCTTGGCGCTGAGCGTGAGGCGGACGTAGCGGCCCTCGCTGGGCAGCCAGTACCGCTTGCGCTGGATGTTGGGGTCGAAGCGGCGGCGGGTACGGCGGTGCGAGTGCGAGATCGCGTTTCCGAACCCGGGCCTGCGGCCGGTCAGTTGGCAGTGGGCGGACATGTGGGATCCGTTCCTGGCGTGTGCGGACATGGCGGGAGGCGGCGGCGTGCGACCTCGTCGCCGGGCGGTGCCACCCTAGCCTAGATGAAAATGGATTTCATTTTGCTATAGTCCCGCCATGGCCCGAAACGAACTGCGCCCGATCGTCAAGCTCCGGTCCACCGCCGGGACCGGATACACCTACGTGACCCGCAAGAACCGCCGCAACGACCCCGACCGGCTCACCCTGCGCAAGTACGACCCCGTCGCCCGCCGGCACGTACCCTTCCGCGAAGAACGCTGACCCGCCCCACCGGACCACACCGGCAGGAGACCCGATGCGCCCCGACATCCACCCCGCCCAGTGACTGCACGACGCCGTCGTCACCACAGCGGCCTTCCGCACCGGCGACCCGGCGTCGCTCAGAACGGCCCCGGGCCGGTACCCCACGTGGGGTACCGGCCCGGGGCGCGGAGGTTCGGCGTCAGTCCTTGCCGAAGTAGCCGAACAGGTCGGCGACCGCATGGGTGGACCCGGCGTGGTTGTACACGTTGAACCCGTGGTTGCCGTCGATCTGGGTGGTGACGTGGTTGGCCGCGGTGCCGCCCTTGGTCACGTTGACGTTGCTGGTGTACTGCCGGGTGTTGGCCCACACGGTCAGGTGGGTGTCCGTGGTGGGCTGGACGGCCGTCACGTTCACCACGGCGGAGTCGGGGTTCACCCCGCCGTCGAGGCCGGCCGGCAGGGTCACGTACTTCGACTGGTCGGGGCCGATCAGGCCCGGGTAGGACTCCCGGGTGTCGAGCAGCCGGGCCGGGCGCACCGGGGTGAACAGGTCGGCGCAGTTGGCGTCGTAGTAGCCCGCGAGGTCGACGACGACGTGGGCGGAGCCGTCGTTGTTCTCGATGGTGACGCGGCCGTCGGCACCGATCGGGGCGATCACCTGGTTCGGGACGGTCTGACCGGGCGCGTAGTTGATGTTGCTGGTGCCCGGGCGGGGCGTGCCCGACGCGTAGGCGGTGAGGTAGCCGTCCTTCTGGCCCTCCGTCACGGTGACGTTGAGGACGGCCGCGGTGGCGGAGGAGGGAACCCTCGCGTTACCGGCGACCTGGACGGAGACCTTGCCGCGACCGCCCAGCGGGGTGCCGGTGTCGCGGGTGTCGATCAGCCACTGCGGCGTCAGCGGGGTGAAGCGCCGTCCGTCGTTCGGCCGGTAGTAGCCGGACAGGTCGGCCACCACGTGGGTGGTCCCGGAGCTGTTGCGCAGGGCGACGGTGCCGTCTGCGTTCACCGGGACGGTGACCGGTCGGCTCGAAGGCGAGGTGGTCGACGGCCTGCATCTCGAACGCCCCGCGGTCGCACGGGGCCCTGACCGGCAGGCGAGCCGACGAGCGGGTTGTCCGCCTCGGGCCGCTGCCGGCGGTCGGAGCCGGCCCAGGGCGCGGTCGAGTCGCCCGAGTCGAGGGCGGGTGAGCCCGCCAGCGGGATGCCGTTCGAGTCGAGCTTCGGGTCGCCATTGAACTCGTGGGCGCCCTGGCCGGTGGCCGCGCGGAGCTCGGCGGCCGAGGGGTGGGCGGTTCCGGACCACCGGTAGGCCGCGGTTCCGGAGCCGGCCCAGACGATGTTGTAGTCCAGGGTGAGACCCTCGGCGGCCGCGTCCGACACGGCGATCTCGGCGGGCGAGGTGCCCGCCGGGCAGGCGCTCGGGTCCGAGCCGGGCGGCACCTTGCTGACGATGTTGTTCTCGACCAGCGAGTCGGGGGACGCGCCGGCCAGGGCGATGCTGTTGCCGCAGGCGGCGGTCACGTCGTTGTTGGTGATCTTCGTGCCGGGGGCGTCGGCGGCGCCGATGCCGGTGCCGTCGCTGGACTCGATCCCGTTGGCCGTGACCAGGGTGCCCCGGGAGCCGGAGCCGACCTGGATCGCGCCGAACGGCGTGTACTGGAAGCTGTTCTGCTGGACGGCGACGGCGTCGGAGGAGTTGGCGACGGACACCTGGGGCTTCGCCGGCAGGCCGTTCAGCCAGGCCGGGGTGAAGTCGTTGTCCGCGATCCGCACCCGGGTCGACGCGTCGATGCCGACCGCGGTGCCGGGGGTGCTGAAGGTGAGCTTCCGGAGCTCCACGTCGTGGACGCCGGAGAGCAGGAAGCCGGTCTCGGTCCCGTTGGCGTGGTAGGGGGAGGTCAGCAGGACATTGGAGTTGTACCTACCGGGGGCACCGGCCGTGAAGACGATCGGCTGGTCCGGCGTCCCCGAGCGGCGCAGGGTCACCCGCTCGCGGTACACGCCACCGGTGGTCAGGCCCGCCTGTTCATGAGGTCCCCCCAGAAGTCCGTTTCCGCAGCCGACATGACGGGTGATCGCATCGAACACGTGGACGCATGGTGGAGATGATCCTCTCCGATCGCGCCCGAAGTGTCACGAGGCCTCCGGGCCCCGGCGCCTCCGCCGGGGATGATCCACGCCACTCCGCGACCGGCGGAACGGCGGGAGGCGCCGGGGAGGTCCGCACCACCCGGCCGACGTGGTGGCGGAGGGTCTCGGGCGCGGCGGGCGGTGCTCGCGGGCCGCATCCGGCGAGGTCGAGGGCGAGAGGCACGGGCGGACGGCGAGGTCGAAGACGAGAGGCACGGGCGGACGGCGAGGTCGAGGACGAGAGGCACGGGCGGACGACGGGCGCACCACCACCCTCGGTGGCCGCCCGGGCACCCTGTGGAGCCGGCCCTGGGGCCCGGGTGCCCTGGCCGGATGAGCGAGCTCCTGCTCCCGTGCCCGGGATGCTCCGGCGAGTGCACCGACGAGAGCAACGTGCCGATGGTCCGCCCGGAGTGCGGCCGGCGAGGGCGCCCACCCCGGGTGTGGCCGGGAAGGCCTGCACCACGGCTCACGCGTCGATGCCGAGCCGTCGGCCCGTGGATAGACTGACCAGGCGTTCCAGGAACGGACCCGACGCGGGCGGCGGAGCACCCAGGCGCCCCGTTGTCGCACGTGCACGCCACTCTCCGCGACCGCACGGCGGCGGCAAGCCCGTCGCGGATGATCCGGCAGCGGGCCATCGATCGGACGGGAGCCCTGCCATGGCGAACACGTCCAGGTCTCCGGGCGGCTACGACCCCGAGATCACCCGCCCCGTGTCCGCCCGTGCCGCTTCGACGTCATCGGGCTCCCCCGGTGACACCGAGCCGACCGCGGCCAACGACCGGCTGGCGCTCAACGGCATGGGCAGCTTCGACTGGGACCTCGACAGGGGCACCTACCACCTCGACGACGTGGGCCTGGAAGTGTTCGACCTACGGGCCGACGAGTTCGACGGAGTGCCCGCGTCACTCTCCGCCAGGGTGCTGCCGACGGACAGCGACCGGCTCGACGAGGCCGTGTCGCTCGCGCTGCGGGAGGGGCACCTGACCTTCGCGTCCTACTTCCGCCTGGTCTGCCGCGACGGAACACTGCGCTGGGCCCACACGCAGGGGCGCATCCTGCGCGACCCGCAGGCGCACCCGTACCGCATCGTCGGCATCGTCCGCAACGCCGAGGAGGAGCTGGCCCACGCCGAGGGGATGCGCACGCTCGCCGCCGACCGGCGCCGCCAGACCGACTCCGTGCGCGCCACCACCGAAGCCCTCGCCCGCGCCGTCACCGTCCGCGACGTGACCGGCGTGCTGACCGACAGCGAAGGGCTGCGACGCTTCGGGGCGGACGGGCTCGCCCTCGGGCTGGTGGACGGGGGCGTCATGCGCCTCGTCGCCGCGACCGAGCAGCCGTCGGCGGAGCTCAGGGCCAAGGACGACCTGTCGCTGACCCAGCTGGAGGACGGGCTGCCGCTGTCCGAGGCCGCGCTCACCCGACGCGCGCGGTTCGTCAGCACCAGGGAGGAGCTCACCAGCCGCTACCCCCGCCTGCTGCCCTACGTCGAGGAGATGAGGATCGAGGCGGCGGCCTTCCTGCCCCTGGCCGCCCAGGCCCGCTCCATCGGCGCCCTGGGCCTGTTCTACCGGGACAGGCACCACTTCAGCACCGAGGACCGCAACATCTGCATCGCACTCAGCAGCGCTGTCGCACAGTCCCTGCAACGCGCCATGCTCTTCGACCAGGAACGCGAATTCGCGACCACGCTCCAGACCACCATGCTGCCCCGCCGCATCCCCGAGATCAACGGCGGCGAGGTGGCCGTCCGCTACCGCGCCGGCCGCAGCGGACGCGAGGTGGGCGGGGACTGGTACGACGTCATCCCCCTGCCGGGTCGGCGGGTGGGTCTCGTGGTCGGCGACGTGGAGGGGCACGACAGCCACGCGGCCGCCATCATGGGTCAGTTGAGGATCGCGCTACGGGCCTACGCCACCGAGGGGCACACCCCCGCCACGGTCATGGCCCGCGCGTCCAGGTTCCTCGCCGAGCTCGACACCGAGCGGTCCGCGACCTGCATCTACGTCGACGCCAACCTGGAGACCGGAACACTGCGCCTGGTGCGGGCCGGCCACCTCGAACCACTCGTGCGGCACAGCACCGGCCGTACCAGCTGGGTCAGTGTCCGCGGTGGCCTGCCGCTCGGCGTGGCCACGGTGTTCGGCCAGGACGGCTACCCCGAGCCCCGTCTCGACCTCAACCCCGCGGACACCCTGCTCCTGTGCACCGACGGCATGGTCGAACACCCCGGACGGGACATCGCGGACGGCATCGAGGCCCTCGCCGCCGCCATGCGCGCCGGCCCGCGCGACACCGAGGCGCTCGCCGACCACCTCTGCGGCGGCCACCCGAGCCGCCTCGGCAGCAGCGACGACGTGGCGCTCCTGCTCCTGCACCGCACAGCCGTACCCGGCACTTACGCCACCCGGCAGATGACCCAGCACGTCCACCAGGCCGATCCGGAAGGGCTGGCGGAGACCCGGGCCATGCTCCGCCAGGCCCTGGCCGCGTGGGGGGCGGCCGACCTCCTGTCCGACATCGAACTCACTGCGGACGAACTGATCACCAACGCCCTGGTCCACACCGACGGGGGCGCACTGCTCACCATAGAACTACGGGCCGGGGCCACCCCCTGCATCCGCCTGGAGATCCGGGACCGCTCCAGCGTCCTGCCGCACCGCCGGGTGCCCGGCGAAACCGCCACCTCCGGCCGCGGCCTGCTGCTGGTGGATGCCCTCACCGGGAGCTGGGGCGTGGAGCCACTCGGCAGCGGCAAGAACGTCTGGTGCGAATTCCCCCTGGCGAGCTGACCGGCTGACGGCGGTTCACCCGTGCGGCCGCCCGCTCCCCCGCCCCGGCGGAGTCCGGACCGGCCGCACATCGCCGTCCTCACTTCCAGCGCCCTCCCGTGGGGTGGCCGTCGCATTCGGGGGGGAATTCGATTCGCGGCTCAGCATGAGGAGTTGACACATCCACCGGTGACTCGGCGTGGCGGTCGGCGGGCTCGACGGCCCCATGGTCGCGGCGCGCGGGATCTCGCACTCGGCCCGGCCAGCCCGCAGGGCGCCCGCCCCGACCAGGCCCGGCAGCTGCGCGACGCCGAACCGTCCGACCTCGGAGCAGGTGAGGGACGTGACCGGCTGGTCGTGCACCGGCTCGTGGGGGAGGCAGGCCCTGCAACCCGGGCCCGGCGGGTCACTCCTCCAGAGCTGCCGCCATGCGGTCGAGGTCGGCGAGCAGCGCGGCCACACGCTCGGGCGGGATCGCCTCCACCATGCGCCGTTCGACGGCGTAGACGGCGGCCTGGACGGCGGCGAGGCGAGTACGGCCTTCCTCGGTGAGGTGGGCCGGGCGGGCCCGCCCGTGGTCGGCGACGGCCGGGCGGGCGATCAGTCCCGCCTCCTGCAGACCCCGCAGTACGACGTTGCCGGACTGCCGGGTGACGAAGGTCGCGCGGGCGAGGTCGGCGTTGGACATGCCCGGGGACAGGGCCAGGAGTTCGAGGGTGGCGTACTGCGGCACGGTGAGCCCGTGCTGGCGCAGGACCCCGTCCATAGCGCCGCGCAGGGCAGCCTGGGCGCGCTTGAGGACGTATCCCACGTGCCGGGTGACGTCTTTCGGGAGGCGGGGCGGCTCGATCGGCGGCTTCTCCATCATGTCAGCATTTTGACACGGTCGGCCCGGGATCCTAGTCTCCGCTATGTCAAAGTTCTGACATCAAGGATCCTGAGGATCGAGGAGGACCCATGTCCGTCACCATCGACGGCCCCGACTTCATCGCCCTGCAAGTCCGCGACGTGGACGCCGCAGCCGCCTTCTGCGAGGAGCACCTGGGGCTGCGCCGGGCCGCGGTCTCACCGCCCCACGCGGTCGTGTTCGACACCAAGCCGACCCCGTTCGCCGTCCGCGAGCTCCTCCCGGGCGTCGACCTCACCGACGCCGCACGTCCCGGCCTGGGTGTGGTGCTCTGGTTCCGGACCCCGGACGCCCACCAGCTCCGTGACCAGCTCACCGCCGCCGGAATCAGGATCCTGACTCCCATGGCGGACAGCCCGTTCGGGCCGATGTTCTCCTTCGAGGGCCCCGAGGGCTACACCCTCACCGCGCACGGAGGCTGACCCGTGAGCGCCGTCTCCCTCACCCCCACCGGGCCCTTCTCGCTCGCGGCCGCCATCCGGTTCCTGGAGGGCTTCACTCCCGCGAGCCACACTCAGGCCGCTGACGGGATCCTCCGTCTGGCCTTCCCCGCCGACGACGCGGTATCCGTCGTCGCGGCCACCGTCCGACAAGAGGTGGGGGCAGACGGCGCCACCGGCACGGTCCAGGCCGAATTCACGGTCTACCCCGACACCCCGCCCCGGACACAGGCGTTGACCGCCGGACATGCGGCCGGCCCAGCCGCACCGGCCCAGATCGCCCGCATCCTCTCCCTTGACACCGACGGCACCGCATTCCCCACCCTGGCCGCGGACCCGGTGGTGGCCGGACTCCTGGCGGACTACCCGGGACTGCGCCCGGTCTGCTTCCACTCGCCCTACGAAGCCGCCGCCTGGGCCCTCATCGGCCACCGCATCCGCATGACCCAGGCAGCCGGCATCAAGGCCGGCATCGCCCGTCGGCACGGACCTCGCATGGACATCGCAGGCCAGACCCTGTATGCCTTCCCCACCCCCGCCGCCCTGCGCACCATCACCCACGTGCCAGGGCTGACCGGCCTCAAGATCCAACGACTGCACGCGCTGGCCGAAGCGGCCCTCGCCGGGCACCTCGACGCGGCCCGCCTGCGCGCCCTGCCCGCCGACCAGGCCCTCGCCGAACTGCGCGCCCTCCCTGGCATCGGCCCCTTCTCCGCCGAGCTCGTCCTCATCCGGGGAGCAGGACACCCCGACGTCTTCCCCGGCCACGAACCACGCCTCCACCGGGCAATCGCCACCGCATACGGGCTCGGCACCGCCGCCACCGACGTCACCCGACTGGCCGAGATCGCCGACCGGTGGAAGCCGTACCGCAGTTGGGTCGCTCTCCTGCTGCGCGCCCGCGCCCAGGGCATGGCGGGCCGTCCGGCCTGCCCTGCGTCGAGCCGGAGGTGACGGCCCTCGCCGACCGCGGTTCAAGCACGTTCGACAAGAAAGCCAGTGGCGTGTGCGCACATGTTCTCGTCGTGGAGGCCGACGCCCTACAGGCCGGTCTCCTGCACCGGCTGCTCCTTCAGGAAGGTCACACCGCCGTCGTGACCCGGAACGGCCGGGCGGCGATCGACGCGGCCAGGAGCCGCAGGCCCGACCTGATCGTCCTGGAGCTGACACTCCCCGACATCGACGGCCTACGGGTCTGCCGTGCGCTGCGACGCGACGACGACGTTCCCGTCCTCATGCTCACCGCGCGCTCCACCGAGGAGGACATTCTGCTCGGCCTCGACCACGGCGCGGACGACTACGTCATCAAGCCGTACAGCCCACGGGAGCTGATGGCCCGTATCCGCTCGGTGCTGCGCCGCGCGCCGCGCGCCGCGGGCGGCTCCGCCCTGCTACGGGCAGGCGGCATCACCGTCGATCCCGTACGACATCTGGTGACCTGCGACGACGCCCCGGTGTCATGCACGCCCGGCGAGTTCGCCATCCTGCAGGCCATGGCCGCAGAACCCGATCGGGTCTTCACTCGCCGCCAGTTACTTCTGCACACCGGCGGCGGCGACCGCATCTCCACCGAACGCGCCATCGACGTACACATCATGAACCTGCGCAGGAAGATCGAACCCGACCCCCGCACACCCGTCCGGCTGCTGACGGTCTTCGGTACCGGCTACCGACTCACCGGCCACCGCCATGCCGGCTAACCAGATCCTCCGAACATGAACGGTTCGGATGGGCTCAGACCGGGCTGGTCGTCGCCCGCGAGAGCTCGGCAACGCCGCCCCCGCACTCGTGCGAACTCACCGGCGAGCCTGCGGCCGAGATGAGGAACGGCACTCTCCTCGGCCGCAGGCGGCGGAGTCCTACCAGTTGAGGTTCAGTTCAGGGCTCTCCGCCTTGTCCTTCTCGGCTCCCATGCACTTCAGGTGCAGCACCGTGCGGTAGTTGCCGCGGACGCCGCCGGCGGGCGCGTTGTAGACGACGTGACCCGACGCCGAGCGCGGGGTCTCCCACTTGCTTCCGCCGTTCGGGCCGGTGTACGAGATGTACAGCTGACACGGCGCCAACTGCATGACCGGCGTGACGTAGGCGTCGGGGTACACGCTCGCCCCGCTCGCGCTGATGCAGGTGCGGACGTCCAGGATGGTCCGCAGGGCGTGCGGGATGGGGCTGCTCGGGTCCTGCATGGACGCGACGAGCCGGTTGTTGGCGCACCCACCGCCGCTGCTGTTGGTCGCGGCCATCGCGGTACCCGGCATCGCCGCGACCGCTCCGGCCGACATCAGCAGCGCGGCCACCACGTGACCGGACCTGCGTATCACCTTGCTGTTCATCATCGGAACCTCCCATGAGTCATGAGCCATCCGGCGGAGACCCGCGAATCTCGCGGCTTCGCATGCCGCCCGCGCCGCGCCGGGGGCGCGCGGCGCGGGCGGCATAGGAAGAGCATCGCGAACGGATGTCAGGAAGTTGTCAGGTCGCCACGAAGAGCCGGCCCGTGGTACCTGGCCATCGCCGAAGCCCCCCGACGCGGCCGCTCCACCCGGACAGCGTCCGGCGCATCCGCCCCGCGCACGAGCTGAGCACGCGGAGGTCGCCGCCCGACCGGCGGCCGGGGACGGTCGGGGCAGGTCGAAGCCGGGAGAGGAGAGCGCCTCCTCCGCGGCCTGCGCTGCGCCGGCGGCGGGCAGGGTCGCGCCTTCGACGGCGGCGGGGTGACGGGTGGTCAGCTGTGGTTGACGATGACGGAGATGCCCCAGCCGATCGCCGCGAGCACCACCGCGAAGCACAGTCCGGCCAGGGTGTAGCCGACCGGCCCGGCGGTCGGCCGGTCGGCGGCGGGCTCGCCGGCCGGGGTGGGCGGGTTGAGCAGGCGCAGGCCGACGGCGAACAGCGCGGGCAGACCGGCACCGGCGAGCAGGCCGACCACGACGATCTTCCACAGCGCGTTCAGGTTGATCCAGGAGTTCACGAGGCCACCTCGTCCTTGGCGGACGTCGGGACCACCGATCCCGTCCACGCGGCGTTGACGTTCTCCGGTGTCACGGCCGCGCGGCGGGAGGCGGCGAAGAAGGCGATCGAGGCCAGCACCAGCACGATGAAGATCACCACCACGCCGGTCGTCCCGCCGATCCCGTTCGCGACCCAGTAGGCGAGCGCGCCGACCACCGCGGAGGCCGGCAGGGTGAACAGCCAGGCCGTCACCAACCGGCGGGCGATGTGCCAGCGCACCTCGGCGCCCTTCTTCCCGACCCCCGATCCCACGATCGACCCGGTGGCCACGTGGGTGGTGGAGAGCGAGTAGCCGAAGTCGGTGGAGGAGAGGATCACGGCGGCCGAAGCCGACTCGCCGGCCATCCCCTGCGGCGACTCGATCTCCACCAGTCCCTTGCCCAGTGTCCGGATCACCCGCCAGCCGCCGACGTAGGTGCCCAGGGCGATCGCCAGCGCGCAGGAGGTGATCACCCAGGTCGGCGCGCTCGCCCCGGTCGGCAGGGAGCCGTTGGCGATCAGGGCCAGGGTGATGACGCCCATGGTCTTCTGGGCGTCGTTGGTGCCGTGGGCGAGCGAGACCATGGAGGCCGAGCCGACCTGGCCGAGCCGGAAGCCGTGCCTGCGCGGGCGTTCGGGCACGCCCCGGGTGAGGCGGTAGACCAGGAGGGTGCCGACCGCGGCCACCGCGCCGGCGATGAACGGCGACAGCGCGGCGGGCACGATCACCTTGGACACCAGGCCCTGCCACTTGACGGCCGAGGCGCCCGCCGCCGCCATCGTCGCCCCGACCACCCCGCCGATCAGCGCGTGCGAGGAACTGGAGGGGATCCCGAGGAACCAGGTGGTCAGGTTCCACAGGATGCCGCCGGCCAGGCCCGCGCAGACCACCGTCAGGGTCACGTCGTGGCTGTTGACCAGTCCGCTGGCGATGGTCGCCGCGACGGCGGTCGACAGGAACGCGCCGACCAGGTTCAGCACCGCCGAGACGGCGACCGCGACCCGTGGAGGGAGAGCGCCTGTGACGATCGAGGTCGCCATCGCATTGCCGGTGTCGTGGAAGCCGTTGGTGAAGTCGAAGCCCAGCGCCGTGGCGACCACCAGCACCAGGACCGCGTCGTTGCCGCTCACGGGCCCGAACCTAGCCCGTGGGTCACGCAGGCCCGGGTCTGCGACGACCCGGCGCGCCGGGCGGCGAAAGGCCCGCCATCCGATCGGACCAACACCGTGGCGGCTGGTACCGCCCCACCGGACGGAGGGGGCCGCGCGGGTGCGGCGCCTCGCCCCCCGGTCGCGGCTCTCCGACGGGCCGCCCTCCTGCGTGGCCACCCCGGAGTTCGTGGCCACCCCGAGCCGGGCCACACCTCCTGGTGCACCCCGCTGAACGCCGCCGGCCCGGGCTACCGGGTCAAGGCCCTCCTCAGGCCGGGTACCGGATCGAGCCCAGCGGCGGGCAGGGGACGAGCGTGGTCCCGGCGCCGGGGCGTTCGACGAAAGCCCGGGCCTCGGCGGCCTGCCGCCGCCGGGTGTCCAGCTCGTCGGCGTGCCAGGCGTCGTACCTGGCGCGGGGGTGGTCATCCCACGAGCCGTCGATGAGACTGAGGCTGGTGTTGCCGGAGCTGCGCTGGAACTCCGCCTTCACGGCGGCCTGTTGGAGCGCGGTCTGGACCGCGGCAAGATCGATGCGGGTGATCAGGACGCCGAGGGTGTTCGGTTCGCGGGTGGGCATGGGCGCCTGCGGGAGCAGGGACACCCCGGTGTCGAGGCGGCCGATGTTGTCGACGGTCGCGCTCTGGGCCTCCCTCACCGTGATCTGCATTTCCTGGTGCAGCCAGAAGAACTCGTCGAGGTCCGCCTGGGTGATGCGCATCCGCTGGTACAGGGCCCGGAAGCGGGGATCGTGGTGCAGCGGGCGTACGGGGGCGACGTGGAGCGCCACGCAGTCGTTGTAGCCGGCCGCCACCGCGGCGTCGAGGTGGAAGATCGCCTCCTCCGCCTGTCCGCGTGCGATGGCCAGGTCGCCGAGGCCCACGTGGCCCGCGGCGACGAGCCACGTGCCCTCGGGGCCGAGCGCCGTGGCACGCGCGACGACGTCGTGGAGGCCCGCGGTGCCCACCGCGGCGGGGCCCTTGGTCAGGAACGCCACCAGCAGTTCGTGAACGCGGGCGACCAGTGAGTTGACGGTGTCGACCATGGATCTCCTCGGACCTCGGCGGTGAAAAGCGGAAGGGGTGTTGAGTCTCGGCAGCCCCTGTGGAGATGACGGGTGGAAAGAGTGAACGGTTCCCGCTCGTCCGCGCTGATGACGTCCCCTCACGGACGTCGCCCGGCCCCGACGGCGGGGTGCGGCTCGACGTCGCCCGCCCGTCGCGGCCTGCCACTGCCCGCTCCCCGGAGCCCTGTCGGTCGGGAGGAGGACCCCGCGCCTCAGCCCCTCCTCTGCAGCACCATGTACTGGTCCGGCTTGAGCAGGTCCATGCTGTAGTGGAGCGTGCCGTCCGGCTGCATCGTGACCAGGCGGTAGATCGACCGGTCGGCACCGAGGCACGTGTCACCGGGTGAGGAGCCGGTCGCCCGGGACGCGTAGGAGACCCGGCTCTCGTCGGCTTCGGTGAGCGTCCACGCGCCTTCGCACCAGGTGCCGGTCTTCGGCGTCTCGGCGCGGATCCTGCTCTTCTCCTCACTCGGCGCCGACTGGACGATCGTGAGCGTGACGGTGGTGACGTCCCCGTTGGCGGCCTTGCGCTCGCCGACCCACGTCCCGAGGAACTTCGCGGGGATGATGCCCGGCCCGGCGTCCGTGGGGGCCGCGCTGGGCGCGGGGCTGTCGTCGGCCGGATCGGAACCGTCGCCGGTCGGCTCGGGCTTCTTCGAAGCCGGGGCGGCGGACGCCGTCCTGCCCCCGGCCGGGGCGCTCTGCCCGGGGTTCGACGCGGTGGCCTTCCCGTCGTTCTCCCGTAGCCGCTCGATCAGCAGGTATCCGCCGCCCAGCAGCAGGACGACGGCCAGCACGGCCGCCAGCGCGCCGTACCCCCGCCGGTCGCGCGGCCGCGGTGGGTACGGCCCGTAGCCCGGCACCGTGGCCCCTGCCGACGGCGCCGGGACCGGCGTCGGAACCGGGGTCGGCGTGTACGGTCCGACCGGCCCGACGGGCCCTGCGGTCGGCGGGCCGAAACCCGGCGGGACCGGCGGCCCGAACCCGGGAGCCCCGGGCGCACCACCGCCCGGTACGGCCTTCGCCGCCTCGGCCGCCCGCGCCGCCCTCGCCGCCTCGGCAACCGTCCGTCCCCCGGTGGAAACCCGGGTTCCGGCCGCCGTCCGCGGAGCCGGCGCAGCAGCCCCGCCCCCCGTGGCCGTCGCCTCCCCGGACTCCCGCTCCCCCTCCAGGTCCAGCAGCTGCACGGCACTGCGCCCGACCGCCGCCGCCAGCGCCGCCGGCAGCCAGTCCCCGTGCCCCAGCCGGGCGGCGGCCGCACCGTCGCCGTCCAGCCGTTCCCGCAGCCGTCCGGGCGTCGGGCGGGCGGACGGGTCCTTGGCCAGGCAGTCACGGACGAGGGAGTGCAGCGGGCCGTCCAGCCCGGAGAGGTCGGGCTCCTCGTGCAGCACTCGGTAGAGCAGGACGGGCGCGCTCACCCCGGAGCCGAACGGCATCGTGCCCGTCGCCGCGTACGCGAGCACCGCGCCGAGCGAGAAGACGTCGCTGGCCGGCCCGGCGGGCAGCCCGTTCGCCTGCTCCGGCGACATGAAGCCCGGCGAGCCGATCACCTGGCCGGACTGGGTGAGCGCGGTGGTGGTGTCCAGTGCGCGGGCGATGCCGAAGTCGATCAGCCGCGGCCCGTCCAGGGTCAGCAGCACGTTCGACGGCTTGACGTCCCGGTGCACCAGCCCGAGGCCGTGCACATGGGTGAGCGCCTCGGCGAGGCCGACGCCGAGGGTTCGAACGGCCGGCTCGGGCAGTGGCCCGAACTCCCGTACGGCGGTGGCGAGCGCGGGTCCGGCGACGTAGCCGGTGGCCACCCAGAGGTGCCCGCCCTCGATGTCCGCGTCCAGGACCGGTGCCGTCCAGGTACCGCCGACCCTCCGGGCGGCCGCCACCTCCTGACGGAACCGGGCCCGGAACTCGGAGTCCCCGGTCAGGTCGCGACGGACCACCTTGACGGCGACGGTCCGCCCGCCCGTGGTCCGGCCGAGGTAGACCCGGCCCATCCCACCCTCTCCGAGCTGCCGCAGCAACCGGTAGTCGCCCACCTGCCGCGGATCGTCCGCTGCCAGCGGCTCCATGCCCACGCTCCCCTCGACGCCCGGCGCGGCCGTTCCCGCCACACGCGTCCGGAACAGACGCTATCGGTCCGGGACCACCCGCGGGACGGGATCACGGTCACGGAATTATCGTCAGATGATCACACGGTTCACAGCCAGGCCCTGCCGACGTCATGTCAGCCCACCGTCCCCACAGCCTCCTCGCGGCCTTCCCGCGGCGTCCCCTCAGCCCCACCGCGCTGCTGTGGTTCCCCCTGGCCGTCCGGCGCCCGAGCCGGCCCGGGATCCGCTCGGGCCGCAGCTCAGGCAAGCCTTGTGGCGCGGTTGTGAAGATCGCTAGCATGCCCGGAGCGGCCTCGGGGAGCGCCGGAGAGGGGCGAACCGTGTCAGAGCTGCCGGCGTTACCCGGGCGGGACGACGAACGCGCCGCGCTGACCCGGGCCCTGGACGAGCTCGGTGCGGGCCGCGGCGTGGTGCTAGAACTCGCGGCCGATCCCGGCCTCGGCAAGACGAGCCTGCTCAACCTGCTCGCCCGGCTGGCCGCCGAACGCGGTGCCACCGTCCTGCGGGCCCGGGCCGAGGGGGCCGACGCCAAGCCGTACCAGGTGTTCCGCGACGCCTGGGACCGCGACGCCCGGGCGCACGACACCACCGGGCCCGGGCCCGGCCCCGTCTCCTGGGACACCGGCGCCGACCGCGACCTCGTCCGTGCCCTCCGGGACCACTGCGACAGCCGGCCGACCGCCCCGGTGGCGGCCCTGATGACGGGCGGCGCCCTGCCCGGCCGGCCCGAGGCGAACCGGGCGGGGCGCCGACGGCAGCACTCGCCGTCGGCGCCCCGCCCGGAACGACGTCAGCAGATCCGCGGCAGCTGCTCGCCCATCGGCAGGTCGACCACCCGGGTGCCGCCGAAGCCGGTGCGGGCGACGACCATCCCGGGGTGGTCCACGACGCACTCGCCGATCACCACCGCCTCCGCGCCCAGCGGGTGGGCACGCATCGCGGCGAGGACGGCGTCCGCCTCGCCACGCGGGACGAAGGCGACGAGCTTGCCCTCGTTGGCGATGTACATCGGGTCCAGGCCCAGGACGGCGCAGGCGTTGGCCACCGGATCCGGGACGGGGACGGCGCGTTCGCTCAGCACCACGCCCACCCCGGCCGCCATCGCGATCTCGTTGAGCGAGGCCGCCAGGCCACCCCGGGTGGGGTCGCGCAGCACGTGCAGGTCGGGAGTGGCGGCGAGCATCGCCTCGACCAGGCCGCCGAGCGCCGCACTGTCGCTGCGCACCTCGACACCGAACTCCAGGCCCTCCCGGACGCTCATGATGGCGACCCCGTGCAGCCCGATCGGCCCGCTGACGATCACCACGTCGCCGGGGACGGCCCGCTGCGGCCGGATGTCGACCCCGGCCGGCACCAGGCCGATGCCGGCCGTGTTCAGGTAGACGCCGTCCCCGTGCCCGGCCTCCACCACCTTGGTGTCCCCGGTGGCCACCTCGACCCCGGCGGTGCGGGCGGCGGCGCCGAGCGCCCGGGCGACCCGGTCCACCACGGCCATCTCCACCCCCTCCTCCAGGATGAAGCCGCAGGACAGGTAGGCCGCCCGGGCCCCGCTCATGGCGAGGTCGTTGACCGTGCCGTTGACCGCGAGGTCGCCGATGCAGCCGCCGGGGAAGAACAGCGGCCGCACCACGTAGGAGTCGGTGGAGAAGGCGAGCCGGGCGCCGCCCAGCTCCAGTACGGCGGAGTCGCCGAGCCCCGCCAGCGCCGGGCCGCCGAACGCGGGCGCGAAGAGGTTCTCGACCAGCTCGGCGGACATCGCCCCGCCGCCCCCGTGCCCCAGCACCACCCGGGGGTGGTCGCGCAGCGGCAGCGGGCAGCTCCAGCCGGAGAAGTCGGGCGCGGCCGAGGGTTCCACCAGCGTCTCGATGTCAGCCAACGGGACTCGCCTCCTGGGGCACGGCCGGCGTGCTGAGCCGCCGGTAGAGGTAGTAGGCGGCGCAGGCCCCCTCGCTGGAGACCATGGTGGCGCCGAGCGGCGTGCGCGGGGTGCAGACGGTGCCGAAGGCCTCGCACTGGTGGGGTTTCAGCAACCCCTGCAGCACCTCGCCGGCCCGGCACTCGGCCGGTTCCCTGGTGGCGATCCCCGCGACGTCGAAGCGGTGCTCGGCGTCGTGGTCCCGGTAACGGGGCGAGAGCCGCCAGCCGCTCTGCGGGATGACGCCGATGCCGCGCCAGGGGCGGTCGGTCACCTCGAAGACGTCCTCCAGCATCGCGCGGGCCGCCGGGTTGCCCTCCGGCCGGACGGCGCGCGGGTAGGCGTTGTCGACGGTGTGCTCGCCACGCTCCAACTGCCGTACGGTCCGTCGGATGCCCTCCAGGATGTCCAGCGGCTCGAAGCCGGTGACGACGATCGGCACCCGGTGGCGTTCCGCGAGCGCCGGGTACTCGGTGGTGCCCATGACGCTGCACACGTGCCCGGCGGCGAGGAAGCCCTGGACCCGGCAGTCCGGCGAGTCCATGATCGCGTCGATGGCCGGCGGCACCCGCACGTGCGAGACCAGCATGCTGAAGTTGCGCAGGCCCTGCTCCCTGGCCAGGTGGACGGCCATGGCGTTGGGCGGGGCGGTGGTCTCGAAGCCGATGCCGAAGAAGACGACCTCCCGGTCCGGGTGCTCCCGGGCGATCCGCAGGGCGTCGAGCGGCGAGTACACCACCCGGACGTCGCCGTCCTCGCCGCGGACGCGGAACAGGTCCCGGTCGGTGCCGGGCACCCGCAGCATGTCCCCGAAGGAGCAGAAGATCACCTCCGGCCGGGCGGCGATCGCCAGCGCCCGGTCGATCACCTCCAACGGGGTGACGCAGACCGGGCAACCCGGCCCGTGGATCAACTCCACCTCCTCCGGAAGGAGTTGGTCGATGGCGTGCCGGATGATGCTGTGCGTCTGCCCGCCGCACACCTCCATCAGCGCCCACGGCCGGGTGACCGTCGCCCTGATGTCGGCGAGCAGCCCCTCGGCCAGCTCGGGGTTGCGGAACTCCTCCAGGTACTTCACCGTCCGGCCTCCTCGGCCCCTCGTTCCACCCCTACCGCCCCGGCTGCCCCGGCCGCCTGCGCCGCCTCCCAGGGGTCGCCGAACTCCTCCTGCAGCAGCCCGAGTTCCTCGAAGAGCCCAAGGGTCCGCCGGGCCGACTCCTCGTCCAGCCGCTGGAGGGCGAAGCCCACGTGGACGATCGCGTAGTCCCCCACCTCAAGGTCGGGCAGGTACTCCAGGCACACGTCCTTGACCACCCCGCCGAAGTCCATGACCGCCATCCGGGTCCCGTCGCGTTCCTCGATCTCCGTCACCCTGCCGGGCACCGCCAGACACATCCGCTCTCACTCCTCCCGGGTGGCCGACCGGGCGGCCACCATCAGCTGGCCGAGCGCCAGCCCTCCGTCGTTGGGCGGCACCCGGCGGTGCCGCAACACGGTGAAACCGTCCTCCCAGAGGCCGCGCGCGCAGCCCGAGGAGAGCAGCGCATTGGCGAAGACGCCGCCGCTGAGGGCCACCGTGGTGGTGCCGTGGCGCTCCCGGACGGCCGCGCAGATCCGCCGGACCAGGTCGGCCACCGCGGTGTGGAAGCGCGCGGCGACCAGCCCGGCGCAGGCGCCCGCGGTCATGTCCGCCACGACCCCGGCCAGCACCGGCCCGGGGTCGGCGGTCCAGCCGTCCTCCCGGGGCAGCAGCCCGAACCCGTAGCCCGCCGCCGGGCCGAACCCGGCGGCCGCCGCCTCCAGTTCGATCGCTGCCTGGGCCTCGTACCCGGCCCGGTGGCAGACCCCCGCGAGCGAGGACACCGCGTCGAACAGCCGCCCCATGCTGGAGGTCGGCACGCAGTTCAGCCCGCGCTCCAACTGTCGTTCCAGTGCCTTGAGTTCGCCTTCGGGGCAGGCCTCGACCGGCGGCAGTCCGGGCGCCCAGGGCAGCCCGGCCGCCCGCAGGTGCGCAAGCGCCGTCCGGTACGGGCGCTCGACGGCGGCGTCCCCGCCCGGCAGCGGCACGTACCCGAGGTGGGCGAGGCGCCGGAACCCGTCGTAGTCGGCCAGCAGCACCTCCCCTCCCCAGATCGCGCCGTCCTCCCCGTAGCCGGTGCCGTCGAAGGCCACCCCGAGCACCGGCCGGCCGCCGTCCAGTCCGTGTTCGGCCATCACCGCGGCGATGTGGGCGTGGTGGTGCTGCACCCGGTGCACCGGCCGGCCGGCGGCCGTCCGCTCGGCGTGCCGGACCGAGCGGTAGCCGGGGTGCCGGTCGGCGACGAGCAGGTCGGGGCGCACCCCGCTGACCATGCCGAGCTGCTCGACCGCGCGGTCGAAGGCGCGCAGTGTGGCCAGGTCGTCCATGTCGCCGATGTGCCCGGACAGCCAGGCGTAGCCGTCCCGGGCCAGCGCGAAGGTGTTCTTCAGGTCGCCGCCGACCGCCAGCACGGGACGGACGGGTACCGGCAGCGGGAGCGGCAGCGGGGCGTACCCGCGCGAGCGGCGCAGCGGCAGCTGCTCGCCGTCCACCACCCGCACCACGGAGTCCTCGCAGGGCACGTGGATCGGCCGGTCGTGGCGGAGCCAGCCGTCGACCAGCGGGGCGAGTCTGGTCAGCGCCTCCTGGTCGTCGGTGACGATCGGCTCGCCGGAGAGGTTGGCGCTGGTCATCACCAGGAGGTCCGGCCCTGGGGCGGCGAGCAGCAGGTGGTGCAGCGGTGTGTACGGGAGCATCACTCCGAGGTCGGGGCTGCCGGGGGCGACCGCCGGGAGTTGCGCGGCGGACCCACCGGGGCGGCGCAGCAGGACGATCGGCCGGACCGCTCCGGTGAGCAGTTCCCGCTCGACCGGGCCGACCGGCAACAGTCCCTCGACGGTGGTGAGGTGACGGGCCATCAGGGCGAACGGCTTGTCGCCGCGCCGCTTGCGCCGGCGCAGCAGGGCGACGGCCCGGGCGTCGCGCGCGTCGCAGGCGAGGTGGTAGCCGCCGAGGCCCTTGACGGCGAGGACCGCCCCGTCGGCCAGCAGTCGGCGGGCCTGCGTCAGCGCTTCCTCCCCGTCCGCATCGGCCCGGCCGGGGACGGTCAGCGCGAGGCGCGGACCGCAGGCGTGGCAGGCGACGGGTTGGGCGTGGAAGCGGCGGTCGGCGGGGTCGGTGTACTCCCGGGCGCAGTCCGCGCACATCGGGAAGCCCGCCATGGTGGTGTTGGCCCGGTCGTACGGCAGGCCGGTCACGATGGTGTGCCGGGGGCCGCAGTTGGTGCAGCTGATGAAGGGGTGCCGGTGGCGCCGGTCGGCCGGGTCGGCGAGCTCGGCCAGGCAGTCGGCGCAGACGGCGACGTCGGGCGGGATCAAGGTGGCGCGGGGGCCGTCGGCCCGGGACGGGGTGATGGTGAAGCCGGTGGCGCCGGTGGCGGCGAGCGGCGCGTGCTCGACCGAGGCGACCTGGGCGAGCGGCGGTGCGTCGCTGGCCACCCGTCGGCAGAAGGCGTCGAGTGCGTCCCGGTTGCCCTCGACCTCGGCCAGCACGCCCTCGCCGGTGTTGGTGACGCTGCCGGCCAGCCCGAGTTCGCCGGCCAGGGTGAAGACGAACGGCCGGAAGCCGACCCCCTGGACGAGGCCGCGGACGGCGACCCGCCGCCGCTCGCGGTCGAGTCCCGGGTGGCCGGCCGTCACCGGGGCGCCCGCACCGAGTCGTGGTGGTGACCGCCGTCGTGGTGACCACTGTCGTGGTGGTGACCGCCGCCGTGGTGGGCCGCCATCACCGGCCGGTGCACCCCGGCGCCGTCCAGTACGGCCAGGGCGCGCTCCAGCAGCGCTCCGACGCCGTCGCCGGTGCGGGCCGAGGTGTGCAGCACCTCCACCCCGGGGTTGACGCGCTGGACGTTCGCCAGGAACGCCGCCTCGTCGAACTCGGCGGGCGCGGCGAGGTCCGCCTTGGTCACCAGCACCAGGTTGGCCAGCCCGAACGCGGTCGGGTACTTGAGCGGCTTGTCCTCGCCCTCGGTCACCGAGGCCAGCACCACCCGCAACGATTCACCGAGGTCGTAGGAGGCCGGACAGACCAGGTTGCCGACGTTCTCCACGAACAGCAGCCGGCAGTCCTGCGGCAGCCAGCCGTCCAGGTGCCCCGCGAGCATCCGCGCCTCCAGGTGGCAGAGCCCGTCGGTGAGCACCTGCTTCACGGGCGCGCCGGAACGGGCCAGCCGCAGCGCGTCGTTCTCGGTGGCGAGGTCGGCGGTCAGCGCGGCGACCGGCACACCGCGCTGCCGGGCCAGCCCCAACTCGGCCTCCAGCAGGGCGGTTTTGCCGCTGCCCGGGCTGGACAGCAGGTTCACCGCCACCGTCCCCCGGGCGGTCAGAGCCGCCCGCAGTTCGCGGGCGCTGTCGTCGTTGCGGGCGAGGACCGCCTGGCGGAGGTCGACCGTCTGACACATCGCGTCAGCCTTTCTGTTCGGCCCGGACGTCACAGCGCCGGGGCGTGTCCGGAAGACTCTTCCTGAGCCCACTCGACGTCGAGGATCTGGAGCTCGCGCCCGGACAGCAGCTCGACGCCGCCGCCCCCGGAGCAGTTCGGGCAGCCGAGGTCCGGCGGCATGCCGACGGGCCATTCGACGGCGCAGGGCGCGCACCGGGCCCGCGCCACGACCGGCTCGGTGACCAGCGCCGCGCCCTCCACCAGCGTTCCGGCGCAGGCCAGTTCGAAGCAGAAGTCGAGCGCCTCGGGAACGACCCCGGCCAACTCGCCCACCTGCAGCCGCACCCGCGCCACCCCGGGAACCCCGTGCTGGCGCGCGGCCTCGTCCACCTGCTCGACGACGGCGGCGGCGATCGACATCTCGTGCATCGGTCCCTTCCCGGGGCGGACGGCAACGGGCCCCATTACAGGCCGCAGTGGCGGCCACGGCTCGAAGCCGCGCCGCCACTGCGCCCGGGGCTGCACCGTTCGCAGCAATCCGGGCCTCACATCCGCGAGATCTTCAGGTACCGCCTGATGTCCGGCAGGCTCTGCCAGACCAGCGCGCCGATCCCCGCCAGCAGGGCCGCGCAGAACAGTTTCCTCACCATGGTGTCGTCTCCCTCTCCAATTGCGTGGCCTCGTCCACGACGCGCAGGACCACGTGAACCGCCTCCTCGACGGCGGCGGCGACGGGCTCGCTCAGCCCGATTCCCTCCTCCAGTGACGCCGGCTCGCAGCCGACCACCAGCACCCGCCCGGGCGGCTCGCCGCCGGTGCCGGCGGCGAGCGTGGCGAGCAGCCCGAGCACGGCGTCCGGCCCCATCCGGTGCCCGTCCAGCACCGGCGCCTCCAACGGCTCGGCGGCCGCCTCGATGAGGTAGACCGTGCCGGGCACCCCGCCGCGGCAGGTGGCGTCGACCAGGACGGCGGTCCGGTAGCCGTCGAGCAGCCGGTACGCCAGGTCCACGCCGCGCACGCCGACGTCGACAATCTCGACGCCGTCCGGCAGCGGGTGGGCACGGATCCGCCGGACGGTCTCGACCCCGAACCCGTCGTCGCCGAGGAAGATGTTGCCCACCCCGGCGACCAGCACCTTGTTCCCACTCATGCGCCCACCTCGCTTCGCTCCCCGGGCGCTTCGCGCAACGCACACCTGCCGATGACTCGCTCGCTCCGCTCACTCATGTGCCCACCTCGCTTCCCCCGCCGGGCGCCTCGCACAACGCACACCTCTCGACGGCGCGCTCGCTCACGACTCCTCCAGCGGGGTCACCTCGTCGGGCTGGAAGTAGCGGAAGCGTCCCTGCGCCCGCCACAGGTCCGCGCCCGGGTCGTCCTCCACGGTGACGGCCAGGTGCACCGAGCCGTCGACGTCGTGCAGCACCGCCTCCACGACGCCGGTGCGCCCGTCCAGGAAGAGGTCCTGGGCGTCGGTGCGCCGCCGTCCTGGTCTCAGCAGCACCCGGCTGCCGGCGCCGACCGGGTGGCCGTCGACCAGCACCCGGTCCCGCTCGGGGTCGACCTGCGGGTCGTTGCCCGGGTCCCACCAGGGCTGCTCCGCGTCGCCGGCGCCGCCGGTGACCTCGCGCAGCCCGCGGATGGCGCCGTGCAGGCGTTCCAGCACCTCGGGCGGCATGGTCTCGGCCAGGTCGATCACGGCCCCGGCCCGCTCGTCGGTGCCCCGGGCCTCCCGTTTCTCGTCCTCGGTCAGGGCCGCCGTCCGCAGCGCCAGGATCTCGTCGATCTCGGTGGCGTCGTAGAGGGTGCCGAGGCTCTCCGGGGCGATCCGCGGGTGGTCCTCCAGGATGATCGGCGAGGACAGCATCACCTGGTGCCCGCTGTCCGGTCCGGCCAGGACGGGCCAGGTGCGCTCGTTGCGGCACCGCTCGACGGCCGGCCGGGCCCACTCGGGCGGGTCGGTGACCGACAGGAAGCCGCCGCGTTCCAGTCCGAGCAGCAGGTGGGCGGAGACCAGGGAGCGCGGCAGCGCCTCCTCGCGGCCGGCGCGCCGGTGCGGGGTCCACGCGGAGGTGTTCTCCACCACCGCCGTCAGGCGCTGTGCCTGGTACGGGCCGGGCAGCTCCTCGACCCTCAACCGCACCATGCCGTCGACCCGTTCGCGCCGCCGCACCAGCCGTCCGACGGGCGTGCCGTGCTCGTGCAGCAGCTCCGTCGTGCCGACGCCCGGCAGCCGGAACCCCCGCTGCACTCCTTCGCCGCTCAATTCCTCGACCGGCAGCAGGAGTTCGATCCGCTCCTCGACGCCCTCGTCCCATTCGACGAGCACCCGGTCGGCCAGCTCCAGCCGCTCCACGGGCTCGAACCCGCCGGTGGCGGTGGCCCGTTCGACGGTTCGCCGTTGAACGCGCAGGAAGCGCAGCTCGACCGCCAGCCGGTCGCCCCGGCGCGCCTCCATCACGCACTCGGTGCGCTGGTGGGAGTGCTCGCCGCCCTGCAGGGTGTACTCGGGCGGCACCAGGACGCCGAACTGCCAGCGCAACCGGTTCTTGGCCGCCGACGCGCGGTACGGGTAGAGCACGTAGCCCTCCAGCAGTACCGCGTCGGCGATCTGCCGGGCGGCCGTGAAGCCGCGCTCGATCCCGTCGGGGAAGGCGCTCACCGGACGCCCTCCTCGACCGCCGCCGCGAGCAGTTCGCGCACGGTCGCCTCCCAGGAGGGCAGGGCCCGCCGGGAGCGGTAGGCCACCAGGTCGTCCATCACGTCGCCGGGCAGGCGGAGCCAGCCGCAGCCGGGGAAGTGCTGGTCGATCGCCTCCCGCCACACCCGTACCGGCATCCGCACCCGGGCTTCCTTGTCCCAGGGCACCGGGGTGACCTGGAAGCCGCCGGGGCCGGCGAAGGCGGTGCCGGAGAAGAGCAGCAGCAGCGGCACCTCGCCGCCGTCCAGCGCCCGGAAGTAGCGGGCGGAGGCCACCTCCAGGTCGTAGCTGCACGGCACCGTCAGGTCGGCCTCGGTCTCCCCGTCGAAGCCGGGCACCAGCAGCGGCACGGTGGCGAACTGGATCGGGTTGAGCGTGGAGGCCCAGCGCTCCCGTTCGCCGAACAGGTCGGTCAGCCGGCCGCCCTCGGCGGCGGCGTACGACCGGCGGCCCGGTTCGATCCGCAGCTGGCACTGGAGGGCGAGGGCGTGCACCCGGGTGTCGGCCGGCGCCGTGATCCGCAGCCGGAACACCAGGGTCGGCGCGGCCGCGTACGGGTCGGAGCGCACGCCGGTGCAGGTGAAGCCGAGGGCGCACCTCTCGATGGTTCGCTCACTCCGTTCACTCATGCCGTCACCTCCGCGCGCAGCGGGCGGGCCCGGGCGGCCAACCGTCCGAAGAACGCGTCGAGTTCGGCCCGCGCCTCGGCCCCGCCGTCGAAGCCGTGCCAGCACTTCCGCAGTCGGCCGACCAGCTCGTAGCAGACGTCGATCGGCACCAGGAAGCACGCGACGTTCCGGTCGGTGCGGCGCAGCAGCAGCGCCTCGACGTCCGGTTCCAGGGCTGCGGCCAGCCGGCTGGCGCCGAGGGCGCGTTCCCAGGCCTCCTCGTCCACCTCGCTCTCGGTGGCGCCGGCCGGCCCGGGGTAGAAGGCGAGCAGCCGGTCCAGGGCGGCGTTGCGGAACAGGAACGCCGTGCCGACCGGGATTCCGAGTACCGACCAGGCCCGTTCGTCCAACCCGCTCTCCGGGTCGGCGAGGTAGCGGTCCGGTACGGTGCGGAAGCGGCCGCCGGCCGCGCCCGGCTGCTGGAACAGCAGGCTGCAGGCGGTACAGGTGCAGGCCAGGGCGCGTTCCTCGACGTCCACCAGGTGCCGGTGGCCGGCGGGCAGGTCCCGGCCGCAGAACGCGCACCGCTCGGGCCGCGGCGGTGCCGGCTCGCGCAGCCGGCGCAGCAGGACGGTCCCGTCGCGGGAGACCCGGCGGGTGTTCACCGGGCCTCCGCGGGCTGCGGAGGGCGGGTGGCGATCTGGAGCAGCTGCGGGGCGCGCTCCAGCTCCAGGGCCGTCACCTCCGGCGCGTGGCAGGCGAGTGCCGCCTCGACGTCCTGCTCCCCGCAGCCGCAGCCGGAGGCGGTGCGGCGCAGCCGCAGGGTGCCGGTGTCCGGTTCGAAGCCGAGCACCTCGATCCGCTCGGGAAGGTTGGCGAGCGCCCGGTCGATCCGGGCGGTCACGTCCTCGGGGTGCAGGTCGTGCAGGAGCAGCAGCCCGGCCACCGCGGGGTCGTCGAGCATCTGCTCCAGGGCGGGCGGGGGCAGGGCCGGGACGAGCCTGGCCAGGCCCTCGCCGTAGAACTCCATGAGGTCGCGGACGAGTTGCTCGCCCGCGTGCTCGGCGCCGCTGCCGGCCAGGGCGTCCAGGGCTTCCTGGATCCGCAGCCCGGTCTGTTCGGCCGTCATGCGGTGAGCCCGCTCAGGCCGGTGGGCACGTGCATGGTCTGCAGGGTGCGCCCGCCGATGTACATGTGCACGCCGCAGGGCAGGCAGGGGTCGAAGCTGCGCACCGCGCGCATGATGTCGATGCCCTTGAAGTTCTCCGGGGAGTTCTCCTCGAAGATCGGCGTGTTCTGCACCGCGTCCTCGTACGGTCCCGGCGTGCCGTAGCTGTCGCGGACGCTGGCGTTCCACGGGGTGGGCGGGTAGGGGTGGTAGTTGGCGATCTTGCCGTCGCGGATCACCATGTGGTGCGAGAGCACGCCGCGCACGGCCTCGGTGAAGCCGCAGCCGATCGACTCGTCCGGCACCTCGAAGCGCTCCCAGGTCTGGCTGCGCCCGGCGCGGACCTCGTCGAGCGCCTTCTCGGCGAAGTGCAGGGCGGCGGCGGCCGCGTAGGCCTGGAAGTAGGTGCGGGCCCGGTTGCGCTCGATGGCGTTGCTCCACTGCGGGATCTTCCACTCGAAGGTGACCTCGGGCTTGGTCATCGAGCGGGGCAGGTTGATCTGGACGCTGTGGCCGGTGGCCTTGACGTAGCCGATGTCGACCAGCCCGGACAGGGCGGTGGACCACAGCCGCGCGAGGGGGCCGCCGCCGGTGTCGAGGGCGAGGTGGTCCTTGCCGTCGAACCAGCGCGGGGACATCACCCAGCTGTACTTGTCGTCGAAGTTGCGCTTCTGCGGCTGCGGGATGGTGTGCTGGTTCCACGGGTGGCGGGGGTCGACCGGGTTGCCCAGCGGGTCGTGGGTGACGAAGAGCTCCTTGCCCTGCCAGTCCTCGTAGTAGGAGCTGCCGAGCAGGATCCGGATGCCGAGGTTGATCTGCGTCAGGTCGTTGGTGACGAGCTTGCCGTCGACGACGACACCGGGGGTGACGAACATCCTGCGGCCCCAGTCCGTCATGTTGCGGTACGTGAAGTCGCAGTGGTCCGGGTCGTTGAGGCTGCCCCAGCAGCCGAGCAGGACCCGCCGGCGGCCGACCTCCTCGTAGCCGGGCAGGGCCTGGTAGAAGAAGTCGAAGAGGTCGTCGTGCAGCGGCACGACCTTCTTCATGAACTCGACGTAGCGCATCAGCCGGGTCAGGTAGTCGGTGAACAGCTGCACCGTCGCCACCGTGCCGACGCCGCCCGGGTAGAGCGTGGAGGGGTGCACGTGGCGGCCCTCCATCAGGCAGAACATCTCCCGGGTGTAGCGGCTGACCTGGAGCGCCTCGCGGTAGAACTCGCCCTCGATCGGGTTGAGCGAGCGCATGATGTCGGCGATCGTCTTGTAGCCGTGGTCGCCGGCGTGCGGGGCCTCGGTGCGCTCGGCCAGTTCCAGGACGCCCGGGTTGGTCTCGCGGACCATCTTCTCGCAGTAGTCGACCCCGACCAGGTTCTCCTGGAAGATGTTGTGGTCGAACATGTACTCCGCGGCCTCGCCGAGGTTGATGATCCACTCGCCCAGGTGCGGGGGCTTCACGCCGTACGCCATGTTCTGGGTGTAGACCGAACAGGTGGCGTGGTTGTCGCCGCAGATCCCGCAGATCCGGCTGGTGATGAAGTGCGCGTCGCGCGGGTCCTTGCCGCGCATGAAGACGCTGTAGCCGCGGAAGACCGAGGAGGTGCTGTAGCACTCCGCGACCCTCTTCTGCTTGAAGTCGATCTTCGTGTGGATGCCGAGGCTGCCCACGATCCGGGTGATCGGGTCCCAGGACATCTCCGTCAGGCCGCTGCCGTCGCCGGCCGCCCTGGTCGTCGGTGTTGCCATCGTGTCTGCGTGTCCTTGTCTAGGGGGGTCTACGAGGTCTACGGGTCTACGGGGTCTACGGGGTCTACGAGCGGGGCGGAGGCCGACGGGGCCGCACACCGGTCGGTGTGCGGCCCTCGCCTGTCACCAGGGCGGGCGGTAGCCCGTGGTCAGGTGGCGGCCGGTGCGGCGCCACTTCGGTTCCTTGTCGACGGTCTTCCGGGTGATCGTGCGCAGCCGCCGGATCAGCGATCCGTACGCGGTGCTGGCACCGGAGGAGACCCGCGAGCCGGGCGGCGGGTCCATGAAGGGCATGAACTTGTCCGGGAAGCCCGGCATGGTGCAGGCGATGCAGATGCCGCCCACGTTCGGACAGCCGCCGACGCCGTTGATCCAGCCACGCTTGGCGACGTTGCACTTGACGACCGGACCCCAGCAGCCGAGCCGCACCAGGCACTCGGGCGTGCCGTAGTCGGTGGCGAACTGGCCCTGCTCGTAGTAGCCGCCGCGGTCGCAGCCCTCGTGCACGGTGGCGCCGAACAGCCAGGCGGGCCGCAGCTTGTCGTCGAGCGGGATCATCGGCGCCGAGCCGGCCAACTGGTACAGCAGGTAGGTGAGCGTCTCGGCGAAGTTGTCGGGCTGGATCGGGCAGCCCGGCACGCAGACGATCGGCAGCCCGGCCTTGGACTTCCAGTCCCAGCCGAGGTAGTCCGGCACGCCCATCGCGCCGGTCGGGTTGCCGGCCATCGCGTGGATGCCGCCGTACGTGGCACAGGTACCGATCGCCACCACGGCGGTCGCCTTGGGGGCGAGCCGGTCCAGCCACTCACTGGTGGTGATGGGCTGGCCGGTGGCCGGATCGTCGCCGAAGCCGCACCAGTAGCCCTCCTTCTTGATCTTCTCGTTGGGAATGGACCCCTCGACGACCAGGACGAACGGTTCGACCTCGCCGCGGTCGGCCTTGAAGAACCACTCGACGAAGTTGTCCGCGCCCTGGACCGGGCCGCACTCGAAGTCGATCAGCGGCCAGTGCACCGCGACCTTCGGCAGGCCGGGCAGCGCGCCGGTGACGATCTCCTCGATGCTCGGCTGCATCGCGGCGGTCAGTGCGACGGAGTCGCCGTCGCAGCTGAGGCCGGCGTTGATCCAGAGAATGTGCACCACGTCGGTGTCGGTTGTTGCAGCACCCATGAGGATGCCTCCTCGGGGATGGGAGCCGGACGAAATGGCTCGAAGACAAGTCATAGCAACGGTTCGGATCGAACGCCGGTCCGGAAAGCCGAAGGGGTCACCCGGGCGCCGCAAGCGGGCGGGGCCGTTCGGGTCACATCCGCGCGGCGGACCCGGCGGGCGCGGGGCGCTTGCGCACGAACGCGGACCGCAGCGCGTGGTACGGCGATTCGGGGGTGAAGAACTGCCGGTGCATCACCGCGAGCTCCTCCTCCCGGTACGCCGCCAGCGGCTTGGCCCGCTCGTCGGCCTCGCGGGCGGCCTTCTTCGCCGCGATCCGGCGCTGGGCGGTGGGCGAGGCGGCGAGCAGCCCGGCCAGGCGGGCCGCATTCGGCCCGAACTCCTGCGGCCCGCAGTCGAGCACCCGGTCGACCAGGCCGATCCGCCCGGCGGCCGCCGCGGACACCGGCAGCGCCTGACGGGTCAGCCGTTCGGCCTCCGCCGCGCCCACCCGGCGCGGGAGGGTGTACGTCCAGTACTCCGAGCCGTACAGCCCCATCAACCGGTAGTGCGGGTTGAGAACGGAGCCGTGGCGGCACCACACCTCGTCCGCGGCCAGGGCCAGCATCACCCCGCCGGCCGCCGCGTTCCCCGCGACGGCGGCGACCACCAGCCGGTCGGTGGTGGTGAGGACCTCGGCGACCAGGTCGTCCATCGCCGTGATGTTGGCCCAGGACTCGGCGGCCTGGTCCGGCGCGGCCTCGATGACGTTGAGATGGATGCCGTTGGAGAAGAAGTCCCGGCCGCCGCCGAGCACCAGCACCGAGGTCGGGCGGGCGGCGGCGAAACGGTACGCCTCCAGCAACCGCCGGCAGTGGTCGGTGGACATCGCCCCGCCCGGGAACGAGAACCGCAGGAAGCCCACCGGGCCGTCCTCCCGGTAGCGGATGTCCGACCACGCGGCGCCCTCCCTCCCGCCCGGCATCAGCGGCACCGGCACCTCCGGGACGGGCGGCAGCAGGGCGCCGAGCGCCGTCACGGCCGGGAGTTTGAAGGTCGCGGGCCCGCCGGGTGTACGGCGGCGGCGGAGTTCGGGGATCCACACTGCGCCGTCCGGGGTAGCGCGGCACACCGCGCCGGCGCGGGTGGCGAGCAGTTCGCCCGGACGGCCGCGCAGCACCGGCTCGCGGTGCCCGCCGTGCAGGTACCACTCGCCGCCGCACAGCGCGTCGAGCACCCCGGGTTGGGAGTCCGCCGCGCGGAGCCTGCGCAGCACCACCTCGGTGGAGTCGCCGGCCCAGTCGATCCGGCGCTCCTCCTGCCGCAGGAGGGGCCGGGTGCGCACCGTCTGCCGCCAGCCGGGGCCGTGCTGCGGCTGCGGCGCGTGGCAGCCCGAGGCGACCCGCTCCACGGCGAGCAGCGCGGCCGCGACGGCCGCGTCGGAGACCTCGTTGCGGTACAGGTCACTCTTGCCGCGCTCGGGCACCCGGCAGGGCGCCCACGCCCAGACCGGCCCGGCGTCCATCTCCGCCTCGGCCTGGAGCACCGTGACGCCCCACTCGGCCAGGCCGTCCTGGATCGCCCGGTCGAGGGAGGACGGGCCGCGGTCACCCGGCGGGCCGGGATGGACGATCAGGCAGGTGAGCTCCGACCAGACGTCCTGCGGGATCGCCGTCCGGAGCATCGGGGCGAGCAGCAGGTCCGGCCGCAGGCGGGCCACCGAGGCCCGCAACTCGTCGTCGTCACCAGCCAGTTGGACGTCCACGAGGTGCCGCCGCTCGCGCAGTTCGGCGTACAGCCGCTGGCTGAGGCTGTTGAACGCGCTGGCGAGGAGCAGGATCCGCATGTCCGCCTCCGACGATGTGGGCCTCCGGTAACCCGGCGATCATGGCCCCGCACCCGCCGCGCCCCCGCCCCGTCCGGCCCGCCGCGCCGCCCGTTCACCCGGGCGGCGGCGGGGCCGCGGGCGGCGGCGGCCCGCACGCCCGTACCGGCCGCGGACGGGGGCCGGCGACGAAGGTGCCGGTCCGCAGGCTCCGCCGGATCTCCCGCCCCGGCCGTGCCGGGACAGGAACTGCGCCGTGTGCACCGGCGGTCCGGGCGCCGCCGTCCTGCTGACGCTCTGGGGCGCGGCGTACGGCGCCGTACCGGCCTGCTCCCTCACCTGGTTCCTCGCCGCGGCCCCGCACGCCCCGGAGGCGGCCGGTGTGCTGTTCACCTCGTCCTTCCAGGCGACCCTGTCGATCGGTGCCCTGACCGGCGGCCTCGTGGTGGACCGCTCCTCCCCCGCCACCGTCATGGTGCTGGGGGGCGTCGCCCTCCTCGCTGCCGCCACCGTGTGGGGGTACGGCCACCGGGTCCGGCCCGAGCCGGCAGCCGGCTCGGAGCCCGGGGCCCGCCCCTGACGCCGAACGGACGCGGCCGTCCGGACCGGCCGGGAAAGTGTCGGGTGACCGGCCGACAACGCGGTCTCGACGATCAGCCGACACGGGGACTCCGGCGCCGCCCGACGCGGATCCCGCACCGGCGCAGGAGGCTCGATCACCGCCCACCGGGCATCCGTCGACGACGAGTCGCAGGAAGGCTTGCACGAGCAGACACACAGGGCGGCGGTGTTCGCGGACGGCTCGACCGCGAACACCGCCGCCGGTGCATCACGCCACGCGGTCGGTCAATCAGCCGGCACGTCCTCAGGCCCCGATCTCGAACTCGGGCGGCTCAAGACACGCGAGGCACTCCGTGTTCGGCGCGCTCGGAGTGTCGAAGAACGAGCGGGTGATCGACTGCGCGCACGGCGAGTCGGCGAAGACCACATGGGCGACGTAGGGGACGGTCACCTCGGTGGACCGGCTCAGCGTACGGGCGGCGTACGGCCCGCTGCTCGGTGCGGTCTGGGAGTCGAAACCGCCCGACAGGACGAGCGTCGGGATGTCGCTGCGCGTCACCTCCCGGACCGAGCGCGGCGCCGCGGGGACGTCCCAGGCGCGGCAGTCCGCGTGCAGCCAGGCGAGCAACGGAGCGTTGGCCAGCACCGAGTCGGGGAACGACGGGAACGCGCGCCGCCCCGCCTCAAGCACGTCGGCCTCGCTCTCGAACGGTGTCCACTCGCTGCAGAAGACGCCGAAGGCGAGCCCGTGGGAGACCCTTCCCATGGCCGCCGGATCGTACCTTCCCCCCGCCAGCTGTTCGGCGATCCGCTGCGGGTTGCCGTGGGCCAGTTCGTCGATGGAGCGGGGCACTCCGGCCGCCAGGTGGCTGGCGAAGGTCAGCCAGCCCACCAGGAGTCCGCCGTCCAGCACGACCTCCACCGGCTCCGGCCGGCCCGGGACGGTGACGGTGGTGGTGACCGGTCGGGCTTCGAGCTCACTGACGAGGCGCTCGAAGGTGGCCTTCAGGTCCGGGTAGTGGTCGTTGCAGGCGGGCTGGTCCGCGCAGGCCTTGAAGATGCCGTCGAAGCCCTCCCGTGCGGCCTTCCAGGTGACGGCTCCGCCGGCCAGCGACGGTGGCAGGACGCCGTCGATGCCGACCGACCGGAGGCCTTCCGGGTGCAGGCGCATGTAGAGGAGCGCCAGGTCGGTGCCGTAGGAGATGCCGAACACGTTCCACTGCTCGATGCCGAGCGCGACGCGCAGGTCGGCGTAGTCGGCGGCGCTCTCGGTGCTGTTGTACGCGCCGAGGTCGGCTCCGCGGTCCACCAGCCGGTCGCGGCAGGCCTGCGTCGCCTCGACGTGCAGGCGCCCGGTGGACGGCGCGCCGTAGACGAGGCCGAGGGAGTCCGCGTTGAACTGGTCGATGTTCGGGCAGGTGAGGGCCGGGTCGGCCGAGTAGGTCCCCCGCTGGGACATGAAGATCACGTCCCGGTCGTGGTTCAGGCCGCCGTTGACCGCCATCCGGATCTCGGAGTTCGCGTCGTCGCCGGGGCCGCCGGCGAGCCACACGATCGGGTCGGGCGCCCGCTTCTGCGTGGCCGGCACGATCGCGACCGCGAGGGTGATCCTCCGCCCCCTGGGGTGGGAACGGTTCTCGGGCACCGTGAGCGTTCCGCAGCGGGCCCCCTCCAGTTCGGGGGTCGGGTCCGCCGTCCGCGGGCAGGGGCCCGGCTCGAACCGGGCGTGGCCCGCCGTCCTGGCGACCGTGCCGAGTGGCTCTGCGGCACCGGCCTCGGCCTGGGCGGGCAGGGCGGCGAGGCCGGTGAGGAGGACACCGGCCGCGGCCCCGGCCAGCGTGGTCCGGAGCCGTCGTACGGTGCGACGGCGGTGGGGTGGGCGGACAGGCATCATGCGGTCTCCGGCTCAGGGGTGATGGTGAACGGTTTGGGCTCCAGCCCCGCCACGCAGGCGGTGTCGGGCGCGGTCGGGCGTGCGAGGAAGGAGGCCAGGACGCTCTGCGCGCAGGGCGACTGGGGCACGACGAAGTGGCCGATTCCCGGGATCAGCACGGTGGTCGAGCGGGACAGCGTCCGGGCCGTGTACGGGCCCCAGCTCGCCCCGGTCTTCGCGTCGAAGGTTCCGGAGACGACGAGCGCCGGCACGTCGCTGCGGGTGGCCACCCGCTGGACGGCGGTGCGGTCCGGGACGTTCCAGGCGCGGCAGACGTCGTGCTCGAAGGGCAGCTGCGGGGCCTGGGCCAGGACCGTGTCCGGCCATCCGGGGAAGGCCCGGCGCCCTGCCTGGAGCAGATCGGCCTCCGAGTATCCCGGCACCCATTCGCTGCAGGCCACCGACTGCGTCAGGCCGTGGGCGACCTCGCCGATGACGGGCGTCGCGCCGGCGGCCTGGGCGCGGGCGAAGCGCTCCGGATTCCCGTGCGCGAGTTCGTCGAGCGCAGCGGGGACGTCAACGGCCTTGACGGCGTTGGCGACCAGCAGGTTCACCAGCGCGCCCCCGTCGAGGACGACCCTCACCGGGCTGCCTCCTCCCGGAGGCTGCGCGCTCACCGTGAGGGGGTGCGCCTCCAGCCGCCGGACCTGCTCCGTCAGCGTGCGCGGGAGGTCCGGGTAGCGGTTCCTGCACAGGGGCTGGGCCGCGCACGCCGCGAAGATCGCGCCGATCCCCTCCCGGGCGCTGTCCCAGGTCCATGGCAGGCTCACGATCTGCGGGGGTACGACCGAGTCGATCGCCACCGAGCGGATCCCCTCGGGGTGCCGACGCAGGTAGGTGAGGGCCAGCTCGGTGCCGTAGGAGTACCCGTAGACGTTCCACCGCCCGATGCCCAGCGCCCTGCGCAGGTCCGCGAAGTCGGCGGCGTTCTCGGTGGTGTTGTAGGCGCTCAGCTCGACCCCGTCGGCCGTCAGCCGGTCACGGCACTCCTGGGCCGCGCGTACCAGGAGCCGCCCGGTCGACGGCGCGTCGTACCGCAGCCCCACGGCGGTCGCGTTGAACCGGTCGATCTCCGGACAGGCGAGGCTCGGCCGTGAGTGGAGCGTTCCCCGCTGCGCCATGACGATCAGTTCGTGGTCGCGGTTCACACCGGAATCGACCAGGAAGGGGATGCTCCCGAAGGCGTCGCCGCCGGGTCCCCCCTCCATGAACACCACCGGCTCCGCGGCCGGCCTCGCCGACACGGCCGGAATGACCGCCACGGCCAGCCGGATCGTCCGCCCGCCCCGCCCGCCGTGTTCGTGCGGCTCGCGGCTCTCGGGCACCTCCAGGAACCCGCACCGCCCGGGGACCGGCTCGGGCGTCTGCGGACAGGGACCGGGCACGAACCGCACCGGGGCCCCTGACAGGGGCTCACGGACGGGCGGTGACAGCGCACTGCTCGGCGTCGGGCCGGCCACACCCAGGAAGGCCAGACCGGCTGCGGCGAGCGCCACCCCGCTGCGCGCACCCCCGGAACGCCGCCGCGCGGACCGGTGCCCCACCCGTCTTCGTCCGGACCCGCCGGTCCCGCCGGTCCCGCGAACGGACGGCAGGCAGACCGGACCGATGCCCTGTTCCCTCATGTGATCTCGTCTCTCTCACGTCCGCGCAGGGGGACGGCACTGCGTGGTTCTGCCCGCCGCCGCGTGGTTCGTACGGGCACTGCACGGCCAGCGTGCGTCGACGGGGAGACGCCCACCACTCGTGGGATCCACACGGAGCAGGCCGGCGTCACGCCCCGGGCGCGCTCCCGCCGCCCCGGCCCCGATCCGCTCGGACTCCGTCTCCGCGGAGGGTCGACGCCGGCAGCGGGAACACCTCGGCCGGCCGGTCGCGGCACGGGCCCTGTCGAACGCCGGCCGGTCGGCCGGTCAACGAGGAGCCGGTTCCGCCCGGGTGTGCAGCAGGCCGCGCGCTGCGAGCCTGTCCAGCCGGTGCTGTTCCCGGGCCGCCCAGCACTCCACCCGCGCCGGGTCCAGTGGCCCGCCGTGGCCGACGTGCAGCGTGGTGGGCTTCAGCCCGAGCATGGCCCGCAGGCTGGCCAGGTTGCCGACCGGGTCGTCGTGGAACGGCGGATTGGCCGGCCTGCGGCGGGCCGTGCCGAGGAACGAGGTGGCGACCAGGTCGCCCGCGACGAGATCGCCCGCGTCGGTGAGCACCGACATCGACCCGGCGGTGTGCCCCGGGGTGGGCATGATCCGGGCGTCGACGCCGTGCTCGTACAACGTCGTGGGCCCGTCGACCAGCAGGTCCGGCCGGAAGGGTTCCGCATGCTCGTGGAAGGCGTCCAGCCGGTCCAGGAAACGGCCGAACCGCCCGGTGGGAAGGTACGGTTCCCGGATCCGGCCGGTCGTGTAGGGCCCGATGTCCGCGATGTGCGCGACCACCGGGGCCCCGGTGGCCCGGCGCAGTTCCGCGGCGGATCCGAAGTGGTCGATGTGGGCGTGGGTGATGACGATCGCCGAGACGTCGCCGGGCTCGATGCCGTGCTCGGCGATCCGCGCCAGGATCTTCGCACCGCTGCCCGGGATGCCGGTGTCGACCAGGACGGCCCTACGGCCCAGCAGCAGGAAGGCGTTGACGTTGTGTTTGCCCATGACCGGTACCGGAACGACTGTGGTGTGTGCCATGAAGGTGACGCTATGTCCGCGCAGTTGAGCCTTTCCATGCCTGTCCGAGGCGGATTCCTGTCCGTTCGTCTCACTGCAGGTAGTGTGCGGGTATGGATGTCCTCGCCGATGTGCTGTCCGCCACGAAGATCGGCGGCACCGTCACCGCCAGGGTGCATGCCGCCGGGCCGTGGGGGATCGAGTTCCCGCACCTGCCCTCGGCCGTCTTCCACCACGTCTCCCGGGGCAGCTGCTGGCTGCGCCTGCCGGGCGCCGGCCCACTCCCCCTGACGGCAGGTGACCTCGTCCTGCTCCCGGCCGGCACCGGCCACGTGATGGCCGGCGACCCGACGGGACCGACGGTCCGGTTCGAGGACGTCACCCGGGCGCAGCGCAGCGGACCGGGCACACCGATCGACTTCCCCGGCCCCGGGCCCCGGACCAGCCTCGTCTGCGGCGGCTACCGCTTCGACACCCACGCCTCCCACCCGTTGCTGACCCTGCCGCCGGTGCTGCTGCTGCGTGCCGACCCCTCGGCGCGCCGGCACGACCTCACCGAGACGCTGCGCATGCTGACCGCCGAACTCGCCGACCCGGCGCCGGGCTCACAGACCATCACCGACCGGCTGGTCGACGTCCTCTTCGTCCACGTCCTGCGCCAGTGGGAGGCCTCCCGGGACGCCCCGGACCGCGGCGCCGGCTGGTGGGCGGCCCTGCGCGACGCCGAGGTCGCCGCCGCGATCTCCCTCATCCACGAAGGACCCGGGCGGGCGTGGACCGTGGACGCCCTGGCCCGCGAGGTCGGCGTCTCCCGGGCCACCCTGTCCCGCCGCTTCACCCGCCTCGTCGGCGAGCCCCCGCTGGCCTACCTCACACGCTGGCGCCTGGAGATCGCCGCACGAAGGCTCCGGGACACCAAGGACTCCGTCACCCGCATCGCCAACAGCGTCGGCTACACCTCCGAGTTCGCCTTCTCCCGCGCGTTCACCCGCCACCGCGGCACCCCGCCCAGCCGTTACCGGGCCACCCACTCGGCCCCGGGTGCGGGTCGCGGCTGAGCGGCTCCTCGCGAATCGACCCGGGGTCGGTCCGGGATCGGTCCGGGATCGGTCCGGGATCGGTCCGGGATCGGTCCGGCGGGCGGGTGTCACGGAGCCGGTCTCGCGGACGGCGGAGAGGGCCGGCGCCTCGATGCGGTGTGGCATCCCTCACCCTTTCAACTCCCGGGCCGTTCGGCCCCCTACGATCCTCGGCGCGGGCACCCGCAAGATCGAACGCCCCGTCGTGTCCCGCGCCCTGCGATCCCCCCGAGGAGAACCGTCCCGTGATCACCGGCACCGTCGCGCCCGACAGCTACTACCAGCGGACGGACGAGCACCGCTACAAGCCCACGGCCCACGCGGGGGGCGCCTGGAACACCGACGAACAGCACTTCAGCCCGCTGGCGGGCCTCGTCGCCCACGCGATCGACCGCTTCCGCGCCGCGCGCGCGGACGACGGGCTGGCCCTGGCGCGGATCAGCTACGACATCCTCGGGCCGATCGCCCTCGACGAGTGCGAGATCAGGGTCGAGAGCGTGCGGCCGGGCCGCACCATCGAACTGCTCGAAGCCGTCGTCCTCATCGCCGACCGCGCGGTGGTCCGGGCCCGGGCCTGGCTGCTCGCCGTGGCCGACACCGGTGCGGTCGCCGACAGCCCCCACGAGCGGGTCGCCCCGCCCGAGGCCGCCGCCCCGTGGAACATGGGCGAGCAGTGGGACGGCGGCTACGTCTCCTCCATCGAGGTCCGACGGACTGCGGCCCGGCCGGGCCGCTCCCTCGCCTGGGTCTCCAGCCGGGTGTCCCTGGTCGCCGACGAGCCGAGCACCCCGCTCGCGTCCTACCTCGCCCTGGTGGACACCGCCAACGGCATAGCCGTGCAGCAGCAGCCCACCGCGTGGATGTTCCCCAACCTCGACCTGACCATCCACCTCCACCGGCAGCCCCGGGGTCCGTGGACCGGCCTGGACACCACGGTCAGTTTCGGACCGGCCGGCCACGGCCGCACCAGCTCCGTCCTGCACGACCTCGACGGCCCGGTGGGCCACGCCGAGCAGATCCTGACCGTCCGGCCGCTGCCCGGCTCGTAGCGCCGGCGAGCGGACGGACGGCGGGCGGACAGCGGGCGGACGGCGGGCGGACACCGGACGGATCGTCGCCCGCGCCCCGTTGCCTGCCGGACGGCGGTTCGCGTCCGGCGACGGTCACAGGCCGCGGGCGATGGTGGCGAGGACGGTGTCGACGGCGCGCCGGACCTCGTCGGGGGGCAGGTCGTGCAGGGGGCCGTCGGTGAGCAGGTGGGCGAGGCCGTGGACGGCGGACCAGGCGCCGTACTCCGCACCGGGGCGCCGCTCGGGCGGGAGAGCTCCGGTGTCGACGAGTTCGTCGAGGCGGGCGGAGAGCAGCAGGTACGGGTCGGTCCCGGGTTCGGGGCGCACCCCGGGGTGGCGGCCGGGGTCGGGGGTGGCGCCGCAGAAGGCGGTACGGAACCAGCCGTGTTCGGTGAGGGCGAAGTCGATGTAGGCACGGCCGACGGCTTCGAGTCTCGCCCAGGCGAGGGGCTCGGGTTCGGCGGGGGCGGCTTCGGCGGTGCGCTGGATCATGAGCCGGCCGAGTCGGTCCATGCAGCGGGCGGCCACGGCGGCGAGGAGGTCCTCGTGGCTGGCGAAGTGACGGTAGGCGGCGTTGTGGGAGACGCCGGCCTCTCGTCCGGCGGCGCGCAGGACGACGGCGTCGGGCCCGCCCCCGCGGGCGAGGGCGACGCCGGCGGTGACCAGGGCCTCGCGGAGATTGCCGTGATGATATGTCCGATTCTCCAAGGTTCCACCCCGTTTCAGGCCATGTGTTGACAGTGTCCACTTTGGCTGGAAACGTGTCAATCAGCGCATGTTACCGCTGTCAACATTCCTGGCGAATGGAGTGTGTGCCATGACCGCCCTCTCCCCCCACCGACGCCTACTCGTCCTGGCCACGGTCTGTCTGGCCGCGTTCGCGATCAACCTGGACACGACGATCGTCAACGTCGCACTGCCCGACCTGAGCCGGCAGCTGAACGCCACCACCCGTGACCTGCAGTGGGTCGTCGACGGCTACAACCTGGCCTTCGCCGCGCTGGTCCTGACGGCGGGCTCGCTCGGCGACCGGTTCGGCCGCCGGCCCGCCCTGCTGTTCGGGCTCGGCGGCTTCGCCGCCACCAGCGCGCTGGGCAGCGCGGTCGGATCGCCCGGCGCGCTCGTGGCGGTGCGCTTCGCGATGGGAGCGTGCGCGGCGGCCATCTTCCCGACCACCCTCTCGGTCATCAGCAACACCTTCCCCGAGCGCCGCTCCCGCGCGAAGGCGATCGGGGTGTGGGGTGCCGTGACGGGCCTGGGCGTCGCGGTGGGCCCGGTGGCCGGCGGCCTGCTGCTGGCGCACTTCGGCTGGCCCTCGGTCTTCCTGGCCCTCGTTCCGGTGACCCTGATCGCCCTGGTGGCGGCCTGGGCCTGGGTGCCGGAGTCGAGCAGCCCGGCCTCGGCGCGCCTGGACCTGCCCGGCCTGGTCAGCTCCTCGGCGGCCGTCGGCGTCCTGGTGTACACGATCATCGAGGCCCCCCACCGCGGCTGGGGCGCCCCGGCCACGGTGGCGGGCTTCGCCGCAGCCGTCGCACTCACCACGGCGTTCGTCCTCGTCGAGCGGGGCCGGGCCCATCCGATGATCGACCTGACGCTCTTCCGCACGCCGGCGTTCTCGGCCGCCAGCGGGTCGGTAACCCTCGCCTTCTTCGCCCTCTTCGGCTTCATCTTCCTGGTGACCCAGTACTTCCAGTTCATCCGCGGCTACGGCGCGCTCTCCACGGGTGTGCGCATCCTGCCGGTCGCGTTGACCATCGCACTCGGCTCGCTCGGCGGTGTCGCCCTGGCGACCCGGATCGGCACGCGCGCCGTGGTCACCGCCGGCCTCGTGCTGCTCGGCACCTCGTTCGCATGGATCGCGACCTCGTCCGCCTTCACCCCGTACCCGCAGGTCGTCTGCCAGATGGTGCTGCTGGGCCTCGGCCTCGGGCTCACCACGGCCCCGGCCACCGAGTCGATCCTGAGCGTGCTGCCGCCGGCCAAGGCCGGTGTCGGCTCGGCGGTCAACGACGCCACCCGTGAGGCGGGCGGCACGCTCGGCGTCGCCGTCCTGGGCTCCGTCTTCACCTCCCTCTACGCGGCCCGGCTCGCCACCAGCTCCTTCGCGGGCCTGCCCCCGCGCACGACCGACGCCGCCGAGGGCTCGGTCGCCTCCGCGCTCGGCACCGCGACGACCCTGGGGCGCGGCGACCTGCTGGCCGCCGTCCAGACCTCGTTCATGGACGCCTTCCACCTCGCCTGCCTGGTCGGCGCGGGTGTCTGCCTGCTCGGTGCGGTCGGCGCCCGCCTCGCACTGCCCGCCCGTGTGCCGGCACCGGCCCCCGCCCCGGTCGCCGCCCGGCCGGCCGGCGACACCCACCCGGCCGCACCGCTCCCGGCCCGGACGACTGCACCTGGCTCCGCCCGGTCCTGGCCGGCTTCGGCCCGCACCGCTCCGCCCGAGGGCGACCCGGGCCGCGCCGCTCCGCACGCCGCGCCCGGCGCGGACCGCAGGACCGTGCGCTGACCTCGGGCCCGTGCGCCGGCCGAGGCCCGACACCACCCGCCCGGGTGCCTGCGGCGCCAGGCCCGGTGACGGACACGGCTCGACCCCGCCGACGCGGACTCGGCGGGGCCGGGGCGTGTCCGGTGCCCGGCCGGGACACCCCGCCGGGCGGGCGGAAGGCCCAGGCGCCGGGCCGGGCAGCCGGGTTTCGGTTATCGGGCCGCGCGGCGCGGGTCTCCTGTGTGGTGGGGGCGGATTCCTCCCGGCGTTCACGGTGTCGCCGGACGGGTGCCCCCGCCCGGCACGGTCCGCGGAGCGAGAGGGGAGGACGACCGGTCCGGCCGCGCGTATCCGATCGTCCACGCGCCCTCCCCGGCGTGTTCCCACGGGAAAGACCTGTCGATGTCCGTTGATCCTCGTTCGCTCTCCCGCCGTTGGGCCCTGGCGTCCTGCGTGCCGCTGCTGCTGGTCGCCGGGCTCGTCGCGTGCGCCTCGTCCGCGCGCGGCGGGCACGACGCACATGACGGCGTGCCCGGCATGCCCGGCATGGACCACGGCGCGATGGCCGCACCACCCGGCGCGGCGGCCGGCGCGGCGGCCTCGGACACGGCGGGCACGCCCGGCACGGGACCGGCGGCCGACGGCCTGGCCGCCGAACGGGACGGCTACCGCCTGGACGCCGCGACCGCCGAGCTGCCCGCCGGGCGCGCGGTGGCCTACCCGTTCACCATCACCGGCCCGGACGGCCGCCCGGTCACCGACTTCGCCGTGCACCAGACCAGGAAGCTGCACTTCTACGCGATCCGCACCGATCTCACCGGCTTCCAGCACCTGCACCCGGTGATGGCCGCCGACGGCACCTGGACCGCGGACCTGACCGCCCTCGCCCCGGGGACCTGGCGGATGTACGCCTCGTTCGTGCCGGAGAGCAGCGCCCGCAGGGGCAGCGAGATCGTGCTCAGCCGCGTCGTGAAGGTGGCCGGCGAGTCCACCGCCCCGGTGCCGCTGCCCGCTGCGGCCGGCAGCACCACCGTCGACGGCTACACCGTCGCCCTCCGGAGCGAGCCGAAGGCCGGCGCCCTCCAGCTCACCGTCACCGTCACCGAGGACGGCCGGCCGGTCACCGACCTCCAGCCATACCTGGACAGCTACGCCCACCTGACCGCCTTCCACGAGGGCGACCAGGCCCTGGCCCACGTGCACCCGACGGGCGGGACCGACGGCGACCACGGCGGGCCGGAGCTGACCCTCTACGCGATGCTCGGCTCGGCCGGGAACTGGAGGGTCTTCCTGCAGTTCCAGACCGCCGGGCGGCTGCACACCGCGGAGCTCACCCTGCACGTCGCCTGACGCCCGCACGACGGCCGCGGTCGGGTGCGGTCGAAGTACGGTCGGGTGCGGCACGAGGCCGGTGCCGTCCGGGAACCTCCGGACGGCACCGGCCTCGCGGGGTCACGGGGTCACGGCCTCGCGTGGGTCTACCAGCGGCTGCGCGACGGTGCGGAGCCGAGCTTGGCGGTGAGCGCCGAGAGGAAGGTCGGGAGCTTGTCGACCATGGCCTTGGGGACCGGGGTGGACTGGACGGTGTCCCGCCGCACGTCCTGCACGACGAGGGTGTAGGTGCCGTTCTCCTCGACGAGTTCGGCGGCGTAGAGCAGTGTTTCCACAGAGGTTTCCATCGGCGGTCCTAGGCTTGGGTGTCGTTGAGCCAGGCGGTCCACGCCTTGGTGGCCTGCTGCTCGTCGGCGTCCTCGGCGAACAGGTGGTGGCCCAGCCAGACCGGCCAGTTCCAGGTGCTGCCGTTGAAGAACCGGTAGAGCGCGTCCGGGCCGCGCAGGCCGACGAAGTCGGCGTTGAGCCAGTCGACGGCGACCTCCTCCGGGCCGCCGTCCGGACCGGGGACGTGGAGCGTGAACCGGTCGCCGACGGCCGCGTCGTCCGGGACGCCGAGGCGTCGGCGCAGGGCGGCGAAGTCGGCGGGGTCGGCGGTGGTTTCGGGGCGCTGGGCCTTGACGTAGACGGCGGGGCGGCCGGCGAAGTGCCGCAGGTACTCGGCGAGGCCGTGCTGGTAGAAGTCGACGTGCTTCTCGGCCGCGTGCGCCTTGACGTCCCAGGTCTCGTCCCAGACGCCCTCGTGGACCCAGTGGATCCCCATCCGCAGGTGGCTCGTCGCGCCGTCCACCGGGTCGATCAGGTAGGTGAGCGTGTTGGAGAACCCGTTGTCCATGGCCACCCGGATGGCGAAGTGCTGCGGCGGCTCCCACACCTTCACCGTGCCGTCACCGCGGGAGACCTTGCCGCCGACGTGCGGCTCGATCTCCATGGTGTACAGCCAGCCGAGGTTTCCGGCGCCGGTGGCGACCGCGTGCCAGACCTGCTCGGGGGTGGCGGGCAGGTCCTGCTCCCGGCGCACCTCGAACTCTCGGGCCATCGTCAGTTCTCCTTCGTCGTCGTTCAGTCGTCAGTAGGTGAGCGGGAGGGCGCAGAGCCGCCGCTGCAGCGGGTTGGGCCGCCAGTCGAGCGCCGCCCCGTCGGCCAGCCGCAGGTTTGGGAGCCGGCGGACCAGCGTGCCGAGGGCCACCTCGGCCTGGAGCCTGGCCAGCGGGCCGCCGAGGCAGAAGTGCGGGCCGTGGCCGAAGCTCAGGTGCCGGTTGCCGGGGCGGGTCAGGTCGAGCCGGTCGGGGTCCTCGAAGCGCTCGGGGTCGCGGTTGGTCGCGGCGAGGAAGAGGTAGACCAGTTCGCCCTCGCGCAGCGTCCGCCCACCGATCCCGGCGTCCTCGGCGACGACCCGGACGATGGCCTGGGTCGGCGTGTCGTAGCGGGCCAGTTCCTCGACGGCGGTGCGGATCAGCGCCGGGTCCGCGCGCAGCCGGGCCAGCTGGCCGGGGTGGCGCAGCAGGGCGAGCATGCCGTTGCCGACCAGGTGGGTGGTGGTCTCGTCGCCCGCGGTGATGAGGACGAAGCAGGTCGAGAGCAGCTCCGCGTCGGTGAGGCGGTCGTCCTGTGCCTGGGTGGCGACCAGGGCGCTGATCAGGTCGTCGCCCGGGTCGGCCCGGCGGCGGCGGACGAGCCGGGCGAGGTACTCCTCGTACTGGTCGATCGCCGCCTCGGTCTTGCCGATGTCCTCGGTCAGCCGGCCGAAGCGGCGGAACCAGGCCTTGACCCGGGGACGGTCCTCGGGCGGGATGCCGAAGAGCTCGCAGACGACGGAGAGCGGCAGCGGGGAGGCGACCGCCTCGATCAGGTCCATGGCCGGCCCGGCCGCGACCGCCTCGTCGATGAGCCGGTCGACGATCCGCTGGATGCCGTCGCGCAGGGCTTCGACGCGCCGGGCGGTGAACGCCCGGTTGGCCAGCTTGCGCAGGCGGGCGTGGTCCGGCGGGTCGGTGTTGGTCATCACCCGGCCGAGCCGGTCGGTGAGCCGGCTGAGGGCCCTGAGGTTGCCGCCCTGCGCGCCGAAGGCGCTGGTCATCCGGTCGCGGTCGTTGGACAGCCGCAGGTCGCCCAGGGCCGCCTCGACGTCGGCGTACCGGGTGAGGTACCAGATGCCCTGGGCGCTGCGGTGGACCGGGCTCTCGCGCCGCATGCGGGCGTAGAACGGGTACGGGTCCCGGCGGGCCTCGGGCGTGAGCAGCGCCGCGGCGAGGTCGTCGCACGGCCCGGCGGGGCCCGCCGCGGGGCGGGCCTCGTCCGTGGTGTCGGTCGGGTTCACTGCGGGCCGCGCTACCGCTGGGCGTCCGCGGCGCCCATGGCGTCGACGAGGCTCTGGGGCCGCATGTCGGTCCAGGACTGCTCGACGTAGTCCAGGCAGGCGGCGTGGGTGTCGGGGCCGTGGACGGTGCCCCAGCCCTCGGGGACGTCCGCGAACTGCGGCCAGAGCGAGTGCTGGTTCTCGTCGTTGACGAGCACGAGGAAGGTGCCGTCCTGGTCGTCGAAGGGGTTGGTCATGGGTCAGTCCTCCTGGTGGGAAAGGGTGGTGTCGCCGGCGGTCCCGGCGAGGCGGGCGGCCAGGACCGGGCCGATCTGGGCGAGCGACCCGGGTTGGGTCATCCGGTCGTGGCGGGTGGTGATGTCGTGCGACTCGATCCGCCCGGCGATGTAGCGCTGCCAGATCCCGGGGCCGGCCGAGTCCTCGGTCCGGTCGATCGTGGAGTTGAACAGCAGCAGGTCACCGTCGAAGCGGCCGGGGGCGTGGGCGATCGCCAGCTTGGCGTTGTTGATCATGATCTCGACGACGGCGCCGATCCGCCGCTCGTCCAGGCAGGCCAGGGCACTGCCGCGCCGGCCGAGGATCTCGGCGACCTCGGCGTAGGTCAGCGGCCCGTCGCCCAGTTCCTCCGGGTCGACGTCCATGATGCCGACGAGGATGTCGCGCTCGGCGGGCACCGGCACCTCGTCGAAGGAGATGTCCTGCACCGGGTAGGCGTCGAGGACCGCCAGCAGGCCGGTCCGCTCCCCCCTGGCCTGGAACTCGCAGGCGATCGCGTGGGCGATCAGCCCGCCGGCGGACCAGCCGAGCAGGTGGTAGGGGCCCTCGGGCTGGACCTTGCGGATCTGGTCGGCGTAGTCGGCCGCCATCTCCTCGTACGACCCGGGCAGGGCCTCCGGGCGCGCGAGGCCGCGGGCCTGGAGGGCGTAGACCGGGCGGTCCGGGCCGATGTGGTTCAGCAGCCCGGAGTACGACCAGCTGATGCCGCCTCCGGGGTGGACGCAGAACAGCGGCGGAAGGCTGCCCGTCGGGCGCAGCGGCAGCAGCCCGTCGAAGGCCTCCTCGGGGTCGCTGATGGCCAGGCGTTCCGTCAGGCCGGCCACCGTCGGCGCCTCGAACAGGGTGCGCAGGCCCACCTGGACGCCCAGCGTCTCGCGGACGCGGGAGACCAGCCGGGCGGCCAGCAGCGAGTGCCCGCCCAGGTCGAAGAAGTCGTCGTCGAGGCGGACCTGCTCCCGGCCGAGGATCTCGGCGAACAGCTCGCACAGCAGCTGTTCCTGCGGGGTGCGGGGGCCGCGGCCGGTGCCCGTCGTGTCGTACGCGGGCGCGGGCAGGGCGGCCCGGTCCAGTTTGCCGTTGGCGGTCAACGGCAGCCGCTCCAGGGTGACGAAGGCCGACGGCACCATGTACTCGGGCAGTTCGCGGCCGAGCCGGCGGGCGAGCTCGTCCGGTGCGGGCGCGTCCCCGGCGGCGGGCACCAGGTAGGCGACCAGGCGCTGGTCGCCGGGCTGGTCCTCGCGGGCGACGACGGCCGCCTGGGCGACGCCGGGGCAGGCGGCGAGGACGGCCTCGACCTCGCCGGGTTCGATCCGGAAGCCGCGCAGCTTGACCTGGTCGTCGGCCCGGCCGACGAACTCCAGGGCGCCGTCGGCGAGCCGGCGGACCAGGTCGCCCGTCCGGTACATGCGCTCGCCCGCCTCGAACGGGCAGGCGACGAACCGCTCCGCCGTCAGGCCGGGTCGGCCCAGGTAGCCGCGGGCCACGCCCGCCCCGGCGAGGTACAGCTCGCCGGCCACCCCCGACGGCACCGGTTGCAGTCCGGCGTCGAGGACGTACGCCCGCATGTTCGCCATGGGCCGGCCGATCGGCACGGTCGGGGCGTGCGCGGGGAGTGCGCGGACCCGGTGGTGGGCGCCGAAGGTCGTGGTCTCGGTCGGGCCGTAGCCGTTGACCACGGCGATGTCCGGGCAGGCCGCCAGGACCCGGGCGACGGCCGACGGCGGCACCACGTCACCGCCGGTCCACACCTCGCGGACCCCGGCGAGCAGCTCCGGCCGCTCCTCGGCCACCAGCCGGAACAATCCGGCCGTCAGCCACAGCCCGGTCACCCCGTGCCCGTCGACCGCCGCCGCGAGCAGGTCGAGGTCGAGCCGGCCGGGCGGCGCGACGACGACCCGGCCGCCGCCGAGCAGCGGCACCCAGAGCTCGTAGGTCGAGGCGTCGAAGGCCGTCGGCGAGTGCAGCAGCACCCGGTCGTGGCCCCCCTCGCGCCAGCACGGGGCGAGCGCGAGCGCCGCCACGTCGCGGTGGGTGACCCCGACGCCCTTCGGCCGGCCGGTCGAGCCGGAGGTGTACATCACGTACGCCAACTGCCGTGGGTCGCAGGTGATCCCGAGGTCCGAGTCGTCGGGCTCGGCCCGGCTCAGCGCGGTCAGCACGTCCTCGGTGAGGACCAGCGCGGCGCCGGTCTCCCGGACGATCAGGTCGGTCCGGGAGGACGGGAACCGCGGGTCGAGGGGGACGTACGCCCCGCCCGCCTTGACGATCGCCAGGATCGCGACGACCAGCTCCGCGGAGCGTTCCAGCAGGACCGCCACCGGGGTCTCCGGCCGCACGCCCTGGCCGGTCAGGGCCCGGGCCAGGCGGTTGGCCCGCCGGTCGAGCTCCCGGTAGGTCAGTTCGCCCGCGCCGGCGACGACCGCGACCGCGTCCGGCGTTTGCGCCACCCGGCGGGCGAAGAGCTCCGGCAGACCGGCCCCGGGCAGACCGGCCGCGGTTCGGTTGAACCCGACGAGCAGGTCGTGGCGCTCGTCCCCGGACAGCAGATCGAGCCGGCCGATCGGCCGCTCCGGCTCGGCGGCGGCCGCGCGCAGCAGCCGCGTCCAGCGGGCGACGAGCCGCTCCACGGTGCCCGGGTCGAACAGGTCGGTGGCGTACTCGACCACGCCGAGCACGCCCGCCGGGCTGCCGTCCGGGCCGTACCGCTCGGCCAGGCTGACGGTCAGGTCGACCCGCGCGGTGTCGGTCGGGGCCTCCAGGTAGGAGGTCGCCAGGCCGGGCAGGGTGAACTCGCCGACCGGCGCGTTCTGCAGGGCGAGCATGACCTGGAACAGCGGGTGGTGAGCCAGGGACCGGGTGGGGTTGACGGCCTCGACCAGGTACTCGAACGGCACGTCCTGGTGGGCGTACGCGGCCAGGGCCTTCTGCCGGACCCGGCCGACCAGTTCGGCGAAGCCGGGGTCGCCGCCGGTGTCGGTGCGCAGCACCAGGGTGTTGACGAAGAACCCGACGAGGTCGTCCAGCGCCTGGTCGGTCCGCCCGGCGATCGGGCTGCCGATCGGGATGTCGGTGCCGGCGCCGAGCCGGGTCAGCAGGGCGGCGAGGCCCGCCTGGAGCACCATGAACATGCTGGCGCCCTGTGCGGTGGCCAGGTCCCGCAGCTCCCGGTGCAGGTCGGCGTCGAGCCGGACTTCGACCCGGCCGCCCCGCTGGGAGGCCTCGGCCGGCCGGGGCCGGTCGGCGGGCAGCCGGACCTGGTCCGGCAGTCCGGCCAACTCCGCCTTCCAGTAGTCGAGTTGCCGGGCGAACAGGCTGTCCCGGTCGGCGGCCTCGCCGAGCAGGTCGCGCTGCCACAGGGTGTAGTCGGCGTACTGGACCGGCAGCGGGGCCCACTGCGGCTCCTCGCCCCGGCAGCGCGCCGCGTAGGCCGCGGCGAGGTCCCGGGAGAGCGGGCCCATCGACCAGCCGTCGGCGGCGATGTGGTGGACCACGACGAGCAGCACGTGCCGCTCGGGGGCGAGTGCGTACAGCTCCGCCCGGATCGGCGGTTCGGCGGCCAGGTCGAAGCCGCGCTGGGCGCCCCGCGCGAGCCGCCCGGGCAGACCGGTCTCGTCGAGCTCGATGACCGGGAGCTCCGGGCACGCCTCCGCCGCGCCCAGCACGAGCTGGTACGGCAGCCCGTCCGCCTCGCGCAGGACGGTCCGCAGGCTCTCGTGCCGGGCGGTCACGTCCGCCAGGGCGGCCCGCAGCGCCGGCCGGTCGAGCGGGCCGTCCAGCCGGAGCGCGAGCGGCATGTTGTAGGTGGCGCTCGGCCCGTCCATGCGGTGCAGGAACCAGAGGCGGCGCTGGGCGTGGGAGAGCGGGATCTGTCCGGGGCGCGGGCGGGCGGTCAGCGCGGGCCGTTCGGTGACGGAGCCGTCGAGGCGGGCTGCCAGGGCGGCCACGGTCGGGTGCTCGAACAGCGTGCGGACCTCCAGCTCGGCGCCGAGGACCGCCCGGATCCGGGAGGCCAGGCGGGTCGCCAGCAGCGAGTGCCCGCCGAGGTCGAAGAAGCTGTCCTCGACGCCCACCCGGGGCAGCCCGAGCAGGTCGGCGAAGAGTTCGGCGAGCAGCTGCTCCTGCGGGGTGCGCGGCGCCCGCCCGCCGGCGGCCGTCCCCAGGTCGGGGGCGGGCAGGGCACTGCGGTCGAGCTTGCCGCTGGCGGTCAGCGGCAGTGCGTCCAGGACCACGAAGGCGGAGGGCACGAGGTAGTCGGGCAGGCGCTCGCGCAGCCGGTCGCGGAGTTCGCCGACGAGGGCGCCGCTGGTGCGGCTGCCGGTCGGGCGGTTGGTGAGCGAGGACAGCGCGGTGCCGGAGGGCCGCGACGGCCGGTAGGCCTCGACGGGGGCGTCCGCCGGTTCGTCGGTGAGGAGCACGTCGAGGGTGTCGGGCGTGCCGGCCGACCAGGTGAGGTCCACCCGGCGGCCGAGCTCCTCACCGAGGGCGTGGAAGTCCTCCGGGTCGGGCAGGCCGCCGTCGGCCGGGCCGTGCAGTCGCTCCAGCAGCCCGGCGAGCGTGCCGTCCCCGTTCCGCACCGCCCGGGCCAGGGCGGCCTCGTGTGCGACGCGGCGGTTCGGGACGCCGGTGAGGCGCACCGGGCCGGTGCCGGGCCGCCCGAGCAGGTCGCGCAGGTCCGCGAGGCCGGCGACGTCCCGGCCCCAGGCCAGCTCCCGCGGCTCGACCGGTACGGCCGGCCGCTTGTGCAGGGTGACGTCGTAGCGGTAGCGGGTCAGCTCGTTGTGGTGCCGGCCGCGCTTGACCTCCACGGCCACGGCGCCGATGCCGGTGCCTGTGCCACGGTCGCCGTCACGGTCGCGGTCGCAGTCGCCGTCCCGATGGCCGTCACGGTCGCGGTCGCGCAGGACGGTGAAGAAGTCCGGGTCGACCAGGAGCTCCTTCTCCACCTGCAGTGCCTGCTCGACGGCGCGGGCGACCGCGGGCAGGTCGGTGCCGTCGGCGGCCCGGTGCAGCTGGACGGCCGTGGCCAGCGGGCGCAGCAGCCGCAGGTTGCGGACGTCGCCGACGAAGAGCGCGCCGCCGGGGGCGAGCAGCCGCATCAGCTTCGCGATCACGTCCGCGAGGTAGTCGGCGGACGGGAAGTACTGCACCACCGAGTTGATCACGATGGTGTCGAACTCCCCGGTGGGCAGGCCGTCGGTGTCGTGCGCCGGGCGGGTGTGCAGCACGACGCGGTCGGCCAGGTCGCCCCGCCGGGCGACCTGGGTGGCCAGGGCGTCGATCGCGGTGGCGGAGAAGTCGGTCGCCCAGTAGGTCTCGCAGTGCGGTGCGATCTGCGAGAGGAGCAGTCCGGTGCCGACGCCGACCTCCAGCACCCGGCGGGGGCGCAGGGCCAGGATGCGGGCCACGGTGGCGTCCCGCCACTGCCGCATCTGCTCCTCCGGGATCGGGCTCGCGTCGTAACTGCTGTTCCAGCCGACGAAGTTCTGGCCGAAGGCGGCTTCCTCGGGAGCGATGGGCAGGGCGTCGTAGATGTCCTGCCACTCGCCCACGTGGTCGGCTTCCAGGCCGCTGTCCCGGGTGGTGTCCCGGCGCGGGACGACGTAGCCGATGAGCCGGTCGTCCTGGGCGAGGACGGCGGCCTGCGCGACGGCGCTCGGCCAGGGCCGCCTCGACCTCGCCGGGCTCGACCCGGAAGCCGCGCACCTTCACCTGCTCGTCGGCCCGGCCGACGAACTCCAACTGGCCGTCCGCCCTGGTCCGCACCACGTCCCCGGTGCGGTACATCCTGGCACCCGCCGGGCCGAACGGGCAGGCCACGAACCGCCCGGCCGTCAGGCCCGGCCGGTTCAGGTAGCCGCGCGCCAGCCCGGCGCCCGCGACGTACAACTCCCCCGGCACACCCGGGGGCACCGGCCGCAACCGCTCGTCCAGCACGTACACCCGCGCGTTGGCGATCGGACGGCCGATCGGCGGCACACCCGGCGCGGGGACGAGCGGGTCGCTCATCGTGGCACAGACCGTGGTCTCCGTCGGGCCGTACGCGTTGACCATCCGCCGGCCCGGCGCCCAGCGCGCCACCAGCTCCGGCGGGCACGCCTCCCCCGCCACCACCAGGGTCGACGCGGTCACCGAGCCCTCCGGCAGGGCCGCGAGGACGGACGGGGGCACGGTCACATGGGTGACGTCGAGGTCCGGGTCGGCCAGCGCGGCGACCGGGTCCGCGGCGGGGGGCAGCACCAGGGCGGCTCCGCGCAGCAGGGCGGTGTAGATCTCCGACACCGAGGCGTCGAAGCTGGGAGAGGCGAACTGGAGCACCCGGCTGTCTGCGTCGATCGCGAACCGCTCGATCTGCCCGGCGACCAGGCTCGCCACGCCGCCGTGGCCGACCACGACGCCCTTGGGCCGGCCGGTCGAGCCCGAGGTGTAGATCACGTAGGCCGGGTGCCGGACGTCGATCGCGACGACGGGGTCGGTCTCCGGCCAGTCCCCCTCGACCACCGTCGCCGGGTCGTCGACCATCAGCGCCGGACGGGCGTCCGCCAGCATGAACGCGATCCGCGCCTGCGGGTATGCCGGGTCGACGGGGAGGTACGCGGCCCCGGCCTTCAGCACGCCCAGGACGGCCACCACCGCTTCCACCGACCGCGGCAGGGCCACCGCCACCAGCTGCTCCGGGCCCACCCCCCGGGCGATCAGCGCATGCGCGAACCGGTTCGCCCGGGCATTGAGCTGACGGTACGTCAACTCGACCGTGCCGCAGACCAGGGCGGTCGCGTCCGGCGTCGCCGCGACCTGCGCGGCGAACGCCTCCGGCACCGGGACGGCCCTCACCTCGCGGGCGGTCGCATTGCCCCGTTCCAGCAGGCGGTGCCGCTCGTCGGCGTCGAGCAGGTCGATGCCTCCGATCGGCCGGTCCGGGTCGGCTGCGACCGCCTCCAACAGGAGCGTCCAGCGCCGGGCCAGCGCGGCGACCGTCGAACGGTCGAACAGGTCGGTCGCGTACTCGACCGCGCCGACGATCCCGGCCGGGCCGCCGTCGGGGCCGAACCGCTCGCTCAGGTTGAAGCCGAGGTCGAACTTGGCCGTACCGGTCGGCACGGCGAAGGTGGACGCCCGGAGGCCGGGCAGGCCGAGCTCGCCCATCGGGGCGTTCTGCAGGGCCAGGATCGTCTGGAACAGCGGGTGGTAGGCCAGCGAGCGCGACGGGTTGAGCACCTCCACCAGGTGCTCGAACGGCACGTCCTGGTGCGCGTAGGCGGCGAGCGCCGTCTCCCGCACCCGGCCCAGCAGTTCGG
>NZ_CP026498.1:9525718-9559594 GCF_002953255.1 Streptomyces sp. CB01881
CGCGATCGGGCATCGCGATGTCCGTCCCCGCACCCAGCCGCGTGTACAACGCGGCCAGGCCGGCCTGCAGCACCATGAACAGACTCGCACCCGAACGCCGCGCCAACTCCACGAGGGAGCCGTGCAGTTCGGGAGTCAGCTCCAGGAGGAGCTGGTCACCCCGGTAGCTCGCGACGGCCGGACGCGGCCGGTCGACGGGCAGCGGGAGCCGCTCCGGAAGGTCGGCCAACTGCTCCTTCCAGTAGCCGAGTTGTTCGGCGAAGCGGCTCTGCGGGTCGGCCGGGTCGCCGAGCAACTCGCGCTGCCACAGGGTGTAGTCGGCGTACTGCACCGGCAGCGCGGCCCACTTCGGCCCGCCGCCCCCGCACCTGGCGGCGTACGCCGCGGCCAGGTCGCGCGCCAGGGGGCCGGTGGACCAGCCGTCGCCGGCGATGTGGTGCATCATCACCAGCAGCAGGTGATCCTCCGGCGCGAGCACGAACAGCTCGGCCCGCAGCGGCGGTTCCGTCGCCAGGTCGAACGGCTGCCGGGCCGCCTCGCCCAGCCGCTGCGCCAGCTCGTCCTCACCGACCTCGGCCGTCCGCACCCGCGGCCGGGCCTCGGCCGGGTCCAGGACCTGCTGGCAGGGCACTCCGTCGACCTCGGGGAACACCGTGCGCAGGCTCTCGTGCCGGGCCGAGACATCGGCCAGCGCCTGCTCCAGCGCCGCCCGGTCCAACGTCCCGGAGAGCCGCAGCGCCAGCGGGATGTTGTAGGTGGCGGAGGCGCCCTCCATCCGGTGCAGGAACCAGAGCCGGCGCTGCGCGAAGGACAGCGGCACGGCCTGCGGCCGCCGCCGGGCGTCCAGGGCGGGCCGGGCCCGGCCCGCCCCGGCGAGCCTCGCCGCCAGGCCCGCCACGGTCGGCGCCTCGAAGAGGGCGCGCAGCCCGACCTCGACGCCGAGCACGGTGCGCACCCGCGCGACCAGGCGGGTGGCGAGCAGCGAGTGCCCGCCGAGGTCGAAGAAGCTGTCGTCCGCGCCGACCTCGGTCACGCCGAGCACCTCGGTGAAGAGTTCGGCGAGCAGCTGCTCCTGCGGGGTCCGCGGCCTGCGGCCGCCGGCGGTGCCACCGCCGGTGAGGTCCGGCACGGGGAGGGCGTGGCGGTCCAGCTTGCCGCTCGGTGTCAGCGGCAGAGCGTCCAGCACGGTGAAGACGGCCGGTACCAGGTACTCGGGCAGCCGGCCGAGCAGGTGGCCGCGCAGCTGCGCCGGGGTGGGTGCGGTGTCCTGACGCGGGACGACGTAGCCGATGAGCCGGTCGTCCTGGGCGAGGACGACGGCCCGGGCGACAGTGCTCGGCCAGGGCCGCCTCGACCTCGCCGGGCTCGACCCGGAAGCCGCGCACCTTCACCTGCTCGTCGGCCCGGCCGACGAACTCCAACTGGCCGTCCGCCCTGGTCCGCACCACGTCCCCGGTGCGGTACATCCTGGCACCCGCCGGGCCGAACGGGCAGGCCACGAACCGCCCGGCCGTCAGGCCCGGCCGGTTCAGGTACCCGCGCGCCAGCCCGGCACCCGCGACGTACAACTCCCCCGGCACACCCGGGGGCACCGGCCGCAACCGCTCGTCCAGCACGTACACCCGGGTGTTCGCGACCGGCCGGCCGATGGGCGGCACGCCGGATCCGGGCACGAGCGGGTCGCTCATCGTCGCGGCCACCGTCGTCTCCGTCGGGCCGTACGCGTTGACCATCCGCCGGCCCGGCGCCCAGCGCGCCACCAGCTCCGGCGGGCACGCCTCCCCCGCCACCACCAGCGTGGCGGCCGCGGGCTCGGCGTCGCCCAGCGCGCCCAGCGCCGAGGGCGGCAGGATCACATGCGTGATGCCGAGGCCGTGGTCGGTCAGCGCCTCCAACGGCGCCTCGGCCGGGGCCAGCACCAGGGTGGCGCCGGTCAGCAGGGCGCTGCAGAGGTCCCAGAACGACGCGTCGAAGCTGGGCGAGGCGAACTGGAGCACCCGACTGCCGGCCCCGACGTCGAGCCGCTCGACCTGGGTGACGACCAGGCTCGCCACACCGCCGTGCCCGACCACGACGCCCTTGGGCCGGCCGGTCGAGCCCGAGGTGTAGATCACGTACGCCGGGTGCCGGGCGTCCAGGGCCACCGCCGGGTCGCCCGCCGGGAAGCCGTCCGCCTCCCGTACCGCCGCGGGGTCGTCGACCACCACGACCGGCGAGGCGTCCGCCAGCATCAGGTCGATCCGCGACTGCGGGTACGCCGGGTCCACCGGCAGGTAGGCGGCCCCGGCCTTCAGCGTGCCGAGGACGGCCACCACCCACTCGACGGACCGCGGCAGTGCCACGGCCACCAGCTGCTCCGGCCTCACTCCGCGCGCGATCAGCGAGTGGGCGAACCGGTTGGCCATGGCGTCGAGTTGATGGTATGTCACTTCCGTGCGGTCGACCGAGACCAGGGCGACGGCCTCCGGCGCCGCGGCCGCCCGCGCCGCGAACATGGCCGGCACGCCGCGCTCCCGGACCTCCCGTGCGGTGTCCTCGGCGCCGGCCAGCAGAGCACGGCGCTCCTCCTCGCCGAGCACGTCGAGCGCGCCGATCGGCTTCCCGGGGTCGGCGGCGGCCTCGGCCAGCAGCCGGACCCAGCGGGTGAACAGCAGCTCGACGGTCCGGCGGTCGAACAGGTCGGTGCTGTACTCGACCATGCCGGTCAGGCCCGCCGGGGTTCCGTCGGGGCGGCGGTTCTCCGCGAGGCTGAAGGTCAGATCGAGCCGTGAGGTCCCGGTCGGGACCGCGAGTCCGGAGACCTCCAGTCCGGGCAGGGCGAAGTCGCCGCCCGGCGCGTTCTGCACGGCCAGCATGGTCTGGAACAGCGGGTGGTAGGCCAGCGAGCGGGACGGGTTCACCACCTCCACCAGGTGCTCGAACGGCACGTCCTGGTGCGCGTAGGCGGCGAGCGCCGTCTCCCGCACCCGGCCCAGCAGTTCGGCGAAGCCCGGATCACCACTGGTGTCCGTGCGCAGCACCAGGGTGTTGACGAAGAACCCGACCAGCTCGTCCAGCGCCTCGTCGGTACGGCCCGCGATCGGGCTCCCGATCGCGATGTCCGTCCCCGCACCCAGCCGCGTGTACAACGCGGCCAGGCCGGCCTGCAGCACCATGAACAGACTCGCACCCGAACGCCGCGCCAACTCCACGAGGGAACCGTGCAGTTCCGCGTCGATGCGGACGTCGAGCCAGTCGCCGGCGTAGGACGCCGCCGCCGGGCGGGGCCGGTCGACCGGCAGCCGCAGCTGCTCGGGCAGTCCGGTCAGCGCCTCGGCCCAGTAGCCGACCTGGCGGGCGAAGACGCTGTCCGCGTCCGACTCCTCACCGAGGATCTCGTGCTGCCACAGCGTGTAGTCGGCGTAACTCACCGGCAGCGCCGCCCAGTCGGGCGTCCCGCCGCTCCTGCGGCTGGTGTACGCGGTGGCGAGGTCGCGCGACAGCGGGCCGAGCGACCAGCCGTCGCCCGCGATGTGGTGCATCACCACCAGCAGCACGTGCTCGTCCGGCGCGATCGCGAACAGCTCGGCGCGCAGGGGCACTTCGGCGGTCAGGTCGAAGCCGCGCACCGCCGCCTCGCGCAGCAGGGCCGGTACCTCCGCCGCACCGGCTGCGCGCACCGTCAGCGGGACGGCCACCTCGGCCGCGTCCATGACCCGCTGGTGCGGGACGCCCGCGGTGTGCGGGAAGACCGTGCGCAGCGTCTCGTGCCGGGCCATCACGTCCGCCAGCGCGGCGCCGAGGGCCTCCCGGTCGAGGTCGCCGGACAGCCGCAGGGCCAGCGGCATGTGGTAGGTGGCGCTCGGCGCCCCGAACTGCTGGAGGAACCAGAGCCGGCGCTGCCCGTAGGAGAGCGGCATGGGCTCGCGGCGCGGCATGGGCAGCAGCGCCTGCCGGGCCGCCCCGGCCTCGGCCAGCCGGACGGCGAGGCCGGCCGGTGTCGGGGTCCGGAACAGGTCGCGCAGCTCCAGCTCGACCCCGAGGGTCGCCCGGACCCGCGACACCAGCCGGGTGGCGAGCAGGGAGTGCCCGCCGAGGTCGAAGAAGTCGTCCTCGACCCCGGCCCGCGGCAGGCCCAGCACCTCGGCGAACAGCTCGCAGAGGATCTGCTCCTGCGGGGTGCGCGGCGCCCGGCCGCTCGTCGTGCCCGTCGGCTCGGGTGCGGGCAGCGCGGCGCGGTCCAGCTTGCCGTTGGGCGTCAGCGGCAGTGCGTCGAGCAGCACGAACGCGGACGGCACCAGGTAGTCGGGCAGCCGGTCGCGCAGGTGCGCCGACAGCGCCGCCGCGGTCGCCCCGCTCCCGGCCAGGGGGACGACGTACGCGACGATCCGGTCCTCGCGGGCGAGTACCGCGACCTGGGCGACGCCCGGGTGCGCGGTCAGCTCGGCCTCGATCTCGCCCGGCTCGACCCGGAACCCGCGCACCTTCACCTGGTGGTCGACCCGGCCGGCGAACTCCAGCTCGCCGTCGGCGCGCCAGCGCACCAGGTCCCCGGTGCGGTACATCTGCGCGCCGGCCGGACCGTACGGGTCGGCGACGAAGCGCCCGGCGGTCAGGCCGGGCCGGTTCAGGTAGCCACGGGCGAGCCCCGCCCCGGCCAGGTACAGCTCGCCCAGCACACCGGGGGCGACCGGCCGCAGCGCCGAATCCAGCACGTACGCCCGGCAGTTGGCGATCGGCCGGCCGATCGGCACCGGCAGCGGGCAGTGCGCCGGGTCGGCCGGCAGCGGGTAGGCGGTGATCACATGGGTCTCGGCGGGACCGTAGTGGTTGTGCAGGACCCGGCCCGGCCGGCGGGCCTGGAAGCGGCGCAGGGCAGAGCCGAGCCGCATCGCCTCGCCGGCCTGGGCGACCAGCCGCAGGTGCGGCAGCTCCAGCCCGGCCTCCTCGGCGGCCTCGGCCAGCGCCTCGACCACCAGGTTGGGCGCGAACAGCTCTCCCACCTCGTGCCGGTCCAGCCAGTGCGCGAACAGCTCGGCGCTGCGGCGCTGCTCCTCGGTCGGCACCACCAGGGTCTTGCCGTACAGCAGCGCGGAGAGCACCTCCTGCACCGAGACGTCGAAGCTGATCGCGGTGAACTGCGCGGTGCGCGTGCCCACTTCGCCGCCGACGGCCCTGTGGTGCCACTCCAGCAGGTTCAGCAGCCCGGCGGCGGGCATCACCACGGCCTTGGGCCGGCCGGTGGAACCGGAGGTGTAGATGACGTACGCCGGGTGCCGCCCGTCCACGGCGACGACGGGATCGGTCTCCGGCTGCTCGTCGGCGGGTGTGACGGCCGCGAGGTCGTCGAGCACGACGGCCGGCCGGGCGTCCTGAAGCATGTACGCGATGCGGGCGGCCGGATAGTCCGGGTCGACCGGCAGGTACGCCGCCCCCGCCTTGAGCACCGCGAGGACGGCGACCACCAGCTCGGCCGAGCGCGGCAGCCGCAGCGCGACGACCTGCTCCGGCCCCACACCGCGCGCGATCAGCGCGTGGGCCAGGCGGTTGGCCCGGCGGTTCAGCTCCCGGTACGTCACCGCGGTGTCCTCGAACACCACCGCCTCGGCCTCCGGGACCGCCCGGACCTGCGCCTCGAACAGCGCCGGCAGCGTGGTGACGGGCACCGGGTGGGCGGTGTCGTTGCGCGCGACCAGCAGCTCGTGCCGCTCCTCGGCGGTGAGGACGTCGACCCGGCTCAGCGGCCGGTCCGGCTCGGCGACCACCGCCGCCAGCAGCCGCAGCCACCGGGCCACCAGCGCCTCCACCGTGGCATGGTCGAACAGGTCGGTGCTGTACTCGACCCGCCCGACGATGCCCCCGGCCGACCCGCCGGCGCCGCCGCGCTCCAGCAGGTGGAAACCGAGGTCGAACATCGCCGTCGGCGTGCGCACCGGCACGATCTCGGCGGCCAGGCCGCTCAGCGCGAACTCGGTGCGGGGCACGTTCTGCAGCGCGAGCAGCACCTGGAACAGCGGCTGGCGGGCGAGCGACCGGGACGGGTTGAGGGCCTCGACGAGGTGCTCGAACGGCAGGTCCTGGTGCGCGTACGCGCCGAGCGCGCCCTCCCGGACCCGGACCAGCAGCTCGGCGAAGGACGGATCGCCGCTCGTGTCCGTACGCAGGACCAGGGTATTGACGAAGAACCCGACCAGGTCGTCCAGCGCCTGGTCCGTCCGGCCGGCGATCAGGCTGCCGACCGGGATGTCCGTGCCCGCGCCGAGCTTGTCCAGCAGCGATGCCAGCGCGGCCTGCAGCACCATGTACACGCTGGCGCCGTGCTCCCGGCCCAGGGCCACCAGCGCGCCGTGCAGCTCCGGGTCCAGGTCGACCGTCAGGTGGCCGCCGCGGTAGGAGGTGGTCGCCGGGCGGGGCCGGTCGGCGGGCAGCCGGATCTGCTCGGGAAGGCCGGCCAGCCGCTCCGTCCAGTAGGCCGACTGCCGGGCGGACGGGCTCGCGGGATCGGCGAGGTCCCCGAGCAGCCGGTCGTGCCACAGGGTGTAGTCGGCGTACTGCACGGGCAGTGGCGCCCACCGCGGCTCCTCGCCCTGGCGGCGCGCCGCGTACGCGGTGGCCAGGTCGGCGGCCAGCGGGCCCAGCGACCAGCCGTCACCGGCGATGTGGTGCACCACCAGGAGCAGCACGTGCTCCTCCGCCGATTGCTCGAACACCTCGGCACGCAGCGGTGGTTCGGCGGCGAGGTCGAATCCGCGCGCCGCGGCCCCGGCCAGCAGGGCGGGCAGCTCCGCCTCATCCACGGGGGTGACCGGCAGCTCAGGCCGCACCTCCCCGGCGGCCAGCACCTGCTGGTACGGCACGCCGTCGACCGCGGGGAAGACCGTGCGCAGGGTCTCGTGCCGGTCGACGACGTCGCCGAGCGCCGCCTCCAGGGCCGCCGGATCCAGCGGCCCGGAGAGCCGCCACGCCAGCGGGATGTTGTAGATCGGCCCGGCGCCCTCCAGCTGGTGCAGGAACCAGAGCCTGCGCTGGGCGGACGACAGCGGGACAAGCTCGGGCCGCTCGGCCCGCTCCAGGGCGAGCCGGGCCCGGCCGGCGCCGCCCAGTCCGGCGGCCAGCCCGGCCACCGTCGGGCTGCGGAACAGGGTGTGCAGCGCCAGTTCCCGGCCCAGGGTCGCGCGGACCCGGGCCACCAGCCGGGTGGCCAGCAGGGAGTGTCCGCCCAGGTCGAAGAAGTCGTCGTCGAGGCCGACCTGCGGCAGGCCCAGCACCTCGGCGAACAGCCCGGCCAGCACCTGCTCCTGGGAGGTGCGCGGCGCCCGGGCGCCCCGCGACACGGTGAACTCGGGCTCGGGCAGGGCGCGCCGGTCGAGCTTGCCGTTGGTGTTCAGCGGCAGGGCGTCGAGGGAGACGAAAGCGGCGGGCACCATGTAGTCCGGCAGCCGCTCGCGCAGGTGCGCCCGCAGCTCCTCCGGCCGCGGCTCCGCCCCGGCGGCGGGCACCAGGTAGGCGACCAGACGGGTGTCCTGCGCCCGGTCCTTCCGAGCGGTCACCGCGACCTGGCCGACCTGCGGGTGTTCGGCGAGCGCGGTCTCGATCTCGCCGAGCTCGATCCGGAAGCCGCGCACCTTGACCTGGTCGTCGGCGCGGCCGACGTACTCCAGCTGACCGTCGGGACGCCGGCGCACCAGGTCCCCGGTGCGGTACATCCTGGCGCCCGCTGGTCCGAACGGACAGGCGACGAACCGTGCGGCGGAGAGCCCGGGCCGGTTCAGGTAGCCGCGGGCCAGGCCCGGGCCGGCGAGGTACAGCTCCCCGGTCACGCCGGGCGCCACCAGGCCCAGCCGCTGGTCCAGCACGTACCCACGGAGCCCGGCGACGGCACGGCCGATCGGCGGCACACCGGAGCCGGGCGTCAGCAGCTCGCTGATCGTCGCGACGACCGTGGTCTCGGTCGGACCGTACGCGTTGATCATCCGCCGTCCCGGCGCCCAGCGCGTCACCAGCTCCGGCGGGCAGGCCTCGCCCGCCACCGCCAGCGTCGGCACGTCCACCGCCTCCGGCGACAGCGCGGCCAGCACCGACGGCGGCACGGTCGCGTGGGTGAGCGCGAGGCCCGGACCGGTCAGCGCCGCGACCGGCTCGGCCGCGGGCGCGAGCACCAGGGTGGCGCCGGTGGACAGGGCGCCGAGGACGTCCCACAGGGAGACGTCGAAGCTGGGCGAGGAGAACTGGAGCACCCGGCTTCCGGCACCGATGCCGAGCCGGTCGGCCTGCGCGGCCACCATGGCCGGCACGCCCGCGTGGCTCACCACCACGCCCTTGGGCCGTCCGGTGGAGCCGGAGGTGTAGATCACGTACGCCGCGTTCCGGGCGTCCACCGCGACGACCGGGTCGGTCTGCGGCCACTCCGGTGCCACGGCCGCCCCGGCGACCGTCGCCGGGTCGTCGACCACCACGCTCGGCCGGGCGTCCTCCAGCATGAAGCTGATCCGCGACTGCGGGTACGCCGGGTCCACGGGCAGGTAGGCGGCGCCCGCCTTCAGCACGCCCAGGACCGCCACGACGAACTCCGCCGACCGCGGCAGCGCGACCGCCACCAGCTGCTCCGGCCCCACGCCGCAGGCGATCAGCGAGTGAGCGAACCGGTTGGCCCGGGCGTTGAGCTGACGATACGTCAGCCGGGTGTCCGTGGAGTCCAGCGCGACGGCCTCCGGAGTGGCCGCCACCTGCGCCGCGAACGCCTCCAGCAGGCTGCCGGTCGCCCCCCTGCCCTCGGCGGCGGGCAGCAGCTCGCGGCGCTCCTCGGCGGACAGCAGGTCGAGACGGCCGAGCCGCCGGCCCGGGTCGGCGACGGCCGCGGTCAGCAGTCGCACCAGGCGCGCGACCATCGTCTCCACGGTGCCCCGGTCGTACAGGTCGCTCGCGAACTGGACGGACGCGTCGATCCCGGCCGGTGATCCGTCCTCGGCCTGCCGCTCGGCCAGCGAGAGGACCAGGTCGAACTTGGACGTGGTGGCACTCAGTTCCAGCTCGGCGACCCGCAGGCCGGGCGGGGCGAACTCGGCCCGGGCGTTGTTCTGCAGCACCAGCATGACCTGGAACAGCGGGTGGTGGGAGAGCGACCGGGACGGGTTGAGGGCCTCGACCAGGTACTCGAACGGCAGGTCCTGGTGCGCGTACCCGGCGAGCGCGGCCTCCCGCACCCGGCCGAGCAGTTCGGTGAAGGTCGGGTCGCCCGAGGTGTCGGTGCGCAGCACCAGGGTGTTCACGAAGAAGCCGACCAGGTCGTCCACGGCCTCGTCGGTCCGCCCGGCGGTGAGGCTGCCGACCGGGACGTCCTCGCCCGCGCCGAGCCTGCTCAGCAGGGCCGCCAGCCCGGCCTGCAGCACCATGAACAGACTGGTGCCGTTGGTGCGGGCGAGCTCGCGCAGACCACGGTGCAGCTCGGCGTCCAGCCCGGCCCGCACGTGGCCGCCCCGGTGCGAGGCGACCGCCGGGCGGGTCCGGTCGGCGGGCAGCTGGATCTGCTCGGGCAGCCCGGCCAGCTGCCGGGTCCAGTAGGCCGCCTGGCCGGCGAACAGGCTGTCGCTGTCGGTGGCCTCGCCGAGCAGTTCGTGCTGCCACAGGGTGTAGTCGGCGTACTGCACCGGCAGCGGCTCCCGCCGCGGCTCCTCGCCCCGGCAGCGGGCCGCGTAGGCCGCGGTGAGGTCGGCGGCCAGCGGGCCGAGCGACCAGCCGTCACCCGCGATGTGGTGGAGCACCAGCAGCAGCACGTGCTCGTCCGGCGCCAGCTCGAACAGCTCGGCGTGCAGCGGGAGTTCGGTCGCCAGGTCGAAGCGGTGGGCCTGCGCCGCCGTGAGCAGCCCGGCGAGCTCGGCCTCGGTGGCCCTGCGGACGGACGGCCCCGGGCGGACCGCCGCGACGTCCAGCACCTGCTGGTACGGCACGCCGTCCACCGTCGGGAACACGGTGCGCAGGCTCTCGTGCCGGGCCACCGTGTCCGTCAGGGCCGCGTTCAGCGCCTCGCGGTCGAGCGGGCCGGACAGCCGCCAAGCCAGCGGGATGTTGTAGTTGCCGCTGGCGCCCTCCAGCTGGTGGAGGAACCACAGCCGGCGCTGCGCGAACGACAGCGGGATCCGCTCGGGCCGCCGGTACGGTGCCAGCGCGGCCTGGGCCGGTCCGGCCGCCACCAGGGCGGCGGCCAGTCCGGCCGGGGTCGGCGCCTCGAACAGGGTGCGCAGCGGCATCTCCACGCCGAGGGTGGCGCGGATCCGGGCGGCCAGGCGGGTGGCGAGCAGGGAGTGTCCGCCCAGGTCGAAGAAGCCGTCCTCGACTCCTGCCGATGCCGTGCCGAGGATCTCGGCGAACAGTTCGCAGAGGATCTGCTCCTGCGGGGTGCGCGGCGCGCGGCCGGTGGCCGCGGGGGCGAGGTCGGGGGCGGGCAGGGCGCGCCGGTCGAGCTTGCCGTTGGTGGTCAGCGGCAGGGCGTCCAGCACGACGAACGCCGATGGCACCATGTGCTGCGGCAGTCGCTCGGCGAGGTGTCCGCGCAGGTCGGCCGGGCTGGGTGCGGTGCCCGGGGCCGGTACCAGGTAGGCGACCAGGCGGGTGTCGTCGGCGCGGTCCTGCCGGGCCAGGACGGCGACCTGGGCGAGGCCGGGGTGCGCGGCCAGGGCCGCCTCGATCTCGCCGAGTTCGATCCGGAAGCCGCGTACCTTCACCTGCTGGTCGGCCCGGCCGACGTAGCGCAGGCCACCGTCGGTGGCGCGGCGCACCACGTCGCCGCTGCGGTACATCCGAAAGCCGGCCGGTCCGAACGGGTCCGCCACGAACCGTCCGGCGGTCAGGGCGGGCCGGTTCAGGTAGCCGCGGGCCAGGCCGGGGCCCGCGACGTACAGTTCGCCCGCGACGCCCGGGGCGACCGGGCGCAGGTGGTCGTCGAGCACGTACGTCCGCAGGTCCGGCAGGGCCGTGCCGATCTGCCCGGCCGCGGTGCCGGAGCGGCCGAGCGCCGCGTACGTGACGTGCACCGTGGTCTCGGTGATGCCGTACATGTTGACCAGCCGCGGCGCGTCCTCCGCGTGCCGCTCGTACCAGTCCGCGAGCCGGGCGTGTTCCAGTGCCTCGCCGCCGAACACCACCGTGCGCAGGGCGAGTTCACGCGGGTGCTCGGCGTCGGCCTGCATCAGCTGGTAGAAGGCGGAGGGCGTCTGGTTGAGCACCGTGACCCGCTCGCGGGCGAGGAGTTCCAGGAGGCGGCCGGGCGAGCGGCTGGTCTCGTGGTCCACGACCACCAGGCGGCCGCCGTGCAGCAGCGCGCCCCACAGCTCCCAGACCGAGAAGTCGAAGGCGTAGGAGTGGAAGAGCGTCCACACGTCGTCGGCGCGGAAGCGGAACAGCTCCCGGGTGGTCTCGAACAGGCGCACCACGTTGCGGTGCGGGACCACGACGCCCTTGGGGTTGCCGGTGGAGCCGGAGGTGTGGATGACGTAGGCGGCGTGGCCGGGATCGACGGTGACCCCCGGGTCCGTGCCCGGCATGCCGTCCAGGTCGACGGCGTCCAGCGGCAGCCGCTCCACCCGGTCCGCGCCCGGCAGGTCCCCGGTCCGGCTCGTCGTCACGAGCAGCGCGGGCCGGGTGTCCTGGAGCAGGTAGGCGATCCGGGCCGCCGGGTACGCCGGGTCCACCGGCACGTACGCGCCGCCGGCCTTGAGCACCGCGAGCACGGCCACGACCAGCTCGGCCGAGCGCGGCAGGGCCAGCGCCACCAGCTGCTCCGGGCCCACGCCCCGGTCGATCAGCGCGTGCGCGAGCCGGTTGGCGCGGACGTTCAACTCGCCGTACGTCAGGGTGGTTTCGCCGTCCGTGAGGGCGGCCGCGGCCGGGTCCGCCCGGACCTGCCGCTCGAACAGCGCGGTCAGGCTGCTCTCCGGCAGTTCCCCGGTCCGGTCGGCCTCGGCCGGCAGCAGCGCGCGGAGCTCCTCGGCGGACAGCACGTCCACCCGGCCGATGCGCCGGCCGGGGTCGGCGACGACCGCCCGCAGCAGCCGTAGCCAGCGCTCGACGATCCCGGCGGCGGTGTCCTCGTCGAACAGGTCGGTGCTGTACTCCAGGACGCCCGACAGCCCTTCGCCGGCCGGTTGTTCGGCCAGGATGAAGGTCAGGTCGCACTTGGCCGTCCCGGTGGGCACCAGGCCGGTCGTCACCCGCAATCCCGGCAGGTCGAACGCGCCGAGCGGCGCGTTCTGCAGCGCCAGCATGGTCTGGAACAGCGGGTGGTGGGCCAGCGTCCGGGTCGGGTTCAGCGCCTCCACCAGGTGCTCGAACGGCACGTCCTGGTGCGCGTACGCGGCCAGCGCGTCGGAGCGCACCCGGCCCAGCAGCTCGGTGAAGGTCGGGTCGCCGGACAGGTCGGTGCGCAGCACCAGGGTGTTGACGAAGAAGCCGACCAGGTCGTCCACGGCCTCGTCGGTGCGCCCGGCGATCGGGGTGCCGATCGGGACGTCGCTGCCCGCACCGAGCTTGCCCAGCAGGGCGGCCAGCCCGGCCTGCAGCACCATGAAGAGGCTGGCGCCGCCGTCGCGGGCGAGCGCGCGCAGGCCCCGGTGCAGCTCGGCGTCGATCCGCACCGGGACCTGGGCGCCCCGGTAGGACATCGCGGCCGGCCGGGGCCGGTCGAAGGGCAGCTCGACCTGCTCCGGGAGGTTCGCCAACTCCTGGGACCAGTAGGCGAGTTGGCCGTTCAGCAGGCTGTCCGGGTCCGCGTCGTCGCCCAGCAGCTCCTGCTGCCAGAGGCTGTAGTCGGCGTACTGGACGGGCAGTTGCGCCCACTCGGGCTTCCCGCCGGCCGCGCGGGCCGCGTACGCGGTGGTGAGGTCCCGGGAGAGCGGGGCCATCGACCAGCCGTCACCGGCGATGTGGTGGACCACCAGCAGCAGTACGTGCTCGTCGGCGGCCGTCTCGAACAGCTCGGCGCGCAGCGGCGGTTCCACCGCGAGGTCGAAGCCGTACCGGGCCGCCTCGGCCAGCCGGTCCGGCAGCGCGTCGGGGCCGGTCTCGGTCACCCGCAGCCGGGGCTGGGCCTCGTCGGGGTCCAGCACCCGCTGGCAGGGCACGCCGTCGACGGCGGGGAAGACGGTGCGCAGGCTCTCGTGCCGCTCGACCACGTCCGCCAGGGCCTGTTCCAGCGCCCTGCGGTCCAGGCCGCCCGACAGCCGCAGCTCCACCGGCATGTTGTAGGTGGCGCTCGGGCCGTCCATCCGGTGCAGGAACCAGAGCCGGCGTTGCGCGTGGGACAGCGGCACCGTCTCGGTGCGCTCGCGCCGCACCAGGGCCGGGCGGGCCCGGCCCGCGACGTCCACCGCCGCGGCCAGCTCCGCCACGGTCGGCGCGTCGAACAGGTCGCCCAGCCTCAGCTCCACGCCGAGGGCCGACCGGGCCCGGGAGACCAGCCGGGTGGCCAGCAGGGAGTGCCCGCCCAGGTCGAAGAAGCTGTCGTCCAGCCCGGGCTCGGACACGCCGAGGACCTCGGCGAACAACCCGGCGAGCAGGTGCTCGGTCGCGGTGCGCGGGGCGCGGCCCGGTGCGGCGGTCTGCCGGTCGGGCGCGGGGAGGGCGCGCCGGTCGAGCTTGCCGTTCGGGGTCAGCGGCATGGCGTCCAGCGCCACGAAGGCCGACGGCACCATGTACTCCGGCAGCCGCTCCCGCAGCCGGGCCCGCAGCGCCTCCGGCCGGACGGTCTGCCCGGCCGCGGGGACGGCGTAGGCGACCAGCCGGGGCTCCTCCTCGGTGCGCACCGTGACGGCGGCCCGCGCGACCTCCGGCTGTTCGGCGAGGACGGCCTCGATCTCGCCGAGCTCCACCCGGAAGCCGCGGATCTTGACCTGGTCGTCCGTGCGCCCGAGGAACTCCAGGTTCCCCTCCACGTCCCACCGCACCAGGTCGCCGGTGCGGTACATCCTTGAGCCTCCCGGCCCGAACGGGTCCGCCACGAACCGCCCGGCGGTCAGACCCGGCCGGTTCAGGTAGCCGCGGGCCAGGCCCGCACCCGCGATGTACAGCTCACCCGGCGCACCGGCCGGCAGCGGCCGCAGGGCGCCGTCGAGCACGTACAACCGCGCGTTGGTCACCGGCCGGCCGATGACCGGCCGCGGGCTCGAACCCATGGACGCGACCACCGAGTTGACGGTGCACTCGGACGGTCCGTAGAAGTTGAGGCAGGACACCCCCTCGGCCGCCCGCAGCTGCTCCCACAGCTGCTCGGGGACGGCCTCGCCGCCCGCCGCGACCAGCGCCGGGCGTCGCTGCGGATCGTCCAGCAGCCCGTGGGCGACCAGCACGTGGAGGTAGGAGGGGGTGGCCTCGACGAAGTCCAGCCCGCAGCGCGCGGCGTAACCGACGAAGGCGTCCGGGTCGGTCCAGGTCGCATGGTCCAGGACGTGCAGCTCGTGGCCCGCGAACAGGGCGAGCAGCTGGTTCCAGGAGGCGTCGAACGACACCGAGGTGGTCAGGGCCACCCGCAGCCGCCGCCGCTGCCCGAGCAGCGGCGGGAGGTGCACCTCCCGGTGGTCGGTGAGCAGGTTGAGCAGGCCGCCGTGGGTCGGTGCCACGCCCTTGGGCCGGCCGGTGGAACCGGAGGTGTAGATGACGTACGCCGGGTGGCGCGGGTCGACGGCCACCATCGGGTCGGCCGCCGGGCCCGCCGCCACCCGGGCGGCCGTCTCCGGGTCGTCGAGCACCAACCGGTCGACGGGCCCGGCCTCGGGCAACCGGTCCCCGCTCCGGGAGTCGGTCACCACCAGCGCCGGGCGGGCGTCGTCGAGCAGGTACGCGATCCGGGCGGCCGGGTACTCCGGGTCGACCGGGACGTACGCCGCGCCGGTCTTCAGCACCGCCAGGACCGCCACCACCAGCTCGGCCGACCTCGGCAGGGCCACCGCCACCAGCCGCTCCGGCCCCGCACCCCGGGCGATCAGGGCGTGCGCCAGCCGGTTCGCCCGCGCGTCCAGCTCGGCGTAGGTCAGCGAGACGTCCCCGCACACCAGCGCCACGAGATCCGGAGTGGTCCGCACGTGCTCCCGGAACAGCTCCGGCAGGCTCGCGGCCGGGACCTCCGCCGCCGGTCCCGTGCCGACGGCCGCCACCTCGCGGTGCTCCCCGGCCGTGAGCAGGTCGATCCGGCCCACCACCTCGTCCGGGTCGCAGTCCGCAACCGTGTCCAGCAGGGCGAGCAGCCGCTGCTGGTGCGCGGCGAGATCGTCGTCGCCGTACGCCTCCGGGGAGCCGTGCAGCCTGAGCTGCGGAGGGTTGCCGTCGCGGTAGTCGAACACCCAGACGGCGAGGTCGGTGGTCGACCCGGACACGAAGTGGTGCACGGAGGCGGGGTGCCCGGCGAAGGTCGGCCTGGAGTTGAAGGCCATGATGTTGACGATCAGCGGGAACGCCGTCCCGATGCCACCGGGCGCGCCGAGGTCGCGCAGCAGGTCCTCGCTGCGGTAGCGCTCGTGCGCGACGGCCGCGTCGACCTCCCGCGCGACCTGGGAGACGAGCTCGCGCCACGGCATGTCCGGGCGCACGGTCAGCCGCAGCGGCACCACGTTGGACATCGTGCCCGGTACCGACATCAGGTCCCGGTCGGCGAAGCGGCGGGCGGTGACGGGCATGGCGAGCACCACGTCCTGCGTGCCGCTCAGCCGGTGCGCGTAGAGCGCCGCCGCCGCGATCACCAGCCGGGACCACCGGACACCGGCCCGGACGGCCGCCGCCCGCAACGCCTCCGGGCGCCGCAGTTCCCGCTCCCCGGCCAGGCGCAGGGCGCGGTGCGGGTCGGTCGCGGAGGCGTCGGTGAGACGGGTCGGGGCGGGCAGGTCGGCGAAGCGCTCGGTCCAGTAGGAGCGGTCGGCGGTGAAGTGGGCGGACGCGCGGTAGGCGGCGTCGCTGTCGACGAGGTCCCGCAGCGAGCCGAACGGGGACGGCGGCACGGCGCCGCCTTCGGCCAGTGCCGAGTACACGTCGCCGACCCGCTGCCGGACCATGGAGCTGCTGATCGCGTCCAGCACCAGGTGGTGGTAGTTCAGGTACCAGAGGAACTCCGTCGGCGACAGCCGGATCAGCGCGTGGCCGAACAGCGGATCACGGGCGAGGTCCAGCGGGCGCGTCAGATCCCGCTCCATCCACGCCATGGCCGCCGCACGGGGTGCGGGCTCCCCACTGAGGTCGAGGTGCGCCGGTGCCCAGTCCCAGTCCCCGCGGAGGACCTGACACGGGCCCTCGCCGTCGTCGACGAAGCTCACGTGCAGGGCGTCGACCTCGTCGACCACGCGGCGCAGCGCGGTCTCGAACAGTTCCGGGTCCACCGGCCCGTGGATCTCCAGGCACTCGCCGACGCGGTAGCCCGGGATCGGCGTCCGGGAGCGCTGCTCGGCCAGCCAGATCTCACGCTGGGCCGCCGTCAGGGGAAGGACGTCACCGTCGCGACGGGACATGGGGGTACCTCCGAAAGTGTGGGCAGGCGTCGTCGCAGGCGCGCCGGACCGCGCCGGACCGCGGTGGCGTCACGAAGTCGGCGGGTGGGCGCGGGTGCTGCGGGGTCAGGCGGCGAGTTCGCCGGCCTGGAGCTGCCAGAGGGATGCGTAGAGTCCGTGCTGGGCGAGGAGTTCGTCGTGGGTGCCCTGTTCGGCGACGATGCCGCCCTTGTCCAGGACGTAGATCCGGTCGGCGTGGCGGACCGTGGAGAGCCGGTGGGCGATGATGACCATCGTCCGGTCGGCCCCGAAGCCGCGCAGCGTGCGCTGGATCGCGGCCTCCGTCTCGTTGTCCACCGCGGAGGTCGCCTCGTCCAGGATCACGACCGGCGCGTCCTTGAGGATCGCCCGCGCCAGGGCGATCCGCTGGCGCTGGCCGCCCGAGAGCGCGGCACCGCGTTCACCGATCAGCGTGTCGTAGCCGTCCGGCAGCGTCGCGATGAAGGTGTGCGCCTCGGCCATCGCGGCCGCCTCGACCACGGCCTCGTCCGAGGCCCCGAAGCTGCCGTAGCGGATGTTGTCGGCGATGCTGCCGTCGAAGAGGAACGGGTCCTGGGCGACGAACCCCACCGCCTCCCGCAGATCACGGCGCGGCAGGTCGCGCACGTCCCGCCCGTCGAGCAGCACGGCGCCCGACCCGGCGTCCTGGAAGCGCATCAGCAGCTTGGCGACCGTCGTCTTCCCGGAGCCGGTGGCGCCGACGAGAGCGGTGGTCCGCCCGGCGGGAATGGTCAGCGAGAGATCGTCCAGGGCCGGCTGCCGCCCCGGGTAGGCGAAGGTCACCTTGTCGAGGACGATCTCGCCCCGCACCTTCCCCGCGTCGAGCGGCTCCCCCGTGCCGCCGGCCTCGACGGGCAGGGCCCGCAGCCGCTGCACCCGGTCGTAGGCGGCCAGCGTGCGCTGGTACTGGTCGACGACGCCACCGAGCCGGCTCATCCGCAGCAACAGCATCTGGGGCAGCCCGATCAACGGACTGAACACCTCGAACCGCAGCGTGCCGTTCAGGACCGAACGGCCGCCGATCAGCAGGGTGCCCGCCATCGAGGCGGTCGTGCAGGCCCGGACGGTCTCGGCGTGGCGGATCGTGCTCCGGTCGGTCTGCCGGCTGCTCTCCTGGGCCGCCTCGCTCAGCCCGTCGATGCGTTCGGCCTCGTAGTCCTCGGTGCAGAAGCTCTTGACGGTCGCGCCGGCCTCCAGCGAGTTGACCAGCTGGCTGTGCAGCCTGGCCCGGTTCTCGCCGGAGACGGCGTAGTCGGCCGCGACCCTCTCCTGATGGTGGAGCGACAGCCAGGCGATCACCGGGATGGGCAGGAACGCGATCCAGGCGATCTGCGGGGCCAGCAGCAGGAACGCCGGCACCAGCAGCGCCAGGCTGGTCCCCAGCTGCAGCACCTCGCTGGCCGGGCCGGCGAAGAAGGCGCCCAGCTGGCCGACGTCCTCGGTGAGCGCACCGGCCACCCGGCTGGTCCGCTCGCCCTCCAGGTGCCGCAGTTCGAGGTGCTGCACATGGGCGTACGTGCGGCTGCGCCAGTCGTGCTCGACGTCCTGGCCGAGCCCGCGCCACTGGAGGTTCGACGCGTACGACAGGCCCGCCACGGCGGCACAGGCCGCCGCCACCAGCCCGGCCAGGCCCCAGAGTTGGGCCGACGCGGTGGTCAGTCCGAGGCCGACCAGCGGTGCGGCCTCGCCCTTGATGAGCACCAGTCCCGTCCAGCCGAGGAAGGTGCCCAGCGCCATCTCCGAGACCTGGCAGGCGACCGAGAGCGCGGAGGCGCGATGGAGCCGTTTCCGGTGCGGCCCCACGATCTCCAGCAGAGGGTGGCGTCCGGCCCCGGCCCCGGCGCCCGCTCCGGAAAGGTCCCGGGTCGTCTCGACCGTCCCGTGCCAGGCCTTCCGGACCACGGCCGCGGTCGCGGCCGCGACCCCGCCGAGCACCACCAGCTGCCTGCTCAGCACCGACCCGCGGATCAGCGCGACACCGGCCGCGACCCCGCCGCCGACGGCGAGGACGGGACGCACGACGACTCCCCGGCCCGGACGCGAGGCCGGCGCCGGCCGCCCCGGCCGGGCCGGACCCTCCGCGACCAGGGCGACCGCCCTGCGCATGATCCGGCCGACGTCCGCGGCACGCACCCGCGCGTCGTGCCGGACGAGGACCCCACCGGTGACCGGGCTGGCCTGCGCCTCGGTGATCCCGGGGACGCGGCGCAGGGCCGCGGCGAGGAGTTCGGCCGCCCGGGGCCGTCCGAGAACCAGCCTGACGTCCCAGCGCTGGCGGCCCGGAATGACCGAGCGCGGGCTCACGTCCAAATCCACGGTGCGATATCCGGCTGCGGCACCCAGCAGAGATGGCATGTGTACGATCACCTGTTTGCGGAGGTCGCGGGTGGTCCGTCAACGGGCGCGGCGGAATTCTGCGCCCGGCGGATTACTGCGACGGAGTGGAAAGTCTGGGACGGGGAAGTGATGCGGCCGAAAGGCCCGCGCCCGACCGCCGCACGGACGCGTCCTCCGGGGTCGGCCGGAAGACGGGCCCAGGCGGCGGGCCGGACCGCGGATCAGGGTGTCAGTGCACCTTGCCGGCACCCACACCGGCGGTCGCGCGGATCTTCGGGGCCCTCGTCTCGGACTCGGGCCGGTCGGCGGTCTCGTCCTTCTCCCCGTTGGCCGTCTCCCCGTTGGTGGGGGCACCATCGGCGGCCCGGTGGCCGTCACCGGCGACGATCTGCGCCGCCACCATGTCGGCGGCCACCTCGGCCGCGAGGTCGTGGATGTTCTCCCCGGCCTCGTGGGCCGCCTTCTTCACTTCCATGGCGATTCCGACGGACGTCTTGACGACGCCGCGCACCAGCGGCTTGAGGAGACGCTTGGCCAGTGGCGCGACGATGAGACCGACGAGGAACGGCGGGACTACGGGCGGCATGATGCTCCAACCTCTCTACGCAGACGGATGACAGGGTCCCCGGGTACTGCGAACTCCGGAGTACGCACAGCCGAGCGGACGGGAGCACCCTCTCCCGGAATTCCCGACCCTTTTTGCCGGTTTCCCGGCCGGGCCGAATTCCTCGTCGACGGGGGCACACCGCCCGCTCCTCCGCCACCGTAGTCCAGTCATGTCCATCGAGACCAAACAGTCTCGGCGGGTTTCACTCATGCGAGTGTTATCCGTGCCCTCGGCCGCAACTGATGGCAGTACGCATACCCCCGAGGGAGGCTCCGGTCCTATTGGCATATCAATTCTGATCGCTTTCCCGATGCCCGCCGAGCTCGCGCGCCACCCTCCGCCGCAGGGCGGGGAACGGCGGCCCGCCGCCACCCGGCACCGCCTCGTGGAAGGCCCGCAGATCGAACCCTGCGCCCAGCACGCCCTGCGCGAACCGGGCCCGCTCCTCGGCCTCGGCGAGCGACGCCCCGGGGAGCGTCTCGACCGGGAGGTCCTGGCGCACCCTCACAGTGGATCGCGTTCCAGTAGGAACTCCCAGTAGCGTTCGGCCAGTCGGCCGACCTCCTCACCCGGTCCGTTCGTCCTCGTCCTCATGCGGCCAGTGTGGCGACGACCGGCCGCGCCGTCGCCCGGTCCGCGAAACGACGGCCGCGTTGTCCCCCGAACGGATGAGACGTACCCGATCGCCCGGGGCCGCGCGAACCGTGACGGCCGCCCCAGGAGGCGGCTGTAGCGGTTCGAACATGCTTGCCACGTCGCCGAGTTGACTCGCCGTCCGCCCATGCGGGGTGGCACCATGACCCCATGTCGCGTCGCACCCTGCCGGTCCCCCTGGCGGCCGCCGTCACCGCCACGGCCGTCGCGCTGGCCGGCTGCGGGGGCACCGCCCGGTCCTCGACGAGCACGCCGCTCGTCGACCACGGGACCGTCCGGATCGCCGCGTCCAGTGAGACCCCGAGCTTCGACCCGTACTCCGCCTTCGGCGCCGCCCAGGCCCGCTACGCCTACGACTCGCTGCTCAACGTCGCCCCCGACGGCACCGTGGTCTCGGGCCTGGCCTCGTCCTGGCAGGCCACCACGACCACGGCCGTCTTCACGCTCCGCCCGGGCATCACCTGCTCCGACGGCACCCCCCTCACCGCCTCCGCGGTGGCCCGGGCCCTGACCTACGCGGGCGACCCGGCCAACCAGCTCGCCGGCGCCCGGACCGTCCTGCCGGGCGTCCCCTTCACCGCGAGCGCCGACGACCGGGCCGGCACCGTGTCGGCCACCGCCGCCGCCCCCTTCCCGTTCCTCACCCGCACCCTCGGCCTGCTGCCGGTCGTCTGCCCCGCCGGCCTCGACCGGCCCGAGGCGCTGGACCGGGCCACCCAGGGCACCGGCCCGTACGTGCTCACCCGCTACACCCCCGGCGGGCCGTACGAGTTCACCGTCCGCGAGGGCTACACCTGGGGACCCGCCGGGGCGGGCACCGCGGAGCCCGGCCTCCCGGCCCGGATCGTCCTCTCGGTGGTGCCCCAGGCCTCCACCGCCGCGAACCTGCTGCTCACCGGGGGCGTCGAGATCGCGAGCGTGAACGGCCCCGACCGCGCCCGGCTCACCGGCCGCGGCCTGACCTCCGCCGACGTGGCCACCGTGGTCGGGCTGACCTTCTTCAACCAGCGCCCCGGCCGGCCCCTCGCCGACCCGGCGCTGCGCCGCGCCCTGGTGTCCGCGCTCGACCGCCAGGGGCTCGCCAACGTCGCCGTCGGCGGCACCGGTCGGCCCGCCACCGACTTCGGCGCCGAGGGAGCCGTCTGCCACGCCGACCTCGCCTCCGCCCACCTGCCCGCACAGAACGCCGCCGCGGCACTGCGCACCGCCGGGTGGAGCCGCACCGCGGACGGCCCCCTCGGCAAGGACGGCCACCCGCTCCGGCTGCGCCTGATCACCAGCCCGGACATCGGCCCGACCCTGCCGTCCGCCGCCGAGCTGATGGCCCGCGCCTGGACGGCGCTCGGCGCGGACGTCAGGCTGGTCACCGAGAGCCTGCCCGCCCTCGTCAACGCCATGTACCGGACCGGCGACTTCGACGTCGTGGTCGGCAGCACACCGGGCTTCGCCCTGCCGGTCGGCTTCGTCCCGTTCTTCTCCGGCCCCACCCCCGCCCAGGGCCTCAACTTCGCGGGTGTCGCCAACCCCGAGTACGACGCCCTGGTCGCCCGGGCGCTCCAGGAGACCGACACCGCCGGCTGCGGCACCTGGAACCAGGCCTCCGCCGCCCTCCTCCGCTCGGCCGACGCCCTGCCGATCGCCGACGGCCGGAGCACCGTCTACGGCCACCGCACCACCTTCGCCACCACCTTCGGCGGCCAGATCGTCCCCACCAGCATCCGCCTGCACCGATGACCCGGGGGCCCGACGTGTCCTTACCCCGCCTGCTCCGGCACCCGTGGACGGCGTTCCTCGGGCGCCGCACGGCCCGGCTGCTCCTCTCCCTCGGGGTCGTGCTCACCGCGTCGTTCGCGATGATCCGGCTGGTCCCGGGGGATCCGGTCCGCGCCGCCCTCGGCGTCGACGCCTCCCCCGACCTGGTGGCCACCCGCAGGCACCGACTCGGCCTCGACGCGCCCTTCCCGTCCCAGTACCGGCACTACCTGGAGGGCCTGGTGCACGGCGATCTCGGGACCTCGCTGGTCACCGGCACACCGGTCGCGGAGCTCGTCCGCACCCGGCTGCCGGCCACCCTGGAGATCGCCGGCCTGGCCTTCCTCGTCACCCTCGCCGTCGCCCTGCCCTGCGGACTGCTCGTCGCCGTCCGCACCCGGGACGGCCGGCACCCGCGCAGCGAACTGGCGTTCACGGCGGTGACCGCCGGCCTGGCCGGGGTGCCGGACTTCGTCCTGGCCGCCGGGCTGACCGCGCTGCTGGCCGTCGGCCTCCAACTGCTCCCGGTGGCCGGTGCGGCGGGCGTCGAGTCCTTCGTACTGCCGGTCCTCGCGCTCTCCCTCGCACCCACGGCCGTCCTGGTGCGGATCGTCCGGGTGGAGGCGCTGAAGGTGCTGTCCGAGGACTACCTGCGCACGGCCCGGGGAAAGCGCCTGTCCCCCGCCCGCCGCTACCTGCGGCACGCGGCGCCGAACATGGCGACCGCCTCGCTCACCGTCGCCGGCAGCCTGCTGCCCGCCATGATCGCCGGCACCGTCCTGGTCGAGCGGGTGTTCTCCTGGCCCGGCATCGGTTCGGCGATGGCACAGTCCGTGGCCGCCCAGGACTACCCGGTGATCCAGGCGATGGTGCTGGTCCTGGGCACCACCGTGCTGCTCTCCGGCCTCCTGGTCGACGTGCTGCTGGCACTGCTCGACCCGCGTTCGGCGATCCTGGAGAGCTGAGGACCCGATGCCCCTTCCCACCCGGTACCGCCGCTCGCCCCTGGCCTGGGTCACGGCGGCCATGCTGGCCTCGCTGGTCCTGCTCGCACTGGCCGCCCCGCTCCTGTGGGGCGCGGCCGCGGACCGCCCCGACCCCTCGGCGGTGCTGCAGGGCCCCTCGGCGGCGCACCCGTTCGGCACCGACAACCTCGGACGGGACGTGCTCGCCCGGGTCCTGACCGCCACCCGGCCCTCCCTGCTGCTCGCGCTGGCCGCCACCCTGCTCGGCGCGACCGCGGGCGTCCTGCTCGGCGCGGCCACCGCCGTCGTCGGCCCCCGCGCCCGCCGGCGGCTCGCCGCGCTGATCACCCTGCTGCTCGCCTTCCCCGCACTGCTGGTCGCGCTCTTCCTCGCGGTGGTGTTCGGCGCGGGCGCCGGCGGGGCGGTGCTCGCCCTCGCCGTCGCGGGCGTCCCCGGCTTCGCCCGGCTCGCCCAGACCCTCGCCGCCGGCGTCGCGGGCACCGACCACCTGGCCGCGGCCCGCGTGCTCGGCCTGCGCCGTCACCGGCTGCTGTGGCGGCACGTACTGCCCAACATCGCCGAGCCGCTGTTGCTGAGCACCACCACGGCGGCGGGCACCGCCCTCGTCGCGCTCTCCGGGCTGAGCTTCCTCGGCCTGGGCGTCCAGCCGCCCGGCTACGACTGGGGGCAGTTGCTCAACCAGGGGCTCGACCGCGTCTACGCCGACCCCCTGCCCGCCCTCGCCCCCGGCCTGGCCGTCCTCTACGCGGCCGTGACGTTCCAACTGCTCGGCGAGGTCCTGGCCGGCGGCGTCGCCCGGCGCGGCCCGGCACCCCGCACGCCCCCGCAGCCGACCGCACCATGGGGGTCCCCCCGGCCGAAGGCTGGGGGAGGGCCCGCCGAGGACGGCCTGGTGCTCCAGGTGGAGGACCTCGGCGTCGAACTCCCCACCCCGGACGGCGTGATCCGGCCCGTGCGCGGCGTGAGCCTGTCGCTGCGGCCCGGCGAGATCGTCGGGCTCGTCGGCGAGTCCGGCTCCGGCAAGTCGCTCACCGCGCTCGCCATCGCCGACCTGCTCCCGGACCGGGCCCGGGTGACCCGACGGACCCTCCGTCTGCTCGGCGCCGACCTCGCCGCCATGACGCCGAAGGAGCGCGAGCACCACCTCGCCACCGGACTGGCGATGGTCTTCCAGAACCCGGCCTCGGCGCTCAACCCGTCGCTGCGGATCTCCACCCAGCTCACCGAGACCGTCCGGGCCCATCGCGGCGCGAGCCGCGCGCAGGCGTCGCTGGAGGCCTCCGACGCCCTGCGCCGGGTCGGCCTGCCCCCGGCCGTGCTGCGCGCCCGCCCCCACCAGCTCTCCGGCGGCCAGCGCCAGCGGGTGATGATCGCCGCCGCGCTGATGGTGCGACCGGGCCTGATCATCGCCGACGAGCCGACCACCGCCCTCGACGTCACCGTGCAGCGGCAGATCACCCGGCTGCTGTCCGAGATCCGGCGGGACACCTCCGCCGCCGTCCTGTTCATCAGCCACGACGTCGCGCTGGTGGGGGAGTTCTGCGACCGCGTGCTGGTGATGTACGCGGGCACGGTCGTCGAGACCCTGCCCGCCGACCGGCTCGCCACCGCCCCCCGGCACCCCTACACCCGGGCCCTGGTCGCGTCGGTGCCGGACCTCACGGCGGATCGCGACCGGCCGCTGCCCACCGTGGAGGGCGCGCCGCCCGATCCGCTCGCGCCGGCCCCCGGCTGCCCGTTCGAGCCCCGCTGTGCGCACAGCCGGGACCGCTGCGGCGAGCAGGCCCCGCCGCTGGAGGACCTCGACCCGGTCCAGCGGGTCGCGTGCTGGTACCCCGTCGCGGTGGCCGCGTCATGACCGCCCTTCAGGTCTCCGGCCTCACCGTCCGCCACCACGGTCCGTACGGTCCGGTCACCGCCGTGGACGGCGTCTCGCTGGAGGTCCCGTCCGGGACCACGCTCGGGCTGGTGGGCGAGTCCGGCTCCGGCAAGTCGAGCCTGGCCCGCGCGATCGTCGGCCTCGGCCCCGTGCACGGGGGCCGGGTCCTCCTCGACGGCCGGGAACTCCGGGTCCGCACCGTCCGCGACCGGCGCCGGCTCGGCCGCCTGGTCCAGGTCGTCCTCCAGGACCCGGACACCGCGCTGGACCCCCGGATGACGGTCCGCCAGACGCTCGTCGAGGCGGCCACCGCCTTCCACCGGCTCGACCGGAGGGCCCGCGCCGAACGCGTCACCGCCCTGCTCGAACTCGTCGGCCTGGACCCCCGGTTCGGTGACCGCCTGCCGCGGCAGCTGTCCGGCGGCCAGCGCCAGCGGGTGGCCGTCGCGCGCGCCCTCGCCGTCGAACCCGGCCTGCTGGTCGCCGACGAGATCACCTCGGCGCTCGACGTCTCGGTGCAGGCCTCCGTCCTCAACACGATCCGCGCACTCCAGCGGCGGCTCGGCCTGTCCATGCTGTTCATCGGCCACAACCTGCCGGCGGTCTGCTACGTCTCCGACACGGTGGCGGTCATGCGGCACGGCCGGATCGTCGAGACCGCCCCCACCGGGACCCTGCTGCGCAGCCCGCAGCACCCGTACACCCGGACGCTGCTCGCCTCCGTGCCGGGCCTGCGCACACCCCCGACCGAGGAGAGGCCGTCATGACCGGAAGCCGACCGGACGCTGTGGTCGTCGGAGCCGGGGTGATCGGCGCCGCCATCGCCCTCGAACTCGCCCGCACCGGGCGGCAGGTGGTCGTCGTGGACAAGGCGGGCGCGGCCGGCCACGGCTCCACCGGCGCCTCCAGCGCGATCGTCCGGTTCACCTACTCCACCTTCGACGGCGTCGCCACGGCCTGGGAGGCCCGGCACCTCTGGACGTCCTGGCCCGACCACCTGCGGCTCACCGGCCGCCGCCCGCTCGCGGCCTTCCACCGCACCGGCGCCGTCCTGCTGGACGCCCCCGGCACCGCCCTGGCGGGCACCACCGCCCTGTTCGACCGCGCCGGCGTCCCGTACGAGCAGTGGGACACCGCGACGCTGCGCAGCCGCCTCCCCGGGATCGACCCCGGGCGGTACTGGCCGCCGAAGCCGGTGGACGACGACGCCTTCTTCGCCGCTCCCACCGGCGAACTCGGCGCCCTGTTCACCCCGGACGCCGGGTTCGTCGACGACCCGCAGCTCGCCGCCCAGAACCTCGCGGACGCGGCGGGCGGGCTGGGCGCGCGCTTCCTGTTCCACCACACCGTGGTGGCCGTCGACCGGCACGCGGGCCGGGTGACGGGCATCCGCCTGGCCGACGGGACGCCGATCGCCGCGCCGGTCGTGGTCAACGCGGCCGGCCCGTGGTCGGGCGGCCTCAACCGGCTGGCGGGCGTCGGGGGCGACTTCACCGTCGGTGTACGACCGCTGCGCGAGGAGGTCCACCAGGTCGCCGCCCCGGGCGGCCACGCCGCCGGCCCCGGCCCCGTCGTCGCCGACCTCGACCTCGGCACCTACCTGCGGCCGGCACCCGGCGGGCACCTCCTGGTCGGCGGCACCGAGCCGGAGTGCGACCCGCCCGAGTGGATCGACGACCCGGACGAGGCCGACCCCCGCCCCACCGCCCGTCGCTTCCGGGCCCAGGTGACCCGGGCCGCGCGCCGCTTCCCGGCGATCGGCGTCCCCAACCGGCCGCTCGGGGTCGCGGGCGTGTACGACGTCGCCGACGACTGGACCCCGGTCTACGACCGCACCGACCTCGACGGCTACTACGTCGCCATGGGCACCAGCGGCAACCAGTTCAAGAACGCCCCGCTGGTGGGCCGCTACCTCGCGACCCTGGTCGACCGGGTCGAGGCCGGCCACGACCACGACGCCGACCCCGTCCGCCACCGCTGCGAACACACCGGCAACGTCGTGGACCTGGGCTCGTTCTCGCGCCGGCGCCCGGTCCGGCCGGGCTCCGCACGGACGGTCATGGGCTGATCGGCGGACGGCCGTCAGTCGGTCGGCCGCCGGCCGGTCGGCGGACGGTCACGGGCTGGTCACCCGCAGCTCCCGCGCCAGGTCCTCGACCACGCCGACCACGAACCCGGGCGCCTCGCGCGGGAAGTCGTGGCCGGTCCCCTCCGGCGTGTACACCAACCGGGACGCCGTCGACGCCGCCAGGTACCGGACCCTGGTCCGGAGGTAGAAGTTCCTGATCCGCTCGGCCTCGACCGCGTCCCGGGCGCCGGCCAGCACCGCCTCGCCGCCGACGAGATCACGCGGTATCACCAGCACCAGCGGCAGGTCCCCGAGATCCCCGTCGTACACCACGGTCTCCCAGCCCACCCCGGCCAGGCCGGACGGCGAGAGCTCGGCAAAGATCGACGCGGCGGCGCAGTGCTGGCCGGTCCGACCGCCACGGCCGCGGTGCGCACCGAACAGATGCCGCACCGCCGCCAGCAGGAAACTGCGGCGCATCCCCGTGATCAGCCGGTTGGACGGCGCGAAGGCGATGACCTCCAGGGGCGTCGGGTCCAGCAGCACCAGCCCCGCCACCAGATCCGGCCGCCGCCTGGCCGCGTTGGCGACCAGTAACCCGCCGAAGGAGTGGCCGACGAGCACGAACGGGGGCCGTTCCCCCGCCCTCTCCAACGCCGCCAGCAGTTCCTCCGCCTCCACCGCCGTGGTCCGGGGGAAGGGCCCGGCATCGCTCCAGCCCGTGCCGAACCGGTCGACCAGGACCGAGCGGGTCCGGGCCGCCGTCATCGAGTGCAGCTCCCCGAACTCCTCACCGGGCGCGTGTCCACCGGGCATCCACACCACGGTCGGCCGCCGCGTCCCCCTCCCCCAGGACGTGCATCCGGTGACCGCCCACGTCGACCAGCGTCCCCGGCACCGGCCGCTCCCCCGCCTCGCGGGCCATCAGCACCAGGTGTCGCACGGCCCCGGCCAGCATCACCACACCGGCGGCCACCAGCAGCGCACCGAGCGCCACCGCCCAGGTAGCGCCGAGCCCGACGAGGCAGCCGCCCACCGCGGCCACCACCAGCGCGACCGGCACACCCGCCCAGTCCCGGCTCAGCAGTGCGAGCAGAGTGTTCGCCATCCGTCCGTCCCGGCGCATCGGTCCTCCGTGACAGCAGCATCCGACAACCGACCCCTGTCCGTGTCCTTCCCCGTCCGCCCCGCCCTCACCCCGCAACCGCCCTCCGGCGCGCACCGCGCACGCCGGGGAGCCCTCGGTCACCGCCTCCCCGCCCGGCGGACGGCGGGATTCCGAAGGCCGGCCCTGGTCCGTTCGGGTGACCCATCTGGTGACGGCCCCGCGGCCGGTCGAGGATGGCGCCATGAGTGTCGACGACTCCGGTGCCGGGCTGCTGGTGACCAACGTGCGCGTTTTCGACGGGACCGGCGGGGAGGCGGTACCGGGGCACGTCCGCATCGAGCGGGACAGGATCACGGAGGTGGCGCCGGGCCGCGCCTCCCCGCGTGGCGCCCGGGGGGTGACAGTGCTGGACGGCGGCGGCCGCACGCTCATCCCGGGCCTCACCGACGCGCACGTCCACCTGTTCGCGATCGGCGCCACCATGGCGGAGCTGCAGCTCGCGCCGACCGGCACCGTCTACTACCAGGCCCTGGCCGCGGCCCGCGACATGCTGATGCGCGGCTTCACCACAGTGCGGGACATGGCCGGCGACACCGAGCCGCTGCGACGGGTCCTCGACCGCGGGCTCTTCCCGGGGCCGCGGATCTACCCGAGCCAGGCGGCCGTCTCCCAGACCTCCGGCCACGGCGACTTCGGGGCCGTCCACGACACCCCGACCGCCCTCGGCGGGCCGCAGGCCCGGACCGAACAGATCGGCTTCACCCGGGTGGCCGACGGGCCGGAGCGGGTCCTCGCCGCGGTGCGCGAGCAGCTCAGGAAGGGCGCGACGCAGATCAAGCTGATGGCCGGCGGCGGCGTCATCTCCGAGTTCGACCCGCTGGACGTGCTGCAGTTCACCCCGGCGGAGCTGGAGGCGGCGGTCGCCGCGGCCTCCGACTGGGGCACCTACGTGACCGTGCACGTCTACACCTCCGAAGGCGTGCGCCGCGCGGTGGAGGCCGGGGTGCGCTGCATCGAGCACGGGCACCTCGCCGACGAGGACACCATCCGCCACCTCGCGGAGCGGGACGTGTGGCTGAGCACCCAGCCGTTCGAGGTCGACGACCACCACTACGCCTCTCCAGACAGCGACCGCAAGAACCGCGAGGTGTGCGAGGGCGTCTCCCGCACCTTCGCGTGGGCCGTCAAGCACGGCGTGCGGCTGGCCTTCGGCACCGACCTGGTGCTCGACCCCGGGAAGAGCCACCGGCAGAACGAGATGCTCGTCCGGCTCGGCGCCCACCTCAGCCCGGTCGAGGTCCTGCGCATGGCCACCTCCGGCAACGCCGAACTGTTCCGGCTGTCCGGCCCCCGCGACCCCTACCGCGCGGCGCCGCTCGGGGTCGTGGCGCCGGGAGCGTGGGCCGACCTCCTGGTCGTCGACGGCGACCCGACCACCGACCTGTCCGTCCTCGCCGATCCCGAACGCCACCTGCGCCTCATCGTCAAGAACGGCGTCGTCCACAAGAACGAGCTGGACTGATCCCGCCCGCCACCGGCGCCGTTGCCCGGCCGTCCGCCACCTCCCGTTCGGGTGATCTCCCGGCCTGTGACCCGGGCGCTGGGCAACCGGACCGACAACGCCGTCGCCGCGGGCCCGTGCCCTCCTCCGGCGCGCCGCCGCACCCCTTGGGCCGATCGGCCCAGGCACGGCGTGCCTCGGCCGCCCCGGCGGACGCCGGTGCAGGATCGGTGGCGCGGCGGCCCCGGGGCGGGCCGCCCGCCACCGCGCGAGGAGGGCCCGCCATGAAACGGTTCGACGACCCGCTGCTCCGGTCCCCCGGGGCCCCCGGGTCCGACGACACCCCCGGCGCCGCCCCTGTCGCCACGGAGGCCGCGGCGTGACCGCCGCAGCGAGCGGGGACGGGACGGGCGGCCGCTACGGCGAGGCCGTCTTCCGTCCCGAGCAGGCGGGCGAGGGCGAACGGACCGACCTCGGCGCGCTCGCCTACGACGACGTCACGATGGCGCGGCTGAGGACACTCGGCGCCGGCCCGGGGTGGCACTGCCTCGACGTGGGCGCCGGCACGGGCACGGTCTCCCGCCGGCTCCTCGACGAGGCCCGGGTGGCAAGCGTGCTCGCCGTCGACCGCGACGTGCGTTTCCTCGGCGCGCGACCCGGGCTCGACCTGCTCGAAGCCGACGTCACCGCTGCGGACTTCGCCCCCGGCCGGTTCCGCCTCGTCCACGCACGCTTCGTCCTGATGCACCTTCCCGAACACGACCGCCTGATCACCGCCCTCGCCGAACTCCTCGTACCCGGAGGCGTGCTGGTGCTCAGCGACGCGGTCGACCTGACGAGCGACCGGACGCCCCGCACGCCGTACACCACGGTGATGCGGGCGATGTGGCAGGGGCTGCGGGCCACCATCGGCACGGACGTCTCCTGGGTGCCGTCGTACCCGCACCTGCTGCGCCGCGCGGGACTGCGGTCCGTCGCCGCCGAGGTCCACGTGCCGCCGCTGCTGCCGGGCAGCCCCATCAGCCGCTTCTGGGCGGACACCTGGGACCGGAGCAGAGCCGCGATGTGCGCCACCGGCCTGGTCGACGACGAGGCCGTCGACGCGGCGGTCCGCTACCTGGACTCCGACGAGTGCGCCGCACTGTCGGCCGGCATGCTCACCGCCTGGGGGTGGAAGCCCTAGGGAGCGTATTTGGTCGTGATCAAGGTGCGGTCTTGGCGAGGTCCTTGATCCAGATCATCGAGGCGCGGAGGTGGAGGCCGGCGAGGTAGCTCTCGGGCTTCTTGTCGAACCGGGTAGCGATGCCCCGCCAGGCCTTCAGCCTGTTGATAAGGCGCTCGACGGTGTTGCGCTCCTTGTAGAGCTCGACGTCGTGGCCGACTGGCCGGCCGCCCTTGCTGCCCTTCCTCTTTCGATTGGCGGCCTGGTCCCGCTTCTCCAGGATGACGGCCTTGATACCGCGATTGCGCAGGTGGGAACGGTTGCCGCGGGAGGAGTAGGCCTTGTCGCCGGGACCGCGCCGGGCCGGGTGCGGGGACGGCCGACCGGTCCGCGTACCCGCGCCTTCTTCAGTACGGGGATGAACTGCGGGCTGTCGGCGGCCTGCCCCTCGGTCAGGACGATGGCCAGCGGGCGGCACTTGCGCTCGCCGGTTACGTGGACCTTGCTGGTCTGCCCGCCGCGGGATCGGCCGAGCAGGGCGGCCTTCGGGCGGAGCTTGCGTCGGCGTCGGACACGTCGCCGCTCGTCCCGTTCCGGGTCGTCTGCGGTGTCCTGCCCGTCTTGTTCCTTCAGGCCTCCCCCTTTTGCCGGGCCTTCTCCGCCTCCTCGGCCGCCTTCTCCAGGTCGGCCAGCGTGTCCGGGTCGAGGTGCATTCCGGCGGCGGCGTGGTGGGCGCGGACGGTGGTGGAATCCACGCTGACCAGCGACAGGTCCACCTCACCCCGCTTCGCGGCCTCCGCGATCGCGCCCTCCAGCAGGGCCTCGAAGACCCCGGCGTCCCGCCACTGCCGGAAGCGGTTGTGGACCGTCGACCAGGCGCCGAACTCCTGCGGCATCTCCCGCCACTGGCCGCCCGTCCGAAACCTCCAGATCACGCCCTCGAACTGCCGGCGCAGCCGCTCGGGGTACGGGCCGTACTCGCCGATCGCGGGCGGAGCGCTCATGGCCGTCATGGCCGCCCTGCTGACCTGGTGGGAGAACCGCCACATCGACGGGGCACTGGAAGCGGCCCGCGGCCACTACATCCACCCGAGCTGGCTCGCCGAGGACGCCCGCGCGCTGCTCTCTCGGGCGCAGCAGGCGGCTGCGGCGATCCTCGGGTCCGGACTGCACCGGACCGACCTCGGTGTCTCGGCGCCGCCAACACCGTCCAACTCCCGGAACGGCTGTGGATGATCGCGGACTCGCTGCACCGCTACAGCACGGCGGCCAAGGCCTGCGCGTCGGCCACCGCAGAGGACTCGGCCGTGGCCGATCTGCTGGCGGGCGAGCGCGAGGCGCTCGACCAGGTCGTCGCCGGGATCGCAGCTCAGGTTGTCGCTCTTGAAGAGTACGCGCGTCAGGCCCAGGAGGCGGATCCCGATCATGGTCGGGATGCTGCTCACCACCGTCGCGATGTTCGGCATGTCCACCCTGGAGACCGGCTCCGGCAACGGCGAGATGGCGCTCTGGTTCGTCATGATGGGCCTCGGCATCAGCCCGGTCATCGTCGGCGCGACCGAGGTCATCGTCGGCAACGCCCCGCTGGAGCTCTCCGGGGTGGCGGGCGGCCTGCAGCAGGCCGCGATGCAGGTCGGCGGCAGCCTCGGCACCGCCGTGCTGGGCGCGCTGATGGCCGCCAAGGTCGGCGACGTGCTGCCCGGCAACTGGGCCTAGGCCGGCCTGCCCCCGGTCGAGGGCCCGCAGGCCGAGGGCCTCAAGCAGGCCGCCCAGCTCGGCATCACCCCGCCGGCCCCGCCCGGCACCTCGCAGCAGGCGGTGGACGCGATGGCCGGCGCGGTGCACGACTCCTTCGTCAGCGGCATGTCGCTCGCCTTCGTGGTGGCCTCCGTGGTGGCCTTCGCCGCCGCCCTGCTCGCGCTGCTCACCCATCGCGGCAGCACCGACGCGGGCCCGGCCGTGCACATCTGACCGGCGCCCGCACGCCACGGCCCCGGACTCGGCGGAGTCCGGGGCCGTCGTGGTGTCCACCCCGGTTTGACCGGGACAACCCTGCAGCGTCTTCTGGAAGAGGGCGCACAGGAAATGCGGGAACGCCATGGGCTCTCAGGACGACACGCCACCCGGCCCGCCGCCGGCGGAGGAACCGCGGGTGATCGGCGGACGCTACCGGCTCGGTGAACGGATCGGGCGCGGCGGCATGGGCACGGTCTGGGCTGCCCAGGACCTCAAGCTCGGCCGCCGGGTCGCGGTGAAGGAGCTGAGCGCGCACGGCGTACCGGAGGAGGACCTGCCCCTGCTGCACGCCCGGATGCTGCAGGAGGCCAGGGCGGCCGCCCGGATCAGGCACCCGGGTGTGATCACCGTCCACGACGTGCTGGAGCAGGACGGCCGGCCGTGGATCGTCATGGAGCTGATCGACGGCCGCTCGCTCGGGGAGGTGCTCTCCGAGGAGGGCACCCTGCTGCCGAGGGACGCCGCCCGGGTCGGCGAGCAGGTGGCGGCCGCACTGGAGCAGGCGCACCGGCAGGGAGTCCTGCACCGCGACGTGAAGCCCGCCAACGTGCTGCTGGAGCGCGGCGGTCGGGTCGTGCTCACCGACTTCGGCATCGCGACCCTCACCGGCTCGCCCAATCTGACCAGGACCGGCGACATCGTCGGCTCGCCCGACTACGTCGCGCCCGAGCGGATCCTCGGTCACCGCGCAGGGCCGGAGTCGGACCTGTGGTCGCTGGGCGCCACGCTGTACGCGGCCGTGGAGGGGCAGTCGCCGTTCCACCGCACCACCACCATGAGCACGCTCCAGGCGGTGGTGGCCGACCCGCTGCCCGACCCGCGCAACGCGGGCGCGCTCACCCCCGTGCTGGAAGCCCTGTTACGCAAGGACCCGCTCGAACGACCGGACGCGGCGGAGACCGTGCGCCTGCTGCGCCAGGTGTCCGGCAGCGCCCCCGGCGGGACCCGTCCGCAGCTGCCGACCGAGGTGTCCCGGCCGGACCGCACCCGGACGCAGTCCACCCCGGGGACGCCGCTGCCCGGCATCGGCCCGCTGCCACCGCCGCCCGTGGGCCCGCCCGTGGCCGCGTACGGCGCGGCCGTGCCGCCGGGGCCGCCCGGTGGGCCCACCGGCCCGCCGGCACCGGCCGGGCGGCCCGGCCCGGCCGAGGACGGCGGCGGGCACCGTCGGCGGGGTCTGGTGATCGCGGGCAGTGTGCTGGCGCTGTTGCTGCTGGTGGGTGGCGTGACCTACGCCGTGGTGAACAGCGCGTCGGGCGGGCCCGGCACCAAGGCCGTCGCCCCGGCAGCCTCGCCTTCCCTTC
>NZ_CP026498.1:9559604-9901014 GCF_002953255.1 Streptomyces sp. CB01881
GCCTCGCCTTCGGCACCGGCCTCGCCCCCCGCCACCCCGACTCCCACCCCCGCCCCGACCTCGGCTCCCACCCCCGCCCCGACCGTGACGGCCACGGTCACCGCGACCGCCTCCCCGGCACCGGCGACCCCCGCGCCCGCGACGCCTGCGCCGGCGACCCCCGCGCCCGCGACGCCTGCGCCGGCCCTGCCCGCCGCCCCCGCCGGCTTCCACTGGGTCGACGACCCGGCCGGGTTCCGGGTGGCCGTCCCACAGGGGTGGTCGCGTTCGGAGCACGGCGGCCAAATCGACTACTCGCCGGACGGCGGGGTCCACCTGCTCCGCTTCGGCGTGACCCCGGGGGCCGCGCAGTCCTCCCTGGACCACTTCGTCCAGCTGGAGCAGACCGTCGGCCAGTTCCCCGACTACGTGCGGATCGTCCTGCAGGGGAACGTCTACCAGGGCCGCGACGGCGCCGTGTGGGAGTTCACCTACACCGATCCCCAACGCGGCCCCCGGCACGCGATCGACCAGGCCTTCATCGCGTCGAACGGCACCGAGTACGCGATCTACATGTCCTCGCCGGCGCAGGAGGACTGGACGACCACCCAGCAGCGCTTCGACACCGTCTTGAACACCTTCATGGTGAAGTGACGGAGCGGGGCGCGAACGCCGAAGGGGCAGGCCCTCCCCGAAGGGAGGGCCGGCCCCTTCGGGCGTTGACCGGGTCGCGGCCGACCGGGCGCTGGCGGAGCGGGTGGAAGCGCGCAGCGGGGCGGTGCGCGACCTGCTCGCGGAGACGGACCTTCTTCAGCACGGGGATGAACTGCGGGCTGTCGGCGGCTTGTCCCTCGGTCAGGATGAACGCCAGCGGGCGGCACTTCCGGTCGCCGGCACAATGGATCTTGCTGGTCTGTCCGCCTCTGGAGCGTCCGAGCAGGGCGGCTTTCAGCCGGAGCTTGCGCCGGCGCCGGATTCGTCGCCGCTCTTCCCGGTCCTGGTCGTCAGAGACGTCCTGCCCGTCTTGTCCTTCCGGGCCGCCCCCTTTTGCCGGGCCTTCTCCGCCTCGTCGGCGGCCTTCTCCAGGGCGGCCAGCGCGTCGGGGGCCAGGTTCATCCCGGCGGCGTCGTGGTGTGCCCGCACGGTGGTGGAATCCACGCTGACCAGCGACAAGTCCACCTCACCCCGCTTCGCGGCCTCCGCGATCAGCCCCTCCAGCAGGGCTTCGAAGACGCCGGCGTCCCTCCAGACCCGGAAGCGACCGTAGACGGTCGGCCAGGGACCGAACTTGGAGGGCATCTCCCGCCACTGGGCGTCGGAGCGGAACCGCCAGATCACGCCCTCGAACTGATCCCGCAGCCTCTCGGGGTACGGGCCGTACTCGCCGATCGGCAAGTACGGCTCGATGAACGTCCACTGCTCGTCGGTGAGTTGCCTACGCGTCACACACAGCGTCCTACCGGATTCCACCCTCGGGCGGGCACGAAACCGCAATGTTGATCACGACATCACACAGCCCCTAGTACTGCAATCACAGTTATGGGGTGTGACCTCGGCGTTTGTAGTGGCTGAGGCGGGCTCGGGTCTGGCTGAGGCGTCGCCACCATGACCAGTGCAGATGATGCGTCGGAGTGAGGTGGTGGGGGTGGAGGAGCAGGCCGATGAGGCGGCGAATCTCCGCGACAGACAGCGGGATCAGGTCGTTTTGTCCTAATCGGCAGCCCCTTTTTCCAGCTCGTGGGCGCGGATCGCGGTCAGCGCGGCGAGGGCGGCCATGGACAGGGTGATGTGTCGGTACCAGGCGTCGTAGCGGCGGACCTGGTAGTGGTCCAGGCCGCACTCATTCTTCGCGACCTGGAACGACTCTTCGATCGCCCACCTCGCCGCGGCGACCTTGACCAGGTCTTTCAGTCGGGTGGCTACGGGTCCGTAGCACACGTAGTGGGCGATCTCGGTTGGGTCGCTGACCGAGCGGCGGGCCAGGACCCAGTGCCCGACGCCGTCCTCCCACACCGGTCGGATCGCCACCCGGGCCCAGTCGTAGACCCGCTCGCCGTGGGAGCCCTTGCCGCCGGACAGGCGCTTCCACGCCTGCCGCGGCAGCGAGGCGACCAGCTCGTCGACCCGGACCTCACGCCACCGCGTCGTGATCACGGTGTCGTTGACCCTGGTGGCCAGCACATACCCGATGCCGCGTTGTTCTAGCCAGACCCGTAGGTGCTTGACCTGCCCGTAAGCCTCGTCCGCGGTCACCCACGCGAACGGCACCCCAGCGTCGATCGCACGCTGCAGCATCCACCGAAAATGCTCGTTCTTCGTCGCGAACGGCACCTCATCGGGCACGCCGGCCGCCCGGCAGCGCTCGCGGTCGTCCGTCCACGATGCCGGCAGGTACAGCTCCCGATCGATCAGCGCGCGGCCCTTCGCCGAGGCGTAGGCCAGGAACGTGCCGATCTGGGAGTTCTCCGTCCGCCCCGCAGTCCCCGTGTACTGGCGCTGGACCCCGGCCGACCGCGAACCCTTCTTCAGGAAGCCGGTGTCGTCGCCGATCAGGATCCCGTCCTTGGTACCGATGGCCTCCACGACGAAGTCCCGCACATCGTCACGGACACCGTCCGCGTCCCAGTCCGCCTCACCCAGCAGACGCTGCATCCCGATCGGATGCCCCTCACCCGCACGCTCCGCGAGCGTCCACCCGTTCTTCCGCTCCAACGGCGCGATCAGCCCCGCCATATACGACAGAGCACGCGAACGCGGCTCCGACCTGGAAAAACGCCCAGCGAACCGCGCGTGCAGACCACCCAACACTTCACGCCAGGCCTCGACCTGACCCACCCCGAGATCCACAGACACGAGCCAACCCAATCACAACGAGCCCACCCATAACTGTGATTGCAGTACTAGGAACCCGCCGCCGGCCGGCGACGCCGGGTGAAGCGGCCCTGTTGGCCGTGGCAAGGGAGATACCGTGTCCGCCGTCGTGCTACTGCCGACCGGGAAGGCGCTGACGGTCCGAACGGCGGCCGACGCCTTCCTCGACTCGCTCGCCAACCCGAGCACTGTCCGGAACCACGGCATCGCCGTCGGGAAGACCGCCGAACGGATCGGCGAGGGCCGGCCGCTCGTCCCGGTGGCGGACGACGAGATCGGCGAGGCGCTGGAGCCGCCGTGGGGCGGCTCGGCCGGGACCTGCACGAGTGGCGGCACTCTTCACCGACCCGCCTCGGGGAGCAGGGTGCGTCCCTGCTGATGCCGATGGCCGAGTCGAGGCACAAGAAGGCGGAGAACGTCCGACGGTACTTCAAGCCGTCGGCGGAGGCCATCGCCGAGGTGACCAGCCTGCTCGCGCCGGCGGACGCGCGGCGCTGAGCGGGCGTGAGGTCCGGGCGCTGCCCCGGGTGTGCCGACCGGGGTCCTCCTGCGACGGAGGCCAGGCACACCCGCCGGTTCACTCCTGGAGGGAGGCGAGCCAGGCGGTCAGCAGGCGGTTGACCTCCTCGGGACGCTCCTGCTGGATCCAGTGCCCGCAGCCGTCCAGGATGTGGGTGGAGGCCAGGGCGGGGAGGGTGGCCGGGTAGGCGTCGATCGCGTCGGCCATCCAGGTCGTGGAAGCGTCCAGGGCGCCGCCGATGAACAGGGACGGCTGCTTGATCGGGGCTCCGCCGTACTGGGCGAGGTCCTCCCAGTCGCGGTCCATGTTGCGGTAGCGGTTGAGGGCCCCGGTCATGCCGGTGCGCTCGAACTCCCCGGCGTACACGTCGAGGTCGTCCTCGGTCAGCCAGGCGGGCAGCCTGCCGCCGGGGAAGCGGTCGCGCAGCCGGCCGCCGGCGCGGGCCACGAAGTGCGGGTCGGGCTCGCCCTGGGCGGGCATGGTGTCGGCGGACATGGCCGCGTAGAAGCCCGCGAGCCAGCCCCGGAGGTCGGGCTCCATCTCTGCTTCGGCCCGGCCGGGCTCCTGGAAGTACGAGACGTAGAACTCCTGGTCGCCGCCCATCTGCGCGAAGACGTCGGTGGGGCGGGGGCCGCCGGGCGGCGCGTAGGGGACGCTCAGCAGTCCGACGGCGCGGAAGACCTCGGGGTGGAGCAGGGCGGAGGCCGCCGCGATGTTGGAGCCCCAGTCGTGCCCGACGACCACCGCCCTCTCCTCGCCCAGGGCGCGCACCAGGGCGAGGTTGTCCTCCACCAGGTCGAGCATCCGGTAGGCGTCCGTCGCGGCCGGCTTGGAGGAGCGGCCGTAGCCGCGCACATCGAGCGCCACGGCCCGGTACCCCGCCGCCGCGAGGGCCGGGAGTTGGCGGCGCCAGGAGTACCAGGACTCGGGGAAGCCGTGGACGAGCAGGACCAGCGGTCCGGTGCCCTGCTCGACCAGGTGCAGGCGCCCGGCGGGTGCCTCGATGGTGCGGTGGCGCAGGTCGGCGGACGGCGCGGGCTGGTGCATCGCTTCTCCTCGGTTCACGGGCGGCCGCGGTTACCCACCGATCATGCGGCGCGGCGGCCGCGCGACGCGAGCACCCTTGCCATCCTGGCAAACTGGCAGGACAGGGCGGTGGAGGCGGCACGGCCGGAGGGAGCGGGGCGACGGTGACGGACGACGGCACAGCCGACACGCTGGCGGCCGACCTGCGCGAACGGCTCCGGGCCCAGCCCCACCCGAGCGCCGAGACCCGCAGTTGACCGCCACGATCAAGTGCTTGGCGCCAACGGCTGTACCGCGGGTCCAAGGGCATATTGACGTCCAGTCGGAGGACCTGAAAACTGGCACCACCCTGGCGCGGCATCATCCCCGGCGCCGCCGCCCCGGAGTGTTCGGCTCGTAAATGTCCCTTCTTCGCAGCCCGCCACCGGAGCATCCGGCTCCCCAGGCGGCCGGTCCAAGGAAGCAGTCATGAGCAACGACACCCACCCCTTCATCCGACGCGCCGCCCTCGGCGCCTGTGCGGCTGCCCTGGCCGCCCTGGTGGTGCCGAGCACCACCGCGCACGCGGCCACCGCGCGCCCGGCCGTCACCCTGGCCAAGCCGGGCAGCGGCGCCACCGTCCTGACCCTCACCGTCCCCGCCACCCGCGCCGGGGCCGCGCCGCAGACGATCAACTGCACCGTGACCCCGTCGACGCCCTTCCGCTACTACGGGGGCCCGTACGGCGGAGGGGAGGAGGGCCTGGCGAGCGTCAGCTGCACGGCCCCCGTCTACAAGATCCAGCTCGGTGTGGCGCTCTACTACAACGGCTCCCAGGTCACCTACAACTCCACCACCGTGTACAACGCGCTGAGTTCGAGCGCCGACACGGAGTACCCGCTGAACCACGGCACGTACCAGACCGGCGCGCAGGCGACCATCACGACGGCCTACGGCGGCACCCCGGTGACCAGCCCCGTCTACGGAAGCTCGACCGTCACCCTGCCGTGAGCCCGGATCCGATCTCCCGCACGGCGCCGTGCCGCTGACCGAGCGGCGGCCCGCGACCCCGCTGGGCGCGACCAGGGCCCGTGACAGCAGCCGCCGGTGCGGGCCCCACCGGCGGCTGCTGTCCGGCCCGCTGGTCACCGACCCGCCTCAGGGCAGGGCGGTTCGGGCCGGACGAGGTTCCACCGACCCTCCGCGCCGCGGCGACGCCGCCGTCCGACGGGCCCGCGTCCGGCACCGGGTAGACCGCGCCACGGGCTGCACCCGACCCGCCGTCCCGACCGCCGTCACGACCCGCCCCAGGTTCGACGTGGGTTCAGCGCCGGGCCGTGCCGGCCGCCGCTGCGGGCTGGTCGGTGTCGCCGTGCCAGGTGGGCCAGCCGAGCAGACGGGGGCGCTCGGTGACCCAGGCGCGGGTGTCGGTGCCGATCTCGGCGGTGATGAGGTTCTCCAGCAGCGTGCTGTACCGGGCGACGAGGTCGCGGTGCGCGGGGTCGGCGGCGAGGTTGCGCGTCTCGGCGGGGTCCTCGGCGCGGTCGTAGAGGACGACGTCGTTCAGCGCGTACAGGGCCTCGGGGCTGGTCGGGCGGTTGGGGCTGAGCGGGGAGAAGTAGCGGCCGAAGGTGTACCGGCCGTCGGTGTAGCAGCGCAGGAAGCCGCGCTTGGTCCAGTCCGGCCGCAGGTCGCCGGACTGGATCCGCCCGGGAGCCTCGGGGTCGGCGAACTCGAACCAGAAGGAGGCGTCCAGGGCGGTGACCGACTCGATGGCGGTGAGCACACCGTCGCGGACGGTGCCGCCGTCGAGCACCGGACGCAGGGAGCGGCCCTTGAGCGCGGGGTGGCGGGTGGCCAGCCCGGACGGGTCGACGCCGGCGAACTCCAGCAGGGTCGGGGCGATGTCGACGGCGGAGGCGAGGGCCTCGGTGCGCACCCCGCGCGGGAAGTCGGGGTGGCTGAGGATGAAGGGGACGTGGAGGTTCTCGTCGTAGACCAGGCCGCCCTTCTGGCGCAGCCCGTGCGAGCCGGCCATCTCGCCGTGGTCGGAGGTGAAGACGACGACGGTGCGGTCGGCCTGCCCGGAGGCCTCCAGCGCGTCGAGGACCAGCTCGATGCTGCGGTCGACGTCGCGGATCGCGTTGAGGTAGAAGTTCAGGCCGTCGTACCAGTGCTGGTCGTCGGCGACCGGGCCGAAGACGGTGTCGAGCATCCGCGCGAACTCGGCCACCGCCGGGGCCGCGCCGGACAGGTCGTCGTGCAGGCTGGCGGGCAGGTCGAAGTCCCAGCGGCGCCGGTACACCGGGATGTCGGGGGCCGGCCTGGTCACGACGGCGTGGGCGAGGCCGAACGGGAGCTGCACCTGGGACGAGCCGCCGTAGTCGAAGCTCATGATGTCGTGCGGATTGACGAAGTTGACCGCCATGAACCACGGCTGGTCCGCCGCCACGACCGGGGCCCGGTTGCGCAGCCACTTCACCGCCTGGCCGGCGATGACCGGGTCGATCTTGAGCCCGGCCCAGGCGCCGCCGTCGATGTCGCCCCAGTCGTTGAACTCGCTGAATCCGTAGGGCTCCAGCGCGTCCGTGGTGGGGCCGGGGTTCTGCGGGGTGACGTAGGCGTTCGACAGGTGCCACTTGCCCTGGTAGGTGGCGTAGTACCCGGCCTCGCGGAGCATCGTGCCGAGCGTGCCCAACTCGGGCCGGAGCGGGCGGATGTAGGGCATGTTGTCGTTGTCGTAGATCTCGGTCAGCGGCAGGTGCTGTCCGGTGTAGAGGACGGACCGCGCGGAGCTGCACATCGCCGACGCGGTGTAGTACCGCTCGAAGGTCGTGCCCCGCTCGGCGAGCCGCTCCCGCGCGGGGAGCGCGAAGCCCTGCGGCCGGGGGATCGTGGCCCGCTCCTCGTCGGTGACGATCAGCAGGATGTTCGGACGACGTGTCATGGCCACCTGTCCTTCGGGGAGATGCCCCCACGTGCGCTCCGGGGCGCACGGGGAGGACGCGGACGGCACGGAAGGTGCAATTCACCCGAATCTAGGTTCTGCTCCCGCACGGCGTGCGCGAGGACACGGCCGGCCGGGGCCGTCCGGGTGAGCCACGCCGCCGGGTCGCGGTCCCGGTTCCCCAGTGGACCGGCCGGTCGGGGACACCGGCCGGTCAGGGGTGGCACAGGGCTTCGGTGAGGAGCTTGGCCGCCTCCGTGACGGCCTGGGAGAGGTGCGCGCCGGGGTGGCGGGTGAGCCGTTCGATCGGGCCGGAGACGGAGACGGCGGCCACGACCCGGTTGGACGGGCCCCGGACGGGCGCGGAGACGGAGGCGACCCCGAGCTCGCGTTCGCCGATGGACTGCGCCCAGCCGCGGCGCCGTACGCCGCTGAGGGCCGTGGCCGTGAAGCGGGCGCCCTGGAGGCCTCGGTGGAGGCGCTCGGGCTCCTCCCAGGCGAGCAGGATCTGGGCGGCGGAGCCCACCTTCATGGGGAGGGTGACTCCGACGGGAACGGTGTCCCGCAGGCCGGAGAGCCGCTCGGCGGCGGCCACGCAGATCCGGATCTCGCCCTGCCGGCGGTAGAGCTGCGCGCTCTCGCCGGTGACGTCGCGCAGGTGGGTGAGGACCGGGCCGGCGGCGCCCAGCAGGCGGTCCTCACCGGCGGCCGCCGACAGCTCGGTGAGCCGGGGGCCGAGGACGAACCGGCCCTGAAGGTCCCGGGCGACCAGGCGGTGCTGTTCGAGTGCGACGGCGAGCCGGTGGGCCGTGGGCCGCGCCAGGCCGGTGGAGGCGACGAGTCCTGCCAGGGTGGCGGGACCGGCCTCCAGGGTGCCGAGGATCGAGGTGACCTTGTCGAGCACGCCGACGCCGCTCGTGTTTTCCATGAATGGGTACTCCGTCTCAAATCCCGCGAGCAGCGGGTGGGCGCTGCTCACGGAGGCTCCGGGCGGGGAGCCGGGGGGTGTGGTCAGCGAGGGCAGGCCGAAGAGGTCGGCCGATAGCCTGCGCCGGGCACGAGACGGGTACGCGGAAGGGCCGGGGTGGGAAGCGCCCGGGCGAAGGACAGCACAGAGAGCACCGTGTCTCCTCATCTTTCCCGCGCCACAGTGGCGACAGGCCGGAGTTGGCACTGATCCCGGTCGGTGCGGCGCACTTTGGACGCCGGGTCGACCGGGGAGTTGCCGGGGCTTCGTAGGGCCGGTCCCTCCACCCCTCTGGATGATTCGCGAGGAACGATACAAGACTCCCGGGGCAGCCCGCCAAACGGCCCCCACCCCGCACGCGGGCGCTTCACACCCACCGGGATGCCTGCCCGGCGGGCCGGCCACCGCGGAACTCCCCACCCCGCCGCCCCGTGACCGCGCCCCGGTGGCCGTCCGACCGTCAGATCCGGTGCACTGTCCGACCGTCAGGTCCGGTGCACCGTCCGGCCCCCGAGCACGACGCGGACCGGCCGCAGCCCCGGCAGCTCGTCCGGGGGGCAGTCCAGCGGGTCGGCGGGCCAGAGGGTCAGGTCCGCCAGCGCGCCGGGCCGCAGGCTGCCACGCGTTGCGCTCTCGCCGACCAGCCGGGCCGCGTCGACGGTGTGCAGCGCGATCGCCTCGGCCCGGGTGATCGCGTGCTCGGCGCCCTGCGCACCGGCCACGGTCTGCCGGGTCGTCATGCCCCACACCGAGACCATCGCACCGTAGGGCCCGACGGGGAAGTCGGAGCCGGCCGCGAGCAGCGCGCCCTCGTCCAGCCACTCGCGCAGCGGGAAGATTCCGCGAACCCGCTCGGCGCCCCAGGCCCGGATCTGGGCGGTCGCCGCATCGTGCAGCAGCGGGTGCTGGACGGTGACCGGGATGCCGAGCGCGATCGCGCGCGATCGCTGGTCGGGGCGGGCCAGTCCGCCGTGCTCGACCACCAGGGTGCCCGGGGCCAGGCCGGGGCGGTCCTTGAGCACCTGCTCGAAGACGTCCAGCAGCGTACGGAGTCCGCGGTCCCCCCACGCGTGCACGCCGACCCGCCAGCCGCGCGCGACCACCCGGTCGACCGCCGCGGCCAGCTCCTGCGGTTCCCAGAGGAGGGTGCCGTGGTAGCACGGGCGGCCTTCGTACGGCTCGTCCAGCGCACCCGCCTCGATGCCGCCGTCGATGCCGAACTTGACGCCCCAGACGTTCAACCACGCGTCGCCCTCGGCGCGCCAGGGCTCCATCCGGGCGAGCAGTTCGTCCACCTGCCCGGGCGTGCGGGCGCCGAAGCCGGAGACCAGGGCGCGCACCCGCACGCTCAGTGCACCGGCCTGCCGGGCCGCGCGCAGCACGTCGAGGTCCTCCACCGGGACCAGGCAGTCGCGGACCGTGCCGATCCCCGTCGCGGCGTAGTCGGCCGACGCGGCCCGCAGGCCCTCGATCCGGTCGGCGAGCGCGGGGCGCGGCAGTACCCGTTCGGCCAGTGCGACCGCCTTGTCGACCAGCCGGCCGGTCAGCCGGCCCTGCTCGTCCCGCTCGATCACGCCGCCGGGCGGGGGTTCGGTGGCGGCGGTGATGCCGGCCAGTCGCAGCGCGGGCGTGTTGAGCACCATGTTGTAGGCGCCGCGCCGCACCAGCACCGGGTGCCGGTCGGTGGCCGCGTCCAGCTCCTCGGTGCGGGGCAGGCGCTGTTCGGCGAGGTTGACCTCCTGCCAGTTGATCGTGGTGCGGATCCACTGCCCGGGGGGCGTGTGCGACGCCCGCTCGCGGATCAGGCCGAGGAGCTCGCCGAGGTCGCGGGCCCGGTGGACCGGCACGTCGTGGACGCTGTGCGCGGCGAGGATCAGATGGGTGTGGGTGTCGTCGAAGGCGGGCAGCACGGTGGTGCCCGGCAGGTCCAGTACCTCCGTCCCCGGGCCGGCCAGGTGGTCCAGGCCGTCGGCTGCGGCGGACAGTGCGGTGATCCGGTCGCCGGTGACGGCCAGCGCACGACGCGGCGCCTCGCCGGGGACGAGCGTGTGCACGGTGCCGGAGCGGATCAGCAGGTCGGCGGGGGCGTGGTCGGTCACGGCGGCGTCTCCTCCGGCGTCATGGCGCCTGGTCGGGCTGCGGGTTGGGGCTACGGCTGCGGACAGGTCTCCGGCTCGGGCTGTGCGGTGAGCGCCGGCTCGGGCTGCATGATGAGCCCCGGCTCGGGCTGCGTGCTGAGCCCCGGGCGCGACAGTCCGGTGAGCTGCTCGACGTGCCGGAAGCCGGGTTCGGCGAGCAGCCCGTGCAGTTCGGTGAAGACCGCGCGGGCCGCGACGGCGTTCCACTCCGGCGGCAGCAGCGGCGTCGGCAGTCCCGGGTCGAGGTAGGGCAGCCGGCGCCACTGGGTGAGCATCGGCACGTAAGCGCGGAACGCCTCGACCGGCTCGATCCGCGGGTGCGGGCGCAGGCCGGCGGCCACCTGCCCCCAGGCCTCGGTGAACTCGGCGTACTGTGCCTCGATCGCCGGGAAGTCCCACCAGGAGCCGACCGCCGAGCGCAGTTCGGCGAACCCGGCGTACTCGGACAGGAAGAGGTGGACGTACGCACTCAGCCCGAGCCGCTCCAGCAGCCGCCGGGCGTCCGGCAGCACCCGGGCGGGCGCCAGCCAGACCCCGGGGGCGGCGTTGCCGAAGCCGAGCCAGCTCAGCCGCGAGCGCAGCTGGTGGCGGCTGGCCCGCTCCGACTCGGGGACGGAGAAGACCGCGACCACCCAGCCATCGGCGAGTTCGGCGGGCGCCAGGCTGTGGAAGATCCGGCGGTCGCCCTCGTCGAAGACCGGGCCCATCTCCGGGCTCAGCCGGTAGCCGGTGCCCTCGCGCCGCTCCTGCAGCAGGGTGCCGGCCTTCTTCAGCCGCGAGATCGCCGACCGGACGGCGGGCGCGTCGACGTCCAGTTCGGCCATCAGCGCGATCAGGTCGGCTATCGAGATCCAGCCGCCGAGCCGCCGGACGAACTCGCCGTAGATCGTGTGGATCAGGGAGCTGGGGCGTGACGTGTTCTCCGGCATGGCGGCCCTCCTCCCGTCGTGGCCGCTCCAGCCGGCCGTCCGGCGTGATCATACTGTCGGAGCGCAGCCAAGGGGTCCGGACGGCGGCGCGGCGGGCGGCTGCGGGACGGCTGCCGGTGTCCGGGACACCGGTGCGGCGGGCGTCGGCCCCTGGACCGGTGACGTGCTCCCGGCGTAGGCACCGGAGAGCAACGCCCCCGCCCCGGGAGCGAAGGCGGGCAGCCCGAGCGCGCGCAGCAGCTGGTGGACGGTGCAGATCGCCGCGGAGACCACCGGCTTGCCGAGCTGCTGCTCGGCCTCCTCGACGGCCGCCAGCGAGGGCATCTGCACGCAGGCGGAGAGCACCACGGCGTCCGCGTCGGCGTGCGCCAGGCGGGCGGCGATCCCGGGCAGCCGGGCCGGGTCGTGGGCGGCGACCGCCAGGTTGTCGGGGATCTCCAGGGCCGCGTGGTCGGTCACCGTGATGCCCTCGTGCGCCAGGTAGTCCACCACCGTCCGGGCGAGCGGTCGCAGATAGGGCGCGACCAGCGCGACCTTCTTCGCCCCGAGGACGTGCAGCCCGGCCACCAGGGCGCCGGCACTGGTCACCACCGGCGCCGGTGCGCCGTTCTCGACGGTGCGCCGGTGCAGCCGCTGTTCGGACTCCCGGTGGTAGCCGGGCCCGGTGCTCATGACCGCCACCAGGCAGGCGTAGCCGAGCACGTCGACCCGGGCGTCGGAGAGTTCGAGCGCACAGCGGTCCGAGTCGGCGTCCATCGCGCGCAGTTGCTCGGGGGTGACCCTGGTCATCCGCATCCGGCTGGAGTGGAAGGTGAAGCGCTCGGGGGCGACCCTCTCCCTGGCCCGCAGCAGGGCCGGGACCTCGGTCTCCATGGTGACGTTGGAGCTCGGGACGATCTGGCCGATCCGGTAGGTGGTCATGCGCCCGCCCCTTCGTCGTCGGCCTCGTCGTCGGCCTCGTAGCCCGCCTCGTAGCCGCGGGCGTCGACGACCGGGTTGGCGAGCGTGCCGATCCGCTCGACGGTGGCCTCCACCAGGTCGCCGGGCTGCAGGAACTGGGGCGGGACCAGGCCGGCGCCGACGCCGGACGGCGAGCCGGTGGCGATCACGTCGCCGGGCTCCAGGGTCATGCCGGAGGAGATGTCGGCGATCAGCCGGGCGACGCCGAAGAGCATGTGTCGGGTGTTGGAGTCCTGCTTGGTCACGCCGTTGACCTTGAGCGAGAGACCGAGGTTCTGCGGGTCGGGGATCTCGTCGGCGGTGACCACGACCGGCCCGAACGGGCAGTAGGAGTCCTGGCCCTTGGAGAAGAACCACTGCCCGGAGCGGCGCTGGTCGCGCGCGCTGACGTCGTTGACGATGCTGTAGCCGAAGACGTGCCGCAGCGCGTCGGCCTCGGTGACCCGGCGGGCGGTACGGCCGATCACCACGGCCAGTTCGCACTCCCAGTCGAGCTGCTTGGTCAGGTCGGCGTTGTGCAGGATCGGCCCGCCGGGTCCGGTGACGGCGGTGGCCGGCTTGCCGAACAGGACCGGGCGGTCGGGCAGTTCGCGCTCGGTGTCGAGCGAGCGGTGCGACTCCTCGACGTGCTCGACGTAGTTGAGGCCGACTCCGACGATCTTGCCGGGGCGCAGCGGCGCACAGAGCGTGACCCCGGCGAGCGGCAGCCACGCGTCGGCCGGTGCCGCGGCCAGCAGCGCGCGGGCGGTGGCCAGGGCGGGTTCGCCGGCCCGGATCAACGCTGCCAGATCGCCGGGCAGAGCGGCGCCGGCGGCGGTGGCGAGCGCCGCCAGGTCGGCCACGCGCTCGCCGGTCCGCGCGCCGAGGCGCGGCGCGCCGCTGCCGCCGGTGCGGTAGCTGAGCAGGTGCATCGGAAAGCTCCTTACGAGAGGACGGCCTGGTGGCCGCCGTTGTCCGGGTGGGCCTCCTCGCGGTACATGCCGAGCGAGCGCATCACCGGGAAGTCGTTGAACGAGAAGAGGCAGGCGTCCTCGCCCGGGTCGGAGTTCGCGTGCTCGTGCCAGGCCCAGGACGGGACCACGAAGATGTCGCCCTGCTGCCACGCGAAGCGCTGCCCGGCGATCACCGAGACGCCTCGGCCCTTGGCCGCGGTGTAGACGACCGAGCCGGTGTGCCGGTGCGCCAGGGTGGCCTGGCCCGGGCGCAGCAGTTGCAGGTGGGCGCTCATGGTCGGCATCACGGAGCCGCCGGTGACGGGATTGGCGTACTCCATGATCACGCCGTCGTACGGGGACCCTTCGCCCGTCCGGGCCAGCCGGCACAGCGCCTCGTAGCTGGGCTCCCAGGGCCAGCCGAGCAGGGGGGAGTAAGGGCGGCTCCACTGCTCGGCTCCGTACGGCAGCAGGGTGCCTGCGTAGCGGAGCAGCGAGGAGTTCACCACCGTGCCGGGCTGCTGGTAGAGCTCGGGATGGACTTCGTAGAAGCCGGCGTCGAGCGCGTTGACCAGCGGGATGTCCAGTCCGTCCTGCCAGATCACCGGTTCGTCCGAGGCCTCGTTGCCGTGCTCGTGCCAGGTGTTGTTGGGCGTGATCGCGAAGTCGCGCGGCCCGACCTTGAGCTTCTGGCCGTCCACGATCGTCCAGGCGCCGGTGCCCTCGTGGACGAAGCGCAGTGCGGCGGCCTGGTGGCGATGGGCGGTCATCGCCTCGCCCGGGCCCATGATCTGCAGGCCGGTGTACAGCAGGCCGACGGCCGCGCTCAGTTCACGCCGGCCGGGGTTGACCAGCATCACCACCCGGCGTCCGGCGTCGTCCGCCCGGACCAGCGGCAGCGCCTTGCGGACCAGCGGTGCCAGGTCCGCGTAGCGCCAGAGCACCGGGACGGACTTGGGCTGCGGGTACCAGGGTTCGATCTCGTTCGCCACCGTCCAGAGCGCGCCCGCCTCCTGCTTGGCCAGCTCCTCGTAGTAGGCGGCGAGTTCGGGGCTGTCCCCGACCCTGGCCCGGCCCAGCCGGGTGTCGTCGTAGTCGTTCACACTTCCTCCTGTGGGGTGCCGCTCTGCTGCACGGGGTAGGGCCGGTGGCCGTCGGGCCGGGGGCCGTAAAGCCGGTGGCCGTCAGGGAGGTGCACGGGCCGGTGCGGGCGGTTGTCGACGTGCAACCGGAAGACGTCGAACCGGTTGTAGTGGCCGACGATGTCGTGCATCTGCTTGGGCTGGACGCATCGCGCGAGGTCGACCTCGGCGTAGACGATGCCCTCCTCGTCGACCAGCGGCTCGGTGACCGGGCGCCCGTCCGGGCCGAAGACGCCGGAGAGCGCGGCGCGCGGACGGGCGAGCTGCTTGCGCACCTGCTGGTCCTCGCCGGCCACCAGGTCGATGATCTCGGGCGAGATCGTCGAGCAGGACACCACGGTGAACACCTTGCCCTCGAAGCAGTGCGCGGCCGCACGCAGCGCGATGGCCTCCGCCATGTCGTAGTCGTCGGGCGCCACCGGCAGCGCGATGTAGCTTGCGGCGTGGACGAGTTCGCCCTGCGCGAGCAGGGTGAAGCGGGCCAGCGGGTTGGTGTTCTCGCCGCAGGCGAGCGCTCCCAGCGGGCCGACCGGCGTGCGGTGCACCACCAGTGAGCTGCCGTCACCCGGGGCCCAGGTCAGCTTCTCGGCCCAGGTCGGCACGAGCTTGCGGTGCACGCCGAGCAGCCGGCCGTCCGGGCCGATGGTGAGCAGCGTGTTGTACAGCGTGCCCAGGCCGGGCCCGCCGCGTTCGTTGACGCCGATCACCAGGACCACGCCGGCCCGCCGGGCGGCCGCGCACAGCGCCTCCACCTGCGGGCCGGGGACATCGACCGAGGCCAGGTAGAGGCGTTCGAACCAGGGCGAACCCTGGACGGGGTTCATCGTCCAGTTCCAGTAGGGGTAGCCGGGCACGAAGACCTCGGGGAAGACCACGAGTTCGGCGCCGTGCTCGGCCGCCTCGGTGATCAGGGCGACGGCCTTGTCGACGGTGGCGTCCGGGTCCAGGTAGACGGGGGCGGCCTGGACGGCGGCGGCGGTGAAGCGGGGCAGGTGGGGCATCCGGTCCTCCCTCAGTTCGGCCAGTTCGGCACGGCTTCGGTGGGCTTGTGGCCGTCCCGCTCGTCCGGGCGGTGCGGCGGCAGCCCCGGCGGGCCGTCAGGACGGCCGGTGTCAGGAGGGCCGGCGTCAGGAGGGCCGGCGTCCGGGCGGTGCGGCGGCAGCCAGCGGCGGTGCACCGGTGCGGCCGCCTCCGGCAGCAGCCGCAGCCGGGGCGCGACCCGGTCCGCGCCGGGCCCGGGCGGCCGGCGGCTGCCCGGCTGCCAGGGCTGCGGCCAGCGCGCCCCGGGGCCGGTGTAGCCCTGCTCGGCCGCGGCGTGCAACGTCCACAGCGGGTCGTACAGCTGGGCCCGGCCGACCGCGACCAGGTCCGCCCGTCCGGCCAGCAGGACGGAGTTGGCGTCGTCGTGGCCGGAGATCGCGCCGACCGCGATGGTCGGGATCCCGGTCGCATGGCGGATCAGGTCGGCGAACGGCACCTGGTAGCCGCGCCCGTACGGCACCTCCTGGTGCGCGACCACCTCGCCGGTGGACACGTCCAGGGCGTCCGCGCCCGCGTCGGCCAGTGCCCGGCAGATCGCCACCGCCTCCGCCTCGGTGGTGCCGCCCGGCGCCCAGTCGGCGGCCGAGACCCGGACCACGACCGGCTTGCCGGCCGGCCAGACGGCCCGCACCGCGGCGAGCACCTCCAGGGCCAGCCGCAGCCGGTGCTCCAGCGGGCCGCCGTAGCGGTCGGTGCGCTGGTTGGTCAGCGGCGAGAGGAACCCGGAGACCAGGTGTCCGTGGCCGAACTGCAGCCCCAGCACGTCGAATCCGGCCCGGTCGGCGCGGGCCGCGGCGGCCGCGAAGTCGGCGGCCACGCCGGCCAGTTCCGCCGGACCGGCCGGGCGCGGCGGCGGGCCCGCCGCCTCCCAGGGCAGCGGCGAGGCGGCCAGCGTCGGCCAGCCGTCCGCGAGGGGGCGCCCGATCCCGTCCGGGCCGGGCACGGTGCTCGACGCGCGCCGCCCGGCGTGTGTCAGCTGGATACCCAGCGGGGTGTCGCCCAGCTCGCGGACCGCGCGCACGACCGAGCGCCAGGCCGCCTCCTGGGCGTCCGTCCACAGGCCCGGGCAACGCTCGGTGGCCCGGCCCTGCGCGCTGACCGCGGTCATGCCGGTGAAGACCAGGCCGGCGCCGCCGAGGACCTGTGCGGCGAGCTGGGCCCGGTCGAAGCCGCTGGGCAGCCCGTCCACGGCGGTGAAGGTGGCCAGCGGCGGTACCACGATCCGGTTGCGCAGCCACAGCCGGCCCAGCCGCAGCGGCCGGAACATCGGCGGAACGCCCGCCCTGCCACCGCCGCCGCCGGGGGCCGTACCGCCGGGGGCCGTGCGGGCAGCGGTCGCATCGCCGGACGTCACGTCGCCGGACGTCGAGCCGCGGCCCGCCGGCTCGCCGCCCGCATCGCCGCCCCCCTCGTCCTCCGCAGCGCCGCCGTAGGCCGCGTCGACGGCGTCCACGAAGGCGGCGTCCCGGGCGCGCAGGTTGCCGTAGGTGACCCGGCGGCTGCGGGTGAGCAGGTTGAAGGCGAACTGCTCGGCGCCCTGGCCGGTGTGCCGGCCGACGGTCTCGAACCACTCCAGGCTCGCCTGCGCCGCCCGCTGCGCGGACTCCACCACCGGCCGCCGCTCGGTCTCGTAGGCCGCCAAAGCGCCTTCCAGCGTCGGGGTCTCCTGCAGTGCGGCGGCCAGCGCGAGGGCGTCCTCCAGGGCCAGTTTGGTGCCCGATCCGATCGAGAAGTGGGCGGTGTGCGCGGCGTCCCCGAGCAGCACCACGTTGCGGTGGTGCCAGCTCGCGTTGCGCACGGTGGTGAAGCGGATCCAGCGCGAGGCGTTGGGGATCAGCCGGTGCCCGTCCAGGTGCGGTGCGAGCAGCTGCTCGCACCGCCGCACGCTCGGCAGGTCGCTCTGCCCGCGCCCCGGCTCCCGCCCGGCCGGCTCCTCGAAGCCCGCCTTGCGCCACGCCTCCTCGGCCATCTCCACGATGAAGGTCGAACGCCGGTCGCTGTACGGATAGGCGTGCACCTGCAGGGCGCCGAAGTCGTACTGCTCCACGATGAAGGTGAAGGCCTCGAAGACCTTGTCGGTGGCGAGCCAGATGTAGCGGCAGTGCCGCTCGTCCAGTTCGGGCCGGAAGGCCTCCGCGAGGGCTGCCCGGCTCGCCGAGCGCACGCCGTCGGCGGCCACCACCAGGTCGTACCCGGCCGCCAGCCGGGCGACCGGTGGCGCGGGTGTCCGGTAGCGCACGTCCACTCCCAGCTCGGCGCAGCGCTGTTGCAGGACCGCACGCAGCCGGTTGCGGTCCAGTGCCGCGAAGCCGTGCCCGCCGCAGGTGCGCACCTGGCCGGCGTACCGGACGTCGATGTCGCTCCAGCGGGCGAACTCGGCGGACAGCGCGGCGAAGACCGGCGGGTCGGCCTGGGCGATGCCGTCCAGCGTCTCGTCCGAGAAGACCACGCCGAAGCCGAACGCGTCGTCGCGGGCGTCGCGCTCCCACACCGTGATCTCCCGGTGCGGCGCCAACTTCTTGGCCAGTGCGGCGAAGTAGAGTCCGCCGGGCCCGGCGCCGATCACCGCGACCCGCTGCGCCGCGGAGCCTGCCGGCACCCCTGCGCCGCTCGCCGGTCCTCCTGCGGCACTCGCCGGCGCCGCTCCCCCGGTCACCGGTAGCCCTCCGCCTGCTGCGGCCCGGACTCGGCGAGCGCCCGGCGCACCTCGGCGGGCCAGGGTTCGGTGCCCTTGGCCTGCGGGGCGGCGTGCACCACGGACATCCGCCCGGCGGCGGCCAGGCCCTGCGGCCCGTGCACCTCGAAGGCGTAGTGCAACGACGAGCCGCCGACGCGCAGGACCCGCAGCTCGGTGCGGACCTGGTCGCCGAACCAGAGGCGTTCGCGGTAGTCGGCCTCGAAGTGCACCCGCGGGATCCGGCCGAACAGCCCGGCCAGCCCGAGCCGGCGCAGCAGCACCGCCTCGGCGGCCTCGACCCAGCGCTGCACCGCCGAGAAGTGGTAGTGCCCGGCCGCGTCGGTGTCCGACCACTCCACCCGCCGCTCCACCGCCACGCTGGCCGGGTGCGCGGCCGCCCGGCGGCGCAGCTCGGCCCGGTGCAGCTTGCCGGTGGCGGTGCGCGGCAGTTCGGTGACGAACTCGACCTCGCGCGGGTACTTGTACGGCGCGATCGTCCGTTTGACGTGCTCCTGGAGTTCCCGGACCGTCTCCGGCCCGGCCGGCACGCCCTCGCGCAGCACCACGTACGCCTTGACCACGCTGCCGCGCCGCTCGTCGGGCGCGCCGACCACCGCGCTGTCCAGTACGTCCGGGTGGCCGGCCAGCACCTGTTCGACCTCGGGCCCGGCGATGTTGTAGCCGGCCGAGACGATCATGTCGTCGGTGCGCGCCTGGTACCAGAAGTAGCCGTCGCGGTCGCGCACACAGGTGTCGCCGGTGAGGTTCCAGCCGTTGCGCACATAGCCGGCCTGGCGCTCGTCGCGCAGGTAGCGGCACCCGGTCGGGCCCTTGACGGCGAGCAGGCCCGGGGTGCCGTCGGGCACCGGCGCGCCGTCCGCGTCGAGCACGGCGGCCCGGTAGCCCGGGACCGGCCGGCCGGTCGCGCCGGGGCGGATGTCGCCGTCGGCGGCGGAGATGAACACGTGCAGCAGCTCGGTGGCCCCGATGCCGTCGACCAGCCGCTGCCCGGTGGCCGCGTGGAAGGCCTGCCAGACGGAGACCGGCAGGTGCTCGCCGGCCGAGACGCAGCGCCGGACGCCCTCCAGCCGGCCGGCCAGCCCGGCGGCCAGGATCGCCCGGTAGGCGGTCGGCGCGGTGAACAGCATGCTGACCCGGTGCCGGGCGACGTGCTCGGCGAGCTCCTCCGGGCCGGTCCGCTCCAGCAGCAGCGCGGCGGCGCCGGCCCGCAGCGGGAAGACCACCAGCCCGCCGAGGCCGAAGGTGAAGGCGAGCGGCGGAGTGCCGGCGAAGAGGTCGTCCGGGGTGGGCCGCAGCACGTGCCGGGAGAAGGTGTCGGCGTTGGCGAGGACGTCGCGGTGGAAGTGGAGGGTGGCTTTGGGCCGGCCGGTGGTGCCGGAGGTGAAGGCGATCAGCGCCACGTCGTCGGCGGCGGTGGGCACGGCGGTGAAGCGGCCGCGCCGGGCGGCGCAGCGGGCGGTCAGGTCGTCCGGTCCGGGGCCGCCGTAGGCCAGGACGGTCAGGCCCGGCGTGGCGGCCCGTTCCAGCTCGGCCAGGTTGCGGTGGTCGCACAGTGCCGCCACCGGGAGGCTGATCTCGTGCATCGCGGTCAGCTCGGGTGCCCGCAGCAGCGGCATGGTGGTGACCGCCACCAGTCCCGCCTTCAGCACCCCGAGCCAGCATGCCACCAGCCAGGGGGTGTTGGGGCCGCGCAGCAGCACCCGGTTGCCGGTGGCCAGGTCGAGGTCCTCGGTCAGGACCCGGGCCACCGCGTCCGCGTTCTCGCGCAGTTCGCCGTAGCTCCACTGCTCCGTCGGAGTGAGCAGGCACCGCCGGTCGGGGCCGAGGCGCTCGATCGTCTCGTCGAGCAGCGCGTGCGCGCAGTTGAGCCGGTCGGGATAGGCCAGCTCGGGCAGTTCGAAGAGGAGTTCGGGCCACTGGTCGGGCGGCGGAAGGTTGTCGCGGCAGAACGTGTCCAGATGCGCTGAGGGTGTGAGCTCCATGGGGCGGCACCTCTTCGGCGAGCGGGGAGTGAGGCCAGTATGGCGCTCTGGTGACGCCAGTCAAGAGAGCGATACAAACTTCGGGGCGCCGGCGGGCGCGCGCCTGCGGGGCCGCCTCCGCATCGGACCGCCGGGGCGCGGCCGGCCGCCCTTGACGCCAAACGGCACCGGTCGGTACCGTCTTGCTGTCGGTACCGATCGGTACCGTTTCCGGGGGGCGCCACACATCGGGGGAAGCCGTGCAAACATCCGTGGACAAGGGCGAGTTGCTCGACCGGGTGCAGAAACAACTGGGGCGGGTGCCGAACCTCTACGCCTCGATGGCCGAGGCGCCGGCCGCCCTGGAGGGCTACCTGGCGATGCGCGACCAGCTGGGCCGCGGCGTGCTGCGGGCCAGGGTGCGCGAGCAGCTCGCCCTCCTGGTCGCCCAGGAGAACGACTGCACCTACTGCGTCAGCGCCCACTCGCTGCGCGGCGGCACGATGGGACTGAGCAACGAGGAACTGCTCGCCACCCGCGACGCCTCGGACGCGGACCCGCACACCCGGGCGCTGCTGGCGCTGGCCCGCGAACTCATCCGCACCCGCGGGCGGATCGGCGACGAGACCCGCGCGCTGATCGACGCGGCCGGCGTGACGGACGCGGAGGCCGGCGAGGTGGTGGCGCACGTGGCGCTCAACACGCTCTCCAACTACTACAACCACCTGGCCCGTCCGGAGCTGGACTTCCCCGAGGTGAAGGCATGAGCGAGGACTGGGCCGAGGCGGCGGTCGAACTGAACGCCGGCTACACGGTGGTGGACGCGGACGGCACGGCGGTCTCGTCCGTCCCCCGGGCGCTGGTGGCCCTGCAGGGCGGCTTCGCCAAGCTGCGCCTGCCGGGCACCGGGACGGTGCAGGTGGTCTCGGCCCCGGCCGTCCGCCTGATCACTCTCGCCACCGCGTGACCCCCTGGCGGTCGGGCTCCGACCGCCACCGCGTACTGGACGGCTGCACGGCCGCCCGGCCCGGGACGCCGGGCAGCCGTCGGCCTTTTCGGCGCCGTGCCGCGGGCCCGGGACCGGTCCGCCGTCGTGGGGAACGCGGCCGGGCGGGCCGTCCGCATCACGGGGCCCCGGACATCATCGCCGGTCGGCCGTGGGCCGGATGGCGAGGTCGAGGAAGAGGGCGGCCGACCAGCCGAAGCCCGAGGTGGCGCGGGGGGCGCGGGCGCCGGTCAGGGGGTTCCAGTACTCGTAGAGGCCGCCCGCGTCGCGGACCATGGCGAGGGTGCGGTCGCGGAGCTCGTCGGCCGTGTCCGGGAAGCCGGAACGGCGCAGGCCCTCGACGAGCAGGTGGTTGATGTTGAGCCAGACCGGTCCCCGCCACATCGTGTCCGGGTCGAAGGCGGGGTCGTCGAAGGCCACGGTCGGAACGGGGCGCTCGCCCCAGTAGGCGGGGGAACGCAGGGTCCGCTCCAGGGCGCCGGCGACCTCGGCGGGCAGCCGGCCGGTGAACAGCGGCATGAGGTCGAGCGCGGTGCGGACGGGGACGGGGGCGCCGGCCGACAGCGTGGTGAAGCGGGTGCCGTCCCAGCGCCGGGCCACCAGGAGTCCGGCGTGCGCGGCGGCGCGCGAGCGCCAGCGGGCTGCGTCGGCGGGGCGGCCGAGGGCGTGGGCGATGTCGGCCAGGCGGTCGGCCTCCACGACCAGGTAGGAGTTGAGGTCGGGGGGCTCGGCGCGGGGGCCGTAGTCCCAGACCGGGCTGTCGTCGAGGCCGGACGAGTAGGGGTGCAGGTACTCGGGGAGGCCGTCGCCGTCCGGGTCGGAGCCGGCGAACCACCATGCGTGCGCGCGGACGAGCCGCGGGTAGACGGCGGCGAGGAACGGGACGTCCGGGTCGCTCTCGTGGACCTTCCAGACGGCCCAGGCGGCGAGCGGCGGTTTGGTGACCGGCACCGGCGCGCGGCTCGCCCGGGCGCCGTTCGCGCTGCCGACGTGCCCGGCCAGGCGCTCGTGGTCCGCTCGCGGCAGGTCGGTGGTGTCGGCGAGCACGCCGCGGTCGTGGACGACGTCGGGGAGCCGGCCGTCCGGGAGCTGGTGGTCGAGGAGGAGCAGGATCTGGTCGCGGGCGAGCGCCGGGAAGGCGTGGCGCAGGGCGACGGCGTGGAAGAGGGCGTCCCAGTTCCAGACGCCGACGTACCCGTACTTGGACGGGACGAGCCCCTCGCGGCCGGCGATCGGCAGCAGGTTGACGGCCAGCGTCCACCAGGCCATCCGGGCGCGCTCCGCGAGGTCGGCCCGGACGGGCGGCAGGCGGTCGAACCACGCCGTCCAGCGGGCCTCGGCGGCGGCCCGCACGGCCGGTGCCGACCACGTCCCTGGCGGGCCGGCCAGGACGTGGCAGCCGTCGAGCGCGAGCGTCCGCTCCGTCCCGTCGGGCAGCCGCCAGGAGGCCCGCGCGTCGCGCCCGGCGAGCACCAGGGTCTCGTGGTCGGCGAACAGCAGCGACACCCCGCCCGCGAAGGCCACCTCGGCGGGCGTCGCCCGCACGACGGGCAGCGGGCGTCCGGCGGGGTCGCGCACGACCAGCGCGGTGAGTTCCGTGGTCGCGGCGAGCGGCGTCTCGTACTCGGCCCGGGCGACCCGCAGGCCGTCGGGGCCGGCCGTGACCAGCAGGCGCGAGCCGCGTTCGGTGAACGGCCGCTCGACGAGGTCGAGTTCGACCGGGCCCGCGGGGGGCCTCGGTGCGGACATCAGCGCCCTCCCAGGCCCGAGGAGGCCATGCTGTTGAGGATCTTGCGCTGCCCGACCAGGAAGGCGATGAGCATCGGCACCACGGTCATCGCGGACAGGGCGGCGGTGAGTCCGTAGTCGACGCCGCCGCGCTGGGAGTTGAAGGAGTCGAGCAGCAGCGGGACGGTGAACAGCTCCGAGGAGTTCAGGAACACCAGCGGGAAGAAGTAGCTGTTCCAGCTGGCCAGGAAGACGATGATGCCGAGCGTCCAGAGGCCGGGGCGGATGTTGGGCAGGATGATCCGCCAGAAGACGGTCCAGCGGCCCGCACCGTCGATCCGGGCCGCCTCCTCCAGTTCGACCGGCACGGCCCGGATGAACTGGCGCAGCAGGAACACGGCGAAGGGGTTGGCGACCGCCGGCAGGATCAGCGCCAGGTGCGAGTCGATCAGTTGCAGCCTGGCCAGCATGATGTAGAGCGGCACGATGGTGACCTGGGCCGGGACCATCTGGGTGGCGAGGAAGAGGCCGAACAGCGGCCCGGAGCCGCGGAACGGGATCCGGGCGAAGGCGTAGGCGGCCATGGCGCCGGTGAACAGGGTGGCGGCGACGGTGACCGCCGCGATGTACATGCTGTTCCAGTACGCCCGCCCGATCGGGACCTCGTCGAGCACGTCGGGGTAGTTCCGTGCGCGCCAGGGGGCGGGGAGCCAGGACAGCGGGTCGTTGATCATCTGTCCGACCCCCTTGAAGGAGGTCAGGACCATCCAGACGAACGGGAACAGCATGAGCAGGCCGCCGAGGGCGAGCCCGGCGTGCAGGAGGAGGCGGCCGGGGGTGGTGGTGCTCCGTACGGTCATGGCGGCGCCTCAGGACTCGTAGTGGACGAGGCGCTTCTGCGCCTTGAACTGGACCGCCGTGACGACGAGGGTCAACAGCAGCAGGAGCAGCGCGGCGGCGCTCGACAGGCCGAAGTGGAACTCGCGGAAGCCCTGCTGGTAGACCTTGTAGACGATGGTCTGGGCGCCTTCGTTGTGGTCCGGGTTGACCAGGACGTAGACGAGGTCGAAGGCCTGGAACGAGCTGATCACCGACACCACCACCGTGAAGAAGACGGTGGGCGAGAGCAGCGGCAGGGTGACCGAGCGCAGGGTCTGCCACGGGCCGGCGCCGTCGATCCGCGCGGCTTCGAGCAGGTTCGGCGGGATGGTCGCGAGCCCGGCCAGGAAGATGACGACGTTGAGTCCGAGCGAGGACCAGATCGTCACGACCGCGATGGCGGGGACGACCCAGTCCGGGTCCGCCAGCCAGTCGGGCAGGGTGACCCCGAAGAGGTCGTGCGCGGTGCCGTTGAGGATGCCGTCGGCGCCGCCGCCGAGGATCATCTGCCAGATCACCGACACCGCGACCGAGCTGGTCACGACGGGCAGGAAGTAGACGACCCGGTAGACGGTCCGGCCGCGCACGCCGTGGAGGGCGAGCGCGATCAGCAGGGCCAGGGCGAGCCCGCCCGGCACGGTGATCAGGCCGATCTTGAGGGTGTTCCACACCGCGCGGCCGAACTCCGGGTCGGTCAGCTGGGTGCGGTAGTTGTCCAGGCCGACCCAGGTGGCGTCGCCCAGGCCGTCCCAGCGCATGAAGGAGAGCACGACGGCGAAGCCGAGCGGGCCGGCCAGGAAGACCAGCAGGCCCAGCAGCTGGGGGGCGAGGAAGACGAGGGCCCACCGCCGGTCACGGCGGCGCCAGAGCGGCTCGGGGCCGCTGCGGGCCGCGGGGGCCCGGCCGGCGGCGCGGCGCCCGCCCCGCCGGGCCGCGGGCTGGGTGACGGCGCTCACCCCTGCTTGCCCTTCATGCCGTCGACCAGGGCCTGGAGCTGGGTCATGCCCTCGTCGAAGCCGGTCTTGCCCTCCCAGATCTTCATGAGCTGGTCGTTGATCGCCTTGGTCAGGCCGGGGACGGCGGCCTCGTCGGGGTAGTTGGCGAAGCCCCGGTCGCGCAGGTCGAGGAAGGTCTTCGCGTGCGCCGGGTAGTTGCCGTCGGTCACCAGGTTCTCGGCGCCCTTGACGGACGGGACGGCGCTGCCGCCCTTGAGCCGCAGCTGCTGGCCCTCCTTGCTGACGAACTCGGTGAGGAAGGTGAACGCCTCCTTCGGGTGCCTGGTGTTCTTGTTGACGGCCAGGTAGGAGGCGGCGACGGCACCCGGGATCGGCCGGCCGGACTCGGAGGGGAACGGCACGATGTCGTAGCCGCCGCGGTCACCGCCCTTGTCGATGCTCTCGATCACCCAGCGGCCGCCGGCGTAGAAGCCGGCCTTGTGCTTGATGAACTGGGTGGCCGCGCCGTTGCCCTCGGGCAGCAGGTCGGCGGAGGCGAACGTCTTGTCCCGGTAGCCGTCGGCGAGGGTCCTGAACGCCTGCCGGGTCTTCGGGTCGGACGTCGCGACGAACCGGCCGCCGTCCCAGACCTTGCCGCCGAAGCCGTTGACCACGCTGTAGTTGGCGCCGTACCAGTTCCAGAAGATGGAGCCGTACTTGCCGGCGGCCTTGAGCTTCGCGTTCATCTCCAGGTACTTGGCCATGGTCCACTGCCCTGACTCGTTCAGCACGGCCGGGTCCTCGGTGATCCCGGCGTCGGCCAGGGCCTTCTTGTCGAACCAGAGGACCTCGGGGTTGGTGTCGTTCGGGACGCCGTAGGTGACGCCGTCCTTCTTCGCACCGCCGTAGATGCCCTCGAAGAAGTCGGCGGGCCTGCTGCGGCTCTGCGGCCCGGCGAGCTGCTCGTCGAGCGGGGCGAGCACGCCGTCGGCGACGAGCTTGCCGATGTGGTCGTCGCCGACGTAGACGACGTCGGGGGCGGTCCCGGAGGTGAGCTGGGTGAGCAGCTTGGGGTGGTAGTCCTCGTAGGAGGAGACCTGTTCGAGCTTGAGGGTGATGTTCGGGTGCTTCCTGGTGAAGTCGTCGGTGAAGGCCTTGAAGGCCGCGGTGTCCTCGGCCGAGCCCCAGGTCGACCAGCGGATGGTGACCTTGCCGTCCTTGCCGTCCTTGCCGTCCGAGGCGGGGCCTGCGCCGCCGGACCCGCTGCACGCGGACGCGGTGGTGGCCAGGGCGACCGCGGCGGCGAGCAGGGCTGTTCTTCTCGTGAAAGCGGACATCGGATGCCTCCTGGGCTTTCGTGAGGACTGAGGGGTGCGGGTGGGGTGCCGGTGGGGGCGTTGTGGCGGGCGGGGGGATGCTCCTACGGCTGTCAGGCGAGGCCGCCGCCGTCGACGACGAGGGCGGAGCCGGTCATGTAGCTGCTCGCGTCGCCGGCGAGGAACAGCACGGTGTTGGCGATCTCCTCGGGCGAGCCCGCGCGGCCCATCGGCCGGTCGGCGGCGTCCTTCTCGAAGGCCGCCCACTCCTCGTGGAGCTGGCGCGCCTCGTCGCGGAGCATCGGGGTCAGGGTGTCGCCCGGGTTGACCGAGTTGACGCGGATGCCGGCGGCGGCGTGGTCGATCGCCAGGGCGCGCGTCATGTTGACGACCGCGGCCTTGGAGGCGCAGTAGGACAGCGCGTTGCCGCCGCCCTTCAACCCCCAGCCGGAGCCGGTGTTGATGATCGAGCCGCCCCCCGTCATCGCCGGGACGGCGAAGCGGCACATCAGGTAGACGGACCGGACGTTGACGGCCATCACCCGGTCCCAGTCCTCGGCGGAGATCTCCAGCGCGGTCTGGCGGCGGATGATCCCGGCGTTGTTGAACAGGACGTGCAGGCCGCCGTACGTCCGGACCGCGATGGTGACGATCCGTTCGCAGTCGGTCTCCGAGGAGACGTCGGCCCGCACCGCCACCGCCCGGCCGCCCGCGGCCTCGATCTCGCGGACGACCGGGCCGGCGTCCGCGAGGTCGGCGATGACCACGGCGGCGCCCTCGGCGGCGAACAGCACGGCGGTGGCGCGGCCGATGCCGGAGGCGCCACCGGTGACGATGGCGACCTTGTTGCGCAGGGTGTTCATGGGAGCTCCTCACTCGCCGACTGGATGCGGTACAGAACTGATTCACGGTGTCCGGTGACGACCCGGACGTGGCCGTCGAGCGCGGCGTCGGCCTCCTGGTCCCCGCTGTCCGCGAGCAGGGGCCGCCCGCCGAGCCCGGCGAGCTTCTCCCGGGTGGCGAGGACGACGATCCCGGCGAGCCCGGCCAGCACCCGCGGGCTGAACTGCTGGTTGCCGCGCCCGATCACGAAACCCTGCCCACCGATGACGGACAACACACCATGCGTCACCTGTGACATGGCAATGGTGTGCAGCTGCCGCTCGGTGACGTCGGAGGCCAGCAGGGCGCCGTCCCGGACGACGTCCACACCCAGCGGCGTCAACTCCAGGCCGAGTTCCCGCCCCACGGCGAGCGTGGTCGCGCCGGGCCCCAGCGCGTAGGCGGTACCGGGCCGCATGGCCGCCACCACCGCCCGGGCGATGGACTCCGCCGTGCCCGGCGGCGCCGCCGAGGAGCCGCACTTGCGGCCGCTGAGCCGCGCCCGCTGCGCCGGCACCCGGAGGGTCCCGTACAGCCGGGCACCGACCCGCCCCGCCCGGTACGCCTCCTCGTCCAGGTCGACGACCTCCGCCTCGACCGTCCTCCCGTCGAACCCGGCGGCGGCCGCCCCCGCCGCGAACGGACTGACGGCGAAACAGCCCGAGTAGACCTTCACCCCGGCCGGCACGCCGAGCACCGGCGGGCGCGGCCCGGCGTCCAGGACGTCCCGCGCCGTGCCGTCGCCGCCCGCGAACAGCAGCAGGTCCACCGTGCCGAGCGCGGCCACCGCCGCCCGGGTGTCCACCGCGCCGGTGGCGGCCCCGGAGCGGGCGCGGTGGGCGGTCTCGTACGGGACGGCGGCGGCGAGCGCGCTGTCCTCCCCCATCGGGCCGGCGACGGTGCGGACGAGGACGTCGGGACGCCGCGAGTGCAGGGCGCGCAGCGCGGCCGCCGCGCGGCCGGCCGCCCGCGGGACGGCGCCCAGGGCGAGCGCCCTGGCCTGGACGCCGGGCCCGTCGCTGCCCTTGAGGGCGACGGCTCCGCCGAGGCCCGCGACCGGGTTCACGATCAGACCGACGATCATCCGCCGTGCATCCCCTCGTGGTTCCCGCCGTGCTTCTCCCCGTGCATCCCCTCGTGGTTCCCGCCATGCTTCCCGCCGTGCTTGCGGCGGTAGGCGCGCCAGGAGGGCGACCACTGCGCCGGATCGTCCAGCGGGCCGGGGTCGATCCGGTGGACGCTCTGCCGGTAGGGCGCGCCCCGCACGAAGTCGGGGTCCTCGCGCGCCTCGGCGGCGACGTGGGCGAGGATCGCCGCGTACTCGTCGAGGTCCTCCCGGGAGTAGGACTCGGTCGGCTCCAGGGTGAACGGCTCGGGCACCACGTACGGGTGGTGGCTGGTCCAGTAGTGCACGCCGAAGTCGGCCGCCCGGACGCCGATCTCCTCCGAGTGCACGCCGGTCTCCGCGGTCAGCTCCTGCCAGGAGTAGCGGACCTGTTCGACCCGCCGCCGCTGCGCCCACGGGACGGAGGCGCCGGGGATCCGCAGCACCTTGCTCATCAGGTAGTTGTTGTTGAGGACGGCCGTCTCCGCGACCTCCCGCAGGCCCTCCGCCCCGAGCGCCATCACCCAGGCGTAGGCGCGGACGACGTTGGGCGTCACCCCGAGGAACGGCCGGATCTTCCCGACCGAACGCTCCGGGGCGGTCAGCGTGTACGACCCGCCGTCGAGGTCGACGACCGGACCGGGCAGGAACGGCACCAGCGCCTCGGCGACGCCGCACGCGCCGGCCGCCGGCCCGCCGCACGCGTGCGGCGTCGAGAAGGTCTTGTGCAGGTTGAAGTGGCACAGGTCGAACCCGGCGTCCCGGGCCCGGGTGATGCCGAGGATGCCGTTGGCGTTGGCCTGGTCGTAACAGGCCAGGCCGCCGGCCTCGTGGACCAGGTCGACGAACTCGCGGATCCGCGGGTTGAAGATCCCGGTGTCCTCCGGGTTGGTGATCAGGAGCGCGGCGGTGCGCGGGCCGACCGCCGCGCGCAGCGCCTCGATGTCGGGGCAGCCCTCGGCGTCCGGCATGAGGGTGACGACCTCGTACCCGGCGACCTTGGCGCAGGCCGCGTTCGAGGGGTGGGAGAACATCGTGGTGATCACCTGGTCGCGCTGCTCCCCCTCGCCCCGGGCGGCGTGGTAGGCGCGGATCATGGCGATGTTGGCGTAGATCGCCGCGGAGCCCGCGCCGGGCTGGAGCGAGACCCGTGCCATGCCGGAGATCTCCTTGAGGATCTGCTCCAGCCGCCAGTAGATCTCCAGCACGCCCTGCACGGTGTCCTCGGGCTGGAGCGGGTGCAGCCCGGCGACCCGCGGGTCGCGTACGAGGGCGTCGTTGACCTTGGGGCTGTACTTCATCGTGCAAGTGCCCTGGCCGACGTCGATGTTCAGGTCGGCGCCGAGGGTCTCCTGCGACAGCCGCAGGTAGTGCCGGACCACCTGGTTCTGCGACAGTTCGGGCAGCGCGGGCGGGGTGCGGCGGGCGACGCCCTCGGGCAGTTCGACCAGCGGCGCGTCCGGGGCGGGGACGCCCACGCCGCGCCGCCCGGGCCGGGACAGCTCGAAGACGATCTCCTCGTCCCAGCGGGCCTGGTGGAAGCGGCGCAGGGCGGGCCTGGCCCCGATCGGCAGGGTGGCGAACGGTTCGCCGGTCGTTCCGTGCGAGCTCACGCGGTGCCTCCGGTGGCGGAAGGGACGTCGATGGCGGCGGTGCCGGAAGGGGCGTCGGCGGCGGGAGGGGCGTCGATGGCGGACAGCGCGTCCTTGACGGCCGCCGCGAGGGTGTCGATGTCGGCGACGGAGTGCCGCTCGGTGACGCAGACCAGCACCTCCCGGGGCCCGAGCCGCACGCCGCCGAGGACGTCCCGGCGTCGCAGGGCGGCGAGCAGGGCGTCGGCGTCCGGCACCTCGACGGCGAACTCCCGGAAGTGGACCGCCTCCTGGTGGCGGACGACGGCGCCGGCGGCGGCGAGCGCGCGCATCGCGTACCGGGTGCGGGCGAGGATCGTCTCGCCGATCTCCCGCATGCCCTGCGGTCCCATCAGCGCGAGGTAGACGCCGGCGGTGATGCCCCACAGGGCGGCCGCCGTGCCGACCCACTCCTTGCCCTCCTCGCGCAGCGCGAAGGAGGTCCGGTCGTACAGGACGTCGCCGAAGCCGTACTCGCCGGGGACGGCGGTCGGGGCGATGCCGAACAGCCGGGACGGGAACTCCGCGACCAGGCGCTCGTCGTCGTGCGCGGCGATGAACCCGGCCTGGCCGCCGCCGTACTGCGGGTGCATGCCGAGGGACTGGATGTCCCCGCAGACCAGGTCGGCGCCGTAGGAGGCCGGCGGGGCGAGCACACCGAGCGAGATCGGGTCGGTGGAGACGACCAGCAGGGCGCCGACGGCGTGCGCCAGGCCGGCCAGTTCGCGGCCGCGGGTCTCGACGACGCCGTGGACGGTGGGCGTCTCCAGGTAGAGGGCGGCGAAGGTGTCGTCCAGCCGGACGTCGCCCATCTCCCCCGAGTCGCCCACCGGGGCGAGCAGCACCTCGACGTCCGGGGCGAGGTAGTCGCGGATCTTGGCCAGTTTGTCGGCCGCGACCGCCCCGCTGACCAGCACCCGGTTCCGGCCGGTGCGGCGCGCGGCCATCCGCAGGGCCGTCCCGGCCGCCTGGAAGCCGTCGTAGGTGGGGACGTTGACGACGTCCATCTCCAGCAGCTCGGCCATCATCGAGACGTACTCGAAGAGGGCCTGGAATCGGCCGTGGTCCTCGTAGGGCTCGCCCGCGTAGGCGGTCAGGAACTCGCCGCGCCCGTTGACCTCGTCGCACACCGCCGGGACGTGGTGCGGGTAGCAGCCGTGGCCGAGGAAGCTCAGCAGCTCGGCCGGGTCGGTGTTCCGGGCCAGCAGGCCGCGGACGTGCCGCGCCAGGCCGTGCTCGTCGGCGAACGGCGCGGGCAGGTCGAGCGGGCGGTCGAGGCGCAGGTCGGCGGGGATGTCGCCGTAGAACTCGGCGACGTCGGGGGCGCCGATCTCGGCGAGCATCGCCGCCCGCGTCTCGGGCCCCGCGTTGGGGATGTAGGGATGGGCCACGGGCACTCCTCAGGGCTTCAGGACCACGGCGTCGCGTGGCGCGATGGTCACGGGGCCGCCCGGCAGCGGACGGCCGGTCAGCAGGTCGGTCAGCGGGGCGGTCTGGGGGGCGGTCAGCGGGGCGGTCTGGGGGGCGTTCGGCGGGCTGCTCTGCGGGCTGCTCTGCGCGGCCGGCAGCGGGACGACGGCCGGCTCCGTCCCGTGGTTGAGCAGGAACAGGTACGGGCCGCGGCGGCAGGCCTCGACGCCTTCGGGGAGGCCGGCACCGGTCACGCCGGTGATCCCGGCGGCGGCCAGCGCCTCGTCCAGCAGCGGCGCCGGGTCCTCGGGCAGGAAGCTGAGGTAGGTGGCGGCGCCGCGCCGGGTGACGGCCGGGCGGCCGTCCAGCGGGCCGCCGCGGTAGCGCGCCACCACCTCGGCGTCCTCGGCGGTCAGCCACTCGCTCCAGGTGCGGGCGAGCAGCCGGGTGCCGTCCGCCGTCACGACCTCCTGGGTCCCGCCGTCGGGGATCGGCCGGCACTCCTCCACGCGCACGCCGAGCAGGTCGCGCAGCGGTCCGGGCGCCCCGCCGTCGTGGACGTGGTCGGCGGCGTCGACCACCCCGCTGAACGGGCCGACCAGCAGCCGCCCGGGGAAGGCGGCCAGGTTGGCGGCCTGCCCGGCGGTGCACAGGTAGAGGTTGGGGGCGATGACCAGCCGGTAGGAGGAGAGGTCGCGGTCCGGCGGGGCCAGGTCGACGGCGATGCCGCGGGCGTGCAGCGGCGCGTACCAGCCGAGGAGGAGCTCGTGCAGCCGGAGCCGGTCGGACGGCATCGACTCGGGGGCCTCCAGCCCCCACCAGCTGTCCCAGTCCAGCAGGAGGGCGACGTCGGCCTCGGTGGTGGTGCCCGCGACCTCGGCCAGCCGCCGCACGTCCGCGCCGAGGGCCACCGTCTCCCGCCACTGGCGGGTCCGGGTGCCGCCGTGCGGGAGCATCGCCGAGTGGAACTTCTCCGGGCCGTACCTGGCCTGGCGCCACTGGAAGAACATCACGCCGTCCGAGCCGTGGGCCAGCGCCTGGAGGCCGTGCAGGCGCATGACGCCCGGGTCCTTGGGGACGTTGACCGCGCGCCAGCTGACCGCGCTCGGGGCGGACTCCAGGAGCAGCCACGGCTGCCGTTTCAGCGAGCGCATCAGGTCGTAGCTGAGCGCGGCCCTGACGTGGGCCCGCGGGTCGGCCGGGTCGGGATAGGCGTCGTCGCTGACGAGGTCCTCGGCGGCGGCCCACTTCCAGTAGTCGAGGTCGCGCAGGACGCTCATGAAGTTGGTGGTCACCGGGACGTCCGGGGTGACCTCCTTCAGGACCTCGCGCTCGGCCTCGAAGCAGGCGAGCAGCGCGTCGCTGGAGAAGCGGCGCCAGTCCAGCACCTGGGTGGGGTTGACCGGGCCGGGGGCCTTGCGGGGCGGTTCGACCTGCGCCCAGTCGGTGTAGTGCTGGCCCCAGCACGAAGTCCCCCAGGCGGAGTTGAGGCCGTCGAGGGTGTGGTGGCGCTCCTGCAGCCAGCGCCGGAAGTCGCGGGCCGACTCCTCGCAGAAGCACTCGGCCGTGTGGTCGGCGTACTCGTTGCCGACGTGCCACAGCGCGAGCGCGGGGTGATCCCGGTAGCGCTCGGCCAGGGCGCGGGCCAGCCGGACGGTGGCGGCCCGGAACACCGGGGAGGAGGGGCAGTAGCCCTGCCGCGAACCGAACTCCAGCCGGGTGCCGGCGGCGTCGACGGGCCGGATCTCCGGGTGGCGCCGGACCAGCCAGGGCGGCGGTGTCGCGGTCGCGGTGGCGAGGTCGGCGGCGACGCCGTGCGCGTGGAGCAGGCCGAGGACGCGGTCGAGCCAGCCGAAGTCGTAGGCGCCGGGCGCGGGTTCCAGCCGGGACCAGGAGAAGACCGCGACGGTCACCATGGTGACGCCGGCCTCGGCCATCAGCCGGACGTCCTCCTGCCAGACCTCCTCGGGCCACTGCTCGGGGTTGTAGTCGCCCCCGAACAGCAGTCCCGGCACGCGTGTCAGACCCATGCTCCGCCTCCCCTGGGGACCAAGGGCCCCGCTCCGGCATTTTGTATTCAAAATGCATAGTGCAGTACACTGCATGCGGTCAAGGGGTATGCTGCAGATCCGAAGATGGGGGATCCCGATGGCGATCGAGCGCCGCCCGCTGCGCGAGCAGATCCGCGACGAGCTCATGGAGCGGCTCACCCGCGGCGAGTTCTCGGCGGGCGCCGATGTCAACGAGGCCGTGCTCGCCGCCGAGCTGGGCGTCAGCCGCACGCCGCTGCGCGAGGCCCTGATCGCCCTGGCGGGCGAGGGCGTGCTGGAGAGCAACCAGGGCCGCGGCTTCCGCTTCGCGCCCGTCAGCCGCAAGGAGTTCCGCGAGCTGGTCGCCATCGTCGCGGCACTGGAGTCCCTGGCGCTGGAGTCCTCCGACCCGGCGCACCTGCGGACCATCGCCCCGCGGCTGCTGGACCTCGCCCAGGGCTTCCCCGACCAGGTCGCCACGCACGCGACGGTCGACCGGCGCGACGACGAATGGCACGGCCTGCTGCTCAGCGGCTGCTCGAACGAGCGGCTGCTCGACCTCCTCACCCGGGTCAAGGCCGGGATGCGGCGCTACGAGAACCTGGTCGTCGCCGAGGACGAGCCGGTGGCCCGCGAGTCGGAGGAGCACTGCGAGATCGCCCGCCGCCTCCTGGACGACGACCTGCCGGGCGCCATCACCGCCCTGCGGGCCAACTGGGTGGGCGGCATGGAGCGCATGCTCGCCCATATCCCGGCGGACTGACCGGGGCGCGGGTGGCGCGGGCGGCTCTGCCCTCTCCCCCGGCCGTCACTCAGCCCCGGCCAGCAGCGCGGCCAGGGCGTGCCCGGCCGCCGCGCCGGCCTGCCGGGCGCCGTCGTCGGCCGCCGCCTCGGCCGACCGCAGGCCGACCGGCCGGCGCGCCAACACCTCCCTGCACACCCGCGCCCCGACGTTCCCCCGGTCGTACTGGGCCGGGTCCAGCAGGAAGGCACGGGCCGCGGCCGCCAGCGCCGCCCGCGGGTCGCGGATCTCCGAGTCCAGGCCGTTCAGCAGGTTCAGGGCCGGAGGCTCCAGCTCCAGGGCCTCGGCGCAACCCAGGGCGTCCCGCAGGGTCCGGCCACCGAGCTGCGGGTAGCCGTCCGCGGTGAGCGCCTCGACGACGGCCGCCACCTCGCCGGCCGGGGCCGGCCCGGACGAACCGAGCACGGTCCGGCAGATCCGCAGTCTCAGCAAGGACGGCGGGTAGGCGGCGCTCCTCCTGGTCCCGACGGCCGTCAGGGCGTCGGCCAGGGTGTCGGTGTAGGCCGGCCCGCAGGCGAGGCAGGCGCAGACGTCCGCGAAGACCTCGCCCAGCCATCCGTCCCAGATGATCAGCCGCCCCGCGTCGAGCCCGCTCGTGTGGAGCCTGTCCCGCAGGGTGCCCGTCAGCCCGAGGTCGTCCTCGACGTGGTGGCCGACCTCGTGGGCGACGGCGAGCAGGCCCGGAAGGTGCTCGGTCTGGTACCAGGGCACACCGATGATGGGGAACGGCAGCTGCTGTGCCGCCTCCTCGCCGGTGTGGGTGCGCACCCCGCTCGGCAGGAAGGCCTTGTAGTCGCTGCCACGGGCGAGGGCGAACGGGGCCTCAGCCCGGTTGAGGAAGAGCAGCGGCGGCACGGGCCTGGCTGCCGGACCGTCAGCCGGCCAGGCCGGCTCGTAGCAGGCCCAGGCGAGTTCGTCGGCGGTGTCCAGGAACGCCTGGTACTGCGGGAGGCAGCGCAGGATCAGCTTGCTGCGGAAGAAGTCCCACACGTGGTGCAGGTCCAGGATGCGCTCCCTGGACTCGTCGTCCGGCAGCTCCCCGAGGTCGCGCCGGCAGGCGTCGAGCATGCCGGCCAGGCAGACCACCTGGCTGTGGTGCTTCTCCAGCAGGGGGCTCCGCCTCGTGGCCTCCACCCAGTGGGCGACGTCACGGTCCAGGCTCGCGGCGAGGTGCCGGTGCCGGGCCCGGCCGCGTTCCTCGTAGCCCGCGCCGGTCATGACGGTGGACCCGCTCAGGACAGTTCGTAGGTGGCGTTGTAGGTGGCGGGTGCGGCGAACAACGCGGTGCCGCCCGCGGCGAGCAGCTCCAGGCCCGTCAACCCGGGCTCTGACCGGTACAGCACGAGCTCGCGGAAGGCCTCCGCCAGCGGCCGGGCCTCCGCCACGGCCGAGGCGACGAGGTCGGCGGACCGGTAGGCGTGGTGCTCGTCCAGCCCGATGCCGATCACGGCGGCGGCGGGGAGTTCGGCGAGCAGCTGGGCCGCGAAGAGGTTGCGCCCGATCAGCTGCTCCGGGATGTCGCGCGGGGAGCCGGGAAGCGGCGGATCGAGCACCACCAGGCAGTCCGGCGCATCGCGCAGCCAGCGGGCCAGGGTGGGGGCCGACAGGTCGAAGCCCCGCGACCGGGTCGACACCCGCGACTCCGGCTGCCGGGCGGAGGACAGGTCGAAGTACGGCTCGGCCGCGGTCGACTCCAGCGGGGCGCTGACGTGGACCAGTCTCGGCTGAGAGCCCGGACGCCGGAGACTGTCGACCGACTCCGCCAGCGTGATCTCGAACCGCCGGGAGGCGTAGACGTCGGCGAGGTCGACGCCGGACAGCAGGTGACTGCCGCGCGACTCGTACTGGACGTCGGAGGAGGGGGCGACGATGACCACGCTCGGCCGTTCGGTCGGTGCCGTCGGCTCGACGGGGTCCGCCCCGGACATCAGCCGGGTGAGCGCCTGCCTGGTACGCGGCCCGAGGAACCCGTCGACGCGCAGGCCCGGATCGATCAGCCTCAGCGTCGTCTGGAGGTGCAGGATGTTGCCGGCGTCGGCCGCCGCCGGCAGGCTGCGGTAGCAGCCGACGGGGAGATCGGCGACGGCGAGCTCCCACGGCAAGGCGTGGACGAACGGGTCGTCGGATTCCAGGCGGAGCACTCGGATCTCCTCGCCCAGCGCCTGCACCGGGACGGAAGCCTCCGCCAGGAGGTCCGACAGGTACCCCACGACGCCGTCCTGGTCGTGGAGCAGGGCCCGCTGGAGCGCCTCGGGGTCGTAGACGGGCAACTGCCCGGGGAACGGCAGGGGAACCGCCAGCTGATCGGCGGGCTCGCCGGGCCGGCGGCCTTCGCGGGGGGCGGCCGCGGACCGTCCCTGCGGCCGGCCGAGGCGTTTGCAGAGCCGGTCGGCCGTCTGCTGGGCGTGCGCGTCGCCGGTGGTCTCCGCGAGTCTGCGGAACGCTTCGGCCGTGTACCGGTTCGTCCGGCCGACCTGGCTGGACACCTCCACGGCCAGGGCGACCAGGTCGGGTTCGTTCAGGTCGGGTTCGTTCCCGGGGGCCGAGGCCGCCAGCCGGAGCAGGGCCGCCGCGTACAGCAGCGGGTGCCGGTCGGCGATCATGGGGGGAAAACCGGACCGCGCCGGTTCGGGTGCGGCGCCGAGCCTGGCCCGCAGCTCGAACCAGCGCCACCATGCGAGCGGGTCGGAGTCGGCGTGGAGGGCGCGTCGGGCTTCGTCCGCGGCCGTCACGGCACGCCCCGGGCGGTGTCCCAGCCGGTCCAGCTCGGCCAACAGCTGGCGCCGGAGCGCCACGTCCTCCGGGTGGCCGCCGTCACCGCGGGCCTCCTCCAGAACGCCACGAAGCCGGCCGATCGTCGGGCCGGAGGACCCGCGCGGGGTCGGGCAGCGCCGCAACTCCTCCAGTACGAAGAGCCGGGCGGACGGGGGCTCGATCGCACCGAGCGCCTCCACCAGGGCGGGAACCGACTGCCGGCCGCGCCACCAGGTCTCGACCAGCTGCTGGGTCGCCAGGAGTGCGCTCTGCCGGGGCGTCATCGGCGAGGCCGGGCCGACGGGCTCACCGGCGGGGGCGTTTCCCGGGGCCTCCGCCAGCTGGAGTTCGCGCTCCAGGAGCTCGGTGCGGAAAACGAACTCCTCATCGGGGACAGGGAGTTCACCTAATGGCTGGAGCCGGCGCCGACGGTTGGCGGTGAGCAGCTGGCGGGTCTCCGCGAGGTCGCCGACGTCCCTGAGCAGGAAGCGGGCGTACAGGTACCGGCACTCGGGGTGGCCTGAGCGGTACCCGAACTCCGCCCAGGTGCTCTCGGCCTGGCGGAAGTACTGCTCCGCCTCGTCGATGTCGAGCCTCTCCCCGAGGACGGCGCCGCGGAGCTGGTGGATCCGGGCGTCGAACCGGTAGCGGCCCGCCCCGGGGATCCCGGTGGCGGCCTCGTCGGCCCGGTCGAGGGCCCGGAGCGCCCGCTCGCTCCGGCCCAGCATCAGCTCCGCCTGCGCGCGCAGCAGCGCGGCTTCGACCAGCGGCTCGCAGGCGGACCGGAGCGTCCACTGGACCATGCCGGCTGTGGGCGACGGCTGCGGGAGTCCGTCCAGGGCTTCCGCCGGCCGGAAGCAGGCCAGCAGGAGCCGGGCCCGGGTCAGGGTCACCCGGTCCGCCCCGGTCGTCTGCCGGACGGCGGCGCGGTCGCACCAGCGGAGCGCCGCGTCGAGCCGGCCCTGTTCCTCCCGTTCGCGGGCGAGGGCGAGGGCGAGGTCGGTGGTCAGGACCTCGCGTCCCTGGCGCAACGCCAGTTCGTACGCCTGCCGGTACAAGCCCTCGGCTCCCGGGTCGCCGGCGGCTGCACGGCCGTCGGCGAGCACCCGCAGCACGTCGACGCGCTCCTCGTCGTCTGCGCCCTCCAGGGCTTGTTCGGCGGTCGCGACCGCCCGCTCCGGACCGTCGGCGAGGCCCGCGAGCACGGCTCGGAGGGACTTCTCCAGCCCCGACACCGGGATCGGCTCGTGCGAGTACTCCCGAAGCAGCTTCACGTGGTCCAGAGCCTGCCGAAGGCCGTCCCACCGCGGGTCCGACGCCTTCGCCCGGTCGCGCAGCGCCCTCCGGCCGATGATGTACGCCTCCTGCAACCGGGCCTCGGCCAACGCGGCGTACGCGATCAGCGGTCTGCCGTGCCGGCTTCGCCAGGGCCTGCCCCGGCCGTCCAGGTAGTCGCCGCCGAGGACCTCGCCGGCGAGCGTGTGCAGGTCGTCCAGCGCGTCGGCGTCGCGGGCCCGGCGCAGGGCCGACCGCCAGTGGTCGACGGCCTGCGGGTCGCGCAGCTGGAAGCGGTGGTAGACGGCCTCGCGCGTGTGGTCCGCCCACTGGCCCGGGTCCTTCTCCGCGAGTTCGTCGAAGTACCGGGCGTAGGCCTGGTGAAGCTGCCAGAACACCGGCTTGTCGGAGATGAGCCGCCGCTGCGGCGCGACCAGCTCCGGGTGGAAGACCACCACCGACGGGTCCCCCGCCACCTCGGAGACCCAGGACGAGCCGCCCGCGTAGTCGAGCAGGCGGTCCCAGATCTCGGCGAGCGCGGCGTCGTCGGCGGGCGGGGCGGTGAACGGGTAGGCGCTCCGGCCTTCCAGGCCGTGCATGTCCTGGCGGGGATCGTCGTTCCTGGTCGGCCGGCCCATGTTCCGCAGGAACGGGCGCATCACGGTGAACAGGTCTTTCCGTCGCAGTTTGCGCGGGACCACCCCGTAGCGCACCAGCCACCGTACCCTTTCGTCCTCGATCCGCCGGATCACCCGCCGGATGAGCAGGGTCGTCAGCGGTCCCTGCATCCGTTGCAGGGTCTTCGTGCTCAGCCCCGGGTCCTGGACGATGGCGTCGGCGAAGAGCGCGAGCGTGAGCGGCCGTCCGTTGGACCGGCACCGCGCCACCTCGCGTTTGGCGGGGTCGTCGATTCCCCGGATCTCCCCGAGGTACCTTTCCGCCTGCTCGTCCGTGAACGGCTCGACCTCGACGCCGACCACCCTTCCCAGCACGTCGAGTGCCCCGGGGAACCGTTCCTCGATGTCGTAGCGCCCGGCCAGGACGAGGCGCAGCTGGGGGCAGCCACGGAGCACCTGCCCGAGCAGTTCCAGGAAGCCCTTGAGGTCCTCCCCGCCGCGGAGCAGCAGCTCCTCCAGCGTGTCGCAGACCAGCAGGGCCGGGCGGTCGTCGGCGGCCTCGTTGAACCGGTCGACGAAGAGTTCCGTGACCTCCGACCGCACCTGGCCGGTGTCCTGGGTGCCCAGCCCCTGTGCGGCCGTGCTGCTCAGGCCGGAGGCGCGCCGGTCCAGCAGGCTGCGATAGGGCGCGAACCGGTCGAGCCGGCCGAACGTCCCCTGCGGCCACCGGTTGCCGAACTGCGCGGCGGCCTCCAGCAGGACCAGCCACGGGTGACGGGCGACCGCCGCGGGGGACACCACGTCGAAGTCGATCCGGGCGCACGGGACGTCCCGTTCGGCGGGGGCGCAGTAGCGCGTGACGAGCCAGCGCAGCTGCATGGTCTTCCCCATGCCGGCCGAGGCGAAGACCTGCCACACCCTCGCGCCGGTGCCGCTGAGGAGGGCCGCAGCCCGCTTCTCCAGGCCGGGCGGAGCCAGGTACTGGGCGCACCGGGCGTAGTCCACCGCCCAGTAGCCCTGTGTCCCGACGTACGCCGCACGGTCCTTACGGCGGTGCGCGACGTCCGGCCCGGCCAGGGTGAGCCGGTCGGGGTCGTCGAGGACGTCCAGCAGGTCCTGGCACCGGGCGAAGTCCCGCGCCCCGTCCGCCTCGACGAACAGTTCGTCGAACAGCTTGAGCGCCTGCGCCGGGTCGGCCACCAGCAGGTGCCGCAGCTGCTCGGCCCGGTCGCCGCTACGCCCGCGGTGGTCGGCGAGCCTCCGTTCCAGATCGGCCAGCTCCGCCGGTGCCGTCGGGCGGCCCTCCCACTCCACCCTCCAGGCCTGCATGTACGCGGCCTGGTCACCGTCCGTCAGCCGGTACTGGCCGGGTTCGTCGGGCACCGGCTCGGCGATCCCCAGCTCGGTCAGCCGCTCCAGGGTGGGCGAGTCCGCTATGGCCTCCGCTCCGGCTGCCGGCCGCAGCACGCCTTCCAGCAGCTCCTGGTCGAAGGTGCGTGCGGCCGCGCAGGCCTTGAGCAGCGGCTCCCACGCGCCGGGCCACAATGAGCGGCGGATCTCGGCGGGGCTCGCGCCGACGGCGATCCGGGCCTTGATCTCCTCCAGCACCGCGAGTCCTTCGGAAGACCAGGTCATAGCGGCTCCCCCTGTTCCTTGAGTTTGATCAGCGAATCCCCGATGCTGCCGAACATCTGGACCGGTACACCGCGCGCAAGCGTTGGTCTGTACCCCGCGAAGACTCCCCTGGCCTCGGCGGAGTGCAGGCCGGCCCGCTCGCAGAATTCGTCGGCCAGACGCATGAGGTGCGCGCAGTCGAAGTCCCTCAAGGTCAGCGGCGGCCCCCACAGGCCGCTGTCCTGCTCCGGCAGGGCCTTGCCGATCCAGGTGGGCGTCGCCACCAGGAGGAGCCGGAGTGCGCCCGGTGCGGTTCCTCCGGCGACCGGCTCGATCAGCTCGGGATAGACGATCTGTCGGCAGTCCCAGTCCGTCAGACGGTCGGCATGGTCGAGGGCAAGGACGTGGACCCGGTCGTCCCCTGGCGGCGTCAGCGTCTCCAGGAAGACCCGGAAGATCCTCCGGCGCCGCTCGTCCGACCGCCCGACATTTTCGTCGAAGGCCCCTCCCTCGTCCTCGACCACGCCGGTGCTCCCGGCATCGCCGCCCTGCTCGGGCAGCGGAATGCGGCCCTTGACGAGGGCGTTGAGCTCGGCGTTGAAGCGGGAGAAGTCCTCCGGCCGCCACGTCTCCGCCTGGCTGCTGTCCAGGCAGGCCGTACGGACCGCTCGCAGCAGTTCCAGCCAGTCCTTGTTCCCCTTGCGCGGACTACTGCCGCCGTCCGCCGGCAGCCTGCTCCGGAGGTCCACGTAGGTGATGCGGTGCCCCCGGAGGAAGCAGGTGACCAGGCAGGACAGCGTGAACAACGTCTTGCCCGTGTGGGGATAGTCGGTGTTCCACGACGCCCCCGACACCACGAGCAGTCGGCGGTGGGAGACCGACTCACTGGGATCGAGCGCCCGCCACGCCGTCCGCCGCTCCTCCGACCGGTCCACGAAGAGCTTCAGATCCCGGTACCCCTTCCCGTCGCACAGGTGGTCGACGGCGGCCCGGGTCTGCGCATGGTGGATCGCCAGGACGCCCTTGGGGTCGCCGGACGCGGCGAGCGCGGGAAGCGCCCAGAAGCCCTCCTTGGTGTAGCTGTCGCGCAGCATCTGACGGGCCTCCCGGACCGCGCGGTCGATCGGGGTACCACGCGCGACCTGGCGGTACAACTCGTCGGCGAACACGGCGCACACCGGCGAGTCGATGTCGGCCAGCATGGACACCACGGCCCCCACCCGGGCAGCAAGAAAGGCCTCCGCCAGGCCGCCGCGGCGGTCCTGAAGGTCGGCCGCGGTCCGGCAGGCGCTCAGGACGACGAGCCGCGGCTGCCATGACTCCAGCAGCTCGTGGACGATCGACGACTCCAGCCTCCAGTTCTCGCGACCGGACTCCACCCCGTCGCGCGCCCAGTTGATGGGCAGTGCGGCTTCGTCGCCCGCCACCGCCGGCATGCCGTGACCGATGAAGTGCAGGACGTGCGGGTGCCAGGTGTTGAGCTCGTCGACCAGGGTCACACGCGTCGGACCCTCCAGGAACTGGACGTGGGCGCAGGGCGTGATCCCGAGGGCCGCCGCGATCCTGGCGCGTTCCTCGTCGGCGCGGTCCTTGCCGTCATCCGGATTGCAGACCACCACCAGGACCCGCAGGGGTCCCAGCTGGCTTCCGTGCGCGGGTGCCCCGCCCGGCCCCGCCCCGGGGCCGCCGCCCGCCCGCAGCCGCGAGCAGAGGAACCTCGGGTCGTGGAAGAACCACGTCAGGTCCCCCCGGAGCAGCTCCCACGGCAGCGGCCGCAACTGCGGCACATCGATCTCCACGCTCAGCCGTAACGGCTCGGCCTGCGTGCCGCAGACCCGGACCCGCCGCCACAGCAGGCCGACCCTTCCCGGCGTCAGGCACGCCATCAGCAGGTCGCCGGCCGCCTCCCGGTCCGCCGGCGTCGCCTGTGGACGCATCGCCGTGAGCGTCTCGCGCAAGGACTTGGCCTTCTCGGGGTCGACCTGATCGGAGGCTTTCTCGTCAGAGGCCTCCTGGTCCTGGTCGGAGTCCTCCCGGTCGGACGCGGCCCGGTCTGCCGGGTCTTGATCGGCCTCGACGCGACGCGCCTCCGGGCAGAGCCCCTGCACGTCCAGGCTTACCTCCAGATCCGTCCACCAGTCCCCGTCCTCCGGCACGGACGGACCGGCGGTGAGACGGAATCGAGCAATCGTCACCACGACCTCCGCCCTTCCCTCAGCCCGGCTCCCCGGTGGCGAACGGCAGCTGCTCCTCCGGGTCGGCCACCGTCAGCACGGCGTCGGGATCGTCGCGGATCTCCTCGACCACAATCGGCGGGAGCGCGCTCGCGAAGGCCCCACGACCGGGCTGCGGCGGACCGAAGTCGGCCTTGAGCTTTCCCAGCCAGGTCTCACGCAGCCGGACCACCTGGTAGAAGGGGGTGAGCTCCGGGCCGGTCCACTCGGCGCCGAGGGCGTTGCGGCGCACCACGGACGCGCCGACCGCGAGGTCGAGGACCTCGGTCGGGCCGCCGGCACCGACCGCCCCCGACAGTCTGAGCTCCGCGGAGGCGCCCGCCGCGGCCGCGGTGAGCACCGTCCCGGCAGCCACGGAGAGCACGCTGGTCACGGCGCGCAGCGATTCGTCCCAGGACTTGTTCACCCACCCCTCGGTCAGCGTCTTCGCCAAGGCACGGACATCGGCGACGTCCGTCTGGGAGATCCCCTGGAACGCGACGAAGGCCGTCCTGTCCCGGCGGAACTCGACGGCCGCGCCGGCGTCGGCCTTGGTCAGGGCGGACAGGGCGGCGGGGCTCTTCCCCGAGGCCTTGAACGTCACCGCCACCGAGCCCTGAGAGTCGTAGGCGTACGTGGCGGGCGGTGTCCCGTCCTCCGTGGTGAAGGTGATGCCGCGGCCGGCCAGGTCCCCCGCTCTGCGTAACGCGTTCCCCTGCACCTCGTAGACGTCGCCGAGTCTGATGCGGTTCGACAGCGGCCAGTTGACCCACCAGTCCCACCAGTGGTCGCCGGACATGGCCGCGCGGTACACGTCGTAGCCGTCCATCGCGAACTCCCGGGTCCGGGAACCGCAAAAACCGACCGGACCGACTCCTACGGAATCCCGGGTAGTCGGAGAACTGTTCAACACGGCTCGGAAAAAGCCGCCTGTCAATCACGCTAACCATCCCGGGTGACACTGTCAAAGCCCCCGGAACGGCCTGGTCGAAGGCCTCCGAACGGCCGGTCCGGTCACGTGCGCGGCGTGCGTACTCCGGCTCCCGTCCCCCGGCTCCGTGCCTGCCGCGGAGGGGTGATCGGCAGGCCGGTGCTGCGGGTTCGGCGAGTGGTTCGGCGTCCCCGGCTGCGGGCCCGAGGCCGCGCAGGAGGTGGATGAGGAGGTCGTCGAGGACGGATCCCCAGGATGGCCGCCCACGGCGCCACGGCGCGACCGAGGCGTACGTCCTCTCCTTCACCGGAGCGCCGGCGCACGAACTGCGCGGCAGCGGCGTCCGGGCCTCGCCGTCCGCCCGGGCGCCACCGACACTCCCTTCTTAGCCGTCGCCGGCGGCAGGGCCGTTGCCCGGCCGCTGACCGGCGGCGGGGCGGCCGCGGGCATAGCCTGAACACATCGGACGACCGCTGCCGCCCGCGGACTGGGAGGAACGGCGATGAACGGACCCGTCACCGTGGGAGTCGACGCCTCGGAGGCCAGCCAGGCCGCCCTCGACTGGGCCTGCGACGAGGCCGCGCTCCGGCGGCTTCCGCTGCGGCTCGTACGATCCCCCGAACTGCCCTCCGGCCGGCAGGAGGACGCGGCGCTGCTCGCGGTCGAGCGCTCCCGGGCCACCGCGCGGCGCCCCGAGGTGAGCGTCACCGCCGACCTCGTGGAGGGCAAGGCGCGCGAGGTCCTGACCGAGGCGGCGGCGGACGCTGCACTGCTGGTCGTCGGCGCCCGCGGCTCGGGCGGGTTCCCCCGGCTCCTGCTCGGCTCGAACACTCTCTACGTGGCGGCGCACGCGCCCTGCCCGGTCGTCGTGGTGCGCACCCCGCAGGCGGCACCCGACGCCGCCGTGGTGGTCGGTGTCGAGGGCGGCGAACACGAGGAGCCGGTGCTCGCCCACGCGTTCCTCGCGGCCCAGCGGCAGGAGCTGCCGCTGTTCGTCGTCCACGCCTGGACGTATCCACTGCTCCTCGGGCCGGGCCACGAAGTCCCGGTGGTCTACGAGGAGTCGCACGTCGCGGCCGAACACGACCGGCTGCTCGCCGAGGTGCTCACGGGCTGGCGCGAGCGCTTCCCCGACGTCCCCGTCACGACGTCCGTGGTGCGTTCCAATGCGGCACGGGAACTGGTGGCCGCCTCGACCGGCCGGCAGCTCCTCGTCATCGGCCGCCACGGGAAGCCGCGCGGGCCGCTCGGCCGGCTCGGCTCCACCAGCCAGGCCGTCGTCCAGCACGCGGAGTGCCCGGTCGCGGTCGTACCGGTCTGACACGTCACGCGCCCGTCGTAGGGCCGGGGCCGGCTGCGGCGGGCGCGGGGGCCGGGGCCGGGGCCCGACGCCGGTCCCTACGCGGGCGCCGGGTCGTCGAGGATGTCCTCGGTGCGGCGGCGCGGACTCGGTGTGCCGGGCGGGCCGTAGCCGAGGCGCAGCACCAGCTGCACGTGGCCCGGGCCGTCGTCGGGGTCGCGCAGCCGCCAGCGGGTTTCGGGGATCTCCACGGCCTGGTGCAGCACGGATGCGCGCAGTCCGTGCGCGGTCGCGAGGAGCCAGATGCGTTCCATCGCCTGGCCGGCGCGCAGCCAGTCGGCGGGGCCGTCGAGACGGGTGGTGAGCAGGCCCAGCTGCGGCAGCGCCTCGAAGCGCCCGGCCGGGGTGGAATGGCGGGGCGGGTGCCCGGCGAAGCCCCGCATCGGGACGCGTGCGTCGCGGTCGTGCGATCCGAGGGCGGCGAGCGGGATGCCGTCGAACGCCGGTTCCAGGCGGAGCCAGCGGCGGGTCTCGGCCTCGCGGGTGACGTCGGCGGCGATCAGGGCCTCGGCCTCGGAGGTGAGGGCGAGCACGCGTCGCACGCCGTCCTCCTCCAGCAGGGCGAACGTCGTGCCTTCGTCCTGCGCGGCCTCGACGAACTCGGCGAGGAACCGCTCGGGGACGTCCCGGTTGGTGAAGGGTTCACGGCTGGAGTGCCGTCGGGCGATCGCCGCGTGGAGATCGGCGCCGAAGGGCCGCGTCGTCCGGGCCGGCGCGGCGAGGTCGAGCACCGCGCACGGCTCGGTGCCGGGGCCGGCGGGGAACAGCCGTACGGAGGCGTCGCGACGGAGGTGTGCGGCCGCCACCCGCAGGTTGAACAGGGCCGCGCCGACCGAGATGTGCAGGGCCCGGCCTTCCGGGTCGGCGGCCGGAACGGCCCGGCTCCGGTCCGCCCGCACCTCCAGCCCGGTCAGGTCCGGCGTCGGGCGGAAGCGCCAGGGCTGGCTGTTGTGCAAGGAGGGTGCGGCACCGCCCGCGGCGGCCAGCAGCCGCAGGTCCGTGAGGGTGAGGGCGAGTTGGGTGGTCATGGTGGGTCACTCCCTGTCGGCGGGTGGCGCCGGTACCACCAGCATCGGGCCGGCCCGCGGCCCCGGGCGAGGGCCCAACGGCCCTGGGCGTACGGCCGAACGGCTCGGCGTGGCCGAACGGCTCGGCACGGCCGGGGAGGACGCCGGGCAGGAGCGGCGCACCGGGGAGGACGCCCGGCAGGAGCAGGCACCGGGGTGGTGCGGCGCGCCCGGGAGGCTTGCCGCACCGCCGATGTCCGCGCTCAGATCGCGAGGTCCCGCCGCTCCAGCAGGCGGAAGGCGGCCGCCAGGCCGGCCAGGCCGACGGCGGAGAGGACCGCGACCGACGTCCACGGGACACTGCCGTGGGCCAGGGCGTCGCCGGGCGTGTAGTAGTGGAACGGGCTGAGGTAGCGCAGGGGCGCGGCCGGGGACCACGCCAGAGCCACGAAGTTGAGCGCGAAGCCGACCGCGCCGAGGGCGACCGTCGCGCCGACGACGTGGGCCCGGCGCCGGCTGACGGCCGAGACGGCCAGCACCGGTCCGGTCAGGCAGAGCGCGAAGGCGCAGCCCAGCAGCCCGGCCGCGAAGACCCCGCCCACCGGGACGGCGGCGCGCAGGTCCGGTGAGAGGGCGACCCCGACCGCCACGGTGACGGTGGCGGCGGCGTTGAGCAGGACGGAGGCCGCGGCCAGGGCCGCCGTCCGCTCGGCCAGCAGCCGGCGGCGGGAGAGCGGACGGGTCATCAGCAGCTCGATGGTGCCCGACTCGACGTCCGCGGCGACGGCGGCCGCGCCCAGGGAGCCGATGGCGGTGAGCTGGAGGGCGATCCAGAACGGGTGGGTGAGGCCGGCCCCGAGCAGGCCGGGGTAGCTGGCGATGGAGACGTCCCCGTTGGATCCGCTGAACGCCTTGAAGGCGTCCGGCGGGGTGCGTCCGCCGCCGAACAGGTCGGCGGGCGGGACGGTGCTGGTGATCACGACGATCAGCGCCTCGAAGACGACCATGCCGAGCACCAGCGCCAGCAGCATCCGGCGGCGGCGGTGCAGTGCGAGCCAGACCAGCGGCAGCCGGCGGCTGACCGTGCCGCGGCTCATGACCGGTCCTCCTCGACGGGGGCCGCGGCCGGCGGGTCGCCGAGGGGCGCGTCAGCGGTGGGCGCGCCGCCCGTGGGCGGGCCCTCGGCGGGCGCGCCGCCGGCAGGCGGGCCGGGTGTCCGGTAGAGGTCGAGGAACGCCTCGTCCAGGCCGGCCTCCTCGACGGTGAGGTCGGCGACCGGCTGCTCGGCGAGCAGCCCGCGCACCGCCGTCACCACCTCGTCCGGGGGCACCAGCAGCTCCACCCGCGTGCCCTCCCAGCGGGGTGACCAGCGTTCGGCCGCGCCGAGCGGCCGGGCACCCCGCCCGTCGCCGAGGACGAGCCTGATCCGCCGGGCCCGGGCCCGGCGCAGCCCGGCCACCGACTGGACGGTCACCAGCCGGCCGCCGCGGACGATCGCCACCCTGCCGCAGGCCCGCTGCACCTCGGGCAGCACGTGGCTGGAGAGCAGGACGGTGCGGCCGGCGGCGGTCTCCTCGGCGAGGAGTTCGAAGAACGTCTCCTGGACCAGCGGGTCCAGCCCCTCGGTCGGCTCGTCCAGCACGGCGAGCTCCGGGCGGTGCTGGAGCGCCTGGACGAGGCCGAGCTTCTGCTTCATCCCGCGCGAGTACTCCCCCACCGCGCGGTCCAGGTCGGTGTCCGACAGGTTGAGGCGGGCGCAGAGTTCGGCCTGTCGCGGGACGGCGGCGCCCTGGAGGGCGGCCAGCAGGTCGAGGGTCTGCCGCCCGGTGAGCTCGGGGTAGAGGCGCAGTTCCCCGGGCAGGTAGCCGATCGCGGGTGCGAGCCGGCGGTGGTCGGCGACCGGGTCCAGCCCCAGGACGCGGACCTGCCCTCCGCTGGGCCGCAGCAGTCCGACGAGGCAGCGCAGCGTGGTGGTCTTCCCGGCGCCGTTCGGGCCGAGGAGCCCGAACACCTCGCCGGCGCCGACCTCGACGTCCAGTGCCTCGACGCCGACCGTCCGTCCGTACCGCTTGGTGAGTGACCGGAGTTCGATCACAGGTCTCCCGCTGCCGGGCATCGCCCCACCTCCCGTGGTGACCGCGGCTTCATGGTGCCCCCGGCGGGCCGCCGCGAACCGCTCCACCGTGCCGGGCCGGCCGCCCCCGGGCACAGGGCCGGGCGGCCCCCGTCACCGGCCCCGCCCGGCCCTGTGCCCGGCGGCTCGGGCGCCGTTGGTCCCGGGACCTCCGGGGCCGTTGGTCCCGGCCGGACCGTGGCGGCGCGTGCGCGGAAAGGGCCGAACGACCCCAGACAGCGCCCGGCGGCCCACCTACGGTGACGCTACCTACGCAACCGTAGGTTTCGACCCACGTCCCGGAAGCTGGCACCTGTGAGCATCACCTCCTCCCGCACCGCCCTGTCCGACGCCCGGCTGCTGCACGACCTGGAGGAGGTGGTCGAGCGGGAGCTCAACCGTCACCTGCGGGTGTTCAAGGAGTGGATGCCGCACGAGTACGTGCCCTGGGGCCGGGGCCGGGACTTCGACGGACCGCTGGGCGGCGAGCCGTGGTCGCCCGAGCAGTCGCCGCTGACCGAGGTCGGCCGGGTCTCGCTGGTGGTGAACCTGCTGACCGAGGACAACCTGCCCAGCTACCACCACGAGATCGCCACCCTGTTCGGCCGTGACGGCGCCTGGGGCACCTGGGTGCACCAGTGGACCGCGGAGGAGGCCCGGCACTCCATCGTGCTGCGCGACTACCTGCTCGCCTCCCGCGCGGTGGACCCGGCGGCCCTGGAGCGGGCCCGGATGTCGCACATGCGCAACGGCTTCGTCTCCGACAACGGGCACTCGCCGCTGCACACGGTCGCCTACGTCGCCTTCCAGGAGCTGGCCACCCGCGTCTCGCACCGCAACACCGGCCACGAGTCCGGCGACCCGGTGTGCGACCGGATGCTGGCGCAGGTCGCCAACGACGAGAACCTGCACATGGTCTTCTACCGCAACCTGCTCAAGGCCGCGCTCGAACTCGCCCCCGACCAGGCGATGCAGGCGGTGGCCGAGGTCGTGACCGGCTTCCGGATGCCCGGCCACGGCATGCCGGGCTTCGAACGGGCCGCCGCCCGGATCGCGCTCGGCGGCGTCTACAACCTCCGTATCCACCACGACGACGTCCTCCAGCCGGTACTCCGTCACCTCAGGATCATGGAGACGGCCGGGCTCGGCCCGGACGGGCTGAGGGCCCAGCAGCAGCTCGGCGACCACCTGGACGCCCTGACCGCCCAGGCCGCCAGGTTCGACGAGCGCCGGGCCGCGCTCCTCGCCCGCCGCGCCGCGGCGGCCGGCGGATCCGACCCTGGTGCGAGCGGCGGCGGGCACGACCGGTGGGCCGGCCGGTGACACACCGTCGGTACACCTCGACGGACGCTTCGACCACGTGGTCACCCTTTCGGGGGCCACCGTCGCCTCCTGACCGCCCCTGACCAGGCCCGACCTCCCCCGAGCGCCCCGGCCGGGCCCCGGGCCCGGCCCGCGCAGGCCGCGCGCGCCGGGCCTCCTCCTGGTATCCGGACCGGTTGCCGACCCCTCGTCACCCGGACAGCCCGTCAGGGTCGTCGTGGCGGGCGTTTGCCGCCGACGATCTCCTCAAGAGCTGGACGCAACCCGGAACGAGGACCATCGAGATGACCCGACCGCTTTCCCACCGACGCAGGACGACGGCCCACCGTGGCCTGGCAGTGGCCGCGATGACCGTCGCCGGACTCCTCCCGGTGGGGGCGATACCCGCGAGCGCGGCCGCGCCCGCCCTGGTGACCGCCCACGGACACGACCACGGACGCGACCACCGCCACGGGCACGGCCACGGACACCACCACGGACACGGCCACGCCCGCGGGGACGACCACCGCGGCGACCGCGGCCGGTACACCGACGTCAGCTCCGACGCCGGGGACGACGCCGGCTCCGACGAGGACTGCACGCAGGAAGAGCTGAGCCCCGAGCTCGCGGCCCAGCTCGACGCGGCCGTCAAGCAGGTGATGAACCAGACGGGCGTTCCCGGTGTCTCCGTCGGCCTGTGGCTGCCGGGCAAGGGCCGGTACGTCCGCTCCTTCGGCGTCGCCGACAAGAAGACCGGCGCCCCCATGTCCGACGACCTCTTCATGCGGATCGGCAGCGTGACCAAGACCTTCACCGCCACCGCCGTGCTGGAGCTGGTCGACGACGGGCTGGTCGGGCTCGACGACCCGATCTCGGACTACGTGAGCGGCGTCCCCGACGGCGACCGGATCACCGTGCGCAACCTCGCGGAGATGCGCAGCGGCCTCTTCCCGTACTCCTCCGACCCGGGCTTCGTCACCGCGCTGGAGTCGAACCCCACCAGGCCGTTCACCCCCGAGGAACTGCTCGCGTACGGGTACAAGCACCCCAACGTCGCCGCGCCGGGCACGCAGTTCCAGTACAACAACAGCAACTACATCCTGCTCGGCCTGGTCGTCGAGAAGGTGAGCGGCATCCCGCTGGCCGAGTTCATCCACGACCGGGTCACGAAGCCGAGCGGCCTCGACGACACCGTGTTCCCCGCAGGGGCCGAGTTCCCGTCCCCGCACGCACACGGGTACACCAACCAGACCCTGAACGGCGCGACGGTCGACGCCACGGACTGGAACCCGAGCTGGGGCTGGGCCGCCGGCGCGATGATCTCCGACCTGGACGACATGAAGCGCTGGGCCAAGGACCTCGCGGACGGCACGCTGCTCTCGCCCGAGACGCAGGAGCAGCGCACCAGGTACCTGTCCACCGGCCTCCCCGGCGCGGGCTACGGGCTCGGCATCTTCAGTGTCCAGGGGTGGGTGGGGCACAACGGCTCACTGCCCGGGTACGAGAGCCTCGTCCTCCACATGCCCGAGACGGGCGCGACGCTCGTCGTGCTCCTCAACACCGACATCCTCCACGAGGGCATCGAGCCGAGCACCCTCTTCGGACAGGCGATCACCAAGATCGTGACACCCGACAACGTCTTCTTCATCCCCGCCACGAAGTAGACCGCCGCCGGTCGCGGCCCGCGGGGGCCCGGCGGCCCGCACCTGCCCGCGGAGGGCGGTGCGGGCCGCGATGACGACGCCCTGACCTCCGGTTGGCGGTTGCCGGACACGGCGGCACAGGACTTGCCGAACCTGACCGAGTCCTGAACCTCCGCGCCTTGAGCGGCGACCGCGTCCCGTGGAGGCTTGGAACGGAGATCCGGCCCGTTGTCGTCCCGAGGGGGAGGTACCCGCCGTGCACAGGACCTGCGCCGCCGCGCCGCGGCGAGCCCCGAACGCGACCGCCCGCCCATGACCAGGCTGATCGGCCGTGCCTTCGGCTCCCTGACGGTCCGGAACTTCCGCCTCTTCGCGACCGGCCAGATCGTCTCGGCGGCGGGCACCTGGATGATGGTCGTCGCCCAGGACTGGCTGGTCCTCGACCTGACCGGCAACTCCGGCCCCGCGCTGGGCGCCGTGACCGCGCTCCAGTTCACCCCGGTGCTGCTGCTGACCCTCCACGGCGGCCGGCTCGCGGACCGCCACGACAAGCGCCTGCTGCTCACCGTGGCCAACCTGGCGGCCGGTGCGCTCGCCCTGGTGCTGTCGCTGCTGGTGCTCGCGCACGACGTCCGGCTCTGGCACGTCTACGGGCTGGCGCTCGGCCTGGGCGTCGTCAACGCGGTCGAGGTCCCGACCCGCCTCTCCTTCGTGAGCGAGATGGTCGGCGCCGAGCTGCTGCCGAACGCCTCGGCGCTCAGCGCCGCCTACTTCAGCACCGCGCGCGTCGTCGGCCCGGCGCTCGCCGGGCTCCTCCTCACCGCGCTGGGCACCGGCTGGGTCATGCTGGTCAACGCGCTCAGCTACCTGGTCACGGTGACGACCCTGCGTCTGATCCGCCCGGCGGAGCTGAGGCGCGGCCCGCGCACGGACGCCCACCCGCGGGTGCGGGACGGCCTGCGCTACGTCTCGGGACGCCGGGACCTGCTGCTGGCCCTGGCGCTGGTCGCCGCGGTCGGCCTGTTCGGCATGAACTTCCAGCTCACCCTTCCGCTGCTGGCCAAGACGGTCTTCCACGCGGACGCCGCCTCCTTCGGGCTGCTGTCCAGCGCCTTCGCGGCCGGCTCACTCGTCGCGGCGCTGGCCACCACCGGGCGCCGGCGCCGGCCGTCGGGCCACCTGGTGGCCGGATCCGCGCTCGCCTTCGGGGTGCTGGAAGGCCTGACGGGGTGGGCGCCCTCGTTCGCCGTCGCCGCCGTGCTGCTGTTCCTGGTGGGCTTCACGGCCATCCACTTCGCGCAGGCCGCCAACCACCGCGTCCAGCTCGGCAGCGACCCGCGGTACCGCGGTCGCGTGATGGCGCTCTACACCCTGATCCTCCAGGGGTCCACGCCGCTGGGCGCCCTGGGCGTCGGCTGGCTGGCCCAGCACTGGGGTGCGCGCTCCGGGCTCGTGCTGGGCGGGCTGGGCTCGGCGGCCGCGGCGGTCTGCGCCCTCGGGTACGAGCGGCGCGACCGGGCCGGGCGGGAGCCGGGGCGCGACGGTCCGTCCGGCGGCCGGCAGGAGGCCGGCGACCCCGGCGCACCCGACGACGTGCGGGCCCTGCGGTGACCGCCGTGGCCTCAGGAGCATCCGAGACCACGGTGACCTCGGTGGCCTCGGTGGCCCCCGCGTCGTCCGCCACTCTCCGGCCGGCTCTCCCGGGCCGGCTCCACCACCCCCCGACCGGAAGGGCGTTGCGATGACCGGGCCGAACGATCCCCGCCTGCTCCGCGTGGAGCGCGGCGATCCGTCCCCCGACGAGCTGGCCGCGGTGGTCGCCGTCCTGCTCGCCCGTGCGGCCGTCGGCGCCGGCCCGCCGCCTGCCGACGAACCGGCGCCGACGGCCCGGTGGCGCCGCCTGGAGCGGGTGTACCTCTTCGACGCCCCCCGGGTCTGGCGCACGTACCAGCGCGCCGACGGCTGAGCCGTCCCGGTGCGGCCCGGCCTCCGCCCGGGAGGGCGTGGGCCGGGCCGCGCCGCTCCTCGGGTCGCTCGGACCGCCCGGACCCGCTCAGGCTTCCGGGAAGAGGCTGCGGTAGTGCCGGTACAGGGTGCCGGTGCCGCCGAGCTCCTTCAGCACCGGCTCCCAGACCGCCTCGATGTGGGCGACCGCCTCGGCCTCCGACACCCACTCGGAGAAGCTGAGGATGCTCGTCCCGTCGACACTGATGTGCATGTTCGCGGATATCCCGCCCGGGTAGTCACGATCCTCGCCCTCGGTCCTCTCCTCGGCTGCCAGGAGGCCGTCGATCCACTCACGGGCGGCCTGGTCGTTCTCCGCGCCGAAGAAGGCCACGGGGAAGGACTCGGCGACGGGGGCCGGGCCGGCGACCCCGCCCCCGTGCACCGCGCGGTACAGCCGGTAGGCGACGGGCGCCGGTGCACCGGTGCCGGCACCCGTGTGGTCGGAGATCCCGCCCTTCTCCCCCAGCGACCGCTGCAGCGCCTCCTCCGAGGACCACTGGGCGTACGTCAGCACCGGCCCCCCGTCGCTGCTCGTGTAGGCCGTGAGTGACAGCAGTTCGGCGGGCCAGGGGCTGGACTCCCAGTGCGCGACGACGGCCCGCGCGACCTCCGGCTGCTCCCGGCCGTCCGCCGGCACCGTCCCGACCAGCACGATGTCGCTCTTCGGGTTCTCGATGACGGGCCGCTGGGCAGGGGTGACGGACATTCTCGGGCTCCTCGGGTCGGGGTGGCTCCACGACGGCGCGGGGCCACGGCGTGGTACCGACAATTCTCCGACCGGCCGTCACCCGCGACCAGGAAGCCCGGCTCAGGGTTCTGAAAAGAACGTCAATTCCGTTTCAGAAAAGGTCAATTCACGTGTACGACACCGGACCGGCCCGGCATCGGGGAAATTTGCACTGATCAGTGCAGATCACGGAACCAATCGGTCAGCGGCATTGAACTGATGGATGCAGAACCGCCGACCCGACGGTTATGCTGCGCGGGTGGACGGAACTGCGACATCGGCGTCTGCCAGGCGGACGGCCTCCCGGGGACGCATCGACAAGCGACAGGCGATCCTGGGCGCGGCGTTCACCGTGTTCGCCGACCAGGGCTACGCCCGCGCGGGCATGGACGGCATCGCCGAGGTGGCGGGCGTCGCCAAGCACACCGTCTACAACCACTTCGGCGACAAGGAGAACCTCTTCCACGCCGCGTTGGCGGCGACCGCCGACGCGGTGATGACCGAGAACCTGGCCATCGTGGAGGAGTTGACGTTCGAGTGCGGCGAGGGGGCCGAACCGGTCCGCTCCCGGCTGGAGGACGTGGGCTACCGCCTGCTGCTCCAGTGTTGTGATCCCCGCTCCTGGGCCCTGCGCCGGCTCCTCCAGGCGGAGATCACCCGCTTCCCCGAACTGCTGGAGATCGTCCGCGGGTTCGGCTCCGACCGGCTCAGGCAGGGCCTGGCCGACCGGATGGCCCGGCTCGCCCTCGCCGGCAGGCTGCGGATCTGCGATCCCGTCGAGGCGGCCGAGCAGTTCCTCGCCCTGCTCACCGGGCCGATGGAGGCCCGCTCGCAGCTCGGCACCCGCACCGTCCCGGAGAGCGAACTGCGCGCCGTTGCGGGCGCTGCGGTGGGCACGTTCCTCCGGGCGTTCCACGCCGGCCCCTGACCCGCGGACACCGGCGGCCGCGCACCGGCCCCGGGCTTCCGGCACCCCGGAAACCCGGGAGCCGGCCGGCGCGTCCCGTCCCGGCGCGTGGGAACGGCCCGGCGGCAACCGACGACAGCGGTCCGGGGGCGTCCCCGCCGAGCAGTACGAGGCGGGGTCACCCGGACCGGCAGGGAGGCAGGCAATGGGGCTTGCGACCGTGAAACCAATCCGACCCGTGCTACCCCAAGGGAGATACCGTGCGAATCCTCGTGGTGGAGGCCCAGAAGCACGAAGCGATGATCCTGACCCGCAGTCTTGAGCGGTACGGCCACGAAGTCACCACCGTCCACACCGGGACGGCCGCGCTGGAGAACCACCGGCAGGCGGACTTCGTCCTGCTCGACCTCGACCTGCCGGACGTGGACGGCCTGATGGTCTGCCGCAGAATCCGTGAGAGCGGCGGCGAACCCGTCCCGGTGATCGCGCTGACCGACGGCGGCACCGAGCAGGACCGCGTCCTCGGCCTCCGGGCGGGCGCCGACGACTGCCTCGACAAACCGTACGAGATACGCGAGTTGGCGGCCCGCATGGAGGCCGTCATGCGCCGCCGGGAGCCCCGCCAGCCGGTGCCCGCCCCGAAGACGACCGTCTCCATCGGCGCCCTCCGCATCGACGCGGCCTCACGCGAGGTGCAGGTGTACGGCAGGCCCGTCGAGCTGACCCGCAAGGAGTTCGACCTCCTGTACTACCTCGCCCGGCACTCCGAGGTGGTCGTCACCCGGCAGCGCCTGATGGCGGAGATCTGGGAGATCCCGCCGGCACAGGCCCAGGGCGCCCAGGCGAGCCGCACCGTCGACACCCACGTCAGCTCGCTGCGCAACAAGCTGGGGCGCAGCAGCTGGATCGTCACCGTCCGCGGGGTCGGGTTCCGGGTCGGCCTCGGCTGACCGGCGGCACGCCCGGACCGCGTCCGACGGCCTCCCCGACCGGCTGCCGGGCCCCGTGCGCGCGCACGCTCCCGGGCAGGGCGTGCGCGCGCACGGCGGGCGGACGTGATCCGCTCACGCGTGCCCGCGGCTCACAGGTACACCGTGTTGGGCTCCAGGCCGCTCAGGAGCCGGCCGTAGAGCTCGATGTTGGTGCTCGGCGTGATCAGGGAGTGCAGGGACGTCGCGTGGACGTCCCGCTGGATGCGGGTGATCGGCACGTCCTGGAAGATCGAGGAGCCGCCGCTCGCCGCGGCCAGGATCTCCACCGCCTGCTTGGCCTGCCTGGCGATCCAGCCGATCTGCACCCGGGAGAAGACCCGGTCCTCCTGGGACCACGGCTCGTCCCGGTCGATCTTGCGCGCCAGCAGGTCGGCGAACCGGTGGGCCCGCGCCTCGGCGTCCTCGACCAGCAGGGCCGCCTCGCCGACCTGGAGGTGGGTGACCGGCGCCTCCCGCTGGCTCGGGTAGCTCGTGTACGTCAGCGGCCGGCCGGGGAGGCGCTCCAGGAAGGCCGCCAGGGCGTACTTGGCCGCACCGACGAGCTGGCCCGTCTGCATCGCCGTCGCGGTGACCAGCATCGGCACCCGGTAGGCGGGCTTCACCGCGTTCACCTGCGACTTGGAGACGTTCTGGTAGAACTCGGCGCCGCTGATCACGCGCCGGTCCGGCACGAAGACGTCCTTCGCCACGGTGGTCACGCTGCCCGAGCCCTGGAGCCCGATGGTGTGCCAGTCGTCGACGATCTCCAGCTCGTCCACCGGCACGAGGGAGAACAGCGGGAAGGTCTCCCCCGCAGGCCCCTCGGGCATCGCCGCGGTGATCTTCCAATGGCTGTGCAGCACACCGCTGTTGAATCCCCAGCTGCCGTTGAGCAGATAGCCGCCGTCGACCCGGGTCGCCGTGCCGGTGGCCGCCGTCGTGCCGCTCACCCGGACGTGGGGCCGGGCGAACACCTCGTCGAGGGCCTCGTCCGGCCAGAGGCCGACCATCCAGGTCAGCGAGGCGTAGATGGACATGCAGAAGGCCACCGAGCTGTTGCCCTTGGCGACCTCGGCCAGCACGTCGACGAACGAGCGCACGTCCGACTCGTATCCGCCGTACTGGGCGGGCACCTGCATGCGGAGCAGCCCGGACTCCTCGACCGCCTCGATGACGTCCGGGGGCAGCCGGCGGTTCTCGTCGATCCAGAGCGCCCGGGAGCGCAGCAGGGGCACCAGCTTCCCTGCCGCCTCGACGAGATCGCCCCGGGTTGGCACGGTGGTTGACATGATGGGTTCCTCCCGGTGTGGGTGACTCGGATGCCCCCGTCGTCGGTCCTCGGAGTCCCGGGCGACGGGCGCAGGTCTGTTTCTGGCGGGCGGGGATCTCGGATTCGGTGGTCCGGCGGGCGACTTGGCCACGCGGGAGGTCACGGCGGGAGCGCCGTCGACGAGCCGATGTCCGGATCCTCGCACCGCCGGTCCGCGGGCGGCAAGGGAAGTCCGGAGAACCTGCGGGCGGCCCGCAGGTCCCGGCGGGCCGTCAGAACTGGCCCAGTGCCACGAGGAGTTCCCTCCTGCCGGAGATGGAGAGCTTGCGGTAGACGCCGGACAGGTGGAACTCGACGGTTCTGACGGTCAGGGAGAGGCTCTCCGCGATCCGCCGGTTGCTGTACCCGGCGCGGGCGAGTTGCGCGATCCTGGCCTCCTGCCGGGTGAGCGGGGCGCCGTCCGGCCCGCTCATGCGCAGCGCGGAGTCGGCCCGGTGGGCCCAGAACGCGTTGCGGCAGGTGCGCGCCACCGCGCCGGCCGCCGCCAGCCGGCTCCGCCCGCCGGCCACGTCCCTCCGCTCGGCCTGCATCGTCCCGAGGTCGTAGAGCGCCTGCGTCAACTCGCCGCGGGAGCCCGCCAGATCGAGCAGGTCGACGGCCTCCTCCAGCAGTGCGGGGGACGTCTCGTCCCGGCGCGAGACGGCCACGGCGTGCAGGGCGGTCCCGATGCCGCGGGCCGACCCCCACCTCCGGGCGGCGATGAGCTCGTCCGTGCCCAGCGCCAGTGCCAGGTCGTACCTACGGGCGGCCACCGCCCCGAGCGCGCCCCTCGAACGCCAGGCGATGACGGCGGGGTTGGCGACGTCGCGGGAGGCCAGCAGCCGGCCGCAGGCCAGGTGGTCGTCGATGCCGTGCCGGAACCGGCCCGCGGCCAGGTGCAGCGCGCCGCGGGCGGCCAGGACGTCCGCCCCGTCCGGGTGTCCGGCGTCGAGCGGGCCGGCCAGCCCGTGCTCCAGCAGCACCCGGTGCGCGCCGTCGAGGTCGCCGGTCCGCACCAGTGCCTCGATCAGCCAGGCGGCCGCGAGGAGGCCGGGTGTCTCCGGCCGGCCGGAGGCGAGGACCGCGCGCAGGAGCCGCGCGGCCCGGTCCGCGTCACCGGAGAGCATGCCGAGCCGGGCCCGCAGCAGGGCCAGCGTCTCGCGGTGGCGGGCCGAACCGGTCCAGAGCGGGTCCCGGACCAGCCGCGCGCAGTGCGCGCCGGCCGAGGCCGTGTCCCCGGCGTGGAGCAGGCTCAGCACGGCCGGCCACACACAGCGCGGGTCGGCCCGCCACTCGTCCACGGCCAGCACCCGCTCCGCCCGCCGCACCACGAGGGGGCGGTTCTCCCCGCGGTTCGCCAGTCCGATGGTGTGCAGGGCCGCGGACACCCCGGGCGGGACGTGTGCGCCCTCGTCCGGGCGGACGACCCCCGGCACGTGTGTGCGGACCGGGGCGGGCTCCCCGTCGCGCCGCGGGCCCGCCACCGGTGCCCCGGCGGTCCGCGGCTGCGCGGGCCGGTCGCTGCCGCCCTTCACGATGCACTCCGTTCGGTAGGAGAGGGACGGTCCCTCAGGCCGTGATGCCGTGGCGCAGGTGGTAGCGCTTGAAGCCGATCGGGCGCACGCCGGGCGTCTCGTGGGTGGCGCGCAGGGTCGCCGTCCGCGTCGCGCCGTCGAGGAACGCCTGGTGCGCCTCGTCGCTGGTCCACTCGGCGTAGTTGAGCACGCGGGTGCCGTCGGTGCTGAGGTGGAAGTTGGCCGAGATCATTCCGGGGTGCTGTCCGGCCGGGGCGCGTTCGAGGGCGCCGGTGATCGCCTCCACGATGCGCCGCTGCGGGCCCGGGCCGTCGACGTCGAAGCCGGCGACGACGAAGCTGGCCGGCGCCGGCGCTCCGGGCTCCAGCACGATCGCGTGGTGCAGGATGTACTCGACGGTCGCGGCGCCGGCCAGGCCGGCCAGGCCCGCGGTGAAGGCGCGGTGCGCCCCGGGGCCGGCCGTCTGGACGTACGTCAGCACGGTGTCCCCGTCGGTGCCGAGGTAGGCGCCGGCGGAGAGGATCCCGGCCGGCCAGGCGGCGGCCCGCCACTGCCGCGCGGTGTCGTCCAGGGCCTCGACGCCGGCCGCACGGCCGGGGACGTACCACTGGGCCACGTGGACGGCCGTGCTGTCGGCACGGCGGACGTCCGGCGGTGCGGACGAGTTCTGCTGGGGCATTGCCGTCCCCCTTCCGGGGTGGGGTCGCGGGGTGTCAGGGATGCCAGGCGTACCCGGGCCGGCAGGGGCGCCAGGGCTGCCAGGGCCGGCAGGGGTACCGGGGGCTTTGGCGGGGCCGGCAGGGGTACCGGGGGCTTTGGCGGGGCCGGGGTCAGCGCGGGTACGGGCTCGCGCCGCGGGCGGTGCGCAGGGCCCGGCCCCACCACCCGAGCTGGTCGAGGAGCAGGTTGGCCGACCGGACGCTCGGCTCCGGGTCGGACAGCCGGCCCTGCTCGTCGAAGCGCCGCCCGGCGTCGGGAAGCGCGACGTTCTCCCGGACGGTCAGCGTGTGCACCTCGGCGAACACCTGCCGCAGCTGCTCCACCGCCCGGATCCCGCCGCTGAGGCCGCCGTAGGAGACGAACCCGACCGGCTTGGCCGCCCACTCCTCGTAGAACCAGTCGACGGTGTTCTTCAGGGCGGCCGGGAAGCTGTGGTTGTACTCGGGCGTGACCACGACGAAGGCGTCGGCTGCCGTGAGGACGGCCCGCAGCGAGTCACGCACCCGGGCCGCCCTTGCCGGGAGGTCCCCGCCCGGCTCCGGCAGGACGAGCGGCAGCGGGTGGTCGGCCAGGTCGACGTCGTGCACGGCGAACTCGGGGCGCTCCTTGGCCTGGGCCAGGAACCAGTCGGCCACGGCCGGCCCGAGCCGCCCGGCCCTGACGCTGGCGGTGATGACGGCGAGTGAGAGCTGGTCAGCTGTCATGGTTCGACCTGTCTGTGAGAGGAGCGGAGTCCGGTCAGGGCGGCCAGCAGGCCGGCCACACCGACCGCGGTGATGAAGAGCAGTGCCGGGCGGTGGCCGTGCCGGGAGCCCAGCAGCCACGCGGTGACCGGGAGCATCAGCACGGCGCCGAGCTGGACGGCCGTCTGGTAGAGCGGGACGGCCGCCGCCCGGTCGGCGGCCGGGAGGGCCGCCGTGGCCTGCATGTTGAGGGCGGCGAAGGAGAGCACGAAGCCCGCGCCGACCAGGAGCAGGGTCGGCAGCATCGCGGTGAGGTACGAGCCGTCGTCGGGCCGCCACAGGTAGAGGGCGTAGCCCAGGACGGGCGTGGCCGCGCCGAGGGCGACCAGCCGGGCGGTGCCCCAGCGCGCCGTCATGGCCGCGGCGAAGGGCACGGTCACGGCCAGCGGCACGCAGGCCGGCAACAGGGCGACCGCCGACTGCCAGGGGGACCAGCCCAGTTGGCGCTGGGTCTGGAAGACGAGCAGCAGCAGCAGGCTCTGGTAGGTGCCGTTGAGCGTGGCCGCGCCCACGGCGGAGCGCAGCAGCGGGCCGCTGCGCAGGAGTGCGGGCGTGATCCGCGGCGCCGGGGCGGGGCCCCGGTCGGGCGGGATGAGCCGCAGGCCGAGGAGCAGCAGGACCAGGGCCACCGGTGCCGGGAAGAGGAACGTCCAGCGCCAGCCCGCCGCCAGGAGCGCGCCGGACAGCAGCAGCCCGACCGTGAAGCCGGCCGCGCCGAACAGGGAGTAGGTGGAGACGGCCCGCCGCTGCTGCGGTCCGTTCGGGAAGGTGGTGCCGATGATGGCGAGGCCGGTGGGGGCGGTGAGCGCCGCGCTGAGGCCCTTGACCACCCGGGTGGCGATCAGCAGGGCCGCGCCGTCGGCGAGTCCGCCCACGACGGAGGCGGCTGCGAAGAGCAGCATCGCGGCGAGGTAGACCCGTTTGCGGCCCAGCCTGGCGTTGAGCCTGGGTCCGAGGACGAGCAGGGCGGCGAAGCCGAGCGCGAATCCGCTCATCAGCCACTGCACCGTCCAGAGGTCCGTTCCGAGTGCGGTGCCGATGGACGGAAGGGCGACGAGCACCAGGGAGACCTCGACGGCGTCGAGGATCATGTTGGCCGAGAGGATGAGGAGGACGGCCCAGAGCCGTGCGTCCCAGTGCGCCGGCTCCGCGGCTGGCCCGGTGGCGGACGAGGTGGACGGGGTGGATGGGGTGGACGAGGTGGAGGCTGTCATCGGAGCAGTGGGGGGAGCTTCTCGGTCACCAGTCGGATGTTCTCCGTGACGAGGTCGTCCGGCATGCCGGCGATGCTCGCCCAGAAGATGAGGTGCCTGACGGGCAGGTCCTTCGTCAGCTCCCGGATGCGCACGGCCGCGTCCTCGGGCGTGAGGATGTCCAGCAGGCCCCGGGTGTCCTGGGCGTTCGGATCGCGCAGGTCCTCGGCGGTGAGCAGCGGTGTGCTGCGGCCGGTGCCCTCCACCGATCCCTGGCGGTAGGAGTTCACCTGGTGGGCGAGGTGTGGTGCCACGCGGTGCCAGGCCGCCTCCGGGTCCTCCGCCAGGATGATGGGCAGCAGGTCGGAGACCCGCGCGGACCGCGGGTCGTGGCCGCCTTCGGCCAGTCCCTCCCGGTAGTGCCCGAACATGGCGTGCGAGATGTGCAGCAGGCCGATGCCGAGGCGCCCGGCGATCCTGGCTCCGCGCGGCCCGTAGAAGCCGCCCCAGACCGGGGGCGGGTCCTGGATCGGCAGGGGGGTGACGGCCTTCTCCTCCCAGAGGCGCAGGATCTCGCGGATGTTCCGTTCGGTGCCGGCGAAGCGTCGTTGGAAGTCCGCGCCGAACAGCTGGTACTCGGGCAGCCGGTAGCCGGCGCCGAGGCCGAGTTCCAGCCTGCCGCCGCTGACGAGGTCGACGAGCGCGGCCTGTTCGGCGAGGTCGACGGGGTTGTGCAGGGCGGGCAGCACCACCGAGGTGCCGATCCTGGCCCGGCGGGTGCGGGCGGCGACGGCGGCGGCGAAGGTCAGCGGCTGAGGAAGGTAGCCGTCCTCGAAGAGGTGGTGTTCGGTGAACCACAGGCCGCCGGCGCCGCGTTGGTCGGCCTCCTCGCAGAGTTCCAGGGTCCGGGCGTAGTGGTCGGCCCACGGCCGGTGCCACTGCGCGGGGTTGCGCAGGTCGAAGAGCAGCCCGACGTCCAAGGCGTGGTTCCTCCATCCGGTGTCGGTGGTGCTGACGGGGTCGGTGATGTTGACGGGGTCGGTGAGGTGGGCAGGGTCGGTGGGGTCACTGGGGCGGGTTGCCGTGCTTGCGGTGCGGCAGGTCGGCGGCCTTGGCGGTGAGCATGGCCAGGGCGCGGCAGAGCAGGGGCCGCGTCTGCCGCGGGTCGATCACGTCGTCGACGAGGCCGCGTTCGGCCGCGTAGTACGGGTGGACGAGCTCGCTGCGGTACTCGGCGATCTTCCGGGCGCGCATCGCCACCGGATCCTCGGCGGCGGCGATCTCGCGGCGGAAGACCACGTTGGCGGCCCCCTCGGCGCCCATCACCGCGATCTCGTTGGTGGGCCAGGCGAAGGCCAGGTCGGCGCCTATCGAGCGGGAGTCCATCACGATGTACGCACCGCCGTAGGCCTTGCGCAGGACCAGTGAGATCCGTGGCACGGTGGCGTTGCAGTAGGCGTAGAGCAGCTTGGCGCCGCGCCGGATGATGCCGTCGTGCTCCTGGTCCACGCCGGGCAGGAAGCCCGGCACGTCGACCAGGGTGACCAGCGGGATGTTGAACGAGTCGCAGAACTGGACGAACCGGGCGCCCTTCTCGCTGGCCCTGATGTCCAGCACGCCGGCCAGGGCGGCGGGCTGGTTGGCGACCAGGCCCACCACCCTGCCCTCCAGCCGGGCCAGCGCGCAGACCAGGTTGGGGGCGAAGGCGGCGTGCACCTCCAGGAACTCGCCGTCGTCGACGATCTCCTCGATCACGGCCCGCACGTCGTAGGAGCGGTTGCCGTCGGCGGGCACCAGGTCGAGCAGGGCGCCGGACTCGCGGTCGGGCGGGTCCGCGGTGACCGCCCGGGGCGGCAGCTCGCGGTTGTTGGAGGGCAGCAGGGAGAGCAGGTAGCGGACCTCGGCCAGGCAGGTCTCCTCGTCGTCGTAGACGAAGTGCGCGACGCCGGAGGTTACGCCGTGCACGTCGGCACCGCCCAGGCCGTTCTGGGTGATCTGCTCGCCGGTCACCGCCTGGACGACGTCCGGGCCGGTGATGAACATCTGCGAGGTCTCCCGCACCATGAACACCAGGTCGGTGAGGGCGGGGCTGTAGGCGGCCCCGCCCGCACACGGGCCGAGCATCACGCTGATCTGCGGGATGACCCCGGAGGCGGCGGTGTTGCGCCGGAAGATCCCGCCGTAGCCGGCGAGCGCCTGGACACCCTCCTGGATCCGGGCCCCGGCACCGTCGTTGAGCGAGACCAGCGGCGCCCCGGCGGCGATCGCGAGGTCCATCACCTTGTGGATCTTCTCGGCGTGCGCCTCGCCCAGCGCTCCCCCGAAGATCCGGAAGTCGTGGGCGTACACGAAGACCGTGCGGCCCTCCACCGTGCCCCAGCCCGTCACGACGCCGTCGGTGTGCGGTTTCCTCGCCTCCAGGCCGAAGCCGCTCGCCCGGTGCCGCCGCAGGCCCTCGACCTCGGTGAAACTCCCCTTGTCCAGGAGGAGTTCGATGCGCTCCCGGGCGGTGAGCTTGCCGCGTGCGTGCTGTCGTTCGGTCGCCTCCCGGTCCGGTCCCTCCCGGACCAGTTCCTTCAGCGCGCCGAGTTGTGCCGTGCGTTCCGAGACGCTGCCGGAGACCTCCGTCGTCGGCATGCCGGGCCACCTCCAGTTCGTTCGGTTCGGTCGTCACCCTCGGGGCCGCTCAGCCCAGCAGGGTGCCGCCGGTGGCGTCGATGAAGGCGCCGGTGATCCAGCGGGCCTCGTCGGTGGCCAGGAAGGTGACCACGTCCGCGACGTCGCCGGCCTGGCCGACCCGCTTGAAGGCCGAGAGCTGCGCCATCTGCTCGACCGCCTCCGGGATGCCGAAGACGGCGCCGCCGTTGTCGGTGATCCCGGGTGCGACGCTGTTGATGGTGATGCCGCGCGGGGCCAGCTGCCGGGCGAGGTGCAGGGTCAGCTGCTCGATCGCCCCCTTGGTCATCGCGTACGCGGTCTGGTCGGGGTTGGAGACCCTGGTCAGGCCGGACGAGATGTTGATGACCCGTCCGCCCTCGGGGATCTGCCCCAGCGCGCGCTGCACGATGAAGTACGGCGCCTTGGCGTTCACCGCGAAGAAGCGGTCGAACTCCTCCGGGGTGAGGTCCTCGGGGGCGACGCCGCTCGCGCTGGTCACCCCCGCGTTGTTGACCAGGATGTCGAGGGTCGTCCCGCCGGTCCGCTCCTTGAGGCCCTTCTCCAGGCCGAGGAAGAGCTCGTGCACGTCGCCGGGCACCCCCAGCTCGGCGCGGACCGCGAACCCGTGGCCGCCGTCCTTCTCGATCAGCTCGACGGTCTCCCCGGCCGCGGCCTCGTCGGCGGTGTAGTGCACGGCGACCAGCGCGCCCTCCCGGGCCAGCCGCACGGCGGTGGCGCGGCCGATGCCGCGGCTGGAGCCGGTGACGAGGGCGGTCTTTCCGATGAGCCTGCTCATGGTGCCTCTCCTGGGTCGAACTCGGTCGGGTGTGAAGTCGGATGGGTGTGAAGTAGGTCCGGTGTGAACCCGGATGGGGTTGGGATCGGTTGGGGTTGAGATCGGTGGGAACCGTTCGTGAGGTCAGGTGCCGTCGCTCGGTGGGCCGCCGTCCGGGGCGGCGGGCTCCGGGTGCCCGAGCCCGCTGATCGCGCGTGCCAGGTGGCGCCGGGCCGAGCCGATCTCCAGCAGTTCGCCGAAGACCGACCGCAGCCCGTCCACCTCCGGGCCGCCGAGCAGCAGCCGGGCCTGGGCCTGGATGTTGGTCAGCGTCGCGGCGCCGATCCGGTGGCGGGTCTCGTGGTAGCTGTCCAGCTGGCCGGCGCCGCCGGCCGCGGCGGGCCGGGCGACCTCCTCGGCGAGCTTGCACCCGAGGTCCGCGGCGTCCTGGAGGCCGAGGTTGAGCGCCTGCCCGCCGACCGGCATCTGCACGTGGGCCGCGTCGCCCGCGAGCAGGATCCGGCCCTTCACGTACCGGGTGGCCTGGCGCCCGGTGTTGTCGAAGGCGTTGAGCCAGACCGGCGTACCGGCGCCGATGTCCTCACCGGTCACCGTGGCCCAGGCCGCGACCACCTCGTCCAGTCCCGGTGCGCCGGTGCGCCGTCCGGGCCGGCTGCCGTGGACGTGCACCATGACCCGGGTGGTGCCGTCGGGCCAGCGGAAGGCCGTGGCCAGCCCGTTCGGGTGCCGCTCGAACCGCCGGTTCGGCACGTCGATGCCCGCGAGGTCGGCCCGGAGCATCTCCAGGGCGCCGTCCTCGCCGTCCATCTCGAACCCGGCCAGCTGGCGCACGGTGCTCTGCTCGCCGTCGCAGCCGACCAGGTAGGAGGCGGTCAGGACGGCCGGCTTCGAGCCGAGTGCGATGAAGCCGGCCTCGACCCGGTCCGCGCGCGAGCGCAGGCCGGTCACCACGTGCCCCCGCCGCACCCGGGCGCCCAGCTCCGTCGCCCAGTCGTACAGGACGGCCTCCAGGTGCGCCTGCGGGCACTTCCACTGGCCGGCGTGGCGGTGGCCGGGGGCCGCCGCGGCCAGGTCCAGCGGCAGGCCGCCGAAGTGGCCCGGCCCGCCGCCCGGCAGGGGGCCGAGCCGCTCCAGCAGCCCGTGCCCGGCGAGGATCTCCATCGTGCGGGTGTGCAGCGTGGACGCCCGGGACTCGGTGGCCGGCTCGGTGAGCTGCTCCAGCACGGTCACCCGCGCTCCGGCCAGGCGCAGCTCACCGGCGAGCAGGAGGCCGACGGGGCCGGCCCCGACCACGATGACGTCGGTGTCCAGTGGGCCCGCCACGGTCAGCGCCGCGCTTCCGCGTACTCCTTGGCGTGGTTCAGCGTGGCGCGGCTGTTGTTGCCGAGCGCCTCGCGGATGAACCGGCGCGCCTCGGGGACGCCCGCCTCCGGGCCGAGCACCTTGCCGATGTTCGCGGCGTCGAGCACGACGGTGTGCTGGGAGGTGGCGGTGGTGACGCCGTCCGGGCCCTCCTCGAAGGTCCAGTAGCCGGTGTGCAGGGCCAGCAGTGCGGGCAGCGTGGTCTGCTTGTAGGCGATCTTGCGGTGCGGGAAGCAGACCCGGACCGACTCGGTGGTGTGGGTCGAGCCGTCCTTGGTCAGGGTGTCCATCCGCAGGGTCTGGAGGCCCGGGGTGTCCTCGATGAGCTCGACCTTGTCGACGTGCGGCAGCCGCTCCGTCCACAGCTGCGCCTCGTTGACGAAGTCGAAGAGGTCCTGGGCCGCGCCCTCCACCCGGACGCTGTCCTCGAAGGAGAGGCTGAGCTCGGCGTCGTGCGCCGACAGCTCCAGGTTGGCCTTCAGGCCCGGGAGTTCGGCCCGGCTGTTGCGGTCCACCGCCGCGTCGATCCAGCTCAGGCCCTCGGGGTTGTCGTCGATCGCGCGGTAGGTGTGCAGCAGGCGCACCCGGGTCTCCCGCTCGCCGAGCGGTTCGATGATCCAGGTGCCGGTCATCTCGGCCACCGGCGGCGCCGGGACCTCCTGCCAGAACCGGATGCGCAGCGCGTCCGGGTCCAGCGTCCGCCGCGAACTCCAGTTCTTGGCCTCGCCGTTGGCGGTGGCCCAGATCCGGATGCGCTCCTCGTTCCCGTCGCGTTCGAGGTAGTCGACGTAGACGGACGGCGGGAAGAGCCGGGGCCAGTTCTCGACTTCGGCGAGCAGCCGGTAGACGTCGACGGCGTCCGCCTGCACGGTGATCTCGTGTTCGACCTCGCGGGTCGTCATGGTCGCAGCTCCGATCGGTGGTGGAGGAAGGGCGGTTGGGGCCGGGAGGCCGGCCGGTCAGAAGTTGCCGAGGCCGCCGCAGACGTTGAGCGCCTGGGAGGTGATGGAGGCGGCGGTGTCGGAGGCGAGGTAGCCGACCAGGCCGGCGACCTCCTCGGGCGAGGAGTAGCGGCCGAGCGGGATCTTGGCCTCGAACTTCGCCAGGATCGCCTCCTCGCTGGTGTCGTAGGCCGTCGCGTAGCCCTGGCGCACCCGCTGGGCCATCGGCGTCTCCACGTAGCCGGGGCAGACGGCGTTGACGGTGATCCCGGTGGGGGCCAGCTCGTTCCCGAGCGCCTTGGTGAAGCCGACGACGCCGTGCTTGGAGGCCGAGTACGGGGCGCCCAGCACCACGCCCTGCTTTCCGGCGGTGGAGGCGATGTTGATGATCCGTCCGCGGCTCTTCTCCCGCAGGCCGCCGGCGTTCAGCACCTCCCGGGTGACCCGGAAGACGCTGTTCAGGTTGGTCTCGATCACGTCGTACCACAGCTCGTCGGGGATGTCCGCGGTCACGCCGCCGCCGCTGCGCCCGGCGTTGTTGACGAGCACGTCGATGGTGCCGAAGCGGTCGACGGCCGCCTGGACGAACGACCTGACCTCCTCGTCGCTGCGGATGTCGACGGCGGCGCCCTCGACCTCCAGGCCCTCGGCGCGCAGCTCCTTGACGGTCGCCGCCACGTTCTCGGCGTTGCGGGCGCCGATGAACACCCGATGGTCCTGGCCGGCCAGCTGCCGGGCGACCGCCAGGCCTATCCCGCTGGTCGCACCGGTCACCAGGGCGACCCGTCCGCCGTTCGCTGTCATTTGCCGTGCTCCTCAGGCGTTCGACGCAGCGGAGAGCTGCGTGTTGACGGTGTCGATGAGACCCCGGGGGGTGGCGGCGTCGGCCACGGCGGAGTCGTCGAGCGAGATGTCGTACTCGCGCTCGATGCGGCCGCTGGTCTCCAGCAGCGCGAGGGAGTCGTAGCCGAGGGCCGTGAACTCGGTGTCGATGATGTCGCCGGTCAGGTCGACGCCGTCTTCGGCGCCGGCCCCCTCCAGCAGGATGCGCCGGAGGTCGTCGAGGGTGAACGGACTGCTGGTGGGCATGGACGGGCCTTTCGTGAGTGGGGGTGTTGTCGGGGCGGGCCCGGGGCGCACGGGGCCGGGCCGAGGTCTCAGCGGCCGGCGGCGCGGACGACCAGGGCCGAGTTGAACCCGCCCTGGCCGCGGGCCAGCACCAGCGCGGTGCGCACCGGCGCGGGGCGCGGGGCACCGACGACCAGGTCGATGTCGTAGGCGTCGGCCGGGGAGGTGCCGATGGTCGGCGGGACGACCCCGTCGCGGATGCTCAGCAGCGCGGCGGCGACGTCCAGGGGTGCGGCGCCCGAGTAGAGGCGCCCGGTCATGGTCTTGGGGGCCGTCACCGGGACCCCGTGCGGCCCGAAGGTCCTGGTGATCGCCTCGGCCTCGACGCGGTCGAGCTCGGGGACCGCGGCGGCGTCCGCGAAGACCACGTCCACCTCCGCGGGGCCGATCCCGGCGTCCCGGAGCGCCTCCCCGATCGCCCGCTCGATGCCCGGCGCCCGCCCGCTGCCCGGCTTGGGGTCCATCGTGGCGGCGTGCCCGGCGAGCTCGCCGTAGATCTTCCCGGCGCCGCGGGCCCGCGCGTGGCCGGCGTCCTCGACGACCAGCAGCGCGCCGCCCTCGCCGGGGACGTGGCCGCGGGCGGCGGGATCGAAGGGCAGGTAGGCGCGTTCGGCGTCCTCACCGGTGGCCAGTCGGCCGCTCGCCAGCTGGGCCACCCACCCCCAGGAGCAGATCGACGCGTCGACGGCGCCGGCCACCACCAGCGAGGTGCCCTTGCGGACCTGGCGCCGGGCGTGGGCGAGGGCGTCGAGGCCGCCGGCCTGGTCGCTGATGACGACGCTGCTGGGGCCCTTCATCCCGTGCCGGATGGAGATCTGGCCGCTGTTGACGGCGTAGAACCAGGCGAAGGACTGGTACGCGGAGACGTACCGGCCGCCCTTGCTCCACAGCTCCTTGAGCTCGTTCTGCCCGAACTCGAAGCCGCCGGAGTGGCTGGCCGTGATCACCCCGGCCTGGTAGTCGGCCAGTTCCGCGGGGTCGATCCCGGCGTCCGCCAGCGACCAGTCGGCGCTGACCAGGGCCAGCTGGGTCATCCGGTCGGTCTGGAGCAGCAGCCTGCCGGGCAGGTGGTCCCGGGCGGTGAATCCGCCGATCTCGCCGGCGAGCCGTGACGGGTAGTCCGTGGGGTCGAAGCGGGTGATGCGTCCGATGCCGCTGCGCCCTTCGAGCGTCGCCGCCCAGTACTCCTCCAGCCCGAGGCCGTTGGGGGCGACGATGCCGAGCCCGGTCACCACCGGGCGGGCCGTCACCGGGCGCTCCGGTCGGGCCGGGCGAGCACCACGGCGCTCTGGAACCCGCCGAAACCGCTGCCGACCGAGAGCACCGCGTCGGTGCGCCAGTCGCGGGCGGTCAGCGGCACGTAGTCGAGGTCGCACTCCGGGTCGGGGTTGTGCAGGTTGGCCGTGGGCGGCACCACGCCGTGCTCCATCGCCAGGACGGAGGCCGCGATCTCGATCGACCCGATGGCGCCCAGCGAGTGACCCACCATCGACTTGATCGAGCTGACGGGCGTGCGGTAGGCGTGCTCGCCCAGGCTGCGCTTGAAGGCGGCGGTCTCGTGCCGGTCGTTCTGCTTGGTGCCGGAGCCGTGCGCGTTGACGTAGTCGATCTCGTCGGGGCCGAGCCGGGCCTCGTCGAGCGCCACCCGGATCGCCTCGGCCATCTCGGCGCCGTCCGGGCGCAGTCCGGTCATGTGGAAGGCGTTGGACCTGGTCGCGTAGCCGGCCACCTCGGCGTAGACGTGGGCGCCCCTGCGGCGTGCGCTCTCCAGCTCCTCCAGGACGAAGACGGCCGCCCCCTCCCCGAGGACGAACCCGGTGCGGCTGGCGTCGAAGGGCCGTGAGGCGTGCTCCGGGTCGTCGTTGCGCGCGGTGGTGGCCTTGATCGCGTCGAAGCAGGCGACGGTGATGGGCGAGATCGGGGCGTCGCTCGCCCCGGCCACCACCACGTCGGCGGCCCCGTCCCTGATCAGGTCGGTCGCGTAGCCGACGGCGTCGATGCCGGAGGTGCACCCGGTGGACACGACGGTGCCGGGACCCTCCGCGCCGACGGCCCAGGCGACCTCGGTCGCGAACGAGCTGGGCACCAGGTAGTTGTACAGGTGGGGTACGGCGTACTCGTGGTCGACGAGGTCGAGGCGGCCGCCGTCGCTGACCGCGCGGTACTCCTGGTCGAGTCCGGTGGTCGCGCCGACGGCGCTGCCGATGGCCACGCCGATGCGGTGCGGGTCCAGGGCGGCGAAGTCCAGTCCGCTGTCGGCGACCGCCTCCCGGGCGGTGACCACCGCGAACTGGGCGGCGCGGTCCATCCGGCGGATCTCCTGCGGGGAGAGCCCGGACAGTTCGGCGTCGAAGTCCGCCTCGGCCGCGATCTGGGAGCGGAACGGCGAGGGGTCGAAGAAGGAGATCCGCCGGGTCGCGGTGCGTCCGTCGGTCAGCAGCTGCCAGAAGTCCTTGGCCCCGATGCCGCCCGGGGCGGTGACGCCGACTCCGGTGATGACGACCCGGCGGCCGGGCGGGCGGCTCACGACGCGCTCCAGTGGTAGAAGCGGCGGGCCATCGCGTCGGCCGGGGAGCGCCAGGTGGCGGGGTCGTAGGCCTCGATGTGCGGTTTGAGGTCCTCGCTGATCCGGACGAACCGGGGGTCGGTCCTGGCGCTCTGGATGCGCCCTCCGCCGTCCTCGCCGTCGAAGTCCTGGAGGTGGAAGTAGAGGCCCCGGTACGAGAAGAGCTCGCGGCGGCGGGTGCCCATGAGGTGCGGCGTCTGCCCGGAGTCGAAGGCTCGGAAGAGCTCCGCGACCTCCTCGGCGGAGCCCGGTTCCATGCGGGCGACGATCAGTGTGCTGTACATCTCTACCTCTCTCGGGATTCGCGTCGGGCGGGACCGAACCAGCGGTCCAGTGCGGTGGGAAGGTCGTGGTGGCTGCCGGGGCCGGCCCAGGCGACGTAGCCGTCCGGGCGGACCAGCACGGCGGTGGTGCCGTCGAGCGGGGTCCCGCCGCCGTGCGGGGTGGCGGTGACGATGTCGATCCGCTCGCGCCAGGGCGCCGCGCGGCGTCGCAGGTGCGGGTTGTCCGCGAGGTCCAGCAGGACGCCGCGGCCGGCGCGGAGCAGCGCGGTACTGCCGACCGCGCGCCCCCGCACGGTCAGTTCCAGGTGCGGCAGCCGCGCCCCGAGCAGGGGGTTGGCGCCCGGCCCGACGTCGTACCTGATCGCCAGCCCGCTGACCTTGGCGGCGAGGTGGCGGCTGACGTCCTGGTAGCCGGTCAGCTCGGCCAGGACGTCGCGCAGCGGCTGCGCCTGCGCGCCGCCGAGGATCAGCCGGCCCTGGGCGGCGGTGTCGGCGAGCAGTTGCCGGCCCACCTCGTGCCGCTCGTCGTGGTACGTGTCCAGCAGTGACTCCGGTGCGGTGCCGTGCAGGACGGCGGCGAGCTTCCAGCCGAGGTTGACCGAGTCCTGGATGCCGGTGTTCATGCCCTGGCCGCCGGCCGGCAGGTGGATGTGCGCGGCGTCGCCGGTGAGCAGGACACGGCCCCGGCGGTACTGGGAGACCAGGCGCGCCGCGTCGGTGAAGGCGCTGACCCAGACCGGTTCGGCGTGCGAGATGTCGTCCCCGGTGAGCCGCTTCCAGGTGTCGGCGACCTCCTGGTAGGTCGGCGGACCGCCGCGCCTGCGGGGCGCCGCGCCGCGCTCGCCGACGATGACGCGGTGGACGCCGCCGGGCAGCGGCGCGGACATCACCATTCCGTCGGACAGCAGCTCGCCGGTCATCCGGGGTCTCACGTCGATGCCCCGGACGTCCGCGAGCAGCAGTTCGGTGGTGGCCGCGCTGCCGGGGAAGTCGAAGCCGCCGGCCTTGCGGACGGTGCTCCGCCCGCCGTCGGCTCCGACCAGGTAGTCCGCCCGCAGGGTGCGTTCCCCGGCCGGGGTCCCGACCCGCACCAGGACGGAGGCGCCCTCCTCCCGGTAGGAGCGGAACTCGTGGCCGCGCCGGATGTCGGCGCCGAGCTCCACCGCCCAGTTCTCCAGGACGGTCTCGGTGACGGACTGGGGCACCGTCTTGGCGGCCCGGTACGCGCCGCCCAGGACGCCGAGGTCGACCGGGACGCCGCCGAAGTGCCCCTGGTCGCTGGTGCCGAGGTCGCCGAAGCGGCGCAGCAGCCCGCGCTGGGCGAAGGTCTCGACGGTGCGGATGGTCAGCCCGATTCCGCGCGATTCCACGGTCCGCCGGGAAAGGCGTTCCAGGACCACGACATCGATGCCCGCCAATCTCAGTTCGCCGGCGAGCACGAGCCCGGCCGGCCCGGCTCCCGCAATGACCACCGAAGCGCTCATTCACCTCTCCCGTTCGAAGCGGCAATCGCGTGTGAACTCTTCCCGGGTTCAGTAATTCACGAGGGTTCGCAATGACCCGGAAAGCTCCGCCCGGGTTTCCGCCGGACACGAAAATCTTCCGCCACGGCCGGTGCAGGATTCAAGCAAAAAAGTCAAGGTTATCTGCAAATACCTGTCAGGGAAACGTCAGGCCACCCCGGGCGGAACCTGTCATTCCGCTGCCGCGGCCGCTGCCGGGAGGCCTCGGGAGCCCCCCGGGAGTTTTAAGGAACCGTCAGGGGAACGGCATGCCCCTTGACGCTCGGCCGCCACTCCGTGCCTGCCAACTAGGCTTATGTGCACGACAGTTGCCAGAACTTTGCAGCAGCGTTAAATGCCTCGCCAGACCTTTGACGCACACCGGAACGGGGCTAACCTGCTCAATGCGATTCGAACGATCTTCACGGGGGCTTGAGAGTCATGCAGGTACTGGTAGCGGATTCCGACACGATCGGGGTCGACGGCCTGAGTGCCGCCCTACGGCGCCACGGATTTGACACCGACCATTGCCGGACCGGAGCCGAGGCGCTCGAAAGGTATCCGAAGTCCGATTTCTTCCTGATCGACCTTGCACTGCCCGATATCGACGGACTGGAGGTCTGCCGGCTGCTGCGGGCCGCCAGTGACATCCCCATCATCGCCTTCACCGAGCCCGGCACCGACCTCGACCGCATCCTGTCCCTCCAGGCCGGCTGCGACGACTGCATGGCCAAGCCGCTCGGCTTCCGGGAACTCCTCGCGCGCATCGAGGCCGTCCTGCGGCGCGCCGGCTCACGGCCGGCGGCCCTCCCCCGGTCGCAGCCGATCGCGATCGGCTCCCTGTGCATCGACCCGGACACCCGGGAGACCCGGATCAACGGCCGGCCGGTCAAGCTGACGCGCATCGAGTTCTCCCTGCTCCACCAACTCGCCTCGAAGCCGCAGACCGTGTTCTCCCGCGCCCAGCTGATGGCCGACGTCTGGGACTACCAGTACGACGGCCGGCCGCTGGGCGCCAAGGCCAGCCGGACCATCGACACCCACGTCAGCGCGCTGCGCAAGAAGCTGGGCGACCCGTGCTGGATCGTCACGCTCCGCGGGATCGGGTTCCGGATGGGGCACGCCTGACCGGCTCCCGCGAACGGGCGGCCACCGGCCGCCCGCGCACGTCCCGGGGCGGCGGGCCCCCGCCGCCCCGCCTCACACCACCTAGCGCCCGAAAGGCCCCGCCCATGCCTGACTCACGCCACCCCGCCGGCCTGCTCACCTCGGCCGTCGTCCTGTCGCTGGCGCTGGCCGCCTGCTCCTCGGCCCCCTCCGACGGCGGCGACCGGGCCGAGCCGCACGCCGGCGGTCACCTGACCTTCGCGCTGGGCTCGGACCCGACCTGCGTCGACCCGCACCAGGCGGTCACCAACGACGCCGTCTACGCCGCCCGCGGGCTGGTGGACTCGCTGACCGACCAGGACCCGGCGACCGGCAGGATCGTCCCCTGGATCGCCGCCTCCTGGGACGTCAGCCCGGACGCGTCGGCGTTCACCTTCCACCTGCGCGACGGCCTGACCTTCGGCGACGGCACGCCCATCGACGCGCAGTCCGTCAAGGAGAACCTCGACGCCGTCTTCCAGCTCGGCGCCAAGTCGATCCCCGGCTCCGGCTACCTCAGCGGCTACCGGAGCACCGAGGTCGTCGACACCCACACCGCCAAGGTCACCTTCGACCAGCCCAACGCCCAGTTCCTCCAGGCCACTTCCACCTCCACGCTCGGGCTGCTGGCCCCGTCCACGCTCAAGCGGAGCCCCGAGAGCCTCTGCGCCGGCCCGCTGACCGGCTCCGGCCCCTTCAACCTGGACGGCTACACGCCCGGGAAGTCGGTGGAGCTGAGCCGGCGCGCCGACTACGCGGGGGGATCCTCCCTGTGGAGACACGCCGGCCCCGCCTACCTGGAGCGGATCAGCTTCACGGTGGTCCCGGAGTCCGGGGTGCGCACCGGCAGCCTCGGGTCCGGGCAGATCCACGCCATCGCCGGAGTCGCGCCGCAGGACGAGGCGGCGCTCAAGGGCCTGGGCGTGACCCTGCTGGCCCGCTCGAACCCCGGCGTGCCCGTGGCGCTGAGCATCAACACCTCCCGGCCCCAGCCGGGCGACATCGCCGTGCGCAGGGCCCTGGAGATCGCCGTCGACCGCAAGGAGGTCGTCGACACCGTCCTGAGCGGCAACTACCGCCCGGCCACCAGCTCGCTGTCCAGCACCACCACCGCCTACCAGGACAACTCCAAGCTCCTGGCCCACGACCCGGCGGCCGCGGGACGGCTGCTGGACGCGGCCGGCTGGACGCCCGGCCCGGACGGCATCCGCGCGAAGAACGGCGTGAAGCTCGACCTCAAGGTCATCCTCGCCACCAACTTCGGCCCCAACAAGTCCGTCCTGGAACTCGTCCAGCAGCAGGTGAAGCAGGCCGGCATCGGGATCACGCTCAGGGTCCTGACCATCCCCGACTACCAACTGGCCCAGAAGAGCGGCGACTACGACCTCGCCTGGGGCAACGGCACCAGGGCCGACCCGGACATCCTGCGCAGCGCCTTCTCCGACAAGCTGCTCAACCTGTCCCACATCCAGGACCCGGAGCTGCAGGCCCTGCTGGACGCGCAGGCCGCCGCGGCCGACCCCGCCAAGCGCGCCGACCTCGTCGCCAGGGCGCAGCGCCGGGTACTCGAACAGGCCTACCAGATACCGGTGTTCGAGATGACGAGCGTGTACGCGCTGAGCACCGGGGTGCACGGCGTCAGCCTCGGCTCCTCCTCCCAGGTGCAGTTCCACGACGCCTGGCTCTCCTGACCGGCCGGCCCCTTCCCGCACACCTCCCCCACCCGGCCTCCCGAAGGCGATGATGAGGAACTATCTCCTACGACGGCTGTTCCAGGCCGTGTTCGTACTGTGGGCCGCCTACACGCTCTCCTTCGGCGTGCTGTACCTGCTCCCCGGCGACCCTGCGACGATCATGGCCTCGGGCGGCGGCGACGCCAGCACCGTCACCCAGGCGCAGATCGATGCGCTGCGCCACCAGTACGGGCTCGACCGGCCGGCCGCCGACCAGTACGCCACCCGGCTCCTGCACGCCGTCCAGGGCGACCTCGGGCGCTCCGTGCAGAGCGGTGTGAAGGTCACCGACCTGCTCGGGCAGGCACTCCCGACGACCGTCCAACTGGCCGCCGCCGCCATGCTGCTGGCGGTGACCCTGGGGACCGCCCTTGCGCTGGCCGGCAGCTGGACCAGGCGCGGCTGGCTGCGCCAGCTCCTCCTCTCGCTGCCGGCGCTGGGGGTGTCCGCCCCGACCTTCTGGGTCGGCCTGGTGCTGGTACAGCTCCTGTCGTTCCGCTGGCGGCTCTTCCCCGCCTTCGGCGACGCGGGGCCGGCCGCCCTGGTACTGCCGTCCGTCACGCTGGCCCTGCCGGGAGCCGCCCTGATCGCGCAGGTCCTGGCGAAGGGCCTGCGGACGGCGCTGGCCGAACCGTACATCCAGACCGCCCTGGCGAAGGGCGCGAGCCGGCGGCGGGTCCTGTTCGGACACGCCCTGCGCAACGCGTCGGTCCCGTCCCTGACGCTGGCCGGCATCATGGCGGGCAACGTCCTGGGCGGCGCCGTGGTCGTCGAAACCGTCTTCGCCCGTGCCGGGATAGGACGCGAGACGGCGGCCGCCGTGACGGCGCAGGACATCCCGGTCGTCCAGGGGGTGGTCGTCCTCGGCGCCGTCACGTTCGTCCTGACCACCCTCGCCGTCGACCTCCTCCAGCCGCTGCTGGACCCCCGGATCACCACGACGACCACGACGACCAGGCCGGCGGTGCGGACATGACCGAACCGACCGTCCCGGACGCGGACGCCCCGGCCTCCGCGGGGGACCTTCCACGGGCCGCCGCCGCGGAGCCTGCGGGGGCGCCGTCCCCGTTCCGCCGCCACGCCCGGTTCTGGCTGCTCCGGCCCGGCCTGGTGCTCTCGGCGCTCCTGGTCGCCGTCCTGGTGACGGCCGCGTTCCTCCCCGGCCTGCTCTCCCCGTACGACCCGCTGGCCGCCGCGCCGCGGGAGAAACTGCTGCCCCCCGGCCCCGGCCACCCGTTCGGCACGGACCAGCTGGGCCGGGACCTCCTCGCCCGCGTCGTGCACGGCGCCCTCCCCACCGTGCAGGCGGCCGTGCTCGCCGTGGCCGTCGGACTGGTCGCCGGCTCGCTGGCGGGGCTGCTCGCCGGCTACCGCGGGGGCGCCGTGGACGACGTGGTGATGCGGCTCACCGACGTCCTGCTCTCCGTCCCCGGCCTGCTGCTCTCGCTCGCGCTGGTGACGGCGCTCGGGTTCGGCACCCTCAAGGTGGCGCTGGCGGTCGGGGTGACCAGCGTGTCGACGTTCGCCAGGATCATGCGCGCCGAGGTGCTGAAGGTCAGGCGGTCCACCTACGTGGAGGCGGCGCGGGCGTCCGGCAACCGGTGGCCGGCGGTGCTGCTGCGGCACGTGCTGCCGAACTCCGCGGGGCCGGTGCTGGTCTACGCGGCCATCGACTTCGGCGCGGTCGTCCTCCAGGTCTCCTCGCTCTCCTTCCTCGGCTACGGCGCGCAGCCGCCCGCCCCCGAGTGGGGCTCGCTCGTCTCGGACGGCCGCAACCACCTCGCCACCGCGTGGTGGCTCACCACCCTGCCGGGGCTCGTCATCGCGGCCACCGTGCTCGCCGCGAACCGCATCGCCCGCTCCCTCGACGGTGAAGACCAGGAGGCACGATGACCGACGGACCGCTGCTGGACATCCGGCGGCTGCGGATCTCCTACCGGAGCAGGGCCGGCACCGTGCCCGCCGTCCGGGGCGTCGACCTGAGCGTGCGGCCGGGCGAGGTCGTGGCGCTGGTCGGCGAGTCGGGCTCCGGGAAGAGCACGGCGGCGCACGCGGTGCTGGGGCTGCTGCCGCGTGGCGGCTCGCTCGACGGGGGCGCGATCGTGTTCGCCGGAACCGACCTGGCCCGTGCCGGGGACGCCGCCCTGCGCGGGCTCAGGGGCCGCGAGATCGGCCTGATCCCGCAGGACCCGATGGTCGCGCTCAACCCGGTGCAGCGCATCGGACGCCAGGTCGCCGAGGTCCTGCTGATCCACCGGCTCGCCGCCCGGCCGGAGGCGGCCCGCCGGGCCCTGGAGCTGCTCGGCGAGGCCGGGCTGCCCGACCCGGAGTCGGTCGCCCGCCGCTACCCCCACGAACTGTCCGGGGGCATGCGCCAACGGGTGCTGATCGCCATCGCGCTCGCCGCCCGCCCGCGGCTGGTCATCGCGGACGAGCCCACGAGCGCACTGGACGTCACCGTCCAGCGGAGGATCCTCGACCACATCGGTGCGCTGACCCGCGAGCGCGGCATCGCCGTCCTGCTGATCACCCACGACCTCGGCGTCGCCGCCGACCGGGCGGACCGGGTCGCCGTCATGGAGCGCGGCGAGGTGGTGGAGAGCGGCCCGGTGCGGCAGGTCCTCGACGCTCCCGCCCACCCCTGCACGCGCGCCCTGCTGGCGGCGGCCCCGGGCGGGAGTCCGACGACGGACCCCGGCCCGGACCGGCCGCGGGCGGCGCTGCGGAGCCGGACGGCGGCCGCCGGGGACGGGGCGGACGGGCCCGGGGACCGCCCGGCCGGCGCGGGGGACCTGCTCCTGGCCGAGGACCTGGTCAAGGAGTTCCCCGGCCACCGGGGCGACCGGCACCCCGGGGCGCGGGCGGTCGACGGCGTCAGCCTGCGGATCGGGCGCGGAGAGACGCTCGCCCTGGTCGGCGAATCCGGATCGGGCAAGTCGACCACCGCGCGCATGCTGGTACGCCTCACCGACCCGACCTCCGGCCGGATCACCTTCGACGGGCAGGACGTCACCCGCCTGGGCGGCGGCGCACTGCGCGGGCTGCGCCGCCGGATGCAGTTCGTCCACCAGAGCCCCTACGCCTCGCTGTCGCCCCGGCTGTCCGTCGCCGAGATCGTCTCCGAGCCGCTGCGCGCCTACCGGATCGGCTCCCGCGCCGAACGCGCCGGCCGGGCCGCCACCCTCCTCGACCGGGTGCGCCTGCCCGCCGCGCTGCTGGACCGGCGCCCCGCCGAGCTCTCCGGCGGCCAGCGCCAACGCGTCGCCATCGCCCGCGCCCTGGCCCTGGACCCGGACCTGCTCGTGTGCGACGAGCCCGTGTCGGCGCTCGACGTGTCGTCCCAGGCACAGATCCTGGACCTGCTCGCGGAACTCCGGGCCGAGCTGGGGCTCGGCCTCCTCTTCATCTCGCACGACCTGGCGGTCGTCCGTCAGATCGCCTCCCGGGTCGGCGTGATGCGCGGCGGGAGGCTCGTCGAGACCGGTCCGGTGGAGCAGGTGTTCGCGTCGCCCTCGCACCCCTACACCCGGGAGCTGCTGGCCGCCGTGCCGGGCGGTCTCGCCCGGTGAGGGCCCCGGCGGCGTCCGCCCTTCGCCGGCCGCCTCCGGGCGCCCGGGAACGCCGGGGACCGGGCCCGGCGGAACACGTCCGCCCGGCCCGGTCCGGGGTCACCCGCCGCCCGTCACCGCGGCAGGTCGGCGAGCAGCTTCTCGGTGATCGTGTGCAGGCGCTCGGCGGCCGCGGGGTCGAACGCAGGGGTGTCGGTGGGCAGTTGCCTGCCCTCCAGGACGGCCGTGAGCCGGGCCGGGGGCGCGTCGAGGTACGGGAGGATCTGCGCGACGGCCAGGGAGACCGGCTTGCCCGACGTCCGCAGCCCGTCGACATGGGCCGCCGTGAAGGCGTCGTACTCGCCGGCGAAGCTGGTGGAGACGACCCCGGGATGGTTCAGCACGTAGTGGACGGGGGTGTCGGCGTAGGCCCTGGTGAAGTGGACGCCGAGGAGGTCGCAGAGCGCCGCGCCGTGGCCGAGGGCGCCCGTGCCGGGGTAGTTGCGGCGCAGCTGCAGGTCGTTCCAGCGGACGGGGCCGGTGAGGCCCGAGCCGCCGAAGTTGAGCACGGTCGCGCGCTCGGCACGGCCGAGGAGCCCGACCAGGCCGTGGCTGAGCAGGTAGCGACTCAGGTAGTAGAGCGCGAAGTTGCTCTCGAACCCGTCCGGGGTCTCCGCCCGCGTCGACCGGTGGTAGCGCGCACCCAGCACCAGGACGTCGACCGCCCGGTACTGCTCCGCGATCCGGTCGATCACGCGGCGGTTCTCCGCGACCAGGCTGAGGTCGGCCTGGAGGAACCGCGCCCGGTCGCCGGCCCCGCGCCGGCCGGCCGACTCCACGAACGCCCGGCCCTTCCCTTCGCTGGTGCCGACGATCAGCACCTCGTGGCCGCGGTCCAGGTAGGTGTCGGCGAGAGCGCGGCCGATGCCGTCGGTCCCGCCCGTGATGACTGCTGTGGCCATGGGTTCCCTCTCGGATGACGGTGGTTCGGGGTCTCCTGCCGACGGCTGCGGCGGGAGCGCCGCCGGCGCCGGCCGCGGTGGTCCGCCCGTGATGCCCGGTACGGCGGTGGTCCGGCGGTGGTGCCCGGTACGGCGGCGGTCCGCCCGTGGCGCCCGGTCCGGCGGGCAGCGCCGCACGCGGGTGTGCCGGGCCGGTGTACGGGCGCGAGCCGGGCACGGGATGCGGGCTCGCCGCGGGCCGGCGGGCGCGCCGGGGATCCGCGCCTTCGTGACCCGGGCGCCGGAGACCTACCCCTTTAGTTTGAGCAATCAAACCATATGGCCGACGATCCGTCACCCGGGCCGGGGCACGCCGGATCGGACGGCCACGCCGGAGCAGGACGGGCCGGAGCAGGACGGGCCGGAGCAGGACGGGCCGGGACAGGACGGGCCGGGACAGGACGGGCCGGAGCAGGACGGGCCGGAGCAGGACGGGCCGGGACAGGACGGATCAGGACAGGACAGGCCGGGGCGCTCCGGGCCGGGCCGGGGCGGATCAGGCGCCCGGTCAGGCCACCGGGTCCGACTCGACCTGGCGGCGGGCGTGGTGGCGCGCGACCCGGTTGCGGTTGCCGCAGGCCGGAGTGCACCAGGCACGCCGCGGATGGTCCTTGACGAAGAACATCGGGCAGCCCTCGGCCGGGCAGATCCGCACCAGCGGCCGCAGCGGACCGCCGAGGACGTGGACGGCGGACTGGGCGATCGAGGCCATGGCCTCGGCCACCGGATCCGTCCCGGTGCCGCAGACGATCTCGATCGACGCACCGCAGTCGAGGACCGGCCAGCGCGGCGACAGCGCACTGGCCGTGTTGATCACCGCACGCGCCGGGCCGGGTATCTGATCGTCCGTCACCACCGCGTGGAGGGCGTCCCGGACGGCGTCCCGCAGGCCGACCAGACGGGCCAGGCCGGCGTCGTCCAGCCCGCCCGCCCCGCCCGCCGCGAGTGCCGGACGGAAGGCGCCGGCCCTGTCCTGCAGCCACTGCGCGGCCGCGGTCCCGTCCCGCAGGTGATCCTGGAGGACACGCCGGTGGGGATAGATCGTGTTGGCGAACTCCACTGCCAGCGGCCCCCCTTGAGCCGTCACCAGGACCAGACCGCCCTCGACCGTCACCACGTCACCCACTCCCTCGGCACTCCCGCAACGGCGCGGCGGCTCCCGGGGCACCTCGCCGATCATTAACAGATTGTAACCAATCGTTGCGTCATCGTCCGGCACGGGCATACTCTCCTAATGGAACGGGGGCTCTCCAAGTATTAGTCAGCTTCCGGTGCCTCCTCAACGGCGCGCCCTCTCCCCGCCCGACCGGCCCGGTGGCCCCGTCGCTCGGCCCGGCGCACCGTCCTCGCCATTCGCACCCTTCATTCGCACCCTTCTCACGGGAGACGAACCTTCATGACCGCTGCGGCAGACGACCGTCTGGAACCCGCGCTCAGGCGACTGATCAGCGTGATCCTTCTCGGCGGGACGATGGGCATCATCGACGGCACCGTGGTCGCCGTCGGCGTGAACACGCTCGCCCAGCACTTCCACACCTCGTTGAGCACGGTCGGCTGGGTGTCCACCGGCTACCTGCTGGCCCTCACCGTCGCGATCCCGGTGACGACCTGGGCCGTCGGACGCTTCGGCGTGAAACGGCTCTGGCTCTTCGGCCTGGTGCTGTTCCTGGCCGCCTCGCTGGCCGCCGGGCTCGCGTGGAACATCGCCAGCCTCATCACCTTCCGCGTCGTCCAGGGCCTCGGCGCCGGAATCCTCGACCCGCTCCTCCTGATGATCCTGGCCCGGGCCGCCGGCCCCACCCGCGCGGGACGCGTCATGGGCCTGATGGGCGTGGTCCTCTCGTCCGGCCCCGTGCTCGGTCTGATCGTCGGCGGCGTCGTGCTGGAGGCCCTCGACTGGCACTGGATCTTCTTCATCAACCTGCCGCTCGGCGCGGCGGCGTTCCTCGGCGCCCTCCGGGTGCTGCCCGTCGACGAGCCCGCCGGGCAGGAGAACCCCGTCCGCCTGGACCTCGTCGGCGTGGCACTGCTCGGCCCCGGCTTCGCCCTGCTCGTCCTCGCCATGAACCAGGCCGCCGACCATGCGGCGTTCACCGTCTGGCCGGTGCTGGTGCCGCTCGCCGCCGGGGCCGCACTGCTGGCCGCCTACGCCGTCCACGCCCTGCGGGAGCGCGGCACGCCACCCCTGATCGACCTGCGGCTGTTCACCAGGCCGAGCTTCTCCGCCGCCGTCTCGGTGATGACCCTGATCGGCATGGCCACCTTCGCGAACCTGTTCATCCTGCCGCTCTACTACCAGCAGCTGCACGGGCGCGGCGCCCTGGGCGCCGGCCTGCTCCTGGCGCCCTACGGCATCGGCTGCGCCGCCGCCATGCCGCTGGCCGGCCGGCTCTCCGACCGGCTCGGACCGCGCGCGCTCGCCCGCTGGGGTGCCGTGGCGGGGGCCGTCGGGGTACTGGTCCTCACCACGATCGGCTCCGGGACGTCCGACGTCTGGCCGGTGCTGGGCGCCGTCGTGTTCGGGGTCGGGCTCAGCTTCGTCGGCGCCCCGACGATGGGCTCGCTGTACCGCACGCTGCCGCCCCACCTCGTCCCGCAGGGCAGCTCGGCCCTGTTCATCCTCAACCAGCTCGGCGCGGCGGTCGGCATCGCGGTGATCACCCTGATCCTGCAGACCGTGGGCGGCGGTTCCACCGCGGGCGGGTTCCACGGCGCCTACTGGTTCGTCTTCGGTGCGGTGGCGCTCATCCTCGGCGCGAGCTTCCTGCTGCCCGGGCTGCCGGAGCCCGCCCCCGCCGCCGAGCCGTCGCTGGAGGAGGCCGCCACGCAGGCGGGTTGAGCCGAAAGCCCACGCCCCCATTGACCGGCGCCACTCCTCTGCCCGGTGCCCCGCCCCTCCCCCGGGGCGGGGCGCCCGGCCGCAACGGCCGCCGGTCCCGTCCCACCGACCACGCCGCAGGGAAGCAGGATGACGAACGATGTTGTGAGGCCCGACCGGGCCGGGCCGTGGCGGACGGTCCTGAAGAGCCCTCTGCTGGCCGAACTCACCGCCGGGGTGAACACGTTGGCGGCCTCGGCGGAGTTCTGGACGGTGGTCGAAGCGGCCACCACGCCGCTCGTCGAGCCGATCGCCGGCGACCCCTCGGCCGTCTGCGTCACGTTCCTGCTCCGTGCCCCGGCGGCGTCCGGTCCGTGGACGCTGTGCGACGGGGTGTCCCCCGCCGCGGCGGCGGAGTTCGAGCTGGCCAACCTCGCGGGGACGGACATCTGGCACGTCAGCCTGCGGCTGCCGTGCGACACGCGGGTCACCTACGCCTTCACCCGGGACGTCTCCCCCGGGTCGGCCGGCGGTGCCTTCGACTGGGCCGCCCACTTCGCCGGCCGCCGGGCCGACCCGTACAACCCCAGGGCCGTCCACCACCCCGACCAGGGGCTCCCGTTGTCGCCCTGGGGTCGCACGGTCTCGCTGCTCGACCTGGCGGCCCCGGCCCGCCCGGCCCACCCGGACCGGACCGGGGCCGGGGCCGGGGCCGGCCGCACGGCCGTCCACGAGGTCGGCAGTGCGGCGCTGGGCCGCCCGTCCCCCGTCCACACCTACACCCCGGCGGGGCTGGTGCCCGGCGAGGACACCCCGGTCGTGGTCCTGCTGGACGGCTGGGAGCTCCTGGAGATCGGTTCGATCGCCGCCGTGTTCGACCGGCTCGTCGCGGCCGGGGACGTCGTCCCGTTCATCGCGCTGATGCCCGACCCGCGTGAGCACCGGCCGCGCGACCTCCACCTGTCGGACGCCTACTGCACGTTCCTCGGCGAGGAGCTCCTCGCCTGGGCCCGGGAGCGTTTCGGTGTCCGGCCCCGGCCGACGACGACGGTCGTCGGCGGCGCCAGCCTGGGCGGTCTGACGGCCATGTACGCGGCGTGGCGCCGGCCCGACGTCTTCGGGAAGGTGATCTCGCTGATCGGCGCGTTCGGCGCGAAGCGGGACGGCCGACCCGACTGGCTCGCGCGGCAGTACGCCTCCACGGAGCGGCTGCCGCTGGAGTTCTACCTGGCGGCGGGACTGCTCGACGACGACGTCTTCCCCAGCGGCCTGGCCACGATGCTGGCGTCCAACCGGCACCTGCGCACCGTGCTGGCCGGCAAGGGCTACCGCCTCACCTACGACGAGTTCCCGGGCGGGCACGACTGGGTCTGGCTCCCGGGGAGGTTCGCCGACGGGCTCGCGACGCTGCTCGGACCTCCCGGGGGCCCGGCCGCCGCGCACCGCACCGCTCGTGGCGGGCAGGCCCCGGCGTAGCCTGGTCGGATGACCTCACCCAGGACGGCGCCCCGAGCGACACCGAAGAAGCCCTCCGCCGCACCGGAGCTGGCCCGCCTGGAGGTCGCGCTCTCGGCGGCGGTGCGGTGGAGCGAGAGCAGGCACGTCCGCGCCGAGGTGGCCCGGCTGTCGGACAGTGACCTCTCGCCCAGCGCGCTGCGGTTGCTGGAACACTTCGACGTCGCCGGGGCGATGCGGGTGTCCGACCTGGCGGACTGTCTGCACGTCGACGTCTCGACCGTCTCGTTGCAGCTCCGCCCGCTGAAGGCCGGCAACCTCGTCGGCCGCCGCACGGACCCGGCCGACGGCCGCTCGGGGCTGATCGCGATCACCCCGGACGGCCGCCGGGTCCTGGAGCGCGTCCGGGCCGCCCGCTGCGAACTGCTCGCGGAGGCCTTCGCGCAGGCGCTGCCGGGTGAACTCGGCCGCGCCGCGGACGTCCTCGTCCGGGTTCAGGACCACATGCTCGCGGCGATGGCCGAGGCGGGATACGTGACGGCGCCGGACTGACGGGCGCACGTGCGACCCGGACGCGTGGGTGTCCTGGCCGCACGTGCGGCGCCCGACCTGTCAGGGGTGGCCGACCTGTCAGGGGTGGCCGGCCGCCGACGACGGCGCGGCGGCACGACGCCGGGCACGCGAGACGGCGAAGCGGCGCATCCCCGGCACCTCCACCCGGGCGTGGAGCAGCCAGGCGGCGAGCTGGCCGAGGACGAACACCAGGACGACCAGCAGCGCGTTCGGCCAGCTCTGCGGCAGGTAGTGGTACAGGGCCATGAACGCCGTGAAGTGCAGGAGGTAGAACGCGTAGGAGATGTCCCCGAGGAAGACCGCCTGCGGCGACCGCAGGAGGGACCGGGTCGCGTTGAGGTCGGCCGCGGCGGTGGCCCGGATGAGCAGGGCGAGCGGCACCACCGTGACCGCCGTCAGCAGGAACACCGACGACAGCACGTGCGGGCCCGCCGCCAGGACGGCGACGACCAGGGCGGCCGAGGGGACGATGCCGACCCGGGTCCGCGGCCGGTGCACCGCGAGCCGGGCGAGCACCATGCCCAGGACGAACTCGGGCAGCCGGCCGACCGGCCAGAAGTAGGCGTAGAAGAGCTGGTCGACGGAGAGATCGGCCCCCAGCGGGCTGCCGGTCGCCGCTCCGCCGAGACCGAGGGCGAGCAGCGGGACCAGCCAGGCGGCGGCGACGGCCGCGACCGCGCCGGCGACCAGCCACTCGGGCCGAATCCGCCGGACGAGGGGCAGGAGCACCGGGAAAAGCGCGTAGAAGAACAATTCGCAGACGAGTGACCAGGCCACCCCGTTGCCACCGTCCACCGACCACCACCCGGGCGCGACGGTATTCACCAGGAAGAGGTTGGCGAGGTCGTGCGAAAGCGGCGGCGCGGAGCCCGGCGGGACCCTCGGGACGTTCCCCGCCCAGATGAGGAGCATGACGGCGGTCCAGGCGACCAGGTGGGCCGGATAAATCTTTACGAACCGCCGGCGCCAGAAGGCCGGGGCGGTGTCCCCGCTCCGGGCGGAATACGTGAGGACGAATCCGCTGAGGATGAAGAACAGCGAGACGCCGAGGGCCCCGAGCGGGTAGAGGACGGAGTAGTCGCGGCCGGTGCGCAGGGCGCCGAACAGGGCCGCGTGCGAGGCGAAGACGACGCAGATGGCGACGAAGCGCAGCCCGGTCAGGGAGGGGAGCCGCGCCAGGGCCGACGGTCCGGCCGCGCCGGCGGTCCGCTGCTCCTGGGGGACGGTACCGGAGGGGGTGGGCATGCTGGTCCTTTCCGCTTCGAAGACGCCGTGAAACCGTCAACGTCGATGGGACGATCGGGAACTCGCGGAGAACGTGGGCGACCCCATTCGCGAAATTCGGACGGCCGGTCGAACGTAACAATGCGCTCCGAGCGGGTCAACGGGCCTTTCGACAAATGAATCATAAGAATGTGTCAGCTCCGGGTGAGGCCGGCGGACGCTTGACAGGAATACCTCAGGGACCGATATTTGCGACGCGTCCGTTTCCCCGCCCAGAGCCGGAGTAGCCATGTCTGCCAAGTCCCCGAATTCCCCCGGTTCCCCGGTCGCACTCGTCACGGGCGCCAACAAGGGAATCGGTTTCGCCGTGGCCCGTGAGCTCGGCCTGCTGGGCGGGACCGTCTACCTCGGCACCCGGGACGCCGCCCGCGGCGAGTCCGCCGGGCGGGCGCTGCGGGCGGAGGGCATCGACGCACGCGTGCTGGCGCTGGACGTCACCGACGACGCCTCGGTCGCCCGGGCGGCCGGGCGGCTGGCCGGCGAGGTCGAGCGGCTCGACGTCCTGGTGAACAACGCCGGTGTCGCCGGCCCGGAGGTCCTGCCGAGCGAGACCCCGGTCGCCGAGGTGCGGGCCGCGTACGAGACCAACGTCTTCGGCGTCGTGCGGGTCACCAACGCGGTGCTGCCGCTGCTGCGCCGCTCACCGGCCGGCCGGATCGTCAACATGAGCAGCGTGCTCGGCTCGCTCGCCCACGGGGCCGCGAAGGACGACCCGACCGGGGTCTTCCCGCCCGGGGTCTTCCCGGCCCTGCTCGCGTACAACACGTCGAAGGCCGCGCTCAACGCCGTCACCGTGACCTACGCCAACGAGCTGCGGGACACCGCGATCCTGGTCAACGCGGCCGAGCCGGGGTTCGTGGCGACGGACCTCAACGGCCACCGCGGCCGGCTCACCGCCCGGCGGGGCGCCCGCATCCCGGTGCTGCTCGCGACCCTGGGCGACGACGGCCCGACCGGGACGTTCCGCGCCGAGGACGGCACCCCGGACGGCGTGGAGCTGGCCTGGTAGGCCGGTGCGGCCGGCCCGCCGCCCGGGGCGGCGGGCCGGGTACCCGGGCGGACGCTCAGGAGACGAGGGTCTGATCGTCCAGCTCCGTCAGGCGCACGGTGCACAGGCCGCTGCGCTCGGTCTTCACGTCCGTCACCTTGAGCTGCGTGCCCGGCAGGAGGATGAACTCCTCCTCGCCGGTGAACGCCGAGAAGCTGCGGATGCCCACCGCGCGGGCGGGTTGCACCTCGAAGAGCGTCCGCTTGCCGCGGCTGCCGAGGAATCCCCGTGCCACGCCGGGCTCGGACGTGCACGAGGAGACGCCCCACCACGTCACGGTCCGCCCCAGCGGGTACTGGGCGCGCAGGTCCAGCGACACCCCGCGCCACAACGGCTCGGTGCGCAACGGCAGTTGGGACACCGCCGAGAACAGCAGCCGCAGGTAGGGGAGGTACGGGACGAGCCTGGCCCGGTCCGGGGAGCGCAGCACGGCGTTGATCTCCCGGTAGAACGCGGACTCGCAGGTGTAGAGGTGGAGCGCGGCGATCGCGTCGGCGGAGAGGCCGCCGGAGGCGCCGTCCACCCGCGCCCGGCCGAACTCGTGCGACTGCCCGACGTGCCGGTCCAGCCCGGCGAGCAGCCCGGCGACCGGGGCGACGGCCTCGCGGAAATCCATCAGCGGGGTGTCGAACACCCCGGTGATCTCCGGGAGGACGAGCCCCTCGTCCTTGACGCTCGCGAGCCGTTCCAGGTAGAGCTGGTGCAGCTCCATGGTGGAGGCGATGAAGGCGCCCATGCGTTCGGCGGTGCCGCCGTCCGCCCCGCCGGCCTCCGCGGCGCGCTCGTTCCAGCCCTTGCTCGGGAGCCAGTCGATCTCGTCGGCGCCCTGGGAGGCGAGGGCCGCGTTCACGGTGGTGAAGTGGTCGTCGTCACAGAAGATGTCGCCCTGCGCGGCGGGGTTGGCGTGGTCGATGTGCCGGACGTCGACGTCGGGGTACTTCTCCTGGAGCCGGAGGACGACCTTCTTCAGGTTGCGCGCGTGGGCCCCCCACCACGCGAAGACGACGCCACGGTCCTCCTCGTCGGCGTCCTGCTTCGCCCTGAGGATCTCCTCGACAATCCGCTCGGCGACGGGCCGCCAGAAGACGGCGTGCCGGTCGGTCCCCCGTGCCTCGTCGCTGCCGGCGGTGAGCGAGGCGTTCAGCAGCAGGACACCCTGCGTCAGCATCGCCTGGAACCACTCCGGCGGCTGGACGGTGTCCTCCTTCTTCAGCAGCGCGCGTATGTCGGCGATCGGGGTCTTCTTGGGGATGCCGTACTTCCACATCGCCGCCGCCTTGATGATGCAGCGGATGCTGACGACCCTGCCGAACTGGCTGTCCTTCCAGTCGTGGAAGGTGTTGTCGAACATCGCGATGCCGGTGGCGCTCTCCGGCCTCGGGTACGGGTTCTGGCCGAAGACCACGACCTTCCACTTGTGCGGCGCGTGGGGCTTGAGCGCCTGGAAGGTCAGTTCGCGGACGGGGACGACCTGCTGGCCGCGGCCCGGGCCGATGAACGCGGCCGCGTCCGGCTGCGCCTCGATGACCGGCTTCAGCAGCGGGAGCCACGGTTCGCCGCCGCCCGCGAAGAGCTCCGCGAGGGCCAGCGGGTCGGCCGGGTCGGGCGTGGCGGGGGCGTTGGCATCGCTCATGGCGGAGGACTCCGAACTGTCGGACGGTGCTGCGGGAGGGGGACGACCGGCGCGTCGGCCGCTCTCCCCGTGACGGTTCCGGACACTACGTCAGCCCACCGACAGCCTGCGCCGATGCGGGGATCCGGGCTCTGCGCCGGTCGGCGGGAGCGCCACGGCCGGCGGGAACCCGGCCACGAGTACCGGTGTCAGTGGGGCCCGCTAGCTTCGTGACCGGTAGAAGGACCGTGCCTCGAACGGGGAGTGAAGCATGAGCGTGAACCGCGTACAGCCGCCGCTGAAGGTCGTACTGAGCGACGTCAGCACGACGGTGGTGGAGGCGTGGCGGGCGGCGTTCGCCGGCAACCCCGAGATCGCGATCCGCCAGGGCTCGATCCTCGACCAGCAGGTCGACGCCTGGGTCAGCCCGACCAACTCCCGGGGGCGGATGGACGGCGGGGTGGACGCGGTCGTCAAGCGGCACCTCGGGGCGGGCATCCAGCTGCGCGTCCAGCGGGCGATCCGCGCCGGGTTCGGGGGGCGGCTCCCGGTGGGGAGCGCGGTCTGCGTGCCGTCCGGGGCGGCCAACCCGAGGTTCCTGATCTCGGCGCCGACGATGGAGGAGTCCTCGCAGAACGTCAGCGAGACCCTGAACGTCGCCCTCGCGTGCGCCGCCGCGTTCCAGGCGGTCCACCGGCAGAACGCGCAGACGCCCGGCAGCATCGGCTCGGTGGCGCTGGTCGGCATGGGCGCGCGGACCGGCCGGGTGCCGGCGCGGGTGTGCGCCAACCTGATGTGGTCGGGCTACACGCTCTTCAACGACCACTGCTTCGAGGACTACGACGACCTGCGCAGCACGATCGTCGCCCAGCTGGACGACATCGAGAACGCGCCCGTCGAGAAGCCGGTGCGGATAGCGCCGCCGGCGCGCCGCACCGCCCGGCGCTGAGCCCGGTGCTGAGCCCGGCGGCCGGCCCGAGGTCCGGCCCCGCGCGGGGTCCGGGCCGACCCGGCACGGGGGCCGGCCCGGACACCGCGGTCAGGAGAGGTCGAACCGGTCGAGGTTCATCACCTTGTCCCAGGCCGCGACGAAGTCCGTGACGAACTTCTCCTTGGCGTCGTCACTCGCGTAGACCTCGGACACCGCGCGCAGTTCGGAGTTCGACCCGAAGATCAGGTCGACGCGGCTGCCGGTCCACCTGAGCTCGCCGGTGGCGGCGTCGCGGCCCTCGAACGTGGCGGCGTCCTCCGTCGCCGGCGTCCAGGCCGTGCCCAGGTCGAGCAGGTTGACGAAGAAGTCGTTGGTCAGGGAGCCGGGGGTCGCGGTGAGGACGCCGAGCGGCGTCTGCCCGTGGTTGGCGCCCAGGACGCGCAGGCCGCCGACGAGGACCGCCAGTTCGGGCGTGCTCAGGGTCAGCAGGTTGGCCCGGTCGATCAGCCGGAACTCGGCCGGCAGCTGGTCGCCCTTGGCGATGTAGTTGCGGAACCCGTCGGAGCCGGGCTCCAGCGCGGCGAAGGACTCGACGTCCGTCTGCTCCTGCGACGCGTCCGCGCGGCCCGGCGTGAACGGGACCTCGATGTCGAAGCCGGCGTTCCTGGCCGCCTGCTCGACGCCCGCGGCGCCCGCGAGCACCACCAGGTCGGCGAACGAGATCTGCTTCCCCCCGGTCCGCTCCGCGTTGAAGGACGTCCGGACGCCCTCCAGGGTACGCAGCACCGTCGCCAGCCGGTCGGGTTCGTTGACCTCCCAACCGCTCTGCGGCTGGAGGCGGATGCGTCCGCCGTTGGCACCGCCGCGCTTGTCGCTGCCGCGGAAGGAGGAGGCGGCCGCCCACGCGGTGGACACCAGCTCGGACACCGACAGGCCGGAGTCGGCGACCCGGGCCTTGAGGGCGGCGACGTCCGCGGCGTCGACCAGCGGGTGGGTCACCGCCGGCAGCGGGTCCTGCCAGAGCAGCTGCTCGGTCGGGACCTCCGGGCCGAGGTACCGCGCGACCGGGCCCATGTCACGGTGGGTCAGCTTGAACCACGCCCGGGCGAAGGCGTCCGCCAGCTCGTCGGGGTTGGCGAGGAAGCGGCGCGAGATCGGCTCGTAGACGGGGTCGAGGCGCAGGGAGAGGTCGGTCGTGAGCATCGTCGGGGCGTGGCTCTTCGACGGGTCGTGGGCGTCGGGCACGGTGCCGGCCCCGGCGCCGTCCTTCGGCTTCCACTGGTAGGCGCCGGCGGGGCTCTTGGTCAGCTCCCACTCGTAGCCGAACAGGGTCTCGAAGAAGCTGTTGTCCCAGCTCACCGGGGTGGCCGTCCAGGCGCCCTCCAGGCCGCTGGTGATCGTGTCGCCGCCCTTGCCGGTGCGGAAGGTGCTCTTCCAGCCGAGGCCCTGCTGCTCGATCGGGGCGGCCTCCGGGTCGGGGCCCACGTTGTCCGCCGGCCCGGCCCCGTGGGTCTTGCCGAAGGTGTGGCCGCCGGCGATCAGGGCGACCGTCTCCTCGTCGTTCATCGCCATCCGGCGGAAGGTCTCCCGGATGTCGCGGGCCGCGGCGATCGGGTCCGGGGTGCCGTTCGGGCCCTCCGGGTTGACGTAGATCAGGCCCATCTGGACCGCGCCGAGGGGGTTCTCCAGCTCGCGGTCGCCGGTGTAGCGCTCGTCGCCGAGCCAGGTGGTCTCGGGGCCCCAGTAGGTGTCCTCCTCCGGCTCCCAGGTGTCCTCACGGCCGCCGCCGAACCCGAAGGTGCCGAACCCCATCGACTCCAGGGCGACGTTGCCGGCCAGGATCATCAGGTCGGCCCAGGAGAGGCTGCGGCCGTACTTCTTCTTCACCGGCCAGAGCACGCGGCGGGCCTTGTCGAGGCTGACGTTGTCCGGCCAGCTGTTGATCGGGGCGAAGCGCTGCTGGCCGTCGCCGGCACCGCCGCGGCCGTCGCTGATCCGGTAGGTGCCCGCGCTGTGCCACGCCATCCTGATGATGAGCGGGCCGTAGTGGCCGTAGTCGGCCGGCCACCAGTCGTGCGAGGTGGTGAGCGCCTCCGCGATGTCCCGCTTGACGGCCGGCAGGTCGAGGGCGAGGAACGCCTTGGCGTAGTCGAAAGACCCGCCGAGCGGGTTGGCCACGGCGGGGTTCTTGGCGAGAACCTTCAGGTTGAGCCGCTCCGGCCACCACTGGCTGTTCCCGCCGCCCTGGGTCGGGTGCAGGGCCCGCCCGTGGGGGACCGGGCAGCCGCCCGCGTCCTCGGTCTTCGCATCTACGACGATTGCATCGTGGTTCTCAGACATGGGAATCCTTCCGTACAAGGCGGATCACGGTGTTCAGGAACTCGAGCGGTGGAACATCCGGGGAGCGGGCCCCTGTCGTCCCCTGCCGTACTGGGGTCTTTCTGTCCCCAGGCTATCCCCGGAACCGGTCCCACGATGGACGGATTGCAGGTCGGGAAGCGTGTCAGCCCCTATCCGATCGGAAATCGGATATCCATTTGATGGGCTTCCGGTTTCCCGTCGGCCTGAATTGGTGAACCGATATGGGCGGCCTTGCGGGGCGGCCGCGGGGCGCGCCGCCCCCGCCCGGTCACGAGGGCGTCGTGGCGCCCGGGCGGGTGGTGTGGCGGGCGCGGGAGCGACCGTTGTCGGCACTGAGGTCGGTCAGGGCCTCGGTGAGGATCTCGCGGGCCTCGTCGGCGCGGCCCTGCTCGATCAGGGCGGTGCCCAGCTCGGTGAGCGTCTTGGTCATGGAGTCGGGGCGGCCGACCGCCTCGAAGTGGTCCAAAGCCTGCCGGTAGGCCTTCTCGGCGGCGGGCCAGCGCTTCAGCGCCGCGCGGTCGAGCCCGAGCTCGTGGGCCGCGAAGGCGGCCATGAGGTGCGGCAGCGGCGAGGACCAGAGCTCCACCAGTTCCAGCGCCCCGGCCAGGGCGAGCCGGCGGTACTCCACCGCCTCCTCGACCCGGCCGGACTCGCGCAGGCAGTTGGCCGCGCCGCGCAGGGTGACCAGCCGGCCCAGCAGGGCGGACCGGCTGGACACCGTGGCGAACACCTCGGCGGCCTGGTGGTACGTGTCGATGGCCTCCTGCTGCCGGACCAGGAACCGCAGCGATCCGGCCAGGTAGATCAGCGCCCAGCCCTCCTGCTCCCGGTCGCCGATCTGCCGGGCCGACTCCAGGGCCTCGCCCGCGAGTTCGGCACCGCGCCGGTACTGGTGGAGACAGGTGAAGTAGGTCCAGGCGAGGTAGTTCAGGTGGACGGTCTCGGCGAGGCGGTCGCCGCAGGCGCGGGCCGCGTCGACGGAGAGCTGGAAGACCTCGGCCCAGATGTCCCAGCTGATGAGCCGGTCCGAGAACCAGTGCATCGCCTCCGCGGTGTCGATGACCTCGCGGTGCCGGCCGGCGGCGAAGGCCTGCCGCATGGCGGCCAGCCACTCCGGGCCCTCCTCCTCCAGCCAGCGCGCGGCCTCGCGCAGCGCCCCCGGGGCGATGGCCGATCCCGGTACGGCGCCGAAGCCGCTGCCGGGGTCCTGGCGGAGCTCCTCACCGGGGCCGGCCCCGCGGGCCTGGGAGCCGGAGCCCGAGCCCGGGTCGGAGCCGGAACCCGAGCCGGGTCCGCCGTCGGCGACGTCCGGGTCGAAGAGCCGGCCGGCCTCGGTGGCGCGGCGCAGCAGCCAGCCTCCCGCCCGCGCGCGGACGGCGTCGAGACCCTCCGGGGTCTCCTCGGTGGCGAGCAGCTCGCCCGCGTAGAGCCGGACCAGGTCGTGCAGCCGATAGCGCTCCGGGGTCGACAGCTGGACCAGCCCGGCGTCGGTGAGCTGCTCCAGGTGCCGCTCGGTCCGCGGGACGGACAGGTCCGCGTAGGCCGCGACCACGGCGGCGGAGACGTCGTACCCGGCGGTGAGGGCGCAGCGGCGCAGCACCAGCCGGGTCTCGGCGGGCAGCTTGCGGTAGGAGAGGGCGAAGGCCGGCCGGACGGCCAGGTCTCCGGTCGCCAGCACGTCCAACCGGTCTTCCTCGGCCGCGAGTTGGCGCACGAGGTGGCCCACGGTCTGCTGCGGGCGGGCGACCAGGCGCTGGCCGGCGATCCGCAGGGCGAGCGGCAGGTAGCCACAGAGACCGGCGAGCTCGGCGGTGGCCTCGGGCTCGGCGGCGATCCGGTCGGGGCCGGCGATGCGGCCCAGCAGGAGCGCGGCCTCGGCGGGGGTGAGGGCGTCGAGCCGCAGGCGGTGGACGGATTCGAGCCCCGGCAGGGTGTGCCGGCTGGTGACGATGGTCAGGGCCGGGCCGGAGCCGGGCAGCAGCGGCCGGACCTGGCCCTCGTCGGCGGCGTTGTCCAGGACGAGGACGAGCCGCCGCTCGCGGACCAGGGCGCGGTAGAGGCCGGCCCGCTCCTCCGTGCCGGCGGGCACCGTGCCGTCCGCCACACCGAGGGCGCGCAGGATCTGGCCGAGGGCTTCGCGGGCGGTGACGGGCTCGGGGGCCATGCCACGCAGGTCGAGAGAGAGCTGCCCGTCCGGGAAGAGGTGGGCCAGGGTGTGGGCGGTGTGCAGGGCGAAGGCGGTCTTGCCGAGACCGGGCTGACCACTGATCAGAACGACCCGGGGGCGGGCTGGTTGGCCCTCCCCGACCCCTTCGCCGTCGCGGGCGGGTAGGCCTTCGCGGGCAGGTGCGCCGTCGCGGGCGGGTGCGCCGTCGGCGGCCAGGGTCCCGATCAGGGCGAGGGCGTCATCGCGGGCGGTGAAGTCGGCGATGTCGCGGGGCAGGGCCAGGGCGTACGTCCCGGCGTCGCCGCCCCCCGCGGCGGCGGCCACCGTGGGGGCTGCGGGCGCGGCGGGGGTTGCGGGCGGGGCAGGGACTGCGGGCGCGGCGGGAACGGCGGGTGCGACGGCGGCCGGGGCACCGGCGGCGCGGGCTCCCCGGGGGCGGCCGGCCCGGGCGGCCTCTTCGAGCGCGGCGGCCCGGCCCAGGTCGAGCCGCAGGGCCCCGGCCAGCGCCTGCACCGTCCGGCGCTGGGGGCCCCTGGTACGGCCGCGCTCCATGTCCCCGACGGCGCGCAGGCTGATCCCGCTCGCCGCGGCGAGCTCCTCCTGCGTCAGCCCCGCCCGCACCCGGTACCGGGCCAGCAGGCGGCAGAACTCACCGGCCTCGTCGGTGTCCGCCCCCGTGCCGTCCGGACCAGCCATGTTCCGCCCCGCTACTGCCACTACTTCTGCCCCCACTCGTGCCACATCGGCCGTGTGAGGCAGAAGTATGCCCCGTCCGCCCCGGTCCACCACCATCGGCCCAGGTCAGAGCGGTCGAGCCCACCCCGGCGAGACGGCCGGCCGGGGTCTCGGGGCGGCAGTTCCACCTCGTGGATCTGCCGGTAGTTCTGCCTGTGGAGGCGGTTGGGGGAGGACCCCGCGGGGCCATCGCCTTGGCCCCGTTCCGGCAGGCGTGTCCGGGGAGGGGGCCGGCGGGTGGCCGAGATGACGGGTCGGTGCTCGCGCGGGCCGCCCTGCGGGGCGCGCCGGAGGGCGGCCGTACCGGACGCAGCGTCAGGAACCGCCCCCGGAGGGCGTGTACGGGCGTGTGCGGGCGCGTACGGGCACGGCACGGCACCACCATGCCGCACGGGCGGGCCCGGGAGCGGCACGGCCGGCCCCGGGCGCGGTGAGGAGCGGCCCGGAGCGGCGGTCCGTCGTGCGCGGCTCGGTCAGTGGTGGGCGGCGAGGTCCGTCGTGCGCGGCTCGGTCAGTGGTCACCGGTGACTCGGTCAGTGGTCACCGGTGAGGAGTGCCTCGGCCTGGCGCCGGACCGCCGCCGCCTCGGCCGTGCGGCCGACCGTCTGGAGGAGGTCGGCGAGCAGGGAGTGGGAGCCGTGCTCCAGCGCGGCGTCGCCGACCGTGCGCCCGAGTGCGACGGCCAGCTGGGCCGAGGCCAGGGCGGGGCCCGGGCGGCCGAGCGCGTCCAGGGCGCGGGCCCTGCTCTGGGTGGCCAGCACCGCGTCGGCGCCGCCGGGGCGGGCGGTGGCGGCCTGGAGTGCCTCGTCGGCGTGGGCGAGCGCCGGGCCGGGTGCGCCGGCCAGCACCAGGGCGTCGGCGAGCGCGGCGAGCGCCCCGGCCAGCTGGTGGCCGGCGTCCGGCGTCCGGGCGTCGGCCACCAGGGCGGTCAGCAGTGGCACGGCCTGCTCGTACCGGCCGGCCCGGACCAGGGCGTCGGCGACCCGGACCCGGCAGCGGTGGCGCAGCCCCGGGTCGCCGGCCCGGTCGGCCGCGGTGACCGCCCGTTCCAGCTGCTCGGCGGCGCCGCGGAACACCCGCCGGTCGACCAGCAGGACGGCGAGGTCGGTGGAGAGCCGGGCCACGGCGGCCGGATCGGCGCAGGCGCGGGCGGCGCGCAGGCCGGCCTCGACGGTGGTCCGCCAATGGGTGCGGTCGAAGTCGGTGCGCTCGTAGAGGCGGCCGGCCCGGTGGGCGAGCCGCCAGGCCTCGGCGGTGCGGCCGTGCTCCTCGGCGCAGAGCACCACCGCCCGCACGGCGCCCTCCTCCCGGTGGAACCAGTCCTCGGCGTGCCGTGCGGCGGCCGGGCCGGACGCGGCCGCCGGGGTGCCGCCGGGGGCGTCGGGCTCGGTCGCCGTCAGGTAGTGGCCGATCAGCCGGTCCAGGGCGGCGAGCCGCTCGTCGCAGCCGAGGTCGGCGGCCAGCCGGGCACCGTAGCGGCGGACCAGCCCACGCCGGGCGTAGCGGCCCGGGGTGGTCTCCTCCAGCAGGTGGATCGCGTCGAGCCGGGCCAGCAGCGTCCGGGCGGCGGCCGGCGGCAGGTCGGCGAGCGCGGCGGCGGTGCCGGTCCCGACCATCCGGCCGGGGTGCAGGCCGAGCAGCGTGAACAGCCGGGCCGCGGCGGGCGGCAGCGCACGGTACGTCAGGTCGAGGGCGGCCGTGATGCCGAGCGGGCCGCCGGTACCGGCGAGCGCGGCGTGCCCCGACTCGTCGTCGGAGAGCTCCGCCGCGAGGTCGCCGAGCGTCCAGCCGGGGCGGGCGGAGAGCCGGGCGGCCGCGAGGCGCAGGGCCAGCGGCAGGCGGTCGCAGCGCTCGGCGAGGTCGACGGCGGCCTGCGGCTCGGCGGCCACCCGGGCCTCGCCCAGGGTCCGGGCGAGCAGGTCGCCCGCCTCGGCGGGGGTCAGCACGTCCAGCGCGAGCGGGGTGCCGCCCTCCCGGGCCAGCAGACGGCGCAGCCGGCTGCGGCTGGTGACGACGGTGACGGGCCCGGGACGGTCGGCCGGGGAGGCGGACCCGGCCCGGGAGCCGAACCCGGCCGGGGAGGCGGACCCGGCCGACGGGTCGGACTCGGCCGGCGGGTCGGACTCGGCCGGCGGGTCGGGCAGGAGCGGGGCGAGTTGCTCGTACGAGCGGGCGTCGTCCAGGACGAGCAGCAGCCGACGGCCCGCCAGCAGCTCCCGGTGCCGGCGGGCCCGGTCGTCGAGCGAGTCGGGCAGCTCGTCCTCGGGGACGCCGAGGGCGGTCAGCAGGGCACCGAGCACCTCGGCGGGGTCGCGGGGCCCGTCCTCGGCGAAGCCGCGCAGGTCGACGTGGAGCCGGCCGTCCGGGAAGCGCTCCGCGGACCGCTGCGCCCAGTACTGGACCAGGCCGGTCTTGCCGACCCCGGCCGGCCCGGTGACCAGGATCGGCCGGCCCGCGGGGCCGGCGGCGACCGCCGCGTCCAGCCGGTCGAGCTCGGCCGTCCGGCCGACGAAACGCCGGTCGGCGGGCGGCGGCCAGGCCGGTGGCGGCCCCGCGGGCGCCGGGGGCCCGGGCCGGCCCGCCGGGTTCACGGGCCCCGTGCCGGCCGCCGGCCGCCGGCCGATCCGCTCGCCGGCCAGGCGCAGTTCGGGGCCGGGGGCACCGGGCAGCGCGGACACCGCCCGGTCGTACCGGGCCGACGCCTCGTCGTACCGGCCCGCCTGGTCGAGGCAGACGATCAGCCGGGCGGCCAGGGTCTGCCGGGAAGGGTGGGCCGCCGCGGCCTCGGTGAGTTCCGCGACGAGCTCGCCGCCCCGGCCCGCCCGGCAGAGGCCGTCCGCCAGCCGGTCGAGGACGCGCAGCCGCAGGTCGGCCAGGTGCGGGGCGGTCCGCTCCCGGAGCAGGGCGGAGCCGCAGTCGGTGAGCGCGGCGCCGCGCCAGAGGGCGAGGGCGGTGCGCAGGAGCGGGAGCGCCGGGTCGTCCGGGTGCGCGCCGGGGTCGGTGTGGCCGGTGTGGCCGGGCAGTTGCAGGCCGGCCCGGTCGCAGAGCTGCTGGAAGCGCAGGGCGTCGACCCGTTCGGGGTCGCCGGTGAGGACGTAGCCGGTGCCGCGGGTGCCGAGGGTGAGGGTGCCGTCGTCGAGGACCCGGCGCAGCGCGGCGACGTGTCCCTGGAGGGCGGCGCGGGCGGTGGGCGGCGCGGTGGCGTCCCAGACCAGTTCGATCAGTTCGTCGGTGGCCACGAGCTGGTCGAAGCGGACGGCGAGCGCGCTGAGCAGCGCGCGGCGCTTGGGGGCCGAGGGCGTGACCGCCGTCCCGTCCTCGCGCCGGACGGCGACCGGTCCGAGCAGGTCGATCCGCATGCGGCCGCTTCCCCCCTCCCGCGCCGGGCGGGCGGTCCGCCGGGCGGCGTCTCTCCGAGCGGCCGGAAGCAGCTCGTTTCGCCTGTTGGTTCGTCTGACGGCCCGTCTGCCGGTCCGATCGGGACGGGCGCCGCAGCCGGTCCCGTCGGCCGGACGGCCACGAGGTGCCGTCCGAGGTCGTCCGGTGCCTCCGGTGCGCCCGGTGCGCCCGCATCCGGTGCGCCCGGCCCGTCCGAAGGATAGGCCCGAGCCGGCCACCGGCACGCGCCGGGTCCGCCGCTCCCCCGGCCGCACCCCTCGCCGCTCCCCCGGCCGCACCCCTCGCCGCTCCCCCGGGACCGCTCCCCCGGGCCCGCCGTCGCGGCCCGTCCCGGTCCGGCCCTCGGACGACACCTGGTGGCACTACACTGCACCACCCGGGAGAAGCCCGGGCCTGGTCGCGACGGTCGGAAAGTGGGGGTACGGGTGCGGATTCGGCTCCTCGGTCCGGTGGAACTGCGGACCGGAGCGGCCGACTTCACGGCGCTGCCGGGGGCGCAGCGCCGGGCCGTCCTGGCACTGCTGGCCCTGCGGCTGGGGCGGGTGGTCGCGGTCGACGCCTTCTGTGAACTGCTCTGGGGCGAGTGGCCGCCGGCCAGTGCCCGGGCGGCGCTCCAGGGGCACGTCGCCGCCCTGCGCAAGGCGCTCGCCGCGACCCCGTTCGTGCTGCACACCCGGGCGCCCGGCTACCTGCTCACCGGGCCGGCCGACGAGGTGGACGCGCTGCGGTTCGAGGAGCTGGCGGGCCGGGCCGCCGGGCACGCCGGCCGCCACGACGGCTGCGCGGGCGCGGCCGGCTGCGCGGACCCCGACGGCTGCGCCGGCTGTGCGGCGGACGGCGCGGCGGTCGCCGGGCTGGAGCAGGCGTTGCGGCTGTGGCGCGGTGGTGCGCTGGCCGACCTGCCCGACACCGCACCGCGCCGCGCCCTGGTGGAGCAGCTGGACCAGGTCCGCACCCGGGTGCTGATCGCCTGGGCCGGGCTGCGCCTGCGGCAGGGAAGCGGCGCGGCGGCCGTGCCGCTGCTGGAGCAGAGCGTCCGGGCCGACGGGCTGCGCGAGGAGGTGGTCGCGCTGCTGGTCCGCTGCCTGCACCAGGGCGGGCGGCAGGCGGACGCGCTCGCCGCGTACCACCGGGCCCGCACGCGGCTCGACGGCGAACTCGGTATCCGGCCCGGACCTGCTCTCCAGGCGGCGTTCGCCGAGGTGCTGGCCGGGGGCGGGGGTGCGCCGCCGGCGCCCCGCCGGTCCCGTCCGGCCGGGCCGGCACCGACCGCACCGGGCCCCGGCCGGGCGGCGCCGCAGGCCCACCCGGCGCCACACCAACTTCCGCGCCGGCCGGTGGACTTCGTCGGCCGGGAGGCCGAACTCCGGTGGCTCGACCGGCTGGCCGACCCGGACCGGGCCGACGACGGCCCGGCCCTGGTGGTCGGACCGGCCGGGGTCGGGAAGAGCGCCACCGTCCTGACCTGGGCGCACCGGGCGGCCGGGCAGTTCCCGGACGGCCGGCTCTTCGCCGACCTGCGCGGCTTCGACCCGGACGGCCCGGCGGACCCGGCCGAGGTGCTGGGCCGGTTCCTGCTCGCGCTGGGGGTGCCCGCCTCCGAGATCCCGCCCGACGGGGCCGGCCGGGCCGCCCGCTTCCGCGACCGGACGCACGGGCGCCGGCTGCTGGTGGTCCTGGACAACGCCCTCGACGCCGAGCAGGTCTGCGACCTGCTGCCCGGCGGGGCGGGCTGCGCCGTCGTGGTCACCAGCCGGGGCTCACTGGAGGGGCTGCTGGTCGCCGAGGGGGCCGCCCTGCTGCGGCTGGCCCCGCTGGGCGAGGCCGACGCCCTGCGGTTGCTGGAGCGCGGCCTGACGCCCGCGCGGGTGCGGGCCGAGCCGGCGGCCGCCGCGCACCTGGCCGGACTCTGCGACCGGCTGCCGCTGGCACTGCGGATCGCGGTCGCCCGGCTGGCCGCCCGGCCGGAGTGGACGATCGCCGAGCTGGCCGACGAACTCGCCGACGAGCACACCCGCCTGGGTGCGCTGGAGGCCGACGGGGTGGCCGGCGTCTGCGAAGCGCTGGAACTGACGTACCGTCATCTTTCGCTCGACGCAACGCTGTTGTTCACCCTCCTGGCGGCCCACCCGGGCCGGGAGGTGGACACCACGGCGAGCGCGGCGCTGCTCGGCGCGGATCCGGCCCACGCCCGCGACACGCTGGGCGAACTGGTCGCGCACCACGTGCTCGCCGAGACCGCCCCCGGGCGGTACAGCCGGCCCGGCCTGGTCCGCCTGTTCGGCGTCCAACTGCTCACCGAGACCCCCGAGGGGTTCCGGCGCATCGGCACCGAGCGGCTGCTGGACTACTACCTGGAGGCCGCCCGGCACTGCGGCGAGCAGCTGGAACCGGGCCAGGACCGCTACGGCGAGCCCGTCCACCCGCCGGCCGCGCTGCCGACGGCGGCCGGCACCCGCGGCGCGCTCGACTGGTTCGCGGCCGAGGAGCCGGCGATCCGCGCCCTCGTCACCGCCACCGCCGCCACCGACCCCGGACGGTCCTGGCGGCTGGCCGCGGCCGCCTGCCCGCTCTACTACGGGTCCAGCCGCTTCACCGACTGGCTGGACTGCCTGCGCGCGGGCGAGCAGGCCGCCCGGGCCTGCGGGGACCGGGTCGGCCTCGCCCTGCTGCGCGGCGCCGTGGCCAACGCCCTGCTCGGACTGGAGCGCCGCCAGGAGGCGGCCGAGGTCGCCCGCAGGGCGGTGGACGACACCACCCCCGCCGACGGCGCCGCACACCTGCGGGCGCTCGCCACCCTGGCGCTGGCCTCCGCGCTGACGGGCGACCCCGGCGAGGCCACCCGGCTGGCCGCCACGGCGGCCGCGCTCGCCGACGAGGGCGGCGACCCGCGGCACCTCTCCTACGCCCTCGGCTACCAGGCCGGGGTGAGCCTGCTGGCCGGCGACGGCGAGGGGGCGCTGCGCCGGGCCCGCGAGGCCAGGGCCCTGCTGCCCGGCCGTCCGGCCTCCAGCATCCAGCTCTGGTCGATGCTGACGGAGGCGCAGGCGTTGCAGGCGCTCGGCCGGTACGAGGCCGGCGAGCTGGCCTGGCACCGGGTGCTGGCCACCTGCGAGGAGGCGGGGCTGCTGCACCTCCAGGCGCTCGCCGAGCAGTACTACGCCGCCTTCCTGGTGGACCGGGGCCGCGAGCCCGAGGCGGTCGGGCGGATGCGCTCGGCTCTCGGCCGCCTCCGCTCGTGCGGCCATCTGGCCGGCGCGACCAGCGAACGGGCCGCCGCCATCGAGGAGGCGCTGAACGCGCGGGCCGGACGGATGCCCTGAGGAGCGGTCAGGTGGCGCCGTCCGTCACGCACCCACCCCGGGTCGTACGGTCGCCGCCGGCGCGGTGCGGGTCTCCTTCGGGCCGTAGCCGTGTTCGGCCGCCAGGACCGGGCGCAGTGCGCGGATCGCGTAGAAGTTGCGGGACTTGACCGTGCCGGGCGGCACCCCGAGCCGGGTCGCGGCGTCCGCCACCGACCGGTCGTTCAGGTGCAGCTCGACCAGTACGGCGCGGTGGTGGTCCTGGAGGCGTCGCAGCGCCGCGTCGACGTCCCGGGCGACGACCACCTGGTCGTACGGGTCCTCGGCGACCGGGCGGTCCGTCGACTCCTCGCCGAGCACCTCGCGGACGCGGGCGGCGGCCATCCGGTAGTGGTCGATGGCGATCCGGCGGGCGACCGTGAACAGCCAGGGCCGGCTCTGCTCGGGCCCGGCCGCCAGTGCCTCGGGGTGCTGCCAGGCGCGCAGCAGCGTCTCCTGGAGGATGTCCTCGGCCTTGCCGCGGTCGCCGCCGGTCGCCCGCATCAGCGCGCGCATCAGGTAGCCGCCGTGCAGCCGGTGGATCTCGGCGACGGTGTCCGGGTCGAGGGTCGGCCGGGACCTGCGCGCCGCGGCAGCGGCGGCCTTGACGTCGGCGGTCGCGGCGGCGGCGGTCGCGGCGGTGGCGGTCGCGGCGGTGGCCTCCGTGGTCACGGCGGTGGGCGGCTCGCCGGCCCCGGGGGCGGCCGCCTCGGGGGCGACGGACCGCGACCGGGGACCGGGCTGCGACGGAATGGTCGGACGTGCCGGGTTGGCCAGGCGGGACGGGTTGGCCGGATGTGACGAGGTGGCCGGATGTGACGGGGTGACGGGCGGCATGGGGAAGCGCTACCTCTCGGGTCGGGCAAGGGCAGGGCAGGGACCGACCGGATTCCCCCCGGCGGCCGGACAACAGGCTGCCGGGGGCCGCCAAGAGTGCACCAACATTCCGCCAACGCGTGAACCGCGCCCGCTCACCCCCCGTTGAGCGCGCCGACCAGCTCCTCGACCCCGTCCTCGCCGCGGTGCTCGATCAGCACCGCCACCCACCCGGCCAGCCGCTCCCGCTCGGCCTCCGACCAGGCCGGGGCGGACGGGTGCTCGTCGACGACCAGCGCCGTCGCGAGCCGCAGCAGCGTGGGCGCCGGCGCCGGACCCGGCCGCCTCTGCGGCCGGGCGGCCAGGGCGAGCCGCCGGGCGGCGGCGATCACCTCGTCCGCCGGCGCCGCGGGGACCGCCAGCGCGGGCGGACCGGGCAGGACCTCGGCCCCCTCGCGCACCAACGCCGCGATGAACTCCCCTGGTCTCCGTCCGTCCGGCTCCATCGTTCTCCCTCCCCCGCCCCGAACCGGGACGCACGCCGACACTCCTCGGTGGCGCCGGCCGCAGGCCGGGCACCCCCCGAGGAGACGGTATCGAGTGGCCGCCGGATCCAGCAGCGGATTTCCGGCGGCCGTCCGCACGGCCGACGGCCTCGGCAGCGGCCGGACGGACGATGGCCTCCCCCCGCCGCCCGCCCGGCCGCTGCCGAGACCCGTCCTAGAACGTCGTCCAGTCGTCGTTGTCGGGGGTGTTGAGGGTCTTGATGCGCTCGCCGTCGGGGAGGTCGAAGGTGTCGGTGCCGATCTTGAACTTGCTCCCATCGGCCTTGCGGCCGTAGATCACGACCGTCTCACTCCCCCGGCCGCTCAACGACACGCCGACGCAGCGCCCGGACTCGGCGACCGCCGTGGACATGTTGCCCCGCTTCGGGAACACCGCGTAGGAGGCGTAGTTGCCGTACGAGCACAGCACGAAGTTCTTCCCGGCGGGGATGTTCGGCTGCTTCGGCTCCGTCGGATCCAGGTCCCCGGCGTGCGCGGAGGTGGCGCCGGTGAGACCGATCAGACCGGTGGCCATGAGCAGGCCGACCGTACGGACGGCGTGGGTCGTGGTGGTACGCATCTGGTGCTCCAAGCGCTACGGGAGCGCCGCGTGCGCCCGATCCGCTCAACGGGCCCGCCGTCTGAAGCGGTTCACCGCCGCCTCCGGCATTCCGGGAGCGGCCGACGGGAGCAGCCGGCGGGAGCAGCCGGCGGGGGCGTCCGGCCCGGGCCGCCGGGTGAACCGGGACAGGCGGACAGCCGTATTCCTGACTGGACGGGCCGACACGGCGGACACCCCGGGAGGGACACGGCATGACGTTCGCGGACGACAGCCCCGGCCAGGTACGACGCCCCGGCCCGGAGGACCACCCGGACTACACGCCGGCCGACTGGCCCGTCCCCGTGCCGGTGGTCGCCCGGCGGCCGCTCGACACGCTGGGAACCCAGCTGATCCCGCCCCCCGAACGGTCGTTGTTCGTCCGTGCCGCGGCCGCCGGGAACCCGCCCGCTCCGGCGGACCCGCCCCCGACCGGCCCGGCCCCGGCCGCAAGCCCCGTACCGGCCGCGGTTCCGGCCGGACCTGCGTCGCCGCCGGCACCACCCGCCGCGTTCACCGGATTCCCGCCCGCGGCTGGACCGCAGCCGCCGGGAGCGCAGCGACCGCGCATGCTGCGGCTGCCCTTCGCGGGCGGCGCGGAGGCGCGACGGCTTCTGGTCGACCGGATCCGCACCCCGCTGCTCGGCTGCCACCGGATCGCCGTCCTCGGCCGGCCGGCCGAGGACCGTTGGACCGGCGTCCCGGTGACGCTGGGTGCCCTGCTCTCCCGTCACCGCTGGGACCGGCTGGTCGTCCTCGGCCTGGAGGACCGGGGCCCTCGCCGGAGTGTCGCCGGTCCACCGGAGGGCGTACCGGCGAGCCTGTGGGCCGTGGGCGACGTGTTCGCGGCGGTGCCCGGGCCGGACGGTCTCACCCGTCCGGCGGACCGACTCGAAGTGCTGACGACGCGTCCCGGCCCGTGGGCCCCCGTCCTCGACGCGGACCGCTACCGGCACGCGGCGGGACTGCTGGGCGCGGACTTCCCGCTGATCCTCAGTGACGCCACGGCCGCGGCGGACGACGTCCGGCAGGCCGCCGTCGAACTCGCCGACCAGCTGGTGATCTGCGCGAGCACCTCGGCGGCCGACGCGACAGCCGTGTCCAGCCTGCTGGCGGGTCTGGTCGCGCAGGGGCACGGCGCACTCGTCCGGGGCGGCACCGTCGTCTTCACACCGTGCCCGCCCTCGGCGGCGGGGGCCGATCGCCCGGTACCGGCCCGCCAGTTGGTCGCACACTTCGGCACCCGCTGCCGGGGCGTCGTCGTCCCCTCCGGCCGCAGGCCCGCGTCGGCCGGGACGGCGATGCTGGAACTGGCCGCTCTGGTCGGCGACGCGCTGCCCGCGACCGTCCCGTGGGCCGCTGCCAGGCCGTACGCCGCCGTGGCCGCCACCGCGGGCCTGCCGGTCGCCGGGCACTGACCCACCGCTCCACCCGCTCCGCCGGCACCGGCCCCCGCGAACGCTCCGCCGGTACCCCGCCGCTGCCCGCCGTGCACAGCACCCACCGGACGACGCTCCCGGCCTTTCCGGGGAGCGTGCACCCCCTCGGCGGGGCGCAGGCGCCCTGTCCAGGGCGTGCCCGGCGCTTCTCCCGGCCGGCAGATGACGATCCCCCGACCGCCGGGCCGGGAGGCGTTCCGCCCGCTCCTCGCGACGCACGCCCCGCAAGCCCGCGCGCGCAGGGGACCGCTCCGCACGCCCTACCCGGTCCCGGCTCCCTGCTCGGGCCTCGATGGCTGCCAGCCGCGGGCCCGGCCGCGCGGGCCGACGACCGCGCCCACCGCGACCAGGCCGATCACACCCATGGCGCCCAGCGCCACGACGACCGCCTGGTGGGGGGCGGCGGAGTCCGGCCGGCCGGGCGGCATGGCCACGGCGGCCGGACCGGCGGTGACGGCGGCGGCGGGCGGCGACGGCTGTTCCTGCGGGAGGAGGGCGGTGACGGCCGCGACCGGGTCGACCGTGCCGTGGCCGACCTCCGGGTCGGGCACCGGGCCGGCCGTCCGGTAGGCGGTCGCCTTCAGACGCTGTGCCAACTGGTCCGCGGTCAGGCCGGGCCGGTAGCCGAGCACCAGGGCTGCGGTGCCCGCCACGAAGGCCGTCGCGTAGCTGGACCCGGTGCCCGTGTAGTAGCCGCCCGGGTTCGGGCCGATGCTCATCACCGCGTCGCCGGGGGCCGCCAGATCCACCCGGCCGCCGACCACTGCCCCGTCGCCCTCCGGGAGCGCACCGCCGGGTGCGAGGTCACGGACGGCCAGCGCCTCGGGATAGGCGGCCGGGTAGACCGGTTGCGGCTTCGCCGCGTCTCCCTGATTGGGGGGCGGCACGTCCGGGGCCACCGGGGCGACGACCAGCGCGCCCCGGCTCCGGGCCTGCCGCACCGCGGCCGCGAGCGCGTCACTGCCCGCCGGGACGGTCACGCCCACGTCGATGACGCGCGCGCCCCGCTCGACCGCGGCCGTAATCCCCTGGGCGAGGAGATCGGCGGTGGTGGCTCCGGTGTCGTCGGTGACGCCCACCGCGAGAATCCGGGCGCGCGGGGCCAGGCCGGCGAATCCGGTGCCGTCGCGCCAGGCCGCGGCGATCAGTCCGGTCAGGAAGGTCCCGTGCCCGACGCAGTCCGCGGCCGGGTCGCCGGCCCCGGGCAGCTTGGCCGCGTAGCCGATCCGCCCGGCGAGCGTGCCGGCCCCGTCGGACACCCCGGAACCGAGCACCGCGACGGTGACGCCGTCGCCCTGGCTCAGTGGCCAGACCCGGTCGGGCCGCAGGAAGGTCTGCGGCCAGGGGGTGAGCTGGGTGCCCTTGGCCGAGGCCGGCAGGCAGCCGGCCGGGCGCCCGGACGGGTCGCGGCGCAGCTGGCTGACGCCCGGTAGCGCGTCGGCCGGGGCGCCCGCCGCTGCGGGCGCACCCGACACCCCAGGTGACCCCGGTGCCGCCGACGGTCCGTGCGTGTCGGCCAGTGCCGTACCCGCCGTCAGCAGGCCGCAGGCCGACAGCACCAGGGCCCCGGCCAGCGCCGCGGCCACCGGCCTCACAGGAAGCTGCCGATCCGCTCGGCCGGGATGTCCTGCGGCAGCAGCAGGCTCAGTTCGGCCAGGTCGGCAATGTCCAGCCGGGCCAGGCGGCCGGCCTGGCGGGTGATCATCGACTCCAGGACCTGCCGGGCGAAGCGTCCGTTCCCGAAGCTCCGGTCGCGCGGGACGGACGCGAACCGGACGCCGAGCGCCGCCAGGGTCTCCGGGGTGCAGCGGTAGCCGCCGGCCTCGGCCTGGAGCCGCACGATGGTGAGCAGTTCCTCGTCGCTGTAGTGGTCGAAGGTGATCTCCCGGGAGAAGCGCGACGCCAGACCGGGGTTGGAGGCCAGGAAGCCCCGCATCTCCTCCTGGTAGCCGGCCACGATCACGACGACCTCGTCGCGGTGGTCCTCCATCAGCTTCATCAGGGTGTCCACCGCCTCCTGGCCGAAGTCCCCGCCGGCGCCGTGGCGTGGTGTCAGGGTGTACGCCTCGTCGATGAAGAGCACGCCGCCGCGGGCGCGTTCGAAGGCGTCCCGGGTCAGCTGGGCGGTGTGGCCGATGTACCGGCCGACCAGGTCGGCGCGGGCGGTCTCGATCAGCTGGCCGCTCGGCAGCACGCCGAGTTCGGCGAGCAGCTCGCCGTAGAGCCGGGCGACCGTGGTCTTTCCGGTGCCGGGCGGGCCGGAGAAGACCAGGTGGTGGCTGATGACGGCGGCCGGCAGGCCGGCCTCGACCCGGCGCCGGGTCTGCCGGGTGAGGTTGACGAGGTCCTCCACCTGTTCCTTCGCGGCAGCGAGCCCGACCATCGCGCGCAGCCGGTCGAGCAGGCCGGGCTCCTCGGACTGCTCGGTGCCCGCGGCGGCGCGGGCGGCCGCAGTGGCGGCGTGCTCGTCGACGTCGGACGGGACGAGCAGGGCGAGGTCGGCGTTGTCGATGCTCTCCAGCTCGGCGAGCCGGGAGGCCTGGCGGTCGACCATCTCCTCGAACACCTTGCGGGCCGCCCGGCCGTTGCCGAAGTCGGCGCCCCTGGGCATCCGTTCGAAGTGCTGGGCGAGGGCCTCGCGGGTGCCGTCGGCGAGTTCGTAGCCGTGGCCGGCCGCCGCGCGTTCGACGATGGTGGTGAGTTCGTCGACGCTGTAGTTCGCGAACTCGACGGTCCGGCTGAACCGGGAGGCGAGGCCCGGGTTGGAGGCGAGGAAGGCGCGGATCTCGGCCTCGTAACCCGCCACGATCACCACCAGGTCGTCGCGGTGGTCCTCCATCAGTTTGACCAGGGTGTCGATCGCCTCGCGGCCGAAGTCGGGCCCCGTCCCGCCGGAGCCGGCCGACAGGGTGTAGGCCTCGTCGATGAAGAGCACCCCGCCGAGGGCCTCCTTCACCACCTCGGTGGTCTTGAGCGCCGTACCGCCGATGATCGAGGCGACCAGGTCGGCCCGGGCCACCTCGACCAGGTGGCCGCTGCGCAGCACGCCGAGCTCCGCCAGGATTGCGCCGTAGAGCCGGGCCACCGTGGTCTTGCCGGTGCCGGGCGGGCCGGCGAAGACCAGGTGCCGGCTCATCGGCAGGGCCGGCAGCCCGGCCTGTTCGCGGCGTTTGGCCAGCTTGTTCAGGTTGACCAGGGTGGCGACCTGCTCCTTGACGCCCTCCAGGCCGACCAGCGTCCGCAGGACGGCCTGCGGGCCCTGCGGGCCGGCGTCCGGCCGGGCCGGGGCCGCGCCCTCGGAGGCCGCGCCCTCGCCTTCGGGGGTGTCGGCCGCACCGGCCGCGGCGGTGGCGGTGCCGTGGGCGTCCGCCGTGCGGTTGTCGCGGCTCTCCAGGTTCTCGACCGACAGCCGTTCGCTGGACTCGCTCTGGCGCAGGCCGGCGCCCTGGTTCTCGGCGACCACGCAGTCGGTGAGCCGGACCGGCTCGGTGGACTCCGAGCGGATTCCGTCCACCGTGTTGCCGGTCAACCGGCACCCGGTCAGGGTGGCCCGGGAGCCGGACAGCAGGTGGAGGCCGTGCCGGCGGTTGGCCCGCAGCCGTGACCTGGTCGCGGTCAGCTCGCCACCGCGCTCGACGCTCACGCCGTCGTACTCGTTGTCGGCCGTCTCGACCTCGCGCAGGGTGGCGACGCCGTCGGCGCCGACCGAGATCCCGCTCGCCCGGCTGCCGCGCACGGCGCCGCCGCCGAGGTAGGTGTTGGCGCCGTCGGCGATCCGGACGCCGGACTTACCCGCGTCGAGCACGGTCGCCTCCTCCAGCCGGCCGCGCCCGTCCCGCACCACCTCGACGCCGTGTCCGCGCGCACCGGAGACGATGATGCGGCGCAGCAGCGGGTTGGCGCCCTCGCGGACGACGACGCCGTTGCCGGCCGCGTCGCGCACCTCCAGGCGGTCGAACTCGGCGGCGCTCTCCCCGCTCAGCTCCACGCCGTCGGCCTCGCCGTCGCGCACCACGGCCCGGACCAGGGTGGGGCCGGAGGACTCCCCGACGAAGATGCCCGCCTGGGCGGCGGAGGTGACCTCGAAGTCCTCGAAGGTGCCCCGGGAGCGGCCGGCGACGTGCAGGCCGTGGCCCTGGGTGCGGACCGCCCGGCAGCGGCGCAGCAGCGGGTCGGTGCCGTTGGCGAGGACGAACCCGTGACCGCGCACGGCGGTGACGGTGCACTCCTCCAGCACCACCCGGGCGGTGGAGCCGAGGAAGACGCCCTGTGCGCTGTCCCGGACCTCCGTCCGCACCAGCCGTGTGGTGCTCTGCTCCTCCAGTGCCACGGCGGGCTTGTCGGTGGCGGAGATCTCGCAGTCCTCGATCACCCCGCGGGCTTCGCCGTTGGCGCAGACGCCGTTGCCGCGGGCGTCGCGCAGCACGCAGCGCCGCACGACGGGGTTGGACCGCTCGCCGATCACCAGGGCGGACGTGCCCAGGTGCTCGATCACGCTGTCCTCGACGACGCTGGTGCCGTCGGAGGTCTCCACCAGGCCGGCGCCGGCCGGGTTGGTCACCCGGCAGCCGCGCATCGCCAGCGAACCCTGCCGGCGGGTCAGCACGGCCGTCCACGAGTTGCCGATCACCTCGCAGTCCTGGAGGGCGAGCTGGCCCTGCGGCACGTCCACGGCGGGCAGGTCGTCGTCCTGCCCCTGGATCACCAGTCCGGTCAGCTGGACCGCCTCGGCGAGGACCTGGACCACCGAGCCGCGCCGCGGGCTGATCCGCACGCTCCCCCGGACGTCCTCGGCCGCGATGGTCACCATCTTGGTGACCACCAGGTTCTCGTCGTAGCGGCCTGGGCGCACCGAGATCACCGCCCCGCTTCGGGCGACCTGGAGGGCTTCACCGATCGTGCGGTAGGAGCCGGCCTCCCGCTGCTCCGCGCAGACCGTCAGCACCGGGCGCGACATGCCAGGGGTTCCCTTCGTCGGGGTGGGTTCACCGGCTGGGTCCGCCGAAGCGGGGGCACCGGGATGGGTGGGTGCGGCGGACCGGGTGGCCGGCGCCGGCTCAGGAGGTGCAGGTGGCCTTGACCGCGGAGGCCGCGTGGTGGGCGTTGGCGCCGGCGCCCCAGTCCTCACCGCGGGTGTGCAGCGTGACGGTGAGCGGGCCCTGGTAGGCGTACGCCGTCTGGTCCACCCAACGGCCGCGGTTGGCAGTCTGGTTGATGACGAAGGAGCCGGACGTACTGCCGCTCTTCACGGTGTAGAGCGTCGCCTTGCCGCCGACCTTCTTCAGGTCGCTGTCGCCCGGGATGTAGACGGACAGGGTGCAGCTCTTGACGCTGCCGAGGCTGAACGTCCACACCACGGAGTTCTTGTCGTCCGTCTTGGCGTCGCCGGACATCGGCACCGAGACGTACGTCCCGTTGCAGCCGTCACTGCTCCAGCCGCCGGAGTTGTTCTTCCAGCCCGAGTCGCCCTGGTCGTACCAGCCGAACGGGGCGTAGGTGGCGCCGCTGCTGCCCTTGCAGTACGGGCCGGCCACCGCAACCACGGGGGCCGGGGCGGGGGCCTTGGAGGCGGCGGGCGGCGGCGGGGCCGACTGCTGTGCGGCGGGCGGCGGCGGGGCCGTCCCCTGGGCGGGCGGCGGCGGGGCGCCGCCCGCGCTGCCGCCCGAAGCGCTGCCACCGGACCCGCTGCCGCCGCCACCCCCGCCTCCGGCGGCGGGGGGCGAGGCCGCGGCACCGCCGGGGGTCGCTGCCCCGCCGGAGCGGGGCGCGGGCTTGCCGGGGGCCGGGGAGCCACCGCCGGGGGCGGCGGTGCCGGGCCCGGGCGCCGACTGGCCGGCGGCCGGGTCGGGTGCGGGCGTGCCGGTCTCCCCGGCGGGCGCGGGCGTGCCGGGGACGGCATCGGGCGAGACCGGGGCACCGGTGGGGGCACCGTGCTGGTCGAACCCGGGGACGAAGCCGCTGCCGCCGTCGCCGTTCTCCGGGCCGTAGCCGGGCGGGGCGTCCGCCCGGGCCGGCCCGTGGTTCGGCTCGGACCCGCCGAGCCGGGTGGCCACCACCGACCCGCCGACCAGCACCAGCCCCACGGCCACGGCGGCCGCGATCATCGGCCGGGAGACCCGGCCCGGCTTCGGGCCGGCCGCTTCGGCCTCCCCCGCGATATCGGGGTCGGCGGGGGCGGCGACGGTGATCGCCGCAGCGGCGCCGCCGGCGGGCGGCGTGGCCACGGAGGCGCCCGCGCCGGGCGCCGGGGGCACGGGCGCGGTGGCACCGAGTGTGGTGCCGCGGCCGGCTCGGGTGGCGGTGGTGCTGGTGGTGCCCGGGCCGGACGGGGCGGCGGCCGGCTCCCCCCGGTCCGGCGCGGGGGTCTCCTCCTCGGCCTCGACCGCCACGGCCCAGTTCACCGCGGGGAGCTGAAACCCGGGCGTCGCCCGCTCCCCTGCACCGCGATTCTGCTCGCCCACCGTCATCCCCTGCGCTCGGCTCGACAACACTCCTGTGGGGAGGTACGGGCGGCGTGGCCGTGGAGGTTCAGCCCTGCTGCCCGACGGTCCAGACGGCGGCGTCCGCCGGCTCCGGCGGGGTCAGCAGGAACGCCACCGCCCGCTCCAGCACCTCCGGCACCGGAATGGCCGGCGGCTCGTCGGCCCGGGACAGGACGTGCCGCAGAAGACCCGGTTCGGGCGCCAGACCGTACTCGTCGAGGTAGTACGTCACCGTGTCGGTCCAGATCCACTGCCCGTCGGTGCGGAAGCCCATCGGCACCACGCCCCGGCGCTCCTGGTCCACCACGTCGTCCATCAGCATCGGGGTCAGCAGCACGGGCGTCCCCGCGCTCAGGTAGCGGGCGACGGCCTCACGCTCGGCGCCCGCCGCGAGCCGGGGGTGTCCCGGCTCGTAGCCCGGGCCCGTCACCGGATCCACGTGATCGAACACCGCTGCGAGCTCGAAGCCCGCCCGCACCGTCTCGGACATCCCTGCACTCCTCACGATTCGCCGGTCCTCCCTTCCTCCGACGGCCCGCCGGTGGCCGGAGGTTCACCGGCCGGCCCGGCGGCGCCGCCCAGGTCGATGCGGAAGCGGTCGGGGGCGGCCGGGCGGATCCGGTCGGCGGGCGCGACGGCGTCCCGTCGGCCGAGCCAGGTGCGCAGGCGCTCCGGCGCAGGGCGGATGGCACCGACCTCGTGGAGCAGCACCCGCGCGGGGCGCCCCGCGTCGGCGTCCGGCGGCTCGACGGCCACCACCTCGAAGCTGCTCCCCGGTGCGAACACCACGGTCGGCTGCTCACCCGGCTCACCGAAGGCCGAGGTGCGGCGTCCGCCGACGGACCAGATGGCGAACTCGATCCCGACGTCCGCGCCGAGATCGGCACCCGCGGCGGTGATCCCGCTGACCGGGGCAGGCTCGGTGAGGACCGTGCCGGGGACGTAGGCGGCCAGGTCGGTGCGGCCGGCCGGGGCGGCGGCCAGCACTCCGCCGTAGTGGCTGGGCAGCCGGCGCAGGCCGGCGGCCAGGCAGCGCAGGTACACGGCGGGCGGGCCCGGCACCCCCGCCCGCGCCGCTGCGGCGAGTTCCGCCCGGCCGGCCGGCACGCCCGCGTCGGTGTGGTGCAGCAGGACGGCGACCAGCTCGGGCCGCGAGTCGTCGTCGTCCGTGAACGAGCGCAGTCCGGGCAGCCGGGTCGTCGCGTCGTCGGCGCGGCTGGCCCAGCGCTGGTAGGCGGGCCCGAGAGCGGCGACCAGCGCCGCCCGGTCCTCGGCCGCAGTGGCGGGCGCGGCCTCGTCCGGCAGCGGCGCGGGGGCCTCGGGGCGGAGCGCGGCCGCCGCGGTCGCGCCGGGCTCGGGTGCCCCGGGCCGGGGTGCCCCGGCGGCCTCTGCTGCTGGCTGCGGGTCGGGGGCGGGCGCCGGTTCGGGGGTCGGGACGGGCTCGGGGAGGGTCTCGGTGGCGGCCTCCGGCACCGGCTCGGCACCCGCGGTGGAGCCGTCGGCGCCCGGCTCCGACGGTCTCGCGGCCGTCGCCACGACGGCGGTCGTCGTGGCAGGGGCCGTCGTGGCAGCTCCGGACGTCGTGGCCACGGTGACCGGCCCGGGCGGGACGGCGGGCACACCAGGCGCGGCGGGCGGCTGCACCGGCTCCGGCCAAAGCGGCAGGACGGCGGTCACGTCCTCGGCCCCGGCCGGCGGCTCGGACAGCCGCACGGTCACCGGACCCGGCACGAACGGCGGCGCGGCCGGCGCCATGGGCCCGGCGGGCGCAACGGGCGCAACGGGCCCGGGGACGGGCACCGGCGCCACCGGTCCGACCACGCCCTCCGGGCCCAGCCAGTCGAGTCCGTGGATCCGCGCGCAGAACCGCCCGACCGCGTCCGAGGCGACGTCCGGCTTGCCCGCCACCACGAGCGCGAGCCGGGGCGGCCCGACGGGTGCCGGGCCCGGCGGCGGGCCGAGCGGCGCCGCACCGAGCGGGGGAAGCCCGGCGAGCACGCCGCCGAGGTGCGCCCAGACGTCCTCGGTCACCGGCCGGCCGGGGTCGCCGATGAGCAGGACGGGCTGCCGGGGGTCGGGGCGGCGCAGCCGCGGGCCGCGGGCCGCCGTCCCTTCCGGGTGCAGCCAGAGACCGGCCGCGACGGGCTCCAGCTCCCAGCCGGGGAAGGCCGGATAGCGTACCGGGCCGTCGTCCTGGGGGGCGCCCGGCCGGGTGCGCCGGCCGACGGCGGTCACCGTCCGGCGGACCGGGCAGGCGGACAGTTCGGTGAGGTACGGCTCCCAGCCCGGTGTGCCGTCGGCGGCCAGGTGCACGGTCCGGTGGCCGGTGGCGTCGGCGATCGGGAGGCCGACGGCCGCCCGCACCTCGCGGCCGAGCGAGGAGGCCAGCACCGCGGCGAGTTCGATCAGGTCGACCGGCTCTGCCCAGGGGAGGCTGAGCAGAGGCCGGTCGGCTCCGACGGTGTCGAGCAGGAGGGCGGTGGCGTTCGCCAGTTGGACGGCGGTGGGCAGCCGCCCGTCGGGCTCGCCGACCACGAGCAGGAGGGCGGCGCCCGGGGCGGCAGCCCGGTCGAGTACGGCCGGGCGGGTGTCCGGGGCGGCGGCGGTCACCCAGAAGCCACCGCCGGACAGCGGAGTGATCGTCGCGGCGGCCGGCCAGCGTTCGCCGAGTGCCTCGGCCGGCCCGCCGCCGGGCCGGCACCACCACCAGCAGCCACCCGGCGCCACGAGGGTGCCGTCCTCCCCGACGGAGACCACCGCGTCCGGCGCGACGACCGTCAGCCCCGTCCGCCGGGCGAGCTGTTCGGCGGGGCGGCGGCCGTCCGGCCCGGTCGCGGCCAGTCCGGAGGCGGCCAGCACCAGGGTGCCGGCGCCGCGGGCGGCGGCGGTCCGGGCCAGTTCGTCCAGGGACCCGAGCAGGACGGGTGCGGCGTCGGCCGCCGCGGCCAGCAGCAGCAGGGTGCCGGGCTCGGCCCGTACCGGATCCAGGGCCGCCGCCAGTCCGGCCGCCTCCGCGTCGGGCGGGGCGATGACGAGGTGCGGGCCCACCGCGCGGAGCGTGGACCGCTCGGCGGTGCCGGATGCCGGCGGGGTCATGGACCGGCCCCCTTTCTGGTGGTTGCGGCTGGTCGGCTGCTTGCGGCCGGTCGGAGCGGGGCGGCGCGCCCGGACCCTGACGGCCCGATCGTCGTCGGGTACCGGCCGGGCCGCCGGGACGGCGCGCCTGCCGGGACTACGGCCCGGACGGGTCCAGCGGTTCACCCTCCGCCGCGGCCAGCCGGCCGGTCTGCACCTGCACGGTGCGCCGGCGGGTGATGTAGAGGCCGCGGCCGGCGGGGAACTGGCGGGGCTTGAGGTTCCCGAACAGGTAGCCCTCGGACGGCGGGCAGGAGAGCAGCAGCGAGGGCGAGTTGACCTCCTGGAGCTTGCGCAGCAGCGGGTCGCCGAGGGCGCGTCCGATGCCGTTGGCGCCGCGGGCGACCACCAGGTGCAGGCCGATCTCCGAGCCCTGGGCGAGGTCGTCGAGCAGCGCCGCGAACGGGTGGGCGCCCGAGCCGGTGCCGACCAGGTCGTAGTCGTCGACCAGGATGAACAGCTCCGGCCCCTCCCACCAGTCGCGCAGCTTCAGCCGCGCGGGCGTGATGTCGGCGGAGGGGATGCGGTTCTTCATCGCCCGGGAGGCGCCGTCGACGATCTGACGGAGCATGTCCACCGCGACGGCGTAGCCCAGCCGGTACTCCTCCGGCACGCTGTCGTACAGCTCGCGCCGGTAGTCGACCAGCATGATCCGCGCCTCGGAGGGCGTGTACGCGGTGGTGATGGCGTTGATCATGAGCCTGAGCAGGTTGGTCTTGCCCGACTCGCTGTCGCCGACCACCAGCAGGTGCGGATTCTCCTCGAAGTCGTGCCAGAGCGGCGCGACCTCGGTGTCCTCCAGACCGATCGGCACCCGCAGGCGGCCTTCGGGGGTGGGCAGTTCGGCGGCGTCGAGGGTGAGCGGCAGCATCCGCACCTCGGGGGCACGCGGGCCGGTCCAGTGCGCGGCGACGGCGTCCACCAGGTCGGCGACGCCGTCACCGAGGTCGTCGGCGTGGCTTGCGCCGTCGATCCGGGGCAGGGCGGTGAGAAAGTGCAGCTCCTCGTCGGTGAGGCCGCGGCCGGGCACCTTGGGGACCTTCGCCGCCGCGCGCATGTTGATCACCGAGTCGACGGAGTCGCCCAGCCGCAGTTCGAACCGGGTCTGCAGCTGGTCGCGCAGGCCGCCGACGATCTCGCCCCACCGGGTGGTGGCGATGACCAGGTGGACGCCGTAGTTGATGCCGCGCTGGGAGATCAGGGTGAGCGGCTGGACGAGGTCGCCGAACTCCTGGCGCAGCGTGTTCCAGCCGTCGATCACCAGGAAGACGTCCCCGTGCGGGTCGTCGGGCAGTGCACCGGCGGCCTTGCGGCGGCGGAAGGAGGTGATCGAGTCGATGCCGAGCTCGGCGAAGTACTTCTCCCGCCGGGTGATGACGCTGTTGATCTCGGCGACGGTGCGCAGCACCCGCTCCCCGTCGTGCCGGCCGGTGACCCCGCCGACGTGCGGCAGGCCGCGCAGGGCGGAGAGCGTGCCGCCGCCGAAGTCCAGGCAGTAGAACTGGGCCTCCTGCGGGGTGTGGGTGAGTGCGAGGCCGGTGATCAGGGTCCGCAGCAGGGTGCTCTTGCCGCTCTGCGGCGCGCCGGCGATGCCGACGTGGCCGCCGGCCCCGGCGAGGTCGGCGGTCAGCAGGTCGCGCAGTTGCTGGAACGGGCGGTCGATGACGCCGACCGGAACGCCGAGCGCGCCGTGGCTCCGCGCGTCGGCGGTGGTCAGGCCGCGCTCTGCGTGCGGGACGAGCGGCGGCAGCAGCTCGTCCAGGGTGGGCGGCGCGGCGAGCGGCGGAAGCCAGACCCGGTGGGCGGGCGGACCGGCGTCGCGCAGCCGGCCTGCCGCGATGTCCAGCAGCGAGCCGGCCGCAGCCTCCTCCACCGGCTCGGCCGCCGGCTGCGGCACCTGCCGCGGCGTCAGGTACTCGGTGCCGTAGCCGACCACCTGGCCGGCCAGGGCGGCCTGCTGGGCGGCGCGCCGCTTGGGCCGGTAGGGGCCGGAGACGTACGCGGCCTTGAACCGGGTCAGGGTGGAGATGTCGCTGCGCAGGAAGCCGTTGCCGGGCTGGGAGGGCAGCTGGTAGGCGTCCGGCACGCCGAGGACGCCGCGGCTCTCCATCGCGGAGAAGGTGCGCAGGCCGATCCGGTAGGACAGGTGGGACTCCAGCGCGCTCATCCGGCCCTCGTCCAACCGCTGCGAGGCCAGCAGCAGGTGTACGCCGAGCGAGCGGCCGAGCCGGCCGATCATCACGAACAGCTCCATGAAGTCCCGGTGGGCGGCGAGCAGTTCGCTGAACTCGTCGACCACCAGGAAGAGCGTCGGCATCGGCCGCAGCGGGGCCCCGCCCTCCCGCGCGGTCTCGTACTCCAGCAGCGAGGCGTGGCCGGACTCGCGCAGCACCTCCTGGCGGCGGATCAGCTCCCCGTGCAGCGCGTCGCGCATCCGGTCGACCAGAGCCGCCTCGTCGGCGAGGTTGGTGATCACGGCCGAGGTGTGCGGCAGGGTGTCCAGGCCGAGGAAGGTCGCACCGCCCTTGAAGTCCACCAGCACGAAGTTGAGCACCTCGGAGGAGTGCGTCATCGCCAGCGCCACCACCAGGGTGCGCAGCAGCTCGGACTTGCCGGAGCCGGTGGCACCGATCAGCATGCCGTGCGGGCCCATGCCGCCCTGCGCGGACTCCTTGAGGTCGAGGTCCACCGGGCGGCCGTCCGGCCCGAACCCGAGCGGCACCCGCAGCCGCTTGGGGATGCCGCGCTGCGCCCAGAGCGCTTCCACGTCCAGGGCGTGCAGGTCGGGGATGCCGAGCAGGGCGGTCAGGTCGAAATCGGTGGCCAGCGGCTCGGAGACGTCCACGGTGTCGGCGATCCGGTAACGGGCCAGCAGGGCGGCGAGCCTGGTCGCGGCGGACAGCCCGAGGGCGTCGGGGCGGCCGAGGTCGGTTTCGACGTCCTTGCGGTTGCGGTCCGCGCCGACCATGGAGAGCCGCCCGCCGTCGATCCGCAGCCGCAGCGTGGTCCGGGCCGGACGCCACTCCAGGCTCTCGTCGAGGTCGATCAGCACGGTGTTGCGGTAGCCGGCCAGGGCGGCCCGGCTGCCGGTGTGCGCGCCGGGGCCGTCCAGCACCAGGACGGTGAACGGCTCGTCGCGGCTGGGCACGGACTCCGGCTCGTAGCCGGGGCGGCCGGTGAACTCCTCGCCGAGCAGCTGCTCCACCTCGACCAGGCTGCCCGCGACCAGCCGGACCGGGCCGGCTCCGTCGGTGTCGCTCGGGTGCAGCGCGTGCGGCAGCCACTTGGCCCACTCCCACTGGGCCCGCCGCTGCGGCTCGGCGACGACGGCGATCCGCAGCTCGTCCGGCCCGTGCACCACGGCCAGCTGGGCGAGCATCGCCCGCACCAGCGCCCGCGCGGCGTCCGGGTCGTCGGCGCGCAGCAGCAGCCGGGCGAAGCCCCGCAGGTGGATCGCCATCGGCTGGTCGGCGACCGTGCCGTAGGCGTGGATGAAGCGCCGCAGCGCGTGCGCGCAGAGCGGCTCCAGATCCTCCACCGGCTTGGTCGCCAGCGGGGCCAGTGGGGTCGCCAGGCGCTGGGCGCCCAGACCGATCCGGACGTCGCTGAAGTCCGGGTGGGTGGAGCGCCGCTCCCAGAGCCGGGTGGTGCCCACCAGGGACCAGAGCTCACCGGGCGCCGGGTGTCGCCAGGCGAGGGCCTGTCGTTGGGCGTCGATCGAGCGCCTGACCTGCCGGCGCACCTGGGACAGGTAGCGCAGGTAGTCGCGCCGCTCGGCGCGCAGCTGCTGCTTGCGGTCGCTGGAGCCGCGGATCAGCTGGGTGACCAGCATGCCGACCGCCGAGAGCGCCATCATGCCGACCGCGACGTAGCTGAGCGCGCCGCCGCCCTCGCTGCCGCCCGGGTGCAGGAACATGAAGACCATCGACAGCGAGCCGAGCGCCATCGGCATCATGCTGATCACGCTGGCCATGCCGCTCTGCTTCTCGGGCAGGCTCGGCGGCTCCTGCAACTGCACCTCGCCGTCGGGCATCTCGGGCCCCGGACGCCGGGGCGTCCGGTTGATCAGCACCACACTCACGTCAGGGCTCCTCACTGCCACGGCCGTCCTCCCAGGCTGACGGGCCGCGAGCCTCCCGGGGTTCAGCAGGCGCCTGAACGCTGCACGGCGCCCCGGCCGTTCGACAGGACGAGAGGCAGCACCAACACCGCACGAAGACAGCGCGGACGGACCCGCACCCGAGGAGTGGCGTGAGCAGCAGTGTCGTGGCAGGACTGTGCCGATTGAGGTTCCACGCGCCGGGGGCGGTCTTCGACCTCGCCGTCCCCGCCGACGTTCCGCTCGCCGACCTGCTGCCGGCCGTCCTCGGCCACGCCGGCGCCCACCTGGCCGAGGAGGGACTGGAGCACAGCGGCTGGGTCCTCCAACGACTCGGCGAGGATCCACTCGACGAGGAACAGAGCCCCGAGGCGCTGGAGTTGCGCGACGGCGACGCGATCCACCTTCGGCCGCGCCACGAGGCCCTGCCGCCGGTGCACTTCGACGACCTGGTGGACGGCGTGGCCACCGGCATGAACGAACGCGGCGACAACTGGCGCCCCGCGCTGACCCGCCGCCTCGCCCTGGCCGTCGCCCTGCTGGCGGTGGCCGGCGGCTGGGTGCTGCTCGCCCTGCCCGGCCCGGCCGGCCTGCGGGTGGCGGCTTCCGCCGTCACGGCGGTCCTGCTGCTCCTCGGCGCCCTCAGCGCCTCCCGGGCCATGGCCGACGCCGGGGCCGGCGCCGCCCTCGGCGCCGCCGCCGTCCCCTACCTGGGCCTGGCCGCGCTGCTGCTGCCCGGCGGACCGGGCGGCCCCGACCTGCTCGGCGCCCGCATCCTCGCCGCATCCTCGGCGGCGGCCGGCGCGGCGGTCCTGGCCCTGGCGGCCGTCGGCGCCGCCGCACCGCTCTTCCTCGGGCTGCTGCTCGTCGGGGTGTTCGGCGTGCTGGCCGGCGTGCTGGTGCTGGCCGGGATGGAGCCCGACCAGTTGGTCGCGGTCGTCACGGTGGTGGCCGTCCTGGTCGGCTCGTTCGTCCCCTCGTTCGCGTTCCGCCTCTCCGGCCTGCGGCTGCCCATGCTGCCGCGCAACGCGGAGGAGCTCCAGGAGAACATCGACCCCTTCCCGGCCGCCGCCGTGCTGCCCCGCAGCCTCGTCGCGGACGACTACCTGATGGCCCTCTACACCGCGATCGGCGCGGTCTGCGCCACCTGCCTGGCCGTGCTCGCCGCCACCGCCGGCTGGGCGGCGCCGGTCCAGGCCGCCGCGCTCAGCCTGCTGCTGCTCCTGCACGGGCGCGCCATCGGCAGCATCCGCCAGCGCCTCAGCCTGCTGCTGCCCGGCATCTTCGGCGGCGCCGCCCTGCTCGTCCGTCTCGCAACCGGCGCGTCACCGACGGAGCGGCTCGCCGCCCTGCTGGCCGGGCTCCTGGCGCTGGCGGTCGCCCTCCTCGTGGTCGCCTGGACCGTCCCCGGCCGCCGCCTGCTGCCCTACTGGGGCCGCCTCGCCGACATCCTGCACACCCTCACCGCCCTCTCCCTCCTCCCGCTCGCCCTCCAGGTCTGCGGCGTCTACCACACCCTCCGCGGCCTCGGCGGCTGACTCGGGCCGCCCGCTCCCCGGGCCCCGGCCGCCACGCGGCCGGGGCCCGCTGCTGTCCTGGGGGTCGGGCGCCGTCCGCGGGGTCAGGGGTTGCCCCTGCCCCGGCCACCACCGCGACCACCCCGGCCCGGCGGGTTGCCGCCGCCGCGACCACCCCGGCTGGGCGGGTTAGCACCGCCACGACCTCCCCGGTCACCACCCGGACCGCCGTCCGGCGGGCGCTGCTCGGGCGGTGCGGTGGGGTTGGTGCCGCCGCCGGGCTGCCTGGCGTCCGTGCCCGGCCTCCCCGGGCCGCTGTTATGACCTCCGCGTGTGGCATTGCTACTGCCCCGCGGCTGGATTCCCTGCTGAGGCTGCGACGCAGGCGTGCCCCCCGCCGACGGCTGCGACTGCGACGACTGGGACTGGAGCTGTGCGTTGCCCGAGGCCCCGGTCGCCGCCGCGGGCCTGCCCCACGCCGGCTTCGGCGGCTCGACCGACCTGGTGTTCCGATCGGCCGGGCCGGGGGGAGAGTAGATCGTCTTGTGCGCGATGGTCTGATTCTTTCCGTCGACCCTGACGTCGATCGTCCCGTTCACGTCGTCGTACCCGTACCGGAGGCCGACCTCGATCTTCGCTCCCTTCCACGTCAGATCGCGGGAGTTCGAGACGTTCCCGTCCTCCAGATAGGCCGCCATGATCCGAATGCCGGGGTAGCTGTTCTTGAAGTCCCCGACGACGAACTTGCAACTGTCGCAGGTGCCCTTGGTGGAGAGGACCACGAACGTACCGGTCACACCGGAGTTCTTCGCGCCGAAGCCCCACGCATTCATCTTCGCGTAGGCCGCGTTCAGCACACTGACTTCGGCGTCCTTCCTCTGGTATCCGAAGGTGTCCTTGTCGCTGGCCTGCTTGAGGTCCTGAGCCAGCCTCCTCTCACTGTCCGCGTAGACCCGCAGCTTCGCGACGAGCTTCGTGAGGGGCCCCGCCAGCGACTCGGACAGGGGGCCGAGCTCCGCCTCCGGTTTCCTCTCCCCCTGAGCGACCCGCAATTTCTGGAAGGCCTCCTTGACCTCACCGAGCAGTGTGTTGGCCTCGTTGTGGTACGAGCCTGCTGACGCGGCTCTGCTCCAGAGCGACGTGTCCGTTCCCTCTTCGCGTTCCTTGTGTTCTTTGATCTCGTCCCGCGCCCGCTGGGCCGCGTTCAGCGCGGCCTCGGCCTGCGGCCCCGCAAGCCTGATGAGCTTGTCCGCCTTCGCCCATGCCTCGCCGTTGCCGGCCCAGTCCTTCTTGCTCTCGATCACCGTGGACAACGACGTGGCCACCTCGGTCAGCTTCACGGCCGCTGCCCGCTGAGCCTCCACCACGGAGTCGAGCACGTCCTGGACCTTCTGCGCCCGCCACTTGTCCGCGCTCTCGTAGCCCTTCCCCGCCCTGAGCGCGTTCTCGAGCGCCCGGTCGACCGGCTCTTCCCTCCGCGCGTCGATCGCCTCGCGCGAATTGATCCCGTGCATCTGGACGGTGCCGTTGTTGTGCCGGGGGGATGTCCACTCGTAGGGGTTGCCGTCCTTGTCCTTCCCCACGATGCGCAGGTGCCCGACGGCGAAGGTCATGCCGGAGTGCGGGCTCGGAAGAATGGTCTCGGTCAGCGGCCTGATCAGCTCTGCGTCGCTGGGGACGACCTCGGTGGCTTCCTTCTCCGTCTTGTTCGGTGCGCCCAGCTGCTCCATGACGTGGAGTGTCGCGGCGGGCAACCCGGCCTTCTCCTCGGCCCCGTTGTCCTTGTCCCCGAGCACCACCAGTGGCGGCCGGTCCGGGTCGAGCGGCGCCTGCTCGGTGACCTCGGCAATCCGGTCCGTGCCCGCGGGGACGGTCAGCTCCTGGCCGTGGTCGGTGACCCGGATCGTGCCGTCCGCCGCCACCTCCAGGAGGTGCCAGGTACCCGGGGCCTCCACCCGGGGGACACCGTTGGCGTCGTACCCCGCACGGCCGGCGACCACCAGCCGGGCGCGGTCACCGGGAATGACGGAGACGTTGTCCGACGGGGCGTAGGCGCGCAGCGGGAGGAGCTGCTGAAGGCTCGGGTCCAGGGTCTCGCCGAGGTGCTCGGCGAGGGTGCGCCGGGCCGCGATCGCCGCGCCGACCTCGGCCAGGACCTGACCGGCGTACGAATCGGCTCCGCCCCGGCCGGAGTTGCAGGCGAAGAAGCGCAGCGGCTCTCCCTGCCACTGACCACTCGCCGCCAGCCTGATGAGCGCCTGCGCCGCCTGGGCAGGCGGCAGCGGGCGGTCGAGCCAGGCAGGAGCGCCGTTCGCCGGGTCGCCGTGGTAGGCGATGGTGAAGTACTCCGCCTCGTGCGGAAGTTGCTGAAGGGTCGGCAGGATGCTCCGGTCGCCGGACAGCTGTCGCTCGGCCGGGTCGGCCAGCCAGTGGATGCCCGGGGAGACGGGGGCGGCGAGCGCCGAGGCGACCGCTTCGGCGGTGGAGCCGCGGCTGATCGTCTCGCCCTCGGGGTGGAGGGGCGAGAAGAGCACCCGCTGGTTGCTCGCCGATGCCAGTTCAGTGGTCTCGCTGTGCGGGATCTCCATCTCGATCGGGACCAGTCCGCGTTCGGTCCGGGTCGTGCTGCCGTCGCGGAAGGTCAGTTCGACCGACGCGTAGCCGGTGTAGCGGGCCATCTCGGTGGGGAACTTGGCACCGGCGACGGTCTTTCCGGTGGTGCCGGCCGCCGGCCCCTCGCGGTGGCGGTGACCGCCGCCGAACAGGGCACTGGTGGTGACCTCGGCGGCGCCCTTGGCGCCCGCCTGGGCGCCGAGCTGCCCCTGGAGGTTCCACTGCCGCCAGTCCAGCCGGGTGCTCCGCCCGCCGCCGGTGGAGTCGTTGGCCGGGCTGAGGTTGGCCCGCGAGCTGTCGCCCCGGTGTTCGAGCTGGACGATGGAGACCGTGGCGCTGATCCCGGCGTCGGCGACGAACAGGCGGTTGCCGACGGACGGGGTGGTGATGGCCCGGCCGTCGGGCAGCACGACGTCGCGCGGTTCGTGCGCCGGCGCGCCGGCGTCACCCACCGGGGCGCCGGCCTCGGGCGCCGGGACGTGGCGGCCGCGGGCGACGGATCCGAAGAGGGAGGAGAGCTGTGCGTGGCTGTAGCTGTCGCGGGCGACGTGCTCCAGCCACCCCCAGGTCCGATGCCCGAAGAACCGCTCGCCGTACGCGCCCAGCAGGTCCTGGACACCCGAGCTGTCGCCGAGCCAGCGCAGGACGTCGCCTCCGCGCGGGCCCTCGGTGAACAGCGCGGCGGGCGGCCGGCGCACCGCTGCCGGGCTCACGGGGACGGCGGGCGGGAGCGGGCGCAGCGGCCCGGCGGTGAGGTCGGTCGACGGGACGGGCTCGGCCCGGCCGGTCTCCGTGAGCACGTCCGCGTGGATCACGGCCTGCGCCTCCACCCGCCGGTACGAGCCCTGGCTCAGCAGGACGTCCCCGGCCCTGACCAGCCGACGGGTGACGGCCTGGAACGGCGACGCCGGCGCGGGGGTGACCGGACCCTCCGGGGACTGCGGCCGCGCGGCGTCGTCCGCCGCCCGCAGGCGGTCCTCGGTGCGGAACATCTGCTCGCGCGCCGCCGTGTCGGGGCGGATGGCGTCGTGATCCCGCCCGAAGAGCCGGATCACCGGCCGCTGCTCGAACCTGACCCTGATCCGCACCTCGGCCTGGTAGGCGTCGGCGGCGAGTTTGGTCTTGACGGCCGTTCCGGCGACAGTGACGTCGCTCCGGTGCTCCATGCGGTCGACACCGCGGGCGACGGTGAGGTTTCCACCGCCGACGACGGCGGCACCCGCCCCCAGCGGGTCGGTGGTGGCGAGGGCGCCGAGGCTGAGCGAGTCGCCGTGGCCGCCCCCGGTGTTGGTGCCGCCGTCGGAGCTGGTGAGCGAGGTCTGGGCGCTGCTGCCGATGTTGAACTCGACCTGCGGGGCCTCGCCGGTCCGGGTCAGCGGGCCGACCTCGGCGGTGATCCGGGCCGTGGTGCGGCCGTGCCGCACGTCGATGGGGTGGCCGGACGTCAGCGACTTGAGCTGGGTGTGCAGCCGGTCGAAGCCCAGCTCGGCGGCGAGCTTCTCGGCCACGCCCGGCCAGTCCCTGCCCAGGAAGGCCCGGGCGGTGGGCGCGAGGTCCGCGACGACCTGGTGGACCGTCCCGTCCTCGCGCGTGCCGTCGCTGCGGTAGACCCGGGTGACGATGTCCGAGGAGCCGAGCCGGTGACCGGGCAGCCGGACCGCCGGCGCGGGCGGGACGGCCTCGCGGTGCGGCGTCGCGACCACGACCGGCACGGTGATCGGCTCGGTGATCGGCGGCAGCCGGCGGCTCCACCGGCCCGGCTCGAAGGTGACCGTGAAGTCCGCGGAGCCGGCGAGCACGTCGGCCTCCTCGACGCTCTTGCCGCGGCTGCCGGTACCGCCGGTGCGGTCGACGGTCAGCCCCTGCAGGGAGTCGTGGGTGTGCGCGTACTCGCCGCTGACGGTGACGTGCGGCAGGGTGCCGCGGAGCTGGACGCGGATCCGGTGCCGGGTGCGCCGGTCCCAGGTGAACCCGGTCGTGCCGCGCTGCTGGCTGCCCAGCTCGAACTCGAACCCCGGCACGGACTCGCGGTGCCGGAGCCCGCTCAGCGCGGCCGTGACCACCACCGTGCCCGTCCAGTTGCCGTGGTCGACCGGGATCCGGATCGCCCCGCCCCGGCTCAGCCCGGACAGCGCGGCCTTGAGGGCGATCGGGTCGAGCTGCCGGGCCAGCCGGGCCGACAGCTGCGCCGGCACCGCCCCGAGCTGCCCGAGTGCCCCCTCCACCCGCCGCAGCACGGCGGTGTCGCCGGCTCCGAAGCTGAGCACCACGTCGGACTGGCCGAGCCGGTTGCGGCCCACCTCCGGACCGAGCGGCGGCTGCGCCACCGGTGGGGCCGGGTGATCCGTACGGGCCGGGCCGGTGAAGCCGTGGAGGTCGTCCGCGCCGACCAGCCGGGGGGCGGTGTGGACGCGTTCCAGGCTCAGTTCGGCGGCGATCCGGACCGGATCGCCGGCGTCCCGGACGCCGTTCACGGTCAGGTCGAGCCGCACCTCGGTGTCGTACAGCTCCTGCGGGCTGCGGTACTTGCCGCTGGCGTAGCTCTTCGTCGACGTGCCGCCCCGCCAGCCGTCCCGGCTGCGCACCTCGCGGCTGACCGTCGCCCCGCCCTGGAAGCCGTCCTTGAACGGCTTGCCCTCGGCGTCGAGCGCGTGGTCGCGGACCTGCGTCACCGCCTTGCCGCCACCCTGGATCTGCCCGCTCGTGGTGTCGGAGCGCAGGTAGCGCCGGGACTCGACGGTGCCGCCCTCCCGGACGGGGTTGAGGTCCGCCGAGTCCTGCCCGCGCCGGTGGGCCATCCGGACCACCTCGGCGGTGAGCGTCATGTGCAGGCCCTTCAGCGGGCCGAGGGTCACCTCCGGGGTGCGCAGCCCGGAGCCGCGGGTCATCGCGACCAGGTGGGCGCTGACGGCGGCGTGCGAGAAGCTCTGGAGGACGTCCGCCCGGACCGCCTGCCAGCCGCGCTCGCCGAGCTGCGCCCGGCCGATCTCGTCGAGCCGCCGGTGCAGCGGTGCGATGTCGCGCAGGTCGCGGACGGTCGTGCCGTCGGGCAGGCCGGTGTGCCCGGGGCCCGGCCAGACCCCGTCGGGCGGCCCGGGGACGCTGGTGTCGAGCAGGTGCGGGGTGGGCTGCGGGGGCGTGAACTCGGACGCGAGCGTGAAGGCGGGCGGCTGCGAGCGTTCCTGTGTCTGCGGGTCGACGGTGATCGGCACCGGCACCGCATCGTCCCGGTCGATCACGCTGCGGAAGCCCACGGTGGTGTCGAACGTCGCGTCCGCGGGCCGGTCCAGCCGGCTCTGCCAGCCGAAGCGGACCTCGATCCGCGCCTCGCCCTCGAAGGCCACGGCCGGCGACTTGACCTTGGTGGAGAGCGACAGCTCGTCACCGCTGCCGCGCAGCTCGACGTGGTCCCGGCCGGCCCGGCCGGCCACCCCGAGCCCGGCGGACCAGCTCTTGCCGGTCCCGTTGCCCACGCTGGACGGCAGCGTCTGCCACTCCTTGCTGCCGGTGACCTGCTCGACGTGCGCACGGGCCGTCCCGGTGCCGATGTTGAACTCGGTGGACGGCAGATTGGCCACCTGCTGCATCCTGCTGACGGTCGCCCGCCGGAGGGTGACCACGGCGGTGGGGCCGGTGAGGCTGTCCAGCGTGACGGTCAGCTCCTGGCCGGACATCAGCGCCTTGAGGTCCTGGTGCAGGGTGCCGAGGTCGATCTCGTCGAGCAGCTTCGCCTTCAGCTCGGGCCACCGGTCGCCGAAGTACCCGGCGGCGTCGTGCTCGAACCCGGCCACCACCTTGGCCATGCCGGTCAGGGCCGGCCCGGTGGTCAGCCCGGCGGTCGGAGCCGGGGCGGAGCCCGCGCCCTCGCCGACGGGGACGAGCTCGATGCCGCCGGCGCCCTCCCGTGCCGGGACGGCGGCCGGAGCCGCCGGAACGACCGGGCGGTCGAGCGCCCACACGTCGGTCACGATGTGCGAGCCGGCGAGGCGCCGGTGCTCGGCGATCCCGTGCGGGACGGCGAAGTGCAGGTCGAGCCCGGTCGGCGCGTTTCCGGTCTCCCGGAGCGGCACGGCGACCTCCCCGGTCAGGTCGAGGTGGACGGGTTCGGTGACCGCCACCGGCCGCGGGACGCCGCGGTAGTGCGCCTCCGCGAACTCCACGCCGACGCGGAACCCGGTCTCGAACACGGCCGCGGTCTCGCTGGTCTTCCCCCGGGCGAGCGTCCGGCCGGCGTCGGCCGTGCTCGTGCCGGTCATCCACCCCTGCTGGTAGCCGAGGGTCTCGGTGAGGTCCCCGCCGCTGCCGAACTTGCCCTTCACCTGGAGGCCCAGGTTCGCCTGCCACAGTCCGTCCGCGGTGACGCCGACGGTGGTCTGCTGCTCCGAGCCGTACTCGAACTCGAAGTTCTCGATCGTCCGGCGGTGCACGCTGGTGCCGACGGTGGCCGTGATCCGGATCGTGCCGGACCAACTGCCGGCCGAGAACGGCACCTCCCGGACGTCCCCGCGGGACAGCACCGAGAGCAGCGGCCGTAGCACCTCGCCGCCGAACAGGCTCTCCGCCAGCGTCTGCGCGGCGGCCCGCTCCCCGGGAAGCGCGGCGGTGAAGTGCTCGGTGAGCTGCCGGAAGACGGCCGCCTCGTCGTGGCGGAGGCTGACCAGGACGTCGGAGGCGCCGAGCCGGTGCTCGCCGAACCGCGCGGGTGCGAGGGGCACCGGCGGCGCCGGGGGCACGGCCGGCTGGAGCTGCTGGTCGGCCGCGGGGCGCGGATCCACCACCGGGTGCGGGCCCGGCGCGTCGCCGGAGCCGGCCAGGTCGCCCGGCGGCCGGGCGTTGACCACCGCACCGTGATCCTGCCCGGTCTGCTGGAACCTGCCCGAGTCGCCGTCGGACAGGCCGTAGCGCTCCCGGGCGACGTTCGACGGAACCGCACCCGGAGGCGCGGCGAGATGACCTGGCGCTGCCGAGGAGGAGGACGCGGCGCCGGGCGACTCCGTCAGGCCCGAGGGGTCGGTCCGTGGCGGCGCCGGAGGGGCGACCTCGCTGATGTCCATCGGCTCGTGCTGTTGGAACTGCTGGTAGTACGCCTCGACGGCGAGGCGCCGGTATTCGGTCCACATGGCCGGCAGGCCGGGCAGCCTCTCTGCGACGAGCCTGTTGTAGAAGGCCTCGGCCCGTCCCGGCTTCGGCCTGGTCGTGAAGTCGTGGTCGTTCCAGGACCGGAACGAGTTCATCGCGGCACTGCCGTACGTGAAGTTCGCCACGTTGCCGAGCAGAGCCTGGTACCGGCGTTGGAGGTGCTCGACGCGGTCGGCGAAGAACGCCTCCCGGCCCGCGGCGCGGTCGACGGCCGGCAGGTTCAGGCGCCTGCGAATGACGTCCAGGTCGTTCAGCCCGAAGCCGCGCTCCTGGCTGTAGACCTCGACGGGCTTGCGCCACATGGCGTCCACCGACGGCGGCTGGTAGTTGTCGCGGGCCCAAGCGCGCTCGAACTGCTTGGAGTGCCGGCCCGACGCGGTGGGCGGCGTGGAGACGAGCGCCCGCTCGTAGCCCGGCGCCATGCCTCCCATCGCGGTGGTGATGGCATCCGGAACATCGGTTCTCCGGTGCCACCTCGCCATCCGGTCCGATCCGGTGGCGCCGAAGTCCTCCAGGTACGTGACGCGATGACCGACCAGGGCCGCGGCCTCCAGGTTGCCGGACCGGAACCCGAGGTGGTCCACGCCGTAAAGGCGGTTCAGGTAGTCGTACAGCCGGAGCTGCCCGGTCCTGTCGTTCCCCGTCCAGGAGGTGACCTCCGGTCCGGCGTCCCGCCAGAAGCCGGTGATCTGGTGGATGTTGGCGTGGCTCAGCTCGGAACTCATCTCGGCGACCAGCTGCTCCCACTTGCCGTCCCTCTCCGCCCGGGGGTGGGGGTCCCCGGTGATGACGACCGCGTCGTACTCGCGGGCGACGTCACGCAGAATCTGCCGCACGCCCTGGAAGCTGGTGTCGTGCTCCATCCGGCCGCGCAGGGTGGACCAGTCGGCGGCTTTCCCGGTGAAGCGCGACCAGAGCACCAGCACCTTCCGCCCGGTGGGGACCGGCAGGGCGATCCCGCGGCCCTCCAGCCACGACCTGATCTGCGGGTCGTACCTGTCCGTCAGCCCCCAGGCCTCGCGAACCGTCTCCCGCAGCGTCGGTGAGAAGTGGGCGGCGACGTGGTCGGTGCCCGCGGTGACGTCCCGGATGTCGGCACTGCGCTTCGGGACGTGCCACTCCTCCTTCGCGATCCGCTTGGCCTCGTGGTTCAGGGCGCTCCAGACAGTCTTCTTGTCCAGCCCCGGGGCATCCACGAAGCGGATCCGGTCGCCGCCGATCCCGGTGGACCTGTAGAACGCCGCGATCTCCTCGGACTTGTCCCGGCCCTCCACGTATCCCGCCGCCCCCGGCTGCGGGCCGCGGGCGATCAGGACGTGCCCGTTCCGGTCGTGGAGCAGGGCGACCGAGATGCCGAACTGGTCGCCGGACGCGTAGCCGGGCTGCTGGATCAGCCAACGCTCGGGGTGAGAGACACCGGAAGCGCTCTGCGTACCGAACATCTGCGGGACCACGACGGGCGGTTCGGCAGGCCGCGCAACGGCCTGCGCCGCCTGCTTCAGGGGATCGGAGACCGGGTCGACCCAGGTGTGGCTGCGCTCGTGCGACGGCGCCCCGGCCCGGGCCTGGTCAAAGGTCAGGTCGTGCCTCCCGGTCACGTGCGGGGCCTCCACATGACCCACCACGGACGAGATCAGCTGGAGATGACGGTCCCGCAGACCGCCCTGACGCAGCCCGTCCGGAGCCGGCGACCGGTAGTCACCGAACAGGCTGCCCTTGACGTCCGGCCGGTGCGACAGGTCAGTGGTGCGGTACTCGTCGCGCAGTCCGAGCTGGTGCCCCAACTCGTGCGCGTAGTCGACCGGCTCGGCGTCCGGCCACCACGACCGCTGGTCCATGCCCCGGTCGCGGCCCACCAGGTCCACCGTCAGGTGCGGCCGCTCGTCCGCCCCGGCACGCACCACCGTGACGTGCAGCCGGTCGCCGTTGGCCAGCCGGTAGCCGGGCGCGTTCAGGTACTCCTCCACGCCACGGACGGCCTTGCCCCACACCGAACCCGCGTCGTGCCCACCGCCCTCACGGAGAGCCACCCGGACCGTCAGATCCGTCACCGGTCCACCGTCGTGCTCGAACCGCCGCGCCTCGAAACCCGACCGCACGACGAAGCGCGGCGTCCGGTCGAAGCTGCTCCGGGGCGTCAGGGAGTCCACCACCGGAGAATCCGGCTCCGGCGTACGGACCACCGTCTCCACCGCCTCGGTGGGCGTGAGCCGCGGGGCGACTTCTTCGAGCGGTCGGGCCCTCTTGCCGGCCGAGCCCCCCTGGTCCGTCCCGTTGTCGTCGCCGCCGTCCTCGTGGGGCCGCTTCAGTCCGCCCTCCGCCTCGGCGGGCCGGTCGGGGACGAACGCGGAGTAGTGGTCCCCGGCAAGCGCGAGGTGGACGTCCCGGGTGGCCTGCTGGCCGTTGAGCGGTTCCAGGACGTGAGTCTGCGCCCCGTTCTGGTGGATGTGCAGCCGCACGCCCAGGGCCGAGGCCACCACCCTCGGGGCGAGGTCCCCGGCCGCGGTGTTCCAGTTGCCGGTGAGGCCGATGGTGAGGGCCAGATCGTTGATCGTCGTCCCGTGCTCCGCCGCGAACGTGGTGACCGCGAGGAGGTTGTCGTTCTCCAGCACCCAGTCGAGGACCCGGGTACGCAGTGCGAGCGCGTCGGGGACACCCGGGAACAGCACGGTGTTGACGGCGTGGTAGAGGCAGTCACCGTCCGGCGGCACCCGCACCGGCGAGAACAGCTCGACCGGGTGGTCCTCGGCCGACCAGGTCTGTCCGCTGCCGGTGGGCTGCGCGAGCAACCGGTCGAAGGACCGCATCAGGCCGTTGATCCGGCGGTCGTCGGTGCCGTCCACCTCCTTGTCCCGGAAGTGGCGCTCGGAGGCTTCCAGGCTCGCGCCGTCGGGCTGACCGCTGCCGCTGGACGCGGCCAGGTAGTACGTGTGGCGCTCGGTGGTGTGGTGGGTCGCCACGCCGATGGGGTATCCGAGCGGGTCGGTCTCCAGAGCGGTGTTGTTCCGGAACCCGGTCAGTTGTGAGGTCACGTCCGCGTGTGAGGAGCCGATGTCCATCGAGGTGCCGACGCGCACGCCCATGCCGGCGATCCAGTGGTCCACCAGCAGCGGCCGATCGGCCATCGAGGGATCGAGGACCATCGCGTGCCGTCCGCCGTCCCCGTTGACGTCGACATCGACGACCACGGCAACGTGCCAGTCCCACCTGACCGTTCCCGCCGCGTTCGCGGTGGCGTCCGCCGCGTTCATGGAGGCGACCGCCAGACCGGGCGTGTCCGGCGCCGTCTGGTACCGGACGAAGACCTTCTGGCTCGCGACACCGAGTTCGGTGAGCCGGACGGCCATCAGGTGCGCCCTGTTGAAGCAGCCGTCGTCGGGGAAGTCGAAGGGGACCTGCTGGCTCCCTTCGGTCGTGTCCTCGTAACGGAGGTTCTGCATGTCGTGGAAGAGGCCCATGACCTCCGCGTGATCGACGACCTGACGCTCCAGTACCCCTCCGCCCATCAGGTAGGAGGTCAGGTCGCCCGCCTCGGGGTACCTGGTCCGGACCTCCTCCAGGAGCGGACGGCCGGTTCCCCGCTCGTAGATGTCGATCACCCGCCACAGCGTCCGGAGGTCCTGCCGCAGCGGGCTGATCACGCCCAGCAGGTCGTCGAGGCTGCCGTCGCGGAGCGCCGTCCGGATCTGCCCGGCCCGTGCCAGGTCCTGCGGATGCCGGAGCATCATGGCGAGGTCCGCGGGCGGACGGACGTCCGCACGGCCGAACAGTGCCGGTACGAGGTCCGCCGTGAGGAGGCCCAGGGGCCCGTGCTGTGCCGCTGCGTGCAGCAGCGGCACCACGTCCTGCCCCGCGTTCTCCTCGGCGAACCGGATCACCAGCCGGTCGAAGTGCGCGCGCTCCGTGCCGAGAGCGCTGATGAGCACCGCGATCGCGTCCCGGTCCGGCGTCGCAACGGCCAGGTGCGCCATCAGACCGCGCGCCACCGACTCGACGGTGGCATCGTTGACCGGCGTCGGGATCCAGGCCTGCTGGTGGCCCGCGGTGACCTGGTGCTGGGTCGGGGGCTCCGGGTTCCGCGGCACCGGCGGGGCGGCCTCGCCGGCACCCGTCCGCGGAACGGAGACCGGGTCCACCCAGACGTGGCTGCGCTCGTGCGGGGTCGCCGCCGTGCGGGCCGCCTCCCAGGTGCCGGGGTGCGACCCGGCGGTCGCCGGGGTGTCCAGGTGGCCGACCACGGCCGAGATCAGGTCGAGGTGCCGGTCGCGCAGACCACCCTGCCGCAGGCCACCCGGAGCCGGCTCGCGGTAGTCGCCGAACAGACTGCCCTTGACGTCCGGCCGGTGCGACAGCTCAGTGGTGCGGTACTCGTCGCGCAGTCCGAGCTGGTGCCCCAACTCGTGCGCGTAGTCCACCGGCTCGGCGTCCGGCCACCACGACCGCTGGTCCATGCCCCGGTCCCGGCCCACCAGGTCCACCGTCAGGTGCGGCCGCTCGTCCGCCCCGGCACGCACCACCGTCACGTGCAGCCGGTCACCGTTGGCCAGCCGGTACTCGGGCGCGTTGAGGTGCTCCTCCACCCCACGGACCGCCTTGCTCCACACGTCCGCGGTGTCGTGCGCCCGGCCGCTGTCCCGGAACGCCACCCGGACCGTCAGATCCGTCACCGGTCCACCGTCGTGTTCGAACCTGCGCGCCTCGAAACCCGACCGCACGACGAAGCGCGGCGTCCCGTTCGGCGTCATCCGCGGCGCCGGGGAGTCCGGCTCCGGCGTACGGACCGCCGTCTCCACCGGCTCGGTGGGCGTGAGCCGCGGGGCGACGTCGCGATCCTGGGCGGACTCGTGCTCCTGGAACCACGGGCCGGGGCCGAACTCGGCCTGGCTGAGCAGGACGTCGTCGACGGTCAGCAGGGCGACCTCGTCGGCCGAGGCCTTCCCGTCCACACCGACGCCGAAGCTGAGCACCAGCGGGGCACCGTCCTCGGTCCGGCCGGTGGCCAGGGCCACGTGACTGAGGTCGTTGCGGAAGACGACGACGTCGCCGGCGCGGGGCAGCGGGCCGGCGCCGGAGTCGTACGAGGTCCTGCCGAGCGGGAGCAGCCGGTCGCGCAGGTGCGCGTCCCACGCGGTGTCCCCGAAGCCCCGGTAGGTCTCGCGGATCCACTCCTTGGGCAGCAGACCCGCGTGGTGGGCCACCAGCATGACCGATTCCCAGCAGTTGAGCGTGGTGCTCTCGGCCAGCGGCGGTGCGTCGTCCCTGGCTCCGGTCGCCCAGAGGTTGAAGTCGCTGGCGGGGTGCGGCGGGTTGGCACCGGACACCCTCCAGGTCATCCTCAGGCCCGGCTCCCCCATGGCCGCGACCAGCCGGTGGCCGCCGTCCGGCGCGGGCAGGTCCAGCCGCCCGGCCAGGTGGTCGGCGCGCAGCGTCAGCGCGGCGTCGTGCAGCGGCCCGAGCGGGTCCGTGCCCTCGGGGGTGGGCCGGCCGTCCAGGTGGTCGGCCAGCCGCTCGAACGCGTCGGTGCCGAGCCGGCCCCGGCCGCGCAGGTGCTCGGCGAGTGCCCGGACGTCCGCCCGCTCGTTCGGCGCCCCGGGGCCGACCTCGCGTTCGATCCGCACGCCCAGTCCGCTCGCGTGGTCCGGCCGCAGGACGGGGCCGAGGTAGCCGGCCGCCGCCGTCACCACGGGCTCCACCAGGTCGAGTTCGCCGGCGCGCAGCCGGCGGGCGTGGCCGACGGGCAGCTTGGTCTGCCACTCGGGGACGGGTCGCCTGGACTTCGGCTTGGCGAGCTCCTTGTCGTGCAGCGCGTCGAGACCGGCCTTGGTGCCGGGGTCGAGCAGGCCGAGGCCGGTCAGCCGGTCGGCCAGGCCGCGGACGTCGGCCAGCATGTTGTGGCCCGGCTCGTCCAGGCCGACGTACCGGCCGGAGGACATCTGCAGGCCCCTCATGGCCTCGGGCCCGCCCAGCACCTGGTTGACCCGGGAGAGGGCGAGTTCGGGGGTGTCGGGGGCGGACGTGTCCGGCCGGGCGGGGGTGCGGTCGCCCGGGTTCTGCGGCCCGGTGACTGCCTGGACGGCTTCCTGGGCGACTTCCCGGTGGGTGGCGGCCGCCTGGTCGGCGGGCGCGTCGGACCGCGGCGGGGCGGCGGGCGCCACCTCGCCGGTCTGCGGGCCGTCCTCGGTACGTGGGGCCACCTCGTCGGTCTGCGGGCCGTCCTCGGTACGGGGCGCCACCTCGTCGGCGGCGGCCTCGGGGCGGTTCGCTGTCCTGCCGGGGCGGCCGGGACCGTCCGGGGTTTCGAGGCCGGTCCGGGGCGGTTCGCGGAGGGTGAGGGCGAGGGCGATCTCGTCGGCCGCGTCGCCGGCGCGCTGCCCCGCCTCGCCGGACTCCCGCTCCGGCGCGCGGCCGAACACGTCCTCGTGGGCGGCCTGGTGCCGCCGCCAGCCCGCGCCGTCCAGGCCCGCCGGGCCCCAGAGCTCGCGGTACTGCTCGAAGAAGTCGTCGCCGTAGTCGCGCCGCAGGGAGTTGACCAGTTCCTCGCTGAGGGTGTGCCGGGCGGCGAGCTCCTGGTATCCCTCGGCGGCGTCGCGCAGCGCGGGCATGACCTCGGCCTCGAAGCGCACGCGGTCGGGCAGTTCGTCGGTGAGGCGCCCGTGTTCGGCGAGCCACTGCTCGTGCCGGCCGGCGGCCTCGGGGCCGGCCAGGTCGGCCGGGGTGCGGAACGCCCGGTCGAAGGCCTCCCCGATCCGGTCGGAGTGCCCCGTCCGGACGCGGTCGGCGGAGTCCGCGGACAGGCCGCCGCCGTGCTTCCCGGCGGCCTGCCGGGCGGCCTCTTCGGCCGACCGGATGACGGCGAGGCGAGCACCCTGGTGGCTCAGCCGGTCGTGCAGGCCGGCCGTGGCGGTGAGTCCGGCGAGGTCCTCGGCGAGGGCCGGGTCCGGCTCGTTCCGGTCGGGGCGGTTCAGGTGCTCCACGAGCCGCCGGTCGAGTGCCTCCGCCACCTCGCGGCCCACCGTGGCCCTGGCCCGCTGGACGTCGTGCTCGGTGACGCCCAGGCTGCGGGCCCGCTCGCCGTTCCCCTCGCTCCCGGCCCAGCTGTCGGCCGCCTTCTCGGTCTCCTCGGCCGCCCGGCGGATCACCGCCTCGCGGGCCGCCTGGACGGCGAACTCGTGCGGCAGGGCCTCGGCGTGGCCGGCCAGCGTCTGCGCCAGCAGGTCGGCGGCGGTGCGGCGGTCCCGGCGGGGCCCGGCGGCGCCGTCGACCGGCCCGGCCGTGCTGTCGAACTCGGCGGTGAGCCGCTCACGCAGCGACTCCCTGATCAGGGTCAGGCTGTCGGGGGAGAGCTCGGGCCGTTCGGTCACTCCGGCGGAAGCCAGCAGCTCCCGGTCGGCCGCGTCGATGCGGTCGAACCAGCCACCGTCCGCCCGGTCGACGATCCGGTCGGCCCGGTCGAGCAGCAGCTCCCGGCCGGCCCGGTGGTCGAGTTCGCCGCTCAGGTGCTCGGCCATCCGGTCGAGGGTGCGCGCCGCCTCGGCGTTGCTCGCGGCCGTCAGGTGCTCGGCCGTGGCGTAGATCCGGGTGATCTGCTCCTCGGCCCGGGTCCGGAACTCGGCGGACGCCTCACGACGTATCAGGTCGACTGTCGCGGCCGGGAGTTCGGCGGGCCGGTGCCGCGCCGCACCGCCGTCGCCCTCGCCCAGCACGCGCGGCGGTGCGCTCCACTCGGTCACCGTGTGCTCGAAGCGCTGCATGGCCACCCGGACCGCCGCCTCGCGCACGGAGGCCAGCTGGGTGATCCCGTCCAGGCCGGCCAGGATCTGCGCGCGCTCCTCCGGGCGGGCCTCCAGCTCCGCGTACATCAGGTCCCGCGCCCGCTGCCGGACCAGCACGGGCAGATCCGCCGGGGCGTCCTCGGGGAAGCGGACGGGCCCCTCGGCGAGGGACTTGCCCAGCGCCTCCTCGGCCTCGGTGTCATGGGGCCGGCCGCTGCCGTCCGGGTCCTGCTGCTGCTTCTCCGCCGCCTCGGCGAGCTTGGCGTCGTAGGTGTCCTGGAGGTCGCGCTGCGCCTGCTCCCACTGTTCGTGCCGCGGGTCGGCCGCGTCGGCGCGGGCGTGCTCGGGCGCGGGGGTGAGGCGGTAGGCGGCCCCGGCGGCGGTGTGGTCCGCGGACGGCCCGTCGCCGGGCCTCATCGTGCCTTCGCCCGTCAGCTCGCCGGGGTGGGCCTCCCGCTGGGAGTCGCCGGCGTTGTCCGTGAGCGTCTCCCCGTTGTCGTCACGGGCCCGTCCCTGCTCCTGCGGGAACCGCGCCTTCGGGTCGGTGCCGAAGGCGACGGCCTCCTTCATGTCCCGCGTGACCGTCCCGGCCGTGTAATCGACCGGGAGGTCCGAGGCGTACTCGTGCACCGGCGGCCGGTCGCCCGCCTGCCGGACCAGGCCCTCCGCGGACAGCGGGCTGACGTACTCGCGCCAGCTCCCGCCGCCCTCGACCACCGGCCTGCCGGTCGGGTCGAAGCCGACCTTCGACGCGACGACGACGTGACCGGACCCGGCCTCCGTCCTGATCCGGCCACCCGGCTCGACCCCCGGTGCCACCCACACCGGACCGTCGGCCGCCACAGCCCTGATGTCCCGCAGCCTCGGGTTGGCCCAGACGCGGTCCATCACCTCTTGGACGTAGGTGGAAGAAGCCCTGCCGAAGTCGCACGCGACGAACTCGACGGTGCGCCGGCCCGGGGGCAGGTGCCCGTTCTGCTCCAGCCCGCGCACCAGATCGGCCATGACTTCCGGCCTCATCGGCTGCCCGTTCTGCGTCGGGCCCCCGTTCGCGTCGGTGTGCATCACCACCCGGTAGTGGGACTCACTGACCGGGAGGAGCCTGAGCGTGCCGGCCACGCGCGAGTACGCTTCTTCGCGGCCGATGAACCAGCCTGCCCGCGCACCCGATTCCAGGGGTTGGCCGTAGTACTCCGGGGTGCCGGACTCGTCGCTCTCCAGGTACGCCAGCTCGTCCTCCGACCGCTGCGCGTCGGCCCCGTCGTGGTCCTCGCCGCGGTGCGACGACGTGCTGCCCGCCCCCGCGGCGGGCTGGGACTTCTCGTGACCGAGGGGCGGCCCGGCCGGCCCGTGGTCCACCGCAGCATCGGATCCCTGGTGACCCACCGACGACCGGGGCTGCTCAGGCACTGGAACAGGCTCAGACCTGTCACGACCCACCGACGACCGAGGCTGCTCAGGCACCGGAACGGGCTCAGGCCTCTCACGACCCACCGACGACCGGGGCTGCTCAGGCACCGGAACCGGCTCAGGCCTCTCACGACCCGCCGACGACCGAGGCTGCTCGGGCACCGGAACGGGCTCAGGCCTCTCACGACCCGCCGACGACCGGGGCTGCTCGGGCACCGGAACGGGCTCAGACCTGTCACGACCCACCGACGACCGGGGCTGCTCGGGCACCGGAACGGGCTCAGGCCTCTCACGACCCACCGACGACCGGGGCTGCTCAGGCACCGGAACCGGCTCAGGCCTCTCACGACCCACCGACGACCGAGGCTGCTCAGGCACCGAAGCGGTCTGGTCGTGCCTGGGTGCCGACGGCTCCGGAGTGTCGGTCTCGTGCCTCCGGGTCGGACCGGATCCGTTGCCGCCGCCCTCGGTGGCGGTCCGGACCTGGACGGGGATGTCCTGGTCCTCCTCCCCGGCGCGGGACTTCCCCGGCTGGTCCTTGTTCCCGGTGTGCGCCCGCTCCGAGGTGTGGGACGCGTCGGTGTTGCCTTCCGAGGACGTCCTGGGCTGCGACGTCTCCGCCCCTGGCTTCGGCTCGTGCGCCGAACCGACCGACGGCTTGCCGGACGACTCCGTGCCGACGGGCGTCGGTGTGTCGAGGCCCAGCGCCGCGCGGGCCTTGGGACCCATCGGCCGGGGGATCCACAGCGACGTCGGGTGGCCGCTCAGGTTCGCGGCCAGCGCCAGCAGGGTGCGGGTGTGGAACGGGCCGTAGTACGGGTCGTCGCTGGTGGCGGCGGACTTGGCGTCCCACTTCTGCACCTTGTTCTGGAACTTGAGCTGGAGCGGTGCGGTGATCTCGTGCCCGAAGTGGGTGATCGCCCCCATCGAGACTCCGGCGACGAAGCTCTCCCAGGTGACGTGGAACTCGTGGTCCTCACTGTAGATCGCGTTGTACGTGCCCTCGGTGAGGATGTTCTGCACGCCGCCCTTGACGTACATGCCGATGCCCTCGCCGAGCTTGTAGAGGAGCTGGAGTCCGGTCTGGGCACGCAGGCCGCTCGCGAGGTTCATGGTGCGCTGGGCCAGCTCGCTGATGACCTTCTGCTCCTCCTTCGATGCCCCCTTGAGGACGGTGTCCAGGAGCTTTCGGACGGTCTGCTGGTCCACGGCGTAGCGGGCACCGTTGGTGGCCAGCGTCTTGGCGAAGTTCTGGCCGGCCTGGTTGGCGACCTCCTTGCCGATGCCCAGCTTCGAGAGGCTCTCCTCGAAGCTCCTGCCCATCTCCTGGGTGAACTTCTCGGCGTTCGAAAGCTTCTTCTCGGCGTCCTTGGCCACCGCGGCGCCGGTCTCCGCGGCGACGGCCTTTCCGGTGGCGGCCTTCGCCTCGGCGCCGGCTGCCTTCCCGCCGACGGTCTTCGTCGCCCCCTTGGCGGCGCCCGCCGCCGCGGCCCCGGCCTCCTTCTTGACCGTGCTCCCGACCGCCGCCTTGAGGTCGCCCTTGAGCGCGCCCCCTGCCGCAGCCTTGAGGTCTCCCTTCAGGACGCCGCCCGCCAGGGCCTTGACGTCGTTCTTCGCCACGTTCCCGGCCGCACCGCCCAGCCCCTTGGTGAGGCCCTTGAGGTCGGCCCTCAGCAGGTTGCCGATGCTCCCGCCGAACAGCTTCCCGAAGAGCTTGCCGAAGCCGAAGGTGAGCAGTTCCAGCGGCCCGGCGATGAGGCCGTTGATCGCCGCGAACTTGAGCGTCTGGAGCGTGGCCTCGCCGTCCCACTCCTTCCGGTGCCCCTTGCCGATCTGGATGCCCTGGATGATCACGTCGAGCATCAGGCCGGTGGTGACGCTGAGGAACTCGTGCAGCGCGATCTGCCTGAGCAGCCAGAGGAAGACCTGCTTGATGATCTGCGCCGCCGCCTCCCGGGCGGCGAAGATCGTCGCGAGCGAGGCGCCGAAGGTGAGCGGGATGTTGGCGATCGCCCAGGCGATCTGGGCGAGCAGCTGGATGAGCTGGCCGATGATCATCCACTTCGTGTACTCGACCTGGTTGGCCACCTTGTGGGCGAACTCGCCGAGTTCCTTCGCCGACGCCTCCGCCGCCTTGAGGTAGTCGACCCCGTCGTTCCCCTCGACCCCCCCGATGAGCTGGAGCATCCGCGCCTCGAACTGGTCGGCGGCCTCCCCCTCGAACTCCCTCTTGCAGCTCTTGATCAACTCGACGATGTAACCGCGCAGCTCGGGCATGTCATTCCCGATCGCCAGGTAGTCGTCACCGGCCGTGCGGAGGTCGTCCTCGTTGGCCTCGGGCCACTTCATGCCGCTCACGAGGGAGAACACCTTGGCCAGCCCCGGGGGCAACATGATCGACACGGTCGGTACTCCTGGCGGTTCGTGGGTCGGGGCTACGGCGGCGGCCGGTGCCGGACGGGCGGCGCGCGTCAGACCACGCTGTTGGCGTCCTCGTTGGCGTTGTCGAACAGGGCGGCCGCGTGCTGTCCGCTCGTTCCCGCGCTGTTGAGCGTGTTGCGCACACCCTTGATCAGCGAGTGCAGGATCTGGGTGGGTGCGTCGGCGTTCTTGTGGTAGGTCTTCCCGATGTCGTCGTTTCCGGCCGAGTCCCGGTTGAACCCGTCGATGGCGTCGGCCCTCGTCCCCATGAGGTCGACGAGGGCCGACAGCTCGGGGAACTTGGCGAACGCCGCGTAGAGGTCCGACATGGCGGTGAGCTGCTTAGCCACGGAACTCCTCCTGCCGCCCGCGCTTGCGACGCTCCTCCGCGGCCGCGTCGGCGTGGCCGGGCCGCATCGAACGCAACGGCTCCAGCAGGTCGTCCAGTTCGGTCCCGCCGGTCATCGAGCTGCGCAGCATCTCGCCCAGGCCGCTGAACGCGCTCATCCCCTCGATCACCCGCTCGCCGATGTCGGCCCGGGCGGTGTTCAGCACCTCGGTGAGCACCCGGCCGAGCTCGGCCGGCGCCATCGAGCGGTAGGCCGAGGTGTGGAAGGTCAGCGAGACCACCTGCCCCTGCGCCCCGACCACGGCCGTGACCATCCGGTCCTTGGAGGTCGCCGAGGCGGTGGCCGCCTCCAACTCCTTGGCCGTCGCGGCCATCCGCGCCTGTTGCTCGGCCAGGGTGGCCATCGCCTGTTCGATCTGCTCGGCGTACGAGAACGACATCGCCGGCACCTCCGTCTCTTTCCCGTGACGTGTTCCGGGCCCCACGGGGGCAGGACCCGGAACACGCCGGCTTGTGGGCTGTCCGTTCCGTTCTACGGACGGACGCGGCCCGGAGGTTCGGCCGGTCGCGGGAAACCGCTCAGCGGCCGATGACCCCGGTCACGCCACCGGCGTCGGTGCCCCAGACCTCCTCGTCCTCGGCCAGCCAGGTGGTGCGCTGCCGTTCCTTCTCGCCCTGGCCGGCCGCGCCGCCGGCGCCGCCCGGCGGCGGCATCATGGGTGCGCCCGCTCCGCCGGTCGTGGCGACCCGGCGGCCCATCAGCTCGGCCTCCTCCGCGGCGGTGGCCGCCGCGGCCCGCTGGGCGGAGGCGCTGCGCTGCGCGGCCGTCTCCTCGGCCATCGCGGCGGCGCCCTTGGCGACGCCCAGGGTGGTGGCCATCTTGCCGCCGACCCCCAGCGACGGCGGACCCGCGGCCGCGATGCCGCCGCTCGTCCGAAGTCCCGGACCGCCGCCCGACGATTCGCCGAACAGGTCGGTCCCGGTGCCGGTGCCACGCAGTCCGCTCGTACCGCCCGTCCCGAACGTCTCGCCCAGCCCGCCCCACGAGAGGGGCGGACCGGTGTATCCGCCCGTCCCGCCGCCGCCACCCATGAACACACCCCCGGTCGAGCCGCCGGTGGCCACGCCGCCGCGCGAGGCGAGCGCCTGCTCCTCGTCCGACAGCAACTGTTCCAGCGGCGACACGGGCCGCCCGGCCGCGTCCCGGACGATGCCGTCCTTGTCGATGGTCGAGTTCTTGCCCAGCACGACCGGGTTCCCGTTCGCGTCGCGCAGCTTGGCGCCGTCCGGCCCGGTCACCGTGCCGTCGGCGTTCATCTTCGACCCGACCGGGACCCTGAAGACGCTCCCGGTCGACGTCGGCTGCCCGATGGTGGTACCCGCCGGCACGTGCCGGGGCTTCCCGTCGGAGCCCAGCAGGGGCTTGCCGTCGGGCCCGATCAGCTCGCCCTTGTCGTTGACCTTGGTGCCGGGCGGCACGGTCAGGGGCTTGCCGTCCTTGCCCAGCAGCGGCTTGCCGTCCTTGCCGAGGAGCGGCGACTGACCGTTGCCACCGCCGATCCCGCCGGTGCCGCCGCCGATGCCGCTGAGATCGCCCTTCGCGGGGGGCGGCGGCCCGATGTCGGCCTTCGGCGGCGGGGGGAGACCCCCTCCCTTGTCCCCGCCACCGAGATCCGGGCCCTTGCCGCCACTCGATCCGTCGCCTCCGGTCCCGGGCGGGGCGTCCGGGCCGGTCTTGGGCGGATGCTCGGTCGGCAGCGTCATCGTCGGTGCGGTGAAGGTCCCGAGGTAACCGCTCGTGGTGTTGTAGAGCGGGGTCAGGGCCGAATTCGCCTTGTCTGCCGCCGAGTCGAGCTTTTCCACGATCCAGCTTTTCCACTTGTCGACGGCCGTCCTCTCCAGCCAGTCGATGAAGCCGTCACCCGCCATGTCCGTGGGCGGCACGAGTACGCCGGTCTTGGCGGTACTGCCTTTCGCGACACCGAGAGCAAGTGCGAAGTCGGCCTCGTAATTGGCATTGAGGGTGGGTATCACCTGGGCGACCCCCACGGAGAACGCGTACCGTATGCAGGCGTGCGGCCAGAGCCACGATTCCGGGACATCCGGGTGCGTTTCCTCCTGGAGTACCCAGCTGCCGGTGCCCTCGTACGTGGGCTTGCCTCCCCAGGCGGTGTAGCCGTCCATGTAGAGGCTCGCCACCGCGCCGTGCAGCCCGTCACGAGCCTTTTCGATCTGCTGCGCGATGACTTCGCCGTCCCCGCCGAGCCGGATGTGGAGCTCCTCGAACTCGCCCCTCAGCCCGACCAGGATCTCCTTGAACCGGCCGGCCGCGCTGCCCTGGAATTCACTGCCCGCACCGTCGACGGAGTCGGCCCACGCCTGGATCTTCGCCCGCTGGTCCGCGATCCATTTGTCGAGGGTCCTGATACTCGTGGCCGCCGTGGTGAAACTCTTCTCGCTCGTCTTGTCGTTGGCGAGGACGTTGCCCCACAGCAGCGGGCCCAGGACGAGGTCCGCGTTCCGCCTGAAGCTGCCGAAGGCGCTGTACGTGGCCCCCGCAGTCGGTTCGTCCCAGAACGGCCAGTTGCAGGTGACGCCGAGGAGGGTGCTGTACTCGGTTGCTCCTCCCTTGGTGGGGTAGACCCACTCGGCCCACATGTCGTAGCCCGCGACGTCCTCGCTACCGACCGTGCCCTTGACCTTCCGCAGGTCGTTGGTGGCCTTCGGAGCCGTCGTGAGCTTGTGGCCGGTGATCCACTTCTGGGCCGTCACGGCATCGCGGTCCGTGATGCTGGTGTGGTCGGAGCCCGCGAAGGCCCTGATCATGGTTTCCCAGGGGTACGACTTCGAAGGCGCTTCTGCCATGGTTTCATCCCGGTGAGTCGGAGCGGGTCGGGGCGGCTTCACAGCAACGGGCCGGGCGGGCTCTCAACCTCGCCCGGCCGTCGGTGAATCCTCAGACGGTCGTGGTCGAGCCCGTACCGCCCATCAGGTCCTTGAGGATGTCCAGCATCTGCGCCTCCGTGAGGGAGTCGTGCTCCCCGTCACCGAGCTTGCGACCTGCCCTCAGCAGATCCATCCTCAGGAGGTCGATGTCGCCGTGGAGCTTGCCGACGGCTCCGATGACGCTCGTCCGGTACTCCTCGTAGGCCTTCTTCAACGAAACGGCCGGAGCGAACGAGTCGCTCCCGGGGAGCAGCGGCGGAGTGTTGCTCTGATCAGCCTTGTAGCTGTTCACCTCCACCGCGAACTCGAACAGCTTCGCCGCGAACGCCTCCAGGCCGGGGAGCGAGACCTTGATGGTTTCGCTGCTCATGCGCGGTCACCCCCCGCTGCTAGTGGAACCCCTTCGAGGCGTCCGAGTCCGACTGCTGCATGATCTCGTGCATGGTGTTGAGCTTCCTGGCCGCGGCGGCGATGTCCTCGTCCATCTGGCGCTCGTTGTTGGACACCACCCGGGCGAACTCCTCGAACGCGGTGGCCGCCGCGCCCTGGAAGTGGCCGCCGTCGATCACGTTGCTCAACTGCTTGACCAGGGTGTCGAGATTGCCCGACATCATGGACCCGGCCTTCTGGAGCTCCTGGACCGCCTGGGCCACCGTCTCGTGGTGAAGCTGGATGTTTCCGAACTGCATCGGTGTACTCCTCTCGATTCTTCCAGCGGGCCGTCAGGCGCCCTGGAGCCCGTCGTAGATGCCGTCGGCGGCGTGCATCCTGGCGTCCTCCTCGGCCTGGCTGAGGATCTGGTTCGCACCCTGGGTGCTCTGGACGAAGTGCTCGAAGGCCCCGATGACCGTGTTGTACCGCTGCATCCAGTCGTCGATCTTCGCCTGGAAGGTGCTGCTCGCCCCGGAGATGTAGCCGGCGGCGACCTCCTCCTTGATCCGCTCGACCGTGCGGCCGGCGGTCACCATGTTCTCGATCTGCGTCTCCAGGCTCGCGAGGACCTGGCGGATCGCCTCGTCTTCCTTGACCAACATGGGCGGGGTGGACATCGCTGGTGCTCCTTCCTTCTGCTCACGGGGCCGCGGGTGCGGCCCCGCACACGCGTCATCAGGGTCAACGGGTGCTCTGCGCGGGCGGGTTCACCCGCACGCCGAAGAACCCGGGCCGGTCGTCGGCGCGGCCACGACGCCGTCGGCCAGCGCGGCCGGGTCGAGGGCCGGCCCGGCGGGCAGCAGGCCGAGGACCGCAGCCGGAACGGCCACCGGGGCGGCGTTCGCGTAGCCGAGCTGCTTGAGTGCGGCGGCGGACGGCAGCGGGTACTTCACGCCGCCCTCGGTGACCAGGTAGGCGGTGCTGCCCGTGCCCGCGCCGGACAGTGACCGGACCAGCGCTCCGCGGCCCGGCGGGACGGCGATCCGGTCGGCCACCGGACAGCCCGCCGCCACACCCGGCTGGACGGCCGGGGGGCGGCCCGCCGCCGCCTCCGCCCCCGGCAGCACGGTGACGGTGCCGGTGGGTGCGCCGGCACCCGCGTGCAGGTCGGCGCAGACGCCTTCGCCGCGCCCGGGCACGACCAGGGCGGGCGGCGCTTCGGGCAGGGCGGGCGGGGCGGCGGCAGAGACGGGCGCCTTGTGGGCGGCGAGGTCGGCGGCCCCGATCTCCGCCACCGTGGGGGCGGCGTTGCCGTAGGCCTCGCTCTGGGTGCGCGCGTCGCCGCGCAGCAGCTCGAACTGGGTTCTGGTGAGCGGGGCCAGGCCCTCCGCCAGGAGGACGTAGTGCGCACCGCCGGGGGCCTGGAAGAGCTGGCCGGTCCGGGTGGCACGGCCGGCGAGGGCCGGCCCCGGACCACCTCGCCCGGGGACGGCCGGGGCGGCCAGGTCCGGCCCGGCGGGCAGCGCGTTGACCAGGCCGGCCTGTACCCGGAACGGCACGGTGCCGCCGTAGCCGAGCGCCTGCAGCGCCTGGTTGGCGGTGTCGACGCGCAGCCGCTGGCCCTGCCAGAGCAGGTAAACCGTGCCGTCGGGCGTCGAGACCAGGACACCCTGCGCCGGGGCGAGGGCCTTGCCCTCCTTCGCCGGGTCCACCAGCAGCGCCAGTTTCGGGACGACCGGGCTTCCCGGGCCGTTCGGCCCGGGCTGGGTGGTGCCGCAGACGAGCCAGGTGGCACCGGCCAGTTGGGCGGCGGACGGCAGTCCGTCGGGCGCGCCGAGGATGCCGACCGGGCCGCCGCGTGGGGCGCTCTCCAGGGAGTCGCGGCCGACCTGTCGGACCGCCATCTCCTCGCCCGCCACCAGCTTGGCGCTGGTGTCGTTGAGCACGGGGTGCAACTGCCCGCCGAGGTAGAGGTAGCGGGCGCCGTTCTCCTTGACCACCACGAGCGTGCCGGGTTTCGCCCACTCGGTGTCACCGCCGGGTTTCATGACTCCGTAGACGGCCACGCCAAGGCCGATCAACACGGCCACCGCCAGCCCGGTGAGGGCGCCTCTGGTGGTGCGGCCGGTGGGGGTATCGGGCGCGTCGGGCTCGGCCCGCAGCATTCCGGAGGCGAGCCTGTTCATCACGAACAGGTGTGCCTGCACCTGGTCGCGTCGGGACTGCATCCAGTTCCTCCCTGGAGCTCCGGGACGCCGGACCGCGCCCCCGGGGGATGCCGGACCGCGCCCCCACCCCGCTGTACGGCCGCGGCCGGCCGGGAAGTTCACCCGGCCCTGCCAGGGCCGTACGGGCCGGCACCCGGGTCGAGGTGCACCGGCCACCGCCGGACCGCGGCCCACCCCCGCCGGACGAACGGCCGCCCGCCCGGCGAACGGCGGGTGCCACCACCGGCCTACCCGCCGGTAGGCTTCCCCTCGCCGTGCGGGGCGGCGGCGGGACCAGCACGGCTGAGGGTGGCGGGAAGCATGGGGATACGGCTGCTCGGCCCGGTCGAGCTGCGGCTCGCGGACGGCGAGGCCGCCGGGGTGGGCGGCGCGCAGCGGCGGGCGGTGCTCGCCCTGCTCGCGCTGGAACTCGGGCGGGCGGTGCCGGTGGACCGGTTCTTCGAGCTGCTCTGGGCCGACGCGCCGCCGACCCGCGCGAGGGCGGCCCTGCAGGGGCACGTCGCGGCACTGCGCAAGGTCCTGACCGGTTCGGGGTTCACGCTGCTCACCCGGTCGCCCGGCTACCAGCTGACCGGCGAGCCCGGGGCGGTGGACGCGCTCGCCGCCGGGGCGCTGGCCGCGCGCGCCGCGACGACCGCCGACGACGCGGCCGCCGCCGCCCTGCTCCAGCAGGCGCTGCGGCTCTGGCGGGGTGCGGCCCTCGCGGACCTCCCGGCCACCCCGCTCTGCGCCGCCCTGGCCGACCGGCTCGACGACACCCGCACGGAGACCCTGACCGCGTGGGCCGAGCGGCAGCTGCGGCTCGGGCACGGCCACACGGCCGTCCCCGCGCTGGAGCAGAGCGTCCGTGCGGACGGGCTGCGCGAGCCCACCACGGCCCTGCTGATGCGCTGCCTGCACCAGGGCGGCCGGGGTCCGGACGCGCTCCGCGTCTACCACCGGGCCCGCGTGCGGCTGGACGAGGAGTTGGGCGTCACGCCGGGCCCCGCGCTCCAGGCCGCCCTCACCGAGGTCCTGACCGCCGACCGGGCCACCGAGCAGGGCTTCGGCCGAACCGCCGGGCAGCGCTCCGGCCGGCCCACCGACCAGGGCTCCGGCCGGACCACCGAGCAGCCGACCGGTCCCGCCACCGGGGCCTCCGGACCGCCCGCCGTGCCCGTGGCCGGCCAACTGCCCTCCCCGCCCCGGGGTTTCGTCGGCCGTGCGACCGAGGACGGCTGGCTGGACCAGCAGTGCGGGCCGGACCGCAGCGGGGACGGCCTGGCCGTGGTGACCGGCCCGGCCGGCGTGGGCAAGACCGCTCTGGTGGTCCGTTGGGCGCACCGCGCGGCGGCGGGCTTCCCGGACGGCCGGCTCTTCGCGGACCTGCGCGGCTTCGACCCGGCCGGTCCGGCCGATCCCGGGCAGGTGCTGGGGGGCTTCCTACGGGCCCTGGGTGTGCCCGAGACGGCCATCCCCGAGGAGCGGGACGCTCGGGCGGCGCTCTTCCGGGAGCAGACCGGTCGGCGCCGGCTGCTCGTCGTGCTGGACAACGCCCGGTGCGTCGGCGATGTCGCCGGCCTGCTGCCCTCCGGGCCCGGCTGCGCCACGGTGGTCACCAGCCGGAACAGCCTGGAGGACCTGGTGGTCACCGACGGCGCCGCCCTGCTCCAGCTCGACGCGCTGCCCGCCGGGGACGCCCGCCGGCTGCTGGAGCGGCAGCTGACGGCCGAGCGGGTGGCGGCCGAGCCGGACGCGGCCGGGCGGCTGGTCGGGCTCTGCGACCGGCTGCCGCTCGCGCTGCGGATCGTGGCCGCCCGGCTCGCCGCCCGCCCCGGCTGGCGGGTCGCGGACCTGGTGGAGGAGCTCTCCGACGAGCGGACCCGGCTGGCCTCCCTGGGCACCCCGGGCGGGGTGACCAGTGTCCGGACGGCGCTCTCCCTGACCTACCCGCACCTGCCGGACGGCGCGCGGAGCCTGCTCGCGCTGCTGACCGTGCACCCCGGCACCGAGGCCGACCCGTACGCGGCGGCCGCCCTGCTCGGCACGGACGCCGCCGCGGCCCGGCAGGCGCTCGGCCCGCTCACCGCCCACCACCTGCTGACCGAGCCCTCACCCGGCCGCTTCGGCCGGCACGACCTCGTCCGGCTCTACGGCGCGGAGCTGTTCGAGCGGCTCCCCGCGGAGCGCCGGCGGCAGGCGTTCCGGAGCCTGGCCGACTACGAGCTGGTCGCCGCCGGCCTGGCCGTGCGGCGGATGAACCCGTTCCACGAGCCGTTCCGGCCGGCGGGGCCCGGGCCGTTGGCGCTGCCGCGGCTCGCCGACGCGCCGTCCACGCTCGCCTGGTGCCACGCCGAGGAGCCGGTGCTGCGCGCGCTGGTGACGGCCGCCACCGACCGCGGCGAGCACGAACGCGCCTGGCGCCTGGCCCGGGTGACGGCCACCCTGTACTACGGCGCCGGACGCGTCTCCGACCGGCTCGGCTGCCTGCGGATCGGGCTGCGGGCCGCCCGGCTGGACGGCGGCCGCGAGGGCCTCGCGGCCATGGAGGCGGCGACGGCCTGCGCGCTCGGCTCCGCCGGACACGTCGCCGAGGCGCTGCCGCTCGCCGCCCAGGCCGTCGCCCGGACCACCCCGGACGACGGTGACCTGCACATCCACGCCCTCTCGGTACGCGCCTCCATGGCCGCGCTGTCCGGCGACCCGGCCGGGGCCGACCGGCTCTCGCGGGCCGCCCTCGACCTGATCCGGGCGAGCGGGCTGCGCGAGCACGCCGCCACGGTGCTCAGCAACGCGGCGGCGGTCAAGGTCGTCCTCGGCGAGCCGGCGGCGGCGCTGGACCACGCACGGGAGACCCGCGCCCTGCTGGCGGGCAACCCGACGGCCAACGCCCATCTCTGGGCGATGGTCAGCGAGGCCCTCGCCCTTCAGGCGCTGGGCGAGCGGACGGCGGCCGAGCGGGTCTGGCGGGAGGCGCTGCGGCTGTGCCGGTCGACCGGGAACGTGCGGCTGCACGCCCTGACGCGGCGGCACTTCGCCGGGTTCCTGGCCGGGACGGGCCGGGCCGACGAGGCCCGCGAGCACCTGCGGGCGGCGGGCGAGCTCTACACCGCGCACGGGGACGCCCGGCCGGCCGAGGAGCTGGACCGGCTGCTCGCACCGCCACCCGCCGCCGCGGCCGACGACTCCCGGGGCCGCCGCCGGATGCGGATCGCGTGAGCCCGTGCACCGCCCCGGACGACCGAACCCGACCCCGACCCCGATCCCGAACCCGACTCTGACCCCCGACCCCAACCCGAAGCCCAACCCGAACCCGCCGGAGACGACATGACCATCCATCACCTGGACTGCGCCACCATGTGCCCGGTCGGGGGCAGGTTCCTGCTGGGCGCCGGCGGACCGCTGGTCGGACACCTCTCGGCCCACTGCCTGCTGGTGGAGGGGGCGGAGGGCCTGATCCTGGTCGACACCGGCTTCGGGACCGCCGACGTCGCCGACCCCCGCCGGCTCGGGCGTGCCTTCCTCGGCACCGTCCGGCCCCGGCTCGAACCCGCTCGCACCGCGCTGCACCAGGTCCGCGCACTCGGCCACGACCCGCGCGACGTCCGGCACATCGTGCTGACCCACCTCGACCCCGACCACGCCGGCGGGATCGGCGACTTCCCGCACGCCGAGGTCCACGTCCTCGCCGACGAGCTGCGGGCCGCCACGGCGCCGCCGACCCGCGGCGAGCGGGACCGCTACCGCCCGGTCCAGTGGGCCCACGGTCCGCGCTGGGCCGAGCACCGGGCGGACGCCGCCACCGAGGACTGGTACGGCTTCCGGGCGCTCCCCGTCCTGCCGCGCGAGGCGCCCGGTCTCCTGCTCGTCCCGCTGGCGGGGCACACCCGGGGACACTGCGGCGTCGCCGTCCGGGACACGGACGGCTGGCTGCTCCACTGCGGCGACGCCTACTTCTCGCGCACCGACACCGACCCCGCCTCCCCCCGCCGGCCGCCCGCGCTGACGGCCTTCCAGCGCATGATGGCCGTCGACAACCGCGCCCGTCTGCACAACCGCGAGCGCCTGCGCGAGCTGCGCCGCACCCGGCCGGACGAGGTGCGGCTGATCTGCGCCCACGACCCCGCCGACCTCACCCCGTTCCGGGCCGGCCAGACCCGGCCCGGTGGCCGACCCGGCTGACCCGGCCGACCCGGCTGACGGCTGCGGCCGTCCGCCGGGGCCTCGGCGCCTGGGCCCTTGCCCGCGCCTGACCACCTCGCATGCGCGCACGGAGGCGCCGCGTCCCCCGCACGCGGCGCCTCCACACCCTTCCCCCTGGCGTCCACGTACTACGGTGGAGTACATGTCCGAGCTCTCCGTGCGGGATTTCTACGACGACCTGGCCCACGACTACCACCTGATCTTCCGGGACTGGGACGCGAGCATGGCGCACCAGGCCGAGGTACTGGACGGTCTTCTCGGCCGGTGTCTCGGCGCGGGACCGCATACCGTCCTGGACTGCTCGTGCGGGATCGGCACCCAGGCGATCGGGCTGACCTTGGCCGGGCACCAGGTCGTCGGCAGCGACCTGAGCCCGGTCGCCGCCGCACGCGCCGCCACCGAGGCGGCGGCCCGAGGCGGCCGGCTTCCGGCCGCTGCCGCCGACATGCGCGAACTGCCCTTCAAGGACGGGACCTTCGACGTCGTCCTCTGCGCGGACAACGCACTTCCGCATCTGCTCTCCCCGCAGGATCTCCGGACAGCACTCCTCGGCATGGGACGGGTGCTCCGAGACGACGGCCTGTTGCTGCTGACCGTCCGGGACTATGACGAGGCGCGCCGGAACAGGCCCACGGCAACACCTCCCCAGGTCTCGGACACACGCGACGGCCAGGTGATCACCTTCCAGCTGTGGCACTGGCACGAGGACGGCGAGCGCTACGACCTGGAGCACTTCCAGCTCACCCCCGCAGAGGGCACCTGGGCTGTCCGGGTCCGCCGGAGCACCTACTGGGCGCTGACACGCTCGCAGTTGACCGAGTTCGTGGCTGAAGCCGGCTTCACCGGCATCACCTGGCACAGTCCGGCCTCCAGCGGGTACTACCAGCCCGTACTCACCGCACGGCGCGCGCACTCCGTGCGGTAGTCCGGACACCGGTTCCGTCCCCCGGGCTCCCTGGTCATCTGTCGCAGGCCGGCGAACGCTGCCGGTCGGAGCCCTAGCGAGTAGTTCCGAAGTCGGCTGGGTTCGCCGGTTCTGCCTCGGATGTGCAGGGAAGGCGTCCAACATCGGGTTGGTGACGACCACAGAGCTGGACACTCTCCCGACCCGGCCGTGGCGCTGGCCGCTGGCGAGGCCTTCTCCGGCGTCGGCGAGACCCGGAGCGGCAAGCCCGACATTGATCTTCGCTGGTCTGTGGTGGTGCTCGGTGCCTGCTTGTCTGCGTGCGGCGGCCCGCAGCCATCCCAGAGCTGGCGGCCTCCATGCGATCGGAAGCCCAACACGACGGAAGCGCAAGCGCGCCGCCGTCTGACCAGACACCGCAAAGCCCAGACAGCACATCGGTTCCGGTCGCCGGTGATGGCCCGGCTTCCGGGCTATTGCTGCGGCGGGCGGGGCGCGGTGACCGCGACATCCACGGGTCGGGTCAGTGCGGCAGTTGGCTGTCCATGCTGCCCCACAGTTCGGCGATTCGGCCCTCGGTGACCCTGAAGATCTCCAGCAGGGTGCCGCCAGCCGCGTCTGGGTCGGCGGAGAAGCCGTAGACGGTCGAGCGCAACGCCACCCGGTCCCCGTCGACCAGTATGTCCTCGACGACGCTCCGCGCGGATGGGTATGCCGTAACCATTGCCGCCCAGGCGGCCTTCAGAGCTTCGAGGCCTCCCCGCAGCGGGTGACTGTAGAAGTCGGGCGCGAAGATCTCGTCCGCGGCGGCGATGTCCCGCGTGTTGAAAGCCTCGTGCATGCGGTGTGCGAGCTGATGGGAGTCGGGGCTCGTCATGAACGCTTCCCTCCTTACAGGCGGGTACGAATTGTGTCACTGCTCGCAGCAACGTGTCGTGGAAATCCTTCGAGCGTACGTGTGTTGATGGTCAGTCATGAGTACCCGTGCTGGGCGTGGTCGCTGTAGACAAGTAGTCCGAAGTTCTGCCCCGCCAAAGGGACGAGGGTGTCCAAGATCAGTTTGTGACGACCGACCTGGACACCCTCTTGACCGCACTCTACGTGAAGATCGACGACGAGATCGGAGGAACGCGGTGGCTGGGCCGCCCGCCTCTGCTCAGCGACTCCGAACTCGTCTGCCTCGCGGTGGCCCAGGCTCTGCTCGGCTACCACTCCGAGGCCCGCTGGCTGCGCTACGCGCGCAAGCACCTGTCCGGCATGTTCCCGTACCTGCCTCAACGCGCGGGCTACAACAAGCGCCTGCGGGCCGCACTTCCGCTGGTCAAACGCACGATCCGGGAACTGGCCCGGGACAGCGACTTCTGGACCGACACCGTCTGGATCACCGACTCCACCCCCGTACCGTGCGGCACGTCGCGCCCCACCGCCCAGCGATCCGACCTGGCAGGCTGGACCGGCTACGGCTACTGCGCCTCCCACTCCCGGTTCTTCTGGGGCCTGCGCCTGTACTTGGTGTGCACGCCGACTGGCATGCCGATCCTGTGGGCGCCGGCCAACCCGAAGATCGACGAGCGCGAGGTCCTGGCCGCGATGCTCAAAGTCGACGCCGAGCTGGTCGCCCGGCGCGACGGGATCCTGCTCATCTCCGACAAGGGCTTCGCCTCGAAGGTGTTCGAGCGGGAACTCGCCGAGCTGGGCATCGAGTTGCTGAGGCCGTCGTTCAAGCGCGAGAAGCGGCGGTTCGGCGAGCCGATGCTCAAGAAGGTCCGCCAGCTCATCGAGTCGGTGAACGACACCCTCAAAGGCCAGCTCGACCTGGAACAACACGGCGGGCGGACCTTCGAGGGCGTCGCGATCCGGGTGGCCCAGCGACTTTTGGCGATGGCTGCCGGGATCTGGCACAACAACCAGACCGGCGCCCCCGTCACCCGCTCCCTCATCGCGTTCGACCACTGATCACATCGGATCTACTCGTCTAGAAGTTCGCTGAAAATCAGGGGTTCTGGCTCCGCGTCACTCGGTGTGGGGCCAGACTGCTGGTGTGCAGGGACAGTGGGATGGGGAACTGGTCGGGCCGGACGTCTGGGAGACCTGCCGGGAGCTGATCCCGGTGGGGAGCGTGTTCGCGTTCCTGGCCGAGCACATGGTCTTCCACCGGCCGGACGATCCGCGCGCGCCCCGCCCCGGCGCGGCGGCCCGGGGCTGAGCGACCGTGCTGGACGTCGTCGAGCTCACCCTCGGACAGCAGCCGGCCGGTGGACGGGCCGCCGGTGAGCGTGATCTGGCTGCACGGCATGGGCCAGGACCCGTCCGCCCTGATGCCGACCGCCCGGCTGCTCGGCCCGCCCGGGCCGGCCCCGCGCGGGCTGTTCCCGCGGGCGCCGGAGCAGCCGGGCGGGCTGGGCGGCGGCCGGGTGGTGCGCGCCTGGTTCCCGCAGAGCGTCTTCAGCCTCGACCGGATCGGCCTGCCCGACGTCCTCGCCATGGCCGAGCGCCTGCGAGGTGGTGGACGCCGAGACGGCCCGGACCGGCACGGGCCGGGTGCTGCTGGCGGGCTTCTCGCAGGGGGCGGTCATGGCCCTGGTCACCTGCCTGCTCCACCCCGCCCCGCTGGCCGGGCTCGCCCTCAGCGCCCCCTACCTGCCGGGCGGCCTCGCCGCCTGCCTGGCCGAACGCCGCACCCCGGCCAGCACGGCGACCCCGGTGTGGATCGCCCACGGCGCCGACGACTGGGTGATCCCGCCCTCCGCCGGCGCCCACGTCCGCGACACGCTCCTCGCCTGGGGCCATCCGGTGAGCTGGCACCACCTCCCCGCCGGTCACACGCCCTTCCCCGCTCCGCCGGCCGCTCTCCTGCGCTTCCTGACCGCCTGCCGGTCCGGTCGTGGCTGACCGGCCGGGGTCCGCGGGCCCCGGCCGGTCGGCGGGGACGGCTACTGGGGGGTGACGTAGGCGCCGGAGATACCGCCGTCGACGAGGAAGGTGTTGGCGGTCATGAAGGACGAGTCGTCGGAGGCCAGGAAGGCGACCGCGGCGGCGATCTCCTCCGGCTCCGCGAAGCGGCCGAGCGGGATGTGGACGAGGCGGCGGGCGGCGCGCTCCGGGTCCTTGGCGAACAGCTCCTGGAGCAGCGGGGTGTTGACCGGGCCGGGGCAGAGGGCGTTGACGCGGACGCCCTCGCGGGCGAACTGCACGCCCAGCTCGCGGGACATCGCCAGGACGCCGCCCTTGGAGGCGCTGTAGGAGATCTGCGAGGTGGCGGCGCCCATCACGGCCACGAAGGAGGCCGTGTTGATGATGGAGCCCTTGCCCTGGCGCCGCATGTGCGGGATGGCGTACTTGCAGCAGAGGTAGACGCTGGTCAGGTTGACCTCCTGGACGCGCTTCCAGGCGTCCAGGCCGGTGGTGAGGATGGAGTCGTCGTCGGGCGGGGAGATGCCCGCGTTGTTGAAGGCGATGTCGAGCCGCCCGTACTCGTCCACGGCCCGCTGGAAGAGGGCCTCCACCGCCCGCTCGTCGGTGACGTCGGCCTCGATGAAGAGGCCGCCGACCTCGTTGGCGGCCTTGGCGCCCGTCTCCGGGTCGAGGTCGACGCAGACCACCTTGGCCCCCTCGGCGGCGAACCGCCTGGCGGTGGCCAGGCCGATGCCGCTGCCGGCGCCGGTGATGACGGCCACCCGGCCGGCCAGTCGCTCGTTCAGTCGCTCGGTCATGCTGATCACTCCTCCGTGGAGATGAAGACGTTCTTGGTCTGGGTGAAGGCGTCGAGGGCGTCCGGGCCGAGCTCACGGCCGAGGCCGGACTGCTTGAAGCCGCCGAACGGTGTCGAATAGCGCACCGAGGAGTGCGAGTTGACGGAGAGGTTGCCGGCCTCGACCCCGCGGCAGACCCGCAGGGCGCGGCCGACGTCCCTGGTCCACACGGAGCCGGAGAGCCCGTACTCGGTGGCGTTGGCGATGCGCACGGCGTCCTGCTCGTCGCGGAACGGGACGACGGTCACGACCGGGCCGAAGATCTCCTCGGTGAACGCCCGGTCGTCGTGCCGCACGGGCGCCAGCACCGTCGGCGGGTACCAGAAGCCGGGCCCGTCGGGGGCGCTGCCGCGGAAGGCGACCGCCGACCCGTCCGGTACGTAGGAGGCGACCCTGGCGCGGTGGGCGGCGGAGATCAGCGGGCCCATCTCGGTCTTCTCGTCGGCCGGGTCGCCGACCCGCACACCCCGGACGGCGGGCTCCAGCAACGCCATGAACTCGTCGTAGGCCGAGGCCTCGACGAGGATCCGGGAGCGGGCGCAGCAGTCCTGGCCGGCGTTGTCGAAGACGGCGTAGGGGGCGGTGGCGGCGGCCTTGGCGAGGTCGGCGTCGGCGAAGACGACGTTGGCGCTCTTGCCGCCGAGTTCGAGGGTGACCGGCTTCACCTGGGCGGCGCAGCCCGCCATGATCTCCTTGCCGACCCGGGTGGATCCCGTGAACACCACCTTCCGCACGTCCGGGTGGCTGACGAAGCGCTGACCGACCACCGGGCCGCGGCCGGGCAGGATCTGCAGCACGCCCTCGGGGAGGCCCGCCGCGAGGGCCAGTTCGCCGAGGCGCAGGGCGGTGAGCGGGGTGAGCTCGGCCGGCTTGACGATGACGGTGTTGCCGGCGGCGAGGGCGGGGGCCAGCGCCCACGCGGCGATCGGCATCGGGAAGTTCCACGGCACGATGACGCCGACGACGCCGAGCGGTTCCTGGAAGGTGACGTCGAGACCGCCGGCGACCGGGATCTGCCGTCCGAAGAGCCGTTCCGGGGCGGCGGCGTAGTACTCGATGACGTCGCGCGCGTTGCCGGCCTCCCAGCGGGCGTTGCCGATGGTGTGGCCGGCGTTGGCGACCTCCAGTGCGGCGAGGTGCTCGCGGTCCGCGTCGACGGCGGCGGCGAAGGCGCGCAGCAGGCGGGCGCGGTCGGCGGGGGTGACGCGGCGCCAGGTGTCGAAGGCGGCGCGGGCGCGGGCGACGGCGGCGTCGGTCTCGGCGAGGCCGGCCAGCGTGACGGTGGTGATCACCTCCTCGGTGGCGGGGTTGACGACCTCGAAGAGGTCCGGTTCGGTCATCGTGCGGTCTCCCTGTGGCTGGTGGTGGCGAGCGCGGCGGTGCTGAGCGCCTGGAAGAGGCGCAGGTCGTCGGGGTCGGTCTCGGGGTGCCACTGGACGCCCAGCGCGAATCGGCGGCCGGGCAGTTCGAGTGCCTCGACGGTGCCGTCGGCGCTGTGGGCGGTGGCGACCAGCCCGGTGCCGAGCCGGGCGACGGCCTGGTGGTGGTAGCAGGAGACGTCGGCGGCGGGCCCGAGCACGGCGGCGGTCCGGCTGCCGTCGTGGACGTCGACGCGGTGGCGGACGAACCCGGCCGGGACGATCTGGTGGCTGCGCTCGGGCAGGTGCTGGAGGAGCGTGCCGCCGAGGGCGACGTTGAGCAGCTGCATGCCGCGGCAGACGCCGAGCAGCGGCAGGTCGCGCTCCAGCGCGCCGAGCAGCAGGTCGTTCTCCCAGTCGTCGCGGGCCCGGTGCGGCGGGCCGGTGTGCGGGCCGGCGGCGGCCGCGTAGCGGGCCGGGTCGATGTCGGGGCCGCCGGCCAGGACCAGCCCGTCCAGTGCGTCGAGCAGGTGGCCGACGCCGCCGGGCTGCGGCGGCAGCAGGACGGGCGTGCCGCCGGCCCGGGCGACGGCGTCGACGTAGGTCTGCGGGACGAGCGAGGCGCGCTGGTGCCAGACGGCCCAGGCGGCCTCGTCCTGGTAGCTGGTGATGCCGATCAGGGGGCGTCGGCGGTGGTCGCGGTTCACAGCCGCTCGAATCCGCGGCGCCGCTCCCAGTCGGTCACCGCCCGGTCGTAGGCGGCGAGTTCGACCCGGCCGGCGTGGGTGTAGTGGCGGACGACGTCCTTGCCGAAGGCCGCACCGGCGGCGGCGCTGCGCTCGAAGGCGGTGACCGCGTCGCGCAGCGTGGCCGGCACCCTGGGGGCGTCGGAGGCGTAGGCGTTGCCGGTGAACTCCGGTTCGAGTTCGAGCTGTTGCTCGACGCCGTGCAGGCCGGCCGCGATCAGGGCGGCGACCGCGAGGTACGGGTTGACGTCGCCGCCGGGGACGCGGTTCTCGAAGCGCAGCGAGGGGCCGTGGCCGACCACCCGCAGGGCGCAGGTGCGGTTGTCCCGCCCCCAGGCGATCGCGGTGGGCGCGAAGCTGCCGGGCACGTAGCGCTTGTAGGAGTTGACGGTGGGGGCGAACAGCAGCGAGAAGTCGGCCAGGCAGGCGAGTTGGCCGGCCAGGAAGTGCTCCATGGTGCGGGAGAAGCCGTGCGGCCGGTCGCCCGCGAACACGGGGGTGCCCTGCTCGTCACGCAGGCTGAGGTGGATGTGACAGGAGTTGCCCTCGCGTTCGTCGTACTTGGCCATGAAGGTGAGGCTGTAGCCCTCCTGGGCGGCGATCTCCTTGGCGCCGGTCTTGTAGACGGAGTGGTCGTCGCAGGTGGTGAGGGCGTCGGCGTACTTGAAGGCGATCTCGTGCTGGCCCAGGTTGCACTCGCCCTTGGCCGACTCGACGGTGAGGCCGGCGCCGGCCATCCCGTTGCGCAGCCGGCGCAGCAGGGGTTCGATCCGGCCGGTGCCGAGGACGGAGTAGTCCACGTTGTACTGGTTGGCCGGGGTGAGCCGGGTGTAGTCCTTGTCCCAGGCCTGCTCGTAGGTGTCGCGGAAGACGATGAACTCCAGCTCGGTGGCGGCGTGGGCCTGCCAGCCGTATCCGGCCAGCCGGTCGAGCTGGCGGCGCAGGATCTGCCGCGGGGAGACGGCGACGGGCGTGCCGTCGTGGTGGGCGACGTCGCACTGGACCATGACGGTGGCGGGGTGCCAGGGGACCGCGCGCAGGGTGGCGAGGTCGGGGCGGAGCACGAGGTCGCCGTAGCCGCTCTCCCAGGAGGAGATGTCGTAGCCGTCCACGGTGTTCATGTCGACGTCGACGGCGAGCAGGTAGCCGCAGCCCTCGGCGGCGTTCGGGACGACGTCGGCGAGGAAGTACGGCGCGGCGACGCGTTTGCCCTGGAGGCGGCCCTGCATGTCGGTCATCGCGAGCACGACGGTGTCGACGGACCCGTCGGCCACGCGGGTGCGCAGCTCGTCGAGGGTGAGCCGGGGGCTGTTCAACGGATCTCCAGTGCGTCTTCGGCGTCCGGTGCGGCCGGGCCCTGCGGTGTCTCGTGGATGCGGGGGCCGGTGAACCAGTGACGGGCGGAGGCGAGCCACCAGAGGCCGGCGAAGCCGACGACCACGGCGACGGCCACGGGCGTGTAGTTGAAGCTCTCTGCGGTGATCGGGTTGACGGTGGGGAGCATGAACAGGACGGTGATCACGGCCGTCCAGCCGACCGCGACGGTGCCGATCATCCGGCTCCAGCGGCCCAGGTGCCAGGGACCACGCGGGAAGGCCTCGCCCTGGCGCAGCCGCAGGTAGACCGGGATGACGTAGGAGATGTAGAGGCCGATCACCGAGATCGAGGTGACGGCGGTGTACGCGGTGGTGTTCCAGAGCGCGGGCAGGCCGAGCAGCAGGGCGCCGCCGGTCGCCAGCCAGACCGCGTTGGTGGGGGTCTGGGTGCGCGGGTCGATGCGGTGCCAGAGGGCCGAGCCCGGCAGTGCGCCGTCCCGCGAGAAGGCGTAGATCATGCGGGAGTTGGCGGTGACGGAGGCCATGCCGCAGAAGAACTGGGCGCCGATGACGATCAGCAGGAGCAGTTCGGCGCCGTTGACGCCGATCGCGTCGATGAAGATCTGTGCGGGTGCCACGCCGGTGTCGCTGGCCAGCGCGCCGTCGTAGTCGCGGATGGCGAAGGTGATGCCCAGCAGCAGGATCCACCCGGCGACCAGGGAGACGGTGATGGCGTTGACGATGCCGCGCGGCCCGGAGCGGGCGGCGTCGTGGGTCTCCTCGGTCATGTGGGCGGAGGCGTCGTAGCCGGTGAGGGTGTACTGGGCGAGCAGCAGGCCGAGCATGGCCACGTAGAGCTGGTTGTGGAAGCCGGTGTTGTTGACGAACTCGGTGAACACGAAGGAGGCGGAGGCGTGCTGGTCGGGCAGCAGGACGAGCGCGCCGACGATGACGGCGACGCCGACCAGGTGCCACCAGACGGACAGGTTGTTGAGGAAGGCGACGAGGCGCACGCCGCGGGTGTTGAGCAGGCCGTGCAGGAGCAGGATGACGGCGAAGATCTCCACCGTGTGCGCGGGGCTCGCGGCGAAGCCGAACTGGAGGCTGAGGAAGGCGTTGGCGAAGAACGCGGCACCGTAGTCGACGCCGGCGGTCACCGCGACCTGTCCGAGGAAGTTGAACCAGCCGGTGAACCAGCTCCAGGCAGGTCCGCTGCTGCGGGCCAGCTTGGCCGACCAGTAGTACAGGCCGCCCGCGGTCGGGTAGCTGGAGCAGATCTCGGCCATCGCCAGCCCGACGCAGAGCGTCAGCAGGCCGACCACCGGCCAGCCCCAGACGATCATCGCGGGGCCGCCGGCGTTCATCCCCGTCCCGTAGAGGGTGAGACAGCCGGACAGGATGGAGACGATGGAGAAGGAGACGGCGAAGTTGGAGAAGCCCGACATCGAACGGGCGAGCTCCTGGGTGTAGCCGAGCTCGCGCAGCCGTTGTTCGTCGGCGGAGAGCCCACCGGCGGAGGCAGCGGTGTCGGAGGAGGAGGCGGTGTCGGAGGAGACATGGGCGGAGGCAGGATCGCCGCCGGCGGTAACGGGGGATGTGCCTGCCGGAAACACCGGCGGGGCAGGCTGGTCGGGTGAGCGTTCGTCGGTCATGGGCACCCCTGGGGGTTGAGGGTGTGCCGGCGGACGGGCGGCCACGGCGGTGTGGCACGCCTCCCCCGGCGGGTGAGACGGTCGGACAGCTCTTCAATGGCCTGGATTCAGACCATTGGGGTGGTGAGCAGCATCGTTCACCCCCCGCCCGGGCCGCGTCAAGGGTGGTGAGGGGGCGGGTCCGGGAGTCACTCATAGGTACGATTCCGGCGTGGACGTCGACGAGGTACGCGAACAAGCGCGCGTGGACTGGCAGGCCGGGGCGATCTTCCGGCCCGTCCGGACCGGCAACGCCTTCGAGGAGACCGTCGAACGCCTCCTCCAGGCGATCAAACTGGGCGTCTTCGGCCACGGCGACCGGCTGCCCGCCGAACGCGACCTCGCCACCCGGCTCGGGGTCAGCCGCGAGACCCTGCGCGAGGCGCTCCGCACGCTCCAGCAGGCCGGCTGCGTCGAGTCGAGACGCGGCCGCTACGGCGGCACCTTCGTCACCTACCGGATGCCGCCGCCGGACGTCGCCGAGCTGCGCCGGGCCGCCCGCGACCTCGGCGGCGAACTGGAGGACGCGCTGACGTACCGTCTGGTGCTGGAGACCGGCGCCGCCGAGGCGGCCGCCCGGCGCACCCTCTCCGCCGACCAGCGCGCCTATCTGGAGAGCCGGCTCGCCGACCTGGAGGGCGCGCCCCCGGAGCAGTACCGGCAGCTGGACTCACGCTTCCACCTGGCCGTCGGCGAGCTGACCGGCTCCCGCACCCTGGCCGCTGGCATCGCCGAGGCCCGGATGCGCCTGAACGACCTGCTCAACGCCATCCCGATGCTGGATCGCAACATCGAGCACGCCGCCGACCAGCACCGCGCGATGGTCCGGGCGATCCTCGACGGCGACGGCGAGGCCGCCCGCCGCGCCACCGAGGAGCACCTCGCCGCGACCGCCGCACTGCTCCGGGGCTTCCTGGCCTGACGGTCGCTCTCCGCCCCCAAAGCGACTACGGAGCGTGATATTCGCCGGTGGTCCGATATTCTGGCCCGGTGAGCGAGAACCTTCCCCCCTGCCCCCGGTGCTCCAGCGAGTACACGTACGAGATGAACGCACTCATGGTCTGCCCCGAGTGCGGCAACGAGTGGGTGCCCGCCGAGGGCGGCGCCGACGAGACCGGCGCCGCCGGCGAGCGGGTGATCAAGGACTCGGTCGGCAACGTGCTGAGCGACGGCGACACCGTGACCGTCGTCAAGGCGCTCAAGGTCAAGGGCAGCCCCTCGGGCATCAAGGCGGGCACCAAGGTCCGCAACATCCGCCTGGTCGACGGCGTCGACGGCCACGACATCGACTGCAGGATCGAGGGCTTCGGCCCCATGCAGCTCAAGTCGAGCGTAGTCAAGAAGGCCTGAACCCCCGCGAGGGCGCCCGCGTCGGACCTCGACGCAGGGCGCCCTTCACCATTTGTCAGGTCATCCGTCCCGGCCTATTGACTCGGATTCCAACAGTGGCGATTCTCGTCACACCGAGTACGCGGGACATGACAGTCGGCCGGACGGCGGTTGCCCCGCACCGGTCCGCCGTCCCACCGCGTCATCCGCTCCCCGACCCGAGTGGTGACCATGACCCAGCTCCCCCACAGCAGGCTCCGACTCGCCACCCTCCTGGCCTCGTTACTCGCCCTGATCGCCGTGGCGCTCGCCGCGCCGGCGCCCGGGGTCGCGAGCGAGCCGGGCTGGTGGAACCCGATCGCACGGCCCTCGCCCGACTCGCAGATCAACGTCACGGGCGAGCCCTTCAAGGGGACGGACGCCCAGGGCAAGGTCCGCGGCTTCGTCGACGCGCACGACCACATCATGGCCAACGAGGCCTTCGGCGGCCGGCTGATCTGCGGCAAGGCGTTCTCCGAGGCCGGGGTCGCCGACGCGCTCAAGGACTGCCCCGAGCACTACCCCGACGGCTCCCTCGCCATCTTCGACTTCATCACCAAGGGCGGGGACGGCAAGCACGACCCGGTCGGCTGGCCCACCTTCAAGGACTGGCCCGCCCACGACTCGCTGACCCACCAGCAGAACTACTACGCCTGGATCGAACGCGCCTGGCGCGGCGGCCAGCGGGTGCTCGTCAACGACCTGGTCACCAACGGGGTGATCTGCTCGGTCTACTTCTTCAAGGACCGCAGCTGCGACGAGATGACCTCCATCCGGCTCCAGGCACAGAAGACCTACGAGCTCCAGGCCTACATCGACACCATGTTCGGCGGGCCCGGCAAGGGCTGGTTCCGGATCGTCACCGACAGCGCGCAGGCCCGCGAGGTCGTCAAGCAGGGCAAACTGGCCGTCGTCCTGGGCGTGGAGACGTCCGAACCCTTCGGCTGCAAGCAGATCCTGGACGTCGCCCAGTGCAGCAAGGCCGACATCGACCGCGGCCTCGACGAGCTGTACGGGCTGGGCGTGCGCAGCATGTTCCTCTGCCACAAGTTCGACAACGCTCTGTGCGGGGTCCGCTTCGACGAGGGCGCGCTCGGCACGGCGATCAACGTCGGCCAGTTCCTGTCGACCGGCACCTTCTGGAAGACGGAGCAGTGCGCCGGACCGCAGCACGACAACCCCATCGGCCTCGCCCCGGCGCCGGCCGCCCAGCAGCAACTGCCGCAGGGCGTCGCCGTCCCGTCGTACGCCACCGACGCCCGGTGCAACACCCGCGGGCTGACGGATCTCGGCGAGTACGCCGTGCGCGGCCTGATGAAGCGCAAGATGATGCTGGAAGTCGACCACATGAGCGTGAAGGCGGCCGACCGCTCCTTCGACATCCTCGAATCCGAGTCGTACCCGGGCGTCCTCTCCTCGCACAGCTGGATGGACCTCGACTGGACCGAGCGGGTCTACAAGCTCGGCGGCTTCGTCGCCCAGTACATGAACGGCGCCGAGGCGTTCAGCAACGAGGCGAAGCGCACCGACGCGCTGCGCGACAAGTACCAGGTGGGCTACGGCTACGGCACCGACATGAACGGCGTCGGCGGCTGGCCCGGCCCGCGCGGCGCGGACACCGCCAACCCGGTGCGGTACCCGTTCCGCAGCGTGGACGGCGGCTCGGTCATCGACCGGCAGACCGCCGGCTCCCGCACCTGGGACATCAACACCGACGGCGCCGCGCACTACGGCCTCGTCCCGGACTGGATCGAGGACATCCGGCAGGTCGGCGGCCAGGGCGTGGTGGACGACCTCTTCCGGGGCGCCGAGTCCTACCTCACCACCTGGGGGGCGTCCGAGCACCACCGGGCCGGCGTGAACCTGGCCACGGGGTCGCCCGCCTCGGCCTCCTCGACGGAGTGGAACCCGTTCGTCAGCTACGCCCCCGGGCGGGCCGTGGACGGCGACCTCGGGAGCCGCTGGGCCAGCGACTGGAGCGACGACCAGTGGCTCCGGCTCGACCTCGGGTCCACCACCCTGGTCGGGCGCGTCACCCTGGACTGGGAGCGCGCCTACGGCAGGGCGTACCGCATCGAGGTCTCCACCGACGGCACCGACTGGCAGTCCGTCTGGTCCACCACCACCGGCGGCGGCGGACTGGAGACCGCGCGGTTCGCCGGCGTCCCGGCCCGGTACGTCCGCGTCCACGGGGTGCAACGCGGCACCCAGTGGGGCTACTCGCTCCACGAGGTCGGCGTCTACAGCACCTGACGGCCGTCCCGCCCCGTCGCCCCGGTACCCCGGTCCGCCGTGACCGGGGTGCCGGGGCAACGGCGTGCCGGGGTACCGGAGCCGGGGTGCCGGGGTGCAGGGGTGCAGGGGCAACGGGCGGCGGCGGCGGGCGGCGGCGGATCAGCCCCGATCGCCGTCCGGCCAGTGCGAGATCGGGCTGAGGGAGCCCTCCACCGTGGTGATGGTGGTGCCGCCCGGCACGAACGACTCGAAGTCGATCCGCGGATCGCCGATGTCGACGGTCACCAGCAGCAGGTAGCGGTTCATCCGGGACACCACGTCCTCACCGAACAGCTCCACCTTCTCCACGTTGCCGAAGGCGTGGGGCGGCCGCTCCGGCAGGGCCTTGAAGTGGGGCGACACGGCGTCCAGGAAGGCCTGCCGGGCCTCCTTCTCCTCCTCGATCTGCTCGGGGGTGGGGTTGCTCGCGTCGCCCTTGAGCTCGTTCCCGGTCGGGGGTGCGTCGATACGGAAAACAGTGATCATCAGCGGAACTCCAGTTCATCGGGGACCGGCCGCCGCACGGGAGGTGACCCGCCGGCCCTCCGGTCCGCGAACGGACTGCTGCGACCCGGGCGGTACGGGACACGCAGCAGCTCGGTGTACGCCGCCCAGGCGTCCAGCAGGGGCGGCACCACCGTCCGGCGCCGCCCGGACCCGGTGCGCAGGACGGCCGCCCGCACCTCGGCCGGCGACGCCGCGGGGAACTCGGACAGCAGCAGGGCGACCGTGCCCGCCACGAACGGGACGGCGGCGCTGGTACCGGTGAGCACGAGCCGACGGTCCCCGGGGCCGAGACCCGTGACGGCCTCGCCCGGTGCACCGATGCCGCGCCCCCCGATCGATCCCCCCAGATTGGAGAGGTTCATCGGCCGCCCCCGCCGGTCGTAGGCGATCACCGGGATCGTCCAGGGGTGCCGGGTGAGGACGGAGGTGCCGACCGCGCCCTGGTTCCCGGCGGCCACCACCGTGATCACGCCGCGGTTGGCGGCGTGGTCCAGCGCCCACTCCAGCTCGCGGTGCCCCGTTCCGGCGGGCCGGTCCGGGCCGACGCTCAGGTTCAGCACGCGGGCGCCCGCGTCGACCGTCTCCACGACGGCGGCCGCGAGGTCCTCCAGACTCGTGGCGGGGGCGGCGCGGGTGGCGGGGCGGTCGGCCGCGAAGACGGGGCGCACCAGGAGCGTGCAGCCCGGGCAGATGCCCGGCGGCTCCCAGCCGCGCCCGGCGCCGAGCAGGCCGACGACGAAGGTGCCGTGGCGGCAGGCCGGGCCGCCGCCACCCGCGCGGCTGCACGCGCCGCCGCGTCCGCCGGGTCCGCCATACGTCAGGAAGTGCAGCCGCTGCCCGGCGAGGCCCGGGTGGTCCAGGGCCACCAGGCCGTCGATCACCGCGACGACGACCTCCGGCCGGCCGGCGCCGCGTGCCATCAGCCGTGTGAGCCCAGCCTGTTCGAACGGTGTCGTCATCGGGTCGTCCCGTGTGCGCGGTCCCGCCGGCCTGCCTCGGTCCTCGGCCCTCGGCCGGGTCCGGTCGGGTACCGGATCACTGGAAGCGGCTGGTGTCGCAGGTGTCCAGACAGTCCTTCCGACACTGTCGGCACTCCCGACCATTGGGGTTGTTCCGGCACGGGCCCAGGCATTCGGCCCGGCACTCCACCGCACAGAACGACCACTGCCCCTCGATCACCTGCGGGCCCCGCGCGGAGCCGTGGCGCGACACCCGGTAGTGCCCGCCCGTGTGGTGGAGCGCCGACTCGGCGGTGAATCCCGGGATCGTCATCTCCCACACCTCCTCCTCCCGCGCCCGGCCGGCGCGGCTCAACGGTCGTAGTAGGGACACAGCTTGTTCACCAGGAAGGGGAACTCCTCGGTGACGTCGACCCGGACGAAGAACTTCTCGGTGACGTCCGTCCGGCGGTCGGTGTAGCAGAACAGGACGTCGATGATCCTGCGGGCGCCGCTCAGCCGGGAGTCGCGGAAGCTCACCGCGGTCAGCGAGGAGTCGGCGGCGAAGGCCTCCACGGTCTTCTCGTAGATGCGCGGGTAGCGGACCGCGAGGTAGTTCAGCGCGCGGTGCTCGTCGGTGTCGCCCGCGTTGTCCCCCAGCTGCATCACCCGGTGCAGCAACTCCCTGGAGGACGTCGCGAACAGGTCGTCGTCCATTCCCGCGGGCCGGTCTATCGCCGCCACCAGCTCCTCGGTGTCGAAGGAGTAGATCTGGTCGAAGGAGACGACCGGGAGCGTCAGGCCGTTGCAGAGGTCGGGCGGGGCGAGCGGCCCCCGGTGGCCGATGACGACGTCGAGGTCGGAGCCCCTGGGTTCCGGCCGGACGGCCGCGACCAGGCGGTCGAACTCCACCGGGTCCCGCGGTCGCAGGAGGTAGGTCTCGATCCCCTGGACGCTCAGGACGTAGCACAACTGGCGTGCGAGGTAGCGGTTGTCGGCCTGTGAGACGACCGCGTGCACGGCCTGCCGGTCGGTCAGCTCGGCGCTGTCGGACCGGTACACGGCCTGGGCGACCTCCTTCTCGACCGCCAGGCTCGGGAACCGGTAGTCGACCTGGCCGAGCACGTAGACATAGCCGCCACCGTGACCGCGGCCGCCCCGCCCCGAGTCGTCCCCGGCCGCCTCCACGGTCGTGTCCCCGCTCCCGCACCCGTGGCCGCAGCGGTAGTCCGGCATCGAGGCGGCGGTCACGGTGGCGTGATCCGGCATCGAGGCGGCGGTCACGGTGGCGTGATCCGGCATCGAGGCGGTCGGGGAGGCGGCCGCAGCGGTGGCGGCGGGCGGTGCGAGGACCGGCTTGAGCTGGTCGGGGTCGTCCGCCGGCCGGTCGTCCACCAGGTCGGGGTGCTCCTGGTACTCCTGGTCCATCGGTGACTCCTCACGTCATGCCTCACGCGTCACGCCTCACGCCTCACGTCACGCCGTCCGGACCGTCGCGGCATTCACGTCACGGTCCGTCACCACGCTCACGGTTGGTGAGCGCGGCCCCGCGACAGGACCACCCGGCGGTTGAGTGCGGCCGCGCGCCGCTCGCAACCACCGCAGGGCCTCCTGATCCCCATCGTGCTCGTCACACGCCTGACCGCGTCCCCGAGGCCGATCTCCTCGTCGGTGACGAACCCGGGGACGAACCCGGGGACGCGCACCCTGCGCGGACGGCGGGCCTCGCCGCTGGGGGCGGGGTCGTCCCGCCACTCACCGTCGGTCATCGGCCATCTCCCTCACCGTCACCGCCCGTGCGCAGCTCCGTGGCAGCGGGCCGCGGCCCGCCCGGGTGCCGCGGGAACGGGGGCGTGAAGACATGTCGGGTCGTGAAGTGTGTCGGGTCGTGAAGTGTCGGGTCGTGAAACATGCCGGGCCGTTCGGACGCGAGGGTTGCGTTCACTCGCGTGGGGGGAGCCGGGGAGACCCTGGCTTCGGTCGCCCGCGGTCATCCACTACTTCCAGGCTGCTCCTGCCCGGCCCGACGTGCACCTCGGCGGGAGCGCGGCCGACCCCGGGGGCGGCGCGGCCCGACGGCGTAGCCTGGACGGAGCGGGCCGTTCGCCCGGTGCCCCCGGGGAGGCCCGCGAGGGAGCGCCGGCCGACCGGTGGCCGGAGGTCTCCGTCCGGACCACGTGACGGGAGCACCATCATGGCCATTCCCGGCTTCCACGCCGAGGCGTCCGTCCGACCGGGCCCCGGCCGGCACGCGACGACCCGGTACGCGACGACCCGGCCGGCGGCGAGCCCGCGCAGCGGCGCCACCGGAGAGCAGATCGTCGTCCCCATGTTCACCGAGGAGGAGCGGCAGCAGCGGATCAGGTGCGGCCAGAGCCTCGACTCCTGCGACCAGGAGTGCCAGCCCCAGCTCGACATGGGCGACTTCTTCCAGTGGCAGCGGTGCCACGACGAGTGCAACCAGCAGTACGACGACTGCATGCAGAGCTGAGTTCCGTACCTGAACCGGACGCGGACACGCGGACACGCGAAGGCGGACACGCGGACACGCGAAGGCGGACACGCGGACACGCGAAGGCGGCCGGTCTCGGGGAGACCGGCCGCCCTCGTCACGCTGCCGGTGCCGCGGGGGCCCGGTGTGTTCGCCGTGCGGCTCAGGCGCCGGGCGCGGCCACCCGCTCCTCCTGCCCGGCGGCCGGGGCCGGCTCCGCGGTGACCCGCGTGCCGGGGTGGAGCAGCGCGCACACGAACGCGACGCCGAGCGCCGCCGCCATGCCGTACAGCACCGGGCCGTTGGCCTCGGCGAAGGCGTGGCGGACGGCGTCGATCATCTCGGCGGAGGCGCCGGACGCGCCGCCCTGGCCGCCGCCCTCGCCGTGGCCGGTGATGCTCTTGGTGATCTCCTCCGCGGTGCCGTGCGCGACCTCGGCCGGCACGCCGTGCGCCAGCAGGGTGTCCTGGATGTTCGCAGTGGTGCTGTGCAGCAGGACGGTGCCCAGCACGGCCATGCCGAGGCTGGCCGAGTAGTTGCGCACGGTCTGGGTGATGCCGGTGACCTCACCGTACGAGGCGCCGATCGCGCGGTTGACGGCGTCCGTCGAGGCGGGCGTGAGCAGCAGGCCGATGCCGAGGCCGGCCAGCGCGATGTACGGCCACTGGGCGCCCAGCGACAGGTCGGTGATCTTGCCGGCCCAGAGCGCGAAGCCCACGGCGCCGACCGCGGTGCCCACCATCATCGGCGGCCGGGCGCCGACGCGGTCGAGCAGCCGGCCGCCGAGCTGCGAGCCGGGGGCGAAGCCGGCGAAGAACACCAGCAGGTAGAGGCCGGCGTCGTTGGCCGACTGGTTGAGCGCCACCTGCGAGTAGACCGAGGCGAAGAAGAACACCGGGACGAACGCGATCATCGCGAAGAACAGCACCGCGTTGTCGGCCGCGAAGGCGCGGTCGGCGAAGACCCGGAGCTTGATCAGCGGGTCCTGGGTGCGCAGCTCGAACAGGACGAACAGCACCATCACGGCGAGGCCGCCGGCGATGCAGAGCCAGGTGGCCGGGCTGTCCCAGCCCCAGGTCGCGGCCTGCTGGAGGCCGAGCACGCTCAGGGCCATGCCGACCGCCACCAGCGCGGCGCCCACCCAGTCGATCGGCTCACGGCGCGGGGTGTTGCGGATCTTCGCCATCAGCGTCAGGACGATCGCGATGACGGCCATCGGCACGTTGACCCAGAAGATCGCCCGCCAGGTCCAGCTGGTCAGCCAGCCACCGAGGATCGGGCCGACCGCGGTGAGACCGCCGGCCACGCCGAAGAAGAGCGCCAGCGCGCGGCCGCGCCGCTGCACCGGGAAGACCTCCACCACCACGGCGAGCGCGGCCGGGAACATCAGCGCCGCGCCGAGGCCCTGGAGCGCCCGGAAGACGATCAGCCAGGTCTGCGCCGCGCTGCCGGTGGGCACCGCGCCACACAGGGCCGAGGCGGCCACGAAGGTCAGCGTGCCGACCAGCGCCATCCGCTTGTGGCCGAGCACGTCCGCCAGCCGCCCGCCGAGGGCGAAGAACGCCGCCAGCGCCAGCAGGTACGAGTTGACCACCCACTGCATGCCGACCGAGGAGAGGCCGAGTTCGTGGATGATGTCGGGCGCGGCGATGGAGACGATGGTCTGGTCGATGAAGGTCATCGAGACCGCGAAGAGCATGCCTGCCAGTGTCAGTGACTGACTGGCGGCCACAGGTGTCGAGGTGGCCGGAGCGTTCTCGGACCGCACGGGTTCCCGTCCCTTTCGTTCGATGGGTATGGCGGCAGGGCTCCGCCGCCGGTTCACCCCGTCCGGCCCCGCCCGTACCGCGAACTGACACGGCGTCTCGCCGGTCAGCGGACACTATGTCACCCGGATGGCCGCCCCGCACGCCGGAGGGACGGCCGAATCGACACCGGTGTAGTTTACGGGCCGTCAGACCTCTCGGAGTCCCGGGCTCCCGGCCTCGGTCACGAAGGACGCGGCGGTGGCCAACGTCCCGTCCGGGGTGGTGATGTGGGACACCGTCCGGAAGTCGGCGCGGGCGTGCTCCGGGGTGAGGGTGACCGTCGTGTAGCCGCGCAGTCCGTTGTAGAACCGGACGTTTGCCGCACCCGCCGCGCAGGAGCGCGGCGCCCGGGCGGCCGGACGCCCGGGACGGCCGAACACCCGGGCACCGGCGATCCGGAGCCCGGGCGGCGGCGGTCAGCAGCTCAGACGGCGGCGCAGGCTGAGCGGGCGGATGTCCGGCCAGACCTGGTCGACGTGGGCGGTGCACTCCTCCTCGCCGCCGCTGAAGCCCTCGGCCCGCCAGCCGGCCGGCACCGGGGTGCCGGCCGGCCAGAGTGCGTGCTGCTCCTCGTCGTTGACGACGACCTGGTACTGGGCTTCGGTGCTCACGGAGTACTCCTTGCCGGAGGGGGTGGGAGCCCGGCGGCCGGGGGGCCGCCGGACGTCGGGCGTCGGGATCGGGGTCGGGCTTGGACGTCGGGCGACGGATCCGAGGCGTCCGGGCGGTCGGACGGGTCAGCCGGAGAGCGCCTCGGAACGGTCGGCCTGCGCGGCCCTGCGGGCGGCCGCGAGGCGGGCGCGCTCCCGCAGGCCGACCAGGTCGTCCGGCTCCGCGTCGGGCACGTCCCGGTCGAACCGGGCCAGGGCGGGCAGGCGCAGGCCGACCGCCACCAGGACCAGCATCGCCAGGCCGAACAGCAGGTACATCACCGCGATGCCGCGTCCGGGCCCGGTGCCGATCAGCGGGCCGAAGACCCCGGCGAGCGCACCGCCGTCGTCCATCAGCGGGCCGAACACCGCCGAGCCCAGCGGGGCGATCACGCCGTGCCCGAGCGGCAGGGTGGACCAGGCGACGAGCGTGTTGAGCGCGAACACCCGGCCGTGGAACCGCTGCGGCACCTTGACCTGGACGATCGTCGAGTAGACGCCGTTGACCAGCGTCAGCGCGAAGGACATCCCGAACGCCCCGGCGGCGATCACCCAGAGCCCGGCGTGCAGGCCGGTGAAGGCGCAGGCCAGCGAGAGCAGCGCGGCGAGCCCGAGCATGCCGCGCAGCCGGTGCCGGCGCGGCCCGCCCCAGAAGCCCATCGCGATGCCGCCGAGCAGCGCCCCCGCCCCGCCCGCGACGGCCACCCGGGCGGCGCCGTCGAGGTCGGAGAAGGCCAGCACCATCGGGGTGACCAGCAGGAACAGCGGCGCCAGGAAGACGTTCAGGCCGGCGAACCAGAGCAGCATCGAGCGGAAGCCCCGGTTGTGCCAGGAGTAGCCGAAGCCCTGCCGGATCTCCTCGGTGAGCGACTCGCGCCTGGTCCAGGGCAGCGTCCTCGGGAACCTCACCGCGAGCAGCACGCCGATCGCCAGCGCGTAGCTCACCACGTCGATGACCAGGATGCCGCGCAGGCCGATCGCCGCCATCAGCGCGACCGCCACCAGCGGGACGACGAACTGTGCCGCACCGAAGGCGAGTTGGACGATTCCGTTGGCGTGGCCGAGGTACTGCTTGGGCACGATCTGGGGCACCGCGGAGGCGTAGGCGAGCCGTTGGAAGGTGAGCGCCACGGAGAGCACGCCGAGCAGGACGTAGACCTCCCAGGAGTGCAGCTGCCCGGCGACCAGCAGGGCCAGCATCCCGGCCTGGGTGGCCCCCGCCGCGACGTCGCCGGCCAGCATCACCTTCCGGCGGTCCAGCCGGTCCACCAGCGCGCCGGCCAGCGGGCCGACGAGGATGCCGGGCAGCATGGCGATCACCGCGTAGAGCGCGTACCGGGCCATCGAGCCGGTCTCCAGCAGGATCCAGACCGGCAGGGCGAACTCGGTGAGCGCCGAGCCGGTGATCGAGACCAGCTGGCCGGCGGCGACGGCCAGGAAGCGGCGCATGCTGGGCTGCGGGCCGTCGTCGGCCACGGTCTGCGCCGCAGGCTCCGGGCCGTCCGCGGCGGGGGCCGGCGGACCGGTCTCGCCGTGGAACCACCAGGAGGAGTCCGGACCCGGCGCGGGCAGCCGGTCCGTCGCGCCGTCCAGGACGGCCCGGTGCACGGTGGTGACCGCCTCGGCGACCTCGTCCGCGCGGTACTTGACGAAGAAGTGCCCGCCCTGGTCGAGCACCGCGACGGCCGAACGCTCGGCGAGCAGCAGCCACTCGCGGTAGCGCTCCTGGTAGAAGTCGGCGGCCGGGTCGCGGTCGCCGACCAGCGAGATCATCGGCGCCCTCAGCCGCGGCGCGCCCGCGTCCACCTCGGCGATGGCCCGGGTGAAGTACTCCTCGGCGGCCTGGGAGTCGCGGCGCATGTTGCCGACGATGAACCGGACCTGGTCCTGGTCGAGTTCGGAGGTGTCGACGCCCATGCCGGTCAGCCAGTTGACGTAGACCCGGTCGCCGAGCAGCGGCTCCAGCGAGGCCAGCCGGCTCAGCGTGGTGAGCACCTTGCTCCGCGGCTTGGCGAAGGGGAACTGCGCGCCGGCGTAGACGGCTTCGAGCTCGCGCCCGGAGGCCTCCAGCAGCCGGGCGGTGGCGACGGCGAGCGCCGTGCCGACCCCGCAGTGGCCGTAGACCACCACCGGGCCCTCGACCCGCTCGCGGACCTCCCGGGCCAGCTGCTCGGCCAGTTCGTCGAAGGGCAGGTGCTCCTCGGTGACGCCGATGTCGTGGCCGGGGATGGCCACCGCCCACAGCTCGGTGCCGGCCGGCAGCAGGTCGGCGACCGGCTGGTAGACCACCGCGCTGCCGCCGCCGTACGGGACGCAGACCAGGGTGAGCCGGCGGCGGTCGGCGGGCACCGGCCGGGTGAGCCGGTGCAGCAGCCTGCGCGGGCCGCGGTCCTGCTCGGAGAGGTCCGCCAGGGCGGCGAGGTCGCGCACCGTCCGGCAGGTGAAGAGGTCCATCACGGAGATCGGGCGGGCGCCGGCCTCGGTGAGCCGCTTGCGGGCCTTGGCGACCACCTGGGTGGCGAGCAGCGAGTGGCCGCCGAGGTCGAAGAAGTCCTCGTCCGTGCCGACCTCGGGCAGGCCCAGCACCTCGGCCCAGATCCCGGCGAGCACCCGCTCGGCCTCGGTCACGGGCTTCTGCACCCCGCCCCCGGCCCGGCGCAGCTTCGGGGCGGGCAGGGCGCGGCGGTCCAGCTTGCCGTTGGGGGTGAGCGGCAGGGCCGCCAGCACGGGGAAGGCGGTGGGCACCTGGTGGTCGGGCAGCGAGAGCTTGAGCGTCGAGCGCAGGGCGGCCGGATCGGGCTCCTCGGCCCCCGGCTCCAGAAGGACGTAGCCGACCAGGCGCTTGTCGCCGGGGTTGTCCTCGCGGACGATCACGGCGGCGTCGGCGATGCCGGGCTGGGCGCGGAGCAGGGCCTCGGTCTCGCCGGGCTCGATCCGCAGGCCGCGGATCTTCACCTGCTGGTCGATCCGGCCGAGGTGTTCGAGGGTGCCGTCGGGGCGGCGGCGGGCGAGGTCGCCGGTGCGGTAGAGGCGGGAGCCGGGCGGGCCGTAGGGGTCGGGGACGAAGCGGGCGGCGGTGAGGCCCGGGCGGCGGTGGTAGCCGAGGGCCACGGCGGTGCCGCCGATGTGGAGTTCGCCGGGGGCGCCGGGCGGGACGGGCCGCAGCGCCCGGTCGAGCACGTAGAGGCGGGTGTTGTCGATCGGCAGGCCGATCGGGACGGTCTCCAGCGGGCCTTCGCACTCCCAGGAGGAGACGTCGACGGCGGCCTCGGTCGGCCCGTACAGGTTGGCGAGCGCGCAGCCCGGCAGCCGGGCGGTGAACTCCCGTGCGGTGTCCGGTGGGAGGGCCTCGCCGCTGCAGACGACGCGGCGCAGCGCGGTGCACTTCTCCACCTCGTCCTCGGCGAGGAACACGGTGAGCATGGCGGGCACGAAGTGGGCGACGGTGACGCCGGCGCGGGCGATCAGGTCGCGCAGGTAGCCGGCGTCCTTCTGTCCGCCGGGCTTGGCGAGGACGATCCGGGCGCCGGTGGCCAGCGGCCAGAAGAACTCCCAGACGGACACGTCGAATCCGGCCGGGGTCTTCTGCAGGACGGCGTCGCCGGGGCCGATCCGGTAGGCGTCCTGCATCCAGCGGAGCCGGTTGGCGATGCCGCGGTGGGTGTTGGGCACGCCCTTGGGGCGGCCGGTGGAACCGGAGGTGTAGATCAGGTAGGCGGTGTCGTCGGGCGCCGGACCGGCCGGGCGGGTCTTCGCCCTGGGCCACTCGGCGGGGTCGTCGAGCAGCAGCACGCGGGCGGTGCAGCCCTTGGGGGTGGGGAGTCCGCGCTGGGTGAGCAGGACGGGCGCGGCGCTGTCCGCGAGCAGGAAGGCCAGGCGTTCGGCGGGGTACTCGGGCTCCAGCGGGGTGTAGCCGGCGCCGGTGCGCAGCACGCCGAGCAGACCGGCGACGAGTTCGGGCGAGCGTTCGGCGCCGACCGCGACCAGGCTCCCCGGGCCGATCCCTTCGGCGGCCAGGCGGGCGGCGATCCGGTCGGCGGCCGCGTCGAGTTGACGGTAGGTCAGTGCGGGCCGGTCCTCGAAGGCGACGGCGACCGCGTCCGGGGTGCGGGCGATCTGCTCGGCGATCATCGCGGTCAGCGTGGTGTCCGGGCGGTCGACCGTCGTCCGGTTGAACTCCTCAAGCTCGAAGGCGCGTTCGTCCTCGGCCAGCTCGTCGAGGGTGGAGACCGGCGCGTCCGGCCGGGCGGCGACGGCGGCCAGCAGCCGGCCGAGGTGGCCGCCGAACCGGGCGATGTCGTCCTCGGTGAAGAGGTCGGTGTTGTAGTTGAAGGCGCCGGCCAGGCCGTCGGGCCACTCCTGCAGGAACAGCTCCAGGTCGAACCGGGTGCCGCTGGCGCGAACGCCGAACGGCTCGACCTCCAGCGGGAGTTCGCCGATCCCATCGCGGGTGGTGGCGTAGTTCTGCACGGCCAGGACGGCCTGGAACACCGGCGGACGGCTGACGTCGCGGGGCACCTTCAGCTCGGTGACCAGCTGGGCGAAGGGCAGCTCCTGGTGGGCGTAGGCCTCCAGGCAGGTCTCCCGGGTGCGCCGCAGCAGCTCACTGAAGGACGGGTCGCCGCCGAGCCGGGCGGGCAGCGCCAGCACGTTGACGAACATGCCGACGAGCGGTTCGAGTTCGGGCTCGGGGCGGCCGGCGATGGGCGAGCCGACAGCGAAGTCGGTCTGGCCGCTGTAGCGGGCCAGCAGGGCCTGGAAGGCGGCCAGCAGCACCATGTGGACGGTGGCATCGTGGCGCCTGCCGAGGGCGGTGAGCTCGTCCAGCAGGGCCCGGTCGACGCGGAAGCCGTGGCCGGCGCCGTCGAAGGTCTGCCGGGGCGGGCGGGGGCGGGAGAAGGCCAGTTCGAGCGGCTCGACGCCGGCCAGCTCACCGGCCCAGTGGGCGACCTCGGCGGCGAGCCGGTCCCCGCTCAGGCGTTCCCGCTGCCAGATCGCGAAGTCACCGTACTGGACGGCGAGTTCCGGCAGCGGGTCGAGTCTGCCGGCCGCGTAGGCGGCGTAGCCGCGGAGCACCTCGCCGACCAGCACCTCGCTGGACCATCCGTCGCTCACGCTGTGGTGGACCACCAGCAGCAGGAGGTGGTCGTCCTCGGCGAGCCGGACGAGCAGGGCGCGCAGCAGCGGCCCGGCCTCCAGGTCGAACGGCACGGCGGCCGCGGCGTCGACCAGTCGGCCGGCCTCGTCCTCGTCCGCCGCCTCGGCGGTGACCAGGTCGAACGGCGCGGGCTCGGCGATCTCCAGCACCGGGCGGCCGTCCTCGGTGGCCGGGTAGCGCGAGCGCAGCGTCTCGTGGCGGGCGACCGAGGCGTCCAGCGCGCGGCGCAGCGCGCCGGTGTCCAGCGGGCCGCGCAGCCGGCGGGTGACCGGGATGTTGTAGGCGGAGGTGCCGGGCGCGAACTGCTCCATGAACCAGAGGCGTTCCTGGGCGAAGGAGAGCGGCACGGTGGCGTCGGCGGCCCGCCGCGGGACGGCCTGGCGGGGCGCGGTGCGCGCCTTGAGGCGGCGGCTGAGCAGCTCCCGCTTCGCGGCGGAGAGCTTCGCCGGGGACGGCGCCTCCGCTCCCGCGACGGGGGTGCCCGCGCCCCCCGGTGCGCCCGCGCTCACTGGTGTGTCGGCACTCACTGGTGCGTCGGTGCTCATGACGGGGTCGTCCCTTCCGGGGAGTCCTGCGCGGCGAGCAGTTCCTCTGCGGCGTCCTCGGACAGCTCGGCGAGTTCGGCGACCAGGGCGGCTTCGACGGCGTCGGCGAAGGCGGCCACGGTCCGGTGGGTGAACAGGGTGCGCAGCGGCACGGCCAGGTCGACGGTCGAGCGGATGCGGGCGACGACGCGGGTGGCCAGCAGGGAGTGGCCGCCGAGGTCGAAGAAGTCGTCCAGGGCGCCGACCTGCTCCAGGCCGAGCACCTCCTGCCACACCTCGGCGACCAGCTCCTCGGCCTCGGTGCGCGGGGCGAGGAAGGCGGCGCGCAGTTCGGGCCGGCTCTCGGGGGCGGGCAGGGCGCGGCGGTCGAGCTTGCCGTTCGGGGTGAGCGGCAGCGCGTCCAGGACGAGCAGGGCGTTCGGCACCAGGTGGGGCGGGAGGGTGGCGGCGAGCCCGGTGCGCAGCGCGTCCGGCACGGGGGCGGGGCCCCCGGCGGCGGGCACCACGTAGCCGACCAGGGCGTCGCCGCGGACGGTCACCACGGCCTGGCCGACGCCGGGCAGGGCGAGCAGGGCGCTCTCGGTCTCGCCGGGCTCGATGCGGAAGCCGCGGACCTTGACCTGGCTGTCGAGCCGGCCGAGGAACTCCAGGGCGCCGTCGGCGCGGCGGCGGACGAGGTCGCCGGTCCGGTAGCGGCGGGCGCCGGGCGGGCCGTCCGGATCGGGGACGAAGGCGCGGGCGGTGGCGCCGGGGCGGCCCAGGTAGCCGTGGGTGACGCCGTCGCCGCCGATGACCAGCTCACCGGGGGTGCCGGGCGGGACGGGGTTGCCGTGCCGGTCGAGGACGGCCGTGGTGGTGGCGCCGATCGGCCGGCCGATCGGCGGGCGGGCGGTGGCGTCGGCGGCGCCGAGTTCGGCGGTGGTGGCGATGACGGTGGTCTCGGTGGGCCCGTAGGAGTTGACCACCCGGACGGTGTCGCCGAACCAGGCGCGCCAGGCGGCGACGGATTCCGGCCGCACCTGGTCGGCGCCGAGGATCAGCAGCCGCAGGGCGGCCGGCCAGGGCGTGGCGTCGAGGTCGGCGACCAGCTGGTGCCAGTACGGGGTGGGCAGGTCGAGGACGGTGAGCCCGGCGGCGGAGGGCTCGGCGAGCTGCTCGGGCAGGGCGGCGCCCGGCTCGGCGACGACGAGGGTGGCGCCGGCGGCGAGCGCCGGGAACACCTCCTCGGCGCAGGTGTCGAAGGAGAGCGAGGCGAACTGGAGCACGCGGTCGGCGGCGGTGATCCCGTAGCCCTCGCGCATCCAGGCGACCCGGGCGGCCAGCGCGCGGTGCGGCACCAGGACGCCCTTGGGGGTGCCGGTGGAGCCGGAGGTGTAGACGAGGTAGGCCGGGTCGTCCCCGCCGACGGCGGGACCCTCCGCCAGGGGCGCCTGCTCGGCGGAGGCGGCCACGGCGAACGGTTCACCGGCGACGGAGTCGGCCGCCGCAAGCGGTTCACCCGCACCGGAGACGACCGCCGCAAGCGGTTCACCCGCACCGGAGACGACCGCCGCAAGCGGTTCACCCGCACCGAAGTCGGCCGCCGCGAGGACCGGGACCTCCGTCGGGAGGCCCTCGACCGGCCGCCCGTCGGCGGTGACCAGGACCTTCGCCCCGCTGTCGGCCAGCATGAAGGCGAGCCGCGCGGCCGGGTACTCCGGGTCCAGCGGCAGGTAGGCGGCGCCGGCCCGCCAGGCGGCCAGCATGGTGACCACCGCACGCGGCCCGCGCGGCAGGCAGAACGCGACGACGTCCCCGCGCCGCACCCCGGCCGCGGCCAGCCGGGCGGCCAACCCGGCCGACTCCTGCGCCAGTCGGGCGCGCGAGAGCCGCTCGCCGCGGCTCTCCAGGGCGGGCGCGTCCGGGGCTTCGGCGGCGGCGCGGTCGATCGCGGCGAGCACCGTCTCCGGATGGGGGGTCGGGGTGGGGCCGACGGTGACGGCGGCTTCGGCGAGCTCCGCGGCGTCCAGCAGGGCCAGTCGGTGGACGGGCGTGTCCGGCCCCGCCAGGGCGTCGCGCAGCAGGCTCTCGAACCAGCGGCCGAGCCGGGTGATCCAGGCCTCGTCGAGCAGTTCGGTCTGGTATCCGAAGATCGCCAGCAGGTCGTCGCCGTCCCACCGGACGTCCAGGGCGAGTTCGAACTTGGCCGCCGTGTAGCCGCCGTCGAGTTCGGTGCAGCGCAGGTCGGCGAAGGCGTGCTCGTCGAGCGCGCCGCCGCTCTGGGTGTGGACGGTCAGCAGGGTCTGGAAGACCGGCGTGCGGCCGGGGTCGCGCTCGACCCGCAGCTCCTCGGTGAGCTGCTCGAACGGCACCTGGCTGTGGCCGAGCGCGCCGAGCCAGTCCTTTCGGGTGCGGCGCAGCAGGTCGGCGAAGGTCGGTGCACCGGCGAGGTCCGCGCGCAGTACCAGGGCGCTGGAGAAGTAGCCGACCGTCTGCTCGGCCTCGACGGTGGTGCGGGCGGCGGTGGGCACGCCGATGCAGAAGTCGTCCTGCCCGGTGCAGCGTTGCAGCAGGGCCTGGTAGGCGGCGGCCAGCACCATGAACGGCGTCATGCGGCGGGCGCGGGCGAAGGCGTCCAGTTCGGGGCCGAGGCCGCGCAGGGTGCGGGTGTGGAAGGCGCCGGCGCTGCCCGGGTGGGCGGGCCGGGGCCGTTCCAGCGGCAGTTCGAGGGCGGGGGCGTCGGCGAGGCGGTCGCACCAGTAGGCGAGCGCCGCGGGCGCCTCCGGTCCGGCCAGCCACGCGCGTTCGGCGGCGGCGTGGGCGAGGTAGGAGGGCGGCGGCGGCAGGTCGAGCGGCCGGCCGGCGCGGTGCGCGGCGTAGCGGTCGGCGAGTTCGGTGCGCAGCAGGCCGAGTGACCAGCCGTCGGCCGCGATGTGGTGCACGGCCAGGCAGAGCACGTGTTCCTGTGTGCCGGTGCGGAACAGGGCGGCGCGCAGCAGCGGGCCGGCGGCGAGGTCGAAGCCGCGGTTGGTGCGCTCGGCGAGGGCCGCGGGGAGCCGGTGCGGCTCGCCCCGCAGGTCGACCACCTCCAGCGGGAGCGGTGCCGGGGGGTCGACCACGGGCGCCGGGCGGCCGTCCTCGTTCGGGAACCGGGTGCGCAGCGCCTCGTGCCGGGCCACCACCCCGTCGAGGGCGGCACGCAGGGCGGCCGGGTCCAGCTCGCCGGTGAGCCGCAGGGCGAGCGGGATGTTGTAGGAGGCGTCCCCCGGGTCCAACTGGCCCAGGAACCAGAGGCGTTCCTGTCCGATGGTCAGGACGGCCGACGCCGGGGAGACCTGGTCGGGCCCGTGGGGTGCCGCATGGACGGACGTGCTCATCGTGCTCCTCATGACGCGCCGGCGGTCGACAGACGGCAGGGCTCGGACGTGGTCCGGCCGCGTGCCCTGTCGGTGGGAGGGAGCTGCGCGCTCGGCGAGGCGGCGGGCCCCCGTATGGCCGCCGCAGTGCGGATCATGCTAGGGAGCGGGGTCGGCGAGCGTCAATGGTCTGGACCAGCTATCCGCCGGGTGATTGCCGGACCGCCGCCGGAGCTGACGGAGGGTTGACTCGGCAGGGTGTGAGTGATTGAGTACTCACATGAAGAACGAACGCCCCCGCCAGTTGTCGACGGCCGAGGAACGCCGTGAGACGGTGCTCCGCACCGCGATCGGAGCCTTCGCCTCGCGGGGGTACTTCGGCACCACGACCACCGAGGTCGGCAAGGCCGCCGGCATCTCCCAGGCCTACGTCTACCGCCTCTTCCCCAACAAGGAGGCACTGTTCGTCGCCGTCGTCGAGCACTGCTTCACCCGGGTCCGGGCCAGCCTGGAGGAGGGCGCGGCGCAGGCCGCGAGCAGCGCACCGGAGGCCGTCCTGCACGCCATGGGGGACGCCTACGCCAAGCTGATCAGCGACAACGACCTGATGCTCGTCCAGCTGCACGCCCAGGCGGCAGCGGTCTCCGAGCCGGCGGTCCGGGACGCCGTCCGGGCGGGCTACGCCCGGCTGGTCGAGTACACCCGGGGCGCCTCCGGGGGCGACGAGCACCAGATCCAGGAGTTCTTCGCCACCGGCATGCTCTGCCACCTGCTGGTGTCGATGGGCGCCGAAGAGGTCGACGCACCCTGGACGCGCACCCTGACGGCCGGGATCACGCACTACTGAGGCACCGCGCCACCGCAGCACCCCGCCACTGGGCGCCGGGCCCCGGACACCGGGACCCGACCGGCGGACACCGACCGGCGGGCCCCGAGCCCGCACTCACGCCACACCCCGCCGCGGCGGGGCGGCGGCCCGCACTCCCCCGGGGGCCGCCGCCCCGCCCATCCTTTGGGCATAAGAGTGAGTGGTCAACCACATATAGGAGCTCTCGTGACCGCACCCGGCACGGAAACCGGTACGAACAGCGCTTTACGGCCCGGTGCCGCACTCGCCGCCCTGGCGGGCGCCCAGTTCACCGTCGTTCTCAGCACCTCGATCGTCAACGTCGCCCTCCCGGCCGTCCGGGACGGCGTCGGCCTCTCCGACAGCGGCATGTCCTGGGTGGTCAACGCCTACGGCCTCGCCTTCGGCGCACTGCTGCTGCCCGGCGGGCGGGTGGCGGACCTGCTCGGCGGGGTGCTCACCGAGCGCCTCGGATGGCCCTGGGTCTTCCACGCCCTCGCGCCGGCCCCGCGCTGAACCGCACTGAACCGCACTGAACCGCACTGTCGCAGCCCAGGCCCGGCCCCGACCCCGACCCCGACCCCGGCGCACCACCACGTCCGTCCTGCCAGTTCCACGCCGCACGTTCCCCTTCGCAGATCCACTCAGGGAGAGACCACCATGACCGTCCACACCATCGACGAGAACGCGCCCGTCATCGCCCGCCTGACCACCACGATCCACGCACCGCTCGCCGTCGTCTGGTCCCTGCACACCGACATCGACTCCTGGGCCACCTGGCTCCCGGACGTCGACCGGGCCCGCCTGGACGGCCCGCTCGCCCCCGGCGCCTCGTTCCACTGGCAGACCCACGGCCTGGACATCGCCTCCACCGTGCTGGAGCTCGTCCCCGGCCGGCGGATCGTCTGGGGCGGTCCGGCCAACGGCATCGACGGGGTCCACGTCTGGACCTTCGCGGAGACGGACGGTGCGGTGACCGTCCACACCGAGGAGTCCTGGTCCGGCGCGCCGGTCGAGGCGCAGCCGGCCGAGCTGGAGGCCGCGCTGCGGGCGTCCCTGGAGAGCTGGCTCGACCGGCTCAAGGCCGAGGCCGAGCGCTGCTGAACAGCCACCGAGCCCGGCCGCCGGCCCGCTCCCACCGTCCCCGCTCCCCCCGTTTGACCCCCGCCTGATCCCCGCCCGACCCACACGCCCCGCCGCCATCGCCGGTGCCGCGACACCGAGAACCCGAGGAGTCCGCCATGACCGCCGCCGCCAAGCCCTACCTGACCGGCCACTACACCCCCGTCGCCGACGAGATCACCGCCACCGGCCTGACCGTCGAGGGCCACCTGCCGCCCGAGCTGACCGGCCGGCTGATCCGCAACAGCCACAACCCCAAGCCCGGCATCACCCCCACCCACTGGTTCAAGGGCAGCGGCATGGTGCACGGCATCCGGCTGCGCGACGGGCGCGCCGAGTGGTACCGCAACCGCTGGGTGCACACCCCCGCCCTGGACGGTGCGCCGTACATGACCGAGCACGGCCCCGACCTGACCGTCTCCACCGCCGGCACCCACGTCATCGAGCACGGCGGCCGGCTGCTCGCGCTCTGCGAGTCCGCGCTCCCGTTCGAGCTGACGCCCGAACTGGAGACGGTCGGCGCCTTCGACTGGAACGGGCGGCTCACCTCCGCCATGACCGCCCACCCCAAGGAGGACCCGGTCACCGGCGAGCTGCACTTCTTCGCCTCCTCGCCCTTCCCGCCCTACCTGGTCCACCACGTCTCCTCCCCCGACGGCACGGTGCTGACCAGCCAGGAGGTCCCGGGCGCGAGCGCGGCGCTCAAGCACGACTTCGCGATCACCGAGCACCACGTGGTCTTCCTGGAGGGCTCGGTCGCCCTCGACCTGTCCGAGCACTCGGGCATCCCGTACGGCTGGAGCGACGCCCAGGTCTCGCGGATCGGCGTCATGCCGCGCGGCAACGGCGGTGCGGCGAAGGTCCGTTGGTTCGAGATCGGCCAGGGCTTCGTGATGCACCTCGCCAACGCCTACGAGGACGCGGCCGGCCGGATCGTCGTCGAGGGCCCGGCGGTGGGCCGGGAGGGCTGGCAGCGCTCCTGGAACTGGTGGGTCGGCGCCCCGGACCGCGGCGCCGAGCCCACCTCCGGTTCCCTCAGCCGCCGCTGGACCGTCGACCTGGCGGCCGGCACGGTCCGGGAGGAGCAGACCGACGACCTCACCGTCGAGTTCCCGACCATCAACGAGGCGTTCCTCGGGCGCGAGCACCGCTACCAGTACGCGCTGTCCTTCCCCGACGACCGCGGCATCGGCAACCACTCCCTGGTCAAGTACGACCGCGGCACGGGCGCACGGCAGTTGCTGCCGGTCGGCACCGGGCAGCTCCCGAGCGAGGCGGTGTTCGTCCCGGCCGGGGGCGCCGGCGGCGAGGACGCGGGCTACCTGCTCACCGTCGTCAGCGACCTCAACGCCGACGCCTCCCGGCTGCTCGTCCTGGACGCCTCCGACCTCTCCCTCCCGCCGGTCGCCACCGTCCACCTCCCGCGCCGGGTGCCGGCCATGATCCACGGCTCCTGGATCCCGGACGCCGACCTGGCCTGACCCCCGCGTCGTCGTCGACGTCCCCGCCCTCAACGACGTCCCCACCCCGACGACGTCCCCGTCCGCGTCCGCCCCGGCTCTCCCCGCCGGGGCGGACGCCCTCATGCGCGGGCAGCGCCCACGGCACTCACGGTGTCCGCGGCGCCCAGGACGTCCACGGCGTCCACGGCGTCCAGTGCCGGGGCGAGGACGGCGAAGGCCCGGTCCAGCAGGGCCGCCGGGTCCTCGGCGCCGTCGCTGGCGCTCCACCTCCGGAGCACCGCATCGAAGGCCGCCAACGCCATCCCGGCGGCGAGCGGCGGGTACATCGCGGTGGCCGGGTCGAGCCCGAGACGGTCCGCCAGCTCCGCCGCCAGCTCCTCGCGCCACTGCGCCTGGCGTTCCAGGAAGCGGGCCAGAAGGGGCGGGGTCCGCAGGATCAGCTGCACCACCCGCAGGGCGCGATCGTCGTGGTCCGCCCGGCCCGCCTGGCCGGGGCGGTCGGCGCAGGCGGCGAGGGAGATCCAGACGGCGTGCCGCAGCGCGGCCGCGGGCCGCTCCCCGGCGGGCCGGGCCGACAGCTCCGTGCACATCCCGGGCCCCAGGTCGGCCAGGACCTGGACGACGACGTCCTCCTTGGAGGCGAAGTAGCGGAAGAACGTCCGTTTGGAGACGCCGGCGGCGGCCGCGATCTCGTCGATGGTGACGGCGTCGAACCCCTTGTCCGCCAGTAGTTGGAGGGCGGCTTCGGCCAGCTCGGCGGCGACGAGCCGGCGCTTGCGCTCGGCCATGGTCAGTTCGGGGCGGGTGGTCACCCCGGCATGGTATCGCGATGCCCCGCATGGCACTCAGAGGCGCCTTGACACCAAGTGACAGGCTCGGCAGCATGTGCCGCATGACAGAGCATCAGAGCTGGAGCGCCGAGCACATCCCGGACCAGACCGGCCGGATCTTCGTCGTCACCGGGGCCAACAGCGGCCTCGGCCTGGCCACCACCCGCGCTCTGGCCCGCCGGGGAGCACAGGTCGTCCTGGCGGTCCGCGACGAACGGAAGGGCCACCGCGCGGTCGCGGAGCTGCACGCCGCACAGCCGGACGCCCGGCTGGAGGTCCGCCCGCTCGACCTCGCCGACCTCGACTCGGTCCGCGCCTTCGCCCGTGACCTGCGGGCCGACCACGGCCGCCTGGACGTGCTGGTCAACAACGCCGGCGTGATGGCCCCGCCGCGGACCTTGAGCGCCCAGGGCCACGAGCTCCAGTTCGCCGCCCACCACCTCGGCCACTTCGCGCTCACCGGCCTGCTGCTCGACCTGCTCGCCGAGGGGCGCGACCCCCGAGTGGTCACGGTCACCTCGATCAACCACCGGCGGGGCCGGATCCACTTCGACGACCTCGACGGCCGTCACCGGTACGCGCCGATGGCCTTCTACAACCAGTCCAAGTTCGCCAACGCGGTCTTCGGCCGGCAGCTCCACCTCCGGCTCTCCGGGGCCGGCAGCCCCGTCCGCAGCCTGCTCGCCCACCCCGGCTTCTCCGCCACCAACATCGTGACCGACGGGCCGACCGCCCTCTACCAGCTGCTCTTCGGCCGCCTCGCCCGGCCGCTCGCCCAGAGCCCCGACCGGGGCGCCCTGCCCCAGCTCTACGCGGCCACCGAACCGGGCGCACGAAGCGGGGAGTTCATCGGCCCGGACGGCGCGGGCGAGCTGCGCGGCAACCCCACCCGGGTACGGCTGTCGCCCACGGCCGCCGACCCCGGGACCGGCCGCCGGCTCTGGGAGTTGTCGGAGAAGCTGACCGAGGTCACGTACGACCTTCCGGACACCACCGTCGGCTGACCGGACCGCCCCCGCCCGGTGGTGGGTGCGGCGCCGTGGGGCGCGTGGAGTGGGAAGTCGGCCGGGCCGGCCGGTTCAAGCTGCCGCCTCGGAGCGGGCGGCCCGGAGCGGCGCGACCCGGGGCGGCGCGGCCCGGGGCGGCGCGGCAAGCGGGGCGGAATGATCATGTGACAAGGTGCGCCGTGTGACGGCCCGTCACTGGTCGCCGCGGGTCGGTGGGGCGCTGGTCGGCGTGTGACAGTGCGGCGCTCCGACCGGGACCCGGAAGGACCCGGTTGCCGATCGAAGATCACCAAGCAGTAGGCTCGCTCCGCAACACGACGCGAAGCGAAGGGGAGCTCAGTGGCGCGGGTTGCGGTGATCGGTGGCGGTATCAGCGGGCTTGGGACGGCGCTCATGCTCGGCAGACGGGGCCACACGGTCACGTTGTTCGAGCAGGACACCCGGGCGGCCGGGGAGGACCTGAACCAGGACTTCTTCCGCTGGAACAGGCCCCGCGTCCCGCAGGCCGTCCAGCCCCACTCGTTCCTCGCGCCCGTACGCACCGTCCTGCTTGCCGAGACCCCTGACGTCTACGCGGACCTGCTGGCCCGCGGAGCCCGGGAGTACCACGACTTCGACTGGTTCGGTGAGCATCCGCCGCACCGGGACGGCGACGAGGACCTGGTGACCCTGCGCACCCGCCGCATCGTGCTGGAGGCCGCCCTGACCGCGGCCGTGCGGCAGGAACGGACCGTTGACGTGCGGCGGGGCTGCCGGGTGGACGCCCTCACCGTCGAGGAGGGCCGCCCTCCCCGGGTCACCGGTGTGCGGGTGGGCGCGGCAGTGCACCGGGCGGACCTCGTCGTCGACGCGTCCGGTCGGCGCTCACCGGTTCCCGCCTGGCTGACCGCGGCCGGCTGCCGCCCGCCCGTGGTCGAGAGCCACCGCGCCGGGATCGCCTACCTGTGCCGCTGGTACCGCCTGCGTGCCGACGGCCCCCGCGACCCCGGGCGGGTGAAGCCCGGCTCGGCCGCGCCGTTCGCGCTCGCCGGCGTCTTCCCCTCCGACAACGACACCTTCGCGGTGAACGTGGTGCTCTCCACCGGCGATCCGACCCGCGGCGCGCTCACCGACCCCGACGTGTTCGAAGCCGTCGCCCGCCGCTTCCCCGCCACGGCCGCCTGGCTCGACCTGGACCCCGAGCCGCAGTCGCCGGTCCTCGCGATGGCCGGCCTGGACAACCGCTGGACCTCCCTCACCGACGACGACGGACCCGTCGTCACCGGCCTGGTCAACGCCGGGGACAGCCTCGTCCACACCAACCCCACCCTGGGCCATGGCGTGGCCCTCGGCCTGCGCGCCGCCCAGCACCTCGCCGCCCATGCCGACGACATAGCCGCGGACCCGGCCGGCTACCACGCCTGGACGGCGCAGGCCCTCCGCCCGTGGTTCGACGCACAGGTGACGGCCGACCGCGCCAACGAGGAGCGCCTCACCGAGAGCGCACCGCCCCCGGACCGGCGGGCTGCCGCCCTGGCCGCCTGCGCCTTCGACGACCCCGTCGTCATGAGGGCCCGTGCCCAGGTGCGCCATCTCCTGCAACCCGCCGAGGACGCCTACGGCACCGACGAGGTGGACCGGCACCTCGCCGCCTGGCTGGCCGCCCACCCGGAGTTCTCGCCGACGCACGACGGCCCGACCCGGGACCAGTGGGACGCGCTCGTCCCCGCCTGAGCACGCGCCCGGCCCACAGGTGCCCGGTGCCGGCAACCCGGGCCGGCACCGCACCGGGTGCAGCACGGGACGGCGGCATCAGACCCGGTGCCGCCGCCCGTCGGCGCCGGCGTCCCGCCGGACCTCCGCGGGCCGATGGCTGTAGTGGACGGCCCCGTGTTCGAGTGCGACGTGCCGAAGGCGGGGGTTTTCGGCGAAAGGCCGCAGGTCACCGTCCCGGACGACGGTGGTTCCGGTGAGCGCCACCCCGGTCAGGGACGGGTGGCCGGCGAGCGGGGCGAGCGAGTCCAGGGGACCGCAGTTCTCCAGGATCAGCTGCGTCAGGTGGGGCAGCCGGGCCGCGAACTCCACGGACGAGGTCTTCGCGCCGATCAACCGGACCTCCTCCAGACGGGCGGCGGCGGAAAGGCAGGCGGTGTCGCGCAGGTGGCCGTCGTAGATCCACAGGGTCCGCAGCTCCGGCAGGCCCGCCGCACCCGTCAGGGCGACCTCGCCATTGCGCAGGCACTCGATCCGCAGGAACCGCAGCCGCGGGTGGGCGCCCAGGAGTTCCAGCGCGCCGTTGCGCCAGCCGAGTGCGGTGAGGGATTCGAGGGCGGGCAGAGCGGCCGCGCTCTCCAGGACGATGCCTGCGGGTGCCTCCAGTTCCGTGAGCGACACCAGTCCGGAGAGGTCGACCCGCCCCTTCTGCCGACTGCCGAGGTGCAGGACGGCGAGCCCGTGACAGGCGGACACCGGCCCCGGGTCGCGGACGCCCAGACCGAGCCGGAGCGAGCGGAGGTTCGGCAGGGCGGGGGCGAAGGAGAGGTCCAACGAGGAGCCCGGGCGATGGCAGCCGACGAGCAGGCCGTCGCAGCCACCGGAGCGGAACGGCTCGGCGTACTCGGGCTGCCAGTCCTCGCAGGTGAGCTGCATCTCGGTGGTCCCCGAGGCGATCTTTCTGATCTTCATACTGCGACTGGCTCCGCTCGCTGCCTGCATCCCGACCGGCACCCTGCCACAGGCTACTGACACCGCTGCGGGGCCGGGGGAAGGGTCCGGCTACGACAGCCCGAGTCTCCCCTCGACCCCGTCACCCCTCAGCCCGTCACCCGAAGTGGGAAGTCGGCCGCGTCGACTTCCCACTCCACCCCGCCCTGGATGACCGCCGCCGGCCGGCATCTGCGGCGTGGCCGGCATCGGTCATGGCCGGACGCCCCCGGCTCACTTCTCCTCGAAGAGCAGGTCTTCCACGGGGTGGGTGAGCCGCAGGGTCTGCCCGTTGGTGATCTCCAGGATGCTGTGCAGCCCGGGGAGCTGCTTGCCGTCGGGGAGCGTGAAGACGTCGTTGGCCCCGGCCAGGAACGAGGGGAAGCAGGCCAGCGAGTCGCCGCCGAGGTCCAGGTAGTCCTTGAGCCGCCGGAAGAGCTTGGGGAGGATCACCACGTCCGTGTTGATCGACTTCATGTTGACGATCTTCGCGCCCGTGGTCGTCGCGTCCTGCGACCAGAGACCGTTGGCGGGGGGCGCAGCGGCCTGCACCTGGTGGACGAGGTTGGTCAGGACGCGGCGCAGGTCCTGGGGGAATCCCTGGTAGAAGGTCGGGTAGGCCAGCCCCTTCGACAGCAGGTGGTAGTTGGCGGTCTTCGCCAGGAGCTTGTCGTCCACGTTGATCTCGTAGCCGCTGGCCCCCGGCGCGTGGCCCCGGCCCACCAGTGCCACGCAGCGGCCGAGGCTGTCGGTGCCGCGGGTGAGGATGTAGCCGGCCACCCGGTCGGGCGTGACGCTGACGGTCTCGTCCTTGTGGCGCTGGATGTCCACGAAGCCGAGCCAGTCGAGCAGTTCGTCCGCGGCGGCGTCGGCGTACGTCAGGGGCTGGTGCTCGTCGTGCTGGTTGGCGCCCGGGTAGTGGGTCTCCAGGGCGTCGATGGCCTCCAGCCGGACGTTGACGTGGCCGTCGGCGGAGGGCCGGAGCGGCTTCCCGTGGACGAGCTTCCACTCACCCACGTAGTCGGGGATGAACCCGATCGTGTCGCCGTCCGGCTTGGCCTGCGCGGAGATGTGGAACGAGCCCTTGATCAACAGCATCGACATGGTGACTCCCTGATGCTCTGTGCTGCTTGCTGGGGTGCTGCTCTGCTGGGGTGGCGTGCGTGCCCCGGTGGTGGCCGTGCCGGAGAAGCCCTGCTCCCGGGCGGACGCCCCGTGGGGCCGGCCGCGGTCGGGATCCGTTCGGGTGACGGCCCGGGCGGCGTCCGCCTCGGATCGCGGACGTCGGGCGGGCGGACGCTCCCGGCGGCCCGGGCGGGGTCCCGGCCGAACCGGGCCCCGGGTGACGGGACGCTGACCACATGCTCCGGCAGGGGCCGGACGGCCGCGAGCCGGCGCGGGACGATCGGTGGTCACGCCGTCGCAACCGGTGCACACTGCCGTGAATATTCGTACACGGCTCTTGGTGTCGCAACCGCGCCCGGACGGGAGTCCCGGGGCGGGTGCGACGTTCACCCGCGCGCGCTCGCCCCCACGCGATACACCCACGTGATACACCCACGTGATTTCACCCGCTGTCCGACTCACCCGCTCTCCGATGCACCCACGCAGGGATGCCCCGAGGTGCGCGCACCCCGGGGCGCCCACCGGGGCCAGGCCGGCTACCCGTAGCCGGTTACCCGTAGGTGGGCCGCTGCGGCCAGCCCGCCGGCGAGTCCTCCCAGTCCTCCTGGCGCCCGTAGGGCGTGAGGTCGAGAACGCTGTTGCGGAAGACCAGCCGGTCCACCCCGCGCGAGTACGTGCTGTACGTCCGGTAGACGTCGTCCCCGTCGCACAGGAACACGCTCAGCAGGAAGCCGCCGCCGGCGCCGGTGTCCTCGGCGAACGAGGTGCCGTGCGACGAGACGAACGGCAGCGTCCAGCCCGCCCGCTCCCTGTGCGCCTCGATCTGCGCGAGCGGCATGTTCGACACGTGCACCCAGGTGACCCCGCGCTCCGCCAGCCCGTCCAGGGCATCCACGGGGATGTTGTCGGTGAAGCCCTTGCAGCCCGGGCAGATCCGGCCCGGCCCCCGGTCCATGAACTGGTAGACGACCAGCTGGTTCCGGCCCTCGAACAGGTCGAGCAGGGTCTTCGTCCCCGCCGGGGAGTCGAAGGCGTAGTCGTTGGCGAACTTCACCATCGGCAGACGGCGACGGCGTGCCGCGAGCGCGTCCTGAGCGCGCGTCAGTTCCTTCTCGGCCTTGAGCAGTTCCTCGCGCGCGAGCTGCCACTCCTCGGCCGAAACGATCGCGGGTTTCTCCATGCGGGGATTGTGACGCGAGGGACCGACAATCGGCCGCCGACGAGCCGTCAGGCCGCCCGCTGGCCGTGGACGAGGAGCGGAAGGGCGCGCCCGAGATTGGCGAGGGCCTGCTGGACGCGGGCGTTCTGCGCGGGGCTCATGAGGGCGGAGAGGTGCGCGAGGTCGGCGAACCGGGCGCCGTGGAGACCGGAGCGGCATCGGGGAGGGACGGTGACGCGCTGCTCCTCGCGGTCGGTGACGACGCCGCCGTCGAAGACCAGGTTGAGGCGTTCGAGGTAGCGGTCGGCGGGGGTGAAGTCGACCGCGAGGAGCTGGGTCACGCGGCGGAGCAGACCGGTCTGGGCGTGCAGGTGACGGGCGGCGGCGAGATGCGGCGGCTCGTTGGGGAGGGCCGGGCCGCCGGGGAGGAGGAGGCCGTCCAGGTGGTCCGGGTCGACGAGGAGGACGTGGCCGGCCTGGCTGCGGAGGAGGACGAGGGCCCCGAGGCGGCAGGCGGGGAGCTTCGCGAGGAGCCGGGGGTAACGCGTGGGGCGCAAGGTCGTGCTCGCTTTCCGGGGCGGTGCAGCGGCGGGAGCGTGAGGGGTGATGGCGAAGGCGGATGTGTAGGCGGAGGCGGAGGCGAAGGTGGAGGCGAAGGCCGGCGAGAACGGTGGCGGCGAACAGCAGCCACCAGAGGAAGCGGCCAACCAGCGCGACGTCACTCAGTGCCGGCCCCCCGCTCGTGACGCAGGCCCTGCCGGAGGAGATCGGTGATCCGGAGGATCTGGGCGGTGCGGGCGGAACCGAGGTTGATCAGGTAGGCGCCGGTCAACCGGCCGTACTCCCAGTCGACTTCGACGGAGGGGAGCTTGGCATCGGCGAGCGCGAGGACGGCGATCAGCTCCTCGACGGCGAGGGCCGCCTCCCGCCGCTGCTCGGCGGTCGCGCGGTTGAGGATGGGCCCCATCAGACGGCCCGCCGGCGGGGCTCGAAGGCACGGTAGGCCGCCTCGGCGGCGGAGAAGGAGGAGAAACCGGCAAGCCGGCCGGAGGAGTCGAGAAGCCACTCCCCCGTCATCTCGTTCCGCACCCGGTAGGCCCGGGCCGCCGGATCCCAACGCACGCCGTAGCCGTGGAGTTTGGTGGTGGGTTGGGTACGAGTGGCATGCATGGGCACTCTCCGCAGTTGGAGTTTCACGGTCTGTGTCCATCCTGACCTGATCTCAGGTAGCATCGGAAGCGAAGTTGGTCTTGACTTTCCGGCTGGCCAAGTTGGAGCAAGCATGGTGAACCGCAAGGAACTTGATCCTTCAGCAGGACGCTGGGCCCCCTTCGGCGTGCAACTCCGCACCCATGAGGGCCGGGCCTGTCAAGCGCGCGTAGGTGCCTGGCCTCGGGTTTTGTCCTGTTGGTGCCGGGGCTGCGTGGTCTTCGGGGCTTCCTCGTAGTCGCTGTTTCCGCCGCCGTGTGGGAGGAGTCCAGTTGGAGCGCCCGGAGCCCGGTGAGGGACGAGCGGGCGAGGACGAACGAGCTGGACACCGATGCGCGGTGGCGGACGATGGACGGCTGAGGAAGCGTGAAGTTCATTTGGGAGGCGGATCGTTGGCGCCCCGGGCAGGTGGTCTGCGTGTGGTGTCACATGCACCCATCCGGCGTCTGGCCGGGGTGGGCCGGCGCCATGACCGTGGTCCGGGGACCGGGCTGCTCAGTCAGGTCATCGAGCGCGGCGGAGCCGTCTCATGCGTAGTTGCGAGCGCACCCGGGGGTCTGTGGGCGATCCGCGCGGCGGCGGTGTCATCGCCGTGGTCGCTTGCGCTGGTCCTGCTCGGCGTCGAGGTCGCGCAGGAGGTGGTAGGCGCGGGTGAGGAGTTTGCGGGCGATGGCAGTGGTGGCGATCTTCTTGCCGCGTCGGGCAGCGATGGCTTGGTAGGTGTCGGCGAAGGCGGGGCTGCGCTTGGCGGTCTGGGCGGCCTCGCACAGGATCCAGCGCAGCCACGCATCGCCCTGCTTGGAGATGTGCCCCTGGTGGACGGTGAGGTCCGAGGCCCGGACGGTGGGGGTCAGGCCGGCCCAGGCGGCGAGCTTGCGCGCGGAGGGGAACCGGGTGACGTCACCGACCTCGGCGAGGATCACCAGCGCGGTGAGCACTCCGACACCGGGCAGCTCCATGAGGCCCTTCACCCGCGGGTCGCCCCGGGCATGCGCGGCGAGCTGCTTGTCCAGGGCGTCGATCGGCACCTGCAGCGCGTCCATGAGCTGCAACAGGTCGTCCACCACGCGGCGGGAGGCGTCCGGCAGCTCCAATGACGCGAGCCAGTCCCGGCCGGGACCGGTGAAACAGCCGCCGGACCGGTCCTGGCCCAGGTCGGCCAGGACCGCGTGGACCCGGTTGCGCAGGAGCGTGCGCAACCGCACCAGCTGGAAGCGGTGGCGGAGCAGGGCCCGCTGCTGGCGCACGTCCAGCGGGGCGATCCACGCCTCCGGCAGGAGATCGGCACGCAGCAGCTGTCCCAGGATCGCGGCGTCGACCTTGTCGTTCTTCAGCCTGGCCGAGGCGATCGCTTTGCACCGCAGCGGGTGGACCAGGTGGGGCTCGTAGCCGTAGTCCTCCAGCAGTTCGACCAGCCAGCCCCAGCCGTAGGCGGCCTCGAACGCGACCGGGGTGCCGACCGGCAGGTCCCCGATCACCCCCAGGACCGTCTCCACGCCGTTGGGGACGTTGCGGTTGACCCGCACCGCGCCGCCCTCGTCGATCACGGCGATCTGGGACCTCTTGCGGTGCACGTCGATACCAACGTAGACAGACATTGAGGGCCTCCTTCCCGAGCCCGTGTACCTACCCGGACGATAGGCATCGCCCGGATGAGCAGGGAAGGGGGCCCGGCCCTCATATGGTCAGGTCACGCGAGGCAGCGGGCCTCACGCAGGCCCAGTTGGCGGAGCTGACCGGGTTCCACTACTCGACGATCTCCTTCGCCGAACTTGCCACGAAGCAGCCCTCGCTGCGCCTCGCCCGTGCGGCAGACGTGGCCCTCAACACGCAGGGCACCCTGGCTCTCATGTGGCAGCAGGCTTCCAACTCGGCCGGCCTGGCCGAGGGGTTCACGGAGTTCACGCGGCACGAAGCGCAGGCCGCCGAGATAAGGCTGTTCGAAATCGGCCTCATCCCCGGCCTGTTCCAGACCCGGGCCTACGCCGAGGCCGAACTTGCCGGGGCGGTGGGACGGGGCGAGGTCACGGCCGACCAGGCGGACGAGCGCCTCAGCTTCCGCCTGGCCAGGCAGAAGCTGTTGACCCGTACCCCTCCACCCCTTATCTACGCCGCCCTCGACGAGAGCGCCCTGCGGTGGCAGCTCGGCGGCCCGGCCGTCATGGCCGAACAACTTGATCGCCTCGCCGAGCTGGCGAATGAGCCGCACATCCTGCTCCAGATCGTCCCGTTCAGCATGGGAGGCCTCCGCTCGTTCCGATCGGCCGTCACCCTGCTGACCCTCAGCGACCACGGCCAACTCGGCTACACGGAAACGCTGCACCGCGGATTTCTTGAGAGGGACAGAGCGACTGTCGCGATCTGGCGCAGGAGATACGATCGGCTTCAGGTGGACACGCCATCCCAGGCGGAATCCCTGGCCCTGATCAGCAGAATCCGGAAGGAACTGGCACCATGAGCTCCAGCCTTGACCTGTCCTCGGCCCGCTGGATCAAGTCCTCCCACAGCTCCGACGGCGGCCAGTGCATCGAGGTCTCCCCCGGACACCCGGGCGTCATGCCCGTCCGAGACTCCAAGGACCCCAACGGGCCCGCCCTCGTCTTCCCCTCCGCCGCCTGGCAGTCCTTCGTCACCGCCGTCCGCGCCGGCGAGTTCGACGCCACCTGAGCAACCGGCACCCCACAGGCCCCGCCGCCCCTCCCCAGGGGCTGCGGGGCCTTCTCGTTCTCCTCCCCACCGGCGGTCGAAACCCGCGAGTGCAGAACCGGAGGAACAGGCCGTCCCGGGTGTCCCGCTACGGGAGGAAGATCTTGCCCGGCTTCTGCTTCAGGCTCTGCAGGCAGAGGGTGTACTTGTCGCTGCCCCGCTTGTAGGTGAAGTAGCCGTCGGCGTCGGGGAAGGACCTCCGGCACACGCCCTCGCCGTCGTTGGTGTCGTCCTCGCGGCCCACGACACGGGCCTCGGCCCTCGCGTCGGAGCAAGGGACCACTTCGACATCGGGGTTGCTGTCGATGGCACCGGGCAGGACGATCGAGTTCTTGTTGTGGATGCAGTCGCCGGCCTTGGCGAACTCGGGGTCGCCCTTCTCCACGAGGACGATCAGCGAGATCAGGATCGCCGGGATGAGCACACCGAGGATCGTGGGTCGCAGGTACACCGGCTTGCCCGGGTTCGCCGGCGGGCGGGGCGCCCCGGGCAGCGGCTCCGGCAGCTTGTTGATCTTCAGGCGCTGCGGGACGTTGATCAGCATGACGATCGGGTTGACGATCATCGAGGGGATGCCCCACCAGCCCTGCCAGAGGCTGTCGGAGGTCATGTCCCGATGCGCGGCGATGCCGCAGCTGCGGCAGTACGGTCCCCGGCGCTTCAGGTACCTCATGATCACAATAAAGCCCTGGTGCCCGCGGAAGGTCGCATCCACGGCCGGGACGGAGCCGCAGTACTGGCAGCCGAGTTGTCCCTCGCCGTAGACGGGCAGGCCCGAGGCCGTGGCGTCGGAGGCGGGCTCGGTGGGCGCGGTGGGCTTGGTGAGCCCGATGGGCGCGGTGGGCGCGGTGGGCGCGGTGGGCTCGGCGCCGTGTGGCAGCTCGGCAGACTGAGTGGAAATGGTGGATCCCCCGTGACGATCAAGGTGTTTGCCTCGGCAACCTACCGCTGCTCGAACGCCAGGGCGGGTGATTTAAACCTCGGCGGGCGGAAGGTCGCCGAACCGTGATCACAAATCAGTCGATCGATGCCGAAACTCCCCGGGCGCGAGAGCTGCACGCGCGCACGCGCTGTGGCTGAGCACTTCGGCCGGCGAATCGTCATGGTTGGCGCAGTCCCGAGCCACGGTGGAGGAACGCCCGTGGCCACGGGCGTCATACGGCCTTGTGTACGAATGAGGTCTGGGCGGGTTGGCCTGGCGGGTTGTCTGATTGGTGCTCACCCCTCGGCGGAGCGGTCGGAGACCAGGGCGGCGACTGCCGCGTAGGTCTCGTCGAAGTACTCGCGGCGTCCGAGGTAACGGTGGAGGGTTCGCCACTGCTTGTGTTCAGCGTTGGCGTGCTCGACGCAGATGCGCTCCGAGGACTGCTGGTGGCGGGCCGCGTCCCAGGCGGCGATGTCTTCGGGCGGGGCGCCCTTCTTCGGTTTGAGCGGCGGGGCTTGGACCTGGTCGGGGAACTGCTTGGCAAGTCCGCGATAGCCCGCGTCGACCTTGGCCCTGACCTGGGGGTACTACTCGAACAGGTCGCAGATGAGGCCGGTGAAAATACGATGGGACAAGCCCGTGCGGCCAAGGTATTCCGTCACAACAACACCCGACCCGCACAGCCCTGTTGACGCCATGACAGAAGCATGGTCGTTACAGCGCGCCACGTCGCCGGATTCTGACACCGGGTCATCCGGAGCTCGGGAGAGCGGAGAGCAGGGCCGCGGCGGCGCTGTCGAAAGGCGCGATGCTGCCCGCTGCGCGACAGAGGATGTGGGCGCCTTCGAGTGTGACGATCATGAGGGTGGCCAGATCGGCGGCCTGGGATGGACTCATTCCGGCGTGGGTGAGCTTTCCGGTGAGCTCGCCGACCCAGCCGGCGAATCCTTCGGCCGCGACAGTGCGCAGGCTGCTCTGGTCGGCGATGGCCGCACCGCCGTCGATGGTGACCGCCGCGACTGCGCAGCCGCCGCCGTCGGCGGACGCCTGCACCACGGGGCGGACGTTGCCAAAGAACGCCTCCACGACTTCGCGTGGTGTGCGGGCCGGCAGTTCGTGCAGGTGACCGCGGACGTCCTCCGCGTTGCGGCGAGCGGCTTCGAGCGCGAGTTGCTGTTTGCCGCCCGGGAAATGGTGATAGATCGCCCCGCGCGCGGCCCCGCTCTCGGCCAGGACGTCATTGAAGGTCATCGCGGCCAAGCCGTGGCGTCGCAGCAGTCCGATTGCTGCGCTGATCATGCGGGACTTCGTGTCCGTGGCCATCGCGACCCCCTTGACTAGTACGTCCATCCTAGTTCATGCTCACCCACTAGGACGCACGTACTAGTAGCGTGGGCTGGACAGCCCCCGAAACCGGAGGTTCGTGATGGGCAAGACGTTTCTCTACACCGAGATCCAGGCGGCAGTGCCGTTCGATCAGTTCGACTGGCACCAGATCAACGCGGCACTGAAGACCGCGCCGGGCCTGATCCGCAAGACGTGGCTGTCCGGCATCGGGACGCACACCGTCGGTGGCTTCTACGAGTTCGACAGCGCCGAGAACGCCCTGGCCTTCGCACAGGGCCCCTTCGCCGAAGAAGCCCGCCGTGCCGGAGCCCCGGCAACGACACGACTGTTCGACGGCGACATCGTCAAAGACGCCAGCCTCGACCTGAACTCGCCGTACTACACCTGACACCGCAGATCGCCGCCGGGTCAGCTCTGAACACCGCCTCGCCCTACTGCCGGGGCGAGGCGGCCCCAAGGGAGAGGCATCTCGATGGACATCACGCGGCACCCCGAGAACACCGTGAGCTGGATCGACCTCGGCACCCCCGACATGGAGACGACGACGGCGTTCTACACCGCGCTGTTCGGTTGGACCGTCGCCCCACCGGACCCCAACGGCTACCGGCTCTGCACACTGCGCGGGCATCTTGCCGCCGCCTTGGGTCCGGCCGACGACCCCGGCGCACCCTACTGGACGATCAACGTCACCGTGTCGGACATCCAAACCACCGCCACCCGCTTCACGAGCTTGGGCGCCCAGATCATCGTGGCACCCACCCGGGTCGGGGCACTCGGCCACGCCGCCGTCGCCCTCGACCCCGTCGGCGCACCACTGTCACTCTGGCAGCCCGGCACCCACACCGGCATGCAGCTGGCCCACGAACCGGGCACCTTCGCCGGCATCAGCCTTCTCACCGACCACCCCGAGCAGGCTGCCGCCTTCTACCGACCAGCCCTGCACTGGAGCTCCAACCCCGAGCACACCGAGTTCCGGTTGCCGGACAACTCCACCGCCGCCACCAACCCGCCGCCAGGGAAACCAACGGCGCAACGATCACTCTGGCTGGTCAGTTTCGCCAGCAACAGACCCGATGCCGACGCCAGGCAGGCCCGACAGCTCGGTGCGACCGAAGTCCGCCAGGACTCCAACGGAGACGTGGTCCTGCGCGATCCCACCGGCGCTCTGTTCGGCCTCACCCAGCGCACCCGATAGCTCCGACTCCGTCCGAACGCGTTGCCCAGGCAATCGCGCACCAAGTTGATAGCGGATGACGCGGTACCCCAGGCCCGCGAGCCACGAGAACTGCTCGTCCCACATGTGCAGGTCGAGCATGCCGCCGTGGAGCAGAACGACGGGGGGTCCTTCGCCGGCCGACTCGTAGAAGAGCTCGCCCGCCTCGACGGGTACGGTGGCGGCGGTGACGGCGTGTGTCCATGCATGCGTCATCGTGGGTCGTCTCCTCGATCCGTGGGGTGTGGCGGGGCCTGTGCGAGGTCCTTGAACTCCTCGCCAAGGCGACGGGGTACGTGCAGAGCCGTCGTGACGTCACCGGCGGTGAGATCGGACAGCCGGCGCCGCAGTTCGGCTTCCTCGGCTTCCTGGATGCCCCTGATGGTGGCTTCCCCTTTCGGGGTGAGCCGGGTCAGGCACGAGCGCCGGTGCTCCGGATTCGGGACGCTCTCAGTCGGCCCCAGGGCCGTCGCACGTACTGTTCTGATGATCCATCACATTACTTTTCGGACACCGTAGATCTGGCGGCGGCCCCACAGCCGATCGCCGACCCCGGACTCGGCCCGGACTCAACCCCGACCGGCCGGGTGGCGCACAGGAAGTCGGCGGGTCCGACTTCCTGTGCCGGGCGCGCTCCGGGAACCACGAAGGGCTCCCCTCCTCGCTTCCCCGCTCAGCGGTGGCGGCGGTAGTACGACACGGTCACGGCGGCGAGCAGCGGACCCCAGAGGACGAGCGGCTGGTAGAGGGTGCCGACGATGGTGTGCCACGGCCCTTGCATCGCCGGGGTCTCCTCGACGCTCCACCAGAACACGAAGCCGCTCCAGATGCAGACCAGGGCCGCCGCGCCGAGGGCGGCGGGGACCACCGCGGCCAGCGGATGGACGCGCCGGCCTCCGATGACCGGGATCCAGCGCGGCACCACCTCACCCCAGGGCCGGACCAGACCGAGCGTCAGCAGGGCGAAGGCCTCGGAGACCACGCTGAGCCCGATCACGTAGACCACGCCCCAGCCGGGGATGTCGAAGTTCTCGCGAAGCACCTCGTCGCTGTAGCCCACCGGAAGGCCGAGACCCAACGCGATCCGCCAGAGCCCCGAGGGAACGGTGGTGAGGGCGGCGGCATGTGCGGCGCGGACGGCCCAACGAGGCGCCGGAGCAACGGTGTTCGCGGGAGAGGACATGCCCCCAGCCTCGCCCGTGCACGACGCGGCCGCGTCCTCCCGCCGGCTCGGACCGCTCCCCCCGCCGGGGGAGGTCCCGGCTCGCGCCCCGTCCCCGGTGGGTGCAGCCCCGCTCCCGGCGGATGTTCGCCCCCGGAGGGAGGCTCGCAGCGGCGGAAATGCCCGCGCCGACGTGAAGCGGCTCGTGATACGTTCTGCGGCGCACCATGCTGCCGCGAACCGAGGAGGTGAGACCGATCAACGCTGTGACAGGTCGGGGCTCCCTCTCGCGCGTGGTCCAGGGAGCGCCCGCAAAGGCATCCCGAAAGGCTTGAAACGCAGATGCGCTTCACCTCCCAGACGTCGTCCGACGGCGTCACCGAACAGCTCTTCGCCCTCCCCTTCACCTTCGGTGCGATCCCCGGCGTGCTGTGGACGCCGGACACCGCCGTCGGCGCACGCCCGCTGATCCTGATGGGACACGGCGGCGGTCAGCACAAGGCGGCCCCCGGCATCGTGGCGCGTGCCCGCCGGTTCGCGGCCGAATGCGGTTTCGCGGTGGCGGCCGTCGATGCGCCCGGCCACGGCGACCGTCCGAGGAGCGAGGAACTCGACCTGCTCATCACCGAGATGAGGGCCCGCATGCAGAACGGCGGTGACGTGACCCCGGTGCTCGCCGATGTCCATGCCCTCATCGCCGGCCAGAGCGTCCCGGAGTGGCGCGCGGTGCTGGACGCGCTCCAGGATCTCGATCACGTCGGCGCCGGCCCGGTCGGCTACTGGGGGCTGTCGCTGGGCTGCGGGCTCGGCGTTCCGTTCGTCGCCGCCGAGCCCCGGGTCCGCGCTGCGGTCCTGGGTCTGAACGGGGATCGGCAAACCTCCACCGAGGCGGCCGCGCGGATCACCGTCCCGGTGGAGTTCCTGGTGCAGTGGGACGACGAGCGGGTCCCGCGGGCGGAGGCCCTCACACTGTTCGACCTCTTCGCCTCGGCCGAGAAGACGCTCCACGCCAACCCCGGCCGGCACGGGGACGTCCCGCTGTTCGAACTGGACAGCTCGGTGCGGTTCTTCACCCGGCACCTGGGCTGACACCCCGTCGATCGCGACGCGCCGGCCGGGTTCCCCCCGGCCGGCGCACCCCCGGGCAGCACGGCCGGCGCACACCCGGGAGGCGCGGCAGGCGCGCCCCGGGCCGGCGTGACGGTCTGACCGGCGTGCGTGGGCAGTTGCGAAAAGCAGACGGAAATCCGGGTGCGGAGGGACGGCCGTTCCTGGCACCATGGCGCCCGTGATCACGTACCGAAAGGCCGATGCCGCGTAGACGGCCGCGCGCCCTGCGCGCTGGACAACAGGTCTCCCGCATCTGGGGGCCGGCCCCGCCGTTCCGGATCCACGGACTCTCCGCCGGAGCGAGTCTGGCCGTGCGCCGGGTCGAGTTCCTGAGCGGCAGTTTCTACATCCGCCCGGGCGCCACCGAGCACGCATTACGGCGGTACCGCGACTTCCTGCACCCGCTCGGCACGCGCCCGCTGTACCCGCAGGAGGCGGCGTGCCCGTGCCCCGGGTGCGCCTTCGACGATGTCAGGTACGCACGCGACGTTCTGGAGGAAGTCCTGGAGCGACTGCCGGCACGGGCCCGCGCTGAGCTCGGCCGCCTCGTGAAGCCTCTGGACGCGGTGTTCCTGCGCCGCACCCTGCCGGACCCGTTCACACACCGACGCCAGTGGCGGACGCAGTTCTGGTGGTACCGCCGCCTGGCCGAAAGGTCGGAGTGGGGGTGAGGGAACCGGTGGAGGAAACAGCGGAGGGACCCAAGCCGGCCCGCACCGACGTGGGATGACCTGCTTCCGCTGGAGGGGGCCAGCGCCGCGACGACGGGTCGCCCGCTCCGGTCAGGTGCGCTCGAAACCGTGGGTGCGGCCGATGACGGTGAAGCCGCGTCGCTCGTACCAGCGGCGCGGCCAGTCGTCGGCATCGGCGGTCAGGAAGCGGCTGCCGCAGCCTGCGGCGGCCGCCCGGCGCAGGGCGGTGCCCAGGACCGCGTCGGCGTGTCCGCGCCGCAGGTGGGCCTCGGAGGTCATCACGTCCTCGATCTGGGCGATGCCGAGCCCGGGTTCGAGATAGAGGTCGGCCCAGGCGGCCACCTCGCCGTTCTCCGCCCTGGACCCCAGGAACTGCACGACCTCGGCCCCGCGCCGGCGCGTCTCGCGGCGGTCGACCAGCATGGTGATCACCTCGTCGGAGGCCTCCGGCAGCCAGGAGCGCCAGCGCGCCGTGAGCGGTTCCCGGATCGCCTCCAGATCGACGTCCTCGGCCGGGCGTCCGCCGGCGGCGGGCGCCGGACCGGTGTGAAGCATCACCAGGTAGGTGTGGTGCCGGTACCCGGCGCGCTGGAACGGCCCGGTGCACATGTCCCCGAAGTCCCCGTCAAGGACCGAGACGAGACGGTACGACCGGTCCCCCATGGCCTCGTCCACCAGAGCGGGCAGTGCGGCCGGGTCGACACCGCCGCGGTCGACGACGACCTGGTTGTGCGACCACGACTCGGCGAACCGGTCGTCGTACACCGCGAACCCGCACGGGAGTTCGGTGGTGCGCCCGGCCTGCCGACGGGCGAACCCGGCGAGGAAGGCTCCGATCCGCTGCAATCCGGAGTCCGGCATGAGCCCCACCCTAACGTGAGCTTCAACCACCGAGGTCGCACGATCCACCGAACCTGCCCGAGGTCGTGGGCCCTGGCGAGCCCCTTGCGGAAGGGCAGCGGCCTTCCCGGCGGCGAGACACCACCGGGAAGGCCGCCGTCGACGGGAGAGCGCTGCCGACGATCCGAGGGCTACGCCTCGGACTCCTCCGAGTCGCCCGGCTCGTCCGACTCGTCCGGCCGGCTCGGTGTGTCCACCGGGTCGATGCCGTCCTCGGTCTCGTCGACCGGCGCGACACGGCTCCCGACGCGGCCTGGATCCACCATGGTGTCCTCCTGTTGTGATTGCGCATGAAAGCGCTTGGTGATCGCCGATGGAACCCGGTTGGGTTCCCGGCAGGTTCACGAGGGGCGGCGCAGCTGCTCACCCGACATCCTGAACAGCAGAAAGTCGGCGTGGATGCCACGCTGCTCCACGTACTGGTTCTCCCGGCCCTGCTGTTCGAAGCCCACTCGTCGAAGGAGCCTCGCGGACGCCGTGTTGCGGGCGTCGCAGCTGGCCGTGATCCGTTGCACGCCCGCGGCGAAGAGGCGGTCCGCCACAGCGGTCATCGCTTCGGTCGCGTAGCCGCGATGATGCACGTCCGGCGCAAGCGTGACGCCCACCGTTGCCTGACCCCCGCCGGCCTCGATCGCGACAGCGAGATCACCGATCAAGCCGGGCCGCTGCGACCGCTCGATCGCGTACTGGAAGAAGCCGGGCCCGTCGGGAGTCTCCGTGAGATAGCCGGCAACGATCGCCTCTGCCTCCGCTCGATCGATCGGCGAGCGCCAGCTCTGGTAGCGGGCGACGCCGGGGTCAGAGCGGTAGCGAGCCAGAACCGGCGCGTCCTCACGGCTGAACCGCCGTAGCCGAAGCCGACGCGTCACGAGATCGGTCATCCGCCCCTCCCCTCGCACGCCGGATCCCGGACCTGCTACTGCGGCCTGTCACGTACAGCCCGAGGGACTGCCGCTGCAGCCTTCGGGGACCGCCAGGTTGGCGGCCTCCACCGCGACGCGCGGGGCCGAACCCGCGTGGGCCGGCGCACCGGCGACGGCGAGCACCAGAGCCGCCACCACACCACCGACCACCACCCGAACTACCCGTGTGAGCACGATGATCCTCCTCGACCGCGAACGGAGCACTGACTCTCAGTAGGCCCGCTGCCTGTAGACAACCGGTCAACACCCGGTACACAGAACGCCGTCGGAATCAACCAGTGAGGTGTTACCCCCGCCGGGCGATCGCCGAGCAGGACCGCCCTGGGTGATGGCCGGCGCATCAAGCAGCGTTCGCCCTGTGCCGGGCCCGTGCTGGGGGGTGGACGCGGCGAGGATCGCCGAGTGACGTTCACCAGCGCGAACTGGCTCTGTTCACGAGATCGGGTTCTGGTCCAAGTCCGCTGACTGCACCGGCAGGTCAGGCCCGGTGGTCGGTGAGGAAGGGGCGGGAGCGCTGCCCGGCCTGGGTCAGCCCGATGCTTCGGCCGTGAGCGCCGTGCCTGTCCGGGTGCGCAGGTGTACGGCCGTACGGCCCGTGCGGCGGGTCGTCACCAGCCCCGCACCGCGCAGAGCGCCGAGGTGCTGGGAGACGGCACTGGCGGTGACACCCAGGCGGGCGGCAAGGTCGGGGGTGCTCAGCGGTTCGCCGAGCTCTGCGAGGAGTGCGGCGCGGGTGCGGCCGAGGACGGCGGTGAGGCCGGCGGACGTCGGGCGGGGCTGTTCCCAGAGCAGCCCGACGCCGGACGCCGGGTAGCGGATGGAGGCAGCGGTGCGCGGGGAGTAGTCGACGATCACATCCGGCCAGCCGAAGACGGACGGCATCAGCACCAGCCCGTGCCCGCCCGCCTCGACTGTCCATACCGCACCCGAACTGCGGCGCCCGTGCACCACCAACTCGCCCTCCCGCCAGACCACATCACCGTGCAACTGGGCGAAGAGCCCCTCCACCCCGCCGTCCACCAGCGCCACCGCCCGCCGGCCCAGGTCCGCCTCCAGCACGGCCCGCATCCGCCCCCAGTGCGGGGCCACCAGCCGAGCGTGGCAGCGCGTCAGCGCATCGGCGACCCGTTCCAGCAGGACCGCCGGCCCCGGCAGATTCCCGGCCTGGGCACCCAGCGCGGCAGCGCACTCCGCCGCAACGTACGCCGGGTCCGTCGCCCGCAAGCCCGCCAACTCGGCCTCGAACGCCGGCAGGCGCTCCCCCGACACCGGGAAGAGGAACGACGGCAGGCAGCCTTCGAGCAGCGTCCGCAGCAACGGCAACTCCGGCTCCCCCGCCAGCACCGGCTGCGCCTCGCGCACCCACGGCCGGTGCACCTCGTGCCCGCCGACACCGAGCGCCGCCCGCACCCCGAGCACCGTCTCGGCGAGCGGCGACACCGCGAGCCGCACCCGCGCCACCTCGGCCGCCGAGAGCCGGATCTCCACCGCCATGTCCGCCCTGTCCTCTGTTCGTTTAGCCGTGGCTGAACGATAGCCAGGCCCGACCACCACCCCCCAGGCTGTCCGCCATGGAATTCCTCACCTCGTACGACGGAACCACGCTCGCCTTCCGCACGCTCGGCGACGGCCCGCCGCTGCTCTGCCTCCCCGGCGGCCCCGGCCGCGCAGCCGAGTACCTCGGCGACCTCGGCGGACTGTCCGCCCACCGCACCCTGATCCTGCCCGACACGCGCGGCACCGGTGGCTCGGCGATGCCCGCCGACCTCGCCACCTGCCGAGTCGACCGCCTGGTCGCCGACGTCGAGGCGCTGCGCCACCACCTCGGCCTGGAGCGCGTGGACCTGCTCGGCCACTCCGCCGGCGGCAGCCTGGCCATGCTCTACGCCGCCGCCCACCCCGACCGGCTCACCAGCCTGACCCTGGTCACCCCGTCATTCGCCGCCGCCGGACTGCCCTCCGACACCGGCGTGGAGGAGGTGATCACCGCCCGCGCGGCCGAGCCCTGGCACGCGGAGGCCGTGGCGGCGCACCGGCACATGAAGACTGCGAACACCTTCGCCGAGGCCGCGCCGTACCGATTCGCCTTCGAGCCGCTGATGTACGGCCGCTGGGACCACGCCGCCCGCGCCCACGCCGCCGCCGACCCCGCCCAGCGTGCGCTCCCCGTCAGTGAGCACTACTACAAGGACTACACGCCCGACACCGAGGAACTCCGGCGCCGCCTGGGCGCTCTGCCCTGCCCGGTGCTGCTCCTCGCGGGCGAGGTGGACCTGTGGCCCACCGCCAAGTCCGCCGCCGATGCCGCGTCGCTCTTCCCCGAGGTGACGCTCGCCGTCCAGCCGGGTGCCGGCCACTACCCGTGGCTGGACGACCCACAGGCGTTCACGGCGACGGTAGAGGGCTTCGTCTCCAGGGTCAGCTGACAGCCCGCTCCGAGCAGCGTGCTGCTCCCCTGTCCGAGCGCCGCGGGATCGAGAAGACCGCCAAGTCCAGGCCTGGAGTCCAGACCTGCCGAACACGGCCTGCCCCTTCACGGCTGGAGCCTGGCCACGGTGGCCACCTTCCTGGCCGCCGCTCTCCGTCTCACCCTCTCGGGGGAAGCTCAGTCGAGACAGAACTCGTTGCCCTCGATGTCCTGCATCATCAGGCACGACTCGTTCTGCTCATCGGCAAGCATCAGTCGCACGCGTACCGCGCCGAGCGCGACCAGTCGTTCGCATTCGGCCTCAAGCGCGGCCAGGCGCTCTTCACCCACGAGTCCGGTGCCGACCCGTACGTCAAGGTGCAGCCGATTCTTGACGACCTTGCCCTCGGGAACGCGCTGGAAGAGCAGTCGCGGGCCCACGCCCGAGGGATCACTGCATGCGAAGTATTGAATCCGATCCTCAGGTGGCAGCGAGCGGTCGTAGTCGTCCCATGTGGCAAACCCCTCTGGTGGTGGCGGTACGACGTACCCCAACACCTCGCACCAGAAACGAGCGACGCGCTGAGGCTCTGCGCAGTCGAAGGTGACCTGGAACTTCTTGATCGCTGACATCGGCCCACCGTAGCAGGAGGTCTTTTCTGCTCAATTCTCTTTAGGGGCACACATGTTGACGGACGGAACGTCCTTGCGGACCGCTGCTGTGCCGTGGCGGGCGCAGGGGGTGAAGGGATGTCGGTGACTGCAACGGATGCACTCGGGTCCCGGGCGGGAAGCGGAGAACGCCGTGCACCCTGGCAAGCTGAGGGCATGGCTTCCTCCGGCAAGCAAGAACTGAGCGCAGCGATCCGGAATGCGCCTCTCCGGCCTGGTCGGATCGCGCGGCGGCCGGGCGAGAGCTCGCGGCATCGGACAGGATCGACGAAGTCGCGGATGTCATCCACCGTCTGCTCCTGGACGCTCAGGACACGGCGGTCACCCAGGAGACCGCCGAGGCCCTGCTGGCACGCAAGGACACCGTCGGCCTCCGCTGCGTGCTGCTGGCCAGGAGCCAGGCCGCCGAGACCTGGACCGCAGACGAGATCCAAGCCGCCCTGGACTGCGACCCCGACTGGATGACGACCGAGGGCGCGGACCGGCTGATCAGGCAGGTGCACGAGCTGGCGGCAGACGAAGACGCCGACGTCCGCGACGAAGCCCCACGGATTCTCGCGAGGTTGCGACCGCGCTCGCGGTGAGGATGCCCCGGACGGCGCCAGCACCCCGGTGTCGCCCCGGTCGTCCCGGTCATCCCGGCCGCCCCGGACACCCCGGACACCCGGCGAAGACGAACGCGGTGCCCCACCCCTCATGGGGGCGGGGCACCGCGTCAGTTCGTCACTGCACGCGTCACATGCAGGCGCGCGAGGACCAGTGGCTGCACCAGAGCGACTCGACGATGGACTCGGACTCCTCGTGCAGGCCCTGCAGGTCGAGGATGAAAGCCATGACACACCTCATTTCTCTGTTGGGACCGTTTCCCTGCTGGGAACGGCGGTGGTGCTGTGTTCACCGCGACGACGGAGTGCCGCGGTGGTCCAGGAGGGGAAGGGCGCTGACGCCCTTCCGGGTCGACGCCGCGTGGAGCGCCAGGAGGACACCGGCCGCGCCGGTGGCCAGGTCGGTGGAGAGCCGGTAGAGCTGCTGCCCGGGCACGGCCACGCGGTCCTGATGGCGGACCAGGTGCCAGGAGAGCCGGTCGACCTGGTGGTCCAGGTGCGGGGAGTCGCCGGTGGCGAGGGCGCAGATCAGGCCGGCTCGGCCCTCGAAGAGGCCGGGCATCAGGAAGAACTCGGCCGCGCAGGCCCGGTCCAGCTGCTCGGCCGCCTCCGCGAACCGGGGGTCGGGGCGGTGCCGGAGCAGGGCGCGCACAGCGATCACCGCGCCCGCCGACCCCGATCCGAGGTAGGCCGTGGACTGGTTGTCCTGGGTGAGGAGCAGCCCCTTCTCGTCCAACCGGGTACTGGCCAGATCGCGGGCCAGGGCTCCTTCGGCGAGGTCCAGCCAGCGCTCCTGCCCGGTGTGCTCGTACAGGCGGACCAGGAAGAGCGCCACCCCCGAGCCGCCGTGCAGCAGTCCGACCCGGCCCTTGCCCAGGGGCGGGCCGCCGGGCGCGGCGAACTCCTCGCCGATGGCGAGCGCCTCCTCTGCCAGTCCCGGATCGGCGTGGCGGTCGGCGAAGTGCAGCAGGTTGAGGCCGATGCCGGCCAGGCCTCCGGCCAGGTCCGCTCCGAAGACGCCGAGCTGCCGCCGGTGCCCGGTGAGCTTGCGGGCCCGGGCGAGGACGTCCATGGCCTCCGCCTCGCAGCCGACCTGGTCGAGGGCGAGGGCCGCGCCGTGCAGACCGTCGTAGAGGCCGGGGCGGACCACCTTCGGATCGCGGGCGGCCCGCAGCAGCCAGTCGACGTGCTCCTTGGGGACGGGGTAGCCGACGGTCGCGAGGGCGTGGATCACCCCCGAGGCACCGTGGGCGAGGTCGATGCCGGCCCGGTTGAACTGTTCCGGGTCGCCCGGGTACAGGCGGTCGGTGCGCGCCGGGGTCGCGGCGGCCAGGATGCCCTCCGCCAGCTCGTCCATGACGCGACGCCGGTCCGCCGGGGTGGTCGGGACGGGTAGCGGGCGGCCGGGGCTGGTGCCCGCGCTGCTACCGGTACCACCTCCGACGCCGGTCCGCTCGGCCGCCCCGGGCGGAAGGGTGCCACCGGTGGCGGCGGACAGGTCGCGGACCAGCTCGGCGGCCCAGCCGGCGGGCAGGCCGAAGCGGTCGGCGGCGGCCTCGGCGAGCTGGGCGGCCTTGCCGGAGTCCAGCTCGATCAGGAAGGTGAGCGGGAGGAAGAGGAAGAGCCGCATGCAGGCGAGTGCGTAGTCGTCGATCGACTTGCCGGTGCGAGCAGCCGGGGAGATGAAACCCGGTGCGCCGAACCCGGGCGGGGTTCCGCCGTCGAGGTCGAAGGCCAGCTCGAAGTCGACCAGGGCCAGCCGCCCGTCCGGCCGGACCATCACGTTGCCCGGATGGAGGTCGCCGAAGGCGACGCCGTGCCCGTGCAGGGTGCGCAGCATCGCGGTCAGCTGCCCGGCGAAGTCCAGTGCGGTCGCGGCGTACTCGGCGAGCGCGGCCTCGGTCGGCTCGGCCCGCAGCAGCGGGTGACGGCCGGTGAAGAGGTAGCGTTCGAGCTTCTCCCCGTCGATGAACTCCTCGACCAGGTACTCGTGTTCCCACACCTTCAGGTGGTCGAAGAGCTGCGGGACGAAGTCCAGCCCGGCGAGCCGGCGCAGCATGTCGGCCTCGCGGTGGAGGCGTTGGACGGCGTCCGCTCCGTGCTGGTCGAGTCCGGCCAGCGGCCGGGCCTCGCGCAGGACGACCGTCCGGCCGTCGCGGCGGTCCCGGGCCTTGTAGACGCCGCCGCCGTTGGAGAAGTGGAGCGCCCGCTCGATGTCGTAGGGGAAGTCCTCGGGGGCGGCCTGGCGACCGCGAGCGGCGATCTGTTCGGCCAGGAAGTCCGGGATCTCCACCCACTCCGGGACGGAGAACACCGGCCGGCGCAGGTCGGGGACCAGGGTGCCGGTGGCGTCGCGCAGGGCGGAGACGGTGCGGCCCTGCTCGTCCAGGCAGTACAGCTGACGGAAGGCGCCGTAGCGGAGGTAGAGCAGGCTCTCGCGCCAGCGCAGGTCGCTGAGGATGTACGGGCCCTGTCGACCGGCCAGCAGCGGGGTCAGCCCGTCGAGAAGGCGGCGCAGCTCGTCCGGGTCGCGCGGATAGAGGGTCAGCAGTTTTCCGCTGGAGCCGCGCGGCGCGTACTTGGAGTTGGCTTTGAGGACGGTTTCGCGGCCGGCCAGGAATTTCGCACTGATTCGCTCGGTGCGGCAGAATTCCAGGACGGTCTCGATGATTTCGGGGGCCTCGTCCAGGCTTCCGGAGACGTGGACCTTCCAGCCCTGGTCGGGCAGCGTGGTGCCCTCCGGGTGCAGGTAGACCCAGACGGTGTCCCGGCTGCGCTCCCACCCTTCCGGCACCGGCCGGGTGGCGGGCGGGTACAGGTCGGCCGCGTCGTCGCCCGAGCCGGGCTGGTCGTAGAAGACCGGGTCCGTCTCGCAGAACTGCCCATAGTCCGCTGGCCGCATTCCGGGGATCCCCCTCACACATTTCTCGGCGGCCCGTGCGGGTTTTGCCAGGCCGTTTGTCATCGCGTCGGGCGGTCCGGCCCGGCGATGGCACAGGTATATCCGGTATCCGGAGAGCGGCTCAAGGCTTGCGGGAGCAATAACGGCGTGTTAAGCGGAGGTGCTGGTCGCGAATTCTGCCCGAATTGCCAGTGTTTCACGTTGGCCGAAAGCCGGTGAACCGCCCGCCTTCGTCCGTACGTGGCCGCCGGCCACCGGCGTTGGGATCCACCCTGGTCGGCGGCCGCGCCCGCCCCTGTCGTGGTGCGGCGACAAGAGTTCCGGCCACGGCCCCACCGGCGGACGACGATGGTTTCAAGCCAACCGGCCGACAATCCATCGGCAGGACCCGGCCACGGAACACGCGGGCAGCGGCGGGTGCCCGATCAGGCAGACGGCGATCCGATACCCCCCGCCGTGATCACCTTGGCCCCCCCGGAGTGGAAATCCGGCCCGGACAACACCCCACCCCTGCTGCCGCAGCGGCCCGGTCCTCGGCAGGCACGGCTCTCGGCAGGTCCGGTGCTCGGCAGGCACGGTGCTCGGCAGGCACGTTCTCGGCAGGCTCTGCTCCGGTGCGACGTGAAGCAGGGCCGTGGGACGGCGCTTCGGGGCGGCGCGATGGGGCGGTACTGCGGGGCGGTACCGGCGGGCTGCGGCAGGGTCAGAGCCGCTGGTCCAGGCGATGGTTCACTCCCGTACGGACGGGGTCGCCGGGTTCGCGCTCACCGGGGACCGGCGTTTCACCGGCCGCCTGCCGGCATCGGAGCGAGCTCGCCGGGACGAACGGTCAGGTCGCCGGATATGACCGGGGCGAACGGTGCCGGGGCCATGCAGGTGCCGACCTTGCCCTCCACCGGCCGGCCGGGATCGGTGTCGTCGACGTTCACCACGCCCCACGAGAAGCCGACCCGGTCGGGGTGACGGGGCGAGCCGCCGTCGAGGACGCTGAAGCCGCGACGCTGGCCGACGGTGTCGGCGACCTCGGGGTCGGCCCGGGTGATGACGGCGGTGAACGACGCCGTCCGGTCCCCCGTCACCAGGCAGTCCACGGCCGCCTCCGAGGTGACGGCGTGGTCCGCCCCGGCGACGTGGTGGGAGATCCGGACAGTGCCGCGCGCGTCGGTCGGCAGACCCTTCGGCAGCCCGGGCAACGGCCGGGTGAACGGTGCGGCCTCCACGTCGAAGGTGAAGCGAATGTCGTCGTCGGGCGAGTAGACGAAGGAGATCCGCGCCGAACCGCTCACCTTCGCCTGCGCTGCCGCCATCGCGCCGCCCGCTCCCAAGCCGTCGGGCGCCACCCCGGCAGCGGCGGGGGACGATCCCGCGCCGATGCCTGCGGCGACCAGCAGGACGGCGGCGGCGGCGAGCGCCCCGGAGACCTTCGAGCGGGTGGCGGTGAAGAAGGCGGACATGGTGAACTCCTCTGTCTGCTGGGCCCGTCGGCCGTTGGCCGGGGCTTTCGTCCTGGTGACGTGTCCAGCTTCTCGCTCGCCCGCAGGCCTGCCCAAGTGCCGATCGGCAGGTTCTGGAGGCTCGCAGACGGCCCGTCACCCCTGCCGTTCGGCAGGGGTGACGGGCCGCTGAGGAGCTGTCCGCGCAGACCGTCCACCGTCGACCCGCCGGTCTCTCCGGGCTGTTCGCGAAGAACTCCAGGCCGCGCGAGCTGCCGACCGGCAGCTGATCAGCCGGCTCGACACCAGTCACTGACTCCCGGAGAGGGGCCTGGCGGGACGGGAGTCACTGTTCCGCCACGCCCTCGTCGGCGGGCCGGAGCGCCGGCCCGTCACTCACGACTGTGCCATCAGGACGCCGCCCGAAGGCGGCCGCAAGAACGACAGGCAGGTCCTCCTCGGGGACAGCGGCGCGCGCCTCCGCGAGGACATCGGGAAAGCCGGCGTCGTGAATGACACCGAAGTACTCCTGCCGCAACCGGTGTACGACCTCCACGAGCTCGGCCGCAGCTGCATCCAGGCTCGGGACATTCGGATCTCTTCCTCGACCTGGTCCATGAACCAGCGCATGACCGCATACGGGATGTCCAGGTGTCGCCCACGGGGATCGAAACACACCGTGGGCTCGCGCGCCGGGTCCTCGTCGGGGACGACGGCGGTCACGACGGCCCGTTGCTCCCGCACGAGGTCCAGTTCCAGGTACCAGGCGTCGTCGGGCACGGAGTACAGCGCGGTGATCGCGTAGTCGCCGCTCGGGTGCGCCGGCATCGCCCTCACGCCTTCCCCTCGGTCTTCGGCGCTGTGGTGCGGACCTCAGCGTCCGGCGTCAGCCGCAGACCGGCCAAGGAGAGGAAGTCGGCGAGCTCGATCCGGCCGCCATTGGTTCCGTCGTCCCAGCTGGTCCAGAGCCTCGACTCCCCGCCGTCCCAGGTGTCGGTGTCCTCACTCGGGTGCAGCTCGACCGTCCCCTCACCGTGCCGGTACCGCAGATACAGGTACTGGCCTCCGGTCGTCCAGGCGTCCCACTGCGAGGGGCAGCCCCCGCAGGTCTGCACCACTCGGGCGATGATCACGTCCTCGTGCAGGTGGGCCTCGACAGCGCCCAGATGCTGGTCGTGCGCGATGAGGAGGTCGTCGTCGAGTCCGAGCAGGCGGACGCTCCCGGCGGGGAACTGGAGCGTGAGGCCGGCAGTGAAATCGGCACGGCCGTCGCTGTAGCCGATCTCCCGAACCGAACGCACCCGCTGCCCGACGAATCGGGTCACCGGAACATCCGGCGAATCGTCGACCACGGACACCCTGCCGTGCTCCTCCATCGAATACCCTCCGTGCGGCTCATCGAGAAACACGGGCCGTCCGCCCGGCCTCACGACCCCGCCGAGCAGCTCCGCACACCGCCCGTACAGCAGAACCCGTTGCCCGCTGTCGAGCACCGTGACGGCGTCGGCGTGTACTACCGCCGCTTTTCGGACTCGACGCCGATCACTTCGGACGGATCCGTGCGGAGCACGCGTTCCAGTCCCTGACGGAGTCCACCAAGCCCGGAACCGCCCATCGCAGCGGAATCTATCTGACGCCCGTCACGCGAAACGGTGACGAACTGCACTTCCGCCTGCTGCGGTGCTCCACGAACCTCTCGGGGCCGACCGAGAGCTTCGCCCGACCGACACGCGCATCGTCGAGGCCCTGAACCGCGAGGCCGCCGCCGTCTTCCGGTACCAGGCACCGCTGAATCACGTCCTCGCCCAGATCTACCACAGCACCCTTGCCACGGCCGAGCGCAAGCAGTCCAAGGCCAAGATCTCGGCCCATGCCGACAAGATCAAGGACATGCCCGCCAACGGCATCATGGCCTTCTGCACCTTCTACGACCGGCTCGACAAGCTGCAGCCCGTGGGCGAAGACGCCTTCGACTACGGCGTGAAGGGCGCCAGCGGGCTGACCAAACTCCACTTTCGCCTCAAGGACCGGACCGAGGAACCCGGCGGGGTCGCGCTCCCCCCGCAGTTCACCGTGACGCTCTACCCCGGCTCCGTTTTCTTCATGCCACTGTCCACCAACCGCCTGTGCACGCACGAGATCCGGCCCTCGACGTTGGACGCCGAGTTGCTCCCGACCCGCCTGGGATACGTGGTGCGCTGCTCGAACACCGAAGCCGTTCACAAAGACGGCCACACGTTCCTCGAACTTGCCGAAGACCTGGTGAAGCTGGGGCCACCCACACCGGCCGGCATGGACGAGCTGCGCAGGCTGTACGCCGAGGAGAACAGGACCTCGTCCTTCGTTGATTACGGTGACGAATTTCGCTTCAGCATGAACACGGGAGACTACATTGCCCCCCGAGTCTAGGATCTCGGAGGAGATCCTCTCATACACTATGCCAATTGAGGAGAATCTCTTTGCAGAGCTGTCCGCGTCGGCCCGCTTGGAAGACGTAGGAAAAGGCCGGCGCGGCGCCGTGCTCACCAGGATCGACGAGGCGGGTGGCATGCCTCTCGTGCGTACTACCACTCGATACGGCAGCCCGGCGCAGCGTTTCAGGCGGTGCACGAACGACTGGCGCAACAGATCCAAGAGCATGCGGCGCTTCCGGCCGGCTTCAACAACGCGCTCATCGAGAGCTACACGAACGCCTACACAACCATGGGCAGCCACTCCGACCAAGCCCTCGATCTGGCCGACGAGTCGTTCATCGCCGTCTTCTCCTGCTACCAGCATCCCGAAGCGAGCCCGCCGAGGAAGCTGATCTTCGAATCAAAGGGGTCCGATGGCGAGAAGTTCGAGATTCCCCTGACCCACAACAGTATCGTCGCGTTTTCCGTCGAATCGAATCGGCGAATCAGGCACAAAATCGTCTTGGACACGCCCGCCCAGAGGGCGGACAACCAATGGCTGGGCGTCACCTTTCGAACGTCAAAAACATTCGTCCGGTTTCGCGAAGGACATGCACTCCTCCCGCAGGGTGCACGCCTCATGTCGGCCGACGATGAGCAGAGGCACGAGTTCTACCGACTGCGGCGCCGCGAGAACAAGGAAACGGACTTCGTCTACCCCCTGCTGACGTACACCATCAGCGAGAGCGATCTGATGCCGCCCGTCTGACCTTGAGGGCTTTTGACCAACCCTCCGGACACCGGTGAGCTCGTTGAGTTCCCGGTCCCACACATCCGTCGGCAGATCATTGCTCACAACGGTGCCCCCTCCGCGCCGCTGTCACTACATGCGGCGCGGCCACCCTTTGGCGGGACGTCCACAACAACGCCGCCCCGCCCACGCGGAAATCCCGCCAAACTCCCCGCTACTGGGGGCCTTTATGGGAACGAGCGCGGCCGCCGTTGATCATCGTCGGTGCGTGGGCTGACGCCGGAACGGCGGCCGCTCCACAGCGTGGATCCCACGTCCGCACTGTCGGCCGGCATGACGCCGGGCGCCGGCAGGCGGTCCGGGCCTGCCCCCTCGGACCGGACCGCTTGCCGCGTGCTACTCCTCGCGAAGTAGTCGGTTCCCGAAGTCCTTCGGGGGTTGACTCCGGGTGGCTGCGCGACGTCGCGCGGCCGCGTCTTGACCGGTGTTGGTCAGCGCCGCAGGCTGGGTGCAGCCACTGGCTTGGTCGACCTGCGCTTCCTTGGTGCGCGACGTTGTGGTAGCCGGGCGGACTCCGGTGTCACACGAAGGTGCAGCGCGGCGAGCAGTAGGCAGAACGCGGCCATTGCGGACCACAGTGCGGTCGTCCCCGCGTGGGCGAGCAGCTGGGTGCCGAGGACGGGTGCGAGCGTCGCGGCGATCCCCCAGCTGGTACCGAAGACGGCCAGGTAGCGGCCGCTGGCGCCAGGTGGTGCGAGGTCGGTGACGAGCGCGTAGATGCGGCCCATGACCAGCAGATCGCCGAGGCTCATCACAGTGGCTGAGGCGAGCAGCGCCGGCAGGGTGCGGGTGAGGGCGTAGCCGGTCAGCCCCGCGGCCAGGAGAAGATGGGCGAGTGCGAGTGCGACGGGCGTGGTGAGCCGGGTCGCACAGGGCAGGCGAATCAGCGGCTGGGCGAGCACGGTGGTGGCCGCGGCTGCGGTGAACAACAGCCCGGCGTCGGCGGCGGGCAGCCCCTGCCGTGCGAGTGCGAGCGGCAGGGTGATCACGGTCTGTTGGTTGATCAGGGCGTAGGCGGTGCCGGTGGCCAGGACGCTCAGCAGGGCTCGGTCGCGCAGCGGTCGTACGGCGGTGTCGTCCTGGTCCTCGCCGGGAGGTTCGGGACGGTCGCGAGGGAAGGCCAGCCGGATCAGCAGTGCGCAGGCAAGGCAAGTGGCGGCGTCGGTGACGAAGAGCCAGCGCAGGTCCCAGCGGCCGAGCAGGGCGGCGAGCAGCCCGGCGCCCATGCCGCCCGCCGCGAGCGCGGCGCTGAACAGGCTGAACGCGCGCACCCGGTGCCGCTCCGGCACGGACTCGCCGATGATCGCCTGGCTCGGGGGCTCGTAGAGCTCGAAGGCCAGCCCGAGCAGCACCGCCCCGGCGACCGCCCAGGTGAGCGATGCGGAGGCCGCGATCGCCAGCTGTGCGACGGCGCATCCGCAGAGCCCGAGCACGATGGTCGTGCGCCGGCCGATCCGGTCGGCCAAGTGTCCCCCGGCCAGCCGCGAGGGGATCGTCGCGAGCCCGAAGGCGGCGCTGACCAGCCCAGCAGTGGTCAGGCTCGCGCCGTGGTCGGCGCTGATCAGCGCGGTGAGAAAGGGCAGTGAGAAGGCCCCGAGCCGGTTGACGACCCGGGCGAGTAACAGCAGACGGACGGTGCGGGGCAGTGGTTCGGAGCGCGACACGGCGCCTCCCTCTACTCGTGAATCGTCAATGTGAGTGATCAGCGGGCGGTACGTGAGCGGAGGTCCGTCTCGTCGACGCGTGACCTCCAAGCCCTGCTCGGCGCCGTCGGCTCCGCCCGCCCCATCGGTCTGCGCTGCCCGGGTCGGCGATCCGCCGTCAGGTCGGACCGGCGCCGTCGGCGAAGTGCGGCAGCATCATCGCGACCAGGGCGTCGACATCGGCATCGACCATCGGTTCGCCGGTCATGCCCATCCGGTGGAGCAGGGTGCCGACGACGACGTCGATGAAGAACAGGACCCTGTGCTCGGGTTCGTCGAGCGTGTTCTGGAGGGCGAGGCGGTAGGGGTCCTGCAACCGTGCGGAGAGGATCTCGCGCAGGGCCGGGTCGCTGACGGCGTCGCTGAACACGCCCGCGAACGCGTCGCCCACCCCGGGCTCGCCGATCGTCGCTGCGATCCAGCGGATGGTCGAGGACATGAGCTCGGCCCGGTCGGCGCCCTCCTTCAGCGGAACCGGGCCGAACGCGTCGAGGAGGCAGTCCACTATCAGCGCGCCCTTCGACGGCCAGCGGCGGTAGACCGTCGACTTCGCGATGCCGGCCGCGGCGGCGATGCGCTCGACCGTGGCGCGCGCGTAGCCGATTTCGTGGACCGTGCTCAGGGTGGTGGTGAAGACCTCGGCGTCGAGGCCGGCGCGCGGGCGTCCGGGCGGTCGGGCGGGAGGAGGCGTTCTAGTCATTCCCTCACCATAGCTAGTTCCGCTACCTTAGGTATCGATACCTAAGGTAGCGGAACTATTCGGGGAGGAGAAGGCATGAGCGGGGACAGCGGTGCGCGGCAGCCGTCGGCGAGCAGTAGCGGGTTGCGGCAGCAGGCATTGGGGGGCGAGCCGGACTGGGCGGCGATGACCGCCGAGGAACTGGCCGGCTACCGCGAGGCGGAGAACCGCAGGCGGGCGTCGCCTGCGATGCGCGCGATCACCGGGATGCCGCACCCCGGGGCCGCGATCGACTGGCAGTCGCTGGCGCTGCCCGGCCGCCGCGTGCCGGTCCGGGTCCACCGGCCGGCGCGCGAACGCCGCGCCGGCTCCGCCGACCGGGCGGCGCCCCTGCCCCTCGTACTCCACGTCCACGGCGGCGGGTTCGTGGGCACGGCGGTGCAGAGCGACTGGATCAACAGCCATCTCGCCGCCCAGTTGCCGGCCCTTGTCGTCTCGGTCGAGCACCGCCTCCTCGCCCCGGACACTGTGCTGTCGGCCGCAGCCGACGACGGCTGGGACGCGCTCGACCACCTGGTGCGGCACGCCGCCGACTGGGGCATCGACCCGACGCGCATCGCCGTCTTCGGCGAGAGCTGCGGCGCACTGATCACCGCCCTGGCCGCTATCCGCGCCAGGCAGGCAGACCTGCAACTGCGGGCGCAGGTGCTGGTCAACCCCGTCGCAGACGTGACCGGGACAATGTTCGACCACCTCTCGGTCACCGAGCACGCCCACAGCCCGACCCTGACCGTTCCCCAACTGCGGCTGTTGCACCGGCTCGCCGTCCCCTCGGGAACCGATCCCCGTGCGCTGTCTCCGCTGCACGCCGACAACCTCGCCGGGCTCGCCCCGGCGCTGGTAGTGGTGCCGACCCATGACCCGCTGGCCGACCACGGCCGCCGCTACGCCGAACGCCTGCGCGCAGCCGGGACGCCCGCGCGGCTGACCGAGTTTCCCGAGGCCGCCCACGCCTTCGTTAGCATGCCGGCCGTAGTGCCGCAGGCCGAGGCGGCACGGGTGGAGATCACCGAGTTCCTCCGCGACACCCTCGGCCGCCCCGGCGGCCGCTGACCAGGCGACTCCGACGGACGGGCCGCGGCGTCCGCCAGCGGCCCGCGCCCCGAACCGAGCGGTCAACGTCACCTGTCAAACGGTCAAGATCACCTGTCAGAGGGCAATCGGTACCCCATGCGGACACAACCTGTGGGCCCTCGCGGCACGCAGGGACCAAGTGCAGGTACTCCGCTGCGGCCAACACGTGCGGGCGTGCCCACATCCTGTCGGACGGGCCGGGGAGAGGACACGGCAGGCTACGGCCCGTCGTGATCCACTTCTCTCGATCGGCCTTTGCCCCATGCCCGTTGCCCCGGCCCGTCCGATAGCCCCAACTGCCGCCGAGCGCGAACGGCTGAAGGAGTTGGCCTACGGCCACAAGACCGAGTACCGGCTGCGTGTCCGGGCGCAGGTCGTGCTGCACGCGTCGCGCGGGCGCTCCAACGCGCGCATCGCCCGCGAGACGGGGCTGCATCTGGACACGGTGCGCAAGTGGCGGGGGCGGTTCGCCGAGCTGGGTCTTGCGGGCTTGGCCGATCGAAAACGCACCGGCCGCCCGGCTTCCTTCACCGCACTGCAGGCCGCCCGGGTCAAAGCGCTGGCCTGCCGACTGCCCGCCGAGACCGGGGCGCCGCTGTCGCGCTGGTCGTGCCCGGAGCTGGCCCGCGAAGCCATGGTCCAGGGCATCACCACGTCCGTGTCGGCCTCTACCGTGCGCCGATGGCTGGCCGAAGACGCGCTCAAGCCCTGGCAGCACCATTCCTGGATCTTCATCACCGACCTGGGTTTCCAACCCAAGGCCGAGCGTGTTCTGGACCTGTACGCCCGTACCTGGGGCGGCGTCCCGCTCGGGGAGGATGAGTACGTCGTCAGCGCCGACGAGAAGACCTCCGTCCAGGCCCGCTGCCGCTGCCACCCCACCCTCGCCCCGGGCCGGGCGAGAGCGATGCGCGTCAACCACACCTACGGACGCGGCGGAGCACTGGCCTACCTGGCCGCCTACGACGTCCACGCCGCGAAGGTGTTCGGCCGCACCGAACCGCGCACCGGCATCGACCCGTTCATGAACCTGGTCACCCAGGTCATGAGCACCGAACCCTACGCCAGCGCCAAGCGGGTCTTTTGGATCGTCGACAACGGCTCCTCACACCGAGGCAAGAAGGCCGCCGATCGGCTGACCACCGCCTTCCCGAACGCCGTCATGGTCCACACCCCTATCCATGCCTCCTGGTTGAACCAGGTGGAGATCTACTTCTCCGTCGTCCAGCGCAAGGTCGTCTCACCCAACGACTTCACCGACCTGGCCCAGGTCGGGGACCGGCTCCGAGCATTCGAAGACCGCTACAACGCCACGGCACAGCCGTTCCAGTGGAAGTTCACCACCTCCGACCTGGACGATCTGCTGGCCCGGCTCGACCGGCACACGCTCACCGACCGACACCAAGAATCCTCCGTTGCACTGGCCGCCTGATCAACCCCCGAAGGACTTCCAGCGTCGACCACTAAGGTTGTCCCGTAACCCCCTGGTTGAGCCGCGTGGCTGAGGCTCCAAGGACCGGGTCCTCGGCCGGATATCCGCGCGACTTCGGCCCTCCGGCTATGGCAGCCTGCTGACATGCCAGCAGAGCTGAGAGAACACGCGGGCCGTCACTACGCCGTCCTGTCCTTCTACGCGGGACCTGACGACGCCTGGACCCTGGAGCTGAGCGAGGCCGTGCCAGCGCCGGCAGCGTGGGCCGAAATCCCCGGTAGGCCGACTCATATGCACGGGGTTGGCTTTCTGGCGGCGTTCGTCCCTGACGAGGATCCGACTCTGGAACCGACCGTCCACATCCACAGCCATGACGAGCACGTCATCCCGTACGAGATCATGTGCTGGTTCATGGAGCAGGTCACCGAGCAGGTCGAACGCTGCCGGGCCGCCTACGCGCAGGAGGATCCTGAAGCAGTGGAATGATCTTGGCATGGCTGGTGTGATCACGGCGTCGGAGTCGTCCTGGATAGCCCCGTTCACCGGGCTGAGCCCACGCGAGTTCCACACGCTGATGACGATGCTCCGCCGTGAAGGTGGCGACACCGTGCGGCCCGGCCGACCCTGGAGTCTTCCACTGGAAGACCGGGTCCTGCTGGTCGCGACCTACTGGCGGACCAACCTCACGCTGAGGCAGATCGCGCCACTGTTCGGTGTGTTCAAGTCGGCGGCCGACCGCATCGTGGACCACGTCGCCCCCTTGCTCGCACTGAAGCAACGGAAGCGGTTCGCCAAGGGCACGGTACTGATCGTCGACGCCCCCCCGGGGACCACACCATCGCCGAGAAGTCCAAGAACTACAGGTACTCCACCAACCACCAGGTCGTCGTCGACGCCCACACCCGCCTGGTCGTCGCAGTCGGCAAACCCGTTCCGGGCAACCGCAACGATTGCAAGGCATGGGCCGAGTCCGGCGCCAAAGCCGCTGTCGGCAGGACCACCACCATCGCCGATGGCGGCTATCCCGGCACCGGCCTCGTGATCCCGCACCGCCGGCCCAAAGGTCGCGAGCCGACCGAGTGGCAGACCGAGCACAACCGTGAGCACAAGCAGGTCCGTGCCCGTGTCGAGCACGTCTTCGCCCGGATGAAGACCTGGAGGATCCTTCGCGACTGCCGCCTCAAGGGCGACGGCGTCCACCAAGCCATGCTCGGCATCGCCCACCTCCACAACCTCCTCCAGGCCGCGTAGTCCGGTCTGCCATCGATGGGCGAGACTGCCCTGCCACCGTCAAAGATCAATTGCGGGACAGCCCTTAGGCCGATCGGCCCGCCGGGTGGAAGTTGATGCGTTCACGGATGACGGGGAAGCCGGCCTTGGCAAAGTTCGCGGCCATGGGGAAGTTGGCCTGGTCCGTCGCTCCGCTGACGAACTCCGCGCCCTGCTCGACGAGGAAGTGGGTGCACTCCGCGAGGAGGTCGTAGGCGTAGCCGCGGCCGCGCTGTTCCGGGACGACTCCGATGAAGCCGATGGTCGGGCCGGAGGGGTTGTGGGCCGGGATGTGGATGCCGGCCAGGTCTCCCTCCGGCGTGTGTGCGATCTGCCACCACTCCCGTGGGGAGGGGCACCAGTGGAAGAAGTCGAGTTCCTCCTGGGCGGCTTGGTCGAGGCCGCCCTCCTCGATGGCCCTGAGCGCGTGGGCGTCCAGGGTGGCGGAGTGGATGCGGCGCAACGCGTCGAAGAACACGGTGTCGTCGGGTTCGGCACTGAAGTGCAGGCGTCCGGGCCGCTCGGGCAGACCTCGCTCCGGGGTCCAGCGGTACAGGAAGCGTTCCACCAGGAGTTCGTACCCTGCGGCTCGTGCGGCGGCGAAACGCGCCTCGGCGCCGGCGCGCAGGTCGGTCTCTTCTCGCCAGCCGCCGGGCAGGTTGATCTCGAGTTCGACCTGCCAGGGAGCGGAGCGCAGGAGTTCGGCCCCGGCCTCCTCCTCGCCCTCGGCCACGTCGAACCAGTTGATGTTGACGGGCTCCGAGTCGTCGGGGCCGCCCCACCACGCGCCGCGTGCGACGACCTCGCCGTCGCGCAGGGCGACGCGCTTCCAGTCGGGGCGGAACTGGGTACGCCGATGGCCTTCACGGGCGCCCAGGGGGTCGGGGAGTGCGTCGAAGAGATGAGCGTCGCTCGCGGAGAGCGCGCGGATGACCGGATCGGTCATGGATTCCTCCGGGATACAGGCTGCTTGGAGCGCTCCCGGTCAGAACTCACGAACCACGCCGGGGCAGCGGAAGAGGGAGCGCTGGAAAGGTGTGAACTGCACGGCACTCGCCTCCTTCCGTTCATCTCAGGGCGTGAAGCCACACAGTACGTGGTCTTCCGTGGGTCCGTCCACGGATTTCCGCGCTCCTTGAAGGAGGGTTCGCGGGACGATGCAGAGCGCTCTCAAAGAACCCCGGGGGGGGCTAAAAGGCAAAGCCAAGACGCTGCTCAGGCCCCGGCCGTGGGCGCCCGCCCGACTGTGCAGGTCGCAGGTGGCGGACAGCGTGCCGTTCACGTCCGGGCCTCCACGGGGGCTGCGGCGGCTGCGGCGGCGAGGAGTTGGCGGGTGTAGTCGGCTGCGGGCCGGGCGAAGAGCTCGTCGACGTCCCCGGTCTCGACCAGGTGGCTGTCCTTCATGACGGCGACACGGTCGGCCAAGTGCTGGACGACGCCGAGGTCGTGGGAGATGAAGAGCAGGGCGAGGCCGAGGTCGCGGCGCAGGTCGGCGAGCAGGTCGAGGATCTGGGCCCCCGAACATGACCGCCACCCGGTCGGCGAGCCGGGCGGCCACCGACAGGTCGTGGCTGATCAGCAGTAGCGCCGCGCCCTGGCGGCGGAGCTCGTCCAGCAGGTCGAGCACCTGGGCCTGGACGGTGACGTCCAGCGCGGTGGTCGGCTCGTCGGCGATCAGCAGGTCGGGTTCGGCGGCGAGCGCGGAGGCGATCAGGGCGCGCTGGCGCAGGCCGCCGGAGAGCTGGCGCGGATACCGCCCGGCCGGCGGGCCGGCGTCAGCGACAAAGGGAGCTGGCGTGCCGCAGCAGGTCGACGTCGAGCCTGGCCACCAGCCCGAGGCCCGCGCGGTGCCGCCCGCCTGCCCGCTGTTCCACGAGCTTCTCCGCCCCTCGCCCGCCCGGGCCATGACTGCGCTTGCGACATGACGTCATGCCGCCAGGCTTACCCCCGGGGCACCCCACCGCAGTGTGGGGGTTGCCAGCCAGCCGGCCGGGGCCTCGGGCTGACATTCTTCGCCGTTCCCGAGTCCAGGAAGGCGTCGGCGATCCCGTCAATCGGTGTCCGGCCCGTCAGCAGCCATGACACGGCGGACCGGACACCCGGCGACGGGCTCCCGCAACACGACGCAACACCGTTGCCACAGAAGCCCGGTGGGCGGCTGCCGGATTCCGGCCAGGGCGTAATTGACGGATCGTCAAAAACGGCGCAGTGCCCCGGCGGACGAATCCGCCGGGGCACCGGGGCCGGGGAGCGGGCTCAGCAGGCGCAGGAGATCCCGGAGCGCGGCGCGGTCAGGTCGTCCACCGGCCGCTGCTCGGTGCCGTGGTCGGTGTCGTACGCGAAGCCCTCGCGCGCCCAGTACTCGAAGCCGCCCAGCATCTCCTTGACCGGGAAACCGAGCCGGGCGAAGGCGAGCGCGGCCCGGGTGGCGCCGTTGCAGCCGGGGCCCCAGCAGTAGGTGACCACGGTCGCACCGGGGGCGATCAGCTGCGGCGCGAGCTCGGCGATCCGCGCGGTGGGGATGTGCACCGCGCCGGGGATCCGGCCCTGGGCCCACGCGACATCGCTGCGGGAGTCGACGACGACCACACCGGCCGCACCGGCCATCAGGTCCGCGTGCACGTCGGAGACGTCGGCCTCGAAGGCCAGGCGGGCGAGGTAGTGGGCGGCGGCGACGGCGGGGTCGGCGGCGGGGACGCTGAGAACGGCGCTGGTGGTCATCGGGGTGCTCCTCGGGGCTCGTGCCTGGGCGGACTCGTACCGGGGCGGAGCCGCTCCGGCACCCGCCCCGTCCGGCGGTGGTTCGATCTTCGCCGGTCCGGACCGGGGCCCGCGAGCGGCGGGATCGCCCGTCACCGTCAAGATCCCGCCACGCCGGACGCCGCCCGGACGCCACGCCCGGGCCCCCGCCGGGCTACGGCCCGAGGCGCCCCCGCCAGCCGCCGCCCGCCGGCCCGAGGCGCCTCAGCCCACCGCCAGCCCGGCGGCGGCCGGCCGGGCCCGCAGCCCGCGCAGCTCGTGGCGGGCGAGGGCTGGGAGCGCGGCGGCGTCCGCCAGCAGCGGGGCGAGCAGCGCGACGGCGGCCTGCGGGTCGTGCGCACAGAGGTAGCAGTCGGCGATCCGGATGGTGAACAGCGTCCGCGTGGTGGGGAGTTGGTCAGGGGCGAGGAGGCGCAGCGCGGTCTCGGCGGCGTCCACGGCCCGCAGCCCGAGCCGGGGGTCGTCGACGGACGCGGCGGCGTCGCGCAGGGCGGCGGCGGCGCCGGACTCCACCCGCAGGCGCATCGAGGCGATGCCGAGCCAGGCCGCGTCGGCCTCGTCGTGCTCGCCGATGTGGTCGAGGTGGAGCCGGGCGCGGGCGATGTGCCGGACGGTGGCCCGGACGTCGCCGGCCAGGCCGTGCGCGCGGGCCTGGCCGATCTGGGACATCGCCCCGGCCCAGTGCCGGCCGGGTGCGGCACGGGCGATCTCGCGGGCGTAGCCGAGGGCGGCGGCCGGATCGCCGTCGAGGCGGGCCAGGGAGCTCATGTCGCTGAGCGCGGCGACCTGGGTGGCCGGGTCGTCGGCCAGTTCGGACCAGCTGAGCGCGCGGTCGAAGCAGGCCATGGCGGTGGCGTAGCGGCCGTGCTGCATCCGCAGCCCGCCGGCGGCGTGCGCGTACTCGGCGGCGAGCCGGGCGAGCGGGCGGCGGGCATGGGCCGAGCGGGTGCGGGTGAGGCGGCCGAGGATGACGCGCAGGGTCTCCTCGACAACGGCCGTGCCGGGCCCGGCCGTTGTCTCGCCGGCCCGGAGGCGGGCGGCGAGCAGGCCGGTGAGGGCGTGGGCGGTGTCGGCGTCGAGCGGCGGCGTGGTGTCGGGGCCGGCGGCGCAGAAGGCGGCGTGCAGGGCGGCCAGGTCGCCGGGCACGGGGACGGCGCAGCCGGCGGCGCCGTGCAGCGGGCAGAGCAGCCCGTAGTCGGGCAGGTGGCGGGGCGGTCGGCCCCCGCCGAGGAGTGCGGTGAGCGGCGCCGGCGGCGGGGCGAGCAGTGCGGCGAGCGGTGAGGCCGGTGGTGGGGTGGCGGTCTCCGGGGTGCCGGTGTGCCCCGGCAGCGGCGGCCGTGCCCAGGCGGCCGGCCCGGCGGGCGGGGCCGGGGTGGCCCGGGCCCGCGGCGGCCCGTCCTCGGCCCGCCGGCAGGCGGCGCGCAGTTCGCCACCGGCCGCGAGGAGGTCGTCCAGCCGGTCGGCGACCCGCGGGGTGGTCCGGCGGGTGCCGTGTTCGAGTTTGCTCACGGCGGTGTGGTCGTAGCCGATCTCGGCGCCGAGCTGGGCCTGGGTGAGTCCGGCGCGGCGGCGCCAGTGCCGCAGGAGTGTGCCGAAGGCCCGCCACAGTGCGTCTGCCGACGGTCCGTCACCGGCGGCTTCGCCGTTGTGGTTCCGGTGCACGGGGCTGCCCTCCCGAGTCCGATCCCGGTCCTTCCGATGAGAAGGACGGTACTGGAGCGCAGCCGCCCCGTACATCCGGTGGCCCCAACTGGTCTTGACCTCTTGGTCTCAACCTCTGCACGAAACCCGCAGCTTGACAGAACTTGCCAACCGCACGGACGGCCTGCCGGAGCCGTTGACCGGGGCATGACGGCGTGTGAGGGTTCCGGCACCCGAACGCGGACGACCGCACGGCCGTCCCCCGATGCGGCCCGAGGTGAGCGCCTGTCAGGCGCTCCTTCCGCGTACAGGCACCCCCACGTTCGAGGAGCCCCAGTGAAACGCAGACTACTGACGGCGGGAACCACCCTGACCGTCCTGGCCGGCATGCTCACCGCCACCGCGGTCGGGCCGGCCGCCGCCGAACCGGGCCCGGCCGTCTCGGCACCGCCGAGCGCGCTGGCCGCCGCCGTCAACGCCGCCGACCAGGCGGCCGCGGCGGGCCTGGACGCCCTGGCCAAGGGCCCGGGCGAGACCTACGAGCGCCAGTCCGCCACCCCCTGGCTCGGCGGCCTCTACTCGGTCGCGTACGAGCGCAGTTACCGGGGCCTGCCGGTGGTCGGCGGCGACGCCGTCGTGATAGCCGACGGCCAGGGCAAGGTCCGCGGCCTCACCTCGGCCGCCACCGGCCCGGTCGGCGGTTCGACCACGCCGCTGGTCAGCGCGGCCAACGCGGAGAAGACCGCCCGCACCAGGCTGGCCGCGGTGGACGGCGTCGACTCCCGCCGCCTGGTGGTGAAGGTCCAGGACGGCGCCGGGCGCCTCGCCTGGGAGACCGTGCTCACCGGCCGCGCCTCCGCCGCCCCGAGCAGGCTGCACGTCTTCGTGGACGCCCGCACCGGCGAGGTGATCGACAGCTACGACGACGTCAAGGCCGGCACCGCCAACAGCAAGTGGAACGGCCCCGCCCCGGTCACCATCAGCACCACCAACTCCGGCGGCTCGTACTCGCTGCGCGACCCGAACCGCCCCGGGCTGAGCTGTGCCGACTACAGCAGCGGCCAGGTGTTCTCCAAGTCCGGCGACTCCTGGGGCACCGGAAGCCCGACCAGCAAGGAGACCGGCTGCGCCGACGTGATGTTCGCGGCGCAGAAGGAGTGGGACATGCTCCGCGACTGGCTGGGCCGCAACGGCCACAACGGCAACGGCGGCAGCTGGCCGGTCAAGGTCGGCCTGAACGACGTCAACGCCTACTGGGACGGCTCCTCCGTCTCCATCGGCCACAACAACGCCAACGAGTGGATCGCCTCGATCGACGTGGTCGGCCACGAGTTCGGGCACGGCATCGACCAGTACACCCCCGGCGGTGCCAACAACGAGAACGGCCTCGGCGAGGGCACCGGCGACATCTTCGGCGCGCTCACCGAGGCGTACGCCAACGAGCCGGCCCCGTACGACAACCCGGACTACACCGTCGGCGAGATGATCAACCTGGTCGGCAGCGGGCCGATCCGGAACATGTACAACCCCTCGCTGGTGGGCAACAACCCGAACTGCTACTCGTCCTCGATCCCGAGCACCGAGGTGCACGCCGCGGCCGGCCCGCTGAACCACTGGTTCTACCTGCTCGCCGAGGGCTCCAACCCGGGCGGCGGCAAGCCCACCAGCCCGACCTGCAACAACTCCTCGGTCACCGGCGTCGGGATCAAGGACGCCGGGCGGATCTTCTACGGCGGCATGCTGCTCAAGACCAGCGGCATGACCTACAAGAAGTACCGCGTCTCCACCCTGACCGCCGCCAAGAGCCTCGACGCCACGTGCGCCCTGTACACCCGGACCAAGGCGGCCTGGGACGCGATCAGCGTGACCGCCCAGAGCGGCGAGCCGACCTGCACGCCGTCCGGCAACAACGACTTCTCGCTGGCCGTGAACCCGGCCGCCGGCTCCGTCCAGCCCGGCGCGTCCACCACCGCCACGGTCAACACCTCGGTCACCTCGGGCAGTGCCCAGAGCGTCGGCCTGAGCGCCTCCGGCGCGCCGAGCGGCACCACGGTCACCTTCAACCCGTCGTCGGTGCAGGCCGGTTCGTCCTCGACGCTGACCGTCGCGACCTCCGCCTCCACCGCGCCGGGCACCTACGTCATCACCGTGACCGGCACCGGCACCGGCACCCACACCGCGCAGTACACGCTGACGGTCGGCGGCGGCAACCCCGGCGGCAACGCGCCCGACATCAGCGTCGCCAACGTCCAGGCGCACCTGGTCCAGCTCAACACCATCGCCTCGCAGAACGGCGGCAACCGCCGGGCCGGCACTGCCGGGCACAGCCAGTCACTCGCCTACATCAAGGGCAGGCTCCAGGCCGCCGGCTACACCGTCGCCGAGCAGACCTGCACCTCCTGCAGCTACCAGTCCAACAACCTGATCGCCGACTGGCCGGGCGGCCCCGCCGACCAGGTCACCATGTTCGGCGCCCACCTGGACAGCGTCAGCGCCGGCCCGGGCATCAACGACAACGGCTCGGGCTCCGCCGTCCTGCTGGAGAACGCGCTCGCCCTCGCCCAGCAGAACCCCACCCTGACCCGGCACGTCCGGTTCGCCTGGTGGACCGGCGAGGAGCAGGGCCTCCAGGGCTCGCAGTACTACGTGAGCCAGCTGGGCTCCGCCCAGCGCAGCGCCATCAAGGGCTACTACAACTTCGACATGGTCGGCTCGCCCAACGCCGGCTACTTCGTCAACAACCTCAACTCCGCCGCGTCCGCGCCGATGAAGGCCTACTGGGACTCCCTGGGCCTCCAGCCGGAGGAGAACGTCGAGGGCCGGGGCCGCTCCGACGACTACTCGTTCCAGCAGGCCGGCATCCCCACCTCCGGCTACGCGGCCGGCGCCGGCGACACCAAGACCGCGGCGCAGGCCGCCAAGTGGGGCGGCACCGCGGGCCGCGCGTACGACTCCTGCTACCACTCGGCGTGCGACACCAGCAGCAACATCAACGCGACCGCGCTGGACCGCAGCGCCGACGGCGTCGCGTACACCCTGTGGAAGACCTCGGTCGGCGGCGGCCCCGTGCCGGCCAACGACTTCTCGCTCGCGGTGAACCCGGCGACCGGCACCACCACACCGGGCGGCAGCACCACGGCGACCGTCTCCACCGCCACCACCTCCGGCTCGGCCCAGACGGTGAACCTCTCCGTCTCGGGCGCGCCCGCCGGCGTCACCGCCACGGTCAGCCCCTCCTCGGTGCAGTCCGGCGGGTCCGCGACACTGACCCTCGCGGTCGGCTCCGGCACCGCGTCGGGCACCTACTCCGTCACCGTGACCGGCACCGGCTCGGCCACCCACACCACCACGTACTCCCTGGTGGTCGGCACCGACCCCAATCCGGGCGGTACCTGGACGCCGGGCACCACCTACCAGGCCGGTGACGTGGTGACCTACAACGGGGTCAGCTACCGCTGCATCCAGGGCCACACGGCCCAGGTCGGCTGGGAGCCCAACATCGTCCCGGCCCTCTGGCAGCAGATCTGAGCGGACGGATCGGCACCAGCCGACGGGACAGGCCGTGCCGCGGTTCGTCGAGGGGGACGAACCGCGGCACGGCCGCGTCGGGGCCCGGACCGGGCGGCGCCGGATCAGCCCGGGTGGAAGACGATCCGGACGTTGGCGTCGACCGGGAGGATCAGCACGTTGCCCGCGTCCCAGGTCCAGTCGTGCGGGATCAGGAACATCCGGCCGTTGGCCTGCGCCAGCAGGCGCAGGCCGCGGTAGCGGAAGCGGAAGCGCTGCCCCGCCCCCGCGTCCGGCAGCGCCCGCTCGTCCACCCCGGACCACTGCAGGTAGAGCCGCTCGGTGGTGTCGAGGACGACGGCCGGGCGCAGCGCCAGGTTGCCGGCCAGCCGCTCGGCGTCCGCCTCCCCCTTCTGGTGGGCGAAGCCGCCGGCGGCCCAGAACGAACAGAGCACGATGAGCGCCGCGCTGATGCCGAGCGCCGCCCGCTCCCCGGTCAGCGGGTAGGGGGCGCCGGTGGCGCGGACGGCGAGCAGCCGGGCCAGCACGACCAGCAGCAGGGCGCCGCCGAGCAGCAGCGGAGTGCCCATCGGCCCCGCGTCGATCACCTCGAACCCGGCCAGGAAGCCGAGCACCACCAGTGGGACGACCAGCACCGCGACGGCCCGGCAGGCCCGGCGGACGGTGCGCCGGCCGTCCGTGCCGGTACGGACGGTCCGGGTCGCCAGGTGGTACGCGAGCGCGGCCAGCAGGGCGCCGCAGAGGACGACGCCGGCCGGGAGGTAGAGCGCGGGCGAGCTGCGGAGCAGGAGGTCCTGGGTGCCGAAGCCGATCGTCGCGGCGTCCAGGCCGAAGTAGTGGTAGAGCGAGTCGGTGTAGGCGAAGCCGAAGAAGAACAGCAGCGCGGTGATGAGGGTGGTCGGCGCGACCCAGGACGCGACCAGGCCGAGCCAGCTGCTCCACGAGCGGCCGGCGGGCGGCTCGGGGGCGGGCTCAGGCGGCTCGGGGGCGGGCTGCTCGGCCGGCCCGGGCTGCCCGGCCGCGGCGGCGGACCCGGCGGTGGGCGGCTCCTCCTCCGCAGGGCTCAGGGCGTGCTCCCGCTGCCCGCCGACGCGTTGCCGGCGCTGGTGCCTGCCGAGGACCCCCCGTTCTCGTTGCCGCCGTTCCCACCGCCCCCGCCGTTCTGGCCGCCTCCGTTCTGGCCCCCGTTCTCACCGCCCCCTCCGTTCTGGCCACCCCCGTTTTCGGTGTCATGCTGCACTGTCAGCCCGTTCGAGGCTTGAACCGACTGGCTCTTTCCGCCCGCGGTCAGGGTGAAGCAGACCTTGGCCCCCTCGGAGGTGGGCTTCGGGCCGGGAAGTTCGACCGTGGCGCTTGCCGCGCCTCCCGTGAACTCCACGCTCGTGGACCCCGAGGACTTCGCGCCGCCGGCACAGTCATTGACCTGGCTCACCTTGGCGGTGAAGGTGCTCGCCACCGAACTCGTGAGCGTCAGATGGGCCGTCGGCCAGATTCCCGTGGCGCTCGCCGACACGTTGCCCGCTCCGGTGAACCCGCCCTGGTTCCCGCCCGCCTGCGTCCGCTTGTCCTGAGGCTGCTGCCCCGAGCCCTCCGCCGGGGGCGTGTCCGCCGGCTCTGCCGCGCCGGCCGCCGGGCTCGCCGCGCCGGATCCGGAACCGCCGCCGCCTCCCCCGCAGGCGGCCAGCGCCGGCAGCAGCAGGCCTGCGGCCAGCCACCGGGCCGGTCTGCCGGCGCGAGGACGGGGCGTGGTGGGCGGAGTCCCGGGCATGCATGTCTCCCGTCGGTGGGCGAGCAGCGGTGAGGGGCCGGGGCGGCCTCGCCGAACGGTACCCGTTCGCACACGGCGTGACTGTCCGCCGCCCGGGTGGCATCGACCCGCCCGGCCCCCCGGCCGGAGCAGCGGTCCGACCCCGGGGCGCGGTCTGACCGGTGACCACCCGTTGACGTACAGTCAGGTGCGCCCGGCACCCGTCCGAGTGGTCGATCCAGTCGTCAGAGGAGCACCCCCGTGGCCACGGAAGCCCACCCCGCCCCCGTACCGCCGCCCGCCGGCGGGGCCGCAGACAGGGCGGCCGGCCGTCCCGTACCCGAGCTGCCGGCCGAGGCCGTCGCGCGGTGGCAGGCCGAGAAGGCCGACCTGGTCGAGCTGTTCGCGCGGGCGCAGCGCGAGCTCGGCGGCGTCGCCGCGGTCCGCCTCGGGCCGCGGCCGACCGTCGTGGTCACCGACCCGGAGGCCGTGCAGCACGTGCTCGGCCGCCACCCGGACCGCTACGTCAAGCGCTCGCACCGGGCCCGGATGCTGGCCGGGGAGGGCGTCCTCTCCGCGACCGGCGACGCCTGGAAGCGCCAACGGCGCATGCTCCAGTCCCAGTTCACCGGCACCGGGATGCGCCGCTACGAGCAGCGGATCGCCGAGGCCGCCCGCCACGCCGCCGACCGCTGGGCCGGGTACGCCCGTACCGGGGAGCGGTTCGACGTCGGCGAGGAGATGCGGCGCTTCGCCCTGGACACTATCTGGCGGGCGCTTACCGGCCGCCCGCTGGACGACCGGACGGACCGCGAACTCGCCGCCGTCGCCCGGGTGGTGGCCGCGATGCCGACCCTGCCGGCCGACGCCGCCGGGATCCCCGAGGCGGTCGCCGCGGACCTTGCACGGATCGACGCGGTCGCGCACGCCGCGATCGACGCCGCCCGGCGCGGCCCGGCCGGGGACGGGCTGCTGCGGGTACTGGTGGAGGCGGGCGAGGAGGACCCGGCGTACACCGACCGGCTGATCCGCGACGAGCTGGTCACCCTGCTGGTGGCCGGGCACGAGACCACCGCCACCACGCTGACCTGGCTCTTCCTCCTCCTCGACCGCCACCCCGAGGCCCGTGTCCGGGCGCTGGCAGCCGGGCCGGAGGGCTCGCCGGAGCGGCGGGAGGCAATCCAGGCGCTGGTCAGCGAGACGCTGCGGCTCTACCCGTCCGCGTGGATCCTGCCCCGGCACGCGGCCGAGGACGACACCCTGCTGGGCCACCGGGTCGAGGCCGGCACCGACGTCATCGTCAGCCCCTACCTGACCCACCGCGACCCGGCGCTCTGGCCGGACCCGGAGCGCTTCGACCCGGACCGGTTCACCACGGCCGGCGCCCGTCCGGCTCACCTCGGTGCCTACTACCCCTTCGGCCTGGGCGCCCGCGCCTGCCTGGGCACGCAGTTCGCCGTGCGGGAGACCACCGCCCTGCTCGAAGTCCTCCTCCCCGCGTACGCGCCGCGCTTCCTCTCCACCCCCGCCGGCGCCGCCTACGGCATCACCGTCCGCCCGGACGGGCCGGCCCCGGCGGTGCTGGGCTGAGCAGAGCCCCGGTCGTGCCCGCGCGGGCACGACCGGGGCGGGGTCACGCCGGGGTCAGGGGTAGGCGACCACGGTGGACGGGGTGGTGGAGGTGCCCGACGTCGCGGCGCCGGTGCCGTTGACCACGTGCTCGTACTGGCCGTTGCCGCCCAGCGAGACGACCAGCAGGTCGTGGAACCTCACGCCCGGCCGGACCGGGGCCTCGAAGCCGTGGTCCATCCGGATGGTCGGGTCCACGTTGAAGTAGCAGTAGCTGCCGAGGCCCCACCCCTCGTGGCTGGTCACGGTGTCGTCGACCTTGTAGGCGGCGAAGCCCTTGGTCGCGCCGTTCTGGACGGCGGCCTGGTTCGGCGCGTCGTCCGCCTTCTCGTTCTGGAAGAAGATCGTCCGCCCGCGCTCGCCGGACCACTCGACGTCGTACTTCTTGAAGTGCTCGACGAAGAGCCCGGTGCCGGGCACGTCGTCGCCGCGGACGAGCAGGCCGTAGTCGGCGGGGTTGGTGTTCCAGCCGACGCCGGCGCCGTGGTCGGCGCGCCAGATCCAGGTGCGGTCGATGATCACGTCGTCGCTGTTGACCACGGCCCCGGCGGTGGCCGAGCCGGGGCCGGCGCCGCCGACGCGGATGAAGACGTCCTGGAGGGTGGTCGGGTCGGCCGCGTGGTGGGCGGTCGCGTTGTCCGGGCCGATCTGCACCAGCACCGGCGAGTTGACCGGGCCGGCGTCGACCAGCAGGCCGGCCAGCCGGACACCGTCCACGTCCGCGACCTTGATCGCCGTCACCCCGTTGTCGGGGACGACGGTCGCACCGTCCACGACCCCGAGCGCACCGCCTACCTCGAACAGCACCTCGCCGCCTGCGCCCGCGCCGCCGCCCAGGGCGCCCCGCCGGCCGGGTACTTCGCCTGGTCGCTGCTGGACAACTTCGAGTGGGCGTACGGCTACGACAAGCGGTTCGGCCTCGTCCACGTCGACTACGCCACCCAGCGCAGGACGGTCAAGACCAGCGGCCACCGCTACGCGGAGCTCATCGCCGCCCACCGGGCCCGCTGAGGCCGGGCCGCTCGGGGCCCCGCCCTGCACCACCGGGCCCTGGACGGCTCAGCGACCGGCTTCCCGGCCGCCCGCGGCCCGGTGGCGCAGCCCCTCCTGGGCGGCGACGTACTTGAGCATGAGACGGGCGAACTCCAGGCGTTCGCGCTCGGTCCACCCTTCGGTGACCTGCTCGAAGGCGGAGCGCTGGTGCCGCCGGAAGCGCGTCATCAGGTCCCGGCCGGCGGGGCTGAGATGGAGGACGGTGCGGCGGCCGTCCTGCTGGGAGGCGGCACGGATCAGATAGCCGGCGGTGATGGAGTCGGTCACCATGCGGCTGGCCACCGACGGGTCGACGCCCAGGTGTTCCGCCACCGCGCCGACGGTGACCTCGCGGGCCTCGTCCTGCTCGGCCTCCAGGACGATGTTCAGGACCAGGGTGCGACCGAGGTCCTTCTGGGCGATCGGGTTCTCGACCTCCAGAAGGGAGGAGCGCCGCAGCTTCCCGAAGGCCGGGCCCACCGCGTCCAGCAGCTCGTCAGCCGTTCCCGGCTCGTGCTTCGTCATGCCCCCATCGTAACTGGATGACCGCTCGAAGGCATGTGTTGACATGAAAACGTGTGCATGTAAGCATGCATATGTCTACAGCAACGAACGGAGCTTCCCATGACCATCCTCGTCACCGGCGCCCGCGGCAAGGTCGGCCGAGCCGTCATCGACCTCCTGCACGCCGCCGGCCACACCGTCCGCGCCGCCAGCGCCGACCCCGCCCAGCTGACCGTCCCGGCCGGCGTCGAGGTCGCCGAACTCGCCCTCGACCGACCCGGGACCTTCGCCGCCGCCCTGCGCGGCGTCCGCCAGGTCTTCCTCTACCCGCAGCCCGCCGGCATCCACGAACTGGTCGAGGCCGCCGAGGCCGCCGGTGTCGAGCACGTCGTCCTGCTCTCCTCGTCCTCGGTCCTCGGCCCCGCCGCCGCGAACGACCCACTCGCGAGCCACAGCCTCCTCGTCGAGCAAGCGCTCGCCGGCTCCGCGCTCACCTGCACCCTCCTGCGCCCGGACGCCTTCGCCAGCAACTCCCTCGGCTGGGCCTGGTTCATCGGCAACTCGACGCCGGTCCAGCTCGCCTACCCGGACGCGCACATCGCGCCGATCCACCCCGAGGACATCGCCGACATCGCCGTCGCCGCCCTGACCGGCGACTCCCTCACCGGCCGCGCCGTCACCCTGACCGGGGCCGAGTCACTCACCTTCCGCGAGCAGCTCGCCGTCCTCGCCTACACGCTCGGCCGCGAGATCGAGGTCGAGCACATCACCCGCGCCGAGGCCGAGCAGCAGATGGGCCGGCACATGCCCGCGCCGATGGTCTCCTCGCTGCTCGACCTGTGGCAGGCCGCCGACCGGCACGGCCCCGCCGTCATCGCCGACACCACCGAGACCCTGCTCGGCCGCCCCGCCCGCTCGTACCGGCAGTGGGCCCGCGAGAACGCCGCCGCCTTCACCACCGCGCGCTGAACCGACCCGCCCCTCAGGAGCAGCACATGAAGCCGATCGGCTACTGGCTCAACCGCACCGACCAGGCCCTCACCGGCCGCATGAACGCCATGCTGGCCGAGTTCGGCCTCACCCGGCTCGCCTGGCAGGTCCTCAACGTCGTCGAGGACGACCCGCAGGCCACCGACACCGCCGTCCTGACCGTGCTCGCCGCCAACGCCGACCCCGCCGACCTGACCGCCGCCGTCTCAGCCGTCCTCGCCGACGGCTGGGCGACCCGCCCGGGCCCGGCCCGCCTCGCCCTCACCGGGAGCGGCCGCGCCCGCCTCACCGGCGTCGCCGCCCGGGTCGACGCCTTCCGCGCCCTGTCGACGGCCGGCATCTCCCCGGAGGAGTACCGCACCGCCGTCGCCGTCCTGGAGCGGATGACCCACAACCTGGAGACCGGGGCGGGGCGGTAGGGCCCGTGCCGCCCCGCCCGGCTACGGCGCGTCGGCCGGGTCGGCGGCGCTCACCGGGACGTCGGGGCGGCGGAACCAGTCACCGCGATGCCGTGGGAGGTGCACGCCCCCGGCCTCGAAGAACTGCTGCTGCGCCTCACCCACGAGTACGGGGTCCGGCGGATCTACGTCACCGAGAACGGCGCCGCCTACCACGACACCGTCGCCCCCGACGGCACCGTCCACAACCCCGAGCGCACTGCCGCCCACCGGCGGCGGTAGGCCGGGGGCGGCCCGCCGCACCAGCGGGCCGCCCGGCACCGGTCACTCGCAGGCGACGCCGTCGTTGTCGCGGTCGAGCCCCGCGCGGTACCCGGGGTCACCCCGGTGCAGTGGGGCGGCCCCGGCCGCCCGGGCTGCGGCGCAGTTGGCGTAGTACGCGGCGCCGCCGCCTCCACCGGAGGTCGCGCCCCCGCCGCCGCTCGCCGAGTCACCACCGGTGGACGTGCCGCCGGAGGTCGAACCGCCCGTGCCGGAGCCCCCGGCCGCCGAACCGCCGCTCGCCGAACCGCCCGACGAGGTGCCGCCGGAGGAACCGCCGGCGGAGGACTGCTCGCACGCGACGCCGTCACCGTCCGCGTCCAGCCCCGCGCGGTACCCGGGGTCACCCCGGTGCAGCGGGGCGACCCCGGCCGCCCGGGCGGCCGTGCAGTTCACGTAGTACGCACCCGCGGCGGGGGTGGGGGCGGGCGTGGGCGCGGGCGGTGCGACGGCCGTCGGGGGCGCGGGCGTGGGAGTGACCGTCGGAGTCGGCGCGGGGGTCGGGGTCGGCGTCGGCGTCGGGGTGGGCGTGGCCGACGGGCTCGTGCTCGCGGTCGGTGCCGGGGAGGCCGGGCCCGCGGTGGAGGACGAGGTGGCGGCCGCGGCCGGCTGGACGAGATCGGTGCGGTCGGGCTTCGGGTCCGCGAGCACCGCGCCGAACCAGATCAGGCAGTAGATCCCGCCGATCACACTGACGGCCACCTTCACCGGCCGCTGCCAGAACGAGGTCCACACCAGCACCAGGCCGACCGGTGGCACGAAGAGCAGGGCGAGGACGATCGCTGCAGGCCGACGCCACCACGGGCGGGTCGGAGCGGCAGCCGGTGGGGGGTACGCGTAGGTCATTGGCCCATCAGAGCACCATCCAGCCACCGACCGCGCAGAAATAGATCACATTTCAACCACATTCCGGACAAGGAAATGTCAGCTCCCCGCGAGTACACCGATCCCGGCCCGGAACCCGACCGCCCGGCCCTCGGCCGCTGCGAGGGCGCACCTTTGACGTCGTGACGGATTCCGACGTCGCCGACTCCCGGCAGCGGCCGGGCGCGCACGGAACTCGCGCCGCACCACTGATGCCCCGTCCCGGTTCCCGTCTGCAGCCGTTCGGGGGATACCCGCCCGCTCCCGGTGCCCCGGGCGCCCGTCGCGGGCATCCGTCACCCTCGTCGACCCTCCGCACACCAGGAGGGCGGTTCAGAGGAGAGGCCATGGATGACGAGCAGGTAGTGCCGGCCCAGGACGACGCGCTCATCTCACTGAGGGAGTACTCCGCACCCGACACCGTCCCGGGACTGCACCGCCTCATGGCCGAGATCGACGAATCCGGCCACCCCACCGCACTGCCGCTCTCCTTCTCCGGCGTGAAGGTGCTCGGCGATGTCGTCACCGGGGACGCCGCCTTCGACCTCCGCCTCGGGAACGAGACCAGCGGTTCGTTCCGGGTCCTGTTCTTCGTCCCCGAGGACGACACCGGGACCCTCCTGCCGCCGCCGTACGGCGACCGGACCGACGGCACCGCCATCCTCTTCCCGGGGGCCGCCGGCTTCCTCTCCCCCGGCACGCCCGCCACGGACCGCCGCCGCGGCTACGGCATCCAGCCGCCGAAGGTCTTCACCTGTCCGAACGGCATCCTCGTCGCCGGCCGCTGCGACCTCTACGGCGACTACACGATGATGGGAAGCCTCGGCTTCCAGGTCACCCTCGGCCCCCGCCCGTAGATCCCGGGCCTGCACCCGTCCCTCGGGGGTACGGGACTCCGCGCGCCCGCCACGTCCGCCGGCGTCCTCGACGATCACGCCCTGCAGCGAATCCGGCCCGGCTACGGCGCGTCGGCCGGGTCGGCGGCGCTCACCGGGACATCGGGGTGGCGGAACCAGGAACCCTGGACGGCCCACTGGACCAGCATCAGCACACCGCCCAGCACCAGGGCCCCGATGCCGATGACGGTCACGCCGCCAGTCTCCCCGAAGATCGGCAGGTTCACCGAGGTCGCGCCGTAGTTCGGGTCCGCGTAGACGTCGAAGGCGCCGTAGCAGAAGAAGTAGAGCAGCATCACGCCGCCGACCAGCGGGCAGAGCCCCTTGAAGACGAAGTCCTTGACGCTCCTGGTCAGCACCCGCCGGTAGTACCAGACGCAGGCGAAGCCGGTCAGGCCGTAGTAGAAGGCGATGCCGAGCCCCACCGAGGCGATGGAGTCGGCCAGCACGTTGCCGCTGATCGCCGTCAGCAGGACGTAGAAGGCGATGGACGCCACGCCCATGCCGATCGTGGACCAGGTCGGGGTGAGGTGGCGGGGGTGCACCCGGCCGAACGGAGCGGGGATCGCCTTGTGCGCGGCCATCGAGAAGGAGGTCCGGGCCGTCGGCAGGATGGTGGTCTGGGTGGAGGCCGCGGCGGAGGTCAGCACCATGAAGATCAGCAGCTTGCTGAGGAACCCGCCGAATCCCGCAGTGCCGAACACGGCGTCACCGAGGCCGGACAGCACGTCGCCGGAGTTGTCCTCGTTGCCCAGGCCGATGCCCTCCGTCCCGACGCCCGCGAACGCCAGCGCCGAGGTGGACACCAGGGTGTAGATCAGCAGGAGCAGCACGGTCGAGATGACCGCCGCGCGCCCGGGGGTGCGCTTGGAGTCGGCGGTCTCCTCGTTGACCGAGACGGCCGTGTCCCAGCCCCAGTAGATGAAGACCGCGGCGAGCATGCCGGCGGTGAACGCGCCGGTGGAGGCGACGTTGAAGGGGTTGAACCAGGAGGCGCTGATGTGGACCGCCGTGGCGGGCGGGCTGCTGCCGTAAACCTTGACCAGGGCGGTGACCGACAGCAGGACCAGCATCACCACCTCGACCGAGAGCAGCCAGCGTTGCAGGGCGGCGGACAGCTCGATGCCGACGTAGCAGATCGCCGTCATCACGATGATCCAGACCACGCCGGCGATGGACGTCCACACCGTGCTGTCGGCGAGCGAGTCCAGGCCGAACAGCCGGAATCCGTAGACTCCGGCGATCTGGGCCAGGTTCGCCATGACGATGATGTCGGCGATGATGATGCCCCAGCCGCCCATCCACCCCGTCCGCGGCCCGAAGGCCCGGGCGGCCCAGGTGAAGGTGGTGCCGCAGTCCGGGTCGGAGGCGTTGAGCTCCTTGTAGGCGTAGGCGATCAGCAGCATCGGGATGAACGCCAGGACGGTGATGATCGGGGCCTGGAGCCCCACACCGACCACGATGATGCCGAGTGTCGCCGCGAGGCTGTAGGCGGGGGCGGTGGAGGCCAGGCCGATGGCGACGGAAGAGACGAGTCCGAGCGCGCCGGTCTTGAGCCCCTTCTCGCCCGCGCCCGAGCCGGTCGTTCGTGGTTCGACGGCCGGGGCCGGACCGTTGGGGGACTGCGGCACCGATCCCACCTCCTCCCCCTGACCCAGCCGAGGACCTCGGATGTGATCATGGGGCCGAGAGAATTCCCGCTCTGAACCGACGATACTGCCGCCGCCCCCCGCAGGCCCGCCGGGACCGGGGCGCCCGTGCCGGGCCTGTGCGTACCCGGTTCAGCCGGCGGCGTGCTCCTTCAGGAAGGCCCCGGCGTGGGCGGCAGCCTCCTCCTTCGTGGCCAGGGCGGGCGCGGCGGCAGCCCCTCCCAGCGTTCCGTCCGCGCCCCGGCCGGTCCACCGCCACCCGGCCGACGACGCCTCCCGGAACAGCTCGGCGGTGCCGCCGAACAGTTCGAGGCCGCTCGCCCCCGCCCCGGAAGCCGCCGGCCTCTCGACGGCGTCGGGCCACTTCTTCCGGGCGCCCTGCCGGGTGATACCCCACGCGGCACCCAGCCGCTCGTAGCTCGCACCGTAGGACCCGGCGGTCTGCGCGGCGATCGCCGTCAGCCGCTTGACCTCCTCGTCCACCACCTTCCAGGTACTGAGGACGGAGAGGGCGACGTCGGCTGGGTCCCCCGCCCACATGAGGTCCGCGGGGAGCCCGGTCTCCCGGGCGCGCAGGGCGGTGGCGAGCGGATTGAGGGCGTCGAGCAGGGCCCTGTCCAGCGCGGTCAGTTCCTCGGTGGTGATCTCAGGCTTCGGCATGACGACAACTTTAGTTACCGCTTCGGCGTTCGACAACCGGAGTTTCCAAGTGGCATATGCCAAAACAGGCCGGTTCATCCCGCCGGGCGGGGCGGCCGCCTGCTCTACGTCGACCTCACCCCCCTCGTGTCCGAGCCGTGTACGAGCACCGGGCATCCGCAGCAGTTCGGCCCGCCGCGCTCGGGGGCGAGCGCGGCTGGCGTTGAACAGGGCCTGTCAGTGGCGGTGGTGGTTGTCGGGCTGGGCGGGGTCGCCGGGGTGTTCCAATCCCTGGACGAGGGTGAGGCGGTGGGCGCGTTCGTGGTCCAGCCAGCGGACGAAGGCGGACCGGCGGGCGGCTGCGCGGACCACCGACCGCGCGTCCGGGCGGTCGTCCGCAGGGCGGGCCACCGCGACGAGAGCGGCGGTCCAGCCGCCGGCCGTCGCCCACTCGCCCGGCGGCGTGTCGCGCAGGGCGTCGGCCAGCGCGTGCGGCAGGGTCTGCGGGCCGGCCTCGCAGGTACCGCCGTCCGGGAAGGACAGCGTCCAGGTCTCCGACGGCCCCGGGCGGTCCGCCACGGCCGCGTAGTGAGCGACCTCCGCCGCCGTCGGCTCGACGTCCGCCGTGACCGCCTCGAACACCGCCCGCACCGCCGCGCTCCCCTCGTACGCGGCGGCGGTGACGGAGCCGAGTTCGACGGCGGCCTGCTGGTCGAGGTGGGCGGGACCGGATCCGGCGACGGCCAGGCCGCGTTCGGCGGCCACCGCCTCGCACAGCGCCTCCGTCAGCAGCACCTGGGCCACCCAGCGGGTGAGCTGGCGGTCCTCCGAACCTCCCGGCCGGGGAAGGACGCAGGCACGCGGGCCGGACCGCAGGGTGGCGAGGCGGCGGTCGAGTGCGGTGCGCGGCAGCGGCCGGCCGTCGAGCAGGCCCAGGACGCCGGCGGTCACGGCTCCACCACCAGGGCGACGGTCGGGGCGTACTGGCAGCGGCCGAACCACATCACCTTGGCCAGCGCCCAGGACGAACCGGGCTCGGTGGCTTCGGGGGCGGTGATCTCGAAGTCCACGGTGGTGGCCGACCCGGCCGGGACGGTGAAGCCCCGCACGGGTTCCGCGATCGCCTCCCAGGTGCCCCACGGCGAGACGAGCTGCAGTTCACCGCGGATCTCGCCGCGGGTGCGGTTGTGCATCACCACCGCCAGGGTGGCCCGGCCGCCGGGAGCGACGCGCAGCGACTCCGAGCCGACCGTCACGGTGAGGCCGGTGTCCCGGCCCTCCACCGCCTTCGTGCCCTGGGCGGCGGTCCAGTCCTCGGGCGCCCCGCCGGGTACCGGCAGCAGCTCCGGCAGGTCGCCGACCGCGATGGTGACCACGTCCTCCACCTCCTGCCCGTCGTGCGCGATCCGGACGGCGGCGAAGTGGAGCCCGGGTTCGGCGCCGGCCGGCGGGGTGAGCGTGACCGGGAAGCGCAGGTGGCCGCCCGCCTCCAGCCGGTAGGGGCGGGCGGTGAGGCTCGCCGTCCAGCCCGCGGGCGGCAGGACGAGCACCGTCCCCTCGACGGCGGCGTCCCGCAGCTGCGAGGAGAGCGCCACCGACAGCGACACCGGCCCGCCCGCGCCGTCCGTCCGCAGCAGGCCGGGCGACACCCCGACCGACACCGGGAGGTAGCCGAGCGGCGCCGGTCCCCGGTTGTGCAGCCAGTACCGGGCGTGGACGGGCTGGGCGGCCTCGGCGACCGCGCCGAGCACCGGGCCGGCCGGGTCCGAGGTCACACTCGGCCGGGCCAGCACGGTGGCGATCTGCGAGCCGGAGAGCTCCAGGTCCGCCGGCCCGAGCGGACGCTCCAGCAGGTCGGCCCGGTGGAGTTCGGTGAGGCCGAGGGCCCCGCCGAGGGCCGCCGTGCGTCCCAGGCCCGTCGATTCGACCAGCCGTACGGTCAGTTGGTCGCCGAGCGGCCGGGCCGAGCCGTGCGCGATGGGGTTGCCGGCCGGCTTGAGGGCGCCGAGCAGCACCTCGCGGGCCGGTTCCACCCGCAGCCAGGAGAGGGTGGCGGGCAGCGGGCCCACCTGCGCCGGGGTGAGCCGGGCGTACAGCGGGTGGTTGAACTCCTGCCCCTGTGCGGGCAGCGTCAGGGCCCGCCAGTCTCCCGCGCCGCCCACCAGCGCGTAGCTGAACTCATGGGTCCAGTGCTGGAGTTGGAAGGACGCACCGTCGGGCAGGGTGCGCCGGGGCGGGTCGATCCAGACACCGGAGGGCCAGCCGGTGCAGGAGCGCATCAGCGAGAGGTGCAGCGCGCCGGTGGCGTCGACGGCGAAGCCGGGCAGGCCGAAGCTGAGCAGTCCGACGGTGTGGTCGACGAGTTGTTCCGAGGCGTGGAGCGGTCCGGGGCAGACGGCGGTGACCCGGGCATCGGCGAGGTCCTGCGCCAGAGCGGCGGGATCGGTGACCACGAGGGCGGGCAGCGCGCGCAGGTCGCGCAGGTCGGCGCCGGGCCGCCACACCTCGGCGAGCGGGGTCAGCGCGGGCACCCAGACGGCGCCGTGCGCCTTCAGCACACGCGCGTACTCCTCCCCGGCCCGCTCGATCAACTCCCGTGCCGCCTCGTTGACGTCCGGCCCGCCGACCACGATCCGGAAGTCCGGCAGGTTGGAGTCGACGTCCAGCCAGCCGTAGCGGGCCCAGTCCGCGCCCGAGGTGGTGGCGGTGACGCCGACCCGGGCGAGTGCGACCACCAACGCGCGCGCGTCGGCGGCCGCGTCCAGATCGGGGACGACCACCTCGGCCACGCCCAGCGCCCGTTCGCCCAGCACCGCACCGGACGGATCGGTGAGTACCGCGCGTGCCGTGGAACCGAGGCCGAACCAGGTGTTGGCGGGGTTGTCGAGGGTCCACGGCGCCTCGGCGGAGTCGACGTCGGGCAGTGCGAAGCCACGGCCGACCACCGCGTCCGCGACCTCGCTGACCGGCAGCGCCCCGGGCAGGTCCACCGGGAAGCGCAGCCGCAACAGGCGGTCGGCGCCGGAGTGGTCGACCACCCGGGTGCGGCAGTCGACGCGGTCCACGCCGCGCCACAGGGTCACGGTCTGCTCGTAGCGGACACCGTCCACCGTTCCGCCGATCACCAGCCGTTCGCCGAGCGGGCCGGTCTCCCGGCGGACGTCCGCGGGCAGGTCGCCGGAACCGGCCACCGGGCCCTTGGGCACGAGGTGCCAGGGGCCCTCGCCGAAGTCGGGGTGCTGCGGGTACTCCTCGTAGACCCGCAGCTCGTTGCCGATCGCGCCGGAGCGGATCAACTCCCGGTCGTGGAGCAGATCGTGAACTGACGTCAGACAGCCGCCGCGCCCGGGGTCGGCGGTCACCCGGTACCGGGCGTTGGCGACCGTCCGGCCCTCGGCGGCCGACCAGGCGGTGTCCTCCTCCGGCCCGGGGACCAGCCGCCAGGTGCGCCAGCCCAGCGCGGGCACGTCGGCGGCCAGGAACCGCAAGGTCCCCCGGTCGACGGCGCTGGGCACCACCGAGCCGGTGTCGTCCAGCACCCGCACCGCCTGCCCACCGCGTGGCAGCGGCACGGCCACCAGGTCGGTCCGGTCGAAGGAGAGCGTGTTGGTGACGACGACGGCCTCGCCCGCGCCCGTGGTGTCCACCCGGCCGGTGAGCGCCTCCAGTGCCCGGTCGCGGACGTCGGCCGCGAGGTCGTACGCCTCCCGCCAGCCGCCGAGCAGGTCCAGGTAGACCTGGTCGGATTCGGAGCCGGTGATCGCGTCATGGTGCGCGCCGTAGGCGAGTTGGCGCCAGACCTTGTCCAGGGCGCCCGAGGGGTAGCGGCCCAGCCCGTGCACCACGGCCAGCGTGGCCAGCTTCTCGGCGTCGACGGCCGCGACCTCGGCGGCCCGCTGGGCCTGCTTGGTGTCGATGTAGGAGACGTCCTTGCCGGTGTAGACCGGGTTCATGTCCCGGGTCTGCGGGCTGGGCCGGCGGCCGGTGGCCTCCAGCTCGGCACGGACGGCATCCAGGAAGTCGCGCGGGGTGGCGCAGACGAACCGCGGCCAGAGGTACTTCGAGGCCCAGGAGCGGTGGATCTCGGTGACCCACTTGTTCGGCGGGGTGTAGTCGGTGCCGACCGGCAGCAGCAGGTTCCTGGTCGCACCGACCGGCTTGAGCTTGCGGTACAGATCGAGGACGGCCTGCTCGGCGGTGGCGAGGTCGGCGGAGGAGTCCATCCACCAGCCGGCCGAGTAGTGGTGCGGCATGTAGTGGGTGAGCACGCCCTCGCCGGAGGGCGCGATCCACTCGAACTCGCTCGGGAACTGCATCACCCGGGCGTCGTCCTTGGCCTCGCGGAAGTTCTTCTGGATCGGGCCCCACTGGTGGAACGGGCCGCGCGCCCAGGCACTGCCGGTGAGGCCGGCTGCCGCCAGGTGGCCGGGGAACTGCGGGTCGTGCCCGAACACGTCGAGCTGCCAGGCGGTCTGCGGATCGCCGCCGAGGACGTCGCGCTGGTACCCGATGCCGTAGACGATGTTGCGGATGGTGGTCTCGGCGCCGGTGAGGTTGGTGTTGGGCTCGTTGTAGGTGCCGCCGACCAGCTCGACCTGGCCGCGTTCCAGCAACAGCCGCAGCGCCTCCCGGCGCTCCGGGTGCTGGTCGAAGTAGGGCTTCAGGTAGTCGACTTCGGCGAGCACGAACTTGTACACCGGGTCGCGCAGCGCCAGCTCCAGGTGTGCGTCGACCAGGGCGAAGCCGTTGCGCTCCCAGAGCGGCCGGGTGGTGGCGTCGGCGGAGAGCAGCTCCCACGGCGAGGTGTACGCGGCCTGGGTGTTCCACCAGACCGGGTCGTAGTGGAAGTGCGAGACCATGAACATCGTCCAACCGGGCTCGGCGACTTCGACGACGCCCTCGGCGCGTGCGCCGCCGGCCTCCACCCGGACGTCCACGCGCGCCCCCGGTGCCGGGCCGGTGATCTCCAGGGGGACTTCGACCAGCCCCGTGCCGGCCGCCTCGCCCCGCACGCCCGGACCGGTGACGGTGATCCGGGTGGCGGGCGGGCCGTCGAGGGTCACCCGCAGCAGCTGGCGCGGCGCGTCCTCAGGGCCGGTGAAGAGGTCCGTGCTTTCGACGGCGGTGATGGTGACCGACACGGGACTGGTCCTTTCACGAAGGTACGGCGGAGCTACGCGCCCCAGGCCTCGAACTCGTAGACGCGGGCGGCGGGGTCGGTGCCCTGGGTGGGCCTGGTGACGACCAGCCGGACGTAGCGCGCCGTGGTGGTCACCGGGTGGGTGGTGGTGCCGGCGGTGTTCCCGGTGACGGTGGCGACGGTGGTCCACGGGTCGGTGGCCGCCGAACGCACCTGGATCGAGAAGTCCCGGGTGTTGTAGGAGGAGCTCTCGCCGCCGGCCGAGGCGTGCTTGACCACGAACTTGGAGAGCGGCTGCGCCGATCCGAGGTCCACCTCCAGCCACTTGGCCGACGTGGTGGTGCACCACTTGTCGCCGTTGCCGCCGTTGACGGTGCCGTTGACCGCCTTGGCCGGGGTCTCGTTGGCGTTGCACTGGCCGGAGCCGGTGGCCGGGCGGTTCAGCGCCAGGTTGCCGCCGGCGGGCGGGGTGCCGGTCCAGGAGACCGTGGTGGTGGCGGCGGTGGAGCGGCCGTACTCGGTGGAGACGGCCACGACCTCGACGGTGGTGCTGCGCTCGGTGCCGGCCCGGTCCAGCTTGTTGACGAAGTAGGCGTCGGACGGCGTCGCCCCGAGGAAGGTGCGGGTCCCGTCGGCGCCCCGCCGGTACACCTCGTAGTGGTGGACGGAGCCGCCGGCCGGGGCCGTCCAGGAGAGCCGCAGCGACTGGCTGGAGCCGGCCACCACGTCACTGGCGCCGAGCACGGTGAGGCCACCGGGTGCACCCGGGGTTTCCACAGCACCGTCGTAGACGGCGAGTTGGCCGATCCTCAGATCGTAGGCCGGGTCGTTGCCGTCGGCCTGGAGGCCGATCTGGGCGATGGTGCGACCGACGTAGGCGGAGAGGTCGAGGGTGTGGCGCTCCCACCCGGTGCCGGAGTTGGCGCCCAGGTCGAGGGTGGTGAAGCTGGTCGGCGCGTCGGTGAAGGAGATCGCGGCCTTGAGCCTGGTCGGCCCGGCGGCCGGGGTCTTCACCACCACGGAGAGCCTGCTGTCCGCCGCGACCGGCAACCGGCTCTGGTAGAGGCGGACGGTGTTGGCGGCGTCCAGCCTGCCGGTGAGGCGCAGCGAGGAGCCGCCCTCGTAGGCGTCGGTGAAGTCGATGGACGGGGTGAGCCTGGTGCCGGTGGAGCTGACCAGCCAGCGGTAGGTGGGCGGGACGTCCTGGAGCGAGAGGTTGTTCCAGCCGCCGGTGGCCGCCCGGGCGCCGCCGGTCTGGTAGAAGTCGCCCTGTCCGGTGTCGAAGTTGGTGACGAACGGCTTGGCGGTGATCGGCGAGGACTCGGCGACGTAGCTGGAGAGGCCCTTCCAGCTGGACGAGGTGGCCGTGTTGGAGGGGTCGTTGTTGGCGCCGACCCAGTAGCGGGAGTCCTTGGCGTAGAAGTCGGCGCGGTCGGTGGCGGACTTCCACGTCCACTCCGGGCGGTAGAGGCCGAGCGAGGTGGTGTGCGGCTTGTTCGCGGGGAAGAGCGCGTTCCAGTCGACGCCGGTGTTGTAGCCGTTGGCCTCGGTGTCGATGCCGGAGTAGAGGTCGTACTCGCTGCGGCCGAGGCTGCGGGCCAGGGTACGGGACGAATCCAGGCCGGAGGCACTCCAGTTGAAGTTGAGGAACATCGAGTCGGCGGTCCGCCTGTTCCCCTCCTGGAGGAAGGAGTCGTTGGCGGAGGTCAGCGCGTTCTGCCAACTGACCGATCCCGACTCGGTCATGGCGTCGTACCACATGAACTCGGTGGAGCTCTGCGCCTTGGTGTACTGCATGAGGTTGCGGACCTCGCCGGCCAGGGCCGAATCGCCGCCGCCGGTCTCCTGGTTGATGAACCAGCCGTCGAAGCCGTAGTACTGGGCGGCCTGGGCGAGCTTGTCGGCGACGGGGTAGCGGGTGCCGGACTTCTGGACGAAGTCGCGGACCCACTGGAGCTGGCCGCCGTACGCGGCGGGCGGGAAGAACACGGTGCCGTACACCTTGACGCCGTTGCGGTGGGCGGCGTCGATGACGGTCGGGTTGGGGGCGAGGATGAGGCCCTCGCCGGCCGAGCCGCCCCAGAAGACCAGCTTGTCGACGTACTGCCAGTAGCCGAACGCGTAGTAGTTGGGGTCGGCGGAGCCCTGGGAGGGGTTGTTGGAGGTCGGCCCGAAGGACACCAGGGAGGCCACCTTGCCCTCGCCGGCCCGGGCGTTGGGGTTGGCCTTGAGCGCCGGGTCGCTGGTGCGCGGCTGGAGCGGGACGCGGGAGCGGTTGAAGCGGGCGTCCGGATCGGTGGCCGGGTCCCAGTTCAGGATGGTGTTCGGGTACCAGTAGGACGCGTACGGCTGGGTGCCGGGCGCCGCGGCGACGGGCGCGGGGGCGGTGACGGGCGCGGGCGCGGGGGCGGGCGGTGTGCCGGCGTGGGCGGCGGGTGCGGTGCCCAGGACGGCGGCCCCGAGGGCGGCGCTCAGGAGCAGGGGTAGGCGTCGTGACATGCGGTGGCTCCGATCGGGCGGAGGAGGGTGGGGGCCGGGCCGCCCGCGGCGGGGCGGTCCGGGTGCATGCGTGTGGCGCTGTACGGGTGCGGGGGCGGTGCCGCGGGAGGCGACGCCCGGGCCGGACGCGGACGTGCGGCCCGGCCGGCCCGCACGGCGCGGCGCGGCGGTACGCGCCGCGGCCGGCGGCGCGGGCGCGCCGGGCACCGGGTGGCACCGGACGCGTCAGGTGGCCGTGGGCGGCTCGTCGGCCGTCCGCCCACGGTGGCGCGCCGAGCGGGGCCCGCTCGGCGCTGCGAGGCTAAACCGGTTCAGATCCCGTGTCAACGGTCCGCGCAACGGCCACTCCGGCGGGTGAGCCGGCGTGCCGGCCGGGGCCCGGTGGCGAGGTGGACTCCCGGACGGTCAGCCGAGGGGTGGGCATCTGCAGGTCGCGTCCGGGGCCGGTCTCGTCGACCACCGCGAGCAGGCTCCGGGCGACCTGCTCGCCGAGTGCGAAGGTGTCCCGGCTGAGCGCCGTCAGCGGCGGGTGCACGATCCGGGCGAGCACCGAGTCGTCGAAGGAGACGATCGACAGCTCGCCGGGCACCGGGACCCCCATCTCGCCGGCCACCCCGAGCCCGGCCACCGCCATCACGTCGCTGTCGTAGACGATCGCGGTGGGCCGCCGGGGGCGGGAGAGCAGGGTGCGGGTGGCGGCGGCGCCCTCGGCGTCGCTGAAGTCGGTCGGCACCGAGACCGCCTCCTCCAGGCCGAGCCGCCGGGAGGCGTCGCGCAGCGCCCTGATCCGGCGCTGGGTGTGCTGGAAGTGCGGCAGCCCGGCCAGGTGCGCGATCCGGCGGTGGCCGATGGCGGCCAGGTAGTCGACGATCGAGAGCATCGCCTCCCGGTCGTCGGCCCAGATCCGCACCGGACCGCCGCCCTTGCCGGGGCCGCCCAGCACGACGGCGGGCAGCGCCAGCTCCTCCAGCACCTCCAGCCGCGGGTCGCGGACCTGGAGGTCGACCACGATGAAGCCGTCGACCCGGTGTTCGGAGGCCCAGCGCCGGTAGACCTCGATCTCGGCGGCGGTGTCCTCGACGACCATCAGGTGCAGTGCGACCGAGTGGGCGGAGAGGACGGCCTGGAGGCCGGAGAGCAGTTGGCTGAAGAACGGCTCGACACCGATGGTGCGGGCCGGGCGCGCGATCACCAGGCCGACCGCGTCGGCCCTGGCCCCGCCCAGGGCGCGGGCGGCGCTGTGCGGCCGCCAGTTCATCTCCTCGGCGACCCGGAGGATCCGGGCCCTCGTCGCCTCGCTCACCCCGGGGCGCCCGTTGAGCGCGAAGGACACCGCGCCCTTGGAGACGCCGGCCTGGCGGGCGATGTCGGCGATGGTCGGTCTGCCCACAGGGATCCGACTCCTCTCTTGACATCCAAGTTTAGGCGGGAGCATAGTCCCTGCAACAGCTAGACCGGTTTAGTACATCAGGTTGCGAAAACCCAGCAGGTTCGAGAACTCGGCACGATCCCCCACCCACCCCCCTGGACCGGGAGACCCTCATGCGAAGAATCTGGGCGGCACTGACGACGACGGCGGTCACCGCCACCCTGCTCACCGGCTGCGGACTCGGCTCCGACACCAAGAGCGACGACACCGTGGCGAGTGCGGCCGCCACCGGCGAGGTCAAGGGCAAGGTCTCCCTCCAGACCTGGGCGCTCAAGCCGAAGTTCACCGACTACGTCCAGGGCGTGATCGACGGCTTCAAGCAGAAGTACCCCGGCGTCGAGGTCCAGTGGCTCGACCAGCCCGGCGAGGGCTACTCGGACAAGGTGCTCAGCCAGGCCGCGGCCGGCACCCTCCCCGACGTGGTCAACCTCCCGCCGGACTTCGCCCTCCCGCTGGCCTCGAAGAGCCTGCTGCTCGACGTCGCCAAGGCCGACCCGAAGCTCTCGGACGAGTACGTCGCCGGCGGCGTCGACGCCTACCGGTTCACCGGCCAGGACGGCACCTACGGCTACCCGTGGTACCTCAACACCGATGTGAACTACTGGAATTCGGAGCTGCTGGCCAAGTACGGCCTGGACCCGAAGAACCTTCCCACCACCCTGGACGAACTGATCGCCCAGGCCCGGGTGATGAAGGAGAAGTCCGGCGGCTCGACCTACCTGATGAGCCGCAAGCCCGGCCTCGGCGACCTCGTCAACGCCGGCGTCAAGGTGATGGCCGACGACGGCAGGTCCTTCACCTTCAACACCCCCGAGGCGGCCGCGCTGCTCGACAAGTACCGCGCCGCGTTCAAGGAGGGACTGCTGCCGAAGGACGTCCTGACCGACACCTACGCCGGCAACACCAAGCTGTTCACCGCCGGTACGGCGGCCTGGACCACCGGCGGCGCCAACCTCATCGCCAGCGTCGCCACCGACAACCCCACCCTCGCCCCCAAGATGGTCTCCTCCCCCGCGATGGGCACCCCGCCGCTGTACGTGCAGGGCCTGTCCATCCCGAAGAGCACCAAGAACCCGGCCGCCGCGGTGGCCCTGGCCCGCTGGGTCACCAGCCCGGAGAACCAGGCCCGGTTCGCCCATCTGACCAGCATCTTCCCGTCCACCAAGGCGTCCGCGGGCGACGCCTTCTTCAGCAAGGGCGACGGCACCAACGGCGGTGACGCCAAGGTCGTCGCGTTCGGCTCGCTGGCCAAGGCGAAGATCCTCCAGCCCGTCCAGGTCGACGACGCGATGGGCACCGTCATCAAGCAGCAGATCGCCCTGGCGATCAGCGGCGACGCCACCTCCAAGCAGGCACTGGACACCGCCGTCGAACGCTGCAACCAGCTGCTCAAGGGCTGACGCCACCCCGCTCCGCCGGACCGGCACCGGCGGAGCGGCGGCCCTCCCCGGCCGCCGCTCCGCCGGGCCCGACCCGCACCGCCCCCAGGAAGGCAAGGCACCCGATGACCCACCGGCGTTGGTTCACCCCCTGGCTGCTCGCCGGGCCAGCGATCGTCTGGCTGGCCGTCTTCAACCTCTGGCCGACGCTCAACACGGTGATCCTGTCGTTCACCGATGCCAAGCCCCTGGGCGGCGGCCGGTTCACCGGCCTGGCCAACTACGAACGCATCCTCGACGACGACCAGCTCGCCGACGCCCTGCTCAACAGCATCGTCTACCTGCTGGTCTGCCTTCCGGTACTGACCGTCCTGCCGCTGCTGCTCGCCCTGCTGGTCCAGCGCAAGCTCCCCGGCATCACCTTCTTCCGCACCGCCTTCTACACCCCGGTGATCGCCTCGGCCGTCGTGGTGGCCCTGATCTGGGGCTGGGTGCTCGACGACCGCGGGCTGGTCAACGGCGTGCTCCAGCAGACCGGACTCGCCGACTCCCCGGTCGCCTTCCTCACCGACCGCTGGCTGCTGCTGTTCAGCTCGATCGCCCTGACCGCCTGGAAGGGGCTCGGCTACTACATGGTGATCTACCTCTCGGCCCTCGCCAACGTCGGCCGGGAGCTGCACGAGGCCGCCGCCGTCGACGGCGCGAGCGCCGTCCGCCGGTTCTGGCACGTCACCCTGCCCGGGGTGCGGCCCACCATGATGCTGGTCTCGGTGCTGATCTCGGTCTCCGCCCTGCGCGTCTTCTCCGAGCTGTACGTGCTCTCCCACGGCACCGGCGGGCCCGGCGGCCGGGACATGTCGGTGGTGATGCTGATCCAGATGTACAGCCGCGGCTTCACCGGGCACCTGGGCTACGCCTCCGCGCTCAGCCTGCTGCTGTTCCTCATCACCCTCGGCCCGATGCTGCTCCTGACGCGCCTGAACCGGAAGGCGGACTGACCCGTGACCCGACCCGCCGCCCCGGCCCGGCCCGCCGTACCGGCCCAGCCCGGTACCCCGGCCCGCCGCACCGCACCCGCCCGCCGCCCCCGCAGCTTCAACACCCCGTCGGCCGGCCGGACCGCACTGCGCTACCTGCTCCTGGCCGTCGTGCTGCTGCTGGTGATCGGCCCCTTCCTCTGGCAGCTCTCCACCTCGCTCAAGGGCCCCGACGAGGACGTCTACACCCGGAGCCCGGCCTTCATCCCCGAGCACCCCACCTTCGCCAACTACGCCAAGGTCGCCGACACCATCCCGGTCTGGACCTACGCCGCCAACTCGCTGGTCGTCGCCGCCATCGCGATCTTCGGCAACGTGGTCGGCTGCACCCTGGCCGGCTACGCCCTCGCCAAACTGCGCTTCCGCGGCTCCCGGCTGGTCCTCGGGCTCTTCCTGGCCACCCTCGTCCTGCCCGGCGAGGTCACCATCGTCTCCCAGTACGTGACGGTGCGCAGCCTCGGCCTGGCCGACTCCCTGGTCGGCGTCGCCCTGCCCGGCGCGCTCGCGATGCTCAACGTGCTGCTGATGCGCACCGCGTTCGCGGCGGTGCCGCCGGAGCTGGACCAGGCCGCGCTGGTCGACGGCGCCACCGTCTGGCAGCGCCTGTGGCACGTGGGCCTGCCGAACGTGCGGGGCATGCTCAGCGTGATCGTCATCTTCACCTTCATCGGCGCCTGGGACGACTTCCTCTGGCCGCTGATCGTCCTCACCGACCCGCAGAAGTACACCCTCACCGTCGGACTCCAGTACCTCAACGGCACGTTCAGCTCCAACCCGCGGCTGATCGCGGCCGGCACCATGATCGCCTTCCTGCCGATCGTCGTGGTGTTCGGCATCTGCCAGCGCTTCTTCTTCAAGGGCGTCGAGGAGGGAGCCGTCAAGGGCTGAGCTCCGCCCCCACCCGTCCCGCCGCACCCACCGAGGAAGCCGACCGAGGATGACCGCCGCCCAGCACCCCGCTCCCCGTCCGCCCCGCTTCGGCGTCAACTACACGCCGACCGCGGGCTGGTTCCACCACTGGCTCGACTTCGACCTCGACGCCGTCCGCGCCGACCTCGACTCGGTCGCCGCGCTCGGCCTGGACCACGTCCGGGTCTTCCCGCTCTGGCCCGTCTTCCAGCCGAACCGCACCCTGATCCGCCCGCGCGCCGTCGAACAGCTCGCCGCGCTGGTGGACGCCGCCGGCGAGCGCGGGCTGGACGTCGCCGTCGACGGGCTCCAGGGCCACCTGTCGAGCTTCGACTTCCAGCCGTCGTGGATCCAGAGCTGGCACCGGCGCAACATGTTCACCGACCCGGACGTGGTGGACGGCCAGGCCGCCTACCTGCGCACCCTGGCCGGGGCACTGCACGGCCGGGCCAACTTCCTGGGCATGACGGTCGGCAACGAGGTCAACCAGTTCTCCGGCGAGCCGCACCCCGACCCCGACCTGGCCACCCCCGAGCAGGTCGACGCCTGGCTGCGCCGGATGCTCGACGCCTGCGAGCAGGGCGCGCCCGGCCGCCTCAACCTGCACGCCTCCTACGACGCCGCCTGGTACCTGGACGAGCACCCGTTCACCCCCTGGCACTCGGCCCGGATCGGCGCGGCCACCGCCGTCCACTCCTGGGTGTTCAACGGCACCGCGCAGCGCTACGGCGCGCACTCCACCGCCACCGCGCAGCACGCCGCGTACCTGGTCGAGCTGGCCAAGGCCTGGGCGCAGGACCCGCACCGCCCGGTCTGGCTCCAGGAGGTCGGTGCGCCGGCCCCGCACATCACCGCCGGGGACGCCGCGCGCTTCACCGGCGACACCGTCGCGGCCGTGCTGGACTGCCCGGACGTCTGGGGCGTCACCTGGTGGTGCTCGCACGACGTGGACCGCTCGCTGGCCGACTTCCCCGAACTGGAGTACGGCCTCGGCCTGCTCACCACCGACCGGCGGGTCAAGCCGGCCGGGGCCCGGATCGCCGACGTCGCCGCGCGGGTGCGGGCCGGCTGGCGGCCGCCCCTGCCGCGCACCACCGCGGTGGTGGTCGCGACCGGCGACGAGGTCACCTCGCCCAAGCGCTCGGTCTGCGCCCCCGGCGGCCCCGTCTTCGAGGCGTTCATGCGCCTCGCCGAGGACGGCGCCCGGCCGACCACGGTGCTCGCCGAGCGCGCCGGGGACGCCGCCCACCTGGCCGCCCGCGGGATCACCGAGGTGCTCCACCCCGACGACGTACGCTGACGATCACCGCCCACCCGACCCCCAGTCACGCAACGGAGCCTTCCGCCATGCACGATGACCGCACCCTGGTCGAGTCCCGTCTCAAGCGCGTCCTGGACGAGCGCATCCGCCCGGCGGTGTACCCCGCCTCCGTTCCGCTGGAGGTGTCGGTCTGGACGGCGCCCGGCGAGCCCGTCCCGGTCGCCGAGGGCCTGGCCGCGCCGCGCACCCCGATCGCCGTCGGCGACGCGTGGGGCGCGCCGTGGGGCACCAGCTGGATCACCGTCACCGGCACGGTGCCCGAGGCGTGGGCCGGGCGGACGGTGGAGGCGCTGATCGACCTCGGCTTCGACGCCAACATGCCGGGCTTCCAGTGCGAGGGCCTGGTCTACCGCCCGGACGGCTCCCCGGTGAAGGGCCTCAACCCGCAGAACCAGTGGGTGCGGATCGCCGCCCCGGCGGCCGGCGGCGAGCAGGTCGAGCTGCACGTCGAGGCCGCGTCCAACCCGGTCATCCTCGACTATCACCCCTTCCTGCCCACCGAGTTGGGCGACCGTGAGACCGCCGGGGAGCAGCCGCAGTACCGGCTGGCCCGGATGGACCTCGCGGTCTTCGACGAGACGGTGTGGCAGCTCGTCATCGACCTCGAAGTGCTCGGCGAGCTGATGGAGGAGCTGCCGGTCGAGGGCGCCCGCCGGTGGGACGTGCTGCGCGCCGTCGAGCGGGCGCTCGACGCGATCGACCTCCAGGACGTCAACGGCACCGCCGCGGCCGCCCGTTCGCAGCTCGCCGAGGTGCTCGCCGCGCCCGCCGTACCGTCCGCCCACCGGATCAGCGCGGTCGGCCACGCGCACATCGACTCGGCGTGGCTCTGGCCGCTGCGCGAGACCGTCCGCAAGGTCGCCCGGACCACCGCCAACATGACGGCGCTGCTGGAGGACGAGCCGGACTTCGTCTACACCATGTCCCAGGCACAGCAGTACGCCTGGATCAAGGAGCACCGGCCCGAGGTGTACGCACGCGTCAAGAAGGCGGTGGCCGAGGGCCGGTTCGTCCCGGCCGGCGGCATGTGGGTGGAGTCCGACACCAACATGCCCTCCTCGGAGGCGATGGCCCGTCAGTTCGTCCACGGGAAGCGGTTCTTCCTGGAAGAGTTCGGGGTCGAGAACCAGGAGGCGTGGCTGCCGGACACCTTCGGCTTCACCGGCGGCCTGCCGCAGATCATCCGCAACGCGGGCTCCAAGTGGCTGCTGACGCAGAAGATCTCGTGGAGCCAGGTCAACAAGTTCCCGCACCACACCTTCCTCTGGGAGGGCATCGACGGGACGCGGATCTTCACGCACTTCCCGCCCGTGGACACCTACAACTGCTCCATGAAGGGCAAGGAGATCGCGCACGCCGCGCGGAACTTCAAGGACAAGGGCGTCGCCCGGCACTCGATCGCCCCGACCGGCTGGGGCGACGGCGGCGGCGGCACGACCCGCGAGATGGTCGCCAAGGCGGCCCGCCTGCGGGACTTGGAGGGCTCGGCGACGGTGCGCTGGGAGCGGCCCGCCGAGTTCTTCGAGAAGGCGCAGGCCGAGTACCCGCAGCCGCCGGTCTGGGTGGGCGAGCTCTACCTGGAGCTGCACCGTGCCACGCTGACCAGCCAGGCGAAGACCAAGCAGGGCAACCGGCGCAGCGAGAACCTGCTGCGCGAGGCCGAACTCTGGTGCGCCACCGCGGCGTCGCGCACCGGCCTGCCCTACCCGTACGAGGAGCTGGACCGGATCTGGAAGACGGTGCTGCTGCACCAGTTCCACGACATCCTGCCCGGCTCGTCGATCGCCTGGGTGCACCGCGAGGCGGAGGCCACCTACGCGGGGCTGGCCGCGGAGCTGGAGGCGCTGATCGGCCGGGCGCAGCAGGCGCTGGCCGGTGACGCCGCGGGCGGGCGCGAGCTGGTCTTCAACGCGGCCCCGCACCGCCGCTCGGCGGTGCCCGCGGGCGGCGCCGCGGTGCCGGACGCGCCGGCCGGCTGCTCGGTGGCCGCCCGCGCCGCGGGCGGGTTCGTGCTGGCCAACGGGCTGCTCTCGGTGGCCGTGGACGGTGACGGCCTGGTCGTCTCGGCGGTCGACCTCGCCACCGGCCGGGAGACCGTGGCCCCCGGCGCCCGTGCCAACCTGCTCCAACTGCACCCGGACTTCCCGAACATGTGGGACGCCTGGGACGTGGACCAGTTCTACCGCAACACCGTCACCGACCTGACGGCGGCGGACTCGCTGACGGTGGTCGCGGACGCCCCGGACGCCGTCGCCGTCCGGGTGGAACGCTCCTTCGGCTCGTCCACGGTCGTCCAGACGCTGACCCTGCTCGCCGGCGTCGGGCGCCTGGACATCGACACCGAGGTGGACTGGCACGAGACCGAGAAGTTCCTCAAGGCGGCCTTCCCGCTGGACGTGCACACCGAGCGGTACGCCGCCGAGACCCAGTTCGGCCACCTGTACCGGCCCACCCACACCAACACCAGCTGGGAGGCGGCCAAGTTCGAGGCCTGCAACCACCGCTTCGTCCACCTGGAGGAGCCCGGCTGGGGCGTCGCGCTGGTCACCGCCTCCACCTACGGCCACGACGTCACCCGCACGGTCCGCGACGCCGACGGCGGCACCACCACGACGGTCCGGTTCTCGCTGCTGCGCGCGCCGCGCTTCCCCGACCCGCGCACCGACCAGGGCCTGCACCGGTTCCGGCACGCGCTGGTGCCGGGCGCCGGAATCTCCGACGCCGTCCGCGAGGGCTACCTGATCAGCTTGCCCGAGCGGCGGGTGACCGGCTCCGTGGACGCCGTCCGGCCGCTGGTGGAGCTGGACGAGGACACGCTCGTGGTGAGCGCGGTCAAGCTGGCCGACGACGGCAGCGGCGACGTGGTCGTCCGTGTCTACGAGGCCGACGGCGGCCGCGCGCGGGGCCGGCTCACCACCTCGTTCCCGCTGGCCGGGGCAGTGCCCTGCGACCTGCTGGAGCGGCCGTGGGACGGCACCCGCGGCGAGGTCACGGTGGACGGGGGCGGCGTGTCCCTGTCGTTGCGGCCGTTCGAGCTGGTCACGCTTCGGCTGACGCCCGCGTCCGCCTCCGCGCCCGCGTCCGCTTCCGCCTAGCCTCCTGCGCTGTCCGTTGCCCAGCCCGCCGCCCCCGCCCGCCCAGGGCGGGGGCCCTCCCGCCCCGGAGCCACCCGCGATGACCGTCCCGCCGTCCGCTCCCCCGCTGTTCGCCGCCGTCGACATCGGCGGGACGAAGATCGCCGGGGCACTCGTCGACCAACGCGGAGGACTCTCCCAGCGGGTTCAACTCCCCACTCCGGCCGGGGAGTCCGGTGCGGCCGTGCTGGCCGTCGTGCACCGGGTGCTGGACCACCTCGCCGCGGCCCCGCAGTGGGCCGCCGTGACCGCCGTCGGCATCGGCAGCGCCGGACCGGTGGACCTCGGACACGGCACGGTCAGCCCCGTCAACATCCCCGGCTGGCGGGAGTTCCCGCTGGTCGCCGAGGCCGCCGCCCACCCCGCCGTGGCCGGGGCGGGACTGCCCGTGGCGCTGGCCGGCGACGGCGTCGCCATGGCCGCCGCCGAGCACTGGCGCGGCGCGGCCCGCGACGCCGACAACGCGCTCTGCCTGGTCGTCTCCACCGGCGTCGGCGCCGGGCTGATCCTCGACGGTGCCGTCCGACCCGGCCCCAGCGGCAACGCCGGGCACCTCGGCCACATCACCGTCAACCTCGACGGCGACCCCTGCCCGTGCGGCTCCCGCGGCTGCCTGGAGGGCCTGGCCAGCGGCACGGCGATCGCCCGGCGCGCCCTCACCCACGGCTGGCGCCCGTCCGGCGGGGACCGCTCGGCCCGCGCCGTCGCCGCCGACGCGCTGGCCGGCGACCCGGTCGCCCTGGCCTCCTTCGACCGGGCCGCCCAGGCGCTGGCCGCCGGGATCGCCGCCACCGCCGCCCTGGTCGACCTCGACCGGGTGGTGATCGGCGGCGGGGTCGCCGAGTCCGGCGCCGTCCTGTTCGACCCGCTCGCCCGCCACCTCGACCGGTACGCCGTGCTGCCCTACGTCCGCGGGCTGGACGTCCGTCCGGCCGAACTCGGCGCCGACGCGGGCCTGATCGGCGCAGCGGCCCTCTGCCGTTGACCACCCCCGCCTGCCGTTGACGACTCCCGCCTGCCGTCACCCACCCCCGCCCGCCGTCACCCACCCCCGCCTGCCGTCAGCCGCCCCGGAGGGAACGCGCATGCCCGCAGCCACCCGTCCCCCGTTCGCGCCGCTCGCCAACCCGGTCCGCGACTACGCCTGGGGATCCACGACCGCCATCTCCGCGCTCACCGGCACCGCGCCCACCGGCGGTCCGCAGGCCGAACTCTGGCTGGGCGCCCACCCGTCGGCGCCGTCCCGGCTCGACGACGGCGACGGGCCGCGCCCGCTGGACGAGCTGGTCGCCGAGGATCCGGAGGGCCACCTCGGAACCGACACGGTGAAGCGCTTCGGACCGGAACTCCCCTTCCTCCTCAAGGTACTGGCGGCCGAGCGCGCCCTCTCGATCCAGGTCCACCCCACCCGCGCTCAGGCCGAGGCCGGCCACGCCGCCGAGGAGGCCCGCGGCATCCGGCCCGACGCCCCGGACCGCACCTTCCGCGACCGCGGCCACAAACCCGAACTGATCTGCGCCCTGGGCGACTTCGAAGCCCTCTGCGGGTTCCGCCCGGCCGCCGCCACCGCCCGCCTGATGGACGAACTGGCCGTCCCGCTGCTCGCCCCCTGGGCCGCCGCCCTACGGCGCCGCCCCGCCGGGGAGGTGCTGCCCGCGCTGCTACGGCACGTCCTGGCCGACGTCCGCCCCGGCCCGGCCGAGCTGGCCTCCCTCGCCGGGGCGCTGCACCGGGTGGCGGACGGCGGCGGGCCGTTCGCGGCGGCCTGCGCCGCCTACGCACGGGCCGCCCGGGACTACCCCGGCGATCCCGGCCTGGTCGCGGCACTGCTGCTCAACCACGTCCGGCTCCGGACCGGACAGGCCCTCTTCCTGGACGCCGGGGTGCCGCACGCCTATCTGCACGGCCTGGGCGTCGAGTTGATGGCGAACTCCGACAACGTCCTGCGCTGCGGCCTGACCGCCAAGCACCTCAACGTGGACGGCCTGCTGGCGGTGACGTCGTTCCGCACCGGCGAGCCCGGCATCCTCACCGCCGAACCGGTCGCCGGGGGCGTCGAGGAGGTGTTCCGCTCCCCCGCTGCGGAGTTCCGCCTCTCCCGGCTCCGCCCCACCGGCACTCCCACCCGGATCGACCTGCCCGACGCCCCGCAGATCCTGCTCTGCACGGCCGGCCGAGCCGTCCTGGGCACCCCCGACGGCCGCCGACTGGCCCTGCACGCAGGCGGGTCGGCCTTCCTGCGCCCCGGCGGCGGCCCCGTCCACCTCACGGGCACCGGCGCGCAGCTGTTCCGCGCCACCACGGGCGGCTGACCAGGGAGGCCGCGTTCACCGGCCGGGCTCACCGGCCTCGGAGCTGGGCGGGTGCCACCGGGTCGGGCAGGTCGTAGGGCGCTCCCTCCTGAGTCACGCGCGTGCCCGCGGGGTAGCGGACGCACTCCGAGATCGCCGCGACGGACAGGTTGCCGTTCGGGTAGAGGCTGACCACGACCCGGTGGCCGACGCCGTCGCCGTCGCGCGGTGGCGCCAGCCGCAGGGTGACGTCCTCGACGGCCTCGTCGTGGCTGGTCACGGTCCAACCCTTCCCAACAAGGGCCTGCTTGGCGCGTCGCAACGCGTCCAGTGCCTGCGGGCGGGTGACCCCGGCGAGTGCCCACTCCGTGCTGATGACGGCCGTCCCGGGCTCACGGGGCTGGGTGTCGGCGAGATTGTCGACGAAGTGGGCGAGCCCCCGCGGGTGGCAGTCGTAGATGTTGGCCTCCGTGCCCCCGCCCGGCCACTGCGGGTTGAGTGCCGCACCGGGGAGGGCGAGGGCGTCGTACACCTCCTGCGTCTGCGCGTCCAAGCGCCGGGCGGTGGCCGCCGGGTCGGCCGACGGGAACGGGGTGCCCGTCCAGGCGCCGATCACCTTGACCCCGGCGAGGAACACCGCACCGACCGCGATCACGCCGACGGTCACGTAGAGGGCGGCCTTCCGGCCCCGTCCGGTCTGCTGAGGACTGCTCGTCATGATCCACAGCTTGCTCCGCCGCAACCGGGCGGCGCCTGAGTACTGGTACTCAACTCCTCCTGTGTGAAGTCGCCCGGCCTCCCCGGCGGGCCACCGGCGTTCACGGGCCGGGCAGCAGAACGGCTCCGCCGGGCCGGCGACCACGGGAGGCGCCCGCTCGATCGAGCGGCGCCACCCCTGCGGTGCGTCCCGGGCGGAGCCCCGGTCCCAGCGCGCCACGGACGGCGGCTCCGTTGCCGCTGTCGGCGTCACTGCTGTCATGGCTACTGCTGTTGCCGTCCCGTTCCCGGCGGCCTCGTCGATGCCGGGAGCGTCGTCGGTACCGGCAGCCTCGTCGACGGAGGCGGCTCCGTCGGTCCGGGCGGCCCCGTCGGTGAAGACGGTGCTGTCCGCGGAGGCGGTCCTGTCGGCGAAAGGCGTCGCCGTCGGTGAACGCGCCGCCGTCAGCGCGCCGAGGCGCGGCAGCGTCTGCGCGTGCGGTGCACCGGGGCGGCCTGGCCCGCGCCGCGCGGGACGTTCACCGCCACCCGGTGGGCCGGCGCCGGGGGCAGCGGGTCGGCCGCGGTCCCACCCGGCGCGAACGCTTCGAGGAACCGCCGCTCGGAGTCGCTGAGCGTGCGGGAGCGACCGGACTCCCGGTCCCGCGCGACCACCACGGTGCGTGCCCGCATATACGTCAGCGGATCGCGGCAGACATTCACCTCGACATGCGCGGAACTACGGCCGAGCCGTTCCACGGTCAGCCGTACCAGCAATGGCTCCGATGCGTGGTGGAGCTGCTCCAGGTAATCGATCTCATGCCGTGCGATCAGGAATCCGGACGGGAAAAGGGATTCCCGGACGGCGACCGCGTGGTGGCGGAAGAGGTCGTAGATCCCCTCCTGGACGTAGGAGACCAGCCGGGCGTTGTTGATGTGCCCGTTCTCGTCGACGTCACTCCACCGGGTGGGGCAGGTCAGGACATGCGCGTTGGAGTGCGACGCGCTCACTGCTTCTTCAGCCCGGCGTCGCCCTGGCCGCCGGCCGCGGCGGGCAGCAGCGCCCGCTGCAACCTGGCGTAGTAGACGGCGTGTTCGGAGGCCATCCGGGCGGCGGTCCACCCTTCCTCGGCGGCCTCGGCGGCGGCCTGGACGACCAGGCTGTCGAGCATCCCGTCGACGGCCCGGCAGAGCTCGGCCACCGCCGCCAGGCGCTCGATCACGGCGACGTCGGCACCGTCGACCCCACCCCGGGCCGGGAACGCCGCGAGCGAGTCCACGGCGAGCCGCAGCTCGTCGACGGCGCCCGGCCGGATTTCCGAAAGGCAATTGAGCACGGTTTTCTCCCGAAAGATTTACGGCATGATCGAATTCGTTCGAGTACGCCGGAGTGGTTCGAGCGCGGATCGCGCACCCCCCGGTGCAACGGACGCTATCCCAGCCCGGCCATGTCATCGCAGGGTTTACGGAGCCCAGCGGGAAACTGCCCACCATTGGAGTAGTTTGGCGGGGCATAAAATCTGCCGCATCAGCCGAATGCCGCCCCGGCGGTCACCCTGAGTGATCACGGCTCAGGCGCCCCAACCGGCCCACCGGCGTGCCTCGTACAGGTGCGTGCCGCGCAACACGCGGGTGCCGTCCGGGCGATGGAAGGTGAGCACCGAGGTGCACCAGGAGCACGGTCCGGCGTGGTCGGGGGCCGCGGTGAGCAGCCGTCCGGCACCCGGCTCGTCGCCGACGCTCTTCACATCCCGCCCGTCCTCCTCGCTGCCGAGGGGGACCCGGGTGAAGCGCCCGCCCGCCGGGCCGTACTGCCACAGGTGCGCGGTGGCACTCGCCCAGAACCGGCCGGGCGCGGCGAGCACCGGCACGAGGTCGTGCCCGCCCGGCTCCGGCAGGCACCCGGCGCCCGGCGGGCAGCGGGCGGAGTAGGGCCGTCCTAGACGGCGGCGTCCTCGGTGCGGGCGTACGCGGCGAGGACGGCATCGAGGAGGCCGGGGAAGCGCTCCTCCAGGTCGGTGGCGCGCAGGGCGGTGAGACGGCGGTTGGCCTCCTCGCGCTGCCGGACCACGCCCGCCTCGCGCAGCACCTTGAAGTGGTGGCTGAGGGTGGAGGGCGCGACGTCCACCGGGAAGGTGCCGCAGGCCCGTTCGGGCTCGGCGCGCAGGATGCTCACGATGGTCATCCGGGTGGCGTCGGACAGCGCGTGCAGCACGTCGAACAGGTCGATCTCCCCGGTCGCGGGGTGCGCGAGCGGCGCCTTGCGGCGGGTGCTACGGGGCACGGACGGACCTCCCGGTCGCTCATGTTCGACAATCATCGAAACTGCGTGGTACCAATGTGCCGCAGCAATTTCGTAGTTCGTCGAACATCGTAGCTGAGGGGGCCCGACATGCGCGCACTGGTGATGACCGCACCCGGTGGAGCCGAGAACTCGGAGATCCAGGAGATCGCCGCACCGCAACCCGGCCCCGGCCAGGTGGCGGTCGACGTCGCCTACGCCGGCCTGAACTTCGTCGACGTGATGACCCGCCGGGGCGACGCCGCGTACGACTCCGGCTGGCCCCACCTGCCCGGCAAGGAGGTCGCCGGGACCGTCCGGGCGGTGGGCGAAGGGGTCACCGGCCTGGCCGTGGGCGACCGCGTGGTCGCCGCCCCGCCCGGCGGCGGCCTGGCCGAGGTCGTCGTCGCCGACGCCGCCCTCACCGTCCCGGTCCCGCCCGGGCTCGCACTGCGCGAGGCCGCGGCCGCCCCGCTCGGCCTGGCCACCGCCATGCTGCTGCTGACCGACGCCGGCCGCTTCACCGCCGGGGACACCGTCCTCGTGCACTCGGCCGGCGGCGGCATCGGCAGCGCGATCGCCCAGCTGGTGCCGCTGCTCGGCGGCGGCCGGCTGATCGGGACGGTGGGCCGCCCCGAGAAGGCCGCCGCCGCCGAGGCGTCCGGCTACCACCACGCGTACGCCCGCGACGAGCGGCTCCGCGAGGCCGTCCGGGCCGCCACCGACGGGCGCGGCGTCGACCTCGTCCTCGACCCGCTGGGCACCGAGGCCCTGGAGCTCGACCTCGACCTCGCCGCGGTGGGCGGCCGCATCGTCCTGTTCGGCAACGCGGGCGGCGGCGCCGTCGGCGCCCTGCCCCCGGTCTCCCGGCTGCTCGCCGGAAACCTCACCGTCACCGGCTTCAGCCACCGCGGCCTGGCCGCCACCGCCCCCGCCCGGCTGGGCCGGGCCGTCTCCCGGGTCGTCGACCTGCTCGCCGACGGCCGGCTCACCCTGCCCGTCACCGAACTGCCCGGCCTCGCCGACGTCCCCGCCGCCCACGACGCCATGGCCGCCGGCCGCGCCACCGGCAAGTACGTGGTGCGCGTCGGGAGTTGAGCGACGGCCCCGGGGCGGCCGGAGGAACCGGTTCGACACCGCGCCGCCCCGGCCGGGAGACTGCCGGGGTGCTGCTGACCCACATCGCGGAGATCGCGGACGAACCCCTGCTCCTGGAGCCCGCCGACCGCCATCAGGAGACCGAGACCAACACCTGGTGGCTGAGCACCGAGGACGAGGACCGGCGGTCGCTGTCGGTACCCGAGGTGGTGGCCGCCTTCGAGCGGACCGCCGACGCCCTGCGCGCCCGGATCCACGCCTCGGGCTACGCCGGGCCGGCCACGTTCTACGTCTGGCACGACGAGCAGGCCGGCCAACTGCGCTGCTCCACCGGCGCGGTGCCGCGCACCCGACTGCCGTTCGGCGGCGCGCACGTACCGTCCGACGACCTCGGACCGGTCGTCGCCGCCTTCCTGGCCGACGACCTGCCGGGGATCGTCCTCATGGACGACCTGGAGCCCTGCGACCCCGACGCCCCGGAACCCGAGATCCCGCCCTTCCCCGTCTGGGTCCGCGACGTGGGCACCGGCACGCCCTGACCGCCCGCACACCGCGCGACGCCCGTCCGTGTCCGGGTCCGCCGCCGGGCGGCGGGCCGTGCACGTCCGCCCGTGTGCGGCGGGCCGGTGCGAGGATCGCAGCATGAAGTACATGGTGCTGATGTACGCCGATCCGGCGGCGACCGAGGCGATGTCCGGGGCGCAGCGGGCCGAGGTCTTCCGCCGGCACGAGGCCCTCCACCGGGACCTGACGGGCACGGGCGAGCTGCTGAACGGGGCCGGGCTGGCCTACCCCCGGGACACGACGGCCATCCGGTGGCGGGCCGACGGGCCCGGGGCGGCCGACCGGGCCGAGGCGGCGGACGGGCCGCTCACCGGGACGGCCGAACAGCTGACGGCCTACTACGTCATCGACTGCGCGACCCCGGAACGGGCGCGCGCGATCGCCGAACGGGTCCTCGACTTCCACGTCGTCGCGGTCGAGGTCCGGCCGGTCCACGACTCGTTCGGGATGGACGGCGCCTGACCGGCCGGCGGCGCGGCCCCCGCCCGCGCCGGCCGGCACCACCCGCCGCGCTCCCCTACCCCCGACCCGACACCACGTCCGCCAGGCGGGCGATGGGCGAGGTGGTGGGGCGGCCGGCGGACTCCTGGTGGTCGGCGGCGTGGTAGGCGGCGTACAGGGCGTGGACGCCGATCCACCGCAGCGGTTCGGGCTCCCAGCGGCGGACGGTGTGGCCGACCCAGGGCAGCCGGGTGAGTCCGGTGTCGCGGCCGAGGACGAGGTCGCGCAGGGTGCGGCCGGCCAGGTTGGTGGTGGTGACGCCGCTGCCGACGTAGCCGCCGGCCCAGCCGAGGCCGGTGGTGTGGTCGAGTTCGACGGTGGCGCACCAGTCCCGGGGGACACCGAGGACGCCGGCCCAGGCGTGGTCGATCCGGGCGCCGGCCGCGGCGGGGAAGAAGCTGTCGAGGATGGCGCGCAGCTGGCGGACGGTGGCCGGCTGGGTGGTGCCGTCGGAGTCGGTGCGCGAGCCGTAGCGGTAGGGAACGCCGCGGCCGCCGAGGGCGATCCGGTCGTCGGCGGTGCGCTGCGCGTACATGTAGGCGTGGGCGAAGTCGCCGAGGACTTCGCGGCCCTCCCACCCGGCGGCCGCCCAGAAGGAGGGCGGCAGCGGCTCGGTGGCGATCATCGCGGAGTTCATCGGCAGCCAGGTGCGTCGTTCGCCGCTGAGGCCGGCGGTGAAGCCCTCGGTGGCGCGCAGCACGTGGTCCGCGGTGACGGTGCCGTGCGGGGTGACGGCGCGGGCGCGGCGGCCCGGTCCGGCGGGGTGGATGGCCGTGACCCGGGTCTCCTCGTGGATGCGCACGCCGAGCGCCTCGACCACCCGGGCGAGTCCGCGGGCCAGCTTGGCCGGCTGGATGCGCGCGCCGTACGGCGTCCAGGTGCCGCCGAGGCCGCCGGCGACGCGGAGCCGCTCGGCGGTCTCGCGGGCGGTCAGCAGGTGGATGCGGTCGGGGCCGTAGGCGGCCTCCGCGGCGGCGAAGGACTGGAGCCGGGCGAGCTGGGCCGGGGTGCGGGCCACCTCCAGGACGCCGCCGCGGACGATGTCCGCCTCGATGCCCTCGGCCTCGGCGGTGTCGGCCACCTCGCCGACCGCCTCGTCCATCGCCCGCTGCATGGCGGCGGCCGGGCCGGGCCCGTACCGGCGGGCGAAGGCGGAGCGTCCGGCGAAGCCGTTGTAGAGCCAGCCGCCGTTGCGCCCGGAGGCCCCGTACCCGCAGAAGCGCTGGTCGAGCAGGGTGATCCGCAGCCCGGGCTCGGCCTTCTTCAGGTAGTACGCCGTCCAGAGCCCGGTGTACCCGCCGCCGACGATGCACACGTCGGCGTCCGCGTCGCCGGGCAGTGCGGGCCTGGGCACGGGCAGGCCGCCCTGCGCGAACCAGAAGGAGACGCCGCCGTTGACGGCCGGGGTGTCTTCGCCGTTGCGGGCCACGGGAACCTGCTTTCGCTCGGTGATCTCCGGGGACGCTACGCCGCGCCCTCCCGCGCGGACCACCACCACGCTGCCAGTATCCGGCCGCCGGGCCCTGCAACCTGTCAGGCCGTGTGGCGGCGGACGGGCCGGGTGCCCTGCCCGTCCGCCGCCACGCCTTGCGCCCTGCTGCTCAGCGCCCTGCTGCTCGGCGCCCTGCTGTCCGGAGCCCGGCCGTTCGGCGCCCTGCCCCCGGTGCTAGCCGATCGTCGAGCCCTCGACGGGTGCGGACAGCGGGATGGTCTCGCCGGCGAACCCGGTCTTGACGAACTGCCACGTGAGACCGGTGAGCACGCCCTTGCCCAAGGGCGCGAGGCGGGCGAAGGCGGGCTGGCTCAGGTCGATGTGGGTGGAGTCGCAGGACGGACACTTGTCCCTGACCGGCACGGTGACGGTCTTGCCCTGGTAGGTCACCTTGACCGAAATGCCCTTGCACAACGGGTCGTTGTTCGGATTGGCGGTGGTCCACCAGGTGTGCGAGACGGCGACCAGCATCTGGTTGCCGGCGTTGATCTGGGTGCCGCAGGCGCCGAAGCCGGCGTCGTTGTAGTAGGTGGCCTTACCGCTCATCGGCTTGTTGATCGGGATCGCGGCGCTGGCCGAGCCTGCGGTCAGGGCGATCAGCGCGGCGGCGGCGAGCGGCGCGCCGGCCAGGATGCGGGCACTCCTGATGTTCTTGACGACTCGCATGGTTCCCTCCGGTTCTTGGTGCGGACGGCATACCGAGCACGGGCGGGGCCGGGGAGCAGCACCGGGGCCTGCGAGGTTCTCTGAGCAGGTCAATTCACCGGCGGCGCGGCGGAGTTCGAGTACATCCGGCCCGCCCACGGGAGGACGCTATGCCGATCCTGCCAACGAGGTCCAGACCTTTGAAGTGTTGTCATGAACACAAATCAGGATGCTTTACGAACACAGCCGAAGGCGGGACGATACGTGACCGCAGAGCCGGTAGCGCGTTCACAGGGCACGTTCCGCACCCCCAGGAGGCCCCGTGCAACCCGCGCTCCGCCCCGTCCTCACCACCGCCGTCACCACCGCGCTCCTCGGCTCCGCCGTGCCGGCCGGCCTGACCCCGGCCGTCGCGGCCGTCGCTGTGCCCGCCGCCGCGCACCGGGACGCCAACCAGGGCTACAGCATCCCGGTCGGCGCCGTCACCGACCTCGGCGCGCTGCCCGTCCTCGGCGGCCTCGGGCTCGACTTCGCCCGCCTGCTGGGGCAGTGAGGACGACGGTCACCCGCGGCGGCCGGGCCCGGCTCCGGTCACGTCCTCACCCCCCGACCCCGACCCCGTCAAGCGCGAACAGGGCTCCGGAGAGCGGGTGTTCGTCCGTCCTGGCGGTGGTGATGTAGAGCGTGCGGAGGTCCGGGCCGCCGAACGTGCAGCTGGTCGCACGCGGCACCGGGAGCCCGACGGTGGCGAGCACGTGCCCGGCCGGCGACAGGCAGTGGACGGCGGCGCCGCCCCAGAACGCCACCCAGAGGTTCCCGGCCGCGTCGAGCGTCATGCCGTCGGGAAGACCCGGCAGGTGGGAGACGTCCAGCGAGCGGATCCGCGGGCCGACCGGGCCGTGCTCGGGGTACTCGTAGAGGTCGATCCGCCGCGTCGGGGTGTCGATGTGCCAGAGCCGGTCCGGCTCCGGCCAGGCGAGGCCGTTGGGGACGGACAGTCCGCCCAGGACGGGCCGCGCCGTCCCGTCGGCCTCCAGCCGGTAGAGCGGGCCGGGCCGCCACGGCTCCGACCGCTGCATGGTGCCGGCGACCGGGCGGCCGTACGGGTCGCAGGCGCCGTCGTTCATCCGGCGTTCCGGCCGGTCCGCCTCGACCGGGGCGAGCAGCGTGGTCCGGCCGCCGGCGGGGTCGAGCAGCTCGAAGCCGCGTTCGGTGGCGAGCACCGGCCGGCCGTCCGGCCGGAACATCAACGCCCCCGGGGTCACGTCGAGCCCGGTCCCGGTGACGCGACCGCTCGACGGGTCCAGGGTCAGCAGGCGCCGGTCCTTGATGCCGATCCAGTACAGGCGTCGGGCGGTCGCGTCCCAGCACGGGCCCTCGCCCAGGGCGAGCCGCGGGGTGTCGGCTACGGGTTCGGCATGCATGGGGCTTCTCCTCGGGGGGTCTCAACGCAGCAGGGCCTCGGGCGGCATGGCGGTCATCCCGCCGTCCACCGCAAGGCAGGCACCGTTGACGAAGGATGCATCGCCACCGGCCAGGAAGGCCACCACGCGCGCCACTTCGGCCGCGCTGCCGAACCGGCCGAGCGGCGCCGCGCGCAGCATGGCCGCGCTCGTCTCCGGGTCGGTCCAGACGTGCCGGTTGCGCTCGACCGGGACGACCCCCGGCGCGACGGCATTGCACCGCACCCCGCGCGGCCCCCACTCGACGGCGGCGGCCCGGGTCAGGCCGCCGCCCGGCCGCTCCGGAGTTTCTTCCGCTCCGAGAGTTAATAACTCCGACAGGGCCGCAACAAGGTCGAATGCCGTCGTGAAGCCTGCCCGCCATCGTCCGGCCATCGGCCGCAACGGGGCGTCACACTGCGGCAACACCCCTGCCCAGCAGGCAAAACGGCGATTGACAGCGGGCCTCGACGTTCAGCACGATGAGCGCCGGGCCCACTCGCAGCACGCCGGAAGGAGGGCCGATGACCACCGTTCGCCGTGTCCAGTGCCCTGCCTGTTTCCGCCCCTGCTGCGGCCGTTGCCGCAGCCGCTGTTGTCGCTGAACGCTCACCTGCTGGACGACGGGACGCCCAACGCCCGGATGCTCAACGCTCAGATGCTCAGCACCCGGGTGCTCGACACGCACCTGGTGCAGGTCTGAGCCCCCTGATCCCCTGATCCCCTGACGACCCGACCGGATCGGCTCGCCGCACGGTGAGCCGTCGCGCTCTGACGTCCAGCGTCACCCGCTTCCCCCGTCAGTCGCGCACTCCGCGCAGCGCCGACGCCCTGCCGCACACCCGCACGGCCGGCGCGCACCCTCTTCTGCCGTACACCCACCCGCTCCTGGCCAGTTACGCCGAGCAACCACGCGAAAGCCGAGGTACCACCATGACCACCGCCCTCACCGAACTGCGCCTCACCCCCGCCGCCGGCCGGATCGGCGCGATCGTGCACGACGTCCGCCTCGGCGGCGACCTGCCCGCCGAGACCGTCGCCGCCCTGGAGGCCGCCCTCCACGCGCACAAGGTGCTCTTCTTCCGCGGCCAGGATCACCTGGACGACACCGAACACGAGGCGTTTGCCCGCCTGTTGGGCCAGCCGGTCGGCCACCCGACCGTGCCCAGCGCCGACGGCCGCTACATCTTCGAGTTGGACGCCACCAAGGGCGTGCGCGCCAACAACTGGCACACCGACGTCACCTTCGTCCCGTCCTACCCGAAGGCGTCCATCCTCCGTTCACTGGAGCTCCCGCCGGCCGGCGGCTCCACGGTCTGGGCCAACACCGTCGCCGCCTACCAGGACCTCCCCGAGCCGCTGAAGGTGCTGGCCGAGAGCCTGCGGGCCGTTCACACCAACGACTACGACTACGCCGCGAGCCTGGCCCTCAAGCCCGAACTGGCCGACAACGCCGAGGTCGCCAAGCTGTTCCGCCAGGTGTTCGTCTCCACCGCGTTCAAGACCGAGCACCCGCTGGTCCGCGTCCACCCGGTGACCGGCGAGAAGACGCTGCTGCTGGGCGCGTTCGCGCAGAAGATCCAGGGCGTGTCGGGAGCCGACAGCCGGGCCCTGATCGCGCTGTTCCAGCGGTACATCGAGCGTCTGGAGAACACCGTCCGCTGGGAGTGGCAGGTCGGCGACGTGGCGGTCTGGGACAACCGCGCCACCCAGCACTACGCCGTCAACGACTACGGCGACGAGCCGCGCCTGGTCCGCCGGATCACCCTGGACGGCGACCTGCCGGTGGGCGTGGACGGCACCCCGAGCCGCCTGCTGGAGCCGGCCGAGCCGCCGAAGGTGGCCGGACTCGTCCCGGCCGAGGAACTGGAGGCCGCCCTCCAGGCCTGAGCGCCGGCCGACCGCCCCGCCAAGCCTCACCGAAGCCCGCCGAGGCCCCACCAACGCCGCACCGAACTCCCGCCGATCGCCCCTGGCCGCCCCGAAAGGCCCCCGATGCCCGACACGCTCGCCCACCCCGCCCCGCCCCTCGGGGACGAACGACGCCTCGGTGACGAACGGCGCCTCGGGGACGAACGGCGCCTCGGTGAAGACCGCAGGATCGGGGACGACCGCCGGGACGTCAACGCCGCCGCCGTCCTGCGGGCCGTGCTCGACCACGGACCGATCGCCCGCAGCCGGGTCGCCGCGCTCACCGGACTCAGCGCGTCCGCGGTGTCCCGGCAGGTGGTGGACCTCGTACAGCTCGGACTGCTCCGCGAGCGGCCCGAGTTGACGGGCGGCGGGGCGGGCACGGTGGGCCGGCCGCAGGTGCCGGTCGACGTCGACACCGGGCGGCTCGCGGTGGCCGGCCTGCACATCGGGGTGCCGTACACCACCTTCTCGCTGCTCGACCTGCGGGGAAACGTGCTCTACCGGAAGGAGTTGAGCAACCGGGGACGCACCGGGCACGCCGTGCTCCGGCCGCTGCTGGAGCGACTGCCCCGGCTGCTCGCCACCGTGCCGGGCGGCCGGCGGGTGGTCGCGCTCGGCGCGGTCACCGGCGGAACGGTGGACCCAGAGCGCGGCATGACGGTCCGTCACGATCCCCTGCAGTGGCGGGACATGCCGCTGGGCGACCTCTTGTCCCGGGCCTCCGGGCTGCCGGTCCAGGTGGACAACCACGCCCGGGCGCTCACCCAGGCGGAGATCCTCTTCGGGCACCCGGCCGCACGCCGCTCGATGGTGCAGCTCTTCGTCGGCCACGTGGTGGACGCGGCGCTGGCGGTGGCCGGCACGGTCCACCTCGGACCGGCCTCGGCCACCGGAGACGTCGCCCACCTGCCGGTGCCCGACAGCGACGCGCTCTGCCACTGCGGCCGGCTCGGCTGTCTCGCGGTCGCCGCCTCGGACACCACCCTGTTCGAGGCGGCGGCCGCCGACGGGATCACCGCCCGGCCCGACCGCGCGGAACTGATCGCCGCCGTCCGGGCCGGCGACCCGCGGGCCGACCGCCTCGTCCGCCGCCGGGCCGAGGTCGTCGGCCGCGCCCTCGCACTGCTGGCGGACGTCGTCAACCCCGACCTGCTGGTGCTCACCGAGACCTTCGCGGTGCTCGACCCGGCCTACCTGGACGTGGTCCGCACCGAGTTCGCCCGCCGCTCCCACCTGCGCCGGGACGCCGACCTGCTGATCGCCCAGAGCCGCGGCGCCGACGCGCTCGCGGTGGCGGCCGGCGCGGCCGTCCTGGGCGTGCTGTACGCCCGGCCGCTGCACGCGATGACCGTCGCCGCGCAGGCCTCCCCGGTGGGGCCGGGGCAACCGCTCTGACCACCTCCCGGGAGCACCCCGAGAACAACCGTCCGCCCCGACAACCGTCCACCCGACAACCGTCCGCCCCGACATCCGCCCGACCGCACCCGCCACCCCTCCGAAGGACCCGCCATGACCGCGTTCACCACACCCTCCGCCCCCGGCCTCTCCCGCCGCGTCCTGCTGCGCGGGGGCCTCGCCGGAGCCGGCCTGCTGACGCTGGCGGCCTGCCGCTCGGCCGCGGACACCGCCTCCTCCGCCGCGAACGGATCGGCGGGCCCGCGCCGGGGCGGCGTCCTCACGGTGGGCACCGGCGTCGACTTCACGCCGAGCCTGCTCTTCGCCCAGAGCGCCAACACCCTCGTCCAGCGCCTGGTCTTCAACACCCTGACCAGATACGACGACAGGCTCCAACCCCAGCCCGAGCTCGCCACCTCCTGGCAGACCGCCGCCGACGGCACCAGCATCACCCTCAAGCTGCGCGAGGACGTGCTCTTCCACAGCGGCCGCAGGTTCACCGCCGACGACGTGGTGTTCGCGGTCAAGAACCTGCAGAACCCGGCCCGTTCGGCCCAGCTCCGTTCGACGGCCGCCACCGTCACCGACTTCCGCAAGAACGGCGACTTCGAGCTGACCCTCGTCCTCGCCCATCCGGTCAGCAACCTCTTCGACCTCTTCGAGTTCATGATCATCCCGGACTCGGCCACCGTCGAGGACGCCGTGGCCGGCACCAGGCTGGTCGGCACCGGGCCGTTCACCCTCACCGAGCGCAAGCCCGGCAGCTCGATCACCTTCGCCCGCAACGAGAAGTACTGGAACGCCGGCCGCCCCTACCTGGACGGGGTGGAGATCCGGATCGTCCCGCAGGCCGAGTCGCTGCTCTCCTCCCTCAAGACCGGCCAGACCCACCTCTCCTACAGCGTCCGCGGCAAGGACGTGGCCACCCTCAAGAGCGACACGCAGTTCCGGATCAAGCAGTACGACACCGGCTCCGGCGCCTACTACATCGGTGCCAACCTCACCGCCGAGCACGTGAGCGACAAGCGCGTCCGGCAGGCCATCGCCTGGGCCGTGGACCGCGACCGGCTGGTTCAGCAGGCGCTCGGCGGCTACGGCACCGTCTCCTCCGTCCCCTGGCCCAAGTCCTCGCCCGCGTACAGCGAGGCCGGCGCCGGCCGCTACAGCCACGATCCGGACAAGGCCCGGGCCCTGCTCAAGGACGCCGGCCTCACCACGCTCACCCTGCCCTTCGCGCACTCCAACGAGCCCGGCGCCACCGCGATCGCGCAGATCCTCCAGTACGACCTCAAGCAGGTCGGCATCGAGACGGTGCTCCAGCCGACCGACTCGCCCACCATGCAGAAGCAGCTCATCTCCCAGACCATGCCCGCCCTCTGGACGCTGAGCCACGGCTTCGCCCAACTCCACCCCGCCACCCTCGCGGTGAGCGCCTACCCGTTCAACGAGGCCAGGAACAGCTCGCACTTCAGCTCCCCCGCCTACACCGACATCGTCCAGAAGGCCTGGAACCGGCCGGACAGCGACAGCCCGGAGGCCAAGGCGCTCTACCAGCAGATCACCGACGTGCTGCTGGACGAGGAGTTCGTGATCGACCTCGCCATCGCCGGCCTGGTCGAGGTCGCCGGCGGCAAGGTCCGCGGCGTCGACCTCAACAAGTTCGGCTACCTCAACCTCGACGACTCCTACCTGACGGCCTGACAGATGCGCACCTTCCTCCTCAAGCGGCTGCCCTCCGGACTGCTCGTCCTCGCCCTCGCCTCCTTCCTCGTCTTCCTCATCCTCCGGCTGATCCCCGGCGACCCGGCCACCTCGCTGGCCGGCCCCGACGCCGGGCCGGAGGCCGTCGCCGCCATCCGCTCCCGGCTCGGCCTCGACCAGCCGCTGCTCTCCCAGTACGCCGCCTGGCTCGGCCACCTCGTCACCGGGGACCTCGGGCCCAGCTACGCGATCGGCGGGCAGGTCGCCGACCTGATCGGCAACGGCCTCGGCGCCACCGCCCAACTCACCCTCGGCGCCCTGTTCCTGGTGATCGTGATCGCGCTGCCGCTGGGCGTGCTCGGCGCCACCACCCGGCGCCGCCCGGTCGCCGCCGCCGTCCAGGCGTTCACCACGGCCGTCCTGGCCGTGCCCCCGTTCGTCACCGGTGTCCTGCTGGTGCTGCTCTTCGCGGTCACCCTCGGCCTGCTGCCGGCCGGCGGCCACGAATCGCTGCTCGACCAGCCGGACCTCGCCGTCCAGTACCTCCTGATGCCCGCCCTCTGCCTGGCCCTGCCGAGCGCCGCCGTCCTCGCCCGCTACCTCAAGGACGGCGTGGAACGCGCCCTCGCGGAGGACTACGTCCGCACCGCCACCGCGCTCGGCGTCTCCCGCCGGCGGATCGTCTGGCAGCACGCGCTGCCCAACGCGCTGCCGCCCGCGATCACCGTGCTCGGCCTCCAGGTCGGACAACTCATCGCCGGAGCCGTCCTGGTGGAGCGGATCTTCGCCTGGCCCGGGCTCGGCCAGCTGATCGAGCAGGGCGTGATCCGCCGCGACTACCCCGTCGTGCAGGACCTCCTGCTGCTGATCGTCGCCGTCTACGTCGCCGTCCAGCTGTTCACCGACCTGGTGTACGCATGGCTGGACCCCCGGATCCGGTGGGAGTAACCCGATGACCACCCTGACCGCCCCGACCGCCGGCCCGCCGCAGGCCGCCGCCCGGCGCCGCAACCGGTACCTGGCCGGCCTGCTCACCGTCCGCGGCCTCACCGGCCTCGCCCTGGTCGGCGTGACCGCGCTCGCCGCACTGTTCGCGCCGTTGCTCACCGACCTCGACCCGAACGCCCAGAGCGCCCTCGCCCTGGCCGGCCCCAGCGCCGAACACCCCTTCGGCACCGACGACATGGGCCGCGACCTGTTCAGCCGGGTCCTGCACGGCATCGGCACCGACCTGGTGATCACCTTCGGCGCCGTCCCGGCCGGCGCCCTGCTCGGCTGCTCCTTCGCCCTGCTCGCCGCCTCCTCCCGCTGGGCCGACCTCACCGTCCAACGGCTCTTCGACCTGCTGCTCGCCTTCCCCGGCCTCATCCTGGCGCTCGCCGTCACCGCCGTCCTCGGTCCGGGCCGCTGGCCGGTGCTCATCGTCATCACCCTCGCCGAAATCCCCGGCTTCGGGCGGCAGTTGCGGGCCGGCATCCTGGTCCAGCGGGAGCGCGAGTACGCACTCGCCGCCCGGGTCGGCGGCGCCTCCCGGCTGCGGGTGCTGCTGCGCCACGTCGTCCCCAACGCGGCCGACCCGCTGATCGTGCAGACCGCCGTCGCGCTCTCCATCGGTGTCTTCATCGAGGGCGCGATGAGCTTCCTCGGTCTCGGCGTCCGCCCGCCCGAGCCCACCCTCGGCTCCATCCTCAGCCAGTCCGTCGCCTACCTCTCCAGCCACCCCGCCTTCGCGGCGGCCCCGCTGGCCGCCACCACCGCCCTGGTCCTCGGCTTCACCCTGATCGCCGAGGCCCTGAACAAGGGGATCCGCCGATGAGCCGCCCGGTCCTGCGCGTGACCGACCTCACCGTCGAGTTCGACGGCACCAGGGCCGTCGACGGGGTCGGCTTCGAGCTGGCCGCCGGGGACACCCTCGGGCTGGTCGGCGAGTCCGGCTCCGGCAAGTCCACCACCGCGCTGGCGCTGCTGCGGATGCTGCCGCCCGGCGGGCGGATCACCGGCGGCACGGTCGAGCTCGACGGCCAGGACCTCGCCGCACTGCCCGAACCGGGCCTGCGCGCGCTGCGCGGCCGGCGGATCGCCATGATCTTCCAGGACCCGATGTCCTCGCTCAACCCGGTGCTCACCATCGGCAGGCAGCTCGACGAGGCACTGCGCGCACACGGCACCGCGGGCAGGGCCGAACGGGCCGCCCGGTCCGCCGAACTCCTCGGCCTGGTCGGCATCCCCGACGCCACCGCCCGGCTGCGCGACCACCCGCACCAGTTCTCCGGCGGCCAGCGCCAACGCATCATGATCGCGCTCGCACTGGCCAACCGGGCCGAGGTGCTGGTCGCCGACGAACCCACCACCGCCCTCGACCCGACCGTGCAGCAGCAGATCCTCCGGCTGCTCGCCCGGATCAACCGGGAGACCGGCACCGCGCTGGTGGTGATCAGCCACGACCTCGGCGTGATCGCGCAGACCTGCCGCCGGATCCTGGTGCTGCGCCACGGCCGGGTGGTCGAGCACGGCGGGACCGACGACGTCCTGGCCGCGCCCCGGCACCCCTACACCAAGCAGCTGCTGGCGGCCGTGCCGCGGCTGGACGCCCCGTCCGAGGCGGCCGCCAACAGCACCCCCGGGGCCGAACCGCTGCTCACCGTCACCGGGTTGGGCAAGACGTACGGTCCGCGCCGACGGGCGGTCACCGCGCTGGACGGCGTCGACCTGGTGCTCCACCCGGGCGAGACGCTCGGGCTGGTCGGCGAGTCCGGGTCGGGCAAGTCCACCCTGGCCCGCGCCCTGGTCCAGGTGCACGCCCCCTCGGCGGGCTCGATCCGGTTCCGCGGACGGGAGTTCGGGAGCGGCGGGGAGCGCGCGGCCCACCGCGAGGTGCAGATGGTCTTCCAGGACCCGTACGCCTCGCTCAACCCGCGGATGACCGCCGGCCAGATCATCGCCGAACCGCTGATCGCCCACGGCCTGGGCGACCGCGCGGCCCGCGACCGGCGCGTCGCCGAACTGCTCCGGCAGGTCGGCCTGGAGCCGGACGCGGCCGGCCGGCAGCCGCGCTCCTTCTCCGGCGGCCAGCGCCAACGCATCGGCATCGCACGGGCCCTGGCCCCCGAGCCGAGCGTGCTGATCTGCGACGAGCCGGTCTCCGCGCTGGACGTCTCCGTCCAGGCCCAGGTGATCGAGCTGCTCGCCCGGCTGCAACGCGAACTCGGCCTGGCCGTCCTCTTCATCGCCCACGACCTCGCGGTGGTCCGCCAGGTCAGCCACCGCATCGCGGTGATGCACCGCGGCCGGATCGTCGAGACCGGCCCGGCCGACCGCGTCGTCACCGCACCCGAGGACCCTTACACCGCCGAACTCCTCGCCGCCGTACCGCGCCTGGAATCCGCCACCCGCCTCACTACCCGGAGCCACGCATGACCAGCACGCCCAACCCCCAGCCGGCCGACCCCCAGCCGGCCGACCCGCACCGGCGCGACCCGTACGCGGGCTTCGCCGGCACCGTCGGCCGCACCTTCGGCGCCTCCACGCCCGCCTGGCCCGAACGCGTCCGCCCGCGCGAGGGCGCGCCCAACATCGTCGTCGTGCTGATCGACGACATGGGCTACAGCGACATCGGCCCGTTCGGCTCCGAGATCCCCACGCCCACCCTCGACCGGCTCGCCGCGAACGGGGTCCGGCTGGCCAACTACCACACGATGCCGCTCTGCTCGCCCGCCCGCGCGGCCCTGCTCACCGGCCTCAACCCGCACCGGGTCGGCTACTCCTTCGTGGCCAACGCCGACCCGGGCTTCCCCGGCTACGGCATGGAGGTGGCCGGCGACATCCCGACCCTCGCCGAGCTCCTGCACGACCGGGGCTACGCCACCTACGCCGTCGGCAAGTGGCACCTCACCCGCGACTCCGCCTCCAACGCCGCCGACAGCCGCACCAACTGGCCGCTCCAGAAGGGCTTCGACCAGTACTACGGCGTACTGGAAGGCCTCACCAGCCTCTTCCACCCGCACCAACTCGTGCGCGACAACAGCCCCCTGGACATCGACGAGTTCCCCGAGGGCTACTACTACACCGACGACATCACCGACCAGGCCATCGCCATGGTCAAGTCGCTGCGCGCGCACGACGCGGAGAAGCCGTTCTTCCTCTACCTCGCGCACAACGCCGTGCACGGCCCGCTCCAGGCCAAGCCGGCCGACCTGGCCCGGCACAAGGGCCGTTACGACGGGGGCTGGGACGAGCTGCGCGAGGCCCGTTTCGCCCGCCAGCTCGCCGCCGGCCACTTCCCGCCCGGCACCGAGCTGCCCGAGCGCAACGGGGAGGCCGGCTACGACGTCGGCCCGTGGGACGAACTCAGCGACGTCCAGAAGAAGTTGTACGCCCGGTACATGGAGGTGTACGCGGCGATGGTCGACAACGTCGACCAGAACCTCGGCCGGCTCACCGACACCCTCGCCGCGCTCGGCGAACTCGACAACACCATCATCGTGTTCACCTCCGACAACGGCGGCACCGGCGAGGGCGGCGCCGAGGGCACCCGCAGCTACTTCAGCCGCTTCGTCCACCACCCGGGCCTGCCCGAGGACTGGAACCCCGACGTCGAGCGGGAGATCGAGCTCATCGGCGGCCCGCAGAGCCTGGTCCACTACCCCCGCGGCTGGGGCATGGCCTCCAACACGCCGTTCCGCTTCTACAAGGGCCAGACCTACGCGGGCGGCGTCCGGGTGCCCTTCGTCCTCTCCTGGCCGGCCGGGCTGCCGCGCACCGGGGGTGACACCGGCGTCCGCCCGCAGTACCAGTACGTCACCGACATCCTGCCCACCCTGCTCGAACTGGCGGGCGTCGAGCGGCCGTCGGACCGCGGCGGGCAGCCCGTGCAGTCGCTCGACGGCATCAGCTTCGCCCCCGTCCTGCGCGTGCCGCAGGCCCCCTCCACCCACCCCGAGCAGTACTGCGAGATGACCGGCAACCGCAGCTACTACCGGGACGGCTGGAAGCTCGTCACCCTGCACCGCCCCGGCGCGCCCTACGACGACGACGAGTGGGCCCTCCACGACCTGCGCACCGACCCCACCGAGATCCACGACGTCGCCGCCGAACACCCCGGGCTGGTCAAGGAACTGGCCGCCGCCTGGGAGGCCGCCGCCTGGCGCGACGGCGTCTTCCCGCTGGCCGACGGCAGCGGCGCCCTCGCCCTGCGCGGCCCGGAGGCCGAACGGCTGCGCCGCCCCGTCACCCTGCTGGCCGGCACGCCCGAGCTGGAGCGGTACCGCTCCTCCCGCCTGATCTCCTTCCGCTCCTTCGCCGTCGAGGTCGAGCTGGACCGCCACGAAGCGGACGACCAGGGCGTCCTCGTCTCGCACGGCGACCAGGGCGGCGGCTACAGCCTCTACGTCGAGGACGGCCGGCTCCGCCTCGCCTACAACCAGTACGGCGAGCTGGTCGAGGCCGACGGCGGCCCGGTGGCACCCGGCGCCCGCCGGATCACCCTGGAGGCCGCGGCCGTGGCCGGCCTCAAGTGGGAGTTCCGCCTGCTGGTCGACGGCGTCGAGGGCGGCCGGCTCGGCCCGGTCCACCAGCTGATCGGCATGGCTCCGTTCCAGGGCATCAGCGTCGGCGTCGACCGCAAGTCCCCGGTCTCCTGGCCGGTCTACGAGCGCCACCGCTCGTTCCGCTACACCGGGGCCCTGCGCGCCGTCACCTACCTGCCCGGTGAACCCGCCCCGTACGACCCCGAGACGGTCGCCCGGGCCCTCCGCGCGGCGGCGGCCGCCTTCGAGTAGCCCAGCGGACCCCCGGCCGGCCCCCACCGTGGGGGCCGGCCGGGTTAGGCTCGTCCCGTCCGCACGGCACACACTCAGGGGGGACCTGTGATCGGCGAACTGCTGCCCGGATCCGTCGTGGCGGAGGTCGCGTACGACGACCCGCCGCAGGCGCGGCTCGAACCGGCCGAGGAGGCCGCCATCGCCCGCGCCGTCGGCTCCCGGCGCCGCGAGTTCACCACCGTCCGCCACTGCGCCCGCCTCGCCCTCGGCCGCCTCGGCGTCCCGTACCTCCCCCTCGTCCCCGGCCTGCGCGGCGCGCCCGGCTGGCCCGACGGCGTGGTCGGCAGCCTCACGCACTGCGCCGGCTTCCGCGGCGCCGCCGTCGCCCACGCCGGCGACGTCGTCTCCCTGGGCATCGACGCCGAGCCCGCGCTCCCCCTCCCCGAGGGCGTCTTCGAGGCCATCGCCCTCCCCGACGAGCAGAAGCGCACCGCCGAACTGCTCGCCGAGCACCCCGACACCCCCTGGGACCGCCTCCTCTTCAGCGCCAAGGAGTCCGTCTACAAGACCTGGTTCCCCCTCACCCGGCTCTTCCTCGAATTCAGCGAGGCCGACCTCACCTTCCGCACCGACGGCACCTTCCACGCCGAACTCCTCGTCCCCGGCCCGGTCGTCGACGGCCGGCGCCTCGGTTCCTTCGACGGGCGCTGGACCGTGCGCGACGGCCTCCTCGCCACGGCCATCACCGTCCTGCCGTGACCGTCACCTACGTCCTCGACGGCACCCGGATCGGCACCCTGGAGGACTTCTGGGCCGAGGCCGGCCGCTCCATCGGCTGCGGCGGCTACTTCGGCCGCAACCTCGACGCCTTCGCCGACTGCCTCCGCGGCGGCTTCGGCACGCCCGAGGACGGCGACTACGTCATCGAGTGGCAGGACCACGAGACCTCGCGGCGCCACCTGGGCCACCCCGAGACCGCCCGCCAGCTGGAGCTGATGCTCGCCCGCTGCCACCCCACCCACCGTGAGCGGGTGGCCGCCCGCCTCGCCGAGGCCCGCGCCGGACGCGGCCCGACCGTCTTCGACTGGCTGGCCGACATCGTCGAGGAGGAGCTCCCCGGCGGCCTGCGCCTGCGCTGACCTCCGGCCGCGCGCCATCGGCCGGTTCGCACGGGCCGCGCGCCGGTGCCGTCCCGGGCCCGTTCGGGCGGCCCACTCCGGACCGGCCCGGCCGGCGGCCCGGCCCTGCCGGCGCCCGGGCCGGGTGGCAGGCCGACGGTTCAGCCCAGGACGTCCGAGAGGCGGGTGAAGCGGCGGCCGGCGGCGAGGAGGGGCGGGAGGGCAGCCGCGAAGCCGGGGGCGGTGCCGCCGCCCGGGTGGTTCAGGTGGGCGATGACGACGGCGCCCGGCGGGGTGGCGGCCACCTCCTCGCGGACCTGGGCGGAGGTGAAGGTGGCGCCGGCGTCGGCGTTGACCGTGAACCCGGCGACGCGTTGGTCGAGGTCGGCGGCGATCCGGGTGGCCACGTCGTCGTAGTGGGCGGTGCCGGAACGGAAGAAACGGGGCGGCCGGCCGAGCAGGGCGGTGAGCTTCGCGAGGTTCCCGGCGACCTCGTCGTACGCCTCGCCGGCGTCGCCGGTGCCGGCGATGCCGTAGGCGGAGCGGCCGGTGACGGAGAGCGGGCGGTGGAGCGTCCCGTGGTTGGCGATCTCGAACAGGGGGTCGCCTGCGAGGCTCTCGAACTCCGCCGGGTTGGCGTCGATCCAGCGCGCGTTGAGGAACAGCGTGGCGGGCACCTCGTGGGTGCGCAGGAACTCGATGAGGTCGGCGTCGTAGCCGGAGCCGCCGGGGCCGCCGCAGGCGTCGAAGGTGAGTGCGGTGGCCTGCTCCCCGGCCGGTAACGAGGTGAGCACCCCGGTCACGTCCAGGCCCCACTCGGAGGGCTCGACGCCCGCGTACCGGGCCAGCACGTCGGCCCGGCCAGCCAGCGTCGCGGAGGTGGACGGCGGCCCGGACACGGTGCCGGGAGCGGTGGCAGGAGTGGCGGCGGGGGTCGTGGCGGCCTCCGGGCCCGTGGGCGACTCGGGCTCAGGAGCGGTGGACGGCAGCGGGCCGGCCGCCGGGGCCGCCGCCGTCACCCGTCCGGCGGGCCCGGCGGCCGGCTGACACCCCGCCAGTGCGCTGCCGGCCGCTGCGATCAGCAGTGTCCGCCGACTCAGCGACATGCCCACCTCCATACACATCCGATAGTCCGATCATCTGTTTCTATGAACGATCGTCACCCGCCGCAACCGCACCCCGGCTGTCCCGGCCCGCCCCCCCCCGCTGTTCACCCCGCCGTCCGGCCGTCCGCGCAGGGAGTCCCGATGCCCGCCACCCCCTCCCCCCTCCTCACCGGCCTCGCCCTCGGCGAGTCGCCCCGCTGGCACGACGGCCGGCTTTGGGTCTGCGACTGGGGCGCCCAGGAGCTGCTCACCGTCGGCCCCGACGGCGCCGCCACCGTGACCGCCCGCGTCCCGTCGTTCCCGTTCTGCATCGACTGGCTGCCGGAGCCCGACGGCCGTCTGCTCGTCGTGGCCGGCGGCGACCGGCGGCTGCTGCGCCAGGAGGCCGACGGCACGCTCGGCCCGTACGCGGACCTGCGGGCGGTCTGCGACCGGCCGTGGAACGAGGTGGCCGTGGACGGGCGCGGCAACGCGTACGTCAACTGCATCGGCTTCGACCTGATGGGCGGCGAGGCCCCGGGGCCCGGACTGGTCGCGCTGGTCACCCCGGACGGGACCGTCCGGCAGGTGGCGGGCGACCTCGCCTTCCCCAACGGAATGGCGGTCACCCCGGACGGCTCGACCCTGATCGTCGCCGAGTCGTACGCGGGCCGGCTCACCGCGTTCACCATCGCGGCCGACGGGGGCCTGGCCGACCGGCGGGTCTGGGCGGCGGTGGAGGGTTCGGCGCCGGACGGGATCAGCCTCGACGCGGAGGGCGCGCTCTGGTTCGCGGACGTCCCGGGCCGCTGCTGCGTCCGGGTGCGCGAGGGCGGGGAGGTGGTGCAGCGGGTCGCGCTGGACCGCGGGTGCTTCTCGTGCGCGCTCGGCGGTCCGGACGGCCGCACCCTCTACCTGACCGCCGCCGAGTGGCCGCCGCCGGAGGACGCGCGAACCGGGCAGGTGCTGGCCGTGCCGGTGGACGTGCTGGGTGCCCCGGGGCTCCTTCACTGACCCGCCGTGCGCCGGTGAGGCCCGGCTCACCGCGGGTTCACCGGCGCGGGTAGGGAGGCGGGCGAGCCGGCCGGGAGTCCGCCCGCCGCCGCCCGAGACCGGAGGCCCCGATGACCGACCGTGACGACCCGCAGCCCGGCCGGCGGCCGGACGGCCAACAGCCCGACGACCAGAGCCCCCCGTCCGACCGGCCCGACCCCACGCTCGACCGCCGCGACCTGCTCCGGACCGGTCTGGCCACCGGCGCGGTCACCGCGCTCGGCCTCGCGTCCGCCGCCGGACCGGCGCAGGCGGCGGACGCCGTACCCGACCGGACGGTCACCCTCACCGGCCATCTCCCCACCGGTGCGCCCGACTTCGTGTACCTGCCGTTCGACGTGCCGGACGGCGTACGGGAGATCGCCGTCGCGTACGGCTACGACAAGCCGTCCGTCCCCGCCGGCACACCCGGCAACTCCTGTGACATCGGCCTCTTCGACGAACGCGGCACCGACCTCGGCGGGCGCGGATTCCGCGGCTGGTCGGGCGGGTTCCGCACCGAGTTCACCGTCGCCCGCGACGGGGCGACGCCCGGCTACCTCCCCGGCCCGATCCGCCCGGGGAGGTGGCACGTCGTCCTCGGCCCGTACCAGGTGGCGCCGCAGGGGCTCGACTACCGGGTCACGGTCACCCTCCGATTCGGCGCGCCGGGGCCCGAGTTCACCCCGTCCTACCCGCCCGAGCGGGCGCGGGGCCGCGGGCGCTCCTGGTACCGGGGCGACTGCCACCTGCACACCGTGCACTCCGACGGTCGCCGGCTGCCGGCCGAGGTCTCCGCGGGCGCGCGGGCCGCCGGGCTGGACTTCATCGTCTCCACGGACCACAACACCACTTCCTCGCACGGCGTTTGGGGCCCGCCGGCCGGGCCGGACCTGCTGATCGTGCTTGGCGAGGAGGTGACCACCCGCAACGGCCACTGGCTGGCGCTCGGCCTGCGGCCGGGCCGGTTCGTCGACTGGCGCTACCGTTCCCGCGACGAGGCCTTCCCGCGCTTCGCCCGGCAAGTCCGCAGCCAGGGCGGCCTGGTGGTGCCCGCCCACCCGTACTGCCCGTACGTCGCCTGCCAGTGGAAGTTCGGCTACCAGGACGCCGACGCGGTGGAGGTCTGGAACGGGCCCTGGACCTACGACGACGAGTCGGCGGTCGACACCTGGGACGCGGGGCTCGGCGTCGCCCTGCGGGAAGGACGCTCCTGGCTGCCGGCCATCGGCAACAGCGACGCCCACAGTGCCCCGCAGGTCATCGGCTCCCCGCACACCGTCGTCCGGGCCGAGGACCTCACCCGTGACGCCGTCCTCGACGGACTCCGGGCCGGGCGCAGCTGGCTCGCCGAATCGGCTGCCGTCCACCTGGAGTTCACCGCCACCGGACACGGCCGGCAGGCGGGCATCGGCGAACAGCTCACCGTCCCCGCGGACGCCCCGGTGGACGTCCGTCTCACCGTCTCCGGCGTGCCCGGCGGGACGGTCCGCTTCCTGACCGACGAGGGCCAGCTGCACCAGGAGTCGCTGCCCCCCGACGGTGCGGGAACCGTCGTCTGGCGGACGACGGCCTCGCTCGCCGCGTTCGTCCGGGCCGAGGTCCGCCACCCGAAGGCCGACGGCACCGCCGGCCGGGGCAACGCCATGGGCCCCGACCTGCCGTGGGGCCCGATGGCGGCGCTGACCAACCCGATCGTGCTGCGGCCGGACACCCCGGTGCGGGAGCGGTCCGCGGATCGGTAGGGGGGAGGACTCGGGGTGCCACCGTGGACTAGGTTGATCTCCGACAGCAGTCAGTCGTAGGGACGATGCGCTCGGCTGTCCGTACCCGGGTCAGACCCGCTCCGGCACCCCGTCCGTCCCCGGCCCGCGAAGGGATCAGCAGCCGTGAACCGAACGACCGTAGGCGGGCCGGAGATCGGGGGCCGGCGGGGCGCCGGCGGCGTGGTCGTGCTCGCCGACCCGGCCGGGGCCGGGAGCGGCACGGTCGCGCCCCTGCTGGCGGACGCCCTCCACCCGAGCGTGCACCTGCGGGCGGACGACTTCCAGCGGGCGGTCCGCCGGGGGTACGTCCCGGCGCACCTGCCGGAGGCGCAGCGGCAGAACACGACGGCCCTGGCGGCCACCGCGCAGGCGGCCTTCGCGTTCGCCACCGGCGGGTACCAGGTGGTGGTGGAGGCGGCGGTCGCGCCGACGGCGCTGGACGCGTTCCGCCGCGAGAGCCGCACCACCGGGGCGGCTCTGCACTACGTGGTGCTGCGGCCGGCGGGCGAGTCCGCTGAGCCGGGCGAGCCGGGCGGCGTGCCGGACCGGCACACGGTGGACGCCGCTCCCGTCGCACCGGAGGCGGCGGCGGAGGCCGTGCTGGCCGGGTTGTCCCGGAGGGCGTTCCTACTGGGGTGGTGACGTCGTCCGCTGCCGCCCCCGCTGCCCTCCCTCGGGCCCGGCCGGACGGACCCCGGCGGCACCCCGGCGGGGCGGCAGCGGGGGCGGCGGCGGAACCCCGCCGGGGTACCGCCGCCGCCCCGGGCCGCTCAGCCCTCGACGTCCACCCCGTAGCCGCGGGCCAGCTCGTCAAGCCCGTGGTCGAAGCCCTGCCCGACCGCACGGAACCGCCAGGAGCCGCCGCGGCGGTAGATCTCGGCGAGCAGCAGGGTCCGTTCGGTGGTGGCGGCGTCCAGCGTGGCCTGGACGATCGGGCGGGCCCTGGTGTCGCCGGCCAGCGCGATCTCCACCGCGCCGACGTCGCCGAAGGTGGCCGAGCCGTCGATCGCCGCCGCGATGACGATCTTCCGCACCGAGCCGCCCAGCGGGCCGAGATCGACGGTGACCGCCTGCTCCTGCGGGCCGTCGAAGGCGAGCCGGACGGTGCCGTCTGGGCTCTCGGGTGCGCCGTAGAAGACGAAGTCCTCGTCGCAGGAGATCTGTTCGTCCTCGTCGAGGCTGAACGCGACCACGTCGACCTCGCAGCTGGTCTGCTGCGTCCACGAGGCGTTGACGCTCCAGCGGGCACCGTCGGTGGCGATGGGCAGGTCGATCACGCCACCGCGCGGCAGCACCTCCACCTCGTCCGCCTCCCCTTCGTCCGGCTCTCCTTCGGCCGGCTTCCCGGTGCCCGGCGCGGCGGCGGGCGTGCTGCCCAGGGTCCGCAGCCAGGTGTCGTCGTGCACCGGGAGCTGGAGCCACTCGATCCGCTTCATCCTCCGGTCGGTGGCGGAGCCGGTCAGCGCGAGGACGTCGGTGACGTTGGCCGACAGGTTCACTGCGGCGGCGCCGCCGAGGCCGACCACCGCCGTCCGGGCCGCCACCGCCTCGGGGTGCCGGCCACCCAGCACGAGCACCCGCCGGCCGGTGAGCGCCCGCCGCTCCCGGGCGGTCCTGCGCCGCACCGCGGACCGCACGGCCACCGGGACCGGCTCGGCCACCGCCGAAACCGGCTCGACGACCGGCGCAGTGGCCGACTCAGTGGCCGACTCAGTGGCCGACTCAGTGGCCGGATCCGCCTCCGCGAACTCCACCGCGACCACGGCTTCCACCGCAACGGCCGGCGCCGCCTGCCCGGGGCCCGTCACCGCGCCGCCGGCCTCGTGCGGCTGTCCCGGCCGCACCTCCGCGAGCAGGGCGAGGAACGCCCCCTCGTCGAGCACCGGCACCCCCTCGGCGGCGGCCCGCCGGGCCTTCGCCGAGGACGCCGCGCCACCGTTGGCCACCAGCACACTGGTGTGCCGGCTCACCGAGGTCATCACGTTCAGCCCGGCCGCCACCGCCCTCGCGACCAGTTCCTCCCGGGCCGTCCCCGTCTCCCCGGTCACGGCGACCTTCATGCCCTGCACCAGCGCCCCACCCGCCGGCAGCCGCCCCGGATTGCGGTACGCGCACGGCGTCTTGGGGATTCGCGGCCGGAACTCCGAGGTGCGCCGGGGCGGGCAGTCCACCAGCGGCAGCGGCACCCCCAGGCGCTGCGCCTCGGCGAGCGAGCCGCGCAGCACTCCGGCCAGCACCCTGGTGTCATCCAGCGCGTCGTGCGCGTGCAGTTGCGGGACGCCGTAGTGCGCGGCGAGCGTGCCGAGCTTCAGGTCCGCGGTCGACGTGTCGATCCGCCGGTTCAGCGCCAGCGTGCAGAGCCGCCGCGAGACCGGCAGCCAGGAGCCGGCGAGCGCGAACTCGTGGCTGAGGAAGTCGTAGTCGAACTGGGCGTTGTGGGCCACCATCACCCTGCCCTCCAGCAGTTCGGCAACCCGCCCGGCGATCTGCTCGAAGGCCGGCGCCCCCCTCAGCCGCTCGGCGGTCAGGCCGTGGACGTGCACCGGTCCGGGGTCCACGCCCGGATCCAGCAGGGTGGAGTACTCCCCGGTCTGCCGGCCCCCGGCGTCGACCGTGATCACCGCGAGGGAGAGCACCCGGTGTTGGCCGGGCCTCAGCCCCGAGGTCTCGACGTCGACCAGCGCCCATTCGTGGGCGTATCCGGTGGGCGTGGGCCCGGATGTGTCGCTCTGGTGGCCGGGGCGTGGGGGAGCCGAAGTCATGGCCACAAGAATGCTCATCAGCCGGCACTCCCCACAACCCGTTTGACCTGCCCGTTATCCGTACGACACCGTGTCGCGGCGGAGCCTTGGGGGGCGGGGGCGGTCTGCTTCGGGGGTTCCCGGCGGCGGCGGTGGTTCGCGCACGGTGACCGCCTCGGGTGGACGCCCCGGCTCACACGGGCCGCGCCGCACCTGCGGACGCACCGGCGTCCCACTCGAAGGCTGCGGCAGGAGGCGCGCGCCCGGGGCGTCGCACCGTGCGAAGCCGGGCGCTCCGGCGACCGCCCTCCCACAAGGACGGCCGCCGGAGCACCCGATCCCGGCTCCCGACGGGGTGCGGGAGCCGGGGGACCGGGAGCCGGACCACCGGCGGGCGGGCCACCCCAGCGGGCGGACCGTACTCCCGGACGACTGAACCGGCGCCCGCACGGGGGGTCGGGCGCCGGTGGCGTTGCCGCCACCCGGTACTACGGACGGAAGCACCCGCACGGTTCACCGGTCCTGCGGACCGTCTCCCCGCCGTGGCCGCGGGGCACCGAGCACCGGGCACCGGGCACCGCCTCCGGGCGTCCTGCCCGAGCCCTGTCCCCGTCCGGCGGACCACCACCTCCGAGGCTCTCCCCGGTTCTGGCGGGCCCGGGGTCCACCCCTTCGAGGAGTCAGCAGAGCCGGTCCGGGGACGGGAGCCGGGTGATCTGGTCATCACCCCAGCCGTAGACCTCCAGGTTGGACAGGTAGCCGTCGTAGGCGAAGACCAGCGCTCCGCCGACCGGCTCTCCGTCGGCGTCGAGCACCGTCCCGTCGGCAACGGGATTGCCGGCCACGGGCGCGGCCGGCACCGCTGCCCTGTCCAGGCCGAAGTCGATGCTGGCGCAGGAGCACGGGCAGCGGCCGATGACGCGCAGGTGCGGGATCTGCGCGAGCAGGGCCCGATGGTCCGGCTGGTCCTCCTTGAGGAGAGCCTCAAGGAGCTGAACGGCTTCTGCAGGCAGTGGATCGCCCGTCGTGCTGGTTTCCATGCCCCAACCCGATCATCCGACCGATCGAGGGGTCAACCCGAATACCAGGGCCGAGGACCGTGCTGTCGCCCGAGTCACCCGAGCGCGCGTGGGCCGGTTCGTTCGTAGACGGGTCATCCAGGGGCGAACCATCCCGCCTTCTTCCGGACGGCCGGGCTCGGGTCCTGGGCGTGCGACGCCTGCAAGGCTGCGCCGGCCCGGGCGTCGGTGCGGGAGAACGTGCCGCCCTGGGGTCGGTGATGCCGCGGGCGGCGAGTTCGGTGGTGATCAGGGCAGCCACCTCGGCGGCGGTCTGCTGCGTCGGGGTCTTGAACTCGGCCTTCCACCGCTTGCCGGCCGGCTGCCAGCCGTCCGCCGTCATCGCCGCCGCGACGGCCTCCCGGGTCGCCGGGGCGCGGGCCGACGCGGTCCACGAACCCGCGCGGTCCACGTCCCCGCACACCCGCACACCCCCATGCTCGCGCGGCCCGCATGCTCGCGCGGACGAGGTGAACCCCCGACCGGGCCCCAGCCGTTTACCAGGACGATGAGCGTCTCTCCCACCCGACCGCCCGGCCCTGCCGTCCCCGCCGCCCTGGCGCCGCGCCGGCTGTTCGGGCGTCGCCCGCGGGCGGGTGAACCGCAACTCCCCCAGCCGGTGCCGCCGCCGTCGGCGCAGCCGTCCGCCGCACCGTGTGGCGCCGAACTCCGGCTCGTCGGAGCGCACTTCGTCATCGCCCCCGCCTCGGCCGACGACGACGAGCTGTCGGCGGCGGTCGGCTCGCTGCCGCCGCTGCCGGGGAGCCTGATCGTGGTCGCCGCCGCCCCCGACGCGGCGGTCGTGCTGCGCGACCGGATGGCCGACCTCGGCGTGGTCGCCCGTGCCCGCGGGGCCGGCACGCTCGTCGTCGCCGCGTCCGGGCTGGCCGCGCTCGCGCCCAACGGCCGCCGGCCCGCCGAGCTGGTCGCCGAGCAGGCGGGCGTACCGGTGGTCGCCCCGGACGGACTGGTGAGGATCACCCCGGACGGCGGCCTCGCGCTCACGACCCCCGACGGCGCCCCCGAGCCGGCCGCCTGGTGGCACTGCGTCCCGGGCGCGGCGCCGCAGCGGCTGGCCGGAACACCCGGCGCCACCACGGCCGAGCCCCGGGCCACCACCCACGCCGCCGTCCGAACCGCCACGCCTCCGGCTGCCCGGACCGCCCCGGCCGCCCCGCCCGCCCGTACGTCCGGGAGCCCCGCCGCCCAGGTACTGCGCCTGCCCGCCGGTTTCTGGCTCACCCACCCGACGGCCCCGCCCGCCGGCCCGTTGCCCGGCCTCGGGCTGGCCGCCGCACCGCCCGGCACCGTCGTCCTGCTGGTCGGCACCCCCGCCGCGCCGCTCCTCCTCCCCGAGGAGTTCGCCGACGCCGCAGTCGCCCTGCCCCTCGACGCCGCCCGGCTGCTGGTCAGTGCCCCCTGGGCCTCACCCGACGAACTCACCGCTCTTACCGGCGCGTTGGCCGCCCGACTGGCCCGGCCGGTGCACGCCGCGATCGGCCTCCCGGTGCTCGGCGAGGGCGGTCCCACCTCCCGTGTCCTGGACGCGCAGGGGCAGGCCCGCTGGGAGCCGTACCTCCTGCGGCTCGCCTCGGCCCCCGGCCAGGGCACCACCCCGGCGGCATGGCGCAACAGCGGAGCCGACTGGCGGACCGACGGACCGGCCGTCTTCGCGGCCTTCCCGTACTGGGCGCTGGAGGCCGTCCCGGCCGGCCTCTGGCTCCGCCCGGAACCGCCGCACGTGCTCACCCCGCGCTTCCGCCGCCCCGAACCGGCCCGCCCGCTGCTCATCGTCGGCGAGCGGGACCGCCCGGTGGAGCCGGACGTCTTCGAGGAGCTCGGCGCGCTGCTGGACCGTCTGCCGACCGTCGGCGCCGAGGGGTTCGGCCTGCTCGTACACGGACTGCTGGAGCCGTCCGCCGAACGCGTCGGGCGTTTCGTCGCCCGCATGCACGGCCTGGAGTGGCTCGGGCCCGACCCGGCCGTGGCCAGGCCGCCGGGCGTGGTGCCGGTCTCGTACGGAGCCCTGCCCGGGGCGGCACCGACCGGGGCGCCTCGCGCCGTCCTGGGCACTCCCGGTGCCCCCGCCGTCCTCCCCGCCCCGGGTCCCGCACACCTCCCGGCGCCCGGGGTCGACCCCGGCCCCGGGCGCTTGGCCCTGCCCGCTTCCCCGGCCGCCCCCGACCCCGCACCGCTTCCCGAGCCGACTCCCCTGCCGACCCCGCCCGCCCCGACCGCCGTCACCACCAGTAGCAGCAGCAGCACCAGCGCCACCACCAACAGCAGCCCTGCGCAGCCGTCCGCACCGGAGGAGCCGGAGGAACTTGAGGAGTCGGAGGAGTCGGAGGAGCTTGAGGAACCGACCCCGCCGCCCGCAACTGCTCCAGACCCGGCCGCCGAAGCCCCGTGCGAACCCGCCCCCGGCCCCCGGCCCGAACCGACTCCCCAACCGGCCCGCCGCTACCGCCCGGAGGAGTTCGCCGCCCCCGTCACCGTCAGCAGCGCCGCCGACCGCGAAACCGTCCGGGCCCTGCTCGGCGAGCACTACCAGCGGTGCACCGGCCGGGTGGACCAGGCCGCCACCCGGCTGCCCGCCCTGCGGCCCACCGCGAAGGACGACATCAGGCCCGACCTCGCCGCCGTCCTGCTGTACCACGGCGACACCGGAGTCCCGGTCGGCCGGGCCGAGTTGACTGCGACGGCCCGGGCCGGAGCGTCCGCCCCGCTGGCCGCCTTCCTCCGCTGTCTCGGATCCGGCCTGCGCCGCCTCCCGAGCCACCACGGCGTCGTCCTGCTCGCCGCCGATCCCGGACTCGATCCGGCCGGGGTGGTGGACCACTATCCGGTCGGACGGGAGCTCCTGGAACCCGCCCCGGTCGCCGGTCTGACCGCGCCGACGGCCGAACTTCCGGGTGTGTCCGTCGAGTTCGTCGTCTGGTCGGCCACCGGCCGGCGCACCACCGCGTTCGGCAGCGCCGACGACGAGCCGCAGGCGGTGTTCGCCCCGGGCACGACGTTCACCGTCATCGGGGCGGCGGAGGCCGACCCGTCCGGCCGTCCGGCCCGGGTCCTGCTGCGCGAGTCCGCCGGCCTCGCGAGTGCCGACCCGGCCGAGCGCAACCACAACGCCCTGGCCAGGCTGAACGGTTGGCTGGAGCGGCGCGACCTGCTGGCGCCGGCCGAACGACGCCCGGTCACCCGCCCCGAACGGTTCCACCTCACCCCGGGCATCGAACTCCCCTCCGCAGCCGGGACGGTGTGACCCGGCGCCGTCGAACTCCGGCCTTCCGACCCCCTCCCGCCCTCGTCGCGAGTGCGCGGTCGTGCCCCGCCGGGCACCACCTGGACGCCCTGGCACTGAACTGACCTGCACCAACGCGCCGTAGAGCAGGGTGGAGAGTGCGCCGCAGACCGCGTCCGAAGGAGACAGCATGAGGACTGCCAGCCCCGCCCCCGCACCGGCCGCCGCCCGCGTGCCGGCCTCCGCCCCCGGGCGGCGGCGCAGCGCGCTGGACCGCCTGCGCTCCGGCGAACGCCGGTGCCGCGAGCATCTGCGGCTCATCAGGTCCCCGCTGCAGGGGAGTTGCCGGGTGGCCGTGGTGGGTGCCAAGGGCGGCGCCGGCAGGACCTCGCTGGTGCTCACCCTGGGCGCGATGCTGGCCGCCGAGCGCGGCGAGCCGGTCGCGGCGGTCGACGCGGGGTCGCACAGCGGCTCGCTGGGTCGCCGGATCCGGCGGCGCACGGAGGCCGGGATCGCCGACCTCGCGGCCGCCCGGCACCCCGCCGACCTCGACCGGTACGTCTCGCCGACGCCGAGCGGACTGGCGGTGCTCGCCGGTCCCGACCGTCCGGAGTCGCTCTCCGACGCCGGCTACGTCTCCGCCCTGGACCTGCTGGCGCAGCGGTTCCCGATCACCCTCACCGACTCCGGCACCGGCCTGCTGGACGACCCGATGCGCGGGGTCCTCGGCCTGGCCGACCAGTTGATCCTCGCCACCACCCCGGGCGTCGACAGTGCGGGCAGCGCGGCAGCGACCCTCGACTGGCTGCACGCGCACGGCTACGGGGAGCTGGCCGCCCGTTCGGTCACCGCGATCTCGGCGGTCCGCGGGACGGTCCGGCCGGTCGGATCCGCCGAGCTGCGGGCGTACTTCGGCGCCCGCTGCCGGGGCGTGGTCGAGCTGCCGTTCGACGAGCACCTGGCGGCGGGCGCCGAGTTCGACCCCGGCCGGCTCGGCCTCCGCACCCGCGCGGCCGTGCGCGAGCTGGCCGCCCTGGTCGGCGCCGACCTCTGGCGGGCGGGGCGGCCCACCGGGCGGTGAACCGGCGGGGCCCGGTCTCGTCCCTGGCCCCTACGCCCCCACCTCGCCGTCGATCGACTCGCGCAGGAAGTCGGCGTGCCCGTTGTGCCGGGCGTACTCGTGGATCAGGTGCAGCATCACCAGGCGCAGCGACACGTCGGCCTCCCACTTCGGCATGTAGCCCGTCACGTCCAGCGACTCCGCCTCCCGCTCGATCCGGCGGGCGTGCTCGACCTCCTCCTCCCAGGCCGCGAACGCCTGCGCCCGGTCGGCGTCGCGCGCGTCGTAGGCGGCCTGGAAGTCGCGCTCCGGGGACCAGACGAACGCGATGTCCTCCTTGTTGATCACCCGGCGGAACCACGTCCGCTCGACCTCGGCCATGTGGCGGACCAGCCCGAGCAGGGAGAGCGTGGACGGCGGGCTCGACTGCCGCCGCAGCTCGTCGTCGGTCAGCCCGTCGCACTTCATCGCCAGCGTCGCCCGGTGGTAGTCCAGGAAGGCGCGCAGCATCTCCCGCTCGCCCCCGGTCAGCGGCGGCGCGATCCGTTCGGTGGCCATGGTGGTCTCCCCTGTTCATGGTCGGCGGGCCCGCTCCGGCCCCGCCGCCCCGTCGGAGCCCCAGTCTCCCGCAGCCCCGGACGGCACCCTCCACGGGGAGCGGCCACGCGGCGGGCCCGCCGGCGGCCGCCGGCCGGTGGTCCGCCTCCCCGGCGGACCGTCAGGCGGACCACCCGGAACGACCGTCAGGCGGACCGTCAGGCCGTCAGCCGGACCAGGAAACTGCCCCGGCCGGGGTCGACGGGCAGCCGGCCGGCGCCGAGCGCGGCCAGCAGGTCGTTCGGGTCGGTGCCGAGACGGACCGTCCGCGGGGTGTCGTCGAGCCGCACCCGGACGAGGCCGAGGTCCAGCTCCAGCACGTCGGCCAGCCAGGGGACGCGCGGACGGGTGCGCCGCAGGTGGCCGGCGAACGCCGCCGCCTCGTCCGTGGCGAACAGCTCCGGCGGGTGGGAGCGGGTGTAGTCGTCCAGCAGGTCGCGCACCCCGGCCTCGCCGAGGGTGAGCAACAGCAGCCGGACGGTGTGCACGAGCGTGCCGGCCAGCGCGCTCGCCCGGGACTCCGTGACCAGCTCCCGCAGCAGCGCGACCGCCGGGTCCGCCGCCAGCTCGCGGGCGAACGGGCTGTCCACCACCCGGCCGATCGTCAGCGCACCCAGCACGTGCTCCCACTCCTCGGGGCCCGGTCCGGTGTCCGGGCCGGCGGGAGGCGCACCGGCGGCAGGCCGCTCCCGCGGCACCGGCGCCATCGGCTCCTGCGGCCGCCACTGCTCGCGGACGCGGACCAGCAGGTCCCGGACGGCCTGCGGGTCGAGACCCGGCACGGCGGAGCCCGTCACCTCGAACAGGACCGCCCGCAGGGCCGGCAGCCTCGGCAGCACCCGTTCCGCCAGGGCGAGCAACTCCTCGTCCGGCAGCCCGCTGTGCGCGTCCAGCCAGTAGCCGCGGTGCTCGAAGCCGCCGGCCAGGTGCACCTCCCAGACCCGGTCCAGCGGGAGTTCGTCGAGCAGCCGGGCGACCGGTGCCCTGCCGTTGCGTTCGTTCGCGAGGACGTTGTGCAGGTCGAGCAGCAGCCCGCAGCCCGCGCCCTCGGCCACGCCCGCGGCGAACCGGCCGTCGGACAGCTCGTCGGCGCGCGGCCGCAGGTAGTTGGCGCCGATCTCCACGGCGAGCGGGACCGGCACAGCGTCGGCCATGGCCCGGACGGAGGCGACGCTGCGCCGCACACCCTCGGGGGTCTGCCGCGGCGGGAGCATGAAGCCGGTGCGGAAGCCCTCGTCGCCGCGGCCGGTGTGGTTGAACGCCAGGTGTTCGCTGACCCAGGGCGCCCGCAGCCGCCCGGCCAGCTCGCCGACGAGGGCGGTGTGCCGGGGGTCGGGTGGCCGGCAGCCGCCGACCGGGTTGCCGACGCCGTGCAGCAGCCGGGCCCCGGGAAGGTCCGCGAGGCGCCGCAGCGCCTCCTCGTCGCAGCCGGTCGTGCCGTCCGGCCGCGCGCGCCAGAGCGCCTGCGGTTCGATCTCGACGACCTCCAGCAGGTCCGCGCAGGCCTCAAGGATCGGCTCGGCGCCGGGGACGTGGGTGAGGCCGACGCCGAGCCCGGTCACGTCGGTCTAACCCACGAACGGCTGGGCGATGCCCGGGGCGACGTCGCCCTTGGGGGAGACCACGAAGTCCAGCGACTGCCGGAACCTCAGGTCGAACCCGGAGTGACAGGTCGGACAGCCGAGCTGGGTCAGCACGCTCCTGAGCACCCCGCTCATCCGGTCGAGGTCACCCGCCACCGTCGCGGGCACGGTGACGTTGACCTCGCGCCCGGTCAGCCACGGGTCCGGCACCGGTCCCCTCGTGGTCCCGTTGTTCGACATCGCGCCTCCTCGCTCCACGCCGCGGCCCCGTACCGGCGGTCACCGGCACGTCCTGAGCCCCGGACGGGGCACAGCATTCCGCCCCGCCGAGCGGGCCGAGGAGGTACGCGCCCGAACTGTCACCCGGACTGGCTAGACCGGGGCCGGCACCGTCCCCGCCGCTCCGCAGCCCCCCGCCACGAGCCGCCCGCCCGGCCGCGCGGGGCGGTCCCGTCCGCCACTGCGCGCGCCCGCCCGACCGGGCCGGGTACCAGGGCTCGGTACCAGGGCTCGGTGCCGCGCTCGGTGCGTGACCGGGCCTGCCGGGTCGGTCAGTTGACGTCGACCACGGGGCTGCCCGCCCGGCTGGTGTCGGCGACGGGCCCGTAGGTGGCGGAGAAGTAGCCGTCGGCGGGGCACAGGCCCGATCCGCCGCTCTTGACGAAGTGCTCGTTGCGGAAGACCAGGCTGTGGGCGGCGTTGTCGGCATTCCCCGTGAAGGCGCCGCTGAGCTGGTAGCTGCAGGTGAGGGTGCCGAACCACGAGTTCAGCACGGCCGTGGCCTGGATCGGCCCGGCCGTCCCGGAGGTGAGCGTGACCGGGTTGCCGGCCGAGTCACCGACGGAGACGGTGTAGGGGAGGTTGCCGACGGTGAGGCTCCGGACCGAGGTGACACCGGTGACGTTGCTGGTGCACGAGCTGAAGGTGTGCCCGGTCAGTGACTCCGTCGCCGTCCCGGGCGCGGCGGGGTTGTCGAGCACCCGCGCGGTGAGCTGCGAGACGCCGCACGTCACCCCGGTCGATCCGGCGGCGGTCGAGTAGAACGTGGCGCGCGTGTTGGAGGCCAGCGGCGCGGCGAGTACGTCGCCGACCGCGACCGGGGCGCCGCCGGCCCCGCCGGTGGTCAGCACCGCCGCGGTGGCCACGGTGCCGCCGGGGGACGCGGATGCGGGGGCGGCGCCGACGGCCAGCGTCACGGCGACCGCGGCCAATGCCAGACAGGTGCGAGTCTGCATGGGGAGCCTCTTTCTCGGCAGGGGGGCGAGAAGACGAACGTCCGGGGCTGTCCGAACAGTTGGGGGAATCGGTCAGCCCACTACGTTGTAGAGCCGTGTCCATGCACCGTCAATCCATCGCGCAGCACTTGCTGACAATTCGTCAACAAAAAGGCCCGGCGGCCCCGCCCGTACTGCCGTCCCGAACCCGCACAATCCACCCGCACGTGGCGTTCGGCCACGATCCCGTTTGGGTACGTACTGCGGCGCCCCCGGAGCCGGGGCAACGACCCGCGAGGAGACCGCGACCATGAACCACGACCGCATTCCCGCAACCGTGCGACAGACCTACGGCGCCGGCGATCTCGCCATGGCGGCCAGCTTCGCCGGCGGCTTCATCAACTTCGGCGACTGGCACGGGATCGACACCAGGTCACCGGGCCCGGAGGACCGGGTGCGCAGCCAGGAGCAGCTGTACCGGCGGGTGCTGGGTGCCTTCCCGGCGCCGGCCGAGGGGCTGCGGCTGGCCGAGGTGGGCTGCGGGCGCGGGCTGGGCGCGGCACTGGCCCTGCGCGAGTTCCGGTTCGCCGGGGTGACCGGGGTGGACATCCATCCGGACCAGGTCGAGCGCGCCCGTGCGGTCAACGCCAAGGCGCTGGCGACGTTCCCGGACCGGCTGGCCTACACCCTCGGCGCGGCCGACGAACTACCCTTCCCCGACGGCTCGCTGGACGGCGTGTACTCCGTCGAGGCGGCCCAGCACTTCCGCGAGCTGACCGGGTTCGCGCGCGAGGCGGCGCGGGTGCTGCGGCCCGGCGGACGGCTGGTGGTGACCACGTTCTTCAGCTCCGGACCGGAGGTCGCCGAGCGGCTGAGCATCCTGCTCGCCAGCTTCGCCGACGGCCTGGACGTGGCGCACCCGCTCAAGGACTTCACCGCCGATCTCGCGGACGCCGGCTTCGGGAACGTCTCCGCCGAGTCGATCGGCGAGCACGTCTGGCCCGGCCTGGACCGCTACCTGGAGGACACCGTCCCGCCGGGCCACTGGGCGCGCAACTTCCTCACCGCCTGGCAGAGCGGCCTGCTCGACTACCACGTCGTCACCGCCGACCGCACGTGAGCCTGCCGGGCGTGGACACCCTGCCCGGCGTGGACACTCTGCCGGGCGTGGACCGGCCGGGCGGCCCGCAGCGGCGACGGCCCGGGGCGGCTGCGGGGCGTCGGCCCAGCCCCCGCCGCCCCCACAGCCCCTGCGGCCCTCGTCGCCCCCGCAGCTCCGTAGCCCCGCCGCCGCGCCGCCCCGCACGGCTCAGCCGAGGACGGCCTCGATGCGGGCGGCCAGGTTCAGCACGGCGTCGGCGCGGAGCGACCACCCGTGAGCGGCGGCGCGGTGGAGGGTGCGCAGGAGGAGGACCGACCCCTGCTCCCCAGGCAGCGGCTCGACCGCCAGCAACCGCTCGACCGACCAGGTGTGCGAGGCGTCCGGCCCGGCCTCCAGCGGGGTGAGCGCGTTCGCGTCGGCGACCAGTTCGCGGTCCGCGTTCAGGCGGCCCGCGACCCCGGCGTCGCCTTCGAAGGACGACGGACCGAAACGCCGGGGCGCACTCAGGGCGGTACGGGCGGGCACCGAGCGGGTCAGCGGCACGGCGTAGAAGAGCTGTCCCAGCCCCAGGCTGCGGCGGACCAACGCCCGCCCGGCCATGAGCGAGGCGCGCAGTTCGAACGGTCTCGGCGCCCGGGCGTCCACGTAGACGTAGCAGAGCGTCGGCGCGGGCATCCCGCTGAACCGCTCGCGCGGCGGCAGCAGGCTGCCGGCCGGGACGCCGGTGCTGTCGGGCGGGAGTGTGACGGCCACGGGCGGCCGGGCGAGGCCGAGTTCGCGGCCGAGCACCCCGGTGAGGTCGGCGGTCACGCGGTCCGGGTGTGCCTCTCGGCCGGTCCAGAGGGCGGCGGGCATGGTGGTCTCCTCGCTCCGGTCGGACTCGTCAGCCGAGCCCGACGATCTCCTGACGGACGCGCGCCGCTTCGTCCGGCCGGCCCGCGGCGGCGAGCAGTTCGCCGAGACGGGCCAGGGCGGCCTGCCGCTCGGCCAGGAACCGGCCCTGCCGCACCTCGGTGAGCCGGCGCCAGAGCTCGGCGGCCGCCCTGGCCGGGTCGAGGGCCTCGGCCGGCCTGCCCTGGCCGGCGAGCTCGTCACGGCTGCGGTCGGCCTCCCGGGCCTGTCGCAGCAGGGTCTGCGAAAGGTCCTCGACCGGCGCCGGCGCGGCGGCCTCGGCCCTGGCGACCCGCCTGCGGCGGACCAGGACGCTGAGCCCCCCGACCAGTGCGATCAGCCCACCGCTGAGGGCAGCCGAAACCAGCTTGTGCATCAGATCGTCCATGGAGTCCTCGCTTGCTCGTGCGGGCCGGAGCCCTGGAAGGAAGTGCAGTTCGGGAGGGATGGGCGGTTCGGGAGCGAAGGGCGGTTCAGGAGGGAAGCGCAGTTCAGGAAGGAAGGGCGGAAGGAAGTGCGGTTCGAGAGGGAGTGGGAGCCGCTCCGGCCGGGCCCCGGCAGTCGGTCAGGCCGGGGCCCTGGCCGGATCCGCTGCCGCGGTCAGCCCGCCGCGGCGAACGAGGCCTGGAGCCGCGGGATGTAGTCCGCCAGGACGGGCGCCCAGCAGCCGTAGTTGTGGCCGCCGTCGCACCCGGGGGCCAGCGACGTCCCGTTGCCGTAGTCGACGAACCGGCTCGGCAGCCCGAGCTGGTCGAGGCGCGCCTTGACGTTGTTGGCGGCCATCTCGGTGAAGTGGTCGATCGGCCCCTGGTTGCCGGTGTAGAGCGTGACCTCCGTGCCGGCGAGCTTCGCCAGGTTGGCCTTGGCGGCGGGGTTGACCTCGTTCCAGACGTGGTCCGCGTTGAAGACGGGGTACGGGGAGCCGAAGATCGCGTCACTGTCGGTGTAGGGGCCGTAGCCGGTGCACCGACCGGTGCCGGCCGGGCTGGAGGTGCTCACCGCGCACCAGGCACCCGTGACGTTGAGTTCGGTGGCCAGGACGGCCGCGCGGATCTCGGCCATCCCGAAGTCGATGCCGCCGGACAACGAGGCGGTGTGGCCGAACAGGTCCGGGCGGGCCTCGGCGTAGTGCAGGGCGCCGTAGCCGCCCATCGACAGGCCGACGACGGCCCGGTGGCCCCGGTCGGCGACGGTACGCAGGTTGGCGTCGATGAAGGGGACGACCTGGGTGAGGTGGAACGCCTCCCAGTTCGCCGTGCCCAGGGCGGTGTTCTGCATGAGCCAGTTCGCGTACCAGCCCTTGAGGCCGCCGTCCGGCACGACGGTGATCATCGAGTCCGAGTGCAGGGCCGGCGCCGCCGCCGCGTCGTCCACGTTGCCGCCACCGCCGTGCAGGAAGTACGCCACCGGCCACCGCTTCCCGGGCTCCGCGGCGTAGCCGTTGGGCAGCAGGATGCGGATCCTGTGCCGGCCGGGCAGCTGCGGGGTCGTCACGGTGATCGTGAAGTCGGTGCCGGAGTGGACCTCGGTGGCGCCGACGACCTGGGTCAGGCCGTAGCCGTCGGTGAAGGCCGGGACGGCAGGCGCGTCGGCGTGTGCGTCGGCGTGTGCGACCGGCCCGCCGAGGGCGACCACCGTCGCCGCCAGCGCCGTCGCGGCGGCGGTCGCAGTGGCGCGCATCGCGGCGCGCACGCGCGCACCGGACAGTATGGATGTCATGAGGGGTCTCTCCGTCGAGGGTGGGTCGGGCGTGTCGGCCGGGTGGTGACCCGGGCACGTGCCCGCGTGCCCGGGTCACCACCCGGCCGGGTGCTCAGGTGGCCGGATACTCCAGCGGCCAGGTACTCAGGTGGCCAGTAGCTCAGGTGGCCAGGTGGAAGCCGGCCCCGACGCCGCCGTTGGCGGTCAGCTCGTCGATGATGCTCAGGATCGACGAACTGTGCTGGGCGCCCCAGGCGTTGCCGACCAGTGCCGTCCCCGACACGACCGGGGAGCCGGAGTCGCCGCCGTCGGTCCAGATCAGGTGGGTGAACCACATGCCGTCGGTACCGATCCTCATCCCGCAGGTCAGCCCGGTCCGGTGGCCCTGCTTGCACATGCGGGTCCCCACCGCGGGCGGGGCGCCGATAGACCTGATCGTCACGCCGCCGACGGTGTCGGTCGGTACCACCCGGCTCTCGTCCAGCTTGATCACCGCGTAGTCGAGCCCCTTGGGCCCGCTGTTGAGCAGGTTGTTGGGCGTGCTGACGTACGTCACCTCACCGATCGCCCCCGTCGCCAGGTCGGGCCGGCTGGCGGTGAGCGGCGCCGGGGAGAACGCGCTGCCGGCGGGCGAGGTGTCCCGGTACACCTGCGAGCCGACGAGCTTGTTGCCCTGGTCGTCGATGAAACAGTGGGCGTTGGTCAGGGCCACCAGGTTGCCCGCGGCGTCGCGGCCGACGGCGGTGAGGGTGCAGACGTAGTAGCTCTGGGGGTTCTCCGGGCTCGGAGCCATGCGGAAGATGATGCCGGTGCCGCCGCCGATGGGCGTGCGCGTGTCCGTGACACCGGCGGTTCCCGCGGACGCGGTGGTACCCGCGGGGGCGGTGGAGGCGGGCGCCGTCGCACCGGCGGACGGCGCGGCGGCGAGCGTCAGGCCCGCCAGGACGGCGGCGACACCGAGAGCACGTATTTTGCGAAGCATGCGGTCACTTTCCTTTACGAGGCCGAAAGCGGGCGGAACACCGGTCGCGGAGCCACCCGAACACCTGGTCCGGCAGGACGAATTCACTCGGGGAGATCCGGAACTAACGGCGGCACGACGCCGCGAGAATCAGCAGCAGGACCACGAATCCCAGCGCCGGCAGACATCCCGGTCCGCGGTTCGGGTCACTTCGATTGACCTCCACGCTGCCGCCCGGGGGAATTCCCGGGTGATGTTTGGCGTAGTGCTGGATCTGCTGTTCCTCGCTCTCCGGCTGGGGGAGCCAGGCGGTCTTGTAACCGCACTCTCCGCACCAGTGGCGGTACGCCATATCGGCTCCTCTCTCCGGGTTCGGGGGCGACCGGACACCACTGATGCTGGCGTTCGCGCCGGCCGGCGAACAGGCCATGGCACCGGCCATCCGTGGCCGGTGGTCACGGTAGGCTCGCCGCAGGCCGTACTCGTGGGGGAAAGAGGGAGCCGGCATGGCGGATCGACTCGGCACACTGTTGCGCCGGCTGCGCAAACAGTCGGGGCTGACCCAGGAACAGGTGGCGGAGCGGTCGGGGGTGAGTGTCCGCACGATCCGCAGGCTGGAGACCGGGAAGTCCACCGATCACCGTGTGGGAACGGTCAATCTCCTCGCGGACGCGCTGGGAGCCGGGCCGGAGGACCGCCTGCGCCTGGCCGCCACCCTTGCGAAGGCACCACCGGAGGAGGCTCCCGGAAAGGCCTCTGAATTCCTTTCCGATTCCGCACCTACTGCTGTTCCCGATTCCCTCCCACCCGCAGGTTCCGATTCCCTCCCCACACCGTCGGCGACACCGTCGGTGACTCCGCCTGCGGCACCGGTCGCTGGTCCGGCTGCGGCACCGTTCGCCGTGCCGGCGGCGTTACCGGCCGCGGCGCCGGCCCCGGTGCGGCCGCCGGCGCCTCGGATTCCGGACGCACTGGCCGGGGCGACCGCGGAACTCGCGCAGGAGGTCAGGCGTCGCTGGCAGATCGAGGAGGAGCAGCGCCGGGTCCACGATCCCTTTCCGCTGCCGGTGCGATGGCGGCAGGCGCCCTCGGGCCTGACGGACCACTGGGAGAACATCCAGCGCCTCCCGCCCGGCTCCGCGGCGGACCGGGTGGACATGAGCGGCGACCTCCGCGACGTGGCCGAGGTCTACCGGCGGATCCCGTCCGGCCGGCTCGTGATCCTCGGCCGGGGCGGGTCCGGGAAGTCCGTCCTGACGATCAGGTTCCTCCTGGACCTCCTGGCCGCCCCGGCCGCTGACGACCGGGTACCGGTGATCTTCAGCCTCGGATCGTGGGATCCGACGGCCACCGCGTTGCGCGACTGGCTGATCGACCTGCTGTTGCGCGACCACCCCCACCTGGTCCAGCGGGTGTCCAGCGGGTCGACGCTGGCCGCCGCGCTGGTCGACGCGGACCTGGTGCTGCCGGTCCTCGACGGCTTCGACGAGATCGCGGAAGGCCTGCGGCCCGACGCGCTGGAGGCGCTCAACGCCACCTCGATGCCGCTCGTGCTGACCAGCCGCCGTGAGGAGTTCGCCGAGGCGGTCCACACGGCGGGGACCCCGCTCGTCTGGGCCGCCGGCGTCGAACTCGCCGACCTCACTCCCGGCGACCTCGCCGACTACCTGCCCCGCACCTCCCGCCCCGTCAACGCCCGGGGAGACAGCCCTGGAGACGCCCACCGAGTCGCCCGGGAAGGCACCCGGGAGGCCACCCGCGGAACCGCCGGGGGGCACGCCGGGGGGCACGGCGCCGAGACCGGCCGAACCGGGGACCGGAACACCTGGGACGCCGTCCTGGAGGCGCTGCACACCCAGGACACCCCGGCCGGCCGGAACCTCGCCGAGGTCCTGAGCACCCCGCTGATGGTCATCCTGGCGCGGACGATCTACAGCGAGAACCCCGCCGCCGATCCGGCGGAACTCCTGGACACCACCCGCTTCCCCACCGGACACGCCCTCGAAGAGCATCTGCTGGCGGGCTTCGTGCCCACGGTCTACCGCCGCCTCGCCCCCGCGCGGGCCGTCAGCGGTCCCCCGCGCCGCCGCGGCGGCCACGGCTCCGACCCCGGCTCCGAACGGGTCCGGCACTGGCTGGGCTACCTCGCACACCACCTGGCCCGGTTCGACGACCTCGACCAGCAGGACCTCGCCTGGTGGAAGATCGGCGACTCCCTGCGGGCGTCGACCCGTCTCCTCACCGTCATGCTGGTCTGTGCGCTGTCCATCACCCTGTCCGAGTGGTCGGTCGGCCTGATCGTCCACCAACTCGGCGCCGGCGGCCCCGCGGCGGACCTCGACGAGATCCTCCTGGAGGGCGCCCTGATGGGGCCGATCGCGGGCCTGGCCTTCGGATCGGTCTACTGGCTCATCGCGAGGTTCGGCACCACGGCCTTCGCGCCGACCCAGGTCCGGCTGCGGCTGCCCGGCAACCGCACCCGCATCGGCCGCGGGCCGGTGCACACCTTCGCCTCCCGGTTCGGGACGGTCCTGCTGGGCGGCTTCGTGATGGGCGTCGGCTGCGCGTGCGCCGTCACGCTGGAGCGCGTCCTGTACGACAGGGTCCCGCTCGCCGACAGCGCGGTGATCCAGGGCACACTGATCAACATGCTGGCCTTCGGTCTGATCTTCGGCTCGGCCGCCGGTCTGGTCTTCGGGTTGATGGCCGCGCTCGAAGCACCCCTGGACATCGCCTCCGCCGCCACCCCCGTCGGCCTGCTGTCCGCCAACCGCACGACGGTGGGCCGGCAGGTCCTCGTGCTCGTGCCGGCGCTCACCCTGGCGATCGCGCTCGGCGGCCGCCTGGTCGTCGACCTGCTCCAGGTCTTCCTCGGACCGATGAAGTGGCAGCTGCCGGACGCCCTCTTCATCGGAGTGGTGGGCGGGCTCGGCGGCACGTTCTCCTACGCCCTCGGGTTCACCGCCTGGGGGCAGTGGGTGATCTTCTCCCGCATCTGGCTGCCGATGACCGGCAACCTCCCCTGGGACACGGTCGCCTTCCTCGACGACGCCTACCGGCGGGGAGTGCTGCGCCAGACCGGTGCGGTCTACCAGTTCCGCCACAGCCGGCTCCAGCACCACCTCGGCGACTCCTACCGCCTGCGGCACGCCGGCTACGCGGCCGCCACCTTCGCCGCATCCACAACTGCAGCTGCGCCCGCGCCTGCGCCTGCGCCTGCGCCTGCGATCGCACCCTCATCCGCACCCACTGCCCCAACCGCAAGCGCAGCCACTGCCACAGCCGTTCCGCCCCGGGCGGAGACGCCCCGGCCACCGGCCCGAACGGCGGACCGGCCGAAACCCGCTGAGCCCCCTGATCAACCGGACGAGTGATTCCGGCGGCGAATCCGCGCGACGCACCCGCCACGCCCGGCCCGCCACCGGTGGACGGGCCGCCCCGGCCGAACGGCCTGCCTCGAACGGGCGCTCGCCGCCTGCCCGCTGGCCTCCGGGCTCCTCGCCGGTGCTGTCCACGGCCGGCCGGAGGGCGCCGCACCCCGGTTTCGGAGTGCTCGAAAACACCCCGTTCGACCCGGGCGCGCCCGGACCGAAAACACTTGAACACCACAATCGAACAGCACCATCATCAGCCTCCTCCCGGTCCGCGAGCCCCCGCCAACTGCACCTCCGCCACGCCCACTTAATCCCGCCGCTCGCACCGGGCCGCCCACCCGCCCCAGGCCGCCCGCACCAGGCCGCCCGCCCGCCGTTCGAACGCCCGCCACCACCCGCCCGGAGGCCCATCCATGGCACACCCGACCACTCTCGTCGTCGGCGTCCACCTCGTCCTCCTGGACGCAGGCCGGGTGCTGCTCGGCCGCCGCAGGAACACCTCGTTCGCCGACGGCCTCTGGCACCTCCCCGCGGGCCACATGGAGCCCGGCGAGAGCGTCACCGCCGCCATGGCACGCGAGGCCGCCGAGGAGCTCGACATCACCGTTGCCGAGGACCACCTCGGCCTCGTCCACACGCTGCACCACTTCGACGCCGAGGACGGCCGGGACCGTCTCCAGCTCTTCTTCCGCCCGGCCCGCTTCGACGGCCACGTCGTCAACAGGGAGCCGGACAAGTGCGAGCAGCTCTTCTGGTGGCCCCTGGACCGCCTGCCGGAGGACACTGTCCCCTACACCGCCCACACGCTCGCCGAGATCGGCCGGGGCAACACCCTGTCCGTCCTCGGTTGGGCCGCCTGACCCCCCGAAGTCCCCGCCCGCCGAGAGCTCCTGGAGGTGCTGCCGTGGAGTCGCCACCCCTGCCGACGCTCCCCCGCCTCCCCCACCTCGTCCCCCGCCCACGCCGCCCACACGTCCCACACCTCCCTGGCCTCCCACGCCGCCCTGCCCTCCTACCTGTCCAACGGGCCACCCGCCCTGCGGACCACCCGTCCGGCGGGCGCGGCCGCCCGACCCACGGGTGGCGCACCGACGCCAACCCCCGCTCCCTGACCGAGGGGTGGCCGGGTCCACCGGTCCGCCACCCCCAACACCGCCGGAGGAAGACAGCTTGGACACCACCGAACCCACCACCGGCGCCCTCGTCGCCGACCGCATCGGCCGGATCCTGCTCCTGCGCCGCTCCGACGGCTGCTGGGAACTGCCCGCCGTCGCCCCGCTGCCCGGTGAGGAGCCGGCGGACGCCGCGGCCCGCGCGCTGTATGAGACCTGCGGGCGGCCCGGCACCGCCGGCGAGACCGTGGGCGGGCTCGACGGCGGCAACGGCCACGCGCGGCAGCTCGTGGTCCGGGTGACACCGGACGACCCGGGCGACCTCGACCGGCTCGTCCTGACCCGCCACGCCACCCACGGCTGGTTCTTCGCCGACAGCCTGCCCGGTGTCAACCCGGCCGCCGTCGCCTTCCTCCGCACCCACGCCCCGGCCCGCCCGCACCTGCCGCGCGAGCACTGGCTCGCCACCGTCTCGCGGTCGTGGACGTGCACCGCCGCCATCGTCACCACGCCGGACGGGCGCCTGCTGATGGTCAAGGGGGACGACGTCGACAGGTGGGGCTTCCCCGGCGGGGTCCTGGACAACCACGAGCACTCCCGCACGGGCGCGTCACGAGAGCTGCGCGAGGAGACCGGCCTCGACCTGCCGGCCGGGCCGCTGCTGGCCGTGTTCTGGCAGCATCCGGCTCCCGGGCTGGACCACCCGATCGTCCAGTTCGTCCACGACTTCGGCACCGTCGACCCCGACGCCGTCCAACTGTCCTGCACGGACGGCGAGATCACCCGGTGGGCCTGGTTCCGGCCGGACGAGCTGGACGCGGCCGCCGGCCCCTCCCGCAGTGAGCGGGCCCGGCTGGCCCTGCGGGCCCGCGACACCGGCCACACCGTCACCGAAACGTACCCGGGCGCCTTCGGCGGCGCCGCCCTCACACCCGACACCGCCGCCAGGGCCGGAAGGGGGCTCGGCTAGGGCCCGCGCAGCGGGCCGGTCCACCCGCCACCGGTCACCCGGCGGCGGCCCGACGACGGTGGCTGGCAGCCGCGTTCCGAGGCTCGACGGGGCCTGGGCAGTGCGCCACACTCTTGCCCTGGCAGCACACGCGTTCCCACCGCACCTCCCGCCCCGCCCGGAAGCGCGACGCATCACGCGGCACGCACCGGGCCCAGAGCCACACATCGGAGAGCCACACGGTGACCACGAGTCAGCAGCTGGAGATCACCTTCTCGTCCGGCCGGTCCGGGACCGGTCCGGCCACCTGGGGCCAGCAGGCCATCTGGGACGCCGTCGGCCGGCTGTCACCCGCCGACGCGCCTCGGTACAACATCACGACGGCGGCTCCACTGGAACCGGGCCTGCCGGTGCCCGTCGTCCTCGACGCGCTCACCGACCTGCTCCACCTGCACGATTCCCTCCACACCAGGCTCCACCCCGACGGCGAGGGCCGGCTGCGGCAAACCGTCGACCCGGAAGGACGGCTGCCCGTCCACACCCGCCACGGCGACGGTGACTCCGCCGAACTCGCGCGTACCGGCGCGGCGTTCCACGACGAGCTGGCCGCGCTACCGTTCGACTGCGCCACGGAGTGGCCGGTCCGGGTGGGTCTGGTCGTGGCGGGCGGCCTGGTCCGGCACATCTCCCTCGTCCTGTCGCACACCGCACTGGACGGCGCGGGGATGGGCCGGCTGGCGATGGACCTCACCGAGCTCTCCCTGGGCTCCTCCGCCGAGGCGATCCGCGCCCGTCGGCCGGCCCAACAGCCCCTGGAGGAAGCCGCGTTCCAGCAGTCCGAGCGCGGCCGGCGACGTGACGCCAACGCCCGAGCGCACGTCCTGCGCAAGCTCCGCTCGGGGCCGCCGCGGCTCTTCCCCGCCGCCCGGCACGACGAGCCGCAGCCGTTCCCGAACGCCGTCCTCAGCTCCCCGGCGCTGCTGCGGGCGGTCGAGCTGGTCGCGGCCGGACACCGGGCGAGCACGTCCTCGGTGCTGCTCGCGGCAACGGCGGTGATGACGGCGCGACTCGCCGGCTCGTCCGATGCGGTGCTCCAGGTCGTCGTCAACAACCGCTTCCTGCCCGGGCTGACGGCTGCGGTGAGCGTGGTGGCGGGCGACGGCCTGCTCCATCTGCCGGATGCGGACGGCGAGTTCGCCGCCGTCGTCCGCCGAACCCATGCCGCGTCGATCGCCACCTACCGGCACGCGTACTACGACAAGCGCCTGCTGGACGAGGAGATCGCCCGGCTGACCGCCGAGCACGGCCCGCTGGCCGACCGCTCGTGCATCTTCAACGACACCCGCGACCTGGTCCCGCCGTCACTCGGCGAGCCCGCCACCCCGTCCCCTGGTGATGCCGCAGGCACCGCCTCCGGGGAGCCCCTGGACCCGGCCCGCACCACCCTCGGCTGGCCCAAGGAGTTCGAGCCGCGCCCCGGCCTCACCTACGCCCTGGACGCCCTCCGGACCCCGGACGCGCTCCAGCTCGCGATGACCGCCGACGGCTCGGTGCTCCCCCGCCCCCGGATGGAACGTTTCCTCTACGGCATCGAGGAGCTGGTCGTCACCGAGGCCCAGGCCCTGGCCCTGGCCCTGGCCGCCACCCCGTAGACCCCGCACCGCCCCTGCGTACCGCCCACCCCCGCCCAGGAGGGACCCCACCGGGCCATTGAACTTGACATCAGTGTCAGGTTCCACCGTTCCGGCATGACCACGACCCAGCTCCTCACGCCCTACCGCCTCGGCCCACTCGACCTGCCGAACCGCGTCGTCGTGGCCCCGATGACGCGGTTCCGGGCGGCCGAGGACGGCACCCCGCTGCCGGTCGTCGCCGAGCACTACGCCCAGCGCGCCTGCACCGGACTGATCATCACCGAGGGCGTCTGGCCCAGCCGTCGGGGCCGGCCGGCTGGGCCTGCGGCTACACCGACTACCCGCCGCTCACCGCAACCCCTTCCCCTTCCCCGGCCCCGGTGCCCGCCGCCGCAACCGCAACCTGACCGGTTGTCAGTGGCTGCGGCTAGGTTCGATCCGACACGCCGAACCCTGACGACGGGAACCCCGCCCATGCCCCGCAGCGACGGCCCCGACACCGGTCGGAGCACCCGCCGCCCCGCACCTCTCACCGCCGCCCGGCTCGCCGAGGGCTGGCGCGCAGCCGGGGTGGAGGAGGGCATGGCCGTCATCGTGCACTCCTCGCTCTCCTCCCTCGGCCCGGTCGCCGGCGGTGCGGCCACCGTGGTGGAGAGCCTGCGGGCGGCCGTCGGCCGGGCGGGGACGCTCGCGGTGCCGGCCTTCACCGGCCAGGTCGCCGACCCGGCCCCGGACCACACCGGTGCCCCGACTCCCGGAGTCGCCCGGCGGCGGGCCGCCGTGCCTCTGTTCCACCCCGGCCTGCCGTCCACCGTGGGCGCCGTGCCGGAGGCCCTGCGCGCTCTGCCCGGCAGCGTGCGCAGCCGGCATCCGCAGGCCTCGGTGGCCGCCGTCGGCGCGCAGGCAGAGGAGGTCACCGCACGGCAGACGCTCGGCTTCGCCGTCGGCCGCACCTCGCCCTTCGGCGCGCTGCACGACCTCGACGGGTACGTCCTGCTGGTCGGCGTCGGGCACAACCGCAACACCTTCCTGCACTACGCCGAGACGCTCGCCCCGGTCCGCCGGCTGAAGACCCGGCGCTTCCCGATGGCGGTGGACGGCGAGCGCGTCTGGATCGAGACGCCGGACGTCGGCAACGACAACGACACCCACTTCCCCACCGTGGGGCGCGAGTTCGAGGAGCACGCGGGCATCCGGGAGGTCGTGGTCGGCAACGCCCCCTGCCGCCTGCTCCCGGTCCGCCTGCTCATACCCTTCGCCACCCGCCGCCTCACCGAGCTCCTCACCGCGGACGGGCTCACGGCCTGACCCGGCCGCCCGCACACGCGGGCGGCCGGGGCGCGACGGGCGGCCGGGGGCGGTCCTCAGTGCGCGTGCTCGTGGAGCGAGTTGGTCTCCTGGATCTTCTTCCAGGACTTCGGCTCCTGCGGCGCGCCCTTGCCGCCAGGCGCCAGGGCCGCCACGCCCGCAGGGGCCGCCGCCGGGACGCCCGCCGACGACAGCGCCGGCTTCGAGGCCGTGAACAGCCAGGTGTTGAAGAGGTCCGCGAGCGGCTTCCCGGAGATCCGCTCGGCGTACGCCTGGAACTGCTGGATGGTCGCGTTGCCGTACTTGCGCTCGGCCGGCCACCCCTTCAGGATCTGGAAGAACTTCTCGTCCCCGACGGTGTTGCGCAGCGCCTGGATGGCCACCGCCCCGCGGTCGTAGACGGCGCTGGCGAACTGGTGGTCCGCCCCCGGGTCGCCGGGCTTGACGGACCAGAAGGCGTTGTCGGCCGGGTAGGAGGAGTAGACGTAGTCGGCGAGCTCCTGTGCCGTGCCCTCGTTCTCGTGCTCGGACCAGAGCCACTGCGAGTAGCGGGCGAAGCCCTCGTTGAGCCAGATGTCGCTCCACCGCTGGACGGAGACGCTGTCGCCGTACCACTGGTGGGCGAGCTCGTGGACGACGACGGACGTGTTGGAGCCGCGGGAGAACTGGGCGGGGCTGTAGAAGATCTGGGTCTGGGTCTCCAGGGCGTACCCGGTGGGCACGTTGGGCACGTAGCCGCCGATCGAGCCGAACGGGTACTCGCCGAAGTAGCCGCTCAGCCAGTCGACCAGTTCGCCGGTGCGCTCGACGCTGGCGCGCGCCGCACCGTCGTTGTCCCCGAGGTCCTTGCTGTAGGCGGTGACGACCGGCAGCCCACCCGGGGTGGTGTCGGTCCGGATGTCGAACCTGCCGATCGCGAGGGTGGCCAGATAGGTCGCCTGAGGCTTGGTCTGGCGCCAGTTGTAGCGGGTCCAGCCGGCCCGGGAGCTCTGGCCGGTGAGGAGGCCGTTGCTGATCGCCTGGGTGCCGTCGGGCACGAGGACGGAGACGTCGTAGGTGGCCTTGTCGGTGGGGTGGTCGTTGCTGGGGAACCACCAGGCGGAGCCCTCGGGCTCGTTGGCCGCGACGCCGCCGTCGGGGGTGCGCAGCCAGGCGGAGTAGCCGCCTCGTTCCACCTCGCCGGGCTTGTCGGCGTAGCGGACGACGACGGTCACGGGGCTGCCCTTGGTGAGCGGCCGCGCCGGGGTGATTTCCAGCTCCGACTCGCCGGTGCTCGCGAACTTCGCGGTCCGGCCGTTGACCAGCACCTCCTTGACGCCGAGCACGAAGTCCAGGTTGAACCGCGAGAGGTCCTGGGTGGCAGTGGCCAGGATGGTGGCGGTGCCTTCCAGTTCATCGGTGGCGGGCTGGTACTTGAGCCGGATGTCGTAGTGCGAGACGTCGTATCCGCCGTTGCCGGCGTTGGGGTAGTACGGGTCTCCGATGCCGGCCGCGCCGGGGCCGATCTGGGCCGCCGAGGCGGGGACGGTCAGGAGCAGGGCGAGCGCGCCTGCGGCGGCAGAGACGATCAGCCTCTTGCGCACGGTGGTCCTCCAGGATCACTGGGACGGATGGGTCGCATCGATCCTTGTCCCGGTGAGCCGTGGCCCACTCCTATCGGATGAAATGTTCATGAGAAGAAACAGGCCGAAATGGGCCCGCCGCGCTCCCGTCACGGCGGTCCTCACTCCGCCCCGACGGCGGGCCTCACCCGGTCCCGACCGCGGGCCTCACCCGGTCCCGACGGCGGGCCTCACGCGGTCCGGCACGTCATGCGCCCAGTGCCACCGGCGCCCGCACCAGTGAGCCGTACTCCGTCCACGACCCGTCGTAGTTCTTCACGTGCGGGTACCCGAGCAGCTCGGTCAGCGCGAACCAGGTGTGCGCCGAGCGCTCGCCGATCCGGCAGTACGCGATCACCTCGCGCTCGGCCTCCACACCCTGCCCGCCGTAGAGCGCCCGCAGCTCCTCCGCCGAGCGGAAGGTGCCGTCGTCGTTGGCCGCCTGGGACCAGGGGATGTTCACCGCGCCGGGGATGTGGCCGGGCACCTGCGCCTGCTCCTGCGGCAGGTGTGCCGGCGCCAGCGCCTCGCCCCGGTACTCGGCCGGCGAGCGCACGTCGACCAGCACGGCGTCGGACCCGGGTTTGGCGAAGACCTCCGCCTTGGCCAGCACCTCGTCGCGCAGCGCCCGTACCTCGGGGTGCTCGGGTCCGGCCAGCCGGTAGCCGCTGTGCTGGTAGTCCATCACCTCCTGGGTGAGCTCGCGCTCCTCCAGCTCCCACTTCTTCCGCCCGCCGTCGAGCAGCTTCACCGGCCCGTAGCCACGCAGGCGCAGCAGCCAGTAGGCGTAGGCGGCGAACCAGTTGTTGTTGCCGCCGTACAGCACCACGGTGGTGTCCTCCTCCACCCCGGCCGCGCGCAGCAGGTGCTCCACGCCGTCGCGGTCGGTGTAGTCACGGCCCACCCGGCTGTGCAGGTCGGTGGTCCAGTTCCAGCCGACCGCGCCGGGAATGTGGCCCTCCTCGTACGCGGTGGTGTCCTCGTCCACCTCGACGACGCGGATCGTGCCGTCGTCCAGGTGCTGGGCCAGCCAGTCGGTGGGGACCAGCGCCTCGGGGTGTGCGTAGCCGTTGCCGGTCATCGCAGCCCTCCTTCACTCGGACCTCTTCGAACCTACGTCCGACCGCCCGCTCCGGCCACCCGCACGGCCCAACCCGGGACCCCCGCCCCGGGCCGCCACCCCACCGGCACCCCACCGGCACCCCACCGGCGCACCCCCGGCAGCGCGCCACCGAGGCCCGCGCCGCCGGGGCCCGCACCGCCCGGCTACGCCGCGGCGCCGTCCGGCCGCGCGATGTAGTAGACGTTCAGGATGTCCCCCTCCACCTGCGCGGTCTCCACCGATCCGAACCCGGCCTCGGCCAGCATCCGCCGGGCCGTCTGCTCGCCCCAGACCGTCCCCAGCCCGGCGCCGCCCTCGCCGAGCGAGACCGTCATGCAGTAGAAGGTCGAGAAGGTGTAGAGCGCCGGCGCGAGCGGGTGCCCGACGTTCTCCTCCAGCCTGCTGCTGGCCGCGATGTCGCCCATCAGGAAAACGCCGTCGGGCCGCAGCACGCGGGCGACGGCGGCCAGCGTCTCGGCCGGGCGGGCCAGGTCGTGGACGACGTCGAAGGCGGTGACCAGGTCGTAGGAGCCGGTCAGCCCGGCCGAGTCGGCGACCTCGAAGTCCGCGTTGGACAGGCCGAGCGCGACGGCCTCGGCCCGGGCGGCCGCGACGCCGTTCTCCGCGATGTCGACACCGGTGAACCGGCTCGCCGGGTAGGCCCCCGCCAGCACGTTGACGGCGTGGCCCTGCCCGGTGCCGATGTCGAGCGCGTCGATCCCGGCGCCCAGCCGCTCCGGCAGCCCGGGGACGAGCGGCACGATCCCCTCGACCAGCGCCAGGTCGTAGACCCGGCCGGACTCCTCGGCCTGGAGCTCCTGGAACCGCGGGTACGCCGAGTACGGCATCCCGCCGCCGTTGCGGAAGCAGCCGATGAGCTGCTGCTCGACGTCGCCCATCAGCGCGAGGTACTGCATCATCCCGGCCAGGTTCTCGGGCCCGGCCGCCCTGGTGAGCGAGGCCGCGTGCTCCGGCGGCAGCCGATAGGTGCCGCGCCCGGGGTCGTACTCGACGATCCCGCCGACGACCATCGCGCCGAGCCACTCGCGGACGTAGCGTTCCTCCAGACCGGCGGCCCGCGCGATCTCCTCGCTGCTCGACGGGGCGAGGCCGGCCATGGTGTCGAACAGCCCGGTCTGGTGGCCGATGCTGGCCATGAATCCCAGACAGGAGTCGTTCAGCACCTGCACGATCCGGCCCGCGAACTCCTCCTGCTTCACCGGGTCCGGTTCCCGTACGGACATCGTTCCTCCTCCGCCTCCGGGACCAACGCGAGCCCTCCCCTCGTCACGCTACGCCGCTGTTCCCCGCCGCCCCAGCCGACCGGTGGCCGCGCTGTTACCGCCCGACCGGCCAGGGCACCTCCGGCCGCCTCTCGTACGCGTAGCCGGCCGCCTCCCAGCGCGGCCCCTCCTCGGCGAGCCGCTGCCGGAACCGCCCCCAGTCATGGCTCGACCCCGGCGACCAGCCGAGTTCCGCCAGGGCCGGCAGCCGGGGCAGCAGCATCACGTCCAGCTGGGCCGGGGTGTCCAGGGTCTCCGTCCACAGCGGCGCCTCGACTCCGGGCACGGCGCCGGCCGGCAGCCTGACCAGGGTGTCCGGGTCCCAGGAGTAGGCGGACCGGACGTCGACCGTCCCGGCCCAGGCCAGCCCGAGCGGGTAGGAGGAGTCGTACTTCATGTCGAGGTAACTCCGGCCCGCCGGGGACATGATCACCTTCGCTCCGCGCCCGGCGGCCTCCCGCAGCTCCGCGTCGCGCCCGCCGCCCGGACGACGGTCCGTCCGGTGAGCCGGTAGGCGGGGCCGGACCCGGTGGTGGCGGAGTACGGCGCCGGGACGATCCGGTCGCCGGTGCGCGGCCCGGCGGGAACGGGTACCACGGGAACGGCTACGGCGGGATCGGGTACGGCAGCGGTGGCGCCGCCGGTCCCGAGCGCACGGTGGACGCCGAAGCCGGCCGCGGCGAGCACCGGCACGGAGAGAAGGATCAGCAGTCCACGGGTCCGGGCGGACAGCCCGGCGATTCGTCTCGGCAAGGCCGCTCCCGGTGTCGATGTTCCGGAATGGTCTCAACCAATCGCCGGGCTGTCCCGCGCTTCGCAGGAATTCGTCCGTCTCAGGAGAAGACGACGGACCGCAGCTTCAGCCGGTCCCCGAGCTTCCTGCCCGGGTTCATCACGTAGAAGACGTCGCCGTCGCAGTCGAAGTCGAGGAAGACGGTGGCGGTCGACGTGGTGAAGTTCTCGGGCGCGAACGCCGGATGCTCCTCGGTCGCCCCGAACAGGTTGATGCACTCGCGGCTCTGCGGGTCGGCGATGCCGGCCGGGACGCCGGGGCCGACCTTGTAGAGGAAGTCACCGGTTGCCGCGTTCGCGGAGGTGGGAACGGCGAAGACGAGGGCGAGAGCGCTGGTGGCGGCGATCGCGGCGTTGCGGAGACGCATGGGGACGGGGCCTTTCAGGGCGGTACGCGCGGGTACCGGGGAAATTGATGCGCTATCACCCTAGAGGCCCCAAAATCGCAGAAACGGTTCTGCCAATCCACCCTTTCGAGTGGTTTAGCCCCACAACCGCTACCTGCCGAGCGTGCGCACCGCCCGCCGTCACCCCGGCGGCGCGGTGAAGTAGTAGCCCGCGTCGATCAGCACCGGCAGGTACGCCTTCAACGCGGCGACCGTCTGCGAACGGTCGCCGCCGCCGTCGTGGTTGAGCACGATCGCCCCCGGCCGCACGTCCTTGAGGATGCGGTCGGTGATCACCGACGTGCCGGGCCGGGCCCAGTCCCGGGGGTCCACCGACCAGGCCATGTTCCGCATCCCGAGGTCCGCGGCCACCGTGAGCGACGCCGTGGACCAGTCCCCGCCGGGTGCGCGGAACCAGGTCGGCAACTTCCCGGTGGTCCGGTTGAGCAGGTCCGAGGTCCGCGTCAGCTCGTCGCGCACCTGGGTCTCCGAGAGCCGTCGCAGGTCGGGGTGGGTCCAGGTGTGGTTGGCGATGTGGTGCCCCCGGGCGGCGATCTCCTTGACCAGGCCGGCGTGGTCGACGGCGTTCTCGCCGATCAGGAAGAAGGTGGCGCGGATGCCGTACTGCTCCAGCAGGGCCAGTACGGTCGGGGTGTACCGCGGGTCCGGACCGTCGTCGATGGTGAGCGCCACCACGCGCCGCGCGGCGTCCAGTTCGTACACCGGCCTGCTCTCGGCCGCCGTGAGCTTCCGCGGCGCGGCCACCGGCGAGCCGGAGGCGACGCCCGCGGCCGCGCCGGGCGCCGCCGGGGGCGTCGAGGAAGGCCCGGACGAAGGGGTGGCGGAAGGAACGCCGGAGGGCGACGGCGGCGCGGAGCCCGACGCGGAGGCGGACGGCGCCACGGCGCCCGGCGTCCCGGACGCCCCGCCGGCCGCCTCGGCACCCGATCCGCCACCGCCCTCGTCGGCTCCCTGGGAGCCCCGGCAACCGGCGACCCCGAGCAGTGACATTCCGGCTGCAACCAGCAGCAATCTACGCGAAGTAATCTGACGATCAGACAGCATGATCGATGCATCCCCCGCGGGCCCGCGCGCCTCCCACCAGCAACCCCGACGGCCCCCAGCACCACCCCGACGGCCCAAGCGGACCGTTCACCCCGGACGGCACACCCATGGCCCCATGCGGACCGCTACGCTGACCTCTCCAGTGTGATGATCTGTCTTCAGAGGACGTGGCCATGACGACAAGTCAGGACTTCTCCGACCAGCCCGAGAGCGACGAGGTCGAGCCGAGCCAGTGGGAGCGCTTCGGCGTCGACACCAGCGCCCCGCACTCCGCCCGCGTGTACGACTACTGGCTGGGCGGGAAGACCAACTTCCCGCCGGACCGCGCCATGGGCCAGGCCATCGAGGAGGCGGTGCCGAGCGTCAAGGCGATGGCCAAGGAGAACCGGGCGTTCCAGGGCCGCGCCGTCCGCTTCCTGGCCGAGCAGCAGGGCATCCGCCAGTTCCTCGACCTCGGCACCGGCATCCCCACGTCGCCCAACACCCACGAGATCGCCGAGGCGGTCAGCCCGGGCACCCGCGTGGTCTACGTCGACAACGACCCGATCGTGCTGGCCCACGCGCGGGCGCTGATGGTCTCCACCCCGGCCAGCCGCACCACCTACATCCACGCCGACCTGGGCAAGCCCGCCGAGCTGCTGAGCGACCCGTCACTCACCTCCACGCTGGACCTCGACCAGCCGGTCGGCCTGCTGATGATCGCCGTGCTGATGCTGGTCGCCGACGAGGACGACCCGTGGGCCAAGGTCGCCGCGCTGCGCGACGCGCTGCCCTCCGGCAGCTGCCTCGCCCTCACCCACCCGACCCAGGACTTCGACCCGGAGAGCGTCGCCAAGGTCGCCGAGGCCGCCCGGGCCGGCGGGATGACGCTGGTCCCGCGCACCCACGACGAGGTGGCCCGGTTCTTCGACGGCTGGGAGCTGATCGAGCCCGGTGTCGCCCCCGTCATGGCCTGGCGCCCCGACGGCGAGCCGCCGGCCGACCCGCACGCCGCGTACTACTGGGGCGGTGTCGCCATCAAGCGGTAGGCGTCGCCATCAAGCGGTGACGGGCACCGCCGGGGGCCGGGGAATCCCCAGCCCCCGCCCCGGCGCGTCTCCCCCGGGCGGCACGCGCCCCGCGGCTACTTCAGCAGCCGCGACATCCGGCGGTCCGCGAGCGGCTTGCCGCCGGTCTGGCAGGTGGGGCAGTACTGGAGCGAGGAGTCGGCGAACGACACCTCGCGCACGGTGTCCCCGCAGACCGGGCACGGCAGCCCGGCGCGGCCGTGGACCCGCAGGCCGAGCTTCTTCTCCGCCTTCAGCTCCCCCGCCGCCAGCCCGCGCGAGCGCTCCACCGCGTCCCGCAGGGTGGCGCCGAGTGCTTCGTGGAGCCGGGCCGTCTCGTCCTCGGTCAGGCTCGACGCCGGCTTGTAGGGCGACATCCGGGCGGCGTGCAGCACCTCGTCCGAGTAGGCGTTGCCGACGCCGGCCAGCACGGCCTGGTCCCGCAGCACGCCCTTCAGCCGGCGCCGCTCCCCGTGCAGCAGGGCGGCGAACGCGTCCAGGGTGAACGACGGGTCCAGCGGGTCCGGGCCGAGCCGGGCGACGCCGGGGACCTCGGCCGCGTCCTGCACCACGTACACCGCCAGGCCCTTCTTCGTGCCCGCCTCCGTCAGGTCGAAGCCGTCCCCGGCCTCGCCCTCCAGGCGCACCCGCAGGGCGAGGGGGTTCCGGCCGCCCGGGCGCGGGGGCTCGGCGGGCAGGCTCTCCTTCCAGCGCAGCCAGCCGGCCCGGGCCAGGTGGACGACGAGGTGGAGGCCGCCGGCCTCGATGTCGAGGAACTTGCCGTGCCGGGTGACCGGGCCGACCGTCCGGCCCTCCAGCGCCGTCACCGGCGGGTCGTAGGTCTTCAGCGCGCTGATCGCCACCGGCTGCACCCGGGCGATCACCCGCCCGGTCAGCCGCTCGGACAGGAAGGCGCTGAGGGCCTCGACCTCGGGCAGCTCCGGCATGCGCCCAGTCTCGCGCAGCCCGCCGCGCTTTGCCTGTCCGCCACCGGCGGGCGCACGCTGGAGGTGCCCGGCGCACGCGTGCCCGGCGCGACGGCGCCCCGTGCGGAGCTGCGCGGCGCCCGCCGGAACGACCGGGTCCCAGCAACCGGGTCCGGGTGACCGGGCCCAGGAGGTCCGACCCGCCATGAGCACGCTCGAAGAACAGATCGACATCGACGCCCCGGTGCTGGCGGCCTGGGAACAGCTTCACCGGGTCCACGACTACCCGCGCTTCCTCGGCGGCGTGCGCAGCGCCCATCCGCACGGCCGCAACCTCGCGCACCTCGGGGTGGAGATCGCCGGCACCGAGCGCGGCGTCGAGACCGAGATCACCGACCACGGCCGCGGCCGGGTGATGGCCTGGCGGACGCTGGACGGCCTGGACCTGCACGGCGCCTTCGCCCTGCTCCCGCTCGACCGCCAGCACACCCGGGTGCAGATCCGCGTCGAGTACGACCCGGAGGCGGTGCACGAGGTGTTCGGAGGGCCGCGCGGCTTCGCCCTGGCCGGGGCGGTCGAGCGCGCGGTCCGGGCCGACCTGGAGCTCTTCCGGCAGCTGGTCGAGGCCCGGGTCGCCGCCGCCCAGGGCCCGCCCACCGAACCCGTAAAGGACGCATAAGCCCAGCTCAGAGGCGGTGGTGAGGCTCCCCACAACGGACCTTCGGCCCGGTCGTCCACCGTTCGACCTGTGGCAGACTCGATTCCCATGAACAACGGCCCGGGCTTCAGGACGCTCCGCGCGGCGGTCTTCGCCGCGCTGGTCGTGCTGCTCGCCGGGCTCGGCCAGGTGCTGGTCACCGGCCGTCCGCTGCCACTCGGCACGCTGGCCCTGGCCGGTGGCGCCGTCTTCGCGGTGGCCTTCGCCCTCGCGGGCTCCGAACGCGGCTACCCGGCGATCGCGGCGGTCTTCCTGCCGCTGGAACTGGGCCTGAGCGCCCTGTTCGACCTCGCCCAGACGACCTGTCCCACGCTGCCGCCCGGCTCCGCCCGCGGCTTCGAGCCGCTGCTCTGCGGTGGCGGCTCGCTCGGCGGGTTCCTGCTGGGCCACGGAGTGGCCGAGTCCACCGGCATGCTGCTGCTCCTCGCGCTGCACACCGCGATCGCGCTGGCCGCCGCCTTCTGGCTGCGCCGCGCCGACTCCGCGCTGACCGGCCTCGCCCGCTCGGTGCACACCCTCGGCGAGTTCACCCGGCGGTTCCTCCCGACGGCCGGCCGCTGGCTGCTGCTGCTCGCCGCGCCCGTCCCGGCCCGCCCGTTGGCCCGGGCGCCCTTCCCGCGCGCCAGCCGGGTCCGCGTCCCGGCCGAGCCCGTCCTGCTCGGCCCGGCGGTCCGCCGCGGGCCGCCGGTGCCTGCTCCGGCCTGCTGAGGAACCGTTCCGTTCGGCTTCTCCGCCGGTCGCCGCGCCGCGCGCGTTCGCGCCTGCCCTGCTCCCCGACGCGGAGCACCGGACCGAGAGCACTGGACGACACCCCGCCATGAGCAAGAAGCCCCAGACCCCCCGCACCACCTCCGAGGCCACCGCCTCCGGGAGCCCGACTGCCGCGAGCCCCGCCGCCTCCGGGAAGCAGACCCGCAACGCCGCCCGCCGCGCCGCCACCGAGCGGATGCGCGAGGAGCGCGAGCGCGCCGAGCGGTCGGCGAGGATCCGCCGCCGGACGATCGTCGGCGCGGCCTCCGCGGCCGTGCTCGCCCTCGCCGCCGGTGCGGCCCTCGCCGTCGGCGGCTCCTCCGGTTCCGGGGACGCGGCCGCCAACGGCCCGCTGGTCACCCCCGCCAACGCGGGCGGCGCCGACGGCACCGTGATCACCTACGGCAAGGCCGACGCCCCGCACGCCCTGGAGATCTACGAGGACTTCCGCTGCCCGTACTGCGAGCAGCTGGAGACCACCAACGGCAAGACCATCCAGCAGCTCGCCGACGCCGGCACCTACAAGATCGAGTACCACCTGGCGACCTTCCTGGACCAGGGCCTCGGCGGCAAGGGCTCGCGCACCGCGCTGGCCGCCGCCGGCGCGGCGCTGAACGAGGGCGTCGACAAGTTCAAGCAGTTCCACGACGTGCTGTACGCCAACCAGCCGGACGAGCGCAACGACGGGTTCGCCGACGTCAACCGCCTGCTCGACCTGGCCGGGCAGGTCCCGGGCCTGAAGACGGACGCCTTCGTCAAGGCCGTCCAGGACGGCACCTACGCGCCGTGGGCCAACCAGGTGAACAAGGCCTTCGACAAGAGCGGCGTCACCGGCACCCCGACGGTGCGGCTGGACGGCCAGAAGCTGGACGTGTTCACCAACGGCGCGGCCGTCACGCCGGAGAAGTTCACCGCCATGGTCAAGCAGGTGACCGGGTGACCTCCCGCGCGCCCGCGCGCACCTACGGCGCCGGCCGGCCGTTCGCCCTCCTGCTGCTGATCGGCGGCGCGGTCGGGCTGTTCGCCTCGGCCGTCCTCACCCTGGACAAGATCCGGCTGCTGAAGGACCCGTCGTACGTCCCGAACTGCAACATCAACCCGATCATCAGCTGCGGCTCGATCATGCGCAGCGACCAGGCCGAGGCCTTCGGCTTCCCCAACTCGCTGCTGGGACTGGTCGGCTTCGGCGTCGTCGTCACCATCGGCGCCGGGCTTCTGGCCGGGGCGGCGTACCGGCGCTGGTTCTGGCTCGGCCTCCAGGCCGGGACGGTCTTCGGCATCGGCTTCGTGACCTGGCTGATGTACCAGGCGCTGTACCGGATCGGCGCGCTCTGCCCGTACTGCATGGTGGTGTGGGCGGCGATGATCACGCTGTTCTGGTACACCACGCTGCACAACCTGCGCTCCGGCGTGATCCCGGTGGGGCGCCGGCTGCGTCCGGCCGTCCGGGAGGCCGCGCGCTACCACTGGGTGGTGCCGGCGCTCTGGTACGCGGTGATCGTCCTGCTGATCCTCAACCGGTTCTGGTACTACTGGAGCACTCTGGTCTGAGTTCCCCGCCGCCCCCGGGCCCGCACCGGCCCGGGGGCGGCGACGACCCCGGCGAGGCCGCCATGCGCAAAGTCGTCCTCTTCATGTCGATCTCCCTCGACGGCTACATCGAGGGCCCCGGCCACGACATCGGCTGGCACCGCGTCGACGACGAACTGCACCGCCACCTCAACCGCGAGCTCGCCCCGATGGGCGGTTTCGTCAGCGGCCGGGTCACCCACGAGCTGATGGCGGGCTTCTGGCCGACCGCCGACCGTGACCCGGCCTGCAGCGCGCCGACGGCCGAGTTCGCCCGGATCTGGCGGGAGATGCCGAAGACCGTCTTCTCCCGCACCCTCGGCCACGCCGACTGGAACGCCACCGTCGTCCGCGAGGTCACCCCCGCCACCGTCGGCGCCCTCACCGCGGCACCCGGCGGCGACCTCGCGCTCAGCGGCGCCAACCTCGCCGCGTCGTTCCTGCGCCACGACCTGATCGACGAGTACCACCTCTACGTCCACCCCGTGCGGCTCGGCCGCGGCACCCCGCTCTTCCCCGTCACCGCCGGCAGCGACGACCTCACCCTCCTGGAGACCCGCCGTTTCCCGAACGGGGTGGTCCTCCTGCGCCACGCCCGGGAGGCCGCCGGGCGTAGGGGCGCCGGTCAGGCGGCGCCGGGCTCGAACTCGTAGGCGGCCACCTCGGCCAGCAGGGCCGCCCGGCGCTCCTCGTCCAGGAAGGACGCCCGGAAGGAGTTGGCGGCGAGCAGGCGCAGCTCCTCGCGGTCGAGCTTCAGGGCCTCCTCCACCGCGCGGAAGTTGTCGTCGGCGTAGCCGCCGAAGTAGGCCGGGTCGTCGGAGTTGACGGTGACCAGGAGGCCCGCGGCGAGCATGGCGGGGAGGGGGTGCTCGGCGAGGGTGTCGACGCAGCGGAGGCGGACGTTGGAGAGCGGGCAGAGGGTGAGCGGGACCTGCTCGCGGACCAGGCGGTCGACCAGGTCCGGGTCCTCCAGGCAGCGCAGGCCGTGGTCGATCCGCTCCACCCCGAGGACGTCGAGCGCCTCGGTGATGTAGCCGGCCGGGCCCTCCTCGCCGGCGTGGGCGACGCGGTGCAGGCCGGCGTCGGCCGCGAGCCGGTAGACCTCGCGGAACTTGGCCGGCGGGTGGCCGACCTCGGCCGAGTCGAGTCCGACGCCGGTGATCCGGGTGCCGAACCACGGCCGGGCGGCCTCGAAGGTCTCCAGCGCGGAGTCGGCGGACTCGTCGCGCAGGAAGCACATGATCAGCCGGGTGGAGACGCCGTACCGCTCCTCGCTGTGGTCCAGCGCGCGGCCGAGGCCCTCCACCACGACGCCCAGCGGCACGCCGCGGGCGGTGTGCGCCTGCGGGTCGAAGAAGATCTCGGCGTGCCGCACGCCCTGCTCCGCGGCCCGGGCCAGGTAGGCGTCGGCGAGGTCGGTGAAGTCCTGCTCGGTGCGCAGCACGGCCATCAGCGCGTAGTACAGGTCCAGGAAGGACTGCAGGTCGCTGAAGGAGTACGCGCGGCTCAGCTCCTCGGTGTCGGCGTACGGGAGGGTGACGCCGTTGCGCGCGGCGAGCGCGAAGGCGAGGTCGGGCTCCAGGGTGCCTTCGATGTGCAGGTGGAGTTCGGCCTTGGGGAGCGGCATGGGCGATCGTTCCGAGCTGTGGGAGGGAGAACCGACGGTGGACGAAGTAGTCATCGTACGATCCGCCCGGCGTCGGCCGGCCCGGAGGGCAAGTCCCGCTCCGTGCGCATCGGCGACGCCAGCAGCAGGGCGCCGCACGCCACCAGCAGGCCGGTCATGACCCACATCGTGGCCCTGAGCCCGAGCACCGCGCCGAGGCCGCCGCCGGCGACGGCGCCCAGCGGGATGGTGGCCTAGTTGGCGAACATCGAGGTCGCCACCACCCGGCCGAGCAGGGCCGGCGGGGCGTACGTCTGCCGGAAGCTGCCGAGCACGACGTTGCAGAGGACCGCCCCGGCAACCATGACGACCGACCCGACCACGTAGAGGGCGACCCGGGCACCGGGCCCGGCCGCCGGCAGCAGCAGGCCAAAGGGGGTGGCGACCAGCAGGGAGATTTGGCATTGCCCTCGATCAGGTCGTCCCGGTCGACGAGTTCCGGCAGGTACGCCTGGTAGGCCGCGCCGAAGAGGACGGCCGCGGTCCCGGTGAGCAGGGCGGTCAGCACCAGCTGGGCCATCGTCAGCACGCCGAGCCGGCCGGCCGCGGGCACGCTCGCGAACAGTGCCGCCGACGCGAGGTTGCAGCCGATCATCACGGACCGCCGGGGCAGCCGGCCGACCCAGACGCCGGCTGGCAGGCCGAACAGCAACCAGGGGAGCCAGACGGCGCCGCTCAGCAGTCCCACGGCCAACGGTCCGGCGTCGAGGGAGACCACGGCGACCAGCGGCAACGCCACCGAGGTGATGCTGCTGCCGAGCCGGCTGACGCTCTCGCCGGCCCAGAGCAGCCGGAAGTCGCGCCGGGCCAGCAGGCCCCACCGCGAGCGGCGCGGCGCGGCGGCCGGGGTGCCGGCCGGGGCGGGGGGCCGTCCTCACGGCCGGGCCGGGACGCTGTGGGCGAAGGCGAAGACGGACTCCCGCTCCCGCCCGTCCTCGGGCACCGACCGGGCGGCCCACCGTTCCAGGACCGCCACCAGGTCGGCCGCGAGCTCCCGGGCCTCCTCGGGGGTGAGCCGGAGCCAGGTCTCGGTGGCCACGGCGCAGCCCTCGTGCCACTGCGGGTCGTACTCCGACCGCACAGCCGGCCAAGCGCGCACCAGGCCGGCCTGGCGCTCCAGCTGAAGCGAGCCCGCGGCCTCGGCGACCGCCTCCGCGACCGGGTCGTTCTCGAAGTCGGCCCGCACCCAGCGCAGGTTCCCGGGGGTCAGGCGCCACCACCGCTCACGCCGGTCCCGGGCCAGCTCGGGCGCCTCCTCGATCAGGTCGGCGCCTGCCAGCACCTTGAGGTGGTGGCTGACGTTGCCGACGGCCTGGCCGGTGCGCTCGGCCAGCAGGCCGACGGTGGCGGCGCCGTCGGCCTTCAGCACGTCCAGCAGGCGGCGCCGGACCGGGTGGGTGAGGGCGGCCAGGACGCGGGAGTCGGAGATCTGGCGGACGTCGCTCCGCGCGGCGGCCGGGGCTTCTGATTCGTCGGTCATGCCGAGAGCATATAGACAAGAGTCCTTGTACGATAATAGTTGTACGAGAACTCTTGTCCATCTGCGAGCCGGTCCGCGCGGGTGTACCGGTGCCGGTCCCGGGGCACCGGGTAGTCGGGGGGCTTCCCGCCGAGGAGGTAGTGGACATGCGGCACCCCGAAGCTCCGCACACCAGGCCCGAGGGCATCTCCCCGCACGCCCTGGGCAACGACACGCTGCTGCACGAGCTGGAGCAGCTGCACCGCACCCGGCACGAGACCTTTCTCTACGGGTCGGAGGAGGCGCTGAAACGCCACACCCTGCGGACCGGGCAGCTGGAGGCGGAGTACCTGCACCGCTTCCCCGGCCGGCAGGTCACCGCCGCCCGCACCCGGGCCGGCGCACGGGCCCGGGAGGCGGCGGCCCGGGTGGAGTCGCTGCCGGAGTGACGGCGGGCGCCGCGCCGCCCGGCGGGACACGCCGGGCGGCGATGGCGTGCCCCGGGCCGGGGCGTCGGCGAGGGTGGAGGCAGACCCGGCACGACAACCCCGCGGACACCTGGGAGCCCACCCATGCCCATCGCAAGCGTCAACCCCGCGACCGGCGAGACCCTGGAGACCTTCGAACCGCTGGACACCGCCGGCCTCGAACAGCGGCTGGCCCGCGCCGAGGAGGCGTTCCGCACCTACCGCACCACCTCCTTCGCGCACCGCGCCGAACTGCTGCGCCGCGCCGCCGACCTGCTGGACGAGGACCGGGAGTCCGTCGCCCGCACGATGACCGAGGAGATGGGCAAGCCGCTGACCGCCGCCCGCGCCGAGGCCGCCAAGTGCGCGAAGGCCATGCGCTGGTACGCCGAGAACGCCGAGGCGCTGCTCGCCGACGAGCACCCCGACCCGGCCGACGTCGCCGACTCCGGCGCCGCCCGCGCCTACGTCCGCTACCGCCCGATCGGGGCGGTGCTCGCCGTGATGCCGTGGAACTTCCCGTTCTGGCAGGTGGTGCGGTTCGCGGCACCGGCCCTGATGGCGGGCAACGTGGGCCTGCTCAAGCACGCCTCGAACGTGCCGCGGACGGCGGTGGCGCTGGAGGAGCTGTTCCGCCGGGCCGGCTTCCCCGAGGGCTGCTTCCAGACCCTGCTGATCGGCTCCGGCGCGGTCGAGGGCGTGATCCGCGACCGCCGGGTGGCCGCGGTGACGCTGACCGGCAGCGAGCCGGCCGGCCGGGCGGTCGCCGCCACCGCCGCCGACGAGGTGAAGAAGGCCGTGCTGGAGCTGGGCGGCAGCGACCCGTTCGTCGTCCTCCCCAGCGCCGACCTGGACGCCGCCGTCAGCACCGCCGTCCGGGCCCGGGCCCAGAACAACGGCCAGTCCTGCATCGCCGCCAAGCGCTTCATCGTGCACGCGGACGTGTACGAGCCGTTCACCGCCGCCTTCACCGCGGCGATGCGGGCCCTGGCCGTCGGCGACCCGATGGACGAGGCGACCGAGGTCGGCCCGCTGGCCAGCCCGCAGGGGCGGACCGACCTGGAGGAGCTGGTCGAGGACGCGCGGGCGCACGGCGCCCGGGTGGAGTGCGGCGGCCGGCGCCCCGAGGGCCTGGACGCCGGCTGGTTCTACGAGCCGACCGTGCTGACCGGCATCACCCCGGCGATGCGGATCCACCTGGAGGAGACCTTCGGGCCGGTCGCCACCGTCTACCGGGCCGCCGACGTGGACGAGGCGGTGGCGCTCGCCAACGACACGCCGTTCGGGCTCAGCTCCAACGTCTGGACCAACGACCCGGCGGAGCAGGAGCGCTTCGTCCGCGACATCCAGGCCGGCGGGGTGTTCTTCAACGGCATGACGGCCTCGCACCCGGCGCTGCCGTTCGGCGGGGTCAAGCGCTCGGGCTTCGGGCGGGAGCTGTCGGGCCACGGGATCCGGGAGTTCTGCAACGTGACCACGGTCTGGGTCGCGTAACGGCGGTACCCCCGCGGACGCGGTACCGGTGCCCGCTCCCCGCGGTGCCCGTCCGGCCGGGAGCCGGGCGGGCACCGGAGGAGTCAGCCGGCCGTCCGGTGCCTTCCCGGTCCGGGCGTCATCCAGCGCGCGATCATGCCGACGAGGGCGATCACGGTCACCCCCCAGACGATGCTGAAGAGGACCAGCCATCGCCACGAGGTCTGGGACCCGATCGCTCCCAGGCCGAACGAGAGCGCGACCAGGAGGACCACGGCGGTCGGGGTGAGGCTGAGCAGGGCGTGCCAGGCGCGGTGCGCCCAGCCCGGGTTCTGGGGCGCGTCGGGACCGTTGTCGAGGTCCTTGTAGGTCAGCAGGTCCATCTGGGTTCGCCTCCGGACGTCGGGGGGACTGCCGGTACGCAGCTCACGAGGCCTTGCGGGGAGCTGCGGACTTCCTGGTGGTGGCCTTCTTCGCGGTGGTCGTGTCCGTGGCCGCCGTGTTCGCGGCGGTCTTCTTCGCGGCCGTGGTCTTCGCGCTGTTCTTCTGCGCCGTGGTGGTCTTCGTGGCCGCCGCCTTCCCGGTGCCGGCCGTGCTCCTCCCGGCCGGCTTCGCGGCGGCGGCGCGCTTGCGGGGCGCCGGCTTCTCCCCCGGCTCCTCCGCCGCCCCCGGCTCCGCGGAGCCGGGGGCGGCGGACCCGGCGTGGCCGCGCCGGTGCCCGCCCTTGGCCTCCTTGAGGCTGCTGCGCAGCGCCTCCATCAGGTCGATGACGTTGTCCGGGGCCTCGCCCGACTCCTCCTCGTGCGGCACCTCGACGCCCTGCAACCGCGCCTCGATGACCTGCTGCAGCGCCTGCTGGTAGTCGTCGTGGAGCTGGGAGAGGTCGAAGTCCTCGGAGAGGGTGTCCATCAGCGAGCGCGCCATCTTCAGCTCCTGCGGCCGCGCGGTCACCTCCTCCTCGGGTGCGATCCCGGCCGCCGGCCGCACCTCGTCGGGCCAGATGCAGGTCTGCAGCACCAGGGTCCCGTCGTGGACCCGCAGCACCGCCGGGGACTCCCTGCTGCGCAGCGCGATCTTGGTGACGGCGATCCGGCCGGAGTCGGTGAGCGCGTCGCGCAGCAGCGCGTACGGCTTGGCCGCGGCCTTGTCGGCCACGCCGACGTAGTACGCCTTGGAGAACATCAGCGGGTCGATCTCGCCGGCGTCCACGAAGGCCAGCACGTCGATGATCTTCTTGCTGGGCAGCGGCAGGTCGGCGAGGTCCTCGTCGCTCAGCGTGACGGTGCGGCCGTCGGGGGACTCGTAGCCCTTGGCGATCTCCGCGTACGGGACCTCCTTCTCCTCCTGCTCGCAGTAGCGCTTCGTCCGCACCCGTCCGCCGTCCTTGGCGTGCACCTGGTGCAGCGGGACGTCGTGCTCCTGGGTGGCGGAGTACAGGTGCACGGGGATGCTGACCAGCCCGAAGCTGATCGTCCCCTTCCAGGTGGTCTGCATGGGGTCGCCCCTTCCCGGAGTTCCCCCTACCGGAGATTTCCCACTCTGCCCGGATTCACCCCGATCGGCCACACGATCCCGCGCCCGCCCCGCCCCGCCCCGGCGGGTCAGGCAGGGCGGGGCGGCCGGCGCGACAATGGGCGAGCGGAGCAGCGGGCCGGCGGAGCAATCGGCGGGCGGAGCAATCGGCGGGCGGAGCGAGGAGGTGCCATGCCGACGACTCGGGTGCCCCCGCCCCCGGACCGGACCACCTACGCCGTGACCTACGCCGTGGCCGGGGAGCCCGGGGTGCGGCGGGCGGAGGTGACCGTGGTGCCCGGGTACTCGCAGGAGAGCGACATCCCGCGCCTGCTGGCCGCCCGCCTCACCGGCCGGCCGGCGGACGCCCGGCGGATCGTCCTGCTGGCGCTGCGGGAGACCGGAACCGCCGCGCGCCGTCCGCGCCGCCGAACGGGGCACCGGGGCGTGTCCCCGGCCTGATCGGCGCCGCCCGCTCCTTAGCATCGGGGCTCGACCGTGCTGCCCGGCCGTGGGTGAATCCGCGTGGCCACCTCCCCCAGGAGCCCTCATGGCGTCGCCCCCCGGTGTCACCGACCAGGCCACGCGCCCCGCCCGGCGCAGTTCCCTGCGCGCCCTCGGCGAGTGGTGCGCACGCCGCCCCGTCCTCGTCCTCGTGCTCTGGCTGGTCGCGCTGGCCGGTGTCCAGGTGATCGACCGCGCGGTCGGCGGGACGTTCTCGGACGACTTCTCGCTCTCGAAGACCCAGGCCCAGCAGGGCCGCGACGTCCTCCAGGCCCACGAGCCGACGGTGGGCGGCACCAGCGCCCAGGTGGTGCTCCACGACGCCCAGCCGCTGACCGGCTTCCAGAGCCAGGTCGACCAGGCGGTCGGCTCCCTGGGCCGGCTGCCGCACGTGCAGTCCGTGCAGAGCCCGCTGCCCCCGGCCGGCCAGCCGGCCCCGCCCGGCGGCCCGCTCGCCGCGGACGGCCTCACCGGCTACATCACGCTCCGCTTCGACGTGAACCCCACCACCCTCGGTGACGAGTACCTCGACGGGGTGGACGCCGCCGTCGCCCCGCTGCGGGACGCCGGGGTGCAGGTGGAGTACGGCGGCCCGCTCGGCGAGCTGGCGCGCCCGGCGGCCGACGACCGGGTCAGCGAGCTCATCGGCTTCGGGGTCGCCGTCATCGTGCTGCTGATCGGTTTCGGCAGTGTCATCGCGGCCGGCCTGCCCCTGGTCACCGCCCTGATCGGCGCCGTCGTCGGGCTCGGACTGCTGGGCCTGCTGGCCGCGGCCACCACCTTCGCCACCGTGGCCCCGACCCTGGCGACCATGATCGGCATCGGGGTCGGCATCGACTACGCCCTCTTCCTGCTCACCCGGCACCGGCAGAGCCTGATGGACGGCAGGGACCCGGTGACCGCCGCCGGGCACGCCGTGGCCACCAGCGGCCGGGCGGTGCTGGTCTCCGGCTGCACGGTGGTCATCGCCCTGGCCGGCCTGACCGTCTCGCGGGTGAACTTCATCGCCAAACTGGGCGCCGCCGCCGGCGTGACCGTGGTCTCCGCCGTGCTCGCCGCACTGACCCTGCTCCCCGCGCTGATGGGACTGATCGGCCGCCGGATGGACCGCTGGACCGTGCACCGGCCGGTCGCCGAGACCGGGGCCGCGCCCGGGGAGGAGATCACCGGCACCTGGCACCGCTACGCCCAGCGGGTGGAGCGCCGCCCCTGGTGGTTCCTGACGGCCGGGGTGATCGTCGTCGGCGTCCTCGCCGTCCCGCTGTTCTCCATCCAGCTCGGCCACATCGACGACGGCGCCGACCCGGTCTCGTTCACCGACCGGCGCGCCTTCGACCTGATGTCCGACGCCTTCGGCCCCGGCTCGAACGGCCCGATCACCGTGGTCGTCGACCAGAGCGCCGTCCCGGCCGGCTCCCGGCCCGCCGTGCAGAGCGCCGTCCAGCAGTCGCTCACCGGCCTGCCCGACGCGGCGGGCTCCACCCCGCTCCAGACCAGCTCCGACGGCGACGTGCTCTTCAACACCGTCACCCCCGCCCAGCGGCCGCAGGACGAGAAGACCACCGACCTGGTCGGCGACCTCGCCGACACCGTCCTGCCGAAGGCCGTGGCGGGCACCGGCGCGAAGACCTACGTCACCGGCACGACCGCCGCCCAGGTCGAGTTCGGCGACATCGTCGCCGAACGCCTGCTGCCGATCATCGCCGTGGTGGTCGGCCTGGCCTTCCTGATCATCCTGGTGGTCTTCCGGGGCCTGCTGATCGCGGTGAAGGCCGCCGTGCTCAACCTGATCTCCATCGCCGCCTCGTACGGCGTGCTGGTGGCGGTCTTCCAGTGGGGCTGGGGCGGGCCCGCCCTCGGGGTCTCCGGCACCGTGCCGATCGAGAGCTACGTGCCGATGATGATGTTCGCCATCGTCTTCGGCCTCAGCATGGACTACGAGATCTTCCTGCTGTCCCGGGTGCACGAGGCGTGGCTGCGCACCGGGGACAGCCGGGGCAGCGTCGCCCACGCCCTGGAGATCACCGCCCGGGTGATCAGCTGCGCGGCGCTCATCATGGTCAGCGTCTTCGCCGCCTTCATCGTCAGCGACAACATCGTCATCAAGATGATGGGCCTCGGGCTGGCCGTCAGTGTGCTGATCGACGCCACCGTGGTGCGGCTGCTCCTGGTGCCGGCCGTGATGACCCTGCTCGGTCCCGCCGCCTGGTGGACGCCCCGGTGGCTGGACAGGGTGCTGCCGCACATCGACACCGAGGGCGAGGGCGAGCAGGTCTGAGCCCGGGCGCGCTCAGGCCCGCAGCGAGGCCAGCGTGACGATGGTGATGTCGGACGGCGCCCCGACCCGGACGGGCGGGCCCCAGGCCCCGGCGCCGCGGGTCACGTACAGCTGGGTGTCGCCGTACCGCTCCAGCCCGGCGACGGTGGGGTTGGCCAGTTCGACGAGGTAGTTGCCGGGCCAGAGCTGGCCGCCGTGGGTGTGGCCGGAGAGCTGGAGGTCGACGCCGTGCCGCACGGCGTCGTGGATGGTCACCGGCTGGTGCGAGAGCAGCACCGAGGTGCGGGCGCGGTCGCGGTCGCCGAGCGCCTTGGCGAAGTCCGGGCCGTCGCCCTCGGAGCGCCCGGCGAGGTCGTTGACCCCGGCCAGGTCGAATCCGGGCAGCTCGACGCGCGCGTTCTGCAGCGGGTGGACGCCCAGTTCGCGGACGAAGTCGACCCAGGGCGCGGCGCCGGAGAAGTACTCGTGGTTGCCGGTGACGAAGTACGCGCCGTCGCGCGCCCGCAGCTGCGCCAACGGCTCGGCGGCCCGCCCGAGCTCGGGCACGGTGCCGTCGACCAGGTCGCCCACGATGGCGATCAGGTCGGGCCGGGCGCCGTTGATCGTGTCGACGATCCGCTGGGTGTGGCCGCGGCCGAGGATCGGCCCGAGGTGGATGTCGCTCACCACGGCGATCCGGTAGCCGTGCGCACCGGCGGGCAGCTTGGCCAGTGGCACCGTGACCTGCTTCAGCCGCGGCCCGCGCAGCACCCCGTACGCGCCGTTGCCGACCACGGCCGCGGCCGCGCCGGAGGCGCCGATCGCGACCGTACGGGCGACGAAGAGCCGGCGCTCGGGCGAGGGGGCGGTGTCCGTCGGCGCGCCGGCCGCCGGGGCCTCCTGCGACGCCGGGGACCGCCGGCGCGGGAGGCGGAGCAGGAGCAGCCGGGCGGCCTCGCCGACGGCGAGCGCCATCAGCAGGTAGAGCAGCACCGCCAGCCAGAGGTAGCCCGGCCAGGCCAGCCAGCGCTCGGCGGACATCGGCAGCTTCCGTCCGCCGGCCAGCGCGCCCACCGCGAGCAGCGGCAGGACGACGGCGAGGACCGTCCCGGCCCGGCGCCACGGGCCGCCGGGCGCGGAGACGTCCCGCACCAGGCGCCGCCAGAGGTACCAGTGCGCGAGGGCCAGGACGGCGAGGACGGCGAGCAGGCCGAGCAGCACGAGGACGATCATCACGCGGACAGTATGGACGGCCCGCCGCCCGGCTCCCGCGGCGGGCCCCGAGGGGCCCCGAAGGGCCTGACGATGCCTCAGATTTGAGCTTTCCGCGACATCTTTTCACCTGCCCTGACCTGGTACTTTGCGTCCGCTGAGCGAACAATTGCGCGACCCTTGTTCCGATACTCGTAGGTAGAAGTTAGGTTGCACCGCATTGCGCGGGTACGTCCCCCACCCTCCGGTGCACGAGCCGAGGGTCAGCCGCGCTGGAAAGGCACAGGGCTCACCCTCCATGAGTGCGGAAACCACCACTACGGCCGGATCGCCGCCGGCCGACGCCGTCCCCCCGCAGCACGGCCAGGCCGGCCGGGGCGGTCACGGCGCACCCGGCCACGGCGCCGACGGGCACCTGAAGGCCGGGCTCAAGAACCGCCACCTGTCGATGATCGCGATCGGCGGCGTGATCGGCGCCGGCCTCTTCGTCGGCTCCGGCGCGGGCATCGCGTCCACCGGCCCCGGCATCCTGCTCTCCTACACGCTGGCCGGTGTGCTGGTCGTGCTGGTGATGCGGATGCTCGGCGAGATGGCGGCGGCCGACCCGCAGAGCGGCTCGTTCTCCGCGTACGCGGACCGGGCGCTCGGCCGCTGGGCCGGGTTCACCATCGGCTGGCTGTACTGGTTCTTCTGGGTCGTGGTGCTGGCCGTCGAGGCCACCGCCGGTGCGAAGATCCTCAACAACTGGGTGCCCGGGGTGCCGCAGTGGGGTTGGGCGCTGATCGTGATGGCGGTGCTCACCGCCACCAACCTGTTCTCGGTCGCCTCCTACGGCGAGTTCGAGTTCTGGTTCGCCGGGATCAAGGTGGTGGCGATCGCCGCCTTCCTGGTGATCGGCGTCCTGGCCGCGTTCGGGCTGCTGCCCGGCACCCACGCGGTCGGCACGACGAACCTGGTCGGCCACGGCGGCTTCCTGCCGCACGGCGTGGGGGCGGTCTTCACCGGCATGCTCACCGTCGTCTTCGCCTTCATGGGCAGCGAGATCGTCACCCTGGCCGCCGGCGAGTCCGAGGACCCGGAGAAGGCGGTCAGCAAGGCCACCAACAGCGTGATCTGGCGGATCGGCGTCTTCTACCTGGGCTCCATCCTGCTCGTGGTCACCCTGCTGCCGTGGGACTCCGACGCGGTCAAGGGCAGCCCGTACGTCGCCGTACTGGAGCACGTCGGCATCCCGGGCGCCGGCCAGGTGATGGACGTGATCGTGCTGACGGCCGTGCTCTCCTGCCTCAACTCGGGCATGTACACCGCCTCGCGGATGGCGTTCTCGCTCGGCCGGCGGGGCGACGCCCCCAAGGCCTTCGCGACCGTGAACCGGCGCGGTGTGCCGATGGTCGCGATCCTGTCCTCGGTGGTCTTCGGCTTCGTCGCCGTCTTCTTCAACTACACCTCCCCCAACACCGTCTTCTCCTTCCTGCTCAACTCCTCCGGTGCGGTCGCGCTCTTCGTCTGGCTGGTGATCTGCTTCTCCCAGCTGAAGATGCGCAAGATCATCGAGAACGAGATGCCGGAGCGCCTGACCGTCCGGATGTGGCTGTACCCCTACCTCACCTGGGCCGCCATCGGCATGATCGGGTTCGTGGTGGCGTACATGTTCACCGACGCCGACGGGCGCAAGCAGATGTACCTGTCGCTGGTCGCCGCAGCCATCGTGCTGACGGCGTCGGCCGTGGTGGGCCGCCGGCGACGGGCTGCGGCGGTGGCGCCGGCCGCCTGAGCCGGACCGCGCCGCCCGCGAACGCCGGGCCCGGAAGCCGTTGCGGAGGCTCCCGGGCCCGGTGCCGTTTTCCCCCGGCACCGCGCCGGCGGGCCCTGGTGCCGCAGCGCCGCAGGGCGCCGGCGGGGCCGTTGGCACCGGACCTCGACGGGACGGATATGACCCGCCGACGGCCAGCCCCTACCCTTCCCCCTATGCGAGATCTTGTGGCGGGGATGGGGTACCTGGCCAAGGGCCAGAAGTGGGTGGGGCGGCACGGCCGCTGGTGGGCGTTCGGGATGATCCCCGCGCTGCTCACCCTGATCGGGTACGCGGTGGCACTGGGGTTCCTCGGCGGATGGTCGGACGACCTCGCCACCTGGGCCACCCCGTTCGCGGACGACTGGGGCTCGCCCTGGCAGGGCCTGCTGCGCGGCGCACTCGCCCTGATCGTCTTCGGCGGCGGGCTGCTGATCTCGCTGATCACCTTCACCGCCGTCACGCTGCTGGTCGGCCAGCCCTTCTACGAGTCGCTCTGCGCGAAGGTGGACGAGACCGAGGGCGGGGCGCCCACCCCGCCGGACGTGCCGCTCTGGCGCGAGCTGGTGGTCTCCGCGCGGGACAGCCTCCACGTCCTGGTGCGGGTGGCCGGGTTCGGCATCCTGCTGTTCGCCTGCGGGTTCATCCCCGTGGTCGGGCAGACCCTGGTACCGGTCGCCGGCTTCCTCGTCACCGGCTTCTTCATGGCGGTCGAGCTGACCGCGGTCGCCCTCCAGCGGCGCGGGGTGCCGCAGCGTGAGCGGATCCGGCTGCTGCGCGCCCGCCTCGGACTGACGCTCGGCTTCGGCGTCCCCCTGATCCTGGCGTTCCTGATCCCCTTCGTCACCGTTCTCGCCATGCCGGGTGCGGTGGCCGGCGCCACACTGCTGGCCCGGGACCTGGTGCCGGTCGAGGAGGCCGCGGGCGAGGAGGAGGACGAGGACGCCCCCGCCGACGACGACGCCCCGGGCGCCCCCTCCTACCCGGTGTACGGGGAGCAGCAGCCGGTGCCCGGCAACCCGTACGCGAACGCCCCGGCCGCCGGACAGAACCCGTACACGAACGCTCCGGCGGCGCCCGGGCCGAACCCGTACACGAACGCTCCGGCCGCCGGGCACCACCCGTATGCGAACGCTCCGGTGACCCCCGAGCACAACCCGTACCGGGGCCACTGACCCGGTGACCGGCCGGTCACCCTGCGCCCACCCCCGGCAGGCCGGGGTGTGAGGCCTCCCACACGGCCTTTCGCGTCTACTGCCGCCGATAGTGGCAGGCCGGCCACGGGGGCGGCCGGGGCGGCCCGGAGTGCACCGTCGGGACCGGTCCGGACCGGCTGTGGAGCCGGCCCGGACCCGGAAGAACGCAGGCGGCGGGCCGGTTGGCACCAATCGTTCGTCGACGACGCAGGCAAGCCACCCTCCATTTGAACAAAACGGACAAATCACCCAGAGGCGCCCGGCTCCGGCCGGGCGCCTCGCCGTTTCCGCCGCCCTGGCCACTACCGCACGTAGTAGCAGGCAGCTTTGCCGCCCCCGCCGCGCTCTGCCAAGAATGGCCCGTCGCCAGGCAGCGCGGACCGGCCCCGGCCGCCGCGCAACCCGCCCGCCCCGCCCTCACCGCCGGGGTGCCATGGCCGTCCCGGACGGCATTGCGGGCCCTGCTCACCCGAGCCCCGCCCCGCGTGCCGGATGCCCCCGCACTCCCGACACGGCCCCCGACGGAAAAGGATCGACCGCTCCATGCAGCTCAGCCATGCCCGCCGAAACTCGCTGATCACCGGTATCACCACCCTCGTGGTGGCGAGCGCGGCCACCGCCGCCCTCGCCATCCCGCAGAGCGGCGGCAACGTCGCCGAGGCCGCCGCCCCGGTGGCCGGGGTCGCCGGCGTCTCCGTGGACGGGCAGCCGGCTGCCGAGCAGGCCCAGGTGCCGCAGGCCGACGCCGCGGCCGCGCAGGCCCAGGCCCAGGCCCAGGCCCAGGCCGACGCCGCTGCCGCTGCCGCTGCCGCCGCAGCGCAGGCCCAGGCCGACGCCGCTGCCGCCGCCGCGCAGGCCCAGGCCCAGGCCGCCGCCCAGACCCAGGCCGCCGCCGAGGCGAAGGCCCAGGCGGACGCCAAGGCCAAGGCCGACGCCGACGCCGCCGCCTCCCGCTCGCAGGAGCGTGCCAAGCTCAACGCCAAGCCGAGCTACTCCGGCAGCCCGCGTGAGATCGCCGCCCAGATCGTCCCGGCCGGCCAGCTGCAGTGCTTCAGCAACATCGTGTCCCACGAGAGCACCTGGAACCCGCTCGCCGTCAACGCCTCCTCCGGCGCCTACGGCCTGGTCCAGGCCCTGCCCGGCTCCAAGATGGCCTCCGCCGGCTCCGACTGGCGCACCAACCCGGCCACCCAGATCAAGTGGGGCCTGGACTACATGAACTCCCGCTACGGCAGCCCCTGCGCCGCCTGGTCGTTCTGGCAGGCGCACCACTGGTACTAGGCCGGCCCCGGCACCCCGGCACCCCGGCACCCCGGGCCCCGCGCAGAGCTCCGCGCGGGGCCTTCGGCTTTCTCCCCGCGAGCCCGCTGTGCCTCCTACCGTCCCGCGCGGGACGCTGCGGGCCGCACGCGCAGGGCGTGGCGCATGGCCGGGAGGTAGCTGCGGGCGATTTCATCAGCCGGGAGCGAAGCAACCGGTTCGAGGTGCAGCACGTACCGGGCCATGATCAGGCCGCCCAGGTGGGAGGCGAACTCGCAGGCGCGTCGGCGGGCGTCCGCGCCGCCGATCCGGGCGGCGATCCGGTCGATCATCTCGCGTTGGACCACCTCGCTGACCAGCACCCCGGCGGCCGGGTCCTGGGCGGCGCCGCCCAGCATGGCGCGTAGCGGGGCGGCGTTCTCCGGGTCGTCCCACACGTGCAGCAGCTGGGTCAGCACCCGCTCCGGCAAGGTCTCCACCTCGCCTTCGAGGACGAGGGCGAGACTCTCGGCGGGGTTGGTCGCCAGCGCGAGCGCGGCACCGAACAGGCCCTTCTTGGAACCGAAGAAGTAGCTGACCAGGGCGAGGTCGACGCCCGCCTCGGCGGCCACCGAACGCAGCGTAACGGCCTCGTACCCCTCGGCGAGGAACCGCCGGCGCGCGACGTCGAGGATCTGGGCGCGGGTGTCGGGGCTGCCCGTCCGCCGGCCCCGGCGCGGCGATTTATTCATCACGGTTGAAATCCTAGCCGCGGCGCGCCCACTCTGGCCGCACCGAGCCGGCCCGCCCCGAACCTCCGGGGGGCCGGCGCCCGTTCGCCAGGGAGAGAAGGACCGTCATGACCGTCACCGAGCCCGGGACAGGCCTCGGGGCCGCCCGACCGGACGCCGCCTCCGGCGGGCCGGCCGTCCGCCACAACCTGGTCCTGCTCGTCACCTGCCTCGCGCTGGCCACCGTGGTCGCCGCGATGGCCTCGCTCAACGTGGCGCTGCCCGACATCGCCCGGGCGACGCGCGGCAGCCAGACCCAGCTCTCGTGGATCATCGACGCCTACAGCCTGGTGTTCGCCGCGCTCCTGCTGCCCGCGGGGGCGCTCGGCGACCGGTTCGGCCGCCGGCGCGCACTGCTCGTCGGCCTCGCACTGTTCGGCAGCGGGTCCGGACTGGCCGCGCTGACCACCGACCCGACCATGCTCATCGCGCTGCGCGGCCTGCTGGGCGTGGGCGCGGCCCTGGTCATGCCGGCCACCCTCTCCACCATCACCGGCACCTTCCCGCGTGCCCAGCGGGCCCGGGCCGTCAGCGTCTGGGCCGCCGTGGCCGGCGCCAGTGCGGTGGTCGGCCTGCTCGCCTCGGGGACGCTGCTGGAGCTCTGGTCCTGGCGCTCGGTGTTCCTGCTGAACGTGCTGCTCGCGCTGGTGGCGCTCGCCGGGACGCTGCTCTTCGTGCCCGAGTCGGCCGACCCGGACGCCCCGCGGCTGGACGTCGTCGGCGCCCTGTTGGTCATGGCCGGCCTGGGCACGCTGGTCTACTCCGTCATCGAGGCGCCGACCCGCGGCTGGGGCGAGCCGGTGACCCTGGGCGGCATCGCCGCCGGGCTGGCCGTGCTGGCCGGGTTCGTCGCCTGGGAGCTGCGGCGCCGCCACCCGCTGCTGGACCCGCGGCTCTTCCGCAACCGCCGGTTCGCGGCCGGCTCGTTGTCGATCACGTGCCAGTTCTTCGCCTTCTTCGGCTACATCTTCGTGATCATGCAGTACCTCCAGCTGGTGCGCGGCGACACCGCCCTGGTGGCGGCGGTCAGCGTGCTGCCGATGGCCGTGACGATGGTGCCGCTCTCCCGCCTCTCCCCTCGGCTGACCGCCCGCTTCGGCGACCGCGGCCCCTGGGTGACCGGGCTGGTGCTGATCGCCGCCGCGATGGCGGCGATCGGAGGGCTCGGCGCCGACAGCCCGTACTGGCTGCTCGCGGCCGCCCTGCTGCTGCTCGGCGCCGGTTCGGGGCTGGCGATGACGCCCGCGACCACGGCCATCACGGACGCGCTGCCCCGCTCGCTCCAGAACGTCGGCTCGGCGGTGAACGACCTCTCCCGCGAACTGGGCGGCGCCCTCGGCATCGCCGTCCTCGGCAGCATCCTCAGCGCCGGCTACCGGAGCAACCTCGACGTCACCGGCCTGCCGCCGCAGCCGGCCGACGCGGCCCGCTCCTCGCTGGCCGCCGCCGCCCGCATCGGCGGACCGGTCGGCGAGCACGCCCGGACGGCGTTCGTCGACGGCATGCACCTCACCCTGCTCACCGGGGCGGGTGTGGCGGCGCTGGCCGGCGTCGCGGTGGCGCTTCTGCTGCGACGGCCGGACCGGCGGGCGGACGGGCCGGCGGCCACCCAGCACTGACACGCCGTCCCGGGGACCGGCCGCGGTGGCCCACCGCGGCCGGTCCGCCGTTGCCGCTCGGGTCCGTTCGGGCTCGATCGGGTGAGATCCTGGCTGGTCCGGCCGTGCCCGGACGAGCCGGATCCGGGCGGCCCGGGTCGGGCCGTATCCGGCCCTGTCGTGGACGCGACCGGCATGACGAGTGAAGATATCGCGCACGCTCGTACGATTTGACGGGTATTGATCAGACTTACGGGGTGTCAGGCCTTTGCCACCTCCCGCATCCGCTCCTACGCTCCGGCCTCATGCCCTCACCTCTGATCAGCGTCGTAATCCCCGCCTACGACCAGCAGAAACAGCTGCCGGAGTGCCTGGACTCGCTGCTCGCCCAGTCCTTCCACGACTTCGAGGTCATCGTGGTCGCGGACCGCTCCCCCGACTCCCCGGCCGGGCTCGCCGACGCCTACGCGGCCCGGCACCCGCAGGTGTCGGCGCTCCACCTGGACGCCGCCGTCGGTGTGGGTGTCAGCCGCAACGCGGGAGCCGCCCGGGCCCGGGGCGAGTACCTGCTCTTCCTGGACGCCGACCACCTGCTGCCCCGGGACGCCCTCCGGGCCCTGGCCGACCGGCTGGCACAGACCGGGCCGGTGGACGTCCTGCTCTTCGGGCACACCCGGCGGCACGGCGGGCGTGACTGGCCGGGCGGCGCGGAGACGCTGCTGGCCGAGGCCGGGCCGGAGGTGTTCGGGCCGCTGGACCACCCCGAGCTGGTCGGCGCACCGGCGCTGGCCTGGGACCGGCTGCTCCGCCGGGAGCACTGGCAGCGCCGTGCGCTGTCCTTCCCCGACGGCCGGTACGAGGAGATCCCGCCGGTCCACGCGGCGATGCTGACCGCCGGACGGGTCGCCGTCCTGCCGCGCGCCTGCGTCCAGCTGCGCCGGCGGGAGACCGTCCACCCCACCGGCTCGCCGGGCAGCAGCCAGTTCGACATCTTCGAGCAGTACGAGCGGACCTTCGCGCTGCTGGAGGAGGTGACCGTCCCGGACGCCGTCCGGGACGCGCTCTTCATCCGGATGATCCGGCACTACCTCTTCGTCTTCGACCTCGCCGGGTGCGTGTCGCGCGCCGAGCGCCCGCAGTTCTTCCACCGCGCCGCCGACCACCACCGCCGGTTCCTGCCGGCCGTGCACCGGCGGCCCGCCGGCCGCGAGGGCGTGAAGTTCTCCCTGTTGGCCGGCGGCGCCTACCCGGCGTTCGAGATGGCCAAGCTCTCCCACATCGCCAAGGGCACCCTCACCGGTGCGTCGCGACGGCGGGCCTCGGTCTGAGGCCGTCGGGCCCGTCCTCGGACTCCCGCCCGGCGGCGGTCCGACGACGGGCCCTACGCGTGGGCCGTGCCGCCGCCGGCGGCCATCGCGGCGGCGATCCGGCCGACGGTCGCGGCCCCCGCCTCTGCGGACAGCGGCGGCAGGACGTCCATCCAGAGCGGCAGGGTGGAGCCGCGCAGCTGCATCATGCCCGCGGGCCGGGCGATCAGCCAGAGGTGCAGGTGCGCGGCGCCGTCGCCCCAGCGGTTCACGTGCACGCGGCCGATGCCGCCGAGCGAGAGCAGGGCCGCCTCCACCCTCCCCCAGCCTTCGGCTGGGAGGTGCCCCCATCCGCATCGGGCCCAGCTCGGCGGAACGCCCGGGCGGCAGGTCGAGCAGGTCGTGGTGGTCGCGCGGCTGGAGCAGGACGACGGCGGCAGGCCGGAGGGCTCGTCGGTGGTGCTCAGCCGCCAGTGCTCGTCCGTCCAGAGGAAGTCCTCGTCCGGGCGGGCGCACTGCTTGCAGCTCTCCGGCCCCTCCTCGCCCTGGCGTGGCGGCTCGGGCAGCTCGGGCGCGACCAGCGCCTTGACCCTGAGCTCGCCCTCGTACGGGAAGATGTCCCAGGACGGGGCGCCGTCGACGGGAAAGGGCAGGGGCTCGCCGATCGGCAGGCCGGCCAGGTAGGCGTCGGGCCCGTCGGCCCGGTTCTCATCGATCATGACAGTCGAGGTGTCAGATGACACCCCGTCGGCGGAACCCCGGGGTTTCCGCACCCCGGGCCGCGGCCCGGCTGGGATGATCGGCGGCGGTACGCCAGCCCGCCCAACCCCGGGAGGACCACCGTGAGCCGACCGTCCGCCACCCCAGGCGCCGACCTCGCCCGGGAGCTGGCCGCCACGCTGCGCGGCGAGGTCCGCTTCGGCGCCGCCGAGCGCACCGTCTACAGCCACGACGCCTCCAACTACCGGCATCTGCCGCTCGGCGTGGTCAAGCCGGCCGACCTGGACGACGTGCGCACCGCGCTCGCGCTCTGCCGCCAGTACCGCGTCCCGGTGGTGCCGCGCGGGGCGGGGACCAGCATCGGCGGGCAGGCGATCGGCCCGGGCGCCGTCGTCCTGGACTTCCGGCGCCACCTGGGCGCGGTACTCGGGGTGGACCAGGAGCGGCGCACCGCCCGGGTCGAACCCGGCGCCGTGCTGGACGACCTCCAGCGGGCCGCCCGCCCGTACGGGCTGCGATTCGGGCCGGACCCGTCCACCCACAGCCGGTGCACGCTCGGCGGCATGATCGGCAACGACTCGTGCGGCGCCCACTCGGTGGCCTGGGGGCGGACCGCCGACAACGTCGAATCACTGGACCTGCTGCTCGCCGACGGCACCGAGCTGACCGTCGGCGGCCCGCTCGGGCCCGAAGGGCGCGCGGAGCTGCTCGGCCGGCCCGGCCGGGCCGGCCAACTCCACCGCGAGCTCCACGAGTTCACCGAACGACACCTCGCGCTGATCCGCCAGGGCATGCCGGACCTGCCGCGCCGCACCTCCGGCTACCCTCTCGACGCACTGCTGCCCGAGCGCGGGTTCGACCTCGCCCGGGCGCTCACCGGCACCGAGGGCACCTGCGCGCTGCTGCTCGGCGCGACCGTGCGGCTGGTCGAGGACCCGCCGGCCCGCGCCCTGGTGGTGGCCGGCTACCCCGACGAGACCGCCGCCGCCGACGCCGTCCCCGCGCTGCTGCCGCTGCGCCCGCTGACCGTCGAGGGGATGGCCGCCGACCTGATCGCCGCGCTGCTCGCCGCCGGGCCCCGCCCGCCCGCACTGGACCGGCTGCCCGCGGGCTCCTGCTGGCTCTTCCTGGAGGTCGGCGGCGCCACCGCGCTGGAGGCCTACCAGGCCGCCCGAGGGCTCGCGGACGCGGTGCGCCGCGAGTCCTCGGCCGCCGTCTCCCTGGTCACCGACGCGGACGAGCAGCGCCAGCTCTGGGGGGTGCGCGAGGCCGGCGCCGGGATCGTCACCCGGCTGCCCGGCGGCGGCGAGGCCTGGCCCGGCTGGGAGGACTCGGCCGTCCCCCCGGAACGCCTCGGCGACTACCTGCGCGACCTGCGGGCCCTGCTGCGCCGGCACAGCCTGCACGGCGTCCCGTACGGGCACTTCGGCGAGGGCTGTGTCCACCTGCGGATCGACTTCCCGCTCACCGAGCCCCAAGGGGTGCTGGTCTTCCGGGAGTTCATGGAGCAGGCGGCCGACCTCGCGGTGTCCCACGGGGGTTCGCTCTCGGGCGAGCACGGTGACGGACAGGCGCGGGCCGAACTCCTGCCGCGCATGTACCGGCCGGAGATCATCGACCTGTTCGGCGGGTTCAAGCGGATCTGGGATCCGGAGAACCTGCTCAACCCGGGTGCCATCGTCGACCCCCGCCCGCTCGACTCCGATTTGCGCCACGCCGGGCCGGTACGCGAGCTGCCGCTCGCCCTCCCCTACGAGCGGGACGACGGCAGCCTCGCCAAGGCCGTGCGCCGCTGCGTCGGCGTGGCCAAGTGCGTGGACCCGAACACCGGGGTGATGTGCCCGAGTTACATGGCCACCGGAGAGGAGCGGCACTCCACCCGCGGCCGTGCCCGGCTGCTCGCCGAGATGCTGCGCGGCGGGGCGATCCCGGACGGCTGGCGCTCGCCGGAGGTCCGGGAGGCCCTGGACCTGTGCCTCGGCTGCAAGGGCTGCGCGAGCGACTGCCCGGTCCACGTCGACATGGCCACCTACCGGGCCGAGTTCCTGTACCAGCACTACCGGCACCGGCCCCGGCCCGTCCCCCACTACTCGATGGGCTGGCTGCCGCTCTGGCTGCGGGCCGTCGCCCTCGCCCCCGGCGCGGCCAACCTGGTCGCCTGCTCCCCCGCGGCCGGCCTGCTGAAACGGCTCGGCGGGGTGGACCCGCGCCGGGTGGTCCCGGTCTTCCCGCCCGAGACCTTCACCCGCTGGTACCGCCGCCACCGCGCCGCCCACCCGGCCCCGGCGGGCGCGCGGCCCGTCCTGCTCTGGCCGGACACCTTCTCCGACCACCTCCAGCCCAACGTGCTGCGCGCCGCCGTCGAGGTGCTGGAACACCTGGGCTTCGACGTCCGGCTGCCGTCCGGCCCGGTCTGCTGCGGCCTCACCTGGTACTCGACCGGCCAGCTCGGTACCGCCCGGCGGGTGATGCGCCGCAGCCTGCGCACGCTGGCCGCCACCGGCCTGCCCGCGGACACGCCGGTGGTCGGCATGGACCCGAGCTGCACCGCCACCCTGCGCGAGGACCTGCCCCGCCTGCTCGGGTCCGACGGCCGCCCGCTCGCCGAACGGACCCGCACCTTCGCCGAGTTCGTCGACGAGTACGCGCCGGAGGCCGAACTCCCCCAGGCTCCGGTCGACGCGATCACCCAGACCCACTGCCACCAGCACGCCGTACTCGGCACCGCCGCCGACCGCCGGGTCGAGGCCCGGATGGGCCTGCGCAACCGGGTGCTGGACTCCGGCTGCTGCGGCCTGGCCGGCAACTTCGGCTTCGAGCAGGGCCACTTCGAGGTGTCGGAGTCGATCGCCGAACGCGTCCTGCTCCCGGAGGTCCGGTCCGCCGACCCGTCCACCGTGATCCTGGCCGACGGCTTCAGCTGCCGCACCCAGATCTCCCAACTCGCCGAGGGCCGGCAGTCCCTGCACCTGGCGGAGCTGATGCAGCAGGCACTGCACCGGAGTCGCTGACGGATCGGACGCGTTGCCTCGACACCCTTTCCCCAGGGGGACCAGTGGAGTTGAATGGCCGTCACCTGATCCGGAACGCGAAGCCGAACGGCGTTGAGGGGGTTGCGGGGGATGCTGGTGGAGGGAATGACGGCGCTGGCGGCGGCAGGAGGCGCGGGGATCGTCCAGGCGGCGGGGACGGACGTCTGGACCGCCCTGCGGGAACGCGTGGCCCGGCTGCTGGGCCGCGGCCGCCCGGAGGGCGAACGGGCCGCCCTGGAACGCCTCGACCGGACGCAGGAGGCCCTGGCGGCCGCCGCGCCCGGCGAGCTGGACCAGGTATCCGGCCGGCAAGCGGCCTCCTGGCAGACCCGACTGGAGGACTTCCTGGACGAACTCGCGCCGGAGGAACGGGCGCAGGCCGCCGGACAGCTCCGCGCACTGCTCGACGAGGCGGCCGCCCCCGAGGCGGCGGCCTCCGTCCGGGCCGAGAACAGCGGCGTGACCGCCGGCCGGGACATCGGCAACCACGGCGGCGCCATCGGCCGCGACTTCGCCGGCCCGGTCACCATCGGCACGCCCGACCGCCCTACCCCGCCGGGAGCGGCCCCGCGCTGACCGCCCCCGGGGCTCGTCCCGGCCCCGCCGCCTTGCACGGCGGCGTGTACAGCCAGCGTGACCTCCTCAACTCGGGTGGTGTGGTGGCAGAATCCGTCCGCGACATCCACCTCCACGACCACCGGACCGCCCCCGCCCCCGCCCCCACCGCCGTGGGCTGGCCGGTCCAGGTCGGCGCCCTCCCGGCGCTCGCCGACTGCTTCCGCCACCGGCCGTCCGTCGACGGCGCGCTCGCCCTCCCCGGCAGGCCCGCCCCGAGCGGTACGGCCGGTGTGCACGGTGCAACCGGCACGCACGGTGCATCCGGCACGGCCGGTGTGCACGGCGTACCCGGCACGCTCCGGTCGGTGGTGCTCAGCGGCCCGGCCGACACCGGGAAGACCCAGGCCGCCGCCCACCACGCCCAACTCGCCCTCCGGACAGGCACGGTGGACCTGGTGGTGTGGGCCGCCGCGGACAGCGCCGCGTCGATCCGGCACGCCTACGCGACGGCCGCCGACCGGCTGGGCCTCGGGGGCGGGCCGGCGACGGCGGAGCACCTGTTGTCCTGGCTGAACACCACCGGCCGCCGCTGGCTGATCGTGCTCGACGGCCTGGCCGACCCCGCCGACCTGCCAGGCCTCTGGCCCGCCCCGAGTGCCACCGGCCGGGTCGTCGTCACCACCCGTCGGACAGACCAGGACCTGCGCACCAGCCGGCGCCGGCTGGTCCGGGTCGGGGCCTTCACTCCCGAGGAGGCCGCCGGCCACCTGGCGGACCTGCTGGCCGTACACGACCTGGCCCTGCCCGAAGGAGAGTTGGCCGGACTCACGGCCGGATCCGGCAGCCTCCCCGCCGCCCTGGCACGGACGGCCGCCCGGATCGTCACCGGCCCCGGCGCCCGGGCCGGGCTCCACCCGCGCCGGGGAACCGTCAGCCCCGGCCGGCCCGGCGACTGCGACCTGTGCCGGCTCCCGCCCGAGAGCGCCACCGTCGCCCTCCTCCACGCCCCCGAGGACTCCCTCTGGGCACACTGGGCCGAGGCCGTCCTGCGCCGGGCCGGCCTGCACGTCGTCCCGGCGGCGGCCGAGCAGACGGTCACCCTGCTCTCCCCCGCGCTCCTGCGCGAACACCCGACGCCGGGCGGCCGGGCTCCGGGCTCACCCGACCCCCTCGGGCCGCCCGGCGGCGGACCCGCCGCGGACCCCGGCCGGGCCGTTGCCGTCCGGATCCAGCCGGTGCCCGTCGACGGCCCGGTGACCGACCTCGTCGGACTCGGCCCCGAACAGGCCGCGACGGCGCTGCTCGCCGCGCTGGGCATCGCCGACCGGGCGCCCGACCTGACGGGCCTGCGTCACCCCGGCTCCGTCCCGGCCCACTTCAAGGTGCCGCCCCGCCACCCGTCCTTCACCGGCCGCCAGGCGGTGCTGGAGCACCTGCACCGGCAGCTCGGCGCCGGTGTGGCAGCCGTCCTGCCCACCTCGCAGACCCTCTACGGACTCGGCGGGATCGGCAAGACCCAGCTCGCCCTGGAGTACGCCCACCGCTACCGGGCGGAGTACGACCTGGTCTGGTGGATCGACGCCGAGCAGACCGAGTCGGTGGCCCTCGCCCTGGCCGGGCTCGCCCGGCGGCTCGGCCTGCCCGTCGGCGACTCGGTCGCCGAGGGCGCCGAGGCCGCCCGGGAGGCGCTGGGCCGCGGCAACCCGTCCACGCGCTGGCTGCTGGTCTTCGACAACGCCGACGAACCGGCCGACCTGCGGCCGTACTTCCCCGACGGGCCGGGCCGGATCCTGGTCACCTCCCGCAACCTCGCGTGGACCAGGGCCGCCAGCGCGCTGGAGGTCGACGTCTTCACCCGCCGGGAGAGCACCGAGCACCTGCGCCGCCGGGTCCGCGCACTCCCGGCCGACGACGCCGACGCGGTGGCCGAGGCACTCGGCGACCTGCCGCTGGCCGTCGAGGTCGCCGCGGCCTGGCTGGACGCCACCGCGATGCCCGTCACCACCTACCTCGCCAAACTCCGGTACGCGCTGTCCGCCGAGGGCGCCTTCGACTACCCGCGGTCGGTGGCCGCCGCCTGGGGCGTCTCGATCGGCCGGCTGCGCGAGCAGTCGCCGGCCGCCGCCCGACTCCTGCAACTCTGCGCCTACTTCGCACCCGAGCCGATCTCGACCCGGCTGCTCTACAGCGACCGGATGGTCGAGGCCCTCGCCGAGTCCGACCCCGCGGTGGAGGACGCCTTCGCGGTCGCCGCCGCCGTCCGCGCACTCGGCCGCTACTCGCTCGCCCGGGTGGACCCCGAGGCGGGCGGACTCCAACTGCACCGGCTGGTCCAGGCCGTGGTGCAGGACTCGGTGACCGGGATCGACGCGCAGCTCGACACCAAGCACAGGGTGCACCGCGTCCTCACCGGCGCCCGGCCCCTCGTCGGCGACACCGACGACCCCGCCAACTGGCCCGCCTTCGAGGAGATCTGGCCGCACCTCTACCCGTCCCAGGCGCACGTCTGCGACGAGTGGGAGACCCGCACGCTGCTGATCGACCGCGTCCGCTACCTGTGGAAGCGCGGCGAGCTGGCGCAGGCCCTGGACCTCGGGCGGTCACTGGAGGAGCTCTGGATCGAGAAGCTCGGCGAGGACGACCGGCAGACCCTGCTGCTGCGCTTCCAACTCGCCAACGTACTGCGCGCGCAGGGCCACTACGCCGGGGCGTTGGCGCTCGATGAAG
>NZ_CP026498.1:9901024-10060550 GCF_002953255.1 Streptomyces sp. CB01881
GGCCCTGTGAGCACCACCCGTACACCCTGATGACGGCCGGCTCGCTCGGCGCCGACCGGCGGGCCCTCGGCCGGTTCCAGGCCGCGCTCGACCTCGACCGCGAAATCCTCGACCAGTTCCGCGGGTTGTTCGGCGACGACAACCCGCGCACGCTCTCCATGGCCAACAACCTGGCGATCGACCACCGGCTGGCCGGCGACAGTGAGGCCGCCCTCGAACTCGACCGGGAGACGCTGGACCTGCGCACCGCCGTCCTCGGGCCGCGCCACCCGTACACCCTCTCCAGCAAGACCTGCCTCGCCCGCGACCTGCACGAACTCGGCGACTCCGAAAGCGCGATCACACTCCTGCGGGAGGTCATGGCCGACCTCGAAGGCGTCCTGGAGCCCGACCTCCCCGAGCACCTGCGCAACGCCACCCTGCTGGGCGCCGCGCTGCGCCGGACCGGGCGGCTCGTGGAGGCCCGCCGGATCACCGACGCGGCGTTCGACCGCTACCAGGAGCGGTACGGCTTCGACGCACCCGACAGCCTGGTGTGCTCGCTCGGCCGGGCCGCCGACCACAGCGCCGCCGGCGACCACGCGGCCGCCCACGGCCTCACCGCGCGCGTCCACGCCACCTACCGGAGGATGTTCGGCGACGAGCACCCGTTCACCCTGGCCTGTGCCAACAACCTCGCCGTCCACCGGCGCCGCGCCGGGGACAGCGGCGCGGCCGCCCGGGAGGGGCGCGCCACGGTGGACGCCCTCACCCGGGCGGTCGGGCCGGACCACCCGTTCACCCTGTGCGCGACCGCCAACCTCGCCAACGCCCTGGCCGACGAGGGCCGTTACGGCGAAGCCGGCCGGCTCCACCGCCAGGCCGTCGACGGGCTGGCCGGCCGCCTCGGGCCGGACCACCCCGACACCCTCGCCTGCGCGGCCGACCTGGCGCTCACCCACCTCAGGAGCGGCGGCGCCCCGGCCGCCGCCGAGCTGCACCGGCGCGCCACCGCGGGCCTCGCGCGCCGCCTCGGCGGGGACCATCCCGAGGCCCTCACGGCCCGTGCGCCGCGGCCCCTCGACCGCGTCCTGGAGACCCAGCCGATCTGAGGGACGGGGGGTCGGCGCAGCGCTCGGCACGCCCCGGCGGTCGGCACATCCCGGTGGTCGGCACGCCTCAGCGTTTGACCGCCACGCCCCCGTGCATCGCGATGTCCTGGTCGCGGACCGGGTCAGCGTCCGCGTCGGGCCGCCAGCGGTGGACCAGCGTGACCCCCGGGTCGAGGAGCTCGTAGCCGTCGAAGAAGGCGAGCGTCTCCTTCCGGTCGCGGATCTGCAGCGGGATGCCCCGCGCGTTGTACTCGCGGCCGACACCGCCGACGCCCACCGGGTCGGTGTCACCGGTGAAGACGGTCAGGGCCAGGAAGCTGCCCGGGGCCAGCTCGTCCATGAAGCGGCGCACGATGCCCTGCGGGTCGTCCTCGTCGAGGACGAAGTGGACGATCGCGATCAGCGAGAGCGCCACCGGCTGCGAGAGGTCCAGCACCTCGCGCAGCTCCGGCGCGCCGAGGATGGCGTCGGGGTCACGCAGGTCGGCGTCGACGTAGCAGGTCCGGCCCTCCTCCGTGCTCGACATCAGGGCTCGCGCATGGGTCAGCACGATCGGGTCGTTGTCGACGTAGGCGACTCTCGCCTCGGGGGCGATGCCCTGCGCGATCTCGTGCACGTTGGGGGAGGTCGGGATGCCGGTGCCGATGTCCAGGAACTGGCGTACCCCGTGCTCCTCCACCAGGTTGCGGACCACCCGCTGCATGAAGGTCCGGGTGGTGCGCATCGAGACCGGCAGGGCCGGCCACGCCTGCACGGAGGCGTGGGCCGCCGTCCGGTCCGGCTCGAAGTTGGTCTTGCCGCCGATGAGGTAGTCGTAGACCCTGGCCGAGTGCGGCACGTCCATCCGCAGATCCACCGCAGGCCAGCGTTCCTCCCGCGTGTTCCGTGACACCCAGCCCATGTTCGGCATGCGTCGCCCCCCAGGTCGCCCGTCGCGCCGGCACCGGCCGCCCCGGTGGCAGGCCTGGTGCGTCATCGTGCGCATGGTAACGGTGACTGCTGAACAGGGCTTGCCAGTTCCCGCGTTGAGGGAATCGCCGCGCGGCCGGCCGACGGCGACACGCGCGCCGCACGAACCGCTGACACCGGGCTCCCCCGACCGCCAGAATGACGGCATGACGCTGACCACCGCCGAGGCGGACAAGATCCTCGCCGACAACTTCGCCCCCTGGGTCCAGGCGCTCGGCCTCTCGGTGACCGAGACCGGCCCGCGGCACGCCGTGCTGCGGCTTCCGTGGTCCGGAGAACTCGCCCGCGAGGGAGGCGGGTTGTCCGGCCAGGCGATGATGGCCGCCGCCGACACCGCGAGTGTCGTGGCGGTGTCGGCGGCGCTGGGCGGCTTCGGGCCGATGACCACCGTCCAGCAGTCGACCAGCTTCCAGCGTGTCGTCACCGGCCGGGACGTCCTGGTGCACGCCCGGGTCACCAAGCTGGGGCGGCGGATCGCCTTCCTCGACATCACCCTGACCGCCGAGGGCGAGGACGAGCCCGCCGCCCATGCCACCACCGTGTACGCGCTGGCCGGTTGAGCCGGGACGCCGGTCCCGTGCCGTGCCGGTTGAACCCCGGTGCCGGCGCCACGTGCACCCCGGCGCCGGTCGAGCCGCGGTGCCGCTTGAACCCGGCGCCGGCCGAGCCGCGGTGCCGGTCAGACGCCCTGCGGCTGCTGCACCTCCGTCGACCTCGGCTCCTCCTCCGCGCAGACCGCCGAGACGAACTCCGCCAGCCGGGCCTGCGGAAGCCCGCGGGCGATGTCGGCCTCGCTGATCATCCCGACGAGCTCGTGCTCCGGGTGGTTGATCACCGGCAGCCGGCGCACCCGGTACTGCTCCATCACCCGCAGCACCTGCTCGGCGTCCTCGTCCGCCTCCACGGTCATCGGCCGCCCCTCGGCCAGTTCGCCGGCGGTGACCGCCGCCGGGTCGCGGCCCTCGGCGACGCACTTCAGCACGATGTCCCGGTCGGTGACGATGCCCAGCAGCTTCTGCCGCTCACCGCAGATGGGCAGCGCCCCGACGCCTCGTTCCTTCATGATCCGGGCTGCCGTGGCGAGCGTCTCGTGCTCGCGGATGCACTCCGCGCCCGGGTGCATGATGTCGCTGGCTCTGGTCATGATCGGCCTCCTGACGTGCCTGCCCCTGCCACTCCTGCCGGCTTCGGCCACCGCTTGCCGGATCCCGCTTACTCCATCCTGGTCCGACCCCCCTGGCCCCGCCACCGGGCCTCGGGGCCGGTGGCGGGGCCGGTCCTCCTAGGACGGCTCCGGACGGCCCCCGTTCGGCGGCGGGTCCGGCGGCGGGTCCAGCGGCGAGTGCTCCAGCAGTTCCTCCAGCGGCGGCAGTTCGAGCTGCTCGACGGCCGGCAGCTGCGGCTCCTCCGCAGCCGGGCCGACCGCTCCGGCGTCGTCGCCCTCCCCCTTCCGCACCGACTGCCGGTGCACCTCGCCCGCGCTGTCCAGGAACCGCAGCAGCTCGACCGGGAAGGGCAGCACCAGCGTCGAGTTCTTCTCCGCCGCCACCTCCACCACGGTCTGCAGCAGCCGCAGTTGGAGCGCCGCCGGGGTCTCGCTCATGACCGCCGCCGCCTCCGACAGCCGGGCCGACGCCTGGTACTCGCCGTCCGCCGTGATGATCCGCGCCCGGCGCTCCCGCTCGGCCTCCGCCTGCCGGGACATCGACCGCTTCATCGACTCCGGCAGGGCGACGTCCTTGATCTCCACCCGGTCGATCTCGATGCCCCAGCCGAGCGCCGGGCTGTCGATCATCAACTCCAGGCCCTGGTTGATCGGTTCGCGGTTGGCCAGCAGGTCGTCCAGCTCGCTCTTGCCGATGATCGACCGCAGGGAGGTCTGCGCGACCTGCGAGATCGCGAAGTTGTAGTCCTGCACGTTGACGGTGGCCTTCACCGGGTCCTCGACCCGGAAGTACACCACCGCGTCCACCCGCACGGTCACGTTGTCGCGGGTGATGCCCTCCTGCGCGGGGATCGGCATGGTCACGATCTGCACGTTCACCTTGCGCAGCCGGTCGGCCACCGGCATGAGCATCACCAGGCCCGGGTCCCGTACCTCCTCGCGCACCCGGCCGAAGCGGAACACCACCCCGCGTTGGAACTGCTGCACGACCCGGAGGCTCAGCCCGGCCACGACGGCCGCCAGCACCATGACCCCGACAATGATCCCCACAACCACATCGACGACCATCACGGCCTCCTCGCGCGCACCAGCGAGTTCCGGTCGTCGCCGGCCCGGCCGGGCCGGGGGCCGCCGGAGCAGCTGATTCCACGCTACGCCTGCGCGGGCGCCGCCGGAACGCGCGGACTCCGCAACCGCGGCCGGTCCCCCCGGCGGCCCCCGGAGCGGTCCTAGGATCGACCCATGCCGCAGCCCGCCGCCGCCCACGGCCCCGCCACGGACCCCGACGACCCGTGCCACCCCGCCGCGGCCGCCGCCCGGGCCAACGGGCTCGCCGTCCTCGACCGGGTGGTCACCGGCTGCCGGGCCTGCCCGCGGCTGGTCGAGTGGCGTGAGGAGACCGCCCGCACGAAGCGCCGCGCCTACCTCGGCTGGGACTACTGGGCGCGCCCGATCCCCGGCTTCGGCCCGCCCGACGCCCCGCTCGTCCTGGTCGGCCTCGCCCCCGCCGCCCACGGCGCCAACCGCACCGGCCGGATCTTCACCGGCGACCCCTCCGGCGACCTGCTCTACGCCGCGCTGTACCGGCTCGGGCTGGCCAACCGCCCGGAGTCCGTCCGGTACGGCGACGGGCTGGTCCTGGACGGCGTCCGGATCACCGACCCCGTCCGCTGCGCGCCGCCCGACAACAAGCCCACCACCGCCGAACGCGACACCTGCCGCCCGTGGATCGTCCGCGAGCTGGAGCTGATGCGGCCCACCGTCCGGACCGTGGTCGCGCTCGGCGGCTTCGCCTGGCAGGCGCTGCTGCCCGCGGTCGAGGCCGCCGGCTGGCTGCTCCCACGGCCCCGGCCCGCCTTCGGCCACGGCGCCCACGTCACCCTGCCGGCCCGCGACGGGGGCCCGCCGCTGGAGCTGTACGGGTGCTACCACGTGAGCCCGCGCAACACGAACACCGGCCGGCTCACCACTCCGATGCTGCGCGACCTGCTCCGCACCGCCGCCCGTTCGGCGGGGCTCGCACCGAGCGGTGAAGCCGGCGGTGAGCCGGTCGGTGAGCCGAGCAGGGAACCGGACGGGAAACCGGGCGGGGAACCGGGCGGGGAACCGGGCGGGGAACCGGGCGGGGAACCGGCCGGGGAACCGGCCGGGGAACCGGGCGGGGAACCGGCCGGGGAACCGGACGGGAAACCGGCCGGGAAACCGGCCGGGCAGGAGTAGCCCGCCCCGGCCGGAACCTCCTCAGCCGAAGCGCGCCAGCTTCCGCCCCGCCGCGCGCTCCCAGACCGGCCGAAGCCCCCGCCGCGCCGCCGCGCCCGCCGCCAGCTCGCGCTCGTACAGCACGCCGTACCCGAACGCCTCGCCGGACCCGTCCGCGTTCTCCCGCAGCGCGGCTGCCGCGACGACCGCGTCCTGGTGCTCGCCGAGGACGTCCTGCACGGCCTTCATCCGCTCGACGTACCGCTCCGCCGCCGCCCCCGCCACCGGCACCGCCGTCTCCCCGGCGTACCGGGCCCGCTTCGCCGCCTTCCGCGCCTCGTGGAACGCCTCGTCCCGACCGCCGCTGACCCGCCCACCGCCGCCCCGCCCACCGCTGTCCTGGCCGCCGCCGCCCCGCTCAGCGGCCAGCGCGTGCCGCACCCGCTTCGCCGTCCGCCGCTGCTCCCGTGCGGCGATCCTGGCCAGCTCCGGCCCGGCCCGCCGTGCCGCCCGCCCGCGCAGGGGCGGGTCGGCGAGCAACACGGACAGCCCGTCCGCCAGGGCGCGCCGCCGCGGGCTGTCGAGCGCGGCCGCGATCTCCGGCCAGACCCGCAGGTACTCCGCCCGCGCCCAGAGCTCCAGCGCCCCCGCCACCCGCTCCGGGCCGCACGCCGCCGGCAGCTCCCGCGCCCGCCCCACCAGCCGCTCGCCGAGCACCTCCCGGTCCCGCGCCCGCCCGAGTGCGGCCGCCAGCCAGCGCAGTTCGGCCACCAGTTCCTCGGTGACCCCGACCTCGAACAGCCTCCGGTAGGTGCGCAGCGCGCTCCGCAGCCGCCGGCAGGCCACCCGCATCCGGTGCACCGCGTCGGGTTCGTCCGCCCGCACCGCGTCGTCCAGCCCGGCCAGGACGGCGGCCTGCGCGCCGATCCGGTCCAGCACCACAGCGCCGACCGTGCTCTCATCTGCACCCATCCGCGCGCACACCCCCTCATCGGGGTCCGAGGGTCGTGCCATCGGCGTCCCGCCGTCCGGGCGGCGCGTCCGGGCCCGCCCGGGGAACGCCTTCCAGGCTAGCCCGCCTCGCCGTCCCGGGCCCTGAGCACCGGGCGTTCGGCGGGCCCCGCCCGTCGTCGTCGGCGAGCACGACATCGGAACAGCGGCGTACAACCACAGGCGTACGACCCCGGTCGCATCCGCCGACCGGGCCTCGGCCCATGGCCGGACGCGCATCGCGGCGGACGGTGGACAAGGTGGACAAGCAGCTCAATTGTCAAGGCAGGAGGGCTTCATGACGATCAGTCACCACCGTGCACGGCCCGCCGGCGAGGTCGCGTTCCCGGATGGGCGGCTCGAAGTCCGCAACACCCCCGCCGTCCACGCCATGACCGACGCCGACATCATCGCCTACCGCACCGCCGACACCCGCCTCGTCCTCGACCGCCTCACCGACCTCGCGGCCGGCGTCGACCCCGACGCCGACGGGCGCCCGCTGCCGGGCGGCCTGGGCGCGGCCCTGGACCTCACCGCCGTCGGCATGTTCGGCCACTCCATGGGCGGTGCCACCACCGTCCAGACCCTCCACGACGACCCGCGCGTCCGCGCTGGGGCCACCCTCGACGGCCCGGTCTTCGGCACCGCGACCGACGGCATCGACCGCCCTCTGCTGCTCAGGGGCGCCGACGACGTGCACCCGGAGCGCGACGCCATGTGGGACGCCCTCTGGCCCCGGCTCGGCTCGTGGCGCCGACAGGTTGCGCTCGCCCACTTCGGCCATCTCACCTTCAGCGACTTCGCCCTCCTGCTGCCGCAGGCCCAGCCGGTGGTGGCCTGGCCCGCCGACCGCCTGGAACACTTCCTCGGCACCGGCGACGGCGGGCGTACAGCGGGCGTACCTGACCGCCTTTTTCGACCTCCGGCTCCGCCACCGCCCGACCGCCCTCTTCGACGGCCCGGCGGCCCGCTTCCCCGAAGTCCTCTTCCGCCGCTGAGCCGGGCCCGCCCGCGCTACGGCCGCAGCTGGACCGCCAGGGACATCGTGTAACCGACCAGCGCGGCGAAGAAGCAGACCGCCGTCACGTAGCGCGGGGTGAAGGGCAGGCCTGCCAGGGCGGGGTACAGCAGGACGGCCAGGCCGGCGGCGAGGTCGGCCGCGTAGAGGGCCCTGGGCGGGACGAGGCCGGTGGTGTGGGAGGCCCAGCCGGTGGCGATCAGGAAGCTGGTGAGCAGGATGAAGCCGGAGAGCAGGCCGGAGCCGATGCTGGAGAGGGTGGCGTGCGGTTCGGGCGGGATCTCGCCCTCGGGTACCGCGGGGCGCAGGCGGTGGGCGATGGCGAGGCCGGTGACGGCGACCGCGATCGCTCCGACGGCGCTGAGCAGGGGAACGGGGTTCATCGGCGGCTCCGGTGGGTGGGGTGGTGGCCGAGTGCCGCGGTGAGGGCGGCCGGGACGAGGGCGGTGAGGAGCAGGACGGCCGTCCAGGTGGCCGGGTCGAGGGCGGGCACGGACGGACCGGCTGCGGGTGGCGGCGGCGCGGCGACGAGGGTGACGGCCGCGGTGGGTGCCGGGCCGGGAGCCGGGGCCGCCCACGGCACGGCCGGGGGTTCGGACCGGGCCTCGGGCGGGCCTCCGGGTGCTTCGGCGGGCTTCGCCGTCCGGGGCGTCGGCGCGGGTGCGGCCGTGGTCCGCGGCGGCACCGGCCGGGCCGGTGACGGGACGGCCACCGGCGGTGCGTCAACCGTCCGGGGCACGGCCGCCGGCGAGGGCGGGACCGTGGTCGCAGGCGGCACCGGTGCCGGGGCCGGAGCCGGGGACGTGACCGGAGCCGACGGCGTGGCCGTCGGGCAGTGCGGCACGTGCGGCACGTGCGGCGGCACCGGCAGCACCGGCGGCGGGTGCAGCGTCGGCGGCGCGGGCGGCCGGACGGTTGGCGGAGCCGGTGCCCCCGGCAGCAGCAGAGTCGGAGTCGGTGCCGCCGGCAGCAGCGGCGGAATCGGAATCGGTGTCACCAGGCCCGTGGCAAGCACGGTGGCCGTGGCCGTGGCATGGTCCATCGCCCGATTGTCGGACCGCTCCCGCCGCCGACGGCAGCCCCTGACGGCCCCTCGGCCCCCCGCGCCGCCGCAAACCCATCCCGCCGGTGAACTCCGCGCCCCTCCGCCGCGAACGAACGGCCGCCGCCGGGTCATCTGTTCCCCCGCCGCCGGCCCGGCCCCGGACGCACCCTCGTGCCGGATGTAAACGCCGTGACATACTCCGGGACGTGACGACTTCCACCCCTGCGACGAGGGCCCTGCGGGCCGCGGTGTTCACCGCGCTCGCCGTGCCGTTGTCCGCCCTGGGCCAGGTCGTCATCACCGGTCGCCCGCTGCCGCTGAACCTGGTGGCCGCCGCGACCGTCGTCGTCTTCCTGGTGGCGGCCGCGGTGGCCGGCGGGGAGCGGCGGCTGCTGCACATCTCGGCCGTGATGGTTCCGGTCGAGCTGCTGCTCAACACGACCTTCAACCTGGGCCAGGCCGGCTGTGGTCCGGTGCTCGGCGCGGGCCACAGCCCCACCCGCGGCATGAACCTGCTGGTGTGCGGCGGCGGCTCGGTGGACGGGTCGTTGTTCTCCGGGCCGCTGGGACACGCCGGGCCGGTCGCGCCGGCGGCGACCCAGCTGCTGGTGCTGCTGGTCCACCTGCTGATGGCGCTGGCCGCCGCCGCCTGGCTGCGGTTGGGCGACGCCGCCCTGTCGGGTCTGGCCCGGGCACTGCGGGCGCTGCGCCAGTCGGTGGCGGCCCCGCTGCGCGCGCTGGTCCTGCTGCTGGCCCCGGCGCCGGTCCGCCCGGTGCTGCGGGTACCGCTGCCGGCCTCGGACCGTCCGCGGCCGCGCCGCGAGGACGTGGTGCTCAGCCCGGCGCCCCGGCGCGGTCCGCCGGTTCCCGCGCCTGCCTGCTGACGACCGGCTTCCGTCCCCCCGCCGACCGACGGCGTCCGACGGCCCGTCCTCGCAAGCAGTGCGCACAACTCCCGCGTTCACCGACAGAGCCCCCTCGTACCCGCGCACGCGCCGGCGCCCAGCGCCGCCGCCGCGCCGAGGCGGGCACCCCCGCGCGCAGCTGCGCGCCGCGTACAGGAGTTGACCCACCGTGGCCCAGTCCCACAACACCAAGCCCACCCGCAAGCAGTCCGAGCGGATCAGCGCCCGCGAGCGGATCCAGGAGGCACAGCGCCTGGAGCAGCTGGCCGCCAAGCGCCGGCAGCGGATCGTGATCGCCGTCTCGGTCGTCGCCGTGCTCGCCCTGGCGGGCGGAACGACGCTGGCGATCACCTCGGCGGACGACGACAAGTCGACCTCCGCGTCCTCCGAAGCGGCCGAGCCGACCGCGCTGGTCGTGCCGGCCAACGCCGGCGGCCCGAACGGCACGGTGATCACCTACGGCAAGGCGGACGCCGCGCACACCCTCCAGGTCTTCGAGGACTTCCGCTGCCCGGTCTGCAAGAACTTCGAGGCGGCCAACGGCGACGCCGTCAGGAAGCTGGCGGACGACGGCACGGTCAAGGTGGAGTACCACCTGGCCGCGTTCCTGGACAAGAACCTCGGCGGCCGGGGCTCGCGCACCGCGCTGGCCGCCGTCGGGGCCGCGCTCAACGAGGGCGTGGACAAGTTCAAGCAGTACCACGACGTGCTGTACGCCAACCAGCCGGACGAGCGCGAGGACGGCTTCGGCAACGTCAACCACCTGCTGGACCTGGCCGACAAGGTCCCGGGCCTGAAGACGGACGCCTTCGTCAAGGCGGTCAACGAGCGCACCTACGCGCCGTGGGCGGCGAAGGTCGCGGACGCGTTCAACGACAGCGGGGTGACGGGCACGCCGACGGTGAAGCTGGACGGCAAGCCGATCACCCTGTTCAGCGGGAACCGCGCGGTGACGCCGGAGCAGTTCACCGCCCAGGTGAAGCAGGCCGCGGGCCTGCAGTGAGCACCACCGGCCCGGCCGAAGACCCGGCCGGGCCGGCCCTTCCCACCCACCGGAGTGCTCTGCCGTGACCGCCCCGACCGCCGTGAACCCCGTGAACCCCTCCCGTCCCGCCGCCCCCGACGCCGCCCCGCCGGGCGGTGCCCCGATCGGCGCGGGCCGGGTGTTCTCCCTGTTCGTCCTCCTCGCCGCGCTGGTCGGGCTGGCCGCCTCGGCCGTCCTGACCTTCGACAAGCTCCGCATCCTGGAAGACCCGTCGTACATCCCCAGTTGCAACCTCAACCCGGTGATCAGCTGCGGTTCGGTGATGCGCACCGAGCAGGCGGAGGTCCTCGGCTTCCCGAACCCGCTGGTCGGGCTGGCCGCGTTCGGCGCGCTGGCCGCGATCGGCGCCGGGCTGCTGGCCGGCGCCGCGTACCGGCGCTGGTTCTGGCTGGGCGTGCAGGCGGGGACCGTGGTCGGCGTCGTCTTCGTGCACTGGCTGATCGACCAGGCGCTGTACGAGATCGGCGCGCTCTGCCCGTACTGCATCGTGGTCTGGACGACGGTGGTGCTGCTGTTCTGGTACACGACGCTGCACAACCTGCGGACCGGCGTGATCCCGGCCGGGCCGCGGTTGCAGGTGGTCGTGCGTGAGGCCGCCCGTTACCACTGGGCGCTGCCCGTGCTGTGGGCGGCGGTGATCGCGCTGCTGGTCCTCAACCGGTTCTGGTACTACTGGTCCACCCTGCTCTGACCGCTCGCCACTTCCCGTGCCGGGCACCGCCATGCCCGGCAGGGAGTCACCGCAGGAGTCCTAGAGCACGATCACCGACACGGAGGCCGAGAAGAAGTTGGTGACGTAGAGGTTCTTCCCGTCGATGCCCACCGCCACCCCGCGCGGGCCGTCGGGGACGGGAATGGTGCCGACCACCGCCCGGGCCACCGTGTCGATCACCGAGACCGTGTCGAAGGGGAAGTGCGCCGCGTACAGCCGGCCGCCGTCCGGGCTCAGCGCCACACCGTACGGCCCGCGGCCGGTCGGGATCGTGCCGACGATCGCCGCGGTGGCGACGTCGATCACCGACACCTTGTCCGCGAAGTAGTTCGCCGCGTAGAGGACGGACGCGTCGGGCGCGACCGCCACCCCGGTGGGGAAGTCGATGCCGCGGAACTCGGCGAAGACCGGCTTGGCGAACTGGTCGGTCACCAGCACCGAGCCCTCCAGTGCCAGGGTGAGGTGGACGTGGGCGCCGCCGGGGCCGAGCGCGACACCGTAGGGCGCGTGGCCGAAACCGCTGTGCAGGCCGAAGCCGCTGGTGAGGTCGAGCCGCACCAGCGCCTGCGCGTCGGGCAGGGCCACGTGCAGGGCCTCCCCGTCGGGGTTGGCCGCCACGCCGTAGGGTCCCTCGCCCACGGCGAGCGTCCTGATCACGGTCTCGCCGGCGAGGTCGATCACCGAGACGGTGCCGGGCTGGAAGTTGGTCACGTAGAGGCGCGTCCCGTCGGCGCCGGCCGCCACGCTGTGCGGGCTCTGGCCGGCCGGGATCCGCCGGGCGACAGTGGCCACGGTGGCGGTGTCGGGCCCGGGCGTCGCGTGCGTGGGGTCGCGGCCGACCTCCAGGCCCTTCTCCCGCGCCTTTGTGATCAGACGGTCGAGCGGGACGTCGATGATGTCCGAGGTGACCATGGGATGTCCTCCTGCCGTGGTGACGGACCGTGACGAGGTGTCCGGTCCCCCTACCTCGATCGTGGTCCCGCGGCAACCCATGCGCATCTCCGTCGCGGGACCGGGCCGGCGGCCGGCCACCGCCCGGGCGGGGCTCAGCCGAAGACGGCCCGGCGGAAGGCGTTGCGCAGGTCGGTGAGCGGCTGGAAGTCGCGGTCGTAGTGGACCTTGTTGGTGAGCAGCAGCGCCCAGCGGCCGAGCCGGCGGGAGACCCAGATCCCGGTTCCGGTGAAGCCGTAGTGGACGAAGGTGCCCTCGGCCGGGTCGGTGCCGGCGGCGCAGAGCCAGGAGAGGCCGCGGGCGGGCACCAGCCCGCCGGTCTGTTCGCGCAGCGATTCGGCGATCCAGCCGCCGCCCCAGGGCAGTTCGGCCGGCGGGTCGAGCAGCGCGGCGAGGAACCGTTCGAGGTCGCGGGCGGTGGAGAAGGCGCCGGCGTTGCCGGAGACGCCGCCGAGGAGCCGGGCCGAGGGGTCGTGGACGACGCCCCGCAGCGCGGCGCCGGCCGTCTCCTCGTACTCGGTGGGCGCGGTGCGGGCCGTCGCGGCGGGGCCGAGGGGGCCGTACCGGGTGTCGGTCATGCCGAGCGGCCGCCAGACCTGCCGCTCGGCGAGGGCGTCGAGCGGGGCGCCGGCCAGCGACTCGACCAGGTGGCCGAGGAGCACGGCAGCCCGGTCGGTGTACTCGACGGCGGTGCCGGGCGGCCGGTGCAGCGGGGCGGCGAGCACGCCGGCCAGGATCGTCGCACGGTCACTCCCGTAGAGTTCGGCGAACCGGGTGCGCAGCGGCATCCCCGCGGTGTGGGTGAGTAGTTGACGTGCCGTCACCAGGCTGGCTGGGTGTCCGGCGGCCGCCGGCCAGTAGTCGCCGAGAGGCCGGTCGAGCGGGAGGCGGCCGGCCTGCCGGAGCGCGCCGGCGCAGGGCCAGAGCGCGACGATCTTGGTGATGCTGGCCAGGTCGAAGACGGTGTCGGCCCCCATCTCCAGCCGCGCGTACGGGCCTTGGCCCAGGACGCCGGTGGCGCCGCCGCCGATCCGGCCGCCGGCGTCGCCGACCGACCAGACCGCGCCGGAACCGACCGCGCGCAGGCCCTCCGCGACCAGCCGCTCCAACTCCCCGCCCGGGGCGGCCAGCGCGGGGAGCGGGGCGGGCACCGGGAGGGGGTACGGTGGTGTGGTCGCCGGTGCCGTCTCGTCCATGGCCTGCTCCCGCCCCCGCGGCCGCCCCTCGGCCGGTCCGCGGGGAGCCTACCCAGCGGGCGCCCGGTCAGACGGCGGGCGCGCCGCCGAACTCCTTGCCGAGGCAGATGCTCTGCGGGTGGTCGCGGTAGATGCCGAACTTCCGGATCGGCAGGTACCCCTCGGAGCCGTAGAGGGCGACCGCCTCGGGCTGCTCGGTGCCGGTCTCCAGGATGAACCTGGTCCGCCCGGCCTCGGCGGCGGTCTGCTCCAGCCGGCGCAGCACCGCGCGGGCGAGGCCCCGGCCGCGGGCGGCCGGGACGACGAACATCCGCTTCAGTTCGGCGTCGCCGTCCCGCACGTCGTCCGGCCCGGCCTGCTTGGCCCGCCAGCCGCCGCAGGCGACCGGCTCGTCGGCGAGGTAGGCGATCAGGAAGAGGCCGGCCGGCGGCTCGAAGTCGTCCGGGTGCAGCACGGTGAGGTCGCCGTCGCCGTAGCGGCGGACGTATTCCTCCTGCACCTCGGCGGACAGGCGTTGCGCGTCCGGGTGGGCGTAGCCGGTGACGCGGATCTCTATGGTGTCGCCCTTGCCGTCCTGCAGGACGGCCGTCGCGGTGCTGCTCTCCATGGTCGAAGAGCCTACGGCCTGCGGTCAGCGGGCCTCGAACCGGGCGACCAGCTCGTCCTTGCCGAACATCCGGGCGGTGTCGACGGCGGACGGGGTCCCGGCGACGGGGTCGGCGCCGCCGTCCAGCAGCACGGTGAGCACGTCCTCGGCGCCCTTGAAGACGGCGCCGGCCAGCGGGGTCTGGCCCCGGTCGTTGGCCCGGTTCGGGTCGGCGCCGCGCTCCAGCAGGACGGTGACGGTGGCAGCGTGCCCGTGGTAGGCGGCGAGCATCAGCAGGGTGTCGCCGCGGTCGTTGGTGAGGTCGGCGGGCGCGCCGGCGTCGACGTAGGCGGCGAGGGTGTCGGAGTCCCCGGCGCGGGCGGCGTCGAAGAGCTTCGCGGCGAGTGCGATCACCTCAGCGTCGGGGGCGTCGGCGTTCTGCTGGCTGGCGGCGTTGGTCATGGCGGGCCTCTCTGGGTGTTTCCGGGTGCCCTTCGGGGGTGCCCGGAGGTCGGGTGGACCCGCGGTCGGGTGACCCGCGGGGTGGTCGCGCCCGTCGCACCGTAACGGCCGGAACGGGCGTGATCCAGCCGGTGTCCGGATTCCGGATGACCGGCGGGCCCGTTTCGCGCGGGCGCCGGGCCCGTTGCGCGCGACCGGCGGGCCCGGCATTCCGCCGCACGGGACGCGCGCGGGAAGGTTGCGCATCCGTTCGGGCGAACTTCCCGGTACCCCCGGAAGCCCCCCGCCCCCGTACCGGGAATGCCTCGCCGCGCAGGAAGGAAGCGGCGGACCGGCCCGCCCTGGGCTGTTCGCATACCTCCACCCGGCATCCGGGCGGTAATGCCCGGGGAAACCACCCATTTGCACCGTTCCATCATCTATTACTTTTTGTCACGATTGGGGCACTTTCCGTGACACCGTCCCTGTCCCCCTCCCCGAGGAGCAGAACGTGATCCTCTCGATTTCCGGCATCGTCCTGTTCGGCACCATCGCCTTTCTCTTCTTCCGCCGGGACGGACTAAAGGTCTCCCACGCGATCGTCTGCGCCCTCCTCGGCTTCTACATCGCCGGTTCCTCGATCGCCCCCAGCATCACCGCGGGCGGCGCGAGCCTGGCGAGCCTCCTCGGCGGCATCAAGTTCTAGCGCCCGCCGTCCCCCCTGACGGCAGGCCCCGGGCCCGGGCGCGGATCCCACCGCCCCCGGGCCCCGTCGTACCGCCCACCGGTCCCCAACCCTCCGCAACCCGACCGTCCCACTCGCCCGGGGAGTCAAGGAATGCCGCTCAACCGCCACCTCAGCAAGGGCCGCGACCTGGCCCGCACGGCCGGCGACCACGCCTCCGACATGTTCGCGCCCCTCACCGTCATCGGGCGCGGACTGCGCCACCACGCCGGCTGGGCGAAGGACCGCTGGCAGGCCACCCCGAAGGAACGGCGCGGGCCGACGGTCTTCCTGGTCGCCGCGATGCTGCTCGGCATCTACCTGCTGCCGCACGGCCTGCTCTTCGCCCTGGTGGCACTCATGGCCAGCTCCGCCTGGGCCGGCCGGGCCCCCAAGGCGGCGTCGGCCCCTCCCGAGCCGGACGTCGCCGACATCAAGCTCTCCGCCCTCTACGCGGCACTCACCCCGTACCTGGCGGGACCGGACGACCTCAACCCGCTCTACCACCACGAGCGCGGCTACAAGGACGCCTTCCGCGCCTGGGAGTTCGACGGCGAGGGCCGGCTCTCCCGGCTGGAGCTGGCCTACCCGGCGTACTTCACCGACACCGAGCCCGCCGCCCGGGCCCGGATCGAGCAGGTCGTCCAGGGCAAGGCGGGCCGGGCCCGGGAGTACCGCTTCGACTGGGACGAGGAGTCCAACAAGCTGCGGATCGTCACGCTGGCCCCGCTGCCGACGGACATCGCGGCGCAGCGCTTCGTCGCCGCGCCCGGCGAGATCGTGCTCGGCTTCACCGACGAGGACGGCAGCGCCCGCACCATCCCGGTCGGCCAGGGCGGGGCGATCGTCCAGCAGCCGCCCGTGGTCTGGCGCACCGGCCCGCGTTCCGCCGAGCCGCACCTGCTGGCGCTCGGCGTGACCGGCTACGGCACGTCCAGCCTGATCCGCTCGATCGCGCTCCAGGCGCTCCCCTTCGGCGATCTGGTGGTGATCGACGGGGCGGGCACCGGCGAGCACGCCTGCCTGGTCAACCGGCCCGGTGTGCACACGGTGGAGACCAGCCTGCACGGCGCGCTGGCCGCGCTGGAGTGGGCCGCCCAGGAGACCGAGCGCCGGCTGACGGCGCTCAACGCCGCCCGGCACGCCGGATCGGCGCCGCCCGAGGACATCACCCGGCCGCTCTGGCTGCTGCTCGACCACCCGACCGAGCTGAGCGAGCTGGCCCACGCCGAGAGCCGCCCGGACCCGCAGGACCTCCTGGAGCTGCCGCTGCGGCACGGCCGCGCGGCCAGGGTCACCGTGGTGATCGCCGACGACGTGGAGGCCCGCGACCGGATCACCCCGACCGTCCGGGCGACCACCCGGGCCCGGGTGCTGCTCGGCCCGGCCGGCCCCGAGGAGGGCTGCGCCGCCCTCGGCGCGCCGCTGGACATCGTGCCCGCCGCGCACGCCCCCGCCGGGCGCGGCTACGCCCGGATCGGCAACGGCGCCCCCGTCCGGCTCCAGGTGCCGGCCACCGTCGACCCGCTGGACGAGGAGGCGCCCGCCCAGCTGCGGGACGCGGTGATCTCCCTGCTGCCGCACCGGGACACCCGGACGGAGGCGGCCGCGCCGGTGGACCTGCCGCCCCGCCCGGAGGGCCCGCCCCCGGCGCTGCCGGCCGATCCCGGCCCCCGGGCGGCCGTCGACCCGGGCAAGGAGCACGCCCCCCTCCGCTTCCGCCCGCTCGCCTGATCGGGCGGCCCGGCGCGGGGGCGGCGCGGGGGCGGCGCGGGGGCGGCGCGGGGGCGGCGCGGGGGCGGCGCGGGGGCGGCGCGGGGGCGGCGCGGGGGCGGCGCGGGGGCGGCGCCCCGCGAGGAAGGCCGTCCCGGTACGCTCGTCCTGGAAAGGCCGACCGATCACCAGATGTGAAATAGGTGACACCTGGGGTGATATCAGCGGCCAGATGTGACAAATCGGGCGCCGATGGGTACAAACAGGGGCGGCACGACAGACGACGCATGTCCCGGGACGGGAATCTTCGTCGGAAGCCGAGCGTTGACCGAACGACGAAGAACAGCGACCACTAGTCCTGTGGGCCATAAGCCCGGGAGGCACGATTCATGAGCGAGCGAGCTCTCCGCGGCACGCGACTCGGGGCCACTAGCTACGAGACCGACCGTGGTATCGATCTGGCTCCCCGCCAGACCGTCGAGTACGCATGTCAGAACGGACACCGATTCGAGGTTCCTTTCTCGGTCGAGGCGGAGATCCCGTCCGCCTGGGAATGCCGCTTCTGCGGCCAGGAAGCCGTACTTCTCGACGGTGACGAGCCGGAGGAGAAGAAGACCAAGCCCACGCGCACCCATTGGGACATGCTGATGGAGCGCCGGACGCGCGAGGAGCTGGAGGAGGTGCTGGCCGAGCGGCTGGCCGTGCTCCGCTCCGGAGGGATGAACCTCGCGGTACACCCGCGGGACACCCGCAAGAGCGCCTGACCCGGCCCCCGTCACCCGGCGGGAGCACGCGAAAAGGGACCCTGGCCACCAGGGTCCCTTTCGCGTTGTCCAGACCTTTTCGCGTTGTCCGGACCGGTTCGCCCGGACCGGTTCGCGTTGCCCGGACCACCTGCTCAGACCGTCCGGCTGACCGGCTGACCCGGGCCACCGCTCGCTCCCGGTCACTGCACCGGCTCCGGGGCCGGGTCCGAAGCGTGCGAACCCGGCCCCGGAGCCCCGCGGTCAACCGTTGATCGGCGGACGGTAGGTGGTGTCGGGCCCCTGCGGGCCGGCGCCGGGCTCGACCACCTCGCCCTGGATCACCTTGCCGTCCGGGCGGTGGATCCGCAGCTGCTCCTGCAGCCGCATCGCGTCCGCGAACGGGTCGGCACCGACGGCGGAGGTGCTGCGCAGCGCCTTCCGGGCGAAGCCGCGCCCGGCCGCCCGCCAGAGCGCCCGGGTGGGCGGGAGGAGCAGGGTGAGCGCCAGGGCGTCCGAGAGGAAGCCCGGCACGATCAGCAGCAGACCGGCCAGCACGGTGAGGCTGGTGCCGGTCTGCGGCTGCTGCGGCTTGAGGTCCCGGCTCTGGTCGATCGCCGCCGACAAGGCCTTCAGCCCGGCCCGCTTGATCAGCGAGCCGCCGATCAGCACGCCGGCCAGGAGCAGCAGCACCACGGTCAGGCCGCCCAGCCACGAGCCCACCTGGACCAGCAGCCAGATCTCCAGCACCAGCCAGGCGGTGATCAGCAGCGGCACGACCCGCCGGAGCTTTCCGCGCGGGGCCGGACGGGCGGGGGCGTCTTGCTGGGTCACGGTACGAATCCACTCCCTGCGGTGCTCTGCGCGCCGCACGGGAGGTCCGGGCCGGCTACGGCACCACCTGGTCCAACGATCCGCCGGCTGCGCGTGTTCCGGCGGCGGGCCCGGCCTGGCCCGCCCCGGGCCGGGGCGGGGCGGGGCGGGGCGGGCCGGGCCGGAGGGATCAGGAGGACTCGGGGCCGGTCGGGCCTGCCACCCGCCGACGGCGGCCGGCCAGCAGCGCCGCGCCGCAGGCCAGCAGACCGCCGACGGCCAGCGTCCACTCGGGCACGGCGCCCACGCGGTCGGCCACCGTGGTGCCGTCGCGCAGCGGGACCACGGCGGACAGCTGGGCCGCGGTCAGCTCCTCGGTCTGCTGCTGCACCGTGCCGTCGGGGGCGATGACGGCGCTGATGCCGCTGGTGGCGGCGATCAGTACGGCCCGGCCGTGCTCCACGGCGCGCAGCCGGGACATCGCGAGCTGCTGCTCGGGCTGGCCGGTCTTCGCGTAGGTGGCGTTGTTGGTCTGGACGACCAGCACCCGGGCGCCCTGGTCCACGGTGTCGCGGACGATCTCGTCGTACGCCACCTCGAAGCAGATGACGTCGCCGATCCTGGCCGGGCCGAGCTGCATGACGCCGTTGTGGTCGCCGGGGTAGAAGTCGCGGGCCACCCGCTGGAGCCGGGTGATCACCTTCATCAGCTGGTCGCGGAACGGCACGTACTCGCCGAACGGCACCGGGTGCTGCTTGGTGTAGGAGGCGCCCGGGCCGCTCTTCGGGTCCCAGACGATGCCCTCGTTCTGGACGTGCTGCTCGTCCGGACCGTCGACCAGGGTGCCGACCAGGGTGGGCACGCCGACCGAGCGGACGGCCTCGTCGATGCGCTGGTAGGCGAGCGGGTCGCTGAACGGGTCGAGGTCGGAGGAGTTCTCCGGCCAGATCACGATGTCCGGCTTCTCGGCCTTACCGGCCTTGATGTCGGCGGCGAGCTTCTCGGTGGCGGCGGCGTGGTTGTTGAGGACCATCATCGGACGGCCGAGGAAGTCCATGCCGGGGTTGGGCACGTTGCCCTGGATCAGGGCGACCTTGACGGTGCCGGCCGCGGCGGTGGGCACCGGGACCAGGTAGCCGGCCAGCAGGGCGGCGACGGCGCCGAGCGCCGCCAGCGCGGCGGTCTTCGGTGCCCGGCGGGGGCCGCGCAGCCGCAGCGCCGCCCAGCCGAGCAGGGCGCCGGAGAGGGCGACGGCGAAGGTCACCAGCGGAGCGCCGCCGAGCGCGGCGAGCGGGGTGAACGGAGTCGCGGTGTTGGCGAAGGCGAGCCGGCCCCAGGGGAAGCCGCCGAGCGGCAGCCGGTCGCGGGCCCACTCCTGGGTGACCCAGAGGCAGGCCGCCCAGAGCGGCCAGCCGGGCAGCCGGGAGGTGAGCGCGAGGCCGGACCCGAGGAGGGCCAGGAAGAGTGCCTCGACGACCGAGAGGCCGATCGTGGCGTCCCAGCCGACCACCCGCAGCCAGCTCAGCAGCAGCAGGAAGAACGGCAGGCCGAAGGCGAAGCCCGTCCAGGCGGCCTGCCGGGCGGTGCGGCCCCGGGTGAGCAGCGAGAACGCGGCGACGCCCACCAGTGAGAGCGGCCAGAGGTCGAACGGCGGGAAGGCGAGGGCGAGCAGGAGTCCCGCGAGCACGGCCAGCCCGGTGCGGGGCAGCCCGGCCCGGATCCTGGCGAGCACCCGCGCCCGCCGCCCGGGCGAGGACGCCTCGTCGGGTGTCTCGGGTGCGGTCCCGGACCGCTCCTGGGTGACGGGCATGGCCACCGGCGCACCATCTCTCTCGGTGCCGCCTCGCGGAGGTACGGGGACGGCTGTTCGGACGCTGTCCGAAGAAGGTACCCCGGAATGTCACCCGACCGTGAGGTCGGGTTGGCCCGGGCCGCCCCCGGTGCGCGAACGGGCCGAACCCGGCGCGCGGGAGGGCCCGGGCCGGTGCGCGCCAGGACCGAGCCCGGCGCGCGGGAGGACCCGGGCCGGTGAGGCGCCGGGGCGGCTCAGCGCGCGGCGTAGCGGACCTCCCCGAGCGGCCAGTCCTCGGCGAGCCAGGCGGAGACGGTCCGGTGGAGCACGGCGTCCAGCTCGGCCCGGTCGGCGCGGACCCAGGAGCTGACCTTCGCGACGGCGGGGTCCTCCCGGTCCGGGTGGATGTAGACACAGCCGACGACGGCGTCCCCGGGGGTCTCCAGGACGGTGTAGGTGAAACCGGAGCGCCGCTCGAAGTCGGCGGCGTGCCGGCGCAGGTCGGCGAGGTTCTGCTCCGGCGTCATGCCCTCGGCGGGCGGCCAGCTGCCGGTCCAGCCCGGGGTGGCGTGGATGTGGTCGATGCTCGACGACCAGGCCGCGAGATCGGAGGCGTTGTGCTGCCCGCCGAGGGGCTCCAGGCGGAACCCCTCGGCGGTGAGCGTGCGGGGGACGGCGAAGTCGGCGGGTACGAGGTCGGTCATGGGGATCAATCTAGGGTCCGTCTTCAAACGCCCGTCGTCCGCCCGCCAGGCAGGCGGGAGTTTGAAGACGGCCCCTGGGGGGCGTGGCGCCGCCGCCTCACCCGGTTTCAGCCGGCCGGCCGGTCGTCCGCGGCGAGGTACACCGTCCGGCCGCGGACCACCGTGCGCAGGCAGACGGGGAGGGGGCGGCCCGGGGTGAGGTCGGGCAGGCCGGGGGTGCCGGAGCGCGGGTCGGTGGACCATCCGGCCACGCGGGAGTCGGGGGCCTGGACGACCAGGTCGTCGGCGGCCCAGACCGCGTAGCTGGCAATCGCGCCGGGGACGAGGACGCCGTCCTGGTCCCGGCCGAGCGCGCGCCAGCCGCCGCGGGTGTGGGCGGTGAAGGCCGCCCGGACGGAGATCCGGTGGTCCGGCGTCCGGTGGAAGGCGGCGGCCCGGACGGTGCCCCAGGGGTCGAGCGGGGTGACCGGGGCGTCCGAGCCGAAGGCGAGCGGGACGCCGGCCCGCAGCAGCGCGGCGAAGGGGTTGAGGGCGGCGGCCCGCTCGGCGCCCAGGCGCTGGACGTACATGCCGTCCGGGCCGCCCCAGGCGGCGTCGAACGCGGGCTGGACGGAGGCGGTGAGGCCCAGCTCGGTGAAGGCGGCGATCGACTTGTCGTCCAGCGCCTCGGCGTGCTCCACCCGGTGGCGCAGCGCCCGGACCCGGTCGGCGCCGACCCGCTCCCCCGCCGCCCGGACGCCGTCCAGCACCGCGGCGATCGCGGCGTCGCCGATGGCGTGGAAGCCGGCCTGGAGCCCGGCCTCGGTGCAGGCGGACACGTGGTCGGCGACCTGTCCGGCGCTCAGGTAGGAGGTGCCGGTGTGGTCGGCGTCGGCGTAGGAGGCGTGCAGGCAGGCGGTGTGCGAGCCGAGCGCGCCGTCGACGAAGAGGTCTCCGCCGGCGCCCGCCGCGCCCAGCCGCCGGGCGGTCTCGACTCCGCCCAACTCGCCCCAGTAACCGAAGACTTCGGGGCCCTCGCCCTCGGCGGCGAGGGCGAGCAGGGCGGTCAGGTCGGCCTCGGAGGAGATCTCCGGGCCGGCGCACTCGTGCAGCGAGCCGATGCCGAGTTCGGCGGCCCGGGCCAGGGTGGCGCGCTGGGCGCGGCGGCGCTGCCCGGGGGTGAGGTGAGCCAGCGCGGTCTGCCGGACGGCGTGGTGGGCGTCGCGGGTGAGCGGGCCGTCGGCGTCGTGGCCGGGCTGCCCGGCGAGGCCGGGGGTGAGGGCGCGCAGCGCGGTGGTGGCGAGCGCGGAGTGCACGTCGGTGCGGGACAGGTAGACGGCGGCGCCCCCGGCCGCCGCGTCCAGCTCGGCGAGGGTCGGCGGGCGGCCCTCGGGCCAGCCGGTCTCGTCCCAGCCGTGGCCGAGGAGCACGCCGCCGGGCTCGTCCGGGTCCGCCGCGGCGGAGGCGACGAAGGCCGCGACGGCGGCCAGGGCGGCGGCGAGCGAGGGGCTGCCGGTGAGGTCGAGTCCGGTGAGCGCCAGCCCGGTGGAGGTGGCGTGCACGTGCGCGTCGACGAAGGCGGGGGTGACCAGCGCGCCGTCCAGCTCGACGATCTCGTCGGCGATGTCGGCGTACGCCCCGGCGGCGCCGTCGCTGCCCACCCAGGCGACGTGTTCGCCCTCGACGAGCATCGCGGTGGCGAAGGGGTCGGCGGGGCTGTAGACGGCGCCGCCGCGCAGCAGGACGGTCCGGGAGGTGCGTTCGGTCATGGGCCTTAGTCTGCACCCCTCCGGGCCTGCTCAGAGCTTCGGGGGCCGCGCCTCGTACGGGGTGGAGAGCACGACGGTGGTGCGGGTGGAGACGCCGGCCGCGCTGCGGATCCGGGCCAGCAGGTCCTCCAGGTCGCCGGGGGCTCCGACGCGGACCTTGAGGATGTAGTTCTCGTCCCCGGCGACACTGTGGCAGGCCTCGATCTCGGGCAGCCCGGCGAGCCGCTCGGGGGTGTCGTCCGGGGCGCTCGGGTCGAAGGGCTTGACCGAGATGAACGCGGTCAGCGCCAGGTCGACGGAGTCCGGGTCGATGATCGCGGTGTAGCCGCGGATCACCCCGCGCTGCTCCAGGCGCCGCACCCGCTGGTGCACCGCCGAGGTGGACAGGCCGGTCGCCTTGCCCAGGTCCGTGTAGCTCATCCGGCCGTCCTCCAGGAGCAGCTGAACGATGCGTTGGTCGAGATCCTCCACAAGGCGCAAACCTACCCCTTCGGGGGCGCGGGCAGGTGCCACGGCGGGAGTGCGGGGTGGCACGGGCGGTGGTGCGGGGTGCCGGGCGGGCACATGCCGGGCGAATGTGGCGAAGGACACACCCGGTGCATCACAGTGCGCCGAGCCGCAGGGTTATGAGTCCGCGTCGCAGGGAAGTGCTGGTTGTGGCCCCGGGCGACCCCGCCGGGCCCGATCCGAGGGGGATCACCATGCGTGCAACCGACCCGCGTTCGCCGAGCGCCGACGACACCCACGATATGACCGACCGCGACGGTCTCGCGGTCCCGAACGGCCTCGCGCCGGGGGTGGACCCGGGAGAGGCCGACACCTGGGAGATCTTCCGGGTGCACTGCCCCGAGTGCCGCCGCCCGATCGCCCTCGTGGGCGACGAGGAGCGGCTGCCGCAGCACGCGGTGCTGCCGACCGCGTGGCACCCCTTCTCCCCCGCGCTCTGCCCGGGTTCGGGCGCACCGACGGACGACCTGGCCGAGGTGGAGCCCTCCGAGGACGCCGAGGCGGACGGCCTGGAGGCGCTGCTGGCACTGCCGGCCGAACTCGACTGGCGCACCCAGCCGTTCTCGCACGCGGTGGCGCACCACCCGGTCCGGGTGACGGCCGTCGCCCCGCTGATCCCGCAGCAGCGCCGCCGGCTCGCCCGGCACTGACGGCGCGCGGCTCCCTCAGCCCGCAGGGTTCCCACCACTCCCGCAAACCGCAGGGCCCGCCGGGTGCCTGACCGCCCGTCAGGCGGCGGCCGATCCCGGCGGGACATGCCTCCGGGCGTCACTCCGCACCCTGGAGTGACGCCCGGAGGCGGTTCGGGGGGCCGCCGGGGAGCAGCCCGGGGGTCAGCCCTGGGTCAGGTGGCGGCCGATCACCAGGCGCTGGATCTGGTTGGTGCCCTCGACGATCTGCAGCACCTTGGCCTCGCGCATGTAGCGCTCGGCCGGGAAGTCCTGGGTGTAGCCGTAGCCGCCGAGCACCTGGACCGCGTCGGTGGTCACCCGCATCACCGTGTCGGTGCAGAACAGCTTGGCCATCGCCGCCTCCTTGGAGAACGGCAGGCCGGCGTCGCGAAGCCGCGCGGCGGACAGGTAGAGCGCGCGCCCGGCCTCGATCTGGGTGGCCATGTCGGCGAGCATGAAGGACAGGCCCTGGAACTCGGCGATCGGCCGGCCGAACTGGCGGCGGGTGCGCGCGTAGTCGACCGCGAGGTCGAGCGCGGCCTGGGCGACGCCGACGGCGCAGGCGGCGATGCCGAGGCGGCCGGAGTCCAGCGCGGCGAGCGCGATCTGGAAGCCCTGGCCCTCGGTGCCGATCAGCCGCTCACGGGCCACCCGCGCGCCGTCGAAGTGCAGCTGGGCCGTCGGCGAGGACTTCATGCCCATCTTCTGCTCCGGCGGGGCGGCCGAGAGACCGGGCACGGTCCCGGGGACCAGCAGGCAGCTGATGCCGCGCGGGCCCGGCTCGCCGGTGCGCACCAGGGCGCTGTAGAAGTCGGCCTGCCCACCGTGGGTGATCCACGCCTTGGTGCCGCTGACCACGTAGTCCTCGCCGTCCAGGTCGGCGCGGGTGCGCAGCGCGGCGGCGTCGGAGCCGGACTGCGGCTCCGAGAGGCAGTAGGCGCCGAGCTGCTCGCCGGAGAGCATTCCGGGCAGCCAGGCGGCGCGCTGCTCCTCCGTGCCGAAGGTGGCCAGGGCGTGGCAGGAGAGCGTGTGCACGCTGACGCCGAGGCCGACGGCCAGCCAGCCGGACGCCAGCTCCTCCAGGACCTGGAGGTACACCTCGTAGGGCTGGTCACCGCCGCCGTACTTCTCCTCGTACGGGAGGGAGAGCAGGCCGGCCTCGCCGAGGGTGCGGAACACGTCACGCGGGAAGTGCCCGGCGGCCTCGTCCTCCGCCGCGCGCGGCTGGAGCTCGCGCTGGACCAGGTCCCGGGTGAGGCTCAGCAGCTCGCGGGCCTCCTCGGTGGGCAGCTGGCGGTCCACGGCTTTCGCAGGGGAGGGGGTCATGGCGGCTGGTCGCCTCCTCGTTCGGGCGACGGGCCCTGCTGTGGCGGGCCCGACGCGGGTGTGGCAGGTCGGCCCGACCGGTACCGGATTACGGTGAACGGCCGTTCACAAGCGTGGCGAAGTGAGTATGCCCGATCCCGGCGCCGCCGTCACGACCAGCGGAACATCACTGTCCGTATCGGCGCACGGGCCACCGTAGGGTGGCCGATGTGGCTGCTTCCGAATCCTTCGAAACCCGTCCCGGCACCCGGCCGGGCACGCCCGCGGCGGACCCGAACGCCCCGGCGGCGGACCTCGGCGCGCTCGCGGCCGAGCTGCGCGGGCTGGCGCCGTCCTGCGGGCCGGTGCGGCTGGTCGCGGTGGACGGGCACGCGGGCTCCGGCAAGACCACCTTCGCGGGCCGGCTCGCCGCCGCACTCGGGGGCGCGCCGGTGGTGCACCTGGACGACCTCGCCACCCACGCCGAGCCGTTCGGCTGGGCGGGCCGGCTGCGCACGCAGGTGCTGGAGCCGCTGGCGGCCGGGCGGGACGCCGCGTACGAGGTGTACGACTGGACGTTGCGCCGGTTCGCCTCGACGGCGGCGGTTCCGCTCGCGCCGGTGGTCCTGGTGGAGGGGGTCGGCGCCGGGCGGCGTGCGGTGCGGCCGTGGCTGGCCCGGCTGGTGTGGATGGAGCTGTCGGCCGAGGACGCCCGGCGGCGCGGCGAGGAGCGGGACGGGCCGGCACTGGCGGAGTTCTGGGAGGGCTGGGCGCAGGCCGAATCGGCACATTTCGCCGGCGACCCGAGCCGCCCGCACGCCGGGACGACGGTCGACGGGGTGACCGGGCGGATCTCGCCGGGCACCGTCGGTGAACCTTCAACAAGCCCTTGACCTGCGGTATCGCCAGAACATAGGTTCTCCTCAGTTGCCGCGGTGACCGAGCGTGCAACTCCCAGACGCGGCATCCCCGACTTGTTCCCCCGTGAGCCGGGGGTGCCGCCCCCTTCCGGTACGGGCCCCGGTCCGAGCGCCACCCCGGCCTCCGGGCCGGCACCGTCCCGGGCGCCGGCCCGACACCACGCCGACCTCCGGCCCGAACACCGTCCCGGCTGCCGGTTCGAGCCCGTCCGACCCGTGCGGGCGCCCAACGGCCGCGCCCCCGGTCGCATTTGACTGCGCGCGGCACCCTTCCGGATCAGCGCCACGCCGGTACGATTCCAGGCAGGCGCATATGCGCCCCGGGGCATCGACCACCGGCCGGCACTCCGCACACGACCCGCCGGCCGAGCCCCGAGGCACACCGCGGGGGGCGTGAGTGACGACGGTGGACAGTTCCGACGGCAACAACGCGGGCGGCCCGGCTCCGAACCGGCTCGCCGACCGTGCCTGGCTGCGCGCCATGGACGCCTACACGGCGGGCGCGTACGCCCGCGCAGAGGAGGAGTTCCGTGCGGCCGTCCGGCTCGATCCGGGGATGGCCGACGCCTGGCTCGGCCTGCACGCCCTGCGCAGCGACACCTCCGGGGCGCTGCTCGCGATGTACCGCCACCAGAAACGGTTCGGCGAGCAGCGCCGGCTCCACCGCCGCCCGCTCAGCTCCTGGTACTGGCTGGGCTGGTGGGTCCAGCCCGTGCTGGAGGACGCCCGGGACCTGGCCCTGGCCCACGCCTCGCACTGGCTGGACGGCCGCCATCTCGCCGAGCTGGACCAGGCGTTGGCGCAGTGCCCGGCCCCCGCCGACGACCCGTCCGCGCGGTTCCTGCACGCCTGCCGCTCCTACCTGCTCAAGGACTGGGAGCAGCTGATCCGGGACACCGACCGGCTGCTGGACGACCCGCTGCTCGGCATCGAGGCCGGCCTCTTCGCCGGCATGGCGCGGGTCCGGCTGGACATGTGCGCGCAGGCCCAGGCGCCGCTGGCCGCCTCGCTCGCCCGCTGCCGCTCCGAGCAGCCGCAGCGCAAGGAGCTGCGGTACTGGCTGGCCCGGGCGTACGAGGGGGCCGGGCGCAGCGCCGCCGCGCTGCCGCTCTACCGCGCGGTGCACCGGGCCGACCCGGCGTTCATGGACACCGCGGCGCGGCTGGCGGCGATCGCGGCCGAGGACGGGCTGGTCGACGGGCTGCTGGACGCCGTCGGCGGGGCCGGCAGCCACGGCCCGGGAGCGGCCGTGCTCGGTGAAGACGACTTCGACGCGGCGGAGTTGGAATCGGCGGAGTTCGCGTCGGCGGAGCTGGAATCGGCTGGGCTGGAGTCGGCGGAGCTGGACGAGCCCGGGGCGGAGACGGCGGGGCCGGGCGTGCCAGGGGCGGGCACGGCGGGGTTCGGCACCCCCGGGTACGGCCCGGGGACGTTCGAGGCGGAGGCCTTCCCCGGGGAGGCCTTCCCCGCCGAGGAGCTCCCGGGCGAGGCCGTGCCCCCGGCCGGCCCCTCCCCGGCCGACGCGCCGGCCGGGGCCGCGGGGGCCGGAGCCCCGCCGTTGGCCGCCGGCGAGCGCACCGGCTCGGCCGTCCCGCCCGTCGCCCCCGCCCCGACCGCCGGGGCCGGTCCGGCGCCCGCCCTGGGCGCGGCGCTCCCCCGGCTCGCGAGCCCCTCGGCGCCCGCCGAACCGGTGGGCAGTGAACGGGAGTTGGACGAGGCTCTGGCCGAACTCGCCCGGATGGTCGGCCTGGAGCCGGTGAAGCGGCAGGTCCGGGCGCTCTCCGCGCAGTTGCGGATGTCCCGGCTGCGGGCGGCGCAGGGCCTGCCGGTCCAGCCGCCCAAACGGCACTTCGTCTTCTCCGGCCCCTCCGGCACCGGCAAGACCACCGTGGCGCGCATCCTCGGCCGGGTCTTCCACGCCCTCGGCCTGCTCTCCGGCGACCACCTGGTCGAGGCCCAGAGAGCCGACCTGGTGGGCGAGTTCCTCGGCCAGACGGCGGTCAAGGCGAACGAGCTGATCGACTCCGCGCTGGACGGCGTGCTCTTCATCGACGAGGCGTACAGCCTCTCCAACTCCGGCTACAGCAAGGGCGACGCGTACGGGGACGAGGCGCTCCAGGTGCTGCTGAAGCGGGCCGAGGACAACCGGGACCGGCTGGTGGTGATCCTGGCCGGCTACCCGGAGGGGATGAACCGGCTGCTCGCCACCAACCCCGGCCTCAACTCCCGCTTCACCACCCGGGTCGACTTCCCCAGCTACCGCCCCGACGAGCTGACCGCGATCGGCGCGGCACTCGCCGACCGGGACGGCGACGGCTGGGACGAGGACGCCGCCGAGGAACTGGCCAGCATCTGCACCCACGTGGTGCGCGAGGGCTGGATCGACGACCTCGGCAACGGCCGGTTCATCCGCACCCTGTACGAGAAGTCCTGCGCCTACCGGGACCTACGGCTCTCGCTGCTGCGCGAGCCGCCGGGCCGCGAGGACCTGGCGACGCTGCGGCTGCCGGACCTCGTGCAGGCCTACGGCGAGCTGATCGACGGCCGGGGCTGACCCGGGGGTCGGGAACGGCCCGAAGGGGCCTGCCCGAAGGGGCCTGCCCCCGGCCGCCGGTCCGGCCGTACAGCCGGTCCGGCCCCGGTCAGCCGGTCCGGCCCCGGTCAGCCCGTTCAGCCCCGGAGGAACTTGTCCTCCCGTTCCCGGTCCAGGCCGACCACCGGACGGTCCGGGCGCTGCGGGGCCGCGCCGCCGATGGACTGCAACCAGGCCCAGGTGTCCGCCACCGTCTCCGCCACCGGCCGGCAGCGCAGCCCGGCCGCCACCGCCTTGGACACGTCGGAGCCGTGCATGGTGTCGTGCAGCTCGCCCGGCGGGATCCAGACCGGCAGGTCGCTCCACGGTTCGATGCCGGCCGCCAGGATCGGGCCCGCCTCGGTCCAGCGCAGCTCGGCGTCCGAGCCGGTGGCCCGGACGCAGGCCTCCAGCAGCCCGCCCATGGTGGCGTGCCCGGACGGGCTGACCAGGTCGTACGCGCCGCCGAGCCCGGCCGCCAGGGCGTCGAGCGTCCAGACCGCGAGATCGCGGCCGTCGATGTACTGCAGCGCGAGGTCGCGCGGGCCGGGGGCGAGCACCGGGCCGCCGCGGGCGATCCGGCCCAGCCACCAGGGCAGCCGGCCGATGTTCTCGTACGGGCCGAGGATCAGCCCGGCGCGGACGAGCAGGGCCCGGTCGCCGAGGGCGTCCAGCAGGGCCAGCTCGGCGCCGCGCTTGGCCTGCGCGTACGGCACCTCTCCGTCGTCCGGCGAGCCCTCGACGACGGCCGCGCCCTCGTCCGCCCCGGCCGGGGTCGGGTACGCGTACACCGACCGGCTGGACACGTACGCGTAGCGGCCGGTCCGGCCGGCCAGCAGGCGGGCGCTGTCGCGCACCGCCGAGGGCGCGCCGGACCACGTGTCCACGACCGCGTCCCACTCCCCCTCGGCCAGCGCGGCCAGGCCGCCCTCGGCCCTGCGGTCCCCGTGCAGGGCACGCACACCCTCCGGCGGCGCGTGCGTCCCCCGGTGGAAGACCGTCACCTCCCAGCCCCGGGCCAGCGCCTCCTCGGCGACGGCGCGGCCGACGAACTCCGTTCCACCCAGCAGTAGAAGCCTCATGCCGACCACCCTGCACGAAGGTGGCCGGCATGGGAACGGACGCACGCCCAGAGCGGAATCGCCCGTAGCGCAACGGAATCGGGAACCGTCAGGCGGCGGAGCGGTGGTCCGGGTCGTGCACCTCGCCGACCAGCTCCTCCACCACGTCCTCCAGCGTCACCACGCCGAGCGTGCGCCCGTCCTGGTCGATCACGGCGGCCAGGTGGCAGGTGGCCCGGCGCATCGCGCCGAGCGCGTCGTCCAGCGGGAGCGTGCCGCGCAGCACCGTGATCGGCCGCCAGAGGCGGGCCGGGACCGGCGCCGACTGGTCGTCGACGTCCAGGATGTCCTTGAGGTGCAGGTAGCCGAGGTAGCCGTGGCCGGCCGGGTCGCCGTCGGTGACCGGGAAGCGCGAGAAGCCGGTGCGCAGCGCCAGCTCCTCGACCTGCGCGGCGGTCACCTTGGTGTCCACGGTGACCAGCTGTTCGGGCTTGAGCAGGACGTCGGTGACCGGCCGGCGGCCCATCTCCAGGGCGTCCTCCAGGCGCTCCTGACGGCCCTCGTCGATCAGGCCCGCGTCCCGGGAGTCGACCAGCAGGTACATCAGCTGCTCGGTCGTGAAGACCGACTCCACCTCGTCCCTGGCCTCGACCTTGAACAGCTTCAGCACACCGTTGGCGAAGGCGTTCAGGAAGCGGATCACCGGCGCGAGCCAGCGCGCGAGCCGGTCCAGCGGCGGGCCCAGCCAGAGCGCGGCCTTCTCCGGGCCGGCCAGCGCCATGTTCTTCGGCACCATCTCGCCCATCACCATGTGCAGGAAGACCACGACGGCCAGCGAGATGCCGTAGGACAGCGGGTGCATCAGGCCGGACGGGATGCCCATCGCGTGGAACGGGCCCTCCAGCAGGTGGGCGATGGTCGGCTCGGCGAGGGCGCCGAGGCCCAGCGAGCAGACCGTGATGCCGAGCTGGGCGGCGGCGAGCATCGCGGAGACGTTGGAGAGCGCGTGCAGCACGGTGCGGGCGCGCCGGTTGCCGGCCTCGGCCAGCGGTTCGATCTGGCTGCGGCGGACCGAGATGACGGCGAACTCGGCGCCGACGAAGAACGCGTTGCCGAGCAGCAGCAGGAGGGCGACGGCCAGTTGGAGCGCGGTCATCGGGTCCCGTCCTCGTCGTCACCGAAGCGGTGGTCGCCTGCGGTGCGTTCGACCCGCACCCGGCTCGTGCGGTGGCGGTCCACGGCCTCGACGGTGAACCGCCAGCCGGGCAGCTCGGCCTGCTCGCCCGGGGCGGGCAGCCGGCCGAGCAGGCCGGAGACCAGGCCGGCCAGCGTCTCGTACGGGCCGTCCGGCGCGTGCAGGCCGATGGCCTCCAGCTGGTCGGTCCGGGCCCGGCCGTCGGCGGCCCAGACGGGGCGCCCGTCGACCGGCGGCAGCGGGACCAGCTCGGGGGTGTCGGCCGGGTCGTGCTCGTCCTGCACCTCGCCGACGATCTCCTCGACGATGTCCTCGACGGTGACCACGCCGGCGGTGCCGCCGTACTCGTCCACCACGATGGCCATCGGCTGGAGCCGGCGCAGCTGGTCGAGCAGCCGCTCGGCCGGGAGCGTCTCGGGCACCAGCAGTGGCGGCACGGCCAGCTCGCCGACCCGCACCAGGCCGCGCCTGGCGGGCGGGACGGCGAGGGCGTCCTTGAGCGTGACGGTGCCGGTGACCTCGTCCAGGCTGCCGGTGTAGACCGGGAAGCGGGAGAGGCCGGTGGCCCGGGTGAGGTTGAGCACGTCGGCGGCGCTGGCGTCGCGCTGGAGGGCCGCGACGTCCACCCGGGGGGTCATCACGGACTCGGCGGTCAACTCGCCCAGGCCGAGGGTGCGCACGAAGAGGGTCGCCGACTCCTCGTCTATCGCGCCGGCCTTGGCCGAGTGCCGGGCCAGTGAGACCAGCTCGGCCGGGGTGCGGGCGTGGCCCAGCTCCTCCTGCGGCTCGATCCCGAAGGCGCGGACGGTGCGGTCCGCGGAGCCGTTCAGGAAGCTGATCAGCGGGCGGCAGGCCCGGGAGAACGCCATGTGCGGGGCGGCCACGGCGCGGGCCACCTGGAGCGGCCGGGAGATCGCCCAGTTCTTCGGGACCAGCTCGCCGATCACCATCTGCACCACGGTGGCCAGCCCCATGCCGATCACCACGGCGACGGCGCGGGCCGCCCCGTCGGACAGGCCGATGCCGGTGAACACGGGTTTCAGCAGGACGGAGAGCGCCGGCTCGGCGAGCATGCCGACCACCAGCGAGGTGACGGTGATGCCCAGCTGGGCGCCGGAGAGCTGGAAGGAGAGGTGGCGCTGGGCCTTGGCGATCCGGCCGGCCTGCGCGTCGCCGGCCTCGGCGGCGCGCTCGACGGCCCCGCGCTCGACGGTCACGAAGGCGAACTCGGCGGCCACGAAGAGGCCGTTGGCGAGGATGAGCAGGAGTGCCGCGAACAGCAGCAGCCAGGCGGTGATCACAGTGCCGCCTGCCTTCCGGTGGTCGGAAGTGGGGCGGCGCAGGTACTACCGGACGGATCGTCCATGGACGGGGGGAGTCACTCCTCTGGTCGTTGCGAGCAGGGCCAGGGGACCGTCGACGGTGCGCTTTGCCCTGCTTTTACCAGCGTAGACGATACCCGTACGGCTGCCGGATCCGTGTTCGAGGCGGCCGCCCGGGCCCCCGGACCCCTGTGACTCCGGCGACTCCGGTGCCCCCTGCGACTCCGGTGTCCCGGGTCCGTGGCGGGACCCCTCGGGGCCGGTGCCCCTCGCCGGTCAGCGGCCGTGGTGCTCGACCAGGTCGCGCAGCGCGCGGGCGTCCGCGATCGCCTGCGCCTTGCCCACGCCGGACTGGATGCCGACCGCCGCGAGCGAGGTGCCGTCGGCGAGGTCGAGCGTCGCCCAGGGGTCGCCCTGGCGGAAGTTGACCCGGACGATCTCGGCCCAGGCCAGCCTGCGGCGGCGGACGAAGTTCACCACGGTGATGCCCTCGGCGTCGGCGCTCACCCGGGGGCGGGCCAGCATCAGGCCCGCGCCGGCGAAGAAGACGCCGCTGAGCACCATCATGATCCGGTCGTTGAGCTGCCAGTTCGCCGGGAGCGCGACCGCGATCACGGCGAACAGGACGACCAGCAGCGTGCAGACCGGCAGCAGCACGGCGCGGGTGCGGCGCGGCGCCCAGGTGACGGGGAACTCGGCGGGGGTGGACACGTGGGGTCTCCGGGGGGGCGTTCTGGGGAAGTCCAGCGGACGGGGCGGGGACGCCGGCCGGCGTCCCCGCCCCATTGAACCGGTGCTTAACTCCGCGCCGGCGACCGCCTCCGGGGCCGGAGGCGGCGGACGGTCAGAGGCGGCAGGCGTGGATGTTGGTGACCAGGATGGCGCGGGCGCCGATGCCCCACAGGTCGTCCATGATCCGCTGGGCCTCCTTGCGGAGCACCATCGAACGGACCGCCACCCAGCCCTCGGTGTGCAGCGGCGAGACGGTCGGCGACTCCAGGCCCGGGGTCAGCGCGACGGCCGCGCCGACGTTCTCGGCGCGGATGTCGTAGTCCATCAGCACGTAGCGGCGGGCGACCAGCACGCCCTGCAGGCGGCGCAGGAACTGGTCGACGGCCGGGTCCTCGCCCGCGCCCTTGGGGCGGATCACCACGGCGTCGGAGACCAGGATCGGCTCGCCGAACACCTCCAGGCCGGCGTTGCGCAGGCTGGTGCCGGTCTCCACCACGTCGGCGATCACGTCGGCGACGCCCAGCTGCACCGCGGTCTCCACCGCGCCGTCCAGCTTGGTCACGGTGGCCTTCACCCCGTGGTCGGCGAGGTGCTGCTCGACCAGGCCGGTGTAGGAGGTGGCGATCCGCAGACCCTCCAGGCCCTGCACGTCCTTGACGTCCACGCCCTCCGGGCGGGCGAAACGGAAGGTGGAGCCGCCGAAGCCGAGCGCCAGCACCTCCTCCGCGTTGGAGTGCGAGTCCAGCAGCAGGTCGCGGCCGGTGATGCCGACGTCCAGGCGGCCGGAGCCGACGTACACCGCGATGTCGCGCGGACGCAGGAAGAAGAACTCGACCTGGTTGTCCGGGTCGACGAGGACGAGCTCCTTGGGGTCCTTGCGCTGGCGGTAGCCGGCCTCATGGAGCATCTCCGCCGCGGGACCCGAGAGCGAACCCTTGTTGGGGAGGGCGATGCGCAGCATGGAGGTCGGTTCCTTACCTGTTTTGGTGGGGTGGTGCGGTTCTCCGGACCGGTGACCGGAGGTACTTGCGGACGTCTGACTAGAGGTACTTGTAGACGTCGTCGAGCGTCAGCCCGCGGGCGACCATCATCACCTGAAGGTGGTAGAGGAGCTGGGAGATCTCCTCCGCGGTCTGCTCGTCCGACTGGAACTCGGCGGCCATCCAGACCTCGGCGGCCTCCTCGACGACCTTCTTGCCGATCGCATGGACGCCCTGCTGGACGAGCTGCGCGGTACGGGAGGACGAGGGGTCGCCGGTGGCGGCCTTCTGCTGGAGCTCGGTGAAGAGCTCCTCGAATGTCTTCGAAGCCATGATGGACTCACCTTACGGCGTGCGGGCTTACGGGCGGTAAACGATCCCGGACCGTGGACAGTCCGGTGGACGTCCACGGTCCGGGAGCCGCACGCGGGTTCGGCGGCGGAGCGTACGGGCCGGGTCAGAGGGCACGCAGGGCGGCGGCGGTGGCCACCGCCGCGGTGACGGCCTCGTGCCCCTTGTCCTCCGCCGAGCCCGGCAGACCCGCGCGGTCCAGCGCCTGCTGCTCGTTGTCGCAGGTCAGGACGCCGAAGCCGACCGGCACCCCGGTGTCCACGCTGACCTGGGTGAGGCCGGCGGTGGCGGCCTGGCAGACGTAGTCGAAGTGCGGGGTGCCACCGCGGATGACCACGCCGAGGGCGACCACGGCGTCGTAGCCGCGCTCGGCGAGCCGCTTGGCGGCGACCGGCAGCTCGAAGGTGCCGGGGACGCGCAGCACCGTCGGCTCGGCGATGCCGAGCTCCTTGAGCGCGCGGTGCGCGCCGTCCAGGAGGCCGTTCATCACCTGGTCGTGCCACTGGGCGGCGATCACGGCGACCTTGAGGTCGGCGGCGTTGTCGATGGTCAGCTCGGGGGCGCCGTGGCCGCTCATGTGCTGGTCCTCTTTCGGGGTCTGCGGATCCACGGGGATCCGCGGGGGTCTGCCGGGGTCGGTCGGGGCCTGTCGGGGCCTGTCGGGGCCGGTCGGGAGGTGGTGCGGGTGGTGCGGGTGGTGCGGGTGGTGCGGGTGGTGCGGGTGGTGCGGGATCCGGTTCAGGAACCGAGGCCGGGCAGGTCGTGGCCCATCCGGTCGCGCTTGGTGCGCAGGTAGCGCAGGTTGTGCTCGCCCGCCGGGGTCTCGACCGGCTCGCGGCCCTTGACCTTGAGGCCGTGCTCGGTGAGCGCGGCCAGCTTCTCCGGGTTGTTGGTGAGCAGGGTGAGCGAGCGCACCCCGAGGTCGCAGAGCATCTGCGCGCCGATGCTGTAGTCGCGGGCGTCGGCGGGCAGGCCGAGGTCCAGGTTGGCGTCGACGGTGTCGCGGCCCTGCTCCTGGAGCTCGTAGGCGCGCAGCTTGTGGGCCAGGCCGATGCCCCGGCCCTCGTGGCCGCGCAGGTAGAGGACGACGCCGCGGCCCGCCTCGGCGACCTTCTGCAGCGACGCCTGGAGCTGCGGGCCGCAGTCGCAGCGCAGCGAGCCGAACACGTCGCCGGTCAGGCACTCGGAGTGGACGCGCACCAGCACGTCCTCGCCGTCCGGCAGCCGGCCGTCGGCGTCCAGGCCGCCCGCGACGAGCGCGAGGTGCTCGACGCCGTCGATCGTGCCCTGGTAGCCGACCGCGGTGAACTCCCCGTACGCGGTGGGCAGCGCGGTGACGGCGGCCCGGTCCACGTGCAGCTCGGTGCGGCGGCGGTAGGCGATCAGGTCCTCGATCGAGATGATCGCCAGGCCGTGCTCACGGGCGAAGGCGACCAGCTCGGGCAGCCGGGCCATGGTGCCGTCGTCGTTGACCACCTCGGCGATCGCGCCGGCCGGCGGCAGCCCGGCCAGGCGGGCCAGGTCGACGGCGGCCTCGGTGTGGCCGGGGCGGACCAGCACGCCGCCCTCGACGGCCCGCAGCGGGAAGACGTGCCCGGGGCGGGTGAGGTCGGCCGGCTCGGTGCCGGAAGAGGAGAGCAGCCTGACCGTGCGGGCGCGGTCGGCGGCCGAGATGCCGGTGTCCACCCCGTCGCGGGCGTCGACCGAGACGGCGTAGGCGGTGCCCTTGCGGTCCTCGTTGACCTGGGTCATCGGGGGCAGCTTGAGCCGGTCCAGCTCGTCGCCGGTCATCGGCGCGCAGATCACGCCGGAGCTGTAGCGGATGGTGAACGCCATCAGTTCGGGGGTGGCCGCGGAGGCGGCGAACACGATGTCGCCCTCGTTCTCGCGGTCCTCGTCGTCGACCACGATCACGGCGCGGCCGAGCGCGATGTCGGCGACCGCCCGCTCGACGGGGTCGAGCACGAGGTCGTCGGTGCCGGGGTCGGTGCTCATGCGGAGGCTCCCTGAAGGACGGTGGCGGAGGTGGGGCGGGGCGCACGGGTGCTCAGCCACCAGGAACGCAGGCCGAGCAGCACCAGGACGAAGTAGATCGAGTAGGTCAGGCCGGAGAACGAGTAGCCGCTGTTGAAGGCGAGCGGGACGCCGACGATGTCGACGGCGATCCAGGCGAACCAGAACTCCACCCAGCCGCGAGCCTGGGCGACCATCGCCGCCAGCGTGCCCACGAAGATGTAGGCGTCCGACCAGGGACTCCAGGAGAGGCTGGGGTTGGCCAGGAAGAGCCAGGCCAGTGCCCCCGTGCCGAGTGCGGTTCCGGCCACCAGCGCGGCCCGCTCCGGCCAGGTCGCGAACCGGACGGCGATCTCACCGGTGCCGCGGCGGCCGCGCTGCCACTGCGTCCAGCCCCAGGCGGCCGTGGCGACGACGATCAGCTGCTTGCCGATCAGGCCGGGCACATGGCCGTTCAGGTACGCCGTGATCAGCACGACGCCGGAGAGCAGCTGGACCGGCCAGCTCCACACCGAGCGGCGCCAGCCCAGCGCGAGGGCGGACAGTCCGAGCAGGTTGCCGAACATGTCGGCCCACTTCACGTGCTCACCGAAGGCGGTGAACGCTTCTCCGCTCAGCCAGTTCACTTGGACTCTCCGGTCGTCTCTGCCGCGGTCGTCGGGGGGAGGGCGCGGGATTCGAGCAGGCGCTCCACGTACTTGGCGAGGACGTCGACCTCCAGGTTGACGCTCTCGCCGACGGTCTTCGCGCCGAGCGTGGTCAGCGCGAGGGTGGCGGGGATGAGGCTCACGGTGAAGCTGTCCCGGGCCGCCTCGACCACGGTCAGGCTGACGCCGTCCACGGTGATCGATCCCTTCTCCACCAGGTAGCGGGAGATGGTGCCGGGCAGCGAGAAGCGCAGCACCTCCCAGCGGAGGTTGCCGTCCGCGTCGCGCTCGCCGGGCTCGCGGCCCAACAGGGCGCCGGTGGCGTCGACATGCCCCTGCACGAGGTGCCCGCCCAGCCGGGCGCCGAGCGCCATCGCCCGCTCCAGGTTGACCCGGGACCCGGGCTTCAACTCGCCCAGGCTGGAACGGTGCAGCGTCTCGGCCATCACGTCGGCACTGAACTCGCCCGTGTCGGCGGCCAGTTGCTCGGGGGTGTCGACGACGGTCAGGCAGACGCCGTTGACCGCGATGGAGTCGCCGTGATGCGCGCCCTGACAGACCACCGGGCCGCGCAGGCGGATTCGCGAGGAGTCGCCGATCTCCTCGATCGACACGACCTCGCCGAGCTCTTCGATGATGCCGGTGAACACCCGGGTTCTCCTCGCGCTTGGGGCGCGGACTCCGGGGCGGCATGGGAGAGGACACGGACGGGCACGGGTGCACGGACCCCGGGGCACGACCCGTCGCCGGGGTACCGCAGAACCGCCGGGAGAGAGCTCTCCCGTCGTACACCTACCCAAGGTCCACCGGGGGACCACGGGCACTGCTCTTCATCCGTCGCGCACGCCTCCCATCCGGACTTTAACCGTCGGTCCAGGAATTTCACCTGGTCAACCGGCCGCTGGCTGCGGACGGGTCGCGGACTGTAACCGCCGGTTCGGATTTTCACCGACCCCGGAGTGCGCTGAACGTCACTGCTACTACTGACGTCATTGTGCCATGATCCCCGCGAAGCGAGGGAGAGGCCTCCGCTGTGTCCTGTTTCACGTGCGGGGCGGGAATGCGCCGGGGTGCGCGGATCACGTGATCCGGCCTCCCGGCGCGGGGCTTCACGGGCCGGCGGGCTCCGTCCACGGGTGCCAACGCTCCATGGGTGTCACGCTCAACCGGTGTCAACGCTCCACGGGTGTCAACGCGCCATCGGCGTCAACGCTCCAGCAGTGTCACCTCCGCCCGATGGCGGCGCTGCTGTTCGGCGTCCCAGTCCCCCGTGCAGTAGACGGAGAGCCGGCCGATCGCGCCGTCCCGGACATCGGCGCGCAGCAACTCGCGGCAGTACCAGCGCTCGCCGTCCTGCTCCCAGCTCTCCTCGACCTCCAGCACGAACCCGGCGGCGGTCCGGTCGAGACGGTGGCGCGGGACGGTGCCGGGCGCCGGATGGCCGCCCCTGCGCAGAGCAACCAGGCCGTCGACGCCGCGCGACTGGAGCCGCCAGCACGGGACGGTGAGGTCGCAGAACACCTCGGGGTGGAAGAGGCCCGCGGGCGGGGTGCCGGTCTCCAGGAAGGTGACCAGGAGGGCGGAGAGGCGGTCGGTGACGGCGGGTGCGGGCGTCGTCGCCGTGATGGTCATGGTGCCGCCCTCCCGGTCAGGCGCCGACGGGGGCGCCGTCGGCCTCGGCCGCCTTGACGGCTTCCAGGTTGCGGCCCACCACGGCCATCGTGCGCTCCAGCGCCTCGGTCGGGCTGAACTCGATCAGCTCCGTCCCGGCGAAGATCAGCGGCAGGTGGCCGGGCGCACCGTAGTAGGCGTCGCCGGCCTGGTAGACCTCGTCGTGGTCGGCGTAACGGAAGACCACCTTCCCGGTCAGCACGACGCCCCAGTGCGGGCTCTGGCAGCGGTCCTGCGGGAGGCCGGCGAAGAGCGGGCCCGGGTCCATGTCGGCTTTGTGGGTCTCGAACCCCACGGTGTAGCCGCCGAGTTCGGCGTAGCGGCCCTCGATGACCGGCTCGTCCAGTGCGAGCGCGGCCTCGGCCTTGGAGATGCGGGGCATGACGTCCTCCTCGGGTGCGTTCCCGGCTGTCTGCCGTGTCCGGTGAGAAGGGCGTGAGGAACGGCCGCACGATGTGAGGCGGGCCGGGGCACGGGGCGCCGGGGCACGGTCGCGGATCGCTAGGGCCGGCCGTCGAGCCGCCAGTGGACGGGCCGCTCCGGCTCGTACACGCAGAGTGTGCCGGTGCGCACGGCGTTGGCGAGGTGCCGGCCGAGGGCGGGGTGGGCGTGCGAGATGCGGTCGATGGCCGTGCGGATCCGGGCGGTGACGGCGGTCCGGGCCCGTTCGGCGGCCGAGCCCGTACGACGCACCCGCCCGCCCAGGCCGTAGGCGGCGGAGAGCTGGCCGACCAGCGCGTCCCGTTCGACGGCGATCCGGGCGGAGCGTTCGGCGTCACCGGCGGCGTCGGCCTCGGCGGACTCCTCGTCCAGCTCGACCAGCCGGCGGCGGTAGGCGGCGCGGGCGGTGGAATCGATCAACTCGCCGGTGTCGGCTGGCTGGTGGAGGCCTTGTGGATCGGACGGCCGCGCCGCGCCGCCGGCCGGAGCCGAGGTCGCCAGGTCGAGGGCGGGGACGGGCCTGCCTGGTCGGGCCAGCAGTGCGGCCAGGTCGCGCAGGCCCTTGCTGTCGGGGAGCCGGACCTCCTCCCCCGCATACCTGAGCTGCCAGAACTCCCCCTGAAAGATGAACAGTTGGCCGCCCTCGGCGGGCCGACCGGTACTGCCGGCCTCCCGGGCGATCCGGTCGGCCAGGCGGGGTGCACCGAGCGCCCGGGCGGTGGTGAGCGCCCGGGCGAAGTGCTCACGGGCGACGGCGGACTCGCCGAGAACGGTGGCGAGCAGACCGAGATGGCGGTGCACCGGGCCGCGGACGGCGGCCGCGATCCCCTCGACCACGAGCAGCTCGCGGTAGGGGTACAGGGAGTCGTAGAGCCCGCGGGCGAGGAGTCGCAGTTCCGCGTCGGCGGCCGTCACGCCGACGAGCGCGAGCGCCTCCGCGGCCTGGGCCATCATCGGCAGCCACTCGCTGTCCACCGGCGCGGAAACCAACAGCGGTGCCACGGAGGCGAGTCGACGCCTCGCGTCGGTGCGGTCGCCGAGCTGCGCGGCGATCAGCGCCCGGGTGACCCGGGGCCAGACGCCCGGCAGGCTGTCCAGCGGGGGCGGTCCGGCGAGCAGCCGGTTCAACTCGTCGGTCTCGCCCGACTCCGCGCAGAGGCACCAGCGTTGGGTGGCGGCGAGGAGGGCGGCATTGGCACTTCCGGCCCGCTCGCCGAGCTCCGCCACCTCCGCGAGGGCGGCGCGGCAGTCCGCGTGCCGGCCCTCCAGCAGGGCCCGCATGCCCCGCCACAGCGGCACGTACCAGGCGTAGAGCGGTCGGCGCAGCGCCCGGGCCCCCGCCTCGTACGCCTGGATCTCGGCGTACGCCCGGGCCGACTCGCCGCGCTCCAGCAGCGCGACCAGGCGAAGCCGCCGGCCGAGCAGTTCCAACTCCCGGTCCGGCTCCGGCAACCCCCGCGCGAGCACCACGATCTCCCCCGCCCAGGCACGCCGCTCGCCGCAGTACGCGGGGCCGGAGCGTGCGTCGCACAGCGCGGACAGCGCGTACGCCAGCACGGCGTCGTCCCCGCTCCCCCGCGCCGTCCGGACCGCCTCCTCGGCCAGGGCGAGGCGGTCCGTTTCCGGCTCGACCAGCGCCCCGGCGACGGAGAGCCGCGCGGTCACGGCGGCGAGGAGGGCGGGGTGCGGGGCCGGGGGTGGGGACGCGGTCGGGGGTGAGGCGCCGGGCCGGGTGGGCGGCGCGGCCAGGAGGCGGGTGCGGGCCTCGGCGAGCAGGTCGATCTGTGGACGGTCGAGGAGGTCCACCTCGAAGCCCGCCGGACCGGAGCCGAGGCCGAGGGCTGCGCGGGCCAGGAGGTCGGGACGGCCGGCGCGGCGGGCGGGAGCGGCGGCGGCGAGGAAGGCCTCCCGGCTCTCCTCCCGGCGGCCCGCGCCGAGGCGCGCGGTGCCCAGGCCGAGCAGGAGGGCGGAACGCCGGGCGTCGTCCGCGACGGCTGCCGTGCCGAGGGCCGTCAGCGCCCGTTCGTACCACTGCGCCGCGTCCTCGAACGCCAGCAGACCGGCCGCCCGGTCCGCCGCCCGACCCGCGAACTCGGCTGCGGCGGAAGCCTGTTCCGGCCCGGCCAGGATGAGGTGGCGCGCCGCCTCGGCCGGCCCGGTGTCCCGGCCACGGTCGGCGAGCGCGGCCAGTACCGAGCCCGCGCGGCCGTGCAGGGCGGCGCGTTCGGCCGGGTCGAGGGCGTCGAGCACGGCCTCGCGCATCAGCTCGTGCCGGAACTCGCCCGCGCCCGGTTCGACCAGCGCCAGCAGCCCCTCCCCGCTCGCGGCGGCGAGCACCGAGCGGAGCGAGTCCAGTGGTACGGCGGCGAGTTCGGCCAGCACGTCCAGGCCGAAGCGGGTGCCGAGCACCGAGGCCGCGCCGAGCACCCGGGCGCACTCCCCCGGCAGCCCGTCCAGCCGCGCCGCGACCGCCGCGCGGACCGTGGCGGGCAGCGGCCCCGGCCGGCCGGACCCGTCGTGGCGCAGCAGTTCGGTGACGAAGAAGGCGTCGCCGCCGGTCCGCTCCAGCAGCGCGCGGACGGCCGCCGGGTCGCGGCGCCCGCCGGCCGCGACGGCGAGCAGCGCCCGGAGGTCCGGCTCGGTGAGCGGACCGACCGGCAGCGTCCGGCCCGCCCTCAGCAGCGCGGCCAGGGCGGCGGTGCGCCCGTGCCAGGCGGCGCCGTCGTCCCGGGCGGTGGCGAGCAGCAGGGCGGGCGTGGTGCGCAGGGCGGCGGCGAGTTCGGTCAGCAGGCGGAGGGTGGAGGCGTCGGCCTCGTGCACGTCGTCCAGGACGAGCAGCAGCGGGCGGCGCGCGGCGCCGGTGCGGAGCAGTTCGGCGAGGTCGCCGCCGAGCCGCTGCCGGGCCGCCGCCGGGTCGGTGGTGCGCGCCGGGTCGGTGGTGCGCGGTGGATTGGCGGTGCGCGGTTCACCGGCGGCCGGCGCACCCGTGGCGGCCGGGGCGGGCGTCCCGGCGGGGATTCCGGCGGAGATTCCGGCGGGCGCAGCGGCGGGGGCGGGTTCGCCGGCGACCAGAGCACGCAGCCCGGGCGAGGCGGCGGCCAGCCGACCGCAGGCGGTCTCGGCGGCGGCGAGTTCGCGGACGGCCTGCGACCAGGGTCCGAGCGCGCCGGAGCCCGCGCGTACGCCGGCCCCGGGCGGGCACCAGAGCCAGAGCACCCGGCACCCCTCGGCCCGGCGCACGGCCTCCTCGGCCGCCCGGGTCTTGCCCGCGCCGGCGGCGCCGGTGAGCACGGTCAGGCCGCCCCGCCCGGCGCGCGCCTCGGCGACCGCCGCCGCCAGCTCGGCCAGCAGGTCGGCGCGACCGACGAAGGGAAGCACGGGCATCGGGCCGTCCTCTCACCCGGAGCCGGGGCCGGGGCCGGGGCCGGGGCCGGGCCGCGCGCCCGGGCGGCACTCGGTCGGTCTCAGCCTCGGCTGCTCCCGGCCCGGGCGGTTCTCATCCGAGCGTAGGACGCCGGGCCGCGCGGGTGCCCGGTGGCGGCCCGAGGTGCGGCGGGCGCACGCTGGTGGTAGGCGGCCGGCACCAATCGGCCGGGACTCCTGGAGGTGCGACAGCGATGGCCAAGTTCATGGACGTCCACCACGGCATGGCGGGCATCACCGAGGAACAGCTGCGGATGGCCCACCGGGCCGACCTCGCGATCGAGGGCGACGAGGGCGTCCACTTCGAGCAGGCGTGGGCCGACCCGGAGTCGGGCACCGTCTACTGCCTCTCCGAGGCGCCGTCCAAGGAGGCCGTGCAGCGCATCCACGAGCGCTCCGGGCACCCGGCGGACGAGATCCATCCGGTGCCGTTGATGATCTGAACCCCGGATGATCTGAACCCCGGCGGACGTCCGGACCCCGCGCGGTCGGCGTCCGGTGGTCGGCCCGCACGGGCCGGGCGCCGCCGGGGAGGTTGGACCCCGGCCGCGGGTCAAGCCGGCCGCACGGCCTGGATCGGCGTGAAGTGGGTGACCTCGGGCGGGTGCGCCAGGTAGCGCAGCTCGCCCTCCGACCAGACCGGCCGGATCCGCCACATCGGCCCCGCGTACCCGCGCAGGGCCTCCTCGTCGCGCCACCGGCTCACCACCAGCACCCGGTGGCCCTCCTCGGCCACCGACTGCAACAGCTCGCCGCCCAGGCAGCCGTCCGTCTGCCCGAGCTGCGGGATCACCTGTGACGTCAGCAGGGCGCAGAACTCTTCGACGTGCCCGGCCATGACCTGCCCGGCCCAGATCCTGACGATCACGGCCACCACCTCCCTGAGCCGCTCCGCACCAGGCTGCGGGCCGATGGAACACCCACAATTATCCGCCGCGGCACCGTTCCGTCACCCGCCCTGTAACGTCACCTGTCCTGTCCTGCCACCCGCCCTGTTCCAACACCCGGCCGGCCCCACCACCCGCCCCGTTCCGACACCCGGCCGGCCCCCGCCGCTCCGCGGAGGGACCGGGACCGGACGGCCCGCGCCACTCCCGGTCAGTCCCGGACACCGCGGACCAGGCAGCTGCGCCGCCGCCCCGTGCCGTCCGTGTACTCCACCCGTTCGCCCTCCCGACGCCAGAGCAGGGCCGCGCCCAGTTCGCTGAACGGGCTGATCTCCGGCCGGCCCGGGTGGTCGGACGTCTGCGAGGTGATCTCGTACTCCTCGACCTCCTGCTCCCCTTCCAGCACCAGGGCGACCAGCCGGCCGGGCGCGACGACCGGCGGGACGACGGCATCGGCCCGGGGCCTGACGGCGTCGGCGAAGTCGAGCAGGAAGTCCCGGCGCTGCTCCAGGAGTTCGTTGCGCCGGTCCCGTCCGCGCCGGTTGTCCGACCGGGCGCGGTGGTCGGCGGACGGATCCGCGGACGGGGGCAGGCCGAGCTCGTAGTGGATTCCGGCGAGTTCCAGCCGGATCCGCTGCCACGCGGCCGGCGGGAGGTCCGCCACCGGGTAGGCGGTGGGCATCGGTTCGGCGGGAGCCGCGGTTGCCGGCTTCGCGGCGGCGGACTTCCCGGTTGCGGTGGCCGTGGACGGACGCGGCGCGCGACCGGGTGCGGCTGTGCCGGACACCGGACTGCCGGATGCCAAGCCGACAGACGCCGGATCGACGGACGCCGGGCCGTCGGCCGGCCGCGGCGGCGCAACGGTCCCCACCGGGTCGGCCGCGGAGGCCTGAGCCGGGCGCGGCCGCGGAACGCGGGGCAGCGGTGTCTCGACCGCGCGCCGGACGGCCGCGCGCAGCCGGGCCTCGGCGCCGGAGCGGTCGCGGTACCAGTCGGTGCCCCAGATCCGGTGCAGTTCCCAGCCGAGCCCGCGCAGCACGCCGTCGCGGAGCCGGTCCCGGTCGCGGGCGGCGCGGGAGGAGTGGTACATCGCCCCGTCGCACTCCACGCCGAGCGCGTACCGCCCCGGCGCGTGCGGGTGGCGGATGCCCAGGTCGATCCGGTAGCCGGCGACCCCGACCTGCGGCTGAACGTCGTAGCCCCAGTCGCGCAGCACGCCGAGCACGGACTCCTCGAACGGGCTCTCGGTCACCGCGTCCTCGTCCACTCGTCCGGCGGCGAGGGCCGCCGGGCCGTTCTGCGCGTACTCCAGGTACCGCTTGAGGTGGCGCAGGCTCTTGCTCCCGGTGTCGCGCATCTGGCCCGGGTCGAACGAGGCGACCACCTCGACCCGGTAACGGGCGCGGGTGACGGCCACGTTGAGGCGCTTCCAGCCGTCGGCGCGGTTCATCGGCCCGAAGTTCATGCTCAGCCTGCCGGTCGTCGGGTCGGGCCCGTAGCCGACGGACATGATCATCACGTCGCGCTCGTCGCCCTGCACCGTCTCCAGGTTCTTGACGAAGAAGCCGTCGAGCCGGTCGTCGGAGAAACAGGCGTCGAGGTCGGGGCGGGTCCGCCGGGCCTTGTGCACGGCCTCCTGGATCGCCAGCGCCTGGGGCTGCGAGAGGGCGACGACGCCGAGCGACCTCCCGGGGCGGGTGGTGAAGTGGTGGATCACCCGGCGGGCGACCTCCTCCGCCTCGCCCGGGTTGTTGCGCGCCGCCGAGCCCGGCCGGTAGACACCCCGCTCCGCCAGGAAGTACGCGACCCCGACGTCGTCCCCCTCTGCGTGCGCACCGGGGAACGTGGTCATCGAATCCTCGTAGAACTCCCGGTTGCTGAAGGCGATCAGGCTCTCGTGCCGACTGCGGTAGTGCCAGCGCAGGGAGAGGCTGGGCAGGAACCCGCTGGCCTTGCACAGGTCGAGGACGGAGGCGAACCGCTCGGGCTCCTCCTCGTCGAACTCGTCGTCCTCGTCCTCGCTCCCGGCGGAGAAGAAGGCGGTGGGCGGGAGCTGCTTCTGGTCTCCCGCGACGATCAGCGAGCGGCCCCGGTAGATGCAGTTCACCGCGTCCTGCGGCAGGACCTGGGACGCCTCGTCGAAGATCACCACGTCGAAATCGAAGTCGGGCGGCAGGAAGCGGCTGACGGTCAGCGGGCTCATCATGAAGCACGGCTTGATCTGCCGGACCGTCTCGCGCGCGTCGTCGAGCAGCTGCCGGACCGGCTTGTGCCGGGTCTTCTTCTCGCCCTCGCGCTTGAGGAGCATCGCCCCCGGGGACGTCGCCGTGCGCGGGCGGCGCGACTCACAGGCCTGCACCACCCGGGAGCGGGCGTGCCCGGCCAGCGCCGCGTCCAGCTCGCGGAACCGGGTCACCTGGTCGTCGCGGTCCACCGACCGGGTGAGGCCCAGCCGGGAGTCGCCCGCCAACTGCTGGTCCACCCAGGACTGCAGGGCCGCGCGCTCGACCACGTCCGGGAACTCCTCCGGCCGGACCTCCCGGCGCACGGCGCGGTCGACCAGGTCGCCGAGCCCGAGCCGGTCCAGCTCCTGCCGGCCCTCGTCGTAGGCCCACCACTCGTCGGGGCCGCCACGGTCCGCGTCGAGCACGTCCAGTGCGGCGACGGCCGCGTCGAAGCCGGAGGTGAACGCCGCACCCAGCAGCCCCGCACGCTCGGCGCGGAAGCGGTCGGTGAGGCCCTGCGCCGCCGTCGCCCAGCCCGTGACGGCGGCCGCCAGCTCGGCGTCCGGGCCGGCCTCCATGACCGGGCCGACGGCGGCCTCGGGAAGGCGGTCCCGCCGGCCGAGGCCGCAGGCCGAACGGAGGTCCGCCGCCCAGTCCAGGGCCGTCTGGAGGTCCTCCCGACGAGTCCCGCGGCCCTGGTAGAGCCCGCCGAGCGCCGTCCGGTCGGCGGCGGCGGACTCCTCGAAGGCCCGGGCCGCGGCCCGGGCCGCGACCACCGCCCGGATCGCCTCGCGCGCCGCGGCGAGCGTCATCCCGGGCCGGGCGCCCGGGGCGGGCCGACCGGCTTCCGTGACAGGGTGACCGGCGCCCCGGGCGAGCACCTGCTCGACCGCCGTGATGAGGTCGGCCGCGGCCCGGAGCGGCGCCGACTGGGCGCGGCTCCACTGCTCGGCGTCCGCGAGCGGCCCCGCCTCCAGCTCGATCGACGGGCCGACCTCGGGCGGCAGGACCAGCGCGTCGCACCACGCGGCGAGCCGCTGCGCCGCGCCCTCGGCCGCCGTCCGGGCCTGCTGCCGCGGGGAGCCTCCGGCGGCGAGCTCTCGGGTGAAGGCCGCCCGGTCGTGCACGTCGGGAGCGGCTTCCAGCACGGTCCCGGCGTGGGCGAGCAGTTCCGCGAGCGCGGCGAAGTCGGTCTGCTCCCCATTCCAATGCCCGCCCAGGACGGCGGAGCGGGCCCGTGCCTCGTCCGCGAACGCCCGGTCGGCCGCCTGCCAGGCGACGGCGGCCGGCAACGCCTGGATCACCGCCTTGGTGACCTTGGCGCCTTCTGGCAGCAGCGTCCGCAGCTGCTTCCGGTCGGCCCGGCAGGCCGAGGAGAACCGCCCCGTGAACGAGTTGTGCACCGCCGCGAATCGTCCGGCCAGGTCGGCCAGGGCCTCGAAGCCGAGGACGGCGTCGGTGAACCAGGACGTCGCGCCCCGCCGGGCTGCGACGAGCGCGGCCACCCGGGCGGAGAGCCCTGCCACGGCCTCCCGGGCGGCGGTGAGGCCGGCCGGGGTCAGCCAGCCCGCCGGGGGCTTCCGTTCGTCCGGGGTTCCGGCGCAACGGGCGAGGACCGCGAGCCGGGCCGCCTCCGCGCGTCCGGAGGGTGCGGGGACGCCGTAGACCGCCGCCACCGTCGTCATGGACCGGCGGACGTCGTCGAGGAGTTCGGCGTCCCGCTCCAGCCGGTCGGCGAGCGCCCGCGCGCCCGCCGCGTCCAGAGCGGCGGGGTCGATCCCGGCCGGGTCCAGGCCGGCCACGCCCGCCAGCAGGGCGTCGAGCTCCGCCTCACGCTCCGTCTGCGGGGGCAGCTCCTCCCAACGGCTGCCCAGCGCCGCCAGGGCGGGGGCCTCGGTGGCATCGAGCTCGTCGAGCCGCCGGCGGAAGGCCGCGACGGCCTCCTGGGGCACGTCCGGGCCGGTGGTGAGCCAGTGGGCCGGGACGCCGGGGCGCCGGCCCGCGGTCCGCAGGAGCTCCGTCAGCCGGCCGGCGTCCCGGAGGCCCTCCCAGCCCAGCGCGCCGAGCAGCGGCTCGTGCGGGCGGACCGCCCGGGCCAGCCGGGTCAGCGCCTCGTCCGCGAGGTCGAGCGTGCGCAGCGGATCGGCCCCCGGGGTGAGGCCGTACCAGGAGAACGCCTCGCCCTCGGTCGCCGGCCGCCAGGACCGGGCCACCCGGCCGGCCGCGTCCAGCACCCGGCCGTAGGCCTCGGCCGTGAACGCGGCCCCGCCGAACCCCCGGGCGACGGGCAGCGACGGCACCGACTCCAGCTGGGCGAGCCGACCGAGCGTGTCGTGCAGCGAGGAGCCGAGACCGGGGTGCTGCTCGTTCATCGCGGCGGCGTACCCGGAGAGTTCCTCGCGGAGCCGGCGCGCCCGGTCCAGCTCGGCCCGGTCGGCTCCCGGGACGGTCCGGCGCGCGGCTCCGAGGGCGCCGCCGAGCTCCTGGGCGACCTGCTTGCGGCCCGCCGAATTGCTGTGCAGGGACAGCACGTAGTGGTGCAGGCCGACGTCCTGGAGACGGTTGCGGACGACGTCGAGGGCCGCCGCCTTCTCACTGACGAAGAGCACGGTGCGGCCCTCCTCCAGCAGGCCGGCGATCATGTTGGTGATGGTCTGGCTCTTGCCGGTGCCGGGCGGGCCGTCCATGACGAAGCTGCGGCCGTCGACCGCCGCCGCCACGCACTGGCGCTGCGAGGAGTCCGCGTCGAGGACCAGCGGGGCCTGCTCGGGCGGCTGGACCACGTCGATCCGGTCGGTGTCGACGGGGTCGAAGTCGAATGCCCCCGCCGGGACCGAACCGGTGACCCCGCCGAGGGCGCGGACCAGGGGGCTGCCGAGGATGCGGGCCTGGTTGTCCAGCAGGTCCCGGTACATCACCTCCTTGCTGGAGTTGAAGGTGTCCAGCACGACCCGGCCGGTGAACCTCCAGCCGTGGATGTCGCCGACGGCGTCCCGGACGCGGGTGAGCAGCTCCGGCACGTCGCCGAGCTCGATCTGCTCGGGCCGCGGCCAGTCCACCTCCAGTTCGGCCATCTTGATGCCGAGCGCCGGGTTGAGGACGGGTTCCTCGTCCGGGTTGAGGCGCAGCAGGTACGTGTCGGCCCGGTGGCGTTCCAGCACGACCGGCACCATGACCAGCGGTGAGCTCATGGCCTTGACCGCGGTCGGGCCGGGCCGCCAGTCGAGGAAGCCGACACCGAGGTGGAGCACCCAGAGGCCGTAGTCGTTGTACTTCTCGCGGGCCACCGTCGCCAGTCGGCGCAGGTGGTTGTCCTGCTGGGTCTGGGTGGTCTTGGACGTGACGAGTTCCAGCCGCTCTCGTGCGCCGCCCGCGCCCGACCGGGAGGCCGGCGTGTCGATCGGGCGGGCGCCGTCCAACCGCTTCGCCAGCGACGGCGGGGCGGTGCGGACGCCGGGCCCCCTGTCGTCGGCGTCCTCCTCCGGCTCGGGCACCCGCTTGAACCGGAAGCCGCCCTTCAGCCCGTCCAGCACGCCGAGCAGTCCGGGTTCGACCAGGTCCATGCCCGAGGAGGTCTCCCGGCGCTGGTAGCTCAGCAGCCGGTTGCGGAAGCTCAGATCGATGAGGGAGTCCCGCCACTCCTTCAGCTGCTTCTCCAGCCGGACCACGTCCGCCGGTCGTCTGACGGTCATCGGTCGCGGCTCCGTTCGCGGGGCAACCCGGCAGGACTCCCGCTCAAGGGTCCGCCCATGAGGGTTCCCGCCCGCACGGTCGAAGTCCGCAGCGGTCTCTGCGCGCGGCGCGACGGGTGACAGAGAGTCCCAAGTCACCCACCCCCCTGGGCCGATGGCCAGGTACCCGCACGATTCTGGTGATTAGCAGCAACACCGTCAACTCGTTCCACCCTGCGGAAGAAGGCCCGGCTCACGGGCCCCGTACGGCTGCTGCGAAGGCCGTTCGCGGCGGGCGTCCGCGGGCTTTGGCGGGTGTTGGCGGGTGTTGGCGGGCTTTGGCCGGGGGGCGTTGGGGTCATTGGGGGCGCGCAGGGGGCGCGTTGGGGGCGTTGGGGCGCGCAGGTAGCGCGAGGAGCTGGGGACCGACCTGGTGAATTGACGATCAGCCACTTTCCGGCGCTCCGTGTCCTGTTCGGGCGTCACCACCGCCTGTCGGGCAGGCCTGCCGGTCGCCGCCCGGTCTCCGCCTGCTCGCCGCCTGGCTGTTGCTGGTCACGACGGACTGACGGCGGCCTGTCGGCGACTCAGTCCTGCACACGTCGGCCAGGCTCGTCGGGGCCACGGTGGAACGCGCTCGGAGCCTGGCCCACGGCCCGGCGGAACATGGCCGTGAAGGCACTCGGGGTTGCGTAGCCGAGCTGTGCGGCGATGCTCGTGACCGGCGTGTCGTGCGCGAGGAGGGTCAGGGCGTGGATGAGCCTCGCCTGGCGCACCCAGTGGGCAAGGGTCATTCCCGTGGCAGCGGAGAACCTGCGGTGCAGACTCCGGACACTCAGGTGGGCACGGTTCGCCGCCGACCCGGCCGTCCAACGGGCGCCCGGATCCTCGCGGATGGCGGCGCACAGGCCGACCAGTGTCGGATCGGTCGGGGCGGGGAGGTGCAGAGCCGCGACAGGGTCCGGTTCGAGCTCCAGCAGGAGCAGGTCCATCAGCCTGCCGTCCCGTCCGTCGGTCGCGTAGGCGACCGGCAGGCGCGTCGCCTCCTCGATGAGCTCACGGAGCAACGGCGACACGGAGACGACCAGCGGGCCGGCGAGCAGGCTCGGCGCGGCCGCGGGCTCGACGTAGAGGGTGCGCATCCGGACCGCGCCCGTGCAGGTCATCGCATGGGTCACGCCGGCCGGGACCCAGACCGCACGCGTCGCCGGCACCACCCAGGTCCCCCGCTCGGTGATGACGGTGACGGCCCCGCTGGTGCCGTAGATCAGCTGGGCGCGCTGGTGGTGGTGCGGGGGAATGTGGTGCCCGTCCGGAAGGTCGCGAGCCATGGCCGCCACCGGCCTGGGGACGAGCTGGTAGTCGTCGCGGTCCTCGCTCTTGCCGTGCATTGGCACACTCTCGACAGTAGGCGGCACATCGGCGACAGCATGCCATGCGCCGGTTTCCCTACCGTTTCCTCCCGTGATCGACTTCGACGACCGACGCCCCGACGGCCAACACCCTCCGGGGGAAAGCCCCGACGACCGATGCCTCTCGGGGCGTCGCTCCGACGACCGGCACCCTGACGACCGGCGCTCCGACGACCGGCACCCCTCGGGAGAACGCCCCGCTCACCGTGGGCCGACCGCATTGCTGGCCACGACCAGCGCGGTGACCGGGGCGAACGTCTACCTCTGCCAGCCGCTGCTGGGGGATGCGGCCAGGTCGCTGCACGTCTCCGTCGGGGCGCTCGGTGTGCTGCCCACGGCCACCCAGGCCGGGTTCGCCGTCGGCATCGCGCTGCTGGTGCCGGCCGGTGACGGGGTGGACCGGCGCCGGCTGATCCTCGGCCTGTGCACGGCCTCCTCCCTCGTGCTCGCCGCGTGCGCCGTGGCCCCGACGGTGTTCTGGCTGGTCGCCTGCGGACTGGTGCTCGGGATCCTCTCCCCCGTCCCGCAGCTGGTGGCACCGCTGGCCGTCGCGCTGGCCGGCGGGCACCGGATCGGCCGGACGCTCGGGATCGTCCAGGGCGGACTGCTGGTCGGGGTGCTGGCGTCCCGCGCCTACGCGGGAGTCCTCGCCTCGGTGGCCGGGTGGCGTGCCGTCTTCTGGTGCTCCTGCCTGGCCACGGCGCTGCTGGTGCTCGTCCTCAGGCGGTCCCTGCTCGCCGTTCCGCCCGCCGAGCCGGTGGAGTACCGGACCGCCCTGCTGTCCGTCCCGAAGGTCTTCGCCGCGGACCCGCGCGTCCGCCGGGTCACACTCTCCGGAGCCCTGGTCGGGATCTCCTTCGGTGCGTTCTGGACCCCGCTGACCCTCCTCCTGGAGGAGCGCTACCACTACGGGCCTGCCACCGTGGGCCTGTTCGGGCTCGTGGCCGCCGCGAGCGCCCTCGTGTCACCGCTCGCCGGCCGCCTGGCCGACCGGCTGGGCCCACGCCGGGCCCAGACCGTCATGATCGGTACCGTCCTGGCCGGCTGGGCCCTCCTCCTTCCCGGTGGGAGCGGCCTCGGCTGGCTGATCGCCGGTGTGACGGTGCTGGACATCGGCACGTGGAGCAACCAGGTCGGCTGCCAGCGCGTCCTGTTCGCCCTGCGGCCCACCATGCAGAGCCGCCTGAACGCCTGCTACTTCACCCTCCGCTTCCTCGGCATCGCCACCGGCTCCCTGGCCGGCACCCTGGCGTGGAGGTACGACGGCTGGCGGGCGGTCGCCTGCGTCGGCGCCGCCGCCTGCGCAGCCGCCCTGCTGGTGGCCGCCCTCCCGCACCGGGCACGGGTCACGAGGCGCCGGACTCGCCGTCCCCCGCGATGAGCAGGCGGTAGCCGTAGTCCACGGACTCCTGGTCCAGCAGGTCCGCGTGGCGTCGCCGCCAGGCCCCCGAGGCCAGGTCCGCACGCAGTCGCGCGATCGCCGGTTCGACCACGGACGGCGGGAGCTGGGCGAACGTCGAGCTCGCCTGCCGGATGACGGGGTCGAGGTAGGACTCCGGGCGCCGCCAGTACGCGATCTGGAAGCCGTCGGTGAAGTCGTGCGGGATGGCGAAGGGCACCACAGTGTGCGCGCCCAGCGCCTCCACCACGGTGGACAGGGGCGTGAAGCGGGCGTGTTCGAGCTGCCGGATCTCGGGCAGGTACTCCTCGACCAGCCACAGCCCGGGCAGGTGCCCGGGATCCCAGGTGAACACGACCTGCCGACGCGAGACGCGCCGGAGTTCGCCGAGGCCACGGTGGAGGCCGGGCCAGTGGTGCACGGTCATCACCGCCATGGCGGCATCGAACGCGCCGTCCTCGAAGGGCAGTTCCTCCGCGCCGGCCAGGACCTTCCGTCGGCCGGGGTGCTGCTCCAGCATCACCCGTGAAGGGTCCACCGCGGTCACCTCCGCGCCGGCCGGCTCGTAGGACCCGGTGCCCGCACCGACGTTGACGACCGTGCGCACTCCGGCCAGGGCCTGATGGATCAGCGCGGCCAGGCGGGGGTCGGGGCGCCGGACGTGCCGGTAGCCGATGCCGATGCGGTCGTACGTCGCCGTCGCCGGGGTCCCTCCGGGAGCAGAAGCATTCATGCGCCGGATTCCACCAGGCCGTTCACCGGCGGGCGAGAGATTTAGCATGGGCCGAATGTTGCTGCTCCGGCTCGATGTGGACGCCCTGGCTTCGGTCCGGTTCGCGTGCTCACCCCTCCAGGAAACCGTCCAGAGCCTGCGGGCGTGGCGCAGTCCCACCCGCTACGCCGTGCACCAGCCGTTCCTGCGGCAATCCGCCCCGCTGCTCCGTCACCTCGACTGGCCGTTGTTGCAGGCACTGGTCGGCCCGACCCGGCTGGTCGCCGACTTCCTCACGCCGCACCCGCCGACGCCGAGCACGGACATCGACGACGAGTTCGCCGCCCTGCGGTCGACGCCGGCCCGGCGCGTGGCACAGGGACTGCTCCAGGCGTCTGACGGCCGCCCCCTGCACCCGCTCCTGCAGGAGGCCCGCACCGACCCGCTCGGCCTGCTGGGGCGTGTCGCCGACGCCCTGCACACCTACTGGCTCCTGGTGGTCGCGCCGCACTGGCCGCGCATGCACGCCGTGCTGCGCGCCGACGTCCTGTACCGCGCCCGCCGCCTCGCCGACGGCGGAGCGGCCTCCCTGTTCGCCGACATCGACCCGGGCCTGGCCTGGCGGTCCGGTTCCGGGACCCTGGCCGTCGACGCCTTCCCCGCCGAACACCACGACCTGCCCGCCGACGGACACGGCGTGACGTTCACGCCCTCCCTGTTCTGCGACCACGCCGTCACCGTCGTCGACCTCGCTCTGCCGCCCCGGATCTGGTACCCGGCCCGCGGCCTCGCCACGGTCTGGCACACCGGCTCGACCGCCCCGCCAAGGGCCCTGGCCGACCTCCTCGGCCGCACCCGCGCCCGCATCCTCGACGGGCTCGCGGAACCGGCGAGTACCACCGGGCTGGCCCACCGGCTGGGCGTCAGCCCCGGCACGGTGAGCCAGCACCTCGGTGTCCTGCACCGCGCCGGGCTGGTCACCCGGGCCCGTCACGGGCACCTCGTCCTGTACCTGCGCAGCCCGCTCGGCGACCAACTGCTGACGTGAGGCCGACGGTGATGCGCGAATGCCCCACCGCCACGAGCAGCCGGCCGGCGCCCGGATCCCGCGGAGGGCGGTCCCGGGGAGGCCGGTCCCGGGTGCTCCACCGGGGACCGGCCTGCCCGCGTCCGCGCCCGTCGGCCCGTCGCACGCGGCCGGCGGCCGGCGGCCGGACGGGTGAAGCCGGGCCGGGGAGGGTTGGCGGGCGTGCCGGAGTGGCGGACGGTCGCTTGAATGGACGGATGGACTGCGTCTTCTGTGCGGTGGTGGCGGGCGAGGAGCCCGCGCACCGGGTGCTGGACGACGAGGCGGCGGTGGCGTTCCTGGACCGGCGGCCGCTCTTCCCCGGCCACGTCCTGGTCGTGCCCCGCGCCCACCACCGCACGCTGGCGGACCTGCCGACGACGGAGGTGGGCCCGTTCTTCCTCCGGGTGCAGCGGGTCGCGGCCGCCGTGGAGCGCGGGCTCGGGGCGGCGGGCAGCTTCGTCGCGGCGAACAACCGGATCAGCCAGTCGGTGCCGCACCTGCACGTCCACGTGGTGCCGCGCAATCCGAAGGACGGGCTGCGCGGCTTCTTCTGGCCGCGCGGGAAGTACCCGGACGAGGCGGGCGCGGCCGAGGTCGCCGAGCGGCTGCGGGCGGCGCTCACCCCGCCCTGAGGGCCGCCGGAGCCCGAGGCCGGCCCGGGCCGGCCTCGGGCTCCGGCGGTCGGGCTCAGGCCGGCCTTGGGCTCAGGCGGTCGGGCTCGGGCCGCCCGGCTCAGCCGACCCTGACGTTGTCGAGCACCCAGTACCAGTTGTTGCTGCCGGTGTACCGGAACCGCAGCCACAGCCGGCTCGCACCGGCCGGCACGGCGAGCGCCGGCGTCTGCCGGCCGTTGGTCTCGGCGCCGTAGCTCTTGACGACGACCGGCGCGCCGCCGTCCCAGACCGCCAGCACCTGGGCGGTCCGGCCGCCCTCCTGCTGGTAGTAGGTGGTGAACGAGACCGGGACGGTGCTCAGCCCGGCCACCGGGTACTCGGGGCTGACCAGGGTGGAGTCGTAACCACCCGTGAAGCTCTTGTCCGCCCACTCGTCGGAGTCGGCGACGGCGAAGACGCTGCGGGAGCGGACGTTGAGCTCGCGGTACTGGTCGCGCTGGGTCTTGGTCCAGAACTCGTCGGTGGTGAAGGCCCAGCCGCGCCACTCGGTGACACCGCCCGTGCCCATCGCCGAGTTGTCGACCGACCAGCCGCTCGGCGGGGTGTGGGTGAAGCCGAGGGTGCCGGCGGCGATGCCGGTCTCGTCCACCGGCCCGGTGAGCTGCGGGCGCAGCGCGTCGAACGCGTCCGGGACGAGGCTGCCGATCGGGCTCCCGTCGAGGTTCCAGGCCGGGTCGATCGCGAGGCCCAGGTGCACGATGGCGGTGGGCGCAAGGTCGACCATGCGGACGTCGTGGCGGACCGAACCCGCGGGGAGCCCACCGCCGTTGGCGATCACGAAGGTCTGCCGCTCGCTCCAGGTGGAGCCGCCGTGGCCGCCCGCGTCGGTGTGGCCGTGGTCGGCGGTGACCATGATCAGCCAGTCCTCCTGCCCGTACGTGGCGCGGCCCCGGACGGCGGCGACGATCTGGCCCACCGGGCGTCCACCCCGCGGATCGCGTCCAGGTACGCCTGGCTGGCGGCGCCACTGGCGTGGCCGGCGTGGTCCACGTTGTCGAGCTGGACGAAGACGGCGTCCGGGTTGCCGTCGCGGAGCTTCGCGACCGCGCGGGAGGTGGCGCCCGTGTCGTACTCGGCGGACGGGGTGGCGACGCGGGTGTCGACCTTGCCGGAGTAGACGGTGCCGGCGATCAGCGCCCAGGAGGCGACCACGTAGGTGGAGAGCGCTGGGGCGGCGGTCTCGATCCGGGTGAGGAAGTCGGGATAGGCGGCGAACGCGGGGGCGGTGAAGTTGTTGTCCTTGACGTTGTGCTTGTCGGGCCAGACACCGGTGGCGATGGTGGACCAGCCCGGACCGGAGGCGGTGGCCGCCATCGGGTTGGCGTAGAGGCCGCTGGCGGCCGTGAGACCGCCGGCCATCAGGGCGTTGAGGTTGGCGGCCCCGGCGCCCTTGATGCGGTTGAGCATGGCACCGTCCAGGCCAATGACCAGGACCTTCGGGGTGCGGGCGGCGGCTGCGGCTCCGGCGGTGGCGGTGGCGGCTGCGGCTGCGGCTGCGGCTGCGGCCACGGTCGTGCGGGCGAGCGGGCCGGCCGCGAGGGCGCCGGCGGCGCCGAGGAGCAGGCTGCGGCGGAGGATTCCGCTGGTCACGTCGCCTCCTGATGCTGCGTCACGAACGCGGAAGGGGCGGCGGGGAGCAGTGGGGAACTGAAGGGAGCGGTGACAACGGTCGGAGCGGCGGGTGGACGGCGGTCGCCGGGGTTTCATCCCGGGCGTGAACAGTGCCCGAATTCGGTCCAGACCCGTTACTGTTTCGTGACCATGGACCGCCCGCCGATCCCGTTCGGGAGGGTGATGGCCGGCAGTGCAGCACCCGGGGGCGATGCCGGGAGGGCCGGGGATCCCGGGATCTGGGGGGCGAGGGGGCGGTGCCGCGGGATCCGGGGGGGCGGCGCCTGGGGGCGCCCGGGGCGGTGTCCGGACGGGCGGGTCAGTCCGCTTCGAGACGGGTGGTGAAGCCGAACCGGTCGCCGCGGTACAGCGAGCGCACCCGCTCCAGCGGCACACCGGCCGCATCCCTGGTGAGCCGGTGCAGCAGCAGCATCGGCAGGGCGGGCGGCGTTCCGATCAGCAGCGCCTCGCGTGGGGAGGCGAGCACCGTCTCGATGCGCTCGTCGGCCCCGCCGAGCTCGACGCCCGCCTTCTCCGTCAGGAAGGCGTAGAACGACGAGCCGGGGTCGAACTCCCGGTCCAGCTCCGGCACCCGGGCCACCGCCAGGTAGGTGCTCTCCAGGCCGACCCGTTCGCCGTCCGCGAGCAGCACCCGTTCCAGGTGCCAGACCTGCTCCCCCACCCCGATGGCCAACTGCCCGGCCAGCAGCGGGTCGGCGGCGGACCTCTCCAGCCCGATCAGATTGCGCCCCGGGACACGCCCCTGACGGCGGACACCCTCGGTGTAGCTGGCCAGCGACAGCGGCTGCTCCAGCTTGGGCCCGGCCACCACCGTGCTGCGGCCGCGCCGCCGGACCCGCCCCTGGATCAGCAGGTCGCGCAGCGCCTGCCGGAGGGTCTCCCGGGCCACCTCGAAGCGGGCCGCGAGGTCGCGCTCGGTCGGCAGCACGCCGCCCTCGCCGAGCTCGTCGAGCAGCGCCTCCAACTGGCCCTTGACGGCGTAGTACTTGGGCACCCTGCCATGCTCGGGGATGCCTGCGCGGATGGGCGCACCGAGGCCGGGCAGGGGAGTCGCGGGCCCGGGGGTTTCGTCCATCCGGCCATCCTCGCAGACTCCGGCGGGCACCCGGTCCAGGGCGGCCGCGCCCGCGCCCGCACCCCGTCGGACTGGCCCTGCTGCCACAGTCACCCCACCCCGCAATGGAGTTGAGTCGACAGATGGACATGTCCCCCCGAGAAGTCCGCATGCCCCTGAGCGAGGTCGTTGCGGTCCTGCAGGACCTGAACGAGTTCGTGGTCTCCCTGGATCGCCTCGGATCCGTCAGGCTTGCGGAACCGCCGACGATGACACCGTCGGCAAGTTCATCGCCGACCGGGACGTTGCTCGACGCTTGGCCCACGCCCGGCACGTCATCGGTGTCGCACTCGACGCGCAACTGACCGAGGAAGAGAACGCCGAGATCGATTCGCTCTGCGAGCAGGGGCGATTCTTCGGCACGACGACCGCCGACAGCTCGCCTGCGGACCAGCCCACCTCAGACGTCATCGGCGCGACTCCGGACGGACAGCCGTGGCAGCCTGCGAGCATGCCAGACCTGCGAGAACATGCGGGCCGCCACTACGCCATCCGGTTCCACTACGCCTTGCCCGACGACGCCTGGGCCGTGGAACCGAGCGAAGCCGTACCCGCGCCGGCCGCGTCGACCGGGGCCCAGAACCCCGGAGCCCACCTCCCCGGGGCTGCCTTCCTGGTGGGCTTCGTCCCCGACGAGGATCCGGCACTGGAGCCGACCGTCCACATCCACAGCCATGACGAGCACGTCATCCCCTACGCGATCATGCGCTGGTTCATGGAGCAGGTCACCGAGCAGGTGGAAAGCTGCCGGGCCGCCTACGCGCAGGAGAATCCCGAAGCAGTGGAATGAGCTCGGCGTGGCCGGCGTGGTTGTGCCAGACGTGCCACTTGTCCGTGCAGTGCAGGGCATTCGGGGCACCGGCGTCCACCCTGAGATGACGCAGCGCCACCGGCACACGGAGCCGATCGGCTTCACGAAATCCGTGCCTGAACCGCCAAAACGGGGCTGTTTCCGGCCCAATCCGTGGCCATCCCCTTGACAGGTATAGACCATTCCGCTTGAGTCTCGGTCAGCCCCGCACCGGCCCGCACCCCGGTCGGCCCGTCCCCCACGACGCGCCCGCGCGGGGCGGAGCCCCCTGGCACCACAGTCCTGTCCCACCGATGTGCGGCCCCCACCGCACAAGGGGTGATCACGTGTCAACGAAACGCCTGCTCGCACTGCTCTCCGCCATGGTCACGGCGCTCGCGCTCGCGCTGCTGCTGCCCGCCGCCAGTGCCAGCGCCGCCGCCTGCTCCGCGCCCTGGAACGCGGCCACCGCCTACACCGGCGGCGCCTCCGCCTCCTACAACGGCCACAACTGGTCCGCCAAGTGGTGGACCCAGAACGAGGCCCCCAGCACCGCCGGCACCGGCGTCTGGGCCGACCAGGGTGCCTGCGGCGGCGGCTCGACCGACCCGTCGCCCACCCAGGCCCCGGGCGGCTGCGTCTACCCGGACTGGACCGCCGGGCGCACCTACACCACCGGGATCATCGTCCGCTACACCAACGGCGGGCTCTACCGGGCCACTCACGACAACCCGGGGTACGACCCGGTGATCAGCACCTGGTACTGGGAGCCGTACAGCTGCGGCCCGACGCCGACGCCGACCGGCACCCCGACCACGACCCCGAACCCCGGCGGGTTCCCGGTCAGCCAGGCGCAGTTCAACCAGATGTTCCCGAACCGGAACTCCTTCTACACCTACCAGGGCCTGCTCGACGCGCTCGGCGCCTACCCCGGCTTCGCCAACACCGGCAGCGACACCGTCCGCCGGCAGGAGGCCGCCGCCTTCCTTGCCAACGTCAACCACGAGACCGGCGGCCTGGTCTACGTGGTCGAGCAGAACACCGCCAACTACCCGCACTACTGCGACACCTCGCAGCCGTACGGATGCCCGGCCGGGCAGAGCGCGTACTACGGGCGCGGTCCGATCCAGCTGAGCTGGAACTTCAACTACAAGGCGGCCGGCGACGCGCTCGGCATCGACCTGCTGCACAACCCCAACCTGGTGCAGACCGACCCGGCCGTGGCCTGGAAGACCGCCCTCTGGTACTGGAACACCCAGACCGGCCCGGGCACCATGACCCCGCACAACGCCATGGTCAACGGGTACGGCTTCGGCGAGACGATCCGCAGCATCAACGGCTCCCTGGAGTGCAACGGCGGCAACCCCGCGCAGGTGCAGAGCCGGATCAACGCCTACCAGAGCTTCACCCAGATCCTCGGCACCGCCCCGGGCGCGAACCTGAGCTGCTGACGGTCCGGCAAATCCCGCCCCTGCCCGGTACGGCCCCCGCCGCCCCCACCGCTCCCCCGCTACTTCCCGCCGCTTCCCGGTACTTCACGGGGAGTAGCGGGAGCGTACCTCGGCCGGAGGAGCGGCGGGGGTGCAGAATCATCGTCACGGCGGACGACCGGGCAGGGGGCGGGGCCTAGGCTCGCAACCATGAACGACCTTGGCAGCCTTGTCCAGCAGACCGCCGACCGGCTCGCCGGCCAGCAGGTCGGCGCCGTGGTCGCCGGCCTGGCCGGCGGCGCGGTGGAGATCCGCGGTGCCGGGAGCACCTCCACAGGACCGGGCGGCGGCGTGCCCGGAGCACACACCCTGTTCGAAATCGGCTCGGCCACCAAGGTGTTCACCTCGCTCGCCCTGGCCCGTCTGGTTCTCGCCGGCTCGACCGCACTCGACGAACCACTGGCCGAGGTACTGAAGGACGCACTGCCGCCCGGCGTCACCGTCCCCACCCGGGGCGGCACGCCGATCACCCTGCAACACCTGGCGACCCACACCTCCGGGCTGCCACGACTCCCCGCCGGGATGCTGCTGCCCGCCCTGCTCTCCCCGAACACGCCGGACCCGTACCGCAACTGCACCTCCGCCGCCCTGCTGTCCGGTCTCGCCCGCACCCGACTGCGCGCGGTGCCCGGCCGCAGCTTCCGCTACTCCAACCTCGGCGCCGGCCTGCTCGGCCTGGCCCTCGCCCACCAGGCCGGCACCGGCTACGAGGAGCTGGTCACGCGGGAGGTCTGCGAGCCGCTCGGGCTCGCGGACACGGTCATCACCGTCGACGGCGAGCGTTCCGGCCGGCTCGCCCACGGCCACACGCCGGGCCGTCGCCCCGTCCCCGGCTGGCACCTCGCCGACCTCGCGGGCGCCGGCGGGCTCCGCTCGACCGCCGCCGACCTGGCGATACTCCTCCAGGCCCAGCTGGCCTGCGCCAAGGCCTCGGCCACGACGCCCGCCGAGGCGTCGGCAACGACCACGGCGCCGGGCGGGTCGCCACTGGCGCCTGCGATAGCCCTCACCCGGGAGGTCAACCACCGCGTCAACCCCTTCGCCTGGATGCACCTCGGCTGGCTCGCCCACCGCCTCCACCCCCAGCAGGGCGGCCACCTTCAGATCTGGCACAACGGCGGGACGGGCGGGTTCCGCTCCTTCGTCGCCTTCGACCCCGAGAAGCAGGTCGGCGTCATAGCCCTGGCCAACACCCGCCGGTCGGTCGACCCTGCGGGGGTCGCGCTGCTGCGCACCCTGCAGAACGGCGGAGCAGCGGGCAAGGGCGGCGCATAGGGCGGGGCGGCGCTTCGGAAGGGGTGACATACGAGCGGGGTGGCGTAGCAAGGGGATGGCGTAGCGAGCGGGGCAGCCGCATGGAAAGCGGCCTGGACCACAACCTCAGAACGTTGGAATTTCAAACTCACCAGATCTATAGTGGGTTCGGCATTCCAACCACCATCAGAGGAAGGCGGCCTCCATGCGTGACGCCGTGATCGTCGAAGCCGTCCGCACCCCCATCGGCAAGGGCAAGCCCGGAGGCGCGCTCTCGGGCGTCCACCCCGTGGAGCTGCTCGCGCACACCCTCCAGGCCCTGATCGGCCGCAGCGGCGTCGACCCGGAGCTGGTCGACGACGTGATCGGCGGCTGCGTCGACCAGGTCGGCGAGCAGGCCATGAACACCACCCGGTACGCCTGGCTGGCGGCCGGCCTGCCGGAGTCCGTCCCGGCGACGACGGTCGACCGGCAGTGCGGCTCCTCCCAGCAGGCCGTCCACTTCGCCGCGCAGGGCGTGATCGCGGGCGCGTACGACGTGGTGGTGGCGTGCGGGATCGAGTCGATGAGCCGGGTTCCGATGTGGTCCAACGTGCCGCCCGGCGCGGACCCGTTCAGCGCCGCGATCGCCGCGCGCTACCCCGGCGGGCTGATCCCACAGGGCGTCAGCGCCGAGCTGATCGCCGCCAAGTGGTCGGTCTCGCGCGAGGCGATGGACGCGTTCGCCAGCGGCTCGCACGCCAAGGCCGCACAGGCGCGCTCCGCCGGCCTGTTCGAGGCGGAGCTCGTGCCGGTCACCACGCCGGCCGGGCTCGTCGCCCTGGACGAGTCGGTACGCCCGAACACCACGCCGGAAATCCTGGCCGGCCTCCGCCCGTCCTTCGCCGACCCCGGCTTCGCCGGGCGGTACCCGCAGATCGACTGGTCGGTGACGGCCGGCAACAGCAGCCCGATCAACGACGGCGCCTCCGCCGTCCTGATCACCAGCAGCGAGACGGCGGCGCGCTTGGGCCTGCGCCCGCTGGCCCGGCTGCACTCCTTCGCGGTGACCGGCTCGGACCCGCTGCTGATGCTGACCGGCGTCGTACCCGCCACCGAGAAGGTGCTCCGGCGGGCCGGGCTGTCACTGCCGGACATCGACCTGTTCGAGGTGAACGAGGCGTTCGCCAGCGTCGTCCTGGCGTGGCTTCAGGAGACCGGCGCCGACCCCGCGAAGGTCAACGTCAACGGCGGCGCGATCGCGCTCGGCCACCCGCTCGGCGCGAGCGGCACGCGGCTGATGACGACCCTCGTGCACGCGATGCGCGAGCGCGGGGCGCGGTTCGCGCTGCAGACCATGTGCGAGGCGGGCGGCCTGGCCAACGCCACCATCCTGGAGGCCCTGGACTGAGCCCGGGAGGCCTGGCGTCCCGACACCCGCCCCGACCGCGTCGGCACGACCGTGCCGCCCCGACCGCGTCGGCCCGCCCCTACTGCGGCTGCGCCTCCGCGGCCGTTCCGACCGGCGCGAGCAGACGGTGGGGGCGGGCCAGCGCGCGGGAGACCGGATCCGGGCGGACGTCGGGCGACGCCCCCGGCCCCGGGCGCATCGTCACCTCGCCCGGCGGCACGGCCGGGCCCCCGCAGTGCGGGCAGGAGCCGGCCAGGTCGAGGTCGGTGCCGCAGGTCGCGTGCGAGAAGACGCGCCTGGGTCCGCCGGCCGAGGCATGGCGGCCGCCCCAGCGGGCCAGTGTGTAGACCGGCATCCAGAGTTCGAGGCCCACGTCGGTGAGCAGGTAGCCGTGGCGCAGCGGTGCCTGCTGGTAGGGCTCCTTGCGCAACACCCCGGCCGCCACCAGGGCGTGCAGCCGCGAGGTGAGGACGGCGCGCGGGATGCCGAGGTGGACGAGGAAGTCGTTGAAGCGCTGGACCCCGTAGAAGGCGTCGCGGACGATCAGCAGGCTCCATCGTTCGCCGACCACCTCCAGGGCACGGGCCAGTGAGCAGTCCTGCTGTTCGTAGTCGGTTCCGAGCGCCATGCGGCTCAGCGTAGTCCAGGCGGATTATGGGTTCAATGAACAGACTTACAGTGGTAGCGTGCTGCGCGACTTGAAGGTTCATTCACCAGACTCATGGCGCACCCGCCTCATGGTCTGTGACTCGGAGGGAACGCCATGTCCCGCGCACCATCGGGCTCCGCGCCGTCGGGCTCAGCGCCATCGGGCTGTGCGGCGCCGGACTCTGGGCCGTCGGGCTCAGCGCCATCGACCGCCGTGCCGGCCGACTCCGTACCGGCCACCCCCCGGCGGGCCGCCGGCGCCCGTGCCGCGGTCCCGGTCCGCACCCGTGCCACCCTGCTCACCGCCTGCCTGGCGACCGCGCTGGTCACCATCGCCTACACCGCCCCCACCTCCTCGCTCGCCGCCACCGCCGACGTCCTCCACCTCGGCGCCGGCGGGCGGACGTGGATCCTCACCAGCACCCTGATCGGCCTCGCCGCCCTGCTGCTCACCGCCGGGAGCGCCGCCGACGACCACGGCCGCAAGCGGGTCTTCACCTCCGGTGTGCTGCTCCTCTCCGTCGCCGCAGCGCTCGGCGCACTCGCACCCGGTGGCGGCGTGTACCTCGCCTCCCGGGTCCTCCTGGGCGCCGCCTCCGCGGCGATCCTGGCACCCGCGCTCGGGCTGGTCAGCCATGCCCACCCACCAGGCCCCGGCCGGATCCGGGCCCTCGGCACCTGGGGCGCGGCGGTCGGCCTCGGCATCGCACTCGGGCCGGTCTACGGGGCGCTGGTCCAGCAGACGGCCGGCTGGCGCGCGGTGAACGGTGGGATCGCGGTGGCCGCCGCCGCAGTGGCCGTCGCGGCAACCGCCGTCCTGACCGAGTCGCGCGCCGGGCACCCGCGCGCTCTCGACCCGTACGGCGTACTGACCCTGGCTGCCGGGACGTCCTTCCTGATCGCCGGCCTCGCGCAGGGACGGACGGGCTGGGGCCGGACGCCGGTGCTGGTGCTGCTCGCCCTCGGGGCACTGTTGCTCGCGCTGTTCCTCGTGGCGGAGTCACTGGTCGCGGAGCCGATGCTGGACCTCGCACTGTTCCGCAACCCCGGTTTCGTGGCCGCCACCGGCGGAGCGCTGTTCACGGGGCTCGCGGTGGTCGGGTTCATGAGCTACCTGCCGTCCCTCCTCGGGAGCGTGCTCGGCCTCTCCGGCCTCGCGGCCGCCGAGGTGCTGGCACTCTGGTCCGGCCTGTCCGTGGTCGCCGCCCTCCAGGCCCGCCGACTCGCCGACCGGATGTCCGCCACCACCCAGGTCGCGACCGGCCTCCTGCTCTCCGGTCTCGGCCAGGCCGGGCTGTACGGGCTCACCCCGGGCACACCATGGGAACGGCTCGCGCCGGGCCTGGTCGTCGCAGGCATCGGCAGCGGCATCCTCAACGCCGCGCTGGCCCGCCTCGCGGTCAGCAGCGTCCCGCCCCACCGTGCGGCCATGGGCTCCGGCGCCAACAACACCGCCCGCTACCTCGGCTCCGCCCTGGGCGTCGCCATCACCGTGGCCGTCGCGTCCTCCACCTCCTCGCCCCCCGCAGGCGCCGACCGCGCCACCCTCGTGGCCTCCTTCCTCTGCCTCCTCGGCGCCGCCCTCACCCTCACCACCCGCACCCGCACCCGCACCCGCACCCGGCGGCCGGTCGCCCCCGTTGCGTAGGAAGTCGACCCGGCCGACTTCCCGTGCAAGTCGCACGCGCGCGAGACGGGCGGATTCCACCAGCCAGACGGAGTAGAAGGTCGGCCCGGCCGACTTCCTGTGCAGGGCGCACGCGCGGGAGCGAACCTGGGCCGGAGGAGCCGGGGAGGGCTCCCGTTGCGGGGCGAGGTGGCGGAGCAGGAAGTCGGATCCGTCGACTTCCCGTGCGGGCGATGAGGCCCGCCGACCGGGCCCGCGGCAGGGTGTGGTCGGGTCCGCCGGCGTCGGGGCCGGTGGGCGGGTGGGGGCCGTTTCGGGTGGGGTGGGTGGAACGAGCGGGGCTGCGGGGCCGCGTGGGAAGATGGCAGAGCTGGTGGAAACGATCTCCGGGCGGTTCTCTGGCTATGGTGAACGAGCAGCGTGATGCCGGTGAGCCCAGGCGGCCGCGTCAGGACGCCCTGCTGATGGTGCCGATCGCGACCGCGCTGATCGAGGCCGACGGGCGCATCCTGCACTGGAGCAACGACGCCGAGGCACTGCTCGGTTACACGGCCGAGGAGGCGATCGGCGCGCGGGCCGCGCAGTTGCTGGCCTCGGACGAGCAGCGGCCGGAGGTGCTGGAGCTGTTCCAGGAGATCCTGGACGGCCGTGGCTGGTCGGGCGTGTTCCCGGTCCGGCACCGGGACGGGCACCACGTCAACCTGGAGTTCCGCACCCACCCGATCTCGGGGCCGGGCGGCAGCCCGCTGGTGCTCGCGGTGGCGTCCGACGTGACGACGCTGCGCCGGATCCAGGCGGATCTCGCCGTCCTCGACGGGTTCTTCACGCAGTCCCCGGTCGGGATGGGCGTGTTCGACACCCGGCTCGCCTTCGTCCGGCTGAACGACGCGCTGGCCAGGGTGAACGGCCTGCCGGCCGACGCGCACCTGGGACACCGTCTCACCGAACTGCTGCCCGGGATCAACGGGGCGGAGAGCGAGGCGGTGATGCGGCAGGTGCTGGAGAGCGGCGAACCCGTGCTGGACTCACGCTCGCACGGCCGCACCCCGGGCGATCCCGAGCACGACCACGCCTGGTCGGCCTCCTACTTCCGGCTGGAGGACCCGGCCGGGGAGATCCTCGGGGTGAGTTCGACCGTCATCGACATCACCGAGCGGTCCCGCGCGGACGCCCGGGCGGCCCGGGCGCAGGAGCGGCTGGCGCTGCTGGTCGACGCCACCGCCTCGATCGGCACCACGCTGGACCTGCGGCAGACCGCCCGCGAACTGGCCGACGCCATGGTGCCCAGGGTCGCGGACATCAGCGGCGTGTTCGCGTTGGAGGCGCTGGTCGCCGGGCGCAACGTGGAGCCGCTGGACCCCACCGCCCCGCAGCTGGTGCGCCGGCTGGCGCTCGCCACCACCGACCCGCTCTACCCGGCCGAGGCCCTGCCGGTGGACACGGTGTACGAGGTGGCCCCGGACTCCCCGTACGCGCGGGCGCTGGCCACCGGCCGCACGGTGGTGGTGCCGTCCTGGGAGCTGCCGATGCTGAGCCGGGGGCTCTCCGAGAGCCGTCGCCAGGCGTATCTCGGCGACCGGCCGCGTTCGGTGCGGATCACTCCGCTGGTGGCGCGCGGCACCACGCTGGGCATGGTGGTGTACTCGCGGCGCGGCGAGCGGGAGTCCTTCGCCGAGGCGGACATCACGCTCGGTGACGAGCTTGCGTCGCGGGCCGCCGTGGCGATCGACAACGCCCGGCTCTACCTGCGCCAGCACCAGACCGTGCTCGCCCGGCAGCAGGCGCTGCGCGAGGCGAAGGCCGCGCAGGAACGGCTGGCGCTGGTCAACTCGGCATCGGCGCGGATCGGCACCACGCTCGATCTCGCCCAGACCGCCAAGGAGTTGGCCGAGGTGGCGACGCCCAGGCTGGCCGACACCGTGGTGGTGGAGGTGCTGGACGACCTGGTGCGCGGCGAGCGCGAGGCCCGCGCGCTGGCGGACGGCTCGGCGGTGCTGCGCCGGATGGCGTTCCACTCGGCGCACGGTTCGACGCTGGAGCCGATCGACCGCACCGGAGGGGTGCAGCGGTTCCGGCCGAGTTCGCCGTACGCGTGGAGCCTGGCGAACCGCAAGCCGGTGCTGGTGCCGCGGATGGACGCGGCGGGCATGGCCTGGTTCGCCGACGACCCGGTCCGCAGAGCCGCGGTCCGCACGCAGAACGTCCGGTCGTTCATGGTGGTGCCGCTGATCGCCCGGGGTTCGCCGGTCGGCGTGGCCGGCTTCTACCGGACCGTGGTGGAGCGCCCGTACGAGGACGACGACCTGGCGCTGGCCGGGGAGTTGGCGGTGCGGGCCGCGGTGTCGATCGACAACGCGCTGCTGTTCACCCGCGAGCGCGACGCGGCGGCGGCCCGCCAGCGCGCCCTGGACGAGGCCTGGGCGGCGCAGCAGCGGCTGTCACTGCTCAACGAGGCCAGCACCCGGATCGGCACCACGCTGGATCTGCACCGCACCGCCGAGGAGTTGGTGGAGGTGGTGATCCCGCGCTTCGCCGACTTCGTCACCGTCGACCTGCGCGAGGCGGTCCTGAGCGGCGACGAGCCGAGCCCCGTCCCGGACGACGGCACGGTGCTGCTGCGGGCGGTCGCCGTCGGCGAGGCCAACGCGAACGGGGTGCTGGCGGGGGCCGCCGACCAGGTGGGCTCGAACTCGCAGTCCGCGAAGGTGTACGCGGAGAGCCTGCGGACGGGGCGCTCGATCCTGGTGTCGGAAGTCGACGAGGCGGCGCTGCGGCGGATCGTCGCGTCGCCGGACCGGGTCCAGCCGGGTCTCGACGCCGGGATCCACTCCTACCTGATGGTGCCGCTGCTGGCGCGCGGACTGGTGCTGGGCGGCGCCGAGTTCATCCGGATCCGCAACCCGGTGCCGTTCGGCCAGGCGGACCGGGCGCTGGCCGAGGAGCTGGCCGCGCGGACGGCCCTGGCGATGGACAACGGCCGGCTCTACCGCCGCGAGCGGGACACCGCGCTCACGCTGCAGCGCAGCCTGCTGCCGCAGGAGATCCACCGCACGCTGGGGCTGGAGATCGCCTACCGGTACCTGCCGAGCAGCGTGGTCAGCGAGGTCGGCGGCGACTGGTTCGATGTCGTGCCGCTCTCGTCGGGGCGGGTCGCGCTGGTGGTCGGCGACGTGATGGGCCACGGCATCCGGGCCGCCGCCACGATGGGGCAACTCCGTACGGTGGCCCGCACGTTGATCACGCTGGAGCTGGATCCCGCACGGGTACTGCACCGGCTGGACGAGGCCACCACGGCACTCGGCGAGGGCCAGTTCGCGACCTGCGTCTGCGTGGTGTACGACCCGGTGGAACGCCTCTGCACCGCCGCCTGCGCGGGCCACCTGCCGCCGGTGGTGGCCGACAACGAGGGCGGGGCACGGCTGGTCGACCTGCCGCCCGGCGCACCGCTCGGGGTCGGCGGAGTCCCGTTCGAGAGCGTCGAGTTCACGCTCCCGGAGGAGGGCATCCTGGCGATGTACACGGACGGCCTGGTCGAGCGCCGGGGCCGCGACCTGGACGAGGGCCTGGACCAGCTCTGCCGGACCATCGCCGCCCGGCACCGCTCGCTGGAGCAGACCTGCGACGCCGTCCTGGCCGAACTCACCGGCCGCACCAGCGAGGACGACATCGCGATCATCCTGGCGCAGGTCCGGCCCGCCGGCGCCGACCGGATCGCCACCCTGCCGCTCACCGACGACCACGCGATGGTCGCGCACTCGCGCCGGTTCACCCGCGACACGCTCATCGGCTGGGGTCTCGCCCCGCTCGCCGACTGGGCGGAGCTGCTCACCAGCGAGTTGATCACCAACGCCCTCGTGCACGCCGGATCCCCCACCCAGCTCAGGCTGTTCTACAACCGACTGCTCACCGTGGAGGTCGCCGACCGGGACGCCGGGTCGCCCCGGATGCGGCGCGCACGCGAGGAGGACGAGGGCGGACGCGGCATGCACCTGGTCAACGAGCTCGCCCACCGCTGGGGCAGCCGGCGCACCCGGGACGGCAAGGTGGTCTGGTTCGAGCTGGAGCTGCCCCCGGGCACGTCGGCCCGCTGACCACCCACGACAACCGTCGTTTGTCGCCGTTCCCGTGCGGTTGTTCGCCCGCGTGGCCCCGGGGGGCTTGGCTTGGCCCCGGCAGAAGGAACCGGCCCGAAACACCGAGGAGCACATCGTGGACCAGCTCGACCCCCGTACCGTCGTGGAGCGTTACGTCACCGCCATCGCCACCGGCGACCTCCCCACCGCGGTGGCCTCGTTCGCCGAGAACGCCACCTGGTCCTACCCCGGGGACCTGCCGCTGTCGCGGGTCTGGGACGGCCGGGACGCCATCGTCGAGGACTTCCTCGGCTCGGTGGGCACCCTGTTCGCCCCCGGCGGTTCCCCGCAGGTGACGCTCACCGGCCTGCTGGCGGACGGCCCGCAGGTGGTCGCCGAGTGGACCGCCCGCGGCACGGCGGCCAACGGCTCCGCCTACCACAACCAGTGCCTCGGCATCTTCACCGTCGAGAACGGCCTGATCACCGCGGTGCGCGAGTACCTGGACACTCACCACGCGGCGCGCACGCTGTTCGCGGACCAGGTCTCCTGACCGGCGGCCGACGGTGGACTGACGGTGGGCCACCGGTGGCCCACCGGTCGTCCGGCAGGCGGCCCACCGCCGGCCGGAGTCCGTCGGCACCGCCGCCGCGCGTTCACGGCGCCTGCCCCCGGCGGCGCACGAGCGATGACGCACAGGCGTGAGGGCGCAGGCATGAGGGCACAGGCATGAGGGCGCAGGCGTGAGGGCGCAGGCGGGCGAGCCCGTGCAGGACCTAATCGGGGAGCAGCAGATTGACGTCGCCGAACTCGTGCCACAGGTAGCGGTGGTGGACCGCTTCCGCGTAGCAGCGTGCCAGGAGTGGGCGGCCGGCGACGGCGGCGAGCATCAGCAGGTGGGAGGCGCGGGGCTCGTGCCAGCCGGTGAGGAGGCCGTCCACGGCCTGGACGCCGCGTTCGGGGGTGATCACCAACTCGGTCCAGCCGCCCGCCTCATGGACGGTTCCGTCCGGGGCGGCCGCCGATTCCAGGGCGCGGACGACGGTCGTACCGACCGCGATCACCCGGCCGCCACCGGCCCGGACGTGGCCCACCAGACGGGCGGTGGCGGCCGGGACCTGGAACCGCTCGGCGTACGGGACCTCGTGCGCCTCCGGGGAGGCGACGCCGGTGTGCAGGGTGATCGGCGCGACCAGCACCCCCCGCCCGGCCAGCCGGGCCACCACCTCTGCGCTGAACGGGCGGCCTGCGCTGGGCATTTCGCTGCTGCCGGGGACGGTCGCGAAGACCGTCTGGTAGGCCTCGATCGGCCAGTCGCCGTCCACGTAGCCGTACCGGATGGCCCTACCGTGACGGGGCAGGTAGTCCAACAGCGGAGCGGGCAGGTCGAGTCGGGCGTACCAGAGGCGGGCCGTGAACGGCTCGACGAGCTCGGCCGAGGCGCCGCCCGGCAACTCCACCCGCAGCCCGGGGCGGGCCGGGGACTCCGCCGGCGGGTAGTAGGCGGGGGCCCCGCCGGGCACCGTACGGCGCAACTCCACCAGGAAGGAGCCGCGTTGGTCGGGCTGCGCGGAGGACAGGTGCAGCCCGACGGCGGTGCCGTCCGGCAGCCGTCCGGCCAGGGCGGCGGGCAGGGTGGCCGAGTTGTTGACCACCAGCAGGTCCCCGGGGCGCAGCACCTCCGGCAGGTCGGTGAAGCGACGGTGCTCGACGGTTCCCGCGTCGCGGCGGCCGACCAGCATCCGCACGCCGTCGCGGGCCGTGCCACGGGCCTCCGCCGGTGCGCGGGCCGAGAGTTCGGGCGGGACGGTGACGTCGATCCCGGGATCGGTGAGTGCGGTCATCGCTCGCCCTGGGCGGCGGTGGCGGCGAGCAGGTCGGCGGCCCGGTAGCGGCCGGAGGCGGGACGGTCGCGGAGCAGGCCGAGGAGGGCGGGGACGACGGCCTCGGGGAGCGGCTCGGCGGAGATGTCCTCACCCGCGTACGCCTCCTGCAGCATCCTGGTCCGCATGCTGCCCGGGTCGACCGCCCAGACCTTCAACTCCGGTTCCTCCAGGGCCAGCACGGCGGAGGCGTGGTCCAGCGCGGCCTTGCCGGCGCCGTAGCCGCCCCAGCCCTGGTAGGCCTCGACGGCCGCGTCGGAGCTGATGTTGAGCAGGACGCCGGAGTGCGCGCGCAGCTGCGGCAGCAGGAGCTGGGTCAGGGCGATCGGCGCGAGGGCGTTGACCTCGAACATCTCCAGCAGATCGGGCAACGGGACGTCGGCGAGCCGGGGCAGCGGCTCGCCGCCCGCGTCCGAACCGTTCAGCGTGCCGGCGTTGTTGACCAGGAGCGTCGCACCGCCGAGCCCGGCGGCGGCCTCGGCCAGGCGGGCGCGGTGGTCGTCGTCGACGACCGAGCCGGCCAGGGCGGTGACCTTGGTGACGGCGGCCAGCCCGGCCTCGGCGGCGGAGAGTTCGGCCTGGTTGCGGGCGGTGATCACGAGCTGCCAGCCGTCGGCGGCAAGTGCCCGGGCGAGGGCCAGGCCGAGGCCGCGCGAGGCGCCGGTGACCAGGGCGACGGGCGGGGTGGCCGGCTGGGCGGACTGGACGGTGTGCTGCGGTGCGCTGTTCATGGCACCACGATCGTCCCGGCCCCGCCCCGCACGGATCGGCCGCCGGGACCGGGACCGGGTCGTACCTTGGACCTAGACCAGGAGGCCGATGCGGTCCCCCACCGCTCCGCCGCCCCACCCGGCCCCGCCTCACCCGGGCCCCGGCCCGCCCCACCGGGACCGCGCGGACCGCGCGGACAGCTGCGAGGCCCGGAGCTACCAGGAGGCGGGATCCGACCAGGCGGTGAGCGTGCGGCGGCTCTCGAAGCGGCGCGGGCGGCCGGTCAGCGGATCGGTGAACTCGACGCAGGAGGCGAGTAGTTGCAGTGGACGGCGGAAGTCGTCCGGCGCGGGGTCCGGCAGCAGCACCGGGTACACCGGGTCGCCGAGGATCGGCAGGCCCAGGCCGCTCATGTGCAACCGCAGCTGGTGGGTGCGCCCGCTGAACGGCAGCAGCCGGTAGTGGCCGAGGCCGTCGCGGTGCTCGACCAGCTCGATCCGGCTCTCGCTGTTCGGCGGGGCGTCCAGCTCCTGGGCGGCGATCACCCCGCGTTCCTTCACGATGTGGCTGCGTACCGTGCGGGGCAGGGCGAGCGCCGGGTCGTACGGCGCGATCGCCCGGTACTCCTTGCGGACCAGCCGGTCGCGGAAGAGCGTCTGGTAGGCGCCGCGCTCCTCGGGGCGGACCACGAACATCGCCAGCCCGGCCGTCAGCCGGTCCAGCCGGTGCGCCGGGCTGAGGGCGGGGAGGTCCAGCGAGTGCCGCAGCCGGGAGAGCGCCGTCTCGACGACGTGGCGGCCGCGCGGGGTGGTGGCCAGGAAGTGCGGCTTGTCGACCACGACCAGGTGCTCGTCGCGGTACAGCACGTCCAGCTCGAACGGGACCGGGACCTCGTCCGGCAGCTCACGGTAGAGCCAGAGGTGCGCGCCGGGGCGGAACGGCTCGTCCGGACCGATCGGACCGCCCTCGCCGACGATCTCCCGGCCGTGCAGCAGCGCGTCGATCCGCTCCGGCGCCACGGTGGGCAGGCGGTCGGCCAGGTACGCGCGCACCGTCGGCCACGGCCCCTCGACGGGCAGCCGCAGGTGCACCGGGTCCACCCCGAGTCGCTGCGGGAGGGGGGCGGGCGGCTTGCTCTTGCGTCTCATCTCGCCGCCAGCCTAGCCGGGACCGGTTCCCCGGCCCCGGCCACCCGGCTCCCCGCCTGGGCGCCCGCCCGGGACGCCCGCACCGGCCGAGACTCCCGTCCGACATGCCGGTGCCCCGGGCTGCGGTGGAGAGTGGACAGTGAGGCCCCCGCCCACGCCCACTGGAGGCGCCCGCGTGACCACCGCCGGACCGCAGGACGCGGTGCCGCCGCTGCATCTGCCGCGGCGGACCAGGCTGCTGCTGGCCTGCGCCTACCTCCTGCTGGTCGTCGCCGTGGTGGCCGACCTGGTGTCCGGGCCTGGGACGACCCTGTCCCCCGTGCTCGCGGTGGCGCCGGTGCTGGCCGGGGCGACCACCCGGCGCGCCCGGGTGGTGCTGATCACGGGAGCCGTCGCCACCCTCGCGGCCGGTCTGCTGGAGCTCAGCAACCGCGGACTGCCCGGCTCGGTCCACGTCAGCGCGCTGGTCACCGTGCTCGCCGCGACGCTGGCCAGTGCCGGGAACGTCGTCCTGGTGTCGGCCCGGGAGCACGAGCTGTTCCAGGTCCGGACGGTGGCCGAGGCGGCGCAGCGGGCGCTGCTGCGGCCGCCGCCGGAGCGGCTCGGGCCGTTGCGGGTGGCGGTGCGTTACGTCGCGGCGGCGGCCGAGGCCCGGATCGGCGGGGACCTGTACGAGGTGGCGGAGGGTCCGCACGGGATCCGGATCCTGCTGGGGGACGTGCAGGGGCACGGGTTGCCGGCGGTGGAGACGGCGGCGGACGTGCTGGGGGTGTTCCGGGAGGCGGCCCGCACCGAACCGGAGCTGGCCCGGGTGGCGGAGCGGCTGGACTCGGCGCTGGCGGGCCGCCCGGTGAACGAGCGGTTCGTGACGGCGGTACTGCTGGGCGTGGACGGGACCGGCGGCGCGGCCCGGCTGGTCAACTGCGGCCATCCGCACCCGCTGCTGCGCCGGGCCGACCGGGTGGGTGAGCTGGAGCCGCCGCAGCACGCCCCGCCGCTGGGGCTGCTCGGGCTGTTGGGCGGGCAGTACCGGGCGGGCGGCTTCGAACCGCGCGCCGGCGACCTGCTGCTGCTCTACACCGACGGCGTGTCCGAGGCCCGGAACGCGGCGGGCCGGTTCTTCCCGTTGGAGGAGCGGCTGGCCGGGCTCTCCGCCGGGAACCCGGAGGACGTGCTGGACGAGCTGCTGGCGGAGGTCCGGACCTGGGTGGGTGATGACGGTCTGGCCGACGACGCGGCCCTGCTGGCGCTTCGCTGGGATCGCTGAGCGCCGCACCCGCTGAGCCCTCGCCCGAACCCCCATCCGCCGTCCGTCATCCGCCGAGCCCTGCCCGAGCACCGCATCCGCCAGTCAGTGGCAGAGCCACGACCACCGGGGACCCGGTTAGCACCATCAGTGTCGGTGGCGTGTGCAAGGGTGTGAGCGCGGTCGGCGGGGTGCCGTCCGCAGGGGTCGTCGAGGGGAACGGTGGCATGGGGATCAAGACGAGCGGGGCGTTCGAGGTGACCGCCTTCGAGCCGGAGGAGACCGACGAGCAGCCCGGAGCGACGCTCGGCCGGGTGCGGCTGGCCAAGGAGTTCACGGGCGGCCTGACGGGCAGCAGCGTGGTCCGGATGCTCTCCGTGCTGGACGGCGCGGGCGGCCCGGCGGCGTACGTCGCGGTGGAGCGCTTCACCGGGGAGCTGGACGGGCGGAAGGGCTCGTTCGTGCTCCAGCACTCGGCGCCGGGCAGCCAGGGCGAGCGGCTGGCCATCCGGGTGGTGGCGGGCACCGGCACGGGTGAGCTGGCGGGGATCACCGGCACGTTCGAGCTGACCGTGGACGACGGCGGTCACACCTACGTCCTGGAGTACGAGCTGGGCTGAGCCGGCCGGACCGTCCGCGCGGCGTCGGCACCGCGTCGGCCCCGCACTGTCACGATGATGCGATCAGCGCACGATCGATCGCGGAGGGTGATGGATGGCTCGGGGCACGGCACGTGCGGTGGACGAGGTGATCCGCCGACTGCGGGAGATCGACGCCGGTCTCCCGGACGGCGACGGCGTCGCGGTGTTCAACCGCATGTACCTCACGGTGACGGCGGCGGTGCACCGCCGCCTGGCGGGCCCTTACTTCGCCGACCCGGCCGCGATGGCCGAGTTGGACGCGGTGTTCGCCGGGCGGTACCTGCTGGCCGTGGACGCCGTCGCGGCGGGGCGCCGGCCGCCGGCCTGCTGGCGGCCGCTGTTCGAGCTGCGCGGGCACTCCGGGGTACATCCGTTGCAGTTCGCGCTGGCCGGGATGAACGCCCACATCCAGCACGACCTGCCGCTCGCCGTGATCGACACCTGCCGCCGGCTCGGCCGGTCCCCCGAGGACCTCTGCGCCGACTACCACCGGATCAACGGACTGCTCGCCGCCGTGGAGACGGCCGTCCGGGAGCAGCTGATGCCCGGGCCGGACGTGCTGGAGCGGGCCGAGCCGCTGACGCACCGGGTGGGCGCCTGGTCGGTGGACTCGGCCCGTGACGCGGCATGGGCGAGCGTCGCCGCACTCTGGGAGCTGCGCGAGGTTCCGCACGCGGCGGCGGCGCTCGCCGCCGCGCTGGACGTCGCGGTCGGCCTGCTCGGCCGTGCCCTGCTCACCCCGCTCGGCTTCCACGGCGCCGACGGCACCCATGACACCCGCGAGGGCCACGACGCCCACCACGGCCACCAGGCCCGCCAGACCCACGAGGCCCACGACACCCGCAGCACCCTTGACGCCCACGGCGGAACGGCCGGCCGGCTCCCCGGGGCGAGGAACCGGCTGGCCGTCCGCTGAGCGGGATCAGGCCCAGCTGGAGTGCAGCGGCTTGCCCTCGGCGTAGCCGGCCGCGCTCTGGATGCCGACCACGGCCTTCTCGTGGAACTCCTCCAGGCTGGACGCGCCCGCGTAGGTGCAGGAGCTGCGCACGCCGGCGACGATCGAGTCGATCAGGTCCTCGACGCCGGGGCGGGCCGGGTCGACGAACATCCGGGAGTGCGAGATGCCCTCCTCGAACAGCGCCTTGCGGGCCCGGTCGTACGAGGAGTCCTGGGACGTGCGGTTGCTCACCGCGCGGGCCGAGGCCATGCCGAAGCTCTCCTTGTACTGGCGGCCGTCGGCGGTGGTCTGGAGGTCGCCGGGCGACTCGTAGGTGCCGGCGAACCAGGAGCCGATCATCACGTTGGACGCACCGGCGGCCAGCGCCATCGCGACGTCGCGCGGGTGGCGGACACCGCCGTCGGCCCAGACGTGCTTGCCGAGCCTGCGCGCCTCGGCGGCGCACTCCAGGACGGCGGAGAACTGCGGGCGGCCGACGCCGGTCATCATCCGGGTGGTGCACATGGCGCCGGGGCCGACACCGACCTTGAGGATGTCGGCGCCCGCCTCGACCAGGTCGCGGACACCGGCGGCGGAGACCACGTTGCCGGCCACGATCGGGATCTGCGGGTCCAGTCCGCGCACCGCGCGCAGCGCGCTGATCATCGACTCCTGGTGGCCGTGCGCGGTGTCGACCACCAGCACGTCGGCGCCGGCCTCGATCAGGGCCTTGGCCTTGCCGGCCACGTCGCCGTTGATGCCGACGGTGGCGGCGATCCGCAGCTGGTTCCGCGCGTCCACGGCCGGGGTGTAGAGGGTGGCGCGCAGCGCGTTCTTGCGGGTCAGCAGGCCGACCAGCCTGCCCTCGGCGTCCACGACCGGGGCGAGCTTGCGGTGCGCCTCGGTCAGCTTGTCGAAGGCCGCGCGCGGGTCGATGCCCTCGTCGAGCAGCAGCAGGTCGCGCGACATGACGTCGGCGAGGCTGGTGAAGCGGTCGACGCCCTGGCAGTCGGAGTCGGTGACAACGCCGACCGGCTTGCCGTCCTCGACCACGACGAGCGCGCCGTGCGCCCGCTTGGGCAGCAGCGAGAGCGCCTCGGCGACGGTGGCGCCGGGGTCGAGGGTGATGGCGGTGTCGTGCACCAGGTGGCGCTGCTTCACCCACCCGATGACGTCGGCGATCACCTCGGTGGGGATGTCCTGCGGGATGGCGACCAGGCCGCCGCGGCGGGCGACGGTCTCGGCCATCCGGCGGCCGGCGATCGCGGTCATGTTGGCGACGACCAGCGGGATGGTGGTGCCGGTGCCGTCGTTCGAGGACAGGTCGACGCCCTGCCGGGAGCCCACGGCGGAGCGGCTGGGGACCATGAAGACGTCGTCGTACGTGAGGTCGTACGAGGGCTTGAGGTCGTTCAGGAAGCGCATGAAAAAGGGCTCTCTGGCTGGGAGAAGTTACACCTCGGGTGCGGTTGCGACGAAGCCGCGGGGCGCACTCGGGCGCCCCGCACCCAACATTCGATTCTCCGGCACCGTGGGGGCAAAAGCCAGTTCGAGGACGTTTGCTGGGGCACCGCACAAACCATGATCGCCGCACGGCTCCAAGGCTTGGAGCTTCCTCCAAGCGTCCGGCTTTTCGCCCCGGCCAGGGCCGCTCCCGTAGCATTCACGCGGTAACGGCGAGGCAATCCAGGAAAGCGGCAGCGGGCGATGACGGCGGGCGTGGACATCCAGCAGGGCAACGGCACCGAGGGGATCGAGGAGGAGATCGACTACGGTCCCGGCCTCGACCCGGAGCGGCTGCGGCTCTGCCTCGACGTGCTCGCCGAGCTGGACGGGCTGCACGTCGACCACCCGGACGCGATCACCGTCCGCCAGGCGGTCGGCGGCATATTCCGCACGCTCAAGCAGCGTCGCCGCCAGGAGACCCGGGCCCGGAAGACCGCCAACGACCGTGCCGTCACCGCCCGTACCGCCACCGGTGCGCCGACCCGGATCGACGACGAGACGGCCGGCGCCTTCGGCCTGACCACGGTCACGACCACCGAGATCGCCGGCATCCTGGAGCGCCCCCGCTCCTGCTACACGTGCAAGCAGCGGTACGTCGAGGTGGACGCGTTCTACCACAACCTCTGCCAGTCCTGCGCCGTGAAGAACCGCGCCCGCCGCGACGCCCGCGCCGACCTCACCGGCAAGCGCGCGCTGCTCACCGGCGGCCGGGCCAAGATCGGCATGTACATCGCGCTGATGCTGCTGCGCGACGGCGCCCACACCACCATCACCACCCGCTTCCCGAACGACGCGATCCGCCGCTTCACCGCGATGCCGGACAGCGCCGACTGGATCCACCGCCTCAAGATCATCGGGATCGACCTGCGCGACCCGGCCCAGGTGATGGCGCTGGCCGACGAGGTCGCCGCGGACGGCCCGCTGGACATCCTGATCAACAACGCCGCGCAGACCGTGCGCCGCCCGCCGGAGTCCTACCGCGAGCTGGTCAACGCCGAGAACGCGCCGCTGCCCGCCGGCGAGCTGCCGCAGTCCACCACCATCGGCCGCTTCGGCAGCGGCAGCGTCGACCTGCCGGCCCTGCCCGCGCAGGCCGGCGGCGGCGAGGAGCGGCTGTCCGCCGAGGACGTCACCTCGCTCGCCCTGGTCACCGGCTCGGCGACGCCCGCCCGGATCGAGGCCGGCACCGCGATCGACGCCGGTGGCCTGGTGCCCGACCTCGCGCCCACCAACAGCTGGGTGCAGACCGTCAACGAGGTCGGCCCGGTGGAGCTGCTGGAGGTCCAGCTCTGCAACTCCACCGCGCCGTTCATCCTGATCAGCCAGCTCCGCCCGGCGATGGCCGCCTCGGCGTCCCGCCGCAAGTACGTGGTCAACGTCTCCGCGATGGAGGGCGTGTTCCAGCGCGGCTACAAGGGCGCCGGCCACCCGCACACCAACATGGCCAAGGCCGCGCTGAACATGCTCACCCGCACCAGCGCGCAGGAGATGTTCGAGTCCGACGGCATCCTGATGACCGCCGTCGACACCGGCTGGATCACCGATGAGCGCCCGCACCCGGACAAGATGCGCCTCGCCGACGAGGGCTTCCACGCCCCGCTCGACCTGGTCGACGGCGCGGCCCGGGTGTACGACCCGATTGTCCGCGGCGAGCAGGGCGAGGACCTCTACGGCTGCTTCCTCAAGGACTTCGACCGCTCCGCCTGGTAACCCGCGCAAGGAGAAACCGAGTTGACCACCGCACCGCTGCTCGGCGCCGGCGTCATCGTCCCCACCGGGGACGGCCGGGTGCTGCTCGGCCGCCGGATCACCGCCGGCGAGGCACCGACCTGGAGCCTGCCGGGCGGCAAGGTGGACGACCCGGGCGAGTCCTTCGAACAGGCCGCCGCCCGGGAGCTGGCCGAGGAGACCGGCATCGTGCTGCCGGCCGAGCGGATGCGCGTCCTGGCCGTGCTGCTCGACCACGAGCTGGGCCGCCCCCGGCTGACCGCGGCCGTGCTCACCCCGCCGAGCCTGGCCGCGGCCGAGGTCACCGAGCCGCACGCGTGCGCCGGCTGGGAGCGGTTCCCGCTCGACGCACTGCCCGGGCCGATGTTCTACCCGTCCGCGCTGGTGCTGGGCAGCTGGCTGCCGAACGCCCCCTCGGTGCTCCGGCCCGGAACGCACGCCTACCCCGTCACCGGCAGGAGCCGGGTGACGGGGTAGGGCACGGAGCGGTTCCGCCGTGGCGGGCCGCCTCCGGAGAAGGCCGACCGTCGCGGGCGGGTCAGCCGTCGCGGGCGGGTCAGCCGTTGCGGGCGGGTCAGCCGTTGCGGGCCGCCTCCGGGCCGGTGATCCGCTTCAGCAACGGGAGCGTGGAGGCGATGATCCCGAGCGAGGCCGCCAGGCCGAGCGCCACCAGGACGAAGTACACCGCGCCCGGCGACACCAGGTCGTAGTGCATCTGCGACTTGAGGAACATCGCGGAGGCCGCGAAGCCCGTCCCGGTCGCGATCGCCGCCACCGCCAGCAGCGGCAGCGCGCTCTCCAGCCCGATCACCCGCTGCAGCAGGCGCAGCGGCGCACCGGTGAGCCGCAGCATCGCGAACGGCCGCTTGCGGTCGGTCAGGCCCGCCACCACGCTCACCGCGAGGCTGCAGCCGGCGATCGGCAGGGTGGTCAGCAGGACCACGTTGGCCAGCTGGCGCCAGCCCGCGAGCTGCCTCTGCTGGGCGGAACCCCAGTCGCCCACGGTCCGGGACGCGTACGCCGGGTTGGCCTTGGTGAGCAGCGTCCGGGTCTGCTCCATGGCGGCGGTGGAGCCGTCGGTGGTCACGTAGATGCTGCGCACCGGCAGCCTGGCCGCCTCTTCCGCGGAGACCGGCGCGGCCGGCCACTCGGCCTTGGCGTTGGAGCGCAGGTCCAGGAAGGCCCACGGCGGGACGCCGGCGACGCTCGCGCCGGCCGGGCAGCGGCCCACCACCGGGACCTGGGCGAGGTCGGAGCAGAGCACCAGGCTCGGCGAGAACCAGGGGCGCTCACCCGGCAGTCTGCCGAGCCCCTGCGGGTTGTCGTGGCCCAGGGAGAGGCCGCGGAAGCCGGGCACCGCCCGGAGGTCCGCCAGCAGCTTCTCCGACACGGCGTCCGTCATCGGCGGATCCTCCATCCGGCCGCTCTGCCCGACCGCGACCCGGGTCTGCGGGTCGCCGCTGAGCGTGCCCCGGCTGTCGTTGATGGTGCCGATGATGCAGACGGTCGCGGTGGTGACGAACAGGGCGAGGACCAGGCCCGCGACCGAGCGGAAACCCGCCTTCGGGTCGTCCGCGAGCCGCCGGACGGCGATCAGCGTGGCCGGGCGGCTGGTGCGCAGCGCGACGGCACGGGCGGCCACCATGGTGATCCAGGGTCCGGCGATCACCAGGCCGAGCATGATCACCAGAAAGCCGGTCAGATAGGCCGCGGTCTGCCCGTTGGTGGTGTCCGGGCGCCGGTTGACGAAGTAACCGAGCTCGGCCAGGCCGGCCAGCAGCGGGACCACCCGCCAGTGACCGGGCGGCTTCGGGGTGACCCGGCGGGTGACGCCCAGCGGGGAGATGGTGACCCGCCGCAGCGCCAGCCGGGCCGCGACCGCCGCCGCCACGGGGACGCCCAGCGCCGTGGCCGCCATCTGGAGCGGAGTGAGCGTCAGGTCCTCGGCGAAGAACCGGTTCCCGGTGAACGGGATGGTCGCCACCAGCGGGCGCAGCAGCAGGAAGAGACCGAAGCCGACGACCGTGCCGGCGACCGCGGCCACGGTGGACTCCACCGCCGAGATCACCGAAACCTGCCGCGGGGTGGCGCCGACCAGCCGCATCGCGGCGTAGCGCTGCTCACGGGTGGCGGCGGAGAGCCGGGTCGCGGTACCGATGAAGATGACCACCGGGAAGATCAGCGCGCCGGCCACGACGGAGAGGATCAGCGTCATGGCGTCGCCGCGCGTGCCCAGCCCCGGGCAGTCGTTGTCACAGGAGGGCGGGAGAGCGGTGGCGATGGTGGTGACCTTGCTCGCCCCGGGCATGTGCTCGATCTCCCCCGGGGTGCGGCCCTCGACCAGGAAGAGCGAGTCCGGGGAGGGCAGCGCCTCGGCGCCGAGGACTCCGGCCATCCGGCCGGGAAAGCGGTCGCCCAGTTCGACGGCCGCGGTCTTGCGCAGCAGTTCGGCGAGCGCGGGCGAGGCGTAGTACTCACCGGGTGCGGGCAGCTTGGTGAGGCCCGGCGGGACGGGCGCGGTCGGCCCGGTGGCGGCGACGTCGAGCCGGAAGATCTCCTTGCCGTCGAAGAAGTCGCTGTGGTCCCACCACCAGAGCGGGTCCACCGGCGCCGTCTCGGTACGGCTCGCCGCACCGGAGTTGGTCCACAGGACCCGTTCGTTGGCCTTGCCGACGGCGTTGATGCTCGCCAGCGTGGAGAGCAGCAGGCCGACGCCGATCGCCACGGCGGCGGCGATGATGACCAGCCGGGCAACGGCCTCCCGGCCGCCGCTGACGGCCAGTCGGAGCGAGAAGGCGATCACGAGGCGATCCGTTCCGCCGCGCGGCCCGCCGCCGGGCCCGCCGGGAGCGAGGTGGCCCTGCCGTCCCGGACGATCGCCTCGCGGTCGGCGTAGGCGGCGACCCGCGGCTCGTGGGTGACCAGGATGACGGTGGTGCCCTGCTCGCGCGCGGCACCCACCATCAGCTCCATCACCTGCTCGCCGGTGAGCGAGTCCAGCGCGCCCGTCGGCTCGTCGGCGAACAGCACCTGCGGCCGGGCCACCAGGCCGCGGGCCAGCGCGACGCGCTGCGCCTGACCGCCCGAGAGCTCGCCGGAGCGGCGCCGCTCCATGCCGTCCAGGCCGAGCCGGGCGAACCAGGGCCTGGCCTCGGCCAGGGCGGCGGCCCGCCTGGTGCCGCTCAGCAGCAGCGGCAGGGCGACGTTCTCCTCGGCCGTCAACTCCGGGACGAGCTGCCCGAACTGGAAGACGAAGCCGAACTTGTCGCGGCGCAGGGCGCTGCGCTGGGCCTCGCCCATGGTGTCGATCCGCCGGCCGTTGAAGTGGACCTCGCCCGAGTCGGGGGTGAGGATGCCGGCCAGGCAGTGCAGCAGGGTGGACTTGCCGGAGCCGCTGGGGCCCATGATGGCGAGCACCTCGCCGGCGTTCACGGACAGGCTCGCGCCGCGCAGCGCGGGGGTCTCACCGAAGGCGAGGGTGATGTCCTGGGCCTCGATCAGCAGGGTCATGGCCGCACCGCCTCGGCGAGCGCGTCCAGGCGGGCGGTGGTCAGGTCGATCCAGCGCAAGTCGGCCTCCAGGTGGAAGAGCCCGTGGTCGGCGAGCAGGGCGTCGACCAGCGCGCCCTTGCGGCGCAGGTCGGTCAGCTCGCGCATCCGGTGCATGTGGGCGGCGCGCTGGGTGTTGAGGTAGACCTCGGCGTCGCGGCCGAGCATCAGGGCCAGCACGACCTTGGTGAAGAGCACCGTCTGCAGGTTGGGTTCGGGCGAGACGGGCTCGGTGAGCCAGTGCTCGAACTCCGTCACGCCGGCCTCGGTGATCACGTAGCGCTTGCGCTCGGGCCCGTCGCCGGGCTCGGCCTCGCCCGCCACGACCTTGCCGTCCCGCGCCAGCCGGCCGAGCGTGGCGTAGACCTGGCCGTACGGCAGGGGCTTGCCCCGCCCGAAGAAGGCGTCGTAGTCGCGCTTGAGGTCGTAGCCATGGCTCGGCTCTCGCTCCAGCAGCCCGAGAAGGGTCAAAGGAACACTCATGAGATGACCATACATCAGGCGTATACTCCGAGTGTATAGCTGGCGAGAATACGTCCCTGACCTGCGGATCTGGTGGGCGACACAGTCGCAACTGCGCCCGGGCGACGCGGGAAGGGCGCCGGGAAGGCCTGCGGGAGAGAACCGGGAACGGCGTGCGGAGAGGCGCCCGGGAGGGGCGTTCGAAGGAGACGTCCGGGCAGGCGTGAGCGGGAGGCGGCCCCACGCCGCCCCCCGCTCCACACCACGGCCCGGCAAGCCCCCACAGCAGGCCGAACCTGCCGCGTCCCGGCCCATGGAGGACGCGGCTCCTCCAGCCTGCCTCGCCGGGGCCTCCCCCGCCGAGGGCCGAACGTCCCGGTTCGCCCGAAACTCCCCGATGGTGCGGGCGCGCACGGCTCTTGTGCACGGACGGGGGACGGAGTGAGATGGGAACCCGGCAGTACGGGCGCTGCGGCGGGAGACCCCGGCCGGGCGCCACCGCACCGTCGCCCCGCGAACCCGGCGAACCCCGAGGAGCCCGCATCGTGTCCAGCACACCCCGCCGGCCCCGGCCCGCGTCGCTGCCGCGGCGGGCCGGCCGAAAGCTGCGGCGGGTCTTCGGCGCGCGCGGCGACGCGTCGGTGCGGACACTCGTCCGCCCGCTGGACCGGTCCCGCAGCCGCGCCCGGACCGCCACGCTGCTGGGCGTTCTCCTCACCCTCGCGGCCGCCGTCACCGCTGCGCTGCTCGGCTACCGGGCCACCGCGCGCGACGCCGCCGCCGACCGCGCGCGCCTCCACCCGGTCGTCGCGGTCATACGGAGCGTCGACCACCCCTCCGCCACCACCAGCGGCCGGCGCACCGGCGGTTACCGGAACCAGCTGCCCGCCGAGGCCGCCTGGACCGCCCCCGACGGACAGCCGCGCACCGGCACGATCGAGGTCCGCCACACCGCCGTCGCCGGCTCCGCCATCACCCTCTGGGTCGACCGGGCCGGCACCCCCGCCACTCCCCCCACGACCAGGAGCAGCCTCGTCATCGACGCGGTCTGCGCCGGCCTCGCCGGGTTCCTGACCGTCACGACGGTGCTGGTCGGCGCCCTCGCGCTGCGCCTGCGCGTCCTCAACCGGCGGGCCGACCTGGCCTGGGAGGAGTCCTGGGCCCGGCACGAGCCCCGGTGGAGCGGCCGCACCACCAGCAGCCCCGGCGGACCTCAGGACGACTGACGGAGACCACTGTGCACATCGCCTTCACCACCGACAGGCTCACCGCCCGGCTCTGGGAGCCTCGCGACGAGCAGCGCGCCTACGACATCTACTCCCGCTGGGAGGTGGCGCGCTGGCTCGGCGCCAAGCCGAGGGCGCTGGCCTCGCCCGACGAGGCCCCGGCCCTGATCGAGCGGTTCCGGCAGCGCTCCGCCGACCCCCGGTACGGCATCTGGGCGCTCGAACGGCGGGACACCGGAACCGTCGTCGGCTCCGTCCTGCTGGTACCGCTGCCCGACGGCGACGGCGAGATCGAGGTCGGCTGGCACCTGCACCCCGACTCCTGGGGCCAGGGCTTCGCCACCGAGGCGGCCCGCGCCGCCCTCGCCAAGGGGTTCGCCGACGGCCTCACCCGCGTCCACGCCGTCGTCCGCCCCGGCAACGCCCCCTCGGCGGCGGTCTGCCGGCGCCTCGGCATGGCGCAGCTCGGGCGGACGACCCGGTGGTACGGGATGGAGGCGGACGCCTTCCTCGCCGTCCCGGAGGCCGCCGGGGCGGCGGAGACGCGCCGCCTCGCGCTCCAACTGCCCGCCGAACTCGTCGACTGGGTGCGCGCGTTCGCGGAGATCTCGCACCGGACGGTCGAGGACGTGGTCGGCCCGCTGATCGCGGCCGAGCGGGCGCGGGTCGACGCCGGCTGGACGACTCCGTCGAAGCGGACCACCGACGCGCCCTGAAGCCCGCGGCGGCCGCGCGCGTACCGCCCCTCCCCCGGCCGCACGGTGACCTTCGGTCAGGGCCCGCCCTCCGGAGCCGTCCAGGCGGGGGCGGGCCCTCCGTGGCGGCCCCGGCGGGGGCGGGAGGCGCGGTCGGTGAGGACGGCGACGGCGGCGAGGAGAGTGAGGGCGAGGCCCAGCGCGGCCGGGACGTCGGTGTGGAGGACGAGCACGGCCCCGAGCAGGGCCCCGCCGAACATCCAGACGGCAGAGGCCAGTCGGCGGGCGCCGGAGCGGTCGGCGGCGAGGGCGGTGATGGTCATGGTGAGGACGGTGGTGGTGAGGTCCGGCACCCTGAGGTGGCGGACGACGGCGTTCTGCAGTCCCATCGCGAAGCCCAGCAGGCCGATCAACGGGTAGCGGACCGGGTCGGCGGTGTAGCCGGCCAGCGCGGCGAGGGCGGTGCCGCCGGCCAGCAGCGCGGCCTGCACGACCGTGGAGACGACCAGCAGCCGCCCCCGGTGGCCCGGCAGGAGTTCGCTGAGCCGGCCGCCGGCGAGCGCGCCGAGGAGGAAGGCCGCCAGCGCGGCGAGCGAGGCCGTCGCGGAGAGACCGGGCGCGCCCGCGAGCGCGAAGCCGAGGAAGACGACGTTCCCGGTCATGTTGGCGACGAAGACGTGACCGAGCGCGAGGTAGCTGACCGCGTCGACCAGCCCGGTGACGACGGTGAGCACCAGCAGCATCGTGACCAGCGGGCCATGGCGCGGGTCGGTCTTCAAGCCTGTCTCCTCCGGTCGTGCGGCGTCCGGTCCGGTGGTGCTCGGTGGGGTCCGGTGGGGTCCGGTGATCGCTCCGTCCGTTCTACGCCCGCCCGGGCGCCCGGTCACGCCGAATCCCCGGTTGGTGCGGAACCCCGGCCGCCGCGCCTCCGGAAACGACGGCGCCCCCGTCCCGGAGCGTGTCCGGGACGGGGGCGGGGCGAGGAGGGAAGGAGTGAGGAGGGAAGGGGGCTGGGCGGAGTCCAACGCTTTGCAAAGTGCACTTTGCAAAGCGTTGGACCGGAAGAGGACGGGGCGGGTCATGGGCAGCACCAGGGTGCCGGCGCACCTCAGGCTTTGCAAAGTGCACTTTGCAAAGCCTTGCGGCGGCTCGGCAGGTCGGCGGCTCGGCGCTTCGGCGGCGAGATGGCGTCGGGACGGCGGACGACAGTGGCGCAGCACGACACTGCACGACACGACACGGCAGCCGGTACGGCGCCCCACCCCGCGGCGGGCCGCAGGCGAACCGTCAGATCGCGAGTGCCGGGTGGTGGTGGTCGAGCCAGAGCGCGAGGTCGACGACCCGCTCCAGACGGAGCCGGTGGCCCCACTCCAGCTCGCCGGCCGGGGTGCCGAGGCCCGCCTTGACGACCGTCTCGTCGACGATGTCACGGACGTGCGGCACGTCGAGCGCCTCAAGGGCGAGCCGCTGGAGGCCGCTGTTGTAGTCGGCGTGGTGGGTGGTCGGGTAGTGGTTCTTCGGCCGCCAGAGCACCGAGTCGGGCGCGATGCCCTGGCCTGTGGAGCGGAGCAGGCTCTTCTCCCGCCCGTCGTGGCTCTTCATCGCCCAGGGGGTGTTGAAGGCGTACTCGACCAGCCGGTGGTCGCAGTAGGGGACGCGGACCTCCAGGCCCTGGGCCATCGAGAGGCGGTCCTTGCGGTGCAGCAGCTGGCGCAGCCAGCGGGTGATCGAGAGGTGCTGCATTTCGCGCTGCCGGTGCTCGGCGGGGCTCTCGTCGTCCAGGTGCGGGACAGCGGCGAGCGCGCCGCGGTAGGTGTCGTCGCGGAACTCGCCGATGCGCAGGTGGGCGGCGAGGTCCGGGTTGATCGGCATGGCCGCCTCGTCGCCGGTGACGAGCAGCCAGGGGAACGTCCGTGCGGCGAGCGCCCCGGGCTTGTGGAACCACGGGTAGCCGCCGAACACCTCGTCCGCGGCCTCGCCGGAGAGGGCGACCGTGGAGTGCCGGCGGATCTCGCCGAACAGCAGGTAGAGCGAGGTGTCCATGTCCCCGACGCCGATCGGCGAGTCACGGGAGACGACGACGGCCCGGCGGTGGTCCAGGTCGAGCAGGGCCTTCGGGTCGAGGACGACGGTGGAGTGGTCGCTGCCGATGAAGGCGCCGGCCTCCGCGGCGTACGGGGTGTCGTGGCCGGTGCGCAGCACGTCGCCGGTGAACTGCTCGGCCTGGTCGCTGTAGTCGACGGCGTACGAGCGCAGCCTGGCCTGCGGGCCCTCGGTCAGCCGGAGTTCGTCGGCGACCAGTGCGGTGACGACGGTGGAGTCCAGGCCGCCGGAGAGCAGGCTGCAGAGCGGGACGTCGGCCTCCAGCTGGGCGCGGGCGGCGCGGTTGACCAGCGAGCGGACCCGTTCGGTGGTGGTGGCGAGGTCGTCGGTGTGCGGGCGGGCCTCCAGCTCCCAGTAGCGGCGCTCGCGGACGCCGTCCCGGTCGAGGACGAGCAGACCCCCGGGGTGGACCTCCCGGACGCCGGCCCAGACGGTGGGGCCGGTGTTGAAGAGCAGGCTGTAGGCCTCGCGCAGGCCGTCGGCGTCGACGGTCGGGGTGATCTCCGGGTGGGCGAAGAGTGCCTTGGGCTCGGAGCCGAAGGCGAGGCCGCCGTCGACGGCGGCCCAGAACAGCGGCTTGACGCCGAGCCGGTCGCGGACCAGCAGCAGCCGCTCGGCCCGCTCGTCCCAGATGGCGAAGGCGTACATGCCCTCCAGCCGGTCGACGAGGGCGTCGCCCCACTGCAGGTAGGCACGGAGCACCACCTCGGTGTCGCTGCGGGTCTCGAACCGGTGCCCCCGGGCCTGGAGTTCGGCGCGCAGCTGGTGGTGGTTGTAGACCTCGCCGCTGTAGGTCAGCACGACGCCCGGGCGGTCGCGGCGGTCGGCCATCGGCTGCGCGCCGCCCTCGATGTCGATCACGGCGAGGCGGCGGTGGCCGAGCGCGGCGTGGGTGCCGAGCCAGACCCCGCCCGCGTCGGGCCCGCGCAGGGCCATGGTGGCGGTCATCGCCTCGATGACGGGGGCGCTGTGGCGGACGTCCTGGTGGAAGGACGCCCAGCCGGTGATTCCGCACATGCGCGTGCACTCCTTGGGGCGGGCAGACTCGGACCGGGCGGGCGGGGCGGTCCGCCCGGGCTTCCGGCCCGGCACGGCCGCCCGTCGGCGCCCGGTCCACCAGTCGTGCGGCGCGGGCCCGGGGTTCCCCTCGATCCGGACACGTTTCCGGCCACGCGGTGGCGCAGCCGGACGGCGCCCCGGGGCCCGCGCCGTGAAACAGGGGCATCGGAGCGGCGGAGCCGCTACGGCCGACGGTGTGCCGGGGTTGCCGGTCCGGTGTCAGCGGCCTGTCGGTGATGTGCCGGTCCGATGCAGGTGGGCTCTGGGACCTTCGAGAGGTCCTGCCGGGTGCCGATCCGGCCGTGGGTTCAGGGAAGGGGATCTCTTGTGCATGACGTAGTGATCGTGGGCGCCGGCCCGGTGGGGCTGTTCCTCGCCTGCGAGCTCGGCCTCGCGGGCTGCTCGGTCCTGGTGCTCGAGCGGGAGCCGGGGCCCCTCTCGCCGTTCAAGGCGCTGCCGCTCGGCATCCGGGGCCTGTCCTCCACCTCGGTCCAGGCGTTCTACCGCCGCGGGATGCTGCACCAGTTGCTGAAGGCATCGGGCGTCCACGATGAGCCCGGCGCGCACCCGGGACCGGACGAGCCGTCAGTCCCTCGTCGTGGTGGCCACTTCGCCGGCATCATGATCGATCCGGCCAAGATCGACTCCGCGGCCCCGCCGTACCGGCTACCCGGCCCGGCACCGGAGGGCATGCCGACTCACGTCGAAGCCATCGAGGCGGTGCTGGCCGAGCGAGCGTCCGAGCTGGGCGTGGAAGTCAGGCGCGGCGTCACGGCTTCGTCCATCGCGCACAACGACGAGAGCGTGATCGTGCAGGCGGGCGAACACGCGTACACGGCGCGCTGGCTGGTCGGCTGCGACGGCGGGCGCAGTACCGTACGCGGGCTCGCGGGCTTCGACTTCGTCGGGACCGAGCCGCTGTTCACCGGCTACACCATGTTCGCCACCGTCGCCGACCCCGAGAAGCTGAGCCCTGGGTTCAATCTGACGCCGACGGGCATGTACCTCCAGCCCGCGGCAGGGTACATCGGCATGATGGACTTCGACGGCGGCGCGTTCGATCGCTCGCAGCAGCCGACGCGCGACCATCTCCAGACGGTTCTGCGCCGGGTGTCCGGCACCGACGTGACGCTGAGCGAGGTCCGTCTCGCGTCGAGCTTCACCGATCGGGCGATGCAGACGACGACTTACCGGCGGGGACGCGTCCTGCTCGCGGGCGACGCCGCTCACATCCACTCGCCCCTGGGCGGGCAGGGTCTCAACGCCGGTATCGGCGATGCCCTGAACCTGGGCTGGAAGCTGGCGGCGGCCGTGCACGGACACGCGCCGGACGGACTTCTGGACACCTACAGCCGCGAGCGCCATCCGGTGGGGTCAGCGGTGCTCGACTGGTCGCGCGCACAGGTGGCGGCCATGCGGCCGGACCCGCACGGCCGGGCCGTCCAGGGGTTGATTCGCGAACTGATCGACACCCGTGACGGAGCGACCTACGTGTTCGAGAGGATGTCGGGATCGTCCGTCCGTTACGACCTCGGCAGCGAGCACCCGCTGGTCGGCCGCGGCGCCCCGGACCTTCGCCTGGAGGACGGCACCCGTCTCGGCGACCTGATGCGGGACGGACGGGGCGTCACGCTCGACTTCAGCGCCGACCGGTGCCTGCACGGTTCGGCGAGGGGCTGGGAGAGCCGGATGCGCTACGTGGCCGGTCCGGCGAAGGACGACCTCGGACTGGGTGCCGTGCTGGTCCGGCCTGACGGCGTGGTCGCCTGGGCAGGCGATCGCGCACCTGATCGTGAAGCGTTCGAGCGGGCCGCAGGCCGCTGGTTCGGCGATCCCGAAAGCTGAAGCGGGCGTCGGCCGGCGCCCCGGGAACGTCCGCTTCCCCGGGCCCGGACGTCGGGCCGTGCTCGCGCGGTCACCCCTCCGGCCCTGCGGTGGGCCGCAGGGGTGACGGCGTCCGCGCGGCGAGGCCGTCGAGCTCGATGCCATGGCCGAGGCCACCGGCAACCGGCAACCGGCGCGACGACCACCAGCGCGACGCCGTAGCCCACTTCGCCCTGGAGACCGCGGCCTTCGCCCATCGCACCGACGACCCCGAACCCGCCCCGAACGCCGCCTCGGGATGTGGTGGCAAAGGGTGCCCGGGGAGACGCCGAGCAGCCCGGCGATCGAAGCGAACGATGTGATCGAGGCGTTCGAGGTAATCAAGGCGGCCGAGGCGAGCGAGAGGCCCTGGTCGGGCAGCAGGTCGCGGGCAGGTCCGGAAGCCCGAACAGAACCCCCTTGACTAATGGTCAAGAAGTGTTGACCATTAGGGGCATGCCTACCGACGATCTTCCCGAGACGTTCCACGTCACCACCGACGAGCAGCTACGCGCCGTCTCCAATCTCACGCGCCACCGGATCATGGCCGTGCTCCGCTTCGAGCCCGCGACGATCACGCAGATCGCCGAGCGAGTGGGCCTTGCGAAGGGGAGTTCCAGCTACCACGTACGGCTGCTCGAACGGGCCGGCCTGGTGAAGGTGGTGCGGACGCGGAAGGTCCGCGGGGTCACCGAGCGGTACTACGCCATGGCCGCGCGGTCGATCGAGCTGCCGGATCCGGGCGAGGGAGGCCCGGACGTGCTGATGCGGCATGCGGTGGCGGACCTCGAGGCGGCGCCGGCGGATGGCGAGCGGCACGTGCGGATGGCGCATCTGCGGCTCACCGATGAGCAGTTCGCGGAGCTGGGGGCGCGGCTGCAGACACTGGCGGACGAGTACCGGGAGCTGTCCGATCCGTCGCTGCCGGACGCGTCACTCGTCTTCGCACTGTTCCACCCGGCATCGCGCGTGCAGGCCGGAGGGGACGCCAAGTGACCTCGGACGTTCGGAAGTTGCCGGCCGGGTTCGGGCGGCTGTGGACTGCGCAGACGGTGTCCTCGCTCGGTGACGGGGTGTCGCATGCCGCGCTGCCGCTGGTCGCGTTGACGTTGACGCGGGATCCGATGGCGCTCGCCGTCGTCACGGCCGCCGGGACGCTGCCGTGGCTGCTCTTCGGGGTGCTCGGCGGTGCGCTGGTGGACCGCTGGGACCGCCGGCGCACGATGTGGATCACGGACGCGGCGCGTGCGGCGCTGCTCGCGATACCGGCGGCAGCGGCCGCGCTCGACGTGCTGAGCATTCCACTGCTCGCGGCCGTCGCCTTCCTGCTCGGCCTCGGCGGACTCTTCTTCGACACGGCCGCGACGGCCTATCTGCCGGATCTGCTCGGCCGCGACCCCGCACTCCTGGAGCGCGCCAACTCCCGCCTGCGCGGCACCCAGACCGCCGCGTCCGGCTTCGCGGGGCCGCCTGCGGGCAGTGCCCTGCTCGCGCTCGGGCGGGCGGTTCCGCTGCTCGCCGACGCGGTGTCGTTCGCGCTCTCCGCACTGCTCGTACGGTCGCTGCCTGCCACACCCCGGCCCGTACCGCAGGCCCGTGAGTCGCTGCTGCGGCAGGCGCGGGCCGGCGCCGCGTACGTCTTCCGGGATCCGTTGCTGCTCGGGCTCGCGCTGCGTCCGGCGGTCGGGAACATCGCCTTCCTCGCCGTGGAGACCGTACTCGCCCTCTTCGCGCACGACCGCCTCGACATCGGCACCTTCGGCTTCGGCCTGCTCCTCACGGCGGAGGCCACCGGCGGTCTGCTCGGCGCGGGCATCGCCTCCTTCCTCGGCCGACGCCTCGGCACCGGCGCCGCGCTCACCTGCACGGCCGCAGTCGAGGGCCTCGCCATCCTGAGCCTTGCCGCCGCCCCGAACCCGTACGTCGCCGGCCTCTCCCTCGCCGTCTGCGGAGCGGGCATGGGCGCCACGATGGTGCTCGGCCCCTCCCTCCGACAGACGATCGTCCCCGCCCACCTGATGGGCCGGGTCGCCTCCACCTCCCGCATGCTCGCCATGTGCGGCGCCCCGTTCGGCGCCTTCCTCGGCGGCTGGCTTGCCACCACCTTCGACGTGCGCACCCCGCTCTACACCGCCGCCGGCCTCCTCCTCACCATGACCGCGGTCACGTCGACCATGACCACCAACCGCCGGGTCGAGGCGGCGCTGCGTGCCGCCGCCCCCGCCGGTGGTCCGGATCAGTCGGAATCCCGGGATCTCGTTCAGCAGGGTGCCGTTTAGGGCTCCGCGAGGTCGTTGAGCCGGTGCCGAGCCCGGCTCGGCGTTCCTCGCCCCGGCCCCGGAGCGTCGGCCAGGTCGGAGACTCCGGCTCGCCCACCGCGCCGAGGTCCCCGGCCGGGCTTCCGGAGCTGGGGGGCCGCGCGGAACGCGGCACGCGGAGAACGGCGGGCGGAGAACGGCGGGCGGAGAACGGAACGGCGGGCGGCGGGCGCATCCCGCGCCTGCCACCCGCCGTTGCCCGGCCGCTGCCGTCACCCGGCCACTGCCAGCCGGCTGCCGTCAGTCAGCCCCCGTCAGTCAGCCGTTGCCGGGGCTCAGCAGTCCTTGAGGGTGTCGCAGAGCGCCGCGTCCATCGCCTTCGTCACGTCGGCGTCGGCCGGGCCGGCCCACGCGACCTTGGGCTGGGCGCCGGTCTTGGCGGCCGTCCAGAGCGACAGCTCGTTGACCGTGCCGTCCGGGGCGGTCAGGTACTCGTGCAGGGTGACGGTGGTGCCGCCGGCCTGCGGGACGGTCACCGTGGCGGCGAAGTACATCGCGTCCCCGGGGCTGGTCACCTTGACGGTGGCGCCGGGGACGGTCTTGGCGCAGTTCTTGACCTCGTCCTCAAGGTCGCCGAGGACCAGGTAGGCGGTCTGCGCGATGCCGCTGCTCGGGCGCGGGTCGCCCTGGTAGAGCAGGGTCTGCTGGGCCTGCCACTGGTCGGCCCCGCCGGCACCGATCACGGACTGCGCGGCGGCCCGGCCGGCGCCGAGGCTCTCGTGGTCCTGGGAGAGCTTGGAGTGGCACAGCTCCTGGAGCTTGAAGGTCGGCTTGCCGCTCACGCCCTTGGCACCGGCCGCCGGGGCCGGCCACTTGTAGGTGGCGTCGAGCGGGATGGCGCGCGGGTTGATCCAGGCGCCGGCCGGGATGTCCTTGGAGACGGCGGGGCCGGCCGAGGACGGCTTGGCGGCGGCGGTCGACGGCTGTGCCGCCCCGCCCGATGCGGCGGTTCCGGCGGCGGTGGCGGCGGTGCTCGGAGCGGCGTTCTGCGCCCCGCTGTTGTCCGGCCCGCAGGCGTTCAGCACGCCGAGGCCGAGGAGTGCCGCGGCGGTGACCGCCGTCCTGGCGGCCACGCTGGGTCCGTTGGTGCGCAACTGACTTTTCCTTCCCCCGATGTGATGGTGCGGTCGACGCGGCCGGGCCGCCGGTCACATGACCGGTGGTCAGCTCCCCTGCGGCCACCCGCGCCGACGGCGTCGAAACCTAGTGCGAACCTGCCGCGGCATGCAAAACGGCCACCGTCCCGCAGGCGGATCACCAGGGCTTTTGAACGCGTTCATTTTTGTATTAAGCTAAGAACAACACTACGGAGGGGGACTCCCATGAGAATCGTCATACCGGGGGGAACCGGGCAGATCGGCCGCGTCCTGGACCGCGCCCTGACCGCCGAGGGCCACGACGTGCTGGTCCTCACCCGGCGGCCGCGGCGCGACCGCGAGCTCTCCTGGGACGGCCGCACCCTCGGCCGCTGGGCCGAGGCCGTCGATGGCAGCGACGCCGTGATCAACCTCGCCGGGCGCAGTGTCAACTGCCGCTACACGCCTGCCAACCAGCACGAGATGCTGGCCTCCCGGGTGGACTCCACCCGGGTCGTCGGCGAGGCCGTCGCCGCCGCCGCGCGCCCGCCGCGGGTCTGGCTCCAGATGAGCACCGCCACCATCTACGCGCACCACTACGGCACCCCGCACGACGAGGCGACCGGTGTCCTCGGCGGAGGCGAGCCCGACGTCCCCCGGTACTGGGACCGCAGCACCGACATCGCGAAGGCCTGGGAGCGCACCCAGCAGGACGCCCCCACCCCGGACACCCGGCGGGTCGCGCTGCGCACCGCCATGGTGATGAGCCCCGACCGCGGCGGCGCCTTCGACCTGATGCTGCGGCTGGCGCGGTGCGGGCTCGGCGGTCCGATCGACGGCGGCGCCCAGTACATGTCCTGGATCCACGACCGGGACCTCGTGCGCGCCGTCCGCTTCCTGCTCGACCGTGACGACCTGGCCGGCCCGGTCAATCTCGCCGCCCCGCACCCTGTGCCGCAGCGCGCGTTCATGCAGGCGATCCGGAGGGCCTGGGGCATCCCGGTCGGCCTGCCCGCCACCCGCCGGATGGCCGAGCTCGGCGCGTTCGCCCTCCGCTCCGACACCGAACTGCTGCTCAAGAGCCGCTCGGTGACACCCGGCCGACTCCGGGACGCGGGGTTCGGCTTCGAACACCCCCACTGGCCGGCGGCGGCCGTCGACCTCGCCCGGCGGCTTCGGCAGCGGGCCTGACCCCGTCGGGGGTCCCGGTTCCGTGACGCGTATCGCTCAGGCGATCACTTCCGTCGGGTGCACCTCACCTGAGACCGGCGCCTTCCACCTCTTCGAACCCGGCGTAGGCCGGGAAGTGCAACGTCAACTCACCGTTTCTGTACGTCACCTCGGTCGCCGCTCCCAGGTCCTCGCTCCAGCCGTTGTCCATCGGAAACCGGCCCGAGAACCCTTCGCCGACACCGCAGACACGACTACGGAGCGGAGCCGCCGAACCGCTCAGGGCCGCCGGAGCGCCGCCGGCGGGTTCATCGCCTCGACCGCCGTGACGAGGGGGGCCAGTTCGGGGTTGCGCGCGGCCTCGTCGAGCGCCTCGCGGAGGGCGGTGTCGTTGGTCGGCCGGGCTTCGCCGAGGAGCTTCAGCCCGTCCTCGGTGACGTTGGTGTAGATGCCGCGACGGTCGGTGGGGCACAGGTAGCGGGAGAGCAGGCCGCGGTCCTCCAGGCGGGTGACCAGGCGGGTGGTGGCACTCTGGCTGAGGACGACCGCGTCGGCGACCTGCTTCATCTGCAGGTGGCCGCCCTCGCCGTCGTGCTGGCGGCCGAGCACGTCGAGCAGCGAGTACTCGCGCACGCTCAGGTCGTGCCCGGACTGCAGGGCGCGTTCGACGTGCGCCTCGATCCTGCCGTACAGGACGTAGAGGGCAGCCCAACCGTTGGCGAGGGCGGTGAGCGCGGGGTCGGTGGCGGTCATGGGATCCGGTCTCCTTCCGGGTGGGACAGGGTCCAGGATAAGCCACGCGATGAAATATCAGCCTGAGCACATATAAGGCTTGTGCAAGCGTTTCCCCTGGCGAGACCGGGCGCCGACGGGCGACACCGCGGGCCCCGGGGATGCCGAGACGCCGAGACGCCGGGACGCCAAGACGCGGAGGCACGGAGGCACGGAGGCACGTAAAACGATTGCCCGCATTTGCACTTATGCCGCGCTTGCAATTATTGTCGGAGCACGTAAGGCGCACTAGCAATCGTACGGAGGGTAGGCTCATGCCTCTCGCGCTCCTCGCCCTGGCCATCGGGGCCTTCGGGATCGGCACCACCGAGTTCGTGGTCATGGGCCTGCTGCCCGAGATCGCCGGCGACTACGGCGTGTCCATCCCCACCGCAGGGCTGCTCGTCACCGGCTACGCGGTCGGCGTCGTCATCGGCGCGCCGCTGATGACGATGCTCGGCACCAGGATCAGTCGCAAGACGATGCTGATGCTGCTGATGGGCCTGTTCACCGTCGGCAACCTGCTCTCCGCCCTCGCGCCGAGCTTCGGCGCGATGCTCGCGGGGCGCATCGTGGCCTCGCTCGCCCACGGCGCGTTCTTCGGCATCGGCTCGGTGGTCGCCGCCGAACTGGTCGCCCCGGACAGGAAGGCCGGCGCCATCGCCACCATGTTCACCGGGCTGACCGTCGCCAACATCGTCGGCGTCCCGCTGGGCACGTTCATCGGCCAGGCCGTCGGCTGGCGCACCACCTTCGGGGCCATCGCCGCGCTCGGCGTGGTCGGCCTGCTCGGCATCGCCAGGCTGGTACCCGCCATGCCGCGCACGGAGGGCGCCCACCTGCGCCGGGAGCTGACCGCGTTCCGCAACCCGCAGGTGCTGCTCGCGATGGCCATGACCGTGCTCGGCTTCGGCGGTGTCTTCGCCGCGATCACCTACATCGCCCCGATGATGACCCACGTGGCCGGCTACTCGGACGGCGCGGTCACCTGGCTGCTGGTGCTGTTCGGTACCGGCATGTTCCTCGGCAACCTGCTCGGCGGCCGCTACGCCGACCGCAAGCTGATGCCGCTGCTCTACGCCACCCTCGGCGGACTCGCCGTCGTCCTGGCGCTGTTCACCCTGACGGCGCACAACAAGATCCTCGCCGCCGTCACCATCATGCTCGTCGGGGCGCTCGGCTTCGCCACCGTCCCGCCGCTGCAGAAGCGGGTGCTGGACCAGGCGCACGGCGCGCCCACCCTGGCCTCGGCCGTCAACATCGGCGCGTTCAACCTCGGCAACGCACTCGCGGCCTGGCTCGGCGGCATGGTCATCTCCGCCGGCCTCGGCTACACCGCCCCGAACTGGGTCGGCGCGGCACTCGCCGCCGCGGCCCTCGTCCTCGCCCTCTGGTCCGCCACTCTGGAGCGCCGCGGCCCCGCACGGGAGGCCGTGGCCGGCGCCGCCGCTACCTCCCCTGCCCCCGCCCCCGCCCTCCGCTGACCCCTCGCCCCCCTCATCACCCCTCCCCAGGAGAAGCACCACCATGCGCACCACCGCAGTCACTCCGCTGACCACCGCCGACGCCGAGACCCTCGTCGCGGCCGCCCACGGCGCCGCCGGGACGGCCGGGGTCCCGGTCAGCGCCACCGTCCTCGACGCCGGCGGCCACCTGCTCGCCTTCCGCCGGGACGACCGGGCCGTGCTGATCTCCGGCGAGACCAGCACCCGCAAGGCCTACACGGCCCTGCAGCTCAACTCCCCCACCGCCGACCTGGTCGACCTCGTCAAGCCCGACGGGCCCTTCCACTCCCTGCCCACCGCGCTCGACCGGCCGCTCCTGTTCATCGCCGGCGGCATCCCGGTCCACCGCGACGGCCACCTGATCGGCGCGATCGGCGTCGGCGGCGGCGCCCCGGAGCAGGACCACGGCTTCGCCGCCGCGGCCCTCGAACAACTCGCCCGATGACCCGTACCGGCGCGAGGTCCTCGCCGACCAGCGGAGACGTCCGGTCGCAGGCACGGACCGCCCGATCGCAGGCACGGCCCGACCCGCCTCGGGGCGGCCACGCTGGAGACGGCCGACGCGACGGTGTTCCTCCCGGCCACCACTGAAGCCACCAGGCCCGCACCTGAGCCCGCAGCGGCGCCGACGAGCAACCAGCTGGTCGGCCCCGACCACACGGGAGAACGCCCCGGCTCGCAGTCCTGGAGCCGGGGCGTCCCTGTGAGAAGCGCAGGCCAGCCGTCCTGCCGTCGGTGGAACAACGCCGCTCGCGGTCTGCTCGTTGAGCCAGCCACGAGCGGCGCTCAAACACCAAACTCAGCGCCCGCAATAGCTGTTGAGCGTCGTCCCTGCGCCGCTGCCGGACTTCACGTACTCGTTCTCCGACACCGGCTCCGCCAGCTCAACCCGCATGACACCAGGAACAGGACCAGAGCTCCTCTCCCCACGCTGCCGGCGCCACATCGCCTGTCCACACATATCGCACTTCACGAGCGGATCCTCACACGCGGATCTGCATGGCCTCCAACCCCGCCGACCCGAGAGATATCAAACGCCTCGGCCAGGACAAAATGCTCTTTCAGGGAAATCGGTGCGACCGCTTATGCAGTCGGCAAGCTCGCTATCGCCTTAAGTCCACTGCGGGCCACGCGGGTCCAGCGCGTAAAGGATAGACCCGGAGGTGACGTACACGACGCCTCTTTCCGCAGTCATGCTGCCGATGGCACCCATGCCTTCGAACGACCATAGATTGCTGCCGTTTTCCGTACTCACAGCATGGATCTTTCGGTCGCTAGAGGCGAAAAATATGAGGCCGCTGTTCTCGTCGCCGAATATGATGGACGATATGATCAAGCCGCCGGCGCGAAACTTCCAGCGCCGAGCACCGCTCCTGCGGTCAACAGCATAGACAGCTGCACCGTACCGGAAGAGGACGGCGCCGTTCATAATGAGGGGGGCGCCATGGTCGACCTCAACGTCGTCTCCGTCCGCCGTAAATGACCACTCGATCTTGGGGAGGGCCGAGGCAGGGTCCGTCGTGGCCGCCACTCCCGTGAGCGTATGGGCATAGCAGGTGTCGTCGACCCGCCCGATGAGTCCGCCCGCTCCGACAGGTACGCGCAGAATACCTTGTTCGCCACCGTCCTTGGCGTTGATGACGCGGTAGCTGCCGGAGAGGGACCCGAGTGTGATGCTGGAGCCGTCACTGCTCAGCGAGTAAGGTTTCCTTTCGAAATCCTTGGCCATAGTGGTCTCGCCGGTCTTCAGGTCAAGGACTTCAACGCGCCTCGGAAAGGGATACCCAAAGCTAATGACGACCCTTTCGTAGTCCAGTCGCTGTGGAGCCAGGACGGCCTCCCCGGCACGTGCCGTCGTCCACTTCAATTCGCCGGTATCGTCATCTAGCGCACCGATCCTCCCTGCCTTGTCGCGGACGATCAGGGTGCTTGATTTCCAATCGCGCAGGACCTGGGAAACAGCTTCCTCACCCAGCCGAGTCCGCCATTTCAACTTTGGGGAACCTGAGGAGGAGCCCACGGAGGCAACGAAGCCCGCACTGTCCCCGAAATAGACGGAGACGCCATCGAGCTCCATGTTCGAAGTGATCGCATCCTTATGCTTGTAGGCCCAGGAAGGATGCTTGAGGTCGGGGGTGGGATCGTTGGCCTCCCTGACCTTTCGCTGCGCCCAGTAGATGCTGCCCATGCCCGTACCCCACGAGAGAGCGATCAGTACCTTGCGGCGGGTCGGCCTAGCGGCCTCCGTCACCTCCGCTGTGGCGGGCCGCTCCGCCGATCCTGGCCCCGCCTCCGTATGCACCGCGGTGTCCGACCCGGAGGAAGCTGGTCCAGGTTGCGAGATGGGCTCGTCGATCTGTGTCGCAGGATGGCCCTGCATGTCACGGTCACCCAGGTCGAAGGCCAGTAGGTCGGCGGCGCGCCGGGCGATCTCCCATGCAATCGCTCCAGGAAGCCAGTCCTGGCTATCGCCTTGGTGGCGACGAGTCTGCTGCACCAGGTCCAGCGCGTGCGGCCGCTCGGCAGGGTTCTTCGCCATCATGGCGGTCACACTCTGCCGGAGAACTGGTGGAAGACCTCGTAGATCGGGGTGACGGTGCACGACACGGTAGATCAGTTCAGCTCCGGACCCATCGCCAAAGGGCCCGCGCCCGGTCGCCGCGTACGCGATGACCGCGCCAAGGGAGAAGACGTCGCTCTCCGGCCCTACTGGTCGGCCCTCTGCCTGCTCCGGTGACATGAAGCCCGCCGACCCGATCACAACCCCGGCCGTCGTCAGCGCGGTACCGTCCACGGCGCGGGCGATCCCGAAGTCGATGAGCCGGGGGCCATCCAGGGTGAGCAGCACATTCGTCGGCTTGAGGTCCCGATGGATCAAGCCGCTTTCGTGCACGTGAGCAAGCGCCTCAGCCAGCCCGCCCAGCAGCCGCCACAGTGAGGCTTCCGGTAAGACCGCCGCCTCCGCCACCGCCGCGTCCAATGACAGGGACGGCAGATAGGCGGTGGCAAGCCACGGAATAGGCCCGCCGGTATCGGAGTCGATCACTGGGACCGTTCCCGTGCCACTGACCCTTCGAGCGGCACGAACCTCCCGCGCGAATCGCTCAAGGAAGCCGGGGACGCCGGCCAGGTCGCGGCGGATCGTCTTGATGGCCACGGCTCGACCACCGGGGGTGCGACCCAGATACACCACGCCCATCCCACCCTCGCCCAGTCGGCCGAGCAGCGTGTAAGGCCCCAAACCTTGTGGGTCATGCGCGAGAAGCTGTTCCATTCGTCCCCCTCGTCAAACGCCGGCGCTGCGCCTCCGTCTCTTTGAATCCTCCCAAGAACAAAGGCAGTTGTAACAGAGGATCGCTTTCAGGCGCTCTGCCCGCCCGACTATCCGCCGGAAGCAACCCCCATGTCGAGGTCCGCGGGGGCGATCCGACAACGGAGGGCCGAGCAGGCCCAGAACCGGGAGGCGTGGCCGCACGTCGAGGCGGTCCTCACGCGCGCGCCCCTGCCTTGCCGGACTTGCCTTCGGTCGGCCCGGCCTCTTCCACAGCCTCAGCGACCTCAGGGATCTCGACGCCGTCCGTCTCGGGGATGCCGACGTGCCCCGTCCGGTGCGAGTGCTGTCGAAGCTCACCGAGATCGTTGCTCTCGTAGGAGCAGGACCGGCATTGATAGTCGGCCACCACTCAACTCTCGCGCTCCTAGGGCGAGTATCGGGTCGTGATCAATCTGCGGGATTCGCCCTCACAGCGAGGCCTAATCCGGTAGATCATGTCGCGTGACGCGAGTGCAACTGACGGATGCAGAGTGGGAGTTCATCGGGCCGTACCTGCCGATCGGCGAGTACGGCCCGTACCCCGAGCGGCTGCGGCAGCAGTTCGAGGGCGTGATCTGGCGCTTCAAGACGGGCGGGCAGTGGCGGGAGATGCCGGCGGAGTTCGGTGCCTGGTCGACCGTCTCCAACCGTTTCCGGCAGTGGAGGGATGCCGGTGTCTTCGAAGCCCTGCTGGAGGGCGCGATCGCGGAGGCCGCGAAGCGGGGCGAGGTGGACTTGTCGCTGGTCAGCGTGGATTCCACCACCGTTCGGGCCCACCACGACGCCGCCGGGATGCACCTGGCCCCCGAGGCCGTGACGGCCCTGGAAAAGGCCGCCGACGAGGCGGAGAAGGCCCGACAAAAAGGGGCGGCCCGGAGGAACAAGACGGACAGGACACTGCAGTCGATCCGGAACGCGAAGAACGACGACGCGCCCGGCGGCGGCGCAAGCTGCGACTGAAGGCCGCCCTGCTCGGACGCTCCAGGGGCGGGCAGACGAGCAAGATCCATGTCGCCGGCGACCGGAAGTGCCGTCCGCTGGTGTTCGTGCTGACCGAGGGGCAGGCTGCCGACAGCCCGCAGTTCATCCCCGTGCTCAAGAAGTTACGGGTCCGCGGGCCGGTCGGCCGTCCCCGCACCCGACCCGACGCGGTCGCCGGGGACAAGGCCTACTCGTCCCGCGGCAACCGCGCCCACCTGCGCGGTCGCCGCATCAAGGCGGTCATCCCGGAGAAGAAGGACCAGGCCGCCAACCGGAAGAAGAAGGGCAGCCGGGGCGGCCGACCCGTCAGCCACGACGCCGACCTGTACAAGGAGCGGAACACCGTCGAGCGCCTGATCAACAAGCTGAAGGCCTGGCGAGGCATCGCGACCCGGTACGACAAGACCCCCGCCAGCTACCTCGCCGGCCTCCGCCTTCGGGGCGCGATGATCTGGATCAAAGACCTCACCATGGTCACCCCTTGATCACGACCGAATACGCGCCCTAGGGCGCATTCACGAGGTTGACGAAGTGACAGGGTTGTCATGGGGTTTGCCATAACGCCGTTGCGCCGCAGGCCTCGGGGCTCGGGCCTAACGCAACGGTGTCGCTGTTGACGCCAAGTCAGAAGGACTGCCTCACCGACCCCTCCGAGATCCCGGAGTGTGGCCCGTCAACGCGTTCGCGTCCCGTCTCCCCGGTGGTGTCGCCGGGGAGACGGGGCGGGTTGTGCGGGGACCGTCTCGCACCGATTCTCCGGCCGATGCCGGATCGCGCATCCTCTCGACGGCCCCGACCTGCCTCCGTGCTCGCGCAGGTCCGTGGCGGTTCCTTGGTGGCACTGCGGCCACCACGCCGCTCGCCCGCGAACCAGCCTGGGTCAGGCCCGGGGCCAGCCCGGCTCAGGCCCAGCTCATGCCCAGCTCAGGCCCGGTGGTACTGGACCGGGGAGGCGACCTCGCCGCCGAGTTCACGGGCGGCCCGGCGCGCCCAGTAGGGGTCGCGCAGCAGCTCGCGGGCCAGCAGGGCGGCGTCGGCCTGCCCGGCGGCGAGAATGCCCTGCGCCTGGACGGGTTCGGTGATCATGCCGACCGCCGCCGTGGGCATGCCCGTCTCCCGGCGGACCCGTTCGGCGAAGGGCACCTGGTAGCCGGGGCCCGCCACGACCTTCGCGTCGGGCACGTTGCCGCCGGTGGAGACGTCCAGCAGGTCCACGCCGTGCGCCTGGAGCTCCTTCGCGAGCCGGACGGTGTCGTCGGCGGTCCAGCCCGCGCGGTCGTCCTCGGGGTTCTCCTCCAGCCAGTCGGTCGCGGAGACGCGGAACAGGACCGGCAGGTCGTCCGGCCATACGGCGCGGACCGCGTCGACGACCTCCAGGGCGAAGCGAATGCGCCCCTCGAAGGATCCACCGTACTCGTCGGTGCGGTGGTTGCTGAACGGGGAGAGGAACTGGTGGACGAGGTAGCCGTGGGCGCCGTGGATCTCGACGACCTCGAAGCCGGCGGCGAGCGCGCGGCGGGCGGCGTCGGCGAACTGCCGGACGACCTCGCCGATCTGCTCCCGGGTGAGTTCCACCGGCGTCGTCGACTTCTCGCTGAAGGCGACGGCGCTGGGGGCGACGGGAGTCCAGCCGTGGCCCTCGTCGGGGGCGATCGGCCGCCCGCGGTCCACCCAGGTGCGCTCGGTCGACGCCTTCCGTCCGGCGTGGGCCAGCTGGATGGCCGGGACGCTGCCCTGGGTCTTGAGGAAGGCGGTGATGCGCCGGAACGCGGCGGCCTGGGTGTCGTTCCAGATGCCGAGGTCGTAGGGGGAGATGCGCCCCTCGGGGCTGACGGCGGTGGCCTCGGTGATGATCAGCCCGGTCCCGCCGGCGGCGCGGGCCGCCAGGTGCGCGAAGTGCCAGTCCGTGGGCTCGCCGACCGCGTCCCCGTCCGGGGCCGCGCTGTACTGGCACATCGCCGCCATCCAGACGCGATTGGGGATGCTGAGCGACCTGAGGGCGAGGGGGGTGAAGAGAGAGGTCATGGCAACTCCTGGAAACGTGACACGAGAGGGCCCTGTGCGTGCTGCGACGGCGGTCCACGACAACTGTGCACCATCTGCAATAGTTGCACGCACTCTCTATCTACGCCAGCTTGCTAACCGCGAGCGGAAAAATAAAGCGGCCCCCGACGCCGGGGCCGCGCCGCGCCCCGCCCGTACGACGGGCGGGGCAGGAGCGGGCCACGGGCGGGGGCCTTTCGGCAGGGCCACGGCGGAGTCCGGCGGGTGGGCGCAGGCCATCCGGCGCAGGCCCCCGGGAGGCGGATCGCCCCCCGACTGCCGCTACGGCCGGACGGCGCCCATGTAGGGCATGACGCCGATCGGGAGGACCTCGATGTTCTTGCCGGTGCGGGGGGCGTGGATCATCTTGCCGTCGCCGATGTAGATGCCCACGTGGTGCAGGTCGTCGTAGAAGAAGACCAGGTCACCGGGCTGGAGGTCGCCACGGGCGATGCGGGCGCCGGCGTTCCACTGGTCCTGGGACATCCGGGGGAGCTTGACGCCGGCCGCGCGGTAGGCGGCGCCGGTGAGACCGGAGCAGTCGAAGCTGTTGGGGCCGGTCATGCTCCAGCCGTAGGGCTTGCCGAGCTGTGCGCTGGCGAACTGGATGATGGTGGCGGCGCGGCCACCGGTGGCCGGCGGCGGGGTGTTCATGTCGGGCCGTTCGGCGGAGCGGGAGGCGCGGTCGGCGGCGGCGGCCTGCTGGGCGGCGGCCTTGGCCTTGTCGGCGGACTCCTGGGCGTTGATCTTGGCACGGTCGGCGGCGCTGAGCTTGTTGAGCAGGGCCTGGGCCTGGGCGAGCTTGGCCTGGACCTGACTCTTCTGCGCCCCGAGCGAGGCACCGACGGCGTCGAGTTCGGCGAGGGTGGCGGCGGCCTCGGTGCGGTCCTGGTCGAGCTTGCGCTGTTCGTCCTGGGCCTGCTTGAGCAGGTTCGTCTGGGAGTCGGCGACCTGGTTCTGCACCGAGGCGCGCTCCAGGTAGGCGGCCGGGTCGGAGTCGAGCATGAGCTGGATGCCCGGGTCCATGCCGTTGCTGCGGTACTGGTCGGCGGCCACCACGCCGAGCCGGGTGCGCAGTTCGTTCATGGCCTCCTGGCCGCGGGCGACCTTCTCCTGGATCCGGCCGGCCTCGCCCTGGAGCTTCTGCTGCTTCGCCTGGAAGCCGTTGTAGCGCTCGACGGACTGCTCGGCCTCCTGGTTGAGCTGGTCCACCTGTTCCTTGACGGAGGCGAGGGTGGGGGTGGGCTCGGCGTGGGCCGTACCGGAGGCGAGCACCGCGCCGCCGGCCACGGCCGTGGTGAGGACCACCAGGCGGGCCCGGCTCGGGGGGCTGAGCTTGCGACGCTTTCCCATGGCGGTGGGCTCTCCTTCGGGAGGTACTGGAGGGACACTGGAAGAACGTTCTAGGGGGGTTCGCGGGTTCAGTTCGAGGCGCCGAAAAGTGCGAAGGGCACGGCGACGGCGAGCCGGGACGTACGCGGGACACCGTCCCCACCCGCCTTCTTCGAAGCGGCTCAGGAGATGAGGGGCGGGGTTCGGCCTTCCCCCTGTTCCGGGCCGCTCCGGGCGACCGACCGTGCTCCGTGACACCGGCCCTGACCTCGGGTGCCGCCGCCTGCGGCACTCCTCGCCGCCCGGAGTGCTGAGGCCTCGCCGAATCGAGGGCAAGGTCACACGCGTCTCCCCTCCTGCGCCCTCGCTAACGGGCGCTAACCTGCGGTCATGAAGGTCCCGCCCGAAGGGCTCCCCCTCGCTGCCGAGTTCCCGGCCGCGCACCGTGAGCAGTGGCAGCAGCTCGTCGAGGGCGTGCTGCGCAAGTCCGGTGCCCAGCCTGAGGACGGCGCCGCCGCCGAGCAGGCGCTCACCACAGGCCTCCAGGACGGGCTGCGCGCCCGCCCGCTGTACACCGCCGAGGACACCGCGGCCGAGCCCGGTTACCCCGGCTTCCCCCCGTTCGTCCGCGGCGGCCGGCCGCAGGGCTCCTCGGTCGCCGGCTGGGACGTCCGCCAGCGCCACGCCGACCCCGACCCGCGGCGCGCCAACGAGGCGGTCCTCGCCGACCTGGAGAACGGCGGCAGCTCGCTCTGGCTCGAACTGGGCGGCGACCGCCTGCCGGTCGCGGCACTGCCGCAGGCGCTGACCAGCGTCTACCTGGACCTGGCCGGCGTGGTGCTCGACGCGGGCGCCGAATTCGCCGAGGCCGCCGAGCAGTTGTTCAAGCTGTACCAGGAGCGCGAGGTCTCCCCCGGCGCCGCCGCCGGCAACCTGGGCGCCGACCCGCTGGGCCTGGCGGCCCGCACCGGCGACGCCGGGCGCACCGACGCGCTGCTCACCGACGCCACCGCGCTCGCCGCGCGCTGCGCCGTCGGCTACCCGGGCCTGCGCGCGCTGACGGTCGACGCCCTGCCGTACCACGAGGCCGGCGCCTCGCCCGCGCAGGAGCTGGGCTGCTCGCTCGCCACCGGCGTCGCCTACCTGCGTGCGCTGACCGGCGCCGGACTCTCCGTCGACGCCGCGCTCGGCCAGCTGGAGTTCCGGTACGCGGCCGACGCCGACCAGTTCCTGACGATCGCCAAGTTCCGGGCGGCGCGCCGCCTCTGGGCCCGGGTGGCCGAGGTGTCGGGGGCCGCCCCGGACGCGTCGGCGCAGCGTCAGCACGCCGTCACCTCGGCCGTGATGATGACCGCGCGCGATCCGTGGGTGAACATGCTGCGCACCACGGTGGCCTGCCTGGCCGCCGGGGTCGGCGGCGCGGACGCGGTGAGCGTCCAGCCGTTCGACAGCGCGCTGGGCCTGTCGGACGCGTTCGCCCGACGGATCGCCCGCAACACCCAGTCCGTCCTGCTGGAGGAGTCGCACCTGGCCCGGGTGGTCGACCCGGCGGGCGGTTCCTGGTACGTGGAGCAGCTGACGGACGAGCTGGCGCACGCCGCCTGGGCGTGGTTCCAGGAGATCGAGCGGGCCGGCGGCCAGGCGGCCGCGCTGGCCTCGGGCCTGGTCGGCGAGCGGATCGCCGCGACCTGGGCGGAGCGTTCGGTCAGGCTGGCCAAGCGCCGCGAACCGGTCACCGGTGTCAGCGAGTTCCCGAACCTGGACGAGCAGCCGCTGGTCCGCGAGCCGGGCCCGGCCGGGCCGGGCGGCGGGCTGCCGCGGGTGCGGCGCGCCGAGGCGTACGAGGCGCTGCGGGACCGTTCGGACGCCGTCCTCGAAGCCACCGGCGCCCGGCCGCGGCTCTTCCTGGCCTCGATCGGGTCCGCCGCCGCGCACACCGCGCGGACCACCTTCGCGGCCAACCTGTTCCAGGCCGGCGGCATCGCGACGACGGCCGTCGAGTCCACCGACCCGGCCGCGTTCGCCGAGGCGTTCGCCGCCTCCGGCGCGCGGGTGGCCTGCCTCTGCTCCAGTGACCCGCTGTACGGCGAGCACGCCGGGGCGGTGACCGCGGCGCTGAAGGCCGCGGGCGCCCGGCGGGTGCTGCTGGCCGGCCGGCCCGGCGAGCAGCAGGAGGCCTACGAAGCGGCCGGTGTGGACGAGTTCGTGTTCGCGGGCGGCGACGCCGTCGCGACCCTGGGCGGCCTGCTGGACGAGATCACGGGCGCAAGCCCCGACGAAAGCGGAGTGGCGTGATGATCCCCGACTTCACCGGAATCGGGCTGGACGGGGACGCCGCCGCGGACGTCACCGACGGGCAGTGGCGCACCGCCTGGCGGCAGGCCACCGGCAAGGACGTCGACGAGCTGCTCTGGGACACTCCCGAGGGCATCGGCGTCAAGCCGCTGTACACCGCGGACGACCTGGCGGGCCTGGACTTCCTGGGCACCTACCCGGGCATCGCCCCGTACCTGCGCGGCCCGTACCCGACGATGTACGTCAACCAGCCGTGGACGGTCCGCCAGTACGCCGGCTTCTCCACCGCCGAGGAGTCCAACGCCTTCTACCGCCGCAACCTGGCGGCCGGCCAGAAGGGCCTCTCGGTCGCCTTCGACCTGCCGACCCACCGCGGCTACGACAGCGACCACCCGCGGGTCACCGGCGACGTCGGCATGGCGGGCGTGGCGATCGACTCCATCTACGACATGCGCCAGCTCTTCGACGGCATCCCGCTGGACAGGATGTCGGTGTCGATGACCATGAACGGCGCGGTGCTGCCCGTGCTGGCGCTGTACATCGTGGCCGCCGAGGAGCAGGGGGTGCCGCCGGAGAAGCTGGCGGGGACCATCCAGAACGACATCCTCAAGGAGTTCATGGTCCGCAACACCTACATCTACCCGCCGCAGCCGTCGATGCGGATCATCTCGGACATCTTCGCGTACACCTCGCAGAAGATGCCGCGGTACAACTCGATCTCCATCTCCGGCTACCACATCCAGGAGGCCGGGGCCACCGCCGACCTGGAGCTGGCCTACACCCTGGCCGACGGCGTGGAGTACCTGCGGGCGGGCCTGGACGTCGGGCTGGACGTGGACGCCTTCGCGCCGCGGCTGTCGTTCTTCTGGGCGATCGGGATGAACTTCTTCATGGAGGTCGCCAAGCTGCGCGCGGCCCGTCTGCTCTGGGCCAAGCTGGTCAAGCAGTTCGACCCGAAGAACACCAAGTCGCTGTCGCTGCGCACCCATTCGCAGACCTCCGGCTGGTCGCTCACCGCGCAGGACGTGTTCAACAACGTCACCCGCACCTGTGTGGAGGCGATGGCGGCGACCCAGGGCCACACCCAGTCGCTGCACACCAACGCGCTCGACGAGGCGCTTGCCCTGCCGACCGACTTCTCGGCCCGGATCGCCCGCAACACCCAGCTGCTGCTCCAGCAGGAGTCCGGCACCTGCCGGGTCATCGACCCGTGGGGCGGTTCCGCGTACGTCGAGAAGCTGACCCACGACCTGGCCCGCCGCGCCTGGCAGCACATCCAGGAGGTGGAGGCGGCCGGCGGCATGGCCAAGGCGATCGACGCGGGCATCCCCAAGCTGCGCGTGGAGGAGGCCGCGGCCCGGACCCAGGCGCGGATCGACTCCGGCCGCCAGCCGGTGATCGGCGTCAACAAGTACCGGGTGGACAGCGACGAGCAGATCGACGTGCTCAAGGTCGACAACTCCTCGGTGCGGGCCCGGCAGATCGAGAAGCTGCGCCGGCTGCGCGACGAGCGCGACGAGGCCGCGACCCAGGACGCGCTGAACGCGCTGACCCGGGCCGCCGAGGCCGGTCCGCAGCGCGGCGGTTCGCTGGACGGCAACCTGCTGCACCTGGCCGTGAACGCGGCCCGGGCCAAGGCCACCGTCGGCGAGATCTCGGACGCCCTGGAGAAGGTGTACGGCCGGCACTCGGGCCAGATCCGTACGATCTCGGGTGTGTACCGAGACGAAGCCGGGGCGTCCGCGCCCCTCCAGCGCACCCGGGACCTGGTCGAGCGGTTCGAGCAGGCCGAGGGCCGGCGGCCGCGCATCCTGGTCGCCAAGATGGGCCAGGACGGCCACGACCGCGGGCAGAAGGTGATCGCGACCGCCTTCGCCGACCTCGGTTTCACGGTGGACGTGGGCCCGCTGTTCCAGACCCCGGCCGAGGTGGCCCGCCAGGCCGTCGAGGCGGACGTGCACATCGTCGGCGTCTCCTCGCTGGCCGCCGGGCACCTCACCCTGGTGCCGGCGCTCCGTGCCGAGCTGGCCGCGGCCGGCCGGGAGGACATCACCATCGTGGTCGGCGGGGTCATCCCGCCCGGCGACTTCGACGCGCTGTACGAGGCGGGCGCCGCGGCGGTCTTCCCGCCCGGCACGGTGATCCCGGACGCCGCGTACGACCTGCTGAAGTCGCTGGCGGCCGATCTCGGCCACGAGCTGTGAGCCGGAGCCTCTAGCCGATGCCACCGAGGACGATCGACCTCGACAGCTACGTGACGGGTGTCCTGGAGGGCTCGCGCGCCTGGATCGCGCGGGCCGTCACCCTCGTCGAGTCCACCCGGCCCGACCACCGCGCGCTGGCGCAGCAGCTGCTCCGGCGGCTGCTGCCGCACGCGGGCGGGGCGGTCCGGGTGGGTATCACCGGCGTGCCCGGTGTCGGCAAGTCGACCTTCATCGACTCCTTCGGCACCATGCTGACGGGACTGGGCCACCGGGTCGCGGTGCTCGCCGTCGACCCGACGTCCAGCCGCACCGGCGGCTCCATCCTGGGCGACAAGACCCGGATGGAGCGCCTGGCGGTCGACCCGGACGCCTTCGTCCGTCCCTCGCCGACGTCCGGAACCCTCGGCGGGGTCGCCAAGGCCACCCGCGAGTCGATGGTGGTGATGGAGGCGGCCGGTTACGACGTGGTGCTGATCGAGACGGTCGGCGTCGGGCAGTCGGAAACCACGGTGGCCGGCATGGTCGACTCCTTCCTGCTGCTCTCGCTGGCCCGCACCGGGGACCAGCTCCAGGGCATCAAGAAGGGCGTGCTGGAGCTGGCGGACGTCATCGCGGTGAACAAGGCGGACGGCCCGCACGAGACCGATGCGAAGGGCGCGGCCCGTGAACTCGCGGGCGCGCTGCGGCTGTTGCAGGCCCCGGACGCGCCGTGGACGCCGCCGGTGCTGACCTGCAGCGGCCGGGACGGCGCCGGGCTGGACGTGCTCTGGGAGCGTCTCCAGCAGCACCGCAAGGTCCTCGACGCCACCGGCGCGCTGGCGGCCAAGCGGCGGGAGCAGCAGGTGGAGTGGACGTGGGCGATGGTCCACGACCAGCTGTTCGCCAGGCTGCACGAACACCCGCAGGTGCAGCGGCTCGCCCCGGAGCTGGAGGCCCAGGTCCGGGCGGGCACCCTCCCGGCGGGCCTGGCCGCGCAGCAGATCCTCGACGGCTTCTTCGGCGCCCCGTAGGTCCGTGCAGCCGGGCGCCCCGCCTGGACCCCGCACCGCCTGACCTGACCCGCCCCGCCTGAACCCCGGCACGGCGGGGGCCGGCGCCCACGGGGAATGCCCCGGGCCGAATCGGTCCGGGGCATTCCTGTTGCCGCCCTCGCGTCAGGCGGACGTGGCGGCGGTGAAACGCTCCGTCACGTCCTGCCAGTTGACGACGTCCCACAGGCGGGTGACGTAGTCCGGGCGGACGTTGCGGTACTGGAGGTAGTAGGCGTGCTCCCAGGCGTCGAAGGCGAGCAGCGGGGTGGTGCCCTGGCCGACGTTGCCGTGGTGGTCGTAGACCTGCTCGACGATCAGGCGCTTGCCGAGCGGCTCCCAGGAGAGGATGCCCCAGCCGGAGCCCTGGACGCCGGTGGTGGCGGTGGTGAGCTGCTTCTTGAAGGCCTCGAAGCTGCCGAAGTGCTCGGTGATGGCGTCGGCCAGCCCGCCCTCGGGGCGGTCGCCGCCCTCCGGGGAGAGGTTCTGCCAGAACAGCGAGTGCAGCACGTGGCCGGACAGGTGGAAGGCGAAGGTCTTCTGAAGGCCGACCAGACCGCCGAACTGCTCCTTGTCGCGCGCCTCGGCGAGCTGCTCCAGGGTGTCGTTCGCGCCCTTGACGTAGGCGGCGTGGTGCTTGGAGTGGTGCAGCTCCAGGATCTCGGCCGACATCGCCCGCTCCAGCGCGGAGTAGTCGTACGGCAGGTCGGGAAGCGAGTAGGTGCCCATCAGGACACAGCCCCTTTCGGCGGGTTGAACGGTGGTGATCGTGCCGGGTCCACACTATTGCGTATCAGTTGCAACAGCTAAGCATGGGCTCCTGCTTATTCCTCACGCCCTGTCGGGCACAGTGGTCCCAACGGGATGTCGTGATCGACACGGGTGAGCGACCGTGACCGGATCGCCGATGGCGCCGGGGTCGAATGGTCGCCCGGATCCTGCGCCTGCCCGCGCCGGCGGACCTCTCGACCGATCCCTCCGCGCCGCCGGAGTACGCCGCGCCGACCCCGCCCGCGCGCCCACACGCGGGCGGTGGCGGCGTAGCCGACCCCGGGACGCCCGGGACGGCCCGGGGTCAACAGGCATTCCGGGATCTTACGGAGCTTCGGGAAACCTGGCTGGATTCGGTCCAATCCGGCCGACGGGCCCCGAAAGCCTCCACATCACCGGCCCCTGACAACGTTTCGGTTTCACTGCACACCAATCCGTTCCCAGGTCTTCCACCGCCGTACGCAATGTGCCATTTTACATGTCACACATCGAGTGGCCGCGCCCCAAACCGCGGCCCCGAACGGCCCCGGAGGCCCCCACAGATGCGTCCCTCCCGGATATCGAAGGTCAACGCGCGCACGCTCCCTGCGCTCGGCGCCGCCTTCCTCATCTCGCTCGGCCTTTTCGCTCCGGCGAGCCAGGCCGCCCCCGTCGGCGCCACGGCACCGGCCGGCACCAGCGCCACCCCCTCGACCCCGCGGTCGATCCCGGTCCCGAAGTCGCCCGACGCGAAGACCAACAGCCCCTTCAAGATCTCCGCACAGGACACCGCCGAGTCGGCCAAGGCGCCGGCCGCGCCGGCCACCGCGCCCGCCAGGGCGGCCAAGCAGTTCTCCGCCGCCGCCGGGGAGACCTGTCCGGACGTCTCCGGAGGGATCACCGCCACGGGCAGCGCGCTGATCCAGCAGCTCAAGGCACTGCCGAACGTCCCGTGTGTCTACCCGCTGTTCAACCTCACCGGCGACGCCGCCGCGAAGACCTTCACCGAGTCCCAGATGGTGACCGTCGCCAACGCGCTGCGCGACGCCTCCGCCACCTACCCGGGCGACAACAGCACCTCCGTCGGCCAGCTGGTGATGTTCCTGCGCGCCGGCTACTACGTCCACGACACGTACCCGAACGTCGTCGGCACCTACGGCACCGCGCTGGACACCGCCATCCACGGCGCGCTGGACGCCTTCTTCGCCAACCCGCACAGCAAGGACGTCACCAGCGCCAACGGCGACACCCTCAACGAGGTCGTCACCGTGATCGGCCAGGCGCGCTCGCTCGGCCGGTACGCCGGCGTCGTCAAGTGGCTGCTGGCCAACTACGGCGGCAGCTGGTCGGCGTCGATGACCCAGTCCGTCGAGCACCTGGAGTGGATCCTCAAGGAGGCCTTCGACGAGAAGGGCGGCGACCCCCAGGGGTTCAAGGCCGCGCTCAAGGCCGACCCGACCGTCCTCAACACCTGGTCGGACTTCATCACCCGCAACGGCCCGCTGCTGAACCGCTGGGACGTCGTCAGCAACATCGGCCGCTACCTCGGCTACGCGCTCCAGGTCCCCGAGCTCAAGACCCCGCTCCGGCCGCTGCTGAAGGACCTGATCAACCGCTACCCGAACGTCGGCCCGACCGCCCCGATCACCATGAACCTGGGCTGGGCGACCCGCCAGTTCGACAAGGGCAACTGCTCCGCCTACGGCATCTGCGACCTGGGCACCCGCCTGATCCCGGTGGTCCTGCCGACGCAGAAGGTCTGCAACGACGGCCTGAAGATCCGCGCCCAGGACATGTCCCCGGACCAGCTGGCCACCACGTGCACCAGCCTGATCAACGAGGACGCCTACTTCCACAAGATCATCGGCGACAAGGGCGCCCTCCCCGGCGACGTGAACACCAACCTGGAGGTCGTCGTCTTCGACGACTACGACCAGTACTCGCTGTACGCCTGGGCCTTCTACGACATCGACGTGGACAACGGCGGCATGTACGAGGAGGGCGACCCGAGCAAGCCGGGCAACCAGGCCCGCTTCATCGCCCACGAGGCGTCCTGGCTGCGGCCGTCGTTCTCGATCTGGAACCTGAACCACGAGTACACCCACTACCTCGACGGCCGCTACAACATGTACGGCGACTTCGAGGCCGGCATCACCACCCCGACCATCTGGTGGGTCGAGGGCATCGCGGAGAGCATCTCGTACGGCTACCGCAACGTGCGCAACGACGACGCGATCGCCGAGGCCGCCAAGAAGACCTACAAGCTCAGCGAGCTGTTCGACACCGTCTACGACCAGACCGCCGACGCCACCGTCAACTCCAACCGCGTCTACCGCTGGGGCTGGCTGGCCGTGCGCTACATGCTCCAGGAGCACCGCGCGGACATGGACGCCGTCCTCGCCAAGTACCGCACCGGCGACTGGAACGGTGCCCGCACCATCCTGAAGCAGACCATCGGCACCCGCTACGACGCCGGCTTCGACGCCTGGCTGACCGCCTGCGCCACCAACGACTGCGGCCCGCTGCCGGAGGCCCCGACCGGCCCGGTCACCCCGACCACCCCGGTCTGCACCATCGCCGACCCCCGCCAGTTCGACAAGGACTGCCACCGGGACAACCTGTCCGCCACCACCGGCAACTACGACTACCACTTCATGTACCTGCCGGCCGGCGTCAAGCAGCTGACCATCACCAGCAGCGGCGGCACCGGCAACGCGGACCTGTACTACGGCGGCAGCAGCTGGGCCACCACCAGCAACTTCCTGGCCAAGTCCACCAGCGCGGGCAACGGCGAGACCCTGACCATCACCAACCCGCCGTCCGGCTGGGTGTACTTCAGCCTCGCCGCCACCCAGTCCTTCAGCGGCGTCAGCGTCACCACGCAGTACCAGTAAGCCAGTGGTCACACCGTAACCAGTTTGGCCGATACCAGGAGCGCAGTACCGGGAGACCGGTCCTGAACGCCGCGCCCGCCCGGACCCCGTCCGGGCGGGCGCGCCGTCATACGGGGGTGCGCGCCCCCGCCGGTGCCGCCGGCTACGGCGCCGGCGAGCACGGTGACAGTGCCGGTGACGCCGGCTACGGCGCCGCGGTGCGCTGGCCGGGGATCGAACGGTCGCGCTGGAGGTCCAGCAGCTCCCGGAAGAGCCCCTCCTCCAGGGCGGCCAGCTCCTGCCAGGTGCCGGTCTGGACGATCCTGCCCGCGTCCATCACGATCACCCGGTCCGCCACCGCCGCGTTGGCGATGTTGTGGGTCACCAGGAGGGTGATCCGCCCGGGCGCGAGTGCGCGCAGCGCGTGCAGGATCCGGTGCTCGGCGCGCGGGTCGAGGTCGGAGGTCGGCTCGTCCAGGATCAGCAGCCCCGGGCTGCGGGTGGTCCGGTAGAGCGCCCGGGCGACGGCCGCGCGCTGCCAGCCGCCGCCGGACAACTCGGCCCCGCCCCACCAGCCCTGGGCCAGCAGGGTGCGCCAGCCGGAGCGCAGCCGCGCCACCACCTCGTCGAACCCGGTCTGCCGGGCGGCCCGTTCCACCTCGGCCATCAGGTCGTCGGTGAGGTGGCCCAGGTGGATGTTCTCGGCGGCGCCGAGCGGCCAGCGGGCGAACTCCTGGGGGACGCGCGCCACCCTGGTCCACATCCCCTCGGCGTCCAGCCGCTCGACCGGCACGCCGTCCCAGAGGATCTGCCCCCGCTGCGGCAGGTAGAGGCCGGCCAGCAGCTTGAGCAGGGTGGACTTTCCGCTGCCGTTCTGCCCGATCACCGCGACCACCTCGCCCCGGCGCAGCGTCATGCTGACGTCCCGCAGCGCCGGTTCCTGCTGTTCGCCCGGGTAGGCGTGGGAGAGCCCGAGGACCTCCACCACGGCGGGGGCGTCGGGGGTGTGGTCACCACGCCGGATGCGGTGACCGCCGGCCTCGTCCAGGAAGGTGAAGTAGTCGTCGAGGTAGAGGCCCATCCGGTAGAGCCGCGCACCGTTGCCGACCACGCCCTGCAGACCGGAGGCGGCGGTGCGCAGCGCGAAGGTGGCGGTGCCGGCCGCGGCCAGGTCGATCCGCCCGGTGGCGACCAGGAAGAGCAGGGTGCCCCAGATCAGCGCACTGCCGGCGCCGGTGCCGAGCGCGGCGAGCAGGGAGACCCGGGCCGCCTCCCGGGTGGCCCGGTCGGTGGCCGCCACGATCTTGGCCTCGGCGCGGCGGTACTTCGCCATCATGAAGGGGGTGACCTGGTCCGAACGGACCTGGTCGGCGCGGGCCTTGTCGACCAGGAACCAGCGGTAGACCCGCAGGGCCTGGCGGTCCTCGTCGGTGGTGACGGCCGCGAGGTAGTGGATCCGGGCGGTCCGGACGGCGGCCACCCCGGTCGGGACGGAGCCGAGCAGCAGGAAGGGCACCAGCCAGGGGTGCAGGGTGGCGAGCACCCCTGCCGCGGCGGCGAGCGAGACGGTGGAGGCGATCACGTCCTGGGCGTTGGAGAGCAGGTCGGGCGTGGTGGAGGCGCCCCGGTCGGCGGCCTCCCACTGCTCGTTGTAGGCGGGCTCGTCGTACGCCTTCAGCTCGGCCGCGCAGCCTGCGGCGACCAGGGCCAGTTCGGCCTCGCGGTTGATCCGCGGTGAGACCCGGCCGGAGAGGCCGACGACGGTGATGCCCAGTACGGCGCGCAGGCCCGTCGCGGTGGTGAGCAGGACGAGCGACGGCGCGGCGGCGTGCAGGTGGTCCGCGACCGGGCCGGGAACGAGCAGGGCGTCCAGGGTGCCGGTGGTGGCGTAGAGGGCGAGGGCGCCGAAGATGCCGGCCAGCAGCTGGCAGGCCAACAGCAGCACGGTGGAGGCGCGGTCGGCGGCCCAGGCGAGGGCGAGGGCGCGGCGGACCAGGTGGGGAAGGCGGCGCAGCATGGCGGCGGTGGACATCGAGGCGCCGGCCTTGGCCCGGTTGTCGCCGGGGAAGCGCAGGCGCAGCTCCTCGTCGCGTTCGTCCTGCTCGGGCCGTGCCGGGTTTTGCGGGTGGTCCTGGTTTTGCGGGCGTTCCGGGTGATCCGAGTGATCCGGGTGATCCGGGTGATCCGGGTGGTCCGGCTCCGGAGCCGGGCCCGGGCCGGGCTCCTTCGTGCCGGGCTCTTCGGTGTCGGGCTCTTGCGCGTTGGGCTCGGACACGTTGCTCCCTCGGTTCGGCGGCCGGTGGCCGGTGCTGGTACGGGGGTTGGCGCTGTGCACGGGCAGCCCGGACCGCCGGACGAGCCGGTGACGGGCGTGTCGGGATCGCAGCGGTGCGGGTGGGAGCACGCTGTTCCGGGGGCGGGGTGCCGGGTGCGGTCCCCGATCCTGGCAGCGCCCCGGCGGGCCGCTCGGCGTGTCCCGGCCGGTCTCACTCGATCAGGTCGATTCCGTGTCGGCGGCGGCGAGTTGGTGGCGTCCGACCGGTGGATCACTCCGTTCCGGGACGCCCCGGCCGGGCCGGCGCGAGGTGCGCAGGCCCGGCCGGCTGGTGTGGCCGGTGCGGTGGGGTCAGCAGTTGCCCCAGCTGTTGGCGCTGCCCCGGTGCGCGTGGGCGGAGTCGCTCGGGGAGGAGGTGCCCGGCTTGATCACCTTGACGGAGCCCGAGTAGTCCGAGTACTGCCAGACGAAGGCACACAGACCCGAGGTGCCGTGGTTGTACCAGGAGGCGTCGTGGTTGTTGATCGCCCAGGACTCCCAGGAGTTGGCGTCCTTGAACTTGTACATGTTGCCGCGGTACTCGGTCTGGTCCCAGACGCAGAGGTAGCCCGACGGGCAGGCGGCGGTGCCGGTCGTGGCGGCGCCGGCGCCGGCCACCGGGGCGGCGACGGGCAGCACGGCGGCGAAGCCGAGGGTGAGCAGAGAGGTCAGGAAGCGGCGCATGGGCGCACTCCTCCGGGAAGAGGGCGGGTGGGGTGGACGAAGGCCTTCGAGACGATGGACGGGCTCGTTTGGTGAATAACCGTCACTTCGTGAAGACCATTAACGACCTACCATGGCGCCAGCGCAAGCCGATGCACTCGAAGGAGTGCGTACAGGAACGATGTTGACGCCAGAACGGCTGCCGCCCGCGGCGGCCGATGCCCACGACGGAAGAGGCGGCAGGAATGCAGGGCACCACCCCGGACGACAGCGGATCCGGCCCCCCCACCCGCCGCCAGCGGCTCCGGGCGGAACTCGAACGCGCCGCCCGGACCGAGGCCCGCCGGCTCACCGCCGCCCACGGTGTGGAGGGGCTCAGCCTCTCCGCCGTCGCCCGCGGCGTGGGCGTCTCCCCGCCCGCCCTCTACCGGTACTTCGACGGGAAGCGCGGCCTGGTCCTGGCGGTCTACGAGGACGTCACCGTCGACTTCGTGGCCGAGGTCGCCACCGCGGCCCAGCGGGCCGCTTTCGACGGCGTGGGCGCCCAGCTCTACGCCGCCACCCGTGCCGTCCTGGACTGGGCGGTCGCCAACCCCGCCGAGTTCGACATCATCATGGGCGCCGGCTACGCCCGGCTCGCCGCCTCCGAACGGTCACTGGACCAGGTGCTCGTCCGCGAACTCGGCGGCCTCTTCGGCATCCTGTTCACCCGGCTTCGGGAGGACGGCCGGCTGGCGTACCCGGCCGAGGAGGAGATCGACCCCGCGCTGCTCGGCCAACTCCGGGTGTACGGCGAACTGTTGGGACCGGACTACCCGCCGGGCGTCGCGCTGCTGATGATCACGTGCTGGCGGCAGATCTACGGGCTGCTCTGCATGGCCGTCTACCGCCACCTGGCCGCCACCTTCGACGACTGCCTTCCGCTGTTCGACCACATGCTGGACGACCTGCTCGGCCGGCTCGGCGTCAGCCGCGCACCCGAGAGCGCGGACTCACGCCCGCCAGGACGCGACTCAACGCCCGTCCGTGACGGCGGTGTTCACGCGACCGGGGCGGCGGACCAGGAGAGCAGCATGCGCAGGGCGTCGTCCGACGGCGTGCCGGGATCGGCCGCGTAGGTGATCAGCGCCTGGTCGGGATCGTCGGCCGGGCGCAGCGTGTCGTAGGCCAGGTCCAGCCCGCCGACCAGCGGGTGGCGGAAGCGCTTGCGCCCGGAGGTCTTGTCCTGCACCGGGTGCTCCGCCCACCATCGGCGGAACTCCTCACTGCGCAGGGAGAGTTCGCCGATCAGCTCGGCCAGCCTCGGGTCGTCGGGCCGGCGCCCGGCCTCCAGGTGGAGGAAGGCGACGTTCTCCCGCGCGCAGGAGCTCCAGTCCGCGTACAGCTCGCGCGAGGCGGGGTCGAGGAAGGTGATCCGGGCGATGTTCCGCTCCGCCGGGGTGAGCCTCTCGAAGTCGCCGAAGAGGGCGGAGGCGGCACGGTTCCAGGCCAGTACGTCCATCCGACGGCCCATCACCATCGCGGGCGCATCGGTCAGTTGCTCCAGCAGCCGGGCGAGCATCGGCCGGACCGGCTGCGGCCCCTGCTGCGCGGACGGGCCCCGGCCGGCGCGGCGGGCGGGCCGGGGGCGGGCCAGCCGGTGCAGGTGGCGGACCTCGTCGGGGTCGAGCCGCAGGCCGCGGGCCAGCGCGTCGAGCACCGCCTCGGACGGGTTGCCGACACGGCCCTGTTCGAGCCGGGTGTAGTAGTCGACGCTCACCCCGGCGAGCTGCGCCAGCTCCTCCCGCCGCAGCCCGGCGACCCGGCGGCGGCCGCCGAAGTCCGGCAGGTCGACGTCCTCGGGCCGGAGCCGGGCGCGCCTGGTCCGGAGGAACTCGCCCAGGGTGATGGTGGTGTTCACAGGAGGATTGTCGCCCCGGCGGCGACCGGCAGCCTGGCCCTGGCAGGACCAGGCTGCGGGCCGGGCTGCCGGGGACCTGGCCACCAGGGCCCCTTCGCGTTGAGGACGACGGACCCGCACCCGCCGCGTCGAGCAGCGGCAGCGCGTACTGGACGGTGAAGAAGACGCCCTTGAAGTTGACGTCCACGGTGCGGTCGAAGTCCTTCTCGGTGACCTCGTCGCCGCGCCGGAAGACGGCGGCCCCGGCGTTGGCGAACACGCCGTCCAACCGCCCGTACCGCTCGCCGGTCACGCCCGTCAGGTGCTTCAGCTCGGCCGGCACGCCGGCGTCGGCGCGGACCGCGAGGAGGCGCTCACCCGCGTCCGGCTCCGCCGTGGCCCGCGCCGGCTTGGTCTCGTCCCGTCCGGTGATCACCACGCTCGCGCCGCCGCCCAGCAACAGCCTCGCCGTGGCGAGGCCCGTCCCCCGGCTGCCGCCGGTGATCAGCACCACCTTGCCGTCGAACTCCCCGGAGCCGCCCGGGTACCGGCTCACCAGGCCCGCCGCAACCGGGGTCCGGCAGGGCCACCCTTCCGGCCGCGCGGGGCCCGACCTGCCTACCGGGCCCGGCCGACGGGGGCGGCCGCCGGGCCCGCGGCGACGGTCGCCCGGGGTTCCGGCGCCGGCCCCGCGGGCCAGACCCGGGCCGCGACCGTGCCCGCCGCCAGCGCGAGTGCGCCCAGGACGACCGTCGCGGCCGGAAGGCCCGCGGTGGCGCCGAGCCAGCCGGCCAGCGGATAGGTCAGCAGCCAGCAGCCGTGCGAGAGGGAGAACTGGGCGGCGAACACGGCGGGCAGGTCGGCCGGGCGCACCGCGTCGCGCAGGACGCGTCCGGTCGGGGTGAGGATCAGCGAACCCGCGGCGCCGAAGCCGGCCCAGAGTGCGAGCAGGGCGGGCCAGCGCCAGCCGGCGGTGCCGCCCGGGCCGGCCACCGTGAGCGCGGCCAGTGCGGCGAGGAGCCCGGCGGTGCCGAACGCCGCCGGGAGCATCACCGCGCGGTCGGTCACCCGGTCCAGCGCACGGGGCAGCAGCAGCGCGACGGCCATCGAGCCCGCGCCGTACGCGCCCAGGGCGAGGGGGACGTCACCGGCCGGACGGCCGAGCTGGTCGCGGACGTAGACCACGGTGTTGACGATCACCATGGCGCCGCCGGCGGCGACCGCGAGGTCGAGGGCGAGCATCGCGCGCAGCCGGGGCGCGGCCAGGAAGAGACGGCCTCCGCGGACCGAGCGTTGCAGGACGCCGCCAGGGAGGGCGGACGGCGCCGGCTTGGGGAGGACGACGGAGACAACCAGGGCCGCCGAGGCGAGGAACCCGGCCGTGGTGCCCCAGAACAGCCAGTGGTAGCCGACCAGCGCCAGCAGTCCCGCGGCGAGCACCGGACCGGCGACGCTCTCCAGGTCGTACGCGAGCCGGGAGAGCGACAGCGCGCGGGTGTAGTCGCGCTCGGCGGGCAGGACTTCGGGGATCACCGACTGGAACGCCGGGGTGAACGCCGCCGAGGCGGCCTGGAGCAGGAAGATCAGCAGGTAGACCTGCCAGACCGTGGTGACGAACGGCAGCGCGAGGGCGACCGTCGCCCGGGTCAGGTCGGAGGCGACCATCAGACGGCGACGCGGGATCCGGTGGGCCAGCGCGCCGACGACCGGCGCGATACCGACGTAGGCGACCATCTTGATCGCCAGCGCGGTGCCGAGCACGGAGCCGGCGTCCGCCCCCGCGAGGTCGTAGGCGAGCAGGCCGAGGGCGATCGTCGCCAGACCGGTGCCCACGAGGGCGACGACCTGGGCGGCGAACAGGTGCCGGTAGGTGGGCTCGCGCAGCACGGACAGCATGGGGACCCCGCTCAGGCTCGGCGCGCACGGCGACGGCGCGCAGGACGACAGGGCACCGGCACGGCGCACGGACAGCCGCAGGGCGAACGGCCGCCGTACGGCAGCAGCACGAGCAGCGGCGGAGCGGACGCCGGAGGACCGGGGCGACGACATCAGCATAGGACAACATGTGCATACGTGTGCACCTATTGGCCAGAGAAGGCCCGCCTCCGTGGCCGCCCACCGACCCACCGTCTGCCGTCCGCCGCGCGGCCGCCCCGCCGCCGGCTACCGCTCCGCCGCTCAGTCGTGCGGGGGCAGCCCGCTGATCTGGTGGTCGGCGACGTTCAGCGCCTCGTTGACGAGCCGGCGCAGGTGCCCGTGCCGCAGCGCGTAGACGACCCGCCGGCCGTCCTTGCGGGTGGTGACCAACCCGGCCAGCCGGAGCTTGCTCAGGTGCTGGCTGACCGAGGGCCGGGCCGCACCGCAGGCCTCGGTCAGCGTCGTCACGTCGGCCTCGCCCTCGCCGAGGCGCTGCATCAGCGCGAGCCGGGTGCGGTCGGCGAGCAGCACGAGGATCCCGGCGGCCGTCTCCAGCCGTTCGTCGTTCCGCAGCCGCTCGTCGGCGTCCGGCTGCTGCGACCGATGCGCACCTGATAGCTGAAGGCTCCCGCTCATGGGCACATCGTAGAGGGCGCACGCGGCGGCCCACCTGTTCGCACGCGCCGCCACCGGCCGGCCCGCGCGCCCCTGGCCTTCCCCGTGGCGGCCCCGGTCACGGCACCGGTCACGGCACCGGCGACCACCAGCGCCGGGAGCGGCGGGAGCGGCGGTGCAGTACGGGGAGGGGTGGTGGAGTACGGGGAGGGGTGGTGGAGTGCGGGGAGGGGTGGCGCGCGTCCGCCCCCGCCCACAGCGGCGGGAGACGGACGGCGCGGAGCGGCGCAGGCGCGGCGGGACGCCTCCGGGCCGGCGCGCGGCGGCGGCGGAGCGGGGAGGCTCGGTGCTACCGGACGCTGGTGACGACCGGGGCCGCGGATGCGGCGGGCTGCCGTGGTGGCGTGCCGAGCGGTTCACGTCCCTCATCCAAGCCCGCCCGCCGATGCGCGGGCAAGCCCGGCCCGCCGCCCTGATGCGGCTCCGACACTCCCCTGACGCCCCCTTGACGGCGCCTCACCTCTCCTGGCGCGCAGCGGTGTTCATCCGGCTCAGGAGAAGTCCAGCGACCCCGTGCGGGTGCGCTTGAGCTCGAAGAACTTCGGGTAGCCGGCCAGCAGCCGCACGCCGTCGAAGACGTTCACGGCGTCCTGCCCGCGCGGGATCGCGCTGAGCACCGGCCCGAAGAACGCGGTGCCGTCCACGTGGATGGTGGGCGTCCCGACCTCCTCGCCGACCGGGTCCATGCCCTCGTGGTGGCTCTTGCGCAGTGCGATGTCGAACGCCGTGCTGCGGGCCGCGTCGGCCAGCGACTCGGGGAGGCCGGCCTCGGCCAGGGCCTCACGCAGAACGGTGTCGTCGGCGGCCCGGTCCTGGTCGTGCAGGCGGGTGCCGAGCGCGGTGTAGAGGTCGCGCAGGACGTGCTCCCCGTGCTGTTCGGCGGCGGCGATGCAGACCCGCACCGGGCCCCAGCCGGTGTCCAGCAGCCGGCGGTAGCGTTCGGGGAGGTCCTCGCGGCCCTCGTTGAGGACGGAGAGGCTCATCACCCGGAAGGTGAGGTCGAGTTCGCGGTGGCGCTCGACCTCCAGGATCCAGCGGGAGGTGATCCATGCGAAGGGGCAGACGGGATCGAAGTAGAAGTCGACTTTGTTGGTCACGGTGCCCAGCCTAGGAGAGAGGTGGACCGATGGACAGGGCCGGTTGTCCCCCTGGATTCTGGGCCACTTGAGCCTCTGGGCCGCAGGGGGCGGCCTGGTCGCGGGGCGCGGCCCGGTCGCGGGGCGGCCGGGCCGGTCGCGGGGCGGCCGGGCCGGTCGCGGGGCGGCCGGGCCGGTCGCGGGGCGGCCGGGCCGGTCGCGGGGCGGCCGGGCCGGTCAGCTGTCGAAGCCGAGGCCGAGCCGGTCCAGGCTCCGCAGCCAGAGGTTGCGGCGGCCGGCGTTGCGGTCCGCCTGCGCGAGCGACCAGCGGGTCGCGGTGATGCCGGCCCAGCGGACCGGCTCGGGCGGGAACGGCAGCGGCTTGCGGCGGACCATCTCCAGCGCGGTCCGCTCGGTGCGCTCGCCCGCGAGCAGGTCCAGCATCACCTCCGCGCCGAAGCGGGTGGCGCCCACGCCGAGGCCGGTGTAGCCGGCCGCGTAGGCGACCCGACCCCCGTGCGCGAGGTCGAAGAAGGCGCTGAACCGGGTGCAGGTGTCGATCGCGCCGCCCCAGGCGTGGGTGAACCGCAGGCCTTCGAGCTGCGGAAAGGTCCGGGCGAAGTGCCGGGCCAGGGTGGCGAAGGTCTCCGGCCGCTGGTCGTGCTCGGCCCGGACCCTGCCCCGGTAGTGGTAGACCGCGTCGTAGCCGCCCCAGAGGATCCGGTTGTCGGCGGAGAGCCGCACGTAGTGGAACTGGTTGGCGCTGTCCGAGAAGCCCTGGCGGCCCTGCCAGCCGACGGCGGCGAGCTGATCGGCGGTGAGCTGCTCCGTCATCAGCGCGTAGTCGTACACCGGGACGGTGTACGGGCGGTGGCGCCGCAGCAGCGAGGGGAAGGCGTTGGTGGCGAGCGCGACCTTGCCCGCGAGCACCCGGCCGTACCCGGTGCGGACGGCGATGCCGGGGCCGGAGGCGGCGAGCGCGACGGCGGGGGTGTGCTCGTGGATCCGCACGCCCTGCTCCAGACAGGCCCGCTTGAGGCCCCAGGCGAGCCGCGCCGGGTTGACCATCGCCACGCCCTCACGGTCCCAGAGCCCGCCCAGGAAGGTCGGCGAGTCGATCTCGGCCCGCACGGCGGCGGCGTCCAGCGGCGTGAGCTCCGTGCCGTAGCGGGCGGCCAGTTCGGCGAATCCGTGCAGTTCGTCGACCTGGTGGGGCTCGGTCGCCACGGTCAGCGAGCCGGTCCGCTCCCAGTCGCAGTCGATGCCGTAGCGCTTGACGGCGTCCTCCATCGCCTGGAGGTTCTGCTCGCCGAGCCGCTCCAGCCGGGCCAGCTCGCCCGGCCAGCGCTCGTGGCCGTTGGCCAGGCCGTGGGTGAGGCTCGACTCGCAGAAGCCGCCGTTGCGCCCGGAGGCGGCCCAGCCGACCTCGTGGCCGTCGACCAGGACGACGTCCAGTGAAGGGTCCCGCTCCTTGGCGATCAGCGCGGTCCACAGGCCGGAGTAGCCTCCGCCGACCACCAGGAGGTCGCACCGGGTGGTGCCGGCCAGCGCGGGGCACGGCTCCGGCCGACCGGGGTCGTCCAGCCAGAACGGGGTGGGCCGGGCGTCCTGCAGCGCGTGGACGGGATCCATGCGGGTCTCCTTCTGGTGCCGGGAGTGACGAGCTCCTCCTCTGCCATGAGAACGCCACCCGGGCGGCAACGTCAATGGTGTTGACATAAGCGCGCGGACCTCCGGCATCCGACCCCGCCCCTGGGCAGGACGCGGACTACCCGAGGTCGATCGCGTCCAGCACCTCCGCGGCGATCCGGGCCGCGGCAGGCTCGTAGCGGGCGGCCAGTGCGCGGAACGACCGCTCGGCGGCCGCGGCCGGCCAGTCCGCCGGGAGGTGCTCGGCCGGCAGGTGCGGGTCGCTCCGGACCAGCTCCAGCCAGTCCGTGTGCAGCAGCAGCTGGCAGGCCAGCGGATCACCGCCGGCGGGCTCGGCGCCGCCCCAGCGGGACAGGAACTCCCGGTAGCCGGCGGCGATGCCCTCGACGTCGAAGGCCGAACGCAGCAGGACGCCGGCGTCGGTGGGCGGCGCGGCGCTGGCGTGGAACACCTTCAGGTGCTCGTCCAGGCCGAGGCCGTCGAGCAGTGCCGTCACGTCCACGCGGCCGGGCGCGGCCCAGAGGCCGCTCTGCAGCGGGCCGAAGCCGCCCCAGACCAGCCGGGAGCGCAGGTCGTGGCGCTCGCTGCGCCAGGCGTCGGGCAGCGAGAAGCCGACCAGGGTCCAGCCGCCGTCCCAGTCGCGGTTGACGGCGCCGGTGCGCCAGATCCGGTCCTGCCCGTCCGCGAGCACCGTCCGCGCCCTGGGGGTGAGGCCGAAGTACATCCGGCGGCCCCGGCGGTGACGCTCCAGCAGCCCCCGGCCGACCATCCGGGCCAGCGTCGAGCGGACGGCGTCCTCGCCGACGTGGACCCGGGCGAAGACGTCGATGACACTGCCCGAGGAGAGGGCGGTCTCCCGCCCGAGCACGTGGATGCCGAAGAAGCTCAGCATCAGCGACTGCGGGCGCGGCACGGCGCCGGGCGCCCCGGCACCGGGCGAGGCCGCGGCGGGCGGGACGGCCGAAGCGGCCGCGCCGTCGGCGGGCGCGGCGGGTGACGCATCGGGCAGGCGGGTCTCCCCGGCGGGGTCTGAACTGGACACCGCCCCAGCGTAGGACGCGGCGCCCTGCCCGGGAACCAATATTCGGCACTTCATTGACGACAGACACGAATGTGCCTAGCTTTTCTCGTGCCGCCGGTGCCGTCAGTGCCGTCGTCGAGCGCGACCCGCGCCCGCCGCACCGGCCCCGCCGCGCACCCCGCGCACCCCCGCGCACCGTCCCCACGGACTCCCCGACTCCCCAACCCCTTCGAGAGGAACCCCATGGATCTCTCCGGAAAGGTCGCCGTCGTCACCGGCAGCGGCCGCGGCCTCGGCCTCGCCTACGCCCGGGAGCTGGCCGCCGCCGGCGCCGCGGTGGTGGTGAACGACGTCGACCCCGGGGCGGCCGCCGCGGCCGTCCGCGAGATCACCGCGGCCGGCGGCCGGGCCGTCGCCGAGGTGGTGCCGGTGGGCGGCACCGAGGCCGCCGAGGCGCTGGTCGCCCGCGCCGTGGACAGCTTCGGCCGGCTGGACGCGATGGTCACCAACGCCGGCGTGCTGCGCGACCGGGTGCTGTGGAAGATGACCGACGAGGACTTCGACGAGGTGGTCCGCGTCCACCTGCGCGGCACCTTCACCTGCGTACGGGCCGCCGTCGCGCGGATGCGCGAGCAGGGCGGGGGTGGCCGGATCGTGGTGGCGGGCTCCCCCGCCGGGCAGCGCGGCAACTTCGGCCAGACCAACTACGCCGCCGCCAAGGCCGGCATCGCGGCCATGGTCCGCACCTGGGCGATGGAACTGGCCAAGGCCGGGATCACCGCCAACGCGCTGATCCCGGTGGCGGCCACCGCGATGACCCGGACGATCCCGGCGTTCGCCGCACACGTCGAGGCGCTGGAGCAGCACGGCACGCCGCTGCCGGACACCCTGCGCAAGGGCGAGGGCTTCGGCACCCCGGAGGACGTGGCCGGCCTGGTCTCCTTCCTGGTCTCGGACGCCTCGGCCGGTGTCACCGGCCAGTGCATCGGCATCGGCGGCGACCGGCTCGCGCTCTGGTCGCACCCGGAGGAGTCCTCGGTGGCCTTCGCGGACGGCGGCTGGAGCGCCGACGCGATCGCCGCCGCCTGGCCGGTCTCGGTCGGGCGCCGCCCGGCGGAGTACGGCATCCCGGCGCCGCAGCTGTGAGCGCCGCACCGTCCGGCCCCGCACCGTCGAACGCCGCACCCTCCGGCCCCGCACCTTCCCGCCCCGCACCTTCCGGCCCCGCGCCGTCGAACGCCGGGCGGCCGGACGCCGGTCCGTCGGCCCCCGCCGGCCCGGACCCGGCCCGGCTGGTCGCCATCGACGTCCACACCCACGCCGAGGTCGCCGCCGACGGCGCAGCCTCGCTCCCGCCCGAGCTGGCCGCCGCCGCGGGCCGGCACTTCGGGGCCGGCCACCGCCACCCCACCGTGCCGGAGATCGCCGCGTACTACCGCGAGCGGCGGATGGCCTGCGTGGTCTTCACGGTCGACGCCGAGTCGGCCACCGGCCAGCCGCCGGTGCCCAACGAGGAGATCGCCGAGGCCGCACTCGCCAATCCCGACGTGATCATCCCGTTCGCCGGCGTCGACCCGCACAAGGGCCGCGCCGCCGTCCGGCAGGTGCGCCGCCTGGTCGCGGAGTACGGCGTGCGCGGCTTCAAGTTCCACCCCAGCCTCCAGGCCTTCCACCCCAACGACCGCCTGGCCTACCCGCTGTACGAGGCGATCGAGGAGGCCGGCGCGGTCGCCCTCTTCCACACCGGCCAGACCGGCATCGGCGCCGGCGTGCCCGGGGGCGGCGGCATCCGCCTCAAGTACTCCAACCCGCTGGCCGTGGACGACGTGGCCGCCGACTTCCCCGGGCTGGGGATCATCCTCGCCCACCCGTCCTTCCCCTGGCAGGACGAGGCGCTCGCGGTGGCCGTGCACAAGCCGAACGTCCACATCGACCTGTCCGGCTGGTCGCCGAAGTACTTCCCGCCGCAGCTGGTCCAGTACGCCAACACGCTGCTGAAGGACAAGGTGCTGTTCGGCTCGGACTACCCGCTGATCACGCCGGACCGCTGGCTGGCCGACTTCGCCGCGCTGCCGGTCCGGGACGAGGTCCGTCCGAAGATCCTGAAGGAGAACGCCGCCCGGCTGCTCGGGCTCGCCGGAAGCTGAGGAGTCCCGTCATGCGCAATCAGGGCATCGGTTCCTGGACCGCCCGCCGCGCCCGCAGGACCCCGCGGCGCACCGCCCTCGTCCACGAGGGCCGCACCACCGGCTACGCCGCCCTGCACGAGCGCTCCACCCGGCTCGCCCACGCCCTGCTCGGGCAGGGCGTGGGGCGCGGCGACCGGATCGCCTACCTCGGGCCCAACCACCCGTCCTTCCTGGAGGCGCTGTTCGCGGCGGGGATGCTCGGTGCCGTCCTGGTGCCGCTCAACACCCGCCTCACCGAGCCCGAACTCCGGTACCAGCTGGCCGACTCGGGCAGCACGGTCCTGGTGCACCACTGCGGCCGGGCCGGGGGCCGGGCGGACGGCCCGGCGGCGCGCCTCGCCGAGGCCGTCGCCACCGCCGTCGCCGTGGACGCCGGCCCCGGACTGCCGTACGAGGCACTGATCGGGGCCTCGCCGGACCGCCCGATCGACCTGGACGTCGGGCCGGACGACCTCTGCCTGATCATGTACACCTCGGGCACCACCGGCCGGCCCAAGGGTGCGCTGCTCACCCACGGCAACATCCTCTGGAACAGCCTCAACGTCCTGGTCGACACCGACCTCGGGAGCGACGAGGTGGCCCTGGTCGCCGCGCCGCTGTTCCACACCGGTGCGCTCAACATGAGCTGCCTGCCGACCCTGCTGAAGGGCGGCACGGTGGTCCTGGAGTCCGCCTTCGACCCGGAACGGACCCTGGAGCTGGTCCAACGCCACCGCGTCACCTGCATGTTCGGGGTGCCCGCCATGTACGACGCGGTGGCGGCGGCGCCGGGCTGGGCCGGCACGGACCTCTCCGGCCTGCGCACCCTGCTCTGCGGCGGCGCGCCCGTCCCGGCCCGCACCGCCCGTGCCTACCTGGACCGGGGGCTCGCCTTCGTCCAGGGCTACGGCATGACCGAGACCGCCCCGGGCGCGCTGGTGCTGGACCGCTCCGACGCCGTAGCCCACGCCGGGACGGCCGGGGTGCCGCACTTCTTCACCGACGTCCGGGTGCTGGCCCCCTCCGGCGAGGAGGCCGCCCCGGGCGAACGGGGCGAGGTCGTCATCGCCGGGCCGAACGTCACGCCCGGCTACTGGAACCGGCCCGAGGCCACCGCCGAGGCGTTCCGCGACGGCGCCTGGTTCCGCTCCGGCGACGTCGCCGAGGTCGACGGCGACGGCTACGTCCGCCTGGTCGACCGGATCAAGGACATGATCATCTCCGGTGGGGAGAACGTCTACCCCGCCGAGGTCGAGGATGCCCTGCTGGACCACCCGGCGGTCGCCGAGTGCGCCGTCTTCGGCGTCCCCGACACCCGCTGGGGCGAGGTCGGCCGCGCCGTGGTCGTGCTGCGCCCCGGCGCGCGGGCCGAGCCCGCGGAGCTGCTCGCCCACCTCGACGGCCGGCTCGCCCGCTACAAGATCCCGCGCTCCGTGCTGCTCGTCTCCGAGCTGCCGCGCAACGCCACCGGGAAGCTGCTCAAGGGCCCGATCAGGGCCCGCTACGGCCCCCCGGCCGCCGGCTCCCCGGATTCCATCGATTCCACCGATTCCCCCGCCCTCCCCGAGGAGTGACCACATGACCACCACCGTCCACGGACTCGACGGGATCCGCGCCCAGGCCGGCGCCGACCTCGGCCGCACCGGGTGGCTGGAGATCGCCCAGCCTCGCGTCGACACCTTCGCCGACGCCACCGACGACCACCAGTGGATCCACGTCGACACCGAGCGCGCCAAGGCCGGCCCGTTCGGCGCCACCATCGCGCACGGCTACCTCACCCTGTCGCTGCTGATCCCGCTCTGGACCGAGCTGCTCCAGGTCGAAGGCGTCTCGATGGCCGTCAACTACGGCCTCAACAAGGTCCGTTTCCCCTCCCCCGTCAAGGTCGGCGCACGCATCCGCGCGCACGGCCGGGTGGCCTCGGTCGAGGACGTCCGGGGCGGCGTCGAGGTGGTGGCCGACCTCACCGTGGAGATCGAGGGCGCCGGGAAGCCCGCCTGCGTCGCCCAGGCCGTCTACCGCTTCCTGGCCTGAGCACGGAGGAACCCCGAGGGGGCGGCCGCTGCCCGGCGGCCGCCCCCTCTTGTCCACTGTCCGTCGATCTGACGCTCCGTCAGTCCGGATTCTTCGGTCCGGATCCGTCAGTCCATCGGCAGGCCGGCGTAGTTCTCGGCCAGCGAGGCCGAGGCGGACGGCGAGGACGCCAGGTAGCGCAGGTGGGAGAGCCGCAGCCGGCGGTCGAACTCCGACTCCCCGGGATCCGCGTGCAACAGCGTGGTCATGGTGTACGAGAAGTGCTCGGCCCGCCAGACCCGGCGCAGCGCGGTCTCCGAGTAGGCGTCGAGCAGCGACTCGTCGCCGTCCGCCCGCCAGTGGGCGACGGCCCGGGCCAGCAGGGTGACGTCGGCGACCGCGAGGTTGAGCCCCTTGGCGCCGGTCGGCGGCACGATGTGGGCGGCGTCGCCGGCCAGGAAGAGCCGGCCGTGGCGCATCGGCTCGGCGACGAAGCTGCGCATCGGGGTGATGCTCTTCTCGGTGATCGGTCCGCGCCGCAGCGTCCAGGCCCCGTCGACGGCGAACCGGGCGTCCAGCTCGTCCCAGATCCGCTCGTCCGGCCAGTTCTCCACCCGGTCGTCCGGGTCCACCTGGAGGTAGAGCCTGCTGACCTGCGGCGAGCGCATGCTGTGCAGGGCGAAGCCGCGCTCGTGGTGGGCGTAGACCAGTTCCTCGCAGGACGGCGGCACGTCCGCCAGGATGCCCAGCCAGGCGAAGGGGTAGGTGCGTTCGGCGACGGTGAGCGCGCCCTCGGGGACGGACCGGCGGCCGATGCCGTGGAAGCCGTCACAGGCCGCCACCAGGTCGCAGTCCAGGACGTGCTCGGCGCCGCCGTGCCGGTAGCGGACCCGAGGCGAGTCGGTGCCGGCGCCCTCCACGGCGAGTGCCTCGGCCTCGAACAGGACGGTGCCGCCGGCCTGTTCGCGCAGCGCGGCGAGGTCCTTGACCACCTCGGTCTGGGCGTAGACGGTCACCGAGCGGCCGCCGGTCAGGCCCGGCAGGTCGATCCGGTGCGAGCGGCGGTCGAAGCGCAGCTCGATGCCGTGGTGGGTCAGGCCCTCGCGGTCCAGCCGCCCGGTGGCGCCGGCGGCGCGCAGCACGTCGACGGTGCCCTGTTCGAGGATTCCGGCGCGCTGGCGCCGCTCGACGTACTCGCGGGTGCGCAGTTCGAGGACGACGTTGTCGACGCCCTGGCGGTGGAGCAGGTGGGAGAGCAGGAGGCCGGCCGGTCCGGCTCCGATGATGGCGACGCTGGTGCGCACTCAGGACTCCGTGGGGTGGGTGGTGGTGGGAAGGCCCGGCTCGGCGAGGACGCGCTGGGCGGTGGCGAAGGCGGCGTTGGCCGCGGGGACGCCGCAGTAGACGGCGGTCTGCAACAGGACCTCCTTGATCTCCGCGGGGGTGAGCCCGTTGCGCAGCGCGGCCCGCACGTGCATCGCCAGCTCCTCCTGGTGGCCGTGGGCGGCCAGCGCGGTCAGGGTGACGCAGCTGCGGGTGCGGCGGTCGAGGCCGGGGCGGGTCCAGATCTCGCCCCACGCGTAGCGGGTGATGAAGTCCTGGAAGTCCGCGGTGAAGCCGGTGGTGCGGACGATCGCGCGGTCGACGTGGTCGTCGCCGAGCACCGCCCGGCGTACCGCGGAGCCGGCCGCGTGCCGCGCCTCGTCGTCCGCGGGGGTCGTGAAGTGGCCGAGCAGCGCGGCGAGGACGGCCTGCGGCTGCTCGACGGGGGCCAGGTGGGCCGCCTCGGCGATCTCCAGCAGGGTCGAACCGGGGATGCCGTCGGCCAGTTCGCGGGCGTGGGCGGGCGGGGTCGCGCGGTCCTCCCGGCCGGCGACCACGAGGGTCGGAGCGGTGATCCGGGCCAGGTCGGCGCGCAGGTCGTACCCGGCGAGCGCGTCGCAGCAGGCGGCGTAGCCGGAGCGGCCGGCCCCGCACAGGTCGGTGACCAGGGCGGCCACCCGGTCGGCGGCCTCGGGGACGGCGACGAACGAGGGGGTGAACCAACGGCCGGGCGCGGTCGGCGCCAGCGCCTCGGTGCCGCGCTCCCGGACCAGGTCGGCCCGTTCGTGCCAGCCGGCCGGTTCGCCGAAACGGGCGGAGGAGCAGACCAGGGCCAGCGCCGTGACCCGCTGCGGGTGGTGCACGGCCAGGTGGGCGCCGATCGCACCGCCGAGCGAGACCCCGGCGTAGCCGAACCGCATCGCGCCGAGGTGGTCGGCGAGTTCGAGCACCAGGCCGGCCAGGTCGGCGACGGCGGTCGCACCGGGCGCCAGGGAGGGCAGCACGCCGGCCGGGGTGCCGCCGTGCCCGGGCAGGTCGAAGCGGACCACCCGGTGGTGCCGGGCGAGGACGCGGGCCTGGGCGTCCCAGACGGCCGTCGAGGTGCCGAGCGAGGGGCCGAGGACCAGCACCGGCGCACCGGCCGGGCCCTCGACGGTGTGGTGCAGCCGGGCGGTCACGGGTGGGGCTCCTTCGGTGGGGCGGCGGTGCGCCGCAGGGCACGGTCGACGAGGAGGGGGGCGGCGCCGAGGTAGCGGGCCGGGTCGGTCAGTTCGGCCGCGCGCTGCGAGAGGAGTTCGCGCAGCACCCGTTCCTGTTCCGGCGACACGGCGGCCCTCGGCAGGGCGCCGGCGAGGGTCCGGCCCTCGGAGGCGGCCAGCGCCGCGGCCCGGCCCAGCAGGGCCCCGGCCGGTCCGCGGCCGAGCCGTTCGCCGAGCACGGCGGCGAGCCGCTCGGTGACCACCAGGCCGGCGGTGCGGCCGAGGCCGGCCAGCATCCGGTCCGGCAGCACCCGGAGCCCGGCGGCGAGTCCGGCGGCCGCCTCGGCCGCGCCGCCGGTGAGCCGGAGCAGCTCGCGCAGCGGCTGCCACTCGGCGTGCCAGGCTCCGGCGGGCCGCTCGTCCTCGGCCGCGAGCGAGCCGAGCAGGACGGCGGCGAGCGCCGGCGCCTGGCGGGCGGCCGCGGCGATCAGCGTCGCGCGCACCGGGTTGCTCTTGTGCGGCATCGCCGAGGAGGGGCCGCCGCCGCCCTCGACCAGCTCGCCGAGCTCGGTGCGGGAGAGCACCAGGACGTCGGCGGCCGGCTTGCCGAGCGCGGCCGTGGTGAAGGCCAGCGCGCCGGCCAGGTCGGCGACCGGGGTGCGCAGCGTGTGCCAGGGCAGGGCGGGCTCGGCGAGGCCGAGTTCGGCGGCGTAGGCGCGGACCAGGCCGGGCCCGCTGCCGGGCTCGGCCGCGTACGCCTCGAAGGCGGCCAGGGTACCGGCGGCGCCGCCGAGTTGGGCCGGGAGGCGGAGCGCGGCGAGCCGGTCCGCGGCGTCCAGGACGAGGCTGCGCCAGCCGGCCGCCTTGAGCCCGAAGGTGGTCGGGACGGCGTGCTGGGTGAGGGTGCGGCCCGCCATCGGGGTGGCGCGGTGCCGGGCGGCGAGGCCGGCCAGCGCGGCCTCGGTCCGCAGCAGGTCGGCCCGGACGGCGTGGAGGCTCCGCCGGGCGACCAGCATCAGGGCGGTGTCGAGGATGTCCTGGCTGGTGGCGCCGCGGTGCACGTACGCGGCCGCGGTGGGCGGGACGGCCGCGGTGAGGTCGGCGACCAGCGGGATGACCGGGTTGCCGCCGGCCCGGGCGCGCAGGGCCAGGTCGCGCGGGTCGAAGCGGTCCGCGCGGGCCGCGGCGGTGACGGCGGCGGCGGCCTCGGCGGGGGCGTGGCCGAGTGCGGCCTGGGCCCGGGTGAGCGCGGCCTCGGCGTCGAGCAGGGCCTGGAGCAGGGCGCGGTCGCCGGTGGCCGCCTCGACGGCGGTGCCGGCCCGGAGGGGCGCGAGCAGGCCGTGGTCGGCCTCCGGGCCGTGGCCGGCCGAGGCGCCGGGGCCGGACGCCCGGCGGCCGTCGGCGAAAGCCGGGAGGCCGTCGAAGTCGCCTGCGGGGGAACCGTCGAAGGTGCCGTCAGCGGAACTCAAGGAACACCGTCTCCTCCGGTCCCTGGAGCCGGACGTCGAACCGGTACCGGCCGGGCTCCTCCTCCGCCGCCAGCAGGGTGGCCCGGCGGCCGGCCGGCAGTGCGGCGAGCAGCCGGTCGGCCTCGGTGTCCGGCCCGGGCAGGTAGGCGCGGGTGAACAGGTGGTGCAGCAGCCCCCGGGCGAAGACGCAGACCGAGAGGTACGGCACGCCGGCGGGCGGCAGCGTGCGGACCGCCCAACGCCCGTCCGGGTCGGTGGCGACCCGGCCGAAGCCCGTGAAGGTGATGCCGTCACGTCCGGCGAAGCCGCCGGTGGTCTGGTCGCGGCGCATCGAGCCGGTACGGCCGGCCGGGACGGGCTGCCAGAACTCCAGCAGGGCGTCCGGTACCGGCTCGCCGGCTCCGTCGAACACCCGGCCGTGCAGGGTGATCGCGTCCGGGTGCCCGGCCGGGGCGATCTCCGGCCCGCCCGGGTAGGGCAGCGCGTAGCCGTAGAACGGGCCGACGGTCTGGGCGGGGGTGGGCAGTGCGGTCACCGGTCCTCCTCGCTCGGGGTCGCGTCCTCGGTCCAGGTCGCGGCGGGGCCGTCGAGGACGATGTCCCAGCGGTAGCCGAGCGACCACTCGGGGGTGGAGAGGTCGTGGTCGTAGGCGGCGACCAGGCGGGCGCGGGCGTTGTCGTCGGTGACGGACTGCAGGATCGGGTCGTAGCGGAAGAGCGGGTCGCCGGGGAAGTACATCTGGGTGACCAGCCGCTGGGTGAAGGCGGTGCCGAAGAGCGAGAAGTGGATGTGTGCGGGGCGCCAGGCGTTGGCGTGGTTGCGCCACGGGTACGCGCCGGGCTTGACGGTGGTGAAGGCGTAGCTGCCGTCGGCGCCGGTGAGGCAGCGTCCGACGCCGGTGAAGTTCGGGTCGAGCGGCGCCGGGTGGTCGTCGCGCCGGTGGGCGTAGCGGCCGGCCGCGTTGGCCTGCCAGATCTCGACCAGCTGGCCGCGGACCGGGCGGCCGTCCCGGTCGAGCACCCGGCCGTTGAGGGTGATCCGCTCGCCGAGCGGCTCGCCGGTGTGCTGGCGGGTGAGGTCGGCGTCCAGTTCGGTCACGTCGGTGGCGCCGAAGGCGGGGCCGGTCAGCTCGGCCGCCTCCGGGTCGGCGACGGCGACCAGCGGGTGCTCGGGGTGGCGCAGCGCGGAGCTGCGGTAGGGCGGGTAGGAGCGGACGGGGTGGTGGCGGACGACGCCGAGCCGCCGGTACTCCTCCTGTTCCCGGGCGATCTCCCGGGAGACGTCGTGCTGGGTGGCGCGCATGGCGGGTTACCTTTCGAGGACGAGGGCCAGGCCCTGGCCGACCCCGACGCAGAGGGTGGCCAGGCCGGTGCCGGAGCCGGCGGCGGCGAGCTGGTGAGCGACGGCGCCGGCCAGCCGGGCGCCGGAGGCGCCGAGAGGGTGGCCGAGGGCGATGGCGCCGCCGCGCGGGTTGACGGCGGCCGGGTCGAGGTCGGGCCACTCGGCGAGGCAGCCGAGGGCCTGGGCGGCGAAGGCCTCGTTGAGTTCGACGACGCCCAGGCCGGCGAAGCCGCGGCCGGCCCGGGCCAGGGCCCGACGGGCGGCCTCGACCGGGCCGAGGCCGTAGTACTGCGGCTCGGTGCCGGTGGCGGCGGAGGCGGTGATCCGGGCAAGCGGTTCGCGTCCGGTGGCGCGCAGCCCGGCCTCGTCGGTGACCAGCACGGCGGCGGCGCCGTCGCTGAGCGGGGAGGCGTTGCCCGCGGTGACGGTGCCGCCGGGGCGGAACACCGGCTTGAGCCCGGCCAGCGCTTCGACCGAGGCGTCGGGGCGGACGGTCTCGTCGCAGGTCGGAGCCGTGCCGGGGAGGGGCGCGAGTTCGCCGTCGAACGCGCCGGCGGCCCAGGCTGCGGCGGCCTTGCGGTGGCTGGCGAGCGCGAAGGCGTCCTGCTGTTCCCGGCTGATCCGGTACCGGTCGGCGACCAGTTCGGCGCCTTCGCCGAGGGCGACCGTCCACTCGGCGGGCATCCTGGGGTTGACCATCCGCCAGCCGAGCGTGGTGGAGTACAGCTCCTGGTGGCCGGTGGGGTAGGCCCGGCCGGGCTTGGGCAGCACCCAGGGGGCCCGGCTCATCGACTCGACGCCGCCGGCGACCATGACCGAGGCCTCGCCGAGCGCGACCGCCCGGTAGGCCTGGACCACCGCCTCCAGGCCGGAGGCGCAGAGCCGGTTGACGGTCACCCCGGGGACGGTGACGGGGAGTCCGGCCAGCAGCACGGCCATCCGGGCCACGTCGCGGTTCTCCTCGCCCGCGCCGTTGGCGTTGCCGAGGACGACGTCGTCGATCCGGCCCGGGTCGAGGGCCGGGCTGCGGTCGAGCAGGGCGCGCAGCACGTGGGCGGCGAGGTCGTCGGGGCGGACGGCGGCGAGCGCGCCGCCGTGCCGGCCGATCGGGGTGCGGACGGCGTCGACGAGGTAGACGGTCCTGGTCACGGCAGCTCCTTCACGGCGGCGGGGCCGGCAGCCGGAGGGACCGGGGCGGAAGGACGGACGGGGACGGAAGGACGGACGGGAGCGGCCGGGCGGACCGGGGCGCCCGAGCGGTCGCGCACGGGGGCGGCGGTGCGGGCGGCGAGTTCGGCGGCGGTGACGCCGGGGGCGGTCTCCACCAGCACCAGGCCGTCGGGGGTGACGTCCAGGACGCCCAGGTCGGTGATGATCCGGTGCACGCAGGCCCGGCCGGTGAGCGGCAGGCTGCACCGCTCGACGATCTTCGGGGTGCCGTCCTTGGCGGTGTGCTCGGTCAGCACGATCACCCGGCGGGCGCCGTGGACGAGGTCCATCGCACCGCCCATCCCCTTGACCAGCTTTCCGGGGATCATCCAGTTGGCGAGGTCCCCGGTGGCGGAGACCTGCATGGCGCCGAGCACGGCGGCGTCCAGGTGTCCGCCGCGGATCATGCCGAAGGAGAGCGCCGAGTCGAAGCAGCCGGCCCCGGGGAGCACCGTGACGGTCTCCTTGCCGGCGTTGACCAGGTCGGGGTCGACCTCGTCCTCGTACGGATAGGGGCCGACGCCGAGCAGGCCGTTCTCGGAGTGCAGCACCACGTCGACGCCGTCCGGCAGGAAGGACGGCACCAGGGTGGGCAGTCCGATGCCGAGGTTGACGTAGCCGCCGTCGGGCAGTTCGCGGGCCGCGCGGGCGGCCATCTCGTTCCTGGTCCAGCTCATCGTGCCCGCACCGTCCTGCGCTCGATCCCCTTGGCGGCCGCCTGCTCGGGCGTCAGCGTCACCACCCGCTGGACGAAGACCCCGGGCAGGTGCACCTCGTCCGGGTCGATCGCGCCCGGTTCGACCAGCTCCTCGACCTCGGCGATGGTGATCCGCCCGGCCATCGCGGCGAGCGGGTTGAAGTTGCGCGCCGCCCGGCGGAAGACCAGGTTGCCGAGCCGGTCGCCGCGGGCGGCCCGGACGAGGGCGAAGTCGGTGGTGATGCCGTGCTCCAGTACGTACGGGCGGCCGTCGAAGGTGCGCACCTCCTTGGGCGGGGCGGTGACGGCCGGCCGGCCGTCCCGGGCGTGCCGCCAGGGCAGTCCGCCCTCGGCGACCGGGGTGCCGACGCCGGCCGGGGTGTAGAAGGCGGGCACGCCGCAGCCTCCGGCGCGCAGCCGCTCGGCGAGGGTGCCCTGCGGGGTCAGCTCCAGCTCGATCTCACCGCCGAGGTAGCGGCGGGCGAACTCCTTGTTGTCGCCGAGGTAGCTCCCGGTGACCCGGTCGATCCGGCCGGCGGCGAGCAGGATGCCGAGGCCGCCGCCGTCGACGCCGCAGTTGTTGGAGACGACGCGCAGGCCGGCCGGGCCGCGCGCGTACAGGGCCTGGATCAGCACGTCGGGCACACCGCTGAGGCCGAAGCCCCCGACGGCGAGGGACGCGCCGTCCCCGATGTCCGCGACCGCCGCCTCGGCGGTCGCCAGCACTTTGTCCATGAACGGGTCCACTCCGTTTCGAGTGCGTTCGCCTGATGAACTATTGTTCATAATTGCGAGGGGCTTGAGTGTCGGCCGGAGCCGGGCCCCTGTCAACGGCGGCCGGTACGGTTTCCGCATCGTGATCAAGCCGCGACCTCGCGCCACCCCCGGCCCACACGCCGCCACCGGCCCCCAGGAGGACCAGATGCCGCAGCCCGCGCCGGACGCAGCGACGACGCCGGACCCGGACCCCGGTACGGCGACGCCGGACAGCGCGATGACGGAGCCGGCGACGGCGGCCACGGCGGCGGAGGAGGCCGCGACCGACTCAGCGACGACCCGCGTGACGGCGACCGGTGCGGCGACGGCGGCGGGCCCGGACGCGCCCGCGCCCGCCGGACGGGGGGCGGAGCCCGCCGAGCTCGTCGGCCCGCTGGTACGCGGCCTCACCGTGCTGCGCGCGATGGCCGCCGACCCCGCCCCCCGTCAGCGCCCCGGCGACCTCGCCCGGGCCACCGGGCTGGCCCGTTCCACCATCGACCGGGTCGCGACCACCCTGGTCCGGCTCGGCCACCTGCGCGCCGAGGACCGCGACCTGGTGCTCGCCCCCGGGCTCGCCCGGCTGGGCAACGCCTACCTGTCCTCCTGCGGGCTCCCGGAGGCACTCGGCCCGCACGCCGTGGCCCTCGCCGACGAGCTGGACGAATCGGTCTCGGTGGCCGTCCCGGACGGCGCCGGGGCCCGGTTCGTCCACCAGGCCACCCGGCGGCGTGCGATGGCGATCTCGTTCCGGATCGGCGACCTGCTGCCGGCCGAACGCTGCGCGCCCGGCGCGGTCTTCGCCGCCGGCTGGACCGCGGACCAGTGGGCCGGCTGGCGCGACCGGCACCGCGCCGACCCGCTGGACACCGGCTTCCCCGCCCTCCCGCCCCGGCCCGGCGGACCGGCGACGGGGGGCGGTGCGGCGACGGGCGGGGCGGCGACGGGCGGGGCGGCCGCGGGCGGGGCGGCCGCGGACCTGGTGGAGGAGCGGTTCCGGGAGCGCGCCCTCGCCGCCCGGGCCGACGGCTGGGCCACCGACGACCAGCTGATCGAACCCGGACTGGTCGCGATCGCCGCCCCGGTACACGGGCCGGCCGGCGCGGTGGTCTGCGCCGTCAGCGTGGTCAGCCACACCAGCCGCCACGACGCGGACTCGCTCGCCCGGCACGCGCTCCCCCGGCTGCGGGCCACGGCCCGGGCGATGGAGCACGCGCTCGCGGCAGGCGGGGCGCGGACGGCGGGCGGGGCGCACCACGACGGTGAGAGGCAGGACGGCGGGCGCCACGACAGCGGGGGCCGCGACAGTGGGCGCCACGACAGCGGACGGTACGACAGCGGACGGTACGACAGCGGGCCCAAGGAGGAGCTGGGCGCGGAGTTCCTGCAGTCGCTCGCCCGCGGGCTCGACGTGCTGCGCGCCCTCGGCCAGGCCGGTCCGGGCGGCACGCTCGCCGAGGTGGCCCGGGCCACCGGACTCCCCCGGGCCACCGCCCGCCGGTCGCTGCTCACCCTGCGGCACCTCGGCTACGTCCGCGCCGACGACACACGGTTCGCCCTGCTGCCGCGCGTGCTCGAACTCGGTTACGCCCGGCTCGCCGGCCTCTCCTTCGCCGAGCTGGCACTGCCCCACCTGGTCGACCTGGTCAAGGACGTCCACGAGTCCGCCTCCGCCGCCGTCCTCGACGGCGACGACATCCGGTACGTGGCCCGGGTACCGACCAGCCGGATCATGCGGATCGAGCTCGGCGTCGGCACCCGCCTGCCGGCCTGGGCCACCTCGATGGGCCGGGTGCTGCTCGCCGCCCTCCCGCCCGAGCGGCGCGAGGCGCTGCTCGACCGGGCGGAGCCGCAGCCGCTCACCCCGCACACCGTCACCGACCGCGCGGCGCTCGCCGGGCTGCTGGCCACCGCGGGCCGGGACGGGTACGCACTGGTGGACGAGGAGCTGGAGGAGGGCCTGCGCTCACTGGCCGTGCCCGTCCGGGACGGCCGGGGCGGCGTGGCCGCAGCCGTCAACGTCGCCCTGCACGCCGGACGCGGCACCGCCGGGCAGAGCCGCGCCGCCATCCTGCCCCGCCTCGCCGAGGCGGCGGCCCGGATCGAGGCCGATCTGGCCGAGGTGACCCGTTGGAGCCCCGCCGGCCGGGCGTGACACCGGCCTGCCCAACGACTGCCCGACGCGCAGGCCGTCCAAGCAGGCTGTCCGGACAGGCCGACGCGCAAGCCGTCCGAGCAGGCCGTTCGGGTGTCGCGCGTCTGCGGGAGCGCCCGCCCGGCCACGCCCCAGGCTTATGACAACAGCATTGACGTGTAGCGGGAGCGGCGGTTTCATGGCCAGCCACCGGCCGTTCGGCCGCCACCCCCATCCCCCCACACGCAAGGCGGTGTTCCGTTGGCAGAAACCGTCCAGGACACGGGTACCGGTCCGAGAGTCCACTCCACCGACTCCCCCGTCTCCATGCGCAAGTCCCTCGGTCTGCTCGACGGGGCGGCGATCGCCGCCTCCAGTACGGCGGCCACCAGCAGCATCGGCATCGGCCTCGGGCTGACGGCCGGCATCGTCGGACTCCACCTCCCGGCGATCATGCTGCTCGCCTTCCTGCCCGTGCTCGCCATCGCCGGCGGCTACGGCCGGCTCAACCAGGTCGACCCCGACGCCGGCAGCAGTTACCGCTGGGTCGGCCGCACGCTCAACCCCTGGCTCGGCTTCCTCACCGGCTGGGTCAACACGGTCGGCACCGTCGTCTTCATGGCGTACACGACGACGGTGACCGGCTCCGCGATCATCCAGCTGCTCGGCCAGGCCACCGTCCACTCCGTCCTCGGCCTGCGCCTGGACCCGGACTCCACCCTCCAGTGCACCCTGCTCGGGCTGGTCGTGCTGATCGCCGCCGCGCTGGTCGCCGTCCGCGGCCTCGACCTCGCCGCCCGCCTGCAGAAGTACCTGCTGGTCTTCGAGTACGGCGTGCTGCTCGCGTTCTGCGGCTACGGCCTGTTCGCCGGGGACCAGCCGTTCTCGCTGCAGTGGTTCAACCCCTTCGACATCCCCTCGCTCGGCGCGATCGCCCAGGGCATGGTGCTCGCGGTGTTCTGCTACTGGGGCTTCGAGTCGGTGTTCAGCGTCGGCGAGGAGGTCCGCGACCCGAGGGACGCCTCCCGCGCGGGCATCCTCGCCCTGGTCGTGATGATGCTGCTCTTCCTGCTCGCCGGCACCGCCTTCCAGCGGGTCCTGCCACTGGACGAGCTGGCCGACAACGGCGCGCAGGGGCTGGCCTACTTCGGCACCAAACTGGCCCACCAGCCGCTCGCCGCGCTCCCGCTGATCGCCCTGACCTTCTCCGCCGTCGCGTCACTGCAGGCGGCCGTCATCCCCACCGCCCGCGGCCTGTTCGCCATGGGACGCGACGGCGTGCTCGGCCCGGTCTGGACGAAGCTGCACCCCAAGCACGCCACCCCGGCGGTCGGCACCCTGCTGATCACCGGCATCGCCTGCGTGCTCTCCCTGCTCTCGATCGCCATCCCCACCGTCGGCGACCTCATCTCCGCCGCCGTCAACGCGATCGGCATCGTGGTCGCCCTCTACTACGCACTCACCGCCGTCGCCGCGGCCGTGCAGTTCCGCCACCTGCTGCGCACCGCGCCGCTGGAGGGCCTGCGCGCGGTGGTCGGGCCGCTGCTCGGCGCGGCCGCACTGCTCTTCGTCGGCGGTTACCTCGCCTGGACCTTCTACGACTCCGCCGACCACTTCGAACTCGCCGCCGACAACGGCTGGTTCGAGCTGCTGGTGCCCGTCCTGATGATCGCCTCCGGTCTGGTGGCGGCGGCCTGGGCCCGGTGGCGGCGCCGCTCGGCGTACTTCGACCGGCCGGCCGCGGCCGACACCGCGACCCCCACGACCTGACGAGCCCACGCCCCGACGACCCCACGCCCCCATCACCCGACAACCCACTACCCGACGACCCGACGACCCGACGACCCGACGACCCGACGACCACGGCGGGTACCACCGGAGCATCCGGGGTACCCCGCCGACAACCCGCACCCGAACCCGTCTGGAGCACCACCCATGAGCAAGGCCGACCTGGTCTTCACCCACGGACCCGTCCACACCGGCGACCCGGCCCGCACCCGGGCGACCACCCTGGCCGTGACCGGCGAGCGGATCACCGCCGTCGGCCACGACGAGGTGCGGGAGCTGGTCGGGCCGGGCACCGAGGTCGTCGACCTCACCGGCAAACTGCTGATCCCCGGCTTCCAGGACTCGCACATCCACGCCGTCTACGGCGGCACCGAACTGGCCGGCTGCGACCTGACCGGCACCGTCGGCGTGGACGACTACCTCGACCGGCTCCGCGCCTACGCCGACGCCAACCCCGACCAGGCCTGGATCACCGGCAGCGGCTGGTCGATGGAGAGCTTCGAGGGCGGCCTGCCCACCCGGCAGCTGCTCGACTCGGTGGTCCCGGACCGCCCGGTCTACCTGGTCAACCGCGACCACCACGGCGCCTGGGCCAACTCCCGGGCCCTGGAGCTCGCCGGACTCACCCGGGAGAGCCCCGACCCGGCCGACGGGCGGATCGAGCGCGAGGCCGACGGCTCCCCGAGCGGCGTCCTCCAGGAGGGCGCCACCAGGCTGGTTGCCCAGCTCGTCCCGCCGATCACCGCCGCCGACCGGCTGGCCGGCCTGCTGCGGGCGCAGCGGCTGCTCCACTCGCTCGGCATCACCGGCTGGCAGGACGCGCTGCTCGGCGAGTTCAACGGCCAGCCCGACCCCTCCGACGCCTACCTGGCCGCCGCCCGGGCCGGCACGCTGACCGCCCGGGTCACCGGCGCGCTCTGGTGGGACCGTTCCCGCGGGGCCGAGCAGATCCCCGAGCTCGTGGCCCGGCGCAAGGAGCTGGAGCACGGCCGGTTCCGGGCCGACTCGGTGAAGATCATGCAGGACGGCATCGCGGAGAACTTCACCGCCGCGATGATCAGCCCCTACCTGGACGGCTGCGGTTGCGCGACCGCCAACAGCGGCCTGAGCTTCGTCGACCCCGATGCCCTGCGCGAGCACGTCACCGCGCTGGACGCGCTCGACTTCCAGGTGCACTTCCACGCGCTCGGCGACCGCGCCGTGCGCGAGGCGCTGGACGCCGTCGAGGCCTCCGTCGCCGCCAACGGCCGGCGCGGGAACCGGCACCACCTCGCCCACCTCCAGGTCGTCCACCCGCAGGACATCGCCCGGTTCGCCCTGCTCGGCGCGATCGCCAACATCCAGCCGCTCTGGGCGGCGCACGAGCCGCAGATGGACGAGCTGACCATCCCCTTCCTCGGCCCCGAGCGCGCCGCCTGGCAGTACCCGTTCGGCGACCTGCTGCGGGCCGGCGCCACCCTGGCCGCCGGCAGCGACTGGCCGGTCAGCAGCCCCGACCCGCTGGCCGGGCTGCACGTGGCGGTCAACCGGATGGAGCCCGAGGCCACCGACGGACGGGTCTTCCTGCCAGAGCAGCGGCTCGACCTGGTCTCCGCGCTGGCCGCCTACACGGCGGGCTCCGCCCACGTGAACGGCCACGACGACGCCGGCAGCCTCCGGACCGGCCAGCTGGCCGACCTGGTCGTCCTGGACCGCGACATCCTCACTGCCCCCGCCGCGGAGATCGCCGAGGCACGCGTCGAACGCACCTACGTGGGAGGCGAGTTGGTGTACGCGGCGAACTGACCATCCGCATGAGGGGTGCGGCCCGAGGGGGATGGAGAGCCCCCTCGGGCCGCTGTCGTCCGGCGCGTCCGTTCTCCCCGGGCCCGGCCACACCCCGGTTCACGCCGTGCCACCGGTGAACCGACGGCCCACCGGCTACCTCCGTCGCATGGAACGGGCCGGAACTCTCACCACCCTCGCCGCGAGCGGAACCGGCACCGCCCCGCAGCGGCTCACCGAACTCGCCGACGAACTCGGCATTACCCGCTGCCGGCCTGCTGGTCGTCGCGGGCCACCCGGTGCCGTTGGAACTCCTTCCGCCGGAGCGCGACGCCAAGGTCATGAGGCGGTTCGCCGGCCGTGTCAGCCACTGCGACCACTCGCAACCGGCCTCGATGGAGGGCTTCGTCCGCTCGCTGCCGCGCCTCGCCGCCCCGAGCTCCTTCGTGCAGCCGGTCTCGCCGTACCACCGCCCCGCCGAGACCGGTTTCGCCGCCGTGCTCAACGGGTTGATCCGCAATCGCGGCTTCGGCATCCACGAACTACCGTTCATGGGACTGTCCCTGAGCACCCGGTGGCAGACGGGTGCGGCCCGGGCGTGACTGCCCGGGCCGCACCCGTCTGCCGCAGGTGGTCAGTCCAGCCAGATCTCGCGGACGGCGCGCAGCGGGTCCTGTTCGACCCGCGGCTCGGCGTCCCAGAGCATGGTGGCGCGGTCGTCCGCGTAGCGCGGCCAGGACCGGCCCGGGTCGAGGTCGCGGACGAAGGCGACCCAGGCGCCGTGGACCGCCTCGGCCAGCCGCTGCGGCGGGTGCTCGCCGAGCGCCGCGACGGCGCCCTCGGCGTCCAGCAGGTCGAAGGCGAACGGCAGGTCGATGCAGTGGTAGGCCTGGCCCGCACGGCCGGGGGCGGTGCCGGACCACTCGAACTGGTAGAGCCAGGTGGGCAGTCCGCGCGCCGCCCGGGCGTCGGCGATCGCCACGGCGGGGGCGCGGAAGACCAGGTCGGTGATCGCCTGGCCGCCGACCGTCCGGGGGTCGGCCGGCCGCCCGGCCGCCTCGTGGTGTGCGAGGAAGCGCGCGGCGTGCTCCTCGTCGAGGCCCAGTTCGGCGAGGAGGCCGCTCAGGGCCGGCCCGTCCGTGCCCGCGTCCGTGCCCGGGGCCGCGTCCCCCGCCGCTTCGGCCCCGTCCGCCGTCTCCGGGGCGAACTCGTGGGCGGTGAAGCCGATCAGCAGCGGAACGTCCGTACCGGCGTCGCCCCCGACCAGCGCCTCCGGCAGCGTGACCGGGATCAACTCGCCGTCCGCGAAGGGTCCGAGGAGCAACGGCGGCAGCTCGTCCCGGCCGGGACCGGGGGCGTCCAGCGCGTCCTGGAACGCGAGCAGCTCCTGGTCGGTCGCGTCGCGCAGGGCCGCCGCGGTCGCGGGCACGCCGGCCCGCTCGGCGAACAGCCGGGACGCCGCGCGGGCCGTCTCCCTGTCCTGCGGCCGCATCACCGCACCGGAGGCCGAGATGGCGGCGCGGAACAGCCCGTGCGCGGCAGGCGTGGCGAGCAGGGTCTGGACGGCGCCGCCGCCCGCCGACTGGCCGGCGACGGTGACCTTGGCCGGGTCCCCGCCGAAGGCCGCGATGTTGTCGCGGACCCATTCCAGGGCGGCGATCCAGTCCCGCACGCCCCGGTTGTCGGGCGCGTCCGCCAGGTGCAGGAACCCCTCGACGCCGAGCCGGTAGCCGGCCGAGACCAGGACCACGCCGTCCCGGTTGAAGGCCGCGCCGTCGTACCAGGGGCTGGCGGAGCAGCCCGCGACGTAGCCGCCGCCGTGGATCCAGACCAGGACGGGAAGGGCGGCCCGCGGGTCGGCGTCCGGGGTGAAGACGTTCAGGTTGAGGACGCCCTCGCCGGGGACGGTGGGCTCGGGGATGGTGGTGACATCCGCGAACGGCCGGCGCTGGGCGGTCGGCCCGTACGCGGTGGCGTCGAGCACCTCGGTCCACGGCCGTGGCGGGACGGGCGCGGCGAACCGCAGGTCGCCGACCGGCGGTTGGGCGTACGGGATGCCGAGGAAGCGGAGACCGCCGGCCCGGCGCTCGCCGCGGACCGGGCCGCTGCGGGTCGGGACGACGGGGTGGTCCTGCGGTGCTGCGGTGGTCATGCCGGGCCTCTCTCCGGTGGGGGTCACGGGCGTTCCGGTGGGGGTCACGGGCGCGGGGCCTCGTGCTCGACGAAGTACTGGAGCCGCTTCAACTCCTTGCCGCCGCCGCCCCTGACACCGTAGGTGCGGTCGGCGGTGACGGGTGTGACGGAGATCCGGCCGTCGCGCAGCAGGGCGGTGGAGTCGGCGTCCGGGAGGGTCTCGGTGCAGGCGTCGCCGGGGCGGTCGGCGCAGACGCCGAGCGCGATGTCGAAGCTGTCCGCGGCCCCCGTACGGGGCTGGTACGCGTGCCAGACCACCCGGCCGCGGCCGACGGCCGTCCACCGCGGGGCACCGGCCGGGCGGCCGGCGGTGACGTCCGGGTAGTCGACCTTGAGCGCGAACCGCTGGGTGAGCAGGCCGCGGGTACGCATCCCGGCCAGCAGCCGGGCGCCGAATTCGGCGGTGGCCCGGTAGTCGGCGAGGGGGAAGAACACGCCGCTGTCGTCACCGGCGGAGGAGAAGGCGACCGCCGGAACGCCAAGGTCGATCGCGGCGATGGCGGCGCCGACCGTCCCGGAGTCGTTGACCTGGGCGCTCACGTTGGGGCCGGAGTTGATGCCGGTGACGACCAGGTCGGGGCCGTCCGTCCAGCCCGCCTTCGCGGCGAGGCCCGCCCGTACGGCGAACTTCACGGTGTCGGCCGGGGTGGCGCTCGGGGTGCCGGGACCGCACGGGCCGTCGGAGAGGCACACGCCGTAGACCGGGGCGCCGGACGGGGCGCCGGCGCAGTCGTCCTGGTAGCCGGGGAGCGGTTCGGCCCGCCGGCCCAGGGTGAGGGTGCCGCCGTTGGTGACGGCCGTGCCCTTGCCGGACTGCACCTGCCAGGGCGCCATCACCACCACGTCGGCACCGGCGGCGCAGAGTGCGCGCCGCAGCTCGTAGAGGCCGAGGCCGTCGGAGTGCGAGGCCTTGGCGGCCTGCATGGAGTCGTCGTTGGTGAGCAGGACGCGCAGGCCGGCGAGCGGCCGGGCGGCGGGCGGCGTCCCGGCGGGTGCGGCGTCGGCCGCGGTGGCGGCGCCGGCCAGCACGGCGACGGAGGAGGCGGCGGCGAGGAGTCTTCGGGAGGCGGGTCTCATGCGGAGGACCTTTCGCTGCGGCTGAACGGGGGCGCGCGGAGGGGCATGCGGGCGGAAGGGCGGTCAGATGGGCGGGCGAAGGGGCGCGTGAAGGGGCGCGTGCGCGGGTGTGCCGGGAGCGTGCGGAGCGGTTCCGGGGGTGCGGGAGCCGTCGCGGGGCTCAGAGGTCCAGGCCCGCGCCGTACGGGAAGACCGGGTCGGCGGTGTCGTGCGGGACGTCCGGGCGGGAGGCCTCGACGGCGGCCATCGAGCGGGGCAGTTCGAAGGGCAGCCGGCCCTCCGCCCGGGCGCGGCCGAAGGCGACGTCCAGCAGCGCCTCGTCGCTCGCGCCGTAGTCGGCGACCAGGGCGGCCGCCCGCTCGGCGATCTCCGGGACGACGGCGGGCCGTTCGAGGTTGAGCAGGACGACGGTCGGCACCGCGTCGAGCACCCGCAGGATCGGGGTCAGCTCGGCCTCGGGGAAGTCGAGGTGCCCGGAGTGGAACATCGACTCGAAGCGGTTGGCCCGGTACTCGTACGGGGTGAACAGGCGCAGCACCGCGAGGTCGGCCTCGGCGGGGGTGCCGACCGGCTCTCCGTAGCGGGCGACGACCGCCCGGTCCAGCCCCTCGGTGTAGAGCCTGGGGCGCGGCCGGGTGACCGGCAGGGTCCGGTCGCGGTTGACCAGCACGGTGAGCGAGCGGCGCTGGGCGGACGCCCCGGCGGCGCGGAACCCGCTGTTGCCGACGATCTCCTCGGCGGCGTCCGGGTCGACGCGGCGCTGCTCGAAGAGCCCGAGGACGAACTTCTCGCGGAGCAGGCGCCGGACCGAGTCGTCCAGCCGCCGCTCGTCGATCCGGCCGGAGCGGACCAGTTCGACGACCACCTCGGGGCACTCCTCGCCGCCGAACTGGTCCACGCCCGCGTCCAGCGCCTTGGCGGCGCGTTCGGCGACGGTGAGGTGTTCGACGCCCCACGCACGGGCCTGGTGCATCTCCCCGAAGATCGGCTCGTCGTTGAGCAGGCCCCAGTCGGTGCAGACGACGCCCCCGAAGCCCAGCTCCTCGCGGAGCAGACCGGTGACGACGCCCTTGTTGAAGCCGAAGCCGACCTCCTCCCAGTCGGTGCCGATCGGCTGGCCGTAGTACGGCATCATCTGCGCGGCGCCGGCCGCGATCGCCGCCCGGAACGGCGCGAGGTGGTAGTCGCGCATGCCGCCCGGGTAGACCTGCTCCTTCCCGTGCGGGAAGTGCGGGTCCTCGCCGTCCTTCTGCGGGCCGCCGCCGGGGAAGTGCTTGACCATGGTGGCCACGCTCTCCGGCCCGAGGCGGTCGCCCTGGAAGCCCCGGACGTAGGCGTGGACGAGCTCGGAGGTGAGCGCCGCGTCGGCACCGAAGGTCCCCGTCTGGCGGGACCAGCGGGGCTCGGTGGCCAGGTCGATCTGCGGGTGGAGGGCGACCCGCAGGCCGACCGCCAGGTACTCGCGACGGGCCGTGTCGGCGAACCGGTGGACCAGTTCGGGGTCGCGGGTGGCGGCCAGACCGATCGCCTCGGGCCAGGCGGAGAAGGCGCCGGCGTGGATCGAGGCGCCGATGTTGAGGGTGAAGGAGTGCCGGGGGTCGGTGGAGACGGTGGCGGGGATGCCGAGCCGGGTGCCGGCGGCGATCTCCTGCACGGCGTTGTGCCACTCGGCGAGTTGGCGGGGGCCTGCGGTGCCGACCAGGTTGAAGTGGTTCACGCCCCGGCCCCGGATCAGGCCGGTGGTGTCGCCCGGGAACTCGGCGTCGTCGCCCTCCTCGACCGGGCGGCCGTCGGGGTGCATCGGGAGCATGGTGTGGAAGAGCAGGCCGGCCTTCTCCTCCAGGGTCATCCGCGCCAGCAGGTCGGCGACGCGTTCGTCGACGGGGCGGGACGGGTCCTGGTAGGGGTGGCCGTCGGTTCGGGGGGCGGGGGTGGTGCGCACGGCGGGTCTCCTGGGTTGGACGCGGGGCGTCGGGGGGTGCGGGGAACCGGGGGGAATGGGGTGCAGGGGTGTGGGCGTGGGGGCGTTCGGGAGGCGTCGCGGCGTCAGCGGACGCTCTTGATCGGAGCGACCGAGAGCGCCCCGAGCGCGATGATCAGCGCGCCCACCACGTACAGCGCGTTGTAACCGAGCGAGCCGACGACGAGGGAGGCCACGAACGGGGCGATGATCTGCGGACCGGCGTTGGCGATGTTCAGCACGCCGAGGTCGCGGGCGGCGTCGTCGGCGCTCGGCAGCACCAGGGTGACCAGGGCGGTGTCCACGGCCATGAAGCAGCCGAAGGAGATCCCGGCGAGTGCGGTGAAGAGCAGCATGCCGGTCCAGTCCGGCTGGATCACCGGGATCATCATGGTGGCGGCGCTGAGCACGCAGGAGACCGCGATGAACGGCTTGCGCCGGCCGAGCCGGTCCGAGAGCAGCCCGCCGACGACCGTGGCGAGCAGGGTGCAGACCGCGTCGACCGGCGCCAGCACCGCCTGGGCGCCCTCCGGGTCGAGACCTTCGGGCAGCGTGATGTGGTCCTGGAGGATGTAGTACTGGAACAACGAGACGGAGAAGAAGCCGAGCATCATCAGGAAACGGCCGGTGAAGGCCCACCGGAAGTCCGCCACCCGGAGGGTTTCCGCGAAAGCCGCGACCTGGCGGCGCAGCGGGACGGTCTCCACTGCGGGCAGTCGTTCGTCGCGGACCAGCAGGGTGAACAGCACGGCGACGACGGCGGTCACCGCGCCGAGCACCAGGTAGCCGGTGTCCACGTCGTCCGGCACGAAGCGGGTGGCCAGCATGACGCCGACGACCGAGCCGATCGGCGTGCCGATGCCGACCATCGCCGAGGCGAGCCCGCGGCGGTCGGCCGCCACCCGGTCCGGGACGATCGCGGTGAGGGCGGCCTGGTAGACGTTCATGGTGGCCTGCACCAGGCACCAGGCGATGGTGACCAGGAGGATGGTCCGTACCGCGCCGAGCAGCGCGAGGGTGGCGAACGCGGCGAGGCCGCCGCCGAGGATCCAGGGGTTGCGACGCCGGGAGCGGTCGGAGAGCAGGCCGGCCAGCGGGTTGAAGACGGTCGCGAAGATGGCGGCGACGCCGGAGACCAGGCCGAGGCTGCCGATCTTGCCGTCCGGGTCGATCTGCTCGATCTGGACCGGCAGCAGCACGCCTCCGATGCCTATGTAGACCATGAACATGGCGGCATGACCGAGCGTCAGCATCGGGAGCAGCCGGGCGAGGGGGCCGCCGCCTGCGGTCCCGGCTTCCGCCTCCGCCCCTCCCGTCGCCCCCGCCCCGGGCCTTTCCCCTGCTTCCGCGCCGACCTCGATGGCTCTTGCGGCTCTTTCGGATCTGCTCATGACCGGCCTCCTGGGTGGCCACTGGTCCCGTGATCGGGAAGGTCGAGGGTGGACCCCGGTCGCGGCACGGCTCGGCACCGGCCGGCGCATGCGGGTGGGCGCCGGCCGGGCGGCTCACATCGCCGTTCGGGGTGAGCAAAGGGAATCACGAAAAACCGAGTGGGCAATAGGTTTTTGATTTGTGACCCAGGTCACACCCCGGCGGGCCACCGGCAGCGGTGGTTAGGGTGACTTCCATGGACGTCAAGGACGGGCAGACGGCCCGCGGCACAGGCAGGGGCGCACCGCGCGGCACCTACGCGGTCGGCGACGAGCGGCGCTCACGCATCCTGGACGCCGCCGTCGAGCACTTCGCCCAGTGGGGATTCCACGCCACGTCGATGGCCCGGATCGCCAAGGACGTCGGCATCACCCAGGGCGGGCTGCTGCACCACTTCCGCAACAAGGAGGCGCTGCTGGTCTCGGTGCTGGAGGCGAGCGACGAGCACGACACCGAACGGTTCTTCGCCGAGGAGTGCGACACCGCCGCCGAGTGGTTCCACCGCCTGCTCGACCTGACCGCGTACAACAGCCGGCGCCCGGGCCGGACCAGGATGTTCAACGCCCTCGTCGGCGAGTCCGGCGATCCGGACCACCCGGCGCACGCCTTCTTCACCCGGCGCTACCGCGCCCTGGTCACCGACGCCGCGCAGTCGCTGCGCCGGGGCGTCGACACCGGCGAGCTGCGGGCCGACACCGACTGCACCGCCGAGGCCCAGCAGTTGCTCGCGGTCATGGACGGCCTCCAGCTCCAGTGGGTGCTGGACCCCGGGGCGCTCGACATGACCGACCGGCTGCGCGGCTACCTGGACCGCCTCTACCGCGGCCTCTCCACGGCCGGCACCGGCCTGCCGCCCCGGGGCCCCGGCCCGGACGCCGCACCGGGGCCGGCGGCGTAGCCGCGCGGCCCCGGCCCGCTCCCCCGTCCGCCCCGTCCGCTCCCTCCGCGCTACTGGTCGCGCAGGTCGGCGATCCGGCGGATCTTGCCGACCGAGCGCTCCAGGCTGTACGGGTCCAGGACCTCCACCTCCACCGTCACTCCGACACCGTCCTTGACCGCCCGGACGATCTCCGCCCCGGCGGCCTCCCGCTGCTCGGGGGCGGCGTCCGGACGGGCCTCGACGCGGACCGTCATGTGGTCCATCCGGCCGCGGCGGGTCAGGCGCAGCTGGAAGTGCGGCGCCACGGCCGGGGTGCGGAGCAGGATCTCCTCGATCTGGGTGGGGAAGACGTTCACCCCGCGCAGGATGATCATGTCGTCGCTGCGCCCGGTGACCTTCTCCATCCGCCGGAACGCCGGACGGGCGGTGCCGGGCAGCAGGCGGGTGAGGTCGCGGGTGCGGTAGCGGATGACCGGCAGGGCCTCCTTGGTGAGCGAGGTGAAGACGATCTCGCCGCTCTCGCCGTCCGGCAGCACCTCGTCGGTGAGCGGGTCCACCACCTCGGGGTAGAAGTGGTCCTCCCAGATGTGCAGGCCGTCCTTGGTCTCCACGCACTCCTGGGCGATGCCCGGGCCCATCACCTCGGAGAGGCCGTATATGTCGACGGCGTGGAGGTCCATCCGCTCCTCGATCTCGCGGCGCATCTCCTCCGTCCACGGCTCGGCGCCGAAGACTCCGACCCTCAGCGAGGTGCCGCGCGGGTCGACGCCCTGCTTCTCGAACTCGTCGAGCAGGGTGAGCAGATAGGACGGGGTGACCATGATGATCTCGGGCCGGAAGTCCCGGATCAGCTGCACCTGCCGGGCCGTCATGCCGCCCGAGGCGGGGATCACGGTGCAGCCGGCCCGCTCGGCGCCGTAGTGCGCGCCCAGACCCCCGGTGAACAGCCCGTACCCGTACGCGACGTGCACCTTGTGACCGGCCCGGCCGCCCGCCGCGCGGATCGAACGGGCCATCACGTCCGCCCAGACCGAGAGGTCGTGCTCGGTGTAGCCGACCACGGTGGGCCGCCCGGTGGTGCCGCTGGAGGCGTGGATCCGGCGGACGTCCTCCATCGGGACGGCGAACATGCCGAACGGGTAGGTGTCCCGCAGGTCGGCCTTGGTGGTGAAGGGGAAGCGGGCCAGGTCGGCGAGGGTCCGGCAGTCCTCGGGCCGCACGCCGGCCGCGTCGAACTTGCGCCGGTACAACTCGACGTTGTCGTACGCGTGGCGCAGCGTGCGGCGCAGGTGGGTGAGCTGGTGCGCCCGCAGCTCCTCGCCGGTCATCCGCTCGCCGGCGTCCAGCAGCTCGTCCGGGAGCGGCTCGCCCAGACGCGTCCGCGCGGGCTCCGGGCCGGTCGCTCTGCTGCTCATCGCGTCTCCTCAGCCGTCCGGGGGCCCGAGCGTGGCATTCGCCGACCGACCATTCGGTCAGCTCTCGAACAAGGCCAAGTAATCCAGCCGCCACACCGGCTGTCAAGGGTTGCCGCGCAGGTCGGGGCCCCGTGAGCGCAGCGGGGCATGACGAAGGACCGGGGTGGCGGGCGGCGGGCGTATGTCGAAAGTCGGGAGTGCATCTCTGCCGAACGGCAGATGGCAACGGACCGCCTGTCCGGAAGGCTCGACCGCGTCACCACCGGACCGACCGAGAAAGCGGAGCGCATGCTCGAACTGATCGACATCACCAAGGTCTACAAGGGCGGCAAGCGGGCCGTCGACGGCTTCTCCCTGCACCTGGGCCCCGGCCTGCTGGGACTGCTCGGCCCCAACGGCGCAGGCAAGTCCTCGCTGATGCGGATCGTCGCCACGGTGACCAGGCCCACCTCCGGCCGGCTGCACTACCGGGGCACCGACGCACTCGCCCGGCCCGAGCTGCTCCGCCGCCGTCTCGGGTACCTGCCCCAGGACTTCGGCGTCTACCCCAACCTGACCTCGCGCGAGTTCCTCGGCTACCTCGCCGCCGCCAAGGGGCTCTCCGCCCGCTCGGCGCGGGCCCGGATCGAGGAGCTGCTCGCCCTGGTCAACCTGACCGAGGCGGTGAAGCGGCCGCTCGGCGCGTACTCGGGCGGCATGCTGCGCCGGATCGGCATCGCCCAGGCACTGCTGGCCGACCCGCAGGTCATCGTGGTCGACGAACCCACCGCCGGCCTCGACCCGGAGGAGCGGGTGCGGTTCCGCAACCTGCTCAGCGAGCTCTCCGTGGAACGCGTGGTCCTGCTCTCCACCCACATCGTCCCGGACATCGAGTCCGTCGCCTCCGACATCGCCGTCGTCGCCGGCGGCCGGCTGCTGCGCCGCGGCACGCCCGAGCAGCTGGCCGGAGAACTGTCCGGGCAGGTTTGGGAGTTGCTCGTCAAGCCGGACGCCGTCACCGCACTGCAGGGCCGGTACCCGGTCAGCCGGATGGTACGGACGGCGGACGGCGTCCGGCTCCGGGTGCTCGCCGACCGGGCACCCTCCGACGACGCCGTCCCGGTCGCACCGGACTTGGAGGACGCCTACCTGGGCATCGTCCGGCAGGCGGCCCCGAACCCGGCTGGCGGGACCACCCCGGGCGGCCCGCTGCGGCAGCAGGCGGTGCGGCGATGACGGCACGCGCCCTGGCCGCCCTGGCGGCCGGAGACTTCCGCGACCGGGTACGGCGCCCCGTCTACACGGTCACGCTGCTCGCCGCCGTCGGCCTCGGCTACCTGGCCGTCCCGCCGGCCGGCGGGCACTGGGTGATCCTCGCGGTCGGCCGTCACCGCGGCGAGTACAACAGCGCGTACGTCGGGCTGGCGACGGCCCTCGCAGGTGCGCTCTGGCTCACCGTCGGCGGGTTCTACGTCGTCCGCAAGGGCATCGGCCGGGACGAGGAGACCGGGGTCGGCCAGATCCTCGCCGCCACCCCGCTGCGCACCTCCGCCTACCTGGTGGCGAAGTTCCTCAGCAACCTGCTGGTGCTCGGCTCGATGCTGGGCGTCCTGGCACTCACCGCGGCCGTCATGCAGCTGGTCCGCGGCGAGCACCGCGCGATCGACCCGGTGGCGCTGCTGACGCCCTTCGTGGTGACGGCCCTCCCGCTGCTCGCGGTGACCGCCGCGGCGGCCGTCCTCTTCGAGACGCTGCCGCTGCTGCGCGGCGGAGCGGGCAACGTGGTCTGGTTCCTCGTCTCGCTGGTCGTCGTGGTCGGCGGGCAGTCCTCGGGTGCGCCGTTCGGCGGACTGGGCGTCGGCCAGGCCGCCGGGTCGCTGCGCGCGGCCGCCCTGGCCGCCGGGGCCGGGCCGGTCGAGGGCCAGGAGTTCAGCCTCGGGCTGACCAAGGTGGACACCCCGCTGGTCCCGTTCCCCTGGGCGGGCGCCGGCTTCGACGGCGGATTCGCCCTCCAGCGGCTGCTGCTGGTGCTGCTCTCGGTGGCGCTGGTCGTGCTCCCGGCGCTCTGGTTCGGCCGCTTCGACCCCGCCCGCGGCCGTCCGGCCGCCGCCTCCGTCCACCCGGCCGCCGCGGAGGCCGCCGCGCCCGCCGCCCCTCCGGCCCCCGTCGCCCTGCCCCGGACGGCCCCCGCGTTCGGCGGCACCTTCGGGCGGCTGCTCGCCGGCGAGGTGCGCATCCTGGCCGGCGGGGTGTCGCCCTGGTGGTGGCTGGTCACGGCCGGGCTCACGGTGGCCGGCCTGACCGTCCCGATCGGCGCGGTCACCGGGTTCGTCCTGCCCGCCCTCTGGGTCTGGCCGGTCCTGATCTGGTCCGGCCTGGGCAGCCGGCAGGCCGAGAACGACCTGGAGGTCCTGCTGGGCGCCTACCCGGCCGCCCGCCGCCGCCTGCTCGCCGAGTGGGCGTCCGGCGTGGTGCTGGCCGCCGTGACGGGCGCGGCCCCGCTCATACGCCTCGCCGTCGCCGGGGACGCCGCCGGCCTGGCCGCGTGGGCCGCCGGAGCGCTCTTCGTCCCCTCCCTGGCGATGGCACTCGGCGTCCTCTCGCGCACCCACCGGGTGTTCCAGGCCCTCTACCTCCCGCTCTGGTACCTGGTGGTCAACCAGGTCGCCGCCTTCGACTACATGGGCGCCGTGCGCACCGCCGGTCACCTTGCCGGGCCTGCTCCCCTGCTCGTCCTCGCCGCCGCCCTGGCCCTGCTGGCCACCGCCTTCCTGGCCGGCGCGGCCCACCGGGAGGTGAGGGGAATGGGGTGAGGGAGATGAGGCGAGACGTCAGGGAGCGGCCGGCACGGGCCGACGCCGCACGCCCCGCCCCGCCCCGCCCCGCCGGCCGGCGTCCGGGCCCTCCCCGGAATACGACGGGAGGCGCGTCTCGTCGTCGGGCCGCCGCAGCGCGTCTGCGTCCTCCTCCGGCGCCGGGTCAGGAACCGCGCTGCCCCGTGATGCGCAGTGCGACCGCGATGTGGCTGTACCCGGGGATGGGCGACCCGGCGGCCTTCTCGTAGCGCACAGCGTCGGCGATTCCGAGCTTCTCGCCCGTGGCGAGCGTTCGGTTCGCCGTCCACAGGAGCGTGCGCAGCTGCTCGTTCTCGACGTCGAGCAGCGGGGCGGCGGGCTCCAACGAGACGCCGGTGCCAAGACGCCAGTCGGCCACCGCGGCCCAGAAAGCGGTCACGGTGTCCCAGCAGACCGCGCTTCGGGGTCCGAGCAGCAGGCGTATCTCGTCGGGAGACCGAAACGTTTCGAGACCGTGGGACACGAGGTTCTGGAGGTCCTCCAGGAACGTGACGACGAACTCGTACTCGGCCTCGTCCTCCAGCAGTTCCTCGACGACCGCCAGTACCTCGGCGGTCGCGCCGTGGTCCCGCCGGGCGACCCGAAAGGCGACCTGTCGGCAGACGTCGAAGTCGTCGGTGTCATCGACCGTTCCGGGCCTGACGGCTGCCAGGTCGAGGAGCCGCCGTGACCGCCCGGCCGGCCGTCGTCGCCAGGGGATTCGCATGGTGACCTGCTCCGCTCATGCTGATGGCGATCATGGTCGCCTGTGCCGGCCAGCATGGCACGGCGTTCCGCGCAGTCCGCACGGGGGGTCGGTGCGGCTCCGCGGAGTCGTCTCCATCGCGGGCCGGCGGCTCCGGCAGGACACGAGAGCCGGCGCTGCCGCCACCCGGACCGCTCCTGGCTGCAGGACACGTGGGTGCAGGCACGCTCCGGGCACCGGGTGCGGGTCACCAGGTGCGGGTCACCAGGTGCGGGCGGCTGCCAGGAGGTGGTCACGGACGCGGGGGAGGTACGGATTGGCGGGGGTACCGGGGCGTTGGACGAGGTAGCCGGTGTTGATCGGCGGGTCCTCGGGGTCGTCCAGCTGCACGAGGGCGCCGGAGTCGAGCAGGGGTGCGCAGAGGTAGCGCGGGACGACCGCGAACCCGGCCCCGGAGGCCACCGCGGAGACGACCCCTCGCAGGTCGGGCACGGTGAGCGCGGCACGGCAGTTGAGGCGCCGGCCGAACACGTGGCGCCAGTAGCGGCGCACGATGGGCAGGTCCTCGGCGTACGCGACGAGCGGCACCTCGTGCAGCGCGGCCGGGCCCTCGACGGTGAGCCGGCCGCGCAGGCGGTCGGCCCAGACGGGGGCGGCGACGAGGACGAACTCCTCGTCGCCCAGCGGGACGGCGGTCAGGGTGCGGCCGCGCGGGCGGGTGGTGGCGATCACCAGGTCGTGGCGGCCCGCCCGCAGCTCCTCCAGCAACGGGTCGGTCAGCCCGGCGGTCACCCGCAGCCGGACCCCGTCGGCGACCAGCGGGGCGAGGGCGGGCAGGACGAGGGTGCAGAGCAGTTCGGCGGGGCCGGCCAGGTGAACCGGTTCCGCCCCCGTCTCGGCCCGGGCACCCGGGCCCGCGGCGGCCGCGAGCGCGTCGAGCGGTGCGGAGATCCGGGCGGCCAGCTCGTCGGCGACAGGCGTCGGAACCACTCCGCGCGGCCTCCGCTCGAACAGCTCGCGCCCGCCCTGCCGTTCCAGCGCGCGGATCTGGGTGGTCACGGTCGGCTGCGACAGTCCGAGCACCTGGGCGGCGGCCGTGAACGAGCCGGCCCGGTAGACGGCCAGGAAGGTCCGCAACAGGTTGAGGTCCGCAGGCCCGGCGAGCGCCAGCGACGGTGCGGCAGGCCCGGCGAGCGCCGACGGCGGTGCGGCAGGCTCCGACGGCGTTGCGGCAGGCCCGGCGGGCCGGCCGGGCGCGGTGTGGTCGCGGTCGTTCACCCGGCCAGCCTACGACCGGACACCCATAGGCATTCCTATGGCAGCCATCGGCTCTGCCATTGGTGAGCTGCGGATCGACCGGCCTATGGTCGGATCCAACCTCCGGGCCCCGCCGGGCCCGCATTCAGAGAAGAGCTCCCCGCATGTCGAAGATCCTGTTCGTCGTCACCGGCGCCACCTACTGGACGCTCGCCGACGGAACCCGGCACCCCACGGGCTTCTGGGCCGAGGAGGCCGTCACCCCTTACGAGGCGTTCACGGCCGCCGGTCACGAGGTCACCGTCGCCACCCCCGGCGGGGTGGTCCCGACGGTCGACCAGGGCAGCCTGACCCCCGAGGTCAACGGCGGGCCGGAGGGCGCCGAGCGGATCACGTCCGGTCTGGAGGCCTTCACCGGTCTGCGGCTGCCGGTCAAGCTGGAGGACGTGGACCTCGCCGACTACGATGCCGTGTTCTACCCCGGTGGCCACGGCCCGATGGAGGACCTCGCCGTCGACGCGGTCTCCGGCCGGCTGCTCGCCGACACCCTGGCCTCCGGCAAGCCGCTCGGCGTGGTCTGTCATGGCCCGGCCGCGCTGCTGGCCGCCACCCGCGCCGACGGCACCAACGTCTTCGCCGGCTACCGGCTGACCGGCTTCACCGACGCCGAGGAGACCCAGGCCGGCCTCGCCGACAAGGCGAAGTGGCTGCTCCAGACCCGGCTGGTGGAGGCGGGTGCCGACTTCCAGGAGGGCAAGCCGTGGGCCCCGCACGTGGTCGTCGACCGCAACCTGGTGACCGGCCAGAACCCGGCCTCCTCCGCCCCGCTCGCGGCCGAACTGCTCAAGAAACTGGCCTGAGACCCGGAGCTCCCGACCCGCCGATGACGGCCTCCGCTGCCGGCCGGCCCGCCCGGCCGGCAGCCCCCGACCGCCTCGGCCCCGCGCGGCCACCGGGCACCGGGCACCGGGCACCGGGCATCGGGCATCGGGCACCGGGCGTGAACGCCGGGCACCGGGCGTGAGCTCCGGCAGCGTCACTGCCGGAGCTCACGCACCAGGTCCTGCGCGCCGCCGCTGACCACGGCCGTCACCGGGAGGCCCGCTGCGGCGAGCAGGCTGGCCGCGACGGTGGCCCGGCGGCCCCGGCCGCAGACCGTCCAGAACTCCCGGCCGGGCGGCAACCCGTCGATCCGGCCGGGCAGTTCGGTGAGCGGGATGGCGAGGGCACCGGGCACCGGCGGGTCGGCGGCGGGCCGCACGTCGAGCACCTGGACCGGCAACTCTCCCTTCGGCCCGGCAGCCCCACCCGCAACCGACCCACCCGCAACCGACCCACCCGCAACCGACCCACCCGCAACAGCCGGGCCCGCAACGCTCCCACCCGCCAGAGCTCGGCGCACCTCGGAGACGTCGGCTGTCCTGATCGCGGCCAACGGACGCCCGCTCGCCCGCCAGCGTTCCACACCTCCGTCCAACTGCCCCACCAGCCTGGCGTCGTAGCCGATCCGGAGCAGCTGGAGGACGGCTTCGCGGGCCGCGTCGGCGACCGGTTCCGGCAGCACCAGGACCAACGGCCTGTCCAACGGCACCACTTCACCGACCAGTGCCGCGAAGGAGCCGTCCAGCTCGTCGCCGAGCGACCCCGGCAGGTGGGCGTCGGCGAACGCCCGGCGGTCCCGCGCGTCGACCACCAGCGCACCGCGCCCGAGCGCCAGTTGGACCTCCTGGGGCGTCAGCGACAACAGCGCGGGCGGGCCGCCGAGGACGGCCGGGCCGGCCCGGTTCAGCGGCCCCATCTGCCGGTAGTAGGCGGGCGCGGGCGGCAGGCCGAGCATGCGGGTGGCCACGAACGCGTCCTCGTCGGCGGCCAGCAGTGCCGGGTTGGCGAGCCGCTGGTCGCCGACCGTACTGGTCCGCTCGCCGGCCACCGCACCGATCGTGCACGAGCTGCCGGCTCCGTGCGTTGGCAGCACCCTTGTGCCGGAGGGGAGTTGGGCGAGGCGCCGGAGCGAGCGGTACTGGGCGCGGGCCAGTTGCTCCGTCCGGGCGGCGCCGGAGAGGTCGGTCCGGCCCGCACTGCCGACCAGCAGGCTGCCTCCGGTGAACACCGCCGTCGGCAGACCCTCCCCCGACCCGCCGTCGAGAACCAGATAGGCGGTGTGCTCGGCGGTGTGGCCGGGTGTCTCCAGCGCCTGGACGCGCAACCCGCCGAGGGTGATCTCGTCGCCCTCCGCCAACGGCAGGTGGTCGAAGCCGTACCCGGCGCGGGCCGGCCCCGCGACCGTCGCCCCGGTGGCGGCCCGGACCTCCAGGGCACCGGAGAGGTAGTCGTTGTGGACGTGGGTGTCCAGGACGTACCGGATCCGCAGCCCGCGCGCCTCACAGGAGGCGAGCAGGGGCCAGCAGTCCCGCTGGGGGTCCACCACCAGGGCCTCGTCGCCGGAGGCCAGCAGGTAGCTGGTGTCGCCGAGGGCCGCAGTGGTGACGGGTTCGATGGTGTTCCCGCCGGCGCCGCTCCTCATGTCGGTGCCACCTCCTCGCGCCGGTGCCGCCCCGCCCGGGGGCCGCCCTCCTCCGGGGCCGTTCCCGCGCCGCTCCCCCGCCGTTCCCGCACGCGGCCCGGACCGCCGACGACCACGACCTCCACCCCGGCCACCGGGTTGCACCCGTACCCCTGCTCGTTCCACGGCGTCCGCAGCGGCTGGGTGCGCCCCTCGGCGTCGGTCGCCCGCGCCAGCAGGAGCCGTGGTCCCGGCACCCGCGGCGTCCACCGGTACGCCCACTCCGCCCAGGCGTACGGGCCTGCGGCGGGTGCCAGTTCGGCCGGCCGCCACCCGCCGCTGCCGACCCGCACCTCCACCCGGCGCACCGGAACCCCGCCCGACCAGGCCCGCCCGCGCACCGTGCAGAGGAGGCCCAGCGGCAGCCGCGCCCCGGGCGCCGGTCCCGTGATCAGCGACTTCACCCGGATCTCCCTCACCGGCCCCTCGGGCGTGCCGTCAGGGACGCCGCGGGAGCGCCGGTAGACGTACTCCTCGGCCTGGAACGGTCCGGTGAACGGCCGGGCCACCGCCTCCACCCCGACCAGCCACTTCACGTCCGCCACCCCGTAGTGGCCGGGCACCAGCAGCCGGACGGGCGCACCGTGGCCGGGTGTGAGCGGGGCGCCGTTCATGTGTGTGGCGAGCAGGGTGTCGGCGTGGAGGGCCAGGCCGGCCGGCAGGCTCCGCTCGAAGGCGGTGCGGTGGCCGTGCAGCTCGCCCTCGTCCGCGCCGGTGAACACCAGCTCCACCGCCTCCGGCCGCAGACCGGCCGACGCCAGCACCGTCCGCAGCGGGACCCCGGTGAAGCGGGCGCACCCCACGGCCCGCTGCGCCCACGGCAGGCCGGGCGGGCGGGGCTCCATCAGGCTGCGGCCGTTCCCGGCGCACTCCACCACCATCTCCAGCTCGCGCCCCGGAAGGGCCAGCAACTCCTCGTATCCGAGGTCGAGTTCGGTGTCCACCAACCCGCTCACCCACAACCGCCAGCCGGCTCGGCGCAGGTGCGGAACACCGAAGTGGTCGCGGACGAAGAACGCGCGGGTGGGCGTGAGGGGCTCGGCCAGCGCCGCCGCCGGCGTCTGTGCGTTGTACGGCTCGGTGGTGACCGTCTCGGGCGCCCAGCGTGGGGCGGTCGTCCCCTTGCGGGCTGTCGTCGTCATCCCGGCTCACCACCTGTGTGCGTCCATCGTGCCTGCCCCCGTGCGTGTTCCCGGTGCCTGCCCCGTACCCGACCCTGTACCCGCCCCCCACGCCTGTCCCCGTACGAAGCCCGGCGCGCCGGAAGCCCCGCGCCCCCTCCCCCACGCGCCGAAGCCCTGTGCCGGCCCACCGACCCACCGACCCACCGGC
>NZ_CP026498.1:10060560-10120737 GCF_002953255.1 Streptomyces sp. CB01881
CCGCCCCCCACCGCCACCCGCCCCGTCACCCGCCCCGGCTCCCGTACCCGGGCCAGCGCACGGCGGGCGCCGAGCGTCTCGAAGACCGCCGCGGCCTCCGCCCGCAGCCGTCGGTCCGCCTCCTCCACCCCGGCCCTGGTCCCCGCCCCGACGGCCACCGCCACCGCCTGGGCCTTGGCCCGCGCCGCCCAGTACGGCTGCCGCGCCCGGCCGTACAGACCGGCCGCCGCCAGGTGGTGGGCCCGGGCGCCCTCCGGGTCACCGCGGGCCGAGCCCAGCGAGGCGAGCGCCGACTGCGCCATCGCCCGCCAGGCCGAGCTGTCGAACCGGGCGGCCACCCGCTGCGCCGCCTCGGCGTGCTCGGCCGCGCCGTCCGCGTTCCCCAGCGCCGCGAACGCCTCCGCCGCCACCGGGTGGAGCAGCGCCGTACAGCTCGGGCACTCGCCGTGCCGGGCCGCGTACACCGCGGCGGACCGCGCCGCACGGACGGCCTCGCCCGGCTCGCCGCGCTCGACGGCGTCCAGCGCGGCAGTCGCGTAGAGCCGTCCGAAGGCGTGCCGGGAGAGCGGGAAGACGGCGGCCGCGGCCATGCCCTGCCGCAGGTGGCCGGCCACCTCGGCGCTGTCGCCGCGCCCGGCCGCGTGTTCGGCGAGCCGCTGCCAGGGCAGTGCGTCGGCGCGGCCGCCGATCTCCTCGTAGAGGTGGGCGCTGCGTTCGAGGCAGCCGGGCGCCTCGTCCCAGTGGCCGCGCAGCAGCAGCGACTCCCCGAGCAGACACCAGGCGAAGGCCTCCGCCCGTCGCGCACCGCGGGCGATCGCCAGGTCGAGGGTGTGCCGGGCGTACTCCTCGACGCTGTCGCTCAGGCCGTCCCCATAGAGGTGGTACTCGCCGAGGCAGCAGTGGATGTCGAAGGTCCGGGCCAGCCGCACGTCGTCGTCGGCGGTGGCTCCGAGCCGGTCGATCTCGCGCCGCAGGCCCTCCCGCCAGTCGCCCCGGGAGTGGTGGACGACGGCGAGCGTCTCGTGGACGGCGGCCAGGTCGTCGGCGGTGCCGTGTTCCCCGACGAGGGTCATTCCGGCCTCGGCCGCCTGCTGGGCCTCCGCGTAACGGCCGGACGCCCGGAGCCAGTTGGCGCGCAGGCCGAGCAGCCGGCCGGTCTCGGCCGGATCGCCGCCGGCTTCGGCGAGCGCCGTCCCGGCGGCTTCCAGGTGGGGTTCGGCACCGGCCGCCGACTCGCCGGCGAGGTGGGCGGTGGCCGCCTTGCGGTGCAGCCGCGCGGCCCGCAGGCCGGTGCCGTCGGCCGCCCGCCCGGTGAGGACGCCCGGCGAGGCGGGCAGGTCCACCACGGCCGGGGCGAGGGCGGAGCCGTACGCGGCGGCGGCGCCCACGGTGTCGCCGGCCAGCATCCGGAGGTCTCCGACGTGTTCCCAGAGTTCGCCGGTGAGTTCGGCCCGGACATCGCCGCCGGTCCTGACCTGTTCCCGGAGTCGTCGGGCGGCGGGCCCGGGGCGCTCGCGGCCCGGGGCGCGTTCCAGTGCGGCGGCCAGCCGGTCGTACTCGCGCAGCGCCTCGTGCCGTCGCCCGGCCAGCGCGTGCACCCGCATCAGCGCGAGGGAGGCGTCCTCGTGCAGCGGGTCGGCGGCCACGGCCCGGCGCAGCGCCGCCGCGGCGCCGTCCAGGTCGGCGTGTGCCTCGCGCAGGCTGCCGAGCTCGACCAGGAGTGCCAGGTACTCGGCGTGCAGGGCCTGTTCGCGCTCGGCCGCCCACTCCTCGTAGCGGTCCTCGGGCAGCAGGTCGCCGCCGTACCGGGCGACGGCCCGCTCGTACGCGTCGGGGTCCCGGCTGCGGCGGGCGTGCAGCGCGGCCTGCTCGAACTCCTGGACGTCGACCCCCAGCGGGCCGCCGTGCAGGGCGAGGCTCTCGCCCGACTCCAGGTAGCGCCGGTGGCCGGCCCGGTCCGGGTCGAGGGTGTGCCGGGCCTCGTGCAGGGCCTCGCGCAGCTGCTCGGCACCGGCCTCGGGCGGCAGTTCGGGCCAGAGCGCGGCGAGCACCTCTCCGTGGTGCAGCCGCTGGCCGGGGGCGAGCGCGAGCACCTCGACCAGGTTCCGGGACTTCCGCAGGCGCCACGCCTCGGCGGCGATCTCGCGCGGGCCCACCCGTACCCGGAAACCGCCGAGGAGACGGATACGCAGTTCGAGCATGCGCCGGACGCCTTCCGTGCGGACACTACGAACCTACGTCGGCAACGCCCCACGGGCGAGTCCGGGCGCGGCACCACCGCCGGAGCACCGCACGTCAGGCCCCCACATGTCAGGCCCCGCGCGTCACTTCCCGCACGTGACTCCCCCGCGCGCCGGCCTCGGCCGCACACCACCGGGTCACGCCATCGCGTCACGCCATCGCGTCACGCCACCGGGTCACGCCGCCGGATCACGTAACCGTGTCACGGAACCGCTTCACTCCGCCGGATCACGTAACCGCTTCACGCCGCCGCGTCACGTCACGGCGTCACGCCTCGGACAGCGCCGACGTCCCGAACTCGCGCACCGCGTCGGCCACGATGGCGTCCAGGCTGGCGTGGTGGGCGCCCCGCCAGTACGCCTGGCCGCATTCGGTGCACTGCGCGAACGCGTCGTACGAGCGCTCGGTGCCGTCCCGGAGCTGGTCCTGCACCGTCGACTTGGTGACGGAGCGCAGCACACCGTTGCAGGTGGTGCACCGGCTCCAGGGGGCGAGCGGCGGCGCGAACCGGGACAGGACGTCCCGCAGCTGTTCGGCGGGCCGGTGGCTGTAGACGTAGGCGCCGGCCCAGAGTTCGCGGCGCCGCAGCAGGCCGCGGTCGCGCGAGAGCATGACGCGCTGTTCGGCGGCCGAGCGGGCGGCGAGCGCGGCGTCGCCGATGTCCGGGTTCTCGTAGGCGGCGTCGATGCCCAGCAGCCGCAGTCGGCGCGTCAGCGTGCCGAGGTGGACGTCGAGCAGGAACCGGACGGGGGCGGCCGCGGGCTGCGGCCTGGGTACCGCCTCCACCGAGATCCGCTCGCCACCGGCGGGGGCGTACCCGACGCCCACCGGCCGACCGTCCGCGACCAGGGCGCCGACCTCGGTGAGCGGGACGCCGAGCGACTCGACCACGTGCCCGAGCGTCGAGGCACCGTCGGTTCGCAGCGCCGTGGGCGCCCCCCGCCGCGCCGAGGCGACGAAGAGGTGCAGCTCGGGGGCGAAGCTGAGCCAGATCTCCGGTCTCTCCACCCGGCCAGCATGCCAGCGGGCGGCCGCCGGCGGCCAGCGCTTTTCCCGCCGTCGGTCAGGCCGCCGGTCGGTCCGCCGGCCCCCGTCGGCACACGGGAGGCCGCCGTCCGGCGGTCCAGCGGTCCAGCGGTCCGGCGCGGTCAGGCGTGCGGCGCCCAGAAGGCGACCAGGCGGCCGGCACCGTGCTCGACGCTCTTCCAGGAGCCGGTGAAGGTGAGCACCGCGACGGCGGAGGTGGGGAAGCCGGAGCGGTTCATCCTGGCGAGCAGATCGCCGTCGGCCTCGCCGGCGAGGGCGTCGGCCAGGGCGTGGGCGCCCGGGTTGTGGCCGACGAGGACGACGTCGGCCACCTCGTCGGACACCTCGTTGAGCAGGGCGATGATTTCGCCGAGGCTCGCCTCGTAGAGCCGGTCCTCGAAGACGCTCCTGGGCCGCTGGGGCAGCTCGGGGACCATCAGCTTCCAGGTCTCCCGGGTCCGGACCGCCGTGGAGACGAGTGCGAGGTCGGGCTCGATGCCCGCACCGGCCAGCCAACGGCCGGCGACGGGTGCGTCCTTGCGGCCCTGGTCGGCCAGCGGGCGCTCGTGGTCGTCGACGTCGCTCCACTCGGCCTTGGCGTGCCGGACCACGACGATCCTACGGGTCGGTTCGGCGCTCACGACGGTCTCCTCTTCGTACGGGGATCGATACCCGGCCGACGCTACCCACCGGGTCTTCCCGTCACCGGCACGACAGCCGCCCCTCACCCGAAGAGGTGAGGGGCGGCGGGCGGCAGGATCAGCGGAAGGTGCGGAGCCGGAGGCTGTTGCCGACCACGAAGACCGAGGAGAAGGCCATCGCCGCCCCCGCGATCATCGGGTTGAGCAGCCCGGCGGCGGCCAGGGGCAGGGCGGCGACGTTGTAGCCGAAGGCCCAGAAGAGGTTGCCCTTGATGGTGGCCAGGGTCCGGCGGGAGAGCCGGATGGCGTCGGCGGCGGCCAGCAGGTCGCCCCGGACGAGGGTGAGGTCGCCGGCCTCAATGGCGGCGTCGGTGCCGGTGCCCATGGCCAGGCCCAGGTCGGCCTGGGCGAGGGCGGCCGCGTCGTTGACGCCGTCACCGACCATGGCGACGACCCGGCCCTCGGCCTGGAGGCGCTGCACGGTGGCGACCTTGTCCTGCGGCAGCACCTCGGCGATCACGTCCTCCGGCCTGATGCCGACCTCGGCCGCCACGGTCGCGGCCACGGCGGCGTTGTCGCCGGTGAGCAGCATCGGGGTCAGTCCGAGGCCGCGCAGCCGGGCGATGGCCTCGGCGCTGGTGGGCTTGACGGCGTCGGCGACCTCCAGCACGGCCCGGGCCTCGCCGTCCCAGCCGACGGCGATGGCGGTCCGTCCCGCGGCCTCGGCACGGCGCTTGGCCTCGGCCAGCGGCGCCGACAGGTACTGCGACCAGTCGGCGAGCAGCTGCTCGCGGCCGACCAGCACCGCGTGTCCGTCCACGACGCCTTGGACGCCGAGTCCGGGGACGTTCTCGAAGCCCTCCACGGCGGGCAGCTCGCCCGCCTTCCGGGCAGCGGTGGCGACGGCGCGGGCGATCGGGTGCTCGGAGGCGTGCTCCAGGGCGCCGGCCAGGCGCAGCGCCTCGGCCTCGGTGACGCCCTCGGCGGCGTGGACGGCGAGCAGGGTCATCTGGCCGGTGGTGACGGTGCCGGTCTTGTCCAGGACGATGGTGTCCACCCGGCGGGTCGACTCCAGGACCTCGGGGCCCTTGATCAGGATGCCGAGCTGGGCGCCACGCCCGGTGCCGACCAGCAGTGCGGTCGGGGTGGCCAGGCCGAGTGCGCACGGGCAGGCGATGATCAGCACGGCGACGGCGGCGGTGAAGGCGGCGGCCCAGCCCTCGCCGGTGCCGAGCCAGTAGCCGAGGGTGGCCAGGGCCAGGGTGATGACGATCGGCACGAAGACGGCGGAGATCCGGTCGGCCAGCCGCTGGGCGGCGGCCTTGCCGTTCTGGGCGTCCTCCACCAGCTTGGCCATCCGGGCCAGTTGGGTGTCGGCACCGACCCGGGTGGCGCGGACGACGAGCCGGCCGCCGGCGTTGACGGTGGCGCCGGTGACGGAGTCGCCGACGGCGACCTCGACCGGCACGGACTCGCCGGTCAGCATCGACGCGTCCACGGCGGAGGCGCCCTGCTCGATCACTCCGTCGGTGGCGATCTTCTCGCCGGGGCGGACCACGAACAGCTCGCCGACGGCGAGTTCGGCGGTCGGGATGCGGACCTCGGCGCCGCCGCGCAGCACGGTGACGTCCTTGGCGCCGAGTTCGAGCAGCGCCTTCAGCGCGGCGCCGGCGGTGCGCTTGGACCGCGCCTCGAAGTAGCGGCCGGCCAGGATGAACGCGGTGACGCCGGCCGCGGCCTCCAGGTAGATGTTGGACGAGCCGTCGCTGCGGGCGATGGTGAACTCGAAGCCGTGCCGCATCCCTGGCATTCCGGCGTTGCCGAGGAACAGGGCCCAGAGCGACCAGAGGAACGCGGCGCCGGTGCCGAGCGAGACCAGGGTGTCCATGGTCGCCGCGCCGTGCCGGGCGTTGGTCCAGGCGGCCCGGTGGAACGGCCAGGCGGCGTAGGTGACGACGGGCGCGGCCAGGGTGAGCGAGAGCCACTGCCAGTTGTCGAACTGGAGGGCCGGCACCATGGCCATCGCGATGACGGGGACGGCGAGGGCCAGCGCGGTGATCAGCCGCTGCCGCAGCGGGGCGAGTTCGTCCGCCTCGGCGGCCCCGGCCGCGGCGCCGGCGGGCTCGGTGGCGGCGGGGCGGGGCAGGACGGCGGTGTAGCCGGTGGCCTCGACGGTGGCGATCAGGTCCGCCACCTCGACGCCGTCCACCACGACGACCTTGGCCTTCTCGGTGGCGTAGTTGACGGTGGCCTCGACCCCGTCCATGCGGTTGAGCTTCTTCTCGATCCGGGCGGCGCACGAGGCGCAGGTCATGCCGCCGATCTGGAGTTCCACCTCGGTGGAGGCGAGTGCCTGGGTGGTCATCTGGGCTCCTCGTGGGTCGTGGATCAGAGTGGTTCAGGTCCGGCCCTGGCCTTCCGGGCCTGCTCCCGGCCGGGCTCCGGGATACCCCCCAGGGGTTTTCCGGACCCCGGCGGCCGGGGCGGGCGGCGGGCTCAGGCGCGGCCGGTCAGCTCGTAGCCCGCGTCGTCGATCGCGGCGCGCAGGGCCGCCTCGTCCGGCTCGGCCTCGGCCGAGACGGTGACCAGGCCGGCCTGGACGTCGACGCTCACGGCGGTGACGCCGGCCAGGGCGGAAACCGCCTTGCCGACCGCCTGCTCGCAGTGGCCGCAGGTCATCCCGGCGACCGCGTAGACGGTGGTGACGGCGGCAGCGGGCGCCTCGACCGTGGCGGTGGTGGAGCAGGTGCCGTTCTCGGAGCAGCAGGACATGGGATTCCTCCGGTGGTAGCAGTGCCGTTGCTCGATACCCAGTGGGGGTATCGGTCGGTGCGTAGTTCCTTTATACCCCTGGGGGGTATCACTGGCAACCCCCGCCGACCGGCGCGAACCTTCCGCACCAAGTACTCCCCAGGGGTACCTACGGGGAGAGTCGATCCCGCTTGACGCAATACCCCCTAGGGGTATCTACTGCAGGCATCGAAGCGCCCACCCGACAACCGGAGGAGGCCCGCATGGCCGGCTACCACGACGACAAGGACCAGGTAATGCGCAGGCTGCGCCGCATCGAGGGCCAGGTGCGCGGGCTCCAGCGGATGGTCGACGCCGACGACTACTGCATCGACGTCCTCACCCAGGTCTCGGCGACCACCAAGGCCCTCCAGTCGGTCGCCTTGCAACTGCTGGACAGTCACCTCGGCCACTGCGTCCAGGACGCCATCGCCCGGGGCGGCGGCGAGGCCGACGCCAAGGTCGCCGAGGCCTCGAACGCCATCGCCCGCCTGATGCGCGCCTGAGCACCGCCCGCCCGGCGCCGCACGCCCCCCCGGTCAATCCCGGCCAATCCCCGCCACGCCCCCGCACACGGCCGCACCCACGCCCGCTCCCGAAGGAGCTCCGCCATGAACACCGCACTGAAGATCGCCGCCTTCGCCACCGGCCTCACCACCGCGTTCGGCGCCGCGTACGGGGTCGGCCACGCCACCGGTACCGGCCCGGCACCGCGCCCGGCCGCGGCCGCCCACACCGGCCACACCGGCCACGCCGCGGAGGCCCCAGCCGGGGCCGAGGCTGCGGGCGACCACCTGCCCGGCGGTCTCCAGGTCTCCGAACGCGGCTACACGCTCAGCCTCGACAGCCCCTTCGTGACCGCCGGCGCCCCGACCGACCTGCGGTTCCGCATCCTCGGCGCGGACGGCCGCCCGGTCACCGACTACCGCCCGGAGCACGAGAAGGAGCTGCACCTGATCGTCGCCCCGCGCGACCTCGCCACCTTCCAGCACCTGCACCCGACGCGGGCCGCCGACGGCACCTGGAGCGCGGCGACCGCCCTGCCGGCCGCGGGCGAGTACCGGGTCTTCGCCGACTTCACCCCGGCCGGCGCCGCCGAGGGGCTCACCCTCGGCACCGACCTCCACGCGGCCGGCGACCTGCGCCCCGCGCCCCTGCCGGAGACCGGACGCAGCGTCGCCGTCGACGGCTACACCGTCACCCTCGGCGGCGACCTCACCCCCGGCCGGCCCGCCCGGCTCACCCTCACCGTCACCAAGGACGGCCGGCCGGTCACCGACCTCCAGCCCTACCTCGGCGCCTACGGCCACCTGGTCGCCCTGCGCGCCGGAGACCTCGCCTACCTCCACGTCCACCCGGAGAGCACGACGCCCGGGCCGGAGGTCGCCTTCACCGCGACCGCGCCCAGCCCGGGCGCCTACCGTCTCTTCCTCGACTTCAAGCACGGGGACACCGTCCGCACGGCGGCCTTCACCGTCGCCACCGGGGACGGCGCCGCCCCGGCCACCGCAGCCCCGTCGACGGCTGCGGCCCCGTCGACGACCGCAGCCCCGTCGACCGCTCCGGAGGGGGCTCACCAGCACTGAACGACCGGAGCACCTGGGCCGGAGGCGCCTCCGCCGGGACACCTCTGCCGGGGGCGCCTCCGCCGAGAAACCTCCGCCGGGACACCTCTGCCGGGTGAGCGGCTTCACCCGGAGCGGCTCACCCGAAGCGCTTCAGCAGCTCCTCGACGTACTCCTCCAGCCGCCCGGCGAGGAGCGCGGGGGTCAGGTCGGTCCGGCCGAGCTCGCGCCAGCTCACCCCCACCTTCTCCGCGTCGGGGGCGAAGGCGAGGGCGTCGAGCAGGCGCCAGTACAGGTGGTCGGCCGGCTCCACCGCGAGGTCCCCGCCGGCCTCCAGGTAACGGCCGGCGAACGCCATCCCGGCCGGCACGCCGTACAGCAGGGCCAACGCGGTGGAGCAGTGCGCGACGTCCAGGTCGGCGGGGCCCCAGGAGGTCTCCACCCAGTCCACCACACCGGTGATCCGCAGCTCGCCCGTACTCCCGCCGCCGCTGAACAGCACGTTGCCCGGGTGGTAGTCCCGGTGCAGGAAGCGGCCCGGGAACGACGGCGGCGGGCGGCGGATCACCTCCACCGCCCGCTCCCACACCTCCGGACGCGCGCTCCCCGCCGGGCGCCGCACGCCCTCCGGGGTCACCCACGCCTGGTAGTCCCGCGGCCGCGCGTGCTCCGGCACGTCGACGCGGTGGATCCGGGCCAGTTGCCCGGCGAGCAGCCGGCAGCGCTGGTCCAGCTCCTCCTCGTCCACCCGGACGGTGCCCGGCAGCAGCGTCATCAGCAGCGACGGGTACGCGCAGAACTCCCCCGTCGCATCCACCCCGCGCAGCGTGGCCACCGGCACGCCGCCGCCGTCCGCGCCGAGCAGGGTGAGGATGTCGGCCTCCCTGGTGAGCAGGCCTTCGGCATGCCGGAGGTAGAACGGCGCGACGAACGAGCGGAGCACCAACTCCTCTGCGCCCTCCGGGCCTTCGACGCGCAGTCGGCGCATCTCCGAGGTGAACCCGCCCCGCAGCCGACTGCCCCCGGTCACCCTGCTGCCGTCGGCCAACCGCCCCTCGACCCATGCCCACGTCCGGTCCCGGTCCCGGTCCCGGTTCCGCTGCGCATCGTCGTGCGCCACTAATTCGCTCATGGCCGTCGAGCCTAGGCGAGGCCCGACTACCTCCCCGGACGGCCCCGGCGGGCTCCGCCGGACTTTCCGCCCGCCGCCTTGCCGGTACCCGGCCTGCCCCCGCCGGACTTCCCGCCCGACGCCTTGCCGCCGGCCGTCCTGCCTCCCGACGCCTTGCCTCCCGACGTCTTGCCACCGGCCGTCCTGCCGCCGCCCGACTTCCCGGCGGCCGGCTTGCCCGCACCGGTGCCGCGCGGCCGGGCGCCCGGCGTCGCGGGCTTCTCCTCGGGCTGGGCGGCGCCCGCGCGGCCGCGGGAGCTGTTGACCGTCCGGCCGCGGACGATGCCGATGAACTCCTCCACCAGGTCGGTCGTCCGCTCCTCCAGCCAGGAGAGCGCCACCTGGGACTGCGGCGCGTCCGGAACGGGCCGGTAGGTGAGGTCCCGGCGGTGGTGCAGCCGGGCGAGCGACTGCGGCACGAGCAGGACGCCGACGTTCGCCGCGACCAGCTCGATCGCGTCCGCCGTGGTCGCCGGACGCTCGAATGCGGGCCGCCCGGGAAGGTCCTGCCAGCCGAGGGAGTCGTCCATGGAATGGAAGACGACCTCGTCGGCCAGGTCCGCCACCGGCACCTCCTCGGCCGCCGCCAGCCAGTGGTCCTTCGGGAAGACGACCACGGTGGTCTCGGTGTAGAGGGGGATCGCGCTGAGGCTGCCGCGGTCGACCGGCAGCCGGACGAGCCCGGCGTCCGCACCGCCGCCCAGCAGCGTGGGCTCGCCGTCCTCCACCGGCACGGCGAGCAAGGTGAGCGGGACGTCCGGCAGCCGCTGCTCCCAGACGCGCACCCACTTACCGGGCGTCACGCCGGGAACGTACACCAGCCGGAACGAGGGGTTCGCCTGCATCTCTGTCACGCAGCAAGGCTACCGACCGTGATCGGGGCCGCCACTCACTCGCTTACCCTAGTGACCATGACATCGCTCAAGCCGAAGACCACCCAGACCATGAAGCCGGCCACGGCGGCCAAGAAACTGGGCATCTACCTCGACGCCGCCCCTGCCGACTTCCAGGAGGGCGTGGTCTCCCGCGAGGAGCTGAACGCCCTGCAGGCCGAGCCGCCGCAGTGGCTCCAGGATCTGCGCCGCAACGGCCCGCACCCGCGCCCGGTCGTCGCGGCCAGGCTCGGCGTCTCCGTCTCCGGCCTGGCCCGCGGCGGGGTCGCCGAGGCCCTCACCACGGAGCAGATCGACGCCCTGAAGGAGTCCAACCCGGACTGGCTGGCGCGCGAGCGCACCATCCAGGCCGAGGTCCGCCGGGAGGCCGTGCGGGTCAAGGAGAAGCACGAGAAGGAGCAGCAGAAGCAGGCGGCCCCCCAGGCCACGCCGGCCAAGTCGGCCAAGAAGCGCTGACGCACACCGGTCGGCCGGCTCCGGCGGGCACCGGACCGCCGGGCCGGGGCTGACCGGGACGACGGGCGGGCCGGTGCCCCGGGGCGTCCGGCGCCGACGCCCGGGCAGCGGCCCACACGTCCGCAGGGGGATCCGCATGACGAACGACCGCGTCGGCCTGGCCGCCCTCACGGAGTTGCTGCGCGCAGCGCACGCCGAGCACCGCCACCGGCTGGGGCTCTGGGACTGCGACCTTCCCGCCCGCGCCGAGCGCAGCCGTATCCCCGCCGGGACACCCGTCGCCGTGGCGGACCTGCTGGCCGCCTCCGACGGCCTACCTGAACCACTCCACCCGGTTCTTCCCCGCGGACGAGCTCGACGGGCAGCAGTTCTCCGAAGGCCTGGTCGGCGCCGAGCTGCCCGGCGGTGCACCACTCGATGACGCCTCGCGCTTCCACTTCTTCGGCCGGGCCCGCGGGAACCCGCTGCTGGTCGACCGCGACGGGAGCGTCTGGCGGGTGCCCGACGACGGCTTCGTCTGGTACACCGGCTGCCGGCTGGAACGGCTCACGGACGACGTCGGGACCTTCTTCACCGACTGGGTGGCCGCCCCCGGCTTCCGCGACCTGGCCGGGCTCGGGCCCGAGGACCTCGCGACCAGCCACTGGTACCGGCTGCTCCGGCTGACCGCCCTGGCCTCGTGACGCCCCGCCCCGGCCGGCCATCCCGTCCCGGCACCGGCCGGCGAACGCCCCTGCCCGCCCCCGTCCGGCCCTGACATGTCGCATGCCCGAAAGGGCAGACCGAACGTTCCGTCGGCCCGTGCCGCGTCTCCCGGAATCCCGTCAGGACGTCCCGCCGCCGGGCCGCGGACGCGTGCCGTTCATGCGGCCGCCACCCGGGGCGAGGCGCTGACCAGCGCCGTCGCGCACCCCGCGGCCCCTTACAACCGCCCCGATGGGCACGATGCGCCCAGGGCCGTTCATTTCGCACCCCAGGCGGTCGAATCGGGCGCGGGGAAACGCGAAACCCGCCGGCACCGCCGACCGGCGTGTGAACTGCGTCACTTGACGCTTATTTCGTGCTGGGCTTCACTTTTTCCGGCGACGAGAAGCGGAACGCAGAATTCTGCGGACTTACCCACCGCCCCCCGTCGGCCTTTGCATGATTCGTCCGGTTCACTCTCAGACGGAGGTACTGTCATGAAGCTCGTGCATTTCGTGAAGAAGGTCATGCCGGAGAAGAGCCTGAAGGCCTACGCCTGGTACGGCTGGATCTAATCGGGCAGTTCGCTGCCAGGCCCGTGCCCGGTGGAATCGGTCCACCCGGGCACGGGCCGCTCACCCTTGGAGTTCACCGATGTCTCTGTCCAGGACCGGCGGGAACACCCGGGCCACCGTCTTCGCGCCGCGGATCGACGCGCTTCTTCGCACGTACCGCGGGTCTGACCTCTTCCGCCTGGAGGACGACACCATCGGGGTCGCGGGCGTCGACCTGATGGACAGCCTGCTCCTCAGCAGGCCCGCCAACGACGAGGAGCGGCCGACCTTCAAACCCGTCCAGGGGAGGTCCGTCCCCCGGACCGACGCGTCCGCGCTCATGCAGGCCGTCTCGGCCGACGTCCGGGCCGCGCTGAAAAAGCCCCTGGGCGATTCGGTCGACCTCACCGGGAAATGGCCGCACGTCGCCCACGTCTATCTCAGGGATCTCGTCTTCGGCCGCGAGAGTTTCCGGTTCCGCGTCCTCGTGGACCGCCGGCTGGAACTCACCCCGAAATTGACCTGGATGGCCGTGGCGGCCGGCACGGCCATGCTCGGAAAGCCGGGGACGGAAATTCCGCTGTCCAATCTGGCGGCCCGCGTGCTGAATGCGGAAACCTATGACGACCGCCGGTACGCGATGTACCTGTACCGGCGGGTGGCCGCGCCGGTCTGCTTCACCGTGTCCGCGCTCGTCACCAATGCGCTCTGGCTGGGCTCGCCCTTCGACGAGGGCGTGCCGAACCGGGACATCCTGCTGGAGGCGCTGCGGCTGCTGCCCCCGTCCTGGAACATCCTGCGGATGGCCTCCCCGGAGTACCTCGCCGTGGACGACCGGATCGGCCCGAAGGACGACATCCTGATGCTCCCGCTGCTGACCCACCGGGATCCGCGGCTCTGGGACGACCCGGACACGTTCCGCCCCGAACGGTGGGCCGGCCTCGACCCCGACGACCAGCCCGGCTACCTCCCCTTCGGCCACGCCAGCGAGCGCTGCTGGGGGCGGCACATGGTCATGCCGCTGGCCGAGCGGCTCCTCGACATCGTGCGCCGCGACGGACTCGTGGTGAGCCCGCAGCAGACCGTCGGGAAGGTCGAGCTCGACGGCCTGCTGGAGGTCGCCGGGGTGCGGATGGTCCGGCGTTGACCGGGGGCGGCGCCACCGGCTGACGAGCCGGTGGCGGAGGCGCCGCCGACGCAGGGGCTCCCCGGCCGTGGTTCCGGCCCGGGGAGCCCAACGGCGTCCACTGAGATGACGGTCCGTCAGATGTGGTCGGACCAGGAGAAGGAGACGATCCGCCAGCCCTCGGGGGTACGGACGAACTGAAAGGCCTTGGTCCCGCCACCCTCGTACGGCTCGCCGTTCATGATCCCGGACTTGCCGTACTCGCCGAAGCGCGTCGCGAGGTCGCCGACGATCTCGGTGCGCTCGGCCGTCTCCCACTCGGAGAACTCGACCAGCCGGCCATCGCTCAGCAGCTGCTCGCGGGGCTCGATGAACTCGTCCACGGTGTAGACGGTCAGGCTCGGGCCGGTGTTGACGATCACTCCCCCCGGCACGATCAGCCGGCGGAGCCGGGCGACGTCGGCGGGCTTGCCACCCCGGTTGTCGAAGGCGCCGAAGAACTCGGCGGTCAGCGCGTCAATCTCGACCTTGGACATGAGCGGAACAGTAACACTGCAATGTCACCGAGGCCCAGGTCCGCCAGGTCTCGATCCGTCCGTCAGGCCTCGATCCACACGTCAGATCTCGGCCCCTCCGTCAGACCTCGATCCAGTAGCGCCGCACCGCACCGAACCTCGTCTCCCGGACGCCCTCGAACACGCCGCCGTGACGCGTGATCGTCCTCGCCGAGGCGGTGTTCCCGACCGCGCAGGTGAGCAGCACCCGGTCCAGGCCCAGCCCCCGCGCCTCCTCCAGCATCCGGCCCAGCGCCCAGGTCGCCAGTCCGCGCCGACGCGCGGACGGCCGGATGCCGTAGCCGATGTGGCCGAACTCCGGTACCCGATCGCCGTTTCCGTGCCGCAGCGCGATCCCGCCGAGGACCTCGTCACCCTCGACGATCCAACGGTAGGTGCACCGCGCCCGGTCCAACGCCTCCCGGACCGCCGGGTCACCTCCCGCCAGGACACCCTCCGCCGGGTCGCCCGACGCGTCCGCCAACCGCGCCACCCAGACGGCGAACCCCTCGGACGATGCGGTCTCGTCGGACGGCAACAGCCCGAACCCGTCCTCGTGGTGGCCGGGCCCCCACTCCTCGTGCGCCCGGGTCCAGGCGGCGTGGAGGCGGACGGTGGGCGCTATCAGTTCGGGCATACGGCGACGATACCCACCGGCACCGGCGCGATCCACGGCCCGCCCGGCCGCGGGCCGTTGACGCCCCGGACCGCCCCGGACCGCCCCCCGATCACCCCCGGATCATCCCCGGGGCCGCAAAAGCGTTGGACAACTCGCCTGCCGTTGCACACCGTTGAGGGAATGGAACAGGATCAGGTCTGGGACGACCACGCCGCACGGAACTACGACACGCCGGGCACGGGCATGTTCGCCCCCGAGGTCCTGGAGCCGGCCGTGGACCGCCTCGCCGAACTCGCCTACGGCGGACGGGCGCTGGAGTTCGCCATCGGCACCGGCCGGGTGGCCGTCCCGCTCGCCGGGCGCGGTGTGCCCGTGACCGGCATCGAGCTCTCGCTCCCGATGATCGGCCGGCTCCGCACGAAGGCGGACGAGGCGGAAATCCCGGTGGTCGTCGGCGACATGGCGACGGCACGGGCCCCGGGGGCGTACACGCTCGTCTACCTCGTCTACAACACGATCTCCAACCTGCTCACCCAGTCCGAACAGGTCGCGTGCTTCCGCAACGCCGCCCGCCACCTCGCGCCCGGCGGCAGGTTCGTGATCGAGCTCTGGGTACCCGAGCTGCGCAGGCTCCCACCGGGCCAACCGGCGACGGTCTTCCACTCCGAGCCCGGGTACATCGGCCTCGACACGTACGACGTCCTGCAACAGCACGTCGTGTCCCACCACTTCAGGTTCGACGGCAGCCGGCAGGCCGAACTCTTCCGCAGCCCGCACCGCTACGTCTGGCCGGCCGAACTCGACCTCATGGCCCAACTCGCCGGCTTCGCACTGGAGAGCAGGCACGCGGACTGGGAGGGCTCCGACTTCACCGCCGACTCGCGCTCCCACGTCTCGGTGTACCGCCTCCCGGCGGCCCCGGAGCGGTAGGACTCCGGGGCCCTGCACGGCCGCACGCTCAGCCGGCGGCGGCGCCGAACCACGTCGGCAGCGCGCCGAGCAGCTCCTGCTGGTCCTCGCCGACCCACGCCACGTGGCCGTCCGGCCGCAGCAGCACCGCGGGCGCGTCCAGCTCGTCGCTGACGTCGACCACGTGGTCGACCCGGTCCTCCCAGCCGGCCACCGAGAGCCGGCCGGTCTGGTCGAGCAGCAGACCGCGGCCGCCGTGCATCAGCCCGTAGAGGCGGCCCCGCTTCAGCCCGATGTCCCGCATCCGCCGGCCGAGCAGCTCGTGCCCCTCGCCGAAGTCGTAGCGGAGCCCGATCGCGATGAGCTTCCCGATCAGGTACCGGTTCACCTCCTCGAAGTCCATCAGCTCCGACAGCAGCCGGCGCACGGCCTGGGGGCCGGGTTCGACGGACATCAGCTGAATCTGTGCGCGGGTGTTGTCCAGGACGGCCGCGGCCACCGGGTGCCGCTCGGTGTGGTAGCTGTCCAGCAGCCCCTCCGGTGCCCAGCCGTTCACCTCGGCGGCCAGCTTCCAGCCGAGGTTGAACGCGTCCTGGATGCCGAGGTTGAGGCCCTGCCCGCCGGTCGGCGGGTGGATGTGCGCGGCGTCGCCGGCCAGCAGCACCCGGCCCACACGGTAGCGCTCGGCCAGCCGGGTGGCGTCACCGAAGCGGGAGAGCCGACGCGGCGAGTGCACGCCGAAGTCGGTGCCGGCGTACGCCCGCAGCTGCTCCTTGAACTCGTCGAGGGTCGTCTCGGCCGCGCGGTCCTCGACCACCCCCTCGGCGGGCACGATCACGCGGTAGAACCCGTCCCCGAGAGGCATGAAGCCGAAGCGGGTCTGGGTCTTGCGGACCTCGGCCGACACCGCGGCCAGGGTCTCCGGGTCCGCCGTGACCTGCATCTCCCCCAGCAGCGTCTCGACCCTGCTGGGCTCGCCCGGGAAGTCCACGCCGAGCAGCTTGCGCACCGTGCTGCGGCCGCCGTCGCAGCCGACCAGGTAGCGCGAACGCAGCCGCGTGCCGTCGGCGAGCTCGGCGGTCACCCCGTCCTCGTCCTGGCTCAGCCCGACCAGCTCGCAGCCGCGCCGGATCTCGGCGCCGAGCCCGACGGCGTGCTCGGTCAGCAGGCGCTCGGTGACGGGCTGCGGAATACCGAGGACGTACGAGTGGGCGGTGTCCAGCCCCTCGGGCCACGAGGTGCCGAGCCCGGCAAAGAAACCGCCGACCCTGTGCTGCCGGCCCAGCGCGAGGAACTGCTCCAGCAGGCCGCGCTGGTCCAGCACCTCGACGCTGCGCGCGTGCAGGCCCAGCGCCCGGACGAATTCGAAGGGTTCCGCCAACCTGTCGAGCACGGCCGTACGCACCCCGGCCAACTGCAGCTCGGCGGCCAGCATCATCCCGGTCGGTCCACCGCCGACGACGATCACGTCGAACATCAAAAGCCCCCATTGATTTCCGCAGGCCCCGGATTTCCGCAGGTCCTGGCAACGGTCGGCAATTCTGCGCCACGAAGGGGGCCTTGCCGCAAGGCCCCCCGTACGCTATAAGTTGAGAGTGGCGGAGAGTGGGTGTACCTCCCGTCCCGATCCCGGAATTCCTCCCGTCCCGGAATTCCTCCCGTCCCGGAATTCCTCCCGTCCCGGAATTCCTCCCGCCCTTCAGTGTCCGCCGTTAACGGGCCCGGCGGGCGCCGCGAAGGTGCCTTCGATCCAGTCCGCATCGGTCAGGTAGCGGCGGTCGTGACCCTCCGCGACGTGCCGCGCGAACGCGGGGTGACCGGCCTCCGCCTGCTCGTGCATCCACGCCACCAGCGCCCGCAGGCGCTCGGCCGCGACCCGGGGCAGCTCGGCCCGCTCCGCGCCGGACAGCCCGTAGCCGTCCGCGAACAGGGCCAGACGGCGCAGGGCCTCCGGCACCTCCAGCGTGAGCTCCACCTCGTCCGGAGCGTAGAGCGGCACGAAGCGGTACGCCGTGTAGGCCGCGTCCCAGAGCCGCGGAGCCGGATGTGCGGTGTCGAAGTCGATGAAGGCGACCGGGAGTTCGTCGCGGAACACCGTGTTGTAGGTGGCCGCGTCGCCGTGGCAGATCACCTCCGCCGGCTCGCGCGCCGGGAAGTACCACACATCGCCCGGCTCGCGCGCGAAGCCCGCAGTGGCGTCGTGGAGCCGGCGCAGCAGCCGGGCCACCGCCACCAGCGAGGCGTCGCTGCGTACTTGGGGGGCGCCGAAGTCGTGCCCGACCTCGCCGGGCAGGTACCCGACGATCTCCTCCGCACCGTCCGCGGCCAGCCCGTACGGCCTCGGCGCGCCCGTGAACCCCGTGTCGGCCAGATGCGCGAGCAGCCGCTGCACCGTCCCGCTCCATGGCCCGGCCGGGCGGCGCACCCGATCCCCTTCCCGGACCACGTGGTTGACTCCCCCGGCGAGCACTTCGCGATCTTCCATCGGGGCAGGATAACGGCCCCGCCGCGCCCGCCGCGCACGGGAAGTCGGACCGTTCAACCTCCTATTGCGTGGCGGGCACTTCCCGCCTTCGGCATGGTTCCTTTTTTTCTGACCTGTCGCCAGTTCATCCCGCCGGCAGTGGTGTTCAGAACGGTGGGGCTCGCAGCGGCGGCCGGGACCGTGCCGAAGCTGCCGGTGGGGGCGCTGTTAACCTGTTCAGCATGATCGCGAAGAGCGCCGGGCTGCGGATACCCGGCTTAGCGGGCCCCAGCGGCCCCCAGCGTGCCCTCATCCTCGCGAGCTTCGTCAACCGGGTGGGCAACGGGCTGTTCAACACCGCTTCGGTGCTCTACTTCACGCTGGTGGTGCACCTGCCCGCCGCGCGGGTCGGGGTCGGCCTCACGGTCGCCGGCCTGGTCGGGCTGCTGGCCGGGATCCCGGCCGGGAACCTGGCCGACCGGTACGGGCCGCGCACGGTCTGGCTGACGGCCTTCGCGACGCAGGCCGCGGCGATGGCCGCCTTCGTCTTCATCGACGACTGGATCACGTTCACGCTCATCGCCACCCTGGACCGGCTGGCGGCGACGGCGGGCGGCGCCGCAGGCGGTGCGCTCATCGCCCGTGCCGGCGGGGAACGCCCGGCCGCCTTCATGGCGAAGCTCCGCACGTTCGTCAACCTCGGCGTGGTCCTGGGCACCGCCGGCGCCGCCTTCGCCGTCGCGGTCGACACCCGCGCGGCGTACACCGTGCTCATCCTCGCCAACGCCGCCAGCTTCGCCTGCGCGGGCCTGATCGCCCTGGGCGGCGTCCCGAACTACCGGCCCCTGCCCCGGCCGGAGGAGCACCGCCGCTGGGCCGTCCTGTCCGACCGGCCGTACGTGTCCTTCGTCGCGCTCTACGGCGCGATGGGCCTGCAGTACCAGACCGTCTCCCTGCTCCTGCCGATCTGGCTGTCCGCCCACACCGACGCGCCCCGCTGGACCGTGGCGGCGGTCTCCGCGGTCAACAGCGGGGTCTGCGTGCTGCTCCAGAGCAGGATCGGCTCCCGGGTGGAGACACCGCGCCAGGGCGGCCGGGCGTTCCGCCTCGCGGGGCTGCTCTTCCTGGTCAGCTGCCCCTTGATGGCCCTGACCGCGGACGTTCCGGCCTGGGTCGCGCCGGGGCTCGCCGTCCTCGCCGTCTGCGTGCACAGTCTCGGCGAGGTGTGGGAGTCCTCGGGCGGCTACGCGCTCGGCTTCGGTCTCGCCCCCGACCACGCCCAGGGGCAGTACCAGGGCTTCTTCGGCGTCGGCTTCAACGCCGGCCAGGCCCTGGCCCCGGTGGTCCTCACGACGGCGGTCCTCGGGCTCGGACACGCGGGCTGGCTGCTGCTCGGCGCGTTCTTCGCGGCCGTGGGCGCGGCGGGCCCGCCGGTGACCGCATGGGCGGAGCGCACCCGGCGCCCGGGCGGCGACACGGCGGGCACAGCAGACAGCCGACCCGACGAGGCCCCGCTTCCCGAGACCGCGTAGTCCTCCGTGGGCCGCCGGCTCCACGCCGCAGAAAGTGAGTGCAGATGCAACCGACGTTCGTACTGGTCCACGGAGCCTTCGCGAACTCCTTCTCCTTCGCGCCGCTCCAGGCCGAACTCGGCCTCCTCGGCCACCGCTCGGTCGCCGTCGACCTGCCGGGGCACGGGTTCGCCGCGACGTACCCCCGGGCCTACCAGGCGCCGCAGGACCTCGGCGGGCTCGCCACCGAGCCCGGGGCCATCAAGGGCGTGACGCTCGCCGACAACGCCGCGCACCTCATCGGGATACTGGAGCGGGCCAAGCGGAACGGGCCGGTCGTCCTCGTCTCGCACAGCCGCGGCGGCATCACGGCCACGGTCGCGGCCAACCGGCGGCCCGACCTGATCGACCACATCGTCTACGTCTCCTCCTGGTGCCCCGTCACCCTCGACGTCGGCGCCTACTACGCCGAGCCCGAGATGGCCACGGTCGACGCCGCGGGGCTGGCCTCGGCGATGGTCGCGAACCCCGCCGAGCTCGGGCTGCTGCGCTCCAACTTCCGCACCGCCGACCCCGGCGTCCTCGCGGCCTTCAAGGCGGCCTTCCTCGCCGACGGGACGGACGAGGAGTTGTTGGTCTTCCTCAACACCCTCCAGCCCGACGAGAACCTCGACGCCGGCACCTCCGACGACCGGGCGCAGGCCGACACCTGGGGGCGGATCCCCAGGTCGTACGTCCGGCTGACCGAGGACACCAGCGTGCCGCTCACCATGCAGGACCGGATGATCCGCGAGGGCGACGCGCTGACGCCGAAGAACCCGTACGACGTCCGCACGCTCACCAGCAGCCACCTGAAGTGGCTGGTCGACCCGGCACCGGCGGCCCGGGTCCTGGGTGAGATCGCCGCGCTCCTGCCCGCCGGATCGTGACCGGAGCCGGATGAGGCCCGAGGGCCGGCCGTCCGCCGCGTGAACTCCGGTGCGGATGGGCGTGCGGGCGCGAGACGATCATCTCCCGGCAACTCGCAACTCCCCTGGGCGGGATCACCATCTCGCGTCGGTGCCCCGCCCCGCCCGCACGTGAGGACCCCCGCCCGGCAGCCGGTCGGGGGTCCTCACGTGCGGGCCGGGTCAGACAGCGCCGAACTCGCCGGCCTGGACGCCGGCGACGAACGACTGCCAGGCGGCGCGGGGGAAGACGAGTGCGGGGCCCTCGGGATCCTTGGAGTCGCGGACGGGGACGGCACCCGGGAAGCTCGCGGAGACCTCCACGCACTGACCACCGTTGTCGGAGTACGACGACTTGGCCCAGGACGCGCCGGACAGGTCAGAGTTCATGGGGCTAGCTCCTTCCGAGCCTTGTGGATCAGTGCCAGGGAGGCCGCCTTGGGCAGCGCTTCCACCACCAGTTGATCGTACTCTCTCTCCCAGGCCACGACCGTTTCGCGGGCTCGTTCGAGATGACCGCGAGCATGTGATTCGGCGTAACCGACGACCGTGCCATCAGGGAGATCCAGCAGGGTCACCGGCATTTTGAACGGCAGGTTCTCCCCCAGATGGAACGGCGCCACCTGGAGGGTGACGTTCGGCCGGGCCGCCAAGTCCGCGATGTGTTCCAACTGTTCGAGCATGACGGCCTGTCCGCCGATGGGCCGGACCAGGCAGCTTTCGTCCAGCACGGCATGGATCAGCGGAGGCTTCTTCCTGTCGAGCACGCGCTGACGCGCAGCCAGGAACTCCACTCGCTGCTCCGCCGCGGACTGCGTGATCGCCCCGCGCTCGACGGCCGCGTACGCCAGCGCCTCGGCATACCCGGGCACCTGGAACAACCCGGTGACGATCGTCAACGCGAACTCGCGCAGACGCCGGCACCGCGCCTCTGCGTCCGCGAACTCCGGGAAGCCCTCCAGCAGGCTGGCCTTCGAGTACCGGCACCAGAGTTCATGGAAGGTCCCACCGGTTTCGAACACCTCATCGGCTTTAACCGCGAAGTTAGAAGTTACGGCCTTCTTCGCTCTTTCGACGTACGACACCATCGCGTTGGAGTAACCCATCCGCCGCCCGAGCTCGGTCTGCGACCATCGCATGGCCCGGCGCGACCTGCGAAGTTCCGCACCGAAGCGGACGAGTGCTGATGAGCTTGCGTCAGATTCGCTGTGCTTCATGGTCGTTGCCCCCATTTAACCAGACGGAACGTTCAAGGTTAGACCCCTGGCCATCGTAGGCCAGTGGGGTCACCATGGCTACACCGGGTAAGAGATCCGGAACCCAGAGCTACCATCGGAGCCAACGTGTCCAGCTGCCCCCGCATGCCCGTCTACACGCCCAAGGTCGGCGAAATCGTCCGCGACCTCGCCCACCGGACCGCCGACGGGGAGCCCGCCGAGGGCGTCCACATGGAAACCCTCGCCGGCCTCGCCTACCTCCGGCCCGTCGGCGGCGGCTGCGAGTGGACCACCAAACCCGAACACGTCCAGCGGCTCGACCACCCTCACGACGTCACCGTCCAGCACCCCGGCAGGCCCCGCGCGCACGACGTCGCGTGAGCCCAACCCTCAGGCTCCTGACGACGGTCCTCGCCGTGCCCGCCCTCAGCAGCGGCACCGCCGCACTCGCCTGCCGACTGATCCGCGACGGGCCCCTGGCCCCGCGCCTTCTCGTCTTCGGCCTGATCCTCGCCACCGGCCTGACCGTCGGCCTCCCCACCTGCTACTCCCTCCTGCCGGCCACACCCGACCCCTCCCCTCGGAGCCCGACGTGCTGTACCCCCTCCCCGACATCCTCACCAACCCGCCCCGCCGCCGGCTCGACCACCAGGCGCTCGTCCTCAACTCCGACGGCGCCGTCCTCCTCCTCGAAACCACCCTCCGCAACGGCCACACCCTCCCCGGCGGCAGCGCCGAACGCAACGAACTCCCCCACCTCGCCGCCCGCCGCCACACCGAGACCCAGACCGGCCTCGTCCTCCCCCTGCGCACCCTCCTCGCCGCCGACCACACCGACGAACAACTCCTCCCCGAGGCTGTTCACTTCGTCTACTGGGGCGGCCGCCTCACCCGCGCCCAGGAGACCACCCTCACCCGCCACCGACCGCCCGACCACGTCCTCGGCCTGCACTGGGTCCCCGACACCCGCCTCGCCGACGTCATGACCACCGGACAGCACCGCCGCGTCACCCAGGCCCTCACCGCCCTCGCCCGCGGCGCCCACCTCCCCTTCCTCCTCCGCGGCATCCCCGCCCGCTAGTGCCCATCAGGCAACGTTCGCCCTGTTGTTCACCGCTCTGCGCGGCTACGCCCTGCGCCGCTACGCCCTCGACGGCACCGACCACGCCGGCCGCAGGGAGCAGGGCAGCGTGATCCGGCGGAACAGACGCCGACGAACGGCTACGCGACGTCGTGGCCCAGGGCGGACGTCGCCTGATGCCGCGCCAGTCAGGGCCTGTCCCAAAGTCCGGCCCAGGTGGCCCTGTGGCAAGATCGCGGGATGCTACGACTCACCGACTTCATTATCGACTGCCCGGACACGATGAAGCTGGCAGCCTTCTACTCCGAGGTGACGGGGCTCCCGGTCAAGGAGAGCAGTAACGAGCACTGGGCCGGCATCCAGTTCGGCGGGATCGAACTGGCCTTCATCCAGGTGGAGGACTACCGCGCCCCGCAGTGGCCCGACAGCGAGCACCCCAAGCAGTTCCACCTCGACTTCGAGGTCGACGACATCGAGGCCGAGCAGCACCGCGTCCTTGCTCTCGGCGCGACCCTGCAGCGGGACTGCATCGAACCCGACGGCTACGGCTTCCGCGTCTACACCGACCCCATTGGCCACCCCTTCTGCCTCTGCCGCAACAAGGGTGTCATCTGGACCGATCAGGGCCCCGTCTGGCCCAAGCACGACCAGTAGGCCGTGTTTCGAATTGACTGCTCCCCCGCCTGAGGGCGGGGGATTCCGCCTTCGTCTGGGGGATTTCTGACTCGGGCTGCATGGTGGCCCTGCGGACCACCGCGCCTGACGCCCTCAACGTCAGCCGGGTACGAGTCCAGCCCGGATGACCATCACGTGTGCGGAGTTCTTGTCCCTGGGGGAGGAGACTCCGCACGCGGTGCAGGTGTAGGTGCGCATTCCCAGCGGCAGTGCATGCTTGGCTCTCGTCATGCAGTGCGCGCAGTCCATCGTGGTGTGCGCGGGGTGTACGAGCCGGACGTCTCGTCCGTGCTTGCGGCCCATCTCGATCAGGGCGCGCTTGGTCACGCCGATGGCGGCGTCGGCGGCTTTCCTGGCCATGGTGGTCTTGGCGAGGAACTTCGGCTTGAAGTCTTCGACGGCTATCGCGTCGTGGTCGCGGACCACGGCCTTGGCCCACTTGCGGGCGGTGTCCTGGCGCTGGTCGGCGACCTTGCAGTGCAGCTTCGCCGCCTGGCGCTGCGCCCGGCGGTAGCCCTTGGATGCGGACTTGCCCTTCGGGGGCCTGCGCCGGGCCATGCGCCGCTGGTACTTGGCCAGCGCCGCGGCGGCGTTCCTGCCGTGTTCGGGGTGCGGGAGGTCATGCGCGTCACTGGTGGTGGTCGCAGTCTCCTTGACGCCCCAGTCGATGCCGATCACACGTCCGGTCGCGGGCAGCACTTCGGTGGTGGCGGCGACGACGAACGACGCCCACCAGTGCCCTACCGCGTCCCGGTACACGCGCACGCTCGACGGCACGGACGGAAGGTCGCGCGACCACACCACTGTCAGCGCGATGCCGCCCGCCAGGTGCAGGCGGCCGTCCTTGAATCGGAAGCCGCGCTGCGTGTAGTTCAGGCTCGGCAGAGCCTCACGCTTATTCTTCGGCTTCGGCATACCGGAGCGCCGACGCGGGGGCAGCTTCGCCTTGATGTCCTTCAACGCCTTCGCGCGAGACTTGGCGAAGTCCCGGATGATCTGCTGCTGGGGAACCGACGCGCCATCGCGCAGCCATGACATGGCGGCACGGGCCTCGGTCAGCATCTTGTCGAGCTGAGCCGGGCCGCACGTTACCTTGGCCGCGCCGTCGGGGCAGGTCCGGTTGAACACGCCGGCCTTACGGGACTGGTGGACACACTCGTTCCAGATCCACCGGCACCGGCCCCATTCGGCTTCAAGGGCTGCGAGCGCGGTGGACGACACGCGCAGGCGGTAGGTGTACCGGGCGTGGCCGGTCTCCCCCACAATCTGTGGTGTCGTCATGGTGTCATCCTAGCAATAGGATTGAGGCATGAATCAAGAAGCGCGCATCACGCTACGACTCCCCACCGACACCCACACCTGGCTGACCTCCCAGGCCAAGCGTGAGCGGAGGTCTCTCAACTCACAGATCGTCCACCTGCTGGAGGTCGCTCGCGGCTCCGCCTCTTCCGATACGCCGTATCGCCTTGACGGCGATACGGCTACCTCCGACCCGCTACGCGGGAAGCCGGATTCCTCCCCGGCCTGAAGGCCGGGGCATCCTCGGTTCATCCGGTGATCCGCTGCGTCCCGGCCGGGATGAAACGGAGGCGGTGCGGGGTTGGGTGTGGCGACAGGGCGGACGGGTGGTCGTCGTGTCGCCACCGGACTGCCACCGAAAGGCAACCTCATGCCCCCGCTGCGCCTCGGCGTCTCCCTTCAACCGCGCTGGCCGCTTGACGACGGAGCCGGCGTGCTCCACGCCGCCCGCCACGCCGAAGACCTGGGCTTCGATCACGTCGCGGTCGGCAATCGCCTCCTGGACAGCGGGTTCGGCCTCGACACGGATCCGCTTGTTCTGCTGTCGGCCGTCGCAGGGGCGACGACGCGTCTGCGGCTGCTGACGTCCGTACTCGTCGCGCCGTACTACCCGGCGCTGGTGCTCGCCAACCAAGCGGCCACTCTGGACGTCGTCTCCGGCGGCCGCCTGGTCCTGGGCGTCGGCACCGGCTGGAACCCGGACGAGTTCGCTGCCGTCGGCGTACCCGCCCGTGAACGTGGTGCGCGGACCGACGACCACCTCGCCGCCGCCAAGGCCCTGTGGACCAGGCGCCCCGCAGACTTCGAGGGGCCGTTCACGACACTGCACGGGGCGCGCCTGGGAGTGCCTCCGGTCACCGCCGGCGGTCCGCCCGTGTGGGTCGGCGGCCACAGCGACGCCGCCCTGCGCCGTGCGCTGCGGTTCGGCGACGGTTGGTACGGCACCGGCGCCGACGCCGGGGAGGTCGGCGACGTCCGGCGCCGCCTGCACGGCCTCGCCGGCGACACGGGGAACGCCGACCGCCTGACGCTCGCTTCAGCCGCGTTCCTCACTCCGCCCGGCATCCCCGCGGTGGTTGCGCCACCGGGACGACCACTCGGTGGCGCTGCACCCACCGCGGCGAGCGTCGCCGCCGACCTCAGGGAGCTCGCCGAGGCAGGGCTTTCCGCTTGCACCCTGTGGCTGCCTGTCGCGGCTGAGCATGTCGGAGAGGCGATGGAGTGGGTTGCAGCCGAGGTCGCCCCGCGACTCACCTGATGCCGTGGCCGGGGAGGCCGCCGGGTTGATCGAGCTGCCGACTTCAGGGCTGCCAGGCGTTGGCGGCGCCCTCGTGGCTCCACCGCGCCGGTGGCGCACCGAGTTGGTGCTGCCACAACACCGGCCCGGCCGCCTTCGGCCGGCGGCGACGGCCGGCCCCCGGACGCGGGGGTCGGCGGCGGTCAGACCGGCCGGACCGGTCAGACCAGGAAGCGCTCGATGGCCTCGCGGGCACGGGCGTTCGAGGCCGCGACCTCGGCCAGCGACCGGGCCAGGGCGTCGATCCACTCGTCCAGGCCCACCTGGCGCCGCGAGAGCACGATGCCCCGCACCTCGTGGCAGATCTCCCCGGACACCCGCCCCCGGTCCATCCGCAGCGAGAGCCGCTGCTCCCCGAGCGCGACGTCCAGTTCGGTGACCGATCCCTCGCGCCCGGCCATCCGGTCCGTGACGGAACGCCTGCGCTTGACCCGTACGGCGCCGGGCGGCAACGAGTCCGCGAGGTTCGCCGACAGCACTTCGGCGTAGAGGTTCAGGTCCGCGCTGTCCCGGCGCAGCGCCGCGGCCAGCAGTTCCACTTCGGTCTCAGGCATCGAGGCTCAGCACCATGGTCGGCCGGTCGATGACGTGGTCGTCGCGAAGCGGGCGCACCGCCGTCCCGATGGCGAAGAACTCGGTGGTGTGCGACCCCCAGGTGTGCGAGTGCTGCCGCAGCTGGACCGCCACGATCCCCTCGGCCTCCAGGGCCTTCCCCTCCGCCTGCATGCGGCTCATCGCCAGCTCGCGTGCGTCGTAGAGCGCCTGGGTGAACTGCTCGACCTCGACGTTGCGACCCGCGTTGCCCAGTGCCTGGGTGAAGCCCTGGTGCGCCACGTGGTAGACGCAGGACCCCATGACCATGTCCAGCGGTGCGTATCCGGCCCGGATCAGCGTCCAGAAGTCCTGACCGGACAGGTCCGAGGTGAACGGCTTGCCCTTGTTGTTGAGCCAGGTCCCGCCCGGGCCCGGGTCCGCGCCGTCCGCCTTGACCGCCGTGCCGACCGCGATGAACTCGGCGATGTCCGAGCCGAACTCCTTGAACTCGATGTCCAGCCGCACCCCCACGATCCCGTCCGCCCCCAGGGCGCTCGCCTCCGCCTCCATCCGGCCCATCGCCAGCTCGCGCGCGTGGTACATGGCCTGTGACAGCTTGGTCAGTTCCTGGTTCTTCGACCACCGGCCGAGCTGGATGCCGACGTGGTAGACCGAGGAGCCGAGGACCAGGCCGAGCGGGCGGAAGCCGGCCTCGCGCACCAGCAGGAACTCGTTCACCGTCAGGTCCGAGGTGAAGAGCGAGCCCTTCTCCCCCGGCCGGAGCTGCGCAAGCCGCCGCATCGCGTCCTCGGGTACGCCCTCCGCAGCCGGCTGCGCGGCTCCCCCGGTCAAGTCCCGCCCCGTTCGCTCGGTCATGTCAGCGCTCGCGCTCCAGTCTCATGATGGTCAGTGGCCTGGGCCCGGCGGGCCGCCCGGAGCGGCCGAACCGGGCGATGGAGGTGCCGATGAGGACCGCCTCCGCGCTGAGGTCGCGCGAGTACCCGAACCCGGGGCACTCGCTCTCGCTCACCGTCAACTCCACCTCGTCCACCACCACCCCGTCGCCGCCGTGCTTCGCGGCGTCGAGGGCCAGCTGGTTCCGGGCTTCGTGGCGGACGTGGTTGATCAGCTGGGTGTAGCCGTCGACCTCCTGGTTCCCGGCCGTCCACCGGATCCGGCGGGAGGTGCGCCAGTCGTCGTGCCGGATCGCGAGGGCGATGCCGAAGGCGAGTCCGGTGGGAACCCATCCGGTGTGGATGAGCTTGGCGAAGTCCTGGCCGCCCAGGTGCGACGTGAAGGGCAGGTGTGGCCGGATTCGCGAGCGGGCCCGGACGGCGGTGCCCCACGCGGTGAACTCCAGACCCCCCGCCGGGAACGCCTCGATCCGCAGCTTCACCCCGACGATCCCGTCGCCGCCGAGCGCGCGGCACTCGGCGACCGCGCGGGCCAGCGCCAGCCTGCGCGCCCCGTACAGCGTCCTCACCAACGGCGCGAAGGACGACTCCCACGCCGAGGACGGCGCCTTCACGCCGTCTTCGGCCGACCACGCGCCGGGACAGCCCCAGACGCCGGTGTACCCGATGGTGAAGACGGCCGTGCCCAGAACTTGTCCGACCGGATCGAACCCGACGCCCTTGACCGCCGCGAACTCCTCGGACGACAGCGTCGAGTCCCAGGGGTTGCCGGCCCGGGACTCTGCCGTCCCGTCGGCAGCGGCCCCCGGCGGACCGGCGTCTCGTCGGTGTGTCATCGACTCCCGTGCCATCGTGCTCCCGGCTCACCGTGCGGATCGCGTCGCCGTTCGGCAGCTTATGTCATCAAAGTGATCGGCGGAACGGTGATCACGAACTCCAACGGCTCGTCCCGTCCTGGCTTCTGAGTGCGCGTTCGAGCACGCGTGTGACTACGCGTTCGGCGCCTTCGGGCGGCAGCGGGCGGGGGCGGCCGCGGCCCTCGCGAAGCGCCGTCTCACCGGGCCCACGGTTGCAGGGCGCTCCAGGTGCCGCCGGCCGCCGCGAAGACGAGTTCCGACCCTTCGAAGACCTCCTCGGCACTCGCGGGCCGCCCGGCACCGAAGCGTTCGGCGCAGAGATCCACCTGCAACAGTCCGTCGAAGTGCGTGAATTGCGGCGGGTCGTAGAGGACCCAGCTGAACGCGACGCTCTCGTCGATGCGAAACCGCTGCACGTCCACGAGGTCCAGGCACACGGGCTCCCAACGCAGCTCGTCGCTGACGACCCTGGCGTCGATCACGAGCCTGACGAGCCGTCCTCGTGCCGCCCGGGCACCGTACTCCTGGTCGAGGATGACGCGACGGAGGCAGGAGTCACCGAACTCGTAGCGCGCCAGCAGGGACGCGATTCCGTCCTCGTTCAACGGATACGGCCCGAGCCTGCGCTCCGGCACCGCTGTGGTGGGCTCCACTGTCCTCCCTCGTCGACGCCGCAAGCGTAGGAGGCGGCCCCTGTTCCGGTGTCACCGGGCCTCGCGGACGGACAGCTCCCCGTCGACACGATCGAGCGCGGGCTCTGACGCCCCTGCAGCCCCGCCGGGGGGACGGCGGGGCTGCACGGGGGCCTCCGGCCGGGCGTCACGCCTCCGCGACGGCCTCCAGCGGGCTCAGCGCGGCCGCCCGGCGGGCCGGGACGGCGGCGGCGGTCGCGCCGACCGCGAGGGAGAGCGCGCACACGAGGAGCAGCGTCCCCCAGGGCAGCACCAGCGCGTACTGCTTCATCGCACCGTTGGCGAGCGCGCCGACCGCCCAGGCTCCGGCCAGTCCGCCGGCCAGGCCCAGGAGGGTGCCGAACGCGGCGACCATCACCGCCTCCAGCCGGATCATCCGCCGGATGCCGGCGCGGTCCATGCCGACGGCGCGCAGGACGCCGATCTCGCGGGTGCGTTCGGCGACCGACATGGCCAGGGTGTTCGCGATGCCGAGCGCGGCGATCACGACGCCGATGGCGAGCAGCCCGTACATCAGGGTCAGCAGGTTGCCCATCGCGCCCGCGGCCTCGTGGACGAGCTCGGGCCGGTCCTGCACCTTGACCAGCGGGTTGTTGCCGACGGCACCGCGCAAACGGTCCCGGGTGGCCGCGGAGACCGCACCGGGTTCGGTGCGGACGAGGACCCGCTGGACGGAGCCGGGCTTGAAGGCGCTGCGCTGGACGTCGCCGCGGGCGCCGAGCGCGTCGTGCGCGGTCGGGTTGTCCCGGTAGACGCCGACCACCGTGTACCCGGCGAAGTCCTGCTCCCAGCCGAGGCGGGCGCTGACCCGGCCGCCGGTGGTCACGCCGTTCTCCCGGGCGACGGTGCTGGAGAGGGCGATCCGGCCGGGCCCGAGGTCCTTGGCGGAGCCGCTGACGAAGTCGAGCCTCATGACGTCGTCCACGGTGCCGGGGTCGACGCCGGAGACGTCCCGGACGCCGCCGCCGATGAACAGGGCGGAGTCCGCGACGGCGCTCGCCGTCCGCACGCCGGGGGTGGCGGCCACCCGCTGCACCGCGGCCGGGTCGATGCCGGTCGTGGTGGTGCCGGTGCTGATCACGTAGTCGGCGCCGAGGCCGGCTGCGGCCTGGCGGTCGAGGGCCCGCCCGGTGGATTCGCCGATGACGGCGAGGCCGGTGACCAGTGCGGTGCTGATCAGCAGGGTGGCGGCGGTGGCGGCGGTGCGCCGGGGGTCGCGCAGCGCGTTCTGGCGGGCGAGGTGGCCGGTGATGCCCATGCGCCCGGCCGGCCGCCCGGTCAGCCGGATCACCGGGACGGCGAGGATCGGCGCCAGCACGGTCAGGGCGACGACGAGGGCGCCGCAGCCGAGCATCGCGCTCCGCAGGTTCTCCTCGGAGGCGTCCTTCGCCCCCGTGAGCGGGACCAGCAGGCCGACGCTGGCGGCGAGCAGGCCCAGACCGGCCGCGGCGCGGGTGCGGAACCGGCCGGTCGCCGGCTGCTGGGCGGTCCGCAGCGCCTCGATCGGCGCGACCTTCGCCGCCCTGCGGGAGGGCAGCCAGGCGGCGAGCACGGTCACGCCGACCCCGACGAACAGCGCTGCCGCGACCGGCCGGGCACCGATGACCAGGGGGCCGTGGGGCAGGGCGTCGCCGTCGGCGCCCAGGACGTCCGGCAGGACGGAGGCGATGCCGAGGCCGAACAGGAAGCCGGCCGCCGAGGAGGCGAGGCCGACCAGGAAGGCCTCGGCGAGGACGGAGCGCACCACCTGGCGGCGGGAGGCGCCGATCGCCCGCAGCAGCGCGATCTCGCGGGTGCGCCGGGTCACGAGCATGGTGAAGGTGTTGACGACCAGGAACGAGCCGATGAAGAGCGACACCCCGGCGAAGACCATCGGCGTCTTCCGGTAACCGCGGGTCAGGGTGTCGACGTAGACGGCCTGCTGGGCGGCCTGCGCCGCACCGGTGGTGGCCTCGGCCCGGCCGGCCGGGAGCAGGTCGGTGACCCGGCGGGCGAGCGCGTACTGGTCGGTGCCGGGCGTGGCGGAGAGGTCGATCGCGGTGTAGTGGCCGGGGGTGGCGAACAGCTGCTGGGCGGTGGCCTTGTCGAAGAGCGTGAGGGTGCCGGCCGCGGTGACGCGGGTGTCCTCGGTGGTGACGATGCCGGTGAGCCGCTTGGTCATGGCCGGGCCGTCGGTGGCCAGGGTGATCGTGTCGCCGATGCGGTAGTGGCCGGCGGCGGCGGTGCCGCTGTCCACGGCGATCTCGTCGCCGCCGGACGGGGCGCGGCCCTCGACCAGGGGGTGGCGGGCGTCCTTGCCGTCCTTGCCGGGCAGGTAGGCGGCGGCGGGGTTCGCCCCGGCCCTGACGCGCAACGGGCTGCCGTCCGCCGCGTTCAGGGCGGCCTGGCCGTCGGCGGAGGGCCGCACGGCGGCGACGCCGGGCACGGCGGCCAGTTTCCGTACGAGCGCGTCGTCGAGCGCGTTGTCGAGCGCGCCGCCCCGCTGGTCGGCGGCCGCGCCCGGCGGGGGCGCCTTCGCCGTCACGGTGACCGCGACGTCGGCGAAACTTCTCGACGCCGCGGCGCGGTAGGCCGCGGCGGTCGAGTCCGCGAAGACGAGGGTGCCGCAGACGAACGCGACACCGAGGCAGACCGCGAGGACGGTCATGACCAGACGGGCCTTGTGCGCCAGGACGTTGCGCAGGGCTGTTCTCAGCATGGGCGGCTTTCGAGGAGGTCCGGAGGGTGGATCCGCGGAGGGAGGTCCGGGAGTGAGGTGAGGTCCGGGCGTGAGGTCCGGGAGGGGCTGCGGGGCGCTCCGCGCGGCTCAGTCGGTGCAGGCGGCGGCCTCGGAACTCCCCCCGGAGAGGCGCAGCATGACGTCGAGGACCCGGTCCGGCGTGGGGCGCGTCATCTCGTCGACCAGGCGGCCGTCGGAGAGGAAGACCACGCGGTCGGCGAACCCGGCGGCGACGGGGTCGTGGGTGACCATCACCACGGTCCGGCCCAGCTCGCGCACCGAGTCGCGCAGGAACCCCAGGACCTCGGCCCCGGCGCGGGAGTCGAGGTTGCCGGTCGGCTCGTCGCCGAAGACGATCGCGGGCCGCGAGGCCAGGGCGCGGGCGACCGCGACGCGCTGCTGCTGCCCGCCGGACAGCTGGGCGGGCCGGTGGTCGAGGCGCTGCGAGAGGCCGACCATCGAGACCACGCGGTCCAGCCACTGCCGGTCGGGGCGGCGTCCGGCGATGGCCAGCGGCAGCGTGATGTTCTCCAGCGCCGTCAGGGTCGGCAGCAGGTTGAACGCCTGGAAGACGAAGCCGACCCGGTCACGGCGCAGCTGGGTCAGCTGCCGGTCGCCCAGCGTGCCCAGCTCGGTGGTGCCGATGCGCACGGAGCCGGAGGTGGGCGAGTCGAGGCCGGCGGCGCAGTGCATCAGGGTCGACTTGCCGCAGCCGGAGGGGCCCATGATCGCGGTGAACTCGCCCTCCCGGAAGCCGATGGTGACCCGGTCCAGGGCCACCACCCGGGTGTCGCCGCTGCCGTAGACCTTGGTCAGGTCCGTGGTGGCGGCGGCGATCCCGGGCGCCGTGTGCGGCGTGTACGGGGCAAGGGGGTCGGTGAGCACGGGGACTCCTCTTCGGGTGCGGAAAGGTGCACTTCGAAGGGTGTCCGGGGAACGTGTCGGGGCCTGGGCCGGCGTGTATCGGCGTCCGCGCCGCTTCGTAGCAGTTCTGTAGGGGGACGGCCGGTGGGCCCGGGGCGCCGCCGGCGGTCGGTCAGGCGGTCGGTCAGGCCGGCAGGCGCAGGGTGGCGACGGCGCCGCCGTCCGGGGCGTTGTCCAGTCGCAGCTCGGCGCCGAGCAGCCGGGCCTGTCCCAGGGCGATGGTGAGGCCCAGGCCGTGGCCGGTGCCGCGCCCGGTGGCGCCGGTGTGGAAGCGGCGCGGGCCGTGCAGCAGCAGGTCCGCCGGGAAGCCGGGGCCGTGGTCGCGCACGACGACCGTGGGGCCGTCGACGGTGACCCGCACCGGGGCCGCCCCGTGCCGGTGGGCGTTGATCACGAGGTTGCCGACGATCCGTTCCAGGCGGCGCGGGTCGGTCTCCACGGTCGTGGCGTCCCGTGCGCCGCCTCGTGGGCCGCCCCGTGCGTCGGCGGCCTCCGCCGCTTCCGCGGCCTCCGGGGTCTCCGCCTCCGCCGCCGTCACGACGGTGACCTCGGTGGCGGGGCCCGTCCGTGCCACGGCCTCGGCGACCACGGCACCGAGCGGCACCCGGGCGCGGACGGGCTGCTCGGCCCCGGCGTCCAGGCGGGAGATCTCCAGCAGGTCCTCGACCAGGCCGCGCAGATCACGGACCCGGGCCCGGAGCAGGTCCTCCGTCTCACCGGGCGGCAGCAGGTCGGCGGCGGCCAGCAGACCGCCGACGGGGGTGCGCAACTCGTGGGCCACGTCCGCGGTGAACCGGCGTTCGGCGTGCAGGCGCCGGCCGAGGCTGTCGGCCATGAGGTCGACGGTGGCGGCGATGTCGGCCACCTCGTCGTGGCCCTCGGTGGGCCCGGTGCGGGCGTCGAGGTCCCCGGCGCTGATCCGGGCCGCGGTCTCGGAGACCCGCCGCAGCCGGCGGGCGACCAGTCCGGCCCCGTAGACCGCCAGCGGCACGGCGGCCGCGAGTGCGGCCAGCGAGGCGACGGTCATGGTCACGTCGAGCCGGTGCAGCCCGTAGAGCTCCGGACTCATGTTGACCCGGACGGCCAGCACCGGGCTGCCCGGGCCGCCGGTCCGCTGGGCGGCCCAGAAGCTCGGCCCCAGGTTCCCCTCGACGCTTCCGTCGTAGGCCGTGTGCCGGTCGCCGTCGGCGGGGTGGTGCAGCGGGGCCGGCAGCGCGGCCGGGTCGAGCTCGGCACCGTCGGCCAGCGCCCCGGTGCGCCGGTAGACGTCCATGGCCGAGTACACGGTGTTGAACGCCTGGGCCTCGGCCCGGTCCCGGATGTCGTGCGCGGTCCACAGGTGGACCAGCGCGCCCACCGCGGCCGCGACCAGGCAGGCCGTGACCGCGGCCAGCGCGGCGATCTTCCAGCGCAGGGAGGCGCGGACCGGCCGCAGCCGACGGAACGTTCGCACCGGTGTCAGCGCCTGAACTTGTAGCCGAAGCCGCGGACCGTCTCGATCCACTCGCGGCCCAGTTTCCTGCGCAGCCGCTGCACGCACAGGTCCACGACCCGGCTGTCGCCGTCCCAGCCGTACTCCCAAACGTCGCGCAGCAGGGTGTGCCGCTCCAGCACGACGCCCGGGTGGGCGGCGAACTCCAGCAGCAGCTTCAGTTCGGTCGGGGTCAGCGCCACGGGGCTTCCGGCGAGGGACACCTCCATGCCGGCGGTGTCGATGACCAGTTCCCCGAAGACGAGCACCTCCTGCGGGGACGGCGGCGGCCCGTCCGGGGCCTGCCCGGGTACGGGGGCGGGTGCGTAGGTCGCCCGCCGCAGCAGCGAGCGGATGCGGGCCACGAGCACGTAGGTGTCCACGGGCTTGACCACGTAGTCGTCCGCCCCGGCCTCCAGCCCGGCGACGACGTCGAGGCCGTCGCCGCGCGCGGACATCATCAGCACGGGCACCAGACTGGTCTCCCGGACCCTGCGGCAGAGTCCGATCCCGTCCAGCCCGGGGAGCATCACGTCCAGGATCAGCAGGTCGAAGGGCTCGTCCCGGAAGTGTTCGAGCCCGGTGAGCCCGTCGGCCGCGGCCCGCATCTCGTAGCCGTAGCGTTCCAGGGCGACGGTGAAGGAGTGGCGCATCAGGTCGTCGTCCTCCACCAGCAGGACGCGGACGGGGCGTGGGGCGGCCCCGGCCGGGGCGGACGAGGACACGGGCAGGGTGCTCCTGTTCGGACCGTTCGGGTGGGGCGCCGCCCGGCCGCACGACTGGCACGCGACCGGCGGCGCGAAAGGAACGATACGGCAGACACCGGGCACGGTGGCCTGGCCACCCGAAGGGGCCCGCGGCCCCGCCCGCACCCCTCCCCCACCCGCAAACCCCCAGGTCAGCCTGGTCGACAACGACCCGGGCAGGCCGGGGCGGTGCCCCGCCCGGGCCCCTCCGCCGCGGCCGCGGCGCACCGGATCGACGGCCGGCCGAGCGCTACCTGATACCCGCCGGATACAAACTCGGCGAGCGGCGGGCCTCACCGGCCGACCCTTCCGTCGACGCACTCGCGCAGCAGGTCGGCGTGCCCGCAGTGGCGGGCGTCAGACGCCGGGCAGGCCCGTCGTGAGGCCGTCCAGGGTGTGCGAGCAGATGCAGTCCCGGGTGGCGGGCAGGCCCTCCAGCACCTTGAACAGCACGGTGCGCAGCCGGTCCACGTTGCGCCCGAAGACCTCCAGCACCTCGGCGTGGGTGACGCCCTCGCCGCTCTCCACCCCCGCGTCGAGGTCGGTGACCAGGGCCATCGAGGTGTAGCAGAGGCCGAGTTCGCGGGCGAGGGCGGCCTCCGGGTGGCCGGTCATGCCGACCACCGACCAGCCGTTGGCGGTGAACCAGCGGGACTCGGCGCGGGTGGAGAAGCGCGGGCCCTCGATCACCACCAGGGTGCCGCCGTCGACCGGCTCCCAGGCGGCGCCGCGGGCGGCCGCCAGGGCGGCGTTCCGGCCGACGGGGCAGTACGGGTCGGCCATCGGGACGTGGACCACCTCGGGCAGCGAGCCGTCGGGCAGCGGGAGACCGTCGTAGAACGTCTGCGCACGGCCCGAGATGCGGTCGACGAACTGGTCCGGGACGAGCAGCGTGCCGGGGCCGTACTCGGGGCGCAGCCCGCCGGCCGCGCAGGGCCCGATCACCTGCCGGACGCCGAGGGCGTGCAGCGCCCAGAGGTTGGCGCGGTAGTTGATCCGGTGCGGGGGGATCCGGTGGCCGCGGCCGTGCCGGGGCAGGAAGGCGACGGTGCGACCGGCCACGTCGCCGAGGAACAGCGAGTCGCTGGGCGGGCCGTACGGGGTGTCGACGGCGACCTCGGTGACGTCGTCGAGCAGCGCGTACAGGCCGGAGCCGCCGATCACGCCCAGCTCCGCGCGCGGGGCCCGGCCGGGCTCGGTGTGATGGGCCGTCACGTCCGCCATGTCGATCAACCTTTCCTCAGCTGTACCGGGCCCGGCCAGCGTAGGCGCACGACGTCCGCGGCGGACCCCCCGATTGATATGTCGGCGGACTGCATATACTTTTCCCTGGCAGGTGCGGTATACATACTGGGTATGCAGGTCCGACCCGGCCACGGCGAACCCCGCCCGCCGGTCCACGGTCCTTCCGCCGTCGCACCCGGTCCACGGCCGGGCGCCGCGCCACACCGCCGTGCCACCTCGCCGTGCCACACACCACCGCGCCACGTCGGCGTGTCACGTCGGCGTGCGCACCACTCCGTGCCACATCGCCGTGCCACACCACCGCGCCACGCATCAGAAGCGCCGTGCCACCTCCAGAGGAGGAACACCCATGCCTCAGACCAGTCCCAGCAGGAGCGCCAACACGCCCGTGCTCCACCTCGACCACGTCACCCGGGTCCACGGCCGGGGCGCCGCCGAGGTACAGGCACTGCGCGGGGTCGACCTGAAGGTCCACCCCGGCGAGTTCGTCGCCGTGATGGGCCCGTCCGGCTCCGGCAAGTCCACCCTGCTCTCCCTCGCGGGCGGCCTGGACAGCCCGACCGGGGGTCAGGTCCTGGTCGAGGGCGTCGCCCTCGGCGGGCTCAGCCGCAAGAGGCTCGCCGAAGTCCGCCGCCGCTCGGTCGGCTACGTCTTCCAGGACTACAACCTCATCCCGGCGCTCACCGCCGCCGAGAACATCGCCCTGCCTCTCGAACTCGACGGCGCCGCAGGGCGGACGACCCGGCGCAGGGCCGTCGCCGCACTGGAGGAGATGGGCATCCCTCGCCGACCGCTTCCCCGACGACATGTCCGGCGGCCAGCAGCAGCGCGTCGCCATCGCCCGCGCCCTGATCGGCGACCGCCGCCTCGTCCTCGCCGACGAGCCCACCGGCGCCCTCGACTCCACCACCGGCGAGGCCGTCCTCACCGTCCTGCGCGCCCGCTGCGACGCCGGCGCCGCCGCCATGATGGTCACCCACGAACCCCGCCACGCCACCTGGGCCGACCGCGTCGTCTTCCTCAGCGACGGCCGGATCGTGGACGAGAGCTTCGGCCGCAACGCCGACTCGCTGGTGCAGACCGCCGCCCGCCACGGCCGCGCCCACCGGCACGAGGGGATCGAGGCCACCCGATGAAGCTGCGCTCACTCGGGGCCACCCTGCGCATCGCCCGCCGCGACGCCCTGCGCGCCAAGGGCCGCAGCGCCCTCGTCGTCGCCATGATCGCGCTGCCCGTCCTCGGCGTCACCGGCGCCGACATCGTCCACCGCAGCGGCCAGCTCACCCCGGCCGAACGGGCCGAACGGCTGCTCGGCGGGGCCGACGCGTACCTCACCGCCTACGCCCCCGGCAGTACCGTGCACCAGCTCCCGTTCGCCGACGACGGCGCCTACGCCGTCGCTCCCCGGGAGGGCCAGGCCCCGACGCCGGAGCAGGCCCGCGGCGCCGGCACCGTCCCCGCCGACCTGCTCAGGGAACTGCTGCCCGGCGCCACCCTGCTGCCGGCCGGCCCCGGGCCCACCACGAGCGCCGCGTCCCGGCACGGCCTGCTCCAGACCGACACCGCCGAGGCCGACCTCACCGACCCCGCCTGGAAGGGCCGGATCACCCTGGTCGAGGGCCGCGCGCCGAACGCCCCGCACGAGGCCGCCGTCACCCGGGCCTTCCTCGACGAGTCCGGGCTGGGCATCGGCTCGACCACCACCCTCAAGGGGCTGGAGAAGACGCCGTTCACCCTGACCGGCGTGGTGGAGCACCCCGGTGACCTCGGCAAGGTCGAGTTCGTCGGCCGCCCCGGCGAGGTCGTCGAGCCGCTCACGGCCCTGGCCCCCGCCGCCAAGGCCCCGACCGGGCTCTCCGAACAGGCCACGACGAAGGCGTCCTGGCTGGTCAAGGCCGAGGCGGGCAAGCCGCTCGACTGGGCCGGCGTCCAGCGGCTCAACCAGTACGGGTTCACCGCCACCGCGCGCACCGCCGTGCTCCACCCGCCCGCCGACGCGGAACTGTCGTACCGCCCCCAGAGGTTCAGCCTCGACGACTCCCCCCGGAAGAACGCCGCCGTGGTGGCGGCCACCGTCGCCGGCATGGCCCTGCTCGAAGTGGCCCTGCTCGCCGGGCCCGCCTTCGCCGTCGGCGCCCGCCGCTCCCGTCGGCAGCTGGCCCTGCTCGCGGCCGGCGGCGGCGACCGCGGGCACGTCGCGGCCGTCGTCCTCGGCGGCGGCCTGGTGCTCGGTGTGGCCGGCGCGGCCGTCGGTGTCCTCGGCGGCACCGGCCTGGTCGCCGTACTCCGGCCGTGGATCGAGGAGACCGCCGGCAACCGGTTCGGCCACTTCGGCCTCCGGGCCACCGACCTCGCGGCGATCGGCCTCGTCGGCCTGGTCACCGCGCTGCTCGCCGCCGCACTGCCGGCCCTCCAGGCCGCCCGGCAGAGCGTCACCGCCGGGCTCACCGGCCGCGACACCGTCAAGCCGCCGAGCCGCCGGACCACCGCCCTCGGCGCCGTGCTCTTCATCACCGGTGCGGCCACCGCGCTCCTCGCCGTGGGCACCAACGACGGCACCGGCCGCGGCATCGCCGTCTTCGCCGGCCTCGACCGGATGACCCTGATGGTGCTGGCCGGCTCGGTCACCGCAGAACTCGGCCTGCTCGCCCTCACCCCGCTGCTGGTCTCGCTCTGCGGCCGGCTCGCCCGCGTCCTGCCGCTCAGCGGCCGGCTGGCCCTGCGCGACTCCGCCCGCCACCGCGGGCGCACCGCCCCGGCCATCGCCGCCGTCATGGCCGCCGTCGCCGGCTCGGTGGCCGTCGGGCTCTACACCGCCAGCACCGAGGCGCGGGACCGCGAGACCTACCGCCCGCACACCCCGGTCAACGCCGTCACCCTCGCCGTCACCTCCGGCGACCCGCAGCTCCCCCGGCTGCGGTCGGCCGTCGAACAGGACATGCCCGGCCTCGGCGAACGGGCCGACCTCTCCCAGGCGTTCTACTCCTGGTGCCAGGGCTGCTCCAGCGAGGTGACCGTCAAGGGCGGCGTCCCCCGGGTGGGCGGCGTCCCCGGCCTCAACACCCTCGTCGTCGGCGACGCGGCCGTCCTGCACAACGCCTTCGACCTCCGCGACCCGGCCGCCGACCAGGCGCTCGCCGCGGGCAAGGCCGTCGTCTTCGACGCCTCCCGGATCCACGACGGCAAGGTGCTGCTCCAGCTCACCGGCGGGTTCACCAGCGCCCCCCAGCCGGGCTCCACCCCGGGGCAGGACATCAAGGAGATCGCTGTCGGCGCCGTCCTGGTCGACGACCCGGCGGCCGCCCGCTACGGGGCCGGCGTCGTCGGCGCCAGGACGGTCGAGGGCCTGGGCCAGGGCGTGACCGTCAAGCCCGTCGGCGCGGTCTGGCTGCCCGCTGCCGCACCCGACCACCGGTCGCAGCAGCGCGCGGAGGCCACCACCGACCGGCTCGCGCCGATGGCCCAGCTCAGCGTCGAACGCGGCTTCCAGCCCAAGGGCGACCTGCCCACCCTCGCCCTCACCGGCTTCGCCGCGCTGGTCGTCCTCGGCGCTGCCTGCATCGCCACCGGCCTCGCCGCCGCCGACTCCCGGCGCGACCAGGCCACCCTGGCCGCCATCGGGGCACCGCCGGGGATCCGCCGCCGACTCTCCGGCGTGCAGTGCGCGGTGATCGCCGTCCTGGGCGCGGCGCTCGGCACCGTCAACGGGTTCGTGCCGGCACTCGCCCTGCTCAGGACCCGGGCCATCGACTACCCGGGCGCGACCAACCCGGTCGTCGTCCCCTGGGGCGAGATCGCGCTCACCGCGCTGGCCGTCCCGCTCCTCGCGGGGCTGCTCACCGGCCTGTTCACCCGCTCCCGGGCCACGCTCACCCGCCGCCTCGGCTGACACGGCGGGCGGGGCTGCGGCCGAGGCCCGTCAGGCCCGGTGGCGCTCCCGGGGAATCCCCGGGAGCGCCACCGGGCCGAAGCCGTGCCCGGGCAGGGTGCTTGGGCCCGGTGCGGGCGGTGCGAGGTGGTGCGGGTCGGCGTGTGCGGCGCGAACTCCCTTGGCTGCAGCGGAGCAGAGCTCTCACCACGCGCCACCGCAACCTGACGTGACGTGACGTCACATCACGTCACGTCACGGAGTGGCCTCGGTCAGGCCGTAGAGCAGGTTCAGGCACTCGGAGATGGTGTCGCGGTACAGCTCGGGGCGGGCCAGCATCACGGTCGTGGCCAGCCGCAGCGCGGGCCGCAGACCGGCCAGGGCGTCGGCCGGCAGCTCCACGACCCCGGGCTCCGGCCCCACCGGCCCCGCCGGCACCCCCGCACCCGCACCCGTTCCCGTTCCCGCACCCGTGCCCGGCGCGCTCCACCGGCCGAGGCCGACGCGGAGCCGGCGCAGCGCGGCCGCCACGTCCGGGAGCGTCGGGTCCGCGTACGGCGGCGGCTGCCGCGTGGGCGGCCCGGCCCAGGAGGGCCCGGGCCGGCCGGGCGGGCGGGCCGGGAGCGGGGCGGGCGTGGCAGCGGCCCTGCACGCCTCGGCCGCGGAGGCCGCGGCGTGCAGGGCGGAGGCCTCCGCCCCCTGGAGTTGCAGGGCCTCGACCAGCCGCCGGACGGTCTGTCCGCGAGGCCGGCTGCGGTGGCGTTCCAGGTTGCTGATCGCGCGGGCGGTCAGCCCCGAACGGCCGGCCAGTTCCTCCTGGCTCAGCCCGGCGCGCCGGCGCTGGAGCCGCAGCAGCCGGCCGAAGCCGACCGGCCGGGCGGAATCCGCCGTCGCGGCCGGGTCCAGGAGGGCGAGGCCGGCCAGCAACCGGTTCAACTCGGCCTCCGTCAAAGGGCGAAGGGCCGGCTCCCCCGGTGACTCCGGCTCCACGGGAACGCCGGGCTCCGCCGAGGGTTCCACACCCTGCGCCACCCCCTGGCCGGCCTCCGGTTCCCCCCAGGACGGCGGCCCCGGTTCCGGCCCCGGTCCCAGCCCCGGCTCCAGCCCCGGTGCCAAGCCGCCGGAGGCCTCGACCCCGCGCGCCGCGCGGTGCAGTGCGGCGGCCTCGGATTCCGGCAATTCCAGCGCCTCGACCAGTCTTCGGACGGTCTGCCCCCTCGGGCGACAACAACAGCGCTCCAGGTTGCTAATCGCCCTGGCGGTGACCCCCGAGCGGTCGGCGAGTTCCTCCTGGCTCAACGCCGCCCGCCTGCGCTCCAATCGCAGCAATGGCCCGAATTTATCCGCTCTTCGACTCATAGAAGTTCCCCCGTACTCCCCCGTGAAAATTGCCGTGACCGCGCGCGAACTGTCGGCCGGATTCCCCGTCCGACCCCGCCACACGGCATACGTACGCAACTCTGCACCGCGATCCCGCGGGACGCGCCCGTGCTCCACCGCTCCGGAGGCCGACCGTTCGCCGGCCGGACCGCCTCTCGCCCGCCGGGCCCGGTGGGGCTCGTGGACGTGCGACCGCACGGACGGCCACCTCGGTGCGGGGGCCTGCGGCGGAGCGGGATCAGGGTGCCGGCGATGGTACCGGCGGACCGATTCTGCCGCATGATGACCCGTCAGTGAAGGACGATCCGGCATCACGCCGGGGCTGGCGCCCACGAACGACCGGCCCGCGGACCCGGCGGGAGGGCTGCCGGGACTCGGCCGGGAACGCCGGCGCACGGACGGCCACGGGCCCCGCGCACCCTCGTTGCGGACGGATCGCCCCGCCCTGTCCGGAATTTCCGCCCACCCGGAATTCTGCGAAGCCGGATTCCGGTACTGCACCGGAAGTTTCCCCGAATTTTCGCCGGTCCGGTCCGCTCTTCCGGTCAACTTCTGGAGGTGCTTCCTGTTCCTGTGCTTGAATGCCCGGCAGGATCAGTGCCGTGCGAACGGCTGCTGATCACGGGCAATTCGATCGGCGGAGCCGTCCGCCTGAAAGGTTCGACCCGCCGTCCGGCCAGGGCGGCGGATTCTCTCGTAACCATCAGGAGGAGCAATGCGGAAGATCGCGACGGCGGCCGCCGCCGGACTGCTGAGCCTCGGCGCCGTCGGTGCCGGTGCGGGCGTGGCCTCGGCCGGCAGCTGGGGCGGGTACGACACCCGCGACGGCGGCGTGGCCCTGCGCACCTGCGCCAACACCAGCTGCACGCTTCAGGGCCGCGGCTACTCCGACCAGTCCGCCTGGATCTACTGCTTCGTGACCGGTCAGAACATCAACGGCAACACGGGCTGGTCCTACAAGGACCACTACCTGGCGAACGGGTCCTACTGGGCCACCAACTACAGCGCCAACAGCTACATGTGGGCCTACAACACGACGTACCACTGCTGATCGCCCCCGGTCGGTAACGGCACAGGGGCGTAGCAGCCAGGGGCCACCGCGGGGCGAGCACCCGCGGTGGCCCCTGGCGGGTCGTCCGGGCCCGGACACGAACGAGATGTAAGGACGGAGACCGATCATGTTCCGTGGTGCGCGACTCGGCCGCCTCTGCCTGGCCGCGAGCGCGGTGCTCCTGGCGGCGGCGTGCAGCAGCAGCTCGAAGGACGGCGGCTCGGCCACCGAGAAGATCCCGGCGCCGGCCATCCCCGCCGTCCTCACCGAACCGGCCGACGGCGCCGCGGTGGCCCTGCCGCTCGACGGCTACGGCATCAGCTCCGGCGACAGCCTCCTGTTCGTCCAGGCCCGCGAGCAGGCGACCCGGACCTGCATGCAGGCCAAGGGCTTCGACTACACGCCCGCGGCGGCCGGGCAGAAGCCGCCGCCCCCGCCGATCGACTCCGAGCGGCTGGGCATCCTCTCGCTGGCCGCGGCCAAGCAGACCGGCTACCACCGGCCGCCGCCGTCCGCGGGGGGCGGCTCGGTGGTCACCGCCGAGGGGCGGCCCAACGAGTCGCCCGAGTACGGCAAGGCACTCAACGGGGACATGCGCCCCGGCGGGCCCACCGCCGGCACGACGGCGGACCGGGGCTGCCACGCGGCGATGGACCGGCAGCTCGCCGACGCCAAGATCCCGGAGGCCAAGAGCGACCTGGTCGGCGACCTGCGGGCGCAGGCGCACAGCCTCACCGGTGAGGACACCCGGGTCCGGGCCGCGCTGGACGCCTGGAGCAGCTGCATGAAGGGGCTCGGCTACCAGTACCAGACCCCGGTGGACGCCAGCGCGGCCGCCTGGCCCGACCCGGTCGGCCAGAAGGAGCGGGACACCGCCACCGCCGACATGGGCTGCAAGACGCAGGCCAAGCTGCTCGCCACCTGGTACGCGGTCGAGGAGGGCTACCAGAAGGCGCTCATCGCGCGGAACGAGTCCGGGCTCCAGGCCGTCAAGGACGCCGCCGCCCAGCGGATGGCGGTCGTCAAGAAGACGCTGGGGGGCGGCTGATGGCCACCTCCGGCGGACCGGCCGGGACCGGCCCGGCAGCTACCCGCCCGGCGCAGGCCGGTCCGGCGCGGGCCCGCAGGCTGCGCGCGGTGACCCTGCCGCTCGTCGCGGCCGTCCTCGTGGCCGCCGGGGCGTCGGGCTGCGGCAAGGACTCCGGCCAGGACGCGGCCGCGGGCGGGCAGCCGAAGTGGACGGCCGAGCAGGACACCGTCCGGAAGGACTACCTCGCCTACTGGGAGAGCCTGTTGCAGGCCAACGCCAACCCCGGCAAGGACGGTTCCGGCGCGGACGGCGCCGGTCTCCCGGAGCGCGCGGCCGGCAACCAGCTGGCCCAGCTGCGGCAGAACCTCCAGGCCCTCGGCACCCGCAACCTGGTCGCCAAGGGCCCGGTGGACCACACGGTGCGCGGGATCGAGGTCCGGGCGCAGACCGCCGCACTGGAGGACTGCGTCGCCGTCCGGAAATGGCTCCAGTACGACGCCGCGTCCGGGCAGCAGGACCCGGGCCAGCTGGTCGACCGGCCCAACCAGCTGGCGCACTACACGCTGGCCCAGCGGGACGGCCGCTGGCTGGTGACGGACAGCCAGGTCCTCGGTCCCTGTTGACCCGGCCGGCGGGCCCCCGTCTCCCCGGGGCCCGCCGGCCGGACCACCAGGTCCAGCGGGGAGACCAGGTCGTTGGGAGACGGTGGGTTGTTCGGGCGCGGCAGGAACGGTTCCGGCTCGGTGGGGCCGGTCGAGGAGAGCGCCGACGGGGGCGCGGGGCAGGACGCGGCAGCCGGCGGCGAGGGGCAGGACGCGGTACTCGGCAACGAGGTGCCGGAGGGCGCCGGGCCGCCCGGCCGGTCCCGGCTGGTCCGGCGGCGGCGGGCGTTCCTCCTGGTCGCCGCGGTGGCCGCGGTGGTGTCCGTCGGCGGGCTCGGCGCCGCCTCGCTGGTCAAGTCCCCCGCCGACCGGGCCGCGGCCACCGACCCGCCGCCCGCGACACTGATCACGGCCACCGCCGGGATGCAGGTGCTGAACCCCTCGGTCGTGCTGCGCGGCATGGTCTTCCCGCCGACCCAGTACGACGTGCTGCCCTCGGCCTCCTCGGCCGACGTGAAACAGCTCTACGTGTCCGGCCTGCGGGTGAAGGCCGGGGACCAGGTCGCCGCCGGGCAGCAACTGGCCGAGGTCTCCGGCCGGCCGCTGTTCGTCCTGCCCGGGCCCGTCCCCGCCTACCGGGACGTCCGGCCGGGCGACACCGGCCCGGACGTCGCCGAGGTGCAGGCCGCCCTCGCCGGGCTCGGCTACCGGACCGGAGCGGACGCCTCGGGCACCTTCGGCGCCGGCACCAAGCAGGCCGTCAAGGCGTACTACGAGCACCTGGGCTACCCGGTGCCGACCACCGGAACGGCCACCCAGCAGGCGGTGGACGCGGCGCGCAAGGCGGTGGACGCCGCGAAGCAGACGGTGGACGCGCTCACCGCCCAGAAGTCGGCGGGCACCACGGGCGGTTCCGCCGGCACCGGCACGACGCCCACGGGCACCCCCTCGGCCGGCACGACCTCCACCGGCACGACCGGCACGACGCCCACCGCGCAGAACACGGGCGCGCCCGGCGGCAGCGGCGGAACGGGCGGCACGGGCGCGCCCGGCGGCACCGCCGGCGCGGGCGGGCCGACCGTCGACCAGCAGCTCGACGCCGCGAAGAAACAGCTCACCGCCGAACGGGACACCCTCGCCAAGGCCGAGGCGGTGAACGGTCCGATGCTGCCGGCCGCCGAGGCGGTCGTCCTGCCCACCGTCCCGGCCACCGTGACGGCCGTCAACGCCGCCGTCGGCTCCCCCGCCACCGGCGTGCTGCTCTCCCTGATGAGCGGTCAGCTCGGGCTCGTGGGACAGCTCACGCCCGGCCAGGCCGCCGGGGTGAAGCCCGGGATGACCGTCGAGGTCCTCGCCGAGGCGGGCGGCGGCGCCAAGCTGACCGGCACGGTCGCCGGGCTCGGTGCGCAGACCACCGCCGCGCTCTCCGGCAGGGTCGTCCCGATCGGCGGCGGCGGGGCCGGAGGAGCGGGGGGCGGTGGTTCCTCGGGCGGCACCGGCGGATCGGGCGGTTCTGGCGGTACCGGAGGTGCGGGTGGGTCGGGCGGCTCCCAGTCGACCGCCGGGGGCGGAGGCGGCGGCGTCGCCGCGTACATCCCGGTGACCATCACCACCCAGGGCCCGATCCCGGCGGAGCTCAACGGCCAGAACGTCAAGATCACCGTGCTCAAGGGCGACTCGACCGCGCCGGTGCTGGCCGTCCCGGTCGCCGCGGTGTTCACCACCTCGGCCGGGCGCACCGCCGTCACCAAGGTCGACGCCGCCGGCACCCGGACCAACGTCACCGTCACCACCGGCGTCGCCGACCAGGGGTTCGTGGCCGTCACCGCGGCCGAGGGCGGCACGCTCGCCGCCGGCGACCAGGTGGTGGTCGGCCGGTGACCGCCCCCGCCACGACGCCCGCCACCACCGCCACGGCGCCGGTCATCCGGCTGCGCGGCCTCGGCCGCAGCTTCCCCGGCCCGCCGCCCGTCACCGCCCTCCACCCCGCCGACCTGGCCGTCCACTCGGGCGAGTACGTCGCCATCACCGGCCCCTCCGGCTCCGGCAAGTCCACCCTGCTGCACCTGCTCGGCCTGCTCGACACCCCCACCGCCGGCAGCTACGAACTCGACGGCATCGACACCGCCCGGCTCTCCGACCGCGACCGCTCCACCCTGCGCGGCCGCCGGATCGGCTTCGTCTTCCAGTCCTTCCACCTGCTCGCCCACCGCACCGCCGAGGAGAACGTGCAGCTCGCCCAGGTCTACAACCGCACCCCGCGCACCGAACGCGGCGCGGCCGCCCGCGCCGCCCTCGCCCAGGTCGGCCTCGTCCACCGCACCCACGCGCTGCCCAGCACGCTCTCCGGCGGCGAGCGCCAGCGCGTCGCCATCGCCCGTGCCCTGGTCAACCGGCCCAGCCTGCTGCTCTGCGACGAGCCCACCGGCAACCTCGACTCGGCCAACGCGGCCGCCGTGCTCGCCCAGTTCGACGAGCTCCACGAGCAGGGCTTCACCCTGCTCGTCATCACCCACGACCCCGCCGTCGCCGCCCGTGCCCAGCGCACCGTCCGGATCGCCGACGGCCGCCTCACCGAACCCGGGCGCGAACCGGCGGTCGTCGGCCCGGCCGGCAGCGGTCCGGTCGGCAGCGGGGAGGCCTGAGGTGCGCAGCGTCCTGTCCGACCCCGCCTCCCGCCTCGGCCTGCGCGACCTCCTCGCCGAGGCCATGTCCGGCACCCTCCAGCGGCCCGGCCGCTCGGCCCTCACCATGCTCGGCACCGTCCTCGGCATCGGCGCCTTCGTCGCCGTGCTCGGCCTCACCGCGACCGCCTCCGGTCAGATCGGCGAGCAGTTCAGCCTCACCAAGGCCACCACCGTCACCGTCTCCGACCACCCCTCCACCGAGGGCCTCGCCCCCGGCGCCAACCCGCCGACAGGGTTCCCCGAGGACGCGGACGCCCGCGCCGGCCGGATCAACGGCGTGGCCGCGGCCGGGGTCTGGTGGCGGGTCCCCAAGGCCGACGTGCGGATCTCCGCCACGCCCACCGGGGAGTCCGCCGGCCAGGGCCTCTCGCTGCTCGCCGCCACCCCCGGCGCGGTCGCCGCGATGCAGCCGACGCTGGCCGCCGGCACCACCCTGGACGCCTTCGCGCAGCGTGAACGGCTGCCGGTCGCGCTGCTCAGCTCGGCCGCCGCGAAGCGGCTCGGCGTCAACCGGCTGGACGCCCAGCCCGCGGTCTTCGTCGACGGTCTGCCGTTCACGGTGATCGGCGTCTACTCCGAGGTCCAGCGCCTGCCGGACAGCCTGCTGGGCATCGTCATCCCGACCAGCACCGCGCTGGACCGGTTCGGCAACCCCGGTACGGGCAAGGACCAGGAGGCCCAGCTGCTGGTGGCCACCCGGATGGGCGCGGCCCCGGTCGTGGCCCGCCAACTCGCCGTCGCCCTGCGGCCGGACGCTCCCGAACGGTTCACCGTCGTCCCGCCGCCGGACCCGCACAGCCTCCAGGACAAGGTCACCTCCGACCTCACCGGCCTGTTCCTCGCGCTCGCCGGGATCTGCCTGGTCGTCGGCGCCGTCGGGATCGCCAACACGACGCTGGTCGCCGTGCTGGAACGCACCCAGGAGATCGGCCTGCGCCGCTCCCTCGGCGCCCGCACCTGGCACATCGCCGGGCAGTTCCTCACCGAGTCCACCGTGCTCGGCACCCTCGGCGGCCTGATCGGTACCGGCACGGGCGTCCTGGTGGTCCTCGGGACGGCCGCGGCCCGCGACTGGACCGCGGTGCTGCAACCGGCCGCCACCCTCCCCGCGCCGCTGATCGGCACGGTCGTCGGCCTCCTGGCCGGCCTCTACCCGGCCCTGCGCGCCGCCCGCACCGACCCCCTCAAGGCCCTCCGCACGGCCTGAGCCGCCCGGCCCGGGCCCGGCCCGCACGGCCCTCCGCCTCCGCCTCCGACCGGCACACCGCCGGCCGGAGGCTCTCACAGCTCCGCCTCCGGGGGCAGCCGGTGCACGCCCAGGAGGTGGCTGTCCAGCTCGCCCGGCTCGAACCGGCACATGCCGACGGCGTGCCAGAACTCGCCGACCACGTCGCCCTCGTACTTGTAGGCGCCGGACGGCAGCAGCGCGGCCCAGCCGTCGGGCGCGCCGAGGAGGGTGGCGCGCGGGGTGGGGACGCCGGTGGCGGGGACGTTCCAGAGGCGGACGGTGCCGTCCTCGCCGCCGCTGGCCAGCAGCGAGCCGTCGGGGCTGAAGGTCACGGCGAGGATCCGGCCGGTGTGACCGCGGAGCCGGCCGAGGTCGTGGCCGGTGTGCGGGTCCCAGAGGCGGACGACGCGGTCGTCGCCGGCAGTGGCGAGGAGCGGCCGGCGGGGGTGGACGGCGGCGGTCCAGAGCCGGCCGACGTGGCCGCCGAGGCGGTGCCGGACGGCGCCGTCGGCCCAGACCACGGCGTCGCCGTCCCAGGAGGCGCTGGCCAGCCAACGGCCGTCGGCCGCGAACGCGACCGCGTACACCCGGTCGTGGTGACCTTCGAGCTGGGTCTCGATCCGGCCGGCCGCGATGTCCCAGATCCGGACCCGGCTGTCGTCGCAGCCGGTGGCCAGCCGCCGCCCGTCCGCGCTGAAGGCGATGGAACGGACCCGGCCGCGGTGCTCCCGCAGGGTGGCGACGTGGGCTCCGGTGCTGCGGTACCAGATGCGGACGGTGTCGTCGTCGTTGGCGGTGGCGACGAAGACGCCGTCGGCGCTGAAGGCCTCCGCCCAGACGTGTTCGGTCTCGACGTCCATCTCGCGGAGGTACTCACCGCTCAGGGCGTTCCACAGGTAGAGGTCGCCGTCGTTGCTGGCGGTCGCGATCAGCGGGCCCTCCGGGCCGAACTGCGCGGAGACCAGCCGGCTGCTGCGGGCCGCGAGTTCCCTGGCCCGGCGGCCGGTGGCGGGCTCCCAGAGCCGGACCACGCCGTCGTTGCCGCCGGCCGCGAGCAGCGTGCCGTCGCCGTTGAAGGAGAGCGAGCCGATGCGCCGGCCGTGGCCGCGCAGCAGTTGCCGGCTGCGGCCTGAGCCGGGCTCCCAGAGCCGGACGGCGCCGTCGTTGCCGCCCGTCACCAGCAGGGCCTCCGCGTCCGCCCCGGCCGGGCCGCCGACCGCCTCGCCGACCGGTCCGGCGGCCGGTCGGTCGGCCGGGCGGAACCGGCAGGCCCAGACCGAACCCCGGTGCTCGGGCGGCTGACGGCGCAGCGGCACCACCTCCCGGCCGCCACCGCCTTCGCCTCCGCCGCCACCACCGGCAGCGGCGCCGCCGCGCCTGGTGGCGGGGCCGACCCGCCAGACCCGGACCACACCGTCGCTGTCGCCGGCCGCGAGCCGGGTGCCGTCGACGTCGAAGGCCACCTGGTAGACCGCCCCGGTGCAGCCCTCCAGCTCTCCGGCGGCCGTCCCGTCGAGCGGGTTCCAGAGCCGGACCCGGCCCGCGGTGTCGCCGCTCGCGAGCAGGTCGCCGTCGGGGTGGAAGGCCAGGGTGTAGACCCGCCCGAGGTGTCCGTCGAAGGTGTGCAGGAGCCGTCCCCGGGCGATGTCCCAGAGCCGGACGGTGCCGCCGGCCACCCCGTCCGCACCGCCGTCGCCGGTGGCCAGGAGGGTGCCGTCCGGGCTGAACCGGGCGCGGTACACCGATCCCCGGTGGCCGGGCAGTTCGGCGGTCAGGCGGCCGCTGCCGGTGGACCAGACGCGGACCGCACCGGCCCGGTCTCCGGTGACCAGCCGCGAGCCGTCGGGGCTGAACACCGCGGTGTAGACGGGCGCGGCGTGGCCGGGGAGGCTGCGCAGCAGCCGGCCGGCGGCGGTGTCCCAGAGGGTGACGGTGCCCTCGGCGTCGCCGGTGGCGAGCAGGGCTCCGCCGGGGCCGAGCGAGACCGGCCAGACGCCGCCGGGGTGGATGTCGAGCCGGTGGCGGCATTCGCCGGAGACCGGGTCCCAGAGCCGGACGGTGCCGTCGGCGCTGCCGGTGGCCAGTACGTCGCCGGCGAACTTGACCGCGTAGACCCGGCCGATGTGGTCCTTGAGGGTGCGCAGCGCCACACCGGTGACGGCGTCGCAGACCAGGACCGAGCCGTCGTCGCTGCCGACGGCGAGCAGTTGGCCGTCGACGCTGAAGGCGACGGGCTCGGGCAGCCGGGTGGTGCGGACGTCGAAGCCGTAGGGGACGCCGACCTCGGAGGGGCGGAACCCGGCCTCGACGGGCAGGCCGGGGGCGATGGCGGCGGCGCGGAGCTCGGGGGCGGCGAGCACCCGGGCGTCGGTGACCGCGGAGATCAGCGCGGCGCGCTGCCAGCGGCTGCCGCGCAGGCGGGCACCGCGCAGGTCGGTGCGGATGAGCCGGGCTCCGCGCAGGTCGGCGTCGCGCAGGTCGGCGCCGGTGAGGTCGGCCGCGTCGAGGCGGGCGCCGACCAGACGGGCGCCGCGCAGCGAGGCCCCGGCGAGGTTGGCGCCGAGCAGCCGGGCGTCCGTGAGGTCGGCCCGGGCGAGGTCGACGCCGGAGAGGTCCCGGTGGGAGAGGTCCTCGCCGGCCAGGGCGGCGCCGCGCAGGTCGGTGTGGGCGGGGACGCGCAGCCGGGCCAGCACCTTGACGGCGTTGGACCGGGCGGTCTCGTCGGCGCCCGGGGAGTCCGCCGCGCCGTCCAGGACGGACCGGGCCCACTCCTGGCAGACCTGGTGGTCGGCGAGGTCGCAGAGGAACTCGACCGCCAGCCGGCTGAGCGGCCGCCGGGTGAGCAGGCCGGGCTCGCCCCGGCCGAGGCCGGCCGCGGCCGCGCGGGCGACCAGCCATTCGACCACCGAGCCGTGGATGAACTGGAACATGCCCTCGTCGGAGCGGACCAGGAGCGAGCCCGAGCCGACCGCGTGGGCGACCTGCGGGGTGGGCAGGCTGGTCTCCGCGAGGCCGGTCAGCACGCCCGCGATGTCGACCAGTTCGTCGTACGGCATGGCGCCCCGGCCGCTCTCCCAGAGCCGCAGCGCGAGCAGGGTGACGGCCTCCCAGAGCTGGTCCAGGCCGAGGCCGGGCGCGGCGCCCGGCCCGCCGTGGCCGCGCCGCTCCTCGAACCGCAGCCAGGCGGTGAAGACCTCCTGGTAGAGGCCGGCGGCGCTGAGCGCCCGGCCGGCGCCGGCGACGGCCCGCAGCCGGTCGTGGTCGAGGTCGGCGACGAAGCTGAGCAGCCGGGGGTTGCGGCAGAGCGCCAGCAGGTCGGGGATGGCCTCCAGCAGGCGCATCCGGCGGTCGGCGGCGGTCTCGTCGCCGTAGCGGTTGACCAGGTAGCCGCGGATCTGGGCGGTGGTGAAGTCCTGGACGGCGAGCAGCCGCCGCTGCGGCAGCAGGCCGACCCGCTCGCCGAGCGCGGTGAGCACCTGCTCCTGGGAGCTGAAGTGCTGGGTGCGGCTGCTGACCACGATCTTGGCGCTGTCGACGGCGGCGTCCAGCAGCACCTGGAGGTGGTCGGCGGCCCGCTCGTAGCTGACCCGGTTGAGGAGCTCGTCGAAGCCGTCGAAGAGCAGCACGATGCGGCCCTGGCGGAGCATGTAGCGGAAGGCCCGCAGGTCGATGGTGTCGAGGCCGTGGGCGGTCAGGTGGGCGGCCACCAGGCCGTCGAAGGAGTGCGCCTTGTCGAGCGCGCTGAGCTCGATGAACAGCGGGGTCAGGTGCGGGAGTTCGGTGGGGATGCGGCGGGCCAGCTCGCGCAGCGCGAAGGTCTTGCCGCGGCCGAAGTCGCCGAGCAGCAGCAGGAACCGGCCGTGGTCGGACTCCAGCAGCCGGAGCATCTCGTCGACCAGGCCGTCGCGTTCGGCGCCGCCGGGGCGTTCGGCGTCGCGGTAGCGCTGCGGGAGGTAGAGGCCGGGCTGGTACTGGCCGTCGGTGCTGAGCCGCTCGCTCTGGGCGGCCACGTAGCCGCGCAGGTCGAGCAGGCCCTGGAACTCGACGAAGCTGCGCAGCCGGACGCCGCGCCGCCGGGCGCGGTCGCGCAGCTCGCGCGGTGGCGGCGGGCCGTCGTGGACGAGTTCGGCGTCGGGTGCGGTGCCGGCGGCGTGCACGGCGTCGACGAAGTGGTCGACGTCCTCGGCGGTGGGGGTGGAGACGCAGGCGGCGACGCGCTGCTGGCGGACGAAGCCGGACTCGGTCCAGGTGACGAGGAGCTGGGGCGGTGCGCCCGTGACGACGCGGATCTGGGCGCCCTCGTGGCGGGTCCGGCAGACCTCGGCGACCCGGGCCAGCAGGGTGTCGGCGGGGGAGGCCAGCTCCCGGGCCTCCCGTTCGGGTTCGGCGGGCGGCGGGGCGGCGGGCTGCGGTTGCGGCGGGGCGGCCGGCGCGGCCGCGTCGGGCGGCGGCGGGAAGGCCCGGTGGGCCCGGCGCCAGACGGCGGGCGTCTGCTGGAGCTCGGCGCCCGGGGCGGGCCAGCGGGTGAGCCCGTCGCGGGTGAGCCGGAGCAGCTGGTGGGTGCCGGGGCCGCCGGCACCCACCACGCCGACCTCGCCGGCGGCGGTGGGCAGCGTCCGGACCGCCGTCCGGGAGTCGGACGGGCCGTGCAGCAGCAGGTGCAGCCGCGGCGCGGTGAGGCGGGTGAACCGGTCGAGGTCGCGCAGCGGTTCGGCGTCCTGGCCCGCCCGGGCCGACCGGGCGCCGGCGGGCCGGGCCGTGACCGGGTGGCGCAGCGCGCCGATCCGCAGCCAGCCGTCGCTCTCGTACGGGCGCAGCGCCTGGGCGAACCAGGCGGCCTGTTCGGGGCCGAGCCAGCCGTACCGGTCGTCGGCGCGGTGGCTGTACGCCATCGAGGAGTTGAGGCCGGCGACGACGGTGCCGAGCTCGGGCACGGGGAAGAGCGTCCACGGCTGGGCGCTGTCGAAGACGACGTCCAGGCCCTGGTAGAACTCCTGGAACAGCCGGGCGTAGTGGCGCCACTTGGGCCAGTACGGCGGGGTGGGCCGCAGTTCGTCGGCCTCGCAGGTGCTGAAGTAGGCGCGCGAGGCGGCCTGGCTGACGTCCTGCCCGCCGGGCACGACGGCCACCCGGTGGGGTTCCAGGCCGAGCAGGGAGCGGATCCCGGTGAGGAAGGCGAGCGCCTGCTCGCACTCGCGGGGGCTGCCGGAGGCGGTCAGGTCGCCGGTGACGACGACCAGTTCGGGTGCCGGGGCGCCGGCGTCGGCCAGCTCCACGAGGTCGCCCCAGATGGCGGCCTGGAGGTCCACCGGGTCGTTGCCGCGGCCGAAGGACGGGCCTGCCAGGTGCAGCACCGAGACGCCCTCGCGCTCGCCCGTCCGCTCCGGCGCCGACGGGTACTCGGGCGGGACGGACGGCCTGCGGCGGCCGGCCCAGCCCGTCCCGCCGACCGGCCGGGGCTCGGGCACCTGCGGCTGCGCCGGGGCGGCGGGCACGCCGGCGGACCCGCCCGGGTAGCCGGGCCGCAGTTCGGGCCGGGCCCGCCCGTCCATCGCCTGGCCGACCCGGGCCAGCAGCAGCCGGCGGGCGTGCGCGGGCTCGGCGACGCCCACCAGGTCGATGTAGGTGAGGGTGGCGAGCAGGCCGTCCACCGGGATGTCCTCGATGCGGACGGTCAGCAGCCGGCGGTCCGGGGCGTCCGGGTCGGAGCGCAGGGCGGCCTGCCACTCCATCCGCCCGTAGCGGGAGCGCTCGTAGTGGCGGGAGAGCAGGGCGATGGTGGCGGCGGACTCGGTGACGCCCCGGTCCATGAAGTCCACGAAGTTGGTCCCGGGGACGAAGTCCCAGGCCTGGAGGAAGGCGCGGTAGCCGGCCTCCTCCAGCGTCCAGGCGATCCAGGCCGCCCACCGCTCGTCCGCCGGTGAGTAGCTGATGAAGAAGTCGATCGGCCCGGGGCCACCCGGGGTCGCGTCCAAAGCCCCCATGGGGGAGAGCTTGTGACCGATCGGGGGCCGGTAAACCCGGTTCGGCCCGGCGGTTCGGCCTTGCTTCGCCCGCGTCCCGCCGGTGTCCCGGCTACGTCCCGCCTGTGGCCCGGCTACGTCCGGCCGGTGTCCCCTCCCCGTCGTGCGCCGCTCCCGCCCGCGTCGCGCCCCGCTCCCGCACCCCCGTCGTGCCCAGGCCGCACCTGCACCCCGATCCGGTCTCGACGTGAGAACAACCGTGTGCGACCCTGGCGGGCGTGCTTGCCTACTGGCCCACCGTCAGGCGCCTCCACCCGCTGGACTGGGTGGCCGCGGCGCTGCTCACCTGCGGACTGCTCCTCCTCGCCACCGGTCTGCTGCCGACCGCCTCGGCCGGGGCGGCGGTCTCCCGGATCGCGCCGCTGCTGGCGTTCCTCGGCACGGTCATCGTGCTGGCCGAACTCACCAGCGCGGCCGAGGTGTTCGACGTGGTGGCGGCGGGTGTGGCGCGGGCCGGGCGGGGCAGCTACCCGGTGCTGTTCCTGCTCTGCGTGGCCTTCGCCGCCGGCACCACGACGACCCTCAACCTGGACACCACGGCCGTCCTGCTCACCCCGGTGATGCTGGCCCTCGCCACCCGGGTGGGCATCGCGCCGCTGCCGCTGGCGATGACCACGGTCTGGCTGGCCAACACCGCGAGCCTGCTGCTGCCGGTGTCCAACCTGACCAACCTGCTGGCCGCCGAACGGGTCGCGCTCTCCCCCGCCGGGCTGGCCCGGGTGATGTGGGCGCCGCAGCTGGCCGCCCTGCTGGCGACGATGGCCTGCCTCTGGGGGTTCTACTGGCGGCGCGGCCGCCGGGGCGCCGACGGCTACACGCCGCCGCCGGCCCACCGGCCCGGCGACCGGGTGCTGTTCCGGGTCTGCGGGCTGGCCTGCGCCGGCTTCCTGCTGGCGACCCTGCTGACCGGTCTCCCGCTCTGGGCGGCCTCGGGGACGGCCGCCCTGGTCGCGGTGGCGGCCTTCGCCGTCCGCCGGCCGGAGGCGCTGCGGGCCTCGCTCGTCCCGTGGCGGCTGCTGGTCATGGTGCCGGGGATGTTCCTCGTGGTGCAGACCGTCGACGCGCACGGGCTGCACCGGGTGCTGGCCTCGGCGATCGGGGCGGACGGCGGGGTGCTCGGGATGTTCCGGGCGTCGGCCGTCGGAGCGGGCCTGTCCAACCTGCTCAACAACCTGCCCGTGTACCTGGCCGGGGAGGCCGCGGTGCCGGTCGCCAACCACCAGCAGCTGCTCTCGCTGCTGATCGGCACCAACATCGGCCCGCTGATCACGCCGTGGGCCTCGCTCGCCACCCTGCTCTGGTACGAGCGGTGCCGCTCGGCCGGCCTGCGGGTGCCGCTGCGGGGCGTCGCCGGGACCAGCGCGGTGCTCGCGGTCGGCGGCGTGCTGCTGGCCACGTCGGCGCTCGCGCTGACCTCCTAGCGGGGCCGTGGCGAGCCCGGCGCGGCGCGGGTCCGGCCCGCGCGGACGGGCCCGGCACGAGGCCCGGCCCGGCGCCTCACGGTCCGAAGCCGTCGTCGGGCTTGGCGGCCCGGGCGACCAGGTCCAGCAGGTGGGGCAGCACCTCCGGGCGCCCCGCGACGAAGCTCCGTGCGGTGTCCGGCTGCCCGATCCGCCCGCTGAACCGGCCGCCGTCCAGCCGGCGGATCTCCAGGCCCGCCTCGGCCGCGAGCAGACACCCGGCGGGCAGGTCGATCTCCTCCGCCCGGTAGCCGACGAAACCGTCGATGTCGCCCCGGGCCAGCATCGACCAGGTGAGCAGGGGCGCCCAGAGCTGGAGCAGCCGCCGCGAGCCGGCCTCCAGCCCCTCCTTCAGCGCCCGGCACACCGGGTCGCCGGCCGGCACCCCGTGCCCCTGCGTCCAGGCGAGCACCGGTCCGGCGGGGGCCGGCGGGCCGGACGGCCGGCGCAGCCGCCCGCGCGGGCCGAAGGCGCCGCCGCCGCGCACCGCCCGCCACGTCCGGCCGGTCACCGGGTCGTGCACGACCCCGAGGACCGGCTCGTCACCGACGCAGAGCGCGATGCCCACCACGTAGACGGGCAGGCCGACCACCACGTTGTTGCTGCCGTCGAGCGGGTCCACCAGCCAGGTCCGCCCGGAGGGTCCGCCCCCGCCACCCGCACCGGGTCCCGTCCCGCCGCCCTCCTCGGCGACGATACGGTCGGACGGGAAGCGCTCGGCGAGTCGCCGGGTGACCAGTTCCTCGGCCAGCAGGTCCAGCTCGGTGACCACGTCGCCGTCCTCGCCCTTCGGGTGGATCCGGAAGGCGCGCCGGAAACGGGAGCGCAGCAGCCCGCCCGCCTCCTCGGCGATGTCGACCGCGGCCTGGCACTCGGCCTCGAAGCCAGGGCTGCCGGTGCCGCCGGTGCCGCCGGGGTCAGTCTTCGGACGGGGGTTCACTGAGCCTCCTGGCTGCCGCTTCGGCGATCCGGGCGGTCCGGGCCGCGTCGCACTGCCGCCGCACCACCCGGCGGGCACGGCCGTCGAGCGGCCCGAGGACGACGTCCACCGGGCCGGGCACCGAACGCCCCAGCACCACCGTCGCGGCCGGTGCGCCGCCCGGCAGGACGGTCGCGTGGAACTCGCCGGCCGCCAGGGTGTACGTCTCGCCGCGCGCGCTGGTCCGCTCGCCGAGCGGCTCCCAGCGCACCAGCCTGGCGGTCGGCCGGATCTCGTCCGTGCCCTCCGCGCTGTGCACCTCGTACGCGCGGTGGGTCGGGCGGACCGGTTCGTCGTGGACCCCGACCCGCAGGTTGCCGACCCGCCCGTACAGCACGCTGCTCTTCAGCTCCCAGCTGTGGCAGTGGATCTCCCGCACGGCGCGGGCCGGGCGCGGCCCGGCGGCGTCCGGACCGAAGACGTGCACGCAGACGCCGAGCGCGCCGTCGCGCAGCACCGGCAGGCAGAAGAAGCCGAGGGGGTGGGCGACGGCCCGCACCGCTCTCGCGCCCGAGGCGACCTCCGCCAGGATCCCGCCGACCAGCCCGTCCAGCGCGGGCGAGGCCTCGGCCTCCCCGGCGGCCAGGTCGAGCGAGGCGAAGAGGCCCGCGCGGGAGCCCGTACCGGGGTCCGGGCCGCGATCCAGGTCGGGGCCCGTGAAGGGGTCCGTGAAGGGGTCCATGCGTCTCCTCCCTCCGGCGGCTACCTGCGGTACGGGTTCTCCGCGTGCAGCGCCCTGTCGATGATGTCGCCGACGTCCGCGTCCGAGAAGGAGGCGGGCAGCCGGATGCCCAGCTGCTCGAAGAGCCGCCGGGCCTCGTCGACGGTCGGGTCGTCACCGAGCGGCTCGGTGTCCCGCAGGTCGAGCTTGACCGCCTGCTCCCGGTAGTGGTGCAGCTCCGTGACGTAGTAGTCGTAGAGCGGGCGCCCGCGCTCGACGTAGAGGCTGACCCGCCGCGGGTCGTCCTGGGTGATGACCAGGCACGACGCCGAGAGGTCGAAGCGGAGCGTCGGGACGACGGACGAGAGGTGGACGTCGATCTCCAGGGTGTCGAGCCGCTGGCGGTACCAGGCGGCGGCGAACACCGTGGCGTAGGACTCCCGGCGGGTGCGCTCGACGCTCCACCCGCCGGGCTGCGCGCCGTCCGGGCGGCTGCTGAAGGTCTCCCGGAACCGCGAGTACGCCGCGCAGGCCCGCTCGTCGCCCGGGTGCACGATGTCGATCTTGACGGTGAGCGAGCGGCGGCGGCGCTGCGCCTCCCGGACGCACTCGGGCAGGGTGACCGCCCGCAGGTAGGTGCCGGTGCCGCCCTTGAACACCCACCGGTCGGTGTCCTGGCGCGCCCGCTCCAGCGCCCGTTCCAGTTCCACCCCGGCCAGCTCCCGCACCGAGGTCAGGTTGTCCAGCGCCTGCCGGGCACCGGCCGTCGCCTCCCGGATGTCGCTGATCCGGCGCCGGCGCTCGGCCAGCGACCCGTACACCACCGCCGCCAGTACCAGCAGGGTCGCGCCCGAGACGACGTTGTCCCCGAGCCCGCCGCCGAAGAGGTCGAGCAGCCCGACGGCCAGCGCGCCGCAGAAGGCGACGACGCCGTCCGAGTTCCGCAGCGCCCAGGCGATCGCACTCTCCAGCCGCCGCCCGGGCTCCGCACCCCCCTGCGCCACCCCGCACCCCCTCGTTCGTCGGCCAACATGGTAAGTCTCGCAGGCAATTGACGACCAGACGGCGAATTTTCCGGCCGCCCTCCCGTCGGCGGCGCGTCCCTGCCGGGGCCGGGCGGGAGGGCGCGCGCAGACCGTTCACGGAGGCCGTGGCGAGGCCGCGCGGAGCCCGTCGAAGGACCGGGAGGATCACGTCGAGGACCGCCGCCGGGGTGCCCGCCCGGGCGAGTCGTCCGCGCCGACCGGCTAGCCTGGAGGGCTCCGCCCCGGGGTGCCCGCCCCGGACGCCAGCCCCGCCGACAAGGAGCCCGCCGACGTGTCCGACAGTTTCGCGCACCTGCACGTCCACACCGAGTACTCGATGCTGGACGGGGCCGCGAAGAACGGCAAACTGTTCGCGGAGGCCGAGCGGCAGGGCATGCCGGCCATCGCGATGAGCGACCACGGCAACATGTTCGGCGCGTACGAGTTCTTCCACGCCGCCGCCAAGACCGGCGTGAAGCCGATCATCGGCATCGAGGCGTACGTCGCCCCGGGCTCGCGCTTCCTGAAGAAGCAGGTGTTCTGGTCCCCCGGCGGCCAGCGCCCGGCCAGCTCGGACGGCGAGGGCGGCAAGGACGTCTCCGGCGGCGGCCGCTACACCCACATGACCATGTGGGCACAGAACGCCACCGGCCTGCGGAACCTCTTCAAGCTCTCCTCGCTCGCGTCGATGGAGGGCTACTACATGAAGCCCCGGATGGACCGCGAGCTGATCGCCGCCAACGCGACCGGCATCATCGCCACCACCGGCTGCCCCTCCGGCGAGGTGCAGACCCGGCTGCGGCTCGGGCAGTACGACGAGGCGGTCAAGGCCGCCGGCGCCTACCAGGACATCTTCGGCAGGGAGAACTACTTCCTGGAGCTGATGGACCACGGCCTCTCCATCGAGCAGGACGTCCGCGCGGACCTGCTGCGCCTGGCCAAGCAGCTGAACATCCCGCTGCTCGCCACCAACGACTCGCACTACGTCACCGCCGACCAGGCGGACGCCCACGACAGCCTGCTCTGCGTCGGCGTGGGCAAGAACAAGGACGACCCGAACCGCTTCAAGTTCAACGGCTCCGGTTACTACGTCAAGACCGCCGAGGAGATGCGCGAGCTCTTCCGCGAGCTGCCGGAGGCCTGCGACAACACGCTGGCGATCGCCGAGCGGGTCGAGTCGTACGAGGAGGTCTTCACCTACGTCGACCGGATGCCGCAGTTCGACGTGCCCGAGGGCGAGACCCAGGCCTCGTACCTGCGCCAGAAGATCGCCGCCGGGCTCCAGCACCGCTACGGCGACAACCCGAGCCAGGAGGTGCTGGACCGGATCGAGCTGGAGATGGGCGTGATCAGCCCGATGGGGTTCGACGCCTACTTCCTCGTGGTCGCCGACATCTGCCAGTACGCCCGGGACAACGGCATCCCGGTCGGCCCGGGCCGAGGCTCGGCGGCCGGCTCGATGGTCTCCTACCTGACCCGGATCACCGAGCTGGACCCGCTGGAGCACGACCTGCTGTTCGAGCGGTTCCTCAACCCCGAGCGCATCAACCCCCCGGACGTCGACATCGACTTCGACGACCGCCAGCGCGACCAGATGGTGCGCTACGTCACCGAGAAGTACGGCTCCGCCTACACCGCCCAGGTCAACACCTTCGGCACGATCAAGGCCAAGGCCGCCGTCAAGGACGCCAACCGCATCCTCGGCTACCCCTTCGCAATGGGCGACCGGATCACCAAGGCGATGCCGCCGGACGTCATGGGCAAGGGCGTCCCGCTGGCGGACCTCTTCAACGAGAAGCACCCCCGGTACAACGAGGGCACCGAGATCCGGTCGCTGTACGGCAACGAGCCCGACGTCAAGAAGATCATCGACACCGGCCTGGGCATCGAGGGCCTGATCCGCGGCACCGGCGTGCACGCCGCCGCCGTCATCCTCTCCTCCACCCCGCTGCTCGACCTCATCCCGCTGCACATGCGGGACAAGGACGGCGTGATCATCACCGGCTTCGACTACCCGTCGTGCGAAGCCATGGGCCTGATCAAGATGGACTTCCTGGGTCTGCGGAACCTGGGCATCATCGACCACTGCATCAAGATCGTGAAGGCCAACCGGGGCGTCGACGTCGACATCGAGAAGATCCCGATCGACGACCCCACCACGTACCAGCTGCTCGCCCGCGGCGACACCCTGGGCGTGTTCCAGCTCGACGGCGGCCCCATGCGCGCCCTGCTCAAGCTGATGAAGCCCACCGAGTTCGCCGACATCTCCGCCGTGTCCGCGCTCTACCGGCCCGGCCCGATGGGCATGAACTCGCACACCAACTACGCCCTGCGCAAGAACGCCCAGCAGGAGATCGTCCC
>NZ_CP026498.1:10120747-10182959 GCF_002953255.1 Streptomyces sp. CB01881
CTACCAGGAGCAGGTGCAGCGCGCCGCCCAGGTGCTGGCCGGCTACTCGCTCGGCCAGGCCGACCTGCTCCGCCGCGCGATGGGCAAGAAGAAGAAGGAGGTGCTGGAGAAGGAGTTCGTCCCCTTCCACGCGGGCTGCAAGGAGCGCGGCTACTCCGACGAGGCCATCCAGGCCGTGTGGGACGTCCTCGTCCCCTTCGCCGGCTACGCCTTCAACAAATCGCACTCCGCCGCGTACGGCCTGGTCTCGTACCAGACCGCCTACCTCAAGGCCAACTACCCCGCCGAGTACATGGCCGCCCTGCTCACCTCGGTCGCCGACGACAAGGACAAGATGGCCGTCTACCTGGCGGAGTGCCGCCAGATGGGCATCAAGATCCTCTCCCCCGACGTCAACGAGTCCGTGGTCGACTTCACCGCCGTCGGCAGCGACGTCCGCTTCGGCCTCAAGGCCGTCCGCAACGTCGGCGTGCCGGTCATCGAGTCGCTGGTGAAGACCCGGAAGGAGAAGGGCAAGTACACCTCCTTCGCCGACTTCCTCGACAAGGTCGAGCTGGTGGTCTGCAACAAACGCACCGTCGACTCCCTGGTCAAGGCCGGCGCCTTCGACTCCCTCGGACACACCCGGCTCTCGCTCAGCACCGTCCACGAGACCGCGATCGACGCCGTGACCGGGCTGAAGAAGCAGCAGGCGATCGGCCAGGACGACCTCTTCGGCGCCCTCGACGGCGCGGAGGGCTCCGGCCCGGCCATCGGGCTCGACTTCGAGCTCACCGACCGCGAGTGGCCGCGCCGCCAACTGCTCAGCCTGGAACGCGAGATGCTCGGCCTCTACGTCTCCAGCCACCCGCTCGACGGCGCCGAGCACATCCTCTCCAAGAACCGCGACACCTCCATCGCCGAACTCCTCGGCTCCGGCCGGACCGAAGGCGAGGTCCGGCTGTCCGGCCTGATCACCGCCGTCGACCGCCGGATCAACAAGGCCGGCAACGCCTGGGCGATCATCACCCTCGCCGACCGCGACGGCTCGGTCGAGGTGCTGTTCTTCCCCGCCACCTACAACCTGATGGCCGAGCAGATGGTCGAGGACAACGTCATCTCGGCCCGCGGGCGCCTCAACGAGCGGGACGGCTCACTGAGCATCTTCGGCCAGGAGATCACCACCCTCGACGTCTCCTCCGCCGAGCTCGGCACCAAGCCGCCGGTCCAGATCAACATGCCGCTCGGCAGGATCACCGCCAACACGGTCGCCGAACTCAAGCTCGCCCTCCAGGCCCACCCCGGCGACGTCCCCGTCCGCCTGCTGACCACCAACTGGGACAAGGACACCCTCTACGAGCTCGGCTTCCTGGTGAACCCCGACAACGGCCTCGCCTCGGACATCAAGACGCTCCTCGGCACGAACTCCTGGGCGGGGACGGTCTAGGCGGCCGCGGCGGGCGGCTGCCGGGGACGGTCGGACCGGCCGGAACAGGCAGCCGCGTCCGCGGGCGGGTGGCCCGTCAGCGCGGGAGCTCGACCGCCAGGTGCGGGGCCAGCGACCGGAGGAAGTCCGCGGCGTCGAACATCGCGCCGGCCGAGGCCAGGCCCGTAGTCCGGGTCCGCCCGGCCAGGATGCGGCGGACGGCCTCCACCGCGAGCGGTGCGGTGATCGCGTAGATGTCCCGGCCGCGGGCGGTGGCGCGGCGCTCGACGCCGTCCGCGCGGACCAGCACGTCGACGACGAAGGTCTGGTCCGACCGCCCCAGGTCGTCGACCGCCTCCGGCGCCGGCGTGTCCTCCCCGGCCAGGTCCCGCGCGGCCTCGACGGTCATGTGGGTACGGACGTCCGGCACGGCCAGGTGGCTGGGCACGGTGACGACGTCGGCCATGGTGAACTCCGCGACCACGGCGCGCCGGCCCAGCGGCTCCGGGAAGTGCCAGTCCCGCTCCGACGCCTGGTCGTCGTGGTACTGCAGCGCACCGTCCGCGAACCGCACCCGGCGGCCCGCGCGACGCCGGTGGGACACCTCGCCGGCCGTCCGGGTGCCCGGCGTGGGGTGCCAGCCGCTCAGCCCGTACGCGACCTCCACCGTGTCCGCCGCCGTCCACTCCCCCATCGCCGCGGTGACCAGGAGGTCGCCCAGCCCGCCGTAGAAGGCCATCGCCGGCACCACGGGCGTGCCCGTCCGCCGGGCCGCCTCCGCGTGGTCGGCGAACATCGCGGCGTTCGCCTCGATCTCCGCCGCGACGTCGACGTACGGGATCCCCGCACGCAGGGCCGCCTCGACGACCGGCCCTCCCGTCACCGCGAACGGCCCGGCACAGTTGATGACGGCCGCCGCACCCGCGAGGGCCCGGTCCAGCGCGTCCGGGTCGTCGACGGCTGCGGGCCGCACGTCCACGTCGCCCCACTCGGCGGCCAGCGCCTCCAGCCGGGCCGCGTCACGGCCGGAGACCACGGCGGCCAGGCCGCGCCTGCGCAGTTCGGCGACCACGAACCGGCCGGTGTGCCCCGTCGCCCCGTAAACCACCACTGCCGTCGTCGTACTCATCGTTCCCCCGCTCTCGCCGTGCTGACGGATTCAGTCTGGCCGCCGGCGGGACCGGAGCGTGATGGTCCGAAAGGACGTCACCCGTACACTTTCGGACATGCCCACCGTCGCGCTGCTGACCGCCGGTCACCTGCTGCACTTCGAACTGGCCGTGGCCCACGAGATCTTCGGCAACCCCCCGCGCGAGGTCACGGAGGGCTGGTACGACGTCCTGCTCTGCGGGCCCGGGCCGGTGCGGGTCGGGCCGTTCACGGTCGAGCCCGACCACGGCCTGGAACGCGCGGCCGGGGCGGACACCGTGATCGTGCCCGCGTGCGCCGACATCGACGAGCCGCCGCCGGCCGAGCTGGTCGAAGCCGTGCGCACCGCCCACGCGGCGGGCGCCCGGGTCGCCTCGCTCTGCACCGGGGCGTTCGTGCTCGGGGCCGCGGGCCTGCTGGACGGCCGGCGGGCCACCACCCACTGGGCCCACGCCGCGGAGCTGGCCGCACGCCACCCGCTGGCCGTGGTCGACCCCGACGTGCTCTACACGGACAACGGCAGCGTTCTCACGGCTGCGGGCAAGGCCGCCGCCGTGGACCTCTGCCTGCACCTCGTCCACCTCGACCACGGTGCGGCCGTCGCCAACTCCGTCGCCCGCCGTCTCGTCATGCCGCCGCACCGGCCAGGCGGCCAGGCGCAGTTCGTGGCGACGCCGGTGCAGGTCACCGGAGAGCACGTCCTCGCCGACCTGCTCGCCTGGGTCCGGCAGCGGCTCGACCAGCCGCTCACGGTGACCGACATGGCCCGGAGGGCGAACACCAGCCCGCGCCACCTCGGCCGGCAGTTCCGGTCGGTGACCGGGCAGCCGCCGCTCCAGTGGCTCCTGACCCAACGCGTGCGCCGTGCCCAGGAGTTGCTGGAGGCCACCGACCAGAGCGTCGAGTCGGTCGCCGTCGCGACCGGCATGGGGACGGCCACGACGCTGCGCCGCCAGTTCAAGCGGGTCGTCGGTGTCCCGCCCGACACCTACCGGCGCTCGTTCCGCAGCGCCGGGCCCGCCTGACGGCGCCGCAGGCCCGGCGTCGCCCGGGACGGGCGGCAGCGGGCACGCGCCGGTGCAGCGGGCGGCCGGGCGGGCGCGTGGCCGGGCGGGCGCGTCAGTCGAGGTACTGCATGGCGATCCGGCAGTGCGCCGCCCGGCCGCGCAGCTGCTCGGAGGAGGACGGCCGGTCGCCCGGGACCGGCCGGACGCCGGGGCCGTCCGGCCGGTTGCGGCGGCGGACCGGGCCGGCGGCCGGCCCCCCGTCCGGTCCCGCGTCCTGCTCCCCGGCGCCCGGCGGGGCCTCGACGGCAACCAGGATCTGGCTCTCACTCATGGGGACGGCTCCCTCGGATCGGCGGAGGCGGTCTCTCCGCACCCGCGGTTCCAGTGGACCCCCGGTCCGCCCCGGCCGCCGCCGGTCTTGACGCGCGGCCTACGCGCCGGCGCACGTCCTTGACGGCTTCCTGACGGCCGGCCGCCGGTATGGGCGCGCGGTCGGCGGGGTAGGCACCCGGGGGCTGCGCCGGGCCCGCGGAGCACCTCCTGGCCGGGCGTCCCGGCGACAGCGGGCTCGTCGAACAACCGTCCGTACCTCGATCGGGTGAACTTCACCGCCCGGCCGGGCGTGGCGCGGACGGCTGCCGCAAGGGTGAACCCGGGTCAGGGACTGGTTGGCGGAGGTCGCATGGGCAAGAAGTACGCATCAGGAAGGGCCGTCGTCATCGGCGGCAGCTACGCGGGGCTCGTGACCGCGCGCGTCCTGGCCGAGTTCTTCGGCGAGGTCGTCCTCGTCGAGCGGGACGCCGTCGGCGCCGACACCGGAGCCCACCCGAGCGCGCCGCAGGGCTATCACGCCCACGCCATGCTCGCCAAGGGCGGCGAGGTCCTGGAGAAGCTGTTCCCCGGGCTGCGCGACGAACTCTCCGGCGCCGGGGCGCCGGTGTTCGACTACGGGCAGGGGATCGACTTCCTGCTCCCGACCGGGTTCGCCCCGCGCGAGCGGACCGGGGTCATGATCCAGACCTTCACCCGCGACGAGCTGGAACGGCGGATCCGGCGCCGGGTGCTCGCCCTCCCCGAGGTCAGGCTGCTGCCCTCCACCCGGTGCGAGGGGCTCCTGCGGGCTGCGTCGGGCCGGGTCACCGGGGTGCGCTGCGGCACGCAGGGAGCCGAGCCGGAGGACCTCACCGCCGACCTGGTGGTCGACGCCTCCGGCCGCACCAGCAAGCTGGAGACGTGGCTGGCCGCGTCCGGGGTCACGGTGCCGCCGAAGAAGGTGGTCAAGGCCAGGATCACCTACACGTCGATGAACTTCGACCGGTCCGAGGACGACCCCGCCGACTTCCACGTCGCCTACCAGATGCTGTCCGCCCCCCGGGTGCGGCAGGCCGGCGTCCTCCTGGCCGTGGAGCGCAACCGCTGGACGTGCTCCCTCTTCGCCTTCGACGAGGAGCCGCCCACCGACGACGACGGCTACCTCGGCTTCGCCAAGGGCCTGAGGAACCCCCGGCTGGCCGAGCAGATCGGGCGGCGCACCGTCCAGGAGGCCGTTCACCGCTACACCAACCTCGACAACCAGTGGCGGCAGTTCCACGCCGTCAGGAACTGGCCCGAGCGGCTCATCGCCCTCGGGGACGCCGTCTGCGTCTTCAACCCCGTGTACGGCCAGGGCCTGACGGTGGCCGCGCTGGAGGCCGACCTCCTGCGCGGAATGCTCGCGCGGCGCAGGCCCGGGGAGGGGCTGGACGGTCTCGGCCCGGCCTACCAGAAGCGGCTGGGCCGGCTCCTGCTCCCGCCGTGGACGTTGTCCACCAACTCCGACCTGATGTGGAACCCCGCCAACCAGCCGCTCGGCGCGCGGATCGCGCACTGGTACAACGACCGCCTGTTCCGCGTCGCCGTGAGGGACGCGGGCGTCTGGGCGCGCTTCGTCCGGGTCGTGAACATGACCGCCTCCCCCGCCACGCTGTTCCACCCGTCCGTCGCACTGAAGGTCCTGACCGCGACGACCACCCGCGCCCGACCGTGAGGCGGTGCGGCCCCGGCGGCACCCCTCGTGGACGGCGGGCCTCGTAGACGACACCCCGCGTGGACGGCGGCCCTCGTGGACGGCGGCCGGGGCGTCGGCCCGCCGCCCCGGCCGTCAATGAGCGGTGCCCGGGCGTCCGCGGTGCTCGTCGAGGGCCCGCCAGACCTTGTCGCGCAGGAACGGCGCCTCGGTGAAGCGGATGCCGGTGGCGTCGCGCAGGGCGTTGGCGAAGGCGGGCGGCACCGGGTTGAAGGGACTCTCGGACATCGACTTGGCGCCGAGCGGGCCGATGGCGTCCGAGGTCTCCGAGAAGTGCACCTCGGTGCGCGGCACGTCCGCGAACGCGGGCAGCCGGTAGCGGCGGAAGGCGGCGGTGGTGACCTCGCCGCGGTCGTCGACGAGGACCTGCTCGAACAGGGTGGCGCCCAGGGCCTGCGCGACACCGCCCTCGACCTGGCCGCGGCACTGGAGCGGGTTCATCACCTTGCCGGCGTCGGCGCCGTGGACACTGCGCAGGATGCGGATCTCGCCGGTGTCCGGGTCGACGGCGATCCGGAACCACTGGGAGTTGAAGGCGACCGAGCGTGGCGAGCCGCCGAAGTGGCCGTCGGCCGAAAGCTCGACGCCCCTGCCGCGCGCGGCCTCGAAGACCTCCTTGAGCGCGACCGTCCGGCCGTCGCACTCCACCGAGTCGGCGGTGAGCCGTAGCAGGCAGGTCGTACAGGTCGCAGAGGGCGCGCCGGGTCAGGAACGGCACCTGGGTGGACGAACGGACCACGATCCGCTCCCCGCCCCCCTCAACGCTCTCCCCGTTCTCGCCGCCCTCGCCACTCTCACTGCCCTCCCCGTTCTCGCTGCTCTCGCCGCTCTCATCGGGGGTCTCCTCGAAGTAGACGACGCAACCGTGGGTCTCCAGGCTGGCGTGCTGCACCCGCTGGGTCCGGAAGGTCTCCTCGTAGACCAGGTCGGCCTCGCGGTAGCCCTGTTCGACGTCGCCCAGCTCGCCGTGGGCCTCGCCGCAGACGTTGTTCCCGGCGCGGGCGATGCGGCTCTCCGGCCCCTTGGGGTGGATCACCGGGGCGCCGGGCAGCATCGCCTCCTCGGGGTCGAGGACGTACGGGAGTTCCTCGTACGGATGTGCGGCTGCGGCTCCGAGAACAGGTACGTCCCGCCGCCGAGCCAGGCGTCCCCGGGCCGCCATGTGCCGCGACGCCGCGCGTCGCGCATCTCCACCACCGTGTTCAGGTCCACCTGCAACCACCGTCCCGAGACCGTTCAGTACGGCGATTGAAGCAACGCCCGCGGACGGGGACGAGTGGGTTCGGGTACCACTCCTCCCTGCCCGGACTGGAGGATCAGCCAGGCGGGCGCCCGCCCCGTCCTCGACGGCGCAGGGCCGGCGGGGGTGCCATTCCGAGCGCGCGGAATTCGGACTTCCGACGCCCGTCGCAATTCCCGCGTCCGCAAAGGGAACCCGAGGAGAAGGCGCTTGTCCGACCCGCAGCTGCCGACTGTCCGTCCGTCAGCACCCGTCGTCTTGCGAAATGGGCGGTCGACGGCGGTCGGCATCCATGAAGTCGCAGGTCGGACGGACTGTCAGTGCCTCACCGTAGTGTGGAGACATCGTTGGAGGGGGCGCCGGAAAAGGCGTCGGAAACGGCGTCGAAAAAGCGCTGGAAAAGGGTGGAACCATGTCTGCGAACAGGATCAAGCACAAGGTCAACCACGTCTCGCTCGTGGTCGACAAGTCCGGCTCGATGCGCCAGCACGAGGCCCAGCTCGTCCGCGTGGTGGACGAGTTCGTGAAGGGCCTCCAGGAGGAGTCCGACCGGCTCGGCCACGAGACCCGCATCAGCCTCTACGCCTTCGATCACCAGGTGCAGAACCTGGTCTGGGACATGGACGTCAAGCACCTGCCGTCCCTGCGGGGCCTCTACGGGGTCGACAACGGTGCGACGGCGCTGATCGAGTCGGCCGTGAAGTCCATCGACGACCTCAAGAACATCTGGGAAGGATACGGGGAGCACTCCTTCCTCCAGGTCGTCGTCACCGACGGCGAGGAGAACGCCTCCGGCTACTCCGAGACCGGCCAGATGCACACCCGCATGGCCTCCCGCAAGGGCAGCACCGTGCTGCGCACGTGGATGGACCGCATCCAGGGCGCCATGGACGACCTCCCCGACCACTGGACCTCGGCGATCCTCGTCCCGAACTCGCTGGCCAAGCGCACCGCCCAGGAGTACGGCTTCCCCGCGGGCAACATCGCGATCTGGGACGCGGACTCCAGCAAGGGCGTCGAGGAGGCCATCGGCACCGTCAAGACGGCCGCGACGAGCTTCCTCCGGGGCCGCGAGCAGGGCGTGCGCGGCACCAGGAACCTGTTCACCATGGGCCAGGACCTCAGCACCACCGAGGTGAAGGCCAACCTCGACGCCCTGGACGCCGGCAAGTACATCCTGATCCCGGTCGACCAGCAGCTGCCGATCCGCGAATTCGTCACCAGCGCCGGGCACCCGTACAAGACCGGCTGCGCCTTCTACGAGCTGTCCAAGCGCGAGAAGATCCAGGGCAACAAGCAGCTCGCCGTGGCCGAGAAGGACCCGGCCACCGGCCGGATGACCGGCAGGGTGTTCTCGGGCCCGGCCGCCCGCCAGCTCCTCGGCCTGCCGAAGTCGGAGGCCACGGTGAAGCCGGGCGACAACCCGTCGTACACCGTCTTCGTCCAGTCGACCTCCGTCAACCGGAAGCTGGTGCCGGACACCAAGCTGCTCGTCCTCCTGTAGCCGGGAACCGCGCTCCGGCCGAGGCCCCGACCGGGCGCCACCGCCCCGTCCGGGCGCGCGCCCCGACGACGCGCCCCGACGACGCGTCCCGCCGGCTCGGCTCCAGCACACCGGCGGCATCCGTGACACGCCGCCCGGGCCATCCCCTCCGAGGGAGCACCTCCGGCCTCGGCAGGGCCCGGGCGCCTGACGAGCCTGCGGTCACCGTCCGAGGTGGTCGGCCAGGGACTCGATGGTGCGGCGCCGCGCGGTGTACATCGACACCGCCGAGCCGTCGGCGAAGTGCAGCCGGAACCGGGCCATCGCCTGCCACCTCGGGCGGCGCTCGATCCGGGCGACGAAGTTCCGGGGCGCGTGCCACAGCAGCCGGCCGGGCTTGCGGACGTCCAGCGTCGCAACGACCGCGGTCCGGCGGTCGGTGACCACCAGCAGCCTGACCATCGCGGCGCCCTCCGTGGTGGGGAAGCCGTCCGCCAGGCTGCCGGCGCCTCCCGACACCCCGCCCAGCTGGCCCAGCGCGTTGCCGACCTTGGCGCCCACACCGTGGCCGACGCCCTTGGCGCCCGCCACGGGTACCACCGTGGCGACGTCGAGCAGCTGCTCACCGGGCTCCAGTAGCGGTTCCAGGGCGGGGCGATAACGGTTCATCAGTATCTCGGTCACCGCGGAAGAGTAGCGGGCGGCGATCACCCGAGGTCAGGCGGGCCTCCGGACGCGGCAGGCCCCGGTTCCCCGGCCGGGGCGCTCACCGGGACTCCCGGCGCAGCAGCCCGCTCACCGCGGCGCCGGATCGTCGCGCAGGACCTCCGCGTGGGCCCGCCGCAGGTGTCCGCCCGGGTCGATCCCGAGTCTGTCCCGCAGTACCGCCCGGGCCTCGTGGTAGGTGGACAGCGCCTCCGCGCGCCGGCCGCTCTGGTGCAGGCCGGTCATGAAGAGCGCGCGGAGGCGCTCGTCCAGCGGGTGCTCGGCGACCAGGCCGGACAGCTCGGCCACCGCCGGATCGAGCCTGCCGAGGGCCAGTTCGGCGGCAAGCCGCGTGACCAGGGCCGAGAGCCGCAGATCGCTCAGGTGGGTGCGGTAGCGCTCGGCGTGCTCGCCCGGCACGCCGCCCAGCGGCATCGTGTCCCGCCACAGGCCGAGCCCTTCGCGCAGGTGCCGGACCTCGGCGGCCCGGTCCCCCGACTCCCGGGCCGTGCGGGCGAGTTCCAGCGACCGGCGGAAGGCGCCGAGGTCCAGCGCGGCCGACGGGAGCCTGAGGACGTATCCCCCGGTCACCGAGGCGATGACGGAACGCGGCTCGCCGCCCGGCGAGGTCAGCGCCCGGCGCAGCCGGTAGACGTACGTGCGGACGATGGTCTCCGCCGTGGCCGGTGCGCCGTCCCCCCAGATGACCTCCACCAGCCGGCCGGTGGCGATGTAGGACCCCTCCTGCATCAGCAGGGCGGCCAGCAGCGCCCGCTGCTGGGGCTGGCCGAGATCCGCCTCGGCGTCCCCGTGCCAGGCGGTGAGCGGGCCGAGGACGGAGAACCTCGGACCCTCCCGGTGGTCGGCGGAGCCCGCGGGCGGCCGGGACGGCGCCCGCGGCGGCGCGGGGACGGACCAGGGGTCCGCCGAGACCGGCCGACCCGTCATCAAGGTGTCCAGCATGGCTTCGTGATCTCCCGTCGTGTCGAACGTCGGAGGCCGGACCGTGTGCGCGCCGCCCGGGTGGCCGGCGCCGGTTCCCCCGTCCTCCGTCGGGGCCGACCGGCCTGGTAGCGGATCGGCCGGCCCCCGTGGACACCACGCTATGGACGCCCGGTGGACAACCGATGGACGGGAACGGCGGCGGGGCCGGGGCCGTCGTCGCGGACTGCCCGCACCCTGCCGCGCGCCCGCCGCACGCCCGCCCCGTGCCCTACTCCAGGGCCGCCAGCAGCTCCCTGACCTGCGCCGCGTCCTCGTCGAGACCCAGCCGCCCGTACACCTCCAGCCCCTCCGCCAGGCAGGCCCGGGCCTGGCGCGGGCGGCCGAGGCCGGTGAGCGCGGTGCCGAGCGTGCGCAGCAGGGCGGCCTCCAGGGCGGCGCTGGTGCGGCGGGCGAGCGGGAGGACCGCCTCGGCGGCGTCGAGGGCGAGCAGCCAGCGGCCGGCCTCGGCGTGGATGCGGGCGGCGAGGTCGCCGGCCGCGGCCTCGAACACGGTGACCTGGAGGGCGGCGAACTCCTCGCGCGCACCGGCGGCATGGGCGAGCGCCGCCTCCGGGTCGCCGCACAGCCGCAGCACCCTGGCGAGGTAGTAGCGGCCGGTTGCGGCGGAGACCGGTCCGGAGCCGCTCATCAGCCGGGCGCAGCGCTCGGCCGCTTCCCGGGCCTCGGCGAGCCGGCCGGTCTGGGCGCAGCTGAACGCGAACTCGCCGAGCGCGCTGCCTTCGGAGCGTTCGGCGCCGAGCCGGCGGAACAGGTGCGCGGCGCGGCCGGCGTGCTCGGCGGCCTCGGCGTGGCGGCCGTGGATGCGGGCGTTGCCGCCGAGGGTGAGCAGGGACTTGGCGAGCACCCGCCCGGTCGCCGCGGAGGTGCAGAGCTCGACGGCCCGGCGGATCTCCTCCTCGGACTCGGCGTAGCGGTTGACGTGCCAGAGATTGGCGCCGCGCAGGTAGCGGGCGAGGGCGAGCGCTCCGTGGTCACCGCGCGCGGCGGCCTCCCGGGCCAGCCGCTCGGCGAGGTCGGCGATGACCGTGGTCTGGGTGCGCTCGGCGAGGACCGCGCCCATCCGGTCGGCGAGTTCGGCGGCGCGGTCGAGCGGCAGGTCCGGGTCGGCACAGCTCAGGGCGATGGCGGCGGCGTGCACCTCGGCCTGCTCGCGCATCCAGCGGACCGCCTCGGCGCCGTCGGCGAAGGCCCGCCCCGGGGAGTGGACGCTCACGCCGAGCAGGCTGAGCTCGACCGGGTCGGCCTTGCGGGCGGCGCGGTCGGCGTTGCGGGCGGTGGCGAGGCAGAAGTCGGTGAGCCGGCCGGCGGCGGCGGTGCGTTCGGCGGCGCCGTCCTCGGCGGCGAGCCGGCCGCGGGCGTAGGCGCGGACGAGGTCGTGGAAGCCGTAGCGGCCGTAGCGCGGGGAGTGCAGGAGGTTGAGGTCGACGAGGGTTTCGAGCAGCTCGCCGGTTTCGGCCTCGGGGCGGTCGAGCAGGGCGGCGGCGCAGGGCAGCGGGACGTCGGGGGCGTCGGACAGGGCGAGCAGCCGGAAGGCGCGGGTGAGTTCGGCGTCGAGGCGGTGGTAGGAGAGGGCGAAGCTGGCCTCCACGGTCCGTTCGCCGTCGCTGATTTCGGCCAGCCGGTGTTCCCGGCGCAGCCCTTCGGCGAGGGCCGCCAGGGTGAGCGAGGGGTCGGCGGCGAGCCGGGAGGCGACGATGCGGACGGCGAGCGGCAGCAGCCCGCAGGCCCGGACGATCTCCTCGGCGGCCCCGGGCTCGGCGGCGGCGCGCTCGGCTCCGACGATGCGGGTGAGCAGTTCGAGCGCCTGCCCGGGCGGCAGGGTGTCCAGCCGCATCTGGTGCGCCCCGGCGAGGCCGTCCAGCCGGTGGCGGCTGGTGATGAGGACGGCGCAGCCCGCCGAGCCGGGGAGCAGCGGTTCGACGTGGCCGGGGGTGGCGGCGTTGTCGAGGACGACCAGGACCCGCCGCCCGGCGAGCGCCGAGCGGTAGAGGGCGCTGCGCTCCCGGGTGTCCGGCGGGATCTCGGCGGGCGCCACGCCGAGGGCGCGCAGGAAGCCGGCGAGCACGGTGCCCGGGTCGGGCGGGGTGTGGTCGGCGCCGCGCAGGTCGGCGAAGAGCTGCCCGTCGGGGAAGCGGCCGCGCATCCGGCGGGCCACGTGAACGGCGAGGGTGGTCTTGCCGACGCCGCCCATGCCGTCCAGGGCGGAGACCACGACGGCCCGCCCGCCGGCGGCGGCGAGGCGGTCGGCGAGGGCCTCGGCCTCCTCCGACCGTCCGGTGAAGTCGGCGAGTCCGGAGGGGAGTTGGTCGGGCACCTGCCAGCTGTCGGCGGCGGGATCGGCGGCTGCGGTGGCGCTGGTGGCGGCGGCCGTGGGCAGCAGGGCGGGGTCCTCGCGCAGGATGCGCAGCTGCAGCGCCGCCGGGCCGTCCTCGCCGGAAGGGCCGGGCGGGAGCGCGGCACGGGCGTCCTCGTACACCGCGAGCGCCTCGGTCTTGCGGCCCGCCTGGTAGAGGGCGCGCATCAGGACGGCGGTGAGCCGGGGGCGGCCCGGGTGCTCCAGGGCCAGCGCGGCGGCCTCCGCCGTCAGGTCGGTGCGGTCGCCGAGTTCGGCGTCCAGCCCGAGCTGCGCCTCCTTGGCCGAGATCCGCTGCTCGGCCAGGCGGGCCCGGACCGCCTCGGCGTGCGGCCCGGGCAGTCCCGCCAGCGGTTCGCCGGTCCACAGCCGCTGGGCGCGTCGCAGCACCTCCCGCACCTCCTGCGGCGGCGCGTCCGCCTCCCGCAGCCGTTCGGCGCCGGCCAGCAGCGCCTCCCAGGCGGCCACGTCGACCTCGGCCTCCGGCACCCGCAGGGCGTACCCGTCGCCGACCCGCGCCAGCGGCATCCGCTGCGGATCGTCGCCCGCGTACGGCCGGAACGCGGCGCGCAGCCGGGAGACGGCCAGCTGGACGGCCTTGCGCGGATCGGCCGGCTCGGCGCCGCCCCACACGCCCTCGACCAGGACCGAGGTCGCGACCGTCCGCCCGCCGGCGTCCAGCAGGACGGCGAGCACGGCCCGCTGCTGAGGCCGGCCCAGCTCCAGTTCCCGTTCCCCGTACCAGGCACGCACCGGTCCCAGCAGTCCGAACCGCAGCCCGGAGCCCCCCATGTCAGCCATCTACCGTCCCTCAAGAGTCGTCCGGCGCCGGGATCCCGCCATGTCCGTACGGCCGGTGACGCCCCCCTACCCCGGTCACCTATGCTTCGCACAGATTGTGCACCGACGGCTCATGGCTTCGGGGGTGGGGGCATGGGGTTCGATTTCCGGGTGCTGGGGTCGCTGCGGGCCCGGCGCGACGGCCGTGAGCTCGATCTCGGCAGGCCGCAGCAGCGGGCCGTGCTCGCCGCCCTGCTGCTCGCCCCGGGCCAACTGGTGCCCACGGAACGGCTGGTCAAGGGACTGTGGGGCGAGGACGACGCCCGCTGGCCGAAGGATCCGGCGGGCCAGATCGGCACCCACGCGCACCGGCTGCGCCGCGCCCTGGCCGAGCCGGGGCTGCTGGTGGCGGCGGCGGGCGGCTACCGGCTGGGGGTGGAACGCGGCGCCGTCGACCTCTTCCGCTACGAGGACGGAGTGGCGCAGGCGAGCGCGCTGCGCAGGCGGGACCCGGTGCGGGCACGCGCCCGGCTGGCGGAGGCGCTCGGGGTGTGGGAGGGGCGCTGCGCGCTGGACGGCGTGCCGGGCGTCTTCGCCGAGCGCGCCCGGGGGCGGCTGGCGGCGGGGCGGTTCGCGGCGGTGAAGGCGCTGCACGACCTGGACCTGGCGCTCGGACGGCACGCCGAGGCACTGCCCGCACTGGACACGCTGGCGGCCGGGCACCCGCACGACGAGGAGGTGCAGCGCCTGCACCTGCTGGCGCTGCACCACTGCGGCCGCACGGCGGAGGCGCTGGCGGCCTACGGGGCACTGTGCGAGCGGCTGGACCGCGAGCTGGGGCTGGAACCGGTGCCCGCGCTGGTGGAGCTGGCCGGCCGGATCCGTCGCGGGGAGGCGCCGGTGCCGGCGCGGCGGCTGCCGCGGCCGTGCCAACTGCCGCCGGGCATCCCCGACCTGGTCGGACGGGCGGCGCTGGTGCGGGAGGCGGAGCGGGTACTGCGGGGCGACGGCGCACCGGTCCTGGGCCTGTCCGGCCCGGCGGGCAGCGGCACGTCGGCACTGGCGGTGCACGTGGCGCACGCCGTCCAGGACGCTTTCCCGGACGGGCAGTTGTACGCGAGTGGCGGTGAACCCGGCCCCGCGCTGGCGGGGTTCCTGCGGGCGCTCGGGGAGTGGCCGGCGGAGGGCACCGGCCCGGACGAGCTGACCGCGCGCTACCGGGCCGCGCTCGCCGGGCGGCGGGTGCTGGTCGTGCTCGACGGTGTGCCCGACCCCGCGCCGCTGCTGCCCGAGGTCCCGGGCTGCGCGGCGGTGGTGGCCGGACCGGAGCCGGGGACGCTGCCCGCGGACGCCGTACGGCTGGCGGTGGGACCGCTGGAGCCGCACGACGCCTACGAGCTGCTGGCCCGGATCGCGGGCGCCGACCGGATCCGCCAGGAGCCGGCCGCGGTGGCCGAGGTGGCCGGCCTCTGCGGCCACCTGCCCGTCCTGCTGCGCACGGCGGCCACCCGCCTCGCGGCCCGGCCGCAGTGGTCGGTGGCCGATCTGGTCGGGTGGCTCGCCCGCGGGTGACCCCGGCCCGCCCGGACGCGGCGTGGGGTACGACCCGGGCTGGGGCTGGGGCTGCGGCGCAGGGCTGCGGGCCGGGCTACGGCTGGGGCGCGTAGAGGTCGGACGACAGGGCGCGGGAGGTCTCGGTAGTGCTGCGGGGGATGATCCCGCCACCCCAGTGCACGACGACGCTGCCCGCGTCGTTGACCGTCAGCTGGGCGTGCGGGTGCCCGTACGTGCCGAGGGACCAGCAGGAGTGACCGTCGGCGGCGTAGACGACGAGGTTCCCGTCGCTCTGCATGACGGCCTTGTAGCCGCAGCCGACGGTGTAGCTGGCCCAGACCGCGCCCTTGCCGTTCTGGTAGATGACCAGGTTGCCGTCGTTCTGCATGACCAGCTGGGTGCTGTACGAGTCGACGTGCCAGCCCTGGTAGAGCGGCTCGTCGTCCCAGATGGTGTGGGTGCCCGGGTTGTACGCCGCCTGCGCGCTCCCCGCCCCCGCCAGCGTTCCGGCCAGCGCCAGCGCGCCGGTCGCCATGCCGATGGCCATGTGCCGCAGCACCTTCGTCGCCTTCATGTCCCCGTGTGCCTCTCTCGTGATGTCGCGCCCGTGAACGAGCGGGGCGCCCTGTGCGACCGATCATGGGCGAGCGCGGTAGACAAACGATGAACGCCTCCGTTGATCGGAGGGACGACGGGGCGCCGGACGCCGCCGGCGGGCCGGGAGGGCACTCCGGGAGAGCCGGTACACGCCGCGCCTGCCCACCGGGTTCCGAGGCCCGCGGGCGCGGTGGTGCGCCACCGCTCCCGGGCCGGGGCACGGGCCTCATGCCGGGCACCCGCGTCCCCGGGGCACCCGCATCCACGGCAACCGCGACCGGGTGGCCGGGCAGAGCCCCTGGTCAGGGGCGGGGACGGACGGTCATGCCTGGGCGGCGGCGGTGCACTGTCAGGTAGACGACGCCGTCCGGGCCCGCCGAGACGCCGCGCACCGCGCCGCGCGGCAGCAGGAGCACGGCACCGGACCGCAGGTCGTGGTCGGCGCCCGCGCAGCGCAGCGTCCCCTCGCCGGCGAGCCCCACGGCCAGGACGTCCAGATCGGGCTCGACGTGTTCGGGGACGGTGGCGTCCGGCCGCAGCCGCACCACATTGGCATCGAGCTGGCGCTGGTCACCGGTCAGCCGCCACAACGCTCCGGCCGCGTCGGCAGCGGCGTCGCGCAACAGGTCGTCCAGAATCACGCCGTCACCGGCGGTGCCCGAGTCCGTCATGCCGGACATCATCGCACCGCACTCCCGCGAGGCTCCGGTCCCCGTGACGATGTCGCCGTGCCGTCCGCTCCACCGACAACACCGTCACGGGGCACAGTCCGGGCCCCGACCCGGCGGTACGCGGACGGGCGACGGGCGACGGGCGACGGGCGACGGGCGACGGGCGACGGGCGACGGGCGACGACGCCCAGACCTGACGTTTCAGTGTCGACCGGTGGAATGCAGTCGAATTGACGTGTTGTCAGAAAACGTTCTCAGACGCCCGATCCATTCGGCATACTGGGCGGGCCGTGGAGGTTCGTCGAACTGGGGTGCCATGGGGTGGGAAGACGATCACGAGCTCGTCGCATCGCTGGCACGCTCCGCCGTCGCCCGGACGGCAGCCGATGAACTTCCCTTCTTCGAGCTCACGGCCGCCGGTTTCCTCACCGGCTCGGAGCGCGCCCGTCGCACCGCCAGGAAGGACGAGCCACTCGGCTTCGGCGGCGACGCCGCGCTGGTCCTGGTCAGCACGGCCGCCCTGACCGTCACCATCGACGTCCTCAAGCAACTCAGCCAGTACTACTCCGAGCGCTTGGTCCAGGGTGCGGCTCGTCGGACCCGGGGGTGGTTCAGACGCCGCTCCACGGCCGCCGCCGCGCCGGCCGGTGTACCGCTGCCACGGCTGTCGGCGGTCCAGATCGCCGAGCTGCGCGAACTGGCCTACCGTCGCGCCAAGGACGCGCAGGTGCCGGACGCTTCGGCGGCCCTGATCGCCGACGCCATCGTCGGCGGCATCGTCACCCGGTCCGAGGCGCACGACGAGCAACAATGACGGCAGGGCCCGGCCCCCACCCGCGTCCCAACCCGTTCGCCGTGCCCTCCGGCACGGTCTCCCGGTTCGCCCTGCTCATCGTCTCGGCGTCCGCCGCCGTGACCGATTTCGGCCCGCTGCTGACGGGCCACCTGCTCGGGCGCGGTGGGGAGGACGGGCAATCGACCGCGACCGACGACTGCACCCGCCGTCAGGCCGCCGAGGCCGCGCAACGCGCTGCCTCCTCGGGCTCCGGCATCTTCGACGCGGACCGTTGGCAGCTGGAGAGCTGCCCGCACTCCCCCGACGGGTTCTCCCCCTGGGCCGGTCTCGCGGCCCTGGCTGTGTTCTGGCTGCTGGTGCTGGCCTGCTACTGGTGGACACCGCCCTGGCGGATCCGCCGCCGCCACCTGCGGCCGCTTCCCGCCGCGCGGCTGGCCGGCCTGGCTACCTGCCTGGACGAACTGCGCCGCCTCGCCGGGGTCGGGGAACACGTCCACTACCTGGTGGACGCCCTCGACCCGACGGCCTCGGGCCTCGCCTTCGGCCGCCCGGGCCGACGGTACATCGTGCTGAGCGGCGGCATGCTCGCGCTGTTCTCCCGTGACCCGCAGGCCTTTCGCAGTGTCGTCCGACACGAACTGGCACACCTGCGCAACCGCGACCTGGACATCACCTTCGTCACGGTGGCCGTGTGGCGGGTGTTCGCGGCGACCGTACTGCTGCCGCTCATCCCGATGCTGGTGTTCCTCCTCGCTCTCGGGCCGGCCGGGGGGATCGACTGGGCGAGAGCCACGCAGGAGCTCGGGCAACTGCTGCTGCTGGGGGCGATGATCCCGTTCACCCGCAACGCCGTGCTCCGCAGCCGCGAACTGCACGCGGACGCGCGGGCCGCCGAGAGCGAGACCGGCCGGGCCGAACTGGCCCAGGTGTTCAGACGGCCGGCAAGCCGACCGCCGGGCGGCCGGCTCCGGCAGCTGCTCGCCGTACACCCCCCGGTGCGGGCGCGGCTGGCAGCCGTGGAGGACTCACGAGTACTGGTCCGGACGGGGTTCTGGGAGGCCCTGGGGATGGGCCTGGCCGTCACGCTCGCCTACGACGCGCTCATCGCACTCAGTGTCGGCCTGCTCGGCACCTCCACCGCGACCCCGATGGCAGCGGCCCTGAGCGGAGTGCTCCTCGCCACCGGTCTCAGCGCGAGCCTGTGGCGGGACGCCGCGCGGGCCTTCGTCGACGGCCTGCCGATGCGGTCCGCAGCCGTCGGGTGGGGCCTCGCGCTCGGCCTCGTCCTCGGCTTCACCACGTCGAGGCGGCAGAGCGCGGACGCCACCGTGGCGCTGCGCGGGCCGGTCTCCGCGGTTGTCGTGCTCTGGACGGTGCTGGTCGCGCTCAGTGGCTGGCTGGTGGTCCGGTGGCTTGCCCTGATCGCCAGGACCTGGCTGCCGGTCGGCGCCGCGAGCCGGCGACCGTTGGCGGCATTCGCGGTCGGCGCCGCGGCAGGCAGCGTGGTGGTCACAGTATGGCTGAAGATCGTTCTGCAGGTGCCCATATGGGCCAGCTTCATCGAAGCCCTCGTCCTGCCCGGCGCCTCAGCGGTGGTGATCCTGCTGGCCGCCGTCGTGATGACCGTCGTCTCCGATCTGGCGTCGGTCCGGATGGTGCTGCTCGTCCTCGTGCTCGCGCTGGCACCCGTGGTCACCCCGGCCCTCGGACGACTGTTCGTCGGACGGGGTTCGCACCGGGCGCCTGTGGTCCTCGACGTGGCCGCGCCCTACCGGCAGCCGAGCCTGCCCGCCGCCGAACCCGCCGCGGCGGTCGGCTTCGGGTTGCTCGTCGGGTTGTCGGCGTCGGCGCTCACCGCGGTGCTCCAGGTCATGACGGTGAGCGGCAGCAAGGACGGTGCCGCCACGGGTGGCGGCACCGTCTACCTCTGCGCGGCACTGGCGCAGGTGATCGCAGGCATCGGCGCCGGGCTGCGGGCGCCCGCGCTCCGGGTGGCGCACGCCGCCCTCGGTCAGATCACCGCGCTGGCCGTGGTGCTCGTGGCCGGGACACTGGGCGCCAGGTTCGTGAACTGCACGGCCTCCATCGAGCTCTGCGCGAGCGCGCCCGGTGCCGCCGAGATGTCGACCGGCGTGGCGCTCTACAAGGTCTGCCTGCCCCTCACCATCGCCGGGGCGGCCGGTCTCGGCTGGTGGCGAGCACGTGCCTCCCGTCAGCCGTCCCCGGCTCCGCTCCTTCCCCACCGGCCCGACCTGCGCCCTTGACGTTCCAGGCCGACGGTCCGGCGTGGACACCCAGGTGAGCGCCGTGTGCGGACCCGGCTTCCGAAGCCCCGGTCGACCAGGGCCTTTCGGACGGCACCGCCGGCGTGCCCGGCGACCTGGTCAGCGGTCATGCCGGCGGCGTCTGTCACCTTCCCGGCGTCCGACCGTGATCGGCAACTACCGCGCTTCGGGCACCGCGCGGTGGATGCCGGTGATCGCCGCCGCCGTGTCGAACCCGAGCACCGGGTCGGGCCGGCCGGAGAGCAGGCTGGCGTAGAGCGGGCGGTAGTGGGCGACCTTCCGCGGAGTCCGCCCGTCGTTGCCGAAGACCGCGATCAACTCACCACCCCTGGCGGCGAATCCGGTCATGGCGGTGTGGTCGATCCAGACCTCCACCCCGGACCGGCCGAACACGAGACTGCTCTCCTTGCTGCTGGAGCCGGTCAGCCAGCTGCTGCGCAGTCGGGCCGTACCCGCCTCGCCCCGGGAGCGGAAGCCCACGGTGCACCACGCGCTCGCGCCGCCGTCCGTCTGCCGGGCGGAGGTGAGTTCGGTGAGGTCGACGAAGCGGGTGAGCATGCTGAGCTGGTTCACCCCGGAGTCCGTCCAGCTGGAGACGTACGAGGCGAAGGCCTCCGCCCCTCGCAGGACATAGGGGTCGTAGAAGGCGGAGGTGATGGTCGTCACCGGCCCCCAGTCGGGGTGCGCGGCGTGCAGCTCCGCCGCCCAGTCGACCTCGGGTGAGAAGGCGAAGTGGTGCGCGGTGAACACGCGGCCGCGCACGTCGGCCTTGCCGTCCAGCTCGCGCAGCGTCGCGAGGGCGGCACTGTCGTGCACGAGCGGCTTCTCCACCAGCACGCGGGCCGTGGAGCGGAGCAGGGCCAGGGACGTCAGCTCGGCGTGCGTCTCCGTCGGAGTGGCGAGGACCACCAGGTCCGGTCGGTGCTCGTCGAGCGCCCGGACGAGGTCGCCGTAGTGGGGCGGTGTCGAGCCCCGGAACTCGACCGGTGCCGAGCGCCAGGGGTCGACCGTGAACTCCAACCGCACGTCCGGCCGTTCGTCAAGGACGGCGAGGTGGGTCCCGGCGATGATGCCGACCCCGACCAGGCCGACGCGTACCGGGTTGGTCATGAGCTCTCGTCCCCTCGTCCGATCCGGCCCGGCATCCCAGGGCTCCGGCGCCTCATCGTCTCGCGGCCACCTCGGCCCACCGGCCCAACGACACGGCCGGACCGTCGACCCACTCGACGTGCGGGTCGTGCTCCGCGGCCTTCGGGACACCGTCGATCCAGCTCGTCACGATCGGGACCCAGTAGGTGTTTCCACCCGACCTGCGGGTGCGCGCATCGAGCTCGGCCCGTGTGCGGCGGGCGCCGTCGTGGTCACCGCCGAGGACTCCGAGCAGGATCTGGGCCACGTCGGCCAGGGTGTGGCCCCCGCGGTAGCCGATGCCGTCCGCCAGCTGCCGGGTGCCCCCGACCGCCTCCAGTGCGGTCCCGGCGTCACCGGCCACTGCGTGCACGACCGCCTCGGCGGAGCGGATCTTGACCAGTTCGACGGGGTTGGGCACCAGGTCGAGAAGGTCCCGTGCGCGGGCCGCAGTGTCCGAGACCACCGCCGTGTCGCCGGACCAGCAGGCGGTCTGCGCCAGGTTGGCCAGCGCCTTCGCCTCGGCGGCGGCCAGGCCCTCACGCCGGGCCAGGCCGATCGCCTCGGTGTACGCCGCGGTCGCCTCGTCGAAACGGGCGTTCACCCGCCAGATGTGCCCGATCAGCCGGAGCCGCTCGCCCTCGTCCTCCGGCCCGCGGCTGCGCTGCTCCCGCAGCAGACCGAGAGCCGTGCCGAAACGCCCGTTGAGGTAGTCGAAGTCGCAGAGCCAGTAACGGGCCGCCGCGTCGAACTCGCCGCCCACCAGCGCACGGTAGATGTCCGCCGCCTCGGCGTAGTCGCCGTGGTTGCGCAGCGCGTGGGCGAGGTGGATCTCCACCAGCTGCGCCGTCGCACTGCCCCGCCGTACGCCCTCCCCCGCGCCACGCAGCAGCTCGACCGCCTCCGCAGCGTGGCCGGTGCGGCGCAGTTGGACACCCCGTATGGCGGCGAGAACTGCCTGGTACTCCGGCGTCGCGGCCTGTTCGGCGGTGAGTCCGGCGCCGAGCTCCGACCACTGGCCGGCCTCGACGAGGCGTTGAGTGGCACGGGCCATCCAGTCCTCGAAGACACCGTGCGCCGCCGAGAGCTTGAGCCCGGATTCGAGGGCCTGGGCAACGGCGACCCTCCCGGTGGACGGCCCAAGGGGCTCACCGAGCCAGGCGAGCAGTCGGGCCGCAACCTCGCTCCGGTCACGGTCGGACCATCCGTCGGGAAGTGTTCGGTCCGCCTCCCCGATGGCATGGCGCAGTGCCGCGTGGAGGGCGTACGGCAGGACATAGGCGTCGTCGTGCGTCAGGAACGGCCGGCGCAGGAACCGGGCCACGCTGCCGTCGGAGACGTTGGGCTGCCCGGCCCGCAGCAGGTCGGCGCCGACCCGGTCGGTGAGCGCCGCGGTTCGGACGAGGTCGCGTTCCGCTCGGGGCAGGTCACGGATCGACCGGGTGGCGACCGCCGTGAACGAGCCGCCGAAGTCCGCGGCCGACGGCTGCCCGCCACGGGCGAGGAGTGCGACGAAATGCGAAACGGACAGGTCGAGGTACAGGGGCAGGCCCTGCCCGCCGGCGATAATGCGACGGCGGACCTCCTCCGGCATCGCCGGGTCGCCGTCGCGGGTGAGCGCCTCGCGGAGGTAGCTGTCGGCGTCGGAGTCCGAGAGGTAACCGACCAGGTGCTGCCGCGGTTCGACGGTGTCGTTGCTGAAGTGCAGGTTGGGCCAGTACTGGGGGCCGGTGAAGTCCAGCTCTCCGCCCGCCCCCGCGTCGGCCCAGTCGATGCGGTTGCGACCGGTGATCACGAACAGCACGTTGGGCATCAGGTAGACGCAGCGTTGGATCAGGCGTTCCACCGTGCGGTCGGTACGGCCGTTGACCACCTCGAAGGTGTCGAGGAACACGCACACCGTGGGCCGCCTGGCCGGCCGGCCCCGGCGGGGCTGGCGGTCCAGGTCCCAGGCGAGCAGGTACGGGAAGTACGAGAGCGTCTCGTAGTCGGCGTCGGCCTCGACCAGGTCGGCGAACAGCTCGCAGTCGGCCAGCAGGCGTCCCTCGCGGACCCGGTCCCGGACGGCGCGATAGGTGGCCAGGGCCGCGCGGTGTGCCAGCCCGGTCAGACCGCCGAGCCCTGCAGGGTCGACGTCCCGCACGGTCTCCGCGATCTGGTCGCCGAGGCCAATGCTGCGGGAGGCACGGCGCAGGGCCGGTGAGGCGTCGAGGAAGTCCTGGAGGGCTTCCCCGGGGTGGGCGCGGGCCCAGTAGGAGGCGAGCGCCAGGTCGAAGGCCGGCCACCGGCCGCCCAGCTGCCCCAGCCCGGCCCGCAGGCGCAGCAGCAGGCTCTCGATGTCACAGGCGCCGTCCTCGGAGAGGTCGACCCGTACGGCCATGACGTCGTCGCGTTCCCCGGCCGCCGCGTCGGCGAGCAGCCGGCGCTCCAGCTCGTGGGAGAGCGTCGTCTTTCCTATGCCGCCGACCCCGTAGAGCGTCAGGACGTTGCGGCGGCCCTGCGCCCGGTCCACCACCGGCGAGACCTCGGCCTCGTCCAGCGTCCGTCGCAGGGACTCCACCGACCGGTTGAAGGCCGCGACCTCGTCGACCCGGTTGGTGAACACCTGTTGGGCCGTGACGGTGGACGACAGCCCGCGCATGAACGCGGCCCGCAGGTTCACCCGTGCCATCCCGCCTCCTTCTCCGCACCGCCTGGATGACGTCCGTCCGCATCGCCCGAGAGGTACACGATCTGAGATCCTGTCAGTTCCCGCCGGGGTGCCACAAGGAGCCGCCTCGGCAGGACCGGAACACAGCCGTGCGCCCGTGTCGTGCTCTCACGACAGCCAGCGGGTGGCCCGCCCCCGGGCCACCCGCGCGACGTCGACGCGCCAGGGCCCGTTCGGCTTGTCCCAACGCGCCTTGAGAAGCGCCTTGGCAACGCTCCGTCCGGATCTCCGCCCGCACGGCAGCCAGAAGCCCCGGAGCCGGGTAGGACTGCTCGGTCTGCGTCATAGGTGTGCGCTCCCCCCAGGGCGTCTGCACAGCGCTTCGTCCAGCATACGGAGTGTTACCGGTGCCCGAGCCGGATTCCGCCAAGGCACCGCGCACTCTGCTGGACCATCATTTTGCGGAGGCGGTGGGCCTGTTCGGACAGCCGGCCCACCCCTTCCGCGACGGCGCCTTCCGTAGTAACAACGACGCCTTCCGCATAGCCATCGGCAACGACGGCTGGGGGCGCCGCGGGTCGCCCGAGAAGACCTTGCAGGTCCTCCTGTGGGACGACACCAACCGCCCCCTACCCCGGGCCTGATCGACCATCCACGGTAGTCAGCGAAGGTCAGCAAGGCACCCGGGGGGCCACTGAGGGCACGCCCCGCCACCCCGCCCCGCGCCCAGGGGCTGTGCCTGGGGCCAACTTGTTGCGTGTGCGCAGGTGTCAGCAGAGATAGTCGAGGCAGTCGGGGCCGGCGGCCTCCCCGCCGGTACGACGCGACGTGCGGACGCGAGCGCCGCCGCTCGCCAGTGGGCGGGCGGCGGCGTGGTCCGGGCCGGGCCGGGCCGGGCCGGGCCGGTGCACTCGACGCCGGGCAGGGCCACCCGGCGTCCACCCGGCAGGCTAGTAGAACAAGACGGAGAGGCGGGCGGTGTTCGGGGCGACGTCACAGAAGTAGGTGACCGCCTCCCCGCGGGTCACGTAGGCCCGGCCGGCGGCGTCGCACGCGGCGCCGCTCGGGTACATGCCGATGTAGGTGTATCCGGTCGTCCTCGTGGTGGACGCCTGGGCGGCGGGGGCGGCCATCAGGCCGCCCGCAACCGTCAGCAGTCCGGCCAGGGCCATGGTGGAAACCGCTTTGCGCAGTGCCATGTCGGTGTCTTCCTCCCTTGGGCGAGCACGCCGGAGTCCGCTTCCCGGCGTTCGGCTGCGAGCCTTCCGGAATCCCGGATTCGAGGCAATGGTAGAGACCAATTTGGCAGGAAACAGTCGATCACCGCGGCTCGCCCGACGCCGGCCGGACGCCAACCCCGTGGCGTCCCCGTCGAGTTGCCCACGACCGAACCGGTGGGCTCCGCTCTCCCGCCCCACCCGATTCGATGGCGTACGGCGGCACGCCCACCCGCTTCCACGGACGCCCGGCCACCGCCGCCGCGAGCCGGCCACGGACCGCCCGCTCCCGGGGCCCTGCGCGAATCGGCCGGACGATCACTTGCCGGCAGGGCCCGCACAGTGCCCCGCGCAGTCGTCCGCCTTACGCCGGCCCGGTCCGTGGGTGTTCGGCTGCCCGATCCCCTGCCCGCTCGTCGTGCCGGGGCCGGCCCGGCCGTCCGAGGGGCGGGTTTTCAGGACCGGACCAGCGCCACGGAGTGGTTGGAGGCGGTGGCGATGGCGATGGCCCCGGCGAGCGGTTTGATGCACGGCGCGGTCTGCCCGATCGCACAGACCGGACCGGGGTCGAGCGGTCGGTGGTGGTGCCGTCGCCGAGCAGGCCGAAGCTGTTCGAGCCCCAGGCGTGCACGCCACCGTCGGCGCGCAGGGCCAGGGTCTGCGAGCCGGCGGCGACGGCGGTCAGGCTGCTCTCGAAGGTGCCGCACGGCGCGCTCAGCCCGACGGCGCAGACCCGGACCGGGGTCGTGCTGCCGGACGTGGTGCCGTTGCCGAGCTGCCCGCTGGAGTTGTACCCCCACGTGCGGGCCGTGCCGTCGCTGCGCAGGGCCACGGTGTGCCCGTAGCCGGCGGCGGCCCGGGTGACACCGTTGAGGAAGCTCGTACAGGGGGCGCTCGCCCCCTGGGCGCAGACCTGCACCGGGGTGGTGCGGTCGGTGGTGGTTCCGTCGCCGAGCTGTCCGAGGATGTTGCTTCCCCAGGTCATGACGGTGCCGGGCGGTTCGCGGGGTCAGGGCTGCACAGCCAGCCGTTGACGGCGAAGCGGCTGTCCGCGTGCTGCTTGCCCGGGCAGCCGACCGGCCGCACCTCGTGCCAGGCGGTGGGCCGGAAGAACACGATGCTGTCGTGCTCGGGCTCCCAGTCCCGCCAGGTGCGCTCCCGCCACTTCCCGGCGGTGTCGGTGTGCAGGGGCAGGGCGGCGTCGAACACGCGCAGTTCTCCGCCGCTGAACGGTCGGGGCGTGCGATGCAGGTAGTACACGAACGTGAGTAGGCGCCGGGGGGCCAACCTCACGTCGGTGTCCTGATGCGGCCGGTAGAAGTCGCCGTCGTTGTGCACGTTGAGGCCGTATTCGGGTTCCGTGTGCCGGCAGGAGACTCCAAGGGTGTGCTCGACCGCCTCCAACACCTCGTCGATGGCTGCCATCAGCTCGGGCGCGGCGAAGTCTCCTCGCGACCGGGACCGGCGGAAGTCGGGGACCAGCTCCTGGTCTCGAATCGTGGAGGGCTTCAACGTGTCGTCTGCGGAGGCGATGGCGCGCTCCAGTAGGGCGCCGGCCGTCTGCTCGCCCAGGAACTGGGTGATGCGGCAGACCGTCACCGGGAGCCGCCAGATCGCGTCCGCACTCACCGGCGACCGCCGGTCCACCGCCTCGGAGGGGCCCGTCAGGGTGTCGTGTCGTGCTGCGGTGTCCTGCGTCGTCATGGTGTCCTGCCTCTTGGATCGCGATGCGTGTTCGCTTCTCGTAGCCGATCCACCTCGGCCGTGAGCTCTGCCACGCGGCGGTGCAGTGCCTGGACGCACACCAGGGCGACGCCGAGGCCGTCGACGACGGGGATCTTGGTGTCGTCCTGGTTGAAGCCGAAGGCGGCGTGCCAGTCCTGGGCCATCGGCCCGAGGTGGCGCACGTCTTCGGGCTCCCAGAGATAGCGCCAGGTACTGACGGGCAGCGCGGCCACCGTCTCCAGAACCGCGTAGCCGTTGACCGCACCGACCGCACCGACCGCACCGACCGCACCGACCGCACCGACCGCACTGACCGCACCGCCCGCACCGACCGGAGCCGCGGCGCCGCCCTCCCGCACACCGGGCGAAGGACGGTCCGGGGCACCGTGGTTGGCCGCTCGGCACCGCCGACCGAAGATCCGCATCCCTACCGGCTCCAGTCGACCGGGACCACGTCCTGCTTGAGCCCGCGGTCACTGCAGACGGCGCACGGATTGCCCGGGAGCCCCGGGCCCTGGTCCGTGCCGATCGTGATCGCTCCGTGGGCCCCGGCCGGGGCGTGGATGCCGTCGCCGACCATCGCGGCCTCGTAGCCGCCCAGCAACTCCTGGAGGGTTCCGGGGCCCAGGTTCTCCGGAGCGGAGATCGCGGCGATGCCGTCGTAGTCCGTGTAGGCCGTTCCGAGCGTCCTGCCGCCCATCGTGGCGAACACGATCTTCGCACCGCGGATGGGCTCCCCGGTCACCGCGTCGGAGGCCATCGCGTTGATGTTCTCCAGTTGCAACTGGGTGACGTTCAAGGTGGCCTGGCTGGCCGTGAGCCTGGTCGGCTTCAGGTTGGGGCAGTCCGCCCCGCTGCTGCACGACGCGGGCGACGGGGTGGTCGCGGACGCGGTGACACCGCTGCCCGCGCCCAGTGATGCCAGGGCCGCGGCCATCACCGCGACGGTCTTACGGCCTACAGAACTCATGTCCACTCCCGCGGGAACTGCCCGAGCGTGGATCCGCGCCGGCCCATCACGGCCGGGGACGGCCTGGGCGCGTGCAGGACGCGACGGGTGCCGCCCCCTCCGGACGACGCGGCCGAGCGTATCCACGCCCATCCGGCCCAACCAGCCGACAACCGCGAGTTCGCACCATCTGATGAACGGTCGGCGCGGCGGTGACGAATGCGATCGACGCACACAAACCAATGAGCGATCGCCGGGAACCACGCCGTCACCGGCTCACCCCCGCATGGAACCGTCCGTCGACCACCGGGTTGGTGTCCGTGTGCGGGCCGCGCCCGTAGGGGAGTTCGACCAGCAGCATGGCCCCTCGCAGATACTGGTGTCCTCGTTCCGAAACGGTCGGTGGCCTGCGGGTCCGTCGGGGTGTGGCCGCAGGCAGGCCTCAGCGATGGCGAAGTGTCGCAGGGCCTCGAAGCCCTCGGGCAGGTCGAGGCGACCCTCAGGTCGACCGCGTCGACGACGTAGTCCCGGACGGTGTCGGACATGAAGTACGGAAAGCTCACGCGCGTCCAGCCGGGCTTGATGCCCTCGTGGCCCCGCACGACGATCTCGTCGCGCAACGCCGCCGAGTGGTCCTCCCCGATCCCGAGCAGCCGGTGCCCGTAGGGGCCGGCGCACGAACAACCCCCGCGGGCCTGGATGCCGAACAGGTCGTTGAGCAGCGCGACCACGAAGTTGTGGTGCAGGTAGCGGTCCTCGTGCCGGACGAGGAACGAGACGACCGGCAGGCGCCGTACGTGCATGGCACCGAGGATGACGATGTTCGGGTTGTCCTGCCAGCGGTCCAGGACCGCTTGCCAGGCCCGCTCCTCCCTGGCGTGGATCAGCTCGGCACCGACCGCCTCCTTGACCTCGAAGGCGAGGCCGGCACGGATCGACTCGACGATGGCAGGGGTGCCGCCGCCCGGCATGGTGGGAACGCGGTTGCAGACGAGGTCCCCCCGGACGACGAGCACCCCCGGGGACTGCGGGCCCCCGACGAACTTGTGCGGTGACAGGAAGACGGCGTCCTTGTGGTCGCCGCGACCAGGTGCCGACTCGGCGGCCCGGATCGGCAGGTACGGCCCGGCCGTGGCGAAGTCCCAGAAGGACAGCGCTCCATGGGCGTGCAGCAGGGCGGCGATGCGGTCGGTGTCGGTGAGGATGCCGGTCACGTTGGAGGCGGCCGAGAAGCTGCCGATCCGGAGCGGCCGGTCCGCGTGGCGGATGAGTTGGGCGCACAGGTCGTCCTCGTCGATCCGGCCGTCCGCGTCCAGCTGGATGACCACGACGTCGGCGACCGGCTCCCGCCAGGGCAGCTCGTTCGAGTGGTGTTCGTAGGGGCCCACGAAGACGACCGGGCGACGGTGCGGCGGGACGGCTTGCGCGGGGCCGTGCCGCCCGGCCGGGCTCTGCAGCTCCAGGATGCCGACGAGCTTGTTCACGGCGGCCGTGGTCCCCGACCCGCAGAACAGCACGACGTGCTCGTCGGTGCCGCCGACCGCGCGGTGGATCAGCCGGCGGCCGTCCTCGCGCAGGCGGGACGTCTGCAGTCCCGTGGCGGAGCTCTCCGTATGGGTGTTGGCGTAACGTGCCTCTATGTGGTTCGTCAAGGAAATCGGGCTGTATCCGGGATCCGTGAGCAGGCAGGATGGCGGGATGCCGGATCTGCTGTGGGACGACGTCAGGAAGTAGGCCCGTGAGGCCGGGTCGCTGAGCGAGGCGAACGCGGCCAGGAAGAACGCCCGTTTCAGCTGCTTGTTGCCCCGGCGGGACGGTTGCTCGCCGCGTATCGAGGACCCGGAACCGCGGGTCGCCGGGGCGAGCCCGGCGTAGGAGGCAAGGTGGGCGGCGGTCGGGAACGCTCCGGCGTCGCCGACGTCGATCAGGACGCGGGCACCGGTTCTGGTCCCGATGCCGGGCATGGAGGTCAGGACCTGTGACAGCGGGTGCTCGTCCAGCAGTTCCTGGATCCGCTTCTCCAGGAGCTTGCGCTGGTCGAGGACAGCCCGGCACCGCGCAGCAGGCCACGCGCGCGTTCAGCGCCACGCCGGTTGCGTGCAACGGCGGCCACATCCGGCCCGACCGCGGGAGGTGCAACTCCCGCGCAGCGTCGGCAGATGGTGCCACCACCCGCCACCGGATCCGCGCAACGCGCGCATTCCCCCACCCCACCGGCAGCGACCCCAGGCGCTATCACCGCCACCGGCATCCCCCGCTCCAGACGTGCCCGCACGAAGCCCGCCGGCGCCAGCACATGCGAGGGCAGACCGCCCAGCAGCGCCTCCCGCAGCCGCCCCACGTCCGGATCGCGGGCGAGCCAGTCCGCCACCAGCGGTGCGAGGTCCAGGACTTCGACCGCCCCCAACCGCAAGCGCCGGTCCCGGGCAGCCAGCCGCCCGAGGATTCCGGCCGCAGCGGCCCGGGCCTCCCCGTCGGCGCCCTCATCCTCGGCCGCCTCCGCCGCCGCGCGGGAGGAGGTGTTCCCCTCGCTCTTCTCCCCCTTGGGGGAAGTGCCGACCTCCCGGCCCTCCCCCTCACCGAGTGCCGGGTTTCGGACCGCAGTGTGCCAGGCCGCCTCGATCTCGTCCGCCTCCGTCAGCGGCACGCTGGTGACGAGGACGCGGGTCGTCCACGTGCCCTTCGTCGGGTGCTGGGAGCGCCGGACGTGCAGGAAGCCCTCCTCGATCAGCTGCGCCCGCGCCCCGGCAACGGCCGTGCGCCCTTCGGGCATGCGCTTGCCGATGGTGAGGACGGTGTCCCGACTGCCGGGCGGCAGCGACAGCGCCCACAGCAGCAGCGTCTTCGCCGTGGCCCGCAGCCGCGGGTGGCGGACGATCTCGTGTGACGCCCGTACGTAGCGTTCGGGCGCGATAAAGTGAACGTGCATGAGGAGTCCTGACTCCCTGTGCCGGACCCCGGGGTGTTCCAGCACCGCCGGGGTCGACTATTGGTCTGTAGCCGGACGGTAGCACGCGGTGACCACCCCCCGCCCCTGAATCCGGAATTCCGCCTGGGCCACGTGAAGTGGCGTCCGCCGAGCTCTCATCGGGGATCAACTGCGGACCGTGGACCGTTGAACCGGGCGGCACGGCCGTCAGTCACTCACCTCCGGAGACACGCGACAGCATGGTCAAGAAGACCCGTCCCGATTCCTTCCCCGTTCCCGTCGTGGGTGCGGATCCCGTCCAGCTCCGTTACAGCTAACTCGCCATCGCCGCCCACGAGGACCCCGGACCGGTCGGCAGCCACGGCTCGAACGTGTACTACGCCGTCATCGGCCCGCGGGGACTTTGGCCTGCAGGCCAGTTGGTCAAGGCGGCACTGAAGGTCCAGGGGGGAGACCGCCCAGTTGCGCAGCGACCAGCCGCACTCGGCGCTCCCGGTCCTGCGGGCGTTCGGCATCCATTGCGTCCAGCGGGTGCGGTGGGTGGACGACGAGACGTACCTGGAGTTCACGAAGCCGCAGAGCGCGGGCAGCTCGTTCTGACCGTCCTCGCCAGCCCATAGCGCTCCAACTCCCCACTCGTCAGCCGACAGGCCGACGGCGTGCCGTCCGCCGGCCTGTCGGCGCATCGGGCCTTCCCCTCCCCCCAACCGAACCGGCTCCGACGCCGCTGCCCGGCTCGGTCGCGGTGAGCGGGCCGGGCAGCGGGGCGGTCACGCGACCAGCGGATCAGTCGTCCGTCTCGTCGTAGCGCCCGTGACCGAGGCGGCGCAGGTCGAAGGACCAGATGCCGCGGCCGAAGGTGGCGGCGTAGAGCTTGCCGTCGGGGCCGGTCTTCAGCTGCTGAACCGAGGTGGTGGGCAGGTTGCGGCCGAGGACGCGCCAGTCGCTGGTACCGGGGGCACGGTAGAAGGCGGCAAGATCGGTGCCCAGCGCCAGGCCGTCGTTGGGGAGGATCTTGACCGAGGTTGCGGGGACGTCGGGCAGGTTGGCCGAGATGTCGGTCCAGGTGGCGCCACCGTTACGGGTCTCGAACAGGTGGCCGACGCCCGCGCCGGGGCCCTCGGTCCAGGTCCGCGAGAAGCCGTTGAAGGCGACCAGGACGTGCTGGGCGTCCTTCTCGTCCACCGCGAAGGAGGAGATGTACCGGTTCGGCAGGGTGCCGTCGACGGGCAGGTTGAGCTGGTGCCAGCCGGTGCCGTCGGTCTTGCCCACGGCGATGCCGCGGCTGAAGCCGACGTTGTTGCAGGGTCCGCACCAGCCCGCGTACACCGTGCCGTCGACCGTCGCGACGGCGGTGGCGACGTGGCCGTCACCGAGGTCGTAGGCGGAGGTCCACTCGCTGCCGCTGCGGATCGCGTAGCCCTTGTGCTGCACCCAGACGTGCCGGCCGCCGGCGATCCAGGTGTTGCCGTCCTTCGGGTCGCTGGTGATCGGCGCGATGAAGCGGGCCGCGCTGGTGTCCTTGTCCGGCGGGGCGACCTCGTAGGAGGTGGCCTTGCTCGGGTCCTTCGTCCAGCTGCCGTCGTTGACCGCGCAGTTCTGGGTGACCCACATGTCGAGGTAGACGTACTCCTCGGCGATGTTGCAGCCGTTGGCCGGGTCGACGAGGGTGTCTGCGCCGTCGCCGCCGAAGTTGGAGCCCATCACCTTGTCGTGGGCGCGCAGGATCGACTGACCGTTGTCCTGCAGGCCGCCGCTGACGATCACGCCCCGGCCCGAACGGTCCGCCGGGTCCTTCCCGACGCCGACCGAGTAGTACTGCAGGGTGTCGATGGTGCCGTCGTTGAGCGGCGTCCAGTCCTTGGCGTGCCCGTACGCGTCCAGCTGCCCGTTGGTCGGGCGCCGGTAGATGCCGCCGTCGTTGCCGACGTAGACGGTGGCCTTGCCCTGGTAGCTGCCGAAGGCGACGGCGTGCTGGTCGGAGTGGGTGGTCGGCGAGCAGTCGCCGGTCTGCTTGGCCGGGTCGATGCTCCAGCACGGGAAGCCGTTGTTCCAGTACGGCCCGACGGTGGCCCACGTGGTGCCGCTGTCGGTGGTCTCGAAGACCTCCTCCAGGCCCGCGTAGACGTGGTCCGGGTTGGCCGGGTCGACCTGGAGAAACTGGTTGTACCAGGCCTGGATGCCGGGCTGATAGCCGGCGTCCTGCAGCGCGGAGCCGGAGTTCTTCAGCTTGTCCTTGTCCGCAATCTGGGTCCACGGGCCGAACGGCGAGCCGGACTTGGAGACGTAGATGCCCTTGAGTCCGGTGTCCGGGTCGCTCGCCATGACCGCCGGGGACTGGTCGATCGCGTAGTAGCGCGAGCCGTCCGCCGAGCGCGCGAAGGTCACGTTGCCGACGTTCGCCGCATCCGTCGGCAGGTCCCCGAGGGAGCCGACGCGCTGCCAGGTGCCGTCCGCGGCCTTGCCGTAGAAGCCGTTGTAGGTGTCGCCGCTGCGCCAGCCCACCGCCAGGACCACCTTGTTCGGGTCCTTGGGATCGATCGCAATGTCGTTGGCGATGTTCTTGTATGGCGCGGCCGGGTCCCCGGCCTTCGAACCACCCGGCAGGTACTCCGGGTTGGGCGCGAACTCCATCGTCCACGGGCCCGAGAGCGTGGTGGCGGAGTGGCTCCAGACTCCCCGGCTGGTGGCCGCCCACACCTTGCCGCCGCCGAACCGCAGCGCGTGGATGATGGTCGACTCCAGCTCGGCGCCGCCCACCCGGTTGCCCGGCTGGAACTCACCGTGCTTGGGGTCGGAGAGCACGTACACGCCGGTACCGACGTACGAGGTGGCACCGGTGTTGGACTCACCTGTGGCGTACCAGAGCCGGCTGCCCGCGTCGAGGTTCAGGGTGCCGGTGGACAGCGTGGGCAGCTTGTCGGCGATCGGCTCCCAGTGGCCACCGCCGGTGCGGGAGCGGAACACCCCTCCGTTGGCCCCGCCCGCATAGACGTAACCGTCCTTGTCAGCCGCGATGCCGGTGATCCGGCCCGTCACCAGCCCTGAACCGCCACTGGAGTTGGAGTTGACGTCGCGGTAGCGCGGGTCGTCCGAGTTGTACGGCTTCTCGGTGACGTGGTCCCAGGATCCGGCGGTGTGCGGCATCGACTGGAGCTGCGCCCAGGCGGCGCCGTACGCGCCGGGCGCGACGATGCCGGGGGCGGTGCGCGCCTCGGTGTACTGTGCGGTGCCTTCGGCGGAGTTCTCGGCCTCGTCGCTCTCGTCCTCGCCGCCGCCCTCGGCCTTGGACTTGGCGGTGAACGCCTGGTCTGCGGCGGCCTTGCCCCGGATCTTCTGGGCGTGCTTCTGGCCGGTCTCGGTCAGGCGCTGGACGGGCACCGGCTTGGCGCCGGGCGCCGCCGGTGCGGGTGCGGCCAGGGCCTGCGTGGTGGTCAGTCCGAACGCGGTGAGCGTGACGGCGGACATCAGCAGCCGTCGCCGTTGCCTCTTGGGCACGATGCGGTCCTCCCCATAGGGCCGGTCACACGCGGTCGCGCGCCCCGGCGAAACAGAGTGAAGCCTGACGGCTGTCATGTCACCGCGGGAAGTGGGCTGCGTGTAATGGGTGATTAAAGATCCTCCCTGCAGCAGCAGTTGGGGAGCATCTGCGTCGGACTGGGACGGGGGAAGGGGCCCGGCCGGCAGTGCCGACCAGGCCCCGGCCCTGCGGACTCGTCCGCTATTGGGCCGGCTCAGCGCCGACAGAACCACGTGTAGGGGTTGCGCGGATCCGTCAGACCTGCGGAGGCGCCGGCGCCGTACTGGGTGACGCACTCCTTGTTGACGTCGATGCCGACGCTGTAGCCCCACGGGGAAGTACACCGCCAGCTGTAGGCGTTGTGCTGGTCGGTCACCACCGCGCGCAGTCCGTAGCCGGGGTATTGCGTGTTGCACCCCCGCTGCATGTCCACGCCGCCCAAGGTGCCGGCGGAGGCAGTGCTCGCCCCCAGCGCTCGGCAGCTCGCCGACCCGGCTGAACTTCCGGCTCTTTCGGAGTGCACCGGGAGCGCCCGGACGGCCGCCTCACGCCCGGCGCGGGCGCCTTGAGGGCGCACAAGGGCTCTGGCTTTGTCCCGCCCCGCCGTCCAGGCCGCCGCCGACGACACCCTCTTCCCACAGGAACCGCTCGGAACCGAGCCAGGAATCAGGGTCGAGAAGCTCTTGGGGGCTGTAGCTGCTGACGTCAGCTCTTCGCCCTGCTCGACCGACGTTCAGCCCATGGGGCACGCAAGCCTTTCGACCGCGTTGCGGAGGTCCTCCTGGGCGCTGCACTGGCCGTTGAGGGCAGCGGAATGCTGAGGGTTGACGAACCGCACATAGTTGGTCAGTCGGTTCAGGACGGACACGGTGCCCAGTTGGAACTTCAGGAACCAGTGGTGAACCCTCCTCGTCGCCGGGCCACCGGGGACCCGGGGGTCTGCGGGTGATGCGCGGCCCAGACATCGCAAGGGACGGTGATGAGCGAGGGGACTCACGACAGAGCGAAAGGGTTTGACATGACTCGCACTTGGTTGATCACCGGCGCGTCCCGGGGCTTCAAACGACGCCTGACCGAAGCGGTTCCGAAGAGCGGAGACCAGGTTACGGCCACGGCTCGGAGGCCCAGGGCAAGACGAAGCGGGCGGTCCTGCCTTCGGTGTGCCGGGTGCGGGGCGGGTGAACCCGGGGGCGTTCCGGTCCGTGAAACAGACTACCGGGGCGTGATCTTCGCGGCTTCCGACGCAGCCCCACCGCACCATGGCACTACCGAGGAGCAGTAGATGGAGCCGACTCCCCCGCAGGACGCGCCCCACTCCGATCGTCCGGACGCGTCCTACACAGTCGAGGAGATCTCCAGACTGGTGGGGATGTCACCGCGCAACATCCGTGCCCACCAGTCCCGCAAGCTGCTCCCGCCGCCGGCCCGCCGGGGGCGGATCGGTTACTACAACGAGACCCACGTCCGTCGCCTGCGGCACATCGTGCACCTCCAGCGCCAGGGCTTCAATCTGGTGTCCATCGCGGCCTTCCTCGGCGTGGGCGACCGCGATGACGAGGAAGCCCGGCTCGCCATCGCGGTCAGCCGGGCCGTGCGTGACCAGCCCGCGGTGTTCTACTCCCTGAACCGGCACGGCATGCTCGGCTGGGAGGCCGACGGCACTGTGACCGTTGCGCGGCCGGCGGTGTACCGGGCGACGATGGACCTCGTCCGGACGGGCGTCCCGCCGGCGACCGCCCTGCGGTGCCTGGCCCGGTCGCTGGACCGGATCGCCGGCGCCGCCGAGGAGTTGGTCGCTTCGTCGAGCACGGAACTCCTCGCCGGCGCCGCCGGAGAGCCGGGCACTCCGTCGGACGCGGTGCCCGTCGCCGGAGCACCTGTGCCCGCAACGGGACTGGCTGCTGCCAGGGCCGGCGGACCGCGGACCGCACGACTCACCGAGGGGTTGGTGGAGTTGCTGGTGAGCACGTTCAGGGCCGCCGCGGAGGACCGGGGCCGTGAGCTCGTCACCGAGTTGCTCACGGAGGCCGGTGGTGGCGACAGCTGGGTCGAGGAGCACCTGGTGGTCGAGAACGGGTAGACGCGGCCCGGGTCGTGCCGGCCACTCCCGGCCGGTGGCACGGTTCCGTGCAATGGTGAGCCGCTTCCGGGCTCGATCCTGTTCCTCTCTATGGACGGCCGCATCGCCGACAATCCGTCACTGTCCCTCAACGATGCCGGAGTTACGGTGTGGCGGCGGCTGGTCCTGGATCTCCACAGCCCTGCCGACGTGCCGCACGGCCGTCCCAGTACCGGAAGCATGAAGGCCAGTGAATCGCACAATCCCCCTGCCAGGCGCGGTGAAGACCGCGAGCTACCGACTCCGCGTCGATGCTCGGTTGACCGAGGAAGCGGGCGGATCGCTCGTCCTCGAACAGTCCCGCTACCGGCTGCGCCTGCCCGGGCTGGAGGCAGGACGTCGCGCCGTGCTGCTACGGATGGCGGAGACCTGGCTGAGTGACCTTCAGATAGCCCAGCTCGTGGCCGGGTTGGAAGGCGAATCGCGGCTCCTGCCGACCCAGTTGCTGGTGCGCCGGCTGCTGCTGCATTCCTGGTTGGAACGCCGGGTGTCCGTCGGAGCCCGTGCCGTGCTGGACGTCGTGCCCCGCCGCATCGGCGTCCAGAGTGTTCCACCGCAGCGCCGCCACCGGCCCGGAGCGGTCTACCGGATGTCCAGGTTCGCGGTGCTGCGTGCCGAGCAGGGCCGGATGGTGGCGTACTCGCCGCTCAGCACCGTCGGGATCAGCTGCCCCCGGTTCCGGCTGGCCGCCGTCCTGGCCCGCGCCTGTGCGCAGGAGATCGGGCTCGGCGAGGTGGCCGAAGAGCTGGAAGTCGACGAGTCGGCCGCGGGGTTCCTGCTGGACGAGTTGCTCTCCGCCCGCCTCCTGCTGCCCTCCGAGGAGGCCGAGACCGAGACCCGTGCGGCGCCGATGGCCCTCTGGTCGGCGGAGGAACTCTGGCTGCACGACCGCTCCCGCCCGGAGCGCCACGCGGCCCCGATCGGCGCGACCGACCGCTTCCGCGGTCTGCCGGAGGCGGACCTCGGGCGGACGGACACCGTCGACGGCCGCCCCTCGATCGATCTGCCCGCACCCTCGTACGTCACCCCGGCGTCCGGATCGTTGTCGACGGTGATGGCGAGGCGCCGCAGTGTGCGTCGCCACGATGCCAGCCGGCCGGTGACCCTGGCCCAGCTCGGCGAGTTCCTCCACCGGGTGCAGCGCTTCGAACTCCGTGACCGTGAGGGCGTGGTGACCGGCGTTCGGCCCTACCCGAGCGCGGGCGGCCTCGGCGAACTGGAGGTCTACCCCCTGATCTCGCAGTGCGATGGCCTGCCCGGCGGCCTCTACCACTACGACTCGGCGCGCCACCGTCTCGTGCTGGTCGCCTCGCCCGGGACGGAGACCGAGCGGATGCTGTCGTTCGCCCGTGGGACGGCCACCATGCCGGGCCCGCCGCAGGTCCTGTTCGTGATCACCGCCCGGGTCGGACCGCTGATGCGCAAGTACGAGGGGATCCCGTACACGCTGGCGCTCAAGGACGCCGGGATCCTGACCGCCTGGATGTATCTGGTCGCCACTGACATGGGCCTGGCTCCCTGCGCCCTCGGCGCGGGGGATGCCGCCTCCTTCTCCGCCCTGACCGGCCTGGACACGCTGGCCGAGCCGGCCATCGCCGAGTTCGCCCTCGGCTCCTGCCCGCCCGAAGGTCAGGCGCCGGAATGAGCCTGCGCAGACGAGTGGTCCCGACCCGGCAGAGCGCGCATCCCCCGTTGCACCAGAGAGCAGAGGACCGAGCCATGCACTCCACCGAACGCACCGCCTTCGCCTCCGGCTACAGCGCGGCGGTGGCCGCCGTGTGGTCCGATCCGGGCCAGGAACGGCTCCTGGCCCAGGACCCGCGCGTCCTGCTCGCCGAGCACGGCATCCGAGTGCCGCCGGGAACGACCGTGGTCGTCGACCGTGACCGGCCCTCGGCGCCGGAGGTGCTGGACGAGCAGATCCGGTCGTGGGAGGAGGCGGCCGTCAGCGGCCGGCTCACGCTGTTCGTGCCCCGTCCTGATCGGTTCGAGGCGCGGGACCTCTCGGAGGAGGAACTGGATTCGCTGGTGGCCGGCGTGGGCGTTCAGGGCTTTCCGGAGATTCCCTTCTGACACGCCGGGTGACCGCATCACGGAGGTGCGAGCTCCGGGGCCCCGTCCGCAACGGTCCGGCCCCGGTGCCCACCCACCGGTGCGGCGTCAGTTCCGCAGGGCTGCCGCCAGGTTCGTCAGCGTGCGGTGCGGCTCGGGTGAGGCGGCACCGGTCCGCGGCTGCGGGACGGTCTCCACGGCGGCGCACAGTGCTTCCGGGGTGAGTCCGGCCAGCCGCTCCCGGTAGTGGTCGAGCAGCGCCGCCGCGGTCCGGCGCAGCTCCACCGGGTCCACCGGGAGGGGAGGCAGGTCGAGCCCGTCGTCGAGGTGGCGGGTGAGGGCCGTACGCAGGTCGGCGGCGCCGGGCTGCCGGACGGTCAGTGACAGGTGGAAGGACAGGCCGTCGGTGTGACCGACGGCCGAGTGCGGTGCACCGCGCGGGATGTAGAGCACCTCGCCGGCGTGTGCCGTGGCCTCCAGTTGTACGGGGCCCGGGTCCGGCTCGGGGCCCGCCTGCCAGCGCCCGTCGTCGGGGATCGCGTGGATCTGCCACCTCTTGCTGCCGTGCAGCTGGAGCACGAAGACGTCCGCGTCGTCCCGGTGGGGGCCGAACCCCTGCTGCCCGGGCGGTGTCACGAAGAGGAAGGCCTCGACGCCGCGGCCCAGCTCGGCCCCGAGGCGGTCGACGAGTGCGGCCGCCCCGGAGTGCCAGTGTTCGATGTTGCGCATCAGCAGGGTGGCGCCGGCATCGAGATGGTGCATCACCTTGGCGGTGTCGGCGTAGCCGCGGAAGCTGCGGTCGATGAGGTGGTGGGCGCTGGTGTAGTCGCCCTGCTCCAGTGCCTTGCCCTGGGAGACGAGTTCGAGGTAGGGGATGCGCAGCAGACCTGAGGCCAGCACGGCGTCGACGTCCGCCAGGGTGACCGGTGGGGCGAGCGGTGCGGGCGGGCGCAGCAGACAGGCCTCGCGACGCCATGCCGTCGCCAGGAACGGTGCGGGGTCGCCCACCAGGGACCGGAGAGTTTCCATGCGGGGAGTGGCCTTCCGTAGGTGTCTTCCGACGGAAGGGCGCGGGGAGTTGCCGGCAGCCTCTTCCCGTACATTCCGCCTCTCGGCGAGACGATTCGAACCTAGGGCTCGTCGAACGGGCGGCGCAAGGATCATCCGACGCTTGCTCGGGTATCGGCAGGGGTAAAGCCGAACCGTTCCACCGGATCGTGCCGCCGTTGTTTTCGGAGAATTTCACGGCATCAATCGATGCAATCCTCCAGGGAATTGATCCATGAATCCGTGCTGCCGACCTGATTTCTTGTCGCCGTCGGGCGGCTGCACTAGGGTGGCGCAAAAAGACGGACGGTCCGGATTCTTCACGCCGCGTCCTGTGCTGGTCGTACGAGCACCGCCCGGCTTGTCGGCGGAAATACGTGACATTGGAGTCGCCCCGTGTTCCTGGGTGTGGAGATCGGCTCACCGGAATCCTCACGGCCCGCCGCGTCCGACTGCGCGCGCGCTGCGAAACTGGCCGAGCGGGGATCGTTGGTCTTCGTGACGTTGGACGAGACCCTCACGTCCCGGGCGGACTCCGCGCCCGCACGGCAGCGGCTCGCCCAGAGCAGGTTGAACCCGGTGGCCGCGCTGGCCCACGTCGCACCGCAGACCACGTCGATCGGGCTCGTCGCGACGGCGACCGTGACCCATGTCGAGCCCTTCCACGTGTCAAAGGCCCTGGCAACGCTGGATCATGTCAGCGCCGGGCGCGCGGGCTGGTGCGTGCGGGTGTCCACGAGCGCCGAGGAAGCACAGCTCTTCGGGGACCGCTCACCCCGCGACCTCCCCGGCCTCTACGAGGAGGCGGCCGAGTTCGTCGAGGTGGTCTCGCTGCTCTGGGACAGCTGGGAGGACGGTGCGGAGATCCGCGATGCCGCCACCGGGAGGTTCCTCGACCGGTCCAAGATCCGCGCCGTGGACCATCAGGGCAGGTACTTCCGGGTGAAGGGTCCCGGGATCGTCCCGCGGCCGCCTCAAGGGCACCCGGTGATGGCGGTGCGGATCACCTCGGACGACGATCTGCCGCTCGCAGCCCGTGCGGACATGGTCTTCGGCGGCCTTGAGCAGGTCGTCGGCGCTCGTCCGAGGCTCGGGGGAGGAACCAGGACGATCGCGGACCTCTTCGTGAACTGCCGCGGGCTGCCGGCCGGCCAGTGGGCGTGGGGGCTGGGCAGCGCGGTCGAGACCGGCGGAGTCCGCGACTTCGCGGACTTCCTCCAAGCGCGAGCGCGGACGGGCCTGGTGGACGGGTTCCGTCTCGTGTTCGCCGAGGTGACCACGGAGCTGGCCCGCTTCGTGGACGAAGCCGTCCCCGAACTGCGCACGCGTCGGCTCGTCCTCCCCTGGGGCGAGGACTGCCGCAGTTTCCGTGAGCGCCTGGGGCTGCCGCACAAGGCGCCCAACAGCATGGTCCCGTAGCCCGCCGGCCGCGCGATCCGCCCTCGACCACGGTGCGGCCGGATTCGCCGGACCCACCAACACGCTAGGAAGCCCGCAGTGAACCTTGGACGGCGCCGACTCCACCTGGGCGTTCTCTTCCCGGTCAATCCCACCACGACGGTGTGGAAGGGCGGCCGGCCGGGCAGCCAGATCGACTTCGCCGCGATCGCCCAGCTGGCCCGGACCGCCGAGCGCGGCCGGTTCGACTACCTGCTGCTCGCCGACGATCTCCGCCTGCCCGAGCGGAACGGCGAGGTGACCGAGATCGGGGTCGCTGGTCGGCACGATCTGCTGACGATCCTCTCCTCCGTCTCGGCCGTCACGGACAGACTGGGCTTGGTCGCCACCGTCAACACCACGTTCAACGAGCCCTATGACATGGCTCGTCAGCTCGCCACCGTCAACCACCTCTCGGGTGGGAGGTTGGGCTGGAACGCCGTGACGACGCCAGACGCCTGGGTCGGGCAGAACTTCCGTCGCGGCGGCTTCCTCCCGCATGCCCAACGCTACGAGCGCGCCGCCGAGTTCATCCGGCTGTGCCGCTCGATCTGGGCCGCCGACGGGACCGCCGGCAGCGTGCCGCTGGCCCACGAGGGACGTCACTTCCACGCCGGGGGTCCCGCGGCCACCGCGTACGACGGCGTCGAGCCGGTCCTGATGCAGGCGGGGGACTCGGAACAGGGAAGGGAATTCGCCGCCGCCCACGCGGAGGTGATCTACAGCAGGAAGAGGGGCCGCGCCGGCCGTGAGTTCTACGCCGACGTCAAGGGCAGGCTGGCGCGACACGGCCGCGGCCCGGGGCAGCTGAAGATCATGCCCGCGATCACCTACGTGGTCGGGCAGTCACGGGCGGACGCCGAGGAACTGGCGCGCACGAGACGCCTGGACATCGTGACACCGGAGATGGCGATCTACTACCTGGAGGGGCTCTGGGGACGCGACCTCTCCGCCTGCGACCCCGAAGGCCCGTTGCCCGACATCGCCCCGGACCCGGACGGCGCGGCGTTCATCACCGGGAGACCTACCCGCATGGACGCGCAGTGGCGGGCCGACCGAGTGGCGTTCCTCCGGCAGGTCGCGGAGTCCAGGGGGCTGTCGATCCGGCAACTCGTCGCGTTGGTCACGCACACGAAGGCGTTGGCGGGCACCCCGTCCGACATCGCGACCGAGATGATCGACGGCGTCGAGGCCGGCGGCTGCGACGGCTACATCATCGTCCCCGACCAGGCCCCCGGCGGGCTGGACGACTTCGTGGAGCACGTGGTGCCCGAGCTCCAGTCCCGTGGAGTTCTCCCCGCGGGGTACGAGTCCGGCACGCTCCGAGGCCATCTCGGTCTGCCGGAACACCCCCGACAGCCGGTGGACCGGGGTCGATGACACGGATCGCTGTCACCGTGGAGCGCTGCCCTGCGCGCCTTGGTGGCAATTCCGTGGAAGGCTTGCCGGCCGCCGGCTCCCGGAAATACCGTCTGCATTACCACCGAGCGGAACCCGGCGATCCGGCCGAATCCTTTCCCGGTGTTCACCGACGATCAGGAGGCCTTTCCATGGGCGAGAACGAGAAGCAGAACCTGCCGACCGACGTGAACGAGAACGACGAGTTCCGGGACGAGGACCTGGAGGGGATCGCCGGCGGCGAGTCGCACCGCTACCTGCTCTGACACCCCTGCTCCCGGCGTCGGCCGACCGGCAGCGCACCGCCACAGCCCGTGCTCATCACGGTATGTGGCGGGGCGTCGTCCCTCGCCGTGTTCCGGGCCCGACCGGCCCGGAACGCGGCCTGCGGCAGGCGACGTCCTCGGTAACCGGTCAGAAAGGGGTGCCCGTGATGCAGAATCATTCGCCCGACCCGAAAATCGCGGTGACGGAAATCGGCGAGAAGCTGAACCGCTTCCTCCGGTCGGCCCGTTACGCGGAGAAGCGGGCGGAAATCGAGAAGCTCGTCGAGTTCGACAGCGCGACGGCTGCCGACCGCCTTGCCGACATCCTGGCCCACGCCCGGGACCGGGTGCCCCGTTACCGGCCGTTGCAGGACCACGCGAACCCGGTGCTCGCGGATTTCCCGCTGACCCGGAAGGCGGACCTGCGCGACCGGTTCATCGACCTGATCAGCAGGGACGAGACCGGCCGGATGGAACCGGGCCACTACTTCATCCACGAGACCAGCGGCAGCACGGGCCAGCCGGTGCGGCTGTTGACGACCGCGGAGACCGGCGGACTGTCCAGCCTGGTGATCGCGGAGCGGCTCTGCCGCCACCTCGGCCTGCCCGACACCGGAACCGAACTGAACCTGGGGCTCCACTACGAGGGAACCCCGCTCGTCGAGGCCGGCTTCCTGCCCCGCCCGTACGTGCGGTGCAACCTGCGGGGCTTCGATCCGTCCTCCCCCTCCATCGTGGAGACCTACGCGTCGGTCGTCGGGGCCTTCCCCGTCGACCGGATCATCGGTACGTCGAGCCGGCTCGTCGGCCTGGCGCGGTACTGCCTGGACCGGGGAATCCGCCTGCGGCCCAGGGCCGTGGTGGCCTCCTACGAGCACCTGGTCGAGGAGGGCCGCCGGATGGTCGAGGAGGCCTTCCGGTGCCCGGTCACGATGGTCTACGCGACCTCCGAGACCGGCTCCGCCGCCTGGGAGTGCCGCCAGGGGAACCTGCACTTCCAGGACGACTTCGTCACCCCGGAACTGTTGCCCTACGACGGTGACGAGACGCTGAGGAGCATCGTCCTGACCGGGCTCCTCACCCGGGCGATGCCGGTGATCCGCTACGTCACGGGCGATCTGTGCTCACCGGCGACGGCCTGCGGGTGCGGGCTGCCCGGAACGGCGGTCGGCTCGCTGGTCGGCCGGTCGAAGGCGACGCTGGTGGGCGCCGACGGCCTCGTCTACTCGCCCTACGCGCTGCTGGCCGCACTGTCCAACGCGGGACTGGCGGACTTCCAGGTCCTCCAGGAGCGCCCGGGCATCCTGCAGCTCATCGTGCCGGACGCGACCGAGGAAGCCCGCAGGTGCGTCGAGCACCTCAACCGTGACCTCGCCTCGTACTTCCGCGAGGGGCAGGGCTTCCGCCTCCGGCTGGCCGCGACGAACACGTTCGTCCTCAGCGGCCGGGGCAAGCGCAACCCCGTCGTCCAGCGGCTCGACGTCGCCCCCGGCGCCGTGGAGGGCACCGGCTACCTGAGGTCCGGCGTCCGAAGCCCGGCGTACGCCGGCCCGGTGGCACAGAGCCCTTCCGTCCCGTAGAGGAGATTGTGCCGTGAACGGATCGATCCTCCGGGTCGTGGGATCGCTGGAGGAAGTCCCGTCCGCACGCGATGCGCTGACGGTGTTCCTGGCCGGCGGCATGCGCAACTGCCCCGACTGGCGGCAATGGGCGATCGAGGCGCTCGCCGATCAGTGGCACCGGGCGGGGGCCGACCGCCCCGTCACGGTGTTCAGCCCCAGCCGGGTCGTCTCCGCCCGCGCGTTCAGCCACGAGCTGGTGCGCTGGGAACACGACGCCCTCCGAACCTCCGACGTGGTCCTCTTCTGGTTCCCCCGGGGAAACGAGAAGGCACCCGAGCAGCCGATCGCGCTCTACGAACTCGGTGTCGCCGCCGCGACGTACAAGCCGATCGCCGTGGGCACCGAGCCCGGCTACGTGCGCCGCGACGACGTGGGGGCCCAGTTGCGGCTCATCCGTCCGGGCCTCCCGGTGCGCTGCGACCTGAGCTCCACGGTGGGTGACGTGGTCCGGGCGCTCCGCCGTGCGGAGAAGGCGCTGGGCGAGGCATTCTCGGCGGCCGGCACCCTCCAGGCCGTCTGACAGGCGAGCAGCGCCTCTCCCGCAGGAAGGAAGCCCAACCGTGCAGTTCCGTGAGCAGGCACTCGCCAAGCTCCAGTCCACCACCGACCTCGGGACAGCGGCCACGCTGGCCAAGCCACGCAGCCTGGTCGCCCTGCTCATGGTCACGGTGCTCGTCGCCTTCGGCTCGCTGTGGGCGTTCACCGGGGCGATACCGCGCCAGGTCACCGTTCCCGGCATCCTCACCTACGGTCAGGGCAGCTACACCCTGGACAGCCCCGTCTCCGGGCAGATCACCGGGGTCTTCGCCCAGCAGGGCACGACCTTCCCGGCGCAGGCTCCGCTGTTCACCGTCCAGGTCGACTCGACCCAGCAGACCGTCCGCGCCTTCAGTGGCGGACGCACCACGGCGATCCTGGCGCAGGTCGGCCAGGTGGTCACGGCGGGCACCAACCTCGCCGTGGTCGAGCGCGTCAGCGGTCCGACCGATCCGTTGATCGCGGTGCTGTACGCGCCGACGAGCAGCGCCGGGCTCATCTCCGAGGGCAGCACCGTGGACCTCGACCTGCGGTCCGCCCCGGCCCAGGAGTACGGGGTGATGCGCGGCGTCGTCCAGTCGGTCAGCCAGTTCTCCCAGACCCAGAAGCAGATCGCGGGCTTCCTCGGCGACGCCCAACTGGCCGGCCAGTTCTCCGGCCAGGGCCAACCGATGCAGGTGGTCGTGAGACTCCTGACCGCACCGGGCACGACGAGTGGGTTCCAGTGGTCCACCCGTACCGGCCCGCCGTACCTGATTGATTCCCGCACGCTGGTGAGCGCTTCCGTGCACTTGCCATCGGTCAGACCGATTAGCTGGGTGTTGTCGTAGATGTCCGTACTCACCACCACCGACGGTACTTCGAGGCTGCGGGCCTGGCTGCGACGCCGCCCGGCCCGCCGCGTCAAGCCACCGGTGATCTTCCAGATGGAAGCACTGGAGTGCGGGGCCGCCAGCCTCGCCATGATCCTCGCCCACTACAAGCGCTACGTGCCGCTGGAGGAGCTGCGGGTGGCCTGCGGAGTCTCGCGGGACGGCTCGAAGGCGTCGAACGTCCTCAAGGCGGCCCGGCGTTACGGCCTGACCGCGACCGGACGCCGGATGGACACCGAGGCGCTGTCGAAGCTGGCGCCCCCGGCGATCCTGTTCTGGGAGTTCAACCACTTCGTGGTCCTCAACGGGTTCGGCCGGCGCCTGGGCAAGGACGTCGTCCACCTCAACGACCCCGGCAGCGGCCCGCGGGTCGTCAACCTCGCGGACTTCGACGAGAGCTTCACCGGCGTGGTGCTCACCATGTCGCCGGGCGAGGAGTTCCGCCCCGGCGGCCGGCGCCCCGGCGTCCTCGCGAGCATGCCGACCCGGCTGCGCGGGAGTTGGGGCCTGCTCGCCCTGAGCGCCTACGCCAGCGTGCTGCTCGCCGTCGTCGGCGTGGCGTACCCCGCTCTCACCCGGGCGTTCGTCAACTCCATCCTGCTGGGCGGCGACCGTTCGTTCCTGATGGCGTTCTTCGGCCTGATGGCCGCGACCGTCATGGCGACGGGGGTGCTCACCTTCCTGCGCCAGGCGTTCCTGCTGCGCCTGCGCATCTCGAACGCGACGATCAACAGCAGCCGCTTCCTGCGCCACGTGTTCAGACTGCCGATCAACTTCTTCGTCCAGCGAAGTCCGGCGGACATCAGCAGTCGCGTGCAGTCCAACGACCAGGTCGCCGTGACCCTGTCCAACGACCTGTCGAGCACGCTGGTCAACGCGCTGGTCGTCGTGCTGTACGCGTGCCTGCTGTGGGCCTACGACCCCTGGCTGACGGTCCTGAGCGTGTCGCTGTCCCTGCTGAACATCGTGGCCCTGCGCGCGGTGGCCCGGATCAGGGCCGGCGGGGTCAGCCGACTGGCCACGGACGAGGCGCAGCTGCTGAACACCTCGTACAGCGGCCTGCAGCTCATCGAGACGATGAAGGCCACGGGCGGCGAGAACACCTTCTTCCGGCGCTGGGCCAAGGAACAGTCCGTCGTCGTCACCGGACAGCAGAGGATCGGCGTGCCGAGTGCCGTCATGGCGGTGGTCGCTCCCACCCTGGCGTCCGTCACCACCTCGCTGCTGCTGTTGATCGGCGGCCTGGAGGCGGTGAAGGGAGACCTGACGGTGGGTCTGCTCGTCGCCTTCCAGGCCCTGGTGTCGGCCTTCGTCAGCCCCATCGCGCAGCTGATCGCGGTGGCGCAGCGGGTCCAGGACTTCGCCGTCCAGGTGACCCGGCTGCGCGACGTGGAGAACTACCAGCCGGAACCGCGCCCGGCCGCGTCCGACGCCCCGGCCGGGCGGCTCGCCGGCAACCTGACGTTCGACCGGGTCACCTTCGGCTACAACCCGCTGGACGCCCCGCTGGTCAGCGAGTTCTCGTTCGCGGTGGGCCCCGGCCGGCAGGTCGCGCTGGTCGGGGGCTCGGGGAGCGGCAAGTCCACCGCGGTGCGCCTGATCTCGGGCCTCTACCGCCCGTGGGAGGGCTCGGTGGACATCGACGGTCTCCCGCGCGACGGCATCGCGCCGGAGGTGCTCAGCGCCTCGGTGGGCTTCGTCGACCAGGACGTCTTCCTGTTCGAGGGGACGGTGCGGGACAACATCACGCTGTGGGACACCTCCATCTCCGACGACCAGGTCATCGCCGCGCTCCGGGACGCCGCGGTGTACGACGTGGTGTCCTCGCGCCCGGGCGGCATCTACGCCCAGGTGGAGGAGGACGGCCGCAACTTCTCGGGCGGACAGCGCCAGCGGCTGGAGATCGCCAGAGCGCTCGTGCGCAACCCGCGCCTGCTCGTCCTGGACGAGGCGACCAGCGCCCTGGACGCCGAGACGGAACTCCTGATCATGAACAACATCCGCCGCCACGGCTGCGCCACGGTCGTCGTGGCCCACCGTCTGAGCACCATCCGCGACAGCGACGAGATCGTCGTGCTGAGCCGGGGCGACGTGGTCGAGCGGGGGACGCACGACGCCCTGTCCGCGGCCGGCGGCGCCTACGCCCAGCTCATCAGGGAGCACTGACGCATGAGGACGACATCCTCCGGGTCCGACCGGCCGCCCGTGGCGGCGGCCTGGACCGCCCAGGCCGACGTGGCCGTGGCGGCCTGGCGACCGCCCGCCGGGACCGGCACCGAGGTCTCCTTCGGCGAGGGACACGTCCGGTTGACGGACGGGGACGCGCTGTGGGTGGTGACCGACGGAGCCGTCGACATGTTCGTCATGGAGGTCGCCGAGGGCGGCCCGTGGCACTACGTCAGCCGTTTCACCCCGGGTGCCGTCATCGCCGCGCCGCCGTCGGGCCCCGCCGGCGTCCCGGTCCTGCGAGCCGTCCTCGGCTCCCGTGTCCTGCGCGTGGACGCCGCGGACGTGGCAGGACTCCTGCGCGCCGACGTCGGCTCCGGGGACACCGGCGAGTCGTCCGGTCGGCTTGCAGCCCTCGCCCGGGGGATCGACGCGGGGCTCGACGGCCTTCTCGGCTTCGTCGCGGAGAAGTCGGCCTGCGGGGAACAAGTGCTCCTGACCGCCGGAAGCCGGGGCGAACTGGCGGAAGGGGAACCAGGACGCTCGGCCGAGGGACTGGTCTGGGTGGAGGTCCTCGCCGGTCGGCTGCGGGTCGGAACGCCCGACAGCGGCGAGTGGCTCTCCCGCGGCGACATGTTCGTGGTCACCGAGAGCAGCACCGTCCACGGCGGGCCCTCGGCCTCGTTCACGACCTGCTCGACCGGTGACCTGCTGGCCGACGGCCGGTTGTGGGAGCGCCTGGCCGAGGTGAACGAGCGCCTGCTGCGGATGGCCGACCGGGTCATCGCCGCCGAGGGGGAGCGGGCCGAGTCCCGGATCCGGGCCGTGCGCGAGATGGAGGACACGCTGACCGACAAGGCCGACCGGGTCCTCCAGGCGGTACTCCAGCCGGCCGAGCACGTCTCGCGCAGCGGCCCCGTCCACAGCGAGGACGCCACCGAGGCGGCCTGCCGGATCGTGGCCGACGAACTGGGCATCCCCGTCCTGCCGGCGCGCGGCTCCGCGGCCGGCGGCAAGATGGGCCCGATCGAGGCGATCGCGGTGCGCTCGCGCTTCCGCATCCGCGCGGTGGACCTGGACGTGCGCTGGTGGCGCACCAACATCGGGCCGTTCGTCGGGCGCCGCTGCGACTCCGGCAAGCCGGTGGCGTTCGTCTGGCGGCGCGGACGGTACGTGGCCTGGGATCCCGTCACCGGCGAGCGGAGCCCGGTGCGGGATCGGACGGCGGCGGAGTTCGACGACACGGGGGTGCTGTTCTACCCGCCCCTGCCCGAGCGGCCGGTCGGCACGGGACGGCTGATCCTGTTCGGCCTGAAGGGCAGCGGGCGGGACATCCGCAACCTGATCGCGTTCACGCTGGTCGCGGTCGCCGTCAGCACCACGGTGCCCATCAGCACCGGGCTGATCCTGGGCACGCTCGTCCCGTACGCCGAGACGAACCTCATCGTGCAGGTGTCCGCCCTGACCCTGGTGGCCGCCCTCGCGTCGGCGGTCTTCGCGGTGCTGGAGAACCTGGCGCTGCTGCGCGTCGGGGGTCGCTTCGAGGCCAACCTGCAGGCCGCCGTCTGGGACCGGCTGCTGCGCCTGCCGGCGCCGTTCTTCCGCCGGTACTCCACGGGTGAACTGGCCAGTGCGGCACTGGGGGTGAAGAACATCCGCACGGTGCTGACGAACGTGAGCTACGTGGTGCTCTACTCCAGCGTGGTCGCGGTGGTGAACTTCGCCGTGATGTTCTGGTTCAGTGTGCCGCTGGCCCTGCTGACAGGGCTGTACGTGCTGGTCGGCGTGGTGTTCTTCGTCGTGCTGGGTGCGCGGCAGATGAAGTGGCAGACCCAGTCGCTGGATCTGGAGCACAAGCTCGCGAACCGGGTGTACCAGAGGCTCCGAGGTCTCCCCAAACTGCGGGTGGCGGGCGCCGAGAACCGCGCCTTCGCGGCCTGGGCCAACGAGTTCGCGCAACAGAAGGAGCTCCAGAAGCGCATCGGCAGGTACCAGAACGCGGCAGCCACGTTCAACGCCGTCTATCCGCTCATCTGCGTGCTGCTCACCTTCGCGGTCATCAGCGGGCCGGCCCGCGGGACGCTGTCGATGACCCGGTTCCTGTCGTTCAACGCGGCCCTGGGCATCGTCCTCGCGGCAGTCATCCAGGTGACCAACTCCCTCTCGTCGGCCTTCGCGGTGATCCCCATGTTCAAACGCATGAAGCCACTGCTCGCCGAGTTGCCGGAGGCCTCGGAAGCGCACACGGTGCCGGGTGAACTGACGGGGGAGATCGAGGTGAACCGGGTGACGTTCCGCTACGACGAGAACAGTCCACCGGTGCTCGACAACGTCTCCCTGAGCATGCGGCCGGGCGAGTTCGTGGCGGTCGTCGGCCCCAGCGGGTGCGGCAAGTCCACCCTGCTGCGGCTGCTGCTGGGCTTCGAGCATCCCACCAGCGGCAACGTCCTGTACGACGGCCAGGACCTGGCCACGCTGGACAGCACTGCGGTGCGCAGGCAGTGCGGCGTCGTCCTGCAGCAGACCAAGCCGTTCGCCGGCACCGTCTTCCAGGCCATCACCGGCACCCTCAACTACAGCCACGACGACGCGTGGGCCGCCGCCGAACTGGCGGGCATCGCCGCGGACATCCGCGCCATGCCGATGGGGATGCACACGTTGGTGAGCGACAGCGGGACCTTCTCCGGCGGCCAGCGCCAGCGCCTCGCCATCGCGCACGCCCTGATCCGCCGGCCCAGGATCCTCTTCTTCGACGAGGCCACCAGCGCGCTGGACAACGAGACCCAGCGGATCGTCACGGAGAGCACACAGCGCTTGAACGCGACCCGGGTCGTCATCGCGCACCGGCTCTCGACCGTCCTCGACGCCGACAAGGTCGTCGTACTCGCCGAGGGCCGGGTCGCCGAGTGCGGACCGCCGTCCGAACTGCTCCGCGACTCCACGAGCCTCTTTCACCAGCTGGTGCGCAGGCAGATGCACGAATCAGAAGGAGCGATGGCATGAACCGCAAGAAGAGAGGCCTCCGTCTGCAGGCCGCCGCGGCAACCTTCCTACTGGGTCTCGGCGGCACGGCCGGCTGCGGCACGGTCCGCAGCGGCGACACGGGCGCACACGCGACGGCCGCGGAGGCGGTCGTCTCCCAGGCGGACGCGTCCGCCGCGGTCAGCAGCTACGACGCCGCGAACAACCGGGTCAACGAGGCCCTGGACGGCGCGGGTCTGGCCGGCATCGAGACCGAGCCGCTGCTCAGTGCGGACGTCGCCTGGATGCGCATCAGCAAGGAGCTGAACCAGCCGGTCGCTCCCATCAGTGACCAGGCCATCACCGTCTACGCCACCTCGGGCGCGGCCTTCCCCCACTGGTTCCTCGCCGTGTCCAGCCGGGCGCAGGGAGGCGTGCCCTTCCCCGGTCCCACCTACCGGGTCTTCGTGCAGGAAGCCCCCGGAGCGTCCTACCTGCCCGCGTACTCGCTCAACGTCACCGGGCCGGTGCCCAAGGTCGCCGTCAACGGTGCGGGCGCCGCCTCCGCCGTCACGAGCCCGGACGGCCTCCTGACGCCTCCGGACTCCCTGGCAGCCGACATCCTCGCCCACTACCAGCAGAACCTCACCGGCAAGGACAAGTTCTCCTACAGCGCTCCGCTGGACGACAACCTCTCCAACGGTTACACCGTCGGCGTGAAGGCCCTGAGCGGTCGCGGCACGACCCTGACCAGGACGCTGAGTCGGACGCTCCCCAAGACCTTCGCCCTGCGGACCGAGGACGGCGGCGTGCTCGCGTTCACCTCCGACGTCATCACCGACACGCTGACCCCGGCCAAGGCCGACGGCACCGTCTCCCTGGCCCCGAAGAGCCGTGACGCCGCGCTGTTGGGAAAGCCCGAGGGAGCGACGGCGGGCCGGTTCACCATCAGTCGGCTGGAGACGTTCCTGACGTACGTCCCGACCGCCGCCTCGGGGGCGAAAGCCCAGGTCATCGGCTACAACGAGGTTCCCATCACTGTCAGTTGACCACTGCCAGATCCACGAGAACCATCCACGAGCTCAATCCACGAGATCCCACGAGAAACATCACCAGAGGAGTTCACCACCATGAAGGACGACATCTCCCGCACCACCGACGCCGACGACACCACCGTGGTGGCGAGTGCGGAAGTCAACGAGGAGATCAGCGAAGGAGACCTGGACGCCATCGGCGCGGGCGACGGGGGGCAGCCGACCTACCCGCCGTACGTGTGAGCGCCCGTGTCCGCGACCTCGGCGACGGGGTCGCGGGCACGACGCCGCGAGCGGCCCTCTGCTCCTCCCCCGGGCCTCAACGGGATCCGGCCCAACGGGATCCGGGCCCCTACAGCTCCGTCCCCTTGAGCGCCCCACTCCCGGGGTCACTCAAGGGGACGGTGCGTTCCCGAGAACCGTGCGCCCTACTGGAGGGTGACGCCGGCAGGCACGCGGTGGCGCGGATCCGTGCGCCAGGTGTCCGGCAGTGGCTGGAAGAGGGTGCCGGGCCGGGCCCAGAGGACGGTGGTGACGCGGGGATTGGCCAGGAGCCCGGGGCACTCCACGCGGTGCCAGTTGCCCTGTCTCCTGACGGTGTCACCGAAGACGATCCGAACCTCGCCCCCCGGGGCCCGGGCGTACCGTCACAGGTAGGCCGAGCGTTCGGGGATGTCCGGGAGGGCCAGGTGCTGGACCACGGGGTTGCGCTTGCCGCTCGCGGTGAACTGGAAGTCCTGGTCCGGACGGTGGCGCAGCCGGAAGCCCTGCCCGGCGCCGAAGTAGGCGGCGAGGAGGGTGTTGAGGTCGCGGACGCAGGCGGCGGCCGGTTCCGCAGGGCCGGCGGTGACGAGGTCGAGCGTGCCCGGTGCGTTCTGGACGACCTGGTAGTCCGGGAGACCGGCGGCGGCGAGCGCGGCGAGCAGCGAGTACGGCGAGTAGACGGCTCCGTCCTCGCCGACCAGGCTGCTGCGGGTGCGGCCCACGAGTCCTTCGGTGACGGTGCCGGGCAGGCCGCAGCCACACTCGACCGGGCGGGGGGCGAGGTCGCCCGTGACGTAGCGGATGATCGGCATGGGCGTGGACACCAGGGAGGTCAGGACGATCTCGCCCACCTCCCGGCCGTCCGCGGCCTCGATCTCCGGCAGGACGAAGTCGTCCTGGAAGTGCAGGCGCCCCTGCCCGCACTCGAAGGCCGCGTAGCCGGTCTCCGCGGTCGCGTACAGCATGGTCACCGGGCAGTCGAAGGCTTCCTCCACCAGGCGGCGGCCGCTGTCGGGCATGTGCTCGTACGTGGCGACGACACCGTGCGGGCGCAGGGCGATTCCGCGTTCCAGGCAGTACCGGGCGAGGGTGATGACGCGGTGGGAGGACCCGGTGATCTGGTCGGCCGGAAAGCGGCCCACCACGGCCTCGTAGTCGGCGACGATGCCGGGATCGTCGGGGTCGTATCCCCGCAGGTTGCACTTGACGTAGGGGCGGGGCAGCATCACCGGTTCGAACAACGGGGTACCGGGGAACAGCAGCCCCATGTTGAGCACGGTGCCGCTGTCCGGCAGGCCGAGGAAGGCGCTGAACCGCTCCCGGATGACGTTGTTCAGCAGTCCGCCGGTCTCCGCGGTGGACAGCAGGGTGACGGGCTGTCCGGTGCTGCCGCTGGTCTGGGACAGGAAGAACGCGCCGGGGGCCATCCGGCCGGTCGCGTCGCGGGTGACGAAGTCGAGGAAGTGCTCGCGCAGGTCGTTCTTGCGGATCCGCGGGAAGTCGCGCAGGCCCGGCTGCTCGTGGGCGCGCAGGGCGGCGTAGTACGGTGCCCGTTCCACGGCGGTGGCCAGCAGGTGGTCGAGGCGTTCGCGTCCCCGGTCCGGGTCGTACGGCGCCAGGCTCTCGATCTCCCGGCGCTTCTCCAGGAACCAGCGGGACGACGTCTTGCGCGTGATGCGCTCGCGCAGCCGCTCGAATTCGTGCGCCAGATCGCTTGGCAGGTTCAACGCGTTCCTCCGTACGGACGACCGGCCGGGTGCCGACGGAAGTCGCCGGCACCCGGCCGAGGAGCGGACGTCAGATGGTCTCAAGGCCACCCGAGATGGTCTCCAGGTCCTCGTCGCCGATCTCGGCCTCGAACTCGGCGGCGGTCTCCGGGGTGGTGTTCTGGGTGTCGCTCATGATTCCTCCAAGGATTTCCGGGATTTCCGGGATTTCCGGGTGAATTCCGATGGAAGCCGTTCGGGGGTTCGGGGGAATCGACCGGCCCCATCGCCATGCTTTTTGACTCGGTGAGACGCTTCGAAGCTATGGGCCCCGGACCAGGGGTCACAAGAGTTCCCGGCCCTTTCCCCGAAAGCGTGCACGGCGCGAACGGGAACGTTCCATCGATCCGCTCCGCAGTCCTGGCGAGCGACGGCATGGCACTGCGGGCCGACCGGCGCCGTATACCGGCGCAGTTGTGGCACGCATCCGTGCAAGCGTGGGCGCGGCGGCGGCCGAGTGCGGTGCCGCCGGCGTTCGGCGCCGCGTCGACGGCGTCCTTCCCGCCTATGCTCCCGACCCGACGGCCCCCGCAGCGCGGGTGGTTCGGCCTCCCGCGCGCAGCCCCAGAGAGGACCCCGGATGTTGCTCGGCCCGCCCCCGACACCCCGCCCAGGCCCCGCCGAGACCATCAGGGCCGAGTTGCTCGGAGAGTGGGTTCCCTACGTGGACGGGAGGCCGACCAACGGCGGCGGCGTCGTTCTGCCCGGTCAGACGGACGACATGTCCAGGTGGGTGACGAGGGAACAGATGCGCAACGCCACGAAGAGCGCCGGTCCCACCGCCCTTTGGTACTACTGCGGCACCTACCGGGGGAAGCCGGTCGAAGATTCGGCGAAGGCCACAGCCGGGAAGCACGGCGGTCGGACGATGATGATGCTGATCGAAGAGCTCAGCCTTCCGACCCCGTACTACTCCGACTACTCCGAGAGGGCCGCGGCCTTCTGGCGAAACGCTTCGGTGGGATTCTCCGAGGCCGCCCGGGGCGAGATCCGGATCGTCTTCGGCGACGCCGTACGGAAGGGGAACACCTGGCAGCGCGTGGAATGCCCGATACTCATGGCGAACCCGCACGTCACCGCCGTCCTGTGGGCTCAACCCGGCACCCTGTTCCGACAACTCCTGAGCCGGGGACAGAGCGACCCGCGCTTCCAACTGCCCGCCGGGATCACCCTGCACTGACCCCCCGGGCCACGCGGCGGCGAGCCCGCGGGCAGGACGGCAAGCCGGCCTCCTGAGTCGCCGCGCGTCCGGTGCGTGGCGGTCAAGCGATCCCGAGAGATCCGGACCACCCGGCTGACGATCCGCCAGGAAAGCGAGCAAAAGGTCAACCCCTGCCGGCCCGGCGGGGAGCAGGACACCGTGTAGCTGGTGGCGTACGACCAGCTGGGAGCATCCCCGCTCGCGCGGGGATGCTCCCCATCCGGCCACACGGCCGCCGACGCCGCCGCGTTGCTCCCCGCACGGGTTCGGTCATCTGGGGACGGGCGGCCTGGAGGTTCGGATCGCCTCGTCGGCGGACGTGGGAAGGGCGGTGCCGCTGATCGCGCAGGCTTGGGGGATACGGAAGGGCGGCTGCGGCCTGCCAGCCCGTACGTGATTCTCATGATCACGCCTCCGGGGTCCGGCAAGGAGGAATCCGTCCTGGGTCAGCTCTGCTCGGAGCCCCTGCTCGGCAACGTCGGCATCGTGCGGAGACAGCTCGATGCCCAGGAACCTCCTGTCCCCGTCCGCTTTGGGAATCGCTTCTCACAGTAGCCACCTCGCCGCGCCCGACGGCCCATCCGCGGTCCTGTCAGCGCGGCGGGCTGCGGCGACCGGTGCAGCGCGGCAAGTCGGGTGCAAGTGCCCTGCAACCGGGCTCCGAAGACTGGGTGTCATGACTTCGAGCAACTCCTCCGATGCCACCGTCCACCACTACACCCGCGAAATGGCGATGATCCACCAGGTGTTCCGCCGCGAGTCGCGCCTGCTGGCCGAACTCGTCCAGGAGGTGCGCCCCGGCGACACCGGGCGTTCCCGGATCCTCGCCGAGCACTGGCGGCAGTACTCCGTCGGCCTGCACGCCCACCACACCGGCGAGGACGAGATGCTCTGGCCGGTGTTGCTGCCCCACCTGGACCTCGACGCCGAGCAGGTCCTGGCGATGGAGGCGCAGCACCACGAGCTCAGCGACGGGATCGCGGAGGTCCGGGGGCTCGTGGACCGGTGGGAGTCCCGTGCCCTGGCCGAGGACCGTGACGAGCTCGCCGCGGCCCTGCACCGGCACCACCGGCAGCTGTGCGCCCATCTCGACGAGGAGGAGCGGGAGGTCATGCCGCTGGTCGCGCTCCACGTGAACGAGAAGCAGTGGCAGGCGGTGGGGGAGCGGGGCCTCGCCGAGACGCCCAAGAACCGGCTGATGATCGCCCTGGGCGCCATCGTGGAGGACAGCTCGCCCGAGGAGCGCCGGGAGTTCTTCGCCCGGCTGCCCCTTCCGGCCCGGGTGCTGTGGCGGCTCTTCGGGCAGCGGCAGTACCGCCGCGAGACCGACCGGATCCGCGGCCGGCGCACCACCGCCTGATGGGCCGTCCCCGTCCGGCGACCGGCCCCGAGCCTCGCCGCCGACGCCCCGCCCCTTCCCGTCCCACCCCCGCCGTCCCGACCGAGGAACTCCCACCGATGCGCATCGGATTTTCCGTCCCCCAGTTCGGCCCGTTCGCCGACCCCGACCGCAGCGCCGCGATGTGCACTGCGCTGGAAGCACTCGGCTGCCACAGCCTCTGGGTGGCCGACCGGCTGCTGGCGCCGCTCACGCCCCCCGACGGCTACGCCGGCGGGGGGCCGATGCCCGTCCGGTACGGCACCCACCTCGACCCGCTGCTCGCCCTGGGCCTGGCGGCCTCGGTCACGGAACGGGTGCGGCTGGGCAGCAGCACGCTCAACGCCCTGTGGCAGCCGCCCCTGGTGCTCGCCCGGGCGCTGACGACCCTCGACCTGATCAGCCGAGGGCGGCTGGAGGTGGGCATCGGGCTGGGCTGGATGCGTGAGGAGTACCAGGCCGCCGGGGTGCCCTGGCAGGGCCGCGGCGCCCGGCTGGAGGAGACCCTCGATGTCCTGGACGCCGTGTGGCGCGGTGATCCGGTCGTCCACACCGGCCGGCTGTGGACGATCCCCGAGTCGACCGTGCTCCCCAAACCCCTGCAGGGCCCGAGGCCTCCGGTCCTGCTGGGCGGCTTCACCCCGCCGGCCCTGGAGCGGGTCGGCAGACGGGCGGACGGCTGGCTCGCGGCCTCGATGCCGCTGCCCTACCTCGGCGGTCTCTGGGCGGTCGCCGTCGAGGCCGCCGAGCGGGCGGGGCGGGACCCGGCGGGACTGCGCCGGGTGTTCCGGGTGAACCCCGAAGTCACCACGGTGGAGGCGGATCCCTCGGAGATCCACCACCGTGGGACGGTGCGCCAGATCTGCGACCACCTCAGGGTGATGTGCGGGTCGGCGACGGACGAGGTGCTGGTGGACCTGCAGCTGACGACCGATTCGCCCGAGGAGTTCCTCGACCTGGCCGCGGCCTTCATGGCCGAACTGACCGAGCCGTCCCCATCTCGCCCGGCCCTAAGGCTTGTCTGACCATTCGCCTCACATCAGCGCGTGGCGTCGGGCGCCCGGCGGGGCATGCCGCCGGACCGTCCTCGTACTGGACGTACGTGGGCGATTCGCGGCCCCCGCCGCCCCTTGCGTGACAGTGCCGCTACGCGGGTGTCGGCGGCAGCCCGTCCAAGGCCGTCCGTGCGGCGCCCGCCCACAGGGGGGAGTCCCAGGCGGCCGCCACCCGTGCGGCTTCGAGGTAGTGGCACCGGGCCCGGTCGGGGCGGTCCAGGAACCGGGCGAGGTCGCCCAGGGTCTGCGCGACGGGCCTGAAGACGATGCTGAGGCTGCTCGCCCCGCCCGCGAAGGCCTCCAGGGGAAGCAGGTCCCGGTACACCTCGGCGGCCGCCGCCCGGTCGCCCAGGGCGATGGCGGCCGCGCCGCGCAGCCCGGTCAGGACGGAGAAGGCGAAGTCACGCCGGAGCGGCGCGCGCCGGCCGAACACCTCCCGGGCCTCGTCGGGCCTGCCGGCGGCCAGCAGCGCGAGAGCGGTGAGGGCCTCGTTGACCGGCTGGTACTGCTCCCACACCGCGAGCAGCATCGGCAGCACCTCGGCCAGCCGGCCCTGCTGCAGCCGGATGCACCCGACGGCCAGCGCCGCCAGCCCGTTGAGGTCCACCGCTCCCCGGGCGCGCAGCTCCGCCACCCCCGCCCCCAACGCCTGCTCCGCCTCCTCGAAACGACCCCGGGCCATGGCGAGCATGGGATCGCGCAGCCTCGCCACCGCGAACGCGCCCTGGAGCTCGTAGGTACGGGCGATCCCGTCCGCCTGGACCAGGCACCGCTCCATCTCGGCCGGGTCGTTGCGGGCGGCGGCGATCCGGGCGGCGGTGTAGGACGTCATCCAGGCGTACTCGGGGCTGTCCTGGGAGGCGGCCACCTCGGCCAGTTCCCGGTGGAGCTCCAAGTAGGCGGCGGGTTCGAGTTCGCAGTCGACCCGGCGCAGCAGCGAGGTGAGCGTCAGGCCCCGCAGCCGGGGCTCGCCCACCCTGCGGGCGAGTTCCACGGCCTCGCGGGAGACGGCCACGGCGCTGGGGTCGATGTCGTCGAGCGCGTCGGCCAGCTGATCGAGGAGCAGGCACCGCTGCCGGTCGGATGCAGCCGGGGCCTCCAACAGCGTCCCGAGCTCCTCGACGGCCTCGGGGTCGAAGGACGCGTACGCGCGCACGCGCCAGGGTGTCGGTTCGGTCCACGTCGTGTAGGCGGCGGTCAGCAGGTCGTCCCGGCCCTCGGCACGGGCCACCTGGACGGCCTGCTGCTGTGCCTCGCGGGCCGGCACCACGGCCCCCATCCGGATCCGGCAGTCCACCAGCTGTCCCAGCAGCGACACCCGCAACAGGGCGGCGTCCTGGTCGGCGAAGGCGGCCGGATGGTCGGCGAGGAGGCCGAGCGCCGATGTCAGCAGGGCCTCGGCGTTGCGGGGGGCGTAGCGGCGCACCGCCTGCTCGCACGCCAGCCGGGCATGGTGGACCGCGGGCCCGGCGTCGGCGGTCACCACCGCAGCCGCCTGCAGGAGGTGGTGGGCCGTGGCAGCGACGTCGTCCGAGCCGAGCGCGATCAGGCTCCGGCCCAGGCGGGAATGCATCCGAGCCAGGCGCAGCCGGGTGAGGTCGTCCTCCAGGGCGTCCCGCACGAGGGCGTGGGTGAAGCGGACCGTGCCCGGACGGGGCTCGGTGAGCAGCCCGGCGGTGACACCCGCGTCCAGGGCGTCGAGGAGCTGCTCGGCATCGCAGTCGGCGGCGTGGACCAGGAGGGCCACCGCAGCCTCGCGGCCGGCCACGGCCGCCAGCCGCAACCCGGCCGTGGCGGTCGGCGCGAGCAGGGCCAGCCGCCGCCGCAGGACGTCCTGGACCCCCTGCGGCACGCGGGCCAGCGCCTGCTGCTCGCCCTCACCGGCCATCAGCAGCGAACTCTCGTGCAGGTAGAAGGGGTTGCCCCCGGCCCGTTCGGCCAGCGCCGCCGCGGCGTGCTCGCTCATGCCGGCCGCACCGCGCCGCAGCAGCTCCTTCGCCTGGGCGTCCGACAGTCCGCCGATCGCCAGCCTGACGGGCGAGCAGGCGGCCAGGCGGGCCAGCGCCCCGGTCAGGTCCCCCTCGCCGGTGCGGTACGAGCCCACCAGGAGCAGCGGGACGTCCCGCAACTGCTCGGCGCAGAGCAGGAACAGCTCGATGCTCTCCTGGTCGCCCCGGTGCAGGTCATCCAGCACGATCGCCAGGGGTCGCCGCTCGGCCGTCTCACGGAGCCAGCCCAGCAGCGCCCGGTGCAGGCGGAAGCGCCGGGCGGGGCTGCCGTCCGGCTGCTCGGCGTCGCTCGTGGTGCCCGGCGCCAGCAGCGGGGCGAGCTCACCGGCGTGCGGGCCGGGTGGCGCGGCCTGCGCCAGGGTCGGCAGCATGTCGAACCAGGCCCGGCCGGGCGGGGCGCCGTCGGTCTCCGGGCAGTTCCCGGTACCGACCAGCCAGCCCTGGTACGGCAGTTGGCGGACAGCGGCCTCCAGGAGGCTCGACTTGCCGATGCCGGCCTCGCCGGTGACCAGGACCACCTGGGCCCGGCCGCCCCGGGACCGGTCAGCCGCGGCGGCGAGCCGGGACAGCTCCTCGTCACGGCCCAGGAGCCGACCGGGCGTGAGCACCGTGGGCGTCCGGCGGTCGACCGCCGCCATCGGACCGCGCATCGCCTTGGCGGGCGCTTCGGTCGTCCGAGCCGTGGCGGGTGTCCCGGTCGCCCGGTGGAGCACGTCCAGGCGCTGGTGCAGCAGGGCCTGTTCCAGTTCCAGCAGCGCGGGCCCGGGTTCGACGCCGAGTTCCTCGCCGAGGACGTGGCGGGCCCGGCGCAGTGCGGCCAGGGCCTCCCCCTGGCGGTCCCGGGCCCACAGGGCCAGGGCCAGCAGCCGCCAGCCTTCCTCGTGCAACGGCTGCTCCCGGGTCAGCGTGCCTGCGTCGTCGAGGGCCTGCGCGACCTGCCCGGAGCCCAGCCGAGCCGCGGCCAGCCGTTCGCGGGCGGTGCGATGCACCTCCTCCAACCGAGCGCGTTCACCGGCCGTCCACGGCTCGTCGGAGAACTCCTCGTACGGCTGCCCACCCCAGGAGGCGAGCGCCTCGGCCAGGCCCTCGGCGGCGACCCGGGCGGGCAACCCTGCCTCCGAACACGCCGCCACCCGGCTCTCGAACGCCCAGGCGTCCACCGCGTCCTGCTCGACGGCGAGGGCATAGCCATAGGGCGCGCTGACCAGCAGCCGCGCGGGCGTGCGCGGTGCCCGTTCCGGTTCGAGGACACGCCGCAGACGCGCGATGTACGCCTGGAGCGATCCCTGCGCACTCGACGGGACACACGTCGGCCACAGCCGCTCGATGATCCGCTCCGTGGGCACGACGGCCCCACGGGCAAGCAGCAGTTGGACCAGCACCATACGGGCGAGCCGACCACCGGTGTCGACCGGGCTGCCGTCGACCTCGACCCGGAACGGGCCGAGCACCTTCCATACGATCATGACAAGGACATCATAGGAGGGACGGCGGCCACGGACGGCAGGACGTGCTGTTCCTGTGCTGCGTTGGGCCCGGCCGCCACGTGATGATGCCGGGCCATGACCGCGAGCCTCGCATGAGGATCCAGGCGAGGACCCGCCCGCTACCTGATGGTGACATCAAGTCACATGCGCTCGGCATGGCCGGACTTGAGTGGATACATTCCAGGCGCCGGAGGCAGTGGATCCTTCGGTCGACGAACGCCACCCTGAAGATTCAGATGATCACTCTCCGCAATTGAGCGTGGTGCATGTCACGTGTCTGCATCGAACCGCTCGGCCCCTCCCGTCCGGGCGGGCCCCTTGACGGTCAGCCCAGCCAGTCTTCGGCGGGGTCCGCCTCGTCTTCGCCGCGCCCTGCTGCCGCCTGGCTCTTCTCGACGACATGTTGGCCCTCTACGCGGCCAACGCGGTGTGCATTGCCGTGGGCCACAGATCAATCATCGGAACCATGCTTCTCGTCGGCGGCGTGGCCGCGGTGCTGATCTTTTCGTTCTACGAGTGGCCTCCGCTCCCCCGGTCACGCAGCCGATCGCGCCCTCCCTGCAGACGACGCAGGCGACCCCGTCTCCTGCGGAGGTCGAGGGCCCGTCTGATCCGTGGAAGCTCCCCGCGATCACCGGCGCCGGCGCGGCGCTTGCCGTCTGCCTGACCCTGAGTTGGAGGGGCAGGCGCCGGACGAGGTGACCGTACCGCTACGCCCCGTTGGCCCGCGCAGATGCGCAGGCCAACGGGGCGCTTTCAGAAGCCATTGTCGTACCGGTCTTGGTAGACACGGGTTCGACTGAAGGAACTCGGTCGGGCGATTTTGTCGCCCGCCGGGCATGAGGGCAGAGCCTCTGGTGCAGCTCGGGGTTGTCGAGACCTTGAGCGCGCCAGGAGGCCCTGTTGTCGCTGTTGTACGCCCTCACGCCCGCGGGCTCCAACTCCGCAGCCCGTACGTGTGGCTGTCTCGCTCACCGGTTCGGGAACGTCGGCGACCGGCCGTACAGGCGACCGAGGTACCCGTCCGACATGAGCGACACGGAGTGGGCCGTCGTGCGTGACGCGATGCCCGTCCCCGCCTGGCTGGAAGGCCGGGGTGGGCGGCCGGAGGGCTACTGCCACCGTCAGATGATCGACGCAGTGCGCTACTTGGTAGCGGGCGGCATCACCCTGGCGGGCGATGCCGGCGGACTTTCCCGCGTGGGACCTCGTCGCCGGGTCCAAGTCTGTGACCGGTTTCTGGCTTCCCAGCCTCTATCCCTCGCGCACTCACCTCAACGAGTCGATGAAGGCGCTGTTCAGTGCCGTCGCGGACGGCTGGCTCAAGCCGCTGCACGGCCGGAGTTACCGGCTCGGCCAGGCCCGGCAGGCGCACCACGGTCTCGCTGCCCGCCTCACCACCGGCAAGAGCGTCCTCGACCTGGACAGCTGACCGGCCCGGTCTCCGAAACCCTCGCCCGCCCGCACCACGCGGGACCGCGGCAACCGTGGTCGCGTCCTCGGTAGGCGTGCCAACCCTCAAACGGAACCACCAACCATGACCAGCACCGTGAACGACAGCGTGCCCACTCAACGCCGGCACGCCGCGACGGCAGGCCGACCAGCCTCATCCCTCGCTGCTCGCGCCTACGCCGTCCAGCAGGCCTTCACCCTGCTGCCCGGTGAGGTCCACGCCTTGCGCGAGATCGCCGACGCCGCCGGACTGGACCGCGCCACCACCCACCGCATCCTGCAGACCGGCGTCGCCGACACCGACGGTGTGTTCGAGCAGGTCGGGCGAGGCCTCTACCGCCTCGGCACGGCAACCCCCCGCGCCGGCGTCCAGGCCATGACCCACGCCCCCAATGCGGCCTCCACCCCCCACTTCCTTGAGCGGCTCAACCGGGCCACCGGCGGACTCGCCCTGCTGTACGTGCTCAGCCCGCTCGGCGGCGCCCGGAGACTGTGCACCGACTACGTGCTCGGCGACCTGGACCCCGCCGAGGTCGGCATGACCGCCGAGGACGTCGTCTCCGTCTCGCGGTCGCTGCGCACCGGCGCGTCCGGGCGGGTCATCCTGGCCCACCTGCCCCAGAGCATCCAGGACCAGGCCCTCGCCGAGGAAGTACCCGCGACCGCCGGCCCCGGCGTCATCCGCGACAACACCGCGCTCGCCGCCTCCCTCGCGGAGATCCGGCAACTCGGCTTCGGCGTCGGCCGCCAGGAGTGCATGGCCGGCTGGGACTCCGTGGCCGCCCCGGTCCTGTGGCGCGACTCGATCACGGGCGCCGTCCTCATGCTCAAGCCGAGCAGCGACATGCCCGCCGACCTGCGACCGCTGATCTACCA
>NZ_CP026498.1:10182969-10183497 GCF_002953255.1 Streptomyces sp. CB01881
CGACCGCTGACACACGCTCAAGACAGCCGAGGGCATCAGCCGACTCACCGCGACGCCCCTCTCCGGCGTCGTGTAGGCACCGCAGCAGACCGCCGACGCTGCCGCCCCGCGATCACCTCGCAGGGCGGCACCGCGGAATCACAGGGCGTCACAGGATGTGCCAGCGCAGCCCGTCATCGCCCTCACGCAGCCCGGAGACACGACGGACAACCTCCGCCAGAGTTCCCGAACCCGCCGCAGCGCGCTTCGCGTTCGTCGTAATCATCCTCAACTCACGCAGGTCCCGAAGAACTTGGTACCCCTGCCATTCGACGACATCAAAGCCGTACGACCGGGCGAAGGCATCGTAGTGCGCCTTGCCGTAACCGAACCGGCGACAGTGGATCTCGATCGTCACCAGGTCGATCTCCGGCTCCCCGTAGCTGGCCGTGTCCCAGTCGCAGAGCACGGCCGCCGAGCCGTCGTACAGCGCGTTCCGGTGCTGCGGGTCTCCTTGGAGCAACGCCGGCGGCAGGGCGAAGCGGACCT
>NZ_CP026498.1:10183507-10216378 GCF_002953255.1 Streptomyces sp. CB01881
CGACGGTGTCACCGGAGCGGGAACGGCGGGGCCGGAAGCTGGTGGAGCATCCTCAACGGAGCGGCGAGATGTTGTGCTGCGACCGGATGATCGGGCTGAGGTATGTACTTCCAGAACGTGACGGCGTGCCCGTCGACGAGGACCGGCTGCTCCAGCGGCAAGAGGGGGACGGTCGGGAAATCCATGCCGAGCGCTGCCGCTGTCGTCGGCCGCCACCCGGACCGTCCCGTACCGGCGTTCGGAGTCGTCCAGCCTTCCCGGCTTCATCAGCGCGTCCGCCACCAGGTCGACACGACAGCCGTCATCTCTGACAGCCGCACCTGAACACGGCGTGATCCGGATGCTGTCGCGGGACGGGCGGCCGGCCCCGCTGGGAGACGCGATCGCGCACTACGGGCGGATCGCCAAGAGCCTGCACATCCTGCGCCTGGCCGACGAGCCCGGCTACCGCCGCCAGATCAAGGCGCAGGCCAACCTCCAGGAGGGCCGCCACTCCCTCGCCCGGAAGATCTTCCACGGCCGTTCCGGACAGCTCTACCAGCGCTACCAGGACGGCATGGAGGACCAGATCGGCGCGCTGGGCCTGGTCCTGAACGCCGTCGTCCTCTTCAACACCCGGTACATGGACGCCGCTGTGAACCAGCTGCGCACGGACGGGTTCGACGTTCGCGACGAGGACGTCGCCCGCCTTTCCCCGTTCGTGCGGCAGCACATCAACATGCTCGGCCGGTACTCGTTCAAGCTGCCCGTGCTGCCCGGCGGGATGCGCCCGCTGCGTGACAAGGACGCCACCGACGGCGAGCCGACCCGGTACGTGGGCGCGGGGCCGGCTCCTGGTGTCAGTGCGGCGTGACCTTTCCTGCTGGCTGATCACTTCGCCTGGGAGAGCGAGACCGCGTCGGGGCCGGCGGGGAATCGCAGCTGGCCCGTCGTGTCGTGCACGGCTCGCCACACTGTCTCGGCGACGTCGCTCTCCTTGGTGAACAGGTCCTGGCCCGTGAAGTCGCCCATGGCCTTCTTCGCCCATGGTGCGTAGGGCGCCGGGACCAGCTCGTCCAGCGAGGCGCCCTTCGTCGCGTTGGCCGCGAAGTTCGTCGTCAGGCAGGCGCCCGGCTCGACCGTCTTGGCCTGCACACCGAAGGGCGCGAGCTCGAGTGCGAGGGATGCGGTGAACCCCTCGATGGCCATCTTGCTTGCCTTGTAGACGGCCGAGAGCGGCATGTGGCCCAGCACCACGCTGGAGGTCACGTTGACCACCACGCCGGAGCCGCGCTCGCGGAACTGGGGCAGCACCGCCTGCGTCGTCGCCATCACGCCGAACGTGTTGGTTTCGAAGACTTCCCGCACTCGGGCCATGGGGGTGCCCTCGAACACGCTGATCAACGGGACGCCCGCGTTGTTGACCAGGACGTCGATGGGCCCGGCCGCCTCGAACGCGGCGGTGATGGTCCGGGGCTTGGTCACGTCGAGTTCGACGACGCGGAGCCGGTCCGACTCGGGCAGGACGCCCGCACGCGTCGTGCGCATCGTGGCGATGACGTTCCACCCCTGCGAGTGGAAGTACAGGGCGGTCTCCCGTCCGTATCCGGATGAGGCACCAGTGATCAGAACTGTCTTCATGCGGTGATCCTTGCGATGCAGTGGGATCCGCGGATGGACAGGCATTTTCCTGCCCTGCGGAAGAACGGGTGATCCCATTGAATCGCTTTGACCTGCTGGAATAGTAGAACTATCGTCGCTTCGTCTTGCACGATCCTCCCTCATGGTCCGGCCGCTCAAGGAAGGACACCTGCGGTGCTTCGCAGGCGGGCCGCGTCCCGGCTCGGAGGTGCGCCGAACTGGCGGCGGTACTCGCGGCTGAACTGCGACGGGTTGTCGTAACCGACGCGGTGGCCGACTCCGGTGACGTCGCCCGGGTGGGTGGCGAGCAGCAGCCGGGCCTCCTGGAGCCGGATCTGTTTCTGGAACTGGATGGGGCTCATCGCGGTCACCGCCTGGAAGTTGCGGTAGAACGCGGAGACGCTCATCCCGGACAGCCGTGCCACGTCCTCGACCCGGAAGGGCTCGGCGTAGTGCTCGCGGATCCAGCGCACGGCCCTGGCGACGTGGCTGAGGCCGCTGTCGGCGAGGCCGAGCTGGCGCACCGTCGCGCCCTGCTCGCCGGTGATCAGGCGCCACAGGATCTCGCGTTTGACCAGCGGGGCCAGTACGGCGCGGTCGCTGGGCTCGTCGAGCAGGCGCAGCAGCCGGACCACCGCGTCGAGCAACGCGGGCGGGGCGTCGCTGACGGCGATCCCCGACGGAGTGCCTCCGGCGGGGCGGGGGGTGTCGCCGGGACCGGCTTGCAGCAGCAGTTCGGCGACGGCGGACGGTTCCAGCGTGAGGCCGAAGCCGAGGGCCGGCTGCTCGGGGGCGGCCTGGGTGAACTGTCCGGTGACGGGCAGGTCGACGGATGCGACTAGGTACTGCCCGGCGCCGTACGCGTAGACCCGGTCGCCCAGCGCGAGGCGTTTGGCGCCCTGGGCGATGACTGCGAGCACCGTGCCGGACATCGAGGGCGCCGGCGGATCCGGCCGGTCGACCTTGGAGATGAGGACGCCGTCGATGGCGGTGGTCCAGTCGGGCCGGGCATGCCGGGCCAGCAGGGTGCGGAGCTCTTCGAGGTGCATGCGTCCATTGCAGCACTGTTCCGTGCTGCAATTCCCGTACTCGCGAGGATCGTGCAAGTACCAGCGAGCATCGTTCTAACGTTTAAGCAGGTCACGGCGATTGAATGGAATCACCTCACTCCATCAACGCAGAAGAAGGCCTCCATGATTGCCACGTACGGCTTCAACGCCACCCTGACCGCCAGGCCCGGAATGGGCGACCGGCTCGTCGACCTGCTGCTGACCGGCCTGCACGAGGGCAGCCCCGGCGCGAGCGCGTACTGCGTGGTCTACCTCGTCTCCCGTTCCGCGTCCGCCCCCGACGTCGTCCACGTCACCGAGGGCTGGACCAGCGAGGAGGACCACCACCGGATCTTCGCCGGCGAGGCCGCCCAGGCCATCGTGGCGCAGATCGGCGGACTGCTGGCCAAGGAGTCCGAGTACACCGACTACGTGCCGGTCCGCGGCAAGGCCGCCTTCTGACCCGCTGAACACCCCACACCCCAGGCCGCCGCGGTGCCCGCCGAGGCGACCCCCTCCTCGCCCGACCGTCCCGCCACCACCCACGAAAGGCAACGACCATGACCACGACACGACCCGCCCTCGACCCCGAACTGCATGAACTCTTGGCCGACATGCCGCTGATGTCCCAGCTCAGCCCGGAAGTGCTGGCGCAGGTACGCCCCTTCTCCGCGATGCCCGTCGAACCCCTCCTCGAAGGTCGCGCGATCGACCGGCGCGAGGTCACCGCTGCGAGTCCGGACGGCACCACGATCCCCTTGTCCGTCTTCAGCCCCGCGAACACCGATCGCGCCACCGCCGTACCCTGCGTCTACTGGATGCACGGCGGCGGGATGGTCATGGGCGACCGCTTCTCACAGATCGACATCCCGCTGGAGTGGCTCGACGAGTTCGGCGCCGTCGTGGTCTCCGTCGACTACCGGCTCGCGCCCGAGGCCACCGGCATCATCCCGGTCGACGACTGCTACCAGGGACTGCTCTGGATCGCCGAACACTCCGAAGAACTGGGCATCGACCCCGCCCGGATCATCGTCGCAGGCGCCAGCGCGGGCGGCGGCCTCGCCGCCGGCGTCACCCTGCTGGCCCGCGACCTCGGCACCCCGACGATCGCCGCCCAAGTCCTGATCGGCCCCATGCTCGACCACCGCAATACCACCACCTCCAGCCTCCAGTACTCGAACGGGCCCGGCGTCTGGACCCGCGAGATGAACGGATTCGGATGGCGCTGCCTCCTCGGCGACCTCACCGACGCCGAGGTGCCCGCATACGTCTCACCCGCCTTGGCCGACGACCTCGCGGGCCTGCCGACCACCTACATCGACACCGGCTCCGCCGAAGTCTTCCGAGACGAGGACACCGACTACGCCACCCGCATCTGGGCGGCCGGCGGCCAGGCCGAACTCCACGTCTGGGCAGGCGGCTTCCACGGATTCGACGCCCTGTACCCGCAGGCACACATCTCGGCCACAGCCCGCCGAACCCGCACCGACTGGCTCGCCCGACTCCTGCCCACGAACCCCGCCGCATAGGTGAAGTCGACGAGTTTCGGTCGTACGCTTCAGCCTTGGTGTGACGGCGGATCCCCCGACATTCTGGTCGGGGGCGCCGCCGGCACCCGGTCGAGGACCGCGGTGTGGTTGCCCAACGACAGGTGACCCACCGGCAGGAACACCCTGATGTTGCCGAGGTCGGCGAAGATCTGCTGGTCCGGCTTGAACGACGAGATCAGCATGAAGACGATGGGGAAGGCGAAGGCCAGGGCGAGCGCGCTGCGCAGCACGTGCCCGGGCAGCCGGCGCAGGTCCGCCGCAGGCGGCCGGGCCCGGCGGCCGGGGAACGAGTGGGTGTGGTCGCCATGTCAGTCCTTCTCCCGGGTGAGGAAGCGCTGGATGAGGGAGACGGCCAGCACGAGCACGAAGAACACCAGGGAGACGGAGGCGTAGGCGGTCTGCTGCTGCTCGTAGCCGGCGTGGACCGCCTGGTAGACCACGGTGCTGGTGGAGTCCGGCGGGCCGCCCCGGGGTCATGACGTTGACCTGGGTGAACAGGCGCAGCGCGTCGATGGTGATGGTGATCAGGACGAAGGTGCGGGTGGCGCGGAGGCCGGGCCAGGTCACGTGCCGGAACCAGGCCCAGCGGTCGGCGCCGTCGATGGCGGCGGCCTCGTGCAGGTCCGCGGAGATGGTCTGCAGCCCGGAGAGCCAGATCACCATGTGGAAGCCGACGCCCTGCCAGACGGGCATGAGCAGCAGCAGGCCGCGGTCGGCGGCGGCCTCCTGGGCGCCCCTGATGATCTGTCCGCGTGCGGGGTGGTGGCGATCTCGTCGCTGAGGAACCCCACGGTGTAGGAGCGGCTCAGCCGCAGGCCGCGGGCCAGGTTGTTCGGGAGGTACCCCAGGCGCTCGGCCGCCGCCAGGACGGTCTGCCGGGTTCGGCGTTGATCCGTTTGCCCTGGACGTCGTTGAGGACGTGGGAGACCGTCGGGGCGGACACGCCCGCCGCCGCGGCCACGTCCTTGATTCCGACTCGTTTCACTCGTCCTGCCAAAACGTTTGGGCAATAGGGCTGCGATGACGATCCCCGCACGGGGCCGCAGGTGTGAACAGCCCGTTACGGATTCGTGCCCACGGAGTCTCCCTCCCGTGAACTGGGGCTTCACTGCGGCGCGGTACGGCGCGCGGGCATGCCGAGCGCCGCCCGGGACGGCCCTGCACGGGCATCCGGGCGGCGACGGGCGCCCGCTCAGCCGGCGGGGTTCAGGAAGGTCAGCACGGAGGCGTCCTCCTTGATCATTCGCGTCAGTTCGGCGTTGAAGGGCTTCCCGCGGGGCGCGGCGAGGTGCTCGGCGAAGGCGTCCTCGTCCCGGTACTCCTCGAAGATCCAGTAGGCGCGGGGGTCGGACGCCTTGGTGTAGACGTCGAAGGCGAGGTTGCCGGGTTCGGCCCGGACCAGGGCGGCGAAGTCCGCGACCAGGGCGGCGACTTGCTCCTCGCAGCCGGGTTTGGCGGTGAACTCGGCCAGCAGGGTCTTCTTCATGCCTATCGCTTTCCGTCGGCGGCGGGTGGGAGGTGGCGCGGGGGGCTACGCTCAGGGGGCGACCGCGGGAACGGACTCCACCTGGTGCGCCCGGGGCGGGTTCGGGCCGGCGACCGAGCAGGTCAGCGCGGCGACCCGCGCCGCGTACCGGCAGGCGTCGGCCACTTCGTCGGCGGTCAGCTGCTCCAGTCGTCCGCCGAGGCGGCCGGTCAGGGAGAGCCGGTGGAGCAGGCCGGCGGTGAACGAGTCGCCGGCGCCGATGGTGTCCACGACCTCGACCCGCGGCGCGGGCACGGGGATCCGGACGCCGTCGAGCGAAGCCAGCGCGCCGCGGCTGCCCAGGGTGATCACCACCAGCCGGACCCCGGCCAGGTGCCAGGCGTCGCAGGCGCGCTCGGGCGTGACGCCGGGCATCAGCAGCTCCAGGTCGTCGGAGCTGAGGCGCAGGACGTCGGCGAGTGTGCACCAGCGCGCCAGCCGTTGCCGGTAGACGGCCGGATCGACCAGCAGCGGGCGGACGTTGGGGTCGATGGAGACGGTCGCGCCGGCGCGTGCGCGCACCAGCATCTCCTCGATCCGCTCGTCGCCGGGGGCGCGGACCAGCGCGAGGGAGCCGGTGTGCAGGCAGGCCGCGTCCTCGGGGCGGGCGGCGGCGAGTTCGGCGTCGGTCCACTGCCAGTCCGCGGTGGCCTCGGCGTGGAAGGAGTACTGGGCCTGGCCGTGCGGGTCGAAGGTGGCGATGGCCAGGGTGCTGGGCTCGGCGGCGGCGACGATGCCGGACAGGTCGACGCCGGAGGCGGCGAGGTGGGCGCGGAAGAGCGCGCCGAAAGCGTCGGAGGAGATCCGGCCGAGGAAGCGGGTGGGGGTGCCGAGCCGGGCCAGTGCCACGGCGGTGTTGGCCGGCCCGCCGCCCGGCAGGACGCGCAGGGCGAGCTCGCCGGGGCGGGGCTGGAGGGCATCGGCGAAGGCGTCTGCGACGCACTCGCCGAGGACGGCGATCGGGCGCTGGGCCATCGTTGCGCCTTTCGGATTCTGGGGAGAACAGGGGCGAACCGGACGCACTGACGAGGTACGGCGGGGCGGCCGGTCGGCTGTTCGCCGGGCGGCGCGGGGATTGCGGTCGCGTTACGCAGTCGTTACGCGGACGGGGCTTGTGGTCCGGGTTGCGCAGACTTCATCATCACTCCCAAGCCAATGTCAACGATGACATAAGTCAACGATGACATCGTCTGCTGCTGATCCCCCGCCCTGTCCACTCGGGGCGCACTCCCAGGAGCCACCATGTCCCTCACCTCCCGCACCACCCTGACCAGAGCTGCGGCCTGCCTGCTGGCCGGCGGTCTGGCCCTCACGCTGACCGCGTGCGGCTCCGGCTCCAAGGGATCCGCGGACGCCGGTTCCTCCGGCCCGGTCAAGGTCGGCCTGATCACCAAGACCGACACCAACCCGTTCTTCGTCAAGATGAAGGAGGGCGCGCAGAAGGCCGCCAAGGAGAACGACGTCACGCTGAGCACCGCGGCGGGCAAGTTCGACGGCGACAACGCGGGCCAGATCGCGGCGATCGAGAACATGGTCGCCGCCGGGGTCAAGGGCATCCTGATCACCCCGAGCGACTCGAAGGCGATCCTGCCCGCGATCAAGAAGGCCCGGGACAAGGGCGTCCTGGTGATCGCCCTCGACAGCCCCACCGACCCGCAGGACGGCACCGACGCGCTGTTCGCCACCAACAATGAGAAGGCAGGCGTGCTGATCGGCCAGTACGCCAAGGCCGCGATGGCGGGCAGGACCGCGAAGATCGCCACCCTCGACCTCGCGCCGGGCGTCGCCGTCGGGCAGCTGCGCCACGACGGCTTCCTGAAGGGCTTCGGCGTCCCGGAGGGCGACCCGTCGGTGGTCTGCTCCCAGGACACCGGCGGCGACCAGGCCAAGGGCCAGACCGCGATGGAGAACTGCATGCAGAAGGCGCCCGACATCAACGTCGTCTACACCATCAACGAGCCCGCCGCGCTGGGCGCCTACACGGCGCTGAAGGCCAAGGGCCGGGAGAAGGACGTCCTGATCGTCTCGGTCGACGGCGGCTGCACCGGCACCCAGGCCGTCAAGGACGGCAAGATCGCCGCGACCTCCCAGCAGTACCCGCTGGTGATGGCGGCGCAGGGCGTCAAGGCCGTCGCCGACTACGCCAAGTCCGGCGTCAAGCCCATCGGTTACACCGACACCGGGGTCAACCTGATCACCGACAAGCCGCAGGCCGGCGTCGACGCCAAGGACACCGCCTACGGCCTGGAGAACTGCTGGGGCTGATCCGCGCCCCGCTGAACCAGCGGTCCGGGCCGGATCCCCTGCCCCGACCCGGCCCGGACCGCTCCCACTCGTCGCGACGCCGCCCGCTCGGCGCTCCCGATCCGCTCCACCGGCAAGGACCTCACATGACCACATCCACCGTCCCGTACGGAAACCTGACCGGGCCGTCGACGCTGCGGCGGCTGGCGACGGCCCCGATCGCGGGCCCGCTCGCCGCGCTCGTACTGGCCTGCGCCTTCTTCTCCCTGATGACGGACCAGTTCCTGTCCGGCGGGAACTTCTCCCTGATCATCCAGCAGGTGATGGTGGTCGGTGCGCTGGCCGTGGGGCAGACGCTGATCATCCTGACGGCCGGCATCGACCTGTCCTGCGGCGCGGTGATGGCCTTCGGCTCGATCGTGATCGCGAAGATGGCCGCCGAGGGCACCGTCCCGCCGCTGGTGGCCATCGCGCTGGGCCTGGCGGTGTGCGCGGGTTTCGGGCTGCTCAACGGCCTGCTGGTGAAGCTGATCCCGCTGCCGCCGTTCATCGTGACGCTCGGCATGCTGAACGTGGCCTTCGCGCTCACCCACATCTACTCCAACGAACAGACCGTCAGCGACCTGCCCCGCGCGCTGACCTTCCTGGGCGAGACGTTCCCGCTCGGCGGCACCGACGTCACCTACGGCTCGCTGGTCGCCCTGGCGCTGTTCGGCGTGTTCGCCTACCTGCTGAGCAGCACCTCCTGGGGCCGCCACGTCTACGCGCTCGGCAACAGCCCCGAGGCCGCCCGGCTCAACGGCATCCGCACCGGCCGCCTCACCATCGGCCTCTACGCGATCGCGGGACTGATCTACGGCCTCGCCGCGCTGCTGCTGATCTCCCGCACCGGGGTCGGCGACCCGCAGGCGGGGCAGACCGACAACCTCGACAGCATCACCGCCGTCGTCCTCGGCGGCACGAGCCTGTTCGGCGGCCGCGGCAGCGTCCTGGGCTCCCTGATCGGCGCCCTCATCGTCGGCGTGTTCCGCAACGGCCTCCAGCTGATGGGCGTCGCCTCCATCTACCAGACCCTGATCACCGGCGTCCTGGTCATCCTCGCCGTCACCGTCGACCAGATCTCCCGGAAGAAGATGCGCTGATGAGCACCTCCACCGCCACCACTGCTCCCGTCATCCAGGCCCGGGGCCTGGTCAAGCGCTACGGCCACGTCACCGCCATCGACGGCGCCGACTTCGACCTGCTGCCCGGCGAGGTGCTGGCCGTCATCGGCGACAACGGCGCCGGCAAGTCCAGCCTCATCAAGGCGCTCACCGGCGCCGTCACCCCGGACGAGGGCGAGATCCGCCTGAACGGCGAGGTGATCCGCTTCAACGGCCCGCAGGACGCCCGCGCGCACGGCATCGAGACCGTGTACCAGGACCTCGCGGTGGCGGCCTCGATGGACATCGCCTCCAACATGTTCCTCGGCCGGGAGCTGCGCCGGCCCGGCCCGCTGGGCAGCGTCCTGCGGATGCTGGACAAGAAGCGGATGCGCGAGGAGGCGGCCGCCCACATGGCCGACCTCAAGATCGGCCTGCGCTCGCTCACCCAGCCGGTGGAGACGCTCTCCGGCGGCCAGCGCCAGGCCGTGGCGGTGGCCCGCTCGGTCGCCTGGGCCCGCAGCGTCGTCGTGATGGACGAGCCCACCGCGGCGCTGGGCGTCAAGGAGTCCGGCCAGGTGCTCGACCTGATCCGCCGGGTCCGCGACAAGGGGCTGCCGGTCATCCTGATCAGCCACAACATGCCGCACGTCTTCGAGATCGCCGACCGCATCCACGTCCATCGGATGGGCCGGCGCGAGGCCCTGATCAAGCCGTCCGACTACTCCATGGCGGAGGTGGTGGCCATCATGACCGGTGCGCTCACCGTCGACCCGGAGCGCGGCGGTACTGTCGTCGCGGATGCCGCTGCCGCCGAGGCGGCCGGAATCCGCTCGAACTGACCAGAGAAGTCCGCGCGGGGGCTCCGCCCACCACAGCGGGGCCCGCGCCCGACGAAGCCGGAACGGTGGTCCATGGCCGCGCCCCGTCGCACCACGCTGAACGATGTCGCCCGGGAAGTCGGCGTGAGCGCCAAGACCGTCTCGCGGGTGCTCAACGGCGACGGGCCGACCTCGCGGGAAACCCGGGAGAAGGTCATGGCGGCGGTCGAGAAGCTCGGCTTCCAGCCCAACCTGATGGCCCGCAACATTCGCGTCGGCGGCCCGGACAGCACCGTCGGCCTGATCATCCCCGACATGGGCAACCCGTTCTTCGGCTCCGTCGCCGGCGGGATCGAGAGCGTCGTGCGCGAACGCGGACTGACGCTGCTGATGGGCTCCTGCGCCGACGACCCCGACCGGGAACGGGCGCTGATCACCACCTTCCTGGCTCGCCGGGTCAGCGCGCTGATGGTGGTGCCCACCGCGGGCGCCGACCACGCCCACCTGCGCACCGCCCGGGCCGGAGGCATGCCGGTGGTCTTCATCGACCGCCCCGGCGCCGGCCTCACCGCCGACAGCGTGGTCAGCTCCAACCGGGACGGCGCCCGCGAGGGCACCGCCCACCTGATCGCCGCCGGCCACCGCCGGATCGCCTTCGTCGGCGATCGCCCCGCCACCCTCTACACCCGCCGCGAGCGCCTCGCCGGCTACCGCGAGGCGCTCGACGCCGCGCACCTGCCCTACGACCGCACGCTCGTCCTCGACGGCCACACCGAGGCCGAGGCCGCCGACGCCGTCCAGCGCGCGCTGCGCGACCCGCAGCCGCCGACCGCGATCCTCGCGGCCAACAACTTCGCCGCCATGGGCACCGTCCTCGGCACCACCCGGGCCGGCCGGCGCGACGTCGCACTCGTCTCCTTCGACGACCTGCCGTTCGCCGAGGTCCTGGAACCCGCCATCACCACCGTCGCCCAGGACCCGGCCGCCATCGGCACCGCCGCGGCCGAGATCGCCCTGGCCCGCCTCGACGGCGACCGCACCCGGGCCCGCACGGTCACCGTCCCCACCCGCCTCATCCCCCGCGGATCCGGCGAACTCCCGCCCTCCGCGTAGCAGTTCCGCACCACCGCCGCTGCAACGACCCGCTCGACCCCGTCGTCGCGCCGCGCTGCCCCGGCGCAGCCATGCCCTGATGCCGCCGTGCCCCGACGAGCCGCGAGCGCGTCCCCCGCACCCACCCCACCTCAAGCTCTGTGAAGAAGCTCGCCGTGCCCGCGTCCCGACCCACCCGTCGTACCTCGCTGGCCGTCCTGGCCACCGCCTTCTGCCTCGCCCTGACCGCCGCCTCCCCGCCGTGGCCGACACCGCTCGTTGTGTTACAGCGCCAGAACGACCTCGGCCCCGGAGCGCCGGGTCGGAACGGCCGCGGCCCACTGCCCTGAGCCGCTCCGCGACGGCTCCGGCACCCCCCGGGCGATCCGCAGGTTCCTTGCTGAGCAGCACAGACACCAGACGGTCGAGATCCTCGGGAATGCCCGCCCGGAGCAAGCCGAGGCGCGGGGGCGGCCGCGACCTGGGCTGCCAGGCCCACGGCCTGCTCAACGGGTAGTCCGGACGGCTGTTCCCGAAGCACACCCGCGAGATTGCGCCCACTGATCAGCTCCATGACCAGGTGGGGCTTTCCGTCCTGCTCCCCCCTGTCGAAGATCTGGGCAATGCCGGGATGCTGGAGCCAGGCGCTGACCCGGGCCTCCCGACGGAACCTCTCCAGGGCACTGCCCCTGGCGGCCAGGTGCGGGACGAGGAACCTGATGGCGGCCTCGCGGTCCAGCCGCGAGTCGTGGGCCTGCCAGACCTCGCCCATCCCGCCACGACCGAGCGGCACCTCCTGCCTGTACCAGTCGGCGATCCGCATCCCCGAACGTTCACAGGCCGGCACACTCCCTCGATCGCCGCAGACATCCGGGGCGGTCGACGGCCTCGGGCATCGAGACGGGCCTACCTGATTACCCGTCAGGAAAGTCGGCAAAATGTCAGCACCGATCCGACCAGGCCCTGTCGCACCCAGCCGGACATGAGAATTCGACGGCTCTTCCGCCCATGCCGGCAAGGCCGTGAGACAGCTCTGGAGGCCACCTTCGAGTGCAGGTACCGCGCACGAGGCCACCGCCTCGCACGCAGCCCGCACGCCGGTATTACCGCAGGTCAGCGCGCCCGACCACGGGGCTTGAGCGGGATGTCGGGGAGCCCTGGCGCACGCAGGCGGGCACCGTCGTAGCCGTGCACTTCACCGAACCGCGAGCTCTTCTCCCAGTCGTTCCGTGCCTGTACGATCTCGTCGCCGGAGCGGCCGATGAAGTTCCACCACATGACCAGCTTCTCCTCGAAGGGCTCGCCGCCGAGGAGGAGGACGGCGGAGTCGGTGCGGGCGAGGAGGGGGAGTTCGCGGCGGTCGCTGCCGAGGTAGAGCATGGAGCCGGGTTCGACGCGGACGCCGTCGACGTCGACGCTGCCGGACATGGAGAGGACGGCGTACTCGAAGCCGGGTTCGAGGGGGAGCTTGAGGTCGGCGCCCTCGGTGAGGGCGAGGTCGGCGCCGACCAGGGGGGTGTAGGCGGTGCCGGGGGAGGTGGCCGTGTCGAGGGTGCCCATGATGACGGTGCCGCGCAGGCCCGGGGCGGTGACGACGGGCAGCTCGGCGTGGTGCTCGAAGGCGGGGGCGGTGTGGCGGTGGGCGTCCGGGAGGGCGACCCAGAGCTGGGCGCCTTCCAGGAAGCGGGCGTGCGGGCGCGGGGACTCCTCGGAGTGGGAGATCGCCCGGCCGGAGGTCATCAGGCCCAGCTCGTAGGGGCGGACGGTCTGGAGGCTGCCGAGGCTGTCGCGGTGCAGGACCTCGCCCTGGTGGAGCCAGCTCACGGTCTGCAGTCCCATGTGCGGGTGCGGGGGGACCTGCATGCCGGGCTCGTCGGCGATGTCGTCCGGGCCGTAGTGGTCGACGAAGCACCAGGCGCCGACCATCCGGCGGCCGAGGTTGGGCAGCAGACGACGCACGACGGTGCTCTCGCCGAGCGGGACCTGGCGTCCGGTCAGCAGTTCCCGGACCGGACCGGTGCCGGTCCGGCCACCGCAGGGGGTCGGGGCGGGCTTGAGATCGAGATTGCTCATGTCGCGGATCCACCACCGTACGGGTCGGGGCCGGCCGGGGCCGGAGGGTCGTCGGCAACGATCATCCATCAACCCGCGGTGTTCCTCCACCCACGGCGGCCGGGCGCGGCCCCGGGCACGGGCCCGGCATACGGTCCCGCGCCCCGGCTGCCGGCTGCCGGCCGCTGGCCGACGACCACCGGCCGGCACCGCGGGTCAGTGCCGGCAGGCCCACCAGGCGTCCGCCGTCGCGGCGTCCGCGAGCGAGCGCAGCTTGGCGACGGCCTCGGCCGGGTTCTCCGCCCCGTACACCGCCGAACCGGCCACGAAGACGTCCGCGCCCGCCTCGGCGCAGCGCTCGATGGTGCTCGCCGCGACACCGCCGTCGACCTGCAGCCACAGCTCCAGGCCGTGCTTGTCGATCAGCTCCCGGGTGCGGCGGATCTTCGGCAGCATGATGTCGAGGAACGCCTGCCCGCCGAAGCCCGGCTCGACCGTCATGATCAGCAGCATGTCCAGCTCGGGCAGCAGGTCCTCGTACGGCTCGATCGGCGTGCCGGGCTTGAGAGCCATGGACGCGCGGGCGCCCTTCGCCCGGATCTCACGGGCGAGCCGGACGGGCGCGGCGGCGGCCTCCACGTGGAAGGTGACGGAACCGGCGCCGGCCTCGACGTACTGGGGGGCCCAGCGATCCGGGTCCTCGATCATCAGGTGGCAGTCGAGCGGGATGTCGGTGGCGCGGGCCAGCGACTCGACGATCGGGACGCCCAGCGTCAGGTTGGGGACGAAGTGGTTGTCCATCACGTCGACGTGCAGCCAGTCCGAGCCCCTCACGGCCTCGGCCTCGTCGGCGAGGCGGGCGAAGTCCGCGGACAGGATGCTGGGGCTGATCTGGGACATGGCCGACTACCTTCGTGCGAGGGCTTGCGAGGGCTGGGGTGCCCGGACGACGGGCACGCTCGTCCCATCATCTCGTGCCGCGCGACCGGCGACCGCACCCCGCGGCCACCGCGTGACCGTCATCACACCCCGGCCGGAGTTACCGGGACCACCACCGCGGTCAAGAACACCTGAGCGGCCCCCGGCACCCCGGGCGGTCGCCGTCCAGTCGGCACGATCCACCGAGGAAGGCCTCCCGATGTCCGATCCCGTCCACCCCGCCCGGGCGCTGTGGCGGCTCTTCGAGCCGGTGTACGCCGTCACCTTCCTCCAGCCCGAGAGCCGTGCGGCCTTCGAGGCGGCCGGGCTGGACGGCAGCTGGCGCGGCTACTTCGCGGGCCGCTCGGCTCCGCTGGGCGCGGTGGACGCACCGCCCGTGATCGCCTCGTTCTTCAGCTTTTCCCCGGCGATGGTGGAGCGGGCGCTGCCCGCGGTGTGGACGCACGCGAGCCCCCAGCAGGCTCTGGCCGCCCGGACCGAGGGCTCGGCGGCGGCGCTGACCCGGCTGCTGGCACCGGTGAAGCCCGAGCAGGTCGAATCCGCGGCGACCGCGCTGGAGGAGGCGGTGGCCCGGCTGGACTGCGCCGGCCGGGTGCTGGCCGCCGCCAACGCCGCACTCCCCCGGCCCGCGGACGTGTACGGGCGGCTGTGGCAGGCCGCGACCGTGCTGCGCGAGCACCGCGGGGACGGCCATGTGGCCGCGCTGGTCGCGGCGGGGCTGGACGGCTGCGAGGCGCCGGTGCTCCACTGCGCGCTGGACGCCGGCCGCGAGGTGCTCCAGCCGCTGCGCGGGTGGACGGACGAGGAGTGGGAGGCCGCTGCGGCGCGGCTGGTCGAGCGGGGCTGGCTGACGGCGGAGGGGGCGGTCACGGAGCTCGGCCGGATCCGGCACCGGGCCGTCGAAGCCGCCACCGACCTGGCCGCCGGCCGGGCGTGGGAGGGCCTGCCGCACGGCGAACTCGACCGCCTGACCGCCGCCTTGAAGCCGATCGCGGCGATCTGCCGCGAGCAGATGCCGATCAACCCGCTCGCGATGCCGCCGGTGCACCGGTAACCCGCCCACCCGGCTGCCGGGAGCGGGCACCTCGCCCCGTCGTCTCGCGGGAACCGGCGGAGACCGACGAAGACCGACGGGATTTGACGGGGACCGGCGGAGAACGGCGGGGACCGTAGCGGCCGGCGCCGAACAGCGAGACCTCCCCGTGACCCTCATCACACCCCGTGCAGGGTTATCGTGACCGCCGCCGTGGTCATCAGCCCTGTGCAGCACCGTTCCCGCACCTCGTTCCCGCACCTCGTTCCCGCACCTCGTTCCCGCACCTCGTTCCCGCACCTCGTTCCCGCACCTCACCAAGCAACAAGCGCCCCGCCAAGCTGTGAGCCGTGAGCAGTCGGCACCACGCGCTCGCCGCGCTCCGCGCTCGTCCGAGGAAGGTCTTCCGTTGACCGAACTGGTCCATCCCGCCCGCGCCCTGTGGTGGCTCTTCGAGCCGGTGCACGCCGTCACCTACTTCTCGCCCGAGGGCCGCGCCGCCTTCGAGGCCGCCGGTCTGCGCGGCACCTGGCGCGGCTACTTCGCGGGCCGCGCGGCGCCGCTGGGCCCGGTCGACGCGCCGCCGGTGATCGCCGGCTTCTTCAGCTTCGCGCCCTCCATGGTGGAGCGCGCCCTGCCGGACGTCTGGAAGCTGGCCGACCCGGACGTCGCACTGGCCGCCCGGGTCGAGGGCGCCTCGGCGGCGCTCGCGCGGCTGCTGGAGCACGTCGAGCCGGAGCAGGTCGAGCTGGTCGCCGACCTGCTGGAGCAGGCCGTCACCCGCCTGGACTGCGCGGGCCGGGTGCTGGCCGCCGCCAACGCCGCCCTTCCGCGCCCGGCCGGCCTGTACGGGAGGCTCTGGCAGGCCGCCACCGTGATGCGCGAACACCGGGGCGACGGGCACGTCGCCGCACTGGTCGCGGCCGGGCTGGACGGCTGCGAGGCGCTGGTGGTCCGCTGCGCCCTGGACGTGCGCCGGGACATGATGCAGCCGCTGCGCGGCTGGACCGACGGGCAGTGGGACGCCGCCACCGCCCGCCTGGTGGAACGCGGCTGGCTGACCGAGCGCGGCACCATCACGGAGTGCGGCCGGATCCGCCACCAGTCCCTGGAGGCCGCGACCGACCTCGCCGCCACCCGGGTCTGGGAGAACCACCCGCGCGCCGAACTCGACCGGATCGCCGCCGCGCTCAAGCCGATCTCGGCGCTCTGTCGCACCGCGCTGCCGCCGATCAACCCGATCGGACTGCCGGCGGCGACGGCCTGACGGCCGGCTCCACCCGACCGGGTCCGCCCGCCCAAGGCCGCCCGAGGCCGCCCGAGTTCAGCAGAGTCCGCCCGAGTCCGCCGCAGTTCGCCCGCCCGGGGTCATCCGTCCACCCCGGGCGGGCCGAGCACGATGCCCCGCCCCGCGTAGAACCGCTCGAACCGCTGCCACGGCACGTGCGCGTACGCCTGCGACTCGCCCGCGAAGCCGGACGGGTTGTGGATCACCAGCGCCGTCGCCGTGGTGCCCACCGCCAGGACCAGGTGGCCACCGCGCCGCTGGGGGTCGGGCCCGTCCGGGTGCCGGATCGCGGGGTGGACGGACAGCATGACCAGCCGCCCTTCGGCCACCTCCGCGGCCACCTCCGCCGGCGTCAACTCCCTCGCCTGCGCGGTCAGTCCCCACCGCTGGTGGACGTAGGCGGCGAACGGTGTGTGGATCAGGCCGCGCAGCCGCTCGCCGTCCCGCTCGTACGCGCCGGCCGCCAGGCACTCCTCCGCCAGCTGCACCGCTGTCGGCGCCACCCCCCACCAGTGGTCCAGCGCCATCCGCAGGCAGGCCACCCCGCACAGTCGCCACGACCAGTACTCGTACTCCTCGGGCGTGGCCGCCCCCGACTCGCCCCAGCGCGGATCGTCCGCCGCGCTCACCGCGCCGGCCACGATCTCTCGTACCAGGCCCGCCGACTCCCACTGCGCGTAGTACGGCACCTCGTGCACCACGGCCGGGTCGCCGCCGCTTCCTTGCTCCACCGTCCCCATCCCCCGACGCTCTCACGCCGGGCGGGCGATGCCGCCCCGCGACACTCACCCCGGCCCCGCAAGGCCAACCCCGACGACGCCCCGAACGACGCCCCCAGCAACGCCGCCACCGACTCCGCCTACCGACTCCGCCACCGACGCGCACGCCCACGCCGCCCCCGCTCGCGCTCCGATGCCGCCCCGCCGCCGAGGGCTGTCAGTAGTGCCCGCTAGGGTCATCCCGATCATTGGGATCATGGAACAACGAGGTGGGGGCGGGTCATGGGCATCGAGCAGGACTGGGACGGGCGCCTGCAACTGGAGCCCCAGCAGCTCCCGGAGCGCCTCTCGCACCTGCCGAGCCGGGAGTTCCTGATGCAGGAGGGCCTGCCCGAGGCCGCGGCCTTCCTCGACTTCTCGGCCCTGGACTTCTCGCCCCTGGAGCCCTTCGCCAAGGACGGGGGCACCGGGCAGCACCTCTTCGTCCTCGGCGAGACCGCCTACGCCGCCCCCCGGTCCCACGAGGGCGACGCGGTGGTGCTGGACGGGGTGACCGGTCAGGTCTTCCTCATCGGCCGCCGCCGCGGGGAGCTCCGCCGCGACCTGCTCGCCTCCGGCCTGTCCGCCCTGGTCGAGCTGATGCGCGAGGTCGACGTGGCGGCCCTGGCGGCGGAGGAGCCCGAGGCGCTCGGCGGCGAGCGCGGGCCGGCGATCGTCGCGGAGGTGGTCAGGGTCGTGCGCGAGCGGCTGCGCGCGATGGACCCGGAGCTGTTCGCGCACCACCGCGCCGCTCCCCCGCACTGGGAGACCGCCCTGCTGGTGCGCTCACTCGCCTGGGGTGCGCTCCCCGGCGGGCCGGCGAGGCTCGCATACGAGTTCGGGCCGGAGCTGGCCGAGGACCTCGCCGCCGTCACCGGGAACGGGCAGGTCCGCCGCTTCCGCCCGGAGGAGCTGCCCGGCGGGCTCACCCACGGGCCGACCCGCCGGCTGCTCACCGACGTCGGCCTGCCGCTCGGCGGCGCCCTGCTGGGCGTGGCCGACGACGGGCCACTGGTCACGATGGTGGAGGCGTACCCCGAGTACTTCGCGCCCGAGTACTTCGCGCCGGGCACCGGCACCGGCGACGAGCACACCCCGGGCGGAGACCCCGAGAACGACCCCGACAGCGACGGCGACAGCGACAGCGACGAGTGGGAGCGCGACCACCAGCGCCACCACATCGCCCTCGCCGCCTGGCCGCACGACCTGGAGATCGCCCTCGACGGCGCCACCGGCCGGTTGGAGCTGCCCGCCTGGAACGACCCCGGCATACCCGAGGCCTACCTCAACCAGGACGTCTCCGCGCTCCTCTACACCCTCTGGACGTGCGGGCGGATGCGCGCCGAGTGGCGGCGCTGGGAGCACGGGGCCGCCGGCGAGGCGTGGGCGCTCTTCGATCCGCAGGCGCTGCTGAGCGGTGTCGTCGAGGGTGTGCTCGCCGCCCTCGACCCGGGCGCGTTCGCCACCCCCGACCACTCCTGGCAGCTCCTCGCCGACGACCACTCCATGGGCGGCCTGCTCCACTGAGCCGCCCTACGGGGCTCGCCCTACCGGGCCTTCTCCTCTGCCGCGGCGGCCTCCGGAACGCCCTCCCCCTTCGACCGGAAGGCGAACCGGTCCGCCGCCCGGCGCCCGCGGCGGTCCAACGGCAGCGAGCCGGTGGCCGCCACCAGCCCGAACGGGGGCATGTCGAAGTAGATCGACTCGTAGGACCCCTCGGGCACGACGTACGTCTCGTGCCAGAGCCCCACGTGCTGCCGGGCCTTCCCGCCCCGCACCTTGCGGTTGACCATGCCCCACGCCTTGTGGTGGAACGCGTCCGGCGCGGCGGCGTACGCGTACAGCTTCTCCTTCGACTCCCAGTACTGGACGATGTAGTACGTGCGTGGCGAGGCCGTCAGCATGACGCGGCCGCGCAGTCCGCGTTCGGGGGCCTTGGCGAGCTCGGACAGCATCCGGAACATCGCCATCATCACGGGCCCCCAGTGGTGGACGGCCCAGAAGCGGTTGATGCGCATTCCTATCAGCAGCACCACCGTGTCTCCCGTGGCGGCCGCGGTGGTGTATCCCGGAGTCGGTTTGGCGAACACGTCTGCCTCCTGCTGCCCCTGGTCCCATGTAAGCGGTGATTACATCAGCGGGCGACAACCCGGTCAAGGCTTCGCGCAGGACCCAAATCCCGTGCGGTCAGCGGGGATTGGCCACTCCCTGGCCGAACGTGTCCAGCACCTGCGCGGCCAGCTCCTCCGCCCGCTCCGGCGGCAGGCAGCCGTCGATGATCATCTGTGAGAGCCCGTACACCAGGGCCTGCCCGGCCAGCCCCACGAGCGCCGGATCACCCGGGCGCAGCCGGCCGGCCTCCTGGTCCGCGACGATGAAACCGGTGAACGCCTCGTCGATCCCGGACAGCCGCCGCTGCAACTCCGGCTGCCGCGACGGCGTGAACACCCGTGCCCGGACCAGCTCGAACCGGTGCGGATGCCGGATCGCGTACCGGACGAAGCCCAGCCCGATCGCCCGCAGCGCCGACCCCTCGCTCCCCTCGATCTCCGCCCGCTGCCACCGCTCGAAGTCCGCCAGCACCTGGTCCGCCAACTCCGTCAACAACGCCTGCCGGTCGGCGAAGTGGCGGAACGGCGCCCCCGCCGAAACCCCCGCCCGGCGCGCCACCTCCCGCATGCTGACCGCGCCCAGCCCCTGCTCGTCCAACACCTCGAACGCCGCCGCCACCAGCGCCTCCGGCAGCGCCCCATGGTGATAACTGCCACGCCGGGCAGGCCTCTCCGTCATGTCAGCAGTGCTACCACAGGTCAGCGCCCGGAAGCTCCCGGCAACGCCCCACCGCGCGCGATCAGGCCGAGACCGCAGCCGGGGCAGGTGGCCGGAGCTCCAGGAGGTGGCGCATCACCTCCGCCGGCAGCGCCCTGTTCCCGGCGGCGGAGTCGGCCGTCGCCGGGTCGTCCAGGAGACCGGCGAGGACGTGGGCCGGGAGGCGCGAATCGCCGGCGGCCGTGCTGCGGATGCCGTCGTGCGGGTCGTCCAGCAGCCGGATCACGGACGCCACGGAGAGACGCGGGTCCCGCAGGGCGCGCCAGCGGACGCCGTACGCGGGGTCGCGGCTGAGGCGTTCGACCAGCTCCTCGGTCGAGTCCGGGTCGTCCAGGGCGAGTTCGCGCATCCGGGGGTGCGGGTGGTCGGCGTGGCGGAGGGTGTGCTCGCGGGGGAAGTTGGGGTGTTCGGGCATGCGGGCGGCGGAGTAGCCGTCCCAGGTCCGCCACATCTCCGACAGCAGCTCGGCCGGGGCCTGGGCGCAGCTCTCCGCCAGGAGCAGCCGGACGGCGTGGTCCTCGTCGCGGGCGAGGAGGTCGGCCACGTCCTGGGGCAGGTTCTTCGCACAGGCGACGCTGCGGCGCACCAGGAAGTGGCGGGAGGCGGCGAGGCGGCGCATCGCCGCGGGGTCGTCCTGCTGCTCCCGGACCCAGTCGAGCACGGGGATGCGGACGGCCGGGTCCTTGTCGAACCGGATACCGGCGCGCTGCTCCTCCGGGAGTTCGGGCCGCAGGGAGACCCGCCAGCGGACGGAATCGTCGGGGTCCTGCCCGAGGACGGCCACCAGGTCCGCGTCCAGGCCCGCGTTCCGGGCGACGGCGCGGCGCAGGCCCACATCCGGGCCGTGGGCCAGCGCTTCGGCCAGCTCGCGGGTGAGGGCGCAGCGCTCGGCGGCCCGTCCGCGGTCGGAGCTGTCGGGCAGCGCGTCGAAGTCGGCGGCGGCGAGCGGAACGGCCTCGTGGTGGCGCAGCCGTGCCGTAGCGCGCACCGGGGCGTCCGGGTCCGCGAGGAGGGCCGCCCGGGTGGCGTCGTCCAGGTGCGGCCAGGCGCGCGGCGTCACCCTCCGGCGGACGGACGCGTCCTGGTCGGCGGCGAACGCGATCAGGTGCCGTGTGGGAAGGTCGCGGTGGAGCGCCAGCTCGGACCGGATCTGGTCGCTCGCGTCGGCCGCCAAGAGGTCGTAGGTGGCGTCGGTCAACTCCAGCCCGGCGTCGACCAGCCCGACCAGCAGGATCCAGCGGAGCCGGGCGTCCGCCTCCCGGAAGAGCCGCTCGCGCTGCGCGGGCGTGAGGCTCGTCCGCTCGGCGAGGAGCCTGCGGACGCGCGGACGGGGGTGGGCGATCCACGCGTCCACGACGTCGTCGGGCAGCTGCCGGTAGTGCAGCCCGAAGGGCACCCGCTCGTCCGGGGCGCCGTGGAGGAGCCGGATCAGGACGTCCGCGGGCGCTGCGCGGTTGCCGGCCAGGCCGTCGCGCCACTTGTCACGCAGCTGTGGCGAGGTGGTGGTTCGCGCCAGCACCGGCTCCCACACAGCCCGGCGGCCCGCGTCCCCGCTCCGGTCCCCGCCCGCGTCCCCGCTCCGGTCCCCGCCCCCGTCCGCGGCGGCGCGGGCCCGGGCCGACGCCTCCAGCCACGCGCTGAGCGCGCGGACGACCACCAGCCGGACCGCGCCGGCCTCGGTGGCGCACCCGAGCACGCGCTCCCCGTCGAGGGAGGTGGTGACGAACTCCGGCCCGCCCGACTGCCGGCCGAGCGCCCCGGCGAGGTCCCACCGGTCGGAGAGCCGGACCCGGGACCATCCGCGGTGGCACCGGCAGCCCGCGCCGGGGATGTCGGGGACGTCGATCAGGAACGCGCCGGCTTCACCGGACGGCCCCTCACCGTCGAACGGCCCGCCCACGCCGGACGACCCGTCGTCGGACGACCCGTCGTCGGGCGGTCCGCCCACACCGGACGACCCGCTCTCGTCACCGGACGACGCACCATGACCGGACGACTCGCCCACGCCGTCGGACGGCCCGCCTCGCTCGAACACCCCACGCTCGAACACCCCGTGCTCGACGGCGAGACGGTGCCACTGCCGGTTGAGTTCGGCGGCGAGGTCCGGGTGGTCGGCCGGCACGACGACCGCGGGGTGGTCGGCCCCGGCGCGGACCGCGCGCCAGGCCGCCGCGACCGGCCGCGCCCCCGGGACCCCTCGGCTCCCGACCCGCTCCAGCCCGGCCCGGTCCAGTACGTCGTCCAGCTCACTGCGTCCACCCGTCATGCCGATCATCATCGCGCACGGATGTCCGCAGGTCGGGGGCGGAGGCCGTCCGGGCCCCGGCCCCCGACAGAGGCGCGGCTACCAGGCGTAGTCCTCCGGGGCCGGCTTGTGGCCGGGGAAGAGTTCGTCCAGCCGGTCGAGCGTCTTCTGGGCGAGTTTGAGGTCGAGCGCGCCCACCGCCGCTTCGAGGTGGGCGGGGGTGCGCGGGCCGATGATCGGGGCCGTGACGGCCGGGCGGCTGAGCAGCCAGGCGAGGGCGAGGTCGGCGGGGTCGGTGCCGAGTTCGGCGGCGAGGTCCTCGTAGGCCTGGAGGCGGTCGCGGTTGGCGGCGAGGATCTCGGAGGCGTGGCCCATGGCGCCGCGGACGGCGGTGCCCTCGCGTTCCTTGCGCAGGACGCCACCGAGGAGGCCGCTGCGGAGCGGGCTCCAGGGGAGCAGGCCGAGGCCGTAGTGCTGGAGGGCGGGGACGACCTCCAGCTCGATGGTGCGGTCGAGCAGGTTGTAGAGGGACTGCTCGCTGACCAGGCCGAGGAAGTGGCGGGCGCGGGCGGCCTCCTGGGCCTGGGCGAGGTGCCAGCCGGCGAAGTTGCTGGAGCCGACGTAGATGATCTTGCCCTGGGTGACCAGGACCTCCATCGCCTGCCAGATCTCCTCCCAGGGCGTGTCCCGGTCGATGTGGTGCATCTGGTAGAGGTCGATGTGGTCGGTGTTGAGCCGGCGCAGGCTGTCCTCGACCGCGCGGCGGATGGCGAGGGCGGAGAGGCGGCCCTCGTTGGGCCAGTCGCCCATCGGGGCGTAGGCCTTGGTGGCGAGCACCGTCCGCTCGCGGCGGCCGCCGCCCCGGGCGAACCATCTGCCGATGATCTCCTCGGTGCGGCCCTTCAGGTTGCCCTCGTTGTCGCGGCCGTAGGCGTTGGCGGTGTCGAAGAAGTTGATGCCCCGCTCGTGGGCGGTGTCCATGATCAGGTGGGCGTCCGACTCCTCGGTGTGCGGGCCGAAGTTCATGGTGCCCAGGCAGAGGCGGGAGACGGTCAGGCCGGTGCGGCCGAGGTGGGTGAACTCCATGCCGCCCACCATCGGCCGCACCGGCGCCGCTGTCCAGCACATTCCGCAGAGCGGGCCGAAGCCGGACCGAAGATCGCCCGAAACGGCCGTCGCGCGGCGGGAATGCGCCGGGAGCACGCCGGAAGTCGGCGCGAAGGCACCCGGAGGCGGCGCCTCACCGACCGTGCGTGGCGAACTTCCGCACGGCGAGCGGTCCGCACACCGCCAGCAGCGCCGCGCACCAGAGCAGTGTCGCGGGCACGGCGTGCTGCATCGGCCAGGCCCCGCCGGGCGCCGACGGGTTGCCGAACAGTTCACGGCAGGCCTGCACCGCGGCGCTGACCGGGTTCCAGTCCGCGACCACCCTGAGCCAGCCGGGCATGCCCCCGGTGGGCACGTACGCGTTGGTGACCATCGCCAACGGGAAGACCGCGACCGCGAGTTGGCCGGCCGCCTCCTCCTTGCCGACGGCCAGCCCGAGGAAGGTGCCGACCCAGGTCATCACGAAGCGGAGCAGCAGCAACAGGCCGAACGCCTCTGCGGCGTCCGCGGTTCCGCCCCGGATCCGCCAGCCGGCCGCCAGGCCGACGACGGCCAGCAGCGCCAGCACCACGATGCTGACCAGGAAGTCGGCGAGGGTCTGGCCGAGCAGCAGGCCGGTGCGCGAGACCGGCATCGAGCGGAGCCGGTCGGTGACCCCGCGCCCGACGTCGCGGGCGGCGCCGACCATGGTGGGCATGACGCCGTTGACGGCCACCATGGCGAACAGCCCGGGCATCAGGAACTCGCGGTAGTTCCCGCCGCCCGGCACCTGCATGGCGCTGCCGAAGACGTACCCGAAGACCACCACCATGATCACCGGCACACCCAGCGAGGCGGCCAGCAGACCGGGCGAGTGGCGGTAGTTGAGCAGGATCCGGAGCATCGAGGACCAGGTGTCGGAGACCAGTCGGCCCGGCACGGAGATCATCCGACCCGGCACGGGGTGCACGGGCGGAGCAGCGGACACGGCCATCAGGCGGCCCTCCCCAGGGAGTTGGAGTCGGCGGTGAGCGCGAGAAAGACGTCGTCCAGCGACGGCGGCCGCAGGCCGACGTCCTGGGCGACCACCCCCGCCGCGTCCAACTCCCGGACCAGGCGCGGCAGCAGCACCTCCACCCCGGGCCGGGTCACAACGGCGACGGTCCGCTGGTCGTGGTCGACCACGACGTCCCCGCTCTCCGCCAGTGCGGCCAGTACCACTGCGGCACGGCCGAGTTGACCGACCTCGGCGAGGGTTACCTCGATCCGGGTGCCGATCGCGGCCTTGAGCCGCCATGGCGGGCCGGTCGCGATGGCGGCGCCGTGGTCGATCACCACGATGTCGTCGGCGAGCCGGTCGGCCTCCTCCAGGTACTGGGTGGTGAGCAGCACGGTGGTGCCGCCCTCGGCCAGCTCCTTGACGGTGGACCAGATCTCCTGCCGGCTGCGTGGGTCGAGGCCGGTGGTCGGCTCGTCCAGGAAGAGCACCGGCGGGCTGGTGACCAGGCTGGCGACGAGGTCGAGGCGGCGGCGCATGCCGCCGGAGTAGGTGCGGACGAGGCGGCCGCCGGCCTCGGCGAGGCCGAAGCGTTCGAGCAGCTCGCCGGCGCGGGCCCGGGCGGCCCGGGCGCCGAGGTGGTGCAGCCGGCCGAGCAGGTCCAGGTTCTCGCGGCCGGTGATGCCTTCGTCCACGGCCGCGTGCTGCCCGGCCAGCCCGACGCTGCGCCGGACCGCCTCGGCCTCCCGCACCACGTCGTAGCCGGCGACGCGGGCCGTGCCGCGGTCGGGGGCGACCAGGGTGGCGAGGACGCGGACGGCGGTCGTCTTGCCGGCGCCGTTGGGGCCGAGCAGGCCGCAGACCGTGCCGGCGGGGACGGTGAGGTCGAGGCCGCGCAGGGCCTCGGTGGCTCCGGAGCGGGCTCCGAATCGTTTCGCCACGCCCGTCATCTCGACGGCCGGCCGACTGGTCTTCGACATGGCTCTGCCCTTCAGCTAGGTACAGCGTACGTAGAAGCGCGCGCCCACGCATCGTACTACGTACGCCGTACGTATCTAAGATGGGTAACCGAGGTGATCTTCCGTGCCGTCCAGCAAGCCCCCCGCCGACTCTCCGCCGGCGCCCCCCGAACCGCCCGAGGCCCCCGAACTGATCTGGCTGCGCCCCGAACGCACCGGCCGCGGCCCCAAACCCGCCCACAGCCGGGCCTCCATCGCCGCCGCGGCCATCGCGATCGCGGACGCCGAGGGGCTGGACGCGGTCTCCATGCGCCGGGTCGCGGCGGCACTCGGAGCGGGGACGATGTCGCTCTACAACTACGTGCCGAAGAAGGAGCACCTGCTGGACCTGATGCTCGACGCAGTCGCCGACGAGTACGACTACGACGACCTCGCCCCGGCCGGTGACTGCCGCGCGGACCTGCTCCGGCTCGGCCACGCGCAACTCGCCCTCATGCGGCGCCACCCCTGGCTGCCCGCCCTGCTGATCGCCCGCCCCGGCATCGGCCCGAACGCCCTGCGCTACACCGACCACTTCCTCGCCGTCACCGAACCGAGCGGCCTCGACGGCGGCACGCGCATGGAAGCGATGGCCCTGTTCAACGGCTTCGTCTGCCAGTACGCCCAGTACGAGCGGACCGGCGCGGCGGGTGCCAAGTGGCAGGCCGAGCTGGTCGGTTACCTCACCAGGGCCGCCATGAGCGGCGAGTACCCCCACCTGTCGGCGGCCTTCGCCACCGCGGGCCCGCCGGCCGACCCGGACACGGCGTTCGACCGGTCACTGCACCGGGTGATCACGGCCGCACTGACCCCCGTGGAGCGCGGCTGACCGAGCAGTCCCACGCCGGAACGGCCGCAGGTCACAGGCCGGGGCGGGGGTGGGGGCCGCAGGCCGGACTACGGTGACGGGCTACGGGCTACGGACGGCTGTCCACCGAGGCGGCCGTCCGCCGGAGCTCCGTAGGGCCGTACGCCGGGGCTACGGGCGGGCGGGACGCCGGCTGCCCGGGACCAGCAGCCAGAGGAGCCAGACGCCCGTGCCCAGGAGCAGCATGTTGAGCGCCATCTGCCCCGGCTCCTCGCCGAAGCCCAACTGGCCCGTGCCCAGCCACTGCGCGACGACGGCCTTGGTCACGAAGAACAGGCCCAGGTCCGCCGTCACGGTGACCGCCCAGACCACGGCCGGATGCCAGCGGGGCCGGGGCACGGCGTGCACGAGGGAGAGCACGGCGGTCACGAGGAGGGCGTGGGGGACGAACCTGTCGGGGATGGTGCCCAGGTAGTTCCACGGCAGGGCGCTACCGATCGCCCAGATCAGCCCCATGCAGCCGATGAACCGCACCAGGATCGCCCCGGCCGCGCTCGGGGCCGCCGGCGCGGAGGGCGCAGTGGCCCCGGAGGATGCAGAGGTCCCGGAGGACGCGGGCGGGAGGAGCGGCGGCGTCGGGGCGGCCTGCCCGGCCTGCGGTGGCAGCCACGCCCCGGCGGACCCCGGCTGGGGCGCTCCGGGCGGCGGCTGCGGGGCCGTCAACGGCTGCGGCGGCCCGTACCACCCACCGCCCCCCGCCACATCGGGAGCCGTCGGCGTCGCGACCGGCCCGACCGGCGCGACCGGCACGGCCGCCCGCGCCACCGCCTCCAGAGCCGCCAACGTCTGCTCCGCCGAGGGTCGTTGCGCCGGGTCCTTGGCCAGCAGCGCGCCCAGCAGCGGCGTCAGCGCGCCCGCCCTGACCGGCCGGCGCGGCTCCTTCGTCACGACGGCCACGCACAGCGCGCCGAAGGTGTCCCCGCTGAACGGCATCTCGCCCTCGACCGCCGCGTACAGCGTCGCCCCGAGCGACCACAGGTCGTTGGCGGGCGCCGCGGGCTTCCCCTCCAGCTGTTCGGGGGCCATGTAGGCGGGCGTGCCGATGACCGCGCCGGTGCGGGTGAGGGCGGTGGTGGCGTCGGCCATGTGGGCGATGCCGAAGTCGGTGAGGATCACCCGGTCACCCATCAACAGGACGTTGTCCGGCTTGAGATCGCGATGGACGATGCCCGCCGCGTGGGCCTGCTGGAGCGCCTTGACCATCGCCACGCCGATCTCGGCGACCCGCGCCGCCGGCAGCGCACCGTCGCGGGCGATGGCGGCGGCCAGCGAGAGCCCGCTGACGTACTCCATCACGATGACCGGCGCACCCTCGTGCTCGACGACGTCGTGCACGGTGATGATCCCGGGGTGGTTCAGCCGCGCCGCGGCCCGGGCCTCGCGCAGGACGCGCTGGACGAGCTGCTCGCGTTCGGCCTCCGTGACGCCCTGGGGGAGCAGGACCTCCTTCACCGCGACGTCGCGGCCCAGGGTGGTGTCCAACCCGCGCCAGACCCGTCCCATGCCGCCCTGACCGATCAGCTCCTGGAGCTGGTACCGGCCCCCGATCAGTGCCCCGTTCACCCCTGTCACGTGGCTCACCCTAGCGGCACGGCACCGCGGCGTTGGCGGCACGTCGTCAAATCGTTTCCGCTCGGGGCCCGTCAGCCCGTACGGTGGCCCAGCCGACGATCTTGGACGCCGGCGGCGTACCGGCGACCACACACCGAGACCGGGCGCGTACCCGGCGAGTTGCGCGTACGCCGACGACCGGGCGCGTTCCCGACGGCCGGCCTCGCACCCGGATGAACAGGACGGACACCATGCAGCAGTACCAGGGCCACGCCGACGAGGGCTTCGGCGCGGTCGCCGACGCGTTCGCGCGCAACTATGCGGACTTCCCCGAACTCGGCTCCGCCGTCACGGTCTTCGCCGGCGGCCGGAAGGTGGTCGAGCTGTGGGGCGGCGTCGCGGACGAACGCACCGGGCGGCCGTGGGAGGCCGGCACCGTCGTCCCCGTGTTCTCGTGCGCCAAGGGCCTCGTCGCCGTCTGTGCCCACCTCCTCGCCCAGCAGGGCCGCCTCGACCTCGACGCCCCGGTGAGCCGGTACTGGCCCGAGTTCGCGCAGCACGGCAAGGAGGACGTCACCTGCCGGATGGTGCTCGGCCACCGCGCCGGCATCCCGGCCCTGGACGCCGTACTGGGCTTCGAGGAGATCGCCGCCTGGGCGCCGGTCGTCCGGGCGATCGAGGAGCAGAAGCCGCTCTGGGAGCCCGGGACCACCTACGAGTACCACGGCCATGTGCTCGGCTTCCTGGTCGGCGAGGTGATCCGCCGGATCACCGGGCTCACCCCGGGGGCGTTCTTCCGGCAGGAGATCGGCGACCCGCTCGGCCTGGACGCCTGGATCGGCCTGCCCGCCGCCGAACTCCACCGCCTGGCACGGCTGGTGGAGGCCGAGGGCCGTCGTCCGATGCCCGGCCCGGAGCACCTGCTCACCCGGATCGTGACGATGAACGGCGCGCTGGTCTTCCCCGGCCTGGACGTGCCGCACGGCTGGAACGACCCCGAGCTGCACGCGATCGAGCTGCCCGGCGCGGGCGCCGTCGCCTCCGCGAGCGGCCTGGCCGGGCTGTACGCCGCCGCCGTCACCGGCATCGAGGGCGGTCGGGACGGAGGGCGCGAGCGACTCCTCTCCCCCGCCATCGTGACCGACGTCGTGCGCGAAGTCTCCTCCGGCGCAGGGTTCCTGGGCTTCGACATGGGTGCCCGCTGGGGCTCGGGCGTGCTGCTGGAGTCGCCGGCCTTCCGCCCGATGCTCGGCGCCCGCAGCTTCGGCAACGATGGCGCCGGCGGCCAGTTCGCCTTCGGTGACGACGAGTTCGGCATCGGCTTCGCGTACGTCGCCAACCGCATGATCGGCCACGGCGACGCCCGCGCCAACCACCTGGTCGACGCCGTCCGCACCTGCCTCGGCGCCTGAGCACCGACCCGCCCCGCTCTCGCCGCCCGATCGGTCACGCCCGGCACCCCCGAGACCTGTCGGGCGGTGCCGGCCGTGCCGCGTCACTCAGAACACGTACTCCCACCAGCCGAACACCGTCACCAGCGCCTTCTTCGCCGCACACCCCAACCGGTGTCCGGCCACGGCGAAGTACACCGCGCACGCCACCAGCAACCCGGCCGTGATACCCGGCACCGCCGAACCCTGCACGACGCCGACGAAGGCGAAGAGGATCCCCGACAGCACGGCCATGAACCCGAAACCCCAGAGGGCGAACCTCAGCACAGCCCCCCACGTCACCGTCGCCACCGCGCCGTCCTCCGGCTCGGTCCGGACGATCAGATGCCGACTGGTGTCGCAGAGTTCCCTCTCCACCACGATCGCCTCCCGCGGTCCCTTCCAGCGCTCCGGTCCCACTGTCCACGAGCCGGCCCGGACCAGCATGCTCCGCCCCCTCCCCGCTCGGCAATTGACCCACGAAACAACCCCACAAGTGCACCAATCAGCGGGCCACCCACGCGCCTAGGCTCGTTCCCATGACAACCGTTCAGATCCCGCAGCGCATGAACTTCTCCGTCACCGCACCCAAGGTGTTCCGCGCCGTCCTCGCCCTGGACGCCGCCGCCCGCGAGGGCCTGGACCCGGTCCTGGTCGAACTGGTGCAGATCCGCGCCTCCCAGATCAACCGCTGCGCCTACTGCCTCGACTACCACACCACCGACGCCCGGAAGGCGGGCGAGACCGAGGACCGCGTCCACCAGCTCTCCGCCTGGGAGGAGTCGAGCCTCTACACCGCCAAGGAGCGCGCGGCCCTCGCGTTGACCGAGGCCGTGACCGTGCTGCCGCAGGGCGTCCCGGACGCGGTGTACGCGCAGGCGGCGGAGCACTTCGAGGAGAAGGAGCTGGCCCAGCTCATCGCGCTGATCTTCACGGTCAACACCTGGAACCGGATGAACGTCTCCACCCGCAAGACGCCGGGCACGGCGTGACCGGACCGGCCCCGGGAGGGCGGTGACCGCACCCGGCGGCCACCGCCCTCCGCCGTTCGGACTCCGATCCCGGACCGGAAGCCCCAACTGCCCGATCGGGCAAGCCCGGCCGCCCCCTCCGGCACTCGGCACCGTTGTCGTTGACACTCAAAGTTGGTCTAGTCCACCGTAGGGGAAAGCGAGGCCACCGGGGCGAGACGGCGACCGCGATCCCTCGCCGGGGCCGACTCAACCCGCCGGTCCGGAAGACAAGTTGCCCCTCGTGCCCGCGCGGCCGTCCACCGGCCGCCCCCTCCGGCACGCCCCCGGGCCGGCGAACGCACGTCCTGACGACGACCGAACGGAGAACCGGCATGAGCAGAATCTGTCTGGCCCTGCCCACCAACCGGGCCTGTGCCGCCACGATTTCGGCGGTCGGAGAGGAGGCGGCGTACGCGGCCGAGCAGTTCGGCGTCGAGGTCCACCTGGCGCTGTCCGGCAGCCCGGAGCAGCCGATCGTCCTGCCGGCCAAGACCACGTCGTTCCGCGACTGGGCCCGCCACCTCCACGACCACGCCCAGACCGAGGAGATCGGCGCGCAGACGGAGCACTGGCTGGAGACGCTCCGCGCGGGCGAGGAGTCGGGCGTGCTGCTCGACCTGCTGCCGGACGACGACGAGACGCTCGAGTCCGTCAACACGCGCGCCAGTGCCTGCTCGGTCACCGTCGCACTGGAGGCCGAGCAGACCAAGCTGCTGCTCCAGGAAGCGCCGTCGGCGTACCAGGCACGGATCGAGGAGCTCCTGCTCACGGCCACCGGCCTGGCTCTGACCGACGCCCTGGGGGAACGGCAGGTGCTGGTCGAGCTGGAGGGACACGGCCGCGAGGACCTCGGCCCGCAGCTCGACCTCTCCCGCACGGTCGGTTGGTTCACCAGCGCCTACCCGGTCCTGCTGGACATCGCCCCGGGAGCATCGGTCGCCGGAGCCCTGCGCCAGGTGCGTGAGCAGCGCCGGCGGGTCCCCGGGGACGGGCTGGGCTACGGCCTGCTGCGCCACCTGCGCACCGGCGATCCGTTGGCCGCGGAGCTGGCCGAGCTGCCGGCGGCGGCGGTCTGCTTCAACTACCTCGGGCAGTTGGACCAGAGCTTCCAGCCGGGCGGACTGTGGGAACCGGCATCGGAGAACCCCGGGCCCGGCCTGGACGCGCGGGCCACGCGCTCCCACCTGATCGAGGTCAACGCCCTGGTACTGGGGGAGGAGCTGAGGTTCACCTGGACCTACAGCGACCGCCTGTACCGCGAAGAGACGATCGCCGGGCTCGCGGAACACTGCCTGGGCACCCTGCGAGCGCTGATCGCCGGCCGGCCCGCCGCCGGGGACGGCAACCGGGGCGCCGACTCCGGCTCCGTCCCCGGCCCGCGCGAACTGAGCGAGCTGCTGGGGCGGTTCGATGCCTGATCAGCCCACCCCGGCGGGTGGCCGGGAATCCCGCACGACGGAGACCGAGAAGACGAGAGACATGTCCGACGCCATGACCATCGAAAGTGTCCACCCGCTCGCGCCCATGCAGGAGGGCATGTGGTTCCACGCCCTGTACACGCCTGAGGACGACGTGTACGTGGAACAGGTCACCTGCCTGATCGAGGGGTCGTTGGACGCGGCGGCCTTCCGCCGCGCCTGGGACGAGGTCGTGGCCCGGCACACCGCGCTGCGCACGTCGTTCCACGCGGTGGACGGGAAGGCGCCGGTCCAGGCGGTCCACCGCGCCGTCGAGGTGCCGTGGACCCGGGAGGACTGGCGGGACGTGCCGGCCGAGGAGCGGCAGGACCGGCTGGACGCCTTCCTGCGGGAGGACCGGGCGCGTGGCTTCGACCCGGCCCGTCCTCCGCTGGTGCGGTTCGCGCTGCTGCGGCTGGACGACGCGGCACATCAGTTCGTGTGGACCCACCACCACCTGCTGCTCGACGGCTGGTCGGTGCCACTGGTGCTGCAGGAGGTGGCGGCGTGCTACGCGGCCGCCCGGGACGGCCGACCGGCCGCGCTGCCCGTGCCACGCCCCTACCAGGAGTACGTCGGCTGGCTGGAGCGCCAGGACGAGGCAGCGGCCGAGGACTTCTGGCGGACCGGGCTGAGGGGGTTCCACGAGCCGACCCCCCTCCCGCTCGACCGCGGCCCGGGCGAGGCCGACACACCTCCGGAGCACCGCGTGCGCCGGACCGGGCTTCCCCGGTCGGTGACCGCGGAGCTGCAGACGATGGCCCGGCGGTACGGGATCACCCCGAACACGGTCGTCCAGGGCGCGTGGGCGCTGCTGCTGAGCCGGTACAGCGGCGGGCAGGACGTGCTCCACGGCATGACCGTGGCCGGCCGTCCGGCCGACCTGCCCGGGGTCGAGGACATGGTCGGCCTGTTCATCAACACGGTTCCGGTCCGGATCCAGGTCCAGCCGCACCTGCCGGCGGGCGACTGGCTGCGCGGTCTACAGGCCGGGCTGCTGGATCTGCGCAGCCACGAGCACACACCGCTGGCCCGGGTGCAGAGCTGGGCCGACGTGGGGTCCGGCGTCCCGCTCTTCGAGAGTCTGGTGGTCTTCGAGAACTACCCGGTGGCGCCCTCCGAGGCGCAGGAGGCTTTCGCCGGTCTGACGATAAGTCAGAACGAGACGGAGGAACGCACCAACTTTCCGGTGACGCTGGTGGCGGTGCCGGGCTCCGCACTCGGCCTGCAACTGATCTTCGATCACCACCGGCTCGCACCCCAGGACGCCACCACCCTCCTGTA
>NZ_CP026498.1:10217918-10313834 GCF_002953255.1 Streptomyces sp. CB01881
CACCTCCCCGACCACATGATCCCCACCACCTACACCCTCCTCGACACCCTCCCCCTCACCCCCAACGGCAAGACCGACTACCGCGCCCTCCCCACACCAGAACCCGCCGCGGAGAGCCTCGGCACGTCGTACCGCGCTCCGCGGAGCGCCGTCGAGGCGGTGCTCGCCGCCGTCTGGCAGGACGTTCTCGGGGTGGACCGGATCGGCGTCGACGACGACTTCTTCGCCCTCGGCGGCCACTCACTGCTGGCCGCGCGAGTGCACAACCGCCTGCGGGCGGTCTTCGGTGTGGAGGTGCCGCTGAGGCTGCTGTTCAGTGAGCCGACCGTGGCCCGGCTGGCCGCGGCCGTCGAGGCGGTCCGCCGCGCCCAGACCGGGGCGGCGGCCGAGGCCCTGCCGCCGCTGCTGCCGGGGGACCGCGCCGAGCCCGCCCCGCTCTCGTTCGCCCAGCGCCGGCTCTGGTTCCTTGAGGGCTGGGAGCCCGGCACCTCGCTGTATCACATCACCGCCGCGGTGCGGCTGAGGGGCCCCTTCGACGTGGCCGCGTTCCGGACCGCCTGGCAGCGGCTGATCGACCGGCACGACGTGATGCGCGCTCATGTCGATGACGGCGATCCCGGCGAGCCGCGCCAGGTGGTGCGGTCCGGCTGTCCGGCCGCGGTGCCGCTGGTCGATCTGAGCGCCGTGCCCGAGGGGGACCGGGGGAGTGCCGTCACCCGGCTGGTCAACGAGGTCACCGACCGGCCGTTCGAACTGACCACCGGTCCGTTGTGGCGAGTGGCGCTGCTGCGCCTGGGCCCCGCCGAGCACGTGCTGGCGATCGGCCTGCACCACCTGATCGCCGACGGGCACTCGCTGGAAGTGCTGCTGGCCGAGCTGGGCGCGCAGTACGAGGCTGCCGAAGCCGGTCGGAAGCTCGAACTGCCGGCGCTTCCGGTGCAGTTCGCCGACTACGCGCGCTGGCAGCGTGGGTGGCTCGAAGGTGACCGGCTCTCCGAAGAACTCGGCTACTGGAAAAAGCAGTTGGGCGGACTCCCGGCGATCACACTGCCCACTGACCGGGCTCGCGAGGCTGCGCGGGGCGTCGGGGCGGCCATCGAGAGCGTCCAGCTGTCGGCATCGGCCGACGCGAGGCTCCAGGCGATCAGCCGGGAGGCGGGCGTCACCCCGTTCATGGCGCTGCTCGCGGTGTTCGCCGTGGCACTGGGCCAGAACCGCGACCTGGACGAGGTCGTGGTCGGTACGCCGATCGTGGGCCGGAGCCGTGCGGAGTTGGAGGGCCTGATCGGCTTCTTCGCCAACACGCTCGTGCTCCGGCTGGACCTGGCGGGCGACCCCACCTTCCGCGAACTCCTCGGCCGGGCCCGCGAGGTCTGTCTGGACGCCTACGCGCACCAGGACGTGCCCTTCGAGCGGGTGGTGCAGGAACTGCGCCCGGAGCGCAGCGACAGCCATCTGCCGCTCTTCCAAACCTGGTTCGTGGTGCAGGAGGCCCCGGCGGTGGCCGAGGCTTTCGCCGGCCTGGGGGTAGAGCCGGTCCGCCACGGTGAGCAGCAGGCCCGCTACGACCTGCGCCTGGACGTCCAGCGCATCGGTGACACGCTGCGTGCCGTCTTCGAGTACAAGACGGACCTGTTCGAGAGTGCGTCGGTCGCCAGGCTCGCCCGCCGCTTCGGTCACCTGCTGGAGGTCGCGGCCGTCGAACCGGACGCCCGGCTGTCCGCGCTGACCCGCCAGGTCGGCGAGGCCGACGACCGGGCCCGGCGCGAACGCCGCGGCTCCGTCAGCCTGGCCAGCCTGAAGCGCCTGAAGAACGTCCGTCGGGAAATCACGCAAGAGGCAGGCGGTTCCAAGCCTGCCGAAGGAGGAATCGCATGACCTCGGCCATCGAGGGCTACCGGCTGTCGACCCAGCAGCGCCACATCTGGGGTCTGCTCGCGGCGGGACGCCCGGAGAGCTACGCGGCCTGGTGCGCCGTCCGGGTGCAGGAGCCCTGCGACCCCCGACAGCTGCGCGCCGCCCTGGAGCGGCTGGCGGCGCGCCACGAGATCCTGCGGACCGTGTTCCGCCGTCCGGCGGGTGTCGAGGTGCCGCTTCAGGTCATCTCCGACGACCGGACCGAGGTCGGCTTCGAGACCCACGACCTGCGCGAACTGCCCGCCGACGAGCAGCGGAAGCGGTACGCCGAACTGCGCGAGGCGTGGCCTGCCAGGCCCGTCGACCTGGAGCACGGCCCGGCGCTGTCGGCCGCCCTGGTGCTGATGACCGGCAAGCCGGGCGACACGGCGCAACTGCTGCTGCGGTTGCCGGCCGTCTGCGCGGACGAGGCCTCGTTGCGCGTTCTGGTGGGCGAGCTCGCCCAGGACGGCGAGCCGGACGACGAGCCGGACGACGGGCCGCTCCAGTACGCCGACTTCGCCCAGTGGCAGAACGACCTTCTCACCGCCGAGGAATTCGGGCTGGAGCGCGAGTACTGGCTCGGCCAGGACCCGGCCGGGCTGGTCGGGCCGGAGCTGCCGTTCTCCGGGCACAGTGCCGAGAAGGCGCTGTTTCGGCCGGCCGTCCTGCGCCGACAGCTGCAGGCCGAGCTCCGCACCGGCCTGCGCGAGCTGGCCTGGCAGCTCGGTGTGGAACCGTCCACCGTCGTGCTGGCCGTGTGGCGCCTGCTGCTGGAGCGGATAGCCACGGCGGCGGACTTCGCCGTCGGGGTGCGGTTCGACAACCGGGGGGCCGAGGAACTGCGGTCGGCCGTCGGTGCGTTCGTCAAGTACCTGCCCTCCAGTACGCGGTCGGGGTCGGACGAGTCGCTGGCCGGCTTCGCCCGGCGGTTGCAGGACGAGCTGGACCGGATGGGCGAGGTCCAGGAGTACTTCGGCTGGGAGCAGATCGAGTCACGGCTGCCGCAGACCCGTTCGGGCGCCCTGTTCACCGCCGCCTTCGACTGGTCCGCTGTTGAACCGGTGCCGCGGGCCCGGACGTTCCAGCTCGATGAGGCCGACGCGGTGACCGAGCGGTTCGAGGTCAGGGTCGCCGCCCGCGACGACGGCGGTTCCCTGCGGCTCGACCTCTGGTACGACACCGGGGTGCTGTCGCCGGTGGACGCCCGTCTGCTGTCCGGCCAGCTGCTCGCGGTGCTGCGCGCGGCCGTGGCGGACCCGGGCACCTCGCTGCGCGCGCTGGCCGTGGTGGACGCCGCACCGGAGGACGGCAGGCCGGCGGACCGGGTGCCCGCCACAGGCGGCCGGGGTACGGACGCGGTCCACGTCCAGGTGGCGGAGCAGGCCCGGCGGCACCCGCAGCGGGAGGCGGTCCGGGTCCTGGACCGGACGCTCAGCTACGCGGAGCTCGACGAAGGGGCCAACCGGCTGGCGCACCACCTGCGGAGCCTCGGGGCCGACGCGGATCGCCCGATCGGGCTCTGCCTGGACCGCTCGGTCGATTTCGTGGTCGGCCTGCTGGGGATCATGAAGGCCGGTGGTGCCTATCTGCCGCTGGATCCCGCCCTGCCGGCGGCGCGCCGTTCCGAGTTGCTGGGCCGGCGCCCGGATCGTGGTCACCTCGGCGGAGCACGCCGGGCCGGCTGCGCCGGACCGGGTCGTGGTCCGGCTGGACGCCGACCATGCGCTGATCGCTGCGCACAGTGCCGAGGAGCCCGCCGGCCGGGTCTCCGACGACCAGCTCGCGTATGCGATCTTCACGTCGGGTTCTACCGGGGTGCCGAAGGCGGTGGGGGTGTCCCATGGCAGTTTGGCGGGGTATGTGGCGGGGGTTGGTGCGCGGTTGGGGTTGCCGGGTGGTTCGCGGTATGCGGTGGTGTCGACGCTTGCGGCGGATTTGGGTCATACGGTGGTGTTCCCGGCGTTGTGTTCGGGGGGGACGTTGCATGTGGTGCCGTTGGATGTGGCGGTTGATCCGGTGGCGTTGGCGGGTTATTTCGGGCGGTTCCCGGTGGATTGTCTGAAGGTGACGCCGTCGCATTTGCGGGCGTTGTTGGACGGGGGTGGGGCGGCGGGGGTGTTGCCGTCGGGTGTGTTGGTGCTGGGTGGTGAGGTGTCGGACTGGGAGTTGGTGGGGCGGGTCGGGGGGTTGGTGCCGTCGTGTCGGGTGGTGAATCACTATGGGCCGACGGAGACGACGGTGGGGGCGTTGTCGTTCGAGGTGGGGGGTTCGGTCGGGGGTGCGGGTTCGGTGCCGATCGGGTCGGCGTTGGGTTCGGCGCGGGTGTATGTGTTGGACGAGTGGTTGCGTCCGGTGCCGGTGTGGGCGTCGGGTGAGGTGTTTGTCGGGGGTGGGGGTGTGGCTCGGGGGTATTTGGGTCGGGCGGGGTTGACGGCGGAGCGTTTTGTGGCGGATCCGTTTGGTGGGCCGGGTGCGCGGATGTATCGGACGGGGGATCGGGCGCGTCGGTTGGCTGATGGTTCGCTGGTGTTCTTGGGGCGTGTGGATGATCAGGTGAAGGTGCGGGGGTTCCGGGTGGAGCCTGGTGAGGTGGAGGGGGTTCTGCGTCGTTGTGCGGGGGTGCGCGAGGTGGTGGTGGTGGCTCGTGCGGATGGTGCGGGTGTGGTGCGGTTGGTGGCGTTCGGGGTGTGGGGTGCGGGTGTGGGGGAGGGGGAGTTGAGGGCGCATTGTGCGGGGTTGTTGCCGGAGTACATGGTGCCGTCGGTGTTCGTGGGGTTGGAGCGGTTGCCGTTGACGGGCAATGGCAAGGTGGACCGGCGGGCTTTGCCGGAGGTGGTGTTCGGGGGGGCGTCGGCGGTGTTCGAGGCTGCGCGGGGGCCGGTGGAGGTGGCTCTGGCCGGGGTGTGGGCCGGGGTGCTGGGGGTGGAGCGGGTTGGCCGGGATGATGATTTCTTTGCGTTGGGCGGGGATTCGATCCTGAGTATTCAGGTGGTGGCGCGGGCGGCGCGGGCGGGTCTTGCGTTGACTCCCAAGCTGATGTTCCGGTTCCCGACCATCGCCGAGCTGGCACCGCAGGTCCGGGCCGCCTCAGGTGCGGCCGTGGCGGACCAGGGCGTGGCGAGCGGCCCCGTGCCGCTGACCCCGATCCAGCGCTGGTTCCTGGAGGCGGAGCCGTCCTCTCCGCAGCACTACAACCAGGCGGTGCTTCTCGGGGCCCCGAGGCCGCTGGATCCGCGGGCGCTGGAGGAGGCCCTGCGCGTGGTGGTCACCCACCACGACGCGCTGCGGCTTCGTCTGCTGCGCGACGGTGACGGCGGCTGGTCGCTGGAGAACGCGGGCCTGGAGGCTCTGGACCGCCCGTTGTCGGCGACCGTGGACCTTTCCGAGGTGGCCGACGCGGAGCGGCCTGCGGCGATCGAGGCACTGGCGACGCGGGTGCAGACGGCCGTCGATCTGACCGCAGGCTGCGTGCTGCGCGCGGTCCGGTTCACCTTCGGCGGCGGCCAGGACCGACTGCTTCTGGTGGTCCACCACCTCGCGGTGGACGGCGTCTCCTGGCGGATTCTGCTCGACGACCTCGCCACCGCCTACGAGCAGGCGGCCGGCGGACTGCCGCCTGCCGGCCAAGACCACCGCCTTCCGCACCTGGGCCGAGCGACTGGAGCTCTACGCGCACTCGGAGGAGCCGCTGGCGGAACTCGGCTACTGGAAGGAGGCGTTGGGCGGAGCGGGCCTTGCCGTCCCGCGCGACGACGCCGGGCCGTCGGCCAACACCCACGGCAGCGCCGCGACGGTGACCACCGTGCTCGGCGCCGAGGAGACCGAGGCCCTGCTGCGCCCGGCCGCCGCCGGCGTGGGCACGCTGGACACGCTGCTGACCGCCCTGGGCCGGACGATCGCGGACTGGACCGGCGAGCGGCGGGTGGTCCTGGACTTGGAGGGCCACGGCCGTGAGTCCCACTGGGACGACGTGGACGTCTCCCGGACGGTCGGCTGGTTCACCAGTCAGTACCCGTTCGCTCTGGACGTTCCGGTGGGGGAGGACCCGGGGGCCACCCGCCGCAGGGTGCACGACCGGCTCGCGAACGTACCCGGCGGCGGCCTCGGCTACGGGCTGCTGCGCTACGGGCGGTCGGACGAGGCGGTGGAGGCAATACGCGCGCTCCCGGATCCGCAGGTCCGCTTCAACTACCTCGGCCAGGTCACGACCGCCCAGGACGCCGACGGCCCGTTCACCACGGCGTCGGAGAGCACCGGCCCCTCCGCCGACCCGGCAGGTACCCGGCGCCACCTGCTGGACGTCACCGCGGTCGTGGTGGGCGGGCGGCTGCAGGTGAGCTGGACCCACTGCCCGCAGACCCACCGGCAGGCGACGGTCCAGGCCCTGTCCGCGGCCTTCCTGGCGGAGCTCGACCAGCTGCGCGCGGGGGAGCGGGCGGCGGAGGCGTCCGGCCCGCGGCCGGAGGACTTCCCGCTGGCCCAGCTCGACCAGGCCCAGCTCGACGCGATCGCGGCCATGCTCGGCGACCAGGGCTGACCAGGCCGACGGGCCGGGCCGGCGGGACTCGTCGGCCCGGCCCGTCCCCGGGATCAGGACGGCGCCCCCGGCCGCAGCTCACCGCTGCGTACCCGGGCGACGTCGCGCATGTACTGGTACCGCTCCGGGAGGATCGCGTGGCCGGCCCGCACACCGGCCGCCAACGCGTTCATCCGTCGCTGGTCGGTTCCGGTCCAACGCAGCCCCAGCAGCTCCCGCAGCTCCGGCGTCAGGGTGCCCACGGTGACCAGCCGGGCAAGCCGCCCCAGCGTCTCACGCAGCGCCGGCCAGGCCGGGGCGAGCCGGGCGGGCAGGTCCGGGGGCCGCGGCGGGTGGCGTAGGGCGGTCAGCAGCGTCCGGGCGGTGGCGGTGTTCTCCAGCCGGTGGGTGACCATGTCCCGGAAGTACCTCCGGAACTCCTCGACGGTGGGCGGCATTTCCCGCTCGGGGACGAGCAGCACCCGGCCGAGTTGGCGCGACTCCGCGTAGAGCTGCCGTTGCTGGGCGAGGTCGAGCGGGCGCCCGAACAGCCGACGGGCGGTGACATACCGTTCGAAGAGGCTGCCGTTGACCCAGGCGTAGGCCGGGCCGTTGAGGGCGTGGTAAGCGCGCCCCTGCTCGTCGACGCCGTGGTAGGAGCGGTGCAGTTCCCGCAACCGGCGCCCCTCGGAGAGCGCCACGGGACCGCCGTAGATGTACTTGAGCATCGAGTTGCCCGTGCGCAGGGCGCGTCCCCAGGCGTCGGCGCGGAAGGCCGAGTGGTCGCCGACGGCCGCGCCGACCATCGGATGGGCCACTTGCAGGAGGAGTGCCGACGGGACGATCAGCAGCGACCGGTACTCACCGGCGATGTCCCACATCAGCGAGCCGGCGCCGAGCGGCTCCGGCCCGGGAGTGTGCCGCTGCTCGGTGCCACCCGTCTCCTGATGGTCCGTCGACGGCATGTCCGGGCTCTCCCGTCCGTAGGGTTTCAGGGGATTCTCACGAAACCTGATGGCAGGTCAACTTGTCTATCACGCGGGGCTTCGGAGCTGATCCGTCCTGTCGGCATCCGGGGCCGGGCGCGCGATGTCCCGCGAGCTCAACTACAGTTTGTCGCAGCACAAGGACAGTTTGTGGTGTTGCGTGGGCGTCGTCCCCCGCGCACCTCCGGAAGGTCACGAGGTTGGATCATGGTAGAGGTCGCGCCCAAGGTTGTCGTCGTCGTTCCCACTTACAATGAGCGGGATAACCTGCCCGTCCTCGCCGGCCGGCTCACCGACCTGCTGCCGAACCTGCATCTGCTGGTGGTGGACGACAATTCGCCCGACGGTACGGGCGAGGTTGCGGACAAGCTCGCGGCGGAGTCGCCGGACCGCGTGGGCGTGCTGCACCGCACCGAGAAGAACGGGCTCGGGCGCGCCTACATCGCCGGGATGACCCGGGCGTTGGCCGAGGGGGCGGACGTGGTGATCCAGATGGACGCGGATCTCTCGCACCCGGCGTCGGTGATGCCGGCCATGGTGGAGACCCTGCTGGGCACGGACGCCGCCGTGGTACTCGGCTCCCGTTACGTCGCCGGGGGCTCGACGGCGGCGGAGTGGCCCTGGCACCGCAAGGCGCTGTCGGCGTGGGCGAACATCTACGTCAACACGCTGTTGCGACTGGGGGTCCGGGACGCGACCGCGGGGTTCAAGGCCTGGCGGGCGGAGACGCTGCGGGCGATCGACCTGCCGTCGATCCGCAGCAACGGGTACTCCTTCCAGGTCGAGATGAACTTCCGCACCGTCAGGCGCGGGATGAGGATCCTTGAGGTGCCGATCCGGTTCCAGGAGCGCGTCGAGGGCGCCTCCAAGATGAGCCTGGCCGTGCAGATCGAGTCGGCGTTGACGCCGTGGAGGCTGCTCGCGGGCCCCGGGAGGCGCTGACACCCCGCCCCTTGACCCGGGGCCCGCCGTCGGACTCCTGCCTGCCTTCGGGTGGCCGGGGGAGGCCGACGGCGGGCCCTTCGCGGTTTCATCCCTCGTGAGGCCGGACCCCGCCCCCGCTGTCTCTGGGCGATATTCAGCCAGTTGATCAAGGCGTGACGCCAGGTGTGGTCCGCCACCTGTGACGTACATATGACGGCTGACCAGCTTGAAGCAGCGCCACTCGAGTTGGCCGAAAGTCATCTACTCGCTCATTGTGCCGAAGTTCGAGTGTTTACTCGAATGCGCGTGGGTGTAAACACTGATGCGGCGGGGCCCACTACATGTGGCGAGGCCGGTCGAGGACCATTCGCGCAGCTCGCCCCAGCGGCGGCCTGTTCAGGACCACGTCCGCCGGCCGGGCCCCGAGGTAGCAGGACATGCGAAAACGGGGGAATCATGGCAAGGCAGACCGTCGCCGTCATCGGCGCGGGAGTATCCGGTATGACGGCGGCTCACATCCTGCAGAGGAGCTTCGACGTCACCGTCTTCGAGGCCAAAGCGCGGCTGGGTGGAAACGCCGACACCCGCATGGCGGGCCCGTTCCCGGCGGACCTGGGGTTCGTCGGCTTCAACGAGCTGGCCTACCCGAACCTGATGCGGCTCTTCGCGGAGCTCGGCGTCATGAGCAAGGAGGCCGTGCAGTCGGCCGATCTGATCTGCCGGGACTGCGAGTTCGCCCACATGGACGGCGACACCCTGGGTGCGGAGGGGCTGCCCCGCCGGCCGCGGGACGCCAGCGACGCCACCTGGCAGAAGTTCACCGAGGACCTGGTGCGCTTCGGCACCGAGCTGGCCGAACTCGCGGGCGGAGGCGACGACGAGCTCACCCTCGGGCGGCTGCTGCGCGAGAGGTCCTACTCCGACTACTTCACCCGGCACCACCTCTACCCGAGGATCGGGCCGTGGTTCCTGCTGCACGCACGGGACCTCGACCGCATTCCGGCCCGCTTCCTCGCCGCGACCATGAGCCCGCTCGCCCGTCCCGAGGCCCGCGCGGCCTGGCGGGTGGTCGACGGGGGGAGCCGGACGTACGTCGAGCGGATCGCCGCCGGCCTGTCCTCCGTCCGGGTGGCGACACCGGTGCGGTCGGTCAGCCGCCGCGAGGGCGGGGTCGAGGTGCGCGACGGAGCCGACCGGGTGCACCACTTCGACAAGGCCGTTGTCGCGGTCCACCCGGCGCAGGCACTGCGGCTGCTCGACCGGCCGACGTCGGCCGAACGAGCCGTCCTCGGGGCCTTCGAGTACGCGAAGGTCGAGATGGTGCTGCACACCGACAGCAGCATCCTGCCGTCCGACAAGCTGTCAAGCGCACTGATGATGGAGGTTTCCTGCGCCTCTCCGCGCCCGTTCTTCTCCGACTGCCATGTCGACGTGACCAAGTCGCAGCACCTCGATACGGATGTCCGCTACCTGAAGACCTTCAACCCCACCGACACGATCGACCCGGAGAAGCTGGTCGCGTACGAGACCTACGAAGTCCCGGTCTTCACCCGGGAGAGCGTCGCCGCGCAGCGGAGGCTGCCGGAGATCACCGATGACGTCATCGCATGGGCCGGTGCCTACCACGGCAACGGTTTTCACGAGGCGGGCTGCCACGCCGGCGTGATGGCGGCGGAGGCCCTCGGGGTGTCCTGGAGCTGAGCCCGCGCTCCAGACGGGAATCGCGTTCCTGTCGAAAGATCCAGACCAGCCTGAAACGGACTAATTCGACGTGACAACTCTGGATGTCCCCCCCGTTCTCGATCCGTCCGGTATTCGTTCTGCGGTCGACGAGCTCCTCCACACATTCCTCGACGAGCAGGACAGCACTGCCACCGGTCCCGAACTCCTCCTGTTCACCCGAACGTTGCGCGACCTGCTGGATGCCGGCGGCAAGCGGTTGAGGCCCGTCCTGTGCGTGACCGGATGGCAGGCGGTCAGCCATGAGCCTCCGCCGCCGGTGGTGATCCGGGCGGCGGCTTCGCTGGAGCTCTTCCACGTGTTCGCGCTGATACACGACGACATCATGGACAACTCCGCCACCCGCCGCGGCCGCCCCACCGCTCACCGCGTCCTCGCCGGCCTGAACCGGCACCATCCGCGAGCGGAGGCCCTGGGTGCCAACGCCGCAATCCTGCTCGGCGACCTCACCCTCGGGTGGTCGTACGACCTGCTGTACCGGGAGGGCTCCGCGGAGGACCGGGCCGCCATCCCCTGGGCCGTGCTCAACGCGATGCGCACCGAGACCCTGGTCGGCCAGTACCTCGACCTGCAGGCCACCGGACACCGGGTCCCGGATGTCGACGCCGTGTGGAGGGTCATCCGCTACAAGACCGCCAAGTACACCTTCGAGCGTCCGCTGCAGCTCGGTGCGATGATCGGCGGCGCCGACGACGGCCAGCTTCGGGCCCTGTCCGACTACGCCCTGCCGGTCGGCGAAGCCTTCCAGCTCCGGGACGACCTGCTCGGTGTCTTCGGGAACCCCGACCACACCGGCAAGCCGGCCTTGGACGACCTGCGCGAGGGCAAGCACACCGTCCTGGTCACCACCGCCTACGAGCTGGCGACTCCCGCTCAGGCCGGCCGCCTGGACGCGCACCTCGGTGACCCGGAGCTGAGCCACGAGGCCGCCGAGGAGGTCAGGGCCGTCCTCGTCGACACGGGCGCCGTGGGCGTGATCGAGCAGATGATCGCCGACCGGCGTCGGCGAGCGGTGGACAGCCTCGCCGCGGCCCCGCTGCACTCCTCCGCGAGGGCCGTCCTGGACAGCCTCGCGGCCGCCGCCACCACCCGCATCGCCTGAGAACAACCGAGTTCGAGGAACCGTGATCATGTCGCAAGAGCTGGAAATCAAGGCCCGGGCAGTGCCGGGGGGCATCCCGGTGCTCGGCCACGTGCTCGGCTTCGCAGTCTGGCCGTTGAAGTTCCTCGACGAGCAGCGGGAACTCGCCGATATCACCGCGATCAACCTCGGCCCCAAGCAGGCCCGGATCGTCAACAATCCGACGCTGGTGCGCGAGCTCCTGGTCTCCCGCACCAAGGACTTCATCAAGGCCGGTCCGCTGTACGACATCTCCAGTGCCTTCGTCGGCAACGGGCTCGCCATCAGCGAGGGAGCCTTCCACCGCCGGCAGCGGCGCCTGATGCAGCCGGCCTTCCAGCGCTCGCGGATGCCCGCGTACCACTCCGGCATGCGGGAGGCGGCGGAGCAGATGACGGCCCGCTGGCGCAGCGGCCAGGCCGTCGACGTGCACAAGGACCTCTTCCAGCTCGCCGTCTCGGTCATCGGCAACATGCTGTACGAGGGGCGCTTCACCGACGAGATGACGGACCGGATCGTCTGGGCCGTGTCCACCGCGTCCAAGGGGATCGGATGGCGCAGCGTCGTCCCCGCGGCCTGGACCCACACCCTCCCGACCGAGGAGTTCCGCCGCTTCACCCGCGCCCAGCAGGCCCTGCACGGCCTCGGCGACCATGTGGTGGCCGAGTACCGCGAGCGTGACGACACGGACCCGGAGCACTTCCTGTCGATGCTCCTGGCCGCCCGGGACGAGAACGGGGATCCGCTGAGCGACAAGGAACTGCGCGACGAGGTCGTCACGCTCTTCTCGGCCGGCAGCGCGACCGTCGCCACTTCGCTGGCCTGGGCGCTGCACCTGCTCAGCATCCACCCGGACGTGGAGGAACGGCTCTTCACGGAGGTCACCGAGGTGCTGGCCGGCCGGCCGGTCACCGTCGCCGACCTGCCCCGGCTGGAGTACCTGGGCCGCGTGGTCACCGAGGTCCTGCGGCTCTACCCGCCGGCCTGGCTGCTGCCGCGCATCACCCCGGCCGACACCGAGCTCGGGGGCCATCCCATCCCGAAGGGCACCTACGTCTTCTTCAGTCCCTACTCGATCCATCACGACGCGCGGCTCTACCCGGACCCTGAGCACTTCGACCCGGACCGCTGGCTGCCGGAGCGCTCGGCATCCCGGCCCCGTGAGGCCTACCTGCCGTTCGGCGCCGGCATCCACCAGTGCATCGGCAACAACTTCGCGCTCACCGAGGCCACCATCGCCCTCGCCACCATCGTCGCGAAGTGGCGGCTGCGCCGGCCGCCGCGGGCCAAGGTCGGTACCCGCAGCGCCGCTCTGCTCGAACCGGTCGGGCTCACCCTGGTCGCCAAGCGGCGGGCGGGGCGCACGCCGGCGGTCGCCGCGAGCGCCCCGGCAGTCGAGTCGCCCGGCTGCCCCGTCACCGCCGCCCGGCCGGCGGCCGACGCCTGAGCGCCGGCCCCCAGAACCCCCGCGCCCGCATCCCGGGCGGGCCGCCGTCGAAGTCGTTCCACCACACATGCCAAGGAGTACCACCCATGCCCGAAGAGCTGAACCCCTGTCCCGGGATCGGTCAGGACACCCGGGTCCAATTCCCGGTCCTTGCCCAGCGCTTCACCTGCGGCCTCCACCCCGAGTACTATGAGATCCTCCGCCGTCACGAGGCCTGGGTCCGTGAGAAGCTCCTGCCGGGCAACCCGGAGGCGGCCGACCAGATCCTGCGCGACAATCTGAGCGCGATGTTCGTCTGCATGTCCTACTACAATCTGGACACCGAACGTGTGCTGGACATCTGCAACCTGACGGACTGGCTGTTCATCCACGACGCCGACGTCGCCCGCCTGCGGACCACGCCGGACAGTTCGGACGTGGCGAGGCAGTCCGCGGTGGACGGCTACATCGGCAAGCTCAGGGGCATGCTGGAGGGCGGCGCGGCTCCGGACGAGCCCTGGGCCATGGACAGCATCAACGACCTGATCACCCGCTTCAGCGCCAAGTGCTCGACCGCGATGTTCGGCCGGCTGGTGGAGGCGTTCAACTACTACAGCCTGGAGACGATCCGGGACGAGGCCAGCGACCTGCTCAGCCAGAAGATCACCGACCTCGACAGCTACATGGAGATGCGCGCCGCCGGCGGGAGCTCCGCCACGCTCTTCTACCACGTGGTCACCGAGTACGTGCTCGGCGTCGACCTGGACCGCGAGGTCCTCGACGACCCGCTGGTCCAGCAGTACTGGCAGAGCATCATGGACCACTGGTACCTTCCGAACGACCTGCTGTCGTTCCGTGCCGAGTGCGCCCGCGGTGATCACAACAACGCGGTCTGCCTGCTGCGGCGCTTCGAAGGACTGAGCCTCCAGGAGGCCGTCGACAAGGTGGCGGCACTGATCGACGACCGGCAGGACCAGGCCGTGCGGCAGTACGCGGAGATCTGCGCCTCGCCGCTGGCCGACCACCCCGGCCTGCTGCCCGTGCTGGAGACCTTCCAGGCCATCAGCGCCGCCAACCAGCGCTGGTCCTACATGGCCCCCCGCTACCACGGCGAGGGCTTCGTCTGGAACGGCGTCCTCAGCGGCGAGGTCCGGCTCACGCCCGACCACACCTACTTCCCCGCCGTCCCCATCACCGGTGAACCGACCCGGTGACCAGTGTTTCCGACACCACTTCTGTACGCTCCGAAAGGCACCTACCGATGACCGAAGGCTCGATCGCGTCATTCGTTCCGACCAAGGACGACATCGCGGCGTTCTACGACAACTCGATCCCGCTGATCAATCAGCTGGTCGGCAACAACGTGCACGTGGGGTACTGGACGTCCTCGGAGGACCGGAGTTCGCTGCAGAAGGCGACCGACCGGATGACCGACATCGTGATCGAGCGTCTCGCCGTCAAGCCGGGCGCGCGGGTGCTCGACGTCGGCTGCGGGCTCGGTGCCCCGGCGATCCGCCTGGCGAAGGCCGCCGGCGTCCACGTGGTCGGCATCGCGACCAGTCCGAAGCTCATCGACGAGGCGCGCGAGGCAGCCCAGCAGGCGGGCCTGGCCGACCAGGTGACCTTCGAGGTGGTCGACGCCGAGGAGATGGACTACCCCGACGAGTCGTTCGACGCCGTCATGGCGATCGAGTCCCTCGTGCACATGAACGACCGGCCGCGCGCCTTCGGGCGCATCGCCCGGGTGCTGCGGCCGGGCGGCCGGCTGGTACTGACCGACCGGGTGGAGATCGCCACGCCGACCGAGCAGCAGCGGGAGGTCGTCGAGGCCTACCGGAGGCTCTCGATGAACAGCCCCTTCCTGAAGCTGGACGAGTACATCCGGTTCCTCATCGAGGCCCGGCTGCTCCCGGTCGAGTACAGGGACATCACCCCCGAGACCATGGCACACCAGCTCCACCTGCTGGAGGCCATCGAGCAGGAGACCGCGGGCTCCGCCACGTCGCTCGACCCGGCAGTCCTGTCGGCCGGCAAGTCCGTCTTCACCGGCCTGTTCGAGGCGCGCCTGCCCACCAACATGCTGATAGTCGCCGAGCGCGGGTGACCAGGCGTCCTCCAGCGCCGGCTACGGACGGCTCCCGGCCCGCACGGGCCGGGAGCACGTCCCCCGGCGCCGTCTACCGGGGGATGGACCAGGCCACGCTGGACCGGCAGTACTCGCCGAGCTCCCGCGTGCCGAGCCTGCAGGCCTATCTCGACGAGTACGCGCAGCTGAGCGAGACCGCGCGCCGGTCCCACCCGGTCCACACCGCCCTGGCGTACGGACCTCACCCCGCGGAGACGCTGGACTACTTCCCGGCCGTGGCCGGCCGCCCCGGCGGGCGCCGGGAACCGCCGCCGTTGCAGGTGTTCGTCCACGGCGGGAACTGGCAGGCGCTGAGCCGGTCGGAATCGGCATTTCCCGGTCCGGCGCTCCTCCGGGCCGGCGCAGCGTTCGCCGTCGTCAACTATGGCCTGGCGCCGGCCACCCGGTTGGACGACATGGTCGGCATGGTGCGCCGCAGCATCGGGTGGCTGGTGCGGAACGCGGATGAGCTCGGGTTCGCCGCGGACCGGCTCCATGTCAGCGGGCATTCGGCGGGCGCCCACCTGATAGCGATGGCGTTGTTACCCGACTCCTCCGACGGTCCCTTCGAAGGACCGGACGTCTCCGGCCGGATCGCCGGCGCCGCCTTGCTGAGCGGGATGTACGACCTGGAACCGGTACGGCTGTCCTACGTCAACGACGCGCTGAGTCTGGACGAGGCCGGAGCGCACCGCAACAGCCCGCTGCACCGGCTACCGTCACGGCTGCCGCCGCTGATCATCGCCCGTGGCGGCAACGAGACCGAGGAGTACGCCTGCCAGCAGGACCGGATGGCGCAGGCCCTGCGCCCACGCACCTCGCTCACCGAGATCGTCGCCGCCGCGCGGGACCACTTCAGCATCCCGTACGATCTCGGCGCCGGCGGCACCGCGCTCGGGGACGCCGTCCTCGCCCAGATGGGACTGGGAGGGACGACGGCGTGACGTCGGGGCTGCCGCTCCGGGCGAGCCGGGCAACGCCCGACCGGACACCACGCTGTCGGCGAACGGTATGAGCGGGTTGTGACTTCGCCCCCGCCGGATGTGATCCGGCGGGGGCGAATGCCGTCGAGGTCTTCCACCGGTCCGGCCGGTGATGTCGGGCTACTTGCCGAACCGCCGCTCGCGACCGGCGTACGAGCGCAGCGCGCGAAGAAAGTCGACGCGGCGGAACGCCGGCCAGTAGCAGTCCACCCAGTGCATCTCGGCGTAGGCCGACTGCCAGAGCAGAAATCCGGAAAGGCGCTGCTCGCCGGAGGTGCGGATGATGAAGTCGGTGCGGTCGGCGGTCGGCGAGTACAGGTGCCGGGAGATGTCCTCGACGTCGAACCGCTCGATCAGGTCGACCGGGTCGCCGCCGGCCGCGATGTGCTGCTCGAAGGCGCTCTTGACGGCGTCGACGATCTCCCGGCGGCCGCCGTAGCCGACCGCGACGTCCACCTTGAGCCGACCGCGCCCGGCGGTCGCCGCGGCGGCCTCCTTGAGCACCCGGGCGCTGTCGCCGGGCAGCAGGTCGAGCGAGCCGATCACCTGGACCTCCCAGGGGCAGTCCTCGGCCGCGATGTTCCTGACGGTTTCCTCGATGATCTCGATCAGCGGCCCGAGCTGCTCCGCGGGCCGCCCGAGGTTGTCGTCGGAGAGCATGAAGAGGGTGACGTGCTCGATTCCGGCGGCCGTGCACCAGCCGAGGAACTCGGCGGCCTTGGCGCCACCGGCGCGGTACCCCTCCCGGACGTCCTCGTGCCCCGCCTGCCGGGCCCAGCGGCGGTTGCCGTCGAGCATGATCCCGACGTGTTTCGGGCGGGGCAGGCCCTCCAGGGTGCTGGCCAGCCGACGCTCGTACACCGCCTCCATCTGCCGGCGGAGGAACAGCGGGAGCAGCTTCATGAACCCTCTCCAACGGGTCGTACGTATCTCCAGCAGACGGTATCAACGCCCGTGGGGCCCCTCCGCCACAGCTTGTAACAATCCTGCTACAGAGACCACTTGACCGGGCGGCGAAAGGCGATTCGACGCGTCCCGGCGGGACGTCCGGCTGCTCGGGGCCGTTCGTCAGCCGCGGGACCACTCCGCCGGTGAGGCACCGGGGAGAATTCGGAGGCGGTCCGGAACGTGGGCGTCGGCGAGGGCGGTGCCGAGTACGACGGTGTCCCACGCGTCCCACGGGATTCCGGCGTCCTCCATCGCCGTGACGAAGTCGCGCCAGTCGCGTCGGCCGGACTCGACGTCGGCGAGGAGTCCGCGCAGCCGTGCGTCCTCGTCCGCGTGGACCACGCCGTCCCGCCCGGCGGATCCGATGGCCTCCAGCCAGCGGGATCGGCGGCTCACGAGGTCGAGGGCAGGCTCGCCCGGTGTCTGCGCGTAGAGCCGCTCGGCCTTGGCCCGGGGGGATTCCTCCGAGCCGGTCCGGATGGCCTGGATGACCCGTCGCCGCTGTCGTTCATCGAGGAGGACGGAGAGCTCGCGAACGACGTCGGCCGGTTCGTCCGGCGAGTGCACGCCGTTGAGGATGTAGTTCGTGGTGGTCAGCGAGGACCGCAGCTGGTGCGGCGCGCGGTCCGTGGCATTGGCCGACCCCTTGAGTCCCGCCATCCTCACTGAGGCCGGCAGTGCGCCCGCGGGCATCCGCACCACCAGCAGCAGCATGGGCGTCCGCTCCATGAACAGCTCCGTGACATCGCGGCGGTCACGGGTGGCGATGTTCCACTGGAACTCCCACAACGCGCGGATGACATGCCGGCCGCCGCTGGTGATCTCCGCCGCGACGACCCTGGCGTCGTGCCGCGCCAGCCATTCGAAGACTGTTTCCAGCTCGCGGCCGACCACGGCGTCCGGCTTGCACAGGAGCACCGTGTGGCGGTCCAGCCATCCACGGACCACCTCGGCCGGCCCGGCCGCGGCGAGGTCCTCCCATCCTTCACGGAAGTACAGATCGAGGCCGTAGAACCTCCGCTTCATCGGTTGGACCGATAGCCAGGCCGGAATCTCGTCGCCGAGTCGACCGGTGCCGAAGTCGATGGGGACCATGACGGGTGTTGCCTCCGAAGTTCTTCCGAAATGCCTGCCGCGGGCGGGGGGACGGGTCAGCGCGCCCGGACGCGGAGGTCGAAGCGGGACACGGGCCGGGCCCCTTGGACGACATCGATGGTGAGGGGCGTTCCCAGGTACGTCTTGGCGGGATCGTCCTCGGTGCCGACCCGCGCCCGCAGTTCGGTCGGCAGGTCGAACTCCGCGACCGAGGTGTAGCTCGTGGCGCAGGCAGTCATCTCCAGCTCTGCGGCCGGAGTGCCGGTGCGCCGGGAGATGGTGGCGAGTGCCAGCTGTCGTGCCGCCTCCAACTGCACCATGCCGAAGATGTGGTCGATCGGGTGGTCGAAGAGGACCGGATGGCGGATGTCGGCCCGCACGGTGGCTGTGGACACGTCGTCGGCCAGGGCGAGATCTGCCAGGACGATGTTCTCGGGGTTCACCCGCCCCACTTCCTGCGGGCTCACCGTCGTCGTGGGCGGCTCCGGAAACACCAGCTGGATCGGCAGCTCGCGGCCCTTGCGCATGAAGTTGCGCATTTCCCGCCACGTGGTCCGTTTGATCCACGTCATGCGGATGCGGACGTCGGCGACCTTCGCCCCGTCCACCCGGATCACGAAGTTCCACAGCAGGCCCGACAGCACGCGCCCGCGCCTCCACTCGCGCTCGACCGTGCTCTCCAGGACCGCGTTCACCGGTCGTGTGGTGTCCAGCGGCTTCTCGTCGGCCAGCCGGGCGTCGAGCTCCTGGAACAGGAACTGGTAGTCGTTGCCCTCCACGGGGATGCCGAACTGGCTGTGTGCCACGACGAAGCACGCCTGTCGGCACACCTCGACGAGCAGCGCGAGGTCGGGCTGGTGGTTCTGCAGCGGGTACTCGCAGTAGAAGCTGTGCGCGCGGGGCAGCTGTACGCCCATCAGCATTTCGCGATCTGACGTGACCGAGAAATCAGTGATGAAGACCTCGTCGATCGACCACTTGTGCACCAGCTCCCTCGGTATGGTCTGCCGGTGTGCGATCGCCTGTACTCCCATGGGAAATCCTTTCCTGATGCCGACGTGCGAAGGACCTGCTACTGAAGGTCGGAGAGGACCGCGGCCCGGGCGGACGGGTCCATCATGTCGACGTTCGAGACGTAGCACCGGGCGTTCTCGCAGAGACCGGCAAGCGTCTTCTGCATGGTGTTGTAGTGCTTTGCGTAGCGCTGGACGTCGTAACCGAAATGTGCGATCAGATCGTCCTTCAACCCGTACGTGGTCACGCCGAGGCCGAACTGGTCCAGGAAGGGGAGTGCCGTTCCCGGATCCACCTGGTGAAATCCGGCCGGAGTGTCCTGGCGTGAGTTGACGATCACGATGTTGCGGACCGGGGCGGAATTCGTCGCTGGTTTCCCGAAGAGGATCTCCGGACTGGAGATGTACTCGCCCTCCTCGATGTGCCGGGGCAGCCGGTGTCGGTCGATGAGCTCTCCGAAACACGCGTCCCGCCGGACCCGCATGGCCGACGGGACACCGTGTGCCGTGACCCCCCGCACCAGCATGTGGGTGTTGGAGAGGAACTGTGCGCCGCCCAGGCAGGCCTGGGCGAGGAAGACGCTCTTCCCGCCGCCGGTCTGCCCGAACAGGAGTGTGCCGTCGCCGTTAAGGGTGAACCCGGCTGCCTTGAGGTCCAGCAGGCCGTTCTCGGCGGCGTGGACACTCAGGATGTGCTTGATGAAGTACGGCCAGACCAGCTTCTCCAGCGAGCGCCCGTAGACGTGGAACGTCCGGCCACGGGTGACGAGGTAGACCGGGTCACCGAAATAGGGGCCGCGGTAGTAGCCCTTGGTGAAGCGCTTGGCCCGCACGGTGGAGTCCACCAGGTGCCGGACGGCCTCGACGTCCACCTTGTCGCGGTCGAGGTCGTAACAGCGGATCTCGAAGTCGGCCGCGGCATCGTCGGCCGCGAAACGCGTGAAGTACGACCGCGCGGGAGGGCTCTCCAGATTGCTGCACAGCCGGATGCGGATCAGGTTGAGGTCGACGACGGACGTCGACCTGATTGCCGGGCCGGGCGGCGGCCCTGCGGCCGGTGGGCCCGTGAAGGGGGCAGTCATCACTGTGTTCGCTCAGATCGTGAGGGTGACGTTGTATTCGGTCAGCCACCGGTTGAGCCAGACCGCGAGTTCCAGGCTTCCCCGGTCGTAGGAGCGGCTGACCACGCCCTGCGGCCGATCGAGCGCCGTCCGGGCCTTCCCGGCGTCGAGCAGGAGGTGGACGGGCGCACTCCGGTCGGCGAGGATCGCCGCCGTCTCCTTGCGCAGGCCCCGCTCATAGCCGGGGTCCTGGGTGGTCGGGTAGGGCGTCTTGTTCCGTTCGACGATCGAGGCCGGCAGCAGGTCGGCGGTGGCGGCGCGGAGCAGGCTCTTTTCCCGGCCGTCGAACGACTTCATGCTCCACGGCACGTTCGCGACGTACTCGACGAGGCGGTGATCACAGAACGGCACGCGCACCTCCAGGCCGACCGCCATGCTCATCCGGTCCTTCCGGTCGAGCAGGGTCTGGACGAAGCGAGTGAGGTTGAGATACGTGATCTCCCGCATCCGGCGCTCCAGGCCGTCCTCACCGGGAAGAGCGGGTACCTCGTCGAGTGCCTCGCGATAACGGGCCTCGCGGTAGCCGGGGAGGTCGAGCTTCTCGAGCAGACCGGAGTCGAGCAGCCGCAGGCCGCCGAAGTAGCGGGAGGACCCGGAGGTCAGCCACGGGAAGGTGTCCGCCTTGACGGCGCGCGGGTTGTGGAACCACCGGTAGCCGCCGAAGAGCTCGTCTGCCGACTCGCCGGAGAGCGCCACGGTGGAATGCTGCCGGACGGCCTGGAACAGCAGGTAGAGGGAGGGCCACATGTCGCCCCAGTACGCGGGCGGCAGATCCGTGGCACGCAGCACGGCCGAGCGGACGGCCGGGTCGAGCAGCTCGCGGCTGTCGAGCAGGATCTCGGTGTGGTCCGCCTTCACGTGCCGGGCGAGCTCACGGGCGAAGGGCGCGTCGGCTTCGAGTCGCACCGCGTCCGGCTCGAACCGGTCGGAGGCCGCCGAGAAGTCGACGGAGAACGAGCGGAGCCTCCCGGGGCCGACGGTGCCGGCCGCCAGCGCGGTGACGGCGGAGGAGTCGAGGCCCCCGGACAGCAGCGTGGCCAGCGGGACGTCCGACACCATCTGCCGCCGGACGGTGTCCTCCAGAAGTTCGCGCACCGTCCTGACAGTGGTGTCGAGGTCGTCGGTGTGCGGCCTGGCCTCGAGCGACCAGTAGCGGTGCTTGGTCAGACCGGAGCGGGTGACCCGCACGATGTGCCCCGGCCGTACCTCGTACATCCCGCGGAAGACGGCGTGCTCCGGCGTCTTCACCATGTCGAGCACTTCGCGCAGGCCGTCGGCGTCGACCTCCCTCGGCGCCAACGGGTTGGCGAGGATGGCCTTGGGCTCCGAGCCGAACAGGACACCGTCGCGGGTCGGGAAGTAGTAGAGCGGCTTGATGCCCATCCTGTCGCGGACCAGCAGCAGCTCCTGGCTTCGGGGATCCCACAGACCCAACCCGAACATTCCGTTGAGCCGCTCGGCGAACGAAGCACCCCATTGGAGATAGGCCCGTAGGACCACCTCGGTGTCGCTCTTCGTCCGGAATTCGTGGCCGAACGAGGCCAACTCCTGCCGCAGTTCACGGAAGTTGTAGATCTCGCCGCTGAAGGTGAGGACGATCTGGCCCGCGGCGCCGGTACCGCCCAACATCGGCTGCGTTCCGCCCTCGATGTCGATGACGGCCAGCCGGCGGTGCCCGAAGGCCGCGTGCCGATCCAGCCAGGTGCCCTCCGCGTCCGGGCCGCGACAGGCCAGCGTGTCCGTCATCGCACGCAATATCTCGTATTCCCGCGACAGGTCGCGACCGAAGTCGACCCACCCCGTTACGCCGCACATCGAAATGTCACCTCTCCACTACGCAGGACCTGAGTCCCGGTCTGCATCGGACTGCTGGAATCGCGGAGCGCCTCTGCTAGGGCTTGCCGTGGGCTGCCGCGGCGATCGCCCGGCCCACCACCTGGACCAGCTGGGAGGGCGTTTCCGCCTCGATGCCGACGTCGTACGAGAGCCCGACGGAGTACTCCCGCTCGATCATCACGAATATGTTGAAGAGCGCCAGCGAGTCGATTCCGAGATCATCAAAAGCGACGTCGTCGATATTGCCGGAGAGGTCGATGTCGACGGATTCATCCTGCTCCCCGCACTCTTGGAGAAGCTGCTTCAGACGGTCGAGAGAGAACTCGTTCACCAGTATTCCTTCCGGTGGTTCCAGGGCGTCCGCCGGGCCGTTTTCCGACGTGGTTATCAGGGCGGGCGGGTATTTGGGTGAAGCCTTGCAAGGTCGCCCGAAAGCGTCAAGCACTTATCTGACGAAGGAAAGTGACGATCGATCAGAACCCGATCGGCGTCGGGTGGTCTGCTACGATGACGCCGGTCCGGGCCCCGGCGGACAACTTGATGAACCTCACATTTTGACGAGTTATGACTGAAGTCGGGAGATGTATATGAAAACGGTCGGAATTCTGGGATCCACCGGGTCGGTCGGTACCCAGGCCGTGGATGTGGTCCGGCGCAACACGGACAAGTTCAAGGTGCTCGCCCTGGCGGCGGGCGGGGGACGTGTCGGGCTGCTCGCGGAGCAGGTCCTCGACCTGAGCCCCGTGGTGGTGGCGGTCGCCGGTGAGGGCGCGGCCGACGAGCTGCCCGCAGCCCTCGCGGCCGAGGCGAGCCGGCGCGGCCTCTCCGCGACCGACTGGTCGGTGCCGAAGATTCTCTCCGGTCCCGCCGGCGTTGAGGAGGTGGCGGCCTACCCGGTGGACGTCATGCTCAACGGCATCACCGGAGCGCTGGGCCTCACGTCCACGCTCGCGACCCTGCGCGCGGGGACGACGCTCGCTCTCGCCAACAAGGAATCGCTGATCGTCGGCGGTGAACTGGTGAAGCGGGAGGCGCGGCCCGGGCAGATCGTCCCGGTCGACTCCGAGCACTCCGCACTGGCGCAGGCCCTGCGCGCCGGCGCCCGTGAGGAGGTCCGCAGGCTGGTGCTGACCGCCACCGGGGGCCCCTTCAGGGGGCGGGGCCGTGCCGAACTGGCGGACGTGACCGTGGCCGAGGCACTCGCCCACCCCACCTGGTCCATGGGGCCGGTGATCTCGATCAACTCCGCGACGCTGGTGAACAAGGGGCTTGAGGTCATCGAGGCGCATCTGCTGTTCGACGTCCCCTACGAGGACATCCTCGTCATGGTCCACCCCCAGTCGACGATCCACTCGATGGTGGAGTTCGTCGACGGTTCGACCATCGCCCAGGTGAGTCCGCCCGACATGCGGCTGCCGATCGCGCTGGGGCTGTCCTGGCCCGAGCGGGTGCCTGGAGCCGCGAGGGCGTTCGACTGGACGCAGAACCAATCCTGGGAGCTGTTCCCCCTGGACGATGAGGCGTTTCCGTCCGTCGGTCTGGCACGGCACGTCGGCAGCCTGGGCGGCAGTGCGCCGGCAGTCTTCAACGCGGCCAACGAGGTGTGCGTCGACGCCTTCCTGGCCGGCCGACTGCCGTTCCTGTCCATCGTGGACACGGTCGCCAGGGTGGTCTCCGAGCTCGGTGACCCCGCCGCGGACAGTCTGGAGACGATTCTGGCGGCCGATGCCTGGGCGCGGGCACGCGCCCAGGAACTCAACGGCGCTGCGCACCGGTAGCTCCGCGACGACTCCGCCGCCAGACCGCGGTCCCGGCAACCGGCTCACCGTCTGCCTCGGGTCCTCAACCGCGGTCCCTGATCTCGCGTTGATGACGGAGCGTCCTTCCTTGCGTCGGCCGTGCGTGTCCGGTGGGCGGCGTTCTCATCGCGGTGCCTTGCGTTCCTACGAGGAGACCACCAGGAGCCGCCGCTCGCGGAAGCCATCACCGTTGAATGCGTCGAGGAGTCCCGGCTCCGGCTTGCCGGAGAGGAGCAGCAGGTCGTGGCCGGGGCTCGATGCGGCTGCCGGCCACGACAGCGGCTCACCACGACGGCCGCCCCAGGTGACCACCAGCGAGGGGTCCGACAGGGACCGCAGGCTGAGGAACCTGTCGGCGAACTCACCCGCGAGGTTGGGATCGAGAACCTGGGAGGGGACGACGCCGAACCCCAGACGGCTCTTGAAGTTGAACAGGCCGGGTTGAACGACATGCCCGAAGAGCGAGGGGTCGTTGCCCAACGACGCGAACTCCAGCCCGTGGTCACGGGCGAACCGGAAGGCCTCGCCGTAGGCGGCCCGCATCACCCGGCCGGAACGCGCGTCGGCGGACGCCGCGGAGAACCGCATCTGCAGCACCGACTCTCCCCGGCGTACCCGCCAGAGGGAGCCGGCCACCATGGCCTCACCGGCGTAGACGCAGACACTGACGTGGTCGGGGGCGGCTGCGAGCAGACGCTCACGCTCGCGGCGCGCGAAGTTCTTGCCGCGTGGCATCCCCGCGATCTGCTCGTCGTACACGTCGAGGAAGGCGTCGAGAACGTCCTCGGCCAGGCCTTGCCGGACCTCCGCGCGGAGCTGCTGTTCCTGGACGAACCGGCGCGCCAGCCGTCCGTTCCTCCGCTCGGTACGGGAGAGCCCGGACTCGAACTCCTCCTCTGAATCCCTCACCTGGGCGCACCAGTTCACCCACCTCGGCCGGGCGGTGAAGCCGAGTTCCGCCAGAGCGGCGCCGTCGAGACCTTCGGAGCCGGTCAGCCTGGCGATGTCGACGGGCCGGTCGCACGTCGTCCACGTCCGGCTCGCCGCTTCCTGCTGGTCGACCAGCGCGACGACGAGGCCGTCCTGCTCAACGATCTCCAACTCCGGCTCCTTCCAGGGCATCGACCGCCGGGAGGCGTTCGCTGTGGCGGGTGTAGACGGCCCAGATGACGACTGCCACGGTCCAGATGCCCAGGGCCGGCAGCCACCGCAGATAGCCGTCGAGACGGCTCGCTCCGGCGAAGAGGAAGCCGGACAGCGGCACGGCCCCGGTGATGAACATCCGGATGGTCGCGTTCGCGCGGCCCGCGACCTCCACCGGGATCGTCTCCTGCCGGTAGGTGATGGAGGCGACGTTGCTCACGGCGACCGCCAGGCACTCGAAGACGTAGCCGGTGAGCTTCGTCGGAAGGGCCGGGGTCGCGACGAGCACGAGACCGGCGAGTGCGGTCACCTGACAGGCCAGGATCCGGCGCTCGGGGCTCCAGGCCGGAAGGATCCGCGGGGCCATCCGGCTGGCCACCGCACCGGCGAACAGGCCGATCGCCATCACCCCGGAGATCACCTTGGCATTGATGCCCTGCTGTCCGAACTCCGTGACCAGCACCGGCTCCAGCTGGCCGATGGCGAGGTTGGTCATCGACATCGTCACCACCAACCAGATGATCTCGGGCTTGACGGCCCAGCGGAATCCCATCGCGACATCGCGGCGGATGGACATCTTCTGGTAGCTGGCCGGCACCCTGGGCAGCAGCAGCGCCAGCAGGGCCGCACCGCTGTACAGAGCGGCGATGCACAGTGAAGCGGAGGCCGGTCCCAATGCCGAGAACGCCGCACCGCCGATGAGGAGGCCGCCGACCTTGGAGAACTCGATCGCCGAGTTGAGCTTTGCCACCGCGGCCGGGCGGGCAGGCGCACTGATCAGTTTCGGGATGAGGACGAACTGCCCGGTGATGTTGCTCGCGACACCGCCGAACCCGGACAGGAGAACGAGAAGCGCGACCGACACCTGGCTGTTCAGCGAGACCGCCAGCAGGGCGAGGCAGACGGCCTGCTGCACCTGGGCCAGCGCGAACACCGCACGCCGGTCGAAGCGGTCGATGAGCGCCCCGAGGAACGGCGACCAGATGTAGGTGATCCCGCGCAGCGAGAACGAGATCAGGGACATCGCGACGGAGTCCGTCTGCTTGAGGACCGCCAGCGGAACCACGATCCCGAGCTGCCAGTCCGCCACCTTCGAAGAAATCGACGATGCGATGAGGATCCGCAGGATGCGCGAGTCCGTCGCCGGTGTCGGTGCGGCGTGCTCAGCCACTGCAGGTGGCCTTGCGCGGTCAGTTGGCATAGAACGTACTCCGTGGCGGTCGGTGGGGGAGAGAGTGAGAGGGCATGGGGAGGTGTCAGTCCTGACCCAGGGCCCAGGACGTGATACTCGTGGCCCCGTTGACGCGGAACTGCTCCCGGCCGAGGATCGAGTTCAGGATCCGTGCGCTGCGCCATGCGGACAGGCTCAGGTTGGGATCGGCGATGCCGTGGGAGTTCTCCGCGAAGCTCTGGACGTAGATCCGGAGGTCCGAAGGGCCGTCCCATTCCAGGGAGTAGTCCTCATGCACCTCGAACCCGTCCGCCCGCACGGTGATCCGCTCCCGGAGGGGTTCGAGATAGTCGGGGAACCTGCTGCGGTAGCCGGTGCAGAACACGACCACGTCCACCGTGCAGTGCTCCTGGCGATTCCGGTCCGCGTCGTGAAGGTCCACGACGAGCGCCTCGCCCTCGCGGCGGAGGTCCGCCACCCGGTGGTTGGCCACCAGCCGGTGGCGGAGCGGGCCCCCGGCGATGTCCAACTGGTACAGCCGTCGGTAGATCTTCCGCAGCAAGGACTCCGACACACCGTCGCTGGCCAGACGCTGGCTTCCGAGCACGACGGCGCGGCGCTCTGCGGAGAGCGATCGGAAGTGGTCCACGTACGACGGCGCGAACCACTCGTTCGTGAACGGGGAGTCGTCCATGGGCAGGAACCCGGCGCGGCTGGAGACCCAGGTGAGCGACTCGGGAAGGGAAGTGTCGTCGGAGAGAAGGTAGTTGACGACCTCTGCGCCGCTCTGTCCGCCGCCCACGACCATGACGCGCCGGCCGCTCGTGGCCGGGCGGACCTGCATGAGGTCACTGCTGTGGAGTACCTGGCCGCCTCGCAGGCCGACGGCGAAGTCCGGGAGGTGCGGCTCCTTCCCCGAACCCAGGGCCAGGGTGGTGGTCCTGGCGGTCTCACCGCTCTCGCACGTGACCTCGAAGCAGCCGTCGCCCAGCGTCACCGACTTCACCGACTGATCCCAGCGGATCGACGGCAGCTGCTCGGCGACCCACTGGTAGTACTGCTCGAACTCCATGCGGGAGGAATTGAGTCCGTTGGCGATCAGGGCACTGTAGATGCGACCCTTGTGGTGAAGGAAGTTCAGGTAGGAGTAGGCGCTCGTCGGATCGGCGAGCGTGACCAGGTCCTTGAGAAACGAGACCTGGAGGTCGGCCTCGGGGAGCATGAGTCCCGGATGCCACTGAAAGCGCGGCTTGACGTCGAAGAAGCGCGTCGTGAGTCCGCCGGCGGACTGTGCGAGGGCGGCGAGACTCAGGTTGAAGGGACCCACCCCGATCCCGACGGCATCGAAGCTCTGCACCGTAGACTCCTCTCTCACGGCCTGTCCCGGCCCGGTGGGCGGACGGCCGGCGCGCTCGGATCGACATGACTGTTGGTCAGAGACGCTTCCCCCGAGCGGTGTTCGGTTTCAAGGCGGGCCGCGAAGCCGTCCCGGATCTCGTCGGTGGTCATCGCGGCCGTGGCGCGGGAGAAGGTCGACGTCCCTCCACCCGCCACCTTCGCGACGATGAGGTGGGGACCGCTCGACCTGAGGGCCTTCGCGAGTGCGGCGGTCACCTCGTCGACGGACCGGCACTCCTGCGCCGACACGTAGCCGACGGACCGGGCCACTCCGGCGAAGTCCGTCGAGTGGGAGGTGGTCGCCTGCCCGCCGGTCGACTCGTACGTCCCGTTGTCGAACACGAGGTGGACGAGGCCGGCCGGTGCGCAGGCTCCCACTGAGGAGAGCGTGCCCAGGTGCATGATGGCCGCGCCGTCGCCGTCGAGCACGACCACCGGCCGCGCCGTCGACTGCAGGGCGACACCCAGGGCGAACGCGGCCGCGTGGCCCATCGACCCCTGCATGTAGAAGTGGTTCTTGGAGCCGGTGACACCGAACAGTTCACGGGAGGTGTAGCCGGTCGTCGACACGACGGCGGCGTCGCCGAGCAGGGGCTCGATCGCGCGGAGTACCTCGACGCGGCTGACACCCGTCACAACCGGGTGGGCCTCCGGCCGGTGACTCTCAATGGCCCCCTTCTGGGCCAGGACGAACACGCTCCTCCGGGCGGCCAGGTGCTCCTCGGCCCGGTCGAGCGCGGAACCGAGCTCCGTGGCGTCGGCCGGCACAGTGATGTGAGGCACGCCCACGGCGTCCAGCAGCTTGTGGGTGGCCGTACCCATGACCGCGTGCTGGGGTTCGTCCTCCGACGGATCGGGCCAGCCGCGCAGGCTCATGAAGACCAGGACGGGGATTCCGTACGTCTGGACGAGCGAGGTCAGCGGATTGATGAGGTTGCCGAGGCCGGAGTTCTGGGCGATGACCGCCGATCGCCGGCCGGCGACGCTCGCACCGGCGGCCGCCGCGAGCGCGGCGCCCTCGTTGGCGGCCGGTAGGTACTTCCCCTCGCGGGTCAGTCGCTCGATCGGCCCGGAGAAGTACGAGCACGGCACGCCCGCGACGAAGGTGACACCGTGTTCCTGCAGCGTGTCACAGAAGTTGTCGTTGGAGATCATGCTTCGAGTGCCAGCCACTCGTCGAGCTTCTGCAGCGCGAAGATGTCGGAGACCGGCGCGATGACGTCCTCGACGCCGAGTGACGTGCCGTCCTGGCAGATGGTGCGGAAGGTCTCGCGAAGCGCCTGGACGGTGGCGCGCAGACCCTGGTTGGCGTAGATCACCACGGAGGCCCCGTGCTTCTCCGCCTCCGCCGCGGACCACTGGGGGTAGGTGGTCGGCACGACGACGACCGGCAGCCGGCCGTCCCAGCCGTCGAGGAACTCGACGATCTCCTGCTGGTCCTTCTTCTTCGAGTGGATCAGTACCGCGTCCGCCCCCGCCTCGGCGTAGGCGTAGCAGCGCTTCAACGCCTCCTCGACGCCGAGGCCGTTGATCAGTGCCTCGGTCCGGGCGATGACGTAGAAGTCCTCACCTCGTTGAGCGGCCTTGGCCGTCCCGATCCTGCGCGCGAAGTCGGACACGGGCAGCAGGTCGTGGGAGGTTGCCGCGAAGCTGTTGACCTTCGGGTAGACCTTGTCCTCGATGCACACGGCGGTGATGCGGCCGGCCTCGTACTCGCGGACCATGTGCGCCACGTTGAGGTTGTTGCCGTACCCCGTGTCGACGTCGGCGACCACCGGGATGCCCACCGCCTTCTGCATGTTCGTGGCGGCGGCGAGGTATTCCGTCATGGTCAGGACGCTGGCGTCGGGAAGGCACCGAGAGGCGGAGATCTCGAAGCTCGATGCCCAGACCGCCTGGAACCCGGCTTGCCAGGCCAGAGTCGAGCCGAGCGCGTCATGGGCGCCGGCGACCCTCACCAAGCCTCCTTGGGCCATGAGTTGACGGAAGGTCAAATCTTGTAAAAGCACGTCTCTCCTTGTGGGGGAGTGTCCAGGTCGAAGCGCGGTCGGCGCAGACAAGTGGGGAGGCGGGTGGCCGCGCAGCAGCATGGGCGTACGGGGGCGGTGCCGAGGGCCTCGGGGGCTCCAGGGCGACGCACGACGCTTCAATGGGGTGGACGATGGTCCTGGCCGGCGCCGGGAAGGCGTGGTGACGGGCTTCGGTGCCGCCGGGCGGGTGTTGCCGAGAGGAGCCCGCCGCGCGTCGCGGTGAGCGGGGCCGATCCGGCGGTGGTGCCGCGGGGCGGCAGCGCGGGCGTCCCTGTTCGGGAGGGAGTCCGTCAGTTGTGAAAGAAGTGGTCAGATTTTGCGCAGGCCGGGCTGCGGACGATTACATGACCTCTGACAGAAGTCGGGTCATTCGTTCCCGCCCGATGCGAGGGCGGGCCGTCAATCTGTGTGCGTTGCAGAGCGGCGGCGCGCCGAATGGCTGCGGCCGACGCGCGGCGCCGTCCGCCGCTGTTCCCCCGTGCACTTGTGTAATCCCCCGTCTGGCCGAGATCGAGTTGACAAGCGTTGAACCTTGATCACCGTAGCCGGTGAACGTGATATGTCAAGTCGTGTTCACTGCATCCTCCAAAGGCGCACCCGGGGCGGGGTGGAATGTCTGTTTATTTGCATGTTTGCCCCTCTATCGAGTGGCTGTCGCGCATTCGGTCGCCATTACGCCGGATCGGCCTCCGGATAAGCTGTTGACGCATGGCGCGACGCCTGCCTAGTCTGCCGTCGGTATTTAGGGTTCCATGTCGGCAACCGCCGGCCTCTCGCTGTCCCCCCAGGTCGCCGCACAATTTCCGGGCAGGCTGGTCCTGGGAGGTGGACATGAATTCCTCGAGTGCACTCCGCCCTCCTCCGCTGGAGCTGGCGAGGAATTTGGCATTCGATCACCTCTTTTTTTAGGAGTCTCCATGGCTGCGCAGACAATCGCGGGTGGTACCGGGTCCGGTGCGGTGGTGACGAGGCACCTCGTTGTCGGTGACGTCTCCCACCAGTACTCGGTGACGCCGGACCCGGTCGCCCCGCTGCTGGTGGCCGAGCTGACCACCGAGCCGGGCGGGGCCACGCGGGCGATGGAGTTCCTCCGTCGGCCGGAGACCGCCTCCTCCACGGTGTCGGTCATCGGGGCCGCCGGGCAGGCCGGGACCGTGACGCTCGGGCGGGTGCCCGTCGAACTCTGGGCCTCGTTCGGGGTGACCCCGGAGTTCGAGGCGCAGCTCCGTGGCGCGCTCGAGGCCGCCGGCAGCCAGGAGCTCTCCGGAGTCGACCTGAGCGCGCTCGCGCCGCTGATGCTTCTACGAACCCACCGGGGGGCGGAGCGGCCCTTTACCGAGGTGCTCATGTGCGGGCGCGTCCGGTCTCTCGGCACGCTTTTCGTGCGGGTCGCGAGGTTTGCGCACGCCGCGGAGTCCGGAATTGCCGAGCTGGTCTCCGGGGCGCTCGAACTGTCGGCCTCCCTTCAGGACAACGTCCGTATCGAGGGAAACGCCTACACGTCCTACGAAAAGGGCATCGAGATCGAGCAGAAGGTGAACGTGTACGACGAGGTCTCCATCTGGTCGCTCACCCAGAGCCTCTGGTCGGCGGTGGAGAACGGTGAATTCAATGGGTTCATTACCGACCCGGGGTACGAACTCACCAGGTGGCATTTCATTCAGCACAACTTCGAGGTGACCGCTCCGGCCTCGGAGGTCGGTCACATTGCCTTCCAGGAAACCCCGAGCGGCACCTATCAGCTCAAGCTGAAGAGGTTTGCCGAGGATGCGCTGCGCCGTGAGGAGATCGTCTACAAGGGGATCGATATTCCCGGCGCGGACTTTTCCGGATATCTGCGGCGGGAGTACCCGGACATCGAGTTCAGGCGGCTGCCCAGCCTCACGCGCACGCGCTTCGACATCAACGTCCAGTCGGTGATCACCGGAAACTACTTCGGCATCGAGACGGACGAGGTCCTGGTCCTCGATCCGCGGGGTCCGAAGCTGCGGCAGGTCGAGATGGAGTACCTGGAGACCCGCTGGCACGAGGGGATGGATCCCTCGACCATCGACGATGACATGAACCGGCTGACCGAGTTGGTGGAGGAGCACCTGGCAAAGCGCGGGATCGCCGCCGAGCGCACTTTCTATTCCAAGCTCTCCTTCCTCAAGGACTGCGTCCGCAGGTCGGACCAGGATGTCCTCGGTGTCTGACGGATCTTCAAAAACCGGCCATGCAGGAAAGTTCCAGCCGGCGGAGACCGACGGGACCGCAGGGAGGTGTGAAGTGAAGACCAGTACCAGGCTTGTCCGCTCGTTCCGGGACATCACCGGTGGCGACACCGATTTGCGGCGCCCGGTGGTGACGCTGTTCAGCGGCGGCCTTGACAGCACTTACCTGCTCTACCGACTGGCCCGGGCAGGGGCCACGGATGTGCGGGCCATCAGCGTCGGCCTGGGTGGTGACGAGCAGGCGGCACAGCTGCAGCGGATTGCGGACAAGCTTGGTGTGCAGGTCCAAGTGACGGACGCCCGGGAGGAGTTCGTGGATGAATTCGTCCGGCCGGCGATTGCCGCCCACGCGGTCTACCTCGACACCCATCCCATCAGTTCGTCGCTGAGCCGCCCGCTGATCGCCCGCGTCGCGGTCGGAGCGGCGCGCGAGCACGACGCGCAGATGATTCTGCACACTGCGAACCGCTCGCAGAACACGCTCCGCAGGCTTAACGGAGCACTCGAACTTCTCGGCTTCCAGGGCCGCTTCGGAAGTCCCTACGACCTGAACCCGGTGGACCGGGAGGTGAAGATCAAGGAGCTCCAGTCCGTCGGCCTCGATGAGATGGCCGAGCGGTCGGCCAGCGGAGACTCCAACCTCTGGTGCAGGGAGTTCGAGTCCGGCATCCTGGACGACCCCGAGGACCACGTCGTTCCCGAGTCCTACTATCGGTGGAGCGCCCGGCGGGGGGTGGCCCCGGCGCCCGAGCATCTGGAGATCGGTTTCCGTCAGGGGATTCCCGTCGCGGTGAACGGCGAGGAGCTCCCCCTCGCCGAGATCATCGAGCGGCTCAACTGGACTGTCGGAGCTCACGGGATCGGCCGCTACACCGGCCTGGAGCACCTTCCCGGCGGGGTCAAGGTTCTCGAAGTGCGGGAGATGCCGGCGGCCCGGCTCCTGATGGCATCGCGCCGGCACCTTGAGACGGCGGTTCTTGAGGCCGAGTCCCTCCGCGAGAAGATGCACGTGGAGCAGGTGTGGGTCCGTGAGGCGCTCGAAGGCCGCTGGTTCGGCGAACTCCGCCGGGCCTGCGACTCGTTCATTGCCGAGCTCGTCGCGTCGGTCACCGGCACGGTGCGCTGGCGGCTCTCCGCGCGGGGCGCCTCGACCACCTCCATCGTCGCGGCGAGCCCCCGGTACGTGCGCAATCGGGAGGACTGGGAACAGGCCTCCATCCAGGCGGAGATCTCCCACTACGAAGCGGCTTCGGACGGCGACATCAGGGGCGGGAAATGGTGACCAACCAGAAATCGAACGGCTCTGCGCGGCAGCTGGTGGTGATCGATGCCGATGCGCGGGCCGCGCGGGCCGCGCGCACCCTCGGCTGCCGCATCGTGTACGTGCAGCAACCCGGTTCACCCGTCCACGAGTTGGTCGACGACGACTCGGGCTACTACTCGGTGGACTTCACCGGTCCGAAGTTCGCCGGATTCGTCGGGGAGGTGCTTCGTCCATTGCTGCCGACGGCGGCCGTCTCCCTCACCGCCCAGGGGCTGGCGGCGGCCGACGTGGTGAACTCGCTGCTCGGGACGGCCGGCACACCGCCCGGGATCCTGCAGCGGCTGACCGGAACGGGGCCCGAGTCGTCGGACGGCCTGGACCTGGTGCGACTGGCCCTCGGCTGGCCGCTCGGGCTGCGCGAAGCCGACTGCACGGTACCCGCCCGCACTCTGGAAGGGGACGGACAGTGAAGCCCGCCGCGTTGTTCATCAACAACCACCCGTACTCGCACTTCGCCCGGGGCGGGAAGTACATCCTGCCGACCTCCGAGATCGACATCCACCTCGTGACGCGCAACCGGCGGTACGGAGGGGTCAGCGGATTCGCGGACCACCCGCTGGACCACGTCTCGCTGTGCGGCATCGACGACGAGGACGACTGGCGCGCCGTCTGCGAATGGACGCTGCGCAACCACCCGATCACCCGTGTCATCGCCGTCCACGAGCGTGCCGTGCTGTTGGCGGCGGAGATGCGCTCCAAGTTCGGCCTGCCCGGCATGCAGTACGAGACCGCGGTGCGGTTCCGCGACAAGGTGCGGATGAAGGAGGCCGTGCGCGCGGCCAACGCGGCGACGGTGCCGGGGTTCTCCGCACTCGACAGCGGTGACGACCTGGCGAACGTCGACTGGAGCACCGGGCGGAAGGTCATCAAGAGCCGTCTCGGGCTCGCCGCCAAGGACCTGTACATGGTCGACACGCTCGAACAGGCGCGGCGGGTCGTCGCGGGGCTCGATCTCTCCGGCTCGCACTACGAGATCGAGGAGTTCGTGAAGGGCTGGATCTACCACTGCGACTCCGTGGTCCAGGGCGGCCGTATCAGATTCAGCAGCGTGGGCAAGTACCTCGCCGACCCGGCGAGCTACCGTCCTGGAGGGATCTTCGGTACGGTCCTGCTCACCGACGGCGAGTTGGTGAAGCGCATCACCGAGCTCAACGAGCGCGTGCTCGCCGGGCTGGGAATCGAGGACGGCACGACGCACCTCGAGCTGTTCCACACCGCAGACGACGAACTCGTCTTCTGTGAGGTCGCCGGGCGGCCTCCTGGGGGCATCATCCCCCCGGTGATCGAGCAGCAGTACGGGTTCGACATCGTCGAGACGCAAATCCGTATCGATGCGGGAATCGATTTCTCGCTGGGCAGCGTCCCTGAGTCGCGACACGGAGGGGCGTCCGGCTTCATCGCGTTCTACCCCGGTGCGGAGGAACCCAAGGGGATCGCCGCCGAGCTCTTCCCCGGCCTGGGAATCGTCGAGCACATCGAGCACAAGGATGCCGGAAACGGCCAGGGCGGCGTGCGGCACTCGACGGACTTCCGCGACTCCTACGTGGTCAATGCCCCCGACACGGAGACCCTCATGCGCCGGATCGCGGACATCGAGGACGAGTACCGGCGTTGAGCGGAGGCCGGCCGAGGTCGAGGCCTGCACGGGAGGCACACCTTCCGTCCAGGCCTCGACCGGGCCGGCACCGCGGTGGTCCGATCGGGCTGAGGTCGCCCGGTGCGCGTGACGCATAGGGTTGGGCGGGCTGATGATCGTCCGTACGACAGGAGATGCCATGAGTGAGACCGACGTTCCCGATGCCGCGCTCCCGGTGGGTGTGATCGGCCTGGGCGACATCGCGCAGAAGGCGTACCTGCCGGTCCTCACCGCGCTGCCGGGCCTGGACCTGCGGCTGATGACCCGGGACCGGGCCAAGCTCGACCGCCTCGGCGACACGCACCGGATCGCCCCCGCGGACCGGTTCACCGACCTCGGCGCGCTGATCGGCGGCGGCATCCGGGCCGCGTTCGTCCACGCCGCCACCGACCAGCACGTCCCGATCGTGGAGCAGCTGCTGACCGCCGGCGTCGACGTCTACGTGGACAAGCCGCTCGACTACACCGTGGACGGCGCCCGCCGCCTGGTCGACCTGGCCGAGAAGACCGGCCGCTCCCTCAGCGTCGGCTTCAACCGCCGCCACGCCCCCGCCTACGTCCAGGCGAAGGAGCGCCCGCGGGACCTGATCATCCTGAAGAAGAACCGCGAGGGCCTCCCGGAGGCGGCCCGCACCCTGGTCTTCGACGACTTCATCCACGTCGTGGACACCCTGCGCTTCCTCGCCCCCGGCGAGATCGACCACGTCGACGTCCGCTCCCGCACCCGTGACGGCCTGGTCGAGCACGTTGTCCTCACCCTGGCCGGCGAGGGATTCACGGCGCTGGGCGTCATGAACCGGGTCTCCGGTTCCACCGAGGAGATCCTCGAAGTCTCCGGGGCGGACTCCAAGCGCGAGGTCCACAATCTCGCCGAGGTGATCGACCACCGGGGCCAGCCCACCGTCCGCCGCCGCGGCGACTGGGTCCCCGTCGCCCGGCAGCGGGGCATCGAGCAGATCGTCCTCGCCTTCCTGGACGCCGTCCGCGCCGGCCGGACCCTCGACGCCCGCGACGCACTGCGGACCCACGAGCTGTGCGAGCTGATCGTCGAACGCATCGAGTCGGCCTGACACGGGGCGCAGCATCAGCCCGGGCCCGCCGCCGCGCGGCACGCCGGTGGGCCCGGGAACGGTGGGCCCGGGAACGGTACGTCCGGGAACGGCGATCCGCGATCACCTCTGGAATCGGGCCCGCAGAGCGGTACTGTGGATGTCACGGTTACCGGATGCGAAACGGACGGGCGATGCACGCACGCCAACTGCGGGACGGACGGGTGGTCTTCGGACGCCCGTCGCTGTCGCGCGCGGCGTTCCGCCCCTCGTCCGGTGCCCTCCGTGCGGCCGTCGGTGCCGGGGCCGGTGGTTCCCGCCTCGTGCGTCGCCGTTGGATCGACGGGGTCGGTTCCCCGACCGGCCTCTGTCGCCCGTAACGGCCCGCACCTGCTCCGTCACGCGTTCCCGCCGGGCCGGGCGATCCCGCCTCCGGGGCCCTCGCGCCCCCGGGTGTGCCCGGTGGTCCGCCCCGTCGTGGCCGGTTCCGGCCGAGGCCGGCGGCGTCGCGGCCCATGGCACCGAGAAGATCGAGATCGAGGAACGGTTTCGCATGCCCCAACAGCCCGTGCTCACCGCGGACAGTACCGCCGACAGTGCCACCGACGGCGCCAATACCAGTGCCATGGACGGCGCCGCGCACCCGCACCCCCTGGACAACCCGGCCCGTGCCGCCCTGCTCGGCCCGCACGCCCACTTCGCCGAGCGGCGCGCAGACGTCCTGCGCTACCCGGCCGACGTCTCGCCGTTCGTGGCCCTCCCGGACCGGCCCGACCGGGAGACCTGGCGGAACGTGGCGGCGCTCTGCGGGCCGGGCGCCGTCCTCGGCGCCACCGGCTCCCTGAGTGCGCTGCCGGCCGACTGGGAGGTCCTCATGCAGGCGCCGGGCGTCCAGCTGGTGGACGACGGCGTCGAGGCCGCGCCCGACGAGGAGGCCGTCCGGCTGGGCCCCGCCGACGTGCCCGAGATGCTGGCCCTGGTGGAACACGCCCGGCCGGGCCCGTTCCTGCCCCGCACCGTCGAACTCGGTGGCTATCTGGGCATCCGGCGTGGCGGCGTGCTGGTCGCGATGGCCGGGGAGCGCCTGCGTCCGCCGGGCTGGACCGAGATCAGCGCCGTCTGCACGGCCGAGTCCCACCGTGGTCAGGGGCTCGGCTCGCGGCTCGTCCTGGCGGTAGCGGCCGGGATCCGCGAGCGCGGCGACACGCCGTTCCTGCACACCTCCGCCGCCAACGCCACGGCGATCCGGCTCTACGAGTCGCTGGGGTTCCGGCTGCGCCGGAAGGTCACCTTCCTGGGTCTGCGCGCCCCCGGCGGTGGGCACGGGGCCTGACCGCGGCCCACCGGCCCACCGGCCCCCCAGCCCACCGGCCCACCGGCCCACCGGCCCACCGGCCCACCGGCCCCCCAGCCCACCGGCCGCTGGCCCGCCAGCCCACCGGCGCCGCGCCCGCCCGTACCGGCGCCGCGCCCGCCCGTACCGGCGAGGCCGCGCTCGCGGCCCGTGCCACGCTGCTGGAGGCCTTCGCGGAGCTCGACGGACGGCTGGCGACCCGCCGCTACCTGCTGGGCGACCGGCTGACCGAGGCGGACGTGCGGCTGTGGGTGACGCTGGTCCGCTACGACGCCAGGACCAACCACGACCGCGCCGTCAACCCCGGTCTCGCCGTCTACCCCCACCTGTGGGCGTACGCCCGTGACCTGTACCGGCAGAAGGCCTTCAAGAGCACCATGGACTTCTCCACCTGCACCGTGCCGGGCGCGAGCAATGCTCATGACCTGTGGATCGGCCTCGGGTTGGACGCGAGGGCGCACCGTCCCGCGTGATCGACTTCTGGTCATCGAGTAGGCCGACGTTGCACCGTCGGTCGGGAAGGCACGCCCGTGCTGAGCGTAGTGAACGCCGATGGAACGACCGGGACCGGCTCCCTGAGCGACGACATCGTCCGCGAGGGCGTGAGGCGGATGCTGGCCGCCGCGCTGGAGGCCGAAGTCAGCTCCTGCATCGCCGAGTTGGCCGACCAGCGAGACGAGAGCGGGCACCGCCTGGTGGTCCGCAACGGCTATCACCAGCCCAGGAAGGTCACCACGCGGCCGGGGTGATCGAGGTGAAGGCTCCAGCTTCGAACGCGGCCAGCTCGTTGAACGGCCGCAGACGACCGCGGCGTGAATAGGGTGGCGGGCCTGCCTCGAAGTTCGAGAACATCCGGTCATGTTGGATGGCACGGCAGGACAGGACCTTCCGGTCGGCTTCGGGTTCCGGCCGTATCGCGGCGACGAAGACCACGGCGCCATGGCCGCGGTGCGGCTGGGGTGTGCTGAACGGGACCGGGTCGATGTCCGTTCGGTTGTGGAAGGGCTCCCGACAGCGGCCGAGATCGCCGAAGCTTCTGCCAAGTTGGAGGAGCCGTCCAAGAACCAGATCCTGGTGGTGCTCGACGGGAGCGTCGTCGGCTACTCGACGATCCGCTGGTGGCAGGAGCGGGACGATACGTGGCTGTACCTGCACCGCGGCTACCTCTTGCCCGAGCATCGCGGCCAGGGCATCGGCTCAGCCATGCTGAGCTGGGCCGAAGAGCGGATCCGCCAGCTCGTCAAACAGCATGGAACGGCGCGGACGGCAGTGATCGGCGCGAACGCCATGACCTCCGAGCAGGACGCCACGGCACTTCTCCGCGCGGCCGGCTACCGACGTGTCTTCAGCCTGGTCGAGCTGGAGCTGGGCGATCTGCAGCAGATGCCCGAGCCGGGCGGCGAACTGCCGGCCGGGATACGGACAGGGCCGATCGGGACAAGCCACTACCGTGCAGCCTGGAGGACGGTCGTCGATTCGTACGCGGACAGCGGCTTCGCTCAGAGATGGCTGTTCCAGGACTTCGTCGACACCGCCGACCCGGCATGCTGGAGGGCTGCCTGGAACGGGCAGGACATGGTCGGCGTCGCCCTCTGCTCCATCCGCCGTCACGACCACACCGTGGGCGAGGTGGAAGAGCTGAGTGTCCGGACGGACCAGCGACGCCTCGGAATCGGCCGGGTCCTGCTGCTGGACGGGCTGCAAAGCCTTCGCGAACAGGGTGCAACGACCGCCCGGCTGTTCACGGGCACGGCAAACCCGCACCGGTCCTACGACCTCTACGAGAGCGTGGGATTCCGGCGGCAGAACGAGTACGTCCGCTACCGCAAGCCGCTTGCTTGATCGACCGGCCATCGGGCTGTCCGGTCATCCACAGGATTCGACAATAGCTCGCCGGGGCGCCGATGTGCCCGACTGGCAGGCCCCGGTGGAGCGGCCGACGGTCGGCTGAGGCCGGGGCGCGGCGACGCCTGCCCGGTGGCCCCGCCCTCCCGGTCCGCCTGCGGCGGGGCCCCGTCCGCCTGCCGTGTGGGGTGCCCGTCCGGCAGGCGGCCGGGCCCTGTCGCCGTCCGCGTCGGGGGGGCGTCCCCCTCCGAGTCGGGCCGGCGGATGCTGCACGGTAGCGTTACGTGGATGTGGCATGTACGCTGCGTGTCGCTGGTTGAACACCATGCGGGCCTGGATGCCACTCCGTGGGGGGAGTCACGTCCAGGCCCGGTCGCCGGCCGGGGCCCGGTTGCGCTCGTGGGGGAGCTGCAGCCGGGCCCGCTGGCGGGCTACCGTCGTTATGCCCGGCCAGAAGCTGTTTCAGTCATGCCAACTGCCGGACAATGCGGAGGCGGTGATCGGCCGTCAGTCGGCGGTGGGTCCGGCCATGTTGTGGGTGAGCCACTCCAGGGTGTTCGGGATCATCTTCTTGAAGTCCGAGGTGAGGTGCTGGCCGCCGGGCTGCTCGTAGTAGTCGATCTTGAGCGGCGGGGCGGCCTTGGCGACCCAGTCCTTGACCAGCTTGACCTCCGGCGGGGTGCCGCCGGCCGCGGTGGCGAGCATCCGCACGTCGGCCTTGCCCTGCGAGACCATGGCGTTCGGGCTGTTGGCCTGGCGTTCGGTCTCGTGGCCCTTCCAGAGCGGCGAGTCGGGGGCCCAGTAGCCGTCGACCGGTACGGCGACCTTGAACGTCTCGGGGTGCTGGAGGGCGAGCTTGGCACTGCAGAAGGCGCCGGTGGACGCGCCCATCAGGCCCCAGCCGTCCCGGCTCTTCAGGGTCCGGAAGTTGGCCCGGACGAAGGCGGGTACGTCCTCGGCCATCCAGGTGCCCATCTTGGGCTGGCCGGGGATGTCACTGCACTCCAGCGCCTTGTGCTCGTCGGAGTCCAGGTTCTGCACGGGCATGATCATGATGAACGGATGGGCCTTGCCGGCCTTCGTCATCTCCACGTCGGCCGCCTGGATGGGCAACTGGTTGTCCGTGTAGGTGTTGTAGCCCGCGCTCTGGCCGCCCGAGTAGAGGATGATCACCGGGAATCCGGTCTTCGCGTACTTGGGGTCGTTGTACTCGGGCGGCAGCCAGACCCAGACCTTTCCCGAGACGCCGGACTTCGCGCCGGTCAGGGTGGTCATGGTGATCGGCCCGACGGTGGTGTCCCTGGCCTTGGTGAACGTGGTGGCCGGACCGGTGGGCATGGCGACCTTGCCGTCGGCCGGAGCCGCGGGCGTGCCGGGCGTGCCGGACGCCGCGCCGGCGGCGGCCGGGCTGTTGGTGGTTTCGGCACCCTTCGCCACGTCGCCTCTGCCGTCGCCGCCGCTACAGGCGGCCAGCGAGGTGGCCAGGACGAGCGCGGCGGCGCCCGTCAGGAGAGCGCGAGAGCGAGGGGGCGGCGATTGCACGGTGAGAACTCTCCGACCAGTGTGTCGTCCGGCCCGCGGAGCCGGACGGCGGCCCCCGGGCGGGACCGGCACGTGACCGGGGGCGTCTGGACCTGCGTACCCCCGGGGGCGCGCGCCGGCCCGGCCGGGTCGGCACGACATTGTGATCTTAGGACGTGATCACAGGCCGACCGGTTGCACTCCCGGCCTCGGGGCCGCTGGTCGCTTCGCGGCGGTGTGCAGCGGCGGGCGCGGGTGTGTGTCCGTCCGGGCGCGCCGCGGCCCGGCCCGCATCCCGGCCGCGCCGTGCACGGCCGTGCAGGGTGGGGTGGGGCGGCGCAGGCTGGGGAGGGGTGGGGGCCGGCGCCCGGTGCCGCGGTGCTACCTGGTGTTCTCGCCGTCGTCCTCGCCCGGGGCGACAGCCGCCGAGCCCCCGTAGAGGTCGTCATCGCCACCGTAGGCCGCCCCGGGGTCGGGTCTGCCGGCGGCTCTCACCGACCGGCCTGCGAACAGGTCGTCGGGCGCGCCTTCGCTCATCTCGGACAGGGGGCCTGCGGGCCTCTCCCGTTCCTTGTCACCGGTCATCGGATGCTCCAACCCGCTGCTGATCCGGATGCGGACGATCCTACTCCGGGGACCTCGGCTGCCTCCAGGGCCGTCTCCAGGGCCGTCTCCAGGGCCGTTTCGAGGTCCCCTTCGGGGGCCGTTTCGGTGGCCGCCTCCACAGCCGGCCCGCCAGCCGGCCTTCGCCGGGCGCCCGGCGAAGGCCTCCGAGGGCGGGGCTCCGCGCGCCGGTGCGCGCCGGCCGGCCGCAGCGCCCCGCCCCCGTCGTGGATTCCCGGGCCGCAGCCTCAGTCGTCGGTCAGGGTGCGGCCGAGGAGGGGGAGCAGGCGGTCCCAGTGAAGCCGCAGTGCGGAGGGGTCGAAGGCGTCCGTGTCGGACATGGTGAAGCCGTGGACGGTGCCGGGGTAGATCTCGGAGGTGTAGCCGACGCCCGCGACATCCAGGGCCCGGTTGAGCTCGCCGAGGGCCTCGGGCGTGAGGTCCGTCTCGGCGTGGCCGAAATGGGCCTCGGCGGTGAGGCGGTGCAGGCTGTCGGGCCCGTCGGCGCCCACGGGGCCGTGGAACGCGGCGACGGCCGCCACCCGGCCGGGGTTGGCCACGGCGGTGCGCATCGCCAGGAGGCCGCCGATGCAGTAGCCGGTCACCGCGACCGGTCCGGGGCCGACCTCGGGCTGGGCGGCGAGGAACCCGAGGTAGGCGTCGGCGTCACTCAGGACGCGTTCGGCGGTGTGTGCCTCGATCAGGGGCATCAGCCGGGCGACGGCCGAGGAGCGGGCCTCCTCGCCGATGTGCGCGGGAAGGTCGATCAGCGGTGCCGGGCCGTGCCGGTAGAAGAAGTTGGGGGCGAGCACGTAGTACCCGTGTCCGGCCAGTTCGCGGGCCATCTCCCGCAGGGCGGGCCGGAGGCCGAAGGCGTCCGCGTACATCAGCACCCCCGGGTGCCGCCCGCCGTGGTCGGGGAAGGCGGCGAAGGCGTCGGCCTGGCCGTCCGTGGTGGGAATCTGCAACATCTTGGTGGGAATAGCGGTTCTTCCTTCCTCGGAGACGGCCGAAAACGTTTGTCGCACTAACGTTTTCGGCATGCGCGAACGTACATCGTTAGTCTGACTAACGCAATGACTAGGATGGGCGCCATGAGCAGAGCCGAAGCCGTGGAGATGCCCGACGACGGCGCGCGCAGTACGCCCGACAGGCTGCGTCGACGGGTGAGCCGGCTGTTGTCGCAGCTGACCGTGCGGTCGGACCGGCTGATCAACGAAGGGCTGGCCCGGGTCGACGTCCGCAAGTGGCACTACGCCGTGCTGGCCTCACTGCAGGAGTACGGGCCGGGCAGCCAGGCGGAGCTGAGCCGGCGCACCGGCATCTACCGCAGCGACCTGGTCGGCGTGCTCAACGAACTGGCCGGGCGTGGCCTCGTCGAGCGGGTGCCGGATCCCGACGACCGGCGACGCAACATCATCACGATCTCCGCCCGGGGCCGCCGTCGCCTGCCCGGCCTCGACAAGGTCCTGGACGACCTCCACGACGAACTGCTCGCGCCGCTGAGCCCGGCCGAACGCGACCAGCTCGTGCAGCTGCTCACCCGCTTGCTGGACCACCACACCCGGGCCTCCTGACGCCGTGCAGCGCCGGCCGGGGTTCAGGGTGCCCGGGGCCCGTCGCCGCCCGCGGGGGCGAGGCAGGGAGCAGCCCGGCGCGGGACTCGTCCAGGACGGAGACGGAAGGGGCAGGAACGGAGAACGGAACGGCGGCGGGGGCACGCGTGACGGCGGGCCCGGCGTCCTGCGCCAGGCCCGCCGCCACGTTCAGCACTGAGGCCGCTTGCCGTGATTGGCCCGATGGTTCCGGCGGCTCTTCTTCTTCCGGCGTCGCTTCGACGACATGGGCTGCTCCTCTACGGGTTGCCCCCGGTCCAACGTCTCACATCGCTGCCGGGCCGTCTCGTCGGCGACGGGCGGGGGCGGGGGCGGGCGCCCGCAGTCCCCGCCCCCGCCCCTGGCTCATGCGCCCGTCGTCGCGGCGGACGTCCGCCCGCGCCACCACGCGACCGTCGCCCCGAACTGCTCCCCGAGCGGGGTGGCGCGCACGGTGAAGGCGGACTCGTAGGCGGACGAGTCCATCACGAACGGCCGGTCGAACTGGTAGCGGACCTCCCGCAGCTCGCGGAGCAGGGGAGAGAAGAGCGAGGCCAGGCCCAGGACGGCCGGCGACAGCCGCCGCACCGCGACCGGTCCCGTCTTCGCCTCCGCGGCCAGCCCGTCGACCATCTCCCGGCTCGACAGCGCGGGGACCGTGGGCACGTGCCAGGCCCGCCCCCAGGCCCGTTCCTCGCCTGCGACCTCGACCAACGCCCGGGCCACGTCCGGCAGGTACGTCCAGCTGTGCGGCGTGTCCGGGTCGCCGAGGACCGTGACGGACTTGCCGTTCAGCAGGCGCGGCACGACCCGCGAGGCGAGGTGACCGCCGTCGGTCACGCCGGGGCCGAAGAAGTCCGAGGCGCGGACCTCGACCGCCCTGATGCGGCCCTCCTCGTGCAGCGTCCGCGCCTGCTCCCAGACCGCGGCCCGGACCCGCCCCTTCGGGCCGGCCGCCGCGAGCGGCAGGTCCTCGGTCATGGGCCCGTCCACCGGGCCGTAGCCGTAGAGGTTGCCCAGGCCGACCAGGACGGCCCCGCTCGCCTCCGCCGCCGCGCAGACCGCGGAGGCCAGCGCCGGCCACTCGGCCGTCCAGCGGTGGAGGGGCGGCGCACCGCAGCCGTAGATCGCGGCGGCGCCGTCCGCGGCCTCGATCAGCCGGCCGGCGTCCGCCGCGTCCAGTGCCACGTGCTCGATGCCGGGCTCCGCCGCCCGGCCCGACCTGGTGACAACACGTACCGAATGCCCCTGCTCGGCCAGCAGCCGAGCGGTGGCCGCCCCCGCGGGCCCGTATCCCACAACCACATGAAGACTCACCGTCACAGCCTAGTCGGGGCCCTGGAGGCCGGTGACAGGGGCATGGTGACGGGCTGTCGGCCCGGTGGTCGCCTCCTCCTCGGCGGCCCCGTGGCCACGGCGGCGCCCCCGGCTCCCGGAGCCCTACCCGCGGATGCCCGGCGCGGTCGGCCCCGCCGTCACAGCCGTCACAGCCGGCCCCGTCGGCCCCGCCGTCACACCCGCCCGCGGGGCCGGTCCAGGGCGCGGACCGCGGCGAGGACGTCCAGGCCGAGGCCCGGGTCGGCGTCCTCCGGGAGGCTGACGGAGAGGCGGGTGACCAGGCCGGCGTACCGGCGGTGGATCTCGCGGGCGACCTCGTCCACCGGGCCGGTGACCGCGAAGGCGTCCAGCACCTCGTCGTCGACCAGCGCGGCCATCTCCTGCCACCGGCCCCGTACCGACAGGTGGTGCAGCTGCTCCTGGAGGTCCTCCCAGCCGTGCTGGGCCAGTACGGGGCGGTAGGCGGGCGTCGAGGCGTAGAAGGCCAGCCGCTCGCGTACGGCGGCCAGGTTGGCGTTCAGCTCCTCCTCCGTCCGGCCGGTGGCGGTGAGCACGTTGCCGGTGATCTCGAAGGGGCGGTCGGTCCAGGCGGCGCCCTGCGCCTCGGCGTCGGCACGGGCCTCGGTCAGGCCGGGCAGCACCTGCTCGGTGAGGTAGGCGACCGAGGTGAACGGGTGGCTGAGGAACCCGTCGGCCACCGCCCCGGCGGTGCGGGTCATGAGCGGGCCGACGCCGGCCAGCAGGATGCGGGGCGGGCCGGAGGGGACCGGGTCGGGGGAGAAGACCGGGGTCATCACGGTGTGCGTGTAGAAGTCACCGCGGAAGCGCAGCCGTTCACCGGTCTGCCAGCTGTGCCAGATCGCCCGCACCGCGTGGACGTACTCGCGCATCCGGGCGGCCGGGCGGTCCCAGGGCATCCCGAAGCGCTTCTCGACGTGCGGCTTGACCTGCGAGCCGAGGCCGATGACGGCGCGCCCTCCGGAGGCCGCGTGCAGGCCCCAGGCCTGGTAGGCCAGCGTCATCGGGGTGCGGGCGAAGGCGACCGCGATGCCGGTGGCCAGCTCGATCGTGCTGGTCCGGTCGGCGGCACGGGCCAGCTGGACGAACGGGTCGTAGGCGGTCTCGGCGACCACCAGCCGGTCCATGCCCCGGAGTTCGGCCCGCTCGGCGGCGTCGAGGATGCCCGCGGGGTGCCCGGACGCCTGGGCGTCGATCCCGAGGGCGGCGCGCGGGCGGTCCGGCAGGTGCCCGGGCGGGTGCTCCGTCGGGCGGGTCGGCGCGTGGTCCGGTGACTGGTTCGGCGGGCGGTTCACAGCGGGTACTCCTGGCGGGGGCGGGCGGTGCCTGCGTAGCCTCCCACGTCCCGGCCGGTACGGGTACCGGGCGTGACGCGGGAGGCGCGGACGGGACGGCCGGCGTGTGCGCCGTCACCCGAAAGGGTTGAGTCGGCGGCCGGGACGCCCGGCGGGGGCGGAAGTGGTGTCCGAGCGGTGCGGATCCCGGTGGAGGATGGCGGCAGCGCAGGTGAAGCCGCGACCGAGGCGAGTGCGAGGGCGGGCCCATGGAGAAGCCGCAGGAACGCTGGGAACTCCGGCTGTTCGACGGGTTCGAGCTGCGGTCCGGGTCCGAGCGGCTGGTGCTGCCGCTGAACAGCCAACGCCTCATCGCGCTGCTGGCACTGCGCGTGTCCACCACCCGGGGGCAGGCCGGCGGGATCCTCTGGCCGGAGGCGCCCGAGCGGCAGGCGGGCGGGCGGCTGCGGACCACCCTCTGGCGGGTCCGGAGCACCGGGCCGGCGATCGTGGAGCGCCGCGGCGGCCAGCTGTCGCTCGCCGCCGGGGTCGACGTCGACGTCCGCACCTGGCTGCGCAGTGCCCGGCGGGCGCTCGACGGGCAGGGGCCGGCCGGCCCCCTGGACGCCCGGACGGTGCCGCTGGTGGGCGACCTGCTGCCGGGGTGGTACGAGGACTGGGTGCTGGTGGAGCGCGAACGGCTGCGCCAGCTCCAGCTGCACGCCCTGGAGGAGGTGTCCGCGCAGTTGCTCGGGCAGGGGCGGCACGCCGCAGCGCTGGAGGCGGCGCTGAGCGTCCTGCACCTCGATCCGATCAGGGAGAGCGCGCACCGGGCGGTGATCGCCGTCCACCTGGCGGAGGGCAACCTCGGGGAGGCCCGGCGGCAGTCCGAGGCGTGCCGGGCGATCCTGCTGCGCGAGCTCGGGGTGGGGCCGTCGCCGCTGCTGCGGGCCCTGCTGGACGGCGCGGAGGACGCGGGGGACCCGGGGCACCGGCAGGCGGGCGCGGCGCTGCAGGCGCCCGTGGTGTCCCAGGCGGGTGCGGCGCCGCAGGTGCCCGCGGTGCCCCCGCCGGGCGCGGCGGGGACCGGGATGCCGGGTGTCGTGCCCGCGGCGCGTTCGGCGGAGCAGCCTCGGGTGGACCGGCCTCGGGTGGACCGGCCTCGGGTGGACCGGCCGAGGGTCGGCCGGCAGCCGGAGCGGTCCGCGCGTGAGGCGGAGCGGGGAGCGGAGGCCGTCCCGGGGCCGGCCCCGTTCGCGGCCGACCGCTGAGCGGGCGCCGGAGGCCCGCAGCCGGCAGCCTTCCGGCACTGTCCGGGCTCGTCCGGCATCTTCCTGCCTCGTCCGGCACCGTCCGGGCTCGTTCCGGGCTGTCGCCGGCTGATCGCTGGCGTCCCCGGGCCCCGATGTCCTCGGCTCTCCGGCATCCTCCGTCGGCCGGAATCGACTGATCGAGTGGTTTGAGCGGGGCGGCACCCCTGTCGCGGTCGGCGGTGACAGCTCGGTGACACCCCGGTGACGGGAAGTCTGTGACCGTACGACCGTCTGCTGCGAGAGGAGGCGGTCATGGCTGCCGAGCTGAACCATCCCGGGGTGTACGTCGAGGAGATCCCGAGCGGAGTGCGCACCATCACCGGCGTCGCCACGTCGGTGACCGCGTTCGTCGGGCGGGCGTCGCGCGGGCCGGTGCACGAGCCCGTCGTCGTCTTCGGCTTCGAGGAGTTCGCCCGGCGGTTCGGCGGGCTCTGGCGCGACAGCACCCTCGGCTACGCCGTGCAGGACTTCTTCGCCAACGGCGGCGGTCAGGCGGTCGTCGTCCGGCTGGCCGACAGCACGACGACGCCCGTGCGGTTCGCGGTCGGCGGGCTGCCCCTGGTCGCGGTCGACCCCGGCACCTGGGGCGTCTTTCTCCGGGCGGTGGTCGACAAGGACGACACCGACCAGCAGGTCGCCGACGAGCTCAAGGTGCCCAAGGACTCGCTGTTCAACCTGACCGTCCGGGAGTCGGCCCCGGGCGGGCGCACCGAGACCTTCCACAACCTCTCCACCGGGCAGAACGCCCGGAACGTCGCCAGCGTGCTGGCGGCGCAGTCCGCACTGGTCAGGGTCGACGGGAACCTGCCCGGCGGCACACCGTCCGCGGACCAGGACCGGCTGGGCAAGGCCGAGGCGGACGTCGGCAAGGCGCGGGCCGGCTACCAGCAGGGGACGGTCACCAAGGACGCGCTGGACGCCGCGGAACAGGCCCTGCGCAAGGCCGTCGACGACGCGCTCGCCGCCGTGAGCGACGGCGCGGCGCTGACCGCGGCGGACTTCTTGCCGCAGCACGGCGAGGCCGACCACACCGGCCTGTACGCCCTCGACCACGCGGACCTCTTCAACCTGCTCTGCATCCCCCCGCACAAGCGGGAGAACGGCGACATCGAGCCGGGGCTGGTCTCGGCCGCGCTGGCCTACTGCAAGAAGCGTCGCGCGGTGCTCCTGGTCGACCCGCGGGACGACTGGAAGTACCCGATCCAGCAGCCCGAGACGTGGCTCGCCCCGATCGACGGCCCGCGCGAGAACGCTGCGGCCTACTTCCCCCGGCTGCGCCGGGCCGATCCCGAACAGAGCGGCCGGATCCTCGACTTCGCGCCGTGTGGTGCGGTGGCGGGGGTGTTGGCGCGGACGGATGCGGTGCGTGGGGTGTGGAAGGCGGGGGCGGGGTTGGAGGCGGGTTTGGTGGGGGTGCCGGATTTGGCGGTGCGGTTGTCGGACGGGGAGAACGGGTTGCTGAATCCGTTGGGGGTGAATTGTCTGCGGTCTTTTCCGGTGGCGGGTCGGGTGGTGTGGGGGGCGCGGACGTTGGCGGGGGCGGATGTGCTGGCGTCGGAGTGGAAGTATCTGCCGGTTCGGCGGTTGGCGTTGTTCATTGAGGAGAGTTTGTTCCGGGGGACTCAGTGGGTGGTGTTCGAGCCGAATGGTGAGGCGTTGTGGGCGCAGGTTCGGTTGAACGTGGGGTCGTTCATGCAGGAGTTGTTCCGGCAGGGGGCGTTGCAGGGGAGTTCGCCGCGGGAGGCGTATTTCGTGAAGTGTGATGCGGAGACGACGACGCAGGCGGACCGGGATCTGGGGGTGGTGAACATCCGGGTGGGGTTCGCGCCGTTGAAGCCGGCGGAGTTCGTGGTGGTGCAGGTGCAGCAGTTGTCGGAGCAACTCCCGTCCTGACCGGGCCGGGCGACCAGAGGAACAGGAGGGGCCGTGCCTGAGAAGCTCGCCCAGCCGGGCGTCTACATCGAGGAGATCCCGAGCGGCGTCCACACCATCACCGGGGTCGCGACGTCCATCACCGCCTTCGTCGGCCGCGCCGCCCGCGGCCGCACCGACGCGCCGGTGACCATCCTCGGCTTCGACGGGTTCGAGAGGGAATTCGGCGGGCTGTGGGAGGGCAGCCGGCTGGGCTTCGCGGTGCGCGACTTCTTCCTCAACGGCGGCGGCCAGGCCGTGATCTGCCGGATCTACCAGCCGCCGGCGGGCGGCAGCGGAACGGCCGGGCTGGCCTTCGGCCAGGGCGACCGGGCCGTGAAGCTGGTCGCGGTCTCGCCCGGGGCCTGGGGCAACGGCCTGCGGGCCAGGGTGGACCTGACCGGCGCCCCGGCCGGCGAGCTCTTCAACCTGGTGGTCGCGGACACGGGCACGGGCGCCACCGAGCGCCACGCCGGCGTCTCGCTCTACGCCGACCACCCCCGGTGCGTGCGGAACGTCCTCGAACGCGACTCCGCGCTGGTGCGCTGGGGCGCCGAGCCCCTCACCGCGGTACCGGGCACCCCCCGGGTCCGCCCCGTCCCGGCGGCCGCCCCGGCCGAGGCCGGTGCCACGCCCGACTGGCAGGACCCCGCGGGCGTGGCCGACGCCGCGGCCACGGTGGCCGCCGCGGCGCTGAAGGAGGCCGTCAACGGCAGCGCCGTGGACGGCGCCGCGGCGCAGACGGCGCACTCGGCCGTCGCCGCCGCCGGACAGGCCAAGGAGGAGGCCGACCGGGCCAGGCAGGACGCGGACACCGCCCTGGCCGCCGCCAAGCAGGAGAAGCAGCGCACCGAGGCCGGACTCAGCACGGCCGCCAGCGCCCTGACCGCCGCGCAGCAGGCCAGTCCCGTCGACCTGCAGAAGGTCAAGGAGGCCGAGAAGGCCCAGGCCGAGGCCAAGGCGGCCGATGACGCGGCGGAGGCCGCCGTGACCGGGGTGACGGACATCCGGACCAAGGCCGTCACCTGGGTCGGCGATGCGGCGGCCAGGGTGACGGAGGCCACGGCCGCAGCGGCCACGGCGGACGGCAAGGCGGTCGAGGCGGAGAAGGCGGCCGAGGACAGGCAGACCGACCTCCGGACTGCACGGGACCAGGCCACCGCGGCGGCCGGCCAGCTGGGCGGGGACGACGGCGTCGTGCCCGGCACCGACGCGGTGCGCGGACAGTACGAGCGCCTCCTCGACCAGGCGGACCTCTTCAACCTGCTCTGCATTCCGCCCTACCGCCCCGACGGCTCCGACGTCGAGCCGGTCCTGTTCGACCTCGCCGCCGCCTACTGCCGCAAGCGCCGGGCGGTCCTGCTGGTCGACCCGCCGTCCGCCTGGACGACGGCCGACGCCGCCGTGACCGGCTTCCGCGCGGCCGCCGACCAACTCGGCGGCCGGGGGCCGAACGCCGCCGTCTACTTCCCGAGACTCAGTCGGCCGAACCCGTTCCGCGGCGGCGCGACCGAGCCGTTCGTCCCGTGTGGTGCGGTGGCGGGGGTGTTGGCGCGGACGGATGCGGTGCGTGGGGTGTGGAAGGCGGGGGCGGGGTTGGAGGCGGGTTTGGTGGGGGTGCCGGATTTGGCGGTGCGGTTGTCGGACGGGGAGAACGGGTTGCTGAATCCGTTGGGGGTGAATTGTCTGCGGTCTTTTCCGGTGGCGGGTCGGGTGGTGTGGGGGGCGCGGACGTTGGCGGGGGCGGATGTGCTGGCGTCGGAGTGGAAGTATCTGCCGGTTCGGCGGTTGGCGTTGTTCATTGAGGAGAGTTTGTTCCGGGGGACTCAGTGGGTGGTGTTCGAGCCGAATGGTGAGGCGTTGTGGGCGCAGGTTCGGTTGAACGTGGGGTCGTTCATGCAGGAGTTGTTCCGGCAGGGGGCGTTGCAGGGGAGTTCGCCGCGGGAGGCGTATTTCGTGAAGTGTGATGCGGAGACGACGACGCAGGCGGACCGGGATCTGGGGGTGGTGAACATCCGGGTGGGGTTCGCGCCGTTGAAGCCGGCGGAGTTCGTGGTGGTGCAGGTGCAGCAGTTGTCGGAGCAACTCCCGTCCTGACCGGGCCGGGGACGATCAGGAGGCGCAGGACACATGGCCCAGTTCACTGTCAACACCCAGCGGTTCGACCCCTACAAGAACTTCAAGTTCCGTGTGCGGTGGGACGGCCGGTACGTCCTCGGAGTCAGCAAGGTGAGCTCCCTGAAGCGCACCACCGAGGTGGTCAGGCACCGGGAGGGCGGCGACCCGTCCAGCAGCCGCAAGTCGCCCGGCCGGACGGAGTTCGAGGCGATCACGCTCGAACGCGGCGTCACCCACGACCCGGAGTTCGAACAGTGGGCCAACAAGGTCTGGAACTACGGAACGGTGGGAGCCGAGTCCGCGCTGAAGAGCTTCCGCAAGGACATCATCATCGAGCTCTACAACGAGTCCGGGCAGCTCGTCATCGCCTACAAGGTCTACCGCTGCTGGGTCTCCGAGTACCAGGCGCTCCCGGACCTCGACGCCAACGCCAACGCCGTCGCCATCCAGCACCTCAAGCTGGAGAACGAGGGCTGGGAACGTGACGCCGAGGTCACCGAACCCACCGAGCTGGGGTGAGGCCGTGATCACGCCGGGTACCGCGCGTCGGGCCGTTCCCGCACGACGGGGGGCGGTCCCCGAGCTGCGCCCCATGACGGACGGAGCGCTGCTCGACCTCTGGGAGTCGGCGAGTGCGGTGGCCCCGGTCGGCCGCCCGCTCGCGCTGCTCACCGCGGCCTTCCCGCACTGCCGGACCGAGGACTTGGCCGCCGAGCCGCTCGGGCGCTGCGACGCGCTGCTCGCCGAACTGCGCGCCTCGCTGGTCGGGGACGGTGTCGAGGCGGTCGCGGGCTGCCCGTCCTGCGGCGGCCTGGTGGAAACCGCCTTCTCGCTGGGCGCCCTGGGCGGTGACGGCGGGCCCGACACCGCGGCGGAGCTGACCACGACCGTGGCGGGGCACGACGTGCACTGCCGGCCGGTGACGCTGGGCGACCTGATCGCGGTGTGCGGGCTGGCCGACGCCGAGTCGGCTCTGATCGCCCGTTGCGCCGAGATCCGCCGGGCCGGGGCGGCGGTACCACCGGAGCACCTTCCGCAGGAGGTCCGGGCGGCGGTGGAGGAGGCCATGGCGGCGGTCGACCCGCGCGCCGAGACCCTGCTCGGCCTGAGCTGCCCGGCCTGCGACACGCAGTGGTGGGCCGCTTTCGACCTCGCGGCGTTCCTCTGGACGGAGGTCGAGAGGCTGGCCCAGTGCCTGCTCGTCGAGGTGGACACACTGGCACGGGCGTACGGCTGGCGGGAGTCGGACATCCTGGCCCTCGGGGCGCTCCGGCGCCGCCGCTACCTGGACCTGGTGACGTCGTGAGCGCGCGGACGGGCGGGCCCGCCCAGCCGTCACCGCCCGCCGCCGGCGGTTTCCTGGGCCGGCTCGCCGTGAGGGCCGGCGGTGGTGGCGAGCCGGGTCGGCTACGGCCGAGGCCGCTCTCGCGGTTCGAGCCGGTGCGGAACGACCGGACGCCCGGCGAGGACGGGGAATCCCCGTCCCGGACCGGGTCGGTGGACGGAGGTTGGGGCAGCCCGAGGACAGGTCCGGCGCCGGTGCCGACTGCGGTGGCCGAGGCGTCCGGTGCCGGCCGTGGGCGGCCCGCGGCGGAGTGGGCGCCGTCCGTCCGCCCAGGGGCCGTTCCGGGCGGGGTGCGTGGTGCGTCGTCCGCGCGGGCCCTGGCAGCCGGTGCGGGGCCGGGGGACGAACCGGCCGGCTCCCCACCGGGACAGGTTGCCGAGACGGCGGACGGCAGTCGGGCCGGCGGGCTGGCACCGGCTGACGGACCCGAAGTCGGTCCGGTGTCAGCAGTTCAGGTGTCAGCAGCTTCTGCGGCGTCTGCGGCGGGCGAGGCGGTCGGGGTGGAAAGCGGGACACGCCGGTCGCACGGTGGACCCCGCCTGCCCGCGAACCACGGCCCTTCCGCCCGGCGGCCCGAGCCCGGAGCCACCCGCCAGGGCGAGGGCGAGAACGGGCCTACCGAGCCGGTGAGGCCGCCGGAGGCCGGCGGGGGGCTGCCGGCCGATGACCGCTCCCGGGTCGAGGGCGATACCCGGGCACCGGACCGTGCCTGGGCCGACCGGGCGCGGGCGGCGGCGGGCCGCCACCCCGCACCCGCGCCCGCGCCGACCCCGGTGGTCAACGTCTCCATCGGCCGGATCGAGGTGCGTGCCGTTCCGAGCACGTCCGCGTCCGACCGGCGGGAGCGCACCGAGGAGCCCGCCGTCACCACGCTGGAGCAGTACCTGCGCCGCCGCTCCGGGAGCCGGACATGAACGGGCCCGCCTGCCGCCGGCAGGCCGCACGCGAACCCGTCCGGGGCGGGAAGGCCGTCCGCGGGCCGGCCCGGCGAGGCCACACCGGGTGCGGGGCGATCCGGTGCGCGCCGCTGCGGCCGCCGCTGCGGCCAGCGCTGCTCCGGCCAGCGCCGCTCCGGTGGGGGGCGCGTCGGCGCGGCTCCTGTTCGAGGAGGAGGTGGGGCGGGTGAGCACCGGACGCGCGATCGAAGCCGTCACCCAGGCGCTGCGCGCCGGGCTCGCGTCGGTCTCGCCGGTCACGGCGCGCCCGCTCGACCGGGCCAGGACCGGCGCCGCCAACGGCCCTCAGCTCAACCTCTACCTCTACGACGTCGCGCCGAACGCCGCCTGGCGCAACCTCGAACCCCCGACCCAGGCCGGCGGTGGCATCGGCCTGCACCCCCCGCTCGCCCTCGATCTGCGGTACCTGCTGACGGCCTACGGCGACGGCGACGACGAGATCGCCGCCCACAAGCTGCTCGGCGAGGCCATGCAGGTGCTGCACGACGGGGCGGTCCTCGCGCGGGCCGGCCTCAAGGGCGTGCTGGCCGAGGCGGGAGTCCACCTCCAGCCGGACCGGGTCCGGCTGACGCCCGTCCACCTGGGCACCGACGAGCAGTCCCGGCTCTGGACGGCCTTCCAGACCAACTACCGGATCTCGGTGGCCTATCAGGTGTCCGTGGTCCTGATCGACACCCTCGACCCGCCGGCCGCTCCGCTGCCGGTCCTCAAGCGCGGGCGCGCGCCGGTCGACGAGCAGGGGCGGGACGAGGGCGTGCCGGCCGGCGCGTCGGCGGGCCCCCGGCTGGACCGGGTCACGGTGGAGGCCTGGCGCGGGAACGACTCCGTCCCGTCCCGGACCGGCGACCGGCTCGTGGTCGAGGGCGCGGGGTTGACGGGCGGTCCGGTGCGCGCGCGGTTCGCCCACCCCCGGCTGGCGCAGCCGATCTGGGCGGACGCGGCGCCCGGCTCCACCGCCGAGCGCGTACTGCTGTTGGTCCCGGCCGCGCTCCCGGCCGGCTTCGCCACCCTCATGCTGGCGGTCGGCCCGCCGGAGGGACCGCGGATCACCAGCAACGCCCTGCCGTTGCCGGTCGCGGTCCGGCTCGGCCGTCCGTCCGTGCTGCCGGGCGCCGGCCGGCCGGGGACGGTCCGGGTCACCGTGCCGTCCGACCGGCTGCTCGTCGACGACCAGGCGGTGCTGCTGTTGGCCGACGGCCGACAGACCGCACCGAACACGCGGGTCCGGGCCGGCGCCGTCCTCTCGTTCGACCTCCCGCACACAGGGGCGGCCGGAGCGGTCGTCACGCTGCGGCTCAGGGTCGACGGGGTCGACTCCGTGCCGCTGCCCGAGCCGGACCCGGCGAAGCCCCTGCCCACCCGGTTCGATCCCGTCCAACAGGTGGTGCTGCCGTGACCGGTACGACCGAAACGACCGGCTCCGCCACGCCCTCGGGCTCCACGACACCGTCGGGTTCGACGGCACCGCCCGGTGCCACGACACCGCCCGTTGCCGCCGTGGCGGTCGGTTCCTCCACGGCGACCTGGGAGGAGCGGAACAACGCGTACCTCGGTGCGGCCCTGCACTGGCTCCGCCAGCGCCTCCGGGCTCTGGCCGAGGAGGTGCCCGGCCCGGGCGGGGTGCCGGAGGCGGCCCCGGCCCCGACCGGCGCGGGAACGGCGGCCGAGACAAGAGCGGCCGGGGCAAGAGCAACCGAGACAAGAGCGGCTGAGGCAGGATCGGCCGAGGAAGCGGCAGCGGCGGGAATGGCCGCCGAGGGTACTACCGCCCCTGCGGGAGGCTCCGAAGGCCGCACCCGGGGGCTGTTCCACCGCCGCTCGAAGACAGCCGGTGCGAAGACAGCCCACCCGACGGCAGCCCACTCGAAGGCAACCCGCCGGACGGCAGCCCGTTCTGGGACCGCCCACCCGGCGGCCGACACCCGTCAGGCCCCGGCCGTTCCCGGCCCACCGGCCGCAGTCGGCGACGGCTTGCCCGGTTCGCCCGATCCGTCCGGCTCGCCCGGTTCGCCCGATCCATCCGGCTCGCCCGGCTCGCCCGGCCGGCCCGGCCCGGATGACCCGGCGAGCGCGCTCGCGCAGGCGGCTCTGGCCCGGGACGAGGCAGCCGCCGCCGTGGTCTCGGCCCACGACCAGCTCGCCGAGCTGCTCGGCCTGACGCCGTTCGAGCGGGACGTCGTCCTGCTCGCGGCCGCCCGTGAACTCGATCCGGTGGTGGACTGGCTGAGCGCCGCGGCCGGAGCCGGCGGCCAACTGCCCGGACCGACCTTCGGCCTGGCCCTGCGCCTGTTCGACCAGCCCGCCTGGGACGCGCTCTCGCCCGAGCGGCCGCTGCGCCGCCTGCGGCTCGTCCGGCTGGAGGGCTCCGGCGGGCTGACCGCCTGCTCACTCCGGGCGGACGAACGCGTGGTCAACTACCTGAAGGGCCTGGACCACCTCGACGAGCGGCTCGCGGACACGGTCGTCCCGCTGGAGGACGGCGGCGGGTCCGTCGAGCCGTCGCCGTCCCAGCGGGAGGCGGCGCGGACGCTGCGCGCCGGCATGCGTGCGATGGCCGCCGACGGCCGCCCGCCGGTGGTGAACCTGGTGGGACCCGACGGGCCGAGCAAGCAGCTGGTGGCGCGCGAGGTCGCGGCGGCGTTCGGCCGGACGCTGCTCAGGGTGCCGGTGCCGGCCCTCGCGGCCTCGACCGCGGCAGCCGGGGCGGCCGGCGCGACCGCGAGGCTCTGGGAGCGGGAGGTCCTGCTCTCCCCGGTGGCCCTCTACCTGGACGCGGGGGACGAGGCCGGCGACCACGGTCCCGAGGCCGTCGCGGAGGCGGGCCGGCTGATGGCGCGACTGCCGGGGCCGGTGTTCCTGGACAGCCGTGAGGTCTGGCCGCACCTCGGCCCCGGCGCCCTGGCGGTGGACGTCGCCGGGCCCACCACGGCCGAGCAACGTGCGGTCTGGACGCAGGCCCTCGGGCCGGGCGGGGCGCAGCTCGCGGGCGAGCTCGCCGCCCAGTTCGACCTCGACCCGGTCGCCCTGGCCCGGGTCGCGGGCTCCGTCGCCGGCGGACCGCCGGGCGAGTCCGCACAGCAGCGCAGGCACCGGGTGTGGGGCGCCTGCCTCGTGGTGTCCCGGCCGCGCCTGGACCTGCTGGCGCAGCGGCTGGAGCTGCGGGCGCGGCGCGAGGACCTGGTCCTCCCCGAGGAGGTGACGGAGCAGCTGGACCGGATCCGCGACCAGGTGCGCCGGCGGACGCTGGTCCACGAGGACTGGGGGGTGGCGGGCCGGACCAGCCGCGGCCTCGGAATCACCGCGCTGTTCGCGGGCGAGAGCGGCACCGGCAAGACCATGACCGCCGAGGTGCTGGCCCGCGAGCTCGCCCTCGACCTCTACCGGATCGATCTCTCCGCGGTGGTGAGCAAGTACATCGGCGAGACCGAGAAGAACCTGCGCCGGCTCTTCGACGCGGCCGAGCACGGTGGCGCGATCCTCCTGTTCGACGAGGCCGACGCGCTGTTCGGCCGACGCAGCGAGGTGCGGGACAGCCATGACCGGTACGCCAACATCGAGGTCAACTACCTGCTCCAGCGCATGGAGTCGTACCGCGGCCTGGCGGTTCTGGCGACCAACATGAAGGGGGCGCTGGACCACGCCTTCAGCCGTCGGCTCCGGTTCGTACTGGACTTCCCGTTCCCGGGGCCGGTGGAGCGCGAGGCGATCTGGCAGCGGGCCTTCGCCCCGGGGGTGCGCTGCGAGCTCGACCACGCCCGGCTGTCCCGGTTCGGGCTGACCGGCGGCAGCATCCACAACATCGCGCTCAACGCCACCTTCGCGGCCGCGGCCACGCCCGAACAGGTGGCCACCATGCCGCTGGTGCTGGCCGCGGTCCGGATGGAGTGCCGGAAGCTCGGTTTCGTCGTGGACGAGCGCGAGTTCGCGTGGGACGGGCCCGCGCCCGTCGCCACGGCGTCGTCCCCGTACAGGGTGGGCGGGACGCCGGACGGCACACCGGTCGGGACGCCGGACGGCACACCGGACGGCACGGCGGCCGCGGCGGCCGCGGCGACGTGGGGCACAGCGACGTGGGAGGCGGCGGCACGGGAGACGGCGACGCGGGAGGCGGCGACGCGGGAGGCGGCGACGCGGGAGGCGGCGCTACAGGGGACGGCGACGGAGGAGACGGCGGACGAGGGGAGCGGACCGTGGACGTGACCGTGCGGATCGAGCGGCTGGTTCTGGAGGGCCTGGAGCCGGCCCCGGGATCGGCCGAGCGGCTGCGGGCCGCCCTGGAGCAGGCACTGGCCGAGCGGCTCACCGAGGCGCTGGCGGCGGGCGGGCGCGTCGGCCGGCCCGGGTCCGACGCAGCCCTGACGACCGGGCCGGTGACGGTGACGGTGACCGTGCCGGGGCCGCCGGGCGGGGCGCTGAGCCCCGGGGCGGCCGCCGCCCTGGGCGGGCACACCGGTCGCGCGCTGGCGGCCGGGCTCACCGGAACAGGAGGGGCGCCATGACCGGATTCCCGCGCTCGCCGCGGCTGATGCGCGGTGGCATCGTCGAACTCGACCCGGGGTCGGGCTCGGTGCTGCGGATCATCGCGCTGCAGTACAACCCCGACAGTCTGACCCGCAGCTTCCAGGTGCAGGACACCGGCGAGGAGAAGCACCAGCGGTCCCAGCCGCTCCGCTTCAAGGCCCCGCCCGTGGAGACCGTCAAGGTGGAGGCGGAGCTGGACGCGGCCGACCAGCTGGAGTTCCCGGACCGGTTCCCGGACGCCGGCCAGGTCGGGGTGCACCCCCAACTCGCCGCCCTGGAGCTGCTGGTCTACCCGACGGTGGGGCAGCTCGTCGCGGCGGACCAGTCGGCCGCGGCCGGCTCGCTGGAGATCCTGCCGATGGAGGCGCCGGTGACCGTCTTCGTCTGGAGCCCGAGCCGGATCATGCCGGTCCGGATCACCGAGCTGTCCGTGACCGAGGAGGCCTTCGACCCGGCCCTCAACCCGCTCCGGGCCAAGGTGCAGCTGGGCATGCGGGTGCTCTCGGTGAACGACGTCGGCTTCGACCACCGGGCCGGCGGGCTGTACCTGGCCCACCAGCGCCGGCTGGAGGCCCTGGCCGCCCGAGCCGGCGGCGGCAGCTTCGCGGCACTCGGCATCGGAGGGCTGACATGACGACACCCCCCTTCCCGCTGCTCGGCACACCCGGCTTCCCGCTGACCGGAACACCTGGCTTCCAACTGCCCGGCGCCCCCGGCTTCCCGATGCCGGGCACACCGGTCGGCCCGCCGCAGCCGCCCGAGGCGCCCGCCTTCCCCGTCGGCAGCCGCTATGCCGGGCTGCCGCTGGCCGTCGCCGAGCTGGACGGGCGTCAGGTGCGCTACGTCACCCGCCGGTTCGTGCCGCAGCCGGACTGCTTCGCGCTGCTGCGTGAGCACACCGTCGTGGAGGGGGAGCGCCCCGACACCGTGGCGGCGGCCGAGCTCGGCGATCCGGAGCGGTCCTGGCTGCTCTGCGACGCCAACGGGGTCCTCGACCCGGCGGAGCTGACGGCCACCGTCGGCCGCCGGCTGCGCATCACGCTGCCCGAGGGCGTGCCGGGGGTCGCCGATGCTTAGCGGACCGGTCCACCTCACCCTGTTGGCCGGTCCCGCGGTGCCGGTGCCGGTGCCCCGCTTCGTCCTGGACTCGCTCACCGGGGTGACGGTCCGCAGCACGGCCGAGCCGGGCAGGCAGAGCGCCTTCGAGCTCACCTTCGAGCTGGAGAAGAACTCGCCGGTGCCCACGGTCTTCCTGCTGGTGGGCGGGGGCCTGCCGCCGGTGCTCCGGGTCGTGGTCGCGGTGACCGTCGGCGGCGCGCCCGACGTGCTGATCGACGGGGTCGTCACCTCCACCGGCCTGGTACCGGGAGCGGATGGCGGCCCGTCCGTGCTCACCGTCCACGGCATGGACCTGACCGCGCTGATGGAGCGGATCGACGGTACCGGGACGCCCTTCCCGGCGCTGCCGGTGGCGGCCCGGGTGCTCACGGTGCTGGCCAAGTACGCCGCGCTCGGCGTCGTTCCGGCCGTCGTCCCGAGCCTGGTCGCCGACGTGCCCAACCCGCTGGAGCGGATCCCCGTCCAGCACGGCACGGACCTCGCCTACCTGCGGAGGATGGCCGCCCGCTCCGGCTACGTCTTCACCCACATCCCCGGGCCCGTCCCGGGCGCCAGCATCGCCTACTGGGGCCCGCAGGCCAAGATCGGCCTGCCGCAGCCCGCGCTCACCGTTGACTCGGACGTGCAGACCAACGTCGAGTCGCTCAGCTTCAGTTACGACGCGGAGAGTGCCACGCTTCCGGTGGTCTTCATCCAGAACCAGCAGACCAAGGCGGTCGTCCCGGTCCCGATCCCGGACGTCTCGCCGCTCAACCCGCCACTGGGGCTGGTCCAGCCCCCGCCCACCAGGCTCCGCTACATCCGGGAGACCGCCAAGCTCGGCGTCGCCGAGGCCGTGCTGCTCGGCATGGCGAAGGCCGCCACCTCGGCGGACGCGGTCAAGGCCGAGGGCAGCCTGGACGTCCAGCGGTACGGGCAGGTCCTCAAGCCCCGGTCGCTGGTCGGCGTCCGGGGCGCCGGGACGGCGTTCGACGGGCTCTACTTCGTCCGGTCGGTGGACCACCGGCTCCGACGCGGCTCCTTCACCCAGCAGTTCAGCCTCGTCCGCAACGGACTCGTTTCGACCCTTCCGGTGGTGCCGGTATGACCATGACCGACGACGGCGACCTCGTCGTCCCGGCCGGCGGCGCCGACGACTCCGCGGGGGGCGGGGGCAGCCGGTTCTACGGCAAGTACCGCGGTACCGTCGTCGGCAACGTCGACCCGCTCGGGATCGGCCGGATCCAGGCCCTGGTACCGGACGTCTCCGCCGTCCTCCCGTCCTCCTGGGCGATGCCCTGCGTCCCCGTCACCGGCCCGCAGAGCGGCGTCTTCGTGCTGCCGCCGATCGGCGCCGGGGTCTGGGTGGAGTTCGAGCAGGGCGACCCGGACTACCCGGTCTGGACCGGCGGCTTCTGGGGCAGCCCCGCCGAGACGCCCGCGCTCGCCCGGGCCGGAAATCCGGCGAGCCCGAGCATCGTCCTGCAGACCGTCGGCCAGAACACGATCTCCGTCTCCGACGCGCCCGGCGCGGCCGGCGGGATCCTCCTCAAGTCCGGCCTCGCCTCGATCACGGTCAACCAGCAGGGCATCACCATCCAGAACGGCCAGGGGGCCAGCCTCGTGCTCACCGGCCCGCAGGTCAACGTCAACCTCGGCGCACTCACCGTGCAGTGACCCGGGTCCGGAGGGGAGACACCCATGCCAGGAGCGATCCTGCACCAGGGCGCGGTCGTCCAGTGCCCGCACGGCGGACGCGCGAACCCGCCGAGCGCCGACCCGCGCGTGTGCGTCGGCGGCCTGCCGGTCTGGCTGCAACCGGTTCCGGCCCTCGTCGTCGGCTGCGCCCTGCCACCGCCGCCCGCCGCCAACGGCCCCTGCGTGACCGCCTCCTGGTCGACGGGATCGCTACGGGTCCAGGCCGACGGGGTGCCCCTGCTGCTCCTCGACAGCCAGGCCACCACCGTGCCGAGCGGGACACCGCTGGTCCCGGTCTCTGCGCAGCAGCGGGTGATCGCCGTATGAGCTCTCCCACGCCCGGCCGGGTCGACGTGGCGTTCCCGTTCCGCTTCGACGAGCGAGGCCGCACCGCCGGGCCCGCCGACTACGACCGGCACGTCCGCGACCTGCTCGAACAGCTCCTCTTCACCGCCCCCGGCGAACGGGTCAACCGGCCGGACTTCGGCTGCGGGCTGAACCAGCTCCTCTTCGGCCCCAACAGCCCCGAACTCGCCGCCACCGTCGAGTACACCGCCCGGGCGGCGGTCCAGCGCTGGCTCGGCGACGTGCTCGACCTGGTCGAACTGCGCGCCACCGCCGTCGAGTCGGTGCTCACCGTCGAGGTCCGCTACGTGGTGCGCCGCACCCGGCAGGCGGCCGAGGCCCGCTTCGCCCGGGAGGTCCCGCGATGACCGGCCACCTGGTCCCCGATCGCCCCGCGGCCACGTACGGCCCCGGTGCTCCGGCCGGCGCGCCGGCCGCGAACGACCCGGCCACCGTGCCCGGGACGGACTGCGCCGTGGAGTGCACCGTCGACCACCGCCGCGAGCTGGTGATCGCCCACGGCCTCAACGGGATCGACGGGATCGAGGTCTCGGACCCCAACCCCGCCGACGGCACGGTGGTGCTCTGCGTCGGCCTGCTCGGCCCGGTCCCGGACAACCTGACGGTGGCCAACCTGCGGATCGACGCCGAGCCGGGCGCCCGGCGGGTGCGGGTGCTCGGCGTCCGCGCCCGGCCACCACACACGGAGGACGAGGACGGCTGCCTGGAGGTCACCCTCGACCGGCCGGGCGACACCACCACCTACCACCTCGCCGTCGTCGAACCGGGGCCGCACGGCCACCCCGGCCGACAGCCCCGGCACGGCTTCGACCTCCGCCACCACCGCGCGCCGTTCGGCTTCTGCGCGGGCCGCGCCGCCGAGGCCGACTGCCCCGCCGGGCCCGCCTGCCCGCCCGTCCCGGTGACCCCCGCCGCGCTCGACTACCTGGCCAAGGACTACGCCTCCTTCCGCCGCCTCGTGCTCGACCGGCTCGGGTTGCTCGTCCCGGGCTGGCGGGAGCGCCACGTCCCCGACCTCGGCGTCACCCTGGCCGAGCTGATCGCCTACGCCGCCGACCGGCTCAGCTACTACCAGGACGCCGTCGCCACCGAGGCCTACCTGGGCACCGCCCGGCGCCGCATCTCGGTGCGCCGCCACGCCCGGCTGGTCGACTACCGGCTGCACGAGGGCTGCAACGCACGGGCCTTCGTCACCGTCGAGGTCGGACGCGAGCCCTCCCCGCCCTGGCGTGCCGACCAGGTCGCCCTGCTCACCGGCTACCCGGGGGCCCCGCCCCCCGGCCTCCCGCTGCGCTGGGAGGACCTGCCCCCGCAGGCCCTCGACGGCGGCCACGTCTTCGAACCACTGGCCGCCGACCCCGCCGCCCCGCTGCGGCTCTTCCCCGGGCACGGTCTGATCCGCATCCACGACTGGGGCGACGGCCAGTGCTGCCTGCCGGCCGGCGCAACCTCCGTGACCCTGGTCGACCGGACCCCGGCCGGCCCGCTGCGCCTGGCCGCCGGGGACCTCCTGGTACTGGAGGAGGTCCTCGGGCCCCGCACCGGCCGCCCGGGCGATGCCGACCCGGCCCACCGGCACGTCGTCCGGCTCGCCTGGGTGCGGCGCGCGCACGACGAGGTGCTCGACACCCCGCTGCTGGAGGCGGGCTGGTCCACGGCGGACGCCCTGCCGTTCCCGCTCTGCGTCTCCGCCCTCGGGCCCGCCCCGGACTGCCGCCCGCTGGGCGACGTCAGCGTCGCCCGCGGCAACGTCCTCCTGGTCGACCACGGCACCTGGACGGAGGAGCCGCTCGGCCCGGTGCCGGGCACGACCGAACCCCCGCGCTGCGCGGGGGAGTGCCGCCCGGCCGAGGAGCCGCCGGCCCCGGCCCGCTTCCGCCCCCGGCTCGGACGGCCGGGCGTCACCCACGCCGAACCGCTGCCCGGCCCGTCCGGCTGCGGCTGCCCGGCCACCGCCGCCGAGCTGCTGCGCCGCGACCCGCGCCGCGCGGTGCCCGCGGTCGCGCTCACCGAGACCGCCGGGCAGCCCGGCTGGCAGCCGGTGCCCGACCTCCTCGCGGCAGGGCCGGACGACCGGGTGTTCGCCGTCGAGACGGACGACGAGCGGGTCTCCTGGCTGCGCTTCGGCGACGACCGCACCGGCCGCCGGCCCGGGCCCGGCAGCTCCTTCACCGCCCGTTACCGGGTGGGCGGCGGACCGGAGGGCAACGTCGGGGCGGAGACGATCGTGCACCTGGCGCTGCGTCCCGGCACGGGCGGGCAGGACATCGTCACCCGGCCCCGGAACCCGCTGCCCGCGGTCGGCGGCGCCGCTCCCGAAACGCCGGCCGAGGCCCGGGCGGCCATCCCGGTCGCCTTCCGCGCCACCCGCGAACGGGCCGTCATCGCCGACGACTACGCCGAGCTGGCCCGGCGGGCGGGCGGCGACCGGCTCCAGGGCGCGGCCGCCGAGCTGGTCTGGACGGGCAGCTGGTACGAGGCCGACGTCACGCTCGACCCGCGCGCCGGCGGCGGTCCGGCGGACTGCGCGTGCGGAGCGCCCCCGGGCTGCGACGACGTGGCCTGCACCGTGCACGAGGCCACCGAGGCCCTGGAACGGGCCCGCCGGCTCGGCCACGAGCTGCGGGTCACCCCGGCCACCGAGGTGCCCGTCGAGATCGAACTCACCGTCTGCGTCCAGCCCTTCCACGTCCGGGCGCAGGTCGCGCAGGCCCTGCGCGAGGAGTTCTCGGCCGACGTCCTGCCGGACGCCCGGCCCGCCTTCTTCCACCCGGACCGGTGGGGCTTCGGCGACGGCGTCCACGTCAGCCGGGTCCTCGCCGCCGCCCAGGCGGTGCCCGGGGTCGCCTCCGCCGAGGTCACCCGGCTGCTCCGGCAGGGCGAGCCGGACCAGGGCGCCCTCGCCCGGGGCGTCCTCGCGGTCGGCCCGCACGAGGTCGTCGTCGTGGACAACACCCGGCCGCGCAGCGGCCGGTTCACCGCCGTCGCGGGAGGCGGCCGGTGAACCGGCGGACCACCACGGGGTGCGCCGAGGCCGGGCCCGGAGAGGAGTGCGCATGAGTACCTGTACCTGTGGCTGCTGCGCCGGCGGCGCGGCAGCACCCCCGTCCGTGGCCAACCCGCCCGGGCAGGCCGCGCTGCGGCTGCGCACGGGCACCCACGCCACCTTCCTGGCCGCCATGCTCGGCCGGCTCCCGGCCGCCGACCTGCCCGGCCTCGCCGGGCTCACCACCCGCGACCCGGGCGACCCGGCGATCGCGCTCTGCGACGCCGCCGCGGCCGTCTGCGACGTGCTGACCTTCTACCAGGAGCGCATCGGCAACGAGGGCTACCAGCGGACCGCGACCGAGGCCCGCTCGGTGCACGAGCTGACCGCACTCGTCGGCTACCGCGCCCGCCCCGGCGTCGCCGCCGGCACCCACCTCGCCTTCACCCTGGAGGCAGGCCACCGCGAAGTGATCCCGGCCGGGACCAGGGCGCAGAGCCTGCCCGGCCCGGGTGAGCTGGCCCAGGCCTACGAGACCGGCGCACCGCTGCCCGCACTGGCGGACGCCAACCGGCTGCCGGTCCGGATGACCCGGCCGCAGCCGGTCACCGCCGCCGACGTCCACCGGCTGCCGGCGCTCTGGCTCGCCGGCACCGCCACCCGGCTGCGGCCGAACGACCTGCTGCTCATCGGGATCGGACTTCCCGGCCGGGTCAGGCACTTCGTGCGGTCGGTCGACGGGGTCGAGGAGGACCTCGAACACCAGCGGACCAGGGTCCTGCTCGCCGGGGGCCGGCCGGAGGACCCCCCGGAGTGGGAGCAGGTCGACGGCCTGGGCGGGCTGATCGACCTGCTGACCGCCCCGCCGTCGGAGCCGGCGCCCGACGTCCCCGTCCCCGACGCCTCGGCGGCCGACGCCCGGCTCAGGCGTGAGGAGCTGCTCCATCCCGGGCTGTCCGGGCTGCTCCACAGCGCATGGGCGGGTGCCACCGTCAGCGGACGGCCGACCGTGCAGGTCTACGCCCTGCGGGTGGCCGCGCCGCTGTTCGGCCACAACGCCGGCCGCAAGCCCGCGTTCGGCGAGGACGGAAGGCCGCTGCCGATGGAGCAGTGGCCCGACTGGACGGTGGCGGAGGGCGAGGCGGCCATCTACCTCGACAACCCGTACCCGTCCATCCGCAGCGGCACCGTCGCGGTGATCGCCCTGGCGGCCGACCCCGCCGCCAACGATGCGCCGACGGGCGGGCGCGGGCCGGCGCGGGCAGTGTCCGAGCACTTCCGCATCATCGGCGACCGCCGCGGGCACCCCCTCACCGCGGCACCGGTCTCCCGGGCGGAGTACGGGCTCTCCAACCGGACCACCAGGATCGACCTCGGCGGGAAGCCGGTCTGGGAGGCGCCGGGGAGCATGGACGAACTGCGCCGGATCACCGTCCACGCCGCCCCCGAACCCCTGGCTCTCGCCGAACTCCCCATCACCGAGCCGGTGCGGGGCGCGGTGCTCGAACTCGACGGCGTACTCGACGGGCTGGAGTCCGGGCGGCTGCTGGTGGTCTCCGGGGAGCGCGCCGACCTTCCCGGCGTCGCCGGTGTCACCGCCGCCGAACTCGTCAAGGTCGCCGAGGTCCGCCAGGGCACGGTCACCCGCCCCGTCCCCACCCGGGAGCCTGCGACGGCCAGGCCGGCGACGGCCGGGCCCGCCGCCCCCGCCACCGCCGACGCGGCTACGGCCGCCCCTGCCACCACCGACGCCGCCACCGTGGTGCCGGGCGAGCACAACCACAGCTTCCTGATCCTCGAAGCCCCGTTGGTACACAGCTACAAGCGCGACACCGTCACCGTGTACGGCAACGTCGTCCACGCCACCCACGGCGAGACCCGCGTCGACGTCCTGGGCAGCGGCGACGCCTCCGCCGCGCACCAGACCTTCCCCCTGCACGGCGCGCCGCTGACCTACGTCTCCGCGCCCACCCCCACCGGCGTCGCGAGCACCCTCGACGTCACCGTCGACGCCGTCCGCTGGCCCGAGCGCCCGTGGTTCGCCGGCCTCGGACCGGACGACCGCGGCTACGTCACCAGCACCGACGAGACCGGAACCACCACCGTCACGTTCCCCGACGGCACCTCGGGACACCGGCCGGCCACCGGCAGCGAGAACATCAGGGCCCGCTACCGGACCGGGACCGGCACGGCCGGCAACACCGACGCCGGCCGGATCACCCTGCTCGCCGCCAAGCCGCTGTCCGTCCGCGAGGTCGTCAACCCGCTGCCCGCCACCGGCGGCACCGACCCCGAACGCCCCGACCAGGCACGGACCGGCGCGCCGCTGCCGCTGAAAACCCTGGACCGACTGGTCTCCCTGCCGGACTACGCCGACTTCGCCCGGGCCTTCGCCGGGGTCGGCAAGGCCACCGCGGACCGGCTCTCGGACGGCCGCGGCGGCGTCGTCGTGGTCACCGTCGCGGGCGCGGACGGCGCCCTGCTGTCCCGCGAGTCCGACGTCGTCCGGAACCTGCGCACCGCGCTGCGCCGCTTCGGCGACCCGGCCGTCCGGATCCGGGTGCTGCCGGCCGAGCGGCTGGTGCTCTCCGTCGGCGCGGAGGTCCGGCTGCTCCCCGACCGGCAGTGGGCGGCGGTGGAGCCCGTGCTCAGGGCGGCCCTGCTGGACGCCTTCGGGCCGGTCCGCCGCGACCTGGCCCAGAGTGTGCCGGGCTCCGAGGTGGTGGCGCTCCTGCAGTCCGTGCCGGGCGTGCACTCGGTGCGCGGCCTCGCGCTGACGTCGGTACCGAAGGGAGCGGAGCCGCCGCCGGGGCAGCACCCGGGCCCGTGGCTGCCCGCCCTCGGCGCCCGCCGTACCGACGACGGCCTCGCGGCGGCCCAACACCTCTGCACAGCGGCCGAGTTGCCCGAATTCCTCGATCTCAGGGAGGGCGTCGCATGACGCAGCCCGACCGGCTCTTCGACCTGCTCCCGCTGGTCCACCGGATGCGCGACGCGGAGGCCGGGAACCCCCTGCGCGACCTGCTGCGGGTCATCACCGAGCAGCTCCAGGTGGTCGAGGACGACATCACGCGCGGCTACGACAACTGGTTCGTGGAGACCGCCGAGGACTGGGTGGTGCCCTACCTCGCCGACCTGGTGGGCTGGTCGCCCGTACCCGACGCCGGCTGGACGGCCGCCGCGACGGCCGGCCGCGACCTGGCCCGCCGCTCGGCGCTCGCGCCCCGCCAGGACGTCGCCAACACCCTGCGCCACCGGCGCCGCAAGGGCACCAGAGCACTGCTCGAAGACCTCGCCCGGGACGTCGCCGGACTCCCCGGGCACGCCGTCGAGGGATTCCGGCTGCTCGCCCGGTACCAGAAGCTGAACCACCTCCGGCCGGGCCGGGCCGGCACCGCCGACCTGCGCGACGGCGAACTGCTCGGCCGGCTCGGGGGGCCGTTCGACGAGGAGGCGCACACCGTCGACGTCCGCCGGCCCGGCTCGCACCGCACGAGCGGCCTGCACAACATCCCGGACGTCGGCCTCTTCGTCTGGCGGCTGCACGCCTACCCGGTGACCGGCACCCGGGCCGGGCAGGTCGAACGGGTCGGGCGGTGGGCGTTCACCTTCGACCCGATGGGCTTCGACGTCCAGATGTTCGGCCGGGGCGCGGACGGCGACCGCGGGCTCCATCCGCAGGGACCCGCCGACGTGCCCGCGCCGATCGGCCGCCGTGCGTTCGCCGTGCCCGGTGCCGCATCCCCGCCGCAGCACGCGCCCCTGTCGTCCCCGCCGCAGCACGCGTCCCTGTCGTCCCCGCCGTCCCACGCCTCCCCGCCGTCCCACCCCGCCGTCCCACGCCTCCCCGCTGTACTACGCCTCCCCGCTGTACTACGGCGAGGGGCGCTCGATGGTGATCCACGCGCCCGGCTGGCCCGCCCGCGGGCAGGGCACCCCCGTCCCCGCCGAGCGGGTGGTCCCGGCCGACCTGAGCGACTGGGAGTCCTACCGTCCGCTGCCCGGCACCGTCGCGGTGGACCCGGTGCTCGGCCGGATGCTGTTCCCGCGCCGCAACCCGCCGCAGCGGGTCCGGGTGAGCTACCACTACGGCTTCGGCGCCGACCTGGGCGGCGGCGAGTACCGGCGCCCGATGCCCGAGCCCCCGGAGGCCGACACCCATCGCTGCCGGGCGGAGGACCTGACCGACCCCGACGCCCTGCGCCACGCCGTCCTGACCGGGCCGGGGCCGGCCGCGGCGCTGGTCCTGCGGCACTGGCCGGGCGGCGCGCCCGGCCCCGGCGGCGGCACCGACGACGAACTGGTCGAGGCGCTCGACGCGGCGCTCCTGGACGAGGACCTCTACGCGCTCGCCCGGCCCGGCCGGCCGGTCCCGGCGGGGGTTCCGCTGCTGGTCGCGAACCGGCAGTACCTGGAGACGCTCTGGCCGGACTGGATCAGGCCCGCCCGCTGGTACCGGGCGGTGCGCTCCGCCGCCGAGTTCCGGCGGGCGCTGCACGGCTGGGAGCACGACCGTCCCCGCTACGCCGTCATCGAGATCACCGGCAGCGAGGTGCTCGGCGTCACCGCCGACCTCACACTGAGGCCCTGGCAGACCCTGCTCGTCCGGGCCGCCGAGCGCACCCGCCCGGTGCTCTGGCTCGCCGACCGCCGGGCGGACGGCCCCGACGCGCTCGCCGTCGCCCTCTCCGGCGGCAGCCGGCTCATCCTGGACGGCCTGGTGATCGGCGGCCGGGCCGTCCACCTCTCCGGCGCACCCGTGGACGCCGCCCCGGAGCCGGGCGATGAGGCCCGCAACGATGACGATTTGCAGGGCGGGGCCCGCAACGGCGAGGCCTTGCAGGGCGGGGTCCGCAACGGCGACGACAGCCAGGGCGGGGACGACCGCGCCCCGACCCCCGGGGCCGCCCGCCACACCGCCCATGGCTGCCGCCCACCCGCCCGCGTCGTCATCCGGCACTGCACCCTGGTGCCCGGCTGGGGACCCCACCACGTCTGCGGCCCCGAGCGGCCGGCGCCGCCCTCACTGGAACTGGCCGCCCTGCCCGGCGCCGAGGTGGAGATCAGCCACTCGATCGTGGGGCCGGTCCGGATCGAGGCCGCCGCGCGGGGCGGTGCACCGCTGCGGCTGGCCGTGAACGACAGCATCGTCGACGCCACCCACCCGGATCTCGAAGCCGTCGGCGGGGGAGGCCCCGGCGTGGCCCCGGCGGTCCTGGAGGTCGCCCGGACGACCGTCCTGGGCAGCCTCCAGGTGCACGCGATCGAGCACGGCGAGAACACGGTCTTCCTCGGTGAGGTCCTGGCCGCCCGGCGCTCGACCGGCTGTCTGCGGTTCTGCTGGGTGCCCACCGGCTCCCGCACGCCGCGCCGTTTCCACTGCCAGCCGGACACCGCCCTGGCGGCCCTCGGCGACGCGCCGTCACCCGACTTGGCCGCCGCCGTCGAACGCAGGCTCCGCCCCCGGTTCACCTCCGTCCGCCACCCCGACGCGGGGTACGCCCAGCTCGCCCCCGACTGCCCGGACGAGATCCGCACGGGCGCGGACGACGGCTCCGAACTCGGCGCCTTCCACGACCTCTTCCTGCCCCAGCGGCTGACCACCCTGCGCGCCCGGGCGGCCGAGTACACCCCGGCGGGCATGGACACCGGAGTCGTCCCCGTGGACTGACACCCCGCCCGACGACCGACCACCGCGCCCGACGACCGACCACCCCGCCCGACGACCGACCACCGCGACCAGCACACGAACAGGTGAGGACCAGCATGCACGCCGACGTCGAGCGGTTCAGCTTCGATCAGGGCAAGCACTTCCTGCGGGTGATCCAGCAGCAGGGCCGGGTGACCCTGCCGGCCGACGGCAACGAGCAGGTCGCCATCCTGTTGCACCACCTCCAAGCCCTCGCCGAGGACGTCATCGGCCCGTACGGCACGCCGTCCCCCCGCACGGGCGGGATCGGGCCCGGCTTCCGGATCGATGCGCCCCCGGCCGGGCAGGAGGCCGGGGTCTTCAGGATCGGCCAGGGCCGCTACTGGGTGCGCGGCCGGGCCTGCGAGAACGACACGGACGGCCTGCTCTACACCGGTCAGCCGGACCTCCCCGGTCCGGCCATCCCGGTGACCGGCACCTGGCTCGCCTACCTCGACGTCTGGGAGCGCCACCTCTCCGCCGCCGAGGACGACTCCATCCGCGAGGTCGCACTCGGCGGCCCCGACACCTGCACCCGCACCCGCCTGGTCTGGCAGGTCCGGCTGACGGACACGGCCCCGCCCGGCCGCCAGTTCGACAAGGACGACATCCGCAACCACTGGGACGCCTGGGAGGCCTTCCTCCAGCCCGCCGGGCGCGGGCTGCTCGCGGCCCGGGCCCGGCGGGGCAAGGGTCCGCTGGAGCCCTGCGTCGCCGATCCGGCGGCCGGTTACCTCGGCCCCGAGAACCAGCTCTACCGCGTCCAGATCCACCGCGGTTCCGGTGAGGAGGGCGGCCCCACCTTCACCTGGTCCAGGGACAACGGCTCGGTCGTCCACCCCCTGCTGCGGCTCAACGGGACGGCGGCCGTCCTGCGCGACCCGCCGCGGGACCGGCGCACCGCGCTGCCCGTCGGCACCCTGGTCGAGGTGGTCGACGACCGGAGCACCCTGCTCGGCCGGCCCGGCACCCTCGCCCGGGTCAAGGACATCGACGACGAGGGCGACGACTACACCGTCGTCCTCGACACCGACGCCGGGACCATCGAGGCCGACCGTCACCCCCTGCTCCGCCGCTGGGACCACCCCGACGTCGACGGCGGGGGAGACCTGCCCCGCCGCGCCGCCGACGGCGCGCTGCTCCTGACCGCGCAGGACCCCGTCGGCTGGTTCACCCTGGAAGACGGCATCCAGATCCGCTTCCAGCCGCCGGACACCGCCGATGTCCACTACCGCACCGGCGACTACTGGACCTTCCCCGCCCGTACCGCCACCGGTGACATCACCTGGCCCGCCGACCCGTCCGGCGGCCCCGCGGACCTCCCCCCGCAAGGCGTCGAGCACTTCTACGCCCCGCTGGCCCTGCTCTCCCTCGTCCCCGGCCAGCCCGCGGCCGTCACCGCCGACCTGCGCACCGGCTTCCATCCCGTCCGGGTGCAGTGAGCCGTCGTCGGCCCCCGGCCGGACGGGCCCGCCGCCGCGACCGGTCCGCCGCCGCGACCCGAAGAACCCGCCGTTCCAACCGGACAACCCGAAGAGCCGGCCGTTCCAACCGGAAAGGAGACTGGGATGCACGACCGGTCCCGCAGCCACTCGAAGCCCGCGCCCTCGCCCACACCCTCGCCCACGCCCTCGCCCCCGGTGCCCAGCGGTGCCCGGGCCGGCCACGACCGTCCCGACACCGCCGACCTCCAGCAGCCCGCCACCCCGTCGGCCGGGCAGCCTGATCTGAGCCACGTTCCGCTCCGGGGGCACACGGCCGGGGAGACGACCGGTGAAGCGGCCGGGCACACGGCCGGGGAGACGACCGGTGAAGCGGCCGGCAGGGGAACCGGTCGGGCGTCCGCCACGGCGGGCGAGGGCGCCGAGCGGCAGGCCGACGCGGCGGCCGCGGCCGGCGGCGCGGCCCTCAGCACGCCGGCACCGATGGAACCGGGCGGGGCGTCGCACGTCCAGGACCTGGTGCCGCGCTCCGCCGGAGCGCCGCTCGACGCCGGGACCGGGCAGGAGATGAGCGCGCGCTTCGGGCACGACTTCAGCGGGGTGCGGGTGCACACCGATGCGCAGGCGGCCGACCTGGCCGCGGGGCAGCACGCCAAGGCCTACACGGTCGGGAACGACATCGTCTTCGGCGCCGGCCGCTACGCCCCGCAGAGCGAGGCCGGGCAGGGCCTGCTCGCCCACGAGCTCGGCCACGTGGTGCAGCAGTCGGCGGCCGGCGCGCTCGCCGTCCAGTGCGACGACCTGGACAATCCGGACAGGACCGGGCCCGCGGCGCCCGCCGATCCCGAGGCGGTGCTCGGACAGCGGCTGGCCAAGGACTTCCCGGCGGGCGTGGCACTCGCCTTCTACGCCCCGATGCCGTCCACCAAGGACCATGAGGAGGCGCGGAACGCCGCCCGGAAGTGGGCCAGGCGGGAGAAGGCTCTGGCCCTCACGGGCAAGAAGGCCACCGCCTCGAACATCGTGTTCGGCGAGGCGATGTCGGATGCGGACCACCCGCTGACCGCCACCGTCCGGGCGCTCGGCGCCCTGCTCCCCGCAGCCGTGGCGAAGGCCCCGACCCCCGAGGGACCGGTGCCGCCGGGGACCGGCCCGAACACCGTGCGGACCCTCGCGGTGTTCGCCCACGGGACCAGCAACTGGTGCGGTCTCGGCTCGATCAGCAGTTCCACGGCGGCGTCGGTCATCAAGCAGATCGCCCCCGTGCTGGCACCGAACGTGACCGTCGTCCTGTACTCCTGCAACGGGGGCCGCGAACCGGACGCGAGCGAGGACTGGGTGAAGGGGACGATGGAGCCGGGTGGGAGGCACTCGTTGGCGGCCGTCGTCCGCGACTCACTGATCGCGGAGGGAAAGGGCGGTTCCGTGTGGGGCCACACGACGACCGGCCACGTCTCGGAGAACACCGCCCTCCGCGAGTTCGACACGGTCTCCGGCAAGGGCAGCGAGGGCGCCTCGTTCGTCACCCGGTACGTCTTCTCGGCCGCGGACAAGCTCACCGGCGTCAGCCGACTGCTCGACGGGGCGGTGGCCGCCGGGTACGAGGTCAGCCCGAAGGGGGCGGCGGCGGCCGCCCAGGCCGTGGAGAGCGAGATGTACGCCTGCTATCAGGAGGCAAACCGCGAACTGTCCTTCAATGGTGGCAAGTTGGCGGAGGTTGCGCCGGTTCACCCGGTCGAGGTGGGCCGCCGGGTCCACGACTACTGGCTGGAGATCTACTGGCCCCGTCGGCAGAACGAGGCCGTCGCCGCGTTCGTCCGGCGGCTGGTCGCGTCCGGACTGGCCACGAAGGCGGGAGCGAGGTAACCGGTGGGTGGGTTCGAAGTGGGCGCAGCGAGGGCGAGGCCGAGGACGAGTCCGGGAGCGGTCCCGAGGACGGTGTCCGTGCAGCATGCGCGGCAGGCGCCGTCGGGGGCGCCGCCGATCGTCCACGACGTGCTCCGCTCGCCGGGGCAGCCGCTCGACGCCGGCGCCCGCAGGACGATGGAGAGCAGGTTCGGAGCCGACTTCAGCGGTGTCCGCGTGCACGCCGACGGCCGGGCCGCCAGGTCGGCGGCGGCGGTGGGCGCCCAGGCCTACACCAGCGGGCCGGACCTGGTCTTCGGCGAGGGTGCGTACGCGCCGCACAGCCCGCGGGGGCTCGGGCTGATCGCCCACGAGCTGGCGCACTCGCTCCAGCAGTCGGGGTCGCCGCCGCGGACCGGCGAACTCTCGCTCGGGGGCGTCGGCGACGCCCGCGAGGCCGAGGCCGACCAGTGGTCCCGGGCGTCGCACGAGCCGGCCCGTACGGCCGGCGCCGGACGTCCTCGCGCGGGGCAGGACAGCAGCAGGGTGATCCGGCGCAGCGTCGGGGACTGGCTGCGCAGCCACGACCCGCGTCCGTTCCTCCGGGATGCGTACGCGTCGATCGACGAGTCCCCGCAGCACGTCATGGAGTTCTTCGAGGACGAGGTCTGGGCGGCCATCAAGGCGCACTGGGTCCGGATCACGCTGATCACGGGTGCGTTCCTCGCGGCCGAGGCCGTGATCGGGGCGGCGGAGGCGGCGCCGACCGGGATCACCCAGGTCGTCGGGGCGATCCTCCAGGTGATCACGTTGGCCGTGCTGGGCTACTTCGCGGCCGTCGAGACGAAGGACGCGGTGGCGGAGGCCCTGCGCTGGTGGTCGCTGTGCCGCGCCGCGCACGGGGACAGGGCGCGGATCACGGAGGCGTCCCGGTCCTTCGTCCGGGTGATCTGGCACCTCGTCATGGCGGTCCTCGCGGTGGCCGGCGCCCGGGCGAGGCTTCGCGGGCTCGGGGCCGCCGGGCGCGGAGCCGCGGCGGGTGCCGGTGCCGGGGCTGGTGCCGGTGCTGGGGCTGGTGCGGCCGCAGGTGGCGGCGAGGTCGTCGACATCGCCTCGCACCCGGGATTCCGGCCCAAGGTGCAGCCGTCGTCGGGCGGTGGCTCCGGAGGCACGGTGGCCTCGGGCTTCGACGGCAACGCGGCGGTCGACCTCGCCCCGGCGGAGCCGGTGCCCGTGCCGGAACCGCCCGCTCCCGCCCCGGCGCCCGTGCCCGCCCCACGGCCGGCCGCCGGCCAGGCCGCCTCCCCCGGCACGGGCACGTCGCCCGCCACGGAGGCCGCCAGGGCCGGGGCGCTCGCCGCGAGCCCGAAGCGGGACGACGGCGAGAAGAAGGACCCGTTGCTCGTCTACCGCAGCATGATCGAGCAGGGCGGGTCCCCCAAGCCCGAGCCCACCGCCCGCGGACTCGGGGTCCGCGTGGGAGGCGCGAACCCCGACGTGGAGGTCGTCGGCGGGCTCGCCCAGCCCGGCGGCGGCATGTCGGTGGCCCCGGACACGCCGCTGAACCTCCTGCCGCACCGCCGGCCCCCGGAGTGGGGCAAGGACGGCACCGGCAAGGACCCGGTCTGGGCCATCAGCCCCACGGTCTTCGCCGGGGTGCTGCAATACGTCAGGGACAAGAAGACGCACGGCTACGTCGGCCCCCGGGCCCCCGTTCCGGTGGACGAGCTCCAGGCGGCGCTCGCCCGGACCAGGCCGCTCTGGGTGAAGGCCACGCCGCCAGGACGGAAGGAAGGCCCGTGACATGGCCTGGATCTTCAGCCTGAGCGCCGAGTGCGGGCCGTCGCAGGCGGACGCGCTGGCGGTGGCCGGCCACTTCGCCGCCTGGCACGACACCCGGCAGGACACCGGGCAAACCACTCGGCAGGACGCCGGGTGGGCCGCCGACGTGGTCCGCGACGACCGGGGCAACTGGTGGGCGTGGGCCGTCCCCGGAGGGCTGAGCCGGACGGGGATCGGTTCCGACGCGGACGCCCGTGCGATGACCGAGGCCGGCCACCGCCTCTACGCGTGCCTGCGCTCGGCGCCCGCCCGCTACCGGTACGCCCTGGCCGGGGTCGAGGCCGACATGTTCCGCTTCTTCGACGAGCTGACGGCGGACGAGGACCTCGGCGCGTTCCCGGGCCTGGTCCTCGCCGACGACGTCTGGGAACTGGCCGGCCACCCGCCGGGTTTCACCACCTTCTCCCCGGGCTACCGCTGGCTGCCTTACCCGGGGGAGGGCCACCCGGCCTAGCGGGCCCGGTCCGGCGCCCGCCGGGCGTCGGGGGGCCACCCGAGCTACCCGATCTCGACGACCCGCGCCCACGCGGGCGGCGAGTCCGGCACGTGGTCGGGATCGTCCTCGTCCCAGGACCGCGCCCGCCGTTTCCGGGGGAACAGGCCGACCACCGTCCGGCACGGTGGCCGGCTGCTCGGCCACGGCGTCTGGCCGTCGGTCAGGACCACGACGACGTCCGGCCGGGGCCGGGCCCGGAGCGCCCTCGCGAAGCCCGTGCGCAGATCCGTGCCCCCTCCGCCCACCAGCGGGATTCCCCCGGCCTGGCAGAGCGGGTGCACGATCCGGGCCGCCGCGTCGCAGGACAGCACGGTGACCAGGTCGCGGCGGCCGCCCACCGCACGGGTGATCGCGGCGACCTCCAGGAGCGCACTGCCCAGCTCGGTGTCACTGACCGACCCGGAGGTGTCGATGACCACGGAGACCCGGGGCGGCCTGCGCCGCAGGCTCGGCAGCACGGCACCGGGTACCCCGGCCGAGCGCCGCGACGGCCGCCCGTAGCTGTAGTCCTCGCCCGCACCGGGGGCGGAGGCCGCCGAGCGGACCGCCGCCCCCAGCAGGTCCCGCCAGGGCTGCGGCGGGTGGAACGCCTCCTCCGCCCACCGTCGCCACCCCTTCGAGGTGCTCCCGGGGCGGCCGGTGATGCCCTGCGCCACCCGGAACCGGACGGCGTCCCGCTCCTGCGCACTGAGGCCGTGCGCGCCGTCCGGCCCTTCGTCCCACGCCCGCTCCAGCCCGTCGGCGCCACTGCCGCAGTCCAGCCACGCCAGGGCCTCGGTGTACGGTCCGAGCCCGAACTGCCGCAGGTAGTCCTCCATGAGCTCGCCCTCGGGCAGGCCCAGGGCGCCCGGGTCGACAGCGCCTTCGGGCCGGACCAGCCCGTCACCGAACACGTCGTCGTTGATCTCGCAGTCCGCGGCGATGTTCATCCGCAGCCGTTCCCCCGGGCCGGTCAGGCCGCGCTCCCGCGCGACCCGGTCGCTGCGCCCGTGATGGTCGCGCAGCAGGTGCGACAGCTCGTGCACCCAGACGCCGGCCAGTTCCTCCACCGGCGTCCGGGAGACGAACGCCGGTGAGACGTAGCACCGCCAGTGCCGGTCGACGGCCATCGTGGGCACCAGCCATGACTCCACGGGGTGGAGGGCGAACAGCGCCGTCGCCAGGTAGGGCCGCGCCCGGGCGGCCTGCAGCCGGGCGGCGAACAGCTTGTCGAAGTCCAGCGCCGGTTCACCGGCGTCCGTGGCCCCGGGTGTGCCCGTGGCCCTCGGTGCGCCCGTCACCCTCGGGTTGCCCGGGGCTGACGGGACGTTCGGGGCCTGCGGGGCGTTCGGGGCCTGCGGGGCGTTCGGGGCCTGCGGGGTGTCGGCGGTCACCGGCCGGCCTTCGTGGCGACCCGGTCGGCCGCCCGGTCCGCGCGCCGGGAGAGCGACACCGCGCCGGCGAGCCGCTCGATCGCCGCGGGGACGTCCCAGTCCTCCTGGCGCAGCGAGGCGAGCGTGGTCGCCGGGACGACCACCAGGTCCGGGGCCCCGGTCTCCAGCACCCGGACCAGCAGCGCCCAGGCCGCGTCCCAGCGGGCCCGGTCCGGGCGCGCACGGACCGCCGCCACCACACCGTCGAGCACGGCCTGGCGCAGGTCCCCCCGTTCGGGCAGCGCGGCACCCGCCGGGTCGGCGAGGAGCAGTTCGGGGTCGGGGAGGTCCATCCGGTCCAGGCTTGCCAGCAGCTCAAGCCCGGGACCGTCCCCCACGGTGCCCCGCACCAGGAGGGAGAGCACCTCCCGGGAGGAGCCGGCCGCGGTCGCGAAGGCGATCAGGTACAGCGTCATCTCCCAGCTCCGCGGCGAGGGCCAGGCGCCGCCCCGGCGGGTCTCGCTGCCGGGCAGCCGGTGCACGAGTCCGGGGCGGGCGGCCAGGAGCCCGCACACCGCACGGCGGGCGAAGGCGACGGCCGCCGGCAGCCCCTCGGGGGCGAGCCGCGGCAGGGTGGCGCGGGGCCACGTCCCGCCGAGGCCGCGCACCACGACCTCGGTGTCGTGGGTCCACTGGAGGTGGACGAACCGGTTGGCCAGCGGCGGGCTCAGCTCCCAGCCGTCGGCCGCCGAGGAGCGGGGGTTGGCGGCGGCCACGATCCTCACCCCGGGGGGTAGTTGGAGGGCGCCGATGCGCCGCTCCAGCACCAGGCGGAGCAGGGCGGCCTGCACGGCCGGCGGTGCGGTGGACAGCTCGTCGAGGAAGAGCAGCCCCCGGCCGGCCCGGACCAGCCGGACCGCCCAGTCCGGCGGGGCCATCGGGACGCCCTGTTCCGCGGGATCGTCCCCGAGGATGGGCAGGCCCGAGAAGTCGGAGGGTTCGTGCACGCTGGCGATCACCGTGGTGAGCGGAAGGCCCAGCGCCTCGGCGAGCTGCGTCAGGGCCGCGGTCTTGCCGATCCCGGGCTCGCCCCAGAGGAGGACGGGCAGGTCGGCGGCGACGGCCAGGGTCAGTGCCTCCAGCTGGATGTCGGGGCGGGGTTCGGTCGTGCTGGTCCGCAGCAGGGTCAGCAACTCGCCGGCCACGTCGAGCCGGGGGACGTCGTGCTGGGGGACGTCGAGGTGGGAGGTGCGGGTGGCCGGGTTCGGCAGGGTGCGCGTGGGCGTGTCTGATGGCATGTTCGATCACCTGTGGGTTCGTGCGCCGGGACGGTTCGTGTGCGGGGCAGCCCGTGTGCGGGACGGTTCACGTACGGGACGGTCCGTGCGGACGGCGGTTCGGGTGGGTGGCGGTTCGCGTGCCGGGATGGCGCGCGTGAGGAGGCGGCGTGCCTGAGGAGGTGGCGCGCGCGCAAGGGACGGCGGGTGTGACGGTCCGGGGCCGGGTCGCAGGTCCGGGTCGGAGCCCGGGTCAGCAGGAGGCGGCGAGGCGCGGTCGCGAGCGGCGGTCGCGGCGAGGGCTGCGTGGCGGATGCGACCGGCCGTCGGCCAGGCCGGCCCGGAACATCCCGTAGGCGATCCGGCGCAGGGCGGCCGCTTCCAGTTCGTCCCGCAGTGGGCCGGCGCGCAGCAGTGCCTCGGGGCCGAGCAGGCCCTCGACGACGGCCAGCGCACCGGCGGTGTCGCCGTGGTCGAGGCGTTCCCGGACGCCGGTGAGGCAGTCCGGACGGCGGTGCGCCTCGTCGATCGCCCGGAGGCAGGGGAGCGGGGTGCCGGTCAGGGCGACCAGCAGCTCCTCGCGGCGGATCTCGGCCGGGTCGTGGTCCAGCGGGGCGAGCACCCCGTCGACCAGGCCGATCCGGTGCCGGGCGCCCCGGCACTCCACGATGCGCGGCTCTCCCGGCCGGTCCGGACTCCGGAGCGGGCCGGTCGGTCGATGGCCCGGAACCAGCGCCATGGCCACCAACGGGTGCAGCCGGTCGGGCCCGATCAGCCCGGCGCGGAGCAGCTCCAGGTCGGGAGGCACCCAGACCGCCGCGTCGGGCAGGACCGGCAGTCCGGGGGCGCCGCCGGTGGGTGCCGGCGAGATGCCGAGTCCGTTCCCGTCCGCGTCCAGGCGAAGGAGGAGCCGTTGGCGGCCTTCGAGCCGCACCGTGACGGCACTGGCGGCCCGGCCCTCGGCGCGGATCAGCAACCCCGCCTCGGCCGCCCACCGGTCGACGGCGCAGCGGTGTCCCGGGGGGAGGTCCCCCCGTGGCACCGCCCCGGGGCCGGTCCCCGGCGGCGGGCCTTCGACGGCCGTCCGGTCGGCTCCGGACCGGATGCGCAGCTCGCCGGTCCTGCGGGTGTCCCACAGGTGCCGGTGCAGGTCGAGCCGGAAGCGTCTGCTGGGGTGGGGGTGCGGGTGACGGCGGTCGCCGTCCGTGCTGCGGGACCCGTCCCACAGCGCGAGGCTGATCCGCTGACCGGCATCCGCCCAGGCCGGCGGAGTGCGCGCCACCAGGTGCACCGGGCCCGCGCGATCGCGCCCGGTCCCGTTGCGCCCGGCTCCGTTGCGCCCCGTGCCATCGGGCTCTGTGGCGTCGGGCGTCCTGCTGTCCGGCTCTGTGCCGTCGGGCGTCGTACCGTCGGGCCCTGTGCTGCCCCGCCCGGCCGTGTCGTACCGGGCCAGGGTGACGGTCAGCCCGGGGCGCAGCAGGCCGTCGGGGGCGATCCGGGGCAGGTGCCAGCGCAGCAGGTCGGGTGCCAGATGGCGCAGATCGTCGCGGACGCGGGCCGCGAGGTCGTGCCCGTGGCGGTGTGCCACGGACCGCAGGTCGACATCGACGTCGACACCTGCGGCGGCGCACGCCCCTGCCCAGTCCCCGGCACACCGGCGGCTGGTCGCAGTCTCGATCATGGAGGGCGGCACGGCGTACTCACGCACGCGCAGCCAGAGGGAAAGGCGCCGGGAGGTCAGGCGCGGGTCCTCGTTCGCGGTTCCAGTGAGCATCAGCACTCACCTTGCGCGGACGAGTCCCCCAATCTGTGACGGGAGTTGTTCATCATTGGGGTGAGCGTAGCGTCCGTCGGGGTGATCGGCCAGGCCTTTTCGTCCGGGGCGCCGACCGGGACCCGCCGTGGCGCGAACCCGCTGCCGCGGCCGGCCACGGCGGTCCCCGCCGTGGCCGGCCGCTCCTCCCCTGGGGGCTGCCGGGAGCCGGGGGGATCGCCAGCCGGTCCTGCTCGGCTCCTGAAACCGTGTCGGCGGCAGATGACACGGTCCCGTCCGAGGAGGTGCCCCGCTCCGGTTGCGGCGCCGCGGACGGTCACCGGCTGCCGGGCGGTCGTGCACCGGCCCGGTTCGTCCGACCGGGCCGGTGCAGCGGGTCCGCGGAACCGACCGACGTGTCTACCGACCCGACGGGTCTGCGGGGTTGACGACTCCTAGGGGCGGATCGCCGGGTCCGTGGGCCCGGGTGTCCGGCGGTGCGTGCTGTGGCGGGCCTGGAACGGCAGCCGGCGCAGGGCGGCGTCGAGGGCTGCGGCCGGATCCTCGGGGTCGGTGGTGGTCGGGTCGGTGGTGGTCGGGTCGGTGGTCGTCCGGCCGGTGGTCGTCGGGTCGGTGGAGCGCCAGGCGATGTGGCCGTCGGGGCGGACGAGGACGGCACCGCCCGTGGCGGTACCGGCGAGGGCGGCGAACTCGGGTCCGGGGTCGGCGTGGCGCAGGCCGGCGGCGTCGGCGGGCAGGTGCCAGGCGGGTGGGCCGAGGAGGATCCAGTCCCCGGCAGGGAGGTCGAGGGTGGAGCGCGACCGGGCGGGGTCGGTCCAGGCGTGCGGGAGGCGGGTGCCGGGGCCGCCGTCGAGGTCGGCGGCGACGGGGTCCGTCGGGTCCCCCGCGCCGGTGAGGACGGCGGCGGAGCGGTAGCGGTCGCCGAGGCCGTGGGCGGCGGGGGTGGTCCAGTCGGGATCGGGGGAGGGGCTGCCGGGGGTCATGGCCCGGGCGTTGGCGCCGGAGGCGGCGACGGCGTGGACGGCGGCGGGGTGGCGTTCGTCCTGGTAGGTGTCCAGCAGGGTCCCGTCCGCCCGCCCGCCGAGGACGGCGCCGAGCTTCCAGGCGAGGTTGTGGACGTCGGCGATGCCGGTACTGGCGCCGCGGGCGCCGGCTGGGGGCATCTGGTGGGCCGCGTCGCCGGCGAAGAACACCCGGCCCGCGCGCAGGCGGTCGAGCGTGCGCTCGCGGGCCTCCCAGGGCAGCACGCTGACCACCTCGGGCTCGGCGCCGGGCACCCCGAGGACGTCCCGCAGGAGCTGTTCGCACCGCTCGGGCGGGTAGTCGGCGGGGCTCTCGACGGCCGGGTCGTAGCGCAGGTGGAAGGCCCAGCGGGTGCGGGCGTCGATGGCGGTGAGCATGCCCCGCACACCTGCGCGCGCGATCAGGACGACGCTGAACTCCCTGCCCCGGACGAAGTGTTCGAGGTCGGCGCGGAACAGGATGTTGAGCTGGTGCCCGTGGCTGGTGCCGTACGTCGAGGAGACGCCCAGTTCGTGGCGCAGCGCGCCGCCCGCGCCGTCGGCGGCGATCAGGTAGTCGGCGGTGACGGTCTCGGTGGCGCCGGTGGCCACGTCCGTCAGGTCGACTGCGAGGTGGTCGTCGCCGTGCCGGAGGCCGGTGCGCAGGGTGCCGAAGCGGATCTCGGCCGGTCGGCGGCGGGCCGCTGCCAGCAGGACGGGTTCGACGGCGTCGAGGGTCGCGCGGCGGCCGGTGGTCGGGCTCCAGCGGGCCATCGCGGCGGGGGCGAAGATGCTCTCGGGCCGGTCGCCGGGCTCCGGCCGTCGCGGGACGTCGGCGAGGGCGGTGGCGAGGTCGGAGCCGCGGTGGAGCCCCTCGGCCCGGGCCAGTGGGGCACCGGCCTCGCGGACGGCGTCCGCCACGCCGAGTTCGCGGTAGATCTCCATGGCGCGGGCGTTGAGGCTGCGGGCGCGCGGGTGGTCGTGGGTGCCGGGGTGGGTCTCGACCAGGAGCGAGGGTACCCCGTGATGGGAGAGGGCGAGGGAGGCGGTCAGGCCGACGATGCCGCCGCCGACGACGAGGACGGGGTAGTGCTTGCCGGTGTGCATGGGATGTTCTCCGGAGGGTTGCTGATGATAAGTCAGGAGCTGTGGATTGTAGGGGTGTTGGTCCCGTCGGTCCCGGCGGTGTTCCGGGATCCGGGCAGGAGCAGGGAGGCGAGCGCGCCCAGCAGGCTGAGCGCCGCGGCGGCGAGCAGCGCCGCACGGGAGCCGTGCAGGAGTGCGGCGGCGGCACCGGAGGCGGTGTCCGCGGCCGTGCCGGTGACGGACTGGGCGATGGCGCCGAGCAGGGCGAGGCCGAGGGCGCCGCCCAGTTGGCGGGAGGTGTTGAGCAGGCCCGAGGCGAGGCCGGCCTCGGCGGGCGGGACGGCGGCGGTGGCCGCCGTGGTGGCGGACATCAGCATCAGGCCGAGGCCGGACCCGATCAGCAGCAGCGGGCCGAGCAGGTCGGCCGCGTAGCGGGCGTCGGCCGGCAGGGCGGCGAGCCAGAGCAGCCCGGCCGCCGCGACGGTGCCCCCGTACAGCGGCAGCCGGCGCGCCCCGGCGTCCAGCAGGCGCCGGGAGACCAGTGCGGCCGCGGCCAGGCACACGCCCATCGGCAGCATCGCCAGGCCTGCCTGCTGGGCGGAGTAGCCGAGGACCTGCTGCATCAGTTGGGAGACGAGGAAGAGCGACGCCGTCAGGCTCGCACCGAGCAACAGCACGACGAGGTTCCCGGCCGGTACGCCGGGCAGCCGGAACACCGGCAGGCGGACCAGCGGGTTCGCGCTGCGTGCCTCGACGCGTACGAAGGCGGTGAGCAGCAGGGCCGCCGCGGCGAGGGTGACGAGCGTGGTGGGGGACGTCCAGCCGCTCTCGCCGCCGCGGGTGACACCGAACAGGAGCAGGCCGACGCCGGTGGTCGAGACGAAGGCCCCGGGCAGGTCGAGGCGGCCGAGGGAGCCGCGGACGTCGGCGGGCTCCAGGCAGAGGCGGACGGCGACCAGCAGGGCGAGGCCGACGGGCACGTTGACGTACATCACCCAGCGCCAGCCGGCGTGTTCGGTGAGGACGCCGCCGAGCAGCACACCGAGTGCCGCGGCCGACGAACTCGAAGCGGCCCAGGCGGACATGGCGCGCCGGCGCAGCTCCGGCCGGTCGGCGGTGGCGGCGAGGACGACGCCGAGGGTCGAGGTTGCCAGCGCCGAGGCCCCCAGCCCCTGGGCGGCCCGGGCGGCGATCAGGGCCGGGCCGCTGCCGGCCAGGCCGCCGACGGCGCTGGCGGCGGTGAACAGCACCAGGCCCGCCCGGAGGGTGGCCCGGCGGCCGAAGAGGTCGCCGGCGCGGGCCGCGAGCAGCGTGAAGCCGCCCAGCACCAGCAGGTAGGCGTCCACCACCCAGCGGGCGGCGGCGGATCCGAGTCCGAGGTCGGCGCTCATCGCGGGCAGGGCCACGTTCACGATGGCGCCGTCCGTGACGACCATGAACGACGCGGTGCAGGCGATCGCCACCGCCGCCGCGACGGGCAGGCCGGGCCGCAGCAGGCGCGGCGGTCCGGGCGGCGGGTCGGTGCGCGGTGGCGCGGTGGCCGGAGGGGGCGCGGCGGGGTTGCGCGAGGAGGAGGGCGTGGACATGTCTGCTCCAAACCTGAACGGTGTTCTAGTAGAACAGTGTTCAAGTTAGGGTAGACTCAACGGCGTGTCAACGCGGGTGACCAGGGCCACGAAGGCGGCCCAACCCGCCCGCCAAGCAAGGAGATCCGCGTGCGCCTGCACCGCGAGGACGTGCTCGCCGGAGCGCTCGGCCTACTGGACCAGGACGGCCTGGACGGGCTCACCATGCGCCGCCTCGCCACGTCCCTGGGCGTCGGACCCAGCGCCCTGTACTGGCACTACCGCGACAAGCAGGCCTTGCTGGAGGCCATCGCCGAGGAGATCATGAGCGGCGTCGCCGACGTCGACGTCGCACTCCCGCCGCGCGAGCGGACCGCCGAACTCGCCCGACGGCTGCGGCGCGCCCTGCTCACCCGCCGGGACGGCGCCAGGGTCCTGTCCGGCACGTACGTCCGCCGGCCCAACACCCTCGGCTTCGGCGAGGCCGCGGTCCGGGCCCTCGCCGCCGCCGGAGTGCCGGAGACGGAGACCGCACTGGCCTTCTTCACCCTCCAGGACTACGTCCTCGGCCACGTCATCGAGGAACAGAGCCGGGAACACCAACTCGCCACCACCGACCGCACCCCGACACCGGACGCCGCCGACACCACCGACTACCCGGCCATCGGCACGGCCATCCGCCACTGGGCCGACCGCACCCCGGACGACCGCTTCGAGTACGGCCTGCGACTCCTGCTCGACGGCCTGGACCGCCGCACCGGGTCCTGACCGCCGCACCGGGTCCTGGGTGCCGTCCCGGCTCCTGACCGCCGGTCACCCGCCGGGAAGCCGTCCCGGTTGAGCCCACCCCGGCCGGGCCCGGGACGGAGCGGCCGGCCCGCGGATCACGGGTGGTGGGGGGCGGGGCGTGGCCGTGGACGACCACGCGCCCGAGGCGGCCGGCCTGCGCCTATGCTGCTTCGAGTCTCATGATCGCGTGAGCAGGCGGGACAGAGGGAGGACGCAATGGACTGCCGAGTGGAGCGCATCGGCCCCGGGGACTGGGAGCGGATGCGCGAGGTGCGGCTCGCGCAGTTGCTGGACACGCCGATGGCCTTCATGGAGACGTACGAGACGGCGCTCGGCCACGGCGAGGACGAGTGGCGCTCGCGGGTGGCCCGGGTCAGTGCGGAGGGGAGCGCGGGGTTCGCGGCGGTGGCCCCGGACGGCCGGTGGGTCGGCACGATGATCTCCTTCACGCCCGAGCCGAAGGCGGCGGTGCTGGTCGGTGTCTGGACCGATCCGGCCTACCGGGGCAGGCAACTCGGCGTGACGGACGCCCTGTTGGACGCGATCCTCGACTGGGCCCGCGCCGAGGCCGGGGCGGAGCGCCTCCTGCTGAGGGTGCACGAGCACAACCCGAGGGCGACGGCCTTCTACCGCCGCCGCGGCTTCGACCTGACCGGTCTCGACGAGCCCTACGAGCTGGACCCGGCGAGCCGGCTGCTGGAGATGGCCCTGCCGCTGAGCTGACGCCGCCAGGGCCTCAACTCACCAGCCCGGGCGCGAAGTAGTCACGCAGATGGGCGATCCGCCCGTCGCGGATGCGGAAGATCTGGACCAGCGAGACGGCCACGTCCTCGCCGTCCCCGTCGAAGACCGTGTCGATCTCGGCGATGAACACGTCGGGATCGGAGGTGGTGTGCAGCACGTACGCGGACTTCTCGACGTTCGGCACGCGGTCGTCCGCCGCCTGCCCCCCGTAGTGCGCCGCCATCGCACGACGGATCTCCTCGCGGCCCACCAGCCTCCTGGGGAAGTCGGCGCCGGCGGGGACGAGTGGCGCCTCGAACACGCCGTCCTCGGTGAAGGTCTCGGCAAGAGCGTCGGCATCGCGGGTCATCGGGCCGGCGTGGACGTAACGCTCGAAGATCTCCTGCGGGGTTCGGGACACGGCGGCCTCCCTGGGTTCGGGCACGGAAGTCCACACAATCACGGCGGCGCTCCCCGGGGCGGACGCTTTCCGGGAACGGACGCGGCTCGTCACACCCTCGGCCACCGGCGTGCGCGGCGCGTGGCCCGCCGGCCGCCCGCCGTCGGCGGACCTGCGGAACCCGCCCGTCCGCGCAAGGGGCGAGCGTAGGTTGCTGCTCGGACTCTCGGGGACGACGTCGACGGGAAGGGGCGGGCGATGGTGGCCGACGGCACGTGGTTCGTGCTGGTCCAGGAGGACTACGAGAACCACCCGGACGAGGGCGGGGCGCACTGGAGGCTGGACGTCGAGCAGGAGGCGCGCTCGCTGGAGGAGGCCCGGGAGACCGCCGAACACCTGGCTCGCACGTACCGGCCCGGGCGTTCGTGGGGTTTTGCCCGCTGGAGCGAGCGCCCCCGGCGCGGCATCTACCGGCTGGCGGACGGCTCCTTCCTGGTGTCGCTCCACGACGGGCTCCAGAAGGCCTCGTTTCCGGGTCTCCCTGGGCGAGTTGGTCGAGGAGATCAAGTACACCGGGCCGGTGCCGCCCCCGAACTGGAGCGAGGGCCGGTTCCTCGGCCGCGGATGACCTGGCGGAGGTGTTCACGGACCGGCAGGCCGATGCAGCCGGCGGGCGGGTGCGGGGCCACCGGTGGCCCGGCCACGTATGCCGGATGCGGGCCCGCCTCCGCGCCGGCTCGATGCTGCGCTCCCGTGCCGGGGCGTCGTCAAGGCCCCGCGTCAGGACGGCGTCAGGACGGCGTCAGGACGGGGCGAGGACGCAGAACTCGTGGCCTTCCGGGTCGGCCAGGCACGTCCACGGGACATCGCCCTGGCCGACGTCGAGGTCGGTGGCGCCGAGGGCCCGCAGCCGGGCCACCTCCGCCTCCTTGTCGTCACCGGGGTACGGCAGCAGGTCGAGATGGACGCGGTCCGGCACGGTCTTCACGTCGGGCGTGCGGAGGAACTCGAGATACGGGCCGCCACCCTTCGCTGAGCGGAACACCGCCTGATCGTCGGTCACCGCGTGCAGGGTCCAGTCCATCGCCTCGCCCCAGAACCGGACCATGGCCCGCGGGTCCGCGCAGTCGACCACGATGGCGGCGATCGGCCCGGTGTCCCGGTAGACCTCCCGGGGTTCCAGCACGCAGAACTCGTTGCCCTCGGGGTCGGCGAGGACCGTCCACGGCACGTCGCCCTGGCCCACGTCGGCGGGCGTCGCACCGAGAGCCCGCAGGCGCGCGACCAACTCCGCCTGGTGGGCCGCAGAGGTGGTGGCGAGATCGATGTGCACACGGTTCTTCGTCGTCGTCTTGAGTTCCGGGACGGGAATGACGTCGACGCAGACGAAGACCGGGTCCGGCCACACGGGGCCGCCCGCCGGTCCGACGTAGGTGACCACGCCGGGGCTGTAAGCACTCCAGCCGAGCGCCTCCGCCCAGAACCGGCCGACCGCCGACGCGTCAAGGGCCTTGATGTTCACCTGAACAGGTCGCAGTGCCATGCCGGTGATCCTATGCACCCGCTCGCCAGCCTCACCGGCGCACTCGCCCGGCAGGGACCGGTTCACCGGACGCGACCACCCGGTAGCCCTGGCCGGCCGTCGTGTCCGGTGGCCGTCGAGGGCGTGTTCTGTCCCGCACAGGCGACCGGAAGCGGCGGGCGGCGGGCGGCGGGCCGGGTCGGGTCGGGCTTCGGCAGGTCGTCGGGGGAGTCACCTTCCTGTCGGTCGCCTTTCCTGGTCGGTCACCTTTCCTGGTCCTTGACCTCCAGCGCCTGTCTCGCCAGGCCTATGAACGCGACGAAGGCCTCCCGGAACTCCAGGTACGCGGCGTCGTATTCGCGTCTCCTCCCGGGACTGGCGTCACCGATGAGCGCCTTGAGCAACGGCTGCACGCGTCGCGCCATCTGCCGCACCTGCTCCGCTGCGGCGGAAACCTCGGCAGGACCATCGAGCCGGACTTCGTGGGTCGCCCTGAGGACACCGACCCACAGTCCGCTGTTCGCCACGACCGAGGAGTCTGCCAGCCAGGACTGCCGCTTGGACAGCCCGCGTGTCGACCACTGCCGGAACCGGTGGCGGCCGGGCGGCATCCCCGCCAACTGCCGCTTCCATCCGCCGACTACGGCTTCCAGCCACACATGCGGGTGGTGCGGCGCAGGGGGTGCCAGGAAAACAAGCAGGCATGATTGCTTTTTCTTCGCGCCGGTGCCACGCTGCTGCGCGACGGCAAGGATTGTGGCCACCGGTAGGGGAGGCGTGCCTGTGGGGTCGCGTGCAGTGTTGCGGGTCGGAAATGCGTCGGGGTTCTACGGGGACCGCTTCTCGGCGGTCCGGGAGATGCTGACGGACGGGCCGCTGGATGTGCTGACCGGGGACTACCTGGCGGAGCTCACCATGCTGATCCTGGCGAGGGACAGGCTCAGGGATCCGTCCCTCGGGTATGCGAAGACGTTCCTGCGCCAGATGGAGGAGTGCCTCGGCCTGGCACTGGAACGCGGGGTACGGATCGTGGTCAACGCGGGAGGGCTGAACCCGGCCCGACTCGCCGAGGCGATCAGGGAGTTGGCCAAGCGCCAGGGGCTGGAGGCCGCCGTCGGGCACGTCAAGGGCGACGACCTGCTGCCGCGACGGGCCGAACTCGGACTGCCCGAGGGTCTGCTGGCGGCCAACGCCTATCTCGGCGCCTTCGGGATCGCCGAGTGCCTCAAGGGCGGGGCGGACGTGGTCGTCACCGGGCGGGTGACCGACGCGGCGCTGGTCGCCGGGCCCGCCATCGCCCACTTCGGCTGGGATGCGAGCGAGTTGGACGCTCTCGCCGGGGCCGTCGTGGCCGGGCACGTGCTGGAGTGCGGCGCGCAGGCGACCGGCGGCAACTACGCGTTCTTCCGCGAGCACGACGTCGTCCGGCCGGGCTTCCCGCTCGCCGAACTGCACGCCGACGGCTCCAGCGTGATCACCAAGCACCCGGGCACCGGCGGGGCGGTCACCACGGGCACCGTCACCGCCCAACTCCTGTACGAGACCGGCGGGGCGCGCTACCTGGGCCCGGACGTGACGGCCCGGCTGGACACCGTCCGGCTCACGCAGGAGGGGCCGGACCGGGTCAGGATCGACGGGGTGCGCGGAGAGGCGCCGCCGCCGACCCTCAAGGTCGGCCTGAACCGGCTCGGCGGGCACCGCAACGAGGTGGTCTTCGTCCTCACCGGGCTCGACATCGAGGCCAAGGCCGCCCTGGTGCAACGGCAGTTGGAGGAGGCCCTGCCGCCGGACGCGCGCCCCGCCGAGCTGCGCTGGACGCTGGCCCGGACCGACCATCACGACGCCGCCACCGAGGAGACCGCCTCGGCACTGCTCCGGCTCACCGCCCGGGACCGTGACCCGGCCAAGGTGGGACGCGAACTCGGCAAGGCGGCCGTCGAGTTGGGCCTGGCCGGATATCCCGGATTTCACCTCACCGCCCCGCCCGGACCGGGTGCTCCGTACGGGGTGTTCACGGCCGCCCACGTCGACGCCGGGAAGGTCGAGCAGACGGCAGTGCTGCCGGACGGCCGCCGGATCGCCGTCCCTCCCGCGCCGGCCGCCGAACAACTGGCCGCCCAGCGGCTGGTAGCCGACCCCACGGCCCCAGACCCCACGGCCCCAGACCCCACGGCCGACCAGGGACCGACGCGCCGCGCCCCGCTCGGCCTGGTGGCCGGTGCGCGCAGCGGCGACAAGGGCGGCGACGCCAACCTCGGCGTCTGGGCCCGGGATGAGGCCGGCTGGCGCTGGCTCGCGCACACCCTGACCACCGAGCGGCTTCGCCAACTCCTCCCCGAGACAGCAGATTTGACCATCACCCGGCACCTGCTGGCCAACCTCCGCGCGGTCAACTTCACCCTCGAAGGCCTGCTCGGTGAGGGCGTCGCCGCCCAGCACCGGTTCGACCCGCAGGCCAAGGCGCTGGGGGAGTGGCTGCGCTCCCGCCACCTCGACATCCCGGAGGCGCTGCTGTGACCGTCCTGCCCACCCGCCTCGACCCGGCCGGCGCCGACCACGCCGAGCACCGCGCCGCGATGCTCGACAAGCTCGGCGCGCTGGCCGAGGAGCACGCCAAGGCGCTGGCCGGCGGCGGCCCGAAGTACGTCGAACGGCACCGGGGTCGCGGCAAGTTGCTGCCGCGCGAGCGGATCGAGCTGCTGATCGACCAGGACTCGCCGTTCCTCGAACTCTCCCCGCTCGCCGCCTGGGGCAGCGACTACCCGGTGGGCGCGGCCCTGGTCACCGGCATCGGCGTGGTCGAGGGTGTGGAGTGCGTGATCACCGCCAACGACCCCACCGTCCGCGGCGGCGCCAGCAACCCCTGGACGCTGCGCAAGGCCCTGCGCGCCAACGAGATCGCCCTCACCAACCGCCTCCCGCTGGTCAACCTGGTCGAGTCGGGCGGCGCCGACCTGCCCAGCCAGAAGGAGATCTTCATCCCCGGCGGCGCCCTCTTCCGCGACCTCACCCGCCTCTCCGCGGCCGGAATCCCCACCGTGGCGGTCGTGTTCGGCAACTCCACCGCCGGTGGCGCGTACGTGCCGGGGATGTCCGACCACACCGTGATGGTGAAGGAGCGGGCCAAGGTCTTCCTCGGCGGGCCGCCGCTGGTGAAGATGGCCACCGGCGAGGAGTCCGACGACGAGTCGCTGGGCGGCGCCGGCATGCACGCCCGCACCTCCGGCCTGGCCGACCACTTCGCCGTGGACGAGCCGGACGCGCTGCGTCTGGCCCGCCGGATCGTCGCCCGGCTCGACCACCGCAAGCCCGGACCCGGCCCGGACGCGGCCGCCGCGCCGCCGAAGTACGACGAGGAGGAGCTCCTCGGCATCGTCCCCGGCGACCTCAAGGTGCCGTTCGACCCGCGCGAGGTGATCGCCCGGATCGTCGACGGCTCGGACTTCGACGAGTTCAAGCCGCTCTACGGCACCAGCCTCGCCACCGGCTGGGCCCGGCTGCACGGCTACCCGGTCGGCGTCCTCGCCAACGCGCAGGGCGTGCTGTTCAGCCAGGAGTCCCAGAAGGCCGCCCAGTTCATCCAGTTGGCCAACCAGCGCGACATCCCGCTGCTGTTCCTGCACAACACCACCGGCTACATGGTCGGCAAGGACTACGAGCAGGGAGGCATCATCAAGCACGGCGCGATGATGATCAACGCCGTCGCCAACTCCCGCGTGCCGCACATCTCCGTCCTCATGGGCGCCTCCTACGGGGCCGGCCACTACGGCATGTGCGGGCGGGCGTACGAGCCCCGGTTCCTGTTCGCCTGGCCGAGCGCCAAGTCGGCGGTGATGGGCCCGCAGCAACTGGCCGGTGTGCTGTCCATCGTGGCCCGGCAGTCCGCCGCCGCGAAGGGGCAGCCCTATGACGAGGACGCGGACGCCGCGATCCGGGCGATGGTCGAGCAGCAGATCGAGGCGGAGTCGCTGCCGGTCTTCCTCTCCGGCCGCCTCTACGACGACGGGGTGATCGACCCGCGCGACACCCGGACGGTGCTCGGACTCTGCCTCTCCGCGATCCACAACGCGCCCGTCGAAGGCGCGCGCGGCTACGGCGTCTTCCGGATGTGAGGAACCCAGACATGGCCACAGAACGACCGATCACCCACCTGCTGGTCGCCAACCGGGGCGAGATCGCCCGCCGGGTCTTCCGTACCTGCCGGAGCCTGGGCATCGCGACCACCGCCGTCCACTCCGACCCGGACGCCGACGCCCCGCACGTCCGCGAGGCGGACACCGCCGTGCGCCTGCCCGGCGCGGCGCCCGCCGACACCTACCTGCGCGCCGACCTGGTCGTCCAGGCGGCGCTCGCCGCCGGCGCCGACGCCGTCCACCCCGGCTACGGCTTCCTCTCCGAGAACGCCGGGTTCGCGCAGGCCGTCCTGGACGCCGACCTCACCTGGATCGGCCCGCCACCGGCGGCGATCGTCGCGATGGGCTCCAAGACCGAGGCCAAGCGGCTGATGGCCGCCGCCGGGGTGCCCGTGCTGGACGCCGTCACCGACCCCGTCGAGGCCGACCTGCCGCTGCTGGTCAAGGCGGCCGCGGGCGGCGGCGGGCGCGGCATGCGGGTGGTCCGCCGGCTGGACGAAGTGGCCGGGCAGCTCGCCGCCGCCCGCGCCGAGGCGGCCAGGAGCTTCGGCTCGGACGAGGTCTTCTGCGAGCGCTACCTGCCCACCGGCCGGCACGTCGAGGTCCAGCTGCTCGCCGACGCGCACGGCACCGTCTGGGCGGTCGGCGACCGTGACTGCTCCCTGCAACGGCGGCACCAGAAGGTCGTCGAGGAGGCGCCCGCGCCGGGGCTCCCGGAGCGGGTGCGGGAGGAGCTGCACGCCGCCGCGGTCAAGGCCGCGCGGGCGATCGGGTACGTCGGCGCGGGGACGGCGGAGTTCCTGCTGGCCGAGGACGGCCGGTTCTACTTCCTGGAGATGAACACCCGCCTCCAGGTCGAGCACCCGGTGACCGAGGCCGTCACCGGCGTCGACCTGGTGGCACTCCAACTCGCCGTCGCCGAGGGCGGCAAGCTCGCCGGGCGGGCGCCTGAGCCGGTCGGCTGCGCGATCGAGGCCCGGCTCTACGCGGAGGACCCGGGCAGCGACTGGCGGCCTGCGACGGGCACCGTCCACCGCCTCGAACTCCCACTTCCGCACACCGAGTTCGGCGGTGACGGGCCGACCGGCCTGCGGCTGGACTCCGGTGTCGGGAACGGCGACGAGGTCACCGTGCACTACGACGCGATGCTGGCGAAGGTGATCGCCTGGGCGCCGACCCGGTCGGCCGCCGCCCGGCGGCTGGCCGACGCGCTCGCCCGGGCCCGCATCCACGGGCCTGCCACCAACCGGGAGTTGCTGGTGCGGACGTTGCGGCACCCGGCGTTCCTGGCCGAGCGGCTGCACACCGGATTCCTGGCCGAGCACGCGGCCGAACTCACCACCCAGGACGGCACGCACACCGCGCTCGCCGCCCTGGCCGCCGCCCTCGGCGACGCGGCGGCCCACCGCACCCCGTTGCCGTCGGGGTGGCGCAACCTCCCCTCCCAGCCACAGGTCAAGCGCTACCGCACCGACGACGGAACCGAGTTCGAGGTCCGCTACCGGCTCACCCGCGACGGACTGGCGGCCGAGGGCCACCCGGACACGGCCCTGCTCGCGTCCTCCGCGGAGCGGGTCACGCTGCGGACCGGCCTGCTCCGCCACACCTTCGACCTCGCCCGCCACGGCGACCGGGTGTTCGTCGACGCCCCCGGCGGCTCCACCGTACTCACCGTCCTGGACCGCTTCCCCGACCCCGCCGCCGACACCGACCCGGGTGCGCTGCTCGCCCCGATGCCCGGCACCGTCGTCCGGACGGCCGCCGCCGTCGGCGACACCGTCACCGCCGGTCAGCCGCTGCTCTGGCTGGAGGCGATGAAGATGGAGCACCGCGTCACCGCCCCCACCGACGGCGTCCTCGCCGAACTGCGCGCCGTCCCCGGCCAGCAGGTCGAACTCGGCACCCTGCTCGCCGTCGTGCAGCCGAAGTCGTAGGAACGCGCCGGAGCCGCACCTGCCGCCCGAACCCGCACCTGCCGCCCGAACCCGCACCTGCGGCCGGGAGCCGCAGTCACCCGCCCCGTCAGCCGACCCCGCCCGGAAGGACCGGAACATGTCCGCACCGCGCACCACCCCCGGAAGCCCGTTGATCGAGAGCCCCGAACGCCAGGACCTGCGCCGTGCCGTGGCCGGTCTCGGCAACCGCTACGGCTCCGCGTACTACCTCGGAAAGGCCCGTGCCGGCGAGGCCGCCGAGGAGCTCTGGGCCGAGGCCGGCAAGGCCGGCTACCTCGGCGTCAATCTGCCCGTCGAGTACGGCGGCGGGGGCGGCGGCATCACCGACCTCGCCATCGTCCTGGAGGAACTCGGCACCGCGGGCTGCCCGTTGCTGCTGCTGATCGTCTCCCCGGCGATCTGCGGCACGGTCATCGCCCGCTACGGGACCGAGGAGCAGAAGCGGCAGTGGCTGCCCGGGCTCGCCGACGGCACCCGGAAGATGGCCTTCGGCATCACCGAGCCCGACGCCGGCTCGAACTCCCACCGCATCACCACCGTCGCCCGCCGCGACGGCGACGACTGGCTGCTCACCGGGCGCAAGGTGTTCGTCTCCGGCATCGACCACTGCGACGCCGTGCTGTTCGTCGCCCGTACCGAGGACGCCCGCACCGGCAAGCTCAAGCCGGCCCTCTTCGTCGTCCCGCGGGAGACCCCCGGCTTCGAGTACCGGCCCATACCGATGGAACTCGTCGCGCCGGAGAAGCAGTTCCAGGTCTTCCTGGACGACGTCCGGCTGCCCGCCGAGGCGCTGGTCGGTGACGAGAACGCCGGGCTGCTCCAGCTCTTCGCGGGCCTCAACCCCGAACGGATCATGACGGCCGCCTTCTCGCTCGGCCTCGCCCGCCAGGCCCTGGGCAAGGCCGTCGGGTACGCCAAGGAGCGCACCGTCTGGTCGACCCCGATCGGCGCCCACCAGGGCCTCGCCCACCCGCTGGCCCAGTGCGCGGTGGAGATCGAACTGGCTCGGCTGATGACCCAGAAAGCCGGGCTGCTCTACGACGCGGGCGACGACCACGCGGCCGGCGAGGCGGCCAACATGGCCAAGTACGCGGCCGGCGAGGCCGCCGCCCGGACCGTCGACCAGGCCGTGCAGACCCTCGGGGGCAACGGCCTCACCCAGGAGTACGGGCTGGCCACCCTGCTGGCCGCCACCCGGGTCGGCCGGGTGGCGCCGGTCAGCCGGGAGATGGTCCTCAACTACGTGGCCCAGCACACCCTCGGCCTGCCAAAGTCCTACTGACGAGCCGCCGGGCGGACCCTCCGCCCGACCCGTCGCCCGACCGTTTACGCGAGCCGAGGACCGGACCCTCGCGCGGGCCGTCACCCGGGCCGTCACGCGGGCGGTCGCGCCGACCACCGGGACTCCCTCAGCGGACGGAGGAGAGATGGGCGAAGACCACGGTGTTGGACTCGTAGCCGGTCTTGCGGTCGAACTTGCCGCCGCAGGTGATCACCCGCAGTTCGGGACGGTCGGTCGCGCCGTGGACCAGGGCGTCCGGGAAGTCCTTCTTGGCGAACACCCGCACGTCGTCGATGGTGAACACCGCCGTCCGCCGGTCCTGGCGGACCACCTCGACGGCGTCATCCGGGCGGAGCAGGCCCAGCCGGTAGAAGACGGCCGGCCCGGTGCGGTTGTCGGCGTGCCCGATGGTGAGCGCGTTGCCGGCCGCCCCGGGGGTGACGCCGTCGCGGTACCAGCCGGCCAGGTTGCGCTGCTCCATCGGCGGGGTGGCCAGGTGTTGGGCGGAGTCCAGGCCGAGGCCCACCAGCGGGGCGTCCACCTTGATGGCCGGAATCCTGATCCGGGTGGGCGCCGACGCGGGCAGCGGCGCCGGCGCGGGCATGGCGGGCCCCGGCGACGACGGCCTGCCCGCCGACGCCGGGGCCGAGCCCGGGAGCGAACCCGGGGAGGGCGCCAGGGCGGCGGCCGGAGCGGGAGGCAGCGGCGGGCCGCCGCTGCCCGCGCTTCCGTCCTGCACCAGCCACGTCCCGGCGGCCACCGTCACGGCGACGGCCCCGGCCGTCAGACGGCCGGGGCCCAGCGGCACGGCGCGGCGGTGCCGAGAGTCAGGACTCGGCATTGCGTCCGGCGCGCCGGCGCAGCGAGCGGACGCCGAACCACGCCGCCGTGGCGATCAGCGCCGAACCGCCGAGCATCTCGGCGGTGTTCGGCCCGGAGGTGCCGCCGCCACCGGTGCCGACCCCGCCGTGCGGTCGCCGTGCGAGGGGGAGGGGCTGGAGGAGGGGGAGGGGCTGTGCGAGGGGCCGCCGTGGCCGCCCACCGACGGGGACGGCGAGGGGCTCGCCGACGGCCTGGGCGATCCGGACGGCGACCAGGACGGCCTGGGCGACCCGGACGGTGATCCGGAAGGTGATCCGGACGGTGATCCCGAAGGCGAGGGCGACCCGGAAGGCGACCCCGAGGAGGTGGCGCACTGAACGTCGAACACCTTGTGCTTGGCGCTGCCGTTCTCGCCGACGAAGGTCCAGTTGAGCCGGTAGCGGCCGTTCGGGAGGCTGTAGGTGGACGTCGTCCCGCTGCCGTTGCTCAGTACCACCGACCCGGCCAGGACCAGCGCGTTGCCGGTGGGCGGCTGCTACTCGATGGTCCAGTTGACGAGCGTGACGGTGTCGAAGTTGAAGGCGTCCAGGTAGAACTGGCAGACCTTGGAGTCGTCGTTCCGGCTGTCCGGCGCGGTGGCGCTGTCGTGGACCTTGACGTCGCCGTTGTCGCCCGGTGCGGCCACCGCGAGCGGCGCGGCGCCGAACGTCAGTGCGGCCGCCGCCGCGGTGGCGGCGAGCAGCGGACGAGGGGACGGCAGAAGGGCAGTGGTTCTCACGGTGGGGTGTTCCCTGGTCGGGGACCGCCCTCGGGGGCGGGCGGGCCATGGGCCGAGGGTGGTCCGGGCCACTGGGGGCGGCAAGCACGCCACGCGTGCTTCCCCCGCCCTTCGTCACAATGGCGCATCGCGCCGCGACTGTCCGTATGCTCCTGTCCGCGCGTGCGGCCCGCCGGCCCTCCAGGGCCACCCGTGCGAGGTCGGACCGTGCGTCAACTACCCATGAGGAGGCATGCCTTGGTGTTCCACAGCGAGTTCCCGGACGTCGGCGTCGTGGACCTGCCGATCCACGAAGCGGTGCTCGGCGACGCCGACCGGTACGGCGACCGCCCGGCCCTGGTCGACGGCGTCACGGGAGAGACGGTCAGCTATTCCCGGCTCGCCACGGCCGTGCGCCGGGTGGCCGCCGGACTGGCCGAGGCGGGGGTGCGCCGGGGCGACGTGGTGGCCTTGTTCAGCCCCAACACGATCGGCTACCCGATGGCCTTCTACGGCGCCACCCGGGCAGGCGCCACCGTCACCACCGTCTCCTCCCTCGCCACCTCGGGCGAGCTGGCCGGCCAGCTCGCCGACAGCGGCGCCCGCTGGCTGATCACCGTCTCGCCGTTCCTGTCCGCCGCCCGGCAGGCCGCGGAGAAGCTCGCCGCCGAGGGCCGCCCGTTGGCCGAGCTGATCGTGCTGGACGGCGCCGAGGGCCACCGTTCGCTGGCCGACCTGCTCGCCTCCACAGGCCCCGACCCCGAGCCCGCGATCGACCCCGGCAGCGACATCGCCGTGCTGCCCTACTCC
>NZ_CP026498.1:10313844-10318508 GCF_002953255.1 Streptomyces sp. CB01881
CAGGCCCCGAAGCCCGCGATCGACCCCGGCAGCGACATCGCCGTGCTGCCCTACTCCAGCGGCACCACCGGCCTGCCCAAGGGCGTGATGCTCACCCACCGCTCGATCGCCACCAACCTGGCCCAGACCGACGCGCTGTTCCACCCGGGGGAGGGCGAACGGATCCTCGCCGTCCTGCCCTTCTTCCACATCTACGGTCTTTCCGCCCTGCTGAACCAGCCGCTGCGGTGCGGTGCCACCGTGGTCGTGCTGCCCCGCTTCGACCTGGAGCAGTTCTGCCGCACCATCGAGGAGCAGCGCGTGCAGGCCCTGATCGTGGCCCCGCCGATCGCCCTCGCCCTCGCCAAGCACCCGGTCGTCGACCACTTCGACCTCTCCTCGGTCGAGTACCTGCTCTGCGCGGCCGCCCCGCTGGACAACGAGCTGGGCGCCGTCTGCGCCCGCCGGCTCGGGCTGCCGCACGTCCTCCAGGGCTACGGCATGACGGAGCTGTCGCCCGTCTCCCACCTCGTCTCCCCGGTGGAGACCGACCCCTCGCCGGGCTCGGTCGGCCGGATGGTCCCCTCCACCGAGCTGCGGGTCGCCGCTCTCGACGGCACCGACGGGGACCTGGGCCCCGGCGAGCCGGGCGAGCTGCTGATCCGCGGCCCGCAGGTGATGAAGGGCTACTTCGGCAGGCCCTCCGACACCGCCGCCACCGTCGACGCCGACGGCTGGCTGCACACCGGCGACGTCGGGTTCGTGGACGAGCGCGGCTACCTGTACATCGTCGACCGGGTCAAGGAGCTGATCAAGTACAAGGGGTACCAGGTCGCACCCGCCGAGCTGGAGGCCCTGCTGCTCGGCCACCCCGGGATCGCCGACGCGGCGGTGATCGGCGTCACCGACGCGGAGGGCACCGAGAGCCCGAAGGCCTTCGTGGTCCGCGCCCCGGGCAGCACGCTGACCGAGGAGGAGGTCACCGCCTTCGTGGCCGGTCAGGTCGCCCCGTACAAGAAGGTGCGCGCCGTGGAGTTCCTGGACGCCGTCCCGAAGTCACCCGCCGGCAAGATCCTCCGCCGCGAGCTGCGCGCCCGCGAGGCCGCCCGCTGACCCCGCCCGCTGACCCCGCACGTCCCCGCGACGCCGCACGTCCCCGCTGACGCCGCAATGCCCCGCCGGCCCCCCGCCGGGCCCCGCCCGCCGTGCCGGGCCCGGCCGTGGGGAGGCACCCGAAGATCTGCGAGGATCGACCCCGCCGAGCCGCCGCACGAACAGGACCAGCCGCCGCCGATGACCACCCACCCCGCCGCCCGGACCCCGCAGCAGGACCGCAGCCGCGCCACCCGGCAGCGGCTGCTCGCGGCGGCCGTCGACTGCCTCGCCGAGGTCGGTTGGAACGGCTCCACCGTCGGCGTCGTCGCCGAGCGCGCCGGCGTCTCCCGCGGCGCGGCCCAGCACCACTTCCCGACCCGCGAGGACCTGTTCACCGCGGCCGTCGAGCACGTCACCGCCGAGCGGCTGGCGGCCGTCCGCGCCCACGCGGACGAGCTGCCCGCCCCTGGGCCCGCCCGTACCGAGGCCGTCGTCGACATGATCGTGCGCCTCTACACCGGTCCCCAGTTCCGCGCCGCCCTGCACCTGTGGGTCGCCGCCGCCACCGAGGAGCCGTTGCGCGAGCGGATCGTCGCGCTGGAGGGCCACGTCGGCCGGGAGGCCCACCGGGCCGCCGTCGAGTTCCTCGGAGCCGACGAAACCGTGCCCGGAGTGCGCGAAACGGTCCAGGCCACCCTCGACATGGCGCGCGGTCTCGGACTGGCCAACCTGCTGACCGACGACAGTGCCAGACGATCCGGAGTGATCAGGCAGTGGGCAAGCGTTCTTGAGGGTACGCTGCGGCCGGTACGCCCATGACGCCCGTACACCTGGACGACCGGAACCTCCCCTGACCAAAGGGGTCGCCGGGCGGCCGATGTCCGTGCAGTCTGGAGAAGAACCCGGCCGGCACGCACCGTGATGCCCGCCCGGCCGGGCACGAGCCGAACCGGGGTGCTGCCTGATCATGCACGGACACGAGTGGGATGCGACCGACGCCGCCGGCCCCGCACCGGGTGGAGCCCCCGCACGCCTGGACGGCCATCGACTCGTCCCGCTCGCCACCGCCCTGCTCCAGGACGACGGCCTGATCCTGCACTGGAGCGAGGACGCCGAGGCGCTGCTCGGCTACCCCGCCGACGAGGCCGTCGGCAGCTACGCGGCCCGGCTCTTCACCGACCGGACCGACCGCCCCGAGGTGCTCGCCCTGTTCGAGCGCATCCTGAGCGGCAAGGGCTGGTCCGGGGTCTTCCAGGTCCGCCACCGCGACGGCCACCTGGTCGAGCTGGAACTGCGCACCTACCCGATCGCCGGTCCCGGCGGCACCCTGCTGCTGCTCGCCACCGCCTCCGACACCGAGGCGCTGCACCGCGTCGAGGCCGACCTCGCCGTCCTCGACGGCATCTTCGGCCAGTCCCCGATAGGCATGGCCGTCTACGACACCGACCTGCGCTACGTGCGGCTCAACGAGGCGCTCGCCCGGATGAACGGCGTCCCCGTCGAGGACCACCTCGGCCGCCGGATCAGCGCCGTCCTGCCCGGCATCAACAGCGCCGAGATCGAGCAGACCATGAGACAGGTGCTCATCACGGGCCGGCCCGTGGTCGACGCCCGCTCGCACGGCCGCGTCCCCGGCGACCCGCGCCGCGACCGCGCCTGGTCCGCGTCCTACTTCCGGCTGGAGGACTCCACCGGCCGGGTCTTCGGCGTCTGCTCCTCGATCATCGACGTCACCGAACGCTTCCGGGCCGAGGCCCGCGCCTCCCGGGCACAGGAACGTCTCGCCACCATCGCCGAGGCCACCGCCCGGATCGGCACCACCCTCGACCTCCAGCGCACCGCGGAGGAGCTGATCGAGGCCGTCGTCCCGCGGTTCGCCGACTTCGCCACCGTCGACCTGCTCGAACCCGTCCTGCGCGGCGCCGAGCCGACGCCCATCCCGGACGACCGCTCCGTCCAGCTGCGGGCCGTCGCCGTCGGCGAGTCCTACGAGTCCGGCCTCGTCCACGCCGTCGACACGGTCGGCGAGGTGACCGAGTACGCGCCCCAGCGCAGCTACACCCAGTGTCTTCGCAGCGGCCGCCCCCTGGTGCGCGCCCACGTGGACGAGGAGGTGCTGCGCGGCCTGGTCGCCACCCCCGAGCGGGTCGGGCCGGGCATCGAGGCCGGCATCCACTCGTACCTGATGGTGCCGATGGCCGCCCGCGGCATGGTGCTGGGCGGCGCCGAGTTCATCCGCATGCGCAACCCCGAGCCGTTCACCGCCGCCGACGTCGCCCTCGCCGAGGAGCTGGTCGCCCGCACCGCGCTCGCCATCGACAACGCCCGGCTCTACCGGCGCGAGCGCGAGACCGCGCTCACCCTGCAGCGCAGCCTGCTGCCGCAGGAGATCCACCGCACGCTCGGCCTGGAGATCGCCTACCGCTACCTGCCGAGCAGCGTGGTCAGCGAGGTCGGCGGCGACTGGTTCGACGTCGTCCCGCTCTCCTGCGGCCGGGTGGCGTTGGTGGTCGGCGACGTGATGGGCCACGGCATCCGGGCGGCCGCCACGATGGGCCAGCTGCGCACCGTCGCCCGTACGCTCGCCACCCTGGACATGCCGCCCGAACAGGTGCTCACCCGGCTGGACGAGACCGCCTCCGGCATCGGCGAGGGCCAGTTCGCCACCTGCATCTGCGCCGTCTACGACCCGCTGGAGCGCACCGTGCAGGTCGCCTCGGCCGGCCACCTGCCGCCCGTCTGGGTCAGTCCCGACGGCACCGCCCGGAGGGTGGAGGTCCCGCCGGGCGTCCCGCTCGGCGTCGGCGGCGTCGCCTTCGAGTCGATCGAGTTCGCCCTCCCCGAGGGCGGCATGGTCACCCTCTACACCGACGGCCTGGTCGAGCGGCGCGGCCAGGACCTCGACGACGGCATCGACCTGCTGGCCCGGACCCTCTCCGGCCCCGGCCGCACCCTGGAGGAGAGCTGCGACGCCGTCCTCGGGGCGCTGGTCACCGACGGCACCGAGGACGACATCGCGATGATCATGGCGCGGGTGCTGCCGCTGCCCGCCGACCGGATCGCCACCCTCCCGCTCACCGGCGGTGGCCGGCTCCCCGGGAAGGCCCGCCGCTTCACCCGTGCCACCCTCGACGGCTGGGGCCTGTCGGCGCTCTCCGACTACGCGGAGCTGCTGGTCAGCGAGCTGGTCACCAACGCCCTGCTGCACGCCGACGCCCCGCGCCGGCTCCGCCTCTTCCGGGACCGGGTGCTCACCGTCGAGGTCTCCGACGCCGGCGGGCAGACGCCCCAGCTACGGCCGTTCGCCGAGCAGGACGAGGGCGGCCGCGGCATGTTCCTGGTCAGCGAGCTCGCGCAGCGCTGGGGCAGCCGGCTCACCCGGGACGGCAAGGTGGTCTGGGCGGAGCTCGAACTGCCCTTCGGCACGGTCTGAGGGCGACCCGGTCAGGCCCGGTCCGACCCGGCCGGACCCGCGCCCCGGCCGTCACACCCCCACCGTCACACCCCCACCGTCACACCCCGGCCTTCTCCGGGACGGGGGTCTCCTGCGGCGCGGAGTCCGCGATGGCGCGCGGCAGGCTGCGCAGCAG
>NZ_CP026498.1:10318518-10351738 GCF_002953255.1 Streptomyces sp. CB01881
GCGGCAGGCTGCAGGCGCCAGGCCAGGGCCGACGCGGCCAGCAGCAGCGCACCGGCCAGGACCGCCGCCACGTTCATGCCGTGCACGAAGGCGTCACGGGCGCTCGCCAGCAGCGGGCCGGCCAGCGTCTCCGGCAGGCCGTGCGCGGCCTCGACCGCCCCGCCCAGCGACTCGCCCGCCCGGGTGGCCGCCGCAGCGTCGGTGCCGGCCGGCACGGCCAGCCCGCCCGCGTACAGCGAGCCGACCACCGAGCCGACCAGCGCGATGCCGAGCGCGGTGCCCAGCTCGTACGCCGTCTCGGAGACCGCGGAGGCGGCGCCGGCCTTGTCGGCGGGCGAGGCGCTCAGCACGAGGTCGGCGCCGAGCGTGTAGACCACGCCCTCGGCGGTGCCGACGATCAGGAAGGCGGCGGCCAGCAGCAGGTACGTGGTGTCCTGGTGCACCCAGCCGATCAGGCCGATGCCGGAGCCCATGGCCAGCAGGCTGACGGTCAGGGCGGCCCGGGCGCCGGTGCGCCGTGCCAGCCGGGCGGTGAGCAGTCCGCCGACCACGGCGCCGGCGAAGGCCGGCAGCTCCGCCAGACCCGCCTGGAGCGGGTCGTACCCGCGGACCAGCTGCAGGTACTGGGAGGTCACGAAGACCACGCCCGAGAGCCCGATCAGCGCGGTGAGCGAGGCGAGTACGGCCGCGGTGAACCGGCGGTCGGCGAAGAGCCGGACGTCGAGCAGCGGGGTGGGCAGCCGCAACTGGCGGCGGACGAAGACGGTCAGCGCGGTGGCGCCGAGCACGGCCGCGACCGGCACGTCCCAGCGGGCCACGCCGTGCGCGGCGGCCTCCTTGATCGCGTAGACCACGCCGATCACGCCGGCCAGCGACAGCAGCACGCTCAGCACGTCCCAGCGGCCCGGCTTCGGGTCCCTGGACTCGGGCAGCAGCCAGGCGCCGAGGACCAGCAGCAGCACCAGCACCGGGATGTTCAGCAGGAACACCGAGCCCCACCAGAAGTGCTCCAGCAGCACCCCGCCGACCACCGGGCCGAGCGCGGCGCCGGCGGTGGCGGCCGCGCCCCAGATGCCGATCGCGGTGGCCCGCTCGCGGTCGTCCGGGAAGAGGCTGCGGATCAGCGACAGGGTGGACGGCATGATGGTCGCCCCGGCCACGCCGAGCAGCGCCCGGGCCAGGATCAGCCAGCCGGCGCTGGGCGAGTAGGCGGCCAGCAGCGAGGCGGCGCCGAACGCGGTGGACCCGGCCAGCAGCAGCTTCTTGCGGCCGATCCGGTCGCTCAGCGCACCCATGCTGACCAGCAGGCCGGCCAGCACGAACGAGTAGGCGTCGCCGATCCAGAGCAACTGGGTGCCGCTGGGGCGCAGCGTCTCGCTGATCGACGGTATGGCGAGGGAGAGGACGGTCGCGTCGACGGCGACCAGGGTGACGGCCAGGACGAGGACGGCGAGGCCGGTCCAGCGCTGGCGGGGGCTGGTGAGGACGGTACTGCTCATGGGTATCGGTTTCCGGCCGCTGTTCCGAGGGCCTGTGATCCGAGGTGCTGTGAGGGTGGGTGGGAGCGGTGGGGTGCGGGGCCGGTGCGGCTACGGGCGGCGCAGTGCGCCGCCGAGGAAGAGCTCGGCGAGCGAGAACGCGGCGTCGCGCGGGGCGAGCCGGCCGTCCTGGATGGCCCAGCCGATGCCGGCGACGAGGTCGAAGAAGGCCTCGCTGAGCCAGCCGGCGGAGAGCTCGACGCGGAAGACGCCCTCCTGCTGGCCGCGCAGGAAGAGCGCGTGCAGCCGGGAGATCTGCGACTCCCAGAGCTCGTTGATCTCGTCGTCGTCGTAGAGCTGGTTCTCGCCGGCCAGGAAGGCGCAGAGCGCGGCGTCCGGGACGGTGACGTCGACCAGGCGGCGCAGCGCGGTGTGCGCGTCGCCGTCCTCGACCGCGGCGGCGTCCAGCGCGGCCCCGAACCGTTGCAGCCCGAGCAGGCCGACCTCGCGGATCAGCGCCTCCCGGCCGGGGAAGAGCCGGTGCAGGGTGGCGCGGCTGATGCCCGCGGCGCGGGCGATCTCGTCGAGGTGGGCGGTGGGGCGGCGGGAGAGCACGCCCACGGCGGCTTCGAGGACGGAGTCGCGGTCGGTGGCCATAGAACGACTGTACATCAAATGAGACATGGGTGTCTCAATCATTTCGTGGATGACTCACCTGAGGCGGGTGGGTCTGGTCGGTCCGGTGTGAGCGCGGCAAAAGGTCCGGTGTGAAGGCAACAAAAAACCGGGGACGGCGGTGGGCCGTCCCCGGTCGTGCGCGCTGCGGCGCCCGGTCCCGGTGGTGCTCAGCTCTGGTTGTAGAAGCCGGTGTCGTCCAGCGGGCGGTCGATCACCATCACCTCGACGTCCGCCGGGGTGAGCAGGAAGACCCGGCGGGCGATCCGCTCGATGCCCCCGCGGGTGCCGAAGATCAGGCCGGAGGCGAAGTCGACCATGCGCTTGGCCTCGGCCTCATCCATCTCGGTGAGGTCCATGACCACGGGCGTGCTGGCCCGGATGTGCTCGCCGACCGTCCGGGCCGCCTCGAAGCCCGTCGGCCGCAGGGAGACGATCTTCGTGGGAGCGGGGGAGGACGGTACCGTCTCCTGCTCGATCCACTCGTCGTCGTACACCGCGGCCGGGTAGTTCCCGGAGGGCATCAGCCACCCGTTGTGGTGCTCGTCGCGAAGTGCTCCCATGCCGCGCCTCCCTGCCTCGTTCCGTTCAGGTCCCCCGGTGCGCGTGTCCTTTTGACACGTCATCCACTCGTCGGAACTGTCCGAGTATCGCACTGATCACCGGTCCCGTGCCCGCTCGCGACCCCCGTACGAGTCGTGCCGCGCCGGAAACCCGGGCGAACCCGGGCAACTGTTGCGACGCAGTGGGACGGCGGACGGTTGCGCGCGTAGACCATATCGGTCTCGGTCACCCCTTAATTGACCTTCTGTCAACAATGCGGGAACGATTTCACTCGCCGGTTGCGCCGTCCACCAGCTCCCGCAGCAGATCGGCGTGTCCGTTGTGCCGGGCGTACTCCTCGATCATGTGCACCAGGATCCAGCGGAGCGTCACCTGTTCCCCGCGGCGGTCGCGTTTGCCCACGGTCTCCAGCGGCAGGCCCTCGCAGGCGGTGCGGGCGGCCGTGATCTGGGCCTGCCAGGCGGCGAAGTCCGCCTCGGCGTCCGCGGTGTCGACCAGGTCGAAGTCGCCGTCCGGATGCTGCTCGCTCCAGTAGAGGCCGCCGGGGCCGGTCTCCTCGCCGAGCAGGATGGCGCGGAACCAGAAGCGCTCCACCTCGGCCATGTGCCGGACGAGGCCGAGCAGGGAGAGCGAGGACGGCGGGACGGAGCGCAGCCGCAGCTGGTCGGCGGTCAGACCCTCGCACTTGACGGCGAGGGTCGCACGGTGGAAGTCCAGCCAGGCGGTCAGCATGGCGGTCTCGTCCGCGGCGAACGGGGGTTCGGACCGGGTGGTGGCGGTCGTCACAGGGCTTGTCATGGCGGTCATCCTGGCGCAGGGGTGCCGGGGAAGCCACCGAATAGCCGGCGGGCGCCGGAGTGCGGCGGGCGCGGGCGGCGCTCAGGCGGCGGCCGAGCGCCGCCGGGCCGCGGCCCGCCAGAGCGAGACCAGGCTCCCCACGACGAGGACGCCGATCGCCCCGGCCGACACCAGGAACGCCGCGGACCCCGGCTCGCCCGCGCTGGCCGCCGCCGTCACGTAGACCGCCGTGGTCGGGACCACGCCGAGCGCGGTGGCCAGCAGGAACGGCAGGAACCGCACGCCGGAGAAGGCCGCGCCGTAGTTGCCGGCCTGGAACGGCAGCCCGGGCAGCAGGCGCAGCAGCAGCACGCTGCGGAACCCCTGCTCGGTGAACCGCCGGTCGAGCGCGGTCAGCATCCGCCCGCGCAGGTAGGGGCGGAGCGCCTCGCGCCCGAGCAGCCGCCCGAGCGCGAAGGCCATCGCGGCCCCGAGCGTGGTGCCGAGCACGGCCAGCAGTACGCCCTGCTGGATGCCGAGCAGCAGTCCCGCCGCCGCGTTGAGGGCCGGCCGCGGTACGAAGGCGAGCGTCCCCACGGCGTAGACCGCGGTGAACGCGGGGGCCAGCCAGTACGCCGGCACCCCGGCGGGCAGCCCGCCGGAGAGCAGCGCCGTCGGGCTCCACAGCAGCAGCGAACCGGCGGCCGCCGCGAGGATCACGATCAGCAGGGCGAACCGCAGCCACGTCGAGCGCGAGTGCGGACCGGGTGGCGGAACCGGCGACGGCGACGGCACGGTCGACGGGGCGGCCGTCGCGGGCCGGGCGGGCGGTGTGGAGTCGGGCACCGCCCGAGCCTAACCGCTGCCCGGGTGGGGTCGGGCGGGCGTGGCAGCCGGCTCCGGCCGCCTCTGCGGGCGCCTCCGCGGGGCTGCGGGCGGCTGCGGGGGCGGCCAGGGCCTTGGCCCGGGCGGGGCCCGGCTCAGCTCGGCAGGGACGGCCGGCCGGGGCCGGCCAGGAAGGCGAGCAGGCGCTGCCAGGAGTCCGCGGCCGCGTCGGCGTGCCCGGCGGCGCCGAGCTCGAAGAAGTGTGCGGGGCGTGGGGATGGACCACGAACCGGTGCGGGCAGCCGGCCGCGCCGAGGGCCTCCTCGAAGGCGCGGACCGCCTCGGGGGCGATCGACTCGTCGGCACCGCCCCAGAGCGCGAGGACCGGCGCGGTCAGCCCGGGGGCGAGCTGGGTCGGGCCGGGGGCGCCGTTGATGGTGTCGGGGTAGCCGTAGAAGCCGACCACCGCGCCGGCCAGGCCGAAGCGGGGCGCCGCCGTCCGGAACGCCTGGCGGCCGCCGAAGCAGAAGCCGAGCGCGACCACCTCGCGGGCGCCGTCCTCGCGCAGCCGGTCGATCCCGGCGCGGATGTCGGCGTCGAGGCCGTCCGGGGTGAGGGCCAGCAGGTGGGGCAGCAGGCCGGGCGGCTCGCCGAATTCCCGGGGGCGCTTTTCCGGGTCGGGGCCGGCGGTGCGCCCGAAATAGTCGATCGCCAGTGCCGGATGACCCTGTTCGGCGAGCCGGACGGCGGTCTGCCGGTAGAAACCCGAAAGTCCCCGGTTGTCCGGCAGGACGAGGACGGCCGGGCCCGTGGGATTCTCCGGTCGGGCCAGGAAGGCGCCGAATCCGGTGCCGTCCCCAGCGGTCAGGGTGAGCGCGGTGGCCTCGGCGATCGCGCTGGTCGGGGGAGTGAGGGCGGGGGGTGTGGCGGCGGCGTCGTGACACACGGGGGAATTCCTTCGCTGGTCGCGGTTCCCGATATTAGCGAGGAACTCTCCGTGGAACGGCCATCATATCAATCGGAGATTTTTCGAAAGGCCTTTCCGGTGACATGGTGATGACATTCTGCCGGTCCGCGGGCCGCCTTTTCCGTTATCGGCGCGACGGGTCGGCCAGCGGCTCGGCCCGTCGCTTCGCCTCCGAGGGCGCTCCGCCCGCCGCGTCCGGCTCGGCGAGGCGGAGTGCGCCCGCGCTCGGCACCAGGGCGAAGGCGAGGGCGGTGACCACGCCGAAGGAGACGGTGAGCGAGGTGGCCTGGGCGAGCCCGCCGACGATGGCGGGGGCGACCAGGCCGGAGGTGTAGGTGACGGTGGCGACGCCGGCGATGGCCTGGCTGGGGTTGGTGCCGATCCGGCCGGCGGCGGCGAAGGCCAGCGGCACGATCACCGCGATCCCGATGCCGATCAGCGCGAAGCCGGGGATGGCCAGCCCCGGGCTGTCGGCGCCGACCACCAGCAGGCCGCCCGCGGTGGCGACGGCCCCGCCGAGCCTGGTCGCCCGGACGGCGCCGAGGCGGCGGATCACCGCGTCGCCGACCAGCCGGCTGACCGCCATGGTGAGCGAGAACGCCGTGTAGGAGGCGGCCGCGAGGGTGGCCGAGGCGCCGGTGACGTCCTTGAGGTAGACGCCGCTCCAGTCCATCGACGCGCCCTCGGCGAAGACGGCGCAGAAGCCGACCAGTCCGATCACCAGGGAACTGCGCGGCGGCAGTGCGAACCGCGGCGGGGCCTCGGCCTCCGCAGCGGCCCGGAAGTCGGGCAGGCTCCGGCAGACCGGCTGGGCGAGGGCGGCCAGGATCAGGGCGGTGACGAGCAGCTGGAGCCGGGCGTCGAGGTCCTGGTGGGCGGCGAGGATGCCGAAGCCGGAGGCCAGCAGCCCGCCGACGCTCCACATCCCGTGCAGCCCGGACATGATCGAGCGGCCGAGCCGCTGCTCGACCTCGACACCCTGCGCGTTCATCGCGACGTCCGCCATGCCGGCCGTCGCACCGTAGACGAACAGCACCGCGCAGAGGGCCGCGAGGGAAGGGGTGAGGGCGGGCAGGGCCAGTGCCAGGCACCAGACGGTGAGTAGCCCGCGCACTGCGGCCCGCCCGCCGAAGCGGTGGACGAACCGGCCGGCCAGCGGCATCGCGAGGAACGAGCCGATCGCGGGCATCACCAGGGCCAGGCCGAGCTGGCCGGGGGAGAGGCCGAGGCGGTCCTGGATCCACGGGATCCGGGTGACGAAGGTGCCGCCGACGGCGCCGTGCACGGCGAACACCAGGGCGACGGCCGTCCTGGCGCGGCGCGGCCGCTCCAGGGTGTCGGGGGCGGCCGGGCCGCGGGGTGGTCCTGCGGTCGGTGTGTCGGTCATCCGGTGTTCCCTCCCGGTCGCGCCGAGGCGCAACGGTGCCCTGTGGGTGGTTTCTGCCCCTGTGGGGCGGCGCGAGGCCGTTCGCGTCCCCGCGGCGCCGTTCGATAAATTATCAGGAAGGGACCCTGATAGAAACACTCTGGAAGGATGCACTCCCATGACCACCGCGCGTACGGCCACGCCGAGCACCGCCCGGGCGATCAACGACCGGCTGGCGCTCAACCTGCTGCTCGAACAGGGACCACTGACCGCGACCGAGCTGCGCGGCCTCACCGGTCTCTCCCGGCCCACCGTCGCCGACCTGCTGGAACGCCTCCAGCGGACCGGCCTGGTGGCCGTGGTCGGCGAACGCGGGGAACAGCGGCGTGGTCCCAACGCCCGGCTCTACGCCCTCGTGTCCTCCCGGGCCCACATCGGCGCCATCGACGTCCGCGCCGGCGGCGTCAGCCTGGTCGTCGCCGACTTCGCCGGCCAGGCCCTGGCCGCCGCGGAGCTGGCCGTCGAGGGGCGCGGCGAGAGCGGCACGGCGGCCCGGATCGTCCGGACCCTGCTCGACACCGCCCGCCGGGCCGGCGTCGAGCAGCTGCACACCGTCGCCGTCGGCGCCCCCGGCCTGGTCGACCCCGCCACCGGCCGGCTCCACAGCACCGGAGCGCTGCCCCCCTGGCACGCCGAACTGCTCACCGCCCTGCGTGAGGTGCCCGGCACCGACGTGATCCTGGAGAACGAGGTCAACCTGGCCGGCCGCGCCGAGTACCGGATCGGTGCCGCCCGGGGCCAGGACACCTTCGTCCTGGTCTGGCTCGGCCACAGCGTCGGCGCCGCCGTGATCATCGACGGGCGGCTGCGGCGAGGGGCCTCCGGTGGCACCGGCGAGATCTGCTTCCTGCCCGTACCGGGCACCGTCGCGCTGCCCAGCGCCACCGACTGCGAGGGCGGCTTCCACGGACTGGTCGGCAGTGCCGCCGTCTGCGACCTGGCCCGCGCCCACGGCCTGCCGGCCGACCCGGCCGACGACGCGTCCGCCGCCGAGGCCGCCGTCCGGGCCGCGCTCGACGCGCTCGGCGACGGCGGACCGGGCGGACCGTTCCTGGACGAGCTGGCCGGGCGGATCGCCGTGGGCACCGCCGCCGTCTGCGTGGTCCTCGACCCGGGCTGCGTCGTGCTCGGCGGCGAGATCGGCCGGGCCGGCGGCGCCGAACTCGCCCGCCGGGTGGAGCACCGCCTCGCCGCCCTCTCGCCGCTGCGCACCGAGGTCCGGGCCGGGACGGCCGGCGGCGGGGCGGTGCTCGGCGGCGCCGTCCTCACCGCGGGCGACGCCGTCCGGCGGGACCTCTTCGGCGAGCCGTAGCGGGCGGCGCCGCGCGGCGGCCGGCGGCCGTCCGGGTCGGCGGGGCCGGGCGGTGAGGGGTGCTGCGGGGCGGTGGACGAGCCCCGGCGGACCCCGGCGGACCCCGGGCCGTCCGGGGCGGGAACGGCTCCGCTTGGCCGGGCGGGCCCCCGGTGCGGCAGGATGGCGGCGACGGCCGGACCAGCGCCGCCGTCGGTCCCCGTGATACCGAAGTGCCGTCCACGTGACACGAACGCTGCCGTGCCACCGAACCACCGTCAGGAGTCGTACATGGGCCAGCCCGAGGCGCCGGTCAACCCGTACCGGATCGGCGAGGCGGCGGCGATGCTCGGCGTCAGCGCCGACACGATGCGGCGCTGGGTCGACGCGGGCCGGCTCGCCGCCGAACGGGACGAGCACGGTCACCGGATCATCCCCGGCGCCGAGCTGGCCGCCTTCGCCCGGGAACTGGCCCGCCCCGAGAACGCCGACGCGGAGGGGCGGCCCTCCTCGGCCCGCAACCGCTTCCCGGGCATCGTCACGCACGTGGTGCTCGGTGACGTCGCCGCGCAGGTCGAGATCCAGGCCGGGCCGTTCCGGGTGGTCTCGCTGATCAGCCGGGAGTCGGCGGAGGAGCTCAACCTGGTGCCCGGCGCGCCCGCGACGGCGGTCATCAAGTCGACCAATGTGATGATCGAACGGCGCTGAGTCCCCGAACGGCAGAGACCTGCCACCGCAGAGACCTGCCACCGCCGAGACCCGCCGACGCGCCACAGCCGTCACGCCGAGACCCCCGCCGGCACCCGCCGACGCACCGGCGCCCGCCGCCACCCCGGCACCCGCCGACGCACCGCACAGACCCGCCGACGCACCGCACAGACCCGCCGACGAGAGGACCGCCACCCGATGTCCCATCCGCCGCTGCCGTCCACCCAGAGTGCCGTGTTCGCGGTCGAGGCGACGGCCGCCCGGCACGGCCGAGAGGTCCGGGCCTCCCACGACATCGGCCGCGACCAGACCTTCGCCGGCCTGGTCGGCGCGGACGGCGCAGGTGCCGGGGGTGGTGATGCACTCGACGCGGTACCCCACGAGGCGCTGCTGGAGATCGCCGGCCGGCCCGCGATCACCGTCCGGCTCTTCGTCCACGACGAGGCGGTGGTCACCGTCGACGACATCGCCTTCGACGTGCCCCGCGACAGCGTGCCGGCCTTCCTCGACTCGGTCTGGAGCGGCCTGGTCCACGTCCGGCAGCGGACCTTCCCGCCGTCCTGCACGCTGATCGTCACCGTGCCCGGTGACGCCCCCTACCGTGAGGCCGTCACCTACCACCAGCTGTCCCCGTGGCTCGCCGGGCTGATGCGTTGACCGCCGCCGCCCCGCCGTCCCGCTCACCGGCCACCACGCCGGACACCCGGCCGCCCCGCTCACCGGCCGCTCTCCCGGACACCCCGAAGAACTTCCCGGACACCCCGAAGAACCTCCCGTCGACCATCCCGCCGAAGGCCCCGAGGACCGCCACCGCCGTGAACGCACCGACCCCCGCCGACCGCCGCCCCGTTCTCGCCGTCGCCCACCGCGGCGACCCGTTCCGGTACCGCGAGAACACCCTGCCCTCCGTCGGGTCCGCGCTCGCCGCCGGTGCCGACGCCGTCGAGGTCGACGTCCGGCTCACCCGCGACGGCGTGCCCGTCCTGCTCCACGACGAGACCCTCGAACGCCTCTGGGGCGACCCGCGCCCGCTGCGCCGGGTCACCCTCGACCAGCTGGACGGGCTGCGCGACGGTGACCTCGCCGTCCCGACCCTGGCCGAGGCGGTCAAGACCGTCGCCGCCACCCCGGCCGCCCGGCTGCTGATCGACCTGGACGACCCGCACCCCGTCGCCGCCACCTGGCAGGCCGTCACCGGTCTCGGCACCGAGCACCGGGTCGCGTTCTGCGGCCCCGTCACCGCGATGCTCGCCGTCCGCGCCCTCGCCCCGCACGCCGAGATCGCGCTGACCTGGAAGCAGCCGCGGCTGCCCGTCCGCGCCCTGCTGGACGACCTGCGCCCGCAGTACCTCAACCCGCCGTTCGGTCTGGTCACCCCCGACTTCACCGCCGCCGCCCACGACGCCGGACTCGCCGTCTCCACCTGGACCGCCGACCTGCGCCGCACCATGCGCAGGCTCCGCGCGGCCGGCGTGGACTCGATCACCAGCAACCGCATCGGCGTGCTGCGCTCCGTCCTGGACGGCAGGCGGTGACCGGTGCGGACGTGCTGACCACCCGCGCGCTCGGCCGCGCCCTGCTGGCCCGTCAGCACCTGCTCACCCGGGCCACCGTGACGGCCGCCGACATGGTCCGCCACCTCGGCGGGCTCCAGGCCCAGGCCGCGCCGCAGCCGCCCTACCTCGGCCTGCTCGCCCGGCTGGACGGCTTCGCCCCCGAGGAGCTGACCGGGCTGATCGAGCAGCGCCGGGTCGTCCGGATCGCCCTCCAGCGCGGCACCATCCACCTGGTCACCGCCGACGACTGCCTGACCCTGCGCCCGCTCGTCCAGCCCGTGCTCGACCAGGGCCTGCGCGGCGCCTACGGCAAGCGGCTGGCCGGTCTCGACCTCGACGCGCTCGCGGGCGAGGCCCGTGCCCTGGTCGAGGAGGAGCCGCGCACCTTCCAGCAGCTCGGCCCGCAGCTCGCCGCCTCCCGCCCCGGCCGGGACCCGGCGGCGCTCGCGCAGGCCGCGCGGTGCCTGTTGCCGCTGGTCCAGGTGCCGCCGCGGGGCCTCTGGGGCCGGGGCGGCGCCGCCGCGCACACCACGGCCGAGCACTGGCTCGGCCGCCCGCTCGACCCGGCCCCCTCGCTGGACGGCCTGGCCCTGCGCTACCTCGCCGCCTTCGGCCCGGCGACCGTCGCCGACCTGCAGAAGTGGTGCGGCCTCACCCGCCTCGGCCCGGTGCTGAAGCGGCTCGCCCCCGGCCTGGTCACCTTCCGCGACGAACACGGCCGGCTGCTCTACGACCTGCCGGACGCGCCCCGGCCGGACCCGTCCGTGCCGGCGCCGGTCCGCCTGGTCGCGCCCTTCGACAACCTGGTGCTCTCGCACGCCGACCGCTCCCGTGTCCTGCCCGAGGAGTACCGGCTGAGACTGATGACCCAGAACGGCCTCGTGCCCGGCATCCTGCTGGTCGACGGCCTGGTCGCCGGTGACTGGCAGCTGGTGGAGGGCGGCCGGGGCGAGGCGCGCGCCGTGGTGATCCACCCGTACGCGGCGCTGCGCCGGGCCGACCGCCAGGCGGCGGAGACCGAGGCGGAGCGGGTGCTGGCCTTCGCGGGCGGCGGCGGGGCGGTGCGCTTCGGGGAGCCGGTGTAGCGCGGCGGGTCGGGGCGGTCCGTTTCGGGGAGCCGGTGTGGCGCGGGCGTTCGGGGTTCGGGCGGGTGTGCGGGCGCGGGATCCCGATGGGGTGAGCCTCCGGCGGTTCCTCCGTGTACGGCCGGGTCGGCGCCGGTTGAATCGACCCGCCCAGTAGTCGGTGGCGTCCGCGCGGCGCCGCCCGCCAGAGTGGAGTCGACCGTGGCACTCGTACCGAACGGCATCTTCGGCATCCGCAAGCCGAACGAGCAGTTGCTCACGCTGCCGGGGGCCAAAGAGCCCCTGGTCCTCATCCCGCCGGCCGACGGCGAGGTGGAGGCGCAGTCCTGGGAGGTGGAGGGGCTGGAGAACGGCAACGTCCTGCTCCGCAACCAGCGGCACCGGACCTTCGCGGGATACGAGGGCTACCCGCAGGAGAACACGGAGGTCGTCGGCTCGTCCGAGCCCAGGGAGTGGCAGCTCCGCCCGGCGGGGCACCCGGACGTTTTCAAGTTCTACGTGGTGGTCCCCGGCGGGCCGGTCGACGGAACGGAACTGGCCCTCGACATCAGCGTGCTGGACATCTTCCCGACCCGGATCGCTCTGCGGCCGCTGGACGTCAGGGACCAGGAGCAGTCCTGGGACTTCCTGATCCACCTGCCCTAGGTGTTCTGGCCCGTGGGCGTTCGGGCCGGCGGCTCGGTGGCCGGTCCGGGCGCCCTCGTGGGGCGGGCACGCCCGGGGTCAGAAACGGGCATTCAATCAGATCATCTGCTGAGATGGGGCACATATGGACTGACCGGCCCAGGCGGAGGTGGAGATGTCCGGGGAGCCCCCGTCCGACGGCGGTCCGGGCGAGCGTCGGGCGGACCACCGCCGGCCGTACCTGATGCTGCCGCCCTCGATCCGCGCGGCGAGCGCCTGGTCGGTGGCGGGCATCCTCCTCATCACCGTCGCCTCGCTGGTCGTCTTCGCCCTGGTCGAACTGCGCGCCGCCACCATCCCGGTCGTCCTGGCGCTGCTCGGCACCTCGCTGCTCTACCCCGTGATGCCGTGGATGGTCCGGCGCGGGGTCGGCCGCGGCCTGGCCGCCGGACTCACCTGCGCGCTGCTGGTGCTCGCGGTCGGCGGGGTGATCACCCTGCTGGTCAACTCGCTGGTGCACAGCGCCCCGCAGATCGCCACGGCGCTCCAGCAGGCCGGCGACCGGATCGCCGACTGGCTCGGGCCCTTCGGGGAGAAGATCCGCCACGCACTGGACAACGCCAAGGGCGAGACCAGTTCCCTGGTCACCACCGTCACCAGCGGCGTGCTCTCCGGGCTCGGGTTCGTCACCCAGATCCTCACCGGCGGCGTCCTCGCCCTCGCCCTGGTCTTCTTCTTCCTCCGCGACGGCCACCGCACCCCCGACGCCCTCCGCTCGTACCTCCCGGCCGGCATCGCCGACACGGTCGTCGCCTGCTCCGACCGCGCCTTCGACGCGATGGCCGGCTTCATGCGCGGCACCACGCTGATCGCCCTGATCGACGCCTTCTTCATCACCATCGGCCTGCTGCTGCTCGGCGTCCCCGGAGCCCCGGGGCTCGGCGCACTGGTCTTCATGGGCGCCTACATCCCGTTCGTCGGGGCGTTCCTCTCCGGCACGGTCGCCGTCCTGGTCGCGCTCGCCGAGGGCGGGCTCGGCACGGCGCTGTGGGCGCTCGGCGTGGTGCTCGCCGTCCAGGCGATCGAGGGCAACATCCTCCAGCCGCTGATCCAGAGCCGCACCGTCGAACTGCACCCGGCCACCATCATGGTCGCCGTGATGGCGGGTTCGGGCCTGGCCGGCATCCTCGGCGCCCTGCTGGCCGTCCCGTTCTGCGCCGCCGGCGTCGGTGTCATCTCCGTCCTGCGCGGCGACACCGGCGAACCGCGCCGTGGCGGCCGGGGCGGTGTGAAGGGCGAGCGGGCGCCCGTTCAGGAGTAGCTGGGCCTCAGGAGTGGCGGGGCCTCAGGGGGAGCCGGGCCGCCCCGCGCGCCCGGGTGCGCGCGGGGCGGCGTGCAGGGGGTGCGTCCGGAGGTCGCCGGTGGCGCTTGTCGTGCGGGAGGGGAGTGTGCGAGAGTGCTAATGCGACGCCAGTCGCAATAGTGAGAGGTAGGGGGAAGCGGATGACTTTCGAGCGGGTCCCGGTGTCGGACGGTCGGGCCGGGCCGTACGGGGTCGCGATCGGGCCGGACGGCGCGGTCTGGTTCACGCTGGTGCATGCCGGGGGGATCGGGCGGCTGGCGGCCGACGGGTCGGTGCGGCACTTCGGGCTGGGGGCGCCCGGGTGCGGGCCGTCGGTGATCACGGCGGGGCCGGACGGCGCGCTCTGGTTCACCCGCATGCGGGACCACCGGATCGGGCGGATCGGGGTCGACGGGCGGGAGCGGTCGTTCGGGCTGCCGACGGAGGACGCCGGGCCGTTCGGGATCGCGGCCGGGGCCGACGGGGCGCTCTGGTTCACGGAGCTGAACGCCGGGCGGATCGGGCGGATCACCGTGGACGGCGAGGTGACGGAGTACCCGCTGCCGGCGGCCGGTGCCTTCCCCTCGATGATCACGGCGGGGCCGGACGGCGCGCTCTGGTTCACGCTCAACCAGGCCCACGCCGTCGGCCGGATCACCGTCGACGGGCGGATCGCGGTGCATCCGCTGCCCACCGAGGGGGCCGCGCCCGTCGGCATCGCCGCGGGCGGCGACGGCGCGCTCTGGTGCGTCGAGATCGGCGCCGGCCAGGTCGCGCGGGTCGCCGTCGACGGCACGGTGGCCGAGTACCCGCTGCCCGACCGGGCCGCCCGCCCGCACGCCGTCGCGGCCGGCCCGGACGGGCGCCTCTGGTTCACGGAGTGGGGCGCTAACCGGATCGGCTCGCTCACCCCGGACGGCGGCTACCAGGGGTACGAGCTGCCGGTCGCGGGCGCGGAACCGCACGGCATCGCCGTCGGGCCGGACGGCTCCGTGTACGCGGCGCTGGAGATCGGCGAGATCGTGCGCCTGATGCCCTGATGCCCTGATGCCCTGATGCCCTGACGCCCTGACGCCCTGACGCCCTGAGCGTCCCTGAACGCGTGGGCCGGTCCGGACAGCGCGCAGGGGGTGCCGTGCCCTCGCCGGAAGCGTTCAGGACCGGCCGCCGCCTGCGAGGTCGCCTCCACCGTCGGCCCCCGCCCCGCGCGGGGTCCCCGTCTCGCGCGGGGCCCCGGGCTGGGCCTGGGCCCCGTACCGGTCGGCGAGCTCGCGGACGGTCGCCGCGAGGCGGGCCCGCAGTGCGGGCGGTTCCAGGACGTCCACGTCGACGCCCAGTTTCAGGAACTCGCCGTGGGCGTGGTCGACCGACTCGATCGGCACGGCCGCCCTGGTCCAGCCGTCCGCCTCCACCACCCCGCCGGCCGCGACCGCCCGCCCGGCCGCGTGGCCCAGCTGCTCGCGGACCCGGGCGGTGCCGCGCGGCGACAGCCGAACCACCGCCTCCGCGGTGTGCAGCCGCGCGTGGAAGTCGGCGAGCCGGTCCCGCCAGTGGGCCGCCAGGTCGAAGCCCGCCGGTGGCTCGAACTGCTCTTCCAGGGAGCGCAGTTCGATGATCTGGTCGACCCGGTAGGTGCGCGGGTCGCCGCCGTCCGTGGCGGCGACCAGGTACCAGCGGCCGGCCTTGAGGACCAGCCCGTACGGCTCCAGCCGCCGCTCGACCTCGGTGGGCGCCTTCCAGCGCCGGTAGCGCACCCACACCGCGTGCCGGCCCCAGACGGCGGCGGCCACGGCCGCGAGGTGCCGGGTGTCGTCGGCCTTCCCGTACCAGCCGGGCGCGTCGAGGTGGAAGCGCTGCTGGATCCGCTCCGCCTGCTCCCGCAGCTCCACCGGGAGGGCGGCCCGCAGCTTGAGCTGGGCGGTCACCAGCTGCTCGCCGAGGCCCAGCTCGGCCGCCGGGCCCGGCAGCCCGGCCAGGAAGACGGCCTGCGCCTCCTCGGCCGTCAGCCCCGTGAGCCGGGTGCGGTAGCCGTCGAGCAGCCGGTAGCCGCCGCCGTGCCCGGCGTCCCCGTACAGCGGGATTCCGGCCGCCGCGAGCGCCTCGACGTCGCGGTAGACCGTCCGGACCGAGACCTCCAGCTCGTCGGCGAGCTGATGGGCGGTCATCCGCCCCCGGTTCTGCAGGAGCAGGAGCAGCGAGATCAGTCGGCCGGCGCGCACGGCTCCCAGTATCCACTGACAGGAGATGGCAGTGGACCGGCCCTAGCCTCCGGGCCATGAACGACTTCGACTTCCTTCACGGCTCCTGGGACGTGGCCAACCGCAGGCTGACCGGGCCTCTGACCGGCGGCGACAGCTGGGAGGAGTTCCCCGGCCACGCCGTCGTCCGCCCGCTGTTCGGCGGGAACGGCAACATCGACGAGATCACCTTCCCGACCCTGGGGCGCCAGGGCGTGACCCTCCGCCTCTTCGACCGGGAACGGAAGGAGTGGTCCATCCACTGGGCCGACAGCCGCACCGGCCGGCTCGACCCGCCCGTCGTCGGCGGCTTCACCGGCGACCGGGGCGACTTCCACGGCGAGGACACCTACCGTGGCCTGCCGATCCGCGTCCACTTCGTCTGGCGGCGGCTGACGGCCGACTCGGCCCGCTGGGAACAGGAGTTCTCGGCGGACGGCGGGCGGAGCTGGGAGCTCAACTGGGTCATGGAGCTGACCCGGGCCCGGTCGGAGGACGCCTCGTGACCATCGTCGAACTCCGGCAGTACACCCTGCGCCCGGGCGCCCGCGACACCCTGATCGAGCTCTTCGAGCAGGAGTTCGTGACCGGGCAGGAGGCCGCCGGCATCACCGTCGGCGGCCGGTTCCGGGACCTCGACGACCCGGACCGCTTCGTCTGGCTGCGAAGCTTTCCGGACATGACGGAACGGGCGAGGGCGCTGCGGGCCTTCTACTACGGCCCGGTCTGGCAGGCCCACCGCGACGCGGCCAACGCCACCATGCTGGACTCGGACGACGTCCTGCTGCTGCGCGGTCCGGGCTTTACCGCCCCGGCCGGCGCCGGGCAGGTCGTCGCGACCATCTGCCACCCGCGGGACACCGCCGCCTTCGCCGGCCACGTCGAGCGGCGGCTGCGCCCGGAGGCCGCCGCCGGGACGCCGCTGCTCGCCCTTCACCGCACCGAGCACGCGGAGAACGACTTCCCCGCCCTGCCCGTGCGGACGGGCGAGGACGTCCTGGTGTGGTTCACCGTGGGGGACACGGCACCGCTTCCGGACCTCTCCGCGCACCTGAAGGCCGCGCCGCAGCGGCTGCGCCTGTCGCCGGTCTCCTGACGACCGCGGCCCGCCGCGCCCACACGGCCGGCCCGCGCTCCGGGACCGCACGGGGGGTTCCGGGGCGCGGGAGGTTCAGGGCCTGGCGACCAGCAGCTGGGTGGCCACCGCGGGCCGGCCGTTCATGGTGCGCACCGGCAGCTCGCGCTCGGCGACCGGTTCGAACGCGCCGAGCAGTTCGTCCAGCCACTCGCGGGTGTGGTGGCGGCAGACCGCGCCGTCACCGGTCTCGAACACCCCGTACCGGCCGTACCGTTCGGCGAACTCCGCGTACCGGTCGCGGTTGCGGGCGTCGGGCTGGAGGCAGAGGTCGCTGACGTAGAGCAGGCCGCCCGGCCGCAGTACCCGGTGCAGTTCGGCGACCAGTTCGCGCTGCCCGTCGTCGCCCGGCACGCAGGTGAGGACGGCGAACAGCAGCGCCGCGTCGAGGGTGCCGTCGGGGTGGGCCAGCCGGGGCGGGTCGGTCAGCACGGTGAACCGGGCGGCGGGCTGCTCGGCCCGGGCGCGGGCGACGAGCTCGGGCGCGACGTCCACGCCCTCGACGTCGGTGAAACCGAGCACGGCCAGTTCTCCGGCGAGCCGGCCGTAGCCGCAGCCGTAGTCGAGGACGGCCGCCGCGCGGTCGAGCCGAGCCAGCCACTCCGGGTGGAGCGGGTGCCCGAAGGTCTTCGCCGTGCCGGTGGAGTTCCAGTAGTCGGACTGGTTGTCGAGAGCAGGCATGATCCGATCCTCGCACACCCGCTCACGGGGCGGGGCAGGACAGGGCGGCCGGGGGCCATGGGGCCGTTCGGCCCTTGTCCGGTTCGGAGCGGCGGAGGGATCGTGATCGCGCGCCGGTGTGTGCGCGGGGCGCGCCGGGGGCAGACGTGGCAGGACGTGGAAGTACGGAAGTCCGAGTGGCGGGACGGGAGAGGCCGGAAATGGGTGAGTTGATCACGGTGCAGGTGTGCGAGGGGATGCCGGGAGGCGTGGCGGCCGACGCCAGGGCCCGGATCGCGGCCGTGGTGAACGGGGCCGACGCCTTGGTGGAGGCGCTGCGGGTGCGGGTGGGCGCGGTCGGCACGGGGGGAGCGGCCGGCACGGGGGCAGTGACCGGCACGGGGGGAGCGGCCGGCGCTGCGGGCGCGGCGACGGTGCTGGCGCAGGTCAACGCCGAGGTGGACGGCCGGCGGATCAGGGTCCAGGAGAGCGCCGCCGATCTCGGCGAGGCGCTGGACCGGCTGGCGGACGGCCTGCGCGGCCGGATCGCCTCCGCCGCCTCGGGCTGGACGCCCCGGCCCTGGTCCCGCCGGACGCGTGCCCGGGGGCCGCTCGCCGGCGTCCCCGGGCAGGCCGCGCCCCGGGGTGGACGCGAGCCCGTACGGGCCGGCGCGGGACTGCTCGCGGCCGACCCCTGCACCGAAGTGCCGTACGGCGCAGGGCCGGAGCGGATCGTCCGCCGCAAGCGGGCCGCCCTGGTGTGGTGTTCGCCCGACGCGGCGGCCCGGACCATGGACGCGATGGACTTCGACATCCACCTGTTCACCGACCCGGCCACCGAGACCGACGCCGTCGTCTACCGGGTCGGCCCCACCGGCTACCGGCTGGCCCGTACGACGGCTGCCGCGCCGCCGACAAGGCCGGCCGTCCCGCTCACGGTGAGCCCCTGTGGTGCACCGGAGTTGACGGAGGAGCAAGCGGTGGAGCGGCTCTCCGGGGCGGACCTTCCGTTCCTCTTCTTCGCCCAGCCCGGCACCCGGCGCGGGCGCGTGCTCTACCGGCGCCACGACGGCGGGCTCGGTCTGATCGCGGCCACCCCGTGAGCGGCGAGGCCGGGCGGGCCGGACTGCTGCTCGCCGCCGAGGTGCCGCCGCGCCACCTGGTGCCGGTCGAACGCGCCGAGGCGCTGCGGTTGTTGGGCGGCGCACCGTTCGGGCGGATCGTGTTCACCGCACGGGCGCTGCCGGCCATCAGGCCCGTCAACCACCTGCTCGTCGACGACGAGATCGTGATCCGCACCCACGACGGCGCGGCGCTGACCATGGAGGCGCTGGGGGCGGACACGGCCGGTGTCGTGGTGGCCTACGAGGCGGACGCCATCGATCCGTTGACCCGTCTGGGCTGGAGCGTGGTCGTCACCGGCTACGCCCGGCCGGTCACCGATCCCGAGCAACTCGCCCGCTACCGTGCGCTGTTGAGCCCGTGGGTGGCGTCCGCGATGGACCACACGGTGGCGATCCGGCCCGACCTGGTCACCGGCTACCGGCTCACCGAGGACCCGCCCGGCATCGCGTAGCGGCCCGGGACAGCACCGGTGCGGGCCAGGGGAGTGCGTACCGACTCCCCGGCCCGCACCGGTGTTTCGGCATGCCCGGCGGCGGGTGTGGCGGTAGGGCGGTGGGCGTGTGCGCGTCGTGGGTAGGGGCGGTCGGCGCGGTGGCGGAAGTCCCGGCCGGCGGCCCCGGAGGGAGGCCCACCGGCCCGGGACGGCTGGGTCCAACGGCCCTGGGACGCGGCGGTTCCGAGCTTCGATCATGGATCGCCACCATCCGCAGAGGTTTTCGAAGGAGTGCGTCCTTGAGTGCCATAGAGGCAAGGGGCGACAGCGCGCCGCAGCCGTCCGCAGCACGGCCGGGAGGGGTGCCGGTCCGTCGGCCCGGATCCGCCCTGGTGAGGTTGCTGACGACCACCGACCACAAGACGATCGGCTCGATGTACCTGGTGTCGGCGTTCGGGTTCTTCCTGATCGGTGGCGTCCTCGCGCTGGTCATGCGCGCCGAACTCGCCCGGCCGGGGACGCAGATCCTCTCCAACGAGCAGTTCAACCAGGCCTTCACCATGCACGGTTCGGTGATGCTGCTGCTCTTCGCGATGCCGCTGTTCACGGGCTTCGCCAACTGGATCATGCCGCTCCAGATCGGTGCCCCGGACGTCGCCTTCCCGCGGCTGAACATGCTGGCCTACTGGCTGTTCATGTTCGGCTCGTTGATCGCCGCGGCCGGCTTCGCCACCCCGCAGGGCGCCGCCGACTTCGGCTGGTTCCTCTACGCGCCGCTCTCCGATGCGGTCCACTCGCCCGGCGTGGGCGCCGACATGTGGATCATGGGCGTCACGCTCTCCGGCTTCGGCAGCATCCTCGGTGCGGTCAACTTCATCACCACCATCATCTGCATGCGCGCCCCGGGCCTGACCATGTTCCGGATGTCCATCTTCTGCTGGAACGTGCTGCTGACCTCGGTCCTCGTCCTGATGGTCTTCCCGGTGCTCGCCGCCGCGCTGCTGGCGCTGGAGTGCGACCGCAAGTTCGGCTCGCACGTCTTCGACCCGGCCAACGGCGGCGCGATGCTCTGGCAGCACCTGTTCTGGTTCTTCGGCCACCCCGAGGTGTACATCCTCGCCCTGCCGTTCTTCGGGATCGTGTCGGAGGTCATCCCGGTCTTCTCCCGCAAGCCGATGTTCGGCTACGCGGGCCTGATCGCCGCCACCGTCGCCATCGCGGGCCTCTCGGTCACGGTCTGGGCGCACCACATGTACGTGACGGGCCAGGTACTGCTGCCCTTCTTCTCCTTCATGACCTTCCTGATCGCCGTGCCGACCGGCGTCAAGTTCTTCAACTGGGTCGGGACGATGTGGAAGGGCTCGCTGAGCTTCGAGACCCCGATGCTCTGGACCGTCGGCTTCCTCGTCACCTTCCTGTTCGGCGGCCTGACGGGTGTTCTCCTGGCCGCGCCGCCGATCGACTTCCACGTCTCCGACTCGTACTTCGTCGTCGCGCACTTCCACTACACGCTGTTCGGCACCGTGGTGTACGCGATGATGGCGGGCTTCCACTTCTGGTGGCCCAAGATGACCGGGAAGATGCTGGACGAGCGGCTCGGGCGGATCAGCTTCTGGACGCTCACCATCGGCTTCCACGCCACCTTCCTGGTCCAGCACTGGCTGGGCGCCGAGGGCATGCCGCGCCGCTACGCCGACTACCTGGCCTCGGACGGCTTCACCGCCCTCAACACGGTCTCCACCCTCGGCTCGTTCCTGCTGGGCCTGTCGATCCTGCCGTTCCTCTACAACGTCTGGAAGACCGCCAAGTACGGCGAGAAGGTCACCGTGGACGACCCCTGGGGGTACGGTCGTTCGCTGGAGTGGGCCACCTCCTGCCCGCCGCCGCGGCACAACTTCGTCACCCTGCCGCGGATCCGTTCCGAGTCCCCGGCCTTCGACCTGCACCACCCGGAGATCGCCGCCCGCGACCACCTGGAGAACAACGGCGAGCCGGCGAAGCACCTGGCCGGCGTGGTCCCCGCGAACTACGACGCCCCGGCGCCGCGCCGCCGGGCACTGAAGACACCGTCGGACTGACCGACGGCCCCGAACGCCGTCCCCGCCCGCACCGATGCCCCCGGGCGGGCGGGGACGGCCCCCCGGGGAGCGTCCCTCCCCGGAGTCGAACCCACCGGCTGAGGAGTGCCCACCATGCACCACACCGTTCTGGCGATCGGCACCGCTGCCGTGACCGCGTCCGGCTGCGTCTGGTACCTGCCCGCCATCGCCGACCTCCAGGCGGGTGACGACCGCCCCCGGTCCGCCCGCACCGCCGCCGCGGCCTGCGTCCTCTGGTGGGCCGCCCTGGCCATGGCCGGCGGACTCCTGCTGGTGGTGCCGGGGTGGGAACCCGCCGCCCGGCTCGCCCTGGCGGGCCTGGTGGCCGGCGTCATCCTGCGGATCCGCGCCCACCGGCAGCGCCGCGCCGAGCTGCGCGAGGACGGCCTCCGCTGGGCGATGCTCGACGCCGGCCCCGCACCGCGCGTCCCGCGCCCCGGCCGGGGGCCCGGCGCACGCACGCTGCTGGGCTGGCTGCTCGTCGGCCTCGCGGTCTCCTCGCTCGGCGCCGTCTCCATCCTGCTGTCCGGCGGCGGCCCGCTCGCACCGCGCCTCGCCACCGCGGCGGGCAGCGCGGCCGTGGTCTGCGCGGCCTTCCTGCTGATCGGCGTGGGCGACGTGCGCCGCCACCACTCCTGAACGCCGCCGGACGGGTCACCCGGGCCGTGCGGACGAACCCGCCCCTCGGGTCGCGCGGACGAACGCGGTCCCGGCCCGTGCGGACGAACGCGGTCCCGGCCCGGGCAGACGCATCAGGTCCCCGGGCCCGGCGCGGAATGGGGTCCTTGGGCCCTGGGGCGGCGCGGCCCGGTCGGGGATGATGCGGAGGGCCCGCAGCTGGTGCGTGCCGCGTACGAGGAAGGCGGAGCCGCACGATGGCGAGCGAGACGACCGGCACCGGGGCGCCCGCGCCGGTCAGGGTGTTCCTGCTGGACGACCACGAGGTGGTGCGCCGGGGAGTCCACGACCTGCTGGACGGCGAGCCGGACCTGGAGGTGATCGGCGAGGCGGCCACCGCAGAACAGGCCCTCGTCCGGGTGCCCGCGCTGCGCCCCGACGTCGCCGTCCTGGACGTGCGGCTCGGCGACGGTGACGGCGTGGCCGTCTGCCGCGAACTGCGCTCCCGCATGCCGGACCTCGCCTGTCTGATGCTCACCTCCTTCGACGACGAGGAGGCGCTGCTCGACGCCGTGATGGCGGGCGCCGCCGGGTACGTCCTCAAGCAGATCAGCGGCACCGACCTGGTCGCGGCCGTGCGCACCGTCGCCTCCGGCCGCTCGATGCTCGATCCCGGCGCCGCGACGCGCCTGCTCAACCGGCTGCGCAACGACGCCGGACCGGCGCAGCCGGCCCCGCACGGGCCGGAGCTGACCGTGCGCGAGCAGGAGGTGCTGGCGCTGATCGGCGAGGGACTGACCAACCGCCAGATCGGCGAGCGGCTCTACCTCGCCGAGAAGACGGTGAAGAACCACGTCTCGCGGCTGCTGGCCAAGCTGGGGGTGGAGCGGCGCGTCCAGGCCGCGCTGATCGCCACCGAGGTGCGCCGGGCCGGCGAGGCCGCGCAGCCGGCTCGGCTGCGGACGCCCGGAGCCCTGCGCGGCTGAACCCGCCGGCCGGCCGCCGCCGCCCGTCCCGGTCCGGCGATCGGCCGTCGGTCTGCCCTTAGGGGCAGTCACGGCCGGGCCTGTTTTGTCGGACGACCCCCCATCCGGGATATTGGATCTTGGTCCCGCCGGGACCTGATGTTCCAGGTGACGAGATGTCAGGGGGATTTCTGATGGCACGGGTTGGATTCCTGCGTTCGCTGGCCGCGGCTGCGGCCGGTGTGGTGGTCGTGGCCACGGGAGCGACGGGTGCGGTGGCGGCGCCGGCGGCGGCGACAGCGGCGGTGCCGGACACCGCCGGGGTGCGTGCGGCGCTGCAGGCCGCGGTGAACGCGGGAGCGCCGGGCGCGTTCGCGGTGATCAGGGATCACGGCGCGACCGAGGGCAAGGTCTCGCTGACGGTCGGCAAGGCCGATCTGGACGGGACGCCGATGAACGCCGACTGGCGGTTCCGGGTCGGCAGCAACAGCAAGATGTTCACCGCGGTGCTGGTCATGCAGCTCGTCGAGCAGGGCAGGATCGACCTGGACAAGCCGCTGCGCGACTACCTCCCGGCCGGCACACTGCCCGAGGGCTGGACGATGACCGGCCGCCAGGTGATGGAGCACCGCGCCGGCGTCTACGACCACACCAACGACCTCCTGGAGCAGGCCGGGGAGGAGACCACCAGCGCCTTCGAGGCGCGCATCCGCCACAACGTCTACGACCCCGCGAAGCTGGTGTCGATGTCGGTCGCGCACGGTGTGCAGTACACGCCGGGGTCGCGCTACTCGTACTCGAACACGGACTTCGTGCTGATGGGCCTGGCGGTGGAGCACATCACCGGCCGCCCGTACGCCGACGTGCTGCGCGACGAGGTCATCGACAAGCTGGACCTGCGCCGGACGTCCTTCGAGGTGCCGGAGGAGGGGATCGAGGGGCGGCACGTCACCGGCTACCTGACCAACGACGACCGCTCCAAGCCGCTGCTGGACTCCACCGAGCAGACCGCCTCCTGGGTCTGGAGCGCCGGCGCGGTCGTCTCCTCCGCCCGTGACATGGACCGCTTCCTCACCACGCTGATGGCCGGCAGCGCCGGCGGGCTGGTCTCGGACGACTCGCTGAAGCAGATGACCAGCGTGCTGCCCACCCCCACCGCGAAGATCAGCTACGGGCTGGGGCTGCGGCAGATCGCGCTGTCCTGCGGCAACGTGTTCGGCCACGGCGGGATCGTCCAGGGCTTCCAGACCCAGTCGTTCACGACCCCGGACGGCCGCCGCAGTGTCGTCGTCTTCGCCAACGCCTCCAACAACGGCAGCGTGACCCAGGGCCTGATGAACGCGCTGGAGCCCGCCTTCTGCGGCAAGCAGCCCGCCCCCGCCGCCGCACCCCGCACGCTGACCTCGCCGGGGGCCGACGACGGGCGGCAGGGCGGCGCGGCGCCCCGCGACCTCGTCCCCGTCGTGGAGGACACCCGCATCTGACCCGCCGGGCCCGGTCGGCCGTGCAGGGTCGGCCGGGCCTGACCGGTCGACCCTGCACAGTCGGGCTGATCGCCGGGCACGACCTGCCGGGTGCGACCCGACACGGTTCGCGGCGGTGGCACGCGAGGCGGGAGTACGCCCCGCGTGCCGCCGCCGGCCGGTGCCGCCGCCGGCCGGTCCCACGGACGGTCGCTGTCACCGCCGGTCGGTCCTGCCGGCGGCCGGCACTACGGACCGTCGCTGCCACCGCCGGCCGGCACTACTGCGGGCCCAGCGGTGCCGACCACACCAACCGGGTGCCGCCGTCCTCGCCCGCCCGGAGCTCGAAGTCGCCGCCCGCCCTCTCCGCCCGCTCGGCGAGGTTGCGCAGGCCGCTGCGCCGCCCGCCCTCCGGCACCCCGACCCCGTCGTCCGTGACGGTGAGCCGAACCCGGTCGTCGGCCACCCGAAGGTCCACCTCGACCCTGCCCGCCCGGGCGTGCCTGGCCGCGTTGCTGAGCGCCTCACCGAGGACGGCCAGCACGTGGTCGGCCAGCTCCTGCGGCACGTCGGTGTCGAGCAGCCCCTCCATGGCGAGCCGCGGCGCGAAGCCCAGCGTCGTCCGTGCCTCGCCGACGACCCGGGTCGCGTGGGCCCGCAGGCCCCGGTCCGGCTCGTTGTGGGCGCGCAGCCCGAAGATGGTCGAGCGGATGATCTTGATCGTCTCGTCCAGGTCGGCGACCGCCCGGCCCACCCGGTCCGCCGCGCCCGGGCTCTCGATCAGCCGACCCGCGCTCTGCAGGGTCATCCCGGTGGCGAAGAGCCGCTGGATGGCCAGGTCGTGCAAGTCCCGGGCGATCCGGTCACGGTCCTCCAGTAGCGCCAACTGCTCGGCGTCACGCCGCCGTTCGGCCAGCTCCAGAGCGAGCGCGGCCTGGTCGGCGAAGCCCAGCAGCGGGCCCGTCTCCTCCGCCGTGAACGGTGGCCGCCCGATCGCCCGGGCCAGCAGCAGCACCCCCCGGCCGAACCCCGCGCCGGTACCCAGCGGCACCGCCACCGCCGGCCCGAGGCCGTCGAACCGCCCGGGCGGCCCGGCCGCGAACCGGGCGTCGCAGGCCAGCCCGTCACTGGTCACCGGTGAGCCGCAGGCGTACGCGGCGCCGGAGAGCGTGCCGTCCACCGGCACCGTCACCCCGAGCCGGACGCCCGGGTCGCCGCCCAGCGCCACCTCCACGGTCAGCTCCTCGGCCCGCTCGTCGGGCCCGGCCAGGGCGACCGAGACGTCGGCCAGCTCGGCCCCGGCGATCTCCCGCGCCCGGCTGGCGATCAGCTCCACCACCTCCAGCCGCGGCGCGCCCGACAGCAGGCTGCGGGTGATCTCCGCGCTCGCCCGGAGCCAGCGCTGGCGCCGCTGCGCCTCCTCGTACAGGCGGGCGTTGTCGATGGCCACCCCGGCCGCGACCGCGAGCGTGGCGATGACCGCCTCGTCGTCGGCGTCGAAGTCCAGCCCGCCGCGCTTGTCGGTGAGGTACAGGTTGCCGAACACCTCGCCGCGCACCCGCACCGGCACCCCGAGGAAGGTGTGCATCGGCGGGTGGTTGGCCGGGAAGCCGACGGACGCCGGGTGCTCGGCCAGCACTGGGCAGCGCAGCGGCCGAGGGTGGCTGATCAGCTCGCCCAGAATGCCGCGACCCGACGGCAGCGGCCCGATCGCCGCGATCTCCTCCGGCGTCAGGCCGACCGTCAGGAACTGCGAGAGCGTGTGTCCGTCCGAGCCGATCACACCGAGCGCGGCGTAGCGGGCGTCGACCAGGTCGGCGGCGGCCTCGACGATCCGGTGCAGTGCCTGGGCGAGGTCCAGCTCCCGGCCGACCGCCAGCACCGCCTCCAGCAGGCTGTGCACCCGGTCCCGGGTGCCGCGTGCCGCGTCGATCCGCCACTGGAGCTCCTCCAGCAGCTCGTCGAGGCGCAGCTGCGGCATCCGCGCGGCGCCGCCGTCCGCCCTGCCGCCGCCGTCCGCCCTGCCGCTGCCCGGGGTGCGGCCGCTGCCCGGGGTGCGGCCGGTGTCCGGGGTGTGGCCGCTGCCCGGGGTGCGGCCGCTGCCCGGGGTGCGGCCGGTGTCCGGGGTGTGGCCGCTGCCCGGGGTGCGGCCGGTGTCCGGGGTGTGGCCGGCACCCCGGGCAGGGCCGGTACCGTCGGCCGCGGGGCAGCCGGGGCCCGCCGGAGCGCCGGTGTCCGTCCGCGTGCCGTCCGTGCCCGCCCGCGTACCGTCCGCGCCGCCCACCGGCGTCCTCCTCGTCACTCTGCCCCGTTGTGTCCGGACCGTCCCCGGGTCGCCCGACCAGGAGGATTGTCGGATTCACGGTAGTGCCCGTGCCCACCCGGCCGGTAGGGCGGGGTCCGCCCCGTGAGCCGGTGCCGGCCGTGCCGCACGGGACCAACGGCCCTGCCGCCGGGGGCCCTGCGGCACTGGGCGGCACCCCGCCCCGGCGGCCAGAGTGGAGGCATCGGACGGTGCGTCAGGACGCGCCGCCCGACCCTGGTGGCCCGCAGCGGAAGGAATCCCCCTCATGACGCCCCCCGTTCTGGTCGGAGTCGACGGCTCGTCCGAGAGCACCGCAGCCGCCCACTGGGCCGCCGAGGAGGCGGTCCGCCGCGGCGCCCCGCTGCGCCTGGTGCACGCCTGGCCCTGGCTGACCGACGGCCGGTCCGCCTTCGTCGAGGAGGACTCGCCGCCCGCCGTCGCCCGGCGGATGCTGGCCGACACCGCGGCGGCCGTGCGCGACCGCCACCCCGGCCTCTCCGTGAACACCGACGTGGTCCTCGACGCCGCGGTGGACGGCCTGGTGTCCGCCGCCGGGAACGCCGGTCTGCTGGTGCTCGGCTCGCGCGGCCTCGGCGGCTTCGCCGAGCTGCTGGTCGGCTCGGTCAGCATGGCGACCGCCGCCCGCAGTGCCGCGCCGGTGGTGCTGGTCCGGCCGGTGCGGGAGCGCCCCGAGGCGGCGCCCGGCGAGCCCGGGGAGGTCCTCGTCGGCATCGACACCCAGGACCCGGACGACTCCGTGCTCGCCTTCGCCTTCCGGGAGGCCGGACTGCGCGGCGCCAGGCTCCGGGCCGTCCACGGCTGGGACCTGCCGCCGGCGTTCGCAACCGTGGGCTTCATCCCGTCGCAGGCCGACCTGGGCGAGATCGAGGCACTGGAGGCCAAGGGACTCGCCCTCGCCCTCGCCGGGTGGCGCGAGCGTCACCCGGAGACGGAGGTGGTCGAGGAGGTGCGGCTCGGCGCCGCCCGCGCGCTGGTCGAGGCCTCCGCGACGGCCGACCTGGTGGTGGTCGGCCGGCGCCGCCGTCCGCACGACCTGGGCCCGCGGCTCGGCCGGGTCGCCCACGCGGTGATCCACCACGCGTACGCGCCGGTGGCGGTGGTCCCGCACGACTGAGCGGACCGCCGGGTCCCCGGCGCCCACGGCTGAGCGGCCGGGCCCCTTACGAGGCCCGGCCGCTCAGCCGTGCTCTGCTGTCCAGCCATGTCCGGTCCCCGGGTGTCTCCGGCTCCCCGGGCGTCTGCGGCTACCCGGGCGTGCCCGGCTGGTGGGCCGCTGCGCCTGCCCTGCTCAGGCGCTGCGCCCGCCCCGGCTCAGCCGCTGCGCCTGCCGCCCGGCGGGACGACCTCGGCCCGCACCTTCAGGTCGGGGCTGTGGCGGAAGCTCAGCGTGAACTCCACCCACTGCCCGGCCCGCAGCGCCGGCGGACTGGTGATCATCAGGTCCGCGTCCTCCGGTGACATCGCCAGCTCGCCGCGCTCCGGCACCGGCAGCGCCGCGACCGGCTCCCAGCGGCCGGACGCGCCCTGGTGCCGGTGCCGCTTGAGCGTGATGCGTCCGCCGAACTCCCAACTGGCACCGGTCAGTTCGTCGGGAACATCGCCCGGGTTGCGGACCGTGAAGAACGCCGCGGTGGCGGTCGATCCGCCGGCCGTCGGCAGGAGCAGCCACCCCGGTCCGGCCTCCACCGGGCGCGGCCGCCCGGCCCCGCCGGCCGCCGTCCATCCGGAGAGCAGCGCCAGCGCCACCCCGGCCGCCGCGACCGGCGGTCCGACCGCCCGGACCCGCTCCGATGCCCGGACCCGCTCCGCCGCCCGGCCGGAGAACAGCGCCCTCACCGGCCCGCCCCCGGCCGCCGCCCGCGCCCGGCCCTGCCACCAGGGCCCTGGCCGCCCGAGCGACCCCGGCCGCCCGAGTGGCCCGGTTGGCCCGAGCGACCCGGTCCGCCAGAGCCGTCCCGGCCGCCCCGCCCCGGCTGCCAGGTGCGCAGCCGCAGGCTGTTCCCCACCACCAGCAGCGAGCTGAGCGACATCGCCACCGCCGCCAGCATCGGGTTCAGCACGCCGACCGCCGCCAGCGGGATCAGCACCACGTTGTACCCGAACGCCCACAGCAGGTTGACCCGGATCGTGGCCAGCGTCCGCCGGGCCAGCCGCACGGCGTCCACCACCGCCTCGATGTCGCCGCGGACCAGGGTCAGCCCGGCGGCGCCGATCGCGGCGTCACTGCCGGAGGCCAGGGCGACCCCGAGGTCGGCGGAGGCGAGCGCGACCGCGTCGTTGACGCCGTCACCGACCACCGCCGTCGTCCGCCCCGCGGCCTTCAGCCCGGCGACGACCTCGGCCTTGCGCTCGGGCGAGGCCGAGGCGTGCACCTGCTCGATGCCCAGCTCGCCGGCGACCGCCCGGGCCGCGCCGGGGCCGTCCCCGGTCAGCAGGACCGGCTCCAGGCCCATCCCGCGCAGCCGGTGGACCGCCCGCCAGCTGCCGGAGCGCAGCGTGTCGCCGACCGCGAGGACGGCGACCGGCCGCCCGTCCAGCTCCGCCACCACCGGCGTCCGCCCGGCCTCCCCGGCGCGGGTCAGTGCTTCGGCCAGCGCGGCCGGCAGCAGGCCCGTGGCGTCGTCCGGCCGGACCACCCGCACCAGCCGTCCCTCGACCGTGCCGGACACCCCGACTCCGGCGGTGGCCGTGAAACCGGCCACCGCCGGAAGGGGCCCGGAGCCGCACCGGTCCCGGGCCGCCCCCACGACGGCCCTCCCGATGGGGTGCTCCGAACGGTGCTCGACGGCTCCCACCAGCCGCAGCACCTGGTCCTCGCCCACCCCGGGCACGGTGGTCAGTTCGGCGAGCTCCATTCGCCCGGTGGTCAGCGTGCCGGTCTTGTCCAGCACCACGGTGTCGATCCGGCGCAGGCTCTCCAGCACCTCCGGACCACGTACCAGGACGCCCAGTTCGGCGCCCCGCCCGGTCGCCGCCAGCAGTGCGGTCGGCGTGGCCAGGCCCAGTGCGCACGGGCAGGCCACCACCAGGACGGCGACCGCCGCCGTCACCGCCGCCTGGGGGTCGGTCCCCGCACCGAGCCAGAAGCCCAGCACACAGACCGCCACCGCCAGCACGCAGGGCACGAACACCCCGGCCACCGCGTCCGCCAGCCGCTGCGCCCGGGCCTTGCCCGCCTGGGCGTCCGCGACCAGCGCGGTGATCCGGGCCAGCTGGGTGTCGGCGCCGACCGCGGTCGCCCGGACCACCAGCGCGCCGCCGACGTTGACCGTCGCGCCCGCCACCGCATCCCCGGGGCCGACCTCCACGGGCACGCTTTCGCCGGTCAGCAGGCTCAGGTCGAGCGCGGAGCCGCCCTCGACCACCACGCCGTCGGTGGCCACCCGCTCGCCCGGCCGCACCACGAACTCCCTTCCGGGCAGCAGCTGTTCGATCGGCAGCAGTCGTTCCTCGCCGGACTCCGGGTCGCGGACGCACACCTCCTTCGCCCCCAGCTCGGCCAGCGCCCGCAGGGCCGAACCGCTGCGCCGTCGCACCCGGCCCTCCAACAGCCGCCCGGCCAGCACGAAGAGCGGCACCCCGACGGCCGCCTCCAGGTAGACGTGCGCCGCGCCGCCGCCGTCCGCGGTCAGCGAGAACGGCATCCGCATGCCGATCGCCCCGGCCCCGCCGAACAGCAGCGCGTACGCGGACCAGCCGAACGACGCCACCACGCCCAGGCTCACCAGCGTGTCCATGGTCGCCGCGGCGTGCCGCAGGCCCTGCCACGCCCGCCGGTGGAACCCGGCCGAGCCCCACGTCACCACCGGCACCGCCAGCCCGAAGCAGACCCACTGCCAGGCCGGGAACTGCAGGGACGGCACCATCGACAGCACCACCACCGGGACGGCCAGCAGCGCCGTCACCAGCAGCCGCCACCGCTGCCCGGGCTCCTCCTCCCGGTCCGCCGGGGCCTGCCCGGCCACGGCCAACTCGGCCGTGTACCCGGCCCGTTCGACGGCCGCGACCAGCTCCTCGACGCCCACCCCGGCCGGGTGCAGCACCCGCGCCCGCCCGGTCGCCAGGTTGACACCGGCCGTGACGCCCTTGATCCGCGCCAGCCGCTTCTCCACCCGGCCCACGCAGGCCGCACAGGTCATCCCGCCGACCGCGAGATCGGTGCTGACCAGCACTCCGGCCTCGGTGTCCGCGACCGCGCTCACCGGCCCGCCCCCATGTCGTGCCCGCTCATCCCGGGTTTCCCGCCGCCCCCGCTCCCGGGCGTCAGCCCCGGCGACACCGGCCCGGCCGCCCGCCCCACGGCGAAGGCGACCCCGAACACCACCACCAACAGCAGGGCGAACCCCGCCAGCACACTCAACGGCCGGCCACCCGGCGACATCGCACTCACGCCCCACCAGTCGGCCCGCCACCTCCGTTGGTTCCCGTACGGTCGACATGGCCCTGGTCACACCACCGGCCGAGGGCGTCCCGTGCGGTCGGGCTGCGTGGCGGCCCCGCGCTCACCGGCCCACCCGCTGCTCCCGGCGATCCTGGTCATCGCGTTGGGGGTCCACCCGTCGGCGTTCCTGTGGTGACGGTCCCGGGCCAGGAGGTGCCGGTCCCTGGGGGAGGGACCGGCACCGGGTGGGTGTGCTGTGGCCGGGGGGTGGACGATCCGGGGCGCCGCCGAGCCGGTTCAGCGGCTCGGCCTCGTCGCCCCCGCACCGGCCGTGGAGAGCCGTTAGCCGATGAGCGGGCTGACAGCGTTGAAGCCGTTGTCGGGCCACATGCTGTAGCCGCTGGCGGTGTTGAGGGTGCCGTTGCCGTTGCCGGTCCAGAGGAGGAGGTTGCCGTCGGAGAGCTTGCCGGCGATGTCGGCCTTGCCGTCGCCGTTGAAGTCGTCGGCGACGAGGCTGTTGACGGCGTTGAAGCCGTTGTCGGGCCACATGCTGTAGCCGCTGGCGGTGTTGAGGGTGCCGTTGCCGTTGCCGGTCCACAGGAGGAGGTTGCCGTCGGAGAGCTTGCCGGCGATGTCCGTCTTGCCGTCGCCGTTGAAGTCCGCCGCCACCAGGTTGCTGACGGCGCCGAAGCCGGTGCCCGGCCACATGCTGTAGCCGCTGGCGGTGTTGAGGGTGCCGTCGCCGTTGCCGGTCCACAGGAGCAGGCTTCCGTCGGAGAGCTTGCCGGCGATGTCGGCCTTGCCGTCGCCGTTGAAGTCACCGGCGACGAGGCTGTTGACGGCGCCGAAGCCGGTGCCCGGCCACATGCTGTAGCCGCTGGCGGTGTTGAGGGTGCCGTCGCCGTTGCCGGTCCACAGGAGCAGGCTTCCGTCGGAGAGCTTGCCGGCGATGTCGGCCTTGCCGTCGCCGTTGAAGTCACCGGCGACGAGGCTGTTGACGGCGCCGAAGCCGGTGCCCGGCCACATGCTGTAGCCGCTGGCGGTGTTGAGGGTGCCGTCGCCGTTGCCGGTCCACAGGAGCAGGCTTCCGTCGGAGAGCTTGCCGGCGATGTCCGTCTTGCCGTCGCCGTTGAAGTCCGCCGCCACCAGGTCGCTGACGGCGTTGAAGCCGTTGTCGGGCCACATGCTGTAGCCGCTGGCGGTGTTGAGGGTGCCGTTGCCGTTGCCGGTCCAGAGCAGGAGGTTCCCGTCGGAGAGCTTGCCGGCGACGTCGGCCTTGCCGTCGCCGTTGAAGTCCAGACGGGGGTGGGCGGTCACCGGCGGGGTGGTGGGGGTGTCGACGATGCTGTTGTTCCGGGCGGGCCGGTAGGTGCCGTACCCGGGGAAGTACGGGTAGGGGATGGTGCGGTGGTGGACGCCGCTGCCCGTGAACTCGTAACCCACGTAGGAGGTGTGGCCCGGGTCCGCCCAGTGGTCGAACATGATGATGTGGCCGCTGGCGCCGGCCGCGTCGTTCAGCAGCGCGTCGCCGGGCTTGAGGTCGCCCTTGTTGATCCAGGAGGCGACGCCGCTGGGGACGAAGCTGGTCGTGTCCAGGCCCGGCGTCCCGAGCTTCCAGGCCATCGAGACGTAGCCGGAGCAGTCTTGGCGGTAGCCGTCGTGGTAGGTGGTCCAGCTGTAGCCGAGGCCGAGGTTGACCCATGAATCGGCCCGGGCGAGGGCCTCGTCCCGGGTGATCCGGGCCGAGGCGAGCGTGGCCGCCGCACCCGACCCGGGTGCGGCCTGGCTCTTGGGCCAGGTGGACGGGCCCTGACCCGCGCCGCCCTTGTCGTTCGTCCCGGGGACCGCCGTGCCCGCTCCGACCGGCTCCGGCCCGGCGTGTGCGGGGGCGGCACCGAGGGTCAGCGCGGAGAGCCCGGCCGCGAGGAGCGTGGCGGCGAGGCGGACGGCGGGACGCGAAACAGACATGGAGGTCTCCAGACCGGGTGATGGGATGCCAGGACGGTAGGCGCCGTCGCGGCGGCCGCCGCCATGCGACGGCGCGGGAGAACCGGCCTGCGCTGCGCGTACAGGACAGGCCGTGGGAGGGCGCTGGGCGAGGCCCGGGGGCCCGCTCCGGCCCGCGTTCTCGGGGTGCGGTGAGCCGGTTCCCCGGCTGACGACCACCAGATTTCCAGCAGCTCCGGCCACCCGGAAGGGCTTCCGACCGGACGGAACGGGCCCGGGCCGGTTCCGGCCACCCGCCGTCGCCCGTCGCGGCCGTCCCACCCGAACGGGGGAGCAGGGGTCGCCGAGCGGGGTGGTTGTTGCGAAGCATGGGGCGTGCGGGCCGCCGGGCCCGAGGTGATGAGTTCGGGAGAGGGATCCTCGGTGCGCGAAGTTCAGGATGTGCCGAAGCGGGGCGGCAGAGCGGTGCGGGCGGTGGCGTTCGTGGCGGCGGTGGGCGGGGTGGGGGTGCTG
>NZ_CP026498.1:10351748-10428236 GCF_002953255.1 Streptomyces sp. CB01881
GGCGGCGGTGGGTGGGGGTGCTGGCGGCGTGCAGCAGTTCGTCGACCAACGCGTCCCTCGCGACGTCGGGGCCGGCCTCGACGCTGAGCACGGCGCCGAACCCGTCGACGTTCTCGGGCGAGCCGCCGTCCGCGCTGGCCTCGACGGCGGAGTCGGCGCTGGCCTCGGTGTCGGCGGCCGCGGCCTCCGCCGCGGCCGCGGCGGCGTCGTTCGAGGCGTCGGTCTCGGCCCAGGCCGTGGAGGCGCGGCAGAAGGCCGCGACGGCGCTCGGAACGCTGGAGAACGGCGGGAACGCGCTCGGGGACGTCACGGTCACCGGGGTTCCGCGGGCGCAGACGGGCGGGCTGCACGCGGTCGTGGTGACCATCGTGAACAGCGGGATCAACACCGCCTCGTACGCGGTGCAGGTCGACTTCACCGACACCAGCGGGAAGGCGGTGGACAGCTCGTTCGTCGGCGTCCAGGACCTCCCGGCCGGGGACAAGGCCCAGCCGATCGCCTTCAGCAAGGCCCCCGCCGACCAGGTGCTGCTGCCCGTGGTCGTGAAGGCCCTGCGGTACTGACCCCGCCCCCCGGCGTGGGGTCGGTACCGCAGGGCGGCACGGCGGGCGTTACGGCAGCGGGATGCGGACGACCTGCGGGTCGTGGTCGCTGAGCTGGGTCGGGAACTCGCTGTTGAGGTGGACGATGTCGTAGCCGTACGGCTTCGCCGCCAGGACACCGGAGATCAGGATGTGGTCCAGCACCTGGGAGTTGCCCTCGTACACGTAGGTGTAGCGCTCGCCGAGCGGGAGGGTGCGGGGGAGGTCGACCAGGGAGCCGCCGGCCGTGAGCAGGTCGGCCGTCTGGGAGAACTCGAAGTCGTTGAGGTCGCCGAGCACGATGACCGCGGCGTTCGGGTCGACGGCCAGGATCTGGTCGGTGAAGGACTTCACCACGGTGGCCTGGGCGTGCCGCTGGGTCTCGGAGGGGCGGGCGGGCTGCTGGTAGCGGCCGAACAGGGGCTGGTCGCCGCCCTTGGAGTTGAAGTGGTTGGCGATCACGAAGACCGGCTTGCCATTCCAGCGGAACTCGCCGGCCAGCGGCTTGCGGCTGGCGTTGAAGGCGGAGTTGGCGGGGTCGATCCGGCCGGGGGAGTAGGCGAGCGCGGGGGTGCCGGCGTTGTTGACGACGGAGTTGGCGGTGGTGGAGCCGGCGCCGGCGCGGTCGGTGAAGGTCAGACCGCGGTCGGTGCGGTAGAGGAAGACCTGGCGGATGTTGCCGCCGGGCTGGCCGCCGTCCTGGTCGTCCTGCGGGTTGATCTGGCGGTAGGAGTACGCGGGGCCGCCGGCCGCGGTGATGGCGGCAGTGAGCTTGGCGAGGGTCTGGTCGGCGGCGACGACGCCGTTGTCGGTGGCGCCGCTGTTGTCCTGGATCTCCTCCAGGGCGACCAGGTCGGGCGACCTGAGGTTGCCGACGATGCCGGCGGCGAGGCCGTCGTACTTGCTCTGCGGGTCGCCCGGGGCGAGGTTCTCCACGTTGAACGTGGCGGCGGCCAGCTCGCCCGCGGCCGGCGCGGCGGTGGCCTCGGGTGCGGTGCCGCCCGGGGTGAGGGCGGGGGTGGCGGTGACCAGCAGCTTGAAGTTGCCGAAGGAGTAGTCGAGCACGCCGACGGTGGCACCGCTCAGGGTGTCGCCGACGGTGGCGGCGGCCGGGGTGGGGGCGAGCACGTCGTCGAGGATGACCCGCTCGGGGTTGGCGTCGTTCGCCTGGAGCAGGATGCCGCCCCGGGCGGTGCGGGTGGTGCTGCCCTGCGGGACGACCGGGACCTCGCCGAACTTGCTGGTCGGGCCGACCACGGCCGCGTTGTCGAGCTCGACCCGCATGCCCTCCAGCGACTCCCAGAAGTCGAGGCCGTCGGTGGCGGGCTGGAAGGCGCCGGCGGTCTCGACGTCGCCGCTGGTGACGCCGGAGATGACCGTGGCGGGCGGCACCCGGCCGCCGGTGCCGACCAGGGTGGGCGCGGGCAGTGCGGCGTTGTGGGCGAGGACGGTGACGCTGGGGCCGGTCAGCTCGGTGACGGTGAGGTTGGTGGTGCCGCCGGTGCCGCCCGGGCGGAACTCGCTCACCGTGCCGCCGACGGTCACCGAGTCGCCGACCGCGACGGTGGGGGCGGACGAGGTGTAGACGTAGACGGCCTCGCTGGTGGCCGGGTCGGCGTCCGGTGTCGGGTCCTGGTACCAGAAGCCGGCGGTGCCGACGGCCGTCACGACGCCGGGCACCGCGGAGACCGGGCGGCCGGCCAGCGGGGAGGTCCGGGCCGCGCCCTGGACGTCGTGTATTCGGGTGCCGCCGCCGCCCGTGCCGCCGCCGGTGGACGAGGAGCCCCGCGGGGCGGGCGCGGTGACGGCGAAGTCGGCCGCGTTGCTGTCGGTGTCGGTGGCGCCGCCGCCGGCCCGCAGCGCGGCGGTGGAGTTGGAGAGGTTGCCGGTCGGCGAGCCCTCGGCGGAACTGGCGGAGGAGCCGTAGCCGACGAAGTCCCGCACGCCGGGCTGGGTGGCGCAGCCCGAAGTGCACGTCAGCGCCGTGCCGTTGGTGACCAGGGCGATCTTGCCGGAGGTCGCGCTCAGTGCCAGCGTCCCGGTCGCGTCGGGGGTCGGCAGGGCCGCGCCCGTGCCGGCGCCGGCCGCCTCCTGGACGAGGTAGTACTTCCCGGGGGCGATGGTGCCGGAGAGGGTGGTCCGGGACCAGGACGAGCCGCCGGCCGAGGCGTACTGCACCGTCCAGCCGGTGACGGTGACCGGTGCGGTGCCGCGGTTGTACAACTCGATGAAGTCGTTGGCGTACGGGGCGCCGGAGTTGCCCCCGCCGCCGTACACCTGGCTGATCACGATGTCCGGCGACACCGCCTGCGCGGTGGCGGCCGGGAGGACCGGCAGTGCTCCCACCACGGCGGCGGCGGAAGCCACCGCGAGGGTGCGGAGCCGGACTCGATCGGTTTGCCGCATGGGCTTTCCTCCTGATGGTCCTGACGGGCGGACGGTCTGACGGGCGGTGATGCCCGGGCGGTGATGTCCGGGCGGTGATGTCCGGGCGGTGCGTGTCTAACAGCGCCACCCGTGCCATACCGCGCGCTGCGGCCGACGACCAGACGTACAGCGGGAGAACAGTCAGGGCGTCATGTCCGCACCAAGAAGGTTCGGGCGCCCGTCGACGCGGCACCGGAGGGCGGGCGCGTCCGCGGCGGCATCCCTCTTGTCGGGCGGGCTACCGGTCGGTAATCCTTGCTGGCATCGCGAATCCCTGCTGACATCGCGTCCAACAGAGGAGCCCCATGCCCGCCGACGTCACCTTCCCGCTGCCCGCCCCGCACGGCCCGGGGGAGGTGACCGTGCGCCACCGGCGGCTCGGCGCCGGGAGCCCGCTCCTGCTGCTGCACGGCATCGGCCACCACTGGCAGGCCTGGGAGCCGGTCCTGCCCGCACTCGCCGAGCGGCACGAGGTGATCGCCGTCGACCTGCCGGGCTTCGGCGCCTCGCCCGCCCTGCCACCGGGCGTGCCGTACGGGGTGGACGCGGTGGTCCCGGTGCTCGGACGGCTCTGCACGGAGCTCGGCATCGAACGGCCGCACGTCGCCGGGAACTCGCTCGGCGGGCTGCTGGCCCTCGGGCTCGGCCGGGCCGGGCTGGCCCGCTCGGTGACGGCACTGGCACCCGCCGGCTTCTGGACGGAGACCGAGCGCCGCTACGCCTACACCGTGTTGGGCGGCATGCGCGTCGGCGCGCGCGTGCTGCCGCAGGCGGTCGTCGAACGGCTCGCCCGCTCCGCCGCCGGCCGGGCGCTGCTGGTCTCCACCATCTACGCCCGCCCGGCCCGCCGGGACGCCGCCGCGGCGGCCGCCGAGACCGGGGCACTGCGCGCGGCGACGGGCTTCGAACCCACCCTGGCGGCCGGCCGCGGCCTGCGCTTCACCGGGGACCTCTCGGCCCTCCCGGTCACCGTCGCCTGGGGCACCCGGGACCGCATCCTGCTGCGCCGTCAGGGCGTCCGCGCGCTGCACGAGCTGTCGGACGCCCGGCTGGTCCGGCTGCCGGGCTGCGGCCACGTGCCGATGAGCGACGACCCGGAGCTGGTCGCCCGGGTGATCCTGGACACCTGCGCACAGGTGGAGGAGGAGGCCGGGCGGGTCAGTCCGTCAGCGTGATCCGGATCCCGACGGTGCCGCGGTCGCCGCGCCGCAGCCGGCTCCCGAGCAGGGTGACCACGCCCAGCAGGCCGTACTTCTGCCGCAGCAGGGTCCGGTAGGCGGCGGTCCGCTCGGGGCCGAGGATCTCGGCGGTGGCCGGGTACTGCTCGCCGGTCGGCCGGCCCTTGACGTCGCAGGGGCCGACCAGGACGTCCGCGCGGTTGCGGATGCGCTTGACCTTCCAGGAGTCCGTGACGGTCCACACGCCCAGCGCGTCGCCGTCGCGGACCACCCAGACCGGGGTGGGTACGCCGGTGCCGTCCTTCTTGTAGGTGGTCACCAGCAGGTAGCTGCCGGAGGAGAGGCGGACCAGGCGCTCCAGCCGCTCCCGCGAGGCGGGATCGGGAGTGGCGGGGTCGGGCGTCGCGTCGTTCATGGCGGGAAGTCTAGGGGGTGTTCGAGGCACCTCCCGCCCGTCGTCCCGCGGCCCGCCCGGCTCGCGGCCCACGGCCCGCCCGGCGGTGGCCGGGCGGGGTTCCGTCAGGGGGTGACGACGGGGAACGCCGGGTCGGCCTTGGTGACGACCGCGAACAGCCGCGTCAGGAGCCCCGGGTCACCCTCGTGCCCGATCCCGTCGAGGCCCTGGCCGGCCAGCAGTCCGAGCAGCCGCGGTTTGTCGAGCGTGAGGGTCAGCCCCGCCGCCGACTTCGGGGCCTCGCCGGCCGGGTGGGAGCGGTGGGTCAGCGCGCCGTTGTGCAGCGTCAGCCGGTACCGCCGCTGCTCGTCCGTCAGCACGAGGTCGATGGTGAGGTCCTCGTCCCAGGCGCGCGGGCCGTCGATCCGGACGGCCACCGAGTCGAGCAGCATCTCGACGGTGAGAGCCGCCGTCATCTCCGGGTTGCTCGGGTCGACGGCCGAGACCTTGACGCCCTGGCGCAGCTCCTGCGCCCCGGCCAGGTAGAAGTTGCGCCAGGTGCCGTTCTCCGCGCCCCGGCCGAGCCGGGTGTTGACGGCGGCCAGCGCCTCCTTCGCCGCGGTGTCGGCGGGGTCGGCGAAGACGACGTGGTTGAGCAGGGTTGCGGCGAACCGGAGGTCCCCGGCGTCCGCGTAGGCGCGCGCCTTGCCGAGGACGGCGTCCGCCCCGCCGGCCACCTCGACGTACCGCTGCGCCAGCTCGGCCGGCGGGTGCTCCCACAGGTGGGCCGGGTTGCCGTCGAACCAGCCGAGGTAGCGCTGGTAGACCGCCTTCACGTTGTGGTTGAGCGAGCCGTAGTAGCCGCGGGCGTGCCAGCGCCGTTCGAGTGCGGGCGGCAGCCGCAGCTCCTCGGCGATCTCCGGACCGGTGGGGCCGTCGTTGAGCCGGCGCAGGGTCTGGTCGTGCAGGTAGGCGTAGAGGTCGCGCTGCTCGGTCAGGAAGGCGGCGACGTTGTCCCGGCCCCAGGTCGGCCAGTGGTGGGAGGCGAACGCGACGTCGTACCGCCCGTCGAACAGGTCGATCGCCTCGTCCAGGTAGCGGCCCCAGATCCGGGCGTCGCGGACGACCGCGCCGCGCAACGTCAGCACGTTGTGCAGGTTGTGGGTGGCGTTCTCGGCCAGGCAGAGCGCCCGCAGCTCCGGGAAGAGGAAGTTCATCTCGGCCGGGGCCTCGGTGCCGGGCGTGAGCTGGAAGAGCATCCGCACGCCGTCGACGGTCTCCTCCTGCCCCGTGCGGGTGATGTCCACCGTGGGCGGGAACAGGGTGATGGTGCCGTTCGAGGTGGCGCTGCCGAGGCCGACCCCGATCTGCCCGTCGGGGGCCCTGGGCAGGTCGTTGCCGTACATGAAACCGGCCCGGCGCACCATGGCGTTGCCCGCGTAGACGGTCTCGCTGACCGCGTGCTCCAGGAAGCCGGCCGGGGCCAGGACGGGGACGCCCTCCTCGGAGCCGTGCGGCAGGACACCGCGGGCGCCGCCGAAGTGGTCGGCGTGCGAGTGGGTGTACACCAGGCCGGTCACCGGACGGTCGCCGCGGTGCTCGCGGTAGAGGGCGAGCGCGGCGGCGGCCGTCTCGGTGGAGATCAGCGGGTCGATCACGACGACCCCTCGCTCGCCCTCGATCAGCGTCATGTTGGAGAGGTCCAGGCCGCGCACCTGGTAGACGCGGTCGGCGACCTTGTACAGGCCCTGGCGGGCGCAGAGCCGGGACTGCCGCCACAGACTCGGGTGGGCGGTGTCCGGGCAGTCGGCCCTGAGGAAGTCGTAGGCGTCGTTGTCCCAGACCACCCGTCCGTCGGCGGCCCTGACCACCCCGGGGACCAGGGCCCCGAGGAAACCCCGGTCGGCGTCGGCGAAGTCGGTGGTGTCCTCGAAGGGCGGGGCGGTGTCGTCGAACGGCAGGGCTGTCATCCGCCGCTCCGTTTCCAGGCGGGGAGGGGTTTCCAGGCGGGGGGTTTCCATACAGGGGGTTTCCAGGCGGGGAGGGCCGGGGCCCGGACGGGAGGACCGGGGGCGGCCCGCACACTGCGCCATCAGAACACCGCTCGGCGAACCGTGCACTTCGGCCGGACGGGTGCGGCCGGACGTCACCAGAACTGCGCCAGCGTGCTCTGCTTGAACGGGTTCGGGCTCACACAGAGGTCACCCGCGAACGGCCGGTCCAGCACCAGGACCAGCAGCAGGCTGAACCCGATCAGCCCCGCCAGCGACCCCACGAACAGCAGGCGCATCCGCCGGTTGCGGATGCCGTAGATGAAGGTCAGCGGCAGGATCACCAGTGCGCCGCCGATGACCAGCAGTCAGAGCAGCGGCGGCAGCGACAGTCGGCTGTCGGCGATCCGGGCCCGGCGCTGCGCGACGGTGTCGTTCAGGCTGTTGAGGGCCTCGCCGTAGAAGGCCTGTTCGGTCTGGGTCTGCGGCTCGAACTCGCGCAGCGCCTGGTACATCGCCTCCATTCGTTCGGCCGTCCGGGCGAAGTCGCCGCACCCCTCGCGCATCAGCGGCCACTGTTCCTCGACCACGGCGTGCACGTAGTTGCCGACCGCCGTGTTGACGGCGGCCTGGTGTTCGGGAGGGAACGCCTTGGCGTCGCGGACGATCTGGGAGACCGCCGTCGCCTCGCCGGCGACCACGCTCTGGGTCTCCTCCAACTGCGTCCAGAGGTTGACGATGACGAAGGCCAGGATGATCCCGTAGATCGCGCCGAACATGCCGAGCACCACGCCGACCATCTCGTTGTGCTCACCCTCGGCCAGGGCCGGGTGCCGCCGGTAGGCGAGCAGGCTGCCGACGGCGGCGAGCGCGACGAAGCCGCCGACCACCACCACGGTCAGCCCCACGGTCGAGAAGTGGTTGAGCAGCCAGAGTTCCACGCGCGCTCCCTCGGACCCGGCCGGTCAGCGGGAGCGCCGGGCCCGCTGCCGGGCCGCCACGACGTGGGCGCGGACGGAGCGGGCGAGCCGCCGCCGGCGCCGGCCGCCCACCGCCGTCGCTCCGCCCAGCGCGGTGGCCCCGGCCCGGGGGTACGCGACCGGCACCTGCACGGCCTCCGCGGCCACCGGCCGGAGCCGGCGCCGGCCACGGGCCCGGCCGGCCGCCCAGAGCGCCAGCGCCCCGCACAGGGCGACGGCGGTCCAGCCGGCCGGGCCGAGCGCGTGGTGGGCCTGCTCGACCGCCCGTGGCAGCCCGCCGGACGCCGGGACCTCGCCGGCGGGTGCGGAGGCGACCGCCTCCTCCACCAGGTGCCCGACCGGCTCGACCTTGCCCGCCGCCGCGAACCCCCAGTCCAGCAGGCTCGCCGCCTCGTCGTACACCTTCGCCTGCGACTCCGGGTGCATCACCGTCACCAGCAGCGTGCGGCCGCCGCGTTCGGCGGCACCCGTGAAGGTGGCCCCGGCGTTCGAGGTGTAACCGTTCTTCACCCCGATCAGCCCCGGGTACTTGCCGAGCAGCCGATCGGTGTTGGCGATGTCGAAGGCCGTCCGCTGCCCGGTCGTCTTGTCGACACCCCCGGGGAAGCGCGCCGTGCGGGTGGAGCAGTAGGCACGGAAGTCGTTGTTGCGCAGCCCGGCGCGGGCGAACAGCGTCAGGTCGTAGGCCGAGGACACCTGTCCGTCCTGGTCGTAGCCCTCGGGGGAGACCACGTGGGTGTCCCGGGCCTGGAGGGACAGCGCGCGGGCCTGCATCTGGGCGACGGTCTGCGCCAGCCCGCCGTTCATGTGGGAGAGGACGTGCACCGCGTCGTTGCCGGAGCTGAGGAAGACGCCCCGCCAGAGGTCGTCCACCCGGTACGGCAGGTTCTCCTTGATGCCGACCAGACTGCTGCCCTCCCCGAGGTCGGCCAGCTCGGACGGTGCCACCTGGTGCTCCAGCGAGCGGTCGAACTTGGGCAGCACGGTGTCCGCGAACAGCATCTTCAGCGTGCTGGCCGGCGGCAGCGGCACGTGCGCGTTGCGCGCCGCCAGCACCTCGCCGGTGGCCGCGTCCGCCACCAGCCAGGACCGCCCGGTCAGCTCCGCGGGCAGCGCGGGCGCCCCGGCCAGCGGAGCCACCTGCACGGCCGGCCGTCCCAGCCGCTCGCCGCCGACCACGGCGGCCGCGTCCTGCGCGACGGCCGCCGGCGCGGTGACGGCCGGCGCGGTGACGGCGAGGACCAGCGCGGTGGCGGCGAGGAGCCGTGGGGCGACGGCGCAGGTCGCGGCCGCCCTCCTGACGTGGTGTGACCCCTGCGGCACCGGGACCGGCTGCGCCGTTGTCCGTCGCACCGAGCCCTGCTGCGCTGCTGTCTGCCGCACGGACCTCTGCTGCACTGACCTTGGCTGCACACGGCGAACGTACCTGCGCCACCGCCGGGCCGCCGCGCCCGCTGCTCCGTCCGGGCCCTCCGGAGGCTGCCGTCCCGCGCCGGGGAGCTGGTAGCGTGCCGGACATGTTCCTCCCCCGTGTCTAGGCGACCCGCCGCGACCGCGTCCCACCGCCGGGCGCGGCGCATCGGTGTCCCCGCACGCCCGCGGGCACGGCTGCGCGCCGGGCCCGCCTCCACCGAGGAACGTTCCCTTGACCCCCTCCTACCGCGCTGTCCTGCGCACCCCGCACGCCGGCCGGACCTTCGCCGCCGCGCTGCTCGGCCGGCTCTCGTACGGGATGGTCCCGCTCGCCCTGATGCTGGCCGTCCGGGACGCCACCGGCTCCTACCCGGCGGCCGGAACGGCGCTGGCCCTGTTCGGGCTGACCAGCGTCCTGCTCTCACCCGCCCGTGCCGCCCTCGTCGACCGGCTCGGCCCCCGGCGCGCGCTGCCGCCGCTGGCCGAGGTGTACGCCGGGCTGCTCGCCCTGACGGCCTGCGCCGCCTGGCGGCCCGGCGCTCCGCCGCTGCTGATCGGCGCGCTGGTGGTGGCCGCCGGCGCCTGCACCCCGCCGCTCGGGCCGGTGATGCGGACCCTCTGGCGGAGTCTGGTGCCCGATCAGGCCCTGCTCCGGCGCGCCTACAGCCTGGACACCGTCGCCGAGGAACTGCTCTTCGTCAGCGGCCCGCTGCTGCTGGGGCTGCTGCTCGCGGCGGCCGGTCGGGTCGGGCCGGCCGCCGGGGTCGCGGTGGGCGCCGGGCTGGTACTCGCGGGCGCGTTCGCACTGGCCTACTCGCCGGCCGCCCGGGAACTCACCGGGGCCGCGGCGGTTCGGGGGGAGCAACCGGACGGTCGGCCGACCGGGGTGCTCGGGGGAGCACTGCGCCGGGCGGTGCTCGCCTCGGCGGCGACCGGGCTCGCGCTCGGCGCGCTGGACCTCATGGTGGCCGCCTTCGCGGAACAGCGCGGGCAGGCGGAGGCGGTGGCCTGGGTGCTGGCGGCCCTGTCGGTGGGCAGCGCGGTCGGCGGCCTCGCCTTCGGCGCGCTCCGCTGGTCCGCCCCGCACGCGGCCAGGCTTCCGGTTCTGGCCGCCGGGCTGGGCGTCGCACTGGCCTGCGCCGGGCTCGCGCCGAACCTCCCGGTGCTGGCGGTGGCCGTCTCCTGCGCCGGGCTCTTCGTCTCACCGGCCGTCACCACCGCCTACCTGCTGGCCGACGAGGCCGCCGCACCGGAGGCCCGGACCCGGGCGGGGGCCTGGGTGAACACCGCCTTCAACGCGGGCTCGGCGGGCGGCACCGCCACCGTCGGCCTGCTGGTCGGCAGGGTGCCGCTCGCGCTCTGCTTCGTGCTGGGGGCCGCCCCGGTGCTGCTCGCGGCACTGCCCGCGGTGTTGCGCCCGGTGTTGCCCGCGGCGCTGCGCCCGGGGCTCTCGGGTCTCGTCCGGGTGCGTGGGGCCGGCCGAAACCATGACCTTGGTGCAGGCCGAAACCGCGACTTTGGTGGGGTGGAGCCACGCCGAAAGTCGGATCCCAACGCCGGGCGGCCTCTCTAACCTCGACTGCATGAAGAACCTGCTCGGTTTCGTCAGCTTCGTCCTGGTCGTCGGAGGCATCAGTGGTCTGCTCTCCGACCACCTGTGGGGCCTGCACGTCTTCGGCTTCGTCCGCCACCTGGTGCCGGACGACCACCGGACGGTCGGCTACGTCGTCCTGGTCGTCATGGGCGCAGCACTGGCCGTCGGTACGGACCGCATAGGCCGCTCGCGCCGGAGTGCCGGCGCGGACGGTTAGCCGACGGTGGCCGCCTCCACGCCGTCCAGCAGGACGGCGAGGCCGGTGCGGAAGGCCTCCCGGGTCTGGGCCTCCAGGGGGGTGCCGTTGCCGTCCCCCGCCTCGGGGGCGGCGGCGTCACCGCTCTCCAGGGCGGTCAGGAGGGGGAAGCGTTCCGCGAAGTCCGGTGCCAGCTCGGCGAGTTGGGCCGCGCGGGCGTACCACCACTCCTCGTCGGGGACGCCGGTGGCGGCCGCGGCCGTGCGGGCCTCGGCGGCCGTCCGGGCCATGCCGCGGACGAGCTGCCAAAGCGCGGCGACCACGCCCCGCAGCTGCCGGGGGGTCAGCCGGGCCCCGGCGAGGATCCGCAGCAGCGCCTCCATCGCGCCGAGCTCGGCCGGACCGAGCACCGGCCTGGCCTGGGAGATCTGAAGCACCCACGGGTGGCGCAGGTAGCAGGCGAACGCGTCCTCGGCCCAGGCCGTGGCGGCGGTCCGCCAGCCGGCGCCGAGGTCGTAGGAGGTGGGCAGTTCGGCGAGCACCCGGTCGTGCATCAGGTCGAGCAGCTCGCCCTTGCCCGGGACGTAGGTGTACAGCGCCATGGCCGTGCGGCCGAGCCGCTCGCCGACCGCGCGCATGGAGAGCGCGGCCATGCCCTCGGCGTCCGCCACGGCGATCCCGGCGGCCACGATCGCCTCCATGCTCAGTCCGGGCTTGGGGCCGCTGCGCCCGGGTCGGGGGCGGTCCGGCGCGCCCCAGAGCAGGGACATCGAGCGGTGGGCGTCGCCCTGTCCGGCGAAGACGGTCACGAGGACAACTCCTTATGGCGTAAAGTATCCTGCCCGAGGTAACTCTTTATGCCGTAAGGTTATCAGTGGAGCCCGAACCGGAAGGGTCGACCATGCCGTTGCCCGTCACATTCGTCCAGGTCGTCGGGGTCGAGCGGATCACCCCGCGCATGGCCCGGATCACCTTCGAGGCCGAGTCGCTCGCCGAGAGCGTGGGCCGCGCCCCCGACCAGCAGATCAAGCTCTGCTTCCCGAGGACGGGGCAGGAGGAGCCCGTCCTGCCCGCGCAGGACGACGATCCGATGAGCTGGTACCAGGCCTACCTGGCGATCCCGGAGGCCGAACGGCCGTGGATGCGCAGCTTCACCCTCCGCCGGCGCCGGCCCGGTACCCGAGTGCTGGAGATCGACTTCGTGCTGCACGGCGACGCCGGACCGGCGAGCGCCTGGGCGGCCCGCGCGCTGCCCGGGGACCGGCTCGGCATGGTCGGTCCGTCCGACCTGTACGCCCGGCCGGTACCGCTCGCAGCCGCCGTCGCCGGGGCCGACCGGGTGCTGCTGGCCGGCGACGAGACGGCCCTCCCGGCGGTCGGCACACTGCTGGAGGCGCTGCCCGCCGGCACTCCGGCGGTGGCCTTCCTGGAGGTGGCGGACGCGGCCGAGCGTCAGTCGTTCGACACCCGTGCCGACCTCACCGTCCACTGGCTGCACCGCGACGGCGCCGGCCCGGGTGAGCGGCTGACCGAGGCCGTCCGGAGTGCCGGGCTGCCGGGTGGCACGCCGTTCGCCTGGCTGGCCGGCGAGGCCTCCGCGGTGCGGGCGCTGCGCCGTCACCTGGTCGGGGAGCGCGGGTGGGCCAAGGCCTCGGTCGAGTTCGCCGGATACTGGCGTCACCGCCTCACCCAGGACGACGCTCCCACCGCCGAGGACCTCGCCGACGCGCAGGAGATGCTGGCCCAGGCTCAGCGGGAGGCTCAGGCCGGGGGTGACGGGGACTGACGGGGACTGACGGGGAGTCGGCGTGCGGGCGTGATCGGCGCGGATCGGCGGCGATCGGCCGCGATCGGCGGGTTCCGGGGTCGTCCGGCTGCACCTCGCGCCGAACAGGGCGGTGGGCCGCTCGTCCTGCTGCTGCAGGGCTTCCGGAGAGCTGGTACTCCTGGCCCGCCGGACCCCGACGGTAGACTGGACATCGGCCCGAGAAGCTCAGCCCTGCGGGGCCTGCGGGGCCTCCGGTACCGGCAGCCGAGGCGGGGGAGCGCGAGGCGGAGCCGGCTCAGAGCCCCGGTGCCCCGTAGCCGTTCAGGTACCAGAAGGCGGCGGAGTACCAGAGCAGGGCGATCGTGACGACCAGGACGCCTCCGGCCAGGGGAAGCGCCCAGCCGGGCAGCCGGCGGTGGCGGACCACGATGACCTTGGCGGCGAATGCCCCGTAGAGGAAGCAGCCGGCGAGTGAGTGCAGCGCCACCCGGCTGTCCGTCAGCTGGACCCCGTAGGCGGTGATGCAGTGGTAGGCGATGGGGAGGGAGAGCAGGAAGGTGGCCAGGCCGCCGATCCGGTGCGCGGTCCTGGTCCACGGGCGAGCGGCGGGCACGCCGGGCAGTCGGCCGTACATCCACAGCGCCAGCAGGAGTTGGACCAGCGCAAGGCCCAGCAGGGCGCTGCCCAGCTGGGCCTTGAGCCGGTTCGCGTCGTCGAAGCGGAGTCCGAACAGGGCGCTTGTGTAGTCCGGGGTGTGCGCCCGGCCGTACCAGTAGAGACCCGCGGTCACCGCCACCGGAAGGAGCGCCCAGAGGGTGCCGCGGACCCACCGGGGGCTGTGGGGAGAACGCTCGACGCCGTGCACGGATTCAGGAGCCCTCGACCTTGTTGCCGTCGACGTTGACCACGTACCACTGCGCTCCGAAGGCGCTCGACTCCTGGCCGTTGGTGTCGCCCTGGGCCTTGTCGCCCTCGAAGTAGTAGAGCGGGTGGCCGTTGTAGACGACCTGCGTCTTGCCGTCGGTACGGGTGGTGGTGGAGAGCTTGGCCTGGTCGGCGCCGTGCGCGGCCGTGGGGGCGCCCGTGGTGAGGACAGGCGGCCACGCGGTGGCACAGGCGTCGTAGCAGTTCGACGTGGTGGAGGTGTCCTTCTCGAAGAGGTACAGCGTCTTGCCCTGGGAGTCGACCAGGATGTCCGTGAACTTGCCGACGGTGGCCCCCGCGACGACGGTGGCGCCGGCAGTCGCGCCGGGGCTGGGACTGGCGCTGCCCGTTCCCGGGGCGCTCGCACTGGCGCTCGCACTGGCACTTGGGCTGGCACTGGCGGACGCAGAAGCGGACGGGGGCGGCGTGCTCGCTCCCGTCGTCGTCTTCGTGCTGCTGGAGCAGCCGCCGCACGCCGCGGTGATCAGTGTGACGATGGCGACCGCCGCGGTTGCCATGTGGGAGGTTCTCATCGGCTCTCTTCGGTCAGGGCGGGGAGGGATTCCACCACTTCGACCCGTATGCGCCCACCAGGTCCACCCGGCACGCGCGCACGTCGGCGGAAGGGAGGACGGTTCTTAGCCCCGTTGGCCGATGGCCCGGCGTTTGCGGCAGCCCGCCCGCCTCGGGCCGGCTGCCGAGGTCCTGTCGGCTGCCAAGATCCTGCCGACTGCCGAGGTCCTGTCGGCGGGCACGAGAATTCTGAAGAATCTTCGTGTGCTCCTGAACCGCTCGGCCGCCCCGTGCGTATCAGCTCATAGGGGGTGCCAGAAAGGTTGGAACCATGGGCATGCTGAGCAGCCTGGCTCCGGCGGTGGGCAGTCCGCGCAAGCGGACCGCCTCGAAGCCGACCAGGACCTCGAAGACCACTCACCGTCGTCGTCGCCGCCGTCATCCGACGGGCTCGCGGCACTGACGGTGCCCATCACTCCGAGATGGCCGGGCACCCTCGGTGCCCGGCCATCGCCATGAGGCAAGGACACACAGCGTGTGGTCACTGCGGCGGTTGGTGGCCGTCGGTGAGGCTTCGGAGCGGGACGAGACGATCGTCGCCGCCGCTCCGCCGGTAGCGTTGCGCGAGGTGTTCCGGCGGTTCTGGCCCTACACCCGGGGTGGCCGGCGGTGGCTGGTCCTGCTGCTCGTCTTCATCGTGCTCGCCCCGGTGGTCGATGCGGCCGGCATCTGGCTCTTCAAGATCGTCATCGACGATGTGCTGGTTCCCCGGAGGCTCGCTCTCTTCGTGCCGATCGCGCTGGCGTACGTGGGGCTGACGCTCGTCGCCGGCATCCTGCGGTTCGCCGACGAGGTCACGTCGGCCTGGGTCAGCGAGCGTTTCCTGGTGGTCCTCCGCTCGGATCTGTTCCGGCACCTGCAGGGCCTGTCCCTCGGGTTCTTCGAGCGCCGCAGGCTCGGCGACATCCTGTCCCGGCTGACCGGCGACGTCGAGGCCGTCGAGACGTTCCTGCTCTCCGGCATCGTCAACGCCATCGCGCACGTCACCCAGCTGGGCATCTTCCTCGCGGTCCTGTTCTACCTGCGCTGGGAGCTGACCCTGGTCGCCCTGGTCGTGGCGCCGGTCTTCTGGTTCATGACCCGCCGGTTCTCCCGCCTCGTCAAGGCGGCCTCCCGGGAGAGGCGACGGCGCAGCGGCACGATCAGCGCGGTCACGGAGGAGACGCTCGGCAACATCGCCCTGGTGCAGGCCTACAACCGGCGGGGCTGGGAGCAGCAGCGGTTCGAGCGGGAGAACCTCGGAAGGTACCGGGCCGCCATGGCGGCAACCCGGATCCGTGCGCTGTTCTCGCCCCTCGTGGACGTCCTGGAGCTGTTCGGCGTCCTGGTCGTGATGGGGCTGGGCGCTTGGGAGCTGGCGCACGGGCGGCTCACACTGGGCGGCCTGATGGTCTTCCTGACACTGCTGAGCAGGCTGTACAGCCCCATCCGCGGCGTGTCCCGGCTCAGCAACACCTTCTTCTCGGCTTCCGCCGCCGCCGAGCGGATCATCGAGCTCCTCGACCAGCGCCCCCAGGTCACCGAGCCGGCGTTCCCCGCACGGCTCGGCCGCGCGCGCGGTGATGTCGCCCTCGACGGGGTCTTCTTCCGCTACCCGCAGACGCCCCGGTGGGCGCTCTCGGACGTCTCGTTCCACATCGATGCGGGCGAGATCGTCGCACTGGTCGGTGCGAGCGGCGCGGGGAAGTCGACGATCGCCAAGCTGCTGCTGCGCTTCTACGACCCCGAGCACGGGTCGGTCCGGATCGACGGGTGCGACCTGCGCGAGCTGCGCCTGGCCGACCTCCGGGACAACGTCGCGGTGCTGCTCCAGGAAGCCCTGGTCATCCACGGCACCGTACGGGAGAACATCGCGTACGGCCGGCCGGGTGTGAGCGAAGCGGAGATCGTCGCGGCCGCCCGGACCGCCGACGCGCACGAGTTCATCACCCGGCTGCCGGACGGCTACGACACCGTGGTCGGCCAGCACGGCAGGCTGCTCTCCGGCGGGCAGCGCCAGCGCCTGGCGATCGCCCGCGTGATGGTGCGGGACGCCCCCGTCCTCATCCTCGACGAACCGACCACCGGCCTCGACGCCGAGTCGGGCCGGCGGATCCTCGAACCGCTGCGGCTGCTGATGACCGGCCGGACGACGATCATCATCTCCCACAACCTGCTCACCGTCCGCAACGCCGACCGGATCGTGCTGCTCCAGGGCGGCCGGGTCGCCGACTGCGGCACCCACGACACACTGCTCGCGCGCAGTGCCTCCTACGCGCGCCTGAACCGGATGCACGGCCTGCCGGACCACGCGGTGGAGGCGCTGCAAGGAGCGGGCGCCGACGGGCACGACACGGCGGGTGAGACCGCCACTGCACGATGGGAGGCGAGGACATGAGCCGGACCAAGGCGCCGGAGCTGCCGCCGCTGGAGGCCGGAACGATCGTCGCACCGGGATACCAGGTACTCGCGCACCTGTGCCGCACCGGCTGGCTGGACCTCTACGACGCGTGGAGCGAGGAGCGGGACTGCCGGTGCGTGGTGAAGGTCCTGCGACCGGACCGGCGCCATGTCCAGCGGCTGCGCGAGCGACTGCTGCAGGAGGGCCGCTGGCTCCAGACGTTCACCCACCCGCACCTGGTCCGCGCCTACGAGACGGTCGAGTCACCGGAGCCGTTCGTCGTGCTGGAGACCCTCACCGGTGAGACGCTCGCCCACGTCATCGAGCGCCGCCGCCACCGCCTGGCCGCCGACGACCTGGCCCAGCTCGGCCTGCACCTGTGTTCGGCCGTCCACTACCTGCACGGCCAGGGCCTGCTGCACCTCGACCTGAAGCCCTCCAACGTCGTGATCGACTGCCGCCGAGCCAAGGTCCTCGACCTGAGCATCGCCCGCCCGCCGGGGCCGGGCCGCGCCGGCGTCGGCACCTTCTGCTACCTCGCCCCGGAGCAGGCCCGCGGCGGTGCGCTCACCCCGGCCGCGGACGTCTGGGGCATCGGCACCACGTTGTACGAGGCCGCCACCGGCGACGTCCCCTTCGACCCGGGGGAGACCGTCGACGGTGGCTATGACTCCGACGGCCCGTACGACGCGGACGGCCCGTACGACGCGTACGGCTCGTACGACGCGGACGGCGAGGACGCCGCCGACGCGGACCTCTGGTACCCGCAGCTTGAGGCAGCGGCGCCCCCGGTCGCGACCCGGCGGCGACTGCCTCACGGCCTCGCCGAAGCGATCGATGCCTGCCTCCGGCCCGACCCGGACGCCCGGCCGACGGTCCGGGCACTGACCGCGGCCCTCGATGCCCAGCTGCCGCAGCAACAGCGCGCCGTCCGGGAGCCGGCGGCCTGATGCGGCGGAGCCGGCACGGTCAGGTGGCTCCGCCGAGCGGTGCCGGCATTCCTCCCATGCCATCCCGACCTGACCGCTGCATCCGGGCCCCCCTGCGACGGCCGACCGGGCTGACGGGAACGTGCGGCCCCAGCCCGTACCCCGTGGCCGATACCCCGTGGCCGATGCCCCGTGCGGGTGATGCCACGACCCGGACCGGAGTGGTGACATGCTGCCCGCCGCCTCGGCCGCCATGGTTACCCGTCGGGCCCCTGCCCTCACCCTCGGCAGCCGCCTGTCGCCCGGGGTTTCCACGCCGACCGCAATCCCCGGAGGCAAGAACGTGGTGTTCCCGCGGTTCCTCTTTCGGACGGGCGTGGGGGTTACCGGTGCACTCTGCCTGCTCGGCTTCGCCGCGGCCGCGGACGCGCACCCGCTGGGGAACTTCTCCGTCAACCACTACCTCGGGTTCACGGTCCGCCCTGACGGCATCGAGGTCCTCGCCGTCACCGACGCCGCCGAGATCCCGACGCTCCAGGAGCAGCCGCGGGTCGACCGCAACGGCGATGGCACGGTCGACGACTCCGAGCGCGCGGCCTGGGCGGCCGGGCAGTGCTCCCAGGCCGCGCAACGGCTGCAGGTGACGACGGACCAGGGGCCCGCGGCCCTGCAGTGGAACACCCGGTCGGCTCAGTTCCGTTACGAGGACGGTTCCGCAGGACTGCGGACCAGCCGGCTGGAGTGCGTCCTCGGGTCCGCGTTGCAGTTTCCGCCCGGCGGCACCACCGTGCGGGCCGCAAGCGGGAGCGATCCCGGCCGGGTCGGCTGGAACGAGATCACCGCCCGGGGTGACGGGACGACGCTCGACCTGGCGGATGTCCCCGCGCAATCGGTCTCCCGGGAGCTGCGGGACTACCCCCGTGACCTGCTGAACAGCCCCAGTGGCGTCACCCGGGCTCAGTTCCGGGTGTTCCCCGGCGGGGCTGCGGCTGCCGCTGCCGGCACCGTGTCCAGGGGAGACGTCTCGGGTCCCACGGCCTGGCTCACCGGCCTCGATTCCCGTCTGGCCGACCTCGGCGCGGCCAGGCACCTCACCGTCCCGGTCGGTCTGCTCGCCGTGCTGCTCTCCATCGTGCTGGGGGCCGGGCACGCACTTCTGCCCGGGCACGGGAAGACCGTGATGGCGGCCTACCTGGCCGGACGGCGCGGCAGGCCCCGGGACGCGGTCACCGTCGGCGCCACCGTCACCCTGACGCACACGGCCGGCGTCCTGGTGATCGGCCTGTGCCTGACGGCGTTCTCCTCCCTGGCAGGTGACGTCCTCCTCGGATGGCTGGGCGTTGTCAGCGGCGCGCTGGTCGCCCTCGTCGGCGCCGCCCTGCTGCGCGAGGCGGTGCGGGGTTCCGGCAGCGGGCCACAGCCGGGTGGGGCCCCGGACTCAGCGGTCCGGGACTCAGCGGCTCGGGACTCAGCACACGAGGCGGGCGAGCCACCGGGGGAACTCGCGCACGCCGCGGCCGCGCCGGCGTCGGCGCTCCATCACGACCACCCCCACCCGGACGGCCAGGTCGACCACTCCCACCCGCATCCCCACGACGGGCACGATCACCATCCCCACGACGGGCACGACGACCATCCCCACGACGGGCACGATCACCATCAGTGCGAGCACGACCACCATGACCACCACGAGCACGATCACCATCACCACGAGCACGCCGACGGTCACGGGCCGGCTGCCCATCACCACAGCCACGAGCACGAGCATCGGCACGGCTTCTTCGGCGGCGCCCACCAGCACCACCACACGGCCCCCGGCCGCCGTGGACTGATCGGCCTCGGCGTTGCGGGCGGCCTGGTGCCGAGCCCGTCCGCCCTGGTGGTCCTGCTGGGTGCGATCGCCCTGGGCCGCACCCTCTTCGGCGCGGCTCTGGTGGTCGCCTACGGCCTGGGCATGGCTGCCACCCTCACGGCCGTCGGCCTGCTCCTGGTCCGCCTCGGCGACCGGATCGTCGACGCCGCGGACGGTCCGGTCATCGGTCGGCTGCGCCGAATCGCCCCGTACACCGCCCTGTTGACTGCCGCGCTCATCCTCGCCGTCGGTGTCGCGCTGGTGGTCCGCAGCCTGCCCTCCACACTGTGAACTCCCGTCCCTCGGAGGCCGACCCGTCGTGCACACCCGCAGCCTGCGCCGAGCCGCGCGTTGTCCTGTCCTTGCTGTCGTGTCCGTCGTGCTGGTGGCCGGTTGTGGCGCCGAGCCGGACGGCGGCTTCGACGCCCAAGGGGATACGCCTTCCCCCAGTTGCATCCAGCACCAGAGCCAGAGCCCGGGGAGCAGGTACACGGGGAGGGAGAAGTCCGATCCGAGGTCGGTGCTGGAGATGATGCGCTTCTACGCCGCCAACGGCACCAAGGCCTTCTGCGACGGCAAGCCCCCCACCGGCACCGATCGCCAGTGGATGGAGCTGTACACGGCGCTCGGCGGCGACGCGAGCCACGTCATCGCCAAGTAGCCTGCCGGGCGGTCCGGTCCTCCGCGGACATCAGCTCGTCGAGGGCCGTGCGAGCGGTCGGTGCGTGCAGCGGGCTGAAGAACGGGTTGATCTGCAGGGCCGTCTGCAACTCCGTGCGGGCCTCGGCCGTTCGTCCGAGGGCCTTGTCGATCATGCCCCGGTGGTACCGGAAGAGGGCGTTGCGCATCCCGAGGGCCGTGGCCTCGTCCGACTGCTCCAGGGCCTCCTGATCGCGTCCGCCGAGGTGCAGCGCCCAGGCGTAGGCGTCGTGCATGTCCAGGAACGGGCGGGTCCTCAGCCCCTCCTCGGCGATGGCGAGCGCGGCCCCGGGGTCGCCGTGGTCGGCCTCGAAGAGGACGGCGTCGGTGTCCAGGGTGACTCCGTTGTCGGCGAAGAGCCTCTGTTCGCCGCGGAACACGTCGTACTGCTGTTCAGCCTCCTGGGAGCGGCCGAGTGACTGGAGCAGCTCGCCGAGTTCCAGGACGTACTCCGGCTGGGGGACCAGCGTGGCGGCCCGACGGAGACCGGCGATGGCCGAGGCGCTGTCACCCAGAGCCGCCTGCGCTTTGGCCTTGGCCTCCAGAAGGGGTGCCGCGTCGGGTGCGGCGCGCAACCCCGACTCCGCGTGGGTGAGGGCGGTCCGGGGGTCGCCGTTGTCGAGGGCCAGCTGGCTGAGGTGGTAGAGGGCGAACGTCCGGTCGGCGGTGGTGTTGGCGTCGTCGAGGGCGCGCTTCATGTTCGAGACGGCGGTGGCGGTGTCACCGCGCAGTTCCCACGTGTAGGAGGCGCGGGCGAGGGAGGGTGTGCCCGGCCGGAGGTCGACCATGCGTTGGACGGCGTCGAGCGACTCGGGGTAACGGCCGAGCTGGGTCAGGGCGTCGGCGAGGATGCCGTAGAGGGTCGAGTTGTCCGGGTTGACCGCGATGGCCTTCTGCGACCATTCGAGGGCGGCGGTGAAGTTGTGCCGGGCCGCCTCCAGGGAGGCCATGCCGCCCATCGCGGTGAAGTTGTCGACCGGGTCGGCCTGCAGCGACCGGGCGAGGACTTCCTCGGCCCTCGGATAGTAGGACGGGTCGGCGGTGACCCTGGCCTGCTGGACGTAGGCCAGGCCGAGCGAGCCCAGCGCCACCGCGTCCGTGGGCGCGCCCCGCAGGTGCTCCTGCAGGCCGCGGATGTCCGCGGGCACGCCGCCTGCGCCATCGGCCTGCTCGGTCATCACACCGGAGGTGGGCCGCGTGCCGCCGTGCTGGGGGGCCAGGCCCAGCGCGCCGGCGAGGAAGAGCGCGATGCCGAGCGCGGTGGCAACGGCGGCGGGCAGCAGCCGACGGCGGCGGGTCTGCGAAGAGGCAGCCGGGATCATGGCGTACTCCGTGGGTGAAGCCGTGCCGTCGGGACCGGTGTCAGGCCGTTTGCGCGCCGGCGGATGGAGTGGTGGGTACTGCGAAGACCACCAGGTTGGCCAGGTACTCCCCGGTCCCGTGGTCATAGCTGCCGCTGCAGGTGATCAGCCGCAGACTGGGACCGGACGTGGCCCCGAACACGAGATCGCTGGGGAAGCCGTCCTTGGCGTAACCGCGCAGGGCCTGCACGGTGAACCCCGTGGTGGTCCCGTCGCTGCTCTGCACGCTGATGGTGTCACCGGGCCGAAGGGCGGACAGGCCGGCGAAGACGGCCGGCCCGGTGCGCGAATCGACGTGACCGACGATCACCGCGGCCCCGATGCTGCCGGGGGCCGGCCCTTGGCTCCACCAGCCGGCCACGTCCGGGTCGTCGGGTGTGCCGAGATGGCCGTCGTCCTGGACCTGTATGTCCGTCAGAGCCGCGTCGAGGCCGATCCGTGGTATTCGCAGCCTCACCGGCGGGGCCTGTCGTGCGCCGGAGACTGCGGCGGTCGGGCTCTGGGATGCCGCGGGGGAGGGCAGGGGAAGGTCGCCGACGTCCGTGACGGCCCCTGGGCCCGTGGTATGGGGAGCGGTCGCCAGGTTCACGGCCCCGGCCCCGGACAGCGCCGCGCCGAGCGCCAGTGCGATGGCCGCGACGGTCCGCGGGACCTGGACAGGCCCCGGCCGCCCGCTCCTCGTGGTGAGGCGCGGGCGGCGGGGGCCGGAAGAGCGCGCCACTGCTAGGCGCTGTGCCGGCGGCGCAGGGCGAGGACCGCGGCGGCGGTCAGCAGAACGCCCCCGCCGAGGGCCGTGGCTCCGGCGATCGGGAACCGGCTCAGCGACAGGCCGCCCAGGCCTGCCGCCACGCCCCCGCCCGGGGTGTCGGAGACGGCCTGGTTGACGGCCGCGGTGTTCGGCAGCGCGACATAGGGGAAGGTCTTGTCGAACGCGTGGTCGTTGGTGTTGACGCCGTCACCGGCGGCCAGCGCGGGCACGAGCTTCCCGGTCTGCGCCGCACCCTCGGCGGCCTGCAGCGTGATGTCGACGACGTCGTCGGCCAGACGCCGGCCGTTCGGGAACCCGGCGAGGTCCTGCGCGAGGACGCCGAGCCGGTTCGGTGCGGCTGCCGGTGGCACGGACATGTTGAGGCGCAGCTCCTCGGAAGGCACGAACCTGTCCTTGCTCACATCGGCATTGAGGAGCTGGGAGTTCAGGTCGGCCTGGATCGGACCGCCGCACGCCTTGCACACGCCGGTGAGGAAGATCTCCACCAGGTCGTTGCGCGGCGCGGCCGGAGCGGGGATCCCGTAGATGCTCTGGACGAGCTTGGGAACGATCGGATCCTTCACCTTGTCGACCACCGGGGTCACCGTGTGGTCCTTGTCCGGTGTCAGGCCGTTGAACGCGTCCTTGAACTTGATCGGGACGACCACCTCGTTGATCAGCGGGTTGCCGAGGCGGGAGACCTGGCGCCAGCCCGCCCCGTCCTCCTTGCCCGCAGTCTCCTTGCCTGCAGTCTCCTTGCCCTCGCCACCCTTGTCCTCGCCACCCTTGTCCTGTGCGACGACTGCGCCCTTGCGGTCGGTGGTCGACCACACCCCGATCACCGGGTTGCGCGTGGAGTCGCCCTTGAGCGCCAGGTCCTTCTTGGGAACCTGGATGGCGATCGTGTTGACGTTGTAGCCGGTGAGGGTGTCGTGCCCGGACTCCTTCAGGTTGCCGCCGTAGAGGAGGTCGAAAACCCGCAGGTCGAGGAAGAACGAGTCGTCGGCCTGACCGGCGTAGGTCTGGCCTCCCCCGGGCAGGCCGAGGACGGCCTGCTTGCGCAGGGACGCGTAGTCCGGCATCGACGCCTTGCCCACGTTCGAGGGTGCGGCCGGCACGTTCTTGAGGAGGGTCTTCGTGGCCCCGTCCGGCCCGGTGACGGTCAGGGTGTAGGTCTGGCGGAAGTTCAGTGTCGCGTCGTCCAGGGAGTTCACGACACCGGTGTTGTACAGGAACTGGTTGGCGTCGTCCCGATAGTGACTGGTGAACGACCAGGTGTACGTGACGTCCGGCTTCCCGTCGCCGTCGCTGTCGACCTTGATGTTGTAGCGGGCGTCGTCGGCGAACGGGTAGAAGTTCGGGCCGCCGTTGGGCTCCTCGAACGGGATCCAGTTCGCGATCAGGGTCACGGTGTCCGGGTTGTCGGGGCTGACGAAGGCATACACATCGGTGTTGTCCGCCCGGGGGTCGCCCGCGATCAGAGGGGCCTCACGGTGGCTGGAGGCCGAACTCACACCGGGGGTCAATCCCGCCAGTGCGCCGGCGGCCGTGAGGGCCAGGACACCTACTCCGGCAAGCGGCCGTTCTGCGCGGCGGGCGAGTGCGGCCAGGCGGGGCGGGCGAGGAAGCTGCATCTTTAGTCCTTCTTGAGAGGCGGGGACCGGCGCTGCACGGCGAACCGCTGCGCGCCCAGACGGACGGCGCACGCCTTACCGCTCAGGCGCAGAGATCGTGGAGGCCCGCGATGCGGGCGGACACGGCCCCTGCGCCCGGACCGCTGGTGGGGAAGGATCCAGCGGAGGGAGCCGTCGACTGTGGGTGACCGTGACCTTGTATGCCACTCATAAAGTCATCACACCTTGGATTGGCGCGCTCACGCAGATACACCATTTGAGGCCCGCGTTCGTGCGCGCCCGAGGCGGACGGCCATCTCCGGAGCGCAGGGCCGGTCCCTCAGCGCCTTGAGTTCCGGGGCCACCGTGCTGTCGTGCCGCCATGGCGTCGCGGCAGCACAGCAGTGCGGCAGCACGGCAGTGCGGCATCGCGGCAGCCCCTCAGCGCCCGGACGGGTCGGGTTCAGCCGTCCATGGTGGCCCGGCGGCGCGACAGCCCGGGCCCGGGGGCGCGTCAGACCGGGGCCCGGTGGCCCGGCGGCACGACAGCCCGGTGGCGCGTCAGACGGGCAGCAGCCGGGTGATCAGCTCGCCGAGCCGGCGGGCGTTGCGGCAGGAGTGCATCTCCACCGCCTCCGCGTACGCGAGTGCCGCGGAGTCGCCGGAGCCCCAGAGCGAGGGCTGCTCCGGGTTGAGCCAGTAAACCCGCCGGGCCCGCGAGGCGATCAGGCGCAGCGCGGGCACGTTCGGGTCCCGGTGGTTGTTGCGGGCGTCGCCGAGCACCAGCACGCTGGTGCGCGGGCCGACCGCGTCCAGGTGGTGCTCGGCGAACTCGCCGAGGGCCGAGCCGTAGTCGCTGTTGCCGTGGTGGCCCATCACCTTGGCCTCGGTGAGGATGCGCCGGGCGAGTACGGCCGGATCGGCGCCGCCGCCCTTGGCCAGCAGCCCGGTCACCTCGGCGGTGCGGTTGACGAAGGCGAACACCCTCACCTTGCTGAACTGGTCGCTCATCGCCTGTACCAGCAGCATCGTGAAGTCGGCGAAGCCGGCCACCGAACCGGAGATGTCACAGAGCAGCACGATCTCCGGTCGGGCCGGTCGGCGCAGCCGGTACGCCGGGCGCAGCGGCACGCCGCCGGTGGAGAGAGAACGGCGCAGGGTGCGGCGCAGGTCGATCTCGCCGCGGGCGGCCCGGCGCCGCCGCGCGGCCAGCCGGGTGGCCAGCTTCCGCGCCAACGGGTGCACGGTGCGACGCAGTTCGGCGAGCTGGTCACGGCCGGCCGCGAGGAAGTCGATCCGGTCGGCACTGGGGGCGACGGCGCGTTCGGCGATCCGTTCGGCGCCGCGCAGTTCGGCGACCCGGCGGCGGGCCTCGGTGCCGACCATGGCGCGGAAGCCCTGGATGCGGCGGCGGATCTCGTCGGCCAGGAGGCGGTCGGAGACGTCCGCCAGGGTGTCGGGGGCGGGGCCGTCGCGCAGCGCCGCCAGGACGCGGGCCAGCAGAGTCTCGGGGGCGAGCCGGCCGAGTGTCTGGTGGGCGGACCACCCGTCAGAGCCGGGGGCCGAGCCGACGCCGTACCGGCCGAACGCGGCCACCGCCTCGCCGGCCAGGCGGGCCTGGGCGGCCCGGTCGTCGGCGGCCAGTGCGGCGGCGAGCCGCTCCCGCAGGTCCTCCCGGACGGCCTCCGGGGTGGCCTCGTCGCCCTCCGCGGAGCCGTCCCGGGCGGTCTCGGGGGCGCCGACGCCGGCCGGGAAGTACAGGTCGAACGTCGCGTCGTAGACGCCGCGCTGGCCTTCGGAGCGGAGCAGCGCGGCGGCCAGGCCGGCCCGCAGCTGCTCCCGGTCGGCGAGGCCGAGGACGTCGGCCACGGCGGCCGCGTCCACCGTCTCGGCCGGACCGATCCGCAGCCCGTGGCCGCGCAGTGCCCGGACCATGCCGGTGAGCCGGGCGGCGAGGTCGGCCGTACCGGGTGCCTCGCCGGCGCCGGTTGCACCTGCTCCGGCTGTACCTGCCGCGGCTGTACTTGCTCCAGCTGTACCTGCTCCGGTTGCAGCCGTTCCGGTTGTAGCCGTTCCGGACCGGCCCGGTTCCGCCGGAACACTCATGCCAGGGTGAGCTTCCGGGTGGCCTTCAGGATGTCGTCCTGGTGCTTGAGGATCACCCCGAGGGTGTCGCGGACGACAGCCTCGTCCAGGGTGTCCGCGCCGAGTGCGAGCAGGGTGCGGGCCCAGTCGATGGTCTCGGCCACCGACGGCGCCTTGCGCAGCTCCATCGCCCGCAGCGCGCCGACCACCCGTACCAGGGACTCGGCCAGCGTGGCGTCCAGGCCGGGGACCTTCATGCGGACGATCCGGCGCTCCAACTCGGCGTCCGGGTAGTCGAGGTGGAGGAAGAGGCAGCGGCGGCGCAGCGCCTCGGACAGCTCGCGGGTGGCGTTGGAGGTGAGCAGGACGAAGGGCCGCCGGGTGGCCGCGATGGTGCCCAGTTCTGGGACGGTGACCTGGAAGTCGCTCAGCACCTCCAGGAGCAGCGCCTCCACCTCGACGTCGGCCTTGTCCATCTCGTCGATCAGCAGCACGGTCGGCTCGTCGCCGCGGATGGCGGTCAGCAGCGGGCGGGTGAGCAGGAACTCCTCGCCGAAGATGTCGGTGCGGGCCTGGTCCCAGCCCTCGTCCCGGCCGGCGGTGATCCGCAGCAGCTGCTTGGCGTGGTTCCACTCGTAGAGCGCGCGGGCCTCGTCGATGCCTTCGTAGCACTGGAGCCGGACCAGCCGTGCCCGGCCGATCTCGGCCACGGCCTTGGCCAGTTCGGTCTTGCCGACCCCGGCCGGGCCCTCGACCAGCAGCGGCTTGCCCAGCCGGTCGGCGAGGAAGACGGTGGTGGCCACCGCGGTGGAGGCCAGGTAGCCGGTCTCGGCGAGCCTGGCCTTGGCGTCCGCCGCCGACTCGAAGAACCCGGTGCCGTCGCCGCCCATGTGCTCCACTCCCCGTCGATAGCCCTGCCCGGTGCGTCTGTGCTCCGCACCCTACCGGCCGGTCACTTCGCTGTCCCGGGTCGGGCGGTCGCGGGGTCGGGCGGTTGGGCGGAAAGCCGGCAGGGCGGCAGGGCGGCAGGGCGGCAGGGCGGTTGGGCGGTTGGGCGGCAGGGTGGTCGGGGCTCGGGCGCACCGTTGCTGTCACCCGGCAACGGGGAAGGCGGCGTGCGCCACCGGGGGTGCCGCACGCCGCTCGCTGTTCCGGCCGTCCGTTCTCCGGACCGTCCGTCGTTCCAGCCGTCCGTCGTTCCGGCCGACTGCTGTTTCGGCTGCCCGCTGTTCCGGCCGTCCGCTGCTCCGCCGGTTTCACGTCAGCCGGTTCACTTCTGCCGGTCGGACGTCAGCGGGCGGAGCCGGGCGTCAGTTGACGTAGACGTGCGGGCTGCCTGCGACCGAGCTGTCGACGACCGGCCCGTAGGTGGCGGAGAAGTAGCCGGTGGCGAAGCAGGTGCTGGGGCCGGAGACCTTGGCGAACGCCTGGGAGGCGAACCCGATGGTCTGCCCGGTGTTGTTGGTGGTGCCGGAGATGCTCCCGGGCGCACGGTAGACGCAGGTCGTGGGGCCGAGGATGGTGTTCAGCACCACCGTGGTCTGAAGCGGGCCGGCGGTCGGGCTGAGGGTGACGGGGTTGCCGGCGGCGTCGCTCACCGAGTTGGTGTACGGCAGGTTGTTGACCGTGATGCTCTGCACGGAGATGACGCCGATGACGTTGGCGGTGCAGGAGCCGAAGGTGTGGCTGTTGAGCTGCTCCGTGGCCACGCCCGGCGCGGCCGGGTTGTTGGTGACGGTGGCGGAGAAGGAGGAGACGGCACACTTGATGCCGCTCGTTCCGGTCGCGCTGGAGTAGAAGGTCGCGTAGCTGCCGGAGGCCAGGTTGGCGGTCAGGACGTCGCCGACGGCGACGTCGGTGCCGGCGGCGCCGAGGCCGCCGTAGGTCAGTACGGCGGGACCGGCGGCCTGGGCGGGGGTGACGGCGGCGGTGGCCAGGGCGATGGCGGCGAGTGCCGCGGCGCCGAGGGTGCGGCGGATGCGCATGGGGTGCCTCTCTCCGTGCGGAGTTCTGGGTGGGGGAGCCCGCGGAAGTCGCGCGGTGGTACGCGTGGTGCTACGCGCGGCGGGGTGGCGCAGGGGTGCCGCGGCGGGCGCGGCGGAGTGGGTGCCGGGCGGCGCGTGGTGATGCGTGGTGGCGCGTGCCGGCACGTCGGCGGTGCACTGTGGGGGAAGGTGCTTCCGGTGGTGCGGCGGGCCCGGCGCCACGGGCCCGCCCGTACGGCGAGGAGGTGCAGGGAGTGCGTGGGGTGCATGCCGACGGCTGCCACCGGCGCATGCGTTCGCCATACTGAACAGTCGGAACGCGTGAAGGCCCCCGGCGGCTGATGCCGCGAGTGGGAAACCTGCGAGTGTTGTAAACCAGCCCTTGCGTCAATGTCAATACAGAGCACAGGAGTTGGCGATGAACCGGGATGCCCTCCAAGGCGCCGAGGCGCTGCTGCTGCCGGGCGCGCGCGCCGGCCGTGACCCGGCCCGCTCCATCAAGCGCGGCCCGAGCCGGCTGCCGCCCGGGGTGGTCGCGGCCACCCAGCGCGAGCGGCTGCTCGACGGCCTGGTCCACACCGTGGCGCAACACGGGTACCAGCACGCCACGGTGAGCGACATCTGCCGCGCGGCGGGCGTGACCCGACCGGTCTTCTACGAGCTGTTCAGCGGCAAGGAGGACGCCTTCCTCGCTGCTCACCGGTACGGCACCGGGGTGGTGATGCGGCGGATGGCGGCAGCGTTCGCGGCGGCGCCCGACTGGTGCACCGGTATCCGCGAGGCCCTGCGCGCGCTGCTCGGCCTGCTGGCGGGCGTGCCGGCGTTCGCCACCATGGCGGTCATCGAGATCGAGGCGCTGGGCCCGGCCGGGCGCCAGGAGATCGCCCAACTCCTCAGTCGCTTCCGGGCGTTCTTCGCCGAGGTGCCCGAACCCCCCGGCGGCGTAGGGGCGGAGGCGCTGGTGGACGCGGTGGTCGGCGGCGTCTACCGCACCCTGCACCGTGCGGTGGACGCTGGGCGGACAGAGCAACTTCCCGATCTGCTACCGGCGTTGAGCCTCTTCTGCCTGGCGCCGTTCCTCGGTCCGGCGGAGGCGGAACGCCGGCTCTCGGCTTCACCGCAGCAGAGTTGATGGTGCGTCACAAACGCCGGTGAGTGATCCTTCGTGCACCCGTATTGACCCGCCGGATACCGGGCAGTAGCTTTCCAGTTACCGACTGCGGTCCGACCGGCCCGCCCCGCTGCCAAGGGGCGGCCCACCGGCCGGGCCGCAGAACGCTGTCCGCGCCAGGACAACGTGCCAGTGCCTGCACATCCCACCACCCGAGGGAGCACACATGGCCACGTCCGAGGACGCCGCCCCCACGCCCGAAACCACCGGGACACCCGCCGGGACGAGAGGGAGGGTCCGGCTTCGGCGCACCGCGCTGATGGCCGTTCCCGCCGTCGCCGTCGGTGCCGTCCTGATGACCCTCACGGCGCAGGGCGTGCTCGCCGCCCAGTTCGCCATCTCCGGAATGCCGTTCACCGTCACCGCCGACAGTCTGGACGGCGTCGGCTTCGAGCAGTTCGGCAGCCTGGACCACATGATCGACGGCAGCCCGAACGCCGGTGACACCGGCGGCCAGGTGCTGGTCGCCGTCTCGGCGATCAAGCAGGCCGAGCTGACCAAACTCTGCCAGAGCGTCGACCTCGGCGGCATCAACCTGCTGATCAGGGCCGGCGACGGCGGCACCCCCGTCACCGCCACCGACCTCACCACCGACTCGGACCTGCTCTCCGGCGACGCGTCGTTCAAGAACATCGAGATCGGCGGCGACGCCAGTACCTACACCAAGGCGGGCGTGAAGGGCCTGCCGGGCGTGTTCGGGCAGCAGGCCGACACCGTCACCATCAAGAACCTGAGGCAGCACAACTACGCCACCACCGCAGGGGCGTTCAAGCTGCCCAACCTGCGGCTGAGCTTCAGCTCGGAGGGCTGCTGACGGTGGCCGCCGATCCCGTACCCGAGGCCGACGGGGCAGCCACTGGGGAGGCCGGGCCCGCTGGGGCGACGGCGCCCACCACGGCGGCGCAGACGACCGAGCCCGCGGGGACGGCCGAGTCCGCGGGGACGGCCGAGTCCGCGGGGACGGCCGCCGTGGCGACGCGCGGCGCCGGGGGCTGGCGAGGCTGGCGGGGCCGGCGGCCGTTCTGGGGCGGTCTGCTGGTGCTGCTGGGCGGCGCGGAGATCCTCTTCACCCTGCGGGCCCCGCTGCCCGTCGTCCTGCACATCGGGATGCAGGGACTGGCCGGCTACCTGGTGCCGATCGTGATGACGGTCTGCGGTGTGCTGATCCTGCTCAACCCCGCCCAACGGCTGTTCTACTCCGTCCTCGCCGTCCTCAGCTCGCTGGCCAGCTGGATCACCTCCAACCTGGGCGGCTTCCTGGTCGGCATGATCATCGGAGTCCTGGGCGCCTGCCTCACCTTCGGCTGGCTCCCCGACCAGCCCCCACGCCGCCGCCGGCTCCGCCGCTCACCGGCCGCCAAGGCACCCGGCCCGGCCGAGGCCTGACCCGGCTCCACCCAAGACGCGGCGCCCCGCCCCCGGTGATGGGAGAGCACCGGGGGCGGGGCGCCGTGAACTGTTCTCCGAGGTTGAACTTACATGGCAGGAACCATACTTCGCTCAAATGGGGCAGGGCTTCTGCTGCTTCTCCGAGGTGTCGTGTCACATTTGGTCACAGTCCATAGCGATCTTCAGCCCAGTAGCTCGCCCGGCTTGTCCGAGCCAGCCTTGAGACTCTGCGGGTCAGGGCGCACGTAGATCCGCTTGGTGAAGGAGAGATCTGCGTGCCCGGCTCAGGCCGACACCCCGTTGTCGGGCGCGCCGTTGTTGGCCATCGACGAGAGCACAGCGTGGCGGGCGTCGTAGAGACGAACCCTCCGGACGCCGGCCTGCTTCATCAGCCGCTGGGCGTGCCAACGGAGCTTGTCGGTTGTGAACGGGCGACCCAACTCGTCAACCAGGACGTAGCCGGAGTCCTCACCGACGACGAACGCGCCGCCGTCGACGACGGCCAGGCTGTCATCGACCAACTCCTGGCACGACTCACCGACGTCCCTTCCCGGGCGGGCCCGACACCACGCCAGCTCGGAATACCTGCGACAGTCACGTTGCTTTCCGTCGTCGGGTCCGGCACAGCAAGCAGCCGGCGAGGAGCTACGAAGAGCCGTTCACAACTGGCGGCACCAACTGAAGGGCGAAGCGTGACGTCACAACCTGCCCCGGATCTGGCCAGTCTCTATCCTGAACTCGGCCAGGACGGCACGCTCCAGATCGCCCTGCAGAAGCCGTTCACCATGCTGGATATCGCTTCGACGTGCTCCCCGAACGAGCGCCAGGGTGGAAGCGATCAGGAGCTCGGGCGGATAGTGACAGCCGGACGACGAATGCTCACCTGGGCATCCAGGACCGCTGCTTCGTCATGAGCTTCTGGGAACGCGGTGTCGCGATGGCCAAGGGCACGACAAGCAATTTGAATGAGGCTGCCACGGCTACCGGGGTCTGGCAGTCCGGCGCCAACCTGGAGGATCTGCGAGCCGCATGCCCGTTCGTCCACTATGGCACGCTCGCCGAGGCCCACGAGCGCGGCACCGCAATCGAGACCATGTGGACGATCTACCGTCAGGTCGCAGCGTCACACGTCGACCACGACCTCATCGAAGCGTCTTACGCACAGCCACAGCTCCGAGCCTTGTTCCCCTTCCACAGCCACATGTCGCTGAACTTCAGCCGCTGCACCGGATTCCCCTACACCCACGACGTTCCAGTGGTTACTCCCGTGGACGGGAAATACCGTGTCACCTGGTGGAAGACCCGCTCGCCTCACGGACCGGCGGACATCGGAGAGGCTGACAACCCGCGTGACGCTGTTGCCTTGGTCGTCGCCCACCTTCCCCCCGAGTGCGGGCCGGCAGTCGTCGGCACTGCCAATGACCTTGACAAGTCAGATTCCACATAACGCCATGGGAAACGGTCTACGCCTACTTCGCCCGCTGGCAGAAGGGGGGAGTGTTCGAGCAGCTCAACGGCCTGTTATGCCGCCTCGTCCGCATCCGCGAGGGGCGCAACCCCGAGCCGACGGCGTGCATCATCGACTCGCAGAGTGTGAAGAGCTCCATGAACGCTCCCGCCGCCACGCAGTGCGCCGACGTCGGGAAGAAGATCGTGGGCAGTTATCTTGAGCCAGCACCGAGGTGTCCTTCATGTAGGTGAAGCGTGCTGGAAGTCCCCCAACTTGCTTGGTGGATGCGGTTATCTGCCGCTGTCCATCACGGAGGAGTTGGAGGCGCGATGCGCGTGCACAGGGTGCTGATGCCTGGGTCTACGACGGAGTCGTGGACGCTGCTGGGGGATGATCTGAGGCCTGTCGGTCCGGTGGAGTCGTTCCTCGCGTACCTGTCTGCGGTCGAGCGGTCACCGAACACCGTCAAGGCCTACGCCCACGATCTCAAGGACTGGTGGTGCTATCTCGACGGCCGCGGCCTGGACTGGAAGTCGGTCGACCTGGAGGTGATGGCCGGGTTCGTCGCCTGGTTGCGACTGCCGCCACCGGCCCGGAACGGGGCGGTGGCGGTCCTGCCGACGGTCGAGCACCACTGCACCGCGTCCAGCGTCAACCGCAAGCTCGCCGCGGTCAGCACGTTCTACGAGTTCCACGCCCGAGGCGGTGTCGAGGTTGCCGGCCTGCTGGTGACGATGCGCCCGGCCGGACGGCACCGGTCCGCGGCCACCTCCTACAAGCCGTTCCTGCAGCACGTCGCCTCCGGGAAGCCCGAGCGGACCCGGACCATCAAGCTCAAGACCGGCCGGACGCACCCGCGCGTCCTGACCGCCGCCCAGGTCCAGAAGATCCTGGACGCCTGCGAACACCTGAGGGACCGGCTGCTGTTCGCCCTCCTCCTCGACACCGGCGTCCGCATCGGCGAGGCCCTCGGCCTGCGGCACGACGACGTCGCCATCGCCGAACGGCAGGTGACCGTGGTGCCGCGGCAGAACGACAACCGGGCCCGGGCGAAGGCCGGCCGCTCCCGCACGATCCCGGCGAGCGCGGACCTGATGCGGCTGTACTCGGACTACCTGCACCGCGAGTATGGCGCCCTGGACTCCGACTACGTCTTCGTGAACCTCTTCGCCGAACCACACGGCCGTCCTTGGGGCTACCCGGCTGTTTACGACCTGGTCCAACGGCTCCGGAAGACCACGGGGATCGCCTTCGAACCCACCAATACCGCCACACCTACGCCACCTGGCTGCTGCGGCGGGGCGCCGGGATGGAGACGGTGAAGGAGTGTCTCGGGCACGCCTCGATCACCACGACGATCGACACATACGGTCACCTCACCGTCGAGGACGCCCGCCGCACCCTGGAGGAAGCTGGCTGGTTCACCGGCCGGGAGGTCCGGCTGTGACTGTTCCCGCCGAGAAGGCTCCGGGACGAACGAGGCTGCTTGAGCGGCTGATGGCCGTCGTCCGGCCAGAGTTCCGCACCGAGATCTACGTCCCCGCTCCGGACGACCCCGTGTTCGTCGCCGACGAGTGCACGGTCGCGGACTGCGACCGGACAGCGGCGTCGACCCGCCGCGGACTCTGCAATGCCCATGCCATCCGATTCCGCAAGCGCGGCTGCCCGCCGATGACGGACTTCCTTGCCGACCCGGGCCCGCCGGTGAGGGGCCGCAGATCCCTGGCTGCCTGCGTCGTCGCCGGCTGCCGCTACGGACGCGGCGCCAAGAACGGCCTGTGCGCCAAGCACCGCGACCGGTGGGGTCGGGCCGGCAAGCCCGACCTGGCCGCCTGGGATGCCCCTGACCTGGCCCCGGGTGACAGCGCGGCCTCCGAGTGCCGGCTGCCGTGCTGCGACCTCTGGGTCGCCAGTCCCACGAAGTTCTTCTGCGCGGGCCACGACGACCGGTGGCAGCGTCATGGCCGGCCCGACCCCGACCGTTTCATCGCCGACTGCGAACTGGTCGGAACCGCCAGCATCGATCTGCGAGACCTGGCAGCACAGTTGAGACTGGAGATCCAGTACGCACTGCAGTGCCGACACGACGCCCGATCCCGGACCGCCGCCCCTCGCCTGGTCATGCCGGCCGTCCGGCGCGTCACCGCACTCGGGATCACGTCGCTGCTGGACCTGTCAGAACAGCAGTGGCGCCGACAAGTCGGAGCCCAGGCCGCCGAGTCGCTCCTGTTCCTGCTCGATGCCCGTGATGCGCTGGAAGCTCTGCGGGACGGAATCGGCTGGGAGATCGAATACTCCAGGAATGTGTGGCGGCTGGACAGGCTTCCGGGCATCACCACTTCGGCCGGGCGTCCCTGCCCGCGCGCTCGGCTGCGGTTCGACCGCATCACCCAGCCCTGGCTGCGTGAGCTGGGCAAACGGTGGACGAGGCTGCGGCTGACGTCCGGGCTGAGCATCGGCGCCGCCCGGGCCGGGGCCGACGCTCTCATCTGCTTCAGCGGCTTCCTCACGTTCGTCGGCGTCGACGCGCTCGCGCAGGTCGACCGGCCGCTGCTGGAGCGCTACCTCGCGCACGTGATGTCACAGCCCGGCGGGCACGGCATGAAGAAGACGCGGATCGGCTCGCTCAACCTGTTCTTCCAGAACATCCGGCAGCACGGCTGGGAGCACACTCTGCCCGGCACTGCGGCCTTCTACGTCGGCGACGTCCCACCGGTCCCCGAGCAGGTCGACCGCCGCCTCGCCGAGTACGTCATGACCCAGGTCGAATCGCCCGGCAACCTCGACCGTTGGCCCGACGCGGCCGGCCGCCTCGTCACGCTCATCCTCACCCGTTGCGGACTTCGGATCTCCAGCGCCTTGGCCCTCGACTTCGACTGCCTCCTCCACGACGGCCAAGGCGCTCCCTACCTGCGCTACTTCAACACCAAGATGAGGCGCGAGGCGGCCGTGCCGATCGACGAGGAACTCGAAGCAGCTATCCGCGACCAGCAACGCCGGGTGCTGGGCCGCTGGCCGGACGGGACGCCCTGCCTGCTGCCCCGCCAACGCGCCAACGTCTCGGGGAGTCTCCCGCTGGCGGACGGCACTTACCGACGGATGCTCGGCCGCTGGCTGGCGACCTGCGAGGTCCGTGACGAACACGGCCGAGCCGTGCATCTGACGCCCCACCAGTGGCGGCACACGTTCGCCTGCCGACTCATCAACCGGGACGTCCCGCAAGAGGTCGTCCGGGTCCTCCTGGACCACGACTCGCACAAGATGACCTCGCACTACGCCAAGATCACCGACCAGACCGTGCGGCGGCACTGGGAGACGGCGACCAGGGTCAACATCAAGGGCGAACGCGTGACCCTCGATCCCGACGGGCCGCTCGACCAGGCCCAGTGGGCCAAGACCCGCTACGGAATCGCCACCCAGACCCTGCCCAACGGCTACTGCGGACTGCCCGTCCAGAAGACCTGCCCACACGCCAACGCCTGCCTGACCTGCCCAGTCTTCCTCACCGGACCCGAGTTCCTGCCCGAGCTTCGCGAACAGCGCACCCGCACATTGACGCTGATCGACAACGCGAAGAGCTGCGGCCACACCCGCGTCGCCGAGATGAACCAGCAGGTCACCAACAACCTCGACCGCATGATCAGCGAGCTGGAAGACGGCCAGGACGAACACGAGGAGACCGCGGATGCCAGCTGACAACGCCCACCTGATCGTCGCGGCAGCCCGCCGACGGGCCGCGGCGACCCGCCGACGCGCGACCTCAGCCCTGCGGCGGATGGACGCCACCGGCACCGTGATCACCTTCGAGACAGTCGCCCGCGAAGCAGGCGTCTCCCGGTCCTGGCTCTACAACCAGCCCGACCTGAGAGCCGAGATCGAACGTCTCCGAGCCCGGCACCGGCCCGTCCCCGCAGCCCGACCGGTTCCCGACCGACAACGAGCCTCCGACGCCTCGCTGCTGCGACGCCTGGAGGCCGCCACTGAACGCAACCGCCAACTGGAGTCCGAGAACAAGGAGTTGCGGGATGCCCTCACCCACGCGCTCGGGGAACGACGCACCGCCGACCTGCCAGGCCACCCCCACGACACGCCGAAGAAGAAATCTTCCGCTGCCATCGGACCCTGCTGACCGAGCGTCATGAACACCGTCCACCACACATCGCACCAGGTCAGCAGCCTGCGAGTAGGGCAAGCTCAAGATAACGTCCGGAAGCGGTACATCGTCACTGACACGATCGGCTTGCTGCTGGTAGTGCTGGTCACCGCCGCGAGTGTGCAGGACGGCACCGCCGGCTGGCAGCTGTTGACCGCGGTCGCAGCCGACCACCCGATCATTGGTGGTCTTCTTGACCTCCTAGCCGCGGGCTGCCGGGCTGGCGGTCCACAGCTTCTTCATAAAACGTCGAGCGGGGCCAACTCTGCGCGCATGTCGGCCCGGTTGGCTTGCCTGATCCGCTCCTTGGCGTCTGCCTCTTCCTGGTCTGCCTGCTGGTCCGCGACAAAGCGGTGGTAGGCGTCGTTCATCGACATGGCATGCCGTCCTTGCGGGTTGCCGGGTCTGGCCTTGGTTACCGGGTCTGGCCTTCAGTTCCAGGATGCGCCGGTCGGTGGCACAGGGCACGGGGCCGACAGGAGAACACCACAGGGGGCGAGAACGGGCAGCCCCTTCCTGCATCAGGAAGGGGCTGCTCCCGTGGCTCAGATCGTCGAGGTGTCGATGACGAAGCGGTAGCGGACGTCGCTGGACAGAACCCGCTCGTAGGCCTCGTTGATCTGGTCGGCGTCGATCAGCTCGATCTCGGCGCCGATGCCGTGGGCGGCGCAGAAGTCCAGCATCTCCTGGGTCTCCGGGAGACCGCCGATCATCGAGCCGGACAGCGACTTGCGGCCGACCAGCAGTGCGTGGGCGTTCACGCTGACGGGCTTCTCCGGCGCCCCGACCTGGACCAGTGTGCCGCCGGTGCGCAGGAGGCCGAGGTAGGCGCTCAGGTCGAGGTCGGCCGAGACGGTGTTGACGATCAGGTCGAAGGTGCCGGCCAGCTCGGTGAAGGTGGCCGGGTCGGAAGTGGCGCGGTAGTCGTCCGCGCCGAGCCGCAGGCCGTCCTCCCGCTTGCGCAGCGACTGGCTGAGCACGGTGACCTCGGCGCCCTTGGCGTGCGCGATCTTCACACCCATGTGCCCGAGTCCGCCGAGGCCCACGATCGCGACCTTCTTGCCCGGGCCCGCGCCCCAGTGGGTGAGCGGCGAGTACAGCGTGATGCCGGCGCAGAGCAGCGGCGCGGCGACGTCCAGCGGGAGCGCGTCCGGGATGCGCAGCGCGTACCCCTCGTCCACCACCAGCTGCGAGGAGTAGCCACCGTACGTCGGCTCGCCGTCGCGGCCCACGCCGTTGTAGGTGAAGACGGCGCCCGGGGTGCCGGAGCAGTACTGCTGGAGCCCGGCCAGGCAGTTGTCGCACTCCCGGCAGGAGTCGACGAAGCAGCCGACACCGACCCGGTCCCCGACCGCCCAGCGGGTCACGCCCGGGCCGACCTCGGCGACCACGCCGGCGATCTCGTGGCCCGGCACCATCGGGAAGATGCCGTCGCCCCAGTCCTCGCTGACCTGGTGGATGTCGGAGTGGCAGATGCCCGCGAAGCGGACGTCGATCAGGATGTCGTGCTCGCCCACGGCCCGGCGCAGGACGGTGGTCTTCTCCAGCGGCGCCTTCGGGGCGGGGGCGGCGTACGCGGAGACGCTCCGCGGCTGTGCGGTGTCCGTGGTGCTCGTGGCGCTCGTGGTGCTCGTTCCGGCGTTCGTCGTGTTCGTCGTGTCCGTCGTGTCCGTCGTGTTCGTCATGTGCTTCAGCCTGCGCCGACCCGGTCCGGGCAACCAGATCAGAGCTTGTCGTACGCACGGCCAACGTACGACTGGCAGGCTCACCCTCATACTGGGCCGCATGGACCAGCGCACCGAACTCAGCGAATTCCTCCGGTCGCGGCGGGCCCGGCTGCGCCCCGAGGACGTCGGCCTGCCCGACCACGGCACCCGCCGCCGCGTCCCCGGACTGCGCCGGGAGGAGCTGGCGCAGCTGGCGGGCGTGAGCACGGCCTACTACACCCGGCTCGAACAGGGCCACGGGGAGTCCGTCTCCGTCGCCGTGCTGGACTCGATCGCCCGCGCCCTGCGGCTCACCCAGGCCGAGCGCGAGCACCTCCAGCGGATCACCAAGCCCGCCCGGCGCAGGACGGGGCGCGCCGCGTCCACCCGCCCGCAGCAGGTCCGGCCGGCGCTCCAGCAGCTGCTCGACGCGATGGAGGGCGTGCCCGCCTACGTGCTCGGACGGCGGCTGGACATCATCGGCTGGAACCGGCTCGGCAACGCCCTGCTCGGCGACTACTCCGCGATGCCGCCGGAGCAGCGCAACATGGCCTGGCACGTCTTCCTCGACCCCGCCGCGCGCGAGCTGTACGACGACTGGGAGGGCAAGGCCACGGACGTGGTCGGGATCCTGCGGCTGGACGCCGGGCGCGACCCCGACGACCCCCGGCTGGCCTCGCTGATCGGTGAACTCTCCCTCAAGAGCGCCGACTTCCGCCGCCTCTGGGCCGCCCACGACATTCGCGACAAGGGCCACGGCACCAAGGAACTGCACCACCCGGTGGTCGGCCGGCTCACCCTGCGCTACGAGACGCTGCGCCCGGCCGGTGAGCCCGACCTGGTGCTGGTGACGTACCACGCCGATCCCGGCTCCACCTCGGCCGAGTCGCTGCGGCTGCTGGCCAGCTGGGTGGCGACCGGCCCGTCGGGCGACAGCGAGGTCGACAGGCAGGTCGGGGGCGAGGTCGACAGGCAGGTCGGGAGGGAGGGCGACAGGGTGGTCGGGAGGTCGGGCGCTACGTCGGGCGACCCGTCCACAGGCGGGCCGGGCGCCGCGTCGACGGGCCGGACGTCCTCTCCGGAGACGTCCCGTTAGTCCGGTGGTCCCGGTCCCGCCGGGACCACCGGCCCTGTCCCGGCCCTTCCGCCCGGCCGTGTAATGGACCTGCGGCGGTCCGGGCCCACCCCTGCCCGGAATCGGCAGAAGTCCCTTCGGCTGGGTGAACTCATGCTGAACAGAAGCGATCTGACGGCTGGTTAGGCTTTCGATCATGGAGATCGTCAGCACCGCCACCGAGTACGACCAGTTGATCGCACGCCACCACGCCATGCTCCTGCGCCGCCAGATCCTCGCCCCGTCGTCGCAGTCGTCGCCGTCGGCCGGAGCGTCGCAGGCCGGAGCGCCCCGAGTCGGTCTGCCCTATGGCGGCGCGCCCCACGACGGCATGCCCTACGACGGCGCCGCCGACCAGCGGCTGATCCTGGACAACCTCGGCCCGGTCGCCCCGTTCGCGGACCTCATCGACCACCTCTACGACTCCATGTTCCGGCGCCGGCCCTTCCTGCGCAGCCTCTTCCCCTCCTCGATGGAGTTCCAACAGGCTCACCTGGAGCGGATGTTCACCCATGTGATCGAACACCTCCACCGGACCGACGAGCTCGCCGACACGCTCGCCCGGCTCGGCCGCGACCACCGCAAACTGGGCGTCCGGCCGGTCCATTACGAGGCCTTCGAGGAGGCGCTCTGTGAGGCGCTCCGGCACCGCGCCGGCTCCCGGTGGACGGAGGATCTGGAGGCGGCCTGGGTGCGGATGCTGCGCTTCGCCGTCGGGGCGATGGTGGCGGGCGCCGAGTCCGCGCTCACCGAACCCCCCTACTGGCACGCCGTGGTGGTCGGTCACGAGCGACGCCGCCCCGACCTCGCGGTGCTGAGGGTGCGCACCGGCGAGCCGTACCCGTACCGGGCCGGCCAGCACGGCACGGTCGAGCACCCGCTGCTGCCGCACTCCTGGCGGCAGTACCCGATGAGCCGCGTGCCGCGCGCGGACAACGAGCTGGAGTTCCACGTCCACCGCACGGGCCCGGGCGGAGTCGGCGAGGCCCTGGTCGAGCACACCGCCGTCGGCGACAGGCTCCGCCTGGGCCCGCCGCGCGGCACGCCGGCGCCCGAGGGCGTGGGCCGCGAGCTTCAGCCGGCGGCCCACGCCCCGGCGCCCTGGCGCTGAGGGGGCGGTCGGGCGGTCGGGCGGCAGTCCGGCCGGTCACGCCCGGACTGCCGCCCGCACGCCTTCACCGCGCGCCGGGGGCCGGGTGCTGGGACCGCTCCGGGCGGGGCTCCCGCCGGGCGGGCCCTACGGCCTGGTCAGGCGCGTACGGTGAGCCAGGCGCCGAGGCCGCTGCACCCGCGTGCGTCGTACGTGGTGCTGCGGTAGCCGGCCGGGATCGGGGAGTACGGGCAGGTCCAGATCCCGTTCCGGACGAGCTGGTGGTACCAGGCCCCGACGCCGCTGCACCCCTTGGAGTCGAAGTTGGTCAGGACGTACCCGGAGACGATCGGCGAGCCCCCGCAGGTCCAGATCCCGTCCCGTACCGGCTGCTGGAGCCAGGCGCCGTGGCCGTTGCAGCCGCTGATGTCGAACATCGTGATGACGTAGCCCGGGGGGACGGCGACCCCGGGACACGTCCACCCGCCCACCGAGGCCGCCGCTGCGGCGGGCGCTTCGGCAGGCGCAGCCGCTGCCCCCACGGCCGGGGCGGCAGCGGGTATACCCGCGGGTGCGGCGGCGGGTACGGAGGTGGCGGGAGCAGCGGCGACGGCCGCTCCGGCCGTGGTGCCCGTGAGCGCGGCCGCGAGCAGTGCAATGGTGGCGGCCGTACGGGCGATCCACCCCGGGGCGGCGGTCGCCCGGGAGTGGTTTGTCGGCTGACGGAAAGTCAAAGGCATGGCACACCGGTCCGATCGGTAGCCCTCCCCGACGCGTTCCGGCGATTGGGGAGGCGGGTCAGCAGGGACTCGTCGCACCCTAGTGGGCGCGGCCTGCGGCGGTCGCGGGACGGCCGAAAGGCCTGCCAACATGACCGGAAAGCCATCCGACGGCCTACCTGTCCGCCCGAGTGCCTGCCTGTCCGCCCGACGCCTCACCCGCCCGACGCCTCACCCGCCCGACGCCTCACCCGCCCGCGGCGACAGGCCCGGGCCCGGGCCCGCGACAGGTCCGGACCCGGGCCTGTCACCGTGGGCCGTCCGCAGGCCTGTCCAGCAGGTCAGCGGTAGCAGTACGAGTCCGACGAGGCGTCCCCGCCCGCCAAGTGCGTCTGGTGCACCCGCAGGCCCCGGAACTCGTCCCCGTGCGGGTAGAAGCGCGGGTCGACGGTGAGCCCGCCCGACTCCGTGTCGGCGTCCAGCTTGACGATCCACGGCTCGATGCCGTCGGGGTAGAACTGGTCGTCCCAGGACCCGTACAGCGAGTTCGTCAGGTAGAGCCGCCGCCCGTCCCGGCTGATCTCGACCATCTGCGGTGCGCCGCTCAGCGGTCGGCCCGGTTCGGCCGGGTGCGGCGTCCTCGCCACCACCCCGCCGAGCCGCACCGAGCCGGCCAGCCGAGGGTGGAACGGGTCCGACACGTCGTACTGGAACAGCTCGCCGGTGCCCCAGGCCGAGATGTACAGCCAGCGGTCGTCCACCGACAGGTTGATGTCCGTGACCAGCGGCGGCACCGCGCCGAACGGTTGGAGGGCCGGCGGCAGGTCCTCCGGCTTCGCCGGCTCGGCGGGTATCTCGATCACCTTGCGCGCGGTGAACGCCGGGCCGTCCCGGTACCAGAGCCACACCGAGGCGGAGAGGTCCTCCACGTTGGTGACCACGCCCACGAACCCCCACTCGGCCTGCGGGTCGTGCGCCGGCCGCAGCTCCAGCACCATCTGGTACTGGTCGCCGAGGTCGATCCGCTGGAGGTGCCGCCCCGAGTCCAGCTCCCAGAAGTGCAGTGCGTGCCCGTACTTGCGGCCCAGCAGCAGCTCCGGCACCACCCCGTCCTCGACCATCGACGGCGTGCCCCATTCGCTGGTCACACCCACGTTGGTGCCCAGGTGCCACCAGACGTCGTAGGCGAGGTGCTGCGGCCCCCGCTCCGTCTCCCATGCGCGCAGCACGTCGAAGGTGGTGTGGTCGAGCAGCGCCACCCCGCCCGGCCCGTCGCCGCCGTCCCCGCTGCCGAGGCAGGACAGGAACACGCCGTCCGGCCCGCAGTGCAGCGTGTGCGGACGCGAGTACCCCGCCCTCGCCGCCAGCTCCTCGGCGGACACCGTCTTCACCAGCCGCGGCCGCACCGGGTCCGGCCGGGTGTCCATCACGTGCAGCCGGGAGGACCGCAGCCCCGGCAGCAGCAGGTACCGCCGCTCCGGGTTCTCGTGGCACGCGTGCGCCAGCGCGCTGGAGCAGGCGTTCCAGCCGAAGTGGTGCAGCTCGTCGCCCAGCCCCGGGAGTTCGGCGAAGTTGAGCACCCGCCCGTAGGTCGGCGACGCCGGATCGGTGTCCACGGTGATCAGCGCGTCCGGCCGCTGCGCCGACCGGTCGAACCCGGCCACGTACGCCAGCCGCTCCGGCGGTGCGGCGATCGCCTCGGCGGGCGTGCGGTAGAGGGACGGGTCACCGTGACCGGCCCGCGGATCGTGCCCGTGCGGCATGCTGACTCCTCAACTGGCTTCATCGGCAGCTTTATTGACAGCTTCATTGACGGCTTCATGGGCCAGGGGAGTGACTCTGGCCCGGGTAGCGTTCCACAGGACCACGGGCGCACAGCAGGCGCACGGGGAGCGGGGCGGCCCGCGGCGCGGCAGCCGCCGCGCCACGACCGTGCTGCCGCGCTCCCCGCTACCGGCCGGTATTGTCGGTCGTCCGGATCGATGGTTCCTGCCGGGGCAGGCAGGTCAGAGCAGAGGTTGGGTGCGGGCGGGCATGGAATTCCGAGAAGACATCCTGGGGGCCCCGTACGAGGCGGTCGAGCTGCCGCTCGCCCCCGACGAGGAGGGCGCCGTCAGTGCCACCCTCGTCCGGCGGCTGGTCCCGGGCAGCGACCGCGCCGTGCTGTACGTCCACGGCTACGTCGACTACTTCTTCCAGACCCACCTCGCCGACCACTACGTCGAGCGCGGCTACTCCTTCTACGCCCTCGACCTGCGCAAGTACGGCCGCTCGCTGCGCCCGCACCAGTCGCCGAACTTCATCCGCGACCTCGCCGCCTACGACGAGGAGCTGGACGCGGCCGTCCGGATCATCCGCGAGCAGGACGGCCACCGGCAGCTGCTGGTCAACGGCCACTCCACCGGCGGCCTGGTCACCGCGCTGTGGGCCGGCCGCCGGGCCGGACGGGGCGTCGTGGACGGCCTCTTCCTCAACAGCCCGTTCCTCTCCATGCCCGCGGCCCCGGCCGTCCGCGCCATCGGCGCGCCCGCACTGGACGCCCTCGGCCGCTTCGCCACCACCCGCAAGCTCCCTTCCACGCTGAACCCGCACTACGTGCACAGCCTGCACCGGGACCACCGCGGCGAGTGGGACTTCGACCTCAAGCTCAAGCCCGCCGAGGGGTTCCCGCTGTACGCGGGCTGGCTCGCGGCCATCCAGCGCGGCCAGCGCCAGGCCCGGCGGGGCCTGGGCATCGACGTCCCCGTCCTGCTGATGGCCTCGACCGCCTCGATCTCCACCACCAAGTGGCGGGCCGCCCTGCACCACGCCGACGCCGTGCTGCGCGCCGACGACATCGCCGCCGTCGGACCGCGCCTCGGCCGGCAGGTCACCATCGTCCGGATCAAGGACGGCATGCACGACCTCGCCCTCTCCGGGCCGGACGCGCGCACCGAGTTCTTCGCCGAGCTCGACCGCTGGCTCGCCGCCTACCTGCCGGCGCCGGTGGCTCCGTGACCGCCGCCCCGGAGCCCGTACCGGACGCCGCCCCGGAGCCCGTACCGGACGCCGCCCCGGAGTCTGCAACGGACGCCGTACCCGAGCCCGTACCGGACCCGGCACCGCACCCGGACCCGGCACCGCACCCGGAGCCCGTGCCGGTCGCGCGGAAGACCGACCTCGGCCTGGCCCGCCTGATGCCCGACATCGACCACGACGGCGGCTGGCTGCTCACCCTGGACGACACGCCCCAGTCGTACGTGGACCTGGGCGACCCCACCCACCTGGAGTTCGAGTACACCCGGCGGATCGGCCACCTCGTGGACACCCTGGCCCCCGCCGGCCGGCCGCTCGACGCGCTCCACCTCGGTGGCGGCGCACTCACCGTGCCCCGCTACCTGGCTGCCACCCGCCCCGGCTCCCGGCAGCAGGTCGTCGAGGTCGACGGGCCGCTGCTCGCCCTGGTGGAGGAGCACCTGCCGTGGCAGGGGCCCGGCGTCGACATCACCGCGGTGGTCGGCGACGCGCGGGCCGTACTGGAGACCGTCTCGGCCGGGTCGCTGGACCTCGTCGTCGCCGATGTCTTCCACGGTTCGCGCACCCCCGCGCACCTCACCTCGGTGGAGTTCGTACGGGCGGCCGCCGCCGCGCTGCGCCCCGGGGGCTGCTACGCCGCCAACCTCGCAGACGGCCCGCCACTGGCCTTCGCCCGGGCCCAGGCGGCGACCCTGCGCGCCGTCTTCCCGGAGGTCTGCCTGATCGCCGAGGCCCCGGTGCTGCGGGGGCGCCGGTACGGCAACATCCTGCTGGCCGGTTCGGCGGGCCCGCTTCCGGCCGCCGACCTTGCGCGCCGCCTGGCGGCCGACATCTTCCCGGCCCGGCTGACGGACGGCGCCGGCCTGGCGGAGTTCTGCGGGCGCACGCCCGCGGTGACGGACGCCGAGGCCACGGACAGCCCGCCGCCCCCGGACGGCGCGTTCAGCGTCGGCTGAGGCTCCGCCCGGCGCGCCGGTGCGTCGCGCGCCGGGCCGGCACGCCCCGGGGTGTCAGAATCGGCGGGTCCATGCCGGGGGACCGGGAGAGCAGGCCCGTGGCGGCCAGGCCTGTGGCAGCGGGCCAGGGAGAGCCAGGTCCGGCGCAACAGGCCGGGACAGTCAGACCCGTGGCAGCAGGCCCGGGGGAGTCAGGTCCGGGAGAGTCAGGTCCGAGGGAGCGTGTGATGAGCAGCGGGGAGCAGCCCGAGCTGGGGACGGTGCCGGAGACGGCACTGTGGACACTGTGGCAACGGGCGGTGGAGGCCCGCCGGCCGGACGCCGTGCTGCACGATCCCAAGGCGGTGGAGCTGGTCGAGCGGATCGACTACCCGTTCGCCGACCGGTTCGGCACCAGCGGCGTCCAGGCCCAGCTGCAGGCGCTGCGGGTCGGGTGCTTCGACCGTGAGGTGGCGGACTTCCTGGCCCGGGAGCCGCGCGGCACCGTCGTCTGCCTGGGCGACGGTCTGGAGACCCAGTACTGGCGCATCGACAACGGCCGCGCCCGCTGGCTCTCCGTCGACCTCCCCGAGGCGCTGGCCCTACGCCGGCAACTCCTGCCCCCCGGCCCCCGCCAACGCTATCTCGCCGCCGACGCCACCGACCTCACCTGGGCCGACGAGGTCGACCGCAACCACGGCGTCCTGGTCACCGCACAAGGCCTGCTCATGTACCTCCCCCCGACGCACGTACGCGACCTCATCGCCGGCTGCGCCGAACGCTTCCCCGGGGCGTCCCTGGTCCTGGACGCCGTCCCCCGGTGGTTCAGCCGCCTCACCCTCACCGGCAGGATGCGCACCCACGCCTACCAGGCCCCACCCATGCCCTGGGCGATGGACGCGGCCGAGCGCCACAAGCTCCGCACCGCCAGTCCGGCCGTCACCACCATCCGCGACGTCCGCCCCACAGGCGGCCGCGGCCTCGTCGCCGGCCTCCTCCCACTCGCTCTGACCATCCCACCCCTGGCCACCCACCGCCCCTCGGTCACCGTCCTCGACTTCGCCGACCGTGCGGACAGGCCCACACAGTCGTAGGCCGAAGGCAGCGACCTCGCCGCCGTCCCCGAGGTGCTCACCCCCTACCGCCCCGCCCGGTCCTCCAAGCGTTCGAGGCAGCATGGTGCCTGACCACCGCCAGGACCTGAGGTACTCCGGCCTGCGCGGGCGGCGCGCATTCACCACCCGAACGGAAGACATCCCCATGACCGACACCGCCGTCCTCGCCGAGCAGATCCGGGCCCGTCTCGCCGGGTACGAGCGTCGGTTCGGCACGCTGTCCGCGCAGTACTTCCGGGACCTGGCCGTCACCTTCGACGCTCCGTCGTCCAGTCGGTTCACCCCGGACTGCCTCGCTCTGCTACGGGATCTGACGCTGCGCGGCGGCAAGCGAATGCGGGTGGCCCTCCTCTTCGAGGCCGCCCGTCTCGTGACTGCCGAGCCCGTGGAGGGGCTGGACGACGCCGCGCTGAGCATCGAACTGCTCCAGACCCACGGGCTGATCCACGACGACATCATCGACGACACCCCCACCCGCCGAGGAGGCCCCTCCACCTACTACGCCTACCGGGGGCGGTTCCCCGGCCGGCCGCAGGCTGCGCTCGGGCTCGCCCTCCTCGCCGGCGACCTCGCACTCGCCCTGTCCCTGCGGGTCCTCCTCGATTCCCACGCCCCGCTCCCGGTCCGACATGCCATGGTCGAGGTGCAGACGCGAGCGGCATCGGCCACGTTCGTCGGCCAGATCACCGACCTGGAGCGGGACTTCGCCGCGGACCCGGACGAGGGCATGCTGCACGACGTGGCCGACTACAAGACCGCCCGCTACTCGGTCCTCGCCCCGCTCCGGCTGGGACTGCTCGCCGCAGGCGTCGATCCCTCCCTCCACGACGAGGAACTGCGGCGCTATGCAAGGCTGGTGGGGATCTGCGGGCAGATGCGCGACGACTACCTGGACCTCTTCGGTGACGCGGGGACCATGGGCAAGCCCACCGGAACGGACATCCGGGAGGGGCGCCGCAACTACGTGGTAAGCGCCGTCCTGGCAGCGGCCACCGACTCCGAGCGGGAGCTGGTGGAGTCCGCCCTCGGCGACGGAGCCTGCACCGAGGAGACCATCGCCGCCATCCGCGACATCGCCGAACGCCGTGGCGTCCCGGAGAGAATGCGGGCGGACATGCAGCGCCGTGCACAGGCGGCCGCCACGGAGGCCGCCGGATGGCGTCCCAGGTGGCGGGAGGAGGCCGTCGCGTTCTTCGAGTACCTGCCGAGGTGGAGCGTCGAGCGAGCCCGCTGAGCTCCGAGACCTGGGACCTGGGACCTGGGACCGCCGCCACACCGGCAGCGGCCCGGGTGTCAGTCCGAGACCGGACTCGGTGCAGTCGGCGCGGGTCGCGCACGCCCAGGTGCGAGGGACCCGCGCCGACTGCCGTGGGCGGTGCGTCAGAAGGCGACGACGCCTTCTCCGCCGGCGCCGCCGGGGACGGTCTGCGAGCCGATCGGGGTGAGGGAGCCGTCGTCGTTGATCGCGAACTCGTCGAGGATGCCGTTGACGCCGGTCTGGGCGTAGAGGTAGCGCCCGTTCGAGGAGACCGCGGCGTCCACGGTGCCGGGGTCGGTGGGTGTGTTGCCCAGGACGGTCAGTTGGCGGCCGCGGTCGGCGGTGCGCAAGCCGGTGAGGGTGGAACTGCCGGCGTTCGAGGTGTAGAGCAGGTTGCGCACACCGACGATCCAGCAGGTGGCCGCCTGGCCGGTGGCCGCGAAGGCCTCCTGCGTGGCGGTGCCGTCGTGGTGGATCGTGAACGTGGCCACGGCGTTGGTGCCGGCCTCGGCCAGGAACAGGCCGTGCCGGCCGTTGGGCACGAACGCGAAGGGCACGGTCCCGGGAAGGCTCGTCGTGACGGGGGTGGCGGCGGGGGCGCCGGAGCGGTCGAGGTTGAAGACCTGGAGGCTGCTGCCGTTCGCCTTGGTGGTGACCACGAGCTGGGAGCCCTCGCCGGTGAAGCCCACTTGCCCCGGGGTGTTGGTGAACTGGGGCGTGGCGTTCGGGTCGAGTCCGAGGCGCCGGTTCCAGTCGGCCTCCTCGTGGAGGCGGCCGTCGCGGACGGTGTAGCCCTGGATCGAGCCCCCGTCCAGAGCGTTGAGGACGTAGACGGTGTCGTCGTGCACGGCGACGCTCACCGGGAAGCGGCCGCCGGAGCCGACCACCTGCCGCAGCGCGAGCCGGTCGCCGTCCACGGAGAAGACGGAGACGGTGTCGCTGCCGGCGTTCACCGCGTACAGCAGGGCGTGGCGCGGGTCGTAGGTCAGCGAGCCCTGGGAGGCGAGGTGGTCGGCGACCGATCCGGCCAGCACGCCGCCGAGGCCGTTCGTGTCGTAGGTGCCGGCCGGGGTGAGTTGTCCGTCGTCCGCCCGCCGGTAGGCGATGACCTGGTTGCCCGCCGGGTTGTCGGTCTGGACGAACACCGCGTGGTGCCCGCCGCGCGGGCGGCCTTCGCCGCCGTACGCAGCCGCGGTGGACGGGGCGACCGCTGCTGCCGCCGCGAGCGCGGTCGCGACGGCCACGGCGAGCCGGGTGATCTTCTGCATGAGGTTCTGCCTCCTGGAGGTCCGGAACCGATCCCACCCAGGTCTTGGGCACCATGGCCGGGAGTCGGAGCGACATGGGGGAGGGCTGTGACGGGAAGCCCGATGACGGTGAACGGCGTGAGAGGGCTCGCCACATTCCCTCTTGACACGGTATGTGACGTTCTGTCGGAATCCGCTGAAGACGGCGATCCCGGCCCCGCCGGGATGTGCACGGGGCTGGTCCCGGGCCGCACGGGATCCGATCCGTCGCCGCCCGATCGGATGGGATATCAGGCAGGTGCGTGGGCTGTCGGTCGGGACCAGCACCGGGTCTGACCGGCAGCGCGACTCCCGCTGGGGGTACCGCTCTGGTGGCGAGGAATCTGCCGTCGCAACGCCGGGAGACGGCGGGCCGGCGCGAGGGCCGGCAGCAGCGAACCGGCGCTCGGGTCGGGGGGTGGGGCGCTGACCCGAGTCACGCCGATGTCACCGCCGAGGCGGGCCCATGGGCGCCCAACCTCGCCGAGCGGGAGCATCTGACGTGCCACGTTGCCCGGCTCGACGCGCGCCGGTGCCCCTGGTGGGCTGTGGGTTGCCCCAGGCGCCGATGTCGAGGGCGCCGATGCCGAGGGCGCCGATACCGAGGGCGCCGGCCTCGGTGGTCAGCCGGTTTCCGGTGGGGCGGCGAGGGTTCGGAGGAGGTACCCGATGTCCCGGTCGCAGTTCACGGGGTTGCGCGCAGGACGTGTTGAAGGCTTGCGGCGAACCGGTGGAGGACGGCGGGGTGTCCGGCGGCGCGGGAAGGGTTGAGCTCGCAGATCGAGAGCGCTCGGAATCGCGGGTCCCGGCAGGCGGTGTCCAGCGCCTCGGACAGGGCGTCGAGCGTGGGGCCGCTGTTGCGGCCGTCCGTGCTTTCGGCGAGCGGCGCGTCGGTGAAGTCCAGGACGTCGACGTCGAGGTGCACGGCCAGGGGGCCGGACGGGAGCGTACCGAGGGCCCGTGACACCTCGGTTCCCGGCGTGGTGGCGAGATCGAGGTGCGAGCCCCATCGCAGGCCCAGGCCTCTTGCCTGCTCACGTTCCCAGGGGGTGGCGGCCTCGGGGTCGATGCCGAGGAGGTGGATCCGGTCCGGGGTGAGCAGCGGGCGGTGGGCGAAGGCGGCCGCCAGCGGCTCCGCGGCTCCGGGCAGGTCCAGTCCGTGGGCGAGCCCCATCCAGTCGAGGGCGCCCTCGTGGGTGCTCGCGGGTGTGTTGAGGTCGAAGTGCCGGTCGATGTAGAGCAGGCCGGCGTCCGGGTCGCGTGCCGTGAGGGCTGCCATCACGCCCAGTGCGACGGTGCAGTTGCCGCCGATGACCAGGACGTCCGCGTCCTCCTCCAGCGCCCCGGCGACGTGGTCGGCGACCGCCCTGACGGCTTGGACCACTGCCGCCAGGTTCTGGGCCCGCGGGTGCTGCGGGTCAGGGGCCCACACGTGCAGCGGCCCGTCCCCTGCATCCCGTACCCGGCGGCCCGCCGCCCTCAGGCGATCGATCAGGCCCAGCTCGCGCAACACGCTCGGTGCGGCCTCCTGGCCGGGCGCGTAGCTGCCCGCACTGGTCGGCGCGCCCACCAAGACGAGATCCCGTCGCATCCACCCATCATCGCCGTCCGCCCGGACGGGCGCGAGCGGGCTGCTCCCGCGGGTCACCAGGGACGTCCGGCGCATGACGGCGGACAGGCGGACAGGCCCGTTCCGGCAGGGGCGGCGCTGCTCGCGGCCCGGCCCGGCCGGTCTTCCGGGACCGGTGGCCGGCAGGCGGCGGCCCGTTGTTCTTGAATGGTCGCTCATGTATGTTTCTCCCATGCCCAGACCGCGCGAGTTCGACCCCGACGCCGTGCTGAACCAGGCGATGCTCCGGTTCTGGGAGCGCGGGTACCGGGCCACGTCGATCGAGGACCTGGTGAAGGCCACGGGCGTCAAGCCCGGCAGCATCTACAGCGCGTTTCCCGGTGGCAAGCACGCGCTCTTCGTGAAGTCGCTGGAGCGCTACTCGAAGCTGGTCGTGCCCCAGAAGCTCGGCCGGTTGGAGGCGCCGGGCGCGTCGGTGGCGGAGGTTCGCGGCTACTTCGACGGACTGGTGCGAGACCTGCTCAGCCCCGAAGGGCGCCAGGGTTGCCTTCTGGTCAATACGGCGATCGAGAACGCCGCCGAGGACGACGCGGCGGCGGCCGTCGTGCGCGGCCACCTGGCGCGCCTGGAGCGGTGCATGACCCACGCCCTGGAGAATGCCGCCCGCCGGGACGAGGTGCGGGACTCGCTGGACCCGGGCGGCACTGCCAAGCTGCTGGTCGCGACCTGTCAGGGACTCATGGTCGTCGGCAAGGCGAATCCCGACGAGGCGGTTCTGCGGGCCATCGTCGACAACGCCTTCACCGCGCTGTCCTGACGGCGCAGCAATTCGGGCCACCGTGCGCGGTGGCCCTTTCGTCGGCCCGATAGTTGAATGACTACTCAAGAACGAGGTTCGGACATGAAGGCCATTGTCATATCCGCCCACGGCGGCCCCGAGGTCCTCACGGTCACGGAGCTGCCCGACCCGGTGGCCGCCACCGGCGAGGTCCTCATCAGGGTCAAGGCGTTCGGCCTCAATCACGCGGAGGCGTACATGCGAAGCGGCGCCTGGGGTCAGGTGGCCGCCGTCCCCGGGATCGAGTGCGCCGGTCTCGTCGAGGCCGACCCCTCGGGTGAACTCCCCGTCGGGACGAAGGTGGTGGCGATCCTCGGCGGCATGGGACGGACCCGCAACGGCAGCTACGCGGAACTCGTGACCGTCCCCGCGACCAACGTGGTGGCCGTGAACTCGCGTCTGCCGTGGGCCGACCTGGCCGCAGTGCCCGAGGTGTACGCCACGGCGTACAGCGCCCTGCACGGCAACCTCGCCCTCAAAGCCGGGGAGACACTGCTGGTCCGGGGCGCGACCTCATCCCTCGGGCAGGCCGCCGTCAACCTCGCCGTCCACCAGGGCGCAACGGTGCTCGCCACCACCCGCAATCCGGCACACGCGCCGCTGCTCAAGGAACTCGGAGCCTCCGACGTGCTGATCGACGACGGGCGGCTGGCCGCGGAGGTCGAACGCAGGGGCCTCTCCGTCGACGCGCTGCTCGACATCGTCGGCAACACGGTGCTTCGCGACTCTCTGAGCACGGTCGGGCCGCGCGGCCGGGTCTGCCAGATCGGCTTCCTCGGTGGATTCTCACCGGTGGCTGACTTCGACCCGATCGCCGATCTGCCCAGCGGCGTCCAACTCAGCTTCTTCGGCAGCGCCTTCGTCCTGGGAACCCCCGCCTTCCCCCTCTCGGGCGTTCCGCTGGACGAGATCTACGTCCAGGTCGAGGCCGGCGGCCTTCGAGCCCGCCCCACCCGGATCTTCCGCTTCGACGAGATCGTCGAAGCCCACCGGGTGATGGAGGCCGGCCAGGCCCAGGGTAAAGATGGCCGTCGTTCTCGACTGACCCGTCCGCATCACCGAGTCCGCAAGCCGGCGGCACCTCCACAGGGCCCGGCGCCGCATCGCCGCCCCCACCCGCCCTCAACGCCACCGTCGGCACCTCGGGACCGGTCAGGGTCCCTGGGCGAACTGTGCGGGCCCGGTCCGTGCGGTGGCCCGGGCCCGCTGGGGTGCTACGCGGCGAGGGCGGCGCGCCCGGGCGCCCGGCGGCGGCCGGAGGAGCCCTGGTCGTCGCGGCCGTAGGCCGCCCGGGAGTCGCCGCTGATCCGGGCGGGGCGGCTGCGGCGGCCACGGTTCGTGGCAGCGCCGCGGCGCGGTCGTTCGACGACGGGGTCGGGGATGACGACGGGCACGCCGGTGGGCACGCGGGCGCCGGTGATGCGGGCGAGCTCCTCGTCGCCGGCGAGGACCCTGGTGGTGACGGGGGTGATGCCGGCCGTGGTCATCATGCGGGCCATCGCGCGGCGCTGGTTGGGCAGGACGAGCGTGACGACGGTGCCGGACCCGCCGGCCCGGGCCGTGCGCCCGCCCCGGTGCAGGTAGTCCTTGTGGTCGCCCGGCGGGTCCAGGTTGACGACCAGGTCGAGCCCGTCGACGTGGATGCCCCGGGCGGCGACGTTGGTCGCGATCAGTGCGGTCACCTGGCCGGTGCGGAACTGTTCCAGGGTGCGGGTGCGCTGCGGCTGGGACTTGCCCCCGTGGAGGGCCGCGGCCTTCACCCCGCTCGCGAGCAGGTCCTCGACCAGGCGGTCCGCGCCGTGCTTGGTGTCGATGAACATGATCACTCCGCCGTCACGGGAGGCGATGTGCGCGATCGTGGCGTCCTTGTCGAAGTTCTGCACCTGCAGCACGTGGTGCTCCATGGTGCTGACCGCCGCCGCGGACGGGTCCACCGAGTGCGTGACCGGGTCCTCCAGGAAGCGCCGCACGAGGCGGTCGACGTTGCGGTCCAGGGTGGCGGAGAACAGCATCGTCTGGCCGCCGTCGGCGACCTGTTCGAGGAGCTCGGTGACCTGCGGCAGGAAGCCCATGTCGGCCATCTGGTCGGCCTCGTCGAGGACGGTGACGTCGACCTCGTCCAGCCGGCAGTCGCCGCGCTGGATCAGGTCCTTGAGCCGGCCGGGGGTGGCCACCACGACCTCCGCCCCGCGGTTGAGCGCCTGTGCCTGGCGGCCGATCGACACCCCGCCGACCACGGTCGCCATCCGCAGACGCACCGCGTGGGCGTAGGGGGTGAGGGCTTCGGTGACCTGCTGTGCCAGCTCGCGGGTGGGGACCAGGACCAGGGCCAGCGGGCGGCGGGGCTCGGCCTTCCGCCCGGCGGTGCGGGCCAGCACGGCGAGGCCGAACGCGATGGTCTTGCCGGAACCGGTGCGGCCTCGTCCGAGGACGTCGCGGCCGGCCAGCGAGTTCGGGAGCGTCGCGGCCTGGATCGGGAACGGCGAGGTGACGCCGTGCCGGGTCAGCACCGTCAGCAGCGCCTTCGGCATGTCCAGCTCGTCGAAGGACTCGACGGCCGGCAGCGCCGGGGTGCTGCTCACCGGCATCGCGAACTCCCCCAGCGAGGGGGAACCCTGGCGGCCACCCCCGTTGGGGGAGCGCCGGCCACCGGCCGGCCGGGAGCCGTAGAAGGAGCTGCCGCCGGAGCGGGAGCCTGCGCCGGACCGGGAGTTGGCGTTCTGGTAGGAGGAGCGACTGGAGCGTTCCATGGGAAAACCTTCCTCAGGGCGGCACGTCACGAGGAAGGCTCCGTGGCGCGGTGCGCCGGCGGAGACCGCAAGGGAACGGGCCGGAGTGTGACGGGCGGAGCGTGGACGGTAGAACCGTGCGGCACGTCGTCACCTACGGTCGGCGCTCACCGAAAGGAGCGGGAGCGAAGAACTCGAACCGTGAACTGTCACGGCAGGGCGCAGATCCGGACGCGGCGCTGTGCGTCTCGCGTGGGGGATGGCCACCGGTGGCGGAGCCAGGGGGCCTCAACGGCCGGGGACGCGTCGTGGTGCAACGCCGAGGGGCCCGCACCGGGCATCATGTACGCGGTGCGGGCCCCTCACTGCTGGGCGTATGCCGTGGCAGGAGAACTACAGCGGGCGGATGTTCTCGGCCTGCGGGCCCTTCTGGCCCTGCGTGACGTCGAACTCGACCTTCTGGCCCTCGAGCAGCTCACGGAAGCCCTGGGCGTTGATGTTCGAGTAGTGGGCGAACACGTCCGGGCCGCCACCCTCCTGCTCGATGAAGCCGAAGCCCTTTTCCGCGTTGAACCACTTCACGGTGCCGGTAGCCATAAAAAACAATCTCCTTCAAATGCTGTCCGAAGCACGCACAGTGCGGGCTTCCAGTCGCCGCGATGAGCGCCCGCCCGGGGAAGAGCCGGGAAACAAAAATGCGCCTGCGAATACATCAGCAGGCGCACACAAAGTTCATGGGAACCACTACTGCAACTAGAACGACTCTAGCAGGCCCGGGACCGAAACGGTGGATATTCCGGCGCCGGTTTCAGGAAAACCTCCCCCCGGGGCCGTCGGCCGGGTGGTGGCGGTCCTCGGCACCGGCGCCACGCGTGCGGTGCGAGGGACGTTCGTGATTCGTAAGGCCCGGTGCCCTGGTTCCGGCAGGGACCGTTCCTACAGTTGCCGGGAGGTTGTTCCCGAGAAGAAGGGTGGACCGCGATGACGGCCGACCAGGACGTCCTGCCGAGCGCCGAGGTGGCCGTGATCGGCGGCTCCGGACTCTACGAGCTGCTGGACGATGTGACGGAGGTGCGGGTGGACACCCCGTACGGCGAACCGAGCGACGCGCTGTTCGTGGGTGAGGTGGCCGGTCGCCGGGTCGCCTTCCTGCCCCGGCACGGACGCGGCCACCGGGTGCCCCCGCACCGGATCGGCTACCGCGCCAACCTGTGGGCGCTGCACACCCTGGGCGTGCGGCAGGTGGTGGCGCCGTGCGCGGTCGGCGGGCTGCGCCCGGAGTACGGGCCGGGCACCCTGCTCGTCCCCGACCAGTTCGTGGACCGGACCTCGGGGCGGGTGCAGACCTTCTACGACGGGCTGCCGCTTCCGGACGGCACGGTTCCGGAGGTCGTGCACGTGTCGATGGCCGACCCGTACTGCCCGGCGGGGCGGCGCGCGGTGATGGAGGCCGCCCGGGAGGCGGCCTGGGAGCCGGCCGACGGCGGCACGCTCGTGGTGATCGAGGGCCCGCGCTTCTCCACCCGCGCCGAGTCCCGCTGGTTCACCGCCAACGGCTGGTCGGTGGTCGGCATGACCGGCCACCCTGAGGCCGTCCTCGCCCGTGAACTCGGGCTCTGCTACACCTCGGTGGCCCTGGTGACCGATCTCGACGCCGGGGTGGAGAGCGGCGAGGGCGTCACCCACGGCGAGGTCCTCAAGGAGTTCGCCCGCAACGTCGACCGGTTGCGCGTCGTGCTGTTCAAGGCACTGGAGCGGCTGCCGCTCGTGCGCGAGTGCACCTGCCCGCACGCCCTGGACGGTCTCACGACCGGTCTTCCCGGGGTCGCCGGCGCCTGACGGCCCGGTCCCGGTCCCGGTCCCGGTCCCGGTCCCGGTCCCGATCCCGGTGCCGCCACCGCCCGACGAACGCGACCAGCAGCGCGACGCCGGCGGTGGCGGCCAGTACCAGCAGCCAGTTGCGCAGGTAGGGCAGCGGCAGCACCGACGGGTTGCCGTGGTCGTCGTCGGCGCGCAGCACGGCGGGCAGGCCGACGGCGGTGACGGCCGCCGCGACGACCAGCCAGCCGCGCAGCACGGGCCCGCGCACCAGGAACGCGCCCAGCAGGCACACCAGCGGCACCCACAGCCCGTCGTGGATCACCAGCCCGCCGAACGCCCAGACCAGGATGCCCAGCGGGTCGGTGATGTACGGGTCGCCGAGCAGCCCGTAGAGGCCGTAGCCGATCAGGGCGAGCCCGGCCGCGAGCAGCAGACCGCGGACCACGGTGATCATGCGATCACCTCGATGTGCGCGACCCACTTGGTCTGCAGGACACCGGGGCGGTTCGGCGCGATGACGCGCGCGGGGAATCCGTGGTCCGCGGCCAGGACGTCGCCGTTGACCCGCAGGGCGAGCAGGCTGAGCGGATCGTCGACGTACGGCGCCGGCATCTCCGTCACCCGGTACGGTCCCTCGGCCTCCAGCGAGGTGACCCGCACCGCCGAGCCGGGCGGGGCTCCCGCCCGCCGCACCAGGTCGGCCACCCGGACCCCGGTCCACCGGGCCGAGGCGCTCCAGCCCTCCACGCAGGAGATGGGCAACTCCACCTCGTACTGGGGCAGTTCACCCAGGTCGGCGAGGGTGAGTTCGTACGGCTGCGGGCCGTCCACCCGGAGCCGCCAGTCGGCGGGCACGGTGACCGTCCCGGCCTGGGCGGCGGTGCGGTTCACCGGCAGCCCCTGGGGGCCGAGATCGGGGCGGCGCGGGGCCAGCAGGTCCAGGGAACGCAGCCACGGCACGGTCTGTCCGGCGGTGACGAGGGTGACGGCGCCGGTGGCGGCGGCGGTCGCCGTGAGGAACGCCCGGCGCTGCGCCAGGGCCGGAGCGGTCCGGCGCCACCAGGCGGAGGCGATGAGGGGTGCCTTGACGCAGAGGTGGACCAGCAGTCCTCCGGTCGCCAGCCAGCCCAGCCAGAAGTGGGTCTGCCGGAAGGGGAACGGCCACGGGTACCACTGCAGGGTGTTCAGCAGGCCGGTGAACAGCTCCAGCAGGACGGCCGCCACGAGGAGTGCGATGCCGAGCCGCTCCAGGGCGTGCAGCACGCTGCGCGCCGGCGGCCACTCGAACAGCCGTGGGTAGACCGCCCACAGTTTCGCTCCGGCCAGCGGGATCGCGGCCAGGCCGCTGATCACGTGCAGGCCCTGGGTGATCCGGTAGCCGTGCACCGGCCGTGCGGGCAGGTGCGGCGCGAGCCATCCGGGCGGGTCCTGGAGCAGATGGCTGGCCAGACCGGTCAGGAAGCAGACCAGGAGGGCCGCGCCCAGCCAGCGGCCGACGACGACCACGGTCCGCGGCTCGTGCAGCGGTGAGGTGAACGCCCCCTCGCGCAACGGCCCGCGCCGCAGGAACGCCGGGGGAGCGGGCAGCGGCGGGTCGTAGCGGCGGCGGGCGGAAGGAGTGCCGGAGTCGGCGGGTTCGGTGTCCACGCGTCCATCGAAGCGCCCCGGCACGTCCCGCCGGTGCTCCGACGTGCTTACGGAATGCGAACGCCGGCCTCGCCGAGCGGTCCGCCCGCCCCCGCCGGTGGAAGGGTGGGCGACGTGACCTCCCGCGCCGTCCCACCCTGCCTCCTCGCTCTCGCCACCCTGGTCACCGCCCTGGCGCTGACCATCTCCCGGAGCGGAGCCCTGCCGCTCCACGGCTGGTACCTCCTCGACGTCGCCCTCTTCGCCGTCGCGGTGCCACTGCTGCGCAAGGTGCCCCGCCGACAGGCCGTGCCGCTGGTCCTGGCCGGCAGCATCGCCGTGGCCGCCGTCGGGCTCCTGGCGCCACCGCGCACCAGCGACGACGCCTACCGCTACGTCTGGGACGGCCGGGTCCAGGCGGCCGGGATCTCGCCCTACGCGCACACCCCGGACGATCCGGCGCTGGCACGGCTGCGCGACCCGGGGCTCTTCCCGGTGGGCGACGGGTGCGCGGGGTGGGACGAGCGACGCACCACGGCCGGGGACTGCACCCGGATCAACCGGCCGGCCGTGCACACCATCTACCCGCCGGTGGCGCAGGCGTGGTTCGTCCTGGTGCACCCGTCCGGCCGCGGGGTCCGTGGGGTGCAGGCCGGCGGGGCGGTGCTGGCGGTGGCGACCACCGGGCTCCTGCTGGGGCTCGGGCGGGAGGCGTGGCGGGCCGCGCTGTGGGGGTGGTTCCCCGGCATGACGGTGTGGGCCGTCAACGACGCGCACGTGGACACGCTCGGCGCGCTGCTGACGGTCGCCGGGCTCGGCTGCGCGGCACGGGGGCGCGCCGTCCGCGGGGGACTCCTCCTGGGCGGCGCGGCCGCGGCCAAGCTGCTGCCGGCCCTCGCCCTTCCCGGCGCGCTGTCGGGTCTACTGGCCCGGCGCCCGACCCGCGACGACGTCCTGCTCGTCGGATCCGCGCTCGGCGCCTTCGCACTGTCCTACCTCCCGTACGTGGTGGCCTCCGGCACCTCCGTGCTGGGCTACCTGCCGGGCTACCTGCGGGAGGAGGGCTACGAGCAGGGGCACATCGACCGGTTCGGACTGCTGCGGCTGGTGCTTCCGGACCGCCTCGTACCGTGGGCGGCGGCGCTGGTCCTGGCGGTGGTGGCGGTCCGGGTGCTGCGCCGGGGCGACCGGCACCGGCCGTGGGCCGGCGCGCTCATGGTGACGGGCACGGCCCTGCTGCTCGTTGCGCCCGCCTACCCGTGGTACGGGCTCCTGGTGGTCGCGCTGGTCGCCCTCGACGGCCGCTGGGAGTGGCTGGCCGTCCCGGCCGCCGGGCAGGCGCTCTACCTGACGGGAGGCCAGGCAGCGCAGCAACTCGCCTACGGGGCGGCGCTGTGCGTCGTCCTCCTGGTCCCGCTGCTGCGGCAGCGCTCCGCGGGCCGGCCGGCCGTGGTGGCGGGCGGCGAGAAGTGACGGAAGTCTGACGTACCGGCGCCGGCCCTGGCCCTTTCGCCCCTCGGCTGGTCGAATCGGCGGCGTGAGCGAACAGATCGACGAGGGCCGGGGAACGCCGGTCGGCCGCCGCGTGGTGCTGGGGCTGCTCGGGCTCGGCGCGGTGGGGGTCGCGGCCGGCCCGTACCTTCAGAGGGCCCAGGACACGGTGGCCGGCAAGGACCCGACGGGTCTCACCGGCCTGCTGCCGGGAGGAGGCGGCTTCCGGTACTACTCCGTGGTCTCCTCGGTCCCGACCCGGGGCCCGGACACGTACACCCTGACGGTGGACGGACTGGTGGAACGCCCCGGCAGCTACCGCCTGGCCGACCTCCAGGCGATGCCCCAGCGCCGGATCGTGCGGGACGTGCAGTGCGTGACCGGCTGGCGGGTGCCGAACACCCCGTTCGAGGGCGTGCCGCTGGCCCACCTGCTCGACGCCGCCGGCGTCACGGCGGGCGCCGGAGCGGTGCGGTTCAGCTGCTTCGACGGCGAGTACACCGAGAGCCTCACCCTGGAGCAGGCCCGGCGTGACGACGTGGTGGTCGCGCTCAAGCTCCAGGACGCCCCGATCTCCCACTCCCACGGCGGGCCGGTACGCCTTTACGTGGCGCCGATGTACTTCTACAAGTCGGCCAAGTGGCTGTCCGGGATCACCGTCACCGGCACGGTGGAGCCGGGTTACTGGGAGCAGAACGGCTACGACGTCGACGCCTGGGTCGGCCGCTCGAACGGACGTGACGATGCACCGACCGTCTGACCTCGTCCTCCGCTTCACCCGGGCCGAGCGCTGGGTGCACCGCGCCACCGCCGCCCTGATGCTGACCTGCCTGGCCACTGCCGCCTGCCTCTACGTTCCGCCGCTGGCCGAACTGGTCGGGCGCCGAAGGCTCGTCGTCACCGTGCACGTGTGGTGCGGCCTGGCGCTGCCGGCACCGCTGCTGTCCGGACTGGCCTTCCGCGCGGTCCGCGCGGACGTGTCGAGGCTGAGCCGGTTCCATCCCGTGGACCGGCAGTGGCTGCGGGCGACGTGGGCACGCGCGGCGCACCGGCCGGCGGGGAAGTTCAACGCCGGGCAGAAGCTCTACGCCCAGTGGACGCTCGGGGCGATGCTGGTGATCCTCGGTACGGGCCTGCTGATGTGGCTCACCCACCTGGCGCCGCCGGCCTGGCGGACCGGCGCGACCTTCGTCCACGACTGGCTCGCCGCGGCCATCGCCGTGGTGACCGCCGGGCACGTTCGACTGGCCCTGCGGGACCCCGAGGCCCGGCGCGGAATGCGGACCGGGCTGGTCGACCGCGGCTGGGCCGCGCGGGAGCACCCGCAGTGGCCCGACGGCAACCCTGCGGGGGCGGAGGAGCAGCGCCGGCAGCACGCCTCGTCAGCGGGGACGGACCACTTTCCGGAAGGCGAGGAAGCGGCGGCCGTGTGAGGACCAACGCTCGGTCTCGACGAGCCCGGCCTGACCGGCACGACGAGCGGTGGCCGCCGCACCACTACGGGCCCAGGCGAACGGCGGCCCGACCCGCCCGTCGGCGCCCTCGACCCGGACGGTGATCCGTTCGTCGATCTCCCCCGGCTCCACCTCGACCAGCAACACGCCACCCGGAGCGAGGAGTTCGGCGCTCCGGCCGAGCAACAGCCCCGGGTCGCCGCCGATACCGAGATTGCCGTCGGCGAGCAGCGCGCCACCCCAACGGCCCTCCGCGGGGAGCCGGTCGAACACCGACCGGCGCAGGGCGGGCCCGCCGAGGCTCCTGGTCCGGTCCACCGCCGCTCCGGTGACGTCGACGCCCATCGCCGGCACGCCCAGACCCAGCAGGGCCGCGACGAGGCGGCCGGGGCCGCACCCGAGGTCCACCACCGGCGCGGCCAGCAGGGTGCAGCGCAGCAGCAGCCCGTGATCCGCCCCGGCGGCGGGTGCGCACCAGCGTTCGACATCGAGCGGGATCCGCTGGCCGCCCTCGCCCCGCAGCCACAGCGGGCCCCGGCCGGCGCGGACGGCCTCGGCGAACGGGTCGTCCACCCACGCCTCGGCAGCGACGGTCACCCCGTCACCTCCCGGGCGGTCTCGATCGATCGGAGGCACGCCGCGAACCTGCCCGCCGGAGCCTCGGCGGCGACGTGACGCGCATCCCGGATGGTGTCCACGTCGGTGACCACCGGGAGACGGCTGATCGTCAGGTTCTCCGCCACCAGCCGGTCGAGCAGGGCCTGTCCGGTGTCCGGTGTGGACATCGGCAGGCCCAGGAGCAGCCGGCGGGCCAGCCGCTCGGTGGGCCTGGCCAGCCCGAGCGCCCAGAACCCGCCGTCGCCGGCCGGGCCGTACCAGGCGTCGACGCCGGTGCGCCGGGCGGGCGACAAGGACTCGGCGAGGAGTGCGGCGTCCACCTGCGGGGTGTCCATGCCGACCAGCAGGGCGGGTGCGTCCGGCGCGAGAACGGCGGCCGCCGCGAAGGCCGCCGCGAGCCGCTCGTCCAGCCCGCCGTCCGACTGCGGCACGACCTGCCAGCCGGGGGGCAGCCAGGCGCCGACGGCGCCGTCCAGGACGAGCAGCCGCCGTCCGGCCGGCATTCGGGAGAGGGCGGTGAGGGTGTCGGTGAGGGCGGCCTCGGCCAGCGCCGCCGCCTGCTCGGGCGTGCAGGGCGGGGTGAGGCGGGTCTTCACGCGCCCCGGGACCGGCGACTTGGCGATCACCATCAGGGTCGAGGCCGGCGCGGCCAGCACGGCCCGCATGTCACGGACGGCCTGCCGGGTGCCGCGCACGGTGCCGGTGACCTTGGAACGACCCGTGCGCGGCAGGTAGTCGACGGGCGTCTCGGCGATCCGCATCCCGGCGGCCGACGCGGAGAGCACCATCTCCAGGGGGTAGCCGGAGCGACGGTCGCCCAGGCCCAGCGCCAGCAGCCGGTCACGGCGGGCGGCCCGCATCGGCCCGAGATCGTGCAGTGCCGCCCCCGTCCTCGCCCGCAGCCGGCGGGCCAGGGCCGCATTGGCCAGGCGGGCGTGCAACGGCCACGCCCCGGCGGTCGAGGGGCGGCGCCGGCCGAGCACCAGGTCCGCCGAGCCGGCGAGGACGGGCCCGGCGACCCTCGGCAGCTGGGCGGGATCCAGCGAGCCGTCGCAGTCCATGAAGCAGACCAGCTCGGCGGTCGCGGCGAGCAGCCCGGCGTGGCACGCGGCGCCGAAGCCGCGCCGCGGCTCCTCGACGACCGTCGCGCCCAGCGAGCGCGCCAGCCCGGCCGAGCCGTCACGGGAACCGTTGTCGACGACGATCGCGCGCCAGCCCACGGGCACACGCCCCAGCACCCAGCTCAGGGCCTCGGCCTCGTCGAGGCACGGCAGGATCACATCGGCGCACGGCGGAAGAGGGGGAATCGAATCGATCACGTCGGCCACGCTAAGCGCGGGCGGACACGTGGCGGCCGAACCGCGCCCTTACGAAAGTCCTACGTCGGCCCACCGGCGGCGGGCCGACGTACCGTCGGAGCCGCGATCTTACGGAACGCGAACGTCGAACCCGGCGCGGCACCCGGCCACGGCCGCGGCTCGTATCCTCGGCGAGGTGAACGACAGCCCCGCTTCCGCCGCACCACCGGACCCCGCCCGCATCCTGGTGATCGACGACGACCTCACCGTGGGCGAGGTCGTCGCCGGCTACCTCACCCGGGCCGGCCACCACGTCGACCGGGCCTGCGACGGCAACCAGGGCCTCGACCTGGCCCGCGCCCACCGCCCCGACCTCCTGGTCCTGGACCTCATGCTCCCCGGGATCGACGGCCTGGAAATCCTGCGCAGGCTGCGCGCCACCGAGGACGGCGCCGACCTCCCAGTGGTCATGCTCACCGCCAAGGGAGACGAGGCCGACCGCATCCTCGGCCTGGAACTGGGCGCGGACGACTACGTCACCAAGCCCTTCAGCCCGAGGGAGCTCGTCCTGCGCGTCCAGTCCGTCCTGCGCCGCTCCCGCGCCGCCGCTCCCACGACGCCGTCCCCCGGACCGCTGGCATCCGGGGACATCGTGCTCGACCCGCAGGCACGCCGGGCCCACCGCGGAGGACGTGAACTCGCGCTCACACTCCGGGAGTTCGACCTTCTCGCGTTCCTCCTTCGGTACCCCCGGACGGTCTTCCCCCGCCAGGAGCTGATGCAGCGGGTCTGGGGCTGGGACTTCGGGGACCTCTCCACCGTCACGGTCCACGTCCGGCGGCTGCGCGAGAAGATCGAGGACGACCCCGCCGTACCGACGCTGATCACCACGGTCTGGGGCGTCGGCTACCGCTACGACCCGGTGACGGACGAGAAGGACGGCCCGGCGTGAAGGACCTGCTGCTGATCGCCCTGTTCGCGGGGCTCGGCGCCACCGGCGCCGGCCTGCTCGGATGGGCGGCCGTGCGACTGCTGCGCCGCCGCTCGATGGCGCTCTCGCTCTTCTGCGTCGCCGTCGTCACCGTCCTCGCCGTCACCTCCGGGACGTTCGCCGTCGCCCAGGCGATGTTCCTGTCCGGACACGACCTCGGCGTGGTGATAACCGTCCTCGGCATGGCCTCGGTCGTCTCGCTGCTCACGGCCGCGCTCCTCGGACGCCAGGTCGTGGCCGGCAGCCGCGCCCTGACCGCAGCCGCCCGTACCGTCGGGAGCGACACCGGCTTCACCGCACCGGAGCACCCCCTCGGGCTCGAACTCGCCCAGCTCAGCGAGGAGCTCGCCGCCACCAGCGCCCGGCTCGCCGAGTCCCGCGCCCGGGCGCAGGCACTGGACGCCTCGCGGCGCGAGCTGAGCTGATCGCGAGGAGCTCCACCAGCGCCCGGCTCGCCGAGTCCCGCGCCCGGGCGCAGGCACTGGACGCCTCGCGGCGCGAGCTGATCGCCTGGATCTCCCACGACCTGCGCACCCCCCTCGCCGGGCTGCGCGCCATGGCGGAGGCGTTGGAGGACGGCGTCGTCGACGAGCCCGGGCACTACCTCAAGCGGATCCGCACCGAGGTCGAGCGGCTCACCGGGATGGTCGACGACCTCTTCGAGCTCTCCCGCATCCAGGCCGGCGCGCTGTCCCTCTCGGTGTCCCGGGTCTCCGTCTACGACCTGGTCGACGACGCACTGGCCGGTGCCCACCCCCTGGCCCGCCAGCGGGGTGTCCGCCTGGAGGGCCGTCAGGTCGCCGCCGAGCCGGTCGAGGTCGACAGCCGCGAGATCACCCGGGTGCTCGGCAACCTCCTGGTCAACGCGATCCGCTCGACGCCCGAGGACGGCGTCGTCGCCGTCTCCGCCCGTCGGGAGGTGGACGAGGTGGTCCTCTCGGTCACCGACGGCTGCGGCGGCATCCCGGAACAGGACCTCTCCCGCGTGTTCGAGACCGGCTGGCGCGGCAGCACCGCCCGCACGCCGCGGCGGGATCCCGGCGAAGGCGGGGACAGCGGCGCCGGGCTCGGCCTGGCCATCGTCCGCGGCATCGTCGAGGCGCACGCCGGGCGTGCCCGGGTGCACAACGTCACCGGAGGCTGCTGCTTCGAGATCGCGCTCCCGGCCGCGCGCGGGTAGTCAGGCCCGCAGGGGCGCGGCGGCGAACTCGGCCATCCCCGCACGGAACGGCACCCGGGCCCGCCAGCCCAGCTCGGCCCGCAGCCGGGAGGAGTCGGCGGTGACGTGCCGGACGTCCCCGAGCCGGTACTGCCCGGTCACCACCGGGGCCGGCCCGCCGTAGGCGTCGGCCAGCGCCCGGGCCATCTCGCCGACCGTGCGCACCTCCCCACTGCCGACGTTGTACGCCCGGGTGCGGCCCGGCAACCGGCCGCGGACGTCCTCCAGCGCGGCCAGGTTCGCCGCCGCGACGTCGTCGACGTGGACGAAGTCCCGGCGCTGGCCGCCGTCCTCGAACACCCGTGGAGCCTCGCCGCGGGCGAGCGCCGAACGGAACAGCGAGGCCACCCCGGCGTACGGGGTGTCCCGCGGCATGCCCGGGCCGTAGACGTTGTGGTAGCGCAGTGCCAGGACGGACCCGTCGCACGCGCGGGCCCAGGCGGCGGCCAGGTGCTCCTGGGCGAGCTTGGTCGCGGCGTACACGTTGCGGGGGTCGCCCGGTGCGTCCTCCGCCACCAGGCCCGGCCGAAGCGGCTCGCCGCACGCCGGGCAGGGCGGTTCGAACCGGCCGGCGTCGAGATCGTCCGGGCGCCGTGGACCGGGCGTCACGCTCCCGTGTTCCGGGCACGCGTACCGGCCCTCGCCGTAGATCACCATCGATCCGGCCAGCACCAGGTTCCGCACCCCTGCGCGTGCCATCGCGGAGAGCAGCACCGCCGTGCCGAGGTCGTTGCAACCGACGTACTCGGGCGCGTCGTCGAGGTCGAGACCGAGGCCGACCATCGCCGCCTGGTGGCAGACCGCGTCCACCCCGGCGAGGGCCCGCTCCACCGTCTGCGCGTCCCGGACGTCGCCGTGCCGGAACTCGACGTCGGCCGGCAGGTCGGGAGCCGACCCCGAAGGGTGGACCGCGGGCAGCAGCGCGTCCAGCACCCGGACCTCATGGCCCGCCACGACCAGGGCGCGCACCACAGCCGAACCGATGAACCCGGCGCCGCCGGTGACCAGAATCCTCATGACCGGGGACGCTACCGGTCGAGCCGCCCCGTGGACCGCCGCGCTGCGACGGTGTCAGCAATCCGTAAGGCGGGCGTGCCAAGTCGCGGTCGGGAAGGCGGAGTACGCCCTTGGACGTCGAAGCGGTTCCGTCGGATTCGCTCCGCGCGGTCCAGCCGCGCGGGTCCGGTCACCCCGCCGGACGCGGAGGACCGGCACGCGGCTGGCCGTCCTCGTGGCCGTCCTCGTGGCCGCCGCGACGGGGGCCGTTTCAGGGGGCCATGGTCAGTCCCGCCGCGGCGGCGCCCCGGCTGAGCACCATCGAGCTGATGTGCTCCAGGGCCCGGGCGTAGTCGGCCCGGGCGGGATCGCGGCGGGCGGCCTCGCGCAGGTCGAGGACGCGGTACGGCGGGCCGAGGTCCGTCACCTGCGGCACGAACTCGGCCCGGGCGACCGTCCACCGCTGCCCCGGTGCGGGCGGCGGGGCGAAGGTGAACCGGGCGATCGAGCTCCAGTTGCCCCGCGGGTCCTCGGCACCGTCGTACGTGAACATGTGCCCGGCGAGCTGGTCGCCGAGGCCGTACACCGTCCAGGTCTCGTTGACCTTCTCGTACGCCTGGGGGACGTGGGCGTGGGTGCCGAGGATCAGGTCGATGTCGGCCCGGGCCCCGTCCTGTCCCGCGGCCAGCTCGCGGGCCAGGGTGAGCTGCTGCTCGTTCGGCGTGTCCTGCCATTCGGTGCCCCAGTGGATGCTGACCACCACGAGGTCCGCGCCGGCCTGCCGGGCGGCGCGCGCGTCGGCGAGGATCCGGTCCCGGTCGATCAGGTTCACCGCCCAGGGCCGGCCCGCCGGCAGCGGGATGCCGTTGGTGCCGTACGTGTAGGCGAGCTGGGCCACGGTGGCGCCGCCGGCCCGGAGCAGCGCGGGCCTCCCGGCCTCGGCCGCGTCGCGGGCCGAACCGGTGTGCGCCAGGCCGACGGCGTCCATGGCGTCGAGCGTGCGCCGGATGCCGGCCGGGCCGTCGTCGAGGGTGTGGTTGGAAGCGGTGTCGCAGGAGGTGTAGCCGGCCTCCTTGAGGGCGCGGGCGACCTGGGGCGGCGACTTGAACGCCGGGTAACCGGTGAACGGCCCGCCGTCGGCGCCGTAGACCGTCTCCATGTGACAGATGGCCAGGTCCGCGCCGCTGATCAGCGGTTTGACACCGGCGAGCATCCGGCTGAAGTCGTACCCGTCCCCGCCCGCGTCCTCCTTGGCCTGCTGGATGATCTCGGTGTGCGGCAGGACGTCGCCGGTGGCGACCAGGGTGAACGCCCGCGGCCCGGTCGGCGACGCGGCGCCCCGGGCCGGGGACGCGGTGGACGTGGGGCTACCGCTCTCCACCGGCGGCGGTGCGCCCGGGGCACCGCAGCCGGCGGACGCGAGGAGCAGGGTGACGGCCGCCGCGACGGCCGGCGGGCGGATCGGACGCATGGTCATCTCGTCTCACAGTCGGAAGGTAGGACCAACCCTCCGACTATGCGACGGCCCGGCCGCGCACCCTCGGACCCACGCCAGGAGGTCACCCCCGGTCACGCGTCCGCCCGACGGCCGGCCCGGGTTTACCGGGCGGCCGGGCCTGCTCCGGCCGGGCCGGAGCAGGCGACGGGGGCGCCCTCGGCGGTCGGCCACCCGCAGTGCGGATGCGCCTCAGATGCTGGTGAGGCTGACGTTCCCGAAGCTGGGCTTCGGGCCGGCCGTCACCGGCTGCGGAATGGACGGCACGATCGAGACGGTGAGCGGACCGTTCGGCGGCAGCAGCCCCTGTTCCGTCAGCCGTTGGACCTGCTCGGTGACGTCGTAACTCGCGTCGTGCCCGCCGGCGCCGGCCATCCCGAAGAACGAGATCCAGCCGACGAAGTAGGGGCCTTCCGGGTCGAGGTCGCCGCTGGGGCCGTTGAGGAAGACGTGGAACGGCGTCCCGGGCGGCAGCTCGGAGTGCACGTCGTGCACGGTGAGGATGAGGTTGGTCTGCGGCTTGTCGCTGGCGGCGACCGAGCTCATGGCCCCCGCGACGCCGCTCGGCGCCAGGGACACCGTGGTCGGCGCCTGGGCGTTGAGCAGCTGCCTGGGGTTGCCGACAGGGACGCTTGCCAGGACCTGTTGGCCCGCCTTCGGGGCCGGGGGCGGCGGTACGAACACCCGGCGGGTGCCCGCCCCGTCGGTCAGCGACTCGTAACCGTAGTCCTGCGCATCCTTCAGGACCGCCTCGGTGGAGGGCCGCTTCTGCTGCCCGGTCTCGTCGAAGAAGATGTACTCGCGGTCAAGCCAGGACGCGTGGTCCGGGTTGTGGTTGCCCTTGTCCAGCCAGCCCGACCAGAGCCGGTCGAGGTTGGAGTGGTGCAGCCAGAAGATCGGATCACGGGGGGAGCCCTCCACCCGGCCCATCCAGCCGCCCACACCGCCGTGCACCTGGTTGTGCGGGACGTCCTCCAGGTCGCCGAAGGCGGGCTGGAAGTGGGGCATGTCGCTGTAGGTGATCTCGCTGCCGAAGGTCGGCTGGATCGACTGCCCCTGGCTCTTCGTGGCGGCGAAGATCGTCTCGCTCATCGCCCTGAAGGGATTGACGTCCGAGTAGGGGAGGACCTCCTTGGCGCCGTTCGTGCCCAGGCTGCGGTGCGGGGTCTCCCAGAATTCGTCCTCGCTCGTCGGGTCGAAGTCGTCCCGGAGGAAGAGCGGGTTGGCGACCGTGAGGTTGGTGCCGCCCGGGCGGTCCGGCATCTTCGGGCTGCGGAAGGCCGCCGGCAGCGCGCGCGAGGTGAAGGTCTTGGGTCGGGTCTTGGTGGGTGCGTCCAGGGCGTAGTCCCAGTAGGGCAGGGCCCAGGTCGTGGAGGGGTCGGGAGTGATGTTCTCCTCGGCGGCGATCTCCTTGATGGCCGCCCGGATGATCCGCTCGAAATACCAGAGGTAGCCCCGGTGCCACGGCAGGAAGAACCAGCCGCCGTGCGGGCACTGGGTGAAGGCCTCGTTCTCCTCCGTGACGGTGGGCGGGACGCCGTGGATGCATCCCTGGAACACCCAGCTGGTCGGGTCGGTGAGGGGCCGCTGCTGCAACCGCCCCACGGCCCGGGCGTACCAGTACAGCACCGGATCCCAGTCGTCCATCTTGCTCGCGTCTCGTCGCACGAACGTACCGTTCGACATGTCACTCCTAGGTTTGGGTGGGACGCCCTCGTCGGGCGCCCCGGATTCGTACCGGCGGCGACGACCGCCCCAAAGGTGTTTCGTCTACAAGCGTTCGGGAGGGTGAACCATGCGCGCTATCCGGACGCGCAGCGCTGGCGGAGCGGTCCGGCCGCAGGACCCTGGAGCGAGGTGCTCGATCTGCCTCACCTAGTCCAGGAGGGACGAAATGAACGTCAACGAGTTGACCGGGACGTACACCTACCGGAGCTTCCTTGAGCTGCCGGATCCCGTCGACGACTTCAACAAGCTCCGGTTCGCACAGGCGGAGCTGAAGCTGGTGGCCGCACCGGACGGCGCCGTCAGCGGTGAGCTGATCCTCTCGGATCCGGGCGAGCAACCGTTGATCGTCATGGATATGACCGGACGGGCATCGGCCTCGTCCCGCGTCTCGTTCACCCTGAGCGGCCGGGGTCGGCCGCCCATCGCGGACTTCCACTACGAGTACGACGGCGTCATCCTGCGCCACTGGGAGACCGGAGTCGACCAGCGGATGGTCCTCGCCGGGACGGTGCTGCGGGCGGAGCCCCACGGGGGCGCGCCCGCCGGACAGACCGCGAGCTTCCTCGCGGTGCGGCGCGACGACGCGTAACCCGGTCGACTCACGGCCCGCCGCGGCGATCAGGACGGCCCACAGGGCGCTCGGCCCTGTGGGCCGCGCGCGCCGGTCGGTCGGTGCGCCAGGCCGGGCGGTGTCGATCGCGGGCTCTTGCACGGGAACCCCCGTTCCGGTGGCAGTACTCCCGTTCTCCAAGGTAGGCCGGGGTGCCGTGGGGCGCGCGGGGAGCCGGGCCGGGCGCGTCGGCGGTCACCCTCCGTTCCCACGGCTGCGGCAACAGGGAGTGACCAAAACGGCGGGGTGCCACAACTGACGAACAGTCGACGCCCTTGACCCGGTTGTACCGGCACCGGCGCGGCGCCTGCGGCGGGGTGCCGGCGTCCCCGGCCCACCGTCGGCCGATCCGCCGTCAGCTCATGGCGAGCAGCATGTAGAACATGCCCATCGCCATCACCGTCCGCCGCGCGGCGACCAGCCCGGACGAGGTCAGGACAGCCGGGCCGTCGGCGCGGGTGAGCCGGGCACCGGCGGCCGGGCGCGGCAGGAACGAGCCGGCGCCCCAGACGACGTAGCCCAGGAAGTACGCGGCCAGGGCGAGCAGCGCCCACTCCGGTACGGCGGAACCGATGCTCTCGTGGGTGGCACCGCCACCGGCGTGCTGGTGCGCCGGTGCCATGCACAGCACCAGCGCGGCCATCGCACCCGCACTGAGGACGTGGTGGGGGTAGTGGCTCCAGGCGCCGGCGAACGCCGAGCGGGGGTGGCGGCCCAACCGCCCCGCCAGGAGGAGTGTCGGCCAGGCCACCGAAGCGGTGAGCAGGGCCGCCCACAGGACGGGTGACAGAGGGTCGAACGCCGGTGCCATCATCCCGGCCATGGCGAGTGCCATGACGATCTCGGCCGGCTCCAGCCGACGGTCCGGGCAGCCACGTCCCACGACGACGAGAACGCAGTGGACCGTGCAGCAGCCGGTCAGGGCGATCAGCAGGGCGGTGGCGATCACGGGTTCATGCACGGGAACCCCCGTTCCACGGGTCGCACCCCGGCCCCGGTGGAGCCGGGCGACGATCAGGCCGTCGTGGGGGCCCTTCGCCTGGTGAGCGCCCCGTGGGCTCCCCTTCCACGGTAGGCCGGGCTGCCGTACGACGCTCGGGGAGACCGGCCGGTGCCGACGCCCGCCTCCGCGCGCACCACGCAGGCGAGCGCGCGGCGACCCGGCGACCGGTCAGCCCGCGGAGTCCCGGCCCGTCCGCGCCGCCACCACCAGACACCGGCGGCAGCGGCGAGCACGCCGATGCCGGTGCCGACGCCGATGGGGACGGTCGGTGACGAGCCGCCGTCCTCACCGGCGTCGGCGGGCGGCACGCTCGGTGACGCGGACGGGGGCACTCGGGGTGGCGGTGCCTGCGGCCGCAGTGCTCGTGGGGCCGGCGCTCGTGGGGCCGGCGCTCGTGGGGCCGGTGTTCGTGGGGCCGGTAGTCGGCACGGCCGTGGAGGGGGCGAGCGATGTGGCACCGGGCGACGCCGGTGCGAGCTTCAGGACCGGAGCCGGGTGTGCCGGCTCCACGCCGTTCTGCGGCAGACTCGACCTCGACGTGCGCGAGGGCCGCGGTGGTGGTCAGCGCGACGGCGGCGGCCGACGGAGCGACGGTCGCAGCGCGGGCGACGACGCGTGAGCGGGACACGGACAGGCAGAACCTTCCCGGCTGACGGTGGCCGTTACGGGCACGGCCACGACGCCCAGCCATCGTGCACCGGCCGGGTCCGCGCCGCCCCACGACGGACCGGCGCGCCCGGGAACCGGGTGGTGGGGCTCCGGGACGGGGGTTCGGGGGTGGGGGTTCCGTGGACCGGGGCCACCTCGGGGACGTGCTCAACCGCCCGCGTGGGGGAGGGGCCGGGGTCACGTCCTCCCGTGCTCCCGGAGGGTGCGTCGTGCGGCGCCCAGGACGAGCAGGGCCCAGAGGGCGGCGACCCCGCCCACGACGTAGACACCTCCGACGAAGGGGACTTCCGCGTTCGTCGCGGCCGGCGGGGCCCAGCCCTCCGGGTCGACGAGGACCGTGATGGTGGTGCCGACGGATGCCGCCGACGAGCAGCCTGAGCCGTCGTACGAGCCGTGCGGCAGCGGCAGGCCGTCGGCTCGGCGGATGCCGCACGTCCAGCTCACCCGGCCGCTCCTGTCCTTCTGGCGGTGGGCCGAGGTGATCACCACGTCGGCCGCCGTCCCGCGGTGGTCGATCAGCTCCGCACGGAGGCTGTTCACAGGTGTGACGATCAGGAGGATGCCCAGCAGGACGCCGGGCCAGAGCACCCAGCCGCTGGCTCGTACCACCACCAGCCCGCCGAGCGCCCCGATGAGTACCAGGACGGCGAGGATCATGCCGACGGCGTTGTAGTCGGGGTTGGTGGCGATCGCCAGCAGCCCGACCATCAGCACCGGGGCGAATATCCCGGTCAGGAGCGCCGTCCGGCGGACGGTACGGGGCGACGGTTGCCGGTCGTTCCCGGCGCGCCTCCTGCCGGCGCCCTTCCGGCCGGCGGGCCGAGGTGGCCGCACCACGCCCTCGGCGAGTGGTCTCTTCTGCTTCTTCGTCCGGCTCCGCGCCATGCCGCCCCCCGTTCGGTTGCTGACCAGTCGCACGTCTGACTGCCTGTGCGCCTGACTGCCCATGCGTTTGACTGCCCGTGCGCCTGCCTGCTCGCGCCGCCACAGTGTGACGCAGGCTCCGGGTGTCGGGAAGCGGACCACCGCTGCACAAGCGTGACCACCGGATCGGCGCGAACCCGGTTCCCGGCCCTGCTGGGCGGGTACACCCGCAGCGACCGCCGCCCGGTGGTGCGCCGGCCCCACCGGCCTCGCCGCCCGCGGCCCGACAGCCTCAGCGCGTCAAGGGGGCCGTTCCATGTCCGATCACCCCTCAGTCGATCACCCCTCAGCCGGCCACCAGGCCCAGGACGAGCAGACCGTGCGACGCCTCCGCCTGGGCATCGGCGTCCTCGGCCTGCTGCTGCCGATCGTCCTGCCCGTCGGCAACAGTCTCACCTCCTCCCGTATCGCCCTGCTCAGCTCGATGAGCGCGTCGTACTACAGCCACATGCGCAACGTCTTCGTCGGTGGCCTCTGCGCGATCGGCGTCTTCCTGATCTGCTACCGCCACGACCGACGGGAGGACCGCCTGAGTTCTGTGGCCGGCGTCCTGGCGATCCTGGTGGCACTCTTCCCCGCCGAGCCACCGGCGTCGGTCACACCACACCCGACCACCGCGCAGACAGCCATCGGCACGTTCCATCTCTGCTTCGCCGCAGGCCTGTTCGGCGTACTCGCGTACTTCTGCCTCCAGCTCTTCGCGGATTCCCCGTCCACGGGCGGGCGGCGGGCCGCGCGCGACTGGGTGTACCTGGTCTGCGGCTGGGTGATCGTGGCGTGCGTCGTCGTGGTCGCCGCCGGAGACGTTCTCCACCTCACCTGGGACTCGCCCCTGACCTTGATGTACGCCGGCGAGGCGGTCTCCGTCCTCGCGTTCGGGGTGGCCTGGTTGGTGAAGAGCGAAGCCGTCGTCACCTTCGTGCCGCGGGCCGCGCCGGACACCGCCACCTAGGCCGCGCCGGACACCGCCACCTAAGGGCTTGCAGAGGAACAAGGTGTTGCTCGGCAAGCCCTTGGCCTCAGCTGCCTCGGGGCGGGCATCGGCGCGGCCCCGGGAGGATCCGGGAGGATCCGGACCTCCCGGTCGCACGGCCCGGCGGCGAGGCCACACGCTCGTAGCCCCGGGCCAACACGGGCCCGCGTACCGGCCTCGCCCGCGGCCCCAGGCGGTGCGTTGCGCATCATCGCCGCGCTGCGCACGGCGTCAGGGCCCGGCCGGTGCGGCGTTCATGGTCCGGGCGGCGCGAGGCGGGCGGGCCGGCGGGCCACCGGTGGGAGGCCGAGCCGGTGGGCGCCCGCGATGGCGAGGCCGGCGGTGAAGGCGAGCACGTGGCCGACGGCGGACACCTCGCCGTCCCCGATCCCGGACAGCAGGTCGGGGGCGGCGACCGCCAGCATCACCAGCCACACCGCCCGCGACCACACCGGACGGGCCAGCCCGGTCGCCATGGCCAGCGCGGCCACCACGACGTAGGACGGGCCGGTGTCCAGTACGTGCGCCTCGGTGGCCGGCAGCGAGCCGTGCTCGATGCGCCACCACACCAGTGCCTCCGTCAGTCCGGTCGCGGCCACGTGGGCGAGGGCCAGTGCCGCCACCGCGCGACGGGCGCCGAGCACCGACACCACCGCGAACGCGGACAGCGCGAACGCCGGCCACACCCACACGGTGTTCTGCGGCACGAACGCGGACACCACCAGTGACTCGACCGGGTGACCCGACGGCCACGGGCGCAGGTTGTCGAGGTTGGTCGACGCCCACTCCCGCAGCGCCACCACCCGCTCGGGAGGCAGCAGCCGCAGGACCGGCCACATCGCGGTGAGCACGGCCACGTACCAGAACGCCGGGTTGCGGACCAGGCGTCGCAGCGGAGGAAGCGTCGGACGCATGCCGGCCACTACCGGGCGCGACGCCGAGGCCGAGGCCGACAAGGCCGATGACGAGGATTCAGTGCGCTCCGACACCCGCCGATCGTATGCTGCCGCCTGCGCTTCTCCGGTCGCGCCCCTGCCCCTGTCGGCGTCCGGCCGGTTCAGCGGTCGGACAGCTTGGACAGGTCGGACAGGTGGTAGCAGTCGCGGGCGTCCGGGGTGGAGGTGAGGCGTCGGTGTCTTCAGGGGTTCACTGACGGCTCCACGGGCGGATGAAGTCGTGGAGCGCCCGGAGGGCTGCGGGGGCGAGGGTCTTGGTGTTGACCGGTGTACCGGCCTGGTGGAGGAGATGGTCCAGGCCGTACAGGGTCTTCAGCCCGGGGCCGCCGGTGCGAGCGGCGGCAAGGGCGTTGACCAGCGGGGGTGTGGTCCGGCAGGGGACGTTGGCGTCCGCTGTGCCGCAGGTGACGACGACTCGCGTGCCGGGGGCGATGCGGCGGGCCGCGTCGGGCGGGTAGATGGCGTCGTCGGTGCGTACGTATCGGGCCTTCAGTGGGCCGAAACCGTCGTTCAGCGTGGTGGCGATCGGCGGGATGATGCCGCTGGTGTCCACGGAACGGCCCGCGCGGAAGTCCGCGATGGCGCGGGAGGTGTCCTTCTTGTTGGCTTCGCCCTGTGCGGCGGTGAGCAGGCCGGCTGCGACGTACTGGTCGATCTGGGCCGCGAGTTGGTAGTCGAGGATGTCCAGGATGCGTTGGTCCTGGGGCGCGAGCAGGGCGAGGCCGGCTGGTTCCGGGCGCACGACCGGGGCGACCAGGAGGGCACGCAGAGCGCCCTCGCTGTGTCCCACGATCAACAGGGCGTGCGGGTCGGCCTCCGGCTGGCTTCGCAGCGCGCCGTACGCGGCGGCGGCCTGCCTGGTGAGGGCGGCCATGTCGATGCGGCCGGGGTCGTCGCGGTACTGGCCGAGGCCGGTCCGTCCCGTGCCGTACTTGTCGAACCGCAGGGTCATGACCTCGTCCCCGCCGAGGGCGTCCGCGATGAGGGCCAGGGTCGAGGGGGTGAGCGCGGGCGGCTCGTTGCCGTCGCGGTCGGTGGGGCCGCTGCCGGGCAGGAGCAGGGCCGCGGCCATCCGGTGGCCTGCGCGGTGGGCGGGCACGTGGACGGTGGCGTACGTGGTGGTGCCGTCCGCGTCGAACTGCACCTCGCGGTCGATCGCCGGCAGGACGCCGCGGACGTCCGGGGTTTCGGCCGCGCTGGTGGTGGTGCCGACGGTGGTGGCGGCTATCAGGGTTGCGAGGGCGGCAAGGGCCCGGCTGTGCCAGTTCACGGGTGTCTCCAGTGAGTGAGTGACGGGTGGTCGTGGATGGGTGGGGTGAGCTGATGGGCCGGCGCGGTGCCGGTGGCACCACAACGGGGAACGGGTGACCAGGAGGAGTGTCAACCGGCCTTGAAACCGGCGGAGTTGACGGTCATGCGGCGACGAATGGTGGACGGTGGGAATTCCGGCGTCCGGGTGCTCGGTCGTCTGCCGCGCAGGACTCGGTTCACCGTCGGGGCACGCTCGATGAGTGCCACCGCCGCACGCGGATCGGAGACCTCGACGACCAGGTGGGCGTAGCGCCGGTCCGTCAGTCCTGTACGGGCTGTTGCGGTGCGCACCGAGGTGAGCGACCGGAACATCGATGAAGGTGTCGTCATGGGCCCGGCCCGGCGAACAGTTCCGTGGCCGACCGGACCACTTCGGCGTCGTCACATCCTCTCGGGCGACCCATGAGGCGACCCTACGCAGTTGAGGAACGATCAGTCAAGAACGATCGTTCCTAAACGTGTGTCATCGGGGTCGGGCGGCCGCGCGGCCCGGTGTGCGGGGTTCCTCGATGCGCCGGCGCCCAGTCGCGCCTCCGGGGCCTCCGGGGCCTCCGGCCTCGCCCCTGGCGCGGCTGCACCGGCGTCAATTTGGGGTTTTGTGTTGAGTCTTGTGAGTTGCTGATGTGTGCAATATCGTATTGCACTGCCGTCGAGATCGACGGTCCAGTGATTCCCCCACGTCAGTGCCTCGCCGGCGGCGACTCTCCGAGTGCTGTCGCCGAGGTGCTCCTGCAGTTCCCGTGCGCACCCCGCATCTCCCGATCGATGCCTCGGTGTGCCACGGCGCAGAGCCGACCCACCCTCAACCAGCCGTGGCCGGCCCGTTCTTCGGGCTGCCCGTGCCCCGGCCCACTCACTCCCCCCGGGAAGCCCCCACATGCGCACATCGCCACCTCGCGTCGCCGGCATGCTGGCCGCCATGGCCCTCGCCGTCTCCGGCCTCGGCGCGACCTCCCTCGTCACCGCCGCTCCGGCTGCCGCTCTCGGCAACGGCAACGCCCTGACCCCGCCCATGGGGTGGAACTCCTGGAACAGCCTGGGCACCCAGGTCAACCAGACCCAGGTCAAGCAGACCATCGACTTCATGGCGGCCAACGGCCTGGTCCAGGCCGGCTACAACACCGTCACCATCGACGACGGCTGGTCGGTGCGCCACCGCGACGGCCAGAGCGCGGACTTCGCGAAGAACCGCGACAACGGCATGCAGCTGTACGACAACTACGGCAACCCGGTCTCCGGCACCGACGGCTCCGGCAACGACCCCACCAGCGGCCACCTGGTCCCCGACGCCGGCCGGTTCCCCTCGCAGACCGTCAACGGCCAGACGGTGAACGGGATCCAGTACCTGGCCTGGTACGCGCACAGCAAGGGCATGAAGTTCGGCCTGTACGCCACCGCCACCTACACCACCTGCCAGGGTCACCCCGGCAGCCTGGGCCACGAGAGCACCGACGCGAACGACTTCGTCGCCTGGGGCGTCGACTACGTCAAGTACGACGACTGCCCGTACGGCCCGACCATCGTCGGCCCCGACGGCTACAGCTACTACCCGCAGGGTCAGGGCAAGGAGCTCACCAAGTCCATCTACGCCCGGACGCAGACCTTCCAGCGGGCCCTGGACGCGGCCACCGCCGCCGCGGGCAGGTCGAAGGTGACCCTCAGTCTCTCCGCGCAGCCCGCGCACACCGGCATCCCGTACCTGCTGGACGCCAACGACCCGGCCCGCACCGACCCGCTGATCGTGGCCGCCGGCGTCCAGCCGCACCAGGCCGCCGGCTACTACCCCACGGGCGTGTGGTGCGGCCAGGTCGCCAACCTGTGCCGGATCGGCGGGGACCGGGACAGCGAACTGGACGGCGTGCTCTACAACGGTCAGCTCCAGACCGCCCTGAAGTACCCGGGCAACGCCCACCCCGGCAGCTGGAACGACATGGACATGATGTTCGCCGGCTGGCAGGACGTGAACGGCATCTGGGGCGTCACCGACTTCAACAAGGGCAGCAAGCCGTTCACCGACGACGAGTCGCGCACCGAGCTGTCCGTCCTGTCGATGATGGCCGCCCCGCTCATCTCCGGCGCCGACCTGCGCACCACCG
>NZ_CP026498.1:10428246-10429854 GCF_002953255.1 Streptomyces sp. CB01881
CCGTCCTGTCGAGCCGCCCCGCTCATCTCCGGCGCCGACCTGCGCACCACCGCCGACGCGCAGCGCACCGCGAACGGCTACACCTGGTCCACCGGGATCAACTCCTCCGCCCTGGCGCTGCTGAAGAACCCCGACATGATCGCCATCGACCAGGACGGCCTCGCCAAGCCGGCCACCCTGGTCGGCACCCCGCCCACCTCCCCGACGGCTCCGGTGATCCTCAAGCGCCAGCTCGCCAACGGTGACCTGGCCGTCGCCCTGATCAACCAGGACCCGAACAACTGGGCCATGCCCAGCGCCAGTTTCACCGACCTCGGCGTGACCGGCTCCAGCTACTCCTACCGCGAGCTGTGGACCGGCGCGACCGGCACCACCACCGGCACCATCGGCGGCAACTGGATCCCCGCGCACGGCGTCGCCCTCTACCGCATCGCCGGCGCGAGCATCGGCATGGGCAGCGGCAACGACGGCAACCGGCCGAGCGTCGTCGGCGACGGCAAGTACCACGCGATCAGTGCGGGCGGCACCGGCGGCCAGGCGCTCGAAGTCAAGGGCGGCTGCTACGCCCCGATCGGCGGCAACTCCGGCATCAACGCCTACCAGAGCGGCAACGCCGCCCAGCAGTGGCTGTTCACGCCCAACGCGGACGGCACCGTGACGATCACCGACAACTGCTACACCGCCACCCAGACGCACACCGTGCTCGCCGCCGGCGGCGGAGTCGGCACCGCCTACCTGCTCAACCCCTCGGCCAACAACCCCTGGCAGAAGTGGAAGGTCGCCCAGAACAGCGCCGGCGCGCTGACCATCACCAACGTCGGCAACGGCCTGGTCCTGGACGTCGCCGCCGCGGCCGGCTCGACCGGGATGACCAACCCGGCCAACCCCGCCGCAGCCGGGCAGAGCTGGACCGTCCTGTCCTGACGGTCCTGATCCGGCCACGGCCGGGCCCGGCACGGTGCACCACCGTGCCGGGCCCGGCCGTCGTCCCTCGGTCACCTTCCCCGCCCGCCGTCCCGGACCTCGCCGAGCGGCCGTACTCGGCGGAAGCCGGCCCGTCGAGGGCGCACCGACGTACGGCGGCCTGGGCGGATGCAGGAACCACCGCGGTGCGTCGTACGTCGTAGTGGGGGGTGATCGGCCAGGGGGACAGGCCGCCTCGGCACGTTAGGCTTCACTTTCGGGGTGCGGCCTGGGTGCCGCCATCGGATCGACGCCGAGACCGCCGGCCAGGCACCGCCGTGTGCCGCCGCCACCGCGGCTCGTCCTGCCACGGAGGTAACCGGCCTTGCACATCGACGCCTGGATCGAGAGCGTCCCGCCGACCGCGGTGTACGCCTTGGTCGCCCTGATCATCGGGCTGGAATCGCTGGGCATCCCGCTACCCGGTGAGATCGCCCTGGTCACAGCGTCCCTGATGTCGGTCAAGGGTGTGGTGAGCCCGTGGGGCGTCGCGGCCTGCGCGATCGCGGGCGCGATCATCGGCGACTCGATCGGTTACTCGATCGGGCGCAAGGGGGGCAAGCCGCTCTTCGAGAAGCTGGGGCGGAGGTTCCCCAAGCACTTCGGGCCCGCGCACCTGGCCACCGCTGAGCGATCGTTCCAGAA
>NZ_CP026498.1:10429864-10437520 GCF_002953255.1 Streptomyces sp. CB01881
CAAGCACTTCCGCGCACCTGGCCACCGCTGAGCGATCGTTCCAGAAGTGGGGCATGTGGGCGGTCTTCTTCGGCCGCTTCATCGCCCTGTTGCGCATCTTCGCCGGTCCGCTGGCGGGCGCGCTGAAGATGCCGTACTGGAAGTTCCTGATCGCCAACGTGCTGGGCGGCATCGTCTGGGCCGGTGGAACGACGCTGCTGGTCTACAAGGTCGGCAAGAGCATCGAGCCCTGGCTGGCCCGGTTCTCCTGGGCGGGTCTGGGCGCGGCGCTGGCCATCGGCCTGATCTCGGCCTGGGTGATGAAGCGGCGGGCCGCCAGGACCCACGCCCGGATCGAGGCGGAGGAGGCGGCTGCGGCGGCCTCGTCCGTCAACGCCACCGTCGCGGAGTGACGGAGCGCTCCCAGCGGCAGTCCCGGTGTTGTCGGGCCCCCGGAGTAGCATCAGCAGGTACCTGCCGATCTTGCACTCTGGAGGGCCCGATGGCACAGCAGCCGACGTGGGACGCCGTGGACGCGTATTTCTCCGAGCAGTTGGTCGGGCACGATCCGGCGCTGGAGGCCGCGTCCGCCGCTGCCGACGCCGCCGGGCTGCCGCACATCGCCGTCGCCCCCAACCAGGGCAAGCTGCTGCACCTGCTGGCGCTCACGTCCGGTGCCCGGCGGATCCTGGAGGTCGGAACGCTCGGCGGCTACAGCGCGATCTGGCTGGCCCGGGCGCTGCCTGCCGGCGGCGTCCTGATCACCCTTGAGATCGATCCGAAGCACGCGGAGGTCGCTCGGGGGAACCTCGCGCGCGCCGGACTGGAGAGGCTCGCCGAGGTCCGGCTCGGCCGGGCCGCCGACACGCTGGCCGCCATGGTCGAGGAGCGTGTGGAGCCCTTCGACCTGGTCTTCATCGACGCGGACAAGCCGAGCAACCCCGAATACTTCCGCCGGGCGCTGCAGCTGACCAGGCCGGGCTCACTGATCATCGTGGACAACGTGGTGCGCGGCGGCGCCGTCGCCGACGCCGACAGTACCGACCCGGGCGTGATCGGGACGCGCGCGCTGCACGAGCTCGTCGCCGCCGAGCCGGGAGTCAGCGCGACCTCGGTGCAGACCGTTGGCAGCAAGGGCTACGACGGCTTCATGCTGGCCCGCGTCCAGGGCTGACCGCAGCGTACGCAAGGCAAGGAAGAAGAGGGACAGGATGCGGATCGGACTGCTGGGCACCGGCCCCTGGGCGGCGCGGGTGCACGCGCCCGTCCTGGCGGAGCACCCCTCCTACGAGTTCGCGGGTGTCTGGGCCCGCCGCCCCGAGGCGGCCGACGCCCTCGGCGAGGCGCACGGCGTCCCCGGGTACGCGGACCTCGACCGGCTGCTCTCCGAGGTGGACGCCGTCTCCATCGCCCTGCCGCCGACCGTCCAGGCCGACCTGGCGGTGCGCGCCGCCGAGGCCGGCTGCCACCTGCTGCTGGACAAGCCGGTCGCGCTGACCGTCCCGGACGCCCGGCGCGTCGTGCGGGCCACCGGGGCGCACGGCGTCGCCTCCGTGGTCTTCTTCACCGTCCGCTTCGGCGGCGAGCAGATCCCGTGGATCGAGAAGCAGGCCGCGACCGGGGGCTGGTTCACCGGGCGCTCCGACTGGCTCGGCTCGGTGTTCGCCCCCGACAGCACCAGCCCGTACGCGGCCTCGCCGTGGCGCCGCGAGAAGGGCGCGCTCTGGGACGTCGGCCCGCACGCCCTCTCCGTGCTGCTCCCGGTCCTCGGCGACGCCACCCTGGTGACCGCCGTGGCCGGCCCGCTGGACACCGTCCACCTGGTGCTGCGGCACGCCGGCGGCGCGTCGAGCACGCTCGCGCTGAGCCTGACCGCGCCGGTCGCGGCCGGCGGCACGGGCATGGAGCTGCGCGGCGAGTCCGGCGTCGTCCACCTCCCCGAGCGCGGCGAGGGCCCGGTCGCGGCGCTCCACCGCGCCCTGGACGCCCTGGCCGAGTCCGCCCGCACCGGCGAGCCCCACCCCTGCGACGCCGCGTTCGGCCTGCGCACCGTGGAGATCCTCGCCGCCGCCGAACGCTCCCTCGCCTCCGGCGGCCCGGTGGAGGTCTGAGCTCCGGGAGGGCCCGTCGCCCCGGGAGGGCCCGTCAGGCCGGCGGCAGGCCGGGCCGGCCCGAGTCAGGGCCCGGGCCGGGTCCCGAGTCCGCGCCCGGGCGGCGGTCCGTCGGTCGGGCCGGGGGGATGACCGGTGCGCGGAAGTCACGCGGGCCGCTCCACAGGGCGGGAACGGCATCGCTGCGGCGGGCGAGTTCGTACGCCACCCCCTCATAGTTGACCCGCCAGCCGTGGAAGTGCCGCCAGCCGTCCTCGACCGGGCGTTCGCGGGGGAAACCGGCGGCGGTGATCATCGCGACGGCGCCGATGTACTCGGTGTAGCTGAGCCGGATCGGGGCGGTCGGGTCCGGGTCGGGGTCGAAGTCGATGCGCAGGGAGCGGGCGATGTCGCGCATCGCGGTGAAGCCGGCCCGGATCACCAGCCGGGCCTCGGGCGGAGCCGAGAGGGGACAGAGCGCCAGGTGGAGGGCGGCGGCGTCCATCACCGCGATCAGGCCGACCACCCAGCTGCGGTTGGGCTGCGGGGAGCGGAAGGACAGCAGCACCGGGTAGTTGGAGTGGCTCTCGCCGATGTCGGCGGCCAGCCGCTCCCAGTCCCGGTAGAGCTGGGGGAGGGCGGTCTCGGTGTCGACGAGGGACTGCCGGGCGAGCAGCTCCGGGCCCCAGACGGGTTCGCCGGCCCGGGACTGGAGGAGGGTCACCTCGGTCTCCCGCCGCTGGTAGGCGGCGTAGAGGGTCGGCAGGTAGGCGATCTGCAGGGCGATCACCAGCGGGCCGCTGGCGGCGGCCATGAAGTCGATGACCGACAGGTGCAGGCGCTCGCCGCTGGCGAAGCCGAGGGTGAAGAGGCTGGATCCGGCCTCGCGGAAGGACACCGACCAGTCGAGGTCTGAGGTGCCGTGCAGCAGCAGGGTGTACGCGATCAACATGCCGCTGAGCCACACCCCGAGCATGCCCAGCAGCACCAGCGGCGCCAGCCAGGTCAGCGCCCGGTCCTGCGCGCGGTAGGTGCCGAAGGGTGCCGCCCAGAGTCGCAACAGGGTGCGCAGCCCCGCCCAGAGCCGGTACACCAGCGCCGAGTACAGCCCGCGCGGCACGACCAGGGTGCGCAGGATGCTGCCGATGACGAGCAGGAGCAGCAGTACGCCGGCCAGGGTGTGGATCATCCTCATGCCGCCATTCTGACGGTCGGGTGAGGCGGCCACCGCCACCGGGCGTGTCCCCGCCGGTGCGGGACTCCTGCCGGGACGGCCGTGTGATCGTCTGTTGGCGGGGGGACGGCGGTCCGGAACCGTTCCGCTCGTCGCCCGGTACGGGGCGACGAGCGGTGGCTTGGTGAGGGGTCAGGAGTGGATGAGAAGTCCGAGCAGGTACGTCTGGGCGGACGCGAGGGAGTAGAAGCGCCTGATCCGGTGGGAGGAGCCCGGCACGCGCAGGTACTCGTGTCGCGAACGGTCCCGGATCCCCCAGCACTCCAGCAGGAGGAAGTGCGGGCTGCGGGAGCCGATCAGCCGGATCTCGTACGGGCCGGGCTGGGCGGGCGGATCGCCCGTCGCGCCGGTCACCGCTCAACTCCGCTGTCGGGAGCGGGTGTTCCGTTGTTGCGCACCCACGCCTGCGCATGGTCGTAGGAGTGGAAACGCAGGGGCTCGGGGTGCGGCGGGAGGGCCTTCACCAGGACTCCGGCGGTCGCGGACGGTCCACACCGGGTACGAGGCGCCGTCGGGGGCGTCGGCGGGGACGATCCCGTACCGGTCGGTCACCGGCGGGTCACCTGGAGGAACCCGCCGGCCTTCTCGACCTGCCGGGCGAACTCCTCGTACTCGCCGTCGATGGGTGAGATGGCGGCCTTGCTCGCGATGAGGATCGCGCCGGCCCGCTGGTCCTTGACGCGCTGAAGCGCGACCTGGAGGTTGGAGCGTCGCTCCGGAGGCGTTTCGAAGTCGTCATCCACGACGGTGAGGGAGACGCCCCAGTTGAAGGCGTGCGCGTACTGCTCGCAGCTGCGCATCTCCAGTTCGGGGAAGCGGGAGTCGGTCTTGGCCAGGTAGACCACCACCTGGAATCGGTCGATGGCCTTAAGTCGGGGTGCGTGCAGGGTCTCCGGGGGCTTCTGGATCTTCAAGGGTCCGCTCCGTTCCGTAGCGAAGTGACTACCGGGAGCGCCCACTGTCGTCTAAGCTGGGGAACCGTTCAACTTGCCTGCGTTTCCAGTGGAATTGGGTGTGAGTCTTGAACCGCAAGGAACTTGACCCAACGTCATCCCCTCGCGAGTCCTTCGGCGCACTTCTTCGCAGCTCACGTGAGGTACTGAGCTGGACCCAGGAGGACCTTGCCGCAGCCATGGGGTACTCGGACAGCTACATCTCGGCGGTGGAAACAGGGCGCAAATCCACCAGCCGTGACTTCGTCAGGGCGGCTGACAAGGCGCTCGGGACGGGCCAGACGCTTGAGCTGATGTGGGTCGGGATGAGGCGCAAGGGGTTCCTGGAGGGCTTTCCCGAGCATGCTGCGCAGGAGGCCCGCGCGGCTGAGATCAGGATCTTCGAACCGAACCTCATTCCTGGGCTCTTCCAGACCAAGGCGTACGCATCCGCGATCGAGGCGGCGGCAGTGCAGCGCGGGAGCAGTACGCCGGACCAGGCCGAGGAACGGGTGAAGTTCCTCCTCGCGCGACAGCGGCTTCTCAAGCGTGCCGAGCCGCCGGTCATCCACGCGGTGATAGATGAGTGCGGCATTCGTCGCCCGGTGGGCGGTGCCGCGACGATGCGCGCGCAGCTCGATCACCTGGTTGACATGGCGTCCAGGCCCTACGTGATCTTCCAGGTGGCCCCGTTCGGTCTGGCCGAGCACGCCCCGTTCCGTTCCTTCGTCACCTTGCTGGCGTTCGCCGACCGTTCTGTGGTGGGCTACACGGAATCCGCGGATCACGGCTATGTGGTGCGGGAGGACAGGACTGTCAGGGCATGGGAAAGGGCCTACGATCGGTTGCAGGTGGAAGCGCTGACCGGAGCCGCGTCCCTCGACATGATTCGCCAGGCCCGAAAGGAACTCTGACCCGTGACCCGCCCAGACCTGTCCCGCGCTTCCTGGTTCAAGTCGTCGTACTCCGGTAACGGCGGTTCCTGCGTCGAGGTCTCGTCCGACTTCCCCAGCGTCGCACCCGTCCGTGACTCGAAGGATCCCGAGGGCCCGGCGCTCCTCTTCCCCGTCGAAGCGTGGCGCTCCTTCGTCGCCGCGACCGTCGCCGGCGAGTTCGGCGACATCTGACGCACGACCCGCCCCCGACGAACCCCCGGACCACGTGGCCGGGGGTTCGTCGCATTGACAGGGGGATCGCTCGGCTGGATGCTAAGCAAGCGCTTAGTCAACGCGACGGAATCGACCCCCGAGGAGCCGCCCGATGCCCGAGACCCCTGCCGGCCCGCCCGGCCTGGACCTGGCCCGGCTCCGGGACCACCTGGACCGCGAGCTGCCCGGTGCCGTCCAGGGGCCACTGCGGGCCGAGCTCATCGAGGGAGGCCGCTCCAACCTCACCTACGTGCTGACCGACGCCGCCGGACGACGGGTGCTGCGCCGGCCTCCGCTCGGGCACGTCCTGGCCACCGCCCACGACATGGGCCGCGAGTACCGCGTCATGACCGCTCTGCGCGACTCCGGCGTGCCCGTCCCGCGCACCCTGCTGCTCGACCCCGGGACCGACGTGCTCGGCGCGCCCTGGTACCTCATGGAGTACGTGCCCGGAACCGCCCACCGCGATGCCGCGACCCTCGCCGCCCTCGGCGAGCAGCGGGTGCGCGCCCTCGGCCGGCGACTGGTGGAGACCCTCGCCGCCCTGCACCGGATCGACCCGGCCGACGTGGGCCTGGCTGACTTCGGCCACCCGGACGGCTACCTGGAGCGCCAGCTGCGCCGGTGGTCCAAGCAACTCGCCGCCTCCCGCAGCCGGGACCTGCCCGAGCTCGACCGGCTGCACGCCCTGCTCGCCGAGCGGCTGCCCGTCTCCCCGGCGCCCGCGCTCGTGCACGGTGACTACCGGCTGGACAACGTGCTCGTCGACGACGCCGACGCGATCACCGCCGTGCTCGACTGGGAGATGTCCACCCTCGGCGACCCGCTCACCGACGTCGGCCTGCTGGTGATGTACACCGAACTCGCGGGCGTCGGCGGCGGCATCATCCCCTCCGCCATGGCCGCTCCGGGTTTCCCGAAGCCGGACGAAATCGTCTCGTACTACGCCGAGCTGACCGGGCGTCACGCCGCCGACCTCGACTGGTACGTCGCCTTTGCCTCCTTCAAGCTCGCCGTCGTCGCCGAGGGCATCCACTACCGCTTCCAGCAGGGCCGCACCCTCGGTGCCGGCTTCGAACGCGCCGGCGAGATGGCGCCCGTCCTCGCCCGGCACGGCCTGAGCACCCTCAAGGAGAGCTGATGGACTTCGCCCACGACGCCCGGACCGACGAACTCCGCGAGCAGCTGCTCGCCTTCATGGACGAACACGTCCACCCCGCCGAGCCCGTCCTGGAGGAGCAGCTCGCCGACCCGGACCGTCCGCACTGGGACATCCCACCAGTGGTCGGAGAGCTCCAGGCCGAGGCGCGCAAGCAGGGGCTCTGGAACCTCTTCCTGCCGGGCGAGCACGGCGCCGGCCTCACCAACCTCCAGTACGCGCCGCTCGCCGAGATCACCGGCCGCAGCCCGCAGCTCGCGCCGCCCGCCCTCAACTGCGCCGCCCCCGACACCGGCAACATGGAGCTGCTCGCCCAGTTCGGCTCCGCCGCGCAGCGCGAACAGTGGCTCGAACCCCTCCTCGACGCCCGGATCCGGTCCGCCTTCGCGATGACCGAGCCCGACGTCGCCTCCTCCGACGCCGCCAACATCGCCACCCGGATCGAGCGCGACGGTGACGAGTACGTCGTCACCGGCCGGAAGTGGTACATCACCGGGGCGATGAACCCGCAGTGCCGGATCCTCATCGTGATGGGCAAGACCGACCCCGACGCCGAGCCGCACCGCCGGCAGAGCATGATCCTCGTCCCGCGCGACACCCCCGGCGTCACCGTCCGGCGCGGGATGAAGGCGTTCGGCTACGACGACGCCGACCACGGCGGCCACGCCGAGGTCCACTTCGACGGCGTCCGCGTCCCCGCCGCCAACCTGATCGGCGAGGAGGGCTCCGGCTTCGCCATCGCCCAGGCCAGGCTCGGGCCCGGCCGCATCCACCACTGCATGCGCGCCATCGGCATGGCCGAGCGCGCCGTCGAGCTGATGTGCCGGCGGACGCTGGACCGGGTCGCCTTCGGCCGGCCGCTCGCCGAACAGGGCGTCGTCCAGGACTGGATCGCCGAATCCCGCGTCAGGATCGAGCAGCTGAGGCTGCTCGTCCTCAAGACCGCCTGGCTGATGGACACCGTCGGCAACCGCGGCGCCCACACCGAGATCCAGGCCATCAAGATCGCCACCCCGCGCACCGTCGAATGGATCCTCGACAAGGCCGTCCAGGCCCACGGCGCGGCCGGCGTCAGCCAGGACACCCCGCTCGCCCAGCTCTGGGCCGGCAACCG
>NZ_CP026498.1:10437530-10445873 GCF_002953255.1 Streptomyces sp. CB01881
CCCCGCTCGCCCAGCTCTGCGCCGGGCCGCGGACGCTGCGCCTCGCCGACGGACCGGACGAGGTGCACAAGCGCTCACTGGCCCGCCGCGAGCTCCGGCGGTACCGCTGACCTGCGTCATACCCGGGTAGCACCCGGCGGGTTGGCACCGCGGTATGACGTCTGTCCGCCACCTCGGCCCGTACTGTCGGCGTACGGGCCGGCCGGAGGCGGCGGGCGGACGACACGGGGAGCCGGGAGACCATGCGTACACGGGGACAGGGACGGACGGCACGGACGGGCATCGCCGCGCTGCTGGCGGCGACGGCGCTGCTGGGCGCGGCGGCCGCACCCGCGGCGGCGGCCGGGGCACCGGCCGTGACGGAACGGCAGGCACAGGCCGCACTGCCACAGCCCACCGGTCCCTACGCCGTCGGCACCACCGCACTGCACCTCACCGACCTCGGCCGGCAGGACCCGTGGCAGCCAGGACAGCCCCGCGAACTGATGGTCAGCTTCTGGTACCCGACCACCCGCCCCGCGTACGGCGACGAGCGGGCCCGCTACATGGAACCCCGCGCCGCCGCGCACTTCGGCGGCAAGGACGGCGCCGCCGTCTTCAACTACCGGACGGAGCCCGGCCGGACGGACTGGTCCGGCGTCCACACCCACGCCCGGCAGGACGCACCCGTGCTGCCCGGCGGCGGACCGCGCCCGGTGGTGCTCTACTCGGCCGGACTCGGTGACCCGCGCACCTGGGGCACCGGCCTCGCCGAGGACCTCGCCTCGCGCGGCTACGTCGTCGTCACCGTCGACCACCCCTACGACGCCTCCGAGGTGGAGTTCCCGGACGGCCGCCTCGTGGAGTCCGCCCTCCCGGGCCTGGCCGGGCCCGGCACGGACATCGGCGCCCTGTTGCGCAAGGCCCTGCAGACCCGGGTCGACGACACCCGCTTCGTCCTGGACGAACTCGCCGCACTGCGCACCGACGGACGGCTGCCCGCCCGGCTGGGCGCCTCGCTCGACCTCACCCGGATCGGCATGGCGGGCCACTCCGCGGGCGGCTTCACCGCCGCCCAGGCCATGCACGACGACCCCCGCATCGCGGCCGGCGTCAACCTGGACGGCCAGTTCCACTTCCCCGGCCCGGACGGAACCGGCGTCCACCTGGGCAGCGTCGCCGAGGACGGCCTGGACCGCCCGTTCCTGCTGATGGGCACCGGGAGCGAGGACTCCGGCGACTACCACCACCAGCCCGGCTGGGACGCCTTCTGGCAGCACACCCGGGGCTGGAAGGCCGACGTCACCCTGACCGGCTCCCGGCACGGCTCGTACACCGACGCACAGTCGCTGCTGCCCCAACTCGCCCGCCAGGGCGCGGTGCCGGGCGACGCCCTGCGGGCCGACGCCGGCGACATCCGCCCGGACCGGGCGGTGCTCGCCACCCGGGCCTACGTCGCGTCCTTCTTCGACCGCTGGCTGCGCGGACACGACGACCACCTGCTGGACGGGCCCTCGCCGCGCTTCCCGGAGATGGAGTTCGCCCGGTAGGACGGAGCCTCGGCGGATCCCGGTGGAGCCTGAGCGGATCCCGGCGGAGCCTCAGCGGATCTCCGAACCCGGGTTGGCGGCATCCCAGTCCTGCCGGGATCCGACGATCGCGTCGTGGTGGTCTTGACATCCTCCGCCTCGCGAACGGGGCGGACTCCCAGTTGAGCTAGTGTGCGGCTCGCTGGGTGGTTGACGTTTCATCGCCTGCCCAGCGGCTAAGGCTCCACGTCCGGGCACCCGCAATGTCCTGGGGCGCTTGATGCTTGGCGGCTATCTCGATGTTGCACGCGCCGTTGGTATCGGCGTTGCCGGACCAACAGCACCTCGGGTTCTGGCACACGAACTTGGATTGAGTCTCGCGGCTGCCTTTGGTGATGAGTCCGCAGGCGTGGCAGCGCAGGGAAGTGTTTGGGGCAGGGACCTTGATCAGGCGCCCGCCCCGGTCGGCGAGCTTGTACTCCAACATGGTCACGGTGCGCCCCCAGGCCTCACCGCTGATGGAGCGATTGAGTCCGGCTTTCTGCCGGACATTCTTCCCTGGCTCCTCGACGGTGCCTTTGGCCGACGTGACCATGTTCGTGATGCTGAGTGCTTCAACGCCGACGAGTCCGAAGCGGTCAGCGATGCCAGTGGTGGTTTCGTGCTGCCAGTTGACGGCTCGGCGCGTGGCTCTTGCACGGAGTGCGGCAATCCGGCGGTTGGTGCGGTTCAGGCGGTTGCTGGCGCACGCGCCCCGCTTGCTGTGTCGTTTCTGACGTTCACGGGTGCGCTCAAGGCGGCGCAGGCGGTCGGCTTCCTTGGGCTTGAGCCAATCGCCGTGCTCGCGGAAGGTGCCGTCGGACAGCGCGAGGGGCTTGGAGACGCCGAGGTCGATTCCGACGCCCGGCCCCATGTGCGGGGCGGGTTCGTCGACCACGGACTCGGTGCGGAACACGATGTGCCAGCCATTGGCTTCCTTTACCAGGCGCGCGCCGGTGATCCTGCCTGTCGGGCCGCTCCTGGTGACGCCGGGAAGGTCCTTGGTCCAGCGGAACCGGACAAGGCCGACCATCGGCACCCAGCATTGGCCCCGGCGTCGGGTCAAGCGAGTGATGCGCAGGTCACGGCCCTGGGGGATGTCAATAGCGCGCCGGGTTGTTCTTGAACGTCGGTTCCTCGGCGCGGCCCTCCCAGCAGTTCGACCAGGCGCGCAGATACGTCTTCAGAACCTGCTGCGAGGCCTGCGCGGGAAGTACGGCGAGCCAGTTGATCTCCTTGCGGGCGCGGCGTATCTCCGCGTCCATTCGGGAGAGCGACCGCTGGCACTTCGGCGTCATCCGCCAGAGATCGTGGAGCAGGTTCCACATCGCGCGGGCGGCATGGCCCTGGCTCTCGATCTTCCAGAGCTGCTCGGGGGTGAGATCGAGGATCGCCTTGTGCCCGCGCTGGCGCTTCAATCCCTCACCCCCTCAGATTGATTGGCTGTTGCGAGGAGCACACTACGCTGGCGTGCATCGCCGCGACGGGAAACAGCGGCCGGTGTCAGGCACAGTGCACATGCAGTCCATAACTTGCACGTTCACTGGGTGTTTGTGACCAAGTGCCGACACCCTGCGAGGCTCAGGGTCCGGCGCCGCGCCGCAGGGGCGCTGGCGCCTCTTGATCCGGTCTCACTCGCCGAGGACGACCACCCGCCCGGTGCTGCGCCCGTCCGCGACCTGCTGGACGGCGTCGGCCGCCCCGGTCAGCGGCAGACGGGCGCTCACCAGCGGGCGGACCACGCCGGCCCCGGCCAGCTCGGTCAGCTCCTCGTGCGCGGCCAGGACGGCCTGCGGGTCACGGGAGTTGTAGAGGCCCCAGTGCAGGCCGAGGATGCTGTAGTTCTTCACCAGCGCGTGGTTGAGCGCCGCCGCCGGGATCTCGCCGCTCGCGAACCCGACCACCACGATCCGGCCCTCGAAGGCGACGCACCTGGTCGAGCCGGTGAACGCGGCGCCGCCGACCGGGTCGAAGACCACGTCCGCGCCGCGCCCGCCGGTGGCCTCCTTGACCGCGGCGGTGAAGTCCACGGCCGTCCGGTCCACCACCAGGTCCGCGCCCAGCTCCCGGGCGACGGCCGCCTTGGCGGGCCCGCCGACCACGGCGATCACCCGCGCCCCGGCCGCCCGGCCGAGCTGGACCGCCGCACTGCCGACCCCGCCCGCGGCCGCGTGCACCAGCAGCGTCTCGCCCGGCCGCAGCCCGGCCCGGCGGTGCAGGGCGAACCACGCGGTCTGGTAGCCGATGTGCAGGGCGGCCGCCTCGGCGTCGTCCAGCGGCCCGGGCGCCGGGAACGCGGCCGCGGCCTCCAGCAGCGCGTACTCGGCGAAGGCGCCGCCGGGCAGCACCGGGTTGCCGATCACCCGCTCGCCCGTGCGCTCCCCGGCCACCACCTCGCCGCACAGCTCCACCCCGGGGGTGAACGGCAGCGGCGGGCGCACCTGGTACCGGCCCCGGACCATCAGCGCGTCCGGGAAGTTGACGGCGGCGGCCCGGACCCGGACCAGCAGCTGCCCCGGCCCGGGGACCGGCCGCGGGACGTCCCCGACGAGCCGCATGGCCGCCCGGGGCTCGCCCAGCTCGGTGACCTGCCAGGCCCTCACAGGGCTCCGCTCCTCTCCAGCCCCTGCTGGAGCCGGTTGACACCGGCCAGCCAGCGGTCCGGGTCGGTGGCGCGGACAGCGTAGTACTCGGCGACCTCGGGGTGTGGCAGGACGAGGAAGCGGTCCCGGCGCAGGGCGTCCAGCGTCGCCTCGGCGACGTCCTGCGCGTCCAGCGCGGTCGGTGCCAGCAGCGCCTCGCCGACCGCACCGGTCGAGGCGAGCATGTCGGTGCGCACGCCCTGCGGGCAGAGCGCGTGGACCCGCAGGCCGCGGTGACGGTAGGTGGCGGAGAGCCACTCGGCGAAGGCCAGCGCGCCGTGCTTGGAGACGGCGTACGGCGCCGAACCGAGCATGGTGAGCAGCCCGGCGGCCGAGACGGTGGCCACGAACCGGCCGGTGCCGCGTTCCAGCCAGCGGGGGAGCAGCAGGTCGGCGGCCCGGACGTGGGCGAGCACGTTGACCTCCCAGGCGCCCGCCCAGACGTCGGCCGGGGCGCCGGCCCCGCCGACCGGGGCGACTCCGGCGTTGGCGCACCAGACGTCGATCTCGCCGAGCGCCTCGCGGGCCCGGCCGACCAGGTCGGCGAGGCCTTCCGCCGAGGCGGCGTCCCCGGGGGCGGCGGTGCCGCCGGTCTCGGCGGCCACCGCGCGGGCGGCCCCGGCGTCCAGGTCGTTGACCACCACCCGGGCGCCGGCCGCCGCGAAGGCGCGGGCCAGCGCGGCGCCGATGCCACGGCCGGCGCCGGTGACCACCACGCCCTGGCCGGCGAAGTCCACCGGCTCCCCGGCGGCGGTCGCCGCGTCCCCGGCCCTGGTCACGTCGTCGGTCATGTCGGTGGCCCCGGTCGCGTTCCCGGCCCCGGTCACGTGGTCGGCCGCGCTCACAGCCCGCCGCCCAGGGTCACGCCGCCGTCGACCACCAGGGTCTGGCCGGTGATCCAGGCGGCGTCGGAGGAGAGCAGGAACGCCACCGCGCCCGCGACGTCCTCCGGCACGCCGAGCCGGCCCAGCGGGTAGGCGGCGGCGACCTGCTCCTCGCGGCCCTCGAAGAGCGCCTCGGCGAACCTGGTCTTCACCACGGCGGGCGCGACGGCGTTGACCCGGATGCCCTGGCCGCCGAGTTCGGCGGCCAGCTCGGTGGTCAGCCGGATCAGCGCGGCCTTGGACACCCCGTACATGCCGATCCCGAGTGAGGACCGGATGCCGGCGACGGACGCGACGTTGACCACCGAGCCGCCGTGCTCGCCCATCCAGGCGGCGTGCGCTCGGCGGGTCCAGGCCAGCGGGGCCAGCACGTTGACGGCGAGGATCTTGGCGGCGGCGCCCTCGTCGGTGTCCAGCACCGGGCCGTGGACCGGGTTGATGCCGGTGTTGTTGACCAGGTGGTCGAGCCGTCCGAAGGCCTCCAGGGTGCGGGCGACCGCCTCGTCCTGGTGGGCCGGGTCGTCGGCCTTGCCCGCGACGCCGATGGCGACCTCGGGACCGCCCAGGTCGTGGACGGCCTCGGCGAGCGGCTCGGCGTTGCGGGCGGTCAGGCAGACCCGGGCGCCGCGCGCGACCAGCTCGCGCGCGATCCCGAGGCCGATGCCCCGGCTGGATCCGGTGACGACGGCCACCTGGCCCTTGAAGGAGTGCACCACGGAGGGTCCTTTCGCGTGGTCCGGCCGGGGGATGGCCGGTTGGTGACGCTCGTGACTAAGCGCTTGCTTAGCATGCTGTCGGTGGGGGACCCTGTCAACAGGCCCCGGCACCCGCCCGCCACCGGCCCGCCGGGCCGCCGCACACCGCGGCGTCCGCGCGACGGCGGCGGCGTCCGTGACCGACCGCGGAGTCCCGTCCGCCACCACGGCGGCGTCCGCCCGTGACCGACGGGGCCCGTGCGACCTGAATGCCTGTACGACCGATCTGGGAGGATGGCGCCATGACCAGCACGCCCATCGCCGACCTCTGGCCCACCCTGCCCGGCGGCGCCGACGCCCGCCCCGAGGCGGCGTACCGGCTGCTCCAGGCCGCCGTCGAGTCCTTCGCCGAGCGCGGCTTCCACGCCACCACCACCCGGGACATCGCGACCGGCGCCGGCATGAGCCCGGCCGCGCTGTACATCCACTACCCGTCCAAGGCCGCCCTGCTGGCCGAGATCAGCCGGGCCGGGCACGCCGCCACGCTGGAGCTGGTCCGGGCCGCGGTGGCCGGCGAGGCAGACCCGGTGACCCGGATGCGGCGGCTCGTCGAGGAGTTCACCGCCTGGCACGCCCGGGCCCGCACGGTCGGCCGGGTGGTCAACTACGAGCTGCACGCCCTGCCCGAGGACGCCTACGCGGTGGTCGCCGCGCTGCGGCTGGACATCGAACGCGAGGTGAGCGACCTCATCGAGGCGGGCGCGGCCACCGGCGACTTCGAGGTCGCCGAGGTGCGGATCGCCGCCCGCGCGGTCACCTCGCTCGGCATCGACGTCTCGCGCTGGTACACCGGGCGCAGCAGCGAGACGCCGGAGGAGCTGGGCCGGCGCTACGCCGAGCTGGTGCTGCGGATGCTCGGCGCGCGCGTCTGACGGACCCCGCGACGGGCGGCTGCGGCCGGAGCCGGAGCGAGAACCGTGGCCAGGGCTGGAGCCAAGGCAGGGGCTACGGCTTGACGGCGGTGTGCACGTACCAGGAGACGTAGTCCCGGATCTGGTACATCTCCACCACCGACCGCATGCCGAGCCACCGCTCCGCCGGGCCGAACAGCCGCAGCAGCGCGTACGGCGCCCGGAAGTACGCGTAGAGCGCGTCCGAGGTCGGGCGGTAGCGGGCGGTGGCGTCGAGCGCCTCCTCGATCCGGAAGCCCGCGCCGATCAGCAGCTCGTTCAGGCTCCGGGTGTCGTAGCGCTTCGCACCGGGGAAGGACATGGCGTCCAGGTACGGCCCCAGCACCGCGCGGCCCTCGGGGCTCATCTCCTCCCGCGGGGCCCCCACCGGGCCCAGGAGCACCAGCCGGCCGCCCGGCCGCAGCACCCGGTGGAACTCGGCCAGGGCACGCGCCGGGTCGTACGCGTGCACCAGGGTCTCCATCGAGTACGCGCCGTCGAAGGACCCGTCGGCGAACTCCAGGTCGTGGTAGTCGCCCCAGGAGAAGGTGGTCCGGTCCTCCAGCGCCGCCCGGACGCTCAGCCGGCGGGCCTCCCGGACGTGGAAGTCCAGCACGTCCACGCCGGTGACCCGCACGCCGAACCGCCTCGCCAGCTCCCGTGCCACCACGCCCGACCCGCAGCCGGCGTCCAGCACCCGCGAGCCGGCGGGCAGGGCCAGCTTCCGGCCCAGGACGCCCTCCAGCTGACGCTGCGCCCGCCAGCAGCGCCACTTGGACTGGCCGGGCTCGGTCCACCCCCAGTGCCGGGCGTTGCGGCAGACCGCCCGGTAGAAGAGCCTGCTGCCCGGCCGCCCGTAGACGCGCCGGAGACCGGTGAGATCGAGCTCGCCACTGACCATCTGCACCCGCCAGGTGTTCCGGAGTCCGCTGCTGCCGTGGTGGCCGCTGTCGTCGTCGCCGCCGACTGCCGCCGCGGTCAAGCTACCGAGGCCGCCCCGGCAACGGCGTGGGGCGCGCGGGCAGAGCCGCCCGGTTGGGTGTGCCGGTGCCGTCTCGCAGGCCCCGCAGCCCGGGCCGCACCGGTGGACCGGGGCGGGTGCCCCGGGGCGGGCCGGTGGACCGGAGCCGTGGGGCGGCCGGGGCCGGGTCAGTCCGTGGCGATGGCGTCCAGGACGTTCATCCGGCCGGCCCGGAAGGCCGGCAGCAGGGCGGCCAGCAGGCCGACCACGGCGGAGAGCAGCAGGACCACCACGATGGTGGTCACCGGCACGGTCAGCACCTGCAGCCCTCCCGACTTCAGCACCTGCTGGGCGGTGATGCCCCAGGCCAGGCCGAGGCCGGTGCCGAGCAGCGCGCCGAACACCGCGATGACCACCGACTCCAGCCGGATCATCCGGCGCAGCTGGCGGCGGGAGAGGCCGATCGCCCGCAGCAGGCCGATCTCGCGGGTCCGTTCGACGACCGACAGGGCCAGCGTGTTGATCACGCCCAGGACGGCGACGATGATGGCGAGTCCGAGCAGGCCGTACACGAGGTTGAGCAGGCCGGCGACGCGCTGCTGGTAGAGCTCCTTGAAGGCGCTCTGGTCCTTGACGTCCAGCTGGGGGTAGGCGCTGAGCGCGT
>NZ_CP026498.1:10445883-10455819 GCF_002953255.1 Streptomyces sp. CB01881
TGTTGATCACGCACGGCGACGATGATGGCGAGTCCGAGCAGGCCGTACACGAGGTTGAGCAGGCCGGCGACGCGCTGCTGGTAGAGCTCCTTGAAGGCGCTCTGGTCCTTGACGTCCAGCTGGGGGTAGGCGCTGAGCGCGTCCTGGAGGGCCTGGTAGGTCCGGTCCTTGTCCGCGCCGGCGGCGGCCTTGCCGAGCAGGGCGCCGGCGGCGGGCCGCTGGTCGGCCGGGAGGGCCTGCCCGACGGTCGCGACGGCGATGTAGAACTGCTTGTCGAAGAGGGTGTTGCCCTTGGTGGTGACCAGCCCGACGGGCACGGACCGGGTGTGCCCCTTCCCGTAGTCGATCGTCACCCGGTCGCCGACGGACAGGTGGTGGGCCTGGGCGAAGTCCTGGTCCACCGAGACGGCGTCGCCCGCGGTGACGGCCTCGGCGCTGCCGGCCCGGACCGGGAAGCGGTAGTCCTGGGTGATGGTGGGGGAGACCGCCGTCACCGAGATCTCCCGGCTCTGGCCGTCCGGCGTCCGGAGGGTGGTGAGCACGTTCACCACCTCGGTGATGTGGTCGATGCCCGGGGTTCCCTTGGCGGCGGCCACCATGGCGGCGGTGACGCCGGTCTGGTTGGCCTGGACGAGGTAGTCGGCGCCGACCGACCTCTCGATCTGCGCGTTCGTCGAGCTGACCATCGACGAGGTGATCACGGAGAAGCCGGTGACCAGCGCGAGGCCGATCATCAGGGCGGCCGCGGTGGCGCCGGTGCGGCGCGGGTTGCGCATGGCGTTGCGCTGGGCGAGCTTGCCGGAGGGCCCGAAGAGCCTGGGCAGCAGCGCGCCGAGCACCCTGATCACGCCGGTGGCGAGCAGCGGGCCGAGGACCACGAAGCCGACGAGGGGCAGCAGCACGCCCAGGCCCAGCCCGGCGCCGCCGGCGGCGCTCTCGCCGCTCGCCGCGGCCAGGGCCAACAGGAGGGCGCCGCCGATGCCCAGCGCCAGCCCGAGGACGGTGCGGATCCTGGTGGCGGCGCCGTCGGCCGGGGTGCCGTGGTCGCGCAGCGCGGCCATCGGTGAGATCCTCCCGGCCCGGCGGGCCGGCAGCCAGGCGGCCAGCACGGTGACCACCAGGCCCACCGTGTAGGAGGCGACCGGGACGGTGGCGTCGATCTCCAGGGAGGAGGAGATCTTCATGCCGGCCGAGCCCATCAGCTCGATCAGCAGCTGGGCGATGCCCAGCCCGGCCAGCAGGCCCAGGGTGGAGCCGGTCAGCCCCAGCAGCAGCGCCTCGACCAGCACCGAGCGGTTGATCTGGCGGCGGCTGCCGCCGAGGGCGCGCAGCAGGCCGATCTCGCGGGTGCGCTGGGCGATCAGCATGGAGAAGGTGTTGACGATGAGGAAGCCGCCGACCAGCAGCGAGATGCCGGCGAAGCCGAGCACCGCGAACTTCATGAAGTTGAGGAAGCTGCCGACGTCCCTGCTGTTCGCGGCCTTCTGCTCGGCGGCGGTCTGGACGTCGAAACCGCTGCCGAGGGTCGTGGCGATGGTGCGCTTGAGCTGGGAGTCGGGGACGCCCCCGTTGCCGAACGCGGCGATCGAGGTGAACAGGCCGGGGGCGCCGAGCAGGTCGTGCTGCGCGGTGGGGACGTCCAGGAAGGCCAGCGCCGCACCGGGGTTGGTGCCGTCGAAGGTGGCGATGCCGCTGATGGTGTAGTCGAAGGTGCCGAAGGAGTTGATCACCCGGATCGGGTCGCCGACGCCGAGTCTGCTCTTGGCGGCGGTGTCGGCGTCGATCATCATCTGCCTGCCGCCGGCCGGGGCGCCGCCCGAGGTGATCTTCAGGGGGGTGCGCGGGCCGGGCACCCAGGCGCCGACCCTGGCCGGGGCGCCGCCGGCCGGGCCGGCCGCCCGGTTGGTCCTGGGATTGACGAGGGTCGCGTTGCCGACCTCGATCTGCCCGAGTGCGGTCTTCACCCCGGGCTGCGCCGCGACCTGCGTGACGGTCGAGGCCGGGACGGTCAGGGTCGCGGCGCCGTCCTGGCGCGGTCCGGCGTTCTTCTTGGCCGGGGTCTGGGTGACCAGGACGTCGGGGGCGGTGGAGGCGAAGAGCCTGTCGAAGGTGCTGGTGGCGGTGTTGGAGAACACCAGGGTGCCGGAGACGAAGCCCACCGACAGCACGATCGCGATCATCGACAGGAACATCCGGCCCTTGTGGGCGTAGAAGCTCCGTAGTGACGTCTTGAGCAGCATGGTCCTGTGCCCGCCCGCTCAGCTGGTGCGCTTGCCGTCGAAACGGCGCATGCGTTCGAGGACGGAGTCGGCGGTGGGGGCGTGCATCTCGTCGACGATCACGCCGTCGGCGAGGAAGAGCACGCGGTCCGCGTAGCCGGCGGCGACCGGGTCGTGGGTGACCATCACGATGGTCTGGCCCAGCTCGTCCACCGAGCGGCGCAGGAAGGTCAGCACCTCGGCGCCGGAACGGGAGTCGAGGTTCCCGGTGGGCTCGTCCCCGAAGATGATCTCGGGGCGGGCGGCCAGCGCCCGGGCCACCGCGACGCGCTGCTGCTGGCCGCCGGAGAGCTGGGTGGGGCGGTGCTTGAGGCGGTCGGCGAGGCCGACGGTCTCGACCACCTGGTCCAGCCAGGCGGCGTCCGGCCTGCGGCCGGCGATGTCCATCGGGAGCGTGATGTTCTCCAGCGCGTTCAGCGTCGGGAGCAGGTTGAACGCCTGGAAGATGAAGCCGATCTTGTCCCGGCGCAGCCTGGTGAGCTGCTTGTCCTTCAGGCCGGTGATCTCGGTGTCGCCGATCCAGATCCGGCCCTCGGTGACGGTGTCCAGGCCCGCCAGGCAGTGCATCAGGGTCGACTTGCCGGAGCCCGAGGGGCCCATGATCGCGGTGAAGCGGCCGCGCTGGATGTCCACGTCCACCGCGTCCAGCGCGGTGACCCTGGTCTCGCCGGTGCCGTAGGCCTTGGTCACCTGACGCGCCGAGGCGGCGGTCGCGGCGGGGCCGCCCGGGTTCGGGGAAGCATGGACGGATGTGGGTGCCGTTGTCACGGGGTACCTCCTGGGTCCGGCCGTCCCGGGACCCGCCCTCGGGCGGAGCACGGAAGCGGCGTGATGTGCCGTGGTTGACGCATGTCCGATGAGCGTTCGGGCGGGCGGGTGAACCGGGTCGCCCGCCGGTGGCCCGTGGTCCGCGCCGCCCGGGCGGCACCGGACGGCAGCGGAAACGGGCGGGGGATCAGGCCGTCTGGATGCTGTCGAGGATGTCCAGCCGGGCGGCCTGGCGGGCCGGCCACACCGCGGCGAGCACACCGACCACCCCGGTCAGGACCAGGAAGAGGGACATCCGGCCGTAGGGGATCACCGTGGTGATGTTCGCCAGCTCGACCTCCAGGGTGTTGACGGCGGCCCAGGCCAGATAGCTGCCGAGGACCATGCCGACCACCGCGCCCAGCACCGAGATGAGCGCCGACTCCAGCCGCACCATCCGCTTGATGCCGCGCCGGTCCAGGCCGATCGCGCGCAGCAGGCCGATCTCCCGCTTGCGCTCGAACACCGACATCGCCATGGTGTTGACCACCCCGAGCACGGCGACCAGCACCGACATCGCCAGCAGCGCGTACAGCAGGCTCAGCGTCGAGGTGATGGTGTGGCTGAAATCGTCCTGCATGCCCTGCCTGTCCCTGATCTCGATCACCGGGTTGCTGCCGGTGGCGTCCTTGATGGCCTGCTTGAGGGCGGGCGTGGCCCCGTCGGCCCCCTTGACGAGCGTCTGGCTGACGTACGGGTTCGGCTCGAAACCGGCGAGTGCAGCGTTGGAGAGCAGGACCGGGGAGAGCATCTGGTTCGCGCGGAACACACCGCCCACGGTCAGGGTGGCGGTGGAGCCGTCCGGGCGCCTGACCGTCATCGTCGAGCCCGCCCCGAGGTGACCGTCGGCGGCGAGGTCGGAGTCGACCAGGGCCTGGCCCTGCTTCAGCGCGCCGGCCGAGCCGGCGGTCATCGACAGGTTGACCAGCTGCCCGGCGCCGTCCGCGTCCAGGCCCTCGAACGTGCGGGTCGTGCCGTCGACCTTCAGGTCCACGGTGGTGACCGGACTGGCGGCCGTCACCCCCGGGGCCTTGGCGACCGCCTCCGCGATCTTCGGGGAGAGGCCGTGACCGTTGGCCATGACCACGGCGTAGTCGGCCCTGATGCCGCCGTCGACCGTCCGGGCCACCGCGTCCGTCACCGACGTGCCGATCACCGTCATCGTCGCCACCAGGGTCAGCCCGATGGCGAGCGCCCCGGCCGTGGCACCGGTGCGGCGCGGGTTGCGCACCGCGTTCAGCCGGGCGAGCCGGCCGGGCGTGCCGAACAGCCTGGACAGCAACGGGCCGACCAGGGCGACCACCGGGCGCGACAACAGGGGCAGCAGGACCAGGATGCCCACGCTGGCCAGCACCGCGCCAGCCTCGATCGCGTTGCGCGCGGTCGGACCCTCCCAGACGGCGCTCATCGCGATCAGCGCCACACCGCCGGCGGCGGCCACCGAACCGACGACGTTGCGCACCAGCAGGCTCTTCGCCGCCGGCGGCTGGTCACCGCTGCTGAGCGCGGCGATCGGAGCGATCCGCGAGGCCCGCACCGCGGGCACGACGGCGGACAGCACGGTGACCACCGCCCCCACCGCCAGCGCCGCGCCGACCGTGGTCGGCGTCACCACCAGCGGACCGCCGGGCACGCCCTTGCCCAGCGACTTCAGGCCCGTCTTCATGGCCCGGCCGATGCCGACACCGGCCAGCAGGCCGGCCGCGGAGGAACTCAGACCGATCACCAGCGCCTCGACCAGGACCGACCGGGTGACCTGCGACCGGTCCGCGCCGATCGCCCGCAACAGCCCCAACTCCCTGGTGCGCTGGGCGACCAGCATGGTGAAGGTGTTGGCGATGATGAAGACGCCGACGAACAGCGACACCCCGGCGAAGGTCAGCAGCACGGCCTCCAGGCTGCGGGTCCGGGTCGCGACCAGGGTGGCCTGCTCGTCCCGCAGCCGGCGGGCGGTGTCGACCCGGAACCTGCTTCCGCCGGGGACGAGCGGCGCGACCTGCTCCTTGAGCGCCGCCTCGGAGACACCGGCCTTGGCCGTCACCTCGATGCTGCTGTAGCGGCCGGGGGACAGCAGCATCCGCTGCGCCTCCGGGGTGGCCAGCACGGTCAGGCTGCTGCCCGAGGACACCATCGGGTCGTCGGTGGTGAACACCCCCGTCAGCACGGCGTCGACGGCGGGGCCGTTGGTGGCGATCCGCACCCTGTCGCCGACGTGGTAGCCGCCCCTGCGCGCGGTCTCCCGGTCGAGCGCGATCTCCCCCTGGCCGCGCGGGCCACGGCCCTCGGCCATCGGGTAGCGCGCGTCCACGCCGGAGCCGTTCGGGACGAAGTTCACCGCCCTGGCACTCCACGACGGGCCGATCAGGTCGCCCTTCTTGTCGGCGACACCGGCGAAGGCGCTGATCACCGGCCGCGCCTTCGCCGTCCCCGGCAGCCCGGAGACCGCCGCCAGCGTGGCGTCGGTCAGCCCCTCGCCGCCCTTCGCGCCCTTCCACTCGGTACTGGCGGTCGCCGCCTTGTCGGTCACCATCACCGACACGTCGGTGTAGCTCCTGGAGTAACTGTTCTTCGCGGCCCGGCTGATGGTGTCGGAGAAGACCATGGTCCCGGCCACGAAGGCGGTGCCGAGCATGACGGCCAGCGCGGTCATCAACAGGCGGCCCTTGTGGGCGAGGACGTTGCGCAGTGCGGTGCGATACATGTGATCAGTCCAAGTGGTCAGGTCTGACGGGCTGCTGGCGGAGCATCAGCTCGTGGCGCCCTTGGCTTCCAGGCGGTACGTGCGGTCCAGGACGGCCCCGGCGGCCGGCCGGACGAGCTCGTCGACTATCCGGCCGTCGGTGAGGAACAGCACCCGGTCGGCGTAACCGGCGGCGACCGGGTCGTGAGTCACCATGACGACGCTCTGCCCGAGTTCGCGCACGCTGTCGCGGAGGAAGGACAGGATCCCGGCGCCGGCCCGCGAGTCCAGGCTCCCCGTCGGCTCGTCCGCGAAGACGATGTCCGGCCTGCCCGCCAGCGTGCGGGCGCAGGCGACCCGCTGCTGCTGGCCGCCCGACAGCTGTGCCGGACGGTGGGTCAGCCGCCCGGCCAGGCCGACCGCGTGGACGACGACGGCCAGCCAGTCCAGGTCCCCATCGGGCGACCGGCCATGTCCATCGGCAGCGTGATGTTCTCCAGCGCCGTCAGGGCCGGGAACAGGTTGAACGCCTGGAAGACGAAGCCGATCCGCTCCCGCCGCAGCCGGGTCAGCTGCCGGTCGCCCAGACCCGCCAGCTCCACCCCGCCGATCGCGGCCGAGCCGCTGGAAACGGAGTCCAGCCCCGCCATGCAGTGCAACAGCGTCGACTTCCCCGAACCGGAAGGCCCCATGACCGCCGTGAACTCGCCCCGCCGGAAGACCACGTCGACGCCCTCCAGCGCCACCACCCGCCTCCCGCCGTCGTCGTACACCTTGCCCAGACCGGTGGCGCGGGCGGCCACGAGGCCGGCGGACGGGGCGGATGCGGTCGTCGTGCTCACGGGTGCTCCTGTCCTGCTGGGGGCCGAACGCCGGACGGACGCCCGTGGCACCGCGACCGGTGACGCCGTGCAGGGGCGGCTGCCAACCATCCTGCTCGAAACGGCCCGGCGAAATCGTCCCCCGGGCGGATGGTTGCCGCGACATCCGCACGAGCGAGGAGAACAGCCGTCCTCAGCCGCCCGGATGGCGTCGCAGGGATGACACCGCTCCGCCCCCGCCGCGCCCCGGCGGCGGCCGCGGCCGCGGCGACGGCGGACTGTCCCCACCCCCGCGCGATCGGTCAACCGGCCGGCCCCCGCCCGCGTGCCCGCCCCCGGCCGGCCCGCGGCAGCCGCGCCCCGCGCCCCGCGGCCCGCCCAGCCCCGGCACCCGGCCCCGGCGCCCGCTGCGCGCCCGCCCCGGCCGTCCGACGGCATCCCTGCGACGGAGGACACCGGCGCCCCGTTCGTCCGGCGGGATGACGCGACCGCCCCGCGCCACCGCCTACCGTGAGAACCACTGCGCCCCCGGCAATCCCCCGTTGCGCCGGGGGCGCAGCACGGGCCCGAAAACCGGCCCCTTCCGCGGCCGACGCCTGTTCAAGTGGCGCGCCGCGATGGTTGAACACCCGCGCCGCCCACCCGCACCGGGGCTTGGGTTCTAGCGGTTGTCGCAACACCCCAGCTCAGGGGACGCGATGGACTTCGAGATCCGCGAGGACCGGAAGCCGCAGGGGCGTAGGAGGCTTCGTGTCGAGCGGGAGGAATACTTCCGGCTCGTGCAGCAGGGCTACAGCAACAAAGAGGCGTCCCGGCGCGTGGGCGTACACGAGCGGACTGGACGCGAGTGGCGCAACGGCCGGACGGATCCGAACAGGTTCCGGGCGCCCGCTCGACCCGAGCGGGCGCCCGCCCGCACGTCAGGACCGTCCCGATACCTGAGCGAGGACGAGCGCATCCACATCGCCGACCGGCTGCGGGAGAAGGCCACGATCCGCGCCACCGCGGCCGCCGTACTCGACGGCACCCCGGTGGCCTGGGCCCTCACCGAACCCGACCACGGCGCCGACCTGCTCAACAACGAGCTCACCGCCACCGCCCACCCCGACGGCTACCGCCTCGACGGCACCAAGTGGCCGATCAACAACGCCACCCGCGCCGGCCTGCTCACCCTGCTAGAAGCGCCCGCTCGCCGAACGCCCCCACCCCGCCTCGATCCTGGCCCGCTGCGCGGCGCCGTCCTGGCGGGCATGTCCGAGGCGGAACTGGAGGCGTGTGCGCGGGTCTTCGTGAACAATGCGCTGGTCACCCGGGCGCACGGCTTCGGACGCTTCGACGGTGACGTCCTGGTCGTCGTGGCGACGGAGGGCAGGCGGGAGGACACGCCCGGCCCGGAGAGCCGGCAGCGGTACGTCTCCGGCGTCGTCTCCGCCCCCCGGCTCGCCCGTACCCATGACGAGCCGGGCCGGCCCGAGACGCTGGGCGAGGTCTGGAACGCGGTGGCCGCCTGGCTGGACCGGGAGTAGCCCGGACGAACCGCCCGGGGCGGCACGGAGGGCCGGCATCCGCAGCGCGGGTGCCGGCCCCGGCCGTGTCCCGGATCAGCCTCTGGGCTGAGTCCTGAGGAGCGATTTGCCGGGAGCCCCCGGCGGCTAGCATCGCTGCCCGTGGAACGATCTCCGAAGCCTCCTGTCCTGCTGAGGCGGCTGTCGCCGGACGCGTTGGCGATGCTCAGCTGGTGGGCGGCCGCCGCGTTCGCGCTCGTGTTGTACGGGACGATGCCGGGGCCCACCCATCCGGTGTTCATGGCCCCGAAGCAGTTCCTCCACGTGGCCCCCTGGGCGCTGGTGCTGATCATCGTGACCCTGGCGTTGCCGATCGGGTGGGCCAGCCGGCTGCCGGTGCCGGTGCTCGGGGTGCTGCTGGCCGAGGCGGTCGCGGCGGAGGTGTTCGGGGAACGGGCGTGGCCCTTCCTCCTGGCGGCGGACCTCCTGGTCTTCTACGTCACCGTGACCCGGTCGCGCCGGACGGCCGCGGTGGCGGTCTCCGCGGTGGTGGTGGTGTGGGCCACGGTGTCGGTGGCCCTGCGGTCCGCGTCGGTGCTGCAGAGCATCGGCGGTCCGTGGGCCAGCCTCGTGGTGACCACCGTCCTCGCCTGGATCGCCGGCAGTTGGGTGCGGTTGCGGCAGGAGCACGCCGAGACCCTGCGCGCCCAGAGCGCGACCCGGGCGGTGCAGGCGGAGCGCGCCCGGATCGCCCGTGAGCTGCACGACATGGTCGCGCACAGCATCGGGGTGATCGCCATCCAGGCCGGTGCGGCGGCGAGGGTGATCGATACCCAGCCGGTCGGTGCGCGGGACGCGCTGGTGGTGATCGAGACGACCAGCCGGGAGACCCTGGCGGGCCTGCGGCGGATGCTGGGCGCGCTGCGGGAGGCCGACGCGGACCAGTCGGAGTCGGAGTCGGAGTCGGCGCCGGCGCCGGGGCTGGCGGATCTCGACCGGCTGGCCGAGACCGCGGCGGACGCCGGAGTGCGGGTGGAGGTGCGGCGGCGCGGACGCCGGCGGCCGCTGCCTCCCGAGGTCGAGCTGTCCGCGTTCCGGATCGTCCAGGAGTCGGTGACCAACGTGGTCCGTCATGCGGGCGGTGCCCGGTGCTGGGTGGACGTGGACTACGGGGAGGAGGAGCTCTCCCTGGAGATCGTCGACGACGGGTGCGGGAGGGCGGGCGCGGGCCCGAGCGTCGGAAGCGGCTACGGCGTCGTGGGGATGCGCGAGCGGGTGGGCCTGTTGCACGGTCACTTCAGTGCCGGGCCGGGACCCCGGGGCGGCTTCCGTGTGATGGCTAGACTTCCGCTATGACGATCCGGATCGTACTTGCCGATGACCAGCCACTCGTGCGAGCGGGACTGCGGATGGTGATCACGGACGCGTCTGACATCGAGATCGTGGGGGAGGCCGGGACGGGGGCCGAGGCGCTCGGGCTGGCGCGGGAACTGCGCCCCGACGTCGTGGTGATGGACATCCGGATGCCGGTGATGGACGGCATCGAGGCGACGAGACTGATCAAGGAGCTGTCCGATCCGCCGAACGTGCTGATCCTGACGACGTTCGACGACGACGAGAACGTCTACGCGGCGTTGCGGGCGGGCGCGGGCGGGTTCCTGGTCAAGGACATGGTGCTGGAGGACATCCTGGCGGCGGTGCGGGTGGTCGCGGCCGGGGACGCGTTGATCGCACCGGGGGTCACGCGCCGGCTGATCGAGGGCTTCGTCGAGCGAGGCCCGGTCCGTACGTCGCGGCGGCGGGAGATCGAGGGGATCACCGAGCGCGAACGTGAGGTGCTGGTG
>NZ_CP026498.1:10455829-10465317 GCF_002953255.1 Streptomyces sp. CB01881
GGCGGGAGATGGATCACCGAGCGCGAACGTGAGGTGCTGGTGCTGATCGGGCGCGGGATGTCCAACAGCGAGATCTCCGAGCAGCTGTACATCAGTGTCGCGACGACGAAGAGTCATGTGGCGCGACTGCTGGCGAAGCTCGACGCCCGGGACCGGGTGCAGCTGGCGATCGCGGCCTACGAGACGGGCCTGATCGAGCCGGCCGGCTGAACCGGAGCCCCGCAGGCCCCGGAACCCCGCAGGCCTTGGAAGCCCCACAGGCCCCGGAGCCCCGCAAAGCCCCAAGGCCCCGGAGTCGTTGAGGTGCGGGGCTCCGGGGCGCGCACGGGTGTCCCGCATCGGATCGCGGGCCTGACCGCGGTACCGCGCCACCGCGCCGGCAGGCGACCGCGCGACCGAACGGCAGCGCGATCGAACGGCAGCGCGACCCGAAGGACAGCGGCCCGCCGTTGTCAGTGGGACATGGCGACGAGCACCCGGCGGGCGCCGCTGTAGGGCCGGCGGCCGTGGGCCAGGGTGAGGTTGTCGACGAGCAGGACGTCGCCCTGCTGCCAGGCGATGTCGTGGGCCAGTTCGAGACCGGTGTCGCGGATCCTGGTGACGTACTCCGCCGGGATGGGGGAGCCGTCGGCGAAGGTGACCGACTGGGGCAGTTCGTCGGCGGGGACGATCGACGCCAGTTCGCGCATGGTGTCCTCGCCGAGTGTGGCCGGGTGCCACTGGTCGGCCTGGTTGAACCAGAGCTCCTCACCGGTGGCGGGGTGGCGTATCGTCGCCGGCCGTACGGTCCGCGTGCGGAGGGCGTTGCCGGCGGTCCACTCCCACTGGGTGCCGGTCGGGGCGAGGATCTTCTCGACCTGGGCGCGGTCGTCGGTCTCGAAGGTGGCCTGCCAGCTCTTCCCGAAGCCGCGGCCGCCGTGGAGGTACTGCCGATAGCACAGCCCCCGCTGAAATCCCGCCGCAACGGCTCGTCGAGGGCGGCCAGCCAGACGGCGTTGTCGAGCAGGGGGGTGGCACCCCCGCCGGCGGCCGGCTGCACGCAGAAGAAGAGCAGCCGGGCCGGCCAGGCGGGGGCGTAGGAGAGTTCGCTGTGCATCGAGATGGCGTACTCGGGCGGGTACTCCGTCGAGGTGTAGACGTTCTCGCCGACCTTCGTCCTGGGCGTGTTGCCGTGGATGTAGGCGAGGCGCTCGGGGAGCAGCAGCGGCATCACCCCGGCCAGCGACGCCTCCGTCACGTCGAACCCCCGGATGAGCAGGGCCTGGTGGCGGTCGAGGATCTCACGGACGTCGGCCGAGGCGAGGTGCCCGGCCAGCGCCCGTGAGTCGGCCGCGATGCCCGCGCTCTCGGGCGTGATCAGCTCGGGAGCCCAACTCTGCCCGCAGTGGTGCCAGTTGCCCATGGAAGGATCTCCTCGATGTGTGGGACACCGGGGCCGACGGGTGCAACTGGCGTACCGCCGCGGTTGAACATCCGTCAGCCCTCGGTCCAGCCGTGGTTCTTGCCGAACTGCAACAGCGCGCCGCGGACCTGGAGGACCTGCTCGCCGGTCAGCGACGGTGCGCTCTCCAGCAGGAGTTCGGTGACGTCGCGGAGGAACTGGGCGGAGGTGAGGACGTCGCACAGGGAGTCGTCGTCGTCGGCCACCGACCGGGCGGTGGTGGCCGGCGCCGTGACGGCCGGGCGGGCGAGGGCGCCCTTGGGCAGGCGCACGGAGGAGGCCTTCAGGCCGCGGTCCCCCTCTTCCATCTCGAACTCGACCACGAGGCCCGAATGCACCGTGGATTCGGGCATCAGCATGTCGTTGACATGCAGGAAGACGTCCTCCCCGCCGTGGTCGGGAGCGATGAAGCCATAACCCCGGACACTGTCGTAACGCACCACACGACCGGCAACCACGTGTACCCCCAAAGACAACCGGGCCCCTTGCCCGAAACCTGAACCAGAGAATAGTCGAATGGGATTCACGGGAAAAGAAATCCCCGCTGCCTCCCTCGAACATCCGATACGTGCGGGTCGCCCAAAGGGTCTCGGAACTCGGGGGATTGGGCGGATACCGGCCGGAAGCGGAAAGGCCCCGGCCGGGGCGTCGTGGGCACCCTGGGCGCCGTGGGCGCCGTGGGTGTCAGTGGAGCTCGGGGCTGAGGTCGGGGCTGAGGTCCGGGGCGGCGGGGGTCTCCTGGCGCACGCGCAACTCGACGAGTCCCTGCGGCTGGTCGGGCGTGTGGTCGATCCGGATGTCCTCGATGTCGACGCCGGCCTCGCCGACCGCGGCGAACACCCGGGAGAGCGAGCCCGGCCGGTCGGACAGCGTCACGGTGACCGCGGCCAGGCCGCCCGGTGCCGGACGGCTGCCGGGCTCGACCCGCTCCTCGACCCGCTCGTGCCCCCGGTTGCCGCGGCGCAGCAGGGCGTCGAGCTCGGCGGCGGCGTGCTCCCGGGCGGCCGGACCACCGCCGCCCAGCGCCCGCAGCACCTGCACCGCCCGGTCCAGGTCGGCGCCGTACGCCTCCAGCACATCGGCCACGGCGTCCGCGTTGGCCTCCAGGACCTCCCCCCAGAGCGCCGGACTGCCGTCCGCGCCCCGGGTGACGTCGCGCACCCCCTGTCCCAGCACGCGCATGCTCCCCGGCGGCGCGTGTTCCAGCCGGGCGGCCATGAGCGCGGCGACCAGATGGGGCGCGTGCGAGGTCAGCGCCACGCTCCGGTCGTGCTCGCCGCCGTCCATGACCACCGGCGTGGCACCGCAGAGCGCCACCAGTTCCAGCACGCGGTTGAGCACGTCCCGCCCGGTCCCGGCCGATGGCGTGAGCACCCACGGGCGGTTCTCGAACAGATCGGCCCGCCCCGCCAGCGGACCGGGACGCCCCGAGCCCGTCAGGGGGTGGCCGCCGAGGTAGCGCGACGGGTCGACACCCGCGGACACGACCTCACGCCGCGCCCCCGCCTTCAGGCCCGCGACATCCGTGTACGCCCGCGCCAGAAGGCCGTTCTGCACCCGTGCCAGCACCCCGGCCACCCGGGCGGGCGGTACGGCGACCACCGCCAGGTCCACCGGTGCCCGCACCGCCTCCAGCGACCCGGCGCCCATGGCCTCGGCCGTCCTGGCCGCCGTGCTGTCCGAGTCCTCCAGGTACACCGACACGCCGTGACGCACCAGTGCCAGCGCGACCGACGTCCCGACCGCGCCGGTCCCGATCACAGCGGCACTTCTCACTGCCCCAACTCCCAATCCGGAGAGATGAATCGGGCACGAAGCCGCCTCGGGGCCGGCCCGGACCGGATGGTAACCCGGCACCGGACCGCCATGTCACACCGTCCCGGCAGGCAAGATTGTCCCTGTGTCAGATCCAACGCCTCGACAGGAGCACGACCAGGAGTGACGATTAGGGCTGATCCACGCGCGTGTTGCCTGCGAGTCGACCGCAAAGCACCAGAGGGCAGCTGGTGTTGACCCGGACACCCGGCGAGGTCGACTCCGGCTTTTGTAGTCGGCGAGCCGCTATCCAACGGGGAGAACACCTTGAGCCAGTCAGTCGCGCAATCGCTCGACTCCGCGGATGCAAGGACGACTGTCAACGCCATCAAACCAGCTGTACCCGCTCAAACCCGCCGGACGAGGGTGACGGCCGTTCCCATCCATTCACTGCGCCCCGGCGACTCGCCGCGATCCGAGGGGAAGGACACCAATCACGTCGCCCAACTGGCAGAACTCGACGCGCCACTGCCACCGATCCTGGTCGAACGCGACACCATGCGCGTCATCGACGGAATGCACCGCGTCATGGCCGCGCTGCTGAAGGGCCAGGAGACCATCGATGTCGAGTTCTTCGGCGATAGCACCGACGATGCCTTCCTGCGTGCCGTCGAAGCCAACGTTTCCCACGGCCTGCCCCTCTCGCACTCCGACCGCCGTGCCGCGGCCGAACGGATCATCCAGACCCACCCGCACATGTCCGACCGCGCCATCGCACGGGCCGCCGGCCTCGGCGCCAAGACCGTTGCCACCATTCGCCACCGCTGCGCCCGGACCGTTCCCCAGCCCGCCACGCGTGTCGGCCGCGACGGCAGAGTGCGGCCGCTGAACAGCGTGGAGGGTCGACAACGCGCCGCCCAGCTGATAGCGGAACGCCCCTTCGCCTCCCTGCGCGAGGTCGCACGGCTCGCGGGGATCTCCCCGGCCACCGTCAGCGACGTCCGCAAGCGCCTTGAGTCCGGCGAGTCTCCCGTCCCGGGCTCCGAGGGCCACCGCCACGACGGCGGTGACCAGGACGCTGCGGGGGCGGGCGAGGGCAACGGCGGCGACCGGGCCGGCGCACAGGCCAGGAGCGCCAAGGCGAAGGCGGACCGGCGGGTCCGGCTGCTCCACCTCGACCCCGCCTCGGTCCTCGACAAGCTCCTGCGCGACCCCTCCCTGCGTCACAAGGAGGAGGGCCGTCAACTCCTGCGCCTGCTCCAGCAGAACTCGATCGGCTCCCGCAGCTGGTCGGACCTGAGCGCCGTCGTGCCGCCGCACTGCGGGGCGCTCGTCGTCGAGCTCGCGCGGCAGTTCGCCGAGAGCGGAGTTCGCCCAGGAGCTCGACGACCGTGTGCGCTCCGTCGAGCACCGCACCGCGACCCAGTAGGTCCCCGCCCGCGCGCGGCTCCGGGCGGGACCGCCGCCACCCGACCCCGGGGTGGTGGCGGTCCCGCCGGTGGCAGTCCCGCCGTCAGGGCTTGCGGGCGACGCCGGCGTACATCCAGCGGGTGGTGTCCTCGGTCGGGCCGTCCGGCCGCCAGAGCGGGACGAAGTCGACGCCGGGCTCCAGCAGTTCCCAGCCCTCGAAGAGCGCCTCGACCTCGGCCCGGCCGCGTCCGTTGATGCGCGACTCGGTGTCGTCCCAGGTCTTCGCCACCTCGGCGGCCCGCTGCGGGTTGCCCTCGAAGGTGCTGTGGGAGATCAGCAGGTGGCTGCCCGGGGCGAGCCGGCTGTGGACCGCCCGGACCGCGGCGTGCGCGTGGTCGTCGCCGACGAAGTGGAGGACGGCGAGCAGCAGGACGGCGACCGGCTGCGAGAGGTCGATCAGCTCGCGCAGCGCGGGGCGGTCCAGGAGCTCGTCGAGGTCGCGGAGGTCGCCGGTCAGGACGGTGGTGGTGCGGTTGTCCGCGAGGAGGGCCCGGCCGTGGGCGAGCACGATCGGGTCGTTGTCGATGTAGACGACCCGGGCGTCGGGGGCGACGGCCTGCGCCACCTCGTGCACGTTGCCCTGGGCGGGCAGGCCCGAGCCGATGTCGATGAACTGGCGGATGCCGGCCGCCACACAGAGCCGGACGGCGCGGCGCAGGAAATCCCGGTTCTCGCGGGCCGCCTGCGGGATGTCGGGAGCGGCGGAGACGGCGTGCTCGGCGGCGACCCGGTCGGGCGGGAAGTTGTCCTTCCCGCCGAGCCAGTAGTCGTAGATCCGGGCGGGATGCGGACGGTCGGTCTGGAGGTCCGTTGTCCCGCTGGTGCCTCTGGCGTCGAACATCCGGTCCCCTCCGGTGAACTGAACGGCATTCATCCGCCTGTGCGGCAGGGACGCCGCCCGGTCGAACGTCCACGCATGATAGCGGGCCCGGCCGACGGGGAGGGAGGTCCCTCCCCGAAGGGACGGGACGCCGCGGAGGGGGTCGTCCGAATCGGACGCGTGCGAATTCCATCGATTTTGCATGTTCATGTCGTTAGAGTGCTGCAACGTCAACAGCCGACGCAGTGAGCGGAGTTCCATGGCCATCCCGCGCAGATCCATCCTCAAGGGCTCTTCGGCGGCCGGTGCCGCCCTGGTCGCGGGCGGTGCGCCCGCCGCGGCCGCCGAGCCCGCACCCGATCCGGCACCGGCCGCGAGCCCGCTGCTCCAGTCGGCCCCGCACCGGCTCGGGGCGCCGAGCGTGAACGGGCTCCACCTCCAGTTCGGCACGGACGCCTCGTCCGAGATGACGGTCTCCTGGATCACCCCGCAGTCGGTGGGCCGTCCGCACGTCCGGCTCGGGTCGCCGGACGGCGGCCTCGGCCGGGTGGTCGACGCCGAGACCCGGGCCTACCGGGACGCGCTCTCCAAGGAGGAGGTGTACGTCCACCACGCCCGGCTGTCCGGACTCCGCCCGGCGACCACCTACCTCTACGCCGCCGGCCACGACGGCGCCAACCCGGAGACGGGCTCCTTCACCACCGCGCCGCGCGGCCGCTCCGCCTTCACCTTCACCAGCTTCGGCGACCAGGCCACCCCCAACCTCCGGCGGCAGGTCGTGTTCCCCGACGGCGTCCCCTCGCCGCTCGGCAAGTACCCGGTGTTCACCAGCAGCCAGGTCGGGACCGCCGCGTCCGCCGACATTGTGGCGGCCGTCGAGCGGGTCGGCCCGCTGTTCAACCTCGTCAACGGGGACCTCTGCTACGCCTCGTACAGCGGCCGCCACGGGCAGAGCCGGGTGGCGACCTGGGCGGACTGGTTCATCAACAACAGCCGCTCGACCAGGCTGCGCCCCTGGATGCCGTGCGCCGGAAACCACGAGAACGAGGGGGGCAACGGCCCGATCGGCGCCGCGGGCTACCAGGCCTACTTCAACCTCCCCGACTCCTCGGCCTCCCTCGACGAGGAGACCCGCGGGATGTGGTACGCGTTCACCGTCGGCGCGGTCCGCTTCATCAGCCTCGCCAACGACGACGTGGCGATCCAGAACAGCGGCGACACCTACCTGCGGGGTTACTCGGGCGGCGCCCAGCAGCACTGGCTGGAGCGCGAGTTGAGGGCCGCCCGGGGCAGCCGGGCGATCGACTGGATCGTCGTCTGCATGCACCATCCGATGATCTCCAGCTCCCTGCACGGCAGCGGCAGTGACCTCGGTATCCGCGAGACCTGGGGCCCGCTGTTCGACGCCTACGGCGTGGACCTCGTCGTCAGCGGCCACGAGCACTACTACGAGCGCTCCCACCCCGTCCGCGGGACCCTTCCCAACGACACCCGCACCCCGGTGCCGTCCGGCACCAACCCTGACCTGGCCGACACCGACCGGGGCACCGTCCACATGATCATCGGGGCCGGCGGCAACGCCGCCACGACCCAGGACGACCTGTTCGAGCAGCCCAAGGGCCGGGTGGTCATCGGGCTGGAGGACCCGAAGCCGGGGGCCCCGTACCGGGAGTCGATCTGGCTCACCGAGGACGCCCCCTGGGCCGCCGTCCAGGACCGCAAGCACACCCACGGCTTCGCGGCCTTCGACGTCGACCCCGGCGACCGCCGCAGCGGCCGCACCCGGATGCGGGTCACGTACTACACCTTCGACGGCCCGCATGGTGACCTGACCCCGGTGGACACCTTCACCCTGGAGCGCAGCCGCTCCGACGCCCGGGGGTGACGCCGGTCGGTGCCGGCCGGCGCCGGCACCGGCGCCGAGGGCTTCGGCCACGGATACGGCCGGTGGGTACGGCCTGGGGAGGCCGTACCCACCGGCCGTTTCGGACCGGGTGCGGTCAGGTGTGGGTGGTCAGGGGTGGGGGGAGTGGGTCAGCAGCTCCAGTCGACCTTGTAGAAGCTGGCGTAGTGGTCCGAGGTGTAGTAGTCCTCGTGGTAGACCTTGCCGGTGATGATCCGTCGCGCGCCGCGGGTGGGGCTGTTCGGGGTGATCACGGTGTACTCGTGGTAGTAGCCCGAGGACTTGGCGGGCAGCACGCGCTCACGGTTCTGGAAGACGACACCGTCCTGCGAGTACGGGAACGGCCCGTCGGCGTCGATCAGGTCCAGGGTGTCCCAGGCCTGGCTGGGCAGGTCGCTCAGGCAGGCGCTGCCGCTGACGGTGGCGTGGGCCTCGGTGGTGAACACCGCGGTGGGGGCGAGGGAGAGCAGGCCGACGGTGAGGGCGGCGGCGGCGCGGGTCTTCAACGCGCGTAGAACGATTCGCATGACAGCAGTCTGAAGTGTTGTCAGGTTCAGGCGGAAGGCTCGACGGGGAGGTGCGGGAACACTTCACTCCCGCGTCACTGGACCGGAACCGGCAGGACGCGCGGCGTACCACCGCCATGAGCGTTCCGGGGCTGCGCTCCTGTCATCCCGGCGCGCCGGCCGGCTGCCGCACCGGCCCGAAAAGGGTTTGACGTCCGTCGGTGACCGCCGGTCGGATGGCACCTCATGAGCGCAGAGCAGATGCACCCCGGTCAGCACCCCGTCGACGACGACCTCGTACGGCGGCTGGTCGCCGGGCAGTTCCCGCAGTGGGCCGGGCTGGCGGTGGAGCGCCTGCCGTCCGGTGGCACGGTCAACGTCCTGTACCGGCTGGGCGACGCGATGGTCGTACGGCTGCCGATGGTGGGCGGCGGGGCCGAGGACGTGGCGCTGGAACAGCGGTGGCTGCCCCGCCTCGCGCCCCACCTGCCGACCTCCGTCCCGGAGGTGCTCGGCGCCGGGGAGCCCGCCGGGGGGTTCCCGTGGCCGTGGTCGGTGTACCGCTGGCTCCCGGGGGACAATCCCGAGGCGGGTGCGCTCGATGAGCCGGTGCTGCTGGCCGAGGACCTGGCCGGGTTCGTGACCGCGATGCGGGGCCTCGCCCTGCCGGGCGCGCCGGCCGCCTACCGCGGCGGGCCGCTCGCGAGGCTCGACGCGTCGACCCGCGCGGCGATCGCGCAACTGCGCGGTATTCCCGAGGAAGGCGTCGACTGCGACGCCGCGACCGCCGTGTGGGAGGAGGCGCTGCGGGCCCCGGCCTGGGACGGGCCGCCGGTGTGGCTGCACGCCGACCTGATGCCCGGCAACCTGCTGGTGGCCGGAGGCAGGCTGACCGCGGTGATCGACTTCGGCTGCACGGGCGTGGGCGACCCGGCCTGCGACCTCTTCCCGGCCTGGAACCTGCTGCCGGCCGACGGGCGCAAGGCCTTCCTCGGGGCACTCGATGTGGACGACGCCACCCGGACCCGCGGCCGGGGCCGGACGCTCGCGCAGGCGCTGACCGCGCTGCCGTACTACCGCAGGACCAATCCGGCGATGGCGCGCAACGCCCGGCACGTGATCCGGGCGGTGCTGGAGGAGGGCTGAGGCCGGCCGCGCGGGTGGCGGTGGCGGTGGTGTTCAGGAGCGGCGGGACGGGCATCGCTGGTGCTGTCGATCGCGGCCGTGTTCTTCTGAACGAGGCGTTACCCACATCAAGTTGACGTCTCGTCAGAGCCGCCGAAAGCCCCCGGCGGGGCTTCGGCCGGCGCCCCCACCCGTCAGCGACACACCCAAGGAGCGCAATGAAGCGCCTCGCTCGTACCCTCGCCGTGGCCTCGGCCGCCGGGTCACTCCTGCTGCTCGCCGCCCCCGCCTCGCAGGCGGCGTCCGCCACCGGCCCGGCCCCGTGCGTGAACGTCACCACCGCGAACGCCGCCGGGACGGCCAGATCTCGGTCTGTCCGCAGAGCGGCAGCACCTACCGGGTCACCGGTTTCATCGAGACCAGCCTGCCCTACGACGCCTGGAGCGGCCCGATCTGCTCCGCCTGGTT
>NZ_CP026498.1:10465327-10472599 GCF_002953255.1 Streptomyces sp. CB01881
CCTACGACGCGCGGCCCGATCTGCTCCGCCTGGTTCATCAAGCTGGGCACGTCGTACAAGAGCGGGCCGATCGTCTGCGCCCAGCCGAACGTGCCCACCTCGAAGAACACCTTCGACTACACCACCACCCTGTCGGCCGCGCCGACCGGCGCCTGGCTCCAGCAGGTCTGGATCTGACGGCCGCCTGAGGGGTGCCCCACGCCCGGCGCGGGGCACCCCGCGGGTGCACCACGCCGGGGCGGGCCCGCCCCGTCCGTCCGAGCGCGGCAGGGACGCAGTTGGACGTCGGTGCGCTACGCCCGGCCGGCGGGCGGGATCCCCGGTCCGGGCGAGAGTGAACGTTTCTTCTCTCACCCGGACCGGTGGTGCGGCCTCAGCCGTTGGCGAGGGCCTGGAGGCGGTCGTAGGCGCCGTTGAAGAGGTTCTGGTCGCCGGGGAACGTGCCGGAGTCGGCGTACTGCCAGAAGGTCTGGTAGCCCCAGCCGTTCGGGAGGGTGCCGACCGACGAGGAGTAACGGGCGATCCAGAGCGGGTTGGTGGCGCCGAAGCCGCCGTTGTTGCCGGTGCAGGTGCTCCACCAGTTGGTGGTGGTGTAGATGGTCGGGTAGCGGCCGGTGCGGGAGTGCACGGTGTCGCTGAAGGAGCGGATCCAGCTGACCATCGCGCTCTGGCTGAGGCCGAAGCAGGTGGCGCCGTAGGGGTTGTACTCGATGTCGAGGGCGGGCGGCAGGGTCTTGCCGTCACGGGACCAGCCGCCGCCGTGGTTGACGAAGTAGGTGGCCTGGGTGGCGCCGGAGGAGCGGTCCGGCAGGGCGAAGTGGTAGGCGCCGCGGATCAGGCCGGCGTTGTAGGAGCCGTTGTACTGCTGGGCGAAGTACGGGTTGGTGTAGCCGGTGCCCTCGGTGGCCTTGACGTAGGCGAAGCGGGCGCCGTTGCCGGCCACCGAGGCCCAGTTGACGTTGCCCTGGTAGCTGGCGACGTCCAGCCCGGGGGTCTGGGTGGCGGCGAGGGCGAGGACGCCCGCGGTGCTCTCTCTTCCCTCGTGCGCCGCGACGGTGGAGCCGGCGAAGTCGCGCTCCGGGTGGAGGACGGGGCGCTGGGAGTCCGCCTGCTCCGCGGACTGCCCGGGGGCGGGGTCGGCCGCGTACGCGGGTGCGGTGGCGCCCGTGACGAGCGCGGCCGCCGCGGCGAGTGCGGCGAGGACGGGCAGCCGGCGGGACTTCGGTGTCCCGGCACTGTCGGTGGTGCCGGTGATACCGGTGGGGCGGGCGGAGCGGGAAGTGCTGGGCATGAACACTCCTCTGGTCCGGTCCTGACGACCTGTGGACGCGGTGCGGCCGGTACGCCGTGTGCGCCCGGCCCGGAGCACAGTAGCCGTGTACCCGCCAGAGTGACAGGTCTCGTGAACCACACTCTGAACAGTCGTCACATGTGAGGCCACACCGTCCGGTTGATCGTCGGGCGGCCCGTCGCCGGTCGGCGCACTCGGCCGGCCTGGGAGGAGGCGGCGTCGGTGGAGGGCGCGCGCCGGAGCCGCGGCGGAGTCTGCGGACGTCGGGGGACGGGGGCGGTGGGGGGCGTACCCGGGCACGCCTTTCAGGGGTGGGGAGATGTTCACCGTCCGGACGCCGGCGGGGTCGGCCCTCCCCGCCGGTCCTCGCCCGGTCTTCGCCCTTTCCCCGCCGGTCCTCGCCCGGTCGCGGCCCCGCGCCCCCGTCCGCTCCGTCAGACGGGCGGCAGGCCGAGTGCGGTGCGGGCCTCGCCGACGAGACGGTGCGAACCGATGACGACGATCAGCCCGCCGGGCCCGGCGAGGTCGCCCGCCCGGTGCAGCGCTGCGGGGGTGTCCTCGGCCGTCACACAGGGGCCCCGGCCGGCGGAGGCGAGACGGCTCCGCAGGTCGGCGGGGTCGGCGGTCTCGTGCGAGTTGGTACGGGTGAGGACCAGGGGCCACTGGGCGGGGAGCGGGGCGAGCATGCCGGAGACGTTCTTCTCCTTGAACGCGGAGAAGACCAGCACGGGTGGCCGGCCCGGGCGTTCGGTGGTGAGGGTGTGGCGCAGGATCTCCGGTGCGACGGTGGTGACGCCCTGCGGGTTGGTGGCGCCGTCGAGAAGGACACGGCCCGTCCAGTCGCCCAACCGGGCCTCGGGGACGAGTTCGAGACGGCCGGGCCAGCTGGTGGCGGCCAGCCCGGCGCGGAGCCGTCCGCCCTCCGGCTCGCGGATGTGGCCGCGCTCGGCCATCGCGTCCACCGCGGCGATGGCGACCGCGAGGTTGTGGTGCTGGTGCGCCCCGGCCAGCGGGCAGGGGAGGTCGCGGTGCACGCCCCGGGGGGTGGTGACGTCGACCAGCGTCGTCGGGCCGCGGTCGCCGGCGCCGCCGACGGTGCGGGCGGTGTAGCGGATCTCGTGGTCCATGCGCCACACGGAGAGCCCGCTCCGCTCCTTGAGGACCTGCGCCGCGACGGAGGCCGCCTCGGGGTCGAGCCGCCCCAGGACGACGTGGTCCCCGTCCTGCGCGGCCTCGACCTTGGCCCGGGCGACGTGGGCCAGGGAGCCCCCGAGCAGCCGGACGTGGTCGAGGCCGATGCCGGTGACGACCTTCACGTCCAGGTCGAGCTCCCTGGCCGCGGCCCGGCTCCCGCCGATGCTCGCCTCGGCGACGGCCAGGGACGTGCCGCTCTGTCGGAAGTGCACGGCGGCGGTGGTCGCGTGGAGGCCCTGGGCGAGGACGGGCAGGTGGTCCCGCTCGACGGCCTCCCACACCTCGGTGAACGCCGCGGCGTACTCGGCGCGCGTGACGGGGGCGCCGTCGATCCGGATCCGCTCCCTCGGTTCCTGGAGGTGCGGGCTGGGCATGCTGCCCACCCGGGCGCCGGTGGCGGCCACCGCCGACACCGCGAACGCGCAGGTCGATCCCTTGCCGTTCGTGCCCACCACCAGCATCCCGCGCAGTCCGCGCTCGGGACGGCCGAGCGCCGCCAGCAGTCTTGCCACGTTGGCCTGTCGTACCCGCCGCGGCAGTCCGGACGGGTTCTCGTGCACCTTTTCGAGGATGGTCACGCAGTCCTGGTAGTCCACCCCACGATGATGCCCGTCCGCCGCCCGGCGGGAGGCCGTGACGGGAAACTTCATCTCCAGGGCCGCGGACGGCGCCGCTGCGCGGGCCGCCGGACGCGTCTGACGACCACTCAATGATGCGGACTTGCAAGGGAGTGCGGTTGCTTTCGGGCGTGTTCGGGGCTTCCTCGCCGTGGGTTCAGCTGCCGGTGCGGAGCCGTTCGCGGTCGGCCTCGGCGGTCTCGTCGTCGAGCGCGCCGGTGAGGATGGCGTCGAGCAGGCCGGGGTAGCGGGCGTCGAGGTCCGCCCGGCGCAGCCGCAGCAGGTTCTCCCGCCCGGAGGGCTGCTGCCAGATGACGCCGCTGTCGCGCAGGACCCGCCAGTGGTGGGTCATGGTCGACTTCGAGGTCACGCCCAGGATGCCGAGGACGCTGCCGCAGTTGTGCTCGCCCCCCGCGTCGAGCACCCGCACGACGGCCAGCCGTACCGGGCTGCCCAGGGCGGAGAGGACGTTCTCGATGCGGATTTGCTCGGGGTCCGGGTGGCGGTAGCTCATGGTCCCACGGTAGCGCGACAGTCCAACTGTGGCCCGGTCCCGTGTGCGGGTCCGTTCGGCCCTCCTCCTGTTGTCCCGTGCGCCGGATGCCTTGCCGAACGGTCCGACTGTACGCAAATATACGAACAGTCGTACTGCGGGCGGGTGTTCCGTCCGTGATCCCCGGTCCGGGGTTCTCCCGCGACCGGACCCGAGAAAGGGGCTACTCCCATGTCCGCTTCGTCCGCAATCGCGGGCCGCACCCCGGCTCCCGGTGGTGCCCGCCACCCGGGCTGGGCCCTGGCGTTACTGTCCCTGGCGCAGCTGATCTACGCGCTGGACCTCAACATCGTCTTCGTCGCCCTGCCCGGGATCGGCTCCGATCTCGGATTCCCCGGCCAGACCCAGCAGTTGGTGGTCAGCGCCTACGTCGTCTTCGCCGGCGGGTTCCTGCTCCTCGGCGGCCGGGCCTCCGACCTGCTCGGCCTGCTGGTCGCCCTCGCCCTGGGCAGGCCGTCCGCCGGGGCGGGGCCGACGCCCGCCCCGGCGGACGAGGAGGCGCTCGCCATCCGCTGAACCGCGACCGCGGCCCGGGCCGCGATCCGGGCCGTGCTGTGACCCGGGCTGTGCTGTGACCTGCGCCGCTGCGACCCCGGCCGGGCGGCGGCCCGGGCTCCGGCGGTCCTGCGCCGCCCGGCCCGGCCGGCGTCCGGGGGGCTGTGGCACGATGCCAGAGGCCTGGCCGTGAGCCCGCCGCCGCCCCACCGGAGAGAAGAGGACCCCCGTGCCCGAGACCACCCGAGACGTGACGCAGCCCGCGACCGCCCTGCCCGAGGCCGGCGGCCTCGTCTTCCGCCCCGCGACCGAGGCCGACGTGCCGGCCCTGGTCGAGCTGGTCGAGTCCGCCTACCGCGGCGAGGCCAGCCGGGCCGGCTGGACCACCGAGGCGGACCTGCTCGAAGGGCAGCGCACCGACGTCGAAGGCGTGACCGCCGCCGTGACGCACACCGACGGTGTGGTCCTGCTCGTCGAGCGCGGCGGTGAGCTGCTCGCCTGCTGCCAGCTGGAGCGCCGGGGTGAGCACGCCTACTTCGGGATGTTCTCGGTCCGCCCCGGCCGGCAGGGCGGCGGCGTCGGCCGGGCGGTGCTGGAGGAGGCCGAGCGGTTCGCGGGGGAGGAGTGGGGCGCCGTCGAGCTGGAGATGACGGTGATCGAGCAGCGCGCCGACCTGATCGCCTGGTACGAGCGCCGGGGCTTCTCCCGCACCGGGATCTACTCCCCGTTCCCGTACGGCGACGAGCGCTTCGGCATCCCGCTCCGCCCCGACCTGCGGTTCGAGAAGCTGGTGAAGAAGCTTGCCGGGCGGTAGGCCTGAGGATCCGTCAAGGTTGACCTGCGGCAATGCGGAGATGTCATACCTCGTTCATGATTGGTCTAGGCCAATGTGAGAGGCTGGCGGACGAACGGCCACGTTCCGTCCAGCCCAGGGGGGCCATCTCCGCATGCCCGCACTCCATGGCACCGCCATGTCCGCAACCGACACGACCCCGCCCGCGACCGGCGCCGCCCGGCCCGCAGGCGACCTCGCCCTGCCCACGACCGGCGCCGCCGCACTGCGTCCGGCCGCCACGCACCGCCCGGACACCGCGCGCGGCCCGGTCGTGGCCGGTGCCCAGCGCCTGCCCGCCCCGCCCGACGACGAGGAGCTCTACTGGTACTTCGGCCCGCAGCGCCGTTGGGTGCTGCTCTGCGCCACCCTCTCCTACGCCGGCGCCACCGCCACGCTCGGCCTCTTCGCGCTCAGCCGGCCACTGCTCTGGCCCTTCCTGGCCCTGACCCTGCTCAACGCCGCCACCTGGCTGCTCTCCCTCGCCGACGGCCAGCGCGCCCGCCGCTACACCCGCGACTCGCACGACCTGCTGCTGCGCGCCTGGCGGCCGGCCCGCCACCCGGGCGTCGACCTGCTGCTGCCCACCGCCGGTGAGCCGCTCGACGTCCTCGCCAACGCCTACCGCCACACCGCGGCCGTCCGCTGGCCCGGGGAGCTGACCGTCCTGGTCCTCGACGACGCCGCCCGCCCCGAGGTGCGCGAACTCGCCGAGTCCCACGGCTTCGAGTACCGGGCCCGGCCCGACCGCGGCCGCTTCAAGAAGGCCGGCAACCTCAACCACGGCCTGGCCGAGGGGACCGGTGAGATCGTCGCCGTCCTCGATGCCGACTTCTGCCCGCGCCCCGACTTCCTCCACCACCTGGTGCCCTACCTCGACAACCCCGAGGTCGGCATCGTCCAGAGCCCGCAGTGCTTCGACACCGACCCCGGCATGTCGTGGCTGGAGCGGGCCGCCGGGGCCACCCAGGAGATCTTCTACCGCTGGATCCAGCCCTCCCGGGACGCCCAGGACGGCACCGTCTGCTGCGGCACCAACGCACTCTACCGGCGCGCCGCACTGAAGAGGGTCGGCGGCTTCGCCGAGATCGACCACAGCGAGGACCTCTACACCGGCCTCTCGCTCGCCCGCGCCGGCTGGACCACCCGGTACGTGCCCGCGCTGGTCGCCAAGGGCATGTCGCCGACCGGCCTGCCCGCCTTCATCAGTCAGCAGTATCGCTGGTGCCTCGGCTCCCTCGCCCTGGTCGGCGACCCCGGCTTCCGCAGCGGGCCGCTCCCCCGCTCGGCCCGGCTCTGCTTCTGGAACGGCATCCTCGGCTACCTCACCAGCGCGGTGAACGTCTTCGCCGTCCCGCTGCCGGCGCTGATCATGCTGTTCTTCCGCCCCGAGGAGATCCAGCCCTGGCAGGTCCTGCCCTTCCTGCCGCCGATCTGGGTCGCGCTCGTCCTGCTGCCCGCGATGTCCCGCACCCGGTGGCGCTTCGAGGTCACCCGGGTCCAACTCCTGGGCGGGCTCTGCCACGTGGTCGCCATCGCGCACGCGCTGCGCCGACGCAGCGCCGACTGGGTGCCCACCGGTGCCGTCTCCGGCGGCAGTTCGCTGGCCCGCACAGTCGCCCGGATCGGCGTCGGCTGGCTCGGCCTCGTCGTCCTCGCCGGCGTCGCCGGCCTTGCCCGGGCCGTCACCCTGTACGGCTGGCAGCCCTATTGGGCCCTCGCCGCACTGCTCGGGCTCACCGCCTACACGACGGTCCCGCTCGTCCGGGCCCTCCTGCCCCTCCTGCGCGGCGGCAACGGTGCCGCCGTCGCCGAGGTCGCCCCGCCCCGCCGACGCACCTCCGACCTCGGCTTCGGCCGGGCCGAGGCCGTCGCCCTCACCGCCGTGCTGCTGCTCTGCGGCCTGCTGGCCTCCGGCTGGGCCGACCCGCTCATCTTCTGACGATTCGTCAGCCTATTCGTCGGTCCGCCGCTCCCCCCGAGCACCTTCCCGCACCCCTTGCGCGTCGCCCCACCGGCGCGGACCCGCCGCCCGGCCGCCCCATCGGCCCGGCGGCCCCGAACACCGCTGCCAGTCATGCAAGGAGCACCGCCGTGCCCACGGCCGAACCACCGAGTGCCGGACGCCCGCCCGTTGAACCGTCGAGCGCCGTCCGAGCCGATCCCGCGACCGGTCCGGGAACACCCGACACCCTGGTCGACCCATCCCACCGTCCCGCCCCCGGCGCCGGGTTGGCGCCGCGGCAAGCCGACGCGCCGGCCGGGCGAACGGCCGAGGACGCCGCCGAGG
>NZ_CP026498.1:10472609-10475834 GCF_002953255.1 Streptomyces sp. CB01881
AAGCCGACGCCCGGGCGAACGGCCGAGGACGCCGCCGAGGCGCCCCGCCGGCCGGCCGCCTTCCGGCCCGACATCGAGGGGCTGCGCGGCGTCGCCGTCCTCGCCGTCCTCGCCTTCCACGCCGCGGTCCCCGCCTTCACCGGCGGCTACGTCGGCGTCGACGTCTTCTTCGTCATCTCCGGATTCCTGATCACCGGCCTGCTGTTGGGCCGCCCGATCGGCCTGCGGGACTTCGCCGCCCGCCGGGCCCGCCGCATCCTGCCCGCCGCCGCCGTCGTCCTGGTCGCCACCGCGCTCGCGGGCGGAGCACTGCTCGACCCGCTGCGTGGCACCGACCTGGCGCGCGACCTGATCGCCTCCGCCGGCCAGTTCGCCAACTGGCGGTTCGTCGGCGAGCAGACCGACTACCTGGCCGCCGAACGCGACCCGAGCCCGCTCCAGCACTTCTGGTCCCTGGGCGTGGAGAACCAGTTCTACCTGCTCTGGGGCGTCCTGCTGCTCGGCCTCGCCCGCCACCTCGCGGGCCGCCGCCGCACCGCCGCGATCGCCCTCGCGACCACCGCGATCGGCGGCGTCTCCCTGGCGCTCTGCATCCGCTGGACGGCCGACTCCGCGCCGCTCGGCTACTTCTCCACCGCCAGCCGGCTCTGGGAGTTCGCCGCCGGAGCCGGTGCAGCCCTGCTCGGGACGGCCCTCGCCGGATGGCTGCCGCGCGCCGACCGGGCCGCCCGGCCGGCCGGCTGGGCGCTGCGCCTGCTCGGCTGGGCCGGCGCGGCGGCCGTCGTCCTCGCGGTCTTCCACTACGACCGCAACACGCCCTTCCCCGGCAGCGCCGCCCTGCTGCCCGTCCTCGGCACCGCGGCCGTCCTGCTCGCCGGTCCGGTGCACCGCGCCCTCGGGCCGGCCGACGCCGGGCGGCTGCTCGCCACCCGGCCGCTGCGCGCCGCCGGCCGCCTCTCGTACGCGTGGTACCTCTGGCACTGGCCGGTGCTGACCATCGCCCAGGCCCGCTACGGCGCCCTGCCGTGGACCACGCTGGCGGCCCTCACCGCGGCCTCCGCCCTGCCCGCCTGGCTCACCCTGCGGCTGGTCGAGCAGCCGCTGCGGTACGGCAGCAGCCCGGCGCCCCGCCGGGGCCTCGCGGTCGGCGCCAGCGCGCTGGTCATCCCGCTGATCGCCGGGCTGACCCTCGGCGGCGGCACCGTCCGGGCCGTCGGCAAGGCCGACCTGCCCGTGGTGGTCCCGGCGGGCGCGGTGGACGGGCCCGCGTTGCTCGCCCCCGGCACCCGCGTCCTCACCCTCACGCCCTCGCTCGCCCGGGCACGGGAGGACTTCCCGCCCGGCAAGGGGTGCGAGATCCCGCTCGGCGCCGAGAGCAGCCCGCGCTGCCTGTTCGGCGCGGAGACCAGCCCCGACCGGATCGTGCTGGTCGGCGACTCGCACGCCGGCCAGTGGATCTCGGCCGCGCTGGAACTGGCCGGGCAGCGGCACTGGGCGCTGGAGGTGCTGGTCAAGCCCGGCTGCCCGCTGGCCACCCTCACCGTGCGGAACAACGTCCTCGGCCGCACCTTCGACGAGTGCGACCGCTGGCGCGAGAACACCCTCACCCGTCTCGCCACCGGCCCCAAGCCCCGACTGGTCCTGATGGCCGGCCTCAACCGGTACGGCAGCCAGGAGGAGCGCACGGAGGGCTGGACCCGCACCCTCGACCGGCTCTCCGCCGTCGGCGCGCCGCTCGCCTACCTCGCGGACACGCCGATGCCGGGCAAGGACATCCCGACGTGCCTGGCGGCCTCCGACGGCCGCTCGGACGCCTGCTTCTTCCCCCGCGAGTCGGCCTTCGAGCGGGACCCGCTGACCGACGGCGGCCTCGCCGGCCGCTACGGCGTCCGCGTCCTCGACCTCGGCCCGCTGCTCTGCCCCGGCACCGGCCCGGACTGCCCGGCGGTCCTGGAGGGCGTGGTGCTCTACCGGGACACCGGGCACATCACCGACACGCTGGCGCGGGTGCTGGCACCCCGGCTGGACAGGGGGCTGCTGGGCGCGGGGTGAGCGCCGGGGACCAGGTCGGGGGCCAGTGTCGGGGAGCAGTGCTGGGGGACCAGTGCTGGGGCTGTCCCGGCGCTGGTCCCCGTGCCGGGGCTACCCCGTACGGATCCGCGTGCAGGGTCCGGCGCCCGGCAGGTCCGGCGTCGTGCGGTCCCGGCCGGCGTCGTGCGGCCCCGTGCTCCGTCGGGGCTCCGGGCAGCTCAGCCGTAGAGGCTGTGGCAGAGCCGGGCCTGATCCGAGCCGGCGAGCCAGTGGCCGAATTGCCCGGCCTGGTCGCAGACGGACCCGGGGCCGACGGCCGCCGGCGGTCGGGGCGCGCCGCCCGGCGCGGGGGCCGGAGCCCGGGCGGCCGGGGTGGACGCGGCGTGGGGGGCTGCCGGGCGGGGCGGGCCCGGGCGTGGTGCGTGGCCGGGCCTGGGCCGGGCGCTGCCGCTCGCGGCGCTACCGGTCACGGCGCGGTCGGGCCCGGCCGGCTCGCCGTCGCCGCCGGCCTGCTGAGCGGGGGTGGGGGCGGTCTCCGGCGAGGGGGCCGGCGTGCCGGCGGGCGGCGCGTCCGGGACTGCCGGCAGGTCGGGCGACAGGGGGAACGAGGGTTCGGGGGGCGAGGCGCGGGTGGCGGACGCCTCCGCCGACGAGGACGTCGACGGGGAGGGCGCGGCCGACGGGAACGCCACCACCCCGGTGCTCTCGTCACCCGACCCGGGCCCGCACATCGCCAGGACGGCGGCCATGACGCCGACGGTCCCAGCCGCTGTCGCCGCCCACACCCGGCGCGACCTGCGCGCCGGGGCCGGTGTGGCGAAGGCCGGGCCGACGGCCGGGAAGGGCGCCGCAGCGGCGCCCTTCCCGGCCGTCGGCCCGGCCTTCGCCACACCGGCCCCGGCGCGCAGGTCGCGCCGGGTGTGGGCGGCGACAGCGGCTGGGACCGTCGGCGTCATGGCCGCCGTCCTGGCGATGTGCGGGCCCGGGTCGGGTGACGAGAGCACCGGGGTGGTGGCGTTCCCGTCGGCCGCGCCCTCCCCGTCGACGTCCTCGTCGGCGGAGGCGTCCGCCACCCGCGCCTCGCCCCCCGAACCCTCGTTCCCCCTGTCGCCCGACCTGCCGGCAGTCCCGGACGCGCCGCCCGCCGGCACGCCGGCCCCCTCGCCGGAGACCGCCCCCACCCCCGCTCAGCAG
>NZ_CP026498.1:10475844-10498303 GCF_002953255.1 Streptomyces sp. CB01881
CGCCGAGTTCCGCACCGACAGCCGCTACCGCCTGGTCCGTTTCGAGGGCCACGGCTGGGAGCCCCTGGCCCCCGAGGAGTTCGAACCGCGGGTCCACCAGCTCTTCCCCGACCTCGATCCGCACGACCCCGTCCGCGTCCACTGGGCCGACCGCCCCTGGGAGTGGCCCGCCTGGCACCCCGGCGAGGCCTGATCCCGACGGCCTGATTCCGACGGCGGGGGCCCGACCACCGGGGCTCGACGACCTGATCCCGACAGTCGGGGCCCGACGGCCGGGGCCTCACACGCCCGCCGACGGGTCCCTGGCGAGCGCGTCGGCCGGGGGCCGTGTCCGCGGGGCGGGTGTTCTGCCGCGGGGGCCGTCCGTCCGGGGGTGCCTCAGCGCCGTCCCGGGGCCCAGTCAGGGGCGGGTCCGGGCGCGGTAGCCGGCGACCTTGGCGAGGTTGCCGCAGCGCTCCATCGAGCACCAGCGGCGCCGGCGGGCCTGGGTGAGGGGGTGACCGGCCTGGAGGCGGGGCAGCCCGTCCTGGCGATGGACGCCACGGCCGGCTCCGGCTTCTACGCCGAACTCGCGGTCGTCCCGGCCGGCCGGGTCACGCCCCTGCCCGACGGCGTAGGCCTGCTCGCGGCCGCCACCCTCCCGTCGGCCTGGCTGACCGCCTGGTACTGCCTGCACCGGCTGGCCCGGGTGGCCGCGGGGGAGACGGTGGTGGTGCAGGCGGCGGCGAGCGGGGTCGGCAGCGCGGCCGTGCAGATCGCCGCGGAGGCCGGCGCGCGCGTCATCGCCGTGGCCGGCTCGGCGGAGAAGGCCGAATGGGCGGCCGGCTTCGGCGCCGGGGCGACCGTCGACACCTCCGTCCACCCGGAGGACGCCGCCGTCGACGAGGTGCTCCGGCTGACCGGCGGCCGCGGCGCCCACGTCGTCCTCGACACCGTCGGCGGGCGGGTGTTCGGCCAGAGCCTGCACCAGGCCGGCCAGGCCGGACGCGTGGTCGCGCTCGCGAACGTCGCCCTGGAGCCCAGCACCATCGACACCCGGCACTTCTACCCGAAGAACGTGTCCATCCACGGCTTCCAGATCACCAACCTGCTGGACCACGGCTACGACCCGCGCCCCGACCTGCGGGAGATCGCCGCCCGCGTCGCCACCGGGGCGTTCCGGGTCCCCGTGGAGTCCGTCTTCACGCTGGAGCAGGCGGCCGACGCCCGCCGGCAGTTGGAAAGGCGCGGCAACCGGGGGAAGATCGTTCTCACCGTGGCGGGCGATCCGGCCTGCCCACGGCACGCGACGGACCAGGGGGAGCAGTGGACGGACAGGCGAGCAACGCCGGTTACGGCGAGGCGGCAGACCAACTCGTTCTGCAGTACGAGGAAGTGACGTTCGAGGAGGTCCACCGCGAGGTGCTGCACCTGATCCCCGGGCAGCCCTCCGACGTCCTCGACATCGGCGCCGGCACCGGCCGGGACGCCGCCGCTCTGGCCGCGCGCGGCCACCGCGTCGTCGCCGCCGAACCGACGGCGGAGCTGCGCCGGGCCGGCGAGCGCATCCACGCGGGCAGCGGCATCCGCTGGGTCGACGACGCATTGCCCTCGGCGGCCCGCCTCGGCACGGCGGGGGAGCGCTACGACCTGATCCTGCTCTCCGCCGTCTGGATGCATCTGGCCGAGGACGAACGCCCGTTGGCGATGGACGCCCTCGCCCGGCTGCTCGCCCCCGGTGGCCGGGTCCTCCTCTCGCTGCGCTACGGCCCCGTCCCGCCGGGCCGCCGGATGTTCGACGTCCCGGCCGAGGAGACGATCGCACTCGCCCGGGCCCGCGGGCTGGACCTGCTGATCCGCACCGAGCGACACGACCTGCACGACCGCGCGGGTGTGAGCTGGACGGTGCTCGGCTTCGAGGCCGCGGGCGGGCCGCGGCCGTAGGGCAGTCGTCGCGCGGGCCGCCGCCGGGCGCCGAGGCGGCGCCGCCGAATGGTGGGCCGGCCGGCGCCGCCCTGGACGCGCTGCCCGCCCGGCGCCGCCCCGGACCGGCCGGAACCGTCCGTCAGCCGTGCCCCGGCAGCCGCGGGCCGACGGCCTGCGGGTACGCCCGGTCGACGTACACCAGCCGGGCCACCGCCACCGCGAGCAGCAGGGCCGGCAGTACGAACCACCAGGCCCGCAGCCAGGTAGGACGCGACCTGGACGGCGAGCAGCACGTCGTCGTCCCAGGGCCCGTCCGGGCGCATCGCCAGCGCCGAGTACACGCCGAAGGCCGCACCCAGGTGCAGCAGGCCGAGGACGGCGGCGCTGGCGACCGTCCCGGCCGAGGGGCCGCGGCGGGCCGCCCGTCGGAGGGAGTTCACTTCAGCGCCTCCCTGGCCCGGTCGAGGTCGTTCATGAACCCCCGGCCGTACGCCTGGGCGTCGTTGCCCGCGTAGAAGGGACCGCCGTTGTACCGGGCGGCCAGCTCCTGGTACTGCGCGGGGGTCATCCGGTCGGCGGGGACGTTCGCGAACGGGCTCTCCGCCTTCAGCTGGGCCAGGCACCCGGAGGCGATGAAGATGTTCGTGGCCGGCTTCTGCAGTGCCCTGATCACCTCGTGACGCTGGCTGTCGGTGAGGTGCGCCGGGTTGTAGCCGAGCACCTCGGCCGCCCGTCGGACCTGGATGGACATCGGCCCGTACGACAGGGGCGTTTCAAAGTCCCGGTGACCATGTGAGTCCGCAGGCCGCGGCGGCGCGAGGAGTGCTGGCCGGGCCGTCACGAACGCATCGAAGCTCCGGTTGAACGGGGTGACCTTCCCAAGTCGCCTCGCACCACCGGAGCTTCGATGTGTCGTCAGTCTGCCACCGTCTGCCTGATCAAGTCGCCGGCTCCGGAGGACATGGCGGGATTGTCGCTGATGGAGCGGCTGCGGTTGTTGCCCGATCCGCGTCGGCGTCGAGGAGTGCGTCACCCGTTCGTGGCGGTGCTGCTGGTTGCCGCCTCCGCGGTTGTCGCCGGCGCACGCTCGTATACGGCCATCGGCCAGTGGTCCGCCAACGCGCCGCAGCACGCCCTGGCCCGCCTCGGTGCCCGGGTCGTGGGGGCGTTGAGCGTGCGCGTCGCACCGAGTGCCGCCACGATCCGGCGGGTCGTCGGCCTGGTCTGCCCCGGCGGACTGGCCGATCTGACCGGCGCTGATCCTGCCGGTTCGGACACCCTGGCCGTGGACGGCAAGACCGCCCGCGGCTCCCGGCACAGCGAGTCGCCCGCCGCCCACCTGCTGGCCGCGATGACCGGCGACGGCCGCACCGTCACCCAGCTGCGGGTCCCCGACAAGACCAACGAGATCACCTGCTTCGCCGCGCTACTGGAGCCCTTCGACCTGACAGGGGTCACGGTCACGGCCGACGCCCTGCACACCCAGCGCGCCCACGCGCGCTTCCTGGTGGACGAGAAGAAGGCGCACTACCTGTTGGTGGTCAAGGCCAACCAGCCCGAACTGCACCGCCGACTGCGATCACTACCCTGGAAGAACGTCACCGCGCGTCGTTACGACCGCGAGATCGGCCACGGCCGCCGGGAAACCCGGGTGACCAGAGCCCTCACCGTCACCGGCCTCGGCCTGGAGTTCCCTCACGCCGCCCAGGCCGTACGCATCCTGCGCCACCGTACCGACCTCGCCACCGGCACCGTCAGCCGCCAGACCGTCTACGCGATCACCGACCTGACCTCCCAGCAGGCATCGCCCCAGCGCCTGGGCCAACTCGCCAGGTCACAATGGACCATCGAGAACCGGCTCCACTTCGTCCGCGACACCACCTTCGCCGAGGACACCTCGAAAATCCGCACCGCCCACGGACCCGAAAACATGGCGACCCTTCGCAACCTGGCCATCAACATGCTCCGCACCGCCGGACACACCAACATCGCCGCCGGCATCCGGCACGCCTCCTACGAGCCCTTCACCCGCCCGCTCGACCTACTGGGCATCGCCTGACCAGCGCGACCACAAGATCACAGGACTTTGCAACGGCCCTGGCCCGTACGAGGTGCTGTCCGGGTCGCCGCCCAACCGGCCCGGGAGCTTCTCCGGGACCAGCGGGAACCAGGGCTGGTCGGCGACCTCCCTGGCGGCGCCTGCCAGGTCGTCCCAGACCCGGCCCTTCCCGCCGACCTCCTGCCAGGCGATCCCGGCGACCATGTCCGGCGGGAGTCCGCTCTGACGGGCGGCCGCGGCGATGATCGTGCTGTTGGCCCTGATCCAGTCCTGGCGGTCCTTGTCCGAGGTGGAGGTGTGCCAGTAGCTGTTGTTGACGCCCGGCGGCAGTCCGTCGCAGATGGTCATGATCCGCGCCAGCTGTGAGCTGACCACGACGTTCGGGCCCATCACGGGGATGCCGTCGGTCTTCGGTGCGCCGCCCGCCAGCTGGACGTTCGGGTCCGACCCGGCCTCCGCGACCTCACCGGCCACCAGTGCGTCCACGCGTTCCATCAGCGCCTTGGCGTCCTTGTAGGTGACGCGGAAGTCCGGGACGCACTCGCGGGAGAGCTCAGGCCGAGGACGCAGTTCTTCCACGCCTCCGACTCGACGTCGCGGGCCCTCGCGAACGCCTCCGAGGCCTGGTCGTGCAGCCGGTTCGCCTCGTCCCTGATGTCGTCGACGTCGACGGTCAGCTCGGCGAGGAAGTCGAGAACGCCGGTGGTGGCGCGCAGGTCCTCCCACTGCCGCATCGGCTCGGCCTTCTGGGCCTTCCTGGTCACCGCGGTGCCCTTGCGCGCGATCACGGCGGCCAGCAGCCGCTGCGCCTCCTTGCCGGCCTTCAGGTGACCCTGCGCCAGCTCGACCGCGTCGGCGTACTCCAGCAGCGAGTGGTAGGCCAGCTCGAAGCCGGCGAACAGTCCCTGGACCAGCCCCGCCACCTCCCTGAGGCGGGCGTCGTACTGCGGGCGGTGATCACTGGTCCAGTGGAGCTCGTTCGCCTTCTTCGCCGACGGCCGGACGGAATCCAGCAGGGTGCACATCCGCCGGAATTCGGCGGCATTGCGCTCGATGAGCGGGGCACTGCAGTCGTCGAGGAATTTGACGTCCGCGTAGTAGGTCATCGATCAGACCATCCCGATCGAGGTCGGCGGAATGTACCGGGAGGAGTCGACGAATTCCGCCAGACTGGCGGCGACGGCGGCCTCGGCCTGGGTGTAATTGCTGCCGGTGGTCTTGAGCGCGGTCGACAGCGCTGTCAGCAGGACCACCAGGTCGTCGTACTGGTCGACCGCGAACCGGGCGAACTCATCGACTTTGAGGGCGACTTCGATATGCGACCGGGGCTGCCGGGCAGCCGTCCCAGTCTCCCCGTCGAGGCGCCCGGCGCGCAACAGGCCGGCGATCTCCAGCAGCAGGTTGGCATTTCCGTTGATCGATGCCGGCCCCGCACCGTACCCTTCGGACATTCTCCATCCCCCTGGCGGCGGACATCCTTTGCGTGAACATGATAGTCACGGAAGGGGAGCCGACAAGGGTGCTGGCAAGGGTGCATCGGGCGCGTACTCCGGCGGTCGCCGAATCAATGATCGAATAGGGATGAGGGATCACCGATCCGCGGCCGGCCTTTTCCGTCGCGGCCCGCGACCGCCGGCACCGACCACCGCCGGTGCTCGCCGGGAACGTCCCGCCCCGGCGGAGTCCGGAGGGGTTCACCGGCGTCCGATCACGGGGCGGCCGGGCGGAAGCGCGGATCGGTGAGGTCGTTGGAGTCGGGCCTACGAGCCTGCGGGGCCGGTGGCCGCGGCTCGCGCGGCGGCCGCCGCCTCCAGCAGGGACCAGCCGTCGACCTCCACCGCCCCCTGCTCTCCCGGCTGCCACCCGCCGGCCAGGGCCGCGTCGAGCAGGGCCCGCACGGCGCCCGGTTCGTGCAGGTTCAGGGAGCCGCCCCGGACGTACCCCACGTCCCCGGAGCCCAGGGGGAACCCGCCGGGGACGTACCGCCCCGGGCCGTCGGTGAAGACGATGCGCAGCGGGTCGCCGGTGCCGACGGGCTGCGGGTACAGCGTGAGTGTCTCGCGGCAGTCCGCGGACCGGCCGCCGTCCGGCGCGGAGTGTCGGTGGCGGAGCGTCCACAGGTACGCGCGCCCGTCGGCGACGAGTTGACGGGGCTTCCTCGGATGGCGGGGCACGGAGCCGAGGATACGCGGCCCGGTCCACAGGTCGGCCGGCCCGCGTGCGTACCGGCGCAGGTCGCCTGTTCCTGACCTGCTGCGCAAGGAGGCCGTCAACGCCCCGTGCTCCAGGGAACGGCAGCTCTGGGACGGAACCGTCTGCTCCCTGGCCGGGCGCGCGGCGAACACTGACAGGGCCGACACCGGCTGCCGTGCGGGGCGAAGGCGCCGTCGGCCCCGCACGGCAGCCGGTGGCTATTGGCCGGTGACGCCGTCGGTGAGCTCCCGGACGATGTCCAGGTGGCCCGCGTGACGGGCGTACTCCTGCAGGACGTGGAACAGGATCCAGCCCAGGCTGGGCCGCGGGGTGCCGTCGTCGGGGAAACGGCCGCCGGCTGCGGCGATCGTGGACAGCGGCGTACCCGACGCGACGGCCCGGGTGTACTCGCCACCCGCGTGCAGTGCGGCAAGCAGGTCGGCGGCAGTCTCCTGCGGGCCGACGTGCCAGCGGTCCGCCGGGCCGCGGTCGCCCCAGGGTGCCGCGACCTGCTCGGCCCGGAAGCCCCAGCGCAGCCAGCGCTGCTCCATGTGGACGAGGTGCTTCAGCAGTTCGAGCAGGGTCCACCCGGATGGGAGCAGGCTGACGCGCAGCTCTGCGTCGGACATTCCCTCGATCTTGGCACCGATCACGGACCGGTAGTAGTCGAGATAGTCCAGCAACAGAGCGCTGGGATCGGAGAGTTGCCGGTCCGGCTCGGGTACGGAGGAATTCATGGTCCCGAGTCTGCCACCACGCGGGCCGCCACTCGGAGGGTACTCCGCCCGCCTCCTCAACGCCGGGGCCGGGTTCTTCCTCCGGGACCGCGCGGCGGCCGCCCTCCTCGCTCTTCACCCACCCGCCGACCCGCATCGCCGCGCTCGCCCAGCCGCCGCCCAGGCGCTCGGCTACACGCCCGCCCCGATGCGCCGAGGACCACACCGGCCAGGCCGGGGCGCCCCGGGCGGCCTACGCCTCCCACCGACGCCAGTCCTGGACCCCCTGAACCCGAAGCCAGAGCCCCGCTCCATCCAGCGTCCAGGCAGCCCCATCCAGCCTGGTAATTCGATGGCGCAATGCACACCGAACCTCGACCCTGGTCACCGTGCCAGAACCCAAGCATCAGATCCGCGCCCTCTACACGGCCTCCACGGTGACCGTCTACCAGGCATACGCGCCGGAAATCGGCCTGCCCGCGGCACAGGACGGCCGCTTTCCGGCGGCCTGGAAGAGGGACCGAATGACGTGGATCAAACCGTCGTTCCTCTGGATGATGTACCGCTGCGGATGGGCGAGCAAGGAAGGCCAGGAGACCGTCCTCGCGATCGAAATCACCCGTGAGGGCTTCGAATGGGCTCTGGGAAACGCCTGCCTGGCCCACTACGAACACGGGCTGCACACCGACCGCGCCACCTGGAAGCGCCAGTTGAAGCGAGCCCCGGCCCGAGTGCAGTGGGATCCCGAACGCGATCTGCGCCTACAACCGCTTCCTCACCGCTCTCTTCAACTCGGCCTCGCCGGCGAGGCCGCTGAGCGTTACGCGGAGAAGTGGATCGTCTCGATCAACGACGTCACCGCACTCGCGCATGCGATCCATGCCCATGTGAGGGACGGGGCTCTGGAAGCCGCCCGGCACCTCCTTCCCGTCGAACGCCCCTATCCGTCGGGCGACACGCTCCTGACACACCTGAGCGACTGAGCCGGACCCACCCGCTTGGGACGACAGACTGTTCGTTCTGTCGCCGCTTATCCGGGCAACTCACCACGATCCGATACGCGATGCCGTCAGTAATCCGGTCGAGGGTGTCGGTGAGGCCGTCCTCATGGACGTCATGGCTGACCCGCGTGTTCCGCGGCGCCCTGGTCGGCTCCGGACCAGGCCGGACGTGGTCCTCGCCGACAAGGCGTATTCCTCCCGCGCGATCCGCGATCACCCGGGGAAGCGCGGTATCCGCACGGTGATCCCGTGCCGGCGGATCAACGCGGCCACCGGCTGCGGCGGGGCAGCCGGGGTGGGAGAGCGCCGGCGTTCGACCGCGAGACCTGCAAACAGCGGAACACCGTCGAGCGGCGCATCCACCGCCCGAAACGGTGGCACGGCATTGCCATCCGCTACGAGAAGACCGCGACCGTCCACCTGGCCGGACTCCACATCGCAGCCGTCTTCCTCTGGTCTGCGTACTGACCCAGGGAAGCTGCCCGGTGTCAGCCGTACGTGGACCGGTTGGTGCCCGTGGCTCAGCTGTACGTGTGTGACATACCCCTGCTGCGACCGCCCGGACAGGCCGATCTGCTCCAGGTGTTGTGGTGCCCCTTTGAGCACGAGCCCGACTACAAGCCTCCGACCGCACTGTTCTGGCGATCCTCCGCCGAGGTCACCGACATCCTCGCCGCGCCGCCCGAGCCGTTTGCGGCGGAGTGCGACGGCTACGTGCCGCAACCGTGCGTGCTTGCGCCGGAGCGGATCACCGAGTACCCCCACCACATGGATTTGAGCAAGGAGTTGCAGCAGCAGCTGAATGACGGGAGCAGGTGGCAGGCCATCGGCGTGGACAACCCCGATGCTCTTGCCCCGCATGAGTTCTACTCGTGCGAGCTGTCCGTCGCCCCCGGGTGGAAGGTCGGTGGCTGGCCCCCGTGGGGCCTCACCGATCCCGTGGCCCGGTTCTGCGCAGCCTGTGGCGCCGGGATGGTCCCGCTGCTGACCATCGCCTCGAACGAATGGGACGCCGGCAGCCACGGTTGGGTACCGTGCGAGGATCAACACCTCGCCGCGCTCCGCCGAGCCGGTGTGGCGAACCCGCCCAAGGTCCAGGTGTCCAAGGGCAACCATCTGCAGCTCTACGTCTGCCCGGAGTCCCCGGAGCATCCGCACACGGACCTGATCCAGTGAGCCATTGCTGAAGTCCTGCGCAACGCCACGCACCACGCAGCACCGCGAAGCCGTAAAAGCCCAGGCGCCGGAATCGGCACCGCAATCGTTGGGCCGGTCAGCAGCCTTGTTCAACGCCCAGGTGATCCGAACGGTAGGCATGACCCTCCGCTACCGCTTCGGCCCATGCCTACCACTGTGCAATGACACAGCCGACCGCGGACTGAGACGCCCTCCGAGTGCGTGGCGCCACGTTCCCGATCGCCTCCCACGCGTCCAGCACCGACACCGCCTCGCCGTCCACGGTCGCCGGCGCGGACGTGGTGCCGGGCCGGCACGTCCCGCCGTACCCCGGCCTGGCCCTCGCTCAGCCTCGCCCGCATGGGGGCGGAGGAAGCAGTGGACGGGTGCACCTGCCGGTCCGCCCGTCCACGGGTGGGCCGGGCCGCCCGACCGGGTGGCCCGACCCGATGGCCCGACGCGGCCGGCGCACCGGTGCGACCGGAACACCGTCGAGCTTCACCAGTTCGCCGTGGAAGCGCGGATGTCGTCGGCGAGTTCGGCGGCGTAGGGGAGCGGGAGTGAGCCGGCCGGCCGGGTCGTGGTGGGCGGCGCGGCAGTCTCCGGGACGCAGGGGATCACGGCGACCGGCACCGGGCACGCACGCATCAGGGCGGCGGCCTCGGCCTGTTCGGCCGGGCGCCCGGCCCGGCGTAGCCGGCGAGCGGCGCGCCTGGCGGCGCCGGGGCGATGGGACGGGTGCCGCGTCGACGTGGCGGCCGACCTGCCGGTGGCCGGCCCGCCGGTGGCCGGGCCGAGGAAGGACGGTGCGACCAGGACGACGCCGGTCACGGTGTCCGGGTGCGCGGTCGCGTGGCGCAACGCCGTTGTGGCGGAGGCGGAGTGGGCGACCAGGACGGGGCGCGTGCGGAGCGGCGTCAGCAGTTCGGCCAGCCAGCGGTCGTCGGGGACGGACGCGGGGGAGGAGCGGCCCAGGCCGGGCAGGTCGGCCGCCAACGCGGGCGCGTCCAGCCGTTCGGTCACCGCACGCCACACGTCCGCGTCCGAGCCCGGGCCGTGCAGCAGGACGAAGCGCGGGGCCTCGCCGTCGCCGACCAGGTAACTCCGCCCACCGGCGACATCGGTGAACCTTCCCGGGAGCGCCCCGCCCGGCGGCGGGGCGCCGAAGCCGTCGGTGACCAGCCGGGTGGCCCAACGGCGCAACAGCTCGGCGACCGGCGGGTGGTGGAGGCCGGCGGCGTGGGCCAGCCGGTCGGCGGAGGCGGTGTCGTAGGTGTCCTCGGAGAGGAAGGTGAGCGTCTCCGGGTCGGCGCCGGTGAGCGCGCGAGGCAGTCGGCGGACCAGGCCGACCGGGATCAGCCGCCGGGGCGCGGGAACGCCGAGGTGCTCGGCCAGCAGGGCGATCAGTTCCGGCAGGGGCGGCGTGGCCGGGTCGAGCACGGTATGCGCGTGGGCGGGACCGGTGTCGTGCCCGGGGACGGCCGCGAGGAAGCGTGCCAGGTGGTCGACCGCGACCACCGGCAGGAACGTGCGCGCCGAACCAGGAAGCAGTGGCAGCCGCCCGTACCAGAGTTGGCGGACGAGGTCGGCCAGGCCGATGTACTGTCCGGCCTCGCCGGTGACCGAGTGTCCCACCACGCTGCTCGGGTTCACCGTGGTGAGCGGCACGCCGAGCCGGGCGGCCGTGACCCGGACGGCGGCGTCGCCCAGCTGCTTGGACGCCTCGTACGCGCCGAGCCGGGCGTAGAGGGCGTCGGCCTCGGCGGCGGGCAGCGGGTGACGTGGCGTGGCGTCCCGGCCGACCCGGTAGCCGGAGAGGTGGACCAGTCGCCGCAGGTGAGGGCGGCCGGCGGCCCAGTCCAGGGCGTGCAGCGCACCGGCGACGTTGGCGGCGTGCGCCTCGGCGCGGGACAGGCCGAAGCGGTAGAGGGCGGCGAGGTTGTGCACGTCGCGGACGTCTTCGAGCCGGGTGTGGTCCTCGGGCGACAGGCCCAGCCCGGGCCGGGTGAGGTCGGCGGCGACGGTGGTCAGCGCGGTGTCGTCGGCCCCGTGGGCGCGGAGCCAGCCGCGCAGCTCGTGTTCGCGTGCGGTCCCGCGCCCGCCCCGGACGGCGGCGGCCACCGGCTCGCCCCGTCCGAGGAGTTCGAGGACGAGCCAGCGGCCGAGGAAGCCGGTCGCGCCGAGGACGAGGGTGCGCGGGGGCAGGGGAACCGAGGCCGGGGGCGCCGGGGCGGGTGTGGCCGCGGTCGGGGGTGTGGCGTTCATGGGCGGGGCTCCTTCTATGCAGACCGGTCTACTTATGTAGACCGGTCTGCATATTTTCTGGACGTGAGGATGTGGGGCTGGGGCTGGGGCTGGGGCTGGGCCTGGGGTCGGGGGTCTGGTGCAGGCGCTGTTTGTGTGTGCGGGTTCCGGGGCTTGAGGTTCCGGCTGCCGGCTGCCGGCTGCCGGGGCTCCGGCGTGCCGCGTCGAGCTTTTCTGTAGACCGGTCTGCATATTTTTTGCGCGACAAAGAACCCCTGCCCCGTGCGTCAACGGGATCAGCGGCGTACGCAGGCGAAGATACCGCCGCCGGGAGTCCGGAGGAAGGGGGACAAGGGGGCGAAGGGGAAGAAGAGGAAGAGGGGCGGTGATCCCGCCGGAGCACGGTGAACGGCCGGGCGGGCCTCCCCATCCTCGGGGAGGCCCGCCCAGCGCCCTCCTGCAACGGCTTCTCACCGGCGCTGTTCTGGGTGCTGCTGCAGTCAGGAGCCGCTGCGCCGGAGCATCTCCTCGCGTTCCACGACCTTCACCCGCTCCCGCCCCTCCGCCTCGCCGAGGGCCCGCTCGTGGGCGTCGAGCTGGTGCCAGCCCTCCCACGTCGTGTACCGGACGCCCCGGTCACGCAGGTGGGTGAGGACGGCGTCCGGGTCGGGCTCGGTGGCTCCGGGCAGGTGTCCGGCGGAGTGGTCGGCGAGCAGGCAGGCAACGGTCTCGTTGGCGTCGCCCTTGGTGTGGCCGATCAGGCCGACCGGGCCGCGCTTGATCCAGCCCGTGACGTACGTGGCCGTCTGGTGCGAGCCGTCGCCGGCCAGGACGCGGCCGGCCTCGTTGGGGACGGTGCCGGAGACGGGGTCGAAGGGCAGCTTGGGCAGTTCGTCGGAGTAGTAGCCGATCGCCCGGTAGACGGCCTGCACGTCCCAGTCGGTGAAGCGGCCGGTGCCGCGGACGTTGCCGGTGCCGTCGAGTTCGGTGCGCTCGGTGCGCAGGCCGCTCACCCGGCCGTCCTCGCCGGTCACCTCGACCGGGGACTCGAAGAAGTGCAGGTAGATCCGGTGGGGCCGGTCGCCGACGTCGCGGATGGCCCAGTTCTCCAGGGTGGAGGCGACCATGTCGACGTGCTTGGCGGCCCGCCGCTCGGCGATCGAGCCGTCGTCGTAGTCGATGTCCTCGGGGGCGACGATCACCTCGATGTTCGGCGAGTGGTCGAGTTCGCGCAGCTCCATCGGGCTGAACTTGGCCTGGGCCGGCCCGCGGCGGCCGAAGACGTGGACCTCCAGCGCCCTGTTCCGCTTCAGCCCGGCGTGGACGTTCGGGGGGATCTCGGTGGGCAGAAGCTCGTCGGCGGTCTTGGCGAGGATCCGGGCGACGTCCAGGGCGACGTTGCCCGCGCCGAGCACGGCGACCTTCTCGGCCTCCAGCGGCCAGGTGCGGGGGACGTCGGGGTGCCCGTCGTACCAGGAGACGAAGTCGGCGGCGCCGTACGAACCGTCCAGACCGACGCCCGGTATGTCGAGCGCGCGGTCGGCCGTCGCGCCGGTGGCGAAGACGGTGGCGTCGTAGAAGCGGTGCAGGTCGTCCAGGCCGAGGTCGCCGGGGTAGTCGATGTTGCCGAAGAGCCGGATCTGGGGCTTGTCCAGCACCTGGTGCAGCGCGGTGACGATGCCCTTGATCCGCGGATGGTCGGGCGCCACGCCGTAGCGGATCAGTCCGAACGGGGCGGGCATCCGTTCGAACAGGTCGATCGAGACCCCGGGCTCCCGGGCGGCGTCGGACTTCAGCAGGGCGTCCGCGGCGTAGATGCCGGCGGGGCCGGCTCCGACGATCGCGATGCGGATCGGGCGGGTCATGGGCGGTGCGTTCCTCCGGGCAGACGGGCGGGTGCTTGATTCAAACCCGCTCCACCCGCACCGCTGTAGGGGCCAGGGAGCAATGACCCCATAGAGCGAACCTATGGCCCGGCCGGGAACATCACGGCCACCATGGCCCTCACGGTCACCATGGCTCTCACTGCCACCACGGTTCTCACGGTCGCCGCGGTCGGCACGGCCCTCATGGAAACCACGGCTCGTACGGCCACGCCACGCAGCGCGGGGCCCGGACCGAGAGCGGCCGATCCAGGGTGGCAGCCCGGGGCGGTGCGCCCCTGGACCACCTCCACCGAGAACGGCCTGCGGCACCTGCTCGACGAGTGGGACCCGGTCGGCGCCGCCGACGACGTGCAGGACGAGTACGACTGCATGCTCGCCCCCGTAGTCGGCCGGCTCCACGCCGGCGCCAGGCGGCGGGAGATCGGCGCCTCTTCATGGCACGAGCCGGCCGATCACTTCGGTTTCGATCCGTTGGGCCTGCGCCCCGACGCGCGGGCCGGCCGCGTCGTCGCCCGGTGGACGGCCGTCGGCCCGGGCCAGGGTACCGGCAGCGCGTAACCGCTCCCACGGGCTCGTCCGACCGCCGCTCGGGGCGCGTTTGGTGCCGTCGCGGTTGATGCCGTAGCCGCCCCTGTTCAGGGTCAGCAGCCACCAACCGGTGTCGGGACCCACGATGCCGTCGTGCTTCGCCTGGGCCTGGCACCGGAACTGGGCTGCAGGGCCGTTGTGCCGCGCGAGTCGGCAAGCGGTGTCGGCGGGGCGGCGGCCTCTCGATGGCGATCACGCCCCGGACGAGGACGAGGACGAGGACGAAGGCGAGGGACGAAGGCGAGGACGAGGGCAGGGGCGCGGGAAAGCGCGAACGTGGCCGGCTTGGTGCACGCCGGAGGTTCCCGGGACGACCGGATCCGAGCGGGCTCTGCCCGTCAGCGGTGGGTCGACCGGCTCGGCGCCTGGTCCCGGCGCGTGACGAGGAGGTGCCGGACGGCGTGGCGCGCGTCGTTGAGGGGGTGCCGGTCGCGGCGGACGCGGGCGAGCAGGACGGCGCCCTCCAGGAGGGCGAGGGCCTGGCCGGACGCGGTCTCGGCCTCGTCCTGGTCGAAGCCGTCGGCCGTCAGGCGTTCGGTGAGGACGGCCTGCCAGCTCGCGTAGACCTCGGCACAGACGCTGCGCAGGGCCTCGTTGGTGCCGGCCACCTCCAGGCCGACGGTCGCGATCGGGCAGCCCTTGGTGTAGTCGGAGTCCTCCAGGCGGGCCGTGAAGGCCTCGGTGAGCTGTCCGACGATCGTGGTGGCGTCCGCGCCCTTGCGGGCCAGGGCCTTGAGGAGTTCCTCGACCTCCTGGCCGGCCTGGCGGAGGGCGGCGGCGACCAACTGGTCCTTGCCCTCGGGAAAGTGGAAGTAGAGCGAGCCGCGTGGTGCGCCGCTCTCGGCCACGATCTGGTTCAGGCCGGTGCCGAAGTAGCCCTGTGCCTCGATCAGACTGCGCGTTCCGGCGATCAGCCGGGCGCGGGTCTCCTCACCCTTGACTCCCATGCGGAAACAGTAGACCGGTCTGCATATTTCTGTCGACAGCCGCCCAGTCGCCAAGCAGCAGCGTCGCCAACCAACAGCGTCGCCCAGCCCCTCGGCCCCCGGCCGCCCGCGCAGCCGTGCTCGGCCTGCGCGGCCGGTGGTCAGGACGCCTGCTGGGCCGCCCGCCACTCCGGGGCCAGCACCGACCAGACCTCTTCGTCGTGCCGAGTGCCCCGGTACAGGTAGCTCTCGCGCATGACGGCTTCCTTCGTCATCCCGAGCCGGCGGGCGACGGCGATGCTCGGCTCGTTCCCGGCCGAGACCCACCACTCCACGCGGTGGATGCCGCGCTCCTCGACGGCCCAGTCGATGATCGCGCGGACGGCCCGGGTGACCAGGCCCCGGCCCACCGCCGCGGGCTCCAACCAGCAGCCCGCCTCGGCGATGCCCGAGCCGGTCTCGAACCGCCGGAACAGCACCGCGCCGACCAGCAGACCCTCGGCCGTCCGGATCCCGAAGAGCCGCCCGCTGTCGGCCGCGGTCCGCTCCGCGTACGCCTGGAGGAACGTGCGGCTCGACTCCAGGTCCGTGACGACGTCGGGCAGGCCGTTGAACCGCCCGATGAACTCCCGCCCCCGGTCCACGTGGGCGAGGAACTCCTCGGCCTGCCAGGGCTCCAGCGGGCACAGTGCGCTGCCGTCCTCGCCCAGCGGTATCGCGAACATGGTCACCTTCCGGCTCGGGGACGGCGCACGCCGCCGAGTGATCCTCTCACGGCGGCCGGTGGGGTGGGTGGGGCCGGTGGGCCGGGCCAGCGGCCGTTCCGCACCCGCCCGTTACTGCTCCGGCGCGAAGGACCCGAAGGTGGGCCGCCCCGTGGGCCGGTAGGTGTGGACGGCGATCCCGCTGCCCGTCGTGAGGGAGCCGGTCAGCTCGAACGAGGTCGGCAACCCGCCCTCTGGGAAGAGGCGTTGGCCCCGGCCCAGGACCACCGGGTACACGAGCAGGTGGTACTCGTCGATCAGGTCGTGGGCCATCAGCGACCGCGCCAGTGCGCCGCTGCCGTGGATCTGCAGCTCGCCGTCCCTCTCGGGTGCCACTCCCGGCCCCGTCGTCCAGACGCCGCCGCCCCGGCGGATCACGCCGCGCCGCGGGCCTGCCGGCCCTCCCGGGCCCGCCTCCCCTCGCCCGAGGTCCCGAGGTCCCGAGGTCCCGCGACCCCTCGCCCGCCACCAGGCACCGGGAACCGGACACGGCTGTGGGCCCGCCGTTGCGGCGGGCCCACAGCCGTGAAGGTCATGCGACCAGGATGACGAGCGAAGCACTACCCGCGAAGCATCACCCGCGAGGCATCACCCGCGCAGGGTCACGTGAGCGGGACGGATCAGGCGACGGAGACGGCGCTCCACGCGGCCGCGACCGCCTTGTACTCGGTGCTGTTGAGACCGTAGAGGTCCTTCGCGGCGTTCAGGGACGCGGTGCGCGCGCCCTTGTAGTCCGTGGTGGACGTCATGTAGACGGTCAGCGCGCGGTACCAGATCTTGGCGACCTTCTGGTTGCCGATGCCGGTCACCGTCGAGCCGTTGCAGGTGGGGCTGTTGTAGGTGAAGCCGTTGACGGTCTTGGTGCCGCTGCCCTCACTGGCCAGGTAGAACCAGTGGTTGCCGACGCCCGAGGAGTTGTGCACGTCGAGCTGGCCGACCTTGCGGCTCCAGCAGTCGGCGGACCGGCCGTCCAGGGAGGGCTTGTCCATCCGGCGCAGCCACGGCGGGGTGGACTGGTCGCTGAACAGGTAGTCGGGGGTGTCCACCGAGTTGTTGGCGTACCACTCCACCATCGTCCCGAAGATGTCGCTGGTGGACTCGTTGAGGCCGCCGGACTCGCCGCTGTAGCGCAGGTTGGCGGTGGCGCTGGTGACGCCGTGGGTCATCTCGTGGCCCATGGTGTCGAGGTCGACCTGCTCCGGGTCGGTGGTGCCGTCGCCGTCGCCGGTCATCATGCAGAAGCAGCTGTCGGACCACTGGGCGTTATCCCAGTTGGTGCCGACGTGGACGAAGACGGTGGCGCCCTTGCCGTCGTTCTTGATGCCGTTACGGCCGAAGGTGTTCTTGTAGTAGTCGTACGTCCAGGCGGTGTTGGCGTGGGCGTCGACGGCGGCGGTGGCGCGGTCGCCGGAGAACTTCTTGCCGTCGCCCCACACGTTGTCCGCGTCGGCGAAGAGCGTCCCGGAGCTCGCGTTGAGCGAGTTGGACGAGACGTTGTGGGCGTCCTTGGTGATGGTCCCGCGCAGCGGGTCGATCAGCGCGTAGCCGCCGTTCTGCGGGGTGGTGTCGATGGTGACGTCACCGGTGTACTCGGAGTGGCCGGTGCCGCTGGCCTGGTGCTCGGAGTCGTAGGACTCGATCTGCTCGCCGGTGGTGGCGTCGGTGACGACGACCTTGCCGGCCGGCTGGCCGTGCTCGCCGACGCCGGCGACGGTGGTCTTCCAGGCGAGCCGGGGCGTGCCGTCGGCGGCCCAGACGACCAGCTCGGGCGAGCTGGTGGCGGCACCGATGGTCGGCGCGGCCTGGAGCGCCTGGCTCGCGCTCGCCTGCGCCGGGACCTTCGGGACGGTGGACTTCACGGTGGCGTCGTGGGCCGCCGCGCGGGAGGAGTCCTTGAGCCGGCCGCGCGCGTCCTGGTGGACCACCAGGTCGCCGCCGACGACGGGCAGTCCGCGGTAGGTGCGGTCGAAGCGGACGTGCTGGGTGCCGTCGGCGTCGATGATGACGTCCTTGACCTGGAGGTCCTGGCCGTCGCCGAAGCCGAAGACCCCGGCGTTGTGGGCGACGTTGGCCCTGGCCTGGGCGATCGCCGTGTCACGGCCGGCGGGGGCGGCGGACGCCGTACCGGCCTGGAAGGTGGCGGCGACGAGGGCGGCGGTGGCCGCTATGGCTCCGGCCGCGAGGTGGCGGCGGTGAGAGGAGGTGGGGCTCACTCTGACTCCAGTCGGGGTAGCTGCAGGGAAGGAGCTGCGGACGCGGCCGCGAGCTCTGAGATTGACGGTGCGCTGCCAATCTGGGCTAGACATTGAGTCAGATCTTGACCAAGTTGTGTCCTGTACTGATCAAATTTGATCGACTGCGAACGCCTTTTTGGGAGCTGCTTCATGACGACCCGCTACACCTGGCGCGACGCGTTCACCGACGACGAGCTCGACGCCCTGCACGCCGAAGGCTTCGGCCACCCCCGCCAGTCGGTCGGCTGGCGCGCCCGGGTGGAGCGGCACAGCCTCGGCTGGGTCTGCGCCCGCCCGTTGGCCGACGGCCCGCTGACTGCCGGTCCGTTGGCCGACGGCCCGCTGGCTGCCGGTCCGTTGACCGTCACTCCCCTGACCGACGGTCAGACGGCCGCCACTCCGCTGACCGGCTTCGTCAACGTCGCCTGGGACGGCGGCGCCCATGCCTTCCTGCTCGACACCGTCGTCGCCACCGCCGCCCGCCACACCGGGGTCGGCACCGGCCTGGTCGCCGCCGCCGCCGACGGCGCCCGCGCGGCCGGCTGCGAATGGCTGCACGTCGACTTCGAGCCCCACCTGCGCGCCTTCTACCTGGACGCCTGCGGCTTCCGCAGCACCGACGCCGGCCTCCTCCGGCTCTGAATGCGTCTGAATGCGACAGACCCGGCCGACCCCGGGCCCGCGAAACCGTAGGCTCGCCGGATGGACGGATGGGTGGGGGCCTGGACGGGTGGGCGGCGGGCCGTGCACCTTGGCAACGTGGCCGACTTCAACGAGCAGTTCTTCGTGGCGGGGATGGACGACGCGCAGCGCGCACGACGGCTGCGGCAGGCGCACCATTACGCGGGCATGGCCACCTGCTACAGCCCGGAGCCGGCGCTGGTGGTGCTGCCCGGCGAGGTCGAGCGGGACTGGATCGACTGGCTGGCAAGGGAGTTGGACTGGGGGCCGGTCGAGCTGTACACCGGGGTCGCGCCGGGGGAGACGCTCGCCCGGGCGCTGGCCGCCCGGCCGGCGCTGGCGGCGCGGATCGCCGGCGGGCCTGAACCGGTGGTGGCCTGGGGGCGGACGCCCGCGCAGGGGGAGGGGCCCGAACTGGCGGCGGTGCGGCGGTACGAGTCCAAGGCGGCCTCGCACCGCCTCTTCGCCGGACTGGTTCCGGCTCATCCGGGGATCGTCGTGCCACGCCAGGAACAGCCGGACTCGCCCCGCCGGACCGCCCACCGGCTCACCGCCCGGGCGGGCCGCGGCCAGACCACGGTGGTCAAGAGCCCGCACGGCGTCGGCGGTTACGGCACCGTCGTGGTGACCCCGCAGCAGCTGTTCGCGGCCGGCGGTGCGCGGGCCCTGCTGCGCCGCCTGGCCCGGGAGGAGGTGCTGCCGCCCGGCGGAGGACTGCTGCTGGAGGAGTACATCGACGGCGGCCGGGCGGACCGTCTGCGCGACCTCACCTTCGACGCGGTGATCGGCGAGGACGGGACCGTCCACCCGGTCGGCGTCGGCGCGATGGCGGTGGACGGCACCCGGTACCAGGGGGTGACGGTCGGCCCGGGCGTGGTGCCGCCGGGTGCGGCGGCGACCGCCGGGAGGTTCGGACTCGCGGTGGGCGAGCGCCTCGCAGCGGAGGGCCACCGCGGCTGGTACGACGTCGACTTCGTCACCGACCGGGAGCGGCGGCTCGCGCCCACCGAGACCAACCTGCGGCTGACCGGGCCCGCGATCGCCTTCGTGCTGCGGGCCCGGCTGGACCAGGTCCGCGGTCCGGGGCACGTGGTCCGCACCCTGGACGGGATGCCGCTCGGCGCCCGGCTCTCCCAGCAGGCGCTCCACGACCACCTGGACCGGCTGCGCCCGCGTTGCGCCGCGCTCGGCGTCACCCTGCTGCCGCTGGTGGTGACGGCCGGATACGACCCGGAACCGGCCGTCGGCCTGGCGCTCGCCGCGCGCGGCGACGCACCGGACGCCGGGGCGCCTGGTGCGGTCGAGGCGTTGGACGCGGCCGAGGCGCTGGTCGGGGCGGCCAACCAGGCGCTGGGCCGGATGTTCGAGGCCCTGCGCTGAGCCCGCCTCGGCTCGCCTTGGGCCCGCCCGCCGGCTCGCTGTGCCGCGCCTCGGGCCTGCCCGCCACCTCGCCGTGCCGCGGACCCGCCCGCCCGCCACCTCGCCGCGTCACTCCGGGGGCCCGCCCGCCGCCTCGCCCCTTGCCGTCCGGCGGGCCGTCACTTTCGCTCGGCCGGCGACCTCCAGGCCAGGAAGCGCACCACGATCGCGGCGGCGACCATCAGCGCGATGTTGAACGCGTAGACCAGCACCGCCTGCCGGGGCCAGTCCGTCGGCGAGCTGGTCCGGTAGAGGTTGTCCTGAGGCCACCAGGCGGCGAGCAGCCAGAACACCGACACCGTGGTGGCGATGGAGAGCCCGACCGGCCGGTTGAACCTGGCGATGACCGCGGGGCCGGCCATGAGGAAGGCCACGCCCAGGCCGAACGAGAGGCACTCGAAGACGTACAGGATGCGGAACCAGGAGGAGTAGGGGTCGGGCACCAGCGAGACGTCGGTGGATCCCGGCCAGAGGGTGTCGGTGAGCAGCCAGGCGACGAAGGCGAAGGGCAGGGCGAGCACGATCCAGCCGCAGCCGAGGTTGACCGCCGGGTCCTCGCCCGGCCGCCGGCCCCCCGCCTTGCCGCCGCCCCCGCCACCCTTTCCACCCCTGCCGCCCTTACCGCTCCTCGGGCCCCGTGGCCCGTTGGTCGCGAAGTAGTCGCGCGGGGCCGGCAGCGGCAGGGCGGTGCGGTCCGGCTTGCCGGCCCGGGTGCGGGGGAGCGCCGGCAGCGGCACCACGGCGGCCGGCGCCGCCCCGGCCGGCAGTCGCTCGGCCAGGTGGGCGGAGAGCGACCAGGCGTCGACCTCGTCGGCGTCCGGCGCCGCCACCGCGTAACCGACCAGGACGCGCCGCCCCGGCTCCGGCTCGACCTCGGCGACGGCGGCCTCCCGCACCGCCGGGTGAGCACGCAGCACGCCCTCGGCGTGGGCGGCCCTGGTGACCCGCTCGACCACGTCGGCGGCCTGCACGGAGTCGGTGGGCCCGACCACGCCCTCGGCCCGGGCGGTGAACTCCAGGACGTCGTCCTCGCGGACCCGCCCGAGGTCTCCGGTGAGCAGGACGCGGCCGTCGGGGTCGAAGACCGCCCGGACGAAGCGCCGGGCCGTCTCCTCGGGGCGGTTCAGGTAGCCGCGGCCCAGGCCCGGGCCGGCGACCGCGATCTCGCCGACCTCCCCGTGTGGCAGCGGGGTGCCGTCCGGGCCGAGCACGTAGACGCGGGTGCCGGGGAAGGGCGTGCCGACCAGCGAGACGCGTTCGCTGAGTTCGCCGCCCGCCGAGCCGGCGGCGTCGAACCAGGTGCTGTCCACGGACGCCTCTGCGAGTCCGTACACGTTGAGCACCCGCGTGCCACCGCCCCCGGCCCCGTCCTCCGTGCCGCCCCCGGCCCCGTCCTCCGTGCCGCCCCCGGCCCCGTCCTCCGTGCCGCCCCCGGCCCCGTCCACCGTGCCGCCCCCGGCCCCGTCCACCGTGCCGCCCCCGGCCCCGGCCACCGCGCCGCGCTTGACCAGGCCCGCGGTGCCGCCCTCGCCGCCCGCACCGCCCTCGCCGCTCATGCCACTGGCGCCGCCCGCTCTGCCGAGCAGCTGTTGAAGGCTCAGCTGCTCGTCCAGGTACCACTTCTCCGCGCCCACGGTCAGCAGCCGTATACCCGGCAGCGAGCCACCGGTGGCCGCCAGGTGGTCGCGCAGGCGGCGCGCGGTGCGGACGTTCAGCTCCAGGACGGTGATCCGCTCGGCGGCCACCAGTGCCGGGAGGTCGGCGATGTCGGCGGTGCGGTCCAGGGTGAGGTTGCGCGGCGCGACCACCAGAGTGGCGCCGGTGCACAGCGCGCGGACCCAGTCGGCGGTGAAGACGTCGAACTCCAGGCTCGCCGTCTGCAGGATCCGGTCGGCGGGGGAGAGCCCGTACACCTCGTGCCAGCCCCGGTGGGCGGCCAGCAGGTTGCGGTGTTCGATCAGCGCGCCCCGGGGCAGTCCGGTGGAGCCGGAGGTGAAGAAGACGCAGGCGAGGTCCTCCGGCCCGGTGGACGCCTCGGGCGGTCCGGCGGGCAGCGCCGCCACCGCCTCCGCCGCCGAGTCCACGCAGACCACCGCCCGCCCGCTGGCGTCCGTCAGCCGCACCCGGTGGGCCTCCTCGGTCACCACCAGCGACGGATCGGCGTCCGCCAGCACGTGGCGCAGCAGCGGATCGGGCGCGCCCGGCTCCAGCGGTACGTACGCGCCGCCCGCCTTCAGCACCGCGAGCAGCGCGACGAACACCTCGGTGCCCCGGCCCAGTGCCACGGCCGCCCGGCCGCCCGGGGCCAGCCCCTGTGCCGCGAGGTGGCGGGCCAACCGGTCCGCCCGCGCGTCCAGCTCACCGTACGTCAGCTCCCGGGTGCCGCACCGGACGGCGACCGCGCCCGGCGAGTGCCGGGCCTGCTCCTCGAACCGCCCGTGCAGCGTTCCGGCCCGCCCCATCGGTTCCGTGTCCCACCCCATCCTGCCAGCCCCCTTCGCATCGTGCTTCCCACCGATCCTGCCGCCAACTGCCGCCCGGCGACAGGGGCGTGCGAACGACCGCCTCGCGCACGCCCCCTCGCAAGTGCCGTCCGCCCCCGCCGTCCTGGTCACTCGCCGCCCGTCCGTGCCGTCCACCCCGTCCGTGCCGTCCACCCCCCCCCGC
>NZ_CP026498.1:10498346-10520082 GCF_002953255.1 Streptomyces sp. CB01881
GCGAACGACCGCCTCGCGCACGCCCCCTCGCAAGTGCCGTCCGCCCCCGCCGTCCTGGTCACTCGCCGCCCGTCCGTGCCGTCCACCCCGTCCGTGCCGTCCACCCCGCCCGTCCCGCCCGTTCCCTGCGGGCCCTGCCCGTCCCGGCCCGCCCGCCCCGTCCGCCCCTCGGACGTGCCGGGCCTCCACCCTGCCGATGGTTGTACTCTGCACGCGGACGGTCGGTGCCTGCCCGCCCGGCGCGGCGCCGCATCCGCACCCCTGCCCGGCACCGACCCCCGGAGGACCGCCCGCCATGAGTACGTCCGACCCGCTGCCCACCGGCCCGCTGCTGCGCACCCGGGACGTCGATGTCGTCCGCGACGGCCGCCACCTGCTGCGCGGGATCACCCTGGCCATCGAGCCCGGTCAGCACTGGGCGCTGCTCGGCCCCAACGGCGCGGGCAAGTCCACCCTGCTCGGCCTGCTCGGTGCGGTCTCCCACCCCACCCGCGGCGAGGTGGACGTGCTCGGCCGCCGGCTCGGCCGGGTCGACATCCGTGAACTCCGTGCCCACCTGGGCCATGTGAACCCGCGTCACCCGCTGCGCTCGCCGCTGACCGTCCGCGAGGTCGTGCTCACCGGTACCGGCAACACCATCGAGCCGGACCTCAACCGCAAGCCCGCCTCCGAGGAGCTCGACCGGGCCGAGCAGCTGATCGCGACCCTCGGCATGACCGCGATGGCCGAGTCCCCCTGGACCACGCTCTCCCAGGGCGAGCGCGGCCGCGCCCTGATCGCCCGCGCGCTGATGCCCAGCCCCCGTCTGCTGCTGCTCGACGAGCCCGCCACCGGACTCGACCTCACCGCCCGCGAGTTGCTGCTGGACAGCCTGGACCTGCTGCGCCACCAGCATCCGGAGCTGGCCAGCGTGCTGGTGACGCACCACCTGGAGGAACTGCCGGAGAGCACCACCCACGCGCTGCTGCTGCGCGAGGGCGAGTGCCTCGCGGCCGGGCCGGTGGACGAGGTGATGACCACCGAGCTGATCAGTGCCTGCTTCGGCCACCCGATCCGGATCAGCCGTCACGAGGGCCGTTGGACCGCCCGCGCCGCCACCCGCCGTACGCCGGAGCGCTGACACCGCACGAGGCGCGAACCGCGCGAACCGCGAACTGCGCGAACCGCGAACCGCACGGGGCGCGAACCGCGCGAACCGCGCGAACCGCGCGAACCGCGAGGGCTGGGAGGGGCGGGAGGAACGCCAGGAGCAGGCGGAACAGAGGAGGCGGACGAGGTCAACCCCGCCGTTCGGCGGGTGGTGGCCGGAATTCGTCGGTGGGCTGACGACACGCCGCTGCCAAGGGCCGTCCCCACCTGCGAGGACGGCGAACGGGGGGCGGTGTAGACGGCAAAATCAGATATCTCTAAGGTATGCCTTAGCTAAGTGGGTGGGGGCACCGGGTGGCTCCGGTTCCCGTATCCACGCTCAGCCCTGCCCTGGTTCACCCTGCCCTCCCGCTGGAGCCTTCATGTCCGCCCGTCGTTCCACCGCAGCCACGCTGCTCACCCTCGCTGTGGCAACCGCCGCTCTGGCCGGTTGCTCGCAGAAGAAGGACGACAAGGCGTCCGCCGACGCCGTGAAGGTGAACGCCACCGACACGGCCTGCGAGGTCTCCAAGACCAGCTTCCCGGCCGGCCACGTCGTGATCGACATCGCCAACAAGGGTTCGAAGACCACCGAGGTCTACGTCTACGGCGACGGCGACAAGATCATCACCGAGCGCGAGAACATCGGCCCCGGCACCAAGGCGACGATCAACGCCGAGATCAAGGCCGGCTCGTACGAGGTCGCCTGCAAGCCCGGCATGGTCGGCGACGGCATCCGCCAGAAGATCACCGTCACCGGTGACGCCTCCGCCCAGGCCGCCCCGGCCGACCCGCGCCTGACCGCCGCCGTCGACGCCTACCGCAAGTACGCGCAGGAGCAGGCCGACGCCACCATCCCGGCCGTCGAGGCCTTCGCCGCCGCGATCAAGGCCGGCGACGTGGAGAAGGCCAAGTCGCTGTACGCGGCCTCGCGCACCGGCTGGGAGCGCACCGAGCCGGTCGCCGAGAGCTTCGGTGACGTCGACCCGAAGACCGACACCCGCGAGGACAAGCTGGAGCCCGGCCAGCAGTGGACCGGCTGGCACAAGCTGGAGAAGTCGCTCTGGGCCGACGCCAAGATCGGTGACGACGAGCAGAAGCTCGCCGACCAGCTGGTCGCCGACCTGAAGGACTGGCAGAAGAAGATCCCCGAGGCCGAGATCACCGCGACCAGCATGGCCAACGGCGCCAAGGAACTGCTGGACGAGGTCGCCACCAACAAGATCACCGGTGAGGAGGACCGTTACAGCCACACGGACCTCGCCGACTTCCAGGCCAACGTCGAGGGCGCGCAGAAGGCCTACGAGCTGCTGAAGCCGGTCGCCTCGGAGAAGGACACCGAGCTGGCCAAGACCCTGGACTCGGAGTTCGCCGCGATCCAGGCGCTGCTCGCCAAGTACAAGCAGGCCGACGGCACCTTCACCTCGTACGACAAGGTGACCGAGGCCGAGCGCAAGACCTTCTCCGACGCGGTGAACTCGCTGGGCGAGCCGCTGTCGAAGCTGGGTGCCGCGGTGGTCGTCAAGTAGTACCCGCCCGGCCGGTCCCGATCGGGGCGGCCCAGCAGAGCACCACACCTCCACCACACCGCCGTGGCGGCCCGATCGGCCGCCACGGCATCCGTGAGTTCAGTACAGAGAAGGGCCCGCCCGCCGATGGACGCCGAGAACGAGCAGCAGACCGGGACTCCGGCCGCCTCCGACGCCGCTGCCACCCCCACCACCGCCTCCGAGTCCGCTGCCGCCACCGCCGGTGCGACCGCCGCCGGCCAGGACGGTGCCGCCCGGGGCCCGGTCAGCCGCCGCGCCGTGATCGGCTGGGCGGGCGCCGGGGTCGCCCTCGGCGCAGCCGGCGTCGGCTCGGTCGCCGCCGCCACCCGGCAGGACGACCCGGCCCCGGCGACCGCCGCCGCCACCGCGGGGGACATCCCGTTCTACGGCGACAACCAGTCCGGCATCTCCACCCCGGTCCAGGACCGGCTGCACTTCGCCGCCTTCGACGTCTCGGCCACGGCCACCCGCGAGTCGCTGGTGAAGATGCTGAAGGAGTGGACGAAGGCCGCCGCCGCGATGACCGGCGGGCGCGAGGTCGGCAGCGGCGCCGCCAGCGGCCTTCCGCAGGCTCCGCCGGACGACACCGGCGAGGCGATGGGCCTGCCCGCCTGCCGGCTCACCCTCACCATCGGCTTCGGCCCGTCCCTGTTCGAGAAGGACGGCGTGGACCGCTTCGGCCTCAAGGCCAAGCGCCCCGAGGCCCTGATCGACCTGCCGAACTTCAAGGGCGACAAGCTCGACCCGCAGCGCAGCGGCGGCGACATCTGCATCCAGGCCTGCGCGGACGACCCGCAGGTCGCCGTGCACGCGATCCGCAACCTGGCCCGGATCGGCATGGGCACGGTCAACATCCGCTGGTCGCAGCTGGGCTTCGGCAAGACCTCCTCCACCACCCCGGACGCGCAGACCCCGCGCAACATGATGGGTTTCAAGGACGGCACCCACAACATCGCCGGCACCGACACGGCCAAGCTCGCCGAGCACGTCTGGGTCGGCCCCGGCGAGGGCCCGGACTGGATGACCGGCGGCTCCTACCTGGTCGCCCGTCGCATCCGGATGCACATCGAGACCTGGGACCGCACCTCGCTCAAGGAGCAGGAGGACGTCTTCGGCCGCACCAAGGGCGAGGGCGCCCCGTACGGGAAGCCGAAGGAGCACGACGCGCCGGACCTCAAGGCGATGCCCGAGGACTCGCACGTGCGCCTCGCCCACCCGGACAGCAACGACGGCCTGATGATCCTGCGCCGCGGTTTCTCCTTCACCGACGGGACGGACGGCCTCGGCCGCCTGGACGCCGGTCTCTTCTTCCTCGCCTACCAGCGCGACAGCCGCAAGGCGTTCGTCCCGCTCCAGCAGCGCCTCGCCTCCAGCGACAAGCTCAACGAGTACATCCAGCACGTCGGCTCCGCCCACTTCGCCTGCCCGGCGGGCGTCCGCAAGCCCGGCGAGTGGTGGGGCCAAGCCCTCTTCGGCTGATCCCCGTCCCGTTCGAACCCCGAGGAGAGTGCCGTGTTCGGCAACTACCTGATCGGCCTGCGCGAGGGCCTCGAAGCCAGCCTCGTCGTCTGCATCCTGATCGCCTATCTGGTCAAGACCGACCGCAAGGACAAGCTCGCGCCGGTCTGGGGCGGCATCACGGCGGCCGTGGTGCTGAGCATGGCGTTCGGCGCCGTCCTCCAGTTCGGCTCGTCGCAGCTGACCTTCGAGGCGCAGGAGGCGCTCGGCGGCACGCTGTCGATCCTCTCGGTCGGCCTGGTCACCTGGATGGTGTTCTGGATGCGCCGCACCGCCCGTCATCTGAAGACCGAGTTGCACGGCAAGCTCGACGCGGCGCTCGCCATGGGCACCGTCGCGCTCGTGGTCACCTCCTTCCTGGCCGTCGGCCGCGAGGGGCTGGAGACGGCGCTGTTCATCTGGTCGGCGGTGCAGGCCACCAACGACGGCTACAACCCGGTCATCGGTGCGGCGCTGGGCCTGCTCACCTCGGTGGTGCTCGGCTGGCTCTTCTACCGCGGCGCACTGAAGATCAACCTGGCCAAGTTCTTCACCTGGACCGGCGCCATGCTCGTCGTCGTCGCCGCCGGTGTGCTGGCGTACGGCGTGCACGACCTGCAGGAGGCCGGTTGGTTCGGCGGCCTGCACGACCTGGCCTTCGACGTCAGCAGCACCATCCCGAAGGACAGCTGGTACGGGACCCTGCTGAAGGGCGTGTTCAACTTCCAGCCGGACCCGACCGTGCTCCAGCTGGCCGTCTGGGCGGCGTACCTGATCCCGACGCTGGCCTTCTTCTTCGGCGTCTTCGGCGGCCGGCCGGCCAAGCCGGTCGCACCGAAGACCGGCTCCGCGAAGTCGGCCGCCTGAGGCCCTGCCGCACCGCTCGTTCCACCGCCCCGCCCGGCCACCGCCCGGCGGGGCGGTGTCGTTCCGGCGGGGCGGCGCCGTCCCAGGTGTCGTCGCAGGTGTCTTCTCAGTGGAAGAAGCCGTACGGGCTGAACAGGAAGGCGACGAAGCCGATCAGGCCGATCGCCGTCGCCACCCACCACCCGGGCGCGTGCTCCTGCCGGAAGTACTCCGCGTCGTGCGACTCGGCGAGGTGCCGCTCGGCCTTGTCCCGGGCTCCGATCGCCGACCACCTGCTGTAGCCGCAGCTGTCGCAGACCACCCGTTCCTGGTTGTGCCGGCGCGAGACGACCCTCACGACGTGCTGGTGCCCGTCCGGGTCCTCGCCCGTGATCCTGATCCGGTCCATCGCGCCCCCTGTCGGTCCCCCGGGCGTCGCCCGGCCGGGCCATCCTCGCACGCACCACCGACGGTCCGGCCGGGGCCGGGCCCCGGGCCCGCCGCAGGGCCCGGCCCCGGCCGTCGTCAGCCGGCGGGCAGCGGGACGGTGATCACGGGGGAGAGCGAGTGGTGGATCAGGCCGTGGGCCACGGACCCGAGATGCCTGCCGGTGAACCCGCCGTCCCCGTGGCGGCCGACCACGACCGCGAGCGCCCGGTCGGCGGCGGCGGAGAGTGTTTCGACGGGGTGCCCGACCAGGACCTCGTGGACGAGCGGCACGTCCGGGAAGTCCGCGGACAGGCCGCCGGTGCTCTCCCGGAGGGACCGGCCGAGCTCCGCCAGGACGGACTCCTCGTCGACGGGGACCAGCAGCGGCGCCTTCCAGACGTGGACGACGTGCAGGGACGCCCCGTGGCGGGCGGCGAGGTCGGCGGCGAAGCCGATGGCGTGGCGGGCGTCGGGGCTGCCGTCGGAGCCGACGACGACCCGGCGTTCCGGCCCGGGCGGCGGGGCCCCCGCCACGCGGACCACGGCGACCGGGCAGTGACTCCGGGCGGACACCGGCACCGCCACGGAGTAGGTGCTCAGCATCTCGTCCCACCGCTTCAGCCCGCGCGAGCCGACCACGACGAGCTCCGCGTCCTCCGACTCTCGGCACAGCGCCGGGGCGGGGTGCTCGCCCACCAGCCGGATGCTCAGCTCCAGGCCGGGGTGGTGGTCGCGGACCAGCGCCGACGCCTCGTCGAGCGCCTCCTCGCCCTGCCGCCGCAGGGCCTTGTGGTGGTCGGACTCCTCCCACCCGCGGAGGTCGACCTCCATGGGGAGCGAGGCGTGGACCATCCGCAGCGGCGCCCCGCGCTGCGCGGCCTCCTGCGCGGCCCAGAGGACGGCGGGGGAGCGGGGGGCCGAGGCGTCAACGCCCAGCACGATCGGGCGACGCCGGCTGCTCGATGCCATGAGGTCCTCCCAACAGGGCCGCCCGGCCCGTCAGTACGCCAACGCAGTCCCGGCCCGTCAGTACGCCAACCCAGTGTAGGTCCGGGGGCTCCGCCGGGCCGCCGGGCCGCCGCCGCAGCGGGGACGCCGCCGGGGCCGCGGCGAGGCCGTGCCGGGGCCGGACGGGTCACCCGGATGCGGGCATGACGCGCACGAGCCGCCCGTCCCCGCCATGGTGGGGATGCCACCGAACGGTGCCGCCGTCGGGCGGCCCGGTCCCGGCCCGGTCCCGGGGCGGTCCGGCAACCCGGCCCGCAGCACCGCGGCGGGCCCGCAACCCGGCCCACCGCACCGCCGGTGACCCCTGAAGACCGTCGCGACCTCCGGAAAGGGCGGGGCATGACCGCAGCGGACCAGCCGGTCAGGCCGACCGGAGCGCAGCGGCGGGTGCTCGCGCCGCTCGCGCTGGCACAGTTCATCTGCAGCTTCGCGGGCTCGAACATGAACGTGATGATCAACGACATCAGCCAGGACCTGGACACCACCGTTCAGGGCGTGCAGGTGGCGATCACCGTGTTCCTGCTGGTCATGGCCGCCCTGATGATTCCGGGTGGCAAGCTGACCGACCGCTGGGGGCGCAAGCGCTGCTTCCTGCTCGGACTGGTGATCTACGGGATCGGTGCGGTGCTGAGCGCCGTCTCGCCGGGGCTCGGGGTGCTGATCCTGGGCAACTCGATCTTCGAGGGTGTCGGCACGGCGCTGCTGATCCCGCCCGTCTACATCCTCACCACGCTGCTCTTCGAGGACCTGACCGCCCGGGCGCGGGCGTTCGGGACCATCATGGCCCTGGGCGGGATCGGCGCCGCGGCGGGGCCCTTGATCGGCGGGCTGATCACCTCGGTGCTCAGCTGGCGGGCGGCGTTCGTCTTCCAGGCCCTGGTGATCGCGGTGATCGTCCTGCTCAGCCGCTCGCTCGTGGACCCTCTGCCGCCCGATCCCACCCGGCCGTTCGACCTCGGCGGAGCAGTGCTGTCTGCGGCCGGCCTGGTGCTGGTCGTCCTGGGCATCCTCGCCGCCGACAACAACCTCTGGCTGACGGCCGGCCTGGTCGTCGGCGGCGCACTGGTGCTGGCCTGGTTCGTGCACCGGATCCGTGCGGAGGAACGGGCCGGGCGGGAACCGCTGCTCTCCACCAGCCTGTTCCGCAGCCGGGTCTCCAACCTCGGCCTGGTCACCCAGAACGCCCAGTGGCTGGTGCTCATGGGGACGTCGTTCACCGTGGCGACGTACCTCCAGGTGGTCCGCGGCTACGACGCCGTCCAGACCGGTGTGATCTTCACGGCGGCCACGCTCGGCCTGCTCGTCTCCTCGCTGGCCGCGGAGCGCCTCGCGCGGCGGTTCCCGCAGCGGACCCTGATCATGGCGGGCTTCGTCCTGACCGTCGTCGGCGTCGGCGTGCTGATCGCCCTGGTCGCCGGCACCCCGGGGGCATGGGCCTTCGCCCCCGGACTGCTGCTGATCGGCCTCGGCCTCGGGGTCATGCTCACCCCGTCGGTCAACGTCGTGCAGTCCGCGTTCCCCGAGGAACGGCAGGGGGAGATCTCCGGGCTGTCCCGCAGCATCTCCAACCTCGGTTCGTCCTTCGGCACGGCCGTCGCCGGGACGATCCTGGTCGCAGGGCTCTCCAGCAACGCCTACGCCGCCGCGATGGCCGTGCTGGCGGGAGCGGCCGTGGTGGGCCTCGTGTCGGCGGCCCTGCTGCCGCGCTCCCCGGCGCCGGGGGCGGGGCTGCCGCCCGCGGGCCGGGGTGACCGCGACCCGTCACCGTTGCGCGCGGTCGGGCTGCTCGTCGAGGGCGCGGGCCGCCGCCACCGGCGCGAGTGGGTGAACGCCTGGGGAAGCTACCGAGTTGCCCGCCCGACGGGCCGGTCTCCTCGGCGAACTCGCCGACGTGGTTCGCGTAGCTGAGCATCCTGTCGAAGGCGTAGCGCGCCTGGTCGGGCCTGCCCGCGCGCGGGCGAGCGCCTCGACGCAGCGGGTCTCCTTGGCCAGGTGCGGTTCGCCGTCCACCCGGTGCCTGATCTGCGGCGGCCCGCCCGAGGCGGTGCCGCCGGCCCGTAGGCGGTCCCGCAGCCACCGGCGGAAGGCGTGCGCCTCGTCGGTGAAGCCGAGGTCGATCAGGGCCCGGACGGAGAGCGAGGCGTCGCGGATCCCGGTGCAGCGGTGGTCCCGGTTCCGCTCGCCGCCGATCTGCTCGGGCAGGCCCCGTGGCGGCTGCGGAGATCGGGCCCCGGACGGCGCGTAGGTGAGCGGCTTGAGGGTGACGGCCGAGCAGTTGACCATGTCGCGCCGGCGGCCCCGGGACGTGGAGGCGCGGAGCCGCACGGGGGTCTCCGGTTCCTCCGCAGCGACCGTCCCAGCCCATGTCCGCCCACCGGTCGGCGCAGCTCGGGCCCGCCCACCGGTCGTCCCAGCGCGGGTCACCGCGGGCCGGCCGGTGCCCTTCCCCGCCCGCCGGTCGGTGCCCTTCCCTGCCTGCCGGACGCTGTGAGCTGACTCTCACTCAAAAGTTCACCTCTAGGGTCTACCCGCGTAAACCCCTGACGCGCCATGCTGGTTACCAGCCCGGGCCGCTCCGCCCGGGGGCTTCCGCCTGCCCTCACACCGACCCTGGAGTCCCCCGCATGCCTGCGATACGCACGCCCCGCCGTGCCCTGGCCGCCGCCACCGGCGCCCTGCTGCTCGCCCTCACCACCCTGCTGGCCGGCGCCGGCACCGCCCAGGCCGCCCTGCCCGCCCCGGTCTCGGCCGCCACCGCCCGTTCGTACCTGGCCTCGATCGCGGTGGCCGCTGAGTCCCACGCCGACACCTACGACCGGACGCTGTTCCCGCACTGGATCACCATCTCCGGCACCTGCAACACCCGCGAGACCGTCCTCAAGCGCGACGGCAGCGGTGTGGTGACCGACTCCAGCTGCGCCTCCGTGAGCGGCAGTTGGACCTCGGTGTACGACAACGTCACCACCACCAGCGCCTCCTCCTTCGACATCGACCACCTGGTGCCGCTCGCCGAGGCCTGGCGCTCCGGCGCCTGGGCCTGGACCACCGACCAGCGCAAGGCCTTCGCCAACGACCTCACCCGCCCGCAGCTGCTCGCCGTCTCCGCGAGCTCCAACCGCACCAAGGGCGACCAGGACCCGGCCAACTGGCTGCCGCAGGCGTCCTACCGCTGTACCTACGCCCGCGCCTGGGTGCAGGTGAAGTACTTCTACGGGCTGAACGTCGACAGCGCCGAGAAGAGCGCGCTGACCTCGATCCTCAACGGCTGCTGACATCCTCGACGGCTGCTGACGAAACGTTTGTCCCGCCCCAGAGCCGGAGCCCCCGGCCGGTACCCGATCCGGCCGGGGGCTCCACCATCGGCGGTGGCGCTCACCCCTGCGCGGCCGCGCACTCCGGGTGTCCCCAACCGCCGCCCACCTTGGTGATCCGGTCCCCCTTGGCGTACGGCCGGGTGCACGGGCAGGTGCCGGGGAAACGCGCGGCCAGCGACGGCGCACCGCCCGAGGACCGGCGCTTCGCTGTGGACGGGGAGGCGGTGCGTCCGCTCCGGGCGGCACCGCTCCGGGAGGGGGTGCTCGGGGCCGGGTCGGGAACGGGGAGGTCGGCCGCGGTCCCGCCGGCGGCCTCCTGGGTCCGGGCGGCGTCACTGGCGGCCTTGTCGGCCAGGGCGTTCAGCGGATCGCCGTCCACCTGGTGGGCGGGCACGTAGACGAACGTGACGTCCCGCCCGTCCAGGAGCCCGTCGATCCGCTGGATCAGCTCCTGGTTGGCCACCGGCTTTCCGGCGGCGGTCTTCCAGCCGTTGCGCTTCCAGCCCTTCAGCCACTTCGTCACCGAATCACGCGTGTACGTGCTGTCCAGCCGGACCTCCAGCGGCACGGCGGGGTCCGTGGCGGCCAGCAGCCGCTCCAGCGCCGTGAGTTCGCCCACGTTGTTGGTGCTGTGCCCCAGCGGGCCGGCCTCCCAGCGCTGCGGTGCCCCGGCGCTGTCCGCCACCACGTAGGCCCAGGCCGCCGGGCCCGGGTTTCCCTTGGCCGCCCCGTCACAGGCGGCGATGATTCGGTCGTTCATACGGCGATCATGCCAGGCCGTCGGCACCTCTGCGGACCACGTCGTGCGGCCGCCCGCCCGGCGGCCACGACCGGACGGGGTCGGCCGGCCCGGACTTCCGCGCCGCCCCGGCCCGGACTCTCGCGCCGCCCCGGTGCAGGCCGCCGCCCGGCCCGGCCTGCGGAGCGGACCAGGCCGACGTGCAGATCACCACCACGATCCCTTTGCGGTTTCCCCATGAACTGCGCACCGCTTGAGGACTTCTCAACACCGTGTGACGTGTGCAATTGTACATGTCACATCCCCACCGCGTACGCGACGGAGCCGCCCCACGCGGCACCGTTGCCGACGGTCCTCGCCCCCCACACTCCGGCCGCGCCCCCCAGCGTGGCCGACGACGGCCCGGAGGCCCCCACGTGAGCTCCGCACGTCTGTTGCGACTACCGCAGCTGGCACGACTCCTGACGCTCGCCCTGACCCTGTTCCTGACGGTCGGTCTGTTCGCCCCGCGCAGCCAGGCCGCGCCCGTCGCGCCCGGCAAGGCGTCCCCCACCCCCGCCACCCTCGCCGCACTGGCGCCGCAGCCCGCCACCGACGCCCCCGGGCACGGCGACGGTGACCGTCAGTCCACCCCGGCCGACCAGCGCGCGCCGCTCCCGCTCGACACCCGGCCGGCCGAGGTCCGGCCGACCACCAAGGCCGTGCCGACCGCCAAGGCCTTCGGCCTCGGTGCGGCGGCGGCCGGGCAGACCTGCAACGTCGGCGACTTCACCGGCCGGACGGGCAGCGACCTGGTCCAGCACATCAAGGCCGCCGACCTCCAGTGCATCAACGGGCTCTTCCAGCTCACCGGCGCCAACGCACGGGGCGCGTTCCGCGAGGAGCAGATGACCACCGTGTCGTACGCCCTGCGCGACGCGGCCGGCTCCTACCCGGGCGACAACTCGACCTCCGTCGAACAGCTGGTGCTCTACCTGCGCGCCGGATACTTCGCGCAGTGGTACCACAAGGACGACGTCGGCCCCTACGGCCCCGCCCTCCAGACCGCGGCCCGTTCCGGGCTGGACGCCTTCTTCGCCGCCGCGCACGTGCGTGACGTCACCGCGGGCAACGCACCCATCCTGGGCGAGGCCGTCACGCTGATCGACAGCGCGCAGGAGAACATCCGCTACCTCCCGGTGGTCAAGCGGCTGCTGGGCGACTACAACAGCGCCACCTGGAACCCCGCCGGCATGGCGTGGTCGGTGAACCCGGTGTTCACCGTGCTGTTCCGCGGCCACCAGGTGCCCGGCTTCGACGCGGCCGTCGAGGCCGACCCGAGCGTGCTGGACACGCTGTCCGGCTTCGCCACCCGCAACAACGACCTGCTCGGCGGCGACTTCGACGTGCTGCCCTACAACGCGACCAAGGAGCTCGGCCGCTTCCTCAAGGACACGGCGCTCCAGCCCAAGGTCCGCCCGCTCGTCAAGGCGCTGGCCGCGAACTCGGCGCCGAACGGCCGCACCGTCCACCAGTGGGCCGCGGTCGCCGAGGCGGTCGGCTACTACGACGCCGGCAACTGCTCGTACTACGGCACCTGCAACAGCGCCGACCAGCTCAAGGCGGGCGTGCTGAAGGTGAACTACACCTGCAGCCCGAGCATCAAGCTGATCGCCCAGGCGCTGGACAACACCCAGCTGGGCACCGCCTGCACCAGCCTGACCGGCCAGGACGCGTTCTTCCACTCGGTGGCCAAGGACAACGGCCCGGTCAAGGACGACGGGAACAACACGATCGAGGTCGTGGTCTTCCACTCCTCGCTCGACTACCAGGTGCTCGCCGCCGCCATCTACGGCATCGACACCAACAACGGCGGCATGTACCTGGAGGGCAACCCGGCCACGGCCGGCAACCAGCCGCGCTTCCTCTGCTACGAGGCCGAGTGGGCCCGCCCGGACTTCCAGATCTGGAACCTCAACCACGAGTACACCCACTACCTCGACGGCCGGTTCGACATGTACGGCGACTTCAACGCCGGCATGAAGACCCCGACCGTCTGGTGGGTCGAGGGCTTCGCCGAGTACGTCTCCTACTCGTACCGCAAGGTCAGCAACGACGCCGCCATCGAGGCCGCCGCCCGCCACACCTACAAGCTGAGCGACCTCTTCGACACCGCCTACGGGGACCAGGACCGCGTCTACCGCTGGGGCTACCTCGCCGTCCGCTACATGCTGGAGCAGCACCGTTCCGACATGGACGCCGTTCTCGCCAAGTACCGGGCGGGGGACTGGGACGGGGCCCGCACCCTGCTCAAGACCACCATCGGCACCCGCTACGACGCCGACTTCGACAGCTGGCTGACCAGGTGCGCGAACGGCGCCTGCGCCGCCGACGGCACCACGCCGCAGCTGCCGGAGTGCACGGCCGCCGACACCCGCCAGCTGGACGCCAACTGCGGTCGCAGCAACGTCGCGGCCACCACGGGCAACTACGCGCACTTCTACCTGCTGGTGCCGGCCGGCACCCGGCAGGTGAAGATCACCACCAGTGGCGGCACCGGTAACGGCGACCTCTACTACAACCCGGGCGGCTGGGCGTACACCAACTCCTATGCCACGCGCTCGGCCGGCCCGGGCAACTCCGAGACCCTGACCGTGACCAACCCGCCCGCCGGCTACGTCTTCTTCAGCCTCTACGCCCAGCAGGGCTTCAGCGGGGTGAGCGTCACGAGTGAATTCTGACCCGACCGGGTGAAACGGACAGGTGACCGCCCCGGGCGGAGGGCTTCGGCGCTCCGCCCGGGGCGGGTCCGTTCCCCGCGGTCGTCCGCCCGCGGCGCCGACCGGACACCCCAGCGCCCGCAAACCCGGCGCCCGCACGCCGGAGCCCCCGGCCGGTAACCGATCCGGCCGGGGGCTCCACCTTCTCCGGGGTGCCTACTCGCTCTTGATCGCGCCCAGGATGTCCATCCGGGCGGCCCGGCGGGCCGGCACGAGGGCGGCCAGCAGGCCGATCACCGCGGCGCCGACCAGGAACCCGAGCACCTGGACCGGCGGGACCACGGTGGTGATGTTCTTGAACGTGCCCGCCATCGTGCGGTTGCCCGCCCAGGCGGTCACGACGCCCAGCAGCACGCCCACCACACCGCCGAACAACGCGATCACCAGCGACTCCAGCCGGACCATCCGGCCGATGCCGCGCCGGTCCAGGCCGATCGCCCGCAGCATGCCGATCTCCCGGCGGCGCTCGAACACCGACATCGCCATGGTGTTGACGACGCCCAGCACCGCGATCACCACGGACATGCCGAGCAGCCCGTACATGATGTTCAGCACGGCGGTCACCATCTGGCGGTTCTCCGCCTTGATGTCCTTCTCGCCCTTGACGGCGATCAGCGGGTTGCCGCCGGTGGCGTCGCGCAGCGCCTGCTTCAGCTTGGGGTCCGCGCCGTTGGCGCCCTTGACCAGGACCTTGTCCAGACCGGAGCCGGCCGAGGCGTGCGCTCCGACCACGGCGTCCGGCGCGAGCAGCCCGGACACCACGGAGCTCGACTCCAGCAGGCCGCCGACGGTCAGCGTGCCGCGCGAGCCGTCCGGGTAGGTGACGGCCAGCGTCGAGCCGACCTTGAGGTTGTTGCGCTCGGCGTAGCCCCGGCTGGAGAGCAGCTGTCCCTGCTTGAGCGCGTCGGCCGAGCCCTCCACGACCTTCAGGGTGGCCAGCCGGTCGATGGTGTTCGCGTCCACGCCGGTGAGCCAGTCGGTGTCGCCGTCGGTGCCGGTCTCGACCTCGACGGTGCGCATCACGCTCATGGCGGTGACACCGGGCGTGCGGGCGATCTGGGTGGCGACCTCGGGGGAGAGCGTGGAGAAGTTCTCCATCGCCACCGTGTAGTCGGCCTTCATGTCGCTCGCGGTGGCCTCGTCCACGGCCTTGTTCACCGAGGCGCCGACGACGGTCAGGGCGGTGATGAGGGTGACGCCGAGGGTGAGCGCCGAGGCGGTCGCCGCGGTGCGGCGCGGGTTGCGGACGGCGTTCTCCCGGGCCAGCTTGCCCGGCGTCCCGAACAGCCGGCGCAGCAGCGGGGCGAACATCGCGATCAGCGGCCGCGAGAGCAGCGGGGTGAGGACGAAGACGCCGATCAGCAGGGCGCCGGCGCCGAGGCCGACGAGCTTGACCTCCTTGGCGGCCGAGCCGGCCAGCAGGCCGCCGATGCCGGCCGCGGCGAACAGCAGGCCGATCGCGTTGCGCACCCGCAGGCTCTTCTGGGTGGCCGGCTGCTCGGCGGAGCTCATCGCGGCCACCGGGGCGATCCGGGAGGCCCGGAGGGCGGGCAGCCAGGCGGCCAGCACGGTCACCACGACGCCGACGCCGACCGTGGCGATCACCGTGGACGGGCCGATCACCAGCGGGCCGTCCGGCAGGTTGGCCTCCAGCGGCCCGTTCAGCAGGGCGCGCAGCCCGGCGGCGATCCCGATGCCGGCGAGCAGCCCGGCCACCGAGGCGGTGAGGCCGATCAGCAGCGCCTCGATCAGCACCGAGAGGGTGACCTGCCGGCGTCCGGCACCGACGGCGCGCAGCAGTGCGAGCTCCTTGGTGCGCTGGGCGACCAGCATGGTGAAGGTGTTGGCGATGATGAAGATGCCGACGAAGAGCGCGATGCCGGCGAAGACCAGCAGCGCGCTGCTCATGCCCTTGGTGCCCGCCTCGATCATGCGGTCCTGCTCGTCGGCGAGTTCGCGGCCGGTACGGGCCTCGATCGAGTCGCCCTGCGGGACGGCCTGCTTGACGGCGGCGAGCAGCGCGGTGTCGTCGCCGCCGGGCTTGGCCTTGACGTCGATCTCGGCGAACCGGCCAGGCGTCAGGTAGAGCTGCTGGGCGGTCGCGGTGTCGAAGGCGGCGAGCGATCCGCCGGAGACGACGCGCGGGTCGTTGGTGCTCACGGTGCCGGTGAGCCTGAGCTCCATCACCGGGCCGTTGACGGCCACCCGGACGGTGTCGCCGACCTTGTAGCCGCCCTTCTCGGCGGTCCTGCGGTCGAGCGCGACCTCCTTGGCGTTCTTCGGGCCCTGGCCCTCGACCAGCGGGTAGCGCGGGTCGGTGCCGTCGGCGCCGGGCACGTAGTTGGTGCCGGTGGTGGAGAAGCCGTTGCCGATCAGCGCGCCCTTCCGGTCGGCGATGCCGGCGAAGCCGCTGACCACGCCGCGCGCCTCGGCGGTGCCCGGCAGGGCGGTGACGGCCTTGCGGGTCTCCTCGGTGAGGGTGGGCCCGGTGGGGCCCTTGCCCCGACGGTCGTAGCCGTTGCTGACGGCGCCGCGGTCGCTGACCGTGACGGCTATGTCGGTGTAGCTCTTGGCGCTCTGGGACCTCAGGGCGCTGCCGAGGGTGTCCGTGAAGACGAGCGTGCCGGCGACGAAGGCGGTGCCGAGCATGACGGAGAGCGCCGTCATCAGCAGTCGGCCCTTGTGGGCCAGCACGTTGCGCAGTGCGGTGCGGTACATGGGGGGTGTCAGTCCTGGGGAGTCCGAGGGGTGGCGGCCGGTTCAGCGGGGCCGGGTCAGCTGGTGCGGCCCTTGGCGTCGAAGCGGCGCATGCGGTCCAGGACGGTGTCGGCGGTGGGGCCGGTGAGTTCGTCGACGATGCGGCCGTCGGCGAGGAAGACGACGCGGTCGGCGTAGGCGGCGGCGACCGGGTCGTGGGTGACCATGACGACGGTCTGGCCGAGTTCGCGTACGGAGTTGCGCAGGAAGGAGAGGATTTCGGCGCCGGAGCGGGAGTCGAGGTTTCCGGTCGGTTCGTCGGCGAAGATGATGTCGGGCTTTCCGGCGAGGGCGCGGGCGCAGGCGACGCGCTGCTGCTGGCCGCCGGAGAGCTGGCTGGGGCGGTGGGAGAGGCGGCCGGAGAGGCCGACGGTCTCGACCACGCGGTCCAGCCAGGCCTTGTCGGCCTTGCGGCCGGCGATGTCCATCGGGAGGGTGATGTTCTCCAGGGCGGTCAGGGTGGGGAGCAGGTTGAAGGCCTGGAAGATGAAGCCGATGTGGTCGCGGCGCAGCTGGGTGAGCTGCTTGTCCTTGAGGCCGACGAGTTCGGTGTCGCCGATGGTGGAGGAGCCGGAGGAGACGGTGTCCAGGCCGGCCATGCAGTGCATGAGGGTGGACTTGCCGGAGCCGGAGGGGCCCATGATGGCGGTGAACTCGCCCTGGGGGAAGGTCACGCTGACGTTGTCGAGGGCGACGACGCGGGTCTCCCCCTCCCCGTAGACCTTGTTCAGGCCGGTGGCGCGGGCGGCCGCCGGGCCGGTGCGGACGGCGGTTGCGGACATCGTCACGGGAGTGCTCCTGTGGGGACGGGGAGGGGTGCGAACGGGCACGGAAGATCGTGTTCCGTTCAATCCTCCCAATCCGTGCGCACCGGAAGTGTCGGCCCGGGGGACGGTGGCCCCCCGCCATCCCGGCGGGACGGCGGGGGGCCTTCTCCTCCTCAGGTATGACACCCGCCCCTGAGGCACGTCCGCGCGGCGGCGGGGCCGCGCTACTCGACCGCGACGCCCCAGCGCACCGCGAGGCCGGCCAGTCCGCCCGCCACCGCCGTCCCGTCCGGAGTGAACTTCCAGCCGCCGCCCTTGCGTTGGAACGCTCCCACCAGCAGGGCGGTGTCCGGTACCCCGCCGGTGGCGGCCTGCCAGCGCTCCGGCCCGGCGGCGCCCGCGCCCCAGGCCGCCGTCAGGGCCAGCCCGTGGACGTAGCCGAGCGGCAGGGCGGGCGGCTCCTCCTCCTCGGTGGAGACCGCGATCACCACCGCGTCCACGTCCGCCGGCAGCCGTTCCGGATCCAGCGTCAGTTCGGCCGCGCGGACCGGCTCGCCGGGGACGGAGCAGGTGGGGTGCAGGCGGACCGCGCCGTCCGGGTCCTGCGGGTTGTTGAAGAAGACGAAGTGCTCGTCGGTCAGCACCTTCCCGCCGGCGCAGAGGAACGCGGAGACGTCCAGCTCCACGGCGTCCCCGCCGGCCGTCCGGCTCTGCCAGGACAGCCGGACGCGGCTCGGGCGGCCGTCGGCCCCGGAGGTGCCGCCGCCGGAGGTGCCGGCCCCGGGGGCGCTGCCGCCGGAGCCGGTCCCGCCGGTCCGGGCGGGGCCGCTGCCGTTGCCGCCCCCGAGGCGTCCGCGCAGGCCCTGCTCGGCCAGCAGCTCGACCAGCTCGGGACCGCTCACCAGCGTGAGCGGCTTGTTGCGGATGTAGTCGTACGAGCCCGGCCCGAACCCGGCCGTCGTCACCAGGATGCCCTTGATCGCGCCGTGGTGGCGCACCGTCGAGTCGAGGTCCCGCACGGCGGTGGGGGAGACCGTCGAACGGTAGCGCTTGGCCTGGATGACGATCCGTCCGCCGGTCACCGGGTCGAGGTCCTCCGCGACCACGTCCACCCCGGCGTCCCCGCTGCGGGCCGTCGTCATCACCCGGAACCCGCGCAGCCGGAACAGCTCGGCGATCAGCTCCTCGAACTCGATCGGGTCCATCTCGAAGAGGTCCGGCTCCTCCTCGCCGCCCTGCCCCGCCACGCTGCCGCCGACCGTCTCCGGCAGCCGGTCCGGCCGCACCTCGTCCAGGCGCTCCGGCCGCGCCGACAGGACGCCGCCGAGCCCCTGGAAGCACTCCACGGCCGCCACCCGGTCCAGCGCCAGCCCGGCGAACTCGGACCGGTCCACCGTCACCGTGGACAGGAACCGCTCCGCCTCACGGCCGGTCGCCGGGTCGATGCCGCGCACGAAGCCGTTCAGCACCACCGACGCCAGCAGCCCGTCGGAGTCCGCCCGGAACAGCTCGGTCACCACGCGCAGTGCGCTCTGCGCCAGCACCTCCCGGTACAGCGCCTTGCGCTCGGTGGCCGGACGGGCCACCTCGGCCTCCCGGTCGTCGGTCTTCACGTACCGCACCCGGGCGCTCGCCGGCACGACGTCGGCGCCCGGCAGCTCCCAGTTCACCACCAGCTGGCGCGTCGACGCCTCCCAGGCCGCGACCAGCCGGTGCGGGAACCCCTCCGGCCAGCCCGCCGAGGCGTACAGCACGGCGGTGAAGTACTCCTGCACCGCCTCCGCCTCGCCGGAGCGCAGCCGGCGCAGCAACTCCTCCGTGCGCGATGCCCGTTCGGTGTCCTGACGGCGGTGCTGGGCCACCCACTCCAGATACTGCCCGTGATACTCGGCCAGGCGCCGCTGCCGGTCCGCCTCCGCCGCCTGCGCCGCGTACCAGTCCTGCTCGAACCGGGCCCGCGCCTGCGCCACGTACTGCTCGTACTGCCGCCAGACCCCCGGGTTGCGCGCCTGCACCGGATCCGGCGGCGGCACCTGGTACTGCGCCTGGTCCGGCATCGGCACCGGCTCCCCGAGCCGGCCCGGCTCGAAGGCCGGCAGCGTCCGCGGCGCCAGCAGCGCCTGCGGGCTGAACGCCGGCCGGCCCAGACCGGCTGCCAGCAGACCCGTCAACTCCTCGACCCGGGAGTCCAGTTCGGCCGTCCGCTGGGACGCCTCCGCCTCCCGGGAGTGCTGGTACGCCCGCAGCGCCTCGCGCTCACCCCTGGCCGCCGCCCGCTGCGCCTCGCGCGCCTCGCGCTCGCGCCGGCGCTGCTCGGCCGCCTGGGCACGCCACTGGGCCTCCTCCCGGCGCTGCTGCTGCCGCTGCGCCTCCGCCCAGACCGCCAGCACCCCGTCGTTCCGCCGCCCCGCCACCGTCCACCCCTTCGCTCCGCGCCCGAGCGGCACCGCGCGCCGCCTCCCGGCCGCGCCGCCGCCGCGCCCGCCACAATAGAACGTGGACGGGCGGACCGGCCAAGCGCCCATGACCTGCGGGGGCTGCGGGTGCGGGTCGCGGCCGGTCCGGGCCGGCCCGGCGTCAGCCGGCCACCCGGATCACCGTCTTCCCGACCGTGCCGCGGTCCAGGAAGTGACCGTACGCCTTCGGCACCTCGTCGAAGCCGAACTCCCGCCCGACGACCGGCCGCAGCCCGTGCACGTCGACCGCCCGGATCACCGCCTCCAGGTCGGAGCGGCTGCCGACGAACTCGCGCCGGATGGTCGCCAGCGAGCCCGCATACGCCTCGTCGGTGATCCGCAGCGCGGCAGGCCGGTCACCGACCACCCAGAGCAGCACGATCTGCCCGTACAGCGCGGCGGCGCGGACGGACTGCTCGATGGTGGCCGGCCCGTGGGTCTCGACCACCACGTCGGCGCCCGCGCCCCCGGTCAGCCGGCGCACCTCGCCGGACCACTCGGGCGTCCGCCGGCGGTCGATCACGTGGTCCGCGCCGACTTCGGCGAGCCGCTCCGCCCCCGCGTCGCTGCCGCTGACGGCGATCACCCGGCAGCCGTGCACCTTGGCGAACTGCGCGGCGAACAGCGAGACGTCGCCGCTGCCCAGGGTCAGGACGGTCTGGCCGGCCAGGAGCGGCCCGCCGCCGGTCAGCGCCCGCCAGGCGGCCACCCCGGCGCAGGTCAGCGAGGCCGCCTCGGCCCAGCCCAGTCCGGCGGGCACGGCCGCCAGCGCCTGCTCGTCCAGGACGGCGTACTCGGTGAGCAGGCCGTCGACGGTGCAGCCGAGCTGGTCGGCGAGGTCGGGGCGCAGCCGGCCGTCGGTCCAGCGGGGGAAGTAGCTGCCGGTGACGTGGTCGCCCGTGCGGAACCTGGTCACCGCCGCCCCCGTCGCCACCACCTCGCCCGCGCCGTCGCTGAGCGCCACCACCCCCGGCCGGGCGGGCAGCGGGTAGCGGCCGGAGAGGATCAGCGCGTCCCGGCGGTTGAGCGACGCGGCGTGCACCTTCACCAGGACCTCGGTCGCTCCGGGGGTGGGAGGCTCGCCGTGGTGGAGGACGAGACCGTCGGGGTGGCCGGGCTTGTCGAGACGGTACGAGCGCATGGGGGAGTCCTTCCCGGTGGCGGTTGCTTGCTTCGCACCGATCCTCGACGGGTTCGGGCGGCGCGCCAATTCCCGCCGGGGAATGAGGGAGTGAGCCACGGGGGCCGGTCCGATCCCGTCCGCCTGCCCGCCTGCCCGCCTGCCCGCCTGCCCGCCTGCCCGCCTGCCCGCCTGCCCGACCGGCGCCGCCGCCGGTCGGGAACCACCGGACCCGCCCTACGCGTCCCGGGCCTCCGCGTACCAGCGCCAGTCGGTCCGGCGCGGGCGGCCGGGGAGGTCGGCGCGGCCGGTGGCCCAGAGCAGGGTCGGCCACGGGCCGGCGTCCGCGTCGAGCGGGACGTCGGGGAAGAGCCGGGCGAGCGTCCGGTGGCAGACGTCGGCCGGGGGCTCCCACGGCAGGCCGAGACCCAGGGCGACGTCGTGCACGTGGACCAGCGTCTCCACGAGGCTCATCGCGGTGAACCCGGCCGGGTCGGCGACGCCCCACGGGTGGAACGCGCGCGTCCCGGGCGCCGCGGTGCGGGCCATCGCGACCATCAGCGCGCCGCTCGCCTCCAGCACCTGGACCAGCCCCGCCGGGCCGGCCTCGCGCTGCGCGTAGACGAAGCTGTTGGGCCCGCCGGGGAAGCGACGGACGGACACGAAGGGGACGTAGCGGTCGAGCGGCGGGGCGTCCGGGCCGAGCTGGGCCGCGTAGGCGAGCAGATCGTCCGCCAGGTGCTCGACGGTGGTCCAGCAGTCCCAGTCGACGGCCCCGGCCGCCCGGGACCAGTCGGCGTCCGCCGGTGCGTCGCGCAGGGTGGCGGCGGCGAGCCGCAGGACGAGCGCGAGGTCGTCGGGCGAGACCGGGCCGGGGGAACGCCGGGCCCCGGGCGCCTCGGGAGCCTCGGCGACGGGAGGGGCGGCGACGGGAGGGGCGGCGACGGGAGGGGCGGAGAGCTGCGGCTCGGGGGCTTCGTCGATCATGGCGCGACCGTACCAGCGGCGCCCGGGCGAGACCCCGGATCGGTCGGAGGGCCTTGTTCAAGGCCCTCCGGACCGGCTGCCCGGGCCCGGTTGTCAGAGGCGGCGGGTAGCCTCGCTGCTTCGGACGGGAGTATGCGCGGGCCAGGAGCGGGGGCGCGCGGGAAGGGAACGGCGTGAACGCACCGCAGCGGACGGGTGGCGGGTGGATCTCCACCGGCCTTCAGTGGCAGGACGGCCGGCCGGTGCTGAGCGCGGTCAACGGGCGCCGGGTGCACGAGCGGGCGGTCGTGCCGGGGGCGTCCGTCGGCTGGCTGCTGGCCGGGCCGCGGCGGTGCACGGGTGCCTGGCTGGCCGGGGCCACCGAGCGCACGCCCTGCCC
>NZ_CP026498.1:10520092-10520470 GCF_002953255.1 Streptomyces sp. CB01881
CACGGGTGCCGGCCGGGGCCACCGAGCGCACGCCCTGCCCGCACCACGCCGTCATCGAGCCGGACGGCGGCGCCGTCCAGTGCCCCGCCTGCCAGAGCGTCGACCGCGGGCTCGCCCTCGCCCGGGACCAGATCCTCGACGACGGCCGCACCTACCGGCTCTACCTCGCCTGGTTCGGCGAAGGCCTGCTCAAGGTGGGCCTGACCGCCGAACAGCGCGGCACCAACCGGCTGCTCGAACAGGGCGCACTCGCCTGGACGTTCGCCGCCCGGGGGCCGTTGCCGGCCGTCCGCCGGGCCGAACTCACCGTCGCCGCCTCCGGGCTGGCCCGCGAGCGGTTCACCGGCAAGACGAAGACGGAGCACTGGTGGGAGCACG
>NZ_CP026498.1:10520480-10530350 GCF_002953255.1 Streptomyces sp. CB01881
CGGGGACGCCACCCCGGGAGATCCTCACCGACGCCCGCGCCCGGGCCCACCACCTGCTCGACGGCCACGCGGTCGAGCTGCTGGCCGACCACCCCGTCACCGACCACGTCGAGCTCTACGGCCTGACCGGCGGCGCCCCCGCCGCCTACGGACAGATCGACGCCCTGGCACCCGGCGCGGTCGTCGCCGGGACGCTGCGCCCGCCGATCGGCCGGTACCTGCTGCTCGACCAGCCCGGTGACGCCGGGCCGTTGCTGCTCGACACCCGCCTGCTCACCGGCTGGACCCTCGCCCCGGCCCCCGGCCGCCCGGCATCGGGCCTGACCGTGCGGGCCCGGCTCCGCCCGCAGGAGGCGGACACCCAGGAGGCACTGTTCTGATCACCCCGCGGTACCGGCCGCGTGACGTTGCGGCGGGTGGTCTCACGCCCGAACGGCGTCGATCGCGGTCATCAGACGTCAATCGCGGTCCGGTCAACGGGGCCACCCGGAATCACCCGGAATCACCCGGAATCACCCGGGTTCGCCCGGTGCCGCCCCGGCACCCCACGGCCGCGGCGCCCGAGCCGGCCCGGCTCACGCCAGCTTGCCGCGCACCCCGCCCGGCCCCGACCGCGCCCGGCGCGAGAGCGGCGGCCGCGACGGCCGGACGTCGGCGCGCGCGGGAGGCGTCTCGTCCGCACTCCGCCCGGCGAGTGCGGACCGGGCCGCGGCCAGGGCCAGCCGCGCGAGCAGCGGGTCCTCGTGGACGCCCGCCGCCAGCTGACCGGCCTGGCAGTGCGTGCACCAGAGCGGGGAGGCAGGCCCGTCCGGGTACACCATCTGCTCCGGCGGCAGGTAGTGACTGCCGCACTCGACGCACTCGAAGAGCATCCTCATCCGACGATCACCGTCCCGGATCCGTGGCACCGACCGCATGGTGACCAGAAGGTGTAGAGCTTCGGCACCATGCTCCCTTCCTCGTCCAGTTCGACCGTGGCCTCGGTCTTCTGGGTCCCCCCGGACCCGCCACACCCGGTACAGGCCTGAACCTCGGGCATATGACCCTCCTTGACGCGGGGACCACCGTAGCGCGAAATTCCCGGTCCGAGCACCGGTCTGACGAACCACCACCCGTCCGGGGAGCGCGCGTCCGGGCCGCACGCCCCGCCCGCCACGTGCGCCCCGTGCGGGAGGGGCGCATCCTGCGCCGGACACGCGCTGGGCCCCCTCCCGAGGAAGGGGGCCCAGCGGGCGGCCGGCACCTGCGGAAGGGTCAGCCGGTCATGCTCCGGAGGAACTCGCGGTTCATCGCGGCGATGCTGGGCAGCGGAATGCCCTTGGGGCAGGCGGTGGCGCACTCGCCGGTGTTGGTGCAGCCGCCGAACCCCTCGGCGTCCATCGTGGCGACCATGTTCCGCACCCGGGACTTCCGCTCCGGCGCGCCCTGCGGGAGCACGTTGAGGTGGACCACCTTGGCGGAGGTGAACAGCATCGCCGAGCCGTTCGGGCAGGCCGCCACGCAGGCGCCGCAGCCGATGCACTCGGCGTGCTCGAAGGCCGTGTCGGCGGCCTCCTTGGGCACCGGGGTGGCGTGCGCGTCGGGGGCGCTGCCGGTGGGGGCGGTGATGTAGCCGCCGGAGCCGATGATCCGGTCGAACGCCGAGCGGTCCACCACCAGGTCCTTGACCACCGGGAAGGCCGCCGCCCGCCACGGCTCGACGTCGATGGTGTCGCCGTCCTTGAAGTGCCGCATGTGCAGCTGGCAGGTGGTCGTCCGCTCCGGGCCGTGGGCCTGGCCGTTGATGACCATGCCGCAGGCCCCGCAGATGCCCTCCCGGCAGTCGTGGTCGAAGGCCACCGGCGCGTCGCCGCGGGTGATCAGCTCCTCGTTGAGGGTGTCGAGCATCTCCAGGAAGGACATGTCCGGGCTGATCCCGCTGACCTGGTAGGTGGTCATCGAGCCGGCCGCGTCCGGGCCCGCCTGGCGCCAGATGCGCAGGGTGAGGTTCACGCGTAACTCCGCTGGGTGGGGTGGACGTGTTCGAAGTCGAGGTGCTCGCGGTGCAGCACGGGGGCGGTCCCGGTGCCGGTGAACTCCCAGGCGGCGGCGTAGCCGAACTCCTCGTCGCGCCGGGCGGCCTCGCCGTCCTCGGTCTGGCTCTCGGTGCGGAAGTGGCCGCCGCAGGACTCGGCGCGGTGGAGGGCGTCCAGGCACATCAGCTCGGCGAGTTCGAAGTAGTCGACGAGCCGGTTGGCCTTCTCCAGCGACTGGTTGAGCTCGGCGCCCGTCCCCGGCACCTTGATCCGGCGCCAGAACTCCTCGCGCAGCTGCGGGATCCGCGCCAGGGCCTGGCGCAGGCCGGCCGCGTCGCGGGCCATGCCGCACTTGTCCCAGAGGAGTTCGCCCAGCTCGCGGTGGAAGGAGTCGGGCGTCCGGTCGCCGTCGACGGCGAGGATCAGGTTGAGCCGGTCCGTCACCTCGGCCTCGGCCTCGGCGACCGTCGGGTGGTCGGCGGGGACGGCCGGCAGCGGGTGGCGGGCCAGGTAGTCGTTGAGGGTCGGCGGGAGGACGAAGTAGCCGTCCGCGAGACCCTGCATGAGGGCGCTGGCGCCGAGCCGGTTGGCGCCGTGGTCGGAGAAGTTGGCCTCGCCGATCGCGAACAGGCCCGGTACGGAGGTCTGCAGGTCGTAGTCGACCCAGAGCCCGCCCATGGTGTAGTGGATCGCGGGGTAGATCCGCATCGGCACCCGGTACGGGTCCTCGGCGGTGATCCGCTCGTACATCTCGAACAGGTTGCCGTACTTGGCGGCGACGGCGTCGCGGCCGAGGCGGTGGATGGCGTCGGCGAAGTCGAGATAGACGCCCTGGCCGCCGGGGCCGACGCCGCGGCCCTCGTCGCAGACGTTCTTGGCGGCCCGGGACGCGATGTCGCGCGGAACCAGGTTGCCGAAGGACGGGTAGATCCGCTCCAGGTAGTAGTCCCGCTCGGCCTCGGGGATCTCGCCCGGCGGCCGGGTGTCGCCCTTGGCCTTCGGCACCCAGATCCGGCCGTCGTTGCGGAGCGACTCGCTCATCAGGGTGAGCTTGGACTGGTGGTCGCCGGAGCGCGGGATGCACGTCGGGTGGATCTGGGTGAAGCACGGGTTGGCGAAGTACGCGCCGCGCCGGTGGGCCCGCCAGATCGCGGTGGCGTTGGAGTTCTTGGCGTTGGTGGAGAGGTAGAAGACGTTGCCGTACCCGCCGCTGGCGAGCACCACCGCGTCGGCCGTGTAGGTGGAGACGGCGCCGGTCACCAGGTCGCGGGCGACGATGCCGCGGGCGCGGCCGTCGATCACCAGCAGGTCGAGCATCTCGGTGCGCGGGTGCATCTCCACGTTCCCGGCGGCGATCTGGCGCTCCAGCGCCTGGTAGGCGCCGAGCAGCAACTGCTGGCCGGTCTGGCCGCGGGCGTAGAAGGTCCGGGAGACCTGGACGCCGCCGAAGGAACGGGTGTCGAGCAGGCCGCCGTACTCGCGGGCGAAGGGCACGCCCTGGGCCACGCACTGGTCGATGATCTCCACCGAGACCTGCGCGAGGCGGTGCACGTTGGACTCGCGGGCGCGGAAGTCGCCGCCCTTGACGGTGTCGTAGAAGAGGCGGCGGATCGAGTCGCCGTCGTTGCGGTAGTTCTTGGCGGCGTTGATTCCGCCCTGGGCGGCGATCGAGTGGGCGCGCCGGGGGGAGTCCTGGAAGCAGAACTGTACGACGTGGTAACCCTGTTCGGCGAGCGTGGCACCGGCGGCGCCGCCGGCCAGGCCGGTGCCGACCACGATGACGGTGTGCTTGCGCCGGTTGGCCGGGTTGACCAGCTTGGCGTCGAACCGCCGCTGGTCCCAGCGCTGTTCGATCGGCCCGCCGGGGGCCTTGTCGTCGGCGACCGGCTCGCCGACCAGGTAGTCGCTGTAGGGCGCTTGCGTGCTCAACTCACCACTCCGGTCATCACGGCCACGGGGACGGACAGGAAGCCCACGGTCAGCACCAGCGCCAGCCCGTTGGCGGTCAGCTTCAACGCCCGGTCGCGGCGGGCGTTGTTGGCACCGAGGGTCTGCGCGGCGCTCCAGAACCCGTGCCGGACGTGCAGGCCGACGGCGAGCATCGCCACGATGTAGACCACGCAGCTGTACCAGTTCGAGAAGGAGGCCACGATGTTCTGGTACGGCTTGCCCTGCTCGGCGTTGGGGTTCACGGTGAGCGTGGTCAGGTCGAGGATGTGCCAGACGATGAAGAGCGCCAGGATCACCCCGCCCCAGCGCATCGTGCGGGTCGCGTAGGTGGCCTTGCGCCGCTGGTGCACGTACTTGCCGGGCCGTGCGGCGAGGTCGCGCCGGCTGAGCTGGTACGCGGCCACGCCGTGGAGCAGGACGGCGGTGAGCAGGCCCACCCGGGCGATCCAGAGGAACCACTCGTGGCGCAGGAACGGCTCGCCGAGGGTGCGCAGCCAGTGCGCGTAGCCGTTGAGCTCGTCCGGGCCGAAGAAGACCTTGAGGTTTCCCAGCATGTGCGCGACCAGGTACAGCAGCATGACCAGTCCGCTGACGGCCATGACCGCCTTCTTGCCGACGGTCGACCGCCACAGGGTCACCAGGGTGGACGGATGCCGGGCCGTCCGAGTCGCGGTTGTCATGGCTGCAACGCTAGGGAGCGGCATCCCGGTACGTCCAAGACATGATGCGGCTCACTGCAATAGCCGGAGCCTATCGTCCACGCCTATCCTGGCCGGGTGCAGCTCCAGCAACTCCGCTACTTCCTCGCCGTCGCCGAGACCCGTCACTTCACCCGGGCGGCCGACGCGGTGCATGTCGCGCAGCCCTCGCTCTCCCAGCAGATCCGGGCACTGGAAAGGGAGTTGGGTGCGGAACTGTTCCACCGCACCCGCGGCAACATCGCCCTGACCGACGCCGGCGACGCGCTGTTGCCGCTGGCCCGGCGCATCCTGGCCGACACCGAGAGCGCCCGGCTGGCCGTGCAGGAGACGGTGCAGCTGCGCCGTGGCCGGGTGCGGCTGGGGGCGCCGCCGAGCCTCTGCACCAGCCTGGTGCCGGACGTGCTGCGGGTCTTCCGGGACCGCTACCCGGGGGTGGCGCTGGTGGTCCGCGAGGGCGGCTCGCGCGACCTGGTCCGGACGCTGGCGGCGGGGGAGCTGGACGTCGCGCTGATCATCACCCCGCCGAGCGGCGAGGAGTCCTCCGCGCTGCACGTCACCGAGCTGCTGCACGAGGAGCTGGTGCTGGTCGCCCGGTCCGCGCAGGGCCGGCGCCGCACGGTCCGGGTGACGGAGCTGCGCGGGCGCCCGCTGGTGATGTTCCGGGAGGGGTACGACCTGCGCGAGGCCACCCTGGCGGCCTGCCGGGCGGCCGGGTTCGAGCCGGAGTTCGCGGTGGAGGGCGGCGAGATGGACGCGGTCCTCGGCTTCGTCCGGGCCGGGCTGGGACCGGCCGTGCTGCCGGGCATGGTGGCGGCACGTTCGGGGCTGGTGGTCACCCCGTTCGCCGGTCCGGGGCTCGGCCGGACGATCGCCGTCGCGCACGGGCACGAGGTGCCGCTCACCCGGGCCGCGGCCGCGCTGCGCGAGACCCTCCTGGCCCACCTGCGCGACGCCGCCCGCGCGGGCGAGCTGCCCCCGGGGACCCGGCTGCTGCTGCCGTGAGCCCGACGCCGGGCGGAGCCGGTCGGCGGGTGGGGGTCGGTCGGCGGGTGCGGGCGTTGCGAGCCGGTGCTGCCGGCGGACGGCTGCCCCGCTCGTGGGGGCGAATGGTTGGCACGGTGTGCGAATCACCCAAATCGTGATCCAGCGGACCGGCCCGCCCGGAACCCGCTGTTCACGGGCCGCGTCCCAGGCAGTGCTCGCGGTGTCGTATGGTGCGTCGCCGCAAGAGCCGAGCAGGCAGTCAGGGGAGTACGAGGCGATGGACAGCGGGACGCAGCAGGACGGCAGACGGACCGGGGGCGGCAACGCCCCCGCCGACGAGGTCCCGGTGGTCGAGGACGAGCGGCCCTGGGAGCTCCCGGACTACCTCCACGAGCGGGACCTCGGCGCCGGTGCCAGCGGCCGGGTCGTGCTCGCCCGCCACCAGGAGACCGGCACCCGTGTCGCGATCAAGTACCTGCACGGCTCCGTCGGCACGTCCGGCCTGCGCGAGGAGGCCGAAGTCCTCGCGGCCATCGACTCCCCGCACGTCACCCGGCTCTACGAGTACGTCGAGGGCGAGCGCGGTTCGGCCATCGTCATGGAACTGGTGGACGGCATCGCACTGCGGGACCTTCTGCGCGCGGAGGGCGCCACCACGCCCGAGGCCGCCCTGGTGGTATTGAAGGGCTCGCTGCTGGGCCTGGCCGCCGCGCACCAGGCGGGCGTCGTGCACCGCGACTACAAGCCCGCCAACGTACTGGTCGACACCTCCGGCACCTCCAAGCTGGTCGACTTCGGCATCGCCGTCCCCGAGGGCGACGACGCCGACGTCTCCGGCACCCCCGCCTACATGCCGCCCGAGCAGTGGGCGGGGAAGCCCGCCTCCCCGGCGGGCGACGTCTACGCCGCCACCGTCACCTTCTTCGAGTGCCTCACCGGCGCCCGCCCTTACGGCGGTACCACGATCGCCGAACTCGCCGTCCAGCACACCGAGGCCCCGATCCCCGCGGAGCTGGCCCCCGACCCGGTCCGGCCGTTGATCCTCTCCGGCCTGGCGAAGGAGCCGGACGCGCGGCCCGAGAGCGCGGCGGCCCTGGTCGAGGAGCTGGAGGCCGTCGCGGCGACCGGGTACGGGCCGGAGTGGGAGGAGAAGGGCCGTCTCGACCTGACGGCGCTGGTGGCACTGCTCGCGCTGCTGCTCCCCGGGGCCGGCGGGGCGGCCGGCGGCACCTCGCTGGCCCACACCGTGCTGGGCGGCACCGAGGCGTCGGCGGGTGCCGAGGCCGCGAGCGTGTCGGCCGCGAGCCTGCCGGCTGCTTCCGCGTCGTCCGCGTCCGTGTCGGCAGCTTCCGTGTCGTCCGCGGCGTTGCCGTCCGCCACCATCCGGGAGCTGCTGGTCCGCCGCAGTGCGCGCCTCGGCGGTCGTGGCAAGGCGCTCGTGGGAGTCGTGGCCGGCACCCTGACCCTGGCCACGCTGGCCGGGGTGGCGATGGCCGGGGCCGCCGACGGCGGCGCCCACACGGTGGTGGGCGGCGCCACGCCGGAGGCCACCACCACGCTCGGCGCAGCCGGCCCCACGACGGGCGCCCCGTCGCCCGCGGCGAGCAGCGCCACGGACACCCCGAGCGCCGCGCCGTCCACGCCGGCGGCCTCGCCCACGGCCGGCTCCGGCAGCCCGACCGCCACCCCCGCGGCCACGCCGACCGGCAGGACGCCCACGCCCCCCGGCCCGCCAGTCGGCGGTGGAACCCCCAGCACCGGCCTTCCGCCGGCGCCGCCCGGAGGCGGACCCGTCACGGTGGCGCCGCCGGCCCCGCCGGTCGGCCCCGCCCCCACCGCCGCGGTGCCCACCCTCACCCCGGGCCCGGTCACCCCGACCCCGACCCCGACCCCGAGCGCCACCCCGACGGTCGCCCCGGCGACCATCGCGGTCAGCACGGTGAACCTGGACTCGCTGACCTGCAGCGGCCGGTGGAGCCTGACCGCGACGGTCACCGTGGTCGCCCAGGGCACCGGCAGCGGGACGCTGACGCTGAGCTGGTACCACAGCTCGGGCGGACGGGCGATCACCGTCGCGACCGACACGGTGGTGGTCCGCGACGGCCGCGCCACCGTCACCCGGGCGCACGACTTCGGCTCGGCCGACACCTTCCCGACCTGGGGCGTGCGCATCGGCACCAGCCCGGCGGCCGCGAAGCCGGGCAAGACCTCGGCCGAGACGGCCGCCTTCCTCTGCGACCCGCCCCGCTGAGCCCTGCACCACTGAGCCCTGCACCACTGAGTCCTGCACCGCTGGGCCCGGCCCCGCCGAGCCCCGCGCGGCACCCCGAACGCCTGTCCCCTGCCGGTCCCCGAACACCTCCTCCCCGCCTCACCCCCTGATCTGGAGAAGCCATGCCCGCGCCCAGCCCCGACTCCGCCCCGGTCCCGGTCTCAGTCCCGGGCACGGTCCCGGGTGCAGACGCAGACGCAGACGCAGACGCAGACCAGACCGTCCGGCTTGGTGCGGCTCCGGAGGCCGTGGAGGGGACGGTTCGGCTCGGTGCGGCTCCGGAGGTTGTCGAGGCGACCGTCCGGCTCACGCCCGCGCGGCCGACGGCGGAGGAGCGGACCGTCAAGCCGGCCCCGGACACCGCGGCGCCGGCCCCCGGTGGGCCCGACGCCGCGGCCACCGTACGGCTCGACGCCGGCGAGGCCGTGAGCGCGACCTTCCTCGACCCCCGGGCGTGGGGCGGCGCCGACGCCCCGGCGTCGGGGGAGACCGCCACGCACATCGACACCACGCCGGCGGGGGAGACCGTCACACGCGTCGACGCCCCGGGGCAGGACAGTGCCGTGCTGCCCGCCCCGGTGGATCCCGGCGCCACGCCGCGGCCCGGTCAGTCATCGGCCGGTCAGTCGTCGCCCGATGCCTCATCGTCCGGTGCTTCGCGGACCGAACAGCCACTCGCCCCGGGCGAGTTGCGGCGTTTCGGCCCCGGCGTCCCGCCGCAGGCCGCCGCGGTCTGGCACGGCGCCGCCGTCCCGGACGCGCAGCAGCCGCGCCGCCCCCGCCGGGTGGGGCGCTGGCTGGTGCCGGTGGCGGTCCTGCTGGCCGTCCTGGCCTTCCTGTACTGGCGGTTCGCGACGCCCGCCCTGGCGGTCACCGGCGTCGGTGTGACCACCGACCCGGCAGGCCCGGCCTGCGGCGGCACCGCGGTGATCACGGCCGCGGTGGAGACCAACGGCGGGACCGGCACCCTCCACTACCGCTGGCTGCGCAGCGACGGCACCACCTCGGGCGAGATCGCCCAGGACGTCCGCTCCGGCGCGCACCGCACCGACCTGGTCCTGCGCTGGAGCTTCGAGGGCCGCGGCGACCTCCAGGCCACCGCCACCCTGGAGATCCTCTCCCCGGACACCCGCACCGCGGCCGCGTCCTTCCCCTACCACTGTTCCTGAGCCCCCGGGCTCGCGAGGCGCACCTCAACCGGGAGGTGAAGGCGCCGGCCGGGGGCTCCCTTGAGCGAAGTTCAGCACCCAGAGCTCGTCCGCCGTTACTCAGGTCCGACGTTCCGGCTGGCCGCGACCGCAACGGCGCGATGCCCGGCTGGCAGGCCCCACTCCACGACGTGAAGCCTTGCCTGTTCGACCGCTGCACGTGTTACTCCCATGGCGGCAAGTGGGGTTGCTCCATAACGCTCGAGCCAAGCGAGGCGGCGGCGTTGCTCTGTGGGGTCCAGAGCATCCCAAGAATCGAGAGCGACTCCTGGCGTCGGCATACCTAGCACTTCCATCCGCACAGCGACGTCGTGGACGTACGGGAGTTCAGAGGGGGATCGCGCTAACGCCACCAGGCACCAAGCGGTCGCGTACGAGATCGATCCGTGGGCCCCCATCAGCTGGCAAGCCCGCCAATGCTGGATTGGCGCGAGCAGAAAACGTAAGCCTTGCCATCTCGTTCTGCGCTCCGTGCTCATCAGCCGGCATGCTCCTCGCTTGCCGAGCTGGATTGCTCAAGTTGCAGTTCTCGTTTCCGTTGCTCCTCCTTCAGTCGTTCGACGAAACGAGCAAACATCCGTAGCCGTTCATCCTCTGAGAGCGGGCGGGTTGGGTCACTTCCCGCATATTCATCGAGCATGAACTGCGAAGCATTGTAATGCTTCTCGATCTCATCTGCGGTCGACTGGAGATTGTAGCCCCTCTCCCTGAATTTGAAGTACCCCGTCACGCCCGCCGAT
>NZ_CP026498.1:10530360-10538441 GCF_002953255.1 Streptomyces sp. CB01881
CCCTGAATTTACCCCGTCACGCCCGCCGATATTCCCACAAGACCGCTGAGGAAGGCTGTGCCGAACCTGAGTATGGCACTGTTTCCATCATTCATGGCGCTGAGAGATGATGTCACAATCGACCCGGTAATGATGATAACCTGGAAGAAGTTGTGAACCCGACGATTTCTGTTGGCGCCCCTCCGGTATTGATCAATAATCTCCAGCGAAGCCTCGCGGTAGATCCGCAGGCTGGATGGGGAGTCGAGCGGGAGCTGGGCTGCGGCGGTCTGGCGGTCCTGCAGTGCATTGCGAAGCTCGCCAGATTTGGTAACGATCTTCTTGCGGCCGATCCACAGGAGTCGGCCCATTGTGGCCCACAGGGCAGTGACGATCGCCAGTCCTACATATCTGGCAAACAGTGGTTGAGTATTCCATAGGCCAACGATCACGGTGTAGCCCAGTAGGAAGGCTAGCGCAATCGCGCCGATCATGCTAAGCAGGAAGATCCGCTGGAAGGCACGGGCGCCGCGGAGATCGGCCTCTAGCTGGTCAAATTCATTGACCTTCCTCCGGTAATTCTCCTGAAGTCGTTGCTCACGCTCAGTTGTCAAGATCGGCCGAGATTCTGGCGTGTTTTGCCCATCCCTGGAAACACCTGCACCCGTTGCCACAGACCCCCCTGTTGCCTCACTGGACCTATCGGAGGGTAGGGCACGGATCATTGGCGAACAAGGGTGGATGCGTACGGAGTGAACTTCTGTGAAGAATGATTCGAAAGTCGCGACATGAGTCGCTTGCAAATTCGAGTCGATGTGGGTTGCGTGCGGTCTACGGGCCGGTGCGTCGGCAGGTCGGCCGGACTGGCCTCAGACAGGCTTCTAGCCGAGCCGATCACGTTGCGCGCGGTGGTGTACCAGCGCTGGCGTGATGATGGCGTCCACGGCGAGGCTCTCGGTCGGAGCTGGGTTGGCGCGGGCTGTCAGTTGATGACCCAGGCGGGTTGAGCCAGAAAGTGGGAGCAGGCTGGCGAGCGCGCGATGGGGCACTGCCTGCGGTCATGGGCGGGGCCGGTCTGCCGGGCGCGACCTCGGAGGCTCCGAGTAGGGAGGTTGGGGCGATGTGGCTGCTGGCGTCGACGCGGCCCTCGGGGTGGGCCAGGCCGGTGATCCTTAGGCTTCATCCTCGGAGGTAGCGGCTTCGGGCTGGAGATCAGCCATGGCGCGGAGGTGGCACCGCGAGACAACGAAGGCCCAGACCACTCAGCGGTCTCGGCCTTCGATCAAGGCGGAGGTTACGAAATTGTTCCGAACTCGGGCGGAGCGACTGGCTGAGTGGCGGCCGGACCTGGGCCGAATGAGGGTGGATGAGAACAGAATTGAGACCGGGCGACTGTGATCCTCAACCCTGACGCGGGGCGGGGCGTCGGCCGGAGGCTGCCGTGGTGTCAGGCCGTTCCGTGCAGCGTTCATGATCTCCGCGACGGCGCTCGCTCTGAGTTCGGTGTAGGCGAGGAGCATGCCGGCTTCGCGCGGCGGAGTGCTTGGCCCGCCCGGTAGCGTGCGGCTACGTCGGGATGGGCCCTCAGAAGGTCGCGGAAGAGCATGTTGTCGTTCCACAATCGGCCGTTCTGCCCGACGACGTGGACGTTCACGGGTGGCCCAGAGCGCTGGTGGAGGTATTCGCGGCCAGGTACGCCGGACTTTCCCAGGAGTTCGAAGCCGAGCTCCTGGATCCGCTTCATCGTAGCGGCGGCGGCGGCGTTGGTTGGCTGGCACCCGGCCTGGACGTTGATGACCGGTTAGGCGTCAAGGCCGGGAACGGAGGTGGATCCGATGTGCTCGATCGCTACCGGCATGTCCTGCAGCACTGACGAGACCTGCCGCACGAGCTCCCGGCCCAGTTCGCCCCAGGACGGGTCGAAGCGAGCCAGGTGGATCGGTTCGTCGAGATCAACCATGGTGGCTGGAGATTCAGCGGACGGAAGGCTGCGGGGGCGCGGTCGGAGCGGTACTCCTCCGATGTCATCCCGCGGTGGCGGCGTCAGGAACGGATGATCCGCTCTCGGCACGGCTCTGCCCCTGTGGCGTCGCCTTCCCGGAGGCCTTGCCACAGACGAGACCGTGGACGACAAGCCCCCAACCGGCGAACCGGTCGGGGCTTTCGTGAAGGCCGAGGTCACGAGATCCGAACTCGGTTGCCCCAACACGCTTTCTGAGTCACTCCAGTTGAGTTTGTCAAAGTCCGCATGAGTCCCTGCCTCCAGCGGAGTGAACCGATTGCCGTAGTTGGGCACCCGCCGTACAGCAGGGAGCGAGACCGGAGTCGAGGCCACGCGCTGTGCCGGGAATCCGGGGCGGGAGCCGAGGTGGGAGCCCGGGGGAGGGGGACCGGCAGGACGAGGACGAGGCCCCAGCCCGGGAGCTGAAGCCTCGTCACCGTGAATGCCGTTGCAGCGCCCGGGCCGTGAACTCCGTGCGCAGGTCCGGTGCTCAGCCGCCGCCGTAGGTGGCCTGGGTGACCGCGAAGACGTTGCGTCCGCCCGTGGTCTCCTGCAGCGACCACAGCAGGTCGGGGTTGGTGCTGTCCTCCCAGTAGGAGAGGCTCTCGCCGCCGCCCACCCAGGCGAAGGTGGCGGGACCAGCGGTCGGGGTCCAGTAGTAGAGCTTCTTCTGCCCCGAGGAGTTGAACCACCATCGGCCGTTGTGGGAGGCCACGCCATTGAGGTTGTACCAGGGCAGTTGGAGGGCCTGGCCGGCGGTCGTCGTCGCGGCGAACGTCGTCGCCCCGGGTGCGAAGGGGAACCGGACCGCCCTCGGCGGGCGGTTGGGGTAGTCGGTGCAGCCCGACTGGCAGGTGTACTCCGTCATCACGATCGACTTGCTGACCCGGTCGAGGGAGACCGACGACCACACCAGGTTGGTGCCGGAGGTCGTCTGCGACGTGACCGTGCCGATCTGGGGCAGCACGTAGGCGTAGTTGTGGGCGTAGTAGACGGTGTTGGACTGGCGGCCGATCTGGTCGGCGGTGCCGCCGGGATCGGTGTTGAGGATCTTGCGCATGTCGAAGACGCGCATGCCGTGCCCGGTGTCGGCGACGTAGAGGTAGTTGCCGTACCACGAGACGCCGCCGGCGTGGATCGGGATGTCCTTGAAGTCCGGCGCCGCCGCGGTGCCGGCCGGCTCCACCAGGAGGATCTTGCGGTAGGTGTTGGGGTAGGTGGCGTCCCAGTCGACCAGGGTGATCCGGCTGCGCTGCTGGGCACCGCCGCAGCCGTCCTTGGTGTACCAGCTCACCAGCACGAGCTGGTGGCCGTCGTAGTTGCCGCTGTCCGCGGTGCCCACGGCGTCCCGGCTCGTCGTGATGCCCTGCGGGAAGCTCTGGCAGTCGGAGTTGTCGCCGTCGTCGAACCGGAAGCCGGTGGACAGGCCGCCGACGGAGAAGGACGCGGGGAGCGCCTGCCGGTCGTGGTTCGCGTTCTCCATCACCGTGTGCACGGCAGAGGTCCCCAGCGCCGTGACGAGGGCCGAGTTGAGCGTGTCGAAGCGGTGGTAGTCCGCGGTGAGGGTGTACTCGGATGCGCTCACGGCCGTCGGTGCCGCAGCGGCCGCCGCCGGCGATGCGCCGACGAGCGCGCCGGTGACGAGCAGACCGGCTGCGAGTATCGCTCGTGCCGCGGTTCTGACTTGGCGAATCATCAAGGCGGGCCTCTCCACGTGAATGGATCAACGGGGTCACTCACGCTAGGGGTGCGTTGAGCATGTCCGCAACACCCCGAGGAGGGCCGGAGCGAGTCCCGAAGCCGCCGCCGGGCGTGAGGGGCGTGGGCGGACGGGGGCGCGGGCGCGGGCGGGTGCAGGAGCGCCCGGGGAGCGGGCGGCCGCCGCGCACAACCCCTGTGTGCGCCGATGTGTTTCCACTCGTCGTTCCCGCAGGTCGGGTGGCCTGCCTGCGGGAACGTCAAAGGTGGTGCACGAGCCGTCGGCAGCAGGGTTCGGACGGTAGCCGGAGCGGGAACCGGGCCGCTGGCCGCCTCGTCGGTGGCACCGGGCGAGCTTGGACCGGGCGGTGTGCTGAGGGGGCGGGCGATGCAGGACGAGGCAGGGCGGAGAACCGACGAGTGGCGGCTTCCGGACTACACCCAGCTGCGGGAGCTCGGCGCCGGGGCCAGCGGCCGCGTGGTGCTCGCGCACCACGACCGCACCGGCACGCCGGTGGCGATCAAGTACCTGCTCGCCGGGGTGGGCGGCTCCGGTCTCCGCGAGGAGGCGCAGGTTCTGGCGCGGGTCGACTCCCCGTACGTCACGCGGCTCTACGAGTACGTCGAGGCCGGGCCGCACGCGGCGATCGTGATGGAGCTGGTGGACGGGGTGCCGCTGCGCACGCTGCTCAAGTCCGAGGGGGCGACGACACCGGAGGCCGCGCTGGTGGTCCTCAAGGGTTCGCTGCTGGGGCTGGCCGCCGCTCACGCGACCGGCCTGGTGCACCGGGACTACAAGCCCGCCAACGTGCTGGTCGCGGCGGACGGCTCCACCAAGCTGGTCGACTTCGGGATCGCCGTGCCCAGCGGCGACGACCGGGACATCTCCGGCACGCCTGCTTACCTGGCCCCGGAGCAGTGGACGGGCGCGCCGGCCTCGTCCGCCGCCGACGTGTACGCCGCGACCGTCACCTTCTTCGAGTGCCTGACCGGCACTCGCCCGTTCCCCGGCCGGACGGTCGTGGAGCTGGCGGTCCAGCACCGGGAGCACCCCGTGCCGGACGAGTTGGTCCCGGAGCGCGTCCGGCCGCTGGTCCGGGCCGGGATGGCGAAGCGGCCGGAGGAGCGACCGTCCGGCGCGGCGGAGTTCGTCCGGCAGCTGGAGGCGGTCGCCGCGGCCGGGTACGGCGAGCGCTGGGAGGAGCGCGGGCGCGCCGACCTCGCCGCTCTCGTGGCCCTGCTGGCGCTGCTGCTGCCGTGGGGCGCGGCCGGGCCGCCGCCCGGCGGGGCGACGGCGCTGGCGCACACGGAGCTCGTGGCCGGCCGGGGCGCCGCGGCGAGCCGTGGCACGCACGACCGGGGCGGCGGTGCCTCGGCGACCAGGAGCGTCCACCCGCGCGGGCGTGCCTCCGCGCGCCGGACCGCCCGGCGGCTCGGGCTGCATGGGCGGGTCCGGGTGGACCACCCGCGGTTCCGGCGGACCCGGGCGGTCGTCGGCGCGGTGGTGGGCACACTCGCGGTGGCCTCGCTGGCCGCGGTGGCGATCGCCGGAGCGGCGGACCGTGGGGACCGGACGGTGACCGGCAGTCCGCTGCCACGGGTCACCACTTCGCTGGGCGCGGTGGGCGGAGCCGGCGGGGAGGCGACGGACGGGCCGTCCGATCCGACGGTGTCGGCCGGGCCCTCCGCGCCCCGGACGCCCACCGCCCCGCCGTCCCCCGTGGCGAGCCCCTCGTCCCCGTTGCCGTCCCCGTCCGCGGCTCCCTCCGCGTCTACGGCTCCTTCCCCGTCCGTAGCTCCGTTGCAGTCGCGCTCGCCCGCGCCTCCGCCTGCGACGGCCTCCGGTACGACGCCGAGCCGTACGGTCGGCCGCCCGGCACCGAGCCGGACGCCCACCCCGGGCACCACCACATCGCCCGCGCCCAGGCTCACCGACACGCCCCGTACCACTCCGCCGTCCACCGGCACCTCACCGTCCACGCAGGCCGGCGCGCCGCCGTCCTCCGTCACCACCGCGCCGCCGCCCGCGGTCCGGGTGACCTCGCTGAACGTCGACTCGATCAGCTGCCTGGACAACGGCCACTTCGGTGTCCAGGCCAGGATCACCGTCGTGGCGTCCGGGCCGCCCGGGGCCACACTCACCGTTTCCTGGCAGCACCACTCCGGCGCGATCAACCCGCCCGTGACCGTGGCCACCGAGACCGTGCGGCTCGGCACCGGCTCCGTCACCCTCACCCGCTCCCATGACTTCGGCAACGACGACAGGCTTCAGTGGGGCGTCCGGGTGGGCAGCGACCCCAGGCCGGAGAGCACCCCGACGGCCTACCGGGAGCTGCCCGCCATCGACTGCCGGCAGCCCGGCTGATCCCGCCCGCGGTCCTGCGGCACGTTTTCACCGTGCCGGCCGGCCGTCTCCGCGCCGCCGCACGTCCCTGCCACAGCTCTCCGTCGCACGACCCCGCCATGCCTCCCCGCCGCACCTCTCCGCCGCACGTTTTCGGAGGTCTCCATGCCCCTGCACCGACCGGAGCCCGGCCCGGGCTCCGGCCCCGACCGGACCGTCCGACTCGGCGCCGACCCCGCGGCCGAGCGGACGGTCCCGCCCGGCGGCGCCGTGCCCGCCGGGGCCATGCCCGCCCCGCCCGCCGCGTCCGGCGCCGAGGACGCCGGAGACGCCGAGGACGCGGCGTGTGCCACGTTCCTCGACCCGACCGTCTGGGGCACCTCGGGTGCCCGGGCGCCGGAGCCCGTGCCCGTCCCGCCGGAGGCCGTCCCCGTCCCACCGGAGCCCGTGCCCGTCCCGCCGGAGGCCGTCCCCGTCCCACCGGAGCCCGTGCCCGTCCCGCCGGAGGCCGTCCCCGTCCCACCGGAGCCCGTGCCCGTCCCGCCGGAGCCTGACCCGGCGCCGCAGCAGTACGAGGTGCGCCGGTTCGGCCCCGGCGTGCCGCCGGTGGCGGTGGCGGTGTGGCACGGCGCGCCGCCGCCCTGGCAGCGGGAGGCCCGGCTGCGTCGGCGCCGGGCCGTTCGGTGGCTGGTCCCGGCGGCGGTCCTGGTCGTCCTGCTCGCCTTCCTGGCGGCGCGGTGCCGGTCCGAGCCGCCGCTCATACTGACCGGGGTCACCGTGGGCGCCGAACCGGCGGGCGGCCCGCCGTGCGGCGGAACCGCCGTGATCACCGCGACGGTCGGCACCGACGGCCACGCGGGGACGATCCGCTACCGCTGGTTGCGCAGCGACGGCACGTCCTCCGGCGAGCTGGTGCAGCCGGTGCAGTCCGGGGAGCGCCGGGCGGACCTGGTGCTCCACTGGTCCTTCGACGGCCGCGGCACGATGCGGGCGACCGCGACCGTCGACATCCTCGAACCCCGCCGCCTGGGGGCGGCCACCTCGTTCACCTACGCCTGCCAGGGCTGAGGGTCGACACGAAAGGGCCCGGTGACACCGGGCGCTGCAGTGCGCCGGGCCCGTCGGAGCGGTCGGGATCAGGCGTGGGGGTGGGGGTACGGGCCGAGCAGCACACTGCTGGTGGCAGGAGAGCAGATCGGTCCAAGCCGGCGTGCGTCGCGTCACTGAACGCGATCACCGTGACGGTCCGCGGTACCCGGGTCAACGATGCGCATGCCGCCAACGGCTATCCGGACACCGCCGACGGCCACTGCGACGCGGAGTGGACGCCGACCTTCGCGTCGAGCACCAAGCTGCGCTTCACCTCGCGGCCGGCCGACTCCAGGGGAATGGAGTGCCACACCGCCGGAGAGCGGGAGCTGGAACTCCTTCCGGACGGCACCATGCCGTACACGGCGATCAACGGCGATCAACGGCGGCACCACCGGCGGCACCACCGGCAGCCCGGTGGTGCCGAAGCGGGCCCCCTGAACCGTCCGACCGCCCGGGGAACCGTCCGACCACCCCGGCCGAGGTCAGCGCTTGACCTCGGCCTGAGCCCGGAACTTGCGCAGGTCGTCGGCGGTCTTGGCGATCTTCATGCCCGACAGCTCCGCGCTCTCGTTGTATTCGATCACCGTGTTGGTGCCGATCGCGACGCACTGGGTCGTGCTGAACATGTGGTTCCCGAAGACGTCCGGCTGCTCCCTCCGCGAGTAGGCCAGCCCGCACTGCGCGGACCCGCCCAGCGGTCCGGCGTCGACGTCCTCGATGCCGCTGAAGGTGGTCTGCACCCCGCTCGCCGGGTCCGGGCTCTTCCAGGCGTCCTGCAAAGCCTCCGCACGCTCGGCGTCGGTGAGCGCGGTGTCCTTGGTGATCGCGACCACCAGGGCGTACCTCTCCCCGAACTGGCCGCCCGTGTAGACCTTCATCTCGACCTTGGAGCCCGGGTTCTCCGCCTCCGCCAGCCGCAGCACCTCGTCCATGCTGCCGCCGAGCTCGTTGTTCTGCTCTGCTGCA
>NZ_CP026498.1:10538451-10543855 GCF_002953255.1 Streptomyces sp. CB01881
GCCGAGCTCGTTGTTCTGCTGCATGCCCAGGAACGAGTCCGGCATCTCGATGCGCCATAGCTGCCGGGGTGCCGGAGCCTGCGGGTGTTCGCCGCCCCCCGAGCCCGAGCCGTTCCCGGCCCCTCCGCCGCCACCTCCCGTGCCGTTTCCCCCGGCCGTGCCTCCGTCGGCCACGCCGGCTCCGGACGGCGTATCGCTGTCACTCCCGGTCAGCGCGTATGCCCCGCCGGCCACCAGCAGGACGCCGACCACGCCCAGGGCGACCCACAGCCCGGTGAGCGAAGTCCGCACCGTGGTGGGCGGGTTGTAGGCGGGGTGCGCCGGGGTTGGCCACACGGCCGGGCCGTTCGCCGGGTGGCCAGGAGGCGGCGGGTAGCCGGGCTGGGCCGCCGCTCCGCCCGGCATCATCACCGGCGGCGGGTAGGCGGGGGGCGGGTAGGCGGGCGGCGGCGGGACGCTTCCCGGCCGACCGACGGGGTTCCCGCCCGGCTCTTCGTACATCGGCGGACTCCTGGAGGTGTCGTGAGAAGGCAGTGACTGAACAGTGCTGTTCCAGTGAAGGATGCCCATCGGCTCCCCGGCTCGGCTACCGTCTCCGGATCACTGTGTCCGATCTGTTGTCCGCCCGGAGCAGGGTTCCTGACGGCCCGTCGAACCGCCGGAGGGTTGTGGCTGCTCGCCAGGGATCTGAGGCGGGGTGGGGCGCTTGTGCTGGGAGGTGATCGCCGGTGGGTGATCGTTTGGCAGCGGGCGACTTCGGTGTCCAACGCCGAAAAGTTATGGTTTGAGCAGTTCTGTCAAATCAACGCGTAGATCGGCGAGTTCGCGGCATTGGGCTGGCTGGTTCGGGCGTCTGCTGGTGCGTCTTCGGGGAGAGCGTAGGTTGCCGGTGCGGTCTTGACCAGCAGGTTCTTGCGTGCCCAGGCGCTCAGGTGGATGGCGAGGGTGTTCTCCTTGACAGTGTTCAGCGCGGCGGCGATCTCGCGGGTGTGCCAGTGGCGGTCGGGCGCCGTCGCCATGACAGCGAGCACGTCCTCGCGGCGAACGGCGAGTTTGGAGGGCCTGGGTGGCCCGGCCGGGATCTTGAAGGTTCCGGGTCCGGTCTTGATGAGGATCTCGCGTCGTGCCCACCGGAGCAGTTCGCCGGTCAGGTCGCTGCGGTCCAGTCTCAGACGGTGGCCAGTTCGGTGGCTCGCCACTCACGGTCCGGGGCGGCTCCCATGGTGGCGAGGATGTCCTCCAGTCTGCTGGTGTGCACCGGGGCTGGAGGCGGCAACAGCATGTCAGCGCTTTCGGGGGGTCGGTGAGAGGTGTTGCCGGTGGTGGCGGAGGGCAGTGCTTGCGCCGGCGCCGGTGGCAAGTCGTGCCGGGTATCAGGAACTGCCGCCGGGGCGGGCAGGAGATCGCCCTCGGCGGGTGCGTGGATGGTGATGTCGATGGCGGTGACCGGGGTGCTGAGGATGGGGCGGTCCTCGTCGGGCGGGCGGTGTCCGTAGCGGGCGGAGACTCCCTTGACAGTGCGCGCGCCGACCCGCGGACGGCGGGCGGGGAGCAAGGTGCCCGCCACCGCTTCGGTGATCGGGCTGGTCAGCTCGCTGCCGGTGGCGGGCAGGACGCCGGCGGCGCGGGTGGTCGTGTCGCGTGCGGCACGCAGGGCCGCGGTGAAGCAGGCGCGGTCGGGATCGCATCCGGGAAGGGCATCTGTGGCATCCAGCATCGCGGCACGCAGCAGTTGGTAGACCGTGAGCAGGGCCCACATCTCCTGGCGCAGGCCCTGCGGGTCACCCGAGCGCAGGACGCGTCCTTTGAGCATCGTGGAGCGCAGGGCCAAGAACGTCACCTCCACTTCCCAGCGCTCGTGGTACAGGGCGAACAGTTCAGCGGCTGGGTGGCGTCGCGCGTCGGTCAGCGTGGTCACCAGCCGGTACTCGGCCCGGTGTGTGCTGCCGTCCGCGCAGGTCAGAGTGACGGTCGCGGTGATGAAACGGACCGGGACCCCGGCGACGACCGTGAGGAAGGAGCCATCGTGCAGCACCCGCAGCACGGCCGGCTTACGCGACGAGCAAACCCGCAGGAGCAAGCCGGCACCCGTCCCGTTCACGATACGGATGAAGTCGTTCGTGTCGAAGCCGCGGTCGGCGAGCACCAGCATGTCCCTGGTCAGGTGGTGGACCAGCTCCAGTGCGCAGGCCACCTCACCGCGCAACGGGCCGACGACGGCCCCGATCAGGGCCCGCGTCCCGGTCTCCACCAGAGCCATCACCGACAGCAGCGGGTAGGCGGCAACGCCGGAACCGCCTTGTAGCGGCCGAGCCAGGCGACGTTGTCGCCGGTCTCGGGAACCCGGGTGGACCTGCAGCCGTCGAACGCGACCGTGCGCAGATCCCGGTAGGACACGCCAGGCGTGCACGGCCTTCCCAGCGGCCCCGCGAGCACTTCGAACAGATCCCGGAACGGGTCCGGCCCCAGACGCCTGCGCGCATCGGCAAGACCAGCCGCAGTCACCGCCGCGACCACGTGCCCCGACTGCCGGACCGCCCCGGTCAGCGTGTCCCACACACGCCCGTAGGAGACGTCGGTGAACAGAGCCAGCGCCAACACGAAGTACACCGCCACCCGGGCCGGCAACTTCCGGGTGCGGCCCCGGCGCCCCGGCCGGTCCAGGACATCGTCAACCAGCTCGAAGGGTACGAAACGAGTCAGGGCCCCCAGATGCCCCGGCGCGAACACCCCGCCCGCCGTCGTGATGGTCTGAGTCAGCGTCATCGTGCCACACTGGTCCGGCAACGGGACCTCCGGTGTTGGTCTGTCTTGGTCGACGGCCTAACTGCCGAAGGTCCCGTTTCGTCGCTCCGCCCCCATCTTGCGACACGCTGCCGCAATGTCGACCACGCTTGACAAACAGCTAAAAAGTCCAACTTTTCGGCATTGCTTCGGTGTCCGTCAGCACGAGCAGAGCCCGCAGGAGCGTGGTGGCGTGGCGGGCGGTCGTGTGGATTCCGGTGAGGATGGACCGCGCCTTGAGGCCGGCGGAGCCGTACTCGTCCGCGCTGGGCGCCGCGGAACTGTCCGACACGCCACCTCCGCCGCCGGTGGTTCCTCCCGTCCGGTTCTCCGCAGGAGAGCGGGAGGCCACCGGGATCCGGCACTGGGATTCGGGTGAACCGGCCGCCCGGCAGACGACCACCTGCTACCGATCACGCCTCGACCAGCTTGAGCGTTCCCCTCCCGTCTTGCACTGGCCCCGTGACCTGCGCGCCAGGTTGGCAACCTGCAACCAGAGGACGACGAAGGCCCGGACCGGTGAACAGTCCGGGCCGACGTTTGCCCTGGTGGGTGGGTGTGCGGAGGTTACGGGATTCGAACTCGTGAGGGGTTGCCCCCAAGACGCTTTCCCAAGCGTGCGCGCACGCGGGGAGGGCCCGGGGCGGTGCCCCGGGCCTTCCCGTGGGTGGCGGTCGTGCGGTGTCGTGCGGTGCCGTGAGGCGTCAGGCCGGCAGGACGGCCTCGATCGCGGCGATGACCTCGTCCGACTCCGGCTCGGTGCGCGGGCGGATGCGGGCTGCGACGGTGCCGTCGGGGGTGACGAGGAACTTCTCGAAGTTCCAGGCGACGTCCCCGGCCTGGCCCTCGGCGTCGGCGGTCTGCGTCAGCACCTCGTACAGCGGGTGGCGGTCGTCGCCGTTGACGTCGGTCTTCTCGAACAGCGGGAAGGAGACGCCGTAGGTGGTGGAGCAGAAGGTCTGGATCTCCTCGGCGCTGCCCGGCTCCTGCCCGGCGAACTGGTTGGAGGGGAAGCCCAGCACGGTGAAGCCGCGCGCGGCGTACCGCTCCTGGAGCCGCTCCAGGCCGGCGTACTGGGGCGTCAGGCCGCACTTGGAGGCGACGTTGACGATCAGCAGCGCCTTGCCCTTGTGGTCGGCCAGCGAGGCGGCCTCGCCGGTCAGGGTGCGCAGCGGGATGTCGTACAGGCTCACGGAAAGCCCCTTCGGAGGGTCGGTGTCGGGACAGGACTCGGCACGGAACGGTAGCCGCTCCCGCCTCTCCCAACCACGACCGGGCTACGGGTGTTCCGCCCCGGCCTGCGGCGGCTGCGCGTCGATGTGGGCGGCGACGGCCGAGAAGTCGGCGCTGTGCCAGCGCTCGGGGCGCATCCGGATGACGATGTCGGCGGTCAACTGCTCCGTGGTGGCGGCGAGGTAGGCGCGGGCGGTGGCGGGCGGCATGTAACGGTGGGCCATCGCGGCCCGCTCGGCGGGGTCGACGGTGTCCTCGATCGCGACCACCGGGCCCTCGACGCTCACGTAGCGGCAGGGCGGCTCCTCCTGCTGGGCGCAGAGTGCGAACCGGCCGGCGGAGCGGATCCGGCGGGCCTTGGCGGAGTCGCGGCCGGTGAGGACGGTGACCACGCCGCCCGGCCGGTAGGAGTACCAGACCGGGACAGCCAGCGGGCCCCAGCCCGGTCCGGCGCCGTCACCGCCGTCACCGCCGACGGCGAGGACGCCGACGTGGGTGGCGGCGAGGAAGCTCTCGCGCTCGGGGATGCTCATGGCGAAGGACACGGGCGGGCCTCCCGGGGGCCGGAGGCCGCGCGCTGCGGTCGCGCGCGGGCGGTGCCCGGTACGTACCCGCACGGTCCGTCGGCCGAACGTGTCCGCCGGGGCCGTACTGCGTCCGGGCGGACGCGGCGCACTCTCGGTGTGCGCCCGCGTCCGCCCGGTGTGACTCAGAGCGCCAGCGGCTTGATGGCGGTCGGGGCGTGCTCCGGCAGGGTGGCGAGCTCCTCGAACTCGGTCACGTTGCTCATATCGACGGTCTTGCTCATCGAGATGTTGGTGATCCGCTCCAGGATGGCCTCGACCACGACCGGGACGCTGTGCTCGGCGGCGAGCTTCTTGGCCTCCTCGAAGGCGGCGCCGAGCTCGTTCGGGTCGGTGACGCGGATCGCCTTGACGCCCAGGCCCTCGGCGACCTTGACGTGGTCGACGCCGTAGACGCCGAGCTCCGGCGTGTTGATGTTCTCGAACTCCAGGTTGACCTGGAAGTTGATGTCCAGCCCGATCTGCGCCTGGCGGATCAGGCCCAGGTAGGCGTTGTTCACCAGGACGTGGACGTAGGGGACCTTGTGCTGGGCGGCGACCGCCAGCTCCTCGATCATGAACTGGAAGTCGTAGTCGCCGGACAGTGCGACGATCGGGGTCTCCGGGTCCGCGGTGGCGGCGCCGATGGCGGCCGGGATGGTCCAGCCGAGCGGGCCGGCCTGGCCGCAGTTGATCCAGTTGCGCGGCTTGTAGACGTGCAGCATCTGCGCGCCGGCGATCTGGGAGAGGCCGATGGTGGTGACGTACCGGGTCTCCGGGCCGAAGGCCTTGTTCATCTCCTCGTAGACGCGCTGCGGCTTCAT
>NZ_CP026498.1:10543865-10545298 GCF_002953255.1 Streptomyces sp. CB01881
CCGGGTCTCCGAAGGCCTTGTTCATCTCCTCGTAGACGCGCTGCGGCTTCATCGGGATGTTGTCGAAGTGCGTGCGGCGCAGCAGGGTGGCCTTGCGCTCCTGCGCGGACGCGGCCCAGGCGCCGAAGTCGGGCAGCGTGCCCGCGGCCTTGAGCTCCTTGGCGACCTCGATGAAGAGCTCCAGCGCGGCCTTGGCGTCGGAGACGACGCCGTAGTCCGGGGCGAAGATCTTGCCGATCTGGGTGGGCTCGATGTCGACGTGGACGAACTTGCGGCCCTTGGTGTACGCCTCCAGGTTGTACCCGGTGTGGCGGTTGGCCCAGCGGTTGCCGATGCCGAGGACGAAGTCCGACTCCAGGAAGGTCGCGTTGCCGTAGCGGTGCGAGGTCTGGACGCCGACCATGCCGGCGCTCAGCTCGTGGTCGTCGGGGATGGTGCCCCAGCCCATCAGGGTCGAGATGACCGGGACGCCGGTCAGCTCGGCGAACTCGACCAGCAGGTCGGAGGCGTCGGCGTTGATGATGCCGCCGCCGGCGACGATCAGCGGGCGCTCGGACTCCAGCAGGAACCGGATCGCCTTCTCGGCCTGGGCGCGCGAGGCCTGCGGCTTGTAGACCGGCAGCGGCTGGTACGTCTCGGGGTCGAACTCGATCTCGGTCTGCTGGACGTCGATCGGCAGGTCGATGAGGACCGGGCCCGGACGGCCGGAGCGCATCAGGTGGAAGGCCTCCTGGAAGACGCCCGGGACCTGGGCGGCCTCCAGGACGGTGGTGGCCTTCTTGGTGACCGGCTTGGCGATCGAGGCGATGTCGACGGCCTGGAAGTCCTCCTTGTGCAGCTTGGAGACCGGGGCCTGGCCGGTGATGCACAGGATCGGGATCGAGTCGGCGATCGCCGAGTAGAGGCCGGTGATCATGTCGGTGCCGGCCGGGCCGGAGGTGCCGATGCAGACACCGATGTTGCCGGCCTTGGCGCGGGTGTAGCCCTCCGCCATGTGGGAGGCGCCCTCGACGTGGCGGGCCAGCGTGTGCCGGATGCCGCCGCCCTCCTTGAGCGCCTTGTAGAAGGGGTTGATCGCGGCGCCCGGCACGCCGAACGCGACCTCAACGCCTTCGAGCTTGAGGATCTCCACTGCCGCGCGGGCGGCTGTCATACGAGGCATCGGGTTTCTCCTGCGTCGGCCCGCAGTGGGTCGGAGGGCTCATCTCCAGAATTCCACCATACGGAAGAACGGTTTCTGTATGCGGAAACAAAGTAAGGCGGCGCCTGGCGAGGCGTCAAGGGGAGTTTCAACAGAATGTGGAAGCCGGCTGTTCGGCGGAAACCGCAGGTCGCGAGTGGCGGGCGGCGGTCATGGGGGTGGGCCGGATGCGGTGCCGGGGTGTGGGCCGGGCGGGGTGCCGGGGTGTCGTGCCGGGGCGGGGTGCCGGCCG
>NZ_CP026498.1:10545308-10547205 GCF_002953255.1 Streptomyces sp. CB01881
TCGCGGCACCGGGGTGTCCCGTCGTCCCTTCCTGCAAGGCGCCCACCCTTGCGGGAGGGTCTTCGTTCGCATACCAGCGCGACGGTCGAACGTGGATACCCGCCGGAAGGTCCGATTCGGGCCGAAGCATGGTGCCGATGTGCTGCCGGAGTGAAGGTCTGGTGTGCGAGGTTGGCCCGGCCCGAGCCCCTGGGTACCGTCGGTGGCACGCCGGGCCCGTCATGGTTGCCATGTTCAACTAGGGCTGCGGCAGGGGGGTTTGGGATCGACCGGGGAGCGGGGAGCTCCGGCCGTCATGTCCCGCCCAGGACCACGCGCGCCCGGTCCGCCCGCACCCGGCCGAGGGACACGCCCCCTGACCGCACGCCACCCGACCCGACACCCGCCGCCGCCCGGCCCGCCGGGACGCCGACCGTACCGTTGCCGGCGTCCCGTGCCCTCCCGCCGCGTGCCCCGTCCTGTCTCCCGCTTCCCGCCCCGGCTCCCGGCCCGCCCGGGAGGCCGCTCCCGCCCCAGCTCCCACGCCTAGTGCCGCTCCCGCCGATGTACCGGGCTCCCGCCGATCTACCGGGTCTCCCCGCCGATGTGCCGGGCCGCCGTTCCGGCGCGCCCGGACGACCCCACTCCAGTGGCGCGCCCGTCCCTCCGGCGGGCGCGCGGAAGGAACGCACCCATGCACCGACTTGCCTGTCCTCTCTCCGTCCGCCCCCTTCACGCTCCGGCGGCCGGCCGGTGAGCGCCCTGCCCCGGCGCCGCAAGAGCCCGCCGGGCGGCCCGCGCCGCAACCCCGCACGCCGCGACGTCCACCACCGTGGCGCCCCGCCGGGCTTCGGCCGCCCGCACGCCCCGCACCGCTCACCGCGCCGTCGCACCCCGGCCGCAGCGCTGCGCGCCGTGCCCTGGCGCTTCGACCTGCCGGCCTCGTTGGTGGTCTTCCTGGTCGCCCTTCCGCTGTGCGTCGGGGTGGCCGTCGCCTCCGGGGTCCCCGCCGAGCTCGGGTTGGTCACCGGGATCGTCGGCGGACTGGTCGTCGGCGCGCTGCCCGGCAGCAGCCTCCAGGTCAGCGGACCGGCCGCCGGCCTGACCGTCCTGGTCTACGAGGCCGTCCAGGAGTACGGCGCCGGCGCCCTCGGCGTCCTGGTGCTCGCCACCGGCCTGCTCCAGCTGGCGATGGGCGCCCTGCGTCTGGGCCGCTGGTTCCGGGCGATGTCCGCCTCCGTGGTGCACGGCATGCTCGCGGGCATCGGCCTGACCCTGCTCTCCGGCCAGCTGTACGCGCTCGCCGACCGCAGGGCGCCCTCGACCGGGCCGGAGAAGATCGCCGGGCTGCCCGCACTGTTGCGCGACGCCGTCACCGGCTCGGCCACCCCGAGCGCGGTGGCCCTCGGCGCCGGCACCCTGCTGGTGCTCGTCTTCTGGAAGTACCTGCCGCCGCGGGTGGCCCGGTCGGTGCCCGCACCGCTGGCCGCCGTCGGCCTCGCCGCGGCCGTGGCCGCCGCCGCGGACCTCCCGGTGGCCCGGATCCGGGTCTCCGGCCTGCTGGACGTGGTGGAGCTGCCGGACCGCGGCGCGCTCGGCGCGCCGGCGAGCACGGCCGGCCTCGGCACCATCCTCGCCTTCACCCTGATCGCCTCCGCGGAGACGCTCTTCAGCGCAGCCGCCGTGGACCGGATGCACCACGGCCCGCGTACCGACTACGACCGCGAGCTGACCGCGCAGGGCGTCGGCAACACACTCTGCGGGCTGCTCGGAGCCCTCCCGATGACGGCGGTGATCGTGCGCAGCGCGGCCAACGTGCAGGCGGGGGCGCGGACCAAGGCCTCGCGCGTCCTGCACGGGCTCTGGCTGTTGCTGTTCACCGCCCTGCTGCCCGGCGCGCTGGGCCTGGTGCCGCTGA
>NZ_CP026498.1:10547215-10550316 GCF_002953255.1 Streptomyces sp. CB01881
GCCCGGCGCGCCTGGTGCCGCTGACCGCGCTGGCCGCCGTCCTGGTGCACGCGGGCGCCAAGCTCGTCCCGGTCCGGCGGATCGCCGCGCTCTGCCGGGACCACCGGGGCGAGGCGGTGGTGCTGGTGGTGACGGCGGCGGCGATCATCGGCACCGACCTCTTCGAGGGGGTGCTGATCGGGATCGGCCTGGCGGTGGTCAAGTCGGCCTGGCAGACCTCGCACCTGCAGATCGGCGTCGAGGAGCTGCCGGCCGGCGAGGGCGGTGGCGCCCGGGAGGGCGGTGTCGGGGCCGGCCCGGACGGCGGCGGGCCGCTGATGCGGGTCCGGCTGAGCGGCAACGCGACCTTCCTGCGGCTGCCCCGGCTGCTGGATGCGCTGGAGCGCCTGCCCGCCGACCGCCCGGTCGAGCTGGACTGGTCCGGGCTGCGCCACCTGGACCACGCCTGCACGGTGGCGCTCACCACCTGGGCCGCCCAGCACCGCGCCCGCAGCTCGGCGCCGCTGGCGGTCGAGCCGCCGCTGCCGACGGTGGCCTGACGGGGCGCCGTTGCTGCCAAAGCGGCTGACAGGAGCGGGAATTGAGCATCGCGGTACTGCGGCGAGGGCGTCGATCCGGCGGTCGGGCTTCTGTCCGCCGGTGGACGCCCCTTCGCATCCGAGGCGGATCCCGGTCCTCAGGGCGGGCCCGGTGGCCGGAAGTTCGAACCTCGCTGGCTCAAGTGACCTGCCAACAGCCGTACTTCTGGCGGGAGCCGGTGGTCGGTGGTCGGCGCCGAGGGACCGGGGTGCTTCCCACCGGCTCCTCGGTGTCCCTCGTGCCGTGACGAGCCGGGTCAGCCCAGCCCTGGCAGGCCGCGCAGTTCCCCGATCCGCAGAAGCCGCGCAAGGAGGAGGAACAGCAGTGCCATCGCGGTGCCGCCCACGGTCAGCGAGAGGGCGGGCGTCCAGGCGGCAGGTGTGAGGCCGTGGCTGCAGACGCGGGCGATGAGCCAGCCGGCGGCTCCGGCGCCGGTGGCGGCCGCGGTCAACTTGGCGTAGGTGCGGCAGATCCGACGACCGTCGAGCAGTCCCCCGATGCGCCGCCTGAGCCGCAGAGCCGTGAGCAGCAGGCCGACGGCGTAGGACAGGGCGTAGACGGCGGCCATCCCGGTGACCGCCCACCGGGGGGACAACAGCAGATGGCAGACCACGGCCAGAGCGATGTTGGTGCCACTGATCCACAGTGCCATGCGGAACGGCGTGCGGGTGTCGGAGAAGGCGTAGAAGCCGCGCAGCAGGAGGTACTGGGCCGAGAACGGGATCAGCCCCAGGCCGAGAGCCTGCAGCATCTGGCCCAGAGGGACGGTCGCTGCGGCGTCGGTGGCTCCGTGGGCGAACAGCAGCTGCGCGATCTGCGGGCCGAAGGCGACGAAGAAGAACGCCGCCGGGACGATGACGACGCCGCTGATCCGGAGCGCGCGGGACAGGTCGGCGCGCAGGTCGTCGAGACGGTGCTCGGCCACCGCCCGGCTCATGCGGGGGAGGAGCGCGGTGACGAGGGAGACCGTGACGATCGACTGGGGGAGCATCCATATCTGCTGGGCGTAGCTGTAGGCGGTGTAGCCGACGCCGTCGTTGGGCAGGGCGTCGTCGGCGGCGGAGGCCAGGCGGGTGACCACGGTGCTCGCGACGAGGTTGGCCAGGACGAACAGCAGGGTCCAGCGCGCTGCGCCCAGGCTCCTGCGCAGGCCGGTGCCCCGCCAGTCGAAGCGCGGCCGCAGCCGGAATCCGGCCGCGTGGGCGTAGGGGATCAGGGCGAGTGCCTGGAGGGCCAGGGCGAGGGTGGTGCCGATGCCGAGCAGCCTGACCTGGGCATCGGTGATGTCCGAGACCGTCTTCGGGGCGGTCATCATGCCGACGTAGAGGCCGAACACCGTGATCAGTACGACGTTGTTCAGGACCGGGGTCCACATCATCGCCCCGAACCGGTTCCGGGCGTTGAGGACCTGCCCGAGGATGCTGAACGCGCCGTAGAAGAAGATCTGCGGGAGCAGGAAGCGGGCGAAGACCACGGTCAGCTCGAACGCGTCATGCGTAGTGGGAGTGTCGTGCTGGTAGACGCTGATGATCTCGGGAGCCGCCCAGGTGGCCAGCGCGGTGCCGACGCCCAGGACACACAGGACGAGGGTGACCAGGCGCTGTTCGAAGGCGGCCCCGCCGTCGGGGTCCTCCGCCCGGGCCCGGACCAGTTGGGGCACCAGGACGGAGTTCAGAGCGCCGCCGATCAGCAGGAAGTACAGGCTGGTGGGCACCGTGTTGGCCTGGTTGTAGGTGGTGGCCAGCAACCCGGTGCCCAGTGCTGCGCCTTGCAGCACCTGCCGGATCAGTCCGGTGGCGCGCGAGACCACCGTCCCCGCGGCCATCAGTGCGGACGACCGCAGCACACCACCGGCCTTGGCCTGCTTGGGGGCCGCGTGCTTCCTGCGCTGCACGCTCGACCGCTCTAACTTCTCAAGCGATGTCTCCTCGATCACGGGCACAATCTAGCCTTCGGTCCTCGGACTTCAGCAGTCGGTCTTCAGTTGTTGGTCCTCAGTCGTTGGTCTTCAGCCGTCGGCATCCTCGTCGGCGTCCGGGGCCCCGTCGGGTTTGACGGACGGTTGGCGTGGCTGCGAGGGCGTGACGGCGTTGGTGTGACGTCCTTGGCGTGACGCCTCTGGTGTGGAGGCGGGCTGACGGAGTGTCGGCGTCATGCCGGGCGCAGGGCGCCGGTCGGGCGCGAGGTTAGCCTGGTCGCGGCGCCCGGTGGCCCGTAGGGCCGGGGCGTCGTGACCAGTCGTCCGGGAGAGGAGCGCAGAACCGTGATCGCAGCGTTTTCGGTCACCCCGCTGGGGGTCGGCGAGGATGTGGGGGAGGCGGTGGCCGCCGCCGTCCGGGTGGTCCGCGCGAGCGGGCTGCCGAACCGTACCGATGCGATGTTCACCAGCATCGAGGGGGAGTGGGACGAGGTGATGCCGGTGATCCGCGACGCGATCGAGGCGGTCAAGGCGTACAGCGGCCGGGTGAGCACCGTCATCAAGATCGACGACCGGGCCGGGGTGACCGACGGGCTCACCGCCA
>NZ_CP026498.1:10550326-10558800 GCF_002953255.1 Streptomyces sp. CB01881
GGGGAGGAGCGGGCGGGGGATCGGTGTGGCGGGACGGCCGCGCGAGGGCGGCCGTCCCGCCGCACTCCTCCGGTCAGCCGGCCGGGGTCGGTTGCGAGCCGTGCCCGGAGTGTTCGGCCTGGCCGGTGCGGCCGGCCCGGACGCCGGTCCACCCGGTGAACAGCCGGTCCACCGCGAAGGGGCCGGAGCCGAGCACCGCGATCGCGAGGAACGCCCAGCAGAACATCACCGAGGCCTCGCCGCCGTTCTGCAGCGGCAGCAGCGCGTGCTCCTGATGGACGGTGAAGTACGCGTAGGCCATGGAGCCGGAGCAGAGCAGTGCCGCGATCCGGGTGCCGAGGCCGGCCAGCACCAGCGCCCCGCCGGCGAGCTGGATCAGGGCGGCCCACCAACCGGGCCACTGCCCGACCGGGATGGTGCCGCCGCCCTTGGCGCCGCCGAAGACGCCGAAGAGCGAGGCGGCGCCGTGGCAGGCGAAGAGCAGTCCGACGACGACCCGAAAGGCCGTCAGGACGATGGGGCGGGCCGAATCGAGTGCCTGTTGAACGGTGGTCGGCATGGGGACGTGCCTCCAGTGGGGGGTGGGGACGGAGAAGAAGTAAGGTTAGGCTTACTGGCACATATTTGACAATACTCCGTCAAATCGACCGTACTCGAAGCAATGGTCTAGACCTCCCTGCTTTCTTGACCGATCGATCTGGATATGACTAAGGTTCAGGTATGGCACGGACCAAGGAATTCGACCCCGATGCGGCTCTCCAGTCGGCTCTGGAGCTGTTCTGGCGGCGCGGCTACGAGGCCACCTCGATGGCCGACCTGGTCGAGGGGTTGGGGATCGCCCGCGCCAGCATCTACGCCACCTTCGGCAGCAAGCGCGAGCTGTACCTGCGCGCGCTGGAGCGCTACGGCGAGCAGTGCGACCCGGTGCTGCTGGCTGAGCTGTCACAGCCCGGTCCGGTGCTCCCGGCCGTTCGCGCGCTGGTCCGCCGCTATGCGCGGGAGGCCGGCGAGGACGGCGACGGCGGGCTCCGGCGCGGATGCTTCGTCACCAACACGGCGGTCGAACTCGCCCCGCACGACCCGGGCGCGGCCCGCCGGGTGGCGGCGAGCCTCGGCCACCTGGAGACGGCGCTGACGGCCGCGCTGGTCCGCGCCGAGGCGCAGGGGGAGCTGCCCGCGGGGCGTGACCCGCGGGCGCTGGCGCGGATGCTGCTCGTGCTGCTCCAGGGGATGCGGGTGATCGGCAAGGCCGGCGACGGCGCGGCCCGCCTGCACGACGCGGCCGAGCAGGCACTCGCACTGCTGGACTGAGTCTGTCTCGGGCGGCCGGCGGCCGACGTTTTCCCGGTCCTGATATTGGACCGAGCGGTCAATATAGTGAGGGGGGTTTGTGGTGGAACCACTGTCGTTACGGCCGGACCCAGCGCGGCCTGGCCCAGTGCGGCCTGGCCCAGTGCGGTCAACGCCTGGGCCTCCTGGCGCTGGCTGTTCGGCGTCCCCGTACTCGTCGCCATTGCCGGGCTCGCCCTCTCCGGCCGGCTGCTGCCGCCCGCCGGCCCGGTGCTGGGCGCCCCCTCCGCCCTCGACCTGCGCGGCGCCGCCCTCGCCACCACCGGTGTCTGCGCGGCCGGTTACGACTCGTCGCGGCCGGCGAACACGGCTGGGGCGCACCGACCGTCCTCGGCCCGCTGGCCGTGGGCGCCGCCCTGTTACTCGCCTTCGCCGCCGCCGAACGCCGCACCACCGATCCGCTGCTGCCGCCCGGCTTCCTCGCCGGCCGCCGACGGGCCACCACCCTGGCCGCCGTCATGGCGACCACCGCCGGCACCGCGCTGACCTTCCTGCTGCTCTCGCTCTACCTCCAACAGGTCTGCGGCTGGGGCGTGCCGGCCACCTCCGCCGCCTTCCTCCCGTACGCCGCGGTGCTGCTCCTGGCCGGCCGCCTGGCCGCGCCGCTCGCCGCCCGGTACGGCGCCGCCGCCGTCACCGCCGGGGGTCTGGCGGTGGCCGCCGCCGGGCTGTCCCTGCTGGCCGGCCTCACCCCCGCCACCCCGTACGTCACCGGCCTGCTGCCCGCCGGCGCCGGCGCCGGCGCCGGCCCGGCCTTCGCCGGTGCGGCGGTGCTCGCCACCCACGGCGTCCCGCCGGACCGCACCGGCCTCGCGGCCGGCGTCCTCAACACCGCCGTGGAACTCGGCCCCACCACCGGCGTCGCGCCCTGATGGCGCTCGCCGCCACCCGCCCGACCGAGGTCGGCGGCTACGCCGCCGCCTTCGCGGCCGCCGCGGCGGGGCTCGCCCTGACCGCCGCGGCGGTCGCCTCCCTGACCCGCTCCACCCGTTCCGAACACCCGCTCAACCACACCGAGGAGTACTCCGCATGACCACCCGTACCGCCACCCGCTTCGCCGACAAGTCCGTCCTGGTCACCGGCGGCGGCACCGGCATCGGCCGCGCCGTCGCCCTCGCCTTCGCCCGGGAGGGGGCCCGCGTCGCCGTCGCCGGTCGCACCGGGAGCTCGCTGGCCGAGACCGTCGCCCTGATCGAGGAGGAGGGCGGCAAGGCCGTCGCCCTCGTCGGGGACGTCACGAAGAGCGCCGACGCCGCCCGCTTCGTCCAGGAGACCGTCGAGCGGTTCGGAGCGCTGGACATCGCCGTCAACAACGCCGGCATCCTCGGGACCCCCGGCCCGCTCGCCGACGTCGAGGAGGGGGACTGGCAGCGCCTGGTCGACACCAACCTGACCGGCACCTGGCTCGCCATGAAGCACCAGATCGCCCGGATGCGCGCGAACGGCGGCGGAGCCATCGTCAACATCTCGTCCAACCTCGGCACCCACATGCGCCTGCCCGGCCTCGGCGCCTACGCCGTCACCAAGGCCGCCGTCGCCACCCTGACCCGCGCCGCCGCCCGCGACCACATCGCCGACGGCGTCCGGATCAACTCCGTCAGCCCCGGCCCCGTCGAGACCACCATGTCCACCCGCCCCGGCGAGAACGCCGCCGACAAGGCCGACCGCATGAAGGCCCAGGTCCCCGCGGGCCGGGCCGGCGCACCCGAGGAGATCGCCGCCGCCGTCCTCCACCTCGCCTCGCCCGAGTCCGCCTACACCGTGGGCGCCGACCTCGTCCTCGACGGCGGCATCACGGCCTGACGGACCACGGGCTCACGGACCACGGGCGGAGCGGCCGGGCCACCCGACCGTTCCGCCGGCGGCGCGGTCACCACTGGGCCGGGCGGTGCGCCGCCCGTCGCCCGGTCACCACGGGGCGGTCGGCGTTCCGTCGGGATCGAGCCCGTGCGGCCAGAGCGGTCCCCGGCCCGCGTCGGCCCCGAAACCGGCGCGGACCGTGGCGACCTCAAGGAACGCCTCGCCCGAGTCCGCGGCCCTCAGCAGGTGCCGGCGGGCGCCGGCGGCGTCGCCGGCCGAGAGCCGGAGCTGGGCGAGGGGGACGTGCGCCGCCAGGACGCCCCGGTCGAGCGCCAGCCGCAGGGTCTTCTCCGCGCCGTCGTGGTCGCCGCGCTGTTCCTGGACGACGGCGAGCCCGAGCAGGCCGGTGGAGTTGCCCGCATCGGCCGCCAGGAGCGCCAGCCGGGCCGCCGCGTCCGTCTCGCCGGCGGAGCCCCGGCGCACGCACAGCCGGACCAGGGCGGACGTCCCGCCCGCACGGGCCGCGCGGACCGCCTGCTCCTCCGCCCCGTCGAGGTCGCCCGCCTCCTCGTACGCGGCGGCGAGCAGGTCCAGCGCGGTGACGTCGCCGTGGGCGGCGGCCCGGCGGAGGTCACGCTCGGCGCCGGCCGGGTCGCCGTTCTCCTTCAGCCGGCCGGCGAGGCGTACGAGCCCGGAGCACTCCCCGAGCCCGGCGATCTCGTCGGCCAGACGCCGGGCCCCGTCCAGATCGCCGGTCATCGCCCGGAGCACCGCGACCGAGGCCACCGCCGTGAGATCACCCGTGACGGCCTCCCGGAGCAGCTCCTCGGCCTCGTCCCGGGCGCCGCGTCCCTCCCGGATCCAGGCCAGATGGGCCAGGGCGTCCGGTTCTCCGGCCTCGGCGGCCCGCCGTAGGTACGTCTCGGCTCCGTCGAGGTCCCCGCTGCGCTCCCGCAGGGTCGCGAGCATGCCCATCACCGAGTCGTCCCCCTGGGCGGAGGCCCGGTGGGCGAGCTCCCACGCCTCGTCGTGCGCACCGTCGAGCTCGCGGAGCGCGGCGAGCTGCACCACGGCCTCGGTGCGGCCGGCCTCGGCGGCCGAGGCGACCAGTTCCTCCGCCGCGGCCCGGTCCCCGGCGGCCTCGGCCATCGCGGCGAGGTCGAGCAGCGCGGAGAGGTCGCCCGCGTCGGCGGCCTGCCGCAGGTTGCGCGCGGCGCCGTCGAGGTCCCCGGCCTGCGCCCGCCGCTTCTGAAGGCGTTGCAGGGCGAAGGTGAGGCCGTACCCGGCCGCCAGCAGTGAGAGGCGCTCGGCCTCGTCGAAGTCCCCGAGGTGCTCGGGTACCCAGGCCAGCGCGGCCAGGCCGCCGGTGTTGCCGGCCGCCGCGGCCCGGCAGGCCAGCCGCTCGGCCCCGGCGGCGTCGCCCGCCGAGGACGCCCGCCGGACCAGCGCGACCAGGGCGTCCGAGCTGCCCGCCTCCGCCGCCTTCTCCCAGAGCCGGTGGGCCCATTGGTCACGCATCCGGTCCGAGGCGGCGCGGGCGAGCCGGTCGAGGTCGTCGGGCTGGTCCAGGTACCGGTACGCGGCGGACCAGAAGGACTCGGGCGGGCAGTACGGCCGCCGCACCCGGCGTCCGTGCTCCTCCAGGTAGTCGGCGAGCCGGTGGACCGGGGTCGCGGGCACCTCGCCGGTCGTTCCCTCCGCACGGAAGGCGGGGCGGGCCCGGACCTGCCGCAGCGGCGCGTAGCCGCCGTGCACCGTTCTGCCGGTGTCCGCGAGCGCGTCCTCGATCCAGGACTCGGGAAGGGCGTCGTACTCCTCGTCGGCCGGATAGCCCACCGCGGCCCGGCGGAGGAAGTCGTGCGGGAGATGGGGGCCGACACCCAGCCGGGTCGCGTCCATCGCCGCGTCCAGCAGGGCCCGGCTGCCGGGCGACGCGGACTCGTACCGGTCGACCAGTTCGGGGGCGCCCGCGAGGAACTGGGTGAGCCGCCCGTCACGGGCCGACGCGAGGGCCAGCTCCAGCTGGGTGTCGCCGGCCGCGGCCAGCGCCCTGGCCGCGGCGGCCGCCGCGTCGTCGAAGCCGGTGGGCAGGATGATCCGCCGGCCGGCCAGCAGCTCGCGGACCCGGGAGTACGGGTCGTGACCTCCGCCGGGCGCCGGAGGCCTCGCGTAGTCGTCGGAGTGGTTCGGCCAGAGCGTGCCGAGGACCAGCACGGGGCCGCGCTGCGGATCGGTCAGCAGGGCGTGCAGGGCGGCGGCGATGCGTTCGCCGACGCCGTCGGCCGCTCCCAGGTAGTGCTGCGCCTCGTTGAGCCAGACCACCGTCCGTGGGCCGACGCGCCCCAGGTCGGCGAGGGCGGCCTCGGCCCGGGTCGGATCGAAGGGGTGCCAGAGCCGCCAGTCCAGCTCGGCGAGCGGCTGCACCGCCTCCCAACAGGAACGGGTCTTCCCGGTGGACGAGGACCCGATCAGTACCGCCATGCGGCTCCCGCCCGCCGCGACCGCCGCGACGTGCCCGGCGAGTGCCTCGTCGTGCGGACGGCGGACGTAGCCGGGCAGCCGCCGGCCGTCCGGCCGGCCGTCCGCCGCCCCGGCCGGGGGATGCACGGCGGGGTGGACCTCAAGGTCGTGCGGGTCCCAGTCGCCGATCGGCAGGCCGGGTCCGCCGTCGCCGGGGCGGCCGCCCGGTCGCCGCACCGGGTCCCGGAGTTCGAGGAGGGCCCGCGGGTCGAGCCCGAGGGTCTCGGCGAGGGCGGCCACGGTCCGCGGCGACGGCGGCGGCGCCGATTCGCTGAGGGCCTGGCTGACGGTGGTCCGGGACAGGCCGGTCCGCTGGACCAGCCGCGCCATGGTCAGGCCGGACTCCGCCAGCCCGGCCCGGAGCAGCCGGCGGAGCCTCGTCAACGCCGCCGCCCGCTCGGGAGAGAGATCCTCCAACGCCTGCTGTCCTCGTCTCGCCCGGTGGCCGGCTGTTCGCCTTGGCCCGTCTTCGTTCAAACGCACCATGTCGCACACGCGTTCCGTCAGATTCGGCCTCGGACGAACATCCCGCTCGAAAGGAACTGAGACCGTGTCCGACCACACCGCCGTGATCCTGCTGGCCTGCCTGATGACGTTGCTGCTGGGACTGCTGGCCGGGGCCGCGGCAGCCTGGCTCGCGCACCGCGACGGGGCCACGCTCCCGACCGTCGTCACGCGGGGAGTCGGCGGGTGCACCGGCACCCTGATGCTGGCCACGTCGGTCGCCGCCCTGCTGGTCCGTTGACGCGGACCCTGCTGCAGGACAGCCCCACCCGCCAGGCCGACGCCCGGCCCGGGGCGTGTCCGACGCGGCCCGCCGGGCGCCCTCGCGGCCGTGTCCGTGACGAACGGGTTCCGCCGAAGCAGGGCGCCGCCGTGCCGCCCGGGCCACCACGCCGCCCGGGCCTACCCGCTGCGCGGGGGCGCCTGGCGCAGCGTCAGGCGTAACCGGCCGCGCCGCGGTTAGGCCGAGAGTGCCTCGTCGTCCTCCGCCGGCGCGCAGGCGGCGGCGAGGTCGTCGAGGGAGAGGCCGAGGGCGTAGGCGAGCGCGGCGACGGTGAAGAAGGCGGGGGTGGGTGCCCGGCCGGTCTCGATCTTGCGGAGGGTCTCGGAGGAGATGCCGGCCGCCGCCGCCACCTCGACCATGCTGCGGGCGCCGCGCGCCTCGCGGAGCAGGGCGCCGAACCGCTCGCCGCGGTCGCGCTCCCAGGGGGTCAGTGGGGTCCTCACCATGCGCCAATACTAATACCGCCGCAACCGTGATAGATATACCGGTATAAGAATTGGTTGAGTGGATCGAGGGGATCAGCAGCATGGTCGAGCTCAAGTCGGAGGCGGCGCTCGCGGCGATGCGGGAGGCAGGGCGGGTGGTGGCCGACGCGCTGGCAGCCGTCGAGGCGACGGCGGGCGTCGGGGTGAGCCTGCTGGAGCTGGACGGGGTGGCGCGGGAGGTGCTGTGCAAGGCCGGGGCCACCTCGCCGTTCCTCGGGTACCGGCCCTCGTTCGCACCGGTGCCGTTCCCCGCCGTGATCTGCGCCTCCGTCAACGACGCCGTCGTGCACGGCATCCCGGACGGCTACCGGCTGCGCGACGGGGACCTGGTGAGCATCGACTGCGGGGCCGTGCTGGACGGGTGGGCCGGCGACGCCGCCGTCAGCTTCACCGTCGGGACGGCTCGGCCCGCGGACCAGGAGCTGATCGACGCCACCCGGCGGGCGCTGGAGGCGGGGATCGCCGCGGCCGTGCTCGGCAACCGGACCGGCGACATCGCGCACGCGATCGCCAAGGTGGCGCGCGGGGCCCGCTACGGGCTGCCGGAGGGGTTCGGCGGGCACGGCATCGGGCGGCGGATGCACGAGGATCCGCACGTGCCCAACGAGGGGCGCCCGGGCCGCGGTTACCCGCTCAAGCCGGGACTGGTCCTGGCCATCGAGCCGATGCTCACGGCCGGCGGCCGGGACGACCACGACACCGACCCGGACGGCTGGACGCTGCGCACCACCGACGGCAGCCGGGCCGCGCACATCGAGCACACGGTGGCGATCACCGAGGACGGTCCCCGCATCCTCACCCTGCGGTAGGCCCGCCCAGGGGCCCCACGACCCGGCCACCGCGTGCTCCCCGGGCCGGTCGTGGCGGTGGCCCTGACGGTGGCCGAAGCCTGTCGGTGGCTCTGGCTCTGGCTCTGGCCCTGGCGGTGGCGGTGGCGGTGACGGACGCCACGCGCCAGTGACGCCGCGTCCGGAGTAGCGTGCGGACCATGACCGATCAGGACTTCACGGTGCGGGTCACCGTCCGCGGCTACGAGACCGACGCGCAGGGCCACCTCAACCAGGCGGTGTACCTCCAGTACGCCGAGCACGCCCGCTGGGAGTACCTCCAGTCGGCGGGCGTGCGGCAGGCCGACCTGCTGGCCAAGGGGATCGGCCCGGTGGTGCTGGAGACCACGGTCAAGTACCGGCGGGAGCTGCGCGCGGGCGACGAGGTGGACGTGAGCTGCCGGTTCGTCTGGGGCGGCGGCAGGACCTTCGAACTGGTGCAGGCCATCACCCGGACCGACGGGGTCCTCGCCGCCGAGGTGACCTGTGTCGGGGGGTTCCTGGACCTGACCGAGCGGCGGTTGGTCGCGGACCCGCGCGAGCCGATGCTCGCGCTGGCAACGGACCCGGGGCTGCTCGGGCTCTGAGCCTGCCAGGGAGCCCCGCCTCCGAGCCCCCTGCTCCGAGCCCCGCCCTGAGCCCCGCCCTGAGCCCCGCTCCGAGCCCCGCTCCTGCGCTCGGCCGCCGGGCACGGCGCCACCCGGG
>NZ_CP026498.1:10558810-10560363 GCF_002953255.1 Streptomyces sp. CB01881
GAGCCCCGCTGCTCGGCCGCCGCGCCGGGCACCACCCGGGCGGCCCCACGGAGGGGCGGCCCGGCGGGCGGCCGCCGCCTTGTCGGACGACCCTTGAACGAGGTGGCGTCCGGCGGGCCGGTGCGCAGGGGCTGGAGGTGGGCGAGGTGATCGGTGGGGTCCACCTGGAGGCGCAGTGGCGTCGGGAGGCGCTGCGGACCAACCTGTGGGTCGTGCCGATGCTGGAGGTGCTGCTCGCCGCGCTTCTCTTCCTGCTCACCTGGTCCCTGGACCGGGCGGCGTACCGGGGCGACCTGTCCCTGCCGACCTGGGTCATCAGCGGCACGGCCGACGCCGCCCGGCAGATCCTCGCCGCCATCGCGGCGGCGCTGATCACCGTCGTCGGCGTGGTGTTCTCGATCATGATCGTGACCCTGACGCTGGCCTCCACCCAGTTCGGGCCGCGGATGCTGCGGACCTTCATCCGGGACCGCAGCACCCAGCTCACCCTGGGCACCTTCGTCGGGACGTTCGTCTACGCGGTGCTCTCCCTGATGGTGATCGGACCGTCCTCGCACGGCGACTTCGTCCCGCACCTGTCCATCACCGTGTGCATGGGCCTGGTGCTGGCCGACCTCGGGGTGCTGATCTACTTCATCCACCACATCGCCACCTCCATCCAGCTGCCCCGCGTCATCGCGAACATCGCGGCCGAGCTCTCGGCGGCGATCGACGCGGGCGCGGGCGAACCCGCCCGCGGCGGCGGCGTCGAGCGGGGGCCGCCCGAGGCCGAACTGCACGCCCGGCTGGACGCGTCGGGGGCCGCCGTCCCGGCGCCGGCCAGCGGCTACCTGCAGTTCGTCCGGCACCGCACGCTGGTCCGCATGGCGTCCGAGCTCGGCGCCGTCATCCGCCTGGACCAGCGACCGGGCCACTTCCTGGTGCAGGGTCACCAGCTCGCCACGGTCTGGCCCGCCGAGGCGGCCGACGAGGTGTCCCGGAGTTTCGCCCGCGCCCACATCACCGGCCCGACCAGGACGCTCGCCCAGGACATCGCCTTCGCGGTGGACCAGCTGGTGGAGATCGCCATCCGGGCGCTGTCCACCGCGGTGAACGACACCTTCACCGCCCTGACCTGCATCGACTGGCTCGGTGAGGGGCTGTGCCGGATCGCGTCGCGCTGGCAGCCGGACCCGGTCCACCGGGATGCGGACGGCTACATCCGGGTGATCGCCACGCCGGTGAGCTACGAGCGGCTGGTGGAGCGCGCGTTCGAGAAGATCCGCCAGGCCGCCCACGGCATGCCCGCCGTCCTGATCCGGCAGCTCGACGCCCTGGCGGAGATCATGGTGGAGACCAGGACCGAGGAGCAGCGCCAGGTGCTGCTCCGCCAGGCCGGGATGATCGAGCGGCTGAGTGCGGAGTCGGTGGCCGAGCCGGCCGATCGCGAGGACGTGCACCACCGCTACCGGGCCGTCCTCGCCGCGCACGCGAGCCGCACCGGCCGGGGCTGACGCCCGGCCGGGTCGGGCCGGGCGTCAGCCCCGGCCGGTGCGGCCCCGGCGGCGACGGCC
>NZ_CP026498.1:10560373-10571143 GCF_002953255.1 Streptomyces sp. CB01881
CTGGGTACCTCCGAGGAACCCCCGGGGACGGGGGCACCCCGGGACCGAACACCCCGGCGCCCGGCCGTCCCGGAGGCCGGCCGGGCGCCGGAGCGCCGATGACTTGACGGACCCTACGAGAGCAGGCCGTTGTAGTCGGGGAGCTTGAACGTCCGGTCGGCGTGGCCACCCTCCAGGTCGGTGGTGTTGTTGCCGACGTTGGCGATGATCGTGTAGCCCTCCGCCTCGACCGCGGCGCGCTGGGCGGTCTTGAAGTCCTGCACCGGCTGGAACAGGTCGTCGAGGTCGCGGCCGTGCAGGCCGTCCACCGGGTACCCGGCGCGCTGGAGGGCACAGCGGGTCAGCGACTCGATGAAGTCCGGACGCGCGGTGATGAAGACGACCGCGACGCCGCGCGCGTGCGCGTAGGTCGCGAGCTCCAGCGAGGCGCCGATGGCGGGCTGACTGAAGGGGTGGAAGTGCGTCTGGAGCGTCGTGTTGTCGATGTCGAACACGATCGCCGGGCGGACGGCCGCGCCGGCGCCCGAGGTGCGCTGCTCTATGTAGGCGCGGGCCGGGGCGAGGGCCGCCCGGACGTCGGCCAGCCACTGGCTCTCGGTCACACCCGCTGCGGAGAGCGGCGCCGCGGCCGGAGCCTGGACCGTCGCCTGGGCGACGGCGGGTGCCGAGTGGGCGGGGGCGGCGGCGGCCGCCGGGCCGGCCAGGCCCGCGAGGAGTGCGCCGGCCAGAACAACGGGGGCGGCTGCTCTGCCGACCAGTTTCATACCTGCCACCGGGGAGCCTTTCTGTCATGGTGTCGGATTCCGCGAGGTGACGAACACGACGCGGCCATGGCAAATCTTGCACACCGTTAGGCCCGGCAACAGGACTCTTGCTTACCGACAGGTAACAATCTTCTGTGCATCCGGCGAGTGAACGCCCCGAACACCGCGCGGGAGCCGGCCGGGTGCGCCGGTGGCGGCCCGGTCAGCCGAGCAGCCGAAGCCGCGTCGCAGCGACGCCCAGCCGGATGCTCTGGCCCCAGGTGAGCTCCAGCGCGTCCGTCTCGATGCCGTCGCCGAAGGCGACCAGGCGGTCCGACTCGACCGTCAGCACCAGCTGCCGGCCGGCGTCCAGCACCCCGTGCACCCGGCTGGTGCCGGTCACGGGGGAGGGCCACGCCTCGCGGACGAACCAGGCGAGCGCGGGTGCTGCCGCCTCGGGGAGGGCGAGCGGTCCGCCGCGCTCCAGCCAGGCGGACCGGCACCAGCCGGTGGCACCCGTCCCGGTGCCGACCAGCACCCCGGAGGAGGCCTGCGGCTCGCCGGAGGCCTGCGGCGCGGCGGAGCCCCGCGATGCGGCGGAGCCCTGCAGCCCCGCAGAGCCCTGCAGCCCGGCGGAGCCCCGTGGCCCGGGCAAGCCCCGCGGTGCGGACGATTCCGCGGAAAGCGGGGGCGCGTCCGCGGAGGCGCCCCCGGCCCCGGTCACCGTCAGCCGGTACCGCGCCGTCTGGTGCCCGGGCTGCCCGACGTACACCTCGTTGAGCGCCAGCAGCCGCTGGGTGTCGTCGGCGACCGCCTCGACCATGGTGCGCTCCTCCAGGTGCCGGGAGCCGCTGCGGGCGACGGCGGCCGGGAGGAGGGCGGGCAGCGCGTCGGCGCGGTGGCGGACCAGGACGCCGGGGTTGCGGCCCGGGTCGGCGTCGACGCCGATGACCGGCTGGCCGTCGAGGTACTTGGCGACGTTCGCGACCAGGCCGTCCTGGCCGACCACGACGACCACGTCCTCCGGTTCGAACAGGAACCGGGGGAGGTCGGCCCGCTCGACCCGGGTGCGCCGCCAGTCGAGCGGGACGGCGGCCGCCGCTCGGGCGAGCGCCTCGGCCTGCCGGTGGTGGCGGTGCTCGACCTCGGCGACGGAGCGGCCGCGGGAGTCGAGGAAGAACGCGGCCTGCCCGGGGGTGCCGTGGTGGGCGAGCAACTCCTCGTACTCGGTGCGGCGGTGGACCAGGACGACCCGGGGCGCGAGCGTCACCGCTCACCCGCCGGGCCGGCGAGCTTCGCGAGCAGCCCGCTGAGCAGGTCCGGGGTGAGGGTGACGCTGTCGATCCGCGGCAGGTGCTCGGCCAGCCGCATCAGGGCGAGCGCCCGCAGCACGGCCGGGTCGGCCTGCTGGTGGGCGGCGAGCCAGGCGGCCTCGGCGGCGGCCTTGGCCTCGCCGAGCGCGCGGGCGGCCTCGGCCTCGGCGGTGGCGAGCCGGGTGCGGCGCCCGGCCTCGGCGTCGGCGCGGACCTTGTCGGCGACCGCCTCGTCCTCGGCCTGGAGACGCGCGTTGGCGCCCTGCTGGGTGATCAGCTGCTTCTCCCGCCGGGCCAGTTTGATCCGGTTGGCGAGTTCGTTCTCGGCGATGCCGCGCTCGTGCTCGACGGCGACGGCCCGCCGTTCGAAGGTGGCCCGGTCGGCCTCTTGCTGGACCAGTTCGCGGGCGGGGGTGCGCAGGGCCCGCTCGACCTCGGGCTCGGGGCGCAGCGCCACGACGCGGACGGCGATCACGGCGAGCCCGGTCTCGGTGATCCGCGGTTCGGAGGCGAGTCCGGCGGCCATCCGGTCGCGGACGGTGCTGACGCCGTCGACCAGTGCGGCGGCGAGCGGGGTGCGGGCGAGCAGGCCCAGCGCGTGCTGCTGGGCGGTCTCGGTGAGCAGGGTGGCGATCTGGTCGAGCGGCGCGGCGCGCCAGGCGCCGGTGTCGGGGTCGATGCCGAAGTCGACGCGGGCGGCCGCGGTGGCGGGTTCGGTGATCCGGTACGTCAGCGTGGCCTGCACGGTGACGTCCTGGAAGTCGGAGGTGCGGGCGTGGAAGAGCATCGCCAGTTCGCGGTCGTCCACCGGCACCTCGGAGAGGGCGGCGGTGAGCGGGCGGAACCAGAAGGCGAGGCCGGTGCCGTCGTGGGCGACCTTGCCCCGGTCGAGGTGGCGGATGTGGGCGGTGGGAACGGCGCGCAGGTGGCGCAGTCCGAAGCGCCGGGTGATGTCGGCCATGAGCGGGACCCCCTTTTCGTCAGTGCGACGATATGGCGCGCGCGGCAATCTCGTCAAGATGACGAAAAGGGGTTTCCGGTCCGGTGCCGGGCGCCGTGGGAGGATCGGCGGGTGCTGAGGATGCGAACGAACACACGGCGGAAGCGGCACCGGGTGGCGGGCCGCGCCTCGGCGGCCCTCACGGCGGCCCTCGCGCTGATCGCCCTCGCCGCCGCGCCGCCCGCCCGCGCGGCCGACGGTGCCGGCCAGGCGTTCACCATCACCGACCCGCGGATCACCGAGTCCAGCGGCCTCGCCGCCAGCCTCGCCCACCCCGGCGTCTACTGGACGCACAACGACAGCGACGACGGCCCGTACGTCTACGCCGTCGACTCGCAGGGCCGCACCGTCGCCACCGTCACCCTGCGCGGCATCGAGCCGCGCGACGTCGAGGCGATCTCACTCGGCCCCGACGGGCGGCTGTACGTCGGGGACCTCGGCGACAACCTCGGCGGCAAGTGGTCCGAGGTGTGGATCTACTCGTTCGCGGAGCCCGCCGAGCTGCGCGACCAGTCCGTGGACGTGATCCGCTACCGGGTCCGCTACGAGGACGGGCCCCGCGACGCCGAGGCGCTGATGGTCCACCCGATCACCGGCCGGGCGTACATCGCCAGCAAGAAGCAGGGCGGGGGCGGCCTCTACGAGGGGCCGGAGAAGCTCTCCACCGCCGGCATCAACACCTTCCGTCGGATCGGCGACGTCCCGTGGGTCACCGACGGCGCCTTCTCGCCGGACGGTACCCGACTCGTCCTGCGCGGCTACCTCTCCGCCGGGCTGTACCGCTGGAAGGACGGCGCGCCCACCGAACTCGGCCCGCTCGCCGCGCCGCTGCAGCGCCAGGGCGAGTCGGTGACCTTCACGGCGGACGGCCGGTCGGTGCTCTGCGGCACCGAGGGCAAGGACAGCCCGGTCTGGCGGGAGCCGCTGGACGACGGCCAACTCCCGGACACGGTCAAGCCGCTGCCGTCCGCCCCGCCGTCGGGCGGGGCCGAGGCGCCCCCCGGCCGGGCCTCCGGCGCCTCGCCCTCGGCGGGTTCCGCGGCCGCCTCCTCCGGCTCCGCGGACGGTCCGTCGGACAGCGCCGTCGGCGTGGTGGCCGTCCTCGCGGTGGTGGGCGCGGTGCTCGGGCTGCGGAAGAAGCGCCGGTCGGACTGACGTGCGCTCATCAATCCGCCCGGGCGGCCCGAACGGGCGTGGGCGAACGATCCTTGCCGGTACGCGGGGTTGCGGCGAAGGCGTGCCCGACCGGCCGGAATGAGGCGAATCTGTCGCAGACTTGTGACATTGCTTGGCCAACACCCGCCCCACGGGCGGTTTTCGTGGACGTAGTGTTCCGGCTATGTCACGGAAGAGCCGCCGCATCGCCCCCCCGGATCAGGGCGACACCTGGATCCCGCGTCCCCGGCGCCGCGAGACGCCACTCGGCCTGCTGGGCCACGCGGTGAAGTTCCTCGGCTACAGCACGCTGGCCGGCGTCCTGCTGGCGGGGGTGGCCCTGCCGGCGGCGGGCGCACTCGGACTGTCCGCCAAGAGCACGGCGGACAGCTTCGACAGCATTCCCGACGATTTCAAGACCCCGCCGCTGAGCCAGGCCTCCCAGATCTTCGACGCCCAGGGCGTGCTGATCGCCAAGGTCTACGAGCGCGACCGCACGGTCATACCCGCCGACCAGATGTCGCCCCTGATACGCCAGGCCCAGGTGGACATCGAGGACGCGCGCTTCTACGAGCACGGCGCGGTCGACCTCAAGGGTGTGCTCCGGGCCGTCACCAAGAACGCCGAGAGCGGTACGGCCGTCCAGGGCGCCTCGACGCTGACCCAGCAGTACGTGAAGAACGTCAACGTCGAGAAGGCCGGCGACGACCAGGCCGCCGTCCGCGAGGCGCAGCGCAAGACGATCGGCCGCAAGATCCAGGAACTCAAGTACGCCATCAAGCTCGAAGAGGAGCTGACGAAGGACCAGATCCTCTCCAACTACCTGAACATCACCTTCTACGGCCACCAGGCCTACGGCATCCAGGCCGCCTCCCAGCGGTACTTCAGCAAGGACGCCAAGGACCTGACCCTCCCCGAGGCGGCCACGCTCGCCGGCCTGGTGCAGAACCCGTCCCAGTACGACCCCAAGACGCACCCGGTCGCCGCCCAGAAGCGGCGCGACACCGTCATCGACAAGATGGTGGAGAACAAGCACCTCACGGCGGCCCAGGCCAAGGAGGCGAAGGCGACCCCGCTCGGCCTGCGCTACAAGGAGCCGCAGAACGGCTGCATCACCGCCAACGCGGGCATGGGCTTCTTCTGCGACTACGTGCGCCACGTGGTCAAGCAGGACCCGGTGTTCGGCAAGACCGCCGCCGAGCGGAAGAAGCTGTGGGACCAGGGCGGTCTCAACATCTACACCACGCTGGACCCGCAGAAGCAGGCCGCCGCGCAGGCCGCGGTGACCAAGAAGGTGTTCGTCTCCGACCCGGTCTCGGCGGCGATGACGATGGTCGAGCCGGGCACCGGCAAGATCCTGGCGATGGCCCAGACCCGCCCGTACGGCCTGGACCCGGCCAAGAACGAGACCGTCGTCAACTACAACGTGGACGCGGCGATGGGCGGCGGCAACGGCTTCCAGCCGGGCTCCAACTTCAAGCCGATCGTGGCCGCCGCCGCGCTGGAGGCCGGGCTCCCGCCCACCCAGCAGTACCCGTCGCCGAACCGGATGGACTGGCCGACGATGTCCACCTGCTCGGGCAACTGGAAGAACCTGCAGAAGGGCCGGAAGGAGGGCTCCGTCCCCAACGAGTCGGCCAGTGAGGTCGGCCCGTACCAGCTGAAGGAGGCCATGGCGCGGTCGGTCAACACCTACTTCGTGCAGATGGAGCAGGAGATCGGCCTCTGCCCGGTCAAGCAGATGGCCAACAAGCTGGGCATCGCGGCCAAGGCCAGCGGCGACCCGCTCCAGGAGCTGCCCGCGCTGGGCCTCGGCACCCAGGAGGTCAGCCCGCTGGTCATGGCGAACGTGTACGCCACCTTCGCCGCCCGGGGCACTCACTGCACGCCGGTCGCGATCAACAAGATCACCACTGTGGACGGCCGGGACGTGCCCGTCACCCCGGTCAAGTGCGGCCAGGCGATCTCCGAGAACACCGCCGACGTGATCAACACCGTGCTGCTCGGGGTGACCGAGAAGGGCACCGCACGGGACCTGGGGCTGGACGACGGCCGCCAGATCGCCGGCAAGACCGGTACCGCCGACGAGAAGAAGGCCGCCTGGTTCAGCGGTTACACCCCCTCGCTGGCCGCCTCGGTCTGGCTCGGCGGGCCGTCCAAGGGCGTGCCGATGAAGGACATCCGGATCGGCGGCAAGTACCAGGAGGAGGTCTTCGGCGCCACCGGCCCGGGACCGATCTGGGAGATGGCGATGAACCAGGCGGTCAAGGGGATGCCGGAGGAGACCTTCCAGACCGTCTACATCCCGGACCCGCCGCCCAAGAAGGACCCGAGCGCGAGCCCGGGCGGCTCCGGTCCGAGCGGCACCGTCGATCCGGGCGGCAGCCGGCCCGAGACCGCGCCGGGCCGGCCCGGCGGCGGCCGGACGCCCGCACCCGGGCGTCCGCGCAGCGCCCCGCCGACCGACCAGGCCGACGACAACTGACGCCCGCCCGCTGACGACCGTGCCCCGGACCACCCGCTCTCGCGGTCCGGGGCACGGTCGTCAGGCGCGCTCAGCGGCTGTTCAGTTGACGCCCTTGGCGGCCCAGAAGTCCTGCCGGGCCAGGATCGTGGTGTCGGTCTGGTCGGTGAAGAAGCCGTCCACGCCCAGCTCGTAGAGGTACCTGGCCCAGCCGATGGCGTCGCCGTACGCGTTGGGGTCGGTGCCGCGGCGGTAGTCCAGCGGCAGGAAGCCGTTCTCGTTGCGCACGGTGTACGGGTGCAGCAGCAGGTTGGCCGCGTGCGCGTCGCGCACCAGCGTGGTCGGCGGCAGGAGCTTGCCGCTCGCGTCGACCGGCGCGATCAGCTGCGTGGTCGGGCCGATGCCGTGCGCGAACGAGGCTATCCAGCGCAGCCCCTCCGGCGTCACCAGGTCGGCCACCGTCCGCTTGTCGCCGGAGAGCACGAAGTCGTACGGCTGGCTGGTCGGGCCGCTGAGCAGCTGGATCCGCGGGTTGTCGACCAGCTTCGCCAGCCGCTGGAGGCTGCTCGGCTCGAAGGACTGCAGGATCGCCCGCCCGCGCCTGCCCGCCAGGCCGGTGCGGCGCAACTCGTCCGCGAGGCGCTCCTCCAGCGGCAGGCCGATCGAGCGGAAGTAGCTCGGGTGCTTGGTCTCCGGGTAGAGCCAGACGTCGCGGCCCAGCTCGCGCCCGCGCTTGCGCGCGAAGTCGGCCAGCTCGCGGAAGGTGAGGATCTGCCAGCGGCCGTCGTACAGCGTGTTGCGCTGGCGCTGCTGCGGCAGGCGCTCCTTGGCCCGCAGTGTTTTCAGCTCGGCGAGCGTGAAGTCCTCGGTGAACCAGCCGGTGAGCGGCGCACCGTCGATGGTCTTGGTGGTCTTGCGGCCCGCGAACTCGGGGTGGTCGGCGACGTCGGTGGTCTCGGCGATGTTGTTCTCGTGCCGGATCACCAGGTGGCCGTCCTTGGTGGGCACCAGGTCCGGCTCGATGACGTCCGCGCCCAGCTCCAGCGCCAGCTCGTAGGAACCCAGGGTCTCCTCCGGGCGGTAGCCGGGGGCACCGCGGTGGCCGATGACCAGCGGGTGCGGCAGCCGGTCCAGACCGGTTCCGGTGCGCACCGGCGCGCGGGTCCCGGCCGGTGCGGCGGCGGCCGCCCGCTCCTCGGAGGCCTCGGGCTGGTCCTCGCCGGGCGCTGCGAACGCCTCCCCGGCGCCGGCGGCCAGCGCGGCCGCGCCCAGGCCGGCGACGCCGGTCGCGCGCAGGAACCGGCGGCGGGAGGAGTCGGCGCCCTGCACGGGTGCTGCCGGGGTGCTGCCGTCGAGCGGACGGTGTGTCATGGGTGCTCCTTGCCCGCGCGGATGGCGCGGCGGTGGTGGCCGGGATGGTGGCGGCCGCGGTGGTGCCGGTCGCGGTGGTGCTCGTCGCCCGCAGACTAGGAGCAGCGGCCCGCGGCCGGGTGGCCGACGGGCGAACTGCGGATAAATTCGCGTCGTTCCTCCGCGCGCCACCGGGTTCCGCGGCCGTGTGCCGCCGGGTTCGTGCGGGTGCGTGCGTGCGTGAGTGCGTGCGGGTGCGGCGGCCGTCGGAGCGCCGGTGCCCGTACGGCCTCCCGGCGTCCGGCGCGCCGCCCGCGCGGTCGGCCTGCGCGGAGCGGGCCGGCGTGGGAGCACCGCCGGGTTCCGCGGACCGGTGACCGGGGGGCCGGCGCTCCCTATGCTGTGGGCCATGCGCAACGGGGGAGCGGGGCAGGGGGGTTCGCGGGTGGCGATCGCGGGGCTGGTGGTGGTCGTCGGTGTGACGATCGCGGCCGTCGTGCTCGGCAGCACGGGGCAGAAGCCGGTCGGCCCGGTCGGGCTGTGGACGAGCGGTTCGGCGGTGCTGGTCCTGGAGGAGGGCGGCCGGCTGGGCGCCTCCTCCCTGCCGGCCGCGCTCTGCGGAGGGGAGACGCCCGTGCCGGGCTCCGGGGCGGGCCTGCGGCCGGCCGCGGGGACGTGGCAGGAGTACCGCAGGAATTCCCACTACGGCGTCGAGGTGTCGGTCGAGGGCCGGGCACAGCCGTGTGTCCTGGACCTGAGCGCCTTCACGGTCCAGGGGACTCCGAGGCTGAAGTTGTACGGGGCGAACGAGCTCCTGTTCAGCCGGGGCTGACCTCGTCCGGGGCCCGTCCGTCCCGCCGTTCCCGAGGTGCCCGCGGCCTCCCCCGGGCCGGGCCGGCGGCCGCCCCGGGGTGGGCCCGGTCCGCCGCCTCCCGGGGCGCGCCCGGTCCGCGGCCGGGTCAGAGCCCGGCCAGCAGCTTCCGGCCCTCCGGCCAGTCCCCGAGGCCGGACGCGGAGTTGAGGTGCCCGTGCGGGCCGGTCTCGACGTACTGCGCGCCCCACGCCTCGGCGAAGCCCCGGCCGCGCTCCGGGGTGACCCAGGGGTCGTCCGGGCTGTTGACCACCACGGCCGGGAACGGGAACGGCTCCAGGGCCACCGGCCGGAACCCGAACAGCTCGGGGACGTCGGCGTTGTCGATGTCGGCGGGCGCGACCAGCAGCGCGCCCCGCACGACGGCGGTCCGCTCGGCCGGCGCCGAGGCCACCCAGCGGGCCACCGTGGCGCAGCCGAGGCTGTGCGCGACCAGGACCACCGGACCGTCGGCCGCCGCCGCGGCGACCGCTGCGTCCACGGTGGCCACCCAGGCCTCCGGCTCCGGGTGGTCCCAGTCCTCCTGCTGGACGCGCCGGAACGCTGCCGGGTCGGCCTCCTCCCAGCGGGTCTGCCAGTGCTCGGGGCCCGAGCTCTCGTAGCCGGGCAGGACGAGGTAGGTGACGCGGTCCGCCATGGGTGCGGACTCCCTTCGGATAGGCGGTGACCTGGGCACCTGGAGTTTAGGGCTCAGCTCGACAAGGGGGCGCGCGTGGTGGTGCAGTAGCGCGCGCGGTCGGGCCCGGCGCGCGCGGGCGCTCGTGCGCTGCTGCGCGCCCGGTGTGCCCTGTTGCGTCGGCACTGCCGGGTGCGGGAGGTTGTTCCCCGGCCCGCACCGGTCGCCACCGAGGCTGGCCCGCACCATGTCTGACGGTCGATCATGTGAAGGGATGTCGGCGATGACATCGAAGATCCTGCTCGTCACCGGTGACGCCGCGGAGTCGCTGGAGGTGTTCTACCCCTATCAGCGGCTGCGCGAGGAGGGCTACCAGGTCGACATCGCGGCACCGGCCAAGAAGCGCCTCCAGTTCGTGGTCCACGACTTCGTGGACGGCTTCGACACCTACACCGAGAAGCCCGGCTACACCTGGCCCGCCGACCTCGCCCTCGCGGACGTCGACCCGGCCGAGTACGTCGCGCTGGTGATCCCCGGCGGTCGCGCGCCGGAGTACCTGCGGAACAACCCGGACGTGCAGCGGATCGTCCGGCACTTCTTCGAGGCCGACAAGCCGGTCGCGCAGATCTGCCACGGCCCGCTCGTCAGCGCCGCGGCCGGGGTGCTCTCCGGCCGGCGCAGCGCCGCCTACCCGGCGCTGGCGCCGGACGTGGCCGCCTCCGGCGCGGAGTTCGTGGACGGTGAGGCGGTCGTCGACGGTGTGGTCGTCTCGGCCCGCGCCTGGCCCGACCACCCGGCGTGGCTCCGGGCGTTCGTCGAGGTGCTGCGGGTGAAGGCCCCGCTCTCCTGAGCCGACCCGGCGTGCCCCGGCCCTGCCCGGCCCTGCCCGGCGTGACCGGGCATGACCGGGTCCGGCGTGCCCCAGCCTGCCTGACCGGGTCTGTCTGATCCGGCCGGGCCGGTTGCGTCGGTGTGCCTTCCGTACCTTCCGTACCCCGCTCCCCGCCCTGCGGGAGCGGGGCACGGCGTTCGCGGCACCCCGGGGGTTCTCGGGGGGGTCTCAGGGTCGTGTTCGACCTGAGGGGGAGGGAACCGACGGAAAAAGATGAGACCTGGGTCTGAGGCGTTCCGGACCTGGGGCCGACGACTGCTTCGTGTCCAACTGCCAGAGTGTCAGCTGTCAGGAGCAGGGCGGCAGTTGTGGGGACTCCGCCCGTTCCGAACGCGGGAGGGGTGGCGGCATGACGGGATCGGCACA
>NZ_CP026498.1:10571153-10579996 GCF_002953255.1 Streptomyces sp. CB01881
GAACGCGGGTCGTGCGGGTGCGGCGACGGCGCGGGCCGGCGCTGCGCACCGCGGCGGCCGTCCTCGCGGGCGTGGGCCTGGTGGGTGCTCTCGCCCCGGTGGCCGCTGCCCACGGCGCACCGCAGTCCTCCTACGGGTTGACGGTGGCGGGCGGCGCGGGCGGCGACGTCACCGACGAGGCGGTCAGCGGCGGAGCGGGCGCGCCGACCGGCGTCGCGGACTCCGTGGCCGACGCCGACCGAGGGGCCGGGCGGGGCGTCGACCCGGCGGCCCTGGACGCCGCCGTGCGCGGCCTGGTGAGCCCCGGCGGCGCCTCCGCCACGCTCGGGCTGGTCAGCGAGCGGGGCCGCACCGTCTGGAAGGGCGCGGCCGGCACCGCCGACCTCGCCACCGGCGCCCGGGCCTCGGCCGACGGCCGGTTCCGGATCGGCAGCGTCACCAAGACCTTCGTCGCGACGGTGCTGCTCCAGCTCGTCGCCGAGCACCGGCTCGGCCTCGACGACCCGGTCGAGCGCCACCTGCCCGGCCTGGTGCTCAACGGCGGGCAGATCACCGTGCGCCAGCTGCTCAACCACACCAGCGGCCTCGCCAACTACACCGACGACCCGGCCTTCTCGTTCGAGGAGGACGACGGCGCCCTGCAGCAGTGGCTCAGCACCGGCCGCTGGCGCTCCTACCGGCCGCAGGAACTGATCGCCATCGCCGCCAAGTACCCGCCGTACTTCGCCCCCGGGCAGGGGTGGCACTACTCCAACACCAACTACATCGTCGCCGGGCTGCTGGTGGAGCGGCTCACCGGTCGCACCTGGGGTGACGAGGTGGAGCACCGGATCATCCGCCCCCTCGGCCTGACCGGCACCTCGATGCCGGTCGACTCGCCCTTCATCCCCGGCCCGCACGCGCACGGCTACTACAAGCTCGCCACCGGCCCGGCGGACGCCACCCTGCTCAACCCGAGCATGGGCGGCGCCGCGGGCGCCGGGATCTCGACCACCGCGGACCTCACCAGGTTCCTCTCCGCCCTGCTCGGCGGGCGGCTGCTCGGCCCGGCCGAGCTCGCCGAGATGAAGCGGACCACCCCCCAGAGCGGGCCCGCCGAGTACGGCCTGGGCCTCCAGCGGACGACGACCGCCTGCGGCGAGTTCTGGGGCCACGGCGGCGGCATCCCCGGCTACAACACCCTGCTGTACGGCACGGCCGACGGGAGGCGGCAGTTCGCGGCCTCGGTCAACCCCTACGACATGTCCGACCTGCCCGCGACCAACGCCGCGTTCGAGACCCTGGTCGCGACAGGCACCTGCGGCGGCCGCCCGCCGGCCGCCGCAGGGCCGCTCGCACCGCCCGCCACGGCCGCCATACCGTCGGCCGTCGGCCCGGCCCCGCTCCTGCTCGGCTGAGGGGGTGGTCGCGCTGATGGCCCGGGTGCGATCATGACCGGCACGTGATGGCCGGACGTCAACAGGAGGACGAGACATGGCAGAGCCGCTGATCGCCGCAGTCGGGGGCCGGGTGCCGTCCGTCGACCCGACGGCCTTCGTCGCGCCCAACGCGGTTGTGGTGGGCGACGTGACGGTCGCCGCCGGGGCGAGCGTCTGGTACGGCGCGGTGATCCGGGGCGACGCCGAGTCGATCACGGTCGGCGTGGGGAGCAACATCCAGGACAACTGCACCCTCCACGCCGACCTGGGCTTCCCGTTGGTGATCGGCGAGCGGATCTCGGTCGGGCACAACGCCGTCCTGCACGGCTGCACGGTCGAGGACGACGTTCTGGTGGGGATGAACTCGACGGTGCTCAACGGCGCCCGGATCGGCGCCGGTTCGCTGGTGGCGGCGGGTGCGGTGGTACCGCAGGGCATGCAGGTGCCGCCCGGATCGCTGGTGGCCGGCGTCCCGGCGAAGGTCCGGCGCGAGCTGACGGAGGAGGAGCGGGCCGGGATCAAGATCAACGGCGAGGGCTACCGTCTGCTGGCCGACGGGCACCGCGAGATCGAGCCGGTCGGGCAGGCCGAACAGGTCGGGCAGGCCGACCTCCCGGCCGAGTAGCGGTGGAGGAGGCTCGGTGAGCCGGCACGCCGCCGCCCTCCCCGAGTGGCGGCGGTGCGGCGGCGTGGTGCGGCGGCGTGGTGGGTGAGGGATCAGGCGGGTGCACCCGCCCCGGTGCGGTCCGCACGCCCGGCCGGCTCCGGCAAGGGGGCGGTATCCGGCCCGGCCACCCCCGTCACCCCGGCCGGCTCGTGCCCCGCGCCTCCCGCGCCTCCCGCACCACCGGGGCGCCGACGGTCGGCGGCCCACGCGGCCAGCGCGATGGCCGCCCCGGACGCGGCCAGCCCGGAGCCGACCAGCGTGGGCGAGGTCCAGCCGAGCCCAGCGTCCAGGGCGAGCCCGCCGAAGTAGGCGCCCTGGGCGTTGGCCAGGTTGAACGCCCCCTGCACGGTCGCGGAGGCCAGCGTCGGCGCGCTGCGTGCCTTCTGCAGCACCAGGGTCTGCACGGCCGGGACGATCGCGAAGCCGAACAGCCCGATCAGCACCACCGTGACGGCGGCCGACCACGCGGCATGGGCGGTCACCGCGAAGAGCGCCAGGGTGGCGGCGGAGAGGAGGAAGGCGGCGCAGACGGTCGGCCGGAGCGCACGGTCGGCGGCGAACCCGCCCAGCACGTTGCCGATCGTCATCCCCACACCGAACAGCGCCAGCACCAGCGTCACCGAGCCGGTCGCGTACCCGGAGACCTCGGTGAGCAGCGGGGTGATGTAGCTGTAGCAGGCGAAGAACCCGCCGCAGCCGAACACCACCGTGGCCAGCGCCAGCCAGAGCTGACCGCTGCGGAAGGCGCTCAGCTCGTGCCGGAGCCCGGACTGCGCGGGGGAAGGCAGCTCCGGCACCAGCCGGGCGATGGCGACCGTGCCGGCCGCCGCGATCGCGACCACCACCAGCATGGTCGCCCGCCAGCCGAGGTGCTGGCCGAGTAGGGTCGCGGCGGGCACCCCGACGATGTTGGCGACGGTCAGGCCCGAGAACATCACGGCGACGGCCCGGGCCCGCCGGTGCGGCGCGACGAGCTCGGCGGCTGCAACGGCCCCGGCGCCGAAGAACGCCCCGTGCGGCAGGCCGGTGATCAGCCGGGCCGCGGCCAGCGACCAGAAGTCGGGCGCGACCGCGCACAGCAGGTTGCCGGTCGCGAACAGTCCGGCCAGCGCGACCAGCACCGCCTTGCGGGGCCGGCCGGCGGCGAGCGCGGTGAGCAGCGGGGCACCGATCACCACACCGATGGCGTAGGCGGAGATCAGCCACCCCGCCTGAGGGATGGAGACGTGAAGGTTGTCGGCCACCTGGGGGAGCAGCCCCATGGCGGCGAATTCGGTGGTGCCGATGGCGAACGCGGTGACGGCCAGGGCGACCAGCGCGAGTGGCAAGGCGGAACTCCGGGGTGACGCCCGCACGAGGGCAGGGCGGAGCGGTCGTCGGCACGGTCGTCGGGCCGACGGGAGGACGGGGATGACGGGAGAACGGGGAGGGAGACGCGAGGGGCGTCGAAGGGTGAAGCCGAAGCAGGAGGGCGAGGGCGAGGATGCGGGAGCAAGGGCGAAAGGGATTAGTTCGTCCGAAATCCTAATCCGGTCGGATGACGCTCCCGCGTTGTCCCCGTGTCGCCCTGGTGACGGGCGGGGGTCGCCAGCCACGCCCCCGCGCGCGAGACTGGGGGCATGTGCCGCAGTATCAAGACGCTGAGACCACCCGTGACGCCCGACGCCTCCGAGGAGGACTTCCGGGCGGCCGCGCTGCAGTACGTGCGGAAGGTGTCCGGGTTCCGGGCACCGGCGGCGCGCAACCGGGAGGCCTTCGACCAGGCCGTTGACACCGTCACCGAGGCGACCGCCAGGCTGCTGGCGGAGCTGGAGGTTCGTGGCGCGCCCGCCAGGACCGCGCAGGCCTCCGCCTGACCGGACGGCGACAGGAAGCGGTCGGCCGCGACACGGCCGGTCCTCACCAGTAGGAACAGGAGGTCGGCGATGAGTCCCGCGGACCGTTACGCACTCACCTTCCCGGGCACGCCCGGCACCCAGGCCCCGCAGGACGTCGTCGTGGTGACGCGGACCAGCACGACCGGCCCCGGCGGGCATCCCGTCTACGAGGACGCCAGCGGGATCGTGCGGGCGGAGATCAGCGACGCGGGCGAGGTCCGGATGCTCGCCAGCGGCGGCCACCAGTCGCCGCACTTCCCGGTACACGCCCAACCGCTTCCGTGACCGGTGCCCCGCTCCGGGCCGCGCTTTCGGTGGTTTCCTCCCGTGGCACACCGTCGTCCGGCAGAATCGCCGCATGACCACAGCGCGCTGGCAGGGCACGGTCATCGCCGAGAGCGATGACACCACCGTCGTCGAGGGCAACCACTACTTCCCGGCCGAATCGGTCCGCACCGAGTATCTGCGGCCCTCCGACACCACCACGATCTGCGGCTGGAAGGGCACCGCCGAGTACTACACCCTCCACGTCGACGGCGAGGTCAATGCGGACGCGGCCTGGTACTACGCCGACCCCGAGCCCGAGGCGGTGCACGTTCGCGGCCGGATCGCCTTCTGGCGCGGGGTGGAGATCACCGGGTAGCGCGTACTGTGGCGCCCGACCGGGTAACGGCAGGGCATGGCAATATTCAGAAGGCCGGGGCGCTCCGGAGAGCCGGACCCCGCCCCGGGACACATTGCCGACGAGCTGGCCGAGCTGGTCGAGGAGCTGGAGAAGCCCGCCCCGGGGCCGGCCGGGGGCGGTACGGACTGGCGGGTCGCCGAGTACGGGGCCGAGCGCGGACGTCGCCGGGCCGCGGAGCTGATCGCCTCGGTCGCCAGACGGCTCGGCACCGGCAGCCGGTCCGCCGCGAAGGGCGCCGCGCACGGCGGCCGGGCCCTGGCCGACCAGCTGATCCAGGCGGCCCCGCGCATCCCGGTCCGGAACCTCGCCACCCTCCGCTCCCAGCACCCTACGGCGGCCGATCCCGACGCACTGGCCCAGCTGCTGATCCTCGGTGCGGCCCGCGCGTCCGCCGCGCTCGGAGCCGGAGTCGGGGCGGCGGCGATGCTGCCGGTTCCGCCCGCGATGCCGGTGGAGATCGCCGCCGAGACGCTCGCCGTGGCGGCCGTCGAGATCAAACTGATCGCCGAACTGCACGAGGTCTACGGCGTCCCCGCCCAGGGCACTGCCACCCACCGGGCGTCGGCCTACCTCGGCGCCTGGGCCGGCCGGCGGGGCATCAACGCGACGACGCTGGTGAAGCCGGCCGGGTTCGCCGCGATGGCGCTCGGGGGCGAGGTCCGCCAGCAGGTCCGCAAGCGGCTCACCCGCAGCACGTTGCGCCGCCTGCCGACGATGATCCCGCTGCTGGTCGGCGCGGGCCTCGGCGCCACCATCAACCGCCGCGACACCCGCAAGGTGGGCCGGGCGGTCCGCAAGGACCTGCGCTCCCGCCGCCCCGCCGACGGCGCCTACTGGTCCGCCGCTGCCCCGGCCGTGCCGGGGGAAACGGCCCCCTGAGGGAGGACCCGCACCAGCCGGGTGCGCTGGGCGGGCGGGCCGGGAGGGTCACCCGGGAAGGTCAGGCCGGGTTACCCGCGAGGGGCCCCGGGCCCGGGGGAGTGGCCTTCGGGAGGTTCCCGGGCAGCCCACACCCACCAGCCCGGGCCCGGCGTCGCACGGACTGAGCGTCGTGCGGGCCGACCAGCCGCACGGGCCGACCACTGCACGGGACGGCTGGGGACGGCTGCCGCCCTGGCCGACCGCCGCATCGACCGACCGCCGCCCTGGCCGACCGCCGCATCGACCGACCGCCGCCCTGGCCCGGGTCAGACGCCGGGTGCCTGCGGGGCGGCGGCTCCGCGGCCGGCCTTGACGGCGTTCACCATGGCTTGGTGGATCGCCCGCGCGGTGATCTCGTCCGCCGCCGGCACGGGGCTGCCGGACACGGTGTACCAGTCCAGTGCGCCGGTGTACTGCACGGTCAGCCGGGCCTCGCCGTCCACCCACGTGGTGTGGACGGTGAGGTCGCCCGAGATCGGGCCGACCTCCGCGGTGGTGACACCGCCGGGGCCGCTGATGATCGACTGGGTGGTCCAGGTGGCCCACGACATCCGGGGATCCCCCGGAGGCCCGGTCGGCCGACCGCCCTGCGCCGCTGCTGCGCCCTGCTGCTGCTCGCTCATGCGCCAATCCTCCCCCGCCGGTCCGCCGCCGATGCGGCAGCGACACCAGCGGTCGCGGAGGCCGCCCGTGCGCCGGGCGGCCTCGTGGAAATTCGTTCGTCGCGGACGGTCAGCCGCGCGCCTCGGGTTCGTCCTGGGGCTCGCCCTCCGCCTGCGAGGTGTCCTGCGCGTGCAGGTTCTGCATCGAGGTGATGCCCTCCTCGGGGTCGGCGGCGCGGACGTCCTCCTCGCGGTCGACGCTCACCTCGGACCGTGCGCTCATGTCGGTCATCGTGGGCTCCGTCTCCTCGGCCGGACCCGGGCACGTCCGGGTGCACCGTGGACGGGTGGCGCCGGGCGGACGCCGGACCGGGTCTCTGTCTCGCCCTTCCAGCCTGCCCCCGAGCCCGCCCCAAGGCCAACCGGGGCCCGGGAGCGGTCCCGCCGGGTAGCGCGGCCTGCCCGCCGCGTGTTGCGCGCCGCTCGCCACGTGCCGTCCGCCGTCCGGTGACCCCACGAGCCGACGGCCGAGAGCCGAGAGCCGAGGGCCGTCGGCCGCTGGGTGCCGGCCGACGGCCGCGGGGTCCGCCCCGGCTCACCAGGTGACCGGAAGCTCCAGCAGCCCGTGGATGAGCGAATCGGTGCGGAAGGCCGGCTGGTCGTCCGGCGCCGCGAGCCGCAGGCCGGGCAGTCTGCGGAAGAGCGTGGCGAGCGCGATCTGGAGCTCGGCCCGGGCCAGCGGCTGGCCGAGGCACTGGTGGACGCCGAAGCCGAAGGCGAGATGGCGCCGGGCGTCCCGGTCCACGTCCAGCTCGTCGACGGGCCGGGTGCCCGGGGCGGCGAACAGCTCCTCGTCCTGGTTGGCGGTGGAGAGCATCGCGGTCACCCCCTCGCCGGCCCGGATCAGGGTGCCGCCCAGCTCCACGTCCTCCAAGGCGAGCCTGGGCAGGCCGGTGTGGACGATCGTGAGGTGGCGCAGGAGTTCCTCGACGGCCCCGGGGACGGCGGCCGGGTCGGCCAGCCGGGCGGCCTGCCCGGGGTCGCCGAGCAGCAGGAGGGTGGAGAGCCCGATCATGTTGGCGGTGGTCTCGTGTCCGGCGAACAGCAGCAGCATGCCGGTGGAGGCGATCTCCCGGAGCGAGAGGTCGTCGCGGGCGGCCAGCCGGCTGAGGATGTCGTCATCGGGCTGCCGCCGCTTCCGCGCGGCGAGGCCGCCGAGGTAGTCCAGCATCTCGTCCTGGGCCCGCGCGGCCTCCTCCCGGGCGGTCGTGGTGCTGATCAGCGCCCGGCTGAGGTCCTGGAACAGTTGCCGGTCCTCGTAGGGGACGCCGAGCAGCAGGCAGATCACCAGTGAGGGCACCGGCAGGGCGAACCGGGCGACCAGGTCGGCGGGCCCGCCGGTCTCGGTCATGCCGTCGATGGCCTCGTCGACGATCTGCTGGACGCCGGGGCGCATCGCCTCCACCCGCTTGACCAGGAAGTCTCCGGTGACCATGCGGCGCAGCCGGGAGTGTTCGGGGTCGTCGAGACGCAGGAAGCTGGGGTTGGCGGCGGCGATCTCACGCCGCCCGGGGACGAGGCTGGGGAACTCGGGCCGGCGGGCGTCCGCGCTGAAGCGGTGGTCGGAGAGCACCGTGCGGACCTCGCGGTAGCCGGTCACCAGCCAGCACGAGGAGCCGTCCAGCAGTTCGGCACGGCTGACGGAGGCGGCCCGGGCCGCCGCGGTGTAGACGGGCGGCGGGCTGAAGGGGCAGCGGCTGTCGTGGGGAGCAGCGTGGCGGGGCGGTGGGCGTGCTCGTCAAGGTGGGATCTCCTTGCGTGGGAGGTGACAGCCGGCAGCTGGTGACGGCCGGGACCGGGCGGACGACGGAGCGCGTGAGCGCGCGGCTGCTACGCGCCGCCGTCGTCGTCCTCGGTGACGGTGATCGCGCCGCCGGGGTAGAGCGCGGAGGCGAGTCGCGCCTCGGCGTACTGCGCCGGCGGCAGGACGGCCAGGCGGAGTCTCACCAGGCCGTCATGGTCGCCCTGTTCGAAGACCTCCGGCACGGTCAGGACGCACTGGCCGGAGCTACAGCAGCGGGACGGGTCGACGCTCACCTGCACGTACGGACACCTCTCCGTGGTGTGGCACCGGATCACCCGGGCCGGCCGCCCCCCGCTGATGTCAACCGAACCGCCGTTCTGTCGCATACGAAGAGTGGTTCGCCGCTTTCGGGCAAAATGGCCGATTCCACTCTGATGGTCAAACTCCCCAGGAGTGAAAGATGTTTGAGGCTCCGTCAGAACACCTGTGTGGTCGGCGGGGCTGGCCGGGGGAGTGCCTCCGCAGTGGCGGCGGGACACCGCCGTCGCCCCGGTCTCCCCCTTCGCCGAGATGCTCACCCGCCTGGAAGGCGAACGCCTCGCCAGGTGGATCACCGAGGCCGTGACCTCGGGTACGCCCCGGATCGGATGCCCTTCGGGTCGACGCTCCGTCACCGTCTTAACCGTCCGTCCTGGCAAGCCCGTCCCGACAGGCCCGTCCCGACAGGCCCGTCCCGCCAGGCCCGGTCCGGGAAGCCCGGTCCCGACAGGTCCGTCCCGCCAGGCCCGGTCCGGGAAGCCCGTCCCGACAGGTCCGTCCCGAGAGATCCGTCGGTGTCGGTCGGACTTCGTATGGTGACCCGATGACTG
>NZ_CP026498.1:10580006-10587703 GCF_002953255.1 Streptomyces sp. CB01881
GATGGGGCACTGGCTGGCCGCCGCCGGGCCCGAGTCGGTGGGCCCGCTCGCGGCGGAGGTCTGGGTGTTCGATGAATCGTTGTCCCGGGTCCTGCTGGTGAAGCACCGGTGGCGGGGGCTGGTCCCGCCCGGTGGGCGGGTGGAACCGGGCGAGACTCCCCGCGAGGCGGCAGGGCGCGAGTTGTTCGAGGAGACCGGACTCCGGGCGGAGCTGTTCCGGGAGCCGGCTCTGGCAACCGTCCGTTCCTACCGGTCGGGCGCTCCCGCCATCTTCGGGCTGTCGTATGCCGTGGTCGTCGGTGCGGATGTGCCGCTCGTCGCGGAGACCGGGCAGCCGGCGGGGTGGATGGGCCTGGAAGAGGAGTGGGACGGCTGGTTTCCCGCGGACCGGGCTCGAATGCGCCAACATGCGGCACGGTTCGCAGCGCGGTCCGACCGGCTCTGAGGATCGTGACCGGTCCGCATGGCCTTGATCCCTTCGGCCGGCGACCGAAGTCTCAGCCGCGCGCGCCGAGGTACGCCTCCAGCTCGGCGGCCCCGGTCAGCATCGCCCGGCCGCGGGTGGAGAGCCGGGTGTGCCAGTCGAGCAGTGCGGCCTCCAGCGGCTCCAGCCCGCCGGCCGCCCGCACCTGGGTGATCAGCGGGGCGATCTGTTCCAGCAGGTAGCCGCCCCGCCTGAGTTGGTGCGCCAGCCGGGCGTCCCGGACGTCGGCCTGGTCGTAGACGCGGTACCCGGTCCGCGGGTCGCGGCCCGGGCGCACCAGCCCGGCGTGCTCCCACTTGCGCAGCGTCGCGGGCCGGATGCCGAGCTTCCCTGCCAGTGGTCCGATGAACGTGCCGCCGGGCGCGGACCCCGCGTCCGGCCGGGATCCCGCGGCCGACCCGGACCCCGCGTCCGACCCCCGTTCCGCCGCCGGCCCGGACCGCGCGCCGGGCTCGGGCGCCGTGCCGGGCTCCAGGTCGCGGAGGGCGCTCTCCACGGCCTGGAGGGTCCGCCGGTCGTCGAGGAGCTGGGCGTGGCTCTCGTCGATGAGGCGGAACGCCTCCTCGGCCGCGCCCTGGTTCACCGCCCGCATGATCGCCGTCGCCGCCTGGTGGCCGTGGCCGGGCACCAGGGCGAGAAACGCGCGCAGGGCCCGCGCGTGCAGCGAGGTGTAGGTGCGGTAGCCGTGGGGTGTGCGGTCGGCGGGCGGAAGGATGCCGGCCTCCTCGTAGTTCCTGACCGCCTGCGTGGACAGACCGTGCCCGCGTGCCAGATCAACCGGCCTGAGCCGATCGCTGCTTTGAAGGTTTCGCCCCATGAGGCCGACGATATCGCGGAAAAGTTTACACCGAAGGTTCAACGATAGCGTTGAAGGCATGGCTACTGACATCAAGGACACCGTCCGCGCCGTCGAGGCCGCCGCCGTCATGGGGCTGTTCCCGGCCAGGCCCCGGCTGCTCGCGCTGGGCGAGCCCACCCACGGTGAGGACGCCCTGCTCGACCTGCGCAACGAGCTCTTCCGGCAACTCGTGGAACAGGAGGGCTACCGGACGATCGCGATCGAGAGCGACTGCCTGACGGGCCTGCTCGTCGACGACTACGTCACCTCGGGCACGGGCTCCCTCGACGCGGTGATGGAGTACGGATTCAGTCACGGCTGGGGTGCCTCCGCGGCCAACCGCGAGCTCGTGCGCTGGATGCGCGCCCACAACGCCCGCGCCGACCACGACGGCCGGCCGGCGTCGGAGCGGCTCCGCTTCGCCGGCTTCGACGGCCCGCTGGAGATCACCGGTGCGGCGAGCCCCCGGCAGGCCCTCACCGCGCTCCACGGCTACCTCTCGCGCCAGGTGGACGCGGACCTGCTCCCCTGTACCGCGGAGACGGTCGACCGCCTGCTCGGCGCGGACGACCGGTGGACCAACCCCGCAGCGATGACCGACCCGGCCCAGTCCGTGGGGCAGTCGGCCGAGGCCGGGCAACTGCGGCTGCTCGCCGACGACTTGGTCGCGCTGCTCGACGCGCAGACGCCGCACCTGCTCGCGGCGGCCTCGCTCGACGACTGGGACCGGGCGCGTCTGCACGGACGCACCGCGACCGGCCTGCTCCGCTACCACCACTGGATGGCCGACACCTCACCGGCCCGCATGACCCGGCTGTGCGCGCTGCGGGACTTGATGATGGCCCAGAACCTCCTGGCCCTCGCCGCCCGGGGCCCGGTGCTCGTCCACGCCGGCAACGCCCATCTCCAGCGGGAGAAGAGCACGATGCAGATGTGGCAGGGGCCGGTGGAGTGGTGGAGCGCCGGTGCGCTGGTGAACGCCCGACTCGGCGGGGAGTACGGCTTCGTGGCCACGGCCCTCGGGACGATCCGGCACCAGGGGGTGGACACGCCGCCGCCGGACACCGTCGAAGGACTCCTGTACGCGCTGCCGGAGGACCGCTGCGTGGTCGACGCCCCGCGGCTGGCCGCAGCCCTCGGTGACACGCAGCTCGCGCGCCGCGTGTCCGGCTGGTTCGGCTACGCCCCGTTCGACCCGGCCCACCTGGCGAACGGCGACGGGATCGTGTTCGTGAAGGACGTCCTGCCGGGTTAGCGCCACCACCGGCCGTCCGGCCGTCCGACCTGCCGGGGCACCTCGGACGCGTGGGAGGCGCCCCGGCGGTCAACGGCGGATGCGTCCGCCTGCGACGGTCCTGGTGAGGGTCGCCTACTTGCTCTGCAACTTCCCCAGCGGGTCGGGGCTTTCCTCCAGTGCGGTGGCCGCCGCCTTCCAGCCGGTGTCCTCGGGGTGGAGGGCGCTGCGCAGGAAGGCCGTGGTGAGTTGCTGGACCAGGGCGACGCGGGCGGGGTTCTCGTCCGTCGTCTCGGCGGCCTCGTACCCGGGGATTCCTCCGAGCGAGTGCTCGGCCCCGAACAGCGTGAGCAGGCTCTTGCTTCCCGGGCTGTAGGTGTAGGGGTCGGTGAACCAGTCCGGTCCGCGCGTGGACAGGTGCGACTGGTCGTTGTCCCCGGCGACGATGAGAGCCGGTGCGGTCATGGTGTCGAAGGACGGCCTCATGAAGGGGAAGTTCTCGGCGGCGAACGGGGTCAGATCGTCGCCCGATCCGGTCAGGGCGAGCAGCACGCCCGCCTTGACGCGGGGGTCGGACAGGTCCTCGCCGGGTACGGCGTCGGAGTCGAGGACGCGGGCGCCCAGCAGCGTGCTCGCCGTCTGGGCTCCCCAGGAGTGGCCTGCCACGGCGATGCGTTCGCGGTCGAGACGCCCGGCGAGGCCCGGCACGGACGCCTCCAGGACGTCGAGCCCGTCCAGTACGCGCTTGAGGTCCTCGATGCGAAAGCGCCAGATCCGCGGCGTGCGGGGATCCTCGGCGGGGAGGCCGAGCGTCCTGGAGTCGAGGTGGGTGGGCTGCAGGACCACGAAGCCGTGGGCGGCCCAGAAGTCCGCCAGCGGGGCGTAGCCGTTCATCGACCAGCCGAAGCCGTGGGAGAAGACGATGACGGGCAGATCGCCGCCGGTCGCGGGGGCGGAGACGCGGACCTGGAGGTCCTCGCCCCGGCCGGGGGCGGACAGGATGACCGGTTTCGCGGACACCACCAGGGTGGGCGCACCCGCGGTCTTCTGTGCGTTCGTCGTGTTCGAGTCGGACATGGAAGTGCCTTCCGTTCGGTTCTTCGCAGTCGTGGTGCGGTGGGGCCGGAGGCGCGGAGGCGCGGAGGCGCGGCAGTGATCTGGCCGGCCGCCCGCCGGTCTGCCATCATGAATAAAACGGAACCTTGTTCCGATTACGATACGGAACTCTGTTCCGCTTTGCAATGCCATGAAGGGAAGCCGCGGTGAGCAACGACGGCCAGAGTGCGGGAAGTTCGGCCAGGTCCAGCCGCAAGGACGCCCGGCGCAACCAGCAGACCCTGCTGGACGCGGCCGCGGCGGTCTTCGTCGCCTCGGGCGTGGAGGCGCCGGTGCGCGACATCGCGGCCAGGGCCGGGGTCGGGACGGGTACGATCTACCGCCACTTCCCCACCCGGGCGGACCTCGTGATCGCCGTCTACCGCCACCAGGTCGACGCCTGTGCCGAAGCCGGCCCGGCCCTGCTGGCGGCCGGCCCGACCCCCCATGCCGCCCTGGGGCGGTGGGCCGACCTCTTTGTCGGCTTCCTGGTCACCAAACACGGCCTGGCCGCCGCGATGCAGAACGACAGCGCCGGCTTCGAGACACTGCACGCCTACTTCCTCGACCGCCTCCTGCCGGTGTGCACCGAACTCCTCGACGCTGCCGCCGCCTCCGGCGAGATCCGAGCCGACCTCGACGCCTACCAGCTCATGCGCGGCATCGGAAACCTCTGCATCGGCGCCGACAGTGACCCCCGCTACGACGCACGCCGACTGGTCGCGCTCCTCGTCGCGGGACTCCGGCAACCGCACTGATCGTGGCGCACGCCCGGATGCCGAGATCATCCGGTGGCGGGTCCCGGGCGTGTCCGGGTCGTGCCCGAAGCCCGTCCGGCATGAACTGACGGGTCGACCGGGGTGCGTCAGGTCGGTGCCGGGACCGGCTCCCGGAGCTCATGGACGTCCCGCACCGCCGCCAGGGCCGACGACCCACGATCCGCCCTGGCCACGGCCCCGTTCACTCGGCAGGGTTCAGCAGGGTTCAGGAGAACTCGCGGGAGGCCGCGCACTCCCGGACGGTGGCCACGGTGTCGGCATCGGCGGCGTTCTTGTCGGGCCGGTAACGGACCACCCGGGCGAACCGGAGGGCGAGCCCGGCGGGGTAGCGGGGGCTGCGCTGGACGCCGTCGAAGGCGATCTCCACGACCAGTTCCGGCCGCACCCGCACGGTGTACGCGTCCCGTTCGACCTCACGGGCGAGGAGTTCCGTGGTCTGCCAGGCGAGCGTCTCGTCGGTCAGGCCCTTGAAGGTCTTGCCGAGCATCACCCAGGGGCCGAGGCCCGGTTCGCCGGCGGCCCGGGCGCCGAGGTGGAGGTTGCTGAGGAAACCGCGCCGACGGCCGCTGCCCCACTCGGCGGCCAGCACCACCAGGTCCAGGGTGTGCCGGGGTTTGACCTTGATCCATCCGGCGCCGCGCCGGCCGGCCGCGTAACCCGCCGCCGGATCCTTGGCCAGTACGCCTTCGTGACCGAGCGCCAGCGCCTCCCGGAAGAAGGCCAGCGCCTGGTCCCGGTCGCCGGTCTCGGTGTGCGCGACCCGCAGGCCGGCGGGCGCCGACCCGGCCAGGGCGGCCCAGCGCTCCCGGCCCGGCCGGTCCACCAGGTCCTCGCCGTCGCGGTGCAGCAGGTCGAAGAAGTAGGCGCTGAGCGGGACTTCGGCCCGCAGTCGCTCCGGGTCCCGCCGGGTGGCGGTCCGCGCGGCGGTCTCCTGGAACGGGCGGGGGCGGCCGTCCGGGCCGAGCGCGATCGCCTCGCCGTCCAGCACCGCCGAGCGGACCGGCAGGGCGAGGGCGGCCTCCGTCACCTCGGGCACCCGGGCGGTGATGTCGTCCAGGCTCCGGGTGAACACCGCGACGTCCTGGCCGTCCCGGTGCACCTGGACCCGGATGCCGTCGAGCTTCCACTCCAGCGCGGCAGGGCCGATCCGGTCGAGGGCAGAGCCGACGTCCGGCGTCGAGGCGGCCAGCATCGGCCGCACCGGGCGGCCGACCTCCAGTCGGAAGGCGTCCAGCGCCGGTGCCCCGCCAGTCAGCGCAGCCTCGGCGACCGCACGGGCCGAGCCGCGGAACATCAGCGCCCGCCGCACCGCCGCCGCGGGCACCCCGGCAGCCCGGGCGACGGCGTCCGCCACCACCGCGTCCAACGCGCCCTGGCGCAACTCGCCGACCAGCACCGCCCGCAGGAACGCCTGCTCGACGCCGGTGGCCCGTTCGAACAGCCCGGCCAGCAGGCGACGGCGCCCGGCCTGCGCACCGGTGCCGTGCACCTCGGCGATGGCCTCCAGCAGCCGCTCGGCCTCCCGGACGCCCAGCGAGGGCTCGGCGGCGGGCGGCGGCAGGTCCCGAAGGGCGGCCGGCCCGACGCCGGTGCGCAGCCGGTGCGACTCGCCGGAGAGCAGCGCCACCGCGGCGGGGGCCTCGGCCGGGCCGAGCGCGCGAAGGCAGTCGGCCAGCAGCGTGATCTTTGCCCGGCGGCCGGGCTCGGCCGCCACGGCGCGGGAGGTCTGGGCCAGGTGACGGAGCAGCATGTGAACTCCTCGGGGCCGGGTCGGGCCGGGCAGTCGGCGGACCTACCGGGCAGTCGGCGGACGTACGGGCGTCGGACCCTCCGGGCGGTGCGGCCGGGGCACACCGGGGCGGTGCGGCCGGGGCACGCCGGGGCGGGCGGGGGCTCCAGCATCCGTGACCGGGTCCGTCGCGGACCGCAGGACACGCCTTCGCGACAGCCGGAGGGCTGCGCCGCTCTGGAGCGGCCCCATGGCGCTCTTGTCCACCGCGTCCATCTGCGCTGCGGCCACGCCGGGGCGGGCGGGGGCTCCAGCATCCGTGACCGGGTCCGTCGCGGACCGCAGGACACGCCTTCGCGACAGCCGGAGGGCTGCGCCGCTCTGGAGCGGCCCCATGGCGCTCTTGTCCACCGCGTCCATCTGCGGCGACCTGGCGGGCCGTCATGCTGGCGCGAAACCGTGCACGGCGTACCGCTGCGCGAGAACCGTGGTCCCACCCGACTCTGGAGGCCGAGATGACTCCCCAGACCGCCGGCGCCCCCGCCACCGAGGCAGCCCCCGCCATCACGACGGAGCACGCCACCACGACGGCGCCCGCCACCCGCTGGACCGTCGACGCGCCCGGGAGCGGTGACTACGCCGCCTGGCGCGAGCTCTTCGCGGGCTACTGCGCGTTCTACCGTGTTCCGATGCCGGAGGAGAAGGCCGAACTGGTCTGGTCCTGGCTGAACGATCCGGCGCACGAGCTGGACGGCCTGCTGGTCCGCGACGCCGACGGCACGCCGGTCGGGCTGGCCCACTACCGCCCCTTCTCCCGGCCGCTGCACGGCGCCGTCGGCGGGTTCCTGGACGACCTGTTCGTCAGCCCGGACGCGCGCGGCGGTGGCGCGGTGGACGCGCTGCTGGCCCGGCTGCGGGAGATCGCCGCCGAGCGCGGCTGGAACGTGGTGCGGTGGATCACCTCCGACAACAACCACCGGGCGCGGAGCAAGTACGACCAGGTCGCTACCCGGACCATGTTCGTCACCTACGACATGGCGCCGGACGCGGGCTGACCACGCAGCCCGGTCCCGGTCCCGGCCTTTGTCCGGGTCCGTGTCCGGTCCCCGGGCTGCACCGGCGTCCCCACGTCCGTGCCCGGCCCGGGGCGTGCCGGAGGACCGCCCCCGACCGTGAGTCGGAAATTCGTTCGTGCTTTCTGTTATCGACGCGCCGCCGCGAGGTCTCCCAGTTGTCGGCACCCGTACCGGCCGACCCGACACAGGAAGCGTGCCCAGGTGAACAGCGAAGACAGGACGACCATCCTCCCCGCCGCCTCCGGCCGCCGCGCCGCGGACGGCGGCCGTTCCGCGCGCCGTGCCGCAGACCGGCGTCGTGGGCGGGGCCGGCGGAGCCGCGGCCGGGGCGTCGGCCCGGTGGCGGCCGCGGTGGCCGCGGTGGCCGGCACCGGGGTGCTCGCGGCGCTCGTCGGAGTCGGGTACGCCGCGTACGGCGGGGCCGGGAGTGACCGGGACGGAGTGGCCGCGGTGGCGCTGGAG
>NZ_CP026498.1:10587713-10594337 GCF_002953255.1 Streptomyces sp. CB01881
CGGGACGGAGGCGGTGGCGCTGGAGCCGCAGATCGCGGCGGAGGCCGGCGACCACGACGGCATCCAGGTCCCCGGCGCCGGCGGCTTCGACCCGACGCCCGCCGCGGCCGGTGGCAGCCCGACCGCCACCGACGCGGCCCACGCCGCCCCCGTGACCCCGTCGGCCACCGCTGCGACCACGGCCGCTGCGACCCCCTCGGCCACGGACCCGGCCAAGCCCACCGCGACAGGTTCGAGCCCGGCCGGGTCGGCCAAGGCGAGCTCCGGCGCCTCGGCGGGTGCCACTGCCAAGGCGTCCGCGAGCACCACGGCCTCCGCCCGGGCCGGCGGCCCGGCTCCGGCCACCGCGGCGAGCGGCACCGCGGCCCAGTACGCCCAGCAGGTCGTGGACCTGGTGAACGCGCAGCGTGCCCAGAACGGCTGCGGCCCGCTGACCGCCGAACCCCGGCTGGCGACCGCCGCCCAGGGCCACAGCGAGGACATGGCGGCCCGCAACTACTTCGACCACGCCAGCCCCGAGGGCTACCACGCCGACCACCGGATCGAGGCGACCGGCTACCGCTGGAGCGCCTGGGGCGAGAACATAGCGCGGGGCCAGCAGGACCCGGCCGCGGTGATGGACGCCTGGATGAACAGCCCGGGCCACCGCGCCAACATCCTCAACTGCTCGTTCAAGCAGATCGGTGTCGGCGTGAAGACCGGCTCCGGCGGCCCCTGGTGGACGCAGGTGTTCGCCTCGCCGTCCTGACCCCGCCGGGCCCGGCCGACTCCGCCGGCACCTCGTCACAACCCCGGGCCGGCCCCTCGGCCGACCCCGTCGGAAGGTCCGGCCGAACCCCCGCCGGGAGGCGTCCCCGACCCCCGTTTTCCCAATCCGCGCGAATTGTTGTTATCTGAGCACTTCCCTGTGGTCTCCGAGGAGGCAGCGGCGGACGGATGACGGCAAGACGGAGTGCGGACCATGAACGTTGACGTGCAGAACCGGACCGGGACGACCCTGGTGCTGGCGGCTCAGACTGGCGACCGGCAGGCCCAGGAGGCGTTGGTCGCCGCCTGGCTGCCGCTGGTGTACAACGTGGCCGGGCGCGCACTGAACGGCCATGCCGACGTGGACGACGTCGCGCAGGAGACCATGATCCGTGCGCTGGACGGCCTTGACGGGCTGCGCGACCCGGAGTCGTTCCGCTCCTGGCTGGTCGCGATCACCATGAACCAGGTCCGCCGCCGCTGCACCGGCCAGCAGCAGAGCACCGTCGGCGGCCTCGACGAGGCGTGGGAGCTGGCCGACCCCAGGGCCGACTTCACCGACCTCACCATCCTGCGCCTCGGCCTCTCCGGGCAGCGGCGCGAGGTGGCCGAGGCGACCCGCTGGCTGGACCCGGACGACCGCGAGCTGCTCTCCCTCTGGTGGCTGGAGGCCTGCGGGGACCTCACCCGGGCCGAGCTGGCCGAGGCGCTCGACCTGACCCCGCAGCACACGGCGGTCCGGGTGCAGCGGATGAAGAAGCAGCTGGAGGCCGGCCGGGTCGTCGTCCGGGCGCTCACGGCCTACCCGCGCTGCCCGGAGCTGGCCGAGGTGACGGCGGGCTGGGACGGCACCCCGAACTCGGTCTGGCGCAAGCGCATCGCCCGGCACATCCGCAGCTGCGCCGCCTGCGACGGGCTGGGCCGTGACCTCTTCCCCGCCGAGGGACTGCTGGCCGGCCTGGCCCTGGTACCGATTCCGCTGGACTCGCCGGTGGCGCTGTCGTTCCAGGCCACGGCCGCAACGGCGGCCTCGGGCAGTGCCACGGGCGGAGGCGCCAACGGCGGCGCGGCGCACGGAGGCGCGAACGGCGGCGCCACCAACGGCGGAGCCACCAACGGCGGAGCGGCGCACGGCGCTGCCGGCACTCCGGCCGACCCCACCGGGGGTGGGAGCGGGCCGTGGAGCGCCCTCGCCCGGGGGAAGGCAGCCGTGGCCGGAGGCACGGCGACGGTGCTCGCCGTCGCGACCCTTGCCCTGGTCTGGCCGCACCACCCGCAGCCCGAACCGGCCGGGCCCGAACCGACCGCCCCGGCCGCCACCGCTCCCGACGTTTCACCGGCCGCCGCGATACCCGTGCCGCCCGCTCCGGAGCCGTCCGCGACCCCCACGCCTCCGGTGACCGCGAGCGCGACGGCGGCGCCGCTGCCCACCGAGCCGCCCGCCACCCCCACGCCGTCACCGACCGCAGCCCGCCCGACGGCCACCCCGCCCGGCCCGGAGCGCCAGTTGGTGGACCTGGTCAACGCCGAACGCGCCAAGGCCGGCTGCGGCCCGCTGCGGATCGACCCGAAGCTGCACGCGGCGGCCCAGAAGCACGCGGAGGACATGGTGGCCCGCAACTTCTTCGACCACGTCAACCCGGACGGCGCCCGCGCCGACGCCCGGCTGACCGCCGCCGGCTACCGCTGGTCGCAGTGGGGCGAGAACCTCGACCGGGGGACGAGCGCCCCCGCCACCGTGTTCTCCCGCTGGATGGACGGCGGGATCCACCAGACCAACATGCTGGATTGCGCCTTCAAGGACGTCGGTGTCGGCGTCGCCACCGGGCCCGCGGGCCTCTACTGGACCCAGGACCTCGGCGCCCCACTGGGCTGAGCCGTGCCAGGGCGGGCGCTCCCGGCCGACCGCGTCCGGCCGGGAGCCGACAGCCGCCTGCCTGCGGGCGGCTGTCACGGGCGGTCAGGTGGAACCAGGCGGGGTCGGGTGAAGTCGGGTGAGATGGCGTGATCGGGTGAGGCCGCTCGCGGTCAGACGGCGGGCAGCCCGACCAGGCCGTCCGCCTGACCCGTCACATAGCCCGTCGCGTCGCCCGTCACGCCGCCGGCGTCCCCGACCTGCCCCTGGACGGCGCCCGGCGCCGTGGTGAGCACCCCGCCCTGCTGGAGCGGGCCGGTCAGGTCACCCTGCCCGCCGACCGCACTCGCGTGCGCACTGGGAGCGGTCAGGGAGGCCACGACACCCACGGCGAGCGAGGCGACGGCGAGCATGCTGCGCTTCTTCATGCGCTGTCCAACGACGCTCCGCCACACGGGTTACGGGCCGGATCCGGGTCGGTGGACGGGCGGGTGGGCGGGTGGACGAGTGGGTGGACGGGTCGCGCCGGGTCCTGGACAGGCCGCGGACGGAGAGCGCGGTTTCCGGTGACGGGCGGCATAGGAGGGCGGTGGGATGGGGAGGGGTGGGGGTAAATCCGGCAAAGCCGAAAATTCCGACTGCGCCCACGCCAACCGCGACAAGAAGGGCATCCGATGCACACAGCGGAGCTCACGCCAGCCGTCCTCGCCGAGCTGCGCCGCCCCCGGCGCTACCCGGCCGTCTCCGTCCTGTTGCCGACGCACCGCAGCGAGCCCGACAAGACCCAGGACCAGGTGCGCCTGCGCAACCTGATCGCGGAGGCCAAGAACCGGCTGCACGAGGACGAGGCGGTCTCCCGGGCCGACCGGCTGGACGTGGTGGGGCAGCTGGACCTGGCCCTGCGGGAGGTCGACCTGGTGCACGCCGAGGACGGTCTGGTGATCTTCGCGGCGCCCGGCGAGCACCAGGTCTGGTCGCTGCCGCGCACCGTGCCGGCCCGGGTGGTCTTCTCGGAGACCTTCCTGACCCGCAATCTGGTCTCCGCCTACACCGCCAGTGCGCCCCACTGGGTGCTGACGGTCGCCGCCGACCGGGTGGCCCTGTTCGGTGGTACCGGGGCGAGGCTGGCGGAGCACACGGCGGGCGGCTTCCCGCTGGACCACGTCGGCCCGGACTGGGACGTGGAGCGCAAGGAGCGGATCGGCGACGTGCCCAGCACGTTCCGCGACGAGGAGACCAGGCGCTTCCTGCGCGAGGCGGACACCGCGCTGGGCACCGTGCTGGACGCCGACCCGCGCCCGCTCTACGTGCTCGGCGAGGCCGCCGCGCTCTCCCTGCTGGGCGAGGCCGGCACCGCGGTCAAGCGCGCCGCCGCCCAGGTGCCGCGGGGCGGTCTCGGCCACGCGGCGCCCGCCGCCGTCGCCGAGGCCGCCCGGCCCACGGTCGAGCAGCAGGAACGGCAGGCCGTCGCCGAACTGCACCGGCGGCTCGACCAGTCGCTCGGCGTCAAGGCGTTGGCCAGCGGCATGGACGAGGTCTGGCAGAACGTCACCGAGGGCCGGGTCGCCGTACTGGCGGTGGAGGAGGACTACTGGGAGCCCGTCAAGGTGACGGACAACCACCTGGTGCCCGCCCCCGCCGGCGAGCCGGACGTCCGCGAGGACATGGTGGACGAGATCGTCGAGCGGGCGCTGGACACCGGAGCCACCGTGCACTTCGTCCCCGCCGGGGAGCTCGCCGCCCACGGCCGGATCGCCGCAGCGCTGCGGTACTGACCGCCGTCACGGCGGGGGCCCGGCCGCGGGAAGGCGACCGGGCCCCGGTGCGTCAGCGGTAGAACGTCCGCCCGGCGGCACCCGAGGAGACCGACCAGACCTCGCTGATCAGGCCGTCGGTGATCCGCAGGGTGTCCGTCCCGCTGCGGGCCACCGGCCTGCCCTGCTCGTCCGTGAAGGTGGCGAGGTAGGGACGGGCGACCAGCCCGGACGGACGGCCGTCGACCAGCGTGAGGTCGACCACCGCCGTCCCCTCGGCGACGAACTTGATCCCGGACCGGAACCGGTGCCACCCGGCGACGAGCTCGGCGAGCTGGTCGGGGGTGCGCGCCTCGTCGAAGGCCTCGGTGCCCGCCTGGGCGTAGCGCAGGGTGAACTCAGGGGCCATGATCTCCGCCGCCAGGCCTGTGTCGCCGTTCCACATCGCCGTCCAGCGGTCGTACGCCTCGATGCCGAACCGCCGCAGTTCCTCGTTCATTCAGGCCCCCATGGTGTGTAACCGTTTGTCGAACGTTCGCGACTGTAGCAAGGGGTACTGACAGCCGATGGTGCGTCAGGGCGGCGCGCCTCCCCGGTGCCCCTCGCGGCCTCGGTCGCGGCCTCGGTCGGTGCCTCGGCCGCCGCGTCGGCGGTGCCGGAGAAAGCAGGCGGGTGTTCCTGTCGGAGCGTCAGGGGGTGGGCCACGGAGCCCCTTTCCCCCACGGGCTGCCCGATGCTGCCGCGCCCGCCGCGCGCTGATTTGCGGCGGACCCGCTGCCGCGCGCCGAACTGCGGCGCTAGGGTGCTGACCGGAGCATTCGGGGCTTGGGGAGTCCGCGGACTCGGCGGAGGGCGTGGGGGCGGCATGCGATTCCTGTTCGTGCACGGCACCGGCGTGCGGCGCGCGGGCTACGACCCGCTGTTCGAGCTGGTCGCCCGGGAGTTGACGGCCCGGTTCCCGGACGCCGAGGTGGCGCCCTGCTACTGGGGCGACGACCACGGCGCCGCACTGGCCGCGGGCGGCGCCTCGATTCCGGGCTTCGCCGGCCGTCCGGCGCCGGCTCCGGCGCTCCTGCCGACCCCGACGGCCCCGACGGCCCCGACGGCTCCGACGGCCGCGGCACGGCCGGGGGTGTCGGACGGCGGGGCGGACGGCGGCTGGGCGCTGCTGCTGGTCGACCCGCTCTGCGAGCTGCGGGTGCTCGCCCGACTACCCGTCGAGGACGAGGGCTTCGGCGCCCCCGGGGTCCGGACGCCCGGCGAGACCGTCGCCGGCAAGCTGGCGGTGCTCGCGCCCCCCGCAGCGGACGGCCCCACGGCCGAAGGGGCCGAGCTGGACGCCCTGTTGGCTGCCACCGGGCTTGGCCCGCACCTTCCGGCCGCCCTCGACCGGCTGGCCGGGGCCGAGGAGTTCACCGAGGCCTGCGACCGGGCCGTGGACCCGGTGGCCGGCGCCGAGCTGATCGCCCTCACCGCCCGCGCGCTGACCGCCGAACTCCTCACCGCGGCCGGCCCCGGGGCGCTCTGCACCGCCGACGAGCGTGACCGCCTGGTCGAACTCCTCGGCGACCGCCTCGGCGGCGCCGCCCGCGGGCCGCTCGGCCGGGCGGCCGGGGTGCTCGGCAAGCTCAGCATGCGGATCGGCGGCCAGCGGATGCTGGACCGCCACCGCGGCGCCCTGACCGTCGGCGCCACCCCCGCACTCGGCGACATCCTCCGCTACCAGGCGCGCGGCGGCCCGCTCCGGGCGTTCCTGGCCGAACGGATCGCCGCCGCACCAGGCCCGACCGTGCTGATCGGCCACAGCCTCGGCGGCATCGCCCTGGTCGACTGCCTGGCCCTCGCCGCCGCCCGCCGTGAGCCCCCGGCCGGGGTCCGACTGCTGGTCACCGTCGGCTCGCAGGCGCCGTTCCTGCACGAACTCGGCGCGCTCAGCGGGCTGGAACCGGGCGCGGCCCTGCCGGCCGGGTTCCCGCACTGGCTGAACGTCTACGACCCCGGGGACGTCCTCGGCTACCGGGCCGGGCCGGTCTTCCCCGGTGACCCGCGGGTCACCGACCACGAGGTGAGCAGCCGCCAGCCGTTCCCGTACTGCCACAGCGCCTACTTCAAGCTCCCCGCCCTCTACGACCGGATCGCCGCGGCACTGGCCGGGGACGCGCCCGTGGTGCCGGCCGCCGGGGCCGCCGGGTGAGACACCTCGTGGTCGACGACGCCCAGTACCTCGCGCCCGAACGCGTCTTCGCCCTGGTCGTCGGCATCGAGTCG
>NZ_CP026498.1:10594347-10599281 GCF_002953255.1 Streptomyces sp. CB01881
GGTGGGCGCCGGACCTCCGCGGCCCCGCCCGGGACGCCGTCCGCTTCGCCGAGTGGCTGACCGGCCCGGCCGGCGTGCCCGCCGCCAACGTCCGGCTCTTCCTCTCCCCGCTGCCCGCACCCGTCGTGGCCCCCGGCGCCGCCCCGCCCGGCGGCGCGCCAGCCGCCGCCGCGCCGCCGCCCGCATCCGTCGGCACCGCATCCGCCGGTACCGCATCCGCCGGCACCGCGCCCGCCGCGCTCACGGCCCCGCCCGGGCTGCCCGCCCACCGCCCCGCCACCGGCAACGAGATTGAGGACGCGCTGCTGCGCGAACTGCCCAAGTGCGACGGCGACCTGCTCCTCATCTACTGGGCCGGCCACGGCTTCGCGGGCGACCACGACCAGTTGCTGCTGCCGTTCGCCGACGCCTCCGCCCCGCCGATCCGTCACCTCGACCTCGACTCCGCCCTCCGGTTCTGGAGCTCCAACAAGGTCAACCGGCGGTTCCGCCGGGTGGTCTCGATCGGCGACGCCTGCCGCCTCGACGTCCGCACCGGAGCCGTCCCCACCTTCGGCCGGGTCGAATACGGCGAGGGCACGCTGGTGCGCAGCCGCAGCACCTTCGTCCTCTACGCCACCCGGCCCGGACTGCCCGCCCAGAACATCGGCGGCGCCGGCCGGCTCACGGACACCCTGCTCGCCCGGCTGGACAGCCGCAGCCTGGACGAGAGCCTGCGCCGCCTGCCCGACATCGCCCGCGAGGTCCACGCCGACCTCGCCGCACTCGCCGACCGCGGCCAGGCCTGGCAGCAGATCCAGTGGCGCATCAGCGGCTGGGACGGCAACCCGCTCACCGACGACGGCTGGCCGCCGGAGCAGCCCGGCGCGCCCAGGCTCGACGACCAGGCCTGGGCCGAGCTGGACGGCCTCTTCCCCGGGCCCGGCCTGCCGCCGGACGCCTACCGCGCCTACCGGTGGGCCTTCGAGGCGGCCGGCTGCGCCCCGCCCGGGCCGGTGCTGCCCGCCGCCGAGCCGATGGCCGTGGTGCGCGACCTCGACCACCGGCTCGGCGCCGGTTCCCGCCGCCTCCCGCTCCCCCTGGCCTTCGTCCGCTACCTCGCCGCCCGCGAGGACGACCGGGACCGGGCCGATCGGCTGGCCGACTGGGTCCGGCGCACCGGCCGCCGGCTCGGCGCCGACGCCGTCCCCGTGCCCCCGGCGCGCGAGCGGGACGGCCGCACCGAACTGCACGTCCAGCTCACCGAGTCCAGTGACGAGGACGCCTACCTGGTCCGGATGTGGCTGCACCGGCGGGGCTTCGAGGCGCTCTGGGAGTCCGCCCGCCCGATCACCCTGGCCGCGGTGCGGGAGGAGCTGGCCCGGCAGGTGTTCGGCGCCGCGGTCGGCCCCGAGCTGCGGCGGATCGAGTTCCACGTCCCCGAACCGCTGCTGGACGAGGAGTTCGAACGCTGGCCGCTGCCCATCCGCGGCCGCCGCACGGCCGAACTCGGCGCCGCGTACGAGGTGCTGGTGCGCTGCCCGGACGAGCGCACCCACCAGTCCGGCCACCGGTGGCGGCGCAAGTGGGCCTGGTACCGCGAGCACGGCGGCCGCCACCCGGACGCGGTCCACACGCTCGCCGGGGACACCCCGCCCGACCCCGGCCTGGCCGACCGGCTCGGCGCCGAGGACCACCCGGTCTGCGCCCTCCTCGACCGGCATCCCGCACCGCCGGCCGACCGGCTGGAGACGGTCCTGGATGCCGGCCTGCCGATCGCGGTCTGGGTGCGGCCCGGCGCGACGACGGACTGCTGCACCCGGCCCGACGGCCTCGCCGCCCTGCTCGCCTCCCGTGCCGGCCCCGCGACCGACCGGGCCGGCGACCCCGCCCGGGGCCCCGACCCCGACCCCGGCCCTGGCCTCGACCTCGACCGACTGCCCGCCACCGTAAGGCGGTTACGCATCGCGGCCGCCCCGGGCGGGTGCGCGGGTTGCCCGGCCGGCCCGCGCCTGGGACTGCTCTGGGACGACCCCGAGCACCGGCCCCGGACCAGATCACTGTCCTGACGGGGGATCGCCCTCCGGCCTGGAAGGGAAGGAAGCAGCACATGAAGGACTGGTGGATCTACCAGGGCGAGGGCGCCCCGGGCGACCGGCTGGCCCGGCTGGCCGGCAAGCAGCCGCCCTGGCGCGACTTCGACGGAACGCCGGACCCGCAGTACCGGGCGCCCGGCCCCTCCGGGCACGCCTGGGAGCGCACCACCCGGCGCGGCAGCGGCTACGTCGCCGACGAGACCGAGATCGACGCCGTCAACACCGCCCTCCTCCTGAGCCGCCCGCTGCTCGTCACCGGCAAGCCGGGCGTCGGCAAGTCCACCCTCGCCTACAGCATCGCCACCGACCTCGGCCTCGGCCCGGTGCTGCACTGGCCGGTCACCAGCCGCAGCACCCTGCGCGACGGGCTCTACCGCTACGACGCGATCAGCCGCCTGCACGACGCCAACCTCCAGCAACTGCACGGTGGTTCACCGGTCACTTCGGCACCCGACCGCTCGATCGCCCCCTACCTGCGGCTCGGTCCGCTGGGCACCGCGCTGATCCCGCAGGACCGCCCCCGCGTCCTGCTCGTGGACGAGATCGACAAGAGCGACATCGACCTGCCCGGCGACCTGCTCACCGTCTTCGAGGACGGCGGCTTCGAGATTCCGGAGCTCGCCCGGATCGCCGCCCGCGAACCGCGCGTGCGGATCGGCACCGACGACACCCCGAGCACCAACGACACCCCGAGCACCGGCCACACCCCCGGTCCCCGCGAGGCCGCGGCCGGCCACGACGCCCCGGACGTTCCGGAGGCCCAGGACGCCACCGTCGCCGTCGACCGGGGCCGCGTCCAGTGCCGCGCCTTCCCGATCGTCGTCCTCACCAGCAACAACGAGCGCGATTTCCCGCCGCCCTTCCTCCGCCGCTGCATCCGCCTGCACGTCCAGCCACCCGGCCCGGCCCGGCTCGAACAGATCGTCAGACAGCGGCTGCGCCTCCCCGCCGACCTCGACGACCGGCGCCGCGACCTCGTCCTCGGACTGATCCACGCCTTCGACGAGCGGCGGGCCGAGGGCGACCTCGCCACCGACCAGCTCCTCAACGCCGTCCAGCTCCGGCTCAGCGGCGCCTGGTCGGACGACACCGAACGCGAGGCCTTCCTGCACACCGTCCTGCAGAAGCTCACCGGACCGGCCTCGCCGTGACGGACCGGTTGCTGCGCGCCCTTGCCGAGGCCGACGCCGCCTCCGCGGCCGGCCTCGGCGCGGAGGAGCTGGCGGACATCCTCTGGCTGACCGGCTGCCTCGGCGGCGCCCCCCGCGAGCAGCCGCAGCAGCCCGAGCGCCCGGCCGTCCCCGAGGCCGACCCGCCCCCCGGCCCCGACGCAGCCGACGACCCGGATCCGGACCCCGCCCCCGGCTCCACCGGCGGCAGGCTCGAACAGCACTACGCCACCGCCGACCTGGCCGCCCCCGGCAGCACCGAGCCGGCCCCGGACGCCCGCCGCGGCGACCTCGTCCGGGTCGCCCGCGCCGCCGCCCTCGCCGACCCGCTCGCCGTCATGCGCGCCCTGCGCCCGCTCGGCCGCCGCACCCTGGCCCACAGCCGCAGCGAGACGGAGCTGGACGAGGAGGCCACCGTCAGCGCGGGCGTCGAGCAGCGGCTGCTGGTGCCCGTCCTGCGCCCCACCCCCGGCCGCTGGCTCGACCTCGCCCTGGTCATCGACACCCACCGCTCGATGGCCCTCTGGCACGACCTGGTCGCCGAGCTGCGCCGGGTGATCGCCCAGACCGGTGTCTTCCGGGACGTCCGCACCTGGTACCTCGGCGGCACCGAAGCGGGCGGACTCCCCAGCCTCGCGGCCCGCCCCGGCGGGGCGCCCCGCCGGCCCCAGGAGATCGCCGACCCCTCCGGCCGCCGTCTGGTCCTGGTGGTCACCGACACCGTCGGCGGCGGCTGGGGCGGGCCGGCCCTGGACGCGGTGCTGCGCGGGTGGGGCCGGCACGGCTCCGTCGCCGTGCTCAACGTGCTGCCCGAACGCCTCTGGTCCCGCGGCGCCGTCCGTCCCATCCCGCTCTGGCTGCGCGCCACCGGTCCGGCCGCCCCCAACGCCCGCTGGGAGGCCGCCGCCACCCGCCCGCGCGGGCGCTCCCACCGGCGGCTGCGGGCCGCCACCGGCGACCAGGCCGACCCGGTCGGCCGGCCGTTGCCGGTGCCGATGGTGGATCCGAGCCCGTCCTCGCTCGCCGCCCTCGCCGCCCTGGTCTCCGGCGGCGGCCGCCGCAGCCGGCTCAGTTGCCTGCTGGCCGGCGGACCCGGGCCGGCGGCGGGCGCGGACTCGGCCGTTCCGCCCGACGCAGAGGCCGCCGGGCCCGCCGCGGCGCCGCTCACGGCCGAACCGGCGCTCAAGCAGTTCCGCGAGACCGCCTCCCCGTTGGCGCAGGAGCTGGCCGGCCACCTGTCCGCCGTGCCGCTCGTCCTCCCCGTGATGACCCTCGTCCGCCGGGCCATGCTCCCGGACGCCGACCACGGCCACCTGGCGGAGGTCCTGCTCGGCGGCCTGCTCGCCCCCTGGGAGGCCCCGCCGCCCGGCACCGACCCGGACGGCTTCGAGTTCGACTTCCTCCCCGGCGTCCGGGACGCCCTGCTCGGTGCCCAGCGCCGTGAGGACGTCGCCGAGATCCGCCGGACCGTCCGCCACCAGGTCGCCGCCTACCTGCGGTCCCGCCGCACCGCCGCCGACTTCCTGGCCGGCCACGTCGCCGACGGCACGCACGCCCGCGCGGTCGCGCCGGGAGCGCTGCCGTTCGCCGAGTCGCAGGACGGTGCCGGGTCCGCGGGCGGTTCCGAGGCGCAGGGCGGTTCCGAGGCGCAGGGTGGGAGCGAGGAGCAGGCCGCAAGTGAGGAGCAGAG
>NZ_CP026498.1:10599291-10612553 GCF_002953255.1 Streptomyces sp. CB01881
AGGAGCAGAGGCGAGCAGCCGGGCTGGACGGTGATGTCCGTCGCCGAGGCGCTGGAGCGGCCCGAGCTGCTCGGCGTCCGGCCCGCCGAGCAGCGGCCGGGCCTGCCCGCCCTCACCCCCTACCTCCGGCGCGAGTTGGACGAAGCCGGCCGGGAGCTGGCCGAGCTGGCCGTGGACGGCGAGACCACGGCCGGGCTCTTCACCGGTGGCCCGGCGGTCGGCAAGACCCGGGCCTGCTTCGAGGCGCTGCGCGGGCTGCCCCCCGACTGGACGGTCCGGCGGGCGGAGAGCCTGCTCGGACCGGGGCGCCGGGCCGGTGAGGTGGGGCCGCGCACGGTCATCTGGCTGGACCGGGCCGATGACGTGCTGACCTCCCTCGGGCAGCGCGACGGCCTCGCCGAGTTGCTGGCCGAGCTGCTGGACCGGGCCGGGCGGCCGACCCTCCTCCTGGGCACGCTCCGCTCCGGATCCCTGAGCGGTCCCCTCATCGGGAGGGCCGTGGAGCACGGGGCGTCGGAGCACGTGCACATCATCGAGGTGCCCGAGCGGTTCACCCCGCAGGAGGCCGAGCAGGCAGTACACGGCGACGTCAGACTCGCCGAGGCCGTCCGGGTCGCGGCCGGCAACCGCGTCGTCCAACTCCTCGCCGTCGCAGCAGGGTTGCGACGTCGTCTGGCCGAGGCGCCGGAGACGGTGCACGCCGTGCTGGCCGCGGCGGTCGACGCACTGGCCCTGGGGCACCGGCCGGCCCTGGCCGGCGCGCTGCTGGAGACGGCTGCGCCCGGATACCTGACGTCGGAGCAGTGGTTCCGCCGGCCGCCGGGCTGGCTCACCCTCGCGCTGGCGTACGCGACGGCGCGGGACGACGGCGGTGCCGCGCTGCTCGCCCGGTCCCGGGGGGAGTCGGACGGCGCGCCCGCTGCGGCGTCCTACACCCTGCACCCGCTCGTCGAGACCTGGCTGCGCGGTGTGCCGGGTGCCGAGGTACGTCATGAGCTCCGGCGGGGCCTGCTCGATCACGGGCACCGCGGAGACCTGCGACGAATGGCCCAGGTCGCCCGTGACCGGGGCGGGTTGGCGCTGGCGCAGGAGCTGGAGGCCCTGGCGGAGAGGCACTTCCGGGTGTGGCCGATGGGGTGGAACACGGACGACCTCCGGGCCGAGCTCGACCTCCGGCCGTACTTCTACCTCAGCCACTTCGATGCGCCCCGAAGCGGGCGGGGCGCCGACGACATCTGGGTACGCAGGCTCTTCCAGGACCTCAACGAGGCGATCCTGGAGATCACCGATGTCCCCCGGGGAGTCCCGGTCGGCTTCATGGACGACGGCCTGGACGAGGGACCGGTCTCCGACGAGCGGGTCGCGCTGGCGCTGGCGTCCTGCCGGGTCTTCGTCCCCCTGTACACCAGGCGGTACTTCCAGAGCCAACGGTGCGGCCGCGAGTGGGAGGCCTTCACCCGACGGCCGGTTTCCCCACAGAGTCCGGGCGCGGGGTTCAGCACGGGCATCGTGCCGGTGAAGTGGATCCCGATGGAGCGCTACCGCCCGCCCGAGGCGGCCGCCCGGCTCCAGGCCGACACCGCCGACTTCGGCCCGGACTACGACACCGAGGGGCTGCTGACGCTGATGAAGCTCAGCTACCACCGGCCCGCCTACGAGCTGGCCGTGCACCGGCTGGCCCGGCGGATCGTGGCGGTGGCGGACGGGACGGACATCTCGGTCGGGCAGCCGTTGGACCTCGGCGCCCTGCCCAGCGCGTTCGAGCAGCCCCGGGCAGGGGACGCCCCGCCCGACAGGTCCGGGCAGCCGGAACCGGCGGGGGACCTGCGGGTGCTGGTGTACTCCTACCGGCGGGACGAACTGCCGGCCGGCCGCAGTCCCGCCAGCTACGGTCCGGCCCGCACCGACTGGAACCCCTACCCGGGCGAACTGGCCGGGCCGCTGGCGGAGCACGCGGCCGAGCTCGCCCGACGGGAGGGGTTCCGGCCCACGGTGCACGACTTCGACACGGAGTCCGAACGGATCCTCGTGCAGCAGGAGCAGCCCGCCCCGGCCGTGCTCCTGCTGGACCGCTGGGTGCTGCTGGACACGCGGCGGCAGGGGCGGCTGATGCGGGTGGCCGAGCGCAACTCCGGGTGGATGAGCGTCCTGGAGCCGTGGAGCAGCAGCGACGAGGAGGAAGCCCGCCTCGGCGCGCTGCATGGGTCCGCCGCGGCGCTGCTGGACGGCCAGTCGTGGGCCCAGCAGAAGCGCTTCGCCTCGGCGCCCCTCGCCGACCTGGAGGCGTTCGAGGACGCCCTGCCCGACGCCGTGCGGAGGGCCGCCCGCGTCTTCGACGAGCAGAAGGGCCGGGTGCGCAGGACCTTCCGGGACGAGTAGCCGCCCCCTCCGGCGGCGCCGCACCCGCGACGGCACGACGGGTACGGGCCCGGCGGAACCGCCTCCGGGTGCGGTGGCCGTCAGCGACGGGTGCTGCCGGGCGCGGCCGAGGCGACCCCGGTCGTGCGGACCGTCTCGAAGACCTGCTGCACGAGCTGCACGGTCTCCGGGGCAGGCCGGTTCATACAGCCGATCAGCTCGACCGTAGCCACCCTGTTGGCCACGAGGACGATCCGGTGGCCCACCAGTTCGCGCGTACCGCCGCGCAGGCCGCACGTCTTGTCGACCTCGGTTTCGACCTCGGCCATCCCGCCGGACGGCTTCCCGGCGGCGTCCAGGTTGTCGACCAGGGTGAGGGTGACCAGCGCACCGCCCTCGGTGATCCGGCCGAGAGGTCCGCAGCCGGCCTGCTGGGGCGGGCAGGGCGCCTTGGTGCCGAACGGCTCGCTCGCCACGTAGCCGGTGGAGGCGAGTGGTTCGGCGGCCGGGACGACCGCGCTCGACCAGCCGGCCGGCAGGTCGACGATCACGCCGCCGATGTCCGGGAACCACAGCGGCCGCCCGCCGGGGGGCAAGGACGTGCTCGGCGAAGCACTCGGAAGGACGGTCGGCCCGGGGCTCGGGGCGTCCGTGGCGAGGGTCGGCGCAGTCGCCGACGGCGCCCCGGCCAACGGCGGCGTACCGGTCGCGGGGTGCAGGGCATCGGCCGGGTGGCCGGGGGCGAGCGCCGGGGCGGCGGCCAGGGCGGCGGCGACCAGACCGGTGGTCAGGCCGGCCGCCAGCGCGGCGGTCCGCCGCCGCCGACGGGTCCGGTCGGCGCGCTCGCGGATCCGGTCCATCCGGTCGGTGGGCGCCGTGAGGTGCGGGGCGGCGCGTTGGAGGAGAACACGCAGCTCGTGCTCCTCCTCGGAGTCGACCGGGCGTTCACCCAGGCCGTGGCCGGACACGTCACCGCGGCCGCCGGTGTCAGACCAGCTCACGGCGTGCCCCCTCCAGTAGCAGCTCCCGGGCGGGCAGCTTGCCGCGCAGTGCCAGCAGTGCCCGGTGCGTCTGGCTCTTGACCGTGCCCGTGCTGCAGCCCAGGGCCTCGGCCGTCTCCTCGACGCTGAGGTCCTCGAAGTAGCGCAGCACCACGACCGCCCGTTGACGCGGCGGCAGCGTCCGGACGGCGGCCGCCACCACCTGGCCGAGCACCACGTCCTCGAACGGGTCCGCGTCCGTCGGCGGCTCCGGCAGCTCGCCGTGCGGCAGCTCCCCGTGCCAGCGGCGGCGCCACCAGGAGACGTGCGCGTTCACCAGCACACGCCGGACGTACGCCTCCGGGTGCTCGATGGAGATCTTCTCCCACTTCGGCCAGACCTTGGCGAGTGCCGTCTGCAAGAGGTCCTCCGCCAGGTGCGGGTCGCCGGTCAGCAACCACGCGACCCGCAGCAGACGCGGGCTGCGGGCGGCGACGAACTCCTCGAAGTCCGGTGTCGCGTCCCTCATCATCCTGCCCCCGCCATGGTGTTCCCATCGGTGTTCCTGTTGTTCCCGCCGCGTCCGCCGGACCGTCCGGCCGTTGCGGCCGCGTCCTCGGTGTCGTCCGTGTTCGTCTCACGGCAGCTGAACGCGGTGGGAGCCTGGACAGGTTGCCTGGTGACGGCGGTTTTCTCGGGACATTCTCCGGGGCGCCACCGGGGGCCGACGGGGGAGCCGGCCGGGCCACGGACCGGGTGCGGGCCGGGCGGCGGATCGCGGTGCGGATCGGGGCACGGGCCGGGGCTGTGCCCGCAGGCGTTGGACGGCCCGCGAGCCGGCCGGAACTCGGCCGGGCGGCGGGCGGGCCGTGGCACCACGATGCGTCCGCGGGCCCCCACGGTCCAGGGGCGCGCGGCAGGCGCCCGAGCGCACCGGACCGGCGCACCGGCCGTACGCCCGAAGCGCGCGGCGCCCACGGGATGTGGCGCCCAACGCGCGCTGCATCACAGGACGCGGCACCCGCGGTCCGTGCAGGCGGCCGGGGTCCGGTCAGAGCGTCCCGGAACCGCGCGGCGCGGCGGCCGGCCCGCGGCCGGCCGGTCCGTTTCCGGTGGTGGGGGCGGCGGGAGGGGTGACCGTCCAGTCCGGGTGGCCCGGCATGGGCGGGGTGCGCTCGCCGTACAGCCAGTCGGTGAGGAGGCCGGTGACGTCCTGGCCGGAGACCTCCGAGGCGGTGCGGATGTAGTCCGCAGTGGTGGCCGTGCCGTACCGGTACCGCTGGAGGAAGGCCCGTTCGATCCGGTCGAAGGCGCCCACCCCGACCCGCTCGCGCAACGCGAACAGCACCAGGGCGCCGCCCGTGTACCGCTGGCTGTCGAAGAGGGCCGCCGCCGTCGGCGCGGCCACCGGCCCGGAGTCGTGCCGCCACTGGTCGCCCATGGCGTAGACGTCGCGCATCCGGTCGGTGAGGGAGGTGAAGCCCGCCGAGTCGGGCCAGCCGCGGTCGTAGCGGTACATCAGGCCGTAGAGGTCGGCATGCCCCTCGTTCAGCCAGAGGTCGGCCCAGGTGCGCGGCGAGACGCTGTTCCCGAACCACGAGTGCACCAGCTCGTGCATCATGTGCGAGCCGATCTGCGGTTCCGGCTGGAGCAGGAAGCCCGGCTTGTAGAGCGTCAGGGTCTGCGTCTCCAGGCCGGTGAATTCGAAGGCGGCCGGGTCGTCGGTGTTGACGGGCAGCAGCCCGTACGTCTCGAACGGGAACGGGCCGAGGTGCTGCTCGGCCCACTCCAGCTGACCGGGGGTGAGCGCGAGCGCGGGCTCCAGGGCGGCGGCGCGGGCGGCGGGGACGACGTCGCGCAGCGGGAGCCCGCCCGGGCCGGTCCGTTCGCGCACGGTGTAGTCGCCGACGGAGACCTGCACCAGCTCCGTCGCCATCGGCTCGCGCGACTCGTACCGCCGCCTGGTGAGCCCGCGTTCCGGATGGTCGGTCGCGGTGAGGCGGCCGTTCGCCACGCCGAGCAGGCCGTCCGGCGCGGTGACGTCGATGGTGAACCGGGCCTTGTCGCCCGGGTGGTCGTTGCACGGGAACACGGTGTGCGCGTGGTCGGGCTGGCCGGCCACCGCGAAGCCGTCGGGCGTCGGCACCCAGCCGCTGTGCGGCGGCCTCGCCCGCGGAGCGGCCGTGTACGCGACCTCGATCCGCAGCACGGCACCCCGGCGCACGGCCCGTGCCGGGACGACCGTCAGCTTCTCGTCGTGCGCCCGGTACCGCGCCGGCCGCCCGTCGACCCGGACGCCGTGCACGTCCAGGCCGAGGGCGTCCAGCTCCAGCCCCGGCAGCGCGGTGAGCGCGCGGGCGGTCAGCACGGCGGTGGCGTCGACACTCCGGCTCTCCGGCCGATTGCCGTCCGGCCGGTAGCGGAAGCCGAGGTCGTAGGCGAGCACGTCGTAGCCGGCGTTGCCGAGTGCGGGGAAGACCGGGTCGCCGACGCCGCCCGCACCCGTGGCGTCGTACGGAGCGCCGGACGGGAGGGCGGACGGCGCGGCAGCCGCGGGTACGGCGGTCCCGAGGAGCAGCGCGGCGAGGGCGGCCGCGACGGCAAGGCCGGGACGGGGCCCGAACAGGGTGATCACCGCTTTCACGTCGTCCTCCGAGTGGTCCTTCGTCTGGTCCTTCGCATGGTCTGTCGCGGGGCCCGTGCTGCTGTTCTCATCTCCCCGAGGTCTCCCCGAGGTCTCCCCGCGCCGGTCGGGTCCGCGCAGGGTCCGTGTCCTTCCGTGACGTCGCGTGTACGGATCGTAGCGGAGGGGTCCGACAGTCCGGGCGGCCCGCGCGACACGCGGCATCCCCCGGACGGACGCGTGCGGTGGCCGGGCGGGCGCGGAGTGTCATAACGTTCGAAGTGCTCCGCCCCCTGACGGACGGAGCCACGGCCGTCGGAGAACCTGGCCAGGTCCGACGGCCGTCCTTTATGTCCGCGCCCTGGCCGGTACCCGGAAGCCCGGACGGGGCGCGGGCAGGCGGGTCCGCCGGGCGGCACGGGTGCCGGGTGCCGGACGGCCGCCTCGGCCGTTGCCCTGAGCCGTTGCCCTGAGCCGTGGCCCTCGGCCGTGACCCTCAGCCGTCGCCCTGGGCCTCGACGAGGACCTCACCGGCCGCGGTCCGGTAGTAGAGGACCGAGCGTCCGGCCCGGCGCCGTTGGACCAGGCGGGCGTCGAGCAGCACCTTCAGGTGGCGGCCGACCGATCCGAGCCCCTGCCCGGTGAGGGCCACCAGGTGCGTCGTGCTCTTCGGCCGGTCGAGGAGCACGAGGACGGTCGCCCGCGCGGGCCCGAGCAGTGCGCGCAGGGCTTCGGGGGCGGCGGGTGCCCGGCCGGTGTCCGCCAGGACGCCCGAACACGGGTAGACCACGGCGTACCGGCCGGACTCCCAGCAGACCCAGCTCTGCCGGGGAGTGACGGGCACGAACATCAGCTGCGCCCCGGCGATCTCCTGCGGGGGGTGGTCGTGGGATCTGCAGGCGGCTCTGCCCGAGCCAGCGCATTCCGGCGCGCATGCCGTCCAGCGCGCCGGCCCAGCCGTCCTGACCGAGTCGGGCCGTCCGCGCGACGACGTCCGCCTCGATGATGCGCCGCCGCCTCGGCCAGTCGGGTGCCACCGTCCGTGTCCAGACCCACTCCAGGAGGCCGGCGGCGAGCGCCGGGAGGTCGGGCCGGTCCAGCCGGTCGGGGAGCGGTCCGCCCAGTGCCACCTCCAGGTCGGTGCGGGCGGTCCCGGGCGGGGTCCGCCGTATCCGCAGCAGCTCCTCCTCGAAGGTCCGCTCGCCCGCGCCCGTCGGTGTGGGCGTGAGGAAGGTCGCGTTCCAGGCGGGCCTCAGGGCGGCGTGGAGGAGCAGCGAGGTGACCGGGTCCTCGGCCTTCCGCTCCCGGTAGGCCGGCCGGTGGGCGTCCAGCCAGACGCGCTCGCCCGGGTGGGCTGCGGTTCCCCGTTCCAGGAGCTTCAGGCCCGCGACGGCCTCGGCCAGGGGCGAGACGACGAAACGGCTCTCCGCCAGCGTGTCCGCGTTCACCTGCCACCAGCTCATGTTTCGCCTCCCCGCGAAACAGTAACGGCTCGCCACGGGGGCCCCGAGACTCCGGTCATGCGCACCTACCGGGACCTCTTCCGCACCCAGGAGTTCACTCCGCTCCTCCTGGCCTCCGCCGCCCAGGTGGCGGCCCAGACGGTGAGCGGGCTCGCCCTGGGCACGCTGGTCTTCGCCGCGACGGGCTCGCCCCTGCTCTCCGCCCTCGCCATGTTCGGCCCCTCCCTCGCCCAGGTGGTCGGGGCGACGACGCTGCTGGCGGCGGCCGACCGGCTGCCGCCGCGCACCGCGCTGACCGGCCTCTCCCTGTTGTTCGCCCTCGGCACCGCCGTCCAGGCCGTCCCCGGCCTGACCGTGCCGGCGGTCCTCGCCGTCGTCCTCGTCCTCGGCGCGGTCTCCGCGCTGGGCGGCGGAGTGCGGTACGGGCTGCTCAACGAACTCCTCGCCGAGGACGGGTACCTGCTGGGCCGCTCCGTGTTCAACATGTCCACCGGAGCGGTGCAGATCGGTGGCTTCGGGGTCGGTGGCGCCCTGGTGACCGCGCTGTCGCCGCGCGGCACGCTGCTCGCCGGCGCCGCGCTGTACCTCGCGGCGGCCGTGGTGGCCCGGTTCAGGCTCGGCCGCCGTCCGCCGCGGGCCGCCGGGCGGCCGTCGGTCCGGGAGACCTGGCGGAACAACGCCCTGTTGTGGTCGTCGAAGCCCCGCCGCCGGGTCTATCTCGCACTCTGGGTGCCGAACGGCCTGATCGTCGGCTGTGAGTCCCTCTACATCCCGTACGCGCCCCGGCACGCCGGATTCCTCTTCGCCTGCGGCGCCGTCGGCATGCTGGTGGGGGACCTGCTGGCCGGACGGTTCGTCCCCCGGCGGTTGCGCGAACGCCTCGCCGTCCCGCTCTGCCTCCTGCTGGCCGCCCCCTACCTGGTCTTCGCCGTCCACCCGCCGTTGCCGCTCGCAGCGGCGGCGGTCGTGCTCGCCACCGTCGGCTACTCGGCGGGCCTGCTGCTCCAGGAGCGCCTGATGGCCCTGACCCCGGACGCGCTCGGCGGACACGCCCTCGGGCTGCACTCCTCGGGGATGCTGGCCGTGCAGGGTGCGGGCGCCGCCCTGGCCGGCGGCGTCGCCCAGTGCACCTCGCCGTCGGCGGGGATGGCCGTGATGGCGGCGGCCTCCCTGGGCGTCACCCTGCTACTGGCGCCCGGTCTCCGAGCCGACGGCGGACCGCCCGCGGCCGGTGCGCCGGGTCACGCGCATCTCCCGGTGGACGTCCACGGGACGGGGCTGGAGACCGGTGGGCCCGCGTGTTGAGGCGTCAGGTGTCCGCAGCCGGCGCGGGGCGGGCGGTGGCCGCAGGCGGCCGGCCGGTCGGCCCGCTCAACGCGCGGCGTGCTCTGGGGTGTTGACGTCCTTTCCATACCAGACCTGGGCGTACGGGCCGCTGCTGTAGGCCGGTATCTCGCGGTAGCCGTGGCGGGCGTAGAGCGCGCGCGCCTCGACCAGGTCGAGCCGGGTGTCGAGGACGATCCGCTCGGCGCCGAGGGAGCGGGCCGCCTCGTCCACGGCGGCCAGCAGGCGGCCGCCGCCGCCGGTGCCGCGTACGGCGTGCCGGACGAACACCCTGGTCAGCTCGACGGTGCGGTCGTCGAGGATCCGCAGCCCCGCGCAGGACTGCGCCTCGCCGCCGTACCGGCCGAGCAGGAAGACGCCGGTCGGCCCGGCGAGGTCGTCGCTGGGCGAGTCGGCCAGGCCGGTCTCGATCTCCTCGTCCGTCCCGTCCCGCCCCAGGTGCAGCCGGTAGTACCGGTTGGCGACGTCGGTGTAGTACTCGCGCAGCAACACCTGCGCCTCTGTGGAGCCGACACCGGCCCGGGAGACGGTCCAGGAATCGGTCGTGTGCGGCGTGCTGGCTGTCATGCGCGCATTATCGGCACCCGGATCCCGCCGGCACCAGTGATTTTCGGCCGCCGGGCTCGCGGCGCCCGCGCCGCCCTGTCGATGGCGAGGGGCCGGGGAGGTGGGCCGGGCGGGTGACGGGGGGATTGGCGGCCGGGTGTGTCGGGGGAGCAGTGCTCCATGGACACACCATCGGATTGTCGTATTAATGGGGGCCTGAGGGGAAGTCAGCGGAGCGACCGCCGGGCCGGGAGCGGTCTCGTGGCGGCGGTCTGCCTGGCCGCGGCGGTCGCCGGCTGTGCCGCGCAGGGCAGGACGGGCGGCCCGTCCTCGGGAGCCGGCGTCAGCGCCGCGCCGGCCGGTGCGGACGGCCGGTCGCAGAAGCAGCAGGGCGGTCCGCCTTCGGAGGCCGGCGCTGCCGCCGACCGCGGCGGGCCCAGGCCGCCGGCCGTGCCGCTGGCCCTGCCGGGGCTGGCCCGCGCCGAGGAGGAGAGCAGCGGAGAGGCGGTGGCCCGGCAGGAGGCGGCCGTGCGCGCGGGGCTGGAGACCGCGCACCGGTGGGGGCTGGAGCAGCTGCCGCCGCGGGCGCCCCAGCGGCCCCTGGTGAAGCCGGAGCTGAGGCCGGCGCAGGGGGTGAAGCTCCAGGAGGGGCTGCCCCCGGTGGTGTACCGCGTCCCGACCGACGAGAAGATCGTCTTCCTGACCGTCGACGACGGGGCCGAGAAGGACCCGGACTTCTCCCGGATGGCGGACGAGCTCGGGGTTCCGCTCAGCACCTTCGTCGCCGACTACCTGGCCCGCTCGGACTACGGCTACTTCCGCGGGCTCGCCGCCCAGGGCGACGCGGTGAACAACCACACCATCAACCACCGCAACCTGAAGGTGCTGGACTATGCCACGCAGCGCGACGAGATCTGCCGCCAGCAGGACCAGCTGGAACAGCAGATCGGCGCCCGCCCCCGGCTGTTCCGGCCCCCCTACGGCGAGTACAACGACGACACCCTGCGGGCCGCCGCCTCCTGCGGGATCGAGGCGGTGCCGCTCTGGAACGAGGAGGCGTTCCCCGACCGCGTCGAGTACCGGTACGACGACCAGCGGCTGCACCCCGGCGACATCATCCTCACCCACTTCCGGGGCACCGACCTGTGGAAGGGCACCATGCCCGACCTGCTCCGCAAGGTCGTGAACGAGGTCACCGCACAGGGCTTCACCCTCGCCCGCCTGGACGACTACCTGTAGCGGCGGCCGCCGGCCGGGACGGCCGCCTCCGCCGGGACCGGGCGGTCCTCAGCCCAGGGTGAGCGCGTCGAGGTACACCCAGGCGCCCTCGTGGCGGACGAACCGGCTGTGCTCGGTCAGGACGCCCTCCTCCCGGCCCTCGGTGTAGTGGGCGCGGAAGGCGACCGTGCCCTCGGCGTGGAACCGCCCGCCGTCCGTGGTGGAGAGCACCTCCAGGCGGACCCAGCGCAGCCCCGGGTCGAAGTCGACCGTGGCGGGCCGGGTGTCGGGGTGCCAGCTGCGCAGCAGGTAGGCCTCGTCGTGGGCGGCGAAGGCGCTGAAGCGCGAGCGCATCAGCGCCTCGGCGGTCGGCGCTGCGGCCTGGCCGCGGTGGTAGCGGCCGCAGCAGTCGCCGTAGGAGGCGGACAGGCCGCACGGGCAGGGCGAGGAGGGCAGCAGCCGGGGTGCGGCGGCGCGGGGCGCAGGTCGGCGTCGGGACATGGCGTCCATTCTGGCCCCTCGCGGGAGTGCCGCGCTCCGGGGCCGGGGAGTGCGCCTCGGGGCCCCGGTGCGGACCCACCCGTGGTCGCGTGGTCGCGGGGGCCGGGGCACGGGCTCCGGCACCGGCCGGCCCCACCGCGACGGCGGGAGTGGCAAAGGCGCGGCAAAGGCAGCGGCAAGGGTGGCGTGCCGGCGACGACGCAGGGTAAAGGGAATGCCAAGCGATCGCGGCGGGCGGGGCGCAGGGGTGCGCACCCGGAGCGGTCCGTGGCTGGAATGAAGGTAGCGCCAATGCGTTCCGATGTCACCAGTGCTGACAGTCCGTGAAAGATGGCCAACGAACCGTCACCCAGGCGTACCGCTCAGCGCAGAGAAAGAGGTGATCTTTCCGGCATATCGAACGAGTGTGGGAAATGTGCTGGCCATCCGAAGATCCTTACCCCACCATCTCCGAGGGCACACCGCCCATTTCTCGCCGACCACAAGTCGGCGCAGGGCCATCCCTCAGGAGAGTTGATGAGTTCGACGGGACTTCCTCCGTTCGACCCGATCGCATCGCCGGCCGATCTGCTCGGCGCCCAGGTCAGACGGACGCCCGAGGCCGTCGCCGTGATCGACGGTGAGCGGCGCCTGACCTACCGGGAACTGGACTCCGCGGTCGACGCGTTGGCCGGCCGGCTGGCCGGCGCCGGGGTGCGCGCCGAGACGCTGGTGGGGGTCTGCCTCCCGCGATCGGCGGACCTCGTGGTCACCCTGCTGGCGGTACTGCGCGCAGGAGGCGCGTACGTGCCGCTGGACCCGGCGTACCCGCAGGACCGGCTGGAGCTGGTGATCGGCGACGCGCAGGCGCCCGTCGTGGTCACCGACCGGGCGCACGAGCACCTGCTGGCCGGCGCCGGCGCCACCCTGCTGCACACCGACGGCGACAGCCCCGCCGCACCGCTCGCCCCGGCCGCCCACACGGCCGACGCGCTCGCCTACGTGCTCTACACCTCCGGCTCCACCGGCCGTCCCAAGGGCGTCGCCGTGACCTGCGGCGGCGTCAACGCCATGCTCCGCTGGGCCGCCGGGACCTACAGCGCCGCCGACGTGGCCGGCGTGCTGTTCGGCACCTCGGTCTGCTTCGACATCTCGGTGTACGAGCTGTTCTTCCCGCTCGCCGTCGGCGGCGCGGTCGTGGTGGCCGAGAACGTCCTTGCGCTGCCCGAGCTGCCCGCCCGCGACGCCGTGACCCTGGTCAACACCGTGCCCAGCGCGATGGCGGCACTGCTGCGCGGTGCCGGCCTCCCCGGCGGCGGGGGCCTGCCGGGCGGCGTACGCGTGGTCAACCTCGCGGGCGAGGCGCTCCCGCGCCACCTGGCCGACCAGGTCTACGCCCAGCCGCAGGTCGAGCGCCTGTACAACCTGTACGGGCCGACCGAGGACACCGTCTACTCCACCTGGTCGCTGGTCGGCCGCGACGAGCGCGGCGAACCCGTGATCGGCCGCCCGCTGACCGGCACCACCGGCCACGTCCTCGACGAGCGGCAGAGCGCCGTGCCGGACGGCGGCATCGGCGAGCTGTACCTCGCCGGCGAGGGCCTGGCCCGCGGCTACCACGGCCGCCCGGACCTCACCACGGAGCGGTTCGTCACCGTCGGCGGCGAGCGCTGCTACCGCACCGGGGACCTCGTCCGCCGTCTGCCGGACGGGAACCTGGAGTACCACGGCCGGGTCGACCACCAGGTGAAGGTACGCGGGTTCCGGGTCGAGCTGGGCGAGATCGAGGCGGTGCTCGCCGCCCACCCCGCCGTCGAGGCCGCCGCCGCCGTCGTCCAGCAGGACGAGGCCGGCGACTACCTGGCCGCCTTCGTCCAGCCCGGGCCTGGCGCCGCCGAGCCGACCGCCGCCGAACTGCGCGCCCACTGCGCCGCCGCGCTGCCCGGCTACATGGTGCCGCTGGCCGTCGGCGTCCTGGCCCGGCTGCCGCTCACGCCCAACGGCAAGACCGACCGCAAGGCGCTGCCGCCGGTCGCCCGCAGCCGGGGAGGCGCGGAGCTGTTCGTCGCGCCGCGCACCCCCGTCGAGACCCGGATCGCCGAGCTGTGGCGCGGACTGCTGGGCGTCCCCGAGGTCGGCGTGCACGACGTCTTCCTCGACCTCGGCGGTCACTCGCTGCTGGCCGCCGGCCTGCTCGCCCGGATCGAGCGGGAGTACGGCACCCGTGTCCCGCTCGATCCGGGCGAGCAG
>NZ_CP026498.1:10612623-10615436 GCF_002953255.1 Streptomyces sp. CB01881
AGTACGGCACTCCCGCTGGCCGAGTTCTTCGCCGCGCCGACCGTCGCCGCGCTCGCCGTCCGGGTGGCCAACGGCGGCGGCGGGCGCCCCTCGGTCGCCCCGCCGGTCCGCGAGGCCGCGCTGCCCGCCCGCGCCACCGCCTTCCAGTGCGAACTCTGGCTGCACGAGTCCGTCCAGCCCGGCAGCCCCCTCTACAACGTGCCGCTGCGGATCCGGGCCGTCGGCGCGCTGGACCTCGCCGCGCTCGGCCGGGCACTGACCGAGGTGGTCCGCCGCCACGAGGTGCTGCGCACCGCGCTGGGCGGCCAGGACGGCGACGTGGTCGCGGAGGTCCGCCCGCCCTACCCGGTCGAGGTCCCGCTGCTGGACCTCGCCGGCGCGGGGGAGGAGGAGCTGGACGCGGCGCTGCGCACCGAGGCCGCCCGGCCGCTCGACCTCGCCCGGGGCCGGCTGCTGCGCGCCCTCGCCCTGCGTACCGGCGACGGCCGGCACGAGCTGCTGTTCACCGTCCACCACGCCGCGATGGACGGCTGGGCGGCCGGCCTGCTCCTCGCCGAGCTGGGCCGCGCCCTGCAGGACGGCGAGCTCGCCGAGCCCGTACTCCAGGTGTCCGACGTCGCCCGCTGGGAGGAGCGCGCCGAAGCGGCCGGCCGGGAGGACGCGCTGCGCTGGGGCGAGGGGCTGCTCGGGCTGGACGCCGACCAGCACCTGCCCGGCGACCGCCCGCACCCGAACCCGCACGACACCGCGGGCCGCCGCACCGCCCGCCGGGTCGACGCCGGACTGGTCCGCTCGGCCGAGCGCTGGGCCGCACAGGAGGGCGCCAGTCTCTACATGGCCGTGCTGGCCGCGCTCGGCGGCGTGCTGCACCGCTACACCGGCCGCACCGACCTCGCCGTGCTCAGCCCGTTCGCCGTGCGGCCCGTCCCGGAACTGGAACAGGTCCTCGGCTCGCTGATCAACACCGTCGCGCTGCGCTTCGACGCGGCCGGCACCGACACCTTCCGCCAACTGGTCGCCCGGGTGCGCCCGGTGGTGCTGGAGGCCGCCGAGCACAGCGGCTACCCGTTCCTGGAGCACGCCCGCCGGGCCATCGGGTCGGCCGGGCTGACCGCCTCGCCGATCTCCCAGGTGCTGCTCGCGGTCCAGAACCACCCGGTGGCCGGCATCGAACTCCCGGGCCTCAGCCTGCAGTTCGTCTCCGAGGTGTGCAACGGCAGGGCCAAGACCGACCTTTCGCTGTTCCTGGAGTTCCCGGCCGAGGGGCCGCTGCTCTCCGCCGAGTACCGCACCTCGCGCTACGACGAGCGGTCGGTGCAGGCCGCGCTCGACCATCTGGTCGCGCTGCTCGCCGCCGCCGTCGCCGAACCCGACCGTCCGATCGGCGAGTTGGCGATGCTCTCGGCCGCCGATCCGGCCGCCGGCGCACCGGCCGACCGGACCGCGGCGCCGGTGCCCGACGCCCGGCTGCACGAACTGGTCGCCGCCCAGGCCGCCCGCACCCCGGAGGCGGTCGCCGTCTCCGCCGCCGACGGCGTCCTCGACTACGCCGGACTCGACGCCACCGCGGGCCGCCTGGCGCACCTGCTGGCCGCGCGCGGGGCCGGCCCCGGAACGCTGGTCGCGGTCGCCGTCCGGCGCGGCCGGCTGCTGCCCGCCGCCCTGCTCGGCGTGCTCCGCAGCGGCGCCGCCTACCTGCCGCTCGACGTCGACCAGCCGCTCGCCCGCAACCGCGCGGTGCTGGAGGATGCCGGCGTCACCGTGCTGGTCGCCGAAGAGGCCACCGCGGGCGACGAGTTGCTCGACGGCCGCGCCGTCGTCCTGATCGACGGGCCGGAGGCCGCCACGGCCCCGCAGGCCCCGGCCGCCGCCGTCGGCCCGGAGGACCGCGCCTACCTGCTCTACACCTCCGGCTCCACCGGCACCCCCAAGGGCGTCGCCGTACCGCACCGGGCGATCGTCAACTTCCTCACCTCGATGGGCCGCGAACCCGGCCTCACCGAGCAGGACGTGATGGCCGCGGTCACCACCGTCACCTTCGACATCGCCGGGCTCGAACTCTGGCTGCCGCTGGTCACCGGTGCCCGGGTGGAGATCGCCGACCGCGCCACCGCCACCGACGGCCACGCCCTGGCCGGCTGGCTGGAGCGGCGCGGCATCACCCACCTCCAGGCCACCCCCGCCACCTGGCGGATGCTGCTGGAGGCCGACTGGCCCGGCCGCCCCGGCCTGACCGCCCTCTGCGGCGGCGAGGCGCTCACCGCCGACCTCGCCGAGGCACTGCTCAAGCGCACCGGCGTGCTCTGGAACCTCTACGGGCCGACCGAGACCACCGTCTGGTCCACCGCCCAGCAGGTGACCCCCGAACTCGCCGCCCACGGCGGAGTGGTGGCACTCGGCGCACCCATCGCCAACACCCGGCTGCACCTGCTCGACACCGCCGGCCGGCCCGTACCGGTCAACGGCATCGGCGAGCTCTGCATCGCCGGCGTCGGCGTCGCGCTCGGCTACCACGGCCGCCCCGACCTGACCGCCGAACGGTTCGTCCCCGAGCCCGGCGGCCCCGAGGGCACGCTGATGTACCGCACCGGCGACCTCGCCTGCCGCCGCGCCGACGGCCGGCTGGAGTACCACGGCCGCACCGACGCCCAGGTCAAGCTGCGCGGGTTCCGGATCGAGCTGGGCGAGATCGAGGCCGCGCTCACCGACGTCCCCGGTGTCACCGCGGGCGCCGCCCGCCTCGCCGGCACCCCGGCCGGGCCCGTCCTGGCCGGATACGCCGTCACCGACGGCACGCTCACCGAGGACGCGCT
>NZ_CP026498.1:10615446-10615847 GCF_002953255.1 Streptomyces sp. CB01881
GCTCACCGAGGCTGCGCAGCGCGCTCACCGGGAGGCTGCCCGACTACATGGTGCCCGCCGCGCTCGTCCTGCTCGACGCGCTGCCGCTGACGCCCGCCGGCAAGGTCGACCGGGCCGCACTGCCCGCACCGCGGCTCGGCGGCGCCGGCCAACCGCCCGAGGGCGACTGCGAGGAACTGCTCGCCGACCTCTGGCAGGAGGTCCTCGGTCTGGAGCAGGTCTCCCGGCACGACGACTTCTTCGCGCTCGGCGGCCACTCCCTGCTCGCCACCCGCCTGACCGCCCGGATCCGCGACACCTTCGACACCGACCTGCCGCTGCGCACCGTCTTCGAGGCCCGCACCCTGGCCACGATGGCGCGCCGGATAGAGGACCAACTCCTCGAAGAACTCGATGACACC
>NZ_CP026498.1:10615857-10641248 GCF_002953255.1 Streptomyces sp. CB01881
ACTCCTCGAACGATGACACCGACGAGTTCGACGAGTTCGATGGGTCCGACCAGTCCGACCAGTCCGACCAGACCGACCGGATCGACGCCGGGCCCGACGGCAAGGACGCCGCCGCCCGGACGGGGGAGAACGCATGACCGACCAGCCCACCACCGGGCCCCGGCCCGACCAGGACGACAGACGCCAGGAACTGCTCCGCCGACGGCTCGCCAAGGCCAAGGCCGCGAAGGCGGCCAGGGACGCGGGAGCCGGGGCGGGAGCGGACGCCGGAGCCCCGGGGGCGCACGGCATCACCCCCCGCCCCGAGGGCACCCCGGCACCGCTCTCCTCCGCCCAGCGCCGGATGTGGTTCCTCACCCAGTACGAGCCCGACAGCGCCGCCTACCACATCCCGCTCGCCCTGCACCTCGACGGCGAGCCCGACCCCGCCGTGCTCGGCGCCGCGCTCACCGACGTGCTCGACCGGCACGAGGTCCTGCGCACCGTCTACCGGGCCGACGGCGGGGACGTCAGACCCGAGACCCGCGACGCCGCCTCCTTCACCCTCGCCACCGCCGACGTCCCCGCCGACCGCGTGGACGCCGTCCTGGAGGCCGAGGCCCGGCGGCCGTTCGACCTCGCCGCCGACCTGCCGCTGCGCGCCACCCTGCTGCGCACCGGCGGGGGCGCCGCCGTGCTCGGCCTGGTGCTGCACCACATCGCCGCCGACGGCTGGTCGATCGGCGTGCTCTTCGCCGACCTCGCCACCGCCTACGCGGCCCGGGCCGAGGGCCGCGCACCCGCCTTCGCACCGCTTCCCGTCCAGTACGCAGACGTCGCGCACTGGCAGCAGACCGGGCTGGCCGACGAGCTGACCCGGCAGGAGGCCTGGTGGCAGGAGCGGCTGCGCGGGGCCACCGCCACCGTCACCGTGCCCACCGACCGGCCCCGGCCCGCCCTGGCCGGCACCCGCGGCGAGAAGATCACCGTCGGCCTCGGCGCCGAACGCAGCCACCGGATCCGGGCGCTCGCCGAGCAGACCGGCACCACCACGTACATGGTGCTGCTGGCCGGCCTGCAGACCGTGCTCTCCCGCTACACCGGCGCCGAGGACGTGGTGGTCGGCACGCCCGTCGCCGGGCGCACCCGCAGCGAGACCGAGCCGCTGGTCGGCTGCTTCGTCAACACCCTGGCGATGCGTACCGACCTCTCCGGCGACCCGACCGTGCGGCAGCTGCTGGAGCGCGTCCGCGAGGGCACGCTCGGCGCCTTCGGCCACCAGGACCTGCCGTTCGAGCGGCTGATCGACGCCCTCGGCCTGGAGCGGGAACTCGCGCACACCCCGCTCTTCCAGGTCATGCTCAACGTCCACAACCAGGCCGAGGCCGCCCTCGACCTGCCCGGCCTGAAGGCGGATTGGCAGCCCGTCGGCACCGACACCGCCAAGTTCGACCTCTCCGTCGCCGTGGTCGACCAGGGCGGGGACCTCACCGCCGACCTCGTCTGGCGCACCGAGCTGTACGACGAGCCGACCGTCCGCCGCGTCTTCGGCCACCTCACCACGGTGCTCGACGCGATGGCCGACGGCCCGGACCGCCCACTGGCCGACCTGCCGCTGCTCACGCCCGCCGAGGAGCGCCTGCTCGCCGACTGGGACGACACCCTGCGCGGCTGGGACCTCGACGGCACCCTGCACGGCCTCGTCGAGGAGCAGGCCCGCCGCACGCCGGACGCGCCGGCCGTCCGCGGGGCCGACGGCGTCCTGAGCTACGCCGAACTCGACCACCGGGCCAACGCGCTGGCCCACCGGCTGCGCGCGCTCGGGGTCGGCCCGGACACCCCGGTCGGCCTGCTGGTCGAGCGCTCGGCCGCGCTGGTCGTCGGCATGCTCGGCATCCTCAAGGCAGGCGGCGCCTACCTGCCGCTCGACCCGCTGTACCCGGACGAGCGGATCCGCGCCCTGCTGACCGCCTCCGGGGCGGCCGCCGTGGTCACCACCGAGGACCTGCGCGCCCGTACGGCCGCCACCCCGGACACCGCACCGGTCGTCGTCCTGGACGGCACGGCCGCCGCCGACGCCCCCGAGGTGGACGTCCGCCCCGGACACCTCTGCTACCTGATCTTCACCTCGGGCTCCACCGGTGCCCCCAAGGGCGTCGCCGTCGAGCACCGCAACTACCGCAACTACCTGCACGGCCTGCGCGAGCGGATCGGCGGCGACCAGCAGGGCTGGAACTGGGCGCTGGTCTCCACCTTCGCCGCCGACCTCGGCACCACCAACGTGTTCGGCGCGCTCACCGCCGGCGGCTGCCTGCACCTGCTCACCCGTGAGCAGGCCACCGACCCGGACGCCTTCGCCGCCTACACGGCCGAGCACCGGATCGACGCCATGAAGCTGGTCCCCAGCCACCTGGAGGGCCTCGCCGCGCACGGCGCGGGCCTCGGCGGGATCCTGCCCGGCCGGCTGCTGATCTGCGCCGGCGAGGCCCTGCGGCCGGACCTCGTCGCCCGGGTCCGCGCGGCCCGCCCCGACCTGCTGCTGCACAACCACTACGGCCCGACCGAGACCACCGTCTCCATGCTCGGCGCGCCCGTGCCGGACGACCTCGGGGACGCCGCCACCGCGCCGCTCGGCCGGCCGTTCGGCAACGTCGGCGCGCACGTCCTGGACGCCCGCCGGCGCCCGGTGCCGGTCGGCATCCCGGGCGAGCTGTACGTCTCCGGCGACGGCGTCGCCCGCGGCTACCTCGGCCGCGACGACCTCACCGCCGAGCGGTTCACCGTCGTCGGCGACCGGCGCAGCTACCGCACCGGCGACCTGGTCCGCCGCCGCCCGGACGGCGCGATCGAGTTCCTCGGCCGGGTCGACCACCAGGTCAAGATCCGCGGCTTCCGCGTCGAGATCGGCGAGGTGGAGGCCGAACTGACGAGCCGTCCGGAGATCCGCGAGGCCGTGGTGGTCGCCCGGGGCGAGGGCGCGGCCCGCACCCTGGCCGGCTACCTGGTGCCGGCCGACCCGGCCGCCGCCCCGGACCCGGTCGAGCTGCGGGCCGCGCTGCGCACCCGGCTGCCCGACTACATGGTGCCCGCCGCCCTGGTCGTGCTGGACGCCCTGCCGCTGAACGCCAACGGCAAGGTCGACCGGGCCGCCCTGCCCGAGCCGGAGGCCACCCAACCGGTCTCGGGCGGCGGTGAGTTGACGACCGCCACCGAGCACGACGTGGCCACCGCCTACCGGCAGGTCCTGGCCGTGGACGAGATCGGCGCGGCGGACGACTTCTTCGCGCTCGGCGGCGACTCCTTCTCCGCCGTGCACGCCGTCCGGCTGGTCGGCCGCGGGCTCTCGGTGATCGACCTCTTCCAGCACCCGACCGTCCGCGAGCTCGCCGCCCTGCTCGACGCCCGGGCCGGCGGCACGGCGGACGAGGGCCCGCGCACCCTGCTGCACAAGCTCACCCGCGGCAACACGCCCGCCGAGATGAACGTGGTCTGCGTCCCCTACGGCGGCGGCAGCCCGATCACCTTCCAGCCGCTCGCCGACGCCCTGCCCTCCGGCCACCGGCTCTACGCCGTCGAACTGCCCGGCCACGACCCGAGCCGCCCCGACGACGAACTGGCCGAACTCGACGGCCTGGCAGACCGGTTGACCGAGCAGATCGCCGACCGCATCGACGGCCCGGTGGTGCTCTACGGCCACTGCCTCGGCGGTGCGCTCGCCACCGCGCTCGGCGCCCGGCTGGAGGCGGCCGGCGTCGACCTGCGCGGCGTCGCCCTCGGCGGGACCTTCCCCGCGGCCCGGCTGCCCGGCCGGTTCGCCGAGTGGATGGCCAAGCGCCTGCCCGGCGACCGGATGCTCTCCAACCGCTCCTACCTCGACTACCTGCGGGCGATGGGCGGCTTCACCGACGTCTACGACCAGGAGGAACAGGACTTCCTGGTCCGGGCGCTGCGCCACGACGTCCGGCAGGCCGAGGACTTCTACACCCGGGCGTACGGGGACGCCCGCCCGGCCCGGATATCGGCGCCGATCCTCTGCGTGGTCGGCGAGAAGGACCGTGCCACCCAGCTGTACGAGGAGCGCCACGCCGAGTGGGAGCACTTCGGGGAGACCGTCGACCTGGCGGTCATCCCGCGTGCCGGGCACTACTTCCTCAAGCACCAGGCGGACGAACTCGCCCGGGTGATATCCGAGTTCACCGCCAGTGGAACGGTGGCCGAGGAGGTCGCGGCCAAGCGCCCGGCCGCCCGGGCCGACCTGGGCACCTTCGCGAAGGTGGCCATCGGGCAGTTCGTCTCGATGATCGGCACCAGCCTCTCCACCTTCGCGCTCGGCGTCTGGGTGTACCAGCAGACCGGCTCCGCCTTCGACTTCGCGATGATCTCGGTGGTCGCCGTGCTGCCGGCCGTGCTGCTGCTGCCGATCGCCGGCGCACTGGCCGACCGGGTCGACCGCCGGAAGATCATGATCGTCACCGACACCGTGGCGGCGGCCGGCATGCTCGCGCTCGGCGGGCTGCTCTGGGCCGATCTGCTGGAGGTCTGGCACATCTACCTGGTGGCCTGCACCGGCGCGGTCTGCTCGGCCTTCCAACGCCCGGCCTACCTGGCCGCGATCACCCAGCTGGTACCCAAGCGCTACCTCGGCCAGGCCAACGGCCTGGCCCAACTCGGCACCGGTGCGGGCGACATGATGGCCGTCCTGGCCGGCGGTGTGCTGGTCTCGCTGATCGGCCTGCACGGCGTGGTGCTCTTCGACATGGCGACCTTCCTGACCGGCGTCACCTGCCTGCTGCTGGTCCGCTTCCCGGACGCGATGTTCGACAAGCAGGAGGAGCCGCTGCTGCGCGAGGTGGTCACCGGCTGGCGCTACATCGTGCGCCGGCACAGCCTGGTGGCGATGGTGGTCTTCTTCGTGGTGTTCAACTACCTCTTCGCGGTGGCCACGGTGCTGGTCACCCCGATGGTGCTGGCCGGCGGCTCGGCCGTGCAGCTCGGCGTGATCACCGCGGTGGGCGGCGTCGGCGCCATGACCGGCGCCCTGGTGATGGCCCTCTGGGGCGGCACCCGGCGGCGCGCGACCGGCATGATCGGCTTCACCTCGGTGGTCGGCCTGGCCGCGATCGTGACCGGCAGCCGCCCGCAGGCCGCCCTCACCGCCGGCGGGCTCTTCGTCCTCTGGGCGGCGCTGATGATCCTCAACTCGCACTGGATGGCGCTGATCCAGACCAAGGTCGGGATGGAGCTCCAGGGCCGCGTACTGGCCACCAACCAGATGCTGGCGATGTCGATGATGCCGCTCGGCTTCCTCACCGCCGGCCCGCTCTCCGACCACGTCTTCGAGCCGCTGATGCGCCCCGGCGGCGCGCTCGCCGACTCGGTCGGGATGGTCCTCGGCACCGGACCGGGCCGCGGCGCCGGCCTGCTGCTCGTCGTGGTCGGCGCGGTGCTGGCGCTCTGGGGCCTGCTCGGCCTCGCCTACCGGCCGCTGCGGCTGATCGAGGACCTGCTGCCGGACGCGCTGCCGGACGCCGAGATCGGTGACAAGGACGCCATCCAGGCCGCGGCCGACCGGCAGCTGGCGCTCGCCGAGGCCGCCCGGACGGGCCGTGCCGTGCTCCCGGGCCCGGCCCGGGGCGGCGGCGCCCCCGAACCGGTCGAGGACGAGCCCGTCTCGCGCGTCCCCGCCTCCACCGGCCGCCGGTAGGCACGACGCCGAACGCCCCCGCCCCTCCCCGGACCGACGGAGGGGCGGGGGCGTTCCGCTTCCCCGGCGTCCGCTACTCGGCGCGCTTGAAGGAGTAGTTGAAGTCGGTCGTGCCGAAGGCGCGCATCAGCTGGATCCAGAACGGCATCAGCATCTCCATGCCCCGGGCGGAGGCGATCCCCCCGAGGTCGATCACCGACCCGGTCGGCCAGCCGAACTCCTGCAGCAGGGAGACCACTTCGGCCTTCGCGCCGGCGTCCTCCCCGGCCACGAACAGGTTGTGCTCGCCCGGCACCCGGCCCGGGTCGACCATCACCGGCGCGGACAGCGTGTTCAGCGCCTTCACTACCCGGGCCTGCGGGAACTCCCGCTGGATCTGCTCGCCCACGCTGTCGGTGTTCACCGGGTTCAGGCTGAGCTCGCCCTCCGCCGAGAAGACCAGCGGGTTGGAGACGTCCACGAGGACCTTCCCGGCCAGCCGTTCGGCGCCCGCCGCCCGCAGGGCCGCCAGCGAGACCGTCCCGGAGGTCGCGTTCAGCACCACCTCCCCGAACCCGGCGGCGTCCGCGAAGGTGCCGTGGTGCCCGTTCGGACCGGCCTGCTCAGCCCAGGCGACGGCCTTCTCGTTGTCCTTGGTCCGGGAACCCAGCATCACCTCGTGGCCCAGCGCCACCAGTTTGTCCGCGAGCGTCTGCCCGACCGTACCCGTACCGATGACTGCGAATCGCACTGTTCGTCCGCCTCTCCCGTCGCGCGCCCGGTGGCGCGTGCCGCGACGACCATAGATCAACAAACCCCCGCCGGAGGGCGGAACACGTCGAACGGCCGATGGTCGAGTGGACCACCCCGGCTGGTGGCCCCGACCCCGCCACCGAACCATGGGCGCCATGAACCGAACCAACAGACGCCCCGCCCGGGCCGCCGCCCTGCTCACCGGCCTCGCCCTGCTGGCCCGGCCGCCACCGCCCGCGCCGACGTCACCACCGTCTCCGTCACCACCGAGCGCACCGCCTGGGACCGCAACGAACCCGGACTCGGGCCCGACGAGGTCGCCAAGTCCGACTTCGGCGTCCGCTTCTCCACCGCCCTCGACGGCCAGGTCTTCGCCCAGCCGCTGGTCATCGGCCCGACCGTGGTCGTCGTCACCGAGACCAACCACGTCTACGGGATCAACGCCAACACCGGGAAGATCACCTGGCACCGGGAGAACGGCCCGGCCTGGCCCTCCGCCGCCATCGGCTGCTCCGACCCCGGCCCCAACGTCGGCACCACCTCCACCCCGGTGTACGACCCGGCCACCGGCACCGTCTACCTCACGAGCAAGGTCACGACGGCCCTGACGACAAGCACCCGCACTACTGTGTGCACGCCGTCGACGCCCAGAGCGGCGCCGAGCGCAGCGGCTGGCCGGTCACCGTCCAGGGCGACCCGGTCAACGCCCCCGGAAAGCCGTTCAACGCCTACCGCTCGCTCCAGCGCCCCGGGCTGCTGCTCCTCGACGGCCACCTCTACTTCGGCTTCGGCTCGCTCTGCGGCATCGGCGACTACATCGGCACCCTGGCCGGCCTCGACACCGCGACCCGCAAGCTCACCCTCTGGTCCACGGTGGCCGGTTCCGACACCCAGCGGGCCTCCATCCGGATGGCCGGCAGCGGACTCGTCTCCGACGGCCCCGGCCGGATCATCCTCGCCACCGCCAACGGCCAGGGCGCCGGCGCCTCGCCCGCCCAGGGCCCCGGCAACAAGCCGCCCGGCGGACTCGGCGAATCGGTGATCCGCTTCGCCGTCAACGGCGACGGCACCTTCACCCCGAAGGACTTCTTCAGCCCCACCAACAACGCCACCCTCGACAAGAAGGACACCGACCTCGGCTCCGGCGGCCCGGTCGCCCTCCCCGCCGACGTCTTCGGCACCCCCGCCCACCCCCGGCTGCTCGTCCAGGTCGGCAAGGACGGCCGGATCTTCCTGCTCGACCGCGACGACCTCGGCGGCATGGGCCAGGGCCCCGGCGGCACCGACAAGGCCGTCGGCATCACCAGCCCCCACGGCGGGGTCTGGGGCCACCCGGCGGTCTGGGGCGGCGACGGCGGCTACGTCTACACCGTCGAGAACTTCGGCGAACTGCGCGCCCTCAAGTACTCCGTCACCGCCTCCGGCACCCCGCAGCTGACCAGCGCCGGCACCAGTGCCGAGGACTTCCTCAAGATGTCCGGCTCACCCGTCGTCACCTCCGACGGCACGCGGTCCGGCTCCGCCCTGGTCTGGGTCATCTGGTCCGGCACCGGCCAGTACGGTGAGGGCGGCGAACTGCGCGCCTACGACCCGGTGCCGGTGGGCGGCACCCTCAGGCTGCGCCGCTCCTTCCCGCTCGGCACGGTCAGCAAGTTCTCCGTCCCGGCCACCGACAAGGGCCGGATCTACGTCGGCACCAAGGACCACCACCTGGTCGCCCTCGGGCGCCCCTCGGCCTTCGCCTGACGCCGGGCGATTTCGTCGGCGCACGCCACCGCTCAGGGTGGCGCCGGGAAGCGGATCCGGTCACGCCCCTCTCCGCGCCGCCCGGCGCCACGCGGATCAGCGGACGGATACTCGGGTCCCGGGCCGGGCGGGGTACTCGGACCGGGGGTTCAGCGTCCCCGGGCCACCACGAAGCCGGGCAGGGCGAGCAGGAAGTCCCGGGCCTCGGCGGCCTCACCGGACGGGACGTCCGGCGGGGGAGCGGCCGCCAGCACCTCGGCGATCTCCCGGTCGGCGGCGGCGACCAGCCCGGCGGCGGCCTCCCGGGCACTCTCCACGCAGCCGTACGCCGACATCCGGTCGAGCAGCCAGCGGACGTCCTCCGCGGCACCGGGGCCGCGCTGCGCCCGGGTGCCGTGCAGGTAGCGCTCGGCGCGGGCGCGTTCGGCGGGGGTGCAGCGCTCCAGCAGGTGGATCAGCATCAGGGTGCGCTTGCCCTCCCAGAGGTCCCCGGCGATCTCCTTGCCGTAGTCGGCCAGGGTGCCGACCAGGTTGAGCACGTCGTCCTGGATCTGGTAGGCCGCACCGAGGTACCAGCCGAACCGGTCCAGCCGGGCGGCGTCGGTGTCCGCGCCCTCGGCGACCAGCAGGCCGGTGCGGCACGGGTAGAGGAAGGTGTACCAGGACGTCTTCTTCAGGCACATCCGGTAGTAGTCGGCGGGCGCCAGCGTGCAGGCGTTGTCGCGGATCCAGGCGATCTCCATCGCCTGGCCCTCCAGCGACTGGCGGCACATCAGCTCGGTCTCCTCGAACAACCGCCAGGCCAGCTCGCCGCCCAGCTCCCGCCGGTTGGCCATCAGCCGTTGCAGCCCGAGCAGGTTGGTCGCGTTGCCGACGTTCAGTGCGACCTCGACCCCGTAGGCGGCGGAGAGGGTGGGCTCGCCGCGGCGCAGCTCGCTGCCGTCCTGGATGTCGTCGTGGATCAGGAACGCGTTGTGGAACAGCTCGACCGTCACCGCCGGGTTGAGCGCGCGCTGCGGGCGGCCGCCGAACGCGGCGCAGGTGGCCAGGCAGAGCGCGGACCGCAGCCCCTTGCACGGCCGGGCCGGGTAGTCGGCGGCCAGCTCGTACAGGTACGGCGGGCTCTGCTCGGGGATGTGGCGCAGCAGCGCCGCCACCGTCCGCTCCCGGTACCGGGCCAGGACCCGCTCGACCAGCTGTTCCCCGCCGGGGAGCGGTGGCGCCGGGGCCGTCACCCCTGGTGGCCTTCGGCCCCGCCGGGGTGCTCGGCCGGGCTCTGCCGCGGGCCGAAGGTCTCCTGCATCGACCGGTTGGCGAAGCCGGGGGCGAGGGTGCTCAGGTTGAGCAGCAGGTCGAGGACGTCGTGCGCGTTGGCGGCGAGCCGCTGGGTGTGCTCCGCGGCCTCGCCGCCGGTGTTGCCGAGCAGCCGGTCGCTGACGGCGTCGATCAGCTGGTGGGTGTTCTCCGACACCCGCTGCACCAGGCGGCCGAACTCCTCCGGATCGACCCGGTGTTCGCCGGTGAGCCGGTCGCCGGTCGCCTTGGCGTCGGCCAGCCCGGCGGCCAGCTCCCGCTCCAGCACCGCGGCCGCCTCCATGACGGCCTGCGAGCCCTGCTCGCCCAACTCGCTGAACCGACCGGCGTCGGGCATGGCTGACCTCCTGGTTCGCGCCCCGGTGGGACCGGGGCAGGCCGGGCCGGCGGCCGGGCAGAGCGCCGCCTCGGTCGCCGATCGTACAGGGTCGTGCGCGGAGCGTGCCGACGATCTTGCAAGGTGTCACCGCTCCGGCGGGGCGCCTTCCGTCCTGCGAGCGCCCCCTGTCCGGGCAGTGCGCCGAGCCACTCGCGCGCGCCTCGCCCCGGGGTGGCCGGTGCCTCGTTCCCGCAGGTCGGAGCCGTTCCGGAGGCCGCGGTCCGGCGAGTCGGCCCACGCTTCCCGGGTGGTCACTGATAGTAGTTGCGTGGTTGCGCTGCGGACCCCCTGGGCGGGTCCGGCCGGCCGATCTCGACAGGTGCGCGCCGCTGCCGCAGTGCTGCTCGCCGCGGTGCCCGGGTGCTGGACAAGGAGCGGTCATGGGTGGCAGACAGCGCCCGCCGAGGGCACGGGGCGCCCGGTCGGGCAAGAGCGCCGGAGCGGCGCGGGCCCGGGTTGGCGGCCGGGCGGACGGCGGAGCCGGGCGGGTCGTGGACAAGGCCGGGCGGGTCAACGGCCGGGCGAGGGGCCGGGTGGACGCCAAGCTGGAGATCGCCCGCCTGGAGGGCTATCTCGCCTGGGAGGCCGAGGTGTCGGCGGCCGAACGGGACGCCCGGGCCTTCGCCGACCGGTTCCCCTGGCTCTCGCCCGGCGAGCGGGAGGGCCTCGAACAGGCCTACACGGCGGACCGGCTGCGCTACGCCGAGGGCGTGGTCGACCGGGCCGTGGAGCGGTGCCAACAGCTGGCGGCCCGCTACCGCAGCGAGTGCCGCCGGATCTGCGCCCGCTGGGCCGCCGTCTGCGTCTCCGTGACCCTCGCGGCCGCGCTCTGCGCGGTCGTGCCCGCCGCCCTGCGCGGCTGACCGGGCGGGAACGGGAGCCGCCGGGGGGACCCGGGCGGAACGGCCGGAGACCGGACAGGGCCCGTCACGCGCGATTCGGCGTGGCGGGCCCTGTTCTGCGTCCTACGGGCGCCCGTTGATCAGCGGATCAGCGGATGGGCGGATCGATGGATCAGTGGTGGCTGTGGCCGCTGGTGATCTCCTCGTGCTCCTCGGCGGTGGGCTTGGCGATCTGGCTGCCCTGGCCGTAGAAGCCGCGCGAGAGCTGGGCCCGCAGGCGCGTGAACAGGCCGGCCTTGCGGGCCACCCCGTTCTCGTCCACCTCGGCCGGCAGTTCGATCGGCTGCGGTTGCGCGTGCGAGGTGAGCGTGTACAGCCGCTCCTGCGGCAGCGGCGCGTGCACCTCGACGAACTCGCCGTGCTGCAGTCGGTTGATGACACCGGTCTCCCGGCCGTGCAGCACCTTCTCCTTGTCGCGCCGCTGGAGGCCCAGGCACCACCGCTTGGTGATCACGAAGACCACCACCGGAACGACGAAGAAGCCGACCCGGACGACGTTGGTGATCGTGTTGATCGACAGCTCGAAGTGCGTGGCGAGCAGGTCGTTGCCGCCACCGGCCAGCAGGAGCAGGTAGAGGCCGACCCAGGCGGCGCCGAAGGCGGTCCGGACCGGCGCGTTGCGCGGGCGGTCCGCGATGTGGTGCTCGCCGCGGTCCCCGGTGATCCAGGCCTCCACGAACGGGTAGCCCCAGACCGCCACCAGCACCATCGGAAAGATCATCAGCGGGACGAAGACCCCGAGGTTCAGGGTGTGGCCCCACAGGCCGATCTCCCAGCCCGGCATGATCCGGATCAGGCCCTCGGAGAAGCCCATGTACCAGTCGGGCTGCGCGTCCGTCGTGACCTGGTCCGGCCGGTACGGGCCGTACAGCCAGATCGGGTTGACGGTGGCGATCGCCGACATCACGGCGACGACGCCGAACACCAGGAAGAAGAACCCGCCCGCCTTGGCCATGTAGACCGGCATCAACGGCATGCCGACGACGTTCTGCTCGGTGCGCCCGGGGCCCGAGAACTGGGTGTGCTTGTGGTAGAAGACCAGGATCAGGTGGGCCACCAGCAGGCCCAGCATGATCCCCGGGATCAGCAGGACGTGCACGGTGAACAGCCGCGGCACGATGTCGACGCCGGGGAACTGGCTGCCGAAGAGGAAGAACATCAGGTACGTGCCGACGATCGGCACGGCCAGGATCGCGCCCTCCATGAACCGGATGCCGGTGCCGGAGAGCAGGTCGTCGGGCAGCGAGTAGCCCATGAAACCGTCGAACATGCCGAGGATGAGCAGACCGGCACCGAAGAGCCAGTTGATCTCGCGGGGCTTGCGGAACGCGCCGGTGAAGAAGACGCGCATCATGTGCACCAGCATGGCGGCGACGAACACGATCGCGGACCAGTGGTGGATCTGCCGCATCAGCAGTCCGCCGCGGATGTCGAAGCTGATGTTGACCGTCGAGCGGTAGGCCTCGGACATCTGGATGCCCCGGAGCGGGAGGTACTGCCCCTCGTAGATCACCTCGCCCATGGAGGGCTTGAAGAAGAGGGTCAGCCAGACGCCCGTCAGGATGATGATGATGAAGGTGTACAGGCAGATCTCGCCCAGCATGAAGGACCAGTGGTCCGGGAAGATCTTGCGGATGTTGGACCTGGCCAGCGCGTAGATGCCGAGCCGGCCGTCGGCCCAGTCGGCGAGGGCCTCGGCCTTGTTCGCGGGCGCCGCACGTGTGCTGGTGCTCGGTCCCCGGCGCGACTGCTGGTCGGCTGTCACGACGGGCTCCCCGGCGTCCGCTGCGTACCGACCGCGGAGCCCGCCTGCGGAGCTGCCGGCCGGCGGATTGATGTGATCATGGGACCTCTCGATACGGGGCCGCCGGGTTCGCCGGCGCGCGGATCCGCCGATCCGCTGGCCACGTTGCTCAAAGTGATGGGGCGCTTACTCTGTCATGCTGTCGGCAGGGGGCCGCCTGTGCACGTCCATCGGCCCTGACGGCCGCTCGTGTCGGGCCGTCCGGGGGGTGCGGGGGCCGATCGGCCGCCGGTGGGACCGGCTGTGGTGCGCCCGGGTGCTGTTGACGGGGCGCTGAACCGTTTCGGCGCGCGCCGTGCGCCGGGAGGGCGCGTTCGCAGGCCTACGCTGCGCCAATGGTGGATCACCGGGAACTCTTCGAGGACGTGACCGCGACCCTGGCCCGCGCCGGGTTCGACACCGGGCAGGGCCTGTCGGGCCTGCGGATCGGCCACCGGCCACAGGGTGTGGTGGTCGGCTGGACCCCCGCGCCGACGCCGGCGCCCGCCCCTTCGCCCGTGCCCGTTGACGGGCAGTCGCCCGACGAGGGCATCCGGGCGGCGGTGAGCGGGGCGGTCGCCGTGGTGCTGCGCGAGTCCGGCTACCAGGTGGCCGAGGCCGGGAGGGACGGGCTGCTGGTGACGTCCGGTCCCGGCCCGGCTCCGGCGGCGGCCCCGGCGGCCGCCCGGGCGGACGAGGGGGACGTCGTCCCCGAACAGTGGTGGGGCTGACGAACAGCGGCGGGGCCGACGGCGGGCCGGGGTCAGGGCCGGCGGTGACTGCGGTCCTGCCCGTACCCGCTCGTGCTCTCGTGCCCGTTCGCGTGCCCGCTCGTGTTCCCGTGTCCGTTCGCGAGGTAGTGGCGCAGCGCGTGGACGGGCAGGAACAGCCAGCAGGTGGCGAACCAGAGCATCACGCCCGCGGCGATCCCCGCGGCGGCCGCCGAGCCGGTGGCGACCCGCAGCAGGAGCAGCAGGGCGGAGCCGACGGCGAGGGCCAGCAGCACCAGCCCGGCCCCGACCAGCCGTGCCGCGCCGTCCACCAGCTGGGGCTTGAGCCGGCGGCCGGCCAGCACCCGGTGGTACGAGACGGGCGCGGTCAGCGCGGCCGTGGCCAGGGCGCCCAGGACGACCGCCACCACGTAGAGCCCGCGGTCGAAGTCGCCGAGTTCGGCGAAACGGGGCATGAAGGCGACGCTCAGCAGGAAGCCGAACAGGATCTGCGAGCCGGTCTGCGCCACCCGGACCTCCTGGAGCATCTCGCTCCAGCGCCGGTCGGCCCGCTCCTCCGGCGACTCCTGCCGGCCTGTCCGAGGCTGCGTCCGGGCCTGCTCGGGGGTGGCGGCCGGGCCGCCGGACTCCTGGGTCGTCATGGCCATCGCCTCCCGTGCCGCGGCGCGTCCGTGCCGGTAGCTCCGGTGTCCCGGACGGATCCGGCCGCTCCGGCGACGGGAGCGCGGGCTTGCTGACCCGGCGTGTATCCGGGCAGGGGCTGGGCAAACGCCGGTGCAGGGCAATGGACGGGCCGGGACTGTCCGGCCGGCCGGACAGTCCCGGCGTGGGGCCGAGTGTCCGGCGTGCTGCTTCAGGCGCCGGTCAGCGCCCCAGGGCGTGCTCCAGCTCGCGCTTGTTCATCTTCGAACGGCCCTCGATGTTGCGGTGCTTGGCCTCGTTGTAGAGCTGGTCGTAGGTGGGCCCCGGGAGCCCTGGTGCGAGCGCCAGCCGCCCCGCCGTCCGGAGGAGATGTCGTGCGTGGAGGAGCGGCCGGCGGTCTTCGACTCGCCGCGGCGGGCCCGTTCCTTGTTCACCGTCCGGGCGGCGATCTCCTCGGCCCGCTTCCGGCTCTCGCCGCGGTCGAGCGTGCCCTCCTTGATGTGTTCGTACTGCCGCTCCCGCTGGGGGCTCGATCCCCGGGGAATGACGGTCTCCTCCCGGGGTTCCCGGCCCGCCGGCCCGTCCGGTCGCGGGTACGGCCGGGCCGGATCTCCCCGCGCCTCGTCTACCCGGGCGACCGGCGGCGAACCACTGCGACACCGGACGAACCGTGCGGCGGTCGTCGCGGGGCCGGTTCGGCGACTCCGCGGGGTCGGGGCGTCATCGCGGTCGGTGCCCTGCGGTGACCGGCCGCCGGACCGGCCGAACGGGCCTATCGTGGAAGGATCCGGCAGGTGCGGGCGGGAGGAGCCGAGCCCATGAACCGTCACACGCCGAAGAACACCGGCCCGGCGGTCGAACCGGGCGGGATCACGATCGAGGCGCGGCCGTGGGCCGAGGGGACGGTGCTCACCCTCCGTGGTGAGCTCGACCTGGACACCGTCGGGTCGGTGGAGGCCGCCCTCGACGCCGCGCTGGCCGGACCCGCCACCGTCGTCGTGCTCGACTGCGGCGACCTGGAGTTCTGCGACTCGACCGGTCTGAACGCGATGCTGCGCGCCAGGGCCCGCGCCGAGGCCGGCGGCAGCCGGATCGAACTGGCCCGGCCCCGCCCCCTGGTGCTGCGGATGCTCGAACTCACCGGCGCCACCGACGCGTTCCGGATCAGGGACGGGGCGCCGCCGTAGCGGCCGGCTCGTCGAGGCCGCCCGGCCCGTGCCCCGGAGCGTCGGCGCCGGGGCTCCGTGAACGCTCCGCGGAGGCTGAGTGCATGCTCCGGCGATGACAACTGTCACAGGAACGGCGGGCCCTGACACACTTCCGGGCCTGGTGGCGAGGGCCCTAGCGTAAGGGGCATGACGAAGAGCATCGAGCAGGACCGCGACCGCACCGACCTCCGGGTGAGCATCATCGGCGGCCACCGGCTGGCCGGGGCGACCGTCCACGAGCGGACGGTGACGGCCTCGCTGATCGGCGGCGCCGACATCGACCTGACCGACGTGGACCTCCCGGACGGCGCCGAGCTGCGGATCACCAAGCTGAGCCTGATCGGTGGCGTGCACCTCACCGTCCGGCCGAACGTGCGCGTGCAGGTGGGGGGCCTGCGCCTGGGCGGGGTCAGCGACGACGGGCCGACCGAGCCCGGCGGCCCGACCGTCCGGGTGGACGCCTGGGGTCTGCTCGGCGGGGTACGGGTGGACCGGGCGTAGCCGGGCTTCGGGTAGTCGGCGGCCGCCCCGGTCTCCCGGGGGCCGCCGCCTGTGCGCCGCTCACGCGGCCCGGGGCAGTGGTCCTCCTCCCGGGCGCTCAGAAGGGAACAGCGGGACCGGACGGGGCCTGCCGTCGCGAGAGGGCCACTATCCGCCGCACCCGGTCGAGACCGGTGACGCGGACCGGGACCTCGTCACCGACCCGGACGACGTCCCCCGGCGCCGCCACGGGCGCCCAGGAGAGCTCTTCGAGGTGGACCAGTCCCTCGATCCCGTCGGCCACTTGCACGAACGCGCCGAACGGAACCAGCCTGGTGACCGTTCCGCGTAGTGTTCGGCCCACCGCAGTGGCGTCGGCGAACGCCTGGAAGGGGTCCGGCCGGGTCGCCCGAAGGGAGAGCCTGGCCTCTCCGTTCCAGGTGTCGAACTGGAGGAACTCGCAGGAGACGCTCTCCCCGACCCGAACGACGTCGGAAGGCGCTTCGAAACGGGACCATGACAGTTCGGGGATCGTGATGAACCCCACGCCGGGGAAGACCGGATGGCCGGGGCCGTCGTCCAGCGCCACGAACACGCCGAACGACTCGATCGCCGCGACCGTGCCGGACAGGATCCCGCCGGGGTCGAGCCGCTTCAGAAAGGTCCAGAGTTCCGGGTGCTCGGTGGCTGCCATCGACAGGTGGACCTGGCCCCCGTCCGGGTCGACGGCGATCACCTCGGCGGTGATCCGCCGGCCGACCTCCACGCCCTCGGTCCGTGCCCGCCCCCAGGGCAGATCCGAGGCGCCGACCGATCCCAGCGGTTTCGCGGGGAATCCGTCCAACGTCACCGCCACCCCGTGGGAACGGGAAATCTCCGTCGCCACCCCGCTGCAGAGGTCACCGACACGGATCGTCGACAGAAAGCTCCGCACGGCCTGATCGTTCGACGCTGCGTCCATGCCGGTCAGCGTTCCACGAAGGCCGCGCCGACTCGAAGGTCTGCTCACCGGGCCCCGCGTCGGTCCGGGCGCGGCCTCACCGCGGGGTCGCTGCCTCCGTCGCCGTCCGGAGCAGGTCGAGGAAGGCGGCGGCCGCCGGTGGTACGGACTGGCCGCGGCGGGTGGCGGTCTGCACCAGACGGACGGGGGTGTCCTCGGGGTGCAGGGCGACGAGGGCGACGTCGGGCCGCGCGGCGCGGGCGGCCAGCGAGGGGATGAGCGTCGGCCCGAGCCCGGCGGAGACCAGGCCCAGCTTGGCCGTCCAGCCCGCCACCTCGTACTCGACGCGCGGCCGGAAGCCGCTGCGCAGACAGGCGGCCAGCAGGGTGGATTCGGCCTGCCGGCTGCCGGCGATCCAGTTCTCCCCGGCCAGTTCGGACAGCCGCAGCCGGCTCCGGCCGGCCAGCGGGTGGTCGTGGGGGAGGGCCACCAGGACGGCGTCCTCGGCCAGCGGCCGGAGGTCGAACGCCTCGCCGTCGTAAGGCTGTTCGGGATACCCGACGACCACAGCGAGATCGATCCCGCCCTCCCGCAGCCGGTCGAGCAGCGCGGCCGAGAGCCCTTCCGTGAGCGAGATCGAGACCCGGGGGTGTGCGGCCCGGAAGGCCGCCAGCGCACCCGGTACCAGAGCGGCGTTGGCACTGTCGAAGGCGCCGACCCGCAGCCGGCCGTGGTTCAGCCCGGCGAGGGCGGCCAGCTCGCGCCGGGTGCCGTCGAGCCGGTCGAGCATCGCGTCGGCGTGCGGCAGCAGGGTGCGGCCCTGCTCGGTGAGGCGGACGCCGCGCGCCAGCCGGTCGAACAGCACCACCCCGAGCTCGGCCTCCAGGGTGGAGATCTGACGGGAGATCGCCGACTGCGTGAACCCGAGCCGCTCCCCGGCGGCGGTGAACGAGCCCGAGCGGGCGGCGGTGCGGAAGACTTCGAACCAGGCCATGTCCATTCCGCATGGCTACCATGCGAGACATTCGCTTGTCGCCTGGCTGCTCCCTTTCTAGCGTGGACGGCATGGAAAAGATCGCATTTCTCGGGCTGGGCCGGATGGGCCTGCCGATGGCCCGTCGACTCGCCGCCGCCGGACACCCGTTGACGGTGTGGAACCGCAGTCCCGCCAGGACCGAGGGGCTGGACGCCGCGGCCTCCCCCGCCGAGGCCGTGCAGGGAGCCGGCCTCGTCATCACCATGCTGGCCGACCCGGCGGCGGTCGAGTCGGTGGCCGGCCGGTTCACGGCGGAGCTGGCGGCCGGGGCACTCTGGACCGACATGTCGTCCATCGGCCCGGACGCCACCGCCACCCTGCGCGGCCGGCTTCCGGACGGCGTGGCCATGGTGGACGCCCCGGTGCTGGGCAGCGTCGGCCCGGCGGCCTCCGGTCAGCTCACCGTGCTGGCCGGTGGGCGGCCGGAGGACCTCGACCGGGTGCAGCCCGTGCTCGACGTCCTCGGCACCGTGGTCCGTTGTGGCGGCCCCGGTGCGGGTGCCGCCCTCAAGCTCGTCCTGATCAGCGCGATGGTCGGGGGAGTCGCGGTGATCGGCGAGGCGATCGCGCTCGCCGACTCACTGGGTCTGCCGGAGGAGCTGACGCTCGGTGCGCTCTCCCGGGGGCCGCTGGGCGGTGCGGTGGCGCGCGCCCGGAGCACGGACTCCGACTTCCCCGTCCGGCTGGCCGCGAAGGACCTCGCCCTGGCGGGCGGCGGCCCGGTCCTCGGTGCTGTCCGGGACGTCCTGCTCGCCCACCCGGACGTCGCCGAGCAGGATCTCTCCCGGGTGGTCGACGCGATGCGGCGGTAGCCGGGGGCGGCCCGGCCCGGACCCCCGTGCCGGGCCGGGCCGCCCCGATCTCGCAGCCCCGGTTCCGGCCGTCCCGGCCCGGTGCAGGGGACCGGGTCGGCCGGCCGGTCGTAGGTCAGGCCGCCCAGCGGGAGACGGCGAAGCCTGAACCGGTGCGCCGGACTTCGGCGGCCCCGGAGCCTCCGAAGTGTGCCGGGATGACCAACTCCCGCTCGTCTGCCGCCCGTTCGAGGACGCGCAGTCGGCTGGCGGCGGCCTGCGCCGGGTCCTCGCAGAAGCAGCTGTTGCTGGAGGGGTGCAGGATCTGCACCGGGCTGTGCAGCAAGTCGCCCACGAACACGGCCCGTTCACCGTGCGAGGCGAGCCGCAGCACCGAGGATCCGGGGCTGTGGCCGGGCGCCGTCTCCAGGGTCAGCCCGTCGTCGATCCGGTGGGTGTCCTCCCAGAGCACCGTCTGTCCGGCCCGCTCGACCGGGAGGATGCTGTCGGCGTACATCAGCCGGCGGTCCTCCCTCGGGCCGCGCTCGGCCTCGGTGCCGGCCGTCGGGCTCGGGGCGTCGTCGGCCGCGTCGGCGGCCAGTGCGGCGTGGTCGGCGGCCGGCATGAGGTACACGGCGTTGGGGAAGGCCGGCACCCAGGTGCCGTCCCGGTCGACGGTGTTCCAGCCGACGTGGTCGGCGTGCAGGTGGGTGTTGACCACCACGTCGACCTCCTCCGGCCGCACGCCCGCCGCGGCGAGCCGGGCGGGGAAGTCGCCCTGCCGCTGGTGGAACTGCGGGGTGTGCGGGCGCTCGCGCCCGTTGCCCACGCCGGTGTCCACCAGGACGGTACGGCCCTTGTGGCGGATCACCCAGGTCTGCAGCGCGGCCACGTAGCTGTCGGTCGACGGCTCCCAGTGGTCGGGCGCCAGCCAGTCCTCGTTCTCCTTCCAGGCGGTCGCCGCCAGTCCGGGCACGATGGCCTGGGCCGGCGCGAACGGCCCCTGCCACTCCACGACCCTGATGATCTCGGCGTCCCCGAGCACGATCCGTTCCATGATCTCTCTCCCCACAAGCTCCGGCGGCGCTCTCTCGCCCCCTCTGCTCCAGAGCCTAGGAGGAGCAGTGTGAGCGGCTCAATGCCTGTTCTGCTCACTTTGATACGCGAGCGGCTCAGCTCTGCTTCGCACGGGCTAGCATGGGCCCATGGACGTGGTCAGCGACGCGATTTCGGCCGTGCGGATCGGCCGGCCCTCCTCCAATCGGCTGCGGGTGGCGGGCCGGTGGTGCACCCGGATTCCCGGGTACGACGGGGCGGGCTTCCACGTCGTACTGGAGGGCGGCTGCTGGCTGCTGCCGGACGGCGGCGCGCCCGTCAGCCTCGGCGCCGGTGACGCGGTGCTGCTGCCGCACGGGACGGGCCACGTGATCGCGAGCGAGCCGCTGGAGCCGGCCGAGGCCGAGCGGGCGGTGCCGATCGACCGTCTCCTCGGACCCGGGCGACCGGTGCCGCCCCCGGCGTCGCCACCCATGGGCAGTGCCGAACAGGGCGCTCCCGTGGCCGAGTTGCTCTGCGGAAAGTACCGGCTGGACCACAGCCGCACGCACCCGCTGATGCGCGAGCTGCCGGATGTCGTCCATCTGCCGAACCGGGTCGGAAGTCACCCTCAACTGCGCTCGGCCGTCGACCTGTTGGGCGGCGAGCTGGGAGCGGACCAGGCCGGCGCGGCGCTGGCGGTGCCGAGCCTGATCGACCTGCTGCTGGTGTACATGGTGCGGGCCTGGCTGACGCGGGAGCCGGGCCCGGATGCCGCCCCGGCTGCGGCCGGGACGCCGGGGCCTGCGACCGGGGCGCCGGAGCCGCCGACCGGCGCCCGCTGGCCGGCGGCCCTCGGCGACCCGGTGGTGGCTGCCGCTCTGCGCGCGGTGCACGAGGACCCGGCCCGCGCCTGGAGCGCCGACGACCTCGCCGCGGAGGCCGGGGTGTCGCGCGCGACGCTCACCCGCCGCTTCACCGCCCTGGTCGGCCGGCCGCCGATGGCCTACCTCACCTGGTGGCGGATGACCAGGGCCGCCTCCCTGCTCCGGCAGACCGACGACCCGCTGGACGCGATCGCCCGCCAGGTCGGCTACAGCACGCCGTACGCCCTCTCGCACGCTTTCAGCCGTCTCTTCGGTACGACCCCGGGCCGCTACCGTGCCCGCGGAGCGCGCGAGATCGCCGCCGGCTGAGGCGGTTGCGCCGCCATTCACCGCCCTCCGATCAAACTCTTGAACACAAGATCCGACTTGCCCTGTCCGTGTCAAGAAATTGTGGAGGCGGTGCGGAGGTGACGTGATGCTCCGGTTCTGCTTCGATCTGTTCGGGTCCGCTCAGGTCCGTACCAGGTCACGACTGTTTGGCGTGTCGATTCGTCCGTTCTGTCATGCACTGCCAGTTTGGTACTCGGAGGTTCCTCCAAGTTTCAATCGCGGATAGGTGTTCATGAAGATAACGAATAGCCCTCGACTGGCCAGGTCTTGGATTTACTTATTGACGTCATGCCGCGGTGACGGATTAACTCCTCCCACCCCGCCGCAGTGTTGCGGCACCGTCAGGGAGGCACCCCCCACATGAACGCAATGACGCGTCGCCTCGTCATCGGCACCGCCGCGGTCTCGATGGCCCTGTCCATGGCCGCCTGTGGCAAGGCCGGCGGCGACAAGAAGGACAGCGCGAGCTCCGGCGACACCAAGTCCATCGGCCTGCTGCTTCCGGAGAACGCCTCCTCCACGCGTTACGAGTCCTTCGACCGGCCGTTCATCGAGGCGAAGGTCAAGTCCCTCTGCCCGGACTGCAAGGTGCAGTACAGCAACGCCGAGGGCAGCGCCGCCAAGCAGAAGCAGCAGTTCGACACCCTGATCGCCCAGGGTGTGAAGGTGATCGTGCTGGACGCCTTCGACGCCAAGTCCACCCAGTCCTGGGTGAAGGAGGCGGCCGACAAGGGTGTCAAGGTCATCGCCTACGACCGCCTGGCCACCGGCCCGGTCTCGGCCTACGTCTCGTTCGACAACGAGAAGGTCGGCGAGCTCCAGGGCCAGGCCCTGCTGGACGCGCTCGGCGCCAAGGCCGCCGACGCCAACATCGTCATGATCAACGGTGACGAGGCCGACCCGAACGCCGCCAAGTTCAAGTCGGGTGCGCACAAGGCGCTGGACGGCAAGGTCAAGAAGGTCGTCTACGAGCAGTCCGGTGAGTGGAAGCCCACCGTGGCCGGCCAGAAGATCGGCGCCGCCATCACCCAGTTCGGCAAGGACGGCTTCCAGGCCGTCTACTCCGCCAACGACGGCATGGCGGGCGCCATCGTCACCCAGCTGAAGTCCGCCGGCATCAGCGTGCCGGTCGGCGGCCAGGACGCCGGCCTCGACGCCGTGCAGCGGATCGTCTCGGGCGACCAGGCCTACACCATCTACAAGGCGTACAAGCCGCTCGCCGAGAGCGCCGCCGAACTCGCCGTCAACCTGCTCCAGGGCAAGGACATCAAGGGCGTCGCCTCCGCCACCGTGGACAGCGACACCGACAAGGGCATCCCGGCCAAGCTGCTGGAGCCCAAGGTCGTCACCAAGGCGAACATCAACGACACCGTGATCGCCGACGGCCTCTACAAGGCCGCGGACATCTGCACCGCGGACTTCGCCGCCGCCTGCACCGCCGCCGGCATCAAGTAACGCGCCGGCCGGGCGAAGTGGCCACGGCGCTCCCCGTTCACCCGGGGAGCGCCGGCCCACGGCCCCGCTCGACCCCACCCACCCCACGCACTACCCCGCAGGAGATGGTTCACGTGACGGGCGCACCCGTACTGGCGCTGCGCGAGGTCTCCAAGCGCTTCGGCGCCGTCCAGGCACTCACCGACGTCGACCTCGACGTCCACGCCGGCGAAGTCGTCGCGCTGGTCGGCGACAACGGCGCCGGCAAGTCGACCCTGGTCAAGACGATCGCCGGCGTCCACCCGATCGACGAGGGCACCATCAGCTGGGAGGGCCGTGCCGTGCGCATCGGCCGCCCCCAGGACGCCCAGGCACTCGGTGTCGCCACCGTCTACCAGGACCTCGCGCTCTGCGACAACCTGGACGTCGTCGCCAACCTCTTCCTCGGCCGTGAGTTGCGCCGCCACGGCACGCTGGACGAGGTCGCCATGGAGCGGCGCGCCAAGGAGCTGCTGGACACCCTCTCGATCCGGATCCCCAGCGTGCGGATCCCGATCGCCGCGCTCTCCGGCGGTCAGCGCCAGGTCGTCGCCATCGCCCGCGCGCTGGTCGGCGACCCCAAGATCGTCATCCTCGACGAGCCGACCGCCGCCCTCGGCGTCGAGCAGACCGCGCAGGTCCTCGACCTGGTCGAGCGGCTGCGCGAGCGAGGCCTCGGCGTGATCCTGATCAGCCACAACATGGCGGACGTCAAGGCGGTCGCCGATACCGTCGCCGTCCTGCGCCTGGGCCGCAACAACGGGGTCTTCCCGGTGGCCGGGACCTCGCACGAGGAGATCATCTCCGCCATCACCGGCGCCACCGACAACGCCGTCACCCGGCGCCAGGCACGCATCGCGGAGGAAGCGAAGTGAGCACCAGCCAGACCACCCCGACCCAGCCCGCCGCACCGGCCACGGATCCCCGGCTCCTGGTCCGCCAGGGCGGCCTCGCCGGCTACCTGGAGGAGTTCCAGCGCAAGATCAAGAGCGGTGACCTGGGCTCGCTGCCGGTCGTCATCGGCCTGATCCTGATCGCGGCCATCTTCCAGAGCGTCACCGGCCACTTCCTGCAGGCCGACAACCTGACCAACATCACCAAGTGGATCGCCGGCCCCGGCCTGATCGCCGTCGGCGTGGTGTTCGTCCTGCTGCTCGGCGAGATCGACCTCTCGCTCGGCTCCGTCGCCGGCGTCTGCGCGGCCGTCACCTCCGTCCTGGCGGTGCGCGAAGGCCTCAACGAGGGCCTGGCGGTCCTGCTCGCCATCGGCGTCGCGGTCGCCATGGGCGCCCTGCACGGCTTCTTCTTCGCCAAGATCGGCGTGCCCGCCTTCGTCGTCACCCTCGCCGGGATGCTCGCCTGGAGCGGTCTGCAGGACTACGTGCTCGGCAAGCTCGGCACCGTCAACAACATCAACGACGGCCTCGTCGCCAACCTCGACACGTACTTCATCGGCGACGGCGACATCCTCTACGCCTGGCTGCTCGCCCTCGTCGCGATAGCCGTCTTCCTGGCCGGGCAGCTCCTGGACGCCCGCCGCCGCACCGAGGCCGGTCTGCCCGCCCGCAGCACCAGCGAGATCGCGCTGCGCACCGGCGCCCTCGCCGTGCTCGCCCTGGCCGGCGCCTACACGCTCAACCAGGACCGCGGTCTGCCGCTGCCCCTGGTCATCCTGCTGGGCGTGGTCGTGCTGACCGACTTCGTGCTGCGCCGCACCTCGTACGGGCGGCAGATCTTCGCCGTCGGCGGCGGCATCGAGGCGGCCCGCCGGGCCGGCATCAACGTCGCCCGGGTCCGCATCTCGGTGTTCATGATCTCGGCCGGTCTGGCCGGCCTCGGCGGCCTCTTCATCGCCTCGCAGCAGGGCTCCGCCGACAAGACGCTCGGTGGCGGCAACGTCCTGATGAGCGCCATCGCGGCAGCCGTCATCGGCGGCACCAGCCTCTTCGGCGGGCGCGGCAAGACCTGGTCGGCGCTGCTCGGCATCCTGGTCATCCAGTCGATCACCACCGGTCTGGACATGGTCCACGCCGCGCAGGCCATCCAGTACATGATCACCGGCGCGGTCCTGCTGGCCGCCGTGGTGCTCGACTCGGTCTCCCGCCGCACCCAGAAGTCCTCCGGACGCGGCTGACCCCCGACGGGCGGCGGCCGACCCCGCGCCCACGAACGGCCCGGTACCCACCCCCACGGGTACCGGGCCTCCGCCATGCCCGGGGCCGGGGGCTCCGCCGCTCTCGGGGCCGGGGGGGTTCCCTGGCCTCCGCCGCTCTCGGGGCCGGGGGGTTTCCTGGCCTCCGCCGCTCTCGGGGCCGGGGGGTTCCCTGGCCTCCGCCGCTCTCGGGGCCGGGGGGTTCCCTGGCCTCCGCCGTTCTCGGGGCCGGGGGGTTCCCGGGTTCTACGCTCCCCGTGTGTCGGCGGCTTGACGTCAGGGCGTGAACCACAAGGGCCGGCCCCTCGCCGCTGACCCGGGCCGACCGGGACCTTGGTCCCGGTCGCACGGGCCGTTCGCACCGCCTGTTGCGGCGGCCGGACCACGCACCCTGGAAGGAGCCCGCCGTCGGCCCGAGCAGGCCGGCGGTCCGCATCCGGAGAGTGAGGAAGTGCCCCGTCCATGTCCGACGAGATCGTGCACCGCATGGTGGACGCCTTCTTCACCCACTGCCAGGACTGCGAGGAGCCGAGTCACCCGAACTGCCATCCGCACGCGCACTGGCGGCTCTACCTGGACCTCGACCACGAGACCGTGCAGCGGATCCGCCGGTGGGCGCGGGACCCGGCCACCGTGTCGGGCACACCGGCGGAGCGGGCCGTCCTGCTGAGCTGGCTCGACGCCCAGGAGGCGTGACCGGCCCGGCCGACACGGCCGTCCGGCCCCGGACGGCGGCCCGCGTCAGCCGGCGCCGGGGAACCGGGCCTCCAGCCGGCCGTCGCGCACCCGGGTCTCGAACACCGGCTGCGCGGAGGTGGCCGGCCCGTGCACGACCTCGCCGTCGGCCAGCCGGAACGTGCTGTCGTGCCACGGGCAGCGCAGGCAGCCGTCCACCACCGTGCCCTCCGCGAGCGGGCCGGAGAGATGCGCGCACCGCCCGGCGAGCACCGCGAAGCCCTCACCGGTCCCGACCACGACCACGCCCAGCCCGCCGGCCGTCCGGCCGACCGGTTCACCGGGCGGGAACTCGTCGACCCCGCCCAGGTCCACCCAGTCGGCGGGCGCCAGCCGGTGCACCGCCGCCGCCCGGTTCGGCCCGGCCGCCTGGTGGTAGGAGAGGTGCCCGCCGATCGCCGCACCGGCCGAG
>NZ_CP026498.1:10641258-10676203 GCF_002953255.1 Streptomyces sp. CB01881
TGGTGGTAGGTGCCCGCCGATCGCCGCACCGGCCGAGACGGCGCCCAGCCCGGCCAGGCCGAGCAGCCGCCCGAGCGGACCGCGCCCGCGGCACCGGGCCAGCAGGGAGCCCGTGTACAGCACGATGCCCGTCGTGTTGCAGGCCGCGTGCACCAGGCCGGTCCGGCTCCGCGGCGGGTCCAGCTGCGCCCAGTCGGTCCAGCCCGCCAGGGCGGCGGGGCCGGCGGTGACCAGGCCCGCCGCGACCAGCAGGCCCGCCGCCCGGGGGTCGTCGCCGGTCAGGTCGAGCAGACCCGCGGAGAGCCAGCACCCGATCGGCACCTGGACCAGGGCCGGGTGCAGCGGGTGCCCGAGCGGGACGCCGTGCAGGACGTCACGGAACGGCCCGAGCGGCAGCGCCGCGACCGCGTCGTGCAGCGTCCCGGCCGGAGCGTCCAGGAAGTCCCAGCCGGCCGGCGCGTCCAGTGCACCGCGCAGCCGCCGGGACCAGGGGGAGATGCGTGCAATGGTGTCCATGATGAGCGGGTGGCCACTGCCCGCGATCCCAAACGCCTGCGGACCTCCGGTGTCCGCCCCTTCCTGCGCCGCCCGACCGCCCGGGCGGAGGCTCCGTCGCGCGGTTCACCCCCGTCCTGGCGCCCCGCCGTCGCGCCGCCGCCGACCCACGGGGAGGGACGGCCCTCCCAACGGGGTCAGCGCCACGGAGGTCGTCGGCTCGCTCTCCACGGCGGCCGTCGAGGGCGCGCTCGCCGACGGCCGCGCCAAGCCGGACAGCCTGGTGGGCCAGGTCGGCGGACTGCTGGCCCCACCCCTGCCGACCGTCGGCATCGGCCAGCCGCTGTCCGTCGCCCGGGCATCCGTCGGCGCCGGCCACGACGCGGCGCTGGTCCTTCTGGACGGCCGGGCCGTCGCGCTGGTGCACCGGACGGAACTCGTCGAGCATCCCGGTCGGTAGGTCGGTAGGTCGGTAGGTCGGTAGGTCGGTAGGTCGGTAGGTCGGACGGAGCGGTGCTGCGCCGGCCGGGGTCGTGCAGGACACCCCTCCGGCGCGGGGTTCGCGGCTACGCTGCTGGGAGTACGGCCATGGGCCACCGCGGTGGAGGGGGAGTCGTCGTGCCCGAGGGGGATGGGCTGTCCGGAGCGGGGCCGCGATGAGCCAGGCGGTGCCGGGGCCCGGCATCCGCGTGGTCGCCGGTGGCGCCAGGTCGGTGGCGGTCGGCGGGCCGAACTACGGGCAGATCACCACGGGGGACCATTCGCCGATCACCGTCACGCGGTTCCCCGCGCTGCGCGCGGTGGCCGAAGTCCCGCCGACCGCGGCGCCGGTGGGGATGCCCGGACCGGTGCCGCTGTTCGTCGGCCGCGCCGGGGAGCTGTCCCGGATCGAGCGCGCCCTGGCCGCCGGGCCGGGGGCCGCGGTGCACGTGGTGCACGGGCTCGGCGGGGTGGGCAAGAGCGCCCTGGCCGCGCACCACGCGCTGACGTCCGCGCACCGGTACCGCCAGATCGTGTGGATCACGGCCGACGATCCGGCGGGGATCGCGGCGGGCCTGCGCGGGTTCGCCCTCGCACTCGAACCCTCGCTGGCCGTCCTGCCGTCCGAGGCGCTGGTCGAGCGGGCCGTCGCCTGGCTGTCGGAACACCGGGACTGGCTGGTGGTGCTCGACAACGCCGAGACCGCCGAGGACGTCGCCCCGCTGCTGGCCGCGGTCGGGGACAGGGGCCGGATCCTGGTCACCAGCCGCAGTACGGTCGGCTGGCACCGGATCGGGGCGGGCGAGCAGCCCCTCGGGTCGTTGACCGCCGAGGACGCGATCCGGCTGCTCGGTGCGAGCGCGAAGGCCGGACCGGGCGGCCCGGACGGCGGCCGGGAGGTGTGCGCGGTGCTGGGCTTCCTCCCGCTGGCCGTCGTCCAGGCGGGCGCCTACCTCGCGCAGACCGGCCTGTCCGGCCGCGACTACGTCCGCCTGATCGCCGAGCACCCGGCCGCGGTGTACGCCCGGGGCGACGAGGGCACCGACCCGGGGCGCACGATCGCCCGGGTGTGGCGCGTCACGTTGGACCGTCTCGCCGGCACCCCGCTGGCCGCGGAGGTCCTGCGGGTGCTGGCCTGGTTCGCCCCGGACGCGATCGCCCGCGGGCTGCTCGACGGCCTGGCGGACGAGCCGGAGCTGACGCACGCACTCGGCCGCCTCGCGGCCTACAGCATGATCACGCGCGAGCCCGGGGACCTCGCCGGTGGTGGGTCCGAGCCCTGCCTGACGGTCCACCGGCTGGTCCAGGCACTCGCCCGGACGCCCGACCCCGAGGATCCGCACCGCACGCCGGACGCGGTCGCCAGGGCGCGCACGCAGGCCACCGCACTGCTGGTCGCGGCGATGCCCGGCACGCCGACGGAGGTGCGCACCTGGGCGGGCTGGCAGCGCCTGTCCGGCCACGTCGCCGCCCTGGCCGAGCACGCCGCGGCCGACACCGACAACCTGCACACCGCAGGCCTCCTCAACCAGGCCGGCGTCTTCGCCCGCCTCCGCGGCGACCTCGGGACCGGGATCGCCCACCTGCGCCGGGCCGCCGACGGCTTCCGGCGCCTGGCCGGGCCGGACGACCCCAACACCCTGATCTGCACCCACAACCTCGCCGACGCACTGCGCGTGGCAGGTGACGCCGGCCGGGCTGTGCCCCTGTTCGAGCAGACCGTCGCGGCCATGCGCCGCGTCCTCGGCGAGGACCACGTGGCGACCCTGCGGGCGCGGACCAACCTCGCGCTCACCTGGTTGAAGAACACGGGTGAGGTCGAGCGGGCCGTCGCCCTCCTCGAACGCAACCTCGCCGACTACCAGCGGGTCATCGGCCGGGACCACCCGAACACGATGGTCTGCGGTGAGGCCCTCGCCTCCGCCTACTCCGACTCCGGCGACGTGCTCCGGGCGATCGCGCTCCTGGAGCAGAACCTCGCCGGCCTGCTGGTGGCCCTCGGTCCGGATCATCCGAACACCCTGCACAACCGGAACAACCTGGCCGTCGCCTGCGGGCTGGTCGGCGACATCCGGCGGGCGTGCGCCCTGCTGGAACAGACCCTGGACACCAGCCTCCGCGTGCTGGGCGAGGACCACCCGACCACGCTGTCCACACGGAACAACCTCGCCTGCGCGGTGGGTGAGGCGGGCGATTCCGAGCGGGCGGTCGCCCTGCTGGAGCGGAACCTCGACGACCGCCGCCGGGTCCTCGGCGAGGACCACCCGGACACCCTGGCGTCCCGTCACAACCTCGCGGCCGCCCACCTCGCGTCGCACGACACCCTGCGGGCCCTCCCCCTGGCCGAGCGGGCGGCCGCCGATGCCCGGCGCCTCCTCGGCCCCGGCCACCCCGGCGCGGTGCCCGTGGCCCGGCTGCTCGCCGAGGCCCGAGCCGAGATCGGCGACCTCGAACGGGCGGTTCCCCTGTACACCCAGGTGCTGTCCGACGCCCGGCGCGTTCTCGGGGATGACCACGGGGAGACGATCGCCCTCCAGCGCGGCCTGGGCTGCGCGTACCTCCAGGCGGGCGACGTCAGGGCGGCGGAGGCGCCGCTCACGGAGGCACTGGCCGGGTGCCGGCGGGTCCTCGGGGAGGACGACCTGGACTCCCGGGAGTTCCAGGCCGACCTGACGCTGGCGCGCGCGGTGGGGATGGCCGCCGAGCACGCCGCCGTCCACGAGGTGCTGGACGGGCTCTTCCTCGTCGCGAAGTGGACCTTCGGCGAGGACCACCCCCGGTACCTGCTGCACTGCGAGGTCCTCGCGGCCGCGTACCACCGGCTGGGGGACGCCGAACGGGCGGTGCCGGCCGGCCGTACGGCCCTCGCGCTCGCCCGGCGGATCTTCGGTGACGACCACCCGAGGACCGGAGCGGCCGCCGCCGCCCTGGCGGCGATGGCGGCGGGCGCGCCCGGTCCGGCGGGGTGACCGGTCCGGTGGGGTGACCGGTCCGGTGGGGTGACGGCGGCTCCCCTCCGGCCGGTCTCAGCGGGCCCGGTAGCAGACCGTGTAGCCGAGGTTGGGGTACTCGGGGGGCTGCCACCAGGTCGCGCCGTCCCCGCGGCAGAAGGCGATGTCGTGGTACGCCGGGGTCCGGCCCGTCACCACGACGTTGGCCTGACCGCAGGAGACGGCGGTGAAGGTCACCTGGCTGCCCGAGCCGCTCTTGCTCATGCACTGGTTCACCACGGCCCGCCCCATCGCGTCGGGGTAGTTCATCGAGAGGCAGAGCCGCATGCTCTGGCCGGGCCACCGGGGGACGCTGAAGTACTCGCTCAGCTGGTAGCCCTCCGTCGAGTCGCACCAGCTGCCGGCGCTCTCCCCCTGGGTGCGGGCCAGTACGGTGAAGGTGCCCGGCCGACAGGTCTGAAGGCTCCAGGGGGAGTTGACGGGGCCGCCGTAGACGCACTGCCCGGGCTTGGCGTAGTAGGCGGTGTTCCGGTTCTGGTAGCTCAGGCAGAGGACGCGGTTGAACTGCGTGTACGTGATGCTCGCCGTCCCGTTGACGGCGTCGTCGCAGCCGCTCTTGTCCGTGGTGCCCGCGAGGACCTTGACCACCTTGAAGACGCCGTCACCGCAGTCCGCCGGCTTGAGCTTGGCCTGCTGTTCGGTCCCGGTGTTGTCGAAGCAGTCACCGGACCGGGCGGTCTCCACCGGGTCCGGCGGCGGGGGCGGCGGGGGTGGCGGGGGCGGCGGAGGCGCGGGTTGCGGCGGTGGTACCGGTGCGGGCGGTGGCGTGGGTACGGGTGTGGGGACGGGCGGTGGGGTGGGTACGGGAGGCGGTTTCGGAACGGGCGGCAGAGGGACGGGAGGCTTCGGGACGGGAGGCTTCGGGACGGTCCCGCCGATGGCGGCCGTCACGGGGCCCGGCGGTTCCGGGGAAGGGCTGCTGGATCGGTGGGAGTTGACCCACGCGAGCAGCAGGATGATCCCGAGGACGATCGCGACGGCCTTGCCGGCCGCGGAGCCGGACCCGTTCCCACCGCCCGATGGACCGCCCGCCGATCCACCTGCCGAGCCGCCTGCCGGCCCACTTGCCGAGCCGCCTCGGGGGGTGCCCGGGGAGGTGCCCGACGAGCCGTGTGGCGGACCGGCGGGAACCGGTGAGCCGACCGGGCTGCCCGGGCCGGGCACGCCCGGCCCGGGCAGCCCGGGGGAGGCCGTCCCACTCGACGGTCGCGGGATCGGCCGTGACGCGGTGGCCGGTCTGGTCGAGGCGCGCACCGCGGCGCGCCTGAGCGCGAGGACCCACTCACCGGGTGCCGGCCGGCCGGACGGTGTGACGAGCTGACTTCTCCGTGCCAGGTCGGCCAGTTCGCGATCGACGCGGGCCAGCACCTGAGGGTCGGTCGCGCCCTGCTCCCGGGCGATCAGCCGGATGGCCAGCAGACCGAACTTGAAGGCGTCACCCTGCCGGGTCGCCTTCTCCTCGCCCGGGGGAAGCTGCCATCCGGGCGTCTCGGCCTGGGGCAGCGCGCTCCGGCCGTGGACCCTCATGGCGTCGCAGTCGATGAGGAACGAGGCCGCGCCGGCTCCGTTCGTGAACAGCACGTTCCGCGGGGAGAGGTCGCCGACCGCGATGCCGAGCCCGTGCAGCCGGTCCAGCGTTTCGGCGAGGCCCGCGAGCAGGTTCAGCCGATGGCGTGGGGTGATCTTCAGACCGATCCCGGCCACGTAGTCGTCGCGGTTCAGCAGGAACTCGAAGTTCGCCAGCCTGCGGCCCGAACCGCTCGGGCTGAGCCCCTGGTAGTCGAACGCGAACTCGTCGGGGACCTTCCGCATCAGGAACCCCGTGGCAGCCCCGTTCCTCGTCACCAGCGCGGCGGGCCACGCCGTGCGCTGGAGCAGCCAGCGGGTGTCCTCACCGGCCGGCCCGACCGGCAGGTCCACCATCGAGCGCAGGGCCGCCACGTCCAGCGAGGGCAGCACCTCCGGCAGGTACTCCTTGTAGACGGCCGGCCCCCCGTCGACCGTGCGCCCCTGGACCAGGCGGACGGTGCCCTGGCCGCCCTTGCCCAGGTTCGCGCCGAGGGTGAGGGCGTCGAGGTCGACGGTCCGGCCGAGGTCCGTCATGCGGGCCGTCCCGCCCCTGCGCCCGGCCAGATCGCGATCAGCGTCCGGTCGTCGTCGAAGGTCTGGCGGGAGAAGTCCAGGACGTGTGCCAGCCAGGCGGCCGAGGGCGGCTCGGCCAGCTCCCGGGCGAACAGTGCGCCCACCTGACCGTCCCCGTCGCCCAACGGGTCACCGAAGCCGTCGGTGCCCACCAGCAACACCTGTCCCGCGACGAGCAGGCACCCGCCCAGCTCCGCCGGGTCCGGGCACCGGGGGAGCGGGACCACCGCGTTGGAGACGATGACGGCGTCCGGGTCGTACTTCGGTGCGAAGAGCGGACGGTACGCGGCCCGGTCGAGGTCGAGGAGCCACGCCCCGGAGTCACCGGCCCTGGACAGCCGGACCTCCAGCCCACCGGGCACCGGCCGTGCCGTCCCGACGACGAGGGTGGTGGCGAGCAACCGTTCCACCTGGGCCGGATCGGGGGCGGGATGTGCTGCCGGGGCGGGGTGCGGCGCGCGGGTGGGGCTTGGCTCGGGTACGGCTGCGGGATGCGGCGTGGGGCTCGCTGCGGGTGCGGGTGGAGGTGCGGGATGTGGTGCGGGGCTCGCTGCGGGTGCGGCACCGGGGACCGGGCCGGTGCCGGCCAGGATCGCCCTGGCCCGCTGCGTCAGCGCCGCCGCCGCCTGTCGCACCACGGCAGCCCAGTCGAGCTCGCCCTGGCCCGCGTCCAGTTGCCGGAGTACGGCCCCGATCGCGGCCTCGCAGGCCAGCATGGAGCCGAGCTCGGGGAGCCTCGCCGCCGACACACCGTCGGCGACGGCGAACACGATCGTCTCCGAAGTGGCGTGGACGGTCGCGGCGGCGGAGTCCTGGCGGGGCTTGCGGTAGTAGCGGTGGGAGTTGCCGCGGACGGACGCCAGCCGCAGCCGGGCGTGATCCGTCGACCACCCGTCGGACTCGGTGTCCGCCCGGAAGTACTGTCCCACCGGCGGCCGGGGTTCGAAGACCGGACCCGCGCGGTCGACGACGATCGGGGACCACCGGTCCGGATCGGGCCGGGGCCCGCCCGGGAACGGCGTGCGGGTGTTCGGCGCGGTGTGTGCGCCGGGTGCGTAGGGCGGCGGCGGAGGTGTCGTCGGACGGGCGGGGCCGCCCGGTGAGGTGTCCCGTCCAGGAGGGATGATCTGCCGTTCCACGGTCACACCATGTCGATCGCCACGCGCATCAGGTTCGGGTCGGGCTTTTGGATGATCAGCTCGGGCCTGTTGTTCACCAGGGTGTTGCCCGACTGGATGAGGCTCTCCGTCAGCATCTCGAAGAACACCGTGATGGAGCGGCCGACGTCGGCCCCGGGCACGGAGACGAAGGCGAACTCCGGGCGGGTGGCGACCTCCACCATCGTCCGGGCCTCGGCATGGCCCACGCCGACCGCGATGATGTTCGGGGCGGCCTTGGTGACGCCCTTGTCGGTGAGCTGCCGGTGGGGAGTGCGCCACGCCTCGCCGTCGGTGGGGGCGCCGTCGCTCAGGAAGAAGACGACCGGGCGGTGTACCAGGTACCCCTCCCGCTTCAGCCGGGCCACGTCGTCGGGGATCCGCCGGAGCAGGTCCTGGAACGCGGCCCCGTAGCTGGTCAGGCCCCGGATGACGAACTGGGGCAGGCGCACCTCGTTGCGGACGTCGGTCAGTGCCAGGCGCTCCTCCACGTCGTCCGCGAATCCCACGATCGCCAACCGCACCTTGTCCGCGAGCATCGGCGCGCCCCGGAGCGACTCGTGGAGGGAGACCAGGCCGTCGGTGAGCTCCCGCTCGCAGACCGCCATCGACCCGGACTCGTCGGCCACCACGTAGGCGGGCAGCAGCACACCCTTGACGTCAGCCACCGGTTCTCCTTCGCTTCCTCACCGTGGCGGACCCGGGCGGTTCGGCCGACCGTCCCGGTCCGCACCCCCGTGAGGACGATCGTCGTCAAGCGCTTCGACAGTAGCCGCACCAACGCGGTCGGTCTACGGATTGTGACGGGTGATCTGCGGAACTCGGGCTTCCGGGTTGATTGTTGATGATCAGTTAGCTGGTGTGTTCGTGTGCGGTGCGTCTGTGCGTGGTGCGTCTGTGCGTGGTGTGTCCGTGCGTGGTGTGTCCGTGTGCCGGGGCCTCCGTCCGCTGGTGTGTCCGTGCGCCGGTGTCTCGGCTCGTCGGTGCCTCGGTTCGCCGGTGCGGTTGAGCCCCGGCGCGTGGGCCCCGTGCATCAGGTCGCCGGTTCACCGGCCTCGCTCCGGGGCTGGGCGTCCTCCTGCGCGGTGCGGACCGCCGCCGCGTGCGGGTCGGTGCGCTGGTCGTAGCGCCAGAGGGCGGGCAGTGCGGCGGCCAGTACCCCGGTGGATGCGAGGCAGGCCAGTCCACCGGTGCGGAGGGCGGCACGGATGCCGTAACGGGCGGCGAGTCCACCGGCCCGGATGTCGCCGAGCGCGGGTCCGGTAGAGCCGATCAGAATCTCCAACCCGGCTGCGCGCCCGCGGAGTTCGTCCGGGATGGACTGGTTCCAGATCGCGGTGCGGAAGGTGTCGCCGACCCAGTTGGCGGCGCCCGCGACCGCGAGGCAGGCCAGCACCACCCAGACGGCCCCATGGGCGCCACCGCCGGCGCCCCCGCCGAAGGCGGCCGCGACCATCGCGGCACCGACCAGCGCGCCGGAGGCCAGGACGAGCCGGCCGTGCCGGTGCACCCGCTCGGTCCAGCCACTGGTCGCGGCGGCCAGCAGGGCCCCCGCCGCCGAGGCCGAGTAGAGCATCCCGAGGGCCCAGAGGGCGTCCAACTCCTGGGCGAGGAAAGGGAAAACCGCCGTGGGCAGGGTGAACACCGTGGCCGCGAGGTCGACCAGGTAGGTGCCGACCAGGTCCGGCCGCCGCCCCGCGTACCGCGCCCCCTCGGCGAACTCGCGCAGCTGCGGGGCCTCGGCGTCGCGCTCCGACGGGACGGGGCGGACCCGGGCGAGCAGGGCGATCGAGACCAGGAAGGTGGCCAGGTCGATCAGGTAGGCGCACGGTGCCCCCGCCGTCGCGATGACGACGCCGGCGGCTGCCGGGGCCGCCAGCCCGGCGATGCTCCACCGCAGTGAGAGCAGCGCGCCCGCCGCGACCAGCTGGTCGTGCGGCACCAGGCGCGGGATCATCGCCTCCACCGAGGGCTGCTGGATCCCCTGGAGCGCCGCCGCACCGCCGGCCGCGGCGTAGAGCGGCCACAGCATCGGAGTGCCGAGCATCGCGTTGACCAGCAGTAACGAACTCAGTGTGGCCAGCGCGAGCTCGGTCACCAGGGCGACCGTCCGCCGGTCGGCCCGGTCGGCGAGCACCCCGCCGTACAGCCCCAGCACGATCGTCGGGAGCAGCTCCACCGCACCGACCGCGCCGACGGCCAACGGCGAGCCGGTGAGGTCGGCGATCTGCAAGGGGATCGCGGTCATCGTGAAGACCGAGCCCAGCAGGGTGACGGTGCCGGAGGTCCAGGTCAGCCGGAAGTCGCGGGACGACCGCCACGGGGTGGTGTTCGGCAGCAGCCGGGACCCGAGGCGGCGGATGCGGGAGGGGTGGTCGTGGGGGAGGCGGTCGTCCCGGGCATTCGTCCGCGTGCTCATCGCGGCATCGGTCCCTTCGTCCTTATCACTGATAAATTCCGACGCGGAACTTAGCAGCGATAAGGTGGCGGTCCAAGCGATTAACAGCGGAGGCGGCAGGCGCCGGAGGTGCGGTCGTCGCGCCCGAAGCGGCGCACAAGGCGGATGCGGCGCACGCGGCGGACATGGCACAGGTGGACAGGAGGTCGGAGCGGCATGGCACTGCAACGCGAAGAGGTGGTCCGGACCGCCCTGCGCCTGCTCAACGAGGTCGGCATCGACGGGCTCACCACACGCCGCCTCGCGCGCGAACTCGGCGTCCAGTCCCCGGCGTTGTACTGGCACTTCAAGAACAAGCGGGAGCTGCTCGACCTGATGGCGGAGGCCATGCTGGCCGACGCCCTGCCGCCCGACCGCGCGCCGACGCCGGAGGACTGGCCGCGCTGGCTCGCCGAGGACGCCCGCGCCAAGCGGCGCGCCCTCCTCGCCTACCGGGACGGCGCCCGCGTGCACGCGGGAACCCTGCCCACGGCGGACGAACTGCCTGCGGTGGAAGCTCAGTTGAGCGCACTCTGCCAGGCCGGGCTGCGCCCGCGAACGGCCCTGCGACTGCTGCTCACGATCGACCGGTACGTCATGGGATGGGTCACCGAGGAGCAGGCCTGGCGTCAGGGCGCCGAAGAACGTGCCCAACCGGCCTTCCCGGACGAGGCGTTGAGCGAACTGCCGCTGCTGCGGGAGGCCGCCGACACCCTGCGGATGACCGACCACGACGCCGACTTCGAGTACGGGCTGAGCGTGCTGATCGAGGGCTTCCGCGGCGCGATCGCCGCGGAGGAGGCGACCGGCAGGGGAGCGACCGGCAAGGGCCCGACCGGCAAGCCCGACCGGCTTGGGTGGGCGTGAGGTGTGACCGGGTTCGGCGGCCTGCGGATCCGCTAGCGTGAACGGCCATGCGAACCCTTGACCCCGCCCGGACCGCACTCGTTCTGGTCGACCTGATGGACCGGATCGTCGCCGTCCCACTGGCCCCGCGCCCGGGCGCCGACGCGCTCGCCGTCTCGTTGGACCTCGCCGCCGCCTTCCGCAGGGCCGGTGCTCCCGTGGTGGCCGTCCGGGTCGAGCGCCCGAACGTCACCGAGCAGCCGCCCGGCAGTGAGCTGGCCGCCGAGGTCGCGGCGGCCGCCGACGCCGTCGTGGTCAAGCGCACCATCGGCGGCTTCCAGGGCACCGGGCTGCACGAACTGCTCCAGGCGCGCGGCGTGGACACCCTGGTGTTCGGGGGTATCGCGACCAACCTCGGCGTCGAGTCGACGGCCCGGGCGGCTGCCGACCTCGGCTACGAGCTGGTGTTCGTCGAGGAGGCCATGACCGCCCTGACGGAGGCGGAGCACCGGGCGGCCGTCGACCTGAACCTGCCGCGCTTCGGCGAGGTGGCCGGGTACGCGGACGTCCGTCTCGGCTGACCCGGGGCCGTCCCGCGCCCTGGCCGGCACGGTGTGGCGCCGCCCGGCGACCGCCAAGGGCCTGCCGGGGCTGTGCGCGGCCGCTCCGGTTCAGGCCTTCGGCGGCAGGGATTCGAGTGCCTCGCGCAGCCGGCCGTCGGAGGCGGCGAGCAGCCGTGCGGCGGTCGGCGCGTCCACCCCGGCGAGGATCACCAGCGCCGCGTCCTTCGCCCGGCCGCCGGTCGCCGACAGCGCCGCTCGGACGGTGGCCTCGTCGGCGCCGGTGGCCTGCGCGACGATGCGGTGCGCCCGGCCGCGCAGCTTCTCGTTCCCCATGCGTACGTCGACCATCAGATTTCCGTACGTCTTGCCGAGCCGAACCATGACGGCGGTCGAGAGAAGGTTCAGCACCAGCTTCTGCGCGGTGCCCGCCTTGAGCCGGGTGGAGCCCGCCACCACCTCGGGCCCGACCTCGGTCTCGACGCCCAGCTCGGCGGCCGCCACCAGGGCGGATCCCCGGGTGCAGGCCAGTCCCACGGTCAGCGCCCCGGCCGCGCGGGCCTGGCGGACGGCCGCGACCGTGTAGGGCGTCCGGCCCGAGGCGGAGACGCCCACGACGGTGTCGGCCGGCGTCAGGGCCAACGCGGAAACGTCGGCGACGGCGAGGTCGGCACGGTCCTCGGCGCCCTCGACGGCGCTCACCAGAGCGGATCGCCCGCCCGCGATCAGGCCGACGACCTGATCCGGCGCGGTCCCGAAGGTCGGCGGGCACTCGCTCGCGTCCAGCACCCCGAGCCGTCCGGCCGTGCCCGCGCCGACGTACACCAGCCGGCCGCCCCGGCCCATCCGGGCGGCGACCGCGTCGACCACGGCCGCGATGGCGGGCAGTTGGCCGGCGACCGTCACGGCGACGGTGCGGTCCTCGGCGTTCATCAGCCGGAGCAGGTCGAGCGTCGCCATCCGGTCGATCCCGGCCCACTCGGGGCGGACCGCCTCCGTCACCGGTCCGGGTGCGGCCCCGGGCGTGGGGGCTGCCCCGGGTGGGTCCGTTGGCCCGGCGGGTGGTCCGGTGGCTGGGCCGGCTGCTGGGCCGACAGGTGCCCAGGGTGCGGGTGTTGGTGCTGGTTCCGGTGTTGGTGCGGGCGTGGGCCCGGGTGGGGCGTTCTCCATGGGGGCACCCTCCCCGCGCATGGGCGGCGCCAACCCGGGCAGGTGCCGGGGGAGGGAGGTGCGTCGTGAACCAGGACCAGACCGTCGCAGCCCTGCTGGAGCGGTACGGCCGCACCTACGCCGAGGAGGCCGGTATCGCCCTGCGCAACACCCCGGCACCGCTCTACCAACTGCTCGTGCTCACCGTGCTCTGCTCGGTCCGGATCGGTGCCGCCACCGCCGTGGCCGCCGCCCGGGAACTGTTTGCTGTGGGCTTCCGGACACCGCGCGCGATGGCGGCGGCGAGCTGGCAGTCCCGGGTGGACGCCCTCGGGCGCGCCCACTACGTCCGGTACGACGAGAGCACCGCGACCGCCCTCGGCCGGGGCGCCGACCTCCTGCTCGACCACTGGCACGGCGACCTCCGGAGGCTGCGGGCCGAGGCGGCCGGTGAGCCGGGGAAGGTCGAGGAACTGCTCCGGGAGTTCCCGCGGATCGGACCAGTTGGCGCCGGGATCTTCTGTCGTGAGGCCCAGGCTGTCTGGCCGGAGCTGCGGCCCTTCTTCGACGGCCGCGCCCGCGCCGTGGCCGCCGATCTCGGCCTTCCGCGAGCCGCGGCGCGACTCGCGGAGCTGGTCCCGCCCGAGGACCTGGGCCGCCTGGCCGCTGCGCTGACCCGGCTCGCCCTGGCGCACGGCGAGCCGAGCGAGCTGCTGTCGGCCACCTCGGACGGGACGAGGCCGTCGTCAGCCGTTCGGGCGCTGACCATGACCGGCCGGACGGAACTGACGGGTCTGGGTGCTTGCCGTCCGGCATCGTGATGCGGTCCGCGCAAGGGGGAGGGTTCGGCAACGGGCGGGTTCAGCGGTACCAGGAGGCCGGGGCCAACCGGTGGCCCTACCGCCCGGTGGCCTGGAGGATACGGTCGGTCACCAGGTCCGGCCGGTCGGTCGGCAGCGCGTGGCCGGCGTCGGGCACGATCTCCACCCGGGCCGAGGGCGCCAGCCTGCCGAGGCGGTCGGCGACCTCGCGCGAGTCGTGGATGGCGCTGCGCGCCCCGAGCAGGAACAGTGCGGGGACGTGCAGACGGCGCAGTTCCTCGTCGGGGAAGACCGGGGGCACCGGGAGTTCGCGGCGGAATCCCATCGCTGCGCGCATCAGGCCCATCAGTTCGCTCTCCAGAATGGCGCTGTTGCCCACCAGACGGGCCAGCCGGGGACGGACCCGGCGGGGTGCGACCGAGGCGAGTCCGCCGGCGATCAGCCAGGCGTAGAACCGGAGTCCGAGGTCGGCGAAGCCCGCGGGATCCACCAGTGTGAGGGAGGCGGTGCGGCCCGGGTGGTGGATCTGGTGGCTGAGCGCCAGCCAGCCGCCGTAGGAGCAGCCGACGACATGGGCGGCCGGCACCTCCAGTGCGGCCAGGAGTTCGTCCAGCCAGGCGGCGCCGTCCCGGCCGTCGCGGATCGGGGTGGTTTGCACGCTCGCGCCGGGCTCGCCGATCGCGTCGACGGCGATGACCGGACGGTGCCGGGCCAGCTCGTCGACGTACCGGTGCCACATCAGCGCGTTTCCGCCCGAGCCGGGCAGCAGCACGATCGGCTCTCCGCTCGGCGGGCCGGTCCGGTAGACGCGAGTGGTCCCGAACGTGGTCGGAACGTCGAGCGCCGTCCGCTGCCCGGGCCACAGCTCCGCAAGCGTGCGCTCGTAGGCGGTGCGGTACCGGTCCCTGGCCTGATCGTTCTTGAACTGGCTGATTCGCATGATACATGTGTATCACAGCATGATACGGGTGTACCACGAGAGGGAGATCCATGAGCGTGCTGGTCGATCACGAGGAACGTCGACGACAGATCGCCGAGGCGCTGCTGCGCATTGCCGACACCCAGGGACTGCAGTCGGCCAGCATGCGGGCGGTCGCCGCCGAAGCCGGCGTCTCCCTGCGCCTCGTGCAGTACTACTTCACGACCAAGGAAGGGCTGCTGCTGGACGCGTTGGCCAGGCTCGGCACCCAGCTTCAGGCCCGCATGGAGCAGTGGATCAGTGCGGCGGGCTCCCCGCCCACGCCATGCGGCGTCGTGACGGCGATCCTGTCGTGCATCCTGCCGACCGATCCGGAAAGCCGCCGGATCACCAGGACCTACGCCGCCTACTACACGCTGGTGCTCAGCGACCCCGAGGTGCTGGAGAAGCACGGCGCGCGACAGCCGGAGGTGCTGGAGGGCTTCCTCGCGAAGCAGCTCCGCGCGGCCCAGCAGGCCGGGGAGATCGATTCCGGCAAGGACCCCGAGATGACCGCCGCCGGCCTGCTGGCCATGGTCAACGGCCTCGGCTCAAGCGTGTTGGGAGGCCAGCGCACCGGCGAGGCCGCGTTGGCGGTCCTCACCCATCACCTGGACGAGCTGTTCCGCTCGCCGTGAGGGGCGGCGCTGACCGGTGCCGGAGTCTGCACGTGCCCCGGCCCCAGGAGCCGGGCCGGACGATGAACAACCGGACCGCCGGCGTCGCCTCACTCCGGCCACGGCTCTGGCTGCGGCTGCGGCGCAGGACACCAGGCCGCGCGCCAGGCGAACAGCAATGACCCGGCGGAGCAGCTGGCGTCGCTTGACCGTGCAGCACGCCGATCGTCTCAACACGCTCATGGACGCGTACGGGTGGCCCACTGCGGAACTGGTCGGTGAGGACGCGGCCCGGGCCGCGTGGCTGATCGCGCAGCACGCCGACCGGCGGCTCGACGTTCAGCGGCGTGCGCTGCGGCTGATGGAGCAGGTGGTGGTCAACGGTCTTGCCGGCCCGCGCGATCTGGCCTTCCTGCGCGATCGCACCCTCGTGAACGAAGGGCGGAAGCAGGTCTACGGCACGCAGATCGCCCCGCGGGCCGGAGCGCCCCGCAGGCCGGGGCACTGTGCAGGCCGGGGCACTGTGCAGGTCGGGGCGCTCCGCGGGCCTAGGTGCTTACGCCATCCAGAAGAAGACCGCCGTCATCCGCCGCTCCTCCAGCTCGGTGCCGTAGTACGTGGTGGCACTGTGGATCAGGTTGGCGTGGTACAGCAGCAGTTGGTTGTAGCGGTTGGGGACGCGGACGTCCTCGGTGAACGCGTCGCCGGGGACGTGCCGGGTGCCGAGCGCCTCCACCAGGTTGTTGTGCGGTGCGTTGACCAGGTTGCCACCGAGTCGGCCGCCCGGGAACTGCTGGCGGTAGAAGCTGGTTCCGGCCTCCTTGGGGGCGTTGGGGCTGAGGTAGAGGACGGCGGCGTAGCGGCAGAGCGCCCGGGAGTCGGTGTGCGGGCGGGAGGTCGACTCCCCGGCGCCGACGACCTGGACGCAGTTGTGGTTGAGCGTCCCGCCGCCGGGCGTGCTCTGCACCCAGAGCCGGGACGCGCCGGTCGCCTTGCGGACCAGCGCCTCCACCCGGGCCAGCTCGTCCGGCTCCAGTCCGGGCATCGTGCGCAGCCCGGGCCAGGCCTCGGGCCGGTAGGGGTAGCCCTCGGTCCATTCGCCGCGGGCCAGTACGCGCTCGCGGACGGCGTCGGGATCGGGCAGGACGTCGTTGATCACCCAGTAGTCCCGGCCGGGTGTGGGTTTGCGGTAGGGCAGGACCGGAAGAGCGGGTCGCCTGATGGGCTGTGAGGGCATGCGCCGACCATAGGGTGGGTGCTCCCCAACAATCTGCCGTGAGCAGGTCAACCTTTCGTCAAGCGACGCGCCCGTGGTGCGGCCTGTCGTCGCTGCTCAGGCCACTGGCCGGACCGCGTACCCGCCCAGTGCGCCCTCCAACTGCTCGAAGGCGCGGACCGCGGCCGGCCGGATGGCGTCGGCTGTCGACTCGTGCTCCTCCCCGGCCAGCGTGCGGCGGAACACCTCGGCGAAGAGCGTCCGGTGGATCGCGGCGAGCAGGCCGGCGGCGAGTCGGGCGGTCAGGTCGGCGGGCGGGGAGTCGGTGGCTTCGGCGAGGGCGCCGCCGAGGGCGTCCTCGCTCTGCTCGTGGATCTCGCGCAGTCTCGCGACCAGGGCGGGGCTCTCGGTGATGGTGCGGGCGAAGGCGGGGCCGGAGAACCCGAGCGCGGCATCGTGGCGGTCGATCGCGGCCAGGCACTCCCGGCGCAGCGCGGCCAGCGCGGACTCGCCGGGCGCGCGCCCGGCGACCGTCCGGGCGAGCCCGGCGACGATCTCCTCGTGCAGGTCGAGGACCAGGTCCTCCTTGCGCGGGAAGTGGTTGGTGACGGTCATCTTGGCGACGCCGGCGGCCGCCGCGACCTCGGCGATCGTCGTCCGGTCGAAGCCCCGCTCGATGAACAGCCGGGTCGCGGCGTGTGAGATCGCCTCGCGGGTGCGGCGCTTGTTGAGCTCGCGCAGGTTGGGGGTGCCGTCGGTCATGGGGTGAGTCTAGCGTAGATTCGCTGGGTCGGACACAGAAAATAGACTTGACCCAATTGATGGGTCGGACCTAAGTTCTCCATCGGCGGCCGGAGCGGTCGCCGAACGGACGACCCTGGGGAGGGGCCATGGCCGGATCGGCCGCCAGTTCGTGCACTTCGGGATCACCGCGTCCGTCCAGTACTTCGGGCCCGTCCCGTCCGTCGGACTTTTCCCGTCCGTCGGACTCCTCCCGCAGGCCGTCGGCGGGGGGCGGCCGCGAGCCGTTGCCACCCGGGCTGCTCGGGATGGGCGCCGTGCTCGCGCTGGGCCCGGTGCTGGCCCTGCTCGACACCACGATCGTCAACGTCGGGATCGACTCCGTCGCCCGCGATCTGCACAGTTCGATGGCGGCTGTGCAGTGGGTGTCCACCGGCTACCTGCTGGCCATATCGCTCACCATGCCGCTCTCCGGCTGGGCCGCGGGGCGGTTCGGCGCCCGCCGGACGTGGCTGGTCTCGGTCGCGCTCTTCGTCGCGGGCTCCGCCCTCTGCGGCCTGGCCTGGTCGACGGGCAGCCTGATCGCCTTCCGGGTCCTGCAGGGGATCGGCGGAGGCCTGATCCAGCCGCTCGGGCAGACGATCATGGTTCAGGCGGCCGGCCCGTCCCGGATCGGCCGGGTGATGGGCACGCTGATGCTCCCGATAAGCCTGGCGCCGGTCCTCGGGCCGGTCCTCGGCGGCCTCGTCCTAGAGCACCTGGCCTGGCGGTGGATGTTCCTGCTGAACGTCCCGGTCGGTCTGGCCACCCTGCTGCTCGCCGCCCGCCTGGTCCCCTCCGACGGGCACCGCGCGGAGCCGCGCCCCCGGCTGGACGTCACCGGGCTCGCCCTGCTCTCACCGGGCCTGACAGCGCTGGTCTACGGGCTCGCCACGATCGGTGGCGCCGCGGGGGCGGGCAGCGGCGCGGCCGTGACGCTCGGCTGCGCGCTGCTGCTGGGGTACAGCGTGCACGCGCTGCGCACCCCGGTCGAGGGCCGCCCGCCGCTGATCGACCTTCGGCTGTTCGCCCGGCGCGGCTTCTCGGTGGCCACCGCCAATTCCTTCCTTCAGGGCGCCGCGCTCTACAGCTCGATGTTCCTGGTGCCGCTCTACTACCAACAGGTCGAGCAACGCGGAGCCGTCGAGGCCGGGTTGCTGCTGGCTCCCCAGGCGCTCGGTACGGCGGTGACCTCACTGCTGGCCGCCCGGATCGCCGACCGGATGGCCCCGCGCCCGCTGATCCTGATCGGCATCGCCTGCTCGCTGCTCAGCACGCTGGCCTTCACCCGGCTTGGCGCCGGAACCGGTCCCGCGGACGGGCTGCTGGCGGCTTCGCTGGCACTGCGCGGAGCCGGCATGGGCATCATCGTCATCCCCGGGATGGCGGCGGTGTACGGGAGCGTGGGGCGGGCGCAGGTCCCGGCGGCCGCCGGGGCGGTGAACGTGCTCAACCGGGTGGGCGGCGCGCTCGGTACCGCGGTCCTCACGCTGGTCCTCCAGCGTTCGCTGGCCGGTCACCCGGGGTACCCGGCCGCCGCCTTCGGATCCACCTTCTGGTGGGTGCTCGGCCTCTCCGCCCTCGCGATCGCGCCCGCCCTGCTCTACCCGGCCGGCCGCAAGCGCCCCTGACCGACCTCCACCGGCGACCTCCGCCGCCGGCGTCCGCGACCGACCGGTAGCGACTGACACCGGTAGCCGACCCGAACCGGCCGCCGACACACCGACCGTCCACTTTCGAGAGAAGGACCATCCGTGTTCACCAAGCACCCCGGACTCCGCCTGCTCACCATCCACGCCCACCCCGACGACGAGTCCAGCAAGGGCGCGGCCACCCTCGCCCGGTACGCAGCCGAGGGCGTGGAGGTCATGGTTGCGACGTGTACCGGCGGCGAGCGCGGATCCGTCCTCAACCCGGCGCTCGACCGTCCCGAGGTCCGCGCCGATCTCGCCCGGGTCCGGCGTGAGGAGATGGCGGCCGCCCGCGGGATCCTCGGGGTCGACCAGCGGTTCCTGGGATTCGCGGATTCCGGCCTGCCCGGCCCGGGCGAGCCGCTGCCCGACGGCTGCTTCGCCCGCCAGCCGGTCGAGACCGCCGCGGCACCACTGGTTGCCCTGATCCGAGAGTTCCGCCCGCATGTCGTCATCACCTACGACGAGACCGGCGGCTACCCGCACCCCGACCATGTGATGACCCACCAGGTCACGGTCGAGGCCTTCGAGGCGGCCGGCGACGAGCACCGCTACCCGGAGGAGGGCAAGCCCTGGCGGCCGTCCAAGCTCTACTACCACCTGGCGCTCTCCAGGGCCTGGTTCCAGACCCTGCACGACGCGATGACGGCACACGGTGTCGACTCGGCCATGGGCGGGCTGCTCGCGGAGTGGCCGGACACCCCGCCCGCGCTCGCCACCACCACGCGGATCGAGTGCGCCGAGTGGTTCGCGGTCCGGGACGCCGCACTGCTGGCGCACGCCACCCAGGTCGAGCCGGGCACCGGGTTCATGGCGCACCCGCGCGACATCGAGCGTGAGGCCTGGTCGACCGAGGACTACCACCTCGCCCGGTGCCGGGTACGGACGGCGCTCCCCGAGGCCGACCTGTTCGCCGGCCTGCGCCCCGGGGAGTCGGGCGGATGAGGCGTCTCAGCGGGACGGTCCGTGGCGGTCACCCGAGCTGCCCGAGCCGCCCGAAACACCCGAGCTGCCCGAGCTGCCCGAAACACCCGAGCCGCCCGAGCCGCCTGGCCCCGCCGGTCTCGCCGTCCCCGCCGGTCCGGTCCGGCCGAGCGGTCTCGACGGCTCCCGTCGCCGGGTCAGCACTGCCCGTCGGCGAGGACGAAGTAGCCGGGGCCGGTCTGCTTCAGGGTGTGGGTGGTGAAGGTGTTCCAGAGCCCCATGCCCTGGCCGGATCCGAGGGCGTAGGTGAGACCGCCGCTCTGCGTCGCGCGTCCCGCCTTCACCTGGTTGTAGTTGTTGTCCGTGAAGCACTGCGGTGCGCTGCCGCCGGTGCTCGCCGTCACCGCGACCGAGCGGGCGCCCTCGGTGCCCGCGGCGTCGACGGCGGCCACGGTGTAGGTGTACGTCGTCCCGGTGCTCAGCCCGGTGTCGGTGTACGAGGCCGTGCTCGGGCCCGCCACCCGGACGCCGTCCCGGTACACCGCGTACGAGGCGGCGCCGGTGACGGCCTGCCAGGTGAGCGCCACGGCGTCCGGGCCGGTGGCGGTCGCGTTGAGCCCGGTGGGCGCGGGCAGCGACGGCGTGGTGGAGCCGCCGCCGTCCAAGCCCCAGAACTGCGCGGTGTAGTAGCTGGAGCAGATCGTGTTGAGGAAGTAGCTGCCGGTGGCCCCGCACTGGTCGGCACCCGACCCCGGGCTGACCGCGAGACCGTGGCTCATCCCCGCGACCGAGTAGAGCGCCACGGCGGCCCGGCCGTTCGCGTCGTTGTAGACGGACTGGGTGGTGCTGCCGGGAAGGCTCCGGGTGGCGGACGCGTTCTGTCCGATCCCCCACACGTCCGTCCACTGGTCCCGCAGCTCGGTCGCGTTCACCGGCTTCACGGTCGTGTCGGCGCTGCCCTGCCAGATCGCGACACGCGGCCACGGCCCGGCGTAACCCGGGTACGCCCGGCGGACTTTGTCACCCCACTGGGCCGGGGTGAGCCGCTGATCGGTGTTCTGGCAGCCGGACGCGGTGCTCTGGGTGGTGGCGCAGTGGGCGGGCAGACCGGAGTCGATGGCGCCGCCGGCGAACACGTCCGGGTAGTCGGCCAGGAGGTCGGCCGCCATGCCGCCGCCCGCCGAGAGACCGGTGACGAACACCCGGTGGCTGTCCGAGCCGTACAGCGACCGGGCCTTGGTGACCATCTCGACCACCGACTCGGCCTCGCCCGAGCCCCGGCCGTCCTTGCTCGCGTCGAACCAACTGAAGCAGGAGAGGCTGTTGTTGGCGGAGCCGGTCTGCGGGAACACCACGGCAAAGCCGTAGAGGTCGGCGAACTTCGTCCAACCGGAGTTCCGGTAGTAGTCGTTGGCCGTCTGCACACAGCCGTGCAGCGCGACCACCAGCGGTGCCCCGGCCGGCAGACCGGCGGGAGTGTACGCGTACATCGCCAGGTTGCCCGGGTTGGCGCCGAAGCCGGTGACCTGCTGGTACGTTCCGCCCGGGGCGGCGTCGGCCGCGGTCGCGGCAGGGCCTGCAGTGGCGGGCGAGGCAGTGGCCGCGAGCGCGCCCGCCGCCAGCACCGCGGCGGCCGCGCAGCGCGCGAGCCGCCCGCCGCGCCGGGGTGGTACGGCGCTGGAAGCCGAGGGAGGGGTGGACGCACCGGTGGTCGGCAGCACAGTCACGGGGGACTCCAGGGTGGGGGAGGAGTTCGGGTGGGACGTCGTGCAGCGTGGCGCGTCCGTCGGCGGGGCGGAATGTAACGGGCCTCCGACCTCGGGCGGCCCGTCATGGCCGGGGCCGCCATGGCGCGGTCGTGGCCTTCGAGCCTGGCGCCTTGTCGCATCGCATCGGGACCCGGCTACTGAGCCCCCGACCTGCTGAGGCGTCACACCCCGCCTGCAGAGCCACTCGGCCCCGGCCCCGGCCACGTGACGGGCCGAGAGCCGCCGGGCCCGGGCCCGGCCCCGCTATGTGACGGACAGGGCCCGGTCAGGTGACGCTCCGGGCCCCGGCCGCCGAAGCGGCCGGGGCCCGGAGGGAACGAAGGGAGGTGGGAGGCCGGGGCGGCCGGTGTCAGAGCGCGGCCAGCAGTCCGCAGAGCGCGAGAAGCCCGCAGATGCCAAAGTTGATCAGCTTGTGCGAGAGGAAGACCGCGGCGAACTCGCGGATGGTCGCGCTCGGCCAGTAGTACGCGGCCGTCGGCGAGCCGAACACCTGCCCGTTGACGCCCGTCTTGCGGGCGGTCAGCGCGGCCCGGAAAGCGTGGAAGTTGTTGGTGACGATCACACAGCGGTAGTCGGGCTTGGCCTGTTCCATGATCACCTTGCTGAACAGCAGGTTCTCCTCCGTGGTGCGGGAGCGGTCCTCGCGCTCGATCCGCTCCGCCGGGAACCCGCGCTCGACGAGGTAGTCGGCCATCGCGTGGGCCTCCGGCAGCTTCTCGTCCGGCCCCTGACCGCCCGAGGTGATCAGCACCGGCGGGTTGCCGCGTGCGGCCTGGCTCTCGAAGACCTCGCGGCCGCGGTTGAGCCGGCTTGCCAGCAGCGGTGGCACGCGGTCGCCGCCGATCAGGCCGGAGCCGAGCACCACGACGAAGTCCACGTCCCGGCGGGGGCGGTGACGGCCGTACAGGAAGGCGTAGCCCACGAAGCAGACGAACAGGAAGGAGATGTACCCGACCACCAGCGCGGTGGTGCCCGCGAGGATGCCCAGCCGGTAGGAATGGGTGAACAGCGCTGCGACGAGCAGGATGATCACCGCGAGGATGCCGAGACCCGCAAGCAGGGAGAGCAGGTTGGCGGGCCGCCAACCCTCCTTGCGGATCATCGTCAGGCCGTTGGAGATCAGAAACCAGATCAGTGCGAGCGTGCCGATCGCCGGGGATGATGGCGACCGCCGCCAGTTCGGCCACCAGCGTGGGCGCCTTGCGCACTTCGGCCAGCAGCGCCAGGGCGAGGAAGGAGACGGCAATACCGAGCAGGACGGCGTTGCTGAACTGGCGTCGGTCGCGTAGGACCCCGATCCCGCACAGGACGAAGAAGAAGGCTGCTGGGGCGAAGGCGATCATATTTGTATCGTAGGGGCCGGAAGGAGTGGTCAGGTGCCGGTCCGGTCGGCCTTGGCGAGGACCTCGGAGGCCTTGGCGCGTTGGCCCGTCGGGTCCGAACCGTCCTGCTGGTGCGTCGCGGTGGGCGCCTGCACCCCGTCAGCCGAGTCGGCCCCGTCGGCCGCGGCGGCCCGGTCAGTCCTGTCGGTCCTGTCGGTCCCGGCGGCTCCGTCCGGCCCGCCGGCCCCGGCCGGCGCCGTCTGCTGCACTCCCTGTACTCCCCGCACTCCCTGTACTCCCCGCACGCCCGGTACCGCCGCCGCGCCCGCGCAGGCGAGCGCGACCAGGGCGGCCGTGACCAGCAGCGGCCCGGTGCTGCCCCAGGCGTCGGCGGCCAGCGGTGCCAGCGTGTAGCCGAGCGGCGCGGCCGCCAGTGAGAGCAGCCAGTCGTAGGAGGTGACCCGGGCCAGGACCTGGGCGGGGAACTCCTGCTGCACGACCGTCTGCCAGACCGGGTTGAGGAAGCCGAGCCCGGCCATCGCGATCGCGTACGCGGCGACGGTGAGCGGAGCCGGGGCGGTGGTGGCGAGGGCGAGCAACGGCAGTGCGTAGAGGGCGAGGCCGAGGTTGGCGACCATCACCGGGCGGCCCGGGCGGACCCGGCCGGCGAGCAGCGATCCGGCGAGCACTCCGAACGCCCCGGCCTGGGTCATCGCGATCCAGATGCCGTCCCCGCCCAGTTCGCGGGCGGCCACCAGCGGGCCGAGGGTGAGCAGCACCGTGCTGGCGCCGTTCCATGCACCGTGGGCGATCAGGCTGGTCCAGTACCAGTCCCGGGAACGGAGTTCGGTCCAGCCCTCGGCCAGGTCGGCGAAGAACGGGCGGCGCTCGGCGGGGGTGTGCCGGACGGTGATGCGCGTCAGCAGGGCGGCGCTGACCGCGAAGGAGGCGGCGTCCAGGACGAAGGCCCAGCCCGCGCCCGCCGTGTACACCAGCACGCCGGCCAGCGCGGGGCCGCCGAGGCGGGCCGCGTTGCCGGTGGACGCGAGCAGGGCGTTGGCCCGCATCCGGAGCGGTCCCTTGACGGTGGCCGCGACGAGAGGGGAGGCCGTCGGCATGGCGAAGGCGGAGGCGGTGCCGCCGATCGCCTCGGCCACGGCGATGTGCAGCAGCCGCGGTTCGGCGCCGATCAGTTCGACGCCGACGGACAGTTGCGCGGCGGCCCGGACCAGGTCGGTCACCAGCGCGACCACCCGGGGGTTGAAGCGGTCGCCGACCACCCCGCCCAGCGGGAGCAGGAGCAGCCGGGGCACCATCGCGCAGCCGAGCACGAGGGCCAGTGCGCCGGAGGAGCCGGTGGCTCGGGTGATCGCGATGGCCAGGGCGGCGGGGACGACGGCGTCGCCGAGGGTGGAGATGGTCCGGCCGGCGTAGAGCAACCGGAAGTCGTGGAGTCCCAGTGGATGAGTCACGGCGTGGACTATATTTCGGTACCGAAATTTCGGCAACGAAATATAGGTTGACGATCAAGGGCGCCTAGACTCGACCCATGGAGCACCCCGAACAACGGTCCGACGAGCCCAGGGACTGGACCGACGGACATGTCGAGCGCTGGCGGCCGGTCCTGCCACACCTCGACCCGGACATCGAGGGCGCCGTCACCCGGATGAACAAGCTCACCCGCCACCTGCGGCGGGTGCGCGAACAGGGCGTTGCCGACTACGGCCTGCAGAAGCACGAGTTCGACACGCTCCACGAGCTGGCCGGGCGTGGCGGCCACGCCCTCCCGTCCGAGCTGCGGGCGGACCTCAACCTGGCGCCGGCCTCCGTGACCGGGCGTCTCGAAGCCCTGGAGCGCCGGGGGTTCGTCGTCCGCACGCCCTCCACCGAGGACCGCCGCCGCGTCGACGTCGAACTGACCGAGGCCGGCCTGGAGGCCTGGCGGGAGGCGCTGGATGTGGTCGGCCGCGAGGAGCATCGCCTGCTCGGCGTCCTCGCGCCCGAGGAGCGCCGACTCCTCTCCGACCTGCTGCGCCGGGTCCTGCTGGCGGCGGAGGCCCCGGATTCGGCCGACACACCCGGCCCGGGCGGGCAGCCCAAACCGCGCCCCTGACTGCCATGGCCCGGCCGCCTTCAGGGCCCGGACGCCGAAGGCCGTCGGGCCACCGTCGCCCGGGCAGGCCCGGTCCCGCCGCCCATGGCCTCCCGATCACCGTCGCCCCGGCAGGCCCCGGACCGTCACGCGGTTCCGGCTAGTTCCAGGGGCTCACCGAGAGGCGGACGGCGGCATGCGGACCGAGGAGCGGGGCGGCGGTCGTCGGCAGGTCGATGTGTCCGACCCAGGAGTCGGCGGCAGGGTCCTCGTCCGGGAGCGGGTCGCCCTCGGGGCGGAGGTCCTTGATGGCCCCGGTGATCCGGGAGTTCCAGTGCGCCCACGCGGCCGGGCGCGGCCCGGACGCGTCCACGTCGACGACGAGGCTGTCGGCGAAGTCGGCGGTCCGCTCCAGATGGTCGCCGAAGCCGAAGAACCCGTGGTGCTCGCGCAGGGAGAACACCCGCAGGTCGAGCGCGTAGCGGAGTGGTCCGGTCTCATCGGGTCGCGGCAGGGCGCTGGAGAGGAAGGTGGTCGCCAGCCGGACGGCCCCGTTCCCCGCAGTCCTGCTCCCGTTCCCCGCGCCCCGGCCTCCGTTCCCCGTGACCCCGTCACCGCCGTCGCCGTGGTCGCCGACGCCCCCGGCCGAGCCGTTGCCGTTCCCCGCCGGGTCGGAGAGCTGGATGGGGCACCAGTGCGGTGCCACCCGCTCGTGCATCGTCACCGGCAGGCCGCGCACCGAGAGGGCGACCTCGGCCTGCCAGGTCACGTCGGGGTCGTCGGATGGCAGGTCCACCCCGACAAGGTCGGCGCGGACCTGGAGGTCGCCGAAGAGGAAGCGGCGCAGGTTCTGGTATCCCTCCTCGGAGTTGACCAGTCCGTACGGCCCGCTGTGGCTGCGGTGGACGAAGGCCTGCTGGGCGCCGGTGACCTGGGCGTTGGCGATCTGCACCAGCCCATCGCTGCGCGGCCCGACCGTCGCCGCCGAGGCCCCGTGGGCCACGTCGTAGTCGGCCGGGTCGGTGCCCACCAGGCAGAACACCCGCTGCAGCGGGAAGCCGCCGGCGGCCGACTCGGCCGGGCCGGTGCCGTCGTCGTCCGGCATGTCGACGGCCCGCCAGTCGTCGGGCGGTCCGTCCGGGTCGAGGCGGGCCGTCGGCGTCAGGTACCGGTACATGTGGTCCGGCCCGAAGATGTCCGAACCGTTGATGTTGAGGGCGTCGCGCAGTGCTTCGGGGGCGCCGAAGCCGACGTCGAAGGTGATTCCGCCGTGCGGCGTGCCGTAGGTGAAGAGTTTGGCCACGTAGTCGGCGGCCCGGCGGCCCGGGCGGCGGTCCGGGATGATCTTCTGCAGCAGGCAGCGGCAGATCAGCCCGCCCATCGAGTGGGCGACCAGGTACACGCTCGGCGCGCCGGTCTTGGCCTGGAGCTTCTCGATCAGGGCCAGCAGGTCGACGGCGGCCGACTCCAGGTCGAAGCGTTGCGGTTTGGCGCCCCAGGAGCTGGAGGAGAGGTCGTAGAAGCGGTGGATCCAGATGCTGTCCGGCGCGATGTTGTCGTGGGTTTCGAGGTACGTCCCCTGACCCCCCTCGACGAAGATGTGGTAGCCCTCGTCAAGGTGCAGCCGCAGTAAGGGACTCTCGAACTGGTAGAAGACGGGGGAGTCTTCGCGCCCGACGCGGATGTGCATCGAGCCCTCGTTGAACCCGTAGAACGGATCCGTGACGGCTTTCTCGATCCCCGAGGTGCCCCCGGCGTAACCCCGGACGTAGATGATCGGGAGCCTGGCGGACGGCGTGCTCATGGCCGGCCTGCCCTCTCCGCGGCCGGTACCGGCCGGCACCGGCCGACCCGTGGAAGTGGATGTACTCCCTCCAGTGTCGGAGCCCGCACCCGGCCTGTCACCCCCCGGGCACGAACCGTTGATGACGCGTCACCGCTCGTGTCGGTCCCGTGTCCGATCTGCCGCGGCTGGGCACGGACCGTTGATGGCACGTCACTGCTCGTGTCGCGGTTCGCGTTCCGGGCCCGGCCCCGCGAACCGCTCGACGGCCGCGAAGATCGCCTCCTGCATGGCGGGGCTGCCGGTGTGCCCGGAGTCGTGGATGACCGTCAGCTCCGCGTCCGGCCAGGCCTTGGCCAGTGCCCAGGCGCTGTCCAGCGGTGAGCCGAGGTCCAGTGCGCCGTGGATCAGCACGCCCGGGATGCCCGCCAGCCGTCCGGCGTCGCGCAGGAGTTGGCCGTCCTCCAGGAAGGCGGCATGCGAGAAGTAGTGTGCGGTGATCCGGGTGAAGGCCATCAGCGCGTCGTCCGGGCGGTCGGTGTAGGCGTTCGGCGAGCCGAGCGCCTCGTGTGCGATCACCGCGTCCTCCCAGGTGGCCCAGTCGTGCGCGGCCTTGCGCCGGACGGCCTCGTCGGGGTTGTTCAGCAGGCGGCTGTACGCCGCCACCAGGTCGCCGTCCCGGTCGGCGAGCGGCAGCGCGTCCCGGAACGCCTCCCAGGCGCCGGGCGCGAATCGGGCGACACCGCGGTAGAGCCACTCGGTCTCCTCGGGCCGGGTCATGGTCACCCCGCAGATCACGATTTCCGAGACCCGCTCGGGGTGGGCCTGGGCGTAGGCGAGGATCAGGGTGGACCCCCACGACCCGCCGTAGAGCAGCCACTGCTCGATGCCGAGGTGTTCGCGCAGCCGCTCCATGTCGGCGATCAGGTGCGCGGTGGTGTTGTGCTCCAGGCCGGTGGTCGGGTCGGAGGCGTGCGGCAGGCTCTGCCCGCACCCGCGCTGGGAGAACTGGACCAGGTGGTAGCGCCCGGGATCGAAGTACTTCCGGCGGCCCGCGCGGAGCCCGGACCCCGGCCCGCCGTGCACCGTCAGCGCGGGCTTGCCCTGCGGGTTGCCCGATGCCTGCCAGTGGATCCGCTGGCCGTCGCCGACGTCCAGCCAGCCCTGCGCGTACGGTTCGCTGAGCGGGTGGAACTCGGTCACTTCGGAGCACCTCCTGGGCGAACGGGCAGGAGATCGCGAGGCTACCCGCTCTCCGCAGTGCCCGTCGAGGCCATTGATCCCGCAGGTGCCGTGGCGGCGGGGGAGCGAGTGTCGGCCGGGCCCGCCTGGTCCGACTGACCGTCAAAAGCCTTGCAGCTCAAGGGTTCAGCGCTTGGTCGTCGCAGCGCTTCTCCGCGGCGTCAGCGCTTCTCCGCGGGATCGGTGCTTCTCCGCGGGGACGGTGCTTCCTTGCGGGTCAGCGCTTCTCCGGCGGTAGCAGTGCGGCGAGCCCGTCGATGATCCGTTCGAGGCCGAAGTCGAACCGGGCGTCCATGGCCGGCTGGGTGAGGTCGTCGGCGAGGGCGACGAGGTTGGGGAACTCCTCGACCGGCAGGGCGCGGAAGCGGTCGCCGGCGGCCGCGGCGATCTCGCCGCGGCTCGCGCCCCTGGCCTCGTCGGCGGAGATGGGGGACTGCTCCTGGAGGACGAAGCCCTGGACGTAGGCGCCCAGTAGATAGGTGGTCATGGCGGCGTCGGCGTCGGAGAAGCCCGCCTCGCGCAGCCGGTCCAGCTGCTCCTCCAGCAGTCGCAGCAGGTACGGGCCGGGGGCGAGCCGCCCGGCGACCACCCTGGCGGCGTCGCGCCTGTCCAGCAGCAGGCGGCGGTAGCGGCGGCCGTAGTCGAGGAACTGGCTGCGCCAGTCGCCCTCGCGCGGGGGTGCGACGGCGTCGGCCATGATCGCGTCGTTGAGCAGGTCGAGCAGCTCGTCCTTGTTGCGGACGTGCCAGTACAGCGAGGCGGCCTTCACGCCCACCTCGGCCGCGACCTTTCGCATGGACAGGCCTGCCAGGCCGTCCCGCTCCAGCACCCGCAGGGCTGCCACGACGAGGGCGTCCCTGGTCAGCGCGGGCTGGGTGTCGGTCTCGTCGTGCGTCGCCATGGGTCTCCGCCCGCCTTCCGTGCCTTCGCGGGTGCTGCCGCCGGCGGCTCCCGCGCCTCGCCGGATTCCAGCGGCCGCGGGAATCCCACTTGCAATCTAACACCGTTAGGGGCACTCTTTCCCTGCCGGTTCGTCCCTAACACTGTTAGGGACTTGGAGGATGGAGGAATCCCGATGGGGGAGTCGAGCGCCCTGCGGAAGAGGCTCGCACTGGCGACGCTGTGCGTCACCATGTTCATGTCCATGCTGGACAACGTCATCGTCAACATCGCCCTGCCCCGCATCGGGCACGACCTGGACGCCGGGATCGGCGGGCTGGAGTGGGTGGTCGAGGGGTACAGCCTGGTCTACGCCGCACTGCTGCTCACCGGCGGCGCGCTCGGTGACCGGTTCGGCCGGACCCGGGTGTTCCGGCTCGGACTCGCGCTGTTCACGGCCGGGTCGGCGCTCGCCGCGCTCGCCGGGACCACGGGTGTGCTGGTCACGGCCCGGATGCTCCAGGGCGTCGGCGCCGCGCTGCTCACCCCGGGGAGCCTGGCCATCCTGCGGCACGTCTTCACCGACGAGCGCGAGCGGGCCCGTGCGATCGGGCTCTGGTCGGCGGTCTCCGCACTCGGCCTCTCGGTCGGGCCGGTGATCGGCGGGCCGATGGTCGACCACCTCGGCTGGGCCAGCGTGTTCTGGATCAACGTGCCGATCGGGGTGGCGGGGCTCGTCCTGGCGAGCCGGGTGCTCCCGGTCATCGCCCCGCGGGAGCGGCGGATCGACCTCGGAGGCCTGGCGCTCTCCGCGGCCGGCCTCGGCGCGCTCGTCTACGCGCTGATCGCGGGCCCGTCCCGGGGCTGGACCGACGCCCGGGTGCTCGGCTGCGCGGTGGCGGCCGCCCTGCTGCTGGCCGGCTTCCTCCTGCTGGAGCGGCGCCTGGCCGAACCCATGCTGGACCTCGGTCTCTTCCGCGACGGCATCCTCGGCGGGGCCCTGCTGAGCGGGTTCATGGTGAGCTTCGGAATGTTCGGCGTGATGTTCTTCCTGCCGCTGCTGATGCAGGGCGTGCTGAGCTGGGCACCGACCGACGCCGGGTACGCGGGCCTGCCGATGGCGGCGATGATCGTCGCCGGTGCCCCGGTCGCGGGGCGGCTGACCGGCCGTCACGGCCCCGGACTGCCGCTGGTGCTGGGTCTGCTGCTCTGCGCCCTGGGGCTCGGCGGGCTCTCCTTCCAAGGCGCCGACGCGCGCTACCCCGAGTACCTGTGGACGCTGTTCACCATGGGCCTCGGCATGGGGATGACGTTCACCCCCGTCTCCATCGCCGTGCTCCAGCGAGTCGGGCCCGCGCAGACCGGGATGGCCTCGGCGACCATCAACACACTGCGCGAACTGGGCGGCGTGATCGGCGTCGCCGCCCTCGGCGCCGTCCTGACCCACCGCATGACCGGCACGCTCACCGGCTCGCTGGAGCGGCTGGGCGTGGCGCCGGAGTCGGTCGGACGGGCCGCCGATGCTCTGGCCGGCGCGGGCTCCGGGCACGGGAGCGGCTCGGGGGCGGCGCTGCCCGGGCCGGTCCAGGCCGCGGTGGACGGTGCGTTCGTCGACGGGGTGCACCTCGCGGTGCGCTGCGGTTCGGCGGGATTGGCGGCCACCGCCGTCCTGGTCGCCGTCCTGCTCCGACGGGGCGCCCGGGTGGGACGGCCGGCGGAGAGTGGGCGGACGGCGGCTGGGCAGGCGGAGAGCGGGCGGGGCGACGGACCGGCGAACGGCCGACCGGGCGGTCAGGAGCAGCCGGCGCCGTCGGCCGGAGGCAGGCCGGTGGGCGTGAGCGATGCGGTCTGACGAGCTGTCACGGGCGGGTGGTGACCAGCCGGCGAGCACCTGTCGGCGATCCCGTCAGTGATCGGCTACCGGAAGTCACCGTCCGGAGGCCGGCGGTCCGGGGGTTCGGACCGGTGCTCGCCGCAGGATGCTCACCGCCCGGCAGCCTCCACTGCGGCCTGGGCGGCGCGGGCCAGCTCGCGCCGCGCCCGCGACCGTCCCGGCCCCCGCGGTCCGGTGGGTTCGGTGAGCCCGGTGGGTTCGGTCGGCCCGGTCGGGGCCATTGAGGCCACCGGGGCCGGGATCAGGGGCAGAAACGTCACCTCCGCCACCAGCCCGCGGACTTCGACCACCCGCGCGAGGGAGCTGACCAGGTCGTCCTCGCCGACGAAGGCGGCCACGCTGGTCGGCCGCCCGTCGGCCAGCCGGTAGCGGATCGCGACCGGTTGGACGGGGGCGCCCGCCCGGGCCGCGGCCTCGAAGAAGGCCGGGCGGAACCGTCCGCTCTCCCGCCCGCACCAGGTCGACCCCTCCGGGAACACGACCACCGGACGGCCCGCCCGGAGCAGTGCGGCGACGGCGTCGACCGCCGCCGGGAGGGCGCGCAGCCGGTCCCGTTCGATGAGCACCGTGCCGCCCGAGGAGACCAGCGGTCCGAGGACGGGCCACCTGCCCACCTCGGCCTTCGCGACGGCCCGGCCGGGGCGGGCCGCCGCGATCAGCGGGATGTCCAGCCAGGAGATGTGGTTGGCCACCACCAGCACCCCGCCCTCGGCGGCAGGGCGCGGCGCGAGCCGGACGGCGACCCCGAGGGAGCCGAGCAGGGTGCGCGCCCAGAGCCGGACCAGCCGGTCGCGCGCTTCCCGTGGGAGGGCGCGCACCGGCGGGATGAGCACGATGCCCGTCACCAGCACCGGCAGGAAGACGGCGAGCCGCAGCGCCCGGCGGGGGAGCGCCACCGTCGGGACCGGTTCGGTCAGGCACGTCGCGGGCGTGCAGGGAGCCGTGGGCAGCCAGACGCTCACTCGGTTGCGGTTGCGGTTGCTGTGGTTGCGGCGGTTGCGGCGGTTGCGGCGGTTGCGGCGGTTGCTGCGGTTGCGGCGGTTGCGGCGGTTGCTGCGGTTGCTGCGGTTGCGGCAGTGGTTGCGGCAGGGGCGACGGAGGTGCCGGAGGTGCCGGGGCCGGTGGGTGCCGGCACCCCGGAGAGGAAGTGCCGCAGGTAGCGCGGGTCGGTGCGCTCCAGCGACAGCAGCACGTACAGGTCGGCGGTGGCGAAGTCCGGGTCGTGTGCGGGTGCGCCGCAGACCCAGGCGCCCAGCCGCAGGTAGCCGCGGAGCAGCGGCGGCAGGGCGGCCCGTCCGGCACGCGGTACGCCGGTCGCGTCCCACGGCCGGTGCGGGGCGACCCGGTACTGCTCGGGCGCCAGGTGCTTGGCGCTGACGGTGCCCCAGACCCGGGCCGCGGTGCCGCCGCCGTCGTCCAACGGGATCGAGCAGCAGCCGCCGACCCAGGTGTTGCCGGTCTCGGCGAGGTAGCGGGCGATGCCGCCCCACATCAGGTTGATCACGGCGCCGTTGCCCCGGTGGTCGGCGTCGATGCAGGAGCGACCCAGCTCCACCAGGCCGTCTCGGAGCGGGGCCAGGTTGGCCAGGTCGAACTCGCCGTCGGAGTAGAGCCGGCCGGCCCGCCGGGCGGCTTCGGGACGGAGCAGCCGGTAGGTGCCGACCACCGGGCCGTCCTCACCCTCGCGCACCAGCAGGTGGTCGCAGTACTCGTCGAACGGGTCGACGTCCAGGCCGGGCACCGGGCTGTGCAGTACGGCGCCGAGTTCGGCGGCGAAGACCTGGTGGCGCAGCCGCTGGGCGGCGCGCAGGTCGTCCTCGTCCCTGGCCAGGGTGACGGTGTAGGCGGCGGCCTCGACGGCGGTGGGCGCAGTGGTGACGGGCGCAGTGGTGACGGGCGGCGCGGCGGCGGCCGGGGTGGTGGCGGGCCGGGACTGACGCGGGGCGGGCACCGCGGTGGTGCGGCCGGCGGTGTGGTCGGGGAGGACTGCGGGAGGAGTGTACGTGGGGACGCATGGCGGACCCTCCAGGGCAGCACGGACGACGGCGGCCACGGATCGCCGTGGCACCGGCCCGGCTCGCTCGACGTCGGGCCTGCGGGCCGGTATCCGTATGTTTTTCCGAGCCGGCTGGCGTCCACGTTGCTGTTCGGCGGAGCGCAGATGTGCACCTGCTGAATGCGGGCACCCGGCGCCTTCCGGCCACCCGCCGGGCGCCCGGTCGTCGCCCTGTGCTCCGCTCCACGGGGTGGAAAGCGCGGCCCGGGCCTGCCCCACCGTCAAGGCCCCGAGGCCGACGCTCCCGTGACCGACGCTCCCGTGACCGACGCTCCCGAGGCCGACGCTCCCGTGACCGACGCTCCCGAGGCCGACGCTCCCGAGGCCGGGGCTCGACCTCGGGAGCGTCGGCTCAGAAGGCCCGCCACCCCTGCGGGTCGACCCCGCCGGGCACGGCGTCGGCCGGTCCGTACGGCTCGCGGGTGAGGACGAAGGAGCCGAGGTCCAGGTGGCTCACCGAGCCGTCGGTGCGCCGCACCACCCGCAGCGTCTCGCCCGCGTAGTAGTTGTCCAGGCCCGTCCAGGTGCCGTCGGCCTCGGCGCGGAACCGGGAGCTGCGCGGGCTGTTGGTCAACGTGGCCAGCTCCAGCCCGCGGTCGGCCTTGAGCCGCAGGGTGTGCGCGGCGGCGCCCCAGTACCAGGGGCCGGTGAGCGCGAGCAGCTCCTCGTCGACGGAGGTCAGCGGGCGCCAGGGCTCGGGGATGCAGGGCTCGTGCTCGGCGGTGAGTGCGATGAGGTCCGCGGCGACCTGCGCGGAGCTGGGAACGCTGGTCGCGTTGGAGAGCGCGACCGCGGCCAGGCCGTCCGCCTCGCTGATCCAGAGCCCGGCGGTGAACCCCGGCATCGAGCCGGTGTGCCCGTGGAGCACCCGGCCGTCGTGGCGCAGCAGTTGGAGGCCGAGCCCGTAGCCGCTGGACCAGTCGGCGCCCTCCGGGCCGGTGGAGGCCCGGCGCATTTCGGCGAGGGTGTCGGCGGAGAGCACCTTGTCGTCGCCGGCGGCCAGGAAGGCGGCCCAGCGGGCGAGGTCGGCGGCGGTGGACCAGAGCTGCCCGGCCGGGCCCATCAGGCCGGTGTCGGTGAGCGGCTCCGGCAGCATGACGTCCGCCCAGGGGTGGACGGCGAAGCCTCCGGCGTGCGGGTGCTGGGGGAGCAGGGTGGTGCGGTCCATGCCGAGCGGTTCGAGGACCTCGCGGCGCAGCACCTCGCCCCAGGGTTCGCCGCGCAGCCGCTCGACCAGCGCGCCGAGCAGGGCGTAGCCGGGGTTGGAGTAGTGGTAGCGACGCCCGGCCGGGTGCTTCTGCGGGCGCTCGTCCTCCAGGAGGTCGGCGACGGCCGGGCGCAGCGCACCGTCGGTCCGCTCCCACCAGGGCCCGGGCGTCTCGGCGGCGAGGCCGGCCGAGTGCGCGAGCAGCTGGGCGACGGTGGCGTCGCCGGCCGGGGTGCCGGGCAGGTGGCGTCCGAGCGGGTCGGCGAGGTCGAGCAGGCCCTCGTCGCGCAGCCGGAGCACGAGTACGGCGACGAAGGTCTTGGTGAGCGAGCCGATCCGGTACTGGACGTCGGCGTCGGGGGCGTGCCCGTCGACCATGCTGCGGGCGCCGCTCCAGACCAGCCGGCCGTCCCGCACCACCGCGGCGACCAGCGAGGGCGTGCGGCCCTCGGCCTGCGCCACCGCGATCCGGTGCAGCAGGGCGCGGCGGGTGGTGGGGAGCAACTCGTCGTACTGGTCGGTCATCTGATCCTCTACATCATCCGGTGAGACGGCTGAAAGGCTGAACGGGTGGGTCGAGCACGGGTCGGGTGACGGCCGCGGGCTGGCGGCGACGGCACGGACGGTGCTCTCAACCTATTCTCGCCACCGGCCCCGCTCCACCGGTTTTGCCAGGCACGTCCATCACGGCCGGTTCCTCAGGCCGCCCCCGTTCACCGTCCCGTCCCCGTTCACCGGCCGTCCCGTCTCGTCCTCAGGCCGGCCCGCGAACCCGCCAACCTGCCAACCCGCCGACCCTCGTCCTCAGGCCGAGCCTCCCTCCTCAGGCCGACCCGCCGACCCGCCGACCCGCCGACCCGCCGACCCGCCGACCCGCCGACCCCCGTCCTCCGTCGGCCCGCCAACCCGCCGGCACTCTGGCGGAACCGCCGGACGCCTGCGCGAGGTCTGGGCAGGCATGCGCGTGACGATGATCCTGCCCGCCCTGACGGAGGCGACCAGCCCGCTGTTCAGGCCGATCAAGTACTCCCTCTTCCCGCCGCTCGGCCTGGCCACGCTGGCCGGTTACCTGAGCTCCGACGACGAGGTCGAGCTCTACGACGAGCACGTGGAGCGGATCGACCTCGAAACGCTGCCGACCCCCGACCTGCTGGTCGTCCAGCCCTACATCACCTCCGCCAGACGCGGCTACGAGATCGCCGACCACTTCCGGGCCAGGGGCGTGCACGTGGCGATGGGCGGGCTGCACGTCACCTCGCTCCCCGACGAGGCCGCGGCGCACGCGGACACGGTGTTCACCGGCCCGGGCGAGGACACCTGGCCGCAGTTCCTCCAGGACTTCCGGGCAGGCCGGCCCCTGCGCCGCTACGACTCCCGGCTGCGGACCCTCGCCGGACTCCCGCCGGTGCGGCGGGAC
>NZ_CP026498.1:10676213-10684599 GCF_002953255.1 Streptomyces sp. CB01881
GCCCCTGCGCCGACTCCCGGCTGCGGACCCTCGCCGGACTCCCGCCGGTGCGGCGGGACCTGATCAAGCGCCACCGCTACCTCGTGCCCAACTCGATCGTGGTCTCGCGCGGCTGTCCGCACCACTGCGACTTCTGCTACAAGGACGCCTTCTTCGAAGGCGGCAAGTCGTTCTACACCCAGGCCGTCGACGACGCACTCGCGGAGATCGACCGGCTCCCCGGCAAGCACCTCTACTTCCTCGACGACCACCTGCTGGGCAACCGGCGCTTCGCCGAGGCCCTGTTCGACGGGATGGCCGGGACGGGTCGGCTCTGGCAGGCGGCGGGCACGGTCGAGTCGGTGCTCAAGCCCGGTCTGCTGGAGCGGGCCGTGGACGCCGGGCTGCGCAGCCTGTTCGTCGGCTTCGAGACGGTCAACGGCGCCAACCTCGCCGAGCGCAGGAAGAACCAGAACATCGGCCGCGACTACGCCGCCGTCGTCCGACGTCTCCACGACTCCGGGGTCATGGTCAACGCCAGCTTCGTCTTCGGCCTGGACCAGGACGGCCCGGACGTCTTCGACCGCACCGTGGAGTGGGCCGTCGAGCAGGGCATCGAGACGGCGACCTTCCACATCATGACGCCGTATCCGTCGACCGGCCTGTGGAAGCAGCTGGAGGCCGAGGACCGCATCGTCCACCGGGACTGGGACCTCTACGACACCCGGCACGTCGTCTACCGGCCGAAGGGCATGACGGCGCGCCAGTTGGAGGACGGCTACTGGCGGGCCTACCGCGACTTCTACCGCTGGTCGAACATCTGGCGCGGCTCCGCCGCCCAGCCGGGCCCGCACGAACGGCTGCGGCACCTCGCCTACGCCGGAGGCTGGAAGAAGTTCGAACCGGCCTGGGACCTGCTGATCCGTTCCGGCCGGACCGTCGGCGCACTGCCACTGCTGGAGAAGACGCTGGAGGCCTTCGGCGGCCACCGCCCGACCGGCGGGCGCCCGGTTGTCAGTGGGGCGGGGCAGACTGTCCGGGCAGGGACCACCGGGGAGGGCGAGCATGTTCGACACACTGCATGAGATCGACTGGGCGGCCCTCGGGCACGCCTACGGCCCCGCCGACGACGTGCCCGCGATGCTGCTCGGCCTGGCCTCCCCCAGCCCGGCCGCCCGTGAGGAGGCGCTGGACGACCTGTACAGCGCCGTCCACCACCAGGGCGACGTCTGCGACGCCACCCTCGCCTGCCTGCCCTTCCTCTTCGAACTGATCGCCGACCGGGGCCTGCCGGACCGCGGGCCGGTGGTCGAACTGCTCACCAGCATCGGCGAGGCCGGCCACCACCTGGTCGGCGAGCAGGCGGCGGAGAGCACGGACCAGTCCACCTGGCGGGCCCTCCTCGCCCGGGGCAGGGAAGCCATGGCCGCGCGCGCCGACGCCTTCACGCCCCTTCTCGCCGACCCCGACCCGGGCGTGCGCTGCGCCGCACCCGGCGCGCTCGCCCGCCTGCACGCCGACGGGCCCGCCACCCTCGCGCTGCTGCGCGGGCGGCTGCCGCACGAACCCGACACCGAGGTCCGGACCGCCCTCGCCACCGCGGCCGCGACACTCGCCGGGCGCTTCCCCGGCCTCGCCGGGCCCGTCACCACCTGGCTCACCGCCCTGGCCGACGACCCGGACCAGCCCGCGGCCCTGCGCCTCAGTGCCTTCGCCCGGCTCGCCCCCGGCGCGCCGCCCGCCGACACCCTCCCCACCGCCGTCGGCCTGCTGCGCCGCATCCCCGCCGACCAGGACGGCCACGCGACCGACGTCGCCCTGCGGATCATCCACCACACCCTCGGAGACCGCCCCGCCGAACGGGCGGCGCTCTGCACCGAACAGCTCACCGCAGCTGGCCCGGCATCGCGCCGCGGCGGCTGCCGGGAGACCGGCCGGCTGCTCCGCGAGGTGCGTGGCTCCTTCGGCGAGCTGGTCGCCCTGCTCGGCCGCCGGCTCGCCGACCCCGACCCGACCCTCGGCGAGGCCGTCCTCGCCGTCCTGCCAGACCTCTTCCGCCTCGCCACCCCCGCGGCCGACGCCGTCGCCGACCGCCTGGCCACGGTCGCCGACCCCTGGGACGACAGCCGCCCCGACTCCGGGCCGGACGGCCGGCGCCTGGTCCAGACCCTCACCCGGCTCGGAGACCCGCGTGCCCTCCCGGCCCTGGCCGCCGCCCTCGACCGGGCCACGATCCCGCACGACCTCGGCTTCCTCGTCGCCGAACTCGGCCCCGCCGCCGCGCCGCTCGTCGTCCCGCTGCGCGAACGCCTCGCCGGCCTGCCGCTGGACGGCACCCCGCGCTTCGACCAGGCCGATCCCCTGCTCACCGCGCGTGGTCGGCGACGCCGACGCCGCCCCCGCCCCCCTCCGCCTGCTGCGTGCCGCCCCGGCAGGCCCGCTGACCGACTCCGCCCTGCGCTCCCTGACCAGGCTCGGCCCGGCCGCCGCCGACGCCGCCCCCGAGTTGCGTACGCTGCTCGCCGCCCCCTGCTCGCCGCACGCCCTGCCCGCCGCCGTGGCCCTCTGGTCCGCCACCGGCGACACCGGCGCCGTCCTCCCGCTGCTCCTCGCCAAGGCCGCCGACCCCAGCCCCTGGGTCCGCCGCGCCGCCGCCAAGGCCCTCGCCCCGATCGGCCCGGCCGCCGCCGACGCCGCCCCGGCCCTGCACGTCATGCTCGCCGACCCCGAAGTCTGGGTGCGCGTCGACGGCGCCACCGCCCTCTGGCACACCACCGCCGACGCCGAAGCCGTCCTCCCCGTCCTCACCGCCGCCTGGACGGAGAACGCCCACACCCGCGCCACCGCGGCCGCCTGCTTCACCGTAATGGGCCCGGCCGCCGCCGACGCCCTACCCCTCGTCCGCACCGAACTCGCCACCACCCGCCGCCACAACGCCGGCCTCGGCAGCAGCCACGCGATCCACGACGACGAGCTCCTCCTCACCACCTGCCGGTCGGCCGCGGAGGCGATACCGACCGCCGGCTGAGCCGACTGTTCCGGTGTGCGGTGTGCGGTGTGCGGTGTGCGGTGTGCGGCGACCGGTGTCCAAGGGGGCACGCGCAACTCTCGCCGTGGCCGACCGGTCAACCGGGCTGGCGGAGACCGCTCATCATCTCGGCGATCACCTCTGACTCCCGCCCTGCATCGTGGATTCGGGACACCGGCCAGGCGCCCGGGAGGTGTACTGTCCGGTCGGTCCGCTGAGCCTTGCGGGCCTCGCGGAGCTTGCTCAGCCTGTCATTGACGACCGAGTAGGCCTCCTCCGATTCGATTCCCGGGCAGTGGTCGAGGAGGAAGTCCAGGAGTTCGATGACCGCGACGCTGTGCCAGATATCGCCCGGAGCCTCGTTGCTCCCGGCGATCCTGTGCAGTTCCGTCACGGCGGCGTCGACGAGGCGCTCCAGGAGCTGGTCGTACCGCTTGTCCAGCAGGCCGTAGGGCAGGTAGACGAGATTTTGGTGACAGTCGACGGCAAGCTCCACGAGCTCGCCGTCAAGGTACTCGGCCAGGGACGTCAGGAAGAAGTCGGCAACCATCGTCTCGAACTCCTCCCTGCAGTCCGTCGGGATCAGGTGGCTGTGGTGGAGTTCACGGACCAGACTCACCAGTTTCCACTCATGACTGGCGTCGACAACGCTCCGGTCGAGTCGCTCTGCGGCGACTGCTGCCAGTGGAGCGGAGTCCAACCGCCCGGCTGTGTCAACGATCCATTCGAGATGGCCGGCCCTGTTGCTGTCCTCCCCGTCGATGCCGGGCGGCCGGCTGGAGACCGTGTCGAACGTGTCACGCACCGCGTCGGCGAGCTGCTCCGGGGCCGCCACGAGCGCTTCGGCGATTCCTCGGCCGTCGGCCATGCGTGCTGCCGCGACCAGGCGGTACAGCTGGTCGGCATGGCCGGCGGTGGCGAGCAGCGCGCCGATGTCGGCTCGGCCGGCGCTCAGGTGGAAGCGGAGGTAGTCGATGACCGACGGATTGTGGAACGACACGGTGCCGCCGTTCACGGTCAGCATCGTGCCGTCGAGGATGCGCAGCGCACGGCGGAACAGGCGGCCGTCGGACTGCCGGCCGCGCTTCTCGCGGTACCTCGACCAGGCCGCCTCAATGGCGGCGAGCTCGGCGTACTCGAAGGTGAAGAGCACTTCCAGCAGGTCGACGGATTCGTCCGGAAGCTCGTTCTCGACGATCCGCTCCCAGATCCGCCGGGGGTTGTCCAGGTTCGTCAGCAGGGTTGTCGCGACGTCCGGGTCCCGGTCCGAGAGTCGCAGGGTCTCTTCGACCAGACGCGGGTTGAAGTTCTTGTGTCCGACGATCGGCTTCCAGACCGCGGGGTCGGCGAACCTGTTCCTCGCGGCCGGAGGGAGGGCGGATGCGCGGACGTGGTGGTAGAGGATGCGGCCGCGGACGTCCGGGCTCAGGTCGGTGAGGAGGACGGCGGTTTCGGTCCGGGAGAACTCCGGTTCTGCCGTCATGCTTGAGCCGGGCGTGCTCCAGGATGTAGTGACGTGTGGTCATCACCAAGGCCTTGCCGGGAGAGCCCTGGATCTCCCGGATCACCTCCGTCAGCCGGGAGTCCTCTCCCTTCTGCAGGTGCGGATCAAGGGTGGTCCGGCCGAGGGCGTCGTCGTAGAGGAACACCTGCCGGGCATCGTCGCGCCACAGGTCCGATACCTCGCCGATGTCCGTCGAGATCTCGTGGACCTCGTAGCCGTTGCCCATCAACCAGCCGACGAGCATCAGCGCCACCGTGGTCTTCCCGATCCCGGGAATGCCGGAGATCACACAGACCTGCTCGGCCTCCAGGGCCTTCCTGGCCCGTTCGAAGCCCGCGTGCGGGACGAAGGTCTCCGCGATCCGCGGCAGCCGCTTGCGCAGCCACGAGGACCGGAGGAACTTGTCCCGGTGCAGAACCGTCTGCAGCACCGTGGTGCTGCTCAACCAGAGCCGGAAGTGCCGTTGGACGACGGCGGGCCGGCTCCGGAGCTCCGCCACGATCTCGTCCACGCCGTGGATGTCACCGGTGCTCCGGATGTGGGGAGCGAAGGCGTCGCGGAGCTTCTCCTTGCCGCCGACGGTCAGGCCCACGGTGGTGGCGATGACGTACCGGTCGGGCTTCAGCCGCGCGACCTTCGGCAGTTCCTCCCGGACGAGGTGTTTGATCAGGGTGTTCTGATCGCCTCGCGGCCAGTGCTTGCACTGCACGATGGTGGACGTACCGGTGGCGTCGGTGTGCCGGAGGTCGATGCCCTGGTCCCGGCCGCGTGGGAAGAGCTCCAGCGGAACGCCGAGGAGTTCGCCGAAGAGGTCACGGCACACCAGCTCGAAGTCATGGTCCGTCAGACGCCCCAGGTCGAAGGAATCCATGCCACCTTCACGGATAGGACCCGCCGGGACGGTGTTGTCGCCGGCGAGTGCCATTCTTCCCGAAGGGTCAGACAGCCGGTGCCGGGAACGGGGGCAGTGCGGGGCGGTCGAGCCAGGCCGTGAACAGGCCGTCCAACGGCCTGTCCGTGTAGCGGGCCGCGTGGGCCGTGAAGTCGGTGGTGGCGACGACGCCGTGCCGGTTGAGCGTCGCCCAGTCCATGAGCAGGCGGAAGAAGGCCGGGTCGCCGACGGCGGTCCGGAGTGCGTGCACGGTGAGCCCGCCGCGCTGGTACAGCCGGTCGTCGAACATCAGCTTGCGGCCCGGGTCGCCCAGCCGGAGGTCCTGCGGGTGGTCGGACAGCAGGGCGTGGGCGATGGCCGCGTGCGAGGCGGCGGACGGTCCACCGGTGTGCTCGGACCAGAGCCACTCCGCGTACTTGGCCAGGCCCTCGTTGAGCCAGATGTGACTCCAGTCGGCGATCGACACGCTGTTGCCGAACCACTGGTGGGCCAGCTCGTGGGCGATCAGGCGCTCGTTCCCCCAGCCGCCGCCGAGGTGGTTGGTGCCGAAGGTCGCGACGCCCTGCGCCTCCACCGGGACGTCCAGTTCCTCGTCGGCGACCACCACCGCGTAGTCGCCGAACGGGTACGGGCCGAAGACGTCCTCGAAGTACGCCATCATCTGCGGCTGCCGGGCGAAGTCCGTGGTGAACTCGGTGGCCAGCCGCTCCGGCACGTAGCCGGTCTGCCGAACGGCCGGGCGCTCGGCGAGCGGCACCGGCACGTAGTGGCCGATCGAGACGGTCACCAGGTAGGTCGAGGTCGGCGCGCTCTGCTCGTACACCCACGTCGTGCTGGACGCCCGGGTGGTGCGGGTGAGCAGCCGCCCGCCGACGACCACCGTGTACGGGGAGGGCGTGGTGATCGCTATCTGGTAGGTCGCCTTGTCCGCCGGGCGGTCGTTGCACGGGAACCAGGAGGGCGCGCCGACGGGCTGGCTGGCGACCAGCGCGCCGTCGGTCAGCTCCTCCCAGCCGAGACCGCCCCAGGGGCTGCGGACCGGCCGCGGGTTCCCCGTGTAGTGCACCTCGACGGTGAACGCGGCCCCGGCCGCGAGCGCCTTGGCCGGGCGGACCCGCAGCTTGCCCGCCCGGTGGGTGTAGCGGGCGGCCTTGCCGTCCACCAGGACCCGGCCGATCCGGAACTCGGCCAGGTCCAGCGCGAACCCGGGCAGCGCGGTGACCGCGACGGCGCTGAGCCTGGCGGTTCCGCCGAGCCGGTTGGGCCCGGGCCGGTAGTCCAGGGCCAGTTCGTAGCGGTGGACCCGGTAGCGGTGGTCCCCGCTGTTCGGGAAGTACGGGTCGGGCGCGGCGGTGGGGGCCGCCGGGGCGTGCTGGTGGTTCACCGGACGGGATTTCACCGGGTCGTGCGCTCCCTGCGAGCTGGGGGACGGGGACGCGTCCAGGAGGGACGTGAGGGATGTGAGGGACATCGGGGACGGGGCGGACGAGGCGGATGTGGCGGACGAGCGGGACGTGGGGACGGGGGAGGCCGGGCCGGTCACGACGTCGTCTGCCACGCCTCGATCGGGTTGCCCAGCCACCGCGTGTCCGCGGGAACGGACTCGGCGCGCATCACCAGCGACGCCGGGCCCAGTGTGCTGCGTGCGCCCACCGTACTGCCGGGCAGCACGATGCCGCCCGGGCCCAGGGTGGCGCCCTCGCGGAGGATGACAGTATCCATCCGCATGATCCGGTCATGGAAGAGGTGGGTCTGCACCACGCAGCCCCGGTTGATGGTCACCCCGTCCCCGAGGGTGACCAGGTCAGCCTCCGGCAGCCAGTAGCTCTCGCACCAGACGCCCCGCCCGACACCTGCGCCGAGCGCCCGCAGCCAGAGGTTGAGCACCGGGGTGCCGGGCACCGCGCCCACCAGCCACGGCACCGCGAGCACCTCGACGAAGGTGTCGGCCAGCTCGTTGCGCCAGACGAAACCGCTCCACAGCGGGTGCTCCACCGCCCGGAACCGTCCGACCAGCAGCCACTTCGCCGCCACCGCGACCAGGCAGGCCGCCACGCCCGCCGCCAGCAGCACCAGACCGGAGAGCAACGCCGCCACCACCGGGGACCAGCCGGCCGCCAGCCAGGAGAGCGCCGCGAGCGTCAGTGCGCCGAGCGCCCCGGAGGCCAGTACCGGCAGCACCCGGGCCACCTCGACCAGCCCGCGCGCCCAGAGCAGCCGGGCCGGCGGCTCGTAGGTCAGGCTCTGGTCCGCCTTGTCGGCCGAACGCGGCAACCGCATCGGGGGCATGCCCAGGTAGGACCCGCCCTTCTTGGCCTTCTCCGGGGTCGCCGACAGCACGCCCACCAGCCCCCGCTTGGGGACCGACCGGCCCGGCGCGGTCATCCCCGAGTTGCCGAGGAACGCCCGCTCGCCGACCTTCGCCTCGCCGAGCCGCACCCAGCCGCCGCCCAGCTCGTACGGGGCGATCAGGGTGTCGTCCGCCAGGAACGCACCGTCCCCCACCGTGGTCAGGCTGGGCAGGGCCAGCACCGTGGACACCTCGGCGCCGCGGCCGACCTTCATCCCCAGCGCCCGCAGCCACAGCGGCGTCACCAGACTACAGCGGGAAGAGGATCTCGCGCGCCTGGTCCATCAGCTGCGTCACCGTCCACGCCTGCCAGCCGATCCGCCCGTGCAACGGGTGCACCCCGGGCGCGAGCCCGATGCTGAGCAGCCGCACGGCCGCGACCAGCTGCGCCGCGTACACCAGCCCGTACGCGAGGGTGGCCGGCAGCAGCCCGAGCAGGGCACCGCCGAGTGCGGCGCCGAGGCCCGTGCCGGGGTGGACGAAGCGGGCGAGCACGGCCAGACCGGCGAGCGCCGGCAGGACCGGCAGGAGGCTGAGCGCCGTACCGCTGGCCCCGTAGAGCGAGGCCCAGCGGGCCCGGCGCGGCGGCCGCTCCTTGGGCCAGCGCCGCTCCGCCCGGCCCAGTTTGACGGC
>NZ_CP026498.1:10684609-10687561 GCF_002953255.1 Streptomyces sp. CB01881
GGCCAGCGCCGCCCGGCCCAGTTTGACGGCCGGCGCGCCGCCCCAGCGCTGGCCGGTCGGGACCTGGCCGGTGACGCTGGAGCCGGGCACCACCTGGGCCTGCTTGCCGACCCGGGCCCCGGGCAACAGCGTGGAGCGCGTCCCGACCACGGCGCCGGAGCCGACCTTGACCTGGCCGACCTCCAGCCGGTCGCCGTCCAGCCAGTAGCCGCAGAGGTCGACCTCGGCCTCCACCGCGCAGCCCCGGCCCAGCTTGAGCATCCCGGTGACCGGCGGAAGCGAGTGGAGGTCCACCTCGGGGCCGACCTTCGCGCCGAGCGCCCGCGCGTAGCGGACCAGCCACGCCCCGGAGAGCGCGGTCGCGCCGGTCACCTCGGCGAGCCGCTCGGCCGCCCAGACCCGCAGATGGGTGGAGCCGCCGCGCGGGTAGCTGCCCGGGCGCAGACCGCGCAGCAGCAGCCGGGCGCCGCCGGCCGCGATGGCCAGCCGGCCCGCCGGGGTATAGAGCACCAGCGCGCCCGCGCCCACCGCCCACCAGGAGGCGGTCGGCGCCCACGGGTAGTCGCCGAGCCGGGTGAGCACGTTTCCGAGCGCCAGCAGCGCGACCGTCCAGCGCAGGCCGGCCACGGTGAACAGCGGGACCAGCAGGAGCAGCTGGAGCAGCTTGGCCCTGGTCGGCACCGGTGCGATCGTGCGGGTCTCGCCGCCGTCGGCTGCACTGCGCTCCAGGTGCCGGGCGAGCTTGCGCAGGGTCGGCTGCTGGTAGATGTCCAGCACGGCGACGCTGGGGTAGCGGGTGCGCAGCAGGGTGGTGAGCCGGGCGGCCGCCAGGCTGCCGCCGCCGATGGCGAAGAAGTCCTCGCGCGGGCCGCTCACCGGCACGCCCAGGATCTCGGTCCACTGCTCGGCCAGCCATGCCTCGGTGCCGTAGAGCTGTTCGGTGGGCCCGGCCGTTTCCAGGTCGGGCAGCGGCCAGGGCAGCGCGTTGCGGTCGACCTTGCCGGAGGTGCGGGTGGGCAGCGAGTCGACCGGCGCGAGCAGCGGCACCAGCGCGGCGGGCAGCTCGGCGCGCAGCCGCTCGACGGACTGCTCGCGGTCCCAGCCGTCCTTGGTCACCAGGTAGCCGACCAGCAGCTGGTTGCCGCCGCGTGCGGTGCGGACGGCTGCGGCCGCACCGGCCACGCCCGGCAGGGCCTGGAGGGCGGCGTCGACCTCGCCGAGTTCGATCCGGCGGCCGCCGAGCTTGATCTGCTCGTCGGCGCGGCCGAGGAAGAGCAGCCCGGCGGGGTCGGCCTGGACGAGGTCGCCGCTGCGGTAGGCACGCTCCCAGCCGAGCGAGGGCAGCGGCGCGTACTTCTCGGCGTCCTTGACCGGGTCCAGGTAGCGGGCCAGGCCGACGCCGCCGATCACCAGCTGGCCGGTGCCGCCCGGCGCGACCGGCTCGCCGGCCTCGTCCACCACGGCGAGGTCCCAGCCGTCGAGCGGCAGGCCGATCCGGACCGGGCCGTCGCCGGTCAGCAGCGCCGCACAGGCCACCACGGTCGCCTCGGTCGGCCCGTAGGTGTTCCAGACCTCACGGCCCTCGGTGACCAGCCGCTGCACCAGCTCGGGCGGGCAGGCCTCGCCGCCGAAGATCAGCAGCCGGACCTCGTTCAGCGCCTCCGCCGGCCAGAGCGCGGCCAGGGTGGGGACGGTGGAGACCACGGTGATCTCCTGCTCGGCCAGCCACGGCCCGAGGTCGGCGCCGCTGCGGACCTGCGAGCGCGGGACGGGCACCAGGCAGGCACCGTAGCGCCAGGCCAGCCACATCTCCTCGCAGGAGGCGTCGAAGGCGACGGAGAGGCCGGCCATCACGCGGTCGCCCGGGCCGATCGGCTCCTCCTGGAGGAAGAGCGCGGCCTCGGCGTCGACGAAGGCCGCGGCGTTGCGGTGGGTGACGGCGACGCCCTTGGGGCGGCCGGTGGAGCCCGAGGTGAAGATGATCCAGGCGTCGTCGGCGGCGGTCGGGCGGCCCGGTGCGGCGGCCTCCCGCGGCGCGCCGGTGAGGGACAGGGCGCGCTTCGCACCGAGGACGGCGGCGACGGCCGCCTCCTCGAAGACCAGCTGCGCGCGCTCGTCCGGGTCCTCGGCGTCGACCGGGACGTAGGCGGCGCCGGCGGCGAGCACGGCGAGGATCGAGACATAGAGGTCGTTGGTGCCGGAGGGGACGCGGATGCCCACCCGGTCGCCCGTGCCGATCCCGGCGGCGGCCAGCCGGCGGCGCAGCTGCTCGACCTCGGCGGCGAGCGCCCGGTAGCTGAGCACGGTCTGCCCGTCGTCCAGGGCCGGCTCGCCGGGGTGGGCGCGGACGGTGGCGTCCAGGAGGTCGACCAGGGTGCGCGGGGCGGGGGCCGGGCGGCCCGGGAAGAGGGCCCGGCCCGGGGCTGCCGGTGTGCCGGGGGCGGGAGCGTCCGGCTCGCTGGGGGTCGGAGTGGCCGACTCGCTGGGGCTCGGACTGGCCGGCTCGCCCGGGGCGGGAGCCTGTGGGGCGTGCGGGGCCTGCTCGATGTGGCTCGGTTCAGCTGTCATGGCAGCCCGTGCGCTCCTCGTCCTCGCCCCTGTCCCGACCGGTGCTCGGCCCTTGGGGGCGGTGGGAGAACACGCCTGATCGGGTGACCCCACTCCGGGGCCGGAGCGGACAACCCGACCGATGGTAGCCCCGGGTGATGAACGGCGTACTGCCCGACACTCCACTCAACTCGCGCTCAACTGGCCGAATCTGATGGTCAATCAGTCAATAACTGAGCTTCTGTGAGTCGATTGTGACGAACCGTCAGTCAGCTTGACGGACCGTCAGACGATTTTTCGCGCCGTGATCCACGCCACACCGGAAAATGCTCCCTTCGGGTGGTGGGCGGCAGCGCGGTCGTCGTGCCGGCCGTCGTGTCTGCCTCCCTGCCTCCCTGCCGCCCT
>NZ_CP026498.1:10687571-10688243 GCF_002953255.1 Streptomyces sp. CB01881
CGGCAGCGCGGTTGCCGGCCGTCGTGTCTGCCTCCCTGCCTCCCTGCCGCCCTGTCGGCCGCCGTGGTGACGCCTGTGCCGGAACCGGGTCGCGGCGGGCTCTGGAACCGGGCCGTGGCGGGCCTCCGAGTGGGTGGGGTCAGGGCCGGGCGGGTGCGGCGGCGATCCGAGGCGGGGTCCAGTCCACGTGTCGTAGGACGGTGCGGATCATCGCACCGGACGGGGTGAGGCGGATCGCCGTGTTGCGGGCGGCGACGGCCAGCGGGTGCGCGAGCTGCTGGCCCATCCGGCCGGCCCTCCGTGCGTCGCGGGCGACCGTCTGGCTGCGCGGGCGCCGCTCGGTGTCGTACCGGGTGAGGGCCGCCTCGACGGTCGGCTCCGAGCCGAGGGCGGAGGCAAGGGTCACCGCGTCCTCCAGCGCCTGGCAGGCCCCCTGCCCGAGGTGGGGGGTCATGGCGTGAGCGGCGTCGCCGAGCAGGGCCACCCGGCCGGCCGTGTAGGAGGGGAGCGGGGTGGTCAGCTCGTTGATGTCGTGGTGCAGGACGGCTTCCGGACGGGTCGCGGCCAGGAGTGCCGGAATCGGCTCGTGCCAGCCGGCGAAGCGGCGCCGGACCTCGGCCAGCGGGTCCGGGTAGCGAACCCCGGCGGGGGCGTTCAGCACCGCGTGCCACT
>NZ_CP026498.1:10688253-10693117 GCF_002953255.1 Streptomyces sp. CB01881
GCAGGACGGCGACGGGTCGCGGCCAGGAGTGCCGGAATCGGCTCGTGCCAGCCGGCGAAGCGGCGCCGGACCTCGGCCAGCGGGTCCGGGTAGCGAACCCCGGCGGGGGCGTTCAGCACCGCGTGCCACTCGGCCCGCCCGTCCGGGAAGGCAATGTGGCCGAACTCCGCGCCGTGCCCCCAGGTGAGCTCGAAGTCGGCGATCGGCTCGCCGGCCGGTCCCTCGACCGGCTGTTCGGTGATCGCCCGCAACACCGTCGAGCCGCTGTAGGCCGGCCCGGGGTGGCCGGGGAAGAGGTGGCGGCGCAGCCGGCTCCCGATCCCGTCGGCGGCCACCACCAGGTCGGCGTCGACCGCGGTGTTGCCGTACCGGACCCGGATGCGCGACGGCTGGCGGGCGTCCGCAGGCCCCGCCGCCGTGTCCAGCCCCGTGTCCAGCCCGGTCTCCAGCGCCGTGACCTCCGCGCCGATGACCAGTGACTCGGGCGGCAGTGCCTCGCGGAGGATCCGGTGCAGGTCGGCGCGGGGAATGCCGATGATCGGTGCGCCCAGCTCGCGTTCCAGTGCCCGCCCGTCCATCCGGGCCAGCCGGCGTCCGTCCGGGGTGCGGGTCCCGCCGGTGTACTGGCGGCGCGAGGCGATCTCCACCGCCTCGCCGACGCCGAGGGCGGTGAGCGCCCGCAGGCCGTTGGCGGCCAGCGAGATGCCGGCGCCCGCGTCGTCCAGGACGGGTGCACGTTCGACCACCGTGACCTCCCAGCCCGCCAGCCGGAGCCCGATCGCGGCCGCCAGCCCGCCGATGCCGCCCCCGACCACCACTGCGCTGTTGCTGCTCATCCCCGGTCCCTCCCTGGGTTTCACGCCATTCTTCTACAGCTGTAGAAGGAGCGTACTCCCCCCTTACTACGGGTGTAGAAAGGGGGGATGCAGGAAGCTGGGGCACACGGGCAGGAGCAGTCGGACGGTCACGGCGGGGGTACGAGCGGGGGTGGGGGCGGGGGTATGAGAGGGGGTGGGGGCGCGTCCGGGGCACAGGCACCCGGTACCGCATCGCGCGGCGCCGGTCGGCGCACCCTGCTGGCGGACGCGGCGATCGGCGTCCTCGCCGACGCGGGCGTACGCGGGCTGACCCACCGCGCGGTGGACGCGGCGGCCGGACTGCCGGCCGGTACGACGTCGGCCTACCTGCGCACCCGGCAGGCGCTGCTCACCGCGCTGGTCCGACGCCTGGTCGAGCTCGACCAGGGCGAGCTCCAGGCCCTGGGCGAGCAGGTCGCGGTGCCGCGCTCGGCCGCCGAGCTGGCCGAGGGCATCGCCGTACTGACGGAACGCCGCCTGACCGGAGAGGGGCGACGGCGGTCGCTCGCCCGCTATGCCTGCGCGGTGGAGAGCGTGCGCGACCCCGAACTGCGCGAGATCCTCGTCCCGCGCGAGAACGCAGGCCGCGCGGTCGTCCGTGCGTTCATCACCGCCCAGGGCGTGGCGGACCCGGAGAGGCGCACGACCACATTGCTGGCCTGCATCGACGGGCTGGTCTTCGACCGGCTGGTCGGCGGCGGCCCGGTACGGGCCGACGAGATCGAGGGCCTCGTCGCGGCAGCCCTGCGCAGGCCGGATGCCGCCACCGGCTGACCCGGTCGCATCCGTGAGCGGGTGGGCTTCGGCGGTCCTGGCGCGGTGAGGTGCCTTCGCGGGGGAGAAGTCCGTCGCCGGCGCTGCAATCGTGAGGCCGTGTCGCTCGCCCCGGGCGGTCAACCGTCACTGGCACATACGGACGTCCGTCTGGCTTTCAGCGACAATCGGCCAAGAACTGGTGGCGCTGGACAGCCAACCTCACGCCCCAGGCGGTCGTACCCACGGGGCCAGGCGCTCCCCGTCCGCCAGATCCCTGCGCCAGTAGCGGAAGACGACCCCCTGGACGACGTCGAGCCCCCCGGCCGCGATCAGCCCGGAGGCGAGCTCGGAGCCACCTGCGTCGGCCTCGAACGCGACCACCACCGCAGGAGTCTCACCAACCTGACGGGACACGAGCCGGACCTCGTCCGGTGTCGGCGCGCGAAACACCGGATCGTGGAACACGGCCGGACACATGACGAACACCGGGTCGCTGAACACCAGCTCCACGTCATGGTGGTACGTCAGGTCAGAGCCCGCGCCCAGTCGCAACCGACCGGCGTTCCAGTCGACGATGTCCCAATCCCACCAGGACCCCTCGGGGAGTTGCATCACGAGCCTGCCCTCACAATCGAACGATCGGGCGGATTGCCCCGTCATCCGCAGCCTTCGACTTGACCTGACCGCTTGACGCGCTGAGGTGCCCCTCCGCGGCTCAACCTGACTTGACTGGTCGTCATCAAGCGAGTGGCAGACGCTACTTGACTAGGTGGAAACCTGGATGCTGCAGCCACGCCGAAAGGAACTCCGCATCACCGACGTGCCGAAGCCATCGCCCACCACCCCAGGTGTCGTACGAGACCTCCGCGACTCTTCCCGGGAGGGAGTCGACCAGTGCTCTCGCGCGTTCCAGAAGCGCCTCGTCGCCGGTGCCCTCACGTGGGGTGGGGTAGCTCAGAAGGCCGTCGAAGTCGATCAGGGCGCCGAGGCGTTCGGCGAGCGCGAGTGCAAGATGACCGAGCACGAGGTGGTTCGTCGGGCCGGAGCAGCCGGCGCCGAGTATCAGCCCCTGCGCGGGTGGCTGCGAGAATGCGGAGTAGTCCTCGTCCGCTGCCGGCAGCTCCTCGTCCTCGGACAGGAAGAACACGCCAACCCCGTTGGGTTCGAGCCCCGGTAGCCCCACGGCGGAACCGTCTCGCACCCAGAAGTCCAGGTCTGCGCGGAGCTTCGCCTCGACCGGCTCGCAGAAGCCCTCCAGCCACAGAACCACATCGTCCAGGACGTCCCCAAACTTGCGCGGTTCGAAGAGCCACAGCCCCACTGCCGGTCCCGACATGTCGCCCCCGGAGAGTCGTGGCCCAGTGCCATCCGGACCCGGTTCTACCAGGTGCGGATGGAGACCGCTTGACCATTTATGAGACACGGCCTTGGCGTTCGCACCATTCGGATCGTCGTCGTCGCTGACTACGGCGGCGAACCGTGTTCACGCGCTTCTGTCCAGGTCGAGGTGATCTCAGAGAAACGGCAGCAGCGTCTGCGGGGCCGCCTGCGAGGAGCGGCGTCGTTCTGTTCGCGGCGATGGTGGGCAGGTCTGCACGGCTGGAACGCAGCCAGCCCTGTAGCAAAAGCGAGTCGGGCCCCCTCGCGCGGCAGGTCAGGGACGGAAGGGCCGTAGAAGGTCGATGATGCCGGAAGAGAGGTCGACGCTGTGGACGTCGCCGCCGAAATCATCGGTCCACAGGGCCGGCGTGGCCGGCGCGAGGTCCAGGAGCAGAGTGAAGACGACCCGGAAGGGGAATTCGAGGGGGTCGCGGTCGGCGAAGGAGAAGAACTGCTGGTCCGCGAAGTAGGTGAGCTCGTGCACGTCGCCATGGAGCGGGACGGCGAGGGTGTAGGCGGCGAAGCGGGGAGCGGGCCCGGCCGCGCGGGCGTGCGGCCAGTTCCGCCGCAGGGCCCGGTCCAGTTGCTCGGGGGTGAACTCCCATGAGGCACCCTGCCGCTGGTCCGCCATCACGAGGTGCTTGCCACTCGCGGTCCTCGCCTTTCAGCGCGGCCGCAGCGGCCGCAGTCCGTCGAAGACCACGTCGAAGATCCGCTCCCGGGCTGCCGGGTCCGCGCCGAGCTGATCCATCGACGCGGTGGTGCCCACCAGCAGTGCGATCAGCTCCGGCAGGCCCAGCTCCGGGCGGACCGCGCCGACCCGTTGGGCTCCGGCCAGCAGTTCGGCCAGCTGCGTCCGGATCGCCGTGCTCGCCTCCCGCAGGGACTCGTGCGCGTCCACCCCGGCGGCGGCGAGCGCCTGGGTGAACTCGTTCTTGCCCGCGGACTGGTCGATCACCAGGCGGAATGCGTCGAAGAAGGCCTCGGCGGGTTCGGCGTCGGTGGTCAGCTCCGCGGTCCGGGCGGCGATGGTCTCCAGGCGGCGCACCATCACCGCCTCCAGGAGTGCCTCCTTGGTCGGGAAGTGCCGGAAGAGCGTCCCCACCCCGACCCCGGCCGCCCGGGCGATCTCCTCGGTCGGCGTGCCGACGCCGCGGGTGGTGAACACCTCCGTGGCGACGTCCAGCAGCCTGGCCCGGTTGCGGGCCGCATCCGCCCGGAGCGGACGCCCCTGAGCGCCGTTCATCCCTCTCACCTCTTCCGTGCGTGGCGGAGCCACCCCTGGACAACCGGAGTCGCCAGTCCGTATCGTCTAATCGGAGTCGCTAGTCCGATTCTAGCGGCGGAGCCCACTGGGGGTTGATCATGTCTGAAACGCGGTCGCCGCGCGAGGTCTTCCAGGAACTGCTCAATGGCATCAGCGAGAGGCGGTTCTCGGAGCTGGCCGAGCTCTACGCCGAGGACGCCGTGGTGGAAACCGTCTTCCAGCCGGTCGGTCCACGCCGGTTCGAGGGGCGGAGCGTGCTCGCCGAGCGGTTCGCAGAAGTCGCCGCGCGCTCGCCCATCGAGCTGGCCTCGAAGAACGTGGTGATCCGGGAGACCGACGACCCGGAGGTGATCGTCGCCGAGTGGGACTACGAGGTGCACCACCGGGGCACCGGACGGACCGTCGAGGCCTCCAACATCCAGGTGCTGCGGGTCCGCGACGGTCTGATCGTCCACAGCCGGGACTTCCACGACCACCTGGCCCTCGCCGTGGCCGGCGACAACCTGCCGGATCTGGTGGCGGCGCTGGCAGCCGAGTAGCGGACGCCGGGACGCCGGGACGCCGGGACGCCGGGACGCCGGGACGCCGGGACGCCGGGACGCCG
>NZ_CP026498.1:10693127-10696829 GCF_002953255.1 Streptomyces sp. CB01881
CCCGTGTCCCAGGTTTCCGTCGCCGAGGCCCGCCTCCCGGTCCGGGGGATCAGGGTCCGAGGCTTCCTGGCCGGGGCTGCGGGCGGCGGCGACGCGCCATGACTGCTGCACGGGTTGCCGGGCAGTTGCGAGGCCTTCCTGAAGTTCCTGGGGAGGACAGCGGGCCGTTTCCGTCGGTGCAGTACCAGTCCGTGAGATGCACAGACTGAGGGCCCGAACAGACCAGGGCCGCCAGTGCGTCAACAGCGGTATGTCCCACACCGTCAGACCGGCCGGTTGCCGAACGCGCCGTCCCCGTGGTCCTGCCGGACTCCGCCGCGATCACCGGAAGCCGGCGGATCACCGTCAGGCCTTCCGCACCAGCCCCCGGTTCCGGTTGGCGAACGGGCGAGCCCCGTGGACCTCCATGAACTCGGCGATGAGTCCCGCCTCGGCGTCACCCGGGTCCTGTTCGGCTGTCGGCCGCCAGGCGACGAGCAGGGCCGCCGAGTCCCGCAACTGCCAGATGTAGCGCCCGCCCCAGTGGCCGACCGCCTGGCCGGCCCCGTGGCGGCGGTACTCGTCGAGCCGTTTGCGGAGCCCGCGTCGGCCGGTTCGGCCCGCCGACGCCTTGCCGACATACAGGATGCCGGCGTCCTCGACCCAGGCCGCCCTCAGCACCTCGACCGCCACGGACGGATCCCGCCCCCTGAAGTGGCCTGCGGTGCTCACGGGCAGGAACTCCGGGCGGGACGCCGTCGGGCGCAGTACGACATGGATCCCGGCCTCCGTCGGTACCTCACTGTCGCTCAGCTCGCCCGGCTCGCCGAAGGGCGCGAACCCGCAGAACCCGCGCTCGGCCAGCCCATCCCGCGTCAAATCCGTTCCAGGAATCACGCGCTCCATGGTGTCAGGCGGCCGTACGGCGGGGGAGATCAGTTTCGCGGCTGCGCGCCGCCGCCGGGGGTGGAGCCCGCCTCTGCAGTGCCCGTCTCTGTAGAACCTGCCTCTGCGGAGCCTGCCTCGATCTCGGTGGCGAAGCCGGCGAGCAGGATGCGGAGCGTGCGGTGGAAGCGCTGCTCGGAGTCCAGGCCGGCGCCGGTGGCGAAGGCCTGGGCCAACTGGGGGAAGACCGCCGGGTCCAGCGACCGGAACTGGTCGGGGTCGGGCTCCGTGCCCTCGTGGTGAGGGGTTTCGCCGACCTCCGCGAGGGTGTGGCCGAGGGTGTACGACACCACGGTGTTGAGGACGTCGAGCGCGTCCGCGAGCGGCACGCCGTCGGCGCGCAGGGCGTCGATGCCGCGTTCCAGCAGGTGAAGCGCGGCGGGGGTGGCGACCGGGCGGGTGGCCAGGACGGTGAGCATCGCCGGGTGGTCGAGCAGGATCCGGCGCAGGGCGACGGCGAAGTCGCCGACCACCGCCGTCCACGGCCGCCCGGCGGGGTCGGTGAAGAGGTCGCCGGCGGACAGCGTCAGCAGGCGCTCCACCATGCCGTCGAGCAGGGCCGCCTTGCTGGGCACGTAGTAGTAGAGCGTCATGCCCTCGACGCCGAGCGCCGCGCCGAGCTTGCGGGTGGAGAGGGTGGAGAGCCCGTGCTCGTCGACGAAGGCGAGGGCCGCGTCGATGATCTTCTCCCTGGTCAGACCGGTCCTCGGGCGCCCGCGTCCGCTCGCCATCGACTGTTCCTCCGCGTCTTGTCTTGACATGTCTTGCGATGCAAGAAAATAATAACGGACATCAGAGTTCTTGCACTGCAAGAAAACCTTACGGGGGGACGTCATGCAGCTGGTCAGCGTCATGGTGCGCAAGCTCAACGACGGGGTCGACTATGGGGAGTTCCGCAAGGGGTGGATCCCGGACGAGGTCGTCCCGGGGGATCCGCGGACCCGCGTCATCACGGCCGCGAACATGGAGAACCCGCAGGAGATCGTCACCATCGCGATCATCGAGGGCGACCACGGGCCCGAGTCCGTCCAGGAGTGGATGGAGCGGCTCGCCCCGGTCGAGGAACGCCGCTTCGAGCGGATCAAGGACATGGTCGGCCCGCCCTCCCTGAACGCCGTCTACCAGGTGCTGGCCGAGGACGACCTCTCCAAGCCGATCGCCGAGTAGGGCGGGAGTGGGGTCGGGTGGGAGGGGGAGGGGGAGGTGGGCCGCCTGGGACGACGGGACATTGGCCGGCCCCACTGGCAATGCGGCTGGGCCGAGTGGAAATCGGGTGCTCCTGGGATTCCCGGTAAAGGACGTACAGTCACATTAATTCGTATATGGATTCACATGGGCAAACGTGCGTGCTAGCGTGCGCCTGCCAGCTTCTCAGAGCCGAGAAAGTGGGTCCCTGTCATGCGTCAAGAATTCTCCCGGCGTGGATTCCTGGGTACTGCCGGGATGAGCGCCGCCGGAGTGTCCGCGGTCTCACTCGGCCTGGCGGCCGGCGCCGGGCCGGCGGCTGCTCAGCCCGCGGAGGTGCCCGAGGGGCAGTCGGTGCTCCCGAACGACTCGCGGTACCAGACGCTCAGCCAGGGGTTCAACCAACGGTGGAGCAGCACGCCGGCCTACATCCGGCTGGTGGGTAACGAGGCCGACGCGGTGGCGGCCCTGAGGGCGGTGCTCGACAAGGGGCTGCGGCCGACGATCCGGGGCGGCGGGCACTGCTACGAAGGCTTCGTGGACAACGACAACGGCGTCATCCTGGACCTCAGCACCCTGCGCGGCGTCCGCGCGGCGACGGACAAGTACGGGGCGTCCACGTACTGCGTGGAGGGCGGGGCCACCAACTGGGACGTCTACACCACCCTGTTCCGCAAGTACGGCGTCACGCTGCCGGCCGGCTCGTGCTACTCGGTCGGCGCGGGCGGGCACATCTGCGGTGGCGGGTACGGGCTGCTGTCCCGACGGAACGGGCTGACCGTCGACCACCTGGTCCAGGTCGACGTGGTCACCGTTCGCGGCGGCAGGGTGGAGGTGACCAGGGCGCACCGGGACGACCCGACCGGCTCGGCGGAGAGGGACCTCTTCTGGGCTCACACCGGTGGTGGCGGGGGCAACTTCGGCGTGGTGTTGCGCTACCACTTCCACCACCAGCTCCCGAAGCCGCCGCCGAGGGTCTGGCTGAGCAGCGTCGCCTGGCCGTGGGACGACCTGCTGAAGCAGCCCGCGGACTTCCGTCAGCTGGTGAACAACTTCGCCGCCTTCTTCGCCGAGCACAGCGGAAAGGGCGAATCGGTCTACCAGGGGTTGTTCGCCATCCTCAAACTCACCCACTGGACGAACGGGAACGTGGTCCTGTTCAGTCAGTGGGACGAGGACGACCCCGCGCCGCTGGAGAGATTCCTGGCCGCCATGGAGGCCGGAATGAAAACCAAGGCGACCGTCCAGACCCACAGCGCCGGCGGGCTGTTTCTGCCGTATCCCGACAAGAGCCGCCAGGTGCCGTGGTTCCAGGCCACCATGACGCTCAACGGGTCGGGGGACAACCAGCGCGGCAAGTACAAGTCGGCCTACCATCGCAGGCCGTTCACCCCCGCGCAGGTCGACGGCTTCTGGGAGTGGCTGACGAAGACCGTGCCGGGCATCGACCTCACGCAGACGCTGGTGCAGATCGACTCCTACGGTTGCCGGATCAACGAGCGCAAGACCACCGAGGACGCCATTCCGCAGCGTGACTCGATCATGAAGCTCCAGTACCAGACGTACTGGACCGACCCCGCCCAGGACAGGACA
>NZ_CP026498.1:10696839-10699365 GCF_002953255.1 Streptomyces sp. CB01881
AGCTCCAGTACCAGACGTACTGGACCGACCCCGCCCAGGACACCGCCCACCTCGACTACCTGCGCGGTCTCTATCGGGATGTGTACAAGGCCACCGGTGGCATCCCCGAGATCAACACCGACACCGACGGCGCCTACGTCAACTACCCCGACACCGACCTCGGCGTGGCCGGACAGCCGAACCCGGCCTACCAACGGCTCTACTACAAACAGAACTACAGTCGCTTGCAGAAGGCCAAGAAGACCTGGGACGACAAGAACGTGTTCCACCACGCCCAGTCGATCACCTTGCCGTCCTGACCGCCCACGCAGAGTCATGTCGACCATCCGGTAAACGGGGGATATCGGGGCGAATGGTGCGAGTAAAGGGGTTCGGGCGGTTACTCGGTGTGGGCGCCGACGGCTGGCTGGATGTCCTCGCAAGGCCAGGCCGAGAGCGGGCCGGGCTCTCAGGAGTGTGCACGTTTGCGAGGGTGTACTCGGATCAATGCTGACTTTTGCTGACCTAAGCTGACGGGTCGTCGGGTGCGTGTGCATGCGTGCCGCCCGTCTTCTCCGCATGGAACAGTGCGCATCCTCGAATCGCGTACGCGGACGGTTCGGTCGATTCAGCGTCTGGTCGACCGACTTCCGGTAGACCTTCGCCGAGCTGCAGGGCCAGCCGGTCTTCGGCATGCTGGTCACCGCCGACGACAAGCGCTCCGACGAACGCGGGAGCGCCTCACCCGGGCCTCGCCCGCCATTCCCAGCGCCAATCCTCTGGCGCAGGCCGGCGCCGAGAAGCCTCGGCGTCCTCGCGGGCCTTGGCACCGCGGAGCGGAACGGAGATGGTGACGGCGGCGTACCTGGCGTGGAGGGCGAGGGTGGCGCCGGCTCACAGTTCGGCCTTCGTCGCCGGCATCATGCGCGCGACCTTCGCCGCCGCTGAACCTTTAACTCCGCAGTGAGCGAGGCCGCTTTCGTTGGGCTTCCTCGACCTGGCCGCTGTGGGCGTAGGCCCGGGCTGCGATCGTGGCCAGTCGGGCAGTTCCCGTGGCGCCGACTCCGGGGAAGGACCGGGCCTCCACGATCTTGTGAACCGCTTGGGAGGGGTTGCCGTTCCAGTAGTACAGGACGGCCAGGTACGCGTGTGCATACGCCTGGAGGGGCCCGTGCTCGGCGACCTGGCCGTAGAGGGCGGCGGCCCGGGTCAGTTCGAACGCATGGGGCATGGCGCCCAGGTCGAAGGCGCAGGCCGCCAGGAGCGCCGAGGCCTGGCCGGCCACGAGGTACGGACGTCGCCCCTGCGACAGCACCTGGGTGCGGTCGAGCTGCACCACGGCGACACCGAGCAGCTCCTTCGCCGTCATGAAGACCAGGTGCGGCGGCTTGACGGTGGTGGACCGGACCAGGTGTACGAGGTCGTCCTCGAGTTGGTCCAGGGTCAGGTCGGGGAGCAGCCGAGCGGCTGCTTCGGCGGCGTGCGCGCGGGCGTCTCGTGCGGTCATTCGCAGTTCACTTTCATCGGGCATCGGCCTCGCGGGTAGCGCCGACGCCTGCTGGTCGCGGTGGTCGAGATCGAAGCCGGTCACCGTATCCCGCCCTCAGGACCGGCGCGGAGCGCCATGCATCCCTCCAGCGCCCCGAAGCCGAGGGAGTGGTAAAGCGGGGCGCCGGGCCCGGTGGCGCTCAGCTCGATGTTGACGAATCCGCTACGGGCGGATGGCGTCCGATGGTGGTGCTGTTCGAGTGCGACGTTCAAGCGGATCACCTCCGGGCGAGCCCGGGTCGAACGGGGACTTTTCGAGCACGTCCCGGGCGCGGTCAAGGGCCTCCTCCAGTCGGTCGCGCACGGGTTGGGGGAGGGCGGCAGCGCCCAGTGCGCAGGCGGCGAGAGCCTGTTCGAGCGCGGCCTTCCGGCCGGGTTCGAGGCGGTCGCGAACCCCGTGGTGGGTGAGGAGGTCGCGCAGCGCGTAGCCGTCGCCGGATTCACCCGTTCGGCTGGTCAGGTGTGCGAGTAGGTTTCGGGCCGAGGGAGTGTCGGGGTCGGCCGCATCGATTGCGGTCAGGGTGAGGCGGGTGGCGAAGACGGCCAGGCCCTCGTCCGGTTCGAAGGTGAGGCAGCGGTCGATGGCGTCGGCGGCGGCGTGCGGGTCGCCGGGGCGACACAGCGCGGTGAGTACCGCGGTGACGGCGTTCTCCCAAGAGTCGCCGGGTTCGGTGTCCGCCAGCAGTGCGAGGGCGCCGGGCAGGTCGCCAGTAGTGGCGGCGGCGAGGATGGCGGTCTGGCGGCCGTCGAAGATACGCAGGCGATGCCGCGGTGCTCCTCGATGTGGTGCAGGGCGTCGCTCCAGCGGCCGGCGGAGGTGAGGGCGTGGGTGCCGTCGGCGATGAGGACCCGCCACAGCCACTGGCGGACCTCACCGCGTTGATGGTCGGCCTCGGTGAGGCGGGCAGGGACGGTGATGCCGTCGAGCGTCGTCTCGGCCGCGGTGGTGACGGCGCGGTAGAGGTCGGTCAGGAGTTGGTGGCCGTGCTGGTGGTGGCC
>NZ_CP026498.1:10699375-10709076 GCF_002953255.1 Streptomyces sp. CB01881
TCGGCCGCGGACGGCGCGGTAGAGGTCGGTCAGGAGTTGGTGGCCGTGCTGGTGGTGGCCGGCTCGGATATGGAGGCGGGCGAGGTTGACGATCGGCTCCAGTCCCCGGATGGTGCTCATCGCCGGGAGTGGGCCGCGGGTGAGGTAGAGGGCGGAGTGGCGGTGGCACAGCTCGCGGGCGTTGCCGGTCACGCTCATCCGCATGATCGAGTTCGGGAGTGAGGGCCAGCCAGAGGTCCTGGTACTCGTAGGTGGTGCCGGCTGGGATCGTCACGCCGGTCCAGGTCTCGTAGCGCCCGCTGTCGAGGATCCCGGCCAGCAGTTCGGCGTCGACGGCGTCGTGCTGGTCCTTGTGGACCTGGAGCGTGACGTCGCCCTCGCTGGTGAGGTGGACGGTGCGGCGGGTGTCGTCCATGCTGCCGCGCAGCGGCATGAAGACTGCGAGCTGGTCGTCGACCGACACCCAGCCGCGCTCGCCGCGCTCGAAGGCGATCGCGCGTGAGGCCGTGCCGCGCAGCCGCATGGGAAGAAAGGCGTCTACCGAGTACCGAAGTTGGAGACCGTCGCTAGTGCCGCATCAGGCAACGTTCGCCCTGTTGACGATCTTGCGTAGGCGTTCGTCGGTGGCGTGCTTGTTCCGCCAGATGATGTAGCGGCGGATCATGCTGCCCTGCTCCTTGTGGCTGGCGTGGTCTGTGCCGTCGAGGGTGAAGTAGCGCAGGGCGGTGAACTGGGCCTCGATGCGGTTCAGCCATGAGGAGTTGGTGGGGGTGCAGGCGATTTCGACGTTGTTCGCTTCGGCCCACTTCGCCACCCGGCGGCAGCGCTTGGTGGTCAGGTGCGGGGAGTAGTTGTCGCAGATGATCGCGATCCGCACGTCGGCCGGGTACAGGCTGCGTAGGTACCGGCAGAACTCCAGGAACTTCGACCGGTTCTTGGTCTTCTTGATGTGACCGTAGAGCTTGTCCTTGGCGAGGTCATAGGCGGCGAACAGGTGCCTCACCCCGTGCGGGCGGGTGTAGGTAGCCCGCCGCCTCGGCCGCGGCTCGCGGTCGGGATCCTTGCCCTTGCCGCCGCGCTCGGCCCACTGCCGGCCAGGGTGTGGCTGGAGGTTGAGCGGGCCGAACTCGTCCAGACAGAAAATGATTTCGGGCTCGCCCTCCTCGGGTATGACCTCGCCGTCGGCGATCGCGTAGAGGTGCTCGACGCGGGCCTTCTTCGCTTCGTAGTCGGGATCCTTCGAGGTCTTCCAGGTCTTCACGCGTTGAAAGGAGACGCCCTCCTCGCGGAGCAGGACCCGAAGGCCCTCGTGGCTGATGTCGTCGACCACCCCCTCGGCGACCAGGAAGTCGGCCAGCTTGGCCAGGCTCCAGGTCGAGAACGGCAGGCCGTGCTCGGCCGGCTTGGACTTGGCGGTCTTCTTGATCTCGCGGCGCTCGGGAAGGGTGAAGGTCCTCGGCCGACCACCCTTGTACTTCGGGTAGAGCGCCGCGAAGCCGTCGACGTTGAAGTCGTGGATCACGTCCCGGATCCGGTCCGCGCTGGTGAAGGTCACCTCGGCGATCTTCGCCACGGGCATACCCTGGGCCGACAGCAGCACCATCTGGGCCCGCCGCCAGGTCACCACCGACCCGGTGCCCCTGCGGATGATCCGCAGCAGCCGCTGTCCCTCATCGTCATCGATCTCGCGCACGCGCACACGTTCAGCCACCCAAGCACCCTGACACGACGCGCCGCCCGGCACGGAACCCGGCGGCGCGTCACCTCACAATAGGTCGGACCCTAACTGATCTGGTGTCATACACCAGTGGTGCCGTCGATGCGCTCCCGAAGCAGGTCGGCGTGGCCGTTGTGGCGGGCGTACTCCTCGATCATGTGGACGTAGATCCAGCGGAGGTTGACGTCCTGCTCCATGAAACGGCCGGTGTCGGTCAGGGCACGGGCGGCGCAGAGCTCGCGGGCATGGGCGATCTCCGCGTGCCAGGTGGCCAGAGCGTCGTGCAGTGTGGCGCCCTCGGCCAGTTCGAAGCCGCCGTCGGGGCCAGAAGGGTCGGCCCGCGGGTCGTAGATGGGCAGGGCCTGTTCTCCGGCGAACACTCGGCGGAACCAGTTCCGCTCCGCTCCACCCGCCCTCGGCCGAAGCCGCCGTCGGGGCCAGAAGGGTCGGCCCGCGGGTCGTAGATGGGCAGGGCCTGTTCTCCGGCGAACACTCGGCGGAACCAGTTCCGCTCCACCTCCGCCATGTGCTGGACGAGGCCGGTCAATGTGAAGCCGGACGGTGGCACGGACGCGACGATGGCTTGCTCATCGTCCAGGCCCTCGCACTTCATGGCGAGGGTGGCGCGGTGGAAGTCAAGCCAGCTTTCGAGCGTGGTGCGCTCGTCGGCGTTCAGGGGCGGCAAAGGGCGTTCGATGGCGCTCATCGGACGATTATCACCAGCGGCCGAAGCCATGGACAGGCATGGCCTCCGGCAGGGCGAACGTTGCCTGATACGGCACTAGTTTCGTGGCCGCCTGCCAGACACATGCAATGTCCGTCCGCACCTTCGCCAAGATTGCCTGGGCACTTGAGGTGGACTGGCAAAGACTGCACGGCGACCTCGTCCGGCTCGTTGCCGCATTCGACCGTGCGAGTGGCGAGACCGGATACGACGCGAGCCCGGTGGTGGCCACGGCTACGGTCGACGACTCTGGTCGGAGGATCGAGGTCCTGGTTGAGACGCGCACCGCGCAGGCAGTAGTCCTGAAGGCACTACGGCCGGTCGTCCTGAGTGCCGATATGCCGCCGTTCCCTCTGGACATGGGCCCCTGGGCGGTCCTCTCAGGCCGAGGCTTCGAAGTGGACCTGAAGGCCGATCCGCCAACCTTGAAGGCGAGCAGGGTTGCGTCCACGGTCGTGGTGTAGGCGTCGTTGGCCGCCTTGTTCGAGGTGAGCAGGACGGGACCGGGGGCGGCGGGGATCGCCGGTATCGCCAGTCCGGAGGTCTTACCCGAGCGCGGCGCCATGATGGCGACGAGGACGTCCTCCCAGGAGGCGCGGACCTCGGCCTTGCCGGGGGAGAGCGTGCCGACGAGGATGCCCCGGTCGTTCGGTGCGATCTCTTTTGCACTTCCGGTCGTTCAGGCTCGGGCGCAGGCTGCGTGCCTTCGCGGTGACTTCCTTGTCCAGCAGCGGGGCGAGATCGGCCTTGCGGGCGAGGCCGGTTTTCGCTCCGTCGCGCCGGCGCATCCACAGCACCAAGCCGGTGGTGGTCAGGGCCAGGGTGAGCAGACCGGGGCCGAGGCGGGCACCGAGCAGCAGCGCGGTGGCGCTCAGGTTCGGCCACAGCACGTCGGGGTGCAGCAGGGCCTCGGTGGCCTTGAAAGGGGCCCACGGTCCGCTGCCGACGGAGGAGTTGGTCAGGTTGCCGGTCAGCCAGGCGAGGGAGCCGAAGGCGAGGGCTGCGCCGAGGAGGCCGAAGAGGAGGTAGAGGAGCGCGTCGGATCCGGTGGTGGTCGACGGCGTGCTGGTGCGCGGGGAGGGCATGGCGGTTCTGGGGTGTGCGAGCGGGCGGCGGCGGGGCGCGGCCGGCTCTCGTGCAAATCATGGGGTCTGCTCCTTGGCCTCGGAGGAACGCTTCAACGGCCGCGGCCAGACGGCCGGCTGGGGGATCGGAGTGCACCGAGCACATCCACACCGGCCGCTCGGGTACCCGGGAGCCGATGCGTGCGGCCGGGGCGTCCAGGACACCGCCGCCGAGGACCTCCTGCGGGTCCACCGAAGTGGGGCAGCTGCTTGTCGGCGCCGCGGTAGTCAGCGCCGATCAGCCGCGGCCGCAGCCGGTGGCGGGGGTCGTCGTGTCCGTAGCGCGCGGGAATCAGCGCGGCCGTGGTGGTGGCGCGCTGCAGGTGGGCGGTCACGGCGTCCCCTCTCGGACGGGCGGTGGCGCCCGGCTGTCGGGCTGACGGGGAGAAGATCCGTGGATTCGTCGATTTGGCTCGGCCGGAGACCAGTGATAGACGTCGGGGCAGCCAGGCCCGGCACTCAACCAGCCCAGCCGCGCCGCAGCCTGAGTGCCAGCCAGCGCTGTCGTGCCGAAGCGCGATGTCTGCCACTTCAAGTAGGCGCCCACCCAGTCGGCGGCAGCAGCACGTGCCGGGCATTCACTCTTCCGGCCTATTGGGCAAGGTGGTTCGAGTCCGATACATTTTCCTGTATCGGGACGCTCCCCCGCGAACCCACAGCATGCGGGGATTCGCTGTCAGTACCGTCACCGCGACATTCGGAACGGGCATTTCCGCCCTCACCGATGCCACAGGACCACCTCACCGACATCCCCGGCGACCTCACACACGGCCGCCGATGAGGACAGCCACCTCCAGCGGCAGTCCGAAAGAAGCCTTCCCCGGGGAATTTGCGCCGCCCCGACGACCATGGGACGGCCCTGCCCGCCAGCGCGGAAGCCAACACACGACCCTTGGCAGGCAGTTCCGCGACCAACGGATCACCGTCGAAGAAGACGCACCTCCGCGACCGGGCCCGTCGTGCCCGCCGGAACACACCATCCACTCGGGAGGAACCATGAACGCCGCCGCCAACTGGAACGACATCCTGGTCCGGGACAACTTCCCGGACGTGGGACAGACCCCCACGGCCGACCCCGTCTGGGAGTCCCCGGACATCATCCCCTTCGGAAGCGACATCCTCGACTTCGGTCTGCTGGAGTCCAGCTACGACGGCCCCGACCTCGGACTGAGCCACCCCATCGTGTACGGGCGGCTCAACCGCATCTACGTCCGGGGAAAGAACCTCAGGACCGGTTGCCCCGCCTCCGGCAACGTCAGGCTCTACTACGCCCCCGGAGGACTGCTCCTGGACCCGCGGGCATGGACCCCGCTCACCGCCGAGGGCGGCGGTACCGCCGTGCCGTTCACCGTCCGCGGCGGCGCCCGGGAGATCCCGCCCGGACAGATCTGTGTCAGCAGGTCCGCCTTCCTCTGGCCGAGCCAGAACCCGCCGGGTCACTACTGCACGATCGCCACCGTGGACACCCCCGCCCACCCCATGCCCGCCGCACTGCCCACGTTCGGCTCGCTCGTCGACTACCTGAACTGGGTCAGGTACAACCCCAACGTCGGCTGGCGCAACATCGACGTCATCCCGTGCCGGCAGACGAGGTACGTCCTCTCCAACCTGGCCATCGCCAACCTCAACAACACCCCGACGCGCTTCGTCTTCGGGATCTCCGGCACCGACCTGCCCGCCGGCACCGCGACCTTCTCCAACACCGACCAGCAGGCCCCGTTCAGCCTGACGGCGCAGATCTATCCGCCCGGCACCGACGAGGGCTACACGCGCTCGATCGTCCTGCCCGCCAACTACTCCGGCACCGTCACGGTCGTGGTCCAGCTCGACCAGCCCCTCCCGTGCGACGCCCGGATCGTGCTGCGGGCCTACAACCCGGTGACCGCCAACGCCGGAAAACTCGAACGGCGACTCGCCGTCCCCCTCACCGGCGTACCCGAGCTCCAGGACGCCCTGTTCCTCGAACTCGGCGCCTACACCTTCGTCGCCACACCGAGCAGCCCGTGACACGCTCGGGGGCACCCACACCGGGCTCCCGGCCGACCACGGTCGTCACGGCGCAGGCCGGCCCGGAACCCGAGTAGGCCGCCACGCCCTACGGGGCCGACGACGGTCGCTTCCCGAAGGGGGCCTCCAGCGTCTACGCCGAACGCAGCCACATCGACCGCGATGAGAACGCCGTCGTCGTCATCAACGAACGCGAGACCGTCCGCGTCCCCGCCCCCATGGTCGCCGTCATGCTCCTCGGCCCGGGCACCCGTATCACCCACGGCGCCGTCAACCTCCTCGCCGACTCCGGCACCACCGTGTGCTGGGTCGGAGAGCAAGGCGTACGCATGTACGCCGCCGGCCTCGGCCCCAGCCGAGGCGCGGCGCTCCTCAACTGCCAGGCGTGGCTGGTCAGCCGAACCAAGGAGCGTCTGGCCGTCGCCCGGCACATGTACCGTATGCGGTTCCCCGGCGAGGACGTCAGCACCGCCACGATGCAGCAGCTGCGCGGCCGCGAAGGTGCCCGCATCCGCAAGCTCTACCAGGCCGAGTCACGCCGGAGCGGTGTCCCCTGGAACGGCCGCGTCTACAAGGCCGGGGACGCGTATGCCGCGGGCGACGACCTCAACCGCCTCCTGTCGGCGGCCAACGCCGCGCTTTACGGGATCTTTCACGCGGTCATCACCGGCCTGGGCGCCAGCCCTGGCCTCGGCTTCGTCCACACCGGACTGGCCACCTCGTTCGTCCTCGACATCGCGGACCTCTACAAGGCGGAGTACACCATCCCCCTCGCCTTCGACCTCGCCCAACAGGGTCACACCGAGGAACGCGACGCACGCCTCGGCCTGCGCGACCGCATCGCCCAGGACGAGCTGCTCGGGCGCATCGTCCACGACGTCAAGACCCTCCTCAGCCCGGACGACACAGACATGCCCGACGCCGAGGTCAACGAACTCTGGGATGAACGCGTCGGCACGGTCCAGGGCGGCGTCAACTGGTCGGGCACCGAGGGCCCCGCGACGGCCGCTGTCTCCGAACCGGGCATGGGCGAGGAACACCTGTCCATCATCGGCCCGGAGTTCACCCAGGACACGGGCAGCCCATGACCGTCATCATCCTCATCGCCGCCCCCGAAGGCCTCCGCGGACACCTCACCCGCTGGATGGTCGAAGTCAACGCGGGAGTCTTCGTCGGCACCCCCAGCCGCCGCATCCGCGACCGCCTCTGGGACCTCCTAGCCACCCGAATCGGAGACGGCCAAGCCGTCCTTGTCGAACCCGCCACCAACGAACAAGGCTGGACCGTCCGCACCGCCGGCAAGGACCGTTGGAAGCCCGTCGACTTCGACGGACTGATTCTGTGGGCCCGCTCCCGCCGCTAAACCCGCAGGTCACGAATTGTCGGCCCCGCACGCGCGGGGGTTGCTCCGTGACCGGCAGCCCTGAGCCGGGAACGGCCGAGGTCCCGAGAGGTACGCCGAGGGCCCGTGGCCCCGCGACTGCGCGGGTGCCACGGGCCCTCTCGGGGTCGGCGAGTACGGGCCGCCGGGGCCGGAACTCAGAGGGCGGCGGCGAGGGCGTCCGCTGTGCGGAGGGCGAGGGCGGAGATGGTGAGGGTGGGGTTGGCGGTGCCACCGGTGGGGAAGACGGAGGAGCCGACGACCCAGATGCCGGGGTGCTCGTGGGAGCTGCCCCAGGCATCGACCACCGCCGTGCCCTTCTCTCCCATCCGCATGGTGCCCATGAGGTGGCCCGCGCCGTTGTACTTGAGGGTCGGCTGCACGGGGCTGACCTGGGTGGCGCCGGCGGTGTCCTCCAGGTGCTGCCACATCCGGCGGGTGACGCTGTGGCCGTACGCGAGGGCGCGCTTGGAGTAGTCGTCGAGCTTGTAGGCGATCTTCGGGCGGCGGATGCCGAGTGCGTCCGTCTTGTCGGAGAGCGTGACACGGTTGTCCGGGTCGGGCAACTGCTCGGTGGAGATGCTGATCCGCAGCATGCGGGTGACCTTGTCGGCGAGGGCCTGTTGCAGCGGCTTGCCGATGAGCTTGATCTTCTTGTTGGTGTCGTCCCAGAGGAAGGACTGCAAGGTCTTCTCGGGTGACCCGCTGCGCCCCCAGCCGTCGTTTCCGATCGTCATCCGGAAGGCGCCGTTGTTGTTGCGGAAGGTGCCGTCGCGGAAGGTGTCGACCCCGAGCGCGGACTGCGGGCCGCGGAAGGGGTAGACCGGCTGGCCGAACAGGCCGATGGTCTCCGCGGAGTGATGGTCCATCAGGTTTCGCCCGACCTGGTCGCTGCTGTTTCCGAGGCCGGACAGCAGCCAGAGCTTGGGCGTCTCGATGGCGTTCAGGGCCAGTACCACGTGTCGGGCGGTGAGCTGCTGCTCGGCGTGGTCGGCGGTGGTCCAGTCGCGGAAGACCACGGTGTACGGCTGGTCGGCGGCCGCCGGCGGGACGATCCGGGTGGCCACATGGGCCGTGCGCAGCTCGACGCCGAGTTCGTCGCGGGCCTTGTTGACGTGGAAGGAGGCGTCGTACTTGGCGCCGGTGGGGCAGATCGGGATGCAGCTGGAGTTGCCCTGGCAGGCGCTGCGGCCGCGGTACGGCTGGGAGTTGCGGGCCTGCGGGGTGGTGACGATCCGGACCGGGACGCCGTCGATCGGCTTGATGGTGGAGAGTGCGGCGCGGACCAGCTCGTCGCCGTAGCTGGGAGCCATGCCCGGCATCGGGTAGTCGCCGCTGCGCGGGGTGATGCCGATCCACTCGTCCGCGTTGCCGGAGATGCCGAGCTCGTTCTCGGCCTGCACGTAGTACGGTTCGAGCTCGTCGTAGCCGAACGGCCAGTCGACGCCGACTCCGTACTTCGACTTGAGCTGGAAGTCGTTGGGGACGAAGCGAGGGGTGTTGCCGCGCCAGGCCCAGGTGCTGCCGCCGATCATCCGCTGGAAGCCGCTGGCGAAGACGTCCGGCCCGGTCTCGTCGTAGTACTGGTTCATCACGGTGAGGTCGGGGACGCCGTCGGAGGAGGGGGCGAAGCCGTCCTTGTTGTTCAACAGCTCCGCGTACGGGGAAGGGACGGGCTTGGTGGGGGAGATCTGGTACGTGTCGACGAAGGCGGCGCGCTGGGCGGCGTTGGTCGGGTTGTTCCCCGCTTCCATGAGGAGGATGCGGGCGCCGGGCCTGCTGGTCGCAAGTCGGCAGGCGGTGAGGGCGCCGGCGACGCCTGCGCCGATGATCACCACGTCGTACGGCGTGTTCGGGTCCATGGGGGTGGTCTCCTCGGCTCAGGGGTGCTGGGTCCAGTAGCCGTAGCCGCTGGGGGCCGGGGGCATCGGGGCGGTGGCGGTCGGGTGGGCCTGGATGACCTGCCAGATCAGGCCGGCGCGGTACTGCTGCGGGGTCGCCGGCGGGTCGGGCTTGTCGTCGGGCCGTGTGAACTGGGCTGTGTACCAGACCGTGACGGTCTCCCGGGTGACCCGGGCCAGCTTGGGGTCGGCGTTGACGGCGGCGGTCAGCGCGCCGAGCGGGTTGCCCTGGGTGACGGCGGCACGGTAGGCGTCGAGGAGCTTGGGGAGGTCCGCGGGGTAGGCGGCGGCAAGGCGGTCTCGGTACTCCTCGGCCAGCACGCCGTCCAGCGCCGGTTCTCCGGTGAGCAGTTCGGACAGCGCGAGGAAGTCGGTGGCGTCGGTCATGGTCGGGGCTCCTGCTCAGTGTTCGGTGAAGACGGTGTCCTCGGACTGCGCGGTCATCCGCACGGCCGTGCCGTTGATGACCTGGACCACGGGTTCCAGGCTCAGCTGCTTCGTCGCCGTCGACTTGATCTCGACGTTGTCCTCCTTGCCTGCGAGGTACGCGGGGAAGCAGGTCGGCGACTGCTCGACCAGGTTGAAGTGGTCTACCAGCCGCCGGAACAGCTTCGGGAGGATCACCACCTCGGTGAGGGAGGCCATTCCGGTGATCGCCGCCCCGCCCGGGGAAGTGGTGGCGTCCAGGGGCCACAGCCCCAGGCCGGACTCGCGGGCGGTCCGGGTGATGGTGGCCAGCTCGTCCCGGAGTTCGGGGAACAGCTTGTTGTAGAAGCCGGGGTAGACCAGGCCGGTCTTGAGCAGGTGGTGGTTGGCGGTGGTCTGCAGCAGCGGCACGCCGACCTGG
>NZ_CP026498.1:10709086-10718088 GCF_002953255.1 Streptomyces sp. CB01881
GGTGGTGGTTTGGTCTGCAGCAGCGGCACGCCGACCTGGGCCTGGGTGCCGTCCGCGCCGGGCGGGGCGCCGGTGCCGAGTAGGGCGACACAGCGTTTGAACGGGTCCCCTCCCTGGGTGAGGATCCAGCCCGGGGTCTGCGGCGGGTTTGCGGAGACGACCTTCTGCCCGGTGCGCTGGACGTCGCCGAACCCGAGGAACGTGAGCAGCTCCTGTGCGGCCTTGTCGCCGAACTCCGCGGGCTGACGGATCCTCGGCCCGGTGCGGTCGTAGTGGGTCTCCAGGGCGTCGATGCCTTCGAGTCTCAGCCTGACGTCGCCGTTCTTGACCTCGACGGGGGAGTCCTTGAGCTTGTCGAAGACCGTCGGGTCGGTGGGGATGAAGTGGAGGGTGTCGCCGTCCGGCTCGGTACCGATGATCCGGTACTGGCCGTGGACCAGCAGCGTTCCCATGGCAGTCCCTCGGGTGGGAGGGCGGACGCCACACGTCGGCGCACGCCGGTTTACAACGGTGAGTCCTCACCGTGGGTAGCGGCCTCGTCATGGAGGTGGCGGAGGCGCCGCCACTGTACGTTCGCATCCGATCGACTTCAATGACCGCCGCGCTCTCACCCGGTCCTGACGGTTCGGAGCCACCCTGACCGCCGCGAACCTCCGGTTGTCGCGGTGACCGTCACCGGTCTCCCGTCCTGTGGGGCCGTACTCCGCTCGGCTCTCACGGTGTCACCGGCCGGGCGGTTCCACGCGCCGCCAGCCGGAGGCGGAGAGGAGGCCGGACCTTGGCGTGTCGCCGTTGCACCAGGCATGCCACCAGTGGTGATCCGGTGTCGGTCGCGACCGGTCAGGCCACGTGCATCCGCACATCCATGCGTCCTTCTCGGCGCACCCGCATGGGAGACCTGCTGATGTCCGCTTTCTTTCGTTCGATGTCCCGCGGTTGGGCCCTGGCCTCCTGCGTGCCCGTGCTGCTGCTCCTCGGGCTTGTCTCGTGCGGTTCGTCCCCGCACTCCGGGCATGCGGGAGGCGGCATGCCCGGGACGGACCACGGCGCGATGACGGCAACACCCGGTGCGATGTCCTCGGGCATGGCGGGCATGCCGGGGATGCCCGCCATGGACGCAGCCGCCCAGGGCCTCGCCGCCGAACGGGAGGGCTACCGCCTGGACGCCAGGAGCGCCGGCCTGCCCGCCGGCCAGGCGGCGGGCTACCCCTTCGCCATCACCGGCCCGGACGGCAAGCCGGTCACCGACCTCGTCCTGCACCAGACCAAGAAGCCGCAGGTGCCGACCCCGCTGTGCCGTCAGCCGGTGGGGCGACGCTGTCCCCTTAGCCACCGGCGGGCGCCGATTCCCGCGGCAAGGTGGCAGGCGAGGCCGATCGGGACGGCGAGCAGCGGGACCTTGGTGCCCAACCAGAGGTGCAGCAGCAGTCCTGCGGGGACCAGCACGAGCGCGGCTGTGCGCAGGGCGCGATTGGTCCGCAGAGCGGTGGGGCTCACTCGGGTCGTCCGGGCTTGGTGGCGCGGACGTGGTGGATCCAGGGGTGCAGGTCCCCGGTCTCGATCTGCGTGAACCCGGCGTCGCGGACCAGGGGTTCGAGCAGGTGGACCGGGTTGTGTTCCATGACGGGCCCGGTGACGGCGCCGATGAGATGGCGGGCGACCGGGTTGGCGGGCGGGCGGAAGTCGGCGAGCAGGAGTCGGCCGCCGGGGCGCAGGACGCGGTGCATCTCGGCGACGGAGCGGGCGCGGACGTGCTCGGGCAGGTGGTGGATCATCAGGCTGCTGACCACGACGTCGTAACCGCCGTCCGGGCCGGGGAGGTTCTCGGCGATGCCGTCGGCGAAGGTGCAGTGGGGGCGGCGGTCGGCGCGGCGGCGCGCGTGGGTCAGGACGTCGGGGGAGGGGTCGATGCCGAGCACGCTGCCGGCGGGGGTCACGGCGTCGGCGACGCACAGGGTCAGGTAGCCGGTGCCGCAGCCGACGTCGAGGGCACGGTCGCCGGGCCGGGCGCCGCTGAGCCGGGCGAGGCGGGTGAAGACCTGGCGCCGCCGGCCGCCGAAGAGGACGTTGCCGAAGGCCTCGTAGGCACGTCCGTGGGTGAGGGTCTGCCCGGCGGTGCGGGCGTCGGCACTGCCGTGCAGAAAGCGTGCGAGTTCCATGCCGTCTCTTTCTTAGTGGCGACTAAGTAGTGTTGAACTTAGTTGCGACTAAGTCTCTTGGCAAGGGGCGGATAGGATGCGGACGTGCCCGAGCCAGATCCCGCAGCGAAGCGTCCGCGTACGCGCCTGAAGCCGGCCGACCGCCAGGCCCTGATCCTTGCGGCGGCCACCGAGGTCTTCTCCGAGGTCGGCTACCAGCGCGGCAAGATGTCCGAGGTCGCCCGCCGGGTCGGCGTGAGCGAGCCGGTCGTCTTCCAGAACTTCGGCTCCAAGGCCGCGGTCTTCGCCGCCGTCCTCGACCACGCTGCCGCACAACTGGAGGCGTCTCTGCGGGACTGGGCGGGGGGCAGCCCGAGTGTCGGTGCGTGGCTGGCGGAACTCCTCGCCCCCGAGCACCTCGCCCAGGTCCACGCCCGCGGCACCCTCGGCGTGCTGTTCGCCGACGCGATGACCATCACCGCCGAACCGGTCGTCCTCGACGCGGCGCGGCGCGGGAACAGGCTCGTCGCGGCGGCGCTCGCCGACCTGCTCGCGGACGGTCAGCGCGACGGCAGCATCCGGTCGGACGTCGAACCCGAGACCGGCGCGTGGTGGCTGGTCTCCCTGCTCGCCTCGCAGCAGTTCCGTTTCGCCGTGGCGCCCGAACCTGCACAGTGGGAAGGCAAGTTGGGCGCCCTGACGCTGAGCTCCCTACTCGCCGACGGCGCTTGAACGGCCGACGGGCCGCGGAGGATCGGAGCCCTGTTGGTTGTTCTCGCTCGCCAGGCCGATGACCGTGGCCCCGGTACGGCGGGCGAGGTGGACGGCGAGCGAGCCGACTCCTCCGGCTGCTCCGGAGACGACGACGGCCTCCCCCTCCTCGGGGTGGACGGCGTGTACCGCCCCCCACGCGGTCACGCCGGCGACGTACAGGCCGCCGGCCACCTCCCATGGCACCTTCTCCGGCTTGCGCGTGAGGTCGCCGGCCTCCACCAGGACCAGCTCGGCCTGGGAGGCCCGCTTGTTGCTGAACCCGATCACCTCGTCACCGGGCCGGAATCCGCCGACCCTGGCGCCGACCTCCTCGATGACCCCGGCGAGGTCGCTGCCCTGCCCGGACGGGAATATCGACGGGAACATGTCCGCTACCGCCCCTGTGCGGATCACCGCCTCACTGGGGTTGATGCCGGCAGCCTTCACCCGTACGAGGATCTGCCCGTCTCCGGGTAGCGGGCGCTCGACCTCGTCGACTCGCAACACGTCGATCCCGCCGAACTCGTCGTACCTGACCGCCTTCGGCATGATCTCTCTCCTTCGCCCCGATGGGGTCCCTGCTCAGGTGAACGGGCGGGGTCTGGGGCGTGGGCTACGTCCGCCGAAGTTCGAGCACGGGGATGGTGCGGACTCCAGCCGTCTGGCGTGCGTAATCGGCGAAGCCGTGGTAGCGCCGTGCTTGCTCGGCGTAGACGCGGTCGCGTTCGGCGCCGGTCAATTCGCGGACGGTCACCTGGTACGTCTCGGTCCCGCGTTCGATGCTGCCGGCACCGATGGCGGTCAAGTTGCGGTACCAGTCCGGGTTGGTGGGTGCTCCGCCCTTGGAGGCGAAGACGTAGATGATGTCCGGCTCGGTGTCGTGCGGGAGGTACATCATCGGGTTGACGTACTCCCGCCCGCTCCTGCGGCCGCGGTGATGCACCAGGACCAGCGGAGCGCCCTCGAAGACCCCGCCGACCCTGCCCTCGTTCGCTCGGAACTCCGCGATGGTCTTCGCGTTCCAGTTGGCCGTTTCGCTCATGTCGAACTCCTGTCTGGAGGTGTGCCACTGTGAGCCTTCCCACCAGGCAGGTGAGGAGGCATCACCGGATCAAGGTGATTCGCACGGTCGGGGGCGTCGCACCGCGAAGTCCGACAGGCTCTGTCCGACCTCGGGCAGGTGGCTGGAGACCAGCAGCAGGTGGTGCACCGCCCCGACACCCGCGGCGGGTTCCGCGGTGATGATGCCGCCGTAGCTGTGGGCGATGACAAGGGTGGTTCGTCGTCGTTCAGCAGTGCCTGCCGTACTGCCGCGGCGTCATCGGAACGACCCGGACCGCCGACGCCTTCGGGCAGGTCCGCCTGCTCCGTTCGGTGCGTCGAGGCGCTCACCGACGCCGGACGCCCGGAGAAGGCCTGGCCGTCCTTCGTCGCAGCGGACGCGGAAATCACCAGGTTCCGGCGATAAACGCTCACCTGTCCGGCGGTGATCCTGGGGGCAATCGAGAAGACGGGCACCTTGTCGGGGAAGGCTCACCATTGCGGAGATCTTCATGCGTCCCCTGAGCCGGAGGCTGACGGCGCGGCGCTGCCGCCGGACTGTTCCCCCGTGTCACCGACAGTGCCAGGGCCTGCAGTGAAGAGCTCCACAGCGTGAGTTGCATGTTCAAGTAAACGAGGAGGTCATCATGACCATCGCAACGCCGAAGCCGGGACAGTACGCCATCGACGTCCCCCGCTCCGGGATCACCTTCACCACCAAGCACATGTTCGGGCTGGGCACCGTCCGCGGCAGCTTCCGGCTACGCAGCGGCACCGTCTCCCTGACCGAGCCGCCCACCGGGAGCCGCGTGCACGCCGTCGCCGACGCCGCCAGCTTCGCCACCGGCAACAAGAACCGCGACCGCCAGGTGCTCTCCAAGGCGCTGCTCGACACCGCCACCTACCCCGACATCGTGTTCACCTCCACCGGGGCCGAACTGGACGAGGCCGGCGCCTGGGCTCTCCAGGGGCAGCTGACCGCCCACGGCGTCCCCGCGCCCGTCACCTTCACCGTGGCGAAGGCCGAGGTCGACGGCGACGAGATCGCCGTGGAGGCCACGGCGACCGTCGACCGCTACGCCCACGGCGTCACCAGGCTCAAGGGCATGGCCGGGCGCCGCCTCCAGATGACCGCGACCATCCGCGCCCGCCTCATCGGCGGCGGCTCTGTCTAGCGGGCCGCCGCACAAGGAGTGACCGTCGTGACCGCGGAGGCACTCGCGTCGGAGATCGAGCGCCCGCCCGTGCCGGCCGCATTCGTCACCGGATCCGTCACCAGACCTTCATGCCGCCGTCGACGACCAGGTCGATGCCGGTCACGTACGAGCTCTCGTCGGATGCGAGGAACAGCGCGACGTTGGCCACGTCCTCGGGCCGGCCGAACCGGCCGAGCAGTGTCCGCTCGACCATCCGACGTGCGAACTCGCCGTCCACCAGCTGCCCTTGGGTGGCGTTGCTCTCGATCCGGCCGGGCGAGATCGAGTTGACGCGGATTCCGTGCCTGCTGCCCTCCATCGCGAGCTGGCGCGTCATGCCGATGATCGCGGCCTTGTTCGTCGTGTGGGCCAGGGACGGCAGTAGCTTGAAGCTGAGCGATCCATTGAGCGAGGCCATGTTCACCACCACGCCGCGGCTGTCCCGCAGGTGCGGCCAGGCCGCGCGGGTGAGCTGGAAGACCAGGTCGACCTCGTCCCGCCGGGCTGCGTCCCAGTCCTCGTCCGTGACGTCCTCAAGCCAGCTGAAGCGGGTCCTGGCGGCCAGGTTGTACAGGACGTCGATGCGGCCGAACTCGACGAGCCGCGCGGCTTCGGCAGGATCGGACAGGTGACACGGTTGCAGCGACACCATCGTGCCGCCCGCATCGCGGACCGTCTCGACGGTCTTCTCCGCCGGCTCGACCGCCACGTCGCAGCCGACGACCAGAGCTCCCTCGCGGGCGAAGGTCAGGGCGGTGGCACGGCCCATGCTGCCGCCCGTGCCCGTGACGACGCAGACCTTCCCTTCCAGTCGGCCCGGCATCTCAGCGGCCCTCCGGAGACGCCGTCGCGGCGCGTTTCCCGGCGTCCGCGGCGCCCACGGCGGTCCGGTCGTCGATGAGCACCAGGGCGCGGTCATGGGCGGTCCGGAAGCCCGAGTGGCGCTGATGAACCTGGGCACCGTCGAAGCCTGGGCGCTGAAACACTCCGACGGCGTGCACCATCTCCAGGAGGGCGCAGACCTGGCCCGGAGGATCGGGCGGCCCTATCTTGAGGTCGCCTGCCTGGCCCAGCTCGGCTTCGCCTCGAAGCTGCCCGACTTCACCCACGCCCGCAGGCGCAGCGAGCAGGCCATCGCCCTCGCCGAGGAACACGGCTGGCGTACCGCGACCATCCTGGCCCCGGCGCTGGTCACCCTGGCCTACGTGATGGTCTGGTCGGGCGAGTTCGACAGCGCCGAGCAAGTCCTGCGGCGCGCCGATGTCGCCCTGCAAGCCGACAGCGGACCCGGTACCGGGATGCTGCTCCACCTCGTCAAGGGCATGCTCCACGCCGGTCGCGGCCGAGAGCCCGAGGCCGCGCAGGAGTTCACCGAGGCGCACGCCCAGCAGTCCCGGCTGTCCCATCCGCACGCCCTGACGGGCTACGTGACCGGCTGGCTGTCCGCCACCCGTGCCCGGCTCGGCTCGCCGGGCGAGGCACGTGCGGTTCTCGACGCACTGCGCGCTCCGCTGAGCGACGCCGGAGAGATTCGCAATGCCTGGGCCGTGATCCACCTGGCGGAGGGCGATCCGGCGGCGGCACTGGCCGCAGTTGCCACGGTCATCGACGGGACGGCGCCCTGCGTCCATGTCGCCACCGTCGTCGAGGCCAACGTCCTGGCCGCGCTCGCGTACCGGGAAGTCGACGAGCCTCTGCGGGCCCAGCAGGCTGTCGAGCACGCCCTCGCGCTTGCCGAGCCCCAGCGGTTGGTCCTGCCCTTCGTGACGTCCAGCAGCGGGGACCTGCTTGAGGGCGTGCCGCGGCGCCGGTCGGCCCATGCCGCGCTGCTCACCGATGTCATCGACGTCGTCCACGGGTCGGCTCGGGTGACGAGCGCCTTGCCGCTGTCGGCAGCCGAGGCGCTGAGCCCGGCGGAGCTGCGGGTCCTGCGCTACCTGCCGACCAATCTGTCGCGGCCCGAGATCGCCGGCGAGTTGTCCGTTTCGGTCAACACGGTCAACACACACGTGCGCAACATCTACGCCAAGCTCCACGCCACCGACCGTTCCTCAGCAGTGCAGCGGGCCCGGGAGCTGCAGCTGCTGGGCGGCGGGCCCTCCCGGTAGTCGGTGGTCACCAGATCCCGGCGATGGCAGATCACCAGGCGGGAATCGAGCATCGGGAGTATGAGCGCAGAACCGGCCCTGTACACGATCCGCGTCGACGGCCTTCTCGGTGCCACCGCGCTGTCGCATTCCCGTCGCTGGCAGCCGAGCACGAGGTCGCGCAGACCGTGCTTGTCGGTTACCTCGATCGCTCAGGGCTTTACGGGGTGCTGTCGCAGCTGGAGATGCTCGGACTCGACGTGGTCGAGCTCAGCCGCACCCGCCCGCCGAGCCCCTCGCCGGACCCCGGCTCATCACCTCCCGGATGACTGCGATCGTCGGTCGCCGGTGAGCGTGCTGTACCTCTGCAGCGTGAGGGTTCGCTCCGGCGCTCCGACATGCCGCGACTCGGCAGACCCGCCAACGGCTCCCTCCCCAACCGCATAGGGCTGCGAACGGCAGCAGGTCGACTTCGAGGACGACCTACGGGCGTTCTGCCTTGACGCCTCCGGGTGGGAGCCGACGAACGCAGGTCTCATCGCTCCGCTTATCGGACCCGAGCACGGTGAGGAACTGATGCGCGCGGTCGGCGCGTTCGCCGCGAGGAACGCCGGCCGGCCCGAACTGCAGGCAGTGCTGCAGGCGTTCGCGGCGATCCCAGACCTCGCCGGCGACGAAGCCATGGTGGCCGCCGTCCGCAGGGCGCTCCCGGCATGCGTCGCGTGGCCGAGAGTCACCCGCTCGTGGCGGTCCTGAAGTGCCTCCTCGACGGGGGACGACCGTAGCGGCAGGCTCTCCGGACGTGACGGAGACCGGTTCGAGCCCCGACGGCGTGGATGCCCGCTCTGACCGCGGCCAGTACCTCGGCCCCGGGGACCGGGCCGCGGGCCGGGTGTTCGAAGGACACGGGCCGCTGGTCGGCCGCGCCGCCGATATGGACCGGATCGGCGCTCCGGCGACGTCGACACCGCACACCGCCTGCTCGTTCCCGGAGGTTCGTGGACGGCTCCGGCTCAAGTGGCCGTTCGGCGGGGCGCGTCCGTGTGCCGTTGCCCGGTCGCCCGGGAGCCGGCCGGAGCAGCCTGCCAGACAACCGTGCGGCCGTGGACAACCAGGCGGCACTAACGGAAGGTGAATTCGCGGTGACGTTCAGGGCGTGCGCAGCGCGTCACCGGTGCGCGTGAGGGTTCGCCGCCGACGATGGCCGCGTTCGTTCGTCGGTGCGCCACGTGCTCGCAGGGAGTCCTCGTGTCTGCTGCTCGTTCAGTCGTTATCCGTTCGCTCACGCCTTCGGCGCTGGCACTGGCGCTGGCGGTTGCCGCCGCGGGGTGCAGCTCGGAGTCCGACGGCGCGGCAGCGGCCGCGACGGCCTCCGCATCGATCGCCTGCGGCGGATCGGGGCAGCTGCTGGGCGCCGGTTCCACCGCCCAGGGGAACGCGATCGACGTGTGGAAGACCGCGTTCGGATCGGCGTGCCCGGGTGTCAGCGTCAACTACGGCGGTGGCGGCTCGGGAGCCGGCGTCCAGCAGTTCAACGCGGGCAAGGTCGCGTTCGCCGGCACTGACGCAGCCCTCAAACCAGCCGAGGTCGACGCCTCCAAGCAGGTCTGCACCGGCGGCCGGGGAATCGACCTGCCGATGGTCGGCGGCCTGATCTCCATCGTCTTCAACGTCACCGGCGTCGACAGGCTCGTCCTCGACGGCCCCACCACCGCCAAGATCTTCGACTCGCAGATCACCACCTGGAACGACCCGGCGATCGTCGCGCTCAATCCGGGCACCACCCT
>NZ_CP026498.1:10718098-10722330 GCF_002953255.1 Streptomyces sp. CB01881
AATCCCCACCCTGCCCAACGCGCCGATCCAGGCGATCCACCGCGCGGACGACTCCGGCACCACCGCCAACCTGACCGCATACTTCGCCGCGACCTCCAACGGCGCCTGGGCCTACCCGGCCGGAAAATCATGGACAGGCAAGGGCGGCCAGTCCGCGAACGGCTCCGCCGGGGTCGCGGCGCAGGTCAAACAGATCAACGACTCGATCGGCTACGTCGAACTGTCCTATGCCCAGACCAACAACCTGAAGAGCGCGGCCATCAACACCGGCGCCCCCAAGCCGGTCGAGGCCACCGCCGCCAACGCCGCCACCACCCTGGCCAAGGCCCAGATCACCGGCACCGACGGCGACCTCACCCTGGACCTCGACTACGGGACCAAGGACGAGAACGCCTACCCGCTGGTCCTGGTCACCTACGAGGTCGTCTGCGACAAGGGAAACAAGGCCTCGACCCTGCCCGCCCTCAAGTCCTTCCTCACCTACACCAGCAGCGAGGCCGGCCAGCAGGCCGTCGCCCCGGTGGGCTACGTCCCCTTGCCGAAAGAGCTGACGTCCAAGGTCCAAACCGCGGTCTCCAACCTCGCCTGAAACCCGGCGCGGATGGCAGCCAGGCCGCTCGCCCGGGCGGTCGCCGTCCACTTCCTCGAAGCCCTGGCGTCACGAGGGGTAACACAGGACCCAGCCGAGCTCCCGCTTGGCCTTGGCGTTGGAGAAGCCGCGGCCTGCGGTCGTCATCGTCACCGCCGCTTCTCCGGCCGGCAGCCGGGCCGGCCACTTGGGGAAGCACGCGCATCGGGTCTTCGCCGCCACGTACGAGGCAAGGTGGGGCAGCCACTTGCCGGCTGGGGCCGGTCCGTCGTCGATGACGTTGAACACGCCCCTCGTCTGCTGCTCGACGGCCCGGACGGCGGTCACGGCGAGCTGCTGGACCGAATGGCACGCGCCGCCACGTCGTGCGGCCCGAAGATCCGGGCGCTTCGCACGCGGCGCTGTACGCGCTAATGGCTGGCCCATGCCGCGGTCGCGTGTGCCCGTGTGCGGACGAAGCCGTCCGTGAGGCCGGGTGACCGGCACTACGGCTACCCGTTCCCTGTGGCCGTGGTGTCGCGCTTGATGGCGACCATGGCCGCGTCGTCGCCCAGCCTCCCGCCCGCGTGGGCGAGGAGGTCCTGGCAAAGTCGGCGCAGGAGGGCGTGGGGATCGCTGGGCGCCCAGGAGGCGAGCCGTTCGGCGAGCGGATAGAAGGCCCCTGATTCGTCGCGCGCCTCGATGACACCGTCCGTGTACAGCAGCGCGATGTCACCCGGCTCGAAGGCGAAGGTCTCGACCTCGAGACCGGATGATCCGGCCAACTCCGTGAGGCCCAGAGGGGGAGCAGGCCGGCTGACATCGAGCGGTGTGACTCGGTCACCGCGCAGCAGCAGCGGGGCCGGGTGCCCGCAGTCCGCGAGGCGGATCACCGGCTCCGTGTCGGGGATGTCGAGAACGGCTGCGGTGATGAACGACTCGGTGTCGTCGGCGTCCGCGGTGTCGTGTGCCGGGTCACCGGTTTCCCCCAGCCCTCCGAAGACCGCTCCCTCCAGGTGGGAGACCAGGACGGGCAGGTCGACCTGCCGGTAGGCCGCGGTCCGGAAGGCGCCGAGCACCAAGGAGGCCTCGCCGATCGCTTCGAGGCCCTTGCCCCGGACGTCGCCGATCAGGAATCGGCTGCCTTGCCGTGTTCGCACGGCCGCGTACAGGTCGCCGCCGATCTGGGCCTCGGCCTCCGCCGCGAGGTAGACCGACGCGATCCGCAGCGGGCCCATCCGAGCCGGAACAGGCCGCTGTAGCACTGCCTGCGCCGCCTCGGCCACCGAACGCAGCTGCGTCATCTCCTTCTCGTGCTGCTCGCGAAGATGGGCGAAAAGGGCCACGAGCAGGGAGATCAACGCCAGGGCGACGATCTGGACGGAGTGGTTGAGGTCGACCAGCGTGGTCCGCGCCGCCGCGACGATTCCCTGAGCCAGGACCGCCGCCGCACCGACCGCGATGGTGGTCCACGGGCCGGCGAACGAGGCGGTGATCGCCGGGGCGGCGACCAGGAGCGGCCCGAGGTGCACCTCCGGCGGCGCCAGCATGTCCACGACGGAGATGACCACGATCAGCACAAGGGGGATGAGGATCAGCGGGCGGCCCCGTTGTCGCGGCCACCGCAGATCCAAACGCCACCGAGATTCCATGCCTCCTGCATACCTCCTCCCGTTGTCACAGCGTGGTCACCCGGCCCTGGCCGCCTTCGCCGTGTCGGCGAAGGCTCGGCACCACGCGCGGTGATGCAGTCGACTGGCGCGTCAGTCGACCAGCACGTCCCAGCGCAGCCTGCTGAGGTCGTGGCGGCATCGGTACCGGCCCTGCGTAGGTTGTGGTCATTGCGGCACTGTCGGCGGTCGCTGAGCCTGGCCCCGTCCGGGATCGGTCGATCCTGCGAGCGCGGCCGCAGGACGGGCGCGGCGCGGCATTTATGTCATGTACAGGCCGTCTATGGCTTCTTCTCGGTCAAGAATGGGGCGAGGGTACGGGCGGAACCCGGGACGGGCAGGCGACCCGGTCGGGGCTGGCGGAGAATGCCGGATGAGGGGGCCGGGTGTCGGACGGGCCGACGGGCCCACGGGTCGGCCCGGCCCGAAGGCGGCCGGATGCGAAGGGGTGTGGGGCCGGTGCGGGCGATGGCGGTTGAGGACTGGGCGGCCGACTGGGCCCGGCGGGCCAGGGAAATTCCGAACGGGCGTGTCGCGGCCGGGCTGCTGGTCGATCTCGTCGCCGATCCGCGGCAGCACCTCGCCCGGACGGCGACGTTTCCGGTGACGGCCGCAGCCGTGGCCCTGCGTATCGCGCCGGCCCTCCTCCGCGCGGCCCTCCGAGACCTGGCCGACGCGGGCCTGCTCACCCTGGCCTGCCACAATGCGGGAGAACCCGGGAGCGAGGTCGCGATGGTGACCCTCACCGCGCCGGCGTCCGACCGCAAGCCCAAGGGCCCACGCCGTGGCCACCAGTGATCCGGCTCCCGAGTCACCCGGCTGCCTGGGGCCGCCCGACGACGCGCCCGGCCGTCCCCAGTCGGACGGGGCCGTTGTGACCTGGGTCTGGCCCGAGGACGAGGAGGCGATGCGACTGGTAGCCACGCGGCTCAAGTCCGCCCATCCCGGGGCCGACCCGGCCACCGTGGAGGCTCTCGTCGCGGGTGCCTACGACGAACTGCGCGACGCCAAGGTCCGGACGTTCATCCCGATCCTGACGGAGCGCCGTGTCCGGGCCCTGCTCGCCATGCCGCCACCGGACAATCGGCCCACGCCGGAGAGCTGACCCCGGCACCTCCGAGGGCCGCCCCCGCACCCGCCGCGCCGGCCCGCCCGGCGTCGGTCAAGCCGCCGCCCTGTGCGTATCTCACGGTCCAGAGCTACCGGAGCGCACACCGACCACTGTCAGGCGAACGGCTCCGACGTCACTCAACCAAGTTCGGTAGCCTCCCGTTTGCGCCCGGTCAGGTCGAGGTGCTCTGCCCGGTCGGCCAGAGCCCGGGACACGTGATCACTCGCCGACTCGGTCGCTTACCGGGCTCCGGGGCGCAGGACCGGCAGCCCGGCCCGCAGCCGGTCCAGGAAGTCCTCGACCCGCAGGCTGCCGTCCTCACGCTTTCGCAGGAGGTCCAGGCCCGCGCGGCCGAACATCTGCCGCTTCAGCATCTTGATCCGATTCACCTGCCCCTCCACCGCCTCCGAGCTGAACGGCAGACTCAACCCCGCCACCACCGCCCCAAGATCAGAACCGATCCCATTCACGAACGACATCAACGATGTGTGATCACTTTCGATGGTCTCCGGCTGGGATGGCGCCACGTGCGTGATGATCAATGACCGTGAGCGAGGTGGATGCCGAGGAAGTGCTGTTCCCGGACCTGGACGACCTGGAGATAGCGAACATCGAGATCGGCGGCGATACCGTGACCGTCGCGGCCTGCGCCTGTGCGCCCGAGGCGCTCTGCCCGGCCTGCGGCGCCAGATCACGTCGAGTCCACAGCCGCTACGAGCGCCGGTTGGCGGACTCGGCAGTCGGTGCCGACAAGTCGTCGTGAAGCTGCAGGTCCGGCGCTTCCGCTGCCCCGCGACGTCGTGTCCCCGGGCGACATTCGTTGAGCAGGTCGCCGGCCTCACCTTCCGCCACGGGCGGTGGAGCCTGCGGCTGCACACGATCC
>NZ_CP026498.1:10722340-10723385 GCF_002953255.1 Streptomyces sp. CB01881
GTTGAGCAGGGGCCTCACCTTCCGCCACGGGCGGTGGAGCCTGCGGCTGCACACGATCCTGCAGGCGGTGGCGCTGATGCTGGCCGGCCGAGCCGGCGCCCGACTGTCCGACGTCCTCAGCTCGAAGGTCAGCCGCTCCACCCTGCTGCGGCTGATCCGCGCGATGCCCGATCCGCAGACCACGACACCACGAGTACTCGGAGTCGACGACTTCGCCCTACGCAAGGGCCACGTCTACGGCACCGTGCTGATCAACATCGAGACCCGCCGCCCCGTCGACCTGCTGCCCGACCGCGAGGCCGCCACCCTCGCCCGCTGGCTGACCGAGCACCCCGGCGTCGAGGTCATCTGCCGCGACCGCGCCACCGGCCATGCCGAAGGAGCCCGCCTCGGCGCACCGAACGCGGTCCAGGTCGCGGACCGCTGGCACCTGTTCCACAACCTCACCGAAGCCGTGGAACGCTGCGTCACCCGACACTCCACCCAACTGCGCGAACCTGCCCACGTCCCCACCCCGAGGAATCCGCGGCTGCCCTCGCCGAACTGGAACAGATCACCGCGACAGCGAAAGCAGACCGGGGCGCCCACCGCTACGCGGACCGCACCCGCGAGCGGCACCAGGCCGTACACACCCTCCTCGACCAGGGCCTGTCCCGGCGGGAGATCAGCCGCCGACTGGGCCTGGCCCGCGGCACAGTGCGCAGGTTCGCCCGCGCCGGTGCCCCCGAGGAACTCGTGGTCGGCAAGTGGCAGGGCCGCACCAGCGTCCTGGACGACTACAAGCCCTACCTCCACCAGCGGTGGCAGGAAGGCTGCACCACCGCGAAGACGCTCTTCGACGAGATCAAGGCCGCCGGCTACACCGGCGGCCTGACGGTCCTGCGCGACTTACCTGCGACCCCTGCGGTCCGGCGCCCAGCCACAGGACCGCTCCACCCGGCCGCCCTCGGTCCGCGACGTGACCAGCTGGATCACCCGCCACCCCGACAGCCTCACCACCGACGAGACCCTCAAGCTCAAGGGAATCCTCGCCCGCTGCCCGCAG
>NZ_CP026498.1:10723395-10739015 GCF_002953255.1 Streptomyces sp. CB01881
CGACACCAGCGACGGGCCCGGCCGCAACGGCGACTCCTTCACCTACACCGGGCAGATCGCCTCGCCCGCTCAGCTGGACACGGCCGCCGACCACGTTCGGACCTTCGCCGAGATGATGACCGCCCGCGCCGGACGCGACCAGCTGGCCGGCTGGATCGACCAGGTGAAGGCCACCGGCCTGCCCGAGTTGATGTCGTTCGTGAATGGGATCGGTTCTGATCTTGGGGCGGTGGTGGCGGGGTTGAGTCTGCCGTTCAGCTCGGGGGCGGTGGAGGGGCAGGTGAATCGGATCAAGATGCTGAAGCGGCAGATGTTCGGCCGCGCAGGCCTGGACCTGCGAAAGCGTGTGCTCCTTGCCGCGTGACCGGCGTCCCCTCCTGGCGCAGTCGGTGACGATCAGTCATACCAGCACGGAAAGTGATCCAGAGCCTCGTTTCACCCGTTACCGACAGCGGAAGCCCTGGGGCCAGGTGGCGCCCCTCGACCACCTAACGATGCACGCCGAAGCCTGAGTCCTGGGGTACGTCGCGGCGGGCGATGACGGGCTTGATGCCCTGCTTCCACAGCAGGCGAGCGGACCAGCCTGCCTCTGAACGGCGTCCCCAGCCGGGCCCGGGTCTACGCCACCGGGCGGATGGTCTCCTGGACCGTCTTCGTCACCGGCGACTCCTGCAACGGCGGACGGTTCTCCACCAGCTCCGGCATCCTCGACACCCGGACCGACACGCTCGTCGGCAACCTGGAGAACCTCACGGTCGACGGCCACGAACCCCATCGGGGGCGCCAACCTCTCGGGCGTCACCTTCATCGTCGACGACAAGCGCTTCTACGCCACCATGTCGGCCCGGCGGCCACCGCTCCCTGGCCGCGGGCGACTTCACCGCCCGTAGCCTGCGGACCGTCAAGGACGACGTGGAGTGCCCGTCACTGTCCCCGGACGGCACCCGGCTGGCCTACAGGAGCCGTCTGTCCGGCGGCGGTTGGCGGCTCACCGTGCTGCGGCTGGCCGACCTGGCCGAGCTGCCCCTCGCCGAGACCCGCAGCGCCGACGACCAGCCGGCCTGGCTGGACGACGCCACCGTCGCCTACGGGCTGCCGCACGACGGCACGGACGCGGACGTCTGGGCCGTGCCCGCCGACGGCAGTGGCCGGCCCGCCGTGCTCGCCCGTGACGCGGAATCCCCGGCCGTCCTCCGATGAGACGCGTCGGGTTCCCCCGGTTCGACCGTCCGACCCGGGCGCGACATCAAATGTTGACACTGCTGTGACAAGTCGTCATGCGTAAAGCCTTCCCCAAACGCTCACCGTTCTGGCATGTTGCGTTCAAACCCCGTGTGATCCCCTCACGCACGGGCCCGAATCGGAGGACATGTGTCACCCCTGGTATCCCGGCTGGGCCGCCCGGCCGCCGCTCTCGCCGTGCTCTCGGCCATGGCGCTCGCCACCCCCACGGCACTCGCGACCGCCGCCCCGGCGACCATCACCCCCACCCCTCCCACTGCCCCCGCCGCTCCGGTGGCGGCCGAGGCCCCCGCCGCCGGTGCCCCTGCCGCCGCCCCGCACACCGCGGCCGCCGGCTGGGCCGCCGGAACCCGCGCCTACCTGGTGATCAGCGCACCCGCCGACGTCGCCGCCGCCAAGGCCGCCGTCGCCGTGAAGGGCGGCACGGTCTTCGCGAGCTACGACGCGATCGGCGTCATCGTCGCCCACTCGACCACGGTCGGCTTCGCCGCCGCTCTGCGCGGCGTCACCGGCATCCAGCAGGTCGGCGCCACTCGCACGTCCGACGTGCCGGCCGACGCGTACAGCCCGGCGCTGCCCGCCAACCCGGCCCAGTCGGCCACCACGCTCACCGAGTCCAACCGCTGGGACATGACCCAGATCAAGGCCGACCAGGCCTGGGCGGTGACCACCGGTTCGCCCACCGTCAAGGTCGGCGTGCTCGACACCGGCGTGGACGACCAGCACCAGGACCTCGCACCGAACTTCGACGCCGCCGACTCCGTCTCCTGCGCCTACGGCAAGGCCGACGCCCGCACCGGCGCCTGGCGCGATGTGGACACCCACGGCACCCACGTCGCCGGCACCATCGCGGCCGCCAAGAACGGCAAGGGCGTCATCGGCGTCGCGCCGGGCGTGAAGATCGCCTCGGTCCGGATCGCCGAGCCGACCAGCACCCTCTTCTACGCCGAGAACACGGTCTGCGGCTTCGTCTGGGCCGGTGACCACGGCTTCAAGGTGACCAACAACAGCTACTACACCGACCCGTGGCAGTTCAACTGCCCGAACGACCTCGACCAGGCGGCCATCATCGAGGGCGTGAAGCGCGCCCAGGAGTACGCCGAGGGCAAGGGCTCGCTGCAGGTCGCCGCGGCCGGCAACTCGAACTACGACCTGGCCAACAAGACGACCGACTCGGAGAGCCCCAACGACTCCACCCCGGTCACCCGGACCATCAGCAACGCCTGCCTCGACATCCCCACCGAACTTCCGGGCGTGGTAACCGTCGCTGCCACGGGCAGCGGCAGCGGCAAGGCCTCCTACTCCAACTTCGGCCGGGGCGTCATCGACGTCGCGGCACCCGGCGGGGACGGCGCCACCGGCGTCTACTCCACCCTGCCCGGCGGCAAGTACGGCACCAAGAGCGGCACCTCGATGGCCTCCCCGCACGTCACCGGCGTGGCCGCGCTGATCGCGAGCGCCGACCCGTCGCTGACCCCGGCCGACATCCGGGCCCGCCTCGCCACCCAGGCCAACGACCTGGCCTGCCCGGCCTCGGACAGCCGCTGCACCGGCACCACCGCCAACAACGCCTTCTTCGGCGAGGGCCAGGTCGACGCGTTGAAGGCCGTCGGCTCCACCCTGCCGGCCGGCAAGTACTTCGAGAACCTCGCCGACGTGGCGATCACCGACAACACCACCGTGGAGAGCCCGATCACCGTGACGGGCGTGAGCGGCAATGCCCCCGCCACCCTCAAGGTCGGTGTGGATGTCAAGCACACCTACCGCGGTGACCTGGTCATCTCCCTGGTCGCCCCCGACGGCACGGTCTACCTCCTGGAGGACTTCCCGAACAGCGACAGCACCGACAACGTCGCCAAGACCTACACCGTCAACGCCGCCGCGAGCGCGGCGAACGGCACCTGGAAGCTCCGCGTCAAGGACGGCGCCGCGGGCGACACCGGCACCATCGACGCCTGGAACCTCACCTTCTAGCCCCCGCCCGCACCACCCGCCCGCGCTCCGCCGCCCGTCTCCCGGGCGGCGGAGCGCACGGGTGCCGACATCGTCGGCGTCAAGGCCGAGCGTGTCAGATGGATCGTGTAAGTCCGTGATCCGGGAGGCTGGCCGGGGCCCGGCCAAGGGCTCTGGCCAGCCGGAACGGACGGGACATGGGCGAGAAGGAAGGGCCGGCCGTCGAGCCGGTCGATGAGCGGTTGGTGGGCGAGGTCGTCGAGCGGCTGATGGAGCACACGGACGCCTCGGGTGCGGCTCTGCTGGGTGAGGGCGGGCTGCTGACCCAGGTCACCCGGGCGGTGCTGGAGCGGGTTCTCGACGCGGAGATGACCGAGCACCTGGGCTATGAGAAGCACGATCCGGCAGGGCGTGGCTCGGGTAACAACCGCAACGGGACTTCGTCGAAGACCGTGCTGACGGATGTCGGCGCGGTGACCGTCGCGGTGGCCAGGGACCACAACGGGCAGTTCGAGCCGCGGCTGGTCCCCAAGAACGCGCGACGGCTGGCCGGGTTCAACGAGCGGATCCTGTCGCTGTACGCGCGTGGCATGAGAAGCGTTTCCCAAACCGAGGGGCGCGACTGTCGCTCGAACTTCCGTGCGCATCAGCCTCGTTCGGGTGATCACTTGGCGGCCGGCGCATAAGAGAAGGGCCTCCCGCACAGTTCGGTGATGTCGAGTCAACGAACCATCAGGAGGCCCTGGTGTCCCACTGTGGCGTGCCCGCACCGTCCGCGTCCAGCTACGGCGTGTCGCCGTGCGACTGTCTCGCCCACCGGCTCGGCAACGCCGCCGACCAGCCGGACCGGACCCGCCGCTACGGCTCCGACCTCACCGACACGCAGTGGGCGATCGTGCGGCCGCTGCTGCCGGTCCCGGCCTGGCTGAACGGACAAGGGGGCCGCCCGGAGGGCTACTGCCACCGCCAACTGCTCGACGCGGTGCGCTACCTGGTCGCCGAGGGCGTGCGCTGGGCCGGCCTGCCCGCCGACTTCCCCAAGTGGCGGGCCGTCTACCGGTTCTTCCGCCGCCGGCGCGACCACGACTGCATCAAGGAGTTCTACGGCCGGCTGCGCAAGATGCTGCGCGAACTGGCCGGCAAGAAGGAAGAGCCGACCGCCGCGATCATCGACTCGCAGTCCGTGAAGGCCGACGCCACCGTCGCCGCGGCCACCCGCGGCTACGACGCCGGAAAGAAGATCAACGGCCGCAAACGGCACATCGCGGTGGACACCCTGGGGCTGCTGCTGACCGTGCTGGTCACCGCCGCCTCGGTCAAGGACAACGACGCCGGCCGCGACCTCCTTGAACACCTGCGTGCCGACCACCACCGCATCACCCTGCTCCGGGCCGACGGCGGCTACACCGGCCGGCTGGTCGCCTTCGCCCACGCCGTCCTCGCCCTCGCGCTGACCGTCGTCAAGCGCAGCGACGACACCAAGGGGTTCGTGGTGCTGCCGCGCCGCTGGGTCGTGGAGCGCAGTTTCTCCCACCTGATCCGGGCCCGGCGCCTCGCACGGGACTACGAGACCCGCATCGACAGTGCCGAGGCGATGGCCTGGTGGGCCGCGGGCATCCCGGCCACCCGCCGCCTGGCCCGCTCCGGCCGACCGGCGCCCCGCCGCGTCAAGCGGTCCGCGGCCTGAACAGCCCCGGCCGCCCCTCGGTCAACCAGCCCCGCTCGACCAGCCGCTTCGCCCGAAACCGTGCGGCCTGCTCCTTCGCGTCACTCGCCGGCCAGCCCAGATGCTCGCGCATCACCCGCGCCCGCACCCCCTGCCCGCCACCGGCGGCGTCCTCCCGGACCAAGGCCACGATCCGTGCGCAGTCAGGCGGAAGCACCTCGGTCCCCACCCCGTCCCGCCACAGCGGGACCTCCACCCGCGACCCGGCGGCCCCCGCGGTCGGCGCATCCACCGGCGCGTCGGACGCGCCGGCCTCGTCGGCCGCCTCGGCCAGGGCCGCGACGATCTCCTCGCGAGCGATGACCGCGCGCCGCGCGGCCTCATCCGCCTCGACCACAGCAGCCTGAGCCGCTCCAGTTCGGCCCGCAACTCCTCCACCCGGGCCAGCGCCACCCGCTCGCGTCTCTCCAACATCCCCAGCACCGACGGCATCCGCCACCTCCCAGCACGCCCCGCACCGCCACGACGGTCCGAGCATGCCTACCGAGCGACGGCCACACGCCTCACCTGGGAAAACGTGACCCTACCTTCGGTTTGGGAATCGCTTCTGAGTGGCAACCCGCTCCTGCCGCCGGACCACCGCCTCAGCCAGCTGTCCTTCGGCTCCAACTACAACGCGATGCGGCAGGCCGCCGGCCGGGGACGCGAGTCGATGCCCATCGGGTGGAACGACCTCACGGCGTCGATCGACAACCTCGCGACCACCGGCTACCCGTACGGTGCCAACCAGCAGAACGTCGCCAGGTCACTGATGTTCATGATCCAGTTCTCCTCCGAGGCCGCGCGCTTCTGGGACGTCTACGGCGTCACCCGCGACATCCAGGGCGGAAACCTGCCCTTCTACAACGGGCTCCCCGAGCGGCAGCAGTACCTGGAGAACTCCTGGGACCAGATCTCCCGCTACGCCTACGACGTCACCAACAACCCCAACACCCCGCCCGTCAACGTCACCGGCGTAGGCACCTTCTACAGCTACGGCGACGTCCAGCGCTGGATGGCGATGCTGATCGGCGTCACCAGCCAGGTCAGCTCCACGGGCGACTGGAACCACGCCGAACTCTGACCTGACGTGCGGCCGCCGCGCCGCGCGGTCGGCGTCCAGGCCGTAGTCCAGAGGCGGTCTGCCGACCGTACGCGCCGCTCCCGCGTGGCGAGCCCGACGGGCCGGTCTACTCCTGGGCGACCGTCCCCTGGTGGCGCAGGCGGTGAGCCACGGCGAGCCCCCAGGGAACTCCGAAGATCACGACAAGGACGCCGCCGAGCACAGGTGGCGACGGGCGGCCCGCGGCGAGCGCGAGGCAGGCGAGGGCAGCCGCGGCGCAGGTGCGTGACAGCGGGCGGTACAGGTCCTGCTTGGTGCGCCAGGCCTGGAGGGTGGCGGCGACGAGCATGGTGCTGGAGAGCACGACGGCCGCGCCGCCACAAAGCACCCAGGACGTGGCGGTGGGGGTCCGGGCGGCGTGGGCGTGCTCGACCAGGCTGACCATGGCCGCGCCCATGGCGGCGACCGCGGCCGTGAGTGGCAGATGGGCGAGCATCCACTGGACGGTGGCCGCCGGCGTCCGGCGCGGCTCTCGGTGGCCGGCGAAGTCGAAGTAGGTCCACCAGGCGCCGAAGCCGACCACGACGATGATCAGTGCGACGGTCAACGTGAGCGCGTTGACCGGCTCGGTCGCGAGTCCGCTGACGACGCCGGTCACGGTCTCGCCGAGGACGATGATGATGAGCAGTCCGAACCGTTCGATGAGTGCGTCGGTGACGGTGAGCGCCGCGGCCTCGCGCGGTGTCGCCTTGAGGATCACGGCGGCGAAGCCAGCCAGGTACGCGAGGTCGAGCAGTCCCCAGGTCCAGACCCGGGTGGGGGCGGGGAGCCGCGCGCTCACCCCGAGGGTGGCGGCGCAGAGGATGGTTCCGGTGACGAAGAGCCGGCTGGGCCGGCGGTATTCGGGCCGGTCGCCGCGGGAGGCCAGCAGCCACAGCAGTGCGAGTACGGCGAACAGGACCCCTGCCGTGACGGCGAAGGCGGCTCCCCGGGCGCCGTCGGCCTCGGGGATGTAGGCGCCCAGGGGGACGAGGACGAGGATCTGCAGCAGGAAGGTGCTTCGCGCGCGGGCGTCCTCGCGGCCGTGCAGCTCGTGGTGGAGGCTCCCGTTGACCCACGCGATCCAGGTCAGCCCGAATACCGCGGTGTATTCGCCGATACCGTTCCAGGTGAGCTGCCCCGCGAGGTGGTGGGCCGCCTGGGCGACCAGGACAACCACGACCAGGTCGTAGAAGAGCTCCAGCGGGCCGACGACGCGCTCGCGCGGCTGCTCCCCGTGGGGGCGCGGCGGCTGCCACAGCTGGCGCCGCAGCCGCCTCCAGAATGAGGGTTCCCCGGCTTCGGCGGGGGAGCCGTCGTCCTTCATCCGCTGTCAACTCCCCACCTGCGGCCGGTCCTCGAACGCCTCGCAGGCTCAGGGCGCGCAGGGGCGGGTCTCGGTCCAGTCGACCATCAGGCGGCGCTCGGCGAAGTACCACTCGCCGTCCTGCTTGACGAATTCGTCGAGATAGCGGATGGACGCGACCATGATGGTGCGCTCGGCGTCCTGACCGAGCGAGATGTGGTGGGCCAGGCAGTAGCTCTCGCCGCTCGCCCGGTCACCGTCGATCGACACGGTGCTCTGGCCGTTGAAGTGGGTGGTGGCCCGGTAGCTGTTCAGGTTGTCGAAGACCGGGGCGAGGGCCTCGCGCCCGTGCAGTTCCTGCGTCGGCTCCGCCGCGGTGGCGTCCATGTAGACCAGGAGGTGGCTGTCCTCGGTGAACAGCGCCATCTGGCCCTTGGCGTCGCGCCGGTCGGCGCAGTGCGCGTAGGCGTCGATCAGCTCACGGATGGCCAACCGGTCGGCGACTTCCTGGGGTGAGACCGAAGTGTGGGAGGACATGACGGCTCCCTCGTGAAGCTATTTGACATCTGAATAAGAACACCGGTCGCGGGCCGCCTCAACCGGACTGAACGACCCGGGATGGCAGCACGATGACCAAGGGAACCGATCCGCGTGCCACCCGGACCACCGCTGCCCGGCGGCAGGCCGTCGTCGAGCCCGCCTCGCAGCGGCCCGTCTCCCAGATCACCGTCGCCGAACTGGCCGAACGCGCCGGAAGCACCCGGGCGACGTTCTACAACCGCTACAGCACCCCGCTCGCCCCGCTCATCGCGGCGCTCTACGCGGACCCGGAGACCGGCCACCGCCTGGAAGACCGGCGTCGCGCCGAAGGAGCGCCCGGCCCGGAGCTGCTACGGCTGTCCGTCGTGGAGGTGGCCGATCACGTCGAACGCCTCGCCGACGTCTACCGCCACGCGGCCGACTGCCGAGAGTTCCAGGAGCGATCGGCACGGCGGCAGTCAGTGATGATCAAGCGACCAACTGACGGCCCTGCTCGAAGAAGGCCAACACGCCGTCCACGCCGCCGAGCTCGCGGACCGTGGCCAACGCGCCGAACGGCGCGTTCCAGTAATTCCCCTGCTGCCGGGTGTGCGGGCCGACGTAGGCGTACGGCTCCGCCTGGAAGCCATCGCCCGGGGAGACTCCGTAGTCGACCGCGGCCACGGTCACGCCGATGTCGAAGTGCTCGGGCCAGATAACCGGATCCGCCCCGGGAAACATCCGGCGAAGTGCGGCATCGCCGACCGCGAAACCATGCGCGATCCAGTGCGCCGGCTGCGGATCGGCTTCGATCACGTCCTCGGGGCCGACACCGGATCCGCCCTGGTAGAGCCCCGCGGGCGCACCGGCCGTGACCCCGATCGCAGCCGCCAGCGCGGCGCAAGTGGTCCGCTCCAGGAAGAGGCGCTGCCCGGACGCCACCAGATCCGCGCCGACGACCTGCACGTTCGGCTCGGCCCGGGTGGCGAAGCCGCCGAGGGAGGCGCGCAGCCTGATCGTGCCACTGGTTCGGAACTGTGGTCCGGCCAGGACCAGCTCCGCGACCGCGTGCAAGGCGCGGCGGGTGCGTACAAGCGATTCGATGTCCATGACGGCATGCTCTCCCACAGTGGCGCCCGGCTCCCGTACCCGGCGCGTTCCCCACCGCTCACGCGCTGAATCACACGCCGAACGCCTTCGGTGCGACCCCGGAGCGGCAGACCCCGGTCTCCACGGTGCGGCCTGCGCGCTTGCCGGGTTGTCCGGACTCGAACGGGACCCCCCCATGCCCAGTGGCGCGTCCGGGGGCACCTCCAGCAGCACCGGGGCCCGACCGGGGCGGTCCAGGACCGGGGGGTGGATGGCCGGCCGGCGCGCTGTGGCACCGCCTGCCGTGCGGGTCGTAGACGGCATGGACGCGGGTGGCGTGGTCACCGTTCGGCTGAACACATGCGGCCCGCGGAAATGCTCGAGTGGAGTCCGCTCTGCCCCGTGAGTGCCACGACGGCGGGCCGTACCGGGTGCCAGCGATCAGACTGGAAGGGGTGCTCCCCCTCCGGCCCTGCGACAGTCCTGGGTGGTGAACCATGGCAGAGGCCACCGACGAGGTGCGGACGGTGATTTTGACCGTGGACGACGATCCTGCGGTATCCCGGGCCGTCGCCCGTGACCTGCGCCGCCACTACGGGGAGGATTACCGGGTGGTCCGCGCCGAGTCCGGCGCATCGGCGCTCGAGGCGCTGCGCGCGCTGAAGCTGCGGGGCGTGCCGGTCGCGGTGATCCTGGCCGATTACCGGATGCCGCAGATGAACGGCATCGAATTCCTCGAAGCGGCGCTCGATCTGTTCCCGGCAGCCCGACGGGTACTGCTCACCGCCTACGCCGACACCAACGCCGCGATCGACGCCATCAACGTTGTCGATCTCGACCACTACCTGCTCAAGCCGTGGGAGCCGCCCGAGGAGAAGCTGTACCCGGTGGTGGACGACCTGCTGGAGACGTGGCGGGCCGGCGGCGGTCGCGCCGTGGACGTCACCAGGGTCGTCGGCCACCGCTGGTCGGCCCGCTCCTCCCAGGTCCGGGAGTTCCTCGCCCGCAACCAGGTGCCCTACCGTTGGTACTCCAGCGAGGAACCAGAGGGCGGACGTCTGCTGGTCGCCGCAGGGCAGGACGGTCTGCGACTGCCCCTGGTGGTGACCCCGGACGGCACTGCCCTCGTCGAGCCCGCCGATCGGGACCTGGCCGCCCACGTGGGGCTGTCGACCACCCCCGCGGCCGACTTCTACGACCTGGTCATCGTCGGCGGCGGCCCCGCCGGCCTCGCCGCGGCCGTCTACGGAGCCTCGGAGGGTCTGCGCACCGTCCTCGTGGAACGCGAGGCAACCGGTGGACAGGCGGGCCAGAGCTCCCGCATCGAGAACTACCTGGGCTTCCCCGACGGCGTCTCCGGAGCGCAGCTCACCGACCGGGCACGCCGCCAAGCCACGAAATTCGGCGCGGAGCTGCTCACGGCGTGCACGGTCACCGGCTTGGAAGTGAAGGGGGCGGCACGCACGCTGCGTTTCTCCGACGACTCCGCCGTCTCGGCACACACCGTGATCCTCGCGACCGGTGTGTCCTACCGGCAACTGGACGTGCCGGGGGCGGCCGGACTGACCGGGCGCGGGGTCTACTACGGCTCGGCCCTGACCGAGGCGGCCGCCTGTCAAGGGCAGGACGTGTACATCGTCGGCGGTGCGAACTCCGCCGGCCAGGCCGCGATGTTCCTCTCCCGCAGCGCCCGGAAGGTCACCCTGCTGGTGCGGGCACCGGAGCTGGCCTCCTCGATGTCCTCCTACCTGCTCCAGCGGGTCGAGGACGCCTCCACCGTCACGGTGCTCACGGACACGGTCGTCGAAGCCGCCCAGGGCGAGGAACACCTGGAAGGGCTGACCCTGCGCAACCGTGTGACCGGTAGGTCCGAGACCGTTGACGCGCAGTGGATGTACGTCTTCATCGGTGCGGCACCGCTGACCGACTGGCTGGACGGCACGGTACTCAGGGACCCGAAGGGCTTCGTGCTGACCGGCCCCGATCTGACCACCGACGGGCGCGCCCCCGCCGGCTGGCCGCTGGATCGGCCCCCCTACCACCTTGAGACCAACGTGCCAGGGGTCTTCGCAGCCGGAGACGTGCGCGCGGAGTCCGCCAAGCGGGTCGCCTCCGCGGTCGGCGAGGGCGCCATGGCCGTCATGCTCGCGCACCGCTACCTGGAGCAGTCATGACCACCGCGCAGGAGAAGTGCGACGAGCAGGAGCTTCGGACGCTGTTCCTGTTCGAGAAGCTGACTCCCGACCAACTGACCCAGCTGTGCCGGGACGGCCACGTCGAGTGGTTCGACCCGGGCCCAGTGTACCGGGAGGGCGATCCCGCGGCGAGCCTGTTCGTGCTGTTCCGGGGGACCGTGGTCCTCTCGCGCAGCGTCGGCGGCCAGCAGGTGGACGTCAGCCGGACATCCATGCCCGGCGTGTACGCCGGGGCATTCCAGGCCTACCTCGGCGACCAAGTGCCGCAGGTGTACAACAACTCGCTCCGGGCGACCGAGCGGTCCAGGTTCTTCGTGCTGCCCGCGGAAGCCTTCGCGGAGATCATGCGCAGTTGGTTCCCGATGGCCGTCCACCTGCTGGAGGGTCTGTTCTTCGGATTCAAAAGCACCCAGGAGGCGGTCGGCCAGAGGGAGAGGCTGCTCGCTCTCGGGTCGGTGACAGCCGGGCTCACCCACGAGCTCAACAACCCCGCGGCTGCCGCCGTACGCGCCACCTCGGCCCTGCGGGAGCGCATCGCCCGGGTGCGCCGCGAATTCGCGGAGCTCGCGGCCGAGCCACGCCGCGGCGGGGACCTCGCCCACCTGAGGGAACTGCAGGACATGACGATCGGCCAGATGGGGCAGGCCTCAGCGCTCAACCCGCTGGAGGCCTCGGACCGCGAGGACGAGATCGGCGACTGGCTGGAGGCGCACGGCGTCGCCGACGGTTGGGAGCTGGCGCCGGTCCTCGTCGAGGCGAGTCTGGGCATCGACTGGCTGGACCGGATCGCCGGAGCCCTGCCCGAAGACCTGCTGGGAAAAGCACTGCACTGGCTGAGCTGCACGGTCGAGGCCGAGCTCCTGCTCGACGAGATCGAGGACGCCGCGCACCGCGTCTCCGCACTCGTCGGTGCGGCGAAGCAGTACACGCAGCTCGACCGGGCCCCGTACCAAATTGCTGATGTGAACGAGCTGCTGGACAGTACCCTGCTGCTGCTCTCAGTGAAGATCGGCCCGAGCGTCACCGTCGTGCGCGACTACGACCGCACGTTGCCCAGCATCCCCGGCTACCCCGCCGAGCTGAACCAGGTCTGGACCAACCTGATCGACAACGCCGTCTGGGCCATCCGCAGTACCGGCGCGGGCGGCACCCTCACCGTTCGCACCGCACAGGACGGGAACCAGGTGCTGGTCGAAGTCCGCGACACCGGCCCCGGTGTGCCCGCCGACGTACAGAGTCGGGTCTTCGACCCGTTCTTCAGCACCAAACCTGCCGGCGAAGGTACCGGTCTCGGCCTGGACATCTCCTGGCGCATCATCGTCAACCGGCACGGCGGCGACCTGCGACTCGAGTCGGCCCCGGGCGACACCCGCTTCCAGGTCCGCCTCCCGATCAACCCCGCAGAACCCGCCACCCAGCAGGAGTTGCCATGACCACCGAGAAGCCGATCGACCCGACCAGACGCCGAGTGGTGCAGGCTGCGTCGAATGCGACGCCGCCGGCGGCTGGTGGTTTCACCTGCGCCGCTGCGCGCGCTGCGGCCACATCGGCTGCTGCGACGACTCTCCCGCCACACACGCCACCGCGCATGCCAAGGCGACCGGGCACCCGGTGATCCGCAGCTTCGAACCAGGCGAGACCTGGTTCTGGAACTACGACACCTCGCAGCTCTACGAATCCGCCCCTCAGCTGGCCCCGCCTGACGGCCACCCGGCGGACCAGCCCGTCCCGGGCCCAGCCGGACGGGTGCCGGCGACCGGGCTGAGCGGATCGGCTGGCCTCCGGCCCTGATCAAGCACTGTTCTGACGGACGGTAGCCTTGGGTGCCCGCGGAAAGGGCCGGGTAGACCGAGGGGGCGGGAGTGGCGGACGGCGGCGGGGCTGTGGTCCTGGTCGGCCGGCAGCGGGAGACGGAGCTGTTGACCGCGGCGCTCGTCCAGGCCGTGGACGGCGGAAGCGGCTCCACGGTGGTGATGCGCGGTGACCCGGGCGTCGGCAAGAGCACGTTGCTGGCCTGGGTGGAGCGCGCGGCGCGCGCTCGGGGGTTCACCGTTCTGCGGGCGCTCGGTGCGGAGGCGGAGACGGATCTCGCGTTCGGCGCCCTCCACCAGGCATTCCGGTCGCCGCTTCAGCGCTCCGCCGTCCTGTCGGCCCATCAGCGGGAGGCCCTGGAGAGTGCGCTCGGCATCCGTCCTGGCACCCCGAGCGGGTTCGCCGTCGGAGCCGCCGCGCTGGTGCTGCTGGAGGAGGCGGCGCTGACCGCGCCCGTGCTCCTCCTCCTGGACGACCTGCACTGGATCGACTCCTCCAGTGCGACCGTCTTCGACTTCCTGCACCGGCGCTGCGCCGACCTGCCGGTGGTGATCGTCGCCGCCACCCGCCCGGACGGAGCGTCCGTCCAGGCCTGGTCGGCCGAGACCGTCGACGTGCGGGCCCTGCCCCGGGCGGACGCCACGCTGCTACTGGGCGCCCACTACCCCGACCTCGCGGCACCTGCCCGGGACCGGGTCCTGGCCGAGGCGGCGGGTAACCCGCTGGCGCTGGTGGAGCTGCCGCGCCAACTGCCGGCCGCCCAGCAGCTGGGGGCCGCTCCGCTCCCGGAGCAGCTGCCCCTTGGGCGGAAGCTGGAACGAATGTTCGCCGACCGGCTGGGAGCGGTGGCGCCCGAAGCCGGCCGTCTGCTGCTGATGGGCGCCCTGGCCGCCGGCACGGAGTTCGGCAGCGGAGCGTGGCTGCGCGTCGTCGCGGACGAGAACGCGCGGGAGCTCCTGGAGCGGATCGAGACGGACGGCCTGGCACGGCTCGACCCGGCGGGCCGTCTGGTGTTCCGCCACCCCCTGGTCCGCACCGCCGTCGTGTCCGCCGCCTCCGACAGCGCTCGCCGCGAGGCGCACCGGGTCCTGTCGACCGCCCTCGCGCCGGACGACCCCCGTCGGCTGGTCCACGAAGCGTCGGCCGCGCTGCTGCCCGACGAGGAACTCGCGCACCGCCTGCAGGACGCGGGGCGCGGCCTCGCCCGCCGAGGGGGCGACGCCGAGGGCGCGCTCCTGCTCGAACGCGCCGCCGCCCTCAGCCCCGGCTCCTGCGACCGGACCCGTCGGCTCACCTGGGCCGCGGTGATGTCGGCACGCGGCGGGCAGCTGCGCCACGCCGCGGATCTGGTGGAGGAGCTGAAGTCCAGCACGGTCCCGCAGGACGCGGCCCCGCTCTTCGCGTACGCGGTGGTCTACGCCGACCAGAGTCACCACGTCGACTTCGAGTCCTCCGCCGCACTGCTGCCCGCGGCTCTCGACGCGCTGACCGCGCCGGGCGCCGAGGGCTTCGGCGGGCTCGCCGAACAGGTCTACTTCAAGCTGCTGCTGGCCGCCAGCTACACCGACGATCCCTGGGCGTGGCGTGCCCTGGAACGGCACCGGGACCACGTCCCGGAGGCCGGCAGGCTGTGCCTGCGTGCGTGGACCGCCCCGGGCCCGGAAGCGGCCGAGGCACTGCGGACGGCAGCCGGGAACATGACCGAGGAGCAGGGGGCCGGCGCGGCCTGGCTCCTGCTGTGGACCGCCTCGGCGCTCGACTGCCCCGACGGCGACCTGTGGCAGCGCTTCACCGGGCTGCACGGCTACGCCACCCAGGGCTCGGTGGCCAAGGCCAAGTGCCACCAGGACTTCCTGCTCGGGCACTGGGACCGGTCGGCCGTCTGTCTGCGGGAGGCCGAGATCGCGGACGATCTGGGCTACCACACCAACGCCCTGATGTTCCGCCAGTACTACGCCCACTTCCTGGCCGGCCGGGGCGACGAGGCCGGCCTGCGGGAGATCGAGCAGGCCGTCCGGCCGGCCGCCACCCGCGCCCGGATGCGCTACGTGCTCGACCGCCTGACCCACCTGCGCGGCCTGGCCGCACTCGCCCACGGACGCCACGAGCAGGCCTACGCGCACTTCGGCGAACTCACCCCACCCGGGCAACCGTCCAGTGGACCACCGTGGCGCCACGCGCTGGTCCTCGACCTGGTGACGGCCGCCGTTCACACCGGTCGCCACGAGGAGGCCCGGGCCCACCTCACGGCGGGACGGGCAGCGCGCTCCGCGGGGATCTCCGGCCGCCACGCCTTCCTCTTCGCGGCCGCCACCGCCCTGGCCGCCGAGGACGACGAGGCCGAGACCGCCTACCGCGACGCGTACGCCGTACCGGGCGCCGAACGGTGGGTGTTCGACCTCGCCCGGCTGCGCCTCGCCCACGGCTCGTGGTTGCGCCGGCGCCACCGCCCCGGGGCCCGGGAGGCGCTGCGCGCGGCCCACCACGTGTTCCGTCGCCTCCAGGCAGGCCCCTGGGCCCACCAGTGCGAGGCGGAACTGCGGGCCGCCGGTGACTCCGTGGTGCTCCCGCCGGGCGGACCGGCCGCGAATCCGTCCGGTCTCACCGGTCAGGAACTGCGCATCGCCCGGCTGGCCGCGACGGGTCTCACCAACAAGGAGATCGGCCGGCAGCTCCAGTTGTCGCCCCGCACAGTCG
>NZ_CP026498.1:10739025-10747011 GCF_002953255.1 Streptomyces sp. CB01881
CCCGCACAGTCCCACCTCTACAAGATCTTCCCCAAGCTCGGCATCACCTCGCGGGCCGCGCTCGCCCACGCCCTCGACCCCGGCTGACCTGCCGCAAGGCCCGACCGCCCTGCCCCGGACACGGCAGTCAGATGACCTAACGGCCCGTCGTGTGCGCAGTCCAGGCTGAGACCGCGCAGGGCTACGGCGGAAGGGCGGTCAGATGGGCGTGCGGGTGACGACCGCGTTGGTCGCGGACGAGGAGAAGGCGGCGTTCTGGAGCGGAGCGGTGTCGCGGACACTGGTGCCGGTGGAGGTCCTCCCACTCACCGGGCGGCCGTTCGACGGGCTCGTGGAGTCGCACCGGCTCGGGTACGTGCGGATCTCCACCCTGGAAGCGGACGCCGCCCGGGTCTCCCGCACGGCCGACCTGATCGCGCGGGCCCCGCATTCCGAGCCGCAGGTCGGGGTCGGAGTGCAGGTGGCGGGCCGGGCCGTGCTGGAGCAGGACGGGCGCCGGGCGGAGGCGCTGCCGGGCGGGCTGGTGCTGTACGACACCGCGCGGCCGTACGCCGTCGACTACCCGGAGCGCTTCCGCACCCACCTGGTCCACCTGCCGCGCCGTCTGCTGGGCGTGCCGGAGCGCGACCTGCGGCACGCGATCGGGGCGGCCGTCAGTGGCAGGGACGGATGCGGGCCGGTACTCGCGCCCTTCCTCGGCGTCCTGGCCGCGTCCGCGCACTCGCTTCCCGCACCGGTCGGCGACCGCCTGGCCGGGAGCGTCGCCGACCTCGTGAGCGCACTGGTCGCCCAACTGGCCGAGGGCCGGTCCGCTGACCGGCCGGACAACCCGAACGGTCACCTGGTCCGGCGGGTGCGGGAGTACATCGACCGCCGGCTGGGCGACCCGGAGCTGACACCCGAGCGGATCGCGCAGGCCCACCACATCTCCGTGCGCTACCTGCACCGGCTCTTCGAGCACGAGGGGGTGACGGTCAGCCGGCTCGTCCAGCAACGCCGTCTTGAGGCCTGCGCCCGCGAGCTCGGCCGTCGCGGCCGTACCGCGCCGACCGTGTCGGCCGTCGCCCAGCGGTGGGGCTTCGTCAACCCGGCGCACTTCAGCCGGACCTTCCGGGCCGCCTACGGCGTTTCACCGCGCGAGTGGAGCGCGCGCCGGGCGGACGACCCCGGCTGACAGGCCGCCCGCCCGCCGAGCGCCCGCCCGTGGCCACGATCCGTGCGCGGGCGGGCCAGTGCGGCCGCCGAACCCGCCAGTACCGTCGCGTGGCACGCCGGGTGCCGCCGCGCCGTTCCGACCGAAGCCAGGAGCAGAGAGTTGTCCGACCCCACCCCCGTGCCCCACCGGCGTCCGGTGCTCGACCGGGCGCTCCAGGAGTTCCTGGACACCCGGGTCGGCCGACTCGCGACGGAGCTTCCGGATCTCTCCTTCCTGGCCACGGACGACGTACCGGAGGGCGTGCCGGGCGCCGACGCGGACGACCCGTACGGCACCACGGCGCATTGGCACACCCTGCCCTGCGGACCGACCGGGCGGGTGCGTGTCCAGGTGACCAGACCCGCCGGTGCCGCCGGGCCGAGCCCCGTGGTGCTCTTCCTCCCCGGCCTCGGCTGGTCGCCCGGCGACGCCGCCTGCTACGGCCGACTGGTCCGGGAGTTCGCCCTGGGCACCGACTCCGCCGTGGTGTACGTCGACTACGCCCGGGCGCCCACGGCCCGCTACCCGGTCGCCGTCGAGCAGTGCCACGCCGTCGCCCGCTGGATCCACCTGCACGGCCACCGGATCGGGCTGGCGGGGGAGCGGATGGCCGCCGTCGGCGACTCCGCGGGGGCCAACCTCGTGGCGGCCCTGACCTTGCTGGCCCGGCAGCGGGGGGACGTACCGCTGGTCCACCAGGTGCTGCTCTGCCCGGTGACCGACGCGGACTTCGACACCCCGTCCTACCGCCGGTTCGCCACGGGTTACTTCCTGCACCGCGACCACATGCGCCGGTTCTGGGACGACTACCTGCCGGAACGCCGCCGCCGCGGGGAGGCGACCGCCGCGCCCCTGCGAGCCTCCCTGGAGCAGCTCGCCGGACTCCCCCCGGCGCTCGTGGTCACCGCCGAGGCCGACGTGCTACGGGACGAGGGCGAAGCCTATGCGGCCAGACTCCGCGAAGCGGGCGTGCCGGTGGTGGCCATGCGCTACCAGGGCGCCGTGCACGGCTTCCTGCTGCTCGACGCGCTCTGCCCCACCGGCACCGCCCGCGCCGCGCTGATCCAGGCCGTCGACACCGTGCACGTGGCCCTGCACCGCCGTTCCTGGTAAGCCCCGACCCCCCACAGGAGTGCTGATGTCCGTCGTTATCGACACCGAAGGGCTGCCCGCCAAGGACCGCGCCGAGTACTGGCACGAGGCCGTCTCCCGCACCTTCATCCCGCTCGACGTGGCTGTCCTCGAAGACGCGCCCGCCCCCGCGACGATCACCAGCCACCGCCTCGGAGCCGTCCAGGTCTCGCGGGTCCAGGCGGGTCCCCAGCGGGTCGAGCGCAGCGCGGGGCTGATCGCCCGCGGCGGTGAGGACCACCTCACGCTGGCGCTCCAGCACCGCGGTACCGCCCGCCTGGCCCAGGACGGCAATCGGGTGGAGCTGCGCCCGGGCACCTTCGCCGTCTCCGACGCCGGGCGGCCGTTCGCGAAGGAGCTGCCGGAGCCCTTCGTCTTCACGGCCTTCCACTGGCCGCGCTCGGCCGTGGGCCTCTCGGAGGAGGACCTGCGGACGCTCACCGCGACCGTCTTCGAGGCCGGCCCCGGCACCGGAACCGCCCGCCTGGTGGCCGCCTACCTGGGGCACCTCTCCGCGTCGGCCGAGTCGATGGAGCCCCAGGTGGCCTCCTGGCTCGCCACCACGGCGCTCGACCTGCTCGCGGTGCTCGCACACGAACGCCGCGGCCGGTCCGTCCCTGAGGCGCCCGAGGCGGCACTGGCCATCCTGGCCCGGGTGAAGGACCACATCCTTCGCCACCTGGGCGACCCGGACCTCACGCCGGAACGGATCGCGGCCGCCCAGCACGTGTCCGTGCGGTACCTGCACAAGCTCTTCCGCTTCGAGGGCGTGACGGTGGCCCGCTGGATCCAGCGCCAGCGGCTGGACACGTGCCGCCGTGAGCTGGCCCGTTCGACGAAGGGCCGGACGACCGTGGCGGCGGTCGCGGGCCGGTGGGGCTTCGCGAGCGCCAGTCACTTCAGCCGGGCGTTCCGGGCCGCCTACGGGGTCTCCCCGCGCGAGTGGCAGGCCTGCGTCCGGACGGGCCTCGTCCCGGTGAGCGCGCCGCTGCAGGTGGGGGAACCGGGCCGGGCCGTTCTCCCACCCGGGTACGGCGTCGCGGTGTGACGGCCGAGGCGGCAGACGCGACCCGGGCCGGGCCACCGGGCGGCGGTGCCGGACCCGACGGCCCGGGCCGTCCTCGTCCGCCGGTCACCGGTCGGTGTGCAGCTCCGCGACGTAGCCGCCCGGGAACCGCACCATCGCGCTGTCCCGGCCGCCTGCCCGGACCGGCCCCCACAGTACCGACGCGCCCGCGGCCTTCGCCCGCTCCAGGGTGGCGCCGAGGTCCGTCGCACCGTAGCCGGTGAGCTCCCGGCCGAACGGGTACGGCAGGTGGCCGTCCGTCACGGCGACCGTCGTGGTGCCGAAGCCGGAGGTGAGGCGCAGCAGCCGGTAGACGGTTCCGGGTAGTCCGATCGCGGCACCGTCGGCCCGGCGGTCGTCGGAGACGATCCAGCCGCCGGTGAAGGCGAGGTAGCTGCGCAGGAAGGCGCCGACCGCGTCCGGTGACAGGTAGAGCCGATTCTCCGGCACGCTGGCCAAATCGGGGTAGGACGGCGGTGTTGTGTGCACGTAGAGCTGGGCGCTGATGCCGCCGGGGAACTGGACGACGGCGTCCCGGCCGATCGGGTCGGCGAACGGCGCCACGGTCACGGCCGCGCCGTCGGTCCGGGCGGCGCGGACCGCCTGGTCGAGGTCGGTGACCAGCCAGCCGGTGCGCTCGCTGCCGAACGGGTACGGGACGGGCGTGGTGTAGTCGAACACTGACAGCGTGCCGACCGGGGAGAGCACCAGCTCCGACAGGGTCCGGCTGGGCATGGGCGTCACCTGGGTGGCGTTCGGCCCGATCGTCCTCCCGCCGAAGGTGGCCACCCAACTGGCCACGAAGGCCTGCTCGGTGCCGGGCTCCACGTACACGTGGGTGGAGTCGTACTGCGGGCCGACGGCGAGCTGCCGGTGCGAGGCGGACGGCGCGGCCTGGGTGTCCTGGGCCACCGAGGTGGTGGGGGCCGCAGCCAGCGCGGCGATCGCCGCCACCAGTGGGACCAGCCGTCGGGTGAGGCTTCGTTTCATGGGATGACCTCCCGGTCGTGGTGCTCGCCCGGCGTCCGGGGAGGGAATGCGCGGGCGCGTGGTTGTGGTTGGCGTCGCTCAGGTCGTCGGCGCGACCCGGAACGGACCGCTTCCCGGTGCGGGCGGCAGGGTGCGGCGTCCGAGTGGATCGGGTCAACAGTCAGAGCCTGTCGGTGTCTTGACGGAACGTTAGGCCGAAGGCCGATGACGGACTTGGTCGACAGCGCACCGGATCCGGCCCGGGAGTGCACCGGCGGCTCGAAGGGGCGGGCGTGCGCGAGGTTCGCGGCGTCGGAACGGGAAGGTGCCCGGCTGCCGGGCACCTTCCCGTTCGTTCAGGGGGCGGTCAGGGGGTCGACGCGCGACGCCACGACGGCGGAGGTGAAGTCGGGCTGCACACCCAACTGGGCGAGCATGACGCTGAGGCCGACATAGCAGTTGAACTCCTTGATCTTCCCGTTCTCGACGTACCAGAAGTCGGCGGTGGGGATGCTGAGCCGGGCGCCGGCCGGTCGGATGACACCTGCGGGTGTCTCGAAAGGGCCGGTGACGGTGCCCTCGATCGTCAGCTCGACGGCCACCATGTCGCCCATGGTGTGGAGCCGGTGGAGCTCGCGGTGGATGTCGGGCGCGAGTGCGCCCATGAAGACGACCTGGTCGCCGAGGTGCTCGCCTCGATAGCTCTCTCCCGCGACGACGTTGTTGAACACCCCGTCCTCGGCGAACAGATCGATGAACCCCCGGACGTCCAGGTCCTGCCACCGGCCTGCCGCCTCCCGGGGTCCAGGGTCAGGACGGACGGGTTGCCGCGGTTGGGTGTCACCTGACGCGCTTCATCGCGATCACGTGCCGCTGGATTAGGCGGTACAGCCTGAGCACCCGCTCGGGGGTGTGGTTTGCGGTGAGGACGGTCTCGAACCAGGCTTGCAGGGTGTCCCAGGCGCGGAGCGATGACGGATCTGCTCACGGATCTGCTCGACGAATCGTGGAGGCCCACGGCGGCCTCGCCCGATGGCGCGAACTGGAGACGGACGATGTCGCCATCATGGCCGGCAGCCGGGGCGCCCACGACTTCTCGGGCTCCCCGCAGGTCGCCGGGATCAGCGTGCCCACCGAGCACCGCATCCTCCCGCGCACACCCGAAGGTCAGGCGTTGGCCGCGCCGCTGCTCGTCACCTCGACCGCAGCGACATCACGCTCGTCTGATCAGCCACTCCAACCCATCAGAAGGGTCAGCACCCATGGCCACGGAATCTCTCGGCTACGCAGTACACGTCTCGGACCCGGTTCCGATCAGCGTCACCGAGCCTCTGCCCAACGGCGAGAGGCGCACCTTCCAGCCGATCTCGACCACCCTCGTCCACGGCGAGCGGGACGCCGTCCTCGTCGACCCGCCGTTCATCGAGGGGCAGATCGAGGAGGTCGCCGCCTGGGTGGCCGCCTTTGGGAAGAACATCACCGCCATCGTCGCCACCCACGGCCACGGCGACCACTGGTTCGGCGACAACGAGTTCGCGAAGCGGTTCGACGCTCCGGTCGTGGCCACCGCCGGCACCATCGCCGTGATGCACGGCAACGTGGAGGCCCGGCCGTTCGCCTGGGACAAGCTCTGGCCGGGGCAGATCCCCGACGCCCCGGTCACCGCCGTCACCGTCCCGGACAACACTCTCACCCTCGAAGGGCACCAGCTGCACCTCGTCGAGGTCGGCCACACCGACACCGAGCAGACCAGCGTCCTGCACGTCCCCGACCTCGGCCTTGTCGTCGCCGGCGACGCGCTCTACAACGGCGCCCACATGTACATCGGTGAGTCGGCCGGAGGTGGCCTGGACGCCTGGCGCAACGCCATCAGCACCGTCGAGGCCCTGGCACCCCGGTACATCGTCGCCGGCCACAAGAACAAGGAGCTCGACGACGACGCCACCCGCGTCATCGCCGAGACCCGCCGGTACCTCGACGACGCCGAGGCTGCGCTGGGGGAGTGCTCCTCCGCGGCCGAGTTCTTCCACACGATGGTCGACCGCCACCCCGACCTCCCCTACGGCCGGACCCTGCTGTGGGTGGGGGCGAAGGCGATCTACGCCCTGCGCGCACCGGGGGCCGACCCCATCGCCGCCGTTGTGGGCAGCTGGTTCTAGCAGCGCGCGTCCCTCACCTCGCGGTAGGTCGCGGGTTCTACCTGGAGGGCCGGGCCCGGAGCTGCCGTGCGACTGCGCACCTCACCCGGTCGCGTGTGGTGATGACCTTGGTACACCCCTGTGATCAGGGCCGCGCACGGCGGCCCGGAGTACGTGCGGAGGTTGGCATGAGCAATCCATTCGAGACGGGACCAGCGTCTGGAGGACGTTCCGGGCGGGTGCAACCCGCAACCACGCATCTGATCGTCCTGCCGGGCGGGGGCTATGCCTCGCACGCCCCACACGAGGCGGAGCCGATCGTTGCGTGGCTCTCCACACTGGGCCTGTCGGCGAGCGTCTTCCGTTACCCGCTCCTCGTGCGGCATCCCGAACCCCTCCTGGCACTGCGGGCCGAGATCCGCGGCAGGCGCGAACAGGGGGCAGGTCGCATCGGGGTGATCGGCTTCTCGGCCGGCGGGCACCTCGCGGGCCTGGCCGCACTCGAACCCGGCGACGACCAAGGTGAGTCCGTCCAGTTCGCCGTCCTCGGCTACGCGATCACATCGATGGAGACCGAGACCTACCGACCCGCGCGACTGATCCTGCTCGGGGAGAACGCCTCACCGGACCTGCGCCGCCAGACATCCCTCGACGCGCTGGTGACCGCGGCGTCTCCGCCCTTCTTCCTCTGGCACACCGCCGAGGACGTCTACGTCCCGCCGGAGCACACCTACCGGCTCGCCTCGGCACTGGCCGCGCACGAGGTACCGCACACCGTGCACGTCTTCGCTCACGGCCCGCACAGTCTCGGTCTCGCCCAAGGCGTCGGCGATGCTGCCACCTGGACGAAGCTCGCGGAGTCCTGGATCGCCGAACAGGCCCGCACATCGCCCCCGGGTACCTCCTGACCAGATCCGACAAGGCCCGAAACGGGTGGCACCGTTGACAGAGTTCGCCCCCGTTCCGGACTTCGCACGCGGGCCCGGGATCGCCGGGGCCGGACGCGATACACGTCCTAACAGGGCTGAAATCGGAGTCTGTGCAACGGTGTCGTCCCGACAAGGCTGATCGTCACACGCCGAAGACCTGACCGTCCGGACGATCTGGGGAGCGGGTGGTGCTGTCGGCAGTCGCGGATCCCTGCGAAGAGTAATAGCCTGGATACCTAGCGTAGTCTGTCATGATGACTTACGAAGTGAGGAAATCATGGCCGGTAAGGCCAGCATTGTCTTCGCCCACGGACTCTGGGCCGACGGGTCGTGCTTCAACAAACTCATCCCCACGCTCCAGGCCGAGGGCCACGAGATCTACAGCTCACAGCACGGGCTCGATTCGCTCGAGGGCGACGTCGCGTGCGTGACCCGCGCTATCAACCACGTGCCCGGCCCGGTTGTGCTCGTCGGTCACTCCTATGGCGGGACCCTGATCACCAAGGCCGGCATCCACGACCGCGTGGGCGCTCTGGTCTACATCGCGGCGCTCGCTCC
>NZ_CP026498.1:10747021-10756082 GCF_002953255.1 Streptomyces sp. CB01881
TCACCAAGGCTCCACGACCGCGTGGGCGCTCTGGTCTACATCGCGGCGCTCGCTCCCGACGAGGACGAGACCTCGCAGGACCAGCAGGACAAGTTCGCCCGCACGCCCGTTTTCGAGCACATCGACATCGCCGACGGCCGGATCTGGCTCCTTGAGTCGGGCATCGGCGACTTTTGTGGCGACCTGCCGGCAGCCGAGCAGAAGCTCGTCCTCGCGACGGGCGCCGTGCCGGTCCCGGACCTGTTCAACCAGCAGGTTCCCGGAACCGCCTGGCGCACGAAGCCGAGCTGGTACATCGTCGCGAACAACGACCGTACCGTGAACCCCGAGCTGGAGCGGGCCGCCGCCGAACGCATCGGCGCCAAGACCTACGCCGTCGACAGCAGCCACGTGCCCATGCTCTCGCACCCCGACTTCGTCCTCGACGTCATCCGCGACGCCGCGAAGACCCTTGCGACATAGAGCCGTAACCGAGGCAGCGTTTCCCCACGCGGTCTGCCGCCGTCCGGCGTCTTCCGGTGCGCTTGGCTGCTTACAGTGTGTCCTACCTGGTAGCTGAGTCGTTGGACCGGTCATGGGGAGTAGTGGGTGGGGTTGGATCGTTCCTGACGGTTTGTGGGATCTGGTGGATCCGTTGCCGCCTGCCGTGCGGGTTCGGCCGCTGGGCGGTGGGACGGCGAACCTGGACGATGAGGCGGTGTTTGCCGCGATCGTCCAGGTGCTGACGGCCGGGTGCGCGTGGCGTTATCTGCCGCCGTGTTTCGGGCTGTCGAAGTCGACGGTGCACCGTCGGTTCATGCTCTGGACCAGGGACGGGCTGTGGGCCTGCTGCGGCGGGGGATGCTGGAGCGCCTGGTCGCCGCGGACGTGCTGGATGTGTCGCGGGTGATCGTGGACTCGGGGCACGTGCGCGCGAAAAAAGGGGTCTCCGCACCGCTCCCAGTCCCGTCGACCGGGGCAAGCCCGGCTCCAAGGTGCACGTCCTGTCCGACCGCTCCGGGTTGCCCCTCGTCGTCGGCATCTCGGCCGGCAACACCCACGACCAGCACGGGCTGATCCCGCTCGTCCAGGCTCTCCAAATGGAACACGACCCGGACCGGGGACTGCACTACAAGCCGCGCAAGGTCCACGCAGACAAGGCCTGCGACAGCCCCGACCTGCGGAGAAGGCTCCGCCGGCAGCAGGCCCTGCCCAGGATCGCCCGCAAGGGCGTCGAGTCCAGCCAGATCCTGGGACGCCACCGCTGGGTGATCGAGCGCACGATGGCCTGGCTTGCCGGCTATCGTCGCCTCGCTCGCCGCGGGTCCGAATTGGCGGCACGGCTGCTTGCGGTCCACGCCTGGCTCGTGCTGCCGTACGTCTGGCTCTTGTGGGGGCGGACTCCAACTGCCATGGTGTTGCGACGACTTACTGCCTGGTTGTTGTGATCGAACCTTCGAGGCAATCAGTGGAAGGAGTGCACATGGCCACGCTTTTATTGCCGCCCCGCAGTGGTAATGCCTCTCGTTCTCGCGTGTTGGCGGTATTGCTGACCGTCCTACTCGCTCTTGCCATGACGCTGATCGACGCCACGCCCTCACAAGCGACCGTATACAACAGGAGGTTGCGGAACCTCACCACGGACAAGTGTCTGGATATACCCGGCACTGACGCCCCGACCATGGGAACATCGGTAATTCAGTACCTTTGCGGACCGTGGGCCGCCCAGAGATGGGACTTCGTGGACGGGGTCGAGGGGTTCTTGATCAAGAACACCCTGAACCCCGACCTTTGCTTGGACGCCCCTGGCACCGATGCGCCACGGAAGGCCACCGTCGGGTTCTACCCGTGCCAGGACACCACTGCCGACAACCAGCTCTGGACGCAAGAGTGGAACTCCACTGGAACAGCCTTCCTGGTGGTGAATGTCAAGTCGAAGAGGGCGGGGAGGCCCGCATGCCTGGACGTTGCCGGTATGCGTGAGATAGACAACTTCCTTCGGATTGGGGTCTACCCGTGCACTACCTCACTAGACGATGATCACTACTGGTGGTTCGACTAGGAACTGTCCGGGTGATCTCCGCCCGCTGCCCGGCGTGACGATCCAGGGACAGCGGGCGGCACCGGCCGTCCGCTGTCAGGTGGACCTTGGTGGTGAACCCGCCGCACGAGCGGCCGAGGTTCTCACCTCTCGCACCACCGGTCGGCATCCTTCCTGGCGCCGAGTCGGGCTAGAGGCATCGAGCGCACCAACGAACGCCTCGACGAGGTGTGCGGCAGGGCCACTGGAGCAGGTCCCGGCCAATTCACACCGTTCGCCGGCCGGGACGTCTCGCGGTAGGCGCATCTCCTCGTTCTGCACGATCCGGTACGGACCCGTCTGCTGCTGTGGCTGCCACCCGGCCGGTCAGCGGTGGTCGTTCAGCGGTTAACCGCCCGCATCCCGTCCTCGTCGTAGCGCTCGCCCGCCACCTCGGGCAACTCGGCCTCGATGCGGGCCAGGTCCTCGTCGGTCAGCTCGACGTCGACCGCGCCCGCGTTCTGCTCCAGATAGGTGCGGCGCTTGGTGCCCGGGATCGGCACGAGGTCCTCGCCGCGGGCCAGTACCCAGGCGATGGCGAGCTGGGCCGGGGTGACGTGCTTCTCCGCGGCGATCTGCTTCACCTTCTCCGCGAGCCGGAGGTTGGCCGCCAGGTTGGCCTCGGTGAAGCGCGGGTTGGTACGGCGGAAGTCGTCCTTGTCGAGCTCGTCCGGGGAGCTGAACCGGCCCGCGAGGAAGCCCCGGCCGAGCGGGGAGTACGGCACGAAGCCGATTCCGAGCTCCCGGCACGTGGGGAGCACCTCGGCTTCCACGTCCCGTGTCCAGAGCGAGTACTCGCTCTGGACGGCGGTGACCGGGTGGACGGCGTGGGCGCGGCGGATGGTCTCCGCACTCGCCTCGCTCAGCCCGATGCACCGCACCTTGCCCTCGGCGACCAGTTCGCCGAGCGCGCCGACGGTCTCCTCGATGGGCACGGTCGGGTCGACCCGGTGCTGGTAGTACAGATCGATGCGGTCGGTACCGAGCCGCGCGAGTGAACCGTGGACGGAACTGCGGACGTGCTCGGCCGAGCCGTCCTGGCGTCCCACCGTCGACATGTCGCCCGGAACCGCGCCCTCCATGCGGTAGTTGAACTTCGTGGCGATCACGTACTCGTCACGGTGTCCCCGGACGGCCTCGCCGACCAGGGACTCGTTGGTGAGCGGTCCGTAGACCTGCGCCGTGTCGAGGAAGGTGATGCCGAGGTCCAGCGCGCGCCGGATGGTCGCGACGCCCTCGTCCTGGTCGGCCGTGCCGTAGAAGGCGGACATCCCCATGCAGCCGAGGCCGATGGCCGACACCTGGAGGTCTCGCAGAATGCGCTGTTTCATGTGCCGTGCCGGTCCTTCGTCTCGTTCTTCCCGTGCCCTACCCGTTCCGACGCCCGGTCCGGGCGACCGCCCGGGGCCTCGTCCCCTCGGAGAGGACCCTACGGTGCCGGGGTCTTCCGGAGCCGGACCGGCACGGCCGGATGCCGGGTGCCCGTGCGGGGGTCTTTGCACCACCGGCGGGCGGGCTTACGGCCCGGACCGGACCGGGAGTCCCGCACCGTCAGGGGAGGGCGGGGAGTGCTGGGTGTCGGTACTCCTCCATCGCGTCGAGCAGCCAGTCCCTGAGGTACTGGGCGAACGACCCGCGGACCAGGAGCCGGTACGGCGGCGCCTCGTCGAGCTGGTGCAGCACGACGTTGACCCCGGATACCTCGGTCTGGGCGCAGTGTCCCGGCGCGAAGGCTCGCCGGTCCCGCCGGTCCTGTCCCGGCCGCCTCGGACGAGGGCGAGGGCGAAGGTCCGGTCGAGCGGATCAGGGCCTGGTCGGTAATCCGTCCGTGGCCAAGGAGGACATGGTCGCCGCGCCCACGGCGTGCGCGCCCGTCTGGTAGACGGTCGCCGTCCGGCGCTCCGACCCGCCGGGCTAGTAGGGCTTGGTCAGGTTCGTATGGGTGTGGGTATGTCGCGGTGGCAGGTGGGGCAGGCGCCGGCCCAGGTGGCGAGGATGGTCTGCAGCTCGCGGACGACCTGGTAGAGGCTCAGGCCGGTGCCGTTCCTTTTGGGGCCCGGGCCAGCCTCCGCAGGGTGCAGAAGGCGTGGGCCAGGGCGACGAGGGTGACGTGATGGTGCCAGCCGGTGAAGGTGCGGCCCTCGAAGTGGACCAGGCCGAGGGCCTGTTTCATCTCCCGGTAGTCGTGCTCGATGCGCCAGCGGAGCTTGGCCAGGCGGACCAGGGTGGTCAGCGGGGTGTCGGCGGGCAGGTCGGAGAGCCAGAACTGCACCGGCTCCATCTCCTTCGCGGGCCACTCGGCCAGCAGCCAGCACTCGGGCAGTTCCACACCGTCGGTGGCATCGCGGATCTCGCGGCCGGCGGGGCGGATCCGCAGCGCGACGAACCGCGAGTACATCCGCTTGAACCCGGTGCGGCCCTTGCCCGGGCGTGAGCCCTCGCGCCAGGACACCGGTTCGGCCTTGTCGGAGGCCGGATCCCAGGACTTGGGGAGGAACAGCCGCCAGTCGACGGCCGTGGAGGCGTGGTCGGCGGCCAGGTGCAGCGAGACGCCCACCTGGCAGTTGGTGACCTTCCCCGCGGTTCCGGTGTACTGCCGCGACACGCACGCGGAGGCGTCCCCGTCCTTGAGGAACCCCGTGTCGTCGATGATCAGCGCGGTCGGACCGATGGCGTCAGCCATTCTCCAGGCCAGTCGGGCCCGCACATGCGCCGGGTCCCACGGGCTGGTGGTCACGAAGTGCGCAGCGCCTGCCGGTTGCCGTCCTCGCCCAGCCGGGCGGCCATCGGCTCCACCGACTTGCGCCCGCCATCCAGCAGCAGCCCACGCACATAGACCCGTCCCCAGCGTTGCTGATCCCGACGCGTGAACGCCTCGAACAGCTCCGCCGTGAACGCCTCCAGGTCCTCCCGGACCTCCGTCATCTCCCCAGGTGTCACTCACTGTCAACGACACAACTCGCCAACGGACACGCCACCGTTGAACTGACGTGACCAAGCCCTACTAGTGCCGCATCAGGCAACGTTTGCCCTGTTGTGGTGTGACGAGCCGTTCGGTTTCGGGGGGTTGATCCGCAGGTCGGGCGGGGTGGGGTGGGCCGTTGGCGGCGATTGAGGGGGAAGGGCGGGTTCGTGGTTTCATAACCCCTCGGGGAAGATCCGGACCGGGGTGGCGGCCGTCCCGGTGCGCTGCGCCGGCGCCCGTGCGGCGAGGCCCGCGGCCTGTGCGTCGGGGGCGTCGGGGGTGGGCGCGACCGTCTCCGGGGGCGTCCACGGGGCGGCCCCCGGGGGGTGCGCCGACGCGGTCCGGTGGTCCGGTCGCGACACGCCGGGTTTCCGGACGCGGCCTCCCCGTTCATCATATAGTTGCTCGGTAGGTTGATTCGTGATGCTTGGTGTGCGAGTGCTGGGACCGATGGAGGCAGCCATCGGCGGGGAAGGGCTGGCGCTCGGCCGCCCCCAACAGCGGGCCGTGCTGGCGCTGCTGCTGATCGGGCGGGGTCAGGTCGTGTCCGTGGACCGGCTGGTGGACACCCTGTGGCCGACCACCCCCGTCCGCCAGGCGCTGGCCTCCCTCCACCCCTACATCTCCAACTTGCGCCGGGTGCTGGAGCCCGGCCGCCCACCCCGCTCGGCCTCCGAACTGCTGGTCAGCGCCCCTCCCGGCTACGCGGTGCGGTTGCCGGCGGACGCAGTCGACGCGTGGAGGTTCGAGGCGGCGGTGCGCGAGGCACGGGACGCCGAACCCGCGGCCGCCCACCGCCGGCTGACGGAGGCGCTCGGGTGGTGGCGCGGCCCCGCCTACCAGGAGTGGGCGGACCAGGAGTGGGCCGTCCCGGAGGTCGCCCGGCTCGGCGAACTGCGGCTGGCCGCACAGGAACTGGCCGCCGCCGCGGGGCTGCGGGCCGGTCGCCCGGGGGAGGTCGTGCCGACCGCCGAGGAACTGGTGCGTGCGGATCCGCTGCGGGAGGAGGGCTGGCGGTTGCTCGCGCTCGCCCAGTGGGCGACCGGCCGGCAGGCGGACGCCCTGCTCACCCTACGCCGGGCCCGGACGGCGGTCGTCGAAGAGCTCGGCCTCGATCCGGGGCCGGCCCTCGTCGAGCTCGAACAGGCCGTCCTGAGCGGGCGGTTCGACGTGCTGCGGCGAGCCGTGCCCGAGCACGTCCGGAGCGGGCCGGTGGTGGCCGGGGCGACACCCGCCGAATCCGTCCCGGACGAGGCCGTGAGCCCGGAGGCCCGTTTCTTCGGCCGGCAGGACGAGCTGGACGGCCTCCACGCGGTGGCCCGGGCCGCGACCCGCGCCGGGGGAGTGGTACTGGTGAGCGGGAACGCCGGCGTCGGCAAGACCGCTCTGCTCGACCGGTACGCCGCACTGCTGCGCGCCGACGGCTGGACGGTCGTCACCGGCCGCTGCCCCGACGACGCCGCGACGGCACCGGTCGGGGCCTGGGTCGAGGCCCTCACCGCCCTCCCCCGGCTCGACCCGCCGCCCGCTCCCGGCCCGCTCGACGCCCTCCTCGCCGCGCCTCCCGTCGACGGGCTGGCGCCCGCCGAGGGGCTGTCGCCCGTCGACGCCGTCGCGGCCCGGTGCCGCCTGCACACCGAGTTCCGGGACCGGCTCACTCGTGCCGCCGCCCGCGGCCCGCTGGCCGTCGTGATCGACGACCTCGGCCGGGCCGACGCGCAGACCCTCGCCCTCCTCGGCCTCGCCGCCTCGCTTCGCGGCGCGCCGGTGCTCGTCGTCGCCGCCTTCCGACCGGACGAGGGCGGGCAGCGGCTGACCCCGCTGCTCGCCGAGCTGGCCGGGCACGATCCCCACCGGCTCGACCTGCGGGGGCTGCCCGCACCGGAGGTTGCCGCCCTGGTCCGGGCGGTGGCGGGCGTCCCCGTCGCCGCCGAGGTGATCGCGGCCCTGACCGAGCAGAGCGGCGGCAACCCTCACCACCTGGTCCAGGCCGCCCGGCTGCTGGGCGAGGAGGGCGCGCCCGCCACCGTCGGCGACCTGCCCTCGGGGCTGCGGGCGGTGCTGCTCCGCAGGCTGGCCCGCAGGTCCGCACCGGAACGGGAGCTGCTGCACCTCGCGGTGCTCTGCGGCGGCGGGGAGGAGGAGACGGCCGTCCTTCTCGCCGCCGCCTCCTCCGCGGACTCCTCCGCACTGCCGGTCGCGGGCCCGACGACCGACGTCCCGGGCGCCGGCTCCCCGTCCGCCGACTCCCCGGCGACCGACCTCCTGGCCGCCGGACTCCTGGCCGAGACCGCCCCCGGCCGGGTCCGCCTCGCCCACCCCCTGCTGCGCGAGCTCCTGGACGCGGAGCTCACGGCGGCGCGTCGGCGGGCCCTGCACGGCCGTCTCGCCGAGGCCCTGGAACGGCTGCGCCCCGAGGACCGGGTCACCCTGGCCCGGCACGCCGCCCGCTCTGGTGAGGCGGGCCGTGCCCGGCAGGCCGTCGACGGCGCGCTGCGCGCCGCGGAACGGGCGGAGCGCCGGCTCGCGCACGATGTCGCGGCCGAGCTGATCCAGTGGGCGATCGACGCGGCGGACGTGATCCCGGCTCCGGACGCCGAACGGGCCGAGCGGCTCGTCGGCCTGCTCGGCCGGCTGCTGCAGGCGCAGGTCAGGGCTGGCGCGGCCGAGGCCGCCCTGCGGACCAGGGACCGGGCGGCCTCCGTCGCCCGCTTCGTCGGCCGCGACGACCTGCTGGCCGCGGCCCACGCCGCCTGGACCGAGCCGACGCCCTGGTTCACCCGCCCCCACCGGGAGACCGACCCCAGGACGGTCGAGACCCTCGAACGGCTGGCGGCCCGCGACGACCTGGAGCCCGCGGTGACCGCCCGGCTGCTCCAGCGGATGGTCGAGGAGCTGGCCGGCACCGCGCCCGGCCGGGCCCTGGAAGCGGCCGAGCGCCAGCTGCGGGTCGCCCGGTCGGCGGGCGACCCGCAGCTGCTCGCCGCGGCGCTCACCACAATGACCCGGCTGATGCCCCACGAGCTCCAGGGCGAGCGCCGCGGCGCCGTGATCGCCGAGCTCCGGGACCTGACGGAGGAGCACGAGCTGCCGGCCTACCGGTGGGTGTGCGAACACGTCGACGCGACGATCGCCGCCGTCTGCAACGACGCCGAGGCTGTGCGCGAGCACGCCGAACGGGGGGTGGAGATCGCCCGGCGGTACGGGATGCCCGAGGCGGAGGCCACCAGCACCGCCACGCTGGCGATGCTCGCCCACGCCCGCGGCGGGTTCGACGAGGCGGAGCGGCTGTACGGGCAGGTCCGTGCGCGGCTGTACGGCGGGAACGCCTGGCACGGCGCGGATCTCTACGACCGCGGGCTGGTCGCCGTCCGGCTCGGCCAGGGCCGCGTCGAGGAGCTGGAGCCGCACATGCGGGTGCTCTACGACACCTGGGGCGTGCTCGGCGGGGAGGCGTTCGCGGTGGTCCTGGCGTTGCAGGGCAAGGTGGACGAGGCGCGGGCGGTACGGCTCGCCCCGGTGCCGGCCGCCGACCACTTCCTCGGGGTCCGGCTCGGCGCCCGGGCCAAGCTGGCCTGCCTGCTGGGCGACAAGCGGGCGGCCGCCGAACTCGTCCCCCACCTGGCGCCGTTGCAGGACCAGCTGGGATCGGCCGCCACGGCGGCCTTCTGCACCCGGCCGCTCGCCCTGGGGCTGGCCGAGGTGTACGTCCTCCTCGGCGATCTGCCGTCCGCGCGGCTGGCCTACGCCCGGGCGGAGGAGGTCGCCCTGCAGTGGGGTGCCGACCACCTGGCCGAGGCGGCGCGCGCGGGGGCCGCGGCCCTGCCGGCCGCCCGGGCGGTGATCCCCGGGCCCCGCACCGAGGCGACCTTCGCGGACCGGTAGTACTGGCTCCGACCGGCCGTCAACTTCACCGGTTGCCCGGTCGTGGCGGTGGGCGCACGAGGCGGGCGGTCAGGGGGTGCCGTCGAACGCGCTGTCGCCGGTGACCCGGTAGCCGGCCCGGCGCATCAGGGTGACCGCGGCCGCGGTGCGGG
>NZ_CP026498.1:10756092-10761343 GCF_002953255.1 Streptomyces sp. CB01881
CCCTGGCCGCGCGGGCGACGCCGTCGCGGGCCGGGTCGCCGAGGGCGTACAGGCCGGGGCGGCCGGGGACCTCGTGGAAGCCGAGCCGCTGGAGCATCCAGGAGGCGTTGGCCCTGGCCGTGCGGTCGGCGGCCACGATGCCGTGCTCGGGGTGGCGGCCGAAGGTCACGTCGGTGGGCCCGGCCCACCCCGCTGCCCGCACCGGTCCGGTTCGGACGGCGGGCTCTTCATTGGTCATCACGGGCCGGACGCCCCCGAACGCTCTGCCGCATCCGTCGCCGCGTCTGCCGTCGTACCTGCCATCGTGCCCACCGCCGTGCCCGTCGGCGGGGCCTCGCCGGCGGCGCCGCGGATCCGGCGCATCTCGCGGCGGTACTGGCGCTGCCCGGCCAGGCGCCACAGCAGCCGCGCGGGCAGCGGGAGCCGGCTCAGGAACTCCTCCCGCTCGCTCGCGGAGGCGTCCTCCAGGATCGAGCCCAGGGCGATCATCAACCGGTTGCGCGGGGTATCGGCGAGGCCGCGCTCGCCGACGGCACGCCACTGCTCAGGTCCGACGTGCGCGGCCACCAGGGGCATCACCGTCCCCTCCTCGGCGTCCAGGTGGGCGCAGAGCAGGTCGTGGTGCTCGTGCAGGGCAGCCACGAGTACGTGACGGGTCTCCTCGGCGGGGTCGGTCGCCCAGCGCTCCATCAACCCGGTGATCCGGGCCAGCCCCTCGTCCAGGGCGTGGTGCTGGGCCTCCATCAGGGCCAGGCGCCCGGCCTCGTCGTCGGTCAGCCGCGGGCGCAGCGGGGGCCACAGCAGTTCGTCCTCGCCGGTGTGGTGGACGTGCAGCCCCAGTACGTACAGGTGCCAGGCGCCGGCGAGGACCGTCGCGCGCTCGGTGTCACCCGCCGGAGCGGCGGCGACGAGGGTGGTCATCAACCGCGACTCCCGGCGGAAGATCCTGTGGATCATCGCCATCTCGCGGGTGTAGGGGTGGGTTCCGGCCTGGGCCTGATCGATCGGTGTCACGTCGACCAGTCTCGGCAGGAGCCCTTGGCATCCACTTGCCGCGGGTGTCCACCGCCGGGGCGTCAGCCGTCGCGGCGTCACCCGGCGGGGCGGACGCACCGGCGATGCGCGCCGGTACCGCCGCACCCACCGCCCACCGCCGCCGGCGACAACGCCGGGCCACGGGCCTTGCCTCGGGCCGGCGCCAAGTGGGCGCCAAGTCCCCGCCGGGCGGTGGGCGCGGCGCCCGTGACCGGGAGCCGGCCGGCCGACCGGTAGTCTGGCCCGCGCGCTGCCGCCGGGCACCCCGGCCGGCCGTGCGACGGTCGGCGGCCGCCGCCACTCGCGGGTCCGGTCCCGACGAGGACGACGGACCCGGGGGACGGGTCCCGGGGAGGCACGATGCAGGTGGAGAGCACGCAGGGGCCGGGGGCGGCCCGGCTGGTCGGGCGGGGCGAGCAGACCGCGCGGCTGAGCGAGGCGCTGGAGAGCGCGCGGACCGGGGCGGGCGGGGCGGCGGTGCTGCTGCGCGGCGAGGCCGGCATCGGCAAGACGGCCCTGCTCGAGTGGACCGCCGACCGGGCGGCGGGGGCCGGCTTCACCGTGCTGCGGGCGGTCGGCTCCGAGGTCGAGCGCGAGTACGCGTTCAGCGGGCTCCACCAAGTCCTCTGGCCGCTCCTGGAGCAGGTCCAGGACCTGCCGCCGCATCAGCGGGACGTCCTGGAGCACGCGCTCGGCGTCCGACCCGGCCTGCCGCCGGGCGGCTTCACCGTGGGGGCGTCCGCCCTCGCGCTGCTCGCCGCGGCCGCCCGCAGCCGGCCGTTGCTCCTGCTGGTCGACGACCTGCACTGGGTGGACTCCTCCAGCATCGCGGTCTTCGCCTTCCTCCACCGGCGGATCGCCGCCCTGCCCGTGGTCATCGTCAGCGCCAGCCGGCCCGAGGAGTCGACGGTGGAGGCCTGGTCGATGCACCCGGTCGAGGTCGGTGCGCTCTCCTCCGCGGAGGCCGGGGAGCTGCTCGACCTGCGCCACCCCGGCCTGGCCGGCAGCACCGCGGCCCGGCTGCTGGACGAGGCGGGCGGCAACCCGCTGGCCCTGGTGGAGCTGCCGCGCCAGCTGCGCCGCGGCCAGCTGCGCGGCATCGTCCCGCTGCCGGAGCAGCTGCCGCTCGGACGGCGGCTGGAGCGGCTCTTCGCGGACCGCCTGGCGGGGCTGACCCGGGCGGCCGAACGCGTCCTGCTGCTGGCCGCCCTGGCCGGTCCGGGTGCGGCCGAGGGCTCGGCCTCCTGGCTGCGCGCGGTGGGCGAGGACGTGGAGTTTGTGCTGGAGTCGCTGGAGGCGACCGGGCTCGCCCAGCTCGACTCGGCGGGCCGCCTGGGCTTCCGGCACCCGCTGGTACGGCGGGCCGTCATCTCCCGGGCCTCCGGGGCCCGGCAGCGCGAGGCGCACCGGCTGCTCGCCGAGGGCCTGACCGCCGACGACCCGAGGCGGCTGGTGCACGAGTCCAGCGCGGCGCTGCTGCCCGACGAGGACCTCGCCGCCCGTCTCCAGGAGGCCGGCCACCGGTTGGTGCGGCGCGGCGGCGACTCCGAGGCGGCCCTGCTGCTCGACCGCTCGGCGGCGCTCACCGCCGACCCGGCCGACCGGGCCCGCCGGCTGACCTGGGCCGCCGTCGCGGCCGCCCGGGGCGGCCAGCTGCGGCACACCGCGCGGCTGGTGGAGGAGATCGGCCGCGGGCCGGTGCCCGCCGACATCGCCCCGTTGTTCTCCTACGCCGTCGTCTACGTGGACCAGAGCCATCGGGTGGAGTTCGAGTCCTCCGTCGAGCTGCTGCCCGGGACGATCGAGGCACTGGCGCGGCCCGGCGCGGAGAGCTTCGGCGGCCTCGCCGAGCAGGCGTACTTCAAACTGCTGCTCGCCGCCGTCTACACCGGCGACGCCCGGGCCTGGAAGGTGCTCGCCGACCACCGGGGCCAGGTGTCCCCGCTCGCCCGGCTCTGCCACCGGGCCTGGTCGGACCCGGCGCGCACCGCCCATGGCGTGCCCGGACTGCTCACCGCCCTGCTGGACGGCCTGGACCGGGGCCAGGAGGCGGGCGCCGCCTGGCTGCTGCTCTGGACGGCCGCGGCGGTGGACGCCGCCGACGGCCCGCTGCGGCGCCGTTTCGCCGGCCAGCACGGCTACGCGACCCGCGGATCCGTCGCCAAGGCCGAGGTCTACCGCGCCTACCTGCGCGGCCGCTGGAACGAGGACGCCACCTGCCTGCACGAGGCCGAGGCGGCGGAGGAGCTCGGCTACCACTGCAACGCCCTGCTGTTCCGGCACTACCACGCGCACTTCCTGGCCGGGCGCGGCGACGAGGAGGGCCTGCACGCGGCGGACCGGCGGATCCGGCCGGTCGCCGAACGGGCCGGCATGCGGTTCGTCACCGACCAGCTCGACCACCTGCACGCGCTGGCCGCCCTCGCCCACGGCCGGGACGAGGACGCCTACGGCCGGCTGACCGCCCTGATGAGCCCCGGCGAGCTGCCGGCCGGGCTGCCCTGGTTCCACCTGCCCTTCCTCGACCTGGTGGAGGCGGCCGTGCGGACCGGGCGCCGGGCCAAGGCCGCCGCGCACGTCGCCGCCGGCCGGGCCGCGCGGATGGACGAGATCTCCGGCCACCACGCCTTCCTGCTGGCCGCGGCGGAGGCGATCGCCGCCGACGACCGGCACGCCGACGCCCTGTACGAGGCCGCCTGCGCCGTCCCCGGGGCGCGGCGCTGGGTCTTCCCCTTCGCGCGGCTGCAGCTCGCCCACGGCCTGCGGCTGCGCGCCAGGGGCTGCCGGGACGCGGACGCCCTGCTGCGGAAGGCCCGCCGTACCTTCGAGGAGCTGGGCGCCGCCCCCTGGGCCGCCCGCTGCACCGGGCACCCGGGGGCGGTGGAGGCGCCCTCCGGCGGACTGCCGCCGAGCGGGCCCCCGCGCCGGCCGCTGACCGGGCAGGAGGTGCGGATCGCCCGGCTGGCCGCCACCGGGCTCGGCCCCGCCGAGATCGGCGAGCGGCTCGGGACGGGTCCGCAGGCGGCGGCGACCGGGCTGGCCCGGGCGCTCGCGAAGCTCGGCGTCGCCGAGGCCCCTGGGCTCGGCCCGGCGCTGACCGCGGCCGGCCTGCTTGCCCCGGCGGCGGTGCCCCAGGCGCGGTGACGGTGCGTCAGCCGAGCTGCGGTGCGCAAACCGGTGGCGCGGGGGCAGCGAACGGTGGTCCCCGGGGCAGGCGCGCCCGGCGGGCGGTGACAGCGGAGGCGGAGCACGGGTTTCCTCGGTGGAGTCCGGTCCGACGAGGGTCGGACCGGACGGCCGCCGGACCGGACGGACGTCCGATGCGACCGTCGTCCGATGTGACGACCACTCATCAAGCACCACACCCGGGAGACCTCGATGAACCTCGACCGAACCGTCCTGCGCCGCGCGGCCGCCGCGGCCGGCTGCGCAGCCGCCGTCCTCACGGCCGTCCTCGTCCCGGCGGGAGCGGCCCAGGCCGCGACGCCCGGCCAGTTCACCCTCTGCTCGGACGGCTACTACTCCTCCTACGCGGAGTTCCCGGGCCGGCACCTCGCCACGAAGATCGTTGCGCCCGGTACCTGCAGCACTCTCAACCTCTCCGGGAACACCAAGGAGTTCGTCGTCCTGCACCAGGACAACGGTGCGATCGTCGGCAGCTTCTCCTACGACGACGCGGCGGGCACCGGCGTCTCCACGACCGGGAACTCCTGGTCCACGGGCTACTACCGCTGGTGACGCGGTGCCGGTGGCCCACCGCCGGTGACCCGCCGCCCATGACCCACCGTCGGTGACCCGGCCGCGCCGCGCCACCCCGGAGCCCCCGGTCCGGGGCGGCGCGGTGTGGCCGCCAATCCGTGGACAAGTCCCTGACAAGAGACGCGGTCTAGCGTCCTCGCAGTCCGAACGGACGAGTTCCGCACCAGTCGAGGACAGGCGGCCCGATCGCATGACGACCCAGCTCAACCCGGGGACGAAGACCTCCACCGCACCGACCATGACCCGGTTCGCGACGCCGCTCGCGGCGCCCGGGGCCACCCAGTTCGCGACACCGGTCGCGCGGCCGTCCGCGGCCCGCCGCGGCACCGGCGGCGTCGGGGTGATCAGGACGACCACCATCGCCGTGCTGGCCAGCGACCCGATCACGGGGGAGGGGGCGGCCCTCGGGCTGCGCCGCCACCCCGGGCTCCGGCTGCTCACGCCCGAGGACTTCCCC
>NZ_CP026498.1:10761353-10764655 GCF_002953255.1 Streptomyces sp. CB01881
ACCCGATCACAGGGGGCGGCCCTCGGGCTGCGCCGCCACCCCGGGCTCCGGCTGCTCACGCCCGAGGACTTCCCCTCCGCGGACGTCGCGCTCGTGCTGACCAGCGCCGTCACCGAGGAGACGATGACGCGGCTGGAGGACTTCGCGGACCGGTCCGACAACCCCGCCATGGGGATCGTCCTGGTCACCGAGGGCATCCGGGAGCACCAGGTGCTGCGGGCGGTGGAGCTCGGGCTGCGCGGCGTGCTCTGGCGTCAGCAGTGCGACTTCGAGCAGATCCTGGAGGTCGTCCGGTGGGTGGCCGTCGGCGGCACCGACCTGCCTTCGACGGTTCAGGGCTGGCTGGTCGACGGCTTCCGGTCGGTCCAGCGCGACGTGCTGGGACCGCGCGGGCTCACCGCCGCCGGGCTGGAGACCCGCGAGGTGGCCGTGCTGCGCCTGCTGGCCGACGGCCTGGACACCGCCGAGATCTCCCGTGAGCTCAGCTACTCCGAACGGACCATCAAGAACATCGTCAGCGGCATGATGACCAGGCTCGGCTTCCGCAACCGCACCCACGCGGTGGTCCACGCGATCAGGTCCGGAGTGCTCTGAGCCCGCGGCGGGCCGGGCCGGGCCAGGCGGGTCCCAGGTGCCTCTCGGCGCGGGAGATCCAGAGCCGGAGCGCCTGCGGGAGGGGCCGTCGAAGGCCCCTCCCACAAGCGTTGTCAGGAGAAGGTGACGGAGCGGGCCGCGAGCCGCAGGCGGAGGTTCACGCCCGGGTTCAGGACGCGGAAGACGTCGCTGTCGCAGTCGAAGTCGAAGAGGGCCGTGGCGCTCGAAGGGGTGTCGGCGTCTGCGGCCGTGGCGCGGAAGGGCGCGACCCGACCCGGCGGCCGGCCGTCGTCCTGCTCCACGGTGGTCCCGGTCTGCCGGACTACCTGGGTGACATCGCCCCCATGGTTGCGGACCTTGCGCCCGTGTACCGGTACGACCGGCGCGGCACGGGTCGCTCGATCCCCGTCCCGTGTCGGCGCTCGACTCACTCGCGCTCCGGCTCGCTCTTCCGCTGACCCGGATCGAGGGCGCAGGGCATGAGCCCTGGCGGGAGCAGCCCGACGTCGTGCGTGCACACCTCCGGCGGTTCGTGCAGGGCGCCGTGGGTGCCTAGGATCCGGGCTTCGACGGGCTCGCCGGCCGGCCTGCCCCCGGCCGAGCGGCTTCGGAGGCCGGATCGAACGTGAGCATCCGAACGGGTGTTCGTCGGACGTGGAGCGGCCCTTGAGTGATCCTGAGCCCAGGCACCGGCGTGGGGACGGCTTTCCGTGCGGGGCGCTGATCAACGGCGGGATCGAGCCGGACGGCTCAGCGGAGGTACCACTTCTGGTTCGAGGTGCCGACGCAGTCCCAGAGCTGGAGGGCCGTCCCGTTGGCGGTGCCCTGGTCCCTGGCGTCGACGCACTTGCCCAGGTGGGTGTTGACCAGGTCGTGCGCCGGGTTGAGGGCGAACTGCTGGGCCCAGCCGCCGTTGCAGCGGGCGAGCTGGATCGCGGTGCCGTCGGCGGTCGAGGCGCCGGCCACGTCCAGGCACAGGCCCAGTGAGCGGACGCTGCCGTCCGGGCGGAACTCCCAGCTCTGCCAGGCGGCACCGGTGCAGTCCCACAGTCGCAGCGCGGAGCCGTCGACGGCGGCGTGCGCGGACACCTCCGCACAGCGGTCGGAGCCGTAACCCGCGATCATCCGGCCGTTCGGGCTCGGCGCCGCGGCCGGAGCCGGTGGAGCGGCGGGCGCCGGCTGGGCGGCGCCGGGAGCGGCCGGGGCCGGCTGGGCCGCCGCCGCGGCGGGCGGCTGGTTGGCCGCCGCAGCGGGGGGCTGGGCCGGCTGCGCCGCCGAACCGGCGGCGGGCGCCTGGCTCTTCGGCGCCGCGGGTGCTCCGGTGGTGGGCGCCGGCGCGGCTCCGGGTGCGGTGTGACCGTCGGGTGCGGCGGGGGCGCCCTGCGGGCCGGCCACGGGCACTGCGCCGGGCTGGTCCGCCGCGACGGCCGGAGCGTCGGTCGGGCCGGTGGTGGCCGGCGCGGAGGTGACGGGGGAGGCGTCCGGTGCGGCCGGGGCGTCGGCGTGCACCGTCGCGCCCGGCACCCGGGCCGCGCCCAGGGCCGGGCCGGGTGCGGAGTCGGCGGCCGTGCCGTCCTTCTCCCCGGGCCCGGCGGTGACCGACACGGCGGTCACCGCGAGGGCCGCCAGCACACCGGCGGCGACCAGGGCCCCGGCGATCCGGGCCGTCCGCTCCGGCTGCTCCTCGCCGTCCGCGGCCGGCCCGGCACCGGTGGGGCGCTGGTCGGGGCGCTTGCCCGGGCGTTTCCGCGGCACGGGCGGCCGGGCGGCCGGGGCCACCGGGGCGGACGGGAGGGTGATGGGGGACGGGGCTGGCTCGGGTGCGCCCGCTTCAGCTTCAGGAGTGTCCACGGCGGGAGCCTCGTCGCCGTCAACCTCGGAGTCGTTCACCCCGGAGTTGTCCACCTCGACGGCGTCGGGCTCGGCCGTACCGGGCTCGGCCGCACCGCTGTCGGCCGCCGACGGGCTCGCCTCCCACGGCAGGGTGCGGTCCCAGAGCGCACCCCCGGGGCCGTCGGAGGTGTCCACGGACGGCGTCACACGTTCCATGCGTCTCTGCTCCACTCTTCCTTCGTCAGGCCCCGCCCGGCCGCGCGGAGAACGCCCCGGGTGCCGGGCGGCCGCGCCCGGACGGCGGGGCCCGCGTCATTCAACCCCCGCCCCGGACGGCCGCCGCGGCCCCGGCGCCGACCCGGGCCCTCCGCACCCCCTTCCTTGCATCAAGGGGCAACCCGGGCCCCCGCCCCGGGCGGGCTGCACCATCGGACACGCTTCCTGGGCCGCCGGGACAGAGAACCGCCCGCACGACGGGAGCCCCGGCCGGCGGTTCCTAGGCTGCGACCCGGAGCGACCCGGCCTGACCAGGGCGAACCGTCGGCCGCTCCGGAGCCCGGACGGACCCCGGACGGACCGAGCCCGGATGGGACCGGACGGCCCGAACCCGGATCGACCGGGCCCGGAGCTACAGCAGAGAAACGGGAGAGAACCGGACGTGAGCACCGTGGTCGTCAAGCGCCCGCCCCGCGCCGAGGGACCCGGCCTGCCGGAGGAGCAGATCGAACTGGCCGAGCCCCCCGTCCTCGGCGAGCCCGCCACCGCGGACTTCGGCTCCGTGCTGACGTACCTGCCGATGGGCCTCGGCACCGGCGCGATGGTGCTGATGTTCTCCGTCGGCAACGGCGGCACCGCGATGTACGCCATGTCCGGGA
>NZ_CP026498.1:10764665-10770437 GCF_002953255.1 Streptomyces sp. CB01881
GATGTTCTCCCAACGGCGGCACCGCGATGTACGCCATGTCCGGGATGATGGGCGTCGCCATGGTCAGCATGACCCTGGTCCAGATCGGCCGCCCTGGTGCCGAGCGCCGCCGCCGCATCCGCGCCGAGCGCCGCGACTATCTGCGCTACCTCGCCCAGAAGCGCCGCCAGGCCCGGCAGGCCGCCGCCCAGCAGCGCGCCGCCCTGCTCTGGGACGACCCCCACCCGGCCGGGCTCGCGGCGCTGGCCGCCGGCCCTCGCCTCTGGGAGCGCCGGCCCGGCCACGAGGACTTCGCCCGCATCCGGATCGGCACCGGCCCCCGCCGTGCCGCCCTGGAGTTCCTGCCCCCCAGGACCAAGCCGGTGGAGGACCTTGAGCCGCTCTGCGCGATCTCGCTGCGCCGCTTCACGCATGCCCACCGGACGGTGCCGGACCTGCCCGTCCCGGTCTCCCTCCAGCGCTTCACCGCCGTCGAGTTCGTCGGCGAGCACGAGGACGCCCTCGCCCTCGCCCGGGCCATGGTCGGCCGGCTCGCGGTGTTCCACTCGCCCGACGAACTGCGCGTCGCGGTGCTCGCCGACGAGGCCGGCCGCCAGGACTGGGACTGGCTCAAGTGGCTGCCGCACAACGCCCACCCGCAGGAGGAGGACGCCGCCGGCCCCGCCCGGCTGGCCGCCGGCGACCACGACGCCCTGTTCGACCTCCTCGGTGCCGGCGTCCGCGACCGCCCCGACCACGACACCGGCTCCGCCCCCGGCGTGGCCGAGCCGTTCGTGGTGGTCGTCGCCCAGGGCGTCCGGCTGCCGGAGACCTCCCGGCTGCTCGGCGCCGGACTGCGCGGCGTCGTCCTCCTCGACCTCACCGGCACCGTCCCCGGCGGCCCCCGGGTACTGCGGCTCACCGTCCGCGACGGCCGGGTCGCCCTCCCCGCCGGCGGCGAGACGATCACCGCCCGCCCCGATCGGCTCGGCGCCGCCGAGGCCGACACCCTGGCCCGGGCCCTGGCCCCGCTGCGCACCGGCGGCGGCGCAGACCTGCGGGACCGCCCGCTGGAGTCCGACTTCGACCTGGCCACCCTGCTCGGCATCCGCGACGTCCGCGGCTTCGACACCGCCGCCGCGTGGCGCCCCCGGCAGGCCCAGGACGCCCGCCTGAAGGTGCCGATCGGCGTCACCGAGGACGGCGAGGTGGTCGAACTCGACCTCAAGGAGTCCGCGCAGGGCGGCATGGGCCCGCACGGCCTGCTGATCGGCGCCACCGGCTCCGGGAAGAGCGAGCTGCTGCGCACCCTCGTGATGGGCCTGGCCGCCACCCACTCCTCCGAGCTGCTCAACCTCGTCCTGGTCGACTTCAAGGGCGGCGCCACCTTCCTCAACCTGGACCGGCTGCCGCACACCTCCGCCATCATCACCAACCTCGCCGACGAACTCCACCTGGTCGACCGGATGCGCGACTCGATCAGCGGCGAGATGATCCGCCGTCAGGAGCTGCTGCGCGAGGCCGGCCACGCCTCCCTCTACGAGTACGAGAAGGCACGCGCCGCCGGGGCCACCCTCGCCCCGCTGCCCGCACTGCTGATCGTCGTCGACGAGTTCTCCGAACTGCTCGCCAACAAACCCGAGTTCGTCGACCTCTTCGTCTCGGTCGGCCGGCTCGGCCGCAGCCTCGGCGTGCACCTGCTGCTCGCCTCCCAGCGCCTGGACGAATCCCGGATCCACCGCGTCGAGGGCCACCTCTCCTACCGGATCGCGCTGCGCACCTTCTCCTCCATGGAGTCCCGCAGCGTCATCGGCACCGCCAGCGCCTACGAACTCCCCTCCGCCCCGGGCAACGGCTACCTCAAGGTCGACACCACCAACCTGGTCCGTTTCAAGGCCGCCTACGTCTCCGGCCCCGCGCCCGCACCGCCCCACCCCGACCAGGTGCGCACCGGACAGCCCGCCCGGGAGGTCACCGCGTTCGGCCTGGAACAGTGCGGACCGCTCGCCTCCGCCCGCGCCGAGGAGGAGGCGGCCCTGCTCTCCCTCGCCGAACGGGCACTGCTCCGGCGCCCCGCCGAGGACCCGCCGGCCGAGGAGGGCACCGACAGCCTCTCCGAGGTGCTGGTCGCCCGGCTGGAGGACGCCGGACCGCCCGCCCGCCAGGTCTGGCTGCCCCCGCTCAGCGCCCCGCCCAGCCTCGACCAGCTGCTGCCCGGCATCGTGCCCGACCCGGACCGCGGTCTCGGCACCTCCGACCCGCGACTGCGCGGCGCCCTGCGCGTCCCGCTCGGCCTGGTCGACCGCCCCTTCGAACAGCTGCGCGACCTGCTCGTCGCCGACCTCTCCGGGGCCGACGGCCACATCGGCGTCGTCGGCGCCCCGCAGACCGGCAAGTCCACCCTGCTCCGCACCCTCATCCTCGCCCTGGCGCTCGCCCACACCCCCGAGGAGGTCCAGTTCTACTGCCTGGACTTCGGCGGCGGCGGCCTGGTCTCCACCGCCGGACTCCCGCACGTCGGTTCCGTCGCCACCCGGCTGGAACGCGACCGCGTGCTGCGCACCGTCGAGGAGCTCCACCAGCTCCTAGAACAGCGCGAACAGCTCTTCACCTCCCTCGGCCTGGAGTCCGTCGCCGCCTACCGCGCACTGCGCGCCCGCGGCGGCACCGAGGACCCGTACGGCGACGTCTTCCTGGTCGTCGACGGCTGGTCCACGCTCCGCCAGGAGTACGAGGACCTGGAACAGCGGGTGATGGACCTCGCCGCCCGCGGCCTCTCCTTCGGCATCCACGTCGTCGCCTCCGCCGTCCGCTGGTCCGAACTCCGCTCCCGGCTGCGCGACCTGCTCGGCACCAAACTCGAACTGCGCCTCGGCGACTCCATGGAGTCCGAGGTCGGCTCCAAGGCCGCCGCCGCCGTGCCGCACCGGCCCGGCCACGGACTCACCTCGACCGGGCACCACTTCCTCTCCGCGCTGCCCCGGCTCGACGGCTCCCCCCGCACCGACGACCTCACCCCCGCCACCAAGGCCGCGGTCGCCGAGATCGACGCCTTCGCCCCAGGCGGCGCCGCCCCCGGCGTGCGACTGCTCCCCACCCGCCTGGACGCCCACCGGCTCCCCGACCCGGCCGACGCCCCCGACCTGCGGTTCTGCCTCGGCCACGACGAACAGCGGCTCGCCCCGGTCTGGCACGACTTCGGCAGCACGCCGCACCTGGCCGTCTTCGGGGACGGCGAGACCGGCAAGACCAACGCGCTGCGCCTCGCCGTCCGCGCCATCACCACCCGCTACCGCCCCGAGGAGGCCCGCATCCTGCTCGCCGACCCCGGCCGCGGCCTCCTCAACGACGTCCCCGAGGCGTACCGGGTCGGCCTCGCCGTCGACACCGACGGCCTCGGGCGGCTCGCCGAGAGCGCCGCCGTCTCCGTCGGCACACGGCTGCCCGGCACCGACATCACCCCCGAACAGCTCGAACGGCGCGACTGGTGGCAGGGGCCCAGGCTGTTCGTCCTCGTCGACGACCACGACCTGCTCACCGGCTCACCCGGTGCCCCCTCCCCGACCGCCCCGCTCGTCCCGCTGCTCGCCCAAGGCGCCCACATCGGCCTCCACCTGGTCGTCGCCCGCAGCACCTCCGGCGCCATGCGCGCCGTCATGGACCCCCTGCTGCGCCGGATGTGGGAGCTCGGCAACCCCGCCCTGCTGTTCTCCTACCCCAAGGAGGAGGGCAAGTTCCTCGGCGAGGCCAGGCCCCGCACCCTGCCCCCCGGCCGCGCCCAGCTGGTCACCCGGCGCACCGTCACGCTCGTCCAGACCGGCCTCGTCACCGCACCCCCCGCCCCGACTGGAGCACGATGACCACCGCACCGCCCCGGACGGAGGCCACCGAGGTCTGCCGCCTCACCGTGGAAGGCCCCGCAGGCCGGGCCGACCTCGCCGTCCCCGTCACCACCACCGTCTCGGCCCTGCTGCCGCTCCTGACCCGCGACCTCCCCGACCGGCCCGCCGCCTCCTGGGTCCTCCAACGCCTCGGCGAGGACCCCCTCGACCCCGGGGCCACCCCGGCCGGCGCCGGCCTGCGCCACGGCGACGTGCTCCGGCTGCGCCCCGCCGAGGACCCGCTGCCCGCCCTGCACTTCGACGACATCGCCGACGGCGTCGCCGACCGCGTCGGCCGCGGCCCCGGCCGGTGGCGCCCCGAACTCACCCGCGGCCTCGCCCTGCTCCTGGCCGGCACCGCCCTCGCCGCGCTCGCCGCCGCCCTGCTCGCCCCCGGCGCGGGCCCGGCCACCGCCGCCCGCTGCGCCGCCGTCGCCGCCGTCCTCACCGTCTGCTGCGCCGTCGCCGCCCGGACCGAAACCGCCCGGGGCGGAGTCCTGCTCGCCGGGATCGGTGCCCTCGCCTTCGCCGCCCTGGCCGGGCTCACCCTGCGCGCCGCCCCCGGCACCGGGCATCTCCCGGACACCACCGTCGGCGCCTTGGCCGGCGCCGGCGGCGTCGTGGCGCTCGCCGCACTGCTGCTCGGGGTCGGCGCCCTGCCGCTGGCCGTCCCCGGCACGGCCGTGCTCACCGCCGTCGCCGCCGCCTGCGGCGCCATCCTGGTCCGGGCCGGCTGGACGGACCCGGCCCGGGCCGCCGCCCTGCTCGCCGTCGCCCTCTTCGTCCTCGGCCACCTCGCACCGCGACTCGCCCTGCGGGCCGCCCGGCTGCGCGTGCCCCACCTGCCGCACGACGCCGAGGAACTCCAGCAGGACATCGAGCCCGAGCCCGGCGACCGGCTCGCCCGCCGGGTCACCGTCGCCACCGCCTGCCTCGACAGCATCGCCGCCGCCTCCGCCCTCGTGCAGGCCACCGCCGTCACCCTGCTCGTCGTCCTCGACCACACCTGGACCGGCTGGCTGCTGCCGCTCACCCTCGGCACGGCCGTCCTGCTGCGCGCCCGCGGCACCGACGGCACCCTCCAGCGGATCCCCGCGCTGCTCGCCGGTGCCTACGCACCGGCGCTGGTCCTCGCCCTGCGCGTCGCCCCCGCCGGCCCGGCCGGTCACGCGGCGGCCGCCGCGCTGCTGCTCGCCGCCGCCGTGCTCCTGCTGCTCGCCGCCGGGCGGCTGCCGAAGGCCCGGCTGCTGCCGGTCTGGGGACACCTCGGCGACCTCGCCGAGACCGCCACGGCGATCGCCCTGCTGCCGCTGCTGCTGCACGTCCTCGGCGCGTACGCCCGGCTGCGCGCGCTGGCCGGATAGGGGGGCGGGCATGCAGACACGACGCGACCACGTCCAGTCCTACCGCTTCGCGATGGGCCGGCTGGCCTCCGCCCTCGTCGGCGGAGACCCGGGCCAGGGCGACAGCCCCACCCACCGCTCCGCGCTCGGCACCGTCCTCGGCGCCGGCGTCGCCGTCCTGCTCTGCGGCGGGGCCGCCGGCTACGGCCTGCTCTCCCCGCCGCCCAGCACCGCGTGGCGCAAGAACGGCGCCGTCGTGGTGGAGAAGGAGACCGGCAACCGCTACGTCTACCTGGACGGCGAGCTGCGCCCGGCCCGCAACCGGGCCTCGGCCCTGCTGATCGCCGGCGGCCCGGCCACGCCCGACACCGTGCCCGCCCAGACCCTCGCCGGCACGCCGCGCGGAGTCCCGATCGGCATCCCGGACGCCCCGGACACCGTGCCGGCCGCCTCCGGGCTGCTCACCGGCGCCTGGGCACGCTGCCTGCGGACGGACGGCGCCGGCGGCACGGGCGCGGCGGGTGCCACGGGCGGGTCGGGCGCGGCGGACGCTGGTGGCCAGGCCAGAG
>NZ_CP026498.1:10770447-10772474 GCF_002953255.1 Streptomyces sp. CB01881
TGCCCCCGCTCCCCGCCGACCGGGCGGCCCTGGCCGCCGGACCGGACGGCGCCCGCTACCTGCTGCTGCACGACACCAAGTACCCCGTTCCCGCGGCCTCCGCGCTGGTCGCCCTCGGCCTGGACGACCGGCCCGCCGTCGCCGCACCCGCCGATTGGCTCGCCGCGATGCCCACCGGGACGCCCCTCGCACCCAGCCCGTCGCCCGGCGCCGGGACCCCGGCCGGCACCGTCGCCGGCCAGGCCGCGGTGACCGGCCAGCTGTTCCGCACCGGCACCGGCACCGACGCCCACCACTACCTGCAACGGGCCGACGGCCTCGCCCCCGTGGGCGCGACCGAGTACGCCCTGCTCGCGGCGGCGCCCGGCGCGCCCGCCCCGCGGACCGTCACCCAGGCGGACGTCGCGGCGGCCCCGGTCTCCGCCGACCGCGGCCTGCTCACCCGGCTGCCCGAGGTCGTCGGCCTGCGCGCCCCCGCCGCCGGGGCGCTCTGCCTGCGCACCGGCCCCGGCGAGGGCGTGCGACTCGTCCTCGGCCCGGCCACCGACCGGCCCGTCGTCATGCCGCCCGGCACCGGCGCGCTCGCCACCGCCCCGGGCGGCGGTCAGCCCTACCTGCTCACCGAGCAGGGCGCGCGCTACCCCGTCGCCGACGCGGACGCCGCCCGCGCACTCGGTCTCGGCGACCCGCGCCGCGTGCTCGTCCTGCCCGCCGACGTCCTCGCGCTGCTGCCCGAGGGGCCCGCCCTCAGCCGCGCCGCGGCACGACGGTGACGGGGGAACGACCGTGAGACTGCGCCTGCGCACCACCGAGGGCGGCGCCCTCGTCGTCCATCCCAGGGGCGAACCCGACCGCCGGGCCGTGGAGTTCGCCCGTGGCCTCGCCCCCGACGACCGGCACACCCTGGTCGTGGTCGACCTGCCCGCCGGGGCCGTCGACCGCGAGTGGCAGGCGGTGGCCCGCCTGCTGGCCCCCGCGCGCCACCGCAGCCTGCGCCTGGTCTTCGGCCGCGGCGACCGCGAGGCGATCCGCCGGGCCGCGGCCCGGATCGCCGAACGGCTCGGCCGCGAGGTGCTCGCGCCCGACGGCGAGCCGACGCCGACGATCAGCGGCGGCCTGTTCGTCCCCGCGGACCGGGGCGAGGGGTGGCTGCGGTTCGGCCCCGGACGCCGGGCGGAGCGGGACTCGCAGCGCTTCCCCAAGCCGGCCTGGGAGTTCACCAGCCCGGTGCGGCCGCAACCGCTCGGGCCGGACGCCGTCGCCGAACCGCTGCCGAGCGGGGTCTGGGTGCGCAGCACGCGCGAGGAGCCCCCGGCCGCCGACCGCCGGCACCTGGTCGAGGCGGTCCCGGCCGACGTCGACCTGCTGCTCGTCGTGGTCGGCAGCCCCGGCGCCCCCGCGGTCGCCCCGGACGCGGTGGCGCGGTTCTGGGGCACGGTACTGCCCAGCGTCCGGCCGGCCGTCAGGTTCGTGCTGCACGGCACCCTGGAGACGCCCGGGACGGCCGAGCCCGGGCAGGTGCTCGCCGACGCGCTGGGTCACCGGGTGGTCCGTTACCCGGCGCTGCCGGTCGTGGTGCCCGGCCCGGCCGGCGTGCTCGGTGCGCCAGGGTACGGGCAGGACCGGCAGGCGATGGTGCACGTCCCTGCGCAGGCCCAGGCGTCGACCCTGGCTCAGGCGCCCGCGCCGGCCCAGGTGCCGGGCCAGGCGTCGGCGCACGCGCAGGCCGATGCGGCCGGCGACGTGAAGCCGTCGGCCGCGGTGGCTTCGGTGGTGGGGGCCGTGCCCGAGCAGACCGCGGCCGCGCCCGTCGCGCCCGCTCCGGTTGTACCCGGGCCCGCGCCCGCTGCCGTCGAGCCCGCCGCAGCACGGCCGGGAGCGGCCGCCCCCGACGTGCCGGGCCCGACGGGGCCTGCCGCGACGAGGCCCGCCCCGGCAGCCGTGCCGGGCTTCCGGCTGGAGTCCGGCGGCCCGCCGCCCCCGCCCGCACCGGAGCCCGCCTCCGCGCCGCCGCCCCCACCCCACCC
>NZ_CP026498.1:10772484-10778192 GCF_002953255.1 Streptomyces sp. CB01881
GGCGGCCCCCGCGCCCGGGTGCAGCCCGTCCCCGCGGCCGCCGCCTGCGCCGTCCCGCCCGAGCGCGGCATCGAGCAGGAGCGCGACTGGGTGCGTCGCACCTTCAGCGAGCAGTTCAACGCCGTCGCCGGATCGGTCTCCCGGGTGATGTCGGAAGCCCCGGGGCTGCGCGGCATGGACCGGGTCGAGGCGGCCGCCGCGCTCACCGAGCTGGTCGCCGTCCGGCTGTACCTGTCCGGGGAGAGCCGCCGGGCCGACGCCGCCGTCCGGACCGCCGCCCCGGGCGCGCACGTGCCGCTGGCCCGCTGCGTGGCGGCCGGGCTGCGCAGACTGCCCTCGTACCGCGGTCCGGCCCTGCTCCGGACGGGGCTGGGCGAGCCCGAGCGGGAGCTGTACCGCGAGGGCGGGCTGCTCACCGAGTGGGCCTTCTGCCACGCCCGCACCACCCTCCACGCCGGGCCGCCCGGCGGGACGGACGTGCTGGTCTGGTCGATGACGGCCCGTCGGACGGCCATGCTGGACCCGGCCGCGCCCGACCGGGTGCTCTTCCTGCCGGGCACCGGCTTCAAGGTGCTGCGGGTGGACGGCCGGACCGTCATGCTGCGTGAGCTCGCCCCGTCCGAGATCGCCGCCGACGGCCGGGTGGACCTGCGGCCGGTGAAGCTGGACGCGATGGCTCTGGCCGGTCTGGAGCGGATCCCGGCCGCGCTCGCGGCGGCCGGGACGGACGAGACCCATGAGGGCGCCGACCCGCCCGGGCTGATGCCCGCCCCCATGGCGTCCGCCCCCACGGTGTCCGCCCTCAGGGTGTCCGGCCCCCGGACCCCCACCTCCCGGACCCCGACCCCCCGTACGGAAGGAGCCGGCCTGTGAGCAGGCAGGTGTTGCTGGTCTCCCCGGACCGCCCGGGCGCCCACCGCTCGATCTCCGGCGCCCTCGCCGAGGCCCCCGAGGGCGCGCTGATCACCGTCGCCCCGGGCCGCTACGAGGAGGCGCTGGCCATCACCCGCCCGGTCACCGTGGCCGCCGCCGGGGAGGCCGGGAGCGTCGAGGTGCACGCCGCCGCCGACAGCACGGTGGTGGTGGACGCCGAGGCGGTGCAGCTGTCCGGCCTGGTGCTCCGCGGCGCCGACCGGCAGGCCCCGGTGCTGGACCTGCGCCGCGGTCAGTCCGCGCTCGACGGCTGCCGGATCACCGGTGAGGCGTGGGCCGCCGTGCTGGTGCGGCAGGACGCCGCCCTCGCCGCGCGCGGCTGCCGGGTGGCCAACCCGTACGGCGCCGGGGTGGTGGTCACCTCCACCGCGGTCAGCGTCCTGGAGGACACCGAGGTGGCGGACGCCGGGTCCTCGGCGGTGGTGGTCGCCGAACGCGGCCGCCTGGAGGTCCGCGACTGCCGGCTGGACCGGCCGCGGGGCAACGGCGTCTGCGTCAACGGCAGCGGATCGCTACTGGCCGATGGGGTCAGGATCACCGGTAGCGGCAAGCCCGGCATCGCCGTCGAGCAGGAGGGCCGGGCCGTCCTGCACCGGGTCACGGTGACGGGCAGCGCCGCCGTCGACGCCTACCTCACCAGCCGGGGCGAGACCACCCTCACCGACTGCGCCTTCTCCGGCTCGGCCGGGCAGGCGGTGCACGTCGCCGACGGGGCGGCGCCGGTGCTGCGCGGCTGCACGGTCACCGGCGCGGCGGGCACCGCGGTGGAGGCGACCGGCGGCGCCCGGCCGGTGCTGCGGGACTGCGGGATCACCGGCACACCGGTCGGGCTCCGGGTGAGCGGCCCCGGCAGCGCCGCCGTGGTCGACGGGCTGACGGTGCGGGACGCCGGCGGTGCCGCCGTCCTGGTCACCGACCGGGCCGGCGCCGAACTGGAGCGGCTGACCGTCACCGGCACGGCCGGCCACGGCCTGCGGGCCGAGGGCGGGGCGGAGGTCTCCGTCCGGGCGGCGGAGATCACCCTGGCCGGCGGGACGGCCGTCGAGCTGACGGGTGGCGCCACCGGCCGGCTGACCGGCGCGCGGATCACCACCACCGGCCGGGGGAGCGGCCTCGGCGTGGCGGACGGTGCGAGCGTCCGGCTGTCCGCCTCGACGCTGGACGGCTGCCCGGCGGTCGTCGGCGAGAACGGCGAACTGACCGCCCATGAGAGCGAGTTCACCGGCTCGGGCGACGACGGCGTGCGGGTGCTGGCGGGCGGCTCGTTCACCGCCGTCGGCTGCCGGGTCAGCGGGGCGCGCGGCTACGGCGTCGACGTGCGGGCCGGTGCGCGGGCCGACCTCGGCAACTGCACGGTCGCGGACAACGCGGGCGGCGGGGTGAGGTCCGCCGGCCCGGAGGGCTCGGTACGCCTCCACGACTGCGACGTCCGGGACGCGCAGCCCCGGGGCGCGGAGGGCCGCGGCGGTGCCCTCGGCGGCGGTGCCGTCCGGGCGGCCGGCGCGCCCGCCGGACCGGAGCAGGGCGCGGCGGCGGACGGCCCGCCCGCGCACACCGGTACCGGGCCGCTGGCCGAACTGGACGCGCTGGTGGGCCTGGAGAGCGTCAAACGGGAGGTCACCGGTCTGATCAACCTCAACCGGATGACCAAGCGTCGCAGCGAGATGGGCCTGCCGATGCCCCCGATGAGCCGTCACCTGGTGTTCGCCGGGCCGCCCGGTACCGGGAAGACCACCGTGGCCCGGCTCTACGGCGCCGTCCTCGCCGAGCTGGGCATCCTCGGCCTCGGCCACATCGTGGAGGTGGCCCGCGCCGACCTGGTCGCGCAGATCATCGGCGGCACCGCCATCAAGACCACGGAGGTCTTCACCAGGGCGCTCGGCGGGGTGCTCTTCGTCGACGAGGCCTACACCCTGACCAACCAGTCCCGGGGCACCGGTCCGGACTTCGGGCAGGAGGCGGTGGAGACGCTGATGAAGCTGATGGAGGACCACCGGGACGAGATCGTCGTCATCGTGGCGGGCTACTCCGAGCAGATGGACCAGTTCCTGGCCTCCAACCCGGGCATGGCCTCCCGCTTCTCGCGCACGGTGGAGTTCCCCAACTACGCGCCCGCCGAGCTGGTCACGATCGTCCGGGGCCTGTGCGCCAAGCACTGCTACGAGCTGACCGGCGGCGCGGTGGACGCGCTGACCCGGCACTTCGAGGACGTCCCCAAGGGCCCCACCTTCGGCAACGGCCGGGTCGCCCGGCAGGTCTTCGAGTCGATGATCAGCAACCAGGCGTCCCGGCTGGCCGTCCGGCCGCCCGCCGAGGACGGCGAACTCAGCGTGCTCACGGCCGCCGACGTCACCGCCGTCCACGGCGAGACCGTCCGGGGCGAGACCGTTCGTGGTGACGCGGACCGGCCGCCCGCCGCCGTCCCCCGGGCACTCCCGGAACCTCCGGCATCCCCGGCAGCTCCGGCACCCCCCGCGTCCGTGCCCCGGACTGCCGCCGCTCCGCCGGTCGGCCGCCACCTGGCCGGGCTGGTCGGCCTGGCGCCCGTCCGGGAGGCGCTGGCGGCCCGGTTGGACGTCCTGGCCGAGCTCGGGCAGGGCACCGCGGGCCTGGCGGACGTCGTCCTGGAGGGCCCGCCCGGCAGCGGCCGGCGGGCCCTGGCCGCCGCCTACGCGCGTTCCCTGGCCGAGCTCGGCCTCGTCCCGCTCGGCACGCTGGAGCGGCTGCCGCTGTCGGCCGTCCCGGCCCGGTGGGCGGAGCAGCCGCGCAGCCCCCTCGCGCACGCCTTCCGCCAGGCCGCGGGCGGAGTGCTTCTGGTCGAGGCGGACCCGCTCTTCGAGCGCCGGCCCGCCGTCGAACAGGCCGCGGTGGTGGACGCGTTGGCGGCCGCGGCGGCGGCGCGGGACGCGCACGGGGCCGCCCTGGTGCTCTCCGGGCGCGCACCGTTCCTGATGGGCCTGCTGACGGCCCGGACGGACCTAGCCGGCGCCTTCGCCGAGTACCTGCGGCTGCCCCCGTACACCGGCCCCGAGCTGGCCGCGCTGACCGTCCGGCGGCTGGAGTCGCTGGGCCTCGCCGTCACCGAGGAGGTGTCCGCGGAGCTGGCCGGGCAGGATCCGGCGCAGGGCGCGCGCGGGGCCCACCTGCTGGCGCGGCGGATCGCCGGGGCCGCCCGCTCGCGCACCGTCACCCTGCCGGACCTGCCCGCCCCGCGCCGCGCGGAGCCGGGCGGGCGGCCGGTGCAACGATCCGGGGTCGGCGGGGCAGCGGGGGAGTGATCCGCGGCCCGGCCGGCGCCGGGGGCAGCAGCATGAACGGGAGGGCCCGGCGTCCGGGCCCTCCTGACAGCACGACCGAAAGGACCGGCCGATGGCCAATCAGACGACCTCCGTCAGCATCGAGGGCATGCTGGCAGCCCAGAGCAACTTCCAGACCGCGCTGGACGAGGCGAACCGCACCTACACCCAGATGGCCGGCCAGATCGAGACGCTCCAGTCCAGCTGGACCGGTGACGCCTCCACCACCTACCTGGGGGCGATGAACACCTGGCTCCAGGACTTCGGCACCGTCCGCGCGCAGCTCGGCCTGATGCTGGAGAAGCTCCAGGCCAACACCGGCTCGTACGGGACGACCCACCAGGCCACCACCGACATGGCCTCCCAGCTCAGCAAGGGCATGGCCACCCCGCTGCCCGGTTTCTAAGGCGTGCCGTGCGGCTCAGGGCGGACCGGCCCGAGCCACCATCCACGCCCCAGCCGCGCCGTTCGACCCGGAACACCAGGAGGAGTCACATCATGAGCACGTACGCGGTCAACATGACCCAGGTCGAGTACATCGTCGGCGAGATGGCCGCGATCAGCAACAAGCTCCAGCAGACGCTGAGCCAGCTGGACGACGGCACCGCGCAGCACCTGAGCGAGTGGACCAGCGACGCCCGCACCACCTACGACACCGCCAAGGCCAAGTGGGACGCCGCGGCCGGCGACATGGTGCTCCAGGCGCAGAACGCGACCACCGCGCTCGGCCAGATCCACGAGTCCTACCACCAGGGCGAGCGGCACGGCGTGAGCCTCTGGGACCAGTGACATGGCGGAGACCGACGAATCCCTGGCCGCCCGCGACGACTCCGGCCAGTCCTCCGACCCGAACATCAACAACGCCGACTACGGAGGCGGTTTCGGCTCAGGCAGTGGCAGTGGCAGTGGCAGCGGCTCCGGGGGCGGGAACCACTGGACCGGTGACCCGCACATCGGCGCCGGGCACGGGACGTTCGGCGACACCCACCCGATCGCCGTCCCGGTGGTGCCGCGCCACGGCGAGACCGGCCCGGGCACCATCGCGGTGAGCACGCCCTCCCTGGACGTGTTCGCGGCCAACATCGACCTGCTGATCCAGCCGATGAACGACGTCGCCACCGCACTGGACGGCGTCGGGATCGCCCCGGGCGCCTTCTACCACGCCAACCTCATGCGCAACGGGGTGAACGGGCCGAACGGAGACGGCGGGCTCAAGAAGACCTTCGGCGAGTCGCTCTCCTCGCTGATCACCGGGCTGACCGACCTGCGGGACGGCGTCCGGGCGCTGAGCGCCAAGTACCGCACGGTGGAGGAGGCCAACGGGATGACGGCCCGGGACTTCCAGCAGGCGATGGCCGACGCCGTCGGCGACTTCAACGCCGTGGTCACCGCGAACGGCGGCACCGGCACCGCGAACACCACCAACACCGGCGGCGGCACCGGGAACGGGACCGGCGGCAACACCCCCGCACCCGCCTG
>NZ_CP026498.1:10778202-10778875 GCF_002953255.1 Streptomyces sp. CB01881
CCGGCGGCAACACCCCACCCCCGCACTGAGCGGCGCGGGCGGCCGGGCGGATCGAGAGGAGAACGGGACGTGCCCGACTACAACAACCACGGCTTCCACCAGGGCGACGACGGAGCGGTCTTCGGCAGCCCCGACGCCACGGCCACCGGCTCGCCGGGGGAGTACGACCTCTGGGACTGGAAACAGATCATGGCGGCCATCAGCGGCATGTCCGCCGGGGTCGCGGACGACGTCAACCTGTCCCACGCCCGGTCGGTCTCCGACCCCCGGTCGCTCCAGGACGCCGCCAACACCTACTACCGGGTGCAGAAGTCGCTGGAGGCCGTGGCGAAGAGCCTGGTCGACCAGGCCAAGGCGCTGGCCGGGGACGACGGCCCGTGGAAGGGCCCGGCGGCGGACTCCTTCCTCGACACCATGACCACCTTCTCCCGCCAGGTCATGGCCAACGCCAAGGTGCTGTCGGGCGGTTCGACCGGCCGGCACTCCGTGCCCCAGCAGCTGGCGAACAACGCCGTCACGCTCAGGAACGCCCGGCTCAAGCTCGCCGAGATCGACACCTGGTACGCCAACCGGGCGCAGCAGCTGGGTCTGACGCCGATGTCCAACGGCCTCATCCCGATCAGCCAGAAGCCGGAGCTGGTCCGCAACATGACCGAGGACATGCGGACGGTGC
>NZ_CP026498.1:10778885-10785883 GCF_002953255.1 Streptomyces sp. CB01881
GTGCTGAAGGGCCTCGCACTACCAGTTCACCTCCGACACGATCGTGTCCCCGCAGCCGGTGCCCTCGCCGGTCAACGGCCCGAACGAGCACGAGGGCCCCGGCGGTGACGGTCCGGGGGCCGGCGGCCCGGGTCCGCTGCCGGATCCGGAGGGCATCGGCGGGGGGCTCCCGGGCGGGGGTGACCTCTCGAACCTCGCCGCGGGGCCCGGTCTCGACGGTCTCGGCGGGGTGGGCGACCTGGGCGGCGGTCTCGGAGGCCCTGACGCTCTCGGTGACCTCGGTGACCTCGGCGCCCTCGGGGGGCCGGGTGACGTCGCGGGCCTCGGCGGTGCCGGGTTGCCGGAGTTGCCGGAGCTGCCCGGGGCGTCCTTCCCCGGCGGGCTCGGCCTCGATCCCGGCAGGTTGGGCGGCCTCGACCCGGTGGCCTTCCCGGGCCTGGGCGGGCCGGTCAGCCTGGGCACCCTCGACGGCTCCGGGCTCGGCGCCCTGCCCGCGCTGGGCGCGCTCGGCCTCGGCGGTCTGTCCGGCCTCGGCGGTCTGTCCGGTCTCGGTGCTGCCGGCTCCGCGGGCAAGGGCCTGGCGGCCGGCCGCGGCGCGGCCTCCGGCCTCGCCGGACTCCCGCGCGGCCTCGGTCTCGGCGGCCGGGCCGGCGGGACCGGGGAGAAGACGGCCGGGGAGGAGCTCCAGGACGGTGCGGGCAGCGGGCTCCCGGCCGGTGCGGCCACCGAGTCGGGCCTGCCGGCGGGGATGGGCGGCGCCGGGATGCCCTTCATGCCGGGCATGGGCGGCGGCGCGCCCGCGGGCCGGGGGGACGGGTCGGGCGAGCGGTCCGACGCCTCCGGCCTGCTGACGCCGAGTACGGAGCCCTGGGAGGTGGGGACGGAGTCCGGTGAGCCGGAGGCCGGGTCGGCCACCGGCGCGGCGGCCGGCGGCGAGGGGCTGACGGTGGGCGGCGTACCGTTGCTGCCGACCGCGGGCGTGCCGGGCGCCACCGGCCGCGCGGCGGAGGGCACCGGCAGCCGCTCCGAGGCCTCCGGCCTGCTCGACCCGACCGGCGAGCCCTGGACGGCGGCCGCAGCCGCGGAGGCGGGAGTGCTGCCGGGCTTCGGTGGACCGGTCACGGGCGCGGGCACGACGGCGAGCAGCGCAGGCTCGCCCGCGAAGGCCGCCGGGAAGGCGCCTTCGAAGGCCCCCGCGGAGACCGGTACGGCCGCGGCCCCGGCGGCCGCCGTGACGGAGACCGCGGAGCCCGCGGGCCGGACGGCTGTGCTGCCCCGGCCCGCGGCGGAGGGTGGCGAGGAGGACACCGCACTGTGGGAGCAGGGCGCCGGCGCCTTCGTCCCGCTGCTGTGGGCGGCTGCGCCCGCCCGGCGCGGGCAGGGCGAGGAGCGGTCCGCCGAGGGGGCGGCCGTCGCCGTCGACCACCCGGCCGAGCCCTGGTCCACCTGGCAGCCGGACCGCTCCGGCACCGGCGCGGGCGGCTCCGGACTGCCCGTGGGCGCGGCGGTGTTCGGCTGCGGCGACGGCGGGCCGGAGGCTCCGGAGCCCGAGGAGGAGGCCGCCGGGCCCGAGGGGGAGACCGCCCCGCGCGGGGTGGCCGACCTGCTCGTCCAGGACGAGAGCACCTGGGGCGGCGTACCGGACGGCCCCGCCGCCACCTACTGAACGCGCCACCTACCGAACGCGCCGCCCACCGCCGCGCCGCCGCCCGCCGAACCCGCCGAACCCGCCCCCGCATCACCGGACCACGAGAGGAACGCCGTGCCCAGCCCCTACGACCAGCAGATCGAGGACCTCCTCGCGCAGTACGAGCGCCAGCGCGAGGAGGCCGCCGAGACCCGCCGCCGGATCGCGGCCACCACGGCGACCGCCACCGACCCGCGGCAGGCCGTCAAGGTCACCGTGGGGGCGCAGGGCGAGCTCACGGCCGTGGAGTTCCCCACCGGTGCCTACCGCAGGATGGCCCCGAAGGAGCTGGCCGACCTGCTGCTCGCCACCGCCGGTCAGGCCAGGGCGCAGGCCCTGGAGGCCGTGACCACGGTGGTGACCGACGGGCTGCCGCCGGGGGTGAGCCTGGGCGACCTGCTCCAGGGGCGGGTCGACCCGGCCGCGCTGCTCCCCGAGGAGCCGGCCATGCCGGAGGCCGTCCGCGAGTACGTCGACCACGGCTTCGAGGGGGCGGCGTCCCGTGGCTGAGCTGTTCTCGGTCGACACCGAGGCCCTGGCGGCCGCCACGCCGCAGGTGCAGGAGCTGGCGGGGCTGATCAGGTCGGTCGGCACCCGGCTGGAGGCCCGCCTGGGCGAGCTCGGCGAGTGCTGGGGCGAGGACTACACCGGCCGGGAGTTCCGCGACCAGTACGTCCAGCCGAAGGAGCAGCTCACCGAGGGGATCTCCGGCACCGCCGAGGTCCTGGACAGCACGGTGGACGGCATCGGGACGATGGCGAAGGGCTTCCGGCGTACCGAGGAGCAGAACGTCGAGGCCCTGCACGCCCTCACGGCCGCCGCCCCCGACCTGTCGGCCACCGGCGACGGCCCGCACGGGCCGCACACCGGCGGACCGCACACCGGCCGCCGCTGACCCGCCGTCCGCACGGTCGGCCGCCGAGCCGCCGACCCCGCCCGGTGGCGTCCGCCGATTCGCCGTCCGCACCGCCGGCCGGCCGCCCCTTGTGACCGAGGAAGAGTGAACCGATGAGCGTCGAGATGCCCCCCGCCCTCGACTGGGTCGCCAAACTGGCCGTCGGCCAGTCCTGGCCCAAGGGCGACGAGGACCGGTTGCGCAGCCTGGGCGCAGCCTGGGACGACGCGGCGCAGGAACTCAAGGGCATCAGCGAGCAGTTGGGCTCGACGGGCAACGGCGTCCTGGAGGCGGTCGGCGGCCGGGTCGCCGACGAGTTCCGGGCCTTCGTCACCCAGTTGGAGACCGCCGTGCCGCAGATGGCGGAGTCCTCGAAGCAGATGGGCAAGCTCGGCCACCACACCGGGGTGCAGATCGAGTACTCGAAGTACATGATCCTCGGCCAACTCGTCCTGCTGGCCGGGCAGATCGCCCAGTGGGCGTTCTTCGCCCCCGAGGTCCTCCCCGCCGCGATCACCTCGGCGCGGGTGGCGGTCCGGATGATCCTGCGCCGCCTGCTGATCTCGGTCGCCGCCGGAGTGGCGCTGAACCTCGGTCTGGACGCCGCCGTCCAGACGATCCAGATCCTCAAGGGCGACCGGACCGAGTGGAGCCTCGACAACACCAGGTCGGCGGCGATCTCCGGGGCGATCGGCGGCGCGGTCGGCGGGGTGTTCTTCGGCGTCGGCGGTGTCGTCGCGCCGAGGTTCGCCGGCTCGCTGATCGGCAAGGGCGTGCTCGGCGCGGCCACCGGGGTGACGACGGCCGGGATCATGCTGGGCGCCTTCGGCGGGGAGGAGCTGCTCGGCGCCTCCGTCGCGGCCGGCATCGTCGGCTCGCTCGGCGGGGGCGGCCGGCGGAGGTTCGGCGGCAAGGGCGACACGGTCGAGGTGGACCCGGTCCACCTCGACCTGCCGGACCGGCCCGTGCTCGACCTGTCCGGCGAGGGGGCGGCGGAGAAGGCACCGGTCGTCGTCCCCGTTCCGATGCCGGACGGGCCGGCGGTCGGCGGCGGCCCGCGGTCCGCGTCCGGGAGCGATCGGCCCCGGACCGGAACGGGCGGGCCCGGCGGCGAGTACTCCGGCCCTCCGGCGGCCCGGGGCGCGGAGCGGCCGGCCGTCGCGCACGCGACCGGGACCGCGACCGCCGAGCGGGCGGGTGGGGAAGGGACGGTCGGGCGCGGTGGCGCCGTCCTGCCGGGCTTCGCGACGGCCGCCGCCGACACCGGCCGGACCGCCTCGCAGGGCGGGGCGGCCACGGCGAGGGGCACCGGGGCAGGTGCCGCCGGGGCGTCCGGCGTCCGCTCGGCTCAGGCCGGTACGGGCGCGTCCGCCCACGCGCAGGCCGGGGGCGGGGCTCGCCCGGCGGGCCTCACCGGGGCATCGGGTGGGGCCCGCCGGACGGCCGACGGCCTCTCCTCGGCCGGACCCGCCGGGGTGACGGGCCGCCCTGCGGTCGCCACGTCGGCCGGTTCCGCCGGGTCCGTGATGCCGACCGCAGGCACCGCGGGCCCAGGCTCCCCGGGCGCGGCCCGGCTGGAGTCCGGCGGCCCGGAGGCGCGGTCCTCGGCAGCTCCGTCGGGCACCGGCCGCGCAGCCGATCCCGGGCCCGCGCCCGCGAAGGCGTCCGCCCCCGCCGAGCCGGTGCGCACGGCGGCCGGCCCGGCGCCGCGTACCGAGTCGCGTACGGAGCCGCGTACGGAGAGGGGCCCCGCACCGAAGGCGGAACCGGCAGTTGCCGCCGCCACCGCCCCGGCCGTCGCGTCGGGGGCCTCCTCGGCGGGCCCGGAGCGCCACCCCGCCGCCGGGGCAGCGCCCGCTGCCGAGGCGGTGCCCGGTGACCGCCCCCCGGCGCCCCGGATGAAGCCGGACCGCACCCCGCGCTTCGTCGTCCGGTCCGGCTTCGAGGCCCGCCGGTTCGTGTACGCCGACACCCCGGTCACCGACCTGACGGTCCGGATCGCCTTCCGGGACGGCGGCCGGGGGCACGACACGGACGCCATCTGGACCAAGCTGGTCCAGGGGGTCGAGGAGCACTTCAACCGGCCCGGCCACCGCCTGTCCGGCGGCGACCGTCTGCACGTGACCGTGCTGCCTGCGCGGGAGGGCGAGCAGGCCCATCTGACGGTCGACCTGGTCGGGCGGGACCGGGGCATGGACCAGCGCTCCTGGTGGCCGGACGCCGAACCGGTCGACTACGCACACGAGTTGGGCCACCAGCTCGGCCTGCGGGACGAGTACCGGGCGCCGGACCTCCCGCACCGCCCCGCCGTCGAGGGCAGCATGATGGGCGACTACCGCCGTCCGGCGCCCGAGGGGCTGCGACAGTCCGGTCTGCGCGAGCGCCACCTCCGGCTGATCTCCGCCGTGGTCGGCGACCTGGACGCCCCGGCGGCCGCCGGCGGACACCGGCCGAGCTGGGACGAGGCCCGGGCCGCCGCGACCCCCCACCCCCGTAGCCACGCCTGGGCGGACCCGGTCTCCGACCCGCTGCACCGGGGCCGACAGGCCGGTCCGTCCACCCTGGCTCCGCGCACCCACGCCGCTCAGAGCGACGCCGACCAGGGCCACCCCGGCGGGCCCACCACCGCCGACTCCGCCACCGCGAGTGGCAGCGGATCCGCGGCCCAGGTGGACACCTCCCGCAACTCGGTCCTCATGCAGCCCGGTTACGCGTCCGGCGACCAGTTCGGCATCTCGGTCTCCCTACTGCACGACCCGCACATGCACGTGCTGATCGCACGCGGCCCGGAGCCCGGCGCCCCCGGCCACGACCCCGTCCAGGACAAGTCCCGGGCGATCGCGCAGTTCTACCGCTCCACCGGGATCGACGCGAGCCGGATCCACTTCGTGGACGTCCCCTCGATGGAGAAGCGCACCGTCTGGTGGGCCCTGAACGGCGAGGCCACCCGGATCGCCCAGCAGGACTGGGGGGTCGAGAAGAGCTACGACCAGATGTACCAGAAGGGCGAGATCTGGGGCGTCACCGACGGCACCGACTACGTCGGGCAGGTCTTCTCCGACGAGCTGCGGGGTGTCGTCCGGACGGCCTGGGGCATGACCGACAGCCACGACGAGCGGATCGGCTCCTGGCTGGAGGGGCGCGGAATCCATCTGTCCCCGCAGAACGGGAAGGTGCTGGTGCTGTGGTCCCGCTTCACCGGGAAGGCCACCCGGTGGGACGACCTGCGCAGCCGGATGGAGCACGACACCAGCTTCCAGGGCGTCCGGCAGATCCTGCGCGACGTCGCCCACGAGTACCGCGCGGTGATCATCACCGGGGACGAGCACCCGAACGTCGCCAAGAGCGACAAGTGGGACGACCTCGTGATGCAGATGCGCACCGAGCTGAACACCGACACCATCCACCACATCACCGGCTTCTGGAAGGGGACGGGCGAGGAGCTCACCTCCTGGGGCGGCAACACCCGGACCGGCCAGTTCCTGCTCTACGACCACCTCCACCGGCACCACCGGCTCGACCACCTCGGCTTCCGCTCCGGGAACCTCGAGGCGGTCGCGCTGCTCGGACACCGGGTCTCCTACCTGGAGGAGGCGGGCGCCGGCGGTGCCGCCCGGATGACGCAGTGGCACGACTCCGGCAACGGCTACACCCGCGGCGGCGGCCTGCCACCCGGCTACGAGCGGGTGATCGTCCCCGAGCCGCCCACCGCCTCCGGCCGCTACTCCCAGCAGTTCGACGTCGACGGCTTCGCGCGGGACGGCCGCAGCTACCAGCCGCCGGACCCGAACGCGTGGTGGCGCAAGCCCGTCGAGGTCAACGGTCAGGAGCGGGGCTTCGGCCCCCGTGAACTGGACGACATCCGCGCCCAGTTGGGCCTGCCGGACGGCTCCGGGGCGCGCGACCGGGCCGAGTTCTACACCGACCGGGTGCGGCACCTCCGGCGCAAGTACGAGACGGTGCGCGCCGACGTGCTGCGTCTCTCCGGCGGGGGCCCGCAGGTCGACCAGTACCTGGCCGGCTACGACCGGTACTTCAGGACGGCGCCGGACCAGTACCCCGCCGGGCCGGAGCAGCTCTACCACGACCTCGTCCAGCATGCCCTGCCCCACCTGCCCCAACTCTGGCAGTACTCCCGGGACCTGGCCTACCAGGCGTACGCGCAGCAGGCGGCCGCGCACGGACCGTCCTCCTCGGGCGACGGCGGGGTGACGCCGCGGGCGCCGATCTCGGACAGTACCGGCCAGACCACCGGTCAGACCACCGGGACGGCTGCCGTGTCCGCCACCCCGTCCGCCGCCGCGTCCTCGACCGCGTCTGCTGCCGACTCCTCGGCCGGGCCGTCGGCGGCCCGCACGGCCGCGGAGCCGGAAGGCCCGCCGCCCGTCAACGTCGTGCGGTCCGTGGAGTGGAGTC
>NZ_CP026498.1:10785901-10793059 GCF_002953255.1 Streptomyces sp. CB01881
CGTCGGCAAGTCAACTCGCCCGCGAGCGGAACCTGGTGATCGACGTCAGGCCGACCAACACCGAGGCCCCGAAGTGGCTCGACCGGGGGATGCTGCCGAAGCCGAAGGACATCAAGGCCAAGACCGTCAACGAGCTGGACGTCCACCTCGGCGCGGACCGCGAACACGTCGGCCTGGTCGGGTACTTCGAGCCGGTGCGGCCCTCGGTCGAGGGCTTGGACGAGGCGGGCCGGGAACGGGTCGAGGCCCGGTACCGTCAGCGCGCGCACGAGTTCGCCGAACTGGCGCCGGTGATGGACCGGTTGGCGTCCGAGGGCCGGTTCCGGGTGGAGAACGGTCTGGTGCTGGGGGAGGACGGGCACGGCGGCTGGAAGCCCATCACCGGGGACCACGACGTGTTCGACATCTCCACCCCGGGCGGCTCCCGGCTGACGCCGACCCGGTACGACGGCGTGGTCGGGGAGATGATGGCCAACGACATGGCCGTCATGCACGGGGCGCACAGCTACTGGTCGCCGCAGTCGCCGTTCAGCAAGGGCATCTTCTCCAAGATCAACGCCTCGCACCTGCCGGGCGGTGAGCCGCTGGTCCGCTTCCGACCCGACGCCGACCGGGCCGAGCTGGTACACGCCGCGGAGCGGCCCGAGCCCCCGGTGTCGGAGCCGCGGGCAGCGGAGCCCCGGGCGGTGGAGCCCCGAGCGGTGGAGGCCCCGCCCGCCGCCGTGACCGACCCCGTCGAGGTGGCCCCGCGCGCTCCGATGACGATCGGCGACCCCGATCAGGCCGGCCGGCCCGCTCAGTCCGATCACGCCGGCCAGGCGGGTCACGCGGGCTCGTCCGGCCTGCCCGACCAGCCGGCCCAGTTCGCGCAGCCCGCCGCCCAGGGGCACGCGTTCCGCTACGCGGAGGGAGTCGTCGAACCGGACGCCGCCCAGTTCGCCCGGGCCGACGACCTCGCCGCCGAACTGGTCCGTACCGCGGTCGGGCGCGCGGAGTCCGGGCTGCCGCTGCCGAGGATCACGGTCACCGGGCACGGCAACGGGACCGTCGCGGGCCGGCCGCACTTCGGGCGGGCCATGCAGATCGGCAAGGAGCGCGCGGACGCCCTCGCCGAGCTCCTCGTCGAGCGGCTCGCCACCCACCTGGGCGACCACGAAACCCGGCTCACGGTCGCGGACTTCGAGGTCCGGACGCGCTCCCGCGGCCAGCTGGCGCCGCTGGGGACGGACCCGGCCCACCTCACCGCCGAGGACCGCCGGCAGGCCGTGGTCACCTTCGACCACCCGGAGCCCGAACCACCCGGCCCGACCGCCGTGGACCACCCCGAGGGGAGCACGGAGGGGAGCACCGGACGGAATGCCGAACGGAACGCTGAAGGGACCACCGGAGCGAGCCCCGGCGGGAGCCGGGAGGCGCGGGCCAACGCCGTCCGCCACGGTGTCGGCGAGGAGACGGTCGACTACCTGTTCGGCGACGGCCCGCGGCCCGGGCAGGTGACCACCGTGATCGGCGAGCACCCGTCCTGGGTCGAGGACCGCGCGCTCGGCCGCTGGGCCGCCGGGGTCGCGATGACCCCCAAGTACGAGACCCTCGTCGCGCTCAACCGGCTGACCCGCTCCGGCGAGGGGCCGCAGGGCGCGTCGCTGCTCTACCTCGGTGCCAACGCGGACATCGAGCACCCGCTCTTCACCACCCGCGCGACCCGGATGACCCTCGTCGGGGTCGACCCGGAGAACCTGAACGCGGTGACCCGCCGGGCCCACCTGGACCAGGTGGTCGGCGTCCTCGACCAGAGCCTGCGCGGGTACGCGACGCCGGGCCACACCGTCGTCAAGGCCGAGACCGAACCCGGCCGGGTGACCAGGCTGACCGTCGAGGGCCCGGACGGGCCGGTGCTGACCGTCGACTACCACGCGGTGACCTACGACGAGTACCTCCACGCCAACCCCGGCGAACGGTTCGACGTGGTGATGGACAAGGACTCCTGGCTGCTGGAGTGGCGTTCGGAGCAGGGGGTGGCGGACGCGGTCGACGGTCTGCTGGCGGAGGGCGGCAGCTGGGTCGGCGGGACGGAGCTCGGCGCGCCGGCCGACGCCCGGTTCACGCAGGCCCCGGCGGAGCGGCTGGGCGTCGGTGACCCGAAGTGGAGCGGCTACCAGGACCTGCGGCTCCGGACCCGGAGCGACCGGCCCGCCGAACCGGCCGCCGCCACCGCCTCGACGTCGGCCTCGACCTCAGACCCGACCTCGACCTCCTCGACGTCGGCCGCTGCCAGCGCCGGTGCCGGTACGGAGGCCAGGGTCGGCGAGCTGTTCAAGGGCGTCATGGCGGCCGCCCGGGACCGCTTCGCCTTCCGCGGCTGGACCTTCGACGAGGCCGCGTACAAGTCCATGCTCGACGACGACCTGGCGTACGCCATCCCCTACCACAACTCTTTCGACGGGGACAAGGCGAGCGTGCTGGCGAACGCGCTCGCGCTGCTCCCCGGCGTGGCGCAGCGCCTCTCCGCCGAGATCGCCACCTTCGCCGGGACGGACGGCGACTTCGGCCCGCGCCGCATCCTGCGGGACTTCGCCGTCCTGCTCGGCCTCGACCCGGACGTGCTCGCCCCGCCCCCGACCGGGGCGACCGGAGAGGAGGGGGCCTGAGCCCCGGGCGGCCGTTCGACCGCCCCCCGCCGCACGACGACCCGCTGCCGCCCGTCCGAGGCATCCTCCCAGGTGGGCGGCGGTGCGGCCGACCGACCGGCCCGCCCTATGCTGGCGCCATGACAGAGCTTCCCGGCTTCGCCGTCCTGCTGACACGCCTGCTGCACCACCAGGGTCAGGAGCCCGCCGAGCTCGCCCACCGGGCGGGGGCCGGCGAGGCCGACGTGGCCGCGCTGCTGGACGGCGCCACGCCGGACCAGGCGCTGCTGCGCCGCCTCGCCCCCGCGCTCGGCCTGGACACCGCCGACCTGTTCGAGATCGCGGCCGTCCCGCTGCCGGAGAACCTCGCACCGGCCGGCGGGATGGCCACCACCTCCATCGTCAGCGTGGTGCGGTTCGGCAAGGCACTGCCGGCCGACCGGCGGGCCGAACTCCGCGCGTTCGTCGCCGGTCTGCCGCCCGCCCGGGCGACCGGGCGGATCGAGGGCCTGCCCGCCTCGGCCCCCGCCCCCGACCCGCGGTCCGCCGGGAACCTGCTGATGCGGATGGTCGCCACCCGCAACCTCGGCTGGACCGGGACGGCGAAGGTCTTCCACCTGCTCACCGGGCGCTACTGGATGTCCACCGCCTACGGGCGGATCGCCTCCGGGGAGACCCAGCCGACCCCGGATCTGCTCGTCGACTTCGCCACCGTGCTCGGCCTGCCCGCGGCCGTGCCGGCGGCGCTCCTCGGCATGCCGCTGCCGCCGGAGGCACCCCGGCCGGACGCGTCCGCGACGGACGCCGCCCTGCTGCTGCGCGGCCTGCGCCGGCTGGGCGTCGAGCAGCTGCGCGAGGCCGAGGACCTGGCGCGGGCCCTGCAACCGGGCTGATCCGCTGGGTCCCGCCGGTCCCGCACGCGGGGCCGCCCGCCCGGTCCCCCTGCGGGGAACGCTCTCATGACAGGTCCCGCGGGCCCCTTTGACATCGGGAACTGACGCCCTTGAGCGGTTTCCTGGTGCGCGGCCGCGGGGGTTACGGTCTGATGGATCTGCCGGGTCAGGACGCCCGCGCGCGCCGTGCAGAGAGGCAGCAGCTGTGACCGTTACGATCCCCCGCGTGTTCGTCCATGTGATCTGGCTGCGCAGCAGCTCCTGGCGGCTGTGGATCGGCTTCGTCCGGCGGCAGGGCTGTGGCCGGTCGGACACCGGGCTCGGCCGGCTGCGGCAGCACACCCCGGAGACCCGGCGATGACCCCTCCTGCGGCGCCACGAGCCGGAGCTCCCCGCCCCGACGCGGGCCTGGCCGGACAGAGGGTCGTGGTCACCGGGGCCGGACGCGGCATCGGGCTCGCGATCACCGAGGCGTTCCTCACGGCGGGATGCCACGTCGTCGCGGGATCGCGGAGACGCACCGAGGCCCTCGACGCGCACGTGGAGCGGGGCGCGAACCTCACCTTCGTGGAGGTCGACCTGGCGACGCCGGGCGGTCCGGACGCGCTGGTCGCCGAGGCCGCCACAGTGCACGGCGGTATCGACGTGCTGGTGAACAACGTCGGGGCGGTTCGCCCGCGGGTGGACGGCTTCCTGAGCGTGACGGACGAGGACTGGGAATGGGCCCTGACCGTCAACCTCATGGCCGCCGTTCGTGCCACCCGGGCCGCGTTGCCGCATCTGCTCGCCTCCGGCGCGGGACGGATCGTCACCGTCTCCTCGGTCAACGCCCGCCTGCCGGACCCGCTGGTGGTCGACTACGGCGCCGCCAAGGCCGCGCTGACCAACTTCTGCAAGGCCCTGTCCAAGGAGGTCGGGCCGCGCGGTGTGCGGGTGAACACGATCGGTCCCGGCCCGGTGGAGACGGCGCTGTGGCGGGGCGCGGACGGCGTCGCCGCCACGGTCGGCCAGTCCCGTGGCGTGGACCCCGGCGACGTGGCCCGCGCCGCCGCCGCCCAGTCGGCGACCGGCCGCTTCACCCGTCCGTCGGAGGTCGCGGATCTCGTGCTGTTCCTCGCCGGTCCCGGTGCGGCGAACATCACGGGCGCCGACTTCGTCGTCGACGGCGGCCTCGTGGACTCCCTGTGACCAGCGGCCCGGGTACGGGACGGACACCGTCGTGCGCGCTCCCGTCGGACGTGCTTGCTGTCGGCGCCCCCGTACGCCCTGGTGCTCACCGGCGGATACGCCGTTCAGGCCCACGTGCGGGCCGATCGAACCAGCCACGACCTGGACGTCGCCACCCCGCGCACCGCCACCGGTCAACCCCTCGCGGTCCCGGCCTGGTTCCGTGCCGACATCGGGCGCCGGGCCGCTGAGCGGCCCGGGCGCCGGCAGCCGCTGCGGAGTTCGACGCCCGGCGTGCGCCGAACTGTTGCGGGCGGTGTGGCGCGGAGAGAGGCTCGGAGCGGGCCTGCTCACGGCAAGGAGCGCACATGTCCACGATTCATCTGCATCAGACGATCGCCGCCACGCCCGAGGAGTTCGTCGCCGGGCTCACCGACTTCGGGCCGGGGCGCTCGGAGCTCTTCGGCAACAGCGCCGACAAGTACCTCGAGGTGCACGACCGGGGACCCGACGAGGCCGATGTCACCGAGGGCTCGGCGGGAATCTGGGAACGGTTGCACTACGACTGGTCCGATCCCCGCCACGTCGTCCTGACGACCACCGACTCCAACGTGTGGGGCGGCAAATCAGGCCACACGTACACGTTCACGCCGAAGGCCGACGGGACGACCGAGGTGGACGCCGTCGTGGTACGCGAGGGCAAGAACTTCAAGGGACGCGTGCTCGGCGTGGTCGTCGGCACCGTCGGCAAGCGCCATCTCTCGAAGGCCTTCGCCAACACCGGCAAGGCCATAGAGGCGCGGCACCAGGCGGGCGGAGGATCATGACAGGATCGAACTCCTGCATGACCTCTGACATACCGAGGCCGGAGGCGGAGGCGCCCATGGGACCGGAGAGTCAGCCGTGTTCTGCCGAGCCGGTGAGCCGGAGTCTGCGCTGGGCCCGCTGGTAGAAGGTGGTGTGGCCGAGTCGCACGACGCGTGCGGCGGCGGGCAGCATGGTCACCTCGACGCTGTCGCCCGGTGAGACGTGGCCGACCAGGCGGCCGTCGGCCTCGATGGCGAGGTCGCCGCTGTGCGGCAGGACCTCCAGGTCGAGCCGCTCGCCGCTGGAGAGGAAGACGGAGCGGTCCGGTCGGGGTGGCGACCACGACCGCGTCGGCGGTGTAGGCCACGAAGGGCTCGCCCTGGACCCGTACGGCGACCGCCGCGGACTTGTGCCCCGGGCTGCGCAGGAGCACGACGTCGTTGAGCGCCGTCCCCCGGGCGGCCCCGAAGCGGGCGTGGACGCCGGTCTGCGAGCTGCGCTGCTCGATCGGCTGGTCCAGCCGGCGCTTGACGAGGCTCGCCAAGTAGGGCCCGTCGCCGCCTTCGACGAGCAGCCTGGGCTTCAGCGGCCTGTACTTGTACGTCACGACGCCCTCGGCCCAGATTCCTCAGCAGCCGCTCCACGTGCTCCGGCGAAACCGTCTCGCCGGGAGCCCGCTCCGGATCGACGGCCCGAAGGGGGCGGGCCACGGTCGTGCGGACGGTGATCTGCCGCTGCGGATCGACCCGGTCGGCCTGCTCCATGAAGACGAGGCTGCCGGAGAGGTCCGTCAAAGGCGCCCTTGGCATGTGCTTGTCGTCTACTTGTCAGGGCTTCATTCCGGCCTGGTGTGGCGTTTTCCGCCGGGCATACTGGGTCGCATGAAACCTCAGTTCATGTACGAATCCCCTGTGACGGGTTCCGTTTCCATCCGGGACCGGTGGGGTGAAAGCACCGGGGTCATGACGAACAACGGCCAGACGTTCTCGCTCGAATGGCGCGGGAACCGCTTCGAAGGGGAAAGCCCCGACTCCTTGGAGCTGGTCGGCGAGGCCGTCGCCTCCCCGGAGCCCCCCGAGCTCGACGGGACGGACCTGTGCGGCTACGAGCTCACGTGGTCGACTCCTGTCACCGTGCTGACCGGTGCCGGTACGGAGCGGTTCGACCTCACGGCGCATCTCTGCGTTCCCAACCGGAGCGCCCCGGTGCCCGGGCAGGTGTACGGGGTCTCGCTCGCCCTTGCCGTGTCGGGCGGGAACGTCTCCACGGCGCATCACCCGGACATCGAATCGGCGCTCCTGGAATTGCAGCAAAACGTTCCCGACGGAATGCGACTGGCGACCTGCTCCACGTGTGCGCTGTCCGACTACCACCCCGCCGGGTACGGGTTCATGGGGTCGCTCGCGTGTTTCCGAAACACCAAGGAGGAATTCCGGGCGGTCTCCGGCAAGAGAGGTCTCATGTCCCTGTGGAGCGGCCTTGCCGGATACGTCCAGGAGACTTATCACTGCCCGGAGTTCGAATGACCGGTTCGTCCCTGCTGCCCGCGGGACTGGGCCTCGTCGCCGATGTCGCGCCGGTCGCCGGGGCTCCGTCCTCGCGGTGGGTGGTACTCACCGAGGACGGTCGGTTGGTCCGCTTCGACGCCGACGCCGACGCCGACG
>NZ_CP026498.1:10793069-10804023 GCF_002953255.1 Streptomyces sp. CB01881
GCGGTGGGTGCACCGAGGACGGTCGGTTGGTCCGCTTCGACGCCGACGCCGACGCCGACGCCGGTGCCACCGTTGCCGCGCGGGTGGACCTTCCGCCGGAGCCACAGCAGGAGCGCGTCCTCCACGGCCAGGTCGTCCGGCGCCGGCTGTACGTCTCGCGCGACGGGCGGTTCGCCGCCGTCGTCAACGACTTCGGCCGCCACGGCCAGGTCGTCGACCTGGACAGCGGCGAGGTGACCCTCTCCCTCGACGGCGGGTTCCGCCACGCGTACACGGTGCCGTTCTCGTTCGCATTCACCGAGGAGGGGGGCCGCACCCTGGCGGTTCACCGGACCGGGTGGAACCGCCTCGACCTCTCCGACGCGCTCAGTGGTGAGCTGCTGACGGCACGCGACCCCGGCCACCGCCTGGACTACTTCCACGGCGCGCTCTCCGTGTCCCCGCAGGGCACGCGGATCGCCGACGACGGCTGGGTCTGGCATCCGCTCGGTGTCCCCTCGGTGTGGAACCTGCGCTCCTGGGCCGGGGTCGTGTCCCGCGAAGTGGTGTAGTGGTTGTGCACCAACGGTCATGAAATCGGCGGTAGTTCGTCGTGGGTGCGCTCGGCGGGGTAGAGCCGGTCCATGCTGCCCTCGGGGAGGTAGCGGCGGGGGAAGGCGATCCATTCGTCGTGCATCTCGAAGAGCACGGCGGTGACAAGCCGCAGGAGCGCGTCGTCGTTCGGGAAGACCTGGACGACGTCGGTGCGTCGCTTGATCTCCCGGTTGATCCGCTCCAGCGGGTTGGTGGACTGGATCTTCTTCCAATGTCGCTCGGGGAAGGCCGCGAAGGCGGTCAGGTCGTCCTTGGCCTCCAGCAGCATCTGGCTGACCTTGGGGAACTGCTTGCCGAGCATGTCGGCGACGGTGTCCAGTTGGGCTCGGACCGCGGCCTCGGCCGGCTGGGCGAAGATCGTGCGGATCGTCGCGGCGACCATCTCGGCCGCGTCCTTCGGGATGATCGCGAAGGCATTGCGCAGGAAGTGAACGCGACAGCGCTGGTAGGCGGCGCCGAGCATGACCTTGCGGATCGCCTTGACCAGGCCGCTGTGGTGGTCGCCGATGACCAGCCGGACGCCGGTCAGGCCGCGCTCGCGCAGGGAGCGCAGGAACTCGGCCCAGAACACCTCGGTCTCGCTGTCCCCGACCATGAGCCCGAGCACCTCGCGTCCGCCGTCCTCGGTGATGCCGGTCGCGACGACCACGGCCCGGGAGACGATCTGGTGGTTCACCCGCGCCTTGCAGTAGGTGGCGTCCAGGTAGATGTAGGGGAAGCGGGTGTGGTCGAGCGGCCGGGTGCGGAAGGCGGTGAGCTGTTCGTCCAGGTCGGCGCAGATCCGGGAGACCTCGCTCTTGGAGATGCCGGTGTCCGCGCCGAGGGCCTTGACCAGGTCGTCGACCGAGCGGGTGGACACGCCCAGGACATAGGCCTCCATGATGACTGCGTAGAGGGCCTGGTCGATGCGGCGCCGGCGCTCCAGGAGGCTGGGGAAGAAGCTGCCGGCGCGGACCTTGGGGATGGCCAGTTCCAGGTCGCCGGCCTGCGTGGTGAGCGTCTTGTCGCGGTGGCCGTTGCGCCAGGTGGTGCGGGCCTCGGTCCGCTCGCCGGGTTCGGCGCCGATCCGGGCGGTGGCCTCGGCCTCGATCAGCTCCTGCAGGATCCGCTGGGCGAGGGTCCTGATCAACTCGATTCCGTCCGCCGTACGCAGTGACTCCATGAGGCGGAGTAGGTCAGACTGGGACAAGGCCATCGCGCACCTCTCACTCAACGAGCCTTCCTAGGACGCGCAGAGAATCAACTCGTAGCTTCAGCGATGTCAGCTCGTTGATGTGGTATGGCGATACCCGAGGCTGCGATTGACCCTCTGGCGGCGAAGTTCCAGGCGGTGTTTCCGCATCTGGACGAGCGGCAACGACGGTTGGTGATGGGCGCGGAGGCGCTCTCTCTCGGGCACGGAGGGATCAGGGTGGTGGCCCGGGCCGCCGGGGTCCGCGAGGGCACGGTCTCGCGGGGTGCGGCCGAGCTGGAGGCCGGCGAAGCACCGCTTGGACGGGTCCGACGTCCGGGCGGCGGGCGCAAGCGTGCCGTCGAGGTAGATCCGGGGCTGCGTCCAGCCCTGCTCGCCATGGTCGAGCCCGACCTGCGTGGGGACCCGATGTCGCCGCTTCGGTGGACCACCAAGTCGACCCGTCGGCTGGCCGCCGAGCTCACCGCGCAGGGACACAAGGTGAGTGCGGACACGGTCGGGGACCTCCTGCGCGAGGAGGGCTTCAGCCTGCAGGGCAACTCCCGGGTGCTGGAAGGAGCCGACCACCCGGACCGCGATGCCCAGTTCCGGTACATCAACGACCAGGTGAAAGCACACCAGGCCAGTGGCGATCCCGTGGTCTCCGTGGACGCGAAGAAGAAGGAGCAGGTGGGCGAGTTCCACATGGCAGGACGCGAGTGGCAGCGCCGGGGCACACCAGTCAAGGTCCGCTCGCACGACTTCCTCGACCGCAGCGGCGCGGGCCTGGTGATTCCCTACGGCGTCTACGACCTGACCGAGAACACCGGATGGGTCGGTGTTGGCACCGACCATGACACCGCCGCGTTCGCGGTCGCCACGATCCGCCGATGGTGGCAGGCGGTGGGCCAGCACACCTACCCGGGCGCGCGCCGTCTGCTGATCACGGCCGACGCAGGCGGCTCCAACGGCTACCGCACCCGGGCCTGGAAGGTCGAACTCGCGAAACTGGCAGGCGAGATAGGCCTGGAGGTGACGGTCTGCCACTTTCCTCCTGGGACATCGAAGTGGAATCGGATCGAGCACCGCTTGTTCTCCCAGATCACCCTGAGCTGGCGCGGAAGGCCGTTGACCAGTCATGAAGTCGTGGTCAACACCATCGCCTCGACCACCACGCGGGCCGGCCTTCGGGTGAGAGCCGAACTGGACACGGCCGCCTACGCCACCGGCGGGCGGATCAGCAACGCCCAGCTCCAGGCCCTGCCACTGCGGCCGCACGACTGGCACGGTGACTGGAACTACACGCTCCTACCGCAGCAGTTCGAGCAGGTCATGGCACAGCATACGAAGCTTTTCGACCAGCCCAGCCCGGAGTTCGCCTGGCTGTGCGTCCCCAAGGTCACCGGCATCGAACCGGACCAGTGGGCCACACTCGTGCGAGCACTCGGCGCCGTGCACGAGGACCAGCGCGAAACCCAGCTACACCAACGTCGCGGACACGCACGCAAGACGGCAACGGGCGGAGGCCGCCCGCCCCGGCTCACCCTGGTCGACCGCCTCATCGCGCTGTTCCTGCACGACCGACTCGGCCTACCCCAGACCCAGATCGCCCGGCTCTTCCACGCCGCCCCTCAGACCATCAGCATCCGCATTGGCGAGGCCCGCAAACTCCTCGAATCCATCGGCCAACGCCCCCGGCCCGCAGCCATGCGCCTTCGGTCTCTCGACGAACTGCGCGAACTTCTCCCAGACCGTCCCGTGACCGGCCGACGGAAGATCAAGAAGGCGAGTTGATTCTCTGCGCGTCCCTACTCGGAGAGTTGCGCGATGGCTGCTTCATGACCAGGGGTTACACCAAGATCTCTGCTACACCACTCGGCGGGACGCCATCTGGGCCGGCGGCCGGACCTGGGAGTCCGAGGACGGCAGGACCCGCAAGGAGCTGGCCTGGCGGGACTACTTCTGGAACGCGCCCCAGTGCTGGATCGACGAGCGGCGGCTGGCCGTCACCGGACTGGACGGGGCCAGCCCGCGCAACGGCTCTCCCGCCCGGGGCGTGCGCGTCTTCGACGCCGTGTGGCGGCGCGAGTTGCTCGCCCTGCCCGCCGTGGAAGGTGCTCTCTTCGGCGTCGGCGGGCTGCTGTACGCGGCCTCGCCCCGGGGGTTGGAGGCGTGGGACCCCGCCACCGGGGAGTTGCTGGCCACCGTGGAGGGCTTCGTACCCACCCACCACCACCCCGGCGCGGGCGAATTCGCGGCCTTCGACGGCACGGCGCTGCATCGGCGGCCCGTACCGGTCGCCGGCTGAACCGGCCCCGGACCCGCCGCGCCCGCCGGACCCGGGCGCGGCGGGCGCCGCCGGAGCAGGTCCGAGCTCGCGAACTTCATTGGTACATTTGCCCGATCATGGTGCGAGTGAGCGTGCTGGGGCCGCTGGAGGTGACCATCGGCGGAGAGCCGGTGCCGATCGGGAGGCGGCGGCAGCGGGCCGTCCTGGGGCTCCTGCTGGCCGCCCGGGGCCGGACCGTCCCCGTCGACCGCATCGTCGAGGCGGTGTGGGAGGGGCGCCCGCCTGCCAAGCCGCGCAGTTCCCTGCACGTCTACGTCTCCCACCTGCGCGGCGTACTGGAACCCGCGCGGCTCCCCCGGACCGAGTCCCGGCTGCTCGTGAGCAGCCCCGAGGGCTATGCCCTGCGTCTTCCGGAGGACGCGGTGGACGCCTGGAGCTTCGAGGCCGCCGTGGGGCGGTCCCGCTCCGTAGGGGCCGAGGAGGCCGGACCGCTGCTCGACGGCGCGCTCGGCCTGTGGCGCGGCGAGGCATACGCCGAGTGGGCAGGCGAGCCGTGGGCGGAGGCCGAGACGGCCCGGCTGACCGAACTGCGGTTGCTGGGACAAGAGCTGGCGCTGGCGGCCGCTCTCGGAGCCGGGCGGCCGCAGGAGGTCGTACCGGCCGCCCAGGCGCACGTACGCAGCCACCCGCTGCGTGAGGAGGGGTGGCGGCTGCTCGCCCTCGGCCTGTGGGCAACCGGCCGCCAGGGCGACGCCCTCGCGGCGCTGCGGCGGGCCGCCGCCGTGTGCGCCGAGGAACTGGGGCTGGACCTCGGGCCCGGGCTGGTCGAGCTGCAGCGGGCGATCCTGACCCGGCAGCTCGACGTACTGGCGGCGGCGGTGCCACCGCCCGCCGCCGGACGCACCTCGCCGGCACCTGCCCCGAGGGCTTCTGCCACGGCCGACGCCGCCGCGCCGGACGCCCTTTCGCCCGCGACCGCCGGGCTGCCGGTCGTGCGGCCGCGGAGCGGCTCCCGCCAGGCCTTCGTCGGACGCCGGCGCGAACTCGGCGTCCTCGCCGACGCCGCGCGGGCCGCGCTGCGGGGCGGGGCGGTGGCGCTCGTCGCGGGCGAGGGCGGCGCGGGCAAGTCCTCGCTGCTGGACCGCTGCGCCGCCGCACTGCGCTCCGAGGGCTGGACCGTCGTGATCGGCCGGTGCCCGGACGGGGCGGGCGCTCCCGCGGCGTGGGCATGGGTGGAGGCGCTGCGTGACCTGGCCGGCGTGACGCCGCCGGAGCATGTCGGTCCGCTGTCCGCCCTGCTCGACCCGGACGAGGTCGCCGACGGCCCGCGCGGAGATGCAACCGCGGGCCGTTTCCGGCTGCACGCGGCCTTCACCCGGTGGCTCGCAGCCGCGGCGGCACGGCAGCCGCTCGCCGTCTTCGTCGACGATCTGCACGAGGCCGACGAGGAGACCCTGGCCCTGCTGGGCCGCGCCGCCGGCATCGACGGGGTTCCGCTCCTGGTCGTGGCGGCCTACCGTCCGGGCCACGCCGACAGCGCACTCGCCCCGCTCATGGCCGGCCTCGCCCGGCGCAACCCGTTCCGTGTCCCGCTCGGCGGCCTCGCGGTCGCGGAGGTCGCCGACCTGGTCCGCATGCTCTGCGGTACGGACGTGTCCGAGGAGGTCGTGGCCGCCCTCGCGGAGCGCACCGGCGGCAACCCCTTCTACGTCGGCGAAAGCGCCCGCCTCCTGATGGACGGTGACCCGACGGCGGCCGTGGCGGGGGTGCCCGACGGCATCCGGGACGTCGTACGGCAGCGGCTGGCCCGGCTCCCCGCGGAAGCCGCCGGCATCCTGCGGCTGGCCGCGGTCGCGGGGGCCGAGACGCACGTCGCGGTCCTGTGCGCAGCCGCCGGGGCACCGGCCGCCGAAGTCGTCGACGCCCTGGAGGTCTGCGTCACCGCGGGCCTGCTCACGGAAGCGGGGCCCGGGCTGGTCCGCTTCACCCATCCGCTGTTGCGTGACACGGTCTACAGCGACCTCTCCGGGCTGCGCAGCGGCCTGCTGCACGGCCGACTCGCCGAGGCCATGGAGCAGCTGCGCCCCGATGCCCTGCCGGCCCTCGCCCTGCACTTCACCCGCTCCGGCGACCCCGCCATGGCGGGCCGGGCCGTGGAGTTCGCGCTCCGCGCCGCCGAACTCGCGGAGCACCGCTACGCCCACGACGTGAGCGCGGACCTGCTGCGGCAGGCCCTGGACGCGGCCGAGCTGATACCGGAGCCGGGCGACGCCCGCGCCGAACGGGCCGTGGACCTGCTCGGTGCCCTGATGCGGGCCCAGATCCGGGCCGGTTCCGCCGATGCGGCCGCCAGGACCCGCCGCCGTGCCCTGGATACCGCCCAGCGGGCCGGCCGGGAGGACCTGACCGTCGCCGCATTCACGGCCTGGACCGAGCCGACGCCGTGGCTGACCCGCAGCCACGGCGTGGCCGACCGGCATGCCGTGGACACCCTGGAACGGCTGACCGCCCGGCCCGGCCTACCTCCCGCCGACCTGGCCCGGCTGCTGCAGGCACTGGTGGACGAGCTGCCCGGCGACGCCGGGGCACAGGCGCGGCGGAACGACAGCTGGCCCTCGCGCGTCGCGCCGGCGATCCCGGGCTGCTGGCGGCCGCGCTCACCACGATGACGAAGCTGCTGCCGCACGAGGCGCAGGCCGCCCGCTGCGTCCCCGTCGTCGCCGAACTGCGGGAGCTGACCGGGCGCCACGACCTGCCCGCGTACCGGTGGGTGTGCGAGCAGGTGGACGCGACGGTCGCCGCGATCGGCAACGACGTGGAGGCCGTGGAACGGTACGCCCGTTGCGGCCTGGCCGTGGCGCGCCGTTACCGGATGCCGGAGGCGGAGGCCGCGAGTCTGTCGACGCTGGCGATGCTCGCCCACGCGGGCGGCCGCTTCGCGGAGGCGGAGGGGCTGTACGAGCAGGTACGAGAGCGCCTGGTGCGGCACAACGCCTCGCGCGCCGTGGACCTGCACGCCCGGGGAATGATCACGATCAGGCTGAGCCAGGGGCGGATCGCGGAGATCGAACCGCTGGCCCGGACGCTCCACGCGGCCTGGGGTGCGCGGGGCGGGGAGGCGCTCGCCCTGGTGCTGGCCCTCCAGGGCAAGCTGGAGGAGGCACGGGCGGTCCGGTTCGACGCGGTTCCCGTGCCGGACCATTTCTACGGGGTACGGCTCGGGGCCCGGGCACGGCTCGCCTGTCTGCTGGGCGACACCGAGGCGGCCGCCGCGCTCGTTCCGCTGCTGCGTCCGGTTCGGGACCAGTTCGGGTCCGCGGCCACCACGGCTTTCTGCACCCGCCCTCTGGCACTCGCCCTGGGCGAGGTGCACGCGCTTCTGGGGGACGAGGCCGAAGCGCGGTCCGCCTTCACCCGGGCCGGGGAGGTGGCCCGCCTGTGGGGCTCACCGCACGGCGAGGCCGCGGCCACGGAGGGCGCCCGCGCCCTACGGGCCCCCACCGGGGTGTAACCCGTACGGCCCGCAGGCCCCGCGGGGCGTGCGTCCGGCCCGGCAGCGCCGGTGCCAAGTCGGTGGCAAGTCCGTGGCAATGAGTGCGTGTGAGGGCTGTGCCCCCTCCAGCCCCCTTCGAGGAGATTCCCGCACCATGCCACTCGTTTGCGGTCACGACGCCCCCGCCTACAACCTGCCGGTCTGCGAGCACATCCGGACCGCGCCGGCGCCGTCCGAGCACTACATGCACTACACCGGTCGGGGCACGGAGCGGCAGCCGCTCTGCGGGCAGTGCCGGGTGGACGCCGAGGCCGGACGGGCGGTCAGCACCGGGCGGCTGTGCGAACCCTGCTTCGACGAGGCGGAGGGGTCCATCGCCGGTGCGGTCGGGCTGCCGCAGACCGTCGACGCCTCCCGGCCGGTCGTCGAAGCAGGGCCCCTCACCGCGTTCCCCGAGGCAGCGCGCACCGTACTGGACCTGGCGCCGACGGAGCAGGGGCTCCTGCTGCTGTCCTCGGACGGTCGGATCCTGCTCTGGGACCCGGAGGGCGGCGGGTGCGAGGAGAAGGCCCGCAGCACCGTGGAGGTGCCCGCCGAAGCAAGCCCGTGGAACGGCCACGAGCAGGCCCGGCGGCTCCACGCCTCACCCGACGGCCGGTTCGCCGCCGTCGTGATCGACTTCGGCACGCGGGGCGAGGTGTTCGACCTGGCCTCGGGCAGCGTCACCGTGTCCCTGGAGAACGACGGCCACCACAGCGACACGGTGCCGTTCTCGCTGCTGTTCACCGTGCACGCGGGGCGCACGGTCGTGCTGCACCGCACGAAGTGGAACCGGATCGAGGCCTCCGACCCCGCGACGGGCGAGCCGGTGGCCGTGATGCCGGCGAGCGACTCCTCACAGTTCTGGTCGCACTGCTTCCAGGGCGCGCTGTATGCCGGCCCGGCCGGTACCCGGGTCGCGTCGGACGCCTGGTGGTGGCACCCACTCGGCCGGCCCATCGCCTGGGACCTCGCCCGGTGGCTCGAGGAGGGCGAGCCGGCCTGGGAGAACGGCCTGGGGCGCTTCCAACTGCCCCACTGCGACTACCACTGGAACCGCCCGGTCGTCCTGCATCGGCACGCCCGCCGAGACGAGGTCGGTGCCGTGGTGGACTGGCTTTGAGAGCACCGGGACAAGCCCGACAAAGGGGTGTGGGAGACCAGGGCGGGCGACCGGTCCTTCGCGGTGGCCCGCTTACGTACCCGCCGTTGGGACCACTGGCACCGGTCGCCGGCGGTCGTAGCGGCTGCGCATGGCGTCGCTGGCCGCAGGGCCCGCTGCGAAGACGTAGGCACGGCTGTCGTCGAGTCGGCGGCCGGTCCCGGCGTCGACGACCACGGGCTGGACCTCCTCGCCACTTTCCGCGTCGACGAGAATCATGCTGCGTTCGTGCGGCTCCAGCCGGGCATTGCCCCACGCGGCCAGGGTGACGATCACCGGGCGCAGGGAGTGCCCGAGATCGGTCAGTACGTACTCGTGGCGGACCGGGTTGGTCTGGTAGGGCCGACGCTCCAGCAATCCGTCCGTCACGAGGGTCTTCAGGCGAGCCGTGAGCATGCTTGAGGAGATGCCCAGGTTCTCCTGGAACTGATCGAAGCGGGTGTAGCCGTCGAAGGCGTCGTGGAGGATCAGCAGCGTCCACCATTCGCCGACGTGTTCCACGGTCGTGGACAGCGGGCACTCCCGGTCCTCCAGCCTGATGCGGCTTGCCACGGTGGCCATCCCCTCGGTTACTGCTAAAGTCGAAGTTAGTACCTTCTATTTTAGCAGTAACCGAGTGTGGTGCCGAACGTGCGCACCAGGGATCGGAAGACACCATGACCAGCCCCGTCAACGAATCACTCGAAGGCCGCCGTGCCCTGGTCACCGGCGCCGACGTGCTCGTCACCGGCCGCAGCCGGCCCGAGGACGTGGAGGAAAAGACCTTCATCGCCGCCGACCTGTCGACCGCTGATGCCACCGACCGGGCGATCGCCGAAGTCGAGGCACGCCTGGGAGGTGTCGACGTCGTGGTCCACACTCTCGGCGGCTCCGACGCGCCGGCCGGTGGATTCGCGGCGCTCGGCGAGGAGGACTGGGCCAAGGAGCTCAATGTGAACCTGCTGGCCGCGGTCCGCCTGGACCGTGGCCTTCTGCCCGGCATGATCACGAGCGGCAGGGGCGTGATCCTGCACGTCACCTCGATCCAGCGCCGCATGCCGCTGTGGAACGGCACCCTGGCCTACGCCGCCGCCAAAGCGGCACTGACCACCTACAGCAAGGGCCTGGCCAACGAGGTCGCCCCGCACGGCGTCCGCGTCAACACCGTCTCACCGGGCTTCATCCAGACCGCCGCCGCCGACAACCTGGTCGCCCGGATCGCCCAGGAGGCCGGCGTCACCCGGGAGGCGGCCCTGGACCGGCTCATGGACTCGCTCGGCGGCATTCCCCTCGGCCGCCCCAACCGACCGGAGGAAGTCGCTGAGCTCGTCGCCTTCCTCGTCTCCGACCGAGCCTCGGCCATCGTCGGCGCCGAACACGTCATCGACGGCGGCACCACCCCCACCGTCTGAGCCCCCAGAGCCAAGAGGACCGTCATGTCGAGCCATCAGCCCCACGTCATCGCCCCGAGCGACTTGCCCAAGACGATCACCCGCTACCTGCGGGCCCACCACGACCACGACACCGCGACCGCAGTCGCCGCCTTCACCAGCGACGCCACCGTGACTGATGACGGCAGGACGTACCAGGGCGCCACTGCAATCGACCGGTGGCTGAACCGCTCCGCCACTGAATTCACCTACACCATCGAACTCACCGAAGCGCAGCAGACCGATCCGACCCACTACGTCGCCACACACCACCTCGAAGGCAACTTCCCCGGAGGCAGTGTCGACCTGCGCTATCAGTTCAGCCTCCGCGACGACCTGATCGAGCGTCTGGTCATCGAGCCCTGATCCGCCTGGGCGTGCTCCATCCGGCGCCCGGAGGCGCACCTTCCTTTCGGGACGTGGCCGGGCTTCGGGGAGTCGGGCCCCATGGTGCGTATGGGGCGGCCGATGGCCGAGCCGAACTTGACCGACGACGACGGTCCTCGGTCAGGGGAGCAGGAACTTCAGGCGGTCGTCGGCCATGCCGGGGGGCTATCGCGATGATCTCCGCACCGACGACGTCCTGCGCAACGAACGGATCGGCCTTCACACGCTCCTCCAGCGCCTCCTTGGAGGTGCCGTGTGCGAGGATCGCGACGCCGACCCTGGTTGGAGCTGCCAACCAGCATCCCGTCGTCCTGGCCGCCTTCGCGGAAGCGGCCGCTACTTCAACTCGAACAGGAGTGAGCGGATCTCGCTGCTTCCGGTGTTGTGCGTGGAGTGGTTCACGGCCGGG
>NZ_CP026498.1:10804033-10805136 GCF_002953255.1 Streptomyces sp. CB01881
GAGTGAGCGGGCTGCTTCCGGTGCGGTGTTGTGAGTGGTTCACGGCCGGGAACCACATCGTTTCGCCGGCCACGAGCGAGACCTCGATGGTTTCACCGGACTCGTCGGTGAAGACCGCCTCCCCGTCTGCGAGGTTGTAGACGAGGTTGTCGCGGTGGTGGTGCATGGCTGTCGTGGCACCGGGCTGGAGCCGGGCCTCGAGCAGTCGTACCTGATCGTTCTCGAAGAGGACCTTGTACACATCGGGTGCCACCTGTGCAGCGTCATCTGCCACGGGAACCTCCTGGTTGAGGGAGGGGAGCGTCGTTGACCTGCTGTCGACGATAGCTCCGGGCACACGGCCGTGCGCGGCGGGACAGCCAGTCCGGTGGCCCGGTCCTCTAGGGGCTGTGTGATGTCGTGATCAACATTGCGGTTTCGTGCCCGCCCGAGGGTGGAATCCGGTAGGACGCTGTGTGTGACGCGTAGGCAACTCACCGACGAGCAGTGGACGTTCATCGAGCCGTACTTGCCGATCGGCGAGTACGGCCCGTACCCCGAGAGGCTGCGGGATCAGTTCGAGGGCGTGATCTGGCGGTTCCGCTCCGGCGCCCAGTGGCGGGAGATGCCCTCCGAGTTCGGTCCCTGGCCGACCGTCTACGGTCGCTTCCGGGTCTGGAGGGACGCCGGCGTCTTCGAAGCCCTGCTGGAGGGGCTGATCGCGGAGGCCGCGAAGCGGGGTGAGGTGGACTTGTCGCTGGTCAGCGTGGATTCCACCACCGTGCGGGCACACCACGACGCCGCCGGGATGCACCTGGCCCCCGACGCGCTGGCCGCCCTGGAGAAGGCCGCCGACGAGGCGGAGAAGGCCCGGCAAAAGGGGGCGGCCCGGAAGGACAAGACGGGCAGGACGTCTCTGACGACCAGGAACGGGAAGAGCGGCGACGAATCCGGCGCCGGCGCAAGCTCCGGCTGAAAGCCGCCCTGCTCGGACGCTCCAGAGGCGGACAGACCAGCAAGATCCATTGTGCCGGCGACCGGAAGTGCCGCCCGCTGGCGTTCATCCTGACCGAGGGACAAGCCGCCGACAGCCCGCAGTTCATCCCCGTGCTGAAGAAGGTCCG
>NZ_CP026498.1:10805484-10826639 GCF_002953255.1 Streptomyces sp. CB01881
CCTAGTACTGCAATCACAGTTATGGGTGGGCTCGTTGTGGTTGGGTTGGCTCGTGTCTGTGGATCTCGGGGTGGGTCAGGTCGAGGCCTGGCGTGAAGTGTTGGGTGGTCTGCACGCGCGGTTCGCTGGGCGTTTTTCCAGGTCGGAGCCGCGTTCGCGTGCTCTGTCGTATATGGCGGGGCTGATCGCGCCGTTGGAGCGGAAGAACGGGTGGACGCTCGCGGAGCGTGCGGGTGAGGGGCATCCGATCGGGATGCAGCGTCTGCTGGGTGAGGCGGACTGGGACGCGGACGGTGTCCGTGACGATGTGCGGGACTTCGTCGTGGAGGCCATCGGTACCAAGGACGGGATCCTGATCGGCGACGACACCGGCTTCCTGAAGAAGGGTTCGCGGTCGGCCGGGGTCCAGCGCCAGTACACGGGGACTGCGGGGCGGACGGAGAACTCCCAGATCGGCACGTTCCTGGCCTACGCCTCGGCGAAGGGCCGCGCGCTGATCGATCGGGAGCTGTACCTGCCGGCATCGTGGACGGACGACCGCGAGCGCTGCCGGGCGGCCGGCGTGCCCGATGAGGTGCCGTTCGCGACGAAGAACGAGCATTTTCGGTGGATGCTGCAGCGTGCGATCGACGCTGGGGTGCCGTTCGCGTGGGTGACCGCGGACGAGGCTTACGGGCAGGTCAAGCACCTACGGGTCTGGCTAGAACAACGCGGCATCGGGTATGTGCTGGCCACCAGGGTCAACGACACCGTGATCACGACGCGGTGGCGTGAGGTCCGGGTCGACGAGCTGGTCGCCTCGCTGCCGCGGCAGGCGTGGAAGCGCCTGTCCGGCGGCAAGGGCTCCCACGGCGAGCGGGTCTACGACTGGGCCCGGGTGGCGATCCGACCGGTGTGGGAGGACGGCGTCGGGCACTGGGTCCTGGCCCGCCGCTCGGTCAGCGACCCAACCGAGATCGCCCACTACGTGTGCTACGGACCCGTAGCCACCCGACTGAAAGACCTGGTCAAGGTCGCCGCGGCGAGGTGGGCGATCGAAGAGTCGTTCCAGGTCGCGAAGAATGAGTGCGGCCTGGACCACTACCAGGTCCGCCGCTACGACGCCTGGTACCGACACATCACCCTGTCCATGGCCGCCCTCGCCGCGCTGACCGCGATCCGCGCCCACGAGCTGGAAAAAGGGGCTGCCGATTAGGACAAAACGACCTGATCCCGCTGTCTGTCGCGGAGATTCGCCGCCTCATCGGCCTGCTCCTCCACCCCCACCACCTCACTCCGACGCATCATCTGCACTGGTCATGGTGGCGACGCCTCAGCCAGACCCGAGCCCGCCTCAGCCACTACAAACGCCGAGGTCACACCCCATAACTGTGATTGCAGTACTAGCACGATCCGCACCGTTAGCCGCTACGGGCGGTGCCGCCGGTGGGATCGGCCTGTACGCCGTGCAGTTGGCAGCCGCGCTCGGGGCCGGGTGATCGCAACCGCGACCGCTCAGGACGAGACCCGTCGCGACGCCCTTCCGCCGGAGGCGGGGCGAAGGGAGCGCGGAACCGGAGTAGGTCCGCCGCCGAGTGCAGCGGTGCGCCCGCCACCGTCGGCGCCATGTGCTACTCGGAGCGACGGTGGCGGTTCGCGTCACAGGGTCAGGCGGACGCGGCGACCTCGGCGGGCGGCTGGATTCTGCGGCGGGCGACCAGGAGCTGGTCGAGTAAGTGATCTCCGCCGGTACAGGGGACAGCGAAGAGGACCGCCACCGGTTCGGTGGCGGTCCTCTTCGCTGTCGTGTGGTCGGTGCTTGGCATCGGTCGGTTCGTCGGATGCGGGCAGGCCGGCGCTCTCGGGCTGATGCTGACTTTTGCTGACCTGAGCTGACGTTCGGTCGGCTTGACCGGCGCAGGGACATCATGAGGACGAAGGACGACTCCTGATCGGGTGAGAGAGATGGTGCACCTGGCTCCGGTGCGGGTGGCGCCCTTGGCCGGCGAGGAGACAAGGCAGCCAAGGTGCCCTCTGCGGTCGTGCCGGTGCCGACGACCGACCAGGCCCACATGCTTCGGTCCGTACCCACGATCAAGGTCCGCAAAAGAGAGGAACCCCGGCCGGGGGTGCGGTCGGGGTTCCTCGGAGCGGTGAGTTGTCGGTCAGCGGGTGGAGCCAGCCGTGCCGTGAAGCGCTCGTCTTCGCGTCGGCAGGCCGCACCCGATCGCGATGGCGGTGGATCGGGCAGGTCAGCGCTGCAGGGTGAGGACGCCCGGCCGCCAGGGCAGTTGGTCGTAGGGGCCGGTCGCGGTGGGGGACTTGCCCTGGTAGAGGAACTGCAGGTTGCAGGGGTCGATGGTCATGGTCTGGTCGGGGTTGCTGCGGACCAGGTCACCGTGGCTGATGTCGTTGGTCCAGGTGGCGCCGCTGTTGGCCTTGCCCGCGAAGGGCTGGCTTTCGCTGCCGGCCTGCGGGGTCCACGAACCGCTCAGGCTCGTGGCCGTGAACGAGCGGAAGTAGCGCCCGCCGGCGCCCTGCGCCTCAACGATCATGAGGTACTGGTTCCGGCCCTGGACCTTGTAGACCTGCGGCGCCTCGAAGAGGTTGTTCACCGTGTCGCTCATGACGGTCGTGTACGTGGAGCCGAAGTTGCCGGGGAAGTTCCCGATGGGCATGCTCGCCCGGTAGATGTTGCCGTTGTCGCCGGCGAAGAACAGGTACATGTTCTGGTCGTCGGCGATCAGGGTTTGGTCGATCGGGCCGGTGCCGGAGTTGGGGATGCTACCGGTGAACAGCGGCTGCGGCGAGGACCAGCCGTTGGGGTTGGTGGGATCGCTCGACGTGCGGTAGATGAACGGCCACGCACCCCACTGGTAGGCCAGCACCCAGATGTTCTTGGGCGCGAAGTAGAACAGCGTGGGCGCCACCGCGGACTGGCTCATCCCGGTCTGGCCGGCCGACGCCATGTCCGACCAGTTCGCGAAGGGGCTGAACATCATCGAGCCGTACGACGATCCCGACACGTTCGACGCGTAGACCACGTGCTTGCCGTTGTACACCACGTCGGTGAAGTCCTTCACCGACGCCCACCCGTTCGCCGGCTGCGCCAACGCACCCGTCGACGTCCACCGGTACGTCGACGGAAGAGCACACGTGCCGCCCGTCGGCGCGGGCGTCGTCGGGGTCGATGTCCCGGGCAGGCCGGTCCACTTCTGGTTGCCGTTCTGGTTGCATGTCCAGATTTCCACCGCCGTGCCGTTGGCCGTACCGGCGCCCGTGACGTCCAGGCAGAGCCCGGACTCCACTCCGACGACCGTACCGTCGGAGTTCACCCGCCACTGCTGGTTCGCGGCGCCGCTACAGGTCCAGATCTGCACCCGGGTACCGGCCGTGGTGGCGTGACCCGGAACGTCCAGGCACTTGTTGCCGTACACGGTCAGCTGGTTGCTGGACGTCAACGTCCACAGCTGGTTGTTCCCGCCCGAGCAGTCGTGGATCTGCAGGTACGTGCCGTCGGTCTGGCCGGCGTTCGGCACGTCGAGGCACCGACCTGAACCCGCACCGCGCAACGCCCCGCTGGTGGCCGCCTGAGCCGGGTTGGCGACGAGCATCGCCGCCAACGCCGCCACGGCCGCAACCACGGCGGTGAGCAGCGCAGACAGCTGCCTGCGGCCGGAACTTCGCATGCGCATGGGATCTCCTCAGTGAACGGATGGAGCTGTCGCACGGCTCCGTTGTCGTCAATGTGCGCGTGCCGCGGTGAGCACGGGCAGAAAGGGCCGTCAATCGGCCGGCTCGGAAGGGGCGAAGGGCTCGGTGGAGGCACACGCCCCCCGCGGGGGCTCAACTCACCCGAGGTTCCAGTGCTGGTTGGCGCCACCGGTGGAGTCCCAGATCTGGACGGGCGTGCCGTTGGCGGTCTGGCCGCCGGGAGTCTCCAGCGCCCGGCCGCTGGCGACGTTGGTCAGCGTGTAGGAGCCGTCGCTGTTCCGATCGGCCCGCCAGTGCTGGTTGGCGCCGCCGTTGGAGTCCCAGACCTGCATCCTCGTCCCGTTGCCCGTCTGGTTGCCCGGCTCGTCCAGTGCCCGGCCGCTGGCGACGTTGGTCAGCGTGTAGGAGCCGTCGCTGTTCTGGCCGGCCCGCCACTGCTGGTTGGAGGCACCGCTGGCGTCCCACGCCTGGAGCGGGGTGCCGTTGCCGTTCTGTCCGGCGGGTTCGTCGAGAACACGTCCGGCGGCGACGTCGGAGAGCGTGTAGACGCTGCCGGAGACGATGCCCCCGCTCGGCGCGCCGCCGCCCAGGGCGGTGAGCACCGCGCTGTAGGCGGGCTTCTTGTTGCCGCTGTTGTCGAACAGCAGCGGGTTCTCACCGGTGCGCCACGAGTCGCTGTCGCGGATGCCCCACACCGTGATGCCCGTGCAGCGAGCGACGCTGAGGCAGGTCTGGACGGTGTTGGTGTACGCGCCGGCGGACGCCTGGGCGATGTCGAGCTCGGTGATCTGGACGTCCACCCCGAGCGCGGCGAAGCTCGACAGGGTGGTCCGGAAGTTGGCCGGCGGGCCGCCGGCGCCGAAGTGGCTCTGGAAGCCGACGCAGTCGATGGGCACGCCACGGGACTTGAAGTCCTTGACCATGGTGTAGACGCCCTGCGTTTTGGCGTCCGTCCAGTTCTCGATGTTGTAGTCGTTGTAGCAGAGCTTGGCCGCGGGGTCGGCCGACCGGGCGGTGCGGAACGCTTCCTCGATGAAACCGTTGCCCAGCAGGTTCTGGAACACCGAGCTGCGGTGCTGGCCGCTGCCGCCGTCGGCGAACGCCTCGTTGACCACGTCCCAGGCGTAGATCTTGCCCTTGTAGTGGGTCATCTCCTGGGTGATGTGGTTGTTCATCACACTGCGCAGGGTGTTGGCGTCGGTGATGGAGCCGACCCAGTTGGGCAGCTGGGAGTGCCAGACCAGGGTGTGGCCGCGCATCTTCTGGCCGTGCGCGGAGGCGTGGCTGACGATCGAGTCGGCGGGACCGAAGTTGAACGACCCGCGAGAGGGTTCGATGGCGTCCCACTTCATCTCGTTCTCCGGGGTGATCATGTTGAATTCCCGGTCGAGAATGGTGGAGTACGCCGCGTCGCCGAGTCTCCCCGTCGGCACTGCCGTGCCGAAGTAGTGGCCGCTGCCGGCCGCTGCCGCACCCAGCGTGGTCGCCCCGGCGGCATGAGCCGCCGGGCTCGCGGTGGCGGCCGTGACCGAGCTGACGACCAAGCATGCGGCCGCCGTCAGGACCTTGCGGAGACGGGGCTTCTTGTTGAGCCGTGGCATGACGGATCGCTCTCCTTGTGGGTGGGGATGCCTGTACACCGGTCGTGGACCGACGCCCCGTCCTGGCGCTCGTGCGAGCGGGTACGCGGCTGGGCCTTCCTGCCGGGGGCGGGCGGTGGGTGTCCGGGACGTGGTGCCCGGTCGCTGTGCTGCCAGTCGACGCTCCGCTCACGCCCGTGTTATGCCGGCCGACCGGGGGATCGGCATGACTGTCGACGCCACCTGTTAGCGTTAACAATTCAGCGGACGTGAGTTGCGCATCTCTGGCATGGGCAGGTCAAATCTGGGGCAGGCAATGCGCGTTGTCAATACTTTGCGCGGCGGTGGACCGGACTTTGTGCGGCGGTGGACCGGGTGCCGGCGGCCCTGTGCCCGGCGGTGCCAATCCCCGCTCCGGCTCGCGATCCCGGTCCGCAGGGCCTGTGGAGCGGCGCGGCGGCCGCATCCGGTTGTGGTCACCCGCTGCCGGATGCGGCTTCGCCATGGGTGGCTTCGCGGTGTTCTGTGCCAGTGCTTACCAGTGGGAGCGCTCCCACTGTGAGGGATGTCCAAGGGTCGGTCAAGAGGCTTGAAGAGTCGAACACCGCTACCAACAAAACCCGGTAACTCCTCTTTTCCTTGACGGCAGTTGGCGCTACGGTCAGTGCCCACCAGTGGGAGCGATTCCGTCAGTCGACGCGCCGGGAGCGGCGCGTCCTCGCTGCAAGGAGTCGCTCATGCGACATCCCCCACGTCTCGCGGCGCTGCTCGCCGGCGCGGTCCTCGCCCTGACGGGCGCCGTGTCCGCGTCGGCAGGTGTGGGCCCGGGCGCCACGGCAGAAGTCGGCTGCTCCGTGGCCTACTCCACGGTCAACCAGTGGGACGGCGGCTTCCAGGCCTCCGTCGTCGTCACCAACAACGCTGCGCCCACCAGTGGCTGGAGCCTCGGCTTCGCCTTCACCGGTGGCCAGCACCTCACCCAGGGCTGGGGCGCCAGCTGGACCCAGTCCGGCGCCAAGGTCGCGGCCACGAACGAGAGTTGGAACGGCTCGCTCGGGACCGGCGAAAGTGTCACCCTCGGCCTCATCGCCTCCTGGTCCGGCGGTAACCCCACGCCAACCGACTTCACCCTCAACGGCCTCTCCTGCAACGGCGGTTCGACCCCCACGCCCATACCAACGGCCACCCCGACCCCCACACCGACGACCACCCCCACCCCCACACCCACGCCCACCCCGACCGCCGGCGCACCCGAGCTCGGCGTCACCGGCAACCGGCTGACCGACCCCGGCGGCGCCACTCGCCGCCTGGTCGGCGTCAACCGCTCCGGCGGCGAGTTCATGTGCGTCCAGGGCCACGGCATCTTCGACGGCCCGGTGGACGACGCGGCCGTCCAAGCCATCGCGGACTGGCGGGCCAACACCGTCCGCATCACCCTCAACGAGGAGTGCTGGCTCGGCCTGGACAACATCCGGCCCGAGTACCGGGGCGCCGTCTATGTCGGCGCCGTCAAGGAGCTGGTGGACCGCGTCCTCGCGCACGGAATGACTCCCGTGGTGGAGCTCCACTGGACGTACGGCCAGTACACCGGCGCCTCGGCGGGCTGCTCGGACGTGCACGCCTCCTGCCAGAAGCCGATGCCGGACGCCCGTTATGCCCCGGCCTTCTGGACCTCGGTGGCGAACACCTTCAAGGACGACCGCCGGGTGGTCTTCGACCTGTTCAACGAGCCCTATCCGGACCGGGCCACGGCCACCACCGAACAGGCTTGGGCCTGCTGGCGCGACGGCGGTACCTGCCCGGGCATCGGCTACGAGGTGGCCGGCATGCAGGACCTCGTGGACGCCGTCCGGGCCACCGGCTCGCGCAACGTCGTGCTCGTTCCCGGGAGCGCCTACTCGAACGACCTGAGCGGCTGGCTCGCCCACGCCCCCTCGGACCCGACCGGCCAACTGGCCGCCGCCTGGCACGTCTACAACTTCAACTCCTGCGCCAGCGAGACCTGCTGGACGTCCACCCTGGCTCCGGTCGCCGCCCGTGTCCCGCTCGTGGCGGGCGAGATCGGCGAGAACACCTGTGGGCACGCGTTCGTCGACCGCGTCATGAAGTGGTCAGACGACCGCGGGCTCTCCTACCTGGGCTGGACCTGGAACACCTGGGACTGCTCCTCCGGTCCTGCCCTGATCAGTGGTTACGACGGCACTCCCACCGCATTCGGCATCGGGGTGCGCGACCACCTGCGCACCCTGAACGGACACTGAACGGACCCCGGAAAGGACCCCCACACCATGAGCCGCACCACCCGCACCACCGGCCCCACCGGCCCCACCGCCAATCGTCTGCGCAGCAACCGAACGGCCCTGCTCGCCGCCCTCGGCCTGCTCGCAGCGACCGGCGCCACCGCCACCGTGCTGTCCGACCCGGCGGGCGCCGCCACGGCCGGCTGCCGGGTCGACTACCAGATCTCCAACCAGTGGAACACCGGCTTCGGCGCCAACGTCGCCGTCACCAACACCGGTGACCCGCTGAGCTCCTGGACCCTGGAGTGGACCTACGCCGGCGACCAGCAGGTCACCCAGGGCTGGAACTCCACCATCAGCCAGTCCGGGGCCGCCGTCACCGCCCGGAACGTCTCGTACAACGGCAGCCTGGCGACCGGCGGTTCCACCTCCTTCGGCTTCAACGCCTCGTACAGCGGCGCCAACCCCGTGCCCACCGCCTTCAAGCTCAACGGCGTGATCTGCAACGGCGCCACCACGACGCCCACCGCCACCCCCACGGGCACGCCCACCACCACCCCCACGGGCACCCCGACCGGCACCCCCACCACCACGCCCGGCAGCCGCGTCGACAACCCGTACGCCGGCGCGAAGGTCTACGTGAACCCCGAGTGGTCCGCGAACGCCGCCGCCGAGCCCGGCGGCAGCAGGGTCGCCGACCAGCCCACCGGCATCTGGGTCGACCGGATCGCCGCCGTCACCGGCGCGAACGGCAAGATGGGTCTGCGCGCCCACCTCGACGAGGCGCTCCGCCAGAAGGGCAGTGGCGAGCTCGTCGTCCAGCTGGTGATCTACGACCTGCCCGGCCGGGACTGCTCCGCGCTCGCCTCCAACGGTGAGCTCGGCCCGACCGAGATCGGCCGGTACAAGACGGAGTTCATCGACCCGATCGCGGCGATCCTCGCCGATCCGAAGTACGCGGGGCTGCGCATCGTCACCGCGGTCGAGATCGACTCGCTGCCGAACCTGGCCACCAACACGGCGCCGCGGGCCACCGCGACCCCCACGTGTGACGTGATGAAGGCCAACGGCAACTACATCACGGGCGTCGGCTACGCGCTCAAGAAGCTGGGCGCCGTCCCCAACGTGTACAACTACGTCGACGCCGGGCACCACGGCTGGCTCGGCTGGGACGACAACCTCGGCGCGTCCGCCGAGCTGTTCAAGCAGGCCGCGACGGCCGAGGGCTCGACCCTGGCCAACGTGCACGGCTTCATCGTCAACACCGCGAACTACAGCGCCCTCAAGGAGACCAACTTCACCATCGGCGACAGCGTCAACGGCACCTCCGTCCGCCAGTCCAAGTGGGTCGACTGGAACCGGTACGTCGACGAGCTGTCCTATGCGCAGGCGATGCGCACCAAGCTGGCCTCGCTGGGCTTCGACCCGAACCTCGGCATGCTGATCGACACCTCGCGCAACGGCTGGGGCGGCGCCGCCCGGCCGGCCGGGCCCGGGCCGCGGACCGGCGTCGACGCGTACGTGGACGGCGGTCGCAATGACCGGCGGCTGCAGACGGGCAACTGGTGCAACCAGGCCGGCGCGGGCCTCGGTGAGCGGCCGCGAGTGGCTCCGGAGCCGGGCATCGACGCCTACGTCTGGATGAAGCCGCCGGGTGAGTCGGACGGGTCCAGCAAGCTGGTCCCGAACAACGACGGCAAGGGCTTCGACCGGATGTGCGACCCGACCTACACCGGCAACCCGCGGAACAACAACAGCATGTCCGGCGCGCTGCCGGACGCGCCGCTGGCCGGGGAGTGGTTCTCCGCCCAGTTCCAGGAGCTGATGAAGAACGCCTACCCGGCGCTGTGACCCGGCGCTGAACCGACCCGACCGTCCGGAGCCCGCGGGGTTCCGGACGGTCGGCGGGCCTTCAGGAGGACTTCCGCACGACCAGCTCGGTCGGCAGTACCAGACGGGACGGCTCCGCCTCCTCGCCGGCGATCTGCCGCAGCAGGAGCCCGGCCATCGTACGGCCCATCTCCTCGATGGGCTGGCGGACGCTGGTCAGGGGCGGGTCGAGGTGGCGGGCGACCGGCGAGTCGTCGACGCCCACCAGAGCGACGTCACCTGGTACGTCCAGGCCCCTGGCGCGCAGGACGGCGAAGGCGCCGACCGCCATCAGGTCGGAGGCGGCGAACACGGCGTCCAGGTCGGGGCACCGCTCCAGCAGCTCGCGCATCGCCCGGCGTCCGCCGTCCTCCGTGAAGTCCCCGGTGGCGACGAGGCGTTCGTCCGCCGGCAGCCCCGCCGCCGCCAGCCCCTGGCGGTAGCCGGCCAACCGCCCGTGCCCGGCGTCCATGTCCGGCGGGCCGGTGATGGTGGCGATCCGCCGCCGCCCGCGCTCGGCCAGGTGGGTCACCGCCGAACGGCCGGCCCCCACGTTGTCGGAGTCGACGTACGCCACCGGCTCCTGCGACGAGCGACGCCCGTTGAGCACGGCCGGCACGCCCAGCGCGCGCACCTGGTCCGGCAGGGGGTCGTCCCGGTGGACGGAGACCAGCAGCACGCCGTCCACCCGCTGCGCAGCGAGGTACTGCTCGAAGCGCTGCCGCTCCTGTTCGGTGCGGATCAATGTGAGCAGCAACTGTTTGTCTGCTGCGGCGAGTTCGGCGTTCACTCCGCGGATGATGTCCAGGAAGTACGGTTCCGCGAACAGCCGTGCCTCGGTCTCGGTCACGACCAGCGCGATCGCGTCCGTCCGGCTGCCGGCCAGCGCCCGGGCCGCCCGGTTGGGCACGTAGCCCAGCTCCGCGATGGCCCGGTCCACTGCCTCCCGCGCCCGTTCGCTCACCCGTGACGAACCGTTGATCACCCGGGAAACCGTGCCGCGCCCGACCCCGGCCCGGGCTCAACCTGCACGCGCTGCGCCCGCTCACCCGGTCCGCCGCCGACCAGGACGCCGTGCGCCGGATCGACGCCGTCGGCAACCGGGTCTTCCTCGGCCCGATGCTGGAGGGCGCCTATCCGGAGGACCTGCTGGCCGACACGGCCCAGCTCACCGACTGGGCCTTCGTCCGCCCCGGCGACCAGAAGGAGATCCACCAGCCGCTGGACCGGCTGGGCGTCAACTACTACACGCCGACCGTCGTCTCCGCGACGGCCGAGGGTGCCGCCCCCGCCCGCGAGGACGGCCACGGCGGCGGCGCGGCCTCGCCCTGGCCGGGATCGGACCGGGTCGGCTTCCACCCGGCGCCGTGCGAGCGGACGGCGATGGGCTGGACCGTCGACCCGTCGGGCCTGCACCAGCTGCTGACCGGACTGGCCCGTCGCCACCCGGACCTGCCGCTGATGGTCACCGAGAACGGTGCGGCCTACCACGACGAGGTCGGCGCCGACGGAACCGTCGACGACCCGGAGCGCACCGCCTATCTCCACGCCCACCTGGCGGCCGTCCACCGTACGGCGGCCGACGGGGCGGACGTGCGCGGCTACTTCGCCTGGTCCCTGCTGGACAACTTCGAGTGGGGTACGGCTACGCGAAGCGCTTCGGCCTGGTCCACGTCGACTACGCCACCCAGGCCCGCACCCCCAAGTCCAGCGCCCGCTGGTACGGCCGGGTCGCCCGGAGCGGCGAGCTGCACCCGCCGGTCGGTGCGTAGGACCGCTGCTGGGAGCCGTGCGGAAGCGGCCGGGGCCGGGCAGGGGGCCCGGCCCCGGCCGCCGCGGCGTGGAGCGGCTTCGAGGGCCGGAGAGGGTCGGAGAGGGCCGGGACGCCCGACGGTTCGGCACCCGTCGCCGTCGAGATCCCGAATCGCGTTTCTGGCCGGGCTCTTCGACGGGGCGGGTGCCTCCGGCCGCGGCGGTGGCTGCGGTGGAGCTCCAGTGCCGGCCGCCCTCGGAGAGGCCGGTCGGCCGTCACCGTGCCGGGGCGAAGCCTCCCTGGACGGACGCGGAGCCGCCCGCCGACTGGGCGTCGACCCGGTAGCCGTCGCTCGTGGCGCTGCGCGCTCCGGGCGCGTGGTTGTACTGTCCGGCGAACTCGTGCTGCCCGGCCGGTACCGTGCGGCCCGGCTTGAGCACCCAGCGGTAGACCAGCGCGCCACCGGACTCCTGGACGGTGACGGTGAAGTCGTCGGCCGGCAGGGTCCGCCAGTTTCCGGTGTCCTTTACGTTGCCGGTCTGCGCGATGCGCAGCTCGACGGTGAGCGAGGTGAGTGGCTGGGCGGTTCTGAGGGCGAGGTTGTTCTGGCCCCAGTAGACGTTGCTGTGCTGGTCGATCGATCCCTCCGACCACAGCGGCCCGTTCTGGGCCCGGCTGCTCGCCGACGGGGTCGGGCGCGGACCGGCCGGGCTGGTGGTGGCCGGTGCCGGCGCCGGGGCGGCGGCAGTCGGGGGAGCCGAGGGCGTCGGAGTGGGAGTGGGAGTGGGAATGGGGGAGGGGGCAGCCGGAGCGGTGGTGACGGTGGCCGACGGCGGAGTCCGGGCGATGCCGGCGACGGCGAGACCGCCGGTCGCCAGGATGCCGGCGGTGGCGAGGCCGGTGAGCGCGGCCCTGGGCCATGACCTCAGGCCCGACCGCGTGCGGTGACGGACGGGAGGGCCGGCCGCGCCGCGCTCGACGCGTGCCAGGATCCGTGCGCGGTCGGGCTGGTGGGCCTCGGCGGCCTCGCGCAGCCGCCGGGTGATGTGCTCGTTCACCGGTTCCTCCTTCCTGTCGCCAGTTCGCCGACCGCTCGTGCGCCGAGTGCGCGTTCCAGCTCGGCCATCCCCTTCGAGGTCTGGCTCTTCACCGTACCGACCGATATGCCGAGCGCCACGGCGGTGTCCTTCTCCGACAGGTCGAAGGCGTGGCGCAGCACCACGCACGCCCGCTTGCGGAAGGGCAGCCGGGCGAGCGCCGTACGGACGTCCAGCACGGCGGCCACGTCCGGGCCGTCCGTCCTCTCCGGGGCGCGGGACCAGAACAGCAGGATCCGGCGCCGCTCGCGGACCGCGCTGCGGATCCGGGCCCGGGCCATGTTGGCGACCACCCCGCGGGCGTAGGCGAGCGGGTGGTCGGCCGCACGGAGCCGGTCCCAGCGCTGCCACAGGGCGATCAGGGCGTCCGCGGCGAGGTCGTCGGCCGCGTCCGTCTCGCCGGTGAGGAGGTGGGCGAGACGGGCGAGTTCGGCGTAATGGCGTTCGAAGAAGTCGTGGAACTCCGCGGACGCGTCATCGAGGAGCATTTCCCCCGGTCGCCCTCTCCCTGCAGTGTGAGCGTTAACAATCAGCGTGAGCCTAGCAGTGCCCGTCTCCGGGGCGGGGTGGTGGTCGCCCTGGCGGGGGACCGCCGCCGGCCGGCGGGTGAGCGGCGCCGTCAATGCCGGGCGAACTGGACTCGGGTCGGCTGGGCGGCGTCCGGCTTCACCGTGATCCCGTCGACGGTCAGTTGCTCCCCGTAGACGTCGGTGACCCTGATCGGTCCGCCGCACCCGCTGCCGTCGGGGGAGAGGAAGTAGTTGTAGTCGGTGCGGGACAGCTGCCGCCAGCCGTCGGCGGTCCGGACCTCCAGTGCCGCCACCGGGTTCCGGTGGCCGATCGCCTGGATCCCGCACCACCACTGGGTGGATCCGGTCTTGTACCGGATCGACATCGTGTCCGGTGCCGTGCCGGGGCTCAGCAGCGTCCAGGTGATCGGAAGGCGGCCCACCGAGAGCTCGGCGAGCTTGGCGAAAGCCTCGTGGCTCAGGTCGAGCTGCCCGGGCGCGCAGGGCAAGGGGCACTCGTTGACGACCCGCACCGTGATGCTCGCGCCGTTGGCCGCGCGGACGAGCACGGACGCCCCGCAGGCCTTGGACGACTCGTAGTCGGTGTGGTTCATCGCCGCGATCATGAGGTCACCGGACGGGCCGAACGAGCAGGCGCCGTTGCCGTCGGTGGCGTCGTAGGACGTCGCGACGCCCTGGTAGCTCGCCCCGGGCTTGATCCGCCCGGCCAGTGACGCCGTGGCCGGTGCGGTGCGGGTACTGGTGGTGGCTGCCGATGGCGACGGGGTGGCCGGGGTGGCCGACGGCGACGGGGTGGCCGTGGCGGCCGACGGCCGCGACGTGGGGGTGGCAGAGGGCGACGGGGTACCGGTGGCAGAGGGCGGGGGCGGGGAGGTGGTGACCGACGGCGGCGCCGCCGAGGGCGTGGCAGCGGCCGGGGCGGTGGAGCCCGGCGGGGTGCTCGGCTCGGTGGCCGCGACGGACGCGGCGGCCGGCACCCCGGCGTCGGTGCCGCCGCCCCCGCTGCCCGGCAGGAGCGCGAAAGCCAGGCACACCAGCACACCGACCGCCACCAGCGCCAACGGTATGCCCATGACCAGCCCGCGCCTGTTGTTCGACTGCGGGGCGGCGTGCTTCATTGCCCTCATTGCCATCCATTCGGTAGATCGCCTCGACGTTGCACTGACCAGTGGGCGCCGGAGACGGAAAGGTTGCCGTTCCGGCGCAGGTTTTTTCGGGGCCAGCCCCGGGGTGGGCGACGCGGATCCGCCGCCCGCCCACGGGCCGTGCCGGTCAGGACGGGTCGCCGTACACCACGCCGCGGCCGTAGCCGCCCAGGTACACCCGGCCGTAGACGTCGGGGTCGCCGGAGATGAGGTTGACGATGCTCCCGCCGAACTGGTGCTGGTCGTCGTTGATCCGGACCCAGGTCGAGCCGCCGTCGGTGGAGCGGAACAGGCCGGTGACTCCCTTCACCTTCCCGCTGAGGTAGAGGGCCTGGTAGCCGGCGCCGGGCGCAGCCTTGCCGAAGCCGACGGCGGCCGCCTGCTCCACGCCGTCGAGCCCAGAGTGGTCCAGCGCCGACGGTGGCCCCCGCGGGGGCGCCGCACGTTATCGGTCGTGCGGAAGCGTCGGCCGCGACCGTGCGATGCGGGATCCGTCTCCTTCATGGGGCTACTCCTTGCTTCGGCCCTGCCGCCGTGCACCCGCCCGGATCGGCGGTGCGCGGTGGCGGACGGCGGTGGGATCGGACGACCCGGGCGTATCCCGCCCTCGGGGTCACCCGTCAGTTGCCGCCGTGGCGGAAGAGGTTGCCGCTCACGCGAAGGAATTCCGGCCGAGGTGCGCGCTCTTCCCTCGTCCCGCCCGCCCGCCGGGGCAACGGACAGCGCACGGTGGTCGGATGGTCGACCACCGTGCGCTTTCCGGTCACCGGCGGGCTCGCCCGCGGCGGGGGACGGCGTCAGGAACCGGCCCGGCGCTTGTTGTAGACGTCGAAGCCGACGGCCGCGAGCAGCACCAGGCCCTTGATGACCTGCTGGTAGTCGGTCCCGATGCCGACGAGTGACATGCCGTTGTTGAGCACTCCCAGCACCAGGCCGCCGATGATCGCGCCGAGGACGGTGCCCACGCCGCCGCTGGCCGAGGCGCCGCCGATGAACGCGGCGGCGATCGCCTCCAGCTCGAAGTTGATGCCGGCCTGCGGCGTGCCGGCGTTGAGACGTGCCGCGAAGACCAGCCCGGCGAGCGCCGCCAGGACGCCCATGTTGGTGAAGGCGAGGAAGACGACCCGCTTGCTCTTCACTCCGGACAGCTTCGCGGCCGCCTCGTTACCACCGATCGCGTAGGTGTGCCGCCCGATGATCGAGTTGCGCATCAGGTAGCCGAAACCGACCAGCAGCGCGCCGAGGATCAGCAGCACGATCGGGACGCCGTGGTAGCTGGCCAGCAGCAGGGTGAAGACCACCACGGCGGCGGTGATCACGGCCAGCTTGACGAGGAAGAGCCCGAGCGGGAGCAGCTCAAGCCCGTACGAGGCGGTCTGCCGTCGGCCGCGGACCTCCTGCAGGATCGCGACGGCCAGGACGGCGAGTCCCAGCAGCAGGGTGAGGTTGTGGTAGTTGGTGTGCGGGCCGACCTCGGGGAGGAAGCCGCTGCTGATGCTCTGGAAGCCCTTGGGGAACGGCGCCACCGACTGGCCCTGCAGCAGGATCTGGGTGCCGCCGCGGAACAGCAGCATGCCCGCCAGGGTGACGATGAACGACGGGATCCCCAGGTAGGCGATCCAGAAGCCCTGCCAGGCCCCGGCGAGGGCACCGATCACCAGGGCGGCCAGCATCGCCACGGGCCACGGCACGTGGTGCTTCACCATCATCACCGCGGCGGCAGCCCCGACGAAGGCGGCCAGGGAGCCGACCGAGAGGTCGATGTGCCCGGCGATGATGACGATCATCATCCCGATCGCCAGGATGAGGATGTAGCCGTTCTGCTGGATCAGGTTGGTGATGTTGAGCGGCTGGAGCAGGATGCCGTCCGTCCAGATCTGGAACAGCAGCACGATCAGTGCGAGGGCGACCAGCATGCCGTACTGGCGCACGTTGCCGCGCAGCGCGCGGGCCAGCACACCGCCGATGGCAGGGCTCGGGCCGGCCTGCGGTGTCTTCGGGGACGAATCCGGGATGATCTCGGTCTGGGCCATGCCTTACACCTGCTCGTTGCTGGATGCGGCGCTCATGGTCATGAGCCGCATGAGGGATTCCTGGGTGGCGTCGGCGCGGGCCACCTCGCCGGTGATCCGGCCTTCGGCCATGGTGTAGATCCGGTCGCACAGGCCCAGGAGTTCGGGGAGTTCGGACGAGATGACGAGCACGGCCTTGCCCTGGGCGGCCAACTCGGCGATGACGGTGTAGATCTCCGCCTTGGCGCCGATGTCGATGCCGCGGGTGGGCTCGTCGAGGATCAGCACCTCCGGTTCGGCGAAGATCCACTTGCTGAGGACGACCTTCTGCTGGTTGCCGCCGCTGAGCGTGCCGGTCCGGGTGAACACCGTCGGGGCTTTGATGTTCATGGTGTGCCGGAAGGACTCGGCGACCCGGGCCTCCTCGTGCCGGTTGACCCGGCCGTAGCGCGCGACCTTGCCGAGCGCGCTCAGCGAGATGTTCCGGCTGATGTCGTCGATGAGGTTGAGACCGAGCTGTTTGCGGTCCTCGGTGACGTACGCGAGGCCGTGCCCGATCGCCTCGGGCACCGTGCGGGTACGGATCTCCCGGCCGTGCAGCCGCACCCGGCCGGCCGCCCACCGGCCGTACGAGCGGCCGAAGACGCTCATGGCCAGCTCGGTGCGGCCGGCGCCCATCAGGCCGGCGATGCCGACGATCTCGCCGCGCCGCACGTTCAGCGAGGCGCCGTCGACCACCATGCGCTGCTGGTCGATGGGGTGCCGCACGCTCCAGTCCTCGACCTCGAAGGCGACCTCGCCGATGTCCGCGGCGCGTTCGGGGTAGCGGTGCTCCAGGTCGCGGCCGACCATGCCCCGGATGATCCGTTCCTCGGAGATGCCCCCGGAGCCGATCGCGATGGTCTCGATGGTCTGCCCGTCGCGCAGGATGGTCACGGCGTCGGCGACCCGGGCGATCTCGTTCAGCTTGTGGGAGATGATGATGCAGGCGATGCCCTGCGCCTTGAGCTCCAGGATCAGGTCGAGCAGCTTGCGGCTGTCCTCGTCGTTCAGCGCGGCGGTCGGCTCGTCCAGGATGAGCAGCTTGACCTTCTTGGCGAGCGCCTTGGCGATCTCGACCAGCTGCTGCTTTCCCACGCCGAGGTCGGCGATCCGGGTGTGCGGGCTCTCGTCGAGGCCGACCTGGCGGAGCAGCTCCGCGGCGTGGGTGAGTGTCCGGTGCCAGCTGATGATGCCCCGGGTGGCGTGCTCGTTGCCGAGGAAGACGTTCTCGGCGATGGAGAGGTACGGAACCAGCGCCAGTTCCTGGTGGATGATGACGATGCCGCGCTGCTCGCTGGCCCGGATGTCCTTGAACCGGCAGGGCTCGCCCTCGAAGAGGATCTCGCCCTCGTAGCTGCCGTGCGGGTAGACGCCGCTGAGCACCTTCATCAGGGTGGACTTGCCGGCGCCGTTCTCGCCGCAGATGGCGTGCACCTCGCCGGCGGCGACGCTCAGGTTGACCTCGGAGAGCGCCTTGACACCGGGGAACGACTTGCTGATCGACCGCATCTCGAGAACGGGTCCAGCCATGGTTGTGCGTCCGTATCGTTCGGGGCGGTGCGGTGGGGGAGAGCCCCCGGGCTCCGCACCGCCGGTTCGGCACGGGGCCCGTCGAGCGGGCCCCGCAGGCTACTTGAGCTGGTCCGCGGTGTACTGACCGCTGTCGACCAGGACCTTCTGGTAGTTGTCCTTGTCGACGCTGACCGGCTGGAGCAGCTGTGCCGGAACGGTCTTCACGCCGTTGTTGTACTGGCTGGTGTCGTTGACCTCGGGCTTGCCGCCGGTGAGCAGGGCGTCGCCCATCTGGACGGCGGCCTTGGCCAGCTGGCGGGTGTCCTTGTAGACCGTCTGGGTCTGCTCGCCCGCGATGATCGACTTGACCGAGGCCAGCTCGCCGTCCTGGCCGGTGACGACGGGCAGCGACTTCCCGGTGCCGTACCCGACGCCCTTGAGCGAGGAGAGGATGCCGATCGAAATGCCGTCGTAGGGGGAGAGCACGGCGTCGACGCGGGCGCCGGTGTACGACTTGCTCAGCAGGTTGTCCATCCGGGACTGGGCGAGAGCGCCGTCCCAGCGCAGCGTGGCGACCTGGTTGAAGGCGGTCTGGCCGCTCTGCACGACCAGTTTCTTGTCGTCGAGGTACGGCTTGAGGGCGCTCATCGCGCCGTTGAAGAAGAAGGTGGCGTTGTTGTCGTCCGGCGAGCCGGCGAACAGCTCGATGTTGAACGGGCCCTTGCCGTCCTTGAGGCCGAGCTTGTCGACGATGTAGCTGCCCTGGAGGACGCCTACCTTGTAGTTGTCGAACGTCGCGTAGTAGTCGACGTTCGCCGTGCCCCGGATCAGCCGGTCGTAGGAGATCACCGGGATGTGCGCGTCGGCGGCCTTCTGCAGCACGTTGGTGAGGGAGGAGCCGTCGATGGCGGCGATCACCAGCAGCTTGGCGCCCTTGGTGATCATGTTCTCCACCTGGGAGACCTGGTTCTCCACCACGTTGTCGCCGTATTGCAGGTCGGTCTTGTAGCCCTTGGCCTGGAACTCCTTGACCATGTTGGTGCCGTCGTTGATCCAGCGTTCTGACGACTTCGTCGGCATCGCGATGCCGACGAGGCCGCCCTTGGCGTCCCCCTTGGCCGCGCCGTCGCCCGCTCCGTTGGTGCTCTGGCCGCAGGCCGCCAACGAGAGCACCAGGCCCGCGGCGACGAGGCCCGCCGAAATCTTCCGCACAGTTCCTCCAGTGATGTTCCGCGACCGGCACAGCGCGTCCTCTGACTGGGCGACTGCGAGCGGTCGAGCGGGGCCGGCCGGGAGCGGACCCTCGGGCTTTGGGGCGTCGGGGTGACGGCCACCTGGCCTGGCGTCATGAGTGTTAACGCTCACATCAGTGAGAGTCAAGGGTTGTCGGGGCATCGTTGGATCTCCGAGATCCGGTGATCGGCCCCCAAGGCGGACGTGGTCGTACGGCAGGCCGTTGCCGACTCCTTGAAGTTGGTCTATGTTCAATGTCCTTTCACCGTGCGAGCCGGTTGCCTGCCGGCGGTCGCGGTCGGGACCGCCTCGCCACGTGCCGGGCGCGCAGGCTCGGCCGTGATGGCCAGGCCCAGGACAGGCCGAGGGTGACGTCGGTGTGGTGGGAGTTGGCCTGGAGGGTCGCCAGCCCGTTGTTGATCAGCTCCGGCAGAACGGCCCCGGCGACGATCCCCAGTACCCGGCCCTGCCCGCCGGTCCGGCAGACCCCGTTCGATGACCGCGGCCGCGATTGCCTGCAGCTCCCAGCCGACGCCCACGCCGCCGGCGGAGCAGACCCCCGTCCGGCTCAGTACGAGCACTCCGACGAGGGCCGAGACCAGCGAGGACGCCACGTATATCGGCACCACCCGCCGGTCGCCACGGATGCCGGCCGGCCTGGCCGTCTCGGGGTTGCCGCCGACCGCGTAGGCCGGCCGCTCCGCGTAGGTGCGCTCCAGGAAGAATGAGGCGGCGACGCCGACCAGCGCGAACGGCACCAGCGGCCCGGCGCCTGGGCCAGGTGGCTCTGACCGGTGTCCCCGAAGAGCGGGGACATGCCGACGATCGGGATTGCCGGAGGTGATCGCCAGGGCCTGCGCCCTGCGCCACCGTGCAGGTCGCCAGCGTGACGACGAACGGCGGTATCCGTGGCGAGGTTGGCCAGGACTGCCAGGCGGGCGGCCCGGCCCGGACGGCGAACCAGGACCAGGAGGATCACGCTGGCATCCAGCAGGGCGCCCGCCCACAGGTCGGTGCCGCCGGTCAGGATGACCAGCGACTCGCCGATCGCGATCAGCCCGTACTGGGCGAGGTCGGCGCCCATTCCCTGGAGGTTGGCCGCGAAGGCGTCCCGGGCCAGCGTGAGCCCCGCGGACCCCGCGGCGCCGGCGAGGACCACGCCCCCACCTCGGGTATGTCGACCAGCACGCGCAGGCGGTTCCGGGCCGGTGTCGCCGCGTCCTCGCGGGCGGGATCGGTGTGGGTGGTCATGCGGGCTACTCCGTGCTCGCCGCGGCTCGGGCCGGCTGGCGGCCGATGTCATGACCCCAACGGCCCGCCTTCGGACTCCCGCCCGCTCTCCGGGCTGACGGCAGGAGTTCGGAGACGGGTCCTCGCAGCCGGGCCCAGGTTCCCAGGGCAGAGCCGGGGCCCGGCCCGCGTTCGCCCCCGGGAGGGTGGGCACGCGGCCCGGGAGGGTGGCACGCGGTTCCCCGGCCCCGGCGTTCAGATGTGTGACTCGACCGCGAACCGGGAAGGCGTCGGGGTGTCGTGATCCGCGCATGCGCCCGTGGTGCATGTGTCGTGGTCCTGCATGTGCCCGTGACGCCCGAGCGGACCCCCGTTCTGGTGTTCGGGGCGAACCTGTGAACGTTCACTCGCCGCAACGGCCACAGGTGGGCGGCCCGGACGGTTGTAAGAAGAGAGCCGCCCGCTGAACCGAGGGTGACGGATCGGCGTGGACCTGGTCGCGTACTGTGGTCCGCAGCCGAGGAGGGGACTACGCGTGGGAACCGAGAGCGCCGGGACGGAACAGCGCCAGCCCGTGATGGCCGACGTGGCGAAACTGGCGGGGGTGTCCCACCAGACGGTGTCCCGGGTGCTCAACGGTGCTCCGCACGTCCGGCCGGACACCCGGGACCGCGTGCTGGCCGCCATACGGGAACTGGACTACCGGCCCAACTCCGCCGCCCGCGCGCTGGTCACCCGCCGCTCGCAGACGCTCGGCGTGGTCAGTTTCGACTCGACGCTCTACGGGCCTGCCTCGATGCTGGACGGCATCGAGCGGGCCGCCCGCAGTGCCGGGTACTTCGTGAGCGTGACCAGTCTGCGCTCCCTCGACGGCCGCTCGGTCCAGGAGGCCGTCGACCGGCTGCGCGACCAGGGCGTTGAGGGAGTCGTGGTGATCGCGCCGCAGACCTCCGCCGTCAGCGCGGTGGCCCGGCTCTCCAGCTCGGTGCCGGTCGTCGCGGTCGGATCGGGCAACCAGACTCAGGTGCCCATGGTGTCGGTGGGCAACCGTGTCGGTGCCGGAGAGGCCACCAGGCACATGCTCGACCTCGGCCACCGCACCGTGCACCACCTGGCAGGGCCGGCCAACTGGCTGGAGAGCCAGGATCGCGAGGAGGGGTGGCGCCGCACGCTGCAGGCGGCCGGAGCCCCGGTGCCAGACGTCGAACGCGGCGACTGG
>NZ_CP026498.1:10826649-10828491 GCF_002953255.1 Streptomyces sp. CB01881
GGGCCGGCCACTGGAGAGCCAGGATCGCGAGGAGGGGTGGCGCCGCACGCTGCAGGCGGCCGGAGCCCCGGTGCCAGACGTCGAACGCGGCGACTGGAGTGCCCGCTCGGGCTACCAGGCGGGGCTGCGGATCGCGCAACTCCCAGATGTCACGGCCGTCTTCTGCGCCAACGACCACATGGCTCTCGGACTGCTGCGCGCCCTGCACGAGGCCGGTCGGGCGGTGCCGGAGGAGATCAGCGTGGTCGGGTTCGACGACATTCCGGAGGCCGCCTACTTCATCCCGCCGCTGACCACCGTGCGGCAGGACTTCGGCGAACTCGGCAGGCGGGCCCTGGAACTACTCGTGGCGGAGTTGGAGGGCGGCGCCAAGCCCTCTCCGACCCATGAGAGGATCCCCCCGGAGCTGGTGCTGCGTCGCAGCGTCGGGCCGGCCGCCCGATGGTGAAGAGCCGGCGGTTCGCGGCGCCCTGATCATCTGCTTTCGCGGTGCTCCGCCAGGGAAGCTCCCTTGACACGGTGAATGTTAGCGCTAACAATTCCTGTGAGCGCTAACAAGGAGTGCTCCTCCGAACTCCGCCGGCCAGGCGCTGACATCCCCGTTTCCGAGCGCCCGGCCGGCGGCCCCTCGTTCCGCCCTCCAGAGGGAGAGGTAGCGGAACGGAGCCTGTCGCCGGCGAGCTCCCCCTGCCCCGATCGTGGACCGCGCCGGCGGCAGGCGACACCCCAGGCTTCGCGCCAACACCGCTCCCCCATACGAAGGATGAGGTCGTGACCGTGAACCCCGCAGCCCCCGACCCGGAGAGATACGTCGTCGGGATCGACTTCGGCACCCTCTCCGGCCGCGCCGTGGTCGTCCGAGTCCGGGACGGCGAGGAGGTCGGCACCGCCGTCCACCACTACCCGCACGCCGTCATCGAGCGGGAGCTGCCCGGCACCGGCCGGCCGCTCCCGCCCGACTGGGCGCTGCAGCACCCCGCGGACTGGCGCGAGGTGCTGCGCACCGCCGTCCCGGCCGCGCTCGCCGCCTCCGGCGTCGACCCCGCCCACGTCATCGGTATCGCCACCGACTTCACCTCCTGCACCGTCCTGCCGGTGCTCGCCGACGGAACCCCGCTGGCCGAGACGCCCGCGTGGGCGTCGCACCCGCACGCCTGGCCCAAGCTCTGGAAGCACCACGCCGCCCAGGGCCAGGCGGACCGGATCAACGCCCTGGCGCACGCCCGGGGCGAGAAGTGGATCAGCCGCTACGGCGGCCGGATCTCCGCCGAGTGGCAGTGCGCCAAGGCCCTCCAGCTCCTGGAGGAGGACCCGGCGGTCTACGCCGCCTGCGCGCGCTGGATCGAGGCCGCCGACTGGATCGTCTGGCAGCTCACGGGCGCCGAGAGCCGCAACACCTGCACCGCCGGCTACAAGGGAATCCACCAGGACGGCAGTTACCCGAGCGAGGACTACCTCGCCGCGCTCCACCCGGACTTCGCCGGCTTCGCCCGCACCCGCCTGGAGCACCCGCTCTCCCCGCTCGGCTCCCGGGTCGGCGCGCTCACCGCGCAGGCCGCCGAGTGGACCGGCCTGCCGGAGGGCATCGCGGTCGCCGCAGGCAACGTCGACGCGCACGTCGCCGCACCGGCCGCCCGCGCCGTCGACAACGGCAAACTCCTCGCCATCATGGGCACGTCCACCTGCCACGTCGTCAACGGTGCGACGCTCGCCGATGTCCCCGGCATCTGCGGTGTGGTCGAGGACGGCATCGTCACCGGCTCCTACGGCTACGAGGCCGGCCAGAGCGCCGTCGGCGACATCTTCGCCTGGTGGCTGCGCCAGGGGGTACCCGCCGACTAC
>NZ_CP026498.1:10828501-10830692 GCF_002953255.1 Streptomyces sp. CB01881
GAGCGCCGTCCATCTTCGCCTGGTGGCTGCGCCAGGGGGTACCCGCCGACTACCTGGCCGAGGCCGAGGCGAACGGCGAGGACCTGCACCAGCTGCTCACCCGCAAGACGGCCGACCAACCCGTCGGTGCACACGGCCTGGTGGCGCTCGACTGGATGAACGGCAACCGCTCCACCCTGGTCGACCACCACCTGTCCGGCGTGATCGTCGGACTCACCCTCGCCACCCGCCCCGAGGAGATCTACCGCGCCCTGCTGGAGGCCACGGCCTTCGGCACCCGCGTCATCGTCGAGGCCCTGGAGCAGGGCGGCGTCCCCGTGACCGAGTTCGTCGTCACCGGGGGATTGAAGAAGAACGCCCTGCTGATGCAGATCTACGCCGATGTGCTGCGCCGCCCCGTCTCGGTCGCCGAGTCCGAGCAGGGCCCGGCCCTCGGCTCGGCCATCCACGCAGCCGTCGCCGCCGGAGCCTATCCGGACGTACGGACCGCCGCCGCCGCCATGGGCCGCGTGCAGCCGGGTGCCTACCGGCCGGATCCGGCCGACGCCGACGCCTACGACCGGCTCTTCGCCGAATACCGCGCCCTGCACGACCACTTCGGCCGCGGTGCCGACAAGCTCCTGCACCGCCTGCGCGACATCCGCAACGCCGCCCTCACCACACCGAGCGAGGCCCCGTGAACGCGACCACCGACCACATCCGCCGCCAGGTCAGCGACCTCCACCGGGAGCTCGTCCGCTACAACCTGGTCGTGTGGACCGCCGGCAACGTCTCCGCCCGCGTCCCCGGCGAGGACCTGCTGGTCATCAAGCCGAGCGGCGTCTCCTACGACGAGCTGACGCCCGGGAACATGATCGTCTGCGACCTGGACGGCAACGTCGTCGAGGGCGATCACGCGCCCTCCTCCGACACCGCCGCGCACGCCTACGTCTACCGCCACCTGCCCGAGGTGGGTGGAGTGGTCCACACCCACTCCACCTACGCCTGCGCCTGGGCGGCCCGAGGTGAGGCCGTCCCCTGCGTCCTCACCGCGATGGCCGACGAGTTCGGCGCCGAGATCCCGATCGGACCGTTCGCGCTGATCGGCGACGACTCGATCGGCCGTGGCATCGTGGACACCCTCAAGGGCCACCGCTCGCCCGCCGTCCTGATGCAGAACCACGGCGTCTTCACCATCGGCAAGGACGCCAAGGCCGCGGTCAAGGCCGCGGTGATGTGCGAGGACGTCGCCCGCACCGTCCACCTCTCCCGTCAGCTCGGCGAGCCCCTGCCGATCGCGCAGGCGGACATCGACAGCCTCAACTTCCGCTACCAGAACGTCTACGGGCAGCCCCAGGCCCGGTGAGGAGCCACCCCATGAAGAAGCCGATGGAGGGCCGCGAGGTCTGGTTCCTGACCGGCAGCCAAGGGCTCTACGGCGAGGACACGCTGCGCCAGGTCGCGGAACAGTCCCAGCGGATCGCCGAAGCCCTGAACCGGGACCTCCTCCTGCCGGTCGAGGTCGTCTGGAAGCCCGTCCTCACGGACGCCGACGCGATCCGCCGGATCTGCCTGGAGGCCAACTCGGAGGACGGCTGCATCGGCCTGATCGCCTGGATGCACACGTTCTCCCCGGCGAAGATGTGGATCGCCGGTCTGGACGCCCTGCAGAAGCCGCTGCTCCACCTGCACACCCAGGCCAATGTCGAACTGCCCTGGCAGACCATCGACATGGACTTCATGAACCTGAACCAGGCCGCCCACGGCGACCGCGAGTTCGGCTACATCCAGTCCCGCCTCGGCGTCCCGCGCAAGACCGTCGCCGGACACGTCACCGACCCGGCCGTCTCCGCCAGGGTCGCGACCTGGGCCCGCGCCGCCGCCGGCCGCGCCGAACTCCGCAGCCTCAAGCTCGCCCGCTTCGGCGACAACATGCGCGACGTCGCCGTCACCGAGGGCGACAAGGTCGAGGCCCAGCGCCGCTTCGGCGTCTCCGTCAACACCTACGGCGTCAACGACCTCGTCGCCGCCGTGGACGCGACGGACGACGGCGACGTCACCGCGCTGGTCAAGGAGTACGAGGACGGCTACCGCCTCGCCCCCGAGCTGCGGGCCGGCGGGGAGCGCCACGAGTCGCTGCGCTACGCGGCGCGGATCGAACTCGGCCTGCGCGGCTTCCTCGAACAGGGCGGTTTCAAAGCCTTCACCACCA
>NZ_CP026498.1:10830702-10839304 GCF_002953255.1 Streptomyces sp. CB01881
ACTGCGCCAGCGGCCTCGCCGTGCAGCGGCTGATGGCCGACGGCTACGGCTTCGGCGGCGAGGGCGACTGGAAGACCTCCACCCTGCTGCGCACCCTCAAGGCGGCCGCCACCGGACTGCCCGGCGGTACCTCCTTCATGGAGGACTACACCTACCACCTGGAGTTCGGCCGAGAGCTGATCCTCGGCGCGCACATGCTGGAGGTCTGCCCCAGCATCGCGGCCGCCACGCCCTCCTGCGAGATCCACCCGCTCGCCATCGGCGGGCGCGAGGACCCGGTCCGCCTGGTCTTCGACGCCGAGCCCGGCCCGGCCGTGGTGGTCGGCCTCGCCGACCTGGGCGACCGCTTCCGGCTGGTCGCCAACGAGGTCGACGTGGTGGAGCCGCCGGCGCCGCTGCCCCACCTGCCCGTCGCCCGCGCCGTCTGGAAACCGCGCCCGGATCTGCACACCTCCACCGAGGCCTGGCTGACGGCCGGCGCGCCGCACCACACCGTGCTCTCCGGCGCGCTCGGCGCCGAGGAGCTGGAGGACCTCGCCGAGATGATCGGCGTGGAGCTGCTGGTGATCGACGACGACACGAACATCCGCCGGTTCGCCAAGGAAATGCGCTGGAACCAGGCCTACCACCGCCTGGCCCAGGGGTTCTGACCCTTGCGAGTCCGAGCCGGCGACGCCCGCCCGTACGGCGGGCGTCGCCCATTTCCCCACCGTGTCGATTGGAGTACTCCCGTGTCCAGAGACGCACTCGTCTCCCCTGGCGAGCTGACGGTGACCCAGGAGGCCCCCACAGGCCTGCCGGACGGTCGGCGCATCACCCGCTGGACATTCGGTTCCCGGACGCGAGTGATGGCGGAGGTCCTCAATCTGGGCGCCCGCCTCCAGGCGCTGCACGTGCCGGACCGGGCCGGGCGGCGGGTCAACGTCGTCCTGGCCGGAGAGGGCGTCGAGGAACTGCTGGGGGAAGCCTCGTACTTCGGCGCGACGGTCGGTCGCTACGGCAATCGGATCGCCGGGGGCGTGCTGCCCCTCGACGGCACGACGCACCGGCTGGCGACACAGACCCCGGGTCACACCCTGCACGGTGGGCCGGACGGCTTCGCCACCCGCCTGTGGGACGGCGTGCCGGTCCGGGCGGACCGGCAGGTCGGCGTCCGTTTCCGCCTGCGCAGCCCCGACGGCGATCAGGGATTTCCTGGAGCCCTCACCGCCGAGGTGACGTACCTGCTGGATCCCGACGGGGAGCTCTCGATCGCCTACCGGGCGGCCACGGACGCCCCGACGGTCGTCAACCTCACCAACCACGCGTACTTCAACCTGGCCGGAGAGGGCGGCGGATCGGTACTGGACCACCGGCTCCAGGTCGAGGCCGCCGGATACCTCCCCGTGGACGGAGAGCTGATACCGTTCGGCCCGGTCGAGCCCGTCTCCGGTACGCCGTTCGACTTCCGTGAGACCAGGAGGATCGGTGCTCGCCTCACGGAGGACCATCCGCAGATCCGACGGGCCGGCCGTGGCTTCGACCACAACTGGGTGCTGGACGGTACCGGGTTCAGGCGGGCAGCGGTGCTGAGCCACCCGGGAAGCGGCCGACGCGTCGAATGCCTGACGACCGAACCCGGGCTCCAGGTCTACACCGGGAACCACTTCGACGGCTCGTTGACCGGCCGCTCCGGCGGCCGGTACGGGCAGTACGCCGGTATCGCGCTGGAGACCCAGCACTTCCCGGACTCGCCGAACCGGCCCGACTATCCCTCGACCCTCCTGCGCCCGGGGGAGCAGTACCGGTCGAGGACGGTGTACCGCTTCTCCGCCGAGTAGCGAATGCTCTGCCGGAAGTGAACGGGGGCGGCGGGCCGGACGGCGCCCACCGCCCCCTCCTTTCATTGTGCGACGAAGACCCGCACGTCCCAGGCGCCGAGGGAGACCGGCCGTCCGGCGGACACCGCGGTGCCGTTCAGCACGTCGGTCAGATGCACCGGAGCGTGCACCTCGACGGGCTGCCAGCTCCAGTTGTGGACCACGTGGACGCGGCGCCCGTCCGGGGCCTTGCCGGTGGTCGCGGTGACGGACACCGGCAGGTCGCGCCAGCCGCTCACGGGAGCGGGAGCCAGCCAGGAGGCCAGCGCCCGGGCCAGGTCACGGCCGGGCACTGTGCCGACGCAGGTCACCCGGCCGGCGCCGTGGGCCCGGGTGGTGACCGCCGGCCAGCGGCCGAAGTGCGGGTGGTCGTAGCCGGCGAGCACCGTGGCGTCGGTGGCGTTGAGGCCCTCCACCCAGCGGGTCGCGGTCGCGCCGTCCGGGAGTTCCAGCGGACTGCCCGGGACGGTGCGGAGCGGGAGGTCCGCGGGCAGGTTGCTGAACTCGTCGTACCACGCGCCCGCGGCGGCGGTGAGCCGCGGCGGAGCGGTCTCGTGGCGCGCCCGGGCCTCGTGGTCGGCGTAGCCGGTGCGGGGGCCGAGCACGAGGTGGCCGCCGGCCTCGGCGTAGGCCGCGAGCCAGTCGAGCAGGGAGTCCTCGGCGAGGTAGAGCCCGGGGGCCACCAGTACGGGGTGGCGGCGGGCGGCCGTCGCGGGCGCCGGCCCTTCCCGGTCTCCCCGGGCGTCGTGCAGCTGGCGGGCGTGCAGGATCCGCACCTGGCGGCCGGCCTCGAAGGCGCCGCGGTAGAAGGGGTCGAAGACGCGGTGGTAGGAGGCCGGGTCGGGGCTGCCGTCCGCCTTCGCCAGCGGCGGGTACTTCTGCATCAGCCACTTGCTGGGCATCGAGTAGACCATCGCGATGTCGGCGTCGGGCTCGATCCCGGCGACCACCGCGCCTGCCGTCTCGAACTCGGCCCCCAGGCGCGCGAGTTCGGCGTACACGCGGCCGGGCTTGCCGCTGTGCGGCAGAATGCCGCCCCAGTACGTCTCGGCGCCGAAGTGCAGGGTGTGCCAGTGCCAGTACTCGATCATCCGCGCGCCGCGTGAGACGAGGGCCCAGGCGGCCTGCCGCCACTGGCCGTCGAAGGCCGGCCGGTTCTCCGAAGTCCCGCTGATCGCCTGCGCGTTGGTCTCGGTGATGAGGAACGGCTCCTGGCGGGAGGAGAAGACCCGGTCGGCGCTCTGGTACAGCGCCCACACACCGGTGGTCTTCCACCACTGCTCGTGGTCCTCGGGCGTGGTGTCGGGCAGCCCGAGGGCGTCCTGCATGTCGTAGTACGGGTTGCCCGCGGTGATGTCCAGGCTGTCGGTCAGCTCGTCGTCCTCCAGCGCCGGGTGGTTGTAGGCGAGGCAGGTGGTGACGAACTGGTCGGGGCGGGCGTACTCGCGCGCGATGCCGGCCTGCCAGGCGACGAACTCGGTGGTCTGGCGGGCCTGGAACGCCCGCCAGGCGACGTCGTACTGCGGCTGCTGGTTGTTGTCGGGCCGCCACAGGTCGGCCCAGGTGGAGAGCCGGTGCGACCAGTAGACCAGGCCCCACTCCCGGTTGAGGGTCTCCACGTCGCCGTAGGTGTGCCGCAGGTGGTCGACGAAGCGCTGGAAGACGCCGTGGTTGTGCGGCAGGTGCAGGCCGGGCTCGTTGTCCACCTGGAAGCCGATGACGGCCGGGTGCGAGGCGTGACGGTCGAGGATCGCCCGGGTGACGCGTTCGGCGTGGTACCGGAAGGCCGGGTGGGAGAAGTCGGCCTCCTGGCGCGCGCCCCAGCCCATGCGTCGGCCCGTCGCCCGCTCGGTGACGATCTCCGGGTACTGCCGGGCCAGCCACGGCGGCACGGCGTAGGTGGGCGTGCCGAGGACGACCGCGATGCCGCGCTCGTGGGCGCCGTCGAGCACCGGGGCCGGCCAGTCCAGCTCGAACCGGCCGTTCTCGGGCTCCCAGGTGGACCAGACCGACTCGCCGACCCGGATGACGGTGAACCTCGCCTCGGCCATCAGGTCGAGGTCTTCCTTGAGCCGCTCGTACGGCTGGTACTCGTGGTAGTAGGCGGCGCCGAACAGCACGCGCGGGGGCAGCGGGACCATGGGTGCACCTCGGAACGTGAAGGGGCCCCGGCTGCCGGGGAGGCATCCGGGGCGGGGAGGACTGCGGTCAGGCGACGGTGCCGGTCACCGTGGTGCCGGACTTCTTGACGTGGTAGGTGGCGGTGTCGCCGCTGTAGAAGTGGAAGACCAGCGTCGCCGTGTCGCCCTCGCGGAGCGAGTTCAGGAACGCGGGGGTCAGGATGATCGTGCCGTTCGGGTAGTCCGGCGAGAAGGCCTGGTTGAACTCCTGGTACGGGGTCCAGCTGGTCGGGCCGGCGTTGCTGCCGTCGGCGTACGTGGCGTGCATGGTCGCCAGGTCGTTGCCCCGGTACTGGGTGGGGACGGTGAACGCCTCGGTGGTGCCGACCGCGTCCGAGACCACCGGGGCGTCGTTGGTGACGACGTCGATGTTCCAGGGCAGCCCACGGGTGAACCGGGCCTGGAGCGTCGCGTTGACGCCGTAGGCGCGGTCGCCGGCCAGGCGGGTCAGCGCCTTGGCGGTGAAGGTGAGCTGGTTGCCCGAGACGGTGTAGTCCCGTCCCGCGACCAGCCTGGTGTCGCCCTGCCAGACGCCCCGGAAGGAGGTGCCGTTGAGGTTCAGGGTGAGCGACTTGGCGGCGATCGGGGCGGACTTCGGCACGAAGACCTTGTCGAAGGAGGCCGTGCCCGAGCGGGTGGTCCAGCTCGACTTGATCACGTCGAACAGGCCCTGGTCACGCCACTTGAGGGTGTCGCGGTTCAGGTAGGAGAACGGGTCCCAGAGGGCGGTGGTGACGCCGTACTTGCGCGCGCCGTAGCCCACGTGCTCGTAGTACTTCAGCGCCTCGCCCCGCTCGATGCGGGAGGGGTGGAAGTGGTCGGGGTACGCGAGCAGGCCGTACTCGCCGACGTAGAGCGGGATGTTCTTGGCGACGAAGGTGTCGTGCATGGAGGCGAAGGACTCCTCCAGGCCCTTCTGCGCGACCTCGTCGTACAGGGTGCCGCCCGCGACGTTCACGCTGAACGGGTACCAGCTGTAGTAGTGCACGGTCGCCACGAGCTGGCGGTCGTTCAGGGAGCGGATCGTGCTGTACAGGTCGTCCATGTAGGCCTGCGTGCCGCTGCCGCCCGGCGTGGTCAGGACGAGCAGGCGGTTCGCGTTCAGCCCGCCCGAGGCGCGGACGATCGAGTGGAAGGAGACCTGGAGCTCCTTCAGGAGCCGGAGCTTCTGCTCGTCCGTGGTGTTGTCGAACTGCGGCTCGTTGATGCCCTCGAAGAGCAGGGTGCGCGGCTCGTCCCGGAACGCCGCGGAGATCTGCGCCCAGGTGGAGTTGAAGCGGGCGACCACGGTGTCGTGCTCGGTGGGCATCTTCGAGACCCACTGCCACGAGTCGTGGTGGACGTTGAGCACGACGTACAGGCCGCTGGCCTGCGCCCAGTCGGCCACCTGCTTGACGCGGGCCGTGTAGGTGGCGTCGACGGTGTACGGCGCGGTGGCGGACTGGTGGTCGCTCCAGCTCACCGGGATGCGGACGCTGCGGAAGCCCTGTCCGGCGAGGGTTTCGAAGGTCGCCTTGGTGGTCTGCCCGTTGCCCCAGGACGACTCGTTCGGGACCGCGTCCAGGGTGTTGCCGAGGTTCCAGCTGGGCTGCATCCGCGCGACGGCGTCCATGGGGTTCTCCGGAACCCGGACCTCCGGCCGCGACGGCCCCTGGTGCTCGTCGGGCGCGGCGAACGCGGCGCCGCCGGACAGGCCCAGCATGACGGTCAGCGCCATCAGCAGGACGGCCAGGCGGCCGGGGCCCCGGCCGCGGCGGTCCGCGGGTTGCCGTATGTCCTTCACGTGTCGTCCCTCTCGTGAGTGCGGGTGGTGCATTTCCTGACGGGTGGTCATGGGTTCGACTGCGGCCCGTAGTCGAACCAGTCGAAGTGGACGGTGCCGGCCGCGGCGTACATGCCGATCACCCGGCCGGTGAAGCCGCCGGCCACCTCGGTGGACAGGTAGCGCCCGTCGAGCGAGGCGAGCGCGGTGAACGTCCCGTCCGGCTGCTCGACGCCGAAGGTGAGCAGGTCGGGGGCGGTCCGCGCGTCCTCCGGCGGGTGCGGGCCGATCTCGACGCCGAGCACCACCGGACCGGCCGGCACCGGGGCGGACGCCACCTCGGTGCGGAGCGGGCCGATCCGGGCGAACACCGTCACCCGGCCGTCGCCGGCCTCGATCTCGTAGTGGTGCCGCTCGTCCAGCCGGACGGCCAGGCCGCCGCGCCCCGTGGCGGGGTCGATCAGGGTGCGCGCCGAGCAGTCCAGGTGCTGCTGGCGGCGGCCGACGAGGACCAGGTCGGGTTCGTCGGGGGAGGCGCCGGCCGCGTGCAGGGTGAGCCAGCCGGAGCGCTCCTTGGTCGTGACCAGCTGCGCCGGGCGCTCGCGCAGCGAGATCCAGCAGGGCTGGAGCTCGGCGTGGTCGAAGTCGTCCCGGACCGGCAGTCCGGGGGCGGGAAACAGGGGCCAGGCAGGCGCGGGCATCTCCGGGGAGAGCGGGCCGACCGCCGGCCAGCCGTCCACCCACTCGACCGGGGCGAGGAAGGTCTCCCGCCCGATCACGTGCCAGCCGGGGGTGCCGCCGCGCGGCCGGACGCCGAGCAGCACCATCCACCAGGTGCCGTCGGGGGCCTGGACCAGGTCCGCGTGGCCGGTGTTCTGGATCGGGTGGTTGGTGCTGCGGTGGGTGAGGACCGGGTTGTCCGGGCACGGCTCGAACGGGCCGGTGGGCGTGCGGCCGCGGGCGATCGACACGCCGTGGCCGCGCTCGGTGCCGCCCTCGGCGATCAGCAGGTACCAGTACTCGCCGATCCGGTACAGGTGCGGCGCCTCGGGGGCCTGGCCGCCGGCGCCGGACCAGGTCCGCTCCGGCTCGCCGAGGGTCTCGCCGGTGTACGGGTCGAGACGGACCTGCGAGATGCCCGCGACGGTGCACCAGCAGGTGCCGTCCTCGTCCCAGGCGAGGTCCGGGTCGATGCCGGGGACCCCGGGCAGCCGGACCGGGTCGGACCAGGGGCCGGCCGGGTCGGTGGCGGTGAAGAGCATGTTGCCGCCGTCGCCGACGTTGGTGACGATCAGCCAGAAGCGGCCGTCGTGGTGGCGCAGCGTCGGTGCGTAGATGCCGGCGGAGGAGGGCATGTCGCGCGGCAGGCGCAGCTGGCCCGGCCGGTCCAGGGCGTTGCCGATCTGGGTCCAGTTCACCAGGTCGCGGCTGCGGAAGACGGGGATGCCGGGGAAGTACTCGAAGCTGGAGCAGACGAGGTAGTAGTCGTCGCCCACGCGGCAGACACTGGGGTCGGGGTGGAAACCGGGGATCACCGGGTTGGGGACGGTGACACCGGGCTGGGGCTGGTCTGACACGTGGTCGGGTCCTTTCGGTGGTTCATGTTCGGGGGTGGTGCCCCGGACCCTGGGGTGTCCGGGACACCACCGGCTCAGGGGTCAGCCGATCGCGCAGGACGCGCCGTTGACCCAGAAGGCGGTCGGATTGGCGTCACTGCTGGACCAGGTGGCCTTGAAGCCCCACTGGGCGCTGCCACCGGGCGGGATCGCGGCGTTGTAGGAGACGTTGCCGGCGTTGATGCTGGGGCCGCTCTGCTTCACCGAGGCGTCCCAGTTGTTGGTGATGGCGGTGTCCCCGGGGAAGTTGAAGCCGAGGGCCCAGCCGTTCACCTGGCCGAGGGAGTTGTTGACGATGGTGACGGTGCCGATCACGCCGCCGGGCCACTCGTTCTTGTTGTAGACGACCCGGCAGGGCGCGCTGGTCGGGTGCATCTCCACGACCGTGATGCCGTAGGCCGGCACGGTCTGGGTGGTCGGGCTACCGCTCTGGGCGGTGCCGATCGAGTGGCCGTTCTTGAGGTAGGAGTAGACGGTCGGGGTGGCGGAGGAGGCGGTGAACCCGGTGTAGGAGAGGTTCACCGTGGCGTCGTTGCGCGGGTCCTTGTTGATCAGCATCACGGCCACGTCGCCGTTGGCGCGGCGGACGGCGTGCGCGGAGAGCAACGAGGACGAGCTGGCGGCCTTGACCAGCGTGTCACCGGGCGCTCCCAGCTTGCTGATCATCTGGGTGCCGTAGTAGGCGGGGAAGGGGGTGTTGAGGGGCGACGTACGCGCCACCGGAGGCGGTGCCGGTCTTCCAGTGGTAGACGTCGGAGTGGCTGCCGCCGGGGTAGCGGACGACACCCATGCCGGCGCCGCGGAGCACTCCGGGGGTGGCGGCGTCGTTCATCGCGGCGTCGAAGACCGCGGTGTTGATGCCGACGCCGGCGGCGGGGATGGTGGCGAGCTACAGGGCGGCGTCGACCGACACCGACACGGAGTTCGCGGTGGTGGCGCTCGGCGCGGCGGTGGCGGTCGGCGCGACCGCCGCGATGGCGCCGGTGACCGCGAGCGACAGCGCGGCGGCGGCTGCTATGACGCGATCATGACAGGGATGGACTGACCTTTTCATGCGTCCCTCCAGTGGGGTGGGGGTGCGTGGTGTTCGGGTGGGGTACGAACTCCCGCGATCTGGACGGCGGACCCGGCGCGGCTTTTTGGTGTCGGGGCCGAACGCGAAACGTGCTCCGTTGGGTGGTGCGG
>NZ_CP026498.1:10839314-10843359 GCF_002953255.1 Streptomyces sp. CB01881
CCGTGGGGGGGCGGAGCGCGCGCGCTCCTCAGGCGCATCGTCAACTCCCTTCCGGGGTCCTCCCGGTGAGGCGGAGCAGGACGGCGGACGGTGCGGTCGGCAGGGTCAGGGTGAGCGTGGCGCTGTCCGGGCGCCAGACGGTGCCGGCCTGACTGGAGGCCGGGTAGAGCACCTCAGCGCGGACCTCGGCGCCGAGCAGGTGGGGCAGGTGGAGCTCCGTGACGGCCTCCGCTCCCGGGCGGCGCCAGGCGGTGAGGTAGGTGGTGGTCGGCGTACGCAGTGCCAGCGCGATCCACGGGTCCTCCCACGCGGGGAGGCCGAGCGGCCAGGCCGGCAGTGCCTGCGGCAGGTCGGCGCGGACGGCCTTGTACACGGCCACCGCCTCGTGGACCAAGTCGCGGGCTTCGGGCTCCAGTTCGGTGAGCCGGCCGGAGAGGTGGATGCGGCCGAGGAGCGCTCCGACCATGGTGAAGGCGACTTCGTCGAGGGTGTCCCCGGCCTGGGGGTAGGCCCAGACGGCGCCCTGCTCGGGCGTCACGGCGGTGGGGGCCGCCGCCGCGATGGGCGGGTAGAGCAGCAGATCCTGCTGGTCGCTGGTGGACTGCAGTTGCAGCCGGGAGAGCAGGGCGTGGTCCATCCGCATGCCGCCGGAGGCGCAGTTCTCGATCACCAGGTCCGGATACCGGTCCAGGACGGCGTCCAGCCAGTCGAGTTGGGCCCGGTTGTGGCCCAGCAGGCCGGCGGCCGGGGCCTCGCCGGGGTGGCCGCTGGTGCCGGAGCCCGGGTCGGTGTTGTGGTCGAGCTTGAGGTAGCCGACACCCCACTCGCCGACCAGGCGGTCCACCACGCCGTCCAGGTGGGCGCGGGCGGCCGGGTGGCGCAGGTCCAGGTGGGACCGGCCGCCGCCCTCCTCGACGCGCCGCCCGTCGCGGCGGAAGAACGCCTCCTCCGGCAGGGACTCGGCGACCGGGCTGGAGACCCCGACCGCCTCCGGCTCCAGCCACAGGCCCGGGACCATGCCCCGCTCCCGGATGCGGTCCAGGACCTCGTGGATCCCGTTCGGGCCGGGAAAGCGGGAGGCCGAGGGCTCCCAGGCGCCGACGGTCTCCCACCAGTTCTCGCTCTCGTCGGCGTACCAGCCGGCGTCGATGACGAAGTACTCCGCGCCGGCCTCGGCGGCGGCGTCGACCAGCGGCAGCAGCTTCGCGGTGGTGGGGTCGCCCATCAGGCAGTTCATGTAGTCGTTGAAGACGACCGGCAGCCGGCGGTGGTCGGCGTGCGGGCGTCGGGTGGCCCGGCGGTAGCGGGTGAGTGCGGCGAAGGCATCGTCCGGGCCGCCGTCCGCGCCGTACGCCAGGGCCACGGGTACGGTGCGGAACTCGGCGCCGGGCTCCAGCGGGTGGCGCCAGCCGTGGTCGGCGTCGTTGGGCCCGTACAGCGCCGCGTACGCCGTGTCGTCGCGCACCCCGCACTCCCAGCGCCAGCCGCCGCCGTTGTGCTCGATCTGCCACAGCCAGGTGCGGCCGGATTCGCGGTCCATCAGGCCGCCCATCGGCAGGTGGCCGCAGCTGGACCACACGCCCTGCCCGGCCACGACGTGGGTGCTGCGGCCGGCGCGGTAGTGGAAGCGGCCGTTGCGGGCGGGTGAGGACACCCGCAACGGCCTGCGCTGCCAGCGGCACTCGGCGAACCAGTCGTTCTCCGCCCACAGCAGGTCGGCGCTCTCCAGCGCCCCGGGGTCGCTCCCGGTGAGGCAGCCCGCCACGAGCGAGCCGACCGACTCCAGGTACAGCGTCTCCGCCCCTTCGTTGCGCAGTACCACCTCGGCGCGCAGCACCGGCAGGCCGTCCGGGGACCGGTAGACCGCCTCGGCGGTCAGACCGGTCTCCGGGTCGTGGAGCTCGACGGTGAGCACGTGCCAGTCGCCGTCCCGGGTCGCGCGGTGGGAGCGGTGGCGCAGCCGTGCGCCGAGGGCGGTGTCGATGAGGTGCCGGCCCGACCAGTGGCGGCCGTGGTCGGCGGTCGTCACCTCCACCAGCGGCAGCGCCGCGCCCGGCCGCGGGTCGGTGCCCGCCTCGCCGGGCGTGCCGACCCGGACCAGCCGGGGGGTGCCGTGGTCGTCCGGACCGATCTCCAGCTCCAGGGCGTGGTGGCCCCAGCGGATCGCCGCGTGCGGGTCGGTCATGGTGGCCTTCCTTCGTCGGTGGGGGAGACGTGGGGGCATTCAGTGCGCGCGCAGGACCGCGCAGCCGCCGGGCGGCAGTTGGTGCAGGGGTCCGCCCGTGAGCAGGTCGTGGCCCGGCTGCGGCAGCGGGACGGCCTCGTCGAGGTGGTTGAGCAGCACGTGCCAGCCGCGGCCGTCCGGGGCGTGCCGGGTGACCGCTTCGACGCCGGCCGACAGGCCCGGCAGCTCCGGGACGACACCGGCCTGCGCGAGCAGCCGGCCGACCAGGGCGGCGTAGCCGGCGTCGTCGAGGCGGGTGGAGAGGTACCAGCCGTGGCCGGCGCCGAAGTCGTGGCGGGTGAGCGCCGGGCTGCCGGCGAGCATGCCGTGGGTGTAGGCGGCGAGCGGCTCGGCGCCCTCGGTGCGCAGGGACTCGCTCCAGGAGCCGGCCGTCGAGCCGTCGGAGAGCGCGACCTCCTCGTCCTGCCGCAGCGGGCGGTGCTCCTCGACCCGGATGCCCAGCGCCTCGCGCAGCGGGGCGGCCGGGTAGCCGCCGAGCCGGGCGTGCAGGCGCTCGTCGACGATGCCGCTGAAGTGCTGGACGAGCAGGGTGCCGCCGTCGGCGACGTAGCGGCGCAGGTTCTCGGCGCCCGCGTCGGTGAGCAGGAACAGGGCCGGCGCGAGGACGACCCGGTAGCGGCTCAGGTCGTGCTCGGGGTGGGCGAAGTCGACCGTCAGTCCGGCGTCCCACAGCGCCCGGTGGGCGCGGCGCAGCGCGGGGAGGTAGTCGAGCTCGGACGAGGGGAGTCCGTCGACCTTCATCGCCTACCAGGCGTCGGAGTCGTGCAGCACGGCGACCTCGGTCCGGGCGGTGGAGCCGGCGAGTTCGCCGAGCCGGGCGACGGCCTCTCCGGTCGCCGTGACCTCGCGGAAGGTGCGGCTGTCCGGCCCGGCGTGCGGGACCATCGACGAGTGCCACTGCTCGGCGCCGGCCCGGGACTGGCGCCACTGGAAGAACAGCGCGCCCTCCGAGCCGCGGGCGATGTGGGCGAGCGAGTGGCGCAGGATCTCGCCCGGCTCCTTGGCGAGGACGCGGCCGTCGGCGTAGACGGTGTTGGTGCCCGATTCCATCAGCAGCCAGGGGGCGCCGCCGGCGAAGGAGCGGGCCCGGTCGGCGTCGAAGGCGGCGTGGGCGGCGGCGTCGATGCCGGGTGCGGTGGGGTAGTGGTTGACGGAGACCAGGTCGACTTCGCGGCCGAATGCCCAGAGGTCCAGGTTCTGGTAGCCGGGCAGCATGAGGTTGGTGGTCACCGGCCGGTCGCTGTGGGCGCGGATGGCGTCGCGCTGCTCGCGGTAGGCGGCGAGGGTCTCGTCGGACCAGAAGCGGTTGTAGTCCAGGGCCTGGCCGGGGTTGCGGTGCCACTGGCTCGTGCGGGGCGGCAGGATCTGCTCCCACGAGGTGTAGCGCTGGCTCCAGAATGCCGTGCCCCAGGCCTCGTTGAGGGCGTCCAGGGAGCCGTGGCGGGCGCGCAGCCAGATCCGGAAGGCGGCGGCGGCGTGGTCGCAGTGGCAGAGGGAGACGTACTCGTTGTGCACGTGCCACAGGGCGAGCGCCGGGTGGTCGCCGTAGCGTTCGGCGAGCGCGGCGGCGATGCGGCGGGCGGCCAGACGGTAGGCGGGGGCGGCGACGCAGTAGGTGTCCCGGCTGCCGTGGGTCAGGCGGACGCCGTCGGGGCCGACCGGCAGGGCGTCCGGGTGGGCCAGGGAGAACCAGGGCGGCGGGGAGGCGGTGGGGGTGGCCAGGTCGACGGCGACGCCGGCCGCGTGCAGCCGGTCCAGGTGGGCGTCGAGCCAGTCGAAGTCGTAGCGGCCCTCCTCGGG
>NZ_CP026498.1:10843369-10848848 GCF_002953255.1 Streptomyces sp. CB01881
GGCGTCGAGCGAAGTCGTAGCGGCCCTCCTCGGGCTCCATCAGGGCCCAGGAGAAGACGCCGACGGTGGCGAGGTTGACGCGCGCCCGGCGCATCAGCTCGTCGTCCTGCTTCCACACCTCCGCGTCCCACTGTTCGGGGCTGTAGTCCCCGCCGAAGGCGAGGCCGCCGAGGCGGTCGGTGAGTCGGCGGATGTCCATCGGGGAACCGTCCTTCCGGTAGTGGTGTCAACTGCGGCGCGGGGCCGGTGCGGTGCTTTCGCGTACCACCAGTTCCGGTGGCATCAGGAGGAGTTGGTCCTCCGGCTCCTCGCCCGCCGTGATCGAGGCGATCCGCGCCATGACCTGGTCGACGGCGACATGCCCGAGGTCCTTCTTCGGACTGGTCACGGAGGTGAGCCGGGGCGAGTGTTGCTCCGCCAGCGGGTCGGGGCAGATGGCGATGACGGAGGCGTCCTCCGGCACGGTCCGCCCGCTGGCGCGCAGCAGGCTGAGCAGCGGGCCGATCGCGGCCTCGTTCTGCACGACGAACCCGGTGGTGTCGGGTCGGTCCGCGAGGATGCGGGCCAGGGTGCCGGCCGTGCTCTCGTACGTGCCCTCGCACGGCCGGTGGAGGAAGCGCAGGTCCCGCAGCTCGGCGCGGGCGCGGAAGCCGTTCAGGGTGCGCTCGGCGTAGCCGGCGTGCCGCCGGTAGACGCCGCTGCTGTAGCCGATGAAGGCGATGTCGCGGTGGCCGAGGTCGGCCAGGTGGTCGGCGCACAGGGCGCCCGCGGTGGCGAAGTCGTGGTCGACGCAGGAGAGTCCGGCGGGGTCGTCGGGCAGGCCGATGAGTGCGGCCGGGATCTCCTCGGCCCGCAGGACCGGGATCCGGTCGTCGTCCAGCCGGACGTCCATCAGGATGACGCCGTCGGCGAGTCCGGTGGCGGCGACGCGGCGGACGCCCTCGGGGCCTTCGTCGTTGGTGAGCAGCAGGACGTCGTAGCCGTGTTCGCGGGCCGCGACGGTGACCGCGATGGCGATCTCCATCATCGTGGGCACGTGCACCTCGGTGTGGAGCGGGACGACCAGGGCGATGATGTGCGAGCGCTTGCCCGCCAGGGCCCGGGCGCCCGCGTTGGGGTGGTAGCCGAGGTCCGTGACGGCCTGCTCGACGCGGATCCTGGTCTCGTCGGAGATCGGACGCTTGCCGCTGAGGGCGTAGCTGACCGTGCTGGACGAGACGCCGGCGTGCCTGGCCACATCGGCGAGTGTCACCATCGCGCTGCTTCCTTCGTGTCGGTTCCGGTGGGGGAGCGGCCCGGCCGCGCGGCGGGGAGGCTCACGCACGGGGCCGCTCCCGGTCTGGGGCGCCCGGCTCGGCTCAGCCCTTGATCGCGCCGGTGAGGACACCGGTGCGCAGGTGCTTCTGCACGAACGGGTAGACGATCACCAGTGGTACCAGGGTGAGGACCACGACCGCCATCTGCAGGGACAGCGGGGCCGTCTGCGCTTGGGTGCTCCCGAAGCCGGCGTTGACCGAGCCGGGCAGGCCGATGCCCCGGTTGACGTAGGTGAGCAACACGTACTGGAGCGGCCACTTCTCACTGTCCGTCGGCATGTAGAGCATGACGTTGAAGAACGAGTTCCAGTAGCCCACCCCGTAGAACAGCGCGGTGACGGCGGTGACGGCCCGTGAGGTCGGCAGGACGACGGACCACAGGATCCGCCACTCCCCGGCGCCGTCCATCCGGGCGGCGTCGATGAGTTCGGAGGAGGTGTCCTGGTAGAAGGCGCGCAGCACCAGGATGTTGAAGACGGAGACCGCGCTCGGCAGGATCAGCGACCACCACTGGCCGTAGCCGCCCAGTTCGGTGACCACCAGGAAGCTCGGGATCAGGCCGCCGCTGACGAACATCGTGACGATCAGCAGCATCAGGACGAAGCGGTGCCCGAACGACCGGGACCGGGAGAGGCCGTAGGCGCAGAGGATCGAGATGGCCATGGAGACCACGGTGCCGACCACGGTGACGCCGAGGCTCACCATCAGGGCGCGGACGACCGTCGAGTCGCTGAGCATCTGGCGGTACGTCTCGGTGGTCGGCCCGTCCGGCCAGATCACCAGGCCGCCGGCCCGGTTGACGGCCCCGGGGGTGGAGAAGCTGGTCAGCACGATGATCCAGAGCGGGACCAGGATGACGGCGAGCGTTCCGCCGAGCGTGAGGCCCTTCGCGGTCTGGCCGACCCGGGTCGGCGGCTCGTCCCAGGGCGGGCGGGCGGAACGCGCCCGGCGTCGGGCGGCCGCCGCCGAGCGGCCCTTCTCGCCCCGCGAACCCATGGTGAGTACGTTCGTCATTTGCGATACAGCCCGTCCTCGCCGAAGGCGTGCGCCAGCTTGTTGGCAGCCCAGATGAGCAGGAGGGAGACCACGCTCTTGAAGAGCCCGGCCGCCGCACCGTAGCTGTAGCCGCCGGTGGCGATGCCGTAGTAGAAGGAGAAGGTGTCCAGGACGTCCGCGGCCTCGTGGCCGACGGCGTTGCGTTGGATCAGGAACTGCTCGAACCCGACGGACAGGGCGTTGCCGAGCCGCAGGACCAGCATCAGCACGATCACCCCGCGCAGGCCCGGCAGCGTGATGTGCCACATCCGCCGCATCCGCCCGGCGCCGTCCGCGGCCGCGGCCTCGTACAGCTCGCTGTTGATCGCGCTCAGCGCGGCGAGGAAGACGATGATCCCCCAGCCCGCCTCCTTCCAGATCCCCTGGGAGGTGACCAGCAGCGCGAAGGTGTCCGGGGTGGTCATGATGTCCCAGGTGCTGATGTCGTGCTGGCGCAGGAACTGGTTGAGCACGCCGGCGCCGCCGAGCATCTGCTGGAAGATCGTGATCGCCAGCACCCAGGAGAAGAAGTGCGGCAGGTAGACCACGGACTGGAAGAAGTTGCGGATCCGCTCGCTGATCACCGAGTTGAGCAGCAGGGCCAGGGCGATCGGGATCGGGAAGAAGAGGATCAGCTGGACGAAGCTGAGGTACAGCGTGTTCTTCAGCGAGTCCCAGAAGGCCGGGTCGCCGAACAGCTGCTGGAACTGGTCGAACCCGACCCATTCGCTCTGCCAGACCCCGACCAGCGGGTCGTACTCCTGGAAGGCGGTGACGATGCCGAACAGCGGCGCGTAGTTGAACACCAGGAGCAGGGCGACCGCGGGGGCCGTCATCAGCAGGAGGGACTTGTCGCGCCGCAGCCTGACCCACCAGTTGAGCTGCGCCGATTTGGCGGGCCGCGCCGGCTTGGCGGGGCGCTCCTGTTGCGCGGTGCTCACTGGCCGGTGCCGTACTTCTCGAGGACGTTCTCGGTCATCCACTGCTTGAGCCGCTCCCCGGGGCCGGACCGCCAGCTGGCGACGACGTCCTGCACCTCGGAGACCTTCTTCTTGCCGCGGTAGCACTCCTTGACGGTGTCGGAGACGTTCTGCGCCGCCTCGGCCGCGGAGATGGCCGGCGGCATGCTGTAGTTCATGCCCCAGAAGATCGGCTTGGTGAGGGCCTTGACGTTGGCGGCCTGCCAGGCCGCGTAGTCCTGGGTGACCTGGTCGCCGCCGGGGTTGCTGATCACGGCGGAGGGGGCGGTCAGGAACGGGAAGGTCTGCGCCTGGACGTCCTTCTTGCCCTCCTCGGTGAAGGTCGGCACCCCGTTCACCCGGTTGTGGTGGACGCCCTCGACACCGAAGTTGATCAGGGTGTACTCGGCGGTGCCGTAGGGGGCGGCGAGGTAGTTCGCGACGGAGAGGAGTTCCTCGATCTGCTCGGGCTTCAGGTTGGCGTTGAGGTAGCTGATGATGCCGGTGGAGGCGCCCATGTAGATGACGGGCGTGCCCTTGCCGTCGGCGGTGATGGTGTTGAAGGCGCCGCGCCGGTAGTTCGGGTCCGCGGCGACGCCGGACTGGTGGTCGGACAGGTTCCAGGCGCCCGTTCCGCCACCCGAGATGAGGACCTTCCCGCTGTAGAAGCGGGTGTTGCCCTTCTCGTCGCCCGCCAGCGCGTCGGGGTGCACGTAGCCGGCGGTGGCCAGGCGGTTGTGCCAGTCGAGTGCCTCCAGGAACTCCTGGGTCTCGAAGAGGTGGACCAGCTTGCCGTTGCTCCTTCCACTTCAGCGGACCGCCCCAGGCCGTGTAGAGGTAGGTCCACACGTCCTCGAAGGCCCACACGCCCCGCTTGGCGTCGGTCAGCTCCTTGCCGAGGTTCATCAGGTCGTCGGCGGACTTGACCTGGTCGGCGGTGATGCCCCGGGCGTCGAGGACGTCCCGGCGGTAGTAGGTGAGGCCGGAGATGGCGAAGTTGGTGGAGAAGGAGGGGATCCCGTAGAGCTTGTCGCCCCAGGCCCCGACCTGCCAGGCACCGGTGGGGAGGGCGGCCAGGTTCGGGTACTTCTTGATCTTGTCGCCGGACAGGTACGGGGTGAGGTCCGCGAGCTGGGTGCCGGTCAGTCCGCCGAGGTTGAAGTTGGGGTTCCACCAGGTCGGCAGGGTGATCCAGTCCGGCAGCTTCTTGGCGGCGGTCATCGTCGGGACGATGGTGTTGTAGTTGTTCCCGTCGGCCGGCTTGACGGTCAGCTCGACCCCGAGGGCCTTGTTCATCGCCTGGTAGAAGGAGTTGTCGGCCGGCGGGTTGGTGCCCCACAGCGGGGTGACCGCGGTGTAGCTGCCGCCCTTGCCCGGTATGCCGGAGACGCTGGCGGGCGGGGATGCCGGGTAGGAGAGGTAGGCGGGGTCGGTCGCGGCGCCGGGGCCGCCCTGGACGGGGGCTATGTCCGGCTTGACCGCGTTGGCGTTCGGCACGTAGGCCGGCAGGGCCGCCTTGAGGCCCTCCTTGGAGTTCAGAGTGGGCTTCTTGGTCGCGCCGCCGCCGCAGGCGGACAGCAGGGGTGCCATCGCGGCTGCTCCCGCGACCGTGGCGGCGGTGCTCAGGAAGCTCCTGCGGTTCAACCCGGATCTCATGGTGGCGTGGCCCCTCTCCGTCGAAGCGTCGAAGCGCTTGGATGTTTCGGCGAGACTAACGACGCGTTACCGGTTCGGCAAGAGGCTGAACAAATGCAAAATGGTTTGTTTCCTGGGGAGTTGACAGTCCAACGGGAGCGTGTCAGCGTCGAAGCGCTTCGATGAACAACCACCGAGCCCAGCCCGCCCGAGGGGTATTCCACGTGAGTTCCGTGCCCGCGTCCGCAGCCGGCCTGCCCGCTTTCCGCAATCCCACGCTTCCCCTGCGCAAGCGTGTCGACGACCTGCTCCACCGGCTCACGCCCGACGAGCGGCTCGCGATGCTGCACCAGTACTCGCCGGCCGTGCCGCGCCTCGGCGTCGCCGCCTTCCGCACCGGCAGCGAGGGCCTGCACGGCGTCTCCTGGCTCGGCGTGGCGACCGTCTTCCCGCAGGCCGTCGGCCTCGGCGCCAGCTGGGACGAGGACCTGGTGCGCCGGGTCGCCGAGGCGGTCTCGACCGAGCTCCGGGCCT
>NZ_CP026498.1:10848858-10851461 GCF_002953255.1 Streptomyces sp. CB01881
CGGTCCGAGCTCCGGGCCTTTCACTACCACCGCCCCCCGGCGATCAGCACCCCCGAGCGCGGAGCCAACTCGCTCCAGGCCTGGGCCCCCGTGCTCAACCTGCTGCGCGACCCGCGCTGGGGGCGCAACGAGGAGGCCTACTCCGAGGACCCGGTGCACACCGCGCGGGTCGGCGAGGCGTTCTGCAAGGGACTCGCCGGCGACCACCCGACCTACCTGCGGACCGCCCCGGTGATCAAGCACTTCCTCGCCTACAACAACGAGGACGACCGCTGCACCACCTCCTCCGGGCTGCGCCCGCGGGTCCTCCAGGAGTACGACCTCGCCGCCTTCCGCCCCGTCGTCGCCTCCGGCGCCGCGACCGGCGCGATGGCCGCCTACAACCTGGTCAACGGCCGCCCCTGCCACGTCAGTCCGCTGATCGAGGCGGAGCTGCGCCGCTGGGCCCGGCCGACCGGCCACGAGCTGTTCGTGGTCAGCGACGCCGAGGCCCCCTCCAACCTGGTCGACCCGGAGCAGTACTTCGACGACCACGCCGAGTCCCACGGGGCGGCGCTCAAGGCCGGCATCGACAGCTTCACGGACCACGGCGAGGACAGCGAGACCCCGGTCGGCCGGCTGCGCGAGGCGCTGGAACGCGGCCTGATCGACCAGGCCGACGTGGACCGCGCCGTCCGGCGGCAGCTGGAACTGCGCTTCCGGCTCGGCGAGTTCGACCCCGAGCTGGACCCCTACGCCGGCACCGGCCCGGAGGTCATCGACAGCCCCGAGCACCGGGCGCTGGCCCGGCAGGCCGCGATCGAGTCGACGGTGCTGCTCAAGAACGACGGCGTGCTCCCGCTCGACCCGGCCCGCACGAAGCGGATCGCCGTCATCGGCCCGCTCGCCGACACGCTCTTCGAGGACTGGTACAGCGGCACCATGCCCTACCAGGTCGGCATCGCCACCGGACTAGCCGCGGCCGTCGGCGACGGCGGCGAGGTGGTCTGCGTGGAGGGCTCCGACCGGATCGCCCTGCGCTCGCCCACCACCGGTGACCTGCTCGGCAAGACCGCGTTCGACGTGACCGACTGGGGCGGCGGCGCCCTCACGCTGCGCGCCGCCGACACCGGCCGCTACCTGAGCCTCAAGGACGACGCCTCCCTGGCGGCTGACCAGGAGGTGATCAAGAGCTGGTTCGTCCAGGAGACCTTCGGCTTCGAATCGGACGGTGAGGGCGCCGTGCTGCTGCGCTCCGTGTTCACCGGACGCTACGCCGCCGTGGACCCGACCGACGGCCGGGTGAGCGTCACCGCCGAGACCGCGGACGACGCCGAACGCTGGCAGCGCGAGCTGGTGCGCGACGGCGCCGCCGAGGCACGGGCCGCCGCCGAGGCGGCGGACGTCGCGGTCGTCGTCCTCGGCAACCACCCGATGGTCAACGGCCGGGAGACCGAGGACCGCGCGGACATCGACCTGCCCGAGGGGCAGGAGGAGCTGCTGCGCGCCGTCGCGGCCGTCCGCCCGAACACCGCGCTGGTCGTGATGAGCAGCTACCCGTACGCCCTTGACTGGGCCGACGAGCACCTGCCCGCCGTGGTGTGGACCTCCCACGGCGGGCAGGAAACAGGACACGCGCTGGCCGCCGTGCTGCTCGGCGAGGCCGAGCCCGCCGGCCGCCTGCCGCAGACCTGGTACCGGGGCGACGACCCGCTGCCCGCCCCGCTCGACTACGACATCATCAAGGCGGGCTGGACCTACCAGTACCACCGGTCCACGCCCCTCTACCCCTTCGGCCACGGGCTGTCCTACACCGACTTCGGCTACCGCGACCTGCGCCTGTCGCAGCCGTCGATCGGCCAGGGCGGGTCGGTCGACGTCACCGTGACCCTGGAGAACACCGGACCGCGGCCCGGCAGCGAGGTGACCCAGGTCTACGTCCGTGCCCTGGAGGCCCGCTATGAGGCGCCCCGGCTGCGACTCGCCGACTTCCGCAAGGTCCGGCTGGAGCCGGGCGAGAGCCGCGAGCTGACCTTCCGGCTGCCGGCCGGGCAACTCGCCCACTGGGACGTCGCCACCGGCGCCTTCGCCGTCGACCCCGGCGGCTACGAGCTGATCGTCGCCCGCTGCGCCGACCACCCGGTGCTCACCGCGCCGCTCACCGTGATCGGGGCGGCCGCCGCACCCCGGGCGGGCGTCGAACGCCGAATCCTGGCCGTCGACTTCGACGACTACGAGGACGCCACCATCGTCGACGCCACCCAATCCGAGGGTGACGCCGTCACTCCCACCGATCCCGCACACCCCGCGACGCTCCTCTTCCGGGACGTCGACCTCTCCGGCGCCGTCCGGGTCGAGGTCGAGACCGCCCGCGAGGACGAGGGATCGGGCGGGGTGCGGCTCGAAGTGCGGGCGGGCGCCCGGCTCCTGGCCGAGATCGAGGTGCCCGTGACCGGTGACCGCTACGCCTGGACGACCGTCACCGCAGAGCTCGCCGCCCCGCTCCACGGCGTCCACGACCTGGGCCTGACCCTGCACGGCGACTTCCGGCTCTCCGCCTTCCGCCTCGGCGCGGCCGGCTGAGGCCTCCCGCCCCACCGACCGGCGGCCCGCCCAAGAGGGGA
>NZ_CP026498.1:10851471-10852520 GCF_002953255.1 Streptomyces sp. CB01881
TCGAGGCCCGTCTCACGGCCCGGTGCCCTCAGTCGCCCGGCGCCCTGGCGCCGCGCCCGTTCCACTCCCGTCACCCCGCCGCCCGGAGGCGGCCCCCATGCCGTTGCTCACGTCCCACCACTCCAGCTCGTCATCGCTCCATCCGGAGGAAGCCCCCATGCCGCTCACCGACTTCGGACTCGACGAACTCGTCAACTACCGGCCGGAATTGCCCGTACCGCAGGACTTCGACGAGTTCTGGCGCCGGACCCTCGCCGAAGCCCGCTCGCACGACGGGGCGGTCAAGGCCGAACGCGTCACCTCGCAGTACGGCCTGCGCACCGTCGAGGTCGACGACGTACGGTTCCCCGGCTGGAACGGCGAGCCGGTGGCCGCCTGGCTGATACGCCCGCGCGGCGTGGACGGACCGCTGCCGGTCGTCGTCACCTACATCGGTTACTGCGGCGGCCGCGGGCTGCCCACCGAGCACCTGTTCTGGTCCGCCGCCGGCTACGCCCAACTCGTGGTCGACAGCCGGGGTCAGGGCCACGACACCCCGGACCGGGGCGAGGGCGACGGCACCCAGTGGGTCGAGGGCTTCATGACCCGCGGCATCGACTCCCCGGAGAACTACTACTACCGGCGGCTGATCACCGACTGCGTGCGCGCCGTGGACGCCGTCGCCCAACTGCCGGGTCTCGACAGCAACCGGATCGTGCTGACCGGCGGCAGCCAGGGCGGCGGTCTGGCCCTCGCCGCCGCCGGGCTCAGCGGGGACCGCGTGGCGGCGGTGATGCCGGACGTGCCGTTCCTCTGCCACTTCCGCCATGCCGTGCAGATCGCCGGAGAGGGACCGTATCCGGAGATCGCCAAGTACCTGCGCTGGCACAGCCGGCACCGCGTGCAGCCGACCTTCGACACCCTCGACTGCTTCGACGGCGTCCACTTCGCCCAGCGGGCCACCGCACCGGCCCTGTTCAGCGTCGGCCTGATGGACCCGGTCTGCCCGCCCTCCACGGTCTACGCCGCCTTCAACCGCTACGCGGGCGAGGACCGCACCATGACGGTGT
>NZ_CP026498.1:10852530-10854361 GCF_002953255.1 Streptomyces sp. CB01881
ACGCGGGCGAGCACCATGACGGTGTGGCCCTTCGCCGACCACGGCGGCGGCTGCGGCTCCAACCCGCCCGCCCAGCTCTCCTGGCTGCTCGACCGCGGGCTGGCGCCGGAGCTGTGACCGCCGTGCCCCCCGCGCAGGGCCGGCCGTGCGCCCGATCCCCGAGACACCCGTGAGGTACCGCCGCATGAGCACCCCCGCCTTCCCGGACCTGCCCGCCGGCTTCCGCTTCGGCGCCGCCACCGCCGCCTACCAGATCGAGGGTGCCCACGACGAGGACGGCCGCGGCCCGTCCATCTGGGACGCCTACAGCCACACCCCGGGCCGCACCCGCGGCGGCGCCACCGGCGACACCGCCTGCGACCACTACCACCGCTACCCCGAGGACGTCGCCCTGCTCCGCGGGCTGGGCGTCGACGGCTACCGCTTCTCCATCGCCTGGCCCCGCCTCCTGCCGCAGGGCACCGGCCCGGTCAACCCGAAGGGCCTGGACTTCTACGACCGGCTGATCGACGAACTGCTGGCCGCCGGCATCGCGCCCGCCGCGACCCTCTACCACTGGGACCTGCCGCAGGCCCTGGAGGACCGGGGTGGCTGGCGGGTCAGGGAGACGGCCGAGGCGTTCGCCGAGTACGCGGCCGTCGCCGCCGAGCGTTACGGAGACCGGGTCGAGCGCTGGATCACCCTGAACGAGCCGTTCTGCTCCGCCTTCGTCGGCTACGCCGAGGGCCGGCACGCGCCCGGCGCCCGGGAGGGCCGCGGCGCTCTGGCGGCCGCCCACCACCTGCTGGTCGGCCACGGCCTCGCGGTCCGGGAACTGCGCGCCGCCGGCGCCCGCGAGGTCGGGACCACGCTCAACCCCGACCGTCTGCACGCCGCCTCCGACCGCCCCGAGGACCTCGCCGCCCTGCGCCGGGCCGAGGTGCTGCACAACGACGTCTGGACCGAGCCGCTGTTCGCCGGGCGCTACCCCGAGCACGAGGCCGAGACCTGGGCGGGCCTCGCCGACGGACCCTGGCGCCGGCCGGGGGACCTGGAACTGATCGGCGCGCCACTGGACTTCGTCGGCATCAACTTCTACCGGCCGATCACCGTCGAGGCCGCCCCGCGCCGCGAGGACGACCCCGAACGGCGCACCGCCATGGACATCGGCGTCGCCGAGCCGAACCCGTACGGCACCCGGCTCACCACCATGGGCTGGCCCGTCGTCCCGTCCGCGTTCACCGAGCTGCTCCGCGACCTCGACGCCCGCTACCCGCGGCTCCCGCCGGTCTGGATCACCGAGAACGGCTCCGCCGAGGCCGACAGCGTCACCCCCGACGGCCGGGTGCACGACGCGGAACGGATCGACTACCTGGCCGGCCACCTCGCCGCCGTCGCCGACGCCATCGTGGCCGGGGTCGACGTGCGCGGCTACTACGTCTGGTCCCTGCTGGACAACTTCGAGTGGGCCCGAGGCTACGAGCAGCGCTTCGGCCTGGTCCACGTCGACTACGAAACCCTGACCCGAACGCCCAAGGACAGCTACCACTGGTACCGGGGCCTGATCACCGCGCACCGCGCGCGGACGGAGGAACCAGCACGATGAAGTTCACCGACGGCTACTGGCTGATGCGCCCGGGCGTCACCGCGCGCTACGCCACCGAGGTCGCCGACGTCCGCACCGGCGAGGACCGGATGACCCTCTACGCGCCCGTGAAGCACGTGCGCGGCCGCGGTGACACGCTCAACAGCCCACTGCTGACGGTCGAGTGCTGGTCCCCGGCCGAGGGCGTGATCGGAGTGCGCACCACCCACCACGCCGGCTCCGTGCGGCGCGGGCCGGACTTCGCGC
>NZ_CP026498.1:10854371-10855932 GCF_002953255.1 Streptomyces sp. CB01881
GGCTCCGTGCGGGCCGGACTTCGCGCTGCCCGGCGCCGAGCAGGGCGCCGGGAAGGTGCGCCGCGACGGCGACGTGGTGGAGCTGTGCGCCGGCGAACTGACGCTGCGAGTGGACACCTCCCGGCCGTGGCAGCTGGAGTTCACCGCCGGCGGCCGGGCGCTGACCACGGCGGGCGAGCGCGGCACCGGCTTCGTCACCGACGCCGACGGCCGGCACCACATGCTCGGACAGCTCTCGCTGGGCGTCGGCGAGCTGGTCTACGGCCTGGGGGAGCGGTTCACCCCGTTCGTCCGCAACGGCCAGGTGGTGGACATCTGGCAGGCGGACGGCGGCACCAGCAGCGAACAGGCCTACAAGAACGTCCCGTTCCACCTGACCAACCGGGGCTACGGCGTCTTCGTCAACCACCCCGGCAGGGTCGGCTACGAGGTCGGCTCCGAGGCCGTCGGCCAGGTGCAGTTCAGCGTCGAGGACCAGTCGCTGGAGTACTTCGTCATCCACGGCCCGACCCCCAAGCGGATCCTGGAGCGCTACACCGCCCTCACCGGCCGCCCCGCGCTGCCCCCGGCCTGGGCACTGGGCCTGTGGCTGACCACGTCCTTCACCACCGACTACGACGAGGCCACCGTCAACCGCTTCGTCGGCGGCATGGCCGAGCGCGGCATCCCGCTGAGCGTCTTCCACCTCGACTGCTTCTGGATGCGCGAGTACCAGTGGTGCGACTTCGTGTGGGACCCGGACACCTTCCCGGACCCGGCCGGCATGCTGGCCCGGCTCAAGGAGCAGGGGCTGCGCATCTCGGCCTGGATCAACCCGTACATCGCCCAGAAGTCGGAGCTGTTCGCCGAGGGCATGCGCGAGGGGCACCTGGTGCGGCGCCCGGACGGCAGCGTCTGGCAGTGGGACCTGTGGCAGCCGGGCATGGCCCTGGTGGACTTCACCAACCCCGCCGCCCGCGACTGGTACACCCGCAAGCTGCGCACCCTGCTGGACGTCGGCGTGGACTGCTTCAAGACCGACTTCGGCGAGCGCATCCCCACCGACGTGGTCTGGTACGACGGCTCCGACCCCGAGCGGATGCACAACCACTACACCCACCTCTACAACCAGGCCGTGTTCGAGCTGCTCCGCGAGGAGCGCGGTGAGGGGGAGGCACTGCTGTTCGCCCGGTCCGCCACCGCGGGCGGCCAGCAGTACCCGGTGCACTGGGGCGGCGACTGCGAGTCGCACTTCAACGCCATGGCGGAGTCGCTGCGCGGAGGACTCTCCCTCGGCCTGTCCGGCTTCGGCTTCTGGAGCCACGACATCGGCGGCTTCGAGGGCACCCCGACCCCCGCCGTCTTCAAGCGCTGGACGCAGTTCGGCCTGCTCTCGTCGCACAGCCGGCTGCACGGCAGCAAGTCCTACCGCGTGCCGTGGGAGTTCGGCGAGGAGGCCGTCGAGGTCACCCGCGAGTTCACCCTGCTCAAGCACCGCCTGGCGCCCTACCTCCAGCACGCCGCCCAGCAGGCGCACGCCACCGGGCTGCCGGTGATGCGCGCAATGGTGCTGGAGTTCCCG
>NZ_CP026498.1:10855942-10870302 GCF_002953255.1 Streptomyces sp. CB01881
CACCGGGCTTGATGCGCGCAATGGTGCTGGAGTTCCCGGACGACCCGGCCGCCGCCGCGCTCGACCGGCAGTACCTGCTCGGCGACGACCTGCTCGTCGCCCCGGTCTTCACCGAGGACGGCACGGTGGAGTACTACGTGCCCGAGGGGACGTGGACCAACATCCTGACCGGCGACCAGGTCACCGGCCCGCGCTGGGTGCGTGAACAGCACGGCTTCCACACCCTGCCGTTGCTCGCCCGCCCCGACTCCGTGATCCCGTTCGGGGCGGACGACCAGCGCCCGGTCTCCGCCTGGGCCAAGGGCGTGGAACTGCGCGTCCACGCCTTCGCCGACGGGGCCGAGCGCACCGTCGTCATCCCGCGCAGCGACGGCCCCGGCGAGACCGCCCGCTTCCGGCTGTGCCGCACCGGTGACCGCCTCCGGGTGACCACCGACAGCCCGCACCCCTGGCAACTGCGCATCGGCGGCCCGGACGGCGCCCTGCACGTCAGCCCGGCCGGCACCCCGGAGGCCGAGCTGCCCTGTCCGGCCTGAGGCCGGTCCCGAACGTGGGCCCCGCGCGCCACCGCCGGGGCGTGCGGGGCCCCGCCGCCTCGCTGTCCCACCGGCGCCCGCAGATACCCGACACGTGAGAAGAACAGAGGAATCACCCTTGTCCTACAGCATGCGCGAAGGCGGTCTGGAACGGCACACCGCCGCCGCGGCGGGAACGCTGCCCGGCCGGGGCCGCCGCCCGGCGATCTCCACCTCGCCCGCCTGGGCCGCACGCAGCCCTACGACGGTCTCGGCGACCTCGGCGCGACCGCTGCCGGCGGCACCCGCGAGTCCGACGATCTCTCCGGCGCCCACCTCGAAGGTGACCTCACCGTAAGCGCCGAGGCTGCCCAGCGCCTGCACCGACAGGGCCGGCACGCCGGTCCGGTCGAGGCTGCTCGACCGTACCTGCAGCCGGTCGCCCGCCGCCTCGCCGGTCATCGCGGCGACCAGCTCGGTGCGGGGGAGTTCCGCGACCGGAGCGGTCACGACGTGCCGGGCGTCACGGAACACCGTCACCATGTCGCAGATGTCGTAGACCTCCTGGAGATGGTGACTGATGAACAGGAAGGTCACGCCCTGGCACTGCAGGTCGCGGATCCGGTCGAAGAGCCGGTTGATGGCCGCGCCGTCCAGCTGGGCGGTCGGCTCGTCCAGGATGATGAACCGGGCACCGAACGACAGTGCCCGGGCGATTTCCACGAACTGCCGCTGTTCCACGTTCAGATCGCCGGCCGAGCTCTGCGGGTCGACGTCCACCGACCAGGTCGACAGCAGCTCCTTCGCCCGGCGGCGCACTCCTCGCCAGCTGATGAGCCGGCTGCGGCCGTGGTCGTGCCGGTTGAGGAAGAGGTTCTCGGCGACGGTCAGGGTGGGGATGATCGTCGACTTCTGGTAGACGCAGGCCACGCGCTGTCGCCAGGCGTCGCGGTCCGCGAGGCGTGGTGCCGGGCTGCCACCGAAGGCGAGCGTCCCCTCGTCGGGAGCCTGCAGACCGGTGAGGACCGACACGAGCGTCGACTTGCCCGCCCCGTTGCGGCCGACGAGTGCGTGGGTCTTCACCTCCACCGGCGACGGCTACTACGAGATCAAGAACGTTCGGAGCGGCAAGCTTATGGAGGTAGCCGAACTCTCGCGGGTGGACGGCGGGAACGTCGCCATCTACGCGGACGCCAACGTCCCCCAGCAGCACTGGGCGGTCACGCCGACCGGTGACGGCTACTTCCTCCTCACCAACCGGTTGAGCGGGCTGGCACTGAACGTGGACGCCGGTTCGACCGCCGACGGGGCCAACATCAACCAGTTCACCTACGACGGCCTGCCCGAGCAGCAGTGGCCGATCATCCCCGCATGACACCGGGCCGTTCCCGGGGCGTGCCCGGCTGGTGAAGATTGGGTGACGGGATGTCCGGCCCCTTGTCCGGCTGAGTTGTGAGCGTTAACAATCTGAATCCTCCCGGCCCGTCGTCGCGCCCGGGAACGACAGGAGATGTCCATGACCGCGCTCCGCGCCCGGCTCTCGGCGACATTGCTCGCCGTGTGCCTGCTCTTCACGGGTCTGGCGGTGGCCGCACCTCAGCGTGCGGCTGCCGCCGAGCCCGGCTACCTGATGGTGCACTTCATCGGGGAGGGGGCGAGCGGTCAGCAGATGTACCTCTCGCACAGCACCGACGGTGTGCACTGGAACGACCTCAACGGGGGTGGCATGGTCCTGCGCTCCCCGATCGGCACCAAGGGGGTGCGCGACCCCGCGCTGGTGCGCTCTCCCGACGGGAGCCGGTACTGGATCGTCGCGACCGACCTGTGCATCGGCTGCGGGCAGAACTGGGACCAGTCCATCAAGAACGGCAGCCGCAACCTGGTGGTGTGGGAGTCCGGGGACCTGGTGACCTGGTCGGAGCCGTGGCTGCTCAACGTGGCCGGTGCCATCCCCGACGGCCGCAACGCCTGGGCGCCGGAGGCGATCTGGGACCCCGAGACCCAGGACTACTTCCTGTACTGGGCGACGAACGTGCCCCTGAACGGTGCGACGAAGCACCGCATCTACGCCGCCCGCACCAGCGACTTCCGCACGATCACGACCCCACAGCCGTACATCGAGCGTTCTGGCAGCCAGGAGATCATCGACACCCAGATCATCGAGGTTCCGGCCGGTACCGGCGCCTACCGCTACGTGCGGGCCTCCGGTGACGGTCAGATCACTCTCGAGGGCGGCAACTCGATCCTGGGCCCCTGGACCGTCCTCGGTGACCTCTCCGGCATCGGTCTCCCGGGCTCGTTGGTCGAGGGGCCGATGTGGATGAAGTTCAACGGCACCAACAAGTGGGCGCTTTACCTCGACCAGTACTCGGCCAACCGTGGCTACATGCCGGTTCTGACCACCGACCCGTCGAACCCGGCCGCGTACCAGAAGCAGGCGTCGGGCGACTACACCATGGGTGGTACGAAGAAGCGGCACGGCTGGATCCTGAACCTGACGGCGGCCGAGGAGGGCCGGGTGCTCGCCCGCTGGCCCAGCACTCCCGCCCAGCGGCTCCAGTCCTTCAACTTCCAGGACCGGTACGTCCGTCAGAGCAACTTCGACATACGGATCGACGCGAACGTCAGCCCGCTGGACGACTCCCGGTTCCGGCTGCGACCGGGTCTTGCGGGCATCGGCACAGTCTCCTTCGAGTCGGTCAACTTCCCCGGCTACTTCCTGCGCCACGCCAACTACGACTTCCAGCTCGTCCGCAACGACGGCAGCGCCCAGTTCGCCGCGGACGCCACCTTCAACAAGGTCGCCGGCCTCGCCGACCCCACCTGGTCGTCGTTCCAGTCGTACAACCACCCGGACCGCTACATCCGCCACTACGCCTACCAGCTGCGCCTCGACCCGATCACCACCGCGACGGGACGCAGTGACGCCACCTTCCGCGTGACCAGCTGAACCGACCAGGGTGCCGGCGCCTCCCAGGAGAGCGCCGGCACCTGCCTGCACCCAGGAAGCACCCCCCGATGAAAAGGCCATGGCATGCACTGCTGGCGTCCGCGATCGTGGTGGCGACGACCGTGCCCGTCGCCCTGGCGCCGACCGGCGCCGTCGCGGCCGACGGTGACATCACCTCGTCGATCCTCGCCAACAGCGACGTGGTCCTCGGCGGAAACGCCGTCGTGAACGTGCCGCCCGGGGCGCACACCTACTCGGGGGTGATCAGCGGGCAGGGGTCCTTGCGGGTCTCCGGTACGGGCACCTTGATCCTCACCAGGGACAGCACCTTCACGCTGCCCGGCTCCCAGCAAGGCCAGTCCGTCAGCATTCCCGGCGGGAACCATCCCTATGTGGTCCTCAGCAACCCCGATCGGCCGGCGATCACCGTCGACGCGGGCGCCACCCTGCAGTACGGCAACGGCGGGACCACCGGCCTGATCGGCGCCTTCCCCTACAACTCGCCCGGCTACCAGCAGAACCAGGACAACATCCGGGTGGACGGCACGCTGAACCTGTCGCTCACCCGGCTGTTCAACCTGGGCACCATCAGCGGCTCCGGGACGATCGTGCAGCCCCGCAACCTGTGGGGGACGCTGCAGTTGTGCGGAAGCAGCCCCTTCTCCGGGGTGCTCGACATCGGCACCGGCGCCAACTACGCCAGCACCACGTGCGCGGCCGACCTGCCGAACGCCAGGGCCGTCCTCAACCGCGGCTCGTGGATCATCGATACCCCGCTGAACCAGACGGTCGTCCAACGCCAGAACTTCTACAGCCGTGAATACGGCAACGACGTCAACGTCCACTCCCGGCCCGGCAGCAAGGTGGTCCTGACGGGCACCTACAGTTACAGCGACAACACCAGTACGACCTCGCCGGCACTGAGCAACAACAACCTCAACTGGGTGACGGTCGCACACCGGTTGAACAAGCGCGGCACCAACATCGAGGGCGCCGACGTGCAGTGGGGAGACGGCACCACCCACCAGATCTTCATGCCGGGTACGGCCGAAACGGCGTACATCAACCTGCACGCCAGGTCGCAGCGCTCGCGGCTGACCTTCAACTACAACGGCCCGGTCACCCTCGGCCTGCCCATCGGCGGGGGGATGTACCACGACACCCTCGCCGCTCCCGGGGGAGGCGACATCGTCATCGCCGGCACGCGCGGGAACGATGTGACCTTCGCCGCCGCCCAGTTCTACGACGGTTCCACCACCATCCAGCAGGGTGCCACGCTGCGCCTCGGCTCCGGAGCAGCCGGAGCCGACGGCAGCCTCTACACGAAAGGCCCTCTCGACGCGATCAGCAACAACGGCTCACTGATCATCCAGAACGTCCGGACACCCGTAACCCTGCCGGCGGTGTCCGGCTCCGGATCGGTCACGCAGGACGGCGCAGCGACGGCGACGCTGACCGCCGCCTCCTACACCGGCGCCACCACCGTGGCCAAGGGAACGCTCGCGGTGGCCGGTGCGCCGCTCTCCTCGTCCAGCGGAGTCGCCCTCACCGATGCGTCCGCGGTCCTCGATCTCGGCGCGGCGACGTCGACGACGCTGCGCAAGCTGGAGGTCGTCACGGGCGCGAAGATCATTCTGCCAGGCGGAGCCCAGAGCTTCACCGTGGGCTCCCAGGACGCCGCGCTCTCCGGCGACACGCTCAGCATGGGAGGAGCGTCCTTCTCGGTCGCCCGTACGGCGGGTCGCATCGAGCTGACGGCCGTGACGGCGGCCACCGAGACCGCCTCGCCGTCGGCAAGCTCCACGGACGAGCCTGCCGGCCAGGCCGGCGACTCGGCGTCGACGGCATCCACCGCCGGCACGGCCGCGGCGCGGGCGGGCGGTGCGGTCTGGGAGACGCTGGCTGCGGTCGGCGCGGCCCTGGCGGCCGCGGCCGGTGTCGTCCTCCTTGCCCTCAGGATCCGGCGCAGGCGTGGGCACATCGGCCGCCGCCGCCGGCACGGCCGCTGAACCGGCCGGCCGAACACGTTTCGCGCGGGGACGATCACGCCGACCGGTCGGCCGGGGGCCACAGGTGTTGACGGTGACTTCGAGGTCAGCACCCCTGGCCGCGCGGCCAGGGAGCTCACATACTGGTCCGGGCCGGTTCGGGGCCGGGAAGGCGTCAGTGCACGGACTCGGGCTCACCTCGACCTGGACCGGTGCGGCGTGCCGGCGCGAGGAGTCCGTTCACTGTGCCACCGGTGCTGACGCCGAGGTTCGGGGCCGGCCCGGTTCCAAGCACCACATCGCCCGCGACGGCGCGGGCCTGCCGCTCGCGATCATCACCACCGCAGGGAACGCCCCGACGGTCGGGTCGGCTGGAATCGCGCACCGCGCGAGGTGCTCGGAGTCAGGCTGTTAGCGCTAACAGATTACGGCAGCGTTGACCACTTCTGGTTGTTCTGGCCGTTGCAGGCCCAGAGGATGAGCGGGGTGCCGTTGACGGTTCCTGCGTGGTCGGCGTCCAAGCACAGCCCGGCGTTGGCGTTGCGGATGGACCCGTCGGCCTGCGTTGACCACTTCTGGTTGTTCTGGCCGTTGCAGGGCCAGATGATGACCCGCGTGCCGTCGGTGGTGCCCTCGTTGGAGGCGTCCAGGCACTTGTCGCCGTAGACGCGGATCTCGCCTCCGGCCCAGGTGGTCCACAGCTGGTTGGCGGAGGTGTGGCAGTCCCAGATCAGCGTCGCCGTCCCGGCCGTGGTCAAGGAGCGGTCCACGTCCAGGCAGCGGCCGGACCCGGTGCCGCGCAGGCGTGCGGTGGTGGAGGCGAGCGGGCTGCCGCCGGTCATCCTGAACACGGCGACACCGTGCGCGGGGACGCTCGCCGAGATCTCGCCGGACGTGCTCGACGTGCTGCCGGTCCAGAGGTCGGTGAGCGTGAACGGCCCTCCGGTGAGGCCGACCTGCGCGGCCGTCGCGCTGACGGTCGCGGTGCCGCCGCCCCGGTTGAACAGGCCCACGGCGACCGAGCCGTCGGACAGGGCCTTGGCGAAGACCTCGGTGTCGCCGTCGTCCCGCACCCGGCGCCCGCCCGCGGTCGACGGGTCCTGGTTCACTGCCAGCAGGCGGGGGTTGCGGAGGATCGCGCTCACGTCGCTGGACATGGTCCGGATGTCGTTGCCCGCGATGAGGGGGGCCGAGAGCAGCGACCACAGGGCGAAGTGGGAGCGGGACTCCGCCGGCGACAGACCGGGACGGCCGACCACCAGCATGTCGGGGTCGTTCCAGTGGCCTGGCCCCGACTGAGCGGCCAGCGGCGCGTCGACGTCGAGGACGTTCCCCACGCCCATCGGGTAGCTGTTGGTGTTGGCGTTCTGCCAGATGTCGAGCAGGTCCTCGGTCGTCCGCCAAAGGTCGGCGACCGCACCCCAGTTGTACGTGGAGCCGGTGATGGCGTGCAGGCTGTTGGGGTTGATGCTGTAGACGATCGGGCGGCCGGTGGCGCGCAGGGCATCGCGCATGAGGGTGAACTGTGCGACCTGCTGGTCCAGGGTGCCGCTGGAGGAACACCAGTCGTACTTGAGGTAGTCCACGCCCCACGTGGCGAACGTGGTGGCGTCCTGGGCCTCATGGCCCTTGCTGCCGGTGGAGCCGGGGTAGGAGCCCACGGCCTGTGCACACGTGCGCTCGTTGGGTCCTGGTAGATGCCGAACTTCAGGCCCTTGCCGTGGATGTAGTCCCCGAGCGCCTTCATGCCGCTGGGGAACTTGGTCGGGCTGGCCCGGAGGTTGCCCGCCCCGTCACGCTGCGGGTCGAACCAGCAGTCGTCGACGACGACGTACTGGTAGCCCGCGTCCTTCATGCCCGAGGACACCATCGCGTCGGCGGCCTGGCGGATGTGTGACTCGTCGACACCACATCCGAAGCTGTTCCAACTGTTCCAGCCCAGCGGCGGAGTGAGTGCGGGGCTGCCCGGTGCGGCCTCGGCGGTCGTGCCGGCGGAGGCGGTGACGCAGGCGGTGAGCGTCAGTGCGGTAGCTGCGAGGAGACGCACGAGTCGCCTGTGCAGGCGTATGGGAACCATGGGGCGAATTCCTTCCCTGGAGACGGGGTGGGCCCGCTTGTCGCGGGTCTGGCGGGCACGGTCGCAAGCCTGCGATCACGTGCGCGACTGTGTGACTTTGCGCCGTTGAGGCGTTGAATTGTGTTTGCCCTTGGGGCATCTAGGAGCATAGAGAGGTGCAGGGGCGAGTCAATACGTCCGGCGCATCTCTCGCTCACAGGTCGGCAGGGCATCTGACCGAGAAGAGGGTCAAGCCCACCTGAGTGGTGCAGGGCAGGAGAGTTGGCCGCTTCGGGCTGCCGGTCTCGGCGCGGGAGGATGGCCCCGTCCTGCCTCGGCGGGCGAGGGAACGTGGACCAACGCAAGCCTGGCGCAAATGGGGTTGCCTGGAGCGAGGGCACGCGCCGGTGGTCTGCCTCTGGTGCTGGCCAGGATCATGAGTTCTCGACACCTCGTGATCCGGCTGGAAGGCCGTGTCCGCCGACGCGTCATCGCCGATCTCAACCGCGCTCGATCGGTCCGGTCTTGCTCGCGCGACTGCTGTCCGCCGAGCCCAGCCGGGCCGAACCGACCCGGGCCCGCTGCGCGGCAGGCGGTTCCGCGCGTCGCCGTCAGCTGCTGGTGCCCGGGCCGGAAGCCGTACGCCCACGTCCGGGGAGAGGCCAACCGTCTCTTCCCGTAGATGTCTTGACGGGCAAGCCGGGAGGCTGGCTTCATTTCTGGGAGCGCTCCCACGCTTGTCCCCCCACCGACCGAGGAAGGCTCCCCCCCGTGCCCCCTGCCCCCTCCACCCGCGGCGTGCCGCGCCGAGTCGCCGCCGCCCTCACCGGCATCGTCCTGGCCGCCGGCGGTCTGACCGCGACCGCCCTCACCATCCCGGTCGCGGCCGCCGCCACCCTCGTCGCTGACACGCCCGTCCGGGTCAACCAGGTCGGTTACCTGCCGGACGGCCCCAAGCGGGCGACCGTCGTCAGCTCCGCCACCGCGCCGCTCGCCTGGCAACTGCGCGACGCCTCCGGCGCCGTGGCCGCCTCGGGCAGCACCACCGTGCGCGGCGCCGACCAGGCCTCCGGCCAGTCCACCCACCTGGTCGACTTCAGCACGTACACCAGCAGTGGCACCGGCTACACCCTGGTCGTCGGCGGCCAGACCAGTCACCCGTTCGACATCTCCGCCTCGCTGTACGACGGGCTGCGTGCCGACAGCATGTCCTTCTTCTACCAGCAGCGCAGTGGCATCGCCATCGACGCCGAGCTGGCGGGCGGCAGTGCCTACGCCCGGCCCGCAGGACACCTGGGTGTGGCGCCGAACAAGGGCGACACCAGCGTGCCCTGCCAGGCCGGGGTCTGCGACTACCGGGTGGACGCGCGCGGCGGCTGGTACGATGCGGGCGACCAGGGCAAGTACGTGGTCAACGGCGGCATCGCCACTTGGGAGATCGTCAACTCCTTCGAGCGGGCCAGCCGTTCGGGCGGCGACACTGCCCTCGGCGACTCCACGCTGAAGGTGCCCGAGCGCGGCAACGGCGTGCCGGACGTTCTGGACGAGGCTCGTTGGGAGCTGGACTTCCTGCTGCGGATGCAGGTCCCCGCCGGAAAGCCGATGGCCGGGATGGCCTTCCACAAGCTGCACGACGACAAGTGGACCGCCCTGCCGACCCGGCCCGAACTCGACGACGCACAGCGCGAGTTGCACAGGCCGTCGACTGCCGCCACGCTCAACCTGGCGGCCACGGCCGCCCAGGCCGCCCGGGTGTACGCGCCGTACGACACCGCCTTCGCCACCCGGAGCCTGGAGGCCGCCCGCCGGGCCTGGGCGGCCGCCAAGGCCAATCCCAACGTCCTCGCCCTGGCCACCGACAACACCGGCGGCGGCCCGTACGAAGACGCCGACGTCTCCGACGAGTTCTACTGGGCGGCGGCCGAACTCCTGGCCACCACCGGTGAGTCCCAGTACCGGGACGCCGTCACCTCCTCCCCGCACCACACCAAGCCCGTGGACGGCTTCTGGTGGGGCGGCACCGCGACCCTCGGCCGGATCACCCTGGCCACCGTTCCCGGCGTTGCCCTGCCCGCCGAGGACGTCTCCCGAGTGCGCGGCCTGCTGACCGCAGCCGCCGACGGCCACCTGGCCACGATGGCCGCCCAGGGTTACGCCGTACCGCTCGCCGCCACCGCCTACGTCTGGGGCTCCAACAGCTCGGTGGCCAACAATGCGATACTGCTCGGCGTCGCCTACGAGCTGACCGGACAACAGCGCTACCGTTCGGGCGTGTTGGAGTCGCTGGACTACCTACTCGGTCGCAACGCGCTCGACCTCTCCTACGTCACCGGCTACGGCGAGCGCTACTCCGAGAACCAGCACCACCGGTTCTGGGCACACCAGAACGACTCCTCCGCACCGCACCCGCCGACCGGCTCCTTCGCGGGCGGCCCGAACGCGGGGCTCGAGGACCCGGCGGCGAAGGAGAAGCTCACCGGCTGCGCCCCCGCGGCCTGCTACGTGGACGACATCGGCTCCTACTCCACCAACGAGGTGGCGATCAACTGGAACGCCTCACTGGCCTGGCTTACGGCCTTCGCGGCCGAGCGGCGCAGCGCCCCGGCGGTCCAGCCGGCCCCGGCGGCGGTGACGGTCCCCGAGGGTGGCTCCGCGGCGGTGGGCGTGCGGCTCTCGGCGGCTCCGGCGCAGAACGTCACGGTGACGGTGACCCGCAGCGCCGGCGACCAGGACCTGTCGGCGGCGGCCACGCTGGTGTTCACCCCGGCCAACTGGGCGACGGCGCAGCAGGTCCCGGTCTCCGCCGCACAGGACCCCGACGCCCTCGCGGGCAGCGCGATCTTCACGGTCGGGGGCTCCGGGGTCCAGGGGGCGACGTTCACGGCGACGGAGGCGGACGACGACGTCCCATCCGGGGCGTCCTGCTCGGTCGCGTACCGGATCGACAGCGCCTGGGGCAGCGGCTTCACGGCGACGGTGACCGCCAAGAACACGGGCACGTCGGCGATCTCGGGCTGGACTCTCGGCTGGAGCTTCGCGGGTGACCAGCGGTTGGGCAGCGCCTGGAACGCCACCGTGAGCCAGTCCGACAGCACGGTGACCGCCCGGGACGCCGGGTGGAACGGCACCCTGGCCCCCGGTGGCAGTGCGAGCTTCGGCTTCCAGGCCACCTACTCCGGCGCCAATCCGGCTCCGGCGCTCTTCACCGTGAACGGAGCGGCCTGCGTCTGAGCGTGCGTCAGCCACTCGCTTTTGCACCGGACGGACCGGTCCGGCGCGGAAGCCGTCATGCGTGGGCGGCCTTCTCGGTGACGAGGCGTTCGAAGAAGAACTCGTGCTTGAGGAAGGAGACGTCGTACTCGTGGCCAGGATAGGGCGGGATCAACTGCGCGGCCTGGAAAAGCCGCCAGCCGTCCCGGAGGGCCGCGACCCCTGAAGCGTACGGCGGCTCGTCGCCGTCACCGGTGGTGGGGGAGGTGTGGCCGGTGCCGTCGTAGTTGGCCCAGCCGATCACCTGGGAATCCAGCGCTGATGTGGCCAGGTAGAGCACGAGTACCTGCTGTCGGACCGTCTCGGTGGTCATGTCGTCGTCTCCTTCGGGCGGTTGGAGACCCTGGTCACCCAGTGGTCGAGGTCGAAGCCGTGGTCACCGGTCAGGGCCCGCCAGAGCAGGACGCGGTTGTACCGCTCCAACCGGCCGGTCGCCCACTCGTACCACGGGAACATGGTGTCCAACTCGGCTCTCACCTGCGGATGGTGGAGGTCCGAGGTATCCCACAGCCGCTGCTGGCGCACGGTCGGGTTGAACCGGATCTTGAACATGAGACGTGCCGTTTCGCTGTCGTTGCGCCGGCCACCGTGCCAGACGCCGTGGTGCAGAAACACCACCGTCCCGGCCGGGCAGACCAGACGGTGCTGGCCGAGCAGGTTCTGGTAGCGGCCGGTGTCCGACTCGTTGGTCCGGCGCAGGTGGCTGCCCGGCACGCTGAGGGTGCCGCCCATCTCCAGCGTCACTGCCTGGGGGTAGTACATCAGTTGGACGTCGAAGGCGTCCGGCCGGACGTCGATGATGGCGTCCCCGTGCAATGGCTGGGCGTCACCCCCGTGCGGTTCGCGGACGTGCACGGCGTGGTGGTCCACCGAGGGCTCCGGGCCCACCAGGCTGTGCAGGGCGCCCGCGACCTGCGGCAGTCCGAGCAGCCGGCTGACGAAGGAGCCTTCCGGGTAGGCGGCGGACAGCGGTGTCCCGTACGGCACGGACGGCACGCCGTCCGTCAGTGCGGTCAGACCCTCGGCGTTCAGCTCCGCCGGGACCACGGCGTCCAGGCGCAGCGAGCCGTGCGCGACGAAGCGCGCCATCTGCACCGAGGTGAGAAGTTCCTGCTGTTTCTCCATAACCGCCACGCTAGGCTCGCGCACCGTCGCCGCGCGTGGGCCGCGTTCACCCTCTCGTGGTCCGTTCTCACCATCTCCGTGCCTGGAGGGGTCGTGACCACCGTGGTACAACACGTGAGCATGCAGGCGGCTACCGTTCACCTCGACGAACCTCCCGTCCTCGCTGCCGTCGGCCGTGGGCTGCACGGGCCGGCCGGTCAGGTGGACGTCTTCTCGCTGCCCGACATGTGGCAGTTCCACCTGTACGGCTACGAGGCCGAGCTGACGGTGGACGGCACCGAGCACCGTATCCGGCCCGGCCGGGTCAGCCTGGTGCCGCCCGGGTCCGAGGTTCGCTACCGCTACCGGGGACGGTCGGAGCACCTGTACGTCCACCTCCGGCTGGGCACCGGGGGAGTGCCCGTGACGGTCCCGGTGATCCAGCCCGCGGGGCCCGAACTCGGCTTCATAACGGCTCAGTTGCAGCAGGCGCTGGCCGCCTGGCCGCACACCCCGGCGCGGGCGGTGGCCGAGGTGTGGGGCGCGCTGTGGCGGACCGCCTGGCTCAGCCCGCCACATGAGCGGAGTGCGGCGGTCGTGCATCCGGTGGTGGCGGCCGCCGTGGCGCTGATCGAGGAGCGGCTGGCGGAGCCGCTGACGGTGCCGGAGATCGCCAGAGCCGTGGGCGTCTCGCACAACCACCTGACCCGGCTGTTCCGCGCGGGCACCGGGGAGACGGTGGTCGGCTACGTCCGGGCCCGGCGGATGGAGCGGGCGCGTCACTTCCTCCAGGCCACCACGCTGTCCATCCCCGCTGTCGCGGCCTCGGTCGGCATCCCCGACCTCCAGGCGTTCAACAAGGCCTGCCGCCGGGAGCTCGGGGCGTCCCCCCGCGGGGTCCGGGCCGCCGGGCCCGTTCCGTAGGGCTCGAAAGTTTCCGGCGGGGTTCTTCGTCATTGCGGGAGATCTCACCGGCCGTGGCCGGAGGCGGCCGGCCGTCGGGCCAGGAGCGCCGCTGACCTGGGGGCCGGTGCTGCGGGGGCCGCCGAGGGGGCAGCGAATCTTTCGGTGAATGTGTCGAATGTATTGACAGCGGATGACGGGTGAGCGCACTGTTCGACAACTCCCGTTCCAACTGATTTGCCACCAAGGGGGGTTGGCGCATGGACACGCTCACTCGGAACAGCGACACGACGCCGGGCCGTTTCCGGCGGTTCGTCAGGAGCACGTGCACCGTCGTGCTGGCACTCGTGGTCGCCCTGGTGGTGCCGGCCACTGCCAGGGCGGACACCGTGGTCACGTCCAACCGGACCGGTACCGACAACGGCTACTACTACTCGTTCTGGACCGACAGCCCCGGATCGGTCTCCATGAACCTGAGCTCCGGGGGCCGTTACAGCACCCGGTGGAGCAACACCGGCAACTTCGTGGCCGGCAAGGGCTGGGCCACCGGGGGGCGTCGGGCGGTGAGCTACTCGGGAAGCTTCAACCCCTCGGGGAACGCCTACCTGACGCTCTACGGTTGGTCCACCAACCCGCTGGTCGAGTACTACATCGTCGACAACTGGGGGACCTACCGGCCCACCGGTACCTTCAAGGGCACCGTCACCAGCGACGGCGGCACGTACGACATCTACGAGACCACCCGGTACAACGCCCCCTCCATCGAGGGGATCAAGACCTTCAAGCAGTTCTGGAGCGTGCGGCAGGCGAAGCGGACCGGGGGCACCATCACCACCGGCAACCACTTCGACGCCTGGGCCCGGGCGGGCATGCAGCTCGGCACCATGAACTACATGATCCTGGCGACCGAGGGCTACCGGAGCAGCGGAAGCTCCGACATCACGGTCGACGCCACCGGCACGGGCGGCGGTGGCGGCAGCTGCGCGGCGACGCTTTCGGCCGGTCAGTCGTGGAGCGACCGCTACAACCTCAACGTCGCGGTGAGCGGTACGAGCAACTGGACCGTGACGATGAACGTGCCGTCCCCGGCCAAGGTCATGTCGACCTGGAACACCGCTGCCGACTTTCCGAGTTCGCAGGTCCTGGTGGCCAAGCCCAACGGCAGCGGCAACACCTTCGGGGTGACGATCCAGCCCAACGGCAACTGGGCCTGGCCCACCGCCACCTGCAGTGCCGCCTGATGCCTCCCCTGCTGACCGCCTCCGCTGCCCTCGCCCTGGCGGCGGAATCCAGCCTCGCACTGGGCGCCCCGCCGGTGCAGGCCGCCTCCTGCGCCAACGGGTACGTCGCGCTCGCCTTCGACGACGGTCCGTCCGGCACCACGCCAACCCTGCTCGACGCGCTGCGGCAGAACGGCCTGCGCGCCACGATGTTCAACGAGGGGCGGTACGCGGCCGCCCGCCCGTCCCTCGTCAGGGCCCAGGTCGCCGCGGGCATGTGGGTGGCGAACCGCAGTTACACGCATTCCCCCTCCCCGAACCGACCGTGCCACGGCCGCCCCACCGGCCGCCCCA
>NZ_CP026498.1:10870312-10871819 GCF_002953255.1 Streptomyces sp. CB01881
ATTCCCCCTCCCCGACCGTGCCACGGCCGCCCCACCGGCCGCCCCACCGGCCGGTGGCACGGTCGGTTCGGCACCCACCGGCGATCACCGTGATGACCGGTCCGAATGTTGTGGGAAATCCAGGTGCGCCGTCCGCGCCCGCCAAGAGCTCCAGCGGGGTTCGTCCCACGAAGCCGAGCGGTTAGCATCCGTTCCGTACGGCCGGATCGCAGCGGTGGAGTTCGCCCGGCGGGGCGTGCAGGAGGACCTGGTGACAAGAGTGGCGACCCTCGCCGAGATCGCGCAGGAGGCGGGCGTCTCGGCGCCGACTGTTTCGAAGGTCCTGAACGGCCGGGCCGACGTCGCCCCGGCCACCCGGGAGCGGGTGGAGAAGCTGCTCCGGCAGCACGGTTACCGCCGGCGGGGCGGCGACACCCGGACCAGCCCGCTGCTCGACCTGGTCTTCCACGAGTTGGACAGCTCCTGGGCGACGGAGGTGATCCGCGGCGTCGAGAACGTGGCACGCGAAGAAGGCCTGAGCATAGTGCTGTCCGAGTCCGCCGGGCGGCTGACGCCGGGTCAGTCGTGGGTGGACGGGGTGCTCGCCCGGCGGCCGACCGGTGTGCTGCTGGTCCTGTCCCGCCTGGAGCGCTCGCAGCAGGAGCAGTTGGCAGGCCGCGGCATACCCTTCGTGGTGCTGGACCCGGCGGGTGACCCGGGTCAGCAGGTGACGTGCCCGCGCACCACCAACTGGGACGGCGGCCTGGCCGCCACCCGGCACCTGCTCGACCTCGGTCACCGCCGGATCGGCCTCATCGGCGGGCCGGCCCGGATGATGTGCAGCCGGGCCCGGGCCGACGGGTACCGTGCGGCGCTGGACATGGCGGGCATCGCGTACGACCCGGAGCTGGTCCGCGCGGGAGACTTCCACCACGAGGCGGGCCGCCGGATCGGGGTGGAATTGCTGGGGAGGCCGGACCGGCCGACGGCGGTGTTCGCGGGGAACGACCTGCAGGCCCTCGGACTCTACGAGGCCGCCCGTGAGCTGGGGCTCCGTGTCCCCGAGGACCTCAGCGTGGTCGGCTTCGACGACCTGCCGCTGGCCCGCTGGGTCGGTCCGCCGCTGACCACCGTCCGCCAGCCGCTGACCGAGATGGCCGAGGTCGCGGCCCGCCTGGTCATCGACCTCGCACGGGGTGCCAGGCCCGCCGCGCTGCGGGTGGACCTGGCCACCACCCTGGTCGAGCGCAGCAGCACTGCGCCGCCGCGGGAGGCGGCCGGCACGGTTGGCGGCGGGTCGGTCGAGCCCTGGTAGGGGAGGACGGCCGCCGTGGCGGTCAGGGTTCCCGGCCCGGCGCTCCCGGTCTCGGGGAGCATCGGGCGCTGATCCGGCAGGTCCGGCGGGTTCGGCAGTCCCTGCGGGGGCTGTGGGGCCGCCGAGCCCGGCGGGGTGGGCGGCTCCTGGGGGTCGGTGGGAGTGGGGGCGGGAGTGGCGGTGGGGGCGGGCGACGGAGCGCTCTGCCGGGTG
>NZ_CP026498.1:10871829-10873862 GCF_002953255.1 Streptomyces sp. CB01881
AGGAGGTCAGGGGCGTGGGCGGAGTCCCTGCCGAGGTCTTCGAGCGACTGCATGTTGTTGTCGCGTTGCCGGCTGGCCATCACGTCGCCGTAGCCGGCGCAGACCCGGGCCACCAGGGTGAGCTTGAGGTCACCGGTGGCCCGGGTCTGCGCCCGGGCCGTTCCCCCGCCCAGAACGGGACAGGCGGCCAGTGCGACGGCTGCGGACCAGTGGACGCGGCTGCGCAGGGAGCTCATACCGACCACACTGCGGGGTTTCGGTGGCGGTCGGTGATCGGCCTCGGCTGCCCGGCCACGAGGTCCACCCCATTGGCCGCTCGGGCCCCGACCGCTTCCGCGGTCACCGTGGATCGGGCGGGTCAGCGCTGGAGGGTGAGGACGCCCGGGCGCCAGGGCAGTTGGTCGTAGGGGCCGGTCGCGGTGGGGGGCTTGCCCTGGTAGAGGAACTGCAGGTTGCAGGGGTCGATGGTCATGGTCTGGTCGGGGTTGTTGCGGACCAGGTCGCCGTGGCTGATGTCGTTGGTCCAGGTGGCGCCGCTGTTGGCCTTGCCGGCGAAGGGGTTGCTCTCGGTGGCGGCCTGCGGGGTCCAGGAGCCGTTCAGGCTGGTGGCGGTGAAGGAGCGGAAGTAGCGTTGCTCGTTGGCACCCCGGGCCTCGACGATCATGAGGTACTGGTTCCGGCCCTTGACCTTGTAGACCTGGGGTGCCTCGAACAGGTTGTTCACCGTGTCGCTCATGACGGTCGTGTACGTGGAGCCGAAGTTGCCGGGGAAGTTCCCGATGGGCATGCTCGCCCGGTAGATGTTGCCGTTGTCGCCGGCGAAGAACAGGTACATGTTCTGGTCGTCGGCGATCAGGGTCTGGTCGATCGGGGCGGCGCCGGGGATGCCGCCGGTGAACAGCGGCTGCGGCGCGGACCAGCCGTTGGGGTTGGTGGGATCGCTCGACGTGCGGTAGATGAACGGCCACGCACCCCACTGGTACGCCAGCACCCAGATGTTCTTGGGTGCGAAGTAGAACAGCGTGGGCGCCACCGCGGACTGGCTCATCCCGGTCTGGCCGGCCGACGCCATGTCCGACCAGTTCGCGAAGGGGCTGAACATCATCGAGCCGTACGACGACCCCGACACGTTCGACGCGTAGACCAGGTGCTTGCCGTTGTACACCACGTTCGTGAAGTCCTTCACCGCCCCCCACCCGTTCGCCGGCTGCGCCAGCGCACCCGTCGACGCCCAGCGGTACGTCGACGGCAGAGCACACGAGCCACCCGGTGGCGTCGTCCCGGACAGGCCGGTCCACTTCTGGTTGCTGCCGCCGGTGCACGTCCAGAGCTGGACCGCCGTGCCGTTGGCCGTGCCGGCGCCCGTGACGTCCAGGCAGAGTCCGGACTCGACGTCGACGATCGTGCCGTCGGCGTTCACCCGCCACTGCTGGTTCGCCCCGCCGCTGCAGGACCAGATCTGAACCCTGGTACCGGCCGTGGTGGCGTGGTTCGGAACGTCCAGGCACTTGTTGCCGTACACGGTCAGCTGGTTGGCGGACGTCGACGTCCACTGCTGGTTGGCGCCGCCCGAGCAGTCGTAGATCTGCAGGCCGGCGCCGTCGGACTGGCTGGCGTTCGACACGTCGAGACAGCGGCCGGAGCCCACCCCGCGCAGGGCACCGGTGGTGGCCGCCTGAGCGGGGTGGGCGACGAGCGTCGCCGCCAGCACCACCACGGCCGCAACCGCGGTGGTGAGCCGTGCGGACAGCTTCTTGCGACTGGGATTTCGGCTGTGCATGGGGGCCTCTCTAGCTGGATGGATGGGGCCGCCGCACGGTGCCGACGGCGTTCACACTCGTGGGCCGCCGATGGGGCGGCGTCGAGGTGGAGTCGCATTCCCGGCGGTTCGCGTGGCGCTTCCCGCGCGCGGGGCTGCGGGAAGGTCGGGGCATCGGGTGCCCGGTGACTCAGCCGACTTGCAGTTGCGGATCCCGACCGGTGTGACGTGGCCGAGCCGACGCCCGGCACGTTCTGGAAGACCTGACTGGGGT
>NZ_CP026498.1:10873872-10878227 GCF_002953255.1 Streptomyces sp. CB01881
GACCTGACTGCCAGGACGCTCACGTCGGCGAACACCTCGTCGGCTGTGGGCCCTGAAGCCGCCGATCCCGGTCGTTACATGACTGTTCGTCATGGCGACCCGAGGTGCGGCGCCGATGACGGGACGGGACCGCCCCGGCAGTCGGTGGTGCCGTACCAGGGTGTGACCGTGTATCCGAGTCCGGGTTTTCCGTTGAGCCGTGGCATGCCGGACCTCTCTCCTCGGGGAATGCCGTGTGCCGGGTGGGGGCAGGAGGCCTGCACCCGGCGAGCGTGCGAGTGCGCGCGTCGGCAGGCCGTTCCTGTGGGGCGGGGCGCGCGGGACGGCGAGGGGAGGGGTGGGCGCCAAATCCTCGGTCACGTCTGTGAGCGTTCACAATTTACCTGGCAGAAATCTCGGACTGCCAGGGTGAAATCTCCAGCAACCCGGGGCGGATTGTCAACACCCTGCACACGGACTGGTGTTGGCGAGCCGGGCCGGGCCAGGCGCCGTCACGGACGCTCAGGCCTTCCGGCGCCCGCCCTGCGCAGGGACCGTTGACGGCAGGGGCGGATCGGCGCGACCATCGGTGGCGTTGTTCGGCGGTGGGCGCCGGAACCTCCTCACGATCTGGCGATTCAGACGGAGAGGTCCCATGTCCCGATCCCGCCCACTCATCTCCCGGCTGCTCGGCGTCATCGCCGTGCTCTGCCTCGCGGTGGGCCCGAGCTTGCAGGCCGCCCCCCGGGCGGCTGCGGCGTCGCTGACACAGATCACGAACTTCGGCACCAATCCGACCGGGTTGGTGATGAACCTGTACGTTCCGACGAGCGTCAAGGCCAATCCCCCGATCCTGCTGGCCCTGCACGGGTGCCAGGGGAGCGGCCCCTACCTGTACTCGAGTACCGACTTCGCGTCGCTGGCCGACCGGTACGGGTTCCTGGTCATCTACCCCTCGACGAACCCGAGCGGAAGCTGCTGGGACGTCTCCTCCGAGCAGGCGTTGACCCGCAACGGCGGCAGTGACCCGGTCGGGCTGATGTCGATGATCACCTACGCGGAGCAGCACTACGGCGGCAACGCCAACGCCGTGTATGTGACCGGGCAGTCGTCGGGCGGGATGATGACGAACGTGATGCTCGCCGACTACCCCGATGTGTTCAAGGCGGGCGCGGCGTTCATGGGAGTGCCCTACCACTGCTTCTACACCGGCTCCGTACGTGGCTGGAACTCGGCCTGCGCCCAGGGTCAGGTTTCCAAGACCCCGCAGCAGTGGGGCGGCCTGGTGCGCAACACGGGGTATCCCGGCTACACCGGGCCGCGTCCGCGCGTGCAGCTGTGGCACGGAACCGCCGACACCATCCTGAGCCACAACAACCTCGGCGAAGAAGTCAGGCAGTGGACCGATGTCCTCGGAGTGAGCCAGACCCCGTCGGCCACGGACACCCCGGTCGCCAACTGGACCCGCACTCGGTACAACAACGGCACCGGCGCCACCCAGGTCGAGGCGTACAGCCTCGCCGGTGCCGGGCACGAACTGCCGGTCAAGGGCTCCACGATGGCCGCAGAGGCGATCCGCTTCATGGGCCTGGACGCGGGGTCTTCCGGTGGCGGTACGACCGGCGCGCTGCGTGCGGTGGACGCGGGCAAGTGCCTGACCGACGCGAACAACACGACGCTGGGTACGCAGCAGCAGATCTACGCCTGCACCGGTGGTGTGAACCAGGCCTGGACAAGGACCTCGTCCGGCCAGCTGACCGTGACCGGGGGTGGCACCACGCTCTGCCTGGACGCTGCCGCGCGCGGCACCAGCCCCGGCACCAAGGCGATCGTCTGGACCTGCGGCGGCCAGGCCAACCAGCAGTGGCGGCTGAACTCCAACGGCACCGTCACCGGAGTGCAGTCGGGCCTCTGCCTGGACGTGGCCGGCCTGTCCACCACCGACGGCACCCCGGTCCAGCTGTGGACCTGCAGCGGCGGCAGGAACCAGCAGTGGACCTTCGGATGAGAACGTGTGGGCACTGGTCCCGGCTGCGTGGAAGGGGAGGCCGATCCGCCGAGTGCCTCCGGCGTCTGCGCTGAGAGGCGGACGGAACTCGCCCAGGGGTCGGTTCGGAGCCCGACCCCTGGATCGATCGAGTGGTCGGTGTGGTGAACAGCCGGAAAAATCAAGGGACTTGGGCTTGACGAGGACCGCTCTGTGCGCGTCATCGTGAGTCGCATGAGGATCCCCCCACGCATCGCAGCCTTCGGTGGCGTCGCCGCCGTCGCCGCCACTCTCCTCGCGGGACCGGCCGCCCACGCCACCTCCGCGCCCGCCGTCTCGGCGGCTCCCGCCTCCACCGTGAACGCGGTCGGCAGCGTCTGCTACTCCGCGCTGCCCTCCCAGGCGCACGACACCCTGGCCCTCATCGACCAGGGCGGCCCGTTCCCGTACTCCCAGGACGGCGTCGTCTTCCGGAACCGCGAGCACTTCCTGCCGAGCCACACCACCGGCTACTACCACGAGTACACGGTCATCACGCCGGGCTCGCCGACCCGTGGAGCACGCCGGATCATCACGGGGCAGAAGGTGCATGAGGACTACTACACCGCCGACCACTACGCCTCGTTCCGCCTGGTGAACTTCGGCTGCTGAACCTCGGCCGCCGCAACGGCGACGTAGGCGAACGCGTGTGAGCCCGTCCGGGCCCCTCCCCGGCCGGGCTCACACGCGTTCGCAGGACAGGCTCAGCCCACGAGCAGGTCATCCTTCAGGTGCTGCAGCTCGGGCGTCGAGCTGGACTTCGAGACCGACCCGACGTTCGTCGCGTTCGGCGACTCCTCCTCCGGCACGACCGTCGCGCTTCGCCTGCCCACAAGGCATGACCGCCTGGCTTCCGCCGGCCGCTGACCGCGGGACGAGGGCGGCGAGTGCCGACCGGGGCGGCCCGGCGCCGGGCCAGGAGCACCCCGGTCGAGGCGGGGCCCCTGGTGACCGGGAGGTCAGGCGCGGGAGGTCAGGCCTTGCCGGTCAGGCGCCAGATCTGGTTCTTCTTGGTGCTCAGCGCGCTCGCGGGGTCGCAGGTCCACTGGTGGACGAGGGCACCGGGTGCGGTCGAGATCCCGCTGACGTCGACGCACTTGCCGCTGTGCACCGCGACCAGCTGGTAGTCCTTGCCGTTTCCCAGCGCGGTGACCGGCTGGAGCGTGAACATCTGGTTCGTCCCGCCGCTACAGGTCCACTGGATGACGGCGGCTCCGTCGGCCGTGGAGGCGCCCGAGACGTCCAGGCACTTACCGCTGTGCTCGTCGACCACGGTGTAGGTGTTCGCCCGGCCGGCGACCGGCTTGAAGTCCAGCATCTGCTGGTAGCCGCCCTCGCAGTGGTACTGCTGGTACTGCGTGGCGTCGGCGGTGCTGAGGTTGGTGTCGTCCAGGCACTGACCGCTGTGCTGCACCACCGCGACCGTGGAGACGGTCGTGTCGGACGGTGGCAGCAGCGTGACGGTGTAGCCGTCCGCGGCGTCCGACCACGGCACGCTCACCGAAGCCGCGTTGCCGTTGACGGTCAGGTTCTGGTCGGAGACCGTCACCGGCCCCGTCACCGCGCCGCCGCCGTTGTTCGGTATGCGCTGGACGACCGCGCGCACCCGGCCGTTCTCCACGACTGACGTCGTGTCGAGGCGGTTGAGGTTGACGGTGACGTTGCCGGTGTTGCCGTTGCTGCCCAGCAGGATCTTCGCGTTGCGCGCGGAGTTGTCCTTCGTCGCCACCCCGTCGGTGTTCGTACCGGGCGTGAGGTTCACGAGGTTTCCGGTCTGGGAGCCGTAGTACCGGTACAGGAACCACTCGCCCAGCGGGAGGTACTGGCTTCCGCTCTTGGTGAGCAGGTTCGCCTCGAAATCGTGCAGGTTGGATCCCCACGCCCAGTTGGCGCGCAGGCCGTCCGCTCCGGCGCGCTCCAGACGGGAGATGTACCAGCCGCCGCGGCCGGGGTTCTGCTCCGTGTTGGCGGCGTACTCGTTGATCTGGAAGGGGCGGCTGGTCGTCATCGACCGGGCCGACAGGAGGGACCTGATGGAGTTGCTGTGGGCGACCGGGTCGCCGGGGAGGTCGTGCCAGCTGTAGATGTTCGGCTCGACCTTGTTCGCCTTGACGTAGTCGAGGTACGTGGTCCACCAGCCGTTGTCCACGTTGGGGTGGCCGCAGGTGCTGGCGCCGACGACGACGGCGCCGGGGATGGCGGCGCGGATCTTCTGGTAGGCGCGCTTCCACATCTCCAGGTACTGGGGCATGCCGGAACCCCAGAAGCCGGGGCAGTCGGGCTCGTTCCAGATGTCCCACTCGATGTCGGTCATGCCCGCGGCCTTCACGTCGCCGAGAAGGCGGTCGTA
>NZ_CP026498.1:10878237-10879428 GCF_002953255.1 Streptomyces sp. CB01881
TCGGGCTCGTATGTCCCACTCGATGTCGGTCATGCCCGCGGCCTTCACGTCGCCGAGAAGGCGGTCGTAGAAGGCGTCGAAGCGGGACCAGTCGCCGTTGTCACCGGGGAAGGTGGGGGTGGTGGTGCCGTCGGCGCCCCAGATGTCGTGCGGCAGGATGACGAAGGTGCCGCCCAGTGCCTTGGTGCGCTTGTACTGGGCCAGCGTGGAGTTCCACCGACGGTCGTACTTGCCGGCGACCCAGCCTCCCGGGCTGTCCAGCTGGGCGCCGCCGGCCCGTTCCAGCTTCCACTTGATGTCCGTGTAGAAGTGGTCCTGGGGCAGCGAGCCGTCTTCCGTCATTCCGTAGAGGGTGCCCGAGGCGTGGTATGCGGGGGCGCCGCCGACGGCGGAGAAGTCGACGGCGACGGAGGTGTCGGCGGCCTGTGCCGGGGCGGCGGGCCCCAGGGTCGTGGCCAGTGCGGCGAGCAGGACGGCGACGGTCGAAGCCGCTCGTCGACGGGTGCGGGTGGTCGGCCTGGGACGTGTGGTGGGTGACCTCATGGTGCGGCTCCTCTGGGTGGGAGTGCGGTGAAGGTGCCGGGGCCCGATCGGTCCCGGGGCTTGGGGCGGCCGGGTCGGTCAGCGGCCGGCGCGGTGTGCGTGTGCCTCGGCGAGGAGGAGGTAGCTGCTGGCGGTCCAGGTGTAGGCGCGGTCGCGCAGCCCTTCGCCGGTGAGGGCGTCGAAGTTCTCGGCGAAGCCGGAGGTCTCGCACAGGGCGCGGAAGCGGGCACTGATCTCGTCGGCCAGGTCCCCGTGCCCGGCGCGGCGCAGGCCGTCCTCGATGAGGACGGTGGCGGGTGCCCAGATCGGTCCGCGCCAGTAGCCGTCGGCCTGGTAGTGGGGTGAGCCGGGCCGCTCGGTGGCCAGTCCGTGGGCGGTCAGGTGGGTCTCGATGAGGGCGGCCAGGCGGGTGCTGATGTCGGTGGGCAGATGCTCGCCGAGGACGACCGGCATCAGGTCGAGCAGGCTGAGGCTGGTGGCAGCCGTGCCCGTGTGGGGTGCCAGGGCCTGGAAGCGTTCCCCCGTCCACAGCTCGTGGATCACGGCGGTCTGGAGGGTGTCGGCCGAGTGAGCCCAGGTGGCGGCTTCGCCGGTGCGGTCGAGTTCGGCGGCCAACTCGGCGAGTTCGCGCAGTTGCAGGATCAGGAA
>NZ_CP026498.1:10879438-10881037 GCF_002953255.1 Streptomyces sp. CB01881
CGGCTTCGCCGGTGGAGTTCGGCGGCCAACTCGGCGAGTTCGCGCAGTTGCAGGATCAGGAACGGCGAGGGTGCGCAGACTGCTCGCCGCCGCGTGACGTGCAGCGCAGCCTGACCTGACAGGTCCGCACGCCCCCACACCCCCACCCCTTCGCCCCGTCGCACGTGCGACGGGGCGAAGAGCCGCCAGGAGGTGCGCGGGGCGTCAGTCGGCCGGCCGGACCGCCCGAATCGGTCACCGCAGCGGACCGCCGCGCGCTCCATGTCGGTCAACCCGGTCAGAGGAAACGCCAGAGGTGGTCGGACGTGCCATTGTCGTCCCACAGGACGGCCTCGGCCCCCTGGGAGGTGGACGCCCCGGAGACGCCGAGGACGCGGCCGCTGACGGCGGACTGGATGCGGAAGGTGTCGCCGCCGCCGTGTCGCAGGCGCCACCGGTGGTCCGCGGCCCCGCTGTCGGTCCACTGGACGATCCTGGAGCCGTTGGCCGTGCCGCCGCCCTCCACGGCGAGCACCTTGCCGCTGTTGGAGTTCTTGAGCCGCACGTATCCTCCGGAGTCGACCACCGCGGTCCACATGTGGTCAGAGGTGCCGTTGTCGCCCCACTGGATCACCCGGGCACCGTCAGCGGTCGACATGGTCAGCACACCGAGCATGAGCCCGCTGCCCACGTTCTGGATGCGCCGGGTGCCGGTCGGAACGAACCACCACCGGCTGGCCGGTGAGCTGGTGTCCGGGACCTGCACGGCAAGGGCGCCAGGGGAGGCGGAGGCCCCGGCGATGCCGAGCAGCTTGCCGCTGTGGGCGTTCCGCAGGCCGTGCGAGCCGTCGGCCGTCTCGACGACGGTCCACCGGTGGTCGGCGCTGCCGTTGTCCGACCACTGGAGCACGGAGGCGTTGTCGGTGGTGGACATGTTCCGCACGCCCAGGACCTTGCCGCTGTTGACGTTGCGCAGACGCAGCGCGGTACCGTCGAGCACGAGCGCCCAGTCGTGGTCGGCGGTCCCGCTGTCGCCCCACTGGAGCGCGAGCCCACCGTCCGCGGTGGACATGTTCTGCACGCCGAGCACGAGCCCGCTTCCCGCGTTGAGCAGGCGGAATCCGGTGGTCCTGGTGTTCCAGTAGACGGAGTAGTTGAAGCCCTGCGCGTCGTGGAACGGGCCCAGGTTCACGGACGACCCGTTGGCGGTCGCGGTGAAGGCGAGACCCGTGGTGCCGGTCCGGCTGATCGACGCCGGGTCGACGACCGGGAGCGCGGCGAGGGCGGTGCTGCCGTAGTTGCCGCACAGGACGACCGGGCCGTAGGTGACCGCAGCGACGTCCGGGTTGTCGTTGGCGGCCCGGAGCGCGATCCGCATGGGCAGTTTGACGGTCACCGTGTCGCCGGAGGTCCAGGCACGGGCAAGGGTGGCGTAACTGCCCGGCGTGGTGGCGATGTTCTGCACCGTGCCGTTGATGCTCACGGTGGCACCGGACGTCCAGGCCGGAATGCGGATGCGCATCGACCAGGTGTCGCCGGCGCTGCCGGTGACCTTGAGCGTGGTGGTGTCGTCGGAGGGGTACGAGGTCGTCTGGGTGACCGTCAGGCCGCGCTCGGCCC
>NZ_CP026498.1:10881047-10887567 GCF_002953255.1 Streptomyces sp. CB01881
GAGGGGTACGGTCTGGGTGACCGTCAGGCCGCGCTCGGCCCAGGTGAGGACGGTGGGCACGAACAGGTTCACGAACAGGGTGGTGCCGTCGCGGAAGTATACGGAGTCCGCCAGTTTGGTGTTGGACTCCAGACCGGTGCCCTGGCAGCACCAGAAGGAGTCGTAGTCGGTGCTCCAGGAGCCGCCGCCCCAGGCCGGGCCGACCCCCCGGCGGCCGCCGGCCTTCAGCGGGGTGAAGTAGGTGATGTGCCCGTGGGGGTCGGCCGGGTTCTGCGCGCCGATGACGTGGTTGAGCAGGGCGCGCTCGTAGTAGTCGAAGTACGCGGCCTGGTCGGGGGCCAACTGCCAGAGCTCACGGGTGAGTTTGAGCATGTTGTACGAGTTGCACAGCTCGCAGTTGTCGTTGGTCAGCTGGGAGGAGATCGCGTCGGGCGCGCGGAAGTGCTCGGCCTGGCTGTTCCCGCCGATGGCGTAGCTGTGCCTGCCGGTGCAGAACGTCCAGGCCTGGGAGGCGATGTCGTGGTAGCGCGCCGTCCCGGTGGCCCGGTACTCACGGACGGCCCCGATCCACTTGGGCACCTGGGTGTTGGCGTGCAGACCGTTCAGCCGGTCCTGACCGGCGGCCAGAGGGTCGAACACGGCCGCGTGGTCGAAGCGCTGGGCGACCGTCAGCCAGCGCGGGTCCCCGGTCTGCAGGTGGAGGTCGGCCAGGACCTCGTTCATGCCGCCGAACTCGATGCCCAGGAGCGCCTGCATCTGGCTCTGGGTGAGCCTGCCGGTGCGCTGGTCGACCCAGCTGGCCAGGGCCAGTAGTACGTCCCGGGCCTGGGTGTTGCCCAGCAGGCGCCACACGTCGAGCAGACCGGCCATGGTCTTGTGGATGCAGTAGTAGGGGACGTTGCCGTTCTTGAGGGTGCCGGATTCGAGCTGGGCGAAGTCGTTCTCGGGGAAGCCCGAGAGGTAGCCGGGGGAGAACCCCGGGACTGCGTTGTTGGCCTGGCACTTGGCCAGCTCGGCCACCATGTAGGTGGCCTTGTCGCGGCAGGTGGTGTCACCCGCCCCCGCGTACGCCTGGGCCCACGCGCTGAGGAAGTGCCCTTGCACGTGGGTCCGGAACGGGAAGGACGGTGCGTCCCAGCCACCGGTTGTGGCAGCGGCGTTGGTGGACAGCCGGTGGTTCGCGCGGAAGTTGTACAGCAGGCGGTCGACGTCGACGAAGCGCAGGTACGCCAGGGCGCGGTCCTGGTTGTCGCGCAGCCGGCCGGCGGTGAGCCGGACCTGGCCGAGCTCGAACGGCTGCGTCGAGGAGCCGGCGGATTCGGCGGCTTCGGCGGCCGCCGGGGTGAGGCCGAGGCTGATGGCCGGCGCGAGGGCCAGAACGCCGGTCGCCTTGAGCAGGCTGCGGCGGTTCGGGGGAGAGAACGACATCGGGGGATCTGGTCCTTCCGGGTGGGAGGAGGTCGGCACCGATCCGTTAGCGTTAACAAAAATGCCGCAGACGGTGCTGGGTCGACGGGGTGGGTCCGCGAGTGCCAGAGGTGGCGTCAACGGGCTGCCGGGGTACGAGGAGTGCGAAATCCGACCTTCCGGCAGGTGTCACGTTTATAGCTCCGGCCGCCGGATCCCGTCCAGAGGTGTGGCAGCGCAGCCTTGTTGTCCGCGCCGGACGTCTTGACGCCGTCTCCGCGGGTGGTGATAGTGGGGAGTCGCTTGACGGGGGCCACTCATCTCCGTGAGGGTCCCGGCATGCCCTCACTTGCAGCCGCAGATTGTGAGCGCTAACAAGATGCCCCTTTCCCGCCCACCCGCGCAGGGAGCTTCCATGACTTACCGTCAGTTGATCCGCCGTGCCCGGAAGGCCGTTCTCGGGGCCGCTCTGACGGCCGCCCTCACCGCCGGCGTCCTGACCGGCACCGCCACCACCTCGCAGGCGGCCACCCAGGGTCCGTGCGACATCTACGCCGCCGGCAACACGCCCTGTGTGGCGGCGCACAGCTCCACCCGGGCGCTGTACGGCTCGTACGGCGGCGCGCTCTACCAGGTCAGGCGCAGTACGGACGGCGCGACGAGGGACATCGGGGTGCTGAGCGCGGGCGGGTACGCCGACGCCGCCGCGCAGGACTCCTTCTGTGCCGGCACCAGCTGCGTCATCACGGTCATCTACGACCAGTCCGGCAAGGGCAACCACCTCAGCCAGGCGCCGGGCGGCGGGGCGGCCGGAGGGCCGGACAACCTCGCCAACGCCTTCGAGGCGCCGGTCACCGTCGGCGGGCACAAGGCCTACGGTGTCTACGTGGCTCCCGGGACCGGCTACCGGAACAACAACACCCACGGCATCGCGACCGGCGACCAGCCGGAGGGCATGTACGCGATCTTCGACGGCACGCACTTCAACAGCGGTTGCTGCTTCGACTACGGCAACGCCGAGACGAGCAACAACGACGACGGCAACGGCACCATGGAGGCCCTCTACTTCGGCAACAGCAAGGCCTGGGGCTGGGGCAGTGGCAACGGCCCGTGGGTCATGGCCGACCTGGAGAACGGCCTGTTCTCCGGGGTCAACCGCGGCTTCAATGCCAACGATCCCAGTGTCAGCAACCGGTTCCCGACCGCCATGCTCAAGGGCGGCCCGAACCAGTGGGCCCTCCGCGGCGGCGATGCCCAGTCGGGCAGCCTGTCGACCTTCTACAACGGTGTACGCCCCAACGCCCCCGGCTACAACCCGATGAAGAAGCAGGGCGCGATCATCCTCGGCATCGGCGGCGACAACAGCAAGTGGGCCCAAGGCACCTTCTACGAAGGCGTCATGACCTCGGGCTACCCCTCGGACGCCACCGAGAACGCCGTCCAGGCCAACATCACCGCCGCCGGTTACACCAGCGGCTCGACCAGCACCGGCACGCTGACCCCCGGCTCCCGGGTCTCGCTGCAGGCCACCACCGCGCCCTGCTGCACCTCGCAGTACCTCCGCCACGACGACGCCGACACCAAGGTCGTCATCTCCAACACCAACTCCGCCAGCTCGGCCACCGACAAGGCCGACGCCACCTGGATCGTCCGCGCCGGCCTTGCCAACAGCTCCTGCGTGTCGTTCGAGTCCACCAACAACCCCGGCCAGTTCCTGCGCCACTTCGACTACCAGCTCTACGTGAACACCGACAACGGCGCCGGCTCATTCGCCCAGGACGCCACCTTCTGCCCCACCAAGGGCAACAGTGGGACTGGCACCTCCTTCCAGTCCGTCAACTTCCCGACGAAGTACCTCCGCCACTACAACTACACGGCCTACATCGCCGGCAATGGCGGCTCCAACAGCTGGGACAGCACTACCAGTTGGGCCGCTGACACCAGCTGGACGGTCGCCCAGCCCTGGAGCTGACCCGACTCGTCGGGGGATGGGGGCGGACCCGACGACCGGGCCGCCCCCATCCGCCATTCCCGTGCCGCGCCCCGGGGCCGGCGTCCGACCTCGTTCGCCACTGTGACAACCCGGACCAGCGCCGTGTTCCAGGGCTTCGGCTGCTACGTAGCGCTGTTCCTCCAGGCGACCGCCCAGGCCGGCCGGAGGGCCGCCGCCGTACCTTCCGTCAGCCCCCGCCCGGGCGTCGTCCCCTGGGTCGCGGGCTGAGCTCTGGTGAAGGGCCCGGCAGATCGTCTCGTGCCCCTCGAACGCGAGCACCAACAGCGAGACCTGGACCTTCTCCTGACCATGTGCCCCGACGATCCCGCCACCGAACGGGCCGCCGGGCCACACCGCAAGGCGGCACCGCCGGGTCGGACGTCTTGACGTCCAGCTGGAGTTCGTCGAAAGTGATGGCTTAATCCGAACGACCGAACGACAGTTCGTCCCCCATATTGTGACCGCTAACAATCGCGCCGCGGCCGTTCTCCTCTGGTACTGAGGCACAGCCCGGAGCCTCGCCCGATCCCGCTTGTGTCCGGGCGCCGTAATGCCACTGTGGCAGCGGTCGGTGCGCTGGATGCGGTGCGCAAGACAAGAAGGCCGGTCCATCCGATGTTCCGGACCGACATCTACCGGGCCCCTGGCCATCGCGCCGGGTTTCGCATCGAGGATCGCCAAGACATCGGACGCCTGGCGTCTTCCTTACGTAAGGACGGAATCGTGGACATCACCAGACGGCAGCTCGGCCGGCTGGCCGCGGTGGGCGCCGGGGTGCTCCTGCTGCCGGGGCTGCCGCCGCCAGGCAGGGCGGCGGCCGACGCGCCTCCGGCTGGGATATATATGGCACCGTGTAGGCATGAGACAGTGGCGCCGCCGTACCACTACGAGGCGGACGGTCGGACGGGGGCACCAGAGGGGGCTGCACGTGGGAGTTGAAGCGGTCGGTATGGAGATGCGACAGCCGGTGATGGCGGATGTCGCGAAGCTGGCCGGCGTCTCCCATCAGACGGTGTCCCGGGTGCTCAACGGCGCCCCGCACGTGCGGCCAGGCACCCGGGAGAGGGTGCTCGCCGCGATCCGCGAACTCGACTACCGGCCGAACTCGGCGGCCCGCGCCCTGGTCACCCGCCGCTCGCAGACCCTTGGTGTGGTCACCTTCGACTCCACGCTGTACGGGCCCGCCTCGATGCTCGACGGCATCGAGCGCGCCGCCCGCACCGCCGACTACTTCGTCAGTGTCGCCAGCCTGCGCTCGCTGGACAGCCGTTCCGTGCAGGAGGCCGTGGACCGGCTGCGCGACCAGGGCGTGGAAGGCGTCGTGGTGATCGCCCCGCAGATCTCGGCGGTCGGCGCCCTCGCCAAGCTGTCGAGTCCGGTCCCGGTGGTCGCGGTCGGTTCCGGCAGCCGGTCCCAGGTGCCGATGGTGTCGTTCGACAACCGGGCCGGCGCCGAGGCTGCCACCCGCTACCTGCTCGACCTCGGACACCGCACCGTGCACCACCTTGCGGGGGCCGCCGGCTGGATGGAGAGCCGCGACCGCCAGGACGGCTGGCGGCGGACCCTGGAGGCCCGCGGCGCCCGCGTGCCGCATGTCGAGAGCGGCGACTGGAGTGCCCGCTCCGGGTACGAGGTGGGCCGCCGGATCGCGCACGACCCGGAGGTCACGGCCGTCTTCTGCGCCAACGACCACATGGCCCTCGGCCTGCTCCGCGCCCTGTACGAGGCGGGCCGGGCCATGCCGGGCGAGATCAGCGTGATCGGCTTCGACGACATCCCCGAGGCTGCGTACTTCACCCCGCCGCTCACCACCGTCCGCCAGGACTTCGGCGAACTCGGCCGCCGCGCCCTCGAACTCCTCCTCAAGGAGCTCGTCGGCGTCGCCCACACCCGCAACCATGTGCAGATCTCCCCGGAAATGGTCCTGCGCCGCAGCGCCGGCCCCGCCCGCCGCGACTGACCCTGCGGCCCGCGGCCGGCCGGGGTGCGCCGATCGGAGCGACTCGACCGGTGGGCGCTCGCCGATCCGACGGCCGAGGTCCGCGAGGGGTGCGTGCCGCGGCGGAGCGCGGGGGAACCCGTGCGGGCAGGGGGCGCTTCCCGCCGGAAGGCCAGAGGCCTCCTCGAGCGGCGACATGGCCTTCCGGACTCTGCTGAGGGTCGAGAGAGGGCGGTCGTTCCAGTCGCGTGTGGCGGGGAGTCCCTCCTTCACCTGATCAATGTCCCGGTTCGCAAGCGAGTTGACGGTGCCTCGGGCCACCGAAGACGGGCTGGTCAAGATTGGATAACGGGGCGCGAGAGCCTTGCCGCTGAGGATTGTGAGCGTTAACAATCGGTCTCGAGCGAAACGGCGCCGATACCTCCCGTTCATCTGAGCCGGTGCCGTTCGCGCGATCGATGATCCCGAGAGGAAGTCCCACCATGTCCAAGAGAGCTGCGGCGGCCCTGGTCGCCGGTGCGATGGTCACCGTCCTCACCGCGTGTGGTTCCGGCGGCGGTGGGGGCGCGGCCGACAAGGGGGCCGGCCACAAGCTCGTCGTGGGCTTCTCGCAGGTCGGCGCGGAGAGCGGCTGGCGTACCGCGAACACCAAGTCGGTCCAGGAGTCCGCGAAGAAGGCGGGCATCGAGCTGAAGTTCTCCGACGCGCAGCAGAAGCAGGAGAACCAGATCAAGGCGATCGTTCATCCAGCAGAAGGTGGATGTGATCGCCTTCTCACCGGTGGTGGAGTCGGGTTGGGACACCGTGCTGAAGGAGGCGAAGGACGCCAAGATCCCGGTGATCCTGACCGACCGGGCGGTGGACTCCAAGGACGACTCGCTCTATGTCTCCTTCCTCGGCTCGGACTTCGTCGAGGAGGGCAAGAAGGCCGGCGAGTGGCTGGTGAAGGAGGACCAGGGCAAGTCCGGCGAGGTGAACATCGTCGAGCTGCAGGGCACCACCGGTTCGGCGCCGGCCAACGACCGCAAGGCGGGCTTCGGCGACGTGATCAAGGCGGACCCGAAGTTCAAGGTGGTGGCCTCGCAGACCGGTGACTTCACCCGTGCGAAGGGCAAGGAGGTCATGCAGGCCTTCCTGAAGGCCCAGCCGAAGATCGACGTGCTGTACGCGCACAACGACGA
>NZ_CP026498.1:10887577-10900047 GCF_002953255.1 Streptomyces sp. CB01881
TCAAGGACGCCCGCGATGAGCCAGGGCAAGATCAACGTCGATGTGGAGTGCAACCCGCTCCTCGGTGACCAGCTGATGGATCTGGTGAAGAAGGTCAAGGCCGGCGAGCAGGTGCCGAAGCGGATCAAGACGCAGGAGGGTGTCTTCACCCAGGACCAGGCCGCTGCCGCGCTGCCGACCCGCCAGTACTGACCGGGCCCGCCCGCCCGGGGAGCGTTCGGCGGAACGCTCCCCGGGCGGCCGGGTTCGTACGAGGAGAGGAGAACCGGGTGCCTCAGCAACCGGTCCTGGAAGTGCGGGGGATCCGCAAAGAGTTCCCCGGAGTGGTGGCGCTGGACGGGGTCGACTTCCGGCTCTTCCCCGGCGAGGTGCACGCCCTGATGGGGGAGAACGGCGCCGGCAAGTCCACGCTGATCAAGGTGCTGACCGGGGTGCACCCGGCGGACGGCGGCGAGGTGGTGCTGGCCGGGCGGCGGGTGCGGATCGCCGGTCCGCTGCAGGCGCAGCAGGCGGGCATCAGCACGGTCTACCAGGAGGTGAACCTCTGCCCGAACCTGTCGGTCGCGGAGAACATCTTCATCGGCCGCGAGCCGCGCCGCCTCGGCCTGATCAACTGGGCCGAAATGCGCCGCCGGGCCGCCGAGTTGGTCCGCACGCTGGATCTGGACATCGACGTCAGCGCGCCGCTGGACAGCTACTCCATCGCCGTCCAGCAGCTGGTCGCCATCGTCCGCGCGGTCGACGTCTCGGCCAAGGTGCTGATCCTGGACGAGCCCACCTCCAGCCTGGATCGCGACGAGGTGCGCCAACTCTTCACCGTGATGCAGCGGTTGCGCGACCAGGGAGTCGCCATCCTGTTCGTCTCGCACTTCCTCGACCAGATCTACGAGATCTGCGACCGGATGACCGTGCTGCGCAACGGCCGGCTAGAGGGCGAGTACCTGACCAGTGAGCTCAACCAGGTCGAACTGGTCTCCCGGATGATCGGCTCCGAACTCGCCGGACTCGACCAACTCGCCGGAGGCATGCGGCGCGAGCGCTCCACGCCGGCCGCCGACCGGGCCTTCCTGCAGGCCGAGGGCCTGGCCCGGCAGGGCTGCGTCGAACCGTACGACCTCGCCATCCGCCCCGGTGAAGTGGTCGGCCTGGCAGGCCTGTTGGGATCCGGCCGGACCGAGGCAGCCCGGCTGCTGTTCGGCGCCGACCACAAGGACCGCGGCACCGTGCGGATCAACGGTACCGAGACGGATCTGCGCAGCCCGCGCGACGCGATCGGCCACGGCATCGCGTTCTGCTCGGAGAACCGCAAGACCGAGGGCCTGGTCGGCGAGTTGACCGTCCGGGAGAACATCGTGCTGGCGCTGCAGGCGGCCCGCGGCTGGGCCCGTCCGCTGTCGCGCACCACGCAGGACAAGCTGGCGCTGCGCTGGATCCGCACCCTGGACATCCGCCCGGGCGACCCGGAGGCGCTGGTCCGCAACCTCAGCGGCGGAAACCAGCAGAAGGTGCTGCTGGCCCGCTGGCTGATCACCGACCCCAAGCTGCTGATCCTGGACGAGCCCACCCGCGGTATCGACATCGGTGCCAAGGCCGAGATCCAGAAGCTGGTCGCGGACCTCGCCGAGAAGGGCATGGCGGTGCTGTTCATCTCCGCCGAACTGGAGGAGGTGCTGCGGCTCAGCCACCGCGTCGGCGTGCTGCGGGACCGCCGGATGGTCGCCCAACTGCGCAACGACGGCGAGCTCACCCCGGAGCGCGTCCTGGCCACCATCGCGAGCGGAGCGGAACAATGACCACGGCGCCGACCACCCCGGGGGCCAGGGCGGTGACCCGGTACCGGCTGTTCTGGCCGGCCGCGGTGCTGGCCGTGCTGCTGCTCGCCAACCTCGCCTTCACCCCGGACTTCTTCGCCGTCCACGTCAAGGGCGGTCACCTGTACGGCAGTTCGATCGACATCCTGCACTTCGGCGCTCCGCTGATCCTGGTGTCGCTCGGCATGACCCTGGTGATCGCCACCGGTGGAATCGACCTCTCGGTCGGCTCCACCGTCGCCATCGCCGGCGCCCTGGCCTGTCTGCACATCAGCGAGGCCGCCGACCCGGCAAGTCTTGGCACGGTGTTCGGTGCGGTCGGCATCGCGCTCGGTACGGCGGTACTGCTGGGCCTCGCGAACGGGGTGCTGGTGGCCCGGGTCGGGGTGCAGCCGATCATCGCCACCCTGATCCTGATGGTCGCCGGACGAGGCGTCGCCCAGCTGATCACCGACGGCCAGATCATCACGATCACCAGCGAGCCGTACAAGCTGATCGGTGGTGGCTACTGGCTGGCGATGCCGTTCGCGATCCTGCTCAGCGGACTGGTCGCGCTGCTCACCGCGCTGCTCACCCGTTCCACCGCGCTGGGTCTGCTGCTAGAGTCGGTCGGCGGTAACCCGGTGGCCAGTCGGCTGGTCGGTATCCGGGCGATGCGCCTGGTCGGCCTGGTGTACGTGTTCAGTGCGCTGTGCGCGGCGGTCGCCGGACTCATGGTCTCCTCCAACGTCTCGGCGGCGGACGGCAACAACGCCGGCCTCTGGATCGAACTCGACGCCATCCTCGCGGTGGTGATCGGCGGGACCTCGCTCAACGGCGGCCGGTTCTCGATCGGCGGCACGGTTCTCGGCGCGCTGATCATCCAGACCCTCTCCACCACCGTCTACACCATCGGCATCCCACCGGAGACCACGCTGGTCTTCAAGGCCTTCGTGGTGATCACGGTTTGCCTGATCCAGTCGCCGAACTTCCGTGCCAAGCTCGCCCGGCGCGGCGCCGGGCGCCGGCGCGGTGTCCGGCCGAGTCCTGCCACCACCACCAACCGGGAGGTCGGCGCGTGAACGCCAACGCCCTGCTGGCCAGAGTCCGCGGACAGGTCCCGCTGCTGGTCACCTCCATCCTGCTGGTGTCGATGTTCACCGTCGGCTCGGTGCAGTACGACGGCTTCTTCTCCGGGCAGGTGCTGCTCAACCTGCTGATCGACAACGCCTTCCTGCTCGTGGTCGCGGTCGGGATGACCTTCGTCGTGCTGACCGGCGGCATCGACCTGTCGGTCGGTGCGGTGGTGGCGCTGTCCACCATGGTTTCCGCCTGGCTGGTGGAGCGGCACGGCTGGCCGCCGCTGGTGGTCATCCCGCTGGTGTTGCTGATGGGCACGGCTGGCGGTTGGGCGATGGGGTGGGTGATCCACACCTTCGAGATCCAGCCCTTCATCGTGACGCTGGCGGGCATGTTCCTGGCCCGAGGCCTGTGCTACACGATCAGCATCGAGTCGATCTCCATCACGGATCCGTCGTACACCGCGATGGCGCAGACCCGGATCCCGCTCGGCGACCTGTTCGTCTCGCCGAGTGTGCTGATCGCGCTGCTGGTGCTGGCAGCCGGGTTCGTCGTGCTGCACTACACCCGGCTCGGGCGGAACGTGTACGCGCTCGGCGGCAGCGAGCAGTCCGCTCTGCTGATGGGCCTGCCGGTGGGCCGGACCAAGACCACCGTGTACGCGATCAGCGGCTTCTGCTCGGCGCTCGGCGGTGTGCTGCTCACCTTCTACATGCTCTCCGGCTACGGCCTGCACGCGGTCGGCCTGGAACTGGACGCGATCGCCGCGGTGGTGATCGGCGGCACCCTGCTCACCGGCGGCTCCGGCTATCTGCTGGGCACCCTGCTGGGTGTGCTGGTGCTGGGCCTGATCCAGACCGTCATCAGCTTCCAGGGCACCCTGAGCTCGTGGTGGACCAGGATCGTGATCGGCGGGCTGCTGTTCGTCTTCATCGTCCTGCAGCGCCTGATCACCGCCCGCCGCCGATAGCACACCACACCACCCCGGCCGGCCGGCCCCGGCCGTGCCGGGGTGCGCCGGCAGGTGATCGTCAGGGCTATCGATCCTCCTTGCATCAATGATCGCCGCCGGGTCCACCGGTCCCCGCTTCGCCGGGCGGGCCCGAGCGGTCCTGTTCCGTCCCTCCGAGGGATGAGGTCGGCGGAACACCGAGCCGGCCGTCGGCACCGCAGCGTCGCGGATGCGCCGGCGGCCGGTGCGGCTCCCGCCGACAGCGCCGGCTTCGGCTACCAGGCCTTGCGACACGGCGCGGTGGCCCGGTTCTCCTTTCCGGACCCGGTTGCCGGGTGAGTCAGAGGGCACGTCCGTGTCGGAATCGTGCCGGGGTGGTTCCGCACGCGTCGGTGAAGACGCGGTAGAAGCGGCTGATCGAGCCGAAGCCGGCGGCCGCGGCCACCTGGCTCGCGGGAAGATCGGTGGTCACCAGCAATCGGCGTGCTTCAGCGAGCCGGTGCAGTTTCACGTAGTCGCCGATCGTGGTGCGCACGACCTTGCGGAACTGGGTCATGGCGTAGGTCGGGTGGACGTTCGCCGCCGCGGCCACGTCTGCGACGGTGATCGGCTCGCGGAAGTGGCGGGCGATGTGCCGGGCCATGGACACCGCCTGGTGCAGGGCCGGATCGTCACCGGCGTAGCGATGGACCGGGTCGCCGACCGTGGCACGCGCCAGGCGCCGGACGCGCGCCTGGATCTCCAGCATCGCGATGCGGTGCAGTTCATCGTCGCCCGCGGCCAGATCCGCAGCCCATTGGGTGAACTTCGCCGGATCGCTCGCGTCGGCGCGGGCTGCGGGAGTGCACCGGACGACCCGGCGCTCGCCCGCCTTGCCCCGGAACTGCGCGCAGCCTTCGCCTCCGGCACCGCCCCCGTCCACGACCGCTCCCGACTCCCGAGCGAGTTCGCGCACGCACCCAACGGCCACGAAGGCAGTCACCACTTCCTCGCCGACGACTTCGCCACCGCGGTCACGACCCGGACGCCTCCACCGCTGCACGCCTGGACAGCCGCCCGCTACACCCTTCCCGGCATCATCGCCCACCAGTCCGCCCTCCGAGCCGGGGCGCGCCTGCCCGTCCCCGATCACGGGGACGGCCCCCGAACTGCGTAACACCCCAGCCTCGGGGAGCAGCGGGCTGGGTGAGCGTCGCGAGCCGGGGCGTGCCTGCCGCACGACCCGGCCCGGTCGCGAACTCTGATCAGCGGGCGCCGAGGAGGTGTTCGAGGGCCAGCTGGTCCAGCTGCTCGAAGGCCATGCCGCGCCGGGCGGCGGCGTCGACATCGAAGTCCTCGAAGGCGGAGCGGTCCGCGAGCAGGCCGGTCAGGCCGTCCTCGGCCGTGGGGAGGGCGAGCTCGGGCAGCCGCGAGGCGGCGAGCGCGGCCTTGACCTCAGGGTCGGCCCGGAAGGCGCGGGAGCGCTCGGCCAGCAGCAGGTAGTTGCGCATGCAGGCGGCCGCCGAGGCCCAGACGCCGTCGAAGTCCTCGGTGCGCGGCGGCTTGAAGTCGAAGTGCCGCGGGCCGTCGTAGCCGGCCGACTCCAGCAGGTCGACCAGCCAGAAGGCCTGCCGCAGGTCTCCCGCGCCGAAGCGCAGGTCCTGGTCGTACTTGATGCCGGACTGGCCGTTGAGGTCGATGTGGAACAGCTTGTCGTGCCACAGGGCCTGGGCGATGCCGTGCGGGAAGTTCAGCCCGGCCATCTGCTCGTGGCCCACCTCCGGGTTGAGGCCGACCCGCTCGGGCCGCTCCAGGGCGTTGATGAACGCCAGGGCGTGGCCGACCGTGGGCAGCAGGATGTCGCCGCGCGGCTCGTTGGGCTTGGGCTCGATCGCGAAGCGGAGGTCGTAGCCCTGCTGCTCGACGTACTCGCCCAGCAGGTCGAAGGCCTCCTTCAGCCGGTCGAGCGCGGTGCGCACGTCCTTGGCCGCGCCGGACTCGGCTCCCTCGCGCCCACCCCAGGCGACGTAGACGGAGGCGCCGAGCTCCACGGCCAGGTCGATGTTGCGGATCGTCTTGCGCAGCGCGTAGCGCCGTACCTCACGGTCGTTGGAGGTGAAGGCGCCGTCCTTGAAGACCGGGTGGGTGAACAGGTTGGTGGTCGCCATCGGGACCTTGAGCCCGGCCGCGTCCAGTGCGGCACGGAAGCGCTTGACGGTCTCCTCGCGCGTGGCGTCGGCCGCGCCGAACGGGATCAGGTCGTCGTCGTGGAAGGTGACGCCGTAAGCGCCGAGTTCGGCCAGTCGCTGCACGGTCTCGACCGGGTCGAGGGCGGGGCGGGTCGCGTCACCGAAGGGGTCGCGCCCCTGCCAGCCGACGGTCCACAGACCGAAGGTGAACTTGTGCGCGGGGGTGGGGACGAGCGGGTCGCTGGACATGGAGCGGCTCCGGATCAGTGCGGAGGGGTGTTTGTCAGGGCTCTCAACAAATTAGTATGCCGGGACGTCAGAAGGAACCCCCCACCGGAGGAACACATGGCTGAACAGCGTGTCGTGATCGGCGTCGACAGCTCGACCCAGTCCACCAAGGCCCTCGCCGTCGACATCGACACCGGCACCGTGCTGGGCCAGGGCCGCGCCCCGCACACCGTCAGCACCGGCGCCGGCCGCGAGAGCGACCCGGAGCAGTGGTGGGAGGCGCTCGGCAGGGCCGTGGCGGGAACGGGCTGGGCCGACCGCGCGGCCGCCGTCTCGATCGCCGGCCAGCAGCACGGGCTGGTCACCCTCGACGCGTCCGGAGTGCCGGTCCGCCCCGCGCTGCTGTGGAACGACGTCCGCTCCGCGCCCCAGGCCGGCGGGCTGCGGGCCGCGATCGGCGCCGCGGAGATCGCCCGCCGCACCGGCAGCGTCCCGACCGCCGCCTTCACCGCCCCCAAGTGGGCCTGGCTGCGCGCCAACGAGCCCGCCGCGGCCGACCGGGTCGCGGCCGTCCGCCTGCCCCACGACTTCCTGACCGAACGGCTGACCGGGGAGGCCGTCACCGACCGCGGCGACGCGTCGGGAACCGGCTGGTGGGGCCCGGACGGCTACGACCGGGACGTCCTGGCCCGCATCGGCCTCGACCCTGGCCTGCTGCCCGAGGTCCTCCCACCGGGCGCGCGGGCCGGCGCCGTCCGCGCCGGAACGCCGCTGCGCGAAGGCACGCTGGTGGCCACCGGCACCGGCGACAACATGGCCGCCGCACTCGGTCTCGGCCTGCTCCCCGGGCAGCCGGTGCTCAGCCTCGGCACCTCCGGCACCGTCTACGCCGTCGGCCGGACACGGCCCGCCGACCCGAGCGGTACCGTCGCGGGCTTCGCCGACACCCTCGGCGGCTGGCTGCCGCTCGCCTGCACGCTCAACTGCACCCTCGCCGTCGACCGCTTCGCCGACCTCCTCGGACGTGGCCGCGAGGAGGTCGAGGACGGCGGCTCCGCGGTGGTGCTGCCCTACCTGGACGGCGAGCGCACACCGGACCTCCCTGGTGCCTCCGGTCTGGTCCACGGGCTGCGCCACGACACCACTCCGGGGCAGCTGCTCCAGGCCGCCTACGACGGCGCCGCCCACGCCCTGCTCACCGCCCTGGACGACGTGCTGCGTGCGGGAGGCGGGGACCTCGCGGGTGACGAGCCGCTGCTGCTGATCGGCGGCGGAGCCCGCGGCGGGGCCTGGCAGCGGACCGTCCTGCGGCTCTCGGGTCGGGCCGTCCGGGTGCCCGACGCACAGGAACTGGTCGCGCTCGGCGCCGCCGCCCAGGCCGCCGGACTGCTCACCGGCGAGCCCGCCGACGCGGTGGCTCGCCGCTGGCGGACGGTCGAGGGCCCGGTGCTGAAGCCCGTGGCACGGGACGAGGACGCACTCGAACGGATCGGCGATACCCTGCGTCGGGCCGGGGCCTTGCAGGGAGCCCCGGCCGAGGACCAGTAGGAGGGGCGGCGCGTGACAGTGGTCGGCAAGGCGGGGAGCAGCCAGGACAACGGGCCCGCTTCGCTACAGGACATGCGTCGGCGGAACCTCGCACTCGTCCTTTGCGCGGTCGCCGAGCACAGCCCGCTCTCCCGCGCGGACGTCGCCGGGCGTGTCGGGCTCACCAGGGCGGCCGTCTCCTCCCTGGTCGACGAGCTGATCGGTCGCGGCGCGGTGACCGAGGCGGCGGCCACCGCCAGCGGACGGGTCGGCCGCCCCGGACGGGCGCTGGCCGTGAGCGGCGAAGGCCCGGCAGGCCTCGGCCTGGAGGTCGGTGTCACCCACCTCGGCGCGTGCGTGGTGGACCTGCGCGGAGATCCCCGGGTGTGGCGCCGGGTGGAACGGGCCAACGCCGGCCGGCCGGCCGGCCAGGTCCTGGCGGAAGTCGCCGCGCTGGCCGCCGAAGCGGAGGCCGAGGCCGCCACCCTCGGGCTGCGCGTCCAGGGTCGCATCCTGGCCGTGCCCGGGGTGGTGCCGAACGAATCGGGCGCAGTGGTCGAGCGCGCGCCCAACCTCGGCTGGCAGGGCGTCCGGCTCGCCGACCACTGGCCCGACCCGGACACGGTGCCCGAGCCGGAGAACGAGGCCAACCTCGGGGCGCTGGCCGAGTACTGGAACACCGAGCAGACCGCGGAGACCTTCGTGCACGTCTCCGCCGAGACCGGGGTCGGCGCCGCCCTGGTCATCGAAGGGCGACTGTTCCGGGGCGCCCGCGGCTTCGCGGGCGAACTCGGCCACATCCCCGTTCACCCGGACGGCCCCGACTGCGCCTGCGGCGCCCGTGGCTGCCTGGAGCAGTACGCGGGCGAGGCGGCCGTGCTGCGCGAGGCCGGTCTCGCGCAGCACGGCCCCGCCCGTGCCGCTCTTGCGGAGCCTGGCGACCCGGTCTCCCTACTGGCCGAGCATGCGGGCGCCGGGCACGCGCCGACCCTGGCGGCGCTGGACCGCGCGGGCCGCGCCCTCGGCCTGGCCCTCACGTCCGCCGTCGACCTCATCGACCCGGACAGCCTCGTCCTCGGCGGCGCCTACGCCGAACTCGCCGAATGGCTGCTGCCGTCGGTGCGTGCCGAACTGGCCGACCGGGTCACCGTCCGGCCATGGGCTCCGGAGGCGCTGCGCCCGTCCGCCCTGGGCCGGCGCGGGCCCGTGCTGGGCGCGGCGCAGACCACGATCCGCCGGATCATGGCGGACCCCACCCTGCTTCCGGCGGGGTGACCCGGGGCCCGGTGCGCGCGGTCAGTCGTGCTCGACCACGATCATCGCGTGCCCGTCCGGGGTGGTGACCCGCACGTGGACGTACTCGCCGTCGTGCTGCCAGGGCAGCTCCTGCCCGGCGGGTTGCAGCCGCACCGAGCGCGGCGCGGTGGCGAGCCGGACGGCGACGGGTACGTCGAGCAGCGGGAAGGGGTCGTGCACCAGGTCGAGCTCCGGGGTCTCGCGGGCGGGGACGAAGCTGATCAGGTGCACCACGGTGCCCGTGGCGGTGCGCTGCACGGTGGTCTCCAGGTGGACCGGCCCGCCCGCACGGACGAGTGGGTCCGGGAGGAGCCGGTCCAGGGCGGCGCCGAGCAGCTGACGGTACGTCTCCAGGCCGTGTTCGTGGAAGGCCTCCAGCAGCGGCACGGCGACCGCGGCCACCCCGTCGGCGACGGCGACGGCCACCTCGTCGGTCGGATCGGCCGGGGGAGTGTAGGAGTGGCCGCAGAACCGGTCCCAGGAGCGCGGGAAGTAGGGCGCCACCACCCGGGCCAGGACCTCGGCGCCGGGCCGGGCCCGGGCGGTCAGCCGGGAACCGTGGCTGATGACCGGGAAGTCCTCCGGGACACCGGGGACGCCCTGGCACGCGAGGAAGGCCTCGCCGGCCGGAGCCGGTGCCAACCCCTCGACCGGGAGGTCGGGGAGGGCCGGTTCGGTACCGTCCTTGAGCAGCGCCGGTCCGACCAGCAGCACGGCCCCACCGGCCTGCCGGTACGCGTGCAGGCGCTCCGCCAGAGCGCCGTCGACCTTCGTGCTCTCCGGCACCACGACCGCCCGGTACCCGCTCAGGTCGGCTGTCGGCGGGACCACGTCGAACTGCGCGCGCAGCTGCTGGAGCGCCCGTACCGCGCCGATGTTGCTCGCGCCGGGGTTGTCACCCAGGGCGGGGTCGACGACCACGGCGACCTCGCTGACCACCCGGGCTCCGCCGAGGAAGGGCTCGCACCGGTCGAGGTGCGCGTAGGCCGAGCCGATGAGCTCGTACACCGCCGGAGCGGGAACACCCCGCGGGTGCAGCACGTCGCCCACGCCGCTGGTCAGACCGTGGCTCAGCATCTGGCTGCTCTCGTAGAGCAGGGCCGCCCGGGGCTTGAGGGCGGCGTTGTCGCCCCAGCTCTCGTGGAAGCGCCCGGTGTGGCTGAGGGTCGGCAGCCCCAGCGGGCGGACGAAGCGGGCCACGTACGGCAGGAAGGCGTAGCCCCAGCCGCCGGTGGGCAGCCCCTCGACCTCGACGTGCCGGACGAACTGCCGCTCCTCGGGCAGCCGGGTCTTCGGCCGGCTGTTGAACCAGACGCCCTGGACGGCGTCCGGGGGGAGGGCCTTCTCCACCATCGCGGAGTAGCGGGCCATGTAGCGCCGGGCCACGAGGTTCGCGTAGCGGTTTCGCTGCTCGGCGTCGGCCGGGTCCAGCCCCTCGCGGCGCATCCCGTCCACCGCCCAGCGGCTCGCGCTGGGCTGGTTCCAGCACATGTCGATGAAGATCCCGTCGACCGGGGCGAAGCGGTGCAGCACCTCGTCCAGTTGATCGGCGAAGTAGTCGGCGTAGGGGCTGGACATGTCGAGGATGTTCCAGGCCGCGTCGAAGGCGGAGGTGCTCCAGCGGGTGAGCTTCAGGTCCTCGCCGTGCGCGATCCACTCGGGGTGCTCCCGGGCGGCGTACTCGTCGACCTGGAGGGACAGGTAGATCGGCGCGCGGATGCCCACGGCGTGCAGGGCGTCGACCTGCTCGACGAGCAGGTCGAGGTCGGGGGCGAGACCGGGGTGGCGTTCGGGTCGGTCGGTTCCGTAGTAGAGGTGGCCGTGGTGGCACTTGGCGAAGACGGTGACGCTGTCGACGTGGGCGTCCCGGAAGGCCTGGGCGAAGGTCACCGGGTCGAAGTCCCGCCCCACGTCGGGGATGTCGGGGCCGGTGTGGAAGTCCAGGTGCACGGTGCGGCGCGGGAAGCGGCCGGGCTTGTGAGCGTTCACATCACCTTGAGTCATGGGATCGATTTATAGGAGACGCACGCCGAGACGTCCAGAGGGTTCGTGAGAAGGCTTACGAAATACCTTGTCAGGGCGGTTAATTCGACGGTGAAGAGGATCGGGCCTTCGGGCTGGGGGATCACGTTCCTTCTGAGACATGGGATCTCCTGCGCCAGGACGGCGCGGCCGCCGTCTTCGCCCCGCAGAAGGGGGCCGACCCCGACCAGGTCGCGCTGCTGGAGGCAGGGCTCGGCCGGTTCGCGGGGCTCATGGCGACGCGGCTCGGATCCGACCTGCCAGGCCGGCCGGGGGCCGGCGCGGCAGGTGGCGTGGGCTTCGCGGCGCTGGTCCTGGGGGCCCGACGGGAGCCGGGCATCGAGGTGTTGTTGTCCGAACTCGGCCTGGACGCCGCGCTGGCCGGGGGGAGCCTCGTCGTGGTGGGCGAGGGCTGCCTCGACGCGGTGTCCTGACGCTCCAGCTCGCGGTCAACGTCATGACCCTTGGGGGTGTACCGCCGCTGTGGAACCAGTTCCTCAACGGCGCGATCATCATCATCGCGCTGATCATCTCGCGCTACGCCTCCGGCGAGAAGCAGGAGTAGCCCGAGCGGAGCGAACGCGCCGCCGGGCCCGGGTGCGGACGAAGTCCTCGTGGCTTCGCCAGGGCCCGGACAGCTCCCCGCACGTGGCCGGCCACCGGAGTGGACCTCCCCGGTGGCCGGTCGCGGCGCTGCACACGGGCCCGGTGGGCAACCGGGGCGGTGCCGTCCCTCAACGGTCCACGGTCAGTAGCCGTAGATCATCTTGTAGGCGACCTCGGGCAGGAACTGTCCGGCGGTCGATCCCGCACCGACGCCGCAGTTGCCGTCGGACTCGCCGGGCACCTTGATCCACAGCAGCATCTCGGCGCCGCCGCCCCACGTCGTGGCGGTCCCGATCCTCCGCCCCGCCGGGTTGCACCAGGCGCCGTTGGATCCGTTGCCGTTGCGGCTGGTGTCGATGACGTACGGCTTGGTGAAGCCCTTCGCCGACTTCAGGGCCGCGTTGACGGCGTTGCCGTAGGCGACGTTCTCCCCGGTGGTGAGGTAGTTCGACACGTTCAGGGAGAAGCCGTGGGCACCGGCCACCCCCGCCGCGGCCAGATGCCGGGCCATGGTGTCGGCGCTCAGCCAGGCGGGGTTGCCGGCGTCCAGGTAGACCCAGGTGTTCGGCGCCTTGGCCTTGAACTGCGCGATGGCGTCGTTCAGCAGCGCGTTGCGCTCGGCGATCTGGCCCGAGGTCATGCAGCTCTCGTCGCCGAGCGAGTCGGGTTCGAGGAGGACCACCGCCGGCCGGTTGCCGATGCCGCCGGCGAAGGCGGCGATCCAGGTCCGGTAGTCGGCGGCGCTGCCCGCCCCGCCGCCGGACTGGCCGGCGCAGATGTCGCGGTTGGGGATGTTGTACG
>NZ_CP026498.1:10900057-10903169 GCF_002953255.1 Streptomyces sp. CB01881
GCAGATGTCGCGGGATGTTGTACGCCACCAGGATCGGCCGCTTGCCGGCGGCGGCGGCCGCGCCGACGTAGGCCCCGGTCGCCGTCCCGATGGCGCCGCTCCAGTTGCCGAACCAGCGTCCCATCGGCACGTTGGCGATCGACGCCTGGATCGCGGGGGCGCGGCCGTCGCCGCTGTGGGCCTTGACCCACTGCTGCGCGCTGGAGTCGGGGTCGGCGTAGAAGCCGTTGGTCAGGGCGGTGGGGTCGGCGGCGTGGGCGGTCCCGGGGTGGAGCGCGAGAAGGACGGTGGTCAGGGCGGGTGCCATGAGCAGGGACAACCGGCGGCTCGATCGGCGCATGGGGGTTCCTCCGCTAGGGGGTGGGGGTGGGGGGACGGACGGTGACGGTCGGGTGCAGTCGGCGGGTGTGGTCGAGCGGGCGGACCGGGCCGGTGAGGTGCAGCGGCACGGTGAAGCGCGCGTCGGTGCTGGAGGCGGAGATCCGCAGCTCCAGCGCGCCGGGTTCGACGATCCGCCGGCCGTCGCGGCCGGTGAAGGAGGCCAGGTCGGCCGGGAGCGTCAGCTCCACCCGGCAGCCGGCTCCGGCGTCCAGCGGGATCCGCCGGTAGCCGACCAGCCGCTGCACCGGCTGCACCACGGCGGCCACCGGGTCGTGCAGGTAGAGCTGCACCACCTCGGCGCCCGCCCGCGCGCCGGTGTTGTGCAGCTCGAAGGCGAGCCGGAACTCGCCGTCGGTGCCGGTCTCGGCCACGTCCACGTCGAGCCCGGACCACGCGAACTCGCTGTAGCCGAGGCCGTGTCCGAAGCCGAAGGCGGGTGTCGGATCGCTGCTGGAGACGTCACTGACCTGGGCCAGCCGTGCGGCCAGGTAGGTGGACGGCTGGACACCGGGATGCGCGGGGACGGAAACCGGCAGCCGTCCGGACGGGTTGACCCGCCCGCTGAGCACGCCCACCAGGGCCTGGGCGCCGGCTTCGCCGGGGAAGAAGCACTGGACGATCGCTGCCGCCTCGGTGGTCGCGCGCCCGAGCGCGTACGGCCGCCCGGCCAGCAGGGCGACCACCACCGGCGTCCCGGCGTCCAGGAGTGCTTCCAGCAGCTCCCGCTGTCTGCCGGGCAGTTCGAGTGAGGCGGCGTCGCAGCCCTCGCCGCTGGTGCCGCGTCCGAAGAGCCCGGCTCGGTCACCGAGGGCGAGCACCACGACGTCGGCCCGCCGGGCGGCCCGCACCGCCTCGGCGATGCCCTCGGTGTCCTCGCCGTCGACCGTCACACCGCGCACCGTCCGCAGCTCGCCGGCGGGAAATTCTGCCGCCAACGCCTCGCGTACGGTGGGGAGTCCGATACCGAGCGGGGTCTTCGGGTGCTGGGTGCCGACGTGCACGGGGAACGAGTAGCAGCCGAGCAGGGCGGTGGGTTCGTCGGCATTGGGACCGATCAGCGCGATCCGGGCGGGGGCACCCAGCGGGAGGACGCCGTCGTTGCGCAGCAGCACCACGGCCTGTCCGGCGAGTTCGGCGGCGAGCGCGCGGTTGGCGGGCCGGTCGAGGTCGACCAGGCCGCGTAGCGCATCGGGTTCGCTCAGGTCGATGTCGGCGAGGGCGGCGGGGACCGGGCTCCAGTCCGGGTCCAGCAGCCCTAGCCGGACCTTCTGCACGAGGACGCGCCGCACCGCGCGGTCGATCAGCTCCTCGGGGACGGTGCCCGCCTCGACCGCGTCGAGCAGCGGCTGCCCGAACGTCTTCACGGTCGGCAGCTCGACATCGACGCCGCTGGTCAGGGCCTGTCGGGCGGCGTCGGACCAGTCCTCGGCCACGCCGTGCAGCGTCTTGAGGAAGGCGATGCCGAAGTAGTCGGCGACGACCGTGCCGGTGAATCCCCAGGTGTCCCGGAGCAGGCCGGTGAGCAGGGCCTCGTCGGCGGCGGAGGGCAGGCCGTCGGTGTCCGTGTAGGCGGGCATGACGGAGCGGGGCCGCCCTTCGCGGACGGCCATCTCGAAGGGCGGCAGGATGACGTCGGCGCGTTCGCGCGGACCCATGGAGACGGGGGCGAGGTTGCGTCCGGCGCGGGAGGCCGAGTACCCGGCGAAGTGCTTGAGGGTGGCGACGATCCCGGCCGATTCCAGGCCCTGGACGTAGGCGGTGGCGACGGTGCCGACCAGGTACGGGTCCTCGCCGATCGTCTCCTCGACGCGTCCCCAGCGGGCGTCGCGGACCACGTCGAGCACCGGCGCGAGACCCTGGTGCACCCCGACGGCCCGCAGGTCGCGCCCGATCGCGGCGGCCATCGTCCGGACCAGCTCCGGGTTGAAGGTGGCGCCCCAGGACAGCGGCACCGGGTAGGCGGTGGCACCCCAGGCGGCGAAGCCGGCCAGGCACTCCTCGTGGGCCAGGGCCGGGATGCCGAAGCGGTTGGCGGCGATGATCCGCTGCTGGCTGCGCAGCACCGAGAGTGCGCCGAGCGCGGGGTCGACCGGGGCGGTGCCGAACGGCCGGGTCAACTGGCCGAGTCCGTACGGCAGCAGGGTGTCGAGGTCGGGCGGCCGCTCCATCTCGTGCTGGTGCGGGGCGACTTCGCCGCCCTCGCCGCCGGCGCCCACCCAGACGCCGACCAGTTGGGCGGTCTTCTCCCGCAGGGTCATCGCGGAGATCAGGGCGTCCGCCCTGGCTTCCGCGGTGAGCGTGGTGTCCCGCCACGCGGGCGCGGGCTCGGGGTCGCGGTGGTCGTTCACTTTCCTCCCACACCCATCAGGCCCTGGACCAGGGCGCGGCGGGCGAACAGGTAGACGGCGAGGACGGGGAGCACGGACAGCACCACGGCGCTGAGCAGGCCAGGCACGTCCACACCGTGTTCGGTCTGGAACTCGTACAGGCCGAGGGTCAGGACCTTGTTGGAGTCGGACTGGGTGAGGATCAACGGGAAGAGGAAGCCGTTCCAGGCCTGGAGCGCGGCGAAGACCACGATCGAGGACAGGCCGCCCCTGGACAGCGGCAGGACCAGCTGCCGGAACACCCGTGCCGGGGACGCGCCGTCCATCGTCATCGCCTCGTACAGTTCGGGGCCGATGTCGCGCATCGCACCGGTCAGCACCAGGGTGCAGACCGGCAGGCAGAA
>NZ_CP026498.1:10903179-10904654 GCF_002953255.1 Streptomyces sp. CB01881
CCGGTCAGCAGTGCAGACCGGCAGGCAGAAGGCGGCGGTCGGCAGGATGACCCCGATCAGGTGGTCGTACAGGCCGCTCTTGCTGATGAGGTAGAACATCGGCACGATCACCGCCTGGGCGGGGATCGCCAGGCCGAGCAGGAACAGCCGGAACACCCAGCCGGTGGCCCGGCCGGGAGCGCGCACGATGGCGTAGGCGAGCGGCGGGACGACCAGCAGCACGATGGCGACCACGCTGACGGTGACGGTCAGGGTGTTGAGGAAGTCCTGGCCGAAGCCGTTCGAGAGGTCGGTCAGATAGTTTCCCAGGGTCCACTGTGCGGGCAGCTTCAGCGGGCCCTCGGTGGAGTAGTCGGAGCGGGTGCGGAAGGTGGCGATCAGCAGCACGTATAGCGGCAGGCCGACCAGCAGCAGCCACACCAGCGAGCCGAACCCGGCCGGCACGTTGGGGCGCCGGCGCATCACAGTCCCTCCGCAGTGCCGCGCATCCGGTCGTAGCCGGAGAGCCGGACCACCGCGAGCGAGATCAGGGTCGCGACCACGACGAGGACCAGGGCGATGGCCGATCCCGCGCCGAAGTCGAAGCCCTTGAAGGCCTTCTGGTACATGTAGTACGCGGTGACGGTGGTGTCCGTGCCGGGGCCGCCCTGGGTGAGGATCAGCACCGTGTCGAAGGTGGTCAGGCCGCCGACCACCATCAGGACCACCGAGGTGATGACGGTGTTGCGCAGCTGCGGCAGGGTGATGTGGAAGAACTGGCGTACGGTGCCGGCCCCGTCGACGGCCGCGGCCTGGTAGAGCACCGGCGGGATGGCCCGGGCGCCGCCCTGGTAGATCAGCGCGTGCAGCGGCGTGAACTGCCACATGCCGACGAAGGTCAGCACCCCGATCGCGCCGCTCCTGCTACCGAGCAGGTTGCCGTCGCCGAACAGCCAGGTGAGTTGGGCCGGCACGCCGAAGTTGGGGTCGAGGACGGCCCGCCACACCACCGAGACGGCGGTCGCCGAGAGCAGCAGCGGCACGAAGTAGATCGCCGCGAGCACGGCCCGGTTGCGCTGTTGCCCGGCGGCCCAGACGCCGAGCAGGATGCTGATCGGCGTCTGGGTCACCACGCCGAGGGCGGTGAGCAGCAGGGTGGTCCAGACGGACTGGAGCATCACCGGGTCGTGGACGAGGGCGGCCCAGTTGTCCAGGCCGCTGAAGCGCGGGTCGCCGATGCCGTTCCAGCTGGTGAAGGAGAGCACGGCGACCAACAGCAGCGGCACGATCGCGAACAGCAGGAAGAAGACGGCCGCGGGCACCGCCCAGACGAAACCCGGGCGGGTCGCCCCCGCGCCGGACCGCGTGCCGCGCGTCATGAGGCCGGCAGGGCCTGCATGGCCCTGATGAAAGCGTCGGTGTCGATCCTGCCGTCGAAGAACTGCTGGACCGCGGTGTGTATCGGGGTCATGGCGCTCGGCGGGTAGGCCTGGTCC
>NZ_CP026498.1:10904664-10909216 GCF_002953255.1 Streptomyces sp. CB01881
TCGAAGAACTACCGCGGTGTGTATCGGGGTCATGGCGCTCGGCGGGTAGGCCTGGTCCCAGGAGAGCTGGAACGAGGGCGCGGCCTTGACCAGGTCGTACTGGTCCTTGGAGTACCCGGGACTGGCCGAGAGGTGGAGGAAGTCGGTGGTGCCGGTGGTGGTCGGCAGGTTGCCGATGGCGAGCTGCGCCTTCACGAACTCGTCGGAGTACATCAGCTTGAGGAAGGCCGCGACGGCGTCCGGGTGCTTGGTCTTCTTCAACACGGAGTAGAAGTTGTTGGTGTTGCCGACGACGTCGGCCGCATCGCCCTTGCCGCCGCTCAGGGCCGGGAAGGCGGTGTAGCCGAGGCCGGACGCGGCGAAGTCGGGGTTGGCGTCCTGCTGCGTGGAGTAGTACCAGGAGCCCATCAGCTCGAAGGCGGCTCTGCCCTTGGCGACCAGGGCCGGGGAGCCGCCGTCGGTGAACTTCACGGAGTCGGCGTTGCTCCCGAAGGCCCCGGCGTCGACCAGCTGCTTGAGGGTGGCCAGCGCTTTGCGGCTGTCCTCGCTCGCCCAGGCCGTCCGGTCACCGCCCAGCGCCCGTTGGAACAGGCCGGGGCCGGCGACGCGGTCGTACAGGTACTCGAACCACATCAGGACGGGCCACCGGTCGCCGCCGCCGAGAGCGATCGGGGTGATGCCCTTGGCCTTCAACGCCTTGGTGGCGGTGAGCAGTTCGTCCCAGGTCTTCGGAGGGGTGAGCCCGGCGTCCGCGAGCACCTTCTTGTTGTGGAACAGCAGCACCGGCTGGGTGCCGCGCATCGGCACGCCGTACGGCTTTCCGTCCACTACCGCGGAGTTGAACACCGAGGGCAGGAAGTTGCCCTTCAGCCCCGGGTCCTTGGCGATGAAGTCGTCCAGCGGGAGCAGCAGATCCGCCTTGACGAACGGCTGGATGGAGCCGCCGCCCCAGTTGAAGAACACGTCCGGGGCCCGCGGGGTGTTGATGACGGTCTGCAGCTTCTGCTGGTAGTCCGCGCCGGGCACGGTGTCGAGCACCGCCTTGACCTCGGAGGTCCGGTTGAAGGTCTCGACGATCTGCTTTTCGACCTTGTTGGCGGCGTCGCCGTAGACCAGCACGTGGATCGTCCCGGAACCGGCGTCGGAGGAGGTGTCACCGGATCCGCAGGCCGCTGTCGTACCCAGGACGAGCGCGGTGGCCGCGGTGATCGCGGCGATTCTCGATCGCATACCATGCTCCCTGTCGAATGTTTCGAGCAAGTTGCCGAATGTTGTCGGGAAACCTAGGACGGTCCTGACCCCCCGTCAAGGGCTCCGGCAGGTTCGGCCCGACCCCCTCCGCGGGCTAGCATCCCTGCCGTACGGTCACCCACGAGGGAGTCCGCCCAGCAGGGGCAGTGCAGGAGGAACCCGTGACCAGAGCGGCGACGCTCGCCGAGATCGCGCAGGAGGCAGGGGTCTCCGCGCCGACAGTTTCGAAAGTCCTGAACGGCCGGGCCGATGTCGCCCCGGCCACCCGGGAGCGGGTGGAGGAGCTGCTGCAGCGGCACGGCTACCGGCGGCGCGGTGGCGGCCGCCAGGCCAGCCCGCTGCTGGAGCTGGTCTTCCACGAGCTGGAGAGCGCCTGGGCGGTGGAGGTGATCCGCGGCGTGGAGAACGCGGTTCGCGAGGAGGGGTTGAGCATCGTGCTCTCCGAGTCCGCCGGACGCCTCAGCCCCGGCCAGTCCTGGGTCGACGGGGTGCTCGCCCGCAGGCCGACCGGCGTGGTGCTGGTGTTGTCCGACCTGAACCGCGCCCAACGGGAGCGACTGGCCGGTCGGGACATCCCGTTCGTGGTGATGGACCCGGCCGGCGACCCCGGCCAGGACGTGCCCGCCGTCGGCACCACCAACTGGGACGGCGGCCTCGCCGCCACCCGGCACCTGCTCGACCTCGGCCACCGTCGGATCGGTCTGATCGGCGGCCCCGCCCGGATGATGTGCAGCAGAGCCCGGACCGACGGCTACCGGGCGGCACTCGACATGGCGGGCATCCCGTACGACCCGGGGCTGGTCCGCGAGGGCGACTTCCACCACGAGTCCGGACGGCGGGTCGGCCTGGAGCTGCTGGCGCTTCCCGACCGGCCGACCGCGGTCTTCGCCGGGAACGACCTACAGGCGCTCGGACTGTACGAGGCCGCCCGTGAACTGGGGCTGCGCATCCCGGAGGACCTCAGCGTGGTCGGCTTCGACGACCTGCCGCTGGCCCGCTGGGTGGGCCCGCCGCTGACCACGGTGCGCCAGCCGCTGACCGAGATGGCCGAGACCGCGGCCCGCCTGGCGATCGACCTCGCCCGTGGCGTGCGGCCAGGCACGCTGCGGGTGGATCTGGCCACCAGCCTGGTCGAGCGCAGCAGCACCGCCCCGCCAGTGAACGGTTGACGGAGCGTCGGAGCGGTCCTATGGTCCCCGAAGGATCGGGTGGATCAGTCGAAACTTTCGAAGGACTTGGCCGCTCCGCAGCTCGGCACTGCGTGCCCACCGCACGTCCGGCTCCTCGCCACCCCGACAAAGAGAGGGACCACGCCGGTGTCAGTACGTACGCTCCGCATCTCCCGTCCGAGGCGTGCTCGCGAGCGTCTGCGCGCACCAGATCGTCTTGCCGTTGGTGGTGTGCCGGGTGCCCCAGCCCTGGGTGAGCTGGGCGACGAGCATCAGGCCCCGGCCGCCCTCGTCGAAGGTCCGTGCCCGGCGCAGGTGCGGGGAGGTGTCACTGCCGTCGGAGACCTCGCAGATCAGCGAGGTGTTCCGGATCAGCCGCAGCCTGATGGGCGGTTGGCCGTACTTGATCGCATTGGTGACGAGCTCGCTGACGACCAGTTCGGTGACGAACGCCGTCTCCTCCAGGCCCCAGACGGCCAGTCGGTCGGCGGCCAGCCGCCTGGCGTGCGCCACCTGGGCGAAGTCGGGCTCGATCGCCCAGTCGGCGACGTGGTCGGGGTCCAGCGCGCGGGTGCGGGCGGGCAGCAGGGCCGCGTCGTCGGTGCGGTGGTCCGGCAGCAGGACCTTCATCGCCGTGTCGCAGAGCGCCTTCAGCGACGCGGCCGGTTCGCTCAGGACCCGGAGCAGGTCGGCGGCCCCGCGCTCGGTGTCGCGCTCGCGGCTCTCCACCAGGCCGTCGGTGTAGGGACGGTGCCGCCGCTCTCGGGGAACCCGCTCGGGGGATCGACCAGCAGGTCGGTCACGGGCCGGCCGACGGCCTCCTCCGCCGTCCAGCCCAGTAACAGCAGCCCACCCTCGCTCCAGCCGCTCACCACGCCGTCCGGGTCGACCACGACAACGGCAATGGGTGCGTCCTGCTCGCCGGCCGTCTCCACGCGCGCCTCCGTCCCGGCAGCCGTGCATGCCGGAAGGGATTCCGGCGCCTGGATCCAGCCTAGGTCCGGCCCCCGCCACGCGCGCTCCCGGCAGTGAGGGGCAGGGTGTCCCGGATCGAGGGCGATCGACCGTCCTCGGCTGAGGCGCCCTCGATCTGACAGGCGGCGGTGGCCGCGCCCCAGGAGAATTCCGGCGGGAACACGCGCCGGGCGGAGCGTTGCGCGATGGGACCGTGGTCATGACGCGGGTAATCCCCAGATGCGGTTGAAGGGGGGTGTCGATGTGACGGCCAGTCAGCCCTTCTGCCGTTCCGCGATCACCTTCCAAGTCAAGACATGGGATGGAACGCGCACGTCACCCCGCCGTGGAACTCCGACTGGACGTCGAACATCAACCTCCAGATGAACTACTGGCTCGCCGAGAGCACCGGCCTGGCCGAGTGCCATGAGCCGCTGTTCGACCTCGTCACGGACCTCGCCGAAGCCGGGCGCTCCACCGCGCGGGCCTACTAGACGCGCCGGGCTGGTGCTGCCACCACAACGTCGACATCTGGCGCGCCACCAACCCGGTGCTGGGGGAGCCGATGTGGTTCCACTGGCCCATGGCCGGGCCGTGGCTGGCCGCCCACCTGTGGGACCACCACCTCTTCCACGGGGACCGCGCCTTCCTCGCCGACCGCGCCTACCCCGTCATGCGCGAGGCCGCGCGCTTCCTCACCCACCTCCTCGTCGAGGACCAGGACGGCACGCTGGTGACCAGCCCGTCCACGTCGCCCGAGCACCAATTCCGGCTGGCTGACGGCACCCTGGCGGCCGTCTCCGCCGGCTCCACGATGGACTACTGGCTCACCGCCGAACTGCTCGACAACACCGTCGCCGCCGCCCGCGAGCTCGGGGTCGACCACGCGTTCGCGGAGGAACTGACGAGCATCCGCGCCCGGCTGCGCCGCCCGGCCCTCGGAGCCGACGGCCGCCTGCTGGAGTGGCGGGACGACCTCCCCGAGGAGGAACCGGGCCACCGTCACCTCTCCCACCTCTACGGCGTCTACCCGGGCAGCGCCGTCGACCCGCTCGGCGACGACACCTACCTCGACCCGGCCCGCCGCGCCCTGGACCGCCGCCTGGAATACGGCGGCGGCGGTACCGGCTGGAGCCTCGCCTGGGTCGCCGGGCTCGCTGCCCGCCTGGGCGACGGCG
>NZ_CP026498.1:10909226-10910088 GCF_002953255.1 Streptomyces sp. CB01881
ACGGCGGCGGCCGGCTGGAGCCTCGCCTGGGTCGCCGGGCTCGCTGCCCGCCTGGGCGACGGCGCCCTCGCCGGGCACGCCGTCGAGCGTCTGCTCGCCACCTCGATCGCGCCCAACCTGTTCGACCTGCACCCGCCCCGGCTCTTCCAGATCGATGGCAACTTCGGCATCACCGCCGCAATCGCCGAGGCGCTGCTCCAGAGCCACAACGGTGTCCTGCGGCTGCTGCCGGCACTGCCGCCGTCCTGGCCGGACGGGGACGTCCGCGGCCTGCGCGCGCGGGGTGGGCTCACGGTCGGCCTGAGCTGGCGCCAGGGCGCGCTGACCGGAGCCGAACTGCACGCCGCCCGGGACACGACGGTCGATCTCCACCTGCCCGAGCGCGCTGGCAACCCCGTCCTGACCGACGAGCAGGGCAACCCGGTCACGGCCGTCGCGGTTCCCGGCGACGCGCGGCGCTTCCGGGTCCGCCTTCCGGCCGGCAGCCGCCACCGGCTCTCCTACCCGGGGCCGGACACCGGCCACTGATCGGGGCGCGCTGCTACCGCCGGTCGGGCAGGGGAGGGAGCGTGGCGGTGCCCGGTGCCGGCTCCGGCCAGACCAGCAGGACGGGGCACGGGGCGTGGTCGACGACGAAGCGGGTGGCGGGGCCGAGGCTGTGGGGCCCGAGGCGGGTGCGGTCGCCGTCGCGCGCGAGGACGAGCAGCTCGGCGCCCTCGGCCGCGGCGACGACCTCGCGCTCGATGCGGCCGGCGCGCTCCACGTGGGCGCAGGGCCGACCGAGACGGTCGGCCGCGGCGGCGAGGAGGTGCTGAGCGGAGTCCGCCGCCAGGGCCTCCAGCCGGGTACCCGGCTGGAGGCC
>NZ_CP026498.1:10910098-10910869 GCF_002953255.1 Streptomyces sp. CB01881
GGATCCCGCTCCCGGTGGCCGCGCCCGAGCAGACCGGCGAAGGCGCCGTGCGCGACGCCCGGGACCTCCTGGCCGCTGACGTGGAGCAGGATGATCTCCGCGCCCTGCGGTGCGTGGATGCGGGCCGCATCGACGCAGGCGGGCCAGGTGCCTTCGGTGATCCAGACGACGACGGTCACGGGCTCATCCTCCGATGATCTGCAGTGACCCCCACAGTGCCACCACCGCCAGTGCCAGCGCGGCGGGCACGACAAGCAGTCCGAGGAGGGTGAACTCGCCGAGGCCGATGTCGGTGTCGTGTTCGCGGACGATGCGCCGCCACAACAGGGTGGCCAGGGACCCGGCATAGGTGAGGTTGGGGCCGATGTTGACCCCGAGCAGTACCGCCAGGACCGCTCCGGAGCCGGACGGGACGGCCAGCGGGAGGAGGACGAGGACGGCGGGCAGGTTGTTGATGACGTTCGCCAGGACGGCCGCCAGCGCCGCCGTGCCGAGCAGCGCGGGCAGCGAGGTGCCGTGGGGGACGAGGTCCCCGAGCGCGGAGGACAGCCCGTTGTCGACGACGGCCCTCACCACGATGCCCAGCGCCAGGACGAAGGCCAGGAACGGCACGGCGGCCGAGCGAACGATCGCGACCGGGGCGGTGCGGCGGCGGGCGAGGGCCCGGGCGGCGAGCGCGAGCGCGCCGGCCAGGGCCGCCCAGGCCGGATCGACGCCGACGATCGAGGTGAGGACGAATCCGGCGAGCGTGCAGGCGACGGTGACGAGGGC
>NZ_CP026498.1:10910879-10916858 GCF_002953255.1 Streptomyces sp. CB01881
GGCCCTCACCGCCCAGCGCCAGGACGAAGGCCAGGAACGGCACGGCGGCCGAGCGAACGATCGCGACCGGGGCGGTGCGGCGGCGGGCGAGGGCCCGGGCGGCGAGCGCGAGCGCGCCGGCCAGGGCCGCCCAGGCCGGATCGACGCCGACGATCGAGGTGAGGACGAATCCGGCGAGCGTGCAGGCGACGGTGACGAGGGCGAACAGTGGCATCTCCGGTGCCGTCACCTCGTCCGCAGCTGGGGCACCTGCGTCCAGGTCGGCGGCGAAGAACCGCCGCAGCACCACGTACTCGACGGCGATGGCCGCCAGCCACGGCAGCGCCATCAGCGCGGCGAACCGGGTGAAGCTCAGCCCGCTGGCTGCGAAGGCCAGCAGGTTGGTGAGGTTGGAGACCGGCAGCAGCAGCGAGGCGGTGTTCGACAAGTGGGTGCAGGCGTAGACGTGCGGTTTGGGCCGGGCGCCGAGCCGCGCCGCGGTGACGAACACCACAGGGGTGAGCAGCACCACGGTGGCGTCCAGGCTGAGCACCGCCGTGATCACGGAGGCGACCACGAACACCTGCACCAGCAGCCGTCGCGGACTCCCGGAGGACGTCCGGGCCATCCACGCCCCACAGGCACGGAACAGGCCTTCGTCGTCGCACAGCTGAGCCAGCACCAGGACGGCGGCGAGGAACCCGATCACCGGCCCGAGCCGTTCCGCCTCGGCCCATGCGTCCGCCGGCGAGATCGCGCCGGTGACGATGACCAGCCCGGCTGCGGGAACCGCGACCACGGCCTCCGGCCAGCCCCACGGCCGCACCACCGCACAGACCAGCACCAGCACCAGCAGTCCGACGGACAGCGCTTCGGCGAACGACGTACTCAGGGTCTTGCTCCTTGCGGGTGGCGGCGACAGCGCCCCTATCGAACCAGAGGCCTCCGGGCTGCAGTACGTCGGCGCGGCCGGACGGAACGCCTCCCTCCGAGCGGATCTGCCTGGAGCACGTCGAAGAAGACACGGGCCGCATAGAGGCCGAGGTTGCTGAGGTCCAGCCCCCCGGTCCTCAGCGGCCTGGCGCGGACCGGCCCGTGCAGCGCCGCCGACCTGGGACGCGAGGTCGGACTCGACCGCACCACCGTCACGCGCCGCGCCGACCGCCTCGAACGTGCCGGCCTCGTCGAGCGCCGGCCCGACCCGGCCGACGGCCGCGCCACCCTGCTCGCCCTCACCGACGACGGACGCACCGTCATCGCGGCCACCAGGCAGCGGCTCGCCACCGGCATCGAGCACGCGCTGGCGGCCTGGCCGGAGGCCGACGCCCGGGACTTCGCCCGCCTCCTGCGCCGCTTCGTCGACGAGGGGCCCTTCGCCGCCGGCCACGACCGACCGTCACGGGCGGTACGGGCGGCAGGGCCGGTACGGGCAGTACGGGCGGACGGTTCTACCAGTTGGCCCAGGGGAGGTTCCAGCCGCCGAGTCCGTTGTCGGGGGAGACGGTTTTCTCCTTCGTGTGCACGACCGTGACCACGTCGCCGATCAGTGAGCTGTTGAAGAACGCCCCCGCGACGGTGCTGTCGCCTCCGCCCTCCACGTCCTTGAGGGAGACGCAGCCGTGGCTGGTGTTCGCCTTGCCGAACGGGTCGCCCTTGTACCAGTAGTTGCCGTGGAGGTAGGTACCGCTCCCGGTCAGCCGCATCGCGTGCGGGGCGGCGGGGATGTCGTACTCGTCGCCGAGTCCGACGGTCCGGGAGTTCATGTGGGTGACCTTCTCCTTGGACATGATCACCATGGTGCCGCCCCACGACGGGTGCTTCTCGTCGCCGAGCGTGGCGGGCACGGTGGTGGATTTGCCGTCCCGGACGATCGTGAGCTGGTGCGTGGCGGCGTCGGCGGTGGACACCTGCGAGCGGCCGATGCTGAACGGCTCGTCCTTGTCCACGTCGCCGTAGACGCCCGGCGAGACCTCGACGTTCTTCAGCCGGTAGTGGATGGTGACCTTCGTGCCCGGCTTCCAGTACTCGGCCGGGCGGAAATCCAGCCGGTCGTCGCCGAACCAGTGCCCCTTGATCTCGGTGCCGTTGTCGGTCTCGAAGGTGATGCCCTTGGCGACGGCGTCCTTGTTCGCGATCCTCGTGCTGAACTCCACCTTGACGATCATGCCCACGCCGTAGGTCTGGCCGTCGCCGATGTTGTCGTTGGTGGACACGCGCTTGTCAGGTGCGAGCGTGGTGAAGGCTGTCGTGGCTGCGGCCGCGAGGCCGTCGGCGTCGACCGCCTGGGCGTTCACCGTGTACGCCGTGCCGGGTGTGAGCGCGGCGGCGGGCTTCCAGCCGGTGCCGTCCGGGGTGATCGCGCCCTGGACGGGCCTGCCGTTCTTGTCGGTCACGTCGACCGTGGTGAGTCTGCCGTGGGAGACGGACACCTGAAGCGCGTTCGGCGCGACGCCCTGGGCGCCGTCCTTCGGCGTGACGTCCAGCACCGCGGCCGACGTCCTCGGTGCGGCCGTGGCCGGAGCCGTGGCCGGAGTTGTGGCCGTGGCCGTGGCCGCCGTCCCGGTGGCTTCACCGTCCTTGCCCTGGTCGTCGCCGCAGGCCGCGGTCATCAGCAGTAGCCCGCCCATCGTCAGCGCCACCGCGCCGCGGTTGAAACGGTCGCCGGTGCGTATCGCGGCCCGGGCCGCCTGAACAGTCCTCACAGTTACTCCCTCTCGGTGTTCGCCGACAGCTTGTTCGCCGCTTCGTCCCAGCTGCAACGGCGGGCGCGCGATCTGGGACGCGGGGACGCCTTTACCCGCTGTGAGCTGGGAAGACGTAACCTTCCTGGGACGCGCTCGTGGGACGGAGGGACGGCGTGACCGGCGACGGGAACGCCGCCGTCCGAAATTCACAGGCCGGGGTCTACTCGCATAGACATCGTCGGGCCATCCTGGTACCGCACCGCTTTCCCTCGTAAGCCCCCGAACCCACCCCAGTACACTTGCCCGCTTCGGCAGGACCCACCCGGCCCCGGACCCGTCTGTCACCCCGTCACCGACCCGGTCGGCGGGACCTCTCACCGGTGGCCCCGGGAACCCTGCGAACGCGATCAGGGCCGGGCGGATCGTCTGTCCCCGGTCGCCGTTCCCGTGCGTCCGGGCACCGCCGTACCACCACCGCACCGCCATATCGCTGTACTGCGGCACCGTCGTACCACCGCACCGTCGTATCAAGCACTGCCGCACGGTACTTCGCACGACCCCCTGTCCGGCCGGCCCCGCCGCCCCGGCGCTCGACCGGCCACCCGGCAGGTCGGGGCCGGACGCGTCCGGTCGGTACGGGCGGGGATGCCCCAGTCCGAGGTCCACCACCCTCACCGGGAGAGCAGATGAAGCCCCGCACCGCAGTCACCGTCGTCGCCCTGGCCATGGCCGGGCTCGCCGTCTCGGCGCCCACGGCCGGCGCCAGTGGGACCAAGCTGTCGCAGTCGACGGCCGCCGCCCGGTTCTCGGGCGCCGGAATCACGTGGAGTTCCAGCGGTGGCTGTACCACCAGGTCCAACTCCACCTGCACGTCGTTCGAGCAGATCAACTCGGGCCCGCCGTCTCGGCGCCCACGGCCGGCGCCAGTGGGACCAAGCTGTCGCAGTCGACGGCCGCCGCCCGGTTCTCGGGCGCCGGAATCACGTGGAGTTCCAGCGGTGGCTGTACCACCAGGTCCAACTCCACCTGCACGTCGTTCGAGCAGATCAACTCGGGCACGGTGAGCACGATCATCACCCTCAAGCGGGCCAGTGGCTGTGCCATCAACATCACGGGCGGCACCGAGGTGGGCCACGCCTCGGGGACCTACAGCCACTACAACGGCTACAAGGTCGACATCGCCCGCAACTCCTGCATCGACGGCTACATCCAGAACAGCTTCACCTACATCGGCTACCGGGGCGACGGCTACCCGCAGTGGAAGGCCGCCTCGGGCAACCTGTACTGCAACGAGGGCAACCACTGGGACATCCTGGTCTACTGACACCGGCCTCGGGGGGCCGTCCGCCACCAGGTCGACGCGGAGACGATCGGCTGCCTGTTCGGCGACGGTCCGCGGCCCGAGCGCGCGGCCGCCGTGGGGCCGGGCACGGACCCGCGGTTCCCTGGCCACGGGTGCGAAGCTTGAGTCTGTCCGGAGGTGTGCACGGTCTCCCGAGAACGGGGCAGGCTCCCGGGGAAGCACCGGTTCGAGCGGGAGGTGGTCAGGTGGACGGCAGCGTGTTCTGGTGGGTGGCCGCGGGAGTCGTCGCGGCCAGCCTGACGGTTGCGGCCGTCCTGGTGGTCAAGCTGGTCCGGGCCAGGAAGCTGCTGGTGGCCTCCGGCATCCCGATGTCGAACAAGGTGCTGTTCTGGGCGTCCATCGTCTACCTGGTCAGTCCCGTGGACCTTCTGCCCGACCCGGTCCTGTTGGACGACATCGCGTTCCTCCTCGTGGCCCTGCGCTCGCTGACCAAGGCCGGCGCCAGGCTGGGCATCGGGCCCGCCGGGCACCGGACGGGTGGGCCCGAAGCCCCGTAGCGGCCGGAGCACGTGTGCGATGCGGCACGTCGTCCAAGACGGGCCCTCACTCGGTCTCGAACCGTACGAAGTGGGCGACCTCGCGCCCCTGCCCGTCGAGACACGGATGGACTGCCGCCCTCGCCGTCGTCCAGCAGTGCGGGTCCGGCAGCACCGACCCCCTCGGCGGAGGCGCTCGCCCGTCACTGCGCCGCGTCCGCCGGGCGCCCGCGCACTCTCCCCGGTCGCCGGCCCGCTCCGCGTCCGCTGCGGCGAGCAGTCGTAGCGGTCGGTGACGGTGACGGCGGCCGGTGTCAGCGGGGCACGGTGCTGGGAAGCACGTTCGGCTGCGGCGGGACGGTGCCCGGGGGCAGCGTGATCACCGGACCGAGGGGGTGGCAGGATCCGTCCCAGGTCGGCGGGAGGTACCCGGGCGGGCAGCTGGCCGGCCGCGGCGGCAGCGTCGGCTCGGGCCTGGGCGGAATGGTCCAGCCGTTCGGCAGATCCGGGCTGGCCGTCGCCGACGCACGAGGCGAAGGCTTGGCCGCGGCGGGCGAGTTGGTGGGCGCGGCGGAGGCTCGGCCCTGCGCGGCAGTCGCCCGCCCGGCCGTGGGAGGGGTGGGTGCGGGCGGCGCCGGGCTCGAGGGAGCCCCGGTCGGCGACGCGTCCTCGACGGCGGACGCGGTGGGCGACGGCTCCTGCGGCGGAACGGACTCCGACGGCGAGGGGCTCGACGGAACGGACGGCGCCGGGGCCGGTGGCGTAGTCGACGAGAGGTCGGCCGGGGCACCGCTCGGCGCGCTGTCGTGTCCGTGCGTGAGGATCAGTCCACCGGCGCCCGCCAGCCCCAGCAGGCACGCCCCGGCGGCGATGCCGACGACGATCCTCCGGCGCCGTGCCGGCACCTGCGCCTGCTCACCGGCTCCGCTGTGCTGCATCCTGCCCCGCCCCTGTCCGCCTTGATCCACTGTTCGAGCTCCGCGGATGCTAGCAGCGGGCCCGGCCGGGACCGGCGGCCGGGCCAGCCGACGGGCGGCAGCTCGACCGGGGCTCCGGCGGAGTGGCGGTCGGGGACATGCAGGTCGTCGCAGAGGCCGGTCCGGCAGCACAGGGGAGTCGGGCCTCGGGGCGGTCCAGCGGGAGCCTACGAGGACGTCCAGGGCTCCGTGAGCGGTCTGCCAACAGCATCATCGCGTTGCCGGAACGGCCCGGCCGTCGCCGTCCCCCCGGTGGCGCGGGGAGAGGGTCGGTGGGGACCTCTACGATGTGCGCCATGAACACTGGGGGGTCGCAGGCGCGGCTCATCGACGGCCGCTTCGAACTGCTCGCAGGCCTCGGCGGCGGGGGCATGGGCCTGGTCTGGCGCGCGCGGGACAACGCGCTGCACCGGGAGGTCGCGCTCAAGGAGGTCCGCCCGCCGGACCCTGCGATGGCCGAGGCCGACCCCGAGGGTGCCCATGAGCTGCGCGAACGCGTC
>NZ_CP026498.1:10916868-10918192 GCF_002953255.1 Streptomyces sp. CB01881
CGCCCGCCGGGCGATGGCCGAGGCCGACCCCGAGGGTGCCCATGAGCTGCGCGAACGCGTCCTGCGGGAGGCCCGGGCACTCGCCCGCATCCAGCACCCCAATGTCGCGGTGATCCACCACATATCACGAATCTAGCGTTTCTTCCCAGGTCAGGGGCGCGGCCGACCATCCGGGGTCAGCAAAAGGTCAGCAAGTCACCCGGGAGTCGTCAACCATGGCCACCACCAACCTCGTCCGCGGCATGGGCAGCTTCTTCAAGGAGTGCGAGCACCCCGAGAGCCGATGGCCGAGGTGCCCGCACGAGTACAAGATCAGGTACCGCAACGCTGCCGGGAAGCAGACCGAGGAGTCCGGTTTCGCCACCCAGGACAAGGCCAAGGCCCGGCTCGCCGAGGTCTACCAGACGCGGAAGAACAACCCGCAGAGCCAGCGCAAGGCTGAGCGCATCCAGAAGTACGGCTCAACGCGGTTCGAGGAGTACGTCACCGAGTGGAGGGCCGGCCAGCGCGACCTCAGCGCCGGCTCACTGCGCCACCTCGACTCCCGGCTGGAGCACCATCTCTACCCGGCGTTCCGGAGCCGCCGGATGGGTACCTTCGACCACAAGGTCGTCGAGGCGTTCATCCAGACCATGGAGCGCAACGGCGTGGCCCTGGCGACCCAGGCCAACGTCTTCGACAAGCTGAAGTCCATCCTCCTGGACGCACACCGACTGGGGCTCTACGACGAGAACCCGCTGGAGGGGGTCAAGCCCCCGCAGTACAACCCCAAGCGCGCCGTCATCCCCTCTCCGGCGCAACTCCGCGACATCCGGGTTGCCGGCGACGATGTGTTCTGTCTTGCGGCCGACCTGATGAGCGGCTGCGGCATGCGCAACGGCGAGGTACTGGCGGTCAACATCAACAACATCGTCGCCGACGACGTGTACCGGATCACCGAGCAGGTCAACCAGACCACGAAGGACTACGGACCCCTGAAGCACCGCAAGGTCGGCGACTACCGCGACGTTCCCCTCCCCGCTCATGTCAAGCACTCCATCGAGTGGTACGCGGACAAGTACGGCACGGTGGGCGGCTACCTGCTTCGGCATCCGCAGGATCTGGGCAAGCCGATGGCGCACTACTACCTGGAGTACCGGTGGCGGCGGATCAAGAAGGCCGGGATCGTCGGGATCCCCGAAGGCATGGTCCTTTACGGCCTCCGCCACTTCTTCGCGTCCAACTGCCTCGCCCACAACCTCCCGATCACGGACGTCGCGGAGTGGATGGGCCACCGCAGCCTCGACATCACGTTCAAGATCTACCGTCACCTCATGCCTGGCTC
>NZ_CP026498.1:10918202-10920061 GCF_002953255.1 Streptomyces sp. CB01881
GTCACCTCATGCTCCATCGGCAGGGCCGCCCAGATCCTCGACCTTGATCTCGCTTCCTGAACGACAGCGAAGGTCGCCACTCGACCTGGCGGAGCCCCCTGCGGCTCCTCCAGGGTTTGCCCTTCCCCGATAGGGACGCGGCGGGCTGAGGGCGGGTGTCCAGGTGCCGGAAGCCGACGAATTCCCCGCCGTGTTATCAGCCCCCAGTCCACGGGCCCGGGCCTTCGCCCCCGGCTACACCGTCACCTCCTGCACCGTCGTCGGCGAGCGGATCGACGTCGCCCCGGAGGTCACCGCCCACAGCAGCCACATCCCCGGCTACGCGGGCAACCTCGACATCATCAACGCGGCGGCGGTGCACTCGGCTGAGCGGGCTGCCGCCGCCCTGACCCGGGAAGGAGCGGCCGTGGACCAGGTGACCGAGCCGAAGGTGGTGCTCTACGACCCGACCCTGCGCGACGGCCACCACGCGGTGCGCCACCAGCTCGACGCCGGCCAGCTGCGCGCCTGCCGCCAGTGGACCCGCCGCCCCGGCGGCCGCTGCTGGCCCTGCCACCAGGAACGCAAGGAGCGGTTGGAACGGGAGGCCGAAGAGCAACTGGAAGCCGCCCGCACGGCCAACGCCTCGCTGCGCCCGTGCTGGACTGCCGGGGCTCGATCGGAGGGAAGGAGGGCTCGAAGTTGGAGCTGCGGGAGAGGACCGGTCCAAACCGGTTGGAGTGCCCGGCGTGCGAGGAGAAGCGGAAGCGGAGGGATCTCGGGTCGCTCGTCCTGCCGAAGCCGACCGAACACCGCGCCGCGGCCGGCGCCCTGCAACGCCTCACCCACCCCGGCACCCACGACACCGAGGCCGCCGCCCTGCTGCGCCATCCCGACCTCCTCGAACCCGTCGCCGCCCTCCATCGGGCCCACCTGGTGGAACGGTTGAGCGTGGAGGGCGCCGAAGTGGCGTGATACCACCCGCTGGGCAAGAGCCCGGGACGGGACCGACAGCCCGGCCGGGCGTGTGCGAGCGAGCGGATCGCCAGCTCGACATGGTGCGGGTTGCGCTGGTCGAGCCGGGTTCACGGAGGCCTTGCGGGCCTGGCCTCCCGCTGCGCCGGCTGCCGCGGACAGTGCAAGAAGGGAGATCGACCTCCGTTCCATCCTCGGCGATGCGGCGATGCGGCGATGCGGCGACGCGGGTACGGGTGCCACCTCGGCTGGACGGCAAAGGGGCTGTCATCGCGTGGGCTGGTCGCCGCCGGTGCCGCCGTGCTCGCGCAAGGCCGCCTGGCGTGCGGCCGTGCGCCGGAGCACGACCCAGGGCAGGACGAGCCAGGTGGTGGTGAACCACAACAGCACGACGGCGCTCAGCGTCCACGCGGCGGCCGGGCTGCCGGTCGCGGTGCGCAGCAGGAGCAGCAGGGCGGCGGAGATGGTCAGAGCCAGGGTGGTGAGCCCGATGGCGATGAGGCGGCCGGCGACGTGGATGAGCTCGGGTTTCATGCCGTGGCCGGCCAGGAAGCGGTGGAAGGCCACGGGTGCGATGAGGGCGCCGGTGGCGATAGCGCCGAGGACGACGGTGGCGACGTAGAGGTTCTTGTCGAAGTCGGGCAGGGCGGCGAAGCGCGGGGTGAAGGCCACGCCGATGAGGAAGCCGAAGAGGATCTGCGCGCCGGTCTGGCACACACGGACCTCCTGGAGCAGCTCGTTCCAGAGCCGGTCGGCCCGCTCCTGGGGCGTCTCGTTCCGGCCCGGTGCGCCGTCGCCGTCGTTCTTGGTCAACGGATCCCCCGGCCTACGGGCAGTACCTGGAGCGGGCCGCCTGAGCACGGGCGCAGCGCACCAGTTCCTCGCCGTAGGGCAGGGCGATGAAC
>NZ_CP026498.1:10920071-10936887 GCF_002953255.1 Streptomyces sp. CB01881
CGTAGGGCAGTGAACGCGGTGACGGCAGCGGCGAAGCCGGCCAGGTAGCCGGAGGGCAGCGGGCGGGACTTGGGGTGCAGGCGCCAACTGCGGGCGGGAGTCTCCGCCGTGCAGGAGGGAGGGGACCTGGTCCCAGCGCAGGCAGGTGGTGAAGGCCACGGCAGTGAGCGGGAGGACCTCGAGGAAGCTGTGGACGTGCTGCTCGATCGGGGTGATCTCCCGTTCTCCCGTGGCCGGGGATACGTCCCACACGGCGGTGGCCCCATGCACCAGATCCGCGCCCGCCACGGTGGCCGGGACCGGGTTGATCCCGGAGGTCAGGCCGAGAACGACCGGAGCGCCGGCCTCGGCCATCATCAATGCGTGGATCTGGGACTCGCGCAGGCCACGGGTGTCCTCGATCCGGGTCCGCCGGTGCATCGCCCCGTCCGCGACGGCGGGGGCGAACCACAAGGGCAGGACCCCGTAGCGGAGGAAACGCCTACTGGCGTTCTCCACGTCGCCGGAGGCGAAGCCCACCGGCAGGTCAGGGCGGCAGCGCCCACTCCTTCGCCGGAGCCGGGTGTTCGGACTGGGCGTGGGCACGGGGTCGGCCTCCGGGGGGGCGGTCAGGGCGGTCACTGTTTCCTCGGGGGCGCTGGTCAGGGGCGGTCCTCGTGGTGGCCGCACAGCCAGGCCAGCGCCTGGTAGGCGCCCAGGGCGTACGCGGGGTCCGTGCGCTCGTTCAGGGCGTCGCGCAGACGGACCGCGGCGGCCTGGCACTCGGCCAGCAGCTGCGCCCGGCACGGCCCCATGGCCCCGAGCGCGGCGGCGGTGGTGACCGGTGCCTCGCCCTGGGCTCCGGCGGCCCACCGGTAGGCCCCGAGGACCCCGTGGTCGAAACCGGTCCAGGGCTGCGGGCGCCGGTGGGCAGACTCGATCGCGTCGAACACCTCGTCCAGCGGGCGAACCCCCACGGCCGGGATCGTCCTCTCGTCACTGGTCATGTCCGCAACCTACGACGAGTCGCCGCTACCCGCCGCCGGGCGGGTGCGACGCCGCTGCATGGGCCGGCCGGGGCATTCCGGAGCGGGGATGCGTGGTGGGCGCGCGGGCGCAGAGGCGTCCGAACCGGCTGGCTCCGCCCGGACGAGGTTCTGCGGCTGCGGAGGTAGACGCTCGACCGGGTGCTGTCGGCTGGCGTGTCCGGGCCTGAACGGCCGGCCACGCAACAGGACCAGCAGGCCTGCCTGGCGGGACCAACTCCGGAGTGCAGGAGAGCCTTGGCAGGGACGCGAGGCCGCTGCAGGTGGCACCCGGATGGGGCAGTCGTACCCTGTGCCGCCGTGCGAAGTGGCGGGACAGCCAGCAGGGTGGGGCGATCGACTGTTTGCCGCGGGGCACGAGGCGGCGCCGGTTCCGTTGGTGTGAGGTGGCGTGGTGCCCGAGGAGTCCGGGGAGGCGTTCATTGCGGTGCGTGCGCGTGAGGAGATCGTCGGTGGTGCGGATGAACTCGTCCGGCGTTTCGCGGGTGGGCTGCCTGCCGAGGAGGCCGGTGCTCTCGCCGCGTACCGGTGGGCGCTGGACCCGGCAGGTCCGGCGCCGGTGACCGGCCGTGTCCTGGATGCCGTGCCGGCCGACCTGGATCTCGCGGTGGAAGAGCGCGCCGCCATCAAGGCGGCACGTGACCGCGCCAGGCCCCTCGACGAGCGGGCACGTGCGGTGGGTGCGGCCCGGGCGCTGGGCTGGATCCTCGGCTTCGCCCCGGTGAGCGGCTGAGCAGGGTGGCCACCGCGCCGTCGTTGTGCTCGGGCGGGTATGTGCTGTGGCTGCGGGATACCGCCGGTCGGGTGGGCACCTGCCCGGTCGCCGCCACCGGCCGCTTCGGCCCTGCCGGCTACCCGGTCTTCACCGGCTGCGACGGCCTCCTGCAGGTGGAGATCACCCCCGAGGGCAGCCATCGTGTGATCACCCGCCCCGCGCACACGCGGGTACTGGCCGCCGCGCCGGGCCGCTGACCGCCCGGTCCGCCGCGCTCCCGCGCATCGATCAACACCATCCTCACCCGGCTCGGCACCGAGGCCCTGAGCCGGCCCCCGCTTCCTCCTACGATCGCCTCCGGTTGGTCCGTCGCGTGGCAGAGCGGGTGGCAGCGCACCGGTCAGAGCTGGATCCCCGTCCGAGCTGAGATCAGGTCCAGACCCGTCGCTCGCCTTCTCGTAGCGGTCGGCGAACCGTCTGCCCGGAAGTTTCCGAGCCGTGCCACTTCGGTGATGGGCAGCTGGCGGGCGGAGACGCCGGCACGGCGCACTGTGGGTCCACCGAGGTCAGGGCAGGGGAGTGTCGCCGGTGGCGTTGATGATTTCGGCGGTGATGTAGGAGGACTCCTGAGAGGCGAGGAAGACATAGGCCGGGGCCATTTCGGCGGGTTGGGCGGCGCGGCCGAGAGGCGACTGCTCGCCGAAGTGGGCGACCTTCTCCTCGTCCATGGTGGCGGGGATCAGCGGTGTCCACACCGGTCCGGGGGCGACCGCGTTGACGCGGATGCCGTCGGGGGCGAGCTGCAGTGCGAGTGCCTGGGTGAAGGCGACGATGGCGGCCTTGGTCATCGCGTAGTCGAGGAGGTGGGGGCTGGGCTTGTACGCCTGGACGGAGGCGGTGTTGATGACGGAGGCGCCGGGGCGCAGGTGGGACAGGGCGGCGCGGGTGGTCCAGAACATGCCGTACAGGTTGGTTTTCATGACGCGGTCGAACTGTTCGGTGCTGATCGCGGACAGGCCCTCGGGTTGGGACATCTGGTAGGCGGCGTTGTTCACCAGGATGTCGAGGCGGCCGAACATGTCGGTGCAGCGGGCCACCAGGCCGGAGCAGAACGCTTCGTCGCGCAGGTCCCCGGCGACGGCCAGGGCGCGGCGTCCGGCATCGACGATCAGGCGGGTGGTCTCTTCGGCGTCGGCCTGTTCCTCGGACAGGTGGCAGAAGGCGATGTCTGCCCCTTCGCGGGCGAAGGCAAGGGCGACGGCGCGTCCGGTGCCGGAGTCTGCGCCGGTGATCAGGGCGACGCGTCCGGTCAGGCGGCCGGTGCCGCGGTAGCTGGTCTCGCCGTGGTCGGGGCTCGGCCGCATCTGCTCGCCGCTGCCGGGGTGGGACTGGGACTGCTCGGGGAATGGCGGCTTCGGATGCTGGTCAGTCGGGTCCTGCGGGGTGTGCAGGTCGCTCATGACGGCGGACGGTGCTCCTCGGGGCAGCGGGGCCGTGGGGCAGTGCGCGTTCGAGCGTGTGCGCGTTCGCGCGTTGGGCTGCGGCAGGCGAGTGGCCGCCAGGAGCTGTGGGCCGACGGATCGTGAGTGCGCACCGCGCGCTTCGACCGTCGGCCGGGCCCGGACCGCCCGTGGCGCCCGAGACCCATGTCGCCCCCGCGGCGGCCGTGCTGCGACCAGCGAATCAGTAGTAGTGGCGGCGCCCGCGGACGGCGTGGCCGAGGAGGCCGGCAACCCACAGGATGAGGCCGATGACGGCCAGAACGATGCCGATGGTCCACAGGATTGAGATCCCGGTGACAAAGCCGATGACGAGCAGTATGACGCCGAGGATGATCATTGGTTCTTCCCGAATTGCGTGCCCGGTGGGCAGAGGTGCCAGAGCCGTAGCGCTCGCGGACAGGGCCGCGGCCGGGCGGCTCGGCGGGCCGGCGGCCATCTGTACGTATACCGCCAGCCGGTTGAGGCAAACCGGCTGGCAGCCGCACCGCAGGTGGCCGGTGCCGTCGTACGCGGAGTTCGTGACGGGGCACTCACCGGGCCGTGCCGCCGCCGGCCGCAGGGAGCGTGCAAGGGAAAGCTCTCGGAGAGGGCGGTGGATGCCGACAGGGCACGCGGGGGTGATCGACCGCTCCGTTGCCGGGTGACAGCCGGGGGACGAACCGCGCGGCCGGGGTGTGCGCGTCGCCCGGTCGGACAGACGCGCCGGTACGGACCACATGACGGTCCTGTCGCGGAAGGCTGAGGACATGACTGCGAACAAGGCAACCCGTCACCACACGATGGACGAGGGCGAGACCAGCCGCTTCGAGGGCGCCGACCAGCACGGTTGGTCAGGCGACATCGACGCGGAGGACCAGGAGCCGAACGACAGCGCACGCCGCTCCTTCGACCCCGAAACCCACGCACCCGAACCCGGGCCGGGCCGGGAACCGTCCGAAGAGGAGCACGACGGCGTCCCCGGCGACACCGTGGAGAGCGCCGGTCGGCGCGGCGAGGACCAAGGACCCCCGAAGCACCACCGTGACCTGGGCCCCCGGGGCCCGTCCGGCCGCCCCAGCGGCCGCTACACCGCGGGCACGCGTTCCGGAGTCGACCCCGAGGGACCCGACGCTCCCGCGTCCGGCCACTGAAACGCCGTCACCCGAGTCGGATCCTGCCCGCGCGCCAGCCGGGGTGCGAGAGCGGGTTCCGGCCGAACCGCGGAAGGAGGAGCGGTGCACATCGCCACGATCACGCACAGGCCTGCCGCTCTCCTCGTCGGGGCGCTGGGCGGTGGCCCGGCCGTCGCGGTGGTCCGACGAGCCTGGAGGATCGTCGGACACGAGGAGACCGCCAAGGAGCGCCACACCTGGCGCAGGGGCCTGCTCGCCGCCGCCCTCCGGGGTGCCGTCTTCGCTCTGCTGAAGGCGGCACTGGGCCGGGGCGCAGGCATCGGAAAGATCCGTCCCGCCAGTAGCCCCCCGACGACGCCCTCCTGCCGGATCCGGTGACCGACGCCTGCCGACACGGCACGCCCCCCGAGAACTGTTCACCGACTACCGAACCGGCCTGCCGCGCATCGCGGGGCCGTAGCGCCGACTGGCGTGGTCGCCGGGCCGGGCCCGGGGCTGCGGGGATGGTTTCCCGGTCGTCTGCCAGCCCTGGCCATCGCGCGTGAGTTCCCACGCGTCCCACGCTGCGATGGCACGTCGAGGCAGTGTGGGACGGGTAGGCGGTGCCCCCTGTTCGGCCCGGCTTCAGGGCCCGGCACGCAGGTGTTCGAAGCCGCGGGATCCGCAGGGGTAGCCGGCCGGGTCGCCGCCCGGCCCCGCTCACCGCTCAGCATCAGGGTTGGTCACCGCTGTATCCGATCAGCCAGGCCAGTGCGCGGACCACTCCGAGCCCGAAGTTGCGGTCCTGCGGGCCGATATCCGCCTGTTGTGCACCCGCCGCAGAGCCGCACGTTCCTCGCCCTGCAACTGGTCGTCGCTCGGCAGATCTCCCACCAGCAGAGCCCCGCTGACCGGAGCCACAGGCCGTCGGCCAGCTGCCCACTCGTACGCGGCCACGCCCTGCAGAGCGGGAGTCAGCGGCTGCGGTCCGCCCGCCAGCCTCGCGATCGCGGCCGCCACCTCGACCATGTCCCGAACACCGGCCGGGGCCGGCTCCTCGCTGGACAAGCGCCCACCGTAGCCGCGCAGTCTCCGGCGATCCGTACAGCGCACGGCACGGCCTGCCCGTCAGGTCCCGGAAACGGGCCGTCAGGACATGCCTGCGCCTTTGACGGCCGATCCTGATCGGTGGAGCCTCGCAGCCCGGGAGAGGCGGCAGGTCCGGCAGAAGCGGTGTCGGCCGGTGAGGCGGTCGCCCTGGGAGGGGTGGCGCCGGTGGCAGCGGCTCGGTTGCCGTGGAAACGGCGGTCATGATCTCAGCTCTCCTCTACCGACCCCGCCCGTAACACCGGCCACCCGAATCCGGCGCAGCAACGCCCCGTTCCACCCGGGCCCGCGGCCGGCCATCCCCCGGAAGGACCCGACTTGCGGCACCTCGCGACCCGCGGCCGCGCCCCTGCCGCCGAACGCCGAGATCGCCTACCGCACTCTGCTCGTCCAGCTCCCTGCAGAATGCGAGGTCGGCCTTCGCCGGCCTGTGTTCGATCTACGCCTGCCAGACAGGTCCTGCCACTCCGGTCAGCGGCCCCAGCACACCTGACCGCTGCCGTGAGTGGCACTGCCCGGGCTGCTCCGGGCGCCAGATTGCGGTCGTCTGCAGGCGAGATCGGCGGATCGCGGTTCGGATTTCAGGCGTGGCTGGGCGAGCCGGGACCCCCCGGGGGCGGGGCAGGGCGGGCCAGGGTGGTGGCGGGTTCAGCGTGCGGTGCGTCGACGCCGAGCGGCGAGGTAGACCACATCGGCGATGAGGACCACGATGCCGATGGCGAGGAGCCAGAGCAGGCCGTGCACGGCGACGCCGACCAGGCCCAGCACGATGGCGATGATGACGATCAGGAGGAAGAGGGCCATGATGCGCCGCCTCACAGAGGGTGGTTCAGCCGTGGACGGGGGGACGTCGCTCCTTCCGGCACCGTCTCGGCGGCGGACAGTCGCGAAGCGTGTGAGCACGGCTCGTGGGGAGCCTCTGCCCGCTGGGCCCGAATCCACACGGCCGGTGCAGCCCTTGCCGGCTGGGGCCAGCGGTGGCGAGCGATGAGCAGTGGGTGGCGGCGGTCGTGGAGTCGAAATCGAAATCGATCTGTCGGCGGTCGACGCCGTGGGTGTGGCCCGAACGGCGCCTGGGATGTTGCCGTGCTGTGGCGGGGGAGGTGATCGGCAGGCAGGGTCTACCGGCTGGAGAGGGGTTCATTGCATGGCTTCAGGACAGCGGAATCTGACCGTGATCGTTGACCTGGGACCCGCGTGTGGATGAGGAGACTGCGACGCGGGCCCGGCGTGTGGTGGTGGCGTATGCGCGTGATGCCGAGGACTTGGAGCTGCTGCTGGATGCCCTTGGTTTCGGGCAGCCGCGGTGGTGAGCCGCGGGCAGAAGGGAACTGTCCGCCCGGTCATGCAGGACGACGGGGTCAGCCGGCTCTGTGTGACCCAGCCGCTCCCGTCCCGCGCCCGCGACGGCTCCCGTGGGAGGGGACTGTCCGCTCGGCAGCGTGCACGCTGAAGTCTCGTGCTCCAACCCGTGGATCACCGGATGCATCGTGAGCCCGACGACGCCGCGCCGACCCGCCCTCGGCAGCCAGCGGCTGACGGACTCCGGCATTGGGTGGCGGGGCGCCGTGCCGGCCCTGTGGTCTGGGAGTCACGGGCGGAGGGACGCGACGGCGTGCTCCCCGCCGGTGTCCAGGGCGACGGCGTAGGTGTACGCGAGGGCTGGTTCATGACTCGTCCCCCGGGGCGGGGCGGGCGCGGGGCGATGTCCGCTTCGCACGTGCCGGCCGGCGCACAGGCTTCTCATCGGTGGCCGCGGCAGGAGGCAGGGCCGCCTCGGCCCGCAGGGCCTCCAGTTGTTCGCGCAGGCGCCGGTTCTCCTCCTCCAGCGTGTGGACGATCATGTAATTCGGCTCTGGCGAAGATCTTGTGGCGCCCCATGGTCTTTCGCTTGGACGTTCTAGGGTCGCCACTCCGCCTGGTAGTCGGGGTGCTCAGCGTAAGACTGTGCGAGCACGCGGAGGGCATACCTGAGACCGGTGAACCGTGCGTCGGACGGATCCATGGCCTCGTAGTCCCGAGCCAACTTATCGACCATGTCGAGCATCGGCAGATGGCTGTCGAGGAGAGCATCACCTCCGAAGCGGTAGGCCACCTCGGCGTAGGCATGGTTGTCCGCCTCATTACGGGCGTGAAGGAATTTCAGGAGGTTGTCCACGAGGTGATTTTCGCCCACCTCCGGCGATGGCGACGAGGTCCTTCCCCGCCTTAAGGCCGGAGGAGGACGCGGATACGGAGGAGGTCGAGTTTGGCCCGGCCGTAACCGGCGCGCTTGAGGAGCTTGACTCGCGTCACCTGGCCTTCGACCTGGCCCGAGCTCCAAGGGCTGGACAGCCCTGCGACCACGGCGTCCTGGTCCCGGCGAAGGCCGGCGATGAGCGAGTGGAGCGCGGGTAGGTCGTCGGCGATGACACGGTTCATCCAGTCGGGCAGCAGGTCGCCGCGCCGGTCCTGGAGCATGCCGGCGAAGTCCCGGACGTGCCGGGCCGCAGCGTCGAGGTGTGGGCAGGCGGCCCGGATCTCCTTGAGCTCCTGGGCATCGTCGGCGCGGAGGCGGGCCGGGTCGGTCATGATCCAGCGGACCACTCGGCGGGGCCGCGGGGCAGGTCGGAGCGTCACAGGGGGCGTGTGCCGCTTTGCGTGCCGTAGGTAGCGGCGGACGGTCTGGATGCCCCCGCGAAAACCGAGTTCTTGGAGTTCGCGGTGGAGCCGGGGGATGTCGTGACAGCCCTCGTTCCAGCGTTGGTGCAGGTGAGGCTTGTACTCGTCGAGGATGGACTGCCGGTTGGCCGCGTTGACCAGCAGCTCGTCGATACCCGTGGCGCGGGCGAAGCGGCGCACGGTGGAGTGGTCCAGTCGCAGTTCCTGGCTGATCGCCGTCAGGGACTTGCCTTCGGCCAGCCGTTCCTGCACCGCCGCGTACCGTTCCTTGGTGCGGGCGACCAGACGCCGCGGGCGGCCGAGGCAGTCGTGCATCCCGGCCGGAGGGCCGAAGGGCTGCGTCGCGTCGCCGGCTCTGGCCGGTTCAGCGGCCGGACTTGCCGCGAACGCGGACCGGATGCAGCCGTGGTGCGACCCGACGGTCTTCTCCACCGCCTCGGCAACGTTCCGCCACAGGTGCCACCCATCAGCGACCTGGACGGCTTGCGGGGCGCCGGTCCTGGCGCCTTCGGCGTAGGCCCCTGCCCGGTCCCGGCAAATGATCTCAACCTCCGGATGCCCAGCCAGCCAGGCTGCCAGCGGGTCGGCCTCCCTGCTCGGCAGCACGTCGACCGGCCGGCGGGCCTCCAGGTCCACCAGGACGGTGGCGTACGAGTCGCCCTTGCGCAGGGCGAAGTCGTCCACGCCCAGCACCCGCACCGGGGCCTGGGGAGGATCGGGCACGCTACGAAGCAGCTGCAGCAGGGTGTCCTTCGCGGCACGCATGCCCAGCAATGCGGCCAGGCGGGCGCCGGGTCGGCCGGCGAGCGCGCACGCGATGGACAGCAGCACCGATCGCAGCAGCGGGGTCTTGCGGGCGTGCGGCATGGTGAGCCCCTCAACCTGCTCGGCGAAAGTCACCGCGGAGCAGGCGCCATTCAGGCAGCGGAAGCGGCGCACGACCAGCTCGACAACCACCGCCCTGCCACCGACCGCCGCATCCGCCAGTCGCCGGACGTACCGCCCATGCACCCGCCCCGACGGCCTGGAGCAGTGTGGACATATCGCCCCGGCCTCCCGCGCGTGGGCATGCAGGACGATCTGGGCCGTCGGCTGCTGCACGAACTCGACTACGACACCCGCCAGATGAGGAAGAAGGGCCTCAAGATTCCGCGAACTGCACGCCTGACATCATGTCAGTCCACCCAGGCGCCACGGGCCCGATCACAAGATCTTCGACAGAGCCGAATTGCGTGACGCTGGACCCCACGGAGCTGGGGAATTTTGTGATCGCTGACATCCCGCGTTCCGGCGCGGGAGGACAGCGAAGGGTCGTGCTCCCACCAGTCGATGCCCATCTCCTTGGCCTTGTCGACGGAGGCGATCAGCAGGCGCAGCTTGATGGTGAGCAGTTCGATGTCGAGGAGATTGATCTGGATGTCCCCGGCGATGACGATGCCCTTGTCGAGCACGCGTTCCAGGATGTCGGCGAGGCTGGCCGAGGACTGCCTCCCGGGCGGTTCCGCCCGGGAGGGGAAGGAGCCGAGGCGTCGGGCGACGGGGTCGGTCACGGTCGTGTCGCCTCCTTCCCCGGCCGGGGCTGCGCGGTGTGCGGTCAGGTGCCGGTCTGCTGCCGGTGGGCCCTGATCTCGTCCAGCCGGTCGAGGAGTTCGTCCTCGCGCCGGTCGAAGGTCTCGTCGTCGATCTCACCGGCGAGGAGTGCCCTCTTCAGATCGGCGAGCTCCCGTTGGACGGGGGCGGGTCGTAGTACTCGTCCTCGGCGGTCTCCACCACGCGTTCCAGCACCCAGACGGTGCCGCGCAGCGGTGCGAGCGGGAGGGTGAGGATCTGGGTGAGCAGGCCCATGGCGACGTTCTCCTTGCCTCAGACGAAGCTGTAGGCGGGCAGGGGGCCGTGCAGCCGGAAGTCGAAGTCGTCGCCGAGTTCGGCGGTGAGGCCCTTCTCGGCCGCGAGGAACACCTGCTCGTGCCCCGGTCCACCAGGAAGGGCCCCGGTGTCCTATCCGTGACCCACGGTGCAAAGTAGCTGCCGCTGACCTCCGACCTCCCGTTGCTTCGGGCCCCGCCTGTTCGTTAGGCCGAACGAGTAGTCGGTGGAGGGTAGGGGTTCATGCGCCGGGAGTGGTCGCCCGAGGATGTGGTGGCGTGTTGGACGCCGGTGGGGAGTGACTGGGACCTGGTCGCGAACAAGTCGGGCCCGACCCGGCTCGGCTTCGTGCTGATGCTGAAGTATTTCGAGCTGGAGGGCCGGTTCCCCCAGTTCCTGGAGGAGTTCCCCCGGCCGCGGTCGACTACGTCGCCGACGTGGTCAAGGTGCCGGGAGGGGACCTGGCGAAGTACGACCTGTCGTCCCGGTCCGCGAAGGGGCACCGTACGCAGATCCGTGAAGCCCTCGGTTTCCGCCCGTCGACCCGCGCCGACGAGGAACGGCTGACCGGCTGGCTCGCCGATGAGGTCTGCCCCGTCGAGCTGGTCGAGGACCGGCTGCGCCAGGCCCTGCTCGTGCAGTGTCGCAGCGACCGCATCGAGCCCCCGGGCCGTATCGAGCGGATCGTGGCCGCCGCGCGGGCGCGGGCGGACCGGGTCTTCTGCGCGAGGACCGTCGCACGCCTGGGTGACGTGTGCGCCCGGCGCCTGCTGGAGCTGGTGGCGGAGGGCAATGAGGACGGCACCGCGCTGCTGGCCGCGCTGAAGCGGGACCCCGGCGCGGTGGGGCTTGACTCGCTCCTGACGGAGATCACCAAGCTGACCGCCGTCCGGCATCTGGGTCTGCCGGAGGGACTGTTCGCGGACTGCTCGGAGAAGCTGGTGGCCGCCTGGCGGGCACGGGCGATCAAGATGTACCCCTCGGACTTCCGGGATGCGGGGGAGGACGTACGGACGACGCTGCTGGCCGCGCTGTGCGCGTCCCGCCAGGGTGAGATCACCGATGCCCTGGTGGAACTGCTGGTCGCCTTGGTCCACAAGATCAACGCCCGTGCCGAGCGGCGGGTGGAGAAGCAGCTCACCGCCGAGTTGAAGAAGGTCCGCGGCAAGGAGGGCATCCTCTTCAAGCTGGCGACGGCCGCAGTCGACAAGCCCGACGAGGTCGTACGCCGGGCACTGTTCCCGGTGGTCGGGGAGAGGACACTGCGCGAGCTGGTGGCCGAGGCGAAGGCGAACGAGAAGGTCTTCAAGGCCAAGGTCCGCGCCACCCTGCGCTCCTCGTACAGCTCGTACTACCGGCAGATGCTGCCGCCGCTGCTGAACACGCTGGGCTTCCAGTGCAACAACACCGCCTACCGGCCGGTGATGGACGCGCTCGCGCTGCTGGCCAGGTACGCCGACGTCGATGGCAAGACCCGCTTCTACGACGCCGGCGACGTGGTGCCGCTGGACGGCGTCGTGCGCAAGGACTGGCGCGAGGCGGTCGTCGACGACAAGAGCCGCGTCGAGCGCATCCCGTACGAGCTGTGCGTCCTGGTGGCACTGCGGGACGCGATCCGCCGCCGGGAGATCTACATCAAGGGCGCCAGGCGGTGGGGCGACCCGGAGGACGACCTGCCCGGCGACTTCGAGTCGGCCCGCACCGTGCACTACGCCGCGATCCGGCAGCCCGAGGACCCCAAGGAGTTCATCGCCGGGCTGAAGCGGCGGATGACGGACGGCCTGGACCGGCTGTCGGCCGCGCTCGCGGACGGCTCGGCGGGCGGGGTGAAGGTCACCACCCGCAAGGGCGAGCCGTGGATCACGGTGCCCAAGCTGGAGCCGCTGGACGAGCCCACCGGACTTGCGGCCCTCAAGGACGAGGTCGTACGACGATGGGGCGTGCTCGACCTCCTGGACGTGCTGAAGAACGCTGACTTCCTCACCGGCTTCACCGACGAGTTCACCTCGGTCGCCGCCTACGAGCGCATCGACCGCGCGACCCTCCAGCGGCGCCTGCTGCTCGCGCTGTTCGCCCTGGGCACCAATATGGGCATCCGGGCGATCGTGGCGACCGGCGAGCACGGCGAGACCGAAGCCGCCGCGCCACGTGCGCCGGCACTTCATCACCGTCGACAACCTCCGCGCCGCCGTCACCCGGCTGGTGAACGGCACCTTCGCGGCCCGCGACGCCGACTGGTGGGGCCAGGGCACCGCGTGCGCGTCGGACTCGAAGAAGTTCGGGTCCTGGTCCAGCAACTTCATGACCGAGTACCACGCCCGCTACGGCGGCAACGGCGTGATGATCTACTGGCACGTCGAGAAGAAGAACGTCTGCATCTACTCCCAGCTGAAGTCCTGTTCGTCGTCCGAGGTTGCGGCGATGATCGAGGGCCTGCTGCGGCACTGCACGGACGCCGAGATCGAGTCCCAGTACGTCGACACCCACGGCGCCTCGGTGGTCGGGTTCGCCTTCACCGAGCTGCTGAACTTCAGGCTGCTGCCGAGGCTGAAGAACATCGGCAGCATCCGCCTGTACCGCCCGGACGACGCCCCGCCGGGCTGGCCGGCGCTCGGCGGCTCGCTGACCCGGCCGATCCGCTGGGAGCTGATCGAGCAGCAGTACGACCAGATGGTCAAGTACGCCACCGCGCTCCGGCTCGGCACGGCGGAGGCGAAACAGGTGCTGCGGCGCTTCACCCGCGGCGGCCCCAAGCACCCCACCTACGCAGCCCTCGAAGAACTCGGCCGCGCAGTTCGTACGGTCTTCGCCTGTGACTACCTCGCCAGCCCCGGCCTGCGCCGGGAGATCCACGGCGGGCTCCAGGTCGTAGAGAACTGGAACAGCGCGAACACCGTGCTCCACTACGGCAAGGACGGAGCCCTGACCGGCCCCGACAAAGAGCACGCCGAGACCTCAATGCTCGCCCTGCACCTGCTCCAGTCCAGCCTCGTGCACGTCAACACCCTGCTGCTCCAGCAGGTCCTGGCCGAGCCGAAGTGGGCGAACAAGCTGAGCGCCGAGGACCGGCGCGGCCTGACGGCGCTGTTCTGGTCGAACATCAACCCCTACGGCATCTTCCGCCTGGACATGGACAAGCGGCTCGACCTGGTGTCGGCCGCCGCCGTGCCCCGCCCCCGCACCCCGGCGGACACTCCCGCCCGTACGACCACGGAGACGCGATGAGCCAGATCCACGACTTTCAGGACCTCACCGCCCCCCGGATGAACGAGGCCGCGTGGCGGGCCCACGATCTGTTGCGGGCCTACGCCGCACGCGACCGCGCTGCGATCGTTGAACACCTCGCGCACCTGGAGGACGACCAGCTGGAGTTCGCCAGGGGCGTGGTCGCGAACTCCTACAACGACACCCGCGGGGTTCTGCGGGACACCGGGCGCCCGCACAACCCGATCACCCTCGTGCGGGAGGTCGACACTGTGGCCCGCTTCGCACCCGCCGAGCACGAGTTCGCGGTCACCACCGCCGCCCGCCGCCTCGCCCGGGGCGAAGCGAAGATGCAGGAAGTCATCGACGTCATGGACGTCCGCGACCGCATCCACACCCTCGCCGTCTACACCCTGGCCCTGCTCCTCGCCGTCTTCAGCCGCAAGCGGGTGCAGAACATGCTCGACACGCCGCCCAGACGACCGAGGCGATCGGCGGTCGGCCGCGCCCGTACAGCGTCGCGTGACGCCGTCCCGCCCCTCCGGGCCTTCAAGAAACGTTCGTTTTCTGAAGATCACCCTGCGGGGCCGCCCAGACCGTTCAGGGCCTTCAAAAACCCCTTCAAAAACCAGGATTATTCAACAACTCCGGACCACCGTTTTCTGACATGATCCGGGGTCATGACCGCCCTCGAACCGGCCGACGGGCCGGACCTTCTCGTCGCCGAACCGCTCGTCCGCACCGAAATCAAGATCGGATACGCCCGAGTCTCCACCGGCGGACAGAAGCTCGAACGGCAGATCGACGCGCTCACCGCCGCCGGGTGCCGGAAGATCTTCGCGGACAAGAAGTCCGGCAAGAACGCGCTGCGCCCCGAGCTGAAGGCGTGCCACGCCTTCCTCGACCCCGGCGACACCCTCGTGGTCCCCTCGCTTGACCGCTATGGCCGCAGCCTCCAGGACCTCATCAACATGGTCGCCGAGCTGCGCGAGCGCGGGATCGGCTTCACCTCGCTGCACGAGAACCTGGACACCACCACCCCCGGCGGCCGGCTCGTCTTCCACGTCTTCGCCGCCCTCGCGGAGTTCATCCGCGAACTCATCGTCATCGGCACCAACGAGGGCCTGGCCGCAGCCCGCGCCCGGGGCCGCGTCGGCGGACGCCCCACAGTCGCCACCGAGGAAGTCATCCGGGCCGCACGCGACCTGCTGCCCGACCCCGGCCGCTCCATCACCTCGATCGCCAAGCTGCTCGGCGTCTCCCCGGGCACCCTGTACAACCACATCCCCGACCTACGCGAACTGCGCGCGGGCGCCGGCCCCCGCCAGCTCGAAGCCCCCGCGAAGTAGCCCAGCACGAGCAAGATCAATCTCAGCGGCACTCTCTGTACGGCAACTACTCACACCCGGATCAGCGGGGCAGGATGCGCAGTACTGCCTCGTGTTCGCCGCTGAGCCGCAGGCCTTGCTGTACTGCGGCGCTCAGATCGAGGTCGCCGAGCAGGGTCGCGGCCAGCAGGTGCGGCGGTCCGGTCAGGGACGCGGTGGGGTGGTCGACCCGGCCGGCGTGTGTGTGCACTGAGCCGTCCTTGACTTCGATGACCAGGTCTTCGTTGCCGTCGGCGTGCAGTTGCAGGGCGATTGCCGGCTGGTCGGGGCGGTGGTCGGTCAGTGCCCGGGCGGGCATGTCCAGCCAGTGGGTGCGGAAGGTGTCGCTGCCGCCCGGCTCACGCAGCAGCGGCACGCCCCACCGGCTCAGCTCTTGCAGCACCGGCTCCAGCGCGCGGCCACGCTCGGTGAGGGAGAACAGGGTGGTGGCCACCGGCGGCGGGGCGGCCTCGCGGTGGACCAGTCCGGCTTCCCCGAGTTCGCGGAGCCGGTCGACCAGCAGGTTGCTGGCGATCCCGGGCAGCCCGTTGCGCAGGTCGGTGTGCCGGCACGGACCCAGGGCGAGCAGTTCACGGACGATCAGCAGGGTCCATCGGTCGCCGATGGTGTCCAGTGCTTTCGCGATGCCGCAGTACTGCCCGTAGGTACGCATGCCGCCACCCTACATCGTGGTGTTGAGATTCAAAACTCTCTTGTTGACTTTCTCAACAACGTCGGTCTAGCGTCGCTGCCCATGACTCCCACCCTTTCCGTGCGTCGGCTGGCCTGGGCTGGCGTCGAGATCCGTCTCGGCGACACCCGCCTGCTGATCGACCCGCTCGAGAACGTCGCTCCGCTGGCGCCGGTGATGGGACCGCCGCGCCGGCCGGTCGACCCGGTCGATACCCCGCCCGGCACCCACGCCCTGATCACCCACCTGCACCCCGACCACTACGACCGCGACCTGATCGCCCGGATCGCGGCCACCGGCACGATCGGCTGCCACACCCCGAGCGCGGCGGCGCTGCACGAGGTGGGCATCACCCCCGTTGCCCAGGACCTGGGCCGGTCGCGCCGCATCGGAGCGCTGACCGTCACCCCGGTGACCTCGCTGGACTGGCGCGGCAACGACTGTGACCAGGTTGCCTGGGTCGTCGAAGGCGCCGGCCGGCGGGTCGTCCACTGCGGCGACACCCAGTGGCACGGCAGCTGGTGGCAGATCGCCCGCGACCACGGCCCGTTCGATGTCGCGTTCGTCCCGGTCAACGGCGTCATCGCCCACTTCGAGGGCTACGCGGCCAACGTCCCGGCGACCATGACCCCCGAGCAGGGCGTCGAGGCCGCCGTCGCACTCGGCGCCGGCACCGTCTGCGCCATGCACTACGGCCTGTTCCACAACCCGCCGTTCTACACCGAACAACCCGACATCGAGCAGCGCTTCCAGCACGCCGCCGACGAGCGCGGCATCACCGCGGCCATCATCGCCGACGGCCAGCCCGTCCTCTGACGATCAGAAGCAAGGAGCACCACATGAAGATCGTCCTGTTCGGTGCCAGTGGCAACATCGGCCGGCCCACCACCGAGGAACTACTGCGTCGCGGCCACACCGTCACCGCGGTCACCCGAGCCGGCCACGTCGACGGACTCAAGCACAAGGCCCTGACCGTGACCACCGGTGACGTCACAGACGCCGCCGCGGTCGCCGGCTTCGCCGCCTCCCACGACGCCGTACTGTCGGCCGTCGGCCCCCGGATCGGCCAGGAGAACGACCGCGCCACGATCGTCGGTGCCGCCCGTGCGCTGATCGACGGACTCCGCCGAGCCGGCGTCACCCGCCTGGTCACCATCGGCGGCGCCGGTAGCCTGCGCACGCCGACCGGCGCCCGGGTCATGGACGACCCGGACTTCCCCGCGCTGTGGAAGGCCAACGCCGAGGCCCAGTCCGAAGCGCTCGACCTCTACCGCGGCGTGCACGACCTCGACTGGACGTACGTGTCGCCCGCCGCGGTCATCGGAGCGGGCGAGCGGACCGGGGCCTACCGCAGCGCCGGGGACACCCTGCTCACCGACGACGACGGCAACAGCCGCATCTCGTACGCCGACTACGCGATCGCCTTGGCCGACACGATCGAGAGCGGCACCGCGATCCGCCGCCGCATCACCGTGGCGTACTGAGCCATGAGCAACGACGCCGCCGGCCGGCACACCCGAGTCATCGTCCTGCTCGCAGCGCTCGTGGCCCTGGGACCACTGTCCATCGACGGCTACCTGCCCGGAC
>NZ_CP026498.1:10936897-10940537 GCF_002953255.1 Streptomyces sp. CB01881
GTCCATCGACCCTGCCCGGACTGCCGGACCTCGCCGGCGACCTGCGCGCCAGCGCCGCGGCCACCCAGCTCACCATCACCGCCTGTCTGGCCGGGCTGGCCATCGGGCAGCTGATCGCCGGGCCGCTGAGCGACACCTACGGCCGGCGGCGTCCGTTGCTGGCGGGCCTCGCCCTCTACACGATCGCCAGCGCGCTCTGCGCGGTGGCACCCGACGTCCGGACCTTCGTCGGCCTACGCCTGGTCCAGGGCATCGGCGGGGCGTTCGGCATCGTCATCGCCAACGCCATGGTCCGCGACCGCACCTCCGGAACCGGCACCGCACGTCTCTTCTCCGCACTGACCTTGATCACCGGCCTGGCGCCGGTGTTCGCGCCGGTCCTCGGCGGCCAGCTACTGCGCGTCACGGCCTGGCCTGGAATCTTCGTGGCCCTGGCCGTACTCGGCGCCGTGATGCTGGCGGCCTCCGCCGCAGGACTGCCGGAGACCCGGCCCTCCGCGTCACGCCAGCCGCTGCTGGCTGTCGTCGGGCAGCTGCTCAGCGACCGGGTCTTCACCGGGTACGTCCTGGCCAACGGCCTGGTCTTCGCGGCGATGTTCGCCTACATCTCCGGCTCGCCGTTCGTCCTGCAGGAAATCCACGGCCTGTCACCGCAGCAGTACAGCGCCGTGTTCGCCGTCAACGCCGCCGGACTCATTGCGGCCGCCCAGATCAGCGGCCGGCTGGTGGCCCGGGCCGGCGCCCGCGTGCTGCTGCTCGCCGGTCTGCTGGGCGCGACAGCCGGTGGCACCACGGTCCTGGGCGCGGTGCTGACACGGGCACCCCTGCCCGTGCTCCTGATCGGCCTGTTCGTCCTGGTCTCCAGCGTGGGCCTGGTCATGCCGAACGCCGCGGCCCAGGCCCTGGCCGACCACGGCGGACACGCCGGGTCGGCCGCCGCTCTGCTCGGCTTCAGCCAGTTCATGTTCGGCGGGGCACTTGCTCCGCTGGCTGGCGCGAGTGGCGCCACCGACGCCTTGCCGATGGGAATCATCGTCGCCGTGCTGCCGGCGCTCGCTCTGCTCACACTCGGCGTCCTCACCCGGTCGATGCCCGGTGAGCGCACTCGCAGGCCGGCTCGCCAAGGACCTGCCGGGCACCGGCGACCGCGCCGGCACCCACGCGGATCTTCTCCATGACCGGCTCGAACTGGGTGCAGTCCGCCCGCTGTCCGGGTGTGACCAGCAGCGACAGCGGGCGGCAACGGCCATCCGCGCTCAGGTGGACCTTGGTGGTGAAGCCGCCGCGCGAGCGGCCCAGGCCCTCACCTGGAGCACCACCTCCTCCAGATGGCCTGCCAGGCCTGTCCACGCCGGATCGATCTGATGTTCCGTCACGGTCGCCCCCTTTGAGGCGACCTGCGGCGGGGCAGCCTTGCGGGCGCCGGCGGCGTGCTGATGGGTGCGCATCACCGTGGAGTCAACCGAGACATCCCAGTCGATGGATCCCTCGGCGTCTGCGACGGCCTGGACCTGCTGCAAGGGTCGCTCCCAGGTGCCGTCTGCCGACCATTGCAGGTGCCTCTTGTGCACGGTCTTCCACGGACCGAACCTCTCGGGCAGGTCACGCCACTGCACTCCGGTTCGCACCCGGTGTAGAACCCCGTTGATCACCTGCCGGTGATCCCGCCACCTGCCACAACGTCCATTGCTCACCGGTAGAAGCGGCTCCAGGCGAGCCCACTCAGCGTCCGTCAGATCACCGCGACCAGTCATACAAAGCTAACGAGCAGATGATCGGAGAGACACTGCCTAGGCGGGCGACGTCGTCGGCCACCCCGGAGCCATGATCAGTCTCAGCTACTTTGCACCGTGGGTCAGGGATAGGACACCGGGGCCGGAAGGAGACGTTCAGGAAGTCCTCTCCCGTCGGCTCGGAGTTCACCTCCTGGCGGGCGTGGGGCCGGAGGGCCTCGGTGATGCCGGTGGCCAGCGCGTAGTGGCGGGCCCGGACCTCCTGGGCGACCAGTTCACCGAGGGCCAGCGGCAGCTCCGGGGTGGTGTCACCGCCGACGATCTCCTCGTTGAGCCGCCGGGCCTGGGGCGACTCCAGCAGGATCTGCCGCAGCAGGGCGTTCTCGTCGATGGCCGCCTTCAGGTGGTACTCGGCGCAGCCCTCCGGGCGGTGAGCCGGCTCAGGTACTCGTCGCGGCGTTCAGTGAGCGCCGCCTGGACGGCGTCGTCGTCCGGGGCGGTGAGGCCGAACTGCAGCGGCAGAACGGTGCCGTCGGACATGAGTCGTTCCTGCACGCTCTGGTGTGCGGTGAGATCACGGCGTTTGGGCCGTAGGCCGTCCGGCGCGTCGCTCGCGATCGCACAGAGCGGCCCCTCGCAAACGCTGCGGAGAATCGAGGGGGCTCGCCCACGCCGGCCAGGCCGTCCAGCTTCCGGGGGTGGTCGGGGGCGGTGATGGAGTACACGTAGACGGACACGTCATTCCTCCCGGCGTCGGGTGGGCCTGCGGGCCGGCCGCTCGCGTTTGGGCGCGGGCCGCTTCTCCTCTTCCTCCTCGTCCTCGCTGTCGCCGCCGAGGGGGAGCATGTCGGTCACGGCCTCGATCGCGCCGGACAGCGCGCCCTTGCTCTTGCCGCGTGCACCGCTGCTGCTCTTGCCTTGCGTGCTGCCTTCGGCGACATCGCCGACGATGTCGGTGAGCTGGGTGGGCGCCTTGTGCCCGGCTTCCAGGTCGAGGCGGTTGCAGGACTCGGCGAACCGCAGGTAGGTGTCGACGCTGGCGACGACGATCCGGATGTCGATCTTCAGGATCTCCGATACCGACCAGGGAGACCCGGATGAAGATGTCGATCACCAGCCCGCGGTCCAGGATCAACTCGAGAATGTCGTAGAGACTGCCAGTGCTCCCGCCGCGGGAGACTCCGGCTTTGCCTTGCGGTACCACGGTCACGGGTGCTCTCCTTTCGCCGGCCGCCGGTGTGCCCGGCGGGTGTGTGCCCCCACCGCAGCCGGGTGCGTGTCACGTCGGCCGGTCGATCTGCCCCCTGCTGTAGCGGCGGATCCGCTGGTAGGCGAGCAGTTCGCTCTCCTGAGCGCCGACACGGACTCCGGCGTCCGGCCGAGCAGTTCAGCGAGTTTGTTCGGCTGCGTAGCGCTGGCGCGAGGGGCCGATACCCGCCGTGCGGGCTTGGACGCCGCTGCTTCGGCCACCCGGCGGCGAGGAGGTGGACGAGAAGATTTCCGCGGCTCGTCCGGGCTTTCGCGGGCAGGCCTACGGGCCCCGGCGCTGTCCTCGTTGCCAGTGGCCATCTGCGTGCTCCGGAATCGGAGGCGTGTCGGTTCCACTTATGCGCAACTGACGTACAGCGTCTTCCCATCATCCCCCCGAAACGGTGGTGCGGCCGTGCACGTGCGATTACACGCGACGACCGGTGACGGCGGCTCCCGCGACGGGCTCACCGTCGCGGCATCGCCTCGCAGAATCCCGTGCCCGCGTGCGCTCACCCGGCCGACTGGCCAGACTGGAGATACGGCTCGCAGCGCCCGAGAGTGCCCGTCCTCGCGGAGCTGCACCCCGGCCAACCAGGTGCGGGTGAGTGACGGGACATCATGCCGTCCCTGTATGCCGAGATGGCTCAGTCGCTGTT
>NZ_CP026498.1:10943491-10945503 GCF_002953255.1 Streptomyces sp. CB01881
AGCTTTTTGTTTAACCTTGCTGGTCACCCGACCTGCTGATCTGCGGTTCTTCCCGGGACAGCGGAGGCGGCCGTTCTCCACGCTTCGAGATGTCGAGTCACGAAGCCCAAGAGAACGGCCGCTGCATATGAGTCTCCCCCTTGACCCGCCCACGAGCGACGCATTGGGCATCTTGTCCCGCTTTCGGGTTCAGTTCTACGACTGCCTGTACGCCCGCGCGGACGCGCTCTTCGAGCTGACGGACGCGGTGCTGTGCACGGACGGACCAGTGAAAACGCTGGTGGAGCTCTCGCTCGCGGCCGAGCACCGGCGCGGGCACGGCGCCCTGTACCAGGCGCTGGACCGGGGATGGCTGGAGCCGACGCGGCTGCGCCGCACCCTGACAGGCCTGCCGCTGCCACGGCTCGCGGACGGGAGAATCGCGCTGGCCGTAGACGTCTCCAACTGGCTGCGGCCCGATGCCCCGACAAGCGGCGAGCGCCTGTTCTGCCACGTCTACGGCCGCGGTCGAAGCGCCGACCAGTTCGTCCCCGGCTGGCCGTACTCCTTCGTTGCCGCCCTGGAGTCCGGGCGCACGTCGTGGGTCGGACTGCTGGACGCGGTCCGACTGGGACCGGCCGACGACGCGACCGCCGTCACCGCCGCCCAGCTGCGCGAGGTCGTCGAACGCATCATCGCGGCATGCCACTGGCACCGAGGCGATCCGGACATCCTCATCGTGATGGACGCCGGCTACGACGTGACCCGCCTGGCCTACGTCCTGTCCGATCTTCCGGTTGAACTGGTCGGCCGACTACGCTCGGACCGGGTCATGCTCCGTGACCCGGGCGAGCCCCGCTCCACCCCGAAGGGCGGACGCCCGCGCCGGCACGGCGGCGTCTTCACCTTCGCCAAACCCGACAGCTGGCACACCCCGGACGCCGCCACCACCACCGACACCACCCGCTACGGGAAGGCCGAGGCGAGAGCGTGGGACCGGATGCACCAGCGCCTGCAAAAGCGCGGCCCCTGGCTCGACCACGAAGGTGAAATCCCCATCACCCACGGCACGTTGGTCCGCCTCAAGGTCGAGCAGCTGCCGGGCGAGAGGGACGCGAAACCGCTGTGGCTGTGGTCCTCCGCCACCGGCATCGACGCCGAGCATCTGGACCGGATCTGGCGCACGTTCCTGCGCAGATTCGATCTTGAGCACACCTTCCGACTCATGAAGCAGACCCTCGGTTGGACCGCCCCCCGCTTCCGCAACCCGGACACCGCCGACCTGTGGACCTGGCTCGTCATCGTCGCCCACACCCAACTCCGCCTCGCCCGCCCCCTCGCCGAGGACCTACGCCGCCCCTGGGAGAAACCGGCCCCGTCGAGCAGGCTCACCCCCGCCCGGGTCCGACGCGGGTTCCGCAACATCCGCGCGAAGACGCCCAACCCAGCAGCCGTGCCGCAACCGACACGCCCAGGCCCCGGACGGCCACCGGGCTCGAAGAACCGCAGGCCGGCACCCCGCTACGACGTCGGGAAGACCGTCAAACGCGAACCCACGCTCGAAGCGCACCTCGCCAAGATCGCGGCGACAGCATAAAAATCAAGCTCAGAGACCCATCTGCATCGGTTGCAAGCCCTCCAGGGCTGATGACCACCCCAGTCAGGGGGAGAAGCCGGCACCGTCGTACCCATGTTGCAAGCCCTCCAGGGCTGATGACCACCGCGGGCGTCCGGGTCGATCACGTCGGCGAGACGTCGTTGCAAGCCCTCCAGGGCTGATGACCACCAGGACAACGGGGTCTTCCCGCTCTGGTGGATCGAGTTGCAAGCCCTCCAGGGCTGATGACCACCGGACACCATTAAGAGCAGTAACAAGACAAGTGACAGGTTGCAAGCCCTCCAGGGCTGATGACCACCGTGGACCACCTGGGCTCGGTTGGCCAGGGCCTCGCGTTGCAAGCCCTCCAGGGCTGATGACCACCCGAGCTGTCGTGGCCGAGGTTCAAGCACGTCGCGAGTTGCAAGCCCTCCAG
>NZ_CP026498.1:10945513-10946734 GCF_002953255.1 Streptomyces sp. CB01881
CGAGTTGCAACCAGGGCTGATGACCACTGCCGACCATGTGCCCGCGGTCGATGAGGTGCGCGAGTTGCAAGCCCTCCAGGGCTGATGACCACGCGTGGTGGTGGTTCACCGTGTGGCTGCCCGCCCGGGTTGCAAGCCCTCCAGGGCTGATGACCACGGCTCGGGTTGAGGTTCCCCCGAGGTGCGGAAGGTTGCCGGACATGACCTGATAGGTCGTGAGAAGGGAGCCTCTGCCATGGCTGCACCGATGAAGTACCCGCCCGAGTTGCGGCAGCGAGCCGTTGCCGCGTACCGGGCCGCCGACCCGAAGCCCGTGATCCGGCAGATGGCCCGGGACCTCGGCGTGCACCACGAGGCCCTGCGCAACTGGATCCGCCAGGACGAGGCCGACCGCGGCGAGCGCGACGACCGGCTGACCACCGTTGAGAAAGAAGAACTGGCCGCTCTGCGCAAGGAGAACGCCGAGCTGCGCCGGTCCTGCGAGATCCTCAAGGCCGCCTCGGCTTTTTTCGCCCAGGAGCTCGACCCGACCCGGCGACGGTACTGAAGCTCATCGACGAGCACCAGGACCGCTTCGGGGCCGAGCCCGTCCTCCGGGAACTGCACATCCCCGCCTCCACCTACTACCGCTGGCGCCGCGACGTCCACGCTCCGTGCGAGCGCAGGCGCCAGGACATCGAACTGACCGAGCAGATCCGCCGCGTCCACTCGGACTCGGATGCCACCTACGGTTCCCCGCGCGTCCACGCCGTCCTGCGGCGCGAGGGAGTGCACGTCGGCCGTAAAAGGGTCGAGCGTCTGATGCGCGTGGCCGGGCTTCAGGGCGTCAGCCCGCGCCGGCCTCGCTCCTTCACCCGCCGCGACCCGGCGGCCGACCTCGCCCCGGACCTGGTCCAGCGCGACTTCACCGCGAACGCCCCCAACCGGCTGTGGGTCGCCGACATCTCGCTGGTCCCGACCGGCGAGGGACCGTGGTGGCTGGCCACGATCCGCGACGCGTTCTCCCGCCGGATCGTGGGCTGGCACACCTCGGAGCGGGCGGACGCCGACCTGGTCCTCACGGCACTGGAGTACGCCCTCCACGGCCGCCCAGTGGAGCCCGGGAAGCTGATCCACCACAGCGACCACGGCTGTCAATATACGTCCATCAAGCTCACAACTCGCCTACTCAAAGCTGGAATTGAGGCGAGCATGGGCACGGTCGGGGACTCGTTCGACAAT
>NZ_CP026498.1:10946744-10948557 GCF_002953255.1 Streptomyces sp. CB01881
CCTACTCAAAGCTTGAGGCGAGCATGGGCACGGTCGGGGACTCGTTCGACAATGCCCTGGCCGAGAACTTCTGGAGCGTGTTGAAGACCGAGTGCGTGCGCCGCACGACCTTCGCGACCCGCACCGACGCCGACCTGGCACTGTTCGCCTATATCGACGGGTGGTACAACACCCGGCGCATTCAGAAGCGCCTCGGCTGGCTCAGCCCGGACGAGTACGAGGCGAAGCACTACGCCAGCCAGGCGACGGCCGAACCAGTGACCGTCGAACCACCCACACCCGCCCTGACCAGCTAATCAGCACCTCCCGCACACCGGGGGAAGCTCAGGTCGAGGGTCTTGGTGCCGTACAGGCAGTGTTGTAAGCCCTCCAGGGCTGATGACCACGGGCTGTCTGCCACACCTCCTGGTCATCGATTGTCTCGTTGCAAGCCCTCCAGGGCTGATGACCACGGCATCAGCACCCTGACCCGTCACCTGGTCACCGCGTTGCAAGCCCTCCAGGGCTGATGACCACTGGATCGCGGTCGTCACCACACTGCTGGGGCGCACGTTGCAAGCCCTCCAGGGCTGATGACCACGCGCGTCTAGGCCCTTGATGTGGCCGAACAGCTTGGCGTTGCAAGCCCTCCAGGGCTGATGACCACGCGGGGCCAGATGGACAGCGCGGCCATGGCATCGGCGTTGCAAGCCCTCCAGGGCTGATGACCACCCGAGGGTAAAGCACCAGGTCGCCGGGTGTGGCGATTGTACGGGTGCTGGTTGTTCTGCAGCGACCTGCCGGTAGTGCATCGTCGCTGGTCAGGACGATTTCTGGAGACCTTGTTCGTAGTTGCAAGCTGTTCATGGTTCGTGTCGCGGGGCGTCGGTGCAGCTCCGCGGCCCGTGCCGACCGAACCGCGATGACAGAAGTGAATCTCGAACTTGTAGCACATACGGACAATTATCGGTGTAATTAGTGAGAAAGCAGAGGATTTCTTTCCATAGTCAACTAGGCTTCTCTGTCGATGCGTTGAGCGAGTGATGTGATCATTTTGGGCTCCTGGAGGGCGCGGTGCGGGTGAGGGTGGATGTCACGCCGGATACGTCGAGCGTGCGGTGGGAAGACTTGCACGGGGCGGCGCGTGGTGTGGTGTATCAGCTGCTGAGCGGCCAGGACGAGACTCTCGCCCAGGCGTTGCACGACGGGGGGTGGCAGGGGAAGTCGTTGAAGCCGGTGGGGGTGGCGGGGCCGCTGTTCGCTGGTGCGCCGCACCGCAAGGGCGTCTACACCACGTCGCGGGAGGGGTCGGTGTGGTTCGGGTCGCCGGTCCCGGAGATCGCCTCAGTGCTGGTGCGCGCGTTGGCGTCCTGCGAGGAACTGGCGTGGGGCGGGACGCGGTTGAGGGTGCGGGGGCTGGCGATGGACATGGACACGGTGGTGCCAGCAGGGGAGGGGCTGGTGGAGCTGGAGACGGTGACGCCGGTGGTGCTGAAGCACGAGGGCAGAAACCTGCTGCCGGGCGACGAGCACTACTTGGACCGGTTGCAGCACAACCTGGCGCACAAGGCGGACCTGCTGGGTCTGCCGGCGCCGCGGGGTGTGCGGGTGTTGGAGGCCGGTCCGCGGCGGCGGTTCACGGTGCGCGGGGCGCCGCGGATCGGCGCGCGGGTGCGGGTCGTGATGGAGGCCGACGGCCGGTTCGCGAACGCGGTTCGTTCGTGGGGGCTGGGCCTGGACACGATCCAGGGGTTCGGATGGGTCAGGTGAGCGCGCTAGTTGCGACGGGCCATCCGCTGCAGCGGGCCGGGGCGTGGGCGGTGGCCGTCCTCGC
>NZ_CP026498.1:10948567-10951139 GCF_002953255.1 Streptomyces sp. CB01881
TGGAGGCCGTCCTCCGTGCCGGGGGGGGTGGTCGCGGCGGCCACGGCGTCCAAGGACACCAGCCGCTACGACTGGTGGAAGGTACTGTTCGCGCTGTACCCCAATTCGAAGGCCACGCACAGCAAAAGGACCTCGGACCCGTCCGCACTGCGGCCGGACATTGAGAACCTGTTCGCCCAGGACCGCCCCGAGGGCGGCCGGATACTGCGCTGCACGTTCTGCGGCGCCGGTGCGACGGTGGTGTGGGCGAAGTCGAACCTGCCGCTGTTCGACACCAACAAGGCCTTGAACGCGCTGCCGCCCGGTGTCGCGGGATGGCCGGTGTGCCGGGGATGCCGGATCGCGATGTGGGCCCTGCCCTACGGCGCCTGGGTCACCGCCGGCTCCGCGACCGTGCTGTCCTGTGAGAACGACACCGCGCAGCGGGACTTCGCCCGGCGTAACGTGCGGCGCGCCCGCCGCGTGATGCACGCCGGCTTCACCGGCATGCCGGCGACGGCCCGGCCCGAGGCGGTGGTCCTGGCGGCCCTGCGGGACGCGAGCGAGGGCCTGTGCGCGACCACGCTGTGGAGCTTCAAGAACGACAACCAGGACCCGTGGTTGCGGGTCACCCGTACCCGCCGCGCCGTACCCACCTTCCTCGCCACCGTGGACGGCAACGCGCCGCTGCGCCGCGGCTGGCACTTGCTGCGCCGTTCCCTGACCCGCTACGACGCCCAGGGCCGGATCGTCGCCGGCGGGGCGGGCGAGGCGGCGCGGCTGCTGTTCGAGGCCGAGGACGGCCGGAGCAGGCCGCTGCTGGGACAGCTGCACCGTCTCCTCGCGGACACCGACGGCGCCTGGAACGCCGGTGACCGTGAGGCGCTGGTCCGGCTCGCTTTCACCTACGCCGAGGAGGTCTTCGGAATGGAAACGGATCTGGAACCGGTGGCGACGCTGATCGCCGACTGGATCGAGCAGGGCAGCAGTCCGCGCGGGCGCCTCGCGGAGTACCGCAACGCCGCGCTCAACGACTACAAGCTCGGCATACTCCTGGTGCAGGCCTACACACGTCTGCAACTGGACGGCAGCAAAACGCCGTTGGCGGGCCCGGAGCTGTGGAAGCCGCTGATCAGGCGCCAGCCACGCGCCTGGGAGCAGCGGATGCTGCTGTTCGCGCAGGTGTCGGTGCTGCTGCAGCAGCGCGGTGTCGCGATTGGCGCCAAGGAGGCTGACCCGCGGCAGGAACGCGAGATCGAGGCGCTCGCGGAGCGGCCGACGTTCGCCGGTGACGGCGAGGACGAGTACGACGGCTTTCACGACTACGAGATGGGACAGGCGTAAATGGCTTACCTGGCAGGCATGATGGTGCTCTCGGTGAACGCGGGCGCGCCCAACAACGGGCGGGGCGAGGAGACCATGTCCCGCGTGAAGTACGCGAGGATCAGGGGCCGCAAGCACCCGTACGTGTCCGCGCAGGCGGCGCGCCGCTGGGTCCGGGAGACGATGGTCGAGCGCGGCTCGGTGCCGTCCCCGGTCACCCGGGTCGGCAAGGCCCAGGGCAAGGCCCAGAAGGCCAACACCCAGGCTGACCCCGTCCGTTTCGCCGACGACGACCTGTTCGGCTATATGCGCACCGGCGCGAAGAAGGACGACGCGGCGACGACGCTGCGCGACAGCCCGTTCATGCTCGGCACCCTGATGTCCGTGGAACCGGTTTTCCCGACCGAGGACTTCGGCGTGATGTCCCGAGGGGTGACCGAGCCCGTTCTGCACGGGCACGAGTTCTACACCGCCGACCTGGCGGCCCCGTTCCTGCTGGACGTCCCGAGGATCGGCACGTTCACCCTGCCTGGGGCCGACGGCGTGGGTCGGCCGAACTACCTCACCCCGGAACAGGCCCTGCAGGTGGCCGAGGCCGCGGCCCTCGGGGCCTCGACGCTCCAGTTCCGTGACCAGCCGGCCGTGCGGCTGCCGCTGGAGGAACGGCGCCGGCGTGCGGCGCTGCTGCCGGAGGCGCTCGCGCATCTGAGCGGCGGCGCGAAGCAGGCCCTGCACTACGGCGACCGCGTCCCCTCGCTGATGGTCCTGGCCCCGTTCCAGGGCGGCGTCAACCCGCTGGGGAACGTCATCGACGCCGACCCCGACAACGGGGTGCGGGTGCGCGGGGACGTGCTCGTCAAGGAACTCGAGGCCTGGGCTGGCGAATGGCAGGCCCCCGTGCGCATCGGATGGCGCCCCGGATTCCGTGAGCAGGCTCGCGAGGAATTCGAGAAGCAGTGCGCGCGCGAGCTGGCAGACGGCACCATCGTCATCGACCACCCCCGCACGATCCTGCTCCAGCTGGCGGCCGACCTGCGCGAGGGACGGCTGGACGGCTGGTTCGACGACCCGGCGCAGGCATGACGCCGGCGCCGAACACGCCCCCGCCGGCCGCGAGAGCGCCGATCGAGGCCCTGCGGGCCACGTTCCACGCCCCCGTCGCCTCGTTCCGGGACCCGCTGTTCCCCGGGATCACCCGCATCCTTCCCGTGCCGCCGCCCTCCACCGTCCGCGGCATGCTCGCCGCCGCCACCGGCGCACCCACCGAACC
>NZ_CP026498.1:10951149-10951487 GCF_002953255.1 Streptomyces sp. CB01881
TCCCGTGCCGCTCCACCGTCCGCGGCATGCTCGCCGCCGCCACCGGCGCACCCACCGAACCGATCGCCCTGGGCATGGCCGCGTGGGCGGACGGCCACGGCGTCGACACCGAGACCTACCACCCCATCGCCGCCGACGGCAGCAATCCCGCCGCCGGCGGCCGGGTCCGGGCCGGGAAAGGAGGAACGACCGCCAAGGACCGGCCCTTCCTCGCCAGCGTCCATCTGACCCTGTGGATCCCCGAACCGGACGCCACCCGTCTGGCTCAGGCGCTCCGCCGGCCACGCCACGGCCTGCGCCTGGGCCGCTCCCAGGACCTCGTCCACCTGACCGCGACC
>NZ_CP026498.1:10951497-10954176 GCF_002953255.1 Streptomyces sp. CB01881
CGAGCCCGCCGGCGGTCGTGGGCCATGCGCTCGCCCTGCCCAACGGGCACGACGTGCCGTCCGCCCACACCCACCGCCTCGCCGACACGGTCTCCACGGACCGCCTCACCACGACCTGGTCCGACTACCTGTGGTGCGACGAGCCCGCCGCCACCGCGGCCCCCGTCCGCGACGCCTACCGCGAAGCACCCACCGACCCGGCCCTGCACGAGGACACCCAAGCCGTATGGCTCCTGACCCCTTGACCCCACCACAACGACGCGCCCTCACCGACCTGCGCGCCAAGTCCCTGCCCCGCGAAGACCCGGAACGCCTCACCGCCCACCTGCGCACCGTCCACGATGCCGTGTCCCAGCTCGAGGCCCGCGTCGCCACCGCCGGGATCATCGCCACCGAGCCCCTGTTCTGGGCCCAGGTGCGTGCCGCGGCCCTCCTGCACGACGCAGGCAAGATCGCCGAGAGCTTCCAACGACAGCTCGAACCCGGCGGCGAACCGTGGGGAGAGCGTCACGAAGTCCTCTCCCTCGCCTACGTCGACCTCCTTGCCCCGGCCACAGCGTGGAGCGCCCAGGAACGGCTGCTCATCGCCACCCTCGTCGCCAGCCACCACCGCCCGCTCCACGCCGCAAACTCCCTCGGCGGAGGCAAACCCGCCCTGGCCCGCCTCTACAACGCCGGCACCCGCTGGGACCAGGCATTCGGCCGCCCGCCCGGCCCCGACTGCCGGCCGCAGGTGCCACGCGGCCTGCACCAGGAACTCCTCGCCTGGCTGGCCGGCTTCCTCCGAACCGAACCGGCGCCGCCCGCGCCCGGCGACCCGACGACCGCCGCCCGGGCCCGCCTCCTCCTCGACGAAGTCCTCACCGCCTGGAGAGAACCCGTCAAAGCCCACACGGGCCTGATCGCCGTCCTCGCCCAGGGCGCCCTCACGCTCGCCGACCACGCTGGCTCCGCCCACGTGGAACTGCAGACCCACATACCCCTGCCCCTCGACTACCTCGCCCGCCTCCCGCACACCCCCCACCGCCACCAGCAGGACGCGGCCAACACCACCGGGCACCTCGTCCTCATCGCCCCCACCGGCAGCGGCAAGACCGAAGCCGGACTCGCCTGGGCAGCCCGCCAGCTGACCACCATGCCCGGACTGCCCCGCCTCGTATGGACCCTGCCCTACCGGGCCTCCCTCAACGCCGCCCGACACCGCTTCGAGCGCACCCTCCAACCGGAGGCCGGCCAGGAGCGGCCCGACATCGGACTCCTCCACGGAGCCCTCGCCCGCACCCTCCTCACCGAAGCCCTCGAAGACGACTGCTGCGGCCCGACCAAGGACGATGCCCGCAAAGCCCGCGCCCGCGCCAACGCCATGCGCCTGTTCACCCAACGCCTGCGCGTCGCCACACCCCACCAACTCCTCGCAGCCGCCATCGCCGGCCCCACCCACTCCTCCGTCCTCCTCGAACAGGCCAACTCCCTCTTCGTCCTCGACGAACTCCACGCCTACGACCCCGAGACCTTCGGCCGCCTCTGCGCCGCCATGCGCCTGTGGGAACAACTCGGCAGCAGGATCGCTGTCCTGTCCGCCACCCTCGCCCCACCCCTGCTCGCCATCGTCGACGAGACCCTCCACCACCCTGTCACCTGCCACCGCGCCGCACTCGGCACTGCCCCGGTCCGCCACCACCTCGTCGTCGACGACTTGTCCCTCACTGATCCTGACAGCCTCGAACGCCTCGAAACCTGGCTCGACGAGAGCCACAGCGTCCTGGTCGTCACCAACACCGTCACCACCGCCCAGGACCTGTTCACCAAGCTTGCCGACCACGCCCGCCAAACACGGCCCGACGACCCCGATGCGGCAATGCTGCTCCACTCCCGCTTCAAGAACCGGGACCGCGACAGCATCGAGAGCCGCCTCCTGGCCCGTCACCCCGAACGCAGGCCCGGCGAACCGCACCACCGGGGCGGCCTCGTCGTCGCCACCCAGACGGTCGAAGTCTCCCTACAACTGGACTTCGACCGCGGCGCGGTCGACAACGCCCCCGTCGAGGCCGTCGCCCAGCGCGCCGGACGCGTCAACCGCCTAGGCCTGCACCCTGACGGCGCCGTCGAGTTCCGCGTCCACCGCACCGACGGCCACCGGCCCTACGACCCGGGCGCTATCGAGGCTGCCTGGTCGGCCCTCACCACCCTGGTGGAGGAGGGCGTCACCACCCTCAGCGAACACGACATCGACCGCCTCCTCCACCTCGCCTACGACACCGACTGGGGCCACGACTGGGCGAGGAGGGCACGGCAGGCCCGCGACGGCTTCACCACCGAGTTCCTCACCTTCACCGACCCCTTCCACGACCGCACCGAGCACGCCAAGACCCTCGGCGATCGCTTCGACACCGTCGAAGTCCTCCACCACGACGACAAAGACGAATACCGCCAACTCGCCATCGGCAGGAGCGCCGACCCCCTCCTCGCCGCCGGCCTGCTCATCCCCCTGCGCTACGGCCAGCTGAAAACCTACAACGCCACCTTCGACCGAGCCCTCGGCATACACCTCATCGACGGCCAGTACGACCCCGTCCTGGGCCTTCGCGCACCCGTCGAGCCGGAGACCATCCTGTGAAACCCATCCCCACCCATCCAGTCGACGACGACCAGGGCCTCGGCGGCGTCCACATCAAGTAC
>NZ_CP026498.1:10954186-10955771 GCF_002953255.1 Streptomyces sp. CB01881
GCCCACGCCAGGCTCTACATGCGCGGCTACCGGCCCGAAGCCGGCAGCGACCTCGTCGCCTTCGGCGAGGTCGTCAACGAGACCACCTTCGGCCGCCGCCGCGACGTCGACCTCGGCGAAGCCCGCATCGACTGGGTCACCACCGGCGCCGTCATCCACGAAACCAAGTCCTCCCGCAGCCCGTCCCCTGCCCACGACGCCCAGGTCCGCCACTACTGCCTCCTCCTCGAACGCCGAGGCGTCAACGTGCGCGGCGGCATCGTCCACTACCCCCTCATCCGCCGCACCACCGACGTCCCCTGGAACGACCAAGCACGAGACGAAGCCGAGACCGCCGAGGACGAAGCCCGCGCCGTGATCGCCCAGGCCGCACCCCCCGACCGCCAGACCCGCGCCGCCTGCCGCGGCTGCTCCTACCTTGACTACTGCTGGGGAACCTGATGCCCGCCGCCGGCCGCACCTACTGGCTCACCGAACCCTGCCGCATCCGCCGCGAAGACAACAGCATCCGCATCGAACGCCCCGACGGCAGCCCCGTCCGCATCCCCATCACCGACATCCGCGACCTCGTCACCTTCGACCACGTCGACCTCAACACCTCCGCGATGTCCCTCCTCAGCCGCCACGGCGTCACCGTCCACGTCCTTGACCACTACGGCAACCACGCCGGACACTTCGCACCCGCCGAAGCCATGTCCTCCGCCACCGTCGTCCGCCGACAAGTCGAAATCACCGCCGACCCCCACCAACGACTCCCGATCGCCCGCACCCTCCTCCTCGCCACCGCCGAGAACCTCCGCTGGGCCCTCGACACCGACCTCCTCGATCCCGCCCTCGAAACCCTGCGCACGAACCTCCCCGACTGCTACGACACCGACGAACTCATGGGTCAGGAAGGAAACTTCCGCCGCACCGCCTGGGCCGTCCTCGACACCCGTCTCCCCGCCTGGCTCCGCCTCAACGGACGCGCCCGCCGGCCCCCCAGCAACGCCGGCAACGCCTTCATCAGCTACCTCAACGCTCTCGTCTACGCCCGAGTCCTCACCGCCCTGCGTAGCACCCCGCTCCACCCCGCGATCGGCTTCCTCCACACCGACACCGATCGCCGCCGCAACACCCTCGCCCTCGACCTCGCCGAGCCCTTCAAACCCCTCTTCGCCGAACGCCTCCTGCGTCGGGCCGCCAGCCAGAAGCACTTCAAGCCCAGCGACTTCGAGACAGAGGTCGGCCGCGCCTCCCTCAGCACGGACGGCCGCAAGAAGATCGCCGCCCTCGTCCGCGACGAACTCGCCACCACCGTCTACCATCGCACCCTCAAGCGCCAAGTCAGCTACGAAGAACTCATCCACCTCGAAGCACTCAAAATCGTCCGCCTGTGCCTGGAGAACACCCCCTATAAACCCTTCAGGCCCTGGTGGTGACCGCCCATGTTCGTCATCCTGGTCTACGACACCGCTGCAGAACGGAACCCGAAAGTCCTGAGGACCTGCCGCAAATACCTCCACTGGACACAACGCAGCGTGTTCCAAGGCGAACTCACCGCTGCCCAATACCGCGCCCTCACCACCGCGCTCAACACAGTCAT
>NZ_CP026498.1:10957547-10962224 GCF_002953255.1 Streptomyces sp. CB01881
TGAGTCGCTGTTGTCTTTCCGGGCGTGAGAGCTGCGTTTCCGCTGTTCAGGCATGAGGTCGGCGGTCTCGGGGAGTGGTGGCGTGTTGAGTCGCCGCTCGTGTGGAGGTCGGGATGCCGTCGGTCGTGGGACTGCTGGAACAGCGTGAGCTCACCGCTCGCCGTCGTCTGGACAACCTTCGGGAGGAGGCCGACCGTATCCAGGCCGAGCTGGTCGTGGCCGAGCGGGAGTGGAACGAGTGGGTCATCGCCCGTTCGCGTGTCGACGAGGTGCTGTCCTCAGGGGGCGACGTCGCCGGCCCGGGTGCCGCCGAGGAGCCGTCGGATCGCGGTGAACCGTGCGCGCTGCCGGCATCTTCGGAGGCGGCGAAGCCCAAATCGGTGGTGCCGATGTGGCGTGCGGGGCTGGCCTGGTCGGCACTGTCGGTGGACTACCAGCGCATCCTGCAGGTGCTCGCGGACCGGAATCGTCTCGGCCAGGGGTCACTGACGTGCCAGGAGATGGCCGGCAGCTTCGGCCTGGACCCGGTGCCCGCGAAGGTGGAGGCCCTGCGGTCGAAAGCGAAGCGGCTGACAGCGCGGGGGTGGCTGGCCGAGCCGGCACCGGGCCGGTTCACGCTGGCGAAGGCCGTGGCCGGGCCAGGCGGCGGGTCATGAGCATCGTCGCCGACCAGTAGACCATCGCCTCCGCGCTGGTGGTGGAGCGTTCGAAGTCCCGCACGAGGCGGCGGCTTCGCATCAGGTGGGCGAAGAACCGCTCCACGATCCACCGCTTGGGCAGCACGACGAAGCCGCGCATGTCGTCACTGCGTTTGACGATGGCGAGGACCAGGGCGAGGGCGGCCAGGCAGTGCTCGACGAGGGGGCCGGTGTAGCCGCCGTCGGCCCAGACCAGGGCCAGCCGGTGGTGTGCGGCGGCGACCCGGGCGAGCAGGACATGGGCGGCGGCGCGGTCGCCGATGTCCGCCGCGGTGACCATCACCCCCAGCAGCAGGCCGAGGGTGTCGACCACCACGTGGCGCTTGCGGCCGTTGATCAGCTTGCCGCCGTCGAAGCCGCGGCTGTCGGCGCCGACGACGGCGTCCGCCTTGACGGACTGGGAGTCGATCACGCCCGCGCTCGGCTCCGGGTCCCGCCCCGCCCTCTCCCGGACCCTTCCACGCAACCGGTCGTGGAACTCCTGCACCAGACCGAGGTCGCGCCAGCGGCGGAAGAACGCGTAGACCCGGTCCCATGGCGGGAAGTCGGCCGGCATCGCCCGCCACTTCGTTCCGTTGTCGGCGAGGTAGCGGATCGCGTCCAACATCATGCGGTGGCAGTAGGCCTCCGGCTGACCGCCCCGCCCGCGCAGCCAGGCCGGCACCGGCAGCAGCGGCCGCACCACCGCCCACTCCGCGTCCGACATGTCCGTCGGGTAGCGGCGCTCGCGCGCCCCGTGGTCGGCGGCGTTCCCGAACCGGTGAGCGAGGCAGTCACACGCGAGGGTGACCGAAGTGGACCCTGCCTCCGCGATGGCGTACAACTGCGACAACAGGGCCTCCTGGACCGCTCTTTGGCGTAGACACCCTTCGAGCTACCAAGAGGCCCTGCTTTCATGCGCGGCGGCCGCCACACTCACCCGATCGAGACTCCCGTTCGACCAACACCGCTCAAGATCGGAACGACAACAGCCACTGAGCCCGGGGTCGTGATCAGCCCTGGAGGGCTTGCAACAGCTGTACGGGCAGGCCGCCATGGACAAGGCCCTGCGGTCGTGATCAGCCCTGGAGGGCTTGCAACTGGTGCTGCCATGGCCAAGATCCTAGTGTCTTCGCGTCGTGATCAGCCCTGGAGGGCTTGCAACGACACCGGGTACGTCACCAACTCCAGTGCGGGATCCGCGGTCGTGATCAGCCCTGGAGGGCTTGCAACACGACACGCGACGATGCGCCGCCTCAGCCGGCAATTGGATGGTCGTGATCAGCCCTGGAGGGCTTGCAACTGCTCGATCCCCGGCAGCACCCGGGCCCCGATCTGGGTCGTGATCAGCCCTGGAGGGCTTGCAACACGATCTGCCGGTGGTCCCGGAAGTACGACTCCGCTGTCGTGATCAGCCCTGGAGGGCTTGCAACATCGGTGTCGTCTACATCGCCGCCGCCGTCGCCAGTCGTGATCAGCCCTGGAGGGCTTGCAACGTGTCCAGCTCATACGTGTCCAGCCGCTGGGTACCGGCGTCGTGATCAGCCCTGGAGGGTTTGCAACACCTGGGCGGGGGTGAGCGGCTGGTCCGGGGTTGAGGTTCCCCCGAGGTGCGGAAGGTTGCCGGACATGACCTGATAGGTCGTGAGAAGGGAGCCTCTGCCATGGCTGCACCGATGAAGTACCCGCCCGAGTTGCGGCAGCGAGCCGTTGCCGCGTACCGGGCCGCCGACCCGAAGCCCGTGATCCGGCAGATGGCCCGGGACCTCGGCGTGCACCACGAGGCCCTGCGCAACTGGATCCGCCAGGACGAGGCCGACCGCGGCGAGCGCGACGACCGGCTGACCACCGTTGAGAAAGAAGAACTGGCCGCTCTGCGCAAGGAGAACGCCGAGCTGCGCCGGTCCTGCGAGATCCTCAAGGCCGCCTCGGCTTTTTTCGCCCAGGAGCTCGACCCGACCCGGCGACGGTACTGAAGCTCATCGACGAGCACCAGGACCGCTTCGGGGCCGAGCCCGTCCTCCGGGAACTGCACATCCCCGCCTCCACCTACTACCGCTGGCGCCGCGACGTCCACGCTCCGTGCGAGCGCAGGCGCCAGGACATCGAACTGACCGAGCAGATCCGCCGCGTCCACTCGGACTCGGATGCCACCTACGGTTCCCCGCGCGTCCACGCCGTCCTGCGGCGCGAGGGAGTGCACGTCGGCCGTAAAAGGGTCGAGCGTCTGATGCGCGTGGCCGGGCTTCAGGGCGTCAGCCCGCGCCGGCCTCGCTCCTTCACCCGCCGCGACCCGGCGGCCGACCTCGCCCCGGACCTGGTCCAGCGCGACTTCACCGCGAACGCCCCCAACCGGCTGTGGGTCGCCGACATCTCGCTGGTCCCGACCGGCGAGGGACCGTGGTGGCTGGCCACGATCCGCGACGCGTTCTCCCGCCGGATCGTGGGCTGGCACACCTCGGAGCGGGCGGACGCCGACCTGGTCCTCACGGCACTGGAGTACGCCCTCCACGGCCGCCCAGTGGAGCCCGGGAAGCTGATCCACCACAGCGACCACGGCTGTCAATATACGTCCATCAAGCTCACAACTCGCCTACTCAAAGCTGGAATTGAGGCGAGCATGGGCACGGTCGGGGACTCGTTCGACAATGCCCTGGCCGAGAACTTCTGGAGCGTGTTGAAGACCGAGTGCGTGCGCCGCACGACCTTCGCGACCCGCACCGACGCCGACCTGGCACTGTTCGCCTATATCGACGGGTGGTACAACACCCGGCGCATTCAGAAGCGCCTCGGCTGGCTCAGCCCGGACGAGTACGAGGCGAAGCACTACGCCAGCCAGGCGACGGCCGAACCAGTGACCGTCGAACCACCCACACCCGCCCTGACCAGCTAATCAGCACCTCCCGCACACCGGGGGAAGCTCAGGTCCCCGTCATGATCAGCCCCTGGAGGGTTTGCAACGCAAGGCGGGCCACGGCAACCCGTCGCCCTCGTAGGTCGTGGTCAGCCCTGGAGGGTTTGCAACGTGGTCATGACCAGAGGATCAGCCGTGCTGACCGGAGTCGTGATCAGCCCTGGAGGGTTTGCAACGGCGTCAACGTTCGGGTGGGCCCGATCGACGACATGTCGTGGTCAGCCCTGGAGGGTTTGCAACCCAAGCACTTCCCCCAGGGCGACGCGCTCGGGACGTGTCGTGATCAGCCCTGGAGGGTTTGCAACCGGCTGTCCACCTACACCCCCAGAATCGTGGACACCGTCGTGATCAGCCCTGGAGGGCTTGCAACCGCAGGCCGCGGCCCGGATCAACGGGGCGTTCCCGGTCGTGATCAGCCCCGAAGGGCTTGCAACAGGTAGTCAGGGTGGTTCGGGTCGCAGACGATGTGCGTCGTGAGTGCCCCTGGAGCGGTTGCAACGCGAGAACGCGGCATCCACCGGGCGCTTGCCGGAGGCCGTGATCAGTCCTGGAGGGCTTGGCTGCTGGCGGACAGGTCCCACCACCACTGTGGGTTCGTGATCAGCCTGGCGGCTCCGCAACCTGCCCGTTCTCTCAGTTGCCTTCTCTCCAAGTTGGGTAGCCGGATCATGTTGCCGTGACCCGGCTAACCGCCTTAGCGCAGTATTTCGGTCCGGTCAAACGGCTCTTGGTGTGTGATTCTCTGCGGCAGATGCCGGCTGCCGTAGTGAGGGATCCAGTGACCCAGCAGTTTATGAGCGCCAAGGAGACCGCGAAATTCCTGAACATGTCGCTTCCGTGGGTGTATCGCGAAGCTTCTGGCGCGGGACTCGTCCCATACAGGTTTGGGTGTGGGCGGAACGCGAAGCTTCAGTTCAAGGTGTCTGAGGTTCAGGCATGGGTGAAGCAGCAGCGGCTGTCCGGCGGCTGAGTCCCTGAGAATTGATGTGCGCAGGCCCAGTACTGGTCCGGGGACAGCGCTCCCGCGCGTTCAGGCGCGAGACCAAGGTCGAGGACTGTTCGGCGCTACCAAGGGCGCCTCTGTAT
>NZ_CP026498.1:10962234-10963937 GCF_002953255.1 Streptomyces sp. CB01881
AGACCAAGGTACTGTTCGGCGCTACCAAGGGCGCCTCTGTATGAGATGGTGCGCTCTCGAACGGGTGACGCCTCCCGCGACGCCGCCGGGGATCGGCCAGGTCCCGCAACCGCTCCGCCAGGTCACTCGTCGTGCCGTGCTGACGAACGTGCGGCTTGAGGAGGCAGACGGTGGCAGACTGACGGCACATTGAGGCTCCGGTGCAGGCCGACTTGGCAAGGTCACCCCTTCAACCGGGGCCTCGTTGCGTTGGCAACGGCCGGGCCAGCCCGCATCGCTCCGTCGCGACCAGCAACTTCCGCTGATCACCAGGACCTTGAAGCGCCCTTGGGTCGCAACTCAGAACTCCTCCCAGGTCTATCCGGGCGACGGGGACTGCTCGGTGGGCGACCAGTGATGCGCCGACACCGTCATCCAGCGGTCGCTGGGCGGGGTGACGGACGACAAGACCACCTGGCAGAACCGGCTGACCTACCAGCAGGTGTGCAGTTTCGGAGCCACCGCTGAACCATCACCGATCCGTCACCGGACCGGCGCTCGAACCACCCGGCGGCCCCCGTCGCACTGTCGGCGGGGGCTGCCATCATCATCGGCATGAACATAGAGACCCTGCTCCGCGACCTGGCCGAGACATACAGTGACGAGCTGTTCGGCGAGCACCCGGAGGAATTCCACCGCGCCGCCGACCTGACCGTCACCTCGGGGCTGGTCTTCAGCAGCCCCGACGCGCTGGAGTGGTTCACCTGCGACGACGTGCCCGTCGGAACCCACCCCGTGCATGTCGGCGTGGTACGTCGCCAGGACGCCGAGCGCGGGCGGGAGCTGGCCCTCGTCATCATGGCGCTGGTCCCCTTTGCCGAGCCCGAGGTCATCGCCGAGGCCGAGTTCGAGGACGCCTTCGAGGACTACCAGCCGCTCGGCCCCGACCTCGGCTTCCTCTGGGACGACACCGCGATGGGCGCCCTGCGCTTCGACGGCCCGCGCCCGAAGGCCTTCCCGGACCTCGACGTCTTCGTGACGCACGTCGAGGCAGAGCTCGCCACCGCCGACCCGACCGGCCGCATGCCGTCCTGGGTGGACGTCACGGTGGACGAACGTACCGGCGCGAACGTGCTGGCCTTCCCGGTCAACGCCGGGGCGGCGGGCTGCTACGAGGCCCGCGACGCCGACGGCCGTCTGGTTGCCCTTCTGTTCACCGCTTCGTGACCCGCCCGTTCACCGCCCGGTGACCACGCCCGCCGGGTCAGGGCATCCTCGATGGCCCGGCGGGCGCCACCCGCGCCGCCACCTTGCCCTCGTCGTCCCGCAGGTACCGGGCCTGGTCCCGCAGCCGCGCACCCGCCCTGCGGTACACAGCCCTGCTGTCGATCGTGGTCGTCCGGTCGGACGCTGTGGAAGCCAGGTCCACCACGGCCTCCACCAGTCCGGCGAGCGCACCCAGCAGCGCCGCCTCCTCCACCTCCGGGATGCGCTCCCGCCCGGTCTCCCCCTGCTTTATGCGTCGGGGCCGTGAGCGGCAACACCGTTGGCCGTGGAGGTCTGGTCGGTGTCGCGCATCCGCGACCACAGCACCGGGTCGGGCACCTGGCCCGCGACGGAGTCGCCGTCCGCGTACTGGGACTCCGAGGTGAGCCACAACCGTCGATCGGACACGAAGTCCTGCTGGGTCACCCGGCGCGAGTCGTAGGACCACAGAGATCGGA
>NZ_CP026498.1:10963947-10964560 GCF_002953255.1 Streptomyces sp. CB01881
AAGGGGTGGAGCGCACGGAGGAGCTGGGACTCGGCGCGGGGTGGTCGGTGTGGAGCCGCCGGCCAGCCGGGTGACGAGCTCGGCCAGTGGACTGACGGCCAGCAGCACGCCCAGTCCGATCAGAAGCCGACGGCGGAATGTCGACTCACCGTCAGATACCAGAGACTTGGGTTTGGACATTTACCTGACCAGCCCGTCTACGTGATCACCGGAACTCTGAAACGCCCCTGGGGTGTCCGTTTCGCCGTATCGCGCCGAACCGCTCTGCCGTCAGGACAGCACCAGTCCCGTCAGCAGGCCGCCGGAGTGGGCAGGGCGACCGCCTCACGGGGGTTTCGAGTCTCTGGTCGAAGGTCAACTCGGTCAGCAAAGAGTCAGCATAGGTCTTGCCAGACGCTGCCGAACTCAGTCACACGTGACGACGGCACGGGCCGGGACCCTACCCGGCCAGTGGTCGACAGCCCCTCGCGCAGCCAGTCCACCAGGATTGGTTTGCGCCTCCGGCGAAGGTGAGCGGCCCACCGGTCCTGTCTGCTCCTACGAACCGAGGAAAGCCAGGTCAGCGCCCTGGCAACGTACGTTCGACGAGTTCGAAGGTGGGTCTCCGGGGGTT
>NZ_CP026498.1:10964570-10966798 GCF_002953255.1 Streptomyces sp. CB01881
GACGAGTTCGAAGGTGGGGCGGGTCTCCTTTACGGTCGTGCATCGGCGGAGTCCGCACTCCGCCGATGCGGAACTCCTTTCGCCGTCGTTGCGTGCTGTACGCTCCCCTCACCGGATCGGTCGGCGGTGATCCACCACATCATCGACACGCCCGAGCACCCGCACCCCTGGCTGGTGATGGAACTCGTCACCGGCGGCAGCCTCGCCGACCGGATCGCCCAGGGCCCGCTCACCGTCCCGGAGGCGGCCCGGATCGGCCGCGGCGTGCTCGCCGCCCTGCGGGCCGCCCACGCGGCCGGCATCCTGCACCGCGACGTCAAGCCGGGCAACGTGCTGCTCCGCCCCGACGGCACCCCGGTTCTCACCGACTTCGGCATCGCCGCCGTGCAGGACGCCACCGCGCTCACCGCGACCGGTGCGCTGATCGGCTCGCCCGAGTACATCGCCCCGGAGCGGATCCGTGGTGAGGAGGGCAACCCCTCTTCCGACCTCTGGTCGCTCGGCATGATGCTGTACGTCGCGGTCGAGGGCCACCACCCGCTGCGCCGCGGCACCACGCTGGCCACCCTCGCCGCCGTCCTGGACGAGCCGCTTCCGCCGCCCACCCGTTCGGGCCCGCTCGGGCCGGTCCTGGCCGCCGTCCTGGGCCGCGACCCCAGGCTGCGGCCCGACGCCGACCAGCTGGACCGCGCGCTCGCCGCCGCCGAGCAGAGCGGTACGCCGGCCGCTCCGGCGCCGGCCTGGGCACCGGCCTTCCTCGACACGCCGCACCCCGGCGCCCCCGTGGACGGCGTGGCGCACCCGGATCCGGCGACGTACCGGCTCGTCGCCCCCACCGGTTCGGGCTACGCCGCGCCCGGCGGCCCGTTCGACGCCCTGCCCACCGACGCCCTGCCCACCGGCGCGGCGCTGCCGCAGCCCCCGGCGCCCGCCCGCAGCCGGTCCGGCCTGGCCGTGACCCTCTCGGTCGCTGCCGTGGTGCTCGCCGGATCCCTCGTGTGGGCCCTGCGCCTCGACGACACCGACGGCCACAACGCGGCCCCGGCCGCCGGGGGTTCGGCCGGCCCGGCTGCCGCGGTCGCGTCCTCCGGTCCGTCCGTCCCGACCGGCTCGTCCGTCCCGCCGACCCCGGCAGCCGTCCCGACCATCACGGCGGACCGGGCCACCACCCCGGCGGCCAAGGACCTCCTCACCCCCGACGGCGTCCGCACCGTCGTGGCCGCGCTGACCGCCCAGACGGGCGGGACCAAGGTCAAGGAACTCACCGTCTACCCCGGCTACGCCATGGCCCAGGTCCCGACAGCCGACGGGCGCAGCTACGACTGGTACGACTACCGGGACGGCAAGATCACCCGCCGTACCGGCAGCACCATGGGCAAGGACAAGCCGGTCGACCTCGCCCAGTACGACTGGAACGTCCTGCCCGACCTCCTGAAGTCGGCCGGCAGCCTTCTCAACGTCCCTGACCCGACCAGCCGTTACCTGATCATCGGCCCTGACATGTCCGACGGGTCCCCGGCCATCCGGGTCTACCTCTCGGGCGACCACGGCCACTCCGGCTTCTTCTGGGCCGACCCGAAGGGCAAGGTCGGCCGCACCTTCCCGGCCGAATGACCCCTCGCCGGGCGGGGCCGCCGGTTCCAGCCGTCCCGGGTTTCCAGCCGTCCCGGGCTTCCGGTGTCCGTGCTGACCTGCCAGGTTCATCGGGCATCATGGACGCCGCCCTCACCCCGACCGGCCCGGCCCGCCCAGGCCCAGGCCGCCTTCCCCCTCGGAGCGCCATTCCCATGAACACCTCCCGCCTGCTCAGCCGGGCCGCCACCGTCACGGCGGTCGTGGCCGGATCCCTCGTGCTGGCCGTGCCGGCCTTCGCCCATGTGGAGGTCGAGTCCGAGACGGCCCAGGCGCTGGCGACCAACGCCACCGTCACCTTCACCGCCGAGGCCGAGTCGACCACCGCCGGTCTCGCCAAGTTCCAGGTCGTCCTGCCCGAGGGAATCGCCCCCGCCGACGTGGCCCTGGCCGACGCCCCGGCCGGCTGGACCCTCGCCGCCACGGCCGACGGCTTCACGGTCGGTGGCCCCGCGCTCGCCCCGGGCAAGGACGCCGTCTACAAGATCACCATCAAGCAGCTGCCCAACGCCGACGAGCTGGTCTTCAAGACCCTGGAGACCTACAGCGACGGCCGCATCGACCGCTGGATCGAACTGCCCAAGGCCGGCACCGAG
>NZ_CP026498.1:10966808-10969379 GCF_002953255.1 Streptomyces sp. CB01881
GACGGCCGCATGCTGGATCGAACTGCCCAAGGCCGGCACCGAGCCCGAGCACCCGGCGCCCACCCTCAAGCTGGCCGCCGCCGCGCCGGGAGCCACCCCGATCGGCACGCCGTCCACCGCGCCCACCACCGCCACGCCCTCCGCGTCCGCCATCGCCTCGGCGTCGGCCACCGCGTCGGCGCCGGCCACCGTGTCGGGCGCCCCGAGTGTGACGGCCTCGCCCAGCGCGGCGGCGACCGCCTCGACCGGCGACTCCTCGTCCGCCGCCCCCCTCGCCATCGGTGCCGCCGTGGTGGTCGTACTTGCTGCGGGCGGTGCCTGGTGGTGGCGCCGCAAGCGCACCGGCGCCAGCTGACGTTCCGCAACCACCGACAACGCAGTGCCCGGCCCGCGTGATGCGAGGGCCGGGCACTGCGTTGTCGGTGGCCGGGCTCGGAGCCGATGGCGGTCGGGTGGATCAGGCGCCCGGGGGATGAGCAGGCGCCAGGGCGGTGTCTAGACTTCCGGGCTGTGACCAGCCAACCTGTGACCCTGCTTGACGTGGCCCGGGCCGCCGGGGTGTCCAAGAGCACGGCATCCGATGCGCTGCAGGGCTCCGGCAGGGTCGCCGAAGCAACCCGCGAACGCGTCCAGGCGGCGGCCCGCGAGCTCGGCTACCGGCCGAACACGGCCGCCCGCAGCCTGCGCCGCTCCAGCACCGGAGCGATCGGCCTGCACCTGCCGCGGACGGCGACGCGCCTGGACTACTACATGAACCTGGCTTTCGGCGCGGTCGAGCGGGCCCGGGAGGACGGACTGGACCTCGTCCTGCTGGCCCCGGGGACGGCGTCCGGCGGCGGACTCGCCTCCCGGGTCGACGGTCTGCTGGTGATCGACCCGGAGGTCGACGACCCGGAGGTTCCGGACCTGCTCGGCTCCGGCGTGCCGGTGGTCACCGGTGAGCGCTACCTGGGCGGCGGCGTCGCGCCCAGTGGGGCCGTGGTGTGCGACAACGCCACCTCGCTCGCCGCGCTGCTGGACCACCTCGCGGCTCGCGGCGCCCGCCGCCCGGCGCTGCTGGCCCCCGGTCCGGGCTCCGACTGGGCCGCGGCGCTGCGGGCCGCCGCCACCGACTGGACCGGGCGGCAGGGTGTCGAGGTCGCCGTCCGAACCGTCCCGTTCGCGGCCACGCCCGCCGAGGCCGAGGCCGCCACCACGGACCTGCTCGCCGACATCCCGGGCCTGGACGCGGTGGTGTGCGCCCCTGACGGGGCGGTGCCCGGTGTGCTGGCGGCCGCGGCCAGGGAGGGCCTGCAGGTCGGGTCCGACCTGCTGGTGGCCGCGTGCGTCGACGGCGCCGCGGCGCGCGGTTCGAGTCCGCAGGTGACGGCGGTGGACCTCCGCGCGGCGGAGTACGGGCGCGAGTGCGCAGCCCTTCTGAGTGATCTGCTGTCGGGGTCGGCCCAGCCCGGAGCGGTGCGCCGCCACGACTGGGCGCTGCGGATCCGGGCGTCCACCGCCGGGCGGGATTGACACCGTACGGCGCGAGCACGCCACTCAACTCGGCTCACCTCGGCCCAGCCCAGTCGTGTCGCGTCCGCACGGACGGAGCCTCCGGAGCCCCGGGCGGTGATCATGACCTGAGGCGATGGACGTAGAGTGGTCCGCGCAGCTGGTTCGCCCTGTCCGCCAGTCAGGAGCGTCGCAAGAGGGAACCCGGTGGGAATCCGGGACTGCCCCGCAGCGGTGAGCGGGAACGACCGCCGTCATACGCACTGGGCCCGACCGGGTCCGGGAAGCGACGGCCAGTAGGTGTCCGCCCTTTCACGGGTGGCGCGCCCGCGAGTCCGAAGACCTGCCACTGCCCGTGGGCCGCAGCGGCCTGCGGTCTCACCGGGACCCCGAGGGCGGGCCTGCGGCGGGGAGGGACGCATCCGTGCGCCCTCCCGCTCCTTCGCATCGCCCGGGTCCGCGAACTCGCGAAGGAGGGTTCCGTGAAGCGCACCGGCCGGCAAGGAACGGGCAGGTCTGTCGGTTGTCGGTCCTGGACCGTCGCCACGGCGACCGGCGAGGTGACGGCACTATGACGGCCCCCGCCACCGTTGCGTCCCGGACGCCGGCCGACTCGGCCGTGACCCTCGCCCACATCATGAGTGAGCACGACACCAACCTCTACGGGACGGTCCACGGCGGGGTGGTGATGAAACTGATCGACGACGCCGCGGCCGCCGCCGCCGGCCGTCATGCCGGGGTGCCCGCGGTTACGGTGTCGGTCGAGGAGATGACCTTCCTCGCCCCGGTACGCGCCGGGGACCTCCTCACCGTCCGTGCCCGGCTCGACCATGCCGGGCGCACCTCGATGGACGTCTCGGTCGTCGTCACGGCGGAGCGCTGGAACCTCACCGGACCGGTGACCCGGGTGGCGACGGCGCAACTGGTCTTCGTCGCCGTCGATGCGGACGGGCACCCGCACCGGATTCCGGCCCTCGTGCCGGAGAGCGCCGCCGACCAGCGGCGCGAGCGCCGAGCCAGGGAGCGTCGTTCCCGGCGGACGGCGGGCTCCGCCGACCGGCCGGGGCCCGCCGTGAGTGA
>NZ_CP026498.1:10969389-10971227 GCF_002953255.1 Streptomyces sp. CB01881
GCCGACCGGCCGGGCCGTGAGTGAGTGACAGGTTGCCCTGACCGCCAGGTCGTTCGTGGGCCCGCATGTTCGTCCCGTGTGCGGGCCCGCACACGGGACGATGCGGGCGGCCGGCGTGCCGTCCGTAGTCGTGGCTCGTGGCCGTGGCCGGGGCCGGGGCCGGGGCCGGACCGCCGGAGCGGTGGCGTGCACCCTCAGGGGTGATGCCGAGGCGGGTGCGGCGGTACCGCACCGACTGCGGAGGCCGTCGGCGGGTCCGCTCCCGGACCCGAGGCATCAGCGACGCCTGCGGCGGCTCCGAGCAGTGAAAGGGTTGGTTTCAGGCGATGCCGAGGCGGTCCAGTCGCCCGGCCTTCGCCTGGGCGACGAGGTCCTGGAACTGGTCCTCGCTCATCTGGATCTGCTGTCCGAAGTCGTCGGTGATCCGCACCCGCCGGTCGGCGGGGGAGTGGGGGTCGATGAACAGGTGCGGGCAACCGCAGTTGCAGTCGCCGCAGAACGTCGCGAGTGGTTCGGGGCTGGTCTCGTGCATCGGAGCCACCCTGGCTGCGTCGGGTCGGCGCGGCTGTACGCCTTCCCGCTGTATGCCCTGCGGGGCCGGAACACCAAACGCCCATGGGCGACCCGCGCTGTTCGAAGGTGCGGAACGCGTTCCGGCGCGCAGCCGGCTCCAGCCGGGCGGGACCGGGTCAAGGTCCAGTCAAGGATTGGGCCGGCAGGTCGACCGGGGACTATGCTCGTGCAGGTTTGAACAGACACCTCGTTCGGTGAGGCGTCTTCACGGACACAGGCCACTGATCCCACCCGTCGAGAGACGCTCCGGATCAGGACAGGTCTCCCCGACCTAAGGGGTGACCCCAAGTGGCTTCCCCGCTCAGCCGGGGACACGCCGTGGAGTGCCAAAGCTCTGACGAGTTGGGGTGTGCCGGGTCGTTCCCGGCTTCCCCTTGCCGCGCCGCCACGACATCGAGTCGTGGCCGGGACCGGGAGGAGGCGAAGTGGACAGTAGTCCGGGCCATAGTCGGCCCTTCACCGTGTTGTCCCCGCCGTCCTTCAGCGACCCGCGGCAACCTCTCTTCCTCTGATCACCCCGCGCACGGCGCCCCACGCCCGACCACCCGGAGGCGTGTGTCGCCGCGTGTCCAGGCGCGCCACAGCCGGTCAGAGGATGCAGCGGTGTGCCGCAGGCCGCCCGATGCCTCGTCCCGACCGAGGCAAGGGGGTTGTTCCTCGTGGCTGCCACCACTCTGCTCATGTCCACCACGGCCCGCCTACGCGACCGCAAGGCCGACATGGCGCGCCGCACCACCGCGACCCGCGCCGTCCGCGCCTCCCTGGTGTCCCTCGCCGGACTGATCGGCGGCCCGGTCACCAACCAGTCCGGCGAGGAAGTGGGCCGCGTCGTCGACGTCGTCGCCCGCCTCTACGGACCCGAGCCCTATCCACCGGTCACCGGCCTGATCATCCGGATCGGACGCCGCCACGCCTTCCTCGCCGCGAGTGCCATCGACACCATCGCCGCCGGGCACGTACGCCTGCGCACCGCCCGCGTCGACCTGCGCGACTACGCGCGGCGCCCCGGCGAGGTCCTGCTCGCCCGCGATGTGATGGACCACCAGCTCGTCGACGTCGACGGCATCCAGGTCACCCGCGCCGCCGACCTCTACCTGACGCCGCTGGCCGACCGCACCGTCCTCGTCGGCGTGGACGTCTCCCTGCCCACCCTGCTGCGCCGCCTCGGCCCACGCCGCTGGCAGGTCCGCCCCACCCCGGAACGCGTCCTGGACTGGACGTCCGTCGCCCCGTTCGGCGAACAGGCCACCCACGGACCCGCCGAG
>NZ_CP026498.1:10971237-10971549 GCF_002953255.1 Streptomyces sp. CB01881
CACCCCGGAACCTGGACTGGCAGTCCGTCGCCCCGTTCGGCGAACAGGCCACCCACGGACCCGCCGAGGTGCAACTGCGCGCCTCCCGCTCCGCCCTGCACCAGCTGCGCCCGGCCGACCTCGCCGACATCCTCGAAGACCTCGGCCGCCATGAACGCCAGCAGCTGCTCGGCTGGCTGGAACCCGAGCACGCCGCGGACGCCCTGGAGGAGATGGAACCGGCCGAGCTGGAGAACCTGCTCCGCGAAGCCGCGCCCGAGCACGCCGCCCGCCTGGTCGACGAGATGGAACCGGACGAGGCCGCCGACGCCC
>NZ_CP026498.1:10971559-10972452 GCF_002953255.1 Streptomyces sp. CB01881
CGCCCGCCTGCGAGATGGAACCGGACGAGGCCGCCGACGCCCTCCGCGACCTCGACCCGGGCGAGCGCGAAGCCCTGCTGACCCGCATGCCTGCCGACGAGGCAGCCGAACTGCGCACCCTGCTCACCCACCGCGAGGGCACGGCCGGCGGCGCGATGACCACCGTGCTGGTGACCGCCCGCCCCGACCAGACGATCGCCCAGGTGCGGGCGGAGCTGGCCGCGCAGGCCGAGCACCGCACCGAGATCGACGCGGTCGCGGTCGTGGACAAGGATGGCCGCCTGGCCGGTGACGTCCCGCTGTTCGACCTGGCGGTGGCAGACGACACCGCGCTGGTCGGCGACCTGGTGGAATGGCTGGCACAGTTCGCCCCGCCGGTCACCGTGCGCCCGGACTCCCGCCTCGCCGAGGCCGCCGACCTTCTGGTCGCCGCCCGCGCCAGCTCCCTTCTTGTGGTCGACGACGCCGGCCGCCCGCTCGGCCGGATCCTCGCCGACGACATCCTCGACGCCCTGCTGCCCGAGCGCGGCCGCCTGCACTTCCGGAGGCTCCTCAAGTGACCCGCGACCTCAACACCCCTACCGCGCCCCTCACGACCGCCTCCCCTGCCGCGGTGCTCCCGGATCCCGCCGCACCTGCCACCCGCCGTCGGGGCCGGCGCCGCATCACGGCCGTCGCGCTGATCGCCGGCCCCGGACTGGTCGCCGCCAACGCCGGCAACGACGCCGCCGGCATCGCCACCTACGCCAGCGCCGGCTCCCAGTTCACCTACGGCACGCTGTTCTTCATGGTGCTGGTCACCATCGCCCTGGTCATGGTGCAGGAGATGGCGGTCAGGCTCGGCGCCCACACCGGCAAGGGCCTCGGCGCGCTGATCCGCGAGCAGTTCAGCC
>NZ_CP026498.1:10972462-10974707 GCF_002953255.1 Streptomyces sp. CB01881
GCCTCCGCCTCACTCGCCGTCTTCTGCCTGCTGCTCGCCAACACCGGACTGGTCGTCAGCGAGTTCGCCGGCATCGGCGCCGCGTTCGAACTCCTCGGCATCCCGAAATGGGCGGTCATCCCGCCCGCCGCCGTCCTGCTCTGGTCCCTGGTGCTGTTCGGCAGCTACAAGTGGGCCGAGCGGATCTTCCTGATCATGTCGCTGGCGTTCTTCGCCTACCCGGTCGCCATGATCCTCGGCCACCCCGACTGGGGACAGGTCGGCACGCATCTGGCGATTCCGCACATGGAGCCGAGCCAGGACTTCATCCTGCTCGCCGTCGCCCTGATCGGAACCACCGTCAGCCCCTACATGCAGTTCTACGCCGCCGCCGGCGTCGTCGACCGCGGCGCCAAGCCCGCCGACTACAAGCTGATCCGCGCGGACGCCGTCCTCGGCGCGGTGTTCGCCTGCGCGATCAGCGTGACCATCATCATCGCCACCGCCTCCGCGATCGGCGGCACCGGACCCCTGGAGTCCGCCGCCCAGGCCGCCGAGGCTCTCAAGCCCGTCGCCGGGCACAGCGCCGAGCTGCTGTTCGCCTTCGGCCTGATCGGCGCCTCCGCCCTGGCCGGCGCCGTCGTGCCGCTCTCCGCGAGCTACGCCGTCGGCGAGGCGGCCGGCGTGGAGCGCTCCGTCTCCCGCAGCTTCCGCGACGCCCCGCTGTTCCTCGGCCTGTTCACCGCCCAGATCGCGCTCGGCGCGATCGTCGCCCTCACCCCCATCGACGTCATCCAGCTCCTGATCGGCACCCAGGTCCTCCAGGGCCTCATCAGCCCGATCGTCCTGGTCTACCTCCTCGTCCTCACCAACCGCCGCTCCGTCCTGGGCGATGCGGCCAACGGCCCCCGCTACCGCATCGCGGCCACTGCCGTGGTCGTGGGCGTGGCCGCGATGTCCACCATCCTGCTCGTCCAGACCCTTCTCGGCTGGCTCGGCCTCGCCTGACAGTGAGGCCCCCCACAACGCGACCCCCCGGGAGGAAGACCGCCGTGCGCCGCCTCGCCCCGCTACTGACCTTCTCAGCCCTGTTCGCCTGGATCGCGTTCATCGCCGGATGGATCCACCTCGGCCAGTGAACCGCCGGTGCCGGCCCGCCAGGCCGGCACCGGTCACAGCCAGTCGTTGCGACGGAACGCCCGGAAGATGAACACACACACGGTGGCGGTGAACGCCACCGCCGCCGGGTAGCCGAACGTCCAGTGCAGCTCCGGCATGTAGTCGAAGTTCATCCCGTACACGCCCGCCACCATGGTGGGCACCGCCGCCAGCGCCGCCCAGGCACTGATCCGGCGCATGTCCGTGTTCTGCTGCACCGACAGCCGCGCCATGCCGGCGTCCAGAATGCCGGAGATCAGCTCGTCGAGGGCCAGGATCCGCTCCTTCGTCTGCGCGTGGTGGTCCGCGGCGTCCCGCAGGTAGGCCGCGATCTCGGCCGACACCTGCGGCAGCGTGCCGTCGGCCAGCCGCTGCAGCGGCACCGTCAGCGGAGCGACCGCCCTCTTGAACTCCAGCAGTTCGCGCTTGAGCTGGTAGATCCGGGCGGAGTCGTCGGTGCGCTCGGCGGAGAACACCGCGGCCTCCAGCTCCTCCACGTCCCGCTCGAAGGAATCCGCCGCCTCCAGGTAGCCGTCCACCACGTGATCCGCCACCGCGTACAGCACGGCGGCCGGCCCGAGCGCCAGCAGCTTCGGGGACGCCTCCAGGTCGCGCCGCACCCCGGTCAGCCCCTTGGCGCTGCCGTGCCGTACCACGATCGCGAACCCGGGACCGGCGAACACCATGATCTCCCCGGTGTCCACGATCTCGCTGGTCGCCGTCACCTTCTCGTGCTCAACGTAGGTGATCGTCTTCAGAACCAGGAACAGCGTGTCCCCGTACCGCTCCAGCTTCGGCCGCTGATGCGCCCGCACCGCGTCCTCCACCGCCAGCGGATGCAGCGCGAACGCGGCCGCGATCTCGGCGAACTGCTCCGCAGTCGGCTCGAACAGGCCGATCCACACGAACCGGCCGTCCTTCTCGCCTGTTCGCTGCAGCACGTCCGACAGATCGACCGCCCCCGGCAGCCTGCGCCCGTCCTCGTACAGCGCGCAGTCCACAACGGCCCGTGCAACCATTCCCCACACCGCTTTCCCGAACCACAGCGCCCGACGCCCTCAACGGCAAGCAAACCTACCCGTTGAGATGCGTCCGCCGAAGACGCGGG
>NZ_CP026498.1:10974717-10979434 GCF_002953255.1 Streptomyces sp. CB01881
CCGCCGGCGGGAGCGCCTGCCCGGCCCGCACCGGTTTCCTGGCCGCGCTCGGCGGCGGTCTTGAGGCCGGAGAAGGAGAACGCGTACGGCGGGTCGTTCGGCCCGCTGAGGGGGCGGGGGAGGCGCACAGCGTGCGGGTCGCCGTCGCGGGCGGCGCGGTCGCGGGTCCGCCGGGGTAGGGCAGGCGGAGGATGCGGGCGACCTTGTCGAAGCATTCGCCGGCCGCGTCGTCCAGGGTGTCGCCGAGGTGGAGGATCGGGTCGCGGGCGAGGTCGCGCACGAGGAGCAGCGAGGTGTGGCCGCCGGAGACGATCAGCACGGTGCACGGGTCGGGCAGCGGCCCGCCGTCCAGGGTCGCGGCGGCGACGTGCCCGGTGAGGACGCGGCCCCTCGCGGGAGCGGTTCCGGATGTGCCCCGGCGCGGATGCGCCGGGGCACGCCGTCAGGAGGTGCTTCGGTCGGCCGTGGTGAGCGGACCGTAGAGCTCGGGGCGGCGCGTCCGCAGGAGGCCGAACTCCCGCCAGTCCCTGCACTGGCGGGAGGCCAATGCAGCCGTGCCGGAACGTTCCGGCAATAGGGGGCGGGAGCGCCGGGAGCGAGCCGTGCTCAGGTCGGCCCCATGGACGACCCTTCCGAGGGCATCGGCCGGGAGCAGGCGGCGCCCGGGCGCCGGCGTCCCACGCAGTGGCCGTTTCGTGCCCTGCGAACGCGACGCGCCCTCCGGGCCGCCACTGCTCGGTGGCCCGGAGGGCGTCACGTCGGGGCAGCCGGCGGGCGGCCGCGCCGCCGTCCGAGCCGGCCTGCACGCCCCTGCGAGAGCCCCCGGGGCCGCGCTACTGGTCGGCCCCGGGAGTTCGCGGCTTCAGCCGGCGAATTCGTGCACGCCCCACCAGCCGGTGGAGTCGTGGTAGAGGCCGACGCCGATCTCCTTGTACTTGGGGTTGATCTGTGCGGCGTGGTGCCCGGGCGACTCGGTCCACATCTTCTGGAACTGCTCGGCGGCCTGTTGCCCGGTCAGGGAGGCGTCGCTCCACATCACGATGCACTCCCCGGTCAGCGTCCGGCTGCCGGTGAGGCTGGGACCGGCACCCGAGGCGTTCGCCGAGTGGGCGAAACCGGTCTCGCGCATGTGCTGGGCCCACTTCACCGCGAAGTCCGTCAGGTCGGCCTTGACGACCAGGGCCGGGACGCCGTTGCGGGCGCGTTCCTCGTTGATCAGCCGCAGCGACAGCGCCTCGGCGCTGCCGGCCGAGTAGTCCGACGCCGAGGTGTCGGGGGTCGGTACGGTCCTGGGCGGCGCCGTGGTGTCGGGTCGCGCTGTGCCGGCGGTCGGCGCCTTGGTGGCGGGGCTCGGTGCGGCGCCGGTCGGCGGCTTGCTCGGGGCCTTCGCCGCGGCGGGGCTCGAAGGAGCCCTGGTGGCCGGCGCGGCCGGCGCGGTCGACGCACCGGCGGTCGGCGCGCCGGCGGTCGCCGTGCTCGCAGCCGGGGACGGGGCGGCCGAGGCCGTGGTGCCGGCCTGCGTGGGTGCCGAAGGCGACGCGACCGCCGGCGAGGAGGCGGCTGCGGACGGCGAGTTGCCGGTGCCCGTCGCCGTTGCCGTTGCTGCCACGACACCGGCCGTGCCTGCGGCCGTCTCGTCGGCCTCCGGACCGCATGCGCTCAGCGCGGCTGCGATCACCCCGACGGTCACGACAACCGCCACTCCCTGCTTGCGACGTATGGATTGCATGAGCGGAGTTGGACTTCCCTGGTTTCGCCCGGCGGCTGGGAGCGGCACCGCGATGGTTCACACCGCACCTGCTGTCCCGCCGGTCGGCGCCTCTTGCGCCGACACCAGAGGAGACCGGTGGCTTCGGTGGCGATAACACTTACTGATCGTTTCAGAACGGGCCACGTCGAAGGCCTTACGCTTGGCGATCTTGGTCGGCAGGGCGTCCGGGGCCTGCCAGGGCTCGAACCACGGGTCGGGCCACTGTTCGGCGGCGGCCGGTGGGGGAAGCAGGGTGACGCCGTCGATGGCTCCGGCGGCGGCGTCATGCCGGGTGGATGAGGCGGCTCTCGTAGGCGAAGATCACGGCCTGTATCCGGTCGCGGAGTTCGAGCTTGTGCAGGATTCTCCCGAGATGGGACTTCACGGTTGCCTCCGCGAGGTACAGGGTGGCCGCGATCTCGGTGTTGGACAGGCCGCGGCCCACCTGGATGAGCACCTCGCGCTCACGGGCGCTGAGCCGGCCCAGCCGCTCGTCGCGCTCGGCGCTGCTGCCGTCGGGGAGCGGGCCGAGGTGCTCCAGCAGGCGTCGGGTGATCCGCGGGGAGACCACCGCGTCGCCCGCGGCGACGCTGCGTATCGCGGCGAGGAATTCCTCGGGCCTGGTGTTCTTCAGCAGGAAGCCCGAGGCTCCGGCGTTGAGTCCGGCGAAGGCGTACTCGTCCAGGTCGAAGGTGGTGAGGATCAGCACTCTGCTCTGCGGGGAGATCCCGACGAGCTGGCGGGTCGCCTCGATCCCGTCGGTCCCGGGCATCCGGACGTCCATGAGGACGACATCGGGGCGCAGCTCCCGGGCGAGGCGTACGGCCTGGACGCCGTCCGCGGCCTCGCCGACCGGTGCCATGTCGGGCTGGGCCTCCAGGACCGTGCTGAAGGCCATCCGGAGCAGCGCTTCGTCGTCGGCGATCAGGATGCGGATCGTCATGCGGACGCCGCCCCGCTGCTGCCGAGGAGCAGTCGGGTACGGACTCCCCAGCCGCCGCCCGGAAGTGGTCCGGCCTGCAACGTCCCCCCGTAGGCGGCCGAGCGCTCGCGCATGCCGGGGATGCCGTGGCCGGACGGTGTGGCGGCGGGAGGTGGCGGGCAGGGGCCGCTGTCGGTGACGTCCACGGTGACGGCCTCGGTCGAGCACCGTATCCGGACCTTCGCGTGTGTGCCGATGGGTGTGTGCTTGAGGGTGTTGGTCAAGGCTTCCTGTACCAGGCGGTAGACGGTGAGTTGTGCGGTGGCGGGTACGTGGGTGTGGCCGCCGTGGACGTCGAGGCGGGTCGGCAGTCCGGCGGCGCACATCTGGTCGGCGAGGGTCTCCAGTTGTGCGATGCCGGGCAACGGGTGGCGCTCCGCGTCCGGTTCGTCGGTCCGCAGGATGCCCAACGAGCGTCGCATGTCGGTCAGGGCCTGCCGGCCTGTCTCGGAGACCTGGAGCATCGCGGCGGTGGTCTTGTCGGGCGACCGGTGCTGGGCGTAGACGGCGGCGTCGGTGAGCGCGACCATCACGGACAGGTTGTGGGTGACGATGTCGTGCATCTCCCGGGTGATGCGTGTCCTTTCCTCGGCGACGGCCAGTCGCGCCTGCTGTTCCTGTTCGTGCTCCAGGCGTGCGGCCCGTTCCTCCAGGGCCGCGAGGTAGGCGCGGGTGGTCCGCACGTTCACACCGAGGACGGCGGAGGCAACGGCCATCGCGGTGACCGCGACGAAGGGGGTCAGGAAGGCGCCCTCCGTCGCCCAGCGCAGGCAGGCCAGAAGGACCCCTGCCTCCACGACGGCACCGGCGACCAGCGTGCCGCGCCGGCCCGAGTTCGCGGCCGCGGTGTAGAGAGCCACCAACAAGGCGATGTCCGCTGGCAGTTGGACGTCCATCAGCCACTGGACGAAGGCCGCGGCCGTCACGGCGCCGAACACCGTGAGCGGGGCCCGGCGCCGCCACACCAGGGGCAGCGCAAGGGCGGCGGTGAGGGCCCCGGCCGTCGGCAGCTCCTGCAGCGCGCGTGTGGTCACGACGTTGAGGAGGAGAAGCGTCGGCAGCAGCGAGTCCCACGCCATGGGCGGCAGCCGGGAGCCCCAGCGCCCGGCGGCTGTCACCGGTCGCGCCGCTCGTGCGGAGGCCAGGTCGGCGTACCTCGTCAGCCGTGAGGCCGTCCCCGCCCACCGCACCCGGTCCCGCACCCGCGCCTGCGCCCAGCCCCGGTAGCGCACCCGGTGGGCATTGCCGGGTTCCGCGGCCGCCTCGGTCATCACACGTCCCTGTCGATTCAGCATCATGGTGGCCCCGGCCGGGGCCGGCGCCGCGTACGGCCGGATCCGGGTCGAGTACGGGGAACGTACGCCTCGCGCTGCCCGGCACGTACCACAGCCCTGTCACGGTAGGCCGCGGGCGCCGTGGAGCACATGAGCCCACCGTCTGATGGCACCGTGCCGAGGTACGACCTCAGGAGGAGTCCTGATACCTCCCGGGGTCGCAGGGCGGCCGCTGATCCGGCGTGCTCGATTACTGCTCCGGTTGCAGGGGGACCTGCCACGGATGGCGATCCCGGTTGCACACGATGGCGACCCGGGACCGATGTGGCAGCGCACACCCGGCGCCGAGTATGGCGGGGTGACCGAGATCATCGAGGGACTGCCCATGTCCCCCCTGGAAATCCTTGTCCTGCTGGGTGCCGTCGCACTGGTGGTGGCGCGCTGGCTTCCCCCCGCCGCCCGCCCACGCGTCACGATCGCGGCGGGGGCGGTTCTCGTGCTCTCCGCGATCCTGCTGGGTGTGGCGGGGATCCGCTGGCAGATGCTGCCCGTACTGGCAGGCGCCGCCTTCGCGTTGCCGTTCGCCTTCTCTCCCCTGCTGCGACGCCGTACCGGCCGGCCGGCGTGGCGGGCCCGCTGGTGGCTGGCGTTGCCGGGATCGGTGGCCTGCGTCGGCCTGATCGCCACGGGCCCGGTGGCCGCCTGGGCCTT
>NZ_CP026498.1:10979444-10982106 GCF_002953255.1 Streptomyces sp. CB01881
CCGGCCTCAACCCCAACGGCCCGGCCGGCCCCTGGGCCTTTCCCGTCCCCGTGTTCCCCGAACCGTCGGGCGACTTCGCGGTCGGCACCCGCGTGGTCCAGTGGACCGACCCACGCCGCCCCGAGACCTTCACCGCGGATCCGAACGACCGGCGCACGGTCGTGGTCCAGCTCTGGTACCCCACGCAGAAGAGCCCCGCAGGCGCGCAGCGGGCCCAGTACCTCGGGCGCACGGAGCACGAGGCGCGCACCGTCTCCGACGCCCTCGCCCGCGAGGCCGGCCTGCCGGGTTTCCTGGTCGACGGTGTTCCGCGTGCCCGCACCCGTTCGGTCTTCGACGCCCCGGTGGACAGCACGGGGGGACGGTTCCCCGTCGTACTGTTCTCTCCCGGGTCGGGCGGAGTGCGCACCCAGAACACCGCCTGGGCAGAGGAACTGGCCAGCCACGGCTATGTGGTCGCCGCCCTCGACCACCCGTACGACTCCGCCGCCGTCGTCCTCGCCGACGGCCGAACGGTCAACACCGAGACCGCCTCCAGCGGCGACCCGGACAAGGACGAGGAACTGGCGGCCGGCTGGACAGCGGTTCGAGCCGCCGACCTCGGCTTCGTCCTCACCCAGCTGGAAAGCCTGGACCGAGGCGAGATCGCCGACCCGCTGAGCGGACGCCTGGACACCGCCCGGGCCGCGGTGGCCGGCCACTCCATGGGTGGTGCCGCCGCCCTGCAGGCAGCCCGGCAGGATCGCCGGTTCGACGCCGTCATCGATCTGGACGGCTACCCCCACGGCCCCGCCTCGCCCTCCCTCGACCAGCCGACGCTCGCGCTCACCCAGACCATCACCCCGGCAACCGACCCGCGCTACGTACCCCGTCTCACCGAGGCGCTCAAGGCCAGCACCACGACGAGCTACCGGCTCACCATCCCCGGCGCCGCACATCTCACGTTCATGGACGGCCCCCTGTATCTGCCGCCCGTGCCCTCGATAGTCGGCTCCCTGGGCCGCACCGGGAGCCCGCGCGTCGTCGCGGCAGCCAGCCTCGCCTTCCTGGACGCCGTTCTGCGAGCCGAACCCGGCGACCTGGCCGGCGTCCTGCCGGCCTACGGCAACCTCAGCGTCTACCGCCCGGACAACAGCCGCTGACCGGCTGCTTCCGGGGCAGGTGCGTCCGGCCGGGCCGCCTCGGTCACCGCGCGGTGGAGCGCCGCGAGGCTGCCCGGTGATCCGCTGAGTCCGACGATCACTCTGGTGGTGCCGGTCATGGCTGCTCGCCTCGCCTCGGTCACGTGACACCCGATGGTGCACTGCTTTCATGGAACGCCGTGGCGGGGCGGCCGGTCCGGCCGATGACGGCACCATGACGGCCGGAGCCCGGTTCTTGACGGGGCCTTGACGAGCTGCCGGTTCTCCCGGCCTCAGCCGAGGCCGGGGACGAACTGGACGAGCAGGTCGATGGCCTTGATGCCGAGGAAGGGGAGGATCAGCCCGCCGAGGCCGTAGACGCGCAGGTTGCGGCGGAGCAGGTCGGTGGCGGAGGCGGGCTGGTAGCGGACGCCGCGCAGGGCGAGCGGGATCAGGGCGACGATGATCAGGGCGTTGAAGATGATCGCGGAGGCGATGGCCGAGGTCGGGCTGTGCAGGCCCATGATGTTGAGGTGGGCGAGGCCGGGGTGGGAACCGACGAACATCGCGGGGATGATCGCGAAGAACTTGGCGACGTCGTTGGTGATCGAGAAGGTGGTCAACGCTCCTCGGGTGATGAGGAGTTGCTTGCCGACGCGGATGATCTCGATCAGTTTGGTGGGGTTGGAGTCGAGGTCGACCATGTTGCCGGCCTCCTTGGCGGCCGGGGTGCCGGTGTTCATGGCGACGCCGACGTCGGCCTGGGCGAGGGCGGGGGCGTCGTTGGTGCCGTCGCCGGTCATCGCGACCATGTTCCCGGCGGCCTGTTCCCGTTTGAGGTAGGCGAGTTTGTCCTCGGGGGTGGCCTCGGCGAGGTAGTCGTCGACGCCGGCCTCGGCGGCGATCGCGCGGGCGGTGAGCGGGTTGTCGCCGGTGACCATGACGGTGCGGATGCCCATCCGGCGCAGCTCGGCGAAGCGGTCGGCGATGCCCTCCTTGACCACGTCCTTGAGCTCGATCACGCCCAGCGCGCGGGCGCCGTGCCGGTCGTGGACGGCGACCAGCAGCGGGGTGCCGCCGGCGGCGGAGATCCGGTCGACGAGCGGCTTGGCCTCCATCGGCAGGCGGCCGCCGGAGCGCACCACCCAGTGGGCGACGGCGTTCGCGGCGCCCTTGCGGACCAGGCAGGTGGTGCCGTCGGGCCAGGCGAGGTCGACGCCGCTCATCCGGCTCTGCGCGGTGAACGGGACGGTGGTCTGCTCGCCCAGTTCGCCCTCGGCGCGCGGTGGTACCCAGTACTGGCGGTCGGTCAGCTCGATGACGGAGCGGCCCTCGGGGGTCTCGTCGGCGAGCGAGGCGAGCCGGGCGGCCTCGGCGAGCTGTTCGACGGCGGCGCCGGGGAGCGGGTGGAGGGCGGTGGCGCGGCGGTTGCCGTGGGTGATGGTGCCGGTCTTGTCGAGGAGCAGGACGTCGACGTCGCCGGCCGCCTCGACCGCGCGGCCGGAGAGCGCGACCACGTTGCGCTGGACCAGGCCAGGCGG
>NZ_CP026498.1:10982116-10985081 GCF_002953255.1 Streptomyces sp. CB01881
CCTCGACCGCGCGGCCGGAGAGCGCGACCACGTTGCGCTGGACCAGGCGGTCCATGCCGGCGATGCCGATCGCGGAGAGCAGCGCGCCGATCGTGGTCGGGATGAGGGCCACCATGAGTGCCACCAGGACGACGGTGGTCTGCGGGGAGCCCGCGTAGATCGCCATCGGCTGGAGCGAGACGACGGAGAGGACGAAGACGATGGTGAGCGAGGCGAGCAGGATGTTGAGCGCGATCTCGTTCGGCGTCTTCTGCCGGTTCGCGCCCTCGACCAGGGCGATCATCCGGTCGATGAAGCTCTGGCCCGGCCGCGCGGTGATCCGGACGACCAGCCGGTCGGAGAGGACCCGGGTGCCGCCGGTGACGCTGGTGCGGTCGCCGCCGGACTCGCGGATGACGGGTGCGGACTCGCCGGTGATCGCCGACTCGTCCACGGCCGCGACGCCCTCGATCACCTCACCGTCGCGGGGGATCACCTCGCCGGCGGGGACGAGCACGATGTCGTGCAGGAGGAGGTGCTCGGCGGGGATGGACTCGTGGCGGTGGTCGTGGCCGCCGACCCGCCAGTGCAGCAGGCGGCGGGCGGTGGTGCCGGTCCGGGCCTGCCGCAGCGAGTCGGCCTGGGCCTTGCCGCGGCTCTCGGCGACGGCCTCGGCGAGGTTGGCGAAGAGCACGGTGAGCCAGAGCCAGAAGCTGATCACCCAGGCGAACACGCCCGGGTGGACGACGGCGGTGAGCGTGGTGAGGGCGGAGCCGGTCTCGACCACCAGCATGACGGGGTTCTTGGCCATGGTGCGGGGGTGGAGCTTGCGTACCGCGGCGGGGAGGGCTTCGCGGAGCTGGCGCGCGGTGATCAGCCGGCGGCGTCCGGACCGCGGTGCGCCGGGGCGGTGGCCCGGGTGCGGCGGGGCCGGCTCGGCACCGCCGGCCTTCGGGCGGCGGAACCGGTCGGGCCTCGGTGCGGGCTGTTCGGTGGTGGTGGCCGGTGAGGTGAGGGCCGGGCGGCGCATCGGTTCTGGGACCTTCCGGAGCCGCCCCGGGGGAGCGGGGCGGATTGCGACGGCGACGGGGGACGTCGCACAGCGAAGCACCGGATCTCCGTACGCCGTCCGCGTCTTGACGCCCGCTTGGCACGACACCGGACGTCCTTGACACGACCCTGACGCGACGACCTGACGACCTGTCGGCCAGCAGGGGCTGGCGCGGTGGCGGCGACCGAGCGGACGCCGGCTCGGGCGAGGTCGAGGCGGCGGAAGGCGGGACCGTCCGGTACGGCGGACCGAACGACCCGTGACCGGTCCTTGACGTCCTTGACGGAAGCCTGGCGGTGATCGGCTCGGTGCTGACACGACCTCGGCGCGATCCGGACGCGGCCGCCCGCGACACGGCGTCAAGACCGCGTTCGGATCATGGCCGGCCGCGTCAGGGTCCCGTCAAGAACGCGCGGACCGGCAGCCTCCTGCGGCTTGGCTGGAGGTCGTCGACAACAGCCGACGACAGGCGCGTGAACCGCAGCGGCGTGAGGATCAGGACATGAACGGCAGCCACCGGAACGACGAGCGGCCCCGGGGCCGCGTGGTGGTCGGCGTGAGCGGCTCCCTGGGCAGTCTGGCCGCCCTGCACCGCGCGGTCGCCGAGGCCCGCCGCACCGGCGCCGAGGTGATTCCGGTGCTGGCCTGGGAGCCGCCCGGCGGCGAGCTCGGCTACCGCCGCTCCCCGTGCCCGCCGCTGCTCGCGGCCGTCCGGGACACCGCCGAGCAGCGCCTGCGCGACGCCCTGGACGCGGCCTTCGCCGGCGCCGACCCGGGCGTGCCGATGCATCCGCTGGTGGTCCGCGGCGAGACCGGTCCTGCTCTGGTGCAGACCGCCGACCGGCCCGGGGACCTCCTGGTGGTGGGGCGCAGCGGCGGCCCGCTGCGCCGCCGACTGCGGCGCTCCGTGACCGACTACTGCACGCGGAAGGCCGGCTGCTCCGTCCTCGCCGTCGCGCGGCCGGAGCTCCAGCAGGACCTGGAGACACTGCACCGGCGCATCCACTGGCACCTCCCGGTCGGGCCGGCGCCCGAGCTGGTCCGCGCGAAGGGATAGGCCCACCGTGCGGATGTACTCGGCCCGCCCCGGCGGCCACCGCTACCACCCCGTGCTGGACCGGCTGCCCGTCGCGATGTCGGGCACGGTGGCGCTCCTCGCCGGCGGGGCCCTGGCGCTCGGCCTGGGCCGGCTCGGTGAGCTGCACTCCGGCTGGTTCGCCTATGCGGCCTACGCCGGGCTGAGCGCGCTGCTCGGCGCCTTCTCCCGGCCCTCGGCGGCACCCGTGATCGGCACGGCCGCCTGGCTGTGCTGCAACGCCTTCGCGGAGCACCGCCACGCCGAGCTCGGCTGGGCCGGCGCCGGCGCGGAGAGCGGCCACCTCGTGCTGTTCACCGCGGCCGCCCTGCTGCTCCCGCTCCCCGCGGCCCTGCCGCGCCGGGCAGTCCGGGTCGGCCGACTGCCGATCGTGTGATCGTCGCGTGCCGGTGCCGCCTGCGCCCGAGGCGGCACCGGCACACGCGATGTGGGGGTTTGCGTGACGGCGGCGACCCTCTGGCGAGGCACTTCGTCAGGGCGTCGGCACCTCGAACCGTCGACGTCGTGGCGGACGCCGACCCGGCGGATTCACCGCCGATGAGGCGGCCCGCCTGGCGCGAGGCGGCTTTCAGCCGTCATGTCCGAGGCCGCGGTCGGGTGCGCTCATGTCGCCCGTCCGGGGGGTGCCGTCGGCGAGCCCGTAGCGCAGGTACACGGTGCCGTTCGGGCCGGCCACCGGTGGTTCGAGGAGTGTGAGGTTCGTGGGCACCGCGCCGCCGTCGAACACCTTCTTCCCGACGCCGAGCACGATCGGGTGGACCCAGAGGTCGAGACGGTCGAAGAGCTTCTCCCGCAGGAGGGTCTGCACCAGGTCCAGGCTCCCGACGACCTTCACGTTC
>NZ_CP026498.1:10985091-10989202 GCF_002953255.1 Streptomyces sp. CB01881
CGTTCTCGTGCACGGATCTCGCGCACCGCGGCGGCCAGGTCCGGGCCGAGCTGCGTGGACCCGGCCCACGGGAGGTCGGGCGTGCCGCGGGAGGCCACGTACTTGGGGACGCGGTTGAACAGCTCGGCGATCTCGCCGTCCTTCTGGTGAGGCCAGTAGGAGGCGAAGAGGTCGTACGTCCGCCGGCCGAGCAGGAGGGCGTCCGTGCCCTCGTACGCGGCGAGGACCCGCGCCCCGGTGACCTCGTCCAGCAGGGGCGCCTGCCAGCCGCCGAACGGGAACCCCACCGGGTCCTCGTCGGGTCCGCCGGGTGCCTGCCCGACGAGGTCGAGGGTCGCGAACAGTTCGATGTGGATGAGGCCCATGCCTTACTCCCGATGAGGTGGCGAGGCCCGGCGGCAGGGCCCGGCAGGTATGCCGAGCGCCTTGGTCCAGGCCCGCACGTCCGATTCCTCGAACAGCACAGTCCGACCGATCCTGAAGTACGCAGCACGCAATGCGAAGCACGCAGCACGGTGCCCCGCTCACGCCACCGGACCGGGACGCCGCACCAGCACTCCCGCTCAGGGTAGATCACAGGCCGCGTCCCGACCGGGTGGCCGGCCTGCGTCCAGCGTCATCTCAGGCCACCGGCGCGATCCACGGCCGTGGCACTGGCCGTGTGGTCACCGATGACCTGGGCACACAGGGCCGTGATGACCCGATGGGGTGAAGGGTTGTGCCCCGAGGGCATCGGTGGGTCACTCGGCGCAGCTGATCAATCACCCGGCACTCTCGGGCAGCATGAGGGCCGAACCTCAGTCGGGCAGTCCCCAGAAGGAGCCGTGCAGGCCGACCTCCGAGATGTAGGCGGTGGCGGAGGCGGGGTCGCGGCGGGTGTAGCCCGGTTCCAGGCGGCCGGTGTACCAGTCGCGGGCGAGGCGCCACAGGGTGCCCAGGTCCATGACGTAACCGCGTTCCCGGCCCGTCCGCTGAAGCCAGGTGTCGACGCAGGCGGTGGAGCAGAACAGGCGCTGGTTGCCGCAGGTGTGCACGACGTCGTCCCAGGCCCGGCGCATGGGGGTGAGGAAATGGGCCACCTGGCCGCCCCACGGGGGTGCGTCCCGGCCGACGACCCAGGCGTGCGGGGTGTCGCAGGCCGGACAGCGGGTGGCGACCAGGACGTCGGGCTCGTCGCGGAGCAGGTGGGGCATGGCGAACGAGTCCCAGGCGCAGCCGCCCCACCACAGGGTGTGTGCCCCCATGACGGAGAAGCCGAGCGGCACGGACGCGAAGGGGTGGGCCATCACGACGCGGTCGTTGTCCTGCCGGTCCAGGACCACGTCATGACGGTCATGAAGGGCGCGCAGTTCCTGACGCACCTGACCGAGGGTGACCTCGGTGAGAGCGGCGAGTTCCGGCACGCTCGGTGCACGGCCGGTGCGCGCGAATCCGTGGTAGACGGCCAGGCGGACCCTCTCCCGCTCGTGAAGGGCCTTCGGGGTGTCTGAGATGTTCCCGGTCATTCCTGTGATTCCTCCGCTGGTCGAGGCGATGGGTCCAGGGTGCGCCGCGGCGAGGTCCGGGGGCTTGAACGCTCGTGCGGCACACTTGGGACATAACGTCTGCCGGAGAACGGGCCGCCTACTGGCGGGTTCCCGGGCTTGCGCTGGAGGTCATCCCGCTTCGAGCGGTACGCCTATCCGATGCACGCCCACGACACGTACTCCTTCGGAGTCACCGACGCCGGCGCCCAGTCCTTCCTGCGCAGGGGAGAGCGGCACGTCAGCGCGGCCGGACTGGTCATGGTGTTCAATCCCGACGAGCCGCACGACGGACAGTCGGCCGTCGACCACGGGTACCGCTACCGGATGCTGCACCTCGGCGAGGACCTTCTCCGGGACGTCCTCGCCGACGCGGCTCCCTCGCCCGGCCCGCCGCCGAACCACCGCGCTCGCCCGAAGGCCACCGGCAGACCCATCCGGACACCCAGCCGGGGGAGTGGGATCGTCCAGTCGCCCTCGGGTGCGACCGTGATGGTCAGCCGCAGCAGGTCCGCGTCGGCGGTCCAGCGGTGGACGGTCCGCAGACCCAGCGCACTGCCGGCGGGCGCCGTCCTGGTGCGCACCTCCCAGGTGTCGGCCGTCAGCTCGGGGCCGCCGTCCGCCTGCTGGCGCTGATGTTCATCCAGACCGACGACCGCTTCACCCTGCCGCTCGCCCTGTTGAACTACTTCCAGCAACAGCAGTTCACGGGCGCGGACTTCGGCGCCCTGTTCGCCGGGGTGTCGATCTCGATCCTGCCGATGGTCGGTCTCTACGCGTGGCTCGGCCGCCGCCTCACCGAGGGGATCACCAGGGGAGCCGGCAAATGAGCGAGGCGCTCAGCCCGGCCGACCCGCCGCCCCGTACCCGACCCGGGCGCCGCGTGCACCGTTGCAGCGGAGCCGGCCACCGCCAGGACTCTCAGCCCTGGCTGCTTCGGGGGTGCCTTCGGGCACCCCCGAAGGCACCCCCGAAGCCCGGACCGCGCGCCTTCCTTGGCCTTCAGGCATGCGTCTCCGCCAAAAATCCCGACGCTATGCCCTCGACCATGTCGTCCTGCCGCACTGCACACAACGCCACGCACTGCGGGAGCGAGACTGCTGGTGGGTCAGACAGCGGTGAGGATGGCGCCCGCCGCATGGGGCTGGGGTCAGGCCACTGTCTGTCGGCCGTCGGCGACGACCAAGGCACGGTGCACTGGTTCGCGCCGGAGGCGGCCGCTGCCGAGCATCTCCGCGCCCGCCGGCTTCGTCTGTGTACTCCCGGAAGGCCTGTGCCGGATCACCTTGCCGACGGCGATATTCTCCGAGGCTGCTGACGGAATCAACGGGGAGCACCCATGAGCACAGAACCAGGCCTGCCCACGGCCACGCAGTACCGCGACCTGCGGGGATTCGTGAAGAACATCGAGCGTCAGGCGGAGCTCGAACGGATGAACCAGGGGATGGAGCCAACGACCTACGCCGTCTACAGCGCCTGGATGCGGATGGCCGTCGGCTACGTCGCCTTGCTCGGCAACGATCGAACGACGCCCCAGGCCACCGAGGCTGCCGCCCGCGCCTGGGGTACCACGCTGGAAATGCTCGAATTCTGGCGGAACAGCCCCCTACTGCCAGAATCACTGCGCGCTCCCGTCGCGGCTGCCTCCAGGTACCGCTGACCCGGCCCCCGGGCCGGTGCTCAGCCGGCCAAGTCGTCGAGCGGAAGGGTGACCGACGGGGTGGAACCCGGGTTGATCCGCAGGTCCAGGCCACGTGTCGGCTGGGTGAGCTGTCGCCCCGTCAACCGGCTGAACCCGGCCCAGTGGATGGGCAGGTAACACTCCGGCGTACACCCCTCAGGGACAGGCCCGGAGCGCCGCGGGCGTAACCCCGCCACCGACTGCGCCGCCGCGTGCTTTGCTGTTCGCCGACCTCACCACCGAAACCGACTACCCGAGAGGGGCCGACACCTGATGTCCATATGGCCTTCGATCGTTGCCGTACTCGGTACCCTCGCCGGTGCCCTGACCGCTGGACTCCTCCAGCACCGTTCGGCACGCACCGCACGCACCGAGGAGCGCGCCGACAGCCACCGCCAGGACCAGCTCGGCGCCGTCACCGAGTTCGCGGCCGCCCTGGACGCGCACCGCTCGGCGATGTTCCATCGGGAGCGTCTGGCCCTGGCCGAGGCAGGCACCGAGCACCAGCTGGAGGCCCAGACGAGGTCCCACGACACCCGGGCGGCAATCACCGCGCCCCACATCCGCCTTCAGGTCCTGGCCCCTGAGCTGGCCGGCCCCGCCCAGCAGGCCGCAGATGCCACGTACGCGCTGCGCAAGGCCACCGACCGGACCGACTTGGACGCCAGGCGGCATGCGGCCAAGGAGGCATCCGCCGCCTTCATCACCGCGGCCGCCACGCTGCTGGGCCCAGCAGCCGCCAACTGAGACCTGCTCACCTCGCCCCCCATGACGCCCGGCCCGGGGACCATCGGTACCTCGTGGCGCCGCAGCTCCTCGGGGTGACGCACTGTGTTCGCGTACCCACCGTATGCTGGTGATCTTGATGAGGCCGGGGAGCCGGCAGGCCCCCAGGCACGACACGAGA
>NZ_CP026498.1:10989212-10990391 GCF_002953255.1 Streptomyces sp. CB01881
TGATCTTGATCGGGGAGCCGGCAGGCCCCCAGGCACGACACGAGAGACACAGGGGCGGGCCGTGACAGAAATCCGTATGCCAGAATTCCATGCTCCATTCCCACTGGAATGCAACCCTCACCTGCGGGAAGCTTCCAAGATCATGTGGGAGTGGATCGATCTCCGCGGGCTGGCGGCGACACCCAAGGCCCGCGCCCGCATGCTCAATACCGGGGCCGACCTGTCGGGCGCCTACGTATGGCCGCGAGCCGGACTCGGCATGCTGTCACTGGGGCTGAAGTGGCTGGCCCTGACGTTCCGCATCGATGACCAGCTCGACGAAGACGACTCGGACGAGCAGCCCGGGTCCCGTGCGAGGTGCATCGAGGAGCTGTGCGGGATCCTGCACGACGTTCCCGCGCCGCAGTCCCCGGTCGCCGACGCCCTGCACGAACTGTGGAAGGAGACGCGCACGGGCCGGCCGGCGAGCTGGCAGCGCGTCTTCGTCGCCGACTTCGAGGCGTTCCTGCGCTCCTACGCCCTGGAGGCAGAGCTCAAGGCCGCCGGCCGAATACCGGAACTCCCCGAGTACCTCGGGTGGCGGATGTACTCGGTCGGCATGCCGTGGCTGTGGGACCTCGACGAACTGCGCCTGCCGCTCCACCTCCCCGACAGCGTGCGCAACTGCCAGACGATGAGCACTCTGCGCCGGGCAGGATCACTGCACATCGCCCTGGTCAACGACGTGTTCTCCGTCGAGAGGGAAAGCATCACCGGTTACCCCTACAACGCCGTCTCCCTCACCATGCAGGCACAGGGCTGCTCCTTGCAGGAAGCAGTGGACCAGGTCGCCGACCGGGTCACCGAACACGCCCAAGCGGTCAGCCGCATGCTCGAACGCCTTCCCACAGAACTCCGGCACCAGCAGTTGCCCCCCGACGTCCGCACAGCCGCCCTCGACCACTCCGAGAACATCGCCCTGAACCTACGCGGACAACTTGCTTGGCACGCTTCAGTGCGCCGCTACGCCACCACCGACATCACCGAGCAATGGGCAGGGAACTACCCCGCCGATCTGCTGCGCCAGGCAGGCTGACCGGGTCGGCCCCACGGCATCGACGGCGTCGTCCGCCTTCCCCGCACGGGACATAAGAGGCCGGTCCCGCCCGGCTGCTGGCGCCGGGGAGCGGACGGCGCCTT
>NZ_CP026498.1:10990401-10993226 GCF_002953255.1 Streptomyces sp. CB01881
GGCGTCGTCCCCCCGCACGGGACATAAGAGGCCGGTCCCGCCCGGCTGCTGGCGCCGGGGAGCGGACGGCGCCTTTCGGGCAGCGTTCGTACGGTGATCGAGCAGCGTGGGTCAGGCAGAGCGGACGGCACGGTCGCAGTCCCGGCAGACTCTCCCGGTCCCGTGCCACTTCGGCGGGTACCAGGGGGAACCGGGGGCGGACGGCCGGTAGTCCACGGTCTGCATCCGCCGAGTGTCCGCACCGCACAGAGTGTGGTCGCCAGGGGCGCCGGGCACGGACGGGTCGGCCTCGGCCGCGTGCACGGCACGCACGCCCTCGACGTACTCCTCGCCGCCGCTGCCGAGGTGGTCCACCCGTTGAAGCTCGGGTTCCAGAAGCACGATCAGACTCATCACCCCACCCTCGGTGGGAACGCACCGCGGCGCATCCGGGATCAGGCCGTCGGGGCGAGCCGCGCGAGGACCCGTACGCGCAGGACGACGGCCGCGATTGCCGCTCCAGCTGTTCGCCGCGTAGTGGATCGTCGCGACCCGGCCGTGAGCCCGGTCGTGGGCGATCACGGCCACGGCCTGGCGAAGTCTCTCCACAGTGCTACCTCCAAGACGGCTGAGCGGATGGGGGCTTCAGGCGGTCGGCGCTCGGTGGGCGCGGCTGGTCCAGGACGGTGCGGGCGTAGCCGAGGATCTCCCCGTCGTGGTGGTGGTCGAGCGCCCGGCGCAGGGTGCCGAAGTCGATCACTGGAAGAGCTCCTCGGTCCGTGGGCAACACGGGGTCAGCCAGCGGCCGGCTGCCGCGGGTCGGTCCACCGCTCGACCTGCTTCGTCCTTCGGCGGCCGGCAGGTCAGGTACGGGTGACGTCCTTCGTGTCGCGGGTGGCGACCGAGCGGAGGTGCTCCTCGAAGAACCTGCGGGGGTCTCCGCCCATCCGGGCGAGCATCACCAGGGCGGACAGGGCCACGTCGCAGGTCTCCTTGCGCACGTCGTCCCAGTCGTGGGAGTGGCCTTTCCGGGGGTTGGCGCCGAGCGCCCCGATGACGGCCTCGGCGACCTCTCCGGCCTCCTCCTGGAGCTTGAGGGCCTGTACGGCCCAGCGCTGCTCGTCGCTGCGGTCGTAGTGCGAATCGAGCTTTGTGGCAAGGGAGTTGACGACATTCCAGATCTCTTCCATGGGGGAGATCCTGCCGCTGTTCGAATGGGTCGATCAAGCCGGGCGGTTCCCGGCGAGCCTGGGTCTTTTCGATTTCCTGCCGGGGCGGGCAGGTGCCTCTGCGCAGGCGATGGCCACCTCTTCGGCGATGCCGGGCCGGCGTGGGATCGTGTGTCCTGCGGGCGTTGGGGGTGATGACGGGCGTGCGTGGCGGAGGCGAAGGCACAGCGCGTGCCGTCAGGAGGGTGTCCGGCTCTTCGGTTCTCACAACCCGATGCTGGACACCCTCCCTACAGGTCCGGCGCAGACAACGGTGATCCCAGCCGGCCTCGGTACTACTCGATCAGCCGATCCGCGTGAGTGTGTACCGGTAGGTGATCTTGCCGTCGGCCGAGGCGGTCTTCTCCGCGCTCAGGCTCGTCTTGCCGTTGAGCTCGCCCAGGTCGGGACGGATCTCCTCGTCGACCGTGGCGATCTTGTCGTCCGAGTTCCAGTCGTCCTGCTCCATCAACCGGATCTGCAGGCGGAAGGCGGTGGACTGATTCAGAGCGTCCTCGTCGAAGTGCCTCCGCGAGGACCGGTCCGCGGGAAGTTTGAAGAACTCGCCCGCCCGCATGCCCGCAATGTCCGAGCGCTTGTTTCCGAAGGCGTTCTCGTAGGAAGGGTTCCACAGGGTCAGGTCGTCCAGCAGGATCTTGCCGTAGATCTCGCCCACGGGGTCGTCGGAGTCCTCACTGACGTCGTCGATCCGCACCCAGTCGAGCTTCAGCTCGTATTCCACTACGCTACTCATGTTCCCTCCAGGAAACAGGGGTTCAGAGACAGAGTGGTCCGCGCGTCGACGGCGCGGACCCGGACGGGCCACCCCGCTGCGGCCTCGGCCTGAGGTGCCCGCGCTCACGCTAGGGTCGACTGACTCGCTCGTCTGCCGTGTCCGCGCCGTGATCGCCCGTTCAGCGGAGTACGACCACCTGAGCGCAGTGCGTCCCGGACGTTGCGAGTGGTTCAAGGAGACAGACCTCCGGCCGGGGGCTCCCGAGGTCCGTCCGTCAGCTGATCGAGTCCGCCAACGGTACCCGCAACGGTCGGTTCGGCCTCGAACAGCACGGTGGTCCCACCATTGAGGGCGTCGCCGCCCGGAGCGGCCGGTGACGGCCGGCCATGACGTGCGCGATCTGGCACAACCGCATCACCGGCCGACCCGTCACCCGCTCACTGACCGCCTGCCACCACTGACCGCCTGCCACCACTGACCGACTTCGGGACCACTTGGGCCCGCCCCACCCCGACCGGCCTGTCCAGGAGACCCGAATGATGCCCCCGCTGCGCCGCCATCCGTGAGGTCGGCCGGGTGGCCGGCGGACGGGCCGGGCGGCAGGTGCGCCCGGTCCGTCGGAGGGGTCAGGCGGTGTCCCCCACCCGTCCGAGGGCCTCGACCTGCTCCTCCGGCACGTACGCGGGCGGGACCTCGCGCCCCCGGCCCAGGTGGTTGAAGAGCAGGTTCAGGGTGACCGCCAGCAGGCAGCCCACCGAGATGCCCGAGTTCAGCACGGTCGCGATCTGTTCCGGGAAGGCCTGGTAGAAGGTGGGGAAGGCGATCGGGAAGATGCCGAACGCAAGGCTGACCGCCACGATGATCGCGTTCGACCCGATGCTCAGGTCCGCCTTGCCCAGCGT
>NZ_CP026498.1:10993236-10994507 GCF_002953255.1 Streptomyces sp. CB01881
CCACGATGATTCGACCCGATGCTCAGGTCCGCCTTGCCCAGCGTGCGGATGCCCGCCACCGCCACCGACCCGAAGAGCACCACGCCCGCGCCGCCGAGCACCGGCTGCGGCACCAGCGAGACCAGTCCGCCGACCACCGGCACCAGGCCCATCACCACGAGGAAGACCCCGGCCAGCGCCACCACGAAGCGGCTGCGGATCCGCGTCAGTGCCACCAGCCCGATGTTCTGCGCGAACGCCGAGCAGATGAAGCCGTTGAACACGCCGCCGAACGCCGTCGCAAGACCGTCCGCCCGCAGGCCGCCGGCGATCGTACGGTCGTCCGCCGGGCGCTCCACCACCTCGCCGAGCGCGATCATGTCCGCGGTGGACTCGGTCATCGAGACCACCATCACCACCAGCATCGAGATGATCGCCGCGGCCTCGAACTGCGGCGCGCCGAAGGCGAACGGATGCGGCAGCTCGAAGACCGGCAGGCTGCCGAGCGCAGCGGTGTCCACCTTGCCGAGCGGGACCGCCACCAAGGTGCCCGCCAGCATCCCGAGCAGGATGGAGATCCGCTGCAGGAAGCCGCGCAGAAAGCGGTTGAAGAGCAGGACCGCGAGCAGGGTCAGCCCCGCCAGTCCCAGGTTGGCGAGCGAACCGTAGCCCGGCGCACGGGAGTTGCCGCCCTGTGCCCAGTTCCCGGCCACCGGCAGCAGTGAGATGCCGATCAGTGTGATCACCGTGCCGCTGACGACCGGCGGGAAGAAGCGGACGAGCCGGCAGAAGACCGGCGCCAGCAGGAAACAGAACAGGCCCGCCACCAGGGTCGAACCGAAGATCAACGGCAGTGCCGCGTCCTTCTTCGACTCGACCACGGCGAGGATCGGCGAGACGGTGGCGAAGGAGACACCGTTGACGAAGGGCAGCCGCGAGCCGATTCGCCAGAATCCCAGGGTCTGCAGCAGGGTGGCGATGCCGGCGATGAACAGGCTGGCGGCGAGCAGGGTGGTGAGCCGGGCGGCGGTGAGACCGGCTGCGGCGCCGATGATCAGCGGCGGAGCGGCGACCCCGGCGTACATGCTGGCCACGTGCTGAAGCGCGACGGTCGCCATCCGGCCGGGCGGCAGCATCTCGTCGACGGGGTGTGGTGGTGCTCCGGGCTCCAGGGGTGCTGTCTGGCGTCGCATGCGCTGTTCCCTCCACGTCCAAGGTGGTTTCGGGCCCGGGAACGGCGGCCGGAACGGGACACGGCGACGTTGGGACGACCCTGGCGGACGGCGGTGCCG
>NZ_CP026498.1:10994517-10998473 GCF_002953255.1 Streptomyces sp. CB01881
GCCGTCGCTGCCGAACCTGCGGCGAACAGGCCCGACCCATGAGTGGATCCACGATGCGGAACGTTGGTTCCGCGATTCGGTTTCCACAAAATGTAGAAAGCTCGGCCGGGTTGGTCAATAGGTCTCGTTCGATTGCCTCTCGGCACTGCCGGATCTGTGACTTCCTCCAACCGCAGCCCGGCCTGGCAGCCGTACCAGGCCGCGCAACCCGGTGCCGGGCTGCGGGGCCGGCCCCGACGAGAGGGGCGTGCGGGCGAGCTCGGCCATCTGCGGAGATCTCGACCATCCGAGGGGGCGAGAGGCGAGGGGGCGGGCGGGGTCGAGCGGGGCGTACACGATTCCGGGCGGGGGCCGCTTCGATGCGACGGCCCGGCCGGTGCCCACCGCTCGTCCGCGAGGTCCGACGGCAACCCGACTCCACCACCGCTCGCAAAGGGCTCGGCGGCCACTTCGGCCCCAGGATGCGACAGCTCTCCGATCTGGTCCCGGAATCGCCGCCTGCGGGCGGTCGGACCAATTCGTTCGTTGAAATCCGTACATATTTGACGATCCATCAGAGGAGTTTTGGCGAACCATCACCGCTGCTTCTGAATGGCCTGTGATCCTCGTCGCACCGCATCGGGTGAACCCCTTGTCCCGCCTGCCGATGCAGCGTCGACCTCCCGCGAAGGGGTCATCGTGACGCCGAGGTCGGGTTAGTGTGATGGGCAGTCAACTTACAGTGACTGCACTCCTTCGTTCGTGCCCGACGCGGCTCTTGCGGACCTGTCCGGTCCGCCGCACGGCGCTGCCCGAAATCCGGGCCTTCGCCATCGGGCGTGAATTCGTTTCTTCCATGTCGCGTCCGCGCCGATCCGTGGACGTACCGCCTTCGTGGGGGGAGGCAACCCGGTGCTCAACTATTCCCTGGCGCGTCCGGATGATGTCGACGCGCTGCTCCTGCTGTACCGAGAGGTCTACGGAAGTGCGTACGCACTCCCGCTCGGGACCGATCCCGAGGTGATGGCGAGCGAGATCAGCTCTCCGCAGACCACCTGGCTGGTCGCCCGTGAGCCAGGCTGCGGCCGGCTCGTCGGCTCGATCGTCGGCACCCTCGACCCTGCCGCCCGCCTCGGCAAGCTCCAGGGCCTGGTGATCCACCCGGACGCCCGGGGCCTCGGCGCGGGCCACCTGGCCGTCCAGCAGCTCAGCGAGGCAATGCTCGGCGGCGAGCGGCCGGCCGATTCGCTCTACTCGACCGCCCGTACCAACTCCACGGCGCCGCAACGGATCTGCCTGCAGGCCGGGTTCCGGGCGCTCGGCGTCCTGCCGAACCTGCGCAAGGCCGCACGGCACGAGACCATGGTGCTGCTGGCACGCCACCGCGAGGGCGTGCTCGAACAGCGCCTTCCGGTGGCGCGCGTCCCGCAGGCCCTGGGCGGTCTGATGCGGGCCCTGGACGCCGTCCCGGGCCCGCACCCGAGGCCGGAGCTCACCGACGAGCCGCTGCCGGCCCCGGCGACGGGCCCCGGCGCGGAGCTCGAACTCGTCGACGCCCCGCAGTTCGTGGCCCGCCACTTCGCCCGGCACCTGCCCGACCCCGGGCAGTGCTTCTACCCCTTCCATACCCCCAACGTCCTGCTCACCCCCGCTGACGGCGGCTACGAGCTGTACGCGCAGCTCAGCCCGTCCGACGGGTACTGCACGCTGATCGGCGCCGAACCCGGACTCTCCGCGGTCGGCGACGATCTGGACACCATCACCCAGAAGCTCGCCGCCCACGGCGCCAGTTACCTCGAAACCCTGGTGCCGCTGGACAGTTACGAGAACCTGCGGCTGCTGCTCGCGAACGGCTTCCTGCCGGTGGCCGCCTACCCGGCGATGCGCCGCGAGGAGCACGGCTTCCGCGACTACGTGGTGATGGCCCGCACTCTTCAGCCGCTCGACTTCCGCGGCCTGTCCATCGACACCGCCTTCCAGCCGTTCGCCGAGCAGTACATCGAACTGTGGAAGCACCAGAACCTCAACACCAACGGGATATTCCGATGAACCAGTACCTGCGCCCGGTCGCGGTACCCGACGCCGATGCGCTGGCCCACGTACAGCAGCTCTGCGACATCGCCGAGCCGTACCAGGCCGGCCCCGCCACGGACCGCCTCTTCACCGCGGCCATGAATGAGTCCAACGCCTGGCACGCGGCCAGGTCCCCGTTCTTCGACCGGCTGCTCAAGGCCGGCCCGGGGGGCGGACGCCCGCTCGACGGCATCGAGGAACTCGACCGGCTCCCCTTCGTCCACGCCAACTTCTTCAAGGCCCACGAGATCCTCTCGCTGCCCCGCGAGGACGTCCTGCTGCACCTCACCTCCTCCGGTACCACCGGCCAGAGGTCGCAGATGTTCTTCGACGAGTTCACCCTGCGCAACGGCCAGCGCATGGTGGCCCGGGTCTTCGACCACTACGGCTGGATCGACGAGCGGGAGCCGGTCAACTACCTGCTCTCCAACTACCAGCCGCGGCCCGGCCTCAACCTCGGCACCTCGTTCACCGACGAGTACCTGTGCCACTTCGCCCCGGTCCGCTCGGTCGAGTACGCCCTCAAGCACACCGGCAGCACCCACGAGTTCGACCCCTTCGGCTGCGTCCGCACCCTGATCCGCTACGCCGAGGAGGGCGCCCCGGTGCGGATCCTCGGGTTCCCCGCCTTCCTCTCCTTCACCCTGGACCGGATGCGCGACCTGGGCATCGGCCCGCTGGAACTCTCCCCGCGCTCGCTGGTCGTCTTCGGCGGCGGCTGGAAGGGCCACGCGGACCAGCAGGTCGCCAAGCCCGAGCTCTACCGCCGGATCCACGATCAGCTGGGCATCCCGGACGAGCGGATCCGCGACGGCTTCGGCGCCGCCGAACACTCCGTCCTGCACATGGAGTGCCCCAACCATCGCCTGCACGTGCCGGTCTGGGCCCGGATGCTGGTCCGCTCGGTGCGCGACCTCACACCGCTGCCGTACGGCGAGCCGGGCTACGCGCAGTTCGTCTCGCCGTACATCACCTCGGTGCCCGCCCAGTCCGTCCTCATGGGCGACCTGGTCACCCAGCACGCGCCCGAGGAGTGTGGCTGCGCACTGCCCACCCCCTGGTTCACCGTGCACGGCCGGGCCGGCCTCAGCCGCAACCGCAGTTGCGCCGTCGCCGCCGCCGAACTCCTCAAGACCGAGAAGGCCTCATGACCAGCCCCACGACTCCCGACGCGACCACCGACCGGCACTACTGGCAGGGCAGCTGGGTCGACGACACCGAAGCCGGGCGACGCCTCGCCGGGCTCGACACCTGCGCCACCGAGGCCCTCGCCGTCCCGCTCAGCCCGCTGACCGTGCTCGCCGCCTGCGACCGGCTCGCCGGCCTCCTGGCCGACCCCGCGAGCGAGCAGCACCGCCGGCTCGCCCGGCTGCTCGACGAGTCGGGCGTCGGCACCGCGGAGCGCGAGCGCACCCTGCACGACCTCACCGAGGCGCTCGGCCGCGAGGCCCTGGAGACCAAGGTCACCCGCGAGCTCGGCGGGATCGACCCCGGACGGCTGGCCCGCTTCGACTTCCGCCGGGAGATCTTCGAGGGCTGGCTGCCGGTCGGCCTGCTGGTGCACATCGCCCCGGGCAACGCCCCCGCCGCCGGGGCGCTCAGCGTGGTCGAGGGCCTGCTCGCGGGCAACCTCAACATCGTCAAGACCAGTGGCGGGAGCCGCTTCACCCACGCCCTGCTCGCCGACCTGGCCGCGCTCGACCCGACCGGCGCCATCGCGGCGCGCACCGTGGTGCTGGGCTTCCCCTCGTCCCGCACCGACTGGCTGGCCCGGCTCTGCGGCGCCGCCGACGCGGTCGCCGCCTGGGGCGGGGAGGAGGCGGTGAACGCCATCGCCGCCCTCACCCCGCCCGGCTGCCGGCTGGTCGACTGGGGCCCCAAGCTCTCCTTCGCCTACCTCACCG
>NZ_CP026498.1:10998483-11007817 GCF_002953255.1 Streptomyces sp. CB01881
ACCTGGCCGCACCCGACCGGCGCCATCGCGGCGCGCACCGTGGTGCTGGGCTTCCCCTCGTCCCGCACCGACTGGCTGGCCCGGCTCTGCGGCGCCGCCGACGCGGTCGCCGCCTGGGGCGGGGAGGAGGCGGTGAACGCCATCGCCGCCCTCACCCCGCCCGGCTGCCGGCTGGTCGACTGGGGCCCCAAGCTCTCCTTCGCCTACCTCACCGCCGACGCCTGGTCCGATTCCGAGGTGCTCGCGGGCATCGCGCAGGACATCTGCCGCCTGGAGCAGCAGGCCTGCGCCAGCCCCCAGGTGATCTACCTGGACACCGAGGACCACGAGCGGCTCTTCGCCTTCGCCGAGCGCTTCGCCGCCGTCCTCGCCGCGCAGCCGCCCACTGCGGCCGAGCCGGAGCTGCTGGAGAGCGCCGAGATCACCAACACCGTGTTGGTGGCCCGACTGGAGGAACACCTGGGCCTCACCAAGGTGCACGCCGACCCCGCCGCCCGCTGGCACGTCCTGGCCGACACCCGCGTCGCCCTGCGGGCCTCCCCGCTGCACCGGACCGTCTGGGTCAAGCCACTGCCGCGCAAGCGGATCGGCGAGGTGCTGCGCCCGATGCGCCGCTACCTGCAGACCGCCGGTATCGGCGCCTCCCGCCGCGACACCGCCGAGCTGGCCGGTGCCGTCCTGGCCGCCGGGGTCCAGCGGGTCACCGTCCCCGGGCGGATGCTGGACAGCTACGACGGCGAGCCGCACGACGGTGTGTACGCGCTGCAGCGCTACAGCCGCCGGGTGGACGTCCAGCTGGACGCCCGCTTCGCCTCCGATGCCTGCCTCGACGACCTGGTCGGCGCCCGCGAGCTGCCGCCCCCGCCGGTGCCGGTGACCGCGAAGACCGAGTTCGAGCAGCTGCAGGGCGACCTCGGCCGGGCCGAGGTGTTCTTCCGCAGCGGGGGCAGCTCCGGCGCGCCCAAGCTGTCGGCCTTCAGCTGGGACGACTACCACGAGCACATGCGGCACGGGGCCGAGGGTGTGCTGGCGGCGGGCTTCGACCCGCGCACCGACCGGGCGATGAACCTCTTCTTCGGAGGCCAGCTCTACGGCGGCTTCCTGAGCTTCTACTCGGTCCTGGAGAACCTGCGCGCGGTGCAGTTCCCGATGGCCGCCCAGGACGACCACGCGGCCGTCGCCCGCTCGATCGTCGAGCACCGGGTGGACACCCTCTTCGGCATGCCGAACTATCTGCTGCGGGTCTTCACCGAGGGCGCGGACGTGCTCCGCGGGTACCGCGGGGTGCGCAAGCTCTTCTACGGCGGAGAGCACTTCCCCGAGCGCCGGCGCACGTGGCTGCGGGAGGAGTTCGGCGTCGAGCTGATCCGCTCGGCCGCGTACGGAAGTGTCGACGCGGGCCCGCTGGGCTACCAGTGCCCGGACGCCGGGGGCCGGGTGCACCACCTGTTCAGCGGACTCCAGACGCTGGAGATCCTCGACCTGGAGGAGGACCGCCCGGCCGATCCGGGCCAGGCCGGAAGGCTGGTCTTCACCGCGCACAGCCGGCGCGGCCAGCGCCTGGACCGCTACGAGATCGGTGACCTCGGCCGCTGGGTGGACGGCGCCTGCCCCTGCGGGCGGCGCACCCCGCGGTTCGAACTCCTCGGCCGCTTCGGCGACATCTTCCGCAGCGGCAGCCACTTCCTCAACTACCGTCGCTTCGTGCTGGCGGCCGAGGAGCGGCTGGACCACCACGGGGCCCTCCAGCTGCTCCTCGACGAGGACGAGCACAGCGCCCGGGAGACGCTGACCGTCCGTCTGGAGGCGGACCGCTCGCGCCCGGGTGGTGGCGGGGACCAGCGCCCGGGTGGTGGCGGGGACCAGCGCCCGGGTGAACAGCCGGACGCGGTGCGGGAGTTCCTCGACGCCTACCCGGACCTGGCCGCCGCCGTGGTGCGCGACCGTCTGGTGGAGCTGTCCGTGGAGCACGCCCCCGCCGAGGACTTCGAGCGGACGGCCGCCAGCGGCAAGCTCCTCGCCGTCGTCGACCGCCGGGCCCGGAACCGGTAGGGGGCGGGGACGGCTGCCAGGCCGAGGCTCCCGCAGCACCGCGCCACGGATGCTGCGGGAGCTACCCCATCCGCTCGTCGAGGAGACGGATCAGCTTGCCGGTACGGGAGTTGACCGCGAGGCCGTCCGGGGTGACCCATTCGAAGGTCAGCGGGTGGATCAGTCCCTTGCGGACGTGGTCGGCGAACATCGGCCGGATCGCACCGAGACGGGCGGTCAACTCCCGTGCCAGGTCGGGATTCTCACCGCCCCGGGTGGCGAGCCGCAGGACCAGCTCGTCCCGCTCGGCCCGATGCCGCAGGACCACCTGATGGCCGACGACCGGGTCGTGCCCGCCGGCCGAGGCCAGCAGGGCGCGCAGGTCCTCCAGGTAGACGGTGACCACCCCGACCCGGGCGCCCTCCTCCGAGCGCCCCAGCAGCCGCAGGCGGCGCCGCGGGAAGTCGACCCACTCGGCGAGGTCGCCGACCGGGTAGCGGATCACCGGCATCAGGCGGCGGACCAGATCGGTGGCCACCACCCGGCCGGGGCGGCCCTCCTCCTCGATCGGCTCGCCGGTCTCCGGATCGAGCAGCTCCACCACCTTGTCCGCAGTGAAGACCTCGTGCACCCGGCTGTCCGGTTCCCCGGCCACCGGACCGGCCAGGACGCCCGCGTCCACGCTGGCGTAGCCGATCGACCGGACGCTCACGTTCGGGAAGGCGGTGGTGAGCAGTGCCACCTGGTCCGGGTAGCAGGCCTCGCCGGCGAAGAGCGCGACGCGGACGTCCGGCAGGGTCCCGACGGTGTCGACGACCTCGCGGGCCAGCCGGCACAGCGACGTGGGCGGCGCGGCGACCACGGTTGCGGAGAAGTCGCGCAGGGCCTGGATGGTGGCGTCCAGCGGCGCGGCACCGCCGATCGGCAGCTGGACCGTGGGGACGGGCGCCTCCTGCAGGCAGTTGAGGGTGAAGACGAAGCTGGAGTAGAGCTCCCCGGCGTAGAACAGGTTGGCGACCCGGTCCCCGGCACGCAGCCCGGCGGCCGGCAGGCCGCCGCCGAACGTCCGGCTCATGCGGCGCCACTCCGCGCGGGTGTACATGGACACGCGCGGCGCCCCGGTGGTGCCGCCGGTCTTGAAGACGATCCCGTCGTCGTGCGGTCCGGTGAGCACCCGGCTGCGGCCGATGCCGTGGGCCGCCCAGTAGGCGGTGTGGTCGGTCAGCGGCAGTGCGGTCAGGCCGGTGGGGTCGGAGGGGCTGGTCAGGTCGTCCGGGAGGCCGGCGTAGAGGTCGCGGTAGAAGGGGGAGTTCTCCCGTACATGGCGGATCAGGTCGGATATATGATTGCTCGTCACATCATATGAGTCTAGACCTGTACAAAAGCCTCGTTCGCGCGGGGTGGGGCGAGCGCTCCCCGCCGCTTGCGCCACCCGGCCCCGGCCCAGGGGCCACTGCGACGGCCACCGCGGTGCAGCTGGACGGTTTCGGTGCCGGTGGTACGGGTGGTGGCTGCGAGCGCAGTGATGTGACCCACCATCCCTTGACCGGATCTTTTCCGTTTCGCCATGATGAACCGTCATGTTGTGACTCCGCCGATGGGGGAAGTCCGGTCCGAATCCGGCGCTGACCCGCAACGGTAGGCCGCCGACGCCACGTCGGCGGCGAGCCCGAGTACCCGTCGGCGGAGGTGTGTCACCCCTCCTCCCGTCGTGGTCTGCGGGCCGGAGCTCCGAGGGCTGCCCGGCCGTTGCCGGCGTCCTCCGGGCCCCTGCGTCCAGGCCCGGAAAGGCACCCCATGCCCACGCTCCGCCGCACTCCCGGTCTGCTCGCGATACCCGCCCTGGCGCTCGCCACCGCGCTCCCCGCGGCCACCGCCGCCCACGCCGCACCCGCCGACGCGGCATCGTCCCGGACCGTCCGCCCCGACGCCGCCGCGGCCGGCTGGCTGGCCCGCCAGCTCGTCGACGGCGACCACTTCGAGTCCGTCTTCAACGGCACCGCCTACCCCGACCCGGGCCTGACCATCGACGCCGTGCTGGCCTTCGCCGCCGCGCACGGCTCCGAGCAGGCCGCCGCGAAGGCCACCGCCTGGCTCGCCAGGCCCGAGATCATCAGCGGCTACCTCGGCGACGGCACCACCGAGGCGTACGCGGGCGCGACCGCCAAGCTGCTGCTCGCCGTGGAGGTCCGCGGCGCGGACCCGGCGGGCTTCGGCGGCGTCGACCTGCCGGCCCGGCTGCGCTCGCTCCAGACCACCGAGGGCCGGTTCTCCGACCGCTCGCAGTGGGGTGACTACAGCAACGCCTTCGGGCAGTCGCTGGCCCTGATCGCCCTGCACCGCACGCCCGGTGACGCACCGTCTGCGGCCGTGGACTTCCTCGCCAACAGCCAGTGTGCGGACGGCGGCTTCCCGGTCTCCTTCGGGCAGGCCACCTGCACCGGTGACCCGGACGCCACCGCGCTCGCCGTCCAGGCCCTCGCCGCCACGGGACGGGCCGCCAAGGCGAGCGCGGGCCTCACCTGGCTGACCTCCCACCAGGGCGCCGACGGCGGGTTCGCGGCCGCCGGGGCGACCGCCTCCAACGCCAACACCACGGGCCTGGCCACCCAGGCGCTGCTCTCCGGCGGACGCTTCGGGGCCGGTCTCAAGGGCTGGAGCCGGCTGGTGAAGTTCCAGCAGGGCTGCGCCGCCGACCCGGCCGTCCGCGGCGCGGTCGCCTACGACGCGTCCGGCTTCAACGCGGGCAACGGCGCCCGGGCCACCGCGCAGGCCGTCCTCGGCCTCGCCGGCACCCCGCTGACCACCCTCTCCGCCGCCGGCGCGCGCCCCGATGCGCCGACCCTGGCCTGCCCGGTACCGGCCTCCCACTGAACAGGCCTGCCCCCAAGAGGAGTTATCCGATGACCGGCACCCTCACCCCGGCCCGTCCGGTCCGCCGCACGCTCGGGTCGATCGCCGCGGCCGCGGCCCTCACCACCGGCCTGCTCGGCGTCAGCGCCGTCCAGGCCCCGCAGGCCCGGGCCGCGGCCTGCTCCGGAACCACCGGCGTCACGGTCGTGGTCGACTTCACGGCCGTCGGCGGCGGCATCCAGACCGGCTGCGCCCCCGGCGACCCGGCCAGCGGACTCGCCGCGCTGACCGGCGCCGGGTTCTCGTACGCCTTCCACCCGCGCTTCCCGGGCTTCGTGTGCAGGATCAACGCGCTGCCGACGACCTGCACCAACCCGACCGGCACCGCCTACTGGTCGTACTGGCACGCCCAGCACGCCGGCCCCTGGTCGTACAGCAGCCTGGGCGCCGGCAGCTACAACCCGGCCCCCGGCGACGTCGAGGGCTGGTCCTTCGGCGCCGGCGCCCAGCCGGGCATCACGGCGCCCTGACGCCCTGACGCCCGGAGGCACACCGGTGCCCCGGCCCTTCCGCGGAAGAGCCGGGGCACCGGTTGCACGGGGCTCAGCTGCCGAAGCGCAGCGAGACGGTGTCGCCGAGGTGGACCGCTGCGGCCCGGGTGGCGCCGGTGGCGGCGGAGCCGTCCAGGCTGACCTCCCAGGTGGACGAGCCGCTGTTGGCCGTGCCGTTGACCGCGGTGACGGCGCCGCTGCCGGTGGACGGCGTGGCCGAGGTGACGCAGCCACCCGGGGTGGCGGTGGCCGCCGCGTCGAGGACGTCGCCGAGGGTCGTGGTGGTGCCGGCCGGCGTGAGGGTGACGGCGCAGGCCTTGAGCGCCCCGGTGCCGTCGTCGACGACCAGGGCGAGCCTGGCCGCGGCGCCGGGGGTGAAGGCGCCGGTGGCGGCCCAGGTGGGCTCGCCCGCGGTGGTCGGAGCCGGCGGGGTGGCGGTGAAGCCGGACCCGGCAACGGCGCGCAGGCCGTCGACGGAGGCATAGGGGGAGGGGACGGTGTCGGTGGGCAGGTACTTGAAGCCGCCGCCGGGCTTGAACTGCTGGGCGATGAGGAAGCGGGGTCCTGCCGGTGCCGCTGGTGAAGTCGGTGCCCTGGGGGTTGATGCCGCAGGCGTTGAGACCGGACACGGCCCAGCCGTTGGAGTCGGTGTTGGCGCCCCACATCGAGTTGAACGCGCCGGAGGAGACGAGCTTGCCCTTGAGGAAGTTCTTCGCGGAGACGATCGCGGGATCGGTGCCGGGAACGCCGCCCGCGCAGAGGGAGGCCATGGCCGCGCCGGTCATGTCGATGTCGCTGCCCTGGGCGAGCGCGGTCGGGTTGCCCGCGGCCTTGGTGTAGTTCCAGCCGCCGTCGTTGTGCTGGTTGGCGCGCACCGCCGTGACGGAGGCGTCGATCAGCGGCTGCGGGGCGCGCTGGGTGCCGGCCTGGGTCCTGGCGCCCGCCAGGGCGAGCAGGCCGAAGACCGTGCCGTTGAAGTTGGCGGACGGGCCGTAGTAGCCGGGCTCGGCGCTCTGCCAGTAGGCGACGAGGTCGGCGACGAGGTTGCGGCCCGGGCCCACCCGGGCGGGGTCGATTCCCGTGGCGTAGGCGTTGAGGATGCCGCGCTCGTAGTCCGTGACCACCGGCGAGCTGCTGGGCCAGCCGGGAGCGGCGAGCTGGTTGCGGTACACCAGGCGGGCGTTCCTGCTCGCGTCACCGCCCGGGGTGACGTCGGCCGCGGCCGTGCCGGCGGCCGCGAGCGCGCTGAAGGCCCACTCGTTGGAGAGCCCGCCGCCGGTGACGTAGCTGCCGTCGGCGCCCTGGAGGGACTTCAGGTAGGTGACGCCGGTGCTCTTGGAGGTGGCTGTCTGGGCCGGGGGGGCCGTCGCTCGGGCGGGGACGGCGGACAGCAGCAGGGCCCCGGCCGCCAGGGCGGCGGTGACGGCGGGAGGGGAAGTGGTCCGCGACGGGCTGCGGAAGGACACGGGACGGACTCCTTGGGGTGGCGGGCGCCGACCCTGCCCCGGAGTCCCGGCGTCCGTTCGGAAGCGCGCGACCGGCGGAGCGGTCGCCGCCCGGATCGCGTGGGCCGGCTTTCGCCGCGGTGCACGGCCGGGCGGGCATCCGGGCTCGGGACGGCTCGACCGCCACCCCACACCGCTGCGCGTCAGCCCCGGATTCGCACCGGGTTCCCCCACTCGGCCACCGGGGACGCTACCGCACGGCGCACCGGTCGACGAGGCGATGTGACCTACCTGACGCCCCGTTGACTCTCCGTCAGCCGACGTGGTCTGATGAACCGATTTTTCGCCCTCGGCATTCAGGGGAAGCCGGTCCAACTCCGGCGCTGACCCGCAACCGTAGACCCACCAACCCGGTGGGTGAGCCGGAATGCCTGGACCGGGGGCCTGTTCACAGAGCACTTGCGTCGTCGCGGACTACGACGCGGTCGGGACGGTCCCTGCCCCAGGAGACCGTCGGCTGCGCCGTGTTCTCCCGCGTCGACCGACCAGGGAGTCGTCGTGAGGGTCAGCAGCAGTCGTACACGTCACAGGAACCGGGAACTCGCGTCCCTGGTGGTCGCCGGAGCCGTCGCGGTCGCCGCCTGCGGCACGGTCCTGCTCGGGCACCCCGGAACCGCGGCGGCCGACCCGATCGAGCGGTGCACGGCGACGACGGGCGCGATCGTCGCGGTCGACTTCGGTCACTGGGGCGGCGGTGTCGTCCGTGGCTGCGACGCCCACCCCACGACGGGCATGAACCTGCTGCACAACGCCGGCTTCACCACGACCGGCACCGAGCACGACGGACCCGCCTTCATCTGCCGCCTCGGGACCGGAAGCTTCAACGGCGGCGCCCAGTATCCGGCGCCGGCCGAGGAGCCCTGCGTCAACACCCCGCAGGCCACCGCGTACTGGTCGTACTGGATCGCCGAACCCGGCCAGCAGAGCTGGTCCTACAGCCAGTTCGGGGCCGGGACACAGAAGCCCAAGCCCGGCGAAGTCGAGGCCTGGGTGTACGGCGGCACCGACATCGGCGGCACCAGCGGGGCGCCGAGCTTCACCCCCGACTCCGTCCGCGCCAAGAACAGCGGCCCGACGGGGAGCGCGTCGCCGTCCGCGACCGCCACACCCACCGCCACACCCACCGCGACTCCCGGCCCGACCGGGTCACCGGCCGCCACCGGCGACCCGGCCGCGGCCGCCTCCTGGCTGGCCGGCCGGCTCGTCGGCGGCGACCACATGGAGAACTGGGCCGTCGAGGGACCGGACTACCCGCGGACCGCCCTCACCGCCATCGCGTTCGCCGCCGCAGGGACCCAGGACCCGGCACTGCGGAAGGTGGTCGCCTTCCTCGACGCCCACACCGACGCGTTCCTGTACCCCGACGGTCCGACCGGCAAGCCCGATGCGAGGGCCGCCGCCCTGCTGGCCCTCGTCGCCGAGAGCACCGGTCGCGACCCCCGGGCCTTCGGCGGCCGCAACCTGATCGCGGCGCTCACCGACCACGTCTGCACGGCGGCGGGGGAGAACGGCAGGTGCACCGCTGCCGGGGACTTCCTCGGTGCGGCCTCGCCCTGGGTCCAGTCCCTCGGTGTCATCGCCCTCCAGCGCGCCGGCGTCACGCCGCCCGCCCCGGCGCTCGCCCGCTTCACGGCGTTCCAGTGCGCCGACGGCGGGATGGCCGGATCCATGGTCGTCGCCGGTGACCACTGCGAGTCCGACCCGCTCACCACCGGCCTCGCGGTCCTCGCCCTGCGCACGGCCCCCGGGTACGAAACGGCCGCGAGGAAGGCCGCGGACCAGCTCGCGGCGAGCCAGCAGGCCGACGGGTCCCTCCTGCCGTACACCGGCGCACCCGGCGACACCGTCAGCACCGCGAGCGCGGCCCAGGCGTTCCGGGCCACCGGCCGGGCCGACCGGCAGGCCGCCGCCAAGGCCTGGCTCGCCGCCCGGCAGGGCAAGGACGGCGGCTTCGGCCCCGACGCCTCGACCACCGACCCGGACCCGGCCGCCACCGAGCAGGCCGTCCTGGCCCTGACCGGCACCGACCTCACCAGCGTCCGGCACAACCCGGACGGCACCACCGCGACGCCGACCCCGCCCGCCGGAAGGAAGCCCGACGCCGCCAAGGGCAGCGCCTACCTCACCGATCCGGCCCGCCTGATCGACGGCCACTACTACGAGGGCTTCCCGGCCTTCGCCGACTTCGGTCTCACGATCGACGGGGCCTACGCCCTCGCCGCCACCGGCACCGACGACGCCGCGCTGCGCAGGATCGTCGACTTCCTGGACCAGCAGGGCAAGGACGCGAGCGGGCGCACCGTCAACGAGTGGACCGGTGTCGGCACCGAGTTCGCCGGTGGAGGCTCGATCGGCAAGGAGGCGTTGCTCGCCGAGATCGTGGGCCGCGACCCC
>NZ_CP026498.1:11007827-11009611 GCF_002953255.1 Streptomyces sp. CB01881
CGGCAAGGAGGCTCGCCGAGATCGTGGGCCGCGACCCCCGCGCCTTCGGCGGCCACGACCTGATCGCCGCCCTCGCCGCCCTCGTGTGCACCCGGACCGCCCCGGACACCGGCTGCGCCGCGTCCGGCAACTACACCTGGGCCACCTCGGTGTTCTCCCAGGCGCTCGGCATCATGGCGCAGCTGCGCGCCGGCGACACGGCCGGCGCCGCCGCCCCGGTCGCCTACCTGAAGAGCCTTCAGCACGCGGACGGCTCCTGGCCGAGCCTGATCCCGGCCACCGGCGACTCCGACGTCGACAGCACGGCGATGGCCGTCATGGCGCTCGCGCTCGCCCCCGGGGACGAGGCCGCCGGGACCGTCGACAAGGGCCTCGGCTGGCTCGCCGCCCGGCAACTGCCGGACGGCGGCTTTCCCGGCGCGGCCGGCGACTCGACGAACTCGGCCGCCCTCGCGGTCCAGGGCATGACGCTCCGCCGGGCCACGTACGGCGGGCAGATCGCCAAGGCGCTCGACTTCCTTGCCGGCCAGCAGAACGCCGACGGCGGGTTCAACGTCGCGTCCGCCGGACAGCAGGGTTCGGACGTCCGCGCCTCGACGCAGGTGCTGGGTGGTGCCACGGGTGTCTCCTTCGGCACGTTGTCCCGCACCATCGGCGGCACGCCCACGCCCACGCCGACCGGGACTCCGACCGCGACGCCCACGGGTACGCCGACCCCGACCGGTACTCCGACCCCGACCCCCACGGGTACGCCGACCTCCACGGGGACACCGACCGCGACCGCGACCGGTTCAGCGACGGCAACCGCCTCCGCGACGTCCGCGGCCGTGCCGTCGTCCGGTGAAGGCGCGACCGCCGGCCGCCCGTCCGACGCCGTGCTCGTCGGGGACGCCGGCACTGCCGGCGCCCCGGTGCGCGACGGCGGCCCCGTCCAGGCCGCCGGTGGCACTCTGGCCGGCACCGGCACCGATGCCCTGGTGCTGACGGGCATCGCCGGTCTGCTGACCGTGGCCGGCACGGCAGGGGTCCTCGTCGCCCTCCGCCGTACGGCCTCCGCCCCGGGGCGTTACCGGTGAGCCGGCGGCTGGGACGGCTGTCCGGAGCGGCGGTCCTGACGTTCGCCCTCGCCTCCGGTGGCGTCGGGCTGGGGACGGTCCCGGCGTCCGCGGCGCCGACGCCGATCGAACAGTGCACCACCACCTCGGGCGTGGTGCTCGCCGTCGACTTCAGCCGGTGGGGCGGCCCGCTGCTGCGCTCCTGCGGGACCACCCCGACGACCGGGTATGCCCTGCTCAACCAGGGCGGCTGGAAGACCACCGGGACGGGGCACGACGGCCCGGCGTTCATCTGCCGGATCGGTTACAGCGGCTTTCAGGGCGGCAAGCAGTACCCCGCTCCGGACCAGGAGAAGTGCGTCCTGACGCCCCCGGCCACGGCCTACTGGTCGTACTGGCACGCCGATCCGGGCCAGAATGACTGGTCCTACAGTCAGCTCGGCGCGATGAGCTACCAGCCGAAGCCGGGCAGCGTCGACCTGTGGATCTTCGGTGGCACGAACATCGAGGGCACCGAGGGGCGTCCGGCCATCTCACCGGACACCGTGCGCGCCCGGAACACCACTCCGGGCGGCGCCGCCGCCACCCCCGAACCGCCCCGACCGCCGGCCGGTGGGGGAGGGGCAGCCGGCGGTGGCTCCGGTGGGACGAACGGCGGGAGCGGAACCGGCACCGGTGGGAACGGCGGAGGTTCCGCGGGCACGAACGGTGGATCCTCGTCCGGCACCG
>NZ_CP026498.1:11009621-11014024 GCF_002953255.1 Streptomyces sp. CB01881
ACGAAACGTCTCGGGCGGTGGCACGGGCGGATCGTCCGGCGGCACGGGCGGTCGTACCGCACCGGTGAGCCCGTCGGCCGAGGCCCCCGCACCGGCGAACCCGGAGACACCGGCCGCCGAGGCGACCGCCCCGTCGGCCGGGACGCCCTCCGCGCAGCCGTCCGACACGCCGTCCGTCGAGGCCACCGCCACCGCGACGCCCACCGCTACCGACAGTCCGTTGCCTTCCGTGAACGCCGGTGGGCCGAGGGTGGTGGACGCGGCCCCGGCCGCCGACGCCCCGCACGACTCCGGATCGATGGTGCCGGCCGCGATCGGAGCCGTCCTCGTGGTGGTGCTGGGCGTGGTCACCGCCGTCACCGCGCGCCGCCGCCGGCAGGGCGAGTGATCCGGTGAGCATCGTCGACAAGCCCCACGCCGGCTCCCCGCCCGCCGCCCCCGGCCGGAGCACGGGGAGCCGGCGCAGCCCGCGGAACCTGCACCCGCTGGCCTGGTGGGCCTGGGCGCTGGCCCTGGCGACGGCAGCCAGCCGCACCACCAACCCGCTCCTGCTCCTGCTCGTCCTCGCGGTGCTCGGCTACGTGGTCACCGCCCGCCGCACCGAGGCCCCGTGGGCACGCGGCTTCACGTACTACCTGTGGGTGGCGCTGACCGTGGTGGCGATCCGGGTGGTCTTCCGCTGCGTGTTCGCCACCGGCATCACCCCGCACGACCACCTGCTCTTCTCCCTGCCGCACATCCCCACCCCCGCCTGGTACGCGGGCATCCGGATCGGCGGCCCGGTCTCCCTGGAGGCCACCCTCTCCGCGGCCTTCGACGGGCTGAGGCTGGCCTGCCTGATCTGCTGCATCGGTGCCGCCAACACCCTGGCCAACCCCAAACGGGCCCTGCGGGTCCTGCCCGGCGCCCTGTACGAGCTCGGCGTCGCCGTGACGGTGTCGCTCAGCGTCGCCCCGCAGCTCGTGCAGAGCGTCCAACGCGTCGCCCGGGCACGGCGGTTGCGTGCCGGGCGGCAGAAGGGCATCCGCGCGCTGCGCAGCATCGTGGTCCCGGTGCTGGAGGACGCGCTGGAGCGTTCGCTGCACCTGGCCGCCGCGATGGACTCACGCGGCTACGGACGCTCCGGCACCGCCTCCCGCCGCTCCCGCCGGCTCACCGGCGCCCTGATGCTGCTCGGCATGTGCGGCCTGTGCGCCGGGGTGTACGGGCTGCTGGACGGGACGGCCCCCGCGGCGCTCGGACTTCCGGCCTTCCTCGTGGGCGCCCTGCTCTGCGTGGCGGGTCTGCTGCTCGGCGGGCGGCGGGTCCGGCGCACCACCTACCGGCCCGACCGCTGGCGGGCCGCCGAGTGCGGTGTCGCCGGGTGCGGTGTGACCGCCGCCGTCCTGCTGTTCGCCACGGTCGGCTACGACGCCACCGACCTCAACCCGTCCCTCTACCCGCTGGCCTGGCCGACGCTGCCGCTCGTCCCGGTGCTCGCCGTGCTGCTGGCGGGTGCCGCCGGGATCGTCGCGCCGCCGCCCGGTCGCACGCCCGAACCCGCCCCCGTGCCCGGTCGGCGCTTGACCGCGCGCACCGGTGGCGACACCCGAACCTCCCGCACCGACCGCACGACCTCCGAGGTGAGCACGTGATCCGATTCGACCAGGTCAGCGTGGTGTACGACGGCGAGACCACGCCCGTCCTGCGCGATGTCGACCTGCACATCCCGGAGGGCGAGCTCTGCCTGGTGGTCGGCCGCACCGGCGTCGGAAAGTCGACCCTGCTCGGCGCCGTCAACGGCCTCGTGCCGCACTTCACCGGGGGCACGCTGCGCGGCCGGGTCACCGTGGACGGCCGGGACACCGCGCACCATCCGCCGCGCGAACTGGCCGACGTGGTGGGCGTGGTGGGCCAGGACCCGTTGGCCGGCTTCGTCACCGACACGGTGGAGGAGGAACTCGCCTACGCCATGGAGCAGTTGGCGATCCCGCCGGAGGTGATGCGCAAGCGCGTCGAGGAGACCCTCGATCTGCTCGGGCTGGCCGACCTGCGCCACCGCGCCCTGCACGAGCTGTCCGGCGGCCAGCAGCAGCGCGTCGCCATCGGCTCCGTCCTCACCGCTCACCCCCGCATCCTCGTGCTGGACGAGCCGACCTCCGCGCTCGATCCGACCGCCGCCGAGGAGGTGCTCGCCGCCGCCACCCGGCTCGTCCACGACCTGGGCGTCACCGTCCTGCTGGCCGAGCATCGCCTGGAGCGCGTCGTCCAGTACGCCGACCGCGTCGCCTACCTGGCCGGCGACGGCACCGTCGTGCACGGGCCGCCCGCCGAGGTCTTCCGGGACACCGTGATCGCACCGCCCGTCGTCGGCCTCGGCCGGCTCGCCGGCTGGCGGCCGCTGCCGCTGTCCGTCCGCGACGCCCGCCGTGCCGCCGCCCCGTTGCGGGAACGGCTCGCCGACGTGCCGGTTCCCCCGCCGCGCCGGGCAGCGGTGGCGGGGGAACCGGTGCTGGACGCCCGGGGGGTGGTCGTCTGCTACGGGCCGGTGGCCGCCGTCCGGGAGGTCGGCCTGGAGCTGCGCGCCGGTCAGGTCACCGCGCTGATGGGCCGCAACGGCTCCGGCAAGTCCTCGCTCCTCTGGGCTCTCCAGGGCTCCGGCCCCCGGCAGGGCGGCAGCGTGAAGGTCGTCGGAGCGGAGGGCGGGCCGGCGCAGGATCCGAAGCGCCTCCCCGCGGCCCGGGCCCGCCAACTGGTCGGGCTCGTCCCGCAGACCCCCACCGACCTGCTGTACCTGGAGTCGGTCGCGCAGGAACTCGCCCAGAGCGACCTGGAGTCCGGTCGGGACGCCGGACCGACCGCACGGCAGGTCCTCGACCGGCTCGCCCCCGGAATCCCGGACGACACCCACCCCCGGGACCTCTCGGAGGGGCAGAAGCTGGCCCTGGTTCTGGCGATCCAACTGGCCGCGGCACCAAGGGTGGTGCTGCTGGACGAGCCCACCCGCGGGCTCGACTACCAGGCGAAGGAGGCGCTCACCGGCATCGTGGACGCCCTCGCCGCGGAAGGCCGCACGGTCGTGGTCTCCACCCACGACGTCGAGTTCGTCGCCTCCGCCGCCGACCGGGTCGTCGTGATGGCCGAGGGCGAGGTCGTCGCCGACGGTCCCACCGCGGAGGTCATCGTCGCCTCGCCCACCTTCGCCCCGCAGACCGCCAAGATCCTCGCCCCGTTGGCGTATCTGACCATCCGTCAGGTCGCCGAGGTGCTCGCACCGGCGGAGGCCGCCCGGTGACCGCCGTCCGGATCCCCGGCCGGGCCCGGATCGTCGTCGCCCTGGCCGGCTTCATCGGCCTGACCGCCTTCACCTGGCCGTTCGTGGTCGCCCCCGGGAAGTTCGGCTCCTCCTACGCCCCGCCGCTGATCTTCGGCGCGCTGCTCGTCCTCGTCCTCGCCGTCGTCATCGCCGAGATCGCCGCCGGCGGAATCGACGCCAAGACCCTCGCCATGCTCGGCGTCCTGTCCGCCGTCAACGCCGGACTCCGCCCGCTCGGCGCCGGGACCGCCGGGGTGGAGACGGTCTTCTTCGTCCTCGTCCTGGCCGGCCGCGTCTTCGGCCCCGGTTTCGGCTTCACCCTCGGCTGCACCTCGCTGTTCGCCTCCGCCCTGCTGACCGGAGGCGTCGGCCCCTGGATGCCGTACCAGATGTTCGGCTGCGCCTTCGTCGGCATGCTCGCCGGGCTGCTGCCGAGGGCGCGGCGCCGCTGGGAGGTGCCGATGCTGGCCACCTACGGCGCCTTCTCCGGCTATCTGTTCGGCTTCCTGCTGAACCTCTCCTTCTGGCCGTTCTCCACCGACCCGAACAGCTCGATCGCCTACCTGCCGGGCCTGCCCTTCACCGAGCAGTGGCACCGCTACCTGCTCTTCGACCTCGCCACCTCGCTCGGCTGGGACACCGGCCGCGCCGTCACCACCTTCACCGCCGTCCTGGTCGTCGGGCCGGCCGTGCTCGCCGTCTTCCGCCGCGCCGCCCGGCGCGCCAACTTCGAGCCGGTCGTCCGGTTCGAGGCCGCGGACGTGCCCGGAGCACCGACGGGCCCGGACACCCTCCTGCGGGCGGCGGGACCGGTACGCTCCTGAACCGAAAGGCCACTACCGTGCCCAAGCCTGGAAAGCCCCGGACGATGACGGTGGACGGCGTCGTCGTCGTCGTCCTGACCCCGGAACAGCACGCCGGCCTTGAGTCCGCCCGCCGACAGCTCGGCGGGCAGCAGGCACAGGTGGCCCGGATGAAACTCGACCTCCACCGGGGACGGCAGCTGCTGGCCGAAGTCGAACGGGTGCTGGCGAGCATCCCCACCGACCGGTCCGAGCGGCTGGACGGACAGCTGGGCCCAGGACGTGGCCTGCCCGAACTGCTGGCG
>NZ_CP026498.1:11014034-11018616 GCF_002953255.1 Streptomyces sp. CB01881
ACGCCCCGCCCGCACACCCCGCCGCGGTCCGACGACGGGCCGACCGGCCCGCATGATGGAGCCCGCTCGCCGCAGAGCCGGTGATCCACCGGGAACCGGCTCCTCCCGGCGGCCCGGGACAGCCCACCGCCCTGGAGCGTGCGCGGGTGGCGCGATCTCCAGGGCGGTGGGCGCCGACGGGTGCCCGGGGTGGTCAGGCCGTCCGGTGGACGTGGAACCCGCGCCCGCTCTTGCGGCCGAGGTGCCCGGCCTCGACCATGCGGGAGAGCAGGGGCGGCGGGGCGTACAGCGGTTCCTTGTACTCGTCGTACATCGACCGGGCGATCGCCTCGACGGTGTCCAGGCCGATCAGGTCGGCGAGTTGGAGCGGGCCCATCGGGTGGGCGCAGCCGTGGACCATGCCGGCGTCGATGTCCTCGGGGCCGGCGTGCCCGGCCTCGGCCATCCGGATCGCGGAGAGCAGGTAGGGCACGAGCAGGGCGTTGACGACGAAGCCGGCCCGGTCGCGGGCGCGGACGACGCGCTTGCCGAGGACGTCCCTGGCGAAGGCCTCCACCCGGCCGGCCACGGCGGGGTCGGTGTGCAGCGAGGTGACGAGTTCGACCAGCGGCATGACCGGGGCCGGGTTGAAGAAGTGCAGCCCCAGGACGTGGGAGGCCCGGCCGGTGGTGATGCCCAGCCGGGTCACCGGGATGGCCGAGGTGTTGGTGGCCAGGACGGCGTCCTCGGCGACGAGCACCTTGTCCAGGGTGGTGAGCACCTCCGTTTTGACCCTCTCGTCCTCGACGACGGCCTCGACGACGAGCTGGCGGTCGGCGAGCGCCTCCAGGTCGTCGGCGAACAGCAGGTGGGCCCAGGCGTCGGTGCGCTGCTGCTCGCTGATCCGGCCCCGGTCGACGGCGCGGTGCAGCGAGCGGTCGATCCGGCTCCGGGCGGCGCGCAGGGCGGCCCGGCCGGACTCGCAGACGATGGTGTCGAGTCCGGCGCGGGCGAGGACCTCGGCGATGCCGGAGCCCATCTGTCCGGCGCCGACGACCGCGACACGGCGGATGTCGTTCATGGTGCCGTTCATGGTGCACTGCCTCCGTGGTCGGGCGGCTCAGGCCGCGGTGCGGATCCGCACGAGGTGGCGGGCGTAGGCCCCGGTCGTGAGGAAGGCGGGCAGGTCGGCGCCGAAGGCGGTGTCCTCCAGGATGCGCACCGCGTCGTCCACCAGCACCAGGTCGGAACCCTCGGCGAGCAGCGTGGCACGCTCACGGTCGATCAGGCGCCGCACCAGGTCGGCGGTGGCGAGCGAGCCGCCGGCGAGCCGGGAGCAGTGGTGCTGCCACTGCCAGATCTGGCAGCGGGCGATCTCGGCCGTGGCGACGTCCTCCATCAGGCCGAAGACGGCCACCGCGCCGGAGCCGTCCAGCCAGGCGACCAGGTAGCGCAGGGCGACGGCGACGTTGGAGCGCACGCCCTGTTCGGTGGGGAGGCCGACGGAGAGCCGGTGGACGGCGAGCAGGTCGGCGGCCGTGACCTCGACGTCCTCGCGGGTGCGGTCGAGCTGGTGGGGGCGGTCGCCGAGGACGGCGTCGAAGGCGGTGCGGCAGGTGGCGACCAGGGCGGGGTGGGCGACCCAGGACCCGTCGAAGCCGTCGCCCGCCTCGCGCTCCTTGTCGGCCCGGACCTTGGTCAGGGCCGCCTCGTTGGCGGCGGGGTCGCGCTGCGGGATCGCGGCGGCCATGCCCCCGATGGCGTGGGCGCCGCGCCGGTGGCAGGTGCGCACCAGCAGGTCGGTGTAGGCGCGCATGAACGGCTGGGTCATCGTCAGGGTGGCACGGTCCGGCAGGACGAAACGCGGACCGCGGTGGGCCAGGTTCTTGATCAGACTGAACAGGTAGTCCCAGCGGCCCGCATTGAGGCCGGCGGCGTGGTCGCGCAGCTCGTGGAGGATCTCCTCCATCTCGAAGGCGGCCGTGATGGTCTCGATCAGGACGGTGGCGCGGACGGTGCCGTGCGGGATGCCCAACTCGGCCTGGGCGAAGGTGAAGACGTCGTTCCAGAGCCGGGCTTCGAGATGGTTCTCCAGCTTCGGGAGGTAGAAGTACGGGCCGCTGCCGCGCTCGATCTGGAGCCGGCCGCAGTGGAACAGGTAGAGGCCGAAGTCGACCAGGGCGCCGACGGCCGGGCGGCCGTCGATCAGCAGGTGCTGCTCGTCCAGGTGCCAGCCGCGGGGACGGACCACGATGGTCGCGGGGGTGTCCCCGACACGGTAGCGCCGGCCCTCCGGCGTGGTGTCGTCGATCCGGCGCTCGATCGCGTCGACCAGGTTCAGCTGGCCGGAGACCAGGTTGTGCCAGGTGGGGGAGGTGGCGTCCTCGAAGTCCGCCAGCCACACCCTGGCACCGGAGTTGAGGGCGTTGACGGTCATCCGCCGCTCGGGAGGGCCGGTGATCTCCACCCGGCGGTCGACCAGGCCCGGCCCGGCGCCGGCGACCCGCCAGGTGAGGTCCTCCCGGACGGCGCGGCTCTCGGGGCGGAAGTCGAGGGTGGCACCGGCGGCCAACTCGGCGCGGCGGCGGTCGCGTTCGGCGAGCAGCTCGGTGCGGCGCCGGGCGAACCGGTCGTGCAGGCGGGTGAGGAAGGCGAGGGCCTCGGGGGTGAGGATCTCGTCGAAGCGGTCCTCGTGTTCGCCGAGGACCTCGATACGGCTGGGGTGGCTCATCCGGTTCTCCAGGAGGGCGGGTGGGAGGCGCCCGGGGCCTCGTCCCTCAACGAGGCCCCGGGCGGTGGGGTGGACGGCGGCTCGTCCCCAACGAGGCCGCCAGGGTGGCTCAGTGGAATTGCTCGGCCTCGGTGGAGCCGGTGAGCGCCAGGGTCTCGGCCTGCGGGTTGAGTGCGGTGGAGACCAGGTCGAAGTAGCCGGTGCCGACCTCGCGCTGGTGCTTGACGGCCGTGTAGCCGTCCGGCACCGCGGCGAACTCGGCCTCCTGCAGGTCGACGTAGGCCGTCATGCCGTGCTCGGCGTAGCCGCGGGCCAGCTGGAACATCGAGTGGTTGAGCGCGTGGAAGCCGGCCAGCGTGATGAACTGGAAGCGGTAGCCCATCGCACCCAACTCCCGCTGGAACTTGGCGATCTGGTCGTCGTCCAGGGCGGCCTTCCAGTTGAAGGAGGGCGAGCAGTTGTAGGCCAGCATCTTGTCCGGGTACTCGGCCTTGAGTGCCTCGGCGAACTCGCGGGCCTGGGCGAGGTCCGGGGTGCCGGTCTCGACCCAGATCAGGTCGGCGTACGGGGCGAAGGCGAGGCCGCGGGAGATCACCGGCGCCATGCCGGGCTCGACCCGGTAGAAGCCCTCGGCGGTGCGCTCGCCCGTGCAGAACCGGGCGTCGCGCTCGTCCACGTCGGTGGTCAGCAGGTTGGCGGCGAGCGCGTCGGTGCGGGCCACGATCACGGTCGGCACGTCGGCGATGTCGGCCGCCAGGCGGGCCGAGTTGAGCGTGCGGATGTGCTGGGCGGTGGGGACGAGCACCTTGCCGCCGAGGTGGCCGCACTTCTTCTCGGAGGCGAGCTGGTCCTCGTAGTGGATGCCCGCGGCGCCGGCGGCGATCATGCCCTTGGTGAGCTCGAAGGCGTTCAGCGGGCCGCCGAAGCCGGCCTCGGCGTCGGCCACGATCGGCACCAGCCAGTCGAGGCCGTCGCTGCCTTCGGCGGCGTCGATCCCGTCGGCGCGCAGCAGGGCGTTGTTGATCCTGCGGACCACCTGGGGAACGGAGTTGGCGGGGTAGAGGCTCTGGTCCGGGTAGGTCTGGCCCGCCTGGTTGGCGTCGGCCGCCACCTGCCAGCCGGACAGGTAGATCGCCTTCAGCCCGGCCTTCACCATCTGGACGGCCTGTCCGCCGGTGAGCGCGCCGAGGGCGTGGATGTAGTCCTGCTCGTGCAGTTGCCGCCACAGGCGCTCGGCGCCGCGCCGGGCCAGGGTGTGCTCCTCGCGCACCGTGCCGGACAGGCGCACCACGTCGGCCGCCGTGTAGGTGCGCTCGACGCCCGCCCAGCGGGGGTCGGAGGCCCACCGGGCGGCGAGCTCCGCCGCGCGCTGCTCCTGCTGCTGCCGAACCGACTGAGTCATGGGTCTGCTCCCCAGGGGTGCTCGTTGCGAAGGATGTGACGCACCTCACCGCAAGGGCGAGTGGGCGGCCGGGTGGTGCCGGGCGGCGGTGGAACACCGCAGGACGTGGATGCCCGGACAGCATTCCCGGCCGCGACTGACCTGGTATTTCACTGCTGTCCTGCGCACCTCCCGGCCGCACCACCGACTCTGGCAGCCCGCGGAGCCACCGTCACCGGTGGACTGCTGCCAACTTCTGCGAACGATCCCCGGCGAATCTGCGAAGGTTGCGACGACCAGGCCCCGCGTCCTGCGGTTAGGCTGCGCCCACTCGGTCGGCCGATGCACTCAGTTGGGGGAGAACGACACGATGGGAAAGGCCTTCGCCGGCGCCCGGCTGCGCCGCCTGCGCGAGGAGCGCGGCCTGAGCCAGGCCGCCCTCGCCCGGCTGATCGATCTCTCGCCCAGCTACCTCAACCAGTTCAGTTGGA
>NZ_CP026498.1:11018626-11020532 GCF_002953255.1 Streptomyces sp. CB01881
GGCCTGAGCCGCCCTCGCCCGGCTGATCGATCTCTCGCCCAGCTACCTCAACCAGTTGGAGCACGACGCCCGCCCGCTCACCGTGCCCGTCCTGCTGCGCCTCACCGAGGCCTTCGGGGTCGAGGTCGGGTACTTCGCCCCGCCGGACAGCGCCCGGCTCACCGCCGAACTGCGCGACGCGCTCGGCGAGGAGATCGCTGCCGGCCGGGTCACCGCCGGCGACCTCGACGAGCTGGCCGCGCGGCTGCCCGCCGTGGCGCGGCTGCTCATGGACCTCGGCCGCAGCCGGCGGGCGGTCTCCGAGCAACTCGCCGTCCTCGCCGGGGAACGCGGCCCGGTGGCCGACGCCCTCACCCCGCACGAGAAGGTCCGCGAGTTCTTCTACCGCCGCCGGAACTACCTCGACGAACTCGACACCGCAGCCGAGGAGTTGGCGACGGCCATCGGCCTCCGGCGCGGGGAGGTCCGGGCGGTCCTGGCCGAGCGGCTCGTCTCGGGCCACGGCGTACGGACCGTCGCCGGAGGCGAGCGCCTGCACCGGTACGACCCCCGCACCAGGGTCCTGCACCTGTCGGACCGGCTGCGCCCGGGCCAGCAGGCGTTCCGGATGGCCACCCAGCTCGCCTACCTCGAGCACGACCCGCTGCTGTCCGAACTAGCCGCCCAGGACAGCCCGGAGGGATCCACCGCCTGGTCGCTCACCCGGATCGGCCTCGCCAACTACTTCGCCGCCGCGCTGGTCCTCCCCTACACCGCGTTCCACGCCGAGGCCGAGTCCGCGCGCTACGACATCGAGCACCTCGCCGACCACTTCGGCGTCGGCTACGAGACGGTCTGCCACCGGCTCAGTACGCTGCAGCGGCCCCGGTTGCGCGGCGTGCCGTTCTCCTTCGTCCGGGTCGACCGGGCCGGCAACGTCTCCAAACGCCAGTCCGCCACCGACTTCCACTTCTCCCGCACCGGTGGCACCTGCCCGCTCTGGAACGTCTACGAGGCCTTCGCCTCGCCGGGCCGGGTCCACGTCCAGGTCGCCGCCATGCCCGACGGCCGACGTTACCTGTGGACGGCCCGCGCCGTCACCCGCTCACCCGGTGGCTGGGGGCACCCCGGCAAGACCTTCGCCATCGGCCTCGGCTGCGAGATCCGCCACGCCTCACGGCTCGTGTACTCGGCGGGGCTGGATCTGGGTGACGCGCAGGCCGCCACCCCGATCGGTCTCGGCTGCAAGGTGTGCGAACGCCCGGCCTGCCCGCAGCGGGCCGCGCCCGCCATCGGCCGCCCGCTCGCGGTCGACGAGCACAGCAGCACCTTCGTCCCGTACCCCGCGCTGCCCGACCCCCGGGCCGGGAGGCCACGCGAGTGAACCCCGCCGGACCACCCGTCCCGTCACGTTCCGCAGCACGGTTTCTGAGCATGGATCAGACACGGTCGAGCAGCCGGGCGATGTGCGGGTCACGGAGAACGTAGCGGACGGTCCGGCCGTCCCGGGCGGCCGACACGATGCCGGTGACGCGCAGCAGGCGTAGGGCCTGGGACACCGTGGTGTCGCGGATCCCGGTCGCGAGGGCGAGATCGGTGACGCAGATCGGCCCGGCCCGGTGAATGGCGATGAGCAGGGCGAGGCGACCGGGATCGGCGAGCAGCGAGAACATCTGGGACACGGCTCTCACACGCTCCCGATCGGACACGGCCGTGTGGGCGGTGCGCATGGCGGTGTCGTTGATCGCGGGCCGGGCCGGCGGGGGCTGGAATTCCGTGTCCAGTGCTCTGTCCTCGTCTGGGGAGTGCCGAAGGCCGGCCGGGGCGACGTGGTGTCGCCCCGGCCGGCCTTCGGCGTGGTGATCGTGGAACGGCCGGTGCCTCAGGGTGCGGAGGCGGCCGCCTCCCGGATGCCGTCCCGGTCGGC
>NZ_CP026498.1:11020542-11021613 GCF_002953255.1 Streptomyces sp. CB01881
GCCGCCTCCCCCGTCCCGGTCGGCGGTGGAGGCCGCGGTGGCCGGCTTCGGGTTGAGCAGGCGCTCGGCGAGGTGGCCGAACAGCAGCCCGAAGGACGTCCAGAGGGTGAGTTGGATGGCCAGGGCAGCGAGGCGGAACTGCCACAGCAGGGTGGCCGAGAAGTCCTCGGGCACCTCGTTGACGGCGGGCAGGAAGGCGTAGGCGAGGCCGATGGCGACGGCGAAGCCGAGAATGGCCGTGACGGTCGCGTACCAGTTGCCCAGGCGCGGTGCGAGCCTCTTGCCGACGATCACCGCGGCGACCGCCAGCAGCACGCTGAGCGCCATCATCAGGAAGTACAGCGTGGTGCGCTTGCCGATGGTCTCCGGGTCGCCCACCGACGGCGGGTTGGCCGGGTACTTGAGGAACGGCACGACGTAGACCGCGACCAGCGCGACGCCGGACAGCAGGGCCGCCGTGGCGCGCGGGGAGAAGCGGCCGACCCGGCCGAGGGCGAAGCAGTAGGCGAGCGCGGCGAAGCCGCCCAGCGAGACGCCGTAGACGAGCACGCCGGTGGCCAGGCCCGCGGTGGACTGCAGGGACCGGCTGACGAGTTCCATCTCGGGCGCGCCCGCGGCGTGGGCGTCCTCGTAGGCGATCGCGGCGTCCACCCGGGGTTCACCGAGCAGGTAGGCGACGATCAGGGCGAGCAGGCCGGCACCGAGGCCGGCCAGCATGCCGCGGACGAGCAGGGATCTGACGTTTGCGGAGTTCACGGAGTCGGCCCCTGATCAGTGGCAGGGGAAGCCGAGCAGGTGGCGGCCGTCGTGCACCCACTCGTGCACGTCCTCGCCGGAGATGAGGGAGGTGGCGCCCTGCTCGGCGCCGACGAAGTAGATGAGGGCCATCAGCAGGATGCCGAAGAACACGGCCCAGGGCAGGATCGCCTTGACGGAGATGGGGGTGATTGCCGGTGCGGCAGCGGGGGCGATGGGGTGAGCCATGGCCGACCTCCTTTGGGGAACACGCGTCCCGTTCGATGGAGCACGGACGACGGGGGCGGGTCTGACTCACCGCCCCGGGACGTCACG
>NZ_CP026498.1:11021623-11025661 GCF_002953255.1 Streptomyces sp. CB01881
ACGGGGGCGGACTCACCGCCCCGGGACGTCACGTCGGCCGGGCGGCTTCACAGTGGCGCGACCGTGCCGGGTTCTCACCGGCTTCCGCACACCGTCGTCTTGAGTTGTGGCAGGGACGGTACCGTGTCGCGGGCGCCCGGCCAAGGGTTTCGGCCGGGCTCACGGGCGCACGACGGGCGCGAAGCGGGGCCACGGATTCCCGTACGTATGCGCGCGACGGAGCACTGGAGGGAACGGGAGGACATCGGATGACCGTGCGCGTGATCTTCGTCGCACCGGCGATCGGAGCCGAACTGCGGGGGGCCCGGTTCGGCGACGACGCTCCGCCGGACGCGGCGGGCCTGGCGGCCGCCCGTGCGGCGGCGGGCTCGTTGCCGGCGACACCCCGGGGTTTCACGGCCCCCTCCAGCCGCTGCCGCCTGACCGCCGCTGCGCTCGGCGTCGACGCCGAACCGGCCGCGGCACTGGCCGACCTCGACGTCGGCAGTTGGCGCGGCCACAGCCTCGACGAGATCGCCGCGGCCCAGCCGATGGCCGTTTCGGCCTGGCTGGCCGACCCGACGGCCGCTCCCCACGGCGGCGAGTCGGTCACGGCCCTGTGCGCCCGTGTCGGTGGCTGGCTGGAGGCCCTGGCCGACCACCCCGGACGCGTGCTGGCGGTGGCCGAACCCGCGGTGGTCCGGGCGGCCGTGGTCCACGCGCTCGGCCTTCCCGCGGCGGCGTTCTGGAGGCTCGACGTCCGGCCACTGTCGGCCACCGAGCTTTCGGGGCGCGCAGGGCGGTGGAACCTCCGCTGCGGGGCTGATCTGACGCCTTCCTGAGCGCGGACGGGCCCGCCGGCCGCCCCGGCGGCACGTGGCACCGGCTCAATCCGCACAGCCACCTCGAAGTATTCGGTGGCCTTGCTCCGGAGAGGACAGCCGACCGGAGTGGAACATCTTCGGGCCCCGCTGCTCCGGCCCGATGGCCGAAGGACTGCTGTGGTGTGCCCGACCGGTCGTACGCGACGTGAGGCTTCGTATTCCATCGGTACGGTGATCATCATCGGCGGATGTGCCGCTCACGTGGGGTATCTGATGAACCGTCATACCAGGACCTCGTGAAGGGGAACCCGCACCGGGGGTGGAAGGTCCTCTGATCTGACGCGCCGTCCGCCCGGGCCGCAACCCGGCTCGGCCGCTCTCCCGTTCGTCGGCTCGGGAGTGGCCCTGGAGCGGCCTTGGTGCGGTCCTGGAGCGCGTCGGAGCACGGTGGACGGGGCGGGCTCCCGGTGATCAGGGGCAGCATTGTCTGCGCGAACGGTCCGGCCCGGGTGCCCCACCGGTCAGTGGGTGCGGTGGTGCGGAACTGCCGAGGCGCTCTTGGAATCACCCGATGAACGCTCCCACGACCCTGATGGCGCCGGCCTTTCCAGCACCCGGTGGTGCAGGCCGAGAACTGCGTACTGCCGTATTTCCTGATGCGCTCTGCCGTGTGCAGACCCGGCGGGGAATTCCTGCGCGCGGGGGAGACCCCGGCGAGCCGGGCCTTGGTCGAATCCTGGTCGGCGAATCGGGATTCCCCGGTCTTCCGCCCCGGTGTGATGCGGTACCTGATCCTGTCGTCGTGCGGGCATCTGCGTCAGCGGGAACCCGGGTGCTCGCATTCCCTTTCCCTGAAGAAGCTGCCCGTGCCGTGGACGGGACGGCGCTCCCGGTGTCTGTGCGGACGCCCACCGGCGCCGTCGGCGGTCCCCGGCGTCGGCCCGGTTCCAGTGGTGCCTCGTGGTGCCCGGTGGCGGCCGGCGGGTGCCTCGTCGGGGCCCGGCCGCCGGGCCGGGATGCGGCCGGTGCCGGCGGGGCGCAGGGTCGAGGTATGAGCGGAGTGGTCGTACTGGTCGAGCTGGAGCCGTCCACGGAGGTGCTGGACGCGGGCGAGGTGGATGTGGGTGCCCGGGTCCGGTGGGTGCACGCGGCGCCGCCCGATCCGGACGTGCCGGAGGACCCGGGCCCGGTCACGTTCTGCGGGATCGACACCGGAGACCTCGAACGGGAGGCTTACCAGCCGGCCGGTCCGGGCGATCCCTGGTACCCGCCGTCGCAGCGCACCCGGCGCTGCCGCGAGTGCGAGGCCGCGCTCAGGTCGCTCTGAGGGGCCCGGTGGACGGCCCGGCAGGCGTGCGGTGCCCCTGGTGGGCCCGGTCGGCCTGGCGTGGGGCCGGTTTGGCGTGGGGCCGGTCCGGTGGCACGGCCGGACCCGAACCGGTCCGCGCCGCACCGCCCATCCGTCCGTCGCGGGCGCGCCCTGCCTTCCCGGCCGGGAAGGGCGGGGTGGCCCGATCGGGCAGACCTGTCGGGCCGGCTTGCTCAGGCCTCTTCGGCCAGTTTGCCGTCGCGGAGCTCGATCACCCGGTCGGCCAGTCCCATGAGGGTCTGGTCGTGGGTGGCGACCAGGGCGGTGACGCCCTCGCTGCGGACGACGGCGCGCAGGAGCTGCATGATCGAGCGGCCGGTTTCGGAGTCGAGCTGGCCGGTGGGTTCGTCCGCGATGATCAGGTCGGGTTCGTTGGCGAGTGCGCGGGCGATGGCCACGCGTTGCTGCTGGCCGCCGGAGAGTTCGCCGGGCCGTTGGTCGGCGTGGTCGGCGAGTCCGACCAGGGCGAGCAGGGTGCGTGCCCGTTCCTCGCGTTCCGTGGCCGGTGTCCGGCGCAGTCGCATCGGCACTCCGACGTTCTCGGCGGCGGTGAGGACCGGGATCAGGCCGAAGGACTGGAAGACGAAGCCGATCCGGTCGCGGCGGATCGCCAGCCGTCCGTCCTCGTCGAGTCCGGCGAGGTCGGTGCCGTCCAGTGAGATCGTGCCGCTGCTCGGGCTGTCGAGGCCGCCGACCAGGTTGAGCAGGGTGGTCTTGCCGGAGCCCGACCGGCCCTTGAGTGCGGTGAGTTCGCCCCGGCCGAGGGAGAAGGAGACGCCGCGCAGTGCGTGCACGGCGCGTTCGCCGGTGCCGAAACTGCGGTGGAGGTCGGTGGCGGCCACCATGGGAGCGGTGACGGTGCCGGCCGGTTGCTGGGTCATACGGCGTCCCCCTGGGTGTGTTGCGAGTCGGGTGTGCTTCGGGCGTTCCCCGGCCGACTCGGCCGGGCGGCGAAGTGGTCTTGATGAGGTGTGCATGGCGATATCGGATTGCTGACGAGTCCTCGCATCGGAAGGAAAGGCCGATCGCGGTGTCGCCATTGCCGAGAATTTGCTCACTAGTTACATGATTCGCGCAAGTCCCTTCCGTTCGTGGATCGGTTCTGACAGAGTCGTCCGCTATCCGGTGATCAATCGCCGGTGATCACCGTAGCGGTACGCGACAGGCGTCCATCCCGTGGCAGAGACGTGCCCGGACGGGGGAGAGCTGCGCGGGACCGGAATGTACTGGGGGAGGAACGGGATGCTCGGCTTCGTCGTGCGCCGTCTGCGCGGGCGACTGCCGTTGGCCGCCGCGGTCCTGCTCACGGTGCTGATCACCACCGCAGTGCTCACGGCGCTGGTGGCGTTCAACCGCACCGTGGGGGAGGCCGGGCTGCGCCAGGCGCTCCAAGGGCCGGTCCGCGCGAGGACCACCGTGCTGGTCGGTGCCGACCACGGACTCGACAAGCGGCCCAAGGACGATGCGGCGGTGGGCGCTTACGCCGGAAGGCTCTTCGGGGACCTGCCGGTGCACACCGAGACCGTCGCCCGCAGCCGCTCCTACGGGCTCCCGCAGAGCCCGGCGCAGTCGTCCGGCACCCAGCCTGGCACTGGCACCGGCACCCAGCCCGGCAACGCGTCGGGCATCCAGCCGGCCACCGCCCCCGTGAAGGGGCCCGAGCTCACCGTGCTCGCGGCGCTCGACCATCGGCGTGTCACCCTGCTGGCGGGTGGTTGGCCGGCGGCGGCGGGTGTCACCGGGCCGGGGGCGGTGGAGGCGGCGGTGCCGCAGGCCGTGCTCGCGCGGCTCGGCCTCACTGCGTCCGCGCTGCCGGCGGAGGTGCGGCTGGAGGACCGTTACGACGGGTCGCCGCTCGTGGTGCGC
>NZ_CP026498.1:11029909-11030907 GCF_002953255.1 Streptomyces sp. CB01881
CGCGGCCGCCTGCGCCCTCGCCTGCGTCGTCCTCACCAGCGCCCCCGGCGTGCTGCGCGGCGCCGCCGGCGCCGTCCTGCGCCGCGCCGGACAGCGCCAGGCCATGGTGGCCGGCGCCGTCCGCTCCGGCGCCGACCTCGCGGTGGTCGCCCTCGCCGCCCTGGCCTACTACCAACTCGCCCAGTACCACGGCGGACTGTCCACGGACGCCGACGGCCGGCTCGGCCTCGACCCGGTCCTGATCGCCGCCCCCACCCTGGCCCTGTGCGCCGGCACCCTGCTGGTACTGCGCCTCCTCCCGCTGGCCGCGCGGCTCGGGGGCCGGCTGGCCGCGCGGGGCCGTGGCCTGGTCCCCGCCCTGGCCGGCTGGCAGCTGGCCCGCCGTCCCGGCCGGGCCGCCGGCCCGGTGCTGCTGCTGGTGCTGGCGGTGGCCACGGGTGTGCTGGCGCTCGGTCAGCACACCACCTGGACCCGTTCGCAGCGCGACCAGGCGGAGTTCGCCACGGCCGGCGGCCTGCGGGTCTGGGGTTCGCCGCTGGCCGGGATGGGCCAGGGCGGCCGGTACGCGGCGCTGCCGGGCGGCGACCGGCTGATCCCCGTGGTCCGCCAGGGGACCAGTCTGCCCAACGGTGCCACCGGGCAGGTCCTCGCGCTGGACGCCCTCGCGCTCGCCGACCGGGTCCCGGTCCGTTCCGACCTGCTCGACGGCAGGGACGGCCACGAGCTGTTCGCGCCGCTCGCCGAGCCCGCGCCCACCGGGGCGCAGGCCGGACTGCCGCTGCCGGGCCATCCCCAGCGCATCGACGTCGACGTCACCGTCACGTTGTCGTCAAAGGCCGACACGCACCCGGACGTGTGGCTGCTGTTGCGCGACCGCTTCGGCGGCACCTACCGGGCCCCGCTGGCCGGCGTCCCCACCAGCGGCGACGCCGTCGCCACCGCCGACCTCGCGGCCCTGACCGGCGCCCCGATCGGCTCCGCCGCCACCCCGCTCACCC
>NZ_CP026498.1:11030917-11031372 GCF_002953255.1 Streptomyces sp. CB01881
ACGGCTGGCAGGATCTCGGCCAGCCCCGCGCTGACCGGGCAGTTGACCGTCCGCCGGATCGGCGTCGCCGACACCACCGCCGCAGCGGCAACCACCGTCCCCGCCTCCACGGGCCTGGACTGGACCACCGTCGCGGCGGCCGGGAAGCCCGCCGGCACCATCGCGCCGGCCCGCACCGGCGACCAGCAGCTGTTCACGCTGAGCTACCGGCCGGAGGGAATGGTCACGCAGGCCAACATCGCCCCGGCCGGCGCCCCGGCACCCAAGAGCCTCTCCGGCATCGCCACCCACGCCTACCTGACCGCGGTCGGCGCGGCCGTCGGCGACACCGTCCAGGTGCCGTTCGGCGACGTCACCCTCCCGGTCAAGGTCACCGGCGCGGTCTCCTCACTGCCGGTGGCCGGCGACACGGCGCTCGTCGTCGACCTGCCCACCACCGGGCGCCTGCTCGCCGC
>NZ_CP026498.1:11031382-11033638 GCF_002953255.1 Streptomyces sp. CB01881
TCGACCTGCCCCGGGCGCCTGCTCGCCGCCGGCGGCCGCCAACTGCCGCCGCCCGCCGAGTGGTGGCTGCCCGCCACCGGCCCGCGCGACCCGGTCCCCGCCGCGGCCGCCGCCAAGCTGCGCGCCGAACCCGGCGGCCAGCAACTGCTCCTCAACGACGAGATGGCCGACCAACTGCTCGCCGACCCGCTCAGCGCCGCCCCGCAGAGCGCACTCGCCGCGATCGCCCTGGTCAGCACCGTCCTCGCGGCGATCGGCTTCGCCGCCGCCTCGGCCGCCTCCGCCCGCGAACGCGCGGGGGAGTTCACCGTGCTGCTCGCCCTCGGGGCCCCCAGGCGCTGGCTGGTGCGGACCGTCGCCGCCGAACAGGGCGTCCTGGTCGGCCTCGCCAGCCTCGTCGGCCTCGGCCTGGGAACCCTGACCGTCCACCTGGTCGTCCCACTCGTGGTGCTGACCCCGGCCGCCCGCCGGCCGGAACCCGAAGTCCTGGTCGGCCTGCGGCCCGGCCGCCCTGATCGCGGCCGCGATCACCGCCGCCGCCCTGGCGTCGGCCCTCCTGACCGGCCGCCGCCGTCGAGACGTGGCCGCCCGGCTGCGGCACGTGGAGGAGATGTGACCAGCCCGGCCGCCACCAGCACACCGCCCCGCCCCACCGGCACCGCACCCCGGGACGAACACCGCCCCGCCCCCTGGATACGGACCAGGCTGCGCACGGCACCGCTCGCCGCGCTGCTCGCCCTGGCGCTCGCCCTCGGCACCGTCTTCCTCGCCGCCGCGTTCCCGCGGGCCGTCGACCGGGGGACGGACACCGCCCTGCACGAGTACCTGCGTGCCCGCGGCCCGGTCTGGACCAGCGTGCTCGCCACTGCACACCGGCGCTACGGCGCGAGCGACCTCGACCACGTGGCGGAGAAGCTCCTCTCCCGCCCGAACGAGACCTTCCAGTTCGCCGCGGACGGCATGGTGTACGGCGCACGCGGAGACCGCTCGCGCCAGCTCTACAACCCCGGGCTCGCCACGCCCGACGAAGCCCTGCCGGTGGCCGGCCTGCTCTACCTGCACGGCTTCGCCTACCACGCCAGGCTGGTGGCCGGCCATTGGCCCGGATCCGGCGACCCGAGCGGACCGGTCCCGGTCGCGCTGAGCCGGAGCGCCGCCGACACCATCGGCATCCACCTCGGCGACGTACTCGACGGCGGATACTCGCCGGCGGCCGGTGAGCAGCCGAAGGACAGCCAGCGGGCCGAGGTGGTGGGCCTCTACGACCCCAACGACCCGAAGGACCCCTTCTGGGCCGACCTGCCCTGCCCGGAGAAGGCCTGCCTCGACGGCGGCAACCCCCGCTTCTACTGGAAGACCTCAGGCATGATCGACGCCGGTGCGGTCGACCGGCTGGCGTCGTGGGGCAACGGCGCGACGGACTTCTGGCGGCTGCCCGTCGATCTCGACGGCCTGCGTGCCGACCGGCTACCGCGGACCAGCGAGGAGATCTCCTCGTACCTGGCCGGCCGGACCAGCGTCCAGATGAAGACCCGCACCGGGCGGGACGACCTGATCATGACCTCCCCGCTGCCGCAGCTGTTCCAGCAGGCGACCGCCCGGCGTGACGCCGCCGCGCCGCTCGCCGCGATCGGCCCGGCCGGCCTGGCCGGCGTCGCCGCGGTGGTGCTCTGCCTGGCGGCCGCCCTCACCTTCGACCGGCGCGGCGGCGAACTCCGTATTCGGGGCCGGTTTCGCCGTGTGATTGCTGGGCTGGCGGCCCATCCGCCGCCTCTGGGGGCGGGCCTGCGGCCCTCGCGCCCGGCTCCCTGCCCCGCCGGTCCGGGCTCGCCCGCTCGGCGCTCCGTGGCGGGCCCTCACCGGCGCCCCGCGTGCCGGTCCCTGACGGGCTCTCAACCACAGATTCCGGACCGGCACCCGGAGCGGTTCCAGTGGCGTTCTGAGCGCGTTTCCAGGAGCGGCTTACAGCCCTACCTGCCCGGCCGCAACCAGGCGCGAGACGCGAATAGCCAGCCTCGCGAAGACCGCCCACCGCATCCCTAGCCGTCTTCACCGTCAGGAAGAATGCGAATTGCAATCCAGCCCATTACCGAAGCAAAACAGGAAAACCGCGCAAGGCGCAGCGCCAGGAAATCGGATTCGGACACGCCAGAAAGGGGCCTACGGCCCTCGACACCGGCACCGCACCCACCACTCCAGACCAGCCGAGAAATCCGAGAGAGGCGGCCCCGGAGCAATCACCAGAACCGCGACACC
>NZ_CP026498.1:11033648-11037335 GCF_002953255.1 Streptomyces sp. CB01881
CCGCGAAAACCGAACACTACCCGGCCGCCGGGACGGCCAGCGCAGGCACTGGCTAGGAGGTTTCGCCGCCCATCTCCTCGAAGTCGCCGATCATGGCCGGGTCGTCGGCCGAGGTCGACCCGGGCCAGGGGGCGGCGCCCGTGACGCCCAGATCGGCGCGCATCGCCTCTCGGGTGGCCCGGATCAGGGGCCAGAGCGCGTGTTGCGCCTCGGCGGCCGATCGCAGCGTCTCGCCGGGCCGGGGGTTCCCCTGTTCGATGCGTTTGATCTGCCCGTACACCCGGGTCAGTGCGTCGTTCAGTTTGCCGGCCGGGCCGATCACGGTGTCGGGGGCGGTCATCAGGGTCTCGGACCAACGGTCCCGGTGGGCGTCCTTCGCCCCTTCCAGCGCCCGGACGTCCTCGTCCCCGGGCGCGCGGTCCCGCATGACGTACAGGTGACGGCTCAGAGCCGTGGCGAACTGTCGGGCATCCCGATGGAGCTCGGTGTAGCACCGCCGCCGCAGCTCGCGATTCTCGCGGCGTTCCTGGATCGCATGGCTCATCTCCAGCTCACGCTTCTTGACCCGGTCCGCGCCGCGCTGGGTCAGCAGCGCGCCGCCCAACGTGCCCGCCACACCGGTCATCGCGATCAGTACCGCCCCCACGTCCATGGGATCACCCTAGAGTCCGCCCTCAGCTGTCCTAGCGGCGGGCTGGGGAAACGGATGCCCGGCACCGCGAGCCCGGCAAGATCGGCCTGCCAGAGCCCAGGCCGAGCACAGCGGGACGGCCTGACGGCCGACCAGGACGCCGGCCAAGGCGCAGCAGAGGCGGCGGGGAGCAGCTGAGGCCGGCGCACCGAGCAGCGGGTGCAACACGGCAGGTGCAACACGCCGAACCGGGCCCCTCCCAGCCACATAACCCCTGGTCAGACCCGCAACACGGCTCCGCGTCGCGTGTGTTTGGGGGACACTCAGCCGTGGATCTCCCAGGCCCTCTGCGGGAACCAGTGAGGGAGGTCGTCGAGGGCCTCGGCGGGGAAGAACACCGGCCGGGTGAGCAGGCGGTCGTGCGCCCGCTGGACGTTGACCACCACGCCCAGGAGGTCCGATCGGGGCACGCCCAGGCTCATGTACGACAGCTCGGCGTCGCGTTCCTCCATCCACTGCCCCACCACGGAGGGAGTCCGGCCCACGAGCGCGGTGCCCTCCACGGTGACCTGCGGCCCGCACCGGGCGTCGACCGCGACACCGGACAACCGCTCGTCCCGGTAGTAGAGATGCAGGCCGAACTCCCGGTACCTGCCCTCACAGACCTTCCAGGTGTCGTCTCCCGGCCCGCTGGTCCACGTCCGGTGCTCGGTGTCCCCGGTGAGAGCACACAAGGTGGCCGTCACCTCGTCAGCACTCATCCCGAAACGCAACGGCCCCACAGCCACGAACGACTCCAACACCCACTGCACACGTTCCTCGTCCGACCGAACACGCCACCACTCCTCAAACATGATCAACACCCTGACCGACACCACCGACATCCGCAGGCGCTCCGGGACACCGCCCGGCCTGAACCGCGGCCAGCAGACGGGCCCGGAACAGCGGCGCGGCAGGCGAGCAGGCAGGGCGCAGCGGGCGGGCCCGGACAGGCCCAGCATCAGCGCCCCGCGCGGACCCAGGACGGCAGCCCCGGACGGCGGCCAGGGCGCAGCGGGGGCGGCTTGATGGGTGGGTGGGGCCGGTGCTGACGAGCCGTCCCCAGGCCCTTTCTCCCCGGACGCCGGTTGGGCCGTAACCACCCCCGCGCAGACCGGGAGGTCTGCCGTTCCGTCTCCAGTGCTGGACACTCCGGTACCCACCCCACCCACACCGCACCCTAGAAACCCCCACCGACACACACCCCGGCCACGCGGCCTGGACGGGGACCAAGCTGGTCACCAGGACAGCCACGGGGTACAGACTGCGGGCTTCGGGAAGCAGCACGGGCGCAGCGGGACGGCGACCCGGCGCGGCAGGCCCGAGACGGCCAGGACGACGACCTGGCGTAGCGGGACGGCCTGGCGGCCGCTGTCGAGGTACATGTCCCGGTACCCAGCCAGGTACACCGGAACGTGCCCAGTGGCGGGGCGGCTGCATGATGCCGGGCCCCTCGCTTGGGCCCGTGGCCGCAACTGGGATCATGAGCCTATGCCCGAGGAATCGGATCTGCTGTCAAACCCATGGCCACTCGCACCGTCTGGCGCGACGGACTGGTTGCTCAAGCTGTGTGGCGACGGTTTGACCGGGTTCATGCCGCCGGCGATGCCCGATGCGGCCTGGGTACTCAACGCCATGTACGAGCACGAGAACGGGCCGGGCGACGTATCGCACCACGAGTACCACCAGGCGCGTCCGGCGGTTGGGAGCACCCCGCGCGAAATCGTCCCGGGCATCGATCTCGATGCCGTGGTCGTCACCACGGGAGACGGCCTGGGCCGCGCCGAGCACCCCGGCCCCGGCTGGCGGCGGCTGCGCTGGGAGGAACTCGCCCGGCGGACCGGCGACCCCGTCGTCCCCGACGGGCTGCTGCCCTCCCACCGTTGCTTTCCCTCGGCCACGAAGAACGGCAGCTGGCCGCTGGGCATCGCCCCACCCACCGAGGGGAGCCTGGATCGTGAGACCTGGATCCGGCTGATCGACATCCTCACCGCGCACAGCCCTGCGGGCCCGGACACCCGCTGCCTGGCCTACTACAACCCGCTGACGCTCGGGGCCGTCGACTTCGACAACCTCCATGTACGGGAGGGGCGCCTTGGCGACGCCGAGATGCTCTACGACGTGTCCGAGGCCGACCTGGCCGACTTCAGCCCCGCCAACCTCTGGGCCGAAGACCGCTCATGGGTCTTGTGCACCGACTACGACCTGTGGGCCACCAAGGTCGCCGGGCTCCCAGCCCTCATCGAGGCACTGCTGAACGACACCGGTGTCGAGGCCGTACGGCTGCCCTGGGCGACCTGAAGGTGAACTGCACCGGCCCGTCCCCGCCCCAAGACTCGAGCACTTTCACGTGTACCAGACTCAGCACATTCACCTGTACGCCGACAGCCGCCCAGGACGCAGCGGGGCGGTACGACGGCCAGGACGGCGCAGCAGCGGGACGGCACGACGGCAGGAGGCCGGCGGACCGAGCAGCGCCCGCGGCCCCATCCAGCACCCTGTCGCACCCACCTGTCGCGTCCCCACCACACACAGGGGTTGAGCGGTATCCGTCCACGTCACAGGGCACGACACCGCCCCACCCGACAGGAAGCGCGGCACCAGGACAGGCACCCACGGCCACCAGAACAGCCTCCACGGCGGCCTGACGGCCACCCAGCCGCCCGGCCAGGCCGAACCGGGGGCAGCGAGGCCCCCCGAGGCACAGCGGGACGACGACGGCGCCCGGCACGCGGCAGCGCAGCGAGGCCTGCGCAGGCGCAGCGGGAAGCGGGCGGCACAGAGCTGGGAAGCGGGACGGCCCAGCCACCAGGGACAGCGGGCCCGACCGGACAACGCGGGGCCCAGCCCCGACAGCGGCCCCGGCCTGGACCGCAGCGACCGAGCAGGACGCAGCAGGCCCGGGACGACCCGGACGGCGGGCCCGGGACAGCGGCACCCAGCCCGGACCACCAAACCGAACACCAACCCCGCCACCACCCCTGCCCCGCAATTCCGACCCGAATTCAGACCACCAC
>NZ_CP026498.1:11037345-11037662 GCF_002953255.1 Streptomyces sp. CB01881
GGCCCGGGACCACCCAGCCCGGACCACCAAACCGAACACCAACCCCGCCACCACCCCTGCCCCGCAATTCCGACCCGAATTCAGACCACCACCAGACGCCAATCCGCCAAAACAACCCAACGGAATTACCGGCAGAATTCAGCCCCGAATACAGGCCCAACACCCGCCGACCCCACCCAGCGAAGCCGACCGGACCCCCGGACCCCACCAACCACCACACACAGTCACCACCCCAATCAACCACCCACCACCCGCCGGACACCCCAACAGGCACAACCAAAGGTCCAGACAACCTGGCATGTGGGGCCAAAACACGC
>NZ_CP026498.1:11037672-11040425 GCF_002953255.1 Streptomyces sp. CB01881
CGGATCGTCCGGAAACCAGCGCGGCCACCAGCTCGCGCTTGGTCGGGGCTGGCAGCACCAACGGGCCCAGCTCCTCCGCCTCCCGGTCGGCCGCGCACTGCGGGCACTCCAGCCAGTCCGGCCGGCCTTCTCGGTCAGCTCCAGCGAGGAGCCCTCCTTCCCGCCGATCGAACCGGTGACGGGAAGGAGGAACTGCCTTCAAGTTCTGCTGTTCTCCGCGAGGCTGGGGCTCATGGTTTCCGTGGTCTTCCGTGTCTCTCCGATTGCCGGGGAGACGACCTTCTCGCTGGTTGGCCGGGTCGCTGCCCGCTACGGCTTGGACGACGCCGCTCTGCTGACGCATTGGCAATGGCACGGCCATCGCCCCCGGCACGAGAGGGGTGCGCAGCGGGCGGACGCCGAGATACTGCTGGATACGGCGGGGCGGCGGGTACTGGCCGGGTTGTGCGGGGTCGGCGAGGAGGTGGCGGGCGTTGCCGGTGTGGGGGCTGGACGACGAGAAGCTGACCGCACGGGCGGGCGGGAACAGGCCGCAGGCAGCATGGCGGGTGGGCGGTGCGGTGGTGGGGCCGGTGGCGTTCGGGTGCCGGTCGTGCGTGGCGCGGCGGACCGGGGCTTCGGTTCGGGTGGTGCGGTACGCGCAGCGGTGGGAGCGGGTGTGCGTGCGGCATGGGCGGTGGCTGTTGGACGCGGACGCGGACCAGGCGCTGGAGCACCTGGATCTGCGCGCCCTGCCGGAGATCGTCGAGGCGCAGCAGCGGTGGGCACAGGTGGCGAGGCGTGCGGGGCGGGCGGGGGTAGAGCCCGGGGAGGTGTTCGGTGTGGCGTATGCGGTGGTGTGCCGGTGGTGGGATCTGGCGTTGGAGTGGCCGGACGAGCGGGTGTGGCCCGCGCGGCTGCACGCCCTGGCGGGCGGGGACGCGGGCGGGGATTTCTGGCGGTGGCGGGCGGTGACGCGGGATACAGCGGTCTTCCCGGAGGTGGTGGAGGTCGCGCGGGCGCTGCTGGATCCGGTGATGGCCGAGCTGGCCTGGCAGGACAGTGGGGCCGAGCGGCCTCGGGCATTGCCGGCGGGCGGGGCGTTCTGCCGGCAGCTGGGTGAGCGGGTGGGGCGCCGGTGGTTGGGGCCGCTGGCGGCGGTCGACTTCGGCGGTCCGCTGATCGCGTGGATGGGAGCGGTGATCCGCCGGCGCCGCGGCGCGGCCGTGCCCCGCGGCCACAGGGACGAGTTGTGGTGGGTGCGCCGTGAGCTCCAGCCGACGAGCATGGCGGCGCAGCTGCGGGCGCTGACGAAGGAAGCGAAGCTGCCGGGGTCGGGGACGGTGTGGCGTTCGGCGGTGGCGCCTGAACGGCGCGCGCTGATCGGCAACTTGCTGGACGACGCCGAGGAGCAGCTGATCCAGCTGCGCGGGGCGCAGCGGGGCAGCAGTGCGGAGGCGGCGGAGCGGCTGCTGAAGGGCCTGGGTTGCAGCATCGGCCGATTGCAGGAGGCGGTGCGGGAGACGGTGGCGGCCGCATTGGAGGCCGGGGTGCGGGTCGAGGACGTCGCCGCGTGGGCGGGGCTGTCGCCGGACGCGCTCGCCGAAGTGCTCGGGGCCGGTAGCGGGACGGTGCGGTAGAGGGTTCGGCGGGTTGATGGGGCCGCCTCGGTGGGTCCCAGATGCGGGCCGAGTGTGGAGCAGCACTGGTGTGGGCGTGCCGGGCTTGGGCTCGGTCGGTGGGGTGTGGGCCCGGGTGAGAACGCTGGTGCGCGTGGAGCGCTCTACCGCACCAGGTCACGGGGTGGGGCGGGAACGGGGAAAGCCGTCCGCCGGGGCGTGTGTGGCGGGTTGGCTGAGAACCGTGAGCGGCGTGGACGATATGGCCGGGACGGGTGGGTCTGCGGGCCCGGTGGATGTGGATGAGCGGGCGGGGTTCGAGGCGGTGTTCCTCGACCCGGTCGGGCAGGAGGTGCGGCAGCGGTGGGAGGACGCCTGCGTGGCGGTGGCGTTCGAGGACCTGGCGCCGGTGTCCGCGTTCCCGGTGCCGCCCGGGAGACGGTGGGGGCCGGGGCTGTGGTGGTCGGCGACCACCGGGCGGCACGTGGTCGCCGGGTCGAACGCGATGCGTACCCAGCTGATGGTCCTGGACCGCGACCCGCAGGTGACAGGGCTGGCGGGGCGGCCGGTGCGGCTGGTGTGGCGCGATCGACGGGGCGGGGGGCGCTCGTGGGTGCCGCAGCTGTTCGCCCGGTACGCGGACGGCACCGCTCTGCTGGCCGACTGCCCGGGGCATGCGGAGGCGGGCGGTGAACGGGCACTTCGTGCCGCCCAGGCGGCCCGGGCGGCATGCGACCTGGCCGGCTGGCGCTACCGACGACTGGAGCCGCTGGACGCGGTGTTCGCGGCGAACCTGCGGTGGCTGGCCGGCTACCGTCATCCCCGTTACCGGGGCCGCCCCGAGGTGGCGGACGCGCTGCTGGAGGCGTTCGCGCGGCCCGGACCGCTCCTGGAGGGCGTTCAGGCGGTCGGCACCCCGATGACGGTTCTGCCCGCCGTCTTCCATGCCCTGTGGCACGGCCGACTGAGTGTGTCGTTGGAACACCCGCTGCACCAGGGCGTCCTCGTCGGCCCGGGATCCGTACGGGCCGTGGCAGGGAGCAGCGGGATGGGGACGGCCGGGGCGGCCGGCGATTGTGGCGGGGGTGGGGTGTGAGCGCGGCGGCACGACGGCGTGGCGGGCGTCCGGTGCTGGCGGTCGGCGGCCAGGTCCGC
>NZ_CP026498.1:11040435-11043081 GCF_002953255.1 Streptomyces sp. CB01881
CGGGCGTCCGGGCGGTCGGCGGCCAGGTCCGCTTCCGGGGATTGCGCTGGCAGGTCGTCGGCCTGGCCGGACAGCGCGTCCACCTGGTTGCCGACGAGGGGGAGGAAGTGGTGCTGGCCGGGCACCTGTTCGCCGACCCCACGTTCGCCCTCATCAGCCCCGAGGCCGGTGAGAAGGCGGAGGCGGCACCACAGTGGGGCCTGTTCGAGACCGCCCCGGCGGCGGCCAGGGAACGGGCGCTCGCGTGGCGCCGGCACATCCGCGAGGTCGAGACCGGGCACCCCGACGGGGCCGACGCGGGCTGTGTGGTGCACGAGCGCTACGACCCCGAGCGGTACACCCTCGCCGAGCGGGAGCAGGCCAAGGCCGAGGAGCTCACCGCGCTCGGCTTCGGGCGGATCTCGCGCGCCACGGTGCAGAAGATGCGGCTGGACTACCGCAAGCAGGGCCTGTGGGGGCTGGTCGACCACCGCACCACTCGCGCACCGAGCCTCGCGTGGCGCACGGACGAGCGGGTGGTGGCCGCGGTGAAGGAAGCGATCCGGCGTCGGCGCGGGCGCTCCAAGGGCACGGTCAAGGCCCTGTTGCCGATGGCGGCCAGGATCCTGGCCGAGCGGCACGGGGACGCGGTGGCGATGTGCTCCCAGGCCACCTTCTACCGGCTGGTCGCCGCCCTCACCGACCCGCGCGAGGACATCCACGGCCGCGGGGACGGCGTCCCCGGGCCGCGGGAGGGACGGGCGTTCACCCCGACCGTGGCGCTACGCCCGGGCGAGCAGGTGCAGATCGACACCACGCGCCTGGACGTCCTCGCGGTCTTCGACGACGGCACCCTGGGCCGCCCCGAGCTGACGATCGCCGTCGACGTCGCCACCCGCTCCATCCTGGCCGCCGTGCTGCGCCCGGCCAGCACCAAGGCCGTCGACGCCGCGCTGCTGCTCGCGGAGATGGCCGTCCCCCACCCCGCCCGACCCACCTGGCCGAACATCCTGCGCTTCGCCCGCCCCTCCATTCCCCACCAGGAGGAACTGCTGGCGGCCGACGAACGCCTCGAAGGCGCCGCGGCGCGACCCGTGGTGGTGCCGGAGACGATCGTCGTCGACCGCGGGAAGATCTACCTCTCCGAGACGTTCACCGCCGCCTGCCAGAGCCTCGGGGTCAGCGTCCAGCCCGCCCCACCGCACGCCCCCACCGCCAAGGGCATCGTCGAGCGCACCTTCGGCTCCATCAACACCCTGCTGTGGCAGCACCTGCCCGGCTACACCGGCTCCAACGTCATGGAGCGCGGCCGCGACGTCGAACGGCACGCCTGCTACAGCGTCGCCCAACTGCAGGACCTCCTCGACGAGTGGATCGTCCACTGGCACCACCGTCCCCACAACGGGCTGCGCCACCCCGTGCTGCCCAAGACCCGGCTGACGCCCATGGAGATGTGGGGCGCGCTGACCGCCGTCTGCGGGTACGTTCCGGTGCCGTTGACCGGGCGGGACTACCTGGAGCTGCTGCCGGTGCGCTGGCACGCCATCAGCGACCACGGCATCCGCCTGGGCCAGCGCACCTACGACCACGACCTCCTCGGCCCCCACCGCGGCCAGCCCTCCTCCGTCGCCGCACGGGGCGGGCGGTGGGAGGTCCACCACAACCCCCACGACCTGCGCCAGATCTGGATCCGCCTGCCCGACCGAGACGGCCTGGTCGAGATTCCCTGGATCCACCGCGACCACGTCCACCAGCCTTTCAACGACCGCACCTGGGACCACGTCCGCGCCACCGCCCTACGCCGCGGCGACCACGACCAGCACGAGGCCGGCCTCGCCCAGGCCCTCGACGACCTGATCCGCCGTGCCGCCGCCGGCCACGCCACCCGCGCCGAACAAGCCCTCCTCACCCGCGCCCAGCCCGCCCGCATCCCCCGCCCCACCCGCGCCGGCCCGGACACGGCGCAGCCGGTACAGCCGGCGCGGGGAGACCGCGCGGGCACACCACAGCGGCGGGCCACGGCCGCACGGGCCACGCACCGCCCCGACACCGAGAGCGGCACGGGCGCAGACGGGTGCGGCCCAGGCACCCGCAGCTGGGAGGACACCGAAAGCCTGGACGACCTGGACACCGAACCCGACACCGGCCAGTGGCCCGACGACCACGACGAGGACGACGGCGACGGCTGGAACGACGACCGCTCCCCCGCCCCGCCCTACACCGGCCTCGGCCTGTGGAACGCACACCAGGAAGCCGAACGATGGTGAACACCCACCACCACACCCCCAGGCCAGGCAGCAACCGACGACGCTCCCTCCCCCGGACCGAACCGGCAGCGGCCCCGGCATGCCGAAGGCGGGCGCAGCAGGGCCGTGCCGAGGTGCTGCGCGGCTGTACCGGGGCCTTGCGGCGCTGCCAGCCGCGCCACCAAGCGCTCCCCGGGGCCGCTGGGCGCGCGGCGCCCGGTCACAGCCCGCGCTTCGGGTGTCGGCATGCTCCACCGCCAGCGGGCACCGGAGAAACGGGACACCAGCGATGAACAACACCAACGCGACCGGCACGGACGCCGCGGTGGGGCCGGCTGAACCGGCGCCGTACAAGGTCGACACCTGGCACGGCTTCCAGACCTTCGCCACCACCCCCGCCCCCGCACCACCCAGACCCGGA
>NZ_CP026498.1:11043091-11053843 GCF_002953255.1 Streptomyces sp. CB01881
GACACCTGGCTTCCAGACCTTCGCCACCACCCCCGCCCCCGCACCACCCAGACCCGGAGACCCGGAACGCAGCGTCGAGGAGCGCCTGGCCTACCACTCCGCGTTCGTCACCGTCCGCACCCCCGCCATCGACACCCTCGCCCTCAGCGTGCGGCGCCTGATGCTCCTCGGACGCCACCAGCGCACCACCGCCCGCCCCAGCCTCATCCTCACCGGGCCCGCCGCCACGGGTAAGACCACCGCCCTGCTCGAAGTCGGACGGGCCTGCCACCTCGCCCACACGCGCCGACACCCCGCCCCGCCCGGGAACGGGCAGCCGGCCGTGCCCGTCGCCTACGTCCTCGTGCCGCCCGGCGCGAGCGCGAAGACCCTGATCGCGGGTTTCGCCCGCTACCTCGGCATCCCCGTCACCGCGCGCATGACCCAGGCCCAGCTCATGCAGGCCGTCTGCCACACCTACAACACCGCCGGGGTGCGTCTGGTCCTGATCGACGAGATCCACCGTCTCAACCCCCGCACCACCACCGGTGCCGAAGCCGCCGACCTGTTGAAAGACCTCACCGAACAGATCGGTGCGACGTTCGTCTACGCCGGCATCGACGTCACCGGCACGGCCCTGTTCAGCGGGGTCCGCGGCGCTCAACTCGCCGCCCGCGCCAGCCTCGTCGAAACCGGCGCTCTACCCGCCCGCCTCGGCGCCCGCCGCCCGTTCACCGACCTCGTCACCGACCTCGAAACGGCCCTCGACCTCCAACGCCACCGGGCAGGCACCCTTCCCCGTCATGCCCCGTACCTCCACCAGCGCACCGCCGGACGCATCGGCAGCCTTAACCGCCTCATCCGAGAAGCCGCCCTCACCGCGATCCTCGACGGCACCGAACGCATCACCAAAACCACCCTCGACGCAGTGCGCCTGGACCACCAAGCCGAAACCCACCACCGTCCCCAGCACCGTCGACAGGCCCGATGAACACCACGGGCAGCGGAAAGACACCGGTCACCGACACCGGCTGAGAAAACCTCAACACCAGCGAGAACACCGCCCCGGACGGCCCGGGCCAACCCACCCGCACCCGACATGACCCGAGAACACCCCGAGATCAATGAGAACAGACCCCCAGAACCCGCCCGAACAGACCCCGGCACACCCCGCCTGACCAGGCAAAACAGCCCTGACCAGCCAAAACACGAAACCAGCCATTAGCGCACAGCAAAACCCTCAACACCGGAGATCAAACTCACCGAACCCCCGACATTCCCAGCCCACGCCCCCGCCCAACGCCCCAGAGCCCCGCCCACCCGTTCTCACCCCACCCACAACACCCCAGCCCACACACCATCCAGCACCTCAACTACACCCCCCTCAAACCTCACCCGGCCCGGGGCCCAGCACGAGGACCAGCACGGGGACCAGGCACAACACAGCCAGGAACAGGAGGTGCGGCCCCGGGGCGGGGCGCAGCCGCCACGCCACCACCCGGTCCTCGACAGGGGCGGCCTGGCGGCCGCGGGACGGGAGTGCCGGCCTACGGCCGCCCCCGGCGGGGCCAGGAGCCGGGGCCTGACGGCCCCGCCGGGGCGGGTGCGGGCACCGGGCCTGCGGCCCCGTCGCGGGCGGCCCAGCGGGAGCGGGCGGTGAGCGGGGTGCGGACCCGGGGCGGGGCGCAGCCGCCACGCCACCACCCGGTCCTCGACAGGGGCGGCCTGGCGGCCGCGGGGCGGGAGTGCCGGCCTGCGGCCGCCACGGGCGGGGCCGGGGGCCGGGGCCTGGCGGCCCGGCCGGAAGCGGGTGCGGGCACCGGGCCTGCGGCCCTGTGGCGGATGGCCCGGCGGGTGGGCGGGTGCGGTCGGTCGGTGGACGGGGAACGGGTGCGGGCTGGCGGCCTGGCGGCTCCCTGAGCGCTCTCCCGGGGGTCTCCCCTCCCCTGGGCACCCGCCACCCGGTACCCCGGCAGGGAACAGGAAGGTCAGCGCGTCCTGGCCCCGGGCCGCAGGCGCCTGCGGCTGACCGCCGGGACGTGGCAGTCGGGAAGCGGCGGGGCGGGGAAAGCCGGCGGACCGTGCGGGGAGCAGCGGGGCTGAGCGGGGAAGGCCGGCGGACCAGCCTGGCCGGAGGGAACGGGGAGCAGCGGCCGGGGGAGGGCGGGGAGCAGCTCGGCGTCCAGGCGGCCGGCCCGGCCACGGTGACGGGCACCGGGACCGGGGCGCAGCGGCAGCGGGCCGGGCCCCACCGGGGCGGCACACGGCATTTCCCGGCCGCGTCTCCCCCAGGTACCTGTCCAGCCCCCGGCGTGCCCTCTCCCAGGGCCATCGGACGGCTGCCCACGGGGCCGTTCCGCCCCCGTAGCGGAGTTGCCGCACCATGTGAGCTGACAGGAGCAGCGGGACTGCAGCGAGGGGCGGCGGGATCCGGACGAGCAAGCCCTCGACGACACCCCGACCCCGGCGAACAGGACGACCGGGTACGGGCGGCCGGGACAGCGGTGACCAGGCGCAGCCTCGCGAGGACGGGCCACTCGGGCGAGGAGCCGGGCCCGGCCTGGCGGGGACAGGCCGGGGCGGGCTGGACGGGCTGAGGGACGGGCAGAGGGTGGCCGGGGTGCAGGCCGGAGGCCAGGCAGCCGGGGCGGGGCGGGCGCCCGGGACCGCCAGCGGGACAGGAACACGGCGCAACAGACCGGAGGCCAGACCGGACGGCCTGCGGGACAGGCCTCACCGGGACGGCGGCACTCCCCCCGACCCGGGGCTCAGCACAGGGACGAGACACCACACGGCCAGGAGCAGCGGTACAGGCCGCAGGATGGTGGCGCCCGCCTGCGGCCGCCTAAGCGGCCGCAGCGCCGGGGCCTGACGGCCCGCCGAGGCGGGTGCGGGCACCGGGCCTGCGGCCCTGTGGCGGGCGGCCCAGCGGGCGGTCGGCGGGACGCCCCCCACCAGGGCGGCACGCGGCATTTCCGGGCCGCGCCCCGCGATTCGAATCCGACGGCCCCGCGGGGTGCGCTCGGACAGCCACCCCGGACGCGAATACCGGAGTGAATCCGGAGCAAATGCTGGCCGGACACGGCGGCAGCCTCAGGCGGTGCAGTAGCGGGTTCACCGGAAGAACTGGACCGGGCGGTGCCGACTAATCGTCAGGGTACTGGTTCTTCCAGGAAACACAGGCCGGGCGCTTCCCTCCCGACGCCAGAAATTCCTTCACGGCCTCCCGGACGAGGTCGATGGAGATCTCCACCTGGTCCGGGAATTGGCTCCAGTGTCCGGCGAGGTAGTACTCGGGGGCGTTCCTCGAATTCGCAGGGCCCGCCGTCACGAAGTTCCCGCTACGGTCTATGAAGAGCAGAACTCCTACCTGGAGTTCCTTGTCCACTCCGACCTGGAACTCATGATCCGGAATTTCTGTCCCACGACCGCCGGGGATGTTCAGCCTGATCGTTTCCCGGTCCAGATGGATGATCTGGGCCAGGTTCTCGTTCGCCGGGCTCGCGAGGAGTTCGTCGATCAGAGTGTCGACCTCCTCAAGGGAGTTGAGATAGTCGGGCCTGTCGATCCGGTCCCGCCTGTATCGGAGTTCAGCACGTAGCACCATTCCCGTCACACTAGGAGACGACCACCGCCGGGCCGGGAGCGCGGTACGGTCCACAGCCCCGACGGCAACCAACCGGTCGGCCGGCGGTCGGGGGGTCGGTGGCGGCGGAGCTCCCGCGCCCGGGAAACGGCGACCCGGCAGCGAAGCCGGGCGCGGCCGGCTGTCCTCTGACAAGTGATCTTGACCGTTTGGCAGGTGATCTTGACTGCCCGGTTCAGGGCGCTTGTCCTCAGGGCGACAGAGCCAGGTTGAGGACGCCCAGGAACCTCCCGGCCGAAGGCTGCGAGCTGGGGCGGATCGGAGAGGGCCGGCTGGGAGATGCGGGCTCAGCAGTATGTCTCGATGAAGAGGAGGACGCGGCCGTCGTCCGTGGTGAACTCGTATGCCTCGTGGATCGGCAGGTCAGCGGCGCCGAACCTGGCCCGTGCTGCAAGCCAGGCAGCCGGGCGCTCGGCCTCCGCAAGGAAGCGGGGGAGCCAGCATTGGGCCTGGTCGTCGTAGTACTCGCCCATCGACATCACGTCGGCGCCGACGGCGAGCCGCTTGGCCCGGCGAGGGTCCAGCGGCCCACGGACAAGCCGCCAGTGGCAGCCGTCGGCGTCAGTGAAGCCACGGGCCGCCACGGGCGGAAGGACGTGTGAGCCACCGGGCTCCTCCGCCGACGGTGACTGCATGGCCGCCACCACCTCGGCGAGGGTCGCGGCGCGCTTTTGCTTCTTCGGCACCTGCACAGGATGTCAGGGCCGCCCCCTCAGTAATCGGTCAAGATCAAGTGGCAGAAGTCCGCTGGCCGTCGAGATCACTCGGCAAACCGTCAAGATCGCCTGGCGGAGGACAGCAGTTGTCCTCTGACAGGTGATCTTGACCGATCGCCAAAAGATCTTGACCGTCCTGCCCCGGCTGCTCCCGGCCGCACCGGCCGGTTTGGTGGATGATCGGGATGTGCTGGTGCGTACCGAGAAGATGCCGCCGTGTCCGTCCGAGTCGATGACGGTCCGGGTCCACACCCCCGTCGGCAGCGCCGCGGCGGTGTGGCGTGGCGACCCGCACGACGCGGTTGGCTGGCACCACATCGAATGGACCATCGACGAGGACATCCTCTGGGGCCACAACACGTGGCCGGCCGAACTTACCGAACCGGGGGTGCGCGAGGAGGCCGGCCGGATCGTCCTGCGTGGGCGGCTCCAGCTTGCCGAAGACGGCGCCGCGGTCCTTGAGATGGGCGACTCGCAAGTGCCGTTCGACGTCAGCTCACCGCCACCGCCCGACAGCGCCGCCCACGCCTGGGTGGAGATCAGCGTCGAAGCAGACAAGGTGGAGCTGTACCCCTACTTTCTCTGACCGTCCAAGATCGTTTGGCAGACGGTCAAGATCGGCTGTCAGAGGACAGCTGACCCGTCTCAGTGAAGTTTGACCGTTCTCAACGAAGTTTGACCGCGTGGCTCCTAGGCTCTGGGCCCGGTTTCGGATCGGCCTGGGGAGACGGGTGGCTGAACTCGCGCGAGCGTACGGCGATGAGGCGTTGTCGGCCTTCGACCTGGTCTTTCACCGTGGCGAGGAACGGTGCCGGGCCCGCCTGGGCGGGTGCTGGGACGTGCGGTTCGAGGATGTCGAGCCGGTCCGGGAGTTCACCTGGGCCAAGAACGGGCAGAGCTTCGCGGGCCTGTACTACTCGGTGACGGCGGGCGGCCACGTCGGCTACGAGTCGTGGCTGGAGCGGGACCGGCTGATCCTCCTGGACCGCGACCGGGAGGTGGTGGCGATCGCCTCGCAGCCGTTCTGGCTGCACTGGCACGACGGTCGGCGCGAGCGCCGCCACGCGCCGGACTACTTCGTGCGCCTGGCCAACGGCCGGGGCCGGGTGGTCGATGTCCGCGCTGCCGACCGGCTGGACGAGCGGACGCTGGAGGCGTTCGCGGCGACACGCCGCGCCTGCGCCGCGGCGGGCTGGGAGTTCGAGCGCGCGGGAGTGCCGGACCCGGTGCTGATGGAGAACGTGCGCTGGCTGTCGCGCTACCGCAGGCGTAGGAACGCGGGCCCGGCTGAGGTAAGAGACCGCCTGGTCGACGTGTTCGCGGACCCGAAGCCGCTGCGGGCGGGCGTCGAGCTGGTCGGGGACGGGCTGCTGGTGCTGCCGGTGTTGTTCCACCTGATGTGGTCCGGCGTTCTGGCGGCCGACCTGGACGGTGAGCTGCTCGGCACGCACAGTCTGGTCTGGACCGAGGGGCGGCGGCATTGGGTGAGCTGAGCCGGCCAGTCCGGGTCGTGGTCGGCGACCGGGTGCGGTTTGACGGCCAACTGCGCGGCGTGCTCGCGGTGTCCGCGTTGGCCGTGACGCTGACCGACGGCGAGCGCCCCCACCGGGTCGTCCCGCTGCTTGAGCTGTTCGAAGCCGAGGGCTTCGAGGTCGTGGCCAGCCCGACCCGCATGCCGCTGCCGCCGGTGTCGCTGCTGGAGACGCTGCCCAAGCCGGTGCTGGAGAAGGCGTTGTGGTGGGAGGGCCACGTCCTCGAAGTCCTGCACGGACTGCCGCCCGGCGCGCGCCCGGACGCGGCGCCGCGTCCGGGGTACGGTCCCGGCCGGTCGCTCACCGCCCGCCAGCAGGTCAAGGCCGCCGAGCTGAGGGCGGCCGGTCACCGGGTGACGGCGAGCGCGGTCGCCCACCACCGGCGCCGCTACCAGCAGGACGGGGTGCTCGGCCTGGTCGACTACCGGCCGGTCCGCAAGAAGCCGGAGTTCGGCTCGGTGGATAAGCGGATCGTGGCAGCGATGCGAGAGGCGATCGGGGAAGGCGTCGACGCCTCCACGAAGACCGGGTCGTATCTCCTCTGGCGGACCGGGGAGATCCTCAAGGGCAGTGAGGAGGGCCGGGAGGTGACGCTGCCCTCGCGCGCCACCCTCTATCGGGTGCTGGCGAAGCTGACGGAGGGCACCTACACCTTCGGCACCGCGACCACCCGGCGGTCCAAGGCCCACGGGGCGAAGACTCCGTTCGGTGAGCTGCCGGCGTTCGCGCCGGGTCAGGTCATGCAGATCGACTCCACGCCGATGGACGTGATGGTCCTGCTCGACAGTGGTGTCCCGGGACGGATCGAGCTCACCGGCATGATCGACATCGCGTCCCGGACGCTGTCCGCGGCGGTGCTGCGGCCGACCACGAAGTCGGTCGATGCAAGCGTGCTGCTGGCCCGCACGGTCACCCCGGAGCTGATGCGGCCGGGCTGGGCGGAGGCCCTGCGGATGTCGCGCTCGGTGTTGCCGCACCGCCGGCTGCTGAGCCTGGACGAGCGCCTGGAGCACGCCGCCGCACGGCCGGTGATCGTCCCGGAGATGATCGTCTGCGACCACGGGAACGTGTCCATCTCCCGAAACTTCAAGGCGTCCTGCCGGTTCCTGGAGATCGACTTCCAGCCCGCGCACAAGGGCTCTGGCTTCGAGAAGGGCCACATCGAGAAGATGCTGGCCTCCATCGCGACGCTGTTCGTCCAGTTCCTGCCCGGCCACCTGGGCCGCAGCGCCGACCACCGCGGCCGCCACCCCGAGCGCGACCGGCTCTGGTCGCTGCTGGAACTCCAGGAGCTGCTGGACGAGTGGATCGTCGCGCACTGGCAGAACAGGCCGCACGACGGCCTGCGCGACCCGGCTCATCCGAGCCGGATGTTCACCCCGAACGAGAAGTACGCGACCCTGGTGGAGGCCTGCGGCTACGTCGCCGTCGCGCTCAGCGGCGACGACTACATCGAACTCCTGCCCGCCGAGTGGCGGGCGGTCAACGACTACGGCATCAAGATCAAGCACCGCGTCTACGACAGCCCCGAACTCGACCCGCTCCGGCGCCAGGACTCCGGCATCACCGCCAAGCGCGGGCTGTGGGAGGTTCATCGCGATCCCTACGACGTCTCCCGGATCTGGGTGCGCAACAACCGCGACGAGGGCCGGCCCTGGATTCAGGCGACCTGGAAGCATCTGCACCGCGCACCGGTCCCCTTCGGTGACCTGGCCTGGGACCACGTCAGCCACCAGATGCCCGGCGCCACCGCGAAGGAGATCGCCGACGCGGTCGCCGCCCTCCTCACTCGCGCCCACACCGGGCCGGACACCGACTCCAGGGCCAAACCGACCAGACGCGACCGCAGGGTCGCCGCCCGGACCAAGGCCGCCGGTCCGGCGACCCCGCTGCCCATCCAGACCACCACCGAACCCGCGCCCGAGCCGGTGCCGGCACCGGCCGAGGAAAGGCTCGCGGACGTGATCCCACTCGGCCTGTTCGATCCGCTCGAAGATCCCTGGAGACGCCGATGACGACGGACGACGACGATGCCAGGCAGCACCTGACCACGAAGGAAGGCTGGCGCAAGTTCACCTTCGGCCAGCCGGCGACACCGAAACTGCCGACGCCGAAGCAGTACGCCATGCTGGCGGAGCCGATCCGCCGCAACTACGACGAGATCCGGATCGACCACCACGCCCGGCTGATGGTGGTGGCCACCTCCACGGTCCGGCACACCGTCACCACCGGACGCCGCCTGGTGATGCTGAACCGGCACGCGATCAGCGCCCGCCGGGGCCTGATCGTCTCCGGCCCCGCCGGCACCGGGAAGACCATCGCCACCACCCAGCTCGGCCTGGCGCACGAGCTCAGCGACCGCGCCGCCCATCCCGGCGCCCACGGCCGGATCCCGGTCCTCTACGTCACCGTCCCGCCGGCCGCGACCGCCCGCATGATCGCCGCCGAGTTCGCCCGCTTCCTTGGCCTGCCGGTCCACAGCCGGCTCAACACCGCCGACATCATCGAGTCCGTCGTCGGCGTCTGCACCAAGGTCCGCACCGGCCTGGTGATCGTGGACGAGGTCCACAACATCTCCCTGACCACCCGCCAGGGCGCCGAGGTCTCCGACACGCTCAAGTACTTCTCCGAACGCATCCCGGCGACATTCATCTACGCCGGCATCGACATCGAGCACAGCACGATCCTCTCGGGCACCCGGGGCGCGCAGATCGCCGGCCGCTTCACCCTGATCCCCACGCACCCCTTCCCCTGCAACGCCGAGTGGACGGGCCTGGTCAGGACGATGGAAGACACCCTCCTGTTGCACCGGCACAAGCCCGGCACCCTCGTCGCGCTCGACCACTACCTCCACGAACGCACCGGCGGCATGATCGGAGCCCTCTCCCACCAGATCCGCGGCGCCGCGATCGACGCGATCCTCACCGGCGACGAGGAAATCACCCAGGCCGGGCTCGAAGCAGTGCCGCTCGACGTCACCGCGAGCAACCAGGACCGGAAGAAGCGGAAGACCAACAGGTGAGCACCGCCAAGACGCGGACCACGCTGATCCCGAAACTGCCGGTCCAGGTCTTCCCCCGCCCCTGCGAGGGCGTCGAGTCCTTCATCGCCCGCCTCGCCGAAGCGAACTGCCTCAAGCCCACTGTCCTTCGCGCCTATCTCTGCGATCCGCCGGGCTACCGCGGCACCATCAGCTGGCCCCGGCTCATCGCAGCGACCGGCCGCAGCCTCCGCGCCCTCCAGGACACCCTGGAGCGGACGCCACCGTGGTCACTCACGCACCCGGCCTGCGAGTACTGCGGACGACGCCCCGGAAAAGGGAAACCGTCCTCCTCACCACCGTGGTGGTGCTCCACCCGCTGCCGCCGCCGAAGCGATCTACTCGCCGCCGCGCCGTCAAGCCGCGACGTCCTCCCCAACCAGCGAGAGATCGTCTCCTGCCTGGGCTGCGGAACCCAGGTCATCCGCCTGGCGAACAGCACGCGCAGCACCTGCTCGAAACGGTGTCTCTCGCTCAGCACCCGATTCCGCGACGCCGAACTCGCTCTCTACGAGAACCCAAACGCGCTCGACCCTGACTGAACGCCGGACGAAGCGCCGGGGGAGCTCACGTGGTGGCCGGGAATTCCAGGACCGCGCGCGCGGCTTCCCGGACGTCCCGGTCCTCGTCCGCAACAAGCCGTTCGAGCGCAGTCCGAACGGCCGGGCCAGGTCGACGGGCCAACGACCATGCGGCCCAGAACCGGACCCCGTGGTCGGTGTCCTCAGTGCGGGCCACCAGCAGATCGGTGACGGTCTGGTCATGTGCTGAACCGAGGGCCTGCACGGCGGCTCGCCGGACCTCGGGGGCGGGATCACAGGCGCCGGCCATCAGAACGGCTCGGGCACGAGGAGGATTCCCCACGCCGAAGATGCTGCCGAGACTGCTCATCACGTCGGCGCGCACCCCGGGGTCCGGGTCGGATGCCGCGTTGGCAACAAGTTCGAAGTACTTAGCCCCGCCGAAATCGGTGACGCTCAGACCCCAGATGCCTACTCGCCGTGTCCCGGAGTCATGCGAGGCGACGCAGCCAAGCAACAGACGATGCGCCGCCTCGGGCCAGGCGGAGAGCAGTTCGAGGAGGTCGAGCTGCAGGGTGTCTCCGTCATCGTTGCGGTCCCCCACGCTCGCGCGCAGCAGGGCAGGCAGGGCCGCCTCGCCGCAGGCGCCTACCAGGGCATGCGCAATCTGGTCCCGGGCGAACGAGTCGTTCGCCTCAACGTAGTCGTCAAGTCGACGCTCCAGCTCAGGCCGGAGGAAGCCGGCTGCTGGTGTCCGCAGCCGCTCAACCAGGGTTTCGATTTGACGGCGGGCACCGGGCCCGCGCTTGATGCCGCCAGCCAACCCTGCGTCCAACTCGCTCAACGCACCCAGCAGCTCCGCACGCTCTGCCACTGCAGATCCATCGCTCCCTGACATATCCGCACTCTACGCACATCTGCTGTCACCGCCGAACAGCGGTCAGAGATACTCGAAAACCCATGCCCGAACACACGTCGCTGGCCCGCAGCCGGTTTCAGCTCGTGATCGAGACCACCGCACACTGAATCCGGGTGGTCAAACTTCACTGAGACAAACCGCCACCAGTCAGTGGGCGTTTAGGGGCGGTTTGCGACGAGTGTTTTGATCAGCTTTGCCGCATTCGTCGTCAAGGCGCATGATGCGAAATGCCCGGAAGCTCCGCATTGGCAGTTTCCCTCTACTCTATTGCTAGACGGAATCCAGCGTCGAGAAGCGGATCAAACGGTCACGCAGGTTGGCGCCCGGAAGGCGGCGAAAGTGAACGTAAGGTGCGAATCACGCCAAGGATGTTGGTCATCGAGGCGACTTAGCGCCGCA
>NZ_CP026498.1:11053853-11054411 GCF_002953255.1 Streptomyces sp. CB01881
GTTGGTCATCGACTTAGCGCCGCAAACCGTCCCTAAACGCCCACTCAGAGGGCGTTAAGTCCGTTTCTGATAGCGGCCACGTCCGGGTTGGGCAAGGAGTCCCTGACGAACGAGTCGTCCCGGGCGGGAGCGGGTGACGTTGATCGAGGGCTCGTCGGTGGGCAGGCCGAGGAATTCGTGTAGGTCGCGAACCCGGAAGACCTGCCCGGGGTGCTCGTTGAAGGCGGTCACGATGCGCTGGTAGACGGTGGCGGTCTCCGCAGGGGCCGGCGCGTGGTCGGGCAGGGCGAGGCCGTCGATGACCTTGCCGGTGGTGACGATCTCGGCGAGGCGGGCCTCGACCTCGGCCAGGGCACTGGTGAGTTGCTCGATCTGCCCTCGCAGGCCGTCGGCTCGTGCGGCGGTCTCGTCGTGTTCGGCCTGCAACAGCCGCAGGAGTTCGGTGACGTTCACGCGGCCAGCTCGACGTCGTCGCGCCAGGCGGGGCTGGGGGTGGTGAGGCGGCGGAGCATGCCGGCGGTGGAGGCCCAGTAGACGCGGGAGGCGGCGTTGTCGGGC
>NZ_CP026498.1:11054421-11067290 GCF_002953255.1 Streptomyces sp. CB01881
CATGCCTGGAGGCCCAGTAGACGCGGGAGGCGGCGTTGTCGGGCCGGTGGTCGTAGTCACGGGCGAGGCGCCGGTGGAGCATGAGGGTGCCGTTGACCTGCTCAACCACCCACCGCTTCGGTTGCGGGACGAAGCCCCTGCCCGCGTCGTCGGGGCTGCGGCGGACCACCTCGACGGTGATGTCCTTCAACGCCCCGTGGATGATCACGGCGTCCTTGAAGCCCTGGTCGACCAGGGCCTTCTCCAGGCGCATCCCGCACCGTTCGGCCGCCTGGTCCAGCAGGGCGATGCCGGCCTCGTTGTCGTGCGCACTGGCGGCCAGGACCACCACGCCGATGATCAGGCCCAGCACGTCGACGGCCAGTCCCCGCTTCCTGCCGGGCGTCTTCTTGTTCGCATCCAGTCCCGTCGTCTCCTTCGGCACCCCGGCCGCCACGCGGACGGACTGGGTGTCGATGATCACCAGGGACGGGTCCTCTAATCGTCTGGCCCGCTCCCGCACCTGGCAGCGCAGGATCTCCTGTATCCGCTGGTCAAGGCCGTCCTGGCGCCACAGGGTGAAGTAGTAGAACACCGCCGACCAGGCCGGGAGGTCATGCGGCAGGAGCCGCCACTGACAGCCCGTCCGGTTCTGGTACAGCAACGCGTTCACGACCTCGCGCAGGTCGCAGGAGCCCGGGTCCCCGGTCGCCGAGCGCGACACCCGCTCCTGCTTCCAGGCGGTGACCAGCGGCTCAATCAAGGCCCACTGCCCGTCCGACAAGTCCGTTGAGTACGGCATTCGTTCCATGCCCCAACAGCATCATGCACACGACATGAGAGTCAGCCTGACCCCTCCCATACCCACGAACGAGCGACACCAGATCATCCAGAAACGGACTTAACGCCCTCTGAGTGGGCATTTAGGGACGGTTTGCGGCGCTAAGTCGCCTCGATGACCAACATCCTTGGCGTGATTCGCACCTTACGTTCACTTTCGCCGCCTTCCGGGCGCCAACCTGCGTGACCGTTTGATCCGCTTCTCCACGCTGGATTCCGCCTGGTTTAGCAATAGAGGGAAATGTTCCTGCCAATGCGGAGCTTCCGGGCATTTCGCATCATGCGCCTTGACGACGAATGCGGCAAAGCTGATCAAAACACTCGTCGCAAACCATCCCTAAACGCCCACTGAGTGGGCGTTTAGGGACGGTTTGCGGCGCTAAGTCGCCTCGATGACCAACATCCTTGGCGTGATTCGCACCTTACGTTCACTTTCGCCGCCTTCCGGGCGCCAACCTGCGTGACCGTTTGATCCGCTTCTCGACGCTGGATTCCGTCTGGTTTAGCAATAGAGGGAAATGTTCCTGCCAATGCGGAGCTTCCGGGCATTTCGCATCATGCGCCTTGACGACGAATGCGGCAAAGCTGATCAAAACACTCGTCGCAAACCGCCCCTAAACGCCCACTGAAATCTTCCGCTGCTACGCGCAGGTGTCGACGGTGGCCTCGCACACTACGGGTCGCGGCCCCAGAACAGGCGGCTACATTCCCCCTGCAGCCACGGATTTTGCCCTGTACTCAACCAGTGCCAAGGCCTGCTCAGCAGTGGTGCGAACATCCTCCTCCGGGTGTCCGGTCATATCCGTCAGCACCGGGACGGTTCCGGGCTCCTGAGGCCACAGCAGCGCGAGGGCCTTGGCGACATTGACCCTCAGTCCGGCTGGCTGGGAATGGTGGGCGTGCTGGCAAACGATCGGATAGGCCACATTGCCGAACCGTGCCGCCAGCACCTCCAGAGCGGTGTTGCGTACCTCCGGGGAGGTGTCAGTGGTGGCCGTACGGGCAGTTCGGCGGGTTTCTTCATGGCTGGGCCACCGCCGGTCCAGGATGTGCAGGGCGGCAGCGCGGATGACCGACTCGGTGTCGGTGGTGGCGGTAGTGAGGACGGTTTGGCGGCTGTCTTCGTGGTCGGGCCACCGCTGGCCCAGGACCTGCAGGGCGGCAGCGCGGATGACCGACTCGGTGTCGGTGGTGGCGGTAGTGAGGACGGTTTGGCGGCTGTCTTCGTGGTCGGGCCACCGTTCGCCCAGGACCTGCAGGGCAGTCCTGCGCACATCAGGATCGGTGTCGGTGGTGGCGGTGAGGACGGTTTGGCGGCTGTCTTCGTGGTCGGGCCACCGCTGGCCCAGGACCTGCAGGGCGGCAGCGCGGATGACCGACTCGGTGTCGGTGGTGGCGGTAGTGAGGACGGTTTGGCGGCTGTCTTCGTGGTCGGGCCACCGTTCGCCCAGGACCTGCAGGGCGGCAGCGCGGATGACCGACTCGGTGTCGGTGGTGGCGGTGAGGACGGTTTGGCGGGTGTCCTCGTGGTCCGGCCACCGTTCGCCCAGGACCTGCAGGGCGGTGGTGCGCACATCAGGATCGGTGTCGGTGGTGGCGGTAGTGAGGACGGTTTGGCGGGTGTCTTCGTGGTCGGGCCACCGTTCGCCCAGGACCTGCAGGGCAGTCCTGCGCACGCCCGGGCTGGTGGCGGTGTCGGTGGTGGCGGTAGTGAGGACGGTTTGGCGGGTGTCTTCGTGGTCGGGCCACCGTTTGCCCAGGACCCGCAGGGCGGCAGCGCGGATGACCGACTCGGTGCTGGCGGTGGTGGCGGCGGTGAGGACGGTTTGGCGGGTGTCCTCGTGGTCCGGCCACCGTTCGCCCAGCACTCGTAAGGCAGCGGAACGTAGGCCTGGGTACCAGGGGATGCGCTCCATCCAGAGGGTTTCGGCACGGCCAGAGCTCAGAGCCGCGGCAACGTCGCCCGGATCCGGCTTAAGGCCAAAGAACAGCGACACTCTCCGAGATGCGTACGATCCAAAGGCCATCGATGCGTAGTAGTGGTGCAGGTAGCGTGGCCTACCACTCCAAAAGCGATCGAAGGTACCCAGCGCCGGCAGAGCCTCGTCGACAGTCAGGAACAGGCTGTTGTGTGTGTGGTCGATGAGGGCGTCGACGACGGCGTTGCTCTGCGCGGTGATGGACAGCCGTAGGTCGGTGGTGTTGGGGGTGGTCTGGAGGTCGTCGATCTCGGCGAGGACACGGATGGCCAACGTCAGCATGGAGGCGTCCCAGAACGTCTCGGCTGCGCGGTGGAGGTCGAGGAGGCGAGCGAGCAGGGCTGCCGCATCGCGTTTGGTGAGGCCACCCGCGGTCAGGAGGATGACCTCGTGCCACGCGGGGTCGTCGGCGTGTGCGGCCAGCAGGTCCACGACCTCCTCGCGGTCGAGTTCTTCCTCGGTGCGGCGGCGCAGGAGGTCGCGGGCGGCGAGGTATTCGAGGAAGGTGCGGTGGACGAAGCCGTAGACGCCGTCGCCGTAGTGCGCGAGGAGGAAGTTGCGGGTGCGCAACTGTTCGACGAGGCGCTCGGTGGCGATGTCAGCCGCAGGGCGGCTGATGCCGTTGGCGGTGCCGTCGATGATGAAGGTGCTGATGAGCGCGGTCAGCTCCTTGTGCCGGATGAAGGTTCCGGCGGGCTGTCCGGCGCCTTCCTGCATGTGGCGGGCGATGCGCTCCAGCAAGAGAAGCCGTTGATCGACGTTGAGCCACTCCAGCGCAGTGACGGCCTCTGCGGCGGCGGGGGACGGCGCGGTGAGGAATTTGGCTTCCTTGTCCCAGCGTTCGATCAGGACCTGGATGGCGTGTGCGTAGACCTTGCGTCGCTCGCGCGGGATGGTCCGGCCCAGGCCCATAGAGGCCAGCACGGTCAGTAGCAGCGGGTTGCCGGCGAGTTCGGCCACCGCCCGGATCTGGCGGACGGCACCAAGCAGACGCCTCGCGAGCTGGTCGGCCAGCTCCGGTTCGGCCGGGTGCGCGGCGGTGTACCAGCGGGGTACGAACTCCTCGATCTGCCGGCGCTCCAGGTCCTGGAGCATCACCTGGGCGAAGCCGTGCGGGGCGAAGTCGCCGGGCCGGTAGCCGTACTCACGGGAGGTGACGACCGTGCGCACGCCCGGGTGAGCGGCGGCGAACGCGGTGATCCGCTCTGCGACGTCCGCCCGCACGCCCGGGTCGAAGACCTCGTCAAGGCCGTCGAACAGCATCACCACCCGCTCGTCCGCGAGCAGGCCCTTCAGGACCACGCGCGCCAGACCCATCTTGTTGACGTCGTGGGTGTGCTCCAGGAAGTCCTCGAAGGTGCGCTCGCGCCACTGCGCCTGCGCGTAGGTGCGCAGCTCCACCATGACGGGCACCAGGCCGTTCAGGCGTGCGATTTCGGGCGGTAGGTCGTCCAGGCCGCCGGCAAGGGCGAGCGCCACGTACTGGGCGAGGGTGGACTTGCCCGCGCCCGGGTCGCCGAGCACGACCAGCCGTCGCCCCTCCTCGCCGGCGAGTACCTCCAGCACCGGCCTGGCGGCCTGGGCATGGTAGGCCTCCCTGCGCCGCGCGGCCTCCTCCGCCTCCACCCCGGGCGGTAACTCCCCGTCCTCCATCGCACCGGCGGCTAGCAGCCGCCGCCACTCACCCGGCACCTGCGCGGTGTAGGGCCGTGACAGCTGGGGCATGAATACCTGCCGCAGCTCGATGACGGCCTGCTCACCAGCGCTTGCGGACGGGCCGAGCACGTCCAGGTTCAGCCGTCGGTACTTCTCCCGCACCCGCCCGCGGTAGACCTCTACCGCTGCCGCGATCTGCTCGGAGCGCTCCTGCGCCTTCGCAGCGGGTGACCGCTCCTTGACCGAATGGGGCTCGATCCGCCACTCGTAGTGCGCCGTCGCGATGTCGATTGCGAACCGCAGTGGACGGTCGGCCTGGTCGAGCTGTTCCCGTCCTGCCAGCACCGCTTGGTCGAAGGGGAGTAGGCCGTCGGTGCGGTGCCGGGCTTCCGGGAGGTTGGGGTATTTGCCGAGCAGGTCGCTGCGGGCGAACCCGGTGCACTCGACGGCCAGGTAGCGGCCGCTGTCGACCAGTTCCGTGAGTTGCTCCGCGTTGGTGACCGGTCCGGCGGCGAACAGCTCCCGGCCGGGCCGGTCGTAGTCGCTCCTGTTGGGCAGGCCGTGCGTGGTGCAGAACAGGGCGAAGGCGTGCCCGTCGACGACGACCAGGACGGGGAGAAGATCATACGCCAGGCACAGCCCGCAGAACAGGGCGGCGAGGTCGAGGCAGGTGCCCTCACGGGGCGCGCCGAGGACCTCGGCCGGTGTCCGGATCGCCTGCAAGGCGCCCGACGGGTGGTACTCCTCCAGCGCGTACCGGATGTTCCGTCCGCTTAGGGCGTCGTAGATGGCCGCAGCGACGTCCCGGCACCGGTCCGGCTGGTGGGACAGGTCGTAGCGGCTGACCTCCACCGGCAGCCAGCGGTTCGCGCGGGGTGTAACGAAGCGGACCAGTTCGCGCTCGTTGGCGCGCGGCCAGGGCTGCCAGGCGCGCGCGCCGCTACCCGGGCCCATCGGTTGCTCCCGCGACCGCGAAGATGTCGTGGACTGGGGCCGGGGCTGTCGGCCCGGCCTGGGCGGCATCGACCGTCAGCCGGTACACGCCGGACGGGAGACCTGCCAGTTCCAGCTGGGCGCCCCACGGACGGGACGGACGGGACGGAAGGGATGTCAATGTCATCCCCAAGGTCCGTGGCGCCGGCCCGGCCGACGGCTCAACCAGTTGTACGCGAGCGCGAAGCGGAACGTCCGACGTGGTGTTGAGCAGTTCGGCGTGGATCGTCACCGGCTCGCCGGGCAAGTACAGGTCCTCGACGTCCAGCGCGATGGCGGGCCGTTCGGCCGCAGCCGGGGTCTCCTGCGGCCCGCGAATCGCGCCGAGGCCGCGTACCTGCGACTGTTCCAGGCGCCCGCGAACGTCTGCCAGGATCGCGGCGTTGCACTGCAGCGAGCCGTGGCGCTCCGGCACGAACGTGTCCCGGTAGGCCTCGGACAGCTCGATAGGTATGGCTGACGCCCGCGGCACGCTGCCATCCCCGTCGGCGAGCAGTGGGTCGATCCCGGCGGGCAGTTCCCGGCTGACGGTCACCCGTTTGTCGGTGAGCACTCCGGACTGGTTCGTCGGTTGGCGGGTGCCGATGATCGGGACGATCGTGTACCCGTCGCGGCAGTAGTTGTCGTTGTCGAGGTGTTCGGTCACTTTGGTTTCGATCTCGCGGTGGAAAGCAAGCGCGTCAGTGACCAGCACCGGATCGATCCCGGACAGGTGGCCGGCCTCCGCCACCCGCACGTACTCGTCACCCACCCGGAGCGCTGGGTAGATCGGCAGCAGCTGGTGAACCGACGGGAACGAGCGCATCACGTTCGTGAGATCCACAAACGCCTTCTTGTAGCCGTTGGCCAGGAAGCCAAGCGGGTTAAGGGAACCCCGGTAGGGCGTACCGAACGTGAACAGCGCACGGCAGTCCCGCCAGCCCTCCAGTACCTCGAGGTAGTAGCGTGCGACGAGGCCGCCCATGCTGTGGGCCAGGAAGATGACCTTGGCGGCGGGATTGCTGGTGTGCTGCCGCCACTCGTGCAGCGCTCGTTCCACAGTCTGTTCGAGCCGCCGGGCCGCGATGCGGTTGTCGAGGCGCCAGTCGTACGGGAACTCGAGGAAGTTGGCACCAGGGACGATCTTGAAGGTCTCCTGGACGAGCTGTATCAGGGCCGAGTAGCCATCGATCTTGATCAGTCCGGGGACCAGGTGGGCGGTCGGCATTAATCGCTCGGCCACTATCTCGCCGGGATCGCCGTTGTGCAGGCGGAGCCGCTGCAGCGAATCGCCGCTGCTGGTTAACCCGGACCAGAGGGCCCGCCCGCTTAGTGCCCACACGTCGCGACCGTCCGCACGCAGCACGCTTCCGGTGATTCCCGGCAGCACCACGATGACGTCGCGGAGCTCCTTAGTACCCATACACACCATGGTTCCGCACCTCCCTGGGCGCGGCAAGCGACACCATCTCAGGGGCCCCCGGGCCTCTGGCCTCGACCCGATGCTGGCTCCTACCAGCCGACCCCGAGGGCCTCCAGTTGCTGGAGATGCTGGAGCTGATCGGCGGTGAGATTCGTCTTGCGGGCTTTGGTGTTGTTGAGCCAGGCCCCCAGCGACAGCCCCTTGCCGGTCTTGTACACCCTTGGAACACGGGTGTGCCCCTCCCCGTTCGACGGCGGTTTCTAGGGGCCGCCAGGTGGAGCTGGAAGCGGTCTGCGCGGGAGACCGTGGGCTTGGCGTCGGCGGCGGCCTTGGCGGCCACGAGCTCCTGGTCCTCCTCGATGCCGACCGCCGACAGCAGGTCCTGCTGGTCCGCCCAGGCCTGGCCCGCTGGGCCTGTACCCAGCGGTCGAGCTGTTCGCCTTCGAAGACGGTGTCCACGGGCAGCGTGGCCCAGTCGACCCACCCGTCGGACTCCAGCCACCACTGCCGGGCCGTCGCGTACGCCCGCTGCCAGGTGCCGGCTACCACCCGACCCCGAGGGCTTCCAGCTGCCCGCGCTGCTCCTCGCTCATCGCGACCGGTGCGGTTCGGGTGCAGGACCCAGGCACAGGGAGGCGATGCCGGCGCGCTCGTCGGGGGCACGTGTAGGCGGTCGCGCTCGGTGAGTGACGGTGTGGCAGGTGAGGATGCACCGGCGAGTACGCTCCGGCGGCATGAGTGATCACGAGGTGACGCTGGTTGCCCTCTCACTGACCCCCGTGCAGGCCGTGGCCCACGCCGCCCAGATACGGGAGTGGCTCCTTTCCGCGAGCGTGATCGAGCAGAACCCGATACCCGGCACGCTGGCAGACCCGAGCGAGTTCCTTCCCGGCCCCCAGGCCGAGGCGGTCGCCACCGAGGACGAGGTCAACAGGGCGCTGACGAACTCAGGCGTGGACATCGTCGTGGGCCGGCAGGTCTTCGACTCCGGTGAGAACCTCGAACCGCCCACCTGTCCCGCCTGCGCGACCATGCTCGACTCGGACACGTACATCGACCTGCTGGACGACTGGCTGCGCACCGCAGAGCCGCTCGCCACCTGCGCCGCCTGCGCTCACGCGGCGCTGCTGGGCGACTGGGCAGGGGAGTGGACCTGCCAGGTGGGGGAACTGGACGTCTGCTTCAACAACTGGCCCCCGCTGCGCCCGGAGTTCACACAGGAGCTCGGCCGCCGTCTGGGGTCGCGTTGGCGGGTGGTCTACGGCCACTACTGAGTGGGCGTTAAGTCCGATCTTCCCCGGTTCGTGATCACTCGATCGTGGGTACTGGCCGCTATGCGACAACTCCGTGGGCATGTCCATGCTGAGATGCCAGGCATGGAGAGAGAGCCGTACCCCAGTGACTTATCGGATGCACAGTGGCCGCTGATCGAGCCGATGATCACGGCCTGGAAACAGGACCGGGTGGCGCGGTCGGCGACCGGGGATCCGGGGTCCTGCGACCTGCGAGAGGTCGTGAACGCGATCTTCTACCAGAACCGGACGGGCTGTCAGTGGCGCTACCTACCCCATGATCTCCCGGCCTGGTCGGCGGTGTTCTACTACTTCAGCCTGTGGCGCCAGGACGGGCTGGACCAGCGGATCCAGGAACTCCTGCGCTGCCAGGTGCGGGAGAGGGCCCGCCGATTAGGGCCTGTGTGATGTCGTGATCAGTCAATGGTCGGCAGGAGATCGTCGATCCAGATCATCGAGGCTCGAAGGTTGAGGCCGGCGAGGTAGCTCTCGGGGGTCTTGTCGAACCGGGTGGCGATGCCGCGCCAGGCCTTCAGCTTGTTTATCAGGCGCTCGACGGTGTTCCGTTGCTTGTAGAGCTCGGCGTCGTGGCCGACGGGCCGACCGCCCTTGCTGCCCTTCTTCTTCCGGTTGGCAGCCTGGTCCTTCTTCTCCGGGATGACCGCCTTGATTCGCCGATTCCGCAGGTGTGCGCGGTTGCCGCGGGACGAGTAGGCCTTGTCGCCGGCGACAGCGTCGGGCCGGGTGCGGGGACGCCCGACCGGCACCCGAACCCGGACCTTCTTCAGCACGGGGATGAACTGCGGGCTGTCGGCGGCTTGTCCCTCGGTCAGGATGAACGCCAGCGGGCGGCACTTCCGGTCGCCGGCACAATGGATCTTGCTGGTCTGTCCGCCTCTGGAGCGTCCGAGCAGGGCGGCTTTCAGCCGGAGCTTGCGCCGGCGCCGGATTCGTCGCCGCTCTTCCCGTTCCTGGTCGTCAGAGACGTCCTGCCCGTCTTGTCCTTCCGGGCCGCCCCCTTTTGCCGGGCCTTCTCCGCCTCGTCGGCGGCCTTCTCCAGGGCGGCCAGCGCGTCGGGGGCCAGGTGCATCCCGGCGGCGTCGTGGTGTGCCCGCACGGTGGTGGAATCCACGCTGACCAGCGACAAGTCCACCTCACCCCGCTTCGCGGCCTCCGCGATCAGCCCCTCCAGCAGGGCTTCGAAGACGCCGGCGTCCCTCCAGACCCGGAAGCGACCGTAGACGGTCGGCCAGGGACCGAACTCGGAGGGCATCTCCCGCCACTGGGCGCCGGAGCGGAACCGCCAGATCACGCCCTCGAACTGATCCCGCAGCCTCTCGGGGTACGGGCCGTACTCGCCGATCGGCAAGTACGGCTCGATGAACGTCCACTGCTCGTCGGTGAGTTGCCTACGCGTCACACACAGCGTCCTACCGGATTCCACCCTCGGGCGGGCACGAAACCGCAATGTTGATCACGACATCACACAGCCCCTAGTACTCCAGTGTGACTTCGCGATCTTGTGTTTGTCGCGTGTGGCCGAGTGCTTCGGTGGTGGGTTCGAGGATTGAGGTGTCGGGTGCGTCAGCGTCGGGACCAGGCGGCCAGCCACATCGTGTACCGGGTGGGCAGGGCAGAGTCGGCTCTGATGACCACAGCCGGCACACAGTGGGATACAGAGGCGAGCGTTCGCTACTCCGTCATGCCTGGCGCTTCCCGCTCCCTCTGGCGCTGCTCGTACCTTGAGGGCGCACCGAGTATCCAGGACCACGACTCATACTCGTCGACGGGTCCCACCCGGTCGGCGCCATCGATACAGCGCGGATCGTCCCGCTCGGCCAGTCCGTAGACGGCCCAGATCCGGGTCTGCTGGTTCTCGTCATCGAGCAGATCGGCCAGGGTGTCCTCGATAGCGGGTTCCGGATTCAGGCTGTAAGCGAGCCCGTAGCCGGCGACGTGGCGTACGGAGGAGTCGGTGTCCCGGGCCAGTGCAAGCAGGGCGTTCAGCCCCTCGGAGGTGAACGTCTTCCGCCCAGACCTCTCCGAGTTCACGACTCTCAGGGTCGAGAGCACCCGGGCACGTACCCGCGGGGCAGGGTGGGCAAGGTATGAGAGCCCCAGCGGCTCGATCCTCGGGTCCTCATGGTGACTCAGTCCGACCAGGGTCTCCGCCAGGACGTCCGAGTGTTGCTCTTGCTTTGCCCAGTCGAGGAAGAGCTCGAGCATGCGCTGCTCGAACGGACTCGGGACGTTCGTCAGATCAGCCTCGAGGTGGAGGCAGACCAGGACCTCCGCGCCGAAACGGCGGTGCAGGGGATCGGGATGGCCCCGCAGTGCCGCCGCAGCCTCCCAAGTCTCGTCGTCCTGCCTCCGGGCAAGGGTGTGGACGATCTCCGACCAGACGGCGTGGTCATAGTCCGGGTACTCGAGTGCGCACGCGCGGGCCGCCAATTCGTCAACGCCCAGGTGCAGTCCGAAGTGCTTCTCGAGGACGGTGAGGATCCCTGTGTGACCGTCACGGACGGTCAGTCCGCCGAGCCGGAGCTCGTGGTAGTCGGTGAACCATTCCCTGTCCCGGATCCGAACCCGCTCGACCTCGTCCGAGGCGCCGGTCCGCTGTCGCAGCATGGCGACCGGGCCCATCTCATGCCACTGCCGGGCGCGTGCCAGCAGTTCCACCCGGGTGGCCTCGCTGGTCAGCGCCGCGTCACCGAGCAGGCAGAAGACGAGACCGATGGAACCGCTGTCGATGGCCCGCAAGAGGGGCGTGGTCCCGTCGGGCAACCGGCGGTCCGGATCCGCGCCGCCGCCCACCAGGTAGCCGGCGATCGTCGAGTGGAACGCCGAGACGGCCAGGCAGAGTGCGAGGGTGCCCCGCTCGTCGACGGCGTTGGGGTCCGCCCCGTCCTCCAGCAGCACTCTGACCGCGTCCTCGTCCCCGCTCCGCACCGCCGTGATGAGTGGATCCTCGCCCATGCCCCAACCCCCTGTTGCATTCGATCACCTGCTCGCCAAGCAGCCGCAGGCCGGGAGAGACATCGTCGGCCAAGTCCGTGACGCTGTCCCCGGGCCGGAGCCGCAGGCTGAACATCCGGGCGTCGGGTCGCTGACGGCATGTCGCATCGGCGGTCGATCCCGAGCCGCGTCCTGCGCGGATCCCACTGGCTGAAGCAGCCTGTCACACCCGGTAGATCTGGAGCGGCCATCGCGTGATCATCAAGGGTTGTGTGGACTCCTGAAGATCGTGCTGTGGCCGCGGACCACAGCATAGATGCCGCCCGTTGGCGTGCCATGTTCGACCAGGCCATGGCCCGGATCGCGGGCCGGTTCAAGCGGGTGGAGCCGCGAGCGACGGCCCGCGCCTTCGTGCTCGCCCTGCTGTCCGGCGTCGAGCGGAAGAACTGCTGGCGTCTGGCCGAGCAGGCCGGTCACGCCCGCCCTGGGCCAATGCAGCGGCTGCTGCGAAGCACCCGCTGGGACGCCGATGCGGTTCGCGACGACATCCAAGCCTACGTCCTCGAGCACCTCGGTGCCGACGACGGCGTCCTGGTGGTGGACGAGACGGGCTTCTTGAAGAAGGGCACCGCCTCGGCCGGCGTGCAGCGCCAATACACCGGCACCGCAGGCCGGATCGAGAACACCCAGGTCGGCGTCTTCCTCGCTTACGCATCCAGCAGAGGACGGGCGTTGATCGACCGCCGCCTCTACCTGCCGGACGCCTCGTGGTGCCAGGACGCCGAACGCCGAACCCGCGCCGGGGTGCCCGACCGGGTGGAGTTCGCGACCAAGCCCACGCTGGCCGGGCAGATGATCACGGCAGCACTGGACGCCGGGATCGGCGCCTCCTGGGTGACCGGCGACGAGGCCTACGGCCAAGACCCCGGCCTGCGCGCCCTGCTGGAGTCCCGCGCGATCGGCTACGTGCTGGCCGTCGCCTGCAGCAGGCGGGTGCAGATCAACGAGGGGCGGACCACTGCCCGCGCGGATGCGGTGGCCGACCGCCTGCCCGCCTCGGCCTGGCACCGGCAGAGCGCCGGAGCCGGGGCGAAAGGGCCGCGCTACTACGACTGGGCCTGGATCGAAATCGGTGCCGACCGCCACCGGCACCTGCTGATCCGCCGCAACCCGAGCAGCGGCGAACTCGCCATCTACCTGTGCTGGACCCCCAGGCGAGTGCCGCTGTCCGAGCTGGTCCGGGTGGCCGGGACCAGGTGGTGCATTGAGGAATGCTTCCAGGCCGCGAAAGGCCAGGTCGGACTGGACCACTACCAGGTTCGCCACTGGACCGCCTGGCATCGGCACATCACCCTGGCCATGCTCGCACTGGCCTTCCTTGCCGCACTCGCCGCCGACGCGACGCCGACCAGGACCGCACAGCCCAACCGAGCCGTTCGCAGCACCGGCCCGATCGACCTGACTGTCCCGGAGATCCGCCACCTGCTCGGCGCCCTGCTGAACCCGACGAACACCTCCCCCCGCAGGCTGCTCCACTGGTCAAACTGGCGCAGACACCACCAGGCAACAGCCCGCCGCAGCCACTACCAGCGGCGACTCGCCAGCCCCTCAACCGGATAGATCACGAAGTCGCACTGGAGTACTAAGACCCCACCTTCGAAGTCACCGGCTAGCCCCATCCTTCGCATGTAGCTGTTTCGGATGAACTGATGATGTGGCCGGTACCTCGGCGGGGGTGGGTCGTTGGGTAGGGCGTGTCGATATCTCGCTCGC
>NZ_CP026498.1:11067300-11075660 GCF_002953255.1 Streptomyces sp. CB01881
TCCTGACGGTGGAGTTGGCCCCGGTGGTGGAGAGGCGTCTGGGCGCTCTGCCCGCCCCGCCTCTGTTTCTGCGCCGGCTGGACGTGGCCGGGATCATCGACGAGCTGTGTCCGATCCGCGAGGTCGCGCACCTCACGCACGGGCAGGTGATCGAGGTCCTGGTCGCCAACCGGCTGTCCTCGCCGACCTCGATGGTCCGAGTCCGGGACTGGGCGCGGACGTGGGCCGTCGAGGAGGTCTTCGGCGTCGAGCCGGACCTGCTCAACGACGACAGGCTCGCCCGCGCTCTCGACGCGATCGCCCCGCATCTGGAGGAGATCACCGGCTCCGTCGGCGCGCAGGCCATCGCGGAATTCGGCATCGACACCGCCCAAATTCACTGGGACATGACGTCGATGTCCCTGTTCGGCGCCTACGAGGACCAGGAAGAGGGCTTTCCGCAGGTCAGGTACGGTCACCCCAAGGACCGGCGGGTGGATCTGAAGCAGATCCAGGCCGGCCTGGCCGTCACCCGCGACGGCGGGATCCCCCTCTTCCACCGGGTCTACGACGGCGGCGCGGGCGAGGTCGCGCAGGTCGTCGGCGCGATGAACGCCCTGCGGAAGACCGCCGAGCGCAAGGACTTCCTGCTCGTCGCGGACTCCAAACTCGTCTCCCACCCGAACATCACCGCACTGCTGGACGCGAAGGTCGACTTCATCGCCCCGCTCCCGGCCGCCCAGGTCAAGGCGGATGTCTACGCCGCCCTCGACCTTCACTCCGCCCGGCCGGTCGACTACGTCAACGACCGCGACCGCGAGCGGAACACCCCCGCCGACCAACGGGAGTCCTACCGGGTCCTGGAGGACGTCCACGTCATGACCGGGCCACGCAAGAGCGACCCGCAGCACCGGCTGCGCAGGATCCTGGTCCACTCCACCGGCAACGCCAAAGGCCAGCAGGCCGCCCGCGCCAAGCGCCTGGCCCGGGCCGCGGAAGACCTGGAGAAACTGCAGCGCTCGGCCGGCGGCCGCTTCTACAACACCGCGGCCAAGGTCGAGGCCCGCATCGGCGTGATCGCCAAAACCCGCCGGGTCGCGAGCTGCCTGCGCACCGGGGTCACCGTCGATTCCGACGGGCGCCCGTCCCTGGCCTGGCACTTCGATCAGGACATCCTGGACACCGAGGCCGCCGCCGACGGCTGGTACGCCCTGGTCACCCGGCTCACTCCCGAGCAGGCCGACGCCGCCGAGGTCCTCAAGCGCTACAAGGGCCAAGGCGTCGTCGAGCGTCGCTACAACGACTTCAAGGGCCCGCTCGCCGTCGCCCCGATCTTCCTGGAACACAACCGGCGCATCGCCGCCCTGATCACCGTCATCTGCCTGGCCCTACTCGTGTTCTGCCTGATCGAACGCCAGGTCCGCCAGGCCCTGGGCCCCGACCGGACCATGGGCGGCCTCTACCCCGACAACCGCAAGGTCCGCCCCACCGGCCGCATGATCCTCTACCACCTCGACAGCCTCATGCTCCGACCCGGCACCGCGACCAGCCCACCCGTCATCCTCATCAACCGAGGAGTCCAAGCACACCTGCTCGAACTCCTCGGCATCGACGAAACCCGACCCCGCTGGCTGGAAACCTAAGACCCCACCTGCGAAGTCACCGGCTAGCGGACATCCCCGCCCCGCGGCTGCCCGGCGACGAGACCGCGTTCAAGTACACGCTGTGGCACCAGCTGGACGTCGTCCGCACGCACCTGGCGCTCCTCACCGACGCCCGCAAGCGGGGCGACGTCTACGGGCCGTTCGACTTCATCCCGGAGATCACCCACCGCTTCGCCGAGGGCCGCGAGGGCACGGTGCGCCCGGACAGGCTGCTCTACTACGGCGTGACGGAGCCGGGCAGCAGCATCGTGCGGCTGCGGGCGTTCGTCGAGGTCGACCGGGGCACCATGGGCGCCGAACGTCTGGCGTCGAAGCTGAACGCCTACGCCAGGTACTGGTCCACCGCGCCCCTGCCAGCCGGGGTCCGGCCCGGCACCACGGAGGCACAGGGCCGCGGGGTGCCGATCTGGGAGCGCCGCTACGCGCGGTTCCCGCGCCTGCTGTTCGTCCTCACCGGCACCGGCGAGATGGGCTTCTTCAACTGGGTCGACCAGCTCCAGCTCCACGCCCGCGACCGGCACGTCGCCAAGATGCTGCGCTCCGTCCCGGCCGGCGCCGCCAGCTTGGCCGACCTGGAAACCGACGGCTACGACGGCCAGGTCTGGTGGCCGCTGAGCGATCCCAACGCCGAGGCCATGCCCTGGTGGAAGCTGACCGCCACCGGGCGCTGACCCAGCACCACCACCCGTACCTTGATACCCGTCCCGGACTGCCGGGGCGGGCATCAAAGCGTCCGAACCGGGGCGGCCGGCGGACCATCAAGGTGCCTCCTGTCATCACAGGGTTGATCACTCCGTTCTGCCCGCACAGAACGAACCCGCAGCACGCGGGGCGGGCATCAAGGTGGCCACCAATGCTTTGAACTGGGAAGTTATCCGGCCGTGACCTGGCCACCAAGGTTGGAACGGATACCTTGGCGGACCATCAAGGTACGGAACGGTCCTGCGGCGAGACCATCAAGGCGGCCGACGGATGGTCAGCGCGGAGCCGTGCCGTCCGCGCTGTCGGGCAGGGCCGGCAGTGGCCAGGCCGGGTCGGGTGACCAGGCGGTCCATGGGTCGGCGAACGGGCCGGATCGGTCCTGGAGGAGGCCGAGCGCGCGCTGGCGGGCCTGCTCGACCAGGGCGTGGAGGTCGTCGCTGGCCAGGCCCAGGCGCCGCACCTGGCCGTACTCGCAGAGTAAGCCCGGGGCGCGGTGGCAGGGTTGCCCCTGCTCCGTTTCCCCGGACTTCTCGCCGAACCCGCCGTGCCCATTACTGAGCAACGGGCTCTCCACGGCATCTGCCGTCAGTTTGGTTGCAGAGTCCATGGGTTGGGGATCTTGGTGCCTCGGTAGCGGTACCGGGTGACCGGGATGTCCGCACACCTCCGCAACTTGACCTCGCCCACCGCGATAGGCAGCCACTCCCCGGAAGGAGTGATCATCCTGCGCCGGACGTCACCGAAACTCCAGTCATGCCGCGAACGCAGCATGCGGACGACCCTCCACCAGGCGAAGGCGTCCACCATCGCGAAGACTCGCTTCGCGATGGCATACCTGAAGTATTCGGCCCAACCGTGCGTGATCATGTTCAACCTGGTCAGCACGTACGCCATGTTCTGCTGCGACAGCCTGTGGGTCATGGCACGGATCTTCGACTTCACCGAGCGCACCGCGCGCCTGGAGATGTCGGTGTAGACGTACCACTTGTTCGTCCCTCTCTTGCGGCGCCACTGGATGCGGAACCCCAGGAAGTCGAAACCCTCGCTCAGGTGCACGATTCTGGTCTTGGCTGGCGACAGCCTCAGCCCGATCGTCCGGAGCACTTGGGCAATCTCCTCGCGCAACGCCACGGTGTCCTGCTCGGTCCCATGGACCATGACTGCGAAGTCGTCCGCGTAGCGGACGACTCGCCATGTCGGCAGTCCCCTGCGGCGGCGAGTCTGGCGCCTGTGTCCGGCGGACATCGTCCCGTTGCCCTCCCACGGCCCTTGGAGGTGCTCATCGAGCGCCGACAGGGCGATGTTGGCCAGCAGCGGAGACAGGATGCCCCCTTGCGGCGTCCCGGTGTGGCTGTCCCGAAACTCGCCGAGTTCCGTGAGAATCCCGGCTTTCAGGAACGCCTTCACCAGTGCCAGGACCCTCTTGTCCTTGATCCTTGCCCGGACCCGGTCCATCAGCGCGACGTGGTCGATCTCGTCGAAACACGCCTCGATGTCCGCGTCCAGGACCCATCGGTAGCCCTTGGTACCGAAACTGTGGATCTCGGCAATCGCGTCCTGGGCTCGCCGCTTGGGCCGGAACCCGTAGGAGACCGGCTTGAAGTCGGCCTCGAAGATCGGTTCCAGCACCAGCTTCAGCGCAGCCTGAACGACCCGGTCGGTGACCGTGGGAATCCCCAGCCGCCGAACCTTTCCAGACCCGCCCGGCTTGGGAATCTGTTTCTCCCGCACCGGAAGTGCCCGGAACGCACCCGTCTTCAGCTGGGTACGCAGGTCGTCCAGGAAGCCGTGGACCCCGATCAGCTCTTCCACGTCGGCGGCCGTGAGACCGTCAACGCCGGCAGACCGGGCTCCTCGGTTACCCGCGACCCGGTCGAACGCCATGGTCAGCGTCGCCGGGTCATGCACGAGGTTGAACAGGTTGTCGAACCGGCGGCCGGGATCGGCCACCGCCCAACGGTGAAGCTTGGCCTGCATCTCCGATACCCGCTGACGCGACCCCAACGGGATCGCCTCCAACGAAGCGCCGTCATTCGACGGTGCATCTTTCGGCATTGCAGCCTCCTCCCCCCTCGATACCGCTGCCGCCCTTCCCCATGTGCCGGGCTTTCCCTGGCTCGGAGTACTACGGCGGCTCCGCCCCACTCAGGCCGTTCGGCGGTCGATGCGCCTATCCCCGTCGGCAGCTGGCCGCTGTCGCCCGTGGAGCCGTACCTGGTGGTTCCCGTGTTCACTGTGATTCGCTCGGTGGAGTAGGAGCCCGACTGTGTCCCCGCGGCATCGCCATGAGTACGCCGCAGGCTTTCCTCATGGCCTCCGGGTCAGCAATGACAGACCTCCCCAGGAGTTCCGACCGCCCAATCAGCAGGCGGCCGTGCGCACCGCATCCGGCCCAAATCCGCCAGGTTAGAGCCGGCGGAAGAGTTAGGGACGTAACGACGCCGGTTCCTCGCGTACTCCTCTCCACCACGCTTGCCGGGCCCACGTCATCTGGCAGTGCTGACGCGTCCCGTCGTTGTCAGGGCTGCTCCCGCCTTCCCCGGCATCACCCGGTTCAGGCTGCCCTCAGCTTCACCGTCCTGCTGCGACAGGATCAGTGGCGCAGGTCTCTCACCTCCGCACAAATCACAGCGCCTCACGGCGCAAGTCCTCGTCCTTCCATGACCAGGCCGAGAGGTCGGGCTGCGCCACAAGGTCGATGAACAGGTCGAAGGTGTCGATCCCGGCCGGGCGACGGAGGCAGGGGAGCTCGAAGTTCACGTACCAGCGGATCGAAGCCCCGTGCCGGCGTCCTGGAACCGGTGCACCGAGAGTGCTCCCCGGCCTGGAAGGTGCTGCGCAGCGCGGTGCCGGTCCAGCGGTAGGGGGCGAGGGTCCAGGTGCCGGTGGCGAGGTTGTGCAGGCCGCTCTCGCGCAGCGTGGTGTCGCCGGTGTGCAGGGAGGCGATCCAGGTGGTCGGGGCGAGTGAGGTGATGCCGGGCCAGTAGGCGAGTTGGAGGGGCTCGCCGGTGTCGTCGATGACCCGGTGCGGCATCGCGGTCCAGACCCGGCCCGCGTGGATGTCGCGGCGCACCGCCGTGCTGCCGGGCTCGAACCGGGCGGTCGGAGTCTGTTCGGCGGGGGCGGTCACGGCCGGGCGCCGATCGTGCAGGCGGGCTCGTGCCAGGTCGTGCGGACGACCAGGCCGCCCGGACAGATGTGCTCGCTGGACCAGGTCCGGCAGCAGCCGCCCGTGCCGCGCCGGCGGGTCGGGGCCGGCGGCATCTGGGTCCGGGACGGGACGGCGGCGGCCGCCGGGTGGCGACGGCGGTGCCTGGTGGGATTCGTCATGCGAAGGCTCTGCCCGCCCCGGTCGTCCGGCGAACCCGGCCACCGCCCGAACGAAGTAGCCCGGCCCGCGCCGGGAGGGTCACCCGCACGTATCTGCCGCCCCGATGGGCGCCGACGCGGGGGCGGGGCAGGAATCAAGGTATCCCCCCGCCCCACCAATGAGCATGGTCGGCCCGAGCGGACACCGCCCGGACCGACCCGGCCGGTCAGGAACGGCGCCACCAGGAGCCGGCGGGCTTCCCCTCGGCGGCCGCGGCCTCGGCGGCAGCCTGCTCGCGCTCGGCGGACACCGACCTTGAGGAGCCCGTGATGGCGATGCCGCCCGAGATCGACCACGCCGTGGTCGCCGCGCTGTTCCAGTTCCGGATAGCCACCACCGAGCAGCTGCGCGTCCTGCACACCCCCGAGGCCCGGCCGGAACAGATGCGCCGGCGCCTTCGCCGGCTCAAGGGCGAGGGCTTGGTCGAGACGTCGTGCTGCCGCAGGCCGGGAGGCTGCGGGCCTGGTTCCTGACCGAGCACGGCGCCCGGGTCGCCGCGACGTTCCCCGAGTTGGAGGGCGTCGCCTCCCCGCCGCTGCCCGAGGTCTATCAGCGCTACGGCGAAGGCCGTGACGGTCCGCCGAAGGAACCAACGGACCGTCACGAAAGGTCAAGGTTAGAGGCACATAGTGCTACATCTTTCGGTCCGGCCCTCGCCGCTCAACAACCCTGTCACCAGGCGAACGTGGCAGATCCTCAATAAGCACCGGCCCGGGGTAGAAGACCCCGCTGCCCGGGCCAATCATGTCCTCACCGGCCAGGTAACGGTAGAGCCACTCAGCGAAACCCATCTCGTATTCGTAGAAGTGCTCACCGTCGTCGGAAAAGCCAATTACATGCCAGGACAACGGACCCGCCGACCTGCACAGGAACACGGCCTCGCCTCGGTCCGTCCCTGCCACCGGGATCAGCCCGTCCGGCCCACCGAAGCGTGGGTTCTCCCCACGGAATTGGGCTCCGGCTACCTGCCAGTCGATACGCTCGAAGGCCTTGATGCCCCGGTCTACCTCTTTTGCCAGGTTAAAGAGCTCGGTATTCGGATGTGAAAGGAACAGGTGGCCATTCAACTGGATCGGCGCGTAAGCCGCCACGATCGCCTTGAAGTCAGTTGGGAGCTCCGTTTCTAGTGTGGTCTCAAGGTGGCCCCAGTCCACGTGATTTGGCCGAGCGGGTGCCGATTCACCCACCACCTCGGCAACCGAAGTTACGTAGTCGGGCATGCATTGCTCCTCACGGCATATTGGGACAACCACCGTTGGTGGTTCCTCCAGATGGCGCCTGATAGACGATACAGTGAACAGTCCGGCCGTCCTCGACAACTAGGTAATTATACTCCTTGGATTCATAGATTCCGGAGTTTTCGCTGCCATAGTGCGGAACTATCTCACCGATCACATGTTTGTTGCTCTTAACAGCGTCACGAATGTCCGCTTCGACACCGTCGCGGAGATACGGTGAGTTCGTCCACGAGTACTCTGCCACCAGGTTGCGCAAGTCAGTTCCGGCACCACTTGCCGCCTTTGGAAGCATATGACCATTCGCCGGCCTCTCACCCATGCTCCGGATCTCCTCGTAACCCGGCGGGCGAATGCTGCTTGATGTATCCGTCCCCTTCTTTGGATTGCTCGAAGGGTTGTAGTCGCTCCCATCAAGAGAAAACCATGTACCTCTGGCGCGACATTCGTTCCGCTGAGAGAAGTCGTCGTAGTACTTCTCACGGGGTAGGTACACAGCGTGTCCAGTGTCGGAGATTCCGGGCCCCTCATCGCATTCGGTGTCCCTGCGGCGCCAACGGTTCTTGCCGCCCGGTTCTGGCAATGGAATCGGCAGGGGGTCCGTAGTAGTCGTGGTAGTAGTCGTAGTACCGATGATGGCGTCAACACCCGCGACGATGCCGGCGCCGACGGTCGTGGCAGTGCCAACAGCGACAGTGGCCCCATCGACCACCACAAGTGTCACCACGGCGGTGCCGACGGTAACGATTGTGTCGGTGAAGAAGTCGATCGGGCTGGGATCGATGTGCGGGCGGTCGTTGTCGTTGATCGGGCGGGTGTCCGTTGGCGGCTTGGGCCTGGGCAAGGTGGGACCGGGAGGCCTGCGTGGGCCGGGAGGTGTGCTTGGGCCGGGGCGCCGGTGGTCCGAGCCCGGGTTTCTGCGGCCTCCGCCACCTGAGCCTCCTCCGCGAGGGATTCGCCGGATTTCACTGGTCGATGTGATTCCCCTGTGGAGTTCACTTGTCGATGTCGGCGTGGGCCTAAAACCGGCGCCGCCGCAGTCAGTCGTCCACCAGTACTTGTCGCAGTCGATCTGCGGCCCGTCGGAGAACCCGCCTCGGAAATCCTCCGGATCATACATAGGGAGGTGTAGAGGTTCGTCAGGGATACACACAAGCGGGATGCGAAAGGGTACAAAATGTCGAAGAGTCTCGCAGGAATTGTGCCCTGACGGGTCCGTCGAGTCGGTCGGGTCGCCGTTGCCGTAGGTGAATCGGTTCCCCTGGATGGATGGGTTGGTGCCCAGCTGCCAGGAATCGCGGGAGGCGAAGGTGCCGCTGCCGGGTCGGTACCAGCGGGCGGCCATGTTGACGTCGCCCGAGGCGGGGTCGGTCCAGCCGCTCTGGTAGCCGAGCGAGTTGGTGGGGTGGC
>NZ_CP026498.1:11075670-11076076 GCF_002953255.1 Streptomyces sp. CB01881
AGGCGCGGGTTGGGCGTTGCGCCGGTGGTCGCCGTGCCGAGGAGCCTGCCGCCGGGGGTGCGGGTGTAGGTGGCGGTGCCGTCCGTGACCACGTTGTTGGAGCCGCCGTCGTAGGTGAAGGTGGTGTTCCCTGCCTGGGCGACGCGGTCGGTCGAGTCGTAGCTGTAGGTGGACGGCCCCTCCTTGACCATCCGGTCGAAGCCGTCGAACTGGACCTCCTTGGGCTGGGAGCCCTGGGCGGTGCTGCCGGTAAGGGTCCCGCGGGCCGAGTAGCTGTACGTCGTGGTCCCGTCGTTGAGCAGTTCGTTGCGCTCGTCGAAGCTGGAGGCGGTACCGCCGGCGGAGGTCCGGTTGCCGGCCGCGTCCCAGGTGTACGCGGTGGCGGTGGTGCCGTTGTTCCAGTTGG
>NZ_CP026498.1:11076086-11094864 GCF_002953255.1 Streptomyces sp. CB01881
GCCGTAGCCGGGCGACGGCCGTCGCGCTCGGGTTCTTGATGGTGTCGTCGCGCAGCCGGCCGAGGTTGTCGTAGCCGTAGGTGCGGGTGCCGCCGCCGGTGCCGTAGCGCTCGGTGGTGAGGCGGCCGGCCGTGTCGTAGTCGTAGCCGACGGTGGCGCCGGTCAGCGGGTCTGTCGCGCTGGTGACCTGACCGGCCGCGTTGTAGCCGTAGGAGGTGGTGCCCGCCGCGTCCGTGCGGGCGGTCATCCGGCTGTCGCCGTTGTAGCTGTAGCTGCCGGCGCCGCCGGGGCCGGCGGAGGTGAGGAGCTGGCCGCGGTCGTTGTAGGTGTAGGTGTCGGGGGTGGTGCCGGGGGTGCCGACGGATATGAGGCGGCCGGCCGCGTCGTAGCCGAGGGTGCGGTTCGGTGTCGCCACCTCGGCGCCCGTGGCGGTCTCCTGGGTCAGGTTGCCCGCGCCGTCGTAGCTGCGGCGGCGGACCACGCCACCCGGCTCCGTCAGCGTGGCAACCCGGCCTGCCGCGTCGTAGCTGGTGGTGAACAGGCCTTCAGCGGCCGTCGGGTGGGCGGTGGTCGGCGGCTCGACGGTCGATTCGGGGAGCCCAAGGCTGTTGTAGGTGTAGTAGACCGGGATGTTCTTGCCGTTGGTCCAGCGGGTCTTTCGCCCGCCGGTGTCGTAGCCGAAGGATGTGGTGATCGTCTGTCCGGCGCCGGCCGGTTCGACTTGCTGGACCGCCAGGCCGGCCGGGTTGTAGCTGAACTGGCGTGCGTGCGCGGCGATGTCGGCGCTGTTCGCCACCTTGTCGGTGGCGCTGAGGATGTTCCCCTCCAGGTCGTACGTGGCGTACTGGGTGGCCACGGTGGCCCCCGTGGTGTCCAGGTCGGTCGTGCTCAGCGTCCGCCCCAGCCGGTCGTAGCCGGTGACGGTCGCGGTGCCGTCGGCGCCGGTCGCCCGGCTGGTCCGGCCGAGACCATCGTAGGCGGAGCGGACGGTGACGCCGGTCGGGCCGGTGGCGCTGAGCACCTGGCCGACGGCGTTGTAGGTGGCCTTGCTGACTCCGCCGCCCGGGGGCGTGGAGCTGAGCTGGTTGCCCGCGTCGTCCCAGGTAAAGGTGCTGGTGTAGGCGGCCGGGGCAGGGTAGCGCTCCAGCTGGGTGCTGGTGATGCGCCGTCCGAGGTCGTCGTAGGTGGACTGGCTGACCGCGCCCGTCGGGCCGGTGGTGGCGAGCAGTTCGCCGTCGAGGTCGTAGGAGTTGGTGACGGTCGGGGCTGTGGTTCCACCGGTCGGCGGCAGGGTGGCCTGTACCAGGTTTCCGAACTGGTCGTACCGCATGGTGCTGGTCAGCTTGAGGCCGGTCGGGTCGATGACGCTTTTGACGGGCCGGCCGAGGACGTCGTAGTCGACCGTGGAGGTGGGGGTGATCGCGATGCCGGACTGCGGGTCGGTGTAGGCGGCGCTGGCCACGGCGACCCGGTTTCCGTCCAGGTCGTAGGTGTAGGTGGCGGTGTTGCCCACCGGGTCGACCTGCGAGGTCAGCTGGCCGAAGGTGTCGTAACCACTGCGTCCGATCGGCCGGGTCTGCTGCGGCTTGCTGCTGCGACTGGCCGGGTCGTAGGCCTCGGCGCTGAACAGCGGGCCGGTGGTGATTGTGGGACGGCCGGCTTCGTCGTAGCCGGTGGTGCTGGTGTACGCGACGGGGTCCGCGCCGGCCGCGTTGCCATTCGGGCTGATGGTGCTGGTGCGCAGGCCGCGGCTGTTGTAGCCGTACGCCACCACCGCGTCCGCGGGCTGGTTTCGTGCGGTCTGCTTGAGCAGGTTCCCGGTGACGTCGTAGGCGTAGTCGGTCTGGGCCGAGCTCGCGTCCGCACCGCCGGTGCTGACCACGCTGGTCGGGCGATCGGCCACATCGTAGGTGTAGCTGGTGGTGCGGTTCAGGCCACCGGGATCGACGCTCGTGCTGGTGACCCGGCCGGCCGCGTCGTACGCGGTGGCGGTCGTGGTCTTTCCCCCGCCGGTCACCTGCTGAGCAAGGTGGCCGGCGTCGTCGTAGGTGTTCTGCTGGAGCACGACGTTGCGCAGTGTGCCGTCGGTGTTGTGGTAGCCGTCGAGGTCGATCTCAGCGACGGTGTTGTCGTCGTTGTAGTAGGTGTGGGTGGCGCGCCCCATGGCATCGGTGTCGGTGGCGGGGCGGCCGGCGGGGTCGTAGGAGCGGGAGCCGATGACCTGCCAGCGCGGTGCGGTCGGGGTTGCGCTGCTGCCGGTGTAGTTGCTGACAGCGGTCTGCTGTAGCTGGCCCATGGGCGAGTGACTGTAGCTGTAGGTGGTGCCGGCCGCGTCGGTGTGGGTGGCGACGTTGCCGTAGCGGTCGTAGGTGTACGAGGTGACGTGGCCGCCGGAATCCTTGACCTGCTTCACCCGGCTGGTGTCGCTCTCGTACGTCCAGGTGGTGGTGCGGGCCGGGTCGCCGCCGGCGGTGTCGGCGACGGTCTGGCCGGTCTGGTTGCCGTCGACGTCGTAGGCGATGGTGGTCTGCCGGGTGTGCTTGGCGCCCGTGACGGCGTCGGTGGTGTACGGGTCGGTGCGGGTGACCTGGTGGCCCTGGCCGTCCCAGGTGTAGTCGGTCCGCAGGATCCGGGGCACGACGGCACTGCCGCCGGGGCAGTCGTCGCAGCCGAAGGACTGGCTGGTGGTGCGGCCGAGGTTGTCGTAGCCGTAGCTGACGGCGGGGCGCAGCGGCGCGGCGACGGTGGCCAGGTCGCCGTTGCTCCGGTAGCTGTAGCTGGTCTGCTGGTCGGCGGGGACCTTGGCCGGGTCCGGGTAGGCTGCGGCGTCGAGCAGCCCGGTCTGCATCCGGATCAGCCCGGCTGGGACCGGGCCGCCGTCCTGGGCTTGGCTGGTGGCGTCGGTGCGGAGGGTGTAGCTGACCCGGCCCTTGGGGAAGTCGCGCGTGCCTGCAGTGGTCGTGGAGGCCAGCTGACCGGCGGCGTCGTAGCTGTAGCGGGTGGTGTAGGTGGTGTCTGTGGGGCCGGTGGAGCGGGCGTCGCTGGAGGTGAGGATCTTGTCGTTGGCCGGGTTGAAGGGGTTGCCGGTGTCCAGGTAGTAGGTGGCGTAGCTGGTCTGGCAGCTTCCGGCGCTGCGGCAGGTGGTGCGGGAGACCGTGTTGCCGCGGGCGTCGTGCCCGGTGGTGATGGTGTGGCCGTTGGGGTCGGTGACGGCGTAGAGGTAGCCGGCGGTGTCGTAGCTGTAGCGGGTGGTGTTGCCGTAGCCGTCGCTGCGGGAGATCAGCTGGGAGGTCCGGGTGTCGTAGCGGTACGCCAGCTTGTAGCCGGTCGGGTCGGTGACGGTCGCAGTGGTGACCGCAGTGGGAGTGTCACCGCCGCCCATGGACTTGTAGTGTGCGGTCACGGTGTCGGCGTCGAGGCGGGAGGCGTAGTAGGAGGCTTCCGCGATGGTGCCCTTGAAGTGGTCGCCGCCGGCAGCGGGCCAGCTGGTGGTGGTGCCGGCGCCGAGGTAGACGTACGGCGTGCCGTTGAAGGTGATCTTCCGTCCGGTGCTGTCGGAAGCACTGGCCCGGCCGTCGAGGTAGATGGTCTGGCCGCGGTCGTCGCCTGTGAGTACGACCTGGTGCCAGTTGCCGTCGTTGACTGTCCGGTCGGAGGTCATGGCGGCGCCTGGGCCCATCCAGAACTCACCGTGGATGCGCCCGTCCGAGCCGACGTACAGCGCCGGGTTGTAGACGTTCGCGGGCGGAGAGCCGACCGGGAAGTCCTGGTAGCTGTAGAGGGGGCCGCCGCTGGTGGTCTTGAACCACAGCTCGATGCTGGCCGCTCCCCTGATGGGGGCGGCGTCGGACGGCAGCTGGATCTGGGAGGTGGCGCCGTTGAAGACGGCGGCACGCTGGTTCGGGTCTCCGGACGGTCCGGCGGCGTTCAGGTCCACATCGGTGAGGTTGCCCGAGGTGACGTCCGGGCGGGCGTCGCCGAGCTGGGTGGCGGCGTACCCGGATCCGGACGGGTCGTTGAGGCGCCAGTAGCCGACGGCGTTGTCCTGGACGACAGAGGCACGGTAGGCAGCTGCAGCGTCCAGGCCGCCCACCGGGGCGGCAGCGGTGGCGAGTCGGTACTGGCCGGAGACGGTGTCGCCGGTGAGCCGGTACTGGTAGATCGAGAAGTCGGCGATGGTGCCGTTGAGGTGACCGACGGGGCCGGTCGGGGCGTTGGGCCAGCCGCCGCCGGTCCACCCCGCACCGAGGTAGGCGTAGGCCGAGCCGTTGTAGGTGATGGGCAGTGCCGTGGTGCTGGTGGCGGTGGGGGCACCGTCCAGGTAGAGCGTCTGGCCGGAGCCGTCACCGGCCAGGGCGACGTGGTGCCAGGCCCCATCAGCGACGGTGGAAGCGCTGACCAGGGCATTATTCGCCGAGCCGGTCCACAGGGTGCCGTACAGCTTCTTGTCGGTGCCGATGTAGAGCGCGGGGTTCCAGCGGTCGGTCGACCCGTTGGGCCTCCCGTCGACCGGGAAGGACTGGTAGCTGTACAGCACGCCGGGTGCGGTGGTCTTGAACCACAGCTCGACGGTGGCCGCACCCCAGTGCTTGGGAGCGGTGTTGTCGGGGAGTTTGACGTAGGAGCTGGTGCCGTTGAAGCCCGTGGCCGTGGCCGAACCGGAGGCCCAGGGGCCCGTCTGGCAGCAGACGGCGTCGTGGTAGGTGCCGCGGTTCTGGGCAAGTGCCGCGGAGGAGATCAGATCGGTCACCTGGTTGCCGGTGCTGTCACCGAGGCGCCAGTAGCCGGTGGGGTGGGCGTCCACGACACCGGCGTCGTACTGGGTGGCGCCGGAGGTGGTCGCGAGTTGGTAGAGCGAGGCGACAGTGGGCGCACTCAGGCCGTGCGGGTAGGCGGCGACGTCAGCGAGCTGGCCCTTGAAGTGGCCGGCGCTGTCGGCCGGCGCCTGCGGCCATCCACCGAAGACTGTGCCTGCGCCGAGGAACACGTGGTTGGTGCCGTTCGGAGTGATGGTCCCGTTGAGCGGGCCCGCAGCCCGGGCACCGTCGAGGTACAGGGTCTGGGAGGTTTGGCTGTCTGCGGACAGGACGGCGAAGTGCCATTTCCCGTCGTTTACCGGAGTGCCGGTCGCCATGGTCTGCGCGGCGTCGCCCATCCAGAGCTGAGCGTGAAGCTTGCCGTCGTTGCCGACGTACAGTGCCGGGTTCCAGCGGTCCGTCGAACCGTTCGAGCGGCCGCTGATCAAGAATGACTGGTAGGAGAGCAGGACGCCTGCGCTGTCGGTTCGGAACCACAGGCCCAGTGCGCCGGGGCCGTTCTGCGGGGCGTAGGCGGCGGGCAGTTCGGCCCAGGAGGTACTGCCGTCGAAGGTCGCGGCCCCGGCCGAGCCGGTCATCGGGCCGGGGGCTCCGAGCGCAACGTTGGCATAGCTGCCGTTGTTGGGCGTCGGCCGTGGTGTGAAGACCTGGTTGGCCGCCTGCACACCTGCGCCGTCGGACAGCCGCCAGTAGCCGGCCGGACGCGAGCCCATGACCGTGCCCTGGTACTCCTGGGAAGATCCGGCCACGGTGGGTGCGTTGAGCGTCCAGGTGCCGCCGTTCTCGTCCGTCACCTTCGAGGCCCGGTCCTTGGCCGTGTCGTAGCTGACGGCCAGACCGGTCTTGCCCGAGGGCAGCGTCAGACCGGTGAGTTCGGCGGAGGGCTGGCTGCCCGCCTGCCACAGGGCCGTCACAGCCGGGGCACCGAGAGTGCGGTTGTAGAACGCGACGTCGCTGATGCTGCCGTTGAAGTAGTTGGCCTGGCCGGACGAGCCGTACGGGTTGTCCGGCCAGTTGGCGCTGAGGAACCCGCCGCCGACGGCCTCGGAGCGCTGTCCGGGCGCGATGACGGCTCCGGGCAGCGGCGTGCCCTGGGGCTGCCCGTCGAGATAGAGGGTCTGGGTGCTGCCGGCCGCCGCAAGCAGCGCGAAGTGCCACTTGCCATCGTTGACGGCCGCGGACGAGTCGATCGTGTTCGACGGACCGTTCCAGAATTTTCCGTGGAGCTTGCCGGACTGGCCGACGTACAACGCGGGCGTGTAGTTCGCCGGCGTGCTCCCGCTGCCCGGGAAGGGGTCAGCTTGGTAGCTGAACAGCACTCCCCAGCTGTTGGTCTTGAACCAGAGGCCGACCGAGGTGTACGTGGAGGTGTCGAGGACGCTCTGCGGCAGTCCGACGTAGCCCGAGGAGCCGTCGAACGTCGCGGCGGTTGCGGAGGCCGCCGGGCCGGGAGTGCCCAGGGTCACACCGGTGCCGGAGTAGCGGGCGTTGTCGTTGCCCTGGTTCTCAGCCACCTCGCTCGCGGCGGTGCCGCCGGAGCTCTCGCCAAGCCGCCAATAGGAGACCGGCGCTGAGTCCAGGACGGCGGAGCGCAGGTGCGATCCGGGTATGTACGAGTAGGTGGTGCAGGACCGAGCGGTGTTTCCGCCGGTCGTCGGCGCGCAGACCTGGTCCAGCTCGTCCGGGTTGGCCGGGTTGTAGGTGTACGTCCAGGCGAGAGTGGTGTTCCAGGCTGCTTCTATCACGGGGTCGGTGGACACCCTTGCCACGTGCCGGTTGTCGGCCGTCCACCCGAAATGCAGAGCCCGGCCCGAGGACGTGTCCTTCACCGTCACCAGGCGGCCGTCCGTGTAGCTCAATTCCTGGGTTCGCCCCACCGCGTCGCGCACCGTGGACAGGGCGTAGCCGGTGCCCGAAGCGGCGTGGAACTCGTAGCGCGTCCCGTCCTTGGCCATCAGGTCGAAGCCGGCGGAGACCTTGCTGAGGGACTGGAACTCCCCTGGCGGCGGGGTGTACACGGCTCCCTTGCTCGGGTCGGCCCCGAAGCGGGCGGAGCGGCCGCTGGCGGTGGTGAGCACGACGGTGTCGGTACCGTCGTTGTCGGGCTGGACCTTCATGTCGAAGTTGGAGGTCCAACCGGTGCCGAACAGCGTCGAGGTGCGCGGGTCCAGCGAGTTGTACGAACGGTTGACGGACAAGACCGGGCCGATGCTCTTGATGTCGGCGTCGGTGGCCGACGTGGTGTAGTTGCCGACCTTGGCGTCGAACGGCCGGCCCGCGCCGTCGCCGACCGCACCACCCAGATGGGAGGTGATCACTGGCTGCTGGACCTGTGTGGAGAAGGAGGCGGTGCCTGAGAACGGGCTCTCACCGCCGTGGTCGCTGACCTTGACGTTCCACAGGTAGCTGCTGTGCCAGGCGAGTTTGCCGGGCGGCACGGCCCAGGAGGTGCTGGGCTGCCAGCCCGACTCGGCGACCAACTGGGGGTCTCCCGAGGAAGGATTGGTGTAGACGCGGAAGTCGTAGTCCAGCCCCGCGCCCGGGTAGTTGTCCGGGTCGTGGCCGGTGGCGTAGATCTGGGGGGTAAGGCTGCCGACGACGGTGTTGTTCATCGGCGCGAGCAGGTCCAGTTGCGGTGCGGTGTTGGCCCCGCTGACCCAGGTGCAGTTGCCGAAGGGTATGGAATAGCTGTCGTGCAACGAGGTCGTACCGTGAACGTATCCGTCCCAACAGAGGATGTAGGACCGGCCCAACGGCAGCGGCGGGATTACTCCGTCGACGGTCACGGAGTCATAGGTCTTCACCAGTCCGGGTACCCCGGTCATTGGCGCGTTGAACCACTGCTCGTTCCAGTTGGAGTCGAACAGGCGGGCCTTGACCTGCATGCTCTGCCAGTTCCACCAGTTGGCCGCCACGTTGGTGAGGGTGACCTGCTGCGAGCCGGGTGTGTTGTAGGTCGGCGGCATGTAGCTGTTGGCCGGCGCGTAGGTCGCGGCCCAGTCGCTGTAGGCGATCGACAGGTACGGCGGGTAGGCGCTGTTGGCGCTGGAGAACTTCTTCCAGTGGTTGGAGTCAGTGGTACTGGCCGTCAGCGCGAGGCCGAAGTTGTCGCCCTCCCGGGCCCAGCTCTCGACCAGTTGGACGCCGGGATCGGTGTGACTGCCCCCGAGGTCGATGCTCTCCCACATAGCGCCGCCACAGGCGTCACCGGCGGAGAAGCTGGCAGTACCCAGTTGCTGGCCGATCGACACCCCTGGGTACGTGTTGATCGTCGACGGATCCCACGGACTGGTGATCTGATTGACGTAGACCGGATGCGGTTTGCACTCGTAGGAATGGGTGTTGTTCAGGTTCAGCGAGACGGCGTGAAGGTAGTTACCCTTCAGGGCGCTCACCACGCCCGGGAAGTAGAGGTAGCTGTTGACCTTGGACGCGCCGCCGTCGTAGGTGCCGACCCTCAGCAGAGGGTCGGTGGAGAAGTTCGCCGTCTGGCCCGAGCGTACATAGGTCGACTGACCGACCCCGATGCTGGTCGTCGATGGGTCGACGGTGACCGGGAAGACACGCTTGGCGTCGTGCAGCCAGGCCTCGTCCAGGTCCATCCGCAGCGCCGGGGCGCCGTTGACGTCGATCAGACGGTAGGTCACCCGGTCGCTGACCACGCCGTCGCCCGAGGCCGGGTCGATGTGGGAGTCCGTCATGAAGCCGTGCGGGATCGTCACTTTGACCACACCGGAGGCGTCCTTGAACTGGACCTCGCCGCCTGGGCCGAGCGCCGGCGTCAGCCCGGTGACGTGCAGCGGGAAAACCCAGCTGGTCGGGGCGGTCGCGTCGTGGAGGACGAGCGACTCCTTGATGCCCTGGGCGAGGCCGTTGTAGACCACGTCGCTCGCGGGGCGCGCCAGCGGATAGGTGAGGGTGTCACCCTGGACCACGCCGCGAACCGCGGCGGCATCCTGCAGGCCGTAGGAAACCACGTGCCCAGCGTCCAGGGACCAGCTCACCAACGCGGGATCGTCGGCCTTGGTGGCGAAGGTGGCCTGCTGGCTGTTGGCCTGCTCCGTCCAACGGCCGGCACGGTCCAGGGCGAAGTTGGTGTTGATGTCGTCCCAGCTGCCGTCGGCCTTCTGGTAGTGCACGGGCCTGGGATAGACGCGCAGGGTCTTGGTGCCGTCCGGGTTCTGGTAGACGGACGTCGCGTCGGTGCGGGCGCCGGTGACCTCGGTGCCCTCGGCGGGCAGGCCGGGGACGCCGGTGCCGGGGGTCGTGCCGTTGCGGGCCTGGAGGTCCTGCGCGACGGGGGACTTCGGGTCGGCGGTGGGCTTCGGGTCGGTGGCGGGCTTGTTGTCCCCCTTCGGGACGACCGGCTTCGCAGCGCCGGCGGTGGCGGCCTCAGGCTTCGGACTGCCCGGCTTGGCGTCGCCCGGACGGTGCTCCAGGGACGGCGGCGCGGTGACGGGCTCGCCCTTCACCGGCGACCGGGGCTGCTTGTCGCCTGAGGGATGGATGCTGGTGTCGCCCGGCACCGCCCTGGCCTCGGGCAGCTCGCCCGGGCCCGGCTGGTGCGCCGACTCCCCAGGGCCGCCGCCGTCCTTCCTGGTCTGTGTGGACGGGACGGTGTGGGTGCCGTTGCCCGGGTCGCCACTGACCTGCTGCGGGGTCTTCGGCGTGACCGTCGGCAACGGGGCGTTGGCCGCCGTGAACGCGCTCGCTTCTTGCGTGCCAAGGGCAAGCAGAAGCGCCAAAGAGGTGATGAGTGCAAGCGAGCGACGCACGGCCAGTCCTTCGGAGTGCAGGCGAAATGACCGACTCTCCCCCTACGGCGATCGGTCCGTACCCTTCCTATCGGTCGTCAGTACGACAGGTACAGCCGGGAATTGACGAAACAACGGTCGCTTTGTGCAAAATAGGGACATGATATGTCGAAATGATCTTAAGAAATTTTTCATCTTCTTTACCATCCAATGGAAACCACCGGACAAGACTTGACCGCGCCCACCCCACATCACCCGCCAGGAGAAAGCCCGACATGACGTTCCACCTAACCCCCCGCTTCCGGTGGGTGCTCGGGCTGACCGCGGCACTGGCCGTGGCAGGTACCGGTGCCGGGATATTGCTCACGAGCGGGAATGACGGCGAGGCCGACCGTCCGGCCGCCGTGAAGCCTTCCAACATCGCGGGGCGCCGAACGGCATGTCTCACCGGCGATGCCACGGAAGCGGCGGGGCGCACGGACACCAGCCTGATCTGGTCAGCTCTCCAAGACGCCTCCCAGCAAGACCAGCTGAACGTGCAACAACTTCTCGTTCCCGCTGCCACCGTCGACCAGGCCCTTCCCTATCTCTCGGGACTCTCAGCACAGCGCTGTGACCTCGTCGTCTCCATCGGACCGACCTTCACCCAGGCCCTGGAAGCTGCAGCCAAGGCCAACCCGCATACCCGGTTCGTCGCCGTGACGACCGATGGGCAGCCCGCGCCCGGCGGCGTTGTCACAGTCACGGGAAGCGACAACGAGAAAGCCGCCGAGGTCCGCCGCCGCGCACTCGACCTGCCCGCCCCCGGCAACTGACCGGCGAAGCATCGGTCAGCCGGCAACGGTCTCGGCAGCGTGTCCGTGGAGCGCTTCCAGCAGCGCGGTCTGCTGCTGGGTCAGCTTTCCGTCGGCGCGGGCCTTGTCCTGCTTGCGCAGCCACGCCCCGGGTCGGAAGGACGGGTCCGCGTCGCCGCCGGTGCGGTTGGCGGGCCCGGTGAGGGTGCCGCCGGCGGCGAGGTAGGCGAGCAGGCGGCGGTACGACCTGTTCCAGTCGGGCTCGATGCGCCACATCGCGTCCAGGGCGGTGAGCTTGGCGTCCTGCTCTGCCGTGAGCTTGGCGTTCTTGCGCTGGCGGCCCATCCAGGATCCGACACCGTGGCCGTCGAGCTTCTCCGCCGCGGGGATCGCCAGGTGGCCGTGGATCCCGGCCCAGGCGCGGGCGTGGGCGAAGCCGCGCTCCCAGGAGTGGGCGTGCTTGTCCCAGATCATGTCCAGCCGGTCCAGCTCGTTGACGCGGACCGGGGCGAGGAGGCCAGCACCGTTAAGGTAGCGCTGGCGGTCGAGCCAGCTCACCAGATCAGCGTCGACGTTCTTGTCGGAGGCGTCCAGGTGGCCGTGCCGGGTGCGGAACGCCTGGGCCAGGGCGAACATGCGCTGCCACTCGGTGGCGCGCGGGTTGAACGCCCGCAGCTTCACCGTCTGGAGGATCTGCGCGGCGTGCTTGCGGGCGTTGATCCGCAGCCACTCCACCGGCGACTCCGGCACCGGCTGCTCGGCGTCGCCCGTCGCTTCCCCGGCTTCCTCGCCGGCCTGCGACTCGGTGATGTCATCCTTCTCCCCCACCCGCTTGGTGCGCAGCTCGGTGATGCGGCCGACCACGCGGGCGTCGTGGGCGGCCAGGGCCCGCAGGACGCGCCAGATGGTGCGGAAGGCGGAGGCCTCGATCTCGTCGTCGGCCTCGGCCTTCACCGTCTCCCCGGCATCGCGCACCTTGGCCGGGTCGGTGGCCATCGTGTCGTCGCCGACCTCGGGGGTGGGCAGGTAGACGGGGATGATGACCCAGGAAACCTTTCCCTGCCGGTAGGACTGGCGCAGCGCCCGGCCGACGGCCTGGACGACATCGATGACCGACGACTTCGGGTCCGCGAAGACGATGGCGTCCACGGCGGCCACGTCGATGCCCTCGTTCAGCAGGCGCGAGTTGCAGATGATGCAGCACTCCTCGCCCTCCTCGCCGGGCCGCTCGCCGGTGGAGGCCGAGAAGGTGGCGAACGCCGCCCGGCGGTCCTTGAGCCTGTCGCTGCCGGCCACCGCGAGCGCGGTCACCCGCTCCGGACGGTCCTTGTCCGGGAGCAGTCCGGCGGTGGCGGTCATGGTGGCGGCGAACTCGCGTGCGGCGGCGACCCGGGAGTGGAAGGTGATGACCCGGCGCAGCTCCAGGTCGGCGACCGCGCGCAGCACCGCGACCTGCAGGGCGAGGCGCAGCAGTTCCTCGTTGGAGCGTTGGGAGCGCAGGTCGGCGACGGCGGGGAGGTTGAGGAGGTCGCGCAGGTCCTCGTCGGTGACGACGGGGACCAGGACGCGGTAGTCGGCGAGGTAGCCGTGCTCGATGCCCTGTCCGAGGGTCCAGGTGAACACGGTCTCGCCGTAAACGGCCGGGTCGTCCATGGAGCAGAGGGCGGGCAGCTCCTGGCCCTCACCCTCGCCAGTGAGGTCGGCCAGGCCGGCCTTCGCCTTTGTGTCGTCGGCGATCTTCGGGGTGGCGGTGAAGTAGAGGCGGCGCAGCGCGGGGACGTCGGTGTCGTTGTGGACGGCGGCCCAGGCCTTGCCCTCGGACCCGGCGGTGCGGTGCGCCTCGTCGATGACGACGAGGTCCCAGGCGGGCAGGCCGAAGTCCTTGTGGGCGGCCACGATGCGTTCCAGGGAGGCGTAGGTGGCGTAGACGGTGACCGGCCCGCCGGCCTTCTCCTTGACGACCAGGTCGGCGATCCGCGGGGCCTGGGTGGTCACCTGCGCCTCGACGCGGCCGCCGGCCTCCGCGCTCTCCAGCGCCTCCGCCCGCGAGCACGCCGCCACCGCCAGGCCCTGGCGGCCGCCCTTCAGCGACCAGGAGGCGGCGGTCTGCTCCAGCAGCTCGATCGTCGGCACCAGCACCAGCACCCGGCCCCTCGCCGCCAGGCGCCGGGCGCAGCCGGCGGCGATCAGCGTTTTGCCGGAGCCGGTCGCCGCGACGATCGTCGCCCGGCCGCCGTTCTTCACGGCCTTCACCGCAGCGGCGACGGCGTCCTTCTGGAACCAGTGCAGCGGCAGCGGGTTCACCACCGCACCGGCTGGCTGCTGCGGAAGCACCGGGGCGGCGGCGCGCAGCCCGGCCGGGATGTCCTCGATGGCGGTGGCGGTGGTGGTGTCCACGGCGCGGGTTTCTCCCTCGGATGCTGAGACGGCGGGTCGGTGTGGGCGGGCGGTGTGGCAGGGTCGGTGCGGGCGGCCCTCTTCCCGGGGCCAGGTCATGGTTGGGGAGAGGCCGCCCGGCCTACTCCTCGGGGATCCAGCCGCGGACTTCCAGGTAGGCGATGTCGGCGTCCTCGACGGCGCGGCCGGTCTCCACCAGCCACTCCCTCATCGCCTCGGTGACGTCGCCGTGGTGGTCGGCGACGCGCTGGGACCACTCGGCGGCGTCGAAGCCGCCGTTGCTCGCGGAGCCGTAGGTGCGCTCCTCGGTGCCGTCCGCGCGCGGGATGAACCCGCGGCGCACCCCGCCGGAGTCCTTCTCGGAGCCGGCCGAGTAGACGTACTGGTTGGCCTTCATCCGGACCGTGAACGCGAGCTTCCCGCCGGCCTGGCCGGTCTCGTGGACGACCGGGGCGAGGTGGGCTGCGCCGGACTTGATGGCCTGCTTCCCGGCCCGGCCGGCCATGCTGCCGCCCGCCTCGCCGACGGTGTCCTTGCCCCGCACCCGGGCCTTCTGCCCGCCCTTGGTGGTGCGGCGCTTGGTGTTCGCCTCCGCGATGCCGGACAGCGCCTCCGCGTCCCGCTCGCCGCCGCGCACCGCGCGGACCAGCTGGCGCAGCGCGCCGACCATGGATGCGCCCTTGCCCTTGGTGAAGAACTGCGAGACCAGGGAGGCGTCCCGGCCGAGCATCTTCGCGACCTGGCGCTTGGTGCAGCCCTGGTCGATCAGCTGCTGGGTCAGGCGCGCGGCCTCGTTCGGGTTGGTCGGGTCGGCGGGGCTCACCGGTCACCTCCGGCGGCGAGTTCGGCGCGGCCCTGGCCGCGCAGCGTCAGGTACTGCTCCTGGCTGGTCGGGTGCTCGACCGGCCCGGTCAGGTGGCCCTTGAGGAGGTAGTCGCCGACCTCGCCCCGGTAGGGCCAGGACTGGCGCTCGGTCAGCGCGATGCCGTCCGTGCCGAAGTACACGACGGTGCCCGGCCGGGCGTGCAGGGCGCCGGCGGTGCCGACGATCTCCTTGCCTTGCCGGTACTGCGTGTGCAGCAGCGCCGCCCGGGCCCCCGACCAGACGTAGGCCGCCCACTCGGGGTGAGCGTTGGGGTCGCGGGAGAACCCGGCCTGCCGCTGCCAGGTCACCACCTGGTCGTCCTGGCCGAGGATCTCCACCCCCGCCGGCAGCGCCTCGCCGACCGGCGTGGTGCCGGAGACCAGGCGCGGGCGCTGCGCGAAGCCGCCCAGGCCGAACAGCAGCACCGACCGGACCGCGCGGGAGGCGAGGTAGGCCGCCTGCCGCTGGCGCTCGTCGCCGTGCAGCTTCGAGAGGTTGGTCAGGTCCGCCCAGGCGGCCTTGAGGCGCTTGCCCCAGTCGTCGAGCGGCTTGCCGTCCTCGAAGAGCAGGCCGCCGAGGATCTCGATCCGCCACGGTGCGATGTGGTTCGACAGGGCGAGGTGGACCTCCGCGCCGCCCGCCCACGTCGTGAAGGTGGCGCCAGGCTCGGCCGGGTAGTCCCAGGCCCGGTCCCCGGTGACCGGGGCGGGCAGCAGGCCGACGTGGTTCCACCCGGCCGGGACGGTCACGCGCACGTTCCAGTGCGAGCAGGACATCAGGGCCTTGGTCTGCTCCTGCTCGGTCATCGCCGCGAACGCGGCCGCGGTGATCCGGAGCGGGGTCCCGACCGGCGACTTCCACAGGTGCTTCGCGTAGGCGAACGTACGGTCGTACTCCACCAGCGCCGGGAGCTGCTCCGGGACGCGCGGCGGCAGGATCAGCTCGGTACGGCCCTGACCACCGGTCGCGTGCAGCAGACCGCGCAGCTCCTCGGACAGGACCGGGTAACCCCCGGCCCACTTGCCCGTGGCCGGGATGGTTCGCGACCACAGGTCCCGGCCCGTCTGGCTGGGCGAGCCCATGAGGACCGCGTCGTCCCAGTGACGGCGCAGCGCCTGCCACAGCAGCGTGAACGCCTGGCGGCAGGTGGTGACGTCGGCGCCGTCCGGGTCGAACCACTCCCCCATGCTCCGGATCTCGGTGCTGCCGCTGTCTGGCGCGGCGGCCGGGGCGTAGCGGCCCACGGGCTGGCGCTGGTGGACGAAGTGCCCGGCCAGCCTGTCCCGGCCGGAGCCGACGGCTGTGGTCCACCGCTCACTCGGGGTGTTCAGCCAGGCCGCGACCGCGTCCTTGAGCGTGGAGTAGCGCTCGGCGCCGTCGTGCCACGGGGCGCCGGCGGTGATGTAGACCCGCTCCGTGCCGGGCGCGGTGGCCAGGACGGCGTCCAGGATCTCCCCGGGCGTGCGGGCGCCGAGGTCGACCCGGACGACCTGGTCGCGGACCGCGAGCATCCCGGCTGCCGCGTCCAGGAACACGGTGGAGCGGGCCTGCTGGACGAAGTTCGGGCGCTTGGACACCAGGCCGGTGGTCACGGCCTCGAACCGGGCACCCGCCGGGCCCTCGGGGAGGGTGGGCAGCTCGCGCGGCCCGGCCTCGACCACCGGACGCACCGGGGCAGCGACCGGAGCGACCGAGGCCGCAGGGACGACCGGCGCAGCGGCGGGGGCGGGCTGCTCGGCGACGGCCTGGTCTCCGACCTCGGTCGGTGCCTCGGCGGCCGGGGCGGCTGGGGCCGGTTGCTCGAGTCCGGGGGCCGGGCGGGTCAGCGCCGGGGCGACCGCGGCGACGGGCTCGGCGACCGGCTCGGCCTCCGGGGCCGGGGCGGGCGCAGCGACGACGGCGGCGGCGGCGGTCTTGGCGGCGCGGACGGCGGCCGGGGTCGGGTCCAACAGCGGCGCGATCCGCACGACGTCACCGACCGACAGACCCGAGGCCTTCGCGACGGCGTCGGCCTTCGCGTCCTCGTACCCCGCGAGCCCGGCCACCCGGCGCGCACGCCGGGCGGCGAGCTTGTCCAGCTCCTTCTGCGCGGCCGCGACCTGCTTCTCGGCGGCCGTGATCTCGGTGCGCAGCTCGCGCAGACCGGCGAGCTCGGCGGTGTACGTCTTGCGGTCCATCAGACTCTCACTCTCCTTCCGTGGTGTCGCTGTCGAGCGGTCGGGCCTGGCGGGCCAGGGTCAGCCAGCCGTCGGGGCTCTGGGTGCCGTGGATGTCAGCCAGGCCCGCGAGCAGGAAGGCGTACGCGCCGCGCTTCGGGGACCTGGGCTGCGCGGCACCGGCCTCCCACTTGGCGAAGGTCTCCCGCCTGGTGTCCAGGGCCGCCGCCACCTCGACCTGGGTCAAGCCGGCGGCCTTGCGCAGCCGCTCCCGCTCGGCCGGCTCCGGCAGGTCCCCGCCGTCCCGGGCCTTGGCCAGCAACGCATCGACCGCCGCAAAGATCTCACTCATCACATACCTCCATGCGAGAAAGGTAGCATAGTACGCCGCATAATGCGCAGCATTTTTGTTCGCACATACACCTCAATATGACCGCATCAAGTACTCGCAACTCTCCGCCCGGACTGTGATGGAGCGCCATGGTTTGCGAGTGGAGCACCGCAGGTTGCGAGCCTGGTGCGATCGGTCCGCAAGGCGTTGACCTGGGGTTCTTGAGCTGACCGCCCGGGCCATTGCTGCCCGGCTCGCAAGACAGGGCGCTCCGCCCTCGCAAACTGCGGTGCACCGCTACGCCGCTGACCAGCAGGTTCTAAACGATCACTCGCGAACTACGATGCTCCGTCACACGGACCTGTAACGGAGCACCGTGGTGTCCTCTGGCAGGAGACCTTGACCGTCTGCCAAATGATCTTGACGGCTGGCGAGCCTCTGCCGCTTGATCTTGACCAGTGGTGGCGGAAGCCGTGTCCCGGGCAAGTCCGCCGCGCGGGACGGTGCTGGGAGCTTGGGGCAGCTTCGGGGAAGATCATCCGCATGCTGCCGGAGAAGCAAGAGATCGTCGGTTTGAAGTCGCTGGGCAGCAACCGGACGCTTGGCCCAGTCGACCTCGATCGATGCGTGTTCAACGGATCGGGCCGGGCGCAGTTCGACGACCCAGATCTGGGGTTGGTGGTCAGAGACGTCACCGCCAGGCGTTGCCGGGTGATCCGGTCCGTGGCGCAGGGGGTGCGGTTCGAGGACGTGTACATCGACGGGCTGGCCATCACTTCGCAGCTGAACTTGAACGGCTGCGTGTTCAGGCACGTGACGCTGACGGGGAATGTCGGCCCGCTGATGGCGACTCCGCCGAACTCTTCGCTACCGCAGGACATGCGGGACCGGCTCACGGCCGGAATCGTCGCCTACTACTCCGACGTCGACTGGGCCCTGGACATCTCCGGGGCGGCGTTCTCCGACGCCGACTTCTACTACGTCCCCGGTCACCTGGTCCGACGCGATGAGGAGACTCAGTTCCTTCTGCATCGCGACCGGGTGGAGCAGTTCGGCGGCCTGGAGCGACTGCCGGTGTTCGCGCAGATCGCAGCACGCCGGTTCGAGGCGACTCCTTTCGACACGGTGGTGGCCATCGCGCCCAAGCGATCCAAGCGCTTCGCGACCTACCTGGCCGAGCTCGAGGTGCTCCGCATGGAGGGCCTTGCCGACTGAAGGCCGGGGCTGCCGGTGTCAGGTGACGGCACGTTCCCGGGCGCACCCGTCAACGCCCGATCCGCCAGAGCCTCGCCTGCCGTCCTGGAGGAGTACAGCGGTCAAGATCATCTGACACGGGACACGTAGCTTGCGAGCGGTGCTCGGTAGCTTGTGACTCCAGACCAGATCACGATGAGCTACTAGCCTGTGGCAAATGATCTTGACCGGCGGAGACTTCGGCAGACCTCCGACCAGTGCTGTGACCGAGAAGGCTCACCAAGCTCGCACCGACGGCCCCAGCCTGGTCGGGCGGTCCGGGGTGTCGGATGGCGTGGCTACGATGCCGAGCATGGGCTACACCACGACATTCACCGGTCGGATCGCCGTCGAGCCGCCGCTCAACGAGCAGGAGATCGCCTACCTGCGGAAGTTCGCCGACACCCGGCGCATGGACCGTGACAACGGCCCCTACTACGTCGACGGCACCGGCTTCGCGGGACAGGGCCACGACGCGGACATCCGCGACCACAACACGCCCCCGGCGGGCCAGCCGGGCCTGTGGTGCAAGTGGGAACCCACGGAGGACGGGGCCGCAATCGCGTGGAACGGGCAGGAGAAGTTCTACGACTCGCCCGAGTGGATGGCCTACCTGGTCGACCACTTCCTGAAGCCCGCCGCCCACGCCCAAGGCAAGCCCGGGTTCGAGAACTTCACCTTCGACCACGTGCTCGACGGCCTGATCGACGCGCAGGGCGAGGAGTCCTGGGGCACCTGGCAGCTGACGGTGCGTGACAACGAGGTCTCCACGACCGGGCCCGTGGAGCCCGAGACCGCGTGGCTCTGCGGGGACTGCCTCAAGGAGATCGCCGACGAGGCCACCGTCTGCTGCCCGGGAGCGGAGCCGGAGGCGGCGTACGTCGTGTAGGCCGCCGGCGCCCACGGCGGCGGCGCCGGCCGATGGGACCGGCAGGCCGCTGCGGGCGCGGGTATTGGCAAGCGGTCAAGATCGCTTGCCACAGGACAGGTGCGACCGTGTCGGTTACCGACAGCGGAAGTGTCCTGTCTCGACGGATCTGGTTGCCGTCTCGAGTGATCTGGTCTGATTCGCGGTCTCAGGTGACCTGGTCCAGGCCGGGCCGCGCGGCGCCCCGGACAACGGCCTGGGCCGTCCCGGGCAGCGGTCCCTCGGCGGCCACCGTAGTACCCGTACCGACGGCGCGGCCGGGCTCAGGCCCGGCCGCGCCGAAGCGGCGGCGCTGCACCGTCCGGGCCGTGGGGGTGACGAGTCGGACGATGTGGAGCAGGCGCAACCGCACGCCCTGGTCGGGGCGCTCGGTCGGTTCAACGAGCGGAGCGGGCCGCGGGCACGTCCGGATCGCTGGGGAAGACCTGGTCGGCGCCGGTGATCTCCAGAAGCCGGGCGACCGGGGGGTGGGGCGGGCGTGATGGACCGCGGTGTCGGCGCGG
>NZ_CP026498.1:11094874-11098249 GCF_002953255.1 Streptomyces sp. CB01881
TGTCGGGCGGCTTCGATCCGGCTGAGCAGCAGGGCGTTGAGGCCCGAGGAGGCCATGAGCGTCACACCGTGCAGGTCGATCAGCAGCATCGACGGGGGCTGGCTTGCGTCAGCCCAGCCAGACGATGCTGATGACGTGCAGGCGCCCGGACAAGCGGTTGACCAGGTAGACGAGGCTGAGCTGGCCGATGGAGGCGCAGCGCATGTCCTCACCCTCGGGGTCGGTGGCGTCCCACTGAGGCCATCCCCAGGGGGCGCAGGAGGCGATGTCGAGCAGGTCGCCGGCCATCTGCTGGACGTGCGGGGGGAGTTCGACAAAGGCTTTGCCGGCCTGCGGGGACAGGCGGGCGGGCCAGGCCCGATCGCTCACGGGCGGGCCCCGGTGAACTCGACGAAGTCGATGCCATCCTCGTCGTCCATGCCGCCGGCGACGAAGGCGTCGACCGCCGGTGCGCTGTCCAGACGGACCTGCCAGTGGCGGACGACCTCGTGCAGCGGGGAGAGGTCGTAGGTCTGGCGGGAGTCCTCCAGCGCCTTGGCCCAGTCCCGTTCGAAGGCCGGAAGCCACCTCGCGGAGCGTTCGGGCCGCTCGGCGCGAATGCGGGCCAGCAGTTGCGCCGCCGCGCGCGGGGCCGGGGCCGGCGGTGGGGCAGGAAGATGATCGGGCTGGGCGCTCATGGGGTCCTCCGCTTCTTCGTCGTCCGTCACGGTACGGCAATCGGGTACAGGCGACGGCAGGCATGGGCCGAATTGTTCCGCCGTTGACCGATTCTCGAATCCGGCTGGGCCTTCGGCCCGGTGCGCCCGGGCCGTACCGCCCCAACGCCCGGGCCGGACGGCCGCCGGCCTCGGCCCGACGGAGCAGTGGATGCCCGGGTGTACCCGCCCCTCAGGCTCCGGGCGCCGACCTGACGGCCGCGCGCCTGGTCCGGCACCTGCTTGCCATCTGACTCCAGGACGGCCTCCCTGACAGCCCCGAAGCCGGCCGCGCCTGCGGTGGTGCGCCGTCAGGGTCCGTCCGCCCTGGCGGGCGACTTTTCCGCAATCCCCGTACGGCCTGCCCGGTGAGCCGTACATTCGCTGCTACAGCTGGTGATCGACGACGCGGTGGGAGTGGTTGTGGGAAACGGGAGCACCTTCGGCACGGACAGCGGTGTGGGCTCGACGATCGCCCTGTTGAAGGCGCAGCTGCCTGCTGTGCGGGAGCGGCGCAGCCGGGCGGAGGCGGAACTCGCCGCCGTCACCGCGGAGGAAGAGGCCATCACCAAGGCGCTCGAGGGGCTGCGGCTGCTGTCCGGCACTCTCCTCGACGGCCCGGGCGAGCCGAGCACCGAGGTGACGGCGGCCCCGGAGGAGGCCGTACAGGACGCCGGTGCGGCGGCCGAGCCGGTCCAGGAGCAGGCGCCCCCCTCGCCGGAGGGGCCCGCCGCTGCAGCGGCCGGGGCCAAGAAGAGGGCGGCCGCCAAGAAGGCGCCTGCCAGGAAGGCGGGGGCGGCGAAGAAGGCCACACCCGCCCGGGGAAAGCAGGCCCCGGTCTCCGGCGCGAAGAAGGCTGCCGGGAAGGCGTCGGCGGACACCGGGCCCAAGGCTGCGGCGAAGCGGGTGCCCACAGCCAGGAAGACGGCGCCAGCGGCACCAGCGGGCCCTGCCGGCGGCAAGCCTCCCATCGATGCGTCAGCGCCGCAGGCGGGTCGGCGGCGGAAGGTCGCGGACGCGGACAGCGTCCTTGAGGTGCTGTCCCAGGCCGGGGGCCCGCTGCGCGCCCGCGAGGTGACCGAGCGGCTGGGCCTGGAGGCCCTCGAGGGAAACATCAACGCGGTGCGCACCAGGCTGGAGCGCCTCGCCAAGGACGCGCGCGCGCAGCGGACCGGGCGCGGCCTCTACACGGTGGTGGATGGCCGGGCCGGGAGCTGACTGCCCGGCGGCGGGCGTCCGGCTCGGCCCAGGGCCCCGCGACTTTCCGCCGGACGGGATCCGGTGCGGCGCGATCCCGCCGGCCGAGATCAGGAGATCCGGCCGACTGCCCCGCGGCACAGGCAAGCAGGACCCGCGTGGCGGGGAGCAGCATGCACCGACATATCCCGATCGATCTGCAAGACCCCGCCGGACGGCAGCCGCAGGAGCGGCCGGACGGCGACCCGCGGGAACAACGCGGGCGGGGCCGCGGACAGATACATGCAACGCAATGGCAGCCGGCCCACTTCGGCTCCCCCGCTCACAGCGCGGCGCCCCCGCGCTGCGCCGGCCGGGCGTCCATACGGTCCGGGCAGGCCGGGCTCCTCGGCGTCGAGCTGCAGCGCGCCGCCCTTGAGCTGGTGCGGGCCGGGGATCATGGGCGCACCTCCTCGCGGCCGGCAGCGGTGAGCGCGGCACGCCGGGCGACCAGGCGCTCGCGCAGGTCGGTCTCCTCGGTGGTGAGCGGATCTTCGGGGCGCAGGACGCGCGGGGGGCAGGTCCTCGTCGGCCCGGGCCGCGGCGGCGGCTTCCTCGGCTTCGGGAAGCGCCCGGTACACCGGCAGACGCCACGCGGGCCGACCGCCTTGCCGGGCCCAGGCCGGCGGTGGGTGACTTGCCGCTCGCCCGCCCTGGGAACGGCCGTCGGCCCCGGTGCTTTCTACGGGGTGAAGTAGAGCCACGGCTTCGGTCTGTTGGGGAGCCGGTGGATCTTCGGTGAGTTTGGGAGCCAGTCGGTGTGATGGTGTGGAACATGCCGCTTTCGGAGTAATCGCGGGGGCTTGCGCCGTCTGGCCGCCACTCTGTGCCTGTTGATCACGGTCCAGGTCAGGGAGACCGCTGGTGCACAGGTCACGTGAGTGGCTGTTCGAGAGGATCCGCCGGGCCAAGCGTGAGCTGGGGCTGTCGGGGCGGGAGCTCGCGGTGCGGTTCAAGGTGTCGCGGAACACGGTGAAGAAGGCGTTGGAGTCGCCGGTGCCGCCGAAGCGGAAGTCGCCGCCGCCGCGCAAGAGCGTGCTGGAGCCGGTAAAGGGCTTCATCGACGCGATGCTGCGCGAGGACCTGGACGCGCCGGCGAAGCAGAAGCACACGATCCCGCGGATCATCGAGCGCCTGGCCGCGGAGCACGACTTCGAGCTCGCCCGCCCCACCACGGTCTGGGACTACGTGTCCAAGCGGCGCCCGGAGATCCGCGCGGAGGCGCTGGAGGGACGCCGGCACCTGGACGGGATGGTGCCGCAGGCGAAGAGGCCGGGCGAGGAAGCGGAGGTCGACTTCGCGGACTTCTGGCTGGACCTGGCCGGGCAGCGGCGCAAGTGCGTGCTGTTCACGCTGCGGCTGTCCTACTCGGGCAAGGCGGTGCACCGGGTCTATGCGACCGCGTCCCAGGAGGCGTTCCTGGAAGGCCACCTGGAGGCGTTCA
>NZ_CP026498.1:11098259-11107253 GCF_002953255.1 Streptomyces sp. CB01881
GTCGACTTCGTTCTGGCTGGACCTGGCCGGGCAGCGGCGCAAGTGCGTGCTGTTCACGCTGCGGCTGTCCTACTCGGGCAAGGCGGTGCACCGGGTCTATGCGACCGCGTCCCAGGAGGCGTTCCTGGAAGGCCACCTGGAGGCGTTCACGGCGCTGGGCGGGGTGCCGTCGGTGCACATCCGCTACGACAACTTGAAGCCGGCGGTCAAGCAGGTGCTGTTCGGCCGCTCCAGGTTGGAGTCGGCGCGGTGGGCGTCGTTCAAGTCCTGGTACCAGTTCTCGGCGTTCTACTGCGCGCCCGGCGAGGACGGTGCCCACGAGAAGGGCGGGGTGGAACACGAGGGCGGCAGGTTCCGCCGCAAGCACCTGGTCCCGCCGCCTGCGGTGGACTCGCTGGCGGAGCTGAACGAGCGCCTGGCCGCGATCGACATCGCGGAGGACGCCCGGCACATCCACGGCCGGCCGACCTCGATCGGGTTCGACTTCGAGGCCGAGCGTGACCGGCTGCGGCCGCTGCCGGCGGACGACTACGACTGCGGGATCGACCTGACCCCCGTCGTCGCGCGGAACTCCCGGATCACGGTGCGGCAGTGCTACTACTCGGTGCCGGCGAAGTTCATCGGCACCAAGGTGCGCGTCAAGCTGCGGGCGAACGAGCTGTGGGTGTTCGACGGGCGCAAGGTCGTCGCCCGCCACCCCCGGCTGACGCGCCGCTACACCTACCACGACTTCCTGGACCACTACCTGGAGATCCTGCTGGCCAAGCCCGGCGCGTTCGCCGGTGCCTCCACGCTCGCGCAGGCCCGCGCGGAGGGCGGCTTCACCAAGGTCCACGAGGCGTTCTGGGCCGCGGCGAAGGCCAAGGCCGGGGACCGCGAGGGAACCCGGATGCTGATCGAGGTGCTGCTACTGCACCGCCAGCTCCCGCCCGAGGCACTGGTGGCGGCGATGGAGACCTGCCTGCGGATCGGGTCCGTCTCCACCGACCTGGTCGCGATCGAGGCCCGCAAAGCGATGGAGGGCACAGACGCGGACGACGCCGAGATCCTGGCCGGCCCCGACGAGGCGACCCCGGACGGCTCGGCCGGGGCCCAGGTGATCTCCCTGCACGCGCGCCGCCTGCCGCCCGATCCGCGCCAGGCGCTGCCCGACATGAGCAAGTACGACCGGCTGCTGAGCCCGGTCGCCAGCCGCGACAGCCAGACCCAGAAAGGCCATGGCGCATGAGGCCGACCATCACCGTCACCGACCAGGACGACGAGCAGGACACCGGCAAGGTCCCCGGCCGCAGGATGTCGCTGCCCGGCGACCCGGAGGACATGCTGATCGACGAGGCATGCCGCGAGCTTCGCCTGCCGGCATTCCGCGAACGGTTCATCGACCTGGCCACCACCGCCCGGCGCGAGCAGGCCACCTACAAGCAGTTCCTGCTGGACATGCTGCAGGTCGAACTCGCCGACCGGGACCTTCGCCGCCAGCAGCGGCTGCTGCGGCTGGCCCGCTTCCCGAGGCCGAAGCGGCTGGAGGACTTCGACTTCGAGAAGAACCCCAACGTCACCCCCGAGGTCGTCGCGGAGCTCAAATCCCCGACCTGGGTCCGCGAGGGCCGACCGCTGGTGCTGATCGGCGACTCCGGCACCGGCAAGTCCCACCTGCTGATCGGCATCGGCACCGCGATCGCCGAGACCGGCCTGTCGGTCCGTTACACCACCACCAGCGCGCTGGTGAACGAGCTCGCCGAGGCCGACGCCAGCCGCCGTCTGTCCTCGGTGATCGCCCGCTACAGCAAGATCGATCTTTTGTGCCTGGACCTATGCCGAGACCGCGGCTATGCCGAAGATTGCCACGCCACGCCCTCGTTCGCGTGAATCCGGGCTTTCGGATCTCTGCATAGTGCCGAGGGTGGGCAGCACCTGACCGCGAGGCAGGGCGCCTTGCGGGAAGGGGGTCCCGATGGCGGGGACACGCAGGAAGGCCGGTGCTCTCGCACCGCATGTCGAGGGGTACAGGTCCTGGCTGACGGCTCGGGGATACACCACGTTGACCATCCGGAACATGCTCAAGGATCTGGGCCTGGTCGGGGTGTGGCTGTCCGGGCTGGGGCTTGAGATCGGCGATCTCGGCGAGGCGGTCGTGGAGCGGTTCCTGAACGACCAGCGGCAGGCAGGCCGCCGGCGACTCCCGGGACCGCGCGGGATGCGGCCCCTGCTCGCATATCTGCGCGAGGCCGGGATTGTCTCGCCATCCAGGGACGAAGTATCGCCCCTGGATGGCGTGTTGGAGGAGTTCCGTGACTGGATGACCGGCGAGCGCGGGCTGTCGCCGACCACCGTCCTGCGGTACGCGAACACCGCCCGCCGCTTCCTGGCCGAGCAGGCCATGCCGGGCGGGGTGTTCTCCCCAGCCGGGTTGAGCGGCGGGGACCTGAACGCGTTCCTGCTGCGGGAGTGCGCGCGGGTCTCGGCCGGCTCGGCCAAGGGGAAGGTCGCCGAACTGCGTTCGCTGATGCGGTTCCTGCACCTGCGGGGGCTGATCCCGATGAAGCTCGGCGCGTCCGTGCCGCCGGTCGGCGGCTGGCGCCTGGCGGCGGTCCCGCCGACGATGTCCGCGGCCGATGTCCAGCAGCTCCTGGACTGTTGTCCGCGTGCGGGCGGTGTCGCTGTCCGCGACTACGCCATCCTGACGCTGCTGGCCCGACTGGGCCTGCGCTCGGTCGAGGTGTCGCGGCTGCGACTGGAGGACGTGGACTGGCGCTCGGGGGAGATCGCGATCCGCGGCAAGGGGCGGCGGGAGGACCGGCTGCCCCTGCCGGTGGACGTCGGCGAGGCCTTGGTCGCCTACCTGTCCGAAGCCCGTCCCCAGGTCGACACCCGTCGCCTGTTCGTCACGGACCGGGCGCCACGCGGACCGATCCGCGCCGACCTGGTGGGCGACGTGGTGGAACGGGCCTGCAAGCGGGCCGGGCTGCCGACAGTCGGCCCGCACCGGCTCCGGCACGCCCTGGCCGGGGAGATGCTGCGGCAGGGCTCCGGGCTGACGGCTATCAGCCAGGTCCTGCGTCACCAGGACCTGGCCACGACCGCGCTCTACGCGAAGGTCGACTTCGCCGCGCTCCGCACTGTCGCCCGCCCCTGGCCCGGGATGGAGGCGGCATGAGCGGACTGCGGCAGGCACTCGACGACTACCTGCGACTCCGCCGCTCGCTGGGGCACAAGCTGGCCGAGGCGGCATGGCTGCTGCCGGACTTCGTCGCCTTCCTGGACGAACGCGGGCAGACCACGGTGACCGTCGCCGCCGCGCTGGCCTGGGTCCGGGCGCGGGAAGGCGAGGTGGTGACGACCGTGAGCCCGCGCCGGATCACCGCGGTCCGCGGCTTCGCCCGCTATCTCAGCGGCATCGACCCGGCCACCGAGATCCCACCGCTGGGCCTGCTGCCGCACCGCCAACGCTGGCGGCAGCCGTTCAGTGGCTGTTGTCTTTCCGGGCTTGAGGGCTGCGTTTTCGCTGGTCAGGAATAGGGTCGGCGGTCTCGGGGAGTGGTGGCGTGTCGTGTCGTCGCTCTGGTGGAGGTCGGGATGCCGTCGGTCGTGGGGCTGCTGGAAGAGCGCGAGGTGACCGCTCGCCGTCGTGTGGACGCGCTGCGGGAGGAGGCGGACCGTGTCCAGGCCGAGCTGGTCGTGGCCGAGCGGGAGTGGAACGAGTGGGTCATCGCCCGCTCGCGTGTCGGCGAGGTGCTGTCCCCGGGTGAAGGAGACGCCGCCGGCCCGGATGCCGCCGAGGAGCCGTCGGATCGCGGTGAACCGCCGGCTCTGTCTGCATCTTCGGAGGCGGCGAAGCCGAAGTCGGTGGTGCCGATGTGGCGCGCGGGGCTGGCCTGGTCGGCGCTGTCGGCGGACTACCAGCGCATCGTGCAGGTTCTCGCGGACCGGAACCGCCTCGGTCAAGGCCCGCTGACCTGCCAGGAGATGGCTGGCAGCTTCGGCCTGGACCCGGTGCCCGCGAAGATCGAGGCGTTGCGGTCGAAGGCGAAGCGGCTGACAGCGCGCGGGTGGCTGGCCGAGCCGGCGCCGGGCCGGTTCACGCTCGCGAAGGCCGTGGCCGGGCCAGGCGGCGGGTCATGAGCAGGGTCATCGACCAGTAGACCATCGCCTCCGCGCTGCCGGTGGATCGCTCGAAGTCGCGCACGAGGCGGCGGCTTCGCATCAGGTGGGCGAAGAACCGCTCCACGATCCAGCGCTTGGGCAGCACGACGAAGCCGCGCATGTCGTCACTGCGCTTGACGATGGCCAGGACCAGCGCGAGGGCGGCCAGGCAGTACTCGACGAGGCTGCCGGTGTAGCCGCCGTCGGCCCAGACCAGCGCCAGCCGGTGCTGCGTGGCGGCGACCTGGGCGAGCAGGACCTGCGCGGCGGCGCGGTCTCCGGTGTCGGCTGAGGTGACCAGAACGGCGAGCAGTAGGCCGAGGGTGTCGACCACGGCGTGCCGCTTGCGGCCGTTGATCAGCTTGCCGCCGTCGAAGCCGCGGCTGTCGGCGCCGACGACGGCGTCCGCCTTGACCGACTGGGAGTCGATCACGCCCGCGCTCGGCTCCGGGTCCCGCCCGGCCTGCTCGCGGACCTTGCGGCGGAGCCGGTCGTGGAACTCCTTCACCAGGCCGTGGTCGCGCCAGCGGCGGAAGAAGGCGTAGACCCGGTCCCACGGCGGGAAGTCGGCCGGCATCGCCCGCCACTTCGTGCCGTTGTCGACGAGGTAGCGGATCGCGTCCAACATCGCGCGGTGGCAGTACGCCTCCGGCTGCCCGCCCCGCCCGCGCAGCCAGCCCGGCACCGGCAGCAGCGGCCGCACCACCGCCCACTCCGCCTCGGACATGTCCGTCGGGTAGCGGCGCGCACGGACCCCGTGGTCGGCGGCGTTCCCGAACCGGTGTGCCAGGCAGTCACACGCGAGAGTGACCGAAGTGGACCCCGCTCCCGCGATGCCGTAGAACTGCGACAACAGGGCCTCCTGGACCGCTCTTTGGCGTAGACACCCTTCGAGCTACCAAGAGGCCCTGCTTTCATGCACGGCGGCCGCCGCACTCACCCGATCGAGACTCCCGTTCGACCAGCACCCCTCAAGATCGGAACGACAACAGCCACTCATCTACTCCGACGCCGACGTCACCGCGGTGATGAGGCAGGCCGACAGGCTCGGCCCGCCCTTGCGCGCGGCGACCTACCGCACCCTGGTCGGGTTGCTCGCCGCCACCGGCCTGCGGGTCGGAGAGGCCATCAAGCTCGACCACGACGACATCGACTGGGCCGAGGGCGTGCTGCGGATCCGGGAGACCAAGTTCGGCAAGTCCCGGCTGGTTCCCCTGGACGTCAGCGGCGTTGACGCGCTCCGCCGCTACGACGCCCTCCGCGACCAGGACGCGCCGTGTCCCGCGGACCCGTCGTTCTTCGTCTCGCGCACCCGGAAGCGCCTGATCTACGCCGTCGTCGCCCCCACGTTCCGACAGATGGTGACCGGGGCCGGCGTCGGGGCCGATGCCCCCAACCCGCCCCGGCTGCACGACCTCCGCCACACGTTCGCCGTCCGCACCCTGCTGGCCTGGTATCGCGACGGCGCCGACGTCCAGGCGAGGATCCCGTCCCTGTCCACCTACCTCGGGCACCGAGAACCGTCCTCGACCTACTGGTACATGTCAGCGGCCCCGGAACTGCTGGCCCTGGCGGCGGACCGCCGCGAAGGCATCGGAAAGGCAGCACGGCCATGACCTCGATCGCCCCCACCCTCCAGTCGTTCTTCACCGACCGGCTGGTCCGCCAGCGCCAGGCGAGCCCGCGCACCGTCGCCGCCTACCGCGACGCGCTCCGCCTCCTCCTCGGGTTCGTCCACCAACGCACGGGCACCGCCCCGGAGAGACTGGACTGGACCGACCTGGACGCCGACGCTGTCTCCGCCTTCCTCAACTACCTCGAGGACGAACGCGGCAACAGCGCCCGCACCCGCAACGTCCGACTGACCGCGATCCGCTCCCTCTTCTCCTACGCCGCCCTGCAGCACCCCGAACACGCCCTCTTGATCCAACGCGTCCTGGACATCCCGCCCAAACGCTACGACAAGAGGAACATCACCTTCCTGACAGCAGCAGAAGTCGACGCCCTGCTCGCGGCACCGGATCCGCGACGCTGGGAGGGACGACGGGACAAAGCGATGCTGGCCCTGGCCGTCCAGACCGGCCTGCGGGTCTCCGAACTCACCAGCCTGGACTGCGACGACGTCACGCTCGGCGAGGGCGCGTCCGTCCGTTGCGAGGGCAAGGGCCGCAAGCACCGCGCCGTCCCCCTGGACCGCAGCGTTCAGGACCTGCTGCGGGCCTGGCTCGGTGAACGCTCCGGCAAGCGCGGCGAACCGCTGTTCTGCACCCGGACCGGACGGCGCCTCACCCGCGACGCCGTCGCCCAGCGCCTGGCCATCCATGTCCAGGCTGCCGCCGAAACCTGCCCGACCCTCCTCGACAAGCGCGTCCACCCCCACGTCCTACGCCACAGTTGCGCGATGTCCCTGCTCCAGGCCGGTGTCGACACCACAGTGATCGCGCTCTGGCTCGGCCACGCCGGCGTCCGCTCCACCGACGCCTACGTCCACGCCGACATGACCATCAAGGAGAAGGCACTCTCACTGACCGCACCGGTTACCGCCCGCCTCGGCCGCTACCAGCCCACCGACAAGGTCCTCGCGTTCCTCGACCGCCTGTGAGTCGTGAGCCGAGCCGGCAGTGACAGTCCGCTTCGATAGCCTGCGGCGGTGGCTGATGATTCGTTGAAGTTCCTGATCGATGCCGATCACGGGCAGTTCTATGTCCAAGATCTTGAGCCCTATGACGCGTGGATGGCTGAACACGCGACAGACCCGGACCTCCCGCCAGCTGGCTGGACCGAGGAAGCAGTCCACGTTCACCGCATCGGGGTGGAACCGCACTCGATCTCCGTCGGCACCGCGCGGGACGACATGGTCGAATCGCTGATCACCGTCCACGCGTCCGCGCCCATGGTCGAGCCGACGGCTGAGCACATCGTGGAGGTGGACCTGGCTGCCCCGACTGGCCAACTCGCCGTCTCCAGCCCAGGGGTCCACCCGGAGGACGGGCCAAGCATCACCGTCCCCGCAGGGCTGTTGCGAGTCCGGGTCTCCTACATCCCCTCTGACCCACCGGCCGGCGACACCAACGGCGGCCCCGGCGATCACTTTCTCTACCAGATCGACCTCTGGCCCACTGACCAGACGCGCGAGCTCGACGTCCACAAGCAGGGACCGAACCCCTGGGCCGGATAGACACTCCCCGCCGTCGACTATGCCGAGCAGAGCAGCCGTCACGCTGCCCGCGATCACGCTCGCCCACATCCTTCTCGGCATAGTCGCGGTCTCGGCATAGGTCCAGCTATGCCGATATCCGCATAGGTCGACGAGTTCGGCTACCTGAACCTTGACCGCAAGGGCGCCAAGCTGCTGTTCCAGATCTTCACCGAGCGCGAGGAGCGCAAGACCACCGCGGTCGCCACGAACTCGCCCTTCACCGAATGGGACAAGACCTTCGGCGACGCCCGCCTCTGCGCGGCCATCGCCGACCGGATCACCTTCCGCTGCACCCTGATCCAGACCGGCACCGAGTCCTACCGCTACCAGGCCACCCAGGAATCCCTCTTCCCCACCCCGAACCGAGCTTGAGATTCAACCCCTGAGCTGAGCCCCCGCTCTTGGAGTGGCAGGCTGTGGCCGTGAGAATCGCGAGGGACGACCGGCCAAGGCCACTGTCGACGTGCTGGCTCTACTGGATCGCCGTACCGACCGGGGACCAGGAAGGAGTCATTGCGGACCTGGGCCTCACCCGACCCATCCCCGTGACGTTCGCCGAGGCCGAGGCTGTCATCGACGAGGACGGCCACGGAGAGGCGGAGGACAATCCGGATGGACTGGCCCGGGTCTATGTGAGTCCTGAGATCGAGGGATGGACTCTGGTGATCGGCCCGTGGTGCGACCCGTGCAGCAGCGAGAGAAGCGACGAGGTGCTGCGTCTGTGTATCGCCCTGAGCTCCCGCTACGGAATGGCGCAGGCGTACTACTTCGGTACACAAAACGACGGTTCAGCCTGGCTGATCGCAGAGCACGGGGTCGTGGTGCGGCGGTACTGCGAGACCGGCGAGGTCGACGACGGATTCCTGACACTGGGGCAACCGCTTGTGCAGGAACAGGCCGAGCGGGAGCGGATGGGCCTGCCGCCCACCTGGCACGAGAACGCGCGCAACGACGAGTCCGAGGAGGAGTGGAAGTGGCGGGCGTTCGACATGGCCCCCGAGATCGCCACAGCCCTGGGCATCAGTCCGCTCGCACTGACGGCGTCGATGCGAGTGAGCGGCATCGGCGTTCTTGCGGAGACACCTGTTCCGGCACGCTGAGCATTACGTTCAGCTCTTCGTAGCGGACCTTCTTGGCTTGACGCCCTTCACCTGCGCCGGACGCGGGCGGGGGTGAGCCTGTTCGGTTCCGCCGGTCGCTCCCGGGAGTGGCGGAGGTCGGCGACGAGCGGGCGGGCGAGGCTGAGCTGGGTGTGCGCCGCGATCACCAGCCAGGCCCAGCGATCGACCGTCGTGGACACGAAGGGCGAGCCCTGGCCGCGACTTGTCAGGGAGGCGACCCGGGCCCACGGCCACAAGCTACCGACGCCCCCACCCCAGCCCCTACGGACACTCCGCCCACGCCTGTCGGCTCACCCGATCAGTGGCTCCCAATCTCGCCGAAACGGCTCCCGAACTCACCGAAGAACGCCCGCCACGGTCGAGTACGTCACCGCCACGAACGGCCTAGCCCTGGCTCCCGTTCACGCCGAAGCAGTGGCTCTCATATGAGGTTCTGGCTCAAGTTGTGTGACCGGTGACGGTGCGTAATAGATCACGCGTCCTCGCCGGGTTCATAGATCGACTGAAAGTCGTCGGCTCGGGCTCTGTGTG
>NZ_CP026498.1:11107508-11175609 GCF_002953255.1 Streptomyces sp. CB01881
GTTCGCCTGCCCGGATCGGTCGTGCCCACGGCGGACGTTCGTCGAGCAGATCGAAGGCCTGACGCGCCGGCACGGACAGAGCACCGAGCGGCTGCGATCGTCGGTCGCGGCGGTGGGGCTGGCACTCGCGGGCCGGGCCGGAGAACGGATGGTCCAGCTGCTGGGTCTGCGCGGGAGCCGCAGCACGCTGCTGCGGCGGGTGATGGAGCTGCCGGACCAGCCCGTCGGCGCCCCGACCGCGATCGGGGTGGACGACTTCGCCCTACGCAAAGGCCACGTCTACGGCACCGTGATCATCGACGCCATCACCCACCGGGTCCTGGACCTGCTCCCGGAGCGGGACGCGGCCACGCTCGGCCCGTGGCTCGCCGACCAGCCGCAGGTCGAGGTGATCTGCCGCGACCGCGCCAGCGCCTACGCGGAGGCCGCCGACATGGCGGCACCCCAGGCCTGGCAGGTCGCCGATCGCTACCACCTGTGGCGCAACCTCACCCAGGCCGTCGAACGCACCGTGCTCGACCACCGCTCCTGCCTGCACAGCCTCCCCGTGATCGAGTCGGAGCCCGAGCCGCAGTGGGAGACCCCGGTCCTCGCCGACAGTGGCGCCGACGAAGACGAGAAGCCGGCCCCCTCCGGGCGGATGGCGGATCGGCGAAGTGCCCACCATGCGCTGGTGCACGAGTTGCTGGAGCACGGGATGAGCATGCGCGAGGTCGCCCGCCACCTCGGCTGGAGTCGCAACACCGTCCGGCGGTACGCGCACGCCGCGCGCTGGCAGGACATGATGAAGGACCGGCGCCCTCAGACGAGCAAGCTCGACCCGTTCAAGCCTTTCCTGGCCCGGCGGTGGGAGGAGACGGGCGGGAAGATCACCGGGCGCGTGCTGTTCGAGGAGATCACCGCGCGTGGCTACCGGGGCGGCCTCACGCTCCTCGCCCAGTGGAAGCGTCAGGCCCTCACCGCCCCGGACAGCGTGCCGCCGCCACCCCCACCGCCCTCCGTTCGGCAGGTCACCGGCTGGCTGACCCGCCACCCCGCCGGACTCACCCTCGACGAGGAGGTCCAGCGCAAGGCAATCCTCGCGCACTGCCCCGAACTGGACACCGCAGCCGGCTTGGTGACCTCCTTCGCCGAGATGCTCACCCGCCTGGAAGGCGAACGCCTCACCGAGTGGATCACCGACGCCATGACCTCCAGTCTGCCCGGGATCAGCACCTTCGCCGTCGGCCTGAACAGCGACTACGACGCCGTCCACGCCGGCCTGACCACCCACTGGAACTCCGGCCCGGTCGAAGGCACCGTCAACCGGATCAAGATGCTCAAGCGGCAGATGTACGGCCGCGCTGGCTTTGACCTTCTGCGGAAAAGGGTCCTGCTGGCGTCATGACCTCGCTGTCGGCGGCCAGTGCGAAGATCCCCGGACAGCGACGTGAGGAGATCACTATGGGCACTTGGGACATCGGCCCCTTCGAGAACGACACAGCTGCGGACTTCGCCGACGCTCTGGACGAGACGGCCATGGAGGAGCGAGAAAACCTCATCCGAAGCGCGCTTACCCGCACCGTCCGCACCCAGGACTACCTCGACAGCTCAGAAGGGGTGGAAGCCGTCGCTGCCGCCGCCCTCATCGCAGCACAGTTCCCGGGTGGCGAGCCGATCAGCACAAGCTACGGTCCCGACGAAACTCTGCCGGCCTTCGCCGCTGACCTCCGGGCACTTGCAGTCGACGCCCTCGACCGAGTCCTCGCCGAGGAATCCGAGCTCGCCGAACTCTGGGACGAGACCGTCGACGGCCCGCGATGGCGACAGAGCGTCGACCGGCTTCGAGCAGTCCTCGACCCCCAGCCCAAGCTCCACGAGGACCCGCTATTCGAGATCTAACTTGCTGACTCACCGTCACCAGTCACACAACTTGGGCCAGAACCTCATATGACCCGACAAAATCACCCCGGGTTCCGGACGGGTGCTGTTCGGCACCATCCGCCCGCCCCGCACCCAGCCGCCGTGGTCACCGGCCGCCGTAGAGCCCGCGCCACACGCCGTCTTGGCAGCCTTCGAGGGCTTGGAAGAGGACTTCCTTGGCCGAGGCTGCCGCCGAGGCATGTTCCTTCGGGGCCGACCCGGCCGGCGCCGTCGACGAGTTGGTGCGCGGTCTGCTCGAACAGCTCGGCCACTGGCAGCACGGCGTCGGGGCACCACCGGGATGCGGCTTACGGGCGACGGACGACAGGCACGGCGGGTCCGGTCAGGTGGTCGCCGCTTCGGCCTCCGGAAGATTTCAAGTCCAGTGAGACGGTCGTGACGCTATGAGGTTTGTGGTGCGGGTTCCCTGCGTTTGGCGGGGTCGTTGATCCACGCCGCCTTCGGGATCTCGGGTGGTCTGGGGCGGCGGCCGAAGCGTTCGGGGTGCCGTGCGTATGCCTCGGCGAGGGTGACGGCCCGCTGGTCGCGGATCTCCTCCGCGGTGCCGAAGTGGACGCTGGCGGGCGTGTGGAGTCCGATGCCCGAGTGCCTGTGCTCGTGGTTGTAGTACGAGATGAAGGCGTCGAACCATTCGCGGGCGTGGGCCAGGGAGTCGAACCGCTCGGGATAGTCGGCCATGTACTTGGTGGTCTTGAACTGGGCCTCGCTGTAGGGGTTGTCGTTGGAAACCTTCGGACGCGAGTGGCTCCTGGTGACGCCGAGGTCGATCAGCAGCTGGGAGACCTTCTTGCTGGTCATGGAGGTGCCGCGGTCGGCGTGCACGGTCTCGGGGACGATGCCGTTGCGCGTGATGGCCTCGCGGATCAACTCCTCAGCCCGTTCCGCTGATTCGGCCAGTTCGACGGTGTGACCGACGATGTAGCGGCTGAAGATGTCGATGATGACGTAGGCGTGGTACCAGATGCCCTTCCTGGGGCCGGCCGCTTTGGTGATGTCCCAGGTGAACACCTGCGAGGGGCCGTCGGCGACCAGTTCGGGCACCGTCGTGGCCGGGTGGGTGGCCTGGCGGCGGCGCTCACCCGACTGGCCCCGCTCACGCAGGATCCGGTACATCGTGGAGACCGAGCAGTGGTAGCGCCCGGTATCCAGCTCACGGGCCCAGATCTGCGCGGGCGCCAGCTCGGCGTACTCGGGGCTGTTCATCAACTCCAGTACCGCGTCACGCTCTTCGGAGGTCAGGGCCGACGGCTGGACCTGCGGGGACCTGGGCCCGCGCACGGGCGGCGGCTTCAGCCTGCGGTAGTGGGTGGCCCGGGAGCGGCCGGTCAGCCGGCACGCGGCGGTGATGCCCAGCTCGTGTTCGACGCCGGTGAACGCCTCGTCCACGACGGGATCGGCGGCGTGGGTCAGTCCGCGCTCTCGGAGATCATTTCCAAGAGCGCCGACGCTTTTCCCAGGACCTCCAGCGCGGCCTTGTTCCGGGCGAGCTCCTTCTCCAGCCGTTCCACCTGCCGGCGCAGCTTCTCGTTCTCGACCTCGGCGGCGGACCTCTTCGGGCGGGCCGGGCTCGTGCGCTGGTCGACCAGGTTCTCCAGGGCCCCGGCATCACGCGCGGCCCGCCATTCGGTGACGTGGGAGTGGTACAGGCGCTCACGGCGCAGGACCGCACCCTTCTCGTTCTTGGGCGCGGCGTCGTACTCGGCGACGATCCGCAGCTTGTACTCGGGACTGAACGTGCGGCGCTTCGGCTTGGGAGCCGGGTCTGCTGCGGACGGATTGGTGCTGGTCATCAGGGGTGGAACTCCTACTCGGGCCCTCTCAGGCTAACCCGACAAAGCGGGACGTCTCACCCAAGGCTGACAGAGAGGGCTCGCTGATGCGCTTGTGCAGTGCGGCCATGAACTTCGGGTACCGGCCGGCGGTGCGGGCATCGTCGAAGGCCGGATGCTCGCCCGCCTTCTTCCATGCGGCGCCGGCTTCCTCCCGCAGCTGCCACAGCCGCTCGGTGAGCTTTGCCGGCCAGAACGAGGCGGCGGGCCCCTCCTGCAAGCCGCCCGGCGGCGGATCGGCGGGCCAGCACAGACGCTCCAACCACTGCTCCGGGGCGGGAAGCCTCGCACGGGCCTCCGCCGCAATCTCGGCAGAGAACCACTCGACCGCGCGCTGCGCGGCCCGGGCTGTCAGCTGCAGACCGATCAGGTCGTCGGGAACAGAATGTCATCAGGCACAGAAAGGGAGCCTACGGGGTGAGAGGCCCCCGCCGCGCTGGAGGCGGCGGCACCCCGTGACAGGCCCGGACCGTGGCCGAGGTCTGTGCCACCACGGCACCCTGCAGCAGGCCGTAGGCCGACCGGCCGTGGTAAGCACCCACCACGCGGAAGAATGAGCCGGGTGACCAGCACCCAGCCCCTGCCCCGCGGCATCAACGCTCTGATCCCGAACACCCGCGCCCAGGCCACGCCCGGCGAGCGGGCCGCCTCCCAGCTCCTCCACCTGCGCGAGGCAACCGTTCCCGTGCCGGTCCTCGCCGCGGCCGCCGAACTGATCGCCCCGCAGCTGGACGACCCCGACCCGGCCACCCGAGAAGCCGCCAGCGCCGTCCACACCCGTCTGCTGGCCGCCATCGAGGACGCCGCACCCGGCCGGTAGCCGACCCGATGCCCCAGCTCACCATTCCATGCCCTGACCAGGAAGAACAGGGTGGGACAGTCCTCGGACCGTCCCACCCTGGATCCACCGGCTCGAGCTTCTAGGGGTTCGAAGGGGCGGGGCCGTCAGACGGGGGAAGCAGGCAAGGCGTTATGACCCGCAGGTACATGAGGTCCCCGGTACCCGCGGTAGACGCAGTCGCGGTGTACCGGCTGCTGGGGTGGAAGGCGTCGACGAGTGCGTCCGGCTTGCCGTCCACGGCCTCGCGATAGCCCTCCACCGTCAGGCCCTCGCCGGTCAGCATGTCGCGGATCTTCCGGACCGCTTCCGGGTGCCGGTCACGCGGCACGTGGCTATCGACGCTGTACATCAGGATGTACCGGTCGTCGGAGGCGGTCTCGCCGTTCTTCCCGGTACACGGGGAGAAGAACGCGTCGACGGTCGCCGGGTCGGGCTCGATCCCGGCGGTGCGGGCCATGTGCTCGGTGATCTGCTGGGCCCAGGTCTGGGCGTCGGCCTTGGACTTCACGGGTGGTGGGTCACTCCTGTCGGAATGGGCGGACGAGCACCCGCCAAGCAGCGCTAGCAGGAGCGCGGCGGCGATGATCCGCGCGGGGGTGCGGGATGCGCTGGCATTCATGGTGCTCCAGGGGCAGCGGTCAACTGGACTGGTTGTGGCGTCAGTGCGGGACGGTGGGGGCGAGCGTCGGCGGGCGGCCGGCGATGATCCGTCCCTGGTTGATAAGGGTTTCGCTTGCCCCGCCGGGGCCCATGTTCCAGTAGCCGCCGTGTCCGCTGGTGTCGACCTTGATGTGCTGGGCGCCGAAGCTCCCGTACTGGGGGCCCTCGCCAAAGACGGTGCCGGTAGCCGTCTGGATGTTGTCGTCCTTGGCCGTACCGACCCAGACATGCTTCGGGTCGATGTTGAGCTCCGATGCCCGGTCCACCCCCATTCCGGGACTGCCCAGCGCGATGATGTCGTCGGCGTTCACCCCGCCGTCCCGCGCGGCGGCGCCCACGACATAGGTCCCGTAGCTGTGTGCCATCAGGGTCAGGTGCGAACAGACGCCGTTGTCGCCCTCAGCCACCCGCAGGCCCTTGGTGAAGTTCCGCAGGAGCGGCGCCCCAGCATCCCCCCGGTCGGTTTCGGCCACGGTGCCGTCCAACCAGTTCGGTGTCTCGTAGCCCAGCCACGAGACCACGGCCACGTCCCCGTTGCGTTCGCCCTCGGCGGCCTTCTGCAGACGCCGGACGTGGTCCATCTGTCCCGGCACTCCGGCGAGCACGGTCCCGGTGCCCGGCACGAAGACCGCCGTGTGCTGCGCTTTGTCGGGGTTTCCGGTCGAGACGATGGCCCGGCCGTTGTGCGCCTCAGGATCGATGCCCAGAAGGAACATCTGGTGCTTCTCGGGGTTCCCGTCGGACGCCGTCAGCTTCCTCCTGATCTCCTCCAAGGCGTTGATCCGCGACTTGTACTCGTCTTCGTCGATACCGAAGTCGCCGGGCTTTCCGGTGCGGTAGGCGTCCAGCTTCTCATCGAGGACCAGGCGGTTGGCCTCGTCCCGGACGGTCGCGGGCAACCCGTCCAACTTGCCGATCCGGTCGGGGTGCAGGGCCAGATAGGCCTCCTGCTGCTCGGGGGGCAGTCCCTTCCACCACGCCGCGGACTGCTCCGGGTCCTTGCCGTCCGGGATGTAGGGATCGACCAGCCCGAGGTCCTGCATCGCGGCGGCGGCCGCGTTCTTCGCCCCCGCGAGCGCGCCCTGCACCTTGGCCGGGTCAAGGGCCCCCGAGCTAAGCCGCCCCAAGGCCGTATTGCCCTGATCACTCGCTGTCTGGGCGTCCTTCAGCGCGGCGTCGATCCGGCCCTGGAACCCCTTCATGTCCCAACCGAGCTGCTGGCGCGCCTTCTGTGCGTCCGGGTCGTTGTGCTCGCCCTCCCCCACGGGCGGGAGGCTGACGACCCCGTCGGCGGACACGTTCAGGCCGGCGTCCACGGCCCGGTTCACGGCGTTGATGAGGTTGGTCTGCGCCTGGTACATCCGGTCGGCAACGGTGTTGAGCACCAGGGCGGCGGTGCCCACTTCCATCTTGACGATGTTCAGCTGCTGCTCCGTCTTCCCCATGTACGAAACCGCTGCCTTGGCGTCGTCGCCTTCCCAGTTGCCGGCCAGCGGCCCGTTGACCTGGCTGCGATGCCGCTGGCCCGCGGTCTCCACAGCGTGTCCCAGTGCCGTCCAGGCCTTCGCCGCGTCGTGCAGCCCATGGGGATCGAACTTCACCAAGAGCTGGTAGAGGCTCACTTGGCCCCCTGCGGTGCGGCAGCCCACGCACCGGCGACCGCGCGCTCGTTGTGCTCGTGGGCGGCGGCGTTGGCGTTCAGGTTGGCCGCGGTGTCCGCGAGGCGCTGGCGCAGGTCGGCAAGCGGCTTGGACCAGCCGTTCCCCAACTGGCCCAGCCCGCCGGCGATCGACCAGCCGGTGAGCTGGCCGGCAACGGTCTCGCTGGTGGTCGTCGCGCTGCGGACCGGCGCGTCCAGTTCCTCCCCCAGCCCCTTCGCAATCCCTGCGGACGCCCGCAGATCCGCCATCTGGATCACAACCTTGCCAGTGACGTTGTCAGCCACGTGGGTTCCCCTCCCCGAAAATGAACGCCCAGCCCCACTCCCCGCAGAATGCTAGGCAGGCAGTGTACGCTCCGCATCCGTACAGATACTCAGATGCTACGGCCACGTCCTGCCGATGCGCGCGGTAGTCGACCTCAAGGGCCGCACCGCGGAGCTCACCGACCTGATCGCCGAACGACTCACCGGCGCCCACGAGAAAGCCGGCGGCGCCGCGCTCCCGGCCGAGGTGCTCGGCGGGATCGTCGCCGCGGCGGTCGCCGAGGTCCGGGCCCGCCCCGACGTCCCGGCCGCCGAGCTGGAGACCGGACCCGCCCCGGCCGGCATCACCACCGAGGCCTGGCGCCGCCGCGTGAGCGCCGGCCGCGACGCGATCACCCAGCAGAGAGCCGCCCAGCTCGGCATCGGCGCGCTCGCCCCCCTCGACTCGAGTCGTGCCGGCCTACGTCTCCGACCGCCAGGCCGAGGACAGCGGTCTCGCCCGCCTCGCGAACGACATCGGCATCACCACAGAGGAGATCCTCGCCTGCCGCCGCTACACCATCTCCGGGGACGTCCGGGCGATGGAAGGCTGGTAGAACCGCAGGCCAGATGGGGCGGCTTGTTTTGCGCCCGTCCCGGAGGGCCTCGAACGGGGGGCGATTTTGAAACCGCCGCAGGTCAGCACCCGCCGGTGATGGCCCGTGCGTGTGCGTCTCGGGTCCGGCGGGCGCCTGTCCGCAGGCTACCGGGACGCGGTCGGCGGGCCGGGGATTACCCGTGGTGGGAGCGCTCAGATCTGGCGGTCCGGGTCGGAGAAGGTGAGGCCGCCGGGGGCGAGCGGACGCCGGGCCGGAGCAGGTACGGGCGCGGTCTCGCCGGGCGGCTGGCGGAAGTCGGCGCCCTGCTCGACCGGCAGCAGTCGGCGCCCGCCGGACTGGGCAGGCACGGGAGCATCGGTGGCGCGCTCGGAGAAGGCGGGCAGCGAGAGGCTGCGACGGGCAACGGTCATGATCACAGTCTCGCAGCTCAGGCGGGCGTAGGCGGGCCAGACCGCTATCACCCGTGCTGGCGGTCTGGCCTACTGGGTCGGCGGCTGCTTGACCGCGTTGGTCATTTCGGCTGCCAGGGCCTGGGCGTCGTGGTGAGCGCCGGGGTGGGTGCGGTCGAACCACTGGATGAACTCGTGGACTGTGCCGATCCGGGCGACCCGCTCGTGGAGGGCCTTCTGGTCGTGACCGGGGACGAACCAGCCGGTGGTGGTGGTCTCGCCGCAGCCACACGCGCAGACCTTCACGTCGTGGGCGGAGTCGATGTAGGTGACGGGGTTGCGCACGGACGCCGGGACGGGAGAGGGCTTGCCGACGTAGGCGTCGTGGACAGGGTGGCCGACGGGAAGGACGGTGCCTTCCACAGCCCGCCGGCTGCCGGTGACCTGGGCGAGCCGGTCGATCTCGACAGCTTGGCGGACGACGCCGTCGGCGGCGATCAGCAGGTAGCGCTCGCGGTCGGCCTTGGCCCCGAGGACCCAGGCGCCGCGGCCTGCCTCGTAGGTCTGTTCGTCGCTCATCCCCGGCTCCCAGCCGATGTGACTGCGCCCGAGGGGGTCGTCGGTCTTCGCTGCGGCGCGGGGGCCCAGCTTGATGTGGATCATTCATCCTCCCGATACCTGGCTCTGCTTAGCGTCAAGGGTATTCGACGTTATGCTTCCCCTCAGAGCGCGGATAGTTGCTACTCCTTACCGCCTCATCTATCAACTATTGGGGTGGAGTGGAGCGATGATGCGTGAGCAGTGGGAGGCTGTCCCGGCGGTCCTGTCGGAGGCCGAGATCAGCCGGGTCCTGAGCGGGGTGGTCCTTCCGTCCTGGGCCGGTGGTGCGGTGCCGCAGGAGGAGCCGGTGGTGCTGCTCGTGGCCGGCCCGCCCGGCAGCGGCAAGACCACCCTCGGCGATCTGCTGATGCCGGTTCTCAGCCGGCGCGGCGGCGCGGTGCGCGTCGGCGCGGACCTCTACAAGAGCGCGCACCGGCACTACAAGACGCTGCTGGCGAAGGACGTGCGCACCGCAGGCGTCGGCGTGCGGGCGGACACCCGGCGTTGGCAGGCCGCCGTGGAGGAGCACGTGCGCGCCCATCGGCTGGACGCGGTGGTGGAGACCGCGCTCGCCGACCCGGACGAGGCCCGGGCCCAGGCGCTGGCCTACCGGGCGGCCGGGCACCGGATCGAGGTGATCGCCGTGGCATGTGCCCTGGCCTGGAGCCAGCTCGGTGTGCTGGAGCGCTACCTCGGCAACGCCGAGGGGGCCGGGCGGTGGGTGTCGTGGGCCAACCACGACGAGTGCGCCCGCCAGTTGGCCCGGACCCTGGGCGTGCTGGAGGAAGAGCGCCTGGTCGACCGCGTCATGGTGGTGCGGCGCGGCCTGGAGCCGCTCTACAGCAACGAGCTCATCGACGGGACGTGGGTACGGCTGCCCGGCGCGGCGCGGGCGGTGGAGGCCGAGCGGGCCCGGTGGTGGGGCGCGGTGGAGACCGCTTGCTTCCGCCGGTCGCTGGCCGGTGCGGAGCGCGCCCTGGTGCGGGCGGAGACCCGGCTTCCGGCCGACCGGGTGCTGGCCGTCGTACGGGATGCGGAGCGGTGCGCGGCGCTGGCCGAGCCGGTGCGGCGCACCGCTCAGCCGATCCCCGGGCCGCCCGGCGTCGACTACCACCGGCTGTCCGCCGACGAACACGAGTGGACGTATCTGAACCTGATCGTTCCGGACCTCGGGGAGATCGTGGCGCAGGAGCGGCCCGTCGTCGTGTACGTGATGGGGGCACCTGGCGCGGGCAAGACCCAGGCGACGGTGATGGTGCGCCGCGCGCTGCGCGAGCGGCGGGCGGTGTGGATCTCCGGCGGGATGTTCAAGGCGGCCCACCCTGATTACTTCCGGCTGCTGCGCGAGCATCCGCGCACCGCCTCCGCCCGGATCCGCGCGGACTACAAGGCGTGGCAGGCGAGGGCTGAGGCGTACGTGCGGGAGCGGCGCGCGGACGCAGTGATCGAGGTCGCCCCCGGCAGCGCGGACGCCTTCCTCGCCGATGCCGCCGCGTGGCGCCGGGCCGGGTACCGCGTCGAGCTGCTGGTGCTGGACGTGCGCGCGGCCGACAGCCGCCAGGGCACCGCCCTGCGCTACGCCGAGGTCAGCCGGGGCGGCACCCGCCCGGGCCGGTTCACCACCGCCAGCGGGCACGACCGATGCCTGGCGGCGGTGCTGGAGTGCGTCCAGGCCGTCGAGGAGCAGCGCCTGGTCGACCACCTCAGCGTGGTGAGGCGCGATGGCACCGCCGTCTTCCGCAACACGCTCGGCCCCCACGGCCGGTGGGCCGGGCCGGCCGGTGCCGCGCTCGCCGCCCGGGCGGGGCAGGTGCGGCCCTACACCGAGCAGGAGGCCCGCCAGTTCCTCGCCGACCAGCGCGAGCTGCGCATAGCGCTGCCGCAGTACCGGCGGGACGTCGACGCGATCACCCGCCTCGCCTGGCCTCTGCTGCCGCCCGCGCTCCAGCCCGGCCGGCTCGCCTTCACCCCGCCCGCCGCGCTCCCGGCGCAGCGCGGCGAGCAGGTCCGTGCGCAGCGGTGCGTCGTCGGCCTGTTGGAGGAGCAGGTCATGCAGGCGCTCCTGCCCGCACGGCCGGGACGGCGCAGCCTCGGCCAGCGCCCGGCATTTGCGGCACGAGGCCAGAGCCCGCGGCTGGAAGTCGTGCATGAAGCGCTTCAGGTAGCGGCCGCGGATCCCACACAGGGTACGGCCCGGGCTCCGGCGTGCTCGACGCCGGGCACACCTTCGACCTCGACCGCGGGGAACTCGGCCGGCTCACTCGCGGTGACGAACGACCAAGTCCCGCCTGAGGCGTCGATATCGGGAGAATCGATCACGCGAGGCAGCGTGCCACGCCCGCGCACCCACCACCCGCACGAGGGTAGGGAGGCAGCCGCACGGCTCACACGCCGCGTTCCTTCACCGGGTAGAGCTTCGTGTGGAGCACGCGGTCCTCCCACCACGGATCGTCCGGGGCGGACATCAGCGCGGCCACCAGCTCCCGCTTCGTCGGGACCGGCAGCACCAGCAGGCCCAGCCCCTCCATCTCCCGGAATGTCCGTGACCGACACCACAGCCAGCGGCGCGCGTGCGGCACGGGTTCGGCAGTCCGGTGACACCGGACCTTGCGCGTGCAGAGTCTGCTGAGCACCCGGGCAGAGCGAGGCCAGAGGCCAGAATGTAGCCATGGAGAACGAAGTGCCATTGTCCGGCGGACGTCTCACACCCGGCGTGGTCAGGGTCGGCCATACCGTCCGGCGGCCAGCCAGCGCATCGTCATCGTTCGTCGCCGCACTGCTCGGTGACCTCCAGCGGGCGGGCTTTGCCGGCGCTCCGCGCCACCTCGGGTTCGACACAGCCGACCGCGAAATCCTCAGCTACCTCCCCGGCTGGGTGCCCGCCCGATTCCAGCGCTGGACCGACCCCCAGGTGGCCGCAGCCGGTTCCCTGCTCCGTTCCTTCCACGACGCCACCCGCGGCAGTCGCCTGGCCGGTCGGCATCCCGTGGTCTGCCACCACGACCCGGGGCCCAACAACACGGTCTTCGCCGACGACATCCCGGCCGCCTTCATCGACTTCGACACCGCCGCCCCCGGCGATCCCATCGAAGACCTCGGCTACATGGCGTGGACCTGGTGCATCTCCTCCAAACCCAGCGCTCCACCCACCACCGTCCAGGCCGCACAGGTACGCGTCCTCACCGACGCGTACGGGCTCGACGCCACCTCCCGCTCCCACCTCATCGATGCCGCGCTCGACCGCCAGGACCGCAACGCCAGGTGGTGGCGCAGCCACCTCGCGGGCTCGTCCCCGCGCGTCGCCGACGACCACACGATCGCCGAGCGCATCCGGTGGTCCGAACAAGAGCACGCCTACACCTCGGCCAACCGCGAGGCCTTCGACACAGCCCTGGGCTGACAAGACAGCGCTCGCCGCCCTCCGAACGGGACAGCGCCGGACCCCCTTGTCCAGGGGAAACGCACCGCTGTCCAGGGGAAACGCGCCGCGCTGGTCGGCGCGCGCGGCCAGCTGCGCGCGGACCCCGCGCGGCCTGTCCATAGGCGCGCCGCGCGCTGCTGGGACTGTCCACGCGCGCTGCCCATCGCGCGCGGGACGGCGCGCGGCCGCGGCGGCCGGTCCGCACTACCAGCGGGTGAGGTGTTCCCCCAGGGCCCGGCGCAGCAGGGCAAGGGCGGCGTCGGGTCCGGGGCAGCGCAGGGGTTCGCCGCTGGCGGCGTCGGCGACGATGCTGCTGTCGATCAGGGCGGTCCAGGTGCCGCGCTGGACGTCGTACTCCTCGATCCAGCCGACCGGGCGGCCTTCTCGTTGGAGCTCCTGGACGCCCGGGTGGGTGGGCCAGGTGAGGTGGACCAGGCCGTCGTCGAGCGCGGCACGGTCGGGATCGTGCAGGCGGCGCGGCGCAGCGCCTCGAAGTCCTCCGCCCGCTGCTGGGCCGGGGCGGCGGGTACCGGCACCCGCGCGGGCGCCCCCGATTCGGTTCGGTCCGAAATGGCGGGTACCGCCGCCCCGGCCAGGCCGGGTGCTTTTTCGGACCGATCCGAAACGGCCGGTGCGGCAGGCTGCCCGACCAGGACCCTGGGGTCGACCCGGGCCAGGACATCCGGACGCATCAGCATCTCCTCGGCCCGGCGCAGCACGCGCTGGGGCTCGGTCAGGTCCGGCCAGCAGGCCTCGTCCCGCGCTTCCTCCGCGGCCTCCACCGCCCGGACGCTCAGCGACCCGTGCAGACGGCGGAACTGCTCGTACGCGGCCACCGGGTCGGCGTCGACCGCGTCCAGGAACGCGCGGGCGGCGTCCACGGCCGCCTCCGCGCACCGCAGCACCTCCGCCCGCGCGCCCTCGCCGGACCGGACGGCGTCGGCCTTGAGCTTGTCCCGCGCCGCCTTGGACTTGCACGCCTTCGAGCAGTACACAAGCCGCCGCCCGCGCTTGCCGGGCTCCGGCGCCGGCACCGACTTCCCGCACCCCACCCGCAGGCACACCTCACCCAACGCCACCTCGAGCGCATCGCCCGCACCCCGTACGTCGCCAAGATGCTGCGCACCATCCCGGCCGGCGTCGCGAAGCTGGAAGACCTGGAGGCCGAAGGCCCCAGCTCCGACCTCTGGTGGTCGATCGCCGACCTCGAAACCGGACCCGCCCCTGGTGGGAGCTGACCGGCACCAGCCCCTGACCCAGACAGCGACCCATACCTTGATGCCCATCCCGAGCCTGGGGCGGGCATCAAGGTATCCGGCCCGCTCTCACCAATGCTTTGACCTGTGGCGTTATCGCCCCGTGACCAGGCCATCAAGGTATTCGGCCCAGGCTGGCAACGGCCATCAAGGTTGACGGAGGCGAGCCTCAGGACAGGGGAGCAGCGGTCAGGTTTCCGGGCCGGGTGGGATGCCGACGTCGTAGTGGTCGAAGAGGTCCGCGAAGAACCGCTCCAGGAGCGGGCGGCCCTGGTTGGGGTCGCTCAGCTCGGTGGAGCCGAAGCGGACCACTTCGTAGCCCTTGAGGTCAGGTCGCGGTCCCCGCTCACGGTGTCCGCGTGCTCGGGTCTGATTGTGGAGCGGTTTTGTGCCAGCGGGCTTCGCAGAAGGAGTAGAGGCCGAACTGGCCCGCGAGGACGGCTGCGCCAGTCGGCCCCGGCGGCTCTGTCGCGCAGTCGGCCCCGGCCCGTACTCAGGTGACTGTGGCGAGTGCCCGGGCAGGCTGCGTCTGCTCGTAGGCGTGGCCGACCCGCAGGAGCGTAAGCTCACCGAGGGGCCGGCCGAGCAGCTGCATGCCGATGGGCATGCCCGCCGCGTCGTGTCCGACCGGTACGGTCAGGGCGGGCACTCCGGTGATGTTGGCGGGGGCGGAGAGGCGCACGTAGGCGTCGGAGACGCCCTCGACCGTTCCGTCGGGCCAGGTGACCGTCTCCTCGTCGGCCCCGACTGCGGGCATCGGGACGCTCGGGGCGGCGATCACGTCGACCTCCTTCAGCATCCGTGCCCACTCGGCGCGCATGAGCGTGCGGGAGCGTTGAGCGCGCACGTAGTCACCGGCGCTCATCAACTCGCTTGCCTCCAGGAGGATGCGGACGTCCTCCTGATACAGCTCGGGGACCGTGCGCAGGCTGCCTTCGTGGTAGGCGCCGGCCTCCGGCACCATCAGACCCCACTGGGTGGCCTGGATGTAGCGGGTCATCGGGATGTCGACCTCGACGAGCTGTGCGCCCAGGGCTTCCAGCTGCCCGATGGCGCGCCGGACGGCGGTCTCCACCTGCGGGTGGACATTGTCGAAGTAGTAGGTGCGCGGCAGGCCGATGCGCAGCCCCGCCAGGTCCGTGCCGGCACCGGGCCGATAGTCCGCGGCGGGCGTGGACAGCGAGGCGGGGTCGCGCGGATCGTGTCCGGCCAGCGTGGTGAGGACAAGGGCCGCGTCCTCGACGGTGCGGGTGACCGGACCGACGTGGTCCAGCGACCACGACAGGGAGGTGACGCCGTGACGGGAGACGAGACCGTAGGTCGGCTTGAGGCCGACGACCCCATTGAGCGCGGCGGGGACCCGGATCGACCCACCGGTGTCGGTGCCCAGGGCGAACGTCGCGGTGCCCGCCGCGACGGCGACCGCGGAGCCGCCGCTGGAGCCACCGGCGACCCGGCCGCGGTCCCAGGCGTTGCGGGTCTGCGGGGTGGTCAGGCCGAACGCGAATTCGTGGGTGTGGGTCTTGCCGAGCAGGATCGCGCCGTCTGCGCTCAGACGGGCAGCGACCGTGCTGTCCGCCGTCGCGCGGTGGTCGGCGCGGACCCGGGAGCTGGCCGTGGTGGCCATCCCGCCGACGTCGATCAGGTCCTTGAGCCCCATCGGGATGCCGTGCAGCGGCCCCCGGTAACGGCCTTGTGCCGCTTCGTGTTCGGCTTCGCTCGCCGCCCGGCGCGCCTGCTCCGCGGCGACCGTGACGTAGGCGCCCAGGTGCGGTTCCACCGTCTCGATACGATCGAGGACGGAGTCGACCAGTTCGACGGGGGACAGTCGCCGGGCACGTATTGCGTCGGCGGCGGCGGCGAGGGACAGCTCATACGGCTGCATCGTGCGTCTCCTCTCCGGCTCGGTAGGCGGCGGCGGGCGGGACGTCCGCGAAGTCCAGCTCGCGCAGGACCGAGACGACGCTGTGGATGTGGTTGGCGACCGCGGCGACCGCGGCGTGGCGCTCGGCGGGCAGCACAAGCCCGGCGCGGGCGGCCCAGCGGGCCGCCTCGGGCGGTGTGAGTTCGACGGCGAGCATGGATCTTCTTCCTCTCGGTCAAGGCTGGAGCGGCGGAGTAACCGAAGCCGTAAAGGCCAAGGGTTCGCTTTAGGTATCCGCAGGCGCCACGGCTGCTCGGCGGCCCGTGCGGGGGCGGCCGGGCGGCACCGGCCGCGTGGTCAGGCCGCAGTGGCCGGGATCTTGACGCCCGGCTCGGGGAGCAGCCGGTAGCGGCCGCTCTCCCGGCGGACGGTGCCGGCGGTGGGCCGCGGGAAGTGGGTGCCCAGCAGCAGCGCGTCGGTGTCCGCCAGGGCGTCGAGCAGCCGGGCGCGGGTGCGCACCGCCTGGGCCGGGTCGATGTCGACGCAGCTGTGCACGTGGGGGTGGGACAGCTGCACGGGGTGGTGGATGCTGTCGCCGGTGATCAGCGCCTGGCGGTCGCTGCCGCGCAGTTCCACGGCGACCTGCCCCGGGGTGTGGCCCGGGGCGGGGACCAGGAGGACGCCCGGCGCCACCTCACGGCCCTGCTCGGGCACGGGCACGAGGTCGTACTGCCCGGCGTCGCGGACCGGGTGGACGGAGTCGCGGAACATCTGGGTGCGGGCCTCGTCCAGGTCGGTGGCGGCCCAGTGGTCCCATTCGGTGCGGCTGGTGAGATAGCGGGCGTTGGGGAAGGTGGGGATCCAGTCCTCGCCGACGAGACTGGTGTTCCAGCCGACGTGGTCGGTGTGCAGGTGCGTGTTGATCACCAGGTCCACGGACTCGGGCGCGAAGCCGGCCGCCGCGAGCCGCTCCAGGAAGTCGGTGTCGAGACCGTTCCAGGCCGGGTTGGCCCGGGTCTTGTCGTTGCCGATGCCAGTGTCCACGACGATGCGCAGCCCACCGGCCTCCACCGCGAAGCTGTGGCTCGCCAGGCGTGGGACGTCGGCGTCGGCGAAGTCGGGGCGCAGCCACGACGCCTCGTCCAGCACCTCCTTAGTGGCGTCCGGTAGCAGCCAGGGTCCGGTCTGGCGCGGCAGTTCGATCTCGTCGACGCGGTGTACGGCGATGTCGCCGAGGCTCCATCCCGTGCTCGCGGCGGGGATGGTCTGACGGGGCGCGGCGGTGCTCATCGATGGGTCCTCACGTTGTGGGCGGGTTCGGTCCGGTCAGGCGGTGTGCGGCTGCCGGACGGCGCGGACGAGGCCGATCAGGGTCAGCAGGATGACCGTCACGCCGTAGAGCGAGACGGCGCTCTGCAGGCCGTACAGGTTGGTCAGCAGGCCGGCGAGGACGGCTGGGACGCTCATGGCCAGGTAGCTGAGGACGTAGTAGGCGGCGAGCATGCCGGCGCGTTCGCCCGGGGCCGCCGGGGGCAGCAGCAGGCGCAGGGCGCCCTGGGTGACGGCGCCGAAGCCCGCGCCCGCCAGGGCGGTGCCGGCGAACAGCGTGAGCAGGCTGTGCAGGTACGGGCCGGCCAGGGTCAGCAGGGCTCCCGGAATGAGGAGCACGGTGCCGGCGAGGCTGACGGTGCGGGCAGGCAGCGTCCGGGCTGCGTGGCCGGCGAGGCCGGCCGCGGCCGTCAGGGTGAAGAAGACCAGGCCGCCGGTGGCGCTCGCGGCGTGCGGGGCGATGAGGCGGGCGAGCGAGGGACCGAGGGAGGAGTAGAAGCCGCCCAGGGCCCAGGCGGCGACGATGCCGGGCGCGGCGAGCGCCATAGCCGGCCGGGAGGCGGGGGCGACGGTGATGGCGGGGCGCAGTGTGCGCCAGGCACCGGGGTGGGGGCGGGCGGTCTCGGGGGTGAGCAGGACCGCGGCGGTCTGCGCGGCGAAGAGCAGGAGCAGCGGCAGGTAGACGGTGCGGGTCGGGGCGGGGGCGTACTGCCCGAGGGCGGTGGCGACCAGTACGCCGGCAGCCATGCCGGCCACGGGGGCGATGCCGTTGGCGGCCGTTGCCCGGCCCGGGCGGTCGAGGTCCTCGAAGTCGAGCAGGGCGGCTCCGGCGGCGCTGGTGGCCACGCCGGTGGCCAGGCCCTGCAGGATCCGGGCGGCGATCAGCGCCGGTACCCCCTGGGCGGTGGCGAAGACGGCCATCGCGAGGGCCTGTGCCAGCAACGCCGCGGCGAGGACCGGACGCCGGCCCAGCTGGTCCGAGAGCGTGCCCGCGGTCAGCAGTGCCACCAGCAGGGCGAGCGCGTAGGCGCTGAACACGGCGGTCAGCGTCAGGGCCGAGAAGTGCCATGCGGCCTGGTAGAGCGCGTAGAGCGGGGTCGGTGCGCTGGAGGCGGCCAGCAGGCCGACCAGGACCGAGGCGTGGAGCCGGAAAGCGCCCTGGCGGCTCAGCACGGGCAGCCGGCGGGGGTGGGACGGCAGAGCTGTGACGCTGGTCATGGAAGCACCTCTGAGCCTTAAGGCGAATGCTTTGCATGAGGCACTCTAGGATCACGCCGCCCAGTAACGCAAATATTTAGCTTTTATCTGCCGGGAGGAGGTGTACCGCGACCGAGCGCCGCAGCCACCAGGCGGTCGGCGTAGGCCGCGGACAGGTCCGAGGGGCGGAACAGGATCCGGTACATCAGAGGGGAGACGACGACGTCCAGCAGGGTCTCCACGTCGGGCACGGCCTCCCCGCGCCCGGCCGCGCGCACGCCGATGGCCTTCAACTGCTCGGCGGCATAGTCGGAGCACCGGGCCGCGTTGCCCTGCCCGGGGTCCCCCAGCAGGGCGTCACGGATGTACGTGCGACCCGCCGTCGAGGACATCTCCTCGGCGAACTGCACCGTCCACGCCTCCAGGTCCGCCCGCAGGCTGCCATGGTCGGCCGGCGGGGCGTCGGGGCGCAGCCGCTCGACGGCCACGTCGGACAACAGTTCCCGCAGGTCGCCCCAGCGCCGGTAGACGGTGGACGGCGTCACTCCCGCGCGGGCGGCGATCAGCGGCACGGTGAGCGCATCCCGCCCCACCTCCACCTCCAGGTCACGGACGGCCTGGTGCACGGACTGCTGGACGCGGGCGCTGCGCCCGCCGGGGCGTGTGGTCGCTCTTGCACTCATGCACACAGCTTAATGCGAAGAAGTTGCGCCGACTGGGCGCTGGCCTGGTCGAACCGTCACGCGAGCCCGTGCACGACCTGCCCGCCTACAGCCCACGATCACCCGCACCGTTCCGCCCCGCCGACGGCCTGCCCACCCTGGTGCGCGTGGACCGGGCAAACACCAGCCGGACGGGCTGGCGGGCAACGGCCGGGAAGGCAGGCGGGGGTGCCGGGGCCCGGGCGGCCGACAGGTGACGTCACCCCACCCCACCGATCGTCCGACCATCGACATATTGCGATGATCGCCCTAAACTCAATGTATGACTGACCGTCAATTACAGGAGCCGACCAGGCTCGTGCTCACCGCACTGGCCGACGCCCCCCGGCACGGCTACGCGATCATCCAAGAGGTGCTCGCCATCTCAGGCGGCGACAGCCGCCTGAGCACCGGCACGCTCTACACCGCGCTCGACCGGCTGCTCCAGCAGGGCCTGGTGCGGATCGAGAGCGAGGAGGTGGTCAGCGGACGACTGCGCCGCACGTTCGCCCTCACCGGCCAGGGACAGGACGCGCTGGCTCAGGAGGCCAAGCGCCTGCGGGCGGCCGCCACCGAGGCCGAACGCCGGCTGAGCGCCTTCCGTCCGCGACCCGAGGGGGCGACCTCATGAACGACGTCACAACCGGCCACGACACCCCACGGGCGGGCCGCCTGCTGATCGGCCTCTACCCCGCCCGGTACCGCTCCGCGCAAGGCGACGACATCCACGCCACCTTCGCCGAGGCCACCCAGGGCCGGACACGCAGCGCGGTGCTCCGGGAGTACCGCGACCTCGCCACCCACGCCCTGCGGCTGCGGTTGCGGATCAGCCCCACGGACCCAGCCGGTCGCGTGCTGGCCGGAGCGGCACCGACCGCGCTCGCGCTCGCGGCGGGCTGCGCCCTGTACTTCCTGCTGCCCGGGCTGGTCCACCGGATCCGGGACCCCCAACCCAATCTCGGCCTCGGCCACGCAGTGCCGGCCGCGGTCCTCCAGCTGGCCCGCGCCGCGCCGTGGCTGCTCGCCCTCGGAATCGCCGTGACCGGCCGCTGGCGGGCCGCCCGGATCGCGGCCGTGGCAGCCGCCCTCCTCAGTGGCGGCATCCAGGCCCTAAGCGGGCTGCACCCGTACTCGGCGGGTCAGCTGGCGGGCATGGCACTGGTCGGCGCACTGGTGCTGCTCGCACCGGCCGGACTCGTGGACGTCACCCAGCGGGGCCGTTGGGAGATGGCCGGACTCGCGCTCGCCGTCGCGCTCCCCGCGACCGTGGCCGACCGGTACATGGCGCAGCACCTACCGCTGCCCATGCTGGGCCTGCTGCCGATCTGGCTCGGCACCCTGACGGCACCGGCCCTGCTGGGCCGACTGGCCGACCGACGAAGGGACCCGCTCCAGGCCGTGGGCGTCGGGCTCGGGACACTGCCCTGGCTAATGCCCTTGACGGCCGTGGCCGCCTTCGACCCGCCGCCACGGCTGCGCCCGCTGCTCGAATACGCCGGAGCCTGTGTGGCCCCACTCGGCATGGCCCTGGCGGTGGCGGGAGCGGTCCAGCTCGCCCGGCGGGTCCGGGCGAGCGACCCGTCCGACCCGGCCTGACCTCGGCCCGGTGCGCGCGCTCCCAGGGGCCCGCGCACTCCGGGGCCCGCGGCCCGGCGGCGGGCTTGCAGCCCCCGGCTCAGGTCCGCGAGGCGCCGGGCCGTGCCGACCGACAGGCGGGCACCGACGGGCCGGACGAGCGCCAGCGGCCGACAGGACGAACGGCGGCCCCGAGCAGCAGCCGGGCAGCAGCAACCGGCCGGAACGGAGCAGCGGACAGCAGCAGGCCGGACCGGCCCCGCAACTGCGCAAGGACACCGGGAGCAGCCGGCAGGCAACACAGCGCCGCAGCCGGCCCGGGCGGCCGAAGCCGGCAGAACAGCCGGGCGTCGGGCAACGGGACCGGCCAGCAGGGACGGACGACAGCGAGCACGACAGCGGGCACGACAGCGGGCAGCGAGCACCGGCAGACAGGCAGCAACCCGGTCCCGGAGCAGCACCGGGCCCGCCGCAGGCCGGGACGGGCCGGACGCGGCGGACCGGGACGAGGCAACGGGACGTCCGAACGGGCAGGCGGACCGGAACGAGAGCGGCGTGCCGAACAGCCGGAACAGGACCGGCGGCCGGCCGGCCGACACGCCGGGCCGGACACGGGCGCGGTCACGAGGACCTCGCGGTCTCGGTCCTCTCCTCGCCCAGCTTCCGCAGCGCTTCGATGGCGAGCGCTCGCGGGTCGAGGCTCCGTCCGGCGAAGGACCTCGCCACCGACAGGGCCCACCGTCCCTTCTTCAGTCGCCCCAGGACGTATCCGATGAGGACCCCGATCCCGAGAGCGATCTTGATGATGATCTTCATCGCTCGGCCCGTACCCCTTCTGGACGGACGGTGGCCGCGCCGCGATGCCGGACGCCCCTGCCAGTACCCGTCGGCCGAGCCGGCCGAACGGGTATGCGCCGCAGGTGCGGCACGGTGCCTGACGCGGGTCGAACCACGACCTGGCCTGCTTCTGGCCAGGCTGGCCTACTCGTAAACACGATCGGTTCGCCGCGTGTCCGACCGGGCACGTCACGCCCCTGCCGGATGCTCTGGTCAGGGGCGCGGGCACCGGGTTCGCGGGTCCGTTTCTTCCACGGCATGGCTGCGCTGTGGGCGTTGGCCGTGCAGGATAACCCCGGCCGGTCGGGGAGCCCGTAACGGGGCGATGTCACGGGCCTGGCCCCCCCGTTCCCGCAGGACCGCTTCCCCGGGCCGCACCCAGGTCCTGACGTTGCGTCATGGAGCCTGTGCAGCTCGATCGTTCAGTGCCGGGGGTGCTCGACCTGATACTCCGGGGGTTCGGCGGATCCCTCGGGTACGCCGTGCTGGCCTCGCTCGGGTCGGTGATGGCCGTGCCGGTGCTGTTCGTGCTGGGCGCGCTGCTCTCGACGCCGCTCGCGGTCGTCTTGCTGTTCGCGGGGACGGGGTGGGGGCCGGTCTGGGCTGCCGCCGGGATCGTCGGCGCGGTGGCCTCCCTTGTCGGGTGGGCACTGGCGGTCCACGCCGTCCTCCGGGGCGTGTACCGGCTCCGTTTCGCACCCGTCCCCGGAGCGGCACCCGCACCTTGACGTCCCGTCCGGGCCGACCGAGGCGGCAGCCGGGAAGGCCACACCCATCCCGAACCCATCGGCAAACACAGGACCGACAACGGCAACCCAGCCGGCAACGGCGACCCGGCGAAGGAAGGCACCCGGGGCCGTGCCGGAACGGCCACGTAGAAGCCGGGCAAGAACGGGAGCAGCAGGGTGAGCCCAGCGCCAACACCGCAGGCGAACGCGACCCCACCGGCATCTTCAGCACGCGGATCCCGCCCACCCCGGCACCAACCGTGCTGAGACCGGTGACCCGCTCGGCCCGCCGGACCGGGACGGCGCGCGCCGCGGCCAGCGACGGCAGACACCACAGCAGCCGCACCGGGGCGGCCGGGCCGGGGGCTGGAGCAGCAGGCCGACGTGCACGGCCCCGGAAACGTCACCACCATCTGGTCACGAAACCACCCGGCAAAGCGTCGGCCCCGACTGGACGGCCGGGGCACCCCAGCTGGCGGCGCTCGGCCCCGGCCAGGGCGAGCCGACGTGAGCGGACGCGGCGCTCCCTGAAGGGCCAGAAGCCCCCGGCCCGCGCGCGGCAGGTTCCAGGATCCCCTCCGCAGGCCGAGCCTCACGGGACAGAACAGCTAGGGCTTCACATCAAGACGCACAAGGGCACCGATTTCCACGAGCTGGTCCGGCAGCGCCAAGTCCGATATGCCCATGACCGTGCTGGTCGGCCGGTGCTCCCCGAAGTAGTCGGCGTGGAGGCGTGCTGCCGCTTCGAAGTTCTCCCGCAGATTCCTCACTAGTACCGTGGTTTCCACGATCTGGCTCCGTTCAGCCCCGAACTGCCTCAATACCAGGTCAAGGTTCTCCAGCGTGGTGCGAACCTGCAGTTCAAAGTCGCCGGCACCCACGAAGTCTCCATTCCGATCATGGGACAACTGACCTGACACGTATACGGTTTCACCTACCTGAACAGCCTGGCTGTAACCGTACAGCGATTCCCACGGCATGCCGAACCCGAATGCCTTCACCTGAGAACTCACAAACCACTCCTTCGATACAGCACACGGTACTGCCAGTTGCAGACCGGAACCTTTCGGGCAGAAGTTACAGGTCCTCCGAAATTTTAATTTCCCAACCGCGAACTCGAATTGTTCTCTGCGCGTACAGACGGGGCTATGAACGCGGCCAAGCTCTCGTCGGCGCACACCCGCCCCCGGACCGGCCCGGCCATCATGCCGACGGTCACCGCCGGGCCCAGGCCGGGCAGGCGGGCTCGTGCCAGGCGGGGTGCGGACGACCACCCCACCCGGGGTCAAGTGCTCGCTCGACCAGGTCCGGCAGCACCCGGCGCCGCCCGGCCGGGCCGGGGCGACGGCCAACCGGCGCGGACCGGGGAGGCGGTCACAGCCGCGGTGGACGCGGCCGGACGGCGGCGGCGGCGCCTGGTGATGGGTGTCGTCGTGCCGAAGGCCCTTGTACGACACCCGAAACTCACCGGGTCCGAGCCGAAACTCACCAGCGCAGGTCAGCGGGACCTGCACCGCGGACACGGCCGGGGTCAGGACCGGGCCGCCGTCCCCCGCTGTGCGGCGGGGATGGGTGGTGTAGCAGGCTACGCCGTGTAGGCGGGCCCGTCCCGGCCCGGGGTGGGCCGGGACGGCGGGGGGCGTAGGCGGGTCAGCATGCGACGGTCTCGGCGTGCCGGGTGAGCGCGTCCAGGAGCGCGGCCTGGTGGTCGGTCAGCTTGCCGTCGGTGCGGGCCTTGTCCTGCTTGCGCAGCCAGGTGCCGGGCCGGAACGCCGGGTCGTCGCCGAGGCCGATGCGGTTCGCCGGGCCGTCCAGGGTTCCGCCGGCGGCGAGGTAGGCGAGCAGGCGGCGGTAGGAGCGGTTCCAGTCCGGTTCCAGGCGCCACAGCTCGTCCAGGCCGTCGAGCCTGGCCACCTGGTCGCCGGTGAGGTTGTCGGCCTTGCGCTGGCGGCGCATCCACGCGCCCACCGCGTAGTCGTCGAGCTTGGCGGTCGCCGGGATCGCGAGGTGGCCGTGGGTGTGGTGGAAGGCGGCGGCGTAGGCGTAGCCGCGTTCCCAGGCGTTGGCGTTCTTCGACCAGTGTCCGGGCCTGGCCTGTGTGGCCCTTCTCCGGTCAGGGCTCGACCGGGACGGCCGTCGTGTCCGCCGAGGATGTGGGGTGCCCGGTCCGAATCGCGTCCGCCGGGACCTCGAAGACGATGACGAGCCCGTCACGTTCGTTTCCCTGCTCGCCGACGCGTGTGAACCCGAAGCCCGCGACGGTGGCCAGGGAGGCGGTGTTGTCGGCACTGACCCTGGCCCGCACGGTCCTGACACCGGGTTCGGCGGCGGCCCTGACGAGCAGCTCCCTCAGCATGGCGCGGGCGTAGCCCTGGCGGCGGTACCCGGGCACGACGGTGAAGCCGACCTCGACCATGCCGTCCTCGTCCGGCGGCCCGTGGAACCCGGCGTCGCCGACCACGGCCCCGTCCGGTTCGGACACCGCGGCCCGCGTGATCCAGGGCGCGGCCGACGGGTCCCCGGCGAGCTGGTCGGCGCGGTAGCCGAAGATCCAGCGGGCCCGGTCGCCGACGAAGTGCGGGTCGAGAGGGACACCCGCCTCGGCGCTGCCGCCGGCGAGGTCGCCGTCGGCGAGCGCCCGCAGCGCCTTCGCACTGAGCTCGACGAAACGGACACGCTTGGGGCTGGTGGAGTGAGGTTCGCTGTTCATCGCGGAGATGCTCGCCCAGCGGCCGGAGGGCTGTCCATCACTTTACGGCCCATCGGACATAGCGATCGTCTCTGTTTGAGGAGGCTCTCCGATCTTTGGCTCTGACCGGAGTTGCGTGAAGGTCACGGCCGGGTGAGGACGAGGATCCGAAGGAGTTGGAACGAGGCCCGGCCGCGCATGGCGCCGTTTGAGCATTTGACCCGATCCAATGATGCCCTCGACTTTGCCTGAGCTCCCTTCGAGCTACGCCGAGGTGAGGCGGCGTCATGAGCGGCGCCACCAGGAGCCAGACCGCTTCTCCTCGGCCACCAGGGCTCCGGCGGCGGACCCGCTCGCACTACGCCTCCTCCAGCGCCTGCTGGTCGGCAACGAGCAGACCACGGCGCAGCTGGCGGTGTGCGCCCGGGTGTGGGAGCAGGCGGGCGAGGACGGGGCGGGGTGAAGTCGGCGGGGTGGAGTCGGCAACGGCCGGGCTGGTCTTGGACGGCGGAGGAGTGGGCTTCCACGGTGCGAGCAACTAGCCCAAGCCGTCCGGCACGCCCAAGCAGCCCGCGAGCACCTGGCGGCCCTGTACAAGGCACTCGGCCTGCCGGGGGCGGCGAGGCGCCCGGCCAGAGCGCTCGACCAGCGGGACGCGGCCCCCGGCCCGACCCCGGCCAACACCCCGTCCCCGCCGAACTGACCGGCCTCTTCCTCGAACCCCAGACCCCGGCCCGCAGCCACCGAACGGCCCCCCGCGGACAGCGAGCCCACCCACCAGGCCCCACCCCGCCGGCGCGGCCACCAGCTGCTCCGGCTCCCGGAGGACCCCGACGCACCACGCCGCACCACGACCGCCAGAAAGGCCGCAACCGAAGAACCCTCCCCGCCGCCCGCCACGCAACGGCGCACCACGGCACCGACCGTCCACCCCGAGCGCTGCGGGTGGCCCGGTGAGCGGACGTGCATCTGCGACCCCGGCGACGCCACCGGCAAGACCGTCGGGGCTGCGGTGGAGCACGCGGTCGGGCCCGGAGTCTTGGACTGGACGCGGGGAGGGGGGTTCAGTCGACCTCGACGTAGGCGACCAGGACGATCGTGCCGAGCACGGTGGAGACGGAGGCGATCCGGACGCCGTCCTTGGCGTACTCCAGGACCGGGCTGTCCGGGCGCATCTGGACGCCGGCGGTCTTCGGGTTCAGCGCGATGATGTTCAGGTGCGGGTCAAGGCGGGCGAGGGCGGCGTCGTCCATCTCGGCGAGCTGGCGTTCGGCGACCTCGTGGAAGGTGATGACCGCGCGGCGCGGCGGGCGGTCAGGCAACGCGCTGCTCGCCGCCGGTCGCCGGGGTGACCGTGGTGGTCTCGATGCCGCGCTCGGCCTTGATGTCGTCCCAGGTTCGGCGGTCGTTCAGGTCGACGCCGCGGTCCGCCAGGTCGAGCAGGACGTACGCGAGGGTGGGATCCTCCAGCGCGGCGTCCCGGGCGGTGGCGCGCAGCCCTTCGGCCTCAGTGGGGTCGAACACCATCCGCATCACGGCCTCCTGGTGCTGGTCTGCTGGTTCTCAGAGTAGGACGTTCTTGCCGTTTCCCGCGGAGGGTGTTGGCGGTCTGGATGGTGCCGGGATGTCCGGCCGGCCGCGTGGGCAGGTGGTGCTGGCCGTGGCGGTCGGCCGGACGTCCTGGCGTTGGAAAGCTTCGGTGCGGCGGTGCCGCACCTGGCCGGCCCTGCTGGAACAAGGCAAGCCGGTCCCCTATTTGTGTCGAGTGGCAACGGCCGGGGAGACCGCGTACAGGGGGCCCTGAAGGAGGGCAGGGGAGGGCGCTCTATGTCCGGGGTGGGTGCCCTGAGGGCATTCGGACATGGCTGAGGGGGGGCCTATGCCGCCGGAGCTGGCATGGCGGTGCGAGCACTGTCGCGTGCTGCGGCGTATGGGCATGCCGGGGCCTACCAGGGCATGCGTGCGTCGTGCGGGCAGCTTGGGGCCGGCCACGTCGACGGAACGGTGGAGAGTGTTGGCGGAACTCCGGCCGCGTTGAGCGCTTCTTGACGTTCATTCCGTCCTCCAATCCCGTTGTTCCTGCGCGCCCGCCCTGGGGGGCGCCCGCGGTCGCGCGGGGCCTTCCTGTTTCTGCCCCGCTGTTGCTCCCACAGAGTTGCGTCTCGGCGGCGTTGAAGCAAGCGCCGTTGTCCCGGCAAGGTCGGACGAAGTTGCCGTTGCGGGCACTCAGGTAGGCCGAGGTCCGGGTGCTGTGAGCTGCTGTTTCTCGCTGACGGTATCTCAACTTGCAGTGGGACAGAGCGAGAAACCGGGCTTGGAGCGGCTGGACTGTCCCTACGGGACACAGCAACCTGTGCCATGGGAGTCCATCCCGCTCGGCTCTGGAAGGCCGGGCGGGCGTCGTGTGGACCCCCTGTCGAGTGGCAACAGGCAAGGGAGATCGCATTGCGTAAGAAGCACACCAACCAGGCCGTCGCGTCCGCGGCGTGCGTGGAGGTCCAGACGACGGCCGGCACCCAGGTGCCGGTCTCGGCCGCGATCGTCGTGGTCGTCGTCCTCCTCCTCACCACCGCGCTCACCGCGCGGGGCATGGCGGTGCAGACCGTCGTCACCACCCTGGCCACGGCCGGCCTGCTCGGCATCGAGCTGGTCCGCCGCCTGGTCGAGACGCTCACCACCCGCCGGACCCGCTAGGAGAGCGCGGTGGGGCGCCTGAACAGCGCCCTGGCTGAGCAGAACAAGGAGATCGGGGTGCTCGCGCAGTGGCTTCGCAAGCTGCGCGAGCGCTCCGGCCTCACCTACAGCCAGATGGCGCAGAAGACCACCGAACTCGCACTGCCCGTCTCCATCGCCACCCTCTCCCGCGCCGACGAGGGCCGCACGGTCCCCACCTGGCCGGTCACCGAGGCCTACACCCGGGCCTGCGGCGGGTCGGTGCGCACCGTGGAGCGGCTGTGGCTGCGGGCCGACGCCAACCGCTCCGGACGCAAGAAGCGGGGCGTGGGCACGGTGACCGTGCCCACCTCGGGCCAGGCCTTGCGGTACATCACGCAGCGCTCCGAGCTCCACTTCGCGATGAAGCGGCTGTGGCTGCACGCCGGGAGCCCGTCCCTGCGGGAGCTGGAAGCGCGGGCCGTCCACAACGGGGTCAGCCGGCTGCCGCGCAGCACCATGCACGGGGTGCTCGCGGGCGAGCGGGACTGCACGGAAAGGATTCTCATTGAGTTCGTGCGAGCCTGCGGGATCGCACCGGAAGAAGAGGGCGAGTGGGTTGAGGCGCTGCGGCGCATCGATACCTACCAGCGCATCGGCGGCGCCCCGCTGTCCGAGGTCCAGCGGCGGCTGGCCGAGGCCGAGGCCGAGATCCTGGCGCTGAAGGAGTCGATCGACCGAGGCCCGGGCGAGGCGCTGGTTCCGGAGCCGGCCGCGGCCGTGGACTTCCCCGTCCCGGTCCGGCGATGGCGCACGCGCCCACCGGCCGTGCCACAGCAAGCCCGGCCCCCGCAGCGGCCAACCGAGCGGACCCCGTAGAAGGAGGTTGACAGGTGTGGTGCGGTCCCCGTCGGCCGCACCACACACCAACGACCGAAAGCCCGGCCCCGACGGCGGCGGCCGGCCGGTGGACGGCTCACGCAGCTATCACGGGGGTGCTGTCCCACCCAGACGCACGCAGAGGTTCCCGGGTATCCACCCACGACACGGACCATGGCAGCACCCCACACGACACCAGGCGCGACAACACCCACCGGCCACCAGGACAACTTCAGAGCAGCCTCCTGGACGTCCTCCACGGCGGCCTGACGGCCCACCAGCACCAGCCAAGCCAGACCGAACCGGGGCGCAGCAAGGCCGGCTGGGACGCTCTTCGCGGGTCTTTGATCCAATGGGCGCCGTGACGATTCCCTGGACACCCCGCCGCACCGAGTTCGAGTTCCGGCGGCTGTCGGGGTTGCTCGCCCCTGCCGTACCGGTGGCCGCCACTTTGTCGGCCTGGGACGCGGGCGAGCCGGAGCTGGCGCTCGAGGATCTCGTCGACCAGCTCTCCGACCACCACACACCACTGCTCCGCGCGGACCGAGCCGCCCTCCTCGATCTGGCAGAGGCGCTCGGTGTGTCGGCCGGGGCCACGTCCGCGCTCCGCTGGTGCCCCGACCTGGAAGCGGCCGAGGAATGGTGGTGGGAGGTCGAGAACTCACCCCGCGCCACGGCCATCGCAAGCGAACTCCTCCGGGAGATCGCCCCTGGTCACCCGCTCCACGGCATCCCGCTCACTCCCTGGCTGGAGTGCGGGGCCTGCGACGACGTCCTCGTACGCCTCGACGACGAGAACGCCCGCACCGGCAGAACCCCCTACCGGATCGCCGTCATCCACCCCACGTGGTCCCGGCGACCCGAGACCCCGCCATCACCCGCCGCCAACGTCTACGACCAGGCACTCCACGCCCTCGACCAACTCGAGACCTGCTTCCACAGCACCCCGAACAAGGACTGAATGAACTCCTTCTCCAGCCCGTTGCCCTTCATGGACTGTTCGAGCCTGTAGTGGGGCTGGAGGGCGTTGTCCCGCTCGGTGTCGGCGGGGAGCCGGTGCAGATCTGTCCACCACGCGACGAGTTCGCGCCAGGTGAGTCCGTGGTCGGCGAGCGGCCTGTCGTGGACGAGGCAGTACTGCTCGTTCTTGGTGATGCGGATGATGTTGTTGAGGGCGTCCGTGAGGACCGGTTCCGGTTTGGGGCCATCGGCGGCGAAGATCAGGTTTTTCAGCTCACCCGCCACGCCGCGAACCCCGAGTTCGCCAACAAGATCCTCCCTCGCCAGCGGCCGCCGGCGGCGGTGCGGGCACAGGACCCATGCCGGACGACCCGAGCCAAGCTCAGACCGACGGCGCTGCGCGGTCAGGCATCCTCGACGCCCGACATGACCTCCCGCTTCACGCGGTACCAGCCGGCGATCAGACCGACCGGCGCCGCGACGGCCGCACCGATCAGGATCGGGAAAGCCATGCGGTCGCCCGCGTAGTGCACCGCCGTGGCTGCCAGGACCGCAGAAATCACCGCGGCCACCAGGGCCTGCTTCACCTTGCCCCGGTACGTACGGCCGAGGAACAGCTGCCGGTCCGGCGCCGCCACCAACTCGCCGAGCGCCGCCGCCGGACCGGCGCTCGCCGCTTTCGGGCGCTTGAAGTACATGAAGTACATCCACTGCCCGCACAACTCCCAGGCGTCCGGGGCGAGCCCGGCCTCGACCGCCTCGCGCTCCTTCGCGCCGCTCGCGGTCTCCCGCCGGTACTCCCAGCGCATCGCGGCGTCCGGCTCCCGGCGGCAGACGAAGCGGCCGACCCGGTCGAGGCCCTCGACCTCCCAACCCTGGTCGCCGTAGTGGTTGAGGTACTTGCGGTCGGTATAGATGTCGGCGGTCCACTTCCAGGTCTCCGCCCCTGCGGCGGGCTGCTCAGCGGTGCGCCCCTCGGTCAGGCGGGCCGCAAAGTCCTGCGGCGCACCGAATTCCTCGTACGCGTCCGGCGATTCGGTCTCCGCCAGATAGCCGCTGAGGTCGGCGACGCTCGCTGCCGCTTCCCCCTCCGCCATGCCGGCGGCGATCAGGCACGCGGCGAGCTCGGTGAAGTAGTCACCGCCCGCCTCGCTCCCGCCGGCGCCTTCCGAGCTGCTCCCGTTGCTTCGAATCACGATGCTCCCCCTGGACGTGCACTGTTCAGCATGGTCTTGACGGCGGTGTGGAACTCCAGCCACGACTCGCCCTGTTCGGCGAGGGCTCGACGGCCGTCGTCTGTGAGCCGGTAGTAACGGCGGCCCGGTCCGCGCTCGGCGGCCCTGAACTCCCCGACGGCCAGGCCGGCCTCCTCAAGCCTGTTGAGTACCGGGTAGAGCGTTCCACCCTTGATCTCACCGAGCCCGGCTCCCGCCAGGGCCTTGGAAATCTCGTATCCATAGCTCTCGCCCTCGGTGAGGCAGGCGAGGACGAGAAGGTCAAGGACGCCCTTGAGCCAGCTGGATCTGCGGTCTGCGGCCATGACTGCATTCCATCACCACCTAGATAGGAATGCAACCTAGCTAGGACTGCGATCCAAGCGGGGCGGTCGGAGTGATCCAGAACCCGGTCCTTGACCCGGTACAACCTCGCATGACACAACCCGCACCTCCCGCCACGGATCACCCGAAGCGGACACCAACGCCGCCGACGGCACTCCGCTCGGGGCTACCGCAGCCCGGTGGACTACGAGCGGCAGCACGTCAGGAGCGTCACTGACCTGGACTTGGTGGCATAACAGGCGGGTGTCTACGAAATAGGGCAAAGCTCGGAGCTGCGCTACACCCTGGCGGCGGACGTGGTCCTCGGCGCCTCACACACCACCGGCACATTGCCCGAGCCCTCGGCGGCGAGCGGATCGCCCTGGTGGCCGCGTGTGCGCTCGCCGCGGCGCTCCCGTCGTGCGTGCTCGGCGACCTGGAGCGCGAGCTCACCGTGCTCGCCCGAGCTCACCGCCATGGACCCGCTGTGTGGGAAGCTGACCGAGCAACAGACTGCGCTCCTGGACGCACTTCACGCTGCCGAGGCCGCCGCCGGCTGACAGCGCCGGTCCGGGGCGGGATCTGCCGTCACGGCGAGGTGGGGCGCACTGTGGCGTTAGGACGTGATGTCCACCAGGACCTTGCCCACTGTGCCGCTCTCCACTGCGCGGTGCGCGTCGGCGGTGCGGTGGAGCGGAAAGCGGGTCAGTGGCAGGCCGTGTTCCTCGCCGACCGGCAGGGCGCCGTCGCGGACAGCGGCGGCGATGTCCTCGGCGGCCGCGGCGCGCGCCTGCGGACCGGCCGTGTAGAGCACCAGGAACTGAAGGCGCGTGTTGAGCACCATGTTGTGCCGCACGTCCAGTTCGACCGGCTTGCCGCCGTCATTGGCGTAGGTAGCGATCGTGCCGCGCGCTCGCAGCACGGCCAGGTCCAGTGCGATGTTCGCGCCGAGCGCCACTTCGGCGACGATGTCGACGCCGTCCGGGGCGATCCTGCGGATATCGGCGGCCGGATCCCCCTCTCGATAGTTGACCACGTGGTGGGCGCCGGCGGCGGTGGCCAGTCGGGCCTTCTCCGCTCCGCTGACCGTGCTGATCACGGTCGCGCCGGCCCAGCGGGCGAGCTGGATCACGGCGTGCCCGACCGCCCCGGCCCCGCCTGCGGCGAGCACGACCGCGCCGTCCAGCGCCCCCGGCCGCAGGCGGCGCGGGCCGTCCTCGGCGACGGTGAGCGCGCGGTGCGCGGTCAGCGCGGGGACGCCGAGTGCGGCGCCGACGTCGAAGCCGGCCTCGTCGGGCAGCGGCACGGCCCGCTCGGCCGGTACGACGGTGAACTCGGCGGCGGTGCCGGTGGGCCGCCCGGCGGCAGCCATGAACAACCAGACCCGCTGGCCGACCCGGCTCCGGTCGACTCCCTCACCGACGGCGTCGATCACGCCGGCGCCGTCCAGGTGCGGGGTGACCTCGGAGAACTGCTTGGTATGGGCGGCGCCGGAGCGGGCATGCCAGTCGGTCGGGTTGATCCCGGACACGGCTACCCGGACGCGGACCTCGCCGGGGCCGGGCACGGGCAGGTCGCGGTCGACGAACCGAAGAACGTCGGGGCCGCCGTTGTCGCGGTAGACGATGGCTTTCATGATTCCGTCCTGGTCGGGGGGCTGGTCAGCCGATGGGGACTTCGGCGGAGCGGGACTCAATGGCGTCGAGGGTGGCCAGGGTGGCGGCGTCGAGAGTGATCCCGCCGGCGGCAGTGTTGGCCTCCAGGTGAGCGGGGTCGGCGGTGCCGGGTATGAGCAGCACATTGGGGGCGCGGTGCAGCAGCCAGGCGAGGCCGACCTGGGAGGGTGTGACGCCCAGGGATTCGGCCACGGCGTGCACCGCCGGTTCGTCGGTCGCCTTGGGCAGGCCCGGGAAGGACCCGCCGAGTGGGAAGAACGGCACCCAGGCGATGCCCTCGGCCGCGCACAGCCGCAGCATGTCCTCGTCGTCGCGCGAGACGAGGCTGTACGCGTTCTGCACGCAGGCGATGCCCGCCGGCAGGGCGCGGCGAAGGCCGTCAAGGGTGACGCTGCTCAGACCGATCGCGCCGATCTTGCCCTCGTCGCGCAGGGCGGTCATCACTTCGAGCTGGTCGTCGAGGTCGACCACCTGGTCGCCGTCGGGGCGCAGGCCGGGGCCGGAGTCGAGCCGGCGGAGGTTGACCACGGGCAGCCGGTCGACGCCGAGGCTGCGCAGGTTGTCCTCGACGCTGGCGCGAAGCTGTTCGGGGCGCTGTGCGAGACGCAGTGGCAGAGGCCCGCCCGGGTCGGGGTCGGCCCCTACCTTCGTGACGACCAGGACGCCGTCCTCGGGGCGCAGCGCCTCGCGGATGACCTGGTTCGCGAACCCGAAGCCGTAGAACTGGGCGGTGTCCACGTGGTCGACGCCCAGCTCGACCGCGCGGCGCAGCAGGGCGACGGCCTCGCCGTGGTTGTGGTGCAGGCGTTCGAGTTGCAGGGCGCCGTAGCCGACCCGGAAAACGGTGCGGCCGGCGAACGGAGCGGTCAGGGTGGTCATGGCGCGGTCTCCTCGGCCGGTGACTGCAGGGCGGTGTACAGCAGTTGGGCCAGGTAGAGGCTCTGCACCCGGTGGGCGATCGGGGTGGCGCGTTCCTGAGCCTCGGCCGACTCGAGGTGTTCGACCTTGACCAGCCAGGCGGTGACGCTGTCGTGCACCATCGCGCGCATCCGGTCGATCGTGTCGACGACGATGCCGTGGATGGCCGGGTTGTTGGTCGCCTCGCCCCAGGTCTGCACGCCGACCCGGGCTTCGACCGGGTCGATGCCGGCGATCAGGCGGGCGAGCAGTTCGTCGGGGTCGGGCGGGGTGTCGCTCCCGGCGTACTCGCCCAGGACCTCCGCGCGCTTGGCGAGCACCGCGTGGGCCGAGGCCTGAACCAGCTCGGCCTTGTTGCGGTAGTGGGCGTAGATCGAGCCCGTCGACAGGCCGGACTCGGCCGTGATGTCGGCGATCGAGGTCCGCTCCAGGCCGTTGCGGCTGAAGCAGCGTACGGCGGCCTCGGTGATCTGGGCGCGCCGGAGTTCCTTGCGGGCGTCGGTGAGTCGAGGCACCACACCTCCTACAAAAAGAATCGTGGTTCTGCTTGTTGGCTAACCATACAGAATCGTTGTTCTGTTTGACGCCCCGGCGGATGTGGCGGGGATCATGTTCAGGAGAAGACCTGCGGCCCGGCCCGGGCGTCCAGGAGGCGTGAGATCAGTCAGGGCAGCGCTGCGCGGCGGCCGCCCCGGCGACGTCCTGTACGAAGTCGACTGGCACAGCCCCCCGCCCCCGGACCAGCGGTACAACCGGCACACCGTCGTCGAACTGCGCCTCACCCGGCAACAGCGCTGAGCAGACCCGGCCGCCCGGCCGGTGGCAGGGGCCCCGGCCACAGCCGGCTGCGACGCATCGCCGGCCGGGCGGGCGGGGCCTGCCCGCCGCGCAGCGCGAGGGCCGCGGCGCGGGTGCGCTCCAGCCAGTCGGACACCTGGCGCAACGTGGCCGCATCGCATTTTCCGGTCCGCCGAACGTGCGCCCCGCCCCGTGAAAACGCGCCGCGACGGCCGAGGGCGACAGGGTACCTACGGGGGCAACCACGGGCGTACCTGCGGTGGTCCCCCGGTGATTCCTGCGGTGGTACCTACGTGCACCCGGCACGGAGAAGGCGCCGACCACCCGGTGGTGGGCGGCCTCGCGGGCGCAGGCGGCAACGTCCTGGCGGTGGCGTTCACGGCGCAGCACGTGCTGGAGGACGGTGTCGTGGTCGTAGCGCTCGGAACGGGTTTCGGCGGTGTGGTCGCGCACGCTCTGCCACTCGGCGCGGACGGTGCCGCGGTGACGTAGGACGGACTCATCCCCCTTCCCCCGGCAACCGGCCCGAGCGCCGCGACCAGGGCGGCGGTGACGCGGCCTTGACGGTCTTCGCCGCCGAACGGGCCGCCCCCGCCGCCTCGCGCGCCGCCCGGGCGCGGCGCGACCCAGCCGACCTCGCCGGAGCCGAGCAGGCCGACGCCCGCCAACACGACTGCGCGCACCCGCGGCGGGCGGGCCTGCAAGAAACGGGAACCGAACCCGGCTTCATGATCGTCTCCAGGGTCCGGCACCAACGGACGATCAAGGGGGGACGGGCATGGCGAGGACGACGGGCGTAGTGCTCTGCCTGCTGGCGGCGGGTGTGGTCTGGCTGCTCGGCATGATGTCCGGCTTCGAGACCCGGCCGACCCGGGCCTGTGTCACCGAGCTCTACGGGTGGGACCCGGTGGAGTACCGGGGACCCGAACACAAGGACATCCGGATCGAGGAGTCGCTCTTCCCGCCCTCGCACGTCTGCCGCTGGCCGGACGGCCGCTCCGTCGATCTGGTGCCCTGGTGGAATGCCCCGCTCCTGTTCGGCGCGCTGGGTGGCGCAGTCGCGCTGCCGGCGTACCCGCTGGCCCGGCGCATGGTCGCCCGGCGACGGGACCACAACACTCCGTCGCGGGCGGTCCACACCGAGAGGTAGGCCGGCAGGTCAACGACCGGCAGCGGTTGGCCCGCCGTCACTGCCTACGCCGATCGGTAGGAGCGAGGTGGCGCTTTCGCCACCGGGGATTGACCAGGATCTCTTGCCAGAACGGCCGCAGCCGAAGAACCCTCCCCGCCGCCCGCCACGCAACGGCGCACCACGGCACTGACCGTCCACCCCAAGCGCTGCGGGTGGCCCGGTGAGCGGACGTGCATCTGAGACCCCGGCGACGCCACCGGCAAGACCGTCGGGGCCGCGGTGGAGTACGCGGTCCTCCCCTCCCACCACGGGCGCATCGCCGCCACCACGGCACTGCGCGGCGGCCGCCCCGGCGACGTCCCGTACGAAGTCGACTGGCACAGCCCCCACCCCCGGACCAGCGGCACAATCGGCACACCGTCATCGAACTGCGCCTCACCCGGCAACAGCACTGAACCCACCCGGCCGCCCGGCCCGTGGCAGGGGCCCGGCCACAGCCGACTGCGACACACCGCCGGCCGGACGGGCGGGACCCGCTCGCCGCGCAACGCGAGGGCCGCGGCGCGGGTGCGCTCCAGCGAAAGCCCGGGACAGCTCAGACCTCCCACCACGGATCGTCCGGGGCGGACACCAGCGCGGTCCCCAGCTCCCGCTGGTCGGGGCGGGCTGCACCAGCGGGCCCAGCTCCTCCCTCCCGGTCGCCCACGCACTGCGGGCACTCCAGCCGGCCCGGGCCAGCCTTCACGGTCAGCTCCAGCTCCGAGCCGGCCTTCCCGCCGATCGAGCCCCGGCACGTCCAGCACGGGCGCAGCGCGGCGTTCGCCTCCCGGGCGGCCTCCAGCTGCTCCTGGGCCTGCCGCTCGAGGCGCTGGGTGTGTTCCTGGTGGCAGGGCCAGCAGCGGCCGCCGGGGCGGCGGGTCCATTGCTCGCGGCCGTGGAGACCGTACTCCCAAGTGCTCTCCGCCTTCGGGGACCTCGCCGCAGTCGGAACAGGCCAGGGACTGCATCAGCTCGCGGCGGGTCGGCGGGCCTTCTTCTCCCGGGCTTGCCGGCGCTGGTCGTAGGCGGCCCGGTTGTCCGGGTTGTCCAACGCCTCGAGCAGACAGTGCCGGCCGGGGCGGCCGAAGCGCCACCACACCGGCCCGAGGGGGCCGTGCTCGGCCAGCAACTCCGGGGTGGTCGCGAGGATGGGCACGGCATCGTCGTACTCGCGCCAGCCGTCCCCGTCGTTGTCGTCCCGGGGCACCGTGCACCACTGCCCGCCCCAGTACTCCGCGGACAGGTCCGCCACCGCCTGCTGCCGGTCGGCCTGTTCGCCGCCCGGGGTGACTGGCCGGTCGAGGTAGTCTTTCGCCTGCGCCGGCCCCTGCGCGAGCTCTACGGTGTCCGCATGAAGTGACGTATCGCCGGTACTGGGGGTGGACCTGGTGGATGTTCCGTTGGCGGACGCGGTGGCTGCGGTGCGCGACGAGCTACTGGAGGCGGCAGCCCGGGTCGGGGCCGATCCGCAGATGGTGTTCGCGGTGGGGCCGGTGGAGATGGAGTTCGAGGTCGAGCTGCGCGCCGACGCCAAAGCGAAGGCCGGCTTCAAACTGTGGGCGGTCGGTGCCGAGACCGAAGCCGGTGTCTCCCGCGCCCGCACTCACCGGGTCTCCTTCACCCTCACCCCGAAGCGCGCCGACGGAGGCGATCTTCTAATTAGTCGCTGTTGTCTTTCCGGGCGTGAGAGCTGCGTTTCCGCTGTTCAGGCATGAGGTCGGCGGTCTCGGGGAGTGGTGGCGTGTTGAGTCGCCGCTCGTGTGGAGGTCGGGATGCCGTCGGTCGTGGGACTGCTGGAACAGCGTGAGCTCACCGCTCGCCGTCGTCTGGACAACCTTCGGGAGGAGGCCGACCGTATCCAGGCCGAGCTGGTCGTGGCCGAGCGGGAGTGGAACGAGTGGGTCATCGCCCGTTCGCGTGTCGACGAGGTGCTGTCCTCAGGGGGCGACGTCGCCGGCCCGGGTGCCGCCGAGGAGCCGTCGGATCGCGGTGAACCGTGCGCGCTGCCGGCATCTTCGGAGGCGGCGAAGCCCAAATCGGTGGTGCCGATGTGGCGTGCGGGGCTGGCCTGGTCGGCACTGTCGGTGGACTACCAGCGCATCCTGCAGGTGCTCGCGGACCGGAATCGTCTCGGCCAGGGGTCACTGACGTGCCAGGAGATGGCCGGCAGCTTCGGCCTGGACCCGGTGCCCGCGAAGGTGGAGGCCCTGCGGTCGAAAGCGAAGCGGCTGACAGCGCGGGGGTGGCTGGCCGAGCCGGCACCGGGCCGGTTCACGCTGGCGAAGGCCGTGGCCGGGCCAGGCGGCGGGTCATGAGCATCGTCGCCGACCAGTAGACCATCGCCTCCGCGCTGGTGGTGGAGCGTTCGAAGTCCCGCACGAGGCGGCGGCTTCGCATCAGGTGGGCGAAGAACCGCTCCACGATCCACCGCTTGGGCAGCACGACGAAGCCGCGCATGTCGTCACTGCGTTTGACGATGGCGAGGACCAGGGCGAGGGCGGCCAGGCAGTGCTCGACGAGGGGGCCGGTGTAGCCGCCGTCGGCCCAGACCAGGGCCAGCCGGTGGTGTGCGGCGGCGACCCGGGCGAGCAGGACATGGGCGGCGGCGCGGTCGCCGATGTCCGCCGCGGTGACCATCACCCCCAGCAGCAGGCCGAGGGTGTCGACCACCACGTGGCGCTTGCGGCCGTTGATCAGCTTGCCGCCGTCGAAGCCGCGGCTGTCGGCGCCGACGACGGCGTCCGCCTTGACGGACTGGGAGTCGATCACGCCCGCGCTCGGCTCCGGGTCCCGCCCCGCCCTCTCCCGGACCCTTCCACGCAACCGGTCGTGGAACTCCTGCACCAGACCGAGGTCGCGCCAGCGGCGGAAGAACGCGTAGACCCGGTCCCATGGCGGGAAGTCGGCCGGCATCGCCCGCCACTTCGTTCCGTTGTCGGCGAGGTAGCGGATCGCGTCCAACATCATGCGGTGGCAGTAGGCCTCCGGCTGACCGCCCCGCCCGCGCAGCCAGGCCGGCACCGGCAGCAGCGGCCGCACCACCGCCCACTCCGCGTCCGACATGTCCGTCGGGTAGCGGCGCTCGCGCGCCCCGTGGTCGGCGGCGTTCCCGAACCGGTGAGCGAGGCAGTCACACGCGAGGGTGACCGAAGTGGACCCTGCCTCCGCGATGGCGTACAACTGCGACAACAGGGCCTCCTGGACCGCTCTTTGGCGTAGACACCCTTCGAGCTACCAAGAGGCCCTGCTTTCATGCGCGGCGGCCGCCACACTCACCCGATCGAGACTCCCGTTCGACCAACACCGCTCAAGATCGGAACGACAACAGCCACTAAGCGAAGTCGGACGGCTCGAGGAAGGCCTGGCCGCCATCGATGAAGCCGTCGCCATCCGCCGCACCCTCGCCCGAGCAAACCCGGACACCCACCTGCCCGGCCTCGCCCAAGCCCTGAACAACCGATCCTTTCGGCTGAGCGAAGTCAGACGGCTCGATGAGAGCCTGGCCGCCATCGATGAAGCCGTCGGCTACTTCCGCACCTTCGCCCAAGCCAACCCCGACACCCACCTACCCCACCTCGCCCAGGCACTGAACAACCTGGCCCATGGACTGGAGGCAGCGGGCCGGATGGAGGCGGCCTTAGCCGCCATCAATGAAGGCGTCAGCTACTACCGCACCCTCGCCGAGGCCCACCCGGACACCCACCTGCCCGGCCTCGCCGCCTCCTTGAACAACCTGTCCAATCGGCTGGCAGAAGTCGGACGGTACGAGGAAAGCCTGGCCGCCATCGATGAAGCCGTCGGCTACTTCCGCACCTTCGCCCAAGCCAACCCCGACACCCACCTACCCCACCTCGCCCAGGCACTGAACAACCTGGCCTCCCGATTAACGGCCGTCCAGCGGTTGGAGGAGGGCCTGGCCGCCATCCACGAGGCTGTCACCGTCCGCCGCACCCTCGCCGAGGCAAACCCGGAGGCTCACCTGCCCGACCTCGCCCAAGCCCTGAACAATCTGGGCATCCAACTCGGCAAGGTGGGGCGGTTTGAGGAGGGCCTGGCCGCCAACCGCGAAGGCGTCAACTACTACCGCGCCCTTGCCCGCGTCACCCCGCACGCCCACCTGCCCAACCTCGCGGTCCTCTTGAACAACCTGTCCAATCGGCTGGCAGAAGTCGGGCGCTACGAGGAAGGCCTGGCCGCCATCAATGAAGCCATCGACTACTTCCGCATGCTTGCCCGAGCCAGCCCAGACGCCTACCTGCCCGACCTCGCCCAAGCCCTGACCTCCCAGGCCACACGGCTGAGGGAGGTCGAGCGTCAGGACGAGGGCCTAACTGCCATCCGCGAGGCCGTCAACTACTACCGTGCCCTGGCCGGAGCTAACCCGGACACCCACCTGCCCGACCTCGCCCTGGCACTGAACAACCTGAGCGTCCAGCTGGCAGCAGTGGGCCTACACTACACGGTGAGATGGAGCTGCACGACGAAGGCCTGGCCGCCATCCGCGAGGCCGTCAACTACTACCGTGCCCTGGCCGGAGCTAACCCGGACACCCACCTGCCCGACCTCGCCCTGGCACTGAACAACCTGAGCGTCCAGCTGGCAGCAGTGGGCCTACACGAGGAGAGCCTGGCCGCCAACCGCCAAGCCATCGCCACTCGCCGCGCCCTAGCCCAGGCCAACCCTGCAGCCTTCATTTCGCGACTGCGCCCCGGGAAAATAACCGTTCGGATCGTGGAGCTCGAGCCGTAGCCCTGCAAGTCGTCCGACGACCCAAGGGTTGCGGGGACGGCGTCGAGCGCAGCCGGGCCGCAGCACCGCAGCGGCGCCGGTGGTCGGCCTAGCGGTCGCCCGACCGGGTCCCCGGCCAGATCCTGGTCGGCGCCACCGTAGCATCGGCACGACCGTGGTGCTGAAGGGGAGGTCCTGGGCAAGCTCGTCCAGTGCCCCTGTGATGGCCAGCCCCCTGGCTGCGAGATGCTCGTACACGGGAACGGCTCTCCGCCCCACGCGGGTTCATAGGGGTTCATCAGAGCCCGGCGCCCGGTCAGGCGGTTCGTTCCGCGCCGTAGTAGCCGTGCCGCAACCGGAACCGCATGGGCTCGGTGCCGTCCGCCTCGATGTGCCCGATCAGCGTCGAGCGCAGTGGCTCGGGCAGTTGCCTGCCGTGGGCCTCGGTCCATTCGGTGGAGCTGAACAGCCCGGCTGCACCGTCGAGTTGAGCCGGGCTCGGGGGGCGTGCGACAAGGGCAGTAAGGACGAGGTCGGGACCCTCGGCCAGCAGTTGGCGCTGCACGGCCAGGTCGTACCACTTCAGGCCGCCGGTGGCCTCCCGGGCCGGGACCCCGGCCCAGGCCAGCAGGGCGCGGATCCGCTCGGTCGCCTCGGGGTGGCGCAGCCGGGTCAGGGCGGCGAGGCGCTCCTCGACGGGGCTCTGGGCATGCCGCCCGACCGGACGGGCCCCAGGCCCGCCGGAGACAGCGAAGCGCCCGCTCCGGGCCGGCGTCCGGCCGGACGCCGGCCCCGCCCCGGCCCCCGTCAACAGCCCGTGCCCGCCGATCTGCTCAACGTCTTTCTCGAACCCCGAGCCCGGCCTGCATCCGCACCGACTCCCGGCGCACCCGTCCCGCGGCGGTCAACCCGCCCCCATCCGCATATCTCACCCACCACCGGATACAGCCACCGCACCGCACCAATCAGGGACTTCAAGAAGGTTCACCCTAACGAGCCGAGGTCAGTATCCGTCCGGTTGTCTGGATCGTCACGCACTCGCCGCCGCTGCGCAGGGTGCCGTCGGGCCGCTCGGGTTCGGTCAGGCGAGGGCGAGGAAGAGCTTCTCGAGTTCGGCCTCGGACATCGGCGGCGCGTCGCCGTCCGCGGTGGCCAGGCACTGGCGCATGCCGCTGGCCACGATCTTGAAGCCGGCCCGGTCGAGGGCCCGGGAGACAGCGGCGAGCTGGGTGACCACGTCCTTGCAGTCGCGGTCGGCTTCGATCATGGCGATGACGCCGGCGAGCTGCCCCTGGGCGCGGCGCAGCCGGTTGAGGACCGCGCTCGTCGCTTCTTCTTCCACCTTCACCGGTTTCCTCCTGGCTCGTGCCGACTGCTTCCTTTCAGGATACCCCAGCGGGTATCTGTGGGAGTCAGCGGCGGATAGCGGGTTCCGGGGTGGGCGACACCATCCCTGCTGCGGTTGGGTTCTCGGTGCGGCGTGCGCGCCTGCGCTGGATCAGCACCCAGGCCGCGATCACGGGGACTGCGGCCAGGACGCTCGGGCCGGTCTGGCGGCTGAGGACGAACAGGCCCATGGCGATGATGAACCAGCCGAAGCCGGTGCGCAGGGTGTGCTGGGGGATGCGTCCGGCGTAGCGGCCGCCGATGAGGCTACCGAGGACGGCGGCGGCGGTGACGGCGAGGGCCAGGTACCAGTCGAGGTGTGCGCCGGAGATGTGTCCGGCCAGTCCGGCGAAGGAGTTCATGGCGATGACCAGGAGCGAAGTGCCCACCGCGATGCCCATGGGCAGGCCGGCGAGCAGTGCCAGCGCGGGGACGATGAGGAAGCCGCCGCCGGCGCCGAGGATGCCGGTGACCGCGCCCACAACGAGGCCCTGCAGGAGCAGGCGGTGGAGCGGGAGTTCGCGCTGCGCCTGCTGGGTGGTCTTGCGGGGGCCGCGGAGCATCGCGGCCGCGGTGGCGAGCATCATGAGCGCGAACGCGACCAGCAGCACGGTGTCGGGGATGTGTGCGGCCACTCGTCCGCCGGCGTAGGCGCCCGCCATGCCCGCCAGGCCGAACAGTGCCCCGGTGCGCCAGCGCACCCGGCCCGCGCGGGCGTGGGAGATCAGGCCCGCGATGCTGGTGACGCCGACGACGAACAGGGAGGTGGTGATGGCCTGCTTGGTGTCCTGGCCGGCCAGGTAGACCAGGATTGGGACGGTGAGCATGGATCCGCCGCCGCCCAGGATCCCGAGGAGGACTCCGATCAGCAGCGAGGCCGCGATGGCGAGAGTGATCACGGCTGGCTCTTCAGGGCGGGGATCACCGAGTTGATGTCGGTGCGCGGGCCGCGGTTGTAGGGGAGCTTGGCGAGCAGCATGCCCATCGCACAGGTGTTGGTGACCGCGGCGAAGGTGAGGCCGGCTCCGACGGCGGTGCCGATCAGGTGCAGGCCCGGGACCGCGAGGCCGGCCAGGCCGGAGACGAGCACGATCGAACCGGCGATCAGTCTCACCTGGCGTTCCAGTTCCCAGCGCGCCGCCCCGCGGGTCACCGGGCCGCCAGCCGCCTCCCAGGCGACCATGCCGCCCTGCAGGACGCGCAGGTTGGGCAGCCCGGCGTCGGCGAGCGCCTGCTCGGCCTGGGCGGCGCGGGCGCCGGAGCGGCAGATCAGGACGGTGTCCTCGTCGAGGTGGCGGAGCAGCTCGACGCGGTGCTCGCGCAGCGTGTCCAGGGGCACGTTGTAGGCGCCGGGGATGTGGACGGTGTGGAACTCGCCGGGGGTGCGCACGTCCAGCAGGCGCGGGCCGCTGCCGTCCTTGGTGAGCTCCCTCAGGGCGGCGGTGTCGATTGCGGCGGGGGTGCGGGTGGCGGTGGTCATGGGGTCTCCGGTGTTGGTTCGGCCGGTCCGGATTGAATACCGGTGGGGGTATGTGTCGGGGTGTGGCAGGGCACGGGTGTCCGACGGGGTGGTGGGGGGTGGTCTCCCGTCGGACACCCGGGGGTTCGGGGTACCGGGGGCGGCGCGCAGGGCTGATGACGGTCGGCCTGCGCGCCGGGCTCCGGCGTCTGGGGGTCGGTCAGGCGGTGGCGGGTTCGGTGAGCAGCGCCCAGGCGCCGTAGCCGCCGAGGACGTCGGAGACGTCCTCGAAGCCGTGGTGGCGCAGCAGGCTGGCGGCGATGGAGGAGCGGTGTCCGCCGGCGCAGTGCAGGACCAGGGGGCGGTCTGTGGGGATCTCGTCCAGGCGGCGGGGCAGTTCGCCCAGTGCGATGTGGAGTGAGCCGTCGATGTGGCCGCCGGCGCGCTCGGAGCAGGTGCGCACGTCCAGCACCACCGGGGGCTGGTCGCCGGCGAGGGCGGTGCGCAGTTGGTCGGCGGTCAGGCGGCTGGCCGGGGCGACCTGGTCCGGCGTGGCGGCGAGGGCGTCGTCGGGGCCCAGCAGGTAGCCGGCGTGGTGGTCGAAGCCGATGCGGGCGAGGCGGGTGGTGATCTCCTCCTCGCGGTTCTGTGGTGCGATGACCAGGATGCGGCTGTCGGGGGTCAGGACGGTGCCGGCCTGTTCGGCGAAGCGGCCGTCGGCGGGGATGTTGATCGCGCCGCGTACGTGGCCGGTGCCGAACTCCTGCGGGCTGCGGGCATCCACCACGACCGCGCCGGTGGCGTGCTCGGTGCGGAACTCCTCCAGCGACAGCGGCCGGGGTGCGGCGGTGGGGTCGAACAGGTCGCGCTGCTGGCGGTTGAGGGTGGCGTCGTAGGCGAAGTAGCCGGGTGCGGCGGACTGTCCGGCGGTGACGATGGCGACGAAGTCGTCCTCGCTCATCGGCTGGCAGGCGTAGTTGGTGGCGCGCTGGGCGCCGATGGTGGACTGCTTCTCGGTGGAGAGGTTCTTGCCGCAGGCCGAGCCCGCGCCGTGGGCGGGGAAGACCCGCACCTCGTCGGGCAGGCCCATCAGCTTGTGCTGCACGCTGCGGTAGAGCATCCGGCCGAGCTCCTCGGCGGTGACGCCGGCCGAGGCGAGCAGGTCGGGGCGGCCGACGTCGCCGATGAACAGCGCGTCTCCGGTCAGCACTCCGTAGGGGACCTCGTCGGCGGCGTGCTCAAAGACCAGGACGCTGATCGACTCCGGGGTGTGGCCGGGGGTCTCCATGATCTGCAGGGTCACCTCGCCGAGGCTGATCCGCTCGCCGTCGGCGAGCTCGCGGATCGCGTACTCGGTCTCGGCCCGCTGCCCGTAGCCGATCCACGCGCCGGTGCGGGCGGCCATCTCCAGGTGACCGGCGACGAAGTCGGCGTGGAAGTGGGTGTTGATGACCGCCTCGACAGTGAAGCCGCGCGCCTGGGCGTCGGCCAGGTACTCGGAGATGTCCCGGCGCGGGTCGACGACCACCGCCCGCCCGGTGGACTCGTCGGCGATCATGTACGACGCCTGGGAGAGGCAGTCAAGGTAGTACTGGGCGAAGAACACGGGGAACAACCTCCTGATCGAGGACCCACACAGGGCCGGAAATACCCCTAGGGGCATAGGAACGGGTAGGGCGGGGCTGCGACCGGTCGGCGACGGGCCGCGGCTCAGGCAGGGGGGCGAAAGAAAGGTGCGCCGAGTGGCACGGGAGCGGGTCAGTGCGGGTGCGGCCCGGCGACGAGGGGGCGCCCGGCACGGGCCCAGCCGCGGGTGCCGCCGGCGACCGAGCGGGCGTCGACGCCGCGGGCGTACATCCAGTCGGCGGCGACCAGGCTGCGGTTGCCGCTCGCGCAGATCACATACACCGGCCGGCCCGCCGGGGCGCCGGCCCAGGTGGGCAGCTTCGCCAGCGGGACGAGCACCGCGCCGGGCACGTGTCCCACCTGGTACTCCTCCGGCTCGCGCACGTCCAGGACGAGGCCGCCATCGGCCCAGGCCGAGGCGAAGGCGCCGAGGTCGATCTCACGGGTCACGCCAGTCCTCCATATACCCCCCGGGGCATCTTGGCTTCGAATGTAACTCCAACGCGACATCCCCGTCAAATACCCACCGGGGTATCCAGGTGAAGGTGTGATGGCGCACTTCCGTCCCGCGCCCAGGGGCTAAGCCTCCATCCCCGCACCCCGGCTGCCCGGCGACAGGGAGGCCTTCAAGTTCACGCTGTACCACCAGCTCGCCGTCGTGCGCACGCACCTGGTGTTCCTCGCCGACGCCCGCGCGCGGGGTGACTCCTACGGGCCGTTCGACCTGGTCCCGGAGACGACCCACCGCTTCGCCGAGGGCAAGGAGGGCACGGTCCGCCCCGACGGCCTGCTCCACTACGGGCGCACCGCCGGCGACGGCGCGCGGCTGGTGAACCTGGCGTTCGTCGAGGTCGACCGCGGCACCATGGGCGGACCCCGGCTGGCCGCCAAGCTGAACGCCTACGCCCGCTACTGGGCCACCGCCCCGCTCCCGGCCGGAATGAGGGCCGGGACCATCGAGGCGGTGCAGGGCGGCCGCAAGCCGCTGTGGGAACGCCGCCACCCGGCCTTCCCCCGGCTGCTGTTCGTCCTCACCGGCACCGGCCAGGCCGGCTTCGCCCACCGGGCGAACGCCCTGGAGATCGCCGCCCGGACCCCGTACGTCGCCAGGATGCTGCGCACCGTCCCGGCCGGCGTCGCGAAGCTGGAGGACCTGGAGGCCGACAGCGCGGGCGCCGACCTCTGGTGGCCGATCGCCGACCTGGACGACGGGCCCGCCCCCTGGGGGAAGCTGACCGGCACCCGCCTCGGTGTTTCACCGTGCTCCCCAGCAGTGGTGACGGTCTCAGGAGGCAGGACTTCCCGCACACCCGGTTCCGGGTCGACTCCGAATACAGCCTGACGGTCCGAACCGGTCTCTCCGACCCCGGGCAGCCGGTCCAGATCGGCCGCTACCGGCTCTCCAGCCAGAACGATCTTCGCGAGACCATCATTCACGAGGAGCTGCACCACGGCTGGTTCGAACGGCCGCAGACCTACGTCAGGAAGCACCACCCCAAGCCGTCGGAGGCCCGGAACGCCGCCCACCTCGCCCAGACGGACAAGTTCTATGAGATTGTCCAGAGGTACATGAACATCCGTGGGTGGAACGGGAGCGGGAAGAGGAAATGATCTACCGCGCACTCGACTACCAGCTGACCTGCAGCAAGTGCGGTCATGACGTGACGGGCTCGCGGGGCCAGCAGATCGTGGCCGAGGAGTTCGGCTGGTTCGACGAATGGCAGTGCGAGAACTGCGGTCTGGTCAGTGACGACTACGGCGACGGGCCCGGGCCGGAGGACGTCAGGCAAGGACTGCTGGCGAAGTTCGGAGGATTCCGGGCCCGGCTTGTGGAAGGCAGGGACGGGACCGTCGCGGCGGCCCGCCACCTGCGGGAGATCCTCGACTACAGCCCGGCCGAGGCGATCGGCAGGCTGAAGGCGGCGAAGGCTGGGGAACCCCTCGGAACCGCCGTCGAAGTCGAAGCCCTCGTGCAGGCACTTCGCCGGGACGGATACGCCTACGAGACGGTCGCCGCCGGATCGGAGGACTAAGCAACCGGATCCGCCGCGCGGCGGGGAGCACACCGCTCCCCGCCGCGCGGCGCATGTGCTTGTGGCGCTCCGGTCACACGCACCAGCCGTCTCGTGGTGACGGTCTGTCACGGCATGGAAAAGGTGCCCCGTGAACTGCGATGATCCGGCTTGTCGAAGGCTTGGATCTTGAGCAGGTGGGGGCACCTTTCACGTGCGCGATAGCGAGTGGAGCCGGGGCTTGGCCATGTCGGCAGACGGGCGAGGCCAGGTCGGACATGTCGGCGGGGTGCACCTGCGGCTGTTGGCGGAGCGGACCGGTCTGACCGCCGCCCTCTCGGGCGCGCTCGCGCGGCGCGGGTTCCACCCGCTGCACGACCGGGGCCAGGTCCTGGTCGATCTGGCGGTGGCGATCACGCTCGGCGCGGTCTGCATCCGGGACGTCCGCCTGCTGGAGCACCAGCGGCCGGTCTTCGGTCCCACCGCCTCGTTCCCCACCGTGTGGCGGGCGCTGAGAGAAACCGATGGCCTCGCGCTGCGGCGGATCGAGCGGGCCCGGGCCACGGTCCGGCGCCACGTTTACGCCCTGCTGCGGGACCGGCCCGAGGGCTTCCCCGAGGTGGAGATCGACGGGGTGCCGCTTCGCGGGTGGACGGTGATCGACAGCGACGGGACGCTGATCAACGCACCCTCCGACAAGCAAGGCGCACGCGGGACCTACAAGGGCACCTTCGGGCACCACGTGTTCGTCGCCACCTGCGACAACACCGGCGAACAGCTGGCCGCGGTGCTGCACGAGGGCGGCGTCAGCGCCAACGACGCGGCCGTGAACATCGACATCCTCACCCGGGCGGTCACCCAACTGCCCTGGTGGAGACGGCAGAAGATCCTCTTCCGGGTGGACGGGGCAGGGTCGCGGAAGGGGCGCTGGTGCGGTGTGGGCCGGGCCGGGCCGGGCCGCCAAGCGAGCGCCGAGCCATGGGGTGAGGCCTTGCGGTGCGCAGCGCCGGGCCGGGAGTGCGGGCGGACCCGCATGTGCTCTGACCTGCGACGGAAAGTTTGGCGGGGCGAAACTCACCGGCCCTGCGGGGCGGAACCCACCGGGTGCGGAGGAGAACTCACCGGCCCTTGCGGGGTGCGGTGCGCGGCCGTGCGCAGTCGGCTGTCGGTGCGGTGCGCAGGATGCGGGATGCGGGATGCGGGATGCGCATGGTGCGGTGCGCACCGCATGCGCGTTGACCTGCGGTGGCGAGAGTTTGGCGGGGCGAAACTCACCGCCCGTGCGGGGCGGAACTCACCGGGCCCGGCGAGGCCGGTTCTGCGCCCAGGCCGAGGTCCGACACGCCGAGGGAGATCGATTCGTCCAGGAACGGCCGACCAATTGAGCGCATTTGGTACGTTCTGCACCGTGCTGAGGATGGTGCACGTAACAGCGAAGGTGACCGCTGGGCGCTCAGGCATCGGCCGTGCAGGCGCGGACCGGCGTAGCTGTGGCAACAGGGAACCGGCCGGCGCAGCCCCGGGGCACCGGCCGGTCCGGCCGGCCGCGAGTGACCGGGGCCGCACTCGCGGACTGGGCCGCCTGGCGTCTGGGGTTCAGACTCTGGTTGTTGTCCTTGCCTGGACGCTCACTTGGATGGTGGCCGGCCCGTCCGGCGCCGCTCGTGCGGCGTCGCCGTGTGCTGCGAGCCTGTGTGTCCTCAACGCGAGTGCCGCGGACGCCCTGTACGTCCACCCCGGCAGCATTCACGTCACCGGCGACATCCTGGTGAACTCGACGAATAGTCAAGCTGCGCTGGTCAGCGGCGCCACCACGGTCACCGCGGCCGGGGGCACGATCGGGGGCCCGGCCGCCCCGGCCGGTTTCGCGACCTCGGGCGGCGGCTCGTACAGCCCGGCCCCGACGAACCAGGCTGCCGGCACCGACCCGTACGCGGCGCTGGCCCAGTGCCCGGCCGCGTCGGCCTGCCCCACCACACCGGCCGCACCGTACCCCGCCGTCAACCACATCTCCGGGAACCAGACGATCAGCCCGGGGGTCTACACCAGCATCACCAATCTGAACGGCACCCTCACACTCAACCCCGGCACCTACGTCGTCACCACCGGCATCACGATCTCCGGCGGGAAGCTGAACGGCACCGGCGTGACGATCTACCTCGCCTGCCCGACCTACCCGACGGCCTGCGGCCCGCTCACCCTCGGCGCCGCTTTCACCGACCAGAGCGGCGGCAAGACCACCCTCAGCGCGCCGACCACCGGGGCGTTCGCCGGCTTCTCGATCATCGCCGACCGCAACAACACCGCCGGGGTCTCGGTCTCGGGAAACGGTACGTGGATCACCGGCGGCGGCACCGTCTACACCGCCGCGGGCAAGCTGTCGGCCTCCTCCGGAGGCAAGGCCAGCTTCACCCGGGCGGTCGTGGACAGCATCGAGACCAGCGGCAGCAACAGCTCCCAGATCAGCGTCATCCCCAACACCGGCACCATGTCGATCAGCCTGCCCACCGCGGCGTCCCTCGGCGCCGCGGCGCCCGGAGGCACCATCAGTGCGGCCCTCGGCCAGGTGACCGTCTCGGACGGACGGGGTCTGGCCACCAGCACCTGGACCGCGACGGTGGCCGCCACGAACTTCACCACCGGCGCCGGCACCCCCGCCCAGACGATCACCACCGCCAACGTCTCCTACTGGTCCGGGCCCGCGACGAGCACCAACGGCACCGTAACGGTGACACCCGGCCAGAGCGACGCCTCCGCCAAACAGGCCCTCAACAGTTCGAGATCCGCCTTCAGCTCGACCGGCAACGGGAACAGCACCACCAGCTGGACCCCCGCGCTGGTGGTCACGATCCCCGCCGGCGCAGCGGCCGGCACCTACACCGGCACCATCACACACTCCGTCGCCTGACACACAAGCCGAAGCCGACCGCTCACCGCGCTCGCCGAAAGGCGACGGGCCGGGACAGGGATCACAGCCGTGAGCAGCAGGAAGGGGACCACCCGGGTGGGGCCACCCGGGTGGTCCAGGTTCAGTACGGGCTGCAGGCAACGGGATCCACGTGCCGTGCGGGCCCAAGCATGCCGACCGGTGTGGTCAGTCCTGGTCGCCGAGGAGGCGGGCGACGATGGGGGCCGGCCTCCGCGTTGTCCAGGGCATGTGGGCGACCTCCCCGGCTCCGGTGGGACGAGGCCGGGTCATACCCCAGCCCAACCGGCGACGACGCTCTACGGAGCGGCCGGCGGCCGGCCCCCTCCGCGGGCTCCCCGGCCCGCCGAATCTGTCCCACGTGGAACAGGCCGTATCGCCCCCGGCCCTCACACACCCGCATCCGCCCTGGGCGGCGGCGTTCAACAGGGGTGCTCGGGTCAGGCGACCGAGTGTGTCACCGTTCCGGTGTAGGTGCCGTTCACCGCGCCGGCGGGGATCGCGACGACGAGCGTGGGGTTCCAGGTCGCCGAGTTGTTGCCGACGCCGGCGCTGAGCGTGTAGGCGGTGCGGCTGGTGCCGAGGGTCTGGGCCTGGCCCGCCGTGGCCTGACCGGGGGTAAACGTGCCCGTGCCGGTGGTGGCGGTGGCGGTTCCCGACCAGTAGGAGACCGCACTGGCGGGGATCGTCTCGGCGGGGGTGCCGGCGCCGGTCGTGAAGCTGGTGGAGACCACGGAAGCGGTCCAGGCGGCCGAGAGCAGCGCGCGGCTGTCGGTCACCGTGACATTGCCCAGCTGGCCGCTGACCGAGTTCCCGGGCAGGGCGCTGCCCAGACCCGCCGACGTGGGCACGCTGACCGACAACGCACCACCGGACACGGAGAACGTCACCGTCGTGTCACCAGGCGCGGCACTGGCCACTCCGGCAACCGCGATGACCATCGCAGCTCCTGCGGCCACGGAGTATCGGATACGCATCGGGCTCCCTCTCGCCATCCATGGCTGGAAGAGGGCCGGCGGGCCCTCCCCGTCAGACACCCATATGATTATCCGTATTCATGCGATTACCAAACGTCATGTCCCCTGTCCGGCCGGACACGCGTGCCGCTGCGGGACACTACGGCCCGTAGGGGCCCCAGCGCCTGCGCGGAGCTCGCCGGCCAGGGCCAGGCAGCGGATTCGACGGCTGTCGTCACCATGCCGTCGGTGCCAGTGCTACCCGGGGCGCGGCCGGCGGGCCGCTATGGGGTACGCGGCCACCGCGGTGCTTCGCTCTCCCCTCGGCGGTGGGTGACGCCTTCGCGCCACGGGACGGACCGACGTCCGCCATCTCGAGGTTCACTCCTCTGTGCTGTCGGTCCTTCGACGGCCGCTATCTTCTGTGCCGCGGGTGTGGCGTTGCCGCCAGATGCCTTGCAGGTAGTAGTACGGGCCGTAGAGCAGTCCTCGGCGTTCCAGCCGCCGCAGTGCGCGGATGGTGTCGTCGTGGCGCGGGTCCAACAGAGGGGCGTCGGGTTGCAGGGTTCTGCGCTGGTTGGCCCGGTACCAGCGCCACAGGCCGGACGGCAGCCGGCGCAGGAGGGTGGCGAGCAGACGGGGCCGGTGGCGGACGGCGGCGGTGAGGAAGGCGGTGTAGCCGATGCCGTAGCCCTCGACCTGCCGGGCGAGCGCCTCCATGGTCCGGCGGTGGCGATGCCAAACGATCGCGTCCGGCTGGTACATCACGGTGTGTCCGGCGGTCAGGACCTGTTGGAAGGCCAGCAGGTCCTCGCCTCCGCGGGAGGGGGTGCCGGCGCCGGTGGCAGGGTCGAAGCCTCCCGTGGCGCGCAGGATGGCGGTGCGGAAGGCCATGTTGGCGCCGCATCCGAAGCGGCCGGGTGAGAACTGGGCGAGCGGGTCCTCCAAGGGGCCGCGCAGGGACCAGCGCCGGGCGGTGAAGCCCCGCACGCCGGTGGCGTAGGCCTCAGAGGTGAGCTGGGCCTGGGTGTCGAGTTCGGCGGGCAGCACCATCCCCGTCACACAGGCCACGTCGCCGTCGTCGAACGCCTCCACGAGGGCGGTCACCCAGCCGGGGTCGGTGAGGGCGTCGTCGTCGGTGAAGGCGCAGATGTCGCCGCCGGCGAGCGTCAGGCCGCGGTTGCGGGCCCGGGACAGGCCCGGAGCGGGCTCGCGGACATACCGGATCCGCTCGCCGTACCGGGATCGCACCAGGCGTTCGGTGGCGTCGCCGGACGGCGCGTTGTCGACCAGGATCACCTCGAGGCGGGGGTAGTCGATCCGCAGCACCGAATCCAGACACGCCGGCAGCATCTCGGTGCGGTCGCGGGTACACACGATCACGCTGACCAGCGGCAACGCGGCCGGCGCCTTCCCGCAGGCCGCCCTGCGGCGCCGGGCGGCAGCCTCCAGGACGAGCTCCTTTCCAACCGAGAGCTGCCGGTGGGCGGACTGGGCCAGCGTCTCGTGCAGCGCACCGCTGTCGCCCGCGGTGCTGGTGACCGCGATCAGCCCGAGCGGGTGTCCCTGGTGCCGTACCAGCGCCAGCACCCGCTCCTCACAACCGCCGACGGGCGTGAACTCGCCCGGTGAACGCAGCTCACCCGGCTTCCCTAAGTCCAGCTCCACCACCCGGACCTGAGACAAAAACGAGACATCACCGGCCGGCCTCGGCTCAGACGCGGACCGGCGGGAGTCATCGCCACTCATCGCGGACCTCCCTCGCGGACAGCAGACCCCGCAAGCCACGGCAATCCGCAGACACCGTGGGCGCGACACCAAAACCCCTTCCACCGTTGCAGACAATCCACGACAGCCGCCACTGCAAGCTCCGAAACGCGACAGGAACACCGCCCGGCGCGGGCCCTGCAGTCCACCCACTCCGGGCACCCCCACAAACAGCTCCCCGGCAAGCGGCACAGGGCCCAACCCAGCGACCAGGGACAGCCCGGCGCTGCACCCCCAGCCGGAGCTGATCGGCACGACCTGGCTGGAGTCCGAGCACACCCCCACCTGTCGCGCAGCTGCCGCACCCCGGGCCAGGCACAGGGGTGAGCGCCTATCCACGCAGGGTCGAGTAGCCGGGAGGGATCTCACCTCCCGGCCCTCACAGAGTGAAGTAGGCCGCCGACGAGGTGCCCGTGGTTCGGGTCCTTTTCCGACGGCCCCTTCCCGAACCGTGCAGGCGAGCTTTCCCCGCACACGGCTCTCCAGTGATCATTTCCGGGTGGTGGCTGTACCCCGCCCCGCGTGGATGTCCTGGTGACAGTGCTCGCAGACCACGAGGGTCTTTCGCTTGCGCATGGCCATCAGGTGTACCCACGGCGGCCGTTCCGGCCGTCCTGGCTTGTTGAGATCGGCGAGTTTGCGGATGTGGTGGACCTGCAGTCCATCGCGTCCCTCGCACATCTCACACTGCCCGGCAAGGAGCCGATGGATCAGCTCGTTGCGCCGGGTAGTGGCCATGACGGGCCGGCGGTCGGTGATGACGGCGGTGCGCTGACGCTTGAGCGGGATTCCGCCGAAGCGGGCGACCAGTGGTTTCCTGCCGTTGTCGCGCTGCACCGTGACCTGGAAGCAGGCCCGCCGACCGTCAGGAGTGTCGACGGCCGCCTTGTATCTGCGGGCCATCTTCGTGACGGTCGACTTGTGCTTCCCGGCCAGGGTCTTGAGCATCGAAGTCTCCATGACCCAGCGCAGCAGTTCCAGGCGGAAAACATCCTGGGCGAGAACGTAGTACTGGACGAACCCGCGATACTCGGACCCGTACTTGGCGACGATCGTAAAATCCTCGTCGTGCAGCAGCGGTCCGCGCAGTGCAGGCTTCCCCTTGCTCATGTAGCGGGCGCATCTGTCCCGGATGACGGTCCTGGGCACAAACAGGCCGATGGCACCATTGACCGCCCGACGGTTCCGGGTGATCTTCGCGTCGCCATGCTGGGTCCTGATCTCGTAGCCGAGGAAGCGCGCCGCCTGGCTGGTGGCGTGCGTGATCAGGGTCTTGGATTCGGACAGTTCCAGCTTCAACTCCTCAAGCAGGAACGCCCGGATCCTCGCCTTGATCTCCTCAGCCTCACGCTTGGGACCGGCGAACCCGAGCAGGAAGTCATCGCAGTACCGTACGTATCGAAGACGTCGATATCCCGGATCATCGGGATCCTGACTCGGCAGGGTGCGGCGTTCGCGTTGCAGCGCGCGCACCGCCCCCCGGTCGCCGTGCCGTCTGGCCCTCGCGATCCGGTTCTCGACGTTCTGATACGCGGGGTTCTTGCGTCGACGCCTGCCCCGGTCGTAATCCGGTATCAGCTGCTGTTCAACGAACTGGTCGAACCGGTCCAGGTAGATGTTGGACAGAATCGGTGAAGCGACCCCGCCCTGCGGCGCGCCGCTGAGCGTGTCGTTCCACTCCCAGTCCTCCAAGTACCCGGCCTTGAGCATCCGGTCGATCAGTTGCAGGAACCGGCCGTCGCGGATCTTCTCCGCCAGCGTCGAGAGCATGACCTCGTGGTCGAGGCTCCCGAAGCAGTCGGAGATGTCCCCCTCGATCATCCAGTGCGTTCCCTTCCAAACCGACACCACCTCGTCCAGCGCGGTGTGGCAGCCCCGACTGGGGCGGAAACCGTGCGAGCGGTCGGAGAACTGAACGTCGTAGTACGCCTCAAGAAGCAAACGCACTACTTCCGCGACCAGCTTGTCCGACCAAGGGGGCATGCCTAACGGACGTTTCCCGATCTTCTTCGGGATGTAGACCCGCCTGGCCGGGGACCACCGATAGGTCTCCGCACGCAGAGCCCCGATGATCCTGTCAATCTTGGCCAGTGACATGCCGTCGACGGTTTCCTGGGTGACCCCGGGTGTCATCGCACCCTTGTTGGCGTAGATGCGCCCGTAGGCCAGCAGGAACAACTCCCTGTTGAACAGCTGCCGGTACAGCCTTTCCAGCGGCAGGCCACGCCTGCCGCGTTCCCGGATGACGTTCAGCACGGTTTCAGCTCTCTGCATTGCGCATCCCTCCCCGTCTGAGCATCTTGATTACCTGTGCCCCTTCGCCCTGCGGTCCGGCTTTCCCGGCCTCCCCGGCAGGTCGTCACTCCTGCGACTACTACGGGCACTCCGTCGCCATAGGGCTCGCGCCCCGTAGGCGATCCCGCGGTACGTCTTCGTTGTACGTATCGAGCACGACGTAGGCCGCCCACTCATCCCCTTGACCGCCCTCGCTGGGCGGCGTCCCACGCCATGGAGGTTGCCCGGTCTCACGGTTCATGCCCGGACATGGCGAGGCATCGGTTACAGGCGTCATTCCGATGGTGCGTCACTTTCACTCTGGGGATTGGGCTTCAAGCAATCCAGCCTTGGCCATATCGTGCGGGCCTTGCGGCACGACGTCCTGAACGCCTCCGAGGCGCCCGCCGCTTTCCCGGCATGCTCTGGTCCCCTCCCGCTTTCGCGCTCAGGTAAGCCGGGCGACCCAAGAACCTCCCTCCAAGTTCCTCCCGACTGCGTCGGGGATACAACGAAGCGCCTCACGGCGCACACCGTGCGTAACAGTCTCCCGTTACACGGCTCTTGCCGCTCTGGTCGTCAGATCAACAGGGCATTCTGCTTGGGCGTAAGGCGCCAGTGAGCGAACATCCGGGGGTACCGCTGTGCGATCTCCTGGAGCTTCGCTAGCGCCTTCCGCTTGCCTGCGAACCGCTTGTACTTCTTGCGGATCCAGCGCAACAGGTAGACGTTGATGCGCAGAGCGAAGGCGTACAACTCCCATGGCCGGAACCGGGCGTAGTAGTTGAGCCAGCCCGCCACCACGGGGTTGATCCGCCGGGCAAGCTCTTGGAAGGTCAGGTCGGTGCGGCGATGCAGGTGCCACGACCGCATCTCGCGCCCGATCCTGGTCAAGGCTTCTCTGCTGATGGCCGGCTCGAACGACAGGAACACGTTCCCTTGCCGACTCCGGTTCTTCCTGGGACGAAACGTGTACCCGAGGAACGTGAACGCCTCGTGCTCATACGAGCCGCGGCGCACGCCGTCCTTGCAGTACACGATCCGGGTCTTGTCCGGGTGGAGTTCCAACCCGACCTCGACCATTCGCTCCCGCAGCGCCGCCAGGACCTCGTGGGCCTGGTGCTCGGAGACGCAGTGCAGCACCACGTCGTCCGCGTAGCGCTCGAACTGCACGCCCGGGTACTCCCGGGTCATCCAGGCGTCGAACGCATAGTGCAGGAACAGGTTCGCCAGGACGGGAGACACCGGGGCGCCCTGCGGCGTCCCGCGTTCCCGCGCCATCAACTGGCCGTCGGGCGCGACGAGCGGGGCGGCGAGCCACCTGCGCACGTACAACTTCACCCAAACGGCATCCGTGTGGGCATCCACCGCCTTGACCAGCAGGTCCCAGGGCACGCTGTCGAAAAATTTCCGGATGTCGAGTTCGACCACCCAGTTCTTCCTCCAGCACCGTTCCCGGCACTTTCCCACCGCGTCAAGAGCAGACCGTCCGGGTCGGTATCCGTAGCTGTCCGGGTGGAAAATCGGCTCCACCCTTCGCATCAGATGCCGGGCCGCAACGGTCTGTGCCACCCGGTCGGCGACAGCGGGAATGCCGAGCATTCTCGTGCCGCCGCCGTGCGGCTTCGGGATCTCCACCGCGCGCACCGGAGGCGGGAAGTACGAGCCCGACGACATTCGGTTCCAGGCCTTGTAGAGGTTGTTCCTCAGGTCCTTCTCGAAGTCGGCGATGCTCTGCCCATCCACTCCCGGCGCACCCTTGTTAGCCCTGACTTCCTCCCATGCCTCCATAACCTCCCGCTTCGAAATGTCAAACGGCTTGATCTGAGATTTCAACTGGCTCATCCCACTCCTCCCGGAGAACTTCCGGTTGATGTGATCAACTCAGTCACGAGCGGCCCGGCCCCTTCGCTCCACCCCCGTTACAGGGGCTTCATCACTACTACGAGCCGGTCCGCCAGCAGGACCCGCATCGGTACTCGACTCCTCACGGTAGTTCTGCCGCTTGGAGCACTCCCTCTCCCCCGCCGCAGCGGGGAGTATCGGGACCTGCCTTCTCCTGTTCCGTACGAGAGCAGCAGACCGGACTCACGTCGCCTCCATGCCGGACACCACCTGGCCAATAGACGGGCACCCGCCAGGTTCATCCCGGGAGACTGTGAACACCCCGGTTTTGATGTCGTCTGTTCGCATTTCGACACGTCAACAGCGATTCACTTGCGTTCGTCTTTCCGGTCCCCACCTGACGCCTCTTACAACGCCTTTTCCTCATCGTTCACCACGACGGTCTTCAGCCAACGCAGCATGAGGTGGTTTGAAGCCTCCCCCCGCAGGGCGGCTCCGAAGGGCCAAAACCTTCATCTCTCGCACAGCACCGCAATTAGAAGTTCACTACCAATAACTCCCTTTCACGTTCAGGACACACTCACAGGACACGACAGCCCCCACACGCCAGGGTCGCGACAGCCGCGCGGCCGCTCAGCAGCGGGCCGAGATGCCCGGCAGCGGAGGTCCGACGTGCGCAGCGCCGACCCGCTGACCGCCGACGAGGCCCTGGCCGTCGGCGTGCACGTGCGAGCCGAGTTCGGCCGGCTGTGCAAGCAGGAGCCTCACCCGAAGGACCTGACCGCGACGGCCGAGCGGCTCAACGGCGCGCGGACGAACCCGGAATCGGTACGCCGGGGGATGCTCGACCTCGGCCACGCCTGGCCCATGGATCCGCTGTTGTCGGAGTCCGGCCAACCGCCGCCACCGTGCCCGACACAGGTGCCGCACCGCCGGCCACACGGGTGTGCGATCTACGATGGGCCGGCGTCCGACACCGATTTCCCCGCTGACCTGCTCGAACTCCAGCGCCGCTGGTACACCGCCGAGGCCGACTGGGCTGCCGACCCGACCGAGGAGAAGCGCGCCGCGTTCACCGCGGTCGGCGCCGAGCTGTACGCCCACCCGTACTGGGGCGGTACCGATAATCGGCACAAGGCCGCGATGAAGCTCAAGCAGGCCGGGCGCCCGGACACCGCGGAGGCCCCGACCGGCTAATCCGCCCCGAGGCGCGGTGCCGGGATCAGGCGTGAGGCCGGGTTCCGGCGCCCACCAGCGGGAAGGTCAAGGATGTGGGCGAGCGCGAGCGCCGGGAGCGCGCCGCCGAGCCGAGCGGGGCCGGCGCGCAACAGCAGTCAGTGCGGCAACATGGCGGGGCCCGACGGGGAGCACCGTCGGCCGCCGGGGGTGAACGACGCGACCGTCGCGGCGCTGGGGATGCTGACGAAGGCACTGGAGTACACCGAGCGGGCCCGTGGCCACCTGTCCGCGGTGCACCACATGACCGGCGGCGCCGACCGGATGCTCGCCGAGGCGGTGCGGATGCTGCGGGAAGCCGGACACGGGGACCAGGCCGACCTGGTCGAACGGGAGCTCCTGGGCCGGGACGTCGTCCCGGGCATGTGGACGTACCAGCTGATCGAGGCGTACGACCGGACCTACTACCGCGCGTTCACCGCCGTGGAGGAACAGGTCCGCCAAGACCTCGCCGCCGGGCACCGGCACCTGGCCGAGGCCAAGATGCAGCAGGCCGCCCGTGCCCGCCGCCGCAGGCACACCGCACCGTAGACCGGATTCTGGCCTCTTTCGAATTTCGGCTGTGAATTCACGCGCGGGGTGCTGCATAGAGAAAAGCCCCGGCCGCTCGGGGCGGCCGGGACTTTCGTTTCTGGCGACACGGAGGCCGTTGGAGGGGTGCTACAGCTCGACGTCCATCCACGCGATGTCGTTCAGCTCGACCTCGAGGCCGCGGGCGCGGTGCCCGTTGTCCTTGAAGTAGTGCTCGCGCAGGCCCTCGGCGAGGATCCGTTCCTGCTCGTCCTGGCTGGCTCCGGCGTCGCGGGCGGCGTAGAGCTGCTGGGCCACCTCGCCGGGCATCTTCTGAGTGATCGTGCGCTGGCGCGGGTCATCGGTGGAGCCGCCCGCCGGTGCCCGGCTGCTCGGAGCTGCGGCTGGAGGGGTGCTCGTGCGGTGGCCCGGTTCAGGGCGTCTGGTGTGCGGAGTCTCGCCGTAGGTCTGGAAGAAGTTGCCCGCCGAGAGCCCGCCGGCGGGCAACCGCTCGCCGACGGCCTGCTCGTGACGCCAGTGGCCGCTCCCGTCGGCCGGCGCGTTCGGTCACGCGTGCGGGGAGTGATCGAACAGAGTGACCACGCTCTGCGGTGCCTCCCGGCCGAAGAAGACCTCCAGGTTCCGCGCAGAGCGGCCGGCGGCGTCGCTGCTGCGCGGGAACAGCCGCTCTTCGTAGGCACTGAGCGCGGCCTCGGTGCCGGGTCGTTCGACGAGCTCGCCCGCCAGGTCGGCGCCGTCGTACATGGCGAGGTTCGCGCCCTCGCCGGCGAAGGGCGACATCAGGTGCGCGGCGTCACCGACGAGCGTCACTCCGGGCACCCTGTCCCATTCGAGCCCGACGGGAAGGGCGTGGACGGGCCGCAGCCACGGCTCAGACTCGCTCTGTGCCACGAAGACGGTGAGCAGCGGTGACCAGCCGTCGAACTCGTCGGCGACCTGGCGGAGGGCAGCGGAGGAATCGGCGAAGTCGATCGACCTCATCCACTTCTCGGGCCTGTTCAGCGCCGCGTATCCCCGTACGTGCCCGTCCGCGTAGCGATGGACGATGATGCCCTTGCCCGGGGCGACCGCCATCAGCGTGCCGCTGCCGATCGCAGCGACGCTCGCCCAATGGTTCCGGCTGCCCGAGGTGAGGGCGATCTCGACGAAGCAGGTTCCGCTGTAGGAGGGCGTGGCGGAGGTGAGTAGCGGTCGTACCTTCGACCAGACGCCGTCCGCGCCGATGACGGTGTCGGCGTGCGCAGCAAAACCGCCTGCGAAGGTGAGGTCGTAGCTGCCCTCCGTGCGGTGCCGGACCGAGGTGAGCTTGTGGCCCCACCTGATCGTCCCGGGCGCCAGCGAGTCGATGAGCAGGCGCCGCAGTTCGCCGCGATCCACCTCCGGACGGGCCGACCCGGGGTCCGCGGGCCGGTCGAACAGGACCGTGCCGTGGCGGTCGACCACGCGCTTGGCGTCCTCGCCCGGGCGGACCAGGGCGAGGAACTCGTCGTACAGGCCGGCTGCGCGAAGCGCGACCTGCCCGGTTTCCTCGTGGATGTCGAGCAGGCCACCCTGTGCACGGGTCGTCGCCGAGGCCTCGCTCTCGTAGATCGTCGCGGCGATGCCGTGAACCTGGAGCACCCGGGCGAGCGTCAGCCCGCCGAGTCCCGCTCCGACGATGGCGATGGTCTTCTGCATGCTGCGCTCCTGTGTAGCGCCGACAGGCGTCGGCGGCGGTCAGCGCCGTGGGCGGACGGGGTGTCCGCTCTCGGCAGGAGACGCTCACCGATCAGAAGCATCTGCATCGATGTACGAGCGGTGCCCGGCGGATGGACCTGCGGGACACCGATTTTCGCGACCCGGCAACTATAGCCCGGCATCCACAGCGCGCAGGAGCCGCAGCCCCCACACTGCGGCGCACCGCGCCCGGCATGTTGTGCCGCCGTGCACCGTGGGGGCCGTCGGCGACCCGATCGGCTTCCACGCTGTCGGCACCACCGGAATTTCGGTCCTGACGAACGGTGCCGCCAGGACTTGCGGTCGTCCTCCGGTGGAGTCGCGCCAGGCTCTCAGCGGCTGATCGAGACGGCGAAGGGCGCGAATCCGCTGGATCGGATCACGTGCGGGACGAACAGGATCGCGGCCTCCGTGGCGCGGGCGGTCTCGATCCCGCCGAGGTCCGTGATCCACTCCTGCTGCCAGCCGAGGTCGGTGAGCAGTTCGCGGACGGTCTGCTTGGCCTGCGGGTCGTCGCCGGAGAGGAAGGCGGTCGGCGCCTGGGCGAGCGCGGCGGGCTCGGTCATCACGGGGAAGAGCATCGTGTTGAGCGTCTTGACGACGCGGGTCTCGGGGAGCGCTTCCTGGAGTTGCTCGGCCAGGCTCGTGCCGGGGTGGATCAGGTCGGCGGGCAGTCCGTCCGGTCCGTCGACGGTGGCGTTGGAGACGTCGACGAGGATCTTGCCCCGCAGTTCCCCGCGCAGCGCGGTGAGCCGCTCCAGCGAGCTGGCGCCCGGGGTGGCGTTGATGACGATCTGCGCCGCCCTGGCGGCGTCGGCGGCGGCGCCAGGCTCGCGGCCCACTGCGGTCACCTCGTGGCCGGCCCGGATGAGGGCCTGGGCGAGGTTGCCGCCGACGCGGCCGTTTCCGAGAACTGCGATCGTGGTCATGTTGTTCTGTTCCTTCCGTGTGGGCAGGGTGTGATGGGTGGTCAGCGGGAGAGCGTGGTGACGGCCTCGGCGTGGACGCCGGGCGCGGCGGCCAGGAAGCTCTCGCTCTGCGGGGTCCAGGGGCGGCCCTCGGCGTCGGAGATCCGCCCGCCGGCCTCGGTGACGAGCAGTGCACCGGGCAGCAGGTCCGCGCGGGCGCCGGCGAACTGCCAGAAGGCGTCGATCCGGCCGGCGGCCACGTTCAGCAGGTGCAGGGTGGCGGGCACGGAGGTACGCACCACGAGCGCGTCGAGGAGCATCGCGGTGATGGAGGAGCCGATGCGCCGCACGACCTCCTCGTTCTCGTCCGGCCTGGCCTGGCTCGTGGCGACGAGGCCCAGGCCGAGGTCGGTGGTCCGGGACACGTGCAGCGGGCGGCCGTCGAGGTGGGCGCCGGCGCCGGCGAGTGCGGTGTAGGTCTCGCCGGTCAGCGGCAGGTGGACCGCGGTGAGCACCGACTGGTTGTCGCGCACGAGAGTGGCGGTCACCGCCCACTCCGGCAGGGCGTGCAGGTGGTTGACGTTGCCTTCGGCCGGGTCCACGACCCACCACTCGCCGGAGGGCAGGGCCCCGCCCGCGAGTTCGTCCTCCACGAAGCGGGCGTCCGGGCGAAGGCGGGTGAGGGCGGGGCGCAGGACCTCCAGGGCGGCGTCGTCGTTGGCGGCGAGCGCGCTCATCAGCTCTTCCCGGGTCCGGTAGGGGACCACGTCTCCGAAGCGCTCCCGCAGCACGGCCCCCGCCGCGCGTACGGCGTCAGCGGTCTGTGCAAGCAGGTCGGTGTCGGGCACGGCGTCGGCGGTCGCGGCGACTTCGATCGTCTGGATCGTTTCGGACATGGTGGTGCTCCCGGCTGAGGAGGGGTGATCAAGCGGACCAGGCGAACCGTGCTCCGTTCGCGCCTGTATTTCGAAGGTAGAAGGGCCGGGCATTAACTTCAACTGCATGTAAAGCACTGCTGGGATGACTCCCATGCAATTGAATCTGCCCGCCTCCTCGCCATGCTCGGTGAGCTCCCGGAGGAAGACGCACGACGAGGGATCAGGCCGTGGTCGGTGGCCATGGCTCCGGCAATGCCGGTAACCCGGCGGTGGCCGCGTCGGCGATCACGACACGCTGTTGGCGGCCTCGGAACTCCACTGCGAGGTTCGCGCCAGTGCTGCGCCGACGATCCCGAGGACCGGGCCCGCCGTCCCGATCCCACCGCGGTCCCAGCGGCGCCCCTGCGACTGCCGCGACGGCCGTGGACCGGGGCCCCGGCTTCGCCGCCGGTCGGGCGAGGTGCGCGCCGATGCCGGTCAGCGACTTGGTGCCGGGTACCAGCACGACCGGGTCGGCGATGAACCGTCCCGGTGCCGGCGTCCATGTGAACAGGCCCCCAGTGGCCGGTCGGCCAGAGCGAGCGACACCACGGCAAGCGCCCGGCTCGCCCGGAGACTGGGCGCGCCGCGGCGCAGGCGCCTGCCCAGCGGCAGGCCGAACATCAGTAAACCGATCGGCACCCCACCGGTGGGGGCGCCGACGAGGAGATCGGCGACGGTCGACATGCTCAACGGCACAACACCGAAGGCGGCCGGACGCCGGTCGAACTGGATGCTGTTGACGTGACCGGTGTCGAACAAGGCGGTCAGCAGGTGCTTGCCCGCCTCGGGCCGGTGCTCCCAGAAGTCATGGGTGCGGCCGAGACCGGGCAGGACGACCTGGTGCCCGCGGGACAGCACAGGCAGCAGTTCGTCGGTCGCGTTCACCGGCGATGTGGAGAAGTCGAGTTCGCCACCGATCAGCAGAGCCTCGGCCGCGCCGGGCCGGACCGTTCGGCATTCGGCGCCGTCGGGCCCATTGCCTGGCGGAACACTACTGGCCAGCCGCGTCCGGAGTGGTGAACAGGTCCTGCAGGGTCTGGGTCGCCAGGTCGAGCAGCCAGGTGTGGGCGGGGTCGTCGTCGTAACGCTTGTGCCAGAGCAGATAGAGAGGTACGGGCGGCAGGTCGAACGGCAGCGGCAGCGTGGTCAGGCCCAGCTGCTCGCGGGCGGAGCGGGTGACCGCGTCGGGCAGGGTGACCACGACGTCCGCGTCACGGGCGAGCTGCAGGGCGGTGTCCGTCGCGGGGGCGGAGACGATGACACGGCGCTCGTGGCCGAGGGCGGCCACGACATCGTCAACCCGGTCGCGCAGGCTTCCACGCCGGGAGACGGTCACGTGATCGGCCGCGGCGTACCGCTCAACGGTCACCGGCCCTTCGGCAAGCGGATGACCCGTCCGGACAGTGAGGATGATCCTGTCCTGGCCGATGAGGCGGTGGCGGATGTCGGACTGAGAAGGCGGTCCGTCACTGGAGGCCACATCGACCTCGCCACGACGCAGCTCAGGGGTGTCATGGCCGGGCTCGACCGTCAGGCGCATCTTCACCCCCGGGGCCTGGCGGTGCACCGCGGCGACGAGGGCGGTCCCGCAGGCGGTGGTGAGGGCGTCGTGCAAGCGGACGGTGAACACCCGCTCCAGGCCTGCCAGGTCGAGGTCCGCACGGGCGGACAGCAACTGGTGCGCCTGCTGCACCAGGGCATGGACCTCGGTGCGCATGGCCAGCGCGCGGGGCGTGGGCGTCATGTGGCGTCCGGTGCGGACCAGGATCTGGTCGCCGGTGGCTTTGCGGATACGGCCCAGCGAGCGGCTCATCGCCGGCGCGGTGACGTGGAGCCGGTCCGCGGCTCCGGCCACGCTGCCCTCTTCCAGCAGCGCGTCCAGGGCGGTGAGCAGATTCAAATCCAGTTGCATGACAGTAACTATAATAGCGATAACCATGCACTTGTTGTTAACGGGGGCGGCTTCTGCCTTCGAGAGGTGGGACGACCGCCCCATCCCACAAGCGCCCCGGCCCGACAGCGGGGCAGCCGCGGATCTCCCTTTGCCCCACCCCACTTGCCGGGCATCTTCAGCGCGGTGTGCCGATCGAAGCGCCCATCAGAGCCATGAAGGGATGTCGGCCCGATCAGGTGCGGCGGCTCACCGAAGGCCGCAGGTCATCGCCATGATTGCGCGTTGGTGATCCGCGTTCGGGAGCATCTGCGGGAGCCTGAGCGCGAGATTCTCGGGTGGGACAACGCCGATCCGGTTATGTCGACGGCCTGATACCCCAGGCCAGGGTTCACGAGCCTGCGCCCGAGCCGGGTGAGAGCGGCAACGGCCACCGCGTGATCATCAAGGGTTGTGTGGACTCCTGAAGATCATGCGGCGGCCGCGGGCCACAGCGCAGAAGCCGCCCGCTGGCGGGCGATGTTCGACCAGGCCATGGCCCGGATCGCTGGCCGGTTCCGACGGGTGGAGCCGCGGGCGACGGCCCGCGCCTTCGTGCTCGCCCTGCTGTCCGGCGTCGAGCGGAAGAACTGCTGGCGCATGGCCGAGCAGGCCGGCCACGCCCGCCCCGGGCCGATGCAGCGACTACTGCGAAGCACCCGCTGGGACGCCGACGCGGTCCGCGACGACGTACGCGCCTACGTCCTCGAACACCTCGGCGCCGACAACGGTGTGCTGATCGTGGACGAGACCGGCTTCCTGAAGAAGGGCACCGCCTCGGCGGGCGTGCAGCGGCAGTACACCGGCACTGCAGGCCGAATCGAGAACACCCAGGTCGGCGTCTTCCTCGCCTACGCCTCCAGCCGAGGACGGGCGTTGATCGACCGTCGGCTCTACCTGCCCGACGCCTCGTGGTGCCAGGACACCGAGCGCCGCACCCGCGCCGGGGTGCCCGACCAGGCGCAGTTCGCGACCAAGCCGACGCTGGCCGGGCAGATGATCGTCGCAGCACTGGACGCCGGGATCGGCGCCTCCTGGGTGACCGGCGACGAGGCCTACGGCCAAGACCCCCACCTGCGCGCCCTGCTGGAGTCCCACCAGGTCGGCTACGTCCTGGCCGTCGCCTGCAGCGCGCGGGTGCGGATCAACCAGGGGCGGCCCGCTGCCCGGGCGGATACCGCTGCCGACTGCCTGCCCGCCTCGGCATGGCACCGGCAGAGCGCCGGAGCCGGGGCGAAGGGGCCGCGCTACTACGACTGGGCCTGGATCGAGATCGGCACCGACGGACATCGGCACCTGCTGATCCGCCGCAACCCGAGCAGCGGCGAACTCGCCTTCTACCTGTGCTGGTCCCCGAGGCGAGTGCCGCTGTCGGAGCTGGTCCGGGTCGCCGGGACCAGGTGGTGCATCGAGGAGTGCTTCCAGGCCGCGAAAGGCCAGGTCGGACTGGACCACTACCAGGTCCGGCACTGGACCGCCTGGCACCGGCACATCACCCTGGCCATGCTCGCGCTCGCCTTCCTGGCCGTCCTCGCCGCCGACGCGACACCGGCCAGGACCGCCGACCCGAACCGACCCGCCCGCAGCACCGACCCGATCGACCTGACCATCCCCGAGAACCGCCACCTGCTCGGCGCCCTGCTAATCACAGCGAACACCTCCCCGCACGGGCTGCTGCGCTGGTCGAACTGGCGCAGACGCCACCAAGCAAGTGCTCGCCGCAGCCACTACCGGCGACGGCTCGCAGACCCCTCAGCCGAATAGATCACGAAGTCGCACTGGAATACTAATTCGTTGATAGCGGATCGGTGCAGCCAGGGGGCTGTTGTCGGTTCGTTCGAATGCCGTGGTCGTGACGCCTCGCGTCACCCGGGCCGTCGAGGCCTTCGGACAGATCGGCGCGCGGCCCCGGCATTCGCGGTGATGGCGACCGCGTGGGCGCCGGACGGATGCCTACTACGTGCCCGGCTGGCGATGCCTAACGTAAGAGCGGCGGCGCCCGGCGTCCTCGTGACCGCCCCCACCCCCGCGAAGGCCGCGCGGCTGACCCGCACGCAGCTCGCCGCCGCGCTCAAGCGGGCCGGCCGCCAGCGGGGCATCGAGGCGGAGGCCGAGCGGCTGCGCGAGGTCTTCCGCCAGGACTGGGCCCCCCAGCCCCCGCTGATCGAGGACGCCCTCGGCCGGCAGATGCTCGCTCTCCTGGGCCAGCTCACGGCCGCCTGCACCGCCGCCGACGACCTCGCCCAGGCTGTCGAGGAGGTGTTCCCGCAGCACCCGGACGCCGAGATCATCTGCAGCTTCCCCGGCCTCGGCACCCTGATCCGGCCGGGGGCTCCGGCCGGATCAGGGTGCTGGATTCCTTCGTGGTTCGTGGTTGCTTCACTGGGTAAGACCGGGTGCCCCGGCCGAACTCATCGCTGTCAGACGGAGATTGTCGAAAGGTTTTCGGCGGCCTCCGCGGGGCCGCTGGCCGACCTGGCCGGTCCGTTGGAGAACACCTCCTCGACGAGCTGCTGTGTCGTCCTCCGGACCGCCTCGGCCAGGGACATCGCGGCGTCGTCCACATAGTTCAGCAGGGCGGTCAGGGTCGTGCTGCCGTCGGGCGTGCTGTACATCAGCGCCGCATGGCCGGCGATGCCGCCGTTGTGGGTGATGACGGTGCCACCGTCCTCGGTCTCCTGCACCATCACGCCCAGGCCGTAGCCGATCTTGGGGTGCGGCTTGCACATCTCGGCCAGCAGCGGGGCCGGCAGGAGCCTGCCGCCCATGAGCGCGGAGATGAACGTGTGGAGGTCGCGGGTGGTCGAGATCATGTCGCCGCCGGTGGAGATCCAGGAGGGGTTCTGGCGGGTGACGTCGACCGTCTTCTGCTCGCCGTCCTCCTCGTACCGGTAGTAGGCGCGGGAGTGCGGCTCGGGGATCTCCTCCCGGGTCTCCGGCAGTTGGGTGCCCGTCAGGTTGAGCGGTCCCAGGATCCGCTCCTGCATCACCTCGGCCAGCGGGCGGCCGGTGACCTGCTCGATCAGCAGCCTGGCGATGACGTAGTTGGTGTTGGAGTAGCTCCAGTCCGTCCCGGGTTCGAAGCGTGCGGGCTTGGACAGCGCGAACCGCACCAGCTCCTGTGGCCGGTAGGTCCTGAAGCGGTTGTCCACCCACTCCCGGCCCGCGGTCGTGGCGGGGATCCCCGGCGCGAACGTCCCGTCGTCGTAGTACTCGCCGGTGAAGTTGAACACCCCGCTGGTGTGCTGCAGCAGCATCCGCACCGTGATCCGCCGGTCGAGCCCGAACCCGGGCAGGTGGTCGGCCGCCGGGTCGTCCAGCCCGATCCGGCCCTCGGCCACCAGTTGCAGCACCAGGGTCGCGGCGAAGGTCTTGGTGGTGCTGCCGATCCGGCCGTGCCCGTCGACCGGCGGCTCGGCACTCCCGTCCAGCTCGCACACCCCGGCGTTGCCGACCCACTCGCCGCGCTCACCGTTCACGCGCAGCTGCACCCCGGTGACGCCGGAATCGATGATCTCGTCGATGGCCTTCTGCAACTGCGGACGGTCCTGCTGCGCGGCGGCCGGCTCAGGGCGATCGGTGAACGACATGGTCATGGCTGTGTGCTCCTTCGGAGGTTGGGTGGCTGGTGGTTGCGGCCGGTCAGAGGCTGCGGACGGTGATGTCGCCGTACGACGTGGTGGCGCGGATCTCGAGTTCGGCGGTGCCGTTGCTGCGCAGGGAGTTGCTGATCCGGCCGTGGCCGGTACCGGCGTCCAGTGCGGCAGACGCTCCGGCCGCGGCACCGACGGTGATGTCCCCGCTCTGGGTGGAGAGCACGACCATGCCGCGCACGGCCTCGGCGATCCGGATGTCACCCCGGGTCGTGGAGATCTCCGCGGGACCACTGAGCCGACCGACCTCGACGTCGCCGTCGACCGCGGCGAGGCGGACGGCCGCGGCCTCGTCAAGCGTGATCCGGCGGTACGCGCCCTCGAAGGCGACGTCGCCGAGCCGGCCGACGCCGTTGAATTCGCAGGCGGCGGTCTTTGCCGCGACGCTGGAGCCGGCGGGCAGTTGGACGGTGACGTCCAGGGCACCGGAGGGGCCGGCGAACTGGCTGTCGGACTGCGGGGCGTGGATCCGCAGGATCCCGTCGGCATACGAGACGACGGTCCGCTCCGCGGCCCGGACGTCCCGCCTCCTGCCGGGATCCGCCGGCCGGACCTCGACCGTGGCGTCGACACGGTCACCGGCAATGACCTGAACGCACCCGGCGGGGATCTCGAGAAAGACGGCGATCGGGGCAGGGGTGGCGAACTTCCACATGACGTGCTCCATGGACTCGATGTTTCTGACAATGGAAACGCTGCGTTGCATTTCGCAATCTGGCAAATAACTGGCCGCGCGGAATCGCCATCTCTTGCAGGCGAGAGCCTCGAAAGCGTTGTAATGCGCTGCCGGATAACGCAACGCCAGCCACGACTCTTCATTGCAATGATTAGTGGGTGAACGCTACGGCGGGCAGCCGGTCGAACGGACGGGCGGTTAGCAGCCGAGCCGGTCGGCGATCACGCCTGCTTCGCGCACGCGGTTCATCAAGCAGAGCCCCGCGCCCCGGAAGAGTGCAGCCGGCTCAGGTGCCTCAGCAGAGAAACCGCACCGGCAGGCTTCGCACGCCCCGCAGTAGCACGCTCTGCCGGCGGGGGAGGTCCGCCGGGTCGGCGTCGAGGGTGAGGTTGGGGCAGCGTTCGAGGAGGGCGTGGATGGCGATGGCGGCCTCGGCCCGGGCGAGCGGGGCACCGAGGCAATGGTGGATGCCGTGGCCGAATCCGAGGTGGCCGGGCTGTTCGCGTCGGATGTCGAAGCGGTCGGGGTCGGGGAAGTGGCGGGGGTCCCGGGAGGCGGCGGCCAGTGAGACGAGCACGGTGTCGCCCGCCGGAATGAC
>NZ_CP026498.1:11175619-11176659 GCF_002953255.1 Streptomyces sp. CB01881
TCCGAGGTGGCTGTTCGCGTCGGATGTCGAAGCGGTCGGGGTCGGGGAAGTGGCGGGGGGCCCGGGAGGCGGCGGCCAGTGAGACGAGCACGGTGTCGCCCGCCGGAATGACGGTGCCGCCGATCTGCACCGGTTCGGCCGCGTGGCGGAAGGCGGCGGCGCCCACCGGGCCGTCGTAGCGGAGCGTCTCCTCGATCGCGCCGCGGACGAGGCCCGGGTCGGCGCGCAGGGCGGCGAGCTGATCGGGGTGGGTGAGGAGGGCGAGGACGCTGCCCGAGATGAGATTGACCGTCGTCTCGTGGCCCGCGACGAGCAGCAGGAACGCCATGCCGAGGAGTTCCTCGGGCGAGAGCGGAGCCGAAGCGGGGGCGGCAGGGCCGTCACCGGGGGCCGACACGGCGACGAGCGCACTCATCAGGTCGTCAGCAGGATTGGCCCGCCTGTCCTCGATGAGGGTGGCGAAGTACCCGGTCATGGCGGTGACCGCCGCGCCGGCCGCTTCGGGGGAGGTGGGCGTGACGATCTCGCTGGACCAGCTGTGGAAGTCGTCGTGGTCGCCCGACGGCACGCCGAGCAGTTCGCAGATGACGGTCAGCGGCAGCGGCAGCGCGAAGGAGTGGACCAGATCGGCGGAGCCCGCGGGGATCATCGTGTCGAGCAGGCCGTCGGCGGTCTCCCGGATGCGGGGGCGCAGCGCCTCGATCCGGCCAGGGGTGAACTCGCGTGCGACAAGTGCCCGCAGCCGGGTGTGCTGGGGCGCGTCGGTCTGGAGCATGTTGAGGCCGATGGCGTGGCCGCCGTCGTCCGTCCAGGAGGAGGAGAAGCGGATGTCGTTGCGCAGTCGGTGGTCGGTGAGGGCGGCGCGGGCCTCGTCGCGGGCGACGACCAGCCACACCTCGCCGGACTCGGGAACGAGGATGCGGTGCACCGGTCCCTTCGCGCGGAGCGCGGCGTAGACGGGGTACGGGTCGGTGGTGACGTCGAGACCGGCCGGGGCCAGGTCCTGAAGTGTCGGAGCGGTCAAGGCAGTTCCCTCCCAG
>NZ_CP026498.1:11176669-11193671 GCF_002953255.1 Streptomyces sp. CB01881
GGGGTACGGGGGTGACGTCGAGACCGGCCGGGGCCAGGTCCTGAAGTGTCGGAGCGGTCAAGGCAGTTCCCTCCCAGGTAGAAAACGGATAGCACTCCCCGTTTCATGGTCCGACCATACCAGTAAACGGGGAGATCTCCCCGGTGGCGGTATCGTGCCTCCATGGACACCGGCCAGACCCAGCCCCCCGCCCGACGGCGCGACGCCCGCCGCAACCGTGAACTGCTGATCGCCGCAGCCCACGAGGTGTACTCCGAGCAGGGCGTCGAGGCACCGCTCGACGTCATCGCCCGTCGCGCCGGCGTCGGCAACGCCACGCTCTACCGGCACTTCCCCACCAAGGCGGCCCTGGTCGAAGAGGTGTTCCGGGAGGCCCTGGACGCGATCAGGGCGGCGGGAGAGGAGGCCCGGTTCGCCGCGAGCCCGTGGGCCGGCTTCACCGGCTATCTGGACCAGGTCTTCGCCCTGCTCGCCGCCGACCGGGGCGCCGGTGACCTGATGACGACGGGGCTGGCGGGTGTGCCCTCGCTGGAAGCCCTGCACCTGCACAACCTTGAGACGGTCACGATGCTGATCGGCCGCGCGCAGGAGGACGGAACGGTGCGCGGCGATATCACCCCCGAGGATCTGCTGGTGACCCTGGCGGCCCTGGGGCGGGTCGCCCCGGCGCTGGGTGCCGCCGGCCCCTGCGCCTGGCGCCGCTACCTCGCCCTGTTCCTCGACGGCCTCCGGACGGAGGCGGCGCATCCGCTCCCCGCACCGTCCCTGACGAGCGCACAGCTGGGTTCCTTCCTGGGGGAGTTGGGTGGACACGCGCAGAAGGGCGACGGGTCACACGCTTGATCGACTGTGGCGTCGGCGAGCGCCTGGTCCAGCCGAAGCAGCACCGCCCGGTGCTCATCGAGCACCAGGCGGTCGCGGGGCGGTGGGTGGTGGCAGCCTTCTCCGCCGACGAAGACGACAGCGAGTCGGGTGTAAGGGTCGTCCCAGAGGTAGCGGATGTATTCCAGCTGGTCGCTGGAGAGCCACTGGGCCTCGTCCAGGACGAGGGTGCGGGGGTGGGCGGAGAGTGCGGTCTTGAGGAGGTGGTCGAACTCGCTGGCGTAGCGCGGGGGCTGTCCCGGCAGTTGGAGGCTGGTGAACAGTTCGTGGCGCACGGCGCGGGTGGTGGGGCGTGCGTGGAAGGTGATGCGGTGGATCTCTTCGCCGGGTTCGAGTTCGCGCAGGCAGCTGGTCACCGCGACGGTCTTGCCGAAGCCGGCGCCGCCGTGGATGCACCTCATGGCGCGGGCAGCGATCGTGTCGGCGAGGTTCTCCCGCACGGTGAGCAGCGCGCGGGTCGCCACGAGGCGGGCCTCGGGAAGGGCGACGTACTGGTCGGTGGGTGCGGGTGGCAGGCGGCGGGTCACGGGGTGTCCTGGTGGTCGGGCGGCGGGGTGGGCCGGGCGGCGGTTTTCAGGGTGGCGGGGGTGGGCCAGTCGGCGGGTGGTGGGGCGGGTGGGATCAGGTCGGGCAGGGCCAGCGCGGCGAGGTCACTCTCGTGGTGGCGGGACAACTCCCGTGCCGCCTCGGCGGCGGTGGCGGCATGCAGGCGGCGTGGTGCGGTCGGGGTGGTGGCGGGGGCGAAGCGCTGGTGGCGCAGGTGCTCGGCGGCCTTGGCTTCGGCCCGCAGGCGCTTGGCGCGCCGGGTGCGGGCGCGGCGCAGCGCGCCGAGTTGTTCGGGGGTGGCGTGGTCGGCGAGGTGGGCGGTGCCCAGGCGGCGGCCGGCGGGGTCGCAGATTTCGATCTCGTGGGTGTGGTGGGGCATGAACCTGACCCTGACTTCGCGGCCGGCCTGTCCGGTCATCCAGTCGGCGAGGTAGTCGCGGTTCTTGAAGCGGACGCCGTGGCTGGTGATGACGCGGGTGCGGCCGTCGTCTTCGAGCGTGAAGGACCACAGGTCGTGCGGCGGGATGTCGGTGAGCGGTGTCGGATCCTGCTGCCACGCCTGGAGCGGGGTGTGGCCGTTCAGGCCCTGCGGGTGGTGCTCGGTGTTCCACCAGGTGACCCAGGCCAGGACTTCGGCGGTGAAGTCCTCGAACGACAGGACGGGCGCGGTGGGGAGGCGGTCGGGGTGGCGGCGGGGCTGCTTGGTGCGGTAGCCGGGCAGAGCGGCGAACAGCATCCGCGTGGCGCTGCGGTTCAGGTGCTCGACGCTGCCCTTCAGGTGGGGCTGTAGGCCGGCAGGTCGTCCACGGTTGTGCCCAGCGCGTCGAAGGCCGCGGTGACGGTGCGGGAGAGGAAGTCCTTGCCACGGTCGATCCGTACCGTCTCCGGCCGGCCCCCGACCGGCCCGTACGCCCCGGTACGCAGGACCGCGGCGCGCAGCGCCGCCAGGATCGAGGCCCGTGAGGGGGTGCCTGGGGTGACCGCGACGCCGGTGATCGCTTTCGTCGCGCAGTCGATGAACCAGGTGACGTAGGGGCGTACCAGCTGTCCATCCGCGTGCACGCGCAGCGGGGCCTGGACGTGGTCGCCCTCCCAGACGTGGTTGCGCCAGGTGCGGGGGCGTTTGCCGAACACGTCCAGCGCGCGGGCCGCCTCGGGGCCCTTGCGGTACCCGGCCCGCTCCCCCGCCGTCAGATCACGACGCACCGCGCGCAGGAACGTCGCCAAAGACGGCACCCGCTCCAGCACGGGAACGGCCCCGGATGGCGCGCCACCCGGAACCGCCGGGCGAGCCGACCGAGGCAGGGAAGGCGGTTGGACGGCTCCGCCGGCCGCGGTATCGAAGACGGCGGCTGCGCTGGCGCGGGCGACAAGCTCGCGGTGGACCGCGGAGGCGTTGCCTCGCCAGTAGGCCAGCAGCACCCGGACCTCAGCCGTGATCTCGAACCGATCCGCACGGCGCGCCCCGGGATCGTCCGCAGTGGCGGGTGCGGTGGTGGCGTCGGCCAGCCACCGCCACACCGTCCGGTCGGAGACCGCCAGGCACTGAGCCGTGGTGTGGACGTGCCCGCGGGTGAGTCGGCCCTCGGCACGCAGAGCGAGCAGACGGCGCACTGCGGGAGCACGCAAGGCCTTCAACGACACCGGGTCCAGGGCGGGCTCGGCCTCGGCCGGCGCGGGTGCCGCGACGGTGGCGGTGCCATCGGGGGTGGAGGTGTTCACCGGTGTCCTTTCCGCATGCGGCGGCGGTGGCAGTCGTCGCGGCAGCACGGGGACCGCCGAGGCGACGGGGTCAGGGGTTGGGGCCGAGCCGGGAACACGCCCTGGACAGCAGCTCGCCGTCGGCACCGGTGCCGGGGCGCTGGTCCAGCGCCGCGTAGGCGTGGGAGGTGATCTTCGCCCAGGTCCGGAAGTTCCCCCGCGCACAGGTCTCGTCCGCGTGCAGCAGATCGGCGTCGGCCGCGGTATGCCACAGCGGATGGAACAGGCGCAACACGGCGGGGACCTGGGAGGCCTCCAGGCGGGGGACGTGCTGCCAGGTCAGCACCCGCGAAGCCAGGGCCGGGGCCCGGGCCAGCGTGCGCTCGGCCCCGGCCCCGCACAGCACCAGCGAGGTCTGGGTGGTCGGGGCGTCGGCCAGCAGGCGCAGGTAGTCGAGTTCGGGAGCGGCGATGTGCTGGACGTCGTCGATCAGCAGCACGCTGGGGGTCTTGAAGGCGTCGATGAGCGCGCGGTCGGCCGCGTCCGTGCGGTTCGTCAGCGCCGTCGCCGGCAGACCGAACGCGGTCAACAGCGCGGCGCGCAGCTGCGGCAGGGCCGGCTTCACCGCCACCTGCGCCTGGCGGACAGGCACACGGCGCGGCAGCAGACCCAGAGCCTGGTGGACCGCGACCGTCTTGCCCTGCCCGGAAGATTTCAAGTCCAGTGAGACGGTCGTGACGCTATGAGGTTTGTGGTGCGGGTTCCCTGCGTTTGGCGGGGTCGTTGATCCACGCCGCCTTCGGGATCTCGGGTGGTCTGGGGCGGCGGCCGAAGCGTTCGGGGTGCCGTGCGTATGCCTCGGCGAGGGTGACGGCCCGCTGGTCGCGGATCTCCTCCGCGGTGCCGAAGTGGACGCTGGCGGGCGCGTGGAGTCCGATGCCCGAGTGCCTGTGCTCGTGGTTGTAGTACGAGATGAAGGCGTCGAACCATTCGCGGGCGTGGGCCAGGGAGTCGAACCGCTCGGGATAGTCGGCCATGTACTTGGTGGTCTTGAACTGGGCCTCGCTGTAGGGGTTGTCGTTGGAAACCTTCGGACGCGAGTGGCTCCTGGTGACGCCGAGGTCGATCAGCAGCTGGGAGACCTTCTTGCTGGTCATGGAGGTGCCGCGGTCGGCGTGCACGGTCTCGGGGACGATGCCGTTGCGCGTGATGGCCTCGCGGATCAACTCCTCAGCCCGTTCCGCTGATTCGGCCAGTTCGACGGTGTGACCGACGATGTAGCGGCTGAAGATGTCGATGATGACGTAGGCGTGGTACCAGATGCCCTTCCTGGGGCCGGCCGCTTTGGTGATGTCCCAGGTGAACACCTGCGAGGGGCCGTCGGCGACCAGTTCGGGCACCGTCGTGGCCGGGTGGGTGGCCTGGCGGCGGCGCTCACCCGACTGGCCCCGCTCACGCAGGATCCGGTACATCGTGGAGACCGAGCAGTGGTAGCGCCCGGTATCCAGCTCACGGGCCCAGATCTGCGCGGGCGCCAGCTCGGCGTACTCGGGGCTGTTCATCAACTCCAGTACCGCGTCACGCTCTTCGGAGGTCAGGGCCGACGGCTGGACCTGCGGGGACCTGGGCCCGCGCACGGGCGGCGGCTTCAGCCTGCGGTAGTGGGTGGCCCGGGAGCGGCCGGTCAGCCGGCACGCGGCGGTGATGCCCAGCTCGTGTTCGACGCCGGTGAACGCCTCGTCCACGACGGGATCGGCGGCGTGGGTCAGTCCGCGCTCTCGGAGATCATTTCCAAGAGCGCCGACGCTTTTCCCAGGACCTCCAGCGCGGCCTTGTTCCGGGCGAGCTCCTTCTCCAGCCGTTCCACCTGCCGGCGCAGCTTCTCGTTCTCGACCTCGGCGGCGGACCTCTTCGGGCGGGCCGGGCTCGTGCGCTGGTCGACCAGGTTCTCCAGGGCCCCGGCATCACGCGCGGCCCGCCATTCGGTGACGTGGGAGTGGTACAGGCGCTCACGGCGCAGGACCGCACCCTTCTCGTTCTTGGGCGCGGCGTCGTACTCGGCGACGATCCGCAGCTTGTACTCGGGACTGAACGTGCGGCGCTTCGGCTTGGGAGCCGGGTCTGCTGCGGACGGATTGGTGCTGGTCATCAGGGGTGGAACTCCTACTCGGGCCCTCTCAGGCTAACCCGACAAAGCGGGACGTCTCACCCAAGGCTGACAGAGAGGGGGCAGCGAGCCGACCCGTCGACGCTCCCTTATTCTTCCCGCATGACGAGCCCTCAGCACGATCCCGAACGGGACGAGGCCATGGCCCGCAGCGCCATCGACGCATACCTCACCAACCGCACGCGGTACTGGGAGCGGGCCGCTCAACAGACGAAGGCAGCCGAAGCCCAGGCCGCCCACCGGGCCGCGCGCAACCGGCTCACCCGGTGGAAGAACGACGGAGTCCTCGACGACTGGGTCGCGAGCGCCGTCGTCGAGGCCGCCGAACAGGACGCCGCCCGAATCGGCCGCGAGAGCGCCGCCGCGAAGACCGGTCCAGCCCTGCACGCAACCGCCGTCCGCCACACGGCGGCAATCCGACGCTGGCTCCACACCCAAGGCCACAGGCTCACCGACAACACGCCAGAGAAGACATAGCCGCACACACTCCCGGGCCTGGACGCAGTCCGGGCACTCAGCGACCTCCGACGCCGCCTCGGCACGCAGCTCCCACTCGGAACCCTCCGGGCCACCCAACGGGCCCTCGCAGGTCCAGCACGGCGGGCGGCGGGTGGGCCCACTCGGTGCGGGCTTCGGCGACCCAGACCTTCTCCGGCTCCAGCACCGCGCCGCAGCCAGGCCGCTCCGCAGAGCGCAGCAGGCCCGGTCACCCGCACCCGGCCGGCCCTGCGGGCCCGCCAGGCAGCAGGCCCGGCCGCCCGCTTGTCAGGCACATACAGGGCTCTCAACAAAACTGCGGAAAACCCCACTACTTCTCAGTGGGCGTTAAGTCCGATCTTCCCCGGTTTGTGATCACTCGATCGTGGGTACTGGCCGCTATGCGACAACTCCGTGGGCATGTCCATGCTGAGATGCCAGGCATGGAGAGAGAGCCGTACCCCAGTGACTTATCGGATGCACAGTGGCCGCTGATCGAGCCGATGATCACGGCCTGGAAACAGGACCGGGTGGCGCGGTCGGCGACCGGGGATCCGGGGTCCTGCGACCTGCGAGAGGTCGTGAACGCGATCTTCTACCAGAACCGGACGGGCTGTCAGTGGCGCTACCTACCCCATGATCTCCCGGCCTGGTCGGCGGTGTTCTACTACTTCAGCCTGTGGCGCCAGAACGGGCTGGACCAGCGAATCCAGGAACTCCTGCGCTGCCAGGTGCGGGAGAGGGCCCGCCGATTAGAGGACCCGTCCCTGGTGATCATCGACACCCAGTCCGTTCGGGCGGCCGCCGGTGTTCCGAAGACCACGACGGGACTGGACGCCAACAAGAAGGTGTCGGGCCGCAAGCGGGGACTGGCTGTCGATGTGATGGGCCTGATCATCGGCGTCGTCGTCCTGACCACCTCCGCCCACGACAACGCCGCCGGCACCGCCCTGCTCGACCAGGCCGCCGAACGGTGCGGCAGTCGGCTGGAGAAAGCCCTGGTGGACCAGGGTTTCAAGGACGAGGTCATCATCCACGGTGCCCTGCTGGACATCGACGTCGAAGTCGTCCGCCGCAACCCGGCCGACCAGGGCAAAGGATTCGTCCCGCAACCGAAGCGGTGGGTGGTCGAGCAGACGAACGGCACGCTGATGCTCCACCGGCGCCTCGCCCGTGAGTACGACTACCGGCCCGATACCTCCGCCTCGCGCGTCTGCCGGGCCTCCACCGCGAACATGACCCGCCGCCTCACCACACCCGCCCTGGCCTGGCGCGACACCCTCGGACTGGCCGCGTGAACGTCACCGAACTCCTGGCCGGCCTCCAGGCCCGGCAGGACGAGGCCACCACCCGGGCCGCAGAACTGCGCGACCAGATCGAGCACCTCACCGCCGCCCTGGCCGAGACCGAGGCCCGTCTCGCGGACCTGACCACCACCCGAAAGATCATCACGGAGGTCGCGCCGACAGGAACCGAACCGGAACCGCCCGAGAGGAACACCACTTACCAGGCCATCGTGAACGCCTTCAACCAGTACCCCGGCCGGGCGTTCCAAGCTCGCGAGCTGCACGAACTCCTCGACATGCCCACCGATGAGGCGTCCGTCAACATCACCCGCAGCCGCCTCGGACGCCTCACCCGCCAAGGCTTCCTCACCCAACCCGGACGAGGCCGCTACCAGAAACGGACTTAACGCCCACTGAAACCAGTGCAACGGCAACGGGTTCACCACGGCGGTGCCGGACAGCTGCACCGGAACGGGAATCTCGGCCTGGGCGCGCAGCCCGGCCGGCACGTCCTGCCCGGCGGTGGCGGTGGTGGTCTCCACGGCGGTGCTTCTCCTTCGGATGCCGGGTCGTGCGGGGTGACTGGGCGGCGGGCTGGGTGGTGCGGGGCGGGTTGACGGAAGTGGGCGCCCGGCGTGGGGCGCCCACTCGTCCGGCTACTCGGGGGTGTTGGCGTCGCTGACCGGCAGGTCGTGAATCTCGGTCTCGTCCGTCCAGTTGTAGACCCACTGCTTGCGGACCGTGACCCTGCTGGCCCAAGGGAACAGGCCCTCGGCCATGCCGATGACCCGGCCCGCGATGGTGTCGAGTGCCGCATGGATCTTGGCGCCGTGAATGTTCTTCTTCAGGCCTTGCGGCACCTCGAACTCGAAGCTGATGCGAAGAGCACGGGGCGTGCCAGTGGGCTCCGTCATGGGTGGCCCCCTTCCAGTCGTTTTCACCAGAGTAGCCACTTCTCGGTGAAATCTTCAGAACTTCACGAAAGTGACTGGAGGGTTGTGACTGAGCGCTTCGGTTGGCGGATTGAGCACTGGCCGGACGTGACTTCGCCGTAGTCAATGGTGGACCTGGTCCATCCCGGCGCGGCGTGTGACCTGGGCTTCTGATATCACTGGCAATCTGCGACCGGCGCCTCAGAACGGAACCCGACCTGTGGACAACGGGAATCACGACGGCCTCGGCGGCTACTGGGACCCGCTGCCCACCGCCCGGCGGCTACTCATCGAGTATCCGAACCTGGACCAGTTCGGCGGCCTCTGGCAGGAGCGGAACTGGCGCAACGTCCCTGGCCCGTTCTACGGCGCCGACACCGACAGCATGCAGATGGGCCGCCACGACGCGCCGTTCCACATCGCCTACGACGACGACCACGGGCCTTTGGACGGCAGGGAATTCGTCTTCCGCCAGCCGGTCGGCCCCGTGCAGACCTACGACCTGCTGAGCGGCTGCTTCTTCGGCCACGGCGGCTTCGCCATGGACGGAGACGACCACTGGACCGCCCCGGCGGTGCGCGAATGGTGGCAGGAGCGCGGGCAGGTGCGCGAGTGGGCCTTCGGCGTGTCCAGCCGCTGGTCGCGCACCCGCGGCAAGTACCGCGAGCACTACCGTGACGCCGCCCAGGGCCTGCGCGACTACACCGCCTACCTCGACCACGGCCTGGAGGAGTATCTGCGCGGCTACCTCTTCTGGCTCGCCGAACGCCGCCCGCGCCGCGCCGGCGAGTCACTGCCCCGGCTGGAGCGGCCCCGCAGTGGGGCAACCGGGCAGCCGTCCGCCGCCGCGCCCGGCGGCAGGACACCACTGCCCACAGCTCGGGTGCCAGCACCGAACGCTGCGAAGCCGCTGCTCGCCGGCTACTTCGTGGCGATCCCCGAGCTGATCACCGGCCCTGGGGCAATACCCGGCGCGGCGCGGCTGATCACAGCGTCCGACTGCCTGATCGACCGGCTCCCACAGGACGGCTGCTGGTTCGACACCGCACAGGAGGCCCTGGCGGCCTGCACGTCCCTCCAAGGACTCGAAGACGCCCGTTTGTACGCCCTGCTGGTGCCGGCCGACCACGCCGCCCGCTTCGTCGCGGACATCCACGCGGCTGCAACGTACGAGCCGGTGCTGCTCACCCACCTCGACAGTCAGGTCGGCGAAAAAGACGGGCACGGCGACCGCACGCCCGTCCCGAAGGTCGCCGAGGGCGGGCGCGAGATCGGCTGGGAGGTGCTCGGCTACGACTGCGGCCTGCTGCACACCTGGCTCTGCAACGACCTGCACCAGGACGCCGTACTCACCTTCGGAGTCACCACCGACGCACGCGGCCTGCTCCCCTCCCGCGACGCCGCGGAACGCGTAGCCGCCTGGGCCAACACCCTCGGTGACATCAAGCCGGTCACCTGGTTCCCGGCCGCGCTGATCGAATGGGACACCCCGATCGAGAGCCGGTTCGTCCCGATCACGACCGAGGCCCCGCAACCCCCACCGCAACAGTCCTGGTGGCAGCGACTCATCCGGCAGGCCCAGCCAGATTCCCGCGGTGGCGCGTAACACCAGTCATTCATCGCCCCTCGACCCCGAACACCAAAGACTCAACCCGCCAACTGAAGCGCTCAGGTGCGACACGAGGTCGCTCCAAGTAAGTGGCTGTTGTCGTTCCGATCTTGAGGGGTGCTGGTCGAACGGGAGTCTCGATCGGGTGAGTGCGGCGGCCGCCGTGCATGAAAGCAGGGCCTCTTGGTAGCTCGAAGGGTGTCTACGCCAAAGAGCGGTCCAGGAGGCCCTGTTGTCGCAGTTCTACGGCATCGCGGGAGCGGGGTCCACTTCGGTCACTCTCGCGTGTGACTGCCTGGCACACCGGTTCGGGAACGCCGCCGACCACGGGGTCCGTGCGCGCCGCTACCCGACGGACATGTCCGAGGCGGAGTGGGCGGTGGTGCGGCCGCTGCTGCCGGTGCCGGGCTGGCTGCGCGGGCGGGGCGGGCAGCCGGAGGCGTACTGCCACCGCGCGATGTTGGACGCGATCCGCTACCTCGTCGACAACGGCACGAAGTGGCGGGCGATGCCGGCCGACTTCCCGCCGTGGGACCGGGTCTACGCCTTCTTCCGCCGCTGGCGCGACCACGGCCTGGTGAAGGAGTTCCACGACCGGCTCCGCCGCAAGGTCCGCGAGCAGGCCGGGCGGGACCCGGAGCCGAGCGCGGGCGTGATCGACTCCCAGTCGGTCAAGGCGGACGCCGTCGTCGGCGCCGACAGCCGCGGCTTCGACGGCGGCAAGCTGATCAACGGCCGCAAGCGGCACGCCGTGGTCGACACCCTCGGCCTACTGCTCGCCGTTCTGGTCACCTCAGCCGACACCGGAGACCGCGCCGCCGCGCAGGTCCTGCTCGCCCAGGTCGCCGCCACGCAGCACCGGCTGGCGCTGGTCTGGGCCGACGGCGGCTACACCGGCAGCCTCGTCGAGTACTGCCTGGCCGCCCTCGCGCTGGTCCTGGCCATCGTCAAGCGCAGTGACGACATGCGCGGCTTCGTCGTGCTGCCCAAGCGCTGGATCGTGGAGCGGTTCTTCGCCCACCTGATGCGAAGCCGCCGCCTCGTGCGCGACTTCGAGCGATCCACCGGCAGCGCGGAGGCGATGGTCTACTGGTCGATGACCCTGCTCATGACCCGCCGCCTGGCCCGGCCACGGCCTTCGCGAGCGTGAACCGGCCCGGCGCCGGCTCGGCCAGCCACCCGCGCGCTGTCAGCCGCTTCGCCTTCGACCGCAACGCCTCGATCTTCGCGGGCACCGGGTCCAGGCCGAAGCTGCCAGCCATCTCCTGGCAGGTCAGCGGGCCTTGACCGAGGCGGTTCCGGTCCGCGAGAACCTGCACGATGCGCTGGTAGTCCGCCGACAGCGCCGACCAGGCCAGCCCCGCGCGCCACATCGGCACCACCGACTTCGGCTTCGCCGCCTCCGAAGATGCAGACAGAGCCGGCGGTTCACCGCGATCCGACGGCTCCTCGGCGGCATCCGGGCCGGCGGCGTCTCCTTCACCCGGGGACAGCACCTCGCCGACACGCGAGCGGGCGATGACCCACTCGTTCCACTCCCGCTCGGCCACGACCAGCTCGGCCTGGACACGGTCCGCCTCCTCCCGCAGCGCGTCCACACGACGGCGAGCGGTCACCTCGCGCTCTTCCAGCAGCCCCACGACCGACGGCATCCCGACCTCCACCAGAGCGACGACACGACACGCCACCACTCCCCGAGACCGCCGACCCTATTCCTGACCAGCGAAAACGCAGCCCTCAAGCCCGGAAAGACAACAGCCACTGAGCTTGATTTTTATGCTGTCGCCGCGATCTTGGCGAGGTGCGCTTCGAGCGTGGGTTCGCGTTTGACGGTCTTCCCGACGTCGTAGCGGGGTGCCGGCCTGCGGTTCTTCGAGCCCGGTGGCCGTCCGGGGCCTGGGCGTGTCGGTTGCGGCACGGCTGCTGGGTTGGGCGTCTTCGCGCGGATGTTGCGGAACCCGCGTCGGACCCGGGCGGGGGTGAGCCTGCTCGACGGGGCCGGTTTCTCCCAGGGGCGGCGTAGGTCCTCGGCGAGGGGGCGGGCGAGGCGGAGTTGGGTGTGGGCGACGATGACGAGCCAGGTCCACAGGTCGGCGGTGTCCGGGTTGCGGAAGCGGGGGGCGGTCCAACCGAGGGTCTGCTTCATGAGTCGGAAGGTGTGCTCAAGATCGAATCTGCGCAGGAACGTGCGCCAGATCCGGTCCAGATGCTCGGCGTCGATGCCGGTGGCGGAGGACCACAGCCACAGCGGTTTCGCGTCCCTCTCGCCCGGCAGCTGCTCGACCTTGAGGCGGACCAACGTGCCGTGGGTGATGGGGATTTCACCTTCGTGGTCGAGCCAGGGGCCGCGCTTTTGCAGGCGCTGGTGCATCCGGTCCCACGCTCTCGCCTCGGCCTTCCCGTAGCGGGTGGTGTCGGTGGTGGTGGCGGCGTCCGGGGTGTGCCAGCTGTCGGGTTTGGCGAAGGTGAAGACGCCGCCGTGCCGGCGCGGGCGTCCGCCCTTCGGGGTGGAGCGGGGCTCGCCCGGGTCACGGAGCATGACCCGGTCCGAGCGTAGTCGGCCGACCAGTTCAACCGGAAGATCGGACAGGACGTAGGCCAGGCGGGTCACGTCGTAGCCGGCGTCCATCACGATGAGGATGTCCGGATCGCCTCGGTGCCAGTGGCATGCCGCGATGATGCGTTCGACGACCTCGCGCAGCTGGGCGGCGGTGACGGCGGTCGCGTCGTCGGCCGGTCCCAGTCGGACCGCGTCCAGCAGTCCGACCCACGACGTGCGCCCGGACTCCAGGGCGGCAACGAAGGAGTACGGCCAGCCGGGGACGAACTGGTCGGCGCTTCGACCGCGGCCGTAGACGTGGCAGAACAGGCGCTCGCCGCTTGTCGGGGCATCGGGCCGCAGCCAGTTGGAGACGTCTACGGCCAGCGCGATTCTCCCGTCCGCGAGCCGTGGCAGCGGCAGGCCTGTCAGGGTGCGGCGCAGCCGCGTCGGCTCCAGCCATCCCCGGTCCAGCGCCTGGTACAGGGCGCCGTGCCCGCGCCGGTGCTCGGCCGCGAGCGAGAGCTCCACCAGCGTTTTCACTGGTCCGTCCGTGCACAGCACCGCGTCCGTCAGCTCGAAGAGCGCGTCCGCGCGGGCGTACAGGCAGTCGTAGAACTGAACCCGAAAGCGGGACAAGATGCCCAATGCGTCGCTCGTGGGCGGGTCAAGGGGGAGACTCATATGCAGCGGCCGTTCTCTTGGGCTTCGTGACTCGACATCTCGAAGCGTGGAGAACGGCCGCCTCCGCTGTCCCGGGAAGAACCGCAGATCAGCAGGTCGGGTGACCAGCAAGGTTAAACAAAAAGCTAAGTAGGGACAGCCATGTGAAGGAGGTACCGATCGGCTGAACTTCGGGCCAGTGTCCAAGGCCCGTCCCCGCGCTCACAAGGAATGTGACCGAGCACTTCATCTGGCGAGTTGAGCAAAGCTGGCTGACCTGCGGCCACACCTGAAGGCGCTCGCCGCGAAGTGGAGCCCTGGAGCATCGCGCCCCGCTGATGTGACGGGACGCGGTAGTTGGAACCATGGGGGTGTTGTGACCTTGGGGTTCGGATCCCCGGGTCACGATTGTTGGAACCGGATGGTCGCGCTGCCTGCAACCTGCGGTGAATTGCCATTCATGTTGGAACCAGTAGCGGTGCGGAGTGTTGCCCCGGGCACCGGAACGTCGGCCGGGGCGGCCGACGTAGTCGATGAACCTGCTGGAGACGCGCGGGCGAAGCCGCCTCACCCGGCGGGTGATGACCGCCGTGCACTTCACCAGGGCACTACGCCGGCGTCCTCGAAGAACTTGCCGGTCGGGCCGTCGTCGGGCAGGGTCGCGAGTTTGATGGCGATGGCCGCGCCCTGTTCGGGGGTGCGCACGCCCCGGAAGCCGTTGAGGTCGGTCGCGACGTAGCCGGGGCAGCCAGCGTTGATCAGGATGTTCGTGCCGCTCAGCTCCCGGGCGTACTGGAGGGTGACGGCATTCAGGAACGTCTTCGACGGCGAGTACGCCACAGCCACTGGACCTGTGGTCAGCTCACCAACGGTCCCTGACTGCCGGGTGAGGGAGCCGACACTGCTGGACATGTTCACGATCCGCGGTGAGGAAGAGCGGCGCAGCAGCGGCATCATCGCGTTGGTGACGCGGATGACGCCGATGACGTTGGTCTCCACGACCGTGCGGATGGTGGCGGGGTCGACGCGGGTGGGCTCCTGGGGCGTGCCGCCTGTGATGGCGGCGTTGTTGACGAGTACGTCGAGGCGCCCGGCCTGTTCCTCGATCAGCCGTGCGGCGGCGGTCGCGCTCGCGTCGTCGGTCACGTCCAGCGGTACGCCGAACGCGTCGACGCCAGCCGCGCGCAGTCTCTCCACCGCGGCCTTGCGACGCTGATCGTCGCGGGCGCCGACGCCGACGCTCCAGCCGAGGGCGCCCAGGCCCGCGGCGATCTCGTAGCCGATTCCCTTGTTCGCGCCGGTGACCAGCGCAATCGTTCGTTCGCTCATGGGGACCATGCTGCTCTCGGACCCCGGCGGGGGTCCAAGACCGATTGGGTGAACAACGATACCTTCCAGGTATTGATCCGGAGTACCGTGGCCGGATGGAGACCAGGGAACTGCGCTACTTCGTCGCTGTCGCCGAAGAGTTGCACTTCGGGCGCGCCGCGCAGCGGCTCGGGATCGCACAGCCGCCTCTGTCACGGGCGATCCAGCAGCTCGAACGCCGACTCGGGGCAGCGCTGCTGGATCGGACCAGCCGCACCGTCACGCTGACCGAAGCCGGCTCGGTGCTGCTGGCCGAGGGCCGGGCGGCCCTCGACGCGGTCGACGCCGCTGAGCGCCGGACCCGCCGCGCCGCCCTTTCCGCGACCGGCCGTCCCGGCATGGTCCTGGTCACGAAAGCCAGCGCGTCCCGCGAACTGCTGGCGAAACTGCTCGACGCGTACGCCGTCGAACCCGGCGCGGTCGCCGTCGACGTCATCCTGTGCGGCCCGGCCGAGCAGGAACGACTTCTGCGCGAGGGTCAGGCCGACGTGGCGCTGCTGCACCGGCCGTTCGACTCGACGGCCGGGTTCCACACCGAAGAACTCAGCACGGAGGGCCAGGTTGTGGTCCTGCCAGCCGGGCATCCGCTCACCGTCCGGCCCCATGTGCACATGGCCGACATCACCGGGCTGCCCGGGCTGCCCCTGCCACGCTGGCCCGACCCCAACGGCACCTACCCGCCCGGCCCCGGCCCGCAGGTCCGCGACCACGCGCAGTTGTTGCAACTCGTCGCGCTCGGCCGTGCTTGCGCGGTCTCACCGGAGTCGTGCCGAGCCCAACTGCACGGTGACCTCGCCGCCGTGCCCGTGCTGGACGCGCCGAAAGTCACCACCGTGATCGCCTGGCCGCCGCACAGTCGGTCCAGAGCCGTCGCCGACCTTGTCCGCACTGCGACACATCTCCAGTAGTTCCAACATGCCTGGCCAGGTTCCACCTATCGTGTCCCGGCTCAGCTGACCAGCGGGAACGTCGGTGCTCAACCCGCCAGATCGACCGCTCACTCGCCAGACGAAGCGCTCAGTCCCAAGGAAGCCGCTGGTGCTGCTACTGGCCGGGTACCCAGCCGCGGACCTCCAGGTACGCGATGTCGGCGTCCTCGACGGCGCGGCCGGTCTCCACCAGCCACTCCTTCATGGCCTCGGTGACATCGCCGTGGTGGTCGGCGACGCGCTGGGACCATTCGGCGGCGTCGAACCCGCCGCTGGAGGCGGAGCCGTAGGTGCGCTCCTCGGTGCCGTCGGAGCGGGGGATGAAGCCGCGCCGGATGCCGCCGGAGTCCTTCTCCGACCCGGCCGAGTAGATGTACTGGCCGGCCTTCATCCGGACCGTGAAGGCGAGGCGGCCGCCGGCCTGGCCGGTCTCGTGCACGACCGGGGCCAGGTGGGAGGCGCCGGAGCGGATGGCTTGCTTCCCGGCGCGGCCGGCCATCGACTCCCCCGGGGTGCCGACGGTGTCCTTGCCCCGCACGCGGGCCTTCTGCCCGGTCTTGGTGCGGCGGCGGGTGGTGTTCGCCTCGGCGATGCCTGCCAGCGCCTCGGTGTCCCGCTCGCCGCCGCGCACCGCGCGGACCAGCTGGCGCAGGGCATTGACCATGCTGGCGCCCTTGCCCTTGGTGAAGAACTGCGACACGAGGGAGGCGTCGCGGCCCAGCATCCTGGCGACCTGGCGCTTGGTGTAGCCCTGGTCGATCAGCTGCTGGGTCAGGCGGGCGGCCTCGTTCGGGTTGTTCGGGTCGGCCGGGCTCACTGGTCAGCTCCCTTCTGCGCGAGTTCGGCGCGGCCCAGGCCGCGCAGCTTGAGGTACTGCTCCTGGCCGGTCGGGTGCTCCACCGGGCCGGTCAGGTGGCCCTTGAGGAGGTAGTCGCCGGGCTCGCCCCGGTAGGGCCAGGGCTGGCGCTCGGTCAGGGCGATGCCGTCGGTGCCGAAGTAGACGACCGTGCCGGGCTTGGCGTGCAGGGCCCCGGCGTAGCCGATGACCTCCTTGCCCTGGCGGTACTTCATGTCCAGCAGCGCCGCCCGCGCCCCCGACCACACGTACGCGGCCCACTCCGGGTGCGCGTACGGGTCGCGGGAGAACCCGGCCTGCCGCTGCCAGGTGACGACCTCGCCGTCCTGGCCGAGGATCTCCACCCCGGCCGGGAGCGCCTCGCCGAGCGGCGTGGTGCCGGAGACCAGGCGCGGGCGCTGCGCGAAGCCACCCAGGCCGAACAGCAGCACCGACCGGACCGCGCGGGACGCGAGGTAGGCCGCCTGCCGCTGGCGCTCGTCGCCATGGATCCGGGAGAGGTTGGTCAGGTCCGCCCAGGCGGACTTCAACCGCTTGCCCCAGTCGTCGAGCGGCTTGCCGTCCTCGAAGAGCAGGCCGCCGAGAATCTCGATCCGCCACGGCATCAGGTGGTTGGACAGCGCGAGGTGGACCTCCGCCCCGCCTGCCCAGGTGGTGAACGTGGTGCCCGGTGTGGCCGGGTAGACCCAGGCGCGCTCCCCGGTGACGGGGCCGGGAGCAGCCCTACGTGGTTCCAGCCGGCCGGGACGGTCACGCGGATGTTCCAGTGCGAGCAGGACATCAGCGCCTTCGCCTGCTCCGCCTCCGTCATGGCGGCGAACCCCTGCGCGGTGATGCGGGTCGGTGCCGACCGGGGACTTCCACAGGTGCTTGGCGTAGGCGAACGTGCGGTCGTACTCCACCAGGGCGGGCAGCTGCTCCGGCACGCGGGGCGGCAGGATCAGCTCGGTGCGGCCCTGCCCGCCGGTGGCGTGCAGCAGACCGCGCAGCTCCTCGGACAGCACCGGGTAGCCGCCGGCCCACTTGCCGGTGGTGGGGATGGTGCGC
>NZ_CP026498.1:11193681-11214532 GCF_002953255.1 Streptomyces sp. CB01881
CCAGTGGCGGCGCCTGCCACAGCAGCCGGAACGCGTCCCGGCAGGTGGTGACGTCGGCGCCGTCCGCATCGAACCACTCCCCCATGGAGCGGATCTCCGTGACCGGGCCGTCCGGGGCGGCGGCGGGGGCGTAGCAGCCGACCAGCTGGCGCTGGTGGACGAAGTGCCCGGCCAGCCTGTCCCGGCCCGTGCCGACGGCGGTGGTCCACCGCTCGGACGGCGTGTTCAGCCAGGCGGCGACGGCGTCCTTGAGCGTGCTGTAGCGCTCGGCGCCGTCGTGCCACGGGGCGCCGGCGGTGATGTAGACCCGCTCCGCGCCCGGGGCCGTGGTGAGGACGGCGTCCAGGATCTCCCCCGGGGTGCGGGCGCCGAGGTCGACCCGGACGACCTGGTCGCGGACCGTAAGCATCCCGGCCGCCGCGTCCAGGAACACCGTGGAGCGGGCCTGCTGGACGAAGTTCGGGCGCTTGGACACCAGGCCCGTCGTCACGGCCTCGAACCGGGCACCGCCCGGGCCCTCCGGGAGAGACGGCAGCTCGCGCGGACCGGCCTCGACCACCGGACCCGGCGCAGCAACAACCGGAGCGGCCGGGGCTGGCTGCTCGGCGACGGCCTGGTCCTCGACCTCGGCCGGGGCCGGGGCTGGCTGCTCGGCGACGGCCTGGTCCTCGACCTCGGCCGGGGCCGGGGCTGGCTGCCCGGGTACGGCGGCGGGACGGGTCAGGGCCGGGGCGACCGCGGCGGCGGGCTCGGTGACCGGCGCGGCCACGGGCGCCAGAGCGGGCGCGGCGGCAGCGGCCCGGTCGTCGGTCTTGGCGGCGCGGACGGCGGCCGGGGTCGGGTCCAGCAGCGGGGCGATCCGCACGACGTCACCGACCGACAGACCCGAGGCCTTCGCGATGGCGTCGGCCTTCGCGCCCTCGTACCCCGCCAGCCCGGCCACCCGGCGCGAGCGCTGGACGGTGAGCTTGTCCAGCTCCCTCTGCGCGGCCGCGACCGTCTTCTCGGCGGCCGTGATCTCGGTGCGCAGCTCGCGCAGACCGGCGAGCTCGGCGGTGTACGCCTTACGGTCCATCAGCGGGTCACTCCCCCTCGGTGGCGGGCTGGTCGGTGGTGGCCGTGGTGGTGACGTAGGCGATCGGGCCACCGGACACCGATGCCAGGCGGGTGCCGAGCAGCAGGCCCGCCAGTCGCACGTCCTCCGGGTCGGCCGGGTCGGCGGCGTTCGCGGGGGCGGTGAGATCGGTCAGGTAGCCGGCCAGCCTGGCCTTCGGGAAGCGGAACCGGCCCGCGGTGCCGGCGGTGCCGTCGGCTTCCCACTCGGTCAGGCCGGTCAGCACCGCGACCACGAAGGAGGCCACCGTCACCGGCAGCACCCCGCCGGCCGCGACCCGGGCCGGGTCGCACCGCCACCAGCCGGACAACGCGGCCAGCAGCTGCGCCTGGTCCAGCGCGGCGCCGAAGCCGATCCAGTCGCGGTCCGGCTCCTCGACCCGGGCCGGGGCGTCCGAGCGCAGCACCGCCACCTCGGGCGCGCCGAGCACGGTCAGGTCGGCGGCGGGCCGGGCCTGCAACTGCTGGAGAGCGGCCAGCGGGAACACCTGCCGGCCCTGCTCGCGCACGCCGGGGACCACGCCGGTGGCCATCAGCTTCTTCACCGTCGGGATCGAACACCCCAGCGCCGTCCCGGCTTGACCGGTCGTCACGAACACACCCACAACCTCCATGCCTATTCACCTAACTTGAAATGCTATGGCGACCCTACGCCTCCCCACCGACACCGTCCATGCCTTTTTAGTAAGTCGTACAAGCATGCCTTGGTCGTTGTCCGTCGGAAGCGGCCAGATCCGCCAACCTGCCGCTCCGACCTCCTACCGCCCGTACGGTCACCACGAGTGCGGCCCCAACCGCACACCCGCAGAACAGCGAGAGGGAGAGTGCGCGTACCATCCCCAGCCACCAACAGCCAGCAGAGGGGCCTGATCGCGCGGTTCAAGCGGTCGGAGTAGCGAACGGTCTCGAAGCCGGTCGTCACCCTCCACGACGGCGCGGCGATGATCCTTGGCTCCAACAACCGCCTTGCCGCGGCTGATGAGGCTCGTTGAAATGGCTCCGGCCGGAGTTCCGTGAAGCCTCGGTTCGTCCCGGGCCTGGAGCCGGCCACAGGAGCTGGCCGTGGACGCCAGTGCGGCCATCCGGGTGCCTTCCGGATACCTCGCAAGCGGGAGGCGCCCAGTGAGGGGTATGTCGTCTCGCACGAGATGACCTTGGGACCTGCGAGGAGACCAGCGTGTACGCAGCAGTACGACGGTACGAAGGGGTGACCGATCCTGCGGAGGCAGGCCGCCGAGTGGCCGAGGGCTTCGTGCCCATCCTTCGCCAGGTTCCCGGATTCGTGGCCTATTACTGGGTTGACGCCGGGGACGGAGTGATGGTTTCCACCAGCGTCTTTACAGAGCAAACCGGGGCCGAAGAGTCGATCCAGAGGGCGGCGAACTTCGTGCGGGACAACCTCGCGTCCCTGCTCCCCAACCCTCCCCAGATCACGGCCGGCCAGGTTGTGGCTGCTGGGTAGCGACCTCCGCAAGGGCCATCACGGAACTGCGGTCAGAACCGTTTTCGCAGACCCTCATCACGGCCTTCAGGCAGCCGGACCATACCGGGTTGAAGCTTGTCCCGGTTGCAGTCGGTGCCCTGCTGGCGGAACCCGTCCTGCGAGTGCGCCACCGGACCACGGGAGACGATGAGAGCCCGGCCTGGACCACGTGGACCGCGCCCGTCGTCGGGTGGCTGGCCTACTCCAACGCGGGCACCTTGCCACTGCTCGCAGTCGGAGCGGTCGAGTCAACAGCCTGGAGCCTGATCCACCACGACGGCGCTGCCACTCGCCGTCCAGGGCGTAGACGTCCTCGGAGAGCCGGACGGGCTTGCCGCACCGGCAGCACAGGATGCGGAACGCGGGCACGGGCGGACTCCACCTCGACGGCGCGGGGACGGGCGGCCGGGCCGTGTACGGGCCCGGCCGCCCGGGGCTTCACCGTGCGGCGCCCCGGCCGTGGGGGTGTACGTGCCGGGCGATGTGGAGCAGGCGCAGCCGCGCGCCCTGGTCTGGGCGCTCGGCGGTTCCAACGAGCGAGCGCCCGGTTGGGCAACGGGAAGTCAGCCGGCTGCGATGGAGCCGGTGCGCAGATCGGCGTGGACGGTCTTGCCGTAGGTCTCCGGCTCGGCGCCTCAGTGGCCGCGGGTGAGGTGGTGGACCAGGGCCAGGCCGCGGCCGGACTCGGCGGCGGGGCCTGCGTCGATCAGGCAGGGCAGGGTGCGCGAGCCGTCGCGGACGCTGATCCGCACGCACTGGTCGGTGATGCCTTCGACGGTGACCGTCATCTTCCGCTGGCAGCCGGTCTTCGCGGCGTTGCCGACCAGCTGTCGGCGGTCGTGCAAGTCCCCGCGAACCGCGCTTTCGTGTCGGCGCAATTCCCCACCCCCGCGGTCACGAGTCCCCGTGGGGACGGTGACCATAGCCCGCATGCTCGGACATGATCGAACGCGCATGCGATTAGCCCCCCAGCTGGGATGGGCCGCGTCAGCCGGGCCGCGAGCCCGCGGGGAAGGAAATGCAGGTGCCGGCCTCGGGCCGCGCAGGCAAGATCTCGGACCTTCCGCGCGGTTGCGACCAGATTCGACAAGCGCGGCTACGTCCACCTCGGCACTGTCACCACAGCCGCGCTCGTCATCCGGCTCCGCACTCTGCCGCCTGTTCGGCATGAAGGGTGAACTCGCCCCGGGACAAGCATTCGAACAGTTCGAAGCCGCCCAACGCACCGACCGACCCGCGTGAACCACCCAGCGGGGGGAACTGCGAGGTGCATGACGCAAACTCAGCTCCTTGAACTGGTCCGGCTGCAGGAGAGTGCGGCTGACTTGCTGCCATGTTCACGCCCTGGGGTCCGGGGCTTCCGGGCCATCGGGTACGGTCACGGTTTCACGGCCGCTCAGTTCCGGTGACGGTCTGTCCGGATCGCCACCAGGGGAGCGGTGAGTCCCACCCGAACCGTGTACAACCCCTAGGGAGCTTCTCTCGTGCACCAACTCCTGCGCCGGAGCCTTCCGGCCCTCGCCGCCCTCGGCATAGCCGTCGGCGCTCCGCTGCTCACCGCCGGCACCGCCCAGGCCCAGGCCGAGCACGGGTGCGGCGCCGTCGGCGTCCAGTTCTCCGTCGACGGCGGCAAGGGCTGGATCTCCGACGGCCGGATGTCCCAGCCGCACGGCGTCATCCAGGTCCGCCTGGTCGGTGACGTCGTGGACGGCTGCGACTACCGGGTCTCGCTGGCCTCCTACGACACCGAGGGGCCGACCTGGGCCACCTCCGGCAAGCAGACCTTCCTCGGCTGGGCGACCACGACGCTGCGCAGCGGGAACCGCCAGGCGACCCTGGACGTCTCCGCCCACCTGCCGAAGTGCTACGGCCAGATCGACCTGTACAACGGCGACAAGAAGTTCGACGGCGTCGCCAACCCCGCCCCGAGGTACCCGGACGGCCTCTTCCCGGACAACCTGATCTCGGCCTGGAACGGCGGCAAGGCCTGCGTGCCGACCCCGACCGGCACGCCGACCGTCCCGGTGCCGACCTCCTCGGCGTCGCCCACGGCCACCGCGACCCCGCACCCGACCGGGACGCCCACCGCCACGACGACGCCTTCGGCCACCGCCACCGCGACGGCCACCGCGACGGCCACCGCCACCGCGACGGCCACCACCTCGCCCTCCACCACCGCCAAGCCGTCGGCGTCGGCCACCACCGGGACGCCGTCCAGCGGCACCCCGTCGACCGCCCCGGCCGTGCCGGCGCCGTCCGCCCCGGCGGACACGACCGGCCCGGTCGGCAAGCCGACCGCCAATCCGGTCTCGACCACGCCGGCCAGCACCCTGGCCAGCACGGGCGGCAACAGCAGCCAGATGATCGTCTACGGCGCCGGTGGGGCCGCGCTGCTCGCCCTCGGTGGGGGCGCGCTGGTGATCGCCCGCCGTCGGGGCGCCCGCCGCTGAGGCACGCAGGACGCCCGCAGTCCCCGGACCGCGGGCGTCCGTCGTCCGTTCACCCCCGGACGGTCCGGAACCGGCACCGGCCAGGCCGGCTTCGCCAACCGCGCCGACGACCTCGAGCGCACCGCCCGCACCCCGTACGTCGCCAAGATGCTGCGCACCGTCCCGGTCGGCGTCGCGAAGCTGGAGGGCCTGGAGGCCGAAGCTCCGGGCGCCGACCTCTGGTGGTCGGTCGCCGACGTCGAGGCCGGACCGGGCCCCTGGTGGGAGCCGACCGGCACCAGGCCCTGACCAGCACCACCATCCATACCTTGATGCCCGTCCCTGGCTGCCGGGGCGGACGTCAAGATACCCGGACCGGGCCGGCCGCCGGGCCATCAATGAGCTGCCCCGGGTTTCATGGAGTCCGCGATCGTGTGATCAAGCGGTCTGCGGGACTGGCTCCGGGGACGGTCGATCTCCTGGGCAAAAAACACCGAAGCGGCCTTGAGGATGTCGTTGGCCCGCCTCAACTCGGCGACTTCCTTGCGGAGTTCCTTCAGCTCGTCGCGTTCGGCGGTGGTCAGGCGGTCGCCGCGTTCTCCGGCGTCGGCCTCGGCCTGACGCACCCAGGACCGCAGGGCTTCCTTGTGGATACCGAGATCGCGGGCGACGTGGGCCACGGGGCGGCCGGTCGAGCGGACCTCGCGCACGGCGCGCTCACGGAGTTCATCGGGGTATTTGCGTGGTGCTGGCACTGCTCGTGGTTCTCCTTACGCCTGGATCGTAACAAACCCAGACATCAGGGACTCCGCGAAAGCCGGGACAGCTCACCCTGACCACCACCACCCGCACCTTGATGCCCGCCCCGGAGCGGGGCGGGCGTCAAGGTGACCGGCGCCCCTCTCACCAACGCTTTGACCTGGGGCGTTATCCGGCCGCGACTTGGCCGCCAAAGTATCGGACGGATACCTTGGCGGCCCGTCAAGGCACGGAAGGGCCCGGCGCAGAGACCGTCAGGGTGGCCGGCGACCGGTCAGCGCGGAGCCGCACGGTCCACGCCGTCGGGCCACCCCGTCCAGGCCACCCCGCTCAGGCCGCCGCGCTCTCCGCCGCGATCATCGCGATCAGTCCGGAGCGCCCGTGTTCCGCCAGGTGCCGACGCTGGCGCTCGGCTCCGTTGCCCACGTCCAGCAGGCGGTCGACCAGCGGGACCACCGCGCGGGTGTCACCCAGTTCGTCCATGACCGGAGCGAGCGCGGCCAGCATGGAGCCGACGAGCTCGCCGGCCGGCCGGGACAGCCCCGTCGCCGGATCGTGCAGGGTGGCGTCCATGCCGTACCGGGCGGCGTGCCACCCCGCGCCGTCCAGGCTCTCCGGCGTCCGCTCCGGCGCGGGACGTCCGGCGGCCGCCTGGCGCATCGCCGTGACGACCAGCGCGCGCACCAGCCCGGCCAGCATCACCGCCTCGTCGACGCGCAGCTGGACGTCCATCGCGCGCAGCTCGACGGTCGGGAACTTCGCCGAGAGCCGGGCCTGCCAGTACAGCTGTCCGCGGTCGCGGATCAGTCGGGCCTCCAGCAGGTGGGCGATGCGGCGCTCGTAGTCCTCCGCGTCCGCGAAGTACGGCGGGATCCCGCTGATCGGCCAGCGGCTGAAGACCACCGTGCGCCAACTCGCGTAGCCGGTGTCGGAGCCGTACCACAGCGGCGAGTTGGCCGACAGCGCTGTCAGCACCGGCAGCCAGGGCCGTAGGCGGTTCAGCACCTCGACGCCCGCCTGCGGGTCGGGCACGGCCACGTGCACGTGCATGCCGTTGATGAGCGCCTCGTCGGCCAGCCGCGACATGTTCCGCCTGATGGAGCGGTAACGCGGGGCGTCGACGATCGCCGGGGGCGTGGAGGGGGGGTACGGGGCGGTGCCGCAGGCGGCGAGCCGGCAGTCGGCGGTCTCGGCGGCGGCCGCGAGCGCGTGCCGCAGGCGCAGCAGATGGCCGCCGACCTCGGCGAGGTCCCGGCAGACCGGGGTGGCCACCTCCACCTGCGCCTGGAGCAACTCGTTCTGCAGCTCGGTGGGGTGCACGGCGGGGTGCAGCCCGGCCGCCTCCTGCACCGCGTCGACATACGGCAGCGGCAGACCGCTGTCCGGGTCGAGCAGCAGGTACTCCTCCTCGACGCCGACCGTCGGACGGCCGCCCGCATCCAGGGTGAGCCGGCCGTCACCGCCTGTCGTGTCGGCGCCAGTGCCCATAACTCAGGGTTACCCGCCCATCTGGTGGCCAACCGGGGCACCGGCGGTACCCGACCGTGCCGGACGGGCCGGCCCGGGACCAGGCCGTGGAAGCAGGCACTTTTGGCCCGGAAACGGGCTGCACGGGCAGGTTCGGCCGCCCGGGTCGTAGCTGCCTCGCAGTCGGCGTGCACCTCGGTGAACCCCGGCTTCGCCGCGACGCGCCTCGAGGACTCGTCGGCGGTCTGGGTGGAGAGCGCCACCGGCTCACCGGGATGCGCGTCGGCGAACCAGTCGAGCGCCGCCGCGCATGCCTCGGTGGCGTACCCGCGTCCCCACGCCTGCGGCAGGAACATGTAGCCGAGCTCGGGCTCGCCGCCTTCCGGACGGAGGTGGCCCTTGCGCTCCGGGTCGCGCCGATCGAGCGTGATCATGCCGATCGTCGTTCCGTCGAGCTCGACCACGAAGAAGCCGAAGCGCTGCCCGGGCACCTCGGGCATCGCGCGCTCGAGCTCGTCACGCCGCCGAGCGCCGCCGACGTAGGTGCCCACCTCTGGTGAGGCGAACAGGTCGATCAGCGCCGCACGGTCCCGGGCCTCGGACTCGCGGAGCACGAGCCGCTCGGTCTTGATCGGGGCAGGTGGCCAGGCGAGGGGGTGCACCGTGATCTCATCCGACGTGGAACGGCTCCTACTCCTATCGGCCATGCGCGGTTCGGCCCCGTACGGCCGTTGGGGGCAGCGACGTCTGACGTCGCCGCACATCGAGACGCGCTCCGACGAGATGCCAGTTGCGTGCGCCCGGAAAGATCCGCCGGGCAGGAGCCTCAGACGACCGACAGCGGCAGCGGCGGCAGCAGCGGCTTCTGACCCGTCGGCCCGATCTGGAGGTCCGTCTGCATCAGCCCACCCATCAGATCCGTGACCACGGCCCGTTGTCCCCCTTCGGTGACAACGCTTTTTTGTGACGCTCCCGCTGGGGCTGGGCACGTCACACTGTCGTGGTCGCGGTCTGGGGTCAAGGTCGTCCAGGTCACGGGTCTGTACCGGCGGTCGGCGCCGGCGGTGCGCGGGGGCGCGGTGGACCGGCGTCCGGGCAGGTCGGCGGCAGGGTGCGGCAGGGCACGGCGGGCGAGGGCGCGGGTGGTTCGCGGCCGTACATGTCACAGCACTGTCCTGGGAGCGGCCCGGGCGCAACGGTTCGTCCGGGAGGGCGGTCCCGGTCTTCGGAAACCCGCTCGCACCGAGCACCAGGCACCGCCGCCCCCTCCGGAGGAAACACCGTGCGCGTCCGCAAGTCCGCCTTCGCCGCCCTGGCCGTCACCGCCGCCCTCTCGCTCACCGCCTGCCAGGACGACGGGGCGGGCACCGCACAGGGCGCCCCGGCCACCGCCCCGACGACGTCCACCGGCGCCTCCCCCAGCGGCGGTCCGGCCTCCGGCGGACCGGCTTCCGGCGGTCCGGGGAAGGGCAGCACGCCGCCCACCGCCGCACCGGCCGGCTCCACCGGGGCCGGGAAGGGCGCCAAGTGCCGGACCGCGGACCTGACCATCACCGCCGCGGACCGCACCATCACCGGCGACGCCGACAACACCGTCGTGGTCGAGCTGAAGAACCACAGCGGCAAGGACTGCACGCTCTCCGGGTACGCGGGCGTCGACCTGAAGACCTCCGCGGGCACGCTGTCCGCGAAGCGCTCCGGCGAGCCGGTCGTCGCGGGCGTCGTGACGAACGGCAAGTCGACCTACTTCGGCATCAGTTACCCGGCCAACACCTCGGGCGGCTCCGGCGTCAAGATCACCGGCCTGGTGGTGACCCCGCCGGACGAGACCCAGTCGGTCACCCTGCCCTGGCCGGGCACCGGCTCGCTGCCCGTCACGGACGCCGGCGGATCCCCGGTGAAGATCGGCCCGATGGGATCTGCCGGCCAGGGCCAGTGACCCGACGCCCCTTCCGAGCCCCCAGCGGCCTCCGGGGCGACGGGTCCACTGGCGGCTGCCTGGAGGCCGTACTCCCAGGTGCTCTCCACCCTGGGGACGCTGCCGCAGTCGGCGCAGGCCAGGCTCCGCGTCAGCTCGCGGTGGGCCTGGCGGGCCTTCTTCTCCCGCTCCTTCTGGCGCTGGTCGTAGGCGGCGCGGTTGTTCGGGTCGTCCAGCGCCTCGACCAGGGAGTGCCGGCCGGGGCGGCGTGGCGAGTGGTCTTCCTGGTGGTGTCGGTGAGGGGCTTCTGCCGATGCTCGGCTCCCCATCTGCTGGTGCAGGCGGGATCGACGGTGATCACAGCGAGGTCGTGTTCGGCGCACATGGCCAGCAGACGGGCGCGCAGGCGTCCGGTGGGGGTACCGGAGACCAGCCGGCGGAACTTCTCTTCCGACCGTGTTTCTCACGGGGCCTGGAGACGGCGAAGTCGAGGTCTTCGACGCGATGGCCCTCACGCCCGTGCTGGCGGCCCGGTGGAGGAGCCGGGTGAGGGCGTGGCGCAGCTGCGCGTCCCGGTGGCCGGCCGAGCCGCCGAGGTGGTGGTCGAAACGCCTGGGTGGGCCGAGAGGCGGTGCCGGCTGGACAGGCGCTCCCATACCGCGGCTGAACCGTTGTCGAACCCGCCGCGCCTAACGTCCTGTCCGTCGGGGCGAGGGCCGTTCCGGAGAGCGGGACGAGGCGGGCCCGGCGGTCCGCCGGCTCTCCGGCACGCCGTTGCCCGCGTCGTGCCCGAGGGACGGCCACGCCCGTCGGCGGCCGGTCCCGGGCGGACGAACGACCACGTGGAGGAGACCCCCCTTGTTCGACGCACTGTCCGATGTCCTCGCCGACGAGCAGTTCTACGCGCCGCTCGGCACGATGGCCGACCCCGGTCGGCGCTTCGCGCCCGCCCGGGTCGCGGCCGGCTGGCGCGGAAGCGACCGGGACATCTGGACGGCGTGGAGCGGCCCCGGGGTCCGCCGTGTCGAGCAGGGCTGGAAGATCCACGTGTCGGCACGGTTGGAGCGGGCCCAGCACGTGCTCGACGTGGTGGCGGACACGTGCTTCTCCGAGGGAGCACCGTTCAAGCACGTGTCGGCGCACTTCTTCTTCCTCGCCCTCCACCACAAGCACGGCGCCCGGTCCCAGTCGGGCAAGTTCTGCGCCGTGTACCCGCCGGACACCCCGGCCGCCGAACGGCTCCTCGCCCTCCTCGCCGACGCCCTGCGCGGCGAGGAGGGCGCCTACGTCCTCACCGACCGCCGCTACCGGGACTCCCGGACGGTCCACTACCGCTACGGCGCGTTCGGCCGCCGCATCCGGCTGCTGCCCGACGGCACCGCGGAGCCGCTGCTGACGGACGGCCACGGGCACGACGTGCCGGACCTGCGGCTGCCGTACTTCGTCCTGCCCGAGGGCGTCAGCGACCCCTTCGTGGCCCAGGAGCCGGCCCCGCACCGGGGCGCGATCCGCATCCGCGACTACGAGGTCGTCAAGGTGCTGCAGCCGAGCAACGCCGGCGGCGCCTACCAGGCCCGCGACACCCGCACCGGGCGCCTCGTCCTCATCAAGGAGGCACGCCCGCACAACGGCTACACCTGGGACGGCGTGAGCGCCCGGGAGCGGCTGCACCGGGAGTACGACACCCTGGCCGCCGTACACGCGGCGGCCCGGGGCGTGTGCCCCGAACCGCTGGAGCGGTTCACCGAGTGGGAGCACGACTTCCTCGTCATGGAGCACGTCGAGGGACTCCCGCTGGTGAAGTGGATCAACCGCTCGTCGCCCGTCCTGCTGGCCGACCGGCCCGCCGCGGACTTCGACCGGTACCACGCCGACTGCCGCCGCATCCTCGCCTCACTGGACGCGGCCCTGGGCCGACTCCACGCGCTGGGACTGCGGTTCGGCGACGTCAGCCCCGGAAACGTCATCGTCACCCCCGCCGGGGACGCCAGGCTCGTCGACTTCGAGTCCGTGACCGGGCTGGACGCCCGCCCCGCCCGGATGGGCACCCCGGGCTTCGCACCGCCCCCGGGCCTGGCCGCCGGGCACCCCGCCGACCCGCTCCTCGCCGACCGCTACGGCATGTCGGCCCTCGTGCTCACCCTGCTGGCGCCCTTCCACAACGCGCCCCAGCTGACGCCGGCCAACTTCGCCCTGCTGCGGCGCGATCTGGCGGCGAGGGCGCCGGTGCCGCGCGACCTGTGGCAACGGGCCACCGCCTTCCGACGAACCGGCGAGGACCGGGCGTCGACGCTGCCCGGCCCCGGGGAGGTGGACGCCGATCCGCTGGGCTGCCTGACCCGGCTCGCCGAGCGAACGGCCTCGGGACTGCTCGCCCTGGCGGACACCGACCGGCCCGACTGGGCCTTCCCCCCGTCGCCCCAGGCGTTCCACACCAACACGGTGTGCGTGGCGTACGGAACGGCGGGCGTGGTGCACGCCCTGCACCGGGCCGGCCTCCCCGTCCCCGACGAGGTCCGCAAGCGGCTGCGCAAGGACGCGCTCGCCGCAGCGGACGCGCTGCCCCCCGGACTGGCCGTCGGCTCGGCCGGCGTCGGGCGGGCGCTGGCCCGGACCGGGCACCTCGACGAGGCGATCGACCTGCTGCGCGCAGCCGACGGCCATCCGCTGACGGCCACCACGACCACGCTGGCCGGCGGACGGGCCGGGGTGGGCCTGGCCTGGCTCGCCCTGCACCGGTGCACCCGCGACCCCCGTCACCTGGAGCGGGCGGCCGCCGTCGGCGACGCGATCCTGCGGCACGGCGCGGACCTGGGGCCGACCCTCGGCGCCCACGACGCCCGCGGCCTGTTCCACGGCCGCTCCGGGCTGGCGCTCTTCCTCCACCACCTCACCCGCGAGACGGGGGAACAGCGCTACCTGGCGGCGGGTCGCGGACTGCTCCACGAGGAGCTGGACCGCGCGGTGACGCTGCCCGACGGCTCCCTCTCCTTCGCCGACAACGCCGTGAACCGGCGCGTCATGCCCTACCTGGCCACCGGGTCCGCCGGTGTCGGAACCGTCCTGCTGCGCTACGCCACCACCACCGCGGACGAGCGCTTCACCACGGCCCTGCCCCGCGTCGTCGCCGACGCCCGCAAGGTCAGCGCGGTGCAGGCCGGCCTGCACGACGGCTTCGCCGGACTGGTCTACCTGCTCGCCGAACACGCCGACTTCACCCGGGACGACGCCGACCGCCAGGACGCGCTCCGGCTCGCGACCGGGCTCCTCAAGTACGCCGTCCCGCACGGCGACGACGTCCGCTGGCTCGGCACGGGCTCGCTCCGGTTCAGCGCCGATGTGGCCAGCGGCAGCGCCGGGATCCTGCTGGCGCTGCACCGAGCCCTCCATGGCCCGGGTGACGACTGGTTCACCCTGGATCCCGCCCACCCACAGGAAAGCGAAGGCAACCGTCCATGACCGAGATCCTCGCCCTCCAGCAGTTGGAACTCCAGACCGAGGAGGCGGAGGAGGCGTCCGCCTTCCCCTGCTTCAGCATCTACGCCAGCACCATCACCGAGTCCTGGTACTGATCGCCACCGTCCGCCGACCCCGTCCCAAGGAAGAAGCGTTCCATGACCGAGATCCTCGCCCTCCAGCAGTTGGAACTCCAGACCGAGGAGGCGGAGGAGGCGTCCGCCTTCCCCTGCTTCAGCATCTACGCCAGCTCGTTCATCGACACCGACACGTACTGACCCCGGCCGGGAAGGGAACGGCCCCGTGACCGGGATCCTCGCCCTCCAGCGGCTGGAGGCCGACCCCGACGCGAACTACCCGTGCCTCAGCATCTTCGCCAGCCACTACTACGAAACGCTGTAGAACCCGGCTGACCGACCACTCCCCCGCCACGGACCGGCGGGCCGGCAGGCCATCGCAAACCGCCTGCCGCCGAGCAGGGCCGACACCGTGGCCCGCGGTCACCGGTGGTCTTCGTTCGTCGACACGACTCACGAAGACCACCGGTGGCCGCCCCGCGAACAGACCGGCCCAGCACGCCGTCCGCGACACCTTCACCCCCCACCCGCACCACACCTCGCCCGCACGGGCCCGGTCGACCAACTGCCCGATCAACTGGGCGTCCAGCAGATCCGCCGACAGCTCGACCGGCCGGACCTCTTCAACCGCCTCGGCAGAGACAGTCATGTCGCTCCTCAGGTGCTGCTTCCGTGATCGGAAGTCACCCCGATCGCCCGGTCGCGGCTGCCGAGAACGACCGTGGCCCCGGTGCCGGCCAGCTGCTCGGCGACGACGAAGTACCCGATGCCCGCGTTGGCGCCGGTGACCAGGAAGGCCCTTCCCCGGGCACGAGGCAGCCGGTGAACCTCCCGTTGCGGGGGCTGGGGCGGGCTCCCGGAAGCTCGGCGTGGTCTCGAGGGGAGCGGGCCCGCCCCTTCACAGCCGGCCGGGCCCGGTCCCTACGGTCCCGGGGCCACTCGACATGACCGTCCCCGGGCTTCCGCGTCAGCCGGTGCAGCCGGCGATGAAAAGCGGACTGCCCCAGCAGTTGGTAGGCGAGTTGCCACTGACATCGGTGGCGACCAGGGGGACGCTGCCGGCGACGTTCGTGATGCCGCCGGGAGCGCTCGCCGCGGTGTTCGCATTGACGTAGGACTGGTGGAGGTCGACGGATCCGCCGCCGAAGTTGGCGATTCCGCCAGCGGTGTTCGCCTGGTTGCTGTTGATCTCGCTGTCCTGGATCCGCAGGACGCCGGTGTTGGCGATCCCGCCTCCCTGCACGCCGGCCACGTTGCCGGTGACGTGGCTGCGGATGACAGTCGTGCTGCCGTCGTTGGCCAGACCCCCGCCGTTCAGCGTCGCCAGGTTGCTCACGATGTTGCTGTCGACGATGGTGGTGTGCGCCCCGTAGGTGGTGCCGATGGCGCCCGCGAAGTCGGCGTGGCTGTTGCTGATCGTGCTGCCCGTGACAGTGAGAGTCCCCGCGTTGGCGATTCCGCCGCCGAAGGTGCCGGTGCCATCGCCATTGGTGATGAACGCGTTCCGCAGGTTGAGATCCCCACCCGGATTGACGACGAGAATACGGAACGCCGACCAGGTCGACCGGGTGATCGTGCTGCCGTTGGCGTCGATGACGACGTTCCCGGTGATGTCCGGCAACGGTGCGTTCAGGGCGTAGGTGCAGCCCGAGGTGAGGACGAGAGTGTCGCCCGTGGCATTGGCGGCGGTGATCGCCGCCGCGAGGAGACCCGTGTTGCACGGGACGGCCGTCTGTGCGGCAGCCGGGGAACTGGAGAAGCCAAGGCACGCGATGCCGAGGCACAGAGCTTGCGCCAGACGCGCTACGGGCTTGCAAGCAGGCATATCTGCTCCTTCGGAAGGCGAGCGGGGGCTCGCTGTTCGTCCCGGTCATGGGCATGCGGGGATGACGCCCTGTCCGAGAGGACCGGGCGAGGCATTCCTCTGCCCCTGGGGAGAGCGAGCCACTGCTGGCGCACGTCTTCGCCCGCGTTGCCGCGCTCACGCATCCACAGCAGCACAAAGCCGCCTACTCGGGGAAGCAGATCTTCGGAAGTGACCGTAACTCGGGGCGAAGAAACCGAGATTCGCCAACAAAAGTTCGCCAACTAACACTTTTAGTACGCAATATGAGGTCGCGCCACGAAGCCGCCCCGGCCTGACGGACGCCGATGGGCTTGCGAGCCATGTGGCCGCGCAGAGCACTCTATGTGGTGCTTCGGGCGCGGCACCGCTCGAACCCGACCGGGCCAAGCACCAGGAAACAGGTCGATCGTCTCTGCCACGAGGCGGGGCAGGCGACCGACGGACAGCGCGAGGAACCGTTCAACCCCGACGGCATGACTACGGCGGCCGACGCCGATGCGCCACCCCCACCCGGCCGGCCTGTCCGTGCAAGACATCGGAGATCACTGCGCCTCCCCCGGCCATCGGGACATCGGGCAGCAACCGTCCGACGGAAAAAGCGGAGAGTCGGTGTACGGCTCGACAAAAGTCCACTGCACCAACTCCATTGACGCCTGCGCCATTAAAGCCCGCGGTACGGACCGGTCCCGCCCGCACCCGCTTCGAGGAGGAAGGCCCGGTGGTCCGGCGGGACACGGACGCCTTGGGTGCGACGGGCCGTCAGGAGCCGCTGCGGACCCCGGGGAGGGCGCCCGGGTCACCCGTAGAGGGTGTACATGCTCCCGTCCTCGACGGCCTGGAACCACCACCACTCCCGCCCCTGCTCCGCCGCCGGGCCCGCACCGCCTACCCCGAAGGGGGTTACCGGCCCGTGCCGTAGCGGAGCCCGTCGAGGAGCAGGTCGAGGAGGCGGTCGGCCCGCTGGCGCTGGGCGGGAGTGCTGGTGACCAGTGCGACGCCGCTGAGAACGAACCGCTGCCCGACTACCGTTGCTCTGCATGACCCACACCCAGATCGAGGTCACAGCGGAGTTGGTCCGCCACCTGTTGCGTGACCAGCATCCCGACCTGGCCGATCGCCCGGTGAGGCTCGGGGCGCGTGGTTGGGACAACCAGCTGTGGCGGCTTGGTGACGACCTCGCCGTCCGGTTGCCCTGGGCGACGCGGTCCGCGGACGCGCTGCTTCGCAAGGAGCACGCCTGGCTGCCCGCCCTTGCCCCGCACCTGCCGCTGCCGGTCCCCGTCCCGCAGCGCCTCGGCGAGCCCTCCGAGCGGTTTCCGCGGCCTTGGATCGTCACCACGTGGGTGCCGGGCGAGCCCGCCGACCGCGCCCCCGCCACGCGCGCTGCGGATGCGGCCGACGCTTTGGCTGCCTTCCTGACGGCTCTTCACCGCCCCTCTCCCGCCGGGGCGCCCGCCGGCCGTGGCCGCGGGGGGCCGCTGGCCGACCACGCCGAGGGGTTCGCCAGGGCGCTCGCCTCGGCCACCGAGGCGGGGCTGGTCCCCGATCCGCAGGCCGTCCGCATCGTCTGGGAGGACGCCGTCGCCGCACCCGCGTGGACGGGCCCGCCCCTGTGGCTCCACGGTGACCTGCACCCGGCCAACGTCCTCACCGCCGACGGCACCTTCTGCGGCGTGATCGACTTCGGCGACCTCTGCGCCGGCGATCCGGCCTGCGACCTCGCCGCGCCGTGGATACTGCTGCCGGACGACGGCGTCGACCGCTTCCACGCGGCCTACCGGCCGACCCCGGACACCGCGGCCCTGCGCCGCGCCCGCGGCTGGGCGGTGCTGCGCGCCCTCGGCGGCATCCTCATCGGGGAAGCAGGCGTCCACGGCCGCCCCGGCGGCAAGGCCACCTGGGGCCCACCCGCCCGCGCCGCGTTGCGACGACTCGTCGCAACGATCCGCCGACCCGGTGGGCACGGCCAGGTGGTCAGGCCCGCGCACGCCGGGCAAGTCCAGCCACCCGGCTGAGCGCCCCGATCCCCGGCACACAGGACCAACGCCACGAAGCCCACGCCGGCAATCGCGACGGCACTACCGGATGCCGCCGGTGACCAGACGACCGGGCGTCGCGAGTGCGGGTCGACGACGGGGCCGGGTGCCCCCCTGAGCCGCCGAAGGCAGGTGCGTGCTGTCGCCGACCCACCGGACATCGGGCCCGGTCGCGGTGAAGTCGCGTCCGATCAGGTCCGGTACCGGGGCGTTCCTGTCCTGGGCGGTGGTTCGCCCCGGTGAGCGCCCGCGCCGGGTCATGCCGCGGCGGCCAGGTCGGCGCGGCCGAACAGGAGCGCGTAGCCGCGGGGCAGGTCGGCGAGGAGGCGGTCGGTGAGGTGGGCGCCGGCGAGGTCGTCGAGGGCGGCCAGGACGGAGGAGACGTCCCAGCGGGCGCCGGTGAGGCTGGTGTTCAGGGCGCGGGCGACGGCTTCGACGAAGGCGGGTGCGGCGACCGGCTGGGGCAGCGGGATCTGCGAGGCGACGACGGCGCGGGCCCCCTCCGGCAGGGCTTGGGCGAGGTCGTAGCGCTCCTCGCCGGTGAGCTGGCTGCCGAGGACGGAAAGGACCGCGTGGAGGACGCGTTCGGCTTCCTCGTCACTGCGGTAGCGGCCGAGGTTGCGGACCTGCTGGAGGAGGCGGCGGTACCGGGTCATGGCGGGGGCCTTCCGGGGCGGGCCGGCCGGTCGGCGCGGCGGCAGTGGGCGGTTTTCAGGGGCGGTGGCCGGGCTGGGGCCAGCCGAACAGGAGGTCGTAGCCGGGCGGGAGCTGGAGCAGGACGCGCTCGGTGAGCTCGTCTCCGGCGGCATCGGCGACGGTGGACAGGACGGCGCCGATGTCCCACAGGGCCGTGGTCTCGGTGGCTCCCTCGATCCAGGCCGCGGTCGCGCGCACGAACCGCTCGGGGGTGAGCGGTTCGGCGGCCTGCAGCGGGCTGAGCAGGATCAGGGCAAGGGTCTCGGGCAGGCGGGCGGCCAGCTCGGCGCGCACCTCGCCGATCAGGTGTGCGCCGAGCAGGGCCAGCACGACGCGCGCCGCCCGCTCGGCCTCCTGGGGTGTGTCGTACTCGCCGCGTTCCTGAACCTTGTCCAGGAACGCCTCCCATCGAAGAGTCACCGTGGTTTCTCCTCCGCGGCATGGGTCGGCACGAACGCCGCCGGTGCCGGTCAGGACTCCGCGGCCAGGCGCCGGTGCAGACCGGTGAGCTTGAGTAGCCGAACCCCACAGCGGCCGGCCCCGTGCAGGACCAGGCGCGCCGCCCCGGTCGGCCAGGTCGCGGGCATGGACGGGGGGTGCCCTTGCCCGCGCGGCCCGTGGACGTCACCTCCGACGGGTCGAGCACCACCTCGCGGTACTCGGCCGGCGCGGGTCCGGCTTCCGCGGCAGGCGCGGGGCGGTGGCGAGGCCGATCCCGCCACGCGCCCGTACCGGGAACGCAACCGGTCCTGGCCTGGCACGGGGCTGCCCGCGGTCCGGCCGGCCCGCGCGCGGCGGGCGGGCTCGGGGAGCGAGGGCGGCGGTGGTGTCCCGCGCCGCCCCGTCGGGGGGATTTTCGGGGCGGTGCGGGACGGCTTCGGGGGCGGGTCAGGCCTGGATCTGCTTGCGGTCTGCATTGTGACCGACGGCGACCTTGCGGGGCTTGGCCCTCTCCGCGACCGGGATCTTGAGGGTCAGCACGCCCGCGTCGTAGTCGGCGGTGATGCCCTCGGGGTCGAGGGTGTCGGAGAGCATGACCTGGCGCGAGAAGACGCCGAGCGGGCGCTCGGACAGCTCCCACTTCACGTCCTCGCTCTGGTGGCGCGGACGGCGCTCGGCCTTGACGGTCACCATGTTCCGCTCGACGTCGACGTCGATCGCCTCCGGGTCCACCCCGGGCAGGTCGAAGCAGATCACGTACTCCTCACCCGCGCGGTACGCGTCCAGCGGCATCGGCGTGGGACGCGACCACGTGCCGCTCGTGCCGAAGAACTGCTGGGTCAGCCGGTCCAGCTCGCGGAACGGGTCGGTGCGCAACAGCATCGCGAAACACCTCCAAGTGGGATCAAAGGGTGCCAGTGCGCTTTCACCTGACACCGTTCTAACACGTCATCCATCCGATGACAAACCCAGCCAGTCATCGTTAGAGTGACGACATGTGAGAAGCACCCCAAGCCCGCCACCAAGCCGCAGACGCCCGTCGGCCCGGCCTCCTTCCTCGCCGCCGCCGCGGCCCTGGCCGCCATCGACGACGCCGTCCGCACCGCCCAGGCCCCCGGGGCCGCCTCCCCGGGCCCGAGCGCCCCGCCCCACGGCCCCCAGGAGACCGACCCCGGACAGGCCCTGGCCGCCCTGGTCCTGCTGCGCGAACTGCGCACCCAGCTCGCCGGCTGGGAGGCGGGCCTGGTCGAGAACGCCCGCAACGCCGGCGCCGCCTGGGCCGACCTCGCCTACCCCATGGGCGTCGCCAGCCGCCAGGCCGCCGAGAACCGCTACCTGCGCCTGCGCCCCGCCGGGACCACCCACCAGAGCGCCGGGACCGGAGCCGAACGCGTCAAGGCCGTCCGCGACCGCCGCGCCGCGGACCGCACCGTGACCGCCTGGGCCCGCGACAACGCCGCCGAACTGCGCGTCCTCGCCGCCCAGATCACCGCCGTGACCGATCTGGCAGCCGAGGCCCGCCCCGCCCAGGCCGCCCTCACCGCCGCCCTCGGTGCCACCGACCCCGCCGACCTCATAGAGCCCCTCACCGCCATCCGCCCCCACCTCGGCCCCGGCCAGGGCGACCTCGCCCCCCGCCTCGACGCCCTCACCCACCGCACCCACCAGCTCCGCGATGACAGCAACCGACGCCGGGCCTGACCGCCTCGCCGCCGAGAAGCGCCGGCAGGAGCTCCCGGAGCGCCTCCACGACCTCGAAGCACGAGTGGCCGCCACCACGAGCGCCGCGCCGGAAACGGCGGCCTGAGCCGGCCCGAGGCGCAGCCCGCCGGGTCCCGGGGGACGCCAGGGGCGTGGTCCGCGGGGCGGGCGGCCGGCAACGCCGAGCCGCGGCGCTGCTGCTCTGCCCGGGGCCCGGGGGTGCTGGGGCGGGGCCGCCGGGGCGGAACGCCAGACCCGCCGATCGGCGGTCGCCAGGGGTTGGGCCTGCGGTCTTTCGACGCCGGCCGCCGGCTGCGCAACAAGCTCCCGCACGGCGAGCCGACCGGCTCCGCCATGCCTGCGGGGTGGGCCGTGGACCTGGTGCGTGCCGCGTTCGACGCCGCCGGGCCGCCGTACCCGGCGCCCGCCGGTCCAGCGCCCGATGTGGCGGGGCCGGGGCGTTTCGACGCTGCGGCTCGTACGGATGGCTTGCCGAGGCACGGGACCGCCCGCACCGGGAGGCAACGACCGCGGTGCGGGCGAGGCCTGAATGGCTCCGACTGGCACACCGGGCGGCTGTACCGCCCGGTCTCTCCAGCGTACGTCCGCGGCCCGGGGCCAGGGCCGGTCGTCGTGGTGGCCGCCGGACCTGCACGTCAGCGGGGGTTGACCGGCCCACAGGAGGGTGCGGTGCGCCGTTCCGCCGTCCGTGTCTTGGGAAGGCCGTGCCGGGTAAGCGCCGCCGTGAGGTACGAGAACGTCCGAGGAGGAGCCATGCCTGCCGGCTCGAACAAGAAACGCGAACGCCAGTACGAGCACATCAAGGAGAGCGCCCTCGACCGCGGGGAGAACCGGAAGCGGGCGAAGGAGATCGCCGCCCGCACGGTGAACAAGGAACGCGCCCGGCACGGCGAGTCGAAGACCGCCAGCCGCTCCTCCACCCAGGACACGTCCTCCTCCGAGCGCGGCGGCCGCCGCTCCCACTCGGGCTCCGAAGGCGCCACCTACGACCAGCTGTACAACGAGGCCAAGAAGCGCCACGTCCACGGCCGCTCCTCGATGAACAAGAAGCAGCTCGCCGACGCGCTCGGCCACTGACGACAGCCGCAGGACCACGAGAGGGACGAGCGAAGAGGGTCAGCCACCCCGACGAAGGGAGCCGCGCATGTCCGATCCCCCGGTTGTGCCGCCCGAGCGGCCACCGCTGCAGGTCACCAGCCGCGAGGCCACGATGACCACGGTGGTCTGCCGCGTCGAGGGAGAGGCCGACCACGACACCCGACACCTGCTCGACGCGGCCCTCGCCAAGGCCGTCGCCGACGCCCCGGCGATGCTGATCATCGACCTCGCACCGCTCACCTTCTGCGACTCCACCTGCCTGAATTCCCTCCTCCAAGCCCACCACGACGCCGAAGCCGCAGGAGTCTGG
>NZ_CP026498.1:11214776-11273971 GCF_002953255.1 Streptomyces sp. CB01881
TTCCCTCCTCCCACCACGACGCCGAAGCCGCAGGAGTCTGGCTCGTCCTCGTCGGCGCCAGCCCCCAGCTCCTCCACCTCATGGCGCTCACCGGCACCGACGAGATCTTCACCCTCCGCCCCCACCTGCGTGCCACGCGGCCGCCCCGCTCCCCATGAACCACCCGATGAAACCGCCGGCCCGCTACGCGGTCACCCCGGCGGGCACCGCGGATCACACGCACCACCCGAGGTCGCCGTCGCCCGCTTCACCGGCCGCCGCACCCCCGACGGCCCACCGCTCCACGCCGACGGCGCCGGCCCTCAGGGCTGGTCGGGCGGCTCCTCGGGACCGCCGGAAGCGGCGCCGTCCGCCGACGCCTCGTCGGCGTCGCGGACGGTCTGGGCGGCGTCGGCGGTGGCGTCGTACCGTTCGCGCACCGCTGGGTCCTGTGCCGCAGGATCGGGACGCTCCTGCGCCGCTCCGGTGCCGGCCGCACGGTCCCCGTACGACCGGTCCCCCGCGGCCTCGTCCTGGCCGGCGTCCGGCTTCACCCGGCGCTTGCCCCTCGCTCTGGAGACCACCTGTTCCTCCCCGATACCCGGTCCACGGTGTTGGCAGGGCCCTCGCATCACACGGTACGAGGCCGGTCGGCGGCGACGGTCCAGGCACGCGGCGCGCCGGGCTCGCGACGACACGTCCGGCGGTGCACGTCGTACCGCCGCACTCGCGGCCCCCGACGAGGCACGGGTCCGCAGGTTCCCGTGCCCCGTCGACGGGTAGCCGCCGGAGGTGCTCACCATCGGCGTCGAGGAGGAATACCTCCTCATCGACTCGGTGACCGGTATGCCCGTCACCCGCGCGGCCCGGGTCCGCAGCGCCGCCGGGCTCCAGCCGGCTCTGGGAGACGACGAGGTCCAGCGGGAGCTGAGCCAGGCCCAGCTGGAGGTTGCCACCCCGGTCTGCCGGACCCTGGATGAGGTCGGCGGTCACCTGCTGCGCCTGCGCCACACCCTGGCGCAGGCGGCCGAGGACTGCGGGTGCCGGCTGGCCGCCACCGGATCCGCCCCCTTCACCGACCGCCTGGCGGTTCCCATCACACCGACCCCGCGCTACCGGCGGATGCGCCGACAGGCCGCCGCAGTCGCCGACGAACAGCTCATCAACGGCATGCACGTCCACGTCGGCGTCCCCGACCGGGACGCGGGCGTCACCGTCCTCGACGCGCTCCGCCCCTGGCTTCCCCTGTTGATCGCGCTGTCCGCGAACTCCCCGCTGTGGCAAGGACGCGACACCGGCTTCGCCAGCTGGCGCACCGTCGTCTTCGACCGCTGGCCCGTGTCCGGGCTGCCGCCCCACTTCGCCGGCGCCGCCGACTACGACCGGCGTACCCGCCGCTTGCTCGCCGCCGGCCTGATCGACGACACCGGCCAGGTGTACTGGCAGGCCCGCCTGTCCGAACGGTATCCAACCATCGAGGTACGGGCCATGGACGTCCAGCTCCGCGTCGACGAGGCCGTCCTGATCGCCGGCCTCGTCCGTGCCCTCGCCGTCCACGCCTTGGACCATCCGCCCGTCGACGAAGGCGACCCGCCCGAGTTCCTCGGCGCCGCCGCCTGGCACGCCGCGCGCCACGGCACCACAGGACGCTTGTACGACCCGCTCACCGGCCGGATCGCCCCCGCCCGTGAAGTCACCGACGGGCTGCTGGCCCACCTCGAGGCACCACTGCGCGGCAGTGGCGACCACCGGCTGGCCGTCCGGCTGCTGGAACGCCTGCACGGCGAGGGGAACGGTGCGGTCCGCCAGCGGCGGGAGCTGCGACGCAGAGGCCGGAACGGTCTGATCGGCATGATCAGGGGTGAGACGGTCGGCACCCGGTGACGCCCGCCACCGGAGGGTCTGCGGCGGTTACGGCCCGAACAGGCCGGATGGCGCCGGCGCCCCGGTGCTCGGCCCCGGTCGGCCGCCCGGGCCCTCTGCCGTCGCGGCGACGAACGTCCCCGTTTCGCGGACAGGGATACGGAGAGACGCGGGAGGACGAGTCCTGCTACGGGCCCCATGAGGAGTGACGATGAAGGCCTTGACCTGGCACGGCAGGCGGGATGTCCGTGTCGACACTGTTCCCGATCCGGCGGTCAAGGATCCGACCGATGTGATCATCAAGGTGACCACCAGCGGACTGTGCGGGTCGGACCTCCATCTCTACGAGGTCCTCGGTCCCTTCCTCGACGTCGGCGACATCCTCGGCCACGAGCCCATGGGCATCGTCCAGGAGGTCGGGCCCGAGGTCACCGCCGTGCGCGTGGGCGCCCGGGTGGTGATCCCGTTCAACGTGTCCTGCGGAACCTGCCACACCTGCGGACAGGGCCTGCACTCGCAGTGCGAGACCACCCAGGTGCGGGAGTACGGCAGCGGCGCCTCGCTGTTCGGCTACACCAAGCTCTACGGACAGGTCCCCGGCGGGCAGGCCGAGCTGCTGCGCGTCCCGTTCGGGAACACCCTGCCGATCGAAGTGCCTCACGGGCCCGAGGACGACCGTTTCGTCTTCCTCTCCGACGTGCTGCCCACCGCGTGGCAGGCGGTGGAGTACGCGGCCGTGCCCGAGGGCGGCAGCCTCGTCGTCCTGGGCCTGGGGCCGATCGGCGACATGAGCTGCCGGATCGCCCTGCACCGCGGCGCGGCCCAGGTGATCGGCGTCGACCTGGTCGGCGAACGCCTCACGCGGACGCGACGCCGGGGCGTGCACGTCCTGGACCTGCGCGAGCACGGCAAGGACCTCGCCGACGTCATCCGCGGCCTCACCGACGGCCGCGGGCCGGACGCGGTCATCGACGCGGTCGGGATGGAAGCCCACGGCTCGCCCGGCGCGAAACTCGCCGCCCAGGCCACCAACCTGCTGCCGAGCGCCCTGGCCGCCAAGATGATGGAACACGTCGGCATCGACCGCCTCCACGCCCTGTACCTCGCCATCGACATCGTGCGACGCGGCGGCACCATCTCCCTCTCGGGCGTCTACGGCGGCCAGACCGACCCGCTGCCGCTGCTCACCATGTTCGACAAGCAGATCCAACTCCGCATGGGCCAGGCCAACGTGCACCGCTGGGTCGACGACATCCTCCCCCTGCTCACCGACGACGACCCACTGGGTGTCGACACCTTCGCCACCCATCACGTCCCGCTCGACGACGCCCCCTCGGCGTACGAGATGTTCCAGAAAAAGCAGGACGGCGCGGTGAAGGTGCTCTTCAAGCCCTGAGCACCCGTCACGCCGCCCCTGTCGACGAAAGCCCCGAACCCCAGGAGTCCGCCATGACCGCACGACCCCACCGCTTCACGGGCCGCACCGCCCTGGTCACCGGTTCCTCCCGGGGGCTCGGCCTGCTCGTGGCCCGGGAGCTGGCACGCCACGGCGCCCGGGTGATGCTCTGCGCCCGCGACGCGGACGCCCTCGACCGGGCCGAGCGGCAGCTGCGAGCCGACGGAGCCGACACCGCCTCCCTCAGCTGCGACATCACCGACCCCGAGACCCCCCGCCGGCTCCTCTACGCGGTGCACGAACGCTTCGGCCCCCTCGACATCCTCGTTAACAACGCCGGAATCATCCAGGTCGGACCCCTGGAGACCATGCGCGAGGAGGACTTCCGCCAGGCCATGGAGACCATGTACTTCGCACCGCTGCGCCTCACCCTGGCCGCCCTTGCCGACCTGCGGGCCAGCGGCGCCGGCACGGTGGTGACGGTCTCGTCGGTCGGCGGCCGGATCCCCGCCCCGCACCTGCTGCCCTACGTGGCCGCCAAATTCGCCGCCGCGGGCTTCTCCCAGGGCCTGCGGGCAGAACTCGCCGGGACCGGGGTGAGCGTCACCACCGTCCTGCCGGGGCTGATGCGCACCGGATCGCACACCGCCGCACGCTTCCACGGCCGCCCCGGAGCCGAGTACGCCTGGTTCGCCGCCGCGGCCTCCATGCCGCTGCTGTCGGTGAACGCCGAACGCGCCGCCCGCGCGATCGTCCGGGCGGCCGAGCGTCGCCGCCCCGAACTGGTGCTCACCCCCGCGGCCAAGGTCGGTGTCCGGCTGCAGGGGCTCGCGCCGGCCACCACAGGGCGGCTGCTCGCCCTGGCCGCCCGGACCCTGCCCGCCGCCGGTGACCGGCCGCGCCACGACGTCCAGGGCTCCCGCGCGGCGGAGCAGTCCGACCTGCCGGCGTGGGTCACCGCCCTCGGGGACCGGGCCGCCTCGCGGTTCGCGGAGCCTCCAACACCGACAACGACATCCGGTTCACCCTGCTGACCTTCGACACCGCGGAGCACGCGGGCCCCGCCTTCGAGGCGATGGTGACGTCGCTGGAGAAGGACGACGCCAATGCGCACCGGATCAGCCTGAAGGCGGCCGCCGACCAGTGGCAGGGCTTCGAGAGGCCCGCCGAGTCGGGCGACTCCGCGGGCGGGGCCGTCGCCTCGGTCATGGCACTGCGGGTCGGCTCCGTCGTCGCCCTGATCGAGCTCGACGAGGACGAGCGCGACCACAAGACGCTGCAGCAGTTCACCGCCCTCCAGGCGGACCGGATCAAGAAGGTCCTGCAGGGCACGAACCCGGACGCCTGACGCCCCCTGACGGCCCCCGGGCCGGCGGTGGCCGTGGTGCATCGAAGGACCCGCCTGGTGCCGCGAGCCCCTCGACGCCGCCGGCGGTGCCGTGTCCGCGCGGCACCGCCGGCGGGTCGTTCCCGTCTGCGGAGCGGGCCCGGTCAGGCCGGGCGTGCGTCAGCCGGCGGCGCGGGCGCCCGGGGTCTTCGCGGCGGCGGGGCGGTCCGGTGCCGGGTGTGCGCGCTGCGCCCGGTGGGTTGCGGCGAGGGCGGTGACGATGCTCTGCGTCCAGGACAGCCGCACGCGCAGCCGGGTCGCCGGGTCGTCACAGGCGGGGTGCCCGAAGGCCCCGTCGGCGCTCTGCTGGGAGAGGAGGAAGGCGACGGCGTCACGGGTGATGCGGTGGTCGGCCCATCCGGCGGCCGTCAGGTCGCGGACGATGCCGGCGAGGCGTCCGAGGTGGTAGGTGCGCCGGGCGTCGGAGAGGTCGGCGGCGAGGGCCTCGGCGGCCCGCGACGGGTCCCCGGGGGGCTGGGGGTCGGCGGGGGCGGGGCCGGGTGGGATCAGTCCGAGGTCGGCCAGGCGCTGGATGCCGGGCCTCGCCTGTGGGGGGATGTGCGGGAGGTCGGCGACGGCGGCGGCGGTCCGGGCGAGGAAGGTGTCGAGGGAGCGGCAGGCGATGCCCAGTTCCCGCAGTCCGGAGGCGAACTCCCCGACCACCTCGATGCCGTGGGCCTGCCAGGTCTCGCCGCCGGCGGCGTCGGGGTCCAGGTCGGTGAGCAGGCGCGCGAAGTGGTGGAGTGCGCCTCGGGCGAGTTCACCGCGGCCGACGGCGCTCGCGCCGAGGGCGGCCGCGGCCGCGGCGGGCAGTCCGACGTCGGGGCCGAAGCGGGTGCTGGCGTCGGCGAGCCACCGGACGGCGCTGTGGATCGGGCCGTCGAGGTCGGGGGCCGGCCGGCGTGTGCCGGGGCGGGGCCGGTGCGGGAGGCGGGGGCTGCGCTCCAGGAGCGCGGCCAGGGCGGCGACGACGGTGGTGTGGTAGCCGGTCGCCCACCGCCTGAAGTGGTCGTCACCGGCGGCCAGTTTCGGGTGGACGATGCCGGGCGGGCCACCCACCCGGCCGTCCGGTTCCTGGACGGAGGCGAGGAACTGCCAGGCGAGATCGGCTTCCTGGGAGTCCCTGACGCCCAGGCACCGCAGGCAGCACAGCAGTTCCCCGACCAGGTCGGCGTTGCGCCGGGCGCGGGTGAGCACGAGCAGCGCTTCGAGGAGTTCGACCGCCTCGGCGGGCTCGAACCCGCTGGGCCACCGCGGTCGGCGTAGGCCGAAGTCGGTGGCGTAGAAGACGGTGTGGGTGATGGCGTAGATGTCGCGGTCGGCGAGTTTGACGACGTTCGGCCGGTTGCACAGCAGCGTGAACGGCAGGACCTCGTCCATGGCGGGCAGGTCGTGGCCGATGCCGCACAGCTGAAGGGTGTGCAGGAGGTCCAGTTGCCGGTAGGGGATCCGCTCGAACGCGGCCGCGTAGCCGCCGGCCGCGGCCTGTTCGAGGATCCGCCGGAACGCCGTGTCCTCGCGGCCGCACAGCCGCAGCGCGGCGTAGGTGCCGGCGTACAGGAGGAGCGCGGCCTCGTCGCGGGCGGCGAGTTCACGGTAGGAGGGACGGGCGGTGATCTCCTGGACCTGGTCCAGGAGTGCGGTGTAGTCGCCGTCCAGCGGGGTGGGGTCGAGTCGGGCCCGCAGGCCGACGAGGAACGCCGTCTCGATCAGCGCCTTCCGGGCGAACAGGACGCCGTCGGGGTCCGCGCCGGCCGGGTCGATCAGGGCGCGGCGCGCAGCGAGCCAGGCGATGGCCCGGGTCTCGACCGCGCGCCGGTTCCGTGTGCCGTTGCCGGGTTGCGTGATGTTCATCGAAGGGCCTCCCGGCATCGTGCGGCAGCGGTGGGTGGGTTCAGTCGACGGTGGCGGGTGGGTTCAGGCGGTGGTGCCGTCGGCGGCGTCGGCGACCTGGTTGGCGACGACGAGGACGTAGCGCTCCCAGGCCAGGACGTAGCCGGCGACGTCGTCGAGCTGGCCGACCTGGTCGACGACGCGCGCCAGCGGGAGGGAGAGGTCGACGAGTCCGCTGGTCCTCAGGAAGTCCAGGGCCTTGCGGGCGTCGACGGGGGGCGGGCAGGACATGGCGTTGCTCCCATCAGTGGGTGAGGCAGATAGGAGGATTGTCACGAAGGGTCGTCGCGGTGTCACTGGCAGTGTCTGCCCGAACATGCGGCCGACCGGCTGACGGCCTTCTGCCGTCGGGCCGCGAAGCCGCAAACGGGCCGAACGGGTGACACCTCGCGGGGTCGGGCGGGGGGCGCACGATGGTTCGCCCACGCCCCATGAGGGTGGGAGCGCGGCCGGGCGCGAGGCGGTCTCACCCGAATGCCGCACCGGGGTGCGCTGGTGCGCACGGGATCGGCGCAAACCCGAATTGCAGTCATGCAATCCTATTTTCCGCGTATTGATGAGACGTCTGCGCCGTCCTCCGGCATGGTGTCGCAGACCTTCCGGGCTGCGCCCCGATGTGCCGGGTTCACTCCGCCGCGGCTTGCCCGCCACCTTTTCCACTGTGGCCCGTGCGGCTGTCTTTCCCGTGAGGCGCCGAGCTGCGGGCGGCGGACATCGGTATTCTGATTCCGTTCGAAAGCGCCTCGACAGAGCGCGCCATCTCTCCATTGCCGGTGCGGCGTCCCCCTCCGGCGACGACCGAATTCCCCCTTCGACGGGCGCCGGCCGGCGAACTCCGGACTGGTTTCGGCGCCTCCGGCCGCCCACGCGGCGAGCCTTCGCAGCCGGACAGCCGCTCTCGCGGCCCTCGACCCGACGACCCCACGGGTCAGATCCGGAACGCTGCGGCGCCCCACCCGGCGCCGACCTCTTCGGACCTGACCGTCAGCCAGACCACCGAAAGGAACACGAAAATGGCTCTTCCCCGACTGGGCAACCGGACCGTCATGGCGGCTGCGAGCCTCGCCCTCGGCGTCCTCCCGCTCGCTGCGTGGCCCGCCGTTGCCGTTTCCGGCTCCCAATCCGCGAGCCTGGCAATCGGACCGGTGCCCGTCCCGCACGTCTCCGTCTCGGCGTGCATCGACGCCACGTGCGTCTCGACTCCGGCGCTCACCAGCGTGAAGCTCGTCGCCACCGCGACGGTGACGGGCGGCCCGCTCCCCGCGGTCGTCCTCACCCCGGCCGCCTGCCCGAACGGCGGCCGGGGAGTCGCAGTCCGGGTGACCAGCCTTCAGCGCGTGACCGCCACGATCAGCGGGACGGTCTCCGGCACGACCACCAGCGGCCCGGTCAGCATCCCCGTGGGGCCCGTCACAAAGACGATCTTCCCGGGCACCCCCGGCGTGCTCGTGTCCGCCTGTACGGGCTGACGCGCCCCGCCCCCGGGACGTGGGGATGACCCGTGAGCGGGGGCGGTAGCAGGGGCGGCCCGCTCGGCGACTCGACGCCGGGCGGGCCGCCCTCCGGAACCCGGCCCGGCTACCGGTGACACCCGCGCGGGGCTCTCACCGGGCGGGCCGGGGCTTCACGGCGGCGCGTGGGTCAGCCGATCGGCAGCCGGCGCGAGACCGTGTCACTCGGCTTCGACTCCCTGGTGTCGCCGTCGTAGAGGGCGTTGCGCAGTTGGATGAGACCCGTCTCGCGCATGTCGTGGCCGCACTGCGCCCACCGGCCGGCGCCGTAGGGGTTGCGGCATCCGCCGGAGCGGCCTAGTCGGTGCGCCAGAGGCCGACCGCGAAGTGGCCGTCCTTCGCGAGGTCGAGCACGCGCACCTTGGCGTCGGCCTGGTCGCGAGGAGTGCTCCCCCGTGCCCGGCCTCCCCCGGCGCCGCCCGCCGGGGCGCTCAGCTGCTGACGCGCGTATAGGTGAGGAACACCGCGCCGCCCTTGAGAACGGTGTGGTCCGCGAGTGCCCAGGCGCGCGGGTCGAAGACGGCCCTGTGCCGTGGCGCCGTCGGCGAAGAGCTCGGCTCCGGTGACGGAGCCGCAGGCATCGCCAAAGGGCAAGGCCGCGGCCTTGCCCGTCTCGCGGGGGTCAGGGCAGTGTCCAGAAGCGGGTCGTGACGAGGTAGAAGACGACGGCCCAGAACGCGGTCACCCCGGCGACGATGGCGAGGCCGATGCGGTTGGTCCTCGCCGCCGGCTCGCCCGGTGAGGGCCGCAGCCACCGCTTGAGCAGCGGGTTCACGTAGTAGGGCATCGTCAGGAAGCTCATGATGAAGCTCGACAGCAGGTTGCCCACCAGCAGTGCGCTCCAGAGCGGCATCTTCAGCGGCGACAGGGCGAGCGTCAGCAGCACGACGGTCGGGTACAGGCCGGTCCACACCGCGACGGCGGTCTTGGTCTCCGACGGCGGCGGCACCTCCTTGCCGTTCTCCTCGAAGGCGAACCAGCTGCCGAAGGAGTTGTCGATCGTCCGGAGCCGGTACTCGTTGAACTTCCTGCCCTCGGCGAGAATCCTGCGCCGCGTGCCCGACGCCAGCCACGCGTCGAGGTGCTCGGCGCTGTCGAACCGGTACAGCGTGGTCCACTCGTCCTGGAGCCCCTCGACCGGGCGGAAGAGCTCCGTACCGCGGAAGCCCTCGAACGTCCGCTCCTCCTCGCTCATGCGCTGCTGCCAGTCGAGGAACTCCTCGACGTGGTCGGGGTGGACGCGGTGGGCGATCACGACGGTCACGAGCGGATCCGGCGGCTGCACGCCGCCTCTGACGACCTGCTGGGTTCCCGGGCCGTCGAAGTACCTGCCGCCGGCGTCGAGCAGGCTCTGTCTGGTCGCGCTGTTGATCCACGCCTGCAGGTGGGCTGTCGAGTCGAACCGGTAGACGACGACCCAGTCGGGCTGCAGGGACGTCGGCGGGGAGACCTCCGCGCCGAGGTAGCCGGCGTAGCCGGCGGCGGCGGCGTTGACGTCCTTCTGCCACGTCTCGTACTCGCGCTCCAGCCCCGGCCGGACCTTCAGACCGATGATGGCCGTTGCCGCGGCGTCCCCGGCGGACTTCACGGTGTTCCTGCCGGTCCGGCCGTCGTCGGCACCGGCCTGGCCTCGTTCAGCCGGCCGTAGATCCGTTCCGGGGTCAGCGGCAGCGCGCGGTAGCGCACGCCCGTGGCGTCGTGGAGCGCGTTCGCCAGCGCGGCGGCCACCGGGTTGATGCAGCACTCCGCCATGCCCTTCGAGCGCACCGGACCGACCGAGTCCGAGGACGCCACCAGGAGCACCTCGGTCCGGGGGACGTCGGCGTAGGCGGGGATGCGGTAGTTGCGCAGGTTCGGGTTGACCATGACGCCGTTCGCGTCGATCTGGTGGTTCTCGGTCAGCGCGAAGCCGACGCCCTGGGCGACACCGCCCTCCACCTGCCCCCGGACCTGTGCGGGGTTGACGACGTCGCCGGCGTCGGTGGCCTGCACGCTGTGGAGGATGCGGATCTCGCCCGTCACCCGGTGGACGGCGATCCGGAACCCCTGGGTGTTGGAGGTGACGCTGCGCGGCGAGCCGTAGGCCTTGCGGGCCGCGGTGAAGCGGATTCCGCGCGCGCGGGCCAGGGCGAGGAGGTCCGCCAGCGGCACGCGCTGCTCGCCGCAGACGACGCCGTCGTCGTCCATCGAGCACATCACGACGTGGACGCCCGTGCGGGCGGCGGCGAACTCCAGGATCCGGTCGCGCACCGCGCCGGCCGCACGCAGGACGGCGTTGCCCGCCACGAAGAGTCCCGCGCTCGCGAAGGCCCCGGTGTCGAATCCCGTGCGGTCGGTGTCGGACTGCACCAGGCGGATCCGCTCCGGCGTCGTGCCCAGCTGGTCGGCCGCGATCTGGACGTGGGCGGTCGAGGTGCCCTCGCCGAACTCGACCGTCCCGACGGCCAGCTCGTACACCAGGTCGTCCCCGAGCGTGACCCAGGCCTCCGAGACGTGCTCGGTCGGGGGCGCGGTCTCGTGCAGGGAACTCGCCACGCCGGCTCCGACGAGCCAGTCGGGCCCCGGGGACGGCTCGTGAGCCGTCCGGGCCATCGCGGCGTCCACCAGGTCGATGCACCTGGCGAGTCCGTCCTCGGTGAAGACCACGTCGTCGGGTCCGTCGTCCATGGCGACGAGCGGATCGCCCGGCCGGACGATGTTGCGGCGCCGCAGTTCGAGCGGGTCCAGGCGCAGGGCACGGGCCAGCTCGTCCATCGCCGATTCCACGGCGAACGCCGGCTGTGTCATCCCGTACCCGCGCAGCGCCCCGCTCGGAACGGTGTTCGTGTAGACGGCGAAGGCGTCGTACCTCTTGTTGGGGCAGCGGTAGATCATGACGGCCGCGCCGCCCGCGTACAGCGTTTCGCCGCCGTGGTTGCCGTAGGCGCCGGTGTTCGACACGTTGCGGACCTGGAACGCCGTGAGCGTCCCGTCCGCCTTCGCGCCGAGCCTGATCGTCAGCGTCATCGGGTGCCGGGGCGAGGCCGTGGTGAACTCCTCCTCGCGGGTGTACTCGAGGCAGACCGGCCGCCCGGTGTCCAGCGTGGCGAGCGCGACCAGGTCCTCGGAGATCACCTCCTGCTTGCCGCCGAAGCCGCCGCCGACCCGCTTGCAGAACACCCGCAGCTGGTCGGGCCGCAGGGCGAACAGATAGGCGAGTTTGACCTTGGCGATCGACGGCGACTGCGAACTGGTGCGCACGTTCAGGCGGCCGTCCTCCATCCAGGCGATCGAGCCGTGGGTCTCCAGGTGCGCGTGCTGCACGCGCGGGGAGGAGTACGTGCCCTCGTGGATCACGTCGGCGTCGGCGAACCCGGCGTCGACGTCGCCGACGTGGGAATGGATCTCCAGCAGGATGTTGTGGACCGGGTCCCGGACGAAGGGGTCGTTCGTGCCGTGCAGCTGCGGCGCCCCGTCGGCCATCGCCTCCTCGGGGTCGAACACGGCCGGCCTGACGTCGTAGTCGACGACGACCCTGCGGCAGCCCTCCTCCGCCGCCTTGACGGTGTCGGCCAGGACGGCCACGACGCGCTGGCCGACGAAGCGCACCGTGTCGTCGAGGATGAAGGTGTCGTCCGGGTCGACGAGATGGTCGGTGTGGATCGCCGTGGTGAAGCGCCTGCGCGGCACGTCCTCCCAGGTGTAGACCCGGCGCACGCCGGGAACCGCGAGTGCGGCGCTCTTGTCGACCGAGACGATGCGGGCGTGCGCGTGCGGTGAGTGCAGCACCTTGAGGTGCAGCATGCCTTCGAGGCGGGTGTCCATGGTGAACTCGGCGCGGCCGGTCACCACGTCCTCGGCCGCCGGCGCGCCGACGCTCGTCCCCACGGCCTTGCCCGGGGCCGCCGTCTCCACGCCGGTGACGCCCCGCACGGCGTCCTCGATCGCCCGGTAGCCGGTGCAGCGGCAGAGGTTGCCCTTCAACGCCCGCGGCAGGTCGTCCTTCTGGGCCTCGGTGAACGTCGCCGACGTCATGATCATCCCGGCCGTGCAGAAGCCGCACTGGAATCCCGGGGCGTCACGGAACCGCCGCTGCACCGGATGCAGGGCACCCGGTGACCCGAGACCTTCGATCGTCGTCACCTCGTGACCGTCCGCGCGGAACGCGGGGGTGATGCAGCTGTGCACCGGATCGCCGTCCAGCCACACCGTGCACGCGCCGCAATCGCCCGCGTCGCACCCCTTCTTGACGCCGAAGTGACCGAGCGAGCGGAGGAAGGTACGCAGGCACTGCCCGGGTTCCGGCTCCTCGTCGAAGCCCCTGCCGTTCACGATGAAGGTCATGCCGGGCTCCCAGCCATGAGTTCGTGACGGATTTCCTCGGTGAAGTGCCTGGTCAGGTGACGGCGGTGGGCGGGGGTCCCGTTCGGATCGGCGAACCAATCCTCGGCGGGGATGACATCGATGCCGTGCTGGAGAGTCCGTGCGTCGGGCATGCTGTCGAAGGCGATCCGCACCGGCCGCGTGGTACCGGCGGTGACGGTGAGCAGCAGGTCGTCCGTCCCGGGCGTCTGGGTGCCGATGAGGAAGACCGTCGAACGGCCGAGGCGGGTCAGCGTGAAGCGGCGGTGCACGGCGCGTTTGCGCAGGGCGCTCGCCGGGATCCTGATGCGGCGCAGGAGTTCGCCGGGGGCGAGGACGTTGCGGTTGTTGCCGGTCACGAAGTCGAGGGCGTCGACGACGCGGGTCGACCCGTCGGGAGCCCACAGCTCGTACCCGGCCTCCAGGGCGACCGTCAGCGTGATCATCGGGCCGGCGGGCAACGACAGGCAGATGTTGCCGCCGACGGTCGCCGAGTTCCACACCTTGAACGAGGACAGGAACGCCTCGCAGCCCGTGGCGAAGAGGGTGCCCGCGGTCCACTCACGCGGTGGCTCGAAGGCGTACAGGTCGCGGATGGTGCAGGTCGCGCCGATCTCCAGGCCGGTGTCGTCCGCGACGAGCGGATCCCAGCCTAAGGACGTCAGGTCGATCAGGCGGCGCAGGCGCGGCTGCTCGGCGGAGAACAGGAACGTGCCGCCCGCGAGCCAGGCGTCGCCTTCCCGCCACTGCCGCCCGGGCCGGTCGGGCGGGCGGCGGACGACTTCGGTGATGGTGTTGAGGTCCATGGGAACCGTTCTCCCTCACGACGACCATCGTGCGGCGCACCCCCCTCCGGACCACGGCCACCGTGCGGCGCACCGCCCGCCGGACCGCCGTCGGACCGCAGTGGGCGCACCGCCGGAGGAGGACTTCGGCGGGTGCCCGGATTCCTCTCCAGCGTATAACCGGGCGGGTGAACCGACGCGTCGGCCGGAAGGGCCGGGAACCCGGTGGCCCCGCCGGGGAAGGCCGGCGCGGTCCGCACGCTGGCCGTGGCCGCGCGGGCCGGCGCGCAGGGCAGGGACCGGCGGCCGGGGAGCCGGCCCGTGACGACCGGGCCGCGGGCGCGGGCCGGGCTTGCCGGACACCGCGGGCGCCTTCGGCCGGGCCTCGCCGAGGTCGCGGCGGGCGGGGCTCGGCCGGTCGGGTGTTCGCCGCGCACGCCGGCCGCCACCGCCGGATCGCGGGTGCGCACCGGCGCCGGGCCGGGCGCGGGTGCCGGATGCCGGGTGCCGGGTGCCGGGTGCCGGGGCGCCCGGAGCGGGCGGGGACGCGCACGGCCGCGGGACCAGGCCTCGTCGTGGAGACGGGCACGCTCTGCGGCTCCCGCCGGGAGTCAGGACGCGCAGTCGGTGCAGATGGGCTGGCCGTTCCCGTCCTCGCCGGCGAGCTGGGCGCGATGGTGCACCAGGAAACAGGTCATGCAGGTGAACTCGTCCTGCTGGAGTGGCACGACCCGAACGGTGAGTTCCTCGCCGGACAGGTCTGCGCCCGGGAGCTCAAGCCCCTCGGCGGCCTCGGGGTCGACGTCGACGGCGGAACTCTGCTTGTCCTCGCGCTGGCTCTTCAGCGCCTCGATGCTGTCGTCGCTGCTCTCGTCCCCGGTCTCGCGCGGGGCGTCGTAGTCGGTTGCCACGGCGGCGCCCTCTCCTCAACGATCGCTTCCGGTGCGCGTGCCGTGCCGCCCGCCGGCCGGTGCGGCACCGGCCCGGCACGCCAAAGGGCCCGCCTGTGACGCACCACCCTGCCACCTCCCGGCCCATCCGGCACGTGAAGGCCGGCCCATCCGCCACCCGCCCGCCCAACTGTGGCGCCCAGACAGATGCGCTCGCGCGTCCAGGTCCGCCGGCACCCGCCACCGGAGCAGACGGGGGTCGGCGGCCGCGTGGCACGGACCGGAGCGACCGGTGCGGGGAACGGCGGGCGCGGGCGGGGTGCTTCCCGCCGGTCCGGGGCAGGCCGGCCCGCAGTGAACGGCCGTGCAGTCGTGGTCGGGTCAGCCGGTGACGGTCTCGGCGTGCCGGTGGAGCGCGTCCAGGAGCGCAGCCTGGTGGTCGGTCAGCTTCCCGTCGGTGCGGGCCGTCGCCTGCTTGCGCAGCCAGATACCAGGCCGGAAGATCGGGTCGTCACCGAAGCCGGTGCGGTTTGCCGGGCCGTCCAGGGTGCCGCCGGCGGCGAGGTAGACGAGCAGGCGGCGGTAGGAGCGGTTCCAGTCCGGCTCGATCCGTACCGCGAGGTCGAGCCACCCGGCCGAGCAGGAGCCGATCAGCGCGCGCAGCTCCTGCGGGCTGTGTGGCGGGACGGACCGGAGTCCCCGCAGGCGCCGCGGATCTCGTCGGCGGTCAGCGGCCTGGGGAGCAGCACGGGCACGGCCGGCCGTCGAGCGCGTCGGCGAGCGCAGTGACGGCGCGCTCGGACAGCGGCCGCCACACCGCGGCGGCGGCGACGGGGAGGCAGGTGCCGTCGATGTCCTGTACCCGGAGGCTCACGGTCGGACTGGCGCCCCTTTCCGGAACGGCTCTTTTTCATGTCCTCGGGCGGTCGCTGACGACGACGGGGAGGAAGACCGTCTCCCTCGGTCAGGCCGCTGGGCTCCGAGTAGGCGGTCCCGACGAGCGTGACGGTGAACATGGTGACCCCGAGGCCCCGCGACCGTGTGACCCCGGTGGCCCGGGCCGGCTGTGAGCCGGCCCGAGGTGTCGGGGCAGGCGATCCGGCCTGTCTGTTTCGGGCGTGGCGGCTGCGCCGGAGGGGCTGGTTCAGGAGAGCCAGTCGGTGTAGTGGGTTGGGGCGATGCGGGCGTCGGCCGGGGCGGTGAGGACGTCGCCGTCGGCGGCGGCGAACAGGCCGGCGGTGTCATCGGTGACGACGCGGCGCCCGTCGCCCTTGGCGGTCAGGGTGAGTCGGCCGAGTTCGTCGAGGGGGTAGACGTCGGGACCGGCGATGTTGACGACGCCGTTCACAGGGCTGCCCGCGGCGACTTCGGCGACCACGCCCGCGACGTCCGCGGCGGCGATCGGCTGGATGGGCGTGCGCGGCAGGCGGATGGTGTCGCCGTCGGCGGTCATGGACAGGGTCGCGTCCATGAACTCCATGAACTGTGTGGCGCGGACGATGGAATACGGGATCGGTCCGGCCTTGAGGGCCTCCTCCTGGAGCACCTTCGCCCGGTAGTAGTCCAGGCCGGGCACCTTGTCCACGCCGACGATCGAGAGGATGACGACGTGCCCGACCCCGCCCTTGCGGCTCGCGGCGAGCAGGTTGTCCATCGAGGTCCGGAAGAAGGCGGGCGAGGCGTCGTCGAAGGTCGGGGAATTCGTCAGGTTGACGACGACGTCGGCGCCCGCCACGGCCGCCTCCAGTCCCTGACCCGTGATGACGTCCACCCCCGTGGACAGGGAGTGCGGTACGGCCTGGTGTCCGGCGGCGTTCAGGTCCTCCACGACCCTTGACCCGATCAGCCCGGTTCCGCCGATGACTGCGAACTTCATGGCAATCGCCTTCTCTCGATGACTGGCGTCCGACATGTGCCCTGGTGCAGTGCCCACCCTCGACGAACGCGACCGTCCCGGCGAGCGGGGCCCGGCCCGAACGGGTGCAACCGGCCATGACGTCCTGGAAACGATCGACCTGTCGTAGAGGGCCTCGCGGTCGGCTCCGCGGGTGTAGCGGGAGGTCGGCAGGAACGGCGGTGACAGGGCCGGCGCGAGCTGGCCTCGTCGCGCGGTGCCCCGCGCGGTTGTTGACCTGGGGGTCAACTACTCGTTACGGTGGCGATATGGGCAGGCCGAAGAGTTTTGACGCGGACGTGGTCGTCGCGCGGGCGATGGAGACGTTCTGGACCAAGGGGTACTCGGCCACCTCCCCCGCCGACCTCGCCGAGGCGACCGGAGTGGCCAAGGGCAGCCTGTACCACTCCTTCGGCTCCAAGCGTGAGCTGTTCGCCAGGGCGTTGGACCTCTACGGCCGGGTCGGGTCGGGGATGGCGGAGGAGGTGCTCTCCCGGCCGGGTACCGCCAGGGAGCGCATCCGCGCGTACTTCGTGCTGCTCGTGGACATGGACCTGGACGGGCCGGTGCGTCGCGGGTGCCTGGCCCAGAACACGGTGGAGGAGCTCGGCGGGCGGGACGAGGAGGCCGCCCGCGCGGTGCACCGCATCGAGGAGCGCATGATCGGGCTGCTCGCCGCCCGGATCGAGCGGGGGCAGCGGGACGGCGACGTCGACCGGAGTGTCGACGCCGGGGCGCAGGCCCTGCTGCTGCAGACCACCCTCGCGGGGCTGCGGGTCATGACCAGGACGTTCGAGCGGGCGACCCTGTACCGGATCATCGACACGGCCCTGGCGGGCCTCTGAGGCACGGCACCCAGGGCGGCAGCGCCTTTTTGCGCCCTGATTTTAGACCTTCAGTTCAAGAATCTGTCATCCAAGCAGCAGGGGGAGAACATGGACCTCGGTATCGGTGGAAAGACCGCTCTGGTCACCGGCGCGAGCCGCGGAATCGGCCTCGCGATCGCTCGGGCCCTGGCCGCGGAGGGCGTCCGGGTGGTGGGTGCCGCCCGCACCGTCACCCCGGAGCTGGAGGAGGCCGCCGCCGCGGCCGTGCCCGTCGACCTGAGCACCCGCGACGGGGCGCGGTCGGTCGTCGGCCGGGCGCTCGACGCGGTCGGCGGAATCGACTTCCTCGTCAACAACGTCGGCGCGGGCGACCCGGAGCACCTGTCCCTCGACGGATTCCTGCACGCCGACGACGAGCAGTGGCAGAGGATCTTCGACCTCAACCTGTTCAGCGCGGTGTGGACCACCAAGGCGGCACTACCGAGCATCCTGGAACGCCGGGGCGCGATCGTGAACATCTCCTCGATCAACGCCCGCATGCCCGCCGGCGCACCGGTCGGCTACGCGGAGGCCAAGGCCGCGCTGACCCAGTTCGGCAAGCGGCTCAGCGAGGAACTGGCACCGCGCGGCGTCCGCGTGAACACCGTCTCCCCGGGCCCCACGACCAGCCCGCAGTGGACCGACCCGAACCGCCTCGGCGGCAAGGTGGCCGCCGCCTCCGGGGTCGACCACGGCGACCTGCTCGCCGGCCTGCCCGGGAGGTTCGGCATCGCCTCGGGACGCCTCACCGAACCCGAGGAGGTGGCGGACCTCGTCGCCTTCCTGCTGTCCGACCGCGCCGCCAACATCCACGGCGCCGACCACGTCATCGACGGCGGCACCCTCAAGAACGCCTGAGAGGGGAAGGGTAGGGCGGGTAGGGCGGGCCTCCGCGGCACGGCGGCGGCCGCTCGGGTGTGCCCGCGCGGCCGGGGCGGGGGGGGTCCGGCGACCCCGGCCCTGACTGCGCGGCCGCCGGGGTCGTCCGGCGCCTCGGCCAGGGGTGCCGGACCGACGGCGGCAGCGCCACGGGACGGTTGCCGACAGTCACCGCAATGTGAGCCGGATCCCCTTCGGGGCGGGTGCCGGAGCTGGTGGCCCGTGACGGTTCTCACGCGCCCGGCGGGCCTCCTACCCTTCCTAGTGGGCCGCCCGCCCGGCCCGTCCGCCGCGTACGCCCCGCCGGGCGCCGCCGCTGCCGCGCTCCCGCGCCCGCGCCCGAACCTCCGCCGTTTCCGCAGATCAAGCCGGTGCAAATCGCACCGAAAGTGCAGTTTTGGTCATGTTTGACCGCTCGGACGGCGGGTAGCGGCCCGCGTCCGACGGGCGTGTTCCACCCGGCCCCGCTACGACGCCGCGTCGTAGCGGACACCCCTTGGAGGCGGCCGCGGACCCCGCTAACAATGGCTCAGTCGCCAGCTGCGGCGGTGGTCCGATCCACTGCCGCGACTCCCGTCCGGCAGTCACCATGCGTGACCGCCCCGGCGCCGGCTCCCGCCCACGGGCCCTGACGGGCCCGCCGGCCGCGGGACGAGACGCCCCCACGATTGAGGTCGAACTCCCACATGCCCGTGATCTCCACCCGCATGCGCAAGTCCGCCGCCCTGCTCACCGCTGCCACCGGCATCGCCGCGATCGGCGCCGCCGTCGTCCCGACCGCCGCCTCGGCCGCCACGCCGCAGTCGCTGGCCGCGAGCATCGTCCCCGCCGACCAGCTCGCCTCCTTCGACCAGATCATCTCCCACGAGAGCGGCTGGAACGTCACCGCGACCAACCCGTCCTCGGGCGCCTACGGCCTGGGCCAGGCGCTGCCGGCCAGCAAGATGGCCTCCGCCGGTGCCGACTGGAAGACCAACGCGGCCACCCAGATCAAGTGGGCCTACGACTACATGAACAGCCGCTACGGCAGCCCGAACCAGGCCTGGGCCTACTGGCAGATCCACCACAACTACTGATCGGCCTCAGCCGCCGGGCGGCCACGCAGGGGTGCAACCCCTGCCGCCCGGGCCCTCGCCCAACCACCGTGCGTTCCGGCCGGCTCGCCGAGCGGAAGCCCACCGGCCGGGCGTGACCTTGGTAGAGGCCGTGCGGTTGACCGGTCATGACGAACCTGATCCCCTGCCCGGCCTGCACCTCCACGACGACCACGACGGTGACAACGCACCGACGGTGCTCGCCGCCGAACGGCTTCCCGAACTCGCCCACCACCTCGACCACACCGTGAACACCGGACGCGCCGCCGCGTAACACCACCGCCCCCGGGGCCCCCGGGGGCGGTGGTGCGACTGCACGAGGGCCGGGACGCCCGGCGACGTCTCGGCCCTCGTGCAGTCGACGGGTCATGGCGCCGGCGATGGGCTGGGGGGGCGCCGGCTCAGGTTCGTTCGGCAGCGGGTTGCGCGGTGAGGAACTGGCGTGCGCCGCGCAGTCTGGTGTGGATCCTGCTCTGGGTTGCCCGGCTGTCGAGGCGGACGTCGAGCGCTCCGGGCAGCGCGCTGCGGGCCCGTAGGCCGGCTGGGAGCCGAGCGGCGTCGAGTCCGTCGCGCCGGGCGATGAGGACGCCGAGTTCGTGGCGGTTCACGGCATCGGGGCCGGCCAGGTGGTGGATGCCCGACGCGTCGTGGGAGACGAGTTCGAGGAGGGCGGCGGCCAGGTCGGTGACGTGCACGGGGCAGCGGACGTCGTCGGTGAACAAGGCGCCGCTGCGGGTGCCGGACGCAAGAGCGTGGACCAGGGCGACATGTTCCGAGCGGCGGTCACCGATGATCAGGGACGTGCGGGCGACGACGGCGTGGGGGTGGACGAGGCGCACTCCGGTCTCGGCCGCCGCCTTCGCCGCGCCGTAGGGCGTGAGCGGGTCCGGGAGACTGGATTCGTCGTAGGTGGCGCGGGCGCCCGAGAAGACCGCGTCGCTGGAAACGTGGACCAGGCGGCTGCCGTGCCGAACCGCGGCCATGGCCACGCGGACGGGGCCCTCGGCGGTGACCGCCCAGTCGGTTCCGCCGCTCGCCGCGTTGACGACCACGCGCGGTGCGGTCTCGGCGACAACAGTCTCGATGCGGTCGGTGTCCCGCAGGTCGAGTGCGTGCCAGGAGACTCCCGGGGTGTCGCCGGGCCGGGTGGCGAACGTCGCTGCCACCCGGTTCCCCGCTGCCGCTGCCTGGCGGACCAGCTCGGTGCCCAGGAATCCACTGCCGCCGATGATCAGGACTGTCATGCCATGACGGTAGATCAGCGGCCGCCTCGCCCGGCCGGGAACGCCCGCACCGCCGGTGACAGCGGCCAGGACCGGCACCCGTGTCCCCGCGGTGCGGCGCCCCCCGGCAGGGGAGCGTCGCGCCGCCACTGGAGCGGTCAGGGCGCTTCGGTGTCCTCCCGCAGGGCCCGCTCGTAGCCGAAGGCGAGGCAGCCGTCCCAGACCTGGACGGCGTCTCCGTCGGGGCACAGGCGATCGAGGGCGACCAGCCCGGCCATGATGGCGGCACACATTTCGCGCCGGGCCTGCTGGGCGGTGGCGGTCACCGGGCCTTCGGTCACCCAGCCCTTGGAACGCCGGTACGGCTCGCCGGCCTTGCAGGCCTCCTCGCCGACCTTGGTGACCAGCAGGAGTTCCTGCACGTGGTCGGGTGCGCAGCTGCGCCGTTCGTCGCGTCGGCGCAGTTCGCGGATCTGGTGGAAGAGGTCGTTCACGGGTGTACTCCTTCCGTGGGGTCGGTGGTGGGGTCTGGGGTCGGGCGTGGGTTCAGGCGTCGGGGGTGCGGGTGGGGCGGCCCATCTGGTGGACCGTCCAGCCCGCGGCGAGCCAGGGGCCGGCGTCCAGGGCGTTGCGGACGTCGGTCACGGTTCGGTGGTGACGCGGTGGGCGGCTTCGGCGGGCAGTTTCGGGTCGGTGGTGAAGGCGGGCCATTCGGTGGCGATGACCACGAGGTCGGCTTGGTCGGTGGTGTCCAAGGGAGCTGTCTGCGTAGGTGAGGCGGGGGGTGCGGCGGGCGTTGTCGAGGGCCTCGGGGCCGAAGAGGCGTACGGTGGGGCCGAGTTGGTGGAGGCGGTCGGCCAGGCGCAGTGCGGGGCTGTCGCGTACGTCGGAGGTGCCGGCTTTGAAGGCGCCGCCGAGGAAGGCGATGGTGCGGCCGTGGATGTTGCCGTCGAGGGCGTGGGTAATGAGGGCGAAGGCGGCGTGCTGGCGGCCGCGGTTGACGGCCTGGACGGCGTCGAGCAGTCCGGCGGCTCCTGCGGCGCCCGGAGCGAGGTGCTCGCGGACCCGGCTCAGCATGCACCTCGCCCCCCGGGGCACCGGTCAGCTTGCGCGGGTCACAGTCAGCGTCCGGGCTCCGTGCCTGGACGGGCGACGACTTCCGGGTCTTCGGACAGGACGGCACCGGCGGCGACGCGGCGTTCTGGCTCGTCCGCCCGCCGGCCCGGAGCTGCGCCAGTAGGAACCCGGCCGGGAAAGCGCCGCAGGAGCAACCCCGGGCTGACGGAGGAACGTGAGGCGGCACACTCCCAGCCCGCGGAACACGCTGACTGCCGGCAGCCTTGACTGTGACGGTTCAGAGAGCGTTCGCCATCTTCGAACGTGCTTGTCGGAGGCTCTGGTGTGGCGCTCAGCCGGGGTGCTCGCGCTGGTCGCGTGCGGGAGTCTGCGGCCTTGATCGTCCATCAGCACCTGCCTTCGAGAGCTCCGTCATGGCCACCGGGCCCTGCCACTGACGACGCGTCAACCGGTGTGAGCCGTCAGCACCCGTGCCGCGGTGGCGAGGAAGGCGCGCACCCGCGGCACGGTGCGGCCGGCCAGGACGGCCAGGCAGGTGCGCACCGGCGGAACGTCGGTGACCGGCAGGTAGACCAGGTCCGCCCGGGAGTACATCGCCGCCACACTGGCCGGCACCAGCGCGACGCCGCCGCCCAGCGCGATGACCTCGAACTTCTCGTCCAGAGAGGAGGCGCGCCGCCGGGGCTCGGCGTTGAGCAGGGTCTCCCCGGCCAGGTCGACGGTGGTGATCGCGGCACGGCGGGCCAGCGGGTGGGCGGCGGGGAGGCAGGCGACCCTGGTCTCCTCGCCGACCGGCAGCAGCCGCAGCCCGGTGGTGTCGAAGGGTTCCCGCAGGTAGCCGACGTGGGCGCGGCCGTCGCGCAACGGCCGTTCCTGCTCCCACCACGGGACGCCGAGCAGCTCCACCTCCACGCCCGGGTGCTCGGCGGTGAAGGCCCGCACCGCCTCGGCGACCAGCAGCCCCGGCGCGAAGGCGACCACCAGCCGCTCCCCGCCGTGCGCGGCCTCGTTCACCCGGCGCACCGCGGCGTCCACCGCCCCGAACACGTCCTTGCACTCGGCGTGCAGCTGCTCGCCCGCCGGGGTGAGCTCGACGCTGCGGGTGGTGCGCCGCAGCAGCGCGCAGCCGAGCTCCTGCTCCAGCGCCCGGATCTGCCGGCTCAGCACCGGCTGCGCGATGTACAGCGCCTGCGCGGCGCGGCCGAAGTGCCGGTGCTCGGCGACCGCGGCGAAGTAGCGCAGCTTGCGCAGGTCCAGATCCATACCTCAAGGGTATCAATGAGCCGCGAAGGGTATTGGACCCCGCAGGCGGCGGGCGCGCAGCATCGAAGCATGCTCCTCATCACCACGCCCACCGGCGACATCGGCAGCCAGCTCGTCCGGATGCTCCTCGACAGCTCCGACGCGGCATTCCGCGTGATCGCCCGCGACCCTGCCCGCCTCCCCTCCGACCTGCGCGAACGCATCGACGTGGTCACCGGCTCGCACTACGACCCGGCTGTGCTGGACCGCGCCCTCGACGGCGCGGACGCCCTCTTCTGGAACGCCGCGCCCAACCCGGCCGCCACCACCCTGGACGAGGTCTACGCCGGGGCCGCCGCCACCGCCGCCAAGCTGCTGGCCGCGCACGGCACCGGCCACGTGGTGACCGTCTCCGCGCTGGGCCGCGGCACGTCGCACCAGGCGGACGCGGGCCTGGTCACCGCCTCCCTTGCCATGGACGACGCGCTCTCCGCCGCCGTCCCGAACTTCCGCGCCCTGGCCAACCCCTCCTTCATGGACAACCTCCTGCGCCAGGCCGCCCAGCTCCGCGACCCTGGCGTCTTCTCCGGCCCCATGCCGGCGCAGTCGCGCCAGCCCACCGTGGCCACCCGCGACATCGCCGCGGCGGCGGCCCGGCTCCTGCTCGACCGCTGCTGGACCGGCTCCGCCGAACAGCCCCTGCTCGGCCCGGAGGACCTCTCCCCCGATGAGCAGGCCGCGACCGTCTCCGCCGTCCTGGGCCGCCCGGTGACCTACCGCCAGGACCCCCTGGACTCCGTCGAGACCCGCCTCCTGGGCTTCGGCGCGTCCCCGGCCTTCGCCGGGGGCATGGCCGCCATGGTCCGCGCCAAGGCCGAACACGGCCTCGACACCGGCGTCCCGCGCACCCCGGAGACGGCCACCCCCACCACCTTCCGCCAGTGGTGCGAGCAGGTCCTGAAGCCCGCCGTGGAGAACGGCTGACCGCGCGCCCGTCCAGAACGCTCCTGTTCCGCCCCGCCGGCGGGGCGGGATCTGATAGGCCGCCTGCAACGAGGCGGCCGCGCCGTGGCGCGAGGCCTTCGAGGACCTGGACGAGGACGTCCTGGCGGAGGCCGCCGCCGAGGCACGGGCGTTCGACGGCGATCCGGTGGCCGCAGTCGACGAGCTGGAGCGCTCCCTGCTGCTCCAGGTCGCGGACTGGCAGCAGGCGATCAGCGCGCTCGGCCGCGACCTCACCGCGGCCACAAAGGAGCGGCCGCGGCAGGCGGCCGACTTCCCGTCCCCGTTCCGGGCACGCATTCCGGTGCTCCGGGTCGCACTGCGGTGTCGGACCCGCAGCCCGGCATCGGGTCCGCTTCGTCGGGCGGCCGAGGTGTGCCCGCCGCCCGAATGGACGCGAGGAGTGGCCCGACTCGAACACCACTACCGCGGCGCAGCCACGGCAGCACCCTGCGCTCCGGGCGCTGCTTTAGGTGCACCCGGAGCTGGTGGCTGGCGGCCGCCGGGAATAGACGGCCGCCGCCCCCCAGCACCCCTGGGGACGGCGGCCGGGGGCGTCCTCCGCGCCCGGTTGTGACTAGCGGCTGGTGAGCCACCAGGTGAGCAGGGTGAACACACCCGCGCCGGCCCCGTACCCGAGACCGCGGGCGGTGTGCATCGTCGCGGTCCGGAGCAGCCGCCTGCGGTGGCGACGCCTGTCGCACGTGCGGCAGTCACATGCGCCTGTGCTGACGACGGCACGGCTGCGGTCGACTCGTTCGCAGGCCCGGTCCCGGCGGAGCTGGTGGTGGTGCATTCTGGTCACGGTGACCTCCTCGCTTGTAGGTGGGGATTGCCTGGCCCGCCGCTCTCTTGGCCTAGGAACCGGGGCGGCGGGCCCATGTGCACTACAGGTCCTTCGACCGACGCTGCTCCCGCTCCCGATCGAGCCTGTGCGGCAGCTCGATCGGCAGGCCGCGAAGAACCCCGACGGTCGTCGCGAGGGGGACGGTGACGTGCACGCTGAGACGTCCGGCGATCGTGAGGGCGACCAGGGTGGCGATCACGGAGCCCGTCACGGCGTTGGCGAGCGCGGAAGTGGACGCCGCGGCCTTGAGGACCAGCGCGAGGAGATCCAGCCCCGGCCAGTCGCGAGACGACTGGCCGGGAACCCAGGTGGTGCGCGCCCGCTTCCTGCCGGCGCGGGCACGGGCCTCGGCCTTGGTTTCGGCTGCCGCCCGGGCCTGGAGCATGCTCAGGCGCTTGGCCGCCTGCGGTTCGTCCTCGCTGTAGGCGCTCTGGAGTGCGTGGTAGGTGTTCGTCAGGGTGTCGGTGATCTGTCCCGAGTGGTCCAGCGGGTCGTCGTGCCTCATGCCGTCGCCTTCTTCTCCAGGTAGGCCAGGACCGTCTCCGGCTTGTTCCGGTCCTTGTCGATGATCTTGCGAAGCTTCGCGCTCGCGCGGGACAGGCGGGCGCGCAGCGCGCTCGGCTTGATGTCCAGGACCCTCGCGGCCTCTTCCCGGTCCATCCGCGCCACGTGGACGAGGACGAACACCTCGCGCAGCTTCTGCGGAAGCCGGTTGACGAGGCCGAGGACGTACCGCTCGCCCTCGCGCAGTTCGAGGGCTTCCGCCGGCCCCGTCATGTGGGCGAGCGAGGAGTAGGCGGCGGCGCCGACGGCATCGGGAAGGTCGGCGGGCTCCACCGGATGTCCCCACAGACGGCGGCGGCGCTTTCGGTGGTAGTCGCGGGCACCGTTGAAGGCGGCCGTGAGCAGGTACCCCGACGGGTGGGGCACCGGTCCCTCCCGCTGCGCTTTGAAGAGCGCGACGAACGCGTCGTCGGTCACGGCTTCGCTGTCCAGTCCGTGATCGCCGTACAGCAGTTCCACTCGAGCCCTGACGATCGGGTACCACTTCCTGAAGAAGTCCTCTGGCGAGCAGAGAGCGTCTTCCTCCATGAGTCATTGCCTCTTCGCTCTACGGGGCCCGCAGGCCGATCGTGTCTACAGAGCGTTAGGCGCCCGAACGGGCATCAGCGTTACATCCACCCCGCAGGAAGCACAGTCAGGCACCAGGGGTTCGGTGGCCGCGGCCCGAACCGACCACTTCCCCAGCAGCACCCTGCCCCGTCGGCTACGCCAGGGCGGCGACCAACATGCCCACGGCCGCCGCTCGACGGCGGTGCTCTCCTCCACCATGCTGACGGAACCGGTCGCGTCCGGCAGACGGCCGATCATCCGCCCGTGGCGGCCCCCGAACAGCGCCATCGGCTCCAGCCCGCGCTCGCCCTCCACCACCGTGATCCGCCGAAGCGGCGCGCTCATCAGCCGCACCGCGAACGAGCGGCGCCGCCCGTTCGGCACTCCGCTCAGACGCATGCGGCGCAGGTCGATGTCGTCGACGACGAACAGCTCCGCCCGACGCCGTGCCAGCGTCGGCGCCGCGCTTCGCACCACCCGGGCCCCGCAACCCGACGTCCTTCAGGAACCGCCACTGCTCGAACGTCAGGTGCCGCACGTCCATCTGCGACACCGCCCCCTACGCCAGGACGTCCCGTCCGTTGCGGCGCCGGTGATAGGGCCGCCGCTCCAGCAGTCCCTCTTCGACCGTCCAGGAGTGGAAGTTGCCGACCGCCGTCCGGCGCCGGCGCCACGAAGCCGGACTCGGCGGCGCCTCCTGGTGACGGCTGCCCGAGCCCACGCATCTACCTGAACGCAATGGTCAGGCGCCACAGGGGGATTGCGGATGCCTCCCACGCTGCGCGCGCCGCCGACGCGGTCTCGCACCAGGCCGCAGCGGAAGCAGCCGGCCACTGGGCCGTATCGGCGGTGCGCCTCCCACAGCCCTGCCGGACGGCGCCTGAGCTGCTGCCAGCGGGATGCCAGCGGTCTGCCAGCGGGGTGCGGAACTGTCGCATGTGCCGGGCGGTGCGCCGCAACCGAGGAGCGCCTACGACTGCCCGGACCGTCGACGAAAGGGCACCCGCGTGACTCGCACCTCCCCTCCCACCGGCCCGGCCGCAGGACCGCGCCGCCCCAGGGCCTCCCGCACCGCGAACCGGCGAGCAGCAGCCTCCTGGCGGCCCGTCGCCGGTGCCGCCGCGGCCGCGCTGCTGGCCGCGGTGTGTCCGGCGACCGCGGTGGCCGCGCCGGACACCACCCCGGTGCCGCGACTCGCCTGGGCGGCGTGCGCGGACGGCTTCGAGTGCGCGACCGCCCGCGTCCCGCTCGATCACCACGACCCGCGCGGCGCCGGGATCGACCTCGCTGTCATCCGGCACCCGGCGCAGGACCGGGCCCACCGGATCGGCTCGCTGTTCTACAACCCCGGTGGCCCGGCCGTGGCTGGCACCGAGGCCCTGCCCATGATGCTCGGCCAGTTCCCCGAAGAGGTGCGCCGGCGCTTCGACATCGTCAGCTTCGACCCGCGCGGCACCGGCGCCAGTGCACCCGTCCAGTGCTTCGACGCCCCGGCGGACGAGCAGGCCCTGCTGGCGGGCACGGCCGCCGGCTACCCCGAGGGCGCGGACCAGCAGAACGCCTGGGCCGACGCCTACCAGCGCCTCGCCCGGCAGTGCGCGGCCCGCAATCCCGCCCTGCTGCCGCACATCTCCACCGCCAACGTGGCCCGGGACATGGACCTGCTCCGCCGCGCGGTCGGCGACCGGCAGCTCAACTACCTGGGCACCTCGTACGGCAGCTACCTCGGCGCCACCTACGCCAACCTGTTCCCCGGCCGGGTCCGCGCGATGGTCCTCGACAGCGCCCCGGACCCGGTGGCCTGGTCGACCGGCCGCGGAGACCAGGCCGCCACCACGGGCAGCCTGCTGCGCAACGGCAGCGACGTGGCCGCCGGCCGCGTCCTGGACGCCTTCCTCGACCAGTGCGGCCAGGCCGGCCCCCAGGCCTGCGCCTTCTCCGCCGGGACGGCCGCCGCGACCCGGGCCAGGTACGGCGAGCTGCTCCAGCGGCTGCGCACCCGGCCGGTCGCGCTCGGCGGGGCGACCGTCACCGCCGGCTCGGCCGTGGAAACGACGATCATCTCGCTGTACGCCACCAACCCCGTCGCGAAACTGCCCGTCGGCTGGGCCCAGCTCGGCGCCACACTCCAGATGCTCTGGACCGCCACCGAGGCGCCTGCCACGCCGACCGCACCGCTGCCGCCCGTCCCCCGCCGGTCTCCGGACCAGGCGCTCGCGGTGGTCTGCTCGGACAGCGCCGTCCCGCCCGCCCGGGCCGACTACCCCGCCCTGGCCGCGTCCGCCCGAGCCCGCTCCGGCGAGGCCGGCCCGTACTTCGCCTGGGCCGACGAGCGCTGCGCCGACTGGCCCGCCCGGGACCGCGACCGCTACGACGGCCCGTGGAACCGCCCGACCGCCAAGCCGATCCTGGTCGTCGCCAACACCGGTGACCCGGCCATGCCGTACGAGGGGTCCCGCGCGATGGCCCGCTCGCTCGCCCGCGCGCAGCTGCTGACCGTCGACGGCTACGGCCACACCGTGCTGGCCAACCCCAGCGACTGCGCCGCCGAGCACGAGACCCGCTACCTGATCGACGGCATCCTGCCCGCCCCCGGTACGGTCTGCGCCCCCACCAAGCCGCCGTTCAGCGGCTGACCGCACATCCGGCCGGCCGCGCCACCCACCCCCGGGGGGGCGCGGCCGACGTGCCCCCCGGGGGTCGGTCAGCCCGCCTCCAGGGCCAGCGACTCCGGCCGCGACAGCGCCCGGCCGCGCTCCCAGGCGGCCCGGAAACCGGCCTCCCCGAGGGTCTCGGCGCAGCCGTCCAGGACGGCCCGCAGCTCCGGATCGCCCGCGTCGTGGGTCCCGCGCAGGCCGTACGCGGCACCCAGTGCCGCCGCCCCGCGTGCCGCCTCGCCGAGCGCGAGGCAGTACTCGGCGAACCCCTCCAGCACGTCCGCCCGCACTGGCTGGTCGCCGCTGTCCGCGGCCAGATCCAGGGCCCGGCGGTGCAGCGGGCCGGCCGCGTCCGGCGCGCCGCGCCGCTGCTGGGTCCGGGCCAGGCTGGTGTGCAGCAGGGCGAGCAGGTGCAGGCGCGCGGGGGCGCCGGGGCCGGTCGCCGGCAGCTGCTCCAGGCGCCGCAGCACTTCCTGCTGGCCGTGCAGCGCCGCCTCCACGTCCCCCTCGCGCCGGGCGAGTTCGCCGAGCGCGTAGCGGGCGGCGGCCTGCAGGTCCGGGTCCCCGGCCCGTTCGGCTGCGGCCAGCGCGCGCTCCAGGTCGGCCCGGGCCGCGGCCGGTTCGCCGCAGCGCACCCGCAGCCGGCCCGACAGCAGCAGTGACAGCGGCGCCTCGCCGGAACCGCCCATCTCGGCGTCCCGTTCACCGGCCTCCGTCAGCGCCGCGAGGGCCTCGTCGGCCGCGCCGGTGACGGACAGCAGCGCGGCGAGCGTGACCAGCGCCATGGCCAGCCCCCAGCGGTCGCCCAGGGCGCGGAAGCCGTCCACCGCCCTCCGCAGGCAGTGCTCGGCGTGCCCGATCCGGCCCGCGCCCAACTCGATCCGGCCGAGCACCAGATGGGCGGCGGCCCGCATCCACCGGTCGGAGTGCCCGGCGAACCGCTGCGCCGTCGCACCCACCGCTTCCGCCGGCCCCGCCATGGCGAGCAGCAGCGCGGCGGCCAGGGCGACCGGGTGGTCGGCCTGCTGTGCCGTGTCCAGCGCCGCGCCCATCGCCTCGGACGGGATCACGGCGCCACCGGTCTCCCGGAGCGGGGCGGTGAGCTGGGCCAGGATCACGCACAGGGCGTGCGCCTGCTCCAGACCGGGCGGCGGAGTGCAGCCGTGGACAGCGAGAACGGCCGCCGTCCGCTCACCGGCCTCACGGCCCTGGCCACGCATCAACCAGGGCCAGGCCCGGGCGGCCGCCAGCCGCAGCGCGTGCTCCGGCGGGCCGACGGCGACCGCCCGGCCCAGTGCCGCGTCCAGGTTGCCCTGCTCCGCGTCCAGCCGGGCCAGCCAGCCGATCTGGCCGTCCGTCCGCAGCCGGGCCTCGGCGTTCTCGGCGAGCTCGACGAAGCAGCGCAGGTGGGCGGCGCCGGTTCGACCGTCCTCGCCGGCCTCGACGAGCCGTTCGGCCGCGTAGGCGCGAACCGTCTCCAGCAGCCGGTAGCGCACCGTGCCGGTCTCCCGGCCGACGGCCGCGACCAGGGACTTGTCGACCAGGGACGCCAGCAGGTCCTCCATGACCGTCGGGTCGGGCGCCGGCCCGCCCGGCCAGTCCCCAGCGCAGACCAGGTGTGCGTCGGGGAGGGTCGCCCCGCCGGCGAACACGGAGAGCCGTCGCAGCAGAACGCGCTCGTCCTCGTCGAGCAGCTCCCAGCTCCAGCCGATGACGGCGCGCAGCGTGCGGTGCCGGTCGGGAGCGGTGCGTGAGCCGCGGTCCAGCAGCCGGAGCCGGTCGTGCAGCCGCGCCGCGACCTGTCCGGGGCTCAGGGCCCGCAGCCGGGCCGCCGCCAGTTCGAGGGCCAGCGGCAGGCCGTCCAGCTCGCGGCAGATCCGGACGACCGGCTCGACGGTGTCGTGGTCCAGTGTGAAGCCGGGGCAGGCTGCGGCAGCCCGTTCCGTGAAGAGGTCGACGGCCGGGTGCGCGAGCGCTTCCTGGGCGGTGGAGCCGGGCTCGGGCACGGCGAGCGGTGTCACCGGCCAGAGCGCCTCGCCGGTGATTCCGAGCGGTTCGCGGCTGGTGGCCAGCACGGTGAGCCGGGGCGCGGCGGCCAGCAGGCGATGGGCCAACCGGGCCGCGTCCTCGATCAGGTGCTCGCAGTTGTCCAGGACGAGCAGGACGTCATGGCCCTCCAGGGCCCGGACGATCCGGTCGACGGGATCCCCGGCCGGATCGCCGGCAGGCAGGCCGCCGGCCAGCACGCCGGCCTCCGCCGGGCGGCAGACAGCAGTCAGCACGACCTGGGTCACTGCGTCGGGCCCGTCGACGCCCGCGAGTTCGGCGAGCCGTACGTCCGTCGTGGGCGGGGCGGCCCTCGCGGCCGCAATCGCCAGCCGGGTCTTTCCGACACCGCCCGGCCCGGTCAGCGTCACCAGGCGGAAGCGGTGCAGGCGCTCCTTAACCGCTGCCAGCGCCTCGTCGCGGCCGACCAGAGCGGTCAGCCAGAGGGGTAGTGCCGCCCGCCCGGCCGGGAACCCTGCGGGAGCCGGGGCCGGCCTGGGCACCGGCGGCTTCGCGCCCGACAGCACACGCAGGTGGACGTCCCGCAGTTCGGCCGACGGGTCCGCACCCAGTTCCTCGGCCAGCGCCCGCCGGGTACGTTCGAACACCTCCAGCGCCGACGCCTGTTGCCCGTTGGCGTGGAGCGCGCGCATCAGCCTGACGGCGGCCCGCTCGCGCAGCGGGTGGGTGACGCAGAGCCCGGTGAGCTCGGCGACCAGCCGCGGCAGCGCTTCGGTGCCGCCGAGCGCGAGGAGGGCGTCCGCCCGGTCCTCGACCGCCGCCAGCCGCAGCTCCGTCAGCCGGGCCGTCGGCGCGGAGGTGAACCCGGCGCTCGCGGCGCCCGCGAACGGTGCCCCGCGCCACAGTTCCAGTGCCCCGTCCAGCAGCGCGACCGCCTCGGCGAACCGGCCTGCCGTCAGCGCCGCCCGCCCCGTGGCCACCCGCTGCTCGAAGTCCCAGGCGTCCACGCTCGCCCTGGGCAGATCCAGCAGATACCCGGCGGGGTGCGAACCGACCACCGTCCGGTTGTCCCCCAGCGCCCGGCGGAGCCGGGAAACCAGGGACTGCAGGGCGCCGACCGGCTCCTCCGGCGGCGTGTCCGCCCACAGGTCGTCCACCAGACGCTCACGGGTGACCACGCGCCCGGGGTCAAGAGCCAGCCGGACCAGCAGCAGCCGAAGCCGCACCCCGCCGACCTCGAAGGCCGCCCCGTCGTCCCCACCCCGCACGACCTGAAGCGGCCCCAGAACGTTGATCCGCACCCCGCCCGCCCCTCGCTCAGCACCAGCCAGCATCCAAGATCATTATCCCGATGTCCCGCCAGGCCCGGACGGCAGGGCACGATCCGAGCGAGGCCTCATGGCCGCACCACGGGACGGCGTGTAGAACGTCCCCTCCAGTGACGAACGCGTAGCGCATCCGGGCCCGCCCAACAGCGTGCTGGTCGGCGCTGAGGAGCGGCGGAAGACCAGCCGTCAACCCGGAGCGCCGTTCATCGCGACACCAGGACCGTGGCATCGCAATGTCCCACAGCCCAACAGGCACCCGCAGGTCAACCCACCCGCGCCCAGGCCCTGTGCCGATTCGAGGACGAGGTCAGGGGATTCTGGAGGTCACGGCCCAGGCCGTCGTGGTGGAGGACGCGGAGGCCGGGCACAGGGTGGTCGCGTTGATCGACCTGTTCGAGGCGGCGGACTTGATCGTTTCCCGAAATCGCCCCTGCCCGCCCTCCCCGGGCGGGACCCGGCCGAGTTGACCGGCCACCGGCTGCCGCTGTCCGCGGCCGCCGACGCCTACGACCTGTCCGGCCGCCGCGAGGCCTTCAAGACCATCCTCGCTCCGTCCGAGACGCGACCCCTCGGGGAGGTCCGCGGTAACTCAGCCAGTCGTGGCAGCTGTCCGGGCGCTGCCCTCGGCTGACAGTTTCCGGATGTGCCGTACGGCGACGAGCGGCACACTCACGCCGATCAGATTGCAGTACGCCACCCCGGCGTCGCCGCTGATCAGCCGCGCCAGTGGCTCGTGCACCAGCCACACCAGTACCGCGATCGCCACGTAGACCATGACAGTGACCTCGATGCCGCCGCGCATCAACGCGCGCATCCGCTGCCAATCGCCTTTCCCGCGCAACTGGTTGATGGTGATCGCCGTGGCCGTGCCCAGGACCATTCCCGGCAGCAGTACCACGTTCTGCATGGTGGACACGACCGTGAACCCGGCCACGGCGTCCTGTCCGTAGTTCCCGAGGACGCCGATGACCGCGACGTTGTACGCGGAGATCAGGAGGAGCGACATGGCGATGGGCACGCCGATGCGGCGCAGGCCGGTGAGGACTTCGCGCCGCCAGATCAGGACGGCCGGGGGATGCCACAGCTCGGTGCGGCGCAGCAGCACCAGGCCCATGGTCAGGCCGGTCAGACCCGCTGTCGCCTCGGCGACGGGCACCGCCGCGATCCCGACGTCGGTGCCGAGCCCGAGGCCGGCCACGAGACCGATCCGTACGCTCGCCGTGCAGAAGACCAGAAGGGTGGCGTGCCGCACATACCCGTAGCCGCGCAGGCTGGACGCGCAGAGCTCCGTCCCGACGGCCAGCAGATTGGCGGCGCTGGTCCAACGCAGGAAAGAGATGAAGGTTTCCCGCCGCTCGGCGTCCACATGGAAGAGACCCGTCAGCAGGGGGGGCCGCGATCGCGAGGACCAGGTACAGGGCCGCGCCGAGCCCGAGCCAGACCCTGGCCAGGCTGGCGGCGTTCGCCATGACGTCCCGGGGACGCCCGGCCCCCTTGCTGATCGCGGCGGCGACCTGGTTGGAGACCGCGAAGCCTACGGTCACGGCGAGGACGACGAGGCTGACCGGCTGATACAGCGAGCGAATGTAAACGGCGTCGCCCCCCATACGCCCCAGAATGGCGACGATGCCGAGCTGGACAGCGAAATTGAGGGACTCGGCCACTAAAAGCGGAACAGCGAGGCCCGATATGGTGCGCCACACACCCCTTCCTTCATGCGTGGCCAGGGAAAACATACGGACCTCCGGGAGTGCGACGGCTGGGCGTGAAGGGGGGAAGAGTCGCGGGACGCTATCGACATTCACCGACGAATGTCCACGGAGGCTGGCCAGTTCAGGCCGCTGCCGCGTCGAACCGGCACAGGCTCAGGTATCCCGGGCGAGGGTCGTAGTCGGCGAGGACGACCCACATCGCCGGCGGCCGCACCCGCCTCGCGAACGCCCGCTGGCAGCGCCCCGGATTCTGGACCGACTACCACCACGGCGACCCGCAGGCCCTGGCCGACTACGACCAGGTGAAACGCGAGCTCCTCGCCGCCGCCCCAGCACCCGAGAGCTGACCCCTGTGCCCGGTGTCCTCTCCCGCGTCCGGACGGTCAGGTCAGCAGCCCGACGGCGACGGACCAGATCAACTGCCGAGTAGCCGAGGGGAATCTCACCCCTCGGCTCTCACAGAGCGGTCGAGGCCTGCTCGGTCGGGGCGGTCACGGCCGGGCGCCGGTCGTGCAGGCGGGCTCGTGCCAGGTCGTGCGGACGACCAGGCCGCCCGGACAGATGTGCTCGCTGGACCAGGTCCGGCAGCACCCGCCCGCGCCGCGCCGGCGGGTCGGGGCCGGCGGCATCTGGGTGCGGGACGCGACGGCGGCGGCCGCCGGGTGGCGACGGCGACCGCGGTGCCCGGTGGGATTCGTCATGCGAAGGCTCTGCCCGCCCCGGTCCTCCGGCGAACCCGGCCACCCCCCGAACGAAGCAGCCCGGCCCGTTCCATCCGCGCACTGACCTGCGCCGACACCCGAAACTCGCCGGGAGCCGGGGCGGAACTCACCAGTGCCTCGGGGTGGAACTCACCGGTGCAGGTCAGCGGGGGTGGCGAAACTCCCCGCCGCAGGTCAGAACGCCGTGCGCTCATGGCTCCTGGGGTCGGCGTCGGCGCGGTGGCTGATGTAGAGGTCTGCGCGGGCGAGCCTGCGCCAGGGCCGGACGCAGCGCATCGCGATGTCGATGTCCGCCTCGGTGGAGTGGAGGTCAAGGTCGGCGAGTGCGAGGGCGGGTCGGTTGTCTGCGTCGGTGCGGTGGAGCCAGCGGCCGCCGGGGGCGACGATGCCACAGGGTGCGCCGGCGGCGCACTGGGCGGGGACGGCGTGGCCGAGCCAGTAGTTGTCGAGGGTGCCGTAGGCCTGGGCGACGGTGGCGCGGGCGGGGTCGTCGACCATCACGGAGACCAGGACGCAGTCGACGTCCAGGCGTTCGTACTCGGCGAACAGGGCGGGGAAGTTGGCCTCGATGCAGATCGCCAGGCCGAAACGGACCCCGTCGACCTCGAAGACCGTCGGCTCCGGCCGGCCGGGGGTGTAGAGGTAGGACAGCTCGGTGTTCGACAAGAACCGCTTGTCGTACCGGGCGACCAGGCGACCCTGGTCGGACCAGGTGTCCTCGGAGGCGGCCTCGACCTCCTGGAGGCGGTGCAGCAGCCGGCGGTGGTCCCGCTCGGCCTGCTCCGCCTTCTGCTCCGGGGTGAGCCGCTTCGCTCCGGGTCGGTCGCGCTTGCGGCCGGCGCCCGGGCGGCGGGTGGCCCGGGCGCTCGCCGCGCGCATCAAGGCCCTGTGCCGCCCGACGGCGGTGGCCTTCGGCCTCAACCGTCTCCCCGCACCCCACCGCGACCGGGGAGTGGTCTCTCGGCCGGTCCTACGGCCGGTGGTCGTAGATGTTGAGCCCGCCGGTGATGTCCGAGCCGTCCACCCAGAACGTTCCCGCGTTGCCGAACCGGTCGTAGGCGACGATCTGCGGGGTGAACCACGTCTGCCACGTGTTCAGTGGCCCGTTCGGGATGTGCCATCCGTCGCCACCGGTGATGGAGTGCACCCAGCTGAAGCAGAGGTACCGTTCGGGGTGGTTCCGGTCGTAGATCTTCGCGTAGTCCCACCACTTGTTGCTGTCGGGGAAGTTGACCACCTCCCCTTCGCTGTGCCCGTCGTTTTCGACGACGTAGTACGCGGAACCGTGCGGCTCGCGGTACCAGACGTAGCCGCCGTAGAAGTTCTTGCGGTTGCTGTCGGGAGTGATGTGGGAGGAGAAGAACCCGTCGTAGCCGTCCTCGCTGAAGTAGGAGCTCACCGAGAAGGTGACGAAGTAGTTGTCCGCGGACTTCAGGGTCAGGTAGTAGTTCCAGGCGTCCGTCGTCACGTACTTCGTGTTGCCGCCGTACTTGGTCGACGTGTGAGAGTAGTCCCAGGTGATGTCCCCCTTCATGTAGGTCACGGCCGTCCGCGGATTGAGTTTGATTTTTTCCTGGTACGTTCCGTTCAAGGAGCTCTTGACGATGTCGTCGCTGTCAGTCTTGACCTGGACGCCGATCGACTTCGGGCTCACTCCGGGGGCGCAGTACACGTAGAACGTGATCAGCTGGGTCCCGTCGTCGCCGAACGAGACTTCGGCGCGCTCGCCGGACAGGCCGGGGGCGGCGGTGAAGGCGTTGGTGGTGTCCGTGTAGCACCAGCCCGAGCTGCCCTTCCAGTTGAGTGTCGACTCGGTGACGTAGTCGATCAGCCACATGCGGTTGAGCAGGTGGGAGAAGTCGACCTCGATGGGATTCCCGTCCTTGTCGGTCGGCGCGACGCTGATCATCACGCCGATCCGGTTCCGCCCGTTCGCGTAGATGTCACATGTCTCGTCGCCGCTCACGAGGATGATCGAGAGCTTCGACACACTCGTCCATGTGGACATGGGTTATCTCCTTCGTTAGTGGGCGATCGCAGTCACGGCGACCAGCATGCCCGCCCGCACCGCTGGGCAAGGCCGGTTTCACTCCTTCGGTACCGCCCCTTGACAGCCCCGCGCGAACCGGCCCACGAGCACGCCGTTTTGACGCGGCGACGCGCATCACCGAGGCTGCGGCGGCCGGGCAGCGCGTGCTCGACCTCGGTGGAGAACGCGACCAGGTGCCCGATGCCGCCCTTGGCGAGAAGGCCGGCGACGGCGGCGACGTCCAGGGCATGCTCGGAGAACACCGCCGCCGAGCCCTCCCGCTCCGGGCGCGGCGCCGACAGCTTGGCCCCGGCGGGAAGCAGTGCTGCGCGCGGTGGCCGGCCGCGGTCGGGCACCACGGCTTGCGTCCGTCCGGCAGCCGCAGCTCCTGGCGCACCCTTCCTGCGTCGCGCAGGTCCGGCGGGGCGTCCCGCACCGCTCGATCGTTCGCCTGTCCCGCGCAGGCGAGCATCCAGATCTCTCGTGCGGTGCAGCGCTGAAACAGAGCCGGTGCCACCAAGACCCCAGCTCTCACCGACGACGTCGAACCCCGCTTCCGACGCACATCAGCAGCAAGCAGAAGAGGGTTGTCAGATTCCCGGCCGAGACCGGACCCGGGCCCTGAGCTGCCAGAAGAGGCCCGGCGTCGGCGAGGTGGTATTCGAGGATCAGGTTGTGGACCTGGCGGGTGCCGAGCGTGGCCGCATGTGGCGCTGCGGCTCGGACAGGCGGTCCTGCCCGAGCCGCGGTGAACCCTCTGTCAGAGGTTGATCTGCAACGTGCTCGCCGACGTAGCTGGCGCCCATCGCAAGCCGAACATCAGTCAGCTGTGCGACGGGTGACCTGGCACGTGCGGCGGCGCCGGCCCCTGACCAGGCCGAAGAGCGCCGCCGCCGAACCATATGCCCCCGTGTGGCGTCTTCTGCCCCAACATCAACCCCCGATCAAGGAGCTGCCCCACCGTGAAGGTCCACCCCGTTACCGCCCTGTTCCCGATGCTCGGCCCCGACGAACTCCTCGACCTCGCCCAGGACATCGAGAGCAACGGGTTGACCGAGCCCGTCATCCTGGACGCGGACGGTGTTCTCCTGGACGGTCGCGGCCGACTCGCCGCCTGCGACCTGGCGGACACTGCACCCCGCTTCACCACCTATCAGGGTGACGATCCGGTCGGCCTGATCGTGTCCGCCAACCGCGACCACCCGAACACCACCCCGGGCCAGCACGCCATGATCACCGCGATGGCACGCGCACTCTCCCCGCACGCGCTCCCGTCCGGCACCGCCCGCTGCGGCATCAACGTGACCCGGCTGTCCATCGCCACCATCGTGCTCGAACACGCCCCCGACCTCGCCGAACAGGTCCGCACCGGCGCCCTCGCCCTCAACGCCGCCTACACTGCCGTCCGCAGACGCAAGGCCGACGCCAAGGCCCTTCTCACCCAGCACGCGCGACTGCGGCAGCACGCCCCCGACCTCGCCGAACAGGTCATCACAGGCGACCTCGCCCTCACCGACGCCATCGCGGCCCTCGACGCCCGGCAGGAGGAGGAACACCTCCGCCGGCGCGTCGAGGAAATCGACGCCATCCGCCTCGCCGACGGCGCCACCACGCCGGCCTTCGTCCCGACCGCTGAAGCCGGCGCCATCGACTGGCGTCACGCCCATCAGAGGGCCGAGCAGTACCTCGCCCAGCGCCACGATGCCATCCGCCACGTCCAGCACAGCCTGTCCGGCATCGCGGAACTCTGGAGCGCCGTCCAAGACCTCGCCCACCACCCTCGGAGCCCCTACGCCCGGGAAATCCTGAAGGGCCTCACCGGTCCGGCCCGCACCCTCGCCAACCGCCTCATCGCTCTCGAAACCGCCTGCGCGACAGGCACGGTCTGACCCGCACCCCGCCGCCGTTACGACTGAGACGGCGATCCGGAAGTCTTCTGCGGCGGCGCGGTAGAAGCACCGGCCCGCAGCGCACGCATGGGGGCGGCCGGGCCGTGTACGGGCCCGGCCGCTCGCGGGCTTCGCGGGCCGCCACGACGGCGGAGCAGGGCCTGCGGCGTCGCCGGGGGCGGATGCGGGGAGTGGTGGCGGCCCTGCGGGGAGGGGCCGGGGTTGGGTCTGGCGGCCCCTCAGACAGGGCGGAGACGGGGCGTAGCACGGGAGAGCCAAGAAGAGACGGCCTGGCGGCCGCAGGGGCCGGGGCCCGCGGCCCCCGCGGTGGATGCTGGGGCCCAGGGGCCTGGCGGCCCCTTGGTAGGTGGTCTGGGGGTGGCACCTGCGGCGCCCCCCAGGGGTCGGGTGACGGGACCGGTGCGGGGGCGGAGGAGGAATGGCGGTCCGACGGCTGGAAGACGGGCACGGTCAACCCCGTCCTGCGCGTACCGTGAAGACAGGGCTGGGTGGGTGCGCCGCTGCGCGTTCCACCACTGTGGCCAGGGTGGGGGAACCGGAGTGCCGAGCAGGCCGGGCCCCGTATGGCCGGTCAACGCGACAACCGGGCCCCGTATGGCCGGTCAGTGCGACAAGCTCAGCGGAAGTCGTCGGCGTGGTCGACGGCCCACTGGGCGTAGGTATGTGCGGGAGCGCCGGTGATCTTTTCGGCGATGGCGGAGGTCACGGCCACGACGCCGTCGGCGGCGGCCCACTGGCTCACGATCGCCTCGGCCACGACCGGATGCATTGTTCTGGCGACTTCCGCGCGGGCCTGCTCGTCGGAGATGTGTTCAACCCGGATATGACGGCCGATGGCCTCGCCGATGTGCTCGACCTGGCGTTGCAGGGTCAGGGACTCGGCCCCGTAGATGGTGTAGGTCTGGTGCGAGTGGCCCGGTTCGGTCAGGGCGGTCACCGCCAGCGCCGCGATGTCCTTCTCGTGCACCGGTGCCGACTGTGCGAGCGGATAGGGAAGGCGGACGACGTTGTCGGTGCGGATCGATTCGGCCCACCAGGTGCGGGTGTTGGTCGCGAATGTCCCCGGCCTGAGGAACGTCCAGTCCATGCCGGACCGTTGGACGGCCTGCTCGATCGTGCGGTTCAAGCGGGCGACCGGGTGGTCGGCGTCGGGGTCCAGGACGACCGACACCGACGAGAGCAGAACCACCTGCCGGATCCCCGCGGCTGCGGCCGCCGCAGCGACCTTCTCGATGTCGTAGGGCTTCTGGGGGTCGAGCATTCCGTACAGGAACACCTTGTCGGCACCGTCGAGCGCTGCGGGCAGCGTCTCGGGACGCCCCAGGTCGGCGACGACTGCTTCGTACCCAGGCGTCGAGCCCGTGGCTGGGATCCTGCTGACTGCTCTGACCTGTTCGCCGGCGGCCAGCAGGCCATCGGCCACATGACGACCGACGTTACCGCGGGCGCCGAAGACAACTGCCGGCATGATGAAACCTCCTGCTTGTTGTGGACATGAATTGCTCCATTGGCGTGGGTGGTGCGAGATGTGTCGCTGCACGCGGGTGGCGGACCGGCGTCGGCGGGCCTGGTCGTCGGCGATGGTGTGGGGGGGCAAGTCGGGAGCCGGAGCGCGTTGACCGCGGGATGTGCGGGTACGAGATGTCGCTGGGGCGGGACGGTCGGTCGCGAGTGACATGGGTGAGGGTTTTCCGCCGTCAACGTGAGTGTCGGCAGCGGGTCCGCCCCGATCGTCGGTCGCCGATCAAGGCTGGATGTTCTCCAGGTCCTCCAGAAGGCCGGGGTGCTTCGGCTCCCAGCCGAGCGCCTGCCGGGTGCGGGTGCTGGACGAGGGCTGGTCGGCCCTGAAGATCGGGCCGAGCGGGCCGTAGGTCTCCTCCGGCACCGACTCGACCGGCAGGCCCAGCCGTCGGCCGATGACGGCCGCGATGTCGCGCACCTCGTCCCCCTCGTCGGCCACGGCGTGCCAGGCGGTGCCGGCCTGCGCCCGCTCCAGGGCGAGCCGGAAGAGCACGGCGGCGTCGAGCGCGTGGACGGCGGGCCAGCGCTGTGTGCCGTCGCCGGGGTAGCCGGAGATCCCGCTCCGGCGTGCCATGCCGGTCAGCAGGCCGGCGAACCCGCCCGCGCCCTCGTGGTGAACCGTGCGCGGCAGGCGCACGGCCGTGCTCCGGACCCCGCGCGAGGCCAGGCCCAGGACCGCCGTGACCGTGCGGCCGCGGCCGCCGACCGGCCCGTCGGTCGGCACCGGGTCGGCCTCGGTGGAGGCACGGCCCGGCACCCAGGGCGTACCCGAGACGGTGACCAGGGGGCGGTCGCTGCCGACGAGTTCCTCGCCGAGGATGGTGAGGGCGGCGGTCTCCTCGGCGACGTTCCGGGCGAGGGCCTCGGGGCTGCTGAAGTCGTTGCCGAAGGCCAGGTGGATCACCCCGTCGGCCCGGGCGGTGCCGGAGCGCAGGACGTCCAGGTCGGCGAGGCCTCCTCGCAGCGGCTCGGCGCCGGCCGCCTCGGCGGCCTGCGCGGAGGCGTCGGAGCGGGCGAGCGCGAGGACGGTGTGGCCGTTGCCGAGGAGTTCGGCGACGACGGCGGAACCGATCAGGCCGGTGCCGCCGGTGATGAAGACGTGCATGGAAATCCTCCCAGGAGTGATGGGACTCTTGTCCCATCACCCTAGCAGAGTGATGGGACAAGAGTCCCATCACGTATGCTGAACCCATGGGTCGATGGGAACCAGGTGCGCGTGAACGCCTTGTCGTGGCTGCGGTCGACCTGTTCACGGAGCAGGGGTATGACGCCACGACGGTCGCGCAGATCGCCGAGCGTGCCGGGGTCACCAGGAGCACCTTCTTCCGGCACTTCCCCGACAAGCGTGAGCTGCTGGTCGCCGGACAGGAGACGCTGAGCCGGCTGCTGGCCGAGGGGATCGCCGACGCGCCCGGCGACGCCAGCCCGCTTGAGGCAGTCGCCTCCGGTCTCGAACGCGCCTCGACCGCGATGGGCCCCGGGAGCCGCGAACTCGCCCCCCGCCTGAAGGCGGCCGTCGCCGCCAGCACCGAGCTTCAAGAGCGTGACACCCTCAAGACCGTCAGTCTCGCGGCCGCGATGACAACCGCTCTGGTCGCCCGCGGCGTACCCGATCCGACTGCGGCTCTCGCGGGCGAGCTGGGCGTCCTCGCTTTCAAGCGGGGGTACGCCGAATGGGCCGAGGACGACCGTGGCGCCGAGGACGAGCTCGCCGGGTACACCCTGGCGGCCCTGGACGAACTGCGTGCGGCGAGCGCATCGCTGGGCTGACCGGACGAGCATCGTCCAGGCCGCCACCACGGCACCCTGCCCGCTGGGCCACCGGACGACCGGCCGCGGTGATCACCACCGCCGCCCGGCCGGGAGAATGGGGCAGGTGACCAGCGCCCAGCCCCCGCCCCGTGCCATCAGCGCCCTGATCCCCGACGCCCGCGCCAAGGCCACGCCCGGCGAGAAGGCCGCCGCCCAGCTCGCGCACCTGCGGTCGGCGACCGTCCCGGTGCCGATCCTCGCCGCAGCCGCCGAACTGATCGCCCCGCAGCTCGAAGACCCGGACCAGGCCACCCGCGAAGCCGTCGGCACCGTCCACGCCCCCAGCGGTGGGGCCGGGCCACGATGGCGGCCCGATGGCCTGACCGTCCGGCGGCCCGGCTGTCGGACGGACGGTCAAGCCGCCGATATCCTCCTCCGTCCAGCGCGGGCCGACCCGGCACCATGGTGCCGGGTGCGGATGCCGTCGTGACCGGACCGGCGCGACCACATCGCGCCGCGCACCACCGGGGAGTCGAGGATCGGAGTCGAGCACCAACTCCAGATCCGTGACCGGCCAGACGATCTGGCCGCCGTCGAACAGCCAGGTCGCCGCCCACCGCCGCGGCCCGCCCTCATCGAGAACCAGCCGCCGGCTGTGGACTGCGAGCGAGGCCGACAGCGGCGAGGCGGTGATCCAGGGTCACTGCTCAGGGTGCAATTCGTCTACGGCCAGGCGCGTTCGGCCAGGTCGGGAACGGCTGGCCCCTTAGCGTGATTCGGGAACGATCCAGGCGGGCGTCGTCGGGATCCGGCCCTACGGAGGTACCTACCCATGACCGTCTCAATCCCTGAGCTCACGGGGGACTACATCCTCGACCCGGCCCACACCCGGATCGGGTTCGTCGCACGCCACGCCATGGTCACGAAGGTGCGCGGCTCCTTCCACCGGTTCGAGGGCGCCGCGCATCTGAACGGCGCCGACCCGGCCAAGTCCACCGGCCAGGTGGTGATCAAGAGCGAGAGCATCGACACCGGCGTCGAGCAGCGCGACCAGCACCTGCGCACCAACGACTTCCTGGACGCGCCGAACTTCCCCGACATCACCTTCCGCACCACCGGCGTCGAGGCGTTGTCCGACACCGAGTACCGGGTCACCGGCGATCTCACCATCAAGGACACCATCAAGCCGGTCACCATCGACTTCGAGTACACCGGCAACGCCGTCGACCCCTACGGCAACCTGCGTGTCGGCCTGGAAGGCTCGGTGACCATCTCCCGCAAGGAGTTCGGCGTCACCTGGAACGCAGCCCTGGAAGGCGGCGGCGTCCTGGTCGGCGACAAGGTCGTACTGGAATTCGACATCTCCGCGATCAAGCAGGACTGAGGTCCCAGCCGGCCGGGGCCCCGGCCCATGAAGCGATCACGCGGCGCGGTCCTCGAGGCCAGGGCCGCGCCGTCACAATGCCGAACGTCTCCCGTGTTATCTCTTGCCGGCCGACAGAACCGCACCCATGTGTCGGAGTCTGCGGCCGGACGAAGAGCCGGCCCGACGGTCGCAAGGCACCGGGGCCTGCGGCCCCTTGGTGGGTGGCCGGGGGGTGTCGCCTGCGGCGCCACCGAGAGTCGGGTGCGGGAGCGCGCGGGGCGCAGCACGGGGCGGAGACGGGAGACCCAGAGGGGGCTGCGGCACTGACCGGAGCAGTGGCGGCGAAGGCGCCCGGACGGTGGCGGCGAGCTCCAGCAGTTCCTGGTGGCCGGCCTGCCCGCCGTCGGTCAATTCGACGCGCGAGGAAATGAGGGCGTCGGCGACCGCGTCCTGGTGGCCTTCGGCGCGGCGGCGCCGGTATGCCTTGGAGGAGCAGGCCCGGCCGCAGTAGACGGGTCGGCGGCCGGCGCCGGAGGTGCGCAGCGCGGTCTTGCATTCCGGGCAGTGTGGTGGGTCGGGTTCTGCCTTGATTCCTCGCGCGTCGATTCCGCTGGTGGCTTCGTTTCCTCGCGCGTCGAAACTCTGATCCATGATCGGGATCGTAACCGGCTCTGCGGATGTCCGGTCTCGGCGAGCCTGGCGGAGTCTCGGGCAAGGTGGCGGTCGCTGCTCCGGCTTCATGGTGAAGTTGGCTAACTTGGCGGAAGGTGAGTTACCTCCTCCCCCAGACGGACCAGAAGAGCAGCCAGTGGTAGAGGTTGCTGTGTGCCCAGTTACGTCCGCCACCGGCCCATTCGCCGAGGTAGGCCTTTGCCTGACGCTTGGCCCCTCTGCCTGTGGCGGCCCTACGGCCCGTGTCGGCGACGGAGCCTGTTCGGGGCCAACTCCAGGAGGACGTCTTTGACGTCGAAGGTCTCGCCCAGCCGGGCGTGCAGGTGGTCGAGGGATTCCTTCAGGGCGGCGAGTTCCTGCTGAGGCTGGGCCCGGAGCAGGTAGTCATTGACTTCGCGGTAGAACCGCTCGACAGCTTCCTGTGGAATGTTCGGATTGGTGGCGGGGTCCCACGGGTGCAGGGGAATGATGGGGGCCGGGTGACGGATCTCGAGTGCCGCTCGGAGTCGAAGGCCCGGCCTGCGGACCCTCCCCTGGCCGGAGTTGGCGCCCGGGCGGGGCTCATACTCCAGGTCGAGGTGTCCCCGGCCGAGCCGGTCGACTATCTCTTCCAGGATGGTCAGTCGCCGCACCTTTCCCTGGGCGATGAATGAGACAGCGCCGTATGCATCAGGGTCGATCAGGGTGAGGACTTTCCAGACTTCCAGCATGTCCAGGTGGAGCTGTTCGAGCGTGGTTCGCTGACAGTCGAGATTCCGGTGGAGGCGAACCCAGCGTCCGGAGTCGGGGTAGGGCTCGCGGGAGCCCTGGGCACGCAGCTCCGCGAGGTGCTGCCACCAGCTCTCGCGCTCAATGTATGCCTCACGGATGTGCTCCAGGTCAGCAACGATCTCCTCGCCGCGGTGCACGATCGCGTACCCGGTCACCGGAACGTCGAACATCGCCGCGCCCAGGCTGCGCATCTTGGCGGCGTCCCGCCGCGACATGGCGGTGGGAAGGAGGCTGATCAGCGCGGTGACGATGTCCTTGATGAACTGATACACCTAGTTACTCCCCCCGTGCCCGCTCCCTGGCCCTCCACGGTAGGCCAACAGCGGTGGCCAGGCGCCAGATTCCCGGGCAACGCCCTACGTTCGGGCTCCCGGGAGCAGATCCGCCATAGCAAGCCATTCCGAAGAATCGCCATGATCCCTAAGCGTGAAACCCTCCTCGCGCAGTCTCAGGAGCTTGGCGAACCGCAGCTCACCGGGACCGGATCCGCCACATTCGTCGAGACCGGACAGCGGACACCGCCGCGCCCGGTGCCCACCACGCAACCAGGTGGCGGGCCACCGAGCCGGCGCCCGGTGGTGGCGGGTCAGGTCTTCAGGACGCGGCTGATCTCGTTCGGGGTCTGCTGGGCAAGGGCCACCAGGGAGTCGAGATGGCCGATCCAGGGCCGGTCCATGTACGTCGGGTGGTCCACCGAGAGGCGGGCACCAGCCGCGGCGGCCCGGTCCATCCGGTCCTCGATCGCGGCGTCGCCGAGGCACTCGTAGGCGGTCTCGACGAGGTCGAGCAGTTTGCGCCGCTCCTCGCGGTACAGCTTCAGGTGCTCTTCCTCCCGGTTGAGGAGCCCGTCGACCGGGACAGCGACCGCACGCTCGAACTCAGCCAGGGTCGGCTCCTCGCACAACCGCCCGACCACCGCTTCGGACAGCGGCGGGCCGCCGGCCGCCAGCCGCTCGAGGATGCTGATCCCGAGCACCGTGAACGCGCTGGCGTACCGCCACAGCAGCACTTCCAGCTCGTCCGCGCACCGGACCGCCGCACTCGCCAGGCCGCGGAACGCCTCGACCTCGAACGCGAACCGCGTCTCCTGGGCACGGCGCTCGGCGTTGGCTTCCCACACCCGGGCCCGGTCCTCCGCCGCGAGCGCCGAGCGCAGCTCGACGTCGAGCGTGCTCACCGCCTCGCGCAGCGACACGAGCGCCTCGTACTCCGCCGAGCCGAGTCCTGCCAGAGCCTTGCGCGCCGGGAACTCCATCCCGCCCACCCCCTCGTCGCTGAGACATCCAGCAACGTAGCCAACCCGTCACGGATCCCGCAGCCGAACGCCCGGCTTCCGCCCGGCCCCGCGAACAGCGCTGCACGCGGTGCCGCCCGGCGCGTGGCGGGGCCGGCATCCGGCGCGGGCTGCGACAGCACAAGTACACCGCTCGCTCGAAAACGCTATAGCTTCGGCCTGTGACCGACGCACCCAGCCAAACCGACGCCGCCTTGCCGGACGAGCTCCCGCATCACCAGACGCTCCTGGACGAGACGGACTGGGCGTCACTGGCCACCCCGTGCGGGACAGGCGAAATCCTTCCGGCAGCGCTGGCACGCCTCCTCGATCCCGATTCGGGCACCAGAGCTGCGGCCGTCGTCGACGCCCTCGGGGCGGTGACCCACCAGAACAGCATCTACGAAGCCACCGTGCCCGTAGCGCTGTATGTGGCGGCCATTCTCAACCATCCGGCCACCGCGACGGGCGACTACAGACAGGATGCGGACCGGGCGCCGCATCGTCCCACCCGCGCGGCACTCCTGGACTGGCTCAGCAGCACCGCCTACGACGCCGACGACGAGAACGTGGCCGTCGGCGAACGCCACTGCGGAAAAGAGTTTCTCGACCACTATCAGGAGATGCGCGCGTTTCGCGACCTGCGTCCAGTGCTCTACTCCGCCGTCCAGCCTCTCCTTGGCCACGACGACGCGGAGGTACGTGCCGCAGCCGTCGTTGCCGCCATCCCCTTGGTGGAGCACCCGGCTCTCGCTCTGCACCGAGGAGAGTTGACCGACCGAGCCCGCAATCTACTGGCCACCAGCACGGACCGTTACAAGCGCGACCGTGTCTTCGACGCGCTGAAGGCGTGGGGACATGACACGAGCGGCCTGGAGAACGCGGACGACCTGAGCGCTCGCGAACTTCGTGCCCGTCGCATAGCCGAACGCGCTTCCTGGGCGGGTGGTTACGCCGAAGAACCGCCGTTCTGACTCAAGGAGTGGCAGTGCCCCCAGCCCCGGCTAATTACTGAGCGGTCGCCATCTTCGAACGTGCTGGTCGGAGAGGCTGGCGTGACGGCTCTCCGGGGTGCTCGTGCTGGTCGCGGGCGGGAGTCTGCCGTGTAGATCGTCTGGCAGAGGGGTCTTTGCGGATTCCGGTCCGTCCCTGTCCGCACGGCTCCTACGCTCCGGCTCATGGTGGATCCCGATGTGCTGGAGCGGATCGCCGCGCGCCGCGCGGAACTGGACAATTCCGCAGCGTTCGGCGACCTGGTCGGGCAGGACGGTGCCGGCGGCGTTGTCGTGGGCGGAGGCGGCCGGGACGACGACGCCGATGATCAGCCCCATGACGTCCACGGCCAGTCCCTGCTTGCGCCCCGACACCTTCTTGTTCGCGTCCGGTCCCGTCGTGGTCTTCGGGACACCGGCGGCCGCGCGGACGGACCGGGTGTCGATGATCACGAGGGACGGGTCCCCTGATCGGCGGGCTCTCTCCCGCACCTGGCGGCGCAGGAGTTCCTGGATCCGCTGGTCGGGCCCGTCCTGGCGCCACAGGCCGAAGTAGTAGAACACCGCCGACCGGGACGGCAGGTCATGGGGCGGGTACCGCCACTGACAGCCCGTCCGGTTCTGGTGGAAGATCGCATTCACGATCTCCCGCAGATCACAGGACCCCGGATCCCCGGTCGCCAACCGCGACACCCGGTCCTGCTTCCAGGCCGTGATCATCGGTTCGATCAACGCCCACCGCTCATCCGATAAGTCGCTCGGATACGCCCGCCTGTCCATGTGCTGCAGAACATCACCCGAACCCCGACTGGCACGCCAGTACGGCCAACGTTCACACGTACGAGCGATCACGAAACAAGAGAAAAGGGACTTAACGTCCACTCATTCGACGACGAGGACGACCAGGACGACGTGCCCGGCGAGCTGGACGCCGCGCTGGAGTGGGCCCGCGCCGGGGTGTGCGTCCTCCAGCAATCCCTGCCCTGGCCGTTCCGCGACGTCCTGGCTGGCAGGGCCGGGGTCTATCCCTGCCGGGGACACCAGCACGTCTGGTGTCTGGTCCGCATCCCAGGATGCTGAGTACTCGGCGCCCATCCCTCTGGCTGAGAGCTCGGGAGGGAGGGGCGTCGGGTGTCGGGGCGGTCTATCCGCAGGCTCCCGTCTGGAGTTCACGCACCGGCGCGCGGAGGTCGATGACTGCCACGCCGTTCGGGGCGTCGATGCCGCCTTTGCCGAAGCGGATCCAGACCGGGACCGCGCCAGCGTCGCGGGCGAAGGCGAGTTTGGCGGCGGAGGACGGGTTGGGCGCGGAGTCGATCTCCATGACGATGTCCGCGGCGCCGAGTTGGCGGATGACGGTGTCCAGGCGGCCGTAGCGGGTGGCGCCGGGCTCTGGTGCTGACCACTTGGGCGACCGGGCGTACGGTGAAGACGCGGCCGTGGCCACCCCGCGCCTGCCCGGCGGGACCGGGCGGGCGCGGCGGCCCGCGAGGGCGGGAGCGCCGACACCGCGCCGAGGCCGTCGCAGCAACTGGTCGAGCTCGCTCAGGCCGGTTTTGTGCCGGTTGTCGGCCACGCCGGGCCGCAGGTCGACTGGGGAGGCGGGCCGCGGCGCCGGTGTCGGTGGGCGGGCCCGGCCGGCTGTGGTCGGGTCGGCGTCCGGGGTCAGATGGCGGGGCTGTCGAGGTAGGTGTAGGTGCTCTGGGTGCTGCCGCCGATGGTGGTGACCGTGATGGTGATTCCTCCGGTGGGGTGGGGCGGGGCGGTGGCGGTGATCGTCTGGTCGGAGATGACGGCGAAGGGCGCGGGGGTGTTGCCGAAGGTGACTTCCTGGGTGGTGGCGAGGTTGGCGCCGGTGATGGTGACTTTGGTGCCGCCGCCGGTGGGTCCGGTGTCGGGGTTGACGGCGGTCACGGAGGGTGCGTCGACGTAGGTGAAGGTCAGGCCGGTGGCGTTGCCGGCGGGGGTGATGACGGTGACGGGCACCGGGCCGGAGGTCGGAGCGCCGGGGATGGCGACGGTGGCGGCGGTGTCGGTGACGGACTGGACGGGGGCCACTCGGGAGCCGAAGCGCACCGAGGTGGCCGAGGCCAGGTTGGCGCCGGTGATGACCGCGGTGCCGCCGCCGGTGACGGGGCCCAGGGTGGGGCTGATCCCGGTCAGCAGCGGGGCGGGGCGGTAGTAGAAGGCGCCGAAGACGGCAGTGCCGCCCGGGGTGGTGACGGTCACAGGGACCGCGCCCTGTCCGGCCGGGGCGCGGACGGTGACGGAGGTCGCGGTGTTGGCCAGGATGGCGGCGGGGCTGTTGCCGAAGCGCACGGAGGTTGCGCCGGCCAGGTCGTGACCCCGGATGGTCACGATGGTGCCACCGGCGGTGGTGCCCTGGCCGGGTACGAGTGTCAGAGCGATCACCCTGACGGCGTTGTCGGCGTTGTCCGTCACGTACAGCCGGGTCCCGGTGGGGGTGACCGCGACGCAGACGGGGCCGTTGCCGACCGGGATGCTGCCGGTGGCGGTGTTGGTGGCGGTGTCGATCACGCTCACGGCGTTGTCGGTGAAGTCGGCGGTGTAGACGGCGGTCCCGTCCGGACTCACGGCCACGAAACGCGGCAGGGTGCCGACGCCGATGGTGGCGATGGCGGTGGTGGTGGCGGTGTCGATCACACTGACGCTGTTGCTCCCCGCATTGCAGACATAGGCGCGGGTGCCGTCCGGGCCGAAGGCGACGATCACCGGCACGTCGCCGGCGGTGAAGCTGCCCGTGACGGTGTTGGTCGCGGTGTCGATCACACTGACGGAGCTGTCGCCGACGCAGCAGACGTAGGCGTGGGCGCCGTCGGGGGTGACGGCGACGCCGACCGGCATGGGGCCGGTGGTCACGGTAGCGGTGACGGTGTTGGTCGCGGTGTCGACCACACTGAGGGTGTTGGTGCCCTGGCTGGTGACGTAGGCGCGGGCGCCGTCCGGGGAGAGCGCCACCGCGACGGCTGCGGCACCGACCGCGATGGTGGCCGTGAGGGTGTTGGTGGCAGTGTCGATCACCCCGAGGGTGCCGTCGTCGAACAGGGTCACGTAGACGCGCGTGCCGTCCGGCGAGACCGCCGTGAGGAACGGGCTGCCAGCGGCGGCGATGGTCGCGGTGACGGAGTTGGTGACGGTGTCGATCACGCTGATGGTGTTCGACGCCCGGTTCGCGACGTAGGCGCGTGCCCCGTCCGGGGTCAGGGCCACCCCCAGCGGGGAGCTGCCGACGGGGATGGTGGTGCCGGCCGGTGGCAGCAGCGTGGAACGTTGCGATGGCAGCGCGACGGCGGCCAGTAGCGGATCAGGTCGGGTCAAGACGCTCATGACGCAGCCTTTCTGAGAGCACGTAGTCAAGCGACCACGCAGGAACGGCTGCGACCGCCTCCAGCATGTTCCCCGGCAGAGGATGGGCGGCCCGCCGCTTCAACTACTTAAAGTGACGCACGATGTCAAACAGGTGACAAGAGTCGGTCGTGCGGCATCACCCGAACAGCCCAGCGCACAGGGACGGCGCTCGCCGAAACCCGGTCCGACAGGACTCCGCTCGCTGCCCCATGTCCTGATTTCTCGTCATGCGGCCACGCTAGGGCTCCAGAGCGGAAAGCTACGTTGAGGCTCACGCTCAGGCCGACCGAACGGCACACCGTCCGCCGGGGCGCCGACCCACTGGCCACGTTTACCTGGCCGCCGATCCGGTCGTGCCCCTAACACGTGTCCCTTCGACGGGTTGGCCAGTTGATCGGATGTGTCCATCCGATTAGTGATCACCTGCGATGTGGGACCGGATCGAGCCGCGATGCCTGCAGACCCGGTCCACGGACGTCGATGAGCCGACCGTCGTAGAACGCCCGAGGTCCGGTTGGGGTCGCGGCCGGTCCCCGGAGCGGCCTGGCACTGGTGGAAGGTGGCGGCCCGCCCGGTGCCGCCGTTGTCCGTCAAGGAACGGGGCGACAGCGGGGTCGGCACCGGTCTCGGAGCACGCACGGCGACCATCACCGGGGTGCAGCCGTGCCGGGTGACGTCGCGGGCGGGGCATCCGCGGCCCCGCGTGCGATGCGGGCGCGGGCGTCGGCCGGCAGGACGACGAGGTACTGCCGGTCGGTGTCCTCGACCCGGGCCAGCGTGACGGAGGTGCCGGCCGCCGCGAGCGCCTCGGCGGCCGGCCCGGCCTCCTCCGTCATCCGGTCGAGCCGCGCGAAGTGCCGGGCGAGGTCCTTTGCCGGGCCGGTGATCCAGACCGCGATCCGCGCACCCCGGCGCAGCGTGGCGAGCAGGTCCGTCCGCAGCGGCCCGTCTTCGGCGTCCTGGAGGAGCAGGTCGTGCAGGCGTTCCTGCCCGCACGGCCGGGACGGCGCCGCCTCGGCCAGCACCCGGCACTTGCGGCACGAGGCCAGGCCCCGGGGCCGGAAGTGGTGCAGGAACAGCTTCAGGTACCGGCCGCGGATCCCGCACAGGGTACGGCTCCCGCCCCCGGCGTGCTCGACCCCGGGCACGCCCTCGACCTCGACGGCGGGGAACCCGGCCGGCTCGCGTGCGGTGGCGAACGACCAGGCCCCGCCCGAGTCGCCCATACCGGGAGTGTCGGTCATGCGAGGCAGCATGCCACGCCCGAGACCACCACCCGCGTGGCGGAACAGGCGCAGCCGCACGGCTCACACACCGCGCCCTGTGGCCGGGTACAGCCCCGAATGCAGCACCACGCCTCCCACCACTGATCATCCGGAGCGGAGACCAACACGGTCACCGGCTCCCGCCTGGTCGGAGCGGGCAGCAACGCCGAGACCGGGTGCGTCGCCAAGGCGGCCTACCGGCACGCCCACGAACGGACGCCGGTCACCGCCACCGGCACCACCGGCCGGTACGTGTACGGCATGACTACTCCCCGCCGCCCATGGCGCCCCGCCACAACCCTCCTGTTCGCCCTGTCCGCCGCGGTCCCGCTGCTCACCGGATACCCGGCCCACGCCGACCCCGCCGAGCCCACGACCGACGCCACCTGTGTGCTGAACGCCCACGGCGCCTTCGCCACCGCCGTCGCCCCGGGGGGCGTCGACCTCCCGGCGCCCAACACGCTGGCCATGACCGGCACCGTGTCGTGCGTGGACGCCGCCGGCGCGCCCCTGGCAACCGGGGCCTTCGAGCGCACCGTCACCATGCCGGCCACCGAGTGCACCGGCGACGAACACGGGGACACCTCCACCACGAACGTCCACTGGACCGACCAAACCGCCTCCGCCTTCAGGTTCGACAAGATCGACGTGGTGAAGGTGAACGGCACCGCCTCGCTCGTCATCACCGGCGGCGTCACGGCCGACAGCGCGCGCTTCGCCGACGACACCATCAACGCGGTGGGCACCAGCACCGGCACCGGATGCGGCACCCCGGCCGGCGAGACCGCCGTCGACTCGACCATCGTGCTCCGCCTCGCCCACTGAACCTCCCAGCCCGCCGGCACCCACCCGTACGTGAAGGAAGACCCGACATGCCCCTCCCCCGGACTGAGCCGCAGACGGCCCCGGCCCACGACGGATCCCCGAAGGCCCGCATCTACGCGATGCTGGACACGGACGGAGACGGCGTAGCCTCCCGCCACGACTACTTCGTCCGGATCGACCGGGCCCAACAGGCAACCGGACGCGGCAACGACGACCCCCTGGTCATCGCCGCCCGCGCCACCGGCGAACGGGCCTGGGCAGCGATGGACGCCAACGGCGACGGCCTGATGACCTACCAGGAGTACGCCGCCTGGGTGGACGCCGAGAAGTTCGACACCGTCTGCCAGTACGCCCTGGGCGCCCTGTTCGACCTCGCCGACACCGACCAGGACGGCGCCCTGGACCGCCTGCAGTTCACCCTGCTGCGCCAGGCGCTGGGCAACCGGGGCGACAACGCCGACGCGGCCTTCGACGCCCTGGACAGCGACGGAGACGGGCGCGTCAGCCGCGCACAGTACCTGGCCTCGATCCGCGCCTACGTCACGGGCGGCGACTCCCCCATGGGCGACGCCCTGTACTGACCGCCTCGGCCACCCGCGACCTTGCTCGGGCTGCGCCCTCGGGCGCCTCGATGCCAGGCGGAGCTTCTCGTGGAGGAGGCGGACCTCCCACCACGGGTCGAGCCTGCTGCGCCGCTGCTGCTTCCGGTCCTTGCCGGTGGGCACGGGCAACCACAGCGGTCCGAGGCCTTCGACCTCCCGGGTCCGGGCGCAGTCCGGGCACTCGGAGGCCTCCGACGCCGCCTCGGTGCCGCAGCTCCCGGCCGGAGCCCTCGGGGCCGCCCAGAGGGCCCTTGCAGGTCCAGCAGGGCGGGCGGCTCCACGTGGGCGGTGCGGGCTGCCTGGAGGCGTTCCCGGTCCTCGCGGCGGACTTTGGCGGCCTTTCGCCTGGCGTGGCAGGGGTAGTAGGTGCCGCCCTTGCGGTGCGTCCAGTAGTCGCGCCTCTCCTGGTGCCGGACCTTCTCCTCCTTCGGGACCTGGCCGCAGTCGGCGCAGGCGAGGGTCCGCATCAGGTCGCGGTGGGCCTGGCGGGCCTTCTTCTCCCTCTCCTTCTGGCGCTGATCGTAGGCGGTGCGGTTGTTGGGGTTGTCGAGCGCGTCGGTCAGGGAGTGCCGGCCGCGGCTCGGTCCTGTCTGCGACATGCCCCGCATCGGTGCCGGGCGGGAGGCGGACATCGCTCTTCCGCCCCCGCCCCCGCCCGCCGCCACCGGTCGCTCGCGACCATGTGCGAGCCCGGGCGGAGAAGTTCTCCGCCCGGGCGGCTGAAGGCCTGCGCGACGCGTCCGCCGCGTGGGGTCGCCGTTAGATACCGGGGCCGGCCACGTAGGTGAAGGCGCCGACATCGGTGACGGAACCGCCGGTGGTGGTGACCACGACGTCGGCCGCGCCGGCGACGCCGGGCGGAGTGACGACGGTCAGCTCGGTGGCGCTGATCACCGCGAACGGTGCCAGGGTGCCGCCGACGGTGACCGACCCGGTGGTGGTCAGGTTGGTTCCGGTGATGGTGATCGCGGTGCCACCGGAGGTGGGGCCGGAGGTCGGCGTCAGAGTGGTGACCGTGGGCGCGTCCACGTAGGTGTAGGACAGCCCGTTGTTGGTGCCGCCCGCGGTGGTGACGCTCACCGAGACCGATCCGGCCGCCGCCCCGGCCGGCACGACGGCGGTGATCTGGCCGTCGGAGACCACGGTGGGAGTGACGGCGTTGGCGCCGAAGTTCACGGCGGTCGCGGTGGACAGGCCGGTGCCGGTGATGGTGACGGTCTCACCGCCGGCGGTGGCCCCGGACGTCGCGCTCAGCGAAGACTTGAACGGCGCGCCGATGTAGTAGAACGACAGCGGGTTGCTGGTCCCGCCGCCGGTGGTCACGGTGACGCCGACCGTGCCGGCCCCGGAGGGCGAGATGCAGGTGACCGAGGTGGGCGTGTTGGCGGTGATGGTGGCCAGCTTGCTGCCGAAGTGCACGGCGGTGGCGCCGGACAGGTTGGTGCCGGTGATGGTGACCGTGGTCCCGCCGGCGGTGGATCCCTGGTTCGGGCTGATAGGCATGGTGTTCCTCCTGGACGATGGTTGGAACGAGTGGGAGTGGAACCGTCCTCGGCAGTGCAAGCGGCCCATGGCGCCGACAAGCCGGCCGGTGGTCGGCCAACGGGATTGCTCGTCTTGGGTGTTCATCGGCGAGAGCGGAGTCTGCGGCTCGGTGGTCACACGGGACGGCCGAACAGTCGATGTGGCCACATCGAACTCCGGAGCCCGGACGGCGCCCGTGGGAACCCGGATGGTTGAGGCTGCCGATTCCCCGGCTCAGGCCGATCTGACGGTGGTGAAGGTGTCCGGGTGAGGTGCGCCGGACCAAGAACCGGCCTGCCCGACGGCAGTCCGGAGAAGGCGGGCCGGACGAGACCTGGGCCCTGATCACATGTGATTCGCCGCGCCGGCTGGTGAAGAACCCAGCCCTCTACGGGGTGCCCATCGCGGCGGCAGACCTGGGGGCTGACGGTAGGCCGACTGCCGCTCCCCCGGAGAGGGATGGGCGCCCACCCGGTTGGATACGTACACTAATCCATTTGCCGGACGGCGGCCGCAATAGTCCTGACGATGCATCACTCTAATGGCCGAGCGTCCGCAGCCGCAAAAACGCCCCCGTGGTGGCGACCTGCCGGCGAGGCGCCCGGTGACCTGCGCATCTCGGCCCGGTTGCACCGGCGGCGGTCAGCGATCGACGGCCCGCGGTCGATTCCCGGCCGAGCGTCGACTCCCCGCCCGCGCGCCGGACAGCGGTCGGCGATCGGCTTCCCCTGCCGCGCGACGCACGGCAGGCGTCATACGGCGTGACTGCCGATGCGACACGCTCTGCCATTCGGGTGATCTACCGTCAGGGCTATTGCGGCCGTCGTCAGGCAAATGGATTAGTGTACGTATCCAAACCGGTGCGCGCCCGTCCCTCCTGCGAGGGAGCGGTAGTCGGCCCATCGCCGACCCGAAAGGGCGGTCCGGGGTGAATGGCGCCCCCATGGGCACCCCGTGGAGGGCCGGACCTGCCAACCGGTCCGGCAAACTCACACTCCGTCCCTTCTCCACCACCGTCCGATCGGCCTGAGCCGGAGATCTCCCGCAGTGCCGGCCGCCGCAACTCCACTGCAGACGGCGGCTCTCGGCGGCATGATCGCGCCGTTCTCCCCCGTCAACGACACGACGTCGCCCCCAGCCATCCCGCCCGGGGAGCGACCGCGCGTCCACCCCCTCGTCCCGAGGGCCGTGCACACCACCTCCACCGATAGGGGCCCCGCATGACGAAGTCCCAGAGTCCACATCCTGTCGCCGCACCCGCGGCGACCCTGTCCGCGCCGTCGTTGGTCTCGCTCACCCCCAACCAGGGTTCCCCCAGCGGCGGCACAACGGTCACGATCAGCGGCGGCTCCCTCACGGGTGCGACGGCCGTGAAGTTCGGCACCGTGAACGCGGCTTCGTACACCGTCCTGTCGAGCACGGTGATCAGCGCCGTGTCCCCGGCGGGCAGCGGCACCGTGCAGGTGACCGTGACCACCGGAAGCGGGACGAGCAACGGCCTGCCCTACACCTACCTGGCACCGTCGTTGGTCTCGCTCACCCCCAACCAGGGTTCCAGCAGCGGCGGCACAACGGTCACGATCAGCGGCAGCTCCCTCACGGGTGCGACGGCCGTGAAGTTCGGCACCGTGAACGCGGCTTCGTACACCATCCTGTCGGACACGGTGATCAGCGCCGTGTCCCCGGCGGGCAGCGGCACCGTGCAGGTGACCGTGACCACCGGAAGCGGGACGAGCAACGCCCTGCCCTACACCTACGTGGCCCAGCCGACGCTGACGTCGGTGACGCCGGGCCAGGGCTCGTCGGCGGGCGGCACCATCGTCACCCTCACGGGCACCAACCTGAGCGGCGCGACATCGGTGAAGTTCGGTGCCACGCCGGCCACGTCGTTCACCGTGGTGTCCGCCTCCCAGATCACCGCCACCGCTCCGGCGCAGGCCGCGGGGCCCGTTGCGGTCACGGTCACCACGCCGGGCGGGACGAGCAACGGTCTGACCTACTTCTACCTGAGCGCGCCGGCCCTGACCTCGCTCAGCCCGGACCAGGGGCCGGTCTCCGGCGGCACCACCGTGACCCTCACCGGTGCGAACCTCTACGGCGCGAGTGCCGTGTCGTTCGGCGGCACACCCGCCACGGCGTTCACGGTGGTGTCGGCGACCCAGATCACCGCGACCGCTCCGGCCGGCACCGGTACGGTGCAGGTGACGGCGACCACCGCCGGCGGGACGAGCAACGGACTGCCCTACACCTACCTTCAGGTACCGACGCTGACGTCGGTGACGCCGGGCCAGGGCCCGTCGGCGGGCGGCACCACCATCACCCTCACGGGCACCAACCTGAGCGGCGCGACATCGGTGAAGTTCGGTGCCACGCCGGCCACGTCGTTCACCGTGGTGTCCGCCTCCCAGATCACCGCCACCGCTCCGCCGCAGGCCGCGGGGCCCGTTGCGGTCACGGTCACCACGCCGGGCGGGACGAGCAACGGTCTGACCTACTTCTACCTGAGCGCGCCGGCCCTGACCTCGCTCAGCCCGGACCAGGGGCCGGTCTCCGGCGGCACCACCGTGACCCTCACCGGCACCAACCTCACCGGTACCAGCGCCGTCTCGTTCGGCGGCACACCCGCCACGGCGTTCACGGTGGTGTCGGCGACCCAGATCACCGCGACCGCTCCGGCCGGCACCGGTACGGTGCAGGTGACGGCGACCACCGCCGGCGGGACGAGCAACGGACTGCCCTACGGCTACGTGCCCGCCCCGACACTGACCGGTCTGGTGCCGAGCCAGGGGCCGGTCTCCGGCGGCACCACGGTGACCCTCACCGGCACCGGCCTCACCAGCACGACCGGCGTCGTCTTCGGCACCACACCGGTCGCCTTCACCGTCGTCTCCTCCACCCAGGTCACCGCCGGCGCCCCGCCGGGAAGCGCGGGCCCGGTGTCCGTCACGGTGACCACCGCCGGCGGTACCAGCAACAGCCTCACCTACACCCGGGTCGAGCCGCCGAGCATCTGACGTCCGACAGCCGGCCCGGCACGTCCGTGAACTTCTCCAGCAGGTCGGGGGCGGCCACCGAGTCGTACATGTCGGCCGGGGTGACGGTGACTTCCAGCAGCAGGCCCGGGGGGTCGGTCAGGACATGGCGCTTCCTGCCGTCGCGGAGCTTCGCGCCGTCGTAGCCGCGGCTGTCGGCGGCGACGGTGTCCGCGCCGTCCACCGGATGGGCGTCGATGATCCCGGCGCTCGGCTCCGCGGACCGCCCCCGCTGCTGGCGCTCGACGCGCCGCAGGCGTTGGCACAGCTCGCGCACGTAGCCGGGCCAGCACCTTACTCCATCCCCGTCGGCGCCATCACCGTCACCACGGCCGACCAACTCGCCACCATCGCCGGACACTCCCCGGGACCGGAGAAACCCACGAAGATCGACAAGTAGTTTTTCGGCGGCTCCCTGGTGTCGCAGTGGCGGCAGTAGCGGAGTTGGAGGACTTGCCTCGGGGCACCCGAGCAGAGCTCAATCGCCGAGGAGTCGGGCGGCTTGCGCTTCCCGGCCGGGTGGCCGGGAAGCGCAACGACGGTGTTGTCAGGTTGAGTGAGTCTTGGGGGGTGTGTTCCGGTTCGGGGTGTGTCCGCCGTGGTGATGGCGGCTGGTTTAGGCCGCGGCGGGTAGGCCGGGCGCGCCGGTGATCTGGTCCCAGACGGCGAAGCGAATGATCATTTCGGTGCGGTAATCCGTGGCGGTGAACAGGTGGCGCCGGGGCCGGAAGCGGGGTGGGATGGCGCTGAACGCGGCCAGGAACCGTTGTGCCCGGCCGACGGAGCGGAAGCCTTTCATCGCCCGTTCGCGTTGCCTGGTGGGCTGGTGCGAATTCTCGGCCCGGTTGTTCAGGCCCCTGTGGGAGCGGTGCCCGACCGAGGGCATCACCGTGCGGTGGGCGGCACCGTAGGAGCGGAGCCTGCCGGTGACGACCACCCTGGGCACCGAACGGGTCTTCTTCATCGGTTTCCGGAAGAAGCGCCTGGCCGCCGACTCGTCGCGGCGGTTCTGCAGCAGGATGTCGAGCACGATCCCGTCCTGGTCCACGGCCCGCCACAGGTACTTCTGTACGCCGTTGATCCTGACGAAGACCTCGTCGAGATGCCACTTGTCGCCCGGCTTCGGGCGCCGCCGGCGCAGCGCGTTGGCGTAGGCGGCGCCGAACCGGCGTGTCCACTGGTGGATCGTCTCGTGGGACACCTCGATGCCGCGCTTGAACATCAGCTCCTCGACGTCGCGCAGGCTCAGGTTGAACCGGTGGTACAGCCACACGCAGTGGGAGACGACCTCCGCCGGGAAGCGGAAACCCCGATACGACGTCGCGTCCACGAGCAGCCCCTCCAGCGTCCGACAGACAGATGATCATGACACCGGAGAAGGCCTCCACTCAACCTGACAGCACCCGAGACGAAGCCGAAGGTGTCCCGCACCGACCGGTTCCAGCAGGGTCTGGCCGCGCTCGCCCCAGTTCGTGGCGCGGGGGCGGCATCCTCGGGTCCCGCGCCCGCACAAGGAGCCGGTGGAGGCCGTGGAGGCCGGTCCCGGAGGGGAGGAGCGGCTGATGGTGTCGCACTTCGCGCTGGGCACCTGGCTCAACAACCAGAAGGCCCGGAGGGCGAAGCTGACGCCTGGGCAGCTCGCGCAGCTCGCCGAACACGGCGTCGAGTGGGCATAGCGGGCGGTGTTGGGCTTCCCGGGACACTCACGTGATTCCCGTACACGAAGTCGGCAGGTCAGGACCGGTCGGGCCTCCATCGTGGATGGAGGCCCGACCGGGAACCCCGGCTCGGCACCTCAGCAAATGAACCGGACGATTCCCGCCGGACTCACGAGATGCACCGGCCAGAGGCCACTCAAGCCTCGGCACAGCGGTAGGAACTCACACACGACCGTCTCGGCGAAGGGACGGTCTGCCAGCTCGCGGCTCGCCGGGGAGAAGATCGTGGCCGCGGCCGAGAGTCTAAGTTGGGCACAAGCAACCCGATCCCGATTGGCACTGGTCATATGGCTTACAGCTCCAACACCGTCCCGGCTCGCTCATCCTCGAACGCGCGATGGCCGCTGCTCACCACCATGGCGATCGTGACCGTCCCGATTGGACTGGCCTGCACCGTCTACGCGTTCTGGGCCCATCGCCACTACGTCGGCGGACTGATGTGCGTTCCCACCCCCGCGATACCCGTGTCCGCACAGGTCGCCGCATGGGCCGGCCCTGCCATCGGCATACTTGCCGCGCTGTTCCTCTCCATGCTGCTGTGGGCTGCGGCGCGGGGTCAGAACACCACGGCACGGCCTCTCAAGCCGCTGCTGATGATCATCGTGCTCGTCATCGACCTGCTGCTCATCGCGCCGGAGGTGTCCAACCTTCACTTGGTCCTTCCGGACTTCAAGCCGCACAAGGTCACCGCCGGCTTCTGCAAGGAGGGCTACAGCTACTGAGATCGGCGAGCCCGTGATCATGTCGCCGACCAGCCGCACTCCGGGGCGGGGGCGGTGAAGTCGCGCCCGATCAGGTCCGGGACGAACACCGGCTTGCGGGCCTGGCGGGTCAGGCCCGGTCCCTGGCCGCTCATCCAGGGAATC
>NZ_CP026498.1:11273981-11287477 GCF_002953255.1 Streptomyces sp. CB01881
CTTGCGGGCCGGTCAGGCCCGGTCCCTGGCCGCTCATCCAGGGAATCTCAATCGATCCGCCAAACGTCTCAACCAACTTGCAACCACGGGCACACTTCGACTACCTGCACCAATACGCACAGCCGACCGCGTGCCGGGTGGGGCTGTACCGACCGGCGCCGACGCCGAGCTCGACCGGGGATCCGGGGTCCTGTGATCTGCGGGAGATCGTGAATGCGATCTTCCACCAGAACCGGACGGGCTGTCGGTGGCGGTACCCGCCCCATGACCTGCCGTCCTGGTCGGCGGTGTTCTACTACTTCGGCCTGTGGCGCCAGGACGGGCCCGACCAGCGGATCCAGGAACTCCTGCGCTGCCAGGTGCGGGAGAGAGCCCGCAGATCAGGGGACCCGTCCCTCGTGATCATCGACACCCGGTCCGTCCGCGCGGCCGCCGGTGTCCCGAAGACCACGACGGGACCGGACGCGAACAAGAAGGTGTCGGGGCACAAGCGGGGACTGGCCGTGGACGTCATGGGGCTGATCATCGGCGTCGTCGTCCCGGCCGCCTCCGCCCACGACAACGCCGCCGGCACCGTCCTGCCCGACCAGGTCGCCGAACGCTGCGGAATGCGTCTGGAGAAGGCCCTGGTGGACCAGGGCCTCAAGGACGAGGTCGTCATCCACGGCGCTCTGCCGGACATCGACGTCGAGGTCGTCCGCCGCAACCCGGCCGACCAGGGCAAGGGCTTCGTCCCGCAGCCGAAACGGTGGGTGGTGGAGCAGACGAACGGCACCTTGATGCCGCATCGGCGTCTGGCTCGCGAGTACGACCACCGGCCCGACACCTCCGCCTCACGCGTCTACCGGCCCTCCACCGCGAACATGACCCGCCGCCCCACCGCACCAGCGCCGAGCGGCCGGGAGACCCTGCCACGGGGCGCGGCAGGCGTGCGCAGGTCCACGGGCAGCAGTCCGTCCCCGAGAACCTGCTGACCGCCTTCCAAGCCGCCTGCCAGGCCATGCCCGACGAGACGAAGGCCAACGCCCCGGTCCCTCACGGCGGCCGCGGCGGCGCGCTGAACGCCGAGCCGGCGCAGGTCCTGGCCGTCCTGCCCCCGGCCTCCCGCCCCTGCCCGCCAGCACCGCCAACGACGGACTCCTCCCTACCCGCCACTCCGGACCCCGGCCGTCAGCCCTCAAGACCGCGGTGGGAAGCACCCCGGGCAAGGCCGACAGGCAGACCACCTCCGCCACCACGACCACGGCGAAGCCCGACCCCGCCGGCGACGACGGGACCGCCGGGGCGCTCCAGGCGGGCAAGGACAGCTGCGGCCTCGGTCCTCGGTTCCGGCGCGAAGGAAACCGCAAGCGAGCGGCGGGGTCCGGGCGGCAAGATCCGAAAGGGGGCTAGGTCCCTCGAGTCGGTCCCTGTCCCGCCAGAATGTCGGCGAAGACGATCACGACCGCGCTCTCGCCGTACTTCGCCGACCGCTCCTGCTGGAAATCGCCGCTCCGCACGAGGATCTGGCTGATGTGGATCTTGGTGCCGATGGGGAAGGTCATCTCCTCCTCGGACTGGTTGTTCCTGCCGAGCGCCCTTCCCCGGTGGTCCTCCGGGAGGCCGAAATCCCAGACGATTTCCTTGCCGGCCACGTACGTGTGAGTCAACGGATCGCCGTACGTGGTCGACAGGATCGCCGGCCACTCGATCGTCTGGTCGACCGAGACGTAGCCACCGTCCGGGTGGCTCTCCTGCTGCTTGAGGATGCCGCCGAACGACTCGTATAGGTGCTTGCTGTCGCCCCGCACCACGTTGCCGTCCGCGTTCGCGGGGGGCGTCGTGAAGTCGTCCCACACGCCGTTGATCCGGGCGAAGATGTCGAAGGTGTCCGCGAGGTGCTTCTCGTCCCATGCCTCCGTGCTCTGCTCGTCTGCGTAGCCCCGCGCCATGGCGACACTGCGCCACGTGTCGAGGACCTCGCTCTCCTTCGACTTGTAGGAAAAGCCGGGGGTGGCGATCTCGCCGGGGGTGAAGCCGACCTGCCCGAGGGCCGCGAGGAGCGGGTTGATCCGGCGGTAGTCGGCGCTGAGGTAGTTCTCGCCGAGGTCGAGGTCCTTCTGCTTCTGCTTGGCCGCGAGGACCGCCGGGTCCAACTCCAGGGCGCGAGCCGCTTCGTACTCCGCGCGGGATGCCCCCCGGTCCTCGACCGTCCCCCACGACTTGTCCTTGAGGGACGCCCGGGGCTTCTTGCCGTCCGTGCCCTCGGAGATCAGATAGGACCCAAAGCCGAAACTGAGGATCGTCTGCCCCTCGACGTCCCCCTCGTCCGTGTGCTTGACGACCGGGGTCCCCTTCGGGAGGCCTGCCGCGAGGGTGCGCTGCACGGATGCCTCCGCCGCACCGGCCGTCCCGGTCCCGGGGCTGGCCGAACGCTGCACGTCGGAGGAGGCCTGCGGGGCCGGACGGCTCATCACCGCGCGGGCGTTGGCCTCGGCCTCGCGCTCGAAGCGGTCGGAGGGGTCGGAGACCTTCAGCCCGTTGCCGTTGTCGGTACCGCTGACCGGCCCCCGGCGCTGCTGGATGACATGGGTGAGCTCGTGGGCGAGGGTGTGCGCGCCGCCCCCGCCCTCGCCGATGACGATGTCGTTGCCGGAGGTGTAGGCACGCGCGCCGACCTCGGCGGCGGAGGCCTTCGCGGCGCCGCCGGTGTGGATGCGTACGTCGGAGAAGTCGGCGCCGAGGCGGGACTCCATGTCCGTACGGGTGGCCTGGTCCAGAGGCCGGCCGGGGCCGCGCAGGACATTGTGGACGGAGGAGCGCTGAATGGCCGGGGCCGCGGCAGGCTGGACGGCGGGGCCCTCGTGGCCACAGCCGTCCCCGTGCCGGTGTTCCTCTTCGTCCGGGCCGTGGCCGGCCCGGCGGAGCATCTGGACGACCGCCGCGTTGCCCACGGTGGCCTGGAGGACGAGCAGTCCTGACCGTGGGTGCCCGTCCTGAGCGGCCGCGTGCCTCGCCTCCCGGCCGGCCTCGGCCCTGGTGGCTTCCTCGTTCTCCCGCTTGCGCATCGGGCTCCGCCCCTCCTGGGATCGTCGGCAACGTCCCACTCAACCCGACGGCCACGGCGCGGCGGAAGGTACTTCAGGGCAGAGTCGGGGGTCTCTGCAACGGTCTCCCGCGGCACTTCCGTACAGGCGGCACGGCAGCAGGAGAAGGAGGCGGTCGGCGCGGTCGACGAGAACCACCACGCCGGACCAGCCAGGCGCGCGTTCCCGAGCCGGCAGGGCCGATCCGGGCGGTGTCCCGGACATTGCCGGGGCGGGGGCCGGCCTTCCGTCCGCCCCGATCCGCCGACAGGAGCGGCCGCAGGGTGCTGCGGCGGCCGGCACTCACGCGACGCGGGCCTTCACCGGGTAGAGCCTGGCGTGCCGCACCCGGTCCTGCCACCACGGGTCATTCGGGGCGGAGACCAGCGCGGCCACCTGCTCGCGCTTGGTCGGGGCGGGCAGCACCAGCGGGCCCAAGTCCTTCTCGGCGCGGTCCCCCTCGCACTGCGGGCACTCCAGCCGGTCGGGGCCGGCCTTCTCGGTCAGCTCCAGCTCCGAGCCGGCCTTCCCGCCGATCGAGTCCCGGCACGTCCAGCACGGGCGCAGCGCGGCGTTCGCCGTGCGAGCAGCCTCCAGCTGTTCTTCGGCCTCTCGTTCCAGCCGCTCCTTGTGTTCCTGGTGGCAGGACCAGCAGCGGCCACCCGGGCGGCGGGTCCACTCCTGCCGTCCCTGGGGGCCGTACTCCCCAGCTGCTCTCTTCCTTCGGGATCTGGCCGCAGTCGGCGCAGGCCAAGGTCCGCATCAGCTCGCGGTGGAGTTGGCGGACCGTCTCCTCCCGGGCCTTCTGCCGCTCGTCGTACGCCTCGCGGGTGTCCGGGCTCTCCAGCGCGTCCAGCAGGAAGTGCCGTCCAGGACGGCCGTAGCGCCACCACACCGAGCCAAGGGGGCCGTGCTCGGCCAGCAGCTCCGGCGTGGTCGCGACGACCGGCACCGCGTCGTCGTACTCGCGCCAGCCGTCGCGAACGTTGTCGTCCAGCCGGACGGTGCCGCGCTCTAGGATCAACTTCGTGTGCCGAACACCGGTACGACACGTGAACACAGCAGGGGGGGGACCACGATGAAGCGGACGAAGACGCGCACGCTCACCGCAGCGGCCGGGGTGCTGGGGGTGACGCTGGCGTTCGCCGGGACGGCATCGGCGCAGCCCGCCGACCCGGCACCGGCTTCGGACGAGCCCTTCGGTCAGCCGGGGACGGGCCAGATCCTGCCGCCGGCCCCGGACGAGGACACCATGTTCTCGATCCCCGACTGGATCGGGAACGGCAGCGCGGTGACGGCCTCGGTGATCGAGACGCTGCCGATCGCCGTCACCGTCGGCTGTCAGGGCGGCGGTTCGGTGCAGGTGCACGTCGGCGGTCTGGCTCCGGCCGACTTCACGGTGCAGTGCCCGGTGGACTCCGTCGGAGTCGGCTCGGTGGACATCCCCGCCCGTCCCGGCCGGGACTTCCAGTTCACCGTGCACACCTCGGACCCGTCGATCCACTGGGGCATCAACGCCCTCCAGATCCGCTCTGGCCACTGACCCGGATCCCGGGCTCAGCCCCGGACGCTCCGGGGGCCGGTGACGGCCGCACCCAACGCGCGCCCACCCGGGTGCGCAGTTCGCGGTCGGCGGTGACCACCACGCAGGCCCGCGCCGGATCCTCGGCGCGGGCCTCGCGGACCCGCTCCACGATCCGGTCGTCTCCTCCTCGGTGAGCCAGCTGGTGATGAAGGACGTCTCCGTCGACACCGTCCGGGCTGATCGCCGCGCCGTCGGTGCCGGCCTCGCTGCTACGCTGCCACGTTCCGTCATTGCCTCGGTCCTCCTCCTCGGATGCGGGGAGTCGCACGGGTGGAGTGTCGGTCGACCTGCGTCGCCCCCTGTGGTCGCCCCGCTTCTCAGCGCAGGGCGGGGCCCCGGCCGACTGCGAGTCGGCACGGCGGCCGCGGTCGGGGCGGGGGCGGGGGCCGTGGGCCGTGGGCCCCCACAAGCTCGACATCGACCACCTGGTATCCGCACCTGCGACAACCTGAAGATGCATCTGAGCAGCTCAGAGTGTCGGCGGCATGCTGGTGACAGCTGTGGAGCGGCCTCCAGCGGGGCCACCAGGACAGCGGGGGTTTGCCGGAAGGGCCCTGGGCAGACTGTCCCGGTGACGAATACCAGAGCACCGGCTCGGCCTGGTACCACTGAAGCCTCTGACATTCCCGGCCCGCCGCCGGACCGGCTCCGGTGTCCGACAGCGGGCCGGGCTCTCCACCACCCGGCTCATCGCGTACCGCTTCTGCCCCTGGACGAGCTGATGAGGGGATCGGGGATCTGCGTGAACGCAGCGGACGAGGGCTCACTGCGCCACGGCTCCCCGCCGGCTGAGACCAACGGCGCGAAGCCGGAACCGATTTCGCGGGCCGGCCGACAGAGCGGGGAGTTGCACGAACTCGACACCACCCTGGCCTTCTCGTGACCCGGGGGACACCGTGACCGACACACGAAGTGCCTACGGCGACGCCCCCGAGCCGCCGCCGCGGCCCAGCAGCCGGCGCCTGCTGCTCGGCGTCCTCTGGGACGTCCTGGTCCCGATCGCGGTGTACTACGGCCTGCGCGCCGCCGGCATCAGCGTCTTCGTCGCCCTGCTGGCCGGGGCCGTCCTGCCGGCGCTCACCACAGCGGTGCAGTGGCTGCGCACCCGCAGCCTGGAGGGCATGGCGGGATTCATCGCCGGGACCATGCTGCTCGGCGTTGCAGCCGCGCTGGTCAGCGGCAGCCCCCGGTTCCTGCTGGCCAAGGACGGTTGGCTGACCGGCGTGGCCGGGCTCTGGTTCCTGACCTCGATCAGGGCCAGGCGCCCGCTGCTCTTCCACGCCGGCCGCCCCCTGCTGGAGGGCCGGTTCCGCTCCGACGGCACCTCCTGGGACGTGCTGTGGGAACGTGAGCCCGCCTTCCGGCGGATCTGGCGGGTCTCGACTGCGATCTGGGGCGTGGCGATGCTGCTCGACGCCGCCGCGCGGATCGTGATGGCCTACACCCTGCCGGTGGAGCTGGTGCCCGGCCTCGGCGCGTTGCTCTGGCCGGTCACGCTGCTTCTGTTGCAACTGGTGAACGGCGTCTACTACGAGCTGGCCGGACTCTGGCGGCTGACCTCCGGCACGACCGCACACCCACCGAACAGCTGAGCGCCCACCATGCTCACCCCACCCGGAAACCACACCCGCTCGCGCCCGCACACCCCACACGCAGGCGGCGGACCTTCGGGAACGCGCCGGGGCGAGTCGGGGACGGGTACGGGCGGCCGTCCCGGCCTGGGTGGGAGGGGACGGTCCAGCATGAGCCCCGCCAGCAGTCGGCGGACAGGTCCACGATCGCCCGCTGCCGGTTAGCCAACGCGGTGGGTCCGGCGTCGGTGACCACCAGGGCCACCGGCGGATATCCGGCACGAGTGAGGCCGGGGCAGGCCCGGCGCCACCAGTGCACCGTCCGCTCGGCGGCCTCCTCGCCGGAGCGGGCCGGGTCGTTGTCACGGACCCTGACGCGGAACAGCTCGCGGTAGGCGGCGAACTTCGCCGCCACCCGGGCCTGGGCCATGGTGGGACGGTCGACCTTCACCATCAACACCGGCACCCCGACCTCCGGAGCCTGCCGCCCGGCAACGCGAACTCGACCTCCGTCGCCCCCGACGTCACCACGCCGACCCCGCCCGCCGAGCCAGGCGCAGTGCCGCCACGCACGAAGGCAAGGATCGTCTCGTTGACGGCCATCGCGTGCGGCGCGCCCGAGGTTCCGGCGCCCCGGGCCGTGGAGCCCATCTCGGCGCCACCCCCTCCGGCGGCACCTGCTCGACGTCGGCCGGATCCACGCCGCCCTCGCCACCAAAGCCCACGCCCAAGGCAAGGCCTGCGGCCCGCCCAACCTCATTCCTCGCCCCCGAACTGCCCGCCGGCAAGGCTGGGGTGTACCGGCCCGCGGCCCACCTCGCGTACACCGCCGGCACCGGCGACCAGCGGCACCGCCTGCGCGGAGACGGCTCTCTGCCTCACTCGGGTTCATAGGGGTTCATCAGAGCCCGGCGCCCGGTCAGGCGGTTCGTTCCGCGCCGTAGTAGCCGTGCCGCAGCCGGAACCGCATGGGCTCGGTGCCGTCCGCCTCGATGTGCCCGATCAGCGTCGAGCGCAGTGGCTCGGGCAGCTGCCTGCCGTGGGCTTCGGTCCATTCGGTGGAGCTGAACAGCCCGGCTGCACCGTCGAGTTGGGCCGGGCTCGGGGGGCGTGCGACAAGGGCAGTAAGGATGAGGTCGGGACCCTCGGCCAGCAGTTGGCGCTGCACGGCCAGGTCGTACCACTTCAGGCTGCCGGTGGCCTCCCGGGCCGGGACCCCGGCCCAGGCCAGCAGGGCGCGGATCCGCTCGGTCGCCTCGGGGTGGTGGAGCCGGGTGAGGGTGGCGAGGCGCTCCTCGGCGTCGCGAAGTCCACGTGACCAGGCCGTGCGGTCGCGGCCCGAGGGTCGGGCCACGTCCGCGGCCGCCTCGGTCAGGCCGGCCGGTGCGGCCTGGATCCAGCGCGTCCGGCGCTGGTCCTGCGCAGCGTTCAGGGCTGCCAGTTGCTCCTGGACCCGGCGGGATCCGGTCAGGCCCCGCCCCGCCAGCCAGTCGGTGAGGGCCGGGCCGTCGACGAGGTCGGCGTCGCAGTCGCCGGCCCCGCGCAGGCCGCTCTGATGGTGCAGGGTCCAGCAGGCGATCAGGTCGCCGTTCGGGCCATGCACCGTGATCGTCGGCCAGCCGTCACACAGGCACAGCTCTCCGGTGCCGCCGTCCACAACGGCCAGCAGCCGGGCCAGGTCGGCGATGTCGGCACCGGTCACCTCCGTCCGCGGGCGATCGGCGGAATCGGCCTCGCCCGCTGGTGCGTCGACGATCACGACGCGCGCGGCACGGTTGAGCACCTCCCGCAGCCCGGCGGTCGTCGGCGGGCCCCCGACCGCGCGCGCGGTCCTCTTGTTGATCACGAACGCGAGGATAGCGGCAGCAGCGACGGGGGCGGGATGCCCCCGGGCAGTGGGCGCAGGTGCTGGCGGGGCAGGTCGGGGCGTCCGTCGGAGTGCAGGCGCACAGTGGTGGCGGCGCACCAGACACTGACCGTCCACCCCAAGCGCTGCGGGTGGCCCGGTGAGCGGACGTGCATCTGCGACCCCGGCGACGCCACCGGCAAGACCGTCGGGGCCGCGGTGGAGTACGCGGTCCTCCCCTCCCACCACGGACGCATCGCCGCCACCACGGCGCTGCGCGGCGGCCGCCCCGGCGACGTCCTGTACGAAGTCGACTGGGACAGTCCGCCGCCCCCGGACCAGCGGTACAACCGGTACACCGTCGTCGAACTGCGCCTGATCCGGCAACAGCCCTGAGCAGACCCGGCCGCCCGGCCGGTGGCAGGGGCCCCGGTCACTGCCGGCTGCGACGCACCGTCGGCCGGGCGGGCGGGGCCTGCTCGCCGCGCAGCGCGAGGGCCGCGGCGCGGGTGCGCTCCAGCCAGTCGGACACCTGGCGCAGCGTGGCCGCATCGAGGTGGCGGGTGAGGTCGCGGACGGCCTGGTGGTCGTCGTCGGTCAGCGCGTAGAGGCCCGCGCGCCCCAGGACGGTGTAGAGGGGCTGGGCGGCGGTGCCGGCGAGGCGGCGGTGGGCGGCCTCGCGGGCGCAGGCGGCGACGTCCTGGCGGTGGCGCTCACGGCACAGCGCGTGCTGGAGGGCGGTGTCGTGGTCGGGGTCGTAGCGCTCGGCCCGGGTCTGGGCGGTGTGGTCGCGCACGCGCTGCCACTCTGCGCGGATGGTGGCCGCGGTGGCGTAGGTGGTCTCGTCTCCGGCGTCGGTGTACCGGTCGGCGGCGCGCTCGTCCCCTCGGGCCCGGTGCAGGGCCTGCTGGATGGTCTCCAGGGTCATCCCGGCCGCCCGGTGACGGACGCCGCCGAGCAGCCCGTGCTCCTGGACGTCGGACCCGTCCTGGACGTGGTGGTCGGGGCGGTTGGGGTGCTGAGCGAGGGCGGCGTGCAGCGTCGCGCCGGCCCCCCAGGGCTCAGCGTGCACAACGGGCTCCGGCACGACAAGACCAGGGCGGACGCTGTGGACGATCCGGCCGTCGACCAGGGCCACCCAACCGTCCAGCGCGCTCGGTCCAGCTGCGGGCGAGGCCGGCGCCATGGTGCATGGTGCGGATGCCACGCCCCCGCTGCCGCACCGGAGAGCGACAGCGACAGCATCGAGATCCGCAGCATGGGGAAGTGGTTCGACCTGGAGACCCCAGACCCACTGTCACACCAGCCCGCGTCTACACCGCCACCCCATACCAACACTGCCCCACGTCGCCTTTCGGGCCCGTAGGCGTAGAGGGTGCCCTGGATCTGGTTTGCGTAGGTGGCGCTGGTGTCTCGGGGTTCGCGCTGGGCGGCGGCGCGCTCTTGGCGGAGTCGGCGTTCCGCCGTTCTGGAGCGGGTGATCTCCTGACGAAGCTCCTGCGTCTCACCGCGGGGAGTTCGCCTTTCGTTGGCCGCGCACCCCGGCCTTGACGGCCCTTCCCGGCTCGGGCAGGGCCGTCAAGGTGCGCTGATGCCGCCCGGGACGGGTCAGGGATCAGGCCTTGGCCTTGAGCCCGGAGACGAGCTGGCTGCTCAGCTTCTTGGCGGTGGCCGCGCCGTTGTCGCTGCCGTCGTTGGCGAGCACGGTCACCACGGAGGTGCCGACCCGGGCCGCAATCAGGGTGTCACCGTTCTGCCAGGCCGAGTCGGTCACCGTGATGGTGTACGCCTCGTCACCCAGGCCGGCGAGAGACGTCTCGGTGACCTTGGTCTTGCTGCTGGTCTGGGCGTCGGCGAAGGACGGGCAGGCCAGGGCGAGCTTGCCCAGCGCGCCGAGCACTGTCTGAGCGGTGGTGCCCTGGTAGACGTCGATCTCCTGGGCGATCTCTGCGGAGGTGTTCTTGTTGACGTAGTCGTTCTGGGCGAACGACACACCGGTGATCCCGGTGATGCCGGTCCAGGACGTGCCGCCCAGCCGGGTGCAGTCCGGAGTGGGCACCTCGGCGGCGGTCGGCTGGATGTAGGTGTCGCCGGTGTCGCGTGAGCCGGCCGAGTCGATGTCGAAGCCGGACGGGAAGAACGAGGCGGGCGCCAGCAGGGCCTTCAGCTGGGTGCCTGTCGGTAGGCCGGCGTTCGGGCCCGCAGCCTTCGTCGCGACCGGCGAGGAAGCGTCAGCCTTCGTCGCGACCGGCGAGGAAGCGGCTGCCTGGGCGGCGGGGGCAGCGGACTTGGTGGGGGTAGGCCCACAGGCCGTCAGGACGAGCGGCAGAGCGATGGTGGAGAGCAGCTTGACGGCGGGAGGAGAGAGACGCATTGGAGCCTGATCTAGGAAGTACACGGGAGCGCGGCGCGACACCGTGGCCGCCCGCTGCGGGCCTGGCCCATCGCCAGATCCTGAGCGGGGACGATAACCAGCCAAGATTACTGGATGGGCACATTTTGGCCACGGAACGCTCGACATGGGAACTCCTACCGGACATTCCCACCAGCGACACAGTACGACCACGGATGAAACACGTACCAGTGCACGTGTCAGAGCAGTCCGGCCCCGGTGTGGAGGTCCGCCCGCGCCTCCGCCTGGGAGTCCCGCCCCGGGTGCCGTAGCGCCACCGCACCGGTCCGAGCGGGCCGTGCTCGGCGCGGATTCCACGGTGGTCGCGCTGATGGGTACCGCGTCGTCGCACTCGCGCCGGCAGCCGTCGTGGCAGCCCTGGACCACCCTGCACCGCTGGGCGTGCCAGGAGGTCGTGGTCGGCTGATGGGTGGTGGTCGGTGGCCGGGCCCGGAGCGAGTGGGCCAGGACAACGGGGGTGTGCGGGCGGGCCGGGGATCGCGCCCTCAGGGCCGCGAGCGCCCGCTTCCGGTTCCTCGCCTCTAATCGGCTTGGACACCAGTAACGAGTCCCGCCGCGACCGCGGTGGCAAAGGCGGTCTCGTCACCGGCGTCGGCGTACCGGTCGGCGGCGCGCTCGTCGTCCCGGGCCCGGTGCAGGGCCTGCTGGATGGTCTCCGGAGTCATCCCGGCCGCCCGGCGGCGGACCCGGTGAGGGACGTCGCCGAGCAGCCCATGCTCCTGGACGTGGTCGGGGCGGTTGGGGTGCTGGGCGAGAGTGGCGTGCAGCGTCGCGTCGACCTGCCACGCCTCGGCGGGCACGACGGGCTGCGGCAGGGCGAGGCCCGGGCGGGCGCCGAGGACGACCCGGCCGTCGTCCAGGGCCACCCAGCCGTCCAGGCCGTCGATGTCGCGCTCGGTCCAGGCGCAGGCGAGGCCGGCGTCATGGTGGAGGGTGCGGATGCCGTCGTGGCCGGACCAGCGCAGCCACATCGACCCGCGCACCAGCGGGGAGTCGAGGAACGGGCGGCCCAGCTCCCGGTCTGCGGGGCCGGCTCCAGCCGTCCGGGCACGGTGGCGGGGGCCGGGTCGGGGCGGGTGGTGTCGGTCATCGCGCGGTGCCTCCGGGAGTCGGGAGCGGGGTACGGGCAGCCACCCCGGCCTCGGCGACGAACAGAGCACCGCCCAGCCGGCAGCCCACGCCCGCAACAGCACCCGCTGCTGCCCGCGCCCGGCCGCCGGGGTGAAGGCTGCGGCGGGCCGGCGGCCTCCTGGACGTGCAGCGGCTGGTCACCGTCTGGGTTGTCGAGCGTCTCGGTGAGGGTGGCCCGGCGCTGGCCGCCGAACCGTCACCAGACCGGCCCGCCCGCGCCGAAGCGGCGCAGCAGCGGCAGGGTGGTGGCCGCCACCGGGAGGGCGCGGTGGCGGCCGCGGGCAATCACGTCAGCGCCGGGGCAGGTGAGGGCGTGCCAGGTGTGCTGGGGCCGGCTTCGACCGCCGAGGAGGACCCGGGCGTCACGCGATCGGACGCTCCCGGGGGCGGGCTGACCACGAAGATCCACCTGGCGGCGGACGGCCGCTGCCGCCCGCTGTGTTTCCACCTCACGCCGGGTCAGGCCGGCGACGCGCCCGCGTTCGAGCACGTCATGGCCGCCCTGCGCGTGCCCAGGCCGGTCGGCCGGCCGCGCACCCGACCCCTCGTGGTCCTGGCGACCGGGCCTACTCGTCGCGGGCCGTCCGCGGGCACCTGCGCCGACGCAACATCCGGACGGTGATCCCGCAGCCCGCCGACCAGATCGCCGCCGCCGCAAAGGCCGGCTCGGAGGCCGCCCTCCTGGCTTCGACCGCGAGGCCTACAAGCAGCGCAACACCGTCGAACGGTGCATCAACCGCCTGAAGAACTGGCGCGGCCTGGCCACCCGCTACGAAAAGACCGCCACCGTCTACCAGGCCGGACTCCACATCGCCGGCATCTTCATGGTCCGCCCGCTGAACCAAAAGAAAGGACCTAGGACGGGATGCGGGCCAGGAGTTCACCGGCGGCCCGGGTCAGGCGCTCGGCGGCCTCCTCCGCGGGCAGCTGCGATCCGGCGCGGCCCGTGGACGCCACCACCGCGTCGACCATGGGCGCCAGCTCCTCGCACTCCCCGTAGGCCTCGGCCACGTTCTCGATGATGAGCCCGGCCCCCTCGAAGGGGTCGAGCCATCCGCCGACGATCTCGGCGGCCCACCAGCGGGCGAGCGCCAGCCGGCCCTGCCAGTAGTCCCCGTACTCCTCGAGCGGGCCCAGGCCGAACCCGAGCTCGTCCATCACCCGGTCAAACAGGCCCGGGGCCTGGCCCTCCTCGCCGCTGAGCAGCCAGGCGAGCAGCCACAGCGACGGCGTGTCCACACCGGCGACCAGGGCGCGCAGAGCGGCCCGGATCAGCGTCTCCGGCTCGGCGTGGCGGCCGTCGACCCACTCGTGGGCGATCCCCCGCAGTTCGCGCACCGCTTCGGCCGCCGTTCCGGGGGCTCCGCTCTTCGTCATGGCGGCATCCTGCTGGGCACCACCCGCCGCCCGCCAGCGGATTTCCCGCTATCCGCCGGAGGCACCGAAAATTCCCTCTCCCCGGACCGATGAGTTCGGGTGGCGGCGGCAGTCAAACCAGGGAAAGCAACGCCAGCCAAGCCGGGGAGACCTGAGTGGACGTTAAGTCCGTTTCTGGTAGCGGCCTCGTTCGGGTTGGGTGGGGAAGCCTTGGCGAGTGAGGCGTCCGAGGCGGCTGCGGGTGATGGGACGCCTCGTCTGTGGGCATGCCGAGGAGTTCGTGCGGCTCGCGTGCCCGGAATGCCTGGCGGGGGTGCTGGTTGAAGGCGTTCACGATGGCCTGGTAGGCCGTGTTCGTCTCGGGTGGTTCGGATTCGGTTCCCGCCGGCGTGACCTCCGCGATGATCTTTCGGGTGGTGGCCAGGTCCGTGAGCCGCGCTTCGGTCTCGGTCGGGTCGGCGGCGAGCTCTTCGATCCGGGCGCGTAGTTCTGCGGCCCGGGCGGTGGC
>NZ_CP026498.1:11287487-11340025 GCF_002953255.1 Streptomyces sp. CB01881
CCAGTCCGAGCGCGCCGGACCGAGGCCACGCTCGCGGGGCACGGGGAGCAGCTCGCGGAGGATCAGTGGGAGCTGGGGGCGCTGCGGTGGGAGGTGGCCGAGCTCCGGGGGCGGGCGGCGAGCAGCGTCTCAGTCCGGTATCGGGCCGGCCGGGATGTCAATGCGCCGGTCACGTACTACAACGGTCCCGGCAGCGGCCCTGGGCGCCGGATCACGCCTGCCCGAGCCGCCGGTGGCTCCATCCTCGCGCTGGCGCTCGCGGCAGCCGTAATAGTGGGCCAGCACTGGTACAGCGGCCGGACTGCGGCGGAGGACGCCGCACTCCAGCGGCAGGCGGAGAAGTCCGCCGACCGACAGACCGTCCCGTTCCAAGTGGTGGTGGACGGACCGGACCTGCGTCGCCAGGGTGTCTGGACCTTCGTGCTGGACCGGCCGCTGACCCAGGCGGAGCAGGCGGGGCTCGCGCCGTTCAAGCCGGAGAACCTCGCCGGGGTCCGGGCATACCTCGAGCCGCTGGGCGCCCGGTTGCTGCCCAAGGGCAACCCACCCGACGTCTCGGGCAACCCCCATGACCCTGCCCTGGACGTGATCGAGCAGCGGAGGAAGCAGGGCATGGCGGGCGGCGACACATACCAGCTGCACTTCACCAGCGACCGGTCCTCCTCAATAACCATCGAGGACATCGGCACCACCGACGTCTCCTGCAGACCCAGCCCGGCCGTCAGCTCCGTGAGTGCCCCGTCGGCGGGCCAGGCCAGCGTGCCAAACGTCTTCCTGTCCCTGGCCGTACCGCCCGGCACCGCGGCGGTAGAGGTGGACGACGAGGGCTTCGCAGTCAGCACGGACTACTTCGCCCACCACAAGCTCGACCTCGGTCAGGCCACCACCCCCGGTGACATCGCCGTCCAGGTCGGCGGCATCGCCGGGCAGATCTGCTCCTGGGAGTTCCAGGTCGACTACCTCACCCCTGAGGGGAAGTTCACCGCGAAGATAGACAACCAGGGCAAGCCATTCATGGTCGAAGCACTGCCAGACCACGTTCCGCAGCGGCTCTTGTACGACCTGGGTGCAGCGACCCGCCCCGCCCACTGGGCCAACTGCGCCAAGGAGCCCACCCTGTGTTCGCCGGCCTAATCGCTCCAGGACGGACTCGACATGGCCGTCTCACCGATCTGGTCCCTGCGCCGCAAGGCGGCTGGTGATTCGTCGTCGAGGGCGTACTCGTAGCGGCCTTGGCCGTCGTAGTCTCCGCCGAACCAGCCGGTGGTCCGCCTCCAGGCGAGCGCGGCCGGCCGTCCTCGCCAGTCCGTTCTTGCGCAGGGCGTCGTCGCCGGTTCGCAGCGCGGTGGTCCAGGTGGTGGGTGCGAGGGAGCGGATGCCGGGCCAGCAGGCGAGCTCGAGGACGGTGCCGGTGTCGGCGGGTGCCCGGTGGGGCTGGGCGGACCAGACCTTGCCCGCGTGGATGTCGCGGCGAACGACCGTGGTACCGGACTCGAACCCGGCACCCGGCTCGGCGGGGGTGGTCACGGCTGGCCCCAGGTCCAGCAGGCGGGCTCGTGCCAGGTCGTCCGGACGACCATCCCGCCCGGGGAGATGTGCTCGCTGGACCAGGTCCGGCAGCACCCGCCGCCGAAACGGGCCGGGGCCGGCGGCCGCGCGGCACTGACCGGAGCAGTGGCGGCGACGGCGCCGGGTGGGAGTCGTCATGCCGAAGGCTCTGCCCACCCGCGCCCCAGCGCCGAACCTACCCGCCGCCGGCTCGGCCCCCGGCCGTTCGGCCGCCGGCCGCCCGGCCTCACGCAGGTTCGAGGACGATCCAGACCTGCCCGGGGTGGAAGGCCATCCGCCCGCCCGCGTACCCGAACTCCGTGACGGCGGCGGCATCGGGCCGGGACCAGCTGCCCCGGTACGCCGCGCCGTCCCGCAGGAAGACCGCGTCGCCGCTGCCGACGGTCGGGGCGAACGGCAGCACGTGCCCGAAGGAATCGACCAGCCCACGCGGTGACGTGGTCTCGGCGACCTTCTGCACCACGACCGTCGGCGCGCCCATCTGCCCGGCGTCCGTCGTCATGGCCGGCCTGCCGTCCACCGCCACCAGGTACCTGCCCTCCGCGGCGGACCAGGTGAAGGTGAACGAGGCCGCGGGCATGCGCGCGGTGAACGAGCCGGTCGGGACTCCGCCGGCCGGTGCGTCGCCGAAGCGGAACCCGACGTCCCGGGCCACCGCCGCGTCCGGGAAGTGGCGCAGAATCCCGGACGGCACCACGTACTGGTTGAACGGCGGCACGTTCCACTGCCCACGGAAGAACGAATTGTCCTGATGCGGCGAGCAGTTGAACACATCGGCCCGGGCCAGATCCGGCAGGAACGCGGTCTGCGCCCCGGAGTACGCGAAGTCCACACGCCCGTACTGCCGCAGGAGGGGCAGATCGGTCTCCCGGGCACTGCGCACCGGGCCGATCCGGTCGCCCGCGGGCAGGTGGTTCGAGTCGTAGACCGCCAGGAGCCGGGAGAGGCCGCCCTCGACCTCGATCGCGTAGACCACGTCGGCCGCGTTCACACCCGTCTGGGGCCGGGCGGCGGCGGCATTGTCGATCTTGACGGCGATGACCCGGCCCGCGTCACCCGCAAGCCCGGTGAGCGGTGACACGCCACCGGGGGCGGCGGGGGCCGACGGGGCCGACGGGGCCGGCCCGGCGGCAGGCGGCCCGGCGGGCGGCGGGCCGGCCCCCGTGCGCCCCGGGGAACCTCCCTGGCCGACGGTGAGCACGACGGCCAGCACCGTCCCCAGGACCACGGCGCCGCCGACGACAAGGGCGATGATCCGCCGCCGCAGGCGCAGCGACCGCCACCAGCCCGGCCCATGCTCGAGGAACCTCATCCGGGCCACCTCCGCGCCCCCGGCTGTCAGGAACCCCGCCACCTGTGATGACGAGCCTGCAGCTTGCCCGGTTCCCCTCGATGCCCCGACGGGTCCGGCCGCGCACCGGCCGGAGCGTTCGGCCCGACGGGCGAAAGGCGTCCAGCACCCGGGCACGAGTGATCTTGGGCTTTACCGCGGTGGGTGCGGTAGCGCGCAGCCTGGGTGAGGTATCAGTGCGGCCTGGTCATTGCCGGTTCATCGTGTGGTCCGGATCGGGTGTGCCCGGGCCACCGAGTTGCCCGCGCTTCCATTCGTCCATGTCCTCGACCACAGTCATCAGGAAGCGCGGTCCCTCCGCGGCGTCCGCGACGATCGAGTTACGCAGGCGGACCCGCTGGTAGCCGCCGTCCCGGCGGGTGAGCCGAAGGTCGGCACGGCCGGCCTCGGCGCTGATGCGCTGGAACAGTTCGAGGTCGTCCGGGTGGACGAGGTCGGCGAAGCCCTGCTGGCGCAGGGCGGAGCGGGGCTGGCCGAGCAGTCGACACAGGGCGTCGTTGACCCGGGTCCGTTGGCCCGCCGCGTCGCCGTGCAGCTCGGTGATGGCCATCGCGGTCGGGCCGTACTCGAAGGCCTGCCGGAAACTCTCCTCGCTGGATCGCAGGGCCTCGTGCTCCCTTTCCAGGCGGGACAGCGTGCGCCGAATCTCCGCCCGCAGCCGGGCGTTGCCGATCGTGAGGGAGGCCTGCAGGGCGAATCTCTCCAGCGTCTCTCGGGTCCATTCGCCAGGACGTTTGCCACTGCGCGGACGGTTGACCGAGAGCACGCCCATCAGGTCGCCGTCGGCGTTGTACATCGGGGCGAACAGCATGTCCTGGGGGTGCCAGTCGTCGGCATGCGCCGGCAGTGGGCCGTCGCCGGTCAACACCGGGATGTCGGAGCCGATCGCCCAGCTTTGGTCGTGTGGCAGGAAGCGCGCCGCCCGCGGGGCCTGCGCGCCCTGGTCGTGTCCGGCGGATTCGCGGCCAACCCGGTCGACTCGAAGCCCTGGAAGGCCCTGATGCAGGCGATCGGCAGGGCCCGCGGGCCGCTCTACCGGCAGCTGACGCTGCGCGCCCACGCCCACCGCCTCGCCTCCCCGTTCGACGGCGGGGGCCAGGTGCCCTGGAGCGAGGCGCGCAGCCGCGAACTGTTCCTCGCCAACACCCCGGCCGTCTCCTTCGGCGCCCGCCTGCGGGCCGTTCTCACCGCCGACTGCGTCGACGCGCTGGGCCGGGTCCAGGTCCCGACCCTGATCCTGACCCCCTCCCACGACGTGCTGATCGGCGAGAACGCCTCCAAGGTCATGCTCGCGGGCATCCCCGACGCCCGGGAGGTCGTGCTGCCGCGCACCGGCCACATGTTCCGCTTCTCCCACCCGGTCACCTACGCCGCCGCGGTCGACGACTTCCTCGCCACCCTGCCGACCGCCCCCCCGACAGGATGCCGGTGCGTAAGGCCGAACACCTGCGGTTCGCGATCCTGGCGGCCCAGCGCGAAGGCAACCGGCTGCTGATCCAGGCCCTCAAACCGCACGGCATCACCCCGTCACAGGCCGAGGTGCTGCGCCTGCTCCAGCAGCACGGCACCTTGAGCCTCAGCGGGCTCGGGCAGCTCCTGGTGTGCGAGAGCGGTACCAACCCCAGCCGGCTGGTCGAACGCGTCGTCGCGGCCGGGCTGGTCGAGCGCCGCACCGACGCTGCGGACCGCCGCTACCTCCAGCTCAGCCTCACCCCCGAGGGCGAACGCCTGGCCACCGCCGTCGCCGGCATCGAGGAGTTCCTCTACGCCGCGATGGACGCCGCCTGCGACGGCCTGGACACCGACGCGATGCTCACGTTCCTGCACAACTTCATCGACCCCCTGCCCTCGGGCGAGGCCCTCAACAAACGCCTCGCCCTCGACTGACACCCCGCCCTCGGCCGACGCCACGGCCCGCACGGGACCGCACGAACCCGCACGGGACCGGCCGACCGCGCGCCGGGGAAGGAACGGCCATGCGGTTCGAGAACACCCTGACCGTCGACGCGCCCGTCGGCGAGGTCTTCGCCTACCTCGCACGGCCCGAGAACCTCCCGCGCTGGAACCACGCGCTCGACACCACCGAGCAGACCTCCCCGGGACCGATCGGGGTCGGCACGACCTACCGCCAGACCCGCACGCTCCCGCGCCCGGCCGAGGAGCGCTTCCGCATCACCGCGTACGACCCCCGAACCTGCTGACCGCGGACGGCGACTTCGGCCCGTTCACCGGCACCACCACCTACCGGCTCACCCCGCTCGACCAGCACACCACCCGACTGGTCAACACCGTCCACCTCACCGCCCCCGGAGTCCTCAAGGCCGTCACCGCGGTCGCCGGCCCCCGGATCAAACACGCGGTCGCGAAGAACCTCGACGTCCTGAAGGGCATCCTCGAAACCCGATGACCCCTGCGCAGCCTCCGGCCGCCCGCACTCGCGGCCGGCCGCTCGGCGAAGGCGTCGGCGGCCGCTGTGCGACGATCCCTTCGACTGCGGACGGGGAGGCTGCAATGGAACGGCTCCCGGCTTCGGAAGCGCCGCGTGCGGTGACAGTACGTGACCTGGCGATCGGTTGCATCGAGGCCCTCGACGCGGTCACGGTGGCCATGAGGGCGGCTGCCGGCCGGCGTCGAGGTCGCGGCGGGGGCCGGGCGTCCGACACCTGGAGTTCGGAGCCCGGGGCCCCGGCCGGATCAGTAGCCCTCGCGCACCTCGAACACGCCGCTGTCCCAGTACACGGACGGCTCGTCGGCCTCGCTCGGCCAGTCGCTCTGCAGACGGCGGCGGCCGCGCCCCAGGGCCCCGGCCCGGTGCGGGCTCAGCCGCCCCGCCATCAGGTCGTCCGCCTCGGCGTCCGTGATCGGCAGCAGGGTCCGGTACTGCGCGTCCCGCGAGGCGGCCCAGTCGACGTACTCGGTGAAGACGCTCACGAAGGCCTGCGAACAGAGGCCGCAGCGCCGGACGGAGACGATGAAGTGCGAGTCGTCCTGGATCATCTTCTCCAGCTGGACCCCGATGGGGCTCTGGTGGTGCACCCGCGCCACCGAGGCGTCCTCGGCACAGCACGCCTCGCAGCCGAAACCCGCGAACTCCGTCACGCCGCCCCCTGTGCTTGCACCCCTTGTCCGACTGTGGGGCCACATACTACTCGGGCCCGTGCCGACCGCGGCAGTCCACCTGCCCGCCGACGGAGCCCCGCCAGGTCCAGCACCGGGCGCAGCGCGGCGTTGGCCTCCCGGGCCTTCTCCAGGCGCCCACGGGCCTGGGCGGCGGCCTTCTCCCGCCGTTCCTCGTGCTTCTGGTGGCAGGGGTGGCAACGGCCCCCAGGGCGGCGGGTCCACTGACTGTGGGGCCCGTACTCCCAGGTGCTCTCCTGCCGCCGGTTGGCCAGCGCGACCGGTCCGGCGTCGGTGACGGCCAGGGCGACGGGCGGGTACCCGGCGCGGCTGGGGCCGGGCCAGGTGCGGCGCCACCAGTACACCGTGCGGTCGGCCGGTTCCCCGTCGGCGAGGGCCGGGTCGTTGTCCCGGACCTTGGTACGGAACAGCTCGCGGTAGGCGGTGAACTTCGCGGCCAACCGCTCGATGGCCATGGTGGAGCGGTCGACCTCGACCATCAGCACAGGTGGGGACGGAGACCTCAGTGGCCGGCTCCGGAAGTCCTTCGGGGATTGATCAGGCTGCCAGGAGTATTCACGAGTGGGGCTGGCCAGCGGTGCCCCAGCACCCCTGGTGATCGCTTCCCGAACTTCAGGAGATCGTTTCCCGGCTCGGGTCCCACCCGCTCCGTGGAGCGTGGTACCGGGCTGGCAAGGTGGACCTCATGGACGACTCCATTGACACACAGTCACCGCTTCTCCCGATCCCGGACCCGGCGGACCCGAGGGCATGGGCCGGTGACGAACCGATGACCGTCACGCCGGGTGAACCTCTCCCCCTGCACCTTCCGCGGGACATGCAGGTCTGGTCCTACCAGGTCTCTCACCGGACACTGCTGTTCCGCAGTTTCTGGCAGTCGGGCGACAGCACCGTCACCGAGATCGAGTTCGTCAGCGTGTTGGGCATGAAGACCCGTTCCTCCTACCGAGGGCTGACGGTCCGTGAGGTGGCGGCCGATCCGGAGATCGACCGGCTGCTCAATCTCCCGGAGGGACCGGAGCCGAGGTACCGACGACTCCACCTCCTCAGCGACGGGGTGCCCGCCGGGTTCGTCGTGTGCGGAGCCGTCCGGGTTCGCGAGGTGCCGACCGGCCACTGACTCCGGCAGCGGACCGTCACGCTCCTGCCGGCGCGGCGGAGGATTCCTCGTGGCGATCGGCGGTATGCCGGTCGAGCCCGGCCGGCAGATCGTCCAGGTCAGAGGTGGTGAACCTCCACCGGAACGTCTGTGCCGTGGCGCACGCCGAGACGGGCTGGACGCCGCCGTCCCAGCCCCGCGCGCCGAGCGGCGACGCCCGTCACCCGGTAGCCCCCGCACCGCTACCGCCGCCGGTCCGCCAGCACCTCGGACGACGCTTCCCACTGGTGCGCAACCGGCGGGAGGGACGACGGTGCGCCCGCCCCGTCCTGCTGGAGCGAGACCGTGCGCGTGGGCGCGGGGATCGAGATGCCCTCCGTCCGGTACCGCTGGTGCAGGCGCTTGATGAACTCGTGCTTGATCCGGTACTGGTCGCTGAACTCGCCGACGCCCAGGATCACGGTGAAGTTGATCCTGGAGTCCGCGAAGGTGTGGAAGCGGACGGCGGCCTCGTGGTCCGGCACGCCACCGCTGATGTCGGCCATCACGCTGTCGACGACGTCGAGGGTGACCCTCTCCACGTGCTCCAGGTCGCTGTCGTAGCCGACCCCGACCTGGACCAGGATCGACAGCTTCTGCTCGGGCTGGGAGTAGTTCGTCATGTTCGTCCGCGCCAGGCGGCCGTTGGGGATGATCACCAGGTTGTTCGACAGGTTGCGCACCACGCTGTTGCGCCAGTTGATGTCGACGACGTACCCCTCCTCCCCGCTGGTGAGCCGGATGTAGTCACCCGGCTGGACCGTCTTCGAGGCGAGGATGTGCACACCCGCGAAGAGGTTGGCGAGGGTGTCCTGCAACGCCAGCGCGACCGCGAGACCGCCCACCCCGAGGGCGGTGACCAGCGGGGCGATGGACACCCCGAGGGTCTCCAGGGCCACGAGGACGCCCATCGACAGCACCACGATGCGGGTGATGTTGACGAAGATGCTCGCGGACGCCGCGACGCCCGTCCGGGACGCGGCCACCGACTGCACCAGCCCGGCCACCACCCGGGCCGCGGTGAACGTCGCGATGACGATGAGCACGGCCGTCAGCGACTGGTCGACCAGCCCCCCGATCCGCGCGGTGAGCGGCAGGGCCGAAGCGGCCACGGCGGCCCCGGCGATCACGGCCGCCCAGGGGACGATGGTGCGCAGCGCGTCGACGATGATGTCGTCCCCGCTCCACTTGGTCCTGCTCGCGTGCTTGCCCAGCCACTTCATCAGGGCCCGCAGCGCCAGAGCGGCCACACAGCCGGAGGCCAGCGCGATGCCGGCCACCATCCAGTCGTGCAGGACCAGGTCCCGGGTCACCGTCCCGCCCCTGCAGCGTGGAGGGCGAGGGAACGGGCCGCCGCCGGCCGTCGTACGTGCTGTGTCGTCACCTTGTCGCCTGTCAGGTCGTTTTGTGCGCAGCCGCATTGGAACGGATGTACGCATTCCGAATGAACTGCCATCCTGCCCCATGGCCCGGCTCCCGCCGCAGCCGGACCCCCCGGCGTTCCAGCCGCTCGGCCAGCCGGCGGGAGTGCGGCGGGGAGCACGGCGGGACTGCTCCGTCCGTGCGACAGCGGGGTTGCCCGTTCGGGCGGCCCAGGTACCGGTCGGCGGGCGCGGGCGGCTGCTGTACAGGGCCGGCCCCAGCCACCCGGGCGCGGCGACGGAGTCCGGGCCGGGGCGGGTGGTGTCGGTCATCGCGCGGTGCCTGCGGGAGTCGGGAGCGGGTACGGGCGGTGGAGAACGCATGGACATGCGCCGGTACAGGACGGGACCGGGCCGCGCCAGCGTCTCGCGTGCCGCGACACCGGCGCGGCCCCGTGGGCGTCACGCGTAGTTGCGCAGTTCGGGCCAGATCGCGCCCCAGGGGCGGACGGGGTCGGTGCAGACGTAGACGTGACCGCCCGATTCGATGTTGTGCACGCCGTCGGGGTTGGTGAGGGTGGCAGCCACGCGGACGTTCCGGAAGTACTGGCGCAGGTGGGCCTCATACCCGGGGGCGTAGTCGGGGCCGGGGGCGATGGCCACCACGGTGGTGGCGTTCGGGTTGCCGGGGCCCCACCACCAGTCGGTGTTCTGGGAGCTCACGGCGGTGGGCAGCCCGGCGGTGCGGCCCAACTCGTTGATGGCGCCGGCCTCGCTGTAGTCCGCTGCGAAGATCACCGCGTTCGCGCGCTGTTCGGCGGGCAGCCCGGTCCACACCTGCCGCACGGTGCCGACCAGCTGGGGCCAGCCCTGGGTCTCCCCCGAGATCGGGCTGGTGCCGTATGTCCAGGCCACGCCGGAGGCCGGCAGCACCGGCAGCACGACCACGGCGGACAGCGCGGCCGAGACGGCGGTTCCGATCACCAGGCCGCGCAGCCGCTCCGGTCGGGCGTACAGCCACCTGTCGAGGTCGACCGCGCCGGCCGCCAGCAGGCACACGTACAGCCCGGCCAGGTAGTACACCTGCGCTCCGGTCGTCACGGCGAACAGGACGAACAGCGCCGCGTACACGATCACCAGAGCACGCCACAGCGGCCGGCCGGACCGCCACAGGAACCGCAGGCCCGCCATCCACAGCAAGGTCATCGCCAGGCAGGACATGCCGAGCTGCCCCACGATCCAGGTGAGGATGTTGCCCGGGCCGCCGTGCTCGCCGTTCAGCGCCCGCGTCATCTCGAACATGGCCCAGCCGTGGTGCGCCTGCCACCACAGGTCGGGCAGCACGAGCAGCGAGGCGATCACCGCACCCGCGAGCAGTCGGCGGTCAACCACGGTCCGGCGGGCCGGGCCGAGCAGCACCGCGGCCAGCAGGACTGCTGCGAAGATCGCCGCGAGGTGGTTGAACTCCGCGCCGAGGCCGACCAGCACCCCTGCGGCGGGCCACCACCGGGTGTCGCCGGTGCGGCCGATCCGCACGACCACGAACGCGATCGCCGCCCACGCCAGCAGTTCGTACGACGTCGTGTTGGCGACGTGCGCACTGCCAAGCAGCACAGGCATGGTGGCCGTCGCGATCGCCGCGAGCAGCTGCGCCCGCCGCGCGCCGCCGAACTCCCGCGCGGTCAGGGCGCCCACGACCACTGTGCCCGCGGCGGCCAGCGCCGGCCACAGCCGCAGGCCCGCCGCCGAAACCCCGAAGAGCGACAGCGAGACCCGGGCCATCAGCGGCGCGAGTACCGGCTGGTCCACGTAACTCGCCTGGAGGTGCCGGGCGCAGTCGAGGAAGTACAGCTCGTCACGGTGGAAGCCGTAACGCTGGGCCAGCGCCATCAGTGCGGCGAATACCACCCCCGCGACGGCGAACACCCGCCGGTCCGGCGGTGCTATCCGCCCGCCGTCCTGCCCGTCCTGCGCCGCACGCCCCGTCTTCGCCATCCCTGCCGCGCTCATATGGTCATCCGTCGAATCGTGGCGAAGCCGCCGGCGAGCAGGACAGCGACGGCGAGAACGCCGGTGAGGCCGGTGGCGGTGCCGAGGTAGTGGCCGATGCCCGTCCAGCCGTGCGCCCACGTCGCGACGAGCGCGGCGAGGGCCAGTGCGCCGAGTTGTGCCGCGCCGAAGGCCGTGGTGCCGGGCAGTCCGGCGCGGCGGTAGACCAGGCCGTACCACATCCCGTAGACGAACATGAGGACGAACATTGTCGTCGCCGTGAGCCACGACAGGTACCAGGGGCCGTCGAGGAGGTGGGGGACGCGGAAGTAGGCCATGTTGATGCCCCATCCGCCGGTCGCGCGTTCGAGGATCTGGCCGATCACGACGACGAGTCCGAAGCCCACGGACAGGGCGAGGGCCAGTGCGGTGGCGCCGAGGAAGTAGATGCGTCGGCTCACCCCGAGGGTGAGGGCGAACGGCAGCGCGCGGGCAACCGACTGCGCGCCCACGACGAGCATGACGAGCGGGACCGCGACCAGGCCGCCGACCCAGCGGTGGTCACTGTGACCGGCCGGGATGAGCCGCAGGATCACCACGTCGAGGACGAAGCCGAAGGCCGCCCACGCCCAGGGCAGTACGAGGTAGGTGACGCGGTCGAGGAGCAGGTAGCGGACGACGGTGGCGATCGGGGTGGAACGCATCAGGGTGTCCTCGCTGCCATGAGCTCGGCTCGGTCGTGGTGCTCGGCCGCGTAGGCCGCGAGCTGCTGGAGGGTGACCTGCTCCAGGCGAAGACGCAGGTGGTCGGCGAGTTCGCGGTCGCGGTCGTCGAGCCGGCCGACCATCACCGCCGTGGTCTGCGCGCCCATCGTGCGCCGGTTCAGCGTCGTGCGGCCGGCGACGAGCCGCTCCACGCTGCCGGCCCGGCCGGTGACGGTCGTGGCGGTGCCGCGCAGGCCGTCGGCGGGCGCGTCGAGGACGAGCCGGCCGTGGTCGAGGACCAGGACCCGGTCCAGGAGGTCGGCGGCCTCGTCGATGAGGTGGGTCGAGAGCACGATGCACCGCGGGTGGGCGGTGTAGTCGGCGAGCAGGTGGTCGTAGAAGAGCGTGCGGGCGACCCCGTCCAGGCCCGCGTACGGCTCGTCGAACAGGGTGAGTTCGGCGCGGGCGGCCAGCCCGATGGTGATGCCGAGGGCGGTCCGCATGCCGCGCGACAGCTTCCTGATCGGCCGGGCCGGCGGCAGCTCGTAGGCGTCCAGCAGCGTGCCGGCCAGGTCGGCGTCCCAGTTCGGGCACAGCAGCGCCGCCGCCGCGATCGCGTGCCGGACCCGCAGATCGGGGTAGGTCTGGTCCTCCCGTACGAGGATCATCCGGCGCAGGACCGCGTCGTTCTCCAGCGGCCCGGCCCCGAACACGTGCACGCGGCCGGCGGTGGCGAACTCCTGGCCGGCCAGGATGCGCAGCAGCGTGCTCTTCCCGGCACCGTTGCGGCCCAGCAGTCCGGTGACGGACGGTGTGTCGATCTCGAAGGTGACGTCGGTCAGCGCCTGGTGGTCGCGGTAGCGGCGCCCGAGGCCGGCCACCGATATCGCCGGGGTCACGCCTTCACCCCCGTCGTCACCTCGGTCGAGGTCAGTTCCTCGCGTACCAGCACGAGCAGTTCGTCAAGACCGATCCCGAGCCGTGCCGCCTCGACCACCAGCGGCCGCAGGTAGCGGTCGGCGAAGCGGCGTCGCCGCTCGTGCACCAGCCGCTCCCGCGCGCCTTTCGCGACGAACATGCCGACGCCCCGCCGCTTCTCCACCAGGCCCTGCTCCGCGAGCACGGTGAGGCTGCGCGCCGCCGTGGCCGGGTTGACCCGGTAGAACGCCGCGATCTCGTTACTGGATGCGACCCGTTCTCCCTCGCCCACCGTTCCGTCGGCGATCTGGTTCGCCAGCTCGCCGGCGATCTGGGCGAAGATCGGGCCGTCGCTATCAGACAGTGGCATCATGTCTCCGTTGCTCTACTGGTTACCTACCTCACTAATGAACCAACATAGCAGCGTGATCGCAGGAATGATGACGGACAGTCATTTGACGTCTCGTCATTCTGCTGCGGCCGCATAGGCGGCCGAGCACCGACCGGACTATGCCCAGGCCGCGGTACGTTGGGCGCTCGAAGCGGCGCCTGACCCGCGTGTGCTCGACCTCGGTCGCGGCCGGGGCCTTGGCCCTCGCCGCACGCGAGCACCGCACCACCGTCATCAGTGTCGGCGCGCTCGGTACCCAGCCCGCCCGGCGGACCACCGCGTACGCCCTGCTCGCCGGGCTCGCGGCCCTCGTAGTCGACGTCCACCTGTACTGAGATGGCCGCCTGATCGATCGACGTCAGACGATGTCGGGGCCGGACCGGAGCGGCAGGGCGCGAACCCGTCCCGAGGGCGAGGAGAGTGCTTCCCGCAGCTCATGCGCGGTCACATAGGGCGCGTACACGCGACGCGGGTCCGGCAAGAGGCCGTCCGCCGGGGTGAGCACCTGGCGGCAGCGGTCGTTGGCCGTGCGGAACACGCCTTCCCAGGAGTCCACCTCGAACGGCAGGCCGCGCGCGATATCTGTCGCCGGCGCGGTGGCTGGGACCTGGCCACGAAAGTGGAGCCGCCATCGAGCGGGCCGGGCGGCAGGGGCCGGTCCAGTCCGGAGCAGACCGCCGGAGCACGAAAGTCCTCGCTTCCGACCGGGGCGTGCCGGTGCTCGCCTCCGGGCGGGCCGACAGGCACACTGAACGCTGTGACCGACGTGCGCGAGACGCTGGACTACCAGACATTCGGCCGGGCGGTACGCGAACTCGCGCAGACGATCGCCGACGACGGGTACGAGCCCGACGTGATCCTGAGCATCGCCCGCGGCGGCGTGTTCGTGGCCGGCGGTCTGGCGTACGCGCTGGACTGCAAGAACATCCACCTCGTGAACGTCGAGTTCTACACCGGCGTGGGCGCCACGCTCGACATGCCCGTCATGCTGGCACCCGTCCCCGATGCGATCGACTTCTCCGGCAGGAAGGTCCTGATCGCCGACGACGTCGCCGACACCGGCAAGACGCTGAAGCTGGTCCACGACTTCTGCCTCGACCACGTCGCCGAGGTGCGGTCCGCCGTCATCTACGAGAAGTCGCACTCCCTGGTGAAGTGCGAGTACGTGTGGAAGAAGACCGACGACTGGATCAACTTCCCGTGGTCGACGGAACCGCCGGTCGTCAGGCGCGACAGCCAAGTACTCGACGCCTGACAGCTGCCCTCCTGCGCCCGGCAGCGCGACCACCGCCCGCGGCCCGCCCTCCCCCAGGCCCAGGTGCGGGCGAAGTCGCCGAGATCGGCCCTGAGGGCCAACGGGGGCAGGCCGACGGTGGCGCGTTCACCGTTGAGCAGTTGCAGCGACATGGCCTCCGCGAAGGCCCATGTGCCACCCTCACTGAGATCGACCATAAAACCAATAATCGATTATCCATCTGATCGTCTATCATGCGGCCATGACCCAGACGACCCACACCGCGCCCCCGGCGGGGAAGCAGATGCTCTCCGAGCAGGTCTACACACACCTGCGGGATGCGATCATGCGCGGGGACCACGCCCCCGGTGACGCCCTCAAACCCCAGGAGCTCGCCAAGGAGCAGGGCGTGAGCCTGGCCGTCGTGCGTGAGGCGCTCGTGCGGGTGGTCGGCGAGGGCCTCGCCGACCGGCTGCCCAACCGCGGCTTCGCCGTCCCGGCCTTCTCCGACCGTCGCTGGCAAGAGATCGCGGAGGCCCGCCGGACCATCGAACCGGTCATGCTGCGCATGTCCGTCGAGCGCGGCGATGTGGACTGGGAGGCCCGCGTACGGGCCGCCCACCACCGTCTGGCCCGCACCCCGGCGTACGCACCGGAGGAGGGCAGGCACTACAGCAGCGCATGGGCCGAAGCCCACCGCCTGTTCCACCGCACCCTGCTGGAGGGGTGCGGCAACCTCGTCCTGCTGGAGACCTTCGACCGGCTGTGGACCGCGAGCGAGCTGGCCCGCCGCTGGTCGGCGCACCGCAACCCCGACCGGGACGGCCTCCTGGAACACCGCCGGCTGGAGGAGGCGGCCCTCGCCCGTGACGCCGACACCGCAGCCGGGGTCCTGACCCGGCACCTCACCCGGACCGCGGCCGGACTGACCGACCGCCCCCACCACGAGCCCACGAACGAAGCCTGATGCGCCTCGCCCACCCGGCCGCACGTCCACACCTGACCACTGACACCGGAGCCACGGCATGACTTCCTTCGAGGCGGGCGCGGGCCGCCGCTGCCACAACGCCGTCAGCCCCCTGCACGCATCGGTGTACTTCGCACCGGAGCCGGAGGACGAACTCGCGGCACTCGGGCTGGAGCGCGGAGCCATGGTCTACCTCGCGAGCCGCGCGGCACCGCTCGGGGCCGTCGACGCGGGCACCGTCACAGCGACGTTCTACAACTTCAACCACGAGCACGTGCAGCGGTACATCCCCGCCGCGTGGACCCTCACCACACCGGAGGAGGTGCTCACGGCACGGCTGCGCGGCGCGGACCGGACGCTGCAGCGGCTGCTCGGGAAGGAGTCCCTCGCGTCCACGGACATGACCGAGGCGGCCGAACTGGCGCTGCACGCCGCCGAAGCCTGCCGCCGGGAGGCACGGCCGCTGTACGCCGCCAACGCCGGCCTCCCCGTCCCCGAGGAGCCGCACCTGGCCCTGTGGCACGCCGCGACACTGCTGCGCGAGCACCGGGGCGACGGTCACCTCGCCGCCCTGACGATCGCCGGCCTGTCCGGCATCGAGGCGCTGGTGCTGCACAACGCCACCGGCACGGCACCGACATCGGCACTGTTCATGCGGACCCGCGGCTGGTCCGCGCAGCAGTGGGACACCGCCCGGGACCAGTTGCGCGAGCGCGGCCTGCTGGACGGGGAAGGCGACCTCACGCGGGCGGGCGCGACCCTGCGCGAGGAGACCGAGGTACTCACCGACCGCCTCGACGCCGCCCCGTACGACCACCTCGGCCCGGCCGCCACCGCACGCCTCACCGAACTGGCGGGCGGATTCTCCAGAACCCTCAGAGCAGCGGGCGCCTTCCCCGCGGTGCACTTCGGCAAGGGCTGAGAGCAGGAGCCGGCAGCCCCGCGCCTCCGCAACAGCCACGGCCAGGTGCCATGCAGCGCCGCGTGACCGTCCGGTTCCGCTGGACCCGCCGGCGCCGATCCGGCCCCGGCACCACTCGATCTCCTCCGCGCCCTCCGGCGACGGCCGCCACATCGACCTGATGGTCTCGGTGCTCAGCACCCCCGCCCGCTCGGGCCGGGGGCCGATGAACAGCAGGCCCAGGCCTGGCTGCAGGGCCTGATCGAGGGCGGCCGCCACGTCGAGGACGTCTACGCGGGCACCGGGCCACGGGTTCGCCGTCCCCGGCCGGTTCCGGTTCCGGCCGTGGAGCGGGGGTGCCCAGGGCCGGGAGCAGGTGGCCGGCCGCCCGTCACGGCCCCCGGCCTGCTCCCGGGTCCGCGTCCCGGCTCGTCCGGTTCCACCGCCGGTGGTCAGCCGCGCACGTGCAGCCCGAATCCCGTGCGGCCCGCGGGCTCCAGGCCCTCCTTCAGGTGCAGCGAGGGGATCTCGTAGTCGCCGAAGTTCTGCCGCCGGAACGCGATCGGCTCGGTCGACTCCAGGGTGAGCAGGCGCTGCTCCCAGGCCTTGGCGGCGTCCGCGTAGTCCTCGCCGGTCATCCGGTCGGTGCCGTGCAGCACGAACGGCGGCAGCACCTCGATGCCCGGGTAATAGAGGATGCCGTGGTGGATCGGGAACAGCAGGTCCTCGATGGGGCCGCTGATCCCGCGAGCGGCGTAGTGCGACTCCGGTCCGCCGACGGTCACCGACAGCAGGGCCCTCCTGCCCGCGAGGGTGCCTTCGCCGAAGCGCTCGCCGTACTTGGTGTCGCTGTGCTCGCCGACGCCGTAGGCGAAGCGGTAGGTGAACACCCGGTCCACCCAGCCCTTGAGGATCGCGGGCATCGCGTACCACCACAGCGGGAACTGGAAGATGATCGTGTCGGCCCACAGCAGCTTCTCCTGCTCGGCGAGGACGTCCGGGGTGAGCTCCCCGGCGTTGAAGGCCCGGCCGGAGTCCAGGGCGACCTTCAGCGGACTCGATGCGTGGGGGCCGTAGTCCGCGGCGTCCACGGCGGCCTTCCAGTTCATCGCGTACAGATCGCTCACCCGTACCTCGTGCCCGGCGGCCTCCAAGGTGGACACCGCGAGGTCCTTCAGCGAGCTGTTGAGCGACTTCGGCTCCGGGTGGGCGTGGACGATCAGCGTCTTCACGGGAACTCCTTCGGATCGGATGTCTTCGATCCTGGACGCCGCGGCGCCCGGCGTTCAGGGGCGCCTCTTCCGTCGGACGGGACTTCCTGGTACTGGCAGGACCACCCTTCGCGGGCACGGCCGAGGCCATACTGGGGGCATGGACGATCTTGCGGGCTTCCTGCGGACCCGGCGTTCCCGGGTCGATCCGGCGGCCGTCGGCATACCCGCCGACAGCCGCCGCCGGGTCGAAGGGCTGCGCCGCGAAGAGGTCGCGCACCTGTCCGGCGTCAGCGTCGACTACTACGTACGGCTGGAGCAGGGCCGCGCGACCCAGCCCTCCGAGCAGGTCCTCGACGCGCTCGCCCGCGTCCTCGGCCTCGACGAGACCGAACGCGGACACCTCTGCCGCCTCGCCCGGCAGCGCGGCCGCCGCGCGAAGACGCCGGGCGGCCGGATCCGGCCGGAGCTGCTGCGCGTCCTCGACCTGGTCGCCGGCGCACCCGCGCTGATCATGGACCACCGCCTGGACGTACTCGCCGGGAACCGCCTCGCCGGGCTCCTCTTCGGCCGCCCGATGCCCGGTCTGAACATCGCCCGGCACCTCTTCCTCGAGGAAGCCGAGTGCGGCCTGTACGCGGACTGGGAGAACTGCACCCTCGACGTGGTCGGGCACCTGCGCCTGGCCGCCGGCAAGTACCCCGCGGACCCCCGTCTGGCCTCGCTCATCGGCGAGCTGGCGATGGGCAGCGAGCGCTTCCGCCGCCTCTGGGGCCGAGCGGACGTGCGCGCCCGCACACATGGACGCAAGGCGTACCGGCACCCCCTGGTGGGGCTGCTGGAACTGCACCAGGAGAACTTCGCCCTGCCGGACGAATCAGGCATCGAGCTACTGGTGCTGTCCGCGGCCCCCGGCAGCCCCGCCGAGGACGGACTGCGCCTGCTCGCGGGCCTGGGTGCGGACACCGGTGACGCGCATCCCCCGGTGGACGCCCGGATCCGCGAGTAACCCGACGGCGCCCGCCCACCGCCGGAAGCGCCCCGAGACGGGGTGCCGCTACGGGCCGGGCCGAAGAAGGCCTGGCGGCCCGCCGCCGGGGTGTGCCCGGCCGGACCGGCTGCAGGCCCTCCAGCCCGTCGCACCCCGGCTCCAGGCCGTACCAGCCGGACTCTCCGGACTGCCGGCCCGCCCCCGAGCACCCGTTCCCGGCCGCGACCGAGGACGCCCCGGGTGCCGGCGGGGCCGCTCAGGGGGTGGCGTGGCGCAGGATGTCCAGCACCTCGTCGGTGATGGCGGCCTCGTTCCGTTCCAGGTCGGGTCCGGTGAGCTGGTCGGGCAGTGCGGGCAGGCCGGTCAGGACCGGGGTGTGCAGGTGGCCGCCCGGCAGGTCCGGGGCGAGTTCGAGCCGCAACCGGTTGGAGCGGTAGGCGACTTCGTTGGACAGGTACCCGCCGCCGCCCCCCGCCACGGCGCGCGAGCCGGGGGTCGGGCCGTCCTCGCGGTCGACCGGCCGGTCGCCGCCGGCCGGGATCTCGGTGACGGCGCTGTTCAGCCGGACCGGGAACGGCTGTTGGACGGTGGTCATCTCCTCGGCGGGCAGGGAGGTCGCGATGAACTCCGCGCCGGGGCCGAGGCCCGGGGCGGTGACCGGGTGGTCGCGGGTGCCGCCGGAGAGGGCACCGACGTTGTCCGGGTAGGGGTCGGCGGAGCGGGCGCGGCCTGCCCACGCCTCCAGGGTGAACAGCCCGGGATAGCCCTGGCTGATCGTGGTGATCTGGTCGCCGGCGCGCGGCCCGGGCGCGAGGCGCGGGCCGAAGGCGCGCTCGACGATGCCGCGGTCGAAGTCGCCGTAGCGCACCGGCAGCACGACGGCCCGGATCTCGGCCCGGGTGCCGTCGGCCAGGGTGATCCGCCGGCCGTTCAGCTGGAGGACGGCCGAGCCGGAGGGGTTGGCCCGGCGCAGCTCGGTGTCCAGGCCGAACGGGTCGAAGCCGCTGACGAACACCCGGCGCACGTCCGGGGCGCCGCTGAAGTCGTTGTCCCGCAGGCCGCGCGAGGCGTCCTCGAACCGCTGCCGCAGCCGGCCGGCGTCCACGGTGAAGTCGGGCCGCCACTGGGCGAGTCGGACGGTCATGGCCAGCCGGGCCCAGTACAGCGGGCGGTCGTCCCGGGCGGGCAGGTCACCGCCGGTGCGCCGGCCCTGGGCCCGGTTGACCGCCGCCCGCCAGAGCGCCTCGCCCCAGGCGTCGACCAGGCGCTCGGCCTCCGCGGCGCCGCGGGTGGCGCACAGCGCGGCCGGGAAGCGGTGGACGAAGTCGCCGAGGCCGGCTCGTTCGGTGAAGGCGGCGGTCCGCGCGTCCCGGAGCCGGGCCTGCTCGGGGTCGGCTCCCCCCTCGGCGGGGGCGTCGGCCAGGGTGTCGGCCGGCGCGGCGGTGGCCGTGGAGCAGGCGGACTGCGCCTGGGCCGGGACGGCGGTCGGGAGCAGCAGCGCGGCCAGCGCACCGGCGAGGGTGACGGCCAGCTTGGCGGGACGGGCGATGGTCATGAAATGTGACAGTACATGGACAGGTGATGGCCCACCAGACGGCCTCGCGGGCCGATCCCGATCGGCTGACGATTCACCGAGGGCTCCGGCGGCAAGCCTCCGCCGGGCAGGACGCGGGCCCGGTCCAGTGGTGCGGACCGGGTCCGCGGCAGGGGTCGGGTTCAGGCCTGGGCGGCCCGCCGCCGCATCTGGGCGGGGACGAGCCGGCGGACGCGCTCCGCGGCCCGGGCGCGGCACGACCGGCGGACGATCACGGCACGGACGGCCTGCCGCCGGTCCGCCTCGCGCAGCAGATCGGCCTCGCGCAGCTGGTGGAGCGAGTAGTGCAGCATGCGTCTGTCCTCCCGGACGGGGTGTGCTTTCGCCCCCACCCTCGTCCGCCGCAGGCCCCGGGCGCCTGAGGCGAGCGTCCCGCTGCGACCCCAGGAGTACCTGTGGCACCGGCCGGATGCGTTCGACTTCCTCGACCAGGCCATGCTGCCGGCTTTCACGCTGCCGCCGTGCGCGGTCCCGTTCATGCTCATCACGTCCGCCCTGGCCGGGCGGTCGGCGGTGTCGACGCCGGCCCTGCGGCTGGGTCCGAACCAGGAGGCCGCCGCCGGCCGGCCGTGGTCGGGCTCGCCGGCCGGGGCGCTGCGCGGCCCCTGCCGCATGTTGGCGGGCATGGCGAGTCGGGGCGCCCCGAGGTGAAGCGCTACAACTCGTCCGGGCCCGGGGTGGTGGCGGGAGCAGACGGCTCCTGCGGGCGCGGCGGCCGCTGGAGCCGGTCGGTGGTGGCGGCCTTGAGAGCGCCGAGGGCGGGGAGGACGTCCGCGCGCGGCATGGGGGCCGGGGCGCCGCGCCGGACGTGCCGGAGGTGCCGCACGCGGTGCGGCACCTCCGGCGTACGGGCGTCGGGGTCAGAGGCGGTTGAGGTAGTAGCCGCCGTGGCCGGTGCAGGCGAGCCCCGTGTAGGCGCCCGCGCGAAAGCCGGCCGGGATCGGCGAGTTGGGGCAGATGAGCAGGCCTCCCTTCGCGAGCTGGTGGTACCAGGCACCGACTCCGTTGCAGCCGGGGACTATGTAGCCGGTCACGACGTACCCCGGGACGATCGGGGAGCCGCCGCAGGTCCAGATCCCGTCCTTGACGAGGTTGTGCCGCCAGGCACCCACCCCGTTGCAGCCGGCCCTGACGTAGTCGGTGATGACGTACCCCGGGACGATCGGGGAGCCGCCGCAGGTGTAGAGCCCGTCCGCGGCCGGCTGCTGGTACCACGAGCCCCAGCCGCTGCAGCCGTCCTTGTTGAAGGCGGTGAGGACCCATCCGTCCGGGATGGCGGCGCCGGCGCAGGACCACTGGCCGGCGGCGGTGACGCCGGCCGGCCGGGCGGCCGCGTTCGACGTTCCGGTGACGGTGCCCGCGAGGACGAAGGCGGCGATGAGCGCGAGCGCGCCCAGGGTGGCGCCGATGCCACGGCGCACGACCGCGCCGGTCAGACGCTTCCACAGATGGCGAGGATGCATGGTCGGTTCACTCCAGTCCTGGCGGCGGGCATGCTCGATGCCCGCTGGTCGGGGGGATGGCCGAGCGTGGATCGGGCCTCACCTTAGTGCGGAGATCGTGCGGATATCCGATGCCTGGGCTGTGAAGGACTCAGCTTGGCCTGAACATGTCTAATCGTGCCCGGCCGGAGGCGGTCACGACGGGAGCTGCAGCAGGACGGCCATCCCGACGTGGCCCTGGCGAGCCGCCGTCAGCGACGCGCCGAGAAGATCGCGATGCCGTTGGGAACCGGTCTTTCCTGGTCGTGGTGGAGGTTGTTGCGGACGACGGCACGGCCGGTGGCGGGCGCCCGGGTGGCGATGGTGGCGGACCCTCCGCCGTCCAGATAGGAGGCCTCGGCGCAGCCCAGGGAGTGGAGGACACCAGCCAGTCCGCCGAGGGTGAGTCCGGTGGAGGTGCCGACGCGCCCGTCGGTGGAGAGCAGCCGCAGGGTGTGCCCGCCGTGGCCGATGCCGATGGCCGTGCGGGGTTCGGCGGTGACGTCGTCCAGGCCCGGCAGAAGACGGTGGTCGCGGATCAGCGGGTAGGCGCCGAGGGCGAAGGCGAACGGCACCGGGCTGCTGGAGGCGAGGCGGTAGTCGACCGCGGCGGGGGTGCCCGGAGCCAGTCCGCGCAGGGCCCGGGCGCCGGCTTCGCGGCCGAGCAGAACAGTGGTGTCCGGATCGATGGGGCCGGTGCCCGGTGCGTCGGAGACCGTCGCGATGCGGCCGTGGCGGATGGTCACCTCGTAGGTGTCGCTGGTGCAGGGGGCGGCCCGATCGTCGTCGGTCCCGCACGCGGCGCGTGCGCGGGAGACCTCTCCCCACTGGGAGGTGAAGGCCCCGATCGAGTCGACGGGCAGGGCGTACTGGTTGAGGCCGCCCAGCGCCAGTTCACTTCGTGGGGTGCGGATGTGACCGTGCAGCACCAGACGGTCCATCCGGGCCCTGCCGTCCACCCCCACACCGAACACGTCCTCATCGGTGTCACCGAGCGGCCTCGTCCGGCCGAAACGCTGCCCCTCGGGCACTGCGCCCTTCAGTGGCCGGCCGTTCAGGACCGACGGGCCGGAGGCGGCACCGGTCGCCTGGACGCCGGGGTGCTGCTCCTCGGTGATGTCGAAGAAGTCGCCGTTGATCGCAGCGGCGGCCCCGGCTTCCTCCCCCATCCGGGAGACCGTCTTCCGGGCAGCGACCGCGCCTGGGTAGAGCAGGTTGGCGACCACCCCCGGATGCTCCAGATCCGCCGTCACCACGTAGACCCGGGCACTTCCCTGCGAAGTGGGGACGGTGAACGCCTCGTAGACCACACCGGGCGCCACCTGCTCGCGCACCACGGCGGAACCGGCCGGGGCGGCGATGGCCTGGTGGGCCATGGAACCCGACCCCAGGGCCACCGGGACCAGGGCCAAAGCAGCGGCGGCGCTCGTGACAGACCTCATCAAGTCACTATGCGCGGCACTGGGCGGCATTCTGGCGCAGGCACGGCAACCGACCGTCAGGAAAGCACCCCCGCACCCCCTCCGGCGACCCGGGTTTTCAGGGCAGCGGCCCAGCACACACCCGCCGCCGCCTTCGCCGTCTCCCCCAGGCGCGACCTGCGGTGCTACGACGTCGCACCTCCGATGACCGAGGCGCTTGAGGACCAGTCTGACGGCTGCGACCGGGGTGGCCAGATCGGTGCCTGGACGGCTTACGGCCAGCCGCCGGACCAGCTCGGTTGGGGTCAGTGAGCGCGGTGCTTCGCGGACCTCAGCGGGCGCGGTGATGATCAGTGATTTCATCTGGTTGACGGTCTGGGTGCGGGCTTTGACGGCGCTGGCGCGTACGACACGCAGCCCGCGGATTGCCTCGACCGCGCCGTCGCGGTGCTTCGGCGTGCCGGTGGCGCGGCCGGCGAGTACCGCAGTGGCGGCGGCATAGGCGTCGATGGAGTCCGATTTCCCTGCCGCTCGGCGAGCTCGACGGTCGGGTCGGTCCACCTCGATGACGGCGATCTGGTTGGCCCGGAGGTAGCGGCCGAGTTCGGCGCCGAAGGAGCCGGTGCCCTCCATGCCCACGACCAGCACTCGGCCGTGGGACTGCAGCCATTCCAGCAGGTCTCGGTAGCCCGCAGGCGTCGTGGGGAAGGCCTCGGTGGCCAGGTGCCGGCCGATGGTGTCGATGACGGCGGCCTGGTGGACGTCGGTGTGGGTGTCGATCCCGCCGATCACCTCGATGGGCTGTGACATGGTGGCCGGGTTCCTTCCGTGCGCGGCGAGTGGGCTCGCGCGCACCGGCCGGCGGACGGACACGACTGTGATGGGACCACGTTGGTCAAGCTTCTATGAGGTCACGATCACCAGCCGGTACACGCGGTGGCACCGCTCGGGAAGGTCGACGATTCAGAGTGAGGACAGCCGAAGCGTCAATCGGGGATCTCGGAGCTTCCCGGTGTGCCCGCCTGATCAGCGGGCATGCTCGTGGCTGTTTCGAAGGGCGCCCACGGGCTTCCCGTAGGGCGAGTAGACCAACAAGTACCCGCCCGCCGGCAGGCAGCCCTGGACGTCGCCCGTGTACGCAGGGACTGTGACGGCCCAGCAGCCCGAGTACGCGGGGTCGGTGATCGGCACGGCCGGTGCACCGGTGTAGACGTAGGTGTGCCCGTCGGCCTGCGGTCCCACCCGCACGCACGCGTTCTGGCGGAACGACCGAGGGTTGTCGTTGGGGTTCCTGGACGTGACGAGATCGCCGAAGGCGCGGTATCCGTCAGGGGCCACCGCCCTCCACACGGCTTCGCGGGTGGGGCCGGTCACCGACCCGATCTTGTCGAAGCGTTCGGGTGGGCGCAGCAGGGGAGGACCGGCGTTCGGGTCGGTCTCCTTGATGGCCAGACACCCCCCGTCGTACTCCGGGAAAACCCGCCGACCTGGCGGTTCTCGCACCGCCGGGCCACGCGCGGTCAGGCGAGGCCGATCTCCTGGTAGAAGGTCCGGTTGTCCCAGAAGAGGAACTCCTCCTGCATCACTCCGTCCTTGTTCCAGATGCCGACCGTGACCATGTTGACGGAGAACTTCTTGCCCGTCGGCTGGATGAAGCCGCCCTTGCCGTCCGGCATGGGACGTGTGAAGGTGCCCTGCATGACGCCGGTCACCGAGGTCAGGTTGCCCTTGGCGATGCGGTTCGGGTGCTCGGTGATGCGCGTGTCCGGCGCCCAGACGAACTGGCTCTTCATATCGGCGATGTGCTGGTCGAGGCCGTCCGTGTAGTGGCCGTCGGGCCAGTGGACGCGGATGTTCTGCGCGTGGCTCTCACCGATCCGGTCCCAGTGCTGGCCGGAGTATTCGTTGAAGTCCAGGTCGTCGAAGGTCTCCAGGTTCTTGCGCTCCTCATGGGTCAGGTTGGTCGGCCAGGACGACTCGGCCTGCGAGGTGGCGGCCGGGTTGCCCAGCGGTTCCGGGCCGGCCGTGGCCGCGGACGCCAGGCCGGTTCCGGTGGCTACCGCGGTGAGGACGAGGGCGCCCAGGGCGGCGGCGCCCGCGCCCTTCAGGACGTTGCGGCGGTTGAGGACGTTGCGGCGGTTGATCATGTCGAAACTCCTTGTCTGCAAGATCACGCTGGGGAGAAGGGGGTAGAGGGGGTGCGGCTCAGAAGGCGTAGGGGCCGAAGCGGCCCCAGGCCACCACAGCGGCCAGGACGAGTAGCACCAGGGCGACCGGGAGCGCCTTCGCCTCCTTGCGGCGCAGGTGCAGCGCGACGGCGCCGAGCATGGTCGCCGCGAGTCCGAGGGCGGCCCAGGCCGCCAGGGCCGGCGCGATGCCGAGCACGGCCGGGACGATCAGCCCGAGGGCGCCGAGCACCTCGACGGCGCCGACCGCCTTGACCGACCTCGGAGGGACGTCCTCGGCCCAGGCCATGCCGGAGGCGGCCAGCTTCTCGCGCGGCTGGCTGATCTTCATCAGCCCGACCGCCAGGAACAGGAGCGCGAGGACGCCGGCAATGACCCACAGGGCGGTGTTCATCAGGGGACTTCCCATCCGTTGACTTGATGCTTCAAGTCCGAAGCTAGCCCGGCAAACTTGAAGCGTCAAGCGAGGAGGAGTGGATTTGGGTTGAAAGATCAAGCTAGGATGCGGTCATGGACGCGCATGAACCCCGCTGGCTGAACGCCGAGGAGCGGCAGACCTGGCTCTCCCTGGCCGCCATGGTGATCAACCTGTCGAACGCGCTGGACACCCAGCTGCAGCACGATGCCGGCATCAGCCACTTCGAGTACCAGGTCCTCGCCACCCTGTCCGAGGCCGCCGAACGCACCATGCGCATGAGCGACCTGGCGGTCCTCACCAACGGCTCGCTCTCCCGCCTGTCCCACGTGGTCAAGCGCCTGGAGAAGCAGGGCTGGGTGCGCCGCACCCCCGATCCGGACAACGGCCGCTACACCCTGGCCATCCTCACCGAAACGGGCTGGGAGAAAGTCGTCGCCACCGCCCCGGGCCATGTCGAGGAGGTCCGCCGCCTCGTCTTCGACCCGCTCACCCAGGCCCAGCAGCGCACCCTCCACGTGATCGGCCAGCGCGTCAACCAGGCCGTCGACCCCACCGGCACCTGCCCGCAGTGACGGTGCGCACCGCACGTCACTGCGGGCCGCCCCGCGGAAGGCTCACCGTGTCCTCGACAGCCGATCCCGTCGTACCCGCCGGCGCCTACGACGACATCCCGGTGGAGGCGAAGGCATGCGCACCCGGCGGACTCCTCGGTCAGTGCAGGTCCAGTCCCGGGTAGTAGCCGCGCTGGTACTCCGACAGACCGGAGGCGGCCAACTCGCCCCCGCCCCGGCAGACGGGGCAGACCCTCGTCGTGCCGCACTCCCCGCACCGACTCCGCGGCCGGTTCCGGCCGGGCACCCACCCGCGGCCACCGCACCCGGGACACCGGCCGAGGCCGTCGCACTCGTAGCAGAGGACGTAACCAGGCGTGACGGTCACCGGCGTCCGCACCGGCTCCGCCTCCTCGACCGGTCGCGGCGGGCACAGTGCCGGCACCGTCGGCAAGGGCACAGGCAGGCGGGTACGGCTGCTGAAGACGCCGAACCGCGCCGGCGATTTGGGCGTGGCACCCGGCCACCGAAGCCGTGCTGCGCACGGCGCGGCTCCCCCGGCCCTGGCCGGCGGTGGCGGCGATGGGCACGGCGTCGTCGTACTCGCGCCGGCCGTCCCCGTCGTTGTCGTGCCGCGTGACCGTCCACCGGCTGCCGGCCCGGCAGTCCGTGGACAGGCCGGCCACCGCCTCCTGCCGGTTGGCCAGGCCGACCGGTCCGGCCTCGGTGACGACCAGGGCGACCGGCGGGTACCCGGCCCGGGTGTGCCCCGGGTAGGCGCGGCGCCACCAGTGCACCGTGCGGTCGGCCGGTTCCTCTCCGGCGAGGGCCGGATTGTCGTCCCGGACCTTCATGCGGAATGCGGTGCTGCGGCCGGTGCCGGTGACGGGGGACGCCCGAAGGCCGAGTGACCGTCGGTGTCCAGGCCACAAGGCGTTCCGGGCCGCTTCGCCCGGTCGGCGTGTCCGAACGGGCGGGCATACTGGCGCCGTGCCAACCGCCGAGGAACCCCGCCAGCCCCCTTCCCGTGAGCCGGAGCCGATAGCGCCGGGCCGGGCGACACCCGACCCGTTCGAGGGACTCGTCCTGGACGAGCGTTTCATCGGGGACGCCGCCGTCAAGGAGCCGACCGCCCGGACCCGGATGCTCGCCGCGCAGTGGCGGAGGGAGCCGCCGGTGGACCCGGGAGGCCGCCGCTGGGCACCCGGGGCGGCCTCCGGCGCGGCCCGCTCAAGGTGGACCCGGCCCGGACGCCGGCGCACCGTGCTGATCGCGGTCACCGCTTTCGCGGCGCTGCTGGCCGTCGCGGTCGGGGCGGACCCGGCCGGTCTGCTGAACGGGGACGGCCTGGCGGCGCGCAACCCGCGGGCCGTGCCCGCATCGCCCCGGCCGACCGTGGACGTCGCGCTGCCCGGCGGCGGGGTCTCCGACGGCACCAGGTGCGGCACCAAGGGCTTCCACCACTTCGAACCGGCGCCCGCATCCTTCACCTTCGCCACCAGACCACAGCCGGACACCCCACTGCCAGGACCGCAACTCGTCCTCGGCTCCTACGGGTTCTCACGGACCTCGGCGAAAGACCCCGGACACTTCACCCTCGGCCTGCAGCTCGGCCCGGGCGTCGGCGACCGCACGCTGGACCTGTCCGCGCCACTCGGCCCGCAGGGCGTGGCGGTGGAGATCGAAGGCCCGGACGGCCTGGTCGGCGGGGCCCACGGCCTCCCGCTCACACGCGACGACGACACCCCGGACGACACCCCGTCCGACGCGGGCGGCACCGTCCACGTCGGACCCGAGAACGGCGCGTCCGTACAGGTGACCCTCCCGGCCGCGGCCCTGTGCCCGGGCTTCGACGGCTTCGCCGTCCAGCAACGCCTGACGGCACCGACCGACTCGCACAACACCATCACCGGCCAGCCGCCCTACCGGCTCACGGTCTCCATCTCCGACCCGGCGATCGGCATGCTGCGGCGCCAGACGGGCTCGACGGTGCCGGGCGACGTGCTGGCAACCGACAACCGGGTGCCCCACTGACCGCAGCCGCCTGAGAAAAGCTCCGACGACGCCGCACCGTGGCCGGTCCCTGAACCGTCCCGTGCGGCCCCGGCCGGAGAGGAAGACGAGGACTGCGACGGTCTCGGCTGGGACGACGAGGAGGACGAGGACGACCCGGCCGGGGCCGCACGGGCCTGCACGCACCCCGGGCACTCCAGCCGGTCCGGGCCGGAGGGCGGTCTGGAGGCACGGCACTCCACCTGTCAGGATCGCATCGTGGTCGACTGGGAGAACCTGACGCCCCTGAACGCGGACGGATCGCGACTGGGCGACGCGAGCCTGCACCCCGGGATCGCGGACCCCGCCTACGTACGCCGCCGGAACAGGATCACGGCGGCGGCCGCCGGTCACCGGGTGGGAGATCCGTACGGGCCCGTGCCCTACACCCCGGCCGAGCACGCCACCTGGCGTACGGCCCACGCCGCGGTACGGGCGGGGCAGGACAAGTGGGCCTGCCGGGAGGTCCTCGCCGCGCGGGCGGCCGCCCCGGTGCCCGCCGACGCCGTACCGCAGCACGCCGAGGTCTCCGACGCCCTGCAGGCCCTCACCGGGTTCCGCTTCACCCTGGCGGGCGGCATCGTTGCGAACAAGCGCTTCCTGGGCGCGATGGCCGAGGGCTACTTCCACGCCGTGCAGTACCTGCGCCACCCCGCGATGCCCCTCTACACGCCCGAACCCGACGTCCTGCACGACGTGTTCGGCCACGGCATCCACCTCGCCGACCCGTTCTCCGCCGACCTCTACCGCACGGTCGGAGCCGCGGCCGCACGCGTCGACTCCGCCGACGCCCTCGACCTGATCAGCCGCGTGTACTGGTTCACCCTCGAATACGGCGTCCTGCTCGAAGCCGGCCACCCGAAGGCCTACGGAGCGGCGCTGCTGTCCTCCTCCGGCGAACTCGCCCGCTTCACCCGCGCCGACCTGCGCCCGTGGAACCTCACCGAGGCCGTACGCCTGCCCTACCAGGTCGCCGGCTACCAACCGATCCTGTTCACCCTCGACTCCCCCGCCCACCTCGCCGACGTCCTCCACGGCTTCCTCGACGACTTCGACGAGACCACGCGCGACCGCCACCGGCTCCCCCCGCAGCCCGACCGCGGCTTCATGGCCCGCCCCCACAACCGGTGAACCCGGAACACGAACCGACGCCACTCGCCACCGGCCCGAAAACGGCGGGACACACCGATTCTGATCACGCCGTGCAGCACGGCGTCGTCGTACTCGCGCCGGCCGTCCCCGTCGTTGTCGTGGAAGGGGATGGCCTGCCATGAGCCCCGCCAACGGTCGGCGGACAGATCCGCGACGGCCTGCTGCCGGTTGGCCAGGCCGACCGGTCCGGCGTCGGTGACGACCAGGGCAACCGGCGGGTACCCGGCGCGAGTACGCCCGGGGTCCACCGGGGCACCGTCCGGTCGGCGCTCTCCTGGCCGGCGAGGGCCGGGCGTTGGCCCGGACCTTCACCGGCACCCCGTTCTCCGCCGCCTGGAGCACCGCGTCCGGGCGCACCCTGCGCTTGCCGTGAACCTGCGTCTTGCCGCCCAGGCAGATCACGAGCACCGACGACCCATGCCGCATATCTATACGAACCATGGCAAACTGGGCGTAAGTGATAGTGCTCTACAGAGGAAAATCACCCATGACTCATGGAGCCCACCCCCACGCTCCTACCGTCCGCGCGAACATCGACCGGGCCCGCGGCTGCGAAGAATGCCGCAGCTGGGGCACCGTGATCACACCCGAGGGCCGCCACGAGCTGTGCCCCAGGTGCCAGCCCCCTGATTAAGCACGCGACCTCCGATCTCTGGCCGGCGACCTCCAGGCCGCCTTCGACGACTTCGGCCAGTAGCCAACCCCACCCCCGCACACCCCGACCCAGGAACCCCTTGCAGGCGCCCTGAGCCGGAAGCAGATCACACTGGGCGCTTCCAGGCGGGGCAGAGCTTCTCATGGAGCAGCCGCAGCTCCCACCACGGATCCTCGAGCCTGTTCCGCTGCTTCTACTTCCGCTCCTTCGCGGTCGACAGCGGCAGCCGCAGCGGGCCGAGATCCTTCTTCTTACGGGCGGCGGCGCAGTCCGGGCACTCCGCGGTCTCTGGTGCCGCCTCGGTGCGCAACTCCCGCTCCGAACCCACCGCCCCGCCCAACGGGCCCTTACAGGTCCGGCAAGGCGGATCTCCCTCGCCGGGGAGGCGACCTACTCACTCCTTGGCCGGCTCACTGCCCGCTACGGCCTGGACGACACCGCTCTGTTCCCGTACCGGCAGTGACACGGAAAGCGGGACTCGGACACGAGGGCCAACGGACAAGGCCGGGGCCAGCGCACTCGTGCGCCAGCCCCGGCCTTGGTAGTAGCGGGGACAGGATTTGAACCTGCGACCTCTGGGTTATGAGCCCAGCGAGCTACCGAGCTGCTCCACCCCGCGTCGGTGACACCACCTTATGCGGCAACCGCTCCAATACGAAATCGGTTTCCCCCGGCGCTCCGGCTCGTCCTTGCCGACCCCGCCGCGGTCCCCACGTACCGCACACCGCCCCAGTGGAACAGACGCACCCGGCCGTCGTCGGCCAGGACCGCGCACACCCGCATGTGTCGATCCCGGCCGGGCGGGCAAACTCACCGGCGCCCCGGGGCGAGACTCACCACCCGGGGCGAAACTCACCAGTGCAGGTCAGCAGGGGTGGCGAAACTCCCCGGCGCAGGTCAGCGGCCTGCGCCGAGGGTGAGGCAGGGTCAGGAGCGGCGCCACCGGGAACCGCGCCGCTCCTCCTCGGCGGCCGCAGCTTCGGCGGCGGCCCGCTCGCGGTCGGCCCTCTCCCGGGCGCGCTGGTCGGCGGCGGCCTGACGGCAGTCGGCGCACAGCCCGTCGTCGCCCCGGGCGCCGGCCCGCAACGCGCATCTGCCACCGCTCGTCCGAGAACGGCATCGGGCAGCGGGTACAGATACGCCCGCGGCGGACCAGGGCCGTCCAGGTGTCCGGCGGAATCGAGACGGCTGCCCCTGCCACGGCTTCGCGTGGACCGGGCACAGCGCGGCGAGGACGTGGTCGCGCGCCGGCGTCGTCACGGCTTCAGTTTGTCGGCCTCCCGGACTTCGTGGAGATGGATGAGGACGTCGAAGGACTGGGCGATCGCGGTGGCGCGGGGCTTCTCGGGGAACTGCGTGCCGATGTTGAGCGTGGGCCGGGCGACGTTCAACCAGGCGCGCGCGGCAGCCGGGGCCTTGCGGACATCGAGGTAGAAGTCTCGGTAACCGACCTGGTCGAGGGTGTGCTCGTTCCTGCCGGGCTCGGCGGCGCCCACGGTGAACTTCTTCCAGTCGCCGCCGAGTGCGGCGTCCTTCGACAGGAAGGAGCCCTGGTTGAAGGTGAAGCCGATGGGCAGGTAGTCCTTGCCCATGGTGTCGCGCAGGAACGACCCCTGCGTCCTGGAGTACAGCTCAGGGTTGTCGGAGACGTAGCCGACGTGGTTGTTCTGCGCCGACACCAGGATCTTGTCGCCGGTGTGCTGCCGCCACCAGGCCACGTTCTGGGCCATCACCTCGTCCCGGAACAGCTCGAAGTCGGGCAGCGACGCGGGGTCGTTCGGGTCGATGGTGAGGAACCTGGCGGTCTGGGCGATTGAACGGGCGTTCTGCTCGACCCAGTCGAACGCGTCTCCGCCGGAGCCCTTCTTGCCGCTGACCAGTTCCAGGGCCTGCTGCGCCTTGGCTGCGAGCTGCTGGCGTTCCGCGAGCGGCTTGCCCAGGTAGGCGAAGACGTTGTCGATGGGCCGCAGGCCGGTGTAGAGGTCGTTGAGCCGCGGCAGTGCCTCGGGGTGGTTCTTCTGCACGTAGCCGGTCACCCGTGCGAAGAACGCGTCGTTCAACGAGGGGGCGCCGATGTCGTCGCCCATGAAGTGCACGGGGCGGTCGGGGTGGTGGCGGTTGTGGTCGCGCATCCACTCGATGAGGCTCACGAACTCCTCACGGTCCCAGGGCGAGTCGGCGAGGGTCTGCCTGGCGACACCGCGGGCGTCACCGCCCGTGCCGTTCTGGACGTAGTCGTCGATCTGGAGTCCCGCAGACCAGCTCAGCTCCAGGGCGAAGGTGGTGAAGCCCTTCTCTTCGACAAGGTGGCGGAAGACCCGCTCCTTCATGGCGAAGAACTCATGGGAGCCGTGGGTGGCCTCGCCGAGGCCGACCACCTTCGCGTCGCCGATCATCACGGACAGGGCTCGCAGGTCGGCCGTGTTCCCGCCGGGCTCGGTCGCACGCAGCGGGTGGGCCGCCCGTTCCAACGCCCGTACCGGATCCTGCATCCCACCGGCCGTGTAGACCGTGTCGGCAGCGGCCGCCTGGACCGCCACCGGGGCGAGGACCGCCCCCGCCACGGTCACCGCCGTCGCCAGCAGTCCCCGCCGACTGATGCGCTTGGGGTACTTAGCCATGCGTTCTTGCCCCTCAACTTGCGTATGACAACGTAAGAAGATCCTTTCCCGTGATCCCGTTGCCCCGCGCTGAGGGCAGCCACCGAACTCTTCCGGGGGCTACCCCCCTCCTCCAGGAGACGCACGAGTCCCGCTGCGGCCTGCTCAGCGTGGAGCAGCTCGTCGCCGTCCGGGTTGCCGAACGCGTCGGCGAGGGTGTGCCAGCCGGCGGCCGAACCGGTGCCACACCGGGGCGTCGGCCCCGTGGCGGCGCAGTAGCGGCAGGGCGGTGGCGACGACCGGGAGGTCGCGGGCGTGGATGGCGTCGTCGCCGTACCCGGGCGCGTACCAGGCGTCCTCGGAGGCAGCCTCCACACTCTGGAACCGTCACCCGGTCACCCCTCGGGGTAAGCGAACGCGTGGAGATCCACTGGCCGATGTGCCGCAATCCGTGCCGGCCTCGCACCTTCCCGCAACCCGACGTCACCAACTGGACACTGCTCGCATACTGACGATAATCAAAAGATCGTACTTTGACCCACGGGGGGAAACCGTGCCAAGTCCCTATGCGCAGCCCGCTCTCGGCGTCAACCCATCAGCACTGGAGGGTTGTGGACGAACCGCCCAGCACCTGGGCGGCCAGATACCGCTCGAGACGGCGAAGATCACCGAGCCCAACGACCAGGCCGCGTCGACGCTCCAGGGCTGGCTCACCGGGCCCGCGATCCACAACTGCGCCGCCGGCTGGAAGACGTTGCTGGACAAGCTCGCCGGCGAGATGGGCAGCGCCGGCACCAAGCTCACGACCGCCGCCGCCACCTACCGGCAGAACGAGCAGAACGTGTCGGTGTCCATGAGCGGCGTCACTGGTACCAGCACCTATCAGCCTCCGGCGAATGACCCGTTCAACACCGTCCTCACCAGTGACCTGTCCCCGGCCGCCGAAGCCCGCCGAGCCGCCGGCGCAGGAAAGGCACAGTGAAACCGATGGACATCGCCACCCTCAAGAACGCCAACATCAACAACATCACCACGGCGAAGAGCGCCTACGACACCCTCATCACCGCGTTCGGACAACACGTCGAGTCCTGGCAGCACGAGGTCGTCGACCGGCTCGGCCTATCGGTGTGGACCGGAAGCAGCGCAGACAGCGCCGGGGCCGAGTTCACGGCGATCACCACCAAGCTCCGGAACGCCAAGCAGGAACTCTCCTTCGTCAGCCGTGCCCTCGCCGACGCCGCCGAAGGCTTCGCAGCCGCCCAGGCACACCTGATCAGCGCTCTGGACGACGCCAGGACAGGGAAGTTCACCGTCGCCACGGACGGCACCCTCAGCTGGGACAACGAGCCCAGCTCCGCGAACTACGCCGGTGACAAGGCCGAGGAGACCGCCAAGGAGATCAGCCGACGGATCACCGCCGCCCTCAACGAGGCCGCCCACGCCGACTCGGAGATCGAACAGCGCCTCAGCCACCTCTCCTACAACGCGACCAGCGGCACCGGGCTGGACTCGGCCACCGTCAAGAAGGACCAGGACGCGGTCGCCGCCCGCGACGTGGTACCCCCGGCCGGGACCGACCCCGACACCGCGAAACGCTGGTGGGACAGCCTCACCGAAGTCCAGCAGCAGCGCTTCATCCTCAACCACCCCGACCAGGTCGGCAACCTCGACGGCATCCCGGTCGTCGCCCGCAACCAGGCCAACCAGATCAACCTGGCACGGACCAAGCAGGACCTCCAACTCCAGCTCAACCACCTGGGGCCCGAGCCCAAGCAGTTCAACGGATGGGTCAAGGGAGATCCGGTCCCGAACCCCGACTACGAAGAATGGCACCGCAAGCAGAAGGACCTGCAGGAGAAGATCGACTCGATCAAGGGCATCGAAAGCCGGCTGACGGGCGACAATCTGACGATGCGCGGCGCGCCGGCCTTCCTGTTGGGCTTCGACACCAAGGGCAAGGGCCGGGCGATCATCTCCGTCAACAACCCCGACACCGCCGACAACGTCGTGACCTTCGTCCCCGGCACCTCCTCCCGATTCGCCACAGCCAACGGCGACGTGGACAAGGCGGACGAGATGGCCAGGGCGGCCAAGATGGCGGACGGAGGCAAAACCACCGCCGCCATCACCTGGGTCGGCTACGACGCGCCCCAGAACGTGTACACCGAAGCGGGGTTTGACTCGTACGCCGAGAACGCCAAGAACGACCTGGCACGGTTCCAGACCGCCCTGCGCACGACCCACGAGGGCAACCCCTCGCACAACACCCTCATGGGCCACAGCTACGGAACCGTCGTCGTCGGCTTCACCATGCGCGAGCACAAACTGCCCGTGGACGACGTGATCCTGGTCGGCAGCCCCGGCGTCGGCGTCGACCACGCCAAGGACCTGAACATCGACCCGTCCCACGTCTACGTCGCCCGGGGCAGTGAAGACACGATGATCAAAAACGTGGCGAGCACCAGCCTGGCCTTCGGGCTGGACCCCGTGGACAACGACTTCGGCGCGCACCATCTGCAAGCCGGGGACAGCGACCATGGGCACTACTGGGACCCCAAGAAAGGCGCGGTGTACGAGTTCGGCAAGGTCATCGCCGGCACCCCCGGGGCCCTGCTGTGACGCGGCTCCGCGGCACCGGCATCCTACGCTTCATCGCCCCGGTCCTGGCCCTGCTCGCAACCGCCTGCGGGCCACCGGATGCCAAGCCGACCATGACCCGTGACCAGGCCAAGCAACGGACGGAGTCGTACTTCACCGACACCTTCGCCATCCTGCCCCAACCCGTGAACGCCGTCGCGGAACGAGACGGCGACGCGACCTGTTTCAAGGACGACGCCCCCTCGGAGAAGGACGGCCGAGTTATGGCCATGACGTCCCGTTACCTGCGCGGTATCCCGGCCGACCACCACGCGGCGACTTTCGATGCCTTCCGGGAACACCTCGTCCAAGCCGGTTTCAATGTCACCACCAGTGGCCCCGGCAGCATCTTCCTGGAGAACCCGAAAGACGGCTTCGGAGCCTCCATCCAGGACGGCGGCGACTGGGCCACCACCCTGACCATCGGCTTCGGTTCCCCCTGCGTGTGGCCCAACGGCACCAAACCCCCGCTCAGGCCAACTGGTTGATACAGGCCCGGCCGGCGCGCTGCAGTGCCTCGTCGTCCTCGACGCTCTTGAAGAAGCCGCCGCTGCGGCGGGCGAGGGCAAGTTCCGCGCGGATCCGGGGAAGGGCGGGCGCGGCGGCGGGGCCCATCCGCTGCAGGCACTGCAGTACGTGGTGGGCGGTCGAGTCGTTCTTCTCCCAGGCCTCCAGCAGCACCGGCAGGACGGCCTCTGCCTCGGCCGGGCCGCCGATGTCGTGGATCGCGGCGGCGGAGTGCACCCGGGTCCACTCGTGCCCGGCCTGGAGCATCTGCCGCAGGTGGGGCAGGGCCGCGGCCGCCGGCGCTCCGATCCGGCCGAGGACGTCGGCCGCGTCCTGCTGCTTGTGGGTGTCGAGCAGGTCGGTCAGCCGCGGCACGGCATCCGCGGGGTCGCGTTCGAGGGCCCACAGGGCTTCTGCCGCGGCGAGGCGCAGGTCGAGGTCCTCGGCGTCGGCGAGCGGCCGGACCGCCTCCAGGGCGCAGGCGGCGCCGGTGCCGAAGCGGGCCAGCGCGTGGAGGGCCGCGGCCGCGCCACGCCACTGCTCGTGCCGGACGCAGGCGGTGACGGCTGCGGTGAGTGCGGGTACGGCCGCCGGGTCGCCGAGCCGGCGAAGGGCGGCGACCAGCGCGCAGGCGTCCGACCAGGGCCAGTCCTGCGAGAAGTCCGCTTCGGCCAGGCGCCGGGACATCCTGGGCAGCAGCTCCCCGGCGGCCTGGGGGAGGTAGCCGGCGACCTGCACCGCGCGCCAGGCATCGGCGTCGGTGTCCAGTGCCGCCAACAGCCCGGGCAGGGCTCGCTCGTCGCCGAGGCGGGCCAGTGCCGTGACCGCCTCCTGGTGGGCCCGGCGCAGCAGCGGGTGCGGTGTGGCCCACACGGTCGGCCCGTGGGCGGCGCGGTGGGCTTCGACGAGGGCGGCGAGGGCCTCGCGGGCGGGTTCGGCGAGGGCGGCGGGGAGTTGGCCGAGGGCCTCGGCCGCTTCGGCGGCGGTGTAGGGGTCCTGGGGCAGCAGGCAGTCGGCGAGCAGGCGGACGAGGCCGGAGTGGTCGCCGCGCCAGGAGCCGATCAGGGCCTTGGCCATCGTGATGGCGTCGTACCGGGTGGCCCGGTCCGGGCTGCGGAGTTGGGCGGTGAGCAGGGCGGTGCGCTCGGGCAGCCGTGTGTCCAACACCTGGTGAAGGGTGGTCAGCAGCTCGGTGGTCGGGGCGTGCACACGGCCGTGCCGATCGAGGTCGGCGAAGACTGCGGCGAGCTGCGGCGGGACGCCCTGGTCCGGTGCCGGTGCGGCGGCGACGTCTGCGCAGGTGCACTGCCCGCAGTCGGCCGGCCGGGCGTCGGCCTCGACCTCGGGCGCGGGCTCGGGTGTGAGCTGCTGGAGCAGGTCGGTCGCCGTCGGGACGAGGCCGGCGTCGATCACCTCCGGTGTGCAGACGGCCCGGTGGACGAGGGCGGCGAGCCGGATGTCGGCGGCCGGCGCCGGGTCCGTGGCCAGGGTGGCGAGCCAGGTCGTCACCGGGCCGAGCGCGGCCGGCAGTCGCCGGGCCAGCGTCGCGGCCGCCTCGACGACCAGCAGCCGCTCCACGGTGCCGCTCTCGGCCGCCAGCCGCTCACGCAGCAGGGCGAACGCCCGGTCGGCGTCATCGAGAAACAGCCCCAGGGCTGGGACGGCGGCCTGCCGCACCTGCGGATCCGGGTCCGCCGCGTGCCGGACGAAGTCCTCGGCACGCTCACGCATCTGAGGCACGACATCCGCATGGGGCGTCGACGCGTGACCGGACGGGCTGTAGTAGACGCCGTCGGGGTCGCAGTCCAGCGCCGCGCTGCCGATGCTGAGCAGGAGCCGGATGACAGCCGCGCGGTCGGGCACCCGGGGATCGTCGGCGAGCGCGAGAAGGAACGGCAGGCTCGCTGCCGTGCACGAGTAGACGTCGCCCTGGTGGTGGGCCGAGCCGTAGAAGCTGCTGAAGGCCCTCTCCCGGACGCCGGGGTCGGGCGAGGCCATCTGCTCCAGCCACAGCGGGACTTCGTCGGCCGGGCCGTAGGCGTGCCCCATGGACGCCCAGTCGACGCGGTCGATGCCCTCAAGATCGTTGATCATGGGTCGCACAGTGACACGGGGCACTGACACTGCCACCAGTGCACAGCGGGTCGCTGGTCAGCGATTCCCTACGCCGCCCCCGGCGAGGCCTGCGGGGAGGATCGGTCCCGGCAGGTGCCGGACCGGGCGCAGCCGCTCGGTCTCGGGCAGGTCGCACAGCCATACCGCCCGCACCAGCACCACGAAGCTGGCCGGCTGCTCCTGGACCCGCATGCGGTGGGTGTAGGTCAGCGCGAACTCGCCGCCGTCGATCAGGGTGCGCGCAGCCGGTGATCCGGCCGACCACCCTGGCGTCGTGCGCGGCCAGGACCCGCAGGACCCGCAGGACCCGCCAGATCGTCCGGAAGACGAAGCCTCGATCTCGGCGTCGGCCTCGGCCTTCACCGCCTCGCCCGCGTCGCGGACCTCGGCCGGGTCCGCGGCCCGTGCTGCGGAGATGGTCTGCGCCAGGGCCACGACGCCTTCGTGCGCCGGGGAGAGACCTTCTCCGACGACGTCCAGGTTGTAGACCGTCCCGGAGCGCGCTCCCGGACGTGGACGGCGGACGGCCGGCCCAGCCCCGGCCGCCCTCGGCGGCGCCGGTCGTCGAGGTGAGGACCGGCGGGCGAAAGCAGTGCGAGACGGATGAACGCCGGCGGGTCGGGCCACGTACCGAAGGGTGACCGGCTCGCACGGGCCCCGCTCCGGGGCCGGCGGTCCGCGGAAGGAGCATCGATCATGCGCCGTCTCGCCTGGGCAACCATGGCGCTGCCCGCAATCGCCCTGGGGGTCGCTGCGTGCAGCAGTGGAAGCGGCACCCCGTCCTCCTCGCCCGCCTCGTCTGCGCCCGCGGCGGTCTCACCCGGCGCGCCCTCGTCCCCACCGGCGGCTGCGGCCGGCTCGGGCGGGACCGTCGTCGCTGTGCACAGCTCGGACCTGGGGATGATCCTCACGGACAGCCAGGGCCGCACGGTGTACCTGTTCGAGAAGGACGCCCCCACCATGTCGAACTGCGACGGCGCGTGCGCCTCGGCCTGGCCGCCGCTGACCACCAGCGGCGCCCCACAGACGGGCGCCGGTGTCACCGCGTCCGAGCTCGGCACCATCACCCGCGCCGACCACAGCGTCGAGGTGACGTACCACGGCCACCCGCTCTACTACTTCTCGGGTGACCACAACCCGGGCGACACCAAGGGCCAGGGTTCCCAGGCTTTCGGTGCGGGCTGGTACGTGCTCAACCCCGCCGGTAACAAGATCGACAACGACTGAGGCCGTCAGCAGCCGACGACGGCCCGGCCCCCGTCCCCACCCTTGCCGGCGTCGCCCGCGCCCGTCCGTGGTCGGGTCGTGGTCGGCGCCGGCCGACACGATGCGCACCCGCGCCGGACGGCGCGGACAGGCGCTCCCGTCCCGGGCAGGGACGTCCAGGACCGCACAGCCGGGCGGCCGCCAGCAGCCTGCCCTTGCTCTACCGCAACCACGACGGCTTGAGGAACTTTGCAGAGAACGGGTACTGCCTGCCGATGTCCGCCCTCTGCCCACCGACGCTCCCTCACCAGGTCGTCACCGGTGACGTCACGACGAGCACAGGTCCGTCCCGCAGGCCGACGGGCCCTGCGTCACTCCGCAGCAGCCTGCAGATCGACGCCCTTCCGATCGATCGCGAGCGTGACAACGCGCGGGAAGCCATTGCTCCCTGTTTCCCACCGCTGCAAGCGCGTAGCGACCTCAGACTGACCGACCCTCACAAGGGGCCCGTAGGGCCTGCCCTGGTTTACCCACGTGTGTTCGGCACCGTCACAGATGGCAGGCGTGCTGATGGCGACCCTGTCCCCCACCGAGCTGTTGACGACGGCGTAGGGAGAGGGCCCTGAGCAGCGGTAGGTACCCGAGAGGGTCACAACCGCCTCGCTGTCGACCGTACCGGTGGAGTCAAGGGATACCGTCCCGGTGAAGTTGGTGGGTGTCGTCCCCGAGATGGCCGCCTGGGCCGGCGAAGCGGCCCAGAACCCCGAGAGCAACGTGATGGATACAGCTGTGAACAGAGCGGCGGCAGCAGAGCGGCGCAACGAACTTCCCCTCACTGAATGACCACAGAGTCTGGTCTAGACCTGTCGTCGGGACCGTACCAACCGCTTTGCGGGCGAACCTGTAAGCCCATCGGAAACGGCCCCACCTACCGGAGAGGCTGCCCGATCGGGCAGCCTCTCCCCAGAGCAAGGCCGGGCCGCAGGTGCAGGCGGTGATGGCCACCCGCTCCCGCGAGCAGGCCCTCGCCTGGTACGACGGCCTGGTGGAGGCCGGTGCCGGAAGCGGTCACCGCGGCGATGTACGGGAGCGCTGGGGCACCGACACCTCGCAGTGAACTCGTGACAGCGAGCGGGGCTGCGGCGGGAACGGCCGGCGCGTCCGGTCACCGCCGGCGGAGGTGAGATCCGTCATCGGCGCCGGCAACCCCGGGCCGGCTCGCCCGACACCGGAGGATCGCCTCCCGCCGGACCTCGAAACCCCGGCCGAGCGCCTGCGCGATCTACTGACGACCACGTAAGCCATCAGGTGTTGCGAGGATCCCGAGAATCTGCCCCCAGGGCGACGGGCCCGATGTGTTTTGGCTGGTCGGGTGGGGTGTCGAGGGTGGGGTGGATCAGCAGGAGAGCCGCCGCGGCGCGGCGGGATCCCGAAACCCTCACAGTCGCCGTCAGGCCCCCCGGGCTCGTCGGCACCGTCCTCGGCCCTGCCACCGCGGAAGGCTCCGTGATGGCAGCGCGTCCTCACGTCCGGGGCGTCGCCTGACTCCCTTGGCGCTGCCGCTGGCGGTAGTTGCGCATGGACACCTGGGAGCCGCAGCCGGGACTGCAGTACAGCCCTCCCCCGTTGCGGGTGCGGTCGAAGAAACCGAAGTGGCACGGGGGGTTGCGGCACGCCTTGATGCGCCCCCAGTCGCTGCTCTGGGCGAAGGTCGTCACCGCAGCCAGTACGGTTCCGAACACACGCTCCACCCCCGCCTGCGGGGACGCCAGCTCGACACCACCGGCCGTGACCACCGTCGCCAGCGGGTAGAGCGAACCCGCGCGCCGCAGGTGCCGCTCGGCGCGCTGCAGCGGCTCACCCAGGCTCTCCTCGTCGCCCGAGTGCGCGAGCAGCACGGTCACCAGGGCATCGCGCAGCTCGCGCGCGGCCGCGGCATCGGCATCGGTCACCACGGTTTCGCCGCCGAACTCGTCGTACTCCGCCAGCCACGCCGCGAACGAGTCCCCGTCCCCGAACAACTCCTGCCGGCCGGAGCCGTCCGCGCGCGTGTTCACGAACGCGAGCACGGTCTCCACCGCCGGCGTGACGGTGCGCGGGCTGAGTTTGGGAGATCCGGCTGCCGCACTGCTCATGCCCTCACCCTACATCAGCAGGAAGAGGCACTAATCCGTCTAACGGGCAACCTGGAACGCCATCCACCTTGACGCGTTGCGCTCTAACTCATTACGGTCGCAACATGAACGGAACATCCAACCAGCAGACCCACCCCCGCACCTGGCTGATCACCGGCGCGACGTCCGGCATCGGCCGCGAACTGACGCTCCAGGCGCTCGAGAGCGGCGACGTCGTCTCGGCGCTCGCCCGCGACACCGCTCCCCTGGAAGAACTGACCGAAGTGCACGGCGAGCGCCTGCTCCTCGTCCCGGCGGACGTACGGGACGAGCAGGCCGTCCGGGAAGCGGTGGAGCGCACGCTCGCACGGTTCGGCCGCATCGACGTGGTGGCCAACAACGCCGGCTACGGACTGTTCGGAGCTGTCGAGGAGGCCTCCGACGCGCAGACTCGCGCCGTGTTCGACACCAACGTCTTCGGACTGCTCAACGTGCTCCGCGCAACGCTGCCGGTGCTCCGCGCCCAGCGATCCGGGCACATCCTCCAGGGCTCGTCCGTCTACGGGCAGTCCGCCCACCCCGGCGTGGGACTGCTGGCCGCGACCAAGCACGCGGTCGAGGGGCTGTCGGACGCGCTGGCGGCCGAGGTCGCACCGCTCGGCATCAACGTCACGATCATCCAGCCCGGGCTGACCGCGACCCCCTTCCTGGCCAACCTCGACGTCGCGCCCGGCCTGGCCGACTACGACCAGACCGTCCGCGAGGTCCAGAAGGGCATCGGAGAGTTGCCGGCATCCGCGTTCTCCGCCGCGGCGCGGATCGCCGCAGGCATCCGGACCGCGGTCGACAGCCCCAACCCTCCGCTGCGCCTGGCCCTCGGCACCTCCGGCGCCACGGGCATGCGCGCCGCATTGGAGGCACGCATCGCAGACCTGGACAGCTGGAAGCGCGTGACCGACGCCGTCGACAGGTAATCGCAAGTCCCGCCGGGGGCCGCGGCGCTGACAGCCGAGGTGCCCTCGGCTGTCATCCGCGGATGCCCGGCAAGCCGGGAAAGTGATCTTGTTTCGGGCGGGAACCGACCCCTCGGAAGTTCCGCGTCACCGCAGGCCGACGAATGGTGCCGGTTGACCCCACCCCAGGGGTGCTGACCCGAGGCGGGGCGTCAGGGCCCCGGAGTCGCCCGTCAGCCGGCCGAACCTCGGGGCGGATCGGGCTGTCCAGGGTGGGCGGAGCCCATCGCGTAGCGACGCCCCAGCACTCTCCGCGTTTACCTGAGCAGCCAGTTGAAGTGGTGCGGGGCCGCGCGCCGCCCGTGGGTCGACCGGCCCGCGGACGGCCGGTCAGGCAACAGCCAGGCCGTGTCCGGCGCCCCTTGCCCCCACCCGCCGCACCAGCCCTCCTCCTCGTTTCCGGTGGCGCTGCGAATGCGGCGGATGAGACACGACCCGGTGTCCGAAACACCCATCAGCCTTCGACGCGGGCTATGAGCGATGCGCCGTATCGGCCCCGTCGGCAGCAGACGCCGACGCGGCCGATGGCCGGGCCGGTCCTACGGGGCGGTGTAGGACTGCTTGACGTGCTGGGCGCACTCCTCGCGGGTGAGGACACCGTCACCGTCGGCGTCGATCTGCTGGAACTCCTGGAGGGCATCGATCAGGGGGATTCCCTTGGCCTGCTGCCAGGTCAGCCACTCCGCTACGGAGATCATGCCGTCGTTGTCGGCGTCGGCCGCCTCCAGGACGGCGAGCTCGAACGGGATCGCGACCTGGTCGAGGAACTCCGGGCGGCGGTAAGCGGCCACGAACTCCCGGGCGGTGACCCTCCCGTCCCCGTCCGCATCCGCTGCGCTTCGCAGCGCCTGCCACATCCGGTTGCCCAGATCGGTCACCCGCCGCCAGTCCGGGGAACCCGGGAACGCGCCGGCCCGCGCCAGCATCTCCTGGACCAGCTGGTCGATGTCGACCTGCTCGATCACACCGTCACCATCGACGTCGACCTTCCTGAACATCGCCTGGAAACGGCCGCGCTCCGTCTGAGTCACCACAGACTCCACCTGTTCCTTTCCTAACGGGGACAGAACCGTTCGCCAACGTCCCACATGTCCTCGTCCGCGGGCGGGCATCGCGCCGTCGATCACCCGAAAGAGGCCCCCGAGCTGCCACAACGCGGCCTGACCGAAAACGAGGCCTGAACCCGACCGGGCCCAAATGCCCGGCCGCGACGGCGACAGCTTCGGCCGCGGCCCGCTCGCGCTCGGCCTCCTGGCGGGCCTGCTGGTCGGTGACGGCCTGGCGGCAGCCGGCGCACAGCCCGTCGTCCCTCCAGCCGGTCCGGCGTTCCTCCCACCGCGCGTTCGAGAACTTCGCCGAGCAGCGGGTGCAGGCCGGGACGGCGCCGCGCCCGCCCCGACTCCTCCCACGCCCGGCGGACCCGATCGGCCTCGGCCTGCTCGACGGCGACCAGCCGGTCGCCGTCCGGGTTGTCGAGCGCATAGGTGAGGGTGTGCCAGCCGCGGCGGCCGAACCGGCGCCAGGCGGGCAGCCCTCCCCATGGCGGGGCTGCTTGTGGTGCCCCTCGGAGTTACGTCACGGTGGGGCGGTGACGCAGCGAGCTCCCTGCCCGTCAACGTCGACATCGACGCGTTCGTCATGGCCGCCACCACCGAGGCCGCCCTGAAGCTGTTCTGACCCACGACGCCGACAACACCCACCACCGAACCACCGACCCGCCACAAGGGCACAGCAGGTCACACCGCGCCTCGACGTCGGGCAGAGCCTCTCGTGGGGGAGCCGGTCGCAGAGCAGCGTTGCGGGAGGCAACGCCTGAACCGGATGCTCACGGGAACGAACCCGATCTCTCACCCCGCCTCGCCCTGCCGCCGTTGCCCGCGCTCGAACCGGCGCTCCAGTTCCTCGTGCCAGCGAGCCGCGTTGCTGCCGTCCAGCTGACCGGCGAAGGCCCGGTAGAGGGCCGGCACCAGAGCCTTGCGGTCGGCGGGCTCCGCCGTGGCGATCGCCCAGAGCGCCTCGGCGGTATCGTTGTCCAGCCCGGTACAGGAACGCGGTCCCCCGCCTGCGAGCACACGCTCCAGTTCCCCGTGGAAGATCTGCCGCAGCTCCTGGTCAGTCGGCCACCTGTGGCGCATCCCGTCCCCCATCGACGTCGAACTCGAACTCCCCACCCTCCGGAAACGACACGGTTGCCCAGGCCTGTGGTTCCACAGACCGGCTTCGGCTCGTCAGGGTGGTGTTGTGGTGGCCAAAGGACCGCGGCGCGGCCGCGGCGCCGACGAGTGGTGCACCGCACCAGCCTTCCCACCGATCGAGCCCCGGCACGTCCAGCACGGGCGCAGCGCGGCGTCGCCGCACGGGCGGCCTGGCGCCGGTCGTTGGCGGCCCGGCTGTTCGGGCTCTCCCGCGCCTCGGTGAGGGAGTGCCGGCCCGGGCGGCCGTAGCGCCACCACACCGGCCCGAGCGGCCCGTGCCCGGTCCTCGCTGATGGCAGGCAGCAAGATGCTCACCGCCGAGGTGTCGGTGTTCACCACGAGGGCGGAGACACAGGTCGCCGCCGGCACCCCGGCAGGCGCCCGGGCAGGGGACTGGGCGGGACTGCCACCGGTCCCCATGCCCACTCCACGATCCCGAGCCCGGGCAGCGTGCCGACCACCACCGCCGTGCCCGCGCACCGTCGCCGAAACCGTCACCGGGCACCGGGCACCGACGCCCCCCGACAGCCCACCACCGGCCGCCGCGCCGGACAACACCGGCAGATCTCCATCCGGGTCGGCGCGCGGCGGTGGGCTGTCGGGGGCGTCGGCAGTGGCGGGGACCAGGGCGGCGCGGGCCGACCGCGCTGTTGTGGCCGAACATCAACCCGTACGGATGCTGTCAGGCGGGGCGGGGGTGGGGGCCGGGGTCAGGACGGCGTGGCGGCGGGCGACGCGGCGGCCTCCCAGGCGAACCCGTCCGCGTCGGTGAAGGCGTCGGCGGTGCCGCCGAGGACGATGCGGTGCGAGCCGGTGCCCTCGGCGGGGACGCCGAGGTCCTTGGCCAGGGCACGGCGCTTGTACAGCGCCAGCTTGACCTCACCGGCCCGGCCCGGGGCGAACTCGGCGTACTTGCCGCCGAAGCTCTTGGCCACGCTCAGACCCCGGCCGACGTAGAACTGCCTGGTGGCCTTCACATCCTCGACGCCGATCAGCAGGACGACCTCGTCGATCTCGCCGGTGGCGGGACCGGTGTCCTTCTTCGCCGAGGTCGCGATCTTCCAGATCGTCCCGTCCGGGGCCCGGACGACGCCGCCGTAGCCCCACAGCGACCTCGCGGCGGGCTTCAGCACCGTGGCACCGGCCTCCACCGCGGCGCCGACGAAGCCGTCGACGGTGGCCGGCCCGGACACCGTGAGCGCCAGGGTGAAACCGCGGAACCCGGTGGACTGCGCCTCCGACGCCCGCAGACGGATGTACGCGTCCACACCGAAGGCGCTGTAGAAACGGCGAGCGGCCTCGGGATCGGCCACCTCAAGGGTGACGGACACGAGGGACGTGTGGGCTGCGGTGGAAGTGGTGGTTGCCATGACCATCACGCTAGGGGCTTCGCGGCGGCCGGGGCTTCTCGATTCCTGACCGGTCTTGAGACCTGCTTCGCCACGCACGCCGGCATCCCCTCCACCTTGATCGCCGACCCCACCTCGCGGGCCGCACCCGCCGCACCGGCCTGGCCGGCCGCCGCATCCGCCGCCTGACGCCGGAAGACCCCGGGCGACATGCCCACCAGCTCGGTGAAGCGGGTGGTGAACGTTCCCAACGACGCGCAGCCGACCTCGAAGCAGACCTCGGTGACACTGAGGTCGCCCCGCCGCAGCAGCGCCGCCGCCCGCTCGATGATCGTGTGGCGCTCGTCCTCGGAGATGCCGGGATCGGCGGCAGGCGGCGCCAGGAGGATCGACGTGCCCGGCTGACCGGCCGCCGGCGGAGTCGTTGATCGGCGATACCTTGCTGCGATGGGCGGATGAGTCGGGGAATCCGGGCTGTGGCTGGCAGACAGCCTCACGGGCCGGACTGTCTGGAATCCCACGCCGGCCTTGGAACCGGTCTTCGCCGCGGCAGACGAGCAGCATGTTTTCGCCGTCGGGGCGGACGAGAGTGTGGTTTTGGCGCGGCATTGAAAACGTCACCGCTGCGGAGTCGGCAGGACGGCGAAACGATCAAACTATGTAACGAAGCCTGGAATTCAGCCCGGGGGTCCGCCGAGCCTGACAAGGCGGCGTTGGGTCGCGTTCCAGATCAACAAGTCCAGTGGCGAATCCTGCCGGCCTGGTGGAGCCGGACACAGACGTTCGGGTTTTCCCGTCGCGACTTACCGCCGCCACACGACCTGACGGGTGCCGACCGCCCTTTGCCGGCACTGCTTGGACCGCCCCGCTGACCAGAAGAAGAGGCCTTCGCCAGGCGACGCCACCCGCTCAGCCCTATGGCAAGGCGTGCCAGTTTGGGTAGACATGGTCCGCTTGTGCCACTACGACCGAAGGAGCTGGGCGCGCCATGGAGAAGGACCAACTGGCTCACCTGGAGCAGCGGATTCACCACCTGATCACGGTGACCAAGTCTGTGACCAACGACCCTCACGAGGAGCTGCTCAAGATCATCCACCGGCCGGGCTGGACGACGCCGGCCGAGGTGGCCCTGGTGACGAACGCGGTCGACCATCTGATCAAGCAGACCGAAGCCCTGAACGCAGCCCGCCAGGGGCTCATCGAGGGAGCCCGCTCCGTCGGCGGCTGACGGCGGGTTCCCGTCAGCCCGGCCGGCCCGTGCGGTAGTAGCCGCCATCGACACTGCCGCCCGGGCGCGGCGGCGGGGCCGGGGTCGCGGCGGTCATCGCGCGGTGCCCCGGGAGCCGGGAACGGGTACGGGCGGCGGTCCCGGCCTGGGTGGGCCGGGACCGCGGGGGTGCGGGGCGGATCAGCCGGTGAGGGTCTCGGCGTGCCGGTGAAGGGCGTCCAGGAGCGCGGCCTGCCGGCCGGTCAGCTTCCCGTCGGTGCGGGCCGCCGCCTGCTTGCGCAGCCACGTCCCCGGCCGGAACGTCGGGTCCGCCTCGCCGCCGGTGCGGTTCGCCGGGCCGGTGAGGGTGCCGCCGGCGGCGAGGTAGGCGAGAAGGCGCCGGTAGGAGCGGTTCCAGTCCGGCTCCAGACGCCACAGCTCGTCCAGGGCGTCGAGCTTGGTCACCTGGTCGGGGTGGAGATTCTCGGCCTTGCGCTGGCGGCGCATCCACGCACCTACCGCGTAGTCGTCCAGCTTCGCGGTGGCGGGGATCGCGAGGTGGCCGTGCTGGTGGTGGAAGGCGGCGGCGTAGGCGTGGCCGCGTTCCCAGGCGTTGGCGTTCTTCGACCAGATCATGCCGAGCGCGTCCAGCTCGCCGGCCCGGGCCGCATCGAGCAGGCCCTGGCCGTTCAGGTGGCGCTGGCGGGCGAGCCAGGAAATCAGCTCCGCGTGCCGGTCGCGGTCGGTGGGGTCGAGGTGGCCGTGCTCGATGTGGAACACGGCGGCGACGGCGTGCATGCGCTGCCACTCGGTCGCCCTGGGGTTGAACGCCCGCAGCTTGACGGCCTGGAGGATCTGCCCCGCGTGGTGGCGGGCATCGATCCGCAGCCACTCGACCGGCGACTCCGGCGCCGCGGGCCTCTGCTCGCCCTCCCCGGCCTCGGCCTCGGAGGCCTTGGCCGTGGTGATGAGCTGGGGCCGGCCGCGGTGGGCGCGCAGCTCGGTGATGCGGCCGGCCACCCGGGCGTCGTGCGCGGCCAGCGCCCGCAGGACGCGCCAGATCGTGCGGAAGGAGGAGGCCTCGATCTCGGTGTCGGCCTCGGCCTTCACCGCCTCGCCGGCATCGTGGACCGCGGCCGGGTCGGCGGCCGCGGTGTCGTCGCCGACCTCGGGCGAGGGGAGGTAGACCGGGATGACGACCCAGGAGACTTTGCCCTGCCGGTAGGACTGGCGCAGGGCGCGGCCGACGGCCTGGACGATGTCGATCACCGAGGACTTGGGGTCGGCGAAGACGATCGCGTCGACCGCGGCGATGTCGATCCCCTCCGACAGGAGACGGGAGTTCGCGAGGATGCCGCACTCCTCGCCGTCCTCCCCGGTGTGGGCCTTGAACTCGGCGAACGCGGCCCGGCGCTCGCGCAGCCGGTCGGCGCCGGCCACGGCCTTCGCCCACAGCCGCTCCGGCCGGTCCGCGTCCTTGAGCAGTTCGGCGGCGCCCAGCAGGCCGGCGGCGAACTCCCGCGCCGCCGACACCCGCGAGTGGAACGTGATCACGCGGCGCAGCTCCAGGTCGGCGACGGCGCGCAGCACCGCGATCTGCAGGGCCAGGCGCAGGAGTTCCTCGTTGGTGCGCTGGGAGCGCAGGTCGGCGACGGCGGGGAGGTTGAGGAGGTCGCGCAGGTCCTCGTCGGTGACGACGGGGACGAGGACGCGGTAGTCGGCGAGGTAGCCGTGTTCGATGCCCTGGCCGAGGGTCCAGGTGTAGACGGTGGGGCCGTAGATGCGTTCGTCGTCCATCGAGCACAGCGCCGGCAGTGCCTGGTTTTCGCCGTCCGGGGCGCCGGTGTCGTCGGTCTTGGTGAGGTCGGTGAGGCCGTCCTTGGCCTTGCGGTCGTCGGCGATGCGCGGGGTCGCGGTGAAGTACAGGCGTCGCTGTGCCGGGACCTGGTCGTCGTGGTGGACGGCCGCCCATGCCTTGCCCTCGGCGCCGGCGGTGCGGTGCGCCTCGTCGACCACGACCAGGTCCCAGCGGGCCAGGCCGAAGTCGCGGTGGGCCTGGACGATCCGCTCCAGGGAGGCGTAGGTCGCGTACACGGTGACCGGCTCGCCGGGCTTCGCGGAGGCGACCAGGTCGGCGATCCGCGCCGCAATGGTGGTGACCTGGGCACGGACGCGGCCGCCGGCCTCCGCGCTCTCCAGTGCCTCCTCCCGCGAGCACGCCGCGACCGCCAGCCCACGGCGGCCGCCCTTCGTGGACCAGGCCTCCGCGCTCTGCTCCAGCAGCTCGATCGTCGGCACCAGCACCAACACCGAACCGCGAGCGGCCAGGCGCCGGGCGCAGCCGGCGGCGATCAGGGTCTTGCCGGAGCCGGTCGCGGCGACCACCGTCGCGCGGCCGCCGTCCTTCACCTCGCGCACGGCGGCCGCGACGGCGTCCTTCTGGAACCAGTGCAACGGCAACGGGTTCACGACGGTGCCGGACGGCTGCGCCGGGAGCGGCCGCCCGGCCTCGGCCCGGAACGCTGCCGGCACGTCGGCCTCGGCGGCGGTGGCGGTCGTCGCGGTCTCCACGGCGGTGGTTCTCCTTCGTCTGCCGGGTGGGGCGGGGCAGGGCGGGTGCGGGGAGGGTTCCACGGAGCCGGGCGCGTGGCAGCGGTGACCGGCAGCGCGGCGGGTGTCAGCCGATGAGGATCTCGGAGGTCTGGTGGCCGGTGGGGGTCCAGGTCCGGATCTCCAGGTAGACGATCTCGGCGTCCGGGACGGCGCGGCCGGTCTCCACCAGCCATGTCCACACCGCGTGGACGACGTCGCCGTGCGAGGCGGCCACCCGCCGCGACCACTCGGCGGCGGAGAAACCGCCCGTGGCGGCAGAGCCGTAGGTGCGCTCCTCGGTGCCGTCCGCACGGGGCACCACGCCGCGCCGGATGCCGGGTGAGTCCTGTCTCGACCCGGCCGGCAGGGTGAAGTGGGTGCCGCGCATGCGTACCGTCAGGGCGACCCTGCCGTTCGCGGCCGCGGCCGCGTGGATGACGCCGGCCAGGTGCGCGGCGCCGGTCTTGATGGCCTGTTTCCCGGCGCGCCCGGCCATGCTGCCGCCCGGGGTGCCGATCACGTCCTTGCCCCGCACCCGGGCCTTCTGCCCGGTCTTCGTGCGGCGGCGGGTGGTGTTCGCCTCGGCGATGCCGGCCAGGGCCTCCTCGTCCCGCTCTCCGCCCCGTACGGCCCGTACCAGCTGGCGCAGGGCGCCCACCATGCTGGCGCCCTTGCCCTTGGTGAAGAACTGGCTGACGAGGGAGGCGTCGCGGCCGAGCATCCTGGCGACCTGGCGCCTGGTGTAGCCCTGGTCGATCAGCTCCTGGGCGAGGCGGGCGGCCTCGTTCGGCTGGTTCGGGTCGGCGGGGCTCACTGGTCGGTCCCCTTCGCGGCGAGTTCGGCTCGGCCCAGGGCTCGCAGCTTCAGGTACTGCTCCTGGCCGGCCGGGTGCTCGACGGGGCCGGTGAGGTGGCCCTTGAGGAGGTAGTCGCCCACCTCGCCCCGGTAGGGCCAGGGCTGGCGCTCGGTCAGGGCGATGCCGTCCGTGCCGAAGTAGACGACCGTGCCGGGCTTGGCGTGCAGCGCCCCGGCGACGGCGACGACCTCCTTGCCGTCGCGGTACTTCATGTCCAGCAGCGCCGCCCGCGCCCCCGACCACACGTACGCGGCCCACTCCGGGTGGGCGTACGGGTCGCGGGAGAACCCGGCCTGCCGCTGCCAGGTCACCACGTCGCCGTCCTGGCCGAGGATCTCCACCCCGGCCGGCAGCGCCTCCCCCACCGGGGTGGTGCCGGAGACCAGGCGCGGGCGCTGCGCGAAGCCGCCCAGGCCGAACAGCAGCACGGAGCGGACCGACCGGCTCGCGAGGTAGGCCGCGGTGCGCTGGCGCTCGTCGGCGTGCAGTTTGGAGAGGTTGGCCAGGTCCGCCCAGGCGGCCTTGAGGCGCCTGCCCCACTCGTCGAGCGGCTTGCCGTCCTCGAAGAGCAGGCCGTCGAGGATCTCGATCCGCCACGGCGCGAGGTGGTTCGACAGCGCGAGGTGGACCTCCGCCCCGCCCGCCCAGGTGGTGAACGTGGCACCGGGCTCTGACGGGTAGACCCAGGCACGGTCACCGCTGACGGGCGCCGGGAGCAGCCCGACGTGGTTCCAGCCGGCCGGGACGGTCACCTTGATGTTCCAGTGCGAGCAGGACATCAGCGCCTTGGTCTGCTCCTGCTCCGTCATCGCCGCGAACCCGGCCGCGGTGATCCGGCGCGGCGTGCCGACCGGGGACTTCCACAGGTGCTTCGCATAGGCGAACGTGCGGTCGTACTCCACCAACGCGGGCAGCTGCTCCGGCACCCGTGGGGGCAGGACCAGCTCGGTGCGGCCCTGCCCGCCGGTGGCGTGCAGCAGACCGCGCAGCTCCTCGGACAGCACCGGGTAGCCGCCGGCCCACTTGCCGGTGGTGGGGATGGTGCGCGACCACAGGTCCCGGCCGGTCTGCGACGGCGACCCCATCAGCACCGCGTCGTCCCAGTGGCGGCGCAGCGCCTGCCACAGCAGCCGGAACGCGTCCCGGCAGGTGGTGACGTCGGCGCCGTCCGGGTCGAACCACTCCCCCATGGAGCGGATCTCCGTGACCGGGCCGTCCGGGGCGGCGGCGGGGGCGTAGCGGCCGACCGGCTGGCGCTGGTGGACGAAGTGCCCGGCCAGCCTGTCCCGGCCCGCGCCGACGGCGGTGGTCCACCGCTCGCTGGGGGTGTTCAGCCAGGCCGCGACCGCGTCCTTGAGCGTGCTGTAGCGCTCGGCGCCGTCGTGCCACGGGGCGCCGGCGGTGATGTAGACCCGCTCCGCACCCGGGGCCGTGGTGAGGACGGCGTCCAGGATCTCCCCGGGCGTGCGGGCCCCGAGGTCGACCCGCACCGTCTGGTCGCGCACGGCCAGCACGCCGGCCGCCACGTCCAGGAAAACCGTCGAGCGGGCCTGCTGGACGAAGTTCGGGCGCTTGGAGGCCAGGCCGGTCGTCGCGGACTCGAACCGCGCGCCCGCCGGGCCCTCCGGGAGGGTGGGCAGCTCGCGCGGCCCGACGACCACGGCCGGACGCTCCGCAGCAGCGACCGGAGCGACCGAGGGCGCCGGGGCGACCGGCGCAGCAACGGCGGGCTCGGCCGGGGCGGGGTGCTCGACGACGGCCTGGTCCTCAACCTCGACCGGGGCCGGCTGCTTGAGTACGGCTGTGGGACGGGTGAGCGCCGGGGCGACGGCGGACTCGGCGACCGGCGCGGGCTCGGCCACGGGCGCCGGAGCGGGCGCAGCGGCACCGGCCCGGTCGTCGGCCTTGGCGGTGCGGACGGCGGCCGGGGTCGGGTCCAGCAGCGGGGCGATCCGCACGACGTCCACGACCGGCAACCCGGAGGCCTTCGCGACGGTGTCGGCCTTCGCGCCCTCGTACCCCGCGAGTTCGGTGATCCGGCGGGCGCGCCGGCCGATGAGCTTGTCGAGCGCGGCCTGCGCGGCCGCGACAGCCTTCTCGGCGGCCGCGATCTCGGCACGCAGCGGGCGCAGCTCAGCGAGCTTCGTGGTGTACGTCTTGCGGTCCATCAGGGTGTCACTCCCCTGCCGTGGTCTCGGCGCCGGTGTCGAGGGGGCGGGCCTGGCGGGCGAGGGTGAGCCAGCCGTCCGGGCCCCGGGTGCCGTGGATGTCGGCCAGGCCCGCGAGCAGGAAGGCATAGGCACCGCGCTTGGGGGCCCGCGGTTGGGCGGTCCCGTTCTCCCACCTGGCGAACGTCTCCCGCCTGGTGTCCAGGGCCGCGGCGACCTCGATCTGGGTCAGGCCGGCCTCCTTGCGCAGCCGCTCCCGCTCGGCCGGCTCCGGCAGGTCCCCGCCGCCCCGCGCCTTGGCCAGCAGTGCGTCCACCGCCGCGTAGATCTCAGACATCTCATACCTCCTAGCAGGGAAGGTATCACAGAGAGTCACTCTATATGCAGCATTATTAGTCCTATATTGGTCGCATAATTGCCGTGCAAGCTCGGGCTGTCGCTCCCGCCCCATGGGCTGGGGGGACACCGCTGTCCGGCATGCCCTGCCCAGGGGCCAAGCCGACACTGCCGACACACCACGCCCGCCCGCCCGCCCGCCGGTCACGATGACTGACGAACCGGCCCCGGCCGCCGCGCAGGCGGACCGGGGCCGAAAGGGCACGGCAC
>NZ_CP026498.1:11340035-11344947 GCF_002953255.1 Streptomyces sp. CB01881
ACACTGCCGACACACCACGCCCGCCCGCCCGCCCGCCGGTCACGATGACTGACGAACCGGCCCCGGCCGCCGCGCAGGCGGACCGGGGCCGAAAGGGCACCGCCGGACGTCAGGGTGCTGCCGCCGTCTGTCGGTCGGCGGCCCGGGCGTCGACGAACGTGGCGTACTCCATCGAGCGGTCGACCAGAGCCAGGTCCATGTCCCCGACGGTGAAGCGGCTGGTGAAGTAGCTGCCCGCGAGGCCGCGCGGGGCGCGGCCAGTGACGGACAGCCGGCACGAACCGGCATGCCGGGGGCTGCGGGCCTGGTGCTCGGTGCCCGGAGTGTTCTCGTACAGGAACCGGACCTCCGCGACCCCCGAGCCGTCCGTGAACACGGTCCTGCCGGACTTCGCGGCCATGGCGCCCGGTGGTGGGCAGGTGTCATCTGCCCGGGCTGCCGAGGCCGAGCGCGAGGATCTCCGCATGGACCGCAGCGGCTTCGGCGCCGGTGAGCAACGCGATCTCCTCACCCTGATCCACGCCCAGGCCGCCGAGCCGGTCGCCCCCGGCGGCCACAGTCCTGCTGTCAGTCGCGCCTGGCTCAAGGCCGACCTAGCGGCGGCTGACGCGCGCACCCGCCTCGCCGCCCAGGTCCGCCGCCTCGAACAGCGCCTCAGCCAAGCGCTCGGCGAGCAGGTCCGGCGACAGGCGGGCACAGCGGCAGGGCGTCCGGTGTACAGGGAAGGGGGTGCGCGGGACCCGGCCAACGGAGACGTCGGAGCGCACCGGCAGGCCGGTCATGCGCCCGTGGGACGGCCCCGCACCGTTTGCGCTCTTGCCCTCCGCCTTTCCGGCAGCCACGCTCGGATTCACGTCAGACTCGACACCCGGGGGCCCAGTTGGACGACATCGACCACCGGAACCGGCGAGGCGCCCTCGGCTGCTTCGTCCTTGCCGTCCTCGTCGTCGCCGCCGTCATCGCCTTCGTCGTCTGGGCCTGGAACCAGCCCGGCGGGGACACCCCCAGCTACTGGCACTGACCCCTCCACGCCCCCGCCCCGGGCCCTCGGGAGGCGGCCCCCGGGGCCGCCGCGAATCGTTCACGAGCCGCGGCGGCACCGGTCGCCGGTGCTCAGTGACGGTAGGCGGCTGTCGCGATCTCGATGAAGGACCGGATCAGCGGGTTGGTGTCCCCTTCGTTCCACACCGCCACCACCCGGCTCGGCGGCATGTCGGTCAGCGGCACCAGGGCCAGCTCCGCGGGCAGGTCGTGTCCGAGCGGGGCCAGGCCGACCGTGCCGTTCCACAGGACGGCCTGCAGGCATTCCTGGACGGCGCGCACCACTGGGCCCTCGCGCGGCCTGCCGCCGTTCCAGTAGGACTGCCAGAGGGGGTCGGTACCCGGCGGGAACTGGAACCAGCGACGGTCGCTCAGCTCGGCCAGCCGCAGTCCGTCGCGGCGGGCCAGCGGATCGTCGGCCCGCAGGACCACGCCGACCGGATCGGTCCGCAGCGCACGCACCGTCAGGGCGGTCTCGTCGAACGGCGCCCGGGTCAGGGCGACGTCGACCAGTCCGGCGCGCAGCCCGCATGTCGGGTCGGTCAGATCGGTGTCACGGATGCGGATGTCGATGCCGGGGTGGGTCCGGCGGTAGGCGGCGGCCAGCCTGGACACCCCCGGGTCGGTGCCGTCGCCCAGGATGCCGATGGTGATGGTCGCGATGCCGGCTGCCGCGCTCACGCGGACACGGACGCGGTCGGCATGGTCGAGCAGGGCCCGCGCCTCGTCGAGCAGCACCGCGCCCACCGCAGTGAGCGTGACGCCGGCGGGCGAGCGGGCGAACAGCAGGGCCCCGACATCGGCCTCCAACTGCTTGATCGCCCGGCTCAGCGGCGGCTGGCTCATGTGCAGTCGGGTGGCGGCCCGGCCGAAGTGGAGTTCCTCGGCGACCGCCACGAAGTAGCGCAAGGTCCGTAGCTCCACGCTGCAACGATACCCACGAGGTATCGGCGCCGCGGGATGGGTCTTGGACACCGGCGGGCCCCCGGCGGTGCACTCGTGAGCATGACCGAAGAAGCGAAGACCGGGCAGCCGCAGATCGGCCCCGCCGTATCGGTGGTGGGTCCCGGCGACGGCGAGACGATCGTTCTGGGCACCACGCGCATGCGCGTGCTGGAGGACGGCAGCCACACCGGGCACCGCCTCGCGATCGCCGAGTCCGTCCTCGCCCCGCACACCCAGGGACCGCCCCAGCACCGCCATGCCCGACACGACGAGGGCTTCTACATCCTCTCCGGCACCGTGCGGTTCACCGTCGGGGACGAGGAGCACGACGCCACCACGGGCACGCTCGTGATGGTTCCGCCCGGTACCCCGCACACCTTCGCCAACCTGAGCGACCAACCCGCCGTCATGCTCAGCACCTTCACCCCCGACCTGTACGTGCAGTACTTCCGGGACCTCCAGGAAGCGCTCGCCGGCGGCCGGCCGCTGACGCCGCAGGCCAACATCGACACGATGAGCCGCTACGCGACCGAGCCCGCGACCGACCTCGCGACCGATCCCGCCACCGACCCCGCCTGAGGCCGGCGGCACGGCACGGCTCGGCCACCCGCCTTTCGGCCGGCAGGGCGGTGGCGCTGCCGCCTCTGGGCGTCCGGATCCCCCGGACGAGGACTGACCGGGCCTTCACCGGCGCTCTTCCGGCAATCGACGCAACCGACGCAACCGACGCAACCGACGCAATCAACGGGTCCCCGTGAACCGGTGGCCCATGAACGGGAACCATGAACATCGCCTACTGGATCACCGCGGGACTGCTCGCGCTCTTCTACTTCTACGCAGGCACGCTGAAGGTGATCCGCAGCCGCGATCAGCTCCGGCCGATGATGGCCTGGGTCGACCGCATGCCCTTGCCCGCCCTCAGGGCCCTGGGGACGGTCGAGATACTCGGCGCGACCGGCCTGGTCCTGCCGCCGCTGACCGGCATCGCTCCCTCCCTGGCGCCGGCCGCGGCCATCGGCTTCGTACTCCTGCAGACCGGCGCGATCGCCGTCCACCTGACGGGCGAGGACCGCCGGATCGCGCTCAACGCCGGACTGACCGCCACCGCGGCCGTGACCGTCTGGCTGGCCGTCAGGCTGTGATCGGGCACAGTCCCCAACCGGCGGATGCGACGACAGGGCCGGCCGCCCTCCGGCCGCCGTCGTTTCAGGTTCCGGCTCAACCGTCTTCCGTGGTGCAGGGGCCGTAGGGGCCGGCGCCCGACCACGGGCAGTCCGCCGGCCTGCCCGTTCACCCCCTCGTCATCCCGATTCCGAGGAGTCACCATGCACACCCCCGCCGTGATCATCGGCGCCGGACTCGGCGGCCTCACGCTGGCCCGCGTCCTGCACGTTCACGGAATCGCGGTCACGGTCCACGAGGCCGAGTCCTCCCCGACGGAGCGCCTGCAGGGCGGGCTGCTCGACATCCACGACTCAACGGGCAACTCGCCCTGGAGACGGCGGGCCTGATGGATGAGTTCCACGCCATCGCCGTCGAAGGACGCCAGACGATGCGGCTCGTCGACCAGGACGGGACCGTTCTGCTCGACAAGGCCGACGACGGCACGGGCGGCCGCCCCGAGGTGCAGCGCGGCGAGCTGCGCCGGATCCTGCTCGACTCGCTCCCGGCCGGCACCGTCCGGTGGGGGCACAAGGCCGGCGGCGCCCGTGCCCTCGGCAACGGCCGCCACGAGGTGGCCTTCGGCAGGGTGTCCGTGGCCGTTCCGATCGAGGACGTCCAGCGAGCCGTCGCACCGGGAACGCGCGGGCAGGTTTCGCAGTGACCTTCCACGGCGAGGTGCCGACCCCCGAGCAGTACGACGCCGCCCGGTTCTTCGTCCTGGCCAGAGAGCGCACGGCAGGGCAACTGCTCCTGGACGGCGAGCACGAGGTCGTCTCCGTCTTCGGCTCCTGGTCGAGCCTGATGACGAAGAGCCTCGTCCGGACCAGGCTGGCCATGGACCGCGGCGACCTTGCCGCGGCGGCTCGCGCCTGGGCCGTGGTTCTTGAGGGGATCTCGTGGTGGGCGTTCACCCCCGACTTTCCCGAGGTGCTGCGGGAGGCCGGTGTCGCTGCCAGCCGCTGGGACTGACCGGCCCGCCGGTTGCCACGGCTCTCGCGCCGGTTGCCAGGGATCCTCCGCCGGCGGGCAGGCCGATGCGGACGATCCCGTCCGGCAGGACACCGGCAATCCGCCGGGGCCGGCTGGCAGAACCGTGCGCACGGGCAACCCGGCTCGGTCGCTTTCGCCGCCGGTTCCGCCCCCGGCCGGCCTCAGCCCATCGCCTTCTTGACGAGCGCGCTGATGCGCTCTTCGTCGGCCGCGGTCAGCTCCCTCACGGCGTAGGAGGTCGGCCACATGGCGCCGTCGTCGAGTGCCGCCTGGTCGCTGAAGCCGAGCGTGGCGTACCTCGACTTGAACTTCTCCGCGCTCTGGAAGTGGCAGACGACCTTGCCGTCCCTGGCGTAAGCGGGCATCCCGTACCAGAGCTTGGGCGCGAGGTCCGGAGCGGCGGTCCTGACGATCTCGTGGATCCGCTCGGCGAGGACGCGGTCCGCCTCCGGCATCTCGGCGATCTTCGCGAGCACGTCCCGCTCCACCGCCGCCTCCTTCTCCGCCCGGGACAACCCCCGCCGCGCCGCCGTCTTCTTCTCCTCGTGTGCGTGCTCCTTCATCGCGGCCCGCTCCTCGGCGGTGAATCCGTTGTACTGCTCGGTGGTCGTACCGGAGACCTCGGCGGGCGACTTCGTGGACGGCATGACAGGTTTCCTCTCGTGCAGGGTCAGGCGGGCGGGAGCGGGGGCCGGGGGTGGGGGCCGGGAGCGCGGGGGCGGGGGTGGGGGCCGGGGTCAGGACGGCGTGGCGGCGGGCGGCGCGGCGGCCT